>NZ_JAVHTY010000036.1 GCF_031085165.1 Pseudomonas sp. 102515 | reverse complement strand
GATGGCACGCTCGGGCTCGGGGATGTACGAGTCCAGGGTCTCGACCAGCTTGCGCACGGCAGAGGTACCCATTTCGTTGTCGTCGTTGCCGTTCAGCGCCATCAGCGCGGAGCCGATGACGATCGGGGTGTCGTCGCCCGGGAAGTCGTAGGTGTTCAGCAGATCGCGAACTTCCATCTCGACCAGTTCCAGCAGCTCGGCGTCGTCAACCATGTCGGCCTTG
>NZ_JAVHTY010000035.1 GCF_031085165.1 Pseudomonas sp. 102515 | reverse complement strand
ACCGGCGCGGGCGCTGTCCGAGCGGCTGGGCTGCCAGGTGCTGCTCAAGCGCGAAGACCTGCAGCCGGTGTTTTCCTTCAAGATCCGCGGCGCCTACACCAAGCTGGCCAGTCTCTCGGCCAGCGAGAAGGCCCGTGGCGTGATCACCGCCAGCGCCGGCAACCACGCCCAGGGCCTGTCCCTGGCGGCTCGCGAGCTGGGCGTGCGGGCGATCATCGTCATG
>NZ_JAVHTY010000034.1 GCF_031085165.1 Pseudomonas sp. 102515 | reverse complement strand
CTCGCAGAAGGCCCGGAAGCTGCCTGGCCGCTCGGGGATGGTCACGGCGATGATGGCTTCGCGCCGCTCGCCCAGTTCGGCGCGCTCGGCCACGTGTCTCAGGCGATCGAAATTGATGTTGGCACCGGAGTCGATGGCCACCAGCACCTGGCCGCCGGAGCCCGCGCGCTCGGCGTACTTCTTGATCCCGGCCACCCCCAGGGCGCCCGAGGGTTCGGTGATG
>NZ_JAVHTY010000033.1 GCF_031085165.1 Pseudomonas sp. 102515 | reverse complement strand
CTATGACGATCCGGACGTCATCGCCGGCCAGGGCACCGTGGCCATGGAGATCCTGCGCCAGCATCCGGGGCGGCTCGATGCCATCTTCGTCCCGGTCGGGGGTGGCGGCCTAATCGCCGGCATCGCCGCCTATGTGAAATACCTGCGGCCCGAGATCAGGGTGATCGGCGTCGAGCCGGACGACTCCAACTGCCTGCAGCAGGCCATGGCCGCCGGCGAGCGG
>NZ_JAVHTY010000032.1 GCF_031085165.1 Pseudomonas sp. 102515 | reverse complement strand
GGGTGAGGGCAACCCCGGGCACGTGAGTTACTTTCGTCCGCTGATCTGGCTATTCGCCCAAGCGCCCTGGCCCTCGGCCAAACTTTTCCCGCCCCAAAGACAACACCCCCGTCAGAGTGAACTGAGCGGGGGTGCTGGGTGTTAGGCGCTTGACGATGACCTACTCTCACATGGGGAAACCCCACACTACCATCGGCGATGCATCGTTTCACTTCTGAGTTCG
>NZ_JAVHTY010000031.1 GCF_031085165.1 Pseudomonas sp. 102515 | reverse complement strand
AAGAGCAGTTGGTTGCGACCGTGTCGCTAACCGAGGCGCGCATTCTACGCCGTCCTCACATCCTGTCAAGCGTTGATTTGAACTTTTTCGTTTCAACTCAACCACTTGCGCCTGCCTGACCGGTTCAACCAATCTCGGCAGCGGGAGGCGAATCCTACAGCATCCCAAGACGCTGTCAACCCCCTCCGCTTCATTTCGTCATCACCCGGAGGTGAAGGCCAAA
>NZ_JAVHTY010000030.1 GCF_031085165.1 Pseudomonas sp. 102515 | reverse complement strand
TCTACGACCGATTTCCGACCGGTCTGAGCGCACCTTCGTACTCCTCCGTTACTCTTTAGGAGGAGACCGCCCCAGTCAAACTGCCCACCATACACTGTCCTCGATCCGGATGACGGACCAGAGTTAGAACCTCAAGATTGCCAGGGTGGTATTTCAAGGATGGCTCCACGCAGACTGGCGTCCACGCTTCAAAGCCTCCCACCTATCCTACACAAGCAAGCTC
>NZ_JAVHTY010000029.1 GCF_031085165.1 Pseudomonas sp. 102515 | reverse complement strand
TCTACGACCGATTTCCGACCGGTCTGAGCGCACCTTCGTACTCCTCCGTTACTCTTTAGGAGGAGACCGCCCCAGTCAAACTGCCCACCATACACTGTCCTCGATCCGGATAACGGACCAGAGTTAGAACCTCAAGATTGCCAGGGTGGTATTTCAAGGATGGCTCCACGCAGACTGGCGTCCACGCTTCAAAGCCTCCCACCTATCCTACACAAGCAAGCTC
>NZ_JAVHTY010000028.1 GCF_031085165.1 Pseudomonas sp. 102515 | reverse complement strand
GCCGCGCACCACCCCCGAGCTCAAGGTCATCGGCGTGCAATCGCGCGGTGGCGAGGTGGTGCTGCACGGCGACGCCTTTCCCGAGGCCCTGGCCGAGGCCTTGCGCCTGGTAGAGGAACAGGGCTACACCTTCGTGCCGCCCTATGACGATCCGGACGTCATCGCCGGCCAGGGCACCGTGGCCATGGAGATCCTGCGCCAGCATCCGGGGCGGCTCGATGCC
>NZ_JAVHTY010000027.1 GCF_031085165.1 Pseudomonas sp. 102515 | reverse complement strand
CGAGCCCGAGCGTGCCATCGACAAGCCGTTCCTGATGCCGATCGAAGACGTGTTCTCGATCTCCGGTCGCGGCACCGTGGTAACCGGTCGTGTCGAGCGTGGCATCGTCCGTATCCAGGAAGAAGTCGAGATCGTGGGCATCAAGGCCACCGTCAAGACCACCTGCACCGGCGTCGAGATGTTCCGCAAGCTGCTGGACGAAGGCCGTGCTGGCGAGAACGTC
>NZ_JAVHTY010000026.1 GCF_031085165.1 Pseudomonas sp. 102515 | reverse complement strand
ACCCCACACTACCATCGGCGATGCATCGTTTCACTTCTGAGTTCGGGAAGGGATCAGGTGGTTCCAATGCTCTATGTTCGTCAAGCAATTCGGTTGGCTGGCCAGGCGATGAAGCTGCCTGGCGGGCCCAATTGGGTCTGTGATCGAAGTAGACAACTCGTCTTGGGTCTTGCGAACCCACGCGCCCGTTTTCGGCGTCGTCTTCCTCACGCTCTGACCTGCGG
>NZ_JAVHTY010000025.1 GCF_031085165.1 Pseudomonas sp. 102515 | reverse complement strand
TACTCCTGACTGACCGATAGTGAACCAGTACCGTGAGGGAAAGGCGAAAAGAACCCCGGAGAGGGGAGTGAAATAGAACCTGAAACCGTATGCGTACAAGCAGTGGGAGCCCACTTTGTTGGGTGACTGCGTACCTTTTGTATAATGGGTCAGCGACTTATTTTCAGTGGCGAGCTTAACCGAATAGGGGAGGCGTAGCGAAAGCGAGTCTTAATAGGGCGTTTAGTCGCTG
>NZ_JAVHTY010000024.1 GCF_031085165.1 Pseudomonas sp. 102515 | reverse complement strand
CAGCGACTAAACGCCCTATTAAGACTCGCTTTCGCTACGCCTCCCCTATTCGGTTAAGCTCGCCACTGAAAATAAGTCGCTGACCCATTATACAAAAGGTACGCAGTCACCTAACAAAGTAGGCTCCCACTGCTTGTACGCATACGGTTTCAGGTTCTATTTCACTCCCCTCTCCGGGGTTCTTTTCGCCTTTCCCTCACGGTACTGGTTCACTATCGGTCAGTCAGGAGTA
>NZ_JAVHTY010000023.1 GCF_031085165.1 Pseudomonas sp. 102515 | reverse complement strand
TGACCTCAGGGCTGCGCATCCTGCGCGGCTGATGGGTGTAGATTACGCAGCTCCCGCGAGTGGCAACATGGCCAGGTGACACCAGTCCGTGTAAGCCTTTTGCCATAGCCCGCCCGGTTCGCCCGCGACCCTGAATCGCGCCCAACAAAAAACCCGCCAAAGCGGGTTCTTTGTTGCGACCATCCCAACATCCTGTCAGGCGCCATCCTGGCCTGGTCTTCATCCGTGACCTCAGGGCTGCGCATCCTGCGCGGCTGATGGGTGTAGATT
>NZ_JAVHTY010000022.1 GCF_031085165.1 Pseudomonas sp. 102515 | reverse complement strand
GGCAGTTCGAATCTGCCCAGACCCACCAATCGATGGGGCCATAGCTCAGCTGGGAGAGCGCCTGCCTTGCACGCAGGAGGTCAGGAGTTCGATCCTCCTTGGCTCCACCATCTCCACCTAACCACTAACACGATTGCTTGAAAGCTCAGAAGTGAGTGTTCGCCGAGGCGAATCCTGACTTCTGGTCTTTGATCAGAACTGTTCTTTAAAAAATTGGGAAAGTGATAGAAGTAGACTGCATTAACTGTTTTCACTGGCAGTTAGTGTCGTCAAGGTAAAATCTTGCGAACT
>NZ_JAVHTY010000021.1 GCF_031085165.1 Pseudomonas sp. 102515 | reverse complement strand
TAATTGCCCGTGAGGCTTGACCATATAACACCCAAACAATCTGACCGCAGGTCAGAGCGTGAGGAAGACGACGCCGAAAACGGGCGCGTGGGTTCGCAAGACCCAAGACGAATTGTCTACTTCGATCACAGACCCAATTGGGCCCGCCAGGCAGCAGCATCGCCTGGCCAGCCAACCGAATTGCTTGACGAACATAGAGCATTGGAACCACCTGATCCCTTCCCGAACTCAGAAGTGAAACGATGCATCGCCGATGGTAGTGTGGGGTTTCCCCATGTGAGAGTAGGTCATCGTCAAGCGCCTAACACCCAGCACCCCCGC
>NZ_JAVHTY010000020.1 GCF_031085165.1 Pseudomonas sp. 102515 | reverse complement strand
AGTTCGCAAGATTTTACCTTGACGACACTAACTGCCAGTGAAAACAGTTAATGCAGTCTACTTCTATCACTTTCCCAATTTTTTAAAGAACAGTTCTGATCAAAGACCAGACATCAGAGTTTGGGCTGCACCGGAAGGTACATCAAACGCTCATGTCTGAGCTTTTCAAGCAATCGTGTTAGTCAGTCGACTTACAGTGACGCGCATGGGCCACCAAGGAAATGGTGGAGCCAAGGAGGATCGAACTCCTGACCTCCTGCGTGCAAGGCAGGCGCTCTCCCAGCTGAGCTATGGCCCCATCGATTGGTGGGTCTGGGCAGATTCGAACTGCC
>NZ_JAVHTY010000019.1 GCF_031085165.1 Pseudomonas sp. 102515 | reverse complement strand
TCCTGTCAGGCGCCATCCTGGCCTGGTCTTCATCCGTGACCTCAGGGCTGCGCATCCTGCGCGGCTGATGGGTGTAGATTACGCAGCTCCCGCGAGTGGCAACATGGCCAGGTGACACCAGTCCGTGTAAGCCTTTTGCCATAGCCCACCCGGTTCCCCCGCCGACCCTGAATCGCGCCAAACAAAAAACCCGCCGAAGCGGGTTCTTTGTTGCGACCATCCCAACATCCTGTCAGGCGCCATCCTGGCCTGGTCTTCATCCGTGACCTCAGGGCTGCGCATCCTGCGCGGCTGATGGGTGTAGATTACGCAGCTCCCGCGAGTGGCAACATGGCCAGGTGACACCAGTCCGTGTAAGCCTTTTGCCATAGCCC
>NZ_JAVHTY010000018.1 GCF_031085165.1 Pseudomonas sp. 102515 | reverse complement strand
CAAGGCCGACATGGTTGACGACGCCGAGCTGCTGGAACTGGTCGAGATGGAAGTTCGCGATCTGCTGAACACCTACGACTTCCCGGGCGACGACACCCCGATCGTCATCGGTTCCGCGCTGATGGCGCTGAACGGCAACGACGACAACGAAATGGGTACCTCTGCCGTGCGCAAGCTGGTCGAGACCCTGGACTCGTACATCCCCGAGCCCGAGCGTGCCATCGACAAGCCGTTCCTGATGCCGATCGAAGACGTGTTCTCGATCTCCGGTCGCGGCACCGTGGTAACCGGTCGTGTCGAGCGTGGCATCGTCCGCATCCAGGAAGAAGTCGAGATCGTGGGCATCAAGGCCACCGTCAAGACCACCTGCACCGGCGTCGAGATGTTCCGCAAGCTGCTGGACGAAGGCCGTGCTGGCGAGAACGTC
>NZ_JAVHTY010000017.1 GCF_031085165.1 Pseudomonas sp. 102515 | reverse complement strand
AGATCAATCGATTACTCGATGATCTTGGCAACCACGCCGGCGCCGACGGTACGACCGCCTTCACGGATGGCGAAACGCAGACCGTCTTCCATCGCGATCGGAGCGATCAGGGTGACAACCATCTTGATGTTGTCGCCCGGCATCACCATCTCGACGCCTTCCGGCAGCTCGCAGTTACCGGTCACGTCGGTGGTGCGGAAGTAGAACTGCGGACGGTAGCCCTTGAAGAACGGGGTGTGACGACCACCTTCTTCCTTGGACAGCACGTACACTTCGCACTCGAACTTGGTGTGCGGCTTGATGGTGTTCGGCTTGGCCAGAACCTGGCCACGCTCCACGTCTTCACGCTTGGTGCCACGCAGCAGCACGCCGACGTTCTCGCCAGCACGGCCTTCGTCCAGCAGCTTGCGGAACATCTCGACGCCGGTGCAGGTGGTCTTGACGGTGGCCTTGATGCCCACGATCTCGACTTCTTCCTGGAT
>NZ_JAVHTY010000016.1 GCF_031085165.1 Pseudomonas sp. 102515 | reverse complement strand
CCGCACCTGAACGTGGGCACCATCGGTCACGTCGACCATGGCAAGACCACGCTGACCGCAGCGCTGACCAAGGTCTGTGCCGACACCTGGGGCGGTTCCGCTCGTGGTTTCGACCAGATCGACAACGCGCCGGAAGAAAAGGCTCGTGGTATCACCATCAACACCTCCCACGTTGAGTACGACTCGGCGATCCGTCACTACGCGCACGTCGACTGCCCCGGCCACGCCGACTACGTGAAGAACATGATCACCGGTGCTGCCCAGATGGACGGCGCGATCCTGGTTTGCTCGGCTGCTGACGGCCCCATGCCGCAGACCCGCGAGCACATCCTGCTGTCCCGTCAGGTAGGCGTTCCCTACATCGTCGTGTTCCTGAACAAGGCCGACATGGTTGACGACGCCGAGCTGCTGGAACTGGTCGAGATGGAAGTTCGCGATCTGCTGAACACCTACGACTTCCCGGGCGACGACACCCCGATCGTCATCGG
>NZ_JAVHTY010000015.1 GCF_031085165.1 Pseudomonas sp. 102515 | reverse complement strand
TCTGGTCTTTGATCAGAACTGTTCTTTAAAAAATTGGGAAAGTGATAGAAGTAGACTGCATTAACTGTTTTCACTGGCAGTTAGTGTCGTCAAGGTAAAATCTTGCGAACTCAAGCGCAAGTTTTCGGCGAAATGTCGTCTTCACTCATTTAACGCTGTGCAGATCGGTAGCGTCCTTGGACGCCAGCGAGATTGCTTGGGGTTATATGGTCAAGTGAAGAAGCGCATACGGTGGATGCCTTGGCAGTCAGAGGCGATGAAAGACGTGATAGCCTGCGATAAGCTTCGGTGAGGTGGCAAATGACCTGTGACCCGGAGATCTCTGAATGGGGGAACCCACCTAGAATAATCTAGGTATCTTAACCTGAATCCATAGGGTTAAGAGGCGAACCAGGGGAACTGAAACATCTAAGTACCCTGAGGAAAAGAAATCAACCGAGATTCCCTTAGTAGTGGCGAGCGAACGGGGACCAGCCCTTAAGTTGATTTGAGAGTAGCGGAACGCTTTGGAAAAGGCGGCCATAGTGGGTGATAGCCCTGTACGCGAAACGCTCTTATCAATGAAATCGAGTAGGACGGGGCACGAGAAACCCTGTCTGAATATGGGGGGACCATCCTCCAAGGCTAAATACTCCTGACTGACCGATAGTGAACCAGTACCGTGAGGGAAAGGCGAAAAGAACCCCGGAGAGGGGAGTGAAATAGAACCTGAAACCGTATGCGTACAAGCAGTGGGAGCC
>NZ_JAVHTY010000014.1 GCF_031085165.1 Pseudomonas sp. 102515 | reverse complement strand
TCGTCTTGGGTCTTGCGAACCCACGCGCCCGTTTTCGGCGTCGTCTTCCTCACGCTCTGACCTGCGGTCAGATTGTTTGGGTGTTATATGGTCAAGCCTCACGGGCAATTAGTATCGGTTAGCTCAACGCCTCACAGCGCTTACACACCCGACCTATCAACGTCGTAGTCTTCGACGGCCCTTCAGGAAGCTCAAGGCTCCAGTGAGATCTCATCTTGAGGCAAGTTTCCCGCTTAGATGCTTTCAGCGGTTATCTCTTCCGAACGTAGCTACCCGGCAATGCCACTGGCGTGACAACCGGAACACCAGAGGTTCGTCCACTCCGGTCCTCTCGTACTAGGAGCAGCCCCTCTCAAATCTCAAACGTCCACGGCAGATAGGGACCGAACTGTCTCACGACGTTCTAAACCCAGCTCGCGTACCACTTTAAATGGCGAACAGCCATACCCTTGGGACCGGCTTCAGCCCCAGGATGTGATGAGCCGACATCGAGGTGCCAAACACCGCCGTCGATATGAACTCTTGGGCGGTATCAGCCTGTTATCCCCGGAGTACCTTTTATCCGTTGAGCGATGGCCCTTCCATACAGAACCACCGGATCACTAAGACCTACTTTCGTACCTGCTCGACGTGTCTGTCTCGCAGTCAAGCGCGCTTTTGCCTTTATACTCTACGACCGATTTCCGACCGGTCTGAGCGCACCTTCGTACTCCTCCGTTACTCTTTAGGAGGAGACCGCCCCAGTCAAACTGCCCACCATACACTGTCCTCGATCCGGAT
>NZ_JAVHTY010000013.1 GCF_031085165.1 Pseudomonas sp. 102515 | reverse complement strand
ACGGACCAGAGTTAGAACCTCAAGATTGCCAGGGTGGTATTTCAAGGATGGCTCCACGCAGACTGGCGTCCACGCTTCAAAGCCTCCCACCTATCCTACACAAGCAAGCTCAAAGTCCAGTGCAAAGCTACAGTAAAGGTTCACGGGGTCTTTCCGTCTAGCCGCGGATACACTGCATCTTCACAGCGATTTCAATTTCACTGAGTCTCGGGTGGAGACAGCGCCGCCATCGTTACGCCATTCGTGCAGGTCGGAACTTACCCGACAAGGAATTTCGCTACCTTAGGACCGTTATAGTTACGGCCGCCGTTTACCGGGGCTTCGATCAAGAGCTTCGCTTGCGCTAACCCCATCAATTAACCTTCCGGCACCGGGCAGGCGTCACACCCTATACGTCCACTTTCGTGTTTGCAGAGTGCTGTGTTTTTAATAAACAGTCGCAGCGGCCTGGTATCTTCGACCGGCATGAGCTTACGGGGTAAACCCTTCACCCTCACCGGCGCACCTTCTCCCGAAGTTACGGTGCCATTTTGCCTAGTTCCTTCACCCGAGTTCTCTCAAGCGCCTTGGTATTCTCTACCCGACCACCTGTGTCGGTTTGGGGTACGGTTCCTAGTTACCTGAAGCTTAGAGGCTTTTCCTGGAAGCATGGCATCAACCACTTCTCCTTCTAAAAGAAGGATCGTCATCAGCTCTCGGCCTTGACCGTCCGGATTTACCTAAACAGTCAGCCTACCACCTTAAACTTGGACAACCAACGCCAAGCTGGCCTAGCCTTCTCCGTCCCCCCATCGCAGTAACTAGAAGTACGGGAATATTAACCCGTTTCCCATCGACTACGCCTTTCAGCCTCGCCTTAGGGACCGACTCACCCTGCGTCGATTAACGTTGCGCAGGAACCCTTGGTCTTTCGGCGTGCGAGTTTTTCACTCGCATTGTCGTTACTCATGTCAGCATTCGCACTTCTGATACCTCCAGCAAGCTTCTCAACTCACCTTCACAGGCTTACAGAACGCTCCTCTACCGCATCACCAAAGGTGATACCCGTAGCTTCGGTGCCTGGTTTGAGCCCCGTTACATCTTCCGCGCAGGCCGACTCGACTAGTGAGCTATTACGCTTTCTTTAAAGGGTGGCTGCTTCTAAGCCAACCTCCTAGCTGTCTAAGCCTTCCCACATCGTTTACCACTTAACCAGGACTTTGGGACCTTAGCTGACGGTCTGGGTTGTTTCCCTTTTCACGACGGACGTTAGCACCCGCCGTGTGTCTCCCATGCTCGGCACTTCTGGGTATTCGGAGTTTGCATCGGTTTGGTAAGTCGGGATGACCCCCTAGCCGAAACAGTGCTCTACCCCCCAGAGTGATACATGAGGCGCTACCTAAATAGCTTTCGAGGAGAACCAGCTATCTCCGAGCTTGATTAGCCTTTCACTCCGATCCACAAGTCATCCCCTGCCTTTTCAACGGAAGTGGGTTCGGTCCTCCAGTCAGTGTTACCTAACCTTCAACCTGCTCATGGATAGATCGCCCGGTTTCGGGTCTATTCCCAGCGACTAAACGCCCTATTAAGACTCGCTTTCGCTACGCCTCCCCTATTCGGTTAAGCTCGCCACTGAAAATAAGTCGCTGACCCATTATACAAAAGGTACGCAGTCACC
>NZ_JAVHTY010000011.1 GCF_031085165.1 Pseudomonas sp. 102515 | reverse complement strand
GAAACCACGAGCGGAACCGCCCCAGGTGTCGGCACAGACCTTGGTCAGCGCTGCGGTCAGCGTGGTCTTGCCATGGTCGACGTGACCGATGGTGCCCACGTTCAGGTGCGGTTTGTTACGTTCGAATTTTTCTTTAGCCACGAGATAAAACCTCTAGTCAAAGCGCTGATTAAGCTTGTTTCTTGATGATGGCTTCGGCGATGTTCGACGGAGCTTCGGCGTACTTGGAGAACTCCATGGAGTAGCTTGCGCGACCCTGAGACATGGAGCGGACATCCGTAGCGTAGCCAAACATCTCGCCCAGCGGAACCTCGGCACGGATGACCTTGCCGGTCACGGTGTCTTCCATACCCTGGATCAGGCCACGACGACGGTTCAGGTCGCCCATGACGTCGCCCATGTAGTCTTCCGGGGTCACGACCTCGACCTTCATGATCGGCTCGAGCAGCACGGCACCACCCTTCTGGGTGAGCTGCTTGGTCGCCATGGAGGCAGCGATCTTGAACGCCATCTCGTTGGAGTCGACGTCGTGGTAGGAACCGTCGAAGACCGCAGCCTTCAGGCCGAGCAGCGGATAGCCGGCGACGATGCCGTTCTTCATCTGCTCTTCGATGCCCTTCTGGATCGCCGGGATGTATTCCTTCGGAATCACACCACCCACGACTTCGCTGACGAACTCCAGACCTTCCTGACCTTCGTCGGCCGGCGCGAAGCGAATCCAGCAGTGACCGAACTGGCCACGGCCACCCGACTGGCGAACGAACTTGCCTTCGATCTCGCAGGTGTTGCGGATGGTTTCGCGGTAGGCGACCTGAGGCTTACCGATGTTCGCTTCCACGCCGAATTCGCGCTTCATGCGGTCCACCAGGATGTCCAGGTGCAGCTCGCCCATGCCCGAGATGATGGTCTGACCGGACTCTTCGTCGGTCTTGACGCGGAACGAGGGATCTTCCTGGGCCAGCTTGCCCAGTGCGATACCCATCTTTTCCTGGTCAGCCTTGGTCTTCGGCTCGACGGCGACCGAGATCACCGGCTCCGGGAAGTCCATGCGCTCGAGGATGATCGGCTTCTCGATCGAGCACAGGGTGTCACCGGTGGTGACGTCCTTCATGCCGATAAGGGCGGCGATGTCGCCAGCACGAACTTCCTTGATCTCTTCACGGGTGTTGGCGTGCATCTGCACCATACGGCCGACGCGCTCCTTCTTGCCCTTCACCGAGTTGATGACGGAGTCACCGGAGCTCAGTACACCCGAGTAGACGCGGGCGAAGGTCAAGGTACCCACGAAGGGGTCGGTAGCGATCTTGAACGCCAGCGCCGAGAAGGGCTCGTTGTCGTCCGCGTGACGCTCGTCGGTGATTTCCTCGTTGTCCGGGTTGGTACCCTTGATCGCGGGAATCTCGACCGGCGCCGGCAGGAAGTCGATCACGGCGTCCAGAACCAGGGGCACGCCCTTGTTCTTGAAGGACGAACCGCAGACGGCCGGGACGATTTCGCAGGCGATGGTACGCTGACGCAGGCCGGCCTTGATCTCGTCGATCGACAGCTCGCCGCCTTCCAAGTACTTGTTCATCAGCTCTTCGTTGGCTTCGGCCGCAGCCTCGACCATGTTGGAGCGCCACTGCTCGGCATCGGCCAGCATGTCCGCAGGAATGTCTTCCTCGCGGTAGGTCATGCCCTGGTCGTCCTCGTTCCAGAAGATGGCCTTCATCTTCAGCAGGTCGATCTGGCCCAGGAAGTTCTCTTCCGCGCCAATGGCCAGCTGAACCGGGACCGGAGTGTGGCCCAGGCGCTTCTTGATCTGCTCGACGACGCGCAGGAAGTTGGCACCGGCACGGTCCATCTTGTTGACGTAGACGATGCGCGGGACGCCGTACTTGTTGGCCTGACGCCATACGGTTTCGGACTGGGGCTCGACACCGGAGGTACCGCAGAACACCACGACCGCACCGTCCAGCACGCGCAGGGAGCGCTCCACCTCAATGGTGAAGTCCACGTGGCCGGGGGTATCGATGATGTTTACGCGGTACTTGTCGTACTGCTTGGTCGAACCGGACCAGAACGCGGTGGTGGCAGCGGAGGTGATGGTGATACCACGCTCCTGCTCCTGCACCATCCAGTCCATGGTCGCAGCGCCGTCGTGAACCTCACCCATTTTGTGGTTCACGCCGGTATAGAACAGAATCCGCTCGGTAGTAGTCGTCTTACCTGCGTCCACGTGGGCGCAGATACCGATGTTCCGATAGCGGTTAATAGCGGTTGTACGAGCCATAAGGTCCTCGCTTGATTGGAAGCGCTAGGCTTAGAAGCGGTAGTGCGAGAAGGCCTTGTTGGCTTCTGCCATGCGATGCACGTCTTCGCGCTTCTTGACTGCGGCACCCTTGCCTTCAAAAGCGTCCATGAGTTCACCCGCCAGGCGCAGAGCCATGGACTTCTCGCCACGCTTGCGCGCGGAGTCCACCAGCCAGCGCATGGCCAGGGCATTACGACGGGAAGGACGAACCTCAACCGGCACCTGGTAGGTAGCACCGCCGACACGGCGGGACTTCACTTCGACCAGCGGAGCGATGGCGTCGAGCGCTTTTTCGAAAACTTCCAGGGGTTCGGCATTCTTGGAACGCTCTTTGACCTTGTCCAGAGCACCATAAACGATACGCTCGGCAACGGCTTTCTTGCCGCTCTCCATCACGTGGTTCATGAACTTGGCCAGGATCTGGCTTCCGTATTTCGGATCGTCAAGTATTTCGCGCTTGGCCGCTACACGACGTCTTGGCATTGATAAGCCCTCAAAACGGTCTTCAGGTTAGCTCGGGACTCGTTGCCCGACCTTACTCTTATCGACTCGAACAAAAAGAAAGGTGATTACTTCGGACGCTTGGTGCCGTACTTGGAACGGCCCTGCTTGCGGTCCTTCACACCGGTGGTGTCCAGCGAGCCGCGCACGGTGTGATAACGTACACCCGGCAGATCCTTGACCCGGCCACCGCGGATCAGCACGACGCTGTGTTCCTGCAGGTTGTGACCTTCACCACCGATGTAGGAGGTGACTTCGAAGCCGTTGGTCAGACGTACACGGCAGACTTTCCGCAGTGCGGAGTTGGGCTTCTTGGGAGTGGTGGTGTACACGCGGGTGCACACGCCACGACGTTGCGGGCAGTTTTGCAGCGCAGGTACGTCGGATTTCTCGACGATACGCTTGCGTGCACTACGCACCAGCTGGTTGATAGTTGCCATCTATAGCTCCACTGATTGTCTTGCGACATAAACGAAATAGCAGAACGTCAGTCCTGCCCATTTTCGGGGAACGAAAGTCTAAAGAGCTTGGACGCTCCAGTCAAGACAAAGCCCCCGGACGCCTGGGGCGCCGGGGGCTTTGTCAAGCGAGACCTGCTACCGAACTCAGCTGGCGCTGGAGTTCAGTGCTTCGGTCAGGGCGGCTTCGGCCTCGCTGGCGCTCACGCGCTGCGGCTTGCCGAGTTCGCGTTGACGCTTGCGCTCACTGTGGTAGGCCAGGCCGGTACCGGCCGGGATCAGGCGGCCCACCACCACATTCTCCTTCAGGCCGCGCAGGAAGTCGCGCTTGCCGGTCACGGCGGCTTCGGTCAGGACACGGGTGGTCTCCTGGAAGGAAGCGGCCGAGATGAAGGACTCGGTGGACAGCGAAGCCTTGGTGATACCCAGCAGGACGCGCTCGTACTTGGCGACGAAACGATCATTGCCGACCAGCTGCTCGTTCTCTTCCAGGACGTGGGTCAGTTCGACCTGATCGCCCTTGATGAAGCTCGAGTCGCCGGTGTCGCTCACTTCGACCTTGCGCAGCATCTGCCGCAGGATGGTCTCGATGTGCTTGTCGTTGATCTTCACGCCCTGCAGGCGGTACACGTCCTGGATCTCGTTGACGATGTACTTGGCCAGTGCGCTGACACCCAGCAGACGCAGGATATCGTGCGGGTTGCTCGGACCGTCGGAGATGACTTCGCCGCGGCTTACCTGTTCGCCTTCGAAGACGTTCAGGTGACGCCACTTCGGAATCAGCTCCTCGTAGGGGTCGGTGCCATCGGTCGGGGTGATGACCAGACGACGCTTGCCCTTGGTTTCCTTGCCGAAGGAGATGGTACCGCTGATCTCCGCCAGGATGGCCGGCTCCTTGGGACGACGCGCTTCGAAGAGGTCGGCCACGCGGGGCAGACCACCGGTGATGTCGCGGGTCTTGGAGGTTTCCTGGGGGATACGGGCGATAACGTCACCCACATGCACCTTGGCACCGTCGCTCAGGTTGACCAGCGCGTTCGGCGGTAGGAAGTACTGGGCCGGTACGTCGGTACCCGGCAGCAGAAGGTCCTTGCCGTTGGCGTCGATCAGCTTGACGGCCGGACGGATGTCCTTGCCGGAAGTCGGGCGATCCTTGGCGTCGAGCACCTCGATGTTGGTCAGACCGGTCAGTTCGTCGGTCTGGCGCTTGATGGTGATGCCCTCCTCCATGCCGACGAAGGCCACAGTACCATCCATCTCGGTGACGATGGGGTGGGTGTGCGGGTCCCACTTGGCGACGATAGCGCCAGCGTCGACCTTGTCGCCTTCCTTGACCGAAATCACCGCACCGTAGGGCAGCTTGTAGCGCTCGCGCTCACGACCGAAGTCATCGGCGATGGCCAGCTCACCGGAACGGGACACGGCAACCAAGGCGCCATCGGCACGTTCGACGTGCTTCAGGTTGTGCAGACGGATGGCACCGCCGTTCTTGACCTGGACGCTGTCGGCCGCGGAGGTCCGGCTGGCCGCACCACCGATGTGGAAGGTACGCATGGTCAGCTGGGTACCCGGCTCACCGATGGACTGGGCGGCGATGACGCCGACCGCTTCACCGATGTTGACCTGGTGACCGCGAGCCAGATCGCGACCGTAGCACTTGGCGCAGATGCCATGACGGGTTTCGCAGGTGATCGGCGAACGCACCACGACTTCGTCGACGCTGTTGAGCTCGAGGAACTCGACCCAGCGCTCGTCGACCAGGGTGCCGGCCGGCACGATGATCTCTTCGGTACCCGGCTTGGGCACGTCACGGGCGATGACTCGACCCAGCACGCGCTCGCCCAGGGGCTCGACCACGTCGCCGCCTTCGATGTGCGGGGTCATGATCAGGCCGCGCTCGGTACCGCAATCGACCTCGGTCACCACCAGATCCTGGGCCACGTCGACGAGACGACGGGTCAGGTAACCGGAGTTCGCGGTCTTCAGTGCGGTATCCGCCAGACCCTTACGGGCACCGTGGGTAGAGATGAAGTACTGGAGTACGTTCAGGCCTTCACGGAAGTTGGCGGTGATGGGCGTCTCGATGATGGAGCCGTCCGGCTTGGCCATCAGGCCACGCATGCCGGCCAGCTGACGAATCTGGGCCGCGGAGCCCCGGGCGCCGGAATCGGCCATCATGTACATGGAGTTGAAGGACTCCTGGTCGACTTCCTTGCCCTCGCGGTCGATGACCTTCTCTTTCGAGAGGTTGGTCATCATCGCCTTGGACACTTCGTCGTTGGCCTTCGACCAGAGGTCGATCACCTTGTTGTACTTCTCGCCCTGGGTCACCAGGCCGGAGGCGTACTGGCTCTCGATCTCCTTCACCTCGGCGGTAGCGGCATCGATGATGCGCGCCTTCTCGTCCGGAATGACGAAGTCGTTCACGCCGATGGAGACGCCGGACAGGGTCGAATAGGCGAAACCGGTGTACATCAGCTGGTCGGCGAAGATGACGGTGTCCTTGAGACCCACCACGCGGTAGCAGTGGTTGATCAGCTTGGAGATGGCCTTCTTCTTCATCGACTGGTTGACCACGTCGTACGGCAGACCGGCAGGCACGACCTGGAACAGCAACGCGCGGCCGACGGTGGTGTCGACGATGCGGGTGTTCTTGGTCAGGCTGCCGTCCTTGTGACGGATGGTCTCGTTGATGCGCACCTTGACCTTGGCATGCAGGGCCGCTTCGCCGGCACGGAAGACGCGATCGACTTCCTGCAGGTCGGCGAACACGCGGCCTTCGCCCTTGGCGTTGATGGCTTCACGGGTCATGTAGTAGAGACCCAGAACCACGTCCTGCGACGGCACGATGATCGGCTCGCCGTTGGCGGGCGACAGGATGTTGTTGGTCGACATCATCAGGGCGCGCGCTTCCAGCTGGGCTTCCAGCGTCAGCGGCACGTGCACGGCCATCTGGTCACCGTCGAAGTCGGCGTTGTACGCAGCGCAGACCAGCGGGTGCAGCTGGATGGCCTTGCCTTCGATGAGGACCGGCTCGAACGCCTGGATACCCAGACGGTGCAGGGTCGGGGCGCGGTTGAGCAGCACGGGGTGTTCGCGGATGACTTCGGCGAGAACGTCCCAGACCTCGGGCAGTTCGCGCTCGACCATCTTCTTGGCGGCCTTGATGGTGGTCGCCATGCCGCGGGCTTCCAGCTTGCCGAAGATGAAGGGCTTGAACAGCTCCAGCGCCATCTTCTTGGGCAGACCGCACTGGTGCAGGCGCAGGGTCGGGCCCACGGTGATCACGGAACGACCGGAGTAGTCGACGCGCTTGCCCAGCAGGTTCTGACGGAAACGACCCTGCTTGCCCTTGATCATGTCGGCCAGGGACTTCAGCGGGCGCTTGTTGGAACCGGTGATGGCACGGCCGCGACGGCCGTTGTCCAGCAGGGCGTCAACGGCTTCCTGCAGCATGCGCTTCTCGTTGCGCACGATGATGTCGGGCGCGGCGAGGTCGAGCAGCCGCTTGAGGCGGTTGTTCCGGTTGATGACGCGACGATAGAGATCGTTCAGGTCGGAAGTCGCGAAGCGGCCGCCATCCAGCGGTACCAGCGGACGCAGGTCCGGCGGCAGCACGGGCAGCACGGTCATGACCATCCACTCCGGCTTGTTGCCGGAGCCCTGGAAGGCTTCCATCAGCTTCAGGCGCTTGGACAGCTTCTTGATCTTGGTCTCGGAGTTGGTCTGCGGAATCTCTTCGCGCAGGCGACCGATCTCGTGCTCCAGATCGATGGCGCCGAGCAGCTGGAATACGGCTTCCGCACCCATGCGGGCGTCGAAGTCGTCACCGAATTCTTCCAGTGCCTCGAAGTACTGCTCGTCGTTCAGCAGCTGGTACTTCTCGAGGGTGGTCATGCCCGGATCGATCACCACGTAGCTCTCGAAATAGAGCACGCGCTCGATGTCACGCAGGGTCATGTCCAGCAGCAGGCCGATACGCGACGGCAGCGATTTCAGGAACCAGATGTGGGCGACCGGCGAAGCCAGCTCGATGTGACCCATGCGCTCGCGACGCACCTTGGCCAGGGCGACTTCCACGCCGCACTTCTCGCAAATCACGCCGCGGTGCTTGAGGCGCTTGTACTTTCCGCACAGGCACTCGTAGTCCTTGACCGGGCCAAAGATCTTGGCGCAGAACAGACCATCGCGCTCGGGCTTGAAGGTACGGTAGTTGATGGTCTCCGGCTTCTTCACTTCACCGAACGACCAGGAACGAATCATCTCGGGCGAGGCCAGGCCGATACGGATGGCATCGAACTCTTCGAGTTGACCCTGGTTTTTCAACAGATTGAGCAAGTCTTTCAAGGCCTTTCCTCCTCACGGACCGGAGGCGACCGCCGCGCGGTCGCCCCCTCTAGGGTCTCGTGTTATTCGGTTTCCAGTTCGATATCGATGCCGAGCGAGCGGATTTCCTTGATCAGTACGTTGAAGGACTCGGGCATGCCGGCCTCCATGCGGTGATCCCCGTCCACGATGTTCTTGTACATCTTGGTCCGGCCGTTCACATCGTCCGACTTCACCGTCAGCATTTCCTGCAGGGTGTAAGCCGCGCCATAGGCCTCCAGTGCCCAGACCTCCATCTCCCCGAAACGCTGACCACCGAACTGTGCCTTACCACCCAGCGGCTGCTGGGTAACCAGGCTGTAGGAACCAGTGGAACGGGCGTGCATCTTGTCGTCCACCAGGTGGTTCAGCTTGAGCATGTACATGTAGCCGACGGTGGTGGTGCGCTCGAAGGCATTGCCGGTGCGACCGTCGTACAGACGCATCTGGCCGCTCTCCGGCAGATCGGCCAGCTTCAGCATAGCCTTGATCTCGCTCTCCTTGGCACCGTCGAACACCGGCGTGGCCATGGGAACACCGCCACGCAGGTTCTTCGCCAGGTCGAGGACTTCCTGATCGCTCAGGTCGTCGAGCTTCTCCTGACGGCCACCGATCTCGTTGTAGATCTCGTGCAGGAAGCTGCGCAGTTCGGCGACCTTGCGCTGCTCTTCGATCATCACGTTGATCTTCTCGCCCAGGCCCTTGGCCGCGAGGCCCAGGTGAGTTTCGAGGATCTGACCGACGTTCATCCGCGATGGTACGCCCAGCGGGTTCAGCACGATGTCCACCGGCGTACCGTTGGCGTCGTAGGGCATGTCTTCGACCGGCATGATCACCGAGACCACACCCTTGTTACCGTGGCGACCGGCCATCTTGTCGCCCGGCTGGATGCGGCGCTTGATGGCGAGATAGACCTTGACGATCTTCAGCACGCCCGGCGCCAGGTCATCGCCCTGCTGCAGCTTGCGCTTCTTGTCTTCGAACTTGTCGTCCAGCAGCTGGCGGCGGTCGGACAGGTAGGCCTGGGCCTTTTCCAGCTGCTCGTTGTGAGCATCTTCCGCCATGCGCAGCTTGAACCACTGACCACGCTCAAGGCCGTTCAGGTACTCGTCGGTGATGACGGCACCCTTCTTGACCGCCGGGCCGCCTTCGGCGACCTGACCGACCAGCGCCTGACGCAGACGCTCGAAGGTCGCGCCTTCGACGATGCGGAACTCTTCGTTCAGATCCTTGCGGATCTCGTCGAGCTGGGACTTCTCGATGGCCAGGGCGCGGGAATCGCGCTCGACGCCGTCACGGGTGAAGACCTGGACGTCGATGACGGTACCCTTGGTGCCGGTGGGCACGCGCAGGGAGGTGTCCTTCACGTCGCTGGCCTTCTCGCCGAAGATGGCGCGCAGCAGCTTCTCTTCCGGGGTCAGCTGGGTTTCGCCCTTGGGCGTGACCTTGCCGACCAGGATGTCACCGGCACCGACTTCGGCACCGACATAGACGATACCGGCCTCGTCCAGCTTGTTCAGCGCAGCCTCGCCCACGTTCGGGATGTCGGAGGTGATTTCCTCCGGACCGAGCTTGGTGTCACGGGCCACGCAGGTCAATTCCTGGATGTGGATGGTGGTGAAGCGATCTTCCTGGACCACGCGCTCCGACAGACAGATGGAGTCTTCGAAGTTGAAGCCGTTCCAGGGCATGAAGGCCACGCGCATGTTCTGACCCAGTGCCAGCTCGCCCATGTCGGTCGAGGGGCCATCGGCCAGGATGTCGAACTTGGCCACCTGATCACCCTTGCTCACCAGCGGACGCTGGTTGATGCAGGTGTTCTGGTTGGAACGGGTGTACTTGGTCAGGTTGTAGATGTCGACGCCGGCTTCACCGGTCTCGACTTCGTCATCGTTGACGCGCACCACGATACGGCTGGCATCGACGGAGTCGATCACGCCACCACGACGGGCGACGACGCAGACGCCGGAGTCGCGGGCGACGTTGCGCTCCATGCCGGTACCGACCAGCGGCTTGTCCGAACGCAAGGTCGGCACGGCCTGACGCTGCATGTTGGAACCCATCAGCGCGCGGTTGGCGTCGTCGTGCTCGAGGAACGGAATCAGCGAGGCGGCGACGGAGACGACCTGCTTGGGCGAAACGTCCATCAGGGTGACGTCTTCGGGCGCCTTGACGGTGAATTCGTTCAGGTGACGCACGGCCACCAGCTCGTCGATCAGCCGGTTGTTCTCGTCCAGCCCTGCGGAGGCCTGGGCGATCACATGGTTGGCTTCTTCGATGGCCGACAGGAAGACGATCTCGTCAGTGGCCACGCCGTCCTTGACCATGCGGTACGGGCTTTCGAGGAAGCCGTACTTGTTGGTGCGGGCATAGGCGGCCAGGGAGTTGATCAGGCCGATGTTCGGACCTTCCGGCGTTTCGATCGGGCAGACCCGGCCGTAGTGCGTCGGGTGTACGTCACGGACTTCGAAGCCGGCACGCTCACGGGTCAGACCGCCCGGGCCGAGTGCGGAGACGCGGCGCTTGTGGGTGATCTCCGACAGCGGGTTGTTCTGGTCCATGAACTGGGACAGCTGGCTGGAACCGAAGAACTCCTTGATCGCGGCGGCCACCGGCTTGGCGTTGATCAGGTCCTGCGGCATCAGGCCTTCGCTTTCGGCCATGGACAGGCGTTCCTTGACGGCACGCTCTACCCGTACCAGGCCCACGCGGAACTGGTTCTCGGCCATTTCACCGACGCAACGGACACGGCGGTTACCCAGGTGGTCGATGTCGTCGACGATGCCCTTGCCGTTACGGATGTCGACGAGGGTCTTGAGCACGTCGACGATGTCTTCGCGGCTCAGCACGCCCGAGCCTTCGATGGCGTCGCGGCCGATACGGCGGTTGAACTTCATGCGGCCGACGGCGGACAGGTCGTAACGCTCGGCGCTGAAGAACAGGTTGTTGAACAGTGTCTCGGCAGCTTCCTTGGTCGGCGGCTCGCCAGGACGCATCATCCGGTAGATCTCGACCAGGGCTTCCAGCTGATTGCCGGTGGAGTCGATCTTCAGGGTATCGGAGATGAAGGGACCACAGTCGATGTCGTTGGTGTACAGCGTCTCGAACCGCACGACATTGGCCTTGGCCATCTTGGCCAGCATGTCCAGGGTCAGCTCGGTGTTGCACTCGGCGATGATCTCGCCAGTGGACGGGTGCACGACGGCCTTGGCAGTGGTACGGCCAATGACGTAATCGAAGGGTACTTCCAGCTCGCTCAGACCGGACTTTTCCAGCTGGTTGATGTGGCGAGCGGTCACACGACGGCCTTGCTCCACGATCACCTTGCCGCTGCCATCCTTGATGTCGAAGCTGGCGATGTCACCGCGCAGGCGCTGGGGCACCAGCTCGAACGTCAGCATCTCACCCTTGATATGGAAGATGTTGGTGTCATAGAACGCATCCAGCACCTCTTCGGTGCTGTAGCCGAGCGCGCGCAGCAGTACCGAGGCCGGCAGCTTGCGGCGACGGTCGATACGGACGAACACGGCGTCCTTGGGATCGAATTCGAAGTCGAGCCAGGAGCCGCGGTAGGGAATGATGCGTGCCGAGTACAGCAGCTTGCCCGAGCTGTGGGTCTTGCCGCGGTCGTGATCGAAGAACACGCCCGGGCTGCGGTGCAGCTGGGACACGATGACACGCTCGGTACCGTTGATGATGAAGGTACCGTTCTCGGTCATCAGGGGGATTTCCCCCATGTAGACTTCCTGCTCCTTGATGTCCTTGATCGCCTTGTTCGACGACTCGCGGTCAAAAATGATCAGGCGAACCTTGACCCGCAGCGGGACGGCGAAGGTCACGCCGCGCAGGACGCACTCCTTCACATCGAAAGCCGGCTCGCCCAGGCGATAGCCAACATATTCCAGGGCCGCATTGCCGGAATAGCTGATAATCGGGAAAACGGACTTGAAGGCCGCATGCAGGCCGATATCGCGGAACTGGTCTTTGCCTGCGCCCGCCTGCAGGAATTCGCGGTACGAATCCAGTTGGATAGCCAGCAAATAGGGCACGTCCATGACGTGCGGCAACTTGCTAAAGTCCTTGCGGATACGTTTTTTCTCAGTGTATGAGTAAGCCATCAGCGTTCCCCAGCTTGGTCACCAGCTTGTTTGGCCTCTCCGACGGGAGCAGCCGGAAAATCGTGCAAACCCTTGGTTTGCCGCACCCCGAAAGCGAGGTGGATACAGCACGTTTTGCCAGGCGGATATGCTCGCCCTGCACAAAACGGCAAAAGGCCGGTGGCGTTCGCCACCAGCCATCAGCCGAACGTGAGACGTTGCGGCTGTAGACGCAAGAACCGAACTTACTTGAGCTCGACCTTGGCGCCTGCTTCTTCCAGAGACTTCTTGGCAGCTTCGGCTTCCTCTTTGGAAACGCCTTCCTTGACCACGCCCGGGGCGCCGTCAACGACAGCCTTGGCTTCTTTCAGGCCCAGACCGGTCAGTTCACGAACGACCTTGATGACGTTCACTTTCTTGTCGCCGGCTTCGGTCAACATGATGGTGAATTCGGTCTGCTCTTCGACGACGGCAGCGGCAGCAGCCGGGCCAGCGGCAGCGGCGGCAGCGGCGGTCACGCCGAACTTCTCTTCCATCGCCTTGATCAGTTCCACCACTTGCATGACGGACATTTCGGATACGGCGTTGATGATGTCTTCGTTGGTCAGAGCCATGACTCTAGATTCCTATAACTGGGTGCGGCTTCAGGCCGCAAATAATAAGAAAGACTTGGAGGAAACGCAGCACGCTCTATTAGGCGGCGGCAGCTTCCTTTTGGTCGCGAATGGCGGCGAGGGTACGAGCCAGCTTGCTGGTAGCGCCCTGGATGACACTCATCAGCTGGGACACAGCTTCGTCGTAGGTCGGCAGGGTTGCCAGTACGTCGATCTGGTTAGCCGGGATGAGCTTGCCTTCGAACGCGGCGGCCTTGATCTCGAACTTGTCCTGACCCTTGGCGAAATCCTTGAAGATACGGGCGGCAGCGCCCGGATGCTCCTGGGAGAACGCGATCAGGGTCGGGCCCTTGAAGGTGTCGTTGAGAACGTCGAAAGACGTGCCTTCAACGGCACGACGCAGCAGGGTGTTACGTACGACACGTACATAGACACCAGCCGCGCGGGCCTCTTTACGGAGTCCGGTCATGGCACCCACAGTCACGCCACGGGCATCGGCCACGACAGCGGACAGGGCACCTTGGGCAGCCTCGTTGACTTCAGCGACGATAGCCTTCTTGTCTTCGAGTTTGATTGCCACGGGTTTAACTCCTGGATGTTACCGTTTCGCCCGATGGACTGGGCGGCGTTTTGGTGTCTGACTCGGTAACCGAATCGGGAGCACCATCTGCGTAGGCTAGGGTTTCCCCGGTTTAAGACCTGCGTCCCCTACGGTCTTGGACAGCCCCCGCCAGGCAGGGACCCCAATCTTGGCGCCGCGCCCGGAAGCACGGCGACTTGTAGCTTGCTTAGGCTTCCAGGGAAGCCTGGTCGATCTGCAGACCCGGGCCCATGGTGGAGCTCAGGGTGATGCGCTTGACGTAGATGCCCTTGGAGGTCGAGGGCTTCAGGCGCTTCAGGTCGGCCAGCAGAGCTTCAACGTTCTGCTTCAGCTTCACAGGCTCGAAATCGATCTTGCCAACGGAGGCATGGATGATGCCGTTCTTGTCGGTACGGAAACGCACCTGACCAGCCTTGGCATTCTTGACGGCGGTAGCGACGTCCGGGGTCACGGTGCCAACCTTGGGGTTGGGCATCAGACCGCGCGGGCCGAGCAGTTGACCCAGCTGACCGACAACGCGCATGGCGTCCGGCGAGGCAATGACCACGTCGTAGTTCAGGTCGCCGCCCTTCATCTCGGCAGCCAGGTCATCCATGCCGACTCGTTCGGCACCGGCAGCCAGCGCCGCTTCGGCATTGGCACCCTGGGTGAACACGGCAACGCGAACCGACTTGCCAGTGCCATTGGGCAGCACCGTGGCGCCACGAACGACCTGGTCGGATTTACGCGGATCCACACCCAGATTCACGGAGACGTCGATGGACTCCTTGAACTTGATGGTGGACAGCTCGGCCAGCAGGGCTGCAGCTTCTTCGAAGCCGTACTGCTTGCCAGCCTGGATTTTTTCGGCGAAAGCCTTTTGACGCTTAGTGAGCTTGGCCATTACACGCCCTCCACATTCAGACCCATGCTACGAGCGGAACCGGCGATAGTACGCACGGCGGCGTCCATATCGGCGGCGGTGAGATCGGCATTCTTGGCTTTGGCGATCTCTTCCAGCTGGGCGCGGGTGACGGTACCGACCTTCTGGCTGTTGGGACGAGCGGAACCGCTCTTGATGCCAGCAGCCTTCTTGAGCAGCACGGAGGCCGGGGTGCTCTTGATTTCGAAGGTGAAGCTACGGTCGCTGTACACGGTGATGATCACCGGAGTGGGCAGACCAGGCTCCATGCCCTGGGTGCGGGCGTTGAACGCCTTGCAGAATTCCATGATGTTGACGCCGTGCTGACCCAGCGCCGGACCGACTGGCGGGCTCGGGTTGGCTTGAGCGGCCTTAACCTGCAGCTTGATGTAAGCCTGAATTTTCTTAGCCATGTGCTACTCCAATGATGGGTTCGACGCCCCGCAGGGCTCCCCAATTACTTGCTATATCCCAGTGACGACAAAACCCCGCAGCCTGGGCTACGGGGTAAGGGATGCGAACAACCTAGACCTTTTCGACCTGGCTGAACTCGAGCTCCACAGGGGTCGACCGACCAAAGATCAGTACCGCCACGTGGATGCGGCTCTTTTCGTAGTTGACTTCTTCGACAACGCCGTTGAAGTCGGCAAACGGACCGTCCACCACCCGAACCGTCTCGCCTGCTTCGAACAGGGTCTTCGGCTTCGGCTTATCGCTGCTGTCGGAGACACGACGCAGAATCGCGTCCGCCTCACGATCAGTGATGGGTGCCGGCTTGTCGGCGGTACCACCGATGAAGCCCATGACGCGAGGGGTATCCTTGACCAGGTGCCAAGTCCCTTCGTTCATCTCCATCTGCACCAGGACATATCCCGGGAAAAACTTACGCTCGCTCTTGCGCTTCTGGCCATTGCGCATTTCCACCACTTCTTCGGTGGGCACGAGAATGTCGCCGAACTCGTCTTCCATTTCGTGCAGCTTGACGCGCTCGATCAACGAACGCATGACATGCTTCTCGTAACCCGAGTAGGCATGCACGACGTACCAACGCTTAGCCACGGCGAACCCTTTCAACCAACAATCGTGGAAACCAGCCAACCGAGCAGGGAGTCGAGCCCCCACAACAACAAAGCCATCACGAGCACCACGGCAACCACGATCAGCGTGGTCTGAGTGGTCTCTTGCCGGGTAGGCCAGACAACCTTGCGAATCTCGGTACGGGCGTCTTTCAGCAAGCCGAAGAAGGCTTGCCCCTTGGTGGTCTGCAGGGCAACAAAGGCAGCGACAGCTGCCAGCACCAACAGACCTACCACTCGATACAGGATGGACTGAGCAGCGAAGTAGTGATTGGCAACAACACCGATCGCCACTAGAACGACAACCACCAGCCACTTCAGCGCATCGAAGCGCGACTCTTTGGCTTCCGCCTTGATGCTCATTGCATGAATCCTGTAAGGAGTGCCAGATGGGAATCTGGCAGGCCAGGAGGGAATCGAACCCCCAACCTGCGGTTTTGGAGACCGCCGCTCTGCCAATTGAGCTACTGGCCTGTAACTTGAATCAGGCCGACCATTATGCCGACCTGACAGGCCAAGATCAATCGATTACTCGATGATCTTGGCAACCACGCCGGCGCCGACGGTACGACCGCCTTCACGGATGGCGAAACGCAGACCGTCTTCCATCGCGATCGGAGCGATCAGG
>NZ_JAVHTY010000010.1 GCF_031085165.1 Pseudomonas sp. 102515 | reverse complement strand
AAACACCGGCTGCAGGTCTTCGCGCTTGAGCAGCACCTGGCAGCCCAGCCGCTCGGACAGCGCCCGCGCCGGTTGCAGGGGCGTTTCGATCGCCACGTCGTAGACGGGGGCTTCGAGGATCTTGCGGGCATAGCGCTGCAAGAGATCGGTGGCGGGTTCCTGGGCGGTCATGGCGGGCTCCTGGGGTGTTTCGTCGGGGCCCAGGAGTCAGAACGTACAAACCCGCCTCTTGGGCGGGTCTGGTTGCGCAGCTAACGCTCTCCCGCCATCAGGTAATGGCGGTAATAATGCTGGAGCGTTGGAGGCTGCGCGTCTTCATGGCAGCTACCCTAGGGCCTGGCCGGGCACGCCGTCAAGCGGCGCCGATGGCTGTGGCACAATGACCGACCTGTTGCCCACTTCCCGCGACCCGATCGCCTCTGCCGAGAATCCCGATGGCCCGCAAGAAAGCTCCCGATTTCGAACAATCCCTGGCCGAACTGCAGACCCTGGTGGAACGCCTGGAAAGCGGCGAGCTGTCCCTGGAGGACTCCCTCGGCGCCTTCGAACAGGGCATCCGCCTGACCCGCGAATGCCAGGGGGCCCTGGCCCAGGCCGAGCAGAAGGTGCAGATCCTGCTGGAAAAGGACGGCGAACTCAGCGCCGCCCCCTTCGCCCCGGTCGGGGACGACGCATGATCGAGGCCTACCAGCAACGCTGCCAGACCCGCGTCGATACCGCCCTCGCCCCGCTTTTCACCGCCCCCCGCGCCGAACTCGCCCGGCTCTATGCCGCCATGGCCTACAGCGTCATGGGTGGCGGCAAGCGGGTACGGCCGTTGCTGGTCTATGCCGCCTGCGAAGCCCTGGGTGGCGATCCGGCGCGCGCCGACCAGGCCGCCTGCGCGGTGGAGCTGATCCACGCCTATTCCCTGGTCCACGACGACCTGCCGGCCATGGACGACGACGACCTGCGCCGCGGCCGGCCCACTACCCACAAGGCCTATGACGAGGCCTGCGCCATCCTTGCCGGCGACGGCCTGCAGACCCTCGCCTTCGAGACCCTGCTGGCGGCGCCCCAGGACGCCAGGGTGCGGCTGGAGATGGTCGCGGTACTGGCCCGCGCCAGCGGTCCGGCGGGCATGGTCGGCGGCCAGGCCATCGACCTGGAATCGGTCGGCCGGCGCATCGACCAGTCGGCGCTGGAGACCATGCACCTGCACAAGACCGGCGCCCTGATCGCCGCCAGCGTGCAACTCGGCGCCCTGGCCAGCGAAGCCGCCGGTGCCGCCGAGCGTGAGGCCCTGGCCCGCTATGCCGAGGCCATCGGTCTGGCCTTCCAGGTCTGGGACGACGTGCTCGACATCGAAAGCGATACGCAGACCCTGGGCAAACGCCAGGGCGCCGATCTCGCCCGCGACAAACCGACCTACCCGGCGCTGCTCGGCCTGGACGCGGCCAAGGCCTATGCCCTGGAGCTGCGTGACAGCGCTCTTGCGGCCATCGAGCCGCTGGGCGCGCCGGCCGAACCCCTGCGCGCCCTGGCCCGTTACATCGTGGAACGACGCAGCTAGACGCGCTCCAGCGGAAAAACTCGTGACCCGGGCCGCATTTGCCTCCGGGTCCGTTGTCACAGGGGCATAACAAGACGCCCTGTCCGCTGTTGGGATGCCACGCGGGCATCGGGTAAACTGCCTAATTCTCTGCGCAAAGTGATCAGCCAGATGCCCAAGACGTTTCACGAGATTCCCCGCCAGCGTCCCGCGACGCCCCTGCTCGACCGCATCGACTCGCCGGTCCAGCTGCGCCAGCTCGGTGACGCCGAGCTGGAAGCCGTCGCCGACGAACTGCGCGCCTTTCTCCTGTGGACCGTGGGTCAGACCGGCGGTCACTTCGGCGCCGGCCTGGGCGTCATCGAACTGACCGTGGCCCTGCATTACGTCTTCAACACCCCGGAAGACCGGCTGGTGTGGGACGTCGGCCACCAGGCCTATCCGCACAAGATCCTCACCGGCCGTCGCGAAGGCATGGCCAGCCTGCGCCAGAAGGACGGCCTGGCCGCCTTCCCGCGGCGTAGCGAGAGCGAGTACGACACCTTTGGCGTCGGTCACTCCAGCACCTCCATCGGCGCCGCCCTGGGCATGGCCATCGCCGCCCAGCTGCAGGGCATCGAGCGCAAGTCGGTCGCGGTGATCGGCGACGGCGCCCTGACCGCGGGCATGGCCTTCGAGGCCCTCAACCACGCCTCGGACACCGGCGCCAACATGCTGGTGGTGCTCAACGACAACGACATGTCCATCTCGCGCAATGTCGGCGGCCTGTCCAACTACCTGGCGCGACTGCTTTCCAGCCGCACCTACCAGCACCTGCGCGAAAACGGCAAGAAGGCCCTCTCCAAGCTGCCCGGCGCCTGGGAAATCGCCCGCCGCACCGAAGAGGCCGCCAAGGGCATGCTGGTACCTGGCACCCTGTTCGAGGAGCTGGGCTGGAACTACATCGGCCCCATCGACGGCCATGACCTGCCGACCCTGGTCACCACCCTGCGCAACCTGCGCGACGCCAAGGGCCCGCAGTTCCTCCACGTCATCACCCGCAAGGGCAAGGGCCTGTCCATCGCCGAGGCAGACCCCATCGGCTACCACGCCATCACCAAGCTGGAGCCGCTGGACGCCAAGCCCAAGCGCCCGGGCGCGCCCAAGTACTCCAACATCTTCGGCGACTGGCTGTGCGACATGGCCGCCGCCGATGCCAAGCTGGTGGGCATCACCCCGGCGATGAAGGAAGGCTCCGACCTGATCCGCTTCGCCGAACGCTATCCCGAGCGCTACTTCGACGTGGCCATCGCCGAGCAGCACGCGGTGACCCTGGCCGCGGGCCTGGCCTGCGACGGCATGAAGCCGGTGGTGGCCATCTACTCCACCTTCCTGCAGCGCGGCTACGATCAGTTGATCCACGACGTGGCGGTGCAGAACCTGGACGTGCTCTTCGCCATCGACCGCGCCGGCCTGGTGGGCGAAGACGGCCCGACCCATGCCGGCAGCTTCGACCTGTCCTACCTGCGCTGCATCCCCGGCATGGTCATCATGGCGCCCAGCGACGAGAACGAGCTGCGTCGCCTGCTCACCACCGGCTATCGCCACCAGGGCCCCGCCGCGGTGCGCTACCCACGTGGCAGCGGCCCCAACGCCGCCCTGGATCCGGGCCTGGAGCCCCTGCCTATCGGCAAGGGCGTGGTGCGTCGCCAGAGCAGCCTGAAGAGCGGCCCCAAGGTCGGCTTCCTGGTGTTTGGCGTGCAACTGGCCGAGGCCCTGCAGGTCGCCGAGCGCCTGGACGCCAGCGTGGCCGACATGAGATTCGTCAAGCCACTGGACGAGGCCCTGATCCGCCAGTTCGCCGCCGACCACGACCTGTTGGTCACCGTCGAGGAAAACAGCGTCATGGGTGGTGCTGGCAGTGCGGTCAACGAATTCCTGCAGGCCAACGCCCTGGTCCAGCCGGTCCTCAACCTAGGCCTGCCGGATAGCTACATCGAGCACGCCAAGCTGGCCGACATGCTCGCCGAGTGTGGTCTGGACGTCGCTGGGATCGAGCGCGCGGTGCGCGAGCGTCTGGCTCTGGCGGACCTGTCGCCGGCCGGTCTGCGCAAGGAAGCCTGAGCGGCATCCAAGGCGAGATAAAAAGGCGCCCTAGGGCGCCTTTTCCACATCTTCGTTCTGGTGCAGATTGCCGAGCATATGGCCGAGCTTGCCGGCCTTGGTCAGCAGATAGCGGCGATTGTGCGGATTGAGGCCTTCCTGCAGCGGCACCCGCTCGGCGACCGGGATGCCCAGGACCTCGAGCGCCTTCACCTTGCGCGGATTGTTGGTCATCAACCTCAGCGAGGTGACGCCCAGGTGTTCGAGCATCGGCTTGCACAGCGCATAGGTGCGCTGGTCGGCGCCGAAGCCCAGGCGCTCGTTGGCTTCCACGGTATCGGCACCGGCATCCTGCAGCTCATAGGCGCGGATCTTGTTGAGCAGGCCGATGCCGCGTCCTTCCTGGCGCAGATAGAGCAGCACGCCACGACCGGCCTCGGCGATGGCGCGCAGCGCCGCTTCCAGCTGGAAACCACAGTCGCATCTCAGGCTGAACAGCGCATCGCCAGTCAGGCATTCGGAATGCAGTCGGCCCAGCACCGGCTCGCCATCGGCCACGTCACCGAAGGTCAGGGCGACGTGCTCCTTGCCATCGGTCTCGTCGAGGAAACCGTGCATGGTGAACAGGCCGAAGGGGGTGGGCAGTTGGGAGGCGGCGACAAAGACGACGGACACCTGCGGGCTCCTGGCGGGGAAAGACGTACATTGTAACCTTTTCCCCGGGCCCGGCGTCATCGCCAGGGGTTATGACGTCGATGCTGGATGATCTATCAACGTGCCTGTACGTAGAAGACGCCCTGGGCCTCGCGCCAGCCCACGCGATTGAGGAAACTCATGCCCAGCAGCCCCTGGCTGGGATAGCTGCCTTCCAGGACCATGGCGTCCACCCCGACCACCTCGACATCGCCCAGGCGGACCTGCTTGAGCGTGGTGCGCCAGGCGCGGGCATGACCGCTGGCGGTCTCCACCCAGCCCGGGGTGCCGTCGCGATAGCTGATGCCCAGCTGATCGGCCTGGGCGCCACTCAGGGCAACGCTGGTAGCGCCGGTGTCCACCAGCAGCGACACCGGACGGCCATTGACGTTGGCGATGACCTGGTAATGCCCGTTGTTGCTGCGCGGCACGCTGAATTCGCGGCGCTGCGGGGCGCTGTAGCCGTCGCTGTATTCGCGGTCGAGGGCAAAGGTCTGGGTCCGGCCGTCGATGCGCAGCACTGCCTGCTGGGGATCCGCGCTGACCACCTCGACGTCGTCCAGGCGCTGGCCGACCCGCAGCAACTTGCGCTGGCCATTGACGTTGACCACCGCCGCGCCATTGAACAACCCCACGACCCGGACCTGGGGTTGCGCCCAGGCGAGCGAACCGACGGCCAACAGCAGGCCGTACAAGCCCAGTCTTTTCACTGCCCTGCTCCTTGGGCCTGCGTCTCGTCAGCCGACGAGATGACCCCAACCGATGTGTAATCCCTGAACGACCAGCCAGGCGAGGACGCCGGCCAGCACATCGTCGACCATGATGCCGACGCCGCCGCGGACATTGACATCCAGCCAGCGGATTGGCCAGGGCTTGCAGATGTCCAGTACGCGGAAGGCGACGAAACCCACCAGCAGCCAGATCAACCCCGGAGGCGCCAGCCAGAAGGTGATCCAGATGCCGACCATCTCGTCCCAGACGATGCCCTCGTGATCGTGCACGCCCAGCTCGCGGGCGACCTTGCCGCACAACCAGCAACCGAAGACGGTCAGCAGCACCAGCAGCAGCGGATAGCTCCAGCCGCTGAGCAGCTGCCAGAGCGGTACGAAGGGCAAGGCGATCAGCGAACCCCAGGTGCCAGGTGCCTTGGGCAGGGTACCGGAACCCAGACCGAAGGCCAGGAAATGCCAGGGATCGCGCCAGACCGACAGGGGGACCGGCTGGGCGGGGGCTTGGTGTTCGCTCAAGGAAGGACTCCGCGTCAGGGCGCTAGAAATGTTGGAAACCGGTTAGTGTCGGCGTCATCGGCTGACCGTCGGCGGCGAGGACAGCAACGCCGCCGCCCGCTTCGACCCGACCGATCACCTGCGCCCGAGGCCAGGCGGCGGCCAGGGCCGGGGCCTGGTCCGGTGGCAGGGTGAAGACCAGCAGATAGTCGTCGCCGGCGCCCAGCGCCAGGCGCAGCACCTCGTCGGCGGGGAAGAGCTGGGCCAGCGCCGGGCTCACCGGCAGCCGCGCCGTCTCCACGATCAGGCGTACGCCGGAGGCCGCGGCGATGTGGCCGCAATCGGCCACCAGGCCATCGGAGACGTCCTGGGCGGCCGTCGCCCGACCACGCAGCCAGAGACCGAGGTCGAATTGCGGCTGGGGTGCCCAGTAGCGTGCCAGCAGGTGCCGACTGGCGTCGCCCTCCGGCGCGCGCTGACCGAGGACGAAGGGCAAGGCCCCGCCGGCCTCGCCCGGCGCACCTCCCAGGCACAGCAGATCGCCCGGGCGGGCACCGCTGCGCAGCAGCGCCTGGCCGGCCGGCACCTGGCCGAAGACCGTGAGGGTAAGGGACAGCGGCCCGCGGGTGGTATCGCCCCCGACCAGGCGCAGCCCGCACTGCTCGGCCATCTGCGCAAGGCCTGCCGCCAGGCCTTCAAGCCAGGCGGGTTCGACGGATGGCAGGGTCAATGCCAGGGTGAAGCCCAGGGGCGCGGCGCCCATGGCGGCCAGGTCGCTGGCGCTCACCGCCAGGGCGCGCTGGCCGAGGCCATGGGCATCCGGGCAGGGATCGGGGAAATGCACCCCGGCGGTCAGGGTGTCGGTGGAGACCGCCAGCTGCGCACCCGGGGCAGGCGCCAGCAGTGCGCAGTCATCACCGATGCCCAGCGCCACGCCGGGTCCGCCACGGGCGCAGGGCGCCGTGGCGAAATAGTGACGGATGAGTTCGAATTCACCCATGCGACGTGGGCGATCAGCGCTTGCCGCGCAACTCGGCGCTGCGCAGCTTGGGCGCCAGCTTGTCCAGCACGCCGTTGACGAACTTGTGGCCGTCGGTGGCGCCGAAGATCTTGGCCAGCTCGATGCCCTCGTTGATCACCACGCGATAGGGCACGTCGATACGCTTGAGCAGCTCGTAGCAGGACAGCCGCAGCACGGCCAGCTCGACCGGATCCACCTCGCCCATGGGGCGATCCAGGCAGGGCAGGATCAGACCGTCGATCTCGCTCTTGTTGGCCGGCACGCCATGGAGGACTTCATGGAAGTAGGCGCCGTCGACCTTGGCGAAATCGTTGTCGACGCGAAACTGCGCCTCGATCTCGTTGATCGCCTGGCCCGCCATGTGCCACTGGTACAGGGCCTGGACCGACAGGCTGCGCGCTTCGCGACGGGCAGCCAGTTTGCCGGTGGGGGCCTTCTTGCCTGCGGGCTTGCCTGCCGGGGGCGGAGTCAGATCGCCGCTCACTTGGCCTCCAGCTGCGCCAGCAGGCTGACCATTTCCAGGGCGGACAGGGCCGCTTCGGCGCCCTTGTTGCCGGCCTTGGTGCCGGAGCGCTCGATGGCCTGCTCGATGGAGTCGACGGTCAGGACGCCGAAGGACACCGGTACGCCGAATTCCATGGAGACCTGCGCCAGGCCCTTGGTGCACTCGCCGGCCACGTATTCGAAGTGGGGGGTGCCGCCACGGATCACCGCGCCGAGGGCGATGATGGCGTCGAATTCGTCGCGCTGGGCGATCTTCTGCACCGCCAGCGGGATCTCGAAGGCGCCGGGGACGCGGATGATGGTCAGGTCGTCCGGCTTGATGCCGTGACGCACCAGGGCGTCGATGGCGCCCTGCAGCAGGCTCTCGACGACGAAGCTGTTGAAGCGGCCGACCACCAGGGCGAAACGGCCCTGGGGGGCGATGAAGGTGCCTTCAAAGGTCTTGATGTTCATGTGCGGGTCCAGTTGTCAAAGAGCCGGACGGCCGGCAGTGCCACGCCGTCCGTGGAAATCCAGGTGAAGCGCGCCATGCCACCCGGGCGGGGCGCGCCAGGCGGAAGGGTCATTCTTCAGGAGGCAGATAGTCTACTACTTCCAGGTCGAAGCCGGATATGGCGTTGAACTTCATCGGCGAGCTGAGCAGGCGCATCTGACGAATGCCCAGGTCGCGGAGGATCTGCGAACCGGCACCGACGGTGCTGTAGGTGGACAGCGCCTTGGGCACCGGCAGTGGCTCGCGCAGGTGCGCCAGCAGGTCGTCGCCCTCGATCGAGTGACCGAGCAGCAGCACCACGCCGGTGCCTTCGCGGGCCACGCGCTCCATGGCGCTGCGCAGACTCCAGCGACCCGGCTGGTGCACCTGCAGGAGGTCGCGCAACGGATCCATGTTGTGTACACGCACCAGCGGCAGCTCCTGGCCGGCCAGGTCGCCACGGATCAGCGCCAGGTGGACGTCACCCTCCACCTCGTCGCGGTAGGTCACCAGCTTGAACGGACCGAGTTCGGTCTCAAGCGCTTGCTCGTCGATGCGCTTGACGGTGTGCTCGTGGAGCAGGCGGTAGTGGATCAGATCGGCGATGGTGCCGACCTTGAGGCCGTGCTGCTCGGCGAAGGCTTCGAGTTCGTCGCGACGGGCCATGGTGCCGTCGTCGTTCATCACCTCGCAGATCACCCCGCTCTCGGCGAAACCGGCCATGCGCGCCAGGTCGCAGGCGGCCTCGGTGTGGCCGGCACGCGCCAGCACACCGCCGGGCTGGGCCATCAACGGAAACATGTGGCCGGGGCTGACCACGTCGCCGGCCTTGGCGTCCTTGGCGATGGCGGCCTGCACGGTGCGCGCGCGGTCGGCGGCGGAGATGCCGGTGCTGATGCCTTCGGCGGCCTCGATGGAGACGGTGAACTTGGTGCCGAAGCCGGAGGCGTTGCGGCTGGCCATCATCGGCAGGTTGAGGCGCTCGCAGAGGCCCTTGCTCATGGGCATGCAGATCAGGCCGCGCGCGTGGCGGGCCATGAAGTTGATGTGTTCGGCGGTGACGCATTCGGAAGCGATGATGATGTCGCCTTCGTTCTCGCGGTCCTCGTCGTCCATGAGGATGACCATCTTGCCCGCGCGGATGTCCTGGATGATGTCTTCGATGCTGGAAAGTGCCACGGTGTCGTCCTTAGCGCTGCAGATAGCCGTGTTCGGCGAGGAAGTTTTCGGTGACGCCGCCCTTGCTGGACTCGGCCGCCTTGTCGCCCAGCAGCAGGCGCTCCAGGTAGCGGGCCAGCAGGTCCACCTCCAGGTTCACCCGCCGACCGGCGCGGTAGTCGGCCATGATGGTCTCGCCGAGGGTATGGGGGACGATGGTCAGCTCGAAGTCGGCGCCGTCCACCGCATTCACCGTGAGGCTGACGCCGTCCACGGTGATTGAGCCCTTGAGGGCAATATAACGGGCCAGCTCGGCCGGGGCGCGCAGGCGGAATTGCACGGCGCGGGCGTTATCGGCGCGGGAGACCACTTCGCCGAGACCGTCCACGTGACCGCTGACCAGGTGACCGCCAAGGCGACTGGTGGGCATCAGCGCCTTTTCCAGGTTGACCCGGCTGCCGGGCTTGAGGCCGCCCAGGCTGGTGAGGCTCAGGGTTTCGCGACTGACGTCGGCCCAGAAGCCGTCGCCGGGCAATTCCACGGCCGTCAGGCAGACCCCGTTGACGGCGATGCTGTCGCCGAGCTTGACGTCGGCAAGGTCGAGCTTGCCGGTGGCGACGTAGAGGCGCACGTCTCCGCCCTTGGGCGTGAGGACGCGGATCTCGCCGAGGGCTTCGATGATTCCGGTAAACATCAGCTCAAGCCTCCAAGAGGCGGAGCCGAAAAGGCAGTGCAGCTAGACATCGACGAACTCCTGTTTCGGTGAAAAAACAGGGCGCACGGACAGAAGGGAAATCAGACGGACAAGGGGCTCGCACCCCTGCCAGGCGAGGCTATCCCGTTCTCTCTCATCCGGACTATGACCGTCGGCCCCGGAATCCAACCGGGTCTGCTGACCTCCCCCGCCGCAGAGGACGAGAGAGCGCTCGCGGGCTCGTCCCGACTGATCGGGCGTTACCGCCGGTGGGGAATTGCACCCCGCCCTGAGAACTCGCCACCCGCAGGCAGCGCAGGTTTTGTAACACAGTTCGCCGCCGCGGGGCCAGGGGCGTCAGGTGTCCCTGGCCGGTCGGGCGATCAGGTGCAGGTCCGCGCCCACCGGCGTGACGCCGAGGATCTCCAGCTGCGGGGCCTCGGCCAGATGCACCAGCGGCCAGTCCAGCAGCGGCCGGGCGCTGGAGCCGAGGAACTTGGGCGCCAGGAACAGCTGATATTCATCGACCAGCCCGGCCTGCGCGAAGGCGCCGGCCAGGCGCGGTCCGGCTTCCACCAGGACATCGTTGACCTGCTCGCTGCCCAGGCGGGTCAGCAGCGCCGCCAGATCGACCTGCCCCTGGGTGCCAGGCAGCGCCAGGTAGTCGTGCCCAGCCGCCGCATAGGCGGGCGCCGCGGCGGCCATACCGGCGACCCGCGCCGCACCGGCCTGAAAGAAGGGTGCATCCAGCGGCACCCGGCCACGACCGTCCACCAGCAGCCGCTGCGGCGTGCGCAGGGTGGCCAGCTTCAGTTCGTCTCCGCTCAGGCCCAGCTCGGCCTGACGCACGGTCAGGCGCGCGCCATCGGCCAGCACGGTATCGGCGCCGGTGATCACCACCCCCGCCTCGGCGCGCAGCCGCTGGACGCTCTGGCGCGCCGCCGGACCGGTGATCCACTGGCTTTCGCCATTGGCCATGGCGGTACGGCCATCCAGGCTCAGGGCCAGCTTGACCCGCACGAAGGGTCGCCCGGTGAGCATGCGCTGGACGAAGCCGGCATTGAGTGCCCGCGCCTCGGCTTCCAGCACTCCGGCGCGGGTGGCGATGCCGGCGGCGGCGAGGCGTGCCAGGCCGCGCCCGGCCACCAGCGGATTGGGATCGGTCATGGCCGCCACCACCTCGGCCACGCCGGCGGCTACCAGGGCATCCGCGCAAGGTGGGGTGCGGCCATGATGGCTGCAGGGTTCCAGGGTCACATAGGCGGTGGCGCCACGCGCCGCCTCCCCCGCCTGGCGCAGGGCATGCACCTCGGCATGGGGACCGCCGGCCTGGCGATGCCAGCCCTCGCCCACCACCTGGCCGTCACGGACGATCACGCAGCCCACCCGCGGATTGGGCGCCGTGCTGTAGCGTCCGAGGGCCGCAAGCGCCAGGGCGCGGGCCATCCAGAATGCGTCGTTCACCAGACCCGCCTCGTTCATACCGGCTGCTTGCCCGGATCCTGGGCCAGCCGCTCGATCTCGTCGCGGAATTCGGCCAGGTCCTGGAATTGCCGATAGACCGAGGCGAAGCGGATATAGGCCACCTGGTCCAGCTTGCGCAGCTCGTCCATCACCAGCTCGCCCACCACCCGCGAACGGATCTCGCGCTCGCCGGTGGCGCGCAACCGGTGCTTGATCAGGGCGATGGCCTCTTCCAGGCGCTCGACGCTCACCGGGCGCTTCTCCAGGGCGCGCTGCATGCCAGCGCGCAACTTGTCCTCGTCGAAGGGCTGGCGGGTGCCGTCCTGCTTGATCAGCCGTGGCAGCACCAGCTCAGCGGTCTCGAAGGTGGTGAAGCGTTCCTGGCAGGCCAGGCACTCACGCCGCCGGCGCACCTGCTCGCCGGCCGCGACCAGCCGGGAATCCGTGACCTTGGTGTCGTGGGCGCCGCAGAAGGGACAATGCATGGGAGAGTCGACCGCCGGAAGGGAAAGCCCTCATGGTACCCGATCACCCCCTGGCGGGAACCTCCGGGTGCCCGACGAATCGACAGCCAGGAGCCGCCGGGCTATAAGAGCGCACTGTGTTCGACGACCCCTCTCCAGCCTCCCGTGCCGCCCTCGCCGGCGGCGACCTCCGGATCCTGCCATGACCCCACGCGTCCTCCTGCCCCTGCTGCTCACCGGTCTGCTCGTGGCGTGCTCCAGCCCACCCGAAACCACGCCGCCCCAGCCCACCACCCCAGCCGACGAGCCGGTCCCGGTGGCTGGCGCCCCCACTCCGGCCAATCTGCGCGAGATCTCCGGGGTGCTGCGCACTGCCCAGGGGCTGGTCCCGGCCGGCGCCCAGGTCGAGATCGCCCTGCTGGCGGTCAACGCCAAGGGCCTGCCGCAACGCCTGCTGGCCAGCGAGACAGTGACCGGCAAAGGCGCGCCCCTGGCCTTCCGCCTGCCCTTCAATCCGGAGATCTTTCCCACCCGCCCGGATCTCAAGGTGGAATTCCACGCGCGCCTGATCCAGGCCGGGCAACTGGCCAGCTATCTGCCGCCGGTGAATGTCGGTGGGCCGACCACGCAGAATCTCGGCGAACTGGTGCTGAACCAGACCCCGTGACGCCCCCTGCCGACCTAGCCGCCGCCCTGACGGCCCTGCTGGGCGACGCCTGCCTTTGCTTGCAGGCGTTGCCCGACAGCGACCTGTCGCTGTGGCTGATCGATCCGGCCAACATGGCGCGGGCCTTTTCCCCCGCGGAAACCCAGCGCCTGCTGGAGGCACCGCCCTACTGGGCCTTCTGCTGGGCCAGCGGCCTGGCCCTGGCGCGCTGGATCGTCGCCCATCCCGAGCATGTCGCCGGGCGCCAGGTGCTGGATTTCGGCAGCGGCTCGGGCATCGCCGGCCTCGCCGCCGCCCGGGCCGGCGCCGCACGGGTGGTCTGCTGCGACCTCGATCCGCTGGCACTGGCGGCCTGTCGCGCCAATGCCCAGGCCAACGCCGTGCAGATCGAGACGCTGGACGATTTCTGTGCCAGCACCGAGCGCTTCGATCTCATACTGGCCGCCGACGTCCTCTACGACCGTGCCAACCTGCCCCTGCTGGACCTCCTGCAGGCGCGCGCCGAGACCCTATGGCTGGCCGACTCGCGGGTGCGCGACCTGGCTCACCCCGGCTTCACCCGCATCGCCGAACTCCAGGCCTGCACCCTGCCGGATCTGGCCGAACCGGACGAATTCCGCCGCGTGGCGCTCTATAGAGGCTGAGCCCGCCCGCCTTGTTTCCAAGCCCGGCGCCCCCACCTATAGTGCAACTTTCGTCTGCCGAGTCCGCCATGAGCCAGGTCCCCTACATTTTCGACGCCACCCTCGACACCTTCCAGCAACAGGTCATCGACGCCTCTTTCAGCACCCCGGTGCTGGTGGACTTCTGGGCAGAGTGGTGCGCGCCCTGCAAGGTGCTGATGCCGCTGCTGGCCAAGATCACCGAATCCTATGGCGGCGCCCTGCACCTGGCCAAGGTCAACTGCGACATCGAGCAGGAACTGGTGATGAGATTCGGCATCCGCAGTCTGCCCACCGTGGTGCTGTTCAAGGATGGCCAGCCGGTGGACGGCTTCGCCGGCGCCCAGCCGGAGTCGGCCATACGCGCCCTGCTCGAAGCCCATGTCCAGGCCTTGCCGCCGGCCGAGGAAGATCCGCTGGACGCCGCCCAGGCGCTGTTCGCCGAGGGTCGCTTCGCCGAGGCCGAGGCGCTGCTCAAGGCGCTGCTCGAAGAAGACAACAGTGACGCCCTGGCGCTGATCCTCTATGCCCGTTGCCTGGCCGAGCGCAACGAACTGGACGATGCCCAGGCCGTGCTGGATGCGGTCAAGGGCGATGAGCACAAGCAAGCGCTGGCCGGCGCCCGGGCCCAGCTGACCTTCCTGCGCCAGGCCGCCAGCCTGCCCGAGGTCGCCGACCTCAAGAGCCGCCTGGCGCGCGATGCCGGCGACGATGAAGCCGCCTACCAGCTGGCCGTGCAGCAACTGGCCCGCCAGCAATATGAACCGGCGCTGGATGGTCTGCTGGACCTGTTCCGCCGCAATCGCGGCTACGGTGACGACCTGCCGCGCAAGACCCTGGTGCAGGTCTTCGATCTGCTGGGCAACGATCACCCGCTGGTCGCCACCTATCGCCGCCGCCTGTATCAGGCGCTGTACTAAGCCGCTCGGTAATGGCTGCGTCGCGCCAGACGCGGCCTTATCCGCAGCTGCGGTTATTCAGGCACTGTGGACGATCAGTAGCGTGGAAAACCGCGCAGCGTTGGCCACTACCCCACTCCAGCCTCATCCCTGCCAGATATAGAACTGCGCCTCCCCCACCCGCTCCATGCGCACCTGGGGACTGTGCCTCAGCCGCACCAGCAGCTGCTTGGCCACGCCCAGATTGCCGGTCAGCTTTTCCAGAGCCACCAGGATGTCCGGACCGCTCAGGCGGCCAGCCTGGCTGAGCAGCTTCACCACCTGGTCCCAGAGCATGTCGCCACCCGACTTGGGCCCGCTGGGTGCGGCGCTCACGGCCGCGGCAGGTAGGGGCGCCTCCGTCGGCCGCAGGGCCGCAGCCAGGCGCTGCCAGTCGGCCTCGTCCAGTTCCACCGTGAGATCCACGGGCTGGCTGCCGATGGTTCCGCGAATGCGTACCATGGTGTTCTCCTCGTCGTGCAGAGGCCCATGCTCCCACAGCCACCGGCCGACGCCAAACCGAGGTTGCGGCACGCAAATGCAACAACATAACATAGCACCTTTCCGCCCACTGGAAGCCATCCATGCGCCTGCCCCTGCTGACCCTCTGCCTTGCTGCCGCGCTCGTCCAACCGGCCTTCGCCCATGGTACCGACGACGACCATGACGAACACGCGCACGGCGCCCTGGGCGCCCATGTGCACGGCGAATCCCACCTCGACCTGGCCCAGACCGATACCGGCCTGGAATTGCAGTGGCGCAGTCCGGCGGCCGATCTGCTGGGCTTCGAACATGCCCCGCGCAACCAGCAGGAAGAGGACGCCGTCGCCGCGCTGCGACAGAGCCTGGCGAATCCCCAGCCGCTGGTGAAGCTGCCCACGGCGGCCGATTGCCGGCTTTCCGAAGCCAGCGCCATCAGCCCGCTGTTCGCCAAGGATTCCAGCGCCAGTGGCCATCTCGACGTGGAGGCCAGCATGAGCTTCAGCTGCAGCAAGCCGGGTGCGCTCGACAGCCTGGACCTCTCTGGTTGGTTCGCTCGCTTCCCCAACAGCCACAGCGTCGAGGTCCAGGCCCTCGTCGCCAGCGGCCAGCAGGGCGCCGAACTGACCGCCAAGCAACCGCAGCTGAAGTGGTAGGACGCCTGTGACCACCGCCCCCCTGGTCGAGATCCGGGACCTCGGCTTCGCCTGGCCGGGCCAGGCGGAATGCCTGGATATCCGGCACTTCCAACTGACACCTGGCGAGGCGCTGTTTCTCGAAGGCCCCTCGGGCAGCGGCAAGACCACTCTGCTCGGCCTGCTCGGCGGCGTGCAGCGCCCCGGTCGCGGCCAGGTGCGCCTGCTCGGTCAGGACCTGGGAGCGCTCGCCACCGCCCGGCGCGATCGCTTTCGCGTCGACCACACCGGCTTTCTGTTCCAGCAATTCAACCTGCTGCCCTTTCTTTCGGTGCAGGACAACGTCCTGCTGCCGTGCCAGTTCTCGGCGCTACGCCGCGAGCGTGCCCGTGCGCGGCATGGCGATCCCCGGCGTGCGGCCCTGACCCTGCTCGGTGCCCTGGGGCTGGGCGATCCCGACCTGCCCCGGCGCCCGGCCCGCGAACTCTCCATCGGCCAGCAGCAGCGGGTCGCCGCCGCCCGTGCCCTGATCGGCCAACCGGAACTGGTGATCGCCGACGAACCCACCTCGGCGCTGGACACCGATCACCGCGACGCCTTCCTGCAACTGCTGTTCGCCGAGTGCGCGGCGGCCGGTGCCGGCCTGCTGTTCGTCAGCCACGACCGCAGCCTGGCCGATCGCTTCGACCGCCACCTGACCCTGGCCCAGCTCAACGCCGCCCGGCCGGAGACCTAGGATGCCCCTTCTCCCACTGGCCTGGGCCAGCCTGCGCAATCGCCGCGCCACCGCCCTGCTCACCGTCTTCACCATCGCCGTCTCGGTAGCCCTGCTGCTGGGCGTCGAGCGGCTGCGCACCGAGGCCAAGGCCAGCTTCGCCAGCACCATCGCCGGCACCGACCTGGTGGTGGGCGCCCGCTCCGGTGCGGTCAACCTGCTGCTCTACTCGGTGTTCCGCATCGGTAACGCCACCAACAACATCCGCTGGGAGAGCTACGAGAAGCTCGCCGCCGATCCCCGCGTCGCCTGGACCATTCCGCTGTCCCTTGGCGACTCCCACCGCGGTTACCGGGTGCTGGGCACCGACGGCAACTACTTCACCCACTATCACTACGGGCGCAACCAGCCGTTGCGGCTGGCCCAGGGCCGCCCCTTCAGCGACGTCTTCGAGGTGGCGCTGGGCGCCGAGGTGGCCAAGGCGCTGCACTATCAACTGGGCGATGAGGTCGTGCTGGCCCATGGCGTTGCCACCATCAGCCTGACCGAGCACAGCGACCACCCCTTCACCGTGGTCGGCATCCTCGCCCCCACCGGCACCCCCGTCGACCGCACCCTGCACATCCCGCTGAGCGGCATGACCGCCCTGCACCTGGACTGGCGCGGCGGCATGCCCGGTCCTGCGCTGAGCGAGGCCGAGGTGCGCCGGCGCGATCTCACGCCCCAGGACCTCACCGCCGCCCTGGTCGGCCTCAAGAGCCGAGTGGCCACCTTTGCCGTGCAGCGCGCGGTCAACGACTACCGTGGCGAGCCGCTGCTGGCCATCCTGCCCGGCGTGGCCCTGCAGGAACTCTGGGGTCTGCTCGGCACGGCGGAACAGGCGCTGCTGGTGATGTCGCTGTGCGTGGTGCTCACCGGGCTGGTGGGCATGCTCACCGCCCTGCTCGCCAGCCTCAACGAACGACGCCGGGAGATGGCCATCCTGCGCTCGGTAGGTGCCCAGCCGCGTCATCTGTTCGGCCTGCTGCTGGCCGAAGCCCTGGCCCTCACCCTGGCCGGCTGTCTCGCCGGGCTGGCGCTGCTCTATGGCGCCATCGCCCTGGGCCGGCCCTGGCTGCTGGCGGAATACGGCCTGGCATTGCCGCTGGACTGGCCCTCGCTCTACGATGGGCAACTGCTCGGCGGTATCCTGCTCGCGGCGCTGGTGCTCGGCTGCATTCCGGCCTGGCGCGGCTGTCGCCAGGCCCTCACGGACGGGTTGTCCGTGCGTTTGTAGACGAGGCTTCCCCATGCGCCTGGCGCTCTTGCTGTTGCTCTGCTGGCTGTCCTGGGCCCAGGCCGACCCTCGCCAACTCGCCTGGCGCGAACTGGTGCCGGCCGATGCGCCGCGCTTCAATCCCGGCAGCGTCGATCACGGCCTCGGCGAAGACGGCCCGGCCGCCAGCCAGCCCTGGCCGGACGCGCCCACGGTGGCCGCCCTGGACGGCCAGGAGGTGCGCCTGCCCGGCTACGTGGTGCCGCTGATGGTCACCGAGGAGGGCGAGGTCACCGAATTCCTGCTGGTCCCCTATTACGGCGCCTGCATCCACGTACCGCCGCCGCCCGGCAACCAGATCGTCTACGTCAAGGGCAGCCACGACCTCTGGCTGTCCAAGCTGCACCTGCCCTACTGGGTGGAAGGCCGCCTGGGCGTAGGCACCCAGCGCAGCGAGGTGGCCGTCGCCGGCTACTGGCTGCAGGCCCAGCGCATCCAGCCCTACATCCTCAAGGGCGATGGTTCCTGAGAGGATGTGACCCACCCTTGAGCGAGATCAAGAGTCTGACGTTTCTGCTTCGCTAGGCTGCTCCCAGCCCTTTTTCAATGCCTTCGGAGCCCACGCCATGCGTCCCCTCTTCCGCCTCAGCCTGCTCGCCCTCGCCCTGGCCACCCCCTTCGCCCAGGCCCACCAGGCCGGCGACATCATCCTGCGCGCCGGCGCCATCACCGTGGATCCCCACGAGCGCAGTTCCGACGTCAAGATCGACAGAGGCGCCCTGAGTGGCGCCAATCTGGGCGGCAAGGCGACCATGGACAGCGACACCCAGCTGGGGCTGAACGTCGCCTACATGCTCACCGACCACCTGGGCCTCGAATTACTCGCGGCCACGCCCTTCGAGCACCAGGTCAACATCAAGGGCACCGGGCTCGACGCCGCCAATGGCAAGTTGGGCAGCCTCAAGCACCTGCCGCCGACCCTGAGCCTGGTCTACTACCCGCTGGACGCCAAGGCGACGTTCCAGCCCTATGTCGGCGCCGGCCTCAACTACACCTGGATCTACGACGAGCACGTCGGCAGCGGCGCCAGCGCGGCCGGCTTCGACAACTTCCGCGCCGACAATTCCTGGGGCTGGTCCGCCCAGGTCGGCGCCGATCTCATGCTCACCGACCGGGTGATGCTCAACGCCCAGATCCGCTACATCGACATCGCCACCACCGCCCACGTCGACAACACCGCCCTCGGCGCCCGCGCCAAGGTCGATCTGGACGTGGATCCCTGGGTCTACATGGTCGGCCTGGGCTATCGCTTCTAGGCCACCGCCAGCCACCCGCGCCGTAGGTCGGCGCTGAGACGGCTCCAGCGTCGAAGCCCAACAGGCCAGGGATTGCCCCTGGCCTCGTCCGCTAGTCCCGTAGCAGCGCCGCCAGCCCCGTCCCCATGGTCGTGGGGCGACTGAAGTCGAAGCGTTCGCGCAGCCGGCTGTTATCCGCCTTCGAATGCCGGATGTCGCCAGCCCGCGCGGCGCCATGGGTCACCGCCGGCAGGCCACCGAGCACCTGGCCGATCTCCGTCAGCAGACCATTCAGGCTGATGGTCTCGCCGCGCCCCACGTTCACCGCGCCAGCCATGACTACGGGGGCTTCCAACGCCTGCACCAGGATACCCACCAGATCGGCCACATAGACGAAATCGCGGGTCTGCTCGCCGTCGCCGAATACCGTGATCGGCGTCTGGCGCCGGGCACGCTCGGTAAAGATGCTGATCACCCCCGAATAGGGCGAAGACGGATCCTGGCGCGGACCGTAGATATTGAAAAAGCGGAAGATCGCCGGTTCCAGCCCATGCTCGCGGCGATAGAAGTCGAAGTAGTACTCGCCCGCCAGCTTGTCCGCCGCATAGGGCGTCAGCGGCGCCTTGGGCAGCTCCTCGTCGATGGCCTGCCCCTGGCCATTGGCGCCATAGACCGCCGCGCTGGAGGCATAGACCACCCGCTTGATGCCAGCCTTGCGCATAGCCTCGCACAGATTCAGGGTGCCGATGAAATTGGCTCGGTGGGTACCCACCGGGTCTTCCACCGACGCCTGCACCGAAGCCACCGCGGCGAGGTGCACCACCGCTGCGCAACCGGCCAGCGCGGCTTCCAGCGTCGCGGCGTCGGCCACGTCGCCCACCCGCAATTCGATACGGTCGTCGTCCAGCGGCAGATTCTCGCGCTTGCCGGTGCTCAGATCGTCCAGCACCCGCACCCGCTTGCCCCGCGCCAGCAGCGCGTCGGCCAGATGGGAGCCGATGAAACCGGCACCGCCAGTGATCAGAATGGGCGCATCACTCATGGAAACCTACCTCGTCCTGCCGAAAGCCCTGTAGCAGCGCCGGCAGCTCCTGCTGCCAGCGCCGCGCCTTGATTCCGAAGGTGTTGAGCAGCTTGCGACTGATCAACACCCCCTGTTGTGGCTCTTCCGCGGCATCCGCACGCTCGAGGTGCGTCACCTCCTGCCATTCGCAGCGCACCGGCCGATCGAATTCCTGCCAGAGCTGGGCGACGGTCTCCGCCAGGCCCAACTCCGACACCGCTTCCTGGGCGCCGTAGTGATAGGTCCCCCAGAGCGGCGCGCCGCAGTCGAGCTGCTTGACCACGGCCAACAGCACCCGCGCGGCATCGCCCACGGTGGTCGGATTGCCGCGCCGGTCGCCCGCCATCGGCACCACCCGCTCGGTACCCAGCTGCTGCAGCAGACGCCCCAGGCGCCCGTCGCGGGAGTCGTCCAGCACCCAGCCCAGGCGCAGCAGGATGTGCATCGGGCACAGCGCCCGCACCAGTTGCTCGACCCGCCAGAGCGCTTCGCCACGCGCCCCGGGGGGCCGTGGAAGATCCTTTTCACTATAGCCGGCCACGCGCGAGCCATCGAACAACTGATAACTGGACGGCTGGATCAGCGGAATCTGATAGTGCTGGCAGAGGCCGGCCAGGCGCTGGACGGCCAGCGCCTGGCGCTGCATCAGGGCCGGATCGAAGTCCGCCGCCTGCAACCAGTCGCGGTAATAGGCGAGATTGATCACCGCCCCCGGCCGTACCCGGTCGAGGACCTCGGTCAGTCCGGCAGCGTACCAGCCCTCCGCGGGAGTCCCGGGGGCGACGAATTCGATGCCCGCTTCGGCACCGGCGGCGAGTAGCGCCTTGCCCAGGGCGCTCTCCCCGCCCACTACTAGAAGACGCATACGCATGTGTTGGAACAGCCTTCAAACCAGCTTAGACAGGCGTCGAAAGACTCGACGGACATCGGTCAAAATAGCGCGTCGCGCCAACCTTGCTCAAGCACCGGCGGCAACCGCTGCCGGTTCCTCGCGGGTCTGTTCGCGCAGGGTATGGTTGGCGGCGCTCTTGAGATTGGGCAGCAACCGGCAGATCAGCGCCAGCTGGGTGCACACCAGTCGATAGCCGTCGTCGTTGTCATCCGCCGCGGCTTCCAGCTCGTCGGCGAGACTGCTTTCCTCTTCGGCGGTCGGTGGCAGACTGCGCCGCTCCGCCACCGCTGCGGCAATGGCCTCCAGGCCGTCGGCGATACGGGTAACGGCGCGCTCCACCAGGGCATCGTGCTCGGCCGCTTCCAGCTGGCGACGATGCGCGCCCAGCGCCGACAGATAACCCAGCAAGGTGTTGGACAGCGCCAGATAGCGGAAGCCCGCTTCCAGGTTGCGCCGGAAATGCCCGGGATCGCGCAGCATGTTGGCCAGCGCCGCCGACAGTGTCGCATCGGCGTTGTGGGCATTGCGCCGCGCCACGCGGTAATCGAGATCGTCGCGCTTGCCGGTGCGGTACTGCTCATGCAACCGGCGCAGATAGAGTGCGTTGGTGCGCAGGGTGTTGGCCATCACCAGATGCAGGCGGCGTCCCTGCCAGTCCGGCAGGACGAAGAACACTGCCAGCACCGCGATCAGGCAACCCAGCAGGGTGTCCAGCAGCCGCGGCCAGATCAGCATGAAGCCATTGCCCACCTGGTTGAAGCAGAACAGCACCATCAGGGTAATGGCCGCGGTGGCGATGGTGTAGCGATCCGTCCGGGTGATGAAGAACACCAGACCGGCGACCAGCGCGAGCAACAGCTGGATCTCCGGCTGGGCGAACAGCTCAAGCAAGGCACTGCCCAGCAACAGCCCGATCACCGTACCGACGATCCGCTGCACCAGCCGCACCCGGGTGGCCCCGTACTGCGGCCGGCAGACGAATACCGTGGTCAGGAGGATCCAGTAGCCGTTGACCGGGTGGATCAGGTGCAGCACGCCATAGCCGGCCATCAGCGCCAGCGCCATGCGCAGGCCATGGCGGAACAGCAGCGAGGTCGGGGTCAGCTGCAGGCGGATACGCTGGAACACCTCGCGCAGCGAGCGCGCCGCCGGATCCAGCAGGCTGGTATCCAGATCCGCCGCCCCTGAGTCGCTGTTGCCCGCCTCGGAAAATTGCCGCTCCAGGGTCGAGAGATTGTGCCCGAGCAGGTCCAGGGAGCGCAGCAGACCTCGCCAGCGCGGATTCTGCTGCTGCTTGAGATACTCCAGCGAGGCCTGCAGATCGGTCAGCCCCTGCTGACTCTGCTGGCCATATTCGAAGGGCTGACCGAGGCGGATCGCCTCGCCCATGTTGCGGCAGGCCGCGGCCTGCAGCTTGAGCAGGCGCTGGCAGCGAAAGAGGATGTCGCTGTGAAAGAACGCCTCGGTCAGGGCGCTGTAGGGATAGTGCGAGGAACTGGCGCGCTCATGGATGTCCTGCGCCATGAAATACAGACGGAAGTAGCGCCCTGAACGTGCACCCGGCCGCCCCGAGCGGCCGAAGCGATTGAGGATGGTCGCCTTGGCCTGGTTCAGCGCCTGCACCACCTTGCCGTTCTGCTGGGCCAGCAGTACCCGCCGCCGATGCAGATCCACCCCACGCACCGGTTCGAGCATCTCCGCCTTGAGTCGGAGCAGGGTCTCCAGTTCGCCATAGAGCGCGGACAGATTCTGCCGCACCGGCTGATGGGCGAACAGCGCGCACCAGAGCACCGAGAGCAGCCCGTACCACAGCGCCCCGGCCAGCAGGTGCGCCGGCTCGTACCACAACGGCACCTGGGTACCCAGCCGCTGATCCACGCCGATCATGGCGTAGATCGACAGGATCACCGTGGCCTGGGCGATGGACGCGTAGCGCTCGCCGATGGCGCCCAGCATCGTCAGGCTGAAGGTGGCCAGGCCCAGGCCCGCCACGAAGATCCAGGGATAGGGAAACAGCAGTTCGACCGCGAAGGCGGCCACCGCGAAGCACAGCAGCGTGACCACCAGCGACTTGAGACGGCCCAGCCAGCTGTCGTCGGTTTCCGCCAGGGCGCTGGCGATGATGCCGAGAAACACCGGCGACAACGCGCGCAGGTCGCCCAGCGACCAGCAGACGGCCATGGCGCCGCTCAGGGCGACAAAGACGCGAACGCCATAGCTGGCCTTTTCGTGCGCCCAGAGCTGGCGCAAAGACACTCCAAACACAGTCATGACGGGAGAGCGAGCCTCGTGTTTTCGCGCTTGATGCGAACCTTAGCACTGCGACGTCGCAAGCGGCGTCCGAGACAGCCTTTCCCACACTTTTTTCACGGACGAAAAGAGCCCAGCGGCTGCCGGGCTCTTTTCTACCTCTGGATCAGGCTACTTCGCTGGGGTCTATTCCCAGGCCCTTGGCCACGCCTACGCCGTAGGCGGGATCGGCCTTGAGGAAGTGACCGATCTGCCGCAGCTGGACCTCGCGGGTCACCGAACCCAGGGCGCCGACGATGTTGCCGATCAGCAGCGCCTGCTGGTCGGCATTCATCAGGCGAAACAGCGCTCCGGCCTGGCTGAAGTAGTCCTCGTCCACCCGATGGTCGTAGCGATCGGCCGGACCGGCGAAATTCAGCGCCGGCTCGCGATACTGCGGCGCCTGCCTGGGCGTATGACCGTAGCTGTTGGGCTCGTAGTTCGGCTGGGAACCGCCGTTGCCATCGAAGCGCATGGCACCGTCACGCTGGTTGTTGGCATAGGGGCAGCGCGGCGCATTGACCGGCAGCTGCTGGTAGTTGGTCCCCACCCGATAGCGCTGGGCATCGGCATAGGCGAACACCCGCCCCTGCAGCATGCGATCCGGAGACAGGCCAATGCCTGGCACCACGTTGCTTGGCGCGAAGGACGCCTGTTCCACTTCGGCGAAGTAGTTCTGCGGATTGCGGTTGAGCTCCAGCACCCCCACCTCCTGCAACGGATAGTCCTGCTGCGACCACACCTTGGTTACGTCGAACGGGTTCTCGGCGCGACCGGCCGCCTCCTGCTCGCTCATCACCTGGATGCACAGCGTCCAGCTCGGGAATTCACCGCGCTCGATGGCCTGGAACAGGTCGCGCTGGCTGTAGTCCGGATCGGTACCGGCCAGGCGTGCCGCATCGCCCGGCGCCAGGTTCCTGATTCCCTGCTGGCTCTTGAAGTGAAACTTCACGAAGTGCCGTTCGCCCTTGGCATTGATCAGGCTGAAGGTATGGCTGCCGAAGCCGTGCATGAAGCGATAGCCATCCGGGATGCCGCGATCGGAAAACAGGATGGTGACCTGATGCAGCGATTCGGGCGACAGCGACCAGAAGTCCCACATCATCTGCGGACTCTTCAGGTTGCTCCAGGGATCGCGCTTCTGGGTATGGATGAAGTCTGGAAACTTCAGCGGATCGCGGATGAAGAACACCGGCGTGTTATTGCCGACGATGTCCCAGTTGCCTTCTTCGGTATAGAACTTCACGGCGAAACCGCGGGGATCGCGCTCGGTATCCGCCGAGCCGCGCTCGCCGCCGACGGTGGAGAAGCGCAGGAGAGTCTCGGTCTGCTTACCCACCTCGGCGAACAGCCTGGCGCTGCTGAGGTGGCTGATGTCCTGGGTGACGGTAAAGGTGCCATAGGCCGCGGAACCCTTGGCGTGCACGCGTCGCTCGGGAATGACCTCGCGGTTGAAGTGCGCCAGCTTCTCGATCAGATGGAAGTCGTCGAGCATCAACGGACCGCGTGGACCAGCGGTGCGGGAATTCTGGTTATCGGCCACCGGAATGCCGCTGGCGGTGGTGAGAATCTTGGTATCGGTCACAGGCTGTCTCCCTTTGAATAGCGCTTGCTGATCGCGTGGGAGAAGTATCGCCAAGGCGATACTTTAGGACTAATTTATTGATCCTAGCATCCTGATAGAAAATCCAAGTCGACGGATCCAGTCTGCAGTTCTCGTCGAACGCCAGGCATGAAAAAGCCGGGCAGGAGCCCGGCTTTTTCCAGAACAGCGCTACTTATTCAGCAGCTTGTTCCACGGTGCCGCCGACCGGACGGTCGATCAGCTCGACGTACGCCATGGGCGCATTGTCGCCAGCGCGGAAGCCGCACTTCAGGATACGCAGGTAGCCACCCGGACGGTTGGCGTAGCGCTTGCCCAGGTCGTTGAACAGCTTGCCAACGGCAGCTTTCGAACGGGTGCGATCGAAAGCCAGACGACGATTGGCGACGCTGTCTTCCTTGGCCAGGGTGATCAGCGGCTCGGCAACGCGGCGCAGTTCCTTAGCTTTCGGCAGGGTAGTTTTGATCAGCTCGTGCTCGAACAGCGACACAGCCATGTTCTGGAACATGGCCTTGCGATGTGCGCTCGTGCGGCTCAGATGACGACCACTTTTACGATGACGCATGATTGAAATTCCTTCCCAAACTATCGTTCGGTGAACAATGACGATCAGGCAGTAGCCTTGTCGTCCTTCTTAAGGCTTGCAGGGGGCCAGTTGTCCAGGCGCATACCGAGCGACAGACCACGCGAGGCCAGAACGTCCTTGATTTCGGTCAGGGACTTCTTGCCCAGGTTCGGGGTCTTGAGCAGCTCCACTTCGGTACGCTGAATCAGGTCACCGATGTAGTAGATGTTCTCCGCCTTGAGGCAGTTGGCCGAACGAACGGTCAGTTCCAGATCGTCCACCGGACGCAGCAGGATCGGATCGATCTCGTCTTCCTGCTCGACCACGACCGGCTCGCTGTCGCCCTTGAGGTCGACGAAGGCTGCCAGCTGCTGCTGCAGGATAGTGGCGGCACGACGGATGGCTTCTTCCGGATCCAGGGTACCGTTGGTTTCCAGGTCAAGCACGAGCTTGTCCAGGTTGGTACGCTGTTCGACCCGGGCGTTTTCCACCACATAGGCCACGCGACGAACCGGGCTGAACGTAGCATCGAGCTGAAGACGACCGATTGCGCGGGTTTCGTCTTCTTCGCTCTGACGCGCGTCGGCGGGCTCATAGCCACGACCGCGAGCGATTTTCAGCTTCATGTTCAGCGAACCGTTGTCCGCCAGGTGGGCGATGACGTGATCGCCGTTGACGATCTCGACGTCGTGATCGACCTGAATGTCAGAGGCCAGAACCGGCCCCTGACCTTTCTTGCTCAGGCTCAGGGTGACTTCGTCACGGCCGTGCAACTTGATGGCCAGACCCTTGAGATTGAGCAGGATCTCGATCACGTCTTCCTGCACGCCTTCGATGGCGCTGTACTCGTGCAGGACACCGTCGATCTCTGCTTCGACTACCGCGCAGCCAGGCATGGAGGACAACAGGATACGCCGCAGCGCGTTGCCCAAGGTATGGCCGAAACCACGCTCGAGAGGCTCGAGGGTGATCTTGGCACGGGTCTGACTAACCGCCTGCACATCGATATGGCGGGGGGTCAGGAACTCATTTACCGAACTCTGCATGGATGCACCTACTTTCTAGCCCTTACTTGGAGTAGAGCTCGACAATCAGGTTTTCGTTGATGTCGGCGGAGAGATCACCACGGGCCGGCACGCTCTTGAAGGTGCCTTCCTTTTTCTCGGTGCTCACTTCGACCCACTCAACCCGGCCACGCTGGCCGCACAGCTCGAGAGCTTGAGCGATACGCAGCTGGTTCTTGGCCTTTTCACGGACCGCGACGACGTCGCCGACCTTGACCTGATAGGAGGGAATGTTGACGGTCTGACCGTTGACGGTGATCGACTTGTGGGAGACCAGCTGGCGCGATTCAGCGCGAGTGGCACCGAAGCCCATGCGATACACCACGTTGTCCAGACGGCATTCGAGCAGTTGCAGCAGGTTTTCACCGGTAGCGCCCTTGCGACGGGCAGCTTCCTGGTAGTAACCGGCGAACTGACGCTCGAGGACGCCATAGATACGGCGGACTTTCTGCTTTTCACGCAGCTGCAGACCGTAGTCGGACAGACGACCGCGACGCTGACCATGCTGGCCAGGAACGGTTTCCAGCTTGCACTTCGAGTCGAGGGCACGAGCGCCGCTCTTCAGGAAGAGGTCAGTGCCTTCGCGGCGGGACAGTTTGCACTTGGGACCAATGTAACGAGCCATTTCTCACTGTCTCCTATTACACGCGACGCTTCTTCGGCGGACGGCACCCGTTATGCGGGATAGGCGTCACGTCGGTGATGCTGGCGATCTTGTAACCACAGGCATTCAGGGCGCGAACAGCGGACTCACGGCCGGGGCCGGGACCTTTGACGTTCACGTCCAGATTCTTCAGACCATATTCCAGAGCGGCTTGGCCGGCACGTTCGGCTGCAATCTGGGCAGCGAACGGGGTGCTCTTACGCGAGCCACGGAAGCCGGAGCCACCGGAGGTCGCCCAGGACAACGCATTGCCCTGACGATCGGTGATGGTCACGATGGTGTTGTTGAAAGACGCATGGATGTGGGCGATGCCATCAACCACTGTCTTTTTGACTTTCTTACGAGGACGAGCAGCAGGTTTTGCCATGACTAGATTCCTGTCGATTCGCGGATGCGATTACTTGCGGATCGGCTTGCGCGGGCCCTTACGGGTACGGGCATTGGTCTTGGTGCGCTGACCACGGACCGGCAGACCACGGCGGTGACGCAGACCGCGGTAGCAACCCAGATCCATCAGGCGCTTGATGTTCATGTTGATTTCGCGGCGCAGGTCACCCTCGGTGAGGATTTTGGCGACCTCGTTACGCAGCTGATCGACCTGCTCGTCGCTCAGTTCTTTGATCTTGGCGGTCGGCTGGATGCCGGTGGCCGCGCAGATCTTCTGAGAGGTGGTGCGACCGACACCATAGATGTAGGTCAGCGAGATAACAGTGTGTTTGTTATCTGGAATGTTGACGCCTGCAATACGGGCCATTCAGAAAAACTCCAATTGACAGCTACCGACGCCCCGGAAGCCAAGAAAAGGGCGCGCGATATTAACGCTGTAGGAACAAATGATCAACCCGGCAGCACACTAGCTGCCGGGTTAGACGCGTGATTCACACTCAGCCTTGGCGCTGCTTGTGACGCGGTTCAGCGCTGCAGATCACGCGCACGACGCCTTCGCGGCGAATGATCTTGCAGTTACGGCACAGCTTCTTGACCGATGCACGAACTTTCATGACAACTCCTCTAACCTTACGGGTAACGGATCAGCGCATCATGCCGCCGCCGTAGCCCTTCAGGTTGGCTTTCTTCATCAGGGACTCGTATTGATGAGATACGAGATGGGATTGGACCTGGGACATGAAGTCCATGACCACTACCACCACGATCAGCAACGACGTCCCACCGAGATAGAACGGCACGTTCGCCGCGACCACCAGGAACTGGGGCAACAAGCACACCGCCGTCATGTACAGGGCACCGAACATGGTCAGCCGGGTCAGCACGCCATCGATATAGCGCGCGGACTGCTCACCAGGACGAATACCCGGAATGAACGCTCCGGATTTCTTCAGGTTCTCGGCCACGTCCTTGGGGTTGAACATCAGCGCCGTATAGAAGAAGCAGAAGAAGATGATCCCTGCACTAAACAGCAAGATGTTCAGCGGCTGACCGGGAGCGATGGCCTGAGCCACGTCCTGCAACCAGCCGAGACCTTCGGACTGACCGAACCACGAACCGAGCGACGCCGGGAACAGCAGGATGCTGCTGGCGAAGATCGCCGGGATGACCCCAGCCATGTTCACCTTGAGCGGCAGATGGCTGTTCTGCGCCGCGAAGACCTTGCGACCCTGCTGACGCTTGGCGTAGTGCACGGCGATACGACGCTGCCCACGCTCGATGAACACCACGAAGGCGATGATGGCAACCGCCACCACACCCACCATGATCAGCGCGAAGATGTTGATATCGCCCTGCCGTGCCGACTCGAAGGACTGACCGATGGCGCGAGGCAAGCCCGCGACGATACCGGCGAAGATCAGCATCGAGATGCCATTGCCGATACCGCGCTCGGTGATCTGCTCACCCAGCCACATCATGAACAGCGCGCCGGCGACAAACGTGGTGACAGCGACGAAATAGAAGCTGAAGCCCACGCTGAACGCGACACCCTGACTGGCGAGTCCTACCGACATCCCGGTGGCCTGAACGAGCGCCAGAACCAGCGTGCCGTAACGGGTGTACTGGCTGATCTTGCGACGACCAGACTCACCCTCTTTCTTCAATTGCTCCAGCTGTGGGCTGATGGCGGTAAGCAGCTGCATGATGATCGAGGCCGAGATGTACGGCATGATCCCCAGTGCAAAGATGCTCATCCGCTCCAACGCACCGCCAGAGAACATGTTGAAGAGGCTAAGAATGGTCCCCTCGTTCTGCCTGAACAGTGCGGCCAGCTGATCGGGATTGATACCCGGAACAGGGATGTGCGCACCGATCCTGTAGACGATGATCGCCAGGAACAGGAATCGGAGGCGGGTCCACAGCTCGGACATACCACCGGTCTTGCTGAGCGCAGAGAGAGCACCTTGCTTAGCCATTTATTCCTCGATCTTGCCGCCAGCTGCTTCGATGGCTGCACGTGCGCCCTTGGTGGCACGAATGCCTTTCAGGGTGACGGCACGAGTGACGTCGCCGGACAGCACAACCTTGACACGCTTGATGTCACGGCTGATCACGTTGGCGTCTTTCAGCGCCTGCAGATCGACCACATCGACATCGACCTTGGCCAGCTCGGAGGTACGAACCTCGGCACGGTCCAGGGCTTTCAGCGAGACGAAGCCGAACTTCGGCAGACGACGGTGCAGCGGCTGCTGGCCACCCTCGAAACCGGGGGCAACCTTGCCACCGGAACGGGAGGTCAGACCCTTGTGGCCGCGGCCACCGGTCTTGCCCAGGCCGCTACCGATACCACGACCGGGACGCAGCTTCTCGCGGCGAGCGCCGGGAGCGGAACGCAGATCATTCAGTTTCATGACTTAACCCTCCACACGCAGAAGGTAGTAGGCCTTGTTGATCATGCCGCGATTTTCAGGGGTGTCCTGAACTTCGACGGTGTGACCGATGCGACGCAGGCCGAGACCCTTGACGCAAGCCTTGTGATTGGCCAGACGGCCGTGGACGCTCTTGATCAGCGTGACCTTGACGGTTGCGTTAGCCATGATCAGAGAATCTCCTCGACGCTCTTGCCACGCTTGGCGGCAACAGCTTCCGGCGCCTGCATGTGCTTGAGACCTTCGAAGGTCGCGTACACAACGTTTACCGGGTTGGTGGAGCCGTAGCACTTGGCCAGGACGTTCTGCACACCAGCGACTTCAAGGACGGCGCGCATGGCACCACCGGCGATGATGCCGGTACCGTCGGAAGCGGGCTGCATGTACACCTTGGAGGCGCCATGAGCGGCCTTGACCGGGTACTGCAGGGTGGTGCCGTTCAGATCCACCTGGATCATGTTGCGGCGAGCAGCTTCCATAGCCTTCTGGATGGCGGCAGGCACTTCACGGGCCTTGCCACGGCCGAAGCCAACGCGGCCTTTGCCATCGCCAACCACGGTCAGAGCGGTGAAGGCGAAGATACGGCCGCCTTTCACGGTTTTGGCTACGCGGTTAACTTGAACCAGCTTCTCGATATAGCCTTCGTCGCGCTTTTGATCGTTATTTGCCATGACTTAGAACTCCAGCCCGCCTTCACGAGCAGCGTCGGCCAGCGCTTTGACGCGACCATGGTACTTGAAGCCAGAACGATCAAAGGCCACCTGGGTAACGCCAGCGGCCTTGGCACGCTCGGCGACCAGCAGACCAACTTTCTTGGCCGCCTCGACGTTGCTGGTAGCGCTTTCGCGCAGTTCTTTGTCCAGCGTAGAAGCGCTGGCCAGGACCTTGCTGCCATCGGCCGCGATGACCTGGGCATAGATGTGCTGGGAAGAGCGGTACACGCACAGACGGACCACTTCCAGCTCGCGCATCTTCAGGCGAGCCTTGCGAGCGCGACGCAGTCGGGTTTCTTTCTTGACGGTCATTTGCTATGCCCTACTTTTTCTTGGCTTCTTTACGGTGGACGACTTCGTCGGCATACCGTACACCCTTGCCCTTGTAAGGCTCCGGCGGACGGAAACCACGAATCTCAGCCGCAACCTGGCCGACCAGCTGCTTGTCGATACCCTTGATCAGGATTTCGGTCTGGTTGGGGGTTTCTGCGGTGATGCCTTGCGGCAGGTCGTAGTCCACGGGGTGAGAGAAGCCCAGAGCGAGGTTCAGCACCTGACCTTTGGCCTGGGCCTTGTAGCCCACACCGACCAGTTGCAGCTTGCGCTCGAAGCCCTGGCTGACGCCGACCACCATGTTGTTGACCAGGGCACGGGTAGTGCCGGCCATCGCACGGGTCTGCTGATCGCCATTGCGAGCAGCGAAACGCAGCTCACCGGACTCTTGAGTGACTTCAACGGACGGATGGACCTTCAGCTCCAGAGCGCCCTTGGCACCCTTGATCGAAAGCGCCTGACCGGCCAGATTAACTTCGACGCCTGCAGGCAGTCTTACAGGGTTTTTAGCAACGCGAGACATGCTGATTCCCCTTAGAAGACTGTGCAGAGCACTTCGCCGCCAACACCAGCAGCACGGGCTGCGCGATCAGTCATCACACCTTTGTTGGTGGAAACGATCGACACGCCCAGACCGCCACGCACTTTCGGCAGCTGGTCAACGGCTTTGTACTGGCGCAGACCGGGACGGCTGCTACGCTTCAGCTCTTCGATGACAGGCTTGCCTTCGAAGTACTTCAGCTCGATGGACAGCGACGGCTTGGATTCCGCGCTGACCTGAAAATCCGCGATGTAACCTTCGTCCTTGAGGACTTTGGCAACGGCAGCCTTCAGCTTGGAAGAAGGCATGCTCACAACGGCCTTTTCAGCCATCTGGGCATTACGGATACGAGTTAGCATGTCTGCTAACGGGTCCTGCATACTCATGGGCTATTAGCTCCTAATACAGAAATTGAGCCTACCGGCTCTCAAAATCACCCCTCGGCAATAGGCCGATTCGGGCGAGCCGAGCATTCTAGAGATCGGCCTGAAACGAATCAAGCCCCAAAAGGGGCTTGATTCAATTACCGCGATGAAAGGCGCTAGCTGTTACCAGCTGGCCTTCACCAGGCCGGGCACGTCACCGCGCATGGCTGCTTCACGCAGCTTGATGCGGGACAGACCGAACTTGCGGTACACGCCGTGCGGACGACCGGTCAAGCGGCAGCGGTTACGCATGCGGCTGGCGCTGGCGTCACGGGGCTGCTTCTGCAGGGCGACCTGGGCATTCCAACGGTCCTCGGGGGAGGCGTTGACATTACCGATGGTCGCCTTCAGCTCGGCGCGCTTCTTGGCGTACTTGGCAACCGTCTGCTGACGCTTCAGCTCGCGGTTAATCATGCTTTGCTTAGCCATCTGAAGACCTCAATCAGTTACGGAACGGGAAGTTGAACGCACGCAGCAGCGCACGGCCTTCCTCGTCGGTACGAGCGGTGGTGGTCAGGGTGATGTCCATACCACGCAGCGCATCGATCTTGTCGTAATCGATTTCCGGGAAGATGATCTGCTCTTTCACGCCCATGCTGTAGTTGCCACGACCATCGAAGGACTTGGCATTCAGGCCGCGGAAGTCACGCACGCGCGGCAGGGAGATGGACAGCAGACGATCCAGGAATTCATACATGCGATCGCTACGCAGGGTCACCTTGACGCCGATCGGCCAGCCTTCGCGAATCTTGAAGCCAGCAATGGAATTGCGGGCATAAGTCACGACCGGCTTTTGACCAGCGATCTTTTCCAGGTCAGCTACAGCGTTGTCGATGATCTTCTTGTCACCGACCGCTTCGCCCAGACCCATGTTCAAGGTGATCTTGGTGATGCGCGGAACTTCCATCACGTTACCCAGCTGAAGCTGCTCTTTCAGCTTGGGCGCGATTTCCTTCCGATAAATCTCTTTCAATCGAGCCATGGTGATCTACCTAGCAGCTTCAGGCCTGGACCGCTTTTTGGGTCGACTTGAAGATACGAATCTTCTTGCCGTCTTCGACTTTGAAACCAACGCGGTCAGCCTTGTTGGTCTCGGAGTTGAAAATAGCAACGTTGGAGACATGCAGAGGAGCTTCTTTCTCTACGATGCCACCCTGAACACCCAGCATGGGGTTGGGCTTGGTGTGGCGCTTGATCAGGTTGACCCCACCAACGACCAGACGGTCATCGGCGAGCACCTTCAGCACCTTGCCACGCTTGCCCTTGTCCTTGCCGGCAATGACGATTACCTCGTCGTCACGACGAATCTTTTGCATGTCGGCTACTCCTTACAGCACTTCGGGGGCAAGGGAGACGATCTTCATGAACTTCTCGGAGCGAAGTTCACGGGTCACCGGCCCAAAGATACGGGTGCCAATCGGCTCTTGCTTGTTGTTCAGCAGAACCGCGGCGTTGCCGTCGAAGCGGATGATGGAACCGTCAGTGCGGCGGACGCCGTGCTTGGTACGCACGACGACTGCAGTCATCACCTGACCTTTCTTCACCTTGCCGCGCGGAATTGCTTCCTTGACGGTGACTTTGATGATGTCGCCAATGCCGGCGTAACGGCGGTGGGAACCGCCGAGCACCTTGATGCACATCACGCGACGAGCGCCGCTGTTGTCGGCGACGTCAAGCATGGATTGAGTCTGGATCATGGCTCTCTACCCTTATACCTGAACGGCGCGCTCGACGACGTCAACCAGGGTCCACGCCTTGGTCTTGGCCAGCGGGCGGGTTTCGCGAATGGTGACCAGGTCACCAATGCGGCACTGATTGGTTTCGTCGTGAGCGTGCAGCTTGGTGGAACGCTTCACGTATTTGCCGTAGATCGGGTGCTTGACGCGACGCTCGATCAGTACGGTGACGGTTTTGTCCATCTTGTCGCTGACCACTCGGCCGGTCAGCGTACGGACAGTTTTTTCAGCTTCAGCCATGATCACTTACCTGCTTGCTGGTTCAGCACAGTCTTGACGCGAGCGATGTCGCGCTTCACTTGCGAGAGCATGTGAGACTGACCCAACTGGCCAGTTGCCTTCTGCATACGCAGATTGAACTGGTCACGCAGCAGGTTGAGAAGCTGCTCGTTCAGCTCCTCTACGGATTTCTCACGCAAATCTTTCGCTTTCATCACATCACCGTCCGCTTAACAAAGGAGGTTTCGAGCGGAAGCTTGGCAGCGGCCAGGGCGAATGCCTGACGAGCCAGATCCTCGGAAACACCCTCGATCTCGTACAGGACCTTGCCCGGCTGGATCTGGGCTACCCAGTACTCGACACTACCCTTACCTTTACCCATCCGCACTTCGAGAGGCTTCTTGGTGACAGGCTTGTCAGGGAAGACGCGGATCCAGATCTTGCCGCCACGCTTCACGTGACGGGTCAGCGCACGACGTGCGGATTCGATCTGGCGAGCGGTCAGACGGCCACGGCCGACAGCCTTCAGCGCGTACTCGCCGAAGCTGACCTTGCTACCGCGATGAGCCAGACCACGGTTGTGGCCGGTCATCTGCTTGCGGAATTTTGTACGCTTGGGTTGCAGCATGTTGCGTACTCCTTACTTAGCAGCAGCTTTTTTGCGCGGAGCCGGGGCGACGGGCTTGAGCTCTTCCTGGCGGCCACCAATGACCTCACCCTTGAAGATCCAGACCTTCACACCGATCACACCGTAAGTGGTGTGAGCTTCCGCAGTGGCGTAGTCGATATCGGCACGCAGGGTGTGCAGGGGCACACGACCTTCGCGATACCACTCGGTACGGGCGATTTCAGCACCGCCCAGACGACCGCTCACCTGAATCTTGATGCCTTTGGCACCAATGCGGATCGCGTTCTGCACGGCGCGCTTCATGGCGCGACGGAACATCACACGACGCTCAAGCTGCTGCGCAACGCTCTGCGCAACCAGGGCACCGTCGAGCTCCGGCTTGCGGATCTCTTCGATGTTGATGTGCACGGGCACACCCATTCTTGCGGTCAGGTCCTGACGCAGCTTCTCGACATCCTCACCTTTCTTGCCGATCACGATACCGGGACGGGCGGTGTGGATGGTGATGCGTGCGGTTTGAGCCGGGCGATGAATATCGATACGGCTTACGGACGCGCTTTTTAGTTTGTCCTGGAGGTACTCACGAACCTTCAGGTCGGCCAGCAGATAGTCCGCATAAGTGCGCTTATCCGCGTACCAGACCGAAGTGTGCTCCTTGACGATACCCAGGCGAATGCCATTGGGATGTACTTTCTGACCCATCTGATCGACTCCGTTACTTGTCCGCAACCTTGACCGTGATATGGCAAGACCGCTTCACGATGCGATCAGCACGACCTTTGGCACGCGGCATGATGCGCTTGAGCGAACGACCTTCGTTTACGAAGACAGTGGAAACCTTCAGGTCGTCCACGTCGGCGCCTTCATTGTGCTCGGCGTTGGCAACAGCCGACTCCAGCACCTTCTTCATGATTTCAGCGGCTTTCTTGCTGCTGAAAGTCAACAGGTTGAGCGCTTCGCCCACCTTCTTCCCGCGGATCTGGTCGGCGACCAAGCGGGCTTTCTGGGCGGAGATACGAGCGCCCGACAGCTTAGCGGCTACTTCCATCTTCCTTACCCCTTAACGCTTGGCTTTCTTGTCAGCCGCATGACCGCGATAGGTGCGGGTAGCAGCGAACTCGCCGAGTTTGTGGCCGACCATGTCTTCGTTCACCAGAACGGGGACATGTTGACGACCGTTGTGCACAGCGATGGTCAGACCGACCATCTGCGGCAGGATCATCGAACGACGCGACCAGGTCTTGATCGGTTTGCGTTCGTTCTTTTCCACCGCGACTTCGATCTTCTTCAACAGGTGAAGATCGATAAAAGGACCTTTCTTCAGAGAACGGGGCACAGTCGAATCCTCTACTGATTACTTGCCGCGACGGACAATCATCTTGTCGGTACGCTTGTTGGAGCGCGTCTTGAGACCCTTGGTCTTGACGCCCCACGGCGAAACCGGATGACGGCCACCGGAAGTACGACCTTCACCACCACCATGCGGGTGATCGACCGGGTTCATGGCAACACCACGAACGGTCGGACGCACGCCACGCCAGCGGGTGGCGCCGGCCTTACCCAGCGAGCGCAGGCTGTGCTCACCATTGGACACTTCGCCCAGGGTGGCACGGCACTCGGACAGCACCTTGCGCATTTCACCGCTGCGCAGACGCACGGTGACGTAGGCGCCTTCACGGGCGACCAGCTGAGCGGAGGTACCCGCGGAGCGAGCGATCTGAGCGCCTTTGCCAGGCTTCAGCTCGATACCGTGGATGGTGCTACCGACCGGCACGTTACGCAGCGGCAGGTTGTTGCCCGCCTTGATGGGCGCGCCAGCGCCGGACAGCAGCTGGTCACCGGCAGCAACGCCCTTGGGAGCGATGATGTAGCGACGCTCGCCATCGGCGTACTTCAGCAGAGCGATGTGTGCAGTACGGTTCGGATCGTATTCGATGCGCTCAACGACGGCTGGGATACCATCCTTGTTGCGACGGAAATCGACCAGACGATAGTGCTGCTTGTGACCACCGCCGATGTGGCGAGTGGTGATACGACCATTGTTGTTACGGCCGCCGGACTTGCTCTTCTTCTCCAGCAAAGGAGCGTAAGGCGCGCCTTTGTGCAGATCGGAGTTGACCACCTTGACCACAAAGCGGCGGCCAGCGGAGGTCGGCTTGCATTTTACGATTGCCATGATGCCCCCTGATTACTCGGCGCTGCTGGAAAAGTCGAGATCCTGGCCCGGCTGGAGCGCGATGTACGCTTTTTTCCAGTCGTTACGCTTGCCCAGACCACGAGCGGTACGCTTGGTCTTGCCCTGGACGTTCAGGGTGCTGACGCTGCGAACCTTGACCTCGAACAGCTGCTCGACGGCCTTCTTGATTTCCAGCTTGGTTGCATCGGTGGCAACCTTGAATACGAACTGCTTCTGGCTGTCCGCCAGCATGGTGGCCTTCTCGGAGATGTGCGGGCCAAGCAGCACTTTGAATACGCGTTCCTGGTTCATGCCAGCAGCTCCTCGAATTTCTTCACGGCGGACACAGTGACCAGTACCTTGTCGTAGGCGATCAGGCTGACCGGGTCGGAACCCTGGACATCACGCACGTCGACGAAAGGCAGGTTGCGGGCGGCCAGATACAGATTCTGGTCGACAGCGTCGGTCACGATCAGCACGTCGCTCAGGCCCAGGCCGTCCAGCTTGCTGACCAGGGTCTTGGTCTTGGGCGCGTCGACGGCGAAGTCGTCAACCACGACCAGACGATCCAGACGGACCAGCTCGGCGAGGATGGAGCGCAGTGCAGCGCGGTACATCTTCTTGTTCAGCTTCTGGCTGTGATCCTGGGGCTTGGCTGCGAACGCCACGCCACCGGAGCGCCAGATGGGGCTGCGGATGGTACCGGCACGGGCACGACCGCTGCCCTTCTGACGCCAGGGCTTCTTGCCGCCGCCACGGACCTCCGAACGGGTCTTCTGGGCACGGGTGCCCTGACGACCGCCAGCCATGTAGGCCACGACTGCCTGGTGAACCAGGGTCTCGTTGAATTCACCGCCGAAGGTGTGCTCAGAGACTTCGATAGCTTGAGAGCCATTCACATTGAGTTGCATGTTCTCTCTCCTCTCAACCACGGGCCTTGACAGCGGGACGCACGATCACGTCACCACCCGGCGCGCCGGGGACGGCACCCTTTACCAGCAGCAGGTTGCGCTCGGCGTCTACACGCACGACTTCCAGCGACTGAACGGTTACACGCTCCGCACCCAGGTGACCGGACATTTTCTTGCCCTTGAACACTCGACCAGGAGTCTGGCACTGGCCGATGGAACCAGGTGCACGGTGGGAAACGGAGTTACCGTGGGTGTTGTCCTGACCACGGAAGTTCCAGCGCTTGATGGTACCGGCGTAGCCCTTACCTTTGGACTGACCAGTGACATCAACCATCTGACCGGCTTCGAACAGGGCCACGGTGACTTCGTCACCTGCCTTGTACTCACCGTCTTCCAGGCGGAATTCGAGGACGCTACGACCAGCAGCAACGCTGGCCTTGGCGAAGTGACCGGCTTGCGCCTTGGTCACGCGGGAAGCACGACGCTCGCCCACGGTTACCTGAATGGCGCGATAGCCATCGGTTTCTTCGCTCTTGAATTGGGTTACGCGATTCGGCTCGATCTCAATGACCGTGACCGGAACGGAAACGCCTTCTTCGGTGAAAACGCGGGTCATACCGCATTTACGACCGACTAAACCAATCGTCATGTTGAGAACCTCTTGAGTGTACGGGGCTTTCACCCGCTATGGCCGCCCATTTCAGAGCGTTACACGACTGAAACCTTGACGGTCTCAGCCGAGGCTGATTTGCACTTCAACGCCAGCGGCGAGATCGAGCTTCATCAGCGCATCGACGGTCTTGTCGGTGGGCTGAACGATGTCGAGCACACGCTTATGGGTACGAATTTCGTACTGGTCACGAGCGTCCTTGTTGACGTGCGGAGAAATCAGCACTGTGTAACGTTCCTTGCGGGTAGGCAGAGGAATCGGACCACGCACCTGAGCACCAGTACGTTTCGCAGTTTCTACGATTTCCTGGGTGGATTGATCGATCAGGCGATGATCAAAAGCCTTCAACCGAATACGGATTTGTTGATTTTGCATTTGACCTCAGACTCCAAGCTTTCCTCTCGGACAAAAAGGTGCCCGATTAAAGGAGGCGCAATTCTAAGGATGTCGCCAGCGGCTGTCAAGAACGCCTCTTTTGCCATCTGTCAATTTCACCAGGCAAGAAAAAAGGCCCCGAAGGGCCTTTTTTCGTTTCAGATCAATCGATTACTCGATGATCTTGGCAACCACGCCGGCGCCGACGGTACGACCGCCTTCACGGATGGCGAAACGCAGACCGTCTTCCATCGCGATCGGAGCGATCAGG
>NZ_JAVHTY010000009.1 GCF_031085165.1 Pseudomonas sp. 102515 | reverse complement strand
AGGAAGCGGACGCCCCAATGGCCTATCCGCCGCCAGTCCTTGCCTGCAAGGGGCTTTCGCGGCATATCCTCGGTCGCGAGCGCCCTGCGGTATTCCACGACCCCTTGCACGCGGCCTGTCTCTGGATAGTCCGGGCTTACCGCGTCCTACCGAAGGCTGCCGAGCAGATCCTCCGAGCAGGGGGGTGACTCCATTCCCAAGAGCAAGGAGGCAACCGCTACGCGGCCGCTGCTGAAAAGCGTTTGTTTCCCGCGCCCAAACCTCGGCATTAAAGCAGATCGGCAAGAGCAGCAAACGGCAAGGGCCAAGCGCGTCGGTGTCTCGATTTTCTGCGCGTCAGGCCGCCCGTTAGTGTGCTGGAGTGATATGGACGCGGGCGGTCAGATCCAGGCCGACAGCCTGCATGACGGCCAACATGGTTTTCAGGGTCGGATTGCCGTTTTCTGAAAACGAGCGGTACAGGTTTTCACGGGACAAGCCCGATTCCTTGGCAATCTCACCCATCCCTTTGGCACGGGCGACAACGCCCAGGGCCTTGGCGATGTAGGCGGCGTCGCCAGTCTCGAAAGCGTCTTCCAGGAAGACAGCGATGGACGCCGGGTCCGTGAGGGCATCGGCGGGATCGTAGTCGAAAATTTTCTCTTTCATTCGTCATCACTCCACTGGCTGGCCAGTGCTTTGGCGGTCTCGATGTCCCGCGCTTGGCTGCTTTTGTCTCCACCACACAACAACAGGACCAGCTGGTCCCCGCGCTGCTGAAAATACACACGATAGCCGGGACCATGATGAATGCGGAGTTCGCTGATGCCCTGGCCGACTGGCTGGACATCACCGAGCAATCCGTTCGCAACCCGAAAGACCCGCGCAGCGATGATTGCTTTCGCCTGCTTGTCTTTCAGCTTACGTTCCCAGTTCCTGAAAGTGGCGGTTTGTTTAATCGTTTTCATGAGACAATTGTAGCTTATAAATCACAATCTAGCAAGATTCTCGCATGCGAGAAGTAAAATAAATGTCTATTCGGATTTTACTAATAGTTGACATGCGGGTGCCCATTTGCGATACTGAATCCGTCGAAGCAATACCGCCTCGGCAGCCTGGAACCAGCGGCGGCAACCGCTCCGGGCAGATCGCGAAGGAGAATTTCATGAGCGCCTACGTCGTCAGCCAAAGCCACATTTCCGCCATCGTCATGTTTGCTTGCGTCGGCAAGCCGGACGACGCCACTCGCCAGATCCTCACCAGCCAGGGCCAGCAGCTGCTGGACGAGAACATCCGCTCCGTGCAGCACCGTTACCCGCGTGAAACGCTCCAAGCCGAACGGTTCGAGCTGGACGAAACGGTCCGCAAGCCTTCGGCGGTGGAAGTCCTCAAGCTGATGAGCTGCCTTGAGTACCAGTCCGAGCAGAATCCTGATTACTACACCACCAGCGCCTTCCTCACGCTGCATGGCCTTCGCCTTTCGGCCATGAGCAAGCTCGCGGGATACGACCAGGCGAAGTGGGATCTCGATTGATGGCGTCCCCAGCCCAGCCGATAGCGCCGCTGATGTGGCGCTACTCGTTGCGGTGGTGCCTGCGGCACGTTCCGTGTCCGGGGGAATTTGAGCTGCTGGTGATCGAGGCCCCAGCCGGCGAGCGAATGCCAGAAGCGATGCGCGCCGCGTGGGAGTCTCGCCCAGTGGGTTACGGCGTCTGTCTCGATTTTCCCGGCACCGAAACCGGCAAGCGCTGGAGCGTGGAAGCCAAAGCGCGAGTAAGGCGAAAAAACCTAGCGCGGCGCATAGACAAGCAGGCACCGCTCTTCGCGGATGAGCTGATTGCCCGCGAGCTGGAGCAGCGCGCCGGGTACTTCAAAGGCGAATAACCACAAGCCGGATCAGCGGCGGCAACCGCCCGGCCTAGCGAAGGAGATCCCCCGAATGCCCCATTACCGCGTGGTCTGGGAAATTGACATCGACGTGGACGGCGACCACCTGGCCGCCGCCGAGGCCTGCGCCCTGGCCTACTTCAAATCGGAGATCGCAGCGGGTCAGCCTGGAAGCGCCTGCGTATTCGAGGTGACAGGCCCTGCCGATGGACCTGCGGTCATCGACCTGGCACCCAGCCTGAGTGAACTCGAAGGCGACGACACCCAGTAAACCACCCCCAGTGCCCGGATCAGCGGCGGCAACCGCCCGGGCACCGCGAAGGAGCATCCATGAACGCGATTAGCCGCGGCTGTCCGGTGGACGGCGCTCAGCCCGTATTGTCCCTGGACCAAATCGAAACCCTGCACACGGCGCTGGCTGGCCGGCTCCTGGCCGTATGCTTCGGATCCGGTGTGGATTCGACCGCCATGCTCGTTGCCTTGCACGCAGCGGGCCTGCGGCCCGACCTCATCACCTTTGCCGACACCGGCGCCGAGAAGCCGGAAACCCTGGCCCATGTCGAGGCGATGAATACTGTGCTGCGTGGCTGGGGATGGCCGACCGTCAGCGTCTGCCGGAAGGTGCCCAAGCCGACGACGGGTTACCAGGATCTCTACGGCAACTGTATGGCCAACGAGACCTTGCCCAGCCTCGCCTTTGGCATGAAATCCTGTTCGGTGAAGTGGAAGCAGGTGCCACAGGACCAGTTCATCAAAGGCGCTCGCTCCGGGCCGAACGCACGAGCCCCGCACCCGCTCTGGCAGCAGGCGACAGCAACCGGCCAACGGATCGTCAAGCTGATCGGCTACGACTGCGGAAGGGCTGACCTGCGACGCTCGCAGTGCCTCAAGCCAGCGGATGCCGACTTCGATTATGTCTATCCGCTGCAACTGATCCGTTGGGCTCGCCGCCATTGCGTGCGAGCCATCACCCAGGCCCTCGGCGCCGACCGGGTGCCGATCAAGTCGGCGTGCTTCTTCTGTCCCGCGTCCAAGCATTGGGAGCTGTACTGGCTGGCCGCCCATCATCCCCAATTGCTGGAGCGGGCCTTGCTTCTGGAGCGGCAGGCACTCACCGGCAAGCACAGCCGATTCGACGCGGTGGAGTTCGGCGCCTCATGGGAAGACCTGGTGCGAAATGCCGACAGCTTTCCCAGCACGACGACAACGGTAGGGCTGGGCCGTAGCTTCGCCTGGAATCAGTGGGCCAGGATCAATGGCGTGGTGGATGAAGCATTCAACGTGAAGCGCGGGGAGGGGGATCGAGCACGGTTCGCCAGGCTGTCCGACACCCTGCGAGATCCGGACAACGCGCTGGACTCCCGGTCGCAGGTGATCCCCACTGTGAGCATCGAGGTCGAGCAACTGGAACTATGGGCTTAAGATTATTAGTCAAAACGGATTTGACTTATAGTTGACTTTTGTTCAAGCCTTTGCGATACTGAATCCGTCGAAGCAATTCCGCTTCGACAGCCTGGAACCAGCGGCGGCAACCGCTCCGGGCACATTGCGAAGGAGATCCACCATGGCTACCGAAACCCACCTGATCTATTTCAGCGAAGCCGCGCAGCTTCGCGAATTCAACGGCTTCGCCGTTGAACCCTCCTTTCAGACCCGCCCAGGGCAAATCCCGTCTTCCGTGACCCTCTACACCGTCGTCGCGCTGCGCAACACGACCGGACAGCGCGAAGTCCTGGCCGAGTTCCCGCTGGAGCTGCACGCCGAGATTTTCCGCGACATGGCCAAGGCAACCGCCCGCGCCCTGTGACCCACAGCCTGCCCGGACCCTGCGTCCGGGCACCCGTGACGGAAGACGATCATGCTCACAAGATATGTGCTCAAGCACTTTCACTTCTGCTGTGGCATCGGAGGTGGCGCCAAAGGCTTCAACCAGAACAGGGAAGTGGTCGGCCACCTCCAGGCCGATTGGCGTTGCATCGGCGGGGTGGACGTGAACCCCGGCGCGCTGCGCGACTTCGGCCGCATTGCCGGCGTGCCTGGCACCCAAATGGACCTCTTCACCCGCGAGCAATACACCGACTTTCACGGCAAGGAACCTCCTGCCGAATGGCGGGAGGCGACACCGGCAGACATTCGGCGCGCAGCGGGCTTCCAAGATCCTGATGTGGTGTTCATCAGCAGCCCCTGCAAAGGTGCCTCCGGTCTATTGTCCGAGACCCTGAGCCAGACGCCGAAGTATCAGGCGCTCAACGAACTGACGCTGCGCTGTGTGTGGCTCATGTGCGAAGCCTGGCAACACAACCCGGTCAGCTTGATCGTGTTCGAGAACGTGCCGCGCCTGGCCACCCGAGGTCGTCACCTGCTTGACCAGATCGCCCAGGTACTGAGTTTCTTCGGCTACGCCGTGAACGAGACCACCCACGACTGCGGCGAGCTGGGCGGCCTGGCCCAGCACCGTAAACGCTTCCTGCTGGTGGCTCGCCACGTCGAGAAGGTGCCGCCGTTCCTCTACGAACCCGAAAAGCGAACGCTGCAATCTGTCGGCTCGCTGCTGGGCCGCATGCCATTGCCTGGCGACATCGAGCGCGCCGGTCCCATGCACCGTATTCCCGCGCTCCAATGGAAAACATGGGTCAGGCTCGCCCTGGTAGAGGCAGGCAAGGATTGGCGGAGCCTCGACCAGTTGGCCGTCGAAGATGGCCATCTGCGTGATTTCGTGATCGTGCCGGAAGCCTATTCGGGTTATCTCGGTGTGCGCGGCTGGGAGGATTCCGTGGGCACCATCGCTGGCCAGACAGGCCCCACCAACGGTGCATTCTCTGTCGCGGATCCACGCAGTCCCGCGAGCGCCGCCCAGTACCAGCAATATGGCGTACGGCGCTGGTCCGATCCGACCGGCGCCATCATCGGCATCAAGTCGCCAGGGCAGGGCACCTTTAGCGTCGCAGATCCTCGCGGCGCAGCTGGTGGCCACGGGAAGTACAACGTGACCCGCTGGACCGGCTCGGCCCGGACAGTGATCGCCGGCAGCACGACAGGGCAGGGCGCTTTCGCTGTTCAGGATCCGCGCACCGGCCTGCGCCGCGTGAAGGGCGACGCCTACCTCACAGGCGGCCACTACGGCGTCGTGCCGTGGGATAAGACAGCCGGAGCCGTCTCCGCCAGGGCGCGCCTCGACAACGGACGCTGGAGCGTTGCCGATCCGCGCATGCCGGCGGCCAGTGATCGACTGACCTGCGTTATCAGAAGCCTCGATGGCACCTGGCACCGACCGTTCACCACGCTGGAGAAGGCAGCGCTGCAAAGCCTGGTCGATCCGGAAGAACAACTCGAACTGGATGGCCTGAGCGATCAGGCATGGTGCGAGCGGATCGGTAACGCCGTCCCGCCGAAAGCTGCCGAGGCTATCGCCGGAGTCATGGCACAAACCCTTTTGCTGGCCAAGCAAGGGGAGACCTTCCTGCTCAGCAGCACGCCCGTATGGGTGCGCCCTATCGCTGTCAGCCTCTCGCTGGCCAGCGCCCATGAAAACGTAGCTTGACGACCGTGCCCCCGTGCGGGGCACACCACCAACCGGGACCCGACGGCGGCAACCGTCCCCGGGCACGCGAAGGAGAACGACCATGTTCCGCGACCTCACCTTGAGTAAAGCCCAACGCTCTAGCCTGGCCCTTCACGAAGCTGCACGGTTGGCCGAGCAACGCAAAGAATGGTATTCAGCAGCAGAGTTGTACGAGGGTGCTGCCTCCCTCTGCGCCGAGGATGGCGACGACTTGCTACGCCGCGCAGAGCAGTGCCGCTCGCTGTGCGGGGACGACGACGATAAGGACATTTAAGGATTCGACATGGACGACAGAAACGAGGGACGCGGCCAGCCCTACCAAGACGTTTTGGCCTGGCTGCGGACGGCTACCGTTGAGGAGATCCGAGGGGCCTTGGCGATATCGTGGGGCCTTAGCCGGGATGATCTCGAAAGGGGCATCCGGAGCATGATGAGGTCGGACCGCCCGACGCTGGCCAACGAGTTTCCGAAGCTGCGCTCGGCCTGAATCAGCCTTCAATCTGTGGCACCTCAGCCGTGGAGGATCCAGGGCTTTGCGTGCCCCCTCCGGGGGACGGCTGTCGTGAACCAAGCCCCGGCAAAGAGCGCGCCGGGTCTCGGCCCTGCGGGCTTCCATCCTCACGTCTCCGGCCCCTGGCCTGCGCGCTCCGCTTGCCGGTCGTTCCGGCCTACCCCTGTGCGGGCTCAGCTGCCATCGGCAGGAAGCGGACGCCCCAATGGCCTATCCGCCGCCAGTCCTTGCCTGCAAGGGGCTTTCGCGGCATATCCTCGGTCGCGAGCGCCCTGCGGTATTCCACGACCCCTTGCACGCGGCCTGTCTCTGGATAGTCCGGGCTTACCGCGTCCTACCGATGGCTGCCGAGCAGATCCTCCGAGCAGGGGGGTGACTCCATTCCCAAGAGCAAGGAGGCAACCGCTACGCGGTCGCTGCTGAAAAGCGTTTGTTTCCCGCGCCCAAACCTCGGCATTAAAGCAGATCGGCAGAGCGCGCAAGCTGCAACCTTGGAGTCCAAATTCTCGCGTGCGAGAAACATAATTAGTACAATCGGATTTGACTAATAGTTGACACAGAATCAGCCCTTTGCGATACTGAGTCTGTCGAAGCAATCCCGCTCGACAGCCTGGAACCAGCGGCGGCAACCGCTCCGGGCAAATCGCGAAGGAGATTCACATGACTATCACTGCCCAGGCTCCAATCAGCAGCGTCAGCAACTGGCTCACTGCCGGCGATCTCTTGGGATTCGCCCGGAAAATCTGGCCAGGAGTCAGCGGCATTGAGGCGCTGGAGCGCAGAGTAGAGGCTCTGTACGGCGCAGCTTGCGAGCGTTTCCCTACCTATGACGGGATGGTTCACCAAGCCTTTTGCTCCAGCATGAACGACGAGTTCGGCACAGACGAACATGCGGACGGGGTGGCACCCGCGTTCGAGTATGCCCGCGAGGCATACGGCTATATGTCTCCCAGGGAGGTTGAAGAACTACTGCAGGAAAACGCCGCTGTGGGCATTTGCTGCCACGGCCTGGACTTCGATTGCTGCCCGCGTGGTTGCGGCGATCTCGACTAAGGCAGTCGAAACCCAGTCAGACGAGGCCCGGGAAACCGGGTCTTTCTATATCTGATAAATGGTAAAATTGGATTTGACTAATAGTTGACTTAGGCGCGTCCTTTTGCGATACTAATCCCGTCGAAGCAATCCCGCTCGACAGCCTGGAACCAGCGGCGGCAACCGCTCCGGGCACATCGCGAAGGAGATTCACAATGCGTCTATCCAGCAACTTCCGTAACCCCTGCATGATCCGTGGTGATCGTCCGCTCTCGAATGAGGAAATCGCCACCGTGGCCCCCTCGATCTTTGCCGAGGAAGCGCACGAAAGCCGCTCCGATCGCTACCGCTACATTCCCACCGTTGACGTACTCGAAGCGCTCCGCGGCGAAGGGTTCATGCCGTTCATGGCTTGCCAGACCCGCGTCCGCAACAGCGGCAAGCGCGAGCACACCAAGCACATGATCCGCCTGCGCCACGCAAACACCATCGTGGCCAAGGAGGCGAACGAAATCATTCTGCTGAACAGCCACGACGGCACCAGCAGCTATCAGATGATGGGCGGCTGCTTCCGCTTCGTCTGCGCGAATGGCCTGGTACTGGGCGATGCGGCGATGGATCAGAAGGTCCGTCACAGCGGGCGCCATAACGTCATCGGCGAGGTCATCGAAGGCGCCTATGAAGTGCTGAATCAGTTCGCACTGATCGAGGATCAGCGCGAGACCATGAAGGAGGTCCAGCTGGGCGGCGACCTGCAGCACGCCTTCGCCGAAGCGGCCCTGGCCTACCGCTACGATCCCGCCGAGGGACCGGCGCCGGTCACTGCCAGCCAGCTGCTGGCCCCGCGTCGCCGCGAGGATGCAGCCAGCGACCTTTGGTCCACCTTCAACCGCGTACAGGAAAACACCATCAAGGGCGGGCTGCGAGGTCGCACCAAGCAAGGCCGCCGCGCCACTACCCGCGCCGTCACCGGCATTGATCAGGACGTGAAGCTCAACCGCGCCCTGTGGGTACTGGCCCAGCACCTGCGCCAAGCCGCGTAATCGCAACCGACCGGGCGCAGTGCGCCCGGTCTTCCTCATGTAGGGAGAGCGCCGCCATGCAAAAAGTTTTCTATGTACCCGGACAGACCGCCATCATCGACTACGCCCGCGAAATCGCGCCGAATGCGTGGGCCGCACGTTGCAGCTGGCTCATGCTGCAGGAGATCCGAGTGAGGCACCCAGGCGCGGTACTGGGCGACGAAGCGGAGTTCCTGCAGGCCCAGGAGAACGCCCACGGAACGCGACCGCAGCGTGTCACCGAATCGCGCTACGACTACGCGCTCAGCCGGGGCCAAGTGCTCGACTTCCACGCCGGCGACGCCGGCGACAGTTTCATCCTGCAGGGCCGAGAAATCGGCGACCTGGTGCGCGTGTACGCCCGTGCAAAAGGGCAATACTGGTCGTTTCTTGCCTTGCCCACCATCACCCATGCCGAGATATGGCAACGTATACGGCGAGATCAGCCGCGGCTGATCGATAACTGACCCCAAGGAACCGACTGAATGCAGCCGATTTACACCGAAGAGCAGTGGAAGGAGATCGCGCCCGTTTTCGCGTCCCGGCGCCTGGCCATCGCGACCGTCGAGATAGCCAAAGCCGTGCTGGTGGACGGCCAGCGGATTCAGGACGTGGCCACCGCCCGTGGCATTTCCCGGCAAAACGCGCATGCCGCCGTCAAGCGGGTGCGCTCGATCCTGGAAGAGCAGGGCGCGAGCGAACTCATTCCGGTTCTGGTGTGGCTGCCCCCCGAGCTGGCCGAGCAGGTCAGGGAGATGGCCAAGCCCTACCCGCAGCCCAAGGCGCCGAACGTCTAGGAGGATCTGACCATGCGCAGAGATATGGATTTGATTCGCGTGATCATGTTGAAACTGGAGGATTGGGACAAATCCCCCGGCGCCATAATCAGCTCGCCTCACATCGGGGAAGACTTTCCAATCGAAGGCTATACGCCTGAGCAAGTCGAGTATCACTACATGCTGATTGTCGAAAATCGATGGATTGATACCGGAGGATCCCGCCCCACGTTCGGATTTTTTTACTTCCGCGCTCTCACCGGCGAAGGCCACGATTTCGTTGATTCGGTCAGAGACGAGGAGGTATGGGCAATGACCCGAGACGGCGCGAAAAAAGCTGGTGCCTTCACACTGGAGCTTTTGGGTCAGTTGGCGAAGGGTTTCGCGAAGAAGCAGATCGAAAAACACACCGGCATTGAGCTGTAAGGCTTCAACGCCAGCAATCACGTTGCAACGCCTGCGATCCTGGCCCCGCTTCCGGGCGTGCCCCCTTCGGGGGTCGGCTGTCGTGAACCAAGCCCCGGCAAAGAGCGCGCCGGGTCTTGGCCCTTCGGGCTTCCATCCTCACGCCTCCGGCCTTCGGCCTGCGCGCTCCGCTTGCTTTCTATCGTACGGCACACGGAATCCGTTGTTTGCAGGATGATCCACCTCACCACCAGGGATACCAGGTGACGCCACCAGTTGGCCCGGGCAGATCGGCGCCGCTGCGTGAAATCGAGGGTGGCCAGCCTCGCCCAGGGGCTCGGATCTCACGCTGCGCGCCGGCCTGACCAGCTGCCGCTGACCAGGCCCGGGCAGATCGGCGCCGCTGCGCGAGATCGAGGGTGGCCAGCCTCGCCCAGGGCTCGGATCTCACGCTGCGCGCCGGGCTGGCCAGCTGCTGCTGACCAGGCCCGGGCAGATAGGCGCCGCTGCGCGAAATCGAGGATGGCCAGCCTCGCCCAGGGGCTCGGATCTCACGCTGCGCGCCAGGCTGGCCAGCAGCTGCTGACCAGGCCCGGGCAGATCAGCGCCGCTGCGCAAGATCGAGGGTGGCCAGCCTCGCCCAGGGGCTCGGATCTCACTCGACTTGGGCGTTTTCTATCGTACGGCACAGGAAATCATCCATTTTCCGGCCTCACGGCCGGATCGACTCTCTCGCATTCCCGAGTAATCAAGTGCGATAGCGGCTACCCCTGGCGGGCCAGTCGCTGCAGCGGCTCCAATCGAGCATCGAGGCCTGGCCGAGGAAATCGCCCTGCCGTTGCCCACCGCCCAGGCGATGGAGCGCGCCTGGCCCGTGGACAACGGCACCGCTCGCTACTGGCCCTTGCTGGGGCCTCGCTCACTGGCCGATTTTTTCCGTGGAGCCGCTGCAGCGGAGAAGAAGCCTTCGGCGACCAAGGGCTGCACCCTTGGATCCGCACGGCGAAAGATTCTGACGGCGGACGCGCGTTTCAGTCGTCCGCGTCCGGCTGATCGTCATCGTCGAGGGGCACTTCAACCAACTCGCTGGGTTCGACAAACCGGACTTCGCATTCGACACACTGCAGCTTCCCACTCAGTCCCGGTTTTCCCCACACATTCAGGTGGCAGCTCGGGCAGGTGTATTTGCGCTTGTTCTTCGGATCCTCGGGCCTGGAAGACGGTTGGATCAGGCCGGCAGTCGTGAGCGCCGGAATATCAATCGTCGGGTCTTCTGGCTGGGGCACAGGCTCGCCGCCTGGACCAAAGAGCTGGGTTGCCGACATGGGGACGCGCTGGGTGACGACATCGATCCACGACAGCATCGCCCCGCTTTCAATCAGCTCATCACAGGCCAAATCGAAGGGGCCGCCCTCGATGATGTAGTGCGTCATCTGCTGGCCGCAACGGCGACCACCAGGTTCACCCGTGTCGGACGGCATGAGCCCGATGGACTCCATTTTGTCCGCCCACTCGGCATTGTGATATCCGCCGCGAGAGCGTTTACCGAAGTGGGCCTGCCACTGGTGAACTTGCTCATGCACCAGTGTGGAGAGCGTTTTCTTGATGCTGCGATGGGCGAAATACGCGCAGTTGAGCGCGATCTCATCGCTCTTGCCGGTGCCGTTTCGGCGCAGAAAGCGAGATTCCGAGTAGTACCCGAATGTGTTCGCCTTGCGCTGCAGCGTGAAGATGCAGCCTGGCAGCTTTCCGTCATACAGCCGCTCATTGAACCAGTCATAGGCCGCTTCGATTTCGTCGTACAGCAGCTGACTTGCCGTGCCGGCCATGGGGCCTCCTTTCTCGCATGCGAGAACCACCCGGGTTGAATACTCATGCGCGGGAGGTAGGGTGAACGATACAGTTTGGTGTCTGTATCGTACGATACAGACACACACGAAAAAAGGGGGTGGATCCCCCTACTTCAACCCAAGTATCCGCCACGCACGGCAATGAACATCAGGGCCGCGCCCAGCGCTGCGCCTACGGCCAGCAACAGCGCCGAGAAGCCAACGGCGCGGCGCTCGGCCTGTGCCGTGACCAGGCTAGCCGTGCTGCGGTTGATCTCGTTGCCGATCCTTGCCGCCGCCTCGCGCCCGGCCTGTACCAGGGCATTGCGCTGCTCGCTCATCATCGACTCGAAGTTCATCTGCGACTGCAAAAGGGCCTTGCCGGCGGCGTCTCGAACAGCCTGGCTGATCTTCTCTGCCAACGCGGCATCGACTTCCTCAAGCCGACGCACGATGACATCGAAGTCATCCATCATCTGCCCGAGCATCGCCTCCCGGGCCGTGGTCGGATCCTTGGCCATGGGCTACTTCCCCTTGCCGAAGAGGGTCGCGTAGACCTGATCCAGGTTGCGCCAGGCCGACTTGGCCAGCCGCTGGGCCGAGATCATGCGCTTGGCATGCTCCTTGTCGGCCTCATCGGTCGCAGCGCGCAGGCTCTCGCGGTAGTCGGTCGTATCGGCCAGCACCTCGCCTACGTTCATTTTCAACCCGCGCAGCCGCTCGAATACCTCGTTCGAGAACACCACGGCATCCCGCTTGAGGGTGAATTTCTTTTCCACCTCATGGAAGCCGAACAGCGCCGAGAACGTCTGCGGAACATCGTCGGCGTCCTCGATCTGGACCTTGTTGAAGACGACCAGGATCTTCTTTGCCGGCACGCCCAGGGCAGAGAGCGTCTTGATCGTGTTGATCGTGTCCACCTGCTGCTTCTTTTCCGGTACGGCTGGGATCACGAAGTAATCGATGTCTTCGTGGGAGCCGTCGTATTGGCCCATGAATTTGAAGAAGTCTTCGACGTTCGATGCCCCCACATCGACCACCACGTTTTCCTCGGTCAGCAGCACCTCCGACAGTTCGCCGAACTGCTTGCCCTTCAAGCGCTCGATCTCGGCTGCAGTATCAGCCGCGCCCGCGTTGATGGTCTCGACTGCGAACCGTAGTCCGCCATTCCGCGGCCAGATTAGGTTGTCCGATAGCGTGGTTTTGCCGGAGTTTCCGGTGAAGTTGACGATGACTGTTTTACTCATCTGCGTTTCCTTGAGCTACGTGCTGCGCTTTCGTATTTGTCCAGATCCAGGGCGTTCTGATCGTCCCCGGGATTCATGAGCTTGCTGAGTTCTGCAGGTCCAAAATGGCCCTGTGGAGCTGCCTCGGTTTTTGCATCTGTATCGTACGATACAGCTCCCGTCTCTTCTGATTCCCTGCAGCTGTCTGTTAGTGCTGAGGCTACTGGCTTCGCTTGGCTTTCAGGTTGGCCAACTGGTAATGCTGGCTTCTGATCAGCATCCGCCCGTTGTGCTTTCCGGTGCCGATATAGGTAGCTCTTGAGCGTGTCCATGCTCACCTCGATCCCCTGCGCTTTGAGCACTTCCAGGATCGCCTTGCGTGTCACCCCTGCCTTCAACTGCCTTTCAATCACCGGCATGACCTGGCGTATTTTTGCTGCCTTGGTCTCTGGTTCGACAGCCATCAATGCTGCCTCAATGTCCTTGCCTGCCATTTTGCACCCTACCTGCACCCTTGTTGCATCTCTATTGCATGCTACTTGTCTCCCTATTGTAGTCAATCTGCACCTCTTCTGCCTTCTACCTGCGTCTCATCTGCACCCCTTTTGCACTCCCCTCCCCTTCTGGCTCTACGGCCTTCGGCCTAGGTACTGAAAACGCCCTTAACAAGAGCATCAACTTCAACCCTTAACAGGGTCAAAGTCTCAATACACAACACGCACCTCCCGGTCGGGAGGTGAAAGCCGCGTAGGCTGCGGCTTGCAGACCAGTAGACCCGAAAATCACTGTGATACAGCTGTATTACAAAATAGCACGCAACTAGCATAAATAAAGGGTTTATGTGTATCACACTTGCATTACATACGCTGTCCTGTACCTTTACCTCTGAAAATCGCCATTTTTTTCACAGCTAATTGAGGGAGCAGCGTGGGCCGGACAGTACCCATCAGATTCAATACCGAGCAGCTGGCCCGGGTAGAAGAAGCCGCCGCACTGGCTGGCTACAAGCACCTCTCGGCATACATCCGCGACCGCGTGTTGGCCACGGACAAGGGGGCACACAGGCCAGGCGTTGAGGACTGGGCCGAGCAGCAACGGATGCTCGGATTGCTGGAAAGCATCGCCCAGGAGCAGACCCGCAACCGGGCAATTCTCACGGTGGCCATCTACCTGATTCGGCAAAACGTGACCCAGGGAAAAGTGAACGAGTTGCGTGCCCAGCTGCAGCACCTGGACGGTGCCGAGGATGCCCTGGCGGTCTTGCTGCCGGAGCTGGCCAACGATATCGAGCGACTGACTGGAGAAGACTGATGCACAAACAAGAGGTCGATTCCGCCGTCATGACAGCCGGATTTGGTCTGCCGCTGGCGGGCTGGCTGGGAGGCATTCACTTCGCGGGGCTGCCTTTGACCCCGTTCCCTGCGGCATTCAGAGAGACGCTGCACAACGGCTGGCACAACCCAGTCGTCACCGGCGCGACCATTGCAACCTCCGTGGCAGCCGCGGGCCTCTGTTACTACCTGTACGAGTATTGCGACGACGGATTCAGGGGGGAACGCTTCCAGATGTGGTTGCGCGGATCTCGCATCCGCAACTGGCACCACGTCAAAAGCAAGGTCAATGCGCGGAACGCTAAGACCAACAGGGAACGTCGCAAGAAGGGGTTGGAGAAGCTTGAGCCGATCATGATCGGCAAACTCCCGATGCCGCTGCACCTGGAAGACCGCAACACCATGATTTGCGCGTCCATCGGCGCCGGTAAATCCGTGACGATGGAGGGAATGATGGCCTCCGCGCTCAAGCGCGGCGACCGCATGGCGGTCGTGGACCCGAACGGCACGTTCCTGTCCAAATTCAGCTTCAAAGGGGATTACGTGCTCAACCCCTTCGATGCCCGATCAGTCGGTTGGTCGATCTTCAACGAGATCCGTGGCGTCCATGACTTCAACCGCATGGCCAAGTCCATCGTGCCTCCGCAGATCGACCCGAGCAGCGAGGAATGGTGCGAGTACGCACGGAACGTCATCGCCGACACCATGCGCAAGCTGATGGAGACCAACAACCCCGACCAGGAGACGCTGGTGAACCTGCTGGTTCGCGAAGACGGAGAGACCGTCCGGGCGTTCCTGGCCAACACCGATTCGGAGGGCTATTTCCGCGACAACGCGGAAAAGGCGATTGCCAGCATCCAGTTCATGATCAACAAGTACGTCCGCCCACTGCGCTACATGACCAAGGGCGCGTTCTCGCTCTATCAGTGGGTTCACGATCCGGACGCCGGCAATCTCTTCATCACCTGGCGGGAAGACATGCGCGACACCATGCGCCCGCTGGTGGCCACCTGGATCGACACCATCTGCGCGACGATCCTGAGTTCGGAGCCCATGACAGGCAAACGCCTATGGCTGTTCCTCGATGAGCTGCAATCGCTGGGCAAGCTGGAGAGCTTCGTTCCTGCCGCGACCAAGGGCCGGAAACATGGATTGCGCATGGTTGGCAGCCTGCAGGACTGGTCGCAATTGAATGCGAGCTATGGCCGGGACGATGCGGAAACCCTGCTTTCGTGCTTCCGAAACTACGTCATCTTGGCGGCGGCGAACGCGAAGAACGCCGACCAGGCCCGGGAGATCCTGGGCAACCACGAGGTCAAGCGTTTCCGCAGATCGTGGTCTGCCGGCAAGCAGACCAGGGCCGAGGAAATCAAGTCGGAGCCGGTGGTGATGGACTCGGAAATCTCCAACCTCAACGACCTTGAGGCGTACGTCAAATTCGCCGAGGACTACCCGATCACCAAGATCAAATCACCCCACGTTGACTACAAAGAGCGCGCGCCGGCCATTGTTCTAGGCCAGGCTGCTGCCTGACGAGGTGCCCCGATGTTCAACGTGACGCTGATCAAAGGCGATAACCAGTATGCAGCTGCAGGGTATTTCTCCAGCGCTGACGACTACTACGCCAAGGAGGCCCCAGGCGAATGGCAGGGCATCGGGGCTGACCTGCTGGGCCTAGAGGGTGCAATCGACCAGAAGGAGCTTGCACGGCTGCTCGACGGCAAGCTGCCGAACGGCGAGCGGATGGCCAAGACCTTCGACAAGGAAACCGGCACCCGTCGCATGGGCCTGGACCTGACGTTCTCGGCTCCAAAATCGGTATCCATGCAGTCCCTGATTGCCGGCGACAAGGATGTGATCGCCGCGCACGACCGCGCTGTGACCCGCAGCATGCAGGAAGTCGAGCGCCTGGCTCAGACCCGCAAGAAGGTGGACGGCAAGTCGATGGTGGAGCGCTCCGGAAACCTTGTCGTGGGCAAGTTTCGCCATGAAATGAGCAGGGCCAAGGATCCGCAGCTGCACACGCATGCTGTGGTCATGAACATGACGCGGCGATCCGATGGCAAATGGCGGGCGTTGCGGAACGACGACATCTACAAGATCCAGCCGCAGATCGATGCCATGTACAAGGGCATCCTCGCCCAGGAGTTGCGAGCGCTGGGCTATGGGATTCGGGTTCTGGACAACCAGGGCAACTTCGAGCTGGCCCATATCTCCCGCGAGCAGATCGAAGCGTTCTCCAGCCGCTCGAAGGTGATCGAGGAAGCCCTCGCCAAGGACGGAAAAACCCGGCTTGATGCTACACCGCTTGAGAAGCAGATCATCGCCATGGCGACCCGTCCGCGAAAGGACGAGCGCGACCGGCACCTGGTCAAGGAATATTGGGTTACCAAGGCGCGAGAGCTAGGCATCGACTTTGGTTCGCGCAGTCACCTCGACAATCGCGAGTACGCGGCCAGATCCGCCAAGGGCCAGGCGGAATACAGCCTGCCGGAAGGCATCACCCCCGGCCAGGCCGTGGTCCAGTACGCGATCAACCATCTGACCGAGCGTGAGCAAGTGGTAAGCGATCACGACTTGCGGACTGTCGCGTTGCGCCGGGCCATCGGCCTTGCGACGCCGGATCAGGTCGATGACGAGATACGCCGGCTGGTCAAGCAGGGGACCTTGATCGAATCTGCCCCCACCTACCGGATGGCCAGCGGCGATGCCGACTCGCCGGCACTCTCGCCTGCAGGATGGCGCGCTCACCTGCAGGAGCTGAAAGGCTGGTCGGAGAAGCAGTCCCGTCAATACGTGGACATGGCCATCAAGCGAGGTTCCTTGGAGGTGACCGGCAAGCGGTACACCACACAGAGAGCGTTGAAGCGGGAAAAGGCGATACTTGCCATCGAGCGCGCTGGACGTGGCCAGGTCGCCCCCCTGATGACCAAGGAGCAGGTTGCGAGCGCGCTCCAAGGGTCCACCCTATCCGCTGGCCAGTACCAGGCCGTGGAGGTGATCGTCGGGACAAACAATCGATTCGTTGGAATCCAGGGTGACGCCGGCACGGGCAAGACCTATTCGGTCGAGCGGGCCGTGCAGCTGATCGACTCTGTGAACACGGCGATGAGTACCCGCGACCCGCAGCAGCTGACGGGCTATCGCGTCGTCGCGCTGGCACCCTATGGCAACCAGGTCACCGCCTTGAAGAACGAGGGATTGGATGCCCATACCCTGGCCAGCTTCTTCAACACCAAGAACAAGACCCTCGATGACAAGACCATCGTCATTCTCGATGAGGCCGGTGTCGTCGGTGCCCGCCAGATGGAACGGCTCATGCGAGAGGTCGAGCAAACGGGTGCGCGCCTGATCCAGCTGGGCGACACCAAGCAGACCGAAGCCATTGAAGCCGGCAAGCCCTTCGCGCAGCTGCAGCACAACGGCATGGAGACGGCCCGAATCAAGGAGATCCAGCGGCAGAAGGATCCAGAATTGAAGCGGGCCGTCCAGTACGCGGCGGATGGCAAGCCCGCCCAGGCGCTGCAGCACCTGCAGCACGTCGAAGAACTGCGGCAAGCCTCGGACCGGCACCAGGCAATCGTGCGCGACTACATCGCCCTGACCCCGGAGCAGCGGAAAGAGGTGCTGATCGTCGCCGGCACCAACAAGGATCGAAAGGAGATCAACCAGATGGCCCGCAAGGCGCTCGGCCTGTCGGGCAAAGGCAAGGAGTTCGAGACCCTCAACCGGGTTGATTCCACCGAAGCAGAGCGTCGGTATGCCCCTAGCTACAAGCAGGGAATGGTCATCCAGCCCGAGAAGGACTACAAGGCCGCTGGCCTGACCCGGGGCGAGCTGTACGTGGTAGACCAGGCGCTGCCAGGTAACGTGCTGGTGGTCAAAGACCGCAGCGGCAATCGCTACGAGTTCAATCCCCGCAAGGCCACCAAGCTCAGCGTGTACAAGCTGGAAAAGCCCGAGCTGTCGGTCGGCGACCTCATTCGGATCAACCGTCAGGATCCGAAGCTTGATCTCACCAACGGCGAACGTATGCGCGTGACGAGCATCGAGAATGGCGTGGTGCAGTTGGCATCGATCAAGGAGGTGAACGGCCAACCCGAGCGGACGGTCAGCCTTCCGACCAATAGGCCCTTGCACCTGGAGCATGCCTATTCGGCAACGGTGCACAGCGCCCAGGGCCTGACGAATGATCGGGTCATGATCTCGCTGAATACCAAGAGCCGGACGACCTCGCAAAACCTCTGGTATGTCGCCATCAGCCGGGCTCGACTCGAAGCCCGCGTTTACGCTGATTCGATCAGTGGGCTACCCGCTGCGATCGCCAAACGCTACGACAAATCCACGGCGTTGTCCCTGCAGCAGGATCGGGAAAAGCAAAGACGTGAACCCCTACAACCTCGCACAGTGGCAGACGGCCAGGCGGGATTGGAACGCAAGCGGCGGACGGGCCTGGATGGCGTAAGCGGTGGCCAAGCGAGAACCTAAACGGGCGCGATGCTGGAAATCGTGCAGCTAACTGATAGGAGAAATCAGATGGATTTTAAGATGTGGGAATTGATCAAGCGTCTGTTGGGCAGCGCATCCAATCGGCAGAGTTTTATCCCCGAGATTGTGGTCACCGAATATTACCGTGAGAACAAAGCTGCCGGTCTTGTCGTGGGGCCGCCGTGGAAAGAGGCGGCTGAATTTGCAAATTCTATTTCGATAGAGCTGGAAGATATCGGGTTGATCGAGAACGCAGCTAAAACGGAGCCAAGCAGAGCGATGGTGAACTGTAAGCAGCGCACTGATTTTGGCGAGGAGGTATACCAGGCCCTGCAGGGGCAAGGTGTGGTTGACCTTTTTGAGGGTATGCGCTGTGAGATCGATGCCGGAGAGATACGCAGGATGCTGCATCAACTCAGTTCTTGAGCAGCTAAGCAATCCGGAATACTGGTAGAAGCTCGGCTCACTGGACTGGAACGCAAGCGGCGGACGGGCCTGGATGGCGTAAGCGGCGGCCAAGCGAGAGCTTGAGTGAGTCAGGGACTATCACCTTTGGACCAGCGATAGTACCTGCATGAATCTGCTGGTCTTAGATCAAGGAATCACCGATTTGCTAATCATCAAGCAGAACCCACATCTGATTGTCTCTGTCCTCCTGTTTGGAGGTGGTGGCCTTGCCTTGTGGTCGAACGTCGCGCCGCTCGCGGGCTCCTTGTTTGGAGCTGGGGGAGCGCTTCTGGGCACCTGGGTCACCGAGTTCAATAAACGTCGTACTGACTCAGAGGAAAAGGCGAAAAAGCAAACTGACGCATCAGCTGCGCTCGCTCCGGAGTTGATGCGCACAATCGAGCGGGCCCAGTACATTTTGGATCGGGCGACTGTTAATTTCGTATCCGAATCGTGTGCGGATGGTGCTTTTCCTAACGATCAGCAGGCGGACTTCCGGCCTTATTTGCCGACCCTCTATCCAAACACGCCGCTAATGCGTGACCTGTCGGGCGACAAGGCCATTGCACTTATCCGCTACTACGACTCGTTGAATGAGCTTTCCAATTATGTGAACGACTGGTGGCAGCGTGAGGGGCAGCTCGCCGTCAATGTGTTCAATGGAATCATGCATGCTGCTGAGAAAAGCATTCGACTGGGCATGATTTGTGTTCAGAGGTTTGACCTTGAGGGGAGCTTTCAGCCGCCGTATGAATCATGGGGCCCGCTGACAGCGCGTTTAGAAAGGTCGCTGGACAATGCCGCCAAGAGTCGAGAGCTCCATGTGGAGCGTTCCCAAAAATCCCAGGGGGCTACACGTCACCGGACTTATTAACGGCACTCGCGGCGTCGTGTATGAAAAAAACCCCGCATCTGCGGGGCTTTTTTGGAGGGTTAGCAGCGTCAGAAGCCCTTGCCTCCAAGTGACTTGGGCTGCAGGGCCGGGGCCTTCCGCTCGCGTTCCAGCTGGCGTTCCTGGACGATGCCGACACCCGCGAAAGGATACCGGATGGAGAGATCCTTTCCGGTATGCAGGAGGCCCGCTTTCGCGCTGCTCAGCGCCGTTCGATCATGGGCAACGTGATAGGTCTTCTGGCCTTCGCTGACGGCTTGAATGACCTTGTTGTTCTGGAACCCGACGATCTTCCCCTCATAGGTGTGGCCACGCTCAGCGGCTCGAATTACCGGCATGTCCATCGGCTTGGACAGACTCTGTGAATCTGTCGCCTTGCCGGCAGCTGCCCCAGCTCGCTCAGTCCTGTGTCGCTCTAGGGCGTCTTTGAAAGAGGCCTTGAAGTCGGCAGCGCCTGGCATGTTGTCGAATGGCAGATCCTTGACGTACTGGGCGCCCTCCTTGCCCACCTGTGCGTATACCCGCGCTGGCCCGTTACCTTTCTGCACCGTGATAACCGACTTGTCGGACATTTCAGCCTTGAACCAGGCTGCGCCTGCTTGGCGAGGATCCGTGAATGCCTGCGGATCCTTGCCCTTCTGAAAGAGCTGGAAGGTGGTTGGCTCGCTGCTTTGCTTGTCCATACGCATACCTCTCAATAGCTGGGTTTGAACGGTTGTCCCTTGTCCCACCGGCTTTGCCAGTGGCGAAGATACTGCTCAGCGAGATCGGCATCGTTCCAGACCACCAGGGCATTCTCGCTGTTGCTCTTTGCTGCTGCAGCCGTGTAGTTGAAGCTGCCCGTCTCGACCGCCTTTCCGTCGAGCACCATGAATTTGTCGTGGTGAATCGGGTACACCTTAACGGTACGTGTGGGGATGCCGGCGCGTGCCAGCAGCGTTAGCGCATGTTGGCCAGCTCGGGCGGCGCCGCCTTCGAGATTGCCGTCGTGGTCGGCCACAATCGCCACGTCCACGCCGCGCTGTTTGGCCTCGATCAAGGCCTTGGCCACATCGGGACTGGTCAGCATGTAGGCGGATAGGCGTATCGAATTGGTCGCTGCGCTGATCGAGCGCAGCACCAGGGCAAGGGCCGATCCTTCCGGAGAAAATCCAACCTCGATCCGGCGAGCCCCATCGATCAGAACCGGGGCCTTGCTTTCCGCTGGCTGCTGATCAGCGAGCGCATACGGCATGCCCGTGGCCAGGAATGCGATCAGGGCAAGGGACTTGATGGCTGCTAGCTTAGAACCCACCTTTGGAGCCTCCCCATTTGTCGTTTGCCTGCTTGCCGCTGGCTTTGTCTTCGACGCATTGGGCCAGGAAGTCCCCCCGCGCCTCGGAGGTGCGAGAGGGGCTGAATTTCCCATGCTTCGTACGAACGATGCTGAAATAGCGGGTGACGTACTTGTCGCAGTCACCATCGCGGGACATGCCCAACAGGCACAGCGTCGCGCCGCAAGCGTCCGAGTCGCTTTTGGATCCGTAGCTGTAATCCGGAGAGGTCGGCTGATCGGCATAGGCGCTGCTGGCCAGGATCAGTGCTGCGGCGAGGATCGCGGTCTTGATGCTCATAGACGCTCCATTTCTCGCATGCGAGAAGTCAGTTGACGATTTGAATGAAGGACGGGGTAGCCGGGCGCTGCTCTGCCACGGTTTGGGCAGCCTGGACCTCGCGCTGGACGGGAGCCGGCGCGGTAGGCTGGAAGCGCTGGAATTCACGCGGCGCATCGACTGGATCAGCGTCGGTATTCAGCTGGACCTGGATCTGCGGTTGTTCGGCTTGTTGGGGCTGGGGCTGGGGAGCTTGCTGCTGACTAGCAGCCAGAGCCTGGCCGTTGTCGTCCGTAAAGGTGAGCCATGGCCCCTCCTGCTGCTCAGCGGCCCTACGAGCGCGCTGGGGAGCTGTTCGAGCTGGGGCCTGCTCCGCTACCGCGGAAATGGGTTCTGCCGCTTCTGCGCCCTCTACGGCAGGCACAATCGGATCATCTGCCGAGGGGTTTAGAGCCCGAGTGACCACTTTCTCGACATAGGAAGGTTCACCCGGATGATCCGGCTTGAACCCTCGCAGTTCGTTGCCGCTGTAGTACATGGAAAAGGCCTTGCGCAGCGCCTCTTGCTCGCTGCTGCTGGTGGCCAGCGCCTTCTTGTAGTCAGCTGCTAGGTGTTCGCTGATGGCTTGCAGGTTACGGCAAGGTTCGAAGACTGCCGGGTAGTCCAGCCCCTTCGCTCGCATGTTGGTGACCAGTAGCTGGCCAAGGCCCATCGAGAAGCGTTTGCCCTGGCGTTCTAGCTGCTGGGCGGTTGCTATGGCTTCACCCAGCGATTGCGGCTGACGTGCCAGGTGCGTACCCACAACGCCGATGGCATAGGGGTTGAAGGTCGATTCATTGCCGACCAGCGCTTTCAGGGTCGAAGGGTGCACCGAAGGCGCGCATTTGGCCGCCAGTTCGGAAAAGCGCATTGGTTGGCCTTCATCGGCTGAGGCCAGGGCAGGCAGGCCCGCAGCGAACAGCATCGCCAGGGTCAATTTAGGCAGCTTTTGCATATTGCACCTCGGTGATGATGCGGCGGCCATCGAAGCCGTATTCCCACTGGATAACCACGTCGATGAGCTGACGGGAGAACTCGATGAGTTGGCTCTTGCTCATGTCGGCACCGCCACGGGATGCCATCGACGCAAGGCGGTCGAACATCAGGTCCGGGGAGTCGGAGTGGATGGTGGACATCGAGCCGCTGTGGCCGGTGTTCAGCAGTTCGAGGAACGGGAAGGCTTCGCCTCCGCGAAGCTCCCCCATGATTGCCCGGTCGGGCGTGAGGCGAAGAATGGATTCGAGGTGATCGAACGGCGTCACCCTCGCCTTGCCCTGGCCACCGCGTGAATAGATCAGGTGGACGACGTTTTCACCTGGAGCCTTGATCTCCCGCGTGTCCTCAATGGTTACCAGCCGCTCGCTAAGGTCTACGTGCTGCAGCAGCTCGTTCAGGAACGTGGATTTGCCGGCATTGGTACCCGCCGAGATCATGATGTTCTTGCGAGCCTTTACGATGCCCTTGAAGAACTCTTTCCAGCGCTTGGCCCGGTAGAGCTCTACCAGGTGATCGTCGCCGTACTCGGCGGGCTGACGCGGCTGGTTGATGAAATCGAACGCCCCCATGGCCTCGTATTCATCCAGCGATATCTGCTTGCGACCTGGCTTCCGGATACAGACGATCCCGCCAATGTGCTGTTCTACAGCCGGGGCGAGTACGACCTGGACGCGATAGTCGCCGCGCTCATTTTCCGATACCCCATCGTCGAGATTGATGGGGATCCGACCAGAGAGGATCGGCGTATAGGCGCTGACCTCCTGATCGGTATGCGCGGCGATCAGATCGGCCAGCGACTTGATCAGTGGCAGCGTCACGCCCTCGCAAGCAACCGGACGCATGAACCGGCTGCTGCGATAGCCCGCCCACACGTTACCCGGCCCGTTGATAGCGATCTCGGAGACTTCGGGATCGTCTAGCAAAGAAACCAGGGGTTCCAGTTTGCGCCGAAAGGATGCGATCTCAGACATGACGGTCCCTCAATTGATGAACGTGACGCCGCCGTTTTCAGCCTGCTCGGCCTGCTTGGCGAATTGCTTGGTGAAGTCCAGGTCGCGCTGGAGGTAGATGACTACCCGCGACCCGTGAGGAACGGTGATCGTCGGCTGGATATTCGCGTAGCGGCTCAGGATCGTTTGCGAGGAATTCGCTGCCGCCTCCTGCACTTCGCTGCGGTAGCGCGACGCCGAGTTTTCTTCATCGCCAGAGGAAACGCCGCTGTTGGAGGCGCCGGCGCCGATGATCGAAACGGCAGCGGCCACCCCGAAAATCTGTGCCCAGTGGTTGTTCACGACGCCGCCCTGACCGGCGCTGCCCAGCTGATCGGTGCCGGCGCTGTTGATAGCAATTTCCATCGGGACACGGCCTGGCAGACGTGGCGTCCTGAGCATGTTCCAGACGGTGAACAGACGTTCCTGGCCAGGCATCAGGCTCGCGTTGTAGCTGCCGCAGACCTTCGAGCCCCAGGGAATCATCACGCGGCGCCCTTCGGCGGCGTAAACGTCTTGGGCAATCGATGCGCAGATTTGCCCAGGGAGCTGGCTTTGAGCGCGAGGCTCAAGGGTGGCTTCGATGACAGTGCCCTGCAGCACCTTGAATTGCAGGTTCTCGAGTGCGCGGGCCTCGGTGATGGGTACCGATTCGCCATAGGTGGACGCGGCAAACGCATCGTTGGCGTTCTGAGGGGCGCGGTTGCCGCCGTCACCACCCATGAGGGATCCGCTGCCCTGCTGGCCTTCTTTCCCGCCGCCCTGCTCCGCGAAACCCTCTTCCTTGGCCGTGGCGAAGATGGCAGAGCGCTGCCGCGCTGCCAGCATCTTCTGACGTTCCACCTCAGCCTGGAACTCCAGCTGCTGACGGCGGCGTTCCTCTTCGCTCATGCCGCTCTGCTGCTGACGGTCAACGGTGCTACGCGGCGTATCGGAAGGCGCGTCGGATAGCCCCTGGTTGGACACGGGCTGTACCTTGGCAGCCTCACGCTTCGGCGGCGGATCGGCCACAGTGCGACGCTCCGAGGCTACGATCTCATCGCTGCCCAGGGAGTTTTTGCTCTCACCCTCGGAGCCGCCATTCTTGATCCAGTAGGTGAAGCCCAGGGCAACAACAGCCGCAATAGCAATCCCGATCCCGCTGCGCTTGCTATTGCCAGGGCTGCTCTTGAGCATGGAGTTGGATTCGTTCCACTCGCGAATCTCTTCTTCGCGGGTTTTCTCCGGCTGCTGAGCTTGGCTCGGATTCTGGCCCGGATTCGGGTTCGGGTTTTTTTCGTCGGCCATGCTTATGCACCTCCGCCGTCACGGGCACCACGGGTCACGGTGCGCTTGTAGGGATTGGCCAGGTTCTCGACGCAGACGTAAGCGTTGCCGCTGCGTACCACGAACATGCTGGCCAGGCGCTTGACCACCCAGTACTCACCTTCGCGATGGGCATCGACCATGGCCTCGGTGCCGTCCGGCAGCACGCGGTAGAACTGTGGGAGATCCGCCCCTTTCTTCATCAGGAACTTGGTGAATTGCCCGTCATCCATCACGGCCTGCAGGCCGATGGCATCCTTGTCGCCGGAATAGCCGTAGTTGATGTTCGGCGTTCCTGCAGCGCTCGCCATGGCTACAGGGGTAGCGCCGGGAGCCGGCTGCTGCTCGGCGTTGTAAGAGGTAAGGCGTGTGCTCGGGTAGACGAAGCGCACCAGGAACGACTGGCCGCTCTTTCTCTTGCTGCTATTCAGCTGAAAGTAATAAGTCCGCTTGCTGGTGATAACGGTCATGTTCGTTTCAGCGTTGTCTTCCACCGGCTTGAGAAAGACCCGATTCCGGAACGGCATGCTCTGCCAGGCGATGGTGTCGCCCAGGGCTACCACTTTCACCATTTCATCGGCTTCAAATTCGATGGAAGTCTGATATCCGTAAGTGCCGGTAAGTTGATAAACCTGATTGGGATCGTAGGGCACTTGCTGAACGCGATTATCGCTGGACAGGGGCTGCGGCAACTTGGCCGCCTGCGCGTTAGATATGCCAATTGCCAAACTCAGGGCAATAGCTGTCGGCAAAACGAACTGTTTTTTCATTGGAAGTTTCCTTGTGGATTAAGCGAATTACCGGCGGCTCAGTTCTTCGCTCTTGCGGTACAGAGTGGCCAAAGTACCGAACGGGTTTTCCCAGCGCTCGCCCAGCGCACGCGGGACCAAGGTGTGATTGACTTTAATAGTCGCCAGATATCGGTGTTCTACGGGTTGGTTGTCACCCCATCGGTGCTTGATGGAGTTGAACGACACCTGATATTCATCACCGACCTTGTTCATCATGTAGGGCTGGGCTTCGATCCAGTCCTTTTCCCCCAGGCTGAGGTAGGGGTTGGTCGGATTCTCCGGGCTCAGTTCTTTCTCGTACTCGGCGGCAACGTCGGGGGTCATGTAGGTGTGGCATGTATCGGACAGCTGCTGCTTGCGACGGAGGTCGAAGGTGTTGCAGGCCCGGATCATGTCGAACAGCACCTTTTCGGTGACGGCTTCCTCCTTGCCCACGTTGTCCTTGTCGATGACGCGCTGCTTCAACACCTCGCCATCCGCGCCCAGGACTGTCACGACAGGAATGTAGGTCTTCGAATTGGCAAGGCTGGCAACTGCGAATCCCAGGCTGAGAATGACCACTGCCTGTACCCCTTGGGCCAACAGGGAACGGTTGCGCTCCTGCTTGGTTTTGTTGCCTTCAAGCTCACGCTTGCGGCGTGCTTTCTCTTCTTTCGTGAACTGTTTGTCCATTATCTTTTCATCCCAACAGAGCGCAGTGCCATGACCAACAGCGACGAACCGCCTACCGTTGCGCCGGATGACAATGCAGCTGCCCAACTACGAACCTGCAGCATGCAGATGATCAAAACGCCCTCGACAATCACCAATGTTCCCCACTGCTGCGCAGTAATCAGGGCTGCACTTTTGATCGTCGCAGTCTTTGCAACAGAATCAATGGCCTCGCCGAATATCTGATATCCAAATCGGACGACTGCAATCGACAGGATGTAGATCAGCGAGAAGTTCAGCATCTTGCTAAACCAGTTCATTGCCCATTGACGTACAGCATCGAAGAAAATGAAGCCGACCAGGATTGGCAAGATCGACATTACAATCGCGGCACCGAACTTAGCGATCAGCATGTTCAGGATTGCAGCAATGAACAGGATGCAATTCAGAACAAACAGTCCCGCGCCCATGACGATCATTGCAACCTGCCGCCAGTTCACATTCATCAGAGTGGCGGAGACTTTGCCGACATTCTGGTAGAGCGAATCGAGCATGGAGGTTGTGTCTTTCCCACCATTCATGATCTTGGCGGCGATACCTTCGGTCCAACCTCCCCAGATGTCGTACAGCTGGATGCCGCCCTTTGACCAGTTCAGCGTGCTGAACACCAGCGCTGTCAGCATGGCCCGCTTGACGATATCCCAGGTTTTGACGGCTACATGCCCGTTGTACATCTGCAGGCCGAGTACGACCCAATAGCCGACCGCCAGGAGGTAGACTATCGGCTCGACCATGCCGGCCAGGTTCGGGAAGACCTGAGCGACGAAGCTTTTCGTCACCTCATCGGTCGCCCCTACCAGGCCTTTTAGCGTCAGATCCGCCATGGGTTCTCTGCTCCGTACACGCTCTTGAAGTGGGAGATCACTTCAGGCGTCCGGAAGTCGCTAGCACCCAAGGCAACGCCCGTCTGCGCCTTGATCTCCTGTGCCGTCTTTTCGATACAGCCCTCGACGAGGCCGCCGTTGTAGGACGGATCCTGCATGTAGATCTCGGCAAAGCAGGTGCCCGGGAACCACTCCGCGACATCAGCCTGAGTGGCTTTCAGCAGAGGATTGCCACTGCGCGCCTGGACAGCTGGGGCTCCGGCATCAGCGGGTGCAGTCGGCGCGTCGCTACCGAAGTGAATGGTCGTAGTGTTGACGTAGATGACGGTGCCGACCACGAAGCCGCCAACCAGCAAGCAAATGGTATTGGTCAGGGTGAAGAACTTAGGCATTGCTCGCCTCCTTGTGATCGATGACAAAGGGGGTGAACTCGCAAGCACAGGGGGACTTGTCGAGCTTTCCGGTGTTGGTCACGCAACCGGATGCAGCCGAGACGAACAGCACCAGCAGCAGCAGCTTGCCCATTTTTCCGAGCAGCCAGAACGGCAGCCAGATCGGGAAGGTGATGAGCTTGAAGACCAGCCAAAGCGCTTTCATATGGATCTCCTTTCTCGCACGCGAGAATTCAGTTGTTGCCGTCTTTCCAGCGGAAAAACTGCTCGTTGTCCGAGGTTGCCTGGTTCTCCTGGTTGGCCAGGTTCGCCTGCAGGTTCATGTTCAGGGCCTGCAACTTCGACTGGGCCGAAGACAACATGCCGTTCTCAGTGGCGATGCGGTTCTGGAGATCGGCAGCGTCCTTTGCGTTCGTGGTGGTATCGACCTGCGAGCCCAGGGTGGCCAGGTTGTTCAGGTGAACCTGTACTTCGCTGTACAGCGCATCGCCCGCCGACAGAGCCGCGACCACCGAATCCGAACTCAGCTGGTAGTCGCGGGCGCGGTTGCCTTCTGGATTGGCAAACAGCTCCTGCGGGAGCGTGTTGACCAGTTCCTCGTAATAGCTCTGCTTGCTCCCGTAGGCGCCGGAGTTCTGCCGGGAAACCACTTCCTGCCAGGATCCGGGTACGACCGACGCGGAGTTGATCGAATCGTCCAGACCAATGGAGCCGCGACCATAGGTGCCCTGCAGGTTTTTCAGGATTCCCCCCTGCGTCTCGTACTGGTCTTTCAGCGTCTGATACTGCTGCTGGAGAGTGGCCAGGTTCTGAGCCAGGGCCATCCAGGTGCCCGCATCACCGACAGGGACGCCAGTCGCTTGAGCTTGACCAGCAATGGCCAGGGAGACGGCTGCAGCCAAGCCGAATTTCTTGAGGTTTTTCATCAGCGGACCGCCTTCAAGTTGTGGGTGTTTTTGGTCTTGGCCTCTGCCATGAAGACAGGAACCCAAACCTCGGGATCGTCGGTGCCCAGGCGCTCGATGATGGATTCCATCAGCGCTACACCCACGTCGTTCGAAGACAGCACCGGGATGAAGTCCGAAAGGTCTTCCTCGGGCTTGTCGGAGGACAGATCGAAGCAAGCTCGAATCGACTCCTGACCACGACGGATCAGGAACTTGCGATCCTTCTGATTCAGCTTGCGCAGCCACTCGCGCTCGACTTCGGTCAGGTTCTGATGGTCCTCATCCTTCACCTGATCACCGGCCAGATAAATCTTGGTCACGGTCTGCTTGTCGATGGAGTCGGTTTCGCTCCGGAAATACTTGGCATCGGGCGTGACAAAGATGATCAGCCCGTTTTTGCGGCGGATCTGCATGATGAAGTTGTCGATACGCTTGCGCCAAAAGTCGTTCTTGACCAGGTTCTGCCCTTCTTCCAGCACCAGGATGAAAGGCCGGCCATTCATGGCCTGCTCAATACGATGCAGCGGGTAGCTCATCACGACAGGCAGCTCAGGCCGCGCTTCGCCACCCTTGAGCAATTCCATCATTTCAAAGCAGTAGTGCCGGGCCTTGGAGAGGTCGATAGTGTCCTCGGCGTTGTCGAATACGCCGGCATTCGCCCCTGTGACCCCTTTGGCCCCGTGCCAGATGGCCATCACGTCGGCCAGCTCGCCCTGACCGTAGGTCCACACCACATTGCGCAGACGGCGATCCTGCTCGGGCAGCAGATAGTTTTCCTCGACAGCGGTCTTGAACCGCTTGATGTCGTCGGCACTGGTCGGAGTGGTCGCGTAGCACTCACGCATCTGGACTTGCCAGTCCACCAGGTACGCTCGGTTTTCCGGGGTATCGGGAAGCTTGAGCGGGTTCCAGCGCATTTGGCCATGAGGTGACAGGGTGGTATGGATCCCGCCCATTGCCTTCATGAACACCTTGGCGCCGTAGCGGTTGTCGAACCAGAACACCAGCGGCTGTGCCTTATCTGCCTCGCTGATCAGGGCCGCTAGCAGGGTTGTCTTGCCTGACCCGGTATCGGCTGCCATTGCCGTGTGGCCGGCGACCATGCCTTCCATTTCGCGATGGAAATTGAAGTTGTACTGGGTATTGCTCTCGGTCTCGAACGCGGTGATCGCTGGTCCCCACAGGTTGCCATCACGACGACCGCGGGCGAAATTGTGCAGCGACGCGAACCCGGCGAAATTGGTGGATTTGATCTTTCCGCGACCGATGAGCGCTTCCTTCTGACCAGGCAGCTGGGACCAGAAGAACGTTTCCAGGGCGAACCACTCGCGGACCGGCTTCACCAGCATTTCCACGAAGCATCCTTCGACCAGGCCGACCGCGTGATCGAGGTTGCGGCGATTGATTTCGCGATTGGCCTCGGTGGTCATCGGCAGCGAATCGACATGCACGAAGATCGTCAGGTGGTGCGCGCCGTTGACGGCGTTTCCCCTACGCAGGTCGCTGATGCCTTGCTTGAGCTCCTTCTGATCGTCCTCGGAGATATTGTGCTTGTCGTCCACTGTCAGGCGCCGGGTTTCATCCATCATCCCCTGCTCCGACTCGATGCGGTTGATGAACGAGAACGACTGGGTAATTACGTACTCCACCGGCTGCTGCAGGAACTTGTCCAACATGCGGGAGGGCGTACGACGGGGCCATTCACCCATGCTCAGCACGGCGCCAATCTTCGACGACGTGCTGCCGCGCACCTCGCACATATTGGCCAGCACCCGGAAATTGAGCCGAGCGTAGGGCAGCGCCTCATTGATCTTGAGATCAGTGACCGGCACGCGACGATCATCCAGGTTGATCAGGTAGTTGAAGAAGCTGCTCAGCTCGCAGAACTCTTCACCGAGGAAGTCATACACCGCCTCTGCGTCGTACTCCTCAAGATCGCCCAGCTCGGTCTTGAAGGTCGCCCACTTGAGCCTGTACCGCTGGACAGCTTGGAATGCGCTCTCGCGATCAATCAGCCCGTCGGTAGCTTGCGGGTGCCGTTGAATCTGCAAGCGACGAAGGCCGTAGTCGGACAGGCTACGCAGCACCAGGTTGGACGCCTTGTACAGCGCGTCGGCCATGGCCTCCATCGACTCGGCTTCTGTCTTGCTGGCTTCGGTGCCGGTCATCAGGGCGACGGCCCGGTCCATCAGACCAGGCATGCCGGCACGGAAACGCTTTCTCACCAACGAGATATAGATGTCGTTGACGAAAAAGCCCCGGCTTTCATAGCGCTTGCGCAACCGCTGGTTGTACTGCTGCGCGAACCAAGTGCTGCCGACCCCATCGGGGAAGTCAGTGGTCTTCCGGCGAACGACATGCACATAGATCGTCATGTCGCTGCTGGCCACGGTACGCAGCACAGTATTGCGCTGATGCTCGAAGCGCTTGATTTGCTCAGCCGACAAGGAGTCGAACAGCAGGCCATCCACCTTGATGACCTGCACCAATGCTTCCTCGCTGGTCATTACGGTGTGGTCGTCGTAGTGAACGTCGTACGGGACCATTGCGCTGACCAGCAATTCGTCGTCATCCAGCGCAGCGCCCTCGGGTTGTTGTACGCCGAGCGACAGATCCATGTTTTTCGTCAGCTTTTTGAATGCGGTATCAACGAGGCGCATAACTGCGATACCCCCAAAGTTTGCGTAGCCGTGAAGCTCTCAAGTTGCTTGCCGCTTGCAATACACCGAATAGGTATACGTCTTTGCTACATATCCAGTAGGAAACGGCGAATAGTAATGGAATAAGCCCCAACGGATACAATGAGCGAATCAGTAATGAGCAAATTACTGGAGCGATCAGACTTATTAGGATGCTCGACAGAGTAAATGGGCCGACCATTGAAGGTCGGGCCATTGCCAGAACGAGCACTTCACCTTGTTCAAGGTCGTCGTTCTCGGCCATGTTATTTCAGCTGCGTTTGGGCGCCTTCCTTGATGGTGTCCACGAGGTTCGGCGCGAAGAAGACCAGGAACACGCCAGCGACGGCCCATCCGAATTGACCCCAGGACATGCGGCCCGACTTGGCCTGGAAGCCGCAGAACGCGATGGCTGCGATGCCTAGGTAGTAGCCGACGTCGAAAATCAGGAAGGATACGACGTCCTTCGCCAGCTTCTTGAGCCCGCTGAAATCCATGGCCGCGTTGGCGAATTCAGGAAAGAGCGCGAGGGAGAGGAACGAGCCCAGCACCGCGAACTTGGTGGCCTTGGCCACCCAGTCCTCACGCATCAGGGCTTTATGGGAGGGAGTCTTTTGAGCGAATACAGCTTTCAGGGTAGTTGCAGTTTTGGCCTTGAGCCAAGTACGCCAGTTTTGTTTGTCGTTGTTACCTACGTTGCATTCAGCTTTGAGTTCAGAGCGTTGCATTTTACATCCTCTTTAGTCATGACGGGGCATCCCCGTACGTTACGATTACCGCTTTATTTTGGTTGTTGGGGCAGGTCTCTTTGACGAAATCAATCGCGGTTTCAACCATCTTGAAATGTCGAGTCTTTCCCTGCGTGGTAACTACCGTGAAAAGTTGCTCAGTGGATGGAATCTCAATAACGAGGATCCAATTGCGAGTCTTGGAGTCGAGCCAGGTCTCCTTTAGGTACACACGGTAGTCAGGCTGTGCTCGCACAAAAGTGGCGAGTTCTTTCTTGTCTAGGGTCTGCATCAGTGCCTCTGGGTAGCGGGTAGCTAAGAACAGGGCGGATAGTGCTGACCTCGACGGTTTCTTTCTAGATGCCACCTCGCATTTTCTTCCTCTTTGGGGTTTTGAATGGCGTTTTCCGTTTTTCGTAATTCAAAATATGCTTTTCGTTTCATGAAATCAAGGTTTTGTTTTCTGAAATCGCGATTTTGTGCGAGAGAAGTCACGTCGCCTTGGCTGGCTTTCTGTGAGCTGTGCTGCTAAATCGCCGTCTTGAATGGATTTTTCCGGTCCCTGATGAGGGTGGAAATCGCTCAAATGCCCGTGCTAGACGCATCGGTGCCAGATACTGAGGTGGCCAATTGATGGCGCCTCAATGTGGTGCGGATGGTGTTGAATGTAAGCAGTTGTGTCCGTGACTTAATAGACACTTTACGGCGGGCACTTTGATATCAGTCCGAATTTATGCCCGATTAGTCACAAAAAGGGCGCCGAATAGGCGCCTTGTGTGAAGTGCGGAGGTTGACCAGGAGCCGCCCCGGCCAACCCCCTAACCATTGATCTAGACACGCGCAAGGAAACTGGCCCACGGCTAAATCAATGGCATAGCCCGATTGTAGCAGCCCCAAAACGGGTTCTCGCATGCGAGAAAGTAAACCCCTAAAAGGTATTGACTTAGGGGTTTACCAATGAAAGGATGGTGCCACATCCACTCACTGCTCCATCGGAGATCACAGGAAGGGCACCATGAAACGCACCACTGTTGCGAACCAGAAAGGTGGCGTAGGCAAAACCACCCTTGAAGCCCACCTCGCCTGCTATGCGGCCGAGCAAGGCAAGCGCGTGCTAGTCGTCGATCTCGACGAAAGCGACCTTTCCCAGTTCTTCCCGCCTGTGGAGGAAGATGACGACTCGCCCTACCTGGTTGCGAGCCAGCTATTCAGCGACGATCACCAGCAGCTGGAGCCGCGACAGGTAGCCGAGAACATCTGGCTTATCGAGGCAGATGTCGCGCTGCTCGATGTCGATGACATGGACCTGGACGTCGTGACCAACCTCAGCAAGGCTCTGGACCGCTTCACTGACCAGTTCGATCTTTGCCTGATTGATACCCCTCCCAACCTGCAGCGCCGAATGATCGCGGCCCTGGCAGCGTCCGATTCGGTCGTGACCCCCTTCAACATCAGTGCCTTCACCCTGGCCCGCATGCCCAAGCTGATGGCGACAATCGAAACGGTCCGCGAACAGTACAACCCTGACCTGCGCTTCCTCGGTTTCATGCCGAACCTGATCAACAGCCGGTCCGCCGAGGAACTGGAGATCCTGCCCAGTCTTCGCGAGGAACACGGCGACGCCATGTTCAGCCAGCAGATCACCCACCGGCCTTGCATCAACAAGGCGCTGGCCAACGGCACCCCGGTCTGGTGGAAGGCGCGAAGTGGCAGTCAGCGTGCGGCGGGAAAGGAAATGAAAGAGGCCTGCGAGGCTGTACTCAGCAAGATCTACTCAGCGTGAGGACCGCATCATGACGGAGAAGAAAAACGCCTTTGGCCGAGCCGCCACCGCGACGGCCAAGAAACTATCGGACTTCCAGAAAAGACCGACCATCAACGACGGGTCCCGCATCGAGTCGATCAGCCCGGGCGAGATCGAGTGCGTAAAGCAGATTCGCCGCAAGGACAATCCGGGGTTTTCCGAAGAGTCCTTGAATGAGCTGGCCCAGGATATTCTCGAGAATGGGCAGATCGAGCCATGCGTGCTGCGGCCTCACCCGAATCCGGAGTCCGGTTTCAAATACCTGATGGTCGCCGGCGAACGTCGATATCGCGCTTGCATCATCGCGGGCGTGCTGGTCATGGCCGTGGTCAAGGACCTGACCGATGCACAGGCAAGACGTATCCAGCGTTCCGAGAATGTCCATAGTGAGAACCTTACTCAGCTCGACCTAGCCCTGGCACTCAAGGAGAGCAAAGACGAGCTGGGCACCTTGGAAAAGGTGGCTGCAGAATGGAACAAGGGCCTCAACTGGGTGGCCGAGCGCCTGGCTTATCTGGAGAACGTGAGTCGCGACGGTGCCAGCCGAGAAGCGGTAACGCGAGGCGTGACAGCTGACATATCGACGGTGAACGACATCGGTCGTCTTGAGCGCCTAGATCCGCAAGCTGCTGCAGACCTGATCAACCGTGCCGATGACAATCCGGATCTCAACCTGCGTCAGGAGGTCCGCACCACCCTGCGCGCTACCAAAGCCCTGCGCGTCCACAAAGCCGGGTCGAAAAAAACCGACACGAACCCTGCCTCCCCTGCCCCGGCCCCTCAAGCATTGCTCGATGACGAGCTGGATAAGCTCCGTGAAAGCAAGTCGGTGCTGGAAGCCCAGGTGCAGACGCTGGAATCTGAGAATGCCTATCTCAAGGCCGAACTGGAGGCCGCTCGCCAGAAGCTGGCCGAAGTCTGGAAACCCGAATGAGTACCCGGCACGTTGACCAGGACATGCGGATACCGCGAGAGGAATTCGAACGGATCCGCAGCACTTCGAAGATGCACCCACGGAGCCTGGACGTGGCATTCGAGATACTGGTGGAAGGCAAGGGCCTTGTGGCGGTCGCCAATGCACATGGCCTGACGAAGCAAAGGGCCTTGGCGATTCGCGACAAGATCTATTCGGCCTATCTCACACAGACACCCGAAGGCTGGCGTACAGCCCAAATCTGCGGCCCTGTCGAAATGATCGACCGCTTCGTTCAGGAGGCCGAGGCAGAACGCCAGCGGTACTGGCAGAACCAGTCGATGACGCCGAAGGATCTCGACGAGTGAAAGCCCTCGGATTGATCAGCGTCGTTACCGCTTGACGTGTAACAATAGGGTATACGTCAATTGATACGGCAAGCCATCGTTCTCGCTGAGCTAACCGATTAGTTAACGTACACCCTATTTGATACAGTCATTCAGTAACACCCATTTTGATACAGGCCCCTATGTTCATCAGAGCCTACCTTCGTGCATCGACCACGGATCAGGATGCCAGTCGCGCACGCGAGCAGCTGGAGACATTCGTCCAGGGCTTCGGCCTTGCCATCGCGGCCAGCTACATAGAAAACGCCAGCGGTACGCACGTGAATCGCCCCGAACTGATCCGGTTGCTGAAAGACGCCAGGCGTGGGGACGTGTTGCTGGTCGAGAGCATTGATCGGCTATCGAGGATGAGCGACCAGGACTGGAGGGAACTCAGATCGGCAATTGATCAACGAGGCCTGCGGATTGTCGCCATCGACCTGCCCACAAGCCACCAGGGCATCACCCTACCCTCGGGCGACGAATTCACCGATCGGATGATGTCGGCCATCAACTACATGATGATCGACATGATGGCAGCGATTGCGAGGAAGGATTACCAGCAACGTCGCGAGCGGCAGGCCCAGGGCATCATCAAGGCGAAGGCTGCTGGGGTTTATCGCGGAAGGCCAGTTGATGAGGATCTTCGAAAGCGGGTCCGTGAGTTGCTGGATGCCGGCTTGGGTATCCGTGCTATCGCCAGGCACGCCACCTGTTCGACAACGACCGTGATGCGAATACGGGATGAGCTTTCATCGAAGCCGGTCGGGGATGCCTGACTAGCGAAGGCGCAGCCGTAGTCTGTCAGGTATTCACGACCGGCCGCCGCCGGCAGGCGACTTTGCGGACCTGCTAGCCACGGTAAAAGCATCAGGTGTTAGGAGATCATAAGAGGGACGACTAGCGAACCCTTGAGTAATGCGGCCTGCAGGCCGGCACCTGGTTCATATCGTGAACCAACCTTCGCTCATGCTCTGTGAGCGACCGTCGCTCACTATCTATGACCTACCCCTCGCTCACGATCCGTGAGCTAGGTTAGCTCACCCCATGAGCTACCCCCACCATGAGCTACCCCTCGCTCATGGCTGAACGATATCGCGCAAACCTTGGAAGATATCGAGCAGGGATGAGCTATCTATCGCTCACAGGATGAGCTAGGCTAATTCCACTCATGAAAGATATCTAACAAATTTGCATGATATCGAACACGAAGCACAGCCAGCGGGAGTCTTCATGACCGACGACAAGAACGACATTCGCGCCCTGGCCCAGCCAGCTCAGCGCGGCACTTGGGTCCAGACCGAACGTGCCGGGCACGAAGCTTGGGCCGCGCTCACAGCTCAGGCACCCAGGGCTGCCCAGCTCATGCACATCCTGGTGCAGCACATGGACAAGCAAGGGGCTTTGATCATCAGCCAGGCGACGTTGGCCAAGCTGATGGACACCTCTGTAGCCACCACGAAACGGGCGATCAGCGTACTGACCAAACACAACTGGGTCCAGACGATCAGTGTCGGTGGCCAACGTGGCGGGACACTGGCCTACGTGGTCAACAGCCGCATCGCCTGGGCGGACAAGCGCGACAATCTGCAGTATGCCCTTTTCAGCGCCCGGGTTCTGGTCTCGACCGAGGACCAGTCCGATCTTGGGACGGATAAGCTCAAGCAGCTGCCCACCATGGACGACGGGGATATCCAGCTGCCGTCAGGCCCTGGCGAAGAACCACCAGCCCAGGACTCGTTCGACAACATGCTTCCGGACATGCCGTCGATTCCTCACAGCAACTGATGCAGTTAGCTGCGATCACCTACCGAAGTTCATCCCATGGGCTATTTACTGAGTACCTTGCGAGCGGTCGCCCGCACTTACCGCAGGACAAACCTGGAGCGTCAGGGAGGCATCGTGCTTGTGTGGCAGGGCCAGGCCTATGGTTGGAAAGACTGCTTGCGCAACGCCAACCATGAGCAACCAGGGGCCTATGCAATCGATGAGGATGGCCATGTGTTCATTGCCGAGGGCGGCAATGCCTACGACGGTGCGAAATGCTGGGTCGCAGTAACGGATCCAGGCACCTCGACGTAGCAATTTATCAGGCCAGAAAAGGCGAAACCCGCTGCACGGCAATGCAAGCGGGTTTCTAGGGTTTCTGCGAAGGAGCAAAAATCCACAGCTCATTCTACAGCGGGTATTCGCAGTTTCACAGCGTCACAGAGGAGTACCGATGAGCAGCAAAGGTTATAGCGTCACGGTCGATTACGGCAAAGGCCAATCGAAATCCTACTCTGCAGCATTCCAAACGGAGGAGAGGTTTGCCAACAGTTGGGCGTCCGTTCTGAAAACCGCTCATACCAGCGGCGCGAAAGTCTTTTGTAGTTGTTCTGCACCAGGCACGGGCAGGTTGGCCGTACGACACAGGAGCGTGACGAGTACCTACTACATTGCCCGCTATCCAAATACAGGGGCCCAGCATCAGCTGAATTGCCAGTACTACTCCCAGGATGCCGATAAGTCTGGGTTAGGGAGCTACAGCCTTGGAGTGGTGGATGAAACTGCTGATGGCCTCCAGATCAAGCTCAAGCTATCGCTGAACAGGCGGGAATCTTTCAATCATGCAGCGGATGGCCAGATACATTCGGTCAATGCCCAAGGGAAGCCTTTGCAGTCTGCAATGACTCTAGGAGGGCTGCTGCAACTGCTCTGGAGCGAGGCAGGGTTCAACCGATGGGAGCCAGGTGTCGGGAAGCGTTGGATTGGCCCAGGACATGGCCGTTTACTAAGGGCTTCAAATCGCATATTGACTAAATCAAATGGACCCATCAGCGACTCGCTGATCATTGCAGCAGTAGGTAACGAAACCGCCCCTGAGGGGAAGGCAAACCTAGCTAAGGTGGATAGCGCTATCGCGGCCAATCGTCGCCTAATCGCTGTAGCCCAGCTTGCCGATTACGCTTGCGCAGACGATGCGCGCCTGAGCAAAAAGCTCATCCTACAGGACTCTGCAGGCTTCCCTCACCTGTACCCTACCTCTGGTCTATGGAATAGGATCAGCGCTAGTTATTCAGACGAGCTTGCTGCGTGGCGAAACAAAGCCGACTTAATCGCCATCGTCCAAATGGACCGTCCATATCTCAGTACGAATGGAAACCTTTGCGCCGAGGTGCTCGATATTTCATTAATGCGCGTATCAAAGCAGTGGATCCCTGTTGCCTCAGCCTACGAAGCGACAATCGAGGATTTGTTGAGGGCTCAGAACAGGAAATTCATCAAGCCGATGCGGTTCGATTCAACTACTGAGCTTGTCTTCCCAGATTTTTGGCTTACCGACATAGCCACTGGGTATATGCCAATGGAAGTCTTCGGTATGAACACGCCTGCTTACGCAACCCGCAAGCTTGAGAAAACTAACTACTACAACAAAAATTTCCCGAATGGCTGGTGGTCCTGGGACGCCTACCAAGGCCTGGCTATACCTCCGTTTCCAGTGTAATGACCGCTGATTCTCGCATGCGAGAATCAGCGGCATTGCACCTTCCATAGCTGGCCCCAGCTAGTCATGTAACTGGGGCTGAGCAGCGCTCTGCGCATGCCCCAGTCAGGCGAGAGCGGTACAGCAGCGGTTCGTAGGCAATCGTGTCCCCAACGACGGTTGATCCTGTCCATCACCTCCATCAGCGCGTCGGTGCGCACCGGCTGGCTTGGGGTGAACAGGTCTTCCGTGTACTCACCTCGCTTGCGTAGATCCATCAGCAACACCTCGGCCTTGCTGTAGGCGAAGCCTGGCCGGAAGATCTCCTGCGCAGCCTGCAGGGCGTACTTGGTCAGCTGCCGAACATCGTCAGTTGGATAGGCCGGAACGCACGTCACCGCGTTCGCATACTTCGGGCCGTCGCCATGGAACGAGGTCTGGATACCCACCCGCAAGGCTCCGCAGAGTGACCGCTGCTTCCGCAATTTCTCAGCGGCCCGATGCACATAGGTCGCCAGGGCTTCGTGCAGGGCCTGGAGGGTATGCGCCCGCTGGCCAAACATCTTGCTGGAACAGATCGATTGCTTCGCCGGTACCGACAGTTCGAGATCCAGACAGGATTCGCCCTGCAGCTCCCGGATAGTGCGCTCAAGAACAATGCTGTACTTGCGGCCCATGGCTCGCGGATCCGCCCTGGACAAGTCCCAGGCTGTAGCGATGCCATCGCGGGCCAGGTTGTCCCGCATCCGCCGACCGATCCCCCACACCTCATCGACCGGCATGCGCCGCAGCAACCACTCCACTGCCTCGGGTTTGCGTAGATCGACCACGCCCCCCGTGCGGTCTCGCCAGACCTTGGAGGCATGCTGGGCGGCTTTGGCTAGGGTCTTCGTGTGGCCGATACCGACGCCTACAGGCAGCGCCGTCCACTGCAGCACCCGGGCCTGTATCGCACGGCCCACGTCGGCCAGCGGTTCGGGTAGCCCGTACAGCTGCACGAACAGCTCATCGATGGAGTACCGCTCCCATTCTGGCACCAGGGATGCGATAGCCAGGCCGACTCTGTGGCTCAGCTCGCCATACAGGGTGTAATTGCTGCTGAACACGGCGACGCCGTTCTGCTCCAGGAACCTGCGCACCTTGAAATAGGGATCTCCCATTTTCAGCCCCAAGGCTTTCGCCTCTCTGTTACGTGGAATGCCCTACTGACGGCCGTGCTTTGCCGGAGTAGCGTAGGCCATCTCGGGGAAGCGCTCATGTCTTCGAAATAACGGCTCCGAGCCTGGGAAAAAGAACACCGGTTGATTAAGTGACCCTAAAAAGTTGGACAAAGGGGGTGTGGTAGAAAGTGACAAATAGGCGGGGTCGCTTGAGGAGTTTTTAGCGCTGCAAGTGAGGCTGGATTAACGCCGTAAATTGCCCAGCTCCCCAAGGCTTCGCAAGAAAGCAGGCGTTCTGAGGCAGGCTGCGCGTCTGCTCGCCGTCATAACCAGACGTCACTACGACGGGAAGCGCGGGCCAGCGTTGCGCGATGAGTCGAGTCAACTGATGCCCGTCGAGCAGCCCAGGCATGCGCACATTGGTAATTACCAAACCGATTTGGGTGGCATGCTGCTCTAAGTAGCGCAGCCCCTCGTCTGCGGTAGGCAAGCCAATGGGCTCTGCGCCGAAATCCTCGACGAGCTCGCACATCAGCTCGCGTAGAACGTATTCATCTTCAATGATGAGAACGCGATGGTTGAGCGTGGCTAAGTCGGGACGGTAGGTATTCATGTCGGTATGGACTAAGCCCAGTTACGCTTGTTGCATCAAACAGACGAAACGCTAAGCGTCCAAGACCTGACGAACCTTCAGGGCCAACTCGCGCAAGGTGAAGGGCTTTGGTAGAAGGTTTACGCCGTGGTCCAACGTGCCGTTATGCACAATGGCGTTCCGGGTATAGCCCGTGGTGTACAACACCGGTAGCGCGGGCAAGTCGATCGACACTTGATCCACTAGCTGCCGGCCAGTCATCTCCGGCATGACCACATCAGTGAAGATCAGCGATAGCTCTGGCAGTGTGGGCAATATTTCCAGCGCAGCAGCACCACTTTCGACCTCGTGTACGTCATAGCCCAATTCGCGCAGCGCTTCGACACTGATCAGTCGCACGCGCGGATCATCTTCAACGACCAGCACGCTTTCACCCGGCAGCGCCTGCGGCACAACACCTTCCGGCAGCGTGAATCGCTCGATAGCCGCTGAAGCGCCTACGACCCGCGGCAGGTAGATTTTTACGGTCGTACCGTGCCCCAGCTCGGAATACAGTTTGACGTGTCCTTGAGACTGCTTGGCGAAGCCATACACCTGAGACAGGCCAAGTCCCGTACCACGACCGACCTCCTTGGTCGTAAAGTACGGTTCAAACACACGCTCGAGGGTCGCGGTATCGATGCCGGTGCCGGCATCGCTGACGGCGATCATCACGTATTCGCCTGTGTTGATCTGCTCGCGTCGGGCATAGGCATCGTCAACGTAGACGTTTCCGGTCTCAACGGTAATTCGCCCGCCGTCTGGCATGGCGTCCCGCGCATTGACACATAGATTGAGAATGGCTTGTTCCAGGCTACTCACGTCCGCGTGAGCGATCCACAGCCCCGCATGCCGTACGGTCTCGACCCGATAGGCATTACCCAGGGTACGGTGCAGCAGATCAGATAGGCTTGTGATGAGCTGGTTGAGATCCACGGCGACCGGAGACAGTGCCTGCTGCCGTGCAAAAGCCAACAGGCGGTGCGTCAGGTGAGAGGCGCGTACCGTGCCATCCAGTGCCATCTCCACGAAGTGCTCCACGTTGGGATCCCCTCGCTGCATGCGGACCTGCAGCATGTTGAGGCTGCCCATGATGACGGTGAGCATATTGTTGAAGTCGTGGGCGATACCGCCAGTGAGTTGGCCGACCGCTTCCATCTTTTGCAGCTGCCTGACCTGATCTTCCGCCGCCGCCTGGCCGCGGGTCGCATGCTTCAGGTCCAACTGCGAAACCCTGAGCACCTCGCTTTGTGCATCCTTTGCGCCCTGGATATTTCGTACATCCTGACGCAGGGCATCAGCCGCCTGCTGCATCCCTTCCACATCGGTACAGGTCGAGAACCAGCGTACGATCGTGCCGTCGGCATCGCGTATAGGCAGAGCGCGACACAAGAACGAGCGATAGTCGCCTGCATGCCCACGAATTTGAAACTGATCCTCCCAGACGTCCGCTTGGGCAAAAGCCTGAGCACGATTACTGACCACCTCGTCACGACGGTCGGGATGGATAAGGGCGTGCCAACCGTGTCCTGCGAGCTGGTCGTCGGGAATTCCTGCAAATGTCTGCCAGCGAGGATTGAAGTACAACTCCTGATCATCCGCATCGGTGATCCACACCATCTGGGGGATGCTTTCCGCCACCTGCTGGAATTGCTTCTCCAGCTGCTGTACCCGCAGACGCTCCTCTTCTTCAGCTACCACCTGCTCGGTGTTGTCACGCAAGATCTTGACGACCCCTAGCAACTGCCCGCCTTGCCAGAGCGGCATCATGGAGCCGTTGGCCCAGAAGCGCTCACCGGCAGCGTTGAGATGCCAGCGGTTATCGGCCGCGCTGCCGGTACTGATGGCCGTTCCTATCTCGCGCTCGAGCACGCCATTGGCACGGTCCTCCTCGGTAAAGAAGATGTGCATGGTTTGGCCAAGCATGGCCTCGCGCGACCAACCCAGGATGGATTCCGCGCCCTTATTCCAGTCCAAGATGCGTCCCGTGGGGTCCGCCGAAATGATGGCGTAGTCCACGATGCTGTCGAGCAGTACCTGTTGACGGGCCTCAACCTGAGCCAGACGAATGTTCAACGCGGCATACGCCTGGTGCAGCTCGGTAGGATCCGCCGGAGGAGTAGAGTTGGCCAAAGCAATGGTCTCTCAAGAAAGAATGAGGTGATGGGGAACTCATCAGGGCATCGCTGCGCAAGATGAACCGGCAGGGATGACCGCTGGCAGCTATTGCGACGGTAGCGGCAAGCACAACGCGTAAGCCCGCAGGCTATGCTTAGTACCAGCGAGCTGATAGCGTGCTATTTATGCCTGCCCAACTCGGCGGAAACCTTCCTCCACTTTGATGATCGCAATAAGTAATCAGCGAAAAAGTATACCCGCTTTAGATCAGGAGTTAACGGTCATGCCTCACAACACACCTTCATTCCCCAATCCCAGAGTGAACGTGTCGATAGCCGCCTACATCAACGATATCGAGCGCGCTAAAAGCCTTCCTGAACTGGACACGCATTTCCTCCGTGCGGGCGCCTACCTCAAGGCTTTGAGCGATGTCGAAGCGATCGGCGCTGACGACCTCACAGGGGTAACGCTCGTCGTTGATCGGTTGTATCAAGAGCAATTCCGAAGGTTAGGAAAGCTCGGATTTCTCTGATCCTAATCCCCACCATGGTGCCTAACGCCCCACCCACTCGTCGTGGCTGAGCAACATCAAAGCAATATCACGCTCTATGAAAGACACCCGCGTAATGAATAGCTGCCCTAATGAACGCTTCCCAACCCCTCGTCCTGGTGATCGAAGATGAGCACCTGGTCCGCGAGCTTCTCTGTGAGCTTGTTGTCGAGCTGGGTAATAGTGTTGTCGCCATGGATCGCGCCGACAAGGCGCTCGACTATCTCGAGCAGCACGCGACTGAGCTGGACCTAGTGATCACGGACATTCTGATGCCAGGCAGGCTCAATGGGCACCAGCTGGCGACGCTCATTACTCAGCGTTGGCCGGCGCTGCCGGTGCTGATTACCTCGGGCTTTAGCGACCAACAGTTCCATCAGTTGCCTGTCGGCACCTCTTTCATCGGTAAGCCTTGGACCTATCAGCAGATGGAAGTGGCGGTCAGGCTATACCTGCCAGCGACCCCGCAAGGATAAGCGTCCTTACGACAAGAAGCCCCGGCCTGCACCAACAAACTAGATCCCCCTCTATCTCACCCCCCGAAGCTTGTCTGTTACAGTCTCGCACCTCTATCTGCGAGCAGTGCTCCATGCTGAACCTGTCGAGCTTTCAGGTCGTAATCGTTGAAGATGACGTCCTCCTGGGTGGCATTATTGAAGAGATGCTGGTTGAGCGAGGCGCAAACACCGTGAGCTATTCGTCTGCAGATGAAGCGCTCCTAGGTTTGCTTCAAACGGACAAGCCCGATTTGTTGATTACGGATCACCTGGTGCCTGGACAGCTTAAGGGCGCGGATCTGGCAGAGCTGATACTGAGTCGCTGGCCAGAATTGCCCACTATCGTCACGACCGGCTATGGGTACGGAATCAGCGACTGCCTACCTGCGCGCGTTGTGTACCTGCAGAAGCCGTGGTCCATCGAGGCCATGGAAGACGCGATCCGTCAATCGTTGCAATAAGCCCCGGTCGATCCTGCAGACCTCTGTGTTAGAAGCCTACGCCCACTGCTGTGATGACTCGCTTGCTGGCGACTCAGACACGTCGACGAAGACACTCAGCGCGTCGACCTCCACGCGTAGGCGCGCGACCACGGCATTCATCACAAATGGATTGATAAGCTGATCCCTCGTGAGGGTTCGCTGCATCAGTTTTAGCTCAGCTTGCGGGTGGTAAATACAGACTAGCCATTCGGCGAGCGAGATCCTGCGGCATTCAACCCGATAAGGATCGAGCCCCACGTCTAGTGCGCGTCCTGCGCTCGGATATCCCGTTTTCAAGCCATGCGTCCTGTGACCGAATCGGCCAGCGGTAAAGTGATGGCTAAATGATATCCCCGTAGTCACACAGTGCCCAGTGCGATCGGTCGGGGACCGAAGGGCAGAACCCAGCTTCAGGTAACGCAGCACTCGACTATGCGTGTGACCTTACAATCAGTAACCCGTCTAGGGGTTGCCCGAGCATGCCGCGCGCTTCGTATTCGCGCCGATAGGCCACCGGGCTCCTGCCTCGTAGCGACAGCTTGATTCGTGCGTGGTTGTAATAGACGACGTACTCACGGATTGCAGCGGCAAGCTACTCAGGACTGCGGAAGCTGTTGCAATGAGATAGCTCGGACTTGAGCACCGCAAAAAAGCTTTCCATAGCCACGTTGTCGAGGTAGTTGCCACGTCTCGACATGCTTTGTGTCAAGCGCGTGCTTGCGCAAAGATCACTGAACTTGAAACAGCAGGCCAGTATCTTGGCTCCATTTTTCATTCCACATAATCGGTCGTACGAGCCACAATGCAGCCGTCCGAATTGGACAAGACGACGACAGGCCGCTGCCTCAACTCGGGTCGGAATATGCGCTCGCAGCTGCAGTAAAAGGAGTTCACGTCCACCAGGCCGAAGACCTGTGGCCGTGACTCACTGGGCATGTTGGGTCAGATCCCAGGTGACGACGCCGAACACCTCTATCGCACCGTATTCCTCGGGCCTGATCGTGCGATAGGCGGGATTCTCCGATTCGAGCAACCAGCCCGTAGGGGACTTGGCCAGCCGCTTCACCAGCGGCTGGTTGTCCACGTAGGCCAGCACGATGTGGCCAGAGCATGGGATGGAGCGATCCACGACCAGGCGGGTGCCGTGGAAGATGCCGACGTCGCGCATGCTGTCGCCTTCGACTTCGACGAGCCATACGTGCGGGGCACGGATGTTCATCAACTCATCGAGTGACAGTGGGGGTTCGTAGTAGTCAGCTGCAGGGCTGGGAAATCCACCAGCTGCGCAGCCTGGCATTACTTTCAGAGTCAGCGCCGATGGAGCGAGGGGTCGGAATTTGAGGATGTACATACGGCACCGCCGAATGACTGTTTAGATATACAGTAATCCAGGGTTGGCCAGTCGGCTAGCCAAGCGTCGCAAATTGCTGCGGCTTTGGAGGGGTAGGAAGTCAGACCCGTAAGGACGTCGCGGTAGAGTTTTTAGTCGAGAATTTGAAAGTCGTATCCAGGGTGGAACTGGTCATTTCCAGCCGTTCGGCAGGAAAAGGCTACTTTTTTGAGGGAATTTGAAATTTTTTTCGGGTGGTAGGGAGACATTAATGTCGCTGGGGGGAGTCATCAATGACCCTATCCCGGGAGACATGCATTTCTCCATCCCGGCGACGCTGATGACTCCCAAAGAATACCCATTTCATACACACTCATCCTCAATCACACCCAGTCAACTGAGACACAGCATACTCATGAAAGGGGCTGACACAGGCGTCTCCCCCCCTCCCGTTGTCAGCCATTTTTCGAGCCAGCATACTCGCGCCATCCGAACATATAGAGGTCAGGCGATGACTACAGCTAAGGCAAAAAAACCGGCTGCGGCACCGGACAATAAGTCCATCGAGCAAAAGTGGGGAAAGGAACTGGTAGCAGCAGGATGGACAGCTATCCCCAACGTGATTTTCGACTGCTCCCGACAGTTGGGTCTCAAGCAACTGGATGTGTTGATCATTGTGCACCTGGCGAGCTTCTGGTGGACCGCTGGAAACGATCCCTTTCCGACCAAGGAAACTCTGGCCGGGAAGATCGGCTGCACCCCTCGTACGGTTCAGCGCGCTATCGCAGGCCTTGAGGAGAGAGGCTACATCCAACGGCATGCTCGTAAATCAAAGCAAGGTGGCAATCTCGCTAACAGCTACTCATTCGAGGGCCTTATCAAAGCTGCCGCTCCCTTCGCCAAGGCGATTATGGATGCCCGCGAGAAGCAAAAGGCTGCAGGTGATGGCACGGCCAAGCCCAAAAAGGCGAAGCCGTTGGAATTGGTCAAGTGAAGGGGCGACGGCGGTAACTAATCCGCTCGCCAAGCGCGGGAAGCACGACAATGAGTAAAACCCCATCGCAGCTAGGAGACGAAAGCCTAGTAGAGGCATTTAGCGAACTGATGAGTGTAGTCATCAACATGCAGCAGGCAGGCGTGGCCTTGGCCCACGTGACGGAACCTCCCGTATTCACCTACTTACTGACACCCAAGCAGTTCGACCGGATCAAGAGGATCTGCCGTGAGAACCAGTGGCCTGAGCCAAACTGCAGAGGGATCCTCATCGACTTGGAAGCTGTCGCTCATCCGCTGGATACGCGCGGGATCAAGGACGGCTGCACCCCGGCAGAGGTACTAGCCATACTGACTCATGCGTACTGCGCCCACAGCGAGGTAGGCACGAACAAGCCCAAATACAGACAGGGGATTATGTTCAACAAGAGGAAGGTGAAGGTAGGCAAGGGCAGCTACTGCGCCGTAGCGGTCGTAGAGATACGCAGCAGAGGGAGCGAAACGTACCTGGCTCCCGTCACCGCCTTTCACGCGAATGATTCCAAGATTCGAGGAATGACGCAAAAGCTCGGGGGATAGCTTCGGCGTACCAGTCGTTGAGATACGTAATAGGGGGGGCAAAACGAACTTGGCCCCAGTCACCGCCTATCACGCGACTGAGGCCAAGCTGAGAGAATTAGGTGACTACGAGGAAGGACGGCCTCGAAGGCAAGTCTCCCGCACTGAAGCGGAACAACCCAAACGCCTTACGATTTCCCTTCATTTGACCTGTGCTAGCCAGGCCTTCGCAGCTCCGCCGACAAATTTTCTGCTGTCTGCGTAGTCGAGGAACATGGTAAGCACCCCCCGGCAAAAATGCAAATATTTGCCCCCCCCCTAGTCGCCGATGCCTCCCTACTCCCGACGAAATGCTATCAATCCAGCATTTTTCAGCGTCCTGGTCAGCCATTCTAGTTTCAGGCTCTACACCTCACCCGTTGAGGATCCAGGGCTTTGCGTGCCCCCTTCGGGGGACGGCTGTCGTGAACCAAGCCCCGGCAAAGAGCGCGCCGGGTCTCGGCCCTGCGGGCTTCCATCCTCACGTCTCCGGCCCTTGGCCTGCGCGCTCCGCTTGCCGGTCGTTCCGGCCTACCCCTTCGCGGGCTCAGCAGCCATCGGTAGGAAGCGGACGCCCCAATGGCCTATCCGCCGCCAGTCCTTGCCTGCAAGGGGCTTTCGCGGCATATCCTCGGTCGCGAGCGCCCTGCGGTATTCCACGACCCCTTGCACG
>NZ_JAVHTY010000008.1 GCF_031085165.1 Pseudomonas sp. 102515 | reverse complement strand
TCGCCGATGGTAGTGTGGGGTTTCCCCATGTGAGAGTAGGTCATCGTCAAGCGCCTAACACCCAGCACCCCCGCTCAGTTCATTCTGGCGGGGGTGTTGTCTTTGGGGCGGGAAAAGTTTGGCCGGGCATCAGGGCGCTTGGGCGAATAGCCAGGTCAGCGGACGAAAGTAACTCACGTGCCCAGGGTTGCCCTCACCCTAGCCTGCCCGGGGAGGGGATTAAAGGCGGCATGGCGGAGGCTTGAGAGGTCAAGTGCTGCTTTGAGTCTGCAAGAGCAGAACAGCCACAACAGCCCGGCTGCGCCGGGCTATCGCGGCCGATGCGGCCGCTCCTACCCAGTGCCATACCGCAGCCGCGACTTTGGCTTAGACGATAATGGCTAAGCCGTAGGTTCGACTGAGCTTGCGAAGCCCAGCAGGCAAGAGCTGAACGTGAGTGTTGAGCTTGAAGGAAGGATTGGCGAGACAGCGGAGTGACGACTGGGTGTTGGGCTCCGCTCAACCCAACCTACGCGAGCCAGAAAAAGCCCGGCATATGCCGGGCTTTTTGCATTCTGGAGGGCGCCGAGGATTACTCCCGGTCACGTTCCAGCAGGGGCTTGAGGAAATGGCCAGTGTAGGACTTCTTGTTCGCCGCGACTTCCTCGGGTGTACCTGTCGCGATGATCTGACCACCCTTCGAGCCGCCTTCCGGACCCAGGTCCACCAGCCAGTCGGCGGTCTTGATGACATCGAGGTTGTGCTCGATCACCACCACGGTATTGCCGTGATCCCGCAGGCGATGCAGTACGTCCAACAGCTGCTGGATATCGGCGAAGTGCAGACCGGTGGTGGGCTCGTCGAGGATATAGAGTGTCTTGCCGGTATCGCGCTTGGACAGTTCCCGCGCCAGCTTCACACGCTGGGCCTCACCGCCTGACAGGGTCGTGGCGCTCTGGCCGAGACGAATATAGGACAGGCCCACATCCATCAGCGTCTGCAGCTTGCGCGCCAGAGCCGGGATGGACTCGAAGAAGGCATGGGCCTCTTCGATGGTCATGTCCAGGACCTCGGTGATGGTCTTGCCCTTGTACTTCACCTCCAGGGTCTCGCGGTTGTATCTCTTGCCCTTGCACACGTCACAGGCGACGTAGACGTCCGGCAGGAAGTGCATCTCCACCTTGATCACACCATCGCCCTGGCAGGCTTCGCAGCGGCCGCCCTTGACGTTGAAGGAGAAGCGCCCCGGGGTGTAGCCGCGGGAGCGGGATTCCGGGACGCCGGAGAACAATTCGCGAATCGGGGTGAAGAGACCGGTGTAGGTCGCCGGGTTGGAACGTGGAGTCCGGCCGATGGGGCTCTGGTCGATATCCACCACCTTGTCCAGGTGCTGCATGCCGTCGAAGCTGTCATGAGCGGCGACCTCCAGGGTCGTCGCGCCATTGAGCGCCGTGGCGGTCAGTGGGAAGAGGGTGTTGTTGATCAGGGTCGACTTGCCGGAGCCAGACACTCCGGTCACGCAGGTCAGCAGGCCAACGGGAATCTCCAGATTGACGTTCTGCAGGTTGTTGCCGCGGGCACCTTTCAGCTTCAGCAGCTTCTTCTTGTCCCGCGGCGTGCGCTTGGCAGGGACAACGATCTTCTTGCGGCCCGACAGGTACTGCCCGGTCACCGAGTCGGGATGCTGCATCACCTGGTCGGGCGTACCTTCCGCGATGATCTGGCCGCCATGCACGCCGGCGCCCGGACCTATGTCGATGACATAGTCCGCCAGGCGGATGGCATCCTCGTCGTGCTCGACGACGATGACCGTATTGCCCAGGTCGCGCAGGTGGGTCAGGGTACCCAGCAGGCGTTCGTTGTCGCGCTGGTGGAGGCCGATGGAAGGCTCGTCGAGGATGTACATGACGCCCACCAGACCCGCGCCGATCTGGCTGGCCAGGCGGATACGCTGCGCTTCGCCGCCGGACAAGGTGTCGGCGCTGCGATCCAGGGTCAGGTAGTCCAGGCCGACGTTGACCAGGAACTGCAGGCGCTCGCGAATCTCCTTGAGGATCTTGTCGGCGATCTGCTGACGCTGGCCCTTGAGGGTGAGGTCCTGGAAGTACTGGGTGGCATCGCCCACGGGCAGACGGGTGACCGCCGGCAGGGTCTTGTCACCTACCCAGACATGCCGGGCTTCGCGCCGCAGGCGGGTACCATTGCAGTCCGGGCAATGCTGGGTGCTCAGGTACTTGGCCAGCTCTTCCCGCACGCTCTGGGATTCGGTCTCGCGATAACGCCGCTCCAGATTCGGCAGGATGCCTTCGAAGGGGTGGGCGCGCTTGACGATGTCACCGCGGTCATTGAGATAGCGGAAGTTGACGCTCTCGCGTCCGGAGCCGCTGAGGACCGCCTTGCGGTGCTTGTCATCGAGACCCTTGAAGGGCTCGTCCAGGCTGAAGCCATAGTGACTCGCCAACGAGCCGAGCATCTGGAAGTAATAGACGTTGCGCCTGTCCCAGCCGCGGATGGCGCCTTCGCTGAGGCTGAGCTCCTCGTTGACCACCCGGCGGGCATCGAAGAATTGCTTCACGCCCAGGCCGTCACAGGTCGGACAAGCCCCCGCGGGGTTGTTGAAGGAAAACAGCTTGGGCTCCAGTTCGCCGATGGAGAAGCCGCAGATCGGGCAGGCGAAGCGCGCGGAGAAGACGATCTCTTCGCCCTTTTCGCCTTCCATTGGGGCGATGATGGCGATGTCGTCGGCCAGCTTCAGCGCCGTCTCGAAGGATTCCGCCAGGCGTTGCTGGAGGTCTTCGCGCACCTTGAAGCGATCCACCACCACCTCGATGGTGTGCTTCTTCTGCTTGTCGAGCTTGGGCAGTTCGTCCATCTCGTGCAGACGGCCATTGACGCGGACGCGGACGAAGCCCTGGGCGCGCAGCTCCTCGAATACCGAGAGGTGTTCACCCTTGCGCTCGCGCACGATGGGGGCGAGCAGCATGAGTCGCTCGCCTTCCGGCATGGCCAGCACCTGATCGACCATCTGGCTGACGGTCTGGGCTTCCAGGGGCACATCGTGCTCCGGACAGCGAGGCGTACCGACGCGCGCATAGAGCAGGCGCAGGTAGTCGTAGATCTCGGTGATGGTGCCCACGGTGGAGCGCGGGTTGTGCGAGGTGGACTTCTGCTCGATGGAAATCGCCGGGGACAGGCCTTCGATGGTGTCCACGTCGGGCTTTTCCATCATCGACAGGAACTGCCGGGCATAGGCCGACAGGGATTCCACGTAGCGGCGCTGGCCTTCGGCATAGAGGGTGTCGAACGCTAGCGAAGACTTGCCGGAACCGGAGAGGCCGGTAATGACGATGAGCTTGTCCCGGGGGAGGGTAAGGTCGATGTTCTTCAGATTATGGGTACGGGCCCCACGGATGAGGATTTTATCCACGTAGACTTCTGCCTCGTTTTGGCGGCGCTTCAATAGGAAAGAGGTCTCGTCCCGGGCTGCGGCTATCTGCCGCGCCTGTGAGAGAGGGGGCAAGGCTGGTAAAATTGGTGGCCCGACAGCGGTGATCGGGCGTTCGTGATCCTGGCGGTCGGGAACGTTCGGACGAGCGCTCGGCTATCTTCACCGCTTCCTCCCTAAATGGTCATTGTTACGACTGTTTTAAAGCTGTGTGGCGACGTAAAAGCCTGTCGCCGACGAGAGGATTATCAATGCTCGACAAGCGCAGTGAAGCCATGAACGGCGTCGAACGCCGTGCCGCCCTCGGGCTGGCTCTGGTCTTCGCCTTTCGTATGCTCGGTATGTTCATGGTGCTCCCGGTCCTGGCGACCTATGGTCAGGAGTTGGCGGATGCCACCCCGGCGCTGATTGGCCTGGCCATAGGTGCCTATGGTTTGACCCAAGCGGTCCTGCAAATTCCCCTGGGGACGCTGTCCGATCGCATTGGTCGACGCCCCATCATCATTGGTGGACTGCTGGTGTTCGCCCTTGGTGCCGCCATTGCCGCCAATGCCCACTCGATCTGGGGCGTCATCGCCGGTCGTATCGTGCAGGGCGGCGGTGCCATTTCGGCCGCCATCATGGCGCTGCTGTCGGATCAGACCCGCGAGCAGCATCGCACCAAGGCCATGGCTACCATCGGCATGAGCATCGGCGTGTCCTTTGCCGTGGCGATGGTGGCAGGACCGCTGCTGACCCGTGCCTATGGTCTCGCCGGCCTGTTCTGGGCGACCTGCGGACTGGCACTGGTCGGCTTGCTGATCGTGCTGTTCCTGGTTCCTCACCAGGCTTCGCCCTTCGCCCACCGGGAGTCGAATCTGGCGCGTCAGGCGCTGGGCGCGACCCTGCGCAATCGCGATCTGCTGCGGCTGGACTTCGGTATCCTGGCGCTGCACGCCGTGCTGATGGCGAGTTTCGTCGTCCTGCCGCTGGCCCTCGCCGAACACGCCGGCCTGCCCAAGGAAGAGCACTGGTGGGTTTACCTGACCGCACTGGTGGTCGGCTTCTTCGCCATGGTTCCCTTCATCATCTATGGTGAAAAGAAGCGGCGGATGAAGCGCGTGCTGGTGGGCGCCGTCAGTGTGCTGGTGTTGTGCGAGCTGTATTTCTTCTTCTTCAGCAACAGCCTGGTGGCCCTGGTCATTGGCATCGTGGTGTTCTTTACCGCCTTCAACCTGCTGGAGGCCTCGCTGCCGTCACTGGTGAGCAAGGTGGCACCTGCAGGCGGCAAGGGCACGGCCATGGGGGTCTATTCCACCAGTCAGTTCCTTGGTTCCGCATTGGGCGGTATCCTCGGTGGTTGGCTGTTCCAGCATGGTGGCCTGTCCACCGTCTTCCTGGGTTGTGCAGCGCTTTGCCTGGGATGGGCGGTGATTGCTGGTACGATGCGAGAACCGCCCTATGTCACCAGCCTGCGTTTGCCGGTTACGCCCGCGCTAGTCAACGACCAGGGATTGGTCGGACGCCTGTTGGCCCTGGCCGGAGTGACCGATGCGGTAATGGTGGCGGAAGAGCAAGCCGTCTATATCAAGATCGATACTAAAATCGTCGATCGGGTGCAATTGGAGCGACTGGTAAGCCAAACGCCAGTCGCCGCTTGATCGACAGCCTCATCAGGAGATTCATATGGCCCGTGGCGTCAACAAAGTCATCCTCGTCGGCAACGCCGGCGCCGATCCCGAAACCCGTTACATGCCCAATGGCAATGCGGTGACCAATGTCACCCTGGCCACCAGCGAAAGCTGGAAGGACAAGCAGACCGGCCAGCAGCAGGATCGTACCGAATGGCACCGGGTGGTGTTCTTTGGTCGTCTGGCGGAGATCGCTGGCGAGTACATTCGCAAGGGCTCCCAGGTGTATGTCGAAGGTTCCCTACGTACGCGCAAGTGGCAGGGCCAGGACGGTCAGGATCGCTACACCACCGAAATCGTGGTCGATATCAACGGCAACATGCAGTTGCTGGGTGGCCGTGGTGGCAATGCTGGTGGCAATGACGAATACAACCAGAGCGCACCTGCGCCTCAGCAGCAGCGTGCCCCTCGTCCCCAGCAGTCGGCCCCGCAGTACGACAACGGTGGCAATGGCGGCTCTGGCAACAGTCGTCCTCAGCAGCAGCCCAAGCCCCAGCAGCAGCCGGCGCAGCAGGACTACGACAGCTTCGACGACGACATTCCTTTCTAGGGCCTCGTCGATCAGGCAAAGAAAAAGGGCAGCCAGTGGCTGCCCTTTCTTTTTGGTGGAGGCGGGGGGATTTGAACCCCCGTCCGCCAGCTCTCCGCTATCGGTTCTACATGCTTAGCCCTGTCTACTGAGTTAACCCATTGCGGCCCGACGGGCAGGGTGCTTTGGGCGAGCTGTATAAGTTTTAGCCGTTACGTCTACAGCGAACTTGGCGGCGATCCTGTTCTATCTGACAGTCGTTTCGGGTTTACAGGCATCCCCTAGCGACTGCTAGCCGCGTTAAGCAGCTAGAGCGTAGTTGTCGTCGTTGGCAACTATAAGTTTGCAGCAGCGAATTTACGAGTTCTGCTACCAGCTCGGCATGCCCCTCAAGTTTCGTTACCGGCGTCGAATCCTAATCGCCCCCAAAACTTGCTGGTCGTTCACTATAGGAATTCCAGCCGTCCGACGCAAGCCATTGCTGACGAAACGTTTTTCGGCCGCTTGGCTATTTGGCGTCCTTGCGGATGGCTCTTTGGATCTCGCGGTCGGAATCGCGCTCGCGCTCGGTGGCGCGCTTGTCGAATTCCTTCTTGCCCTTGGCCAGCGCGATCTCGCACTTGACCAGGTGTTTTTTCCAGTAGAGCGACAGCGCAACGCAGGCGTAGCCCTTCTGCTGCACGGCGCCAAACAGCTTGCCCAGCTCGCGCTTGTTGAGGAGCAACTTGCGGGTACGGGTAGGGTCGGCGATGACGTGCGTACTGGCCGTCTGCAGCGGGGTGATGTGGCTGCCCAGCAGCCAGGCTTCACCGTCCTTGAGCAGCACATAGCTGTCGGTCAGCTGTGCCTTGCCGGCTCTCAGGCTCTTGACCTCCCAACCTGCCAGGGAAACACCTGCTTCAAAGCGGGTGTCGACGAAGTATTCGTGTAGCGCCTTTTTGTTCTGCGCGATGCTGCCGGGGGAGACTTTCTTTTGCTTGGCCATGATTCCAGGGTACAGCGAGTCGGGGGAAATGTCGCCACGCGCTTGAGCGGGTATGAGCAAACACGGACAATACCGCGGTTCTAGACTGCGGCAGGCTGATGCGGGAGTAAATTGCGTGCGCCGCCCTCAAATTCAAGGTCCGACACCGAATTCGCTATTCTACGAGGTTCCGATGAGCACGCACATCCAACGTTCGGCGTTGCTGCCCTATCCTGCTTCGGCGCTCTATGCGCTCGTCAATGACGTGGACCGTTATCCGGAGTTCCTGCCGTGGTGCTCGTCCGCCCAGATCCTGGAGCAGGACGAAGGCCTGATGCGCGCCGGTCTTACCGTGGCCAAGGGTGGCCTGAGCCAGCAATTCACGACCCGCAACACCCTAGTGCCGGACGAATCCATCACCATGGATCTGGAAAAAGGTCCCTTCAAACAGCTGCATGGCGTCTGGTCCTTCAAGGCGCTGGGCGACAAGGCCTGCAAGATCTCGCTGGATCTGTCCTTCGAATACGACAGCGCCATCGTGCGCGCGACCCTGGGGCCGCTGTTCAATCAGGCGGCCAATACCATGGTGGATGCCTTCTGCCAGCGTGCCCGAGCGCTCTATGGCTGAGCGTCTCGCCATCGAGGTAGCGTTGGCGCTACCGGAGCGGCAATGGCTGTTGAGCCTGCAGCTCGAAGAGGGCGCCACGGTCGAGCAGGCGGTGCTGGCGTCGGGTTTGCTTGACCAGCTGACGCCAGAACAGCGCGAAGGTCATCAGGTCGGCATCTTTGGCAAGCTGGTCGCCAAGCCGGATGAAAGGAAACTGCTGGAAGGCGAGCGGGTAGAGATCTACCGTCCGCTGCTTGCGGATCCCAAGGAGAGTCGCAAGCGGCGGGCCGAAAAGGCCAGAGCTAAGGCTGGCCTCTAGGTGGTAATCACTGGCCGTCGGTACGGATGCGGTCGGGAGTCGGGATGGCAGCCGGGCTGGCGCTGTCGATCTCCTTCTGGATAGTGTCTTCGGTCGAGCCGGGCACGGCGGGCGTTTCCGGTGCTGCCGCCGGCACAGTGGCGGGTTGCGCCGGCGCGGTGGGATCCACGCTGGTGCCACTGTCGGTACCCATGATCTGCTGTTCACGGCTGGTGCCTGGCATGAAATCGCCAGCCAGGCCGCTCAACTGATTGTCGCCATTGAACACCAGGCTGACACGTTCCTGTTTCCGCTGACCGCCGGCGGCCTGCAGGCTGTACAGATAATCCCAGCGATTGGGATGGAAGGTGTCCTGGATCAGCGGCGAACCCATGATAAACCGGACCTGTTGTCGGGTCATTCCGGGGCGCAACTGGTCTATCATGTCCTGGGTGACGACGTTGCCCTGCTGGATGTCGATCTTGTAAACCCCCGGCAGAGAGCAGCCGGCGAGCATGGCTAGGCCCATCAGAGAGAGCCCGGTCAGCGTTTGCTTGAGGTTTTGCATCGGTGGGAGACTTCCACTATCTTGCTGGGCAACGAAGCACCGATCATACCCGTATTCCCGAGGGCTGCGAAAGCACTCGGCACCGAGAAAGAGCATGGTAGAGAACAACGAACTCCGCAAAGCGGGTCTGAAAGTGACCCTGCCGCGCGTCAAGATATTGCAGATGCTGGACACCACCGAGCAGCGCCACATGAGCGCTGAAGACGTTTACAAGGCGCTGATGGAGGCGGGCGAGGACGTGGGGCTGGCAACGGTCTATCGGGTCCTTACCCAGTTCGAGGCGGCCGGTCTGGTGGTGCGCCACAATTTCGATGGCGGTCACGCCGTGTTCGAGTTGGCCGACACCGGGCACCACGATCACATGGTGGATGTGGATACCGGCGAAGTCATCGAGTTCACCGATGCCTCGATCGAAAAGCGTCAGCGCGAGATCGTCGAAGAGCATGGTTTCGAGCTGGTCGATCACAACCTCGTGCTGTACATCCGTCAGCGCAAGTGAAGATCCAGACATGAAAAAGGCGACCTCCGAGTCGCCTTTTTCATGTCTGTAGGCAGTCTGTGTCTAGCGGCTGACCACTAGCTTGCGGGCGTGGGCGAGGGATTCGCGGGTAAGGTCGACGCCGCCGAGCATGCGCGCCACCTCTTCCACACGACGCGCCCGGTCCAGCTTGGCGACCGCCGTGCGGGTCTCGTCGGTGCCACGTTCCTTGTGCACGAACAGATGCTGATGGCCCTGTGCTGCCACCTGGGGCAGGTGGGTGACCGTCAGTACCTGGCCCCGCTCGCCCAGTTGCCGCAGCAGTTGGCCGACTACCTCGGCGGTCGGGCCGCCGATACCGACGTCCACCTCGTCGAATACCAGTGTGGGCGTACGCGAGGTCTGGGCGGTGATGACCTGGATGGCCAGACTGATCCGTGACAGTTCGCCGCCGGAAGCGACCTTGGCCAGCGGGCGCAGGGGCTGGCCCGGGTTGGCGCTGACGCGGAACTCGACCCCCTCGTTGCCCAGCGGCTGGGGCTCGCCGGTACTGCCCGGCGTGAGGGTGATGCTGAAGCGGCCACCCGGCATGCCCAGGCGCTGCATCTCGGTTTCGACCGCTGCAGCCAGTTCCGGCGCCCGCTGCTCGCGCAGACGGCTCAATTCGCCGGCCTTCTCCTGGTAGTGGCGCTCGAAGGCCGTCAGCTCTTCCTGCAGTCGCTCCAGGGCGACGTCATCGGCATCCAGCGATTGCAGTTCGTTGCGCAGCTGTTCGTGCAACTCCAGCAGCGCTTCGGGTTGCACGCGATGCTTGCGGGCGAGGCTGTAGACGCTGTCGAGACGCTCCTGCACCGCCTGCTGGCGCTCCGGATCGGCTTCGAAATGATCGACGAAGCGATTGAGTTCATTCATCGCCTCCTCGATCTGGATCTGCGCGGAAGCGAGCAGGTTGCTGGCTTCCTGGATCTGCGCCGGGGGACGGTCGAAGGTGGTCAGGCGTGCCACGCTGGCATTGAGTGCCGACAGCGCATTGCCCTGCTCGTTTTCGGTACAGAGATCCATGGCCTGGCGGCAGGCCAGCAGGATGTGCTCGGCACTCGCCAGATCGCTCTGCTCCTGTTCAAGCGCCTGCAGCTCGCCTTCGGCCAGAGCGAGGTTGTCGAGTTCTTCGAGCTGATAGCTGAGCAGCTGATGACGGGCGCGTTGCTCGTCGCCATTGCGGGTCAGGCGCTCCAGGGTCTGCCGCACCTGGCGCCAGCGCTGGGCGGCGAGCTGCACCTGGCGGACCAGCTCGCCCGCGCCTGCGTATTCGTCCAGCAGGCGGCGGTGGGTGTCGAGGCCGAGCAGCGACTGGTGCTCGTGCTGGTTGTGAATGTCGATCAGCAGACCGCCGAGGGTCTTGAGATCCCCCAGCGGGCAGGGCGAGCCATTGATATAGCCACGCGAACGCCCTTCGCGGGTGATGACGCGGCGCAGCAGACAGGGACCGTCCTGCTCCAGGTCGCGCTCGGCGAGCCACTGGCGGGCCTCAGGGATGTCGGTGGTGTCGAAGCTGGCCAGGACATCGGCCTTGTCGGCACCGGGCCGGACCGCATCGCTGTCGGCGCGATCGCCCAGGGTGAGGCCAAGGGCATCGAGCATGATGGACTTGCCGGCGCCGGTTTCGCCGGTGATCACGGTCATGCCGCGCTCGAGGTCGAGGTCGAGGTGTTCGACGATGGCGTAGTTGCGGACGGACAGATGCACCAGCATGCGACGATCTCCGAAAGCGGTTTCTGGTTGTTTATACAGTGCCTCTCGGGCACTGGCAATCCATACAGCTCTTGAAGCGCCGGCCGGCGGCCCCATATAGGCGCCATCGATCAAGGCGTCGTCCATTGGCGGGCGCGCCTACCGGCATTATTACAGGAGGACTCCATGGCCGACGAACAGAACTCCCAGACCCCCGAGCACGAAGCCACCCAGGGCGACGTCCAGCACGAGGATCTCGCCGCCCGCGTTGCCACGCTCGAAGAGCAGCTTGCCGCCGCCCAGGACCAGTCCCTGCGCAGCGTCGCCGAGCTGCAGAACGTGCGTCGTCGCGCCGAGCAGGATGTGGAGAAGGCGCACAAGTTCGCGCTGGAAAAATTCGCCGGCGATCTCCTGCCGGTGCTCGACAGCCTGGAGCGTGGCCTGGAACTGTCCAACGCTACCGACGAGACCCTCAAGCCCATGCGTGAAGGCATGGAGCTGACCCTGAAGATGCTGCAGGACACCCTCAAGCGCTATCAGGTCGAGGCCGTCGACCCCTACGGCGCGCCCTTCAATCCGGAGCACCACCAGGCCATGGCCATGGAGGAGAGCGCTACCGCCGAGCCGGGCAGCGTGCTCAAGGTGTTTCAAAAGGGCTATCTGCTCAATGGTCGCCTGCTGCGGCCGGCGATGGTGGTAGTCAGCAAGGCACCTGCGGCGCAGCAGCCGAGCATCGACGAAAAGGCTTGAAATTCTTTCGCTCGGCCCCATCTGGTAGGCAAGCGAACATCAAAGGCCCCCTGAGCGGGCCGCGCGGAATCTGAGATTTCTGGAGAAGACTACATGGGCAAGATCATCGGTATCGACCTGGGGACGACCAACTCCTGCGTCGCGATCCTCGAAAATGGTAACGTCAAGGTACTGGAAAACGCCGAAGGCACCCGTACCACGCCGTCCATCATCGCCTACACCAACGATGGCGAGACCCTGGTCGGCCAGCCGGCCAAGCGCCAGGCGGTGACCAATCCGCAGAACACCCTGTACGCGGTCAAGCGTCTGATCGGTCGGCGTTACGAAGAAAACGTCGTGCAGAAAGACATCGAGATGGTCCCCTACAAGATCGTCAAGGCCGACAACGGGGACGCCTGGGTCGAGGCCAAGGGCCAGAAGATGGCTCCGCCGCAGGTGTCTGCCGAAGTTCTGAAGAAGATGAAGAAGACCGCTGAGGACTATCTGGGCGAAGCCGTGACCGAGGCGGTCATCACCGTGCCGGCCTACTTCAACGACAGCCAGCGCCAGGCTACCAAGGATGCCGGTCGCATCGCCGGTCTGGACGTCAAGCGCATCATCAACGAGCCCACCGCGGCTGCCCTGGCCTATGGCCTGGACAAGGCGAAGGGCGACCACACCGTGATCGTCTATGACCTGGGCGGCGGCACCTTCGACGTCTCGGTCATCGAGATCGCCGAGGTCGACGGTGAGCATCAGTTCGAGGTGCTGGCCACCAATGGCGACACCTTCCTGGGTGGCGAAGACTTCGACATCCGCCTGATCGACTATCTCGTCGAGGAGTTCAAGAAAGAAAGCGGCATGAACCTCAAGGGTGATCCGCTGGCCATGCAGCGCCTGAAGGAAGCTGCCGAGAAGGCCAAGATCGAGTTGTCCTCGGCTACCCAGACCGACGTCAACCTGCCGTACATCACCGCCGATGCCAGCGGTCCCAAGCACCTGAACGTCAAGGTCTCCCGCGCCAAGCTGGAGTCCCTGGTGGAAGAACTGGTCGAGCGCACCATCGAGCCGTGCCGCACTGCGCTGAAGGACTCCGGTCTGGACGTGTCCGACATCCACGAGGTCATCCTGGTGGGCGGTCAGACCCGCATGCCGCTGGTGCAGAAGCGTGTGGCCGATTTCTTCGGCAAGGAAGCGCGTAAGGACGTCAACCCGGACGAAGCCGTCGCCATCGGTGCTGCCATCCAGGGCGCCGTGCTGGCCGGTGACGTCAAGGACGTGCTGCTGCTGGACGTCACCCCGCTGACCCTAGGCATCGAGACCATGGGTGGCGTGATGACCGCGCTGATCGAGAAGAACACCACCATCCCGACCAAGAAGTCGCAGGTGTTCTCCACCGCCGACGACAACCAGGGCGCCGTGACCATCCACGTGCTGCAGGGCGAGCGCAAGCAGGCCGCGCAGAACAAGTCGCTGGGCAAGTTCGACCTGGCCGAGATCCCGCCGGCGCCGCGTGGCGTGCCGCAGATCGAGGTGACCTTCGACATCGACGCCAACGGTATCCTCAACGTGTCCGCCAAGGACAAGGCCACCGGCAAGCAGCAGTCCATCGTCATCAAGGCGTCCTCCGGTCTGTCCGAGGACGAGATTCAGCAGATGGTGCGTGACGCCGAGGCCAATGCCGACGAGGATCGCAGGTTCGAAGAGCTGGCTGCGGCCCGCAACCAGGGTGATGCCCTGGTGCACGGCACCCGCAAGATGCTGACCGAGGCCGGCGACAAGGCCACCGCCGAAGAGAAGAGCACCATCGAAAAGGCCATTGGCGAACTGGAAACCGCGGTACGTGGCGACGACAAGGATGCCATCGAAGCCAAGATGAATGCCCTGTCCCAGGCCTCCGCGCCGCTGGCCCAGAAGCTCTACTCCGAGCAGGGCGCTGCCGCGGGTGCCGAAGGCGCCTCGGCCAAGGCGGACGGTGATGCCAAGAAGCCTGGCGACGATGTGGTCGATGCCGAGTTCGAGGAAGTGAAGGACAACAAGTAAGCCGCGTGCTTACCGCACCTGACGGGCTTCGGCTCGTCGGATCCGCCACGCGGGAGCCTGCTCCCGCGTTGGCGTGTCTGGAGGGTGAGAAAATTTAAGGTGCAGAAAGTCTATGGCCAAACGTGATTACTATGAGGTGCTCGGGGTCGAGCGCGGCGCCAGCGAAGCCGAGCTCAAGAAGGCCTACCGACGCCTGGCGATGAAATACCACCCGGATCGCAATCCGGGTGACGCGGCTGCCGAAGAGCAGTTCAAGGAGGCCGCCGAGGCCTACGAAGTGCTGTCCGATGCGGGCAAGCGCTCGGCCTACGACCAGTACGGCCATGCTGGCGTCGATCCGAGCATGGGCGGCGGCGGTTTCGGTGGCGCGGCCGGCGGCGCGAGCTTCTCCGACATCTTCGGCGACGTCTTCAGCGACTTCTTCGGCGGGCGCGGTGGCGCCGGTGGCCGAGGCGGTCCACAGCGCGGCGCCGACCTGCGCTACACCCTGGATCTGGATCTGGAAGAGGCGGTGCGCGGGACCACGGTCACCATTCGCGTGCCCACCCTGGTCGAATGCAAGATCTGCGACGGCAATGGCGCCAAGCCGGGTACCTCGGCTTCCACCTGTCCCACCTGCGGTGGCATCGGTCAGGTGCGCATGCAGCAGGGCTTCTTCTCGGTGCAGCAGACCTGCCCGCGTTGCCACGGCAGCGGCAAGATCATTCCCGAGCCCTGCACGGCCTGTCATGGCCAGGGGCGTGTGGAAGAGCAGAAGACCCTGTCGGTCAAGGTGCCGGCGGGAGTCGACACCGGCGACCGCATCCGCCTGACCGGCGAGGGCGAGGCCGGGACCCTGGGTGGTCCGGGCGGTGATCTCTACGTGGTGGTCAATGTGCGCGAGCACTCGATCTTCCAGCGTGACGGCAAGCATCTTTATTGCGAGGTGCCGATCAACTTCACCGACGCCGCCCTGGGTGGCGAGCTGGAAGTGCCGACCCTGGATGGCCGCGTCAAGCTGAAGATCCCCGAGGGCACCCAGACCGGCAAGATGTTCCGCCTGCGTGGCAAGGGTGTGACGCCCGTGCGTGGTGGTGGTGCCGGCGACCTGATGTGCAAGGTAGTGGTGGAGACCCCGGTCAACCTGAGCCGGCGGCAGCGCGAGCTGCTCGAGGAATTCCGCAACACCCTGCAGAGCGACAGCTCCCATTCGCCCCGGGCCAGTGGCTGGTTCGACGGCATGAAGCGCTTCTTCGACGACCTCTAAACCGGCAGGGGCGTCGTCGCGAGGCGGCGCCCGGCCAGCAGCCTGGAGCTGATGATGCGACGTATAGCTGTAATGGGCGCCGCGGGGCGCATGGGCAAGACCCTGATCGAAGCGGTCCAACAGACCCAGGGCGCTGCCGGCCTGACTGCCGCTGTGGATCGTCCCGAGAGCAGCCTGGTGGGTGCCGACGCGGGCGAGCTCGCCGGCATCGGCCGTAATGGGGTGATGTTGTCGGGTGACCTGGCGCGGGTGCTGGATGATTTCGATGTCGTCATCGACTTCACCCATCCCAGCGTGACCCTGCAGAATCTGGCGCTCTGCCGCAAGGCGAAGAAGGCCATGGTGATCGGCACCACCGGCTTCACCGCCGAGCAGAAGCTGACCCTGCTGGAGGCGGGCAAGGAAATCCCCATCGTCTTCGCGGCCAATTTCAGCGTCGGCGTCAATCTTTGCCTCAAGCTGCTGGATACCGCTGCCCGGGTGCTGGGTGACGAGGTCGATATCGAGATCATCGAGGCGCACCACAGACACAAGGTCGATGCGCCCTCGGGTACCGCCCTGCGCATGGGCGAGGTCGTGGCCCAGGCGCTGGGTCGTGACCTTGAAGAGGTAGCCGTCTATGGCCGGGAAGGCCAGACCGGTGCCCGCGATCGCCAGACCATCGGCTTCGCCACCGTGCGTGCCGGCGATGTGGTGGGCGACCACACGGTGCTGTTCGCCAGTGAAGGCGAGCGGGTCGAGATCACCCACAAGGCGTCCAGTCGCATGACTTTCGCCAAGGGCGCCGTGCGCGCCGCCCTCTGGCTCAAGGACAAACAGCCGGCGCTATATGACATGCAGGACGTACTGGAGTTGCGCTGACCCGCTCGCGGGGGTGCCAGTCGTGATCAATTCGTGTACAATGCAGCTTTAGTGTATCCACTAAAAGCTAGCGCAGAATGAAATCACAACATTAAAACGGGATGACTCTTCGAGATGTCATCCCGTTTTTTTGCACCCTGCGTTTGCCCGCCAAGGCTTGATTTTCGGAGGTCTTCTTGACTAAGCCAGCCATACTCGCACTTGCCGATGGCAGCATCTTTCGCGGTGAATCCATCGGTGCCGACGGCCACACGGTCGGCGAAGTGGTGTTCAACACCGCCATGACCGGCTACCAGGAAATCCTGACCGATCCTTCCTATGCGAAGCAGATCGTCACCCTGACCTATCCGCACATCGGCAACACCGGTACCACGCCACAGGATGGCGAGGCTGCCCAGGTATGGGCTGCCGGGCTGATCATCCGTGATCTGCCGTTGCTGGCCAGCAACTGGCGCAACAAGCAGTCGCTGGCGGACTATCTCAAGGAAAACGGCACCATCGCCATCGCGGGCATCGACACCCGTCGCCTGACCCGCATCCTCCGCGAGAAAGGTGCCCAGGATGGCTGCATCCTCACCGGCGAAGACGCCACCGAAGAGCGCGCCCTGGAACTGGCCCGCGCCTTCCCCGGCCTCAAGGGCATGGACCTGGCCAAGGAAGTCAGCGTCAAGCAGCGCTACGAATGGCGCTCCAGCGTCTGGTCGCTGGAAAGCGACAGCCACGCCGAGATCCCGGCCGAGCAGCTGCCTTACCATGTGGTGGCCTTCGACTACGGCGTCAAGCTGAACATCCTGCGCATGCTGGTGGCCCGCGGCTGCCGCATCACCGTGCTGCCGGCCCAGACCCCGGCCAGCGAAGCCCTGGCGCTGCAGCCCGACGGCATCTTCCTGGCCAACGGGCCGGGCGATCCCGAACCCTGCGACTACGCCATCAAGGCGATCCAGGATGTCCTGGAGACCGAGATTCCGGTATTCGGCATCTGCCTGGGCCATCAACTGCTGGCCCTGGCCTCCGGCGCCAAGACGGTGAAGATGCCCAACGGTCACCACGGCGCCAACCATCCGGTGCAGGATCTCGACAGCGGCGTGGTGATGATCACCAGCCAGAACCACGGTTTCGCCGTGGACGAGGCCAGTCTGCCGGCCACTGTGCGGGCCACCCACAAGTCGCTGTTCGACGGCACCCTGCAGGGCATCGAGCGTACCGACAAGGTCGCCTTCAGCTTCCAGGGTCACCCCGAGGCGAGCCCTGGTCCGCATGATGTGGCACCGCTGTTCGACAAGTTCATCCAGGCCATGGCGGCACGCCGCTAAGACGGAAGGAGGGTAAGGCTCATGCTGGCGAATCTGGGTGTCATCGACTTCTGGACCTACGTGGTCGGGACCCTGTTCGTCATCCTGCTGCCTGGCCCCAACTCCTTCTTCGTGCTCGCCACCAGCGCCCAGCGCGGTATCCGCAGCGGTTACCAGGCGGCTTCCGCGGTGTTCCTCGGTGACGCCGTGCTGATGCTGCTCTCCGCCCTGGGCGTCGCCTCGCTGCTCAAGGCCGAGCCGCTGTTCTTCCAGATCCTCAAGTATCTGGGCGCGGCGTACCTGTTCTACCTCGGCTGGGGCATGTTGCGCGGCGGACTCAAGTCCTGGCGCAGCCCGGCCCAGGGCCAGGCCGAGGCCACCCTGCGTGAGGACGTCCACCAGCCGTTCCGCAAGGCGCTGCTGCTGAGCCTGTCGAACCCGAAGGCGATCCTGTTCTTCGTCTCCTTCTTCATCCAGTTCGTGGACCCCGGTTACGCCCATCCGGCGCTGTCCTTTCTGGTGCTGGGCGCGGTGCTGGAAGCCATCAGCTTCTGCTACCTGTCGTTCCTGATTTTCTGCGGCGTTCGCCTGGCGGCCTGGTTCCGTCAGCGGCGTCGCCTCAGCGCGGGCGCCACCGGTGGCGTCGGCGCCCTGTTCGTGGGGTTCGGTGTGAAGCTGGCCACCGCGACCCTGACCTGATTACCTGCATTCGAGAAGCCCATGCCTAAGCGTACAGACATCAAGAGCATCCTGATCCTCGGGGCCGGCCCCATCGTCATCGGCCAGGCCTGCGAGTTCGACTATTCCGGCGCCCAGGCCTGCAAGGCCCTGCGCGAGGAAGGCTTCCGCGTCATCCTGGTGAACTCCAATCCGGCCACCATCATGACCGACCCGTCGATGGCCGACGCCACCTACATCGAGCCGATCAAGTGGGCCACCGTGGCCAAGATCATCGAGAAGGAGCGCCCCGACGCCCTGCTGCCGACCATGGGTGGCCAGACCGCGCTGAATTGCGCCCTGGATCTGGAGCGTCATGGCGTGCTGGCGAAGTTCGGCGTCGAGATGATCGGCGCCAACGCCGACACCATCGACAAGGCCGAGGATCGCTCGCGCTTCGACAAGGCCATGAAGGACATCGGCCTGGCCTGCCCGGTCTCGGGTATCGCCCACAGCATGGAAGAAGCCTACGGCGTGCTCGAGAAGGTCGGCTTCCCCTGCATCATCCGCCCGTCCTTCACCATGGGCGGCACCGGTGGCGGCATCGCCTACAACCGGGAAGAATTCGAGGAGATCTGCAACCGCGGTCTGGACTTGTCGCCGACCAACGAACTGCTGATCGACGAATCCCTGATCGGCTGGAAGGAATACGAGATGGAGGTGGTCCGTGACAAGAAGGACAACTGCATCATCGTCTGCTCCATCGAGAACTTCGATCCCATGGGCGTGCACACCGGTGACTCCATCACCGTGGCCCCGGCCCAGACGCTGACCGACAAGGAATACCAGATCATGCGCAACGCCTCCCTGGCGGTCCTGCGCGAGATCGGTGTCGAGACCGGCGGCTCCAACGTCCAGTTCGGCATCTGCCCCGATACCGGGCGCATGGTGGTGATCGAGATGAACCCGCGGGTGTCGCGTTCCTCGGCGCTGGCCTCCAAGGCCACCGGCTTCCCCATCGCCAAGATCGCCGCCAAGTTGGCGGTCGGCTACACCCTGGACGAGCTGCAGAACGACATCACCGGCGGTCGTACCCCGGCGTCCTTCGAGCCGGCCATCGACTACGTGGTCACCAAGATCCCGCGCTTCGCCTTCGAGAAATTCCCCAAGGCCGACGCCCGTCTGACCACCCAGATGAAATCCGTGGGCGAGGTCATGTCCATCGGCCGTACCTTCCAGGAATCCCTGCAGAAAGCCCTGCGTGGCTTGGAAGTGGGCGTGGTCGGCTTCGATCCCAAGCTTGACCCGACCGATCCCGAGGCCGACAGCACCCTCAAGCGCGAGCTGACCGTGCCGGGTGCCGATCGTATCTGGTACATCGGCGATGCCTTCCGCCAGGGCTATAGCCTGGACAAGGTCTTCGAGCTGACCCGCATCGATCCCTGGTTCCTGGTGCAGATCGAAGACCTGATCAAGGACGAGGAGCGCATCAAGACCCTGGGTCTGGCCGATCTCGACTACGACCTGATGCGCAAGCTCAAGCGCAAGGGCTTCTCCGATGCGCGCCTGGCCAAGCTGCTGGGCGTCACCGAGAAGAACCTGCGTGCCCATCGCCACAAGCTCAAGGTGCTGCCGGTGTACAAGCGGGTGGACACCTGCGCCGCGGAATTCGCCACCGACACCGCCTACCTCTACTCCACCTACGAGGAGGAGTGCGAGGCCAAGCCCAGCGGTCGCGACAAGATCATGATCCTCGGCGGTGGTCCCAACCGCATCGGTCAGGGCATCGAGTTCGACTACTGCTGCGTGCACGCGGCCCTGGCCATGCGTGAAGACGGCTACGAGACCATCATGGTCAACTGCAATCCGGAAACCGTCTCCACCGACTACGACACCTCCGACCGCCTGTTCTTCGAGCCGGTGACCCTGGAGGACGTGCTGGAGATCGTCCGCGTCGAGCAGCCCAAGGGCGTCATCGTCCAGTACGGCGGCCAGACCCCGCTCAAGCTCTGCCGCGCCCTGGAAGAGGCCGGCGTGCCCATCATCGGCACCAGCCCCGACGCCATCGACCGCGCCGAAGACCGCGAGCGCTTCCAGCAGATGGTGCAGCGTCTGAATCTGCGCCAGCCGGCCAACGCCACCGCGCGCAGCGAAGACGAGGCCCTGGCCCTGTCCAAGAACATCGGCTATCCGATGGTGGTCCGTCCCTCCTACGTGCTGGGCGGCCGGGCGATGGAGATCGTCTACCAGGAGGAAGAGCTCAAGCGCTACATGCGCGAAGCGGTGAAGGTGTCCAACGACAGCCCCGTGCTGCTCGACCACTTCCTCAACTGCGCCATCGAGGTGGACGTGGATGCGGTGTGCGACGGCAAGGCCGTGGTGATCGGCGCCATCATGCAGCACATCGAACAGGCCGGCGTGCACTCCGGTGACTCCGCCTGCTCGCTGCCGCCCTATTCGCTGCCCAAGCACATCCAGGACGAGATCCGCGAGCAGGTCAAGAAGATGGCCCTGGAACTCGGCGTGGTCGGTCTGATGAACGTGCAGATGGCCGTACAGGGCGAAGACATCTACGTGATCGAGGTCAACCCGCGCGCCTCCCGTACCGTGCCCTTCGTCTCCAAGTGCATCGGCGAGTCCCTGGCCAAGGTGGCCGCCCGGGTCATGGCCGGCAAGACCCTGGCCGAGGTGGGCTTCACCGAGGAGATCATCCCGCCGTTCTTCAGCGTCAAGGAAGCGGTGTTCCCCTTCAACAAGTTCCCCGGCGTCGACCCCATCCTCGGCCCGGAGATGAAGTCCACCGGCGAGGTGATGGGTGTCGGCGACAGCTTCGGCGAAGCCTTCGCCAAGGCCCAGCTGGGTGCCAACGAAATCCTGCCGAACTCCGGGTGCGCCTTCATCAGCGTACGTGACGACGACAAGCCCGAAGCCGTGCAGGTCGCCCGCGATCTGGTCGGCCTCGGCTTCGAGGTCGTGGCCACCGCCGGTACCGCACGGGTGATCGAGGCGGCCGGTCTGCCGGTGCGCCGCGTGAACAAGGTGACCGAAGGCCGTCCCCATGTGGTCGACATGATCAAGAACGACGAAGTCACCCTGATCATCAACACCACCGAAGGCCGGCAGTCCATCGCCGATTCCTATTCGATCCGCCGCAACGCGCTACAGCACAAGCTCTGCTGCACCACCACCATTGCCGGCGGCCAGGCCATTTGCGAAGCTTTGAAATTCGGCGCCGAGAAGACTGTGCGTCGTCTGCAAGATCTGCATGCAGGAGTTAAGGCATGACCAAGTACCCGATGACCGTCCAGGGCGCTCGCGCCCTGGAAGACGAACTCAAGCATCTCAAGACCGAGCTGCGCCCGCAGATCACCCAGGCCATCGCCGAAGCGCGTGAACTGGGTGATCTCAAGGAGAACGCCGAATACCATGCCGCCCGCGAACAGCAGGGCATGGTCGAGGCGCGTATCCGCGATATCGAAGGTCGCCTGCAGAACGCCCAGGTGATCGACGTGGCCGCCTTGCCGCACACTGGCAAGGTGATCTTCGGCACCACCGTGGAGATCGCCAACACCGAGACCGACGAGACAGTGACCTACCAGATCGTTGGTGACGACGAGGCGGATATCAAGCAGAGCAAGCTGTCGGTGGGTTCGCCCATCGCGCGCGCGCTGATCGGCAAGGAAGAAGGGGACGTGGTGCTGGTGAAGACCCCGGGTGGCAATGTCGAATACGAAATTGTCGCCGTCCGTCACGTCTGACCACCGCGCTGGCGGCTGGCTCGCCAGGCTGCTCGCCGCCGCCTGGCAGCTGGCCCAGGTGTTCTGGGTCGGCCCGCTGGTCGCCCTGCACCTGTGCATCCCCGTGGCGCTGGCCCAGGCGGGCTGGGCGCCGCTGCTGATCCAGTCAGGACGCGAAGAATTGCTGCGCATGATGCTTAGCGCCGCCGGCGGTGGGGTCTTTACCCAGATCGTGGTGCTGGTGTGGTGGGCAGGTGTGGGCGCCTTGTGGCGTGACCTGCGTGGCCAGTTGCTGCTGGCCAGTGCGCTGGCGGTGCTGCTGCAGAACGAGCTGGCGCGCTTCTGGACCGGGCCGACCGCCTTGGCCGGCTACCTGGTCCTGCTGCTCTGCGGACTGATCCTGGTGCTGCAGCCCGTTCCCGGGCGCGCGCCGGGCAATCAGGCGGTGTAGCGCACCACGTTGGACAGATTGCGATTCTGCTCGCGGGCCTTGCGATAGATCAGCGCCATCTTGCCGATCACCTGCACCAACTCCGCCTTGCTCGACGCGCACAGCTCGTCGATCAGGGCCCGGCGGTCATCACGCTCGGTGACGGCCAGCTTGATCTTGATCAGTTCGTGATCGTTCAGCGCGCGGTCGAGTTCACCCAGCACGCCTTCGCTCAGGCCGTTCTCGCTGATGGTGACCACCGGCTTGAGTTGATGACCGATCGCCTTGAACCGCTTTTTGAGCTCGTTGTTGAGCGCCATAATTCACCCCGGATAAAAGCCGAACAGTTTATCCCAGCTGCCCGGTGCCGCCCAGCGATACGCGACAACTTGACGGTTGCCCCGACAGGACCGGCCCCGCCGGTTCAAGGAACACCGCGACGAGCGTAGGCGTCAAGTCACTGTGAGAAATGGCTGTGGCGGAGGGGCTGGCGGTCGGGAGCAAGCCAGCGGGGGTGACCTGCCCAGGCAGTTCGTTGGGCGAGATGCCGGGTGACCGCCGGGAGGCCTTGTTATTTCCGTCCTGGCCCCCATATGAGCGAGCGGAGTACGGCGAGCTGATCCACGGCTCTCCGTGTCGCGGGACGGGATCGCGCCAGCAATAGCTATTGGGTCGCGGTTTTAGGGGCAATTGAGAGAATTGATGGCCGCAACGTCTGCCTTGCCCTAGAGTCAAAGGCAGAAGACTCATATAGCGTTACAGACGATGTCTGCCGTGGGCCAGGCTTTGTGTAGTAACTTACCGGTCACTGCCGGTTTCGCTTCGAACGGTTTACCCACGAAACCGGCGCAGAGGGTAGTCAATTGAACGACATGGCAAAGAATCTGATCCTGTGGCTGATCATCGCCGCGGTGCTCGTCACCGTGATGAACAATTTCTCCAGCCCCAACGAACCCCAGACGCTCAACTACTCCGACTTCATCCAGCAGGTGAAGGACGGGCAGATCGAGAGCGTGACCGTGGATGGCTATGTCATTACCGGCAAGCATCGTGATGGCGACCCCTTCAAGACCATCCGTCCGGCGATCCAGGACAATGGCCTGATCGGCGACCTGGTCAACAACAGCGTTACCATCACTGGCAAGCAGCCCGAACAGCAGAGCATCTGGACTCAGCTGCTGGTGGCCAGCTTCCCGATCCTGGTGATCATCGCCGTCTTCATGTTCTTCATGCGCCAGATGCAGGGAGGCGCCGGTGGTCGTGGCGGCCCGATGAGCTTTGGCAAGAGCAAGGCACGGCTGTTGTCGGAAGACCAGGTCAAGACCACCTTTGCTGACGTCGCCGGTTGCGACGAAGCCAAGGAAGAGGTCACCGAGCTGGTTGAATTCCTTCGCGACCCGGGCAAGTTCCAGCGCCTGGGTGGCCGCATTCCCCGCGGTGTACTGATGGTCGGCTCGCCGGGTACCGGCAAGACGCTGCTGGCCAAGGCCGTGGCGGGTGAGGCCAAGGTGCCTTTCTTCACCATCTCCGGTTCGGATTTCGTCGAGATGTTCGTCGGTGTTGGCGCCAGCCGTGTCCGTGACATGTTCGACCAGGCCAAGAAGCACGCTCCCTGCATCATCTTCATCGACGAGATCGATGCGGTGGGTCGCCATCGTGGCAACGGCATGGGCGGTGGTCACGACGAGCGCGAGCAGACCCTGAACCAGTTGCTGGTCGAGATGGATGGCTTCGAGATGAACGATGGCATCATCGTCATCGCCGCCACCAACCGCCCTGACGTGCTGGACCCGGCCCTGCTGCGTCCCGGTCGCTTCGACCGCCAGGTGGTGGTCGGCCTGCCGGACATCCGTGGTCGCGAGCAGATTCTCAAGGTGCACATGCGCAAGGTGCCGGTCGGCGAGCGCGTCGACGCCAGCGTGATTGCTCGCGGTACTCCGGGTTTCTCCGGTGCTGACCTTGCCAACCTAGTCAACGAAGCGTCCCTGTTCGCTGCCCGTGCCAACAAGCGCATGGTCGACATGCGTGAGTTCGAGCTGGCTAAGGACAAGATCATGATGGGCGCCGAGCGCAAGACCATGGTCATGTCCGAGAAGGAGAAGCGCAACACCGCTTATCACGAGGCGGGTCATGCCATCGTCGGTCGCCTGGTACCCGAGCACGATCCGGTCTACAAGGTCTCCATCATTCCCCGAGGTCGCGCTTTGGGCGTGACCATGTTCCTGCCCGAGGAGGATCGCTACAGCCTGTCCAAGCGGGCCCTGGAAAGCCAGATCTGTTCGCTGTTCGGCGGCCGTATCGCCGAGGAGATGACCCTGGGCTTCGAAGGCGTGACCACGGGTGCCTCCAACGACATCATGCGAGCGACCTCCCTGGCGCGGAACATGGTGACCAAGTGGGGCCTGTCCGAGAAGCTCGGTCCGCTGCTGTATGGCGAGGAAGAGAACGAAGGCTACCTGGGTCGTTCGGGCGGTGGTGGCGCCGGCAACATGTCGGGCGAGACCGCCAAGCAGATCGATCTGGAGATTCGCCGGATCATCGACGACTGCTATAACACCGCCAAGCGGCTGCTGGACGAGAATCGCGACAAGCTCGAACTCATGGCCGATGCCCTGATGAAGTACGAGACCATCGATTCGGACCAGATCGACGACATCATGGCCGGCAAGGTTCCGCGTGAACCGCGCGATTGGCATGACCGGGGCGGTCCTACCGGTGATTCGCCGGCACCGCAAAGCGGCAGCGATCGTCCTGAAACGCCCATCGGTGGTCCAGCCGGAGAACACTGAAACACCCATGTTCAATCCGTTTCCTCCGACCCGATTGCCTTGCGGCAATCGGGTTCTTGTTTTTGACGCTCCCAAAGTCATGGGTATCCTTAACGTCACGCCCGATTCCTTCTCCGACGGCGGTCGCTATACGGCTGTCGACAGCGCGCTACGCCATGCCGCGGGAATGGTAGCCGCCGGTGCGACCATCATCGACGTGGGTGGAGAGTCCACGCGGCCAGGGGCGCCAGTGGTGTCCGAGGCGGAAGAGCTCGATCGCGTCGTGCCGGTGATCGAGGCGCTCGCCCGAGAGCTGGATGTCGTCATTTCCATGGATACCTCAACGCCCGCGGTCATGCGCGAGGGTGCCAGAGCGGGAGCCGGTCTGATCAATGACGTCCGCTCGCTGCGTCGGCCTGGCGCCCTCGAAGCTGCCGCCACGACCGATCTGGCAGTCTGCCTGATGCACATGCGTGGCGAGCCCAGCACCATGCAGCGGGCGCCCATCTATGCCGATGTCGCAGGCGAGGTCAGTGCCTTTCTCGCTGAGCAGATTGCCCGTTGCGAAGCGGCTGGTATCTCTCGCGAGCGGCTGGTGCTGGACCCGGGGTACGGCTTTGCCAAGACCCTCGAGCACAACCTCGAACTGTTCAAGCGACAAGCTGAACTGCTTACCTTTGGGCTACCCTTGCTGGTGGGCGTCTCGCGCAAGAGCATGATCGGCGCGGTCACCGGGCGACCTGTGGAGGGGCGTCTGGCGGGCGGTCTGGCCCTGGCGGCGCTGGCGCTGGTCAAGGGTGCGCACATCCTCAGGGTCCATGATGTGGCGGAAACGGTGGACGTGGTGAAGATGATCACCGCAGTCGAAGGCTTCAGGCAGGAACAGAACTGATGGCAAGAAAGTATTTTGGAACCGATGGCATTCGCGGCAAGGTCGGGACTTATCCCATCACCCCGGATTTCATGCTCAAGCTGGGCTGGGCGGCAGGCATCGCCTTTCGCAGTCGCGGCGGTTGTCGGGTGCTGGTGGGCAAGGACACGCGCAACTCCGGCTACATGTTCGAATCGGCACTGGAAGCAGGTCTTTCCGCCGCAGGTGCCGACGTCATGCTGCTGGGTCCCATGCCAACACCCGGTATCGCCTATCTGACGCGGACCTTCCAGGCCAGCGCCGGTATCGTCATCAGTGCTTCGCACAATCCCTACTACGACAATGGCATCAAGTTCTTTTCCGGTGCCGGCACCAAGCTGCCCGATGAACTGGAAACCATGATCGAGGAGCTGCTCGACACGCCCATGACCGTGGTCGATTCGGCGCGTATCGGCAAGGTCTCGCGCATCAACGATGCCGCGGGTCGTTACATCGAATTCTGCAAGAGCAGCGTGCCGACCGGGACCAGTTTCGCCGGCATGAAGATCGTGCTGGACTGCGCCAACGGTGCTACCTACAAGATCGCGCCCAGCGTCTTCCGTGAACTCGGGGCGGACGTCAGCCTGCTCGGGGTGCAGCCGGACGGTCTCAATATCAACAAGGATTGCGGTTCCACCCATCTGGAGGGGCTGCAGCAGGCGGTGCTCGACCAGCACGCCGACATCGGCATCGCCTTCGATGGCGACGGTGATCGGGTGCTGATGGTGGATCACACCGGAGCGGCAGTGGATGGCGATGAGCTGCTCTATCTGATCGCCCGTGATCTCAAGCGTCGTGGTCGCCTCGAGGGTGGGGTGGTCGGTACCCTGATGAGCAATCTCGGTCTCGAGCTGGGGCTGGCCGAACTGGATATTCCCTTCGTGCGCGCCAAGGTAGGCGATCGCTATGTGATGGCCGAGCTGCTGGAGCGCAACTGGGTGCTGGGCGGCGAGAATTCCGGGCATGTGGTCTGCTGCCAGTACACCACCACCGGCGACGCCACCATCGCCGCGCTGCAGGTGCTCATCGCCCTGCGCAATGCCGGCCAGACCCTGGCCCAGGCGCGCATGGCACTGCGCAAGTGCCCGCAGGTGCTGATAAACGTAAGGTTCGGTGGCGGCCAGGATCCCTTGGAGAACCCGCGGGTCAAGCAGGCCAGTGCCGAGGTCACCGAGAAGATGGCCGGCAAGGGGCGTGTACTGCTGCGTAAATCCGGTACCGAGCCGCTGCTGCGCGTCATGGTCGAAGGCGAGAACGAGCGCGAGGTGCGGGCCCATGCCGAGGTCCTCGCTGAGCTGATAAGCGAGGTATGTGCTTGATTTGCTTGCATGCCTGTTTTCGATTGAGTAACATCTGCGCCCACTTCGCTCCCTGAGGTAAAACGCATGCGTCGTTCCCTGGTTGCCGGTAACTGGAAAATGCATGGCTCGCTGCAAAGCGTGTCGGCGCTGGTCGCAGGCTTGAAAGGGTTGGATGGCGCAGCGGGTGTCGATGTCGTGGTGATTCCGACGTTGGTGCATCTGCCGGGGGTGGCTGAAGCGTTGGCAGCAACGTCGCTGATGGTGGGGGCTCAGACTTGTGCCTCCGTCGCGGGCGAGAAGGCTCTGACTGGCGAGGTGTCCTCGACCCAGTTGGCAGAATTCGGTTGCCGTTACGTACTGGTGGGGCACTCCGAGCGGCGTGCGCTGCTGGGCGAGGATAATGCGGTGGTGGCGAAGAAATTCGCGGCCATTCAGGAGGGCGGGATGATTCCCGTACTCTGCGTCGGCGAAACCCGTGAAGAGCGGGAGGCCGAGCGCACTTTGGACGTGGTAGGTGGCCAGCTGAAGGCGGTCATCGAGGCGGTTGGAGTGGCGGCTTTTGCCAATGCCGTCGTGGCCTACGAGCCGGTCTGGGCGATAGGTACGGGGCTCACGGCAACGCCGGAGCAGGCGCAAGAGGTTCATGCGGCGATTCGTGCCCTGGTGCGCGAAGCCGATGCTGGGGTCGCTGAAGGCCTTCAGCTGTTGTATGGCGGCAGTGTCAAGGCTGCCAGTGCTGCCGAGTTGTTCGGCATGCCGGATATTGATGGGGGGCTGGTGGGTGGAGCCTCCCTGAATGCTGAAGAGTTCAGTGCGATTTGCCGCGCTGCAGGACGTGGATAATGTTGGAAACTGCAGTAGTTGTGATCCACTTGCTGATGGCGCTTGGCCTGATCGTGCTGGTATTGATGCAGCAGGGCAAGGGTGCCGAAGCCGGTGCATCCTTTGGTGCGGGCGCCTCGGGTACCGTGTTTGGTAGTCAAGGTTCTGCTACCTTTCTGAGTCGTTTTACTGCTATACTGGCCGCGGTTTTTTTCGCGACTAGTTTGGGTCTGGGGTATTACGCCAAAGACCGTGCGCTGGGTCTGCGTGAGGTGGGTTTGCCCACTCAGCCAGTCCAGCAGGCTCCTCAGCCGAAGCAGGATGGTAACGATGTTCCCCTGACTCAGCCACGCGCTGCCCAGGGTGGTACTTCCGGGGACCTGCCCCAGGAGTCCAAGTAGGTTTAAAGGGTTTCATGCCGAAGTGGTGGAATTGGTAGACACGCTATCTTGAGGGGGTAGTGGCCATAGGCTGTATGGGTTCGAGTCCCATCTTCGGCACCAAATAGCAAAGACGTCCTGCAGGACGCGGCGAGAGATAGAGTAGGTTGACTCCTAGAGTTCAGTTGAATATAATCTCGCTCCAGCTTTGACGCGGGGTGGAGCAGTCTGGTAGCTCGTCGGGCTCATAACCCGAAGGTCGTTGGTTCAAATCCAGCCCCCGCAACCAGTTATTTAAAGCCCCTTTTTAGGGGCTTTTTGTTGGCTGGACAGTTCGGGTCGCGCTTTCTTGCGCAGACCTCTTAGGGATGGGCGTAATGCCCATTTTTTATTCTCAAAAAACGCGAGGCAACCAGGTGTCGAGCAAGCTAGAACAGTTGCAGGCCTTGCTGGCCCCCGTCGTCGAGGCGCTTGGCTATGTCTGCTGGGGTGTCGAGTACATCTCCCAAGGGCGGCATTCGCTACTGCGTGTCTACATCGATCATCCCAACGGCATTCTCGTCGAAGACTGCGAGGCTGTCAGTCGCCAGGTAAGTGGCGTACTCGATGTGGAAGATCCGATCACCAATGAATACACCCTTGAGGTGTCTTCCCCCGGTATGGATAGACCGCTGTTCACTCTGGAGCAATTCGCTGCCCACGTCGGTGAACAGGTCAAGGTCAAACTTCGGTCGCCTTTCGAAGGGCGACGTAATTTCCAGGGTTTGCTGCGCGGTGTGGAAGACCAGGACGTCGTGGTGCAGGTGGACGAGCATGAGTATCTGCTGCCCATCGAGATGATCGACAAGGCCAACGTCGTTCCCCGTTTCGAGTGATTTGAGCGCGAGACCGCGGATCCCAAGGATTGCGAATACGAGGCGTAAGATGAGCAAAGAAGTTCTGCTGGTAGTGGAATCTGTTTCGAACGAGAAGGGTGTTCCACCCGGCGTCATCTTCGAGGCACTGGAGTTGGCTCTCGCCACGGCTACCAAGAAACGCTACGAAGAAGATGTGGATCTGCGGGTGTCGATCAACAGACACAACGGCAGCTACGAAACCTTCCGCCGCTGGACCGTGGTGGAAGACGAAGACTATCAGCTGCCCGATTCGCATCTGACGGTGGAAGACGCCCAGGAAGAGCATCCCGGCGTCAAGGCCGGTGAAGTGATCGAAGAGAAGATCGAATCCATCGAGTTCGGTCGGATCGCCGCCCAGACCGCCAAGCAGGTGATCGTGCAGAAGGTGCGCGAGGCCGAGCGGGCTCAGGTGGTGGACGCCTATCGCGAGAAGGTCGGTGAGATCATCTCGGGTACCGTCAAGAAGGTCACCCGTGACAGCGTGATCGTCGACCTCGGCAACAATGCCGAGGCGCTGCTGCCGCGCGAGCACATCATTCCCCGCGAGACCTTCCGCATGGGCGTGCGTCTGCGTGCCCTGCTCAAGGAAATCCGCACGGAAAACCGCGGTCCGCAGCTGATGCTGTCGCGCACCGATCCGCAGATGCTGATCGAGCTGTTCCGCATCGAAGTACCGGAGATTTCCGAACAACTGATCGATGTCATGGCGGCTGCCCGGGATCCGGGTTCGCGGGCCAAGATCGCCGTCCGTTCCAAGGACAAGCGCATCGATCCCCAGGGTGCCTGCATCGGCATGCGCGGTTCGCGTGTCCAGGCGGTATCCGGTGAACTGGGTGGCGAGCGGGTCGACATCGTCCTCTGGGACGACAATCCGGCGCAGTTCGTCATCAATGCCATGGCCCCGGCCGAAGTCGCTTCGATCATCGTCGACGAAGACAGCCGTACCATGGACATCGCCGTCGCCGAGGACAACCTGGCCCAGGCCATCGGTCGTGGCGGTCAGAACGTGCGCCTGGCCAGTCAGTTGACCGGCTGGACGCTCAACGTGATGACCGAGGCGGACATCAACGCCAAGCAGCAGGCGGAGACCGGCGACATCATCCAGCGCTTCATCGACGAGCTGGATGTCGACGAGGAGCTGGCGCAGGTGCTGGTGGAAGAAGGCTTCACCTCCCTCGAGGAAGTGGCCTACGTGCCCATGGAAGAGATGCTCAACATCGATGGCTTCGACGAAGACATCGTCAACGAGCTGCGTACCCGGGCCAAGGATCGCCTGCTGACCCGGGCCATCGCGACCGAAGAACAGAAGAGCCCCAGCGAAGATCTGCTGACCCTCGACGGCATGGATCCCCAGCTCGCCAGCGCGCTGGCCCAGCGTGGCGTGGTCAATCGCGAAGAGCTCGCCGAGCAGTCGATCGACGACCTGCTCGACATCAACGGCATGACCGAAGAGCGTGCCGGCAAGCTGATCATGGCTGCCCGTGCCCATTGGTTCGAGTAAGCGGCGCAGTCTGAGGAGAGAAGTGCATGACGCAAGTCACGGTGAAAGAACTGGCCCAAACGGTCAACACGCCGGTGGAACGTCTGCTACAGCAGATGCGCGAGGCAGGTCTGACGCACAGCAGTGCTGAGCAGTTGGTGAGCGATGCGGAAAAGCAGGCCCTGCTGACGCACCTGAAGGGGACGGCGCAGCTCGACGAGCCCAGCAAGATCACCCTGCAGCGCAAGACCCAGACCACGCTGAAGGTGGCCGGCAGCAAGACAGTCAGCGTCGAAGTGCGCAAGAAGAAGACCTTCGTCAAGCGCAGCACCGCTGAGCTCGAGGCCGAACAGCGCCGCGAGCAGGAAGCCCAGCGTGCCGCCGAAGAGGCCGCTGTCCAGGCACGTGCCGAGGAAGAAGCCCAGCGTGCTGCCGAGGCCGCTGCTCAGCAGCAGGCCGAAGCCGCGACTCTGGCCGCGCAGCAGGCGGTCCCCGCCGAGGCTGTAGCCCCTGCCGCGCCGGAAGCCCCGGCCGTGGTGGCCGAGCAGCAACCCGCTGCCGCGCCGGCCGCCGAGGTCAAGAAGGCCGATCCGGCTGGTGAGCGCAAGCGCGAAGAACCGCGTCGTCCCGTGCATCCTGCCCCGAGCAGCAAGCGCGAAGAAGACGAGCGTCGTGAGCGCAAGAATGCCCAGCATCGCCCGTCGATCAAGGACAAGGTCGCAGCTCCCCGTACCGTGCGCAGTGGCGACGACGAGGAAGAGGGCTTTGGCCGGCGTGGCGGTCGCGGTGGCAAGTCGCGACTCAAGAAGCGAAACCAACACGGGTTCCAGAGCCCGACAGGACCTGTAGTGCGCGAAGTCAATCTAGGTGAGACCATTACCGTCTCTGAGCTTGCTCAGCAGATGTCGGTGAAGGCCGCCGAAGTCATCAAGTTCATGTTCAAGATGGGGTCTCCCGCCACCATCAACCAGGTGCTCGACCGCGAGACGGCGCAGCTGGTGGCCGAAGAGCTGGGCCACAAGGTCAAGCTGGTCAACGAAAACGCCCTGGAAGACCAGCTGGCCGAATCCCTCAAGTTCGAGGGTGGCAAGGCCCTGCACCGCGCGCCGGTGGTGACCGTCATGGGTCACGTCGACCACGGCAAGACCTCGCTGCTGGACTACATCCGTCGCGCCAAGGTCGCGTCGGGCGAAGCCGGTGGCATCACCCAGCACATCGGTGCCTACCACGTGGAAACCGAGCGCGGCATGGTGACCTTCCTGGATACCCCTGGTCACGCCGCGTTCACCGCGATGCGTGCCCGTGGTGCCAAGGCCACCGACATCGTCATCCTGGTCGTCGCGGCCGATGACGGCGTCATGCCGCAGACCGAGGAAGCCATCCAGCACGCCAAGGCGGCGGGTGTTCCCATCGTCGTGGCGGTCAACAAGATCGACAAGCCCGACGCCGATCCGGATCGCGTCAAGCACGATCTGGCCGGTCGTCAGGTGATCCCGGAAGAGTGGGGCGGCGACACCCAGTTCGTGCACGTCTCGGCCAAGGCCGGTACCGGCGTGGACGAGCTGCTCGAAGCCATCCTGCTGCAGGCCGAAGTCCTGGAGCTGACCGCTACGCCGGAAGCCCCCGGTCGCGGTGTGGTCATCGAATCGCGCCTGGACAAGGGTCGTGGTCCGGTCGCTACCGTGCTGGTACAGAACGGTACCCTGCGCCAGGGCGACATGGCGCTGGTCGGCGTCAACTTCGGCCGCATCCGTGCCATGCTCGACGAGAACGGCAAGCCGATCAAGGAAGCCGGCCCGTCCATCCCGGTCGAGATTCTCGGCCTGGACGGCACCCCGGATGCCGGTGACGAACTCACCGTGCTGACCGACGAGAAGAAGGCCCGCGAAGTGGCACTGTTCCGTCAGGGCAAGTTCCGCGAGATCAAGCTGGCCCGTGCTCACGCCGGCAAGCTCGAGAACATCTTCGAGAACATGGGCCAGGACGAGAAGAAGACCCTCAACATCGTGCTCAAGTCCGATGTGCGTGGCTCCCTCGAGGCGCTGCAGGGTTCGCTGTCCGGTCTGGGCAACGACGAAGTCCAGGTGCGTGTGGTCGGCGGTGGCGTCGGTGGTATCACCGAGAGCGATGCCAACCTGGCGCTGGCGTCCAATGCCGTGCTGTTCGGCTTCAACGTCCGGGCCGATGCCGGGGCGCGGAAGATCGTCGAGCAGGAAGGCCTCGACATGCGCTACTACAACGTCATCTACGACATCATCGAAGATGTGAAGAAGGCGCTGACGGGCATGCTGGGCAGTGACGTCCGGGAGAACATCCTGGGCATCGCCGAGGTGCGTGACGTCTTCCGTTCGCCCAAGTTCGGCGCCGTCGCCGGCTGCATGGTCACCGAGGGCATGGTGCACCGCAACCGTCCGATCCGCGTCCTGCGCGAAGACGTGGTCATCTTCGAAGGCGAGCTGGAATCCCTGCGTCGCTTCAAGGACGACGTGGCCGAAGTGCGTGCCGGCATGGAATGCGGTATCGGCGTGAAGAGCTACAACGACGTCCGCGTCGGCGACAAGATCGAAGTGTTCGAGAAGGTTCAGGTCGCCCGTTCGCTGTAACGACGACTCTGCACCGGGACGGCAGGTCGCGGACCTGGCAGAACCCTGCCAGGTCCGGACTTGCCGTTCGCGTTTCCAAGGTTCATGGCTGGCAGGCCTGACGTCTGCGGCCTTTTGTACGAGAGTTTCGACATGGCCAAAGAATTCAGCCGTACCCAGCGCATCGGTGATCAGATACAGCGCGAACTGGCGCTGTTGATCCACCGCGAAATCAAAGATCCTCGGCTGGGTATGGTGACCATCACCGGCGTGGACGTAGCCCGGGATCTGTCCCATGCCAAGGTGCACATCACCGTGCTGGGCAAGGACGATGACGCCGAGGCGATCAAGCAGAATATCGCTATCCTCAAGGATGCCTCTGGCTTCCTGCGGCAGCAGTTGGGTCGGGCGATGAAGCTGCGGACCGTTCCGCAACTGGGTTTCCAGTACGACGAGAGCATCCGTCGCGGCGCCCAGCTGTCGGCGCTGATCGAGCGGGCGGTCGCCGAAGACCGTCGGCAGGAAGGGGAGGAGTAGGGTGGCCCAGGTCAAGCGTGTTCGCCGGCAGGTGCATGGCGTGCTGGTGCTGGACAAGCCACGCGGCTTTTCCTCCAACGCGGCCCTGCAAAAGGTCCGCTGGCTGCTCAATGCCGAGAAGGCCGGGCACACCGGTAGCCTGGATCCCCTGGCCACCGGCGTACTGCCGCTGTGCTTTGGCGAGGCGACCAAGTTTTCCCAGTACCTGCTGGATGCCGACAAGGGCTACAGCACCGTGGCGCAACTCGGCGTCACCACCACCACCGGCGATGCCGAGGGTGAGGTGCTGGAGCGACGGGCGGTCGCGGTCGACGCAGCGGCGATCCAGGCGGCGCTGCCGGCCTTCCGTGGCCAGATAGAGCAGATTCCGCCGATGTATTCGGCGCTGAAGCGCGACGGTCAGCCGCTCTACAAGCTGGCGCGTGCGGGCGAAGTAGTGGAGCGCGAGCCGCGTTCTGTTACTATTGCCCGTCTGGAACTGCTGGCGTTGCAAGAAGATCGCGCGACATTGGAAGTGGCCTGCAGCAAGGGCACCTATGTGCGCACCCTGGTCGAAGACCTCGGCGCCCTGCTCGGCTGCGGTGCCCATGTGGCGGAGTTGCGCCGTACCCAGGCCGGTCCCTTCGGTCTGGCGCAGGTCATCAGCCTGGAAGAGCTGGAGGCGGTGCACGCCGAAGGCGGTTCCGCAGCGCTGGATCGCTTCCTGCTGCCGGTCGACAGTGGCCTGGAGCACTGGCCGCTGGTGCAGTTGACTCAGCACAGCGCCTACTACTGGTTGCACGGTCAGCCCGTCCGGGCGGCCAATGCACCGAAATTCGGCTTGATGCGGGTGCAGGACGACCAGGGTCGTTTCATCGGCATCGGCGAGATTGATGACGAGGGGCAGGTTGCTCCCCGTAGACTGATTCGGTCCTAGACCGATACCGAGGGTGGCTGTCAGCAGGCACGGTCACACCTCTTTCCTTAAGCACGGGACCTGTCCCGGCCTGTTCCTCAGAGGAGCCCTATCATGGCACTGAGCGTTGAAGACAAAGCCCAGATCGTAAACGAGTTCAAGCGCGCCGAAGGCGACACCGGTTCGCCGGAAGTGCAGGTTGCCCTGCTGTCCGCCAACATCGACAAGCTGCAAGGTCACTTCAAGATCAACGGCAAGGATCACCACAGCCGTCGCGGTCTGATCCGCATGGTCAACCAGCGTCGTAAGCTGCTGGACTACCTGAAGTCCAAAGACACCTCTCGTTACAGCGCACTGATCGCTCGCCTGGGCCTGCGTCGTTAATACGATGCAGACCTGCTGCAAGCAGTCTGAAGCTGGAGGTCGGCTCGCGCCGGCCTCCGGCTTTTTTGCTTGAAAGGCCGGCAGAATCGGCCTGCGTCACCCCGGAGATCAGCGAGGGTCCGAATCCCTCTGGTCGCCCCTGTTTCCCCCAAGGCAATAAAGAGAAGGAAAGACTGTGAATCCAGTAATCAAGCAATTCAAGTTCGGTGAGCAGAACTTCACCCTGGAAACCGGCCGCATCGCGCGCCAGGCGACCGGTGCCGTGCTGGTCTCCACCGATGACGTCAGCGTACTGGTCACCGTGGTCGGTGCCAAGCAGCCCGCCGTCGGCAAGGACTTCTTCCCGCTGTCCGTGCACTACCAGGAGAAGACCTACGCCGCGGGTCGCATCCCCGGTGGTTACTTCAAGCGTGAAGGCCGTCCTTCCGAGAAGGAAACCCTGACCTCGCGCCTGATCGATCGCCCGATCCGTCCGCTGTTCCCCGAAGGCTTCCTCAACGAAGTCCAGGTGGTCTGCACCGTGGTCAGCACCAACAAGAAGTCCGATCCGGACATCGCCGCCATGATCGGCACCTCCGCCGCCCTGGCTATTTCCGGCATCCCCTTCGCCGGTCCGATCGCCGCTGCCCGCGTCGGCTACCACACCGAACTGGGCTACCTGCTGAACCCCAGCTACGAGCAGTTGCAGAGCTCCAGCCTGGACATGGTCGTGGCCGGTACCCGTGACGCCGTGCTGATGGTGGAATCCGAAGCCGACGAGCTGACCGAAGACCAGATGCTGGGCGGCGTGCTGTTCGCTCACGAAGAGTTCCAGGTGGCCATCGAGGCCATCAGCCAGTTCGCTGCCGAAGCCGGCAAGCCGACCTGGAACTGGCAGGCGCCTGCCGAGAACACCGCCCTGATCGAAGCCGTCAAGGCCGAAGTCGGCGAAGCCGTGTCCCGTGCCTACACCATCACCATCAAGCAGGATCGCTATGCGGCCCTGGGTGCCCTGCGTGACCAGGCCATCGCCAAGCTGGCCGGCGAGAACGGTCAGTACAGCGAAGCCGAGGTCAAGGAGACCTTCGGTCTGCTGGAATACCGCACCGTGCGCCAGAACATCGTCGACGGCAAGCCGCGTATCGACGGTCGCGACACCCGCACCGTTCGCCCGCTGCAGATCGAAGTCGGCCCGCTGAAGAAGACCCACGGTTCGGCACTGTTCACCCGTGGCGAAACCCAGGCCCTGGTCACCGCGACTCTGGGTACCGCCCGTGACTCACAGCTGCTGGACACCCTGGAAGGCGAACGTCGTGACAGCTTCATGCTGCACTACAACTTCCCGCCCTTCTCGGTCGGCGAGTGCGGTCGCATGGGCAGCCCGGGCCGTCGCGAGATCGGTCACGGCCGTCTGGCTCGTCGTGGCATCCAGGCCATGCTGCCGACCCAGGACGCCTTCCCCTACAGCATCCGGGTGGTCTCCGAGATCACCGAGTCCAACGGCTCCAGCTCCATGGCGTCGGTCTGCGGTGCCTCTCTGGCGCTGATGGACGCCGGTGTGCCGGTCAAGGCCCCGGTTGCCGGTATCGCCATGGGTCTGGTCAAGGAAGGCGAGAAGTTCGCTGTCCTGACCGACATCCTGGGTGATGAAGATCACTTGGGCGACATGGACTTCAAGGTGGCCGGTACTGCCAAGGGCGTTACCGCCCTGCAGATGGACATCAAGATCAACGGCATCACCGAAGAGATCATGGAGATCGCCCTGGAGCAGGCGCTGGAAGCGCGTCTGAACATCCTGGGGCAGATGAACCAGGTGATCTCCGAGTCGCGTGCCGAGCTGTCCGAAAACGCCCCGACCATGCTGGCGATGAAGATCGACCAGGACAAGATCCGCGACGTGATCGGCAAGGGTGGCGCCACTATCCGTGGTATCTGCGAAGAGACCAAGGCGTCGATCGACATCGAAGACGACGGCACCATCAAGATCTACGGCGAGACCCGTGAAGCGGCTGAAGCGGCCAAGCAGCGCGTCCTGGGCATCACTGCCGAGGCCGAGATCGGCAAGATCTACGTCGGCAAGGTGGAGCGCATCGTCGACTTCGGCGCCTTCGTCAACATCCTGCCCGGCAAGGACGGTCTGGTGCACATCTCGCAGCTGAGCGATCAGCGTATCGAGAAGGTCACCGATGTCCTCAAGGAAGGTCAGGAAGTGAAGGTGCTGGTGCTGGACGTGGACAACCGTGGCCGCATCAAGCTGTCGATCAAGGACGTGGCGGCGGCGGAAGCCTCCGGCGTCTGAGACGACCCCTGCTAGGAAAACCCGGCTTCGGCCGGGTTTTTTTATGGCCGATGCGTCGAGGCCGTAGGTTGGGTTGAGCGCAGCGAAGCCCAACGCGGTGACGGGGTAAAGGGCTCAGGCGAGAAAGATGGGGTCGAGCCGAGATCTGTTGGGCTTCGCTGCGCTCAGCCGCAACCTACGGGCGCTAGGCCTTCTCGCGGATCCATTCGATGAAGCTGCGCACCTTGGGCACCTCGGCCATTTGTTCCGGATAGGCCAGCCAGTAGGCATGGGGGCTGGCCAGGCGATGGGGCCAGGCGAGCACCAGGCGACCGGAGGCCAGTTCTTCGACGACCAGGAATTCCGGGAGCAGGGCCACCCCGCAGCCTTCCTGGGCGGCGCGGGCGCAGAGGGTGAAGGTGTCGAAGCGCGGGCCGTGATGGCTATGCACCTCGTCGCGCGCGAGGCTGGCGTACCAGTCGTGCCAGGATTCCGGGCGGGTGGTGTTCTGCAGCAGGACGAAGTCCACCAGCTGCTCCGGTCCGGCGATGCCCTCGGGGGGGAGCAGGTCGGGCGCGCAGACCGCGACCATGTGCTCGTGCAGCAGCAGTTCACACTCGGCGCCCGGCCAGCTGCCGTGGCCATAGAACAGCGCCACATCATGGCGTGGATCGCGGAAGTCCACCGGTTCCAGCGCGCTGGAGACATCCAGGTGGATGTTGGGAAAGCGCAGGCGCCAACCCTTGAGCCGCGGCACCAGCCAGCGCTCGCCAAAGGTCGGCGGGGTGGCCACGCGCAGCACCTCGGTCTCGCCGCCATAGGACCTCAGGTAGCGCGCCGACATCTCCAGCTGGTTGAGGATCTTGTCCACCTCGGCCAGGTAGAGGGCACCGGCCGGGGTCAACTGCAGGCGCCGCCGGACCCGGCGAAACAGGCTGTGCTGCAGGAGGTCCTCGAGCTGGGCGACCTGTTTGCTGACGGCGCTCTGGGTCAGCGCCAGTTCGTCGGCCGCGCGGGTAAAGCTCAGATGACGCGCGACCGCCTCGAAGCACTGCATGGCGGTGATGGACGGCAGGTGGCGGCGTTGCATGAGCGGACTCGCGGTATGAAAAAAGGGAATGATATGCCGAGCAAAGGTCGGTTGTCCGGCGCCGCTGGGCTGACCATACTCAGGGACGATTCCCTTTCCGCGGAGACCTCAGCATGAGCAAGGCCCTCTTGGAACGCCTCGGCGTTTCTGCCCAGCACTACACCCAAGGCGAGCACCGGGTGCATTCCCCCATCGATGGCAGCCAACTGGGCAGCGTCGCTCTGGAAAGCGCCGCCGAAGTGGAGCAGAAGATCTCCCGTGCCGAGCGCGCCTTCCAGGCCTGGCGCGCGGTACCGGCGCCGCGCCGGGGCGAACTGGTGCGGCTGCTGGGTGAAGAATTGCGCGCCCACAAGGCCGATCTCGGCGAGCTGGTGTCCTGGGAAGCCGGCAAGATCACCCAGGAGGGCCTGGGCGAAGTCCAGGAGATGATCGACATCTGTGACTTCGCCGTTGGCCTGTCGCGCCAGCTCTACGGTCTGACCATTGCTTCCGAGCGACCCGGTCACCACATGCGCGAATCCTGGCAGCCGCTGGGCGTGGTAGGCATCATCAGTGCTTTCAACTTCCCGGTAGCGGTCTGGTCGTGGAACGCCGCCCTGGCCCTGGTCTGTGGCAATCCGGTGATCTGGAAGCCCTCGGAAAAGACGCCGCTGACCGCCCTGGCCTGCCAGGCGCTGTTCGAGAAGGCCCTGGCGCGCTTTGGCGATGCCCCGGCCGATCTGAGCCAGGTCATCGTCGGCGATCGCGCTGCCGGTGAGGCTTTGGTGGATGATCCGCGGGTGGCGCTGGTGAGCGCCACGGGTAGCACCCGCATGGGTCGCGAGGTAGGACCGCGGGTTGCGGCGCGCTTCGGCCGCAGCATCCTCGAACTGGGCGGCAACAATGCCATGATCCTTGCGCCGAGCGCCGATCTGGACATGGCGGTACGCGCCATCCTGTTCAGCGCCGTGGGTACCGCCGGCCAGCGCTGCACCACCCTGCGCCGCCTGATCGCCCATCGTTCGGTCAAGGACGAGATCGTCGCCCGGCTCAAGACCGCCTATGCCAAAGTCCGCATCGGCCATCCACTGGAAGGCAATCTGATCGGCCCGCTGATCGACGCGGCCAGCTTCCAGGCCATGCAGGGTGCGCTGGAACAGGCGCGCGGCGAGGGCGGCGTGGTCTACGGCGGCGGGCGCCAGCTGGCAGAGCAGTATCCCGAGGCCTACTACGTGGCGCCGGCCATCGTCGAGATGCCCGAGCAGAGCGAGGCGGTGCGCCACGAGACCTTCGCCCCCATTCTCTATGTGCTGACCTACGACGATTTCGACGAGGCGGTAGCGCTGAACAACGCCGTGCCCCAGGGCCTGTCGTCCTGCATCTTCACCACCGACGTGCGCGAGGCCGAGGCCTTCATGTCGGCGACCGGCAGCGACTGCGGCATCGCCAACGTCAACATCGGACCGAGCGGCGCCGAGATTGGTGGTGCCTTCGGTGGCGAGAAGGAAACCGGTGGCGGTCGCGAATCCGGTTCCGACGCCTGGAAGGCCTACATGCGCCGCCAGACCAACACCGTCAACTATTCCCGCGAATTGCCGCTGGCCCAGGGCATCGTCTTCGACTGAGTGGGTCCGCCAGGAGCGCAGAGAATGCAGTTGCGTGAGGAGTGCCTGTGGGAGCGGCTGTATCCGGCGGTGCCGGGCGCCCAGTTGCAGGGCGAGCGTGACACCGAGGTCTGCGTTATCGGCGGTGGCTATACCGGCCTGTCCACCGGCCTGCACCTGGCGCAGGCCGGGCGGCGGGTGGTGGTGCTGGAAGCCCATGGCGTCGGCCATGGCGGCTCCGGACGCAATGTCGGGCTGGTCAATGCCGGCATGTGGATTCCGCCGGACGAAGCCGTGGCGACCCTGGGACCGGCGGTCGGAGAGCGTCTGCTGGGCGTGATGGGCGATGCGCCGAGTCAGGTGTTCGGTCTCATCGAACGCTATGGCATCGATTGCCAGCCGCGCCGCGCCGGCACCCTGCACATGGCGCACAGCGCCAAGGGCCTGGCCGATCTGGGGCAGCGTGCCGAACAATGGCAGCGGCGCGGTGCCCGGGTCGAACTGCTGGAAGGGGAGGCTTGCTACAGCGCCTGCGGCACACGCGACATCAGTGGCGCGCTGCTCGATCATCGTGCCGGCACCCTGGTGCCCATGGGTTATGCCCTGGGCCTGGCCAGGGCGCTGCGCCAGGAAGGCGGTGAGCTGTTCGAGCAGAGCGCGGTACACCGGCTGCAGCGGGTCGGTGAACGCTGGCAGGTGGAAACCCCGCAGGGGCGAGCCATCGCCGACCAGGTGGTGATCGCCTCCAACGCCTACACCGAAGGCGAGTGGACCACGCTGCGTACGCAATTCTTCCCGGGCTACTACTACCAGGTGGCCTCGCGGCCGCTCGGTCCGGAAGCGGATTTCATCCTGCCCCAGGGCCGCGGCTCCTGGGATACCCGTACGGTGCTCAGCAGCATCCGCCGCGATGCCGATGGTCGTCTGCTGCTGGGCAGTCTCGGCAACATGGCGGGGCGACCGGCCGGCTTCATCCGCGCCTGGGCCAACCGTATCCAGCGGCACTATTTCCCTGCGCTCGGACAGGTCGAGTGGGAGTGCAGCTGGACGGGCCGTATCGGCTTCACACCCGATCATTTGCTGCGGCTGTTCGAGCCGGCGCCGGGCTTGCTGGCGGTGTCCGGCTACAACGGTCGCGGGGTTACCACGGGCACGGTGGTGGGGCAGTCCTTTGCCCGCTATCTGTGCAGTGGCGATCGCCACGACCTGCCAATGCCCCTGTCGTCGCTGGATGCCAATCCGGTCGGCCAGTGGCGCAGCCTGATGTACGAAGCTGGCTTCACCCTCTATCACGCGGGGCAATGCCTGCGCGTGGTGCTCTAGCGACCCCGCCATACCCGCTGTCACCGGCCCTCGGGCCGGGCGATAACGCTCCTAAGCGGCCGATTTGCGCATCTCGACCTGTGCAAGTCGGCCGTTTTTGCCATGGCTACCCGTGGTCGCACGTTCGCACAGATCGAGGCGGATCCACCACGGGCCTGTCCCTGCAGGATCATGGTTACTTTGGTGGCACAGTGTGGGGGCGGTGTTACGTTTTGGTGCGAAACAGGTGCAACCGGGTTGCTATCTGGTAACAAACCGCTGCGTTTTGCCTTTCCCGCTGCTACCGCTTTGCAGAATTATCCAGACTAATGAGCCCGTCGAGACAAAAGTCTAAAGGGTGGTCCGGTCCACTGGCTGCGGCCCTTGCCGCAGGCAATCTGGGGTTTCGGCTTGTCGCGGTGGCGGCAGATGGCCTTTGCGCCCGGTACACAACTGGGTGATGGCACAGGCTTTGCTCCGGCGAAAAGGCCAACCACCCTCTGGAGCAAACCTCCCATGTCGAAGATTTACAGAAAAGGCATTCTGGCTCTCGCTATCGGTTCTGCGTTCACTCTCTCCTCCCTGGCGCATGCCGACATTGTGATCGGTGTGGCGGGTCCCTACACCGGGGCCAGTGCCGCCTATGGCGAGCAGTTCTGGAAGGGGGCTACCCAGGCCGCGGAGGACATCAACGCCGCCGGTGGCATCAATGGCGAGAAGATCAAGCTGGTGCAGGGCGACGATGCCTGCGAGCCCAAGCAGGCCGTGGCCGTAGCCAACCGCCTGGTGGACTCCGAGAAGGTCAAGGCCGTGATCGGCCACTTCTGCTCCTCCAACACCATGCCTGCTTCGGAGATCTACGACGAAGCCGGCATCATCTCCATCACCCCGGCGTCCACCAACCCCAAGATCACCGAGCGTGGCCTGACGGGCGTATTCCGCATGTGTGGGCGTGACGACCAGCAGGGCATCGTGGCCGGCGACTACATCGTCGATACCCTCAAGGCCAAGAAGGTCGCCATCATCCACGACAAGGACACCTACGGTCAGGGCCTGGCCGACGCCACCAAGGCGCAGCTCAACAAGCGCGGCGTGAAAGAGGTGCTCTACGAGGGCCTGACCCGCGGCGAGAAGGACTTCAACTCCCTGGTCACCAAGATCCGCGCCTCCGGCGCCGACGTGGTGTACTTCGGCGGCCTGCACCCCGAAGCGGGTCCGCTGGTCCGCCAGATGCGCGAGCAGGGCGTGACCGCCAAGTTCGTCTCCGGCGACGGCATCGTCTCCGCCGACCTGGTCACCACCGCCGGTGGCGCCCAGTACACCAAGGGCGTGCTGATGACCTTTGGCGCCGATCCGCTGCAGAACCCGGCCGGCAAGACCGTGGTGGAAACCCTGCGCAAGTCCGGCTACGAGCCCGAGGGCTACACCCTCTACTCCTACGCCTCGCTGCAGGCCGTGGCCGCCGCCTTCAACGGCATCAAGGGCACCGACGGCGCCAAGGCCGCCGAGTGGCTGAAGTCCCACAGCGTCAACACCGTTCTGGGTGAGAAGAGCTGGGACAGCAAGGGCGACCTCAAGGTCTCCGACTACGTGATGTACGAATGGGACGACAAGGGCAAGTACCACCAGCTGCCCTGATCCTCGCGTGAATCCGCCAGCCGCCACCTCGTCTCCGCCCCAGGACGAGGCGGCGGCCGGCGGCCCTCGTCATCCATCCAGCGCGAGACTGCAATCGTGGACGGTATCTTCCTGCAACAACTGGTCAACGGCCTGACCCTGGGCTCGGTCTACGGACTCATCGCCATCGGCTACACCATGGTCTATGGCATCATCGGCATGATCAACTTCGCCCACGGCGACGTGTACATGGTGTCGGCCTATCTCGCCGCCATCGGCATCGCCCTGCTGAGCGTGTTCGGCCTGCATTCCTTTCCCGTGCTGATCCTTGGCACCCTGATCTTCACCGTGGTGGTCACCTCCGTGTACGGCTGGGCCATCGAACGCATCGCCTACAAGCCGCTGCGCAACTCCACGCGCCTGGCGCCGCTGATCTCGGCCATCGGCATGTCGCTGATCCTGCAGAACTACGTGCAGCTCGCCCAGGGCGCGCGGCAGCAGGGCGTACCGACGCTGCTCGACGGCGCCCTGCGCCTGCACATCGGCGAAGGCTTCGTGATCATCACCTACACCAAGATCTTCATCATCCTGGCCTCCATCATCGGCATGGGCCTGCTCACCTACGTGATCCAGAAGACCACCCTCGGCCGCATGTGCCGGGCCACCCAGCAGGATCGCAAGATGGCGCAGATCCTCGGCATCAACACCGACCGGGTGATCTCCTACGTCTTCATCATCGGCGCGGCCATGGCGGCGCTGGCCGGGGTGCTGATCACCCTCAACTACGGCACCTTCGACTTCTATGCCGGCTTCATCATCGGCATCAAGGCCTTCACCGCGGCGGTGCTCGGCGGCATCGGCTCGCTGCCCGGCGCCATGCTCGGCGGCATCATCCTCGGCATCTCCGAAGCCCAGTTCGCCAGCCTGGTGAACTCGGACTACAAGGACGTCTTCAGCTTTTCGCTGCTGGTGGCGATCCTGATCTTTAGGCCCCAGGGGCTGCTCGGCAAACCCCAGGTCACGAAGGTGTGAATCCATGAGTCAGACGTCATCCTCCTTCGATCTCAAGGTCGTGCTGCGCGACACCCTCATGGTCGGCCTGGTCTCGCTGATCCTGTTCGGGCCCATCGTCGGCATCGTGCTCGACGGCTATGGCTACAACGTCCAACCCGGCCGCGTCGGCATCATGGTCGCGGTGGTCATGGCCGGCCGCTTCCTGCTCAGCCTGTTCGGCCAGACCGCCCAGGGCCGTGACTGGATCGAGTCCTTCAAGCGCAACGACGGCGGCGTCCACGTACTGCCGCCGGGACATAAATCCAACCTCAGATTCATCCTGCCCATCATCATCCTGGTGGCCATCGCCTTTCCCTTCCTGGCCACCAAGTACTGGCTGACGGTGATCATCCTCTGCCTGATCTACGTGCTGCTGGGCCTGGGCCTGAACATCGTGGTGGGCCTGGCCGGTCTGCTCGACCTCGGCTACGTCGGCTTCTATGCCATCGGCGCCTATGGCCTGGCGCTGGGCTACCAGTACCTGGGGCTGGGCTTCTGGACCATGCTGCCGCTCGCCGCGGTGCTGGCCGCGGTAGCGGGGGCGATACTGGGATTCCCGGTCTTGCGCATGCACGGGGACTACCTGGCCATCGTCACCCTCGGCTTCGGCGAGATCATCCGCCTGGTGCTCAACAACTGGCTGGAAGTGACCAAGGGCCCCAACGGCATCGCCGCGCCTTCGCCGACCTTCTTCGGCATCGAATTCGGGCGTCGGGCGAAGGAGGGCGGGGTGCCCATCCATGAGCTGCTGGGTATCAGCTACAACCCCAACGCGACCATGATCTTCATCTACACCGTGCTGTTCCTGGTGGTGCTGCTGGTGCTCTACATCAAGCACCGGCTGACCCGCATGCCGGTCGGCCGGGCCTGGGAAGCCCTGCGCGAAGACGAGATCGCCTGCCGCGCCATGGGCCTCAACCACGTGCTGGTCAAGCTCTCGGCCTTCATGATCGGTGCCTCCACCGCCGGCCTCGCCGGGGTGTTCTTCGCCACCTACCAGGGCTTCATCAACCCGGCCTCGTTCAACTTCTTCGAGTCGGTGCTGGTGCTGGCCATCGTGGTGCTGGGCGGCCTGGGCTCCACCGTCGGTGTGGTGGTCTCGGCCTTCGTCATGACCCTGCTGTTCGAGCTGCTGCGTGAATTCGGCGACATCCGCATGCTGGTGTTCGGCGTGCTCATGGTGGTGATGATGATGTGGCGGCCGCGTGGCCTGATCCGTATCGCCCGCAGTGGCTTCGCGATTCGCAAGGGAGTGGCGCCGTGAGCGATAACATTCTGACCGTAAAGGGTCTGGGCATGAGATTCGGCGGCATCAAGGCCCTCTCGGACGTGAGCTTCGAGATCCAGCGCCAGTCCATCACCGCGCTGATCGGTCCCAACGGGGCCGGCAAGACCACGGTGTTCAACTGCCTGACCGGCTTCTACAAGGCCACCGATGGCGAGATCCGCCTGGACACCGCCGACGGTCGCTCGACCCGCGTCGGCAAGATCATGGGCGAGCGCTTCCAGGCCACCGACTTCGTCAATCCGGTGCAGTTCGGCAGCCGACTCTGGTACAAGATGTTCGGCGGCACCCACCTGGTGAACCGCGCCGGTCTCGCCCGCACCTTCCAGAACATCCGCCTGTTCAAGGAGATGTCGGTGGTGGAGAACCTGCTGGTGGCGCAGCACATGCAGTGCAACCGCAATCTCATCACCGGCATCCTCAACACCCCCGGCTATCGCCGCGCCGAGGAAAAGGCGCTGGACACGGCCTTCTACTGGCTCGAAGTGGTGGACCTGGTGGATCACGCCAACCGCTTGGCCGGCGAACTCTCCTACGGCCAGCAGCGCCGCCTGGAAATCGCCCGCGCCATGTGCACCCGTCCGGAGATCGTCTGCCTGGACGAACCCGCCGCCGGCCTCAACCCGGCCGAGACCGAGGCCCTGGCCGGGATGATCCGCCTGTTGCGCGACCAGCACCGCATCACCGTGGTGCTGATCGAGCACGACATGGGCATGGTGATGAACATCTCCGACCACATCGTGGTGCTGGACCATGGCCAGGTCATCGCCCGCGGCCTGCCGGCCGACATCCGCAACGATCCCAAGGTCATCGCCGCCTACCTCGGCGCCGAAGAGGAGGAGGTGGCATGACCACGCCGATCCTGGAATTTCGCAACGTCGACGTCTTCTACGGGCCGATCCAGGCCCTGAAGAGTGTCTCCCTGTCCATCAACGAGGGGGAAACGGTGAGCCTGATCGGCTCCAATGGTGCCGGCAAGTCCACCCTGCTGATGTCCATCTTCAGCCAGCCCCAGGCGCGCAACGGGCAGATCCTCTACCGTGGCGAGGACATCACCCGCAAGAACGCCCACTACGTCGCCTCCAACGGCATCGCCCAGTCGCCGGAGGGGCGCCATGTGTTCCCCGACATGACGGTCGAGGAGAATCTGCTGATGGGTACCATCCCTATCGGTACCCGCTGGGTGGACGAGGACATGCAGCGCATGTTCGACCTCTTCCCGCGCCTCAAGGAGCGTCGCAACCAGCGCGCCATGACCATGTCCGGCGGCGAGCAGCAGATGCTGGCCATCGCCCGGGCGCTGATGGCGCGACCCAAGCTGCTGCTGCTCGACGAACCCAGCCTGGGCCTGGCACCCATCGTGGTGAAGCAGATCTTCCAGATCCTGCGCGAGCTGGCGCAGAGCGGCATGACCATCTTCCTGGTGGAGCAGAACGCCAACCATGCCCTGCGCCTGTCCGACCGCGCCTATGTGATGGTCACCGGCGAGATCCGCATGACCGGCAGCGGCCAGGAGTTGCTGGCCAATCCCCAGGTGCGCGAAGCCTACCTGGGCGGCCACTAGCGATGGCGGCGGTCCGCGGTCGCTGTCTGGTCGCGGGCCATGCCCGGGGACGCCTGGCCTGGGCGCCCCTGGGCCTGAGTTTCTGGGGTGGCGTCGATCCGGCCAGCGGCCGGGTGATCGATCGCCACCATCCCCTGCACGGCCTGGAACTGGCCGGACGCATCCTGGCCATTCCCAGTGGCCGCGGCTCCTGCACCGGCAGCGCCGTGCTGCTGGAGCTGTTGCTGGCGGGACGCGGGCCGGCGGCCTTGCTGCTGGCCGAGCCGGACGAGATTCTCAGCCTGGGCGCCATCGTCGCGGAGGAACTCTTCGGTCGCTCCCTGCCGGTCATCAGCCTGGGCGCCGAGGCCTTCGCGGCCCTCGCCGAGCAGGACGAGATCGCGGTAAACGATGGGTGGGTCGGTGCGCCCGGAGACCTCTTTCCCCGCACCTCTACCGAGACCCCTGCCGAATTGCAGCTCAGCGCGACCGACCAGGCCAAGCTGGCGGGCGCCGAGGGCCAGGCCGTCCAGGCGGCGATGAAGATCCTGGTGCGCATGGCGCACCTGCAGGGTGCCCGCGAGCTGCTCGACATCACCCAGGCCCATATCGACGGCTGCATCTACACCGGCCCGGCCAGCCTGGCCTTCGCCCAGCGACTGGTGGAGTGGGGCGGTCGAGTGCGGGTGTCCACCAGCCTCAATGCGGTGTCGGTGGATCAGCGCCGCTGGCGCGAGCAGGGTGTGGCGCCAGCGCTGGGTGAACCGGCCAGTGCCCTGGCCGAGGCCTATGTGGCCCTCGGCTGCCGTCCCACCTTCACTTGCGCGCCCTATCTGCTGGACAGCGCCCCGACCCTGGGCGAGCAGGTGGTCTGGGCCGAATCCAATGCCGTGGTCTTCGCCAACAGCGTGCTGGGCGCGCGTACCCAGAAATACGCTGATTTCCTCGATATCTGCACCGCCCTGACCGGTCGGGCGCCCCTGGCCGGCTGCCATCTGGACAGCGGTCGCCGCGCGGCCAAGGTCTTCCAGGTCACCGTACCCGAGGGCCATGACGACGCCTTCTACCCGCTGCTCGGCTACTGGATCGGGCTGCGCTCGCCCACCCGGATCCCCGCGGTGCTGGGTCTGGAACATGCCCAGCCCAGTCGCGACGATCTCAAGGCCTTTGGCGCCGCCTTCGCCACCACCTCGGCGGCGCCGCTGTTCCATCTGGTCGGGGTGACGCCCGAGGCGCCGACCCTGGCCGCGGTCGCTGCGCCCGAGCTGGAGGGCGAGGACATAGACCTGGCCGACCTGCGCCAGGCCTGGGCCGAACTGGACAGCGCCGCCGCGCGTGAGGTGCAACTGGTGGCCCTGGGCAATCCACATTTTTCCGCCGAGGAATGCCGGCGCCTGGCTGAGCTCTGCCGCGGGCGGCAGCGGCATCCCGAGGTGGCCCTGGTGATCACCTTGGGGCGAGACGTGCGCGCAGCGGCCGAACGGGCCGGTAGTCTGGCCGAGCTGGAAGCCTTCGGCGCCCAGCTGGTAGGGGACACCTGCTGGTGCATGCTCGGCGAGCCCCTGGTGCCGCCCGAGGCCCGTACCTTGCTGACCAATTCCGGCAAGTTCGCCCATTACGGCCCGGGCCTCACGGGTCGCGAGTTGCGCTTCGCCGGCCTCGCCGCCTGTGTGGAGGCGGCCTGCACCGGACTGGCGCCGGCCGAACCGCCCGCCTGGCTCGCCCAGGCGGACTTATCCTCCTGAACCCCCGTCCCAGTTCTGTACAGGAATTCCGTGGATCGTCCTGTGGATAAGCTTGGCACAGCCGGGCGTGGGGCCCAGGGCGCCTGGCCTGGCGAGAACTGTTCAAGAATTCGCCAGTGCGCGGCAAACCTCGCAATACCAGGGCGTTATAACTGATCCGCTGGATTCCCGGCGATCTGAGTATTCGCCTGACCAATGCCCCTGAGCTATCGTGGGCCTCGGCCAAACTCCCTCGCAGAAGGAATCTTTCATGTCTTCGATCTTCATCACCGGCGCCACCTCCGGCTTCGGCGCCGCCACCGCTCGCCGCTTCGCCAAGGACGGCTGGTCGATCGTCATCACCGGCCGCCGCGAGGATCGCCTGCACGCCCTGGCCGAAGAATTGTCCGGGCAGGCCAAGGTGCTGCCGCTGGTGCTGGACGTCCAGGATCGCGCTGCCGTGGAAGCCGCGGTCGCCGGCCTGCCGGAGGAATTCAACCAGTTGCGCGCCCTGGTCAACAATGCCGGTCTGGCGCTGGGCAACACGCCGGCGCAGAGCTGCGACCTGGACGACTGGGACACCATGGTCGATACCAACATCAAGGGCATGCTCTATTGCACCCGCCTGTTGTTGCCGCGACTGATCGCCCATGGCGCCGGTGCCGGCATCGTCAACCTGGGCTCGGTGGCGGGCGACTATCCCTATCCGGGCAGCCACGTCTATGGCGCCACCAAGGCCTTCCTCAAGCAATTCAGCCTGAGCCTGAGATCCGACCTGCTGGGCACGGGCGTGCGGGTGACCAACATCGAGCCGGGCCTGTCCGAAAGCGAGTTCTCGGTGGTGCGCTTCGGTGGCGACAAGGCCAAGGCCGATGCCGTCTATGCCGGCACCGAACCCCTGACGCCGGACGACATCGCCGAATCCATCCACTGGACGCTGAACCAGCCCAAGCACGTCAACATCAACCGCATCCAGCTCATGGCGACCTGCCAGGCGTTCAGCAACTTCAACATCCACCGCCAGAGTTAAGGGCGCTCGCTAGAGCACCTTCACCGCCCGGCCGATGAACTGGATCGGCCCGGTGGGTCGACCGGTGGGCGAGCCGCCCTGGTCTTCCAGGGTGAGTTCGAACAGCTGGTTGGCTTCCAGCGGCGGCAGCCGGTCCAGCGGCACCTGCAGGGTACGCCCGGGCTGGACCAGACCCAGCGACACCGGACCCTGCCAGGCATCGGCCTTGGTCCAGAATTGCAGGGTCTTGCCGCTCGGCACGGCATCGCGCCCCAGCGGAATCAGCTGCAGGTCATGGGCGCTGGCGGTCTGGATCACCCAGCCAGGCGTCCGATCGCTGGGCGCCGCCAGCACCACCAGGTAGCTTGGCGTGGGGACCGGACGCATCAGCAACAGCGACGCGAGCACCAGGCTGGCGGCCAGTCCTGCCGCACTCAGACCCTGCCAGAGCGCCAGCCGTTGCCACAGCGACTCGCGCCGGATGATGACCCGCGTGTCGGCCTCACCCAGACTGCGCTCGATGCGCGGCCACAGATTCGCGCCGGGCTCGACGGGTGGCACTCGCTCGGCCAGCGGCTGCAGCCGCGCCTCCCAGCGCGCCACCGCGGCGGCCAACAAGGCGTCCGTCGCCAGCGCACCTTCCACCCGACGGCGCTCCTCGGCGTCCAGGGTACCGAGCACGTATTCGCCGGCCCGGCGTTCGCGTTCTTCGTCCGGGGGCAGGGTGGTGTCGCCGTTCATGTCATGCACTCCCTGAGCGCCTTGAGGCCCCGCGTGATCCAACTCTTCACCGTGCCCAGCGGCGCCTGCAGGCGCTGGGCGATCTCGCCATGGGAGCAGCCGTCCAGGTAGGCGGCCAGGATCGCCTCCCGCCGTGGCGCTTCCAGGTTCTGCAGGCAGCCCTCCAGGCGGCGGCCGTCGGCCTCTCGCGCCGGATCGGCAGACTCGGCCAGGGGCTCCCAGCCGTCTGCCAGGGGCACCAGGCGCTGGCGATCGCGCAAGGCGTTGAGCGCGAGGTTGCGTGCCACGCTGCACATCCAGCCACGCGCCGAACCGCGCTCCGGGGCGAACCCGGCGGCGCCGCGCCAGATGCGCAGAAAGGCATCGTGGAGGATGTCCTCGGCCAGCCCGCGATCGCGCACCAGGCGCAGGACGATACCCAGCAACAGCGGCGCCTCGCTCTGGTAGAGGCGCTGCAGGGCGGCGCGCTCGCCCCGGGCACAGGCGGCGAGCAGGGCGGCTGGATCAGGGGAGCGGTCGGTCACGAGGGCGCGCCAGGCTGGGTACGCCAGGGTGGCGACCGGATCAGCCGAGCCTAGCCGATCCGGTACGGGCTGTCCCCCGTACCTCAGCCCTTCTTCCAGAACAGATAGTCGGCCTGGTAGTTCACGGTCCGCTGTTCGCCCTTGTTGGCCGAGGTGCAGGCCTTGGCCGGGGCGACGCCACCCTCGAGCGCGGTGCGCTGGATGTAGGTGGTGCCCTGGAAGGCGCCCTTGCCCTCGGCGGGCGCGGCCTCCACCAGCTGATAGGGCAGGTTGCCAGCGCCGGCGGGAGCGACGGCCAGTTGCTTGCCGACCACCTTGGAACCGTCGGCGGCTTCCCAGGTCGCCGGCGGACCGTAGTAGCGACCCACCTGCTTGCCCTTTCGATCATGCAAGTCGGCCTTGGGACCGACGAAGAACCACTCGGTCTGGCCGGGCATGTCCTTCTTGTCGCGGCATTCGTAGACGATGGTGCCCTTGCCCACGGTTTCCAGCATCAGGCTGTTGCCGGCGGGGACGCGGACGGCCTCGGGCAACTCGCCTTGGGCCAGCAACGGGGTGCTCAGCAGGGCGGTCAGGGCCAGGATGCTGCAACGGCTAGAGGTGTTGTTCATGCGCTTGCTCCGGATTGTGAGGGGTACAGTCGGCTGGACTGTAGGGGCTATACCCGGCAGCCGGCGCTTTGGATGCAGCTGTCATGAAAAATATTCAATTCAGCGGCATAGTCGCGACCGCCTCGCAGCCGAACCGCTCTGTCCTGCGGCTCCTGTCAGCCTGCCGTCAGCCTGGTTTCAGCGATCCCTAAGGTTGTTGGGCGATAGTGGCGCCGAGGCGCGAGCCCGTCCTTCCCAGCCTGCCGGAGTCCTGCCGCGTGTCGTCCATCCCGAGTCTGGCGCGCCTGCGCCTCGAAAGTCTGGCGCTGTGTCTGCTGGCGGTGCCCCTGTTCACCCTGGGGCTGTGGGAGCAGCCCTTCATCGGCTTCGACGGTCGCTTCGCGCTATTCGCCCAGGAGATGTTTCGCCACGGGGCCAGTGCCTTTCCGACCAGCTACGGGCAGCCTTACCCCGACTATCCCGCCACCTCCACCCTGCTGATAGACGTCTTCGCCCAGCTGTTCGGCGAGGTCAATCGCCTGGCCACGGTGATTCCCACCGCCCTGGCCTCGGCGGCCATCGTCGGTCTGCTCTATCGCCTGCTGGCCGAGCGGTCCCGCACCTGGGGCCTGCTGGCGGTGCTGGTGCTGCTGCTCACCAATGGCTTCCTCGCCAAGGCCCGCTCCATCTGCCTCGATCAATTCGTCACCCTGGCGGCGCTGGGCTGCTTCTATCTGCTGTGGAGCGCCGACCAGCGTGGCCTGTCCCGGCGGCGCGCCCTGGTGTTCCTGTGCATGGCCGCCGGCTTCGCCGTGCGCGGGCCGCTGGGGTTGATCGAGCCCTGTGGCGTGGTCTGCGTCTACTGGCTGGTGCAGGGCGACTGGCGGCGCAGCGTCGGCTACGGCCTGGTAGGGGCCGTGGTGCTGGCGCTGTGCTCCGCCCTGCTGTTCGGCCTGGCCTGGCGTACCGGCGGCCCGGTCTTCGTCGAAGACGTGCTGCGCATGCAGGTCTCCGGACGGCTGGACGACACCGACGGTGCCGGCTATCCCTGGTGGTACTTCCTGCAACTGGGTCTCTACCGCTACGCCCCGGCCTTTCCCCTGGCACTGCTGGCCCTGCCGACGCTGAGGTACCACTGGCGGCTGCGCCAGGCCCAGGCGGACAGTCGCCTGCTGCTCCAGCTGGCCGGCTTCGCCACGCTGATCCTGGTGGCCCTGTCCATCCCCACCTTCAAGAAACCCTATTACATCCTGCCGGCCATTCCGGCCTGCGCCGCCCTCGGCGCCTGGGTGCTGCTGCAGGGGCAAGGTGCCCTGGCCTGGGTACGGCGGCTGTTCCTGCCGTTGCTGGTGATCTTTCCGGTTGTGCTCGGGGTGCTGGTCAAGCTGCAGCAACCCCGGCTGCAGGCCGCGGGCTGGTGGCCCGAGCTGGACCTGCGCTTCCTGCTGGGCGCCTTCGCCATCCTGACGCTGTTCGCCCTGGTGGCCGCCTGGCGCGAGCGCGGTGCCTTCCGCCTGGGCATGCCCCTCGCTGCGGCGGCCCTGGCACAATGGCTGCTGGTGGTGCTGGCGCTGGATCCGATGCAGGCGCTGCGCTACGACACCCGCGCCTTCGTCACCCGCCTGGAAAGCCTGCGCCAGGGCGAGCCCGGGCAACTGGTGTTCTTTGGCCTGGGCCAGGACACCAAGGCCTTCCGCTACCTGATGAACCTCGACTACGACGTGCCGCTGCCGACCTTCCTCGATGTCGGCCAGGCGGCGCAGCTCGCCCAGGTCACCCGACCCGCCTATGTGCTGCTCGACGTCGACAACCAGGCGGCCCTGGCCGGTACCCCGCTGGCCAGTCGCCGACCGGTGCTGGAAGGCCGCTTCAACGACAATCGCTGGCAGGCCTACTACCTGCCCTGAGGCCGCTGTGATGACCGATTCGCCCGATTTCAAACGGCGCCGGCTGTGCCTGGCGCTGGCCGGTCTGCCGCTGCTGGCCGCCTGCAAGCCGACCCAGCGCTACGGCCTGCCGGAACGCCGTGCCCACTGGTTCGAGCGGCATGCCTTCGCACCGCTGGCGCCGCTGCCGTCGCGCACCAGCTTCGTGCTCGGCGTCCTCCCCGATACCCAGTACTACAGCGAGAACAACCACGAGATGCTGCCCAATGCCCGCCGGGTGGAGCGCTATGGCCACCTGGGCTATCCGCCGGCGCTGGCCTTTCATGCCCAGACCCATTGGCTGGCGCACAACGCCGCGGCGCTGAACCTGCCCTTCGTGGTGCACCTGGGCGATCTGGTGGAAAACGCCGAGCAGCGCGGCGAGTGGGCCCTGGCCAGTCACGCCATGGCACGACTGGAGCAGGCCGGGGTGCCCTACAGCGTCATGACCGGCGACCATGATGTCGTCGAACTCTACACCGAGGATCGCCTGCGTGACGGTCGCGAACTCTTCACCCAGTATTTCGGCCGCGAACGGGCGGCGCGCCAGGCCACCTTCATCGAGCGCGATGTCACCGGTCTCAACGAGGCCCATCGTTTCTCGGCGCTGGGACAGGGCTTCCTGCTGCTGACCCTGGACTGGTGCCCCTCGGACCAGAGTCTGGACTGGGCCCAGGGCGTGCTGGATCGCTATCCGCACCTGCCGACCATCCTGGCCTCGCACAACATCGTCGACCTGGTGAACGGCCAGGCGGTGCTCTCCACCCGGCGCAACGACACCGGGGTGCGGCTATGGAATCGGCTGATCCGCCGCAACGACCAGATATTCCTGACCCTCAATGGCCACAACCACGGCAGCGGTCATCTGCGGATGGTCAATGACCTGGGCCATCCGGTGGATCTCCTGCTGATCAACTACCAGACCGAATATGCCGGCGGCAACGGCCTGCTGCGCCTGCTGGAGCTGGACCTGGCGCGGGGCCGGCTGGAGGCCTTCACCTATTCGCCCTGGGTCGCCTATCGCCAGCAAAGCGGCGACCTGCCCGTGCGCCTGGGCAGCGATCCGCGCGACACCTATTCGGCCGAGGTGCTGGCACCCGTGGCCTCGCCGCAGTTCGACAACAGATTCGTGCTCGAGGTGGATTTCGCCAGTCGCTTCGCCGGCTTTGGCGGCTATACCGCGCAACTGCCGGCGGTGGCGGACGAGGGCGTGCTGGCGCGGTTGCGCCAGCAGCTGGGGATCGCCTGACGGATCAGGCGGCGAGCAGCCAACCCCCGGCCACGGCCGTGGCGACACCGGCGAGCCGCACCAGCGGCGTGGCCGCCTGGGGCAGGTAGCGCACCACGGCATAGCCCAGGCCGTGCAGGGTCGCGGTGGCGGCGACGAAGCCCAGGGCATAGGCCCAGGGATTGCCCATCTCCGGCAATTCCAGACCGTGGGCCACGCCGTGGAACAGGGCGAAGGCGGCGGTCAGGCCGACGGCGGCGGCCACTGGCGGACGGGCGGCCAGGGCCACCAGCAGACCCAGGGCCAGCACCGAGGCGGCGATGCCGGTCTCCAGCAAGGGCAGCTCCAGCCCGGCGAAGCCCAGCAGGCCGCCGATCAGCATGGTGCCGACAAAGGTGCAGGGCAGCGCCAGGCGCGCCTTGCCTTGCTGCTGGGCGGCCCAGAGGCCCACGGCGAGCATGGCCAGCAGGTGGTCGAGACCGGTCAGGGGGTGCAGCACCCCGGCGGCCAGGCCGTTCTCGGCATGACCCGGGTGGGCGAAGGCCAGGGCCGGGGCGAGCAGCAGGGCGGCGGTGGCGAGGATCTTGGCATGTTTCATGGGGGCTCCTTGAGGATGGTTTCCTGGACTCAGGCGGCGGTCAGCAGACCCTGCTTCTCGATGAAGGCGATGATCTCTTCCAGGCCCAGACCGGTCTTCTGGTTGCTGAAGACGAAGGGCTTGTCGCCGCGCATCTTGCGGGTATCGCGATCCATCACCTCCAGGGAGGCACCGACCTGCTCCGCCAGGTCGATCTTGTTGATCACCAGCAGATCCGACTTGCAGATGCCGGGGCCGCCCTTGCGCGGCAGCTTGTCGCCGGCCGAGACGTCGATGACATAGAGGGTCAGGTCGGACAGCTCCGGGCTGAAGGTGGCGGACAGGTTGTCGCCGCCGGATTCCACCAGGATCAGGTCCAGGCCAGGAAAGCGGCGGTTGAGCTGGTCCACCGCTTCCAGGTTGATGGAGGCGTCTTCGCGGATGGCGGTGTGCGGACAGCCGCCGGTTTCGACGCCCAGGATGCGCTCGGGCGCCAGGGCTTCGTTGCGCACCAGGAAATCGGCGTCTTCGCGGGTGTAGATGTCGTTGGTCACCACCGCCAGGTTGTAGCGCTCGCGCAGGGCGCGGCAGAGGGCCAGGGTGAGGGCGGTCTTGCCGGAGCCGACCGGTCCGCCGATACCGACGCGCAGGGGTTGGGTAGTCATCAGGAGATCTCCTAGGAACGGAACAGGCGGCTGTACTGCCGCTCGTGGGCCATGCTGCTGAGGGCCAGGCCGAAGGGGGCGCCGCCCCAGGTCGCTTCGGGCAGGGTCGCGGCCTGCTCGGCCACGGCGGTCAGGGTCGGCAGCAGAAGGGAGGTGAGACGCTGGGCGGCTTGCTGGCCCAGCGGCAGGGTTTTCATCAGTACTGCCAGCTGATTTTCCAGCCAGGTCCACAGCCAGGCGTCCAGGGCGGCCCGGGGGGCGATCGCCCAGGCGCGGGCGGCCAGCGCCCAACCCAGGGCGAAGGTCGGGGCCAGCTCGCCGAGCAGGCGGCGGCTGGCGCCATCCAGTTCCGGCAGGCCGAGCAGCAGTTGCGCCAGGGAATAGCCGGTCTGGCGACTTTCCAGCTGGAATTCCGCGGTCTCGCGACTGGCACGGTGACGCTCGGCCAGTTCGCCCAGGCGCGGCCAGTCTCCAGCCGCCGCAGCCTCGCAATGAGCCAGCAGCAGCGGTGCCTCGAAGCGCGCCAGATTGAGTTCGAGATTGTCGCGCAGCCAGGTCTCGGCCTCCACCGCGCTGCGGATCACGCCGCTGTCGATGGCCAGTTCCAGTCCCTGGGAATAGCTGTAGCCGCCAATCGGCAACTGGGGACTGGCCAGGCGCAGCAGGGCGAAAGGCGAATTCACATGCGCACGCCGAAGTGGTGCAGCTTGGGTGCGTAGTTGAAGCCTTCCTCGCCATGATGCGAGTGATGGTGACCACCGCCGTAGGCACCATGCTCGGGCTGGAAGCCGGCCTCGATCTCGCTGACCCGGGCGCCGAGCTGCTCCAGCATGGCCTTGAGCACATAGTCGTCCAGCAGCCGCAGCCAGCCATCGCCGATCTGCAGGGCGACGTGGCGATTGCCCAGGTGGTAGGCGGCGCGGGTCAGTTCGAAGGCGCTGGCACAGGTCACGTGCAGCAGTTTTTCCGGCCGGGCAACGACCCGCACGATACGGCCATCGCGGGATTCGAGACAGTCGCCATCGGCCAGCGGCGGTTGCCCGCGTTCGAGGAACAGGCCGACGTCTTCGCCAGCGCTGGTGGTGGCTCTCAGGCGACTCTTGCTGCGGGCGTCGTAGGTGAGGTGGAGTTCGGCGTCCCAGGTATCCCGGGGCGCGCAGCGGCTTTGGACGACCAGCATGGCAGGACTCTTGGCAGTTTTGCCCAGCTCTACAGCAAGGGGCCTGCCAAGGCGTGCAAGTCGCCTGGTTCTGGGGCACTGTAAGTTGACCTGGCGTTCAGGTTGCTCTTATTTGGTGCGCCATTGCATCGGCCAGCAGGGCCACGCCCTCCTTTGGGGCGTTGACGCGCTCGCCGCGTCGCCAGTGCTTGCTGCCGATCAGGATCAGCTTGAGTTGCTGCACCATCTTTGCCGCCGGCCACAGCGGCGGCGGTGTGGTCAGGGGTGGCGGATCGATCAGCTCCGGCAGGGTGGCGAACACCGTCTTGACCACCAGGTCGGCCAGGACATCGATCTGCGACGGAACTAGATGGGGCAGCCGACCCAGGGCGAGCAGGTCACGGGCCAGGTCCTGGGTGATGCGCTGACGCAACTCGGCGATGGCCTGGCGCACGGCCTGGGAGCCGCCGTATTGCTCGCGGGCGAGAAAGAGGAACTGATCGCGGTTGTCGCTCACGGCGCCGAGAAAGATCTCCACCGAGGCCTCGATCATGCCGCGCTGCTGCAATTCGTGATGACGCACCTGGCGCAGGGCGTCGCGAAAGGTGTCGCCCACCTCGGCCACCAGTGCCAGGCCGAAGGTCTCCATGTCGCTGAAATGGCGATAGAAGCCTGCCGGTACGATCCCGGCCTGGCGACTCACCTCACGCAGGCTGAGACTGCCGAAGCCGCGGCCGCTGTTCATCAGCAGGCGTGCCGATTCCAGCAGCGCCTGGCGCGTTTGCAGCTTCTGCTTGGCACGGATCGACATGGAGGACTCCGGAAGACAAGGCGGCACTGTAGCAAAGGATGCCCCTGCTGACTCCAAGGGTTTTCCGTGAACGCCGGGTGGTAGTCTCTGGCCCGAGCCTTGCCTTGAGAGCGTCATGAATCTCGACAACCGTATCAAGTTTCGCCACCTGCTGTGCTTTCTGGAGATCGCCCAGCAGCGCAGCTTCGCCAAGGCAGCCGATGCCATCGCCGTGTCCCAGCCGGCCATCTCCAAGACCATCCGCGAACTCGAGGAGATCCTCGAGGTGCGCCTGTTCGAGCGCGGCAAGGGCGAGGTGACCCTGACCGAGGCGGGCCTGCTGTTCCTGCGCCACGCCGGTCCCTGCGTCCAGGCCCTGCGCGAGGGCATGCAACTGGTACGCGGTGGCGAGGCCGGCGGCCTGGTGCGGGTCGGGGTCCTGTCGACGGTGGAAAGCCAGGTGCTGCCCGAGGTCCTGATGCGCCTGCATGACCGTCATCGCCAGCTCATCATCAACGTCGCCACCGGTCCCAGCGCCTACCTGCTCGGGCAATTGCGCGTCGGCGACCTGGATCTGGTGGTCGGCCGCATGACCGACAGTCCCGACATCCACGGCCTGGATTTCGAACACCTCTACACCGAGGCCCTGACCCTGGTGGTGCGTCCGGGGCATCCGCTGAGCCAGGCACTGCCGGCGGACCTGACGACCCTGGCGCGCTATCCCCTGGTGCTGCCCTTGCCCGGTACCACCATCCGTCGCCACGCCGAGAGTCTCTTCGTCCAGTGCGGCATTCCCCTCAGTCCGCAACGGCTGGAAACCCTGTCGCCGACCCTCAGCCGCCAGTACGTCCGCCAGAGCGAGGCCCTGTGGATCGCCCCGCTGGATGCGGTACGCCGCGACCTGGCCAGTGGCGAACTGGTGGAGGTAGAGCTGGGTGTCCGCGAAGCCGGTGGTTCGGTCGGCATCTGCCGCAATGGCAGCGTGCCCCTGTCGCTGGCCACCCAGAGATTCTGCGACGTCCTGCGGGAGGTAGCCAACGAGCTGACCCATAACCACTAGGTTATGGGGGAGGGCGCAGCTTTCAATTCAGCCAGGTGGCGCCCTGGGCCACACTGGGATCAGCCAGCCCTTGGCCCCGATCCTTCCGTGGAGCATTCCAATGCATAACAAGCCCCACGACGTTCGCTACGTCGCCCGTGATCGCACCTGGCATCCCCAGGCCTATACGCCTACCTACAAATCCTCGATTCCCCGCTCGCCGCGCCAGGCCCTGGTCAGCCTGCAGCACCAGACCGCGTCCGAGCGCAGCGGCCCGGACTTCTCGCAGCTGCCGCTGGGGCCGCACGACAACGACCTGCTGCTCAACTTTGGCACCGGCCAGTTGCCCCAGGGCGAGCGCATCATTCTGTTCGGCACCCTGCGCGACCAGTTCGGCAAGCCGGTGCCCAATTCCCTGGTGGAGATCTGGCAAGCCAACGCCGGGGGTCGCTACCGGCACAAGAACGACGTCTACCTGGCGCCGCTCGATCCCAACTTCGGCGGCGTCGGTCGCACCCGTACCGACAGCCAGGGCAACTATGTCTTCCGTACCGTCCGCCCGGGTCCCTATCCCTGGCGCAACGGCAGCAACGACTGGCGCCCGGCGCACATCCACGTCTCGGTCATGGGGCCGGCCATCGCCACCCGGCTGATCACCCAGCTCTACTTCGAGGGCGATCCGCTGATCCCGCTGTGCCCCATCGTCAAATCCATCGCCGATCCCGACGCGGTGCAGACCCTCATCGCCCGCCTGGACATGAGCATGGCCAATCCCATGGACTGCCTGGCCTATCGCTTCGACATCGTCACCCGCGGCGCGCGGCAGACGTTCTTCGAACATCACTGAGGACGCCGACATGACCCCCAACCGCCACGACCTGCTGCCGGAAACCCCCTCCCAGACCGCCGGCCCCTACGTGCACATCGGCCTGGCCCTGGCCGCCGCCGGCAACCCCACCCGCGCGGTCGAGATCTGGAACCAGCTGGCCAAGCCCGGTGCCCCCGGCGAGCACATCCTGCTCACCGGCCAGGTGTTCGACGGCAACGGCAACCTGGTACGCGATTCCTTCCTGGAGTTCTGGCAGGCCGATCACGCCGGCCAGTACGACCCGGTCTACGACGTGGAAAAGGCCTTCAACGGCTTCGGTCGTACCGCCACCACCTTCGATGCCGGCGACTGGACGCTGCACACCATCAAGCCCGGCCAGGTCGCCGACCAGCGCGGCCAGCCCATGGCGCCGCACATCAACGTCACCCTGTTCGCCCGCGGCATCAACATCCACCTGCAGACTCGCCTCTACTTCGACGATGAAGCCGAGGCCAACGCCCGCTGCCCGGTCTACAACCTGCCGGAGCCGGAACGCCGGGCCACCCTGCTGGCACGCCGCTGCGAAATCGATGGCCGCCTGGCCTATCGTTTCGACATCCATCTGCAGGGCCCGCAGGAAACCGTCTTCTTCGACATCTAGCCATCCGGATAGCGAAAAGCCCTGCCAAGGCAGGGCTTTTTCGTGGGCGCCAGCCGCAGGTCAGATGCGGTAGGTGGTCTTGGTCATCACCTTGGACACCAGGCTCATGCCGTATTTGACCGGCGTGGGGAAGCGCCAGCCACCGGCCGCCAGGGCGTGCTCGGCGTGCTGTTCTTCGTCTATGCGCATCTGTTCCAGCACCGCGCGGGACTTGGCGTCGGCCGCCGGCAGTTTGTCCAGGTGCTCGTCCAGATGACGGCAGACCTGATCCTCGGTGGCGGCGACGAAACCCAGACTCAGGCGATCGCTGATCAGGCCGGCACCCGCGCCGATACCGAAGGACAGGCCATAGAACAGCGGATTGAGCAGACTGGGACGCTCACCCAGGGCACGGATGCGCTGCTCGCACCAGGCCAGGTGATCGATCTCTTCGTCGGCCGCCTTTTCCATTTCTTCGCGCACTTCCGGCAATTTGGCGGTCAGCGCCTGACCCTGGTACAGCGCCTGGGCGCAGACCTCGCCGGTGTGGTTGATGCGCATGAGGCCGGCCGCGTGACCGCGTTCCTCGTCGCTCAGCTCGGCATCCTTCAGCGGAATGGCCGGCGAACTGCGGGTGGGGGCGCCACTGAAGGGCGTCAGGGTACGCAAGGCGGTATCGGCTTGGATCAGCAATCGATCGAGGGGGGAGTAGAGGCGCTTGGAGCGCATGGTGATCTCCTTGGCGGGCGAAGGGAGGACAGGGCGTGGCTCAGCCCGGAGGCCAGGTCATCTGCCGCTTGCCCAGCACATGCATATGGATGTGATAGACCGTCTGGCCACCCAGGGCGTTGCAATTCATCGCCACGCGGAAGCCTTCCTCGCAACCCTGCTCCTGCGCCAGGCGCTGGGCGGTGAAGAGAATATGGCCGGCGAGCTGCTTGTCATCGGCCTCGCTGAGGTCATGCAGGGTCGCGATGTGCTTCTTGGGGATGACCAGAAAGTGCACGGGCGCCTGCGGGGCGATGTCATGGAAGGCCATGACCTGATCGTCCTCGTAGAGCACCTTGGCCGGAATGTCCCCGGCGACGATCTTGCAGAACAGACAATCCACGTCGATCTCCTGCTGGCTGAATAGACCCCGAGTGTACCAGCGGCTACCGCCCGCAGGCAGGTACCGCTGGCGGGATCACCCTGACGCGGGTTGAAAGAGTTTGCCGATCCGCACCGCGGCCGAACGTACCAGGGCGCGCGGGAAGAAGCGGGGCAGCAGACTGCCCAGGCGATTACGCCAGCCCGGGACGATCACCGCCTGGCGTCTTTCCAGTCCGCGCACCGCGGCCAGGGCGACCTCTTCGGCGGACATCAGCAGCTTGCTCTGCTCCATGCGCCCGGTGTGCAGCCCGGCATTCTTGAAGAAGGCGGTACGGGTCGGCCCGGGGCAGAGCACCGAAACCGACACCCCCCGCTTCTTGAGTTCCTCGCGCAGCCCTTCGGAGAAGTGCAGCACATAGGCCTTGGTCGCCGCATAGCTGCTCATGTAGGGAATGGGCTGGAAGGCCGCGGTCGAGGCGACGTTGAGAATCTGACCGCCACCCTGGATCGCCATGTGCTGGCCCAGGGCATGGCACAGGCGGGTGAGCGCCAGGATGTTCAGCTCCAGTTGCTCCTGCACCCGCGGCCAGTCGGCGGCGAGAAAATCCCCGCCGCTGCCGATCCCGGCGCAATTCACCAGCAGGCCGATGGCTCTCTCGCTCTGCTCCAGCTCGTGCAGCAGACCGGTCAGGTGCAGCGGCTCCGCCAGGTCGCAGACCCGGTACAGCACCTCCACGTCGAAGCGCTGGGCCAGTTCGGCGGCGATGCTCTCCAGCTTGTCCTTGCGCCGCGCCAGCAGGATCAGCGGCTGACCCCGCCGCGCCAGGGCCTCGGCCAGGGCCAGACCGATCCCGCACGAGGCACCGGTTACCAGGGCATAACGCTGCATACTGCTTTCTCCAGGAAACGCCGGTCGCCGGCGGATTCGCCGCGCACCTAGTAGGGTTTGACCACCACCAGGATGACGATGGCGATGAGCACCAGTACCGGCACCTCGTTGAACCAACGATAGAACACATGACCGCGCTTGTTCTCGCCGCGCTCGAATCTCTTGCGCATGGCGCCGCAGACATGGTGATAGCCGATCAGCACCACCACCAGCGCCAGCTTGGTGTGCATCCAGCCCTGGGTCAGCCAGCTCGGATTGATCACCAGCAGGCCGATGCCGAACAGTAGCGTCAGGATCATCGCCGGCAGCATGATGCCGCGGTACAGCTTGCGCTCCATCAGGCAGAAGCGCTCATGGCTCACGGCGTCGCTGCTCTGGGCGTGATAGACGAACAAGCGCGGCAGATAGAACAGGCCGGCGAACCAGCAGACCAGGGCAATCAGGTGGAAGGCTTTCAACCAAAGATAGAGCATCGGGGCGTTCTCCTTATCAGGCGGCGCGATATTAGAGTGGCGCTGCCGGCAAGTCATTCACTCCGGTCATCTCGGCCAGGCTCCCGTGGTCGCGCAATAGTTGACCCTTTTGCTCGGGCAAGCGGATAATTTCCTGACTGAATTGTGTTCGGCGCAAGCCGGGAGACTACGGCAATGACCATTGAAACCTTCACCCCGACCCCCCTGCAGTTCACCCTGGGCGCGGCCAGCAAGGTGAAGAACCTGATCGAGGAAGAGGGCAATCCCCGCCTGAAGCTGCGCGTCTTCGTCACGGGTGGCGGCTGCTCGGGCTTCCAGTACGGCTTCACCTTCGATGAAGACTCCGCCGACGACGACACCGTCATCGAGCGCGATGGCGTGCACCTGGTGGTGGACCCCATGAGCTTCCAGTACCTGGCCGGCGCCGAGGTGGACTACCAGGAAGGCCTGGAAGGCTCGCGCTTCGTCATCAAGAACCCTAACGCCGCCACCACCTGTGGCTGCGGTCAGTCCTTCTCCATCTGACCTGGCAGCCCCTTCGGCCCAGCGAGCTGGCTAGTGCGGGTAGAGCGCACCCAGCACGCGAAGGCCACGGGCGCCGGTGACTTCCGGGCAGTTGCCGGGCAGGCGTTCGCAGAAGCGCTGGGCCAGCCAGGCAAAGGCCATGGCTTCCATCCAGTCCGGCGAGACGTCATAGGCCGCGGTGCTCTGCACCACGGCTGGCGCTAGTTGCCGCGCCAGACGCGCCATCAGATCCCGGTTGTGCGCCCCGCCGCCACAGACCAGCACCTCGTCCACCGCCTGGGCCGCCAGGATGCTATCGGCAATGCTGCGGGCGCTCAGTTCGGCCAGGGTGGCCTGGACATCCGCCGGGTCCAACGCCTCATGCTGGGCGAGATGCTCCTGCAGCCAGGACAGATTGAAGTGCTCGCGCCCGGTGCTCTTCGGTCCGCTCTTCATGAAGAAGGGATCGCCCAGCAGCCGTTGCAGCAGCGCCGGCACGACCTGTCCCTGCGCCGCCCAGGCGCCATCGGCATCGAAGAGCCGCCCCTGGCTGTGGTGGATCCAGGCATCCAGCAGCACATTGCCCGGCCCGCAATCGAAGCCCCGTACCGGCAGACCCGGTGCCAGCAGGGTCACATTGCTGAAGCCACCGATGTTGAGCACCGCGCGCGGGCGGTCCAGGCCGAAGAGATCGGCATGGAAGGCCGGGACCAGGGGTGCGCCCTGGCCACCGGCGGCCAGGTCGCGGCGGCGGAAGTCGGCGACTACGTCGATACCGCTCAACTCGGCCAGCAGGGCGGCATCGCCGATCTGCAGGGTGTAGCCCTGTGCCGGCAGATGGCGGATGGTCTGGCCGTGGCTACCCACGGCGCGGATACCCGCGGGCGTCAGTCCCTGCTGAGCCAACAGTTCGGCGATACCCTGGGCGGCCAGCCTGACCCAGGCCTGTTCGGCCCGGGCGATGCGCTCGATCTCGTTGTCGCCGGGCGCGCACAGCGCCAGCAGCTCGTGGCGTAGCGCGTCCGGCATGGGCACGCCCAGGGCGGCGACGAAACGGGTCCGCTCGTCCTGTTCGATCAGGGCGATATCCAGTCCATCCAGACTGGTGCCGGACATCACCCCTAGGTAGCGCTCCATCTCAGCGCTTGTTCATCGCGAGCAGAGAGGCACGCTCCTGGTCCATGCGGGCCATGAGCGGCTGGCTCTGCGCCAGGAAACGCGAGATCTCGTTCTTGGCGATGGGATCGGCCATGGGCAGCTTCACCCCCAGCGGATCGACGTGGTTGCCATTGATACGGAATTCATAGTGCAGGTGCGGACCGGTCGCCAGGCCCGTCATGCCCACGTAACCGATCACCTGACCCTGTTTCACCGAGGCGCCGGCCTGCATGCCCTTGGCGATCCGGCTCATGTGGCCATAGACGGTGGTGTAGGTCTTGCCGTGCTGGATCATCACCACGTTGCCGTAGCCATTCTCGCGACCGGACTTGGCGATCTTGCCGTCGCCGGTGGCATGGATCGGCGTACCGGTAGGCGCGGCATAGTCGACGCCCTTGTGCGCGCGCATCTTGTTCAGCACCGGGTGGAAACGGCCCATGGTGAAACGCGAGCTGATCCGCGAGAACTCCACCGGGGTACGGATGAAGGCCTTGCGCATGCTGCCGCCTTCCGCCGTGTAGTAGTTGGTAGTGCCGTTCTTGGCGGTATAGCGCACGGCCGTGTAGGCCTTGCCCTTGTTGACGAAACGAGCGGCCAGGATGTTGCCGTAGCCGACGTGCTTGCCGTTGACCACCTTGTCCTCGTAGACCACCTCGAATTCGTCGCCTTCCTGGATGTCCAGCGCGAAGTCGATGTCGTAGCCGAAGATGGTGGCCAGCGCCATGGTCATGTCATGGGACAGTCCGGCCTTCTGCGCCGAGGCGAACAGCGAGCTGCTGATCCGACCCTGGGCATAGGCCTTGCGGATGTCCGGGGTGACGGTCTTGTGCTCGACCTCGTAGCCCTGGTCGGCCTTGACCAGCGACAGGGTCTGCAGTGCGGTGAGCTTGGTGCGCACTGCCAGCAGGTCACCCGAAGGGTCACGCTGGAATTCGATCTTCTGGCCCACCCGCAGGCGAGTCAGCTTCTTGGCTTCCTTGCTGCTGGCCAGCACCTCGTGCACCACGGCCGCGGCAAGGCCGGCCCGCTCGAACAGGGTCGAGAGGGTGTCGCCCTTGCGCACGGTTTCGGTCTTCCACTGCGGCTCGACACGCTCCGTGGCGGCAACTTCTTCTTCGGCAGGCGCTTCCTCGGCGGTCTGCGCTTCCGTCTGCTCCGGGGCTACCTGGGCAAAGGGGGAGGGGGACTGGGTGTCCGCGGCTTGAGTATCTGCGAGCACTTGCTCCTTCAGGTCATCCTGACCCTGCACGACGCTTCGGGCGTCCTGTTCAACATCCAGATTGATGGAAGTGCGTTTCGCCTCGACCTGCTGAGAGGGAAACACGAGCAAGGCCAGACTCAAGAGTGCGGCCACCCCGCTGGCGGCCACGAGGTGGCTTTTGGGGTAGAACGGACTTTTGGGGATTGGCTTCGTCATTTAGCTAAAGTGATGATCTGACGTTAAAAGAAGTGAATAACTGCCTAAAATATAATCAAAATCTGGCTGTCACAACCCTTTGGGATGGTGATCCGACGTGCCGGCTGGCGGCTACCAGGGGCATCTTGATAAGGTTCACGCTTTCGAAATTCAGAGGCGAAGCCCCAATGAAAACGGTCCAGGAGCAGCTGGCGGTCATCAAGCGTGGAGCAGATGAGCTGCTTGTCGAGTCAGAGCTTGTAACAAAACTGGAGCGCGGCACCCCACTGCGCATCAAGGCAGGCTTCGATCCGACCGCTCCGGATCTGCACCTCGGCCACACCGTGCTGATCAACAAGCTGCGCCAGTTCCAGGAGCTGGGCCATCAGGTCATCTTCCTGATCGGCGACTTCACCGGCATGATCGGCGACCCCAGTGGCAAGAGCGCCACTCGCCCGCCGCTGACCCGCGAGCAGGTGCTGGAGAATGCCGAGACCTACAAGGCCCAGGTGTTCAAGATCCTCGATCCGGCACGTACCGAAGTGGCCTTCAACGCCACCTGGATGGATCAGCTGTCGCCGGCCGACTTCATTCGCCTCTCTTCCCAGTACACCGTGGCGCGCATGCTCGAGCGCGACGACTTCAGCAAGAGATACGCCGGCAACCAGCCCATCGCCATCCACGAGTTCCTCTATCCCCTGGTTCAGGGCTACGACTCCGTTGCCCTGCGCGCCGATGTCGAGCTGGGCGGTACCGACCAGAAATTCAACCTGCTCATGGGCCGCGAACTGCAGCGCGCCTACGGCCAGGAAGCCCAGTGCATTCTCACCATGCCGCTGCTCGAAGGTCTGGACGGCGTGAAGAAGATGTCCAAGTCCCTGGGCAACTACGTCGGCATCCAGGAAGCACCGGGTGTCATGTACAACAAGCTGGTGTCCATTCCCGACACCCTCATGTGGCGCTACTTCGAGTTGCTCAGCTTCCGCAGCCTGGAAGAGATCGCCCAGTTCCGCAGCGACGTGGAGCAGGGCGCCAATCCCCGCGACATCAAGATCAAGCTGGCTGAAGAGATCGTGGCGCGCTTCCATGGGGAAGAAGCCGCCCAGAGCGCCCACCGCTCCGCGGGCAACCGCATGAAGGATGGCGAACTGCCGGAAGACCTGCCGGAAGTCGAGCTGGAGGCCGAGGCAGCACTGCCTGTCGCTGCCGTTCTCAACAAGGCCGGGTTGGTAAAGAACGCCGCGGCAGCCCGCGATCTGCTGGCGGCGGGTAGCGTCAAGGTGGATGGCGAGGTGGTCGATCGTGGCTTCCTGTTCGAGATCGGCCGTACCTATATATGTCAGGCCGGCAAGAAGGCCTTTGCCCGCATCAGCGTCCGCCAGCAATAAATTTGAAATAACTGTTGACCTGTTCCGAAACTCCCCTATAATGCGCCCCACTTCCGGCGCAGACGCTGAAGCGGCTTGAAAATCAAGCACTTAGGTCTGAGCCGGGCGAGGGGTCC
>NZ_JAVHTY010000007.1 GCF_031085165.1 Pseudomonas sp. 102515 | reverse complement strand
GACCATCCCAACATCCTGTCAGGCGCCATCCTGGCCTGGTCTTCATCCGTGACCTCAGGGCTGCGCATCCTGCGCGGCTGATGGGTGTAGATTACGCAGCTCCCGCGAGTGACAACATGGCCAGGTGACACCAGGGCGTGTAAGCCTTTTGCCATAGCCTGGGGAACATGGCGACCATCGCCTCGACTAATGCTGACCCTCGCCGAAGATCCGCCATGGCCCTCTCGACCTCCTTCGCTATCGTGCAACAGCAGATGCGCCGCGCTGCCGGCCTGGTCTGGAGTACCTCTCCCGCGCTGATGATCGGCCTGGTCCTGGCGACCCTGGTCGCCGGCCTGCTGCCGGCCCTGGCCGCCTGGCTGGGACAGCGCATCGTCGATGCCGTGGTGGCGGCCATGCGACTGCATGCCGAGCAGGGCCAGGCACCGCTGTGGCCGGTGTTGCAGTTCGTGCTGGCCGAAGCTGGGGTACTGGCAGCCCTGGCGGGCACCCAGCGCCTGCTGTCGGTACAGCAATCGCTGCTGCGGGTACGCCTGGGGCAGACCGTGAATCTGCTGATCCTGGAAAAGGCCCAGACGCTGTCGCTGGCGCAGTTCGAAGACGCGGATTTCTACGACAAGCTGGTGCGGGCCCGGCGCGAGGCCTCCATCCGGCCCCTGGCGCTGGTGACCAAGTCACTGACCCTGTTGCAGAACCTCATCTCCCTGGTCAGCTTCGCCGTGCTGCTGGTGCATTTCTCGCCTTGGGCGCTGCTGCTGCTGGTGGTGGGCGCCCTGCCGGTGTTCCTGGCCGAGGCGCGGTTTTCCGGCGATGCCTTTCGCCTCTTCAGCCGGCGTGCGCCCGAGACTCGCCGCCAGACCTACCTGGAGACGCTGCTTTCCCACGAGGCCTACATCAAAGAGGTCAAGCTGTTCGGCCTGGCGCCGCTGCTGCTGGAGCGCTATCGCACCACCTTCACCAAGCTCTATGCCGAGGACCGGCGGCTGACCCTGAGACGAGACGGCTGGGGTTTCGTCTTCGGCCTGCTGGGCACCCTCGCCTTCTATGCCGCCTATGCCTGGGTGGTGCTCGATACCGTGCGCGGGCGCCTGAGCCTGGGCCAGATGACCCTCTACCTCACCCTGTTCCGCCAGGGCCAGGCGGCGGTCAGCGCCAGCCTGACGGCCCTGGGCGGGCTCTACGAGGACAGCCTCTACCTGAGCAATCTCTACGACTACCTGGGCCAGCCGACCAGCGCCGAGGGCGGCAGCCTCACCGTTGGCAGCCAGCCCGGCGATGGCCTGAGATTCGAAAGAGTCGGCTTCACCTATCCGGGCGCGACCGCGCCGACGCTCAAGGACATCAGCTTTCACCTGGCGCCGGGCCAGAGCCTGGCCCTGGTGGGGGCCAACGGTTCGGGCAAGACCACCCTGATCAAGCTGCTGACCCGCCTGCACAGCCCGACGCAGGGCCGCATCCTGCTCGATGGCAGCGATCTGCAGGAGTGGCAGCCGGCCGCGCTGCACAGGCGCATCGGCGTCATCTTCCAGGACTTCATCCGCTACCAGCTCACCGCTGGCGAAAACCTGGGGGTCGGCGACACCACGGCCTTCAACGACGAGGCACGCTGGCGCAAGGCGGCCGAGCAGGGCCTGGCCGACGAGGTCATCGCCGGTCTGCGTGAGGGCTACGAGACCCAGTTGGGCCGCTGGTTCCTGGGCGGTCAGGAGCTGTCCGGCGGGCAGTGGCAAAAGATCGCCCTGTCGCGCGCCTACATGCGCGAAGACGCCGACATCCTGGTGCTGGACGAACCCACCGCCGCCCTGGACGCCGCGGCCGAGGCGGTGATCTTCGAGCGCTTTCGGGCCCAAGCGCAGCAACGCATGACCCTGTTGATCTCGCACCGTTTCTCCAGCGTGCGCAACGCCGATCAGATCCTGGTGCTGGAAGGCGGCGAGATCCGCGAGCGTGGCGATCACCAGCAGTTGCTGGCCAGCGGTGGCCGCTATGCCCAGCTGTTCGATCTGCAGGCCAGAGGCTATCGCTGATCGCCGGTGGCGAACTTCGCGCAGGGCTCTCTGCCCAACCTTAACAACCACTCGCGGAGGCCGCATGAACGATCAGATCAAGGAAAACCCCGACGACCTGGACATCGATCCGGACATCGCGCCCGATCCCGAAGAGCCCGTGGGCGAGGATCCGGATGACAAGCCGGTCGAGGAACGCCTGCCGCAGAAGAATCCGCGCAATCCGGAGTACAGCTGATGAACGCCATCTTGCCGTTGCCCGAGGACGAAGATCCAGAAGGGCTACATCCGGCGGAGCTGCCGGCCGACGAGGACGATGCGCCGCCAGTGGATCCGCTGTGACGCTGCAGCGCGCCGTTAAATGGATTGGGGTTGGCTTTTGCCCTTTCCCGGCGGGAGAAGGCGAAATAGCGCCCCGTAGCTTGGGTTGAGCGTAGCGAAGCCCAACGGGTACGTCTTTGCTTCAGTTGTTGGGCTTCGACGATGGAGCTGTCCCAGCCCAACCTACAGTTTCCGCACCATGAAGAAGGTCCGCCGAAGCGGACCTTTTCTTTGGCCCTATTTCATGCCGGGTTGCGGTTTGTAGAGTTCGAGCAGCTTGAGCGTGACGCCATTGGTCCAGCCGAAGCCGTCCTGCAGCTCGTACTCGCCACCACCACCGCCCTGGCCACCGGTGAGGTCGTATTTTTCCACCAGCTTCTGCTCGCGGGCGTAGAGGTTCTGCACCTGGCTCAGGAAGCGGGTGCCGATATCCGCCGCCAGCTTGTCCTGCTGGTAATGGCGCAGGCCAGCCACGGCCACCCACTGCAGCGGTGCCCAGCCATTGGGCTCGTCCCACTGCTGGCCGGTCTTGACCGTGGTGGTGGCGATGCCGCCCGGCCGCAGCAGCTGGTTGGCCACGGTCGCGGCGGTCTGGTCGGCGCTGCTCTGGCTGGCGAGGCCCACGAACAGCGGGAACAGGGTGGCGGCGGACACCTTGTCGGTACGACGCTTGGCCTGCCAGTCGAAGTCGGTGTAGTAACCGGCCGGATTCCACAGGTAGCGGTCGATGGCCTGCTGGCGGGTCTTGGCCTTCTGGCTGTAGGCCTGGACGCAACTGGCTTCGCCGGTTTTCTCGCAGGCCTTGGCGATGGTCTGTTCCAGGTGATAGAGCAGGCTGTTCAGGTCCACCGGGGCGATGGCGGTGGTGCGGATGGTCGCCAGGGTCTTGCCGTCGCCGAGCCAGCGCGAGGAGAAGTCCCAGCCGCTCTCGGCTCCGGCGCGCAGGTCGCGATAGACCTCGCCGGCCGACCGGCCCTTGGCCTGGGCGGCGGTGGCCAGGTCTTCCAGGTAGGACTCCTGGCGCGGGGTATCGCGCGCGTCCCAGTAGCGATTGAGCAAGGTGCCGTCGGCCAGCCTGACCACATGGGCATTGGCCTGGCCCGCCTGGAGGCCTTCGGCGCCGGCCATCCAGTAGGCGTATTCCTTCTGCAGTTGCGGCAGGTAGCGGCGATAGGCGGAGTCGCCTTCCAGGCTAGCCTGCAGGTCGACCATGTAGGCGAAGAACGGCGGCTGCGAGCGACTGAGGTAGTAGCTGCGATTGCCGTTGGGAATGTGACCGTAGACGTCGATCTCATGGGCGAAGTTGTCCACCATGTCGCGAACCAGGTCGGTGCGTCCGTCCTTGGCCAGGCCCAGCATGGTGAAGTAGGAATCCCAGTAGTAGACCTCGCGGAAGCGTCCACCCGGCACCACATAGGGCTTGGGCAGCGGCAGCAGGCTGCTGTAGGCCGGCACCTCTTCGTAGTGGCGGGTCAGCACCGGCCAGAGGTCCTTGACGTGGGTCGGCAGGTCGGCCCCCGCCTTGGGCGGTGCGGCCTTGATCGGATCGGATTCTTCGAAGTTGGCGCTGACGAAGGCCTTGAGGTCGAAGCCTGGCTTGGCACGCTGGGCCAGGTAGTCCTGGCGGATGTCGGCCGGACTGCGCTTGGGCAGGGCATCGACGAAGTGCTTCTGGTCGCTGAACAGCTTGCCCTGCTGCACGGCGGCGAACAGCTCGGGATAGGCCTGGTCCGGCGACACGGCGCGGGCGTTGCTGGCATCGCGCCAACTCCAGGTCGGGGTTTCCGGCTTGCTGCTTTCATGGGCGCAGGCAGCGAGAAAGGCGATGGACAGGGACAGGACGAGCATCCGCGCGGGTGGCGCAGGTGGCAGGCGTTTCATGAAGCGCTCCTTTTCTTGTCGACACGACAGCAGCCGCAACGGACGTTACGACACGAAAGGATCGACCCTGAAGCGCTGCGACAGTTCGCCGCGCCTGGCTCAGACGCCCGGACGCAGACGCCTCACGCAGCGCGCCAGCTCTTCCAGGCCGAAGGGCTTACCGATGAGTTCGACGCCCTCTTCGGCCAGCTCCGGCAGGGATGCCGGATCCGCCTGTCCGGACAGATAGAGCACCGGCAGGCCGGGCGAGGTGGCCCGCGCCTGCTCGGCCAGTTGCCGACCGTCCAGCCCGGAGAGACCGAGACTGGTCACCAGCAGATCGATGCGCAGGGTGCCCGAGGCGATGAGGGCCACGGCGGTGGCGCTGTCGGCCACCGCCAGCGGCGTGTAGCCCAGTTCCGCCAGCACCTCGCCGATGATGACGCGGACTTCGCGCTCTTCTTCGACGATCAGCGCGCAGTCGCCGGAGACCTCCGGCAGCACCGGGCCTTCGGCGTCGCTGGAAATGGGCTCCACCTCGGGCTGGGCCAGCCGCCGCGGTAGATAGAGGCTGATGCAGGTGCCCTCGCCCACCACCGAGTGGATTTCCACCTGGCCGCCGGATTGGCGGACGAAACCATAGATCATCGACAGGCCGAGGCCGGTGCCGCGACCGCTGGGCTTGGTGGTGAAGAAGGGCTCGCAGGCGCGCTTGAGGGTCTCGGCATCCATGCCGGTGCCGGTGTCGCAGACCTGGATACGGACGAAATCGCCGTCTTGGGTCTCGAGCGGCAGGCCGATGCTGAGCGGTCCGCTGACGTTTTCCACGCGGATGCTCAGGTTGCCGCCCTCGGGCATGGCATCGCGGGCGTTGATGGCCAGGTTGAGGATGGCGTTTTCCAGCTGGTGCGGATCGCAGTGCAGGAGCCAGAGCCCGGCATCCAGCTGGACGTCCTTGCGGATCTTCTTGCCCAGGCTGTGGCGCAGCAACTCGTGCATGCCCTGCACCAACTGACCCGCATCCACCGGGCGGGGTTCGAGCACCTGACGGCGGGCGAAGGCCAGCAGGCGCTGGGTCAGGGCCGCGGCGTTCTCGGCCGAGCGGGTGGCGGTGTCCAGATAGCGCTCCAGCTCCTGGATGCGTCCCTGCTGCACTCGACGGCGCATCAGGTCGAGGGAGCCGACGATGCCGGTCAGCAGGTTGTTGAAGTCATGGGCGATGCCACCGGTGAGTTGACCGATGGCTTCCATCTTCTGCGCCTGACGCAGCTCCTCTTCCAGCGCCACCAGCTCCTGGCTGCGCACCTCGATGCGCTCTTCCAGGTTGCGGTTGAGTTCGTCCAGCGCCTCGCGGGCCCGCACGGTTTCGCTGACGTCGCGAGAAATGGAAAGGAATTTCAGGGGCTTGCCGTCATCGCCCAGGATGGGTGTGACCACCACGTCCCACCAGCGCCGCGTGCCCTTGGCGGTGGGCGCGAGTCCGGTGAAACGGCCGATGCCGCCATGCCGCGCCGCCTCGATGGCGGCGGTCACCTCATGGCGCTGCTCTGCGGGCCAGAGTTCGGCCCAGAGGCGACCCTGGAAGGGAATGAAGTCGTCGATCTCCATGACCATCAGGCCGCCCGGATTCATGTATTCCAGGCGCCCTTCCAGATCGATCAGCTTGATGCAGTCGACGCTGCAGACCATGACACTGCGCTTGAAGGCCTCGCCCTGCCAGAGTTCGGCCTCATGCCGGCGCTGCGCGGTGACGTCCAGCAGCACGCCCCCGGCCTCGCGCCGCTGGAACTGCAGGCAGCGCAACTGGCCGTCGGCGCCCTGGCGCCACGCTTCCCAGACCTGCCCCGGAGCGGGCAGGAGTCCCTCGGGCGGCGTACTGCGACTCTGCAGGCCGCTCAGCAATTCGGCGGGTGAAAGGCCGCGGGCCAGCACCTCGACGTCCCGCTCCAGCATGGCCGCACAGGCGGCATCCGCGCGCCATTCGGCGCGGCTGGGATCGTATTCGAACAGGCCGACGGCAAGGAACTGGGACATGGTAGGTAGTGGCCGGTGAAGGGAAGAGATGTCATTGCGCTAGCAGACACGGAAAACCTGTCTAAGTTAACAGTTTCGGCGTTTCGCTTCGCGCTGGCGTTCGACCACTGCTCCAGAAGAATTACTCACTCGGTCGCGTTTTTCTCCACGGCATAACACCGCTCCAGACCGCTATGGCCCAGACCGACGCCCTTGCGCACCTTGAGCTGCACCGGGATGCGCTCCTTGAGCGCCTCCACGTGGCTGATGATGCCGATGGTCTTGCCACTGGCATTGAGCTGGTCGAGGGCATCGAGGGCGACCTCCAGGGTCTCGCCATCGAGGGTGCCGAAGCCTTCGTCGAGAAACAGCGAATCGATGCCGGTGCGCTGGCTGACCAGATCCGACAAGGCCAGCGCCAGGGCCAGGCTGACCAGGAAACTCTCGCCGCCGGAAAGGGTGCGGATGTCGCGCAGGGCATCGGCCTGCCAGGTGTCGAGGATCTGCAGTTCCAGTTCCGCCGCCTGGCGGCGGATCAACCGGTAGCGGCCGTGCAGGCGCATGAGCTGACCATTGGCCAGGTGCACCAGGTGATCCAGGGTCAGGCCCTGGGCGAACTTGCGGAATTTGGCGCCATCCGCCGAGCCGATCAGGCCGTTGAGGTGCTGCCAGAGATCATGATCGCGCTCCTGGGCGGCGATCTCGCCAAGTAGGGCCTGCAGGCCGTCCCGGCGCCGTTCGTCTTCGCGCAGGGCAGCGTTGACCTCACCCTGCCGCTGGCCCAGGGCGCGCAACTCGGCACTGGCGGTGGCCAGCTCGGCATCCAGCTCGGCGGCGCTGCGCTGGGTCTGCGGCGCGGCGCTCAGGGTCGCCAGGCGTTCCCGCGCCGCGCCGGCCAGGGCACGAGCCTCGGTCAGGGCGGTCTCGAGGCGGGTGCGCTCCGCGGTCAGGGTGCTGTGCTCGTCGTCATCCAGTTGCGCGGCGCGCCAGGCGTCGGCATCGGCAAAGGCACTGGCGGCCAGGGTAGCCTGCCAGCGCTCGTCGGCCTCGCGGGCCTGGCGCGTCTCACCCACCAACCGTTCGTGCAGCGCCTGATGCGTACCCTGCAGCGCCGCCCCCTGCTCGCGGCAGTCTTCCCAGGTCGCGGTGGCCTCGGCGAGCACGGCGGCGGCGTTTTGCAGCGCTACCGTGGCAGGCGCGACCTGGCCCGCGCGCTGGCGCCAGGTCTCGACCAGCGGGGCACGTGCGGCCAGGCGCTGGGCGATGTCCTTCAAGCGCTGCTGCAACTCCTGCGCCCGTTGACGATCGGCCTGCCAGAGCCGCCACTCCTGTTCGCGCTGGGCCAGCCATTCGCCAGCACGAGTGGGTACCTCATGGCCCCAACGGGCCAGTTTCTCGCCCAGCTGACGCTCGGCCCTGGCCTGTTGTGCCTGGGCCTGACGCTGTTCCTCGGCACCTTCCGCCAGCCCCTGGCGGGCCCGCTCCCAGGCCGCCTCGGCCAGGGCCAGGCGCTGTTCGGCATCGGCCTGCTGGCGTGCCAGACGCAGGGCCTCCTGGCGACCTTCCTCGCCCTGCTGGCGCAGGCCATCCAGGGTGGCGAGCACCTGCTGGATGCGCGCCAGTTCCTGATCCTGGCGGCGACGCAATTCGGCCACCGCACCGGGCACCTCGGGATCGGCACCCAGGGCCACGCAGCGCTGGCGCCAGAGTTCGCCCAACTGGTCCAACTGCTGGCTGGCCTCGGTCTGCTGCTCGTTGGCCTGATCGAGTTGCGCCCTGAGCGCGGCCAAGGCTTCGCTGAGCTCCTTGCCCTCCTGGGTCAGGCGCTCCAGTTCAGCCTTGGCGTCCTGCAGGGCGGTCTGGGTGGCGGAGACGTCCAGGGCGGCGTAGTCGGCCACCGCGGGATGCTCGCGGGAGCCGCACAGCGGACAGGGCTCATTGGGCTGCAATTCGGCGCGCTGGGCTTCCAGGCTGCGAATGACCCTTTCCTGTTCGAGCAGCTTCTCGCGCTCGCGCACCTGCTGGGCCAACTCGCGGTAGCGCCCGCGCAGGGCCGCCAGGCGCACCCCATGTTCGCCATGCTGGCGCTGGCGCTCGCCCTGGCTGCGGGCCAGGCGCTCCAGCTGGGTCTGCAACTGCCGCCGGCGTTCGACCAGCTGATCCAGCTGGTCGACCTCGTTGACCCGGCCCAGCGTGGCCTGCCAGAGGGCACGCCAGGCCTTTTCGTCACGACCATCCAGCGCCGCCTGCCAGCGTTCGGCCTGGGCCTGCTCCGCCGTCTGAGCCTGGGCGGCCTGCTCGCGCGCGCGAGTCAGCGCCCCCTGCTGGGCCTCGCGCTCCTCGGCCAGCAACTGCAGCTGGCGGGTCTGCTCCTCCTGACGCCGCATCAGGCGCCCCAGGGCCTCGGCCCTTTCGTCGCGCAGCGCCAGTTGGCTACGCCAGTCGCCCAGGCGTTCGCCGAGTTCGGCATGGCGGGTACGCTCGGCCAGGCTTTGCTCCAGGCGCTGGTTTTCCTCTACCGCCTGCGCCTGCTCCGCCTCGGCCTGGCGCAGCTGTTCGCCACTGGCGCCCAGGGCCTGGGCCAGGGCAACGTCGCGGCGGCTGGCCAGGGTCTGGATCCGCTGGTCGAGCTGGGCCAGTTCTTCCAGGCTGCGCTGTTCACGCGCCTGGGCCTCACGCCAGGCCTGCTCGATGGGCAGCAGCCGCGCCGCCGGTTCGGCCGCCGCCAGTCGCTGACGCTGCGGCTCGGCGGCCTCCCAGGCCTGCTGCGCGGAGGCCAGGCGCGCCGCGGCCTGTTGCTCGCCCGCCGCCGCCTGTTCCAGTGCCGTCAACCACTGCCGCTGGGCCTGCCAGGTCTTGAGGTCCGCGGCCAGTTGCTCTTCGCGTTCCGCCAGGCTGAGACCTTCGGCGGCCAGCGCCCGGCGGCGTTCGTCGTCCAGCACCTCGACCCCCGCGACGCGCTGGCGCAGGCCATCCAGAACACCCTTGGCCTCCCGCGCGCGCTCGTACACCCGCTGGGAGATCTGGCCGTACACGGCAGTCCCGGTCAGCTCCTCCAGGAGTTCGGCGCGCTGGCTGGCACTGGCTTCCAGGAAGGCGGCGAAGCCCCCCTGGGCCAGCAGCATGGAGCGGGTGAAGCGCTCGAAGTCGAGGCCGGTGAGTTCTTCGGTGAGTCTGAGCTTGTCGCCGGTCTTTTCGGCGAGGATGGTGCCGTCGAGCCTGGCCAGTTCCACCTTGGGCGGCTGCAGGGCGCCATCGGCACGATCCCGCGCGCGCCTCTGACTCCAGAAGGCCCGGTAGCGCTCGCCACGCACGGCGAATTCCACCTCGGCGAGGCAGTCGCCGGTATGGCGGGTCATGAGTTCGTTGCTCTCCCCGCCCACCTTGCTCATTCGCGGCGTGCGGTGATAGAGCGCCAGGCAGATGGCGTCCAGCAGGGTGGTCTTGCCCGCCCCGGTCGGTCCGGTGATGGCGAACAGGCCACTGCTGGCGAAGGGTTCGGCGGTAAAGTCGATCTTCCACTCACCCTTGAGGGAATTGAGGTTCTTCAGGCGCAGGGTGAGGATCTTCATCGGGCTTTTCCAGGACGACTCGGCGAACCGCCCATTCTGGCATTGTTGGACGCGCTCGCCCATGCCAACCGACCATTCGACCTATGGTCGTGCCCGCTGCTGAACTTGCTCCCGGTCCCGCTCTCAACTGCAAGGTATCGCTCTGCAACCACGTTTACCGGGAGGTTCCGTCGTGCGCTCGCCCCTGTCTCCCTTCGACTTTCTCGGCATGCCCCTACTGGTCGGTGTGGGCACCCTGGCGCTGGTCAGCTGCGATGGTGGCCACAAGGTCGCTGCGCTATGGCAGCCACTGGCGACCTGGCTGGTCTAGCCGATAAAAAGCCCGGTGATCCTGAGATCACCGGGCTGCCCCTCAAGGCATGAACACCGCCCTCATGCAATTCTTGTCCTTGGACTTGAACAGCTCGTAGCCATAGGGCGACTCTTCCAGACTCATCGGATGGGTGAGCAGGTAGGAAGGGTCCAGCTCGCCCTTCTGGATGTGCTCGAACAGGCGCTCCACATAGCGCTGTCCCGGCTGCTGGCCCGATCTCAGCGTCAGCGCCTTGTTGACGATGGCGCCCATGGGAAACTTGTCGATCAGCCCGCCATAGACGCCGATCACCGACACCGTCCCGCCCTTGCGACAGGCACGGATGGCCTGGCGCAGCGCCGACCCGCGTTCGGTGTGCAGGCGCAGCAGCTGCTTGGTCTTGTCGTAGGCATAGTCGAGCTGGGTACCGTGGGCCTCCATGCCGACGCAATCGATGCAGCGATCCGGACCGCGACCACCGGTCAATTCCAGCAGGGCTTCATGGATGTTGGTGGTCTCGTAGTCGAGAACGATGGCACCGGCCTTCTCGGCCGCCAGCTGCAGGCGATCGCTGAAGCGGTCGATGGCGATGACCCGCTCGGCGCCCAGCAGATAGGCGCTGCGAATGGCCATCTGCCCCACCCCGCCACAACCCCAGACCGCCACGGTATCGCCAGGCTGGATGTCGGCGATATCGGCAGCGTAGTAGCCGGTAGGCACGGCATCGGACACGAACACCGCCTGGGCATCCGTGACGCCATCGGGCACCTTGAACAGGTTGACGTCGGCATAGGGCACCCGCACATAGGTGGCATGGCTGCCGGCATAGCCACCGAAGGCATGGCTGTAGCCGAAGATGCCGGAACAGGGTTGCCCATAGGCCAGTTCCGTCATCTCGGGTTTGGGGTTGCTGTTGTCGCAGCAGTTGTAATCTTCGCGCTGGCAGTGTTCGCAGTCACCGCAGCCGATGATGGAAACGGTCACCACCCGGTCGCCCACGGCCAGGCCCTGGTTACGCAGGCCGCTGCCCAGCTCGACGATCTCGCCGAGGAATTCATGGCCGATGATGTCGCCGGGTTTCATCGCCGGGACGTAGCCGCCCAGCAGGTGCAGGTCCGAGCCGCACACCGAGGACATGATGATGCGCACGATGGCATCGCGCGGATTGAGGATCTCCGGATCCGGGACGGTTTCCACCTGCAGACGGTTAGGGGCTTGCCAGGTCAGGGCACGCATTATTCGGTCCTCCCGTGGGTGCCCAGGCCGGCATCGATATCGGCCTGGGGTTCGTCCGCTGGACGAGTCACCGGCGGATGGGCCGGCGCCAACGGGCGACCGCTGCGGGTGACCTCGGGGGTGGCGATCTCGCCGGTCTCCAGTTGCTGCTTGAGGCGGCGCAGGCCGAGGTTGACCGCCTTGCCAGTGAAGCGACTGATGCCTTCGGTGACGGCATGGCCAAGCAAACCGGCCGGGGCTTCGCAGGCCAGTACGACCTGCACCAGGGTGCCACGCCCCTGGGGAGCATCGCTGAAGGTCAGGCTGGCCTTGTGCGCCATGAAGGTACCAGGCACGGTGCTCCATAGCAGGAACTCGTTCTCGCGGCGCTCGCTCTGCTCCAGGGTCCAGCTCAGGGTACGACCCAGGGGACCGGAGGCATGCCAGTGGCTGTCACCATCGGCGCCCAGCTCGATGCGGTCGACGAAGGGCAGCAGCTCGCGCAGGTGCTGCAGGTCGGCGCAGTAGGCGAACACCTCTTCGCGCGGCTTGGCGATGGTGACGCTGCGCTGGATGGCGGTGGGATTGCGCCAGCCCCAGCGCTCGGCCAGGGCCCGTTCGAAGGGTGACGGCTGCAGCGCGGCCTTGAGCTCGCACCGCTGGCGCACTCCGCGGCTGAGGGCCATGGCGCCCAGCGCCATCTTCACGCAGCCGGCCAGACCACCACGGCGCAGGCCGCCAAGGATCAGCAGGCCACCGCCAAGCAGGGACACCACGCGTTCGGTGCCCTGGACGTTCGGTACCTGGTTGTCGGAGCGTTCGTGACGCGTGGCGGCGAGGGGTTGCGATAGGTCGTGCATGGGGTCTCCTCCGATATGGGCTACATAGAGAGGGTGACCCCGGGGCAGCGGGCCTTGTTCCGGACGAGAAATACCGTCCGATGGAAGCGTTTCGCTGCGATCAGGCGGGCAACTCGCCGAGAACCTCGCGGTAAAGGCCTTCCAGGCGGGTACGCAGCTCGTCGTCCAGGGTCTCGGCGGCCAGGCGCTGGCTGAAGACGTCCAGCGGGCTGAGCTCTTCCAGCGTTTCGCGCTGGGTGCCCTGCAGCGTGGGCGGGACGGCGTTGCGCGCGCGCCTTACCCGCAGCACGTCCAGCGGCAACTCGGCCACCAGCGCAGAGATGCGCGGCTGCAGATCGGCCAGGTAGTCATCCCCGGCCACCACCACCTCGGCCCACACCGGGCACTTGGGGCTGCCGTCGGCCGCCGCCTCGACCAGGGCGGCGCCCAGGGTGTCGAGGGTGCCCTGTACCACGGCCAGCGGCTGGAAACAGGGCACCGCCACGGGCGTCACTCGCTCCAGGGCCGCGCCGAACTCCACCAGCAGGACTTCCTTGGCGCGTTCCTCATCGAAACTCAGGCACAGCGGCGAGCCGCTGTAGCGCACCCGCTCCAGGCCGCCGACCCGCTGGGGTCGGTGGATATGACCGAGGGCGATGTAGTCCGCCGGCGGAAAGGCGCTGGTGGGAAAGGCGTCGAGACTGCCGACATAGATCTCCCGCACCGACTCGCTGGCGCTGGCGCCCACGGTGGTCAGGTGGCCGGTGGCGATGATCGGCAGCGCCGCGCCCAGTTCGGCGCGGCGTGTCTCGGCCAGGGCGTACAGCTCGGCATAGTGGCCCTGGATGGCCTGTTGCAGTGCCTGGCGCTTTTCATCGGCGCTCTGCCCGGCCTGACTCTGCACCAGGTCGCGCGGACGCACGAAGGGAATGCCGCAAAGCAGCGCGCCGATCTCGCCGTCGCGGCGGCGCAATTCCAGCAGCTGGTCGGCTAGCGTCTCGCTGACGCAGGGGATCACCCGGGTGTCCAGGCAGGCCAGCAATTCGCGAGACTCGGCCAGCACCGCGGCGGAATCATGGTTGCCGCCGAGCACCACCAGGCTGGCGCCGGTGCCGCGCAAGGCGACGATGAAGCCGTTGTACAGCTCGCGGGCATAGCTCGGCGGCGTGGCGGTATCGAAGATATCCCCCGCCACCAGCACCACGTCCACCCGCTGCTCCTCCACCTGGGCCACCAGCCAAACGAGAAAGGCGCGATGCTCAGCCTCGCGGGTGCGGCCGAGGAAATGCTGCCCCAGGTGCCAGTCGGAGGTGTGCAGCAGGCGCAGGCCGCTCGCAGGAGCGGCCTGGCGAGCCCGTTTGGGCTTGGGTTTTTCCTCGGAGGCGGCGGCGGGCAGATCGAACAGCGGGAGGTTTTCCATGGGTATCGGCGGTCAGAGCGGCAAAGAGGCGCAGTATCCTCCTCCTGTTGCACCGAGGGAAATCCGCACCGGTACGCGCGGCAAAGCGGTCACTCCGTGCAGGGCCGCACCGCGGTTGCCGAATCCCTTCGCCAGCCCAGGGGAAGCAGACTCAGCAGCCCCAGTAGTGCCATTCCCAGACCGACCCACAGCGGCGCGCGCAGACCCTGACCGGCATCGATGGCCGCACCACCGGCCCAGGCGCCCACCGCCAGGCCCGCGGTGATCACCGAGGTGTGCAGGGTATTGACCAGGGGGCCTGGCGTCGCCGCGGCCATGACGCGGGCGACCATGGCCGGGTTGAGCGCCACCCCGGTCAGGCCGATCAGCGCCAGGGCCAGGAGGCTGGCCGCGGCACTGTCGGCGCAGGTGACGAAAAGGGCGAAGCCCAGCGCCAGCACGACCAGGCCCGCACCCTGCACCTTCAGGGTGTAGCGATCGGCCAGGTGGCCCACCAGCAGATTGCCCAGCACGTTGGCGAGGCCGTAACCCATCAGCAACCAGGGAATGGTGGTGGACGCGAAACCCGTCACCTGGATGAGGATGGGCGAGAAGTAGCTGAAACCGGCGAAGGTCGCGCCGATGATCAGGCCGCTGGTGAGATAGGCCGCCCAGAGCCTGGCGCTGACCAGGGTCCGCAGCTCGCCGCTCAGTTGCCCGACCGCGCGTGCCGGTGCCCGCGGCACGCACAGGCCGACCAGCAGGGTGCAGCAGGCCGCCAGCAGGGCGACCGCCCAGAAGCTGGCGCGCCAGCCGGCCAGCTGCTCGATCAGTACCGTACCCGGCACCCCGAACACTGGTGCCAGCATGAGTCCGGACAGGATCAGCGAGGCCGCCCGGCCGCGGCGATCCGGGGTGACCAGGTTGGCGCCCAGGGTCAGACAGAGGCCGATGCTGGCGGAGCTGGCGACGCCCATGAGCACCCGCCCCGCCGCCATCACCGGATAACTGGCCGCCAGCGCGGCCACCACGGCGCCTACCAGGTAGAGCAACAGCAGCCATAGCAGTGCCGACTTTTCCGCGAGGCGCAGGGCCAGCAACAGCAGGGTCAGGGGTGGGCCGCCCAGGGCCATGCCCAGGGCATACCAGGAGATCAGATAGCCGATCTGGCCGATGGAGACGCCGAGATCGGCAGCCAGCGCCGGCATCATGCCGGCGACCATGAATTCGGCGGTGGTCAGCGCGAAGATGGTGAGGGCGAGCAGATAGATGAGACGGGGGATGGCGGGTGAGGCATTCATGACAGGCGGGGGATTCCAGAAAAGCGGGCAGGAGCGGCTGTAGCGGGCCGGACGGGCGGACTGATCCCGCGCGTCTCGGGAGGTGGGGCTGCGTTTGATAGGCGCAGGGGTCGTGCGCCAAGGCAGGCACCTTAGTGGCTGCGCCGCCGTCCGGTCAAACGCGGGGCCGCCGGGCTAGATCCGGAAATCCTCGGCGATCAGCCCGGCCAGAGAGGCGCAGGCGGGGCTGCGCTCGCCGGGCGGGGAGGCCAGCCGCAGCTCGTGCACCGGCAGTTGCGGAAAGCCCTCTTCCGGCATCAATTCGCGCATCGGCGGGGTCATCCGCGCCCGGTCGGTGATGGCCACCGCCTGGCCCAGTTCGACCGCCGCTTCCAATGCCGAAGAGGCGGCGCTGGTCACCACCGCATGCCAGCGCCGGCCCTGGCGGATCAGCAGGTCGATGCCCAGTTCGCGATAGCTGCAACCTTCGCCGTGCAGCGCCAGGGGCACGCTGGCGTCCGCGCTCAGCTGCAGCCCGGGACCGGCGACCCACACCGGCTGGGTATGGCCGAACATCTGACCGTCCGCCCGGTCGATGCGGGGCGGCCCTACCAGCAGCGCCAGATCCAGCAGTCCCTGGCCAAGCCAGCGACGGAGTTGACTGCTGTTGCCGGTCAGCACCTCCAGGACGATCCCGGGATGCTCGCCGTGCAACCGCGGCAGCACGGCCTTGAGCAAGCGGGCCGCATAGTCTTCGGCCACGCCCAGGCGCACCTCGCCCACCACTGGCTGCCCCGTGAGGCCGGCGAGGATGCGGTCGTGGGCCTGCAGCAGGTCGGCGGTCTCCAGCAGCACGCGGCGCCCGAGCGGGGTCAGGGTCACGGCCTGGTTATCGCGCTCGAACAGCCGGCCACCGGTCTGCTCTTCCAGCCGGCGGATCTGGCTGCTCACCGCCGAGGGGCTGCGATTGAGCTGCAGCGAGGCGGCGCGGAACTGCCCCAACCGGACGATGGTGTGGAAGGTACGCAGGACGTCGATATCGAGAGGTGCGGGCATGATGCGATTTTATCGAACCATAGCTACCGATAATGTCGTTTGAGTGTATTACCACCCTGCGCCAGGCTCAAGGCATCCCGTCATCTGGAGTTCGGTCATGCCTGCCATCCTGTCTTCCCCATTGCTGCGCCAGCTCGCCCTGGTGCTGTGCTGGAGCGCCGGTTTCGTCGGTTATCGCTATGCCGCGGACCAGGCTCCTACCCTGCTGGTGACGTTCTGGCGCCTGCTACTGGCCGCCCTCCTGCTGCTGCCGTTCGCCTGGCGCGAAGTGCGGCGGCTACCGCTGAAGATCATCGGCCAGCAGGCGGGCATCGGCGTGCTGGCCTTTGCCGGAGCGGTAGGGCCGGCGGCCAAGGCCATCGAACTGGGCGTCTCACCCGGGCTGGCGGCGCTGCTGTCGGATCTGTCGCCGCTGCTGGTGGCCCTGGGCTGCTGCCTGCTGCCTGGCCAGCGCACCCATGGACGCCAGTGGCTCGGCTTGGGGCTGGGCCTGACGGGCGTAATGCTCGCGACTGGCGCGGGACTGGGCTTGGGGGTGGCCCCCAGTTGGGCCTACGCCCTGCCCCTGGGCAGCGCCCTGGCCCTGGCGCTGGCCACCCTGGTGCAGAGTCGCCTGCCGCCGAGCCGACTGGCACTGCGGACCCAGCTGTTCATTCAGCTCGCGGCCAGCGGGCTGGTGATGCTGGGGGTAGCCGGGGTGGAAGGTCCGCTGACCCCGCCACTGACCCTCGGCTTCGCCCTGGCGGTGCTCTGGCTGCTGATCCCGACCCTGCTCGGCTTCGGCCTCTACTGGCTGTGCCTGCGTCAGGGCAGCCCCCAGGCGGTGAGTGGCGCGCTGTACCTGAGTCCGCCGGTGGCGCTGCTGTGGGCCTGGGCCTGTTTCGACGAACCCCTGGCGCCGGGCATGCTGCTCGGTCTGCTGTTCGCCCTGGCGGGATTGCTGTGCCTGAATGCAGCGGAGCGGACCCGGCAACCGGAGCCGGCGCTGGGCGGGTGACTTTCTTGGAAGGGCGCGATGCCGACGGCCGTCAGCATCGGCGAAGGCCTCGCGTGCTGCGAGGCCGGCGTTGGGTCAGGCCTTGTCGTCGGCCTGCTCGTCGTGGTCCTTGAGCGCGGGTTTCTTGCCCGGTTGCGGCGCGTGCTCGGCATCGGGTGCGATGTCCTCGCCCTGATGCTTCTTTTCCTGCTGCACTTTCTTGTCGTGGGCGACGTTACGTGGGTCAGTCATGGGACATCCTCGCTCGGTAGATCATCGGGTACCCGTCGACGCATCACGCGAGCCGTGTCGCGCCGGGATAGGGTTTCGAGCGAGCCGGCGTGCAGCCGTTCCTGTGCGCCGACGAACGCTCTGGGCGCGCCCTCTGGCCCTCTACCCCGAGCGCAGCAACAGGCGGTTCAATACTTCAACCGTCGCTCCTTGGACGGGGGATAGCCGAAGTAGGCCGAATACCTCTTGCTGAAGTGGGTGACCGAGGTGAAGCCGCAGGCCACCGCCACCTCCAGCACCGACAGGGTGGAGTGCTGCAGCAGCCGCCGCCCCTCGGTGATGCGCAGTTCCAGGTAGTAGCGCATGGGCGCGGTGTCGAGCTGCTCGCGAAACAGCCGCTCGACCTGGCGCCGCGAGCGGCCGGCGTAGTCGCACAGCTGCTCGATGGTCAGGGGCTCCTCGATGTTGGCCTCCATCAGCGTCACCACCTCGCGCAGCGGCGGGGTCATCTGCACCTTGAGCGTCGGATTGACCTGGCGGAAGCGCGATTCCTCGAAGGCCAGGATATTGACCAGGCCATCGGCCAGGGCGCTGCCGCACTGGGCGCCGATCCATTCGAGGAAGAGGTGGAAGGCGCCACTGGGACTGGCGGCGGTCAGCCGGTCGCGATCCAGCACATGGCTTTCCGCCGAGGTCTTGCAGCCACGCACCCGCTCGCTGAAGGCACTGCGGTGCTCGGGATGGATCGCACAGCGATAGCCGTCCAGCACCCCGGCCTGGCCCAGTTGCCAGGCGCCGTTCCACAGGCCGCAGAGGGTCACCTGCTGCTTGGCCGCGCGCAGCAGCAGCGCCTTGAGCCGCGGGTCCAGCTCCAGCGGCGTCCGCAGCCCGCCGCAGACCACCAGCAGATCGAAGCGGGCATCCTCCACCGCGCGATAGTCGCCGTCCGGACGGATGACGATGCCGAGGTCACTGAGCACCTCGGCGCCGGTCGGGCTGTAGGTCTGGGTGGCGAAGGTCCCGGCGGCCAGCAGGTTGGCGGTGACCAGGGTATCCAGCGCCTGGGTGAAGGACGGCAAGGAAAAGTGATCGAGCAGGATGAAGCCGACCAGCCGGGAAAACTCCGGCCGCGGCCGCGTCGACTGCAACTGCAGGTAGTTCTTGCCTTGGATACCGCTGCCAAAGGTTCTTGAATCGATCACGTCCTACCGCCCTGCTCCATCCCTCGGGCCCATCCTAGCCCAAAGCCGCATTCCCACCGGGCGGGAGAACCGTCGCCCACCGTGTCGCAAGCGACCAGTGTCCTGTCACCGTAGACGACGGCAGCCCGGCGTGGCGGCATCAGCCTACCGATTTCAGCGGAATCGGCCCCCGCAACCGCTCCGACAGGGTCGCGCAGTACCAGTCGTCGAACTGGCAGACGCCGTTCTCGGCGGCTTCCGAATAGGGACCCGGTTCATAGGACGGCGAATTGACCCCGGCCTGGGTGCCTTCCACCAGTCGGCGATCCTGATCGTTGGTGGCGACCCAGACCTTGGTCAGGCGCTCCAGGTCGTAGTCCACCCCTTCCACGGCCGATTCCGGCACCAGCCATTTGGTGGTCACCAGGGTTTCGTTGGGGCCGAGGGGCAGCACGCGGAAGCTCAACGCGTGATCGCCGAGGACATGATTCCAGGTGGAGGGATAGTTGAAGTACAGCAGCGCACCGATGTCCGGCTCGCCACTCCGGTCCAGTCGTCCCGCCACCGCGGGCTGGCCATCCATCGTGTAGCTCACCGCGCCGGCCGACAGCGGGATGCGGGTCATGCGGAAGCGGCCGTGGATATCCATCACCAGCTGGCTGGGCATCCCGGCACGCTCGCAGCGCGCCCAGTGGGAGGCCAGCTCGGGATCGTCCGCGTCGCCGACGCCGGCTACCGAAAGATTCTCGACGTAGGAGTTGAGCAGTTCGGGATGGGTACCGTCGCAGTGGTAGCACTCGCGATTGTTCTCGAACACCAGCTTCCAGTTGCCGCGCTCGACCAGGTCGGACTGGAAGGCGACCTTGCAGCTATCCAGGAAGTGCGGGGCGAGGAAGGGCTTGACCGCCGCACGGAAGGCTTCGAAATCCGGCGCCTGGGCGGCCACGCAGACATAGATGTAGCTTTCCACCACCTCGACGTGCACCGGCTTGAGGCCGTACTGGGTCTTGTCGAAATCAGCGCTCATGTTGCCGGCGAACAGCAGGTTGCCGTCCAGCTCGTAGGTCCACTTGTGATAGGGGCAGACCAGTTTGGCGACCTTGCCCTGCTCGTGCTCGCAGACCTTGGCACCGCGATGGCGACAGGCGTTATGGAAGGCACGCACCTGGCCGTCCCTGCTGCGCACCACCGCCACCGGGTAGTCGCCGATCCGCAGGGTGAAGTACTGGCCGGGCTTGGCGATCTCGAAGGTGTGACCGGTGAAGATCCAGTCGCGGTGCCAGAGTTGTTCGAGGTCCTGGCGATAGACGCCGGGATCGCTGTACAACTCGCGGGGCAGCGAGTGCCGGGGCTTGCGCTGGGCGATCAGGTCGATGATGGCTTGCGTGGGGTTCATGGACAGGTGTCCTCGAAAGTCTGGCCGGGAGCGGAGTCGGTGGGACTGTTGTTGTTCTTGAGACGCGCAGCGACGCTCGAACGCCAAGGCGGTCGTCGCCCGCTGGCGCGTCGACGAGGCAGGCCGAAGAGGGATTCAGGGACAACGCTGATGGTCGCAGCCTAGGCGGCGAGCCGCCCCTGTCACAAACGACTTTTCGGGCGGGTAAAGCATGCGCTGGGGTTATCGATCCCCGGGTTGGAAAAGTGGCGCCAGGGCCTCGATGGCCAGGGGCGAATGCTCCAGTTCCAGCACGGCACGCTTCAGGGCGGCACGGGCGTTGGCAGTGAGATTCTGCCCGGCGAACAGCTCGAACTTGGCCTCGATGTCGGCCAGCATCAGCGGTTGCTCCGGATCGCCCAGGGCCGCCGTGATCGGTGAGGTGAAGACTTCGCCGCTGGTCAGGCGCACGGTCACCCGCGAGAGAATCTCTTCCGGGAAGCGCGCCGACAGGTCCGCCGCCTCGACGATCTCGATGCGCTCGCTCACGGCGAGGATATCCGGCGCCTCGATGGCGGCGCCGGTGACCTCTTCCGGTCCGACCTGGCCGCGGGCGATCAGCGCCGCCAGCGGGAAGGCCAGGGCGTACTGGGCCTCGTCGGCATTGGCCGGGCGATGGCCCTGCAGGCAGGTGGATTCCTGGAAGGTTTCCACCCGCACACGAGCCAGCGTGTCGGCGCAGAGGTGCGGGTGCTCGGCGAGCAGGCGGGTCATGGCGGTGAGCGCCGGCTGCGCCCAGCGGCACACCGGCCAGGGCTTGAAGTACTGGGCGTCGATCTCCCAGCAGCGGCCCAGGTCGCTCCAGAAAGGGCTGGCGGACTCGGCTTCGAGGGTTTCGGCCGGTGCCCCGGTGACGCCCTCTCGGGCCAGCAGCAGGGCATTGAGGCCGTTGTAGGCGCCGGCGCCGTGGGCATCGCGCAGCATGGTGGGGTGCTCGATCAGCCGCATCATCGGGCAACGAGCCGCGAAGTATTCGGCGATGCCCAGGGCATGGCGAAAGGTGGCCTCGTCCAGCCCTAGCAGGCGGGCTCCGCCACAGACCACGCCAAGACCGGAGAAGCCACCGGAGGCGTGGTAGGTCGGCGAGGTGGCCGTCAGGGCGACGCCGGCGCGCAGACCGGTCTCGTAGCCGAGGCAGAGGGCTTCGAGCAGCTCGCGGCCACTGATCCTAGGCCCCTGGGCGTGCAAGGCGTCGGCCAGGGCCAGCAGCGCCGGGACCACGGTGGCACCGGCATGGCCCTTGGAGGTGAAGTGGCCTTCGTGGGCGTCCAGGCTGTCGGCGGTGAAACCGCCCGCCCAACCCGCGCCCAGCAGATTCACCGGGGTGCCATCGAAGGGCAGGCGACTCACGAATTCGCCGCCGGGATAGTGCTTGCGCGCATAGCCATAGAGGGTCTGGCTGGTGGCATTGGAGACCGCCCCGGCCATGGTGCCGAGAATGTCCAGCAGGCTCTTCTGCAGGATCGCCCGGGTAGGGGCGGGTACCTGGTCGAGGGTGAAGGCTTGGCAAAAGGCATATAGCGACATCCGCGGGCTCCTTGTTGTTGTCTGCCGAGGTCGGCCGGCAACAGACAATGAGTCAGGGTCACGCCGCAGCTCCAACGACCTTTTCGCCGGGCAAAGGATAACCGCAGGTCAGGCGGGCGCCCGGCCGAGGCGGCCGAGCAGCCACTGCTGGAAGCGCCGCACCGCCTCGCTGTCTTCCATTTCCTCGCGGATCGACAGGTAGTGGCGGCTGTTGCGCAGTACCACCTGCTCCTGGATCGGTCGCACCAACTGGCCCTGCTCCAGCAGCGCCGCCACCAGGTGATTCCAGCCCAGGCTGATGCCCTGGTGCGTCAGCACCATGCCGATGATCAGGTTGTAGTCGTTGGCATTGAACAGCGGCGGACTCCCGGCCGGACGCTCGTCCAGATCGACGCCCTGGAAGGCCAGCCAGACGCCCCAGTCGACGTGTTCGGCCACCTGGGAGCGACCGTAGGGACTGAGGTTGAGCAAGGCCGCGTCGCGCACCCCTTCGAGGGTGCGGATCTGCGGATGGCGTTCGAGATACAGCGGCGAGCACACCGGATAGATGATGTCGTGGAACAGCGCCGTGCTGCGATAGCCGTCGCGCACCTTGGGCATCTTGGTGATGAAGACGTCCGGCTGCACCCCGGGCTCCATGGCCAGGAAGTTCTGGGTGGTCACCAGATTCAGTTCGATCTCGGGATGGCTGGCGAAGAAGTCCGGCAGATGCTGGGACAGCCACAGCGCCGAGAAGGCCGGCGAACAGCACAGGGTCAGCATGTGCCTGGCGGCCTGGTTACTGCGGATGCGCTCGGCAGCCTGGGCGATGTTGACGAAGGATAACTGGGCCGCATCGAAGAACAGCTCGCCCGCCGGAGTCAAGGCCACCGCCCGCCCGACCCGGCTGAACAGCTGGGCACCGAGATAGCCCTCCAGTTCCCGGATCTGCCGGCTGATCGCCGCCTGGGACACGCACAGCGCCTCGGCGGCCCGGGTGAAGCTCGCGTACTTGGCCGCCGCGACAAAAGCCTTCACCGCGCGCAACGACGGCATTTTCAGCAGCAGCGTATCGGGATCGACGGATTTGGACATCGTGACTCTCGATGAACGGAAAAAGAGCTGGCAGCCATTATTGGCCGCGACCACCCGACCTTGGAGCCCCTGGAGACAGCCGGCATATCTCACGGCGACACCTCTGGCGCGCTCAGCGAAATCATAACGTGGCGTTATCACTTCGCGGCTGGAAATGTTGTTGGATTTGCCCGGGGTCAGCTTATAGATTTGCTGGAAAGCCCCGTTCCGAGGGCCACCAGAACAATAAGAAGGGACCGCCGTCGTGAAGACAGACACCCGTTACCTCTGCCCAGCATCTCTCATCAATCAGAACTGCACAGCGGTAGTGACTGCCTGTGCTGGGCGCGAAGGAGGCATGGCATGACTCGCTCCGACGAAATCATCTCGGTCCGCAACATCTACAAGGTGTTCGGCTCTCAGGCGGACACCGCCATGGCATTGGTCAGGGCGGGGGCGTCCAAGGCGGAGGTGTTCGAGAAGACCGGCCAGGTCATCGGCGTCTTCGACGCCAACTTCTCGGTCATGCGCGGCGAGATCTTCGTGATCATGGGCCTTTCCGGTTCGGGCAAGTCGACCATGGTGCGGCTGTTCAATCGCCTCATCGAACCCACCTCAGGTTCCATCTTCCTCAACGGGCGGGAGATCACCGGGCTGAGCGATAAAGATCTGCTGCAGGTTCGCCGCAAGGACATGGGCATGGTGTTCCAGTCCTTCGCCCTGATGCCGCACATGACGGTGCTCGACAACGTCGGTTTCGGTCTGCAGATCAGCGGCGTGTCCGAGAAGGAGCGTAACAGCCGCTCCACCGTCGCCTTGCGTCAGGTCGGCCTGGCCGGCCAGGAAAACTGCTATCCGCATCAGCTCTCCGGCGGCATGCAGCAGCGCGTGGGCCTGGCCCGGGCGCTGGCCAACGATCCGGCCATCCTGCTGATGGACGAAGCCTTCTCGGCGCTCGATCCGCTGATCCGCCACGAAATGCAGGGCGAGCTGATCAAGCTGCAGCAGGAACAGGACCGCACCATCATCTTCATCTCCCACGACATCGAGGAAGCGGTCCGTATCGGCCACCGCATCGCCATCATGGAAGGCGGCCGGGTAGTGCAGATCGGCACCCCGCGCGAGTTGCTGTGCAATCCGGCCAACGACTACGTGCGCACCTTCTTCAATGGCTTCGATTCCAGCCGCATCCTCAAGGCGGGCGACATCGCCCAGCGCGATGCGCAGATCGTCTATATGCCCGGTCGCGAAACCCCGATCACGGCGGACACGCCGATCAAGGACATCTTCGGCACCGTGGCCCGGGCCAGCGCACCGGTGCCGGTCGTGGACGCCGCCGGCGCCTATCAGGGCTGCATCTCCCAGGGTCGCCTGCTGAGCTATCTCGGCGGCCACTGATCGCTGTTTTCCTTTGTTGAGGGCGCGCAGGCGCGCCGGAGGCCCCGCTCATGTCCGATTTCAGCATTCTCGATCCCTTCAAGACGATCACCGTTCCGGTGGGCTCCTGGGTGGAAGCCGCGTTGCGCTATCTGGTGCACAACTTCCGCGAGGTGTTCCGCTCCATCCGCTGGCCGGTGGACCAGGTCCTGGACGGCATCCAGGCCACGCTGATGTCGGTGCCACGACCGTGTTCATCCTGCTGGCCGCCCTGCTCGGCTGGCAGATCGGTGGTCGCCGCATCGGCATCCTGACCCTGACCATGCTCACCGCCCTGGGGCTGATCGGCGTCTGGAACGACGCCATGGTCACCCTCGCCCTGGTGCTCACCTCCCTGGTGTTCTGCGCGGTGATCGGCATCCCGCTGGGCATCCTCAGCTCCCGCAGCAATCGCCTGGAAATGTGCATCCGCCCGCTGCTGGACGCCATGCAGACACTGCCGGCCTTCGTCTACCTGGTGCCGGTGGTGATGCTGTTCGGCATCGGCAACGTGCCGGGGGTCATCGTCACCATCATCTTTTCGCTGGCGCCGCTGGTGCGGCTGACCAACCTGGGCATCCGCCAGGTGCCGGAAGACAAGATCGAGGCCGCGCGCGCCTTCGGCTGCACGCCGTGGCAGATGCTGGTCAAGGTCCAGCTGCCGCTGGCGGCGCCGACCATCATGGCGGGGGTCAACCAGACCCTGATGCTGGCGCTGTCGATGGTGGTGGTGGCCTCGATGATTTCCGTCGGTGGCCTCGGCCTCATGGTCCTCGGCGGCATCGGTCGTCTGGACATGGGCCTGGCCAGCGTCGGCGGTATCGGCCTGGTGCTACTGGCGATCTTCCTCGATCGCTTCACCCAGGCCATGGGCGAGCGTAGCGCCCACCTGGCGACCGGTCAGCGCTGGTACCACAGCGGCCCGGTCGGCCTGGTGGTGCGTCTGGTCGGCAAGAAAAGAGTGCTGCCGCAGCCGGTTACGCCTTGAACCTGCCTTTCACCGAAGAACATCAACTCACAACGACAGGTACTCCATGAATCTCTCCGCATGCAAGAAAGCGCTCCTGACCGGCGTCGCCGCCGCCCTCCTGGGCCTGGCCCTGAGCACCGCGGCCCATGCCGCCAGCGCCGACAAGCCCGGTGCCGGAGTCAAGGTCACGCCGATCTTCCCCACCATCGCCGAAGAACGCTTCCGCGGCGAGATTGCCATCGCCGGCCTCAAGGCGCTGGGCTATGACGTCCAGGCCCCCAAGGAAACCGACTATCCGGCGCTGTTCCTGGCGCTGTCCTATGGCGACGCCGACTTCACCGTACACATGTGGGAACACCTGCACGCCGCCTTCTATGACAAGGCCGGTGGCGACGACACCATGGTCAAGGCTGGCAACGTGATGCCGGGCGTGCTGCAGGGCTTCATGATCGACAAGAAGACCGCCGACCGGTACGGCATCAAGGACGTATCGGACTTCAAGAAACCTGAGATCGCCAAGCTGTTCGACAGCAACGGCGACGGCAAGGCCGATCTCACCGGCTGCAATCCCGGCTGGGGCTGCGAGCTGATCATCGAGCACCAGCTCAAGGCCTATGGCCTGAACAACACCGTCACCAACAACCGCGGCTCCTATTTCGCGCTGATGGCCGACACCCTCCAGCGCTACAAGGACGGCAAGCCGATCCTCTATTACACCTGGGTACCCCAGTGGATCTCCAACGTCCTGGTCGAGGGACGTGACGTGGTCTGGCTGCCGGTGCCCTTCACTTCGCTGCCCGACGGCAAGAACGACGTGAACACCACCTTCGAGGGCAAGAACCTGGGCGCGCCCATCGACAACGTCAAGGCCGTGCTCAACAAGGAATTCGCCGAGAAGAACCCGGCCGCGCTCAAGTTCCTGTCCGAGGTACAGCTGTCGACCGCCGACGAGAGCGCCCAGAACCTGCGCATGCAGCAGGGCGAGAAGTCGCTGGACGACATCAAGCGGCAGGCGGCCGAGTGGATCAAGGCGCACCAGGCCGAGTGGGACCGCTGGCTGGCGGACGCCCGCGCCGCTGGGCAGAAGTGATCGCCTAGACGGCGCCAGCGCGCTGTGACCGGGCAGTAGTCGGGCACAGCGCCACCACGACGTACCGGACCGCCGGGCCTGAACGGCCTGAGCCCGCGGCCCGGTTCTGAACGACCTCAAGCGACATCCTGCCTCCTCGGGAGGCGGGCAAGCCCTGCGCGCCTCGCGTTCAGGCCAGACGCTTCACCAGAGACGGTTGCGCACCATGAAAGTCCAAGCCCTGCCCGCCGACGACAACAGCTGCGGCTGGTACCACACCAGTGCCCCGCGCACGCCCCGCCCCAGCCATCGCGGTCACAGCCAGGCCCCCTGGGTGGTGGTCGGGGCCGGGTTCACCGGGCTCGCCGCCGCACGGCAACTGGCGCTGAATTTCCCGGATGACGAGGTGATCCTGGTGGAAGCCCAGGAGGTCGGCCTGGGGCCGGCGGGCCGCAATGCCGGCTTCGCCATCGACCTGCCCCATGACATCGGCGCCGAGGACTATATCGGCGACATCCGCATCGCCCGTACCGTGCTCAAGCTGAACCTGAGCGGCCAGGCCTCTCTGCGCCAGCAGGTGGAGCGCTACGGCATCGATTGCCAGTTGAAGGCCTGCGGCAAATATCAGGCCGCTGTCGAGGAACGCGGCCTGGCGGTCCTCGACGCCTACCGGCGCGGCCTGGACAAGCTCGACCAGCCCTACCAGATGATCGAACGCGAGACCCTGCCCGAGTACCTGGGCACGGACTTCTATCAGCGGGCGCTCTACACCCCTGGCGCGGTGCTGATCCAGCCCAGCGCCCTGGTCAAGGGCCTGGCCGACAATCTACCGGCCAATGTCACGCTCCATGAGCGCACCCCGATCCTGGACGTGGACTATGGCCCGCGCCCCGAGCTGCGGCATGCCGCTGGCCGTATCACCGCGGGCAAGTTGGTGCTGGCCAACAATTTCTTCGGCCAGCACTTCGGCTTCCTGCAGGGGCGCATGCTGCCGATCTTCACCTACGGCAGTCTCACACGGCCGTTGACGCCCGACGAGCAGGCGCTGCTGGGCGGCAGGCCCTACTGGGGCGCCATCCCCGCCGACCCGTTCGGCACCACGGTGCGGCGTACCCCCGATCAGCGCCTGCTGATCCGCAACAGCTTCAGCTTCAACCCCGACGGGCGCAGCAATCCCAAGCATCTGCAGCGAGTGCTGCAGCGGCACCAGGCCTCCTTCGCCCGCCGCTTCCCGATGCTGCCGCAGGTGACCTTCGACTACACCTGGGGCGGCGCCCTGGCCATGACCCGCAACCACAACGGCTTCTTCGGCCAGCTGGCGCCCAACGTCTATGGCGCCCTGGGCTGCAATGGCCTGGGCGTCACCCGCGGCACCGCCACCGGCAAGCTGCTGGCCGACTGGCTGGCCGGCGAACGCGACGAACTCATCGATTTCCTGCTGGCCGGGCCCGGCCCCAACGCCAATCCGCCACAGCCGTTCCTCTCGGCCGGCGTCAACTTCAACCTCTTGTGGGGGCAGTACCGCGCCGGCTGCGAAAGCTGACGGCGGCTCCCCGCTGACATCCGTGCAACCTCTGGAGGCTCCACCCATGAACTTCGACGGCATCTATACCCCGGCCATCACCCCGCTCAAGGCGGACGGCGCCATCGACCAGGCCGGTTTCGCCCAGGTCCTGGAATACCTGATCGAGTCAAAGGTGCACGGCATCGTGGTCGGCGGCTCCACCGGCGAGTACTACGCCCACAGCGGCGTAGAGCGCCTGACGCTGATCGCCCAGGCCTGCGACGTGGTGGGCCAGCGCCTGCCACTGGTGATCGGCACCGGCGCCATCCGCACCGAGGATTCGGTGGTGTTCGCCCAGGCGGCCCGCCAGCACGGCGCCGACGCCATCCTGGTCGGCACCCCGCCCTATGCCCTGCCGACCCAGCAGGAGATCGCCGAGCACGTGCTGACGGTGGATCGCGCCGCCGACCTGCCGATCATGCTCTACAACTATCCGGGGCGGATGAACATGGCCATGGGCGAGGACTTCTACGCCGCCATCGCCGGCTGCCGCAACGTCCAGTCGATCAAGGAAAGCAGCGGCGACATGGCCGCCCTGCACCGCCACGCAGTGAAGCGCCCGGACCTCCAGCTTTCCTGCGGCTGGGACGACCAGGCCCTGGAATTCTTCGCCTGGGGCGCGCGCAGCTGGGTCTGCGCCGGCTCCAACTTCGTGCCGCGCGAGCACGTGGCACTCTACCAGGCCTGCGTGCTGGAACAGGACTTCGCCAAGGGGCGCCGGATCATGGCAGCCATGCTGCCGCTGATGGATTACCTCGAAGGCGGCAAGTTCGTGCAGTCGATCAAGTACGGCTGCGAACTCGCCGGCCTGCCCAACGGCGGCGTGCGCGCCCCGCTCAAGGGCATGACCGCAGCCGAGCAAGCCGAACTGGCGCAGGTGATCACCGCGCTGAAGAACAACGTCGCCCATATCGTCCAGGGAGCCTGACCATGACCGATCTCTTGAGCCAAGCCGCCTACGCCGACCTCGCCGCCACCGTCGAGCTGCGCAACCAGGCCTTCATCGACGGCGCCTTCGTCGCCGCCCGGAGCGGCCAGACCTTCGTCACCACCAACCCCGCCACCGGTGCCGAACTGGCGCGGGTGGCCGCCTGTGGCGCCGCCGATGTGGACGTCGCCGTAGCCGCCGCCAAGACCGCTTTCGAAGATGGTCGCTGGAGCGGTCTGCACCCCTCCGCGCGCAAGGCCGTGCTGCAGAAATTCGCTGCGCTGCTGGAAGAACATGCCCATGAACTGGCGGTGGTCGAGAGCCTCGACAGCGGCAAGCCGGTGCGCGAGTGCCAGACCATCGACGTGCCGGAGACCATCAACACCCTGCGCTGGCACGCCGAGCTGATCGACAAGATCTACGACGCCACCGCCCCTACCGGCGCCGGCGCCATGGCCATGGTGGTACGCGAGCCCATCGGCGTGGTGGGTCTGGTGCTGCCGTGGAACTTCCCGCTGCTGATGCTGGCCTGGAAGATCGGTCCGTCGCTGGCTGCCGGCTGCTCCATCGTGGTCAAGCCGGCCAAGGAGACCACCCTGAGCGCCCTGCGCGTGGCCGAGCTGGCCCACCAGGCCGGGGTGCCGGCCGGTGTGTTTAATGTCGTGCCCGGCGGCGGCAAGGAGGCCGGCGAACCCATCGGCCGGCATCCGGATATCGCCGCGGTCAGCTTCACCGGCTCCACCGACACCGGTCGGCTGTTCCTCAAGTACGCCGCCGAATCCAACCTCAAGCGCATCGTGCTGGAACTGGGCGGCAAGAACCCCGCGGTAGTGATGAACGATGTCGAGGATCTCGACCAGGTCGCCCAGCACGTGGTCAACGGCGCCTTCTGGAACATGGGCGAGAACTGCTCGGCGTCGTCGCGACTGATCGTCCATCGCGAGATCAAGGACGCCTTGCTGGAGCGCGTCCAGGTGCACCTGCAGGACTGGCAGCTGGGCGACCCGCTGGACCCGGAAAACCGCCTGGGCTCGATGGTCAGCAAGGCGCACTTCGACAAGGTGCGTTCCTACCTGGAACACGCCAGCGAGCAGCAGCTCAAGGTGGTGACCGGTGGCGCGACCCGCGACGGCGTCTACGTCGAGCCGACCATCGTCGACGGCGTGGACCGTGACAGCCGCCTGTTCCGCGAAGAGATCTTCGGCCCGGTGCTGAGCGTGACCCCCTTCGACACGATCGACGAAGCCCTGCAGCTGGCCAACGATACCGCGTACGGTCTGGCCGCCTCGGCCTACACCGGCAATCTGCGCAACGCCATCAAGCTGGCGCGGGGCATCCGCGCCGGCATCGTCACTGTCAACTGCTTCGGCGAAGGCGATGCCTCCACCCCCTTCGGCGGCTACAAGGAGTCGGGTTTCGGCGGGCGCGACAAGTCGCTCTGGGCCCACGACCAGTACACCGAGATCAAGACCATCTGGATCGACGCGTCTTGATCTCGGGTTAAACACGCTACCCGGTCCGCTGCCGCAGGGCAGCGGACCGCCCTCCCTGCCTGGCCGCGCTCGACGTCAGTACCTTGGCTGATCACGTGGCGGCGGTTCGCCGTTCGCGACTGCGCCGGTCACGTTGGCTAGCGCTCGCCGGGCGTCGCCGCCCCATAGCGAGGACGGGCGGGTCCGCTCGCGCACCGACGACCGCCATCCCACCTGGCGCCCTTAGCCTGCTAAGCTTCGCCGCTTTTTTGCCGCCTGCCCGCGCAGGTGGCGGCAGGGCGATGCATGCACCGCCTTGCGACCCATGACCGCGAATGGCCGCCAGAGCCAACGTCCGGCCCCTTCAACTGCCAGCTGGAAACCCCATGTCCACCGCCTCTCCGCGTCTGCAGCGCCGGCTCAAGCCCCGTCACCTCAACATGATCGCCATCGGCGGTTCCATCGGCACCGGCCTGTTCGTCGCCTCCGGCGCCACCGTGGCCACCGCCGGCCCGGGCGGCGCCCTGGCGGCCTATGCGCTGATCGGTCTGATGGTCTATTTCCTCATGACCAGCCTCGGCGAGATGGCCGCCTACCAGCCGGTGTCGGGCTCCTTCTCCATCTATGGCAGTCGCTTCGTCGAAGACGGCTTCGGCTTCGCCCTGGGCTGGAACTACTGGTACAACTGGGCGGTGACCATCGCCGCCGAACTGGTGGCGGCGCAACTCGTGATGGGCTTCTGGTTTCCCGAGGTGCCGGGGCTGATCTGGAGCGCGCTGTTCCTCGCGCTGATGTTCCTGCTCAACGCGGTGTCGGTGCGTGGCTTCGGCGAGAGCGAATTCTGGTTCGCGCTGATCAAGGTGGCCACCGTGGTGGTCTTCATCGGCCTGGGCCTGGCGGCCATTCTCGGCATCTTCAGCGGCATCGAGCCGCCGGGTCTTGCGGTGTTCACCCAGGGCGAGGCGCCCTTCGTCGGTGGTCTGCAGGCCATGGTCGGGGTGGCCATGATCGCCGGCTTCTCCTTCCAGGGCACCGAGTTGATCGGCATCGCCGCCGGCGAATCGGAAGATCCGCGCAAGAACGTGCCCATCGCCATCCGCCAGGTGTTCTGGCGCATCCTGATGTTCTATGTGCTGGCGATCTTCGTCATCGGCATGCTGATCCCCTACACCGATCCGCGCCTCTTGCAGAACGATGCCACCGACGTCTCCGTCTCGCCCTTCACCCTGCTGTTCGAGCGCGCCGGCCTGGCCTTCGCCGCCAGCCTGATGAACGCCGTGATCCTCTCGGCGGTGCTCTCCGCCGGCACCTCGGGCATGTATGCCTCGACCCGGATGCTGCACAGCCTGGCCGAGCAGGGCAAGGCGCCGCGCCTGTTCGCCCGCGTCTCGCGCAGTGGCGTGCCGCGCAACGCCCTGTTCGCCACCACCGCGGTGGGGGCCCTGTGCTTCTTCACCTCCCTGGTGGGCGACAAGGCGCTCTATGGCTGGCTGCTCAACACCTCGGGCATGTGTGGTTTCATCGCCTGGCTGGGCATCGCCGTGTCCCACTATCGCTTCCGCCAGGGCTACCTGGCCCAGGGTCGCCGCCTGGAAGACCTGCCCTATCGCGCCAAGCTGTTTCCCTTCGGGCCGCTGCTGGCCTTCGCCCTCTGCCTGGTGATCACGCTGGGGCAGAACTATGCCGCCCTGTTCGGTCCCAAGGGCGTCGACTGGCTGGGCCTGGCCGCCACCTACATCAGCCTGCCGCTGTTCCTCGCCGTCTGGCTGGGCTACCGCTGCAAGCACCGCAGCCGGCTGGTGAAGCTCAAGGACATGGACGTCAGCCCGAGCGGCGACTGAACGACCACCCGCGAAACCCGCCGTGCCGGCTGCGCCCGGCGGGTCCCGTGCTAGCATCCCGGACCTTCCGGTCGACTCGCCAGCGCTGCCATGGGCAACACCCTCGCCTCCCAACTGATTCCCGACATCCTCACCTACATCGCCTCGCACCAGCTGGCGGTGGGCACCCGGCTGCCCGAGCGTACCCTGGCCGAGCGCCTGCGGGTGTCGCGCTCGCCGGTGCGCAGCGCCCTGCAGCAGATGGCCGACCAGAGCCTGCTGGCGCGGCATCCCGAGGGCGGTTTCGCCGTGGCCGCCGCGGCCCTGGACGCCACGCCCCAGGCGCGCGAAGAGGTGTCCGCCAGCGAACGCCTGTACCTGACCATCGCCCGCGATCGCATCGAAGGCGAGTTGCCGCTGAAGGTCACGGAAAACGAGCTGATCCGCCGCTACCAGGTCACCCGCGGACAACTGGCCGACATCCTGAGGCGCATCGTTCAGGAAGGCTGGGCCGAGCGCCTGCCAGGCTATGGCTGGAGTTTCGTCGAAGGCCTCACCTCGCCCGACGCCTATGCCCAGAGCTACCGCTTTCGCCTGCTGCTGGAACCGGCCGGCATCCGCGAGGCCGGCTTCACCCTGGATGCCGGCGAATTGCGCCGCTGCCGCGACGAGCAGGAGCTCCTGGCCAAGGGCCGGGTGTTCGAGGCCTCGCCCGCGGAGATCTTCGACGCCAACACCCGCCTGCACGAGACCATCGCCCGCTGCTCGGGCAACGCCTTCATCCTCGATGCGCTGCGCCGGCTCAATCGCCTGCGTCGCTTGATCGAATACCAGAAGTCCGTGGATCGCGAGCAGGCCCAGCGCCGCTGCCAGGAGCACCTCGAGCTGATCGATCTGCTGCTGGAGGATCGCCGTGAAGACGCCGCGGTCTTCATGACCCGCCACCTCGGCAACGCGCTGCAGGAAAAGCAGGCAACGGCCGCGCGCTGAGCCTGCGGCGCCAAGGGCCTGCCCGCCAGGGCGCGGGAGCGTTAGACTGGCGGACTTTCCCGTTACCCGAGTCCGCCATGCCGATCCGTCACGCCATCGTCCATCTGATCGACAAGAAGCCCGACGGCCAGCCCGCGACCCTGCACGCGCGGGACGCCGAACTGGCCGACTCCCAGGCCATCGAGAATCTGCTGGCCGATCTCAACGACAGCTACAACGCCAAGCCGAACAAGGCCTGGGGCCTGTTCCACGAGGAATCCGGCGCCTATCCCTTCAGCGGCTGGCTCCATGCCTACCTGGAAGGCGAACAGGATTTCGTCGCCTTTAGTCGCCAGGCGGTGGAGCACCTCAAGGGGCTGATGGAGAGCAGCAACCTCTCCACCGGCGGCCATGTGCTGTTCGCCCAGTACCAGCAGGGCATGACCGACTACCTGAGCATCGCCCTGCTGCACCACAGCGAGGGGGTGACCGTCACCGAGAGTCTGGAAGTGGCGCCGGCCAAGCACCTGGACCTGGGCCAGCTGCACCTGGCCGCGCGGATCAACCTCTCGGAGTGGCGCAACAACAAGCAGTCGCGCCAGTACATCTCCTTTATCCGCGGCAAGGGCGGCAAGAAGGTCTCGGATTACTTCCGCGACTTCATCGGCTGCCAGGAAGGCGTCGACGCCAAGGGCGAGACCCGCACCCTGCTCAAGGCCTTCAGCGACTACGTGGAGAGCGAGGACCTGCCGGAAGAGGCCGCCAAGGAAAAGACCGACACCCTGGTGGACTACGCCAGCAGCCAGGCCAAGCGCGGCGAGCCCATGGCCCTGGATGCCCTCTCCGAACTGATGGACGACGAAGCGCCGCGTGCCTTCTACGACTACATCCGCAACAAGGACTACGGTCTGGCGCCGGAGATCCCGGCGGACAAGCGCACCCTCAACCAATTCCGCCGCTTCACCGGTCGCGCCGAAGGCCTGTCGATCAGCTTCGAGGCGCACCTGCTGGGTTCGCGCATCGAATACGACGAGGGTCAGGATCTGCTGATCATTCGCGAGGTGCCGACCCAGCTGAAAGACCAGCTCAAGCGGCGCAAGGACTAGGCTTGTCCGAAAAGTCGCCGAGCGCAGGCACTTTTCACCCAAGCCCTAGTGACCGCCGGGCCGCTGGACACCTGGGGTTGCAAACGCGATCACCGATCGGGCGCCCCCGGCTGGACAGCGGCCGGCCAAAGGGGGCACAAGATGTCCCTTCTTTTCCTTATCTGCCGAAAAAGTCGAAACCATGAGCCAGTACCCCTTCGAACGCCGCATCGTCATCACCCTGCAATCGAACAACGAACTGACGCTCGACGCCGCCCTCGACCAGGCCGTGTCGCGCATCAAGCAGGGCGAGATCCACGGTGGTGACGAAGGCCTGGCCACCGCCTACAGCTTCCATGTGGACACCGTCGCCGAAGGCCCCTCCGGTCCGGTGGACCTGGGCGAATACCTGGGCCGTCCGGCGACCAAGGCCGAGCAGAGCGTGGTGGACGCCGGCGTGGTCCCGCGCTTCCGCCTGGGGCAGGAGGTGGCCGTGCAGCTGGGCAATGGTGCGATCAAGCCCAGCAGCATCCAGGAAGTGCGCCTCTTCCCCCAGGTGGAAGGCCCCTGCTGGCTGTACCTGGTGGAAGAGCGCGTCCACCGCGACTACCTGCCGGCGAAGAAGCTGCGGGCGATCTGAACACTGGTTGCTGGGAGCGTTGGGCTTCGCTGCGCTCAACCCAACCTACCGACCGCGTAGGTTGGGTTGAGACGGCTCCATCGTCGAAGCCCAACAGGCAGGGTCGGACCTCGGGACTGCCTGACCTCAACCGCCGTAGGCGGCGATCTGACGATAGAGCGACAGCGAAGGCGCCGCCGTCGCGCCGGTCATCTGGGTGAGAATACTGCCATCCAGCGCGGTGCTCGCTTCGGCGTCCTGCCCGTCCGCCGGTTGCGTCGTCCATTGGGGTGCGCCATCCGCCCCGGTGGTGACGTTGAAGGTCGGCGCCGACAATTGAGCGGCTTCTTGAGCGGCAGCGGTCGCCACGCCGCCGGGGCTCAGGCCGTCGATGAGGTGGCTGCTCAACTGATTGGGTTGCCAATCCGGCATGCCGGGATTCAGCGTACCGAGGATGCCGGCGTCTTCCGTGGCGGCGGGTGCCCAGTTCCAGGAAGCGGCTCCCTGAGCCTGCGGGGAGAGCCCGGAAAAGGCCACGTTGGCGCCATCGGTGCCGCGCTGCACCCCTTCGAAATAGGCCAGCTGACGTTCAGCCGAAGTAAAGGTGCCGGAATCGTCGCTGGCGATACGCGTCAGGCTGTCGCTGTCCAGATTGGCGAAGGGATCCTGGGTGGAGGCGTCGGCATAGCGACTGTCGTCCTGGTAATAGCTCACCAGCAGGTGATTGGCCGCCTGCTTGGCCAATTGCACGCGGTCGGCACTGGCGCCCTGGGGCAGTTCGCCGAGCACGGCGGCGTCGGTGCCCTGGCTGCGGATCTGCTGCTGGAGGATCTGCATGAAGCCGTCGAGATCGGCATTGCCACTCGACTGCCCCGGCAGCAGGCCGGCGATCAACTGGGCGGCGGGCGACAGGTCCACGGCGACGGCGCTGCCACCGGACGCCTCGCCAGCCTGGCCGCTGTCGGCCGTGGAAGTTGTCTGGTTGCCTGTCGCGCCTGGACGGGCAGGCTGAGTCCCTGCCGTCGTCGTCTGCATCTGGCTGTCGATCGCCATCACGTCTGCACCCTCCGGCCGCCCGGGCGGCTCGCCTCAGCGTCCTTTATGCCAGGGCAGCCTTAGGCTTTGCTTAGCGCCGGAGGAAAGCGGCAGGAGAATGCAGGCGTCGCGACCGACCCTAGGCCCGGCGCTCCCAGACCTCGCAGGCGTAGGCCGGACGGTCTGCTTCGGCCGCGTGCTGCTGGCGCGAGACGAGTTCCCACTCGGCCTCGTGCCAGTCGGGAAAGAACACATCCCCGGCCGGCGCCAGGGCGACGCGGGTCAGGTAGAGGCGCTGGGCCACCGGCAGGGCTTCGGCGAACAGCTGGGCGCCACCGATCAGCATGATCTCGCTGGCCTCACGGTCCCGCGCCCAGGCCTCGGCGCGCTCGACGGCAGCGGCCAGCGACGTCCGCACCTCGGCACCTTCGGCCACCAGATCAGTCTGACGGGAGACCACCAGATTCAGCCGGCCCGGCAACGGGCGGCCCAGGGAATCCCAGGTCTTGCGACCCATGACCAGCGGCTTGCCGAGGGTCACGGCCTTGAAATATTTGAGCTCCGCCGGCAGGTGCCAGGGGAGCCGATTGTCGATGCCGATGACGCCGTTGTCGGCCACGGCGACGATCAGGCTCAGGGGAAGAGAGGTTTTCATGGTGACAGAGCATAACAGAGGCGTTAACAGCCAGGGCGCCAGGGACTATGCTCGGCGTCTTTGCCGCAAGGGCGCCGACGCGTGACCGCACTCCCCTCTCCCGCCTTCGAAGACCTCTGGCTCACCGAAGCCCTGCGCCTGACCGAGGAAGACAGCGGCCCGCTAGAAGACGCCGAGGCCAATCGCCAGGCGCGAGTGGCAGGCGGTCCCTTCGAGACGCGGCTGGTGACCCGCGCCCGCCTGCTCGCCCAGCGCGACGGCCTGCGGGCGGCGCGGCGCCGCTGGCGCCAGGGCGCGGTGCTGGCCGCCTGGCTGCTGGGCATCGTCGCGCTGTTCTGCGGCGCGGGGCTCGCCGCCGGGGCCCTGGGTGACGGCAGTCGCCCGGTCAATGTGTTCTGGGCGCTGGGCAGTCTGCTCGGTCTCAACTTGCTCAGCCTGCTGGTCTGGACCCTTGGCCTGCTGGGCGGCGGTCGACAACTGGCCTCGCCGCTGGCGCGCCTCTGGCTGTGGCTGTCCGGCCGCCTGGCGCGCGATGCCCGGGCCCTGCACCTGGGGCCCGCGCTGGTCGGACTGCTCGGCCGCGCCCGTCTGCTGCCCTGGGCGCTGGGGGGCCTGGTCCACGGCCTCTGGCTGCTGATCCTCGGCAGTGCCCTGGCCACCCTGCTGGCGCTGCTCTCCGGACGCAGCTATCTGTTCGCCTGGGAGACCACCCTGCTCGGCAGCGATACCTTCGTGCTGCTGACCCAGGTGCTCGGCGCCCTGCCCCAGCTGCTGGGTTTTCCGCTGCCCGATCCGGCCAGCATCGTCGCCAGTGGCGATGCCGCCAGCCCCCTGGCCATGGCACGTCAGGCCTGGGCCGGCTGGCTGCTGGGCGTGGTGCTGGTCTATGGCCTGCTGCCACGGCTGCTGCTCACCCTGCTCTGCCTGTGGCGCTGGCGACGCGGTCGCAAACGGCTGCGGCTGGACGTCGAGCGCCCCGGCTACCTGCACCTGCGCGAACGCCTGCTGCCCACCAGCGAACGCCTGGGCGTGAACGACGCCGCCCCCGCACAGCTGCCCCAGCAGGACGCCGGCGGCCTCGCCCGCACCGGCGACGAGGCGCTGCTGGTGGGCATCGAACTCACCGACCATACCTGGCCGCCGCCGCTGCCCGAGGGCGTGCGTGACGCCGGCATCCTCGACGATGGCCAGGGCCGGCGCCATCTGCTCGAACAGCTGACCCGCTATCCGGCGCGCCGCCTGCTGATCGCCTGCGATCCGCGCCGGTCGCCGGATCGCGGTACCCTGACCTTGCTGGCAGAATTGTCGCGCTGCGCCACGGCGACCCGCGTCTGGCTGTTGCCCGCCCCCCTGGGCAGCAAGCTCGACCCGATCCGCCTGGACAACTGGCGCCAGGCGCTGGACGCCCTGCGTCTGGCACACTGCGCAGGCGATCTCGAAGAACTGGCCTGGCTGGAGACGAATCCATGAGCGCCCCCCTGCGCCTGGCGCTGGTCGGTCATACCAATGTCGGCAAGACGTCACTGCTGCGCACCCTGACCCGCGACGTCGACTTCGGCGAGGTCTCCCACCGTCCCAGCACCACCCGCCATGTCGAGGGTGCCCGGCTGTCGGTGGACGGCGAGGCGCTGCTGGAGCTCTACGATACCCCCGGCCTGGAAGACGCCATCGCCCTGCGCGACTATCTGGAGCAACTGGAACGACCCGGCGAGCGCCTGGACGCCGCCACCCTGCTCGACCGCTTTCTCGACAGCGTGGAAGCCCGCCAGAGATTCGAGCAGGAAGCCAAGGTGATCCGCCAGCTGCGCGCGTCCGACGCCGGGCTCTATGTGATCGACGCCCGCGAGCCGGTGCTGGCCAAGTACCGCGACGAACTGGCGGTGCTGGCCGGTTGCGGTCGGCCGCTGGTACCGGTACTCAATTTCGTCGCCGCCGACGGTCATCGCGCCGACGACTGGCGCGCCACCCTGGCCCGTCTCGGCCTGCATGCCCTGGTACGGTTCGATAGCGTCGCCCCGCCGGCGGATGGCGAGGCGCGTCTCTATGAAAGCCTGGCGACCCTGCTGGAAAGTGGCCGCCCGGCGCTGCAACGCCTGATCGCCGACCATGCCGAGCAGGCGCGCCGCCGCCATCAGCAAGGCGTGCGACGGATCGCTGAATTGCTGGTGGACGCCGCCGCCGCCCGACGCAGCGTGGCGCCTGGCGAAGCTGAGGTGAATACCGCGACCGCCGAGTTGCGCGACGCCCTGCGCACCCGCGAACAGCGCTGCGTTGAAGAACTCCTGCGACTGTTCGGCTTTCGCCCGGGCGATGCCCATGCCAGCGACCTGCCGCTGCTGGACGGTCGCTGGGGCGATGACTTGTTCAATCCGGAAACCCTGCGCCTGCTGGGCATCCGCCTGGGCGGCGGCGTGGCGGCCGGGGCCGCGGCTGGGGTCGGCCTCGACCTGCTCGCCGGTGGCCTGACCCTGGGCGCCGCCACGGTACTGGGCGCCCTGGCTGGCGGCCTGGCCCAGACCGGTGGCCACTATGGCCGGCGGCTGTTCGGCAAGCTGCGCGGCGGGCGGGAGCTGTCCATCGACGATGCCGTGCTGCGGCTGCTGGCGTTGCGGCAGCGGCAACTGCTGGCGGCCCTGGAGACCCGCGGCCATGCCGCCCAGGGCGCCATCGAGGTGGCCGCCCCCGACGAGCAGCGCTGGCGCGAGGGCAAGCTGCCCGCCGCCGTACAGGTGGCCCGGGCCCACCCGGAATGGTCGGCGCTCAATCCACGCCCGCGCCTGCAGGCCGACGATCGCCAGAGCCGGATCGACGAGATCGCCGCGGCCCTGGACGCCGACGCCTAGCGGCCTTCCACCTCGGCGAGAAAGATCGCCACCGTGGCCATGCAGGCTTCGCGTTCTTCCACATGGGGCATATGGCTGGAATTCTCGAAGATGCGCCAGCGTGCGTCCGGTATGAGCCGGTCGAAGGGCTCCACGCAGGCCGGCGTGGCCTCGTCGTGACGCCCGGAGATCAGCAGCGTCGGCACCTGGATCCGCGCCAGCCGCTCGATCACGCTCCAGTCCCGGAGACTGCCGATCACATGGAATTCGGTGGGGCCGTTCATGGCGTGATAGACGGTGGGATCGGCGTCGATGGCGGCGAAGGTCCGCGCCACCTCGGCCGGCATGGGCTGCACCCGGCAGACATGGCGGTCATAGAAGACCTGGCTGGCGGCGCGATACTCCGGAGAGTCGGTGGTGCCGGCGGCCTCGTGGCGCTCCAGGGTGGCCTGCACCTCGGGCGGCAACTCGGCTCGCAGCCCTGTCGCAGCTTCGCGCCAGAGCGCCATGGACGCAGGCGAATTGGCGATGATCAACCCCCGCAGTCCTGCAGGCTGACGCACCCCGTGCTCGGCAGCGAGCATTCCTCCCCAGGACTGGCCAAGCAACGCGTACTGGCGGATACCCAGGTGGCGCAGCAAGTTGTTCAATTCGTCGAGAAACAACGCCACCGTCCAGAAACCCGGATCGATGCCGCGCAGGTGGGTGGAACGGCCATTGCCCAACTGGTCGTAATGCACCACCGGCCAGCCGTGCTCGGCCAGATCCTTGAAGCTGTCGACATAGTCGTGCGTACAACCCGGTCCGCCATGGGCCACTACCAGCGGCAGCCGCCCACTGGTCAGGTCACCGGTGACCCGGTACCAGGTCTGGTGACCCTGGAAATCGGCGTAGCCTTCTCGAACCTGCATGGATGCCTTCCTCGTCTGGATGGGAACGGGGTCAGGCTAGCGGGCGGGCGGCAGGGGGATAACTGGGAAAAGTTGTAGGTTTGGGGGTAGGCTGAGCCGGGGCACAAGCGGATCACTCACGCCGGATGGCCCTCCCGCGCGAACAGCCCCCTCTCCCGCTTGCGGGGGAGGATTGGGGTGGGAGCTAGGTCGCCAAGCTGATTCGCGGTGTATTCGGACGCTTTTTGTTCCGCCCTCGTCGGGCGGGTTACTTTTTTCAATTGCCAAAAAAGTAACCAAAAGGCTCGCCCCAATTGGCCGGTCCTGCGCCTTGCGCAGGATGCCCTCACGCCAGTGCCGCTCCAGCGGGCCGTGGCCGAAGGGCGGCGGAGCGCGGGGACCTGGAGGATAAGTTTCCTACACAAGGATTGAGCCCCGCGTAGCGTGGATGACGGCGCAGCCTCATCCACCAAAACACCTGGGAGAAGTCAGTGCGACTTGAGCCCCGCCGCCGTCAGCACCAACCGCAACACCCAGGCCACCACGCCCAGGGCCACCAGGCTGCAGGCCCAGATGCCGGCCATCCAGGCCAGGCGCTGCCAGAGCGGCTTGTTGTCCGCGGGGTTGGGTTCGCGCGAGCGGCCGACCATCAGTGGTAGCCCTCCCCCGCGCGTACCTTGCCGCGGAACACGTAGTAGCCCCAGAAGGTGTACATCAGGGTGATGGGGATGATGAACAGGGTGCCGATGAGCAGGAACAGCTGGCTCTGCGGCGGCGACGAGGCCTCCCAGATGGAAACGCCCGGCGGGATGATGTTCGGCCAGAGGCTGATGCCCAGACCGCTGTAGCCGAGGAAGATCAGCGCCAGGGTCAGCAGGAAGGGCGCATGGTGCGAGTCATCGCGCAGGATGGCACGCAGCAGGGCCAGGGTCACCACGCCCACCAGGATCGGCACCGGCAGGAACCAGACCAGGTTGGGCATGCTGAACCAGCGGGCGGCGATGGCCGCCTGGCTCAGCGGGGTCCAGATGCTCACCACCGCGGTGAAGGCCAGCAGCAGGAACAGCAGCGGTTTGGTCAGACGGCGCATGGTGGCCTGCAGCGGACCCTCGGTCTTCATGATCAGCCAGGTGCTGCCCAGCAGCGCATAGGCGGCGATCACGCCCAGGCCGCAGAACACCGAGAAGGGTGTCAGCCAGTCCAGCGGGCCGCCGACATACTGGCGATTCTCCACCGGGAAGCCTTCGATGAAGGCGCCCAGGGCCACGCCCTGGCAGAAGCTGGCCAGCAGCGAACCGAAGATGAAGGACTTGTCCCACAGGGCCTCCTTGCCTTCCTGGACCTTGAAGCGGAATTCGAAGGCCACGCCGCGGAAGATCAGGCCGATCAGCATGAAGATCAGCGGCAGGTACAGCGCCGGCAGGATCACCGAGTAGGCCAGCGGGAAGGCGCCATAGAGCCCCGCCCCGCCGAGCACCAGCCAGGTCTCGTTGCCGTCCCAGATGGGTGCCACGGTGTTCATCATGACGTCGCGATCTTCCTTGCCCTTGACGAAGGGGAAGAGGATGCCGATGCCCAGGTCGAAGCCGTCCATGACCACGTACATCATGAGGCCGAAGATGATGATGATCGCCCAGATCAGCGGGAGGTCGATGCCAGGGATGCCGTTCATGTGCGGTCTCCGGTCAGCTGGTCATTGGGATTGTCTTCTTCCAGGCCGCCATCGGCGCCGGACAGCGGACGCTTGGGATGGCGATCGGTACCGGGGCCACCGGTGGTGGAAAGATCACCCTCGCCGGTGTGCGGACCCTTGCCGATCATGCGCAGGGCATAGAGGGTGCCGATGCCGAACACGGCGAAATAGACCACCACGAAGGCCACCAGGGTGATGCTCAGCTGGGTGACGCTGTGGTTGGACACCCCGTCCTTGGTACGCAGGAGGCCGTAGACGATCCACGGCTGGCGGCCCACCTCGGTGGTGAACCAGCCGGCCAGCAGGGCGATGAGGCCGACCGGCCCCATGCAGGTGACCAGGCGCAGGAAGCCGCGGGTCTCGAACAGCGTGCCGCGCCAGCGCAGCCAGGCGCTCCACAGGCCGGCGGCGATCATCAGCATGCCCAGGGCGACCATGATGCGGAACGACCAGAACACCACATAGGCCGGCGGCCGGTCTTCCTTGGGGAAGTCCTTGAGCGCCGGGATCGGCTCGGTGAGGCTGTGCTTGAGGATCAGGCTGCCCAGCACCGGGATCTCGAGTTTGAAGCGAGTTTCCTCGCGCTCCATGTCCGGCCAGCCGAACAGGATCAGCGGGGTCGCCTCGCCGGGGGGATTCTCCCAGTGGCCTTCCATCGCGGCGATCTTGGCCGGCTGGTGCTCCAGGGTATTGAGGCCGTGGGCGTCACCGACGAAGGCCTGGATGGGGGCTACCAGCAGGGCCATCCACATGGCCATGGAAAACATCTTGCGTACCGCCGGGTTGTCGTTGCCGCGCAACAGGTGCCAGGCCGCCGAAGCGCCGACCAGGAAGGCCACCGACAGGTAGGCGGCGATGGTCATGTGCGCCCAGCGGAAGGGGAACGACGGGTTGAAGATCACCGCCAGCCAGTCCACCGGGACGATGCGGCCGTCGACGATCTCGTAGCCGCTCGGGGTGTGCATCCAGCTGTTGGAGGACAGGATCCAGAAGGTCGACATCAGGGTGCCGATAGCCACCATCACCGTCGAGAAGAAGTGCAGGCCGCGGCCCACGCGGTTCCAGCCGAACAGCATGACGCCGAGGAAACCGGCCTCGATGAAGAAGGCGGTGAGCACCTCGTAGGTCAGCAAGGGGCCGGTCACGGCGCCGGCATAGTCGGCGAAGCCGCTCCAGTTGGTGCCGAACTCATAGGCCATCACCAGACCGGACACCACGCCCATGCCGAAGAAGATGGCGAAGATCTTCAGCCAGAAGTGATACAGATCCTTGTAGACGTGGTTGTCGGTCTTCAGCCACAGCCCTTCGAGCACGGCGAGAAAGCTCGCGGTGCCGATGGACAGCGCCGGGAAGACGATGTGGAAGGACACGGTGAAGGCGAACTGGATCCGGGCGAGATCCAGGGCTTCGAGGCCGAACATAGCTATTCCTCTCAGGCACGCCGGCCGTCGAGAGCAGCCGGTCGAGTTGACGCTGACCGAGGTTCGAACCTCCGGCGTCGCCGGGGGTTCTAGCGGGACGCTAAAAAGGCGCCACCGCGGCTAGCCCAAAGGGCCAGGTCGGAAGCTGACGGGGATCAACGTCAGGCTTTAGAATAGTCCTCCTCGATACATTTGCTTACGTGGTTCGATGTCGCATCGGGCAGGCTGTCGCACCCCCGCAGTTGTATGACGATCAGCCTCGGGGTGGCTTAAGATGCCGCCTCTGCCCTCGCGAGCCCCCTGCCATGTCCGGCGATACCCTGCAGCTGCGTCACCACCGTCCCTTCGTCGCCTTCTGGTTCGCCCGCATCTGCACCGCCGGCAGTTTCCAGATGCTCACCGTCGCCATCGGCTGGCACCTCTATTCCCTCACCGGCAATGTGCTCGACCTCGGCCTGGTGGGGCTGGTGGAATTCCTGCCACGGGTGCTGTTCATGCTGCACACCGGGCATGTCGCCGACCGCTACGACCGCCGCCGGGTCGCCGCCCTCTGCCAGGCCGGCCAGGGACTGATCGCCCTGGTGCTGCTGGTGGGCAGCCTCAACCAGGCGGTGACCCGCGAACTGATCTTCATCCTGGCCTTCTGCCTGGGCACCGCCCGCGCCTTCGAGCAACCCACCACCCAGGCGCTGCTGCCCAACATCGTGCCGCCTTCGATCTTTCCCCGCGCCATCGCCGCCGCGGCCTCGGCCATGCAGGGCGCCACCATCATCGCCCCCGCCCTGGGCGGGCTGCTCTATGCCCTGGGGGCCGCCTGGGTCTATGGCCCGGCGTTGGTGCTCTATGGCATCGCCATCCTGCTGGTCTCCAGCCTGCCGGCGCGGCAGACGCCCAGCCAGAAGGAAAAGCCGACCCTGGACAACCTGCTGGCCGGCATCCGCTTCATCAGGAGTCGCCCGGACGTGCTCGGCGCCATTTCCCTGGATCTCTTCGCCGTGCTCCTGGGCGGCGCCACCGCCCTGCTCCCGGTGTTCGCCGCCGACATCCTGCTCACCGGACCCTGGGGCCTGGGCCTGCTGCGCTCGGCACCGGCCGTGGGCGCCCTGGGCATGTCCTTTCTGCTCGCCTATGTCAGTCTCAATCGCCACGTGGGCCGCATCATGTTCGGCTCGGTGGCGCTGTTCGGCGTGGCCACCATCGCCTTCGGGCTGTCCACCTCGCTATGGTTCTCGCTGGGCACCCTGGTGGTGCTGGGCGCCGCCGACATGGTCAGCGTGGTGATCCGCAGCTCCTTCGTCCAGTTGGAGACCCCGGATGCCATGCGCGGCCGGGTCAGTGCGGTCAACGGCCTGTTCATCGGTGCCTCCAACCAGCTCGGCGAATTCGAGTCGGGGGTCACTGCGCACTTTTTCGGCACGGTGCCCGCGGTGGTGCTGGGTGGCGTCGGCACCCTGGTGATCACCGGGGCCTGGATGAAGCTGTTCCCGGGTCTGGCCAGGCGCGACCGGCTGACGGAGCCACGTCAGGACAGCTGAATCCAGCCCTGTCCTCCCAGGGGCCATTCATACCCAGGGGATGACCGCTCGCCCCTGAAGAACCTTATCGCGCAAACCTTTGCCGAAAAATGTGATCCATGTCACACCGTTCAAGCGTTGAGGTTCACATGCGTACCCCCCTTTCCATGGCCGCCCGCCTGGGTCTGGGCTTCGGCCTGATCCTGGTGCTGATGCTGCTGATCACCCTGGTTGGCGTCCAGCGCGTCGGCGTCATCGACGACACCCTGACTGCCGTCAGCCAAGGTGCCAGCGTCAAGCAGCGCTATGCCATCAACTTCCGCGGCAGTGTGCACGATCGCGCCATCGCCATTCGCGATACGGTGCTGATCCACGACGCCGCGCCCCTGGCCAGCCGCCTGGTCGACATCGACCGACTCAAGGCCTTCTATCGCCAGTCCGCCGAGCCCATGGATCAGCTGTATGCCAGCCAGGGCGCCACCGCCGAGGAACAGCGCCTGCTGGCGGCCATCAAGGACATCGAGGGTACCGCCCTGCCCCTGACCGATCGCTTGCTGCAAATGCGCCAGGCCGGTGATCTGGAAGGCGCCCGGGTGTTCCTCCTGGAGCGCGTCTCGCCGGCCTATGTCGAGTGGCTCAAGCGCATCAATGCGCTCATCGATCACGAGGAAGCCATCGCCAGCGGTCATCTGGCCGAGGTTCGCGGCATCGCCGGCGGCTTCCGCTGGCTGATGCTGGTGACCTGCGCCCTCGCCCTGCTGCTGAGCATCGCCGTCTCCATCATGATCATTCGCCAGATGGGCGCGACCCTGGGCGGCGAACCCCACGCCGTGGCCGCCGCCATCCGCCGGCTGGCCGAGGGCCGTCTGGACGAGCGCCCTGCCACTCGTTACCCGGACAGCGTCATGGGCACCTTGGGCAGCGCCACCGCACACCTGGGCCAGACCATCGTCCAGGTGCGCCATACCGCCAGCTCGGTCGCCGCGGCGGCGGCCCAGCTGCAGAGCACCGCCCAGACCAACCAGCGCCACACCGATGTGCAGTCCAACCAGGCCCAGCACATGGCCGCGGCGGTCACCGAGTTGGCCGCCACCATCGGCGAAGTCGCCGGCTACGCGGCCCAGGCCGCCCAGGCCACCGGCAATGCCAGTGCCCAGGTGGACACCGGCAACCGGCTGGTCGCCAGTTCCGGCCAGGCCATCGGTCAGCTGGTACAAGCCCTGGAGCAGGCCAGTGTCACCGTGCAGCAGGTGTCCAGCGACAGCGCCAGCATCGAGAACATCGTCGCCGTCATCAACGGCATCGCCGAGCAGACCAACCTGCTGGCGCTGAATGCCGCCATCGAGGCCGCCCGTGCCGGTGAGCAGGGCCGTGGTTTCGCCGTGGTGGCCGACGAGGTCCGCAACCTGGCTACCCGCACCCAGGAATCGACCCGCGAGATCCGCGCCATGATCGCCACCCTGCAGGAAGGCGCCGGGCGCGCCTCGGCGCAGATGGAAGAGAGCCGCGGCCAGGCCCACCAGACCGCCGAGCTGACCCAGCGCGCCGTCGCGGCCCTGGCGGCCATCCAGGCGGACGTCGGTTCGGTGAACGCCATGAATGCCCAGATCGCCACCGCCGCGGCCCAGCAGACCGCCGTGGCCGAGGAGGTCAACGAGAACATCAATCGCATCCACACCGCCACCCTGGAAACCGCCAGCGGTTCGCAGCAGATCGCCGGGGCCAGTCGCCAGCTGACCGAATTGGCCGAGGATCTGGAGCGCCGCATGAGCCTGTTCCGCACGGCCTCGGCCTGAACATCCGGCAACGCTCGCGGGCTGAACCTAGACGCGAGCATGGCGGTCAGCAGTCAGACACCTTTTCCCGTGCAGGAGTCTGGACATGCAGCTTTCCCTCAACGGCCAGGTCGCCCTGGTCACCGGCGGCAGTTCCGGGATCGGTGCCGCCGTCGCCGAAGCCCTGGCCAAGGCCGGTGCCGCCGTCGCCATCAACTACCATTCCAGCGCCGAACCGGCGGAAGAGCTGGCCAGGCGCATCCAGGACGCCGGCGGCCGGGCCATCGCCGTGGGCGGTGACGTCGGCGACGAGGCCGCGGTCCAGGCCCTGTTCGACCGCACCCTGGAAGCCTTCGGCCGCCTGGACATCCTGGTCGCCAACTCCGGCCTGCAAAAGGACGCGGCGGTCGCCGACATGTCGCTCGAGGACTGGAACACGGTGATCAACACCAACCTCACCGGCCAGTTCCTCTGCGCCCGGGCGGCGATCCGCCAGTTTCGCCAGCAGGGCCGCGACGAGAACATCTCCCGTGCCCTGGGCAAGATCATCCACATGAGCTCGGTGCACGAGGTGATTCCCTGGGCCGGGCACGTCAACTATGCCGCGTCCAAGGGCGGGGTCAACCTGCTGATGCGCAGCCTGGCCCAGGAAGTCGCCGCGGAGGGCATCCGCGTCAACAGCATCGCCCCGGGCGCCATCGCCACCGCCATCAACGAAGAGGTGACCGGTGACGAGGCCAAGGCGCGTGAACTGCTCAGGCTGATCCCCTACAAGCGCGTCGGCCATGTCGACGACGTGGGCAACGCGGCGGTCTTTCTCGCCAGCGACCTGGCCGACTACATCGTCGGCACCACCCTGTTCGTCGATGGCGGCATGTGCCTCTATCCGGGATTCGAAGACAATGGCTGATTCCACCTCCGTGCAGGGCCGCCGCAGTATCGGCGCCCACGGTGTCATCGGCGACCTGCGCACCTGCGCCCTGGTCGCCACCGACGGCACCATCGACCACTTCTGCTGGCCGAACCTGGACAGTCCCTCGGTGTTCGCCGCCCTGCTCGACTCGGAGAAGGCCGGCTACTTCAGCCTGGCGCCGGTCTGGGACGATGCCCGCGAGCAGCAACTCTACCTACCCGATACCAACATCCTGCAGACCCGCTGGCTGTCGGCGGAAGGGGTCGCCGAGGTGACCGACCTGATGCCGGTGTGCAGCAGCGAGGACACCCAGCCGCGCATCGTCCGCCGCGTGCAGGTGGTGGCCGGACGCTGCCGCTTCCGCCTGGTCTGCGCCCCGGCCCACGACTATGCCCGCGCCGAGACCCGGGCGCGCCTGGTGGATGGCGGTGCCCTGTTCGAGGCCGCTGGCCAGCCGACCCTGCGCCTGGCGTCCAGCGTCCCTCTGCAGGTGGAGGGCAACGCCGCCCTGGCCGAGTTCGAACTGGACCAGGGTGAACAACTGGATTTCGTCTTCGGCTGCGAGGAAGACGACAAGGTCGTCGCCGGACAGAGCGAGCTCTGCTTCGAGGATACCCTCTCCTACTGGACTTCCTGGGCGGCCAAGAGTCACTACCAGGGTCGCTGGCGCGAGATGGTCACCCGCTCGGCCCTGGCGCTGAAGCTGCTGACCTCCTGCAAGCACGGCTCCATCGCCGCGGCCGCCACCTTCAGCCTGCCCGAGGCCCTGGGTGGCGAGCGCAACTGGGACTATCGCGCCTCCTGGATCCGCGACGCCTCCTTCACCGTCTACGCCTTCATGCGCCTGGGCTACACCCAGGAAGCCAAGGATTTCACCCACTGGGTGGGCCAGTGCGTGGAAAACAGCCACAACGCCCCGGAAAAGCTGCAGATCATGTATCGCCTGGACGGCGGCCTGGACTTGCCCGAGGAAACCCTCGACCGCCTGGCCGGCTATGCCGACTCGAGTCCGGTGCGCATCGGCAACGAGGCCTACCAGCAGGTCCAGCTGGACATCTATGGCGAGTTGATGGACGCCATCTACCTGTCCAACAAGTATGGCGAAGCCATCTCCCACCATGGCTGGAAGGGCGTGGTGCGGATGATCGACCACGTCTGCGAGAACTGGAACCAGCCCGATGCCGGTATCTGGGAGATGCGCGGCGATCCCGAGCACTTCCTGCATTCACGACTGATGTGCTGGGTGGCCATCGACCGCGCCATGCGGCTGTCGGTCAAGCGCTCGCTGCCGATGCCCTATGAGCGCTGGTACGCCGCACGCGCCGCCATCCAGGAAGACATCTGGGACAACTTCTGGAACGCCGAACAGGGTCACTTCACCTCGACCCGCCACGGCAAGAGCCTGGACGCCGCCCTGCTGCTGATGCCGCTGGTGCGCTTCGTCAGCGCCACCGATCCCATGTGGCTGTCCACCCTGGACGCCATCAAGACCAACCTGGCCTATGACGGCATGATCCGCCGCTACAACCCGGTCGACACCCCGGCGGACAACCTCAAAGGCGAAGAAGGCGCCTTCGTCGCCTGCTCCTTCTGGTACGTCGAATGCCTGGCCCGCGCCGGTCGCGTCGACGAAGCCCACCTGGAGTTCGAAAAACTGCTGGGCTACGCCAACCCCCTGGGTCTCTATGCCGAGGAACTGGACAAGCGTGGCTACCCCCTCGGCAACCTGCCCCAGGCGCTGTCGCACCTGGCCCTGATCAGCACGGCCTTCTTCCTCGATCGCAAGCTGAGCGGCAAGGATCCGCAATGGCAGCCGTAGGGCGAGCCGATCGCGGCCGCTCCTACGGCTGCCGGCATGACAGCTGATCGTCATCCTGCAGGAATGGATATGGATGAACACCTGCGCGGATAGCCCCCTCTCCCTCAGGGAGAAGGTTGGGGTGAGGGAACGGCGTGCGACGAGGCTACTTGCGGGAAAGGCTACGCCGTTTTCCACGCTACGGTGCCGAGATAGTCGACCCTCGATACCCTACCGCGCGCGCCCTTACGCCACCCGACTCTGCCCCAGCGCCTCGTTGACGCAATTGGCCATGTCGTCGATATGCCAGGGTTTGGGCATGAAGCGGGTGCGGCCGGCGCCGCGGGGGACGGTCAGGCGATCGCCGGAGGTGAGAATCACCGGGATGTGCGGCCAGCGCTGGGAGACCAGTTGGGCCAGGGCCTCGCCATCCAGGCGCCCCGGCATGCGCACGTCGGTGAAGAGCACATCGATGCGTGCACTGTTCTGTTCCAGATAGCACAGGGCCGCATCGGCGGTCGACACGGCCACCACCTGGAGGTCCACCAGCGACTCCAGGGCCTCGGTGGCCAACTCCCGCAGCAAGGGTTCGTCCTCTACCAGAAGCAGTAGTGGACGATAGGAGCCGAAGGGAGAAGATGCCTGATTCATACCTAACAGACTTTGCCAAGAGGTCACGGTTCTGACCATTCGGCCCCGGCTCGACCAAAGTCGACCACCGGCATGAGCAAACCCTCTAGACGGCAACTTTCAACGCCTCGCTGACTCGAAGCGTTCACCTCGGGGGTCGCCTGTGGTATTCTTTTTTAATCGAACGATCAATTAAAAAAGCTTTCTTCCCTTTGGCAGTTCGCAAGGAGTCCTCATGAGTGCGACGCCCTCATCCGGCACCGTAAAGCTGAATCCTCCCGCCTTCTATTGCGCGGCCGCAGTGATCCTGCTGTTTTCCCTGGTGGTCATCGGCCGTCCCGAACAGGCCGGCGCCTGGCTGCTGCAGGCCCAGACCTGGGCCGCCAATACGGTCGGCTGGTACTACCTGCTGGCCATGTCGCTCTATCTGGTGTTCGTGGTGGTCACCGCCCTGTCCGGCTACGGCAAGATCAAGCTCGGTGCCGACCACGACCAACCCGAGTTCAGCTATCTGTCCTGGGCCGGCATGCTGTTCGCCGCCGGCATCAGCATCACCCTGTTCTTCTTCTGCGTCTCCGAACCCCTGACCCACTTCGCCCAGCCGCCGGCCGGCGAAGGCGGCAATCCGGCAGCGGCGCGCCAGGCCATGCAGATCCTCTTCCTGCACTGGGGCCTGCACGGCTGGGGCGTGTTCGCTCTGGTGGCCATGGCCCTGGCCTATTTCGCCTATCGCCACAACCTGCCGCTGGCACTACGCTCGGCGCTCTATCCGCTGATCGGCAAGCGCATCAACGGGCCTATCGGGCACGCCGTGGACGCCTTCGGCATCATCGCCACCATCTTCGGCCTGGGCGCGGACCTCGGTTTCGGCGTGCTGCACCTCAATGCCGGTCTCGACTACCTGTTCGGCATCAGCCACAGCCACTGGGTGCAACTGATCCTCATCGTGCTGATGATGGGCGCGGCCATCGCCGTGGCCGTGTCAGGCGTCGACAAGGGCGTGCGCATCATGTCCGACATCAACATGGTGCTGGCCGTCGCCCTGCTGCTGTTCGTGCTGTTCGCCGGTCCGACCCAGCACCTGCTCAACACCCTGATCCAGAACATCGGCGACTATCTCGCCGCGTTGCCGGGCAAGAGCTTCGACCTCTATGCCTATGACGAACCGTCCGACTGGCTCGGCGGCTGGACGGTGTTCTACTGGGCCTGGTGGATCGCCTGGGCGCCCTTCGTCGGGCTGTTCATCGCCCGTATCTCCCGCGGCCGCACCATCCGCGAATTCGTCTTCGGCGTGCTGTTCATCCCGCTGGGCTTCACCCTGGCGTGGTTGTCGATCTTCGGCAACAGCGCCCTGGAACTGGTGCTCGGCCAGGGCATGACCGGTCTGGCGCAGACCGCCCTCACCGATCCGGCCATGGCCTTCTACCAGGTGCTGGAGACCTATCCGGCCAGCCGCGCAGTGATCAGCGTCGCCGTGCTGGTGAGTTTCGTCTTCTTCGTCACCTCGGCCGACTCCGGCACCGTGGTGCTCTCGACCCTGTCGTCCACGGGGGGTGAAGCCGACGAAGACGGTCCCAAGTGGTTGCGGGTGTTCTGGGGCGCGGCCGTGGCCCTGGTCACCGGCGGCCTGCTGTTCGCCGGCAGCATGGATGCACTGAAATCGGCGGTGGTGCTGACCTCGCTGCCCTTCTCGGTGGTGGTGCTGCTGATGATGTGGGGCCTGCACAAGGCGCTGCACCTGGAATCCCAGCGCCAGCGGGCGCGGCTGCATTCCCTGGCCCCGGTGGCGACCAACGGCAAGGCGCGTCATGGCGGCTGGCGCCAGCGGCTGTCCCAGGCGGTGTACTTCCCCTCGCGCGACGAGGTCTATCGCTTCATGGACAGCACCGTGCGCCCGGCCATGGAAGAGATGGTCGAGGTCTCGCGGGAGAAGGGGCTGGTGGTGGAGACCCAGTTCGACGCCACCAACGCCAACCTGCAACTCATCATCGGCCACGGCGAAGAGCACCCCTTCATCTATCAGGTGATCATGCAGGGCTATTTCACGCCCTCCTTCGCCCGCGCCGGCATCGGCGGCCTGCATCTGAAGAATCGTCGCTACTACCGGGCCGAGGTGCACCTCACCGAGGGCAGCCAGGACTACGACCTGGTGGGCTACAGCCGCGAGCAGATCCTCAACGACATGCTCGACCAGTACGAGCGTCACCTGCAGTTCCTGCACCTGGTGCGTTGATCGGGCGGTTTTTTCGACGACCGAAAGGCCATTGAAAGCCACAAAGGTCGTATAATCGCCCCGGGGTCGGCCTCGTGCCGGCCCTGGGGTCGGTACGCCGCGCCGGTCCCCCGCTGTCCGGAGACCGCATTGTCCACCCCGTCTACCCCCTCGCCCTACCCGCCCCTGTTGCAATGGCTTGCCCTGATCCTCTGCTCGGCCCTGGTCGGTGGCGGACTCAGCTGGCTGCAGGTGCCTGCCGCTCTCTTTCTCGGCCCCATGCTGGTGGCCATCGCCTTTGGCGTCTGCGGCGCCACCATCCGCCTGCCCCGCCGGCTGTTCCAGACCGGCCAGGGCGTGGTGGGCTGCCTGATCGCCCATGCCATGACCGCTGCGGTGCTGCTCACGGTCGCCGAACACTGGCCGGTGATGCTGCTGGCCACCGCCCTGACCGTGCTGCTCAGCCTGCTCACCGGTGCCCTGCTGGTGCGCTTCGGTGGTCTGCCCGGCAGTACCGCTGCCTGGGGCACCACGCCGGGCGCCGCTGCCGCCATGGTGGCCATGGCCGAGGAATACGGCGCCGATCCACGCATCGTCGCCACCATGCAGTATGTCCGGGTGGTCTGCGTGGTCCTGATCAGTGCCCTGGTCGGTCGGTTGCTGGGGGCCGAAGGCAGCGGCACCGGCCATCAGGCGACGGTGGTCAGCCTGGACGGCCACTTCGCCTTCAACCTGGCCCTGACCCTGGCGGTGGCCCTCGCCGGCAGCTGGCTGGGCGGCCGGCTGTTTCCTGCCGGCGCCCTGCTGCTGCCCATCGCCCTGGGCACCCTGCTGCAACTCAATGGCTGGCTGGACATCACCCTGCCCCATCTACTGCTCGCGGCGGCCTATGGCGCCATGGGCTGCTATGTGGGCTTGAGATTCGACCGGGCCACGGTCGCCTATGTCTGGCGCGCTCTGCCGAAGATGATCTTCGCCTCGCTGCTGCTGATCGGCCTTTGCGCCCTCTCGGCACTGCTGATGGCGAAGCTGATGCATGTGGATTTTCTCACCGCCTATCTGGCGACCAGTCCCGGCGGACTGGATTCCATGGCCATCATCGCGGTGGATGCCCATGCCGACGTCGGCCTGGTGCTGGCCATGCAGGCGTTGCGCCTGATCGGGGTGGTGCTGACCGGGCCGTTACTGGCCCGGCAACTGGTCAAGCTGGCCCGCACCTAGCACGAGGTGAGGGCCTGGCCGTCAGGCCGAGCGGCGGCGCTCGACCTGGGCGGTGATGTTGTAGCCCTCGGCGGCATGGCCACGCACCACGACCCGGGCGTCCGGATAGAAACCCTTGAGGCGCTGTTCGAAGAGAAAGTAGATTTCCGCGCCGACCTGGATCTCCGCGGGATCGGTCAGGGTCAGGGAAAAGTTGCGCACGGGATCGGCGGCATGCTGCGACTCGTTCTCCTCGATACGCTGCATGGCGTCTTTGACGATCTGTTCGGCGATCTGCGACATCTTTGACCTCCCGGTCGGACAGTTGGCTGGGTGCCATCCCAAGGACGGCTGTATCGCTAGTGACCACGGCTGCGCCACGGGGATTCGTGCGCTCTGCAAGATTCCGACGAAACTGTAGACTTGTCTGACTTATATCCCTGTGTAGTGGCCTGAATCGCGCGACTCGCGATCTCCTGCACACCGAGGCCGAGGAAGCTACCCCGCCATGGTCGACGCCGACGATACCCCCCTCCCGCCGCGCAACCCGGCCACCCAGCGCCGGGCGCTGTGGCTGCTGGTCTGTGCCGTTGCGGTGATCCTGGCGCTGGAGTCCTGGCAGGTATGGCGCAATTACCAGAATGCCTTCGCCAGCGCGCGCAGCGACGTCGGCAACATCGCCCTGGCGGCGGCGCAGCATGCCGACGACGCCATCAAGGAAGCGGATTCGCTGCTGGTCAGCATCCGCGACCGCCTGGAGGATCAACCCCTCGATCAGCTGGATCGTCCCCGCGTGCATCGCCTGCTGGCGCGCCAGGCTGCCCTTCTGCCGCAACTGCACGGGCTGTTCATCTACGATCGCGACGGCGGCTGGCGGGTGACCGACAAGAGCAGCGAGCCGCCCCGGGCCAGCAATGCCGATCGCGAGTACTTCCAGTTTCACCGCCAGCACGCCGCCGACGTGCTGCACGTCGGCACGGTGATCGAGAGCCGCAGCACCCACGAATTGATCATCCCGGTCTCGCGCCGCCTGGAGGACCGCGACGGCCGCTTCGCCGGTGTCCTGCTCGCCACCATCCGCCTGCAGTACTTCGTCGACTACTACGAGCGTTTCAAGCTGGACGCCCGTGGCGCCATCACCCTGGCGCAGGACGACGGTACCCTGATGGTCCGCCGCCCCTATGTGCCCGAGCACGTCGGCACCCCGCTGGCCACCGGCGACCTGTTTCGCCAGTACGTGAATCAGGCGCCCAACGGTACCGCCCTGGTGCGCGCCATGCTCGACGGCCAGGAACGCCTCTATGCCTTCCAGCACCTGGACGGCTATCCGCTGGTGGCCCTGGCCGGTATCTCCAGGAGCGACGTCCTCGCCAGCTGGCGCCAGGACATGCTGAGATCGGTGACGGTGGTCGGCCTCATCATCGCCGGCATGCTGGTCTTCGGCTTCAGCCTGCTGCGCGAGATCCGCGCCGGCGAACGCAGCGCCATGGCCCTGCGCCAGGCCCATGACGAGTTGCACCTGCTGACGCTCAAGGACAGCCTGACCGGGCTGGGCAATCGTCGGCAGTTCGACAACCTGCTGCCGGTGGAGCTGGCCCGGGCGCAACGCAATGCCCAGTCGCTCAGCCTGCTGATGATCGACATCGATCACTTCAAGGCCTACAACGACCACTATGGCCATCCCGCGGGCGATCGCTGCCTGCAGGCGGTGGCTGGCGTGGTGGCTTCGGCGGCGCGGCGCCCGGGCGACCTGGCGGCACGTTACGGCGGTGAAGAGATGGTCCTGCTACTGCCCAATTGCGACGAAAGCGGCGCCCAGCGCGTGGCCGACATGGTCCAGGAGCGTCTGCAGGTGCTGGAGGTGGTCCATGCCACCAGTCCCTTCGGCCGCATCACCGTCAGTCTCGGCATCGCCGTCCAGCCGCCCGGCCAGACCCCGCCACCCCAGCCCGCCGACCTGCTGGCCAGCGCCGATGCCGCGCTCTACCGCGCCAAGCACCTGGGCCGCAATCGCACCCATCCGCCGCCGGAAGGTCAGGCGCTCTAGGCGTGGCCAGGGCGCCGTGCGGACGGGCCTAGCCGCAGATCATGCCGCCGCGGTAGTGCACCCGGTCCTTGCCGGCGCGCTTGGCCTGATAGAGTTCGCCATCGGCCTGCTTGAGCAGATCCGAGGGCTGATAGCCCGGGGCGAGGCGCGCCACCCCGGCACTGAAGGAAAAACAGCTGCCGGTGCGGGTGTTGCTGCGGCTGTCGTCCAGCAGCGCCTGCAGTCGCTGCGCCAGCTGGCGCTCATCCTCGGCCTGCAATAGCACGCCGAATTCCTCGCCGCCCAGGCGCCCGAAGCGCCCACCCGGGAAGTGCCTGCCCAAGGTTACGGCCATCTCCTTGAGCACCTGGTCCCCCACGTCGTGGCCGAATCGGTCATTGATCCGCTTGAAGTCATCGATGTCGAGCATGACGAAATACCAGGACGGCGATCCCTCTCGGCAGACCTGCTCCATGTCCAGCATCAGCGCGCGTCGGTTGCTGATCCCGGTGAGGGCATCGGTTTCCGCCTGCAGCCGATAGCTTTCCTTGAGCTCCAGGGTGCTGGCGACGATGCGCACGAAGGTGGCATTGAGCAGCAGCCCCAGTGCCAGGCTGGCCCCCAGCATCACCACGAACAGCGGCAGGGCCGCCGCGGTGATGGTATCCAGTTCGCCATAGAACAGCAGCAGCCAGACCGCGCCGGCCGCGATGCCGTAGTCGGGCACATGGGAAAACAGAATGGTCGAGCCGAGGATGATGACGATGGCCATGGGAATCATCCAGGCATGGCCGGCCTCGCCCATGCCCAGGATCTGGAACCGGAAGGCCAGGGCCTCGAACAGCACGAACACCAGGGCGAACAACCGCCAGACGGCGAAACGCCGGGCGGTGGTCATGGCCAGGCAGGAGCCGATCATGCCGGCAAAGGCCAGCCAGCCCCAGGCCGGTACCCCGGCGGTCAGGAAGGGGTTGATCAGCACGCTGATCAACCAGCCCAGGATGCCGGTGCTCTGCGCCAGCACATTGGGCAACTGCAGCATCTGGCGAATGTGAGTCTGATAAGTCATTGCACAACTCGAACGCCAAATTTAGTGGCCAACTGATATCACTGGATGCTATCCCATTCTCGGCCCGTCGGCGGCGGAAAGCGGACTCAAGCAAGACAATAGACGTCTGCTCATCTCTTCGCCTGTGACAAGCCCGCATAGGACCACGGCCGCGCGCGGACCGAGCCAACGGACGGCGGCGAAATGACGCCACCGGTCAGCTCGCCCTGCAAAGCCGCTCGCCCGGCCCGCTAAGCTCTTCGCTGGCGGATCTTCGACTAGGCTTGGCAGTGCCCAGGCCCTCGTTCATCCTTTCAACGACTTATCAGCTCCCACCATCGGTATAGAACCAACCAGGCGCCATCATGGAAATCGATGCTCTGTTCGATCACCTGCATACCCTTCCCAGCATTCCCAAGGTGGCTCAGGAGCTGATCCAGCAGTTCGACGATCCCGACAGCAGCATCGAAGACGTCGCCCGCAACCTGGCGCTGGATCCGGTGCTCTCGGCCAAGGTCCTGCGCCTGGCCAACTCGGTACGCTTTCGCGGCGTGCGGCCGTCCACCAGCATCGAAGGCGCCGCCATCCGCCTGGGCTTCGACGCCCTGCGCACCCTGGTGCTGGCCTCGGCGGTGACCGCGGCCTTCCGCCACAACCCCAGCTTCGATCCACGGGATTTCTGGCAGCACAGCTTCGACGTGGCCAGCATCTGCCGCGTGCTCGCCCGCCAGGCCGGCGCCGATCCCGAGACCGCCTTCACCTGCGGCATGCTACACAGCATCGGCGAGTTGCTGATCAGGACCGCGGCGCCCGACATCGCCGTGCGCATCGATGCCGAGCAGCGCGCCCCGGTGCCCGCCGACCAGGCCATCGGCTTCGGCTATCCGGAGGTGGGTGCCGAGCTGGCCCGCCGCTGGCAGCTGCCGGTGGTGATCCAGCATGCCATCGCCTACCAGTTGCATCCCCAGGATGCGCCCGAGGATTCCGCCCCGGCGCGCATGGTCGCCCAGGCGCGCCTGATTTCATTCGTCCTGCGGCGTCACGGCGGTATCAACGACCAGGCCAAGGCGGCCCTGGCCAATCCGCTGCTGGAAGGCGTGGATCTGGAGCTTCTGCTGACTGAACTGCCCGAGGTGATAGAGGCGGACAAGGCCTTCGGTACCCTGATCAACTGACCGGCCGTCTCCTCCACGGGCGCCGCCACCGCCTGCATCACAAATCTGCCAGCCGGTCGTGGCGAAAGTCGAACGGGTACCGCAAGAATCGGTCGAAGCGTTATAGCTGACAGGAGTGATTGCGATGGCCGAGCCGCTGAAGTTCACGGATGCGAACACCATTATCAAGGGCGCTTTTCAACCGATGCTGTGCGCCATGACCGCCCAGGATCAGGCGACCTTCAACGTCGAGGTCTATGCGCCCAACGGCACGGCGCTCCTGCAACGACGCATCGCTCGGGTCGATCTGCTGGACACTTCCCTGCTGGAAGCCTTCATCTGCGACAGCCGTGCCCGGATCGAGCGGGCCACCCACGAGCGACTCGACTGGCAGGTCCGCTACACCCGCGCCTGCTGAGGCCGCTTCCTGCGACCAGTCGCCGCGATCGAACGAAGGCGCCCCGAGAGGCGCCTTTTGCTTGCCTCAATCATTGAGCACGCGCTTCTGCTGGCTGCCCTGCGCCTTGGTGGCCGGGGTCCTGTCGGCTTTCTTCTGGGTGGACGGCGTGGCGGTGGAAGTGTCGTCCGCGCTGTCTTTGTTGCTGGTGTTGGAGCTGCCCGGCGCGCCGATGCCGTTGCCGGTCACCCCGGCATCGTTGTTGTTGGCGGCCAGGCTGGGACCGGCCACCAGGGCCAGGGCAGCGCTCAAGGCAAGGATCAGCGGGGTCTTGCGCATCTTGGTGTCCTCCGGCCGCGAAAGGAAGGGTGTCGCGGGCTGCACCCTGGGTCATTAGGCCAAAGGCCGGGCCAAGCGTTCCCACCTTCCTATAGACTAACGGCCATCCCGCCGTACCCCGACCGGTGCGGCCGTCGCGTTCAGGAGTTGCCGTGAAGCACCGTTACCTCATCGTCGATCGCACCGCGCTCGATACCCCCGCGCTGTTCGACTATCTGGCCGAGGCCCCGCAACACCGGGTAATCGTCTCCGGCGGCACGGCCGAGCAACTGTTCGCGGCGGAGCTATGGCCGCGCCTGCGCGAACGCCTGGCACCCCACGCCGAACGCTTCTTCTTCGCCGATTCCAGCGGCCCGCTGCTGCAGGCCGAGCTGGAGGGCCGCAAGCCCGGCCTGCTGGATCGCGAGCTGACCCTGGCCTTCAAACAGGCGGTGACCGCCGATGCCGAGGACGACCGCGTCCTGACCCGTATTCGCCGCGAACTGCTCGATACCGATGACGACTACCAGGCCAACCGCCGCATCTTCCTCAACAGCCTACTGGGTCAGATGCGCCGCGCCCTGCCGGCGGGTGCGGTAACCGCCGGCAACTGGCAGGACGCCGTCCGCCAGGCCATCGCCGCCGCCCAGCAGGGCCTGGCCAAGGGCTTCGCTCCAGGACTGTCCGATGCCCCCTTCAAGGTCTTTCTCAAGGCCTATCCGCTGGCGGCGCGCTATGTCGCCCAGCTCGCCGTGCTGCTGATCACCGCCGGGCGCCAGGACAACGACGTCCTCATCGATCGCTTCGTCGCCCAGGATCCGGCCCTGGTCGCCACCCTGTTCGACGGCCTGCTGACCGAAGACGACGACCAGCGTCAGGCCTACACCGCGCTCAAGCGCACCCTGGATGCCCTGGGGACTGGTGGCCAGGCGCTGCACTGAGGTCCTGGAGGCGCTCCAGCAGCACCGGCAGGATCACCCCGGCTGCGCCCAGCAGCTGCCAGTCACCGTTGAAATCCGCCGCCGGCTGCGGATCGATGCGCACCACCGTGGCGCCCTGCTGGCGCGCCACCCCCGGCAGACTGGCCGCCGGCTGCGCCAAGCCGGAGGTGCCGACCACCAGGCAGAGGTCGCAGCGCTCGGCCAGGGCCCAGGCGCTGGCCAGGGCCTCTTCCGGTAGCACCTCGCCGAACCAGACCACGCCAGGGCGGGCCAGACCGCCGCAGGCGGGACAGCGCGGCGGGGCCACGAGTTGCTCCCCCCTTCCGGTAACGCCGGCGATGCCAAGGGCCGGGCGCACTCGAAACAGCGCGGCGCGTGCAGGCTGCCGTGCAGGTGGATGACCTCGTGACTGCCCGCGCGCTCGTGCAGGTCGTCGACATTCTGAGTGACCAGGTGTAGCCGTCCGTGCCGGTGACCCCACTCCGCCAGGGCGCGATGGGCGGGATTGGGCTGGACCGCCAGCACCTGGGCGCGGCGCCACTCGTACCAGCTCCAGACCCGGACCGGGTCCTCGACGAAGGCTGCGGTCGTAGCCAGTTGCGCCGGATCGAAGCGCGCCCAGAGCCCGGTCAGCGCCTCGCGAAAGGTGGCGATACCGCTTTCCGCCGACACGCCGGCACCGGTCAGGACCAGCACCTCGGCGGCCTGGCGCAGGTGGTCGAGCAGCCCCTGCGGCAAGGCGGCGAGCCCGTCTCGACAATCGATGGGATGGGGCATGAAGGCGTTGTCTCCTGACATCTGCGGCAAAACAACAGGGTCTTGCGGACCGCGGAAAAGGCCGAAAGTGTGGGGATACTCGACGGATGGTGAGTCCACTCATCGTTTTCCGGGGAACTGAGGTTCATCCTTTTCGCCACAGGCCGATAATCCGGGAGTCCGCGTCCGATGTCGCTCCGACCCTAACGGTATGTGAATGAAGAAGTCCGTCGTTTCCAAGTATCCGCGCCTGCTGATCGCCGGCGTTCTCGCCCTCGTCACCCTCGTCAGCCTGGCCTGCTGGTGGTGGCTCAAGCCCTCCACTCCGGCTCCGACCGCCACGGCCATGCTCGCCGGTGTGCAGCAGGCCCCTGAACGCTGGACCCAGGAGCCGCGCGATTTCTCCGTGCTGCTGGCCGATCTGCGCGCCAAGGTCATCAGTGGCGCCGTGATCGGTGACCATACCCTCTACGTCGACACCACCCGCGGCGAGCACTACGCGGTGACCGACAACGGCGGGCGCGTCGCCGATCGCCTGCTGGCCGATTACGCCACCCAGGCCGAGCCGCTGTTCCCGATCGCCACCTGGAGCGAGTCGGGCCAGCGCCATCCCTGGTTGGATGCCCTGCTGTTCAACCTGCCGGGCTATCTGCTCCTGCTGTTGCTGGCCGTGCCCCTGGCCCTTCGGTTCGCCAGCCCCTTCAAGCTGCACCGCAAGGGCACCGGCATCTCCTTCAAGGACGTGGTCGGCGCCGCCGAGGCCAAGCGCGCGCTGGAAGACGTCACCACCTGCCTGCGCAATCCCAAGGCCTTCGCCGCCCTGGGTGCCCGTCCGCCCAAGGGCGTGCTGCTGACCGGCGAACCCGGCACCGGCAAGACCCAGCTGGCCAAGGCCCTGGCCACCGAATGCAACGCCCACTTCATCCAGGTGACCGGCAGCGACTTCTCGTCGATGTTCTTCGGCGTCGGCATCCAGAAGGTCAAGTCGCTGTTCCGCACGGCGCGCAAGAAGGCGCCCTGCATCATCTTCATCGACGAGATCGATGGCATCGGTCGCCGCGCCGAGCAGTCACGCTCCAGCGACGCCGAGGCCAACCGCATCATCAACCAGTTCCTCACCGAGCTGGACGGGTTCGACGGCACCAGCGGCGTACTGGTCCTGGGCGCCACCAACTTCGCCGACTCCCTGGATCCGGCGCTGCGCCGCGAAGGCCGCTTCGACCGCACCATCGCCGTGCCGCTGCCGAGTCTGGAAGACCGCCGCGCCCTGTTCGAACTCTATGCCGGCAAGCTGCCCTGCGAAGGCGAGCTGGATCTGGCCGCCCTCTCCCGCGGCACCGTGGGCCTGACCCCGGCGGCCATCGCCTATATCAGCAACCACGCCGCCCTGCTGGCCGCTCGCGAGAACGCCAGCGCCGTGACCATGGCGCACTTCGTCGAGGCCATCGAGACCTGCCGCATCGGCGAGCAACCGGTCGGGGTCACCCCGCTGGGTTCGGCCGAGCGCACCCGCATCGCGGTGCACGAAGCCGGTCATGCCCTGGTCGCCGCGGTGCTCAACGTCGGTCGGGTGGAAAAGGTCACCCTGCTGCCGCGTGGCCAGGCCCTGGGCGTGACCCTGATCACCCCCACCGAAGACAAGCGTCTGCACCTGAAGTCGGAACTTGAAGGCCGCATCCAGATGCTGCTGGCCGGTCGTTGCGCCGAGCAGCTGTACTTCAACGAGGTCTCCTCGGGCGCCGCCCAGGATCTGCAGGAAGCTTCCAAGCTGGCACTGTCCATGGTCGCCTCCCTGGGCATGGGCCCGAGCGGCTCGCTGCTGAGCCTGCAGGCCCTGCGCGATGCCGGCATCGAGTTCGACGCCGCGCCCAGCATCGCCGCTGCCGATCAGCTGCTGCACAGCCTGGATCACCGCTGTCTGGCGCTGATCACCGAACTCAAGCCGGCGCTGGACGACATCACCGACCAGTTGCTGCGCGACGAGACCATTCCCGGCAGCGCCGTGGCCGAGGCCATCGCCCGCGCCAGCGGCCTGGAAGCCTGCGGCGCCCTCAATCGCGCCCTGGCCTTCGTGCCGGAGCGTTCGGCTGACCCGCGCGCGGGTGGCAGCGAGCCCAGCATCGCGGCTGCCTTCAAGGGCGAGTGATGCCAGCGCCGCCGCGCCGCTAGCCAGAAGCCCCGGTCTGCCGGGGCTTGTTCATGTCAGCGCCTGCAGGGATGCTCAGAGGATGTTGGCGTAGTCCGCCTCGATCCGATCCAGGCTCAGGTGGTTGAGGAAGTTGGAGAAGCACATCCAGGCCGCCAGGGCGTTGAGGTCCTGGAATTGCGCCGGCAGGTACTTGGGCGGTACCACCACGCCCTCGTCCACCAGCTGGCGCAGGATGCGCATGTCTTCCAGGGTGGTCTTGCCGCAGAACAGCAGCGGGATCTGCTCCAGCTTGCCCTTGCGTACCGCCAGCTGGATGTAGTTGTAGATCAGGATGAAGCCCTTGAGATAGGACAGGTCCTTGGTGAAGGGCAGCCCGGTCGGCGTCGAGCCACGAAACACCCGGCTGGCGTTCTGGTAGCCCGACTCCAGGTCGTAGCCCTGCTCCTGGAAGAAGCGGAACACCTCGAGGAAATCGGCGCCGTCCTCGGCCAGGTGGATGGCGCGGGTGCGATTGGTCAGCTTGCGCAGGCGGGTCGGATAGGAGGCGAAGGCGATCACCTCCATGAGGATCGCCAGGCCTTCCTGGGTCACGGTGGACGACGGCGGGCCCTTGGCCAGGAAGGTGCAGATCGGCTGGTTCTGGCCATTGAGGGTGGTGCCGACGTGCACCAGGCCCTCGTGGACCTCCAGGGCGCGGACGTCGCGTTCGTTGAACAGGGCGTCGGCCCGCACCTTGATGTAGTCGGCACCGGCGGCAGCATCGGCGACGATGCCATCGGATTCGAACACCCGGATGGTGCCTTCCGTCTCACCGAACACCCGATTCAGCCGTTCCTGCAGGATGGGCACGGCGTCCTTGGCGGTCAGGGTCTTGGGCTCGTCTTCCAAGGCGCCGCGATGGGCGATGTTGTCCAGGTAGTTGGACATCATCATGCCCAGGTCGGCCAGGGTCGGATCGCCGGCATGGAAGGCGTCCGAGGCCGCGCCATAGAGTTCCTGGGAGATCAGGCCGAAATCCGGGGTGCCGCGCGCCTGCAGCATGCGGATCACCATGCGGTACTCGCGGCACATGCGCCTCATGATCTGGCCGACCGGATTGAACTGGCCGAGCTGGCGGGTGACTTCGCGCTCGATGCTCTGGAATTCGCCCTTGAGCGCATCGCCGTCGAAGCCCAGCGGGCGCCCCTCGTAGAAGGCCCGATCCACCGCCGGCAGGCGCTTGCCCTTGCCCTCCAGGAAACCCTGGCGCACGCCGTCGTCCCACTTCACCGCATCGAGGATGCGAATCGGCGCCTGGGCCGCGACGATGCGATCGGACAGCTGGCGGATGGTCTGGTGATAGGGATCGAGGAAGGGCTGGCGGGCATTCATGACGGCAACCGGGCGACGGGCAAGGCTCAAGCATGGCCGCTGCGTCGGCGTTTGCCTAGGCTGGAGCGGTGAATCATCGCCCTGGCCGAACGACCGAACTAGCCGAAGGCTTCCGGGCGCTGGTCCAGCACCAGCATGTGACCGGGATAGTGAGCGATGCAGTAGACGGCGCCCAGCTGGGGCAGGACCTGCTGGGGCGTCACCCCGCAGGCCCAGAACACCGGCACGTCATCCTCGCCCAAGGGTGGCACCACGCCGAAATCCGGCGACTGCAGATCGCCGATACCCAGCGCCAGGGGATCGCCGATGTGGACCGGCGCGCCATGGCCACTGGGATAGCGAGCGGTGACCAGCACCGCCTGGCTCACGAGTTCGCGGGGAACCGGGCGCATGCTCACCGCCAGGGTGCCGGCGAGCGGACCGGCGGCTATGTTGGGCCGGTTGGTGGTATAGACCGGCGGCGCTTCGGGACTGACCGGAACGCCGGCGCGGCGCAGAGGCGCATCGAAGGTGTGGCTGCAGCCCAGCAGAATGGCGACGGCGTCGTCCCGCCAGTAGGCCTCGATGTCCGTTGGTTCGGCGACCAGCCGACCCTGTTGCCAGACGCGATAGCGCGGCAGCATGGTGCGGATGTCGATGGCCGCCCCCGGCAGCGGCACCCAGGGATCACCCGCGTCGCCCACCGCCAGGATCGGGCAGGCCCTGGGGTTACGCAGGCAGAACAGCAGCAGCGCATAGGCATGGGCCTGGGGCACGATCACCAGGTTGGCCTGCTGGTAGTCGTCGAGCACCCCGGCGGTCGGAGTGATCCATTCGCCCCTGGCGATCCTCGAGCGCAATTCGACCGGCGTCACTGCAGCGCCTCCTGGGCGGTTTCCCGCACCCGGCGGAGGGTGACCAAGGCGATGGCGGCCGCCGTCACCAGCAGGAATCCTGGCATCAGCAGGTTGCCGCTCTGGGCCATGAGCCAGGTGGCCAGATAGGGCGTGAGACCGCCACCGAGAATGGCGCCGAGGTTGATGGCGATGGCCATGCCGGTGTAACGCACGCGGGTGGGGAATTGCTCGGCATAGGTGGGATAGCCCACCGACTGGACGATGGGCATGGGCAGAGCGGCCACCAGCACCGCCAGCGCGGCCAGCCAGATGTTGCCCTGGGCCATGAGCAGCATCATGGGGATCACCAGCACCACATAGGCGGTGAAGCCCAGGGTCAGCACCCGACGTCGTCCCAGGCGATCCGACAGCCCGCCCCAGAACGGCATCATCAGCGCCGCGCAGAGGCTCACGCCGGCCATGATCCAGTACACCTGCGCCTTGGGGTAGCCGAGGTGAGTGGTCAGATAGAGATTCATGAAGATCAGGCCGACCCAATAGCCGGCGTTCTGGCCCAGGGCCAGCAGCATGACCTTGAGCAGCGCGGGGCGTTGCTCGGTCAGCACTTCCCGGATCGGCGCCTTGGGCGGTTGGGCCTGGGCGAGGAAGCGCCGGAACGCCGGGGTTTCCTCGACGTTGTGTCGCAGCAGTGCGGACAGCGCCACCAGCGGCAGGGCCAGCAGGAAGGGCAGACGCCAGCCCCAGGCCTGCATGTCTTCGGTACCGAGCACGGTGGTGGTGACGCCACAGACGATGGCCGCCAGGGCACCCCCGAGGGCCACCCCGACCGGGGTGAAGGCGCCGAAGAAGCCACGGCGGCCCCGAGGGGCCGACTCGGCGACGAAGGCGGCGGCGCCGATCACCTCGCCACCGGCGAAGAAGCCCTGAACCAGGCGCAGCGCGACCAGCAGCACGGGCGCCAGGAGACCAGCCTGAGCCGTGGTAGGCAGCAGGCCAATCCCGGCGGTCGCCAGCCCCATACCGATCACCGTGGCCAGCAACACCGCGCGTCGTCCATGTCGATCCCCCAGCCGACCGAGCAGCACCCCGCCCAGGGGCCGTACCAGAAAGGCGCTGCCGAACACCGCCAGCACCGCGAGCAGCGCGGCGGTGGGATCGTCGCCGGGGAAGAACAGCGGCCCGAGGAAGGTGGCCATGAAGCCATAGACGCCGAACTCATAGTATTCGATGGCGGTACCGGTGGCGGCGGCGGTCGCCGCCCGGCGCGCCAGGTGTTCGTTGTCGACCAGGGAAGTGCCGAGGGGAGCGGAAGAGAGCACACGAGACATGGACGTATCCTTCTATGATGGGAACGTTGCTCGGCAGAGAAAAAGCGAATGACGGTCGGCGTCTGCTGCGCCGATCCGCGAGGATTCAGGCGCTACGCGTGCTGCCTTCCAGCGCCGTCAACACGCGTTCGCGGGCGATATCCAGCCGCTGCGCCTCCGCCAGGTCGAGGAAGGTGAAGCTGAGGTGGTCGCCCGGTACGCACTGCGCCAGACGTGGCAGATCCACCTGAGCCACCTGGGCGATACAGGGATAACCCCCGGTGGTCTGATGGTCAGCCATGAGCACGATGGGCTGGCCATCCGGCGGCACCTGCACGGTGCCGAAGGCGACGGCTTCCGAAAGGCATTCGCGCGGCGCGGCCAGCGCCAGGGTGGGCCCCTGCAGGCGATAGCCCATGCGATCAGCCTGCGGGGTGAGGGTGAAGCGGTCTTCGCGCATGGCCGCCTGGGCGGCAGGGCTGAAGGCCGACCAGTCGCGCCCTGGCAGCAGGCGCAGCGGCGTCACGCTGTCGGTCGTCACCAGTCCGTCCGGCAGCACCAGGCGCGGTGGATTGGCGAAGCTGCCTGCCAGCGGCAGCAGGTCGCCCTTTTGCAACCTACGCCCCTGCCAGCCACCGAAGCCGGCTCGCAGGTTGGTGGAGCGGCTGCCCAGCACCCGCTCCAGGCGGAAGCCACCCGCTACCGCCAGGTAGGCACGGGCACCGGAACGGCGGCGGCCGAAGCCAAGGTAGTCGCCCGGCACCAGGGTTCGCGTCTGACCAGGCAGCCAGCGACTGCCACCCAGCGTCGCCCCCAGGTCGGCCCCGGTCAGCGCCAAGCGGCAGCGCCCGTGGCAATACAGCGTGGGACCGAGCAAGGTGATCTCCAGCACCGGCGCGTCGGGCGCATTGCCCAGCAGCACGTTGGCCAGCCGATGGGACACCTCGTCCATCGGTCCCCCCACCGGCACGCCCCAGTGCTGATAGCCATGGCGCCCGAGGTCCTGGAAGGTACTGGCCAGTCCCGGCGAGAGCACTTCCAGGGTCATGGCTGCGCCTCCTGCAGGGCGGCGAAGGCCTCCGCATCAATGGGCACGCAGCGAATCCTATCGCCGGCACGCAGCCGGCAGGCCTGCTTGGCGCAGGGATCGAACAACCGCCAGGGCGTACGGCCGATCAGCGACCAGCCACCCGGCAAGGCCTGCGGATAGACGACGCTCTGGCGATTGGCCAGGCCCAGGCTGCCGGCCGCCACCCGGGTTCGGGGTACACGCCTCCGCGGCAGCGCCAGGCGCTCGTCGTAGTGCCCGAGATAGGGATGACCGGGGGCGAAGCCGAGCATCAGTACCGTGACCTCGGCGCCGTGCAAGGCGACGAGTTCGGCCTCGGAGAGTCCGCAAGCGGCCGCCGCCGCGGCCAGATCGGGGCCGAAGTCACCGCCGTAGCAGACGGGAAGCTCGATCAGTCGACTCGGTCGGAGGGCCGCGGCCCCCTCCTCGTCCAGCAAGGCCATCAGGCGGGTGCCGAGGGCTGCGTAGGGTGTCGGGTGACCCGCCCGCCCCGCCACCTGCCAGGGACGGTAATGCACGCCGATACTGGCGAGCGCCGGCACGATATCGCTCACCCCGGGCAGCTCGCCGCGGGCCTGCCGCTCGCCCAGGTAGGCCGCGAGGGCACCGAGGCGACGGCTGAGGCCGGCGGAGGGCGCGGCACGGGATTCGATCACCAGCAGCCGCTCACCCAGCGGCCGGATCCGCCATTCGGCGGTCGCCGCGCAATGAATGCCGGTAAGGCTCGCGGTTTCCATGGGAGGTACCAGCGGGCAGACGAATCACGAGAAAAGGCGCCGGAATTCTCGAGGCTCCGGTCGCGGCACAGGCGAGCGGCCCGGGGGCCGCCCAGGCCTTACTTGGCGAACAGCTGGCTCATGTCCTTGAAGGCCTTGAATTCCAGGGCGTTGCCGCAGGGGTCGAAGAGAAACATGGTGGCCTGCTCACCGACCTGGCCCTGGAAGCGGATATAGGGCTCGATGACGAACTGGGTTTCACGGGCGCGCAGGCGGTCGGCCAGGGCTTCCCACTCATCCCAGCCGAGCACGATGCCGAAGTGCGGCACCGGCACGTTGTGGCCGTCCACGGCATTGGTATGGGCGTCTTCCTGGGAAGCGGTCTTGGGATGCTCGTGGATCACCAGTTGGTGACCATAGAAGTCGAAGTCGACCCAGTGGTCGCTGGAGCGGCCTTCGGCGAGGCCGAAGACATCCCCGTAGAAATGCCGTGCGGCGGCCAGGTCGTAGACGGGAATGGCAAGGTGAAAGGGCGACAGGGCCATGGCGGGAAATCCTGTTGAGGTGGGATGTGGTCATTCTCACCCCAGGTTTTCCTGGGCATAAAGCGTATTTTCCTGCCTCCGAGCGACAAAAATTTTGTTGCTCGCCGCAACGCTCGCTACAGTGGCCTGCCCGGGCTACAGGCAACCGCCATGCTTCGCGAACTCAAGACCCTGCTCGCCGTCGCGCGCCACGGCAGTTTCGCCGCGGCCGGTCTGCACGTGGGGCTCACGCCCTCGGCCGTGAGCGCCCAGATGCGCAACCTGGAACAGAATCTGGGTGTGGACCTGTTCGACCGCAACGGCCGCAGCGCCCTGCTCAATGCTGCCGGCCGCCGCGCCCTGCCCCTGGCCGAGGAGATCCTCGCCACCTACGCGCGCATGGCCGGCGCCGGAGACGAGATCCAGGGCGAATTGCGCATCGGCGCCATCGCCAGCGTCCAGACCGGCCTGCTGCCCGGCACCCTGGTACGGCTGCGCCAGCGGGCGCCGCGCCTGGAGCCGCGTCTGGTGCCCGGGGTGTCGCTCAGCCTGCTCAGCCAGGTGGACGCCGGCGAGCTGGACCTGGCCATCCTGATCCGCCCCCCCTTCGAGCTGCCCAAGGAACTGCACGCCAGCGCGCTACTGCAGGAGCCCTTCGTACTCATCGCCCCGCCCGACCTGCCCGGCGACGATCCGCGCACGTTGCTGGAAACCCAGCCCTTCATTCGCTATGACCGCCACTCCTTCGGTGGTCGCCGGGTCAGCGCTTTCTTGCGCGAGCAGCGCCTGGTGGTGCGCCAGGTGCTCGAACTGGACGAGCTCGACGCCATCGTCAAGCTGGTCGAGCACGGCCTGGGCGTGGCCCTGGTGCCCTGCGCCGGCCTCTGGCTGGAGCATCCCCGGGTGCGTCGGCTGTCCCTGGGCGCCCTCACCTTCCACCGCGAACTGCAGGTCATCAGCCGCCACGCCGGACGCGACCTGCCGGCCGTGGCGCTGTTTCGCCGCTGTCTGACCGAGGCCGTGTCAGAACACCTGCACCAGCAGCCAGTAGAGTGAAGCGGACAGCGCCATGGCCACCGGCAGGGTGAGCACCCAGGCCAGCAGCAGATTGCGCACCGTGCCCCCCTGCAGCCCGGAGCCGTTGGCGGCCATGGTCCCGGCCACCCCGGACGAGAGCACGTGGGTGGTGGAAACCGGCAGGCCGAAGGCGTCCGCCACGCCGATGGTGCCCATGGCCACCAGCTCGGCCGAGGCGCCCTGGGCGTAGGTCAGGTGGGTCTTGCCAATGCGTTCGCCGACGGTGACGACGATGCGCCGCCAGCCGACTAGAGTGCCCAGGCCCAGGGCGATGGCCACCGCCACCTTCACCCACAGCGGAATGAAGCGGGTGGCCTGGTCGATCTGCCGCTTGAACTCCTTGAGATCCTCCTGCGCCTTGGGCGCCAGGCCCGGCAGATGCTCCTCTTCCAGCAGGCGGATGGATTCCGACGCCAGGTACATGGCATTGCGCACGTTGGGCATGCTCTGCGCCGGCACGTTGTTGAGGGCGCCGTACTGGCGCACTTCACGAGCGATGTCGTCGGTGATGGCGGCCAGCGCCGGCAGCACTTCGGGATCGCTCCGTCGCTTGCGCACGAACTCCAGCAGCACCCCATGGGGATCGGCAGGCGCGGCCTGGGGCGCCGCCTGGCGCAGGCCGCTGGCGGTGACCTCGGCCACGGCGGCGAAGGCCGGGGTGGCGGTGGCCGGCACGGCTCTATTGAGCGCATAGGCGGTCGGCAGGGCGCCGACCAGGATCAGCATGATCAACCCCATGCCTTTCTGGCCGTCGTTGGAGCCATGGGCGAAGGACACCCCGGTGCAGGTCAGGATCAGCAGGCCGCGAATCCACGGCGGCGGCGGCTCGGCGCTTTTCGGCTCCTGGTAGAGCGTCTGGTCGCGCACGATCCGCTTGAGCAGTACCAGCAGCACCGCCGCGCAGACGAAGCCGATCAGCGGCGAGAACAGCAGCGCATAGCCGACCTTGGCCACCTGGCCCCAGTCCACGCCGCTGCTGCCGTCCAGGCCGCCCAGCCAGGCGTGCATCAGGCCGACGCCGATGATGGAACCGATCAGGGTATGGGACGAGGACGCCGGCAAGCCCAGCCACCAGGTGCCGAGATTCCAGATGATGGCGGCGATCAGGAGGGCGAAGATCATGGCGAAGCCCTTGCCCGCCCCCATCTCCACCACCAGGTCCACCGGCAACAGGGCGATGACGCTGAAGGCCACCGCGCCGCTGGAGAACAGCACCCCGAGGAAGTTGCAGAAGCCGGACCAGAGTACCGCCGCATTGGGCGGCAGCGAGTGGGTGTAGATCACCGTGGCCACGGCGTTGGCCGTGTCATGGAAGCCGTTGACGAATTCGAAGCCAAGGGCGATCACCAGCGCCAGCGCCAGGCCGGCGAAGGGCAGCCAAGTAGTGGGCGGGGACTGGGCGTCGCTGACGTCGTTGTGGATACCGCCGAGGGTCACCGCCAGACCGGTCAGCAGGAGCACGATGAACAGCACGATCCGCAGCGGACCGGGCTTGCGCGAACGGTGCAGGGGATGGGACAGCGGAGACAGGGAGGCGACTGGACTGGACGAAGGCATGGGACGAACTCCGACACGGGATCCACTCACCCTGCGCCGGCCGTATGACGCTTTTACGTCAGCCAACTGGCCAGACGACGGATGACCGCCGCGTGCTTTTTTCCGCGCCGACCTCGGCCTGCTAGGCTGGGGCTTTGCTCAAGGATCGCGTCGATGCCCCTGCGCCTACCGCTCTGTTCTCTCCTGCTGTTGTCCCTTGCCACCAATGCCCTGGCTGCCACCGAGCGGGCGCCGCGCAGTTGCGCCCAGGAACTCGGACAAGAGCCGGCCCAGGCCCTGGCCACCAGCTGTCGTGCGCGCTCCCCGGCCACCCATCCGCCCTGCAACGCCGCCAACAGCTGCGCCCTGATGCAGGACGAGATCGCCCGCAGCTGCGCGCTGCTCGGCGATGGCGAAGCGGCCGAGGAGCCGGGTTGCGGTCCGCGGCCCAGCAGCGCCGAGGCGGCGGCGGCCGTGGTCCAGCGTTACTACCGGGCGCTGGATGCGCGGGATTACGGCACCGCCTGGCAGCTATGGGGAAGCGACGGCCAACCCGGCAACCGCTACGAGACATTCCGCCAGGGCTATGCCAGGACCCGCAGCGTGCAGGTGACGCTTGGCCAACCGGGCCCGGTCGAGGGTGCGGCCGGCTCGAGCTATGTCAGCATCCAGGTGACGGTCAAGGCGCGCCTCGCCGACGGCACCCGCCAGACCTTCAGCGGCACCTATCAACTGCGTCGGGTCAACGACGTCGACGGCGCCTCGGCCGAGCAGCGCCGCTGGCATCTCGACAGTGCGAAGCTGAAGGCCGAGCGCTAGTCCGGCCCGATTTGTCGCAGCTGGGACAGCCGGCTGCGCGTCCGCGACATGTCGGCGATGTCGCTGTCGGCCAGGGTCTCGTCGAGGGGCGCGGCGCTGACCAGGAACAGCGCCAGGCGACGGTCGTATAGCACGTCCACCAGGTTGATGAAGCGCTGCCGGGCGGCGGGGCTGGCGTCGCGCAGCGGCGGCACGGCGTCGAGCAGCCACCGCTGCCAGGTTTCGCTCAGGGTCAGGTAGTCGAGGACCGCGGTGGGGCCTTCGCAGAGATCGGCGAAGCTGAAGTGCAGCAGACCCTCCGCGGCGCTGATGGCAGGCAGACTGCGATGCCCTACCGGCACCTCCACGCGTGTCTGGGCCAGTGGCGGCAGCCCCAACGCCTGGCGCTGCTCCGGGCTGCCCGGCCAGAGGTAGGCACCGATGCCGAAGGGATCGGGCTCGGCAGGACTGGCGCCGCGATAGTCCTGGGGACCGGCCACCGAAAGGATGTCCATGCGCGTCTCGATCAGCCGGATCGCCGGCAGGAAGCGCTCGTGATAGAGCGGATTGGGCAGCAACCCCTCGGGTGGATAGTTGGACGTGGTGATCAGCACCACACCGCGGCTGAACAGTGCCTTGAACAGCCGGGTGATGAGCATGGCGTCGCCGATGTCATGCACATGGAATTCATCGAAGCAGAGCAGTCGGCAACCCTCGAGCAACTCGTCCAGGCTGGCGGCGAGGGCATCGCCGCCAGGCGGCTGGCGAAACATCCGCTCGTGCAGTTCGCGAAAGAAGGCATGGAAATGCACCTGGCGCTTCTCGGCGAATGGCAGGGCGGCGAAGAAGCCGTCCAGCAGGAAGCTCTTGCCACGCCCTACCGGCCCCCAGAGATAGAGGCTGCGTGGCGCCTGGCGGCGGAACAGACGCGGGCGCAGGAGCTCGTCGGCCAAGACGGCGAAGCGTTCGATGGCCGTCTGCTGGGCGTTGTCCAGCGTATAGCCTCGGCGCTGGGCGAGTTCGGCGAAATGCCCCAGCACCTGCTGGGCGGGCGAAGCAGCGTTCATGGCGGTTGGCCAGGAAAGATAGGCCGCTAATGAAGCCGTAGCCGACGCCGCCGGTCAAGACCGACGACGTCCGCTCAGCGCAGGCTCAGGCCGCGGCGATGAACAGGCAGAGGCAGCAGAAGAAACCACCGGCCCAGGCCAGCGAGCGGCGGGTGGCGTGGTCACGAATGTACAGCCAGGTGTAGGCGATGCGACTGAGCAGGAAGAGGAAGGCCCAGAAGTTGATGGTGCCCTGGTCGGCACCGCCGGTGACGTGGGCGACGATCACCGCCGCGGCGAACAGCGGATTGATCTCGAAGGCGTTCTGCTGGGCGGCGTTGGCCCGGGCCCGGGCCCCTTCCAGCTTGCCGAGGAAGCCGCGCGGATCCCGGTTGTCCTCGGGCGTGAAGCCACTGCCCTTGAACTTGGCGTAGTAGGCCGCGCCATAGGGCACGAGGTAGACAAGGAAGATGCACCAGTAGGCGAAGGTCATGTCGGCGTCCCTGGAAGGGTGAGGGTTCGCCTATCTGACCCGCCTCGCCGGGAAAAATCCACTCCGCTTCAGGCAGGCGAGCGATTGTGGGTCCAGCGCGCCATCAGCGCGGTCGCCACCGCACAGAGCGCCAGCACCGCGCACATGGGCACCACGGTGCCGTTGTGCAGGGCACCCACGCTGCTGGAGGCCAGCGCCGCCAGGATGAATTGCAGACTGCCCATCAGCGCCGAGGCACTGCCGGCATTGGCGCCCTGCCCCGCCAGGGCGCAAGCCGAGGCGTTGGGCACGATGCCGCCGAGCAGGGCGATGGCGCAGAACAGCGGGATCATCAGCACCGGCAGCGCCTTGGGTTGGAAGGCGCCCACCAGCAGCAGGACCAGCCCCGCCGCGGCATAGGCCACCACCGCGCGCCGTAGCCAGAAGGCCGGTCCCTGGCGGACCACCAGGCGGGCATTGAGCTGCCCCAGCAGGATGAAGCCGGCGGCGTTGAGGCCGAATACCCAGCCGTAGTGCTCGGGTTTGACGCCGTAGAGTTCGATCAGCACGAAGGGCGAGCCGGAAATGTAGGCGAACATGCCGGCCATGGCGATGCCGCCGGTGAGGGTGTGACCGATGAAGGTGCGATCGCGCAGCAGCCGCAGGTAGTTGCGCAAGGCACCCCGCAGCGGCGGGCGCGGATGGTGCGCCGGCAGGGATTCGGGCAGCCAGAGCGCCACGGCCGTGCCGCAGGCGGCGGCGAACAGCGCCAGGCTGACGAAGATGGCCTGCCAGCCAAAGGTGCTGAGCAGGAGGCTGCCGGCGAAGGGCGCGATGATCGGGGCGATTCCGGTCACCAGCATGATCTGCGAGAAGGCCCGCGCAGCGGCCATGGGCTCGCAGAGATCCCGCACCACGGCCCGCGCGATCACCATGCCGGCACAACCGCCCAGGGCCTGGACGAAACGTGCGGCGATCAGCCAGGGCAGGCTGGGTGCCAGGGCGCAGCCCAGCGACGCCAGGCAGAACAGGCCAATGCCGATCAATAGCGGCAGGCGGCGACCGAATCTGTCGGCGAGGGGGCCATAGAACAGCTGACCGCTGGCCAAGCCGGCGAAATACACCGCCAGGCTCAGCTGCACATGTTCGATGTCGGTGGCGAACGACCTGGCCAGTGACGGGAAGCTCGGCAGGTACATGTCAATGGCGAAAGGAGCGAAGGCCGAGAGGGCCCCGAGAATCAACAGTAAGCGAAAAGTCATGAAGCCTGATCCGGTGGAAGCGGAAGTATCGCGCAGTTACATACAATCATGTTTGTAAAAGCGGCGAGGCGCGCTAGACTGCGTGGCAGACCCACTGCCAGCCAGATCGCCCATGCGTCGTACGAAAGAAGAAGCCGAACAGACCCGCCAAGCCATTCTCGATGCGGCGGAAGCCCTGTTCCTGACCAATGGCGTGGCGCGTACCAGCTTGGAAATGATCGCCCGCGAATGCGGCGTCACCCGGGGTGCAGTGTACTGGCATTTTCAGAACAAGGCCCACCTGTTCCACGAAATGCTTAGCCAGATAAGGATCCCGGCCGACGAACTGACCGAGCGTCTGCGCGTCGACGGCGAGGAAGACAGCCTGCAACGGCTGTTCAAGCTGTGCATAGAGGGCATGGCGAAATTCACCCAGCCTGGCCGCGAGCAGCGGGTGATGACCATCATGCTGCACCGCTGCGAATTCACCGAGGAATTGCGCGAGGCGGAGGAGCGCGATCTGCAGTTCCTGCGGCAGTTCATCCGCATCACCGACGCCCTCTTCACCGCCCAGGCAGCCCGCCTGCAGCCGGGCGTGACGCCGCAGCTGGCCAGCCGGATGCTGCACAGCCTGTTTCTCGGCACCCTCTCCGATCTGCTGCGCGACGAACAGACCTTCGCCCCGCTGCTGGCCGCCGATCAGGTCTTCACCACCTTCTTCCGCGCCATCGTGCGCGACTGGGTTCAGCCGGCGACGGTATAGCCCGCCTGTTCGATGGCCTTGCGGAAGGGCGCATCCACCTCGGCGCTGTCGATGCGCACCTCGCCCGCCTGCAGATCCACCTCCACCCGGGCGCCGCTGTCCACCTTGAGGACCGCGGCCTGGATGGCGCTCACGCAGTGGGCGCAACTCATTCCGATCACCTTGATGACGTGCATGGTCTGCTCCTGTCTGTCTTGACCTCTTTCTCCTGACGCCAGCGCCAGGCCCGGGTTCCAGTGTTGACCTTGACCCGAGGTCAAGGTCAACACTGAGCTCAGGAGGTGCCCATGCACGAATTCGAACTCTCCATCAGTGGCATGACCTGCGTGGCCTGCGCCGGTCGGGTCGAGCGCGCCCTGCGGAAGGTGCCGGCGGTCAGCACGGCCGGCGTCAACCTGGCCAGCGAAAAGGCCCGCGTCAGCGCGCCGGCCGACGCGGCGCCGGCGCTGGCCGAGGCGGTCAGCTCGGCTGGCTACCGGGTGGCCGAGGCCGAGCATGACCTGGCGCTGTCCGGCATGAGCTGCGCCAACTGCGCCGGGCGGATCGAAAAGGCCCTGCGTGCGGTGCCCGGGGTGCTGGCCGCCGAGGTCAACCTGGCTAGCGAAAGAGCCCGGGTCAAGACCCTGGCCGCGGTCGAGACGCACGCGCTGATCGCCGCGGTGGAAGCCGCCGGCTACGGCGCCCAGGATCGCCGCGCCGAAGACGAGCGTTCAGCGCCGGCCCGTCAAGGCTGGTCCTGGGAACGTCTGGAGCTGGCCCTGGCGCTGCTGCTGGCCGCGCCACTGATCCTGCCCATGCTGCTGACGCCCTTCGGCTGGCACCCGATGCCGCCCGCCTGGCTGCAATTCCTGCTGGCGACGCCGGTGCAGTTCCTGGCCGGCGCGCGCTTCTATCGCGGTGCCTGGCATGCCCTGCGCGCCCGCAGCGGCAACATGGATGTGCTGGTCACCCTAGGCACCAGCGCCGCCTTTGGCCTGAGCCTCTACCTCTGGCTGGTCAAGGGCAGCCCGCACCTCTACTTCGAGACGGCGGCCATGGTCATCGCCCTGGTGCGCCTGGGCAAATACCTGGAGACCAGCGCCAAGCGCCGTACCGGCGCGGCCCTGCGCGCCCTGGAAGCCCTGCGCCCGGAAAGTGCCCGGCGCCTCGATGCGGCCGGCCAGGAAGAAGAGGTCGCCCTGAATCGCCTGCGCCTGGGTGATCGCCTGCAGCTCCGTCCGGGCGAACGCATCCCGGCCGATGGCCGCATCCTGCAGGGTGAAAGCCAGGTGGACGAAGCCCTGCTCACCGGCGAAAGCCGCCCGGTCGCCAAGGGTCCCGGCGACGAGGTGGTGGGGGGCGCCATCAATGGCGAGGGCAATCTGCAGATCGAGGTCACTGCCCTGGGTGGAGAGACGGTGCTGGCCGGTATCATTCGCCTGGTGGAAGACGCCCAGGCCACCAAGGCACCCATCCAGCAGCTGGTGGATCGCATCAGCCAGGTGTTCGTCCCGGTGGTGGTGACCCTGGCCCTGGTCACCCTGCTCGGCTGGCTGCTGAGCGGCCACGCCCTGGAACCCAGTCTGCTCGCCGCCGTGGCGGTACTGGTCATCGCCTGCCCCTGCGCCCTCGGGCTGGCCACACCCGCCGCCCTGATGGCCGGTACCGGGGTGGCGGCGCGCCACGGCATCCTGATCAAGGACGCCGAGACCCTGGAATGCGCCCAGGGCATCACTACCGTGGTCTTCGACAAGACCGGCACCCTGACCGCCGGCCAGTTGCGCCTGCGCCAGCTGGCCACGGCACCCGGCATCGAGGAAGCCGAATTGCTGAGCCTGGCCGGCAGTCTGCAACGCGGCAGCGAGCATCCCCTGGCCGCGGCGGTGCTCCGGGCCTGTCGCGACCGCGGCCTGGACACCCCACCCGCCCGGGACGTGCGCGCCCTGCCCGGCCGTGGCCTCCAGGGTATTTGGCAGGAGCGCTCCCTGCTGCTGGGCAATGCGCGACTCATGGCCGAACAACAGCTGGCCGCCGGCCCCCTGGCCGACGCCGCGCGCGCCTGGGAAGACCAGGGGCTGACCCTGTCCTGGCTGCTGGAAAGCGGCGGCCAGCCGCGGGTGCTGGGGCTGCTGGCCTTTGGCGACGAGATCCGTCCGGGTGCTGCCGAGGCCATCGCCCGGTTGCGCCGGGACGGCATCGACAGCTGGCTGCTGACCGGTGACAACCGCGGCAGCGCCCGCCAGGTGGCCGCGGCCCTGGGCATCGAGCAGTGGGAGGCCGAGGTGTTGCCCGCCGACAAGGCCGCCATGGTGGCCCGTCTGCAAGCGACCAGGGGCGGTGTCGCCATGGTCGGCGACGGCCTCAACGACGCCCCGGCGCTGGCCGCCGCCGAGCTGGGCATCGCCATGGGCTCGGGCACCGCGGCCGCTCGCCACGCGGCCGGCATCACCCTGCTGCAGGAGGACCCGCGCCAGGTGGTGGCGGCGCTGGACATCGCCCGGCGCACCCAGCGCAAGATCCGCCAGAATCTGTTCTGGGCCTTCGTCTACAATGTCATCGGCCTGCCGCTGGCCGCCCTGGGTCTGCTCGATCCGGTCTATGCCGGCGCCGCCATGGCCTTTTCCAGCGTCAGTGTCCTGGCCAATGCCCTGCTGCTCGGTCGCTGGCGCCCGTCCGGGGATCTTCCGTCATGAACATCGGTCAAGCCGCCAAGGCCAGTGGCCTCACCGCCAAGATGCTGCGCTACTACGAGCGCATCGGCCTGCTGGCGCCCGCCGGTCGTACCGACAGCGGCTATCGCCAGTACGGCGCGGAAGACCTGCGGGTACTGGCCTTCGTCCGCCGCTCGCGGGAGCTGGGCTTCAGCCTGGAAGAGATTCGCCAGCTGCTCAGCCTCTGGCAGGATCGACAGCGCGCCAGTGCCGACGTCAAGGCGCTGGCCAAGCGGCACATCGCCGAGCTGGATCTGAAGATCGCCGAATTGACCCGCCTGCGCAGCACGCTGGGCGAGCTGGTGTCCTGTTGCCATGGCGACGCCAGCCCCGAATGCCCGATCCTCGATACCCTCGGCGGCTGACGCAACCGCTGCCGCCCGGTGGGGTCCATCGCTTATCCCCCGCTGCCGAGGTACCCCCATGCAGACCCTGCACCGCTACCAGATCCGCTATCGCCTCAATGGCGAGCCCCTCACCCACGAGCTGGAGAGCTTCGAGCCGGTCACCGAAGAGGAAGCCGTGCTGCAGTTGCTGATCAAGCACGTCGAGGACCCCCAGGTGGTGGTCGACGCGCCCTGGGAACGCCATGCCCAGCCGAGCATCGTCCGCCGCGCCCAGGAAGCCGGGCTGAGCGATATCGAGGTCAGCCAGCGGGACTGACGGCCGGCCCAGGCGGGTGGCTTTGCGCTATAATTCCGCGCTTTTGCCCCCTTCGCCGGAGACCTTCATGACCCTGCCTCGCCTGCGCCTCAAAGCCAATGCCGACCGCCGTCTGCGCGCCGGGCACCTCTGGGTGTACAGCAACGAGGTGGATGTCGTCGCCACCCCGCTCACCGCCTTCGAGCCGGGCGACCAGGCCATCCTGGAAACCACCAGTGGCAAGCCACTGGGCCTGGTGGCGCTGTCGCCCAACAACCTGATCTGTGCCCGCCTGTTCTCTCGCGACACCGGCTACCTGCTGGACAAGTCGCTGCTGGTGCATCGCTTCAAGGTCGCCCTGAGCCTGCGCGAGCGGCTGTTCGGCAGCCACTGCTATCGCCTGGTCTACGGCGATTCGGATTTCCTGCCCGGCCTGGTGGTGGATCGCTTCAACGACATCCTGGTGGTACAGATCGCCTCCGCCACCATGGAGCGCCAGCGCGACGCCATCCTCGCCGCCCTGCTGCAGGTGTTCAAGCCCCAGGGCGTGCTGTGGAAGAACGACGGCAGCGCCCGCGCGGCCGAAGGCCTCTCCAGCTACGTGGAAGTGGCCTACGGTGAGGTCCCCGACTGGGTGGCGCTGGAAGAGAACGGCGTGCGCTTCGAGGCCCCGGTCCGCGAAGGCCAGAAGACCGGCTGGTTCTATGACCATCGCCTGAATCGTGCGCGCCTGGCGCCCTATGTCGAAGGCAAGCGGGTGCTCGACCTGTTCAGCTACATCGGCGGCTGGGGGGTCCAAGCCGCGGCCTTCGGTGCCAGCGAGGTCATGTGCGTGGACGCCTCGGGCTTCGCCCTCGACGGCGTGGAGCGCAACGCCACCCTCAATGGCCTGGCGGAAAAGCTGGTGTGCGTCGAGGGCGATGTCTTCGAGGCGCTCAAGGAACTCAAGGCCGGCGAAGAGAAATTCGACGTCATCGTGGCCGACCCGCCGGCTTTCATCAAAAAGCGCAAGGACCTGAAGAACGGCGAGGCCGCCTATCGCCGCCTCAACGAACAGGCCATGCGCCTGCTGAACAAGGATGGCATCCTGGTCAGCGCCTCCTGCTCAATGCACCTGCCCGAAGACGACCTGCAGAACATCCTGCTCGGCAGTGCCCGCCATCTGGATCGCAACCTGCAGATCCTCGAACGCGGTGCCCAGGGCCCGGATCACCCGGTACACCCGGCCATCCCGGAGACTCGCTACATCAAGAGCCTCACCTGCCGGCTGCTGCCCAGCTAAGGCGCCAGGCAAAGAAAAAGCCGGACAGCGTCCGGCTTTTTCTTGTCTCGAATGCCTCAGCTCAGGGCGCGAATCAACTCATCCTTCTTCATCCGTGAGCGACCACGGACATTCTGTTCGGCGGCCTTCTTCACCAACTCGTCGCGGGTCATGTCGCTAAGCGAGGTGCTGCCGTTACGCGAACGCCGTACCGACGCCCGCTCGCTGTTGGGCGACTGGCCCTGCTTGGTCGCCACCGCACGCCGCGCGGAGTCCTTGCGATCCGCGCTTTTGGCGGTACCGCTCTTGGTCTTGCCGGAGCCGCTCTTTTCGCCACCGCCGGACTGCTTGTTCACCGTCGCCCAGGCCCGCGCTTCGGCTTCATCCTTGGAGACGCCTTTCTTCTCGTAGCTCTCCTCGATGTGCTCGGCCTTGAGTGCTTGCTTGTCGCTGTACTTGGACTTGTCGCCGCGGGGCATGGCAGTCTCCTGGCTAGTCTTCCGCCTTGATGGTGGCCACGTCAGCCGCCTTCACCCGCACATGACGACCCGCCACATCGGTGAATTCGTAGAAGCCGTCGGCCGTCTTGGTGTTGGGACGATCTTCGGTGATGTACTGGCTACCGTCCTGCAGGGTCACCACCGTCTCGGTGGAGCAAGCTGCCAGACCCAGCAGGGTCATGGCCAGCAATCCACCACTCAACAGGCGCTTCATGGCGCTTCCGGCGCGACGCGATGGATGGACACATCGTGCAGCGCCACCAGCGCCTGCCCGGACTCGATGTCGGCCAGGTGGAAGCGCTCGTCGTTGATCGCATCCAGGTGCCGGCAGGCCAGCTCGCGGACCACGTCGGTGATGGGTACGTCCAGGTTGCTGATACGGTCGGTGTAGCTTTCGCCCAGCAACTTGTAGTGGATTTCGTAATGGCTATCGGTGTCGTCACGCATGAGAGGTCTCCGCGAAAAGGCTGCCCGACTCGGGTTATTTCTATAGAGCCCGGGCAACCAGAGCGGTTCTTTTCCGCCCGTCAGACGCCGCCGAACGGTCGTCTGTCTAGTACCCCGAAAGGCTCTAGCTCAACGCCCGGCCCGCATCTGCTGCAGGAGCGGCACGCACTGGGTGCCCTGCTCGTTGCTGGGTGCGACCAGCGCCAGCAGACCAGCGGCAGGCGCCGCGAAGGTCGCCAGCAGCGCCGCCACGGCACCCCGGGCTGCCAGCGGCAGTGCCTTCACGCCCGGTGACGGATTCTTCAGGGAGCCACGTACATAGAGCGGCGAGCGCAGCGAGAAAATGCGCAGGCCCTTGCTGTGGGGATCGACGGTGAGATCCAGTCGTTCGCTCGCCAGGTTGATGGTGCCGGTGATGTTGATCAGGGCGTTCTCGGTATCGAGCACGAAGACCTGGGGCTGCACCAGGCCCTTCTTGAAATCGAGATCGGCGACCGCGCAATTGATCTCCACCTCGTCATCGCCGAACAACCGATCGACCAGGTAGTTGCCGACGTTGAGGCCGGCCAGCTCCATCAGGCTGCGGCTGATCCGGCCGTCGTTCATCAGCAGCTTGAGTTCGCCGTTGCTGGTGCCGAGCAGCGCCGCCACCGAGTTGCCGGTGCCACTCAGGGTGGCATCGCCATTGAGTTCGCCCATGCTGCGCTTCATGGCCTCCACGGTGGGGAACAGCTGGTTCAACTTGACCCGGCGCACGTGCAGATCGACCCGCCCCTGTAGCGGCGTCTTGTCACCCTCCAGGCGCACCGTGGTGTTCAGGTCGCCCCCGGCCACGCCAAAGCGCAGGGGATCGAGCAGCAGCACCCCATCGGTCAGGCGCACGTGGGTATTCAGATCGGTGATCGGCAGCTGCGCGTTCTGCACGATGCGCTTGCCGGTGAAACGTACGTCGGCATCCATGGCGCGCCAGCGCTCGGTGCGGAATTCGGAGACCGGCAGCGCCTTGTCCACCGGCTGCTTGCTGGTCTCGCCCCTGGCCGCCTGCTGCTCCTTGGTATCGGCGCCGATCAGCGGCGCCAGGTCCTCGAACAACAGCTGATCGGAGCGCAGGGTGCCACTGAGCTTGGGTCGTGGCTTGCCGCCGGTGAACAGCACCTCGCCATGCAGGTCACTCTTGCCGACCCGGCCATTGAAGTCTTCATAGCTGAAGCGGGCGCCGGCCGGATCGTTGAGCTTGACCGTGAGATGGCCATCGGTGGCATAGGACGCCGTCTCCGGCAGGGTGACCCCGGTCAGCGGATAGAGCTGCGCCAGGCTCTTGCCTTCCAGCACCAGATGCAGATCCAGGGCGCCCAGGCGCCGCGGATCGGTCAAGGTGCCAAAGACCTGGGCGCGGGTCTCGCCCGCCCGGGCATCGAGCTGGATGGGGAAAGGCACATCGGCGTCCTGCAAGGCCAGCAGTCCACCGATCTGGCCACGGCCACTGATCGGCACCTGCTTGTAGCTGCCCTCCACCGCCAGGGCGAACTGGAAGGGCTGGGTCTGCTTGACGCTGGAGCGCTGGCGCGAGGTGCCCTGCTTGCCCACCAGATCGGCATAGGCGATGGGGGCGTCCAGGGAAGTGATCCGCGCCCGCAGCCGGGTAGCGGTCTGGGCATCGTCGAAGCCGACCTGGCCGGCGTCGAAGCCGATGGTGCCGATGTCCACGGTCCAGGCCGAGGGTTCGGCCTTGGGGTCCTTCTCGGCGGTCTCGAAGGTCCAGCTGTTGCGGCCATCGGCCAGCCGCTGGGCATTGACCACCGGACCGGTGAGGTCGATGCGCGGGATATAGACCTGCTTGGCCAGCAGCGCCAGCGGCGAGATCCGCAACTGCACCCGGTCGAGGTGGACGAATATCTTGTCCTTGGCCCAGTCCGGGTTGCCCAGGGTCAGGTCCTCGGCGGCGATGTGCGGCCAGGGAATCCAGGCGCGCCAGCCGCCCTGATCCGGCTCGCGGTGCCAGACCACACCCAGGTTGCCCTTGATGGCGAAGGGTCGGTGCAAGGCGCTCGACACCTGCTCGTTGAGGGTCGGCTTGAGCCGATTCCAGTCGAAGGTGGCCAGCACCACCGCCAGCAGGACGAACAGCAGCAGGATGATTCCCAGCAGCCAGGCGAGGATCTTGCGTGGGCGCGTCATGGCCGCCTCCTTGGATTTCCGTTCCCTCTTGGGTCTACTCAGCGCAGCGGGGTTCCCTGGATAGCGCTCGGAGCCTGTTCAAAGGCTCGCGAGCTAGAGGCAAACAAGGCCTAGGCGGCCCCGCGAAAACACCTGAGGAAGCGGATCTGACTCGCGCTCGAGTTTACGAATGGTAAATGAGCATTGCGACGGGGCCGCCCAGGCCGGGCTGGCGACCCAGGGCTTTTCAACGCCGTTTGGCCGACGCGCAGCAGCCTTTGAACAAGCGCCTAGGGCTTGCGCTGACGCAGCGCTAGCAGCGCCACCGCCACTCCGATCAGGGTCAGCAGCAGCAGGCTGCCGCGCAGGCCCACCTGCCCCGCCACGGCGCCGATCAGCGGCGGACCGAGCAAGAAACCGAGATAGCCGGCCGTGGCGGTCATGGCGATGCCCGCCGCCGGCGTCTCGGCTACCTGGCCGGCGGCGCTGAAGGCCGCCGGTACCACGTTGGACAGGCCCAGGCCGACCAGGGCGAAGCCGAGGATCGCGGTCCAGGGCGCCGGCAGGAGTACCGCCAGGGCCAGTCCCAGGGTCGCCAGCAGGGCACCGCCAACGATCACCTGGGGACCGCCGAAGCGGCCGCGTATGCCGTCGCCGAACAGCCGACCCACCAGCATGGTCAGCGAAAAGGCCGCATAGCCCAGGGTCGCCACCACCGGACTCGCCCCGCCCACCTGGCCCAGGTAGACGGCGCTCCAGTCGGTCATGGCCCCCTCCAGCATCAGGCAGCCCAGGGCGATCAACCCCAGCGCCAGGACCCGCCGATCCGGCAGCCGCAGGGCGTGGCTCACCGGACTGCGATCGCCTTCGTCCAAGGCCAGGGCGGCGGGCAAGGCCAGCACCAGCGCCACCAGGGCAGCGGCCAGCAGCACCGCCAGCGCCGAGGCGCCCAGGTGCAGCACCAGTGCCCCCAGGCCGGCGCCGAGAAATCCGCCCAGGCTGAAGGCGGCATGGAAGGACGACATCAGCGGGCCGTTCCAGCGGCTTTCGACATCGCTGGCATGGGCGTTCATGGCCACGTCGATCAGGCCATTGCTGGCACCGAGCAGCAGCGCGCAAGGCAGCAGCCAGCCCAGGGACGGCGCCACCCCGGGCCAGATCAGCACCAGCCCGAAGGCCAGGATACTCAGCCGGGTGAGGCGTCCGGTACCGCCCAGGCGCGGCACCAGCACCCCGGCGAAGGGCATGGTCAGCAGGGCGCCGAGGGCGACCGCCAGCAGCACCAGACTCAACTGGCCGTCGCCCAGCGCCAGATCGCGCTTGAGTTCGGGAATGGCGGCCGCCCAGCCACCGATTCCGCAACCATTGGCGAGAAAGACGGTAGAGGTGGCGCGGCGTTGGCGACGCAGTACGGCAGAGGTCATGGGAATCCTTGGGCGAGAGATCAGCGGTCGCTGGCGAGCGAATGCAGGTGCAGGCCGGCGTCGCGATAGGGCTGCAGGCGCTCCTCGCTCAACCCCGGCTCCAGCACCAGGTGGTTCAGCTGATCGAGCCGGAGCACATGATAGAAGGCCACGCTGTCGAGCTTCTCGGCGGTCACCGCGACAGCGACCTGGCTGCTCTGTTCGGCCACGGCCGCCTTGAACTCGGCTTCTTCCAGGTCGAAGCCGGTCACCCCGGTTTCTACCGCCAGGGCGCAGGTGCCGAGAAAGGCCAGGTCCGCGCGCACGCCGCGCAGATCGCGCAGCGCCCGGGCGCCCAGGCAGGCGCCGGACTTCGGCGCAGCCAGGCCGCCGATCATCAGCACCCGGATGCCCGGCCGCTGCAGCAGCGCCGTGGCGATCACCGGCGCATTGGTGGCCACGGTCAGGTCGAGATCCATGGGCAACGCCTGGGCGATGGCCAGGTTGGTCGAGCCGGCATCGAGCAACAGCAATTGCCCCCGTTGCACCAGCCCGGCCGCGGCCCGCCCCAGTGTCTGCTTGGCCGCCTCGTCCTGACCGATACGCGCCGGCAGCGCCTCCGGCGGCGTCAGCAGCGAGAGCGCCCCACCATACACCCGGCGGCACAGGCCCTGACGGGCCAGTTCGCGCAGGTCGCGGCGCACGCTGTCTTCGGAAATGCCCCAGGTCGCGGCCAGTTCGGCCGAGAGGACCCGGCCCTGTTCGCGCAGCAGGGCCAGGATCGCGGCCTGGCGTTCTTCGGGAAGGTGAATGGCAGTCATCGCTAATACTCCAAAAGGACCAGCAGATCATGCACAATCATTTATAAACGTGCAACATCATGCAGCGGATGAGGCCTTGTCCCGCGCATCCAGCCAGCGACCGCCAAAGACATTGATCAACAGGCCGAGCATGACCGCCAGGCCACCCACTTCCTGCTGGAGAGTCATCTGCTCACCCAGCAACACGGCGGCCGAGGTCAGCCCCACCACCGGCACCAGCAGGGAAAAGGGCGCCACCTGGCCGGCCGGATAGCGTGACAGCAGGCGACTCCAGATACCGTAGCCGACCAGGGTGGCGATAAAGGCCAGGTAGACGATGGCGAAGACCGAACCGCCCGACAGCGAGGTCAGCGCCGTGGCAATCTGCTCGGGACCTTCCAGGAGCAGCGACAGGACGAAGAAGGGGATGGGCGGAATCAGGCTGCCCCAGACCACCAGGCCGAGCATGTCCACCTTGCCGATCTTCTTGGTGACGATGTTGCCCAGCCCCCACATGGCCGCCGCCGCCAGGGTCAGCAGGAAACCGGCCAGGGTCATGGTGACGCCATGCTCGGTACCGATCAGCAGTAGGCCCAGCGCCGCCACCAGCAGCCCGACCAGACTCGCCCGGCGCACCTTCTCACCGAGAAAGGTCGCCGCGAATGCCAGGGTGAAGAAGGCCTGGGCCTGCAATACCAGCGAGGCCAGCCCCGCCGGCATGCCCACGTACATGGCCGAGAACAGGAAGGCGAACTGTCCCAGGGAAATGGTCAGGCCGTAGGCCAGCAGCAGCCGCCAGGACACCTGGGGACGCCGCACGAAGAGGATGGCCGGAAAGGCCGCCAGACAGAATCTCAGGGTACCCAGCAGCATGGGCGGCACGCCATGCAGGCCGAGTTTGATGACGACGAAGTTCACCCCCCAGGCCAGGATGACGACCAGTGCCAGCAACAGATCCCGGGGTGCCATCGACAACTCCTTGAGCGTGTTCAGATAGATAGGCGGCTACCCTACTCCTTTGCGTCCGCGCTGCGGCGTCACAGTTGCCCACAAATTCGGCCAGTCACTCTGCACAGAAAGGAAAACCGCAGCCTGGGCTGCGGTTCGTCGGGATCAGGCGCTGCGCTTGTCGCGCAGGGGGTCATGGCCCCAGTTCATCAACGACTTGCGCCAGCGCGAGTCTTCGATGTCACCGTCCGGTCGCTGCTTGAGATGGCGATGCACATAGCCGATGACCTTGCGCATGGCCTGGTAGTCGTCGTCTTCCAGCTCGGCCTGGCGCTTGCCCTTGAGCTCGAGGATGCGCTCACCCATGGCATGACCGACCGCCTTGCCATCGTTGGCGGCCTTGACCTTCTTGCCACCCTTGGTCATGCCCACGCCCTTGCTGGTATCGCCGCTGAGCCATTTGCGCAACTGGCTCGGGGTCATGTTGACCACCTGCTTGAACTCGCTGCGCACCTCCTTCTTGTCGTCCTTCTTGTCGTCGTTGGAAGCCTTCTTGGTGCTCATTTTTCACCTGCCTTTTGCAACGCCTTCACCAGTTCGTCTTTCTTCATGCGCGACCGGCCCCGCACCTCGCGGCGCGCCGCACGTTTCATCAGCTCGTCCTTGGTCAGACCGGCCAGGCCCGACTCGCGCGCCGACGCCGCCTTGCGCGCCACATCGGCCGGCTGCTTGGAGTGCTGCTTGCCGCGGCGCGTGTCACGGCGCTTCTTGGCGGTGGTGCGCTGGTACTCTTCCTTGCTCAGGGAGTCCCGGGCCTTTTCCGGCAGATAGCGTTCGCCGGTCTCCTCGGACTGCCTGCCGGAGCGGGTGTCCCACTTCTCGTCGGTCCACTGCTGCAGATGATTGTCCTTGCCCTTGCCGCCCTGGTATTCACCACCGCGCTTCTGGTACTCCTGGGAAGCCAGTTGCGCCTTGCGCGCCGACCATTGCCCAGGCTTGCCGCCCTTGTCGCCCTCGGTAATCTCTTTCTTCACCTTTTCCCAGAGCTCGGGATCGCTCTTCTTGGCTGTCGCACTCATGGCTCACCTCAGGTTGGGGGTCGCTGCAGTCGCTGTCTCTAGGATGACTGTCCAACCGAAACGGGGGTTCGCGTCAGGCGACGAATGCCCCTACCCTGCGTCTTCCGGTATCCAGAGAAAGCCATGTCCCTTGCCACCCTGCTCCGCCGCCGCCTGATCCCGCTGCTCTTCGTCACCCTGCTGGTGGGGGTCGGGGTCCCCTATGGCTGTTCCGAGCTGGCCTATCGCGAACGCCAGTGGGTGTTCAGTATCGAACCCGGCACCGCCAGCTGGTTCACCGGCGTGCCGGAAGGCGTCCGCCAGTTCAATCTGCCGGTCCCCGACGGCCTGACCGGCACCGACTACCTGCACGCCTGGTGGTGGCCCGCCCGCCGTCCGGACGCGCCCACCCTGCTCTATCTGCATGGCACCCGCTGGAATCTCACCGCCCAGGTCCGGCGCATCGCCACCCTGCGGCAACTCGGCTATTCGGTACTGGCCATCGACTATCGCGGCTTCGGCGAAAGCCCTGGCGACGTCCCGTCGGAGCGCAGCGTCTACCAGGATGCCCGCATCGCCTGGAAGCACCTGCAGAGCCTGCAGCCCGATCCCCGCAAGAGATACCTCTACGGTCACTCCCTGGGCGGCGCCGTAGCGGTGGACCTGGCCTGGCGCATCGCCCGCGACGGAGATCCCACCGGTAGCTATCCCGCCGCGGCCGGTCTGATTATCGAGTCCACTTTCACCACCCTGGCCGATGCCGCCTCGGCCGTGGTCGACACGCGCTTTCCCCTGCGCTGGCTGATGTCGGAGAAATTCGATTCCCTGGACAAGATCCCGGACATCCATATCCCCGTGCTCATCGTCCACGGCGGCGATGATCGCTATGTCCCTCCCCGCTTCAGCGAAGCCCTCTATGCGGCAGCTCGGCCGCCCAAGCGCCTGCTGTTGATCCCCGGCGGAACCCATTCCAACAGCATGGTGATAGGCACGCGCGACTATGCCGCCGCCTTGCGCGAACTGTTCGGCGACGCGCACCTGAGCGAAGTGGAGAAGCCGGAATCATCGACGGGAGGCTAGAGACCTTTTGAAAGGCATCGACGGCGCTGATAGTCACTATCTGGCCAGTCTATTTTTTTCAGGCGGTCCTGCTCGGGATACTGAACGCACTCCAGCACAGTTTCCCCAGAGGACACCATCATGAACCTGCGTATCGCCTTCGGTTTCGCCCTGACCGCCCTGGCCCTGAACACCTTCGCCCAGGACTTCGCCTTCACCCCGAGCGCTGCCACCCAGATCGCCGAGGAATCCAGCCAACGCCCATTGGGCCAGTTGATCAAGCAACAGCAGCAGCGCCTGCAGCAACGCACCCTGGCCGAAGAATCCGGTCTGCGGCCGCTGGGTGAGGTCATCAAGCAGCAGCAACGCCAGCTGCAGGAACGCCGGATCGCCGAGGAATCCAGCCTGCGCCCCCTGGGTCAGGTGATCGAAGACCAGCAGCAGCGTCTCGGTGGCGATGAAGTGGCCGAAGAATCCAGCCAGCACCCCATGGGTCGGCTGATCGACCGCCAGCAGCAGCGCCTGCAGGGTGACGTCCTGGCCGAAAACGGTTCGGCCCAGACCCTCGACCGCCTGATCGAGGCCGGCCAGACCCGCCAGGCCTAAGCGCTACCCGCTCCTTCTTGCCCGGCCTTGCGCCGGGCTCGCTCAATGGATCTTCTCGCTACCCGGCCCAATGCTGGCAGGGGCCTCCACCACCATCTCCTGCGGCACCTCGTCGATGCGCGGATCCAACGCCGTCGCCATCGGACTCACCGAATCCGGCATGGCCACGTGGTGCAGCGGTGCCGCGTCCAGCCGGTGCTCGCCACTGACGAAACGGGGCTGCACGAAGACGATCAGGATCAGCGCATAGGCCGAGGTCAGCACATAGAAGGTGCCGGGGCCGAAATGCTCCATGGCCGCGCCGGCCAGCAGTGGCCCGATGCAGGCACCGACGCCATAGGTGGTCAGCAGCATCGCCGACAACTCCACTCGCCGCTCGGGCTCGACGTGGTCGTTGGCGAAGGCCGTGGCCAGCGGATAGAGGGTGAACAGCAGCATCCCCGAGACGAAGCCCGCGGCCAGCAGCCACGGATAGGGCAAGCTGATCAGCCCCCACAGGGGCACCGCCGCCAGGCACAGCAACACCGCATTGGCGCGAATCAGCTTGCAGCGATCGAGACGATCCGACAGCCAGCCCAGCGGCCACTGGGCGCAGAAACCCGCGACGATGCACAACCCGACATAGAAGCTCGATTGCGCCGTATCCAGGCCACTGCGACTGGCGAATACCGGCGCCAGGCCATAGAAGCCGCCTACCAGCAGACCCGCGGTGAAGATGGTCACCAGCGACTGGGGTACCCGCTGCCAGAAGAAACGGATCTCCAGCGGCGCCGCCACCAGCTTCGCCGGGTGCACCCGGCGGGTCATGGCCAGGGGAATCAGGCAGGAGGCGAAGCAGATGGCGACCAGCAGCAGCGGCTTGTAGTCGAGTTGCGGATGCCAGGCCAACAGCGCCTGGCCGATCACCAGCCCCAGGTCCACCGCCACCATGTAGCCGGCGAACACCTTGCCGCGCTGATGATTCTCCGCCTGCTCATTGAGCCAGCTCTCGATCACCATGTACTGATTCATCATCACCACGCCCATGACGAACCTCAGCGCGATCCAGACGTTCAGGTCATCGATCAGGGCGTGAATGAGCACCGTGACCGTCGCCGCACCGGCGCAGGCCACATAGGAACGGATATGGCCGACACTGGCGATCAGGCGATGACCGAACTTGCCACCGCAGACCAGTCCGAAATAGTAGGCCGCCATCAAGGCGCCGGTCCACAGGTCCCCCGCCCCTTCTCCGGTAAGTCTCAGACCGATATAGGTGGTGAAGAGGCCGGAGCCGGCCAACATGAGGAGGGTGGCGAAATAGAGTGCAGGAAAGGTAACGAGAGGGCTGAACATCAGGGATCACATGAAAAGAAGCGGAAAGCCAGAACGGACCAGCCGGAGCTGATCGTCGGGACTACGGAAGGAAAAGTGGGGGGAGAGAGCGCCGGAGATCACTCCGGCTCTTGGCGCCTGTTGGTCTCGGTACGCTGGCGCTGCCGCCATTGATCCAGATAGACCACCTGGCCGTGCTCGGGCTTGGCCTGATAGGCAGGAGCCGAAGCCACCACCGAATCCGCGGTTGGGCGCTCAACCTCGGGCACCACGAAAGGCGCGAACTCGACCTTGGCCAGGGCCTTGCCGAACAGGGCCAGAGAGGCATCGAGCCGCTCCTCGCCCGTCACGGTGAATTCGAAGGCGAACAACCGCGCCAGGCGCTTGCGCCCCTTGGCATCGGCCAGCCAGCGAAAGCGGGAAAAAGCCACGGCACCATCGAGCAGCATGACCTTGCGGCGACGACACTCCTGCTCGGCCAGCACCAGCGCTCGTTCGCGAATGCCGTGGGCGTGCCAGAACCACAGACCAATGCCGACTGCGCCCAGCAACAGGCAGAGATTACCTAGCGTCAGCATCTTCGCTCCTCATCGAAGGGTACCGCCGTCACTGACGCCGTGCAGCGTCACCAGATGCCGTCTCGTTCAACAGGCGAATGTTTTCACGCTCGCCTTTGTACAGCGCCAGAGGGGCGATTTCCTTACCCAGCAACGGCACCTGCTGTTGGTGCCATATGTAGTAGAAAACGTTCAGTACCACCAATAGCAGAAACAACCAACGCATCATTCGTTCTCGAGCGGACACGCCAAAGCCAATCCAGCAAACACCATATCGGGCACGATTCGCGCGCCCGGAACGACATGTTTGACCAGTTCCGCGTCACCCCCGGTCAGAAAGATCTCGCAGCCTTCGGCGAACATTTCCTGAGCCAGTTCGTACTGGGTACGGACGAATCCCTTGAGCATGTAGAGACACCCACGCTCCACGGCCTCGATGGTCGTGCGTCCCGGCGCCTCGTAGCGTTCACCACTGGCCCAATGTGGATCGTAGCGGATCCGACGGGTATGGGTCTGCAGTTCCCGACGCATCAACGGAATCCCCGGACAGATGAACCCTCCCTGGTGCTCGCCCTGGGCATCGACCAGATCGGCCGTGACCGCGGTGCCCAGATCCAGGACCACGCAAGCCTTGCCCTCGGCGAGCTGTACCGCGGCCAGGATCACCAGCCAGCGATCCATGCCCAGGCGCTGATGATCACGATAGCCATTGCGCACGCCATTCCAGGCCTCTACCGGCACGGCCTGGTAACAGGGGATACCGAAGGTCGCGGTCAGCAACTCCTTGAGCTGCTGGGTCTCTTCATCGCTGCGCACGCTGACCAGACGACAAGCCGCCAGTGGCGGTGTATCCGGCTGGGACAACGCAGCCACCAGGGCATCGTCGCTGTCGACGATGCCCGTAGCGGCCACTTCGGCGCCGGCGGCGAGCAGCCGCCACTTGATCAGGCTGTTACCGCAATCGAGTTCAAGAATCATGATCTAGGCTCAGGCTCAATTCGCCACCGCTGAACGCCTGTGTCTGACCGTCTACATGCATGAGGATAGCCCCATCTTCGGCAACTCCTGCCACTGTGCCCTGAATACAGCGAACCCCCGAAGACAGGGTTACCGCTCGACCTTGCCAGCCATGATAACGCTCCCATTCGCCGCGCAGGGCGGCGAATCCAGCCTGGCGGTGAATCTGCCACAGGTTGTCGATCTCCCGGAGCAGCAGGCTGGCAACCTGGTTGCGATCCTGCAGACCGCCCAGTGCTTCGGCCATGGAGATCCAGGGTTGATCGATGTTGTCGGCCAGACGCATGTTGACGTTAATACCGATGCCGATGACGGCCTGGCAAACGTCCTGCGGATCACCCGACAATTCGATGAGGATGCCGGCTAGCTTGCGGCCACGCACCAGGACGTCGTTGGGCCACTTCAAGCAGGCATCCTCGACGCCCAGCTGTTGCAGCGTGCGAATGACCGCCAGGCCCATGGTCAGGCTCAGGGCCTGCAGCTTCTGGATCCCGCCCGGGCTGGAGACCACGGCGGTGAGATAGAGATTCTTGCCATAGGGACTGACCCAGGCACGACCGCGACGGCCGCGGCCGGCCTGCTGATGCTCGGCCAGCAAGGCGAATGGAGGCAACTGCTGTTGCAAACGACGTTGCGCTTCCGCATTGGTGGAGTCGATGGAGCCCAGGACCGTTACCGGCCAGCCGCCCTCCTCGGCGATCCGCTCGGCATCGAGCAGCGACAGCGGCTCTTCCAGGCGGTAGCCCCGGCCCGGCACCTTGAACACTTCGACGCCCAGGTCATCTTCCAGCATCTTCAGACGCTTCCAGATGGCACTTCTGGAGATGCCCAAGGCCTCACCAAGCTCGACGCCGGAATGAAATTTTCCATCACTCAGCAGTTTCAGCAACGGCATTCCCGGACTCCGTTCGACTTTCTTCCGCCCCAAAGACAACACCCCCGCCAGAATGAACTGAGCGGGGGTGCTGGGTGTTAGGCGCTTGACGATGACCTACTCTCACATGGGGAAACCCCACACTACCATCGGCGATGCATCGTTTCACTTCTGAGTTCGGGAAG
>NZ_JAVHTY010000006.1 GCF_031085165.1 Pseudomonas sp. 102515 | reverse complement strand
AAGAGCAGTTGGTTGCGACCGTGTCGCTAACCGAGGCGCGCATTCTACGCCGTCCTCACATCCTGTCAAGCGTTGATTTGAACTTTTTCGTTTCAACTCAACCACTTGCGCTTGCCTGACCGGTTCAACCAATCTCGGCAGCGGGAGGCGAATCCTACAGCATCCCAAGACGCTGTCAACCCCCTCCGCTTCATTTCGTCATCACCCGGAGGTGAAGGCCAAATGGCGAAGAATCCCTGGACCCCTCGCCCGGCTCAGACCTAAGTGCTTGATTTTCAAGCCGCTTCAGCGTCTGCGCCGGAAGTGGGACGCATTATAGGGGAGTTTCGGAACAGGTCAACAGGTTATTTCAAGAAACTTTCGCCAGCGGCCAAAAAGGCCGGCAGAGGGCGAGCTGTCACCTGTGCAAGGTAAGATGCAGGCAGACGATGTTTCGAGGACTGCATGACTTCCATCCTGGCGCGCTACCGACAACAGCTGAGAAATACCCTTGGCGATTGGTTTCCCCGCACCACGCTCTTCCTCAAAGGAGAGCCACCTATTAAAGGAGAAACCAAGCCACGCAGCCGCAAGAAGGCAGAACCGGCCCCGTCCCTTAAGCCGAAGACCGCCAGCAAGGGGCCGGAGAGGGAGCAATCGACTGTCCAGCCCTCCGCGGCTACCCCCTCCCCCACCGCCCTCTATGGTCCCGCCTTCACGGTGAAGCGCTCCCAGGAGCAACGGATGAAAATGCGCGTCGAGCAGGCCGTTGCTCAGGGCATCATCCAGCCACCGTCGCCGGAACAATGGAAGATGATCCTGGCTCGTGCCCCGGCGACACGAATCTTCGCGGGTGCCGGTTCGGGCAAGACCACCACACTGGTACTGCGAGTGGTGTTCATGCTGTGCCACCTCGAGATCCCACGCGAGCAGCTAACCGTCATCTCCTTTACCAAGGCTTCCTGCGAAGAGTTGCGCGCGCAGCTCAAACGCGTCTTGGCCTTCTGGGAGGCTCCGCTGAATGACGAGGCGGCACGCGAACTGGTAAGGACCTTTCACTCGGCCCTGGCACAACTGGCGCGCACAGAGCTAAGGGCTACGCAGTGGTTCGAGCAGTTGTCCACTCAATCGAAAGGTGAGGATGAACCGGATAACGGCATGCTGGCTGGCGCCACCCTGAACGAGGGCCAACGGCAGCTCCTGATACAGGCCTACGAGAATTGCTACCGCGAGGACGCTGGTTTTCGTCGTCGGGTCCATTTGTTGCTGGAACTAGCGGCGCCCAATGAGGAAGAGCCACCCGGCGCACCGCCCTTGCAGCCCTTCGTACTCAATGGCGAACGTCAACCGCAACCGCTGCCCGACCTCTTCTATGGCCAGGCCTCATTCGCCGAGACCCTAGGACTGCGGATCGGCTCTATAAAGAGCAGCCAGCTGGAGTGCTCGACGCGGGACCTGATCTTCCTGGAGGCCATGCAGCAGTTCTGGCGACATTTCGGCAGGTTGCTGAAGGAACAACGACTGATCACCTTCAATACCGCCTTCGCCGTGCTGACGGATCGCCTGGAAAAGAAACCCAGTCGCACCCTGATTGCCTGCCTGCAGCCCTTCACCCATTTGCTGATCGACGAATTCCAGGACATCTCGCCGCAGATCGCCCTCTGGCTGCAGCAGGTACAGCGCAGGCTCGCCGAGGAGAAAGTCGCGCCCTCGCTGATGGCCATCGGTGACGACTGGCAATCCATCTATGGCTGGCGGGGCAGCTCGCCGGAGCTGTTCATTCATTTCGATCGCTGGTTTCCAGGCCAGACGCCGAGTCAGACGCTGATGCTGGGGACCAACTACCGTTCATCACCGGACATCGTGGCTGACGGTGAACGCATTCTGACGCAGGTACGCCACAAGCAGCCCAAGAAAACCCAGGCCTTCCGCATGGCGGATGACCAGGGTCATGGGGTCAAGGTCGTACCGCAATTCGATATCGCTCGCCAGTTGACCTCTCTGTTAGGTGAAATCGAAGCGCAGCGAAGCTATGCAGCGGAACGAGAGCAGCCGGAGCGGTGCGCGGTCATGGTGATGAGTCGTCTGAACGCGCCCTTGAAAGCCATCAACGAGCAGCTGGGCCGTCAGCCCGGCGTGCGGACCTGCACCATCCACCGAGCCAAGGGCCTGCAGGCCGAGGTGGCGATCGTGCTGGACGACGGTCAGCCCCAGCAGCCCCATCCACTACGCAATGCCCTCTATGCCGCCAGCGGGCATTTCCAGCAGAGCTATGACGCTGCCATGGCCGACGAGGCTTTGCGCCTCAGCTATGTGGCGGTGACCCGTGGGGTCAGCCGGGTGCTGTGGTACACCCGGCAGCCACGGGGTGCGGCGGCGATACTGGCGGGCTGAGCCTGGCATCGGGCGGATGGCGGCGTGCAGCGTCGTAACGTGAGCTGGCTGCCCCCCAGGGCGGCAGCCAGTCCAGCCGCTATTCGATCACATCGAAATCCTCGAGGTGCTCTTCGGACAGCTCCAGGCCCAGGCCGGGCTTGTCGTCGTCCAGTTGCAGGTAGCCACCGACCGGCTGGGGTTCGCCCTTGAAGACGTAGTAGAAGAGTTCGTTGCCCACTTCCACGTCGAACACCGGGAAGAACTCGGCCATGGGCGAGGCGGTGCTGGCCATGGTCAGGTGGTAGTTGTGCATCTGGCCGGCGTGGGGGATGACCGGGACCGACCAGGCTTCGGCCAGGGCATTGATCTTGCGCGCGGCGGTGATGCCGCCGACGCGGTTGGTATCGTACTGGATGACGTCCACCGCGCGGCGCTCGAGCAGGTCCTTGAAGCCGTAGGAGGTGAATTCGTGCTCGCCGCCGGAGATGGGCATGATGCCCATCTTCTTGAGCTCGACGTAACCTTCGATGTCATCGGCGATGACCGGTTCTTCCAGCCAGCGCGGTTCGAACTCGGCCAGCTTGGGCAGCATGCGGCGGGCGTATTCCAGGGTCCAGCCCATGTAGCACTCCAGCATGATGTCGACGTCGGGGCCGGCGAGTTCACGCAGGGCGCGCACCTGTTCGAGGTTACGTCTCATGCCGGCGGGGCCGTCCTTGGGACCGTAGCCGAATCTCATCTTGAGGGCGTCGAAGCCTTGGTTGAGATAGCCCTGGGCCTCCTCCAGGAACAGATCCAGATTGTCGTTGGCGTAGAGCTTGGACGCGTAGCAGGGGATCTTTTCCTTGGTCCGGCCACCCAGCAGCTTGAACACCGGCTTGTCTACCGCCTTGCCCATCAGGTCCCAGAGCGCCAGGTCGACGGCGGAGATGGCGGCCATGCCGATGCCCTTGCGGCCCCAGGCGTGGGTGCGGCGATACATCTTCTGCCAGAGGTATTCGTTGTCGAAGGGATCCTGGCCCATGACGATGGGTGTCAGGTACAGGTCGATGATTTCCTTCGCCACCCGCGGCGCCAGGGCACAGTTGCCCAGGCCGACCAGGCCGCCGTCGGTTTCGATCTCCACCACCAGCCAGCCGTGGAAGCGGAAGGAGCCCATGGCGTCGCCGCGCTCATAGAGGATATCGGTGGCGTTCGTGCAGAAGTGCGCCTGGGGCGGGACGACCTTGCCTTTCCATTCGAAGACGCGGGTGCGGACGCTGGTGATTTTCATCGGACTTTCCTTTTTTCGAGCATGAGTCAGGCCGGCCGGCTCCATGAGCCGGTTCGGTGGATTCGGGAGGCGCCTGGGGCGCTCCGGTAGCTAATCAGTGGCGGGACGCGCCCAGGCGACAGGCGATCTCGAAGGCCTGGCGGGTCGCGCCAACGTTGGCGCGACCCTGGCCGGCGATGTCGAAGGCGGTGCCGTGGGCAGGCGTGGCGATGGCAATGGGCAAGCCGCCCTGCACCGTGACGCCGCGGGAGAAGCCCATCAGCTTGATCGCGATCTGCCCCTGGTCGTGGTACATGGTCACCACCGCATCGAAGGCGCGGGCATCGCCCTGGACCTTGAGAAAGATGGTGTCCGCCGGATAGGGACCGTCGGCGGCGATGCCGAGCGCCCTGGCGCGCTCTACGGCCGGGCCGATGAGGTCGAGCTCCTCGCGGCCGAAGCTGCCGTTGTCGCCATTGTGCGGATTGAGCCCACAGACGCCGATACGCGGTCTGGCCAGGCCGCTGCGCTTGAGTTCGTGGTCGATCAGCTGGATCGCCTCGATCACCCGTTCCTGGCTGAGCAGACCAGGGACGTCCTTGAGGGCGACGTGGGAGGTCACCCGCGAGGTCCAGAGGTCGTCGAGCACGTTGAATTCGCAGAATGGCCCCTGGTAGCCCAGGTGCTCGGCGAACCAGTGCAGCTCGTCGTTATGGCCCATGCCCGCCAGGTGCAGGGAAGTCTTGTTGAGCGGACCGAAGAGGATGGCGTCGGTGTGGCCGGCCCGAGTCAGGTCGAGGGCGACGGCCAGGGTATCCAGGCTGTAGCGGCCACCAACGACACTGGCTTCGCTGCGGGGGAAGGCGCCCTCGGCACCGCCGCGGTAGGGATACAGCAGAGGCACGTCGTCCTGGAAATCGAGGGCATCCAGGCTGTCGATGCGGCGGTAGGAGTATTCGCAACCGGCGATGCGCATGCCGGTGCGCGCCTCGTCCTCGTCGGCGATCAGCACCATGCGGGCGCGGCTGCGCACCTCGGGATCGGCCAGCAGGCGGGCGATCAGTTCGGGGCCGATGCCGGCCGGGTCACCCAGCACCAGGGCCAGGCGGGGAAGCGGGGAATTGCTCATGCGAAAGTCCTCAGGTAGGTGTCCAGGCGGATGACGTCGGCCACCGGGCGATACAGGCGCTGGGCGGTGTCGTGGAAGAGCTGGCGCTGCGCCGTGATGGGCAGGTCGGCCACCAGGCGCTTGAAGCCGCCGATGATGGTGTCGTAGCTGCCGCACAGGCGGTCGACGGGAAAGTTGCTGGCGAACATGGCCCGCTCGGGACCGAAGACGGCGATGGCCTCGTGGACGATCCAAGCGTTGTCGTCGGCGCGCCAGGGCTGGCCGGCGAGGCCCAGGCCGGAGATCTTCAGCGCCACGTTGGGCCATTCGGCGAGGCGGGCCAGGGCAGCGCGCCAGGCGGCCAGACCTTCGGCGCTGCGGTCGGACGGCAGCCCCGTGTGGTTGAGGATCAACTGGATGGCCGGGAAATCCCGCGCCAGGTGACAGGCTTCGTCGAGGTTCCACCAGGGCGTCTGCAGATCGAAGTGCAGGCCGTGGCGCTGCAACTCGGCGTAGCCCTGGCGCCAGCGGTCGTCGCTCATCAGGGTGTGCCGGCTGCCCACCTCTTCGGGGCGCGCCGGGCCACCGGGCTTGTGTCTCACGCTGCGCACCCGTTCGAAGGCAGCCTGGGCAGCCAACAGCTCGGCGACGTCTTCGGCATCCAGCCAGGCCTGGGCGACCACCGCGTTGGGCGCGCCATGGCGGCGTGCCAGGTCATGGACGTAGCGGGTCTCGCCCAGGGGATCGCGCGGATCCCACTCGGTCTCGACATAGACAGTGTGGACCACCTCATGGCCGGCCGCGTCGGCCAGGTAGTGCTCGGGCAGGTAGTCACCCTTGATGGCGCTGTAGTCGCCATACCGGAAGGGGATGGTTTCCGTGCCAGACAGCCAGGGGTGGAAGTTGCGCTGGGGCTCCCAGAAGTGGTGGTGGGCATCGACGATGGGGCCGTCATAGAGTTCAGCCATGCTGCACCTCCCGCTGGTCCAGGGCGATCAGCAGGGTGCCGAGGATGAACAGGCCGGAGCAGAGGGCGAAGAAGCCCAGCACCGCAGGATAGCCACCCAGGTGCTGCAGCAGCAGGCCGACCAGGATGGGCACGGCGATGCCGCCGAGGCTGCCGGCCAGGTTCATCACCCCACCGATCAGCCCGACGCGTGCCGGCGCCGCCAGCAGCGCCGGGAAGCTCCAGTAGAGGCTGCCCCACATGAGGAAGAAGGCGGTGAGCGCCAGCAGCGCCACGGCGGCATAGGGATCGGTCAGCCGCGGCAGCAGCAGGAAGGCTGCCAGCGCCACCAGGCCGGAGCAGGACAGCAGTCCCTTGGCGGCGAGACCACGACGCATCCCCTTGCGCACCAGCAGGTCGCAGAGGAAACCACCGACCAGGGAGCCGGCCGCGCCGCAGAGGAAGATGACGAAGGTAGCGGCGCCTATGCCCTTGATGTCGAAGCCGCGAGCCTGGGCCAGGTAGCTGGGCCCCCAGGTCAGCAGGCCAAAGAAGACCATGGCCCAGCTGGCGCGGCCGATGAGGATGCCGGCCAAGGAGCGGCGGGCGATGCCCAGGCCCCGTGCGCCGGCCTTGGCGGCCTGGGCCACCGAGGTGGTGCGACCTTCATTGATGCACGCCAGCTCGGCGGCATTGACCCCGGGGTGGGTGGCCGGGTCGTCCCTCAGGTAGCGCCAGGCGAGCCAGGCCATGGCCAGGGTGGCGATACCGGCGATGAAGAAGGCGGTGCGCCAGGAACCGAAGACGGCGATCAGGTAGGCGATGAGTAGGCCGCCCAGGGCCACGCCCAGCGGTCCGCCGCAATCCATCAGTACCGCGCCGCGCCCGCGTTCGCTGGAGGCCAGCCAGAGGGAATTGAGCTTGCCACCGGCCGGGAACAGTGGCGCTTCGGCGGCGCCCAGGGCGACCCGAGCGAAGATCAGCGACAGCCCGCCGGTGGCGAAGGCGGCGAGGGTCTGGAAGACGCCCCAGAGGCCGGTGGACCAGCCGATGACGCGGCGCGGGCCGTAGCGGTCGATCAGCCAGCCGCCGGGAATCTGCAGGAGCGCATAGGCCCAGAAGAAGCTGCTGAGGATCAGCCCCTGGATGGCCGGCGTCAGCTGAAATTCGCGAGCGATGGTGGGCATGGCGATGGACAGCGACACGCGGTCCACCAGGTTGATGACGGTGAGGCCGAAGATGATGGCGAAGATGCGCCAGCGGACGCGGGAGGCCTGGAGCGCCGTGGGTACGGCGGCCTCGGCAAGGCGTGAGGAACGGAACGTCGAGAGCATGGCGTGGACCCCTGGGATTCTTGTTATGGGTGTTCAGCTGCCGGCTGGCGAGGTCGACTATCAGCCGGGAGGTGATAACCGTCTAATCAAATCTACGCATAGGTGTATAGCCACAGGATATAGGGCAATTCTTGCTCGTCCCTTACTGCCCTCTTACTGTAGGGTCTCAGGCAAAGCGCAGCGCCAGACATAACTCCAGGCTATCGGTACATGCCATCTTTTGAGTGGTCAGGATCGCCGGGTGCTGCGCACACTCGGCCCACTCAAAACAACGACAAGAAAGAGGTAGTCCCATGCGCAGCACTTCCCTGCTCGCCGCCCTCCCCCTAGGCCTGGCCGCTATGGTGGCTCCCGCCGCCCAGGCTGCCTGGCAACCCGAAGGCAAGGTGGAGATCGTGGTCGCCGGCGGCCCCGGTGGCGGCACCGACCAGCTCGGCCGACTGATCCAGTCGATCATCACCCAGCACCAGCTGCTCGACGCCAGCACCGTGGTGATGAACAAGGGCGGCGGCAATGGCGCCGAGGCCTTCCTTGAGATGAAGATGGCCAAGGGCGAGGCGGACAAACTGGTCATCGCCACCAACAACGTCTACCTGTTGCCGCTGACCGCCAAGCTCGGCTACCAGCTCGCCGACCTCACCCCGGTAGCGGCCATCGCCGAGGATGACTTCATCCTCTGGACCCATGCCGACGCGCCCTGGAAGGATGCCGGCCGGTACATCGAGGCGATCAAGCAGGATCCGGCCGGCAAGCGCATGGGCGGCAGCCAGTCCAAGGACGTCGACCAGACGCTGACCCTGCTGCTCAATCGCACCGAGGGCACCAAGCTCACCTACATTCCCTTCAAGAGCGGCAGCGAGGCGGCGACCCAACTGGCCGGCAAGCACATCACCTCCAACGTCAACAACCCCAGCGAGAGCCTGAGCCAGTGGCGCGGCGGACAGGTGGTGCCGCTGTGCGTGTTCAGCCAGACACGCATGGCCTACACCGCCAAGGTGACCGAGACCCAGGCCTGGTCCGACGTGCCCACCTGCAAGGAGCAGGGCCTCGGCATCGACCAGTACCGCTTCCCGCGTACCGTGCTGCTGCCGGGCGGGGTCAGCGAGGAACAACGGGCCTTCTATGTGGAGCTGCTGCGCAAGGTCAGCCAGACGCCGGAGTTCAAGGCCTACATCGAGCGCAATGCGCTGGTGCCCACCTTCCTCGAAGGTCAGGCGCTGCAGGACTACATCGCCCAGGACACCGCCCGGGTCACCCCGGTGTTCGAGGACGCGGGCTGGCTCAAGCGCTGATCGGCGCATCGACACAGGAGAGACGGCCATGACCGGAGATTCGCTGATCACCACCCGTTGGGTGGAACTGGGCCTGGCGGCCTTCACCGCCGGACTCGGTGGCATCGTGATGGTGGGCAGTCTGGAACAGGGTATCGGCTGGGGCGATGCCGGCCCCGAGCCGGGCTACTTCCCCTTCTACATCGGCCTGCTGCTGACCCTGGCCAGCCTGGCCACGGCGCTGCAGACCCTGTGGCGCTGGCAGACGCTGCGCACGAGCTTCGTCGAGCGCGCCGCCTTCGGCCAGGTGCTGCGGGTGTTCCTGCCGATGCTGGCCTTCGTCGTCGCCCTGCCCCTGCTGGGCCTCTATCTGACTGCTTTCCTGTTCATCGCCTGGTTCATGGCGCGGGATCGCCAGCGGCAAAGGCGCTATGGCGTATGGCAGATCCTCGCCACCGCGGGTGGCGTGAGCCTGGCCAGCTATCTGGTCTTCGCCCTCTGGTTCAAGGTGCCACTGGACGCCGGGCCCCTGGCCGACCTCGCCCGCCTGCTGAGGAGCCTGTCATGAGCGAATTCGATTCCCTTATGCACGGGATGGGCCTGATCCTGTCCTTCCATCACATCGCCCTGATGGTGATCGGCGTGCTGCTCGGCATCCTGGTCGGGGTGCTGCCCGGCCTGGGCGCGCCCAATGGCGTCGCCCTGCTGCTGCCGCTGACCTTCACCATGAGCCCGACCTCGGCCATCATCCTGCTCTCCTGCATGTACTGGGGGGCACTGTTCGGCGGCTCCATCACCTCGATCCTGTTCAACATCCCGGGCGAACCCTCGTCGGTGGCCACCACCTTCGACGGCTATCCGCTGGCGCGTCAGGGCCGCGCTGGCGAGGCCCTGACCGCGGCCTTCACCTCGGCGCTGCTGGGCGCCCTGGTCGGGGTGCTGCTGCTGACCTTCCTTTCCAGCCGCATCGCCGCCTTCGCCATGGAATTCAGCTCGCCGGAATTCTTCGCCGTCTACCTGCTGGCCTTCTGCACCTTCATCGGCATGAGCAAGAATCCGCCGCTGAAGACGGTGGCGGCCATGATGATCGGCTTCGCCATGGCGGCGGTGGGCATGGATACGGTGTCCGGCAATCTGCGCCTGACCTTCGACCAGCCGGCACTGCTCTCGGGCATCAGCTTCGAAGTGGCGGTGATCGGCCTGTTCGGCATAGGCGAGATCCTCTGCACCGTGGAGGAAGGCCTGGTCTTTCGTGGCGAGCAGGCGCGCATCACTCTGCGCACCGTGCTCGGTACCTGGAAACAACTGCCGCGCTACTGGCTGACCTGGCTGCGCAGCGCCCTGGTGGGCTGCTGGATGGGCGTGACACCTGGAGGACCTACCGCGGCGTCCTTCATGAGCTATAGCCTGGCGCGGCGTTTCTCGAAGAATCGCGAGGGCTTCGGCAAAGGCGAGCTGGAAGGGGTGATCGCCCCGGAGACCGCGGACCACAGTGCCGGCACCAGCGCCCTGCTGCCGATGCTGACCCTGGGCATTCCCGGCTCCGCCACCGCCGCGGTGATGCTTGGCGGCCTGATGATCTGGGGTCTGCACCCCGGCCCGACCCTGTTCACCGAACAGCACGACTTCGTCTGGAGCCTGATCGCCAGCATGTACCTGGGCAACGTGGTCAGCCTGATCGTGGTGCTGGCGACGGTGCCGCTGTTCGCCGCCATCCTGCGGATCCCCTTCTGCATCATCGCGCCGATCATCTTTACCGTCTGCGTGATCGGCGCCTACTCGGTGCACAACAGCCTGTTCGACGTCTGGCTGATGCTCGGCTTCGGCATCCTCGGCTACGCCTTCAAGAAGCTCGGCTATCCCATCGCCCCGCTGGTGCTGGCGGCGGTGCTGGGCGACAAGGCCGAGGACGCCTTCCGCCAGTCGATGCTGTTCTCCGATGGCCAACTGGGTATCTTCTGGTCCAACGCGCTGGTGGGCAGCCTGACCACCGCGGCGCTGCTGATGCTCTGCTGGCCCCTGCTCGCGCGGGGCCTGCAGGCGCTGCGCCAGGGCCAGCCGCGGGCCAAGGTACGGCCCTCGTGAACGCCCCGGCCTGGCGCGGACGTACCCCGCCGATGCCGGGCCTGGGCGCATGCGCTACCCTAGCCGGCTCCCCTGCCCCAAGGTCCGCCAGCATGACGCGCATTCCCGATGCCCACACCATCCACAGCCGTCTGCGCCTGCGCCAGTTGCGGCTGGTGCTGGCGCTGGCGGAATTCGGCTCGCTGCGCCGCGCCGCGGACGACATCGGCATGACCCAGCCGGCCGCCACCAAGATGCTGCACGAGATCGAGAATCTGCTGGGCGTGGGACTGTTCGAGCGGCTGCCACGGGGCATGCGCGCGACGGCCTTTGGCGAGACGGTGATCTACTACGCGCGGATGGTGTTCGCCGAACTCTCGGGCATGCGCGAGGAGCTGGTCGCACTGGAGTCGGGCAATCTCGGTCGCGTCGCGGTGGGCGCCATCCCAGCGCTGGCGTCGGGGCTGCTGACCCGCACCATCGCCACGCTCAAGCAGAGCCATCCGCGGTTGTCCATGTCCATCCAGGTGGATACCAGCGACGTGCTGGTCCAGGCGCTGCTGCAGGACCAGCTGGACGTGGTCCTGGGGCGCATCCCCACCGGTGCACGTGCCGAGGAGCTGCTGTTCGACAGCCTGGGGGAAGAGGTGCTCTGCGTGATCGCCGGCGCCCAGAATCCCCTGGCCCAGGCCACTCATCTCACCTGGGGCGAATTGCAGGAGCACACCTGGGTGCTGCAGCAGCACCCGAGCCCGATGAGGGCCATCATCAACCAGGCCTTCCACGATGCCCGGGTCGACATCCCCGGCAGCATCGTCGAGACCACCTCCATCATGACCCTGCTGGCGCTGCTGCAGCAGACCGACATGCTCGGCGTCACGCCCTTGTCGGTGGTCAACGACTATCCCGGTCGGCACCTGCTGGCGGTGCTGCCCATCGCCTTCGAGCCGCGCCTGCCGCCCTATGGACTGATCCGTCGGCGCCACCGCGTGCAGTCCTCGGCCATGCAGACCTTCATGGCCGCGGTCCGCAGCGAGCACGGGCGGTTGCGCCACGACGAGGGCCCGGCGAGCCCACCCGGCTGACCGGCAAGGCCCATCGATTGCCCCACCCGCCCTGCTTGGGCATAGTGAACCGGCCTGCCAGACACCGGAGTCACCTACCATGCCCGTCCTGTCGCCCCTCGCCCGCCCCGCTGCCTGCCGGGGTCGCCCATGAGCCAGCGCACCATGTTGCTCACCGGCGCCAGTCGCGGGATCGGTCACGCCACCGTCAAGCTGTTCCGCAACCTGGGCTGGCGTCTGCTCACCGTCTCTCGCCAGCCGTTCTCCGAGGAATGCGCCTGGCCGGAAGCCCGCGACGCGCACATCCAGGCCGATCTCGCCGACCTTTCCCAGATCGATCACCTGGTCGCCACGGTCCGCGAACGCCTGCCCAGCGGCAAGCTGGATGCCCTGGTCAACAATGCCGGTATCTCGCCCAAGGGGCCGGATGGCGGTCGTCTCGGGGTAGCCGCATCGGATGCCGAGACCTGGACCCACGTCCTGAACGTCAATCTGGTCTCCACCGCTCTGCTGGCCCGCGCCCTGCTGCCCGAGCTGGAAGCTGCTCGGGGCAGCATCGTCAACGTCACCTCCATCGCCGGCTCCCGGGTGCATCCCTTCGCGGGGGTGGCCTATGCCGCCTCCAAGGCAGGACTCGCCGCGCTGACCCGAGAACTGGCCCATGAATTCGGCCCCCGCGGCATCCGCGCCAACGCCATAGCACCGGGCGAGATCGCCACCTCCATCCTCTCGCCCGGTACCGATGGTCTGGTGGAAGCCGAGGTGCCGCTCAAGCGCCTGGGCACCCCCGAGGAAGTGGCCGAGACCATCTACTTCCTCTGCAGCGAACGCTCCTGCTACATCAACGGTGCCGAGATCCATATCAACGGCGGTCAGCACGTCTAGGTAGCGCCTGTGGCTGAGGGCAGCCCACCTGGATTTATGGCGGGCCGCCTGAGTCACCCTCCCGCTTAGCTGCAGAGGTTGCCGTACAGCCACAGATACGTCCTTAACCCCATGAAATGTTATGTTATAACGTGCTAAATTATCCTGAAGCCCCTGCTACACGAATGCCCCTGCCCTACGACCGACCCTAGCCGTGATAAACATGACGATCCAAGCGAGCTTCCCCAGCAATAAACTCCCTGTCACCGTGCTGTCCGGCTTTCTCGGCGCCGGCAAGACCACCCTGCTCAACCATATTCTCAACAACCGCGAAGGCCGGCGGGTGGCGGTCATCGTCAACGACATGTCCGAGGTCAACATCGACGCCGCCCTGGTGCGCGACGGCGGCGCCGAGCTGTCGCGCACCGAGGAAAAGCTGGTGGAGATGAGCAACGGCTGCATCTGCTGCACCCTGCGCGAAGACCTGCTGCTGGAAGTCGAACGCCTCGCCCGCGATGGCCGCTTCGATCAGTTGGTCATCGAATCCACCGGGATCTCCGAGCCTCTGCCCGTGGCCGAGACCTTCACCTTCGCTGGCGAAGACGGGCGTTGCCTCGGTGACGTCGCCCAGCTCGATACCTTGGTCACCGTGGTGGACGCCTTCAATTTCCTACGCGACTACGCCTCCAGCGACCTCCTGGAGTCTCGCGGCGAATCCCTAGGCGAGGAAGACGAACGCACCGTGGTCGACCTGCTGATCGAGCAGATCGAATTCTGCGATGTCCTGGTGGTGAACAAGCTGGATCTGGTCGAGGCGGAGGAACGCGATCGCCTGCTGGCCATCCTGCGCAGCCTCAATCCCCGCGCGCGGCTGGAGCTGACCAGCTTTGGCGCCGTCCCCCTGGAGCGCGTGCTGCAGACCGGACTCTTCGACTTCGACACCGCCGCCCAGGCGCCGGGCTGGCTGCAGGAGTTGCGCGGCGAACACACTCCCGAGACCGAGGAATACGGCATCTCAAGCGTCGTCTACCAGGCGCGCCGCCCCTTCCATCCCGAGCGCTTCTTCGCCCTGGTCGAGCAGGAGTGGCCCGGCGTGATCCGTTCCAAGGGCTACTTCTGGCTGGCCAGCCATCCCGCCCACGCCGGCACCTGGTCCCAGGCCGGCGCCGTGGCCCGCCACGGGGTGGCCGGGCGCTGGTGGGCCGCGGTCCCCCCCGAGCAGTGGCCGGAGGATGAAGAAACCGTCGCTCTCATCAAGGAGAAATGGCACGCCGGTGTCGGCGATGCTCGTCAGGAGCTGGTGCTCATCGGCATGGAGATGGACGAAGCCGATCTGCGCGCCCGCCTGGATGCCTGCCTGCTGACCGACCGGGAACTCGCCGCTGGCCCCTCGGCCTGGATGCGCCTGCACAACCCCTTCAGCGACTGGCCCCAGCCCGCCGATCCCCACTGAGCCGAGCCCTGCCCATGAATGCCATCCTGCCCGATGTCTCCCTCAGCGAGACCGCCGAACGGCCCGCCGCCCTCGACTGGGTCGGCATGCAGGGTATCGACCTGCCGATCCGCCTCGGCAAGGGCGAACTCGGCGGTCTGCTGCCCGCCAGTGCCGACGTCCAGGTCGACCTGCCCGCGGCCACCGCCAAGGGCATCCATATGTCCCGGCTCTATCAGCTGCTGGATCGCCTGAGCGGCGAAGCCCTCCTGACGCCCGAGCGCCTGCGTCTGCTGCTGAGCGACATGGTCGCCAGCCACCGCAGCTGCGACTCCCGCGCCGCCCGCCTGCGGCTGGACTTCGCCCTGCTGGTTCGCCGTCCGGCCCTGATGACCACCGAGCTGAGCGGCTGGAAACGCTATCCCGTACGCCTGGAAGCCTGCTGGGTGGCCGGCGTCTTCCAACTCAGCGCCCGCGTCGAGATCCTCTACGCCTCCACCTGCCCCTGCTCCGCCGCCCTGTCCCGACAACTGGTCGAGCGGGCCTTTCTTACCGAGCACGGGACCGCCACGCAGCTCGATCCAGCCACCGTCGCCCACTGGCTGAGACGTCACGCCTCCCTGGCCACCCCGCACAGCCAGCGCAGCCTGGCCAGGGTGCGGATCAGCCTACCGGCAGGTGCAGCCGACTTCGGCTTGCTGCCCCTGATCGACCAGTGCGAAAGGGCCCTGGGCACCCCGGTGCAAACCGCCGCCAAGCGCGCCGACGAACAGGCCTTCGCCGCGCTCAATGGCAGCAACCTGATGTTCGTCGAGGACGCCGCCCGCCGCCTGCTGGTCGCCCTGCGTGACAGCTACCGGGACGTGAGCATCCAGGTGCGCCATCTGGAGAGTCTGCATCCGCACGATGCGTCCGCCTGGGCCTCCAGCTCGCCCGCTTGACCAGGGCGTCGCTGCAGCTTTCCTTTCACAACGGCCGCTTTAGCGCTTTACTGCAAACGAAGCGGTCGCCTTGGGCGACCATTCCCCCTGTCTCAACGCAGGAGCGCTTCTCGATGAAATCACGCCTTACCGCAGCAACCATGGTTGTCTTGCTGGGCGTCCTCGGCACGGGCGTCGCGCTGGCCGAAAGCCCAGTGGAAAAGAGCATCCGCCAGGACGGCCGTGACGTGAGCAAGGACACCCGCCACGACCGAAAGGAAGTCGACCAGGGTGCGGCCCATGCCGCCAACGAAGCCGACCGCACCGATACCCACCTGGACAAGGAACGCCCCCGCGAAGACAAGAAGATGGACAAGGACTACAAGAAGACGCTTTAACCCTTGAGTGTCGGGGCAAAGCCCGGGGCGGATCCCGTTCTCGAGCGCTGCCCCCTTCCTTCAGCCACCGCCATGTCGGCTGAGTCCCCGCTACCAAAGGGCAGGGACTGCCTCCAGCAAGCAATGTCCTGGCCTGCCTGCTCAACGGATGCGGAGCTCAATGGCTCGCTCGCGGCCGTTGCTGAGCATCCTGTGATTGACGTCACGTTATTTTGGCATGACGGGCCTGATGGCTTAGACTGCGCACCTCTCGAAAAAGGAGTTTCGCATGAAGCCGTCTCATCTCTTGTTCATCACCTTCGCTGCGCTACAACTGGTCGGTTGCGCCATCGGCCAGAAGATCGATTACCGCCAGACCGCCCCGCAACTGAGCGTCAAGGCTGACAAGCCGGTCGCCGTCGCGGTACTCGATGAGCGCCCCTATGTAGTCGCCCAGAACAAGGACGCCACCTACGTCGGCAATATCCGCGGCCTCTACTACAACCCCTGGAGCGTCCGCACCTACAGCGGCAGCCCCCTTTCCGCCGATCTGCAGGACGCCGTGCAAAAGGCCCTGGCCCGCGCTGCCATCACCGCCATGCCCAGCCAGGCCAGCGACCGCGCGCCCCAGGGCCAGAAGCTGCTGGTGCTCAAACTGCGGGAATGGAAATCCGACGCCTACATGCGCGTCCGCTTCGACTATGACGTCGTCACCCAGGTCCTCGACGACCAGGGCAAGGTCCTCGCCAGCGACGAGATCAAAGGCAGCGGCCCGACCAACAACGTCATCCTATCGGGCGCCCAGGTCCTGACCAATGCCATCGACGCACCGGCCATCGCTACCGCCTTGGCCAAGGGCAATACGCCCTGACTGAACGCTGCACTTTGCTATGGAAAAGCCCGCTTCGCGCGGGCTTTTTGATGTCCCCAGATGCTGGAGCAGGATCCACAGCGGACCGTAGCGCATGGCCATCGATACGAACGCCAAGGAGCTTGAGGTGCTTCAGCCAAACTGCAGTGATTCAGCGGCGAAGACGCGTCGGGGCACGAAGACCGGAATACAAAGTAGCCAGACGGGCGCTCGAGCGAGATCGGCACTCAACTGACCCCGCCTTACCTGCAGTCCAGCAGTCCTTGCGGGCAAAGAGCTCGAAAATGACCGCCAGCCTCCGGCGCTTCAGAATCGTGGCGACCCGCGACAGATATGACGTTAGTGGGAATGACCGTATCGCTCCTGGGCTGCAACCATTACTCCAACAGAAGCCCCCTCTGCGAGCCGAATCCCCTGTCCGGCGTCGAGTGCCAACGGCCCAAGGCGCTGAACCAGATCATCTGGCGAGCAATCTCGCGAGTGGTGCACATATCAGTGAAGGTCTTGGTAGCTTCATCGGACAGGCATAGGTCTCGCCTGCCACACCGAATCCAGAAGCGACCGGAGTTGAAAGCCCAGGAGGAAGTGAAACCGCGATTTCGAGCGTGCTCTCGCAGCGTGCCAGTCACACTTCCTGTCTGACCGAATCGCGAAGCTCAGGTTGCGGACTATGGCATCCAGCTGACTGTCGACGCCTTGGCGCGGGCTGGGACAACAGCTGGCAGTCCGCACCCAACCACTACCCGCACTTCTGTCGCTTTCGGTTGTCAGACCTCCTCATTCGACGTCGACCCGTGCTAGACAATCAACATGAATGCGCCTGTGAAAGAACAGAAGGTGATCAATGCGATTGCCATAGGAACCTGCGTCTCAGCAATTGTCTTGCTGTTGAGCTTCGCTGAAGCCACAATCGCGGCCAATAGCTGGGCTCCGCAGCCCGGCACCGAAACTGAAAAGGATATTTCAGTTGCGCTATCAGTTAACAAGGACAGTGACGCTCTTCGAGTCCATGCCCCACTCCCGGATAAGTAGCGTCCCGCTGAAATCTGCACTCGCTCGTCCGAGACCGCTCTCCGGCGATCGGGGATTACTAGCGCTTGCCTTGGGTGCCATGTGCATCGGGCTGGCGACCGTCTTCATGGTGGCCTGCGGATAAATGCGCACGACTGACGCTTGACAGCTCGAGCAGGTTGCCAGATCAGTTATCGACGCCTTGCACGCTCCGATTCCAACCGCTCTGACTTCTCGTCCCCTGCGAGTCGAGCACCTTCGAGTGCCGTTCCCCCCAGCACCCGGCTGCATTCTGCTCTTCACCGCCATGCCGCTGTCATCAGGCTCGATGGCGTGTCTCGCCATTGATGGCCGGATTTCGAAGGTGTTCCGAAACAGTTTCGGAACACCTCTTTTCCTACCGGCACGTCAGCCCTTGAAATCCACCCTCGCAGGCAGCAAAAAGCCTCATTAGGGCGGGGCAGCGCAGGGATTCGAACTATGGAACCCTTGCGGGTCGTACGGAAACGATCTACTGCCTGCTCAGGCGCTTCGTCGACTCGAAAACTCATCTCTTCGCCTTCGCGGCGCGACACCTGCGCCATTGAGATCCGTAAGCACGGATAGTAACAGCGCAACCATGAATTGTGATCTGCAAGGATCAAAGACGCGGAGAAGAGACATGAAAATCTAAATGCAAAAAGAGAATCAGCTCGCTGCTCATTTCAACATCAGACAAGCCTTAGTACATCTCAAGCCTTAAATTTAACAATAACTGTATCTGCATCCAGCGGAAGATGTGAACCTTTCACCCGCAACTCATTGATAGCATAAAGTATTGTCAGATTCATTGCCTCTGCGCTTCGCATGGTTCGAGGTGTGATGAACCGGAAGACCTTGGCGGGGATTTCAACATCTAATAGAGTCAAAAGCATACCGCTACTTCTATACTCGACAAAATGCTTTATTGGTGGATCTAACGCAGACAGCGCTCGTCGTAGATCGTCCATTTCTATTTTCGCTCAGCTACTCGAAAGCTATAATAAGGAGACAGTTGGTTAGATAGACTATTGTCTACCGTTCATCAGATGAGCGAAAACCTCACAGGGCCATAGATACTATCTCTCACGAGCGGCCATCAACAGCGCTTTTCACTATAGGAGAGCGAAATGAAACAGCTGGATAGAAAGCACGGAATAGAGCTTCTCGAGCGATACTCGGCCGAACAAGACGCCATTAATCACCTGCTCCGTCAAATTTACGAATGTCATGGAACGGCCGACACCGAAGCGCTTCGCGATATGTTGGGGCTGTGCATTGTCGAAATTCAAGAAAGACAAGAGACCGTTCTGAGGGCGTTTCGCTTTCTGTTGGAATCCGACACGAGACCTCAGAAGACCTAGCGAGACGGCACTTCCGACCACAAACGCGATGCGCACCGCTTAAATGGTCGGGACCGCTTCGTTACCGTTTCGCTTGCGCGAATTCAACACGGCGAAGAACTAATTCGGGAGACTTTGCGAGCCAAGACACAATACTCGAGGTAAAGCACCTTGCTATTGGCACGCAAGAGGATCCTTATAACGCCACCATGTGTCGTCAACTACGAATGGAATTGAAAAATGAGCGGTGCAAGGAAACTGTACGTTGGCACAACCGGAATCAAGCAGCTCATCAGGCAGAAAACCAGCATCAAAGAACTGAAACCATCAGCCGATAGAGCTGCCCTAGAAATTCTATTTCAGCGTTACGCAGAAGAGCTTGAGCAAGTCCGCATGCTTAAGTTGGATCTGAATAGACTTAAGGTCATCCACTGAAATTAGGTTGGCAGCCTTTAATTTTCGCTTTCAATATCCCTGATGTAGCACTTCGCTTGCTGGCGCTCCGCAAGCAGGGCGCGAACCGCCGCCTCTAGGCTCGGCACCGGACTGGCCAGCACAATCCGCCAGTGCGACCACCATTCCCGCGATAGTCCACTTCATCGCCCCGACTCCATGTCGATGATTGCCGCTGCGGCCGTCGCCGGTGCGCTCCTGCCAGGTGCTCGGCTGCCTGATAGGCTCCGCCAGCGACCTTCACGGCCTGCTGCTGGACCAGTTTTGCCCGCTTCGCACGCTTATCGGCAGCCTGACGAAGATCCGCCAGCGCCAGGCTCTGCTCGCCGACCTGGCCTACAGGGTGTCGCTGGTACGAGAGGACGCCAAGACGCTGACCGCAGCGTCCACCTCGTCCTGGAAGTCCTTGGCGGTGGGCTGGTAATGATCGGCGGTTAGCCATTGGATAACGTCGGCACCCACCAGCGCGCCCAGGGCGAGCAACACGACGGTAGCGACCGCGAGCGCGGCTGTCCGGTACTGCTCAAGTACGTCCACCCGCCGCCCTATCCGGCAGCAGCTGGAAGTAGGGCTTACCACGTCCTTGACCGCATCGTGGCCGAAGTCGTTCGGGTGGACGTTGTCCCGGGGCGCCATCCCCGATCTGGTCCTGGCCAGCAGCATCGCGGGTGCCGGTGGCTGCTGCGGCCAAGCCCCTGATGAAGATCCCATCCGACACCCGGGACAGTCAGCTGGCGTTGTAATCACGACGGGCTGGTCATCGGCTCCCACGGCCTTGGAGTTGGTATTGAACGGCGTAGCCTCAAGCACCACCGGACGCTGTACGGCCGCCTGTAGCGTGGCGAACACAAGGTCCAGGGCCACAGCGCTAATGCCGGTTCCAGCAGTGACGTCGTTCTCGACCAGGCAGGATAGACCACCGCCTGGTTCGAGCAGTGGTAGCCCCTAGGCGCTCTAGTTTCTCATTCTCGGCGCGGTCATTGGCAACACCGGCACTGGTACGGGAGAAGCGCTTGCAGAGCTAGGCAAGGCCCTAGGCCAAACCCACGCCGCCGGCAGTGAACCACCCGACCGGGTTGCCATCGCCTAGGTCAAATGGGTCCACTTGTGGACTCCAGAAAAGAAAAAGCCCGGCGCTGTGGCCAGGCTTTGTTTGGCTTGCAACTAAGCTAGCGGGGCGCTGGCTCTTGGTCGTCGACATCGCCCGTCACCGGATCCTCCGGAGCATCCGAATCGGCATCAGGCTGATCTGCTGGGTCGACCTGATCGGGGTCCAGGGGTTCTACCGCATCAGGCTCAGTAGCCTGCGCGAAACGAGAACCCGCGATAGCCGCGTCAATCCCGAATAGCGATCTCGCTATCATAGCCGGCGCAATCGGCGAACTGAAGCGTTGGAAGACTCTGGACGTAGTGATCATTTACCACCTCACATTGAGGCCGAGAATGACCTCATAAGCTTGGAAGTGGAAAACACGCGCACGTTCAGTGGCCACTACTACCGGCGGTCCCTAATGTTGGGGATCCGCCTTTTCGTTCTTGTCGGCCGCCTTCGAACGATCGGAAAGCGCCTGTTGACGGAGCTTTGCAATCTTGGTCAAGCGGATCTGAGCGTTCCTCGCTTGAGTCTCTTCAAGCGTAGGCGGCAGATCTTCAGGGGCTGCTCCTGCATCAATCCTAGGTCTTCGAATATCTGACATCGTCGTCTCCCATGTTTGCGATAGGTGCTCTACATGGGAAGTGCCATTCGCTGCACCGTTCAGTGGCCACCATCACCGATGGTCAGAAAACAAAGGTAATAACTCGCAGAAATTTCGATCCGCTTGCGCTTGATCGAGGCGTACGCTCCTTTGACAAGCTAAGTCCTCTCGCACATGGAGGTACAAATGAATGATCCAGCAAGATGGGGAGCTTCGCGTCGGGTCATTATGCTGGCGATAGCGACAGTCGCCACCGCCGCAGCAATTCTTGCGTTAGTACTCGGAATCTTCCGACAGCCTGCCTAAAGCCCTATAGATCTGCCGGCCTATCGCGCCAGGCATGGGGCCAATAATGGCCGCGCTGTAGCTGAGGACTGGTCAAACACACTCAAGCCATCGACTGTGATCGAAGATCAAACGCTGACGCTTGTGTCCTCGGTTCGTCCTTGACCGGAGGGAGCTGTGTCCGGTGGAACTTCATCTGATAAACCGCCCCTGTCGTGGACGTGAAAGTCGAAAGGCATTTGCGGTCGAGCAGCTAGCAGAGTCGGTACAAGGCCGATGGCGGGTCTGAATAGTGGTCGTGATATACCGGGTGTCGGTGTATCTGATGGTGCCCTGCTCGATTATCTCGTTTCCCTGGCCTTGGCCGGCGAGGATTGGACCGAGCCCTCTATAGAGCGGCCAACCATGGAGGGATGGACGACGCCCATGTAGATGCTGCGGGCAAGCTGATCCGGTCCGTTGATCATGCCGACCGTTCGCCACTCGAAGCCGTGCCGCACCGAATACGACCCGTATTGGCCGCCGGTGCCGTTCTCCGGTAATTTCTCGATATGGAGGCGCCGCCCCCTGGTAGAGAGGGTTATGCCCGGCTGAGGCTGGCCGGTGCGAGATTGAATGCCACCCACGCTGCGCCCAACGCCTGGGCGCTGGACCTGTCGAGAGTGAGCTGAGATGCGCACGGAGGAGTCAGGAATAGGGATCTGCCGCGAAGGATGATCAGGCGTACAAGGAAGCTGAAATCCGGAAGGCTCTGGGTCGTCTACCACTACACCCAGACCCTGCCGGGAGGGCGATAGAAAGAGATTCCGCTAGGCGGCGGCCTCCACGAGGCGAAAGCGGACTCGGCGCGGCTCGAACGGACGACGATGCCGAAGTCCATGAAGCGCCTGGGAGACGTGTTCGATCGGTACGAGCGGGAGATCGTTCCGTCGAAAGCAGCTGAACACAACGGGACAACCTGCTTTCATTGAAGCAGCTTCGCGCGGCATTTAAGGCGCCGGTCGAAGCGGTGACGCCACCGGTCATTGCCCAATATCGGCACAAGCGCACGGCGAAGACTCGGGCGAATCGCGATATCGCCCTGCTCTCACACGTCCACGACATTGCCAAGGAGTGGGGATCACCAACATGGAGAACCTGGCCAAGGGCGTGCGCGAGAACAAGGGGACGCCGCGAGATTCCTATGCCTGAGACGAGGTATGGAAGGCGGTCTACGCCCCCGCCTGTATCGAGCAGCGCGATGTCATGGACCTGGCCTACCTGACGGCACAGCCGCCCAGCCACGTGCGGGTGCCTCGCGCCGCCGACATCCAGGACGGGTTCCTGCTGGTTGCCCAGGGCAGACGTCCAAGAAATTGCGGATCAGGCCTCTCGCCGGCGAGGTACCGACAGCCCTGGGCGTGCTCGTCGAGAAGCTGCTGGAACAGCGGAAGGAGCGTCGAGCGGTCGGGCCGTACCTGGTCACCACGCCAGACATTCGCCGGCTGACGTCGAGCATGCTCCGGATCCGCTTGGACGAGGCAGGAATAGATGCCGCAGCGACAGCGCTGGAACGCCTCGATGAGATGTTGACCGCCGCTATCCACCCGTTCCAGTTCAGGGACATCCGACCGAAAGCAGCTTCAGAGATAGAGGATCCGGGCCGGGCCTCGAACTCCTCGGCCACACCGACAAGGGTAACCGAGACCGTCTACCGGTGCGTAGGTGAAGTGGTCGACCCTACCCGCTGATCCGGTAGTCACGGAACTCACTTTAAAGTTACGGAAACCGGCCTCATATAAAGGCTAGCTGAATTGGTGCGCCCAGAAACGCAAAAGCCCCGGCAGGCGGGGCTTTCAGGGTGTTGCAGGTGGCGGAAGCGCAGAGATTCGAACTCTGGGACCCTTGCGAGTCGGCGGTTTTCAAGACCGCTGCCTTAAACCACTCGGCCACACTTCCGTAAGAGGGGCGCATAGTACCTGATGGCAACACACTGTCAAACAGTCGCAAGCGATCCTTAAGCAACATTTGCTATCTTCGGGGTCGTACGGTACACCACACCGTTAATCTAGCTTTGGAGTACACCATGAACGAGCGTCAATACGCCTACAACCCTGCCATCGCGCAACCGCGGGACGTCAGCCGTGTATTGCGCAACACCTATGCCCTGCTGGCCATGACCCTGGCGTTCAGCGGCCTGGTCGCCTTCGTCTCGCAGCAGATGCGACTGCCCTACCCCAACATCTTCGTGGTCCTGATCGGCTTCTATGGCCTGTTCTTCCTGACCATGAAGACCCGCGACAGCGGCTGGGGCCTGGTCAGCACCTTCGCCCTGACCGGCTTCATGGGCTACACCCTGGGCCCGATCCTGAACATGTACCTGGGCCTGCCCAACGGTGGCAGCGTGATCGCCTCCGCCGCCGGCATGACCGCCCTGGCCTTCTTCGGTCTGTCGGCCTACGCCCTGATCAGCCGCAAGGACATGAGCTTCCTCGGTGGCTTCCTGATGGCGGGCTTCTGGATCCTGCTGGGCGCCGTGGTGCTGTCCTTCTTCGTCCAGATCAGTGGTCTGCAACTGGCCATCAGCGCCGGCTTCGTGCTGTTCGCCGCCGCGGCCATCCTGTTCCAGACCAGTGCCATCGTACATGGTGGTGAAGACAACTACATCATGGCTACCATCTCCCTGTACGTCTCGATCTACAATATGTTCATCAGCTTGCTGCAGATCTTCGGATTCGCCAGCAACAACGATTGATCACCAGCGGTAGCCCAAAAGGCCCGCTTCGGCGGGCCTTTTTTACATCCATGAAATTTGCCATCGTTGTCCTTTCCCCACCCCAGGCGCCTTCGGCGCGCCGGGCCCTGCGCTTCTGCGAGGCGTTATTGGCCGGGGGTCACGAGGTGTCGCGACTTTTCCTCTATCGCGACGGGGTCCATAACGCTTCCCACGCCACGGTCAGTGGCCAGGACGAGTTGGACCTGCCCGCGCGCTGGCGTGAGCTGATCGAGCACCATCAGATCGATGCCGTGGTCTGCATCGCCGCCGCCCTCAAGCGTGGGCTGCTGGACGAGAACGAGGCACGGCGCTACGAACGTGAGGGCGCGGTAAACGTGCGGGCACCCTGGCAGCTGTCCGGTCTGGGCCAGTTGCACGAGGCGGTGCAGGACGCCGATCGCCTGCTCTGCTTTGGAGGCGACTAGCATGCCCAAAAGCACTCTTGTCATCTCCCGCCAGCCCGCATTGGCCGGTCCCGCTCCTCGCGAGGCCCTGGATATCGTATTGGCCGGCGGTGCCTTCGAACTGCCCCTGGCGCTGCTGTTTGCCGGTCCTGGCGTGACCCAGTTGCTGGCGGCCGACAGCGCCGCGCTGGAGCAGAAGGATCTAAGTGCCAACCTTTCCGCGCTGCCGCTGTTCGGTGTCGAGGCCATCTATGCCGAAGCCACCGCTCTGCAACGACTGGGCATCACGCCCGAGCAAGTGCCCGCCTGGGTGACGCCGCTGGCGCCTGAAGCCCTGGCGGCGCTGATCCATGACCATGACCAGGTGATTTCCATTTGACTACCCTGCACCTGTTTTCCCGTTCGCCGCTCCTGGACGCCGATGCCCTGGACGGTCTGACCTGGGTCCGCAGCGGGGATGTCGTTCTGCTCACCGGCGGTGCGGTCGAAGCGCTACGGCCTGGCAGTGCGGTGGCCGCGTTACTGACGAGCATGCCTGCCGAAGCGACTCTCCATGCTCTGGCGGACGACGTCCAGGCGCGCCACCTACAACCCGAACGCGCCGTGAGCCTGATCGACTACCCCACTTTCGTCGACCTGAGCGTGAGCTGCGCCAAGGTCATCAGTTGGACCTAGCCATGCGTCCTCTCGATCTCGACCCCGAAGGCTACCTGCGCGACCTCTCCCAGTGGAGTCCCGAGGTGGCCCGGCAACTGGCACTCAAGGAAGGCATCGAGCTGACCGATCGCCACTGGCAGGTGCTGCAGGCGCTGCGTGACTTCTACGCACAATTCCAGCTTTCGCCGGCCAATCGGCCGCTGATCAAGTACATTGCTCAGACGCTGGGCCCGGAACTGGGCACCAGTCTGCAGCTGAACCTGCTGTTCAGGGGCGCGCCGGCCAAGCTCGGCGCCAAACTGGCCGGCCTGCCGAAACCGGATAATTGCCTATGACCCTCACCATGCCCGAAGAACATCCCTTCGCCGTCTATGTCCGGGCCTTGGGCAAGGGCAAGCGCGGCGCGCGCAGCCTGACCGAGACCGAGGCGGAAATGGCCATGGGCCTGATCCTCGACGGCCGGGTGACCGAGGCTCAGCTCGGCGCCTTTCTCATGCTGCTCAGGCACAAGGAAGAGAGCGCCGAGGAACTGGCCGGCTTTACCCGCGCCGTCCGGGCACGGTTGCAGCCACCAGGCTTCACCGTCGACCTCGACTGGCCCTCCTACGCCGGCAAGAAGCGTCATCTACCCTGGTATCTGCTGGCGGTGAAATGCCTGGCCGGTGGCGGCGTGCGGGTGGTCATGCATGGCGGCGGCACTCACACCGCGGGCCGACTCTATACCGAACAGTGCCTGGCCGACCTGAGGATGCCGACCGCCACTGATTGGCAGGACGTCGGCACCCTGCTCGAGCGTGGTCAGCCGGCCTTCCTGCCGCTGGCCGCCTGGATGCCGGCCCTGCAGCGGATGATCGATCTCAAGGCCGAGCTCGGCCTGCGCTCGCCGATCCACTCCCTGGTACGGCTACTCAACCCCAGCCAGGCGCGTTGCATCCTGCAGAGCATCTTCCACCCGGGTTACCAGGAGGTGCATCGCGAGGCCAGTCGATTGCTGGGTGACGACAGTATCGTCATCAAGGGCGAAGGCGGTGAAGTCGAGCGTAATCCCGATGTCATCGCCCATCTCTATGGCACCCGTGGCGGCGAAGCCTGGGGCGAAAGCTGGCCGGCGCTGACCGAGCGCCGCCAGGTCAAGCCGGAACGCCTCGATCCGGCCCTGCTGGCCGCCACCTGGCGGGGTGAAGCGGAAGATCCCTATGGCCGCCTAGCGGTCATCGCCACCCTGGCCGTGGCCCTGCGCGCCCTGGGCCAGGACCAGGCCAGTGCCCAGCGCGACGCCGAGCGACGCTGGGACGCGCGCGACCGGACGCTCTGACGTCGCTTCAGGAACCCGGGGCTGCTCCCCGGGTTCCTAACCGCAATGCAGCGGAGGATGACGATATGGGCTTGTTGGTCGATGGACAGTGGCAGGACCGCTGGTACGACAATGGCAAGGATGGCCATTTCAAACGGGAGGAAGCCCAGCGTCGTGACTGGGTCGCCCGCCCCGAGCAGGCCATTCCGCCAGGTGCCTCGCGCTATACCCCGGAAGTCGGTCGCTACCACCTCTATGTGTCCCTGGCCTGTCCCTGGGCGCATCGCACCCTGATCTATCGCAAGCTCAAGGGCCTCGAAGACCTGATCGGCGTCTCGGTGGTCAGCTGGCTGATGCGTGAGGAAGGCTGGACCTTCGACTTGGCCAAGGGCTCCAGTGGCGACGACCTCTATCACCTCGAGCGCCTTTACCAGCTCTATCAGCGCGAACACGCCGACTACACCGGGCGGGTCACCGTCCCGGTGCTCTGGGATCGCCATGAGGAGCGCATCGTCAGCAATGAATCCGCCGAGATCATCCGCATGTTCAACGGCGCCTTCGACGAGCTGACCGGCAATCGCCTGGATCTCTATCCAGAGCCCCTGCGCGGTCGCATCGATGCCCTCAACGACCGTATCTATCCGACGGTCAACAATGGTGTCTACCGGGCCGGTTTCGCTACCACTCAGGAGGCCTACGAAGAGGCCTTCGACGAGGTCTTCACCACCCTGGACGATCTGGAAAAGTCGCTGCAGACTCAACGCTATCTGACCGGCCAATGGCTGACTGAAGCTGATTGGCGCCTGTTCACCACCCTGATTCGCTTCGACGCCGTCTACCACGGCCACTTCAAGTGCAACCTGCGGCGCATTCGGGATTATTCGGCGTTGCAGAGCTGGCTGCGAGAGCTGTATCAGTGGCCGGGTATCGCCGAGACCGTGGACTTCCAGCACATCAAGCACCACTACTACGGCAGCCATGCGCAGATCAATCCGGCCGGCATCGTGCCCAAGGGACCAGCCCTGGAGCTGGATCTGCCCCATGGCCGCGAGGTCCTGAGCAGTGCCGGGATCCAGGGCGCGGCCTGAGGATCAAACCGCCGTCTGGGCGCCTTCGAACCAGGCCAGCTTCTCACGCAGCGCCACCACCTCGCCGACGATCACCAGGGTCGGCGCATGCACCTCATGCTCGGCGACCAGCTGCGGCAGATCCTGCAAGGTACCGGTGAACACCCGTTGATTGAGGGTGGTGCCCTGTTGCACCAGCGCCGCCGGCGTGGCCGGGTCCTTGCCGTGGGCGATGAGTTGCGCGCAGATGTTCGGCAGCCCCACCAGGCCCATGTAGAACACCAGGGTCTGCCCGGGCGCCACGAGATCGGTCCAGGGCAGATCGGCCGAGCCGTCCTTGAGATGGCCGGTGACGAAGCGTACCGACTGGGCATGGTCTCTGTGGGTCAGGGGAATACCGGCATAGGCCGCACAGCCACTGGCCGCGGTGATACCCGGCACCACCTGGAAGGGAATGCCTTCGGCCGCCAGCTCCTCGATCTCCTCGCCACCGCGGCCGAAGATGAAGGGATCGCCACCCTTCAGCCGCAGAACCCGCTTGCCCTCCCGGGCCAGCTTGACCAGCAGGCGATTGAGATCGTCCTGGGGCACCGCATGCTCGGCACGACGCTTGCCGACATAGATGCGATCTGCATCGCGCCGGCACATGTCGAGGATGGTCGGGGCCACCAGGCGGTCGTAGAGCACCACGTCGGCCTGTTGCATCAGCCGCAGGGCGCGGAAGGTCAGCAGATCCGGATCGCCGGGACCGGCGCCGACCAGATAGACCTCGCCGCGAAAGGTGGCCGTCTCGCTGGTCAGCTTGTCTTCCAGCAGCTGTTCGGCAGCCTGGGGCTGGCCGGAAAAGACCTTTTCCGCGACCTCGCCCTGGAACACCTCTTCCCAGAAGATGCGCCGCGCCTGCAGATCGGCGAAGCGCGTCTTCACCCGCGCGCGAAAGCGCTGCGCCAGTTGCGCCAGCTGCCCGTATGTGGCCGGAATCCAGCTCTCCAGCTTGGCGCGCACCAGGCGCGCCAGCACCGGGGCGTCACCGCCGCTGGAAATGGCGATCACCAGGGGCGAACGATCGACGATGGCCGGGAAGATCACGGTGCACAGCTTGGGAGCGTCTACCACGTTGACCGGCAGGCCCAGGGCCTGGGCATCGTGGGACACCGTCTCGTTGACCTCGTCATCGTCGGTGGCGGCGATTACCAGGCAATGCCCGGCGAGGTGGTCCGCCGCATAGCGCTGGACCCGGCAACTGCCGCCCCGCGCCTCGACGAAGGCGCGTACCTCCGGCTCGATCTCCGGCGCCACCAGGGTGATGCGTGCGCCGGCTTCGGCCAGCAGCACGCTCTTGCGCAAGGCGATGTCGCCCCCGCCGATCACCAGTACCGGACGGCCATCGAGCTTGTGGAAGAGCGGCAGGTAATCCATCAGCCGATGACCTCGAGGCCACCCATGTAGGGCTTGAGCACCTCGGGGACGCGGATGCTGCCGTCAGCCTGCTGGTAGTTCTCCAGTACGGCGACCAGGGTGCGACCCACGGCCAGGCCGGAGCCGTTGAGGGTGTGCACCAGCTCGGGCTTGCCCTCGGCGTTGCGGTAGCGGGCCTGCATGCGGCGCGCCTGGAAATCACCACAGTTGGAGCAGGACGAAATCTCGCGATACTTGCCCTGGCTCGGCACCCAGACCTCCAGATCGTAGGTCTTGGTGGCGCCGAAACCCATGTCGCCGGTGCACAGCGACAGCACCCGGTAGGGCAACTCCAGCCGTTGCAGCACGGTTTCGGCGTGGCCGGTCAGTTCTTCCAGGGCCTGGAAGGAGGTACTCGGCTCGACGATATGGACCATCTCCACCTTGTCGAACTGGTGCTGACGGATCATGCCGCGGGTGTCGCGACCCGAGGCACCGGCTTCGCTGCGGAAGCAGGGGGTATGGGCGGTGAACTTCAGCGGCAGGCGCTTGGCGTCGAGGATCTGGCCGGCGACCAGGTTGGTCAGGGTGACCTCGGCGGTGGGGATCAGGTAGAGATCGCTCTCGCCTTCCCGGCCGATCTTGAACAAGTCTTCCTCGAACTTGGGCAGCTGACCAGTACCTTGCAGGGTCTCGGCCTGCACCAGGTAGGGGGTGTAGGTCTCTTCGTAGCCATGCTCACCGGTGTGCAGGTTGAGCATGAATTGCGCCAGGGCACGGTGCAGACGCGCGATCGGACCACGCATCACGGCGAAGCGGGCGCCGGAGAAGCGTGCGGCGGTCTCGAAGTCCAGCCAGCCGTGGGTCTCGCCCAGGGCGACGTGGTCCTTGATCTCGAAGTCGAAGTCGCGCGGCGTGCCCCAGCGACGGACCTCGACATTGTCGTCTTCATCCTTGCCGACCGGCACCGAGGCGTCAGGCAGGTTGGGCAGGCCCAGCAACAGCGCATCCAGCTCGCCCTGGACCAGATCCAGCTCACGCTTGGCTTCTTCCAGTTCACTGCCCATGCGATCGACTTCGGCCAGCAGCGGCGCGATGTCCTCACCACGCGCCTTGGCCTGGCCGATGCCCTTGGAGCGAGCATTGCGCTCGGCCTGCAGGGTCTCGGTGCGGGTCTGCACGGCCTTCCGACGAGCTTCCAGCGACTCCACCAGGCTGACGTCGAGGACGTAGCCACGGGTCGCCAGACGTGCGGCCACCTCCTCGGTTTGGGTGCGAACCAGTTTCGAATCAAGCATGTGCGTGTCTCTTGCTTAGGAATGGGGGCAGCCGCGCGGGCGGGACGTCAGGAACGCGGCCGGCGCTGGCGCGGGCTGGACCGGTCGAGGTCCGCCAGGTGCTGCAGTTTATCGCGGATCTTCAGCTCCAGCCCACGGGGAACCGGCTCATAGTAGCGCCGCGGCTCCAGCTCTTCGGGAAAGTAGTCCTCGCCTGCGGCATAGGCTTCGGGTTCATCGTGGGCATAGCGGTATTCGTCGCCATAGCCGAGAGTCTTCATCAGCTTGGTCGGCGCATTGCGCAGGTGCAGCGGCACCTCGCGCGAGCCGTTCTGGCGCACATCGGCCAGGGCGGCCTTGTAGCCCATATAGACGGCATTGCTCTTGGGCGCGCAGGCCAGATAGACGATCGCCTGGGCGATGGCCAGCTCACCCTCCGGGCTTCCCAGGCGCTCCTGGACGTCCCAGGCGTCCAGGCACAGGCTCAGGGCGCGGGGATCGGCGTTGCCGATGTCTTCGCTGGCCATGCGTACCACGCGGCGGGCGATGTACAGCGCGTCGCAGCCGCCGTCGATCATCCGGGCGAACCAGTAGAGGGCGCCATCGGGGTTCGAGCCGCGCACCGACTTGTGCAGCGCGGAGATCTGGTCGTAGAAGGCCTCGCCGCCCTTGTCGAAGCGGCGGCGCTGATCGCCCAGCAGACTCTGGAACAGCTCGGCGTCCAGGACGCCACCGTCCTCGGCCAGGTCCGCGGCGTTCTCCAGCAGATTGAGCAGTCGGCGACCATCACCGTCGGCAGCGGCCAGCAGCAGCGCCAGGGCATCGTCGGGCAGGCTCAGCTGTCGCTCGCCCAGGCCCTTGGCACTGATCAGGGCCCGTCGTGCCAGGCCACCGAGGGCGTCATCGTCCAGACTCTTGAGCACATAGACCCGCGCCCGTGAGAGCAGCGCGTTGTTGAGCTCGAAGGAGGGATTCTCGGTGGTCGCCCCGATGAAGATCAGGGTGCCGTCTTCGACATAGGGCAGGAAGGCATCCTGCTGCGACTTGTTGAAGCGATGCACCTCGTCGACGAAGAGGATGGTGCGGCGGCGATACTGGGCAGCCTGCTGCTTGGCCACCTCCACCGCATGGCGGATCTCCTTGACCCCGGAGAGTACCGCCGAGAGCGTTTCGAAATGGGCATCGGAAACCTGGGCCAGCAGCCGCGCCAGGGTGGTCTTGCCCACGCCTGGCGGTCCCCAGAAGATCATCGAATGCAGTGCACCCTGCTCAAGCGCCTCGCGCAGGGGCTTGCCCCGCGCCAGCAGGTGCTGCTGACCCGCGTATTCATCGAGGGTCTCGGGACGCATGCGGGCAGCCAAGGGCTGCCCGACAGGTGCAGCGCTGAAGAGATCCATGGGGTGCGATCACTCCTGGATGACGTCGGCTCCCTTGGGCACCTGGAAGGTGAACTGGGACGCCGCCACCGGCTCGTTGAGCTTGACGTTGAAGAAGAGGATGTTGGTTCTCTGACCGGCACCGTCGATCAACTGCATGTCGTTGATCACGCCGTTGCGGAACGACAACCGCAGGCTGTCGAACAGGGTGTCCTTGGTCTTGGGCTTGAGCACGAAGTCGACGACGTTGCCGGCATCCTTGCTGGTGACGTCGAAGCTGCTCTCGATCTTGGAGATGTCACCCGACAAGAGCAGCGCCGGCGTCTGGGTCAGGCGCAGGTCCAGCTTGCGGATGGTGACCTGCTCCAGGTCCGGATCGTACAGCCAGACCTGCTTGCCGTCGGACACCAGCAGCTGCTCCTGGGGCGCATCGGAATGCCAGCGGAACAACCCGGGACGCTTGAGGCTCATGTTGCCGGCGGTTTCCTGCAGACGGGTACCCGAGCCATCCAGGGTCAGCTGCGAAAAGCGCGCGGTCAGGGTCTGCGCCTTGTCCAGCAGTTGCGACAGGCGGCCCACGGACGCCTGGTCGGCATGGGCGGAAAAGCTTACGGCAGCCAGGGCGGCCAGGGCGAAGCAACGCAGCTTGTGCATCGAGGTCCTCATGGATGTCAGTCTCTCACCGGAGCAGGCGCTGTGACCTCGCGCGAGCCGTTGGTGTTCATGGGCGATACGACACCGGCCATTTCCATGGTTTCGATCATCCGTGCCGCCCGGTTGTAACCGATCTTGAGCTTGCGCTGGACCGCGGAGATGGAGGCCCGACGACTTTCGGTGACGAAGCGTACGGCCTCGTCATAGAGCGGATCGTCCTCGTCGCTGTCGCTACCCTCGCCGCTGCCGCCATCGAAGCCCGCACCACCGCCCTCGTCCGGACCGCTGAGGATGTCTTCGATGTAGTCGGGTGCGCCGCGCTCCTTCCACGCCTCGACGACGCGATGGACCTCATCGTCGGACACGAAGGCGCCATGGACGCGGATCGGCAGGCCGGTGCCCGGCGGCAGATAGAGCATGTCACCGTGACCGAGCAGCTGTTCGGCACCGCCCTGGTCGAGAATGGTCCGGGAGTCGATCTTGCTCGATACCTGGAAGGCCATCCGCGTCGGGATGTTGGCCTTGATCAGACCGGTGATGACGTCCACCGAGGGGCGCTGGGTGGCCAGGATCAGGTGGATGCCGGCCGCCCGCGCCTTCTGCGCGATCCGCGCGATCAGCTCTTCGACCTTCTTGCCGACGATCATCATCATGTCGGCGAATTCGTCCACCACCACCACGATGGTCGGCAGCGTCTTCAGCAGCGGAGCCTCGTCGTCCATGCTCTCGCGACGATAGAGCGGATCGGTCAGCGGCGTACCGGCTTCCTCGGCATCCTTCACCTTGCGGTTGAAGCCGGCCAGGTTACGTACGCCCATGGCCGCCATCAGCTTGTAGCGCCGCTCCATCTCCGCCACGCTCCAGCGCAGGGCGTTGGCGGCTTCCTTCATGTCGGTGACCACCGGACAGAGCAGGTGCGGAATGCCCTCGTAGATCGAGAGTTCCAGCATCTTGGGATCGATCATGATCAGGCGGGCGTCTTCCGGGCTCGACTTGAACAGGATCGACAAGAGCATGGCGTTCACGCCCACCGACTTACCGGAACCCGTGGTACCGGCCACCAGCAGGTGCGGCATCTTGGCCAGGTCGGTGATGACCGGCTTGCCACCGATGTCGTGACCCAGGGCCAGGGTGACGGGCGACTTGGCCGCCGCGTACTCGGGCGACTCGAGGACCTCGGAGAAGCGCACCATCTGGCGATCCTCGTTGGGAATCTCGATACCCACGGTGGTCTTGCCGGGAATGACTTCCACCACCCGGACGCTGAACACGGCGAGCGAACGCGCCAAGTCCTTGGCCAGGTTGGAAATGCGACTGACCTTGACGCCCGCCGCCGGCTGAATCTCGAAGCGGGTGATCACCGGACCGGGATGAACGCTCTCCACGATCACCTCGACGCCGAACTCCTTGAGCTTGACCTCGAGCAGGCGCGACATGTTCTCGAGGAATTCCGGCGAATAGCTCTGCTGCTTCTTCTCGGCGCGATCCAGGATCGACAGCGGCGGCAGCGTACCTTCCAGATCCGCGTCGACCCGGACCACGGCAGCCGCCGGCGAATAAGGCGCGGGGGCCGGTGCTGGCGCCGCCTTGCGCGGCGGAGGCGTGGGCATGGCGACACTGGCGGGCGCTGGGACAGGCGCAGCGGCCACCGGCGCGGACTCGGGCGTTTCGGCGACGAAGCGACTGGGCGCGGGCATCTCGATGCGCGGCGCAGCACGCTCCACCCGCGGCGGGGGCGCGATGTCGAGCAGATCATCGAGGTCTTCGTCGGCGACGGGAATCGGTACCTCGCGGGCCTTGCTCTTGCGCGCAACCGGCGGCGACACCGGCTCGTCGAAGGTGTCCAGTTCCGGAGCCTGACGACGGCCGCCGGCCAGGCGACTGAAGCCACCCTGCACCAGGTCCAGCAGGTCCAGTACGACCTTGCCGGTGAAATCCATCACCTTGAACCAGGACAGATCGGTGAAGACCGTCAGTCCCAGCAGGAAGAGCGCGAGGAACAGCAGCGTGCTGCCCTGAACATTGAGTGCGGCGACCGCCAACTGCCCCAGGCTCTCGCCCAGCGCACCGCCAGCGGACGCCGGCAGCGCCGAGGCCGCATGGAAATGGATATAGGCCAGTACCGAGCCCGAGATCACCAGCAGGACCAGGCCGGTCAGCCGCCAGGAAAACAGCCAGCCGCTCCACTCCCAGGGCAGATGCCGTTTGCGGAAGATCTGCCAGGTCTTGACGGCGAGCAGGACGGGGAACACGAAGGCGAAATAGCCGAGTGCCATGAACAGCACGTCGGCCAGCCAGGCGCCGGCGCGGCCCGCGGTGTTATGGACCTGATCGATGCGGCTGGTGTGGGTCCAGCCCGGATCGGAGGGGTCGTAGCTCAGCAGAGCCATGAGCAGATACAGGCACAAGGCGGCCAGTGCGATGAGCACCACCTCCTTGAGACGATAATGCAGATGCTCACGCCATTGGTTGACGTGGCTGACAGAACTGGATTGCTTCAAGCGCGCTTTTCCCGCACACGGAACGTGTGACCGTGAATCAAAAACAGTGCGCCATTCTAGATCGCCCGGGCCCTGCTTCTACAGTCCCGTGGCGAAACATGGCACGATAGCGGACGGCCGTACCGGAACCGCCTCAGGCACAACATTGGAGCATTCTTTCGTTGTCCTGACAAAGAGTTATGACGATTTCTTGAGCTCGTTACGCACAAGCCGCACCCCTTCGGCTCCACTCATCAGAAGGCGCCCTCCCCTACCATGGTGAAATGGCTGACCCGCGAAAGCCCTGACTTCCCGCCCCTGCAGCAGGCGCTGCGCGAACCCAACGGCCTCCTGGCCATCGGAGGCGACCTGAGCGCGGCACGCCTGATCGGCGCCTATCGTCACGGCTGCTTTCCCTGGTACCAGGCCGGCCAGCCCTTGCTCTGGTGGTCGCCGGATCCCCGCACGGTACTTTTCCCGCCGGACCTGCACGTCTCCCGCAGCCTGGCGAAGACCCTGCGCAAGACGCCGCTGCGCGTCACCTACGATCAGGCCTTCGCCAGGGTGATCCAGGCCTGCGCCGGTCCGCGACGCGATGCCGACGGCACCTGGATCACCGTGGAGATGCGCCAGGCCTACCAGGAACTGCACGCCCAGGGCTGGGCTCATTCCGTCGAAGTGTGGAACGGCGACCAGCTGGTCGGCGGCCTCTATGGCATCGCCATGGGCAAGCTGTTCTTTGGCGAGTCCATGTTCAGCCATGCCGACAACGCTTCCAAGATCGGCTTCGTGACCCTGGTGCGGGACCTGGCCGCCTGGGGCTTCGTGATGATCGACTGCCAGATGCAAACCGCGCATCTGGAGAGTCTCGGCGCGAGCAGTCTCTCCCGGGAACGCTTTGCCGAATACCTGGCCAAATACCTGGATCAGGCCAGCATGGCCGCCTGGCCTACCTTCCGCGGGTGACTTACACTCAAGCCAGGCTTATGTAGAGATTCGACATGACCGAGCTGGCGAGACTCAAGTTTTACGCAACCCAGCCTCACGCTTGCAGTTACCTGCCCAACGAGCAGGCGACCACGCTGTTTCTCGACCCCTCGCAGCCCATGAACGGCCAGATCTACGCCGAGCTGTCCGAACTGGGCTTCCGCCGCAGTGGCGATCACCTCTACCGCCCCCACTGCCAGCTCTGCAAAGCCTGCGTTCCCGCCCGCATCCCCGTCGCTCGCTTTCGCCCCAGCCGCAAGCAGACGCGCGTACTCAAGCGCAATCTCGACATCAAGGTCACGCGCTGCGACCCGGGTTTCACCGAAGAGCGCTATCAGCTATACGCCCGCTATATCAGCGAACGCCACGCCGACGGCGACATGTTCCCGCCGAGTCGCGGCCAGTTCTCCACCTTTCTGGTCAGCCACCTGCCCTACGCCTTCTTCTACGAGATGCGCGTCGAGGACCGCCTGATCGGCATAGCGGTGACCGATGTGCTGCCCAACGGCATGTCGGCGGTCTACACCTTCTACGACCCCAGCGAAGAAAAGCGCAGCCTGGGCGTATTCGGCATCCTCTGGCAGATCGCCGAAACCCGCCGCCTCGGCCTCGATGCGGTTTATCTCGGCTACTGGATCAAAGGGTGTCGCAAGATGTCCTATAAGACCGAGTATCGCCCCATCGAGCTCTTCGTCAATCAGCGCTGGGTCGCCCTGGCCTGACGAAATAGCGCTTTTTCTGAATTTCTGTCAGAATATGGGCCTTTTTCGCCCGGACTGCTCTGGGCCTATCTTGTCACCGAGGGCTTTTCTATATATGTCGAAAGAAGACAGCTTCGAAATGGAAGGTACTGTCGTCGACACCCTGCCCAACACCATGTTTCGCGTGGAGTTGGAAAACGGGCACGTCGTCACCGCGCACATCTCCGGAAAGATGCGTAAGAACTACATCCGCATCCTGACGGGGGACAAGGTTCGCGTGGAGCTGACGCCTTATGATCTGAGCAAGGGCCGGATCACTTACCGCGCGCGTTAAGCGAATCCGCTCATGAAAAAGCCCGGCAATGCCGGGCTTTTTCATGAGCGATTGTCAATCGCGACCTGCCCTCAGGCAGGTTCGGCCGTGGTCTCGAACTCGAATTCCAGCTCGTCGTTCACCGCGTCGATATGGACGATACCACCATGGTCGGCCAGGTCCCCGAACAGGATCTGCTCCGCCAGCGGCCGCTTGATCTTGTCCTGGATGAGGCGCGCCATGGGGCGGGCACCCATCTGTACGTCGTAGCCGCGCTCTGCCAGCCAGCTACGGGCCGTATCGGTGACTTCGAGCTGGACACGCTTGTCTTCGAGCTGCGCCTGGAGTTCGGTGAGGAACTTGTCGACGATGCTCTTGATGACTTCCGTGCTCAGGCGGCCGAACTGGATGATGGTATCCAGACGGTTGCGGAACTCGGGCGTGAAGCTCTTCTTGATGACTTCCATGGCATCCGTGGTGTGATCCTGCAGCGTGAAGCCGATGGAGGCACGGGACGCGGTTTCGGCGCCGGCGTTGGTGGTCAGGATCAGGATCACGTTGCGGAAGTCGGCCTTGCGCCCGTTGTTGTCCGTCAGGGTGCCATGGTCCATGACCTGCAGCAGCAGGTTGAACACCTCGGGGTGAGCCTTCTCGATCTCATCGAGCAGCAGGACGCAGTGCGGCGTCTTGGTGATGGCTTCGGTCAGCAGACCACCCTGGTCGAAACCGACATAGCCAGGAGGCGCACCGATCAGGCGAGACACGGTATGCCGCTCCATGTACTCGGACATGTCGAAGCGCACCAGCTCGACGCCCATGGCCTTGGCCAGCTGCCGGGCCACTTCGGTCTTGCCCACGCCCGTAGGACCGGCGAAGAGGAAGGAACCAACCGGCTTGTCCGGTGATTTCAGCCCGGCACGGGACAGCTTGATGGCGGTGGACAGGGACTCGATGGCCAGGTCCTGACCGAAGACGGTCAGCTTGAGGTCGCGCTCCAGGTTGCGCAGCAGCTCCTTGTCGGAACTGTTGACGGTCTTCGGGGGGATCCGCGCGATCTTGGCGACGATGTCTTCGACCTGTTGCACGTCGATGCGCTCGGCACGACGGTCTTCGGGCTGCAGGCGCTGATAGGCACCGGCTTCGTCGATGACGTCGATGGCCTTGTCGGGCATGTGCCGGTCGTTGATGTAGCGCGCAGCCAGCTCGGCTGCAGCACGCAGCGCCTCGTCGGTGTACTCGATATGGTGATGCTGTTCGAAGCGCCCCTTGAGGCCACGCAGGATGCCGTAGGTGTCATCCACCGAGGGCTCGACCACGTCGACCTTCTGGAAGCGCCGCGCCAGCGCCCGGTCCTTCTCGAAGATGCCACGGAATTCCTGGAAGGTGGTCGAGCCGATGCAGCGGATCTCCCCGGAGGACAGTAGCGGCTTGAGCAGGTTGGAGGCATCCATCACCCCGCCCGAGGCCGCGCCGGCACCGATGATGGTATGGATCTCGTCGATGAAGAGCACGGCATGGGGCCGCTTCTTCAACTCGGCCAGCAGGGCCTTGAATCTCTTTTCGAAATCGCCGCGGTATTTGGTACCGGCCAGTAGCGCGCCAAGATCGAGGGAATAGACCACGCTGTCGGCCAGCAGGTCGGGTACCTGACCATCGACGATGCGCTTGGCCAGGCCTTCGGCGATGGCGGTCTTGCCGACGCCGGCCTCACCCACCAGCAGCGGATTGTTCTTGCGGCGCCGGGCGAGAATCTGGGCTACGCGCTCGACTTCCTGCTCGCGTCCCACCAGTGGATCGATACGACCCTGACGGGCCTGCTCGTTGAGGTTACTGGCGTAGGCTTCGAGCGGATTGTTGGAGGAACTGGGTTCGGCACCCTCCTCCTCGGCGGCATCCTGATCCTGCTCGGCTTCGGGTGCGGCCCCTGGCACCTTGGAGATGCCATGCGCGATGAAATTGACGACGTCGATCCGCGCCACGCTCTGCTGCTTGAGCAGGAACACCGCCTGACTTTCCTGCTCGCTGAAGATGGCGACCAGGACGTTGGCCCCGGTCACTTCGCGCTTGCCCGAGCTTTGCACGTGGAAAACCGCACGCTGGAGGACACGCTGGAAACCCAGCGTCGGCTGGGTTTCGCGCTCGTCGTCCTGCTGTGGGATCAGGGGGGTGGTGGAGTCTATGAATTCCAACAGATCGCGCCGCAGGCGATCGATGTTGGCACCGCAGGCTCTCAACACGGTGGCCGCCGCTTCATTGTCCAGCAGCGCCAGCAGGAGGTGCTCAACGGTCATGAATTCATGACGCTTCGTCCTCGCCTCCTTGAAGGCGAGATTCAGGGTGACTTCGAGCTCACGATTCAACATAGCTTCACCTCATAGCCCAAGCAGCACAGTAGCCCAAGCAGCACAGATCTAACTTTCGATTTCGATTTCACACAGCAGCGGGTGGTTGCACTCCCTGGCATATTGATTGACTTGCATGGCCTTGGTTTCAGCGACATCGCGAGTAAATGTTCCGCAGACGGCCTTTCCCTGAGTGTGCACGGTGAGCATCACCTGGGTAGCCGCTTCGCGGTTCATGCTGAAGTACCGTTCCAGGACCTCGACGACGAACTCCATCGGGGTGTAGTCATCGTTATACATCAGAACTCGGTATCTGGCTGGCCGTTTTAGCGCAGGTTTTGCCTCCTGCACCGCCAGGCCGCCGTTGTCGCCGTCCTGATGTTCGTTGTCGTCCGCCGCCAGTCGGATGGGGTCGATTACACGCATTCTGATCGATTCCGAATTACGGGATGAATAGCAGGAAAAAAGAGCTTGATCCACGTCTCAGCCGCCTATTGCCTCGCCTTGACTAAGGCTGAAAGGGTGTTACAAACATCCTGTACCCGACGAGGTACCAAGCGTTCCGTTGTAGTGGCGTCTGTGTGGATTCACTGGAACTGTAGTCGAATGATACTCCAGGCTTGGAGTCCTTTGCAGAGGGAGCCGGTATGCTCAGTGGCAAGGTCAAATGGTTCAACAACGCCAAAGGATATGGCTTCATCGTTGCAGATAACAGTGATGAAGACCTATTCGCTCATTACTCGGCCATTCAGATGGACGGTTACCGCACACTGAAGGCGGGCCAGGCGGTCAACTTCAATATCGTTCAGGGTCCCAAGGGCTTGCACGCCGTCGAGATTCGCGCGGCCGAAGTGAGCGCACCCGCCGCTGCGCCGGCCACCAACACCCTCGATGTGCGGGATACGGTCAGTACGGAAGCCTGATCTCACGCCCCTTCGGGGGCGCCACCTTCCCCTTCGCGCCGCTGTCCTTCGCTGTGCCCCAGATCGCGCTCCGGAAACAGCAGGTTCCTGACCCGGTTCTTCAGCGCCCTGGCGTCGGGAAAGCCGCCATCCCTCTTCCGCTCCCAGAGCACCTCCCCGCCACAGGCAATCTCGAACACGCCACCGGTTCCCGGCAGCAACGTCACCCCACCCAGATCGGTACCGAAGGTGCTGAGCAGCTCCTGGGCGAGCCAGCCCGAACGCAGCAGCCATTGGCACTGGGTGCAGTAGTGGATCGTAATGTAGGGTCTGGCGTCCGCCACGGTACACCTCGCAAGGCCTGGGCTCCCTATAATACGCAGCCCCCGATCCCGTCCGCCATGTGGTCCGTCCTATGCGCCTGTTGCTGCTGGTAGCCTGCCTTCTCCTGTCCGCCCTGGCCTGGAGTGCACCGCCGCCCAAAATCGGCCTGGTGCTGTCTGGTGGTGCTGCCCGGGGCCTGGCGCATATCGGCGTGCTGAAGGCCCTGGAAGAACAGGGTATCCAGGTCGACGCCATCGCCGGCACCAGCATGGGTGCGGTGATTGGTGGTCTCTATGCCGCCGGCTACAGCGCGGAAGAGTTGGAACGCATTGCCCTGGAAATGGACTGGGGCCAGGTGCTCTCCGACCAGCCGCCACGCAAGGACGTGCCCTTTCGGCGCAAGCAGGATGACCGGGATTTCCTGGTCAAGCAGAAACTCAGCTTTCGCGACGATGGCACCCTGGGCCTGCCCATCGGGGTGATCCAGGGCCAGAACCTGGGGATGATGCTGGAAAAGCTGTTCGTACACACCAGCGATACCCGGGATTTCAACCAGTTGGCCATCCCCTTCCGCGCCGTGGCCACGGACATCACCACCGGCGAGAAGGTGGTGTTCGATCACGGCCATCTGCCCCGGGCCATCCGCGCCAGCATGTCGATTCCGGCGGTGTTCGCACCGGTGGAGATCGACGGCCGGCTGCTGGTGGATGGCGGCATGGTCGACAACATCCCCATCGACGTGGCGCGGGACATGGGCGCGCAGCGGGTGGTGGTGGTCGACATCGGTACCCCGCTGCTCAAGCGCAAGGACCTGACCACGGTACTGGACGTGCTCAATCAGTCCACCACCCTGATGACCCGCAACAACTCCCAGGCGCAACTGGCGACCCTGGGCAAGCAGGACCTGCTGATCCAGCCGCCACTGGCCAGCTATACCAGCGCCGACTTCAGCGAGGCCAAGGCGCTGATCGATGCCGGCTATCGGGCGACCATGGCCATGGCGAGCGAACTGGCGGTGCTGCGCAAGGACTCGAAAAGCGAGCGCTCCTCGGCCGTGGCAGCAGCTCGCACCCCCAGCAGCCGCACGCCGATCATCGATGCCATTCGCATCGAGAACGACTCCAAGGTCGAAGACGAGGTCATTCGTCACTACATCCGCCAGCGCTTGGGCGAACCCCTCAATGTCGAGCGCCTGCAGGACGACATGAGCACCCTCTATGGCCTGGATTACTTCGATCAGGTGGAATACCGCATCCGCCGGGATGGTCCCGGCGACAACGTGCTGGTGATCTACGCCCGCGGCAAGCGCAGCGGCACGGACTTCCTGCGGCTGGGCCTGAATCTGTCGGATGACCTGCGAGGCGACAGCGCCTTCAACTTCGGTGCCAGCTATCGCATCAACGGCCTCAACCGCCTGGGTGGCGAATGGCTGACGCGGGTGCAGATCGGCGATCACCAGGAACTCTACAGCGAGTTCTATCAGCCATTGGATGTCGGCTCGCGCTACTTCATCGCCCCCTACCTCGGCGGCGAGGCAAGAAACATCGAGCAACTGGAGCGCAACGATCCCATCGCCGAATACCGGCGTGAGCGCTATGGCTTCGGCCTCAATGTGGGCCGGCAGATCGGCAACAAGGCCGAGGTGCGCCTGGGTATCGGCCACGACTGGGGCAGTACCAAGGTGCATGTGGGACCGCGCGACACGCCGGAGGAAGCCTTTACCGAAGGCTTCTACGAGTTGCGCTATTCGCTGGACGATCTGGACGACGTGAACTTCCCGCGGGAGGGCCAGGACCTGGCGTTGACACTCAAGCAGTTCGATCCGAGCCTGGGTTCGGATTCGCGCTACCGTCAGCTGGACCTGCACCTGAACAAGGCGCTCAGCTATGGCTACAACACCTTCGTGCTGGGGGGCGGCCTGGGGCGCACCCTGTCGACGGACAGCGACACCAACGTGGTAACCAGCAGCTTCCTGCTGGGGGGTGCCTGGCAGCTCTCGGGCTATCGGCAGGATGCCCTGTCCGGGCAGAACTACGGCCTGGCGCGGCTGATCTACTACCACCAGCTCACGCAGCGCTCGCTGTTCCCGCTGGATACCCCGGTCTATCTGGGCGGTAGCCTGGAACAGGGACGCATCTGGAATCGGGATGACGATTACGACAGCGGCAACATCAGTGCCGCCAGCCTGTTCCTCGGGCTGGACACGCCGCTGGGACCGCTCAGGTTCACCTATGGCCTGAGCGACCAGGGCGAGCACGCCTTCTACATCAACCTGGGCAACAGCTTCTGATCAGGCGATGCGGGACAGCAGGATCTCGGCCCGCTCGCGCTGACTGTCGCTGCCTTCGCTGACGATTTCCTGCAACAGCGAGGTGGCGTGCTGGACATCGCCCTGGTCGAGACAGGCCTCGGCCTCGGCGAAACGCCGGGCAATGGTGTCAGCCATGAAGTGCTCGTCGAGACTCAGGTCCAGCTCCATGACCGCCGGCAACTCGCCCAGGCCGTCGGGAAAGTCGTCCTCGATGCTGACTTCCAAGGCATCGACCTGCTTCCACCCGGAATCGGCATCCAGCTCTTCGGTCAGGGCGATGGCTTCATCGAGACTCAGATCCGCCAGATCCAGATCGTAGTGCTCTTCGGTCACCGGCGCAGGTACCGCCGGCTCGGCGAACTGCAATTCCGCCGACCATTCGCTGGCCGGCGCATCGAAGGCTGGCAGGTCGAGATCAAGATCGCCCTCCAGCAGAGGCTCCACCGGATCGGCGGACATCCCGGGAAACTGGGCATGCAGCACCGCCAGACTCGCCGCCACGCCCCCCAGCGCCAGAAAACGCTGCTCGTGTTCTCTGAATGCCGGAGCCTCGCCCAGGGTGGCCAGTACCCGGAGCAGCAGCAGCCGCAGGTCCTGGCGCCGATCATCTTCGGCCAAGCCGCTTTCCAGCACTTCCCGCGCCTGGCCATAGCGGCCATAGGCGATGTAGATCTCCGCACGACCAGCATGGTCGTCGACCGGCGCCGGGCTGGCGGCAACGGCCGCAGGCTGGGCCCTGGTCTTGGCGACCTCCGGCTGGGTAGCGACCAGCACAGGCTCAGGCAAGGGCTCGACCATCTCGACGCTCTCGACTTCATCCGCGTCATCGAGGGCGACGTCTTCCGCCTGCCGCCGACGCCACCAGAGCACACCGGCCAGGGCCAGCAGGGCCGCGCCACCCGCCAACAACAGCGAGCGCAACGACAACAGACCCTCGTCGGTGCTACCCGCGGCAGGAGTGGAGGCGACAGGTGGCGCTGGAGCGGCGGGGCTTTCGGTTGCCGGCGTCGCGGGTGCGGGCGTCGGCGTGGCCAGAGCCACCGAACGCGCCTGCTTCAGTTGCTGCTGCAGACCTTCACGGTCCTGCTGGAGCTGCTCGATCATCACCTCTTTCTGTGCCAGCAGCGCGTCGTAACGCTCCTGCAGCTGGGTCAGCTGGCCTTCCAGATCGCCGACCTGACGCCCGAGATCCTGCGTCACCAGCAGCGGCTTGGTGTCTTCGGCAGAGCTTCCGGCCGACTGAGGAGCGGCCGTAGGTGGCGTAGTCGAATCCGCTACAGGCGCCGGCGCGGGAGCGGCCGAGGCAACCGACACCGGTGCAGGCACGCCAGCCACCGGTACGGTGGGTGTCGGCGTGGGCGCAGGCGGCGGTGCGCTTTTCGCCACCACCGGCTGCCGCGGCGCAGGCTCGCTGACCCCCGCGGGCAGACGCAAGCGCTGACCGGCCTTGAGTCGCCCGGGATCGTTATTGGCGAAGGACGCCGGATTAAGGGCGAACAGATCGGCCACGAGCTGCTCGGCCGATCGATTGGCCATTGGCCCCAGGCGCTTGGCGATACTCCAGAGGGTGTCCTTGGGACGCGTCTGGTAGACGCCCTCCCCGGCGGTCAGGTCTGGCGAGGGTGCCAGTGCCTGGCGCGGCACAGACACGGCTTGCCGTGCCACTGGGACAGGGGCTGGAGCGGCGGCGCGAGCGGACGCAGCCTCGACACGCGCAGGCGCCGTACCGGCGACGCTGCTGGGCGCGCCGCCGCTGCGCGGCGGATCCACCAGCAGGGTGAATTCGCGCAGCTGCTTGCCGCCCGGCTGTTCCAGCTGGACGATGAAGCCCAGATAGGGCTCGACCAGGGAGCGACGGGAGGTGACTTCGATGTAGCTGCCCGCCGCCGTGCGCAGGTGCGGGGTGAATACCAGGTCATCGAGGAACTGGGTGCGATCCACCCCGGCCTGGGCGAACGCCTCGTTCGCCGCCAGGTGGATGCGGAAGTCCCCAGCATCGGCATCGCCGATATTGACCAGCTCGATCCGCGCGCGCAGGGGCTCGTTGAGAGCAGACTGCAGGGTAATGCCCCCCAGGCCGAGCGCGAGCGCCGCTTGGGGAAGACTGGTCAGCGCGGCGGCCGACAGGATGACAAGGGCAAGGGGACGGCATTTCGCGACCATGGATACCGCTGCGTCAGGTATTCGAGTAAACCGGTGTTTTAGCGCGGTGGCTCACAAAAATCGCCTCCGCCACGCTGGAACGTAGCATCGATACCGACAGACGGCAAACCGATGGCCGCCAGCGCGAGGAAGGCGGCTGCGGACCGGGTGCAGCGCTAGAGGCGATGCCAGACGCTCCGGCCAGACCCAGTACCGACGCCGAATAGAGGTACCCAGGTGGAGCCAGCCGCCAGACGGCGGTCAGCCGCGCTCGAGATTGGCGAGGACGCGCTGGTGCACCTGCTGGCAGATGGCGATCTCTTCATCGTCGAGACCGCTGAGCAACTCCTTGCGCAGGGCCTCGGCGATGGTCTCGATCTTCTCGATCAAAGGACCCGCTTCCTGGGTCAGCATGATGCGCTTGGCGCGACGGTCCTCGGTGACCGCCAGGCGCTTGACCAGGCCCTGCTTTTCCAGGCCGTCCAGCAGCCGTGCCAGGGTCGGCCCCTCGATGCTGATGCTCTGGGCGAGTTCACGCTGGGTGGGCTGGACGCCCTTCATCCGGGCCAGGTTCAGCAACACCTGCCAGCGCGCCTGAGACAGCCCCAGATGACTCAGGCGCCGGTCGAGTTCGGCGCGCCAGGCACGGGAGACATGGAAGATCTGGCGGCCAAACAGGTGTGGATCGGTAGGGGTCATTCAGGCTAAACCTTGTACTTGGATTTTCTCATTATTCTGGTTACAGGCATGGCGGGGCAACCGCCGCGCCTCGCTAGTCCGCCAATTCCGCCTGCAGGGCTGCCCGCACACAGTACAGCGCGCCAGCCGCCACCCGGCCTTCGAAGCGCGTGGCGATCTGGGCTACCGGCGGTAATTCGCCCTCGTCCTCGAGGAAGGCATCCTGGATTTCCGCCAGCAGATCCTCCGGCAGGTCCAGGGCCTGTTCCAGGGCGATCTGCTGTCCGGCGATGGCCTCGGCCAATAGTGCATAGACATTCTTTTCCGAGCAATTGAGCTGCCGCGCCACCTGCTCGGGCGTCATGCCGGCACGTACCAAGGTCAGCACCTCGTGGCGCACGTCGGCCACCGGCGGTGGCGCGGCATCGCCGTCATTGAGAGCGTCGAGAAAGGCCTGGCCATAGCGCTCCAGCTTGCGCGCACCCACACCGCTGACGCGGCTCATCTCGTCCAGCGAGCGCGGCTGGCTGCGCAGCATCTCCAGCAGGGTGGCGTCGGGGAAGATCACATAGGGCGGCACCGAGTGCTCTTCGGCCAGCTTGCGTCTCAGGGTGCGCAGGACCTCCCAGAGCTCGCGCTCGGCGGCGCGCACCAGCTGGCTGGCGGCGCTGGCCGAGCCGCTGCCACTGCTGCCCCGGCCACGCTGGGGCTTGGGATCGCGGCGCAATTCGATGCGGACCTCGCCCCGCAGCAGGGGGCGACAGCTCTCGGTCAGGCGCAGGCCGCCGAAGCCGTCGACATCCACTTCGGCCAGGCCGCGGGCGACCAGTTGGCGGAACAGGGTGCGCCACTCGTCTTCGCCGCGGGCCTTGCCCAAGCCGAACACGGCCAGGCGCTGATGGCCGAGGCTTACGATCTTTTCGGTTTCCCGACCGAGCAGGATGTCGACCAGGTGCCCTACCCCATAGCGCTGACCGCTGCGGTAGATGGCCGACAGCGCCTGGCGCGCCGGCTCGGTGGCGTCCCAGGTCTCCACGGTATCGATGCAGTTGTCGCAATGGCCGCAGGGCTGGGGCAGATGTTCGTCGAAATAGGCCAGCAGCACCTGGCGCCGGCAGCGCGTTTCCTCGCACAGCGCCAGCATGGCTTCGAGCTTGTGCCGCTCGATGCGCTTGTGGCGCTCGTCGCCCTCGGAGTTCTGCATCATCTGTCGCAGCAAGAGCACGTCCTGCAGGCCGTAGGCCATCCAGGCGTCGGCCGGCAGGCCATCGCGGCCGGCACGCCCGGTTTCCTGGTAGTAGGCTTCCAGGCTCTTGGGCAGATCGAGGTGGGCGACGAAGCGTACGTTGGGCTTGTCGATGCCCATGCCGAAGGCGATGGTGGCGACCATGATCAGCCCTTCCTCGTTGAGGAAACGCTTCTGGTTGGCGGCGCGCACGTCATTGGGCAGGCCGGCGTGATAGGGCAAGGCCGGAAAACCCTGGTTGCTGAGCTGCTCGGCCACCTCCTCCACCTTCTTGCGCGACATGCAGTAGACGATGCCGGCATCGCCGCGTCGCTCGGCCAGAAAGGCCAGCAGCTGCTTGCGCGGCGCTTCCTTGGGCACGATGCGGTAGAAGATGTTGGGCCGGTCGAAGCTGGAGAGAAAGCGCTCGGCCTGCTCCAGGTGCAGGCGGCTGGCCATCTCTTCGCGAGTACGGGAATCGGCAGTGGCGGTGAGCGCCAGGCGCGGCACGTCGGGGAAGTGTTCGGCCAGCTGACCGAGCTGCATGTATTCCGGACGGAAGTCATGCCCCCACTGGGACACGCAGTGGGCTTCGTCGATGGCGAACAGGGCGATCGGCAGGCGCTTGAGGAAATCCAGCATGCGCGGCTGGACCAGGCGCTCGGGTGCCAGATAGAGCAGCTTGATCTCGCCCCGCTCCAGTTGCGCGGCGACGGATCTCTGCTGTTCACCGGTCATGGTGGAGTTGAGCGCGGTAGCCGCCACCCCCAGCTCCAGGAGGGTAGCGACTTGATCGTCCATCAATGCAATCAAGGGCGAGACCACCACCGCCACACCGGGGCGCATGAGGGCCGGCACCTGATAGCAGAGCGACTTGCCCCCGCCCGTGGGCATCAGCACCAGCGCATCGCCACCGCCGGCCACGCGCTCGATGATCCGGGCCTGGTTGCCACGGAACGCGTCGTAGCCAAAGACGTCTTTAAGGATGCGCAGCGCAGGTTCTGACATGAAGCCTCCTCGAATGGAAAGGCCATTATACGGATGCCGAGGTCGCTGCGGCGGTGCTTTTCCGTCGGCCGCCCCCTGGCCGTCAGGTTCGACGTGACCCGGGCGCTCGTCTACAATTCCGGCCGTTGCGCCCTTTCGAATCCTTTCCGAGGTAAGTAGCCGATGTCCTTCGCCGAACAATTGACCCGTCTGCGCGATTTTCTCGATGCAGACGATCTGCACGAAGAAGCGCTCGACTACGTAGCCGCCCATGGCTACCTGACCGCCCTGTCCATCTGCCCGGATGAGGTTCCCGAACGCGAGTGGATCGACGCCCTCTTCGCCGAGCCGCCGCAGTATCGCGACGCCGCCCAGCAGGAAGAGATCGAGCGCTCCCTGGTGCAGCTCAAGGCGCATATCCTGCGCGTGCTGGGCAGTGACGAAGAGCTGGACCTGCCCTGCGACCTGGAGCTCGGCCCCGAGCCGGACGACTCCGAGCTGCGCGGCTGGTGCATTGGCTTCATGGAAGGCGTGTTCCTGCGCGAAGCCGTGTGGTTCGAAGATGCCGAGGACGAAGTCAGCGAGCTGCTGCTGCCGATCATGGTCGGTTCGGGTCTGTTCGACGAACAGCCGGAATTCGCCGAGATCGCCCAGGACCGCCGTCTGGTCGCCGACATGATGGTACAGATTCCGGAATTGCTGACCCAGCTGTTCCTGCTCTGCCATTCCCCGGAAGAAAAGCCGGCGCTGCTCAAGCCGCGTCACTGAGCGATGGACGAGGCCACTCCCAGACCTCGCCAGCGCAAGGGCTGGGTCCGCTACCTGCTGCTGGGCCTCGGCTGGCTCAGCGTGGCCTTGGGCATCATCGGCGCCTTTCTGCCGCTGCTGCCCACCACGCCCTTCCTGCTGCTGGCCGCGGCCTGCTTCATGCGCAGTTCGGAGCGCTTCTACCTGTGGCTGATCAATCACAGATGGTTGGGCCCCTGGGTCAAGCCCTATCTGGAAGGCGAAGGCATCCCGCTCAAGGGCAAGGTCTACGCCATCGTCGCCATGTGGGTCAGCGTGGGGTTTTCCTGCTGGCTGGTGCCCTACCTCTGGGCACGGGTGGCGGCCTTCACCAGTTGCGCGGCGGTGACGGTCTACCTGCTCCGGCAGAAGACCCGGCGCTAGCCAAGCGACCGACATGAAAAAGGGCGATCAGTGATGATCGCCCTTTTTCATGGGAGACGCAGCGGCGCTCAGGCGGCGCTGGCCATGGGGGTCGGCGGCGCCTGATCGGGGACGGTGGGCTCGCCCGGTTCGCTGGGCTGGACGGGCGCCGGATCGGGCTGATCGGGTTCGCCGCCGGCACGGGGCATGGCGAGGGCGACAAGGCGGGCGAATGGGTCGGGCTGGCGGATCGGGAAGCTGGACATGGGGTGACTCCTCTGCTGACTCTCTAGGTAGAGTGGTCCGGCACCTGGGTAATTCCCTCAGTCCCCCGGCTCTGCCCCGCCATGATTGCGTGCGAAGGTTTCCGGCCCCATGGCGGCGATCTGGCCGTCGATCAGCGCCTCGAAAGGCGCCAGCAGGGCATCGAAGCGGCGTGGAGCCTCCAGCGCATTCAACGCCGCGACCACGGCCTCCACGGTCGACAGCGCATCCGGCACCGGGGCCTTGCGCACCCGGTAGCGCGAGGGTGCCCCGGGCGGCAGGGTGAGCCTGGGCAAGGCCGCCAGCAGCGGATTGGCGTGCAGCAGCAACCGCGCCTTGCGCCAGGTGCCGTCGGGAATCACCAGCAGCCGTGGCGCTTCGGACTCGGCAGCGGGCGGCAACAGATCGACCGTGATCGCCTCGGGTCCGGGAAACAGCAGCCAGGCGTCATGATCGGCGAGCCAGAGCGGCAGGTCGGGAAAGGTCTCGCCAATCTCCAGCTGCGCATTGCCGAGCCCCAGGGCGGCCAGGCGTGCCGTATTGAGGGGATGGCGCCGTTCGCTGGGGTGCTGCAGCAACAGCACCCGGGTACGATTGGCCAGTGAGGGGATCAGCGCGCACAGGCAGAGCCACAGGGGACGCTGGCAGCGTGCGCAGGCGGGACGGGACATCAGGGCTTCCGCAGCGAATCGGGGCGGCGATCATACCGGATCGCCGCCGCCCTACCCGGCCTTAGCGATTGAAGCGGGCGGTGAGGTCGTGCAGGTAGTCGGCCATGCCTTCCAGTTCGCGACTCAGCTCCGAGCCGCGACGGGCCTGGGCGGAACTGTGATCGGAGAGATCGGCGATGCGGCTGAGCTGGCGATTGATGTCTTCGGAGACGTGACTCTGCTCTTCCACCGCGGTGGCCATCTGCTGGCTCATGGCGGTGATGAGGCTGACCGACGCACTGATGCCTTCCAGGGATTCGCGTACCGCTGCCGAGTGGCGCTCGCTCTGGCGCGAGGTCTCTTCGCCACGACTGGCGGTGGCCACGGCGCGGTCGGCATTGGCCTGCAGATTGGCGATGATCTGGTGGATCTGTTCGGTGGATTCACGGGTGCGCGAGGCCAGCGAGCGGACCTCATCGGCCACCACGGCGAAACCACGACCCGCCTCACCGGCACGGGCGGCCTCGATGGCGGCGTTGAGCGCCAGCAGGTTGGTCTGTTCGGCGATGGCGGTGATGACGTCGGCGACGCTGCCGATGCTCTGGGTCGAATTGGCCAGCTCGCCCACCGCCTGACCGATGTCGCTGACCGCCGTACCGAGTTCGCGCATGGAGGTCAGGCTCTCTTCGGCCTTGTCACGCCCGGAATGCACCAGGCTCTCGGCATTGGCGGCGGCCTGGGCGGTCTCCTGGACGTTTTGCGAGACCTCATGGATGGTGGAGGTCATCTGGGTGATGGCGGCGGCGGACTGGTCGGTCTCGTGGCGCTGCTGATCCAGCAATTCGGCCTCGGACTGGGCCAGCTGGGAGGATTCGCGCGCCTTGACGCGCACGCTGTCGCCGACATCGGCCAGGCGGGTCAGGGCCGTCTGCAGCCGCGCGGCTTCGCTGTGCAGCGCCAGATCCAGGCGCGCCGGGGCGCCGCACTGGTCGCTGTAGGTCGGGGCCACAACGGCGCTGGAAAACATCTTCGGATGAGCGGCGAGGATGCGCTCGATGCTGGCGCGCTGGCGATAGAGCTGATGGACGCTGATACCCAGCAGCGCCGCGACGATGAGGACCGCCTGAGGGGTGTCATCGAGCAGGAAGTGGCCGCTCAGGATCACTCCGGTGGCCGCCACCGTCGACCAGCAGGCGGCGATGGCGCTGCCCAGGCGTCGAGTCACGGGCACGGGCGCCTTGCCGGCATTGATGCGGGCATAGAGTTCGCCGGCGCGACGGACTTCGCTGGCGCTGGGCAGCGAACGCACGGATTCGTAGCCGATCATCCGGCCCTGTTCGAGGATCGGGGTGACATAGGCGCTCACCCAGTAGAAATCGCCGTTCTTGCAGCGATTCTTGACGATGCCCATCCACGGCTTGCCTTCCTTGAGGGTCGCCCACATGTGGCCGAACACCGGCGGCGGCATGTCGGGATGACGCACCAGATTGTGCGGACTGCCGATCAGCTCCTCCCGGGTATAGCCACTGATGGCGATGAAGGCCTCGTTGCAGTAGGTGATGTTCCCCTGCAGGTCAGTGGTGGAGATGAGTCGTTCTTCATCCTTGAAGGTACGGCCTTGCTGGGTGACCGGCAAATTCGTGCGCATGCGGGTGCCTTATCTAGCGGGTTATCTACTCTGTGCGACATCAACCAGTTCAATAGTGGCCAACTGCCTGCACAGGCGACAACGGTAACCATTTGGTTATCGTCCTACTAACTATCGGCATGTTGCATCTGGGCTTTAAGGATGCGCTGAAAACTCTGGATAAGCGGCTCTCTGCCGCGCCCTCGGCGGCTTATGAGGGAGAACGGCGCCTGATAGCCGAAGGTGGCCGGCTGCAGCGCCTTGAGCCGGCCCTGGTCGACCCAGGCGTGGACATAGTGCTCCGGGAGATAGCCGATATAGGCGCCCGAGAGGATCAGGATCAGCTGCGCCTCCATGCTTTCCACGGTGGCGGCGCTTTCCTTGAAGCCATGGCGCGCCAGCTCGGCCTGACTCCAGTAGCCGCGCCGCACCATCCGCTGCCGGGTGATCACCTCGGCGGGAATGCGCCGCTCCTGGAACAGCGGATGGCGATCACTGCAATAGAGCCAGTGCTGCTCGCGATACAGCGGCTGATAGACCACCCCGTTCATCCGCGCGGAAAAGGCACCTACCGCCAGATCCAAGCGACCCTCCAGCACGCCGAGCTGCAATTCATAGGGGCTGGTCACGGCCAGGTGCAGGTGCACGCCGGGATAGTCATGGGTATAGCGGCCGATCACCTTGGCCAGCGGCAATGCCGGTTCGCTGGACAGCGAATCCAGCACGCCGAGGTTGAGGGTGCCGCTCAATTCGCCCTTGAGGGTGGTGGCGTAGCGTTCGAAGCCCTCGATCTCGCCCAGGATGCGCAGGGTTTCCTGATGGAAGAGTTCACCCTTGCTGGTCAGGGCGAAGCCGCCCCGACCGCGATGACAGAGGGTCACGCCGAGTTGGCCTTCCAACTGGCTCATGTAGGTGCTGATGGCCGAGGTGGACAGGTTCAGTTCCTGCTGCGCCGCGGCGAACCCCTGGTGGCGTACCACGCAGGCGAACAGCTTGAGCAGGCGGATGTCGTGGAGGGCATTGGCCATGGCGGACTCCCGTGGACGCGGCCCGGCAGTCTAGCCATTAGTTCAGAAATCTCTGAAGTGATTTTTTGCCCGGGCCGATTCTTCGGTTGACGGCGGCTTTGCACAATCGAGCCATCAGCACAACGAGGATGACCCGTGGAAAAGATCCTGCACCAGCCGCTGGGCGGCAACGAGATGCCCCGTTTTGGCGGCATCGCCAGCATGCTGCGACTGCCCCACCTCGCTTCTGCCCGTGGCCTCGACGCCGCCTTCATCGGCATCCCGCTGGATATCGGTACCTCGCTGCGTTCCGGCACCCGCTTCGGTCCGCGGCAGCTGCGCAGCGAATCGGTGATGATCCGGCCGTACAACATGGCCACCGGCGCGGCGCCCTTCGATTCCCTGAGTGTCGCCGACCTGGGCGACGTCGCCATCAACACCTTCAACCTGCTCGATACGGTGCGGCTGATCGAGGAGCATTACGACCGGGTGCTGGAACACGATGTCATCCCCCTCACCCTGGGCGGCGATCACACCCTCACCTTGCCGATCCTGCGCGCCATGAAGAAGAAGTACGGCAAGATCGGCCTGGTGCACGTGGATGCCCACGCCGATGTCAACGAGCACATGTTCGGCGAGAAGATCGCCCATGGCACCACCTTCCGCCGCGCCGTGGAGGAAGGCCTGCTCGACTGCGACCGGGTGGTGCAGATCGGCCTGCGCGCCCAGGGCTACGCCGCCGACGATTTCGACTGGTGTCGCGAGCAGGGCTTTCGGGTGGTCCAGGCCGAGGAATGCTGGCACAGATCGCTGACGCCGCTGATGGCCGAGGTGCGCGAGCGGGTCGGGGGCGGACCGGTGTATCTGTCCTACGACATCGACAGCATCGACCCGGCCTGGGCACCGGGGACCGGCACCCCGGAGATCGGCGGCCTGACCACCATCCAGGCACTGGAGATCATCCGCGGCTGCCAGGGCCTCGACCTGGTGGGCTGCGACCTGGTCGAGGTCTCGCCGCCCTATGACACCACCGGCAATACCGCGCTGCTCGGTGCCAATCTGCTCTACGAAATGCTCTGCGTGCTGCCGGGGGTGGCCTACCGCTGAGTTCCAAGAGCCGGTTCAAAGGCTCGCGAGCTAGAGCCAAACAGGGCGAAAAGACCTGAGGAAGCGGATCGGACTCGCGCACGAGCTTGCGAGGGGTAAATGCGCATCCCGAAGGTCTTTCCAACGCCGTTTGGCCGACGCGCAGCAGACGTTGAACAGGCTCTGAGGTGCGGCGACCCGCCATGATGGTCGCCCACCCGCTGTCTTTTCGCTGCCGAACACCGGTGGGCCACCTGGCCCGCCGACAACAAGAACGCGGGTCCAGCCTGCGTATAACCGTGTCGAGGCGTCATCCATGGACCATCATGACGGCATCACCCGTATCGAAACCTTCGGCGTCGAGCAGATTCCCGACCACGAACGCCAGGCCACCCCCTTCGATCTGTTCCGCCTGATCTTCGGCGGGGCCAACACCTTCGCCACCGCCGTGCTCGGTAGCTTTCCGATCCTGTTCGGGCTGTCCTTCGAGGCCGGGGTACTGGCCATCGCGACCGGGGTCCTGTGTGGCGCCCTGATCCTGGCGCCCATGGGACTGTTCGGCGCGCTGAACGGCACCAACAACGCCGTCTCCTCCGGTGCCCATTTCGGGGTCCACGGTCGTATCGTCGGTTCCTTTCTTTCGCTGCTGACCGCCATCGCCTTCTTTTCGCTCTCGGTATGGAGTTCCGGCGACGCCCTGGTGGGCGGCGCGCAGCGCCTGGTCGGACTGCCGGAAAACGCCCTCAGCCTGGGGCTGGCCTACGGGCTGTTCGCCGTGCTGGTGCTGACGGTCTGCCTCTATGGCTTTCGCTTCATGCTGTGGGTCAACAAGATCGCCGTGGTCAGTGCCAGCCTGCTGTTCCTGCTCGGTATCCCGGCCTTCGCCGGCGGCTTCGACGCCGGTTACGCCGGCACCCTGCAACCGGGTCAGCCGGGCTTCTGGGCGGCCTTCGTCGGTGCAGCCCTGGTGGCCATGAGCAACCCGGTGTCCTTCGGCGCCTTTCTCGGCGACTGGTCGCGCTACATTCCACGGCAGACACCGCGCTGGCGCATCCTGCTGGCGGTGATCGCGGCCCAGGCCGCCACCCTGATTCCCTTCCTGTTCGGCCTGGCCACCGCCTCGCTGGTCGCGACCAGGGCTCCCGACTATATCGCGCAAAACAACTATGTGGGCGGCCTGCTGGCCATCGCCCCCACCTGGTACTTCCTGCCGGTGTGCCTGCTGGCGATCATCGGTGGCCTGTCCACCGGCACCACGGCGCTCTATGGCACCGGCCTGGATCTCTCCAGCGTGCTGCCCCGGCTACTGACCCGGGTGCGGGCGACCCTGCTGATCGGCCTGGCGGCCATCGCCTTCATCTTCATCGGGCGCTTCAGCTTCAATCTGGTGCAGAGCGTCTCCACCTTCGCCGTGCTGATCGTGACCTGCACCAGCCCCTGGATGGTGATCATGATCCTCGGGCTAGTGGTCCGCCGGGGCTTCTATTGCCCGGACGACCTGCAGGTGTTCACCCGCGGCGAGCAGGGTGGCCGCTACTGGTTCCACCATGGCTGGAACTGGCGCGGCATGGGCGCCTGGATTCCCAGCGCCCTGCTCGGCCTCGCCTTCGTCAATCTGCCCGGTCAGTTCGTGGGGCCCCTGGGTGAGCTGGCGGGCGGCATCGACCTGAGCCTGCCGCTGGCCCTGGGCAGCGCCGCCCTGCTCTATCTGCTGCTGCTCCTGCTGTTCCCGGAACCGGCTGCCGTCTATGGGCCGGCCGGCCCGCGGCGCCCCAGACGCAGTCGTGCCCGCACCTCGCTTACCGGCATCCGCGCCGCCTGATACCTGAACCCTGTCACGGGTCGGTGCGCCCGGCCCTGTCTAGTCCTGCAAGAGATTCCGTCATGATCCTGGATATTTCCGTCGTCCTGGCCTACGCCCTGGCCATGCTGCTGCTCGGCTGGTACGGCATGCGCCGCGCCCGCAGTCAGGAAGAATTCCTCGTCGCCGGTCGCAACCTCGGCCCGGCCTGCTACCTGGGCACCATGGCCGCCACGGTGCTGGGTGGCGCCGCCACCGTGGGCACGGTACGCCTCGGCTACGTCCACGGGCTGTCCGGTTTCTGGCTGTGCGCCATGCTGGGTGGTGGCATCCTGGTGCTCAATCTGTTTCTCGCCAAACCCCTGCTGAAGTTGCGCATCTACACCGTGACGCAAGTGCTGGAACGGCGCTATACGCCCCTCGCCCGCCAGGCCAGCGCCGCCATCATGTTCGTCTATGCGCTGATGCTGAGCGTGGTCTCGGTGCTGGCCATGGGCACGGTGATCCAGGTGCTGTTCGAGCTGCCCTTCTGGAGCGCCATCCTGCTCGGTGGGAGTGTGGTGGTGATCTATTCCAGCATCGGCGGCATGTGGTCGCTGACGCTGACCGACATCGTCCAGTTCGTCATCAAGACCGCAGGCCTGATGTTCGTGCTGCTGCCGATCTGCCTGACCCGGGTCGGTGGCTGGGATGCCCTGGCGGCCACGCTGCCGGCCAGTGCCTTCGCCCTGACCTCCCTCGGCTACGACACCATCTTCACCTACTTCCTGATCTACTTCTTCGGCATCCTCATCGGCCAGGACATCTGGCAGCGGGTCTTCACCGCCCGCAGCGAGGGCGTGGCGCGCGTGGCGGGCAGCCTGGCCGGCGTCTATTGCGTGATCTACGGCTTGGTGGGCGCGCTGATCGGCATGTGTGCCCGGGTGCTGCTGCCGGACCTCGCCGACGCCAACAACGCCTTCGCCGCCATCGTCCGCAGTGCCTTGCCGGACGGTATCCGCGGCCTGGTGATCGCCGCTGCCCTGGCCGCCATGATGTCCACTGCCAGTGCCGGCCTGCTGGCGGCCGCCACCACCCTGACCGAGGACCTCCTGCCGCGACTGCGCGGCGGCCAGGCCTCGACCCTGGGCATGGCCCGGTTGTTCACCCTGCTCACTGGTCTTGCCGTGCTCGCCATCGCCCTGCTGGTAAATGACGTCATCGGCGCCCTGACCTTGGCGTACAACCTGCTGGTGGGTGGCATCCTGGTGCCACTGCTGGGGGCGATCCTCTGGCCGCGCGCCACCACGGCGGGCGCCCTGGCCAGTATGCTGCTGGGTTCCGGGGCGGCCATCGTCTTCATGCTCAAGGACGGCCTGGAGGCCAATACACCGATCTACTTCAGCCTCGGCCTGAGCCTGGCCAGCTTCACGCTGGTGAGTCTGCTCACGACGCGCCCTCAGGTAGCGCCGCGGGCCGCCTGATCGCCCGCCTAGCTGACCGAACTGCGGGTCCGCTGCACCGCATGAACCTCGCTCAGGATCAGGCCGCTGACCGGGCGCATCGGCATCCGGGCCAGGTCGATGCGCAGGTCTTGGGTCGGCACCTGATAGGTCATGTCCTGTAGCAGGAGGCGCAGGGCGGAGGTCATGAGTTCCAAGGCGATGCCCTCGCCCGGACAGCGGTGCTGATGGGCCACTTCACCGCCGCCCTGGGGCACGAAGGCGGCCTCTGGTGCCTGTTCCATGAGAAAGCGCGTGGGATCGAACACCTCGGGACGCTCCCAGCTGCGCGGATCGCGATTGGTGCCATAGAGATCCAGCAAGACCCGCGTACCGCGAAGAAAGGTGACGCCGTGCCATTCGAAGGTTTCCCGCACCCGCGCCACGGTGAAGGGAAAGAAGGCATAGAAGCGGCGCACCTCCTGGGCGAAGGGCACCCGGGCGGCGGGATCGGCTCTCAGCCGTTCACGCCAGGCCGGTTGCTTGTACAGCGCCAGGGCGGCGAAGGTGGAAAAGCGCGCCACGGCCACCGTCGGCCGCAGCACATTGAGCAGCTCCACCGCCGCCACCCGCGGCGACAGCAGCTGGCCGTCCACCTCGCGGTGCTGCGCGATCAGCGCCAGGGCGCTGCCGGCAGGCGCCGGCTGCCGGCGGGCCTGCTCGACCTGGCGACCGAGCCAGAGCTCCAGCCGCTGTCGAGCGCGGCGGGCGCCCAGGTTGGTCAGACCCACGCGGCCGCTTCCCTCGATCAGGGCGACCAGCTCGGAACAGCGTTGCCCTTCATCCTCAATGCCCAGTGCGACACCGGCCCAGTCACAGACCGCGCGGGTATAGAGGCGATGCAATTCGTCCAGCAACACGATCTCGCCGCGGCTCTGCCAGTTGGCCAGTCTGGCGCGCCACTCCTGCTCCACCCGGGTGATCAAGGCTTCCACCCGCGTCGACCGGGTGATGTCGAGGAACACCGCCTTGCGCAGGCGATGGGCGGTGCCGTCCAGGCCCTGGACGCCGCCTTCGCCGAAGAGCGTCTTGCGCAGCTGACGAGGCGCAGCATCCACCCGACTGAAGCGCTCTTCACGATAGAACAGCTCGACCGCCGCCGGGCCGCGCAGGCAGAGGGTGGGCCGCAGGAGCAGGCGTGTGGCGAAGACATCGCTTTCCAGGCGTTCACAGCGATTGCTGATGAAGGCATAGCCTTCGCGCCGCAGTGCCAGGCTCGAATCGAAGGCCGGGAGCTTGGGCAGGATGGACATTGGAGGGCTCCAGGGTAGCGGATAGACCTGCTCGTGGGACCGCTGGCAAGCGCCGCCGGTGCCTCCGTCGCGCTTGCGGTTTTTGCCAGCGAAACCGCGCCGACACCGGGCCGCTGCGCTCGAACGGCAGCGCCCGAAGACCGGTCCATGCTGCTGGGATCGCCGTCGCGATGCTCCGCTTTCCGCACAAGGCGCCCGTGCTTGAACACCCTTCGCTGCTCTCGTCTGCAACTCGCCCTGCTGCTGATGCTGGCGCTAATGACCCTGACGCTCGGCTGGGCACCCTTCGACCGTCTGACCTGGATGATAGAGCAACTGCTGGTGCTCGCTGCGCTGGTGGGCGCCGCCCTCGTACAGCGGCGCAGCGGGCTGTCGGCCAGCGCCAGCCTGCAACTCTGCGGCTTTCTGCTGCTGCACCAGGTCGGCGCTCACTACACCTATTCCCAGGTGCCCTACGACGAGGCCTGGCAGGCGCTGACCGGTGTTCGCCTGGACGAGGCGCTGGGCCTGGGACGCAATCACTACGACCGGCTGGTGCATTTCGCCTATGGCCTGCTGCTGGCGCGCCCCGTTCGCGAGGTGGTCCAGGGCCTGACCGGACTGCGCGGCTGGCGGAGCGCCTATGTGGCCCTGGAATTCGTGCTGGCCTCCTCGGCCGGCTACGAGCTGATGGAATGGCTGGGCGCCGACCTGCTGGCGGGCGCTGCCGCCGAAGCCTTCGTCGGCGCCCAGGGCGATCCCTGGGATGCGCAAAAGGATATGGCCCTGGCCTTTCTCGGCGCCCTGCTCTCGCTGATCTGCCGCCATGGCTGGCCCGGTCGCCGCGGGACCGGCCAGGGCGTTTCTCGGCCTAGCAGGTGATCACGGGTTCCAGGGCTTCCAGCCAGCAGACCACCGCCACGGCGCCGCCATCGGGAATGCCGCGGGCGCGCTCCCCCAGGTAGCTGGCGCGGCCCTGGGCTGGCAGCATCCCGGCGGTGGCCGCGGCGCCCTGGCGAGCGGCGGCGAGGGCTGTGGCAAAGGACTGCGTCGGGCTGGCGCCCGCCTGGGCACCGGCCAGCAGGGCATCCGCGGCCGGGCGCAAGGCATCGAGCATGGTGCGCTGGCCCGGCTGGGCGCCACCCAGTTCGGCCAGCGCCTGGACGCCGCCATCCAGGGCCTCGGCCCATTGGGCCAGCGTGGGTCGCTCCACCCCGTCCAGCACCTGGGCGGCGCGGACCAGTGCGCAGGCGTAGAAGGGTCCGGAGCTGCCGCCGATGGCTCGGCGCAGTGCCTGACCGATGGCTGCCAGGGCGCTGGCCGGGGTGTACCAGGCACTGGCGGGCAAGGCGCGCATCGCTTTAGCGCCACGAGCCAGGCTGGTGCCCAGGTCGCCATCACCGGCGCGACTGTCCAGATCGGTGAGGCGGGCTTCGTTGGCCAGCAGGCTGGCGATGATCGCAGCGGCAGCCGCCTGCAGACGCTCTGCCAGGGGGCCGGGGGTATGGGGAGTTGTTTCGGCTGCCGCCGCGGGTGCGGGCAGCAGGGTGGGCGCAGCCGGGACCTGGCCGCAGCCCGGCCAGGCGCGGGCCTGGGTCGGCGCATCGAGCAGCGCCAGGCGCGCCTCGTCTACCGGCAACAGCGACAGCGAACAGCCGGGCATGTCCAGGGCGCTGAGGAAGGTGCCGGTCCAGGCGCGTTCCACCACCAGGTTCCGCTGGCGCAACTGGATCAGCGCCGCCCGCGCTACCAGGGCGAGTTCCAGCGGCGGCGTCGCGCCCAGGCCATTGACCAGCAGCACCAGGCGCGTGCCCGCTGGATAGCCGCCGTCTTCGATGAGGGTATCCAGCAGCCGCCCCACGGTGGCGTCGGCGCCCAGCCGGGGACCGCGCTCGACGCCCTGCTCGCCATGGATGCCGAGGCCCCACTCCACCTCGTCGTCCGCCAACTGGAAACCCGGATGCCCCACCGCCGGCACCGTACAGGCGCCCAGGGCGACACCCATGCTGCGCAGCTCGGCGCTCGCGGCGCGGGCCAGGCCGGCCACCTCGGCCAGGGGTCGTCCGGCAGCGGCCGCGGCGCCCGCGAGCTTGTGGATCAGCACGGTACCCGCGATGCCCCGGCGCTTTTCCGGCGCTACGGTGTGCCGCAGAGCCGCATCGTCCGCCACCAGCACCGTCTCGACCGGGATGCCTTCGCTGCGCGCCAGTTCGGCGGCCAGGCCGAAGTTGAGACGGTCGCCGGTGTAGTTCTTGACCACCAGCAGGGCGCCGGCAGGACCGGCCGCGGCACGGATGGCGGCCAGCACGGCATCCACGCTGGGCGAGGTGAAGACGTCTCCCGCCACCGCCGCGCTCAGCATGCCCTCGCCGACATAGCCGGCATGGGCCGGTTCGTGGCCGCTGCCGCCGCCGGAAATCACCGCTACCGGGCGATCGCCCACAGAGGCCAGGGGCTGGCGCAGGATGACCTGCTCCTCGGCCAGCAGGGCCAGGCCGGGATCCAGGCTGACGAGACCTTCGAGCAGTTCGCGAACCACCGTGGTGGGGCTATTGATCAGCTTCTTCATCGGGGACTCCTGAGGGCGAGAGGTCGCCGCAGTATGGCACGGGCTCCCGCCACTGCCTGGCAGCGGCCTGAACGCTTCACTTGGCCAGGCGCAGCGGCCTTCCGCCGGACCGGGGCGGCAGGCTATCGTTGGCCTGGGAAGCTTTTCACGACCGGGATGTCTCACGCTGTTAGCCAGCCGCTCTCCTGCGAGCGCTCCCCACCGAGGTCTGTCATGCCGATCAAGATCGTTCCGCGCTCTGCCTGCCTGGGGTCGGAGATCACCCCCGAAGCCGTCTACCTGTCCCGGCGCCAGCTGCTCGGTGCCGGCGGCGCCCTGCTCGCCGGCACCGCCCTGCCCGGCTGGGCCTTGGCGGCCGCCTCCAGCTATGGCGACGTCGAAGCCGCCAAGGGCCCGGACTGGTTCGAACGCAAGCTGCCCGATACCCGCTGGCAGGCGGCCACGGTCAAGGGCGAGGACATAACCCCCTTCAAGGACGCCACCCACTACAACAACTTCTATGAGTTCGGGCCGGACAAGAGCGATCCCGCGGCCCATGCCGCTCAGCTACCGACCCAGCCCTGGAGCGTGGTGGTCGATGGCGAGGTGGGTAAACCCGGCACCTACGGCCTGGAGGACCTCTTCGGCCCGGATACCCTGGAAGAGCGCATCTACCGCATGAGATGCGTCGAGGCCTGGTCCATGGTCATCCCCTGGCTGGGCTTTCCGCTGGCCAGCCTGCTCAAGCGCGTCGAACCCACCGGCAAGGCGCGCTACGTGAAGTTCGAGACGCTCAAGGACCCGCAGCACATGCCCGGCATGAACTCCAGCTTCGCCCTGCTGGACTGGCCCTATGTGGAAGGCCTGCGCCTGGATGAGGCCATGCATCCGCTGACGCTGATGACGGTGGGCATGTACGGTCGGGTGCTGCCCAACCAGAATGGCGCGCCGCTGCGCCTGATCGTGCCTTGGAAATACGGCTTCAAGGGCATCAAGTCCATCGTCCGCATCAGCCTGGTGGCCGAGCAGCCACGCACCACCTGGCAGGGCATGGCGCCCAACGAGTATGGCTTCTATGCCAACGTCAATCCGGAAGTGGACCACCCGCGCTGGAGTCAGGCCCGCGAACGTCGCCTACCCAGCGGCCTGTTCAGCCCCAACGTGCGGCCGACGCTGATGTTCAATGGCTATGGCGAGGAAGTGGCCTCGCTCTACAGCGGCATGGATCTGCGGAGAAACTATTGATGGGTGTACTGCTATGGCGGGTGGCGGTGTTCGTCGCCGCGCTCGGCCCGCCGCTGTGGTGGCTGTATCAGGCCTGGATCTTCGCCCTCGGCCCGGATCCGGGCAAGGCGCTGGTGGACAAGCTGGGGACCGGCGCCCTGGTGCTGCTGCTGCTGACGCTGGGTCTGACCCCGCTGACGCGCCTCACCCGCTGGAAGCTCTGGCCGGTGATCCGCCGCCAGCTCGGCCTCTGGACCTTCGCCTATGCCCTGCTGCACTTCCTGGGCTACCTGGCCTTCGTGCTGGGCTTCGACCTGTCGCAACTGGGCGTGGAGTTGCAGCGCCGCCCCTACATCATCGTCGGAGCCGCGGCCCTGCTGATCCTGCTGGTCCTGGCCGTCACCTCCAATCGCCCGGCCATGCGCCGCCTGGGCAAGCGCTGGAAGGAGCTGCACAGACTGGCCTACCTGGTGCTGGGCCTGGGGCTCCTGCATTACCTCTGGATCGTGCGCTCGGACCTGGAAGAGTGGGCGATCTACGCTGCCATCGGCGCCGCGCTGCTGGCCTTCCGCCTGGTGGATGGCTGGCGTAGAAAAAGACGCAGTCGGGCAGCGGCCGTCCCCGCTCGCTGATTACCACCGTCGGGCGGAGGGGTTGACCCTTCATGCTTCCAGAGTATCGGGGTGGTATTAATAATACCTGCCCAGGACTGCGGGTGGACCGCCAAGGCTTAGCATGGCGGTCGTATTGAACAGGCCTGGCGCACGTGGCCAGGCCTTTGCCCTGGAGGCGGTCGATCAGCGCTGCGCGGCCTGGCGCAGACCCTTCAGGGTGTTGAGCGGGGCATCCACGACGAAGCTGTTGGCCAGCCAGGACGGCACGCTGCCCCCCGGTTCGCTCTGGGCCTCATAGGTCACTTCCGAGCCGCCGTTCTTCGGCACCACGCGCCATTGGCCCTGGAAGCTCGCGACCCGCACATAGCCATCGGCAGCGGGACGATAGTCCGGCTGGCCTTCGAGGGTGCGGGTAAAGCCGCCATCGGGAGTCTTCTCCTCGGTGATGTGCAGCACCACGTCACGGGCGGTCACCGGCCAGGGCATGTCGATGCGCATGTAGGTCCAGGCCTGGTTGTCCTGGCGCTTGAGCACCTGCAGCGACTGGCAGCGGAAGATCCATTTGCAGGAGCCCAGCGGATCGTCCTGCAGCTTGGCGATGGTGGCCGGATCGGCCTTGATCTGGACCACGCCGCGGTAGGCCTTGTACTTGGAGCCGGCGATGGCGCGGGTGTAGACCTGGATGCCGTCTTCCTGCTTGGCGAGTTGCCAGTCCTCGGCCTGGGCCAGGCCAGTGGCTGCGAGCAGGGTCAGGGCGAGGATGGAGCGAAGCGGCTTGTGCATGGGACGTCCCTTGTTGTTGTGGTTGTCGGAGAGCGCAATTCAAAACCGGATCAGGCGGCGGTTTCACCTTCGAGGCGCAGCAGGATGGCCATGGCCTCGGCGCTGCTGGTACCGCAGAACGCCAGCTCGGCCTTGAAGCCGCCGCACACCGCCGGGCGTTGCGGCGAGCCGAACAGGTCGCAGCGGTTGGTGCTGTCCAGATGGGCACAGCGCACCCCGGAGGGCTTGCCCTGGGGCATGCGTGGCAGCGGTGAGGAGATCGACGGCGCGATGCAACAGGCGCCACAACCCGGACGGCACTCCATGGGTGGAACTCGCAGATAAAGAGGCTTCGAGCTTAAGAGCAAGACTGACGCCTCACAAGCGGATCGTGACCAGATGTCGCTATCGAGTCATGAATGTAACATTCATTCGCAGCTCGCCACGCAACCCCACGGCCTTTCCACCGTCTTATCTGCGACGATCGAGGCGGCTCCCCGAGGGCGTGACGATGAAGCATTGGCTGGTGCTGGACCTGGAGGCGACCACCGACGAAGGCGGCTGGCCGCTGGAGTTGATGGAAATCATCGAGATCGGCGCGGTGATGGTGAACGTCGAGGGGAAGGAGCTGGATCGCTACCAGAGCTTCGTCCAGCCCGAGCGCCTGCCACTGCTGACGCCCTTCTGCCGCGATCTCACCCACATCAGCCAGGCCGACGTCGATGGCGCCGAGCCGCTGGCAGGCACCTGGCTGAGCTTCGAGCGCTGGCTGGGCGCCTATGAAACCACCCTGGCCGGCTGGTGCAGCTGGGGCGATTTCGACCGCCGCCTGCTGGAGCGCGCCTGGCGCGAGCACGATCTGCATACCCACCTGGCGCGGGTACCACACCGCAACCTCAAGCAGGCGTTCGCCAAGGCCCGTGGCCTGGCGCGACCGCTGGGGCTCACCGCTGCCCTGGAATCGGCGGGACTGGCCTTTACCGGGGTGCTGCACCGTGCCGAGACCGACGCGCGCAACACCGCCAAGCTGTTGCCCGCCAGCCTGCCGGCCTTCGCGCGCTAGCCTCGTCTGGAGCGGTGACAGTGGGGCTCGGCCTTGGGCATACTCGCCGACGGTTCTAACCGCTCTCGCACAAGGAAATCCGATGTTCAAGGTCAACGAATACTTCGACGGCACCGTCAAATCCATCGCCTTCAGCCTCAAGTCCAAGCCCGCCACCCTCGGCGTCATGGCCCCCGGCGAATACGAATTCGGCACCAGCCAGCTGGAAGTCATGCACGTGGTGGCCGGCGCCCTGACCGTCAAGCTGCCGGGTAGCGATACCTGGGAAACCTTCACCGCGGGCAGCCAGTTCACCGTGCCGGCCGATGCCAAGTTCCAGCTCAAGGTCGCGGAAGACACCGCCTATCTCTGCGAATACCACTGAGTCCGCGCATCCCGTCTCTCGGCTATCCAAGCCGACTGGCGGGAGGTCGCCATCCCGCCTGAACGCTTCCGCTTCGCCTCGGTCCTAAGCGACACCGCCGCTTTCGGAGCCGTCGCCATGTCGCCAGTCGCAGCCCAGGGCCCTCGCCAGCCGAGCCACGCCCGCCCCTTCGAGCAGCAGCCCCGGAATCTCCCGACGCATGGGATAGCCCTTGCGCAGGGCGTCGAACGCCTGGGCGCGCGCCAGGGCCGGCAAGCCGAGGGTCGCGCGTAGCGCCGCATCGTCGTCGCGCGGATCATAGACCGCGCGGCAGACCCGCCTGAAGGCCGTCGCCTCCGGCGTATCCCCGCCAAACACCAGGCGCTCCAGCTGCTGCGGCGGCAACAGCTCGCTCAGACTCAACCGCGGTGTTTCCCCGCTCCAGGCGCAGAACGCCTCGTAGATCTGCGCCGTGCCGCGCCATTTGCCTTCCAGGCTGTGCCCGGCGATATGGGGCGTCACCAGCTGGCACAGGCGGGCCAGTTCAGGATCGATACCCGGCTCGCCTTCCCAGACATCCAGCGCCACCTCGAGCTCGGCGCCGCTGGCCAGACGCGCACGCAGCGCGGCGTTGTCGACCACCTCGCCCCGGCAGGCATTGAGCAGCCAGGTCCCTCGGCGCAGGCTGGCCAGGCGGGCGGCATCGAACAGGTGCAGGGTGCGCTGCTCGCCATCACGGATCAGCGGGGTGTGCAGACAGAGCACGTCGCAGCGCCCGATCAATTCGTCGAGGCTGTGGAAGTCGCCGCCCTCTGCCACCGCGCGGGGTGGATCGCAGACCAGCACTGTCCAGCCCAGCCCCCGCAACGCCTCGGCCAGGCGGCCACCGACCTGGCCGGCGCCGATGATGCCATAGGTGCGCTGGGCCAGGTCGGCGCCGGTGCCATCGGCCAGTGCCAGCAGGGCGCCGAGTACCCAATCCACCACGCCGCGGGCATTGCAGCCGGGCGCGTTGCTCCAGCGGATGCCCGCCTGGTCCAGATGGCCGAGGTCCAGGTGATCGGTGCCTATGGTGCAGGTGCCGACGAAGCCGACCCTGGACCCCGCCAGCAGAGCCGCGTCGACGCGGGTGATGGAACGCACCAGCAGCGCATCGGCGCGAATCACGGCAGCGCGATCGAAGGCGCGACCGGGCAGGCGTTCGAGGGTCGCATGGGGACCGAAGAAGGCGTCCAGCAGCGGAATGTTTTCGTCGGCGAGAATGTGCATGCCTGGCACTCGCAAGGGCGGGGACCGGCACTTTAGCAGGCCATCGGCGGCAGGCAACGGGCGCCGCAAGGGTTGCCACCCGGGCCATGAGGACTAGACTATCGGCCCCGAAGCTGACCGAACGATCAAGTGACCTCCTCCCTGCCCCGCATCAGACGTGAATTCGGCGCCCTGCTCTCCCTGGCCGCGCCCATCGTCATCGCCCAGCTCTCCCATTCGGCCATGGGCTTCGTCGACGCCGTCATGGCCGGTCGCGTCGGCCCGCTCGACCTCGCCGCCGTCGCCCTGGGCAACTCCGTGTGGATTCCGGTGTTCCTGCTGATGACCGGCATCCTGCTGGCGACCACGCCCAAGGTGGCCGAGCGCCACGGCGGCGGCCGCAGCCAGGAGATCGGCCCGCTGGTGCGCCAGGCGCTGTGGCTGGCCCTGGGTTGTGGCCTCATCGCCAGCCTGCTGCTGCTCAATGCCCGACCGCTGCTGGTGGCCATGCATGTCGACGCCCAACTGATCGGGCCGACCCTGCTCTATCTCAAGGGCATCGCCATGGGTCTGCCCGCCACGGCCTTCTACTATGTGCTGCGCTGCTTCAGCGACGGCCTCGGGCGGACCCGACCGGCGATGCTGGTAGGCCTTGCCGGCCTGGCGCTGAACGTGCCGCTGAACTGGATGTTCATCCATGGGCACCTGGGCCTGCCAGCCCTGGGCGGCGCCGGTTGCGGCTTCGCCTCGGGCACGGTGATGTGGGCGATGCTGCTGGCCATGCTGGCGATCATCCGCACCGAGCGCTATCGCGCCTGCGCCCTCTTCGCCCGCTTCGAGCGACCGCACGGACCGACGCTGCGCGCCCTGCTGGCCATCGGCGTGCCCATCGGCATCGCGGTGTTCGCCGAATCCAGCATCTTTTCCGTGGTGGCCCTGCTGATCGGCGAGCTGGGTCCGACCGTGGTCGCCGGGCACCAGGTGGCGCTCAACTTCTCCGGCCTGGTATTCATGGTGCCCCTGGCCCTAGGCATGGCGGTGACGGTGCGGGTCGGCCAGGCACTGGGGCGCGGCGAACCGCGCGCGGCGCGCTTTTCCGCCGGGGTCGGCATGGCCGCCGGGCTGCTCTGCGCCTGCGTTTCCTGCACCCTGATGCTGACCGCACGCACGGCGATCGCCGGGCTCTATTCCCAGGACCTGGCGGTGATCCAACTGGCGGCTGCGCTGCTGGTGTTCGCCGGCATCTTCCAGTTCTCCGATGCCATCCAGGTGACCGCCGCGGGCGCCCTGCGCGGTTATCAGGACACCCGCGCGACCATGATCATCACCCTGCTGGCCTACTGGGGCGTGGGCCTGCCGGTGGGCTGGGCGCTGGGCCTGAGTGACTGGTTCGGCGCCCCGCGAGGCCCGGCCGGTCTCTGGCAGGGGCTGGTGCTGGGCCTGACCTGCGCGGCCATCCTGCTGTCGGTACGACTGGCCCGCAGCGCCCGTCGACGCATCCACAGCGCCTAGCGCACCGCCCTTGCTACACTGGCGCCCTCGCCTCGGCCGGCGGCCCTGCCGACCGGGACGGGCGTTTCCCTCTTTCGCGAGCGTGCGGCTTCGATGATCTTTCGTCTGCTACAACTCCTCTGCCTCTGCTTCCTGCTCATCGGCCCGGTTCAGGCCGCCCTGCCCGGGCTGCCGGGCGCCCAGAAGGACCAGGTCGACCCGCAATTCGGCCAGTCCCTGGACCAGGTCATCAAGACCCTGGAAAGCGAGCCGCAGCGCAATCGCCTGCTGGCGGATCTCAAGAAGCTGCAGGCAGCGCAGAACAAGGCCGAACCCAGCGCCTCCCAGGGCGTGATCGGGCTGATCACCGACACCATGACGGTGGTGGAGCAGCAGCTGCAGCGCGATAACCTGCGCGAACGCTGGCAATACCAGCTGGACCAGGCCGGCGCCGAACTGGCCGCCCTGGCACCAGCACCCGAGCAGCGCCTCAACCTGCTCTCGGGCTTCGTCGTCACTCTGGCTTTCTGGGCCGGTTGCGCCCTGGGCCTGAAGACCATCAGCCATCGCCTGCGGGTACGATTCGGGCTGTCCGAGGAGTTGCCGCTCAGGCCGCGTACCCTGGATCTGGTCCGTTTCGCCCTGCGCAAGCTGGCGCCCTGGCTGCTGGCCTTCATCCTGACCCTGGTGGTGTCGCTGTGGCTGCCGGATTCGCTGGGCAAGACGGTGGCCGTCGCCCTGGCCTATGCCGCGGTCACCGGCCCGCTGTTCGCCGCCACGGTGGTGGTGATCTGCTCCCTGCCCAGCGGCGCCCATCGCAGCCGCGCCCTGCTGATCCTGCGCCGACGCGCCTTCCGCCCGCTGTGGATCATCGGCAGCCTGGCCGCCCTGGGTGGCGCCGCCAGCGATCCGCACCTGGCCGAGACCCTGGGGCCACACCTCGCCGCGGTCATCGCCATCGGCGCCAACATCTGCGCGGCGCTGCTCACCGCCCAGTTCGCCCTGAGATTCCGCCGGCCCATCGCCCACCTGATCCGCAACCAGCCCCTGGCCAAGCGCCAGGCGCTACGAGGCCTGCAGGGCGTACGTCACCTGATCGCCCGACTCTGGCACCTGCCGCTGCTGATCCTGGTGGCGGTCTCGGTGGTGGCCACCTTCGTCTCCGCCGGAGACACCAGCGACGCCCTGCGCCGGGCGCTGCTGTTCGCCGTGACCATGGGCGCCGCCCTTGGGCTCAACGCCCTGGTGCGAGCGCGACTGCTGCACCGGCGCCATCACGGCCGCCTACAGGAAGCCTATGCCGAACGGCTGCGTGCCTTCTTCGTGCTGGTGCTGGGCATCGTCATCTGGCTGGTAGGGATCGAACTGGCCCTGCGCGCCTGGAATCTCTCGTTGCTGAGATTCAGCCAGGGTGACGGCCATGCGGTCGCCAGCAAGTTCTTTGGCCTGGGGGGCACCCTGCTGCTGGCCTGGCTGGTGTGGATCCTGGCCGACACCGCCATCCACCGTGGCCTCAACCTGCACCGCGTCAGCCCGAACAACGCCCGCGCCCAGACCATGTTGCCGCTGATCCGCAACGTGCTGTTCCTGACCATCTTCGTCATCGCCCTGATCGTCGCCCTGGCCAACATGGGCGTGAACGTCACCCCGCTGCTGGCCGGTGCCGGCGTCATCGGCCTGGCGGTCGGCTTCGGCGCCCAGAGCCTGGTGGCCGACCTCATCACCGGGCTGTTCATCATCATCGAGGATTCCCTGGCCATCGGCGACTACGTCGACGTGGGCAACCACCTGGGCACCGTCGAGGGCCTGACCATCCGTACCGTACGACTCCGCGACATCGACGGCATCGTCCACACCATCCCCTTCAGCGAGATCAAGAGCATCCAGAACTACTCGCGGCAGTTCGGCTACGCCATCTTCCGCCTGCCGATTCCCCAGGCGCTGTCGGTGGACAAGGCCATCGAGATGGTCCAGGAGGTCGGCCGCTCGCTGCGCCAGGACCCGCTGATGGGCCGGGACATCTGGTCGCCGCTGGAGCTGCAGGGAGTGGAAAGCTTCGATTCCGGCATGGCGATCCTGAGATTCCGCTTCAAGACCGCGCCGATCAAGCAGTGGGAGGTGTCGCGGGCCTTCAACCTCAGGCTCAAGCGCTACCTGGACGATGCCGGCATCGAGCTGGCCTCGCCGCGCATGAACGTGCGCTACGAGGTGGGTGGCTCGCCGCTGGATCAGGCGACGCGGGGCGGCCAGGCGTCGAGCGAGGGCTGACCCGGCTGCGCTGGCACGACCGCCGGCCCTCGCGACCGGCGGGAATAGTCTCTAGGGTGGGGATGACCTGCCCAAAGAGGATTTCCCATGTCCCTGCGTACCTTGCTCTGCTATGGCGACTCCAACACCCACGGCACCCGCCCCCTGACCCAGCCCGGCGTACTCCAACGCTTCGGTTGGGACGAGCGCTGGACCGGCGTCCTGGCCCGCGGGCTGGGCGCCGACTGGCGGGTGATCGAGGAAGGTCTGCCCGCCCGCACTACGGTGCATGACGATCCCATCGATGGCCACCACAAGAACGGCCTGAGCTATCTCAGGCCCTGCCTGGAGAGTCAGCTGCCCGTCGATGTCCTGCTGCTGATGCTGGGTACCAACGATCTCAAGGCACGGCTGTCGGTGACGCCCGCGGACATCGCCAGTGCCTTGCAGGTGCTGCTGGAAGAGATCAGGCGTTGCAATGCCGGACCGGACGGTGCCACCCCCAGGCTGATCGTCATGGCGCCGGCGCCCATCGAGGAAGTGGGCTTTCTTGGCGAGATCTTCGCCGGCGGTGCGGCCAAGTCTCGCGAGTTGGCCGCACGTTATCGCCAGGTCGCCGACGCCCAGGGCGCGGCCTTCGTCGATGCGGGCGAGGTCATCCAGGTGAGTCCGGTGGACGGCGTGCATTTCGCGGCTGACCAGCATCGCCGGCTGGGAGAGCATCTGGTGGAGGTGGTCAGAGCGGCCGCAAGCGCCTGAGCGTAGCGTGGACAACGGCGGAGCCTTGTCCACGGACTTGAGGCCACACGGTGGAAAACGCTGCGCGGTTTTCCACGCTACGGCTCGATTGGCATCACCTGTTGGGCTTCGACGATGGAGCCATCCCCAACCAGGCGGCGTACCCTCACTCCGCCTTCTTGCGAATCCAGTACAGATAGTGCCCTTCCCCTTCGCTCTTCTCCACCAGTTCATGGCCGAGGAAGACGCAGAACTTGGGGATGTCGCGCTGGGTGGAGGGATCGGTGGCGATGACCTTGAGCAAGGCGCCGGGGGCGATGTCGCGCACCTTGTTGTGCAGCATCATCACCGGCTCCGGGCAGTTCAGCCCGCTGGCGTCGAGGGTGGCATCGGCTTCGAGGGTCATGGGGTCTCCAGGGATAGAACGGTTACAGCGATCTGCATTCAGAGCCTGACGACGGCCTAGGGTTTCCGATCCAGCCGGCGCAGATGACAGGTCACTTCCTCGCGGTCGTGGTACAGCTGCTTGCAGCCGATGACGACGCGCTGGCCGCGATCCGCGAAATGCGCGTGCAGGCGTTCGAGGATACCGGCCACTTCGCGGTAGCGCTGCTTCATCGGCAGCTTGAGATTGACCACCGCCTCGCGGCAATGACCCTCGCCGATCCAGCGTTCGATCAGCGCCGCGGTGCGCGCGGGCTTCTCGACGATGTCGCAGACCATCCAGTCCACCGGGCGCTTGGGGACGAAGGCGTAGCCGTCGACCTGCAGGTGCTCGACGAGGCCGGTATCCATCAGCGTCTCGTTCATGGGGCCGTTGTCCACCGCCGTCACCAGCATCTCACGGGCCACCAGTTGCCAGGTCCAGCCACCCGGGGCGGCGCCCAGATCGACGGCGCGCATCTCGGAGGAGAGGCGGGTTTCCCAATCGGCACGCGGGATGAAGTGGTGCCAGGCCTCTTCCAGCTTGAGGGTCGAACGACTGGGGGCCTCGCGGGGGAACCTCAGCCGCGGGATGCCCATGGGCCAGAGCGCGGCGTTGCCCGGTTCGACCACGCCGACGAAAACCTCGCGGCCGCTGAGAAAGGTCAACTGCAGACGCGGCGCCCTGGCATCGTCCACCAGGCGGCCGGCCTTGCGCAGCGCCAGGGTCAGCGGGCGCTCGAATTTCTTGCAGAAGGTGGAGAGCGCCTTGCCGTCGTTGGTGTCGGGCATCTCCAGGGCCAGGCTGCCGCAGACGGGATAGCCCGCCAGCAACTCCAGCAGCGGACCGATGCGCTCCTGCTCGGGCAGATCGAGGAAGGCGCCACGGGACCACTGACGAGGGAAGGTCAGCTCGCTGAAGGTAATGTTCCGCATCAACCGGGCGGCGCCCTCGGCGTCGCCACAGACGAATTCGGCATAGGCCGCACCCGGCTTGCCCTTGGCATAACCGGCCACGCCGAGCAGCGCCGCCCGCTCGCCGAGCTCGGCGCAGACCTCGCCTTCGAATCCGGTACGGCACAGCAGCAACAGGGTATTCACGACGGAGCTTCCTCAAGGGGTCACGCAGGGCGCGCACTATACCCCAGCGCGCCCGCTGGGGAACGCCAGCGGCGCCTATCGGTCCAGTACTACACCTAGAAAAATCAGTCCGCCCAGCGCTGGTACGGGTCTCCTTCACCTTTCGAGGCTCGAACGGCCAGCGGGCAACCGTCGATAAGGAGACCCCTGATGCCAGCCCTGGACAGCCTCAAAAGCCTCAAGACCCTGCAGGTCGGTGAGCGCACCTACCACTATTACAGCCTGCCCGACGCGGCCCAGACCCTGGGCAATCTCGACAAGCTGCCCAAATCCCTCAAGGTGCTGCTGGAGAACCTGCTGCGCTGGGAAGACAACCAGACCGTTACCGGCGAGGACCTCCAGGCCCTGGCCGACTGGACCAAGACCCGCTCCGCCGATCGCGAAATCCAGTACCGGCCGGCGCGGGTGCTGATGCAGGACTTCACCGGCGTACCGGCCGTGGTCGACCTGGCCGCCATGCGCGAAGCCGTGGCCAAGGCCGGCGGCGATCCGCAGCGGATCAATCCGCTCTCCCCCGTCGACCTGGTGATCGACCACTCGGTGATGGTGGATCGCTACGCCAGTGAAAACGCTTATCACGAGAACGTCGAGATCGAGATGCAGCGCAATGGCGAGCGCTATGCCTTCCTGCGCTGGGGCCAGAACGCCTTCGACAACTTCCGCGTGGTGCCGCCGGGCACCGGCATCTGCCACCAGGTCAACCTGGAGTACCTGGGCCGCACCGTCTGGACCAAGGACGAGGATGGCCGCACCTATGCCTTCCCCGACACCCTGGTCGGCACCGATTCACACACCACCATGATCAATGGCCTGGGCGTGCTGGGCTGGGGCGTGGGCGGTATCGAGGCCGAGGCGGCCATGCTCGGCCAGCCGGTGTCCATGCTGATCCCCGAGGTGGTGGGCTTCAAGCTCACCGGCAAGCTGCGTGAGGGCATCACCGCCACCGACCTGGTGCTGACCGTGACCCAGATGCTGCGCAAGAAGGGCGTGGTGGGCAAGTTCGTCGAATTCTTCGGCGATGGCCTGGCCACCCTGCCCCTGGCCGACCGCGCCACCATCGGCAACATGGCTCCGGAATACGGCGCCACCTGCGGCTTCTTCCCGGTGGACCAGATCACCCTGGACTACCTGCGCCTGTCCGGCCGGCCCGAGGAAACCGTGCAGCTGGTGGAGGCCTACACCCAGGCCCAGGGCCTGTGGCGCAATCCCGGCGATGAACCGGCATTCACCGACGTGCTGGAACTGGACATGGGCGAAGTCCAGTCCAGCCTGGCAGGCCCCAAGCGCCCGCAGGATCGTGTGCTGCTTGGCGAAGTCGCCAAGACCTTCAGCGATTTCACCGCCCTGGCGCCGAAGAAAGCCGAGGCACCCAAGGCTGGCAGTGGCGTCGAAGTCCAGCTCGACGGCCAGACCTTCCAGCTGGAGGACGGCGCCGTGGTGATCGCCGCCATCACCTCCTGCACCAACACCTCCAACCCCAGTGTGATGATGGCCGCCGGCCTGCTGGCGAAGAAGGCCGCGGAAAAGGGGCTGATGCGCAAGCCCTGGGTGAAGTCGTCTCTCGCTCCCGGCTCCAAGGTGGTGACCGACTACTACAACGCCGCGGGCCTCACGCCCTACCTCAACGACCTCGGCTTCGACCTGGTCGGCTATGGCTGCACCACCTGCATCGGCAACTCCGGTCCGCTGCTCGATCCCATCGAAAAGGCCATCCAGGACGCCGACCTCACCGTGGCCTCGGTGCTTTCCGGCAACCGTAACTTCGAAGGCCGGGTGCATCCGCTGGTCAGGACCAACTGGCTGGCCTCGCCGCCGCTGGTGGTGGCCTATGCCCTGGCTGGTAGCGTGAAGGTCGATCTGACCCAGGAGCCGCTGGGCATGGGTAACGACGGTCAGCCGGTCTATCTGAAAGATGTCTGGCCCAGCCAGCAGGAAGTGGCCGACGCCGTGCAGAAGCTCGACACCGCCATGTTCCACAAGCAATACGGCGCCGTATTCGACGGTGACGAGAAGTGGCAGGCGATCCAGGTGCCGGATGCCGAGACCTATGTCTGGGATGCCGATTCCACCTATATCCAGAACCCGCCGTTCTTCGAAAGCATCGCCGGCGATCCGCCGCGCATCGCCGACATCCACGACGCCCGCATCCTGGCGCTGCTGGGCGATTCGGTCACCACCGACCACATCTCCCCCGCCGGCAACATCAAGAAGGACAGCCCCGCGGGCCGCTACCTGGCCGAGCATGGCGTGGACTACGCCGACTTCAACTCCTACGGTTCGCGCCGCGGCAACCACGAAGTCATGATGAGAGGCACCTTCGCCAACATCCGCATCAGGAACGAGATGCTCGGTGGCGAGGAAGGCGGCAACACCTTCCACGTGCCCACGGGCGAAAAGCTGTCGATCTACGACGCGGCCATGAAATACGAACTGGAAAATACCCCGCTGGTGATCATCGCCGGCAAGGAGTACGGCACCGGTTCCTCCCGCGACTGGGCGGCCAAGGGTACCAACCTGCTGGGCGTCAAGGCCGTGGTCGCCGAGAGCTTCGAGCGTATCCACCGATCCAACCTGGTGGGCATGGGCGTGCTGCCGCTTCAGTTCAAGGACGGCGTGGACCGCAAGTCCCTGGGGCTGACCGGCAAGGAAAAGATCGCCGTGCTGGGCATCGACGGCGTCGAGTTGCGCCCGCGCATGCCGCTGACCCTGGAAGTCACCCGCGAGGACGGCAGCCTGGACAGTGTCGAAGTGCTCTGCCGCATCGACACGCTCAATGAAGTGAGCTACTTCAAGGCCGGCGGCATCCTGCACTATGTGCTGCGGGAGTTCCTGGCCAAGCCGGCTGCTTGATAACCACTGCCCCGGGCGCTTTGACCGGGGCAACTATCCCCTTCAGGACTACCACTCCCAAGCTTTGGCGCCAATAAGATAGGCGTAGTCAGATCTCCTAGGGTACTAAATGATGGCGCTGATGCTTTCAGCTAAACTCGGACGGCTAACCAGGAGGTTTTGTCCTGCCCCAACCGAGTCTGGATAAAAAACGGCGCTATTACGTACGTATGCGCCTGGCCAACTACTCCGCCAGCCTGCGGCTGGAGGGTTTCGAACTGAAGTCTGAGGTCTCGGATGTCATCGGACAGGATAAGCAATCCCTCGTCGCGCACTACCGGCGCCTGAGCCAGGCACAATGATCGACAAGTACGGAGCCGGCCAGGATCCGTACTGCTATCCCGGCACCACGACCTTACGTAATCTGCTCGACATCCAGGATGATGGGCTGCTGGCAGCGGCGGAGCGCGATCTGTCCCGCCTCGCAGCCGGTGAGTTAACGTTCGAGCTACCGCCCTACGACCTGGGTTATCTTTGTCGCCTGCATCGACTGCTGTTCCAGGATATTTATGCCTGGGCAGGCGAATTGCGTACCCTCGACATCGCGAAGAACAGCACAAGGTTTTGTACGGTGCAGCGGCTGATACCCGAGGCGGACAAGCTATTCAATCGACTGCGCGCGAAGAATTGGTTCGAAGGGCATCCCCGAGACGCCCTGATCGTGCTGAGCGCCGAGTTCTATGGCGACCTGAACATGGTGCATCCTTTCCGCGATCGCAACGGGCGTGCGCAACGCCTCCTGTTCGAGCACCTCATCATCAATGGTGGCTACCAGATCGACTGGTCACCGGTAGGACGGGATGAATGGATAGACGCCAACGTCGCGGCTGTCCATTGTGGTTATGCGGGGCTGGAGCGAATATTCGCGCGCTGCATAGGCTCCGCCATTGAGTGACGCCGCTTCAGCGTTCCAGTAAGGCCCGAGCATTCCGCCCGAACCCCTCGACCACCTCCTGCAGCGGTCCGAGAAAGCGCGGATGGATCAGCCACAGCTGGATCTCAGGCTTGAAGTCCTTCAGCGAGATCACTGCCAGACGCTCGCGATGGGCACTCAAGGCCAGCAGCGGCGCCGGGACCAGGCCCAGGCCTTGGCCGTCCGCCACCAGGCCGAGCTGGAGTTCGGTGCCATAGGTTTCCAGGTTGATGCGCAGTGACTCACCCCGCTCGGCCAGGGTCCGTTGCAGGCTGGCACGAAAGCCACAGCCATCGGGATTGAGCACCCAGCCCTGGCCCTGGATGTCGGCCAGCCGCTGCGCCTTGGCCGGCATCTGGTCGCGGGCGCCGACCACCTGCAGCGGCATGGCGCCCAAGGCCTGGGCCTCGACGCCGTCGGGAAACACCTTGTTGGCCGGGAATAGCACCAGGGCGCCGTCCAGCTCGCCGTGCTCGATACGGCTGACCAGTACGCTGCCCCAGCCGGTCGCCACCTGGGTGCGCAGCTCCGGGTAGCGGGTGCGGATGTCCTTCACGGCCTCCAGCAACAGCGCATCGCCCAGGGTCTGGGGCACGCCCAGGCGCAGCAGCCCGGACGGTGGGGCATCGCCCGCCACTCGCTCGCGCAGGGCATCCATCTCGCGCAGGATGGCGCGGCAGTGACCATAGACCTCCTGGCCCAGGCGGGTCGGCTTGAGTGGCTTGGTGTGGCGGTCGAGCAACTCGACCCCGAGATCCTGTTCGAGACTCTGCAGCCGGCGGGTGATGGCCGGCTGGGTCAGCCCCAGGGACAGGGCAGCGGCATTGAGGGAGCCGCTGCGGAGCACCGCGACGAAGGCTTCGATATCGTCGGTCTTCATGAGGAGGCGTCTGACTTCCGGCTGATGGACATGCGCCTCAAGCATAACGCAACGCCTCCGCGTCGGTATCGGGCTCAGCGCTGTGCCGTCTCTGCCGGCGGCGCCAGGCTCGAGCCAAAGCCGTCGTAGAACAGGCGGCTGGCGTCATAACCCTTGACCAGGCCCTCAGCGGCGAAGAAGTCGACGGTACGCTGCGCCTGGGCGATGGCCGCCGGCGTGACCGGTCCAATAGCGGTGCGCGCGCGGGCGAACCAGGCCTGGGCGATCGCAGCGTCGGCGCGGGTGCGCTCGGCCCAGGCGCTGGCGTAGCGCGCCGTATGCTCGGGATCGGCATTGGCCCAGGTGCGCGCCTGGTGCAGCCGCTGGAGGAAGTCGGCAATGGCCTGGTGCTTGGCCGCATCGTCCAGCGCACCCTGGCTGGCGACCACGAAGCTCTGCGCCGGGATCAGGCCTTCGGCGGTGGTGAGCACCCGAGCGCCGTGGCGCTGGGCCTGGGTGACATAGGGTTCCCAGGTGGCGATGGCGTCCACCGAGCCGCCTTCCAGGGCGTGGGAGGCGTCCAGGGCATTGAGATAGCGAAAGCTCACCTGATCGCGCGGCACGCCCGCGCGGTCCAGGGCGGACAATGCCAGCTGCTGGCTCCAGGACCCCTTCCAGATCGCCACCGTCTTGCCCGGCAAATCCGCCAGGCTGCGGATGTTGGAATCGCCGCGCACCAGCACCGCCACGCCGTCCCGGCTCTGGCGGCTGATGCCGACTACCTTGATCGGTGCGCCCAGGGCACCCAGGAACAACGGGGGCGCATCGCCCAGTAGCCCCAGGTCGAGGCTACCGACGTTGAGGGCCTCGGCCACCGGCGAGCCGGCGGTGAACTGCTTCCATTCCAGTTGATATGGCAGGTCGTTGAGGACACCTGCGGCTTCCATCACGGTGCGGGTGTTGTAACTCTGGTCGCCCACCACCAGGGTAGTGGCCAGGGCCTGGGTGGCGGCCAGCAGGCCAAGGGCGAGGCCAGCGAGGGTCTTGCGCAGCATGGGAAATCTCTCGTCAGGTATAGGCGCGGATGTCGGGGTACTGGCCATTGACCGCGAAGCGACCGACCTCCAGCACCTTGTAGGCCAGGGGGTCGTGCAGGCTATGGGTGCGCACATCGCGCCAGAAGCGATCCAGGCCGAGACGGTTATGGGTGGCGCGGGCGCCCAGGGCATCGAACACGCGAGTGGTCACGTCGAGGGCGGTACGGGCCGCCAGTACCTTGGCACTGGCGACGGCGATGGCGGTCTCGCCGCGCAGTTCGGCGGTGAAGGCGTCGTCAGCCGCGAGCAGGGCATCCACCCGCCCAGCCGCCACCTCGGCCAGGGCCACGGCGCCCTGCAGGGCGATCCACAGCTCGCCCACCTGGCTCAGCACCAGTTGGTCCTCGCTGGCGCTGGCGGCCAGGGAATGTACCCAGGGCCGGGCCTCTGCGTGCAGATAGCGGCACGCCTCGCGCAACGCGCCTTGGGCGGCGCCCAGGTAGTACTGGGTGAAGGCCGACTGGTTGACCGGGGTGCGGATCACCGCGGCGAAGTCGCCCGAGTCTTCCAGGTCGCAGACCTGTACCTCTTCGGTGCTGGCCCGGACGTCTGTAAGGGTAAAGCTGCCACTGTCGCTGCGGGCCATGCCGAAGTGGTCCCAGTCATCGGCATAGGCCAGCCCCGCCCGGTCCGCTGGCAGGGTGACCATCAGCCGCGCCCCGCTCTCCCGATCGCGGGCGCTGATGGCGAGCCGATCGGCGAAGGCGGCGCCACTGCAGAAACCCTTGCGCCCGGTCAGGCGATAGCCACCGCCGGCAACGGGTGTGGCGAGAATGTCGTCATCCCGTGGATTGACCACCCCGGCCAGCCACAGCCGGCCTTCGGCGATTTCGGCCAGCAGGCCATCGCGCCGCGGCTGCGGCTCGCGGCGCAGGTTCACGGTATTGAGCAGGTGATAGCCGAAGAGCAGGCCCACCGAGCCGTCACCGGCGGCGATCTCGCGCAGCACGCGCATGGCCAGCGACCAGGGCTGGCCGGCACCCCCGAGGCGCATGGGTATGACCAGATTGGTCAGGCCGCTGTCCTTGAGGCGTTGCAGCTGGGCGTCGGGACGAATACGGTCGCGCTCGTCGGCCACCACCCGGGCGGCGAATTCCGCGCCGATCTCGCGGGCCAGTGTCAGCCAGCCCTCGGCATCCTTGATCGTGCTCATCTAGTCCTCCAGGGGGCCAAGGCCCAGGTGATCTCTCAGGGTCGAGCCCTGGTACTGGCGCCGGAACAGCCCGCGGCGCTGCAGGTGCGGTACCACGCTCTCGCTGAATTCGACGAAGGAACCCGGCAGGTAGCCGGGGGAAATCACGAAGCCATCGCAGCCGCCGGCTTCGAACCACTCGGCCAGCTGGTCGGCGATCTGGGCAGCGGTACCCACCAGCTGCGGCACACGGACGCTGGCGGCGTAGCTGCGACCCAATTCGGCCAGGGTGGTGCGCGGCCCCAGCGCCAGCAGCTTCTCCGCAGCGGCCGTCGGCAGATCGCCGACCTCGGCCACCTCGCCCAGGGCCGTATCCAGGGTGAAGCGGGAGAGGTCGATGTTGAGCTGGGAACAGAGGGTGATCAGCCCCACCTCCGGTTGTGCCAAGGCGTTGTGCCTTTCCTGCTTGGCGCGTGCCTCGGCTTCGCTGCCGCCGATGAAGGGCATGACCGAGGTGAGGATCTTGCAGCTATCGGGAGAGCGTCCCTGCTCCAGCACCTGGCGGCGCACGTCGTCGCGAAAGGCACGCATGGCGACGAGATTCGGCTGGATGGTGAAGATGGCCTCGGCCCAGCGTGCGCCGAACCGGCGGCCACGGCCGCTGGAACCGGCCTGGATCAGCACTGGGCGCCCCTGGGGACTGCGCGGGATATTGAGCGGGCCTTCCACGCGGAACCAGTCGCCGCGATGGTCCAGGGCACGGACCTGCGCCGGATCGGCCAGCACCCCGGCTTCCCGATCCAGGTGCAGGGCCTGCGGCCCCCAGCTGCGCCAGAGCTTTACCGCCACCTCGACGAATTCGTCGGCGCGGTCGTAGCGCAGGTCGTGCTCCAGGTGGCGCTCCTTGCCGAACAGCCGGCCTTCGCTGTCGTTCATCGAGGTGACGATGTTCCAGGCGGCCCGCCCCCGGGACAGGTGATCGAGGGTGGCGAAGGCCCGCGCGACATGGGCCGGCTCGTAGTAGGTGGTGGAGCGGGTGCAGCCCAGGCCGAGGTGGCGGGTATGGGCTACCAGATAGGACAGTAGTGGCAGCGGATCGAGCCGGGTGGCGTCCTGGGCGCCCAGGCGCAGGGCGGTCTCCCGCGAGCCGCCGAGCTGGTCGCCCACGGCCAGGCGGTCGGCGAAGAACAGGAAGTCGAACAGCCCCTCCTCCAGGGCCTTGGCCGCGCGCACGTAGTAGTCCGGGTCGAGGAAATCGCCCTGGGTCTCGGGATGGCGCCAGACGGCGTGGCTATGGACGACGGGACCGGCCAGCAGGAAGCCGGCGAGGTGCAGTTGGCGACTCATCGGCTGGCCTCCCGGGGTGCTTGCAGGTAGCGGTTGAAGCTCTGGTCATAGAGCGCCTTGACGTCATAGGGCTGCGGCAGCACCCCGGCCTTGACCAGGAAATCGGCGGTCTGCTGGCCATCGTTCAGGGTCTGGGCGCTGATCGGCTCGACCCAGGTGGCATCGCGGCGGAACCAGCGTTCGGCGATGGCCGGATCGGAGTTGTTGCGCCTGGCCCAGGCCTGGGCATAGACGTCGACGTGGTCGCGGGCCCAGCTGCGAGCCCGTTGCAGCCGGGCGATGAAGTCGCCGATGGCGGCGCGGTGCTCGTCCAGGCGTTGGCTGTTGGCGACCACATAGACCGGCGCCGGCATCAGGTCCTTGGCGGTGACCAGCACCCGTCCGCCCTGGCGTTCCACCATGCTGACGTAGGGCTCCCAGGTGGCGGTGGCGTCCAGGGTGCCCTGGCTCAGGGCGGCCACGGCCTCGGTGGGCATCAGATAGCTGTAGCGCGGGGCGTCGCTGGGCAGCCCGGCCTGCTCCAGCGCCGAATAGACCAGCTGCTGGCTCCAGGAGCCCTTCCAGATGGCCACGCGCTTGCCGGCCAGGTCCGCCACCGTCTTGATCGGCGAATCCTTGCCGACGACGATGGCGGTGCCGTCCGGACGATTGCGGGTCACCGCCACCACCTTGACCGGTCCACCGCGGGCGGCCAGGGCGATCACCGGGGTATCGCCGACGATCCCCAAATCGATGGAGCCGACATTGAGCGCCTCCACCACCGGGCCACCGGCGTTGAATCTCTTCCACTGGATCTGGTACGGCAGGTCTTTGAGTTCACCCGCCTGCTCCAGCAGGGTGCTGCTGTAGTAGAACTGGTCACCGATGGTGAGGCTGACCGCCTGGGCCAGGCTGGCGGAGGTGCCGGCCAGCAGGCCGGCGGCGAATAGCAATCCCTTGATCACGAAGGCGTCTCCTCGAGGGTATCGGGAGCGCTCCGTGGGTACGGTCGCGCGGTGGCTGGGTCAGCAGGCTTCAGCCGGTGCGACGGGCGCCGGCCAGGCGCGCGGCGACCTTCTCACGCGTCAGGGGGATCAGCTCGCGGCCGTATTCGACAGCGTCGTTGAGCGGATCGAAGCCGCGGATCAGGAAGCTGTCGACGCCCAGGTCGTAGTAGTCCAGCAGGGCATCGGCCACCTGCTCGGCGGTGCCCACCAGGGCGGTGGAATTGTGCCCGCCGCCGACCAGGGCGGCGATACCGGTCCAGAGCCGGCGATCCACGCGGTCGCCCAGGGCCACGGTGTCGCGCAGGCGCTGGGCCCCGACCGCATCGGGTTTGGCGGGATGCACGGCACCGTCCGCCGCAAGGCGCGCCTTGGCCTGCTGGCGAATCGCCTCGGCCTTCGCCCAGGCGTCGTCCTCGGTGTCGCCGAGGATCACCCGGAAGGACACGTTGAACTTCGGGTTACGGCCATGGCGTGCCGCCTCGGCGCGGACTGCGAAGAGGGTCTCGCGGGTCTGGGCCAGGGATTCGCCCCAGAGGGCGAAGACGTCGGCGTGCTTGCCCGCCACTCGCAGCGCGGCCGGCGACGAACCGCCGAAGTACACCGGCAGGCTTGGCTGCTGCAACGGCTTGATGGCGGAGAAGCCATGCGCGACCCGGTAATGCTCGCCCTCATGGTCGAAGGGCTGGGTAGCCGTCCACTCCTGGCGCACCACATCGAGGAACTCCTCGGTCCGGGCATAGCGCTGGTCGTGGTCGAGCCAGTCGCCGTCCTTGCGCTGCTCGCCGTCGCTGCCGCCGCTGATGATATGCACCGCGAGGCGGCCGTCGAGCAGATGGTCGAGGGTCGCCAGCTTACGCGCTGCCAGGGTCGGGGCGACGAAGCCAGGACGGTGGGCCAGCAGGAACTTGAGTGTCCGGGTGGCCTGCCCCGCCAGGGCGGTAACCAGGAAGCCATCGGGCTGATCGGACCAGTAGCCCACCAGGATACGATCGAAGCCGGCCTGCTCGTGGGCCTGGGCGAAGCGGGTGACATAGCCCTTGTCGAAGATGGGGCCGGAGGGGGCGATGATCTCCGAGGTGAGGCGGTGGCCGATCATGCCGAGGAATTGAACGCTCATGGTGGTGAATCCCGTGCCGAGGTAGAGGGACGCCTTCCAGGAAGGCGTGGGCTAGGGTTCACCTTAGGCAGCCAGGGCATAAGAAGGAAATTCCTTATGCGCATATCCTAATTCTAGTTTTATTTATTTTACGCATTTAACACGGAAAGCTAAGGGCTTCTCATCGTGACCGCGATGGCGCTGTAGCGTGGAAAACGGCGCAGCCTTTTCCACTGGAAGACCGGATGCGGGGACGCCCTCACCCCAGCCCTTTCCCAGGGGATAGGGGGTGGTCCGCGCAAGCTCGAGAGCCGTCGCTCACGAGGCAAAGACGGTGGCCTGTTGGGCTTCGACGATAAGGCCGTCTCAACCCAACCTACAGGGATGTTCCGTAGGTTGGGTTGAGCACAGCGAAGCCCAACGACGTAGGGAAGACCCTACCGCTGCATGCCCCACTTCTTCACCGTCAGCCGCTCCAGGGTGGCGAAGACCAGGCCTTCCACTAGCAGGCCGATGATGATCACCGCGGCCAGGCCAGCGAAGACGCGATCAGTGTAGAGCTCGTTGCGATTCTGGAAGATGTACCAGCCCAGGCCGCCCTTGCCGCTGGAGGCGCCGAACACCAGCTCGGCGGCGATCAGGGTGCGCCAGGCGAAGGCCCAGCCGATCTTCAGGCCCGAAACGATGGCCGGCAGCGCTGCCGGAATGAGGATCAGCCCGACGTATCTCAGGCCCTTGAGGCCGTAGTTGCGCCCCGCCATGCGCAGGGTGTCGGAGACGCCGAGAAAGCCCGAGTAGGTGTTCAGCGCCATGGGCCAGAGCACCGAATGCACCAGCACGAACACCAGGCTGTTCTCGCCCAGACCGAACCAGAGTAGCGCCAACGGCAGCAGGGCGATGGCGGGCAGCGGGTTGAACATGGAGGTCAGGGTGCCGAGCAGGTCGCGACCGAACTGGGTGGAGACGGCCAGGGCACTCAGCGCCAGGGCCAGCACCACGCCCAGCAGATAGCCCTTGAGCAGGGTGCCGAAGGAAATGGCGACCTTGGCCGGCAACTCGCCGGTGACCAGGCCATCCCAGAAGGCCGCGGCGGTCTGCAGGAAGCTGGGCAGCAGCAGGTCGTTGCCTTGCCAGCGGGCGGCCACTTCCCAGGCCAGCATCAGGATCGCCAGGATCACCAGCTTGCGCAACCAGGCCTGGCTCCAGAGGCGAGTCGCCAAGGGGAGTTCGACCGCCAGTGGCAAGTCGTCGAGGGGTGGGAGGTCCCGTTGGTATTCGGCCCGCACCGGGGGCTGTCGAGTCATGGGTCTACCTCGAAACTAGTAGGAAATGCGGCCCTGGACGATGGCCTGCTGCAGGCGCAGGCGCTCGTCGGCGACCTCCGGCGGCAGGGTCTGGACGTCGTCGGGGAACAGCAGGTTGTGGATGCGCAGCGCGGTGCTCTGGAATTCGGTGCCGCCGAAGTCCTCGAGGCCGAACTGATGGCAGTTGAGTTCCGCGCGGACCCGGCCCGGATGGGGCGACAACAGCAGGATGCGATTGCCCACCACCAGCGCCTCCTCGATCGAGTGGGTGACGAACAGCAGGGTGAAGCGCACCTCGTCCCAGAGGGCCAGGAGTTCTTCCTGCATCTTGCGGCGGGTCAGGGCATCCAGGGCGGCGAAAGGTTCGTCCATCAGCAGGATCTTGGGCTGCATGGCCAGGGCGCGGGCGATGGCCACCCGCTGCTTCATGCCGCCGGAAAGATGATGCGGATAGGCATCGACGAAGCGCGCCAGGCCGACCTTGTCCAGGTAGTGCAGCGCCCGCTCGCGCGCCTCGCCACGACTGGCCTGGCGACTGGCGAGCAGCGGGAACATGGTGTTCTCCAGCACCGTCTTCCACGGCGGCAGCTGGTCGAATTCCTGGAACACCACGATGCGATCCGGTCCAGGTCCCTTGACCGGCTGGCCCTCCAGGCGGATCTCGCCGTGCAGCGGTGGCAGAAAGCCCGCCACCGACTTGAGCAGACTGGACTTGCCGCAGCCGGACGGACCGAGCAGCACGAAGCGATCGGCACCGTGCACCTCGAAGGATACCTGGTGGGTAGCCCGCACCCGGCGTTCGCGGGTGCGGTATTCGAGGTCGAGATCCTGCACCTGCAACAGCGGCTGGGTCTGCGCCAGGGTCAGGTGCGGACGGGAAGCGAGAGGAGCATTCATGGTCGTCTCCTCCCTTAATAAGGCGCATCGCCCTGGATGGTGGTGCGATACAGCTTGCGCCTCATATGGTTGGGGCAGCCGGTCGCCAGGTGCAGCAGCGAGCGGTTGTCCCAGAACACCAGGTCATGGGGCTGCCACTGGTGGCGATAGAGGTGCTCAGGCTTGACGCTGTGTGCATGGAGCTCGGCCAGCAGCGCGCGACTCTCGTCTTCCGGCAGGCCGACGATGTGGGTGGTGAACCCCTCGCTGACGAACAGCGCCTTGCGGCCGTTTTCCGGATGGGTGCGCACCACCGGATGTACCACCGCCTTGACCTCGGCCAGCTGCGCGGCGGTCAGGGTCGGCCGCCAGTTGCCCTCGAACTTGGGCTTGGCATAGGTGGCGGTGTAGGAATGTTCCGCCTGCAGGCCGTCGACTTGGCGCTTGAGCGCCGCCGGCAGGGTGTCGTAGGCCAGGTGCATGTTGGCGAAAAGGGTATCGCCGCCCTCTTCCGGCAACTCCTGGGCATGCAGCATGGAGCCCAGGCTCGGTAGCTCCTTGTAGGAGAGATCCGAATGCCAGAACTTGCCGGCATCGCCCAGGCCGATCGGCTGACCGTCTTCGACGATGTTGGAGACGATGAGGATTTCCGGGTGACCGGCCAGGTGGAATTGCTTGAGCACATGGATCTGCAACTCCCCGAAGCGACGGCTGAAGGCGATCTGCTCCTCGGGGGTGATGCGCTGGTCGCGGAACACCACCACATGGTGGTCCAGGTGGGCGCGATGGACGCGGGCGAAGTCCTCGGCATTGAGCGGCTGGGCCAGATCGATGCCGAGGATCTCGGCACCCAGGTTGCCGAAGGGACGGATCTCGAAGGCCTGGCCAGCGGCCGGACGTGGGGATGCGAGAGTCATTGGAGTGTTCTCCTTGGTGGTCCAGCTCAGCTGCCGGGACGCTCGTGGGCTTCGGGGAAGAAGTAGTCCTGCCAGGCGGCAGCCTGGTGTTTCAGCACGCCCAGTTCATGCAGCTTCTGGGCGTAGACGAAGGTGCGCTGGGGCTCGACGGTGAAGTCGATCTCCGGGTCTTCGACGATGCGCTGCACCAGGGCCAGGGGCAGCTTGGACTTCTCGACGCGAATGTAGGCCTCCGCGGCCGCGGCCTTGTTGGCGCGGATGAAGGCGGCGGCTTCCACCAAGGCGTCATAGAAGGCGCGATAGGTCTTGGGATTCTCGTCGTGGAATTTCTCGGTGGTGTAGAGCACGTTGAAGGTGCCCGGACCGCCGAGGACGTCGTAGCTGCTGAGGATGCGATGGACCCTTGGATTCTCCAGCGCCTGGTACTGGAAGGGCGGACTGGAGAAGTGGGTGGTGATCTCCGAGCCGCCCGCCGTCAGGGCAGCGCTGGCATCGGGGTGCGGCAGACTCACGCTGATGGCGTCGAACTTCTTGAACTGGGCGTCGCCGAAGACCTTGGCGGTCTCGATCTGCAGGGTGCGCGACTGGAAGCCCACGCCCGCCGCCGGCACGGCGATGCGATCCTGGTCGGTCAAATCCTTGATCGACCTGACCTCGGCGCGATTGCTCAACAGGTAGTTGGGCATGGCGCCCAGGGCGGCGATGGCCTTGACGTTCTGCCGGCCGCGGGTGCGATCCCAGACGGTCAGCATCGGCGGCACCCCGGCGGACACCACGTCCAGCGAGCCGGCCAGCAACGCCTCGTTCATGGCGGTGGCGCCGGAGATGCTGTTCCAATCCACCTGGACGTCGAGGCCGGCGGCCTTGCCATGCTTCTCGATCAGCCGCTGGTCGCGCACCACGTCGAGGATCAGATAGCCGATGCCGAATTGCTGGGCGATGCTGATCTTGCCCTCGGCAACTGCATTACCCGCGAAGCCCAGAGCACCCGTCATGGCGGCGATAACCGCCAACCCCTTGCCTACCCTGCTCATCCTTACGCTCCGTGCCGTCTGGCTACCCGAAAGCGTTATAGGCTAATGAGCTGTTATAACTTTTGGTAAAGAAGGAATTCGACTAACCATATGCACGGAGATGCGGGACCGAGTGAATTCGACCGCTGGAAGGTCCTAGCCTTCGAGCAGCTGTCGCAGGCGCCGCACGGCGCTGGCCGGCGTAGTAAGCACCGACCCGCCCCAGGCGGCTTCGCTGGCCGATTGCGCGGCAGTCATGGAGAACTGTGCGAAGCAGAGCACGTCATAGTCGCCGCGTAGCCGCTCTGCAGCCGCGGCGATAAGGGCGTCGTGGCGGGCCTGGTCTCCCGCATGCAGGGCTTCCAGCGCGCCTTCGCAAAGGATCGGTGAGATATCTACCGTCTGGCCGCGGCGGCTTGCCTCGACCTCGAAGTCGCTGACGATGGCCGCGCCCGCCGGGCCGAAGGTGGTCAGGGCGGCGATGCGACCGCCCCTGGCCAGGGCCTCCTGCACCATGGCCTCGTTGGGCTTGAGGATCGGTCGCTGATGGCGGCGCTGGCAGGCTTCGATGGCGCTGGAAAACGCCGAGCAGGTAAAGAGCACGGCGTCGGCCTGGGCGCGAAAGGCATGCTCGGCCAGGTCCTGAGTGCGCTGGTCCAGCGCTGGCGTACTGCCGCCAGCGGCGCTGGCGTCTTTAGACAGCGAATCGTCCCAGAGATCGAAGCGCAGCGCCTGGGGCCAATCCTGGGCGAAGGCCGCGTTGATGGGCTCGATGGCGATGCGGGTAGCGTGAATCAGAAAGATGCGTTTGGCGGCGGTCATGGTGATAGCGCTCCAGGAAGGGCCGCCAGAACGGCGGGTAGCTGGCGGAAGCGCCTAGCGGACGTCGAGGATGATCACGCCGTCGGCATCGGCATAGCGCTGGTCACCGCTGCAGATCGTCTGCCCGGCGCAGGTCACCGCCACGCCGACCTGGCCTTCGTTGCGCTTGATCGACTCGCGCGGCGAGACGCCCAGCGCCTTGACGGCCAGCGGCAGCACCGCCTTGTCGCGGACCTGGCCATAGATGAGGGCGCTGGCCCAACCAGGTCCTCCCCGATGATGCCGCCGAGCAGCGCACAGCGGTCGCTGCCGCCGCCGTCGACCACCAGCACGCGCCCCTCGCCCGGCTGCTGGCTGAGTTCCTTGATGCGCGAGTTGTCCTCGAAGCACCTGACCGTCAGCGCCGGCCCGACGAAATCGGGCCGCCCGCCCAGGTCCTGGAAGATCGGCTGCAGGACCCACGCCTGGTCGCCATGCTCGTCGCAGAGGTCGGTGGCCTTGGAGGTCATGGTGGTGCTCCTGGGTGGTCGAAAGATCGGTCAGGCCGTTACCGTTCGCCGTGCCAGCAACTGGCCGGTCACGAGCACGATGAGGACGCCGAGGACGCCAGCGGCATAGGGGACCCAGTGCATGTCGCCGGTACCGAGCCAGCCCTGCAGGAGTTCGTCGCTGGCGATCAGCTTGCCGGCGATCCAGCCGAGCAGGGCCGCGCCGGCCACCACCAGCCAGCGAAACCTTTCCATGAGCTTCAGGATGAGCTGGCTGCCGAAGATGATGATCGGGATGCTGATGAGCACCCCGGCGACGGCCAGGCCCAGATGTCCCTGGGCGGCGCCGGCCACGGCGATGACGTTGTCCAGGCTCATCACCACGTCGGCCACCATGATGATCCAGATGGCCTGGCCCAGGGTGGTACCGGCCTTGACGTCGGCCTCGTCGTCCTCGGGCAGCAGCAACTTGATGCCGATCCACAGCAGCAGCACGCCACCCACCACCTTGAGCAGCGGCCAGCCCAGCACGTAGCTGGCGACGAACAGCAAGAGGATGCGCAGGATGACGGCGCCGGCCACGCCACCCAGGACGGCCTTGCGGCGTTGCGCGTCCGGCAGGCGCCGGCAGGCCAGGGCGATGACCACGGCGTTATCGCCGCCAAGCAGGATATCGATGATGACGATCTGGAGCAGACTGGTCAGGAAGACCGGATCGGACAGGGCGGTAAGCAAGGTGGACCTCGTCTATTTGGGGGCTGACGTCCCTTGGGCAGCGGCGGCCCACAATGATTTCAGGTCATTAATATTGTCTTTTATATCAATACAGAACAATATTGGCCACGTCTGAAATCCAGCGTTCGCGGAACGAGAACGTTGCGTTGGCCAGATACCAATTTCCGGGTGATGCCGGCTCTCCTAGCATTCCCCTACCCCTCCACCTTTCCGCAACCGGACCGGATAGCCCATGAAGTTTGCCCTGGATTCCGCCTACACCGGCCAGCTCACCCTCGGCGACCGGCGTTACGCCTATGTCGATCTCAAGCGCCTGTTCGACGCCGACACCCTGGCCCGCCTGCCCTATTCCCTGCGCCTGCTGGTGGAAAACGTCGCCCGCTGTTTTCCCGAGGCGCTACCGCCGGTGCTGGCCCGTGCCCGTGGCGAAGGCCCGCCGTGCGAGGCGCCCTTCCTGCCTAACCGCCTGATGTTCCACGACACCACCTGCCTGCCGGCCCTGGCCGACTTCGCCGGCATGCGCGACATGGTGGCCGAACTGGGCGGCGATCCGAGCCGGATGAATCCGCGCATCCCGGCGGTGCTGACCATCGATCACTCGGTGATCGTCGAGCGCTTCGCCGAGCCGGGCGCGGTGGAAGCCAATCTGGACATCGACTACCGCCGCAATACCGAGCGCTACCAGTTCATCAAGTGGGCGCAGAAGAGCCTGGACAACTTCAAGGTGGTCCCACCGGGCACCGGCATCATCCACCAGGTCAACATGGAGTCCCTGGGCACCGTGGTCTGGGAAAGCGAGACCAGCGACGGCCAGCCGCTGCTGCACCCGGACGGCATGGTCGCCACCGACAGCCATACACCGATGATCAATGCCATCGGCATCCTGGGTTGGGGCGTCGGCGGTCTGGAAGGCCAGGCGGCCATGCTGGGCGAACCGGTACCGATCAGCTTTCCCGAGGTCATCGGTATCCGCGTGACCAACGCGCTGCGTCCGGGAGTGACTGCCACCGACCTTGCCCTGAAAGTCACCCAGTTGCTGCGTCAGCGCGGCGTGGTGGGCAAGTTCGTCGAATTCTGCGGGCCGGGGCTGTCGGGCCTGAGCTGGGCCGCCCGCGGCACCCTGTCCAACATGGCGCCGGAATACGGCGCGACCGTGGTGTTCTTCCCCTTCGATACGGTGACCATGGAGTACCTCGAGCTCACCGGCCGCACCCCGGAGCTGCGCGAGCGGGTCGCCGCGTACCTGCAAGCCCAGACCCTGTGGCGCCACGATAGCGATCCCGAGCCGGTCTTCACCGAGGTCATCCCGCTGGACCTCGCCAGCATCGAGCCCAGCGTGGCCGGTCCGCACCAGCCGCACCAATGGCAGCCACTGGCCAAGGCCCGCGACTCCTTTCGAGCCGAGGTGCCGACCGACCCGGACGCCGGTCTGATCGCGCGTTCCAGCGGGGCTACGGCGGACTACTTCGAGCCGAGCTTCGGGCAGCCGCTGACCCATGGCGCCATTTCCATCGCCGCCATCACCAGTTGCACCAACACCGCCAACCCGAGCCAGATGATCCAGGCCGGTCTCCTGGCGCGAAGGGCGCGCGAACGTGGCCTCACCCGCAAGCCCTGGGTGAAGACCTCGCTCTCACCCGGCTCCCGGGTGGTGGCCGATTATCTGGGTGAAGCCGATCTGCTGAGCGACTTCGCCGCGCTCGGCTTCGAGCTGGCCGGCTTCGGCTGCATGACCTGCATCGGCAACTCGGGCACCTTCGAAGCCCATGTGGAGGCCTTCGCCGACCAGGGCCTGAAGACGGTGGTGGTACTTTCGGGCAATCGCAATTTCGAAGGCCGGGTCAATCCCAAGGCACAGTTCGGTTACCTCGTCTCGCCGGCCCTGGTGGTCGCCTATGCCCTGGCGGGCAGCATCGACGTCGATCTCGAACAGGCCGTGCTGGGGCTGGATCAAGCCGGTCAGCCAGTCTACCTACGCGATCTGCTGCCGGACGATGACGAAGTCCAGGCCCTGGTCCGCGCAACGGTGCGGCCCGAACTGTTCCGCCAGCGCAACGCCACCCTCTGGGACGGTACCCACCACTGGCAGGCGTTGTCCGCCGAGGGCAGCGTGCGCTTTCCCTGGTCGCCCAGCTCGACCTATCTGCGCCGGCCGATCTATCTGCAGGGGATCACGCCAGAGCCGCCGACGTCGCTGGCCGTGCGCGACGCCCGCACGCTGATGGTGCTGGGCGACAACATCACCACCGACCACATCTCGCCCGCCAGTGCCATTCCCCTGGATAGTCCGGCGGGCCGTTGGTTGGTCGCCCATGGTGAGGCGCCGGAAGACCTCAACCAGTATTCGACCCGGCGCAGCAATCACGAGGTGATGATGCGCGGTGCCTTCGTCAACCGCGCGGTGAAGAATCGCCTGCTGCCGGCGCATCCGGGCCAGGGCGGCTGGGCGCGGGCGGCCGACGGCGAGGTCTTGCCGGTGTACGACGCCGCCCTCAGCTGGGTCCGCCGCGGCACGCCACTGGTGGTGTTCGCCGGCATCAACTACGGCGCCGGCTCCAGTCGCGACTGGGCGGCCAAGGCGCAGGCTACCCTGGGGGTTCGGCTGGTGGTGGCGCAGAGCTTCGAGCGCATCCACCGCAGCAACCTGATCGGCATGGGCATCTTCCCGGTGCGCTTCCGCGCCGGGCAAGGCGCCGAGAGCCTGTGCCTGACCGGTGACGAGCGCCTGGACTTCGCCGGCCTGGATGAACTGCGGGTAGGGACCAACCCCATCACGCTGCAGATCACCCGCCCGGATGGCCAGAGTGACAGCGTCACCCTGGAACTGCCGCTGGATTCCACCCAGGAGATCCTCTACCTGCGCCAGGGCGGCATCCTGCCCTACGTGATCCGCAAGACCCTGAGCGAAGGACGGATTTGAATCCAAGGCCTCGCTAGCTTGAAGCCGAAACGCCTAAACCCACCGAAAGATACCTGCCCTTATAATTGTATCCTGTGTATTTACAAGACAATTCGATTCATCTTAACGTGCCTTCATACGGCTCACGCCCGACAACAACGACAACAGGAGAGCTCCACATGAGCAAGCGCATCGCCTTCGTCACCGCCGGTATGGGCGGATTGGGAACCGCCGTCTGCCAACGCCTGGCCCGGGACGGCTTCACCGTCATCGCCGGCTGTGGGCCGGACTCACCCCTCAAGGCCGACTGGCTGGAACAACAACGCAAGCTGGGCTTCGACTTCATCGCGGCCGAGGGGAACGTCGCTGACTGGGAATCCACCCGCGCCGCCTTTGCCAAGATTCGCGACGAGGTCGGCCCCGTCGATGTCCTGGTCAACAACGCCGGCACCGCCTGCAACGTGGTGTTCCGCGACATGCAACCGAGCGATTGGCAGACGGTGATCGATACCAACCTCAACTCCCTGTTCAACGTCACCCGCCAGGTGATCGATGGCATGACCTCCCGCGGCTGGGGGCGGATCATCAACATCTCCTCGGTCAACGCCCAGCTCGGTCAGGTCGGCCAGGTCAACTATTCCACCGCCAAGTCGGCGATCCGCGGCTTCACCCGCGCCCTGGCCCGTGAGCTGGCGGCTCGCGGGGTCACGGTCAACACCGTCTCGCCCGGCTACATCGCCACGCCACGGCTCAAGGCCCTGACCCGCACCGAACTCATGGATCGCATCGTCCACGAGATCCCCATGCGCCGACTCGGTACCCCAGAGGAGATCGCCTCCATGTGTTCCTGGTTGGCCTCGGACGAGTCGGCCTTCGCCACCGGCGCGGACTTCTCCCTCAATGGTGGCCTTCATATGAGCTGATCGCCGCTCCGCCACCGAACGCAACGACAACCACAACAAAAGTTGTATTTTGGAACCAGGAGATACAGATGCTCTCTCTGCTCGGCTATGGAATGATCGTGACCTTCATGGCGCTGATCATGACCAAGCGGCTGCCGCCCTTGGTGGCCTTGACCATCATCCCCATCATCTTCGCCATCATCGGCGGCTTTGCACCGGAGATGGGGCCGATGATGATCGATGGCCTGCGCAAGGTCGCACCCACCGCCATCATGGTGATGTTCGCCATCCTCTATTTCGGCCTGATGTTCGATACCGGCCTGTTCGATCCCATCATCCGCACCTTCATCAGGCTGATCAAAGGCGATCCCGCCAAGGCGGTGCTCTTCGCCACCCTGCTGGCGGGTCTTGTGTCCCTGGATGGCGACGGCTCCACCACCTACATGATCACCCTGACCGCCATGCTGCCGCTGTTCCGCCGTTTGCGGCTGAATCCGCTGATCCTGCCCTGCGTGGTCATCCTCGCCGCCAGCGTCACCAACCTGCTGCCCTGGAGCGGACCCATGGCCCGGGTCGCCGCCGCGCTGCAGGTGGAAACCAGCCAACTGTTCATCCCGCTGATCCCGCCGATGATCGTCAGCTTCATCGGGGTCCTGGCGCTGGCCTTCTGGCTGGGGCTGCAGGAGCGGCGCCGCCTGGGCCTGCTGGTGGCGCCGGGTGGTAATCCACTGCGCGCGACGGGCATGGACGAAGACATGGGTGATCTGCTGACATTGAGTGACGAGAACGCCGAGCTGCGGCGGCCCAAGCTGTTCTGGTTCAACGCCCTCCTGACCCTGGCGCTGATGACCTGCCTGGTGATCGAACTGCTGCCGCTGCCGATCCTGTTCATGGTCGCGTTCTGCATCGCCCTGACCCTCAACTACCGGCAGATGGACGAACAGCGTCGGCGCATCTCGGCCCATGCCCCTGCGGCCCTGACGCAGATCTCGATCTTCATCGCCGCCGGCATCTTCGCCGGCATCCTCTCCGGGACCGGCATGGTCAAGGCGATGTCCGGCTCGCTGCTCTGGGCGCTGCCGGAAAGCTGGGGCAACTACCTGGCGCCCATCACGGCGCTGCTGAGCATCCCCGGCACCTTCTTCATGTCCAACGACGCCTTCTACTATGGCGTACTGCCGGTGCTGGCCCACGCGGCCGAGGCCTATGGCATCGGCGCGGCGGAGATCGGCAGGGCTTCGCTGATCGGGCAGCCCGTGCACCTGCTCAGCCCGCTGGTGGCTTCCACCTATCTGCTGGTGGGCCTGGCCGGGGTGGAATTCAGCGACCACCAGAAATACACCATGAAATGGGCGTTTGCCCTGAGCTTCCTGCTCATGGCGGTCTCCATGGCCCTGGGCCTGTTCCCGCTGTACTCGGCCCGCTGACGACCCTGGCGACGGCGCGCTCGGTGCCGTCGCCCACTCCGAGTGGCCGTGGTTATGGTAACGTCAGGGCGATCCGCCAGACCCGGCTGGCCAGCCTCTTCAGTACCTGCGCTCCGTTACCCGTCGTCCAGAAGACTCCCGATGAAAAAAGACCTCGCCGAACAACTCGCCCCGCGCATCATCGATCTGGCCCGTGCCCGCTCGATGAAAGCCGGTGATCCGTTGCGCGAAGAGGCCTTCGCCAGGGAGCTGGGCGTTTCCCGTTCACCGGTGCGCCGCGGTTTCGCCCTTCTCGAAGAACTGGGCCTGGCGCGCAAGGAGCCCAATCGCGGCTTCTTCCTGACCCGTAATGCCAGTACCATCGAGCAGGCGGCACTGCCCAGCGAGGACGATCCCTACGAGGAGCTCTATCTGCGGGTGGTGGACGACATGCTGCGCGGCGACATCCGCAACAGCTTCTTCGAGGCCGAGTTGCTGCGCCGCTACCAGATCCCCCGCGGCCAATTGCTCAAGGTGCTCAACCGCCTGGCCAGCGAGGCCATGATCGAACGCCGCCCTGGCCAGGGGTGGGAGATCAATACCTTCCTGCATGACAGCGAAGCCCATATCCAGAGCTATCGCTTCCGCATGGCCATCGAGCCCTTCGCCCTGCGCGAGCCGGGCTACCGCATCGACAAGCGCGCCTTCGCGCAGGCCCGCCAGTGGCAGCAACGGCTGCTGGACGGCGAGCTCTTCACCCTGTCCCGCGCGCAGTTGTTCGAGATCGGCTCCAGCTTCCACGAATTGCTGGTGCGCTGCTCGGGCAACGTCTTCCTGCTCGAAGCCATCCGCCGGCAGAATCAGTTGCGCCGCTTCATGGCCTACCGCTCCAACGTCGAACGCTCACGGCAGATCGGCCAGAGCCAGGAACACCTGCACATCCTCGACCTGCTCGAAGGCGGCAGTCGTGAAGAGGCGGCGCTGTTCCTGCACCAGCATCTCGACGTGGTCAGCCGGCTCAAGGCCGCCCAGGATCGCCAGCTCGAAGCCGCGGAAGAAGACGCGGCAAAGCAGCCGGCCTGATCGACTCACCCGCCTGAACCCTGCCTTTCCCCGCCCGCCCTCCGTACGGGCGCTAAGCGTACGCGTTCGCACACCCCGAATCGGCACCGCCTTTTCGTCCTGCGCCGTTGCATGAATTGTTTTTAGATGACATAAAGTACAACACTTCTGGCCAGGCGTCGACCCCTGCAGACTTAGCCACCAGCGACTTCCCACAGCATCTACAAGGAGAAACCAATGCGTATTCTGGTCCTGCCCTGCGACGGTATCGGTCCCGAAATCATCCAGGCGTCCATGTCCGTGCTGGATGTCGCCAACGAGAAGTTCGGCCTGGGATTGACCTTCGATTACGACGACGTCGGCTTCACCAGCCTGGAGCAGCACGGCATCACCCTGCGCGACGAGACCCTGGAAAAGGCCAAGACCTACGATGGCGTGATCCTCGGCACCCAGTCCCATGCCGACTACCCGGCACCCGAGAAAGGCGGTCGCAACGTCTCCGCTGGCTTTCGTATCGGTCTCGATCTCTATGCCAACGTGCGCCCGGCGCGCACCAGACCCTTCCTCGCTTCCAACATGAAGGAAGGCAAGCGCATGGACCTGGTGATCATGCGCGAGGCCACCGAGGGCTTCTATCCAGATCGCAACATGAGCCGTGGCTGGGGCGAAGTGATGCCCTCCCCGGACATGGCGCTGTCGACCCGCAAGATCACCCGCCACTGCAGCGAGCGCATCGCCCGCCAGGCCTTCGAGCTGGCGATGAAGCGCCGTCGCAAGGTCACCGCCATCCACAAGGCCAACAGCTTCCACATGACCGACGGCCTGTTCCTGGAATGCGTGCGCAACGTGGCCAAGGAATTCCCCGAGGTGCAGCTGGACGATCTGCTGGTGGACGCCTCCACCGCGCACCTGGTGCGCAATCCCGAGCGCTTCGACGTGCTGGTGGCCACCAACTTCTATGGCGACATCATCAGCGACCTGGCCAGTGAGCTCTCCGGCAGCCTGGGCCTGGCCGGCTCCATCATGGCCAGCAACATCCACTGCTGCGCCCAGGCCCAGCACGGCTCGGCGCCTGACATCGCCGGCCAGGACAAGGCCAACCCGGTGTCGATGATCCTGTCCATCGGCATGATGCTGCACTGGATGGGCGAGCACCGCGGCAGCGCCAAGCTGCAGGAAGCGGCCGCGGCGATCGACCAGGCGGTGGACAAGGTGCTGGAAGATCCGGCCAAGCGCACCGCCGACCTGGGCGGCAGCCTGGGCTGCGCCGCCTTCGGCCAGGCGGTGGCCCAAGCTCTACGCGGCTAGGGCCACCCGTTGCTCCCGGGGCGTGCGCCCCGGGCACCCGTGACAAGAACAAGGAGAATCATCTTGGCCGCACGGCTCCTGATCGGCACCTTTGATAGCGCGAACTTGTTCGCGCGAGCGCTAGCTTCCGCCGACCGCCCGCTCCTCACGGATCGCCCATGAGCGGCTCTGCGCCACGCTACGATCTGGTCAGCCTGAACGTCTTCCGGGCGGTGGCCCAGGAGCGCAACGTCACCCGCGCCGCGCGGCTCTGCCATCTGGCGGTCTCCGCCGTGAGCAAGAGAATCAGCGAACTGGAAGACCAGGTCGGGGTGCCGCTGTTCATCCGTCATGCCCGTGGCATGGGCCTCACCCCGGCCGGCGAGACCATGCTGCACTATGTGGAGCGGGTCCATGGCGATCTGCGGCTCATGCAGCTGGAGCTCAACGAGCACGGCAGCGGCGCCACTGGTCATATCCGCCTCCAAGCCATCACTTCCGCGCTGACCAACCACCTGACCCCGGACCTTGCCAGCTTCATGGGCCTCTATCCGCGGGTCGATTTCGACATCGAGGAGCGGGTGGGCGGCAGCATCGTCCAGGCGGTCGCCGAAGGCCGGGCGGATGTGGGCATCGTCGCGGCCGATACCGCCGCCCTGGACCTGGAGACCTTCGTCTATCGCCGCGAGCGACTGGTGGTGATCGCCGCCGCGGATCACCCCCTGGCCGGGCACGAACGGGTAAGCTTCGCCGAGACCCTGGACCACGAATTCATCGGCCCCCATGTGGAAAGCTCGATGAACGCCCTGCTCTCGCGCCAGGCGACGCTGCTCGAGCGCGGCATCCGTCAGCGCGTGCGCATCAGCAGTTTCGAGGCGATGTGCCGGCTGGCGGCGATTCGCCTGGGCCTGTGCGTACTGCCCGAATCCATCGTGCGGCCCTATCTCAAGCCGATGAAGCTGGTGGCCCTGGAGCTGGACGAAGCCTGGGCCAGCCGCGCCATCGTGGTGGTGGTGCGGCGCTACAGCGCGCTGTCGCCCGTGGCCAAGGCCTTCGTCGGTCACCTGCGTCCCTGAACCCTGCTACCGGATCCCTGAACAACGCCATGCCGACCTCCCGCTTCGCGCCTCGCCCCTGGTGGCCCACCCCCTTCGTCGGCCTGCTCGGCGGCTGGCTCGCCAGCCTGGTCCACTGGCCGTTGCCGTGGATCACCGGCGCCCTGATCGCGGTGACCCTCTGCCGCTGCCTGGGCTGGCGCATCACTGCCATTCCCCACGGCCGCCCAGCCGGGCAATGGCTGATCGCCACGGCCATCGGCCTGCACTTCACCCCGACGGTACTGACCGAGGTCGTCGGCCACCTGCCGCTGATGGCCCTAGCGGCGGTCGCCACCCTGCTGCTGGCGCTGCTCGGCATCAGGGTGGTGCAGCGCCTGGGCACGGAACGCAAGACCGCCTTCTTCGCCTTCATGCCAGCCAACTTCGCCGAGATGATCAATCTGGCCGAACGCCATGGCGCCGATGCGCCCAAGGTCGCCGCCGCCCATACCCTGCGCCTGGTGATCATCGTATTGGTGGTGCCGCCGGCCATGCTCTGGGGCGTACCGGACATCGCCCATGCGATCCACGTGCCGCCCCCGCCGGACTGGCGCTGGCTGGCACCGCTGCTGGCGGCCGGCCTGGTGGCGGCCCTGGCCTGGAAGCGCCGCGGCTGGCCCAATCCCTGGATGTTCGGCCCGCTGGCGCTGTGTTGCCTGGTCACCGCCTCCTGCGGCCTGGTCACCAGCCTGCCGCCGACGCTGAGCCACCTGGCCCAGGTGCTCATCGGCGTCACCCTGGGGTGCCACTTCGACCGCGCCTTCTTTCGCCGCGCGCCGCGCTTCCTACTGCTGGCAACCCTCTACACCCTGCTCTGCCTGGTCGCCACCTTCCTGATCGCCTGGCTGCTGGCCCAGGTGTTCGCCCTGCCCTTCACCACCCTGGGCCTGGGCATGACGCCGGGCAGCACCACCGAGATGTACCTGACGGCGGAGGCCTTAGGGCTGGGCGTGGGCACCGTCACTGCGATGCAGATCCTGCGGCTGGTGGTGGTCATGGCGGTGGCCGAGCCGCTGTATCGACGCTGGTGTGCGCGCTCGGTAGAGCCGGTGGGCAAGGAATCGCGCTAGCGTTGGCTGCTCAGCCCCGGTAACGCAGCGTCTCTACCAACGCGGCGAAGGCCGGTGAGGTCTGGCGGCGATTGGGGTAGTACAGGTGATAGCCCTGAAAGGTGGGGCACCACTCCGGCAGGATCTCCACCAGTTGGCCGGTGGCCAGATAGGGCGCTGCCAGCTCCTCGGGCACGTAGCCGATGCCGAGTCCGTCCAGGGCACTGTTGAGGACGTGCATGATGCTGTTGAACACCAGCGGGCCCTCGCCTCTGACCGTGAAAGCCTGACCGTCCCGCTCGAACTCCCAGGCGTAAACGGCACCGGACGGCCGATGGCGGATGTTGATGCAACTGTGCTCGGTCAATTGGTAAGGGGTGGCGGGCGGCGGCCGGCGGGCGCAATAGCCGGGCGTGGCGACCAGCGCCAGCCGCCAGTCACGACTGATGCGCACCGCGATCATGTCCTGGCTGATGGCCTCGCCCAGGCGGATGCCGGCGTCGAAACGTTCTTCCACCACGTTGGTGAAGCCATAGTCGACGTAGAGCTCCAGACGGACCTCCGGATATTGCTCGATGAAGGCTGCGAGCTTGGGGCGGATACACAACTGGATCTGGTCGTCGGTGCAGGTCAGGCGCAAGGTTCCGCGAGGGGTGTCGCGCCAGGCGCCGAGCGCCTCTACCTCCGCAGCGATCTGCTCCAGCAGCGGCGCTACCGAGCGCAGCAGGCGGTCACCGGCCTCGGTGGTCGACACATTGCGCGTGGTACGCGCCAGCAGTCGCACGCCAAGACGCTCCTCCAGCGCCCTCAGGCTATGACTGAGGGCCGAGGGCGTTACCCCCAGCCGCACCGCCGCCCGGGTGAAGCTGCGCTCCCGGGCGACCATAACGAATGCCTGCAGATCATCGACCTTGGCCTGACTCATTACTGAATTTTTCTCACAATCTCATAAAGAATCCCCCTACTAATCACCTAATCCCTTTTGCGTCAACCTTCTGGTCCCGCCGCGTGCGTCGTGCTCCGGCGCTCTGTTTCGGCCCCCTCCAGGAGATTGCCGTCATGAATACCCCTACTCCCCCCACTGACCTTGATCCGATCGAAGTCACCCCGGCCGGCGTCGGCCGACGCGAATTCGTCAAGGCAGCCGGCGCCAGCCTGGCCATGCTGGGCCTGCTGTCCGCTGGCGGCGTGTTGGCCGCTGATCCGGCGGTGCTGGGCCCGCCGGCGGACGCCGACAACTTCTTTCGCAGCGACCGGGTGCAGAGGCAGGCGGTGACCTTCAAGACCCAGTACCTCCTGCAGGTCACCGGCATTCTCGTCTCCCCGCTCGACGCGGCACCGGCGGCCGGCGCCCCAGCGATCGTCATCGGCCACCCCATGGGTGCAGTCAAGGAACAGAGCGCCCTGCTCTATGCGCAAAAGCTGGCGGAGCGCGGCTTCGTGACGCTGGCCATCGACCTACCGTTCTGGGGCGAAAGCCAGGGGCAGCCGCGCAACCTGGTGGCCCCGGAGCTCTACACCGAAGCCTTCAGTGCTGCCGTGGACTTCCTCGGCACCCACCCTGGCATCGACCGCGAGCGCCTAGGGGTCCTGGGGATCTGCGGTAGCGGTTGCTTCGCCCTCAATGCGGCCAAGATCGATCCGCGCCTCAAGGCCATCGCCACCGTCAGCCTGTATGACATGGGCGCCGTAACCCGCAATGGCCTCCGCCACTCGCAGAACCTGGAGCAACGCAAGGCGCTGGTCGCCAAGGCGGCGCAACAGCGCTACCGCGAATACAGCTCCGGCGAAGGCAGCTTCCTCGACTATCTGCCACAACGCCCAGACGCCACCACGGACGCGGTCACCCGGGAATTCTGGGAGTTCTACCGCACGCCACGAGGTCGGGCGGTGCCAGTTGGCATGACTCTGGAGCGCACCCAGAACCGCACGCTCACCAGTGAGATCCGCTTCATGAATTTCTATCCGCTGAGCAATCTGGAAATGATCGCGCCGCGCCCGTTGCTGTTCGTTGCCGGCGATCAGGCCCACTCGCGGGAGTTCAGTGAAGACGCCTACCGCCTCGCCAGCGGCGCCAAGGAACTGCTCTGGGTGCCTGGTGCCGGACATGTCGATCTCTATGACCGCGTCGGCCTGATCCCTTGGGATCGCCTGCACGCTTTCTTCCATCGCCACCTGGCCTGAGGTCCTAATGTCTTCCCCACAGCCAGATATCACTTACAAGGATGCCGCGGCCACAGCCGAACGCCCGGCCCAGTGGAGTGGCGTACTGGCCATGACCCTGGCCGTCTTCGCCCTGATCGCCTCGGAGTTCCTGCCGGTCAGCCTGTTGACGCCCCTGGCCGCCGACCTGGGTGTCAGCGAAGGCCTGGCGGGCTATGGCATCGCGGTATCCGGCGCCTGCGCGGTCGTTACCAGCCTGAGCATCACTCGCCTGGTCGGTCGCCTCGATCGCAAGATCCTGCTGCTGTCGCTCACGGCACTGATGGGCTTCTCCGGCATGGTGGTCGCGCTGGCCGGCAACTACCCCACGTACCTGCTCGGCCGGGCACTGATCGGGGTGGTGATCGGCGGCTTCTGGTCGATGTCGGCCGCCGTGGCCATGCGCCTGGTACCCGAGAACGAGGTGCCCAAGGCCCTGGCCATCTTCAATGGCGGCAACGCCCTGGCCACCGTGATCGCCGCGCCTCTGGGCAGCTACCTGGGCGGCGTCATCGGCTGGCGCGGCGCCTTCTTCTGCCTGGTACCCATCGCCCTCCTCGCCTTCTCCTGGCAGTGGTTGGGCCTACCGGCGCTGCCGGCGAACGGCAATAGCCGTGGCGCCACCAGCGCGCCGGGCCTGCTGCGGCGCCCCCTGGTGGCCATGGGCATGCTGGCGGTCGGCCTGTTCTTCATGGGTCAATTCAGTCTGTTCACCTATGTCCGGCCCTTCCTGGAGATGGTCACCGGCCTGGGAGTGACCAGCCTGTCACTGGCTCTGTTGGCACTGGGCCTCGCCGGTTTCGTTGGCACCCTGCTCATCGGCGGACTGATCCGCCGCGGCCTCTACACCACGCTGACGGTCATTCCGCTGCTGATGGCGGTTCTTGGCGTGGCGTTGGTCGTCTGCGGCAGCTCGGCCCCGCTGGTGCTCGGCGTGCTGAGCCTCTGGGGCCTGGTGGCCACCGCCGCGCCGGTGGGCTGGTGGGCCTGGCTTGCCCGCTCCCTGCCGGCGGACGCCGAAGCCGGTGGCGGCCTGATGGTCGCGGTGGTGCAACTGTCCATCGCTCTGGGTTCGATCCTGGGCGGCTTGCTGTACGACGGCCTGGGCTACCAGGCCACCTTTCTTACCGCAGCCCTGCTGCTGGTGATGGCCGTCGGGCTTACCCTCGCGACTGCGCGCCTGGCCGGGCGTACCCCGGCCTGACGGGCGACATCAGCCGCCCAGCAGCGGTCCCACCCGTGCCTCGGACTGACCGCTGGCGGCCAGCTCGCGGGCGACGAAGCCATTGCGGATCTGCTCGTCGAGAAAATCCCGGACGAAGGCCGCGCCGGCGCTGCGCCCCTTGGGCACGGCCATGGCCTGGCGAATCTCGGTGAAGCTGTCGGCCAGCACGCGGTAGCCGGCGTGGGCCCGGGCATAGGCCTCCAGCGGTTGGCGCACGCCGGCGGCGGCGTCCAGGCCCTCGTCGACGAACCAGTCCACCGCCGCCGCCGAGGTCGGCGCTCGCACCAGCTCGGCCTGGGTCAGGGTGCGGCTCAGGTAGAGGTCGTAGGCGGCGCCCTGCCCTACGGCGATGCGGCGGCCGGCCCGGTCCAGCTCGGCCACGCCCTGGGCCGGGTCGGCGTCCCGCAGCAGATAGGTGCCCTCGATGATCACGTAGGGATGGCTGAAGTCGATCTGCGCCGCCCGTACCGGTTCGATGGCCAGGAAGGCCAGGTCCCAGGCGTCTTCTTCGAGGACGGCGAAGACCTTGCCGGCGGCGTCGTAGGTGCTGAATTGCACGGGCACGCCCAGGCGCTCGGCCAGGGCGTGGGCCAGGGCCGCGGAGACCCCGGCCGGCTGGCCATCGGCACCGCGCTGCGCCAGCACCGGATTGCCGTAGTTGATCGCCGTCCGTAGCGCGCCCTGGGGGGCGAGGTCCGCGAGTACCGCTGAGCTGGGGGTCATGGGAAAACTCCTTGGAGGTCAGGTGGTGGCCGCGGCGGCGCGGGTGTCGTCGCCACGGTCGAGGCGGATCAGCAGGGTCATGATGAAGGCGATCGCCAGCAGCGCACTGAGAAACAGCAGGCCCGCCGAGGCGCTCTGGGTGTTGCCCTTCACCATGCCGATCATGAAGGGTCCGACAAAGCCGCCCAGGTTGCCAATGGAATTGATCACGGCGATGGATACCGCCGCCGTGGAGCGGCTGAGAAACAGCGTCGGCAGCGCCCAGAACGGCGACTTGAAGCTGTACAGACCGGCCAGCGCCAGGCTGATCAAGCCGATCGCCAGGTAAGGCTCGCGCACCAGTCCGGCCCCCACCAGCGCCACCGCCGCGACTGCCAGCGGTAAGGCCGAGTGCAGACGCCGCTCGCCGAGGCGATCCGAACGCCGCGACCAGGCGATCATCATCAGGGTGGCGACGATATAGGGGATGGTGGCGATGAGGCCGATCTGGGTATGACTCAGCGTGGACGAGAACCCCTTGATGATCTGCGGCATCCAGTAGCCTACGCCCAGGCTGCCGCACTGATAGACGAAGTAGATGAAGGCGAGGTAGAGCACCTTGGGATTGCTCATGGCCTTGAGCGCGCCGAAATGCTTGACGTCCTTGCGCGCCTGGCGATCACGCTCCAGCTCGGCGAGTAGCCAGACCTTTTCTTCATCTGCCAGCCAGCGCGCCTGTTCGGGCCAATCGGTGAGATAGAGATAGCACAGCACACCGAGGAACACCGCCGGGATGCCTTCGAGGAACAGCATCCAGCGCCAGCCACTCCAGCCCAGCCAGTGGACGTTGTCCATGATCCAGGTCGAGAGCGGCGCGCCGATGATGTAGGAGACCGGGATCGCCGCGGTGAAGAGGGCTACCGTGGTGGCCAGTTCGCGGGAGCGGAACCAGTAGGTCAGGTAGACGATGATCCCGGGAAAGAAACCCGCCTCGGCCACCCCCAGCAGAAAGCGCAGGACATAGAGGTGCATGGCGGTCTGGGCGAAGGCCGTGGCCGCGGCGATCACCCCCCAGGTGACCAGGATGCGCGCGATCCACACCCGCGCGCCGAAGCGTTCGAGCATGACATTGCTCGGCACCTCGAACAGGAAGTAGCCGATGAAGAAGATACCCGAGACGAAGCCGAAGACCTCACTGGACAGGGCCAGCTCGGCGTTCATCTGCAACGCCGCATAGCCGATGTTGGCCCGATCCAGATAGGAGACGATATAGAGCAGGAAGACGAAGGGGATGATGCGCCAGGTCACCTTGCGGATGACGGCCTGCTCCCGGGTCGCGGGGTTGGTGTTCATGGGGGCCTCACAGGGCCGCGCCGAGGCGGCCGCTCTTGTTGTTGTAGGATGCGGCGAGGATCTTCAGCGACTGAAGACCAGGCACACCGGGCTGCCGCAGCGCACCACCGTGCCCGTGGGTTCGAGGATCCCCCGGGTCTCGTCGACCAGGAAGGCGACGATGCTGTCGCTGTCTTCGTTGAGGGCGAACAGCTGGCGGCCATCCGGTGCCAGGGCGAAGGCGCGTGGCGTGCGGCCCCCGCTCGCCAGGCTGCCGAGCGGCGTCGGCAGCCCGCTCTGGGGATCCAGCGTGAAGACCGTCAGGCTGTCGTGGCCGCGATTGGAGGTGTAGAGCAGGCGCCCGCTGCGATCCAGTTCGATCGCCGCCGCCCGGCTGTTGCCGGTGAAGCTGGCCGGCAGCGTCGAGTGGATGGCCAGGGGTTCGAGGACACCGCAGCGAGCATCGAAGGCATAGGCGGTGAGGGTCGAATCCAGCTCATTGACCACATAGGCCCGCGGCAGGCGCGGATGGCAGACCAGATGCCGCGGCCCCGCGCCTTCGCGGGTCGCCACCTCGGCCACCGGCACCAGCCGCCCGTCGTGAAAGGCAAAGCTGAAGATCCGGTCCAGTCCCTTGTCCGGCACCAGCACGAAGCGGCCGCTGGGATCGAAGGGATTGCAGTGCGGCTTGGCATGGGGCTGTTCCTGGCGGTGCGGCCCGGGCTCACCCTGCAGCTCCAGCAGCTGGACCAGCGGCTCCAGTCGGCCATCTTCCGCTATGGGCAGGACGGCGAGACTGCGACCGAGGTGATTGCTCACCACCAGGTGGCGATCGTCCGGCGCCAGCGCCAGGTGAACCGGATTGCGACCGCCGCTCGCTTGCTGGTTGAGCAGAGTCAGGCATCCGCTCGGGCGGTCGACGGCGAAGGCGCTGACCGCCTGTTCGTCGCCATGCACCGTATAGAGACGGTCACCCGCCCGATTGAGGGTCAGGTAGGACGGATTGATCAGGTCACCGACCACCTGGACGAGTTCCAGCGCGCCTGCGGGCGTGACCCGGTAAACGCTGATTCCCTCCCCGCGGGCCTGACGGGCACGGGTGGTTCGGCTGCCGACATAGGCGTACATAGGGCTCTCCTGGCACCGGCTGGAAAGGTCCGACGTCGGCGCCATGGCGACCGTCAGACCCGCTTGCGCCACCTTAGGCAACCCGCTGCCCAGCGAAAATTGACCTTTGGCCAACGCAGCGTTCGCGCCCGGCGAACGCTCGCCAGGTGCCTGTTTCAGCGTTCGCTGTAGGGCACGCCGCCGCGCGCCTTGTCTTCCGGCTCGGCCTCGACGATCTGCACGATGACGCGGTCGGCAGCCACGCCGAAGCTATCCACCACCGCCTCGGTGATGCGTTTCATCAACAACTTCTTCTGTTCGGCACTACGACCTTTTACGGCGTGAACGATGATTTCCGGCATGGGTGTCTCCTAGGACTGGGTACGGTGTTCGGCGGCGATCGGGCGCGTTTCGCCCGTCTCTACCAGGGTGCGGGTGGCGTCGGCCGAGCCGTAGATCCAGAGGATCTTCATGGGCTCGGTCGCCGAGGCATTGCGAAAGCGATGGGGCACCCCGGTGGGGATATAGGTGACGTCCTGGGGTGCGAGGGCGAATTCCTGGCCGTCGATGTCGAAGATCGCCCGGCCCTCCACCAGCATCACGCTCTCCTCGCAATTGTGGAAATGGAAGGGAATCTGCGCCCCACCCAGGAATTCGGTGTAGCCGTTGATGAAGGTTTGCGCCCCCAGGCCAGCGGTCACCAGCGGCGTGGTAGCAGCGCCACCGCCACGGTCGTGCCTGGCGATGGCCTCGGGCTTGAGCAGCCAGGCAGCGGAATCCGTCTTGATCATGGAAAACTCCTAGTAGTCAGGGTTGGACGTCTTGCCAGACGGCCTCGACGTTGGTGAATTCGCGGATACCCCACTCGCCCAGTTCGCGGCCATAGCCAGACTGCTTGATGCCGCCGAAGGGCACCCGCAGATCCAAGTCCACCAGGGCATTGATGAACACCGCGCCGGCCACCTCCCTGGCATCGATCAGCAGGATCGCCACCAGGCCGGTGGGCAGGTCCTCGGCAAACGCCTGCTCCAGCAGCCCGGCACGTTGCTAGCGTGCGCGAGGAGAACGCCATTGCCGGCTGCCAGCGCCGGTGCGGCGAAACGGACGACCTGCCAGACCGGATAGTTCCAGGGCATCACCGTGAGCGCCACGCCGAGCGGTGCGTAGACCACCAGCCGTAGGCGGTGGCGCTGGCCACAGGGGTATCGGCGAGGCAGCCGGGCGCCCGCCCGGCGTAGAACTCGCAGCTCAGCGCGGACTTCCCGAGCTCCGCCTCGGCTTCCACCAGCGGCTCGCCCATCTCGCTGGCGCTGAGTCGCGCCTGGGTGTCGCGACCGGCGCGCAGGAGGGCGGCCAAGCGAACCAGAGCCGCGCAGTGCTGCGCCAGGCGCGTCTCGACCTGGGCCGGCGCATGGGCGTGGTAGGTCGCGATGGCGGCTCCGGTGGCGGGGTTGAAAGCTTCGATCATGGACGAACCCCATTTGTTTTTTATTATACTGAAAGACAATCATAACGACGACTCTGAGCAGCGCAGCCATAACCCTATCGAGGCTCAGCCAGAGAACAACCCTCTCCAGGCACTGATTGGTACTTTGTAATCACGTTACACCAAAACGGATTCACCGAGCAAACCGTACCCGACCTTGGCGTAAGAGGTACCCGGTCTCGACCGGACGCGAATGAACCGGAAACAGACACTTGATCCGCCACCCACTCATCCGGGCAGGATCAGCCCGGCGCGCTCAGGCGTTGCAACTCCGCGTGGGCTTTGGCGAGGGTGGGCGCGGCGACAAGGAGCCTCGCCGGACGCGCGAGCGCTCGCCACCCCGCACCCGGCGGGTGGGCGCAAGGAGGGGTGGTCCAGATGGACTTCCTTGGCAGGAGCGACCTGGTTTAGCGGGCCAAGGCATGCGGCCCGGCGTAGCGTGGCCTTGTCCCGAGTAAAAGCCCGATCAGCTCGCGTGGATCACGGTGGCGTCGGGGTCCAGAGGTCGACGGCGCTGGCGTCCACCGCGCTGGGCAGCAACCTGGCGGCGTGGAAGGCATCGGCGATGCGCTGCTGCTCGCCGAGGGCCGCGCGACTAACTGGCTGGACATCGTAGGTACGGCGGCTGTTGGCCAGCTCGACGGTGCCTTCGTCCAGGCGGCCCCACTGAGGACCGAGGAGGCGTGCCGCCTCGGCGGGGTGTTGCTTCACCCACTGGCCGGTGCGCTGCAATTCGGCGAAGACCAGGGCCAGCACCTCGGGATGGCCCTGGGCATAGGGCGTGGCGGCCAGGTAGTAGCGCTGGTAGCTGGCCAGCCCCTCGCCCGAGGCGAGGATGCGGACGTGCTGCTGGCGCTGGGCGCTGGCGACGAAGGGCTCCCAGGTCACCCAGGCGTCCACCTTGCCGTTCTCCAGGGCGGCACGACCGTCCGCCGGAGTGAGATAGGCCGGCTGGATGTCGGCGAAGCTCAGGCCGGCCTTCTGCAAGGCGGCGATCAGCAGGTAGTGGCTACCGGCGGCCTTGGTCACGGCGATGCGCTTGCCCTTGAGATCGGCGAGGGTCTGGAGCGACGAGCCCTTCGGGACCAGGATGGCCTGAGCCTGGGGCGACGGCGTCTCCCGGGCGAAATAGGTGAGCTTGGCGCCCGCCGCCTGGGCGAACACCGGCACGGTGTCGGCGACGTCGGCGGAGAGATCCACGTTGCCGACGTTGAGCGCTTCCAGCAGCGGCAGGCCGCTGGAGAATTCGTGCCAGCTGAGAGTGACGCCCTGGGCCGCCAGGTCGCGTTGCAGGGTGCCCTGCTCCTTGAGCAGCACCAACAGGGTGGAGGATTTCTGGTAACCGATACGCAGGGTGGTATCGGCCTGGGCGGCGCAGGCGAGGCCCAGCAGACCCAGGGCGAGCAGCCCTCGGCGCAGCCCTGCGCGGAACGAAAAGCGGATAGCGGCCATGAGTGCCTCAGCGGACGGCGAATGAATGCCGGCCACGATAAGGAATAAGCAAAGGTCGGCTTAATACCGATTAGGAATTTGGTTAGAGATGAGCGTCACGTCCGCGAAGGCCCTAACGTTATTCCGAAAGGCTATTTAAAGCTCCATGTCCCTTGAAGCTAACGTATAACCACCGGACCACCGGATCTCTCCTTTCGCCTTGAACCCGAGGACCCCATGGCTGAGCTCCGGACTCTTCTCCCCGCGGGGGCACCCGCCCCATGACCGCCCCCGCCAAGCAGGTGCTGCTCAACGCCTTCAACATGAACACCGTGGGCCACATCAACCACGGCCTCTGGACGCATCCACGCGACACCTCCAGCCGCTACCACACCCTCGGTTACTGGACCGAGCTGGCCCAATTGCTGGAACGCGGGCTGTTCGATGGGCTGTTCATCGCCGACATCCTGGGCGTCTACGACGTCTATGGCGGCAATGTCGACCTGACCCTGCGCGAATCCATCCAGTTGCCGGTCAACGACCCCTTCCTGCTGGTCTCGGCCATGGCCGCCAGCACCCGGCACCTGGGTTTCGGCCTGACGGCCAACCTCACCTACGAGCCGCCTTATCCCTTCGCCCGCCGCCTTTCCACCCTGGATCACCTGAGCGAAGGCCGTGTCGGCTGGAACATCGTCACCGGCTACCTGGACAGCGCCGCCCGTGCCATGGGCCTGGACCAGCAGATCGCCCACGACCGCCGCTACGACCAAGCCGACGAATACCTGGAAGTGCTCTACAAGCTGCTCGAAGGCAGCTGGGCCGACGACGCCGTGGTCCGTGACCGCGTCCAGCGGATCTATGCCCGTCCCGAGCGGGTGCGCAAGGTCGTGCACCACGGCGAATTCTTCGACGTCGAGGGCTATCACCTCTGCGAGCCCTCGCGGCAACGCACCCCGGTGCTGTTCCAGGCCGGCTCCTCGGATCGCGGCCTGGCCTTTGCCGGGCGCCATGCCGAGTGCGTGTTCATCTCCGGGCAGGACCAGGCCGCCACCCGTGCCCAGGTCGAGCGGGTCCGGGGCGCGGCAGTGGCCGCCGGCCGCCGCGCGGATGACGTCAAGCTGTTCATGGGCCTGACGGTGATCGTCGCTCCCACCGCCGCCGAAGCCCGCGACAAGCACGCCGAATACCTGAGCTACGCCAGCCCCGAGGCCGGCGTCGCTCATCACTCCGCCTCGGTGGGCATAGATCTCGCCGCCTATGGCCTCGACGAACCCATCCGCCCGCAAAGGACCGAGGCCATCGAGTCGGCGCTCAAGCGCCTGGTGGCCAAGGACGCCGGCTGGACCCGCCGCAAGCTGCTGGAGCAGCACGCCCTCGGTGGCCGCTACACCGCCCTGGTCGGCGATCCCCAGCAGGTGGCCGATGCCCTGCTTGGCTGGATCGACGAGACCGGGCTGGACGGCTTCAACCTGGCCCGCACCGTCACCCCCGAGTGCTACGGCGACTTCATCGATCTGGTGATCCCGGAGTTGCAGACCCGGGGTCGCTACAAGACCGCCTACGCCGAGGGCAGCTTCAGACACAAGCTGTTCGGCCGGGGCGACCACCTCGACACCCGCCATTCCGGCGGCCGTTTCCGCCAGGACTGGCCTCTCAAGGACGCCCTATGACCCGCCTCAAACCCCTGCTCTTCGCCCTCGGCCTCTTCAGCACCGCGGCCCTGGCCGCGCCTCTCAAGATCGGCACCACCGCCGCCTTCGCTCCGCCGCTTGAAGTCGCGGTGCAGGAGGCCAAGGCCGCCGGGGTGGAGGTGGAGATCGTCGAATTCAGCGACTGGATCGCCCCCAACACCAGCCTCGCCAACCATGACATCGACGCCAACTACTACCAGCACATCCCCTTCCTGGAGAACGCCAAGCGCACCGCCGGCCATGACCTGGTGGCGGTGGCGCCGGGGATCATCAACAACGTCGGGCTCTATTCGAAGAAGTACCGCACCCTGGCCGAGGTACCCAAGGGCGCGCGGGTGGCTATCGCCAACGACGCCATCAATGGCGGCCGTGGCCTGTTGCTGCTGGAGAAGGCCGGCTTCATCACCCTCAAGCCCGGCGTCGGCTACCACGCCACCCTGGCGGACATCACCGGCAATCCGCGCGACATCCAGATCGTCGAACTGGAGGCCGTGCAGCTGGCCCGCTCACTGGACGACGTCGACGTGGCCCAGGGTTATCCGCACTACCTGCGCCTGGCCAAGACCATAGATCCCAACCAGGCCCTGCTCTTCGATGGCCTCGACCACCCGGAGTACGTCATCCAGTTCGTCGCCCGCCAGGACAACAAGGACGATCCGCGCCTGGCCAAGCTGATCGACCTCTACCAGCACTCGCCCAAGGTCCGCGCCGCCCTGGACCAGGCCCACGGCACCCTCTACCAGCCGGGCTGGAAGGACTGATCTCCATCCCGTTCTCTCAGCGAGAACGGCACCTGAACAACGTCACAGTTTTCCACGACGAAGGCGCAGCGCCCCCTATTCCGCCCCCCGTCGGGCAGGTCCATGAATTCCTCGATGAGGATGCGCACGCCCTGCCCCAAGAGCAAGGCACGCAGCTCCGCCGGCGGGTGGGAGTCGTAGAAGAACGGCTGGTCGAACATGGTATCGACGAAGGAATCCGCCGCCGAGCCGCCCGCCGTCAGCATCAGCCGTCCCCCTTGGGGAAGCCCGGCGATCACTCGCGCCAGGAGGGTCGCGTGCCAGCGGCGCTCCAGATGGAACAGCGAATCCCACAGCAGCGCGCCCTGGTAGCGTTCGGCGCAGGCGTAGGTTTCCAGCCGCGCCTCGATCCAGCGCTGCTTGGGAAATTCCCGCCGCGCATGGGCCAGCATGGCGGCCGCCTGGTCGACACCCAGTACCCGATGCCCCTGGGCGAGAATGGCGGCGGCGACCGGTGTGCCGGTGCCGCAGCCCAGATCGAGCAGGGTGGCGCCGGGTTCGAGCTTTTCCAGGAGCACCTCAAGGTAGCGACGCTCGTCGTCCCTGAGGCTGACGCGGGCCTGGCGAAAGGTGTCGGCGATGGCGTTGTAGGAGGTCTTGTTCATGGCGTGGGCTCCCCGGTTGTCCCGGGAGCTTAGCCCACCCCCAGGTAGGCCGCCTGCACCGCCTCGCGCGTCAGGCCAGTGCCGGGCACGCCGGACTGCACCACCCGCCCGCTTTCCAGCACGAAGGCCTGGTGGGCGTAGTCGAGGGCGATAGCGCTGTTCTGCTCGGCCATCAGCACGCTCAGGCCCTCCTCCCGGTTCAGCCGGGCGACGCTGTCGAAGATCTCCTCCACCAGCAGCGGCGCCAAGCCCATGGAGGGTTCATCCAGCAGCAACAGGCGGGGCCGCGCCATGAGCGCGCGCCCCAGGGCGATCATCTGCTGCTCGCCGCCCGAGGTCAGACCCGCCAGCTGCCGGCGCTTGCCGGCCAGGCGGGGAAACCAGGCATAGATCCGCTCCAGTTCCGCGCGCTGCGCGGCGCGCCCGAGGCGGCGGACGAAACCGCCGCTGAGCAGATTTTCCTCCACGCTGAGTGGCCCGAAACAGTGGCGCCCTTCCAGCACCTGGACCAGTCCGGCACGGACCCGGGCATCGGCCGACTGGCCCGCGAGCTCCCGTCCCTCGTAGCGGATCGCGCCGCGGACCAGGGCGCCGCGGGCGGCGCCGAGCAGCCCCGAGAGGGCCTTGAGCGTGGTGCTCTTGCCGGCGCCATTGGCGCCCAGCAAGGCTACGATCTGGCCCTGGCCGACCACTAGACTGACGCCATCGACGGCCAGAATGGCGCCGTCGTAACGGACTTCGATGGCCTCGACCGCCAGCAAGGGGGTGGTCGTCATGGGTCAGCTCTCCTTGCTGCAGTCGCGCGGGGTGATGCCCTTTTCCTTGGCGTACTGCCTGGCCGAGGCCTCGATGATCGGTCGCAGGAAGGCGCGATCGGCCTGTACCCAATCGCTGACCAGGTTCCATTTCTCGCCATCCCACTGCTGGATGCGGATGGCGCCGCCGCCTTCGTGGTCGGCGCAGGAGAGCGTGAGCGGCTGCACCAGGCCCTTGGCGCCCAGGGCCTGCAGGCGGGCGTCGTCCAGCTTCAGGTGTTCGAAACCCCAGCGCACCTGCTCGCCGCTGAGGGGCTTGTCGCCATACTTGGCCTGGGCCAGGCGTAGGGCCTCGACATTGAGGATGCCGTTGACCACGCCGAGGTTGTAGTAGACGGTGCCGAAGCGCTTGGGATCGGCGAGGTCGCTCTGCCCAGTGGCCACCACGTCGCGATCGATGCCCTGCAGCACCGGGAAGGCGGTACCCGAGGGGTGAGTGGTGATGGCCAGGAAGCCCTTGGCCGCCGCGCCGGCCGGACGCACGTCCTCCTCGGAGTTGCTCCAGATGTTGCCGATGATGTGGTCGACCGGGAAGCCGACTTTCTGCGCGGTCTTGATCGCCACCGGGTTCATCACGCCCCAGCCACGCAGGATCACCCAGTCCGGCTTGATCCGGCGGATGTTGAGCCACTGGGATTGCTGCTCGTTGCCTGGGTGCGGCACTTCCAGCAGGGTCAGCTGGAAGCCGTAGCGATCCGCCAGCTTCTGCAGCACCTCGTTGGTCTCCTTGCCGTAAGGCGAGCCGTGGTAGAGGGTGACGATCTTCTTGCCCTTGAGGCTGGCCTCGCCACCGCCCTGCTGGGCGATCCAGTTGAGGATGGCCGAGACCTCCGAATAGGGATTGAGCTGCAGCGGGAAGACATAGGGAAAGACGCTGCCATCGGTGGAGTCGGTGCGGCCGTGGTTGATGGTGATCAGCGGCAGTCGGTCGGCGGTGGACCTGTCCAGAGTGGCGTAGGCGATGCCCACCGACAGCGGATTGGTGGCGGCCGCGGGCGCACCGTCACGGCCGTTCTTCAGTCGCTCGTAGCATTCCACGCCCTTCTCGACGATGTACTCGGTCTCGCACTCGCTCCACACCAGCTTGACGCCATTCACCCCGCCATTGGCGTTGACGTATTTCAGGTAGTCGATGAAGCCACCGAAGAAGCCGGTGCCGCCTGCCGCATAGGGGCCGACGCGATAGCTCTGCAGCGGGAAGTATTGCTCGCCGGCGGCCTGCACCGGACCGAAGGAACTGAGGCCCAGGGCCAGGACGAGGCTGCCGAGCAGATGACGTTTGAACATGGGGACTTTCCTCGTGGGGGGTGTTGGGCCGGCGAGCCTGGCCGCCGGCGAAAGGGGTCAGGCGCGGCGCAGGCGCTGCCAGCCGCGGGTGGCGAGGCGGGTCAGGCCCTCGGGTTCCTTGATCAGCACCAGGATGATCAGGGCGCCGAACGCCATCTTCTGCAGGTTCTCCAGCTGGCCGGCGGCGATGAGGTCGGCGGGCAGCCAGCCGGCCAGGTTGGAGAGCAGCAGCGGAAACAGCACCATGAAGGCGGCGCCATAGAGGCTGCCGGCCAGGCTGCCGAGTCCGCCGAGGATGACGATGAAGAGGATCTGGAAGGAACGACTCAAGTCGAAGCCGTGGGGCTCCACGGTGCCCAGGTAGGTAAAGGCCCAGAGCGCCCCGGCGACGCCGAGGTAGAAGCCGCTCAGGGCAAAGGCCAGCAGCTTGGCCCGCACCACCGACAGGCCCATCACCGCGGCGGCGGTTTCCCGGTCGCGCACCGCCATCCAGGTACGGCCAAGTTCGCCGTGCACCAGTCGCGCGGCGAAGGCGAACAGCACCAGGACCACCAGCAGGGTGGCCAGGTAGCGACCCAGCGGCCCGCCGAAATCCTGGCCCAGCAGCACCAGCGGCGGCGCGCTGATCACCCCCGAGGCACTGCCATGGGAAAACCAGTCGAAGCGGGTCAGGGCCCAGAGGATGAAGAACTGTGCGGCCAGGCTGGAGACGATCAGGTAGAAGCCGCGGATCCTCAGGCTGGGCAGGCCGAACAGCAGCGACACCAAGGCCGCCAGCAGCCCGCCAGCGAACAGGCACAGCGGCAGGGGCCAGCCCAGGCGTACCTGGAGGTTGTAGGTGGCGAAGGCGCCGATCGCCATGAAGGCGGCCGAGCCCAGCGACAGCTGCCCGGCATAGCCGGTGAGCAGGTTGAGTCCCAGCCCGGCCAGGGCCAGCACCAGGAAGGGAATCAGCAGGGCATTGAACAGGTAGTCGCTGCCGACCCAGGGCAGCACGGCAAAGGCCAGGACCAGGAAGGCGGCCAACGCCAGAGGCGCGGGTCGCACAGCGGGTGCACGGGAGGCCAGCGGACGCGCCGGCAGCGCGTCGAGGGAGGTAGTCATGGAAGGTCCTCTAGACGCGCTCGACGGTGGGTTCGCCGAACAGGCCAACCGGTCGAATCAGCAGGAATACCAGGGCGAAGGCGTAGGGAAACCAGTTCTCCAGGCCACCGCCGATGAGGGGGCCGAGATAGACCTCGGCGAGCTTTTCGCTGGCGCCGATCAGCAGGCCGCCGACGATGGCCCCGCTGACCGAGGAGAAGCCGCCGATGATCAACACCGGCAGCGCCTTGAGCACGATCAGCGACAGCGAGAACTGCACCCCCAGCCGCGCGCCCCAGAGCAGGCCCGCCACCAGGCCGACGCAACCGGCCACCGCCCACACCAGCGCCCAGATGCGCGGCAGGCGGATACCCACCGCCTGGGCCGCCAGGGGATCATCGGCCACGGCGCGCAGCGAGATGCCCAGGCGGGTACGCTCGAACAGCAGCGACAGCCCGATCACCAGCACCGCCGCCACCGCCGCGGCGAACAGGTCGAAGCTCGACAGCAGCAGCTCGCCCAGCTCCAGCGGACGGTCCTCGATACCCAGGTCCAGGCCGTGCACCTGGGCGCCCCACAGCGCCTGGGCGGCGCCCTCGATGAAATAGGCCAGCCCCAGGGTGGCCATGAACAGCACCAACGGCGAGCGATTCACCAGCGGCCGCAGCACCGTGCGCTCCACCGCCACCGCCAGCAGCACCATGACGCCCAGGGTGCTGAGCAGCGACAGCCAGCCGGGCACGCCGCGCTCCACCAGGCTGACGTAGGTCAGGGCAGCGAACAGCAGCATGGCGCCCTGGGCGAAGTTGAACACCCCCGAGGCCCGGTAAATGAGTACGAAGCCCAGCGCCACCAGGGCATACATCACCCCGGCGAGCAGGCCGCCGAGCAAGACTTCCAAGAAAAACGCCATGGTTTTCTCCCTGAGGCGTCCAGTGTCCTTAGAAGCTGTTTACGATCTCGCGAGCTAGAGCCAAACAAGGCGGAAAGGCCTGAGGAAGCGGATCGGACCCGCGCTCGGGTTTACGAGTGGTAAATGAGCATTCCGAAGGCATTTCTAACGCCGGTTGGCCGACGCGCAGCAGATCGTCAACAACTTCTAATGACGGGTACCGAGATAGGCGGCGACCACCGCCGGGTCCTGGCGCACCGCGGCGGGTGCGCCGTCGGCGATGAGCCGACCGTAGTCCAGCACCACCACGTGATCCGCCAGTTGCATCACCACCTGGATGTCGTGCTCGATCAGCACCACGGTTACCCCGCGCTCGCGGTTGATGGCCTGGATGTAGCCGCTCAGCTCGCGCTTCTCCGCGGCATTCATCCCGGCCATGGGTTCGTCCAGCAGCAACAGCCGCGGCTCGGCCGCCAGCGCCCTGGCCAGCTCCACGCGCTTCTGCAGGCCATAGGGCAAGCTGCCCACCGGGACGTCACGCCAGGGGCCCAGGTGCAGGAAGTCCAGTGCCCACTCGGCCACCGCCCGCTGCACCCGCTCTTCGGCCGGAGCGCGGCCCAGGCCCAGGGCCTGTTCCAGCCAGGAGGCGCGCCGATGGCGGCCGCGCCCGGTGAGCACGTTGTCCAGCACGCTCATGCCCTTGAACAAGGCCAGATTCTGGAAGGTGCGCGCGACCCCGGCCCGCGCTGCCGCCTGCGGACGGCGCAGCACCGCGCTGCTGCCGGCCAGCCGTACCCTGCCCCGCTGCGGTCGGTAGAGGCCGTTGATCACGTTGAGCAAGGAACTCTTGCCGGCGCCATTGGGCCCGATCAGGGCGCAGATCTCGCCTTCGCGAACCTGGAAGCCGACCTCGGCGAAGGCCGTGACCCCGCCAAAGGCCAGCGCCAGGTCGCTGACCTCCAGCAGCACCGGCGATGGGGCCAGAGGCGCACCCATGGCCTAGGCCGCCGCCTGGGCAGCGGCCCGGGCTTCGCGTTCGCGCACCAGGGGCAGCACCCGCTGGCCGAAGTACTCCACCTCTTCCTGGAAGTGCAGGAAACCGGCCAGCACTAGGTCCACGCCCTCGGCCTTGAGGGCCACGATGCGCTCGGCGACCTGCTCGGGCGTACCGATCAGGTTCGGCTTGAAGCCGTCGTTGTACTGCACCAGATCCTCGAAGCTGGAATCGGCCCAGTTGCCCTTGCCTTCCGGGCTGGCGGCACCAGCCTGGCGCGCCGCATCGCCAAAGGCCTTGACCGCCTCCGGGTTGGCCTTGGCCACGATCTCCCGCAACACCTCGCGCGCCTCGGCCTCGGTGTCGCGCGCGATGATGAAGGCATTCACCCCGACCTTGACCTCACGCCCTTCCGCCGCGGCCTTGGCGCGCAGGTCCTGCACCTGGGCGCGAATCTCCTCGCGGGTGCCGCCGTTGGTGAAGTACCAGTCGGAGACCCGCGCCGCCATGTCCCGCGCGGCCCGGGAGCTGCCACCCTGGAAGACCTCCGGATGGGGCTGCTGCAGCGGCTTGGGTTTCAGGGTGTAGTCGCGGAAGCGATAGAAGTCGCCGGCGAAGCTGAAGTTGTCCTGGGTCCAGATGCCCTTGAGGGCGCGGATGAATTCCTCGGAACGCCGATAGCGTTCGTCGTGCTCCAGCCAGGGCTCACCGATGCCGTGGAATTCACCCTTGAACCAGCCGGAGACCAGGTTGATGGCGACCCGGCCGTTGGTGAGCTGGTCGATGGTCGCCAGCTGCTTGGCCGCCAGCGCCGGATTCCAGGGGCCGGGCAGGATGGCGGCGATCACCTTGAGCCGCTCGGTGGCGGCCAGCAGCGCATGGCTGAAGGCCACCGATTCATGCTGGTATTCGGCGCCGTAGCCGGCGGTGAAACGGATCTGCGTCAGGGCGTAGTCGAAGCCGGCCCGCTCGGCGAGCTGGGCCAGCGTGCGGTTGTAGTCGATGCCCCAGTGGGTGCGCTGCTCGATGGTGCTGACCACCAGGCCGCCGCTGACGTTGGGGACCCAATAGGCGAATTTGACGGGGTTCTGCGACATGCAAAGGCTCTCCGGGTTGGGCTCGCCGCGAGGACGAGCGAAACAGTGACCCTGAGCCCTTAATCAAGAACCGAACCAAGTTAAAAAAGCGTTTTTAATCAATGACTTGCGATAAAACGTAAGACGATTTCTGTTGTAGCGCCAAGGGCAGCTGTCCAGTCGCTGTCGCCTGGGCAACAGCGCAGCAACGCGTCTGGCACGCCTTTCTCGCCGGAACGCTGTCGCCTCAGGCCGCCGTGGTGCGCAGGAATTCGCTCCAGCGCCGCACCAGGTAGTTGTGCTCGTCCATCACCGAATTCCACACCCCGATATGGCTCATGCGCTGGGCGTAGGAACCGCCTTCGCGACGCTGGCCCACCTCGATCAGCGGAAGGCCGTCGCTGCCGGCGAGTTCTTCACGGGCCGGCAGGCCGCCGTACCAGAAGTCCCACTCGGCAGCGCTCAGGTGATCCCGCGCCCGCACCGGATTGGCAATGTAGAACCCCTGGCGCGCCATCACCGCCCCGGGCCAGCCGGCCAGCCACCAGTTGAGGTAGGCATAGGCGGCGTCGCGCACCCGCCCCTCCGCGCAGCGCGACAGCGACAGGCCGCCGAACCAGGCGCGGTAGCCCTCGCGCGGGACCGCCACCCGATAATCCACCCCTGCCCGGTGCAGGGCCATGAGCATGGGCGACCAGAGACTCTGGATGTCCACCCCGGCGGCCAGGGTCAGCTCGCCGGCGCTGCGGTCGTCGGACCAGAACGCCGCGAAGTGCCGATGGCGCTGGCGCTCCACCAGCAACTCGGCCAGGCGGTCGATCTCCTCCAGGCGCAGATTGCCGATATCGTCGAAACGGGCGAGGCCGGCGGCCTGGATCGCCAGGGCGGCGTCCAGCGCGCCGATGGCGGCGTCGCTCTGCAGGGCGCTGTGGCCGCACCAGCCTTCGTCGATCAGCCAGGCCCAGCTTTCCTGCTGACCCGCCAGGGCCATAGGCAGGCTTTCCGGACGATAGGCGAAGCTGTCGGCGTTGTGGGTCAGCGGCAGCATGCTGATGCGTTCGCTGGGCTGGCCGCCGAGGCTGCCGTCGTGCTGCACATAGAGACGGTCGCACGGCCGGCAGCCGGGCGCCAGGCGATCCGTGGCATGCAGCCGGCCGCGCTTGGGCAGGTCGTTGATCTCTTCCCAGAGCGCGATGCGGCGGATGTCTATGGGCTGGATCGCCCGCGCCGGCCAGACGAAGTCGACGTTGTGGAACCACTGGTCATAGAGATCGTAGCTGCCCGGCTCCAGCACAGCGATACGCTGGGCGGTCTGGACGTCGTGGATCTGGTAGACCAGGCGGATGCCCAGCTCCGCCTCCGCCCGCTGGCGGATGGGTTCGAGCAGGGTCACCGAGGTGCCCAGCACCCTCAGCGTCAGCGGCGTGCTCATGCGGCCCGGCCCAGGCCGCCCATGAAGGCGGCGAAGGAGCGCCTGAGCAGCGCGGTGTCCAGGTCACGGACGATGAACACCAGGCGCGAGCGGCGTTCGCCCGCCGGCCAGGCCGGCAGATGCACCGGTGGATGCAGGCTGTGCTGCACGCCGTGGATGACGATGGGTTGGCTGGCGTCGATCACGTCGAGGATGCCCTTGACTCGCAGGATGCGTTGCCCGTGGCATCTTAGCAGCATCGACAGCCACACCCCGAAGGCCATCCAGTCCAGCGGCCGGTCGAACTCCAGGCAGCAGACCTCGGCGCTGCCGTGGCGGCCTTCGGCGACCGCGGCGAACAGCCGCCAACGGTCGACCTCGGCCGCCGGATCGGCGGCGCGCAGGCCCTCGCCCAGCAGCAGGTCATCGCCGCTGGCCACGGAAGCCGCCAGAGCCCGGGTGGCGGTGGGATTGAGCCGGGCCAGCTGCCGGTCCAGCCGCTCCAGCACGGCAGGCGCGACCCGGTCGGCCTTGCTCAGCAACAGCCGGTCGGCCGCGGTGACCTGGTTGAGCCACTCCGGGTGCAGCCCTTCCTGCAAGGCGGCGTGCTCGGCGTCCACCACGGTCACCAGCAAGCCCAGGTGGAAGCGGCCGCGCAACTGGGGATCGAGATTGAGGGTGGCCAGGATCGGCCCCGGATCGGCCAGGCCGGTGGTCTCCAGCAGGACCCGGCGAAAGGCCGGAATCTCGCCGCGGGTGCGCCGACCGTGCAGGGTCAGCAGCGCCGCCTTGAGATCGCCGCGCACCGAGCAGCAGACGCAGCCGCTGGGCAGCAGCACGGTGTCCGGGGCCACCTCTTCCACCAGCAGGTGGTCGATGCCGACCTCGCCGAATTCATTGATCAGCAGCGCCGTCTCGCCCAGGGCCTCCTGGGCCAGCAGGCGCCGCAGCAGGGTGGTCTTGCCGCTGCCGAGAAAACCGGTGATGACATTGACGGCAAGGCTCATGGCGCCAACTCCAGCGGCGCCAGCACCCGCGGATCCAGGGGATCGAGCGGTCGTCCCAGCACCGCCTCCGCCTGGCGCCAGAGATCGTCCAGCCCCTCGGCCAGGGCCTGGCGTCCAGTTGGTCCCTGGATCAGGTAGGAGGCGCCCTGGACGTCGCTCACCGTCAGCCGGAATGGCGCCACCACCCGGTTGATGGCGGCGACCCGGCGCAGGCGCTCGCGCCGCCGGGGCAGGTCGTCGTCCAGCGGATCGCTCCAGTGGAGATCCGGGCCGAGCAGGCCGCACAGTCCGCACATGGCTACCTCCTAGGGCATGACGTCGCCGGAATTGGGGCCCAGGGTCTGGCCGACGAAGAGGTTGCCCCCCGGGTCGCTGGCCAGCAGCAGCGCCACCGGCGCCACCTCCTCCGCCCGGCCGAAGCGGCCCAGCGGCAATTCGCGGGCCTTGGCCGCCTTCCAGTCGGCGCTGATGCCATCCACCAGCGGGGTCTCGATGGGTCCGGGGGCGATGGCGTTGACCAGCACGTTGTCGCGGCCCACCTCCAGCGCCAGCGACTTGGTGAAGCCGATCACCCCGGCCTTGGCCGCCGCATAGTGGCAGAGCTCGGCGCCACCCTTGATGCCGAGCTGGGAGGCGACGTTGATGATGCGGCCCCAGCGCTGCGCCTGCATGTGCGGCAGGGCGCGCTGGCTGGCGAGAAAGACGCTGGTGAGGTCCACCCGCAGCATGTCGTTCCACTGTTCCAGCGTCAGGTCGACGCAAGGCGCCTGGGTCAGCATCCCGGCATTGTTGACCAGGATGTCGATGCCGCCGTAAGCCGCCACGCAGGCGTCCACTCCGGCCCAGGCGCCCTCCGGCTGGCCGACGTCGGCGACGGTCTCGGTCACCATGGCCCCCAGGGCACGGCATTCCGCGGCCACCCGCGCCAGTCGCTCGGCGTCGCGATCGGCCAGCACCAGGCGCGCGCCCGCGCCGGCGTAGCTGCGGGCGATGGCGGCGCCGATCCCGCTGGCCGCGCCGGTCACCAGGGCGCGGCGGTCTGTCAGCTCGAACATGTCCTTCTCCTCAATCCGGCCAGCGGACGGTGAGACCGCCGTCGACGATCAGACTCTGGCCGGTGATGTAGCTGGCCTCGGTACTGGTCAGGAAACGCACCAGCGCCGCCACCTCGTCGGGCCTGCCGACTCGCCCCAGGGGAATGCTGCGGGCGGCCTTGGCCAGCCCTTCTGGACCCAGGGAGTTCTTGGCGTCCAGCGACTGGGGGGTCTCGATCAGGCCCGGAATCACCGCGTTGCAACGAATGCCACGCGGCGCCAGTTCGACGGCCAGTGAGCGGCACAGTCCCGGCACCCCGGCCTTGGCGGCAGCATAGTGGGCATGGTCCTGCCAGCCGTAGACGCCGCCGGCGATGGAGGAGATGGCCACCAGGGCACCGCCCTCCTCCAGGTGCCGCGCGGCGGCGCGAAAGGTGCGCATGACGCCGGTGAGGTCGACATCGAGCATCTCGTGCCAGCGCGCGTCGCTCATTTCCAGCAGCGGCGCGGCGCGCAGGAGCCCGGCGTTGGCCACGGCATAGTCGAGGCGGCCGAAGTGCGCCAGGGCGGCATCGGCCAGGGCATCCACCGAGGCGCTGTCGCTGACGTCCAGGGGTTCGAGCAGGCACTCGCCACCCGCGGCGGCCACCAGCCGCCGCGTGTCTTCGGGGTCATGGGGATCGCCGGGGTAGTAGCCGCCGACCACCCGCACGCCCTGCTGGGCATAGGCCACGGCCAGGGCCTGGCCGATGCCGCTGGCAGCACCGGTGATCAGGGCGACGGGAGAGGTATGAGCTGTCATGTGGGCTCCTGTCATTTGAGACTGGTGGGTTCGACGTGGCGGGCGGCCCACATCACCAGGCCGGAGAGAAAGCACGGCAGGGCCCCGAACCAGAGCGCGGCGCTGTGCCACTGGCCACCGCTGCCGAGCACGCTGGTGATGCCGAGGCCGGCGAGGATGGCGCCGATCGGTCCCATGGCGTGGACGATGGCGCCACCGGTGGCGCGAATGCTGGTGGGAAAGCTTTCGCCCATGAAGAACAACATGGCCGAATAGGGCCCGGTGAGAAAGAACAGCCCCAGGCTGTAGAGCGCCACCACCGGCACCAGCTGGCTGGGCGCCTGCAGCATGGCGAAGAAGGCCAGGCCGCCGCACATCCAGCCGAGGGCCACGGTATTGCGCCGGCCGATGCGATCGCCCAGCCAGCCATGGAACAGGTAGCCGATGAAGCCAACGGCGTTGGACAGCACCAGGATCCACAGCGAGTTCTCGAAACTGAGCTTGTGCACGCTGACGATCACCGAGGTCCCCAGCACGCTGAACACCTGGATCGCCGACCAGTTGAGCAGGATGGCCAGGCTCAGCACCAGGGTCGGGCGCAGGGCCTGGCCCTTGAAGGCCATGGCCACGCCGGCCTTGGCGTGCTCTTCGTAGTCCACGCCATATTCCCGGGCCAGGCTGCGGGCGTCCTGCTCCTGGCCTTCGCGACGCAGGCGCTGGATCCGCGCATGGACCTGGAATTGCGGGCTTTCCTTGAGCTTGCGCGCCAGCACGGCGATGACGAAGGCCGGCACGGCGGCGAACACGAAGCAGCCCTGCCAGCCGATGTGCGGCAGCAGCAAGGCGGTGAGACCTGCGGCGATCAGCGCACCGATCGGCCAGCCACTCTGTACCAGGCTGTAGATGAAGCCCCGGCGGCGGATCAGCCGCGGATCGTCGGAGGCGGCATAGACCTCGGTCAGGTAGGTGGCGTTGACCCCCTCCTCCGCATACCCCAGGCCGGCCACCGAACGTACCAGCACCAGCGGCACCTTGCCCATGCCGGCGCACAGTGCGGTCAGCGCCGAGCACACGGCCGTGCCACCAATGGTGACGATGATGCCGCCGCGGCGACCGATCCGGTCCACCAGCGGGCCGATGGCGAAGGCGATGATGGCTCCGCCCAGGGCTACCCAGGTGGCAAGTTCGGCCTGCTCGGCTTCGCTCCAGTTGAAGTGCCCACCCATCACCGGCAGCAGGGTGCCGAACAGGATGAAGTCGTAGACGGCGAACACCCAGGCGAAGAAGGCGATCCAGGTGGCGTAGCGGACATCACCGGAAGACAGCGGCTGCGGTTTCCAGGCTGCCGTGGGGGTTTCCGGGTGGAGCGAAGGGGCGGCAGGGAGGGTCATGGTCCTGTACCTGTGGGCTGGGCGCTTAGCGCTGGCGCGGCTGGCGCCGCAGGAAGTCGTCGGCGATCTCGTCCATGGTGGCGAAACGCACCCCGGCGTGACCCTGGATATGCTCGATCAAGCGCTCGAGCATCAGCAGCACCTGCGGCCGCCCCGAGACATCGGGGTGGATGGTGATGGGGAAGACGGCGTAGTCCATCTCGCGATAGACCCAGTCGAACTGGTCGCGCCACATCTCTTCCAGATGGCGCGGATTGACGAAGCCATGGCTGTTGGGCGCCTTCTTGATGAACATCATCGGTGGCAGGTCGTCGAGGTACCAGTTGGCCGGGATCTCCACCAGATCGGTTTCCTGGCCGCGCACCAGCGGCTTCATCCAGCTCTCGGGCTGCTGGCTGTAGTCGATCTTGGTCCAGCTGTCGCCGACCCGCACGTAGTAGGGAGAGAAGTCGTTGTGCATCAGGCTGTGGTCGTACTTGATGCCCTTCTTCAGCAGCAGCTCGTTGGTCACCCGGCTGAATTCCCACCAGGGCGCGACGTAGCCGGTGGGCCGCTTGCCGGCCAGGGCGGTGATCAGCTCGATGGACCGGTCCAGCACCGCCTCCTCCTGCTCGGGGGTCATGGCGATGGGATTCTCGTGGCTGTAGCCGTGGATGCCGATCTCGTGGCCTGCCGCGGCCACCGCCTGCATCTGCTCGGGAAAGGTCTCCACCGAATGGCCCGGGATGAACCAGGTGGTCTTGAGGCCGTAGCGCTCGAACAGCTTGAGCAGCCGGGGCGACCCCACCTCGCCGGCGAACAGGCCGCGGGAAATGTCATCGGGCGAATCCTCGCCGCCGTAGGAACCGAGCCAGCCCGCCACCGCGTCGACGTCGACGCCGATGGAAACGAAAATTTCTTTGGCCATCGTTGCACTCTCCAGTACCCGGAAGAAACCCAGGTCGATGACGGAGCCGGGCCCCCGCCACCGCCGCTTGAAATCAGGCGCTCACCAGGGCTTCCACGGCCGTGGCGGCATCGAGCAGGCGCTCGTCCGCGGCGGCGGGAGCCACCAGCAACAGGCCGGTGGGCAGGCCCTGGGCATCGCGACCGCTGGGTAGCGAGACACCCGGCGCGCCGAGCAGGCTGCCGGCCATGGTCAGGCGCAGCAGTTCCAGATTGGTGGCCGCGAAGAGGTCTGTGTCGGCTTCCAGAGGAGCCAGCAGCGGTGCCACGCGGCTCACCGTCGGCACCAACAGCAGCGCCTCGGCGAATTCGGCGGCAAAGCGCTCCCGCAGCTGATCGCGGCGTTCATGCAGAACGGCCAGTTGGCCATCGGGCAAGGCCCGTGCCCGCTCCAGGCGCTGCCGTACCCGTGGGTCCAGGCGTGCGGCCGCGGGACCGTCGAGCACCTCGCGGTGCAGGGCGAAGGCTTCCAGGGCCCCTGGCCAACCTTCTGCGGCGAGAAATTCCAGGGCCTCGGCTAAGACCGTGCGGGCGCGGCGCTCCACGCTCACCCCGGCGCGGGTCAGCCGCTCGGCGGCGGCCAGCAGATTGGCCCGCACCGCCGGCTCCACCCGGGCGTCGTCCAGCACGCTCAGGTCCAGCACCACGCGCAGCGCCGTCAGCGCCGGCAGCGGTCGGGCGGCAGCGCCTGTCAGCAGGCGATCCAGGCACTGCACATCGCGCAGGCTGCGCGCCAGCGGACCTGGCACGTCATAGGATGCGGCCAACGGAAAGATGCCGGTCGCCGGATAGCGCCCCAGGCTGGGGCGATAACCCACCAGCCCATTGAGCGCGGCCGGCAGGCGCACCGAACCGGCGGTGTCGGTACCGAGGGCCAGGGGCACGATGCCGGCGGCGACAGCCACCGCCGACCCCGAGGAGGAGCCGCCGGGTATGCGCACCTCACCCTGCGCCCGGGGATTGGCAGGCGTGCCGAAATGGGGATTCGATCCCACGCCGGAATAGGCGAACTCACTGAGATTGACCTTGCCCAGGCTGACCAGGCCGGCCCGGCTCAGGCGCTGCACCAGCTCGGCGTCGGTGGCCGCCGGTGGCGCCAGGCGGCGCAGCTCGGCGCCGCAGGTGGTGACCTCGCCTTGCAGGTCGAACAGATCCTTCCAGGCCAGCGGCACGCCATCCAGCGGCGAACGCGGCTGCCCGGTCTGCCAGCGCCCGCGCGCGGCCAGGGCTTCGGCGCGTCCACGCGCGGCGGTAAGGCTGATGAATACGGCCGAGGATGCCTGGGCGCGTGCCAGCGCCGCCTCGAAGACCGCGACCGGATCGAGGGTACCGGCGGCATAGGCCTCGCCGAGACCGACCGCATCCAGGGACAGGGCGTGGGCGGAATCCATGGCTGCTCCTTAAACGTACATTTTATAATTTGATACGTTTGATAGAGCAGGCTTTGTGCCAGCTTGAGAAAAAGGCTGCTACTTAATCGCAAAGCCAGCGCCTAGAGGTCGCTAGATCCTTTCTTCACCAGCGGCCAATAAATGTACTTAAATTAAACAGATCCATCTTTGTGCAGAACCGTAACGCCTGCCCCGTTACCGTGCGCGCACCTGACCCCGGTAGTAACGCGCGAAAGGTCGCAGGCCTGTGCCACAATTCTCATCTCGTTTCCGGAAGGCCCCCGATGTCGGCAGCAGTCCCCGCCCCCCTCGATGACAGTCGTACTGCCGCGCGCTACGCGATGATCCGCAATGCGCTGCGCGAAGCCATCCTGGCCGGTCGCGCGGTGCCGGGGCTGGTCCTGGTAGAAGCGCCGCTGGCACAGCTGTTCGGCACCAGTCGGGTACCGGTGCGCCAGGCGCTGACGCTGTTGCAGGAGGAAGGCCTGATCCGCCGTTTCGAGGGGCGTGGCTATCTGATCGATCCGGCCGGGACTGCAGGCGAGCCGCAGCGCCAGCCGCTGACCCGCCAGTTGCTCGGGCTGGACAGCAGCGACGAACTGATCGATACGCGCTCCCTGGGCGAGCGGGTCGGCGACGAGATCGCCGCCTGTGTCAGCCACGCTCTGCTCTTCGGCCATTTCCGCCTGGACGAGCAGCAGGCGGCCGACCACCTGGGCGTCAGTCGCGCCGTGGTACGCGAAGCCCTGATGCGGCTGCGCGACCGCGGCCTGGTGGAAAAGGAACCCTATGGCCAGTGGCTAGCCGGTCCGCTCACCGCCCAGGCCATCCGTGATGACTACGAGATCCGCGCCCTGCTGGAACCCGAGGCGCTGTTGCAGACCGCGACGGGCCTGGCACGCAGCGAGCTGCTGGCGATGCTCGAGCGGCTGGAACAACTGGCCGCCCACCCTGCCCCGACCTCCTGGACGGCGGTGGAGCGCATCGAGGCGGACCTGCATGGGCGTTGCCTGGCCGGCCTGCGCAATCGCAAGCTGGCTCAGCTGATCGCCCACAGCCAGAGTCCGCTGAACGTGTCGCGCATCTTCCACCAGTCGCTCGGCACGCCGCTGGACGAGGCGGTGCTGGTGGAACACCGCCTCGTGCTGGAATCCCTGCTGGTGGGCAGTCCGGACTCGGCCGCCAGCCAGTTGCGCAATCACCTCCTGCGCGGCCGTGATCGCACCCTGCAGCGGCTCAAGGTGCTCTCGGTGCTGCCCGACCCGGAATTGCCGGCCTATCTGGAGCGCCTCAGCTAGTGTGGCGTTTCAGCAGTTATCTACACAATGTTGGCGCCGCTTTTTCGGCCCCGGCGGCGTTGCCACTTCTCGCCATAGCCCTGCCATGACTCGTCGCGGTGCCTAGCCAGGTGGGAGCGCCGAACCGCCAAAGGATGACTCGCCAACTCTTTGCGGGAACGTCTGAAACACCCCGCTAGCGCGCCTGCAGATGCCGCACGTAGCGGTCGCCGATGAACTGGATGCCGCACACCAGCACCACCAGGATGGCGATCACCACGGCCATCACCTGGGTGTCGTAGCGCTGGTAGCCATAGCGGATCGCCAGGTCGCCGAGCCCCCCTGCGCCGATGGCGCCGGCCATGGCCGAGGCGCCGATCATGGCCACCAGGGTCACGGTGAAGCCGCCGATGATGCCAGGCAGCGCCTCCGGCAGGAGCACATTGAAGACGATGTGCCGCCGTTCGCAGCCCAGCGCCTGGGCCGCTTCTATCACCCCACCGCCGACCTCGCGCAGGCTGACCTCGGCGATGCGGGCAAAGAACGGCGTGGCGCTGAGGGTGATGGGTACCACTGCCGCCCAGACGCCGATGGTGGTCCCGGTGATCAGCCGCGTCAGCGGGATCAGGGCCACCAGCAGGATGATGAAGGGCGTGGCGCGAAAGGCGTTGATCAGGGTGCCCAGCACCCGGTTGAGGGTGGGCGCGGCGAAGATGGCGCCACGCCCGGTGGTGACCAGCACCACCGCCAGGGCGATGCCGGCGAACCAGACGATGGCCGCCGACACGCTGACCATGGTCAGGGTATCGAGAAAGGCCTTCCACAGCGCCTTGAGCATGAAGTCAGACATAGCCCAGCACCTCCGCCCGGGCGAACAACCCGGCCTGGGTCAGGAAGCTGGCCAGCCGTCGCTCCGACGCCGCGGTCGCTACCAGCAGGCGGCCCAGGGCATGGCCCTGGATGCGGTCGATACCGCCGTGCAGCAGTTCGACCGGTGCCCCCAGGGCCTGGCCCAGCGCCTGGAAGTCGGGCTCCGCACCCTGGCCGTCGTAGCTGAGTTCCAGCACGGCCCGGGCGCCCGGTTGCCGAGTAGCGCCGAGCCGCCTGGCCAGATCCGCCGGCAGCTGGGCCGCCAGGGGGGCCAGCAGCGCCCGGGTGGCTTCTGCCTGGGGCGCGCCGAACAGCTGCCACACCGGGCCCTGTTCGACGATACGGCCGTGCTCCAGCACCACCACCCGGTCGCAGATCTGGCGGATCACCGCCATCTCGTGGGTGATGAGCACGATGGTCAGCCCCAGGCGGCGGTTGATGTCCTGCAACAACGCCAGGATCGACTGGGTGGTCTCCGGGTCCAGCGCCGAGGTGGCCTCGTCGCAGAGCAGCAGTTCGGGCCTCAGCATCAGCGCGCGGGCGATACCCACCCGCTGCTTCTGGCCCCCGGACAGCCGCGAGGGATAGACCTGCTCCTTGCCCTGCAGCCCGACCAGCTCGAGCAATTCCCGGGCCCGGGCTTCGATCTCGTCGCGGCGAAAGCCCGCGGCCTTGAGCGGCAAGGCCAGATTCTCCAGCACCGTCTGCGAGGCCAGCAGATTGAAGTGCTGGAAGATCATGCCGATGCGCCGTCGCAGCGCCACCAGCCGGTCGCCCTGCAGGGTGCCGAGGTCGACGCCATCGACCAGCACCTGGCCGGCGCTGACGTCTTCCAGGCGATTGAGGGTGCGAATCAGGCTGGACTTGCCGGCGCCACTGCGACCGATGATGCCGAAGATCTCGCCACGGGCGATGCTGAGGTCGATGTCCGCCAGGGCGGTGACCGGCAGCGCACCGCCGGTGTAGATCTTGTGCACCCCGCTCAGGCGCAGATGCTCGCGGGCCGGGGCGGCCTGGGGTTCGCCGGCCGGCTGCGCCGGTGCGGTTCTAAGCAGCGCATTGCTCATCGGGCGGCCTCCTGCCGGTTAAGCCAGGCGAGGCTGTAGAGCTGCGGATTGCCATAGGCCTTGGCGATGGCCTCGCGCACCCGCGGATCGTTCTGGAACACCTGGATGAAGGTGCGGATCGCCGGGTCGTCGGCCTTGTCCGGCTTGGTCACGAACCTCAGGGCATAGAGGTGACCGCTGGCCTCGTCGTCGCTGAACAGCAGCGCACTGTCGGGATCCGTGGTGCCGGCGGCGAGGATGTGCGAGGGATAGCTTTGCGCCAGGGTCACGTCGTCCAGCACCCGCGCCAGTTGCGGACCGGGCAGTTCGATGAATTTCAGATGGCGGGGATTGGCGACGATGTCCTGCAGGCTGGCCTTGGGCCCGGTACCGGGCTTGAGCTGGATCAGGCCGGCACGGGCATAGAGGTGCAGCCCGCGCCCCTGGTTGACCGGATCGTCGGCCACCGCCACGGTGGCGCCGTCCGGCACCTCGGCGAAACGCTTCACCCGTTTGGAATAGAGGCCGACCTTGTTTTCCACGCCGTAGGCGATGGGCACCAGGCCGTAGCCGTTCTGGGCGTTGGCGTTTTCCAGGAAGGGTTGATGCTGGAAGTAGTTGACGTCGATGTCGCCGTGGGCGAGCGCCAGATTCGGGGTGTTCCAGTCACTGAAGGCGACGATCTCCACCTCCACGCCCCTTTCCCGCGCCACCTCGGCGGCGCGCTCCAGGGCGGCGTTCTGCGGACTGTCGTTGATGCCGAGGCGAATCTTCAGCGGCTCGGCGGCCTGGGCGGACAGCACCAGGGTGGTGCTCGCCAGGAGCAGCCCGAGGCGCTGGAAGATCGGAGGAATAGCCATGGGAGACCTCGAGATGTCGAGGGCTCGTCCGGTGGTCCGGTGGAACCCGTAAGGGAAAAGGGATCAGCTGCCCTTCTGCTCGGGCGCGTCGACGAAGAAATAGTCCTGCCAGCTGCTGGGCTGATTGCGGATGGCCCCGATGCGGTACATGAACTCCGCCAGCTTCAGGGTGTTCTGCGGCGCCGTGTCGAAGTTGACCTCGGGGCTTTCGATGATCCGCTGGATCAGCGCCGGATCGAGGCGGGAATTCTCGACCTTCACATAGGTACGGGCGGCGGCGGCCTTGTCCTTCTCGATGATCTGCCCGGCCTCGACCAGGGCCTCACGGAAGGCCTTGTAGGTCTTGGGATTGTCCCGGCGGAATTTCTCGGTGACGAACACCAGGTTGGGCGAGACGGCCCCGCCGAGCACGTCATAGGAACTGAGTACCTTGTGCACCTTGCCGCTGGCCAGTTCCTGCTCCTGGAACGGCGGGTTGGCGAAGTGGCTGTTGATCTCGGTACCGCCGGAGATCACCGCGGCGGTGGCATCCGGATGGGGCACCGCCACGGTCAGGGGATCCAGGCGATTCCAGTTCTTCTCGCCGAAGGCCTGGGCAGCGGCGTACTGCAGGAAGCGCGATTGCACCGAGACGTTGACCGCCGGCACGGCGATGCGGTCCTTGGCGGTGAAGTCGGCCAGGGTCTTCACCTGCGGGTTGTTGGTGACCAGGTAGTTGGGAAAGGCGCCCAGGCTGGCCACGGCCTTAACGTTCTGGCGACCATGGGTGCGGTCCCAGAGTGTGAACAGCGGTCCGAGCCCGGCGGAGCCTACGTCCACCGCCCCCGACAGCACCGCCTCGTTGACGGCCGCGCCACCGGACAGCTTTATCCAGTCGACCTTGATGTCGACGCCCTCTTCCTTGCCGTGCTTCTCGATCAGCTGCTGGTCACGCAGCACATGGAGGATCACGTAGGACACGCCGAATTGTTCGGAGATGCGCAGGGTACCCTCGGCCTGGGCTGCCTGGGGTGCGGCGGCCAACCCGGTGAGCAGGCTGACGGTGAGCGCCAGGGCCAGGGGGCGACGAGTGAAGGGAAAACGTAAGGGCATCGTGGCGCGCTCATCCATGGAATTGGCTTATAGCCTACTCAAGCTGTTCAGCGTTTTTGAAATAAGGATGGGTTATATGGATAGGTCGAGAGCAGGTGTGCCTTTCCCCTCACCCAGCCCTCTCCCCCCGGGAAAGGGGGCGCCCGTCAGTAGGTTGGCGCTGAGCAACGCGAAGCCCAACACGGCCCACGCGCACCTACCGCGCTACTCCCGCGCCGCCTGCCGCGGCTCGTCCGACTTGGCGACCCGGAACCCCGCGGCGAAGGTCGCCTGCGCATCCAACCGCTGCGGAATCAGACCACTGCGGTGGTAGAAATCCGCTGCCGCCTGCTGGTCGGCCACCACCTGCTGGTCGATGGGCTCCCAGTGCAGCTGGCGGCGGTCGAATTGCAGCCGGGCCACCGCCTCGGGAAAGCCGATGATCTGCGCCAGGGTCCTGGCATAGCTGTCGAGGTGGGCATAGCCCCAGCGCTGGGCGGCGCCCAGGCGGTCGAGGTAGTCCTGCAGCGCCGCGCGCCGGGCCGGATCGGCCAGGGCCGTGTCGGTGGCGGCCAGGAAGCTGTTACCCGCCCAGAGTCCGCGACCACTGACCAAAACCCGCGCACCGTCGACCTGTTCGGCCTGGGCGGTGTACGGCTCCCAGGTGGCCCAGGCATCCACCGAGCCATTGGCCAGGGCCATCTTGGCGTCCACCGGACCAAGGAAGCGAAAGCTCACGTCCTGGGCGGTCAGGCCCACGGAGTCCAGCGCCTTCAGGGCGATGTAATGGCCGATGGAGCCACGGCCGGTGGCAATGCGCTTGCCCTTGAGATCGGCCGCCGAGCGCAGCGGCGAGGCGTGCGGCACGATCACCGCCGTACCATAGGGATCGGACTTGTCCACGGCGATGGCCTTGACCGGGGCGCCAGCGGCCAGGGCGAACAGCAGCGGGCCATCGCCGATGATGCCGGCATCCACCGCCCCGGCATTGAGCGCCTCGGCCAGGGGCGCGGCAGCGGGAAACTCCGCCCACTGGATACGATAGCCCGGCAGGTCGCGCAGCCCGTCGGCCGCCTCCAGCTGGGCGCGCATGTTGCCTTTCTGGTCGGCGATGCGCAGGGTCAGGGTCTCGGCGGCCAGGGCCGCGCTGGCGGCGAGCAGCACCGGCAGTGCCAGTAGGAGGTGGCGGAAGGACGTCATGGCGTGGGTTCCTGGGTGAAGACGGAGGGATCGGCCAGGGCGGCTACCACCACCGGCTTGGGCAGCACCTGCAGTTCGCTGAAGAGATCGGCCACCTTCTGCACCGCGGCTACGTCCGCCGGCTGTACCGGGCGCAGGCCTCGGGAGGTGCGGGTGGAGATGGCCTCCGCGGCCCCTTCCGGCAGCCGGGTCAGCTCGGCGTAGACCCGGGCATAGTCCTGTGGATGGGCGACCGCCCAGGCCCGCGCCTGGGCCAGGCGTCCGGCGAAATCGGCGATGGCGGCACGCTTGCCCGGATCCTCCAGCGACGCCGGGGTGGCGGTGAGAAAGCCCAGGGCGGTGGTCAGCCCCTGGCCATCGCGCAGCAGCCGGGCGCCGTGCTGCTCGGCGATGCCGAGATAGGGATCGAAGGTCGCCCAGGCGTCGATCTGCCCGGCATTGAAGGCGGCGCTGGCGTCGGTGGGCAGCACGAACTTGACCGTGACGTCCTCACGCTTGAGGCCGGCCTCTTCCAGCGCGGCATAGAGCAGGTGCTGGGAAATGCTCCCCTTGGCCGAGGACACCACCACGGTGCGACCTTTGAGATCCTTCACCGCGCGGATCGGCGAATCGGCCTGCACCAACAGGCCATTGGCCTGGGGAAAGCCGACATTGGTGGCGATGAGCTTGAGCGGCACGCCGCCGGACGCGGCCATCAGCACCGGTAGGTCCCCGGCATAGGAGGTATCCACCGCGCCGACGCGCTGGGCCTCGAACAACGGCGCGGCACCCTGGAAGTTGGCCCAGCGATAGTTGTAGGGCGCGCCTTCGAGGGTACCGGCGGCTTCCATCATGGCGCGCAGACCGCGGGCCTGGTCACCCAGCACCAGGGTCACCCCGGAAAGATCCGGCGCCGCCTGGGCCTGCCCCAGCAGCAGCGCCAGACCCAGCGTGGCGAGCAATCGCTTCATTGCGCGTACTCCCGGCCCTCGTGGCGCTCCAGTTGGCGCACCGCCGCTTCCCAGTGACGGACATGGGCGCCGCGCGCCAGGTTGCCGGGGATGAGCTCGCTGACCTTCTGCGCGACGGCGTCCGCGGCGATCACCAGCTCGGCAGCGCCGCTCTGGGCCGCCAGTTGCGCCGCGCAGGCGCGCTCCAGGTAATAGAGGTGCCAGAAGGCCTCCTCCAGACTCGCACCCACAGTCAGCAACCCATGGTTGCAGAGGATCATCGCCGGGTGCGTTCCGAGGTCGGCCACCAGCCGGCTCTGCTCATCCAGATCCAGGGCCACGCCCTCGTAGCCGTGATAGGCCAGGCGGCCGAAGAACCTCATGGCGTGCTGGGAAAGCATCAGCAGTCCGCCGCGCTGGGCGGAGACGCCGATGCCCGCGGCCGTGTGGGTGTGCAGCACCGCATGGAGCTCCGGCTGGGCACGATGGATGGCGCTGTGGATCACGTAGCCGGCCGGGTTGATGCCGAGCCCGGTGGGGTCGAGGACGATCTCGCCATCGATGTCCACCTTCACCAGCGAAGAGGCGGTGATCTCGTCGAAAGTCTGGCCGAAGGGATTGATCAGGAAGTGCGCTTCCGGCCCCGGCACCCGCAGCGAAAAGTGGGTGTAGATATGGTCGGTCCAGCGTTCGCGGGCGGCGAGGCGATAGGCGGCGGCGAGCTTGACTCGCGCCTCCCATTCGGCGGCGGACACCTGGGCGCGGACGCTGGCGAGGGCGTTGTGGAAGGCGGTCATGCAGGGGGCTCCGAAAGCAGAAGAGGCGCCAGGGCGACGGGCGTTGCCCTGGTCTGCTTAGAACCTAACGTTGTGAGCCGCCGAGACGGAAATATCGATTGCGCATAACCTAATATGCACCTCACGGATAACCTAAATAGGTAATTATGCGACTCTTGGTTTTCAGCACAGAACCAATCGATATAACGTCCTGGGCCTCAGCCTTGCTTTAATGGCCGTCATTGCCCACCCGCCTTACCCGTGGAGCCCTCCATGACCCTTAGGCTCGACCGCCTGCGCCTGTTCCTGCATGACCTCGCCACCCTGGTCGACGAATACCCTGCCGAACCGCAGCTGCTGCAGCGAGGCGCCGCCCTTCTCGGCGAGCTGGTCCGCCAGGATGACTGGCTGCCCGAGGACTGCGCCCTGCCCCGCCCCGAGCGCTACAGCCAGTACCTGCTCCATGCCGATGCCCGCCAGCGCTTCTCGGTGGTGAGTTTCGTCTGGGGTCCGGGCCAGGCCACGCCGGTGCATGACCACCGCACCTGGGGTCTGATCGGCATGCTGCGCGGCGCCGAGACCGCCCAGGGCTTCGCCCGCGACCCCGCCGGCCGCCTGCTGCCGGAAGGCGCTCCCGTGCGCCTGGAGCCGGGCCAGGTGGAAGCGGTCTCGCCGCGGGTGGGCGACATCCACCAGGTCAGCAACGCCTATGCCGACCGCACCTCCATCAGCATCCACGTCTATGGCGGCAACATCGGCGCCGTGCGCCGCGCCGTCTATGCCGCGGATGGCCAGGAAAAGCCCTTCATCTCCGGCTACACCAATCGCCAGCTGCCCAACCTGTGGGACCTTTCCCAGGAGACCGCCACGCCATGACCGCCATCCGCACCGCCGAGGACATCCGCCAGGCCCTGCTCGCCGGCACCGAGGTCGCCCTGCTCGACGTCCGCGAGGAAGACCCCTTTGCCGCCGGCCATCCGCTGTGGGCCGCCAATCTGCCGCTGTCGCGCCTGGAGCTGGAAGCCTGGTCACGGCTGCCGCGGCGCGACGTGGCCATCACCCTCTATGACGCGGGCGAGGGCCTGGCGGAACGCGCGGCCGAACGCCTGCACGCCCTCGGCTACACCGACGTGGCCTTGCTCGAGGGTGGCCTGGCGGGCTGGTGCGCCAGCGGCGGCGAACTCTTCATCGACGTCAACGTGCCGAGCAAGGCCTTTGGCGAACTGGTGGAAGCCCGCCGCCATACCCCCTCGCTGCCCGCCGAGGAGGTCCAGGCGCTGCTGGATCAGCAGGCCGATCTGGTGATCCTCGACGCCCGCCGCTTCGAGGAATACCAGACGATGAGCATTCCCGGCGGAGTCAGCGTGCCGGGTGCCGAACTGGTACTGCGGGTGGCCGAGCTGGCACCCGATCCGCGGACCCGGGTCATCGTCAACTGCGCCGGCCGTACCCGCAGCCTGATCGGCGCCCAGTCGCTGATCAACGCCGGCATTCCCAATCCGGTGGCCGCCCTGCGCAACGGTACCATCGGCTGGACCCTGGCCGGCCAGACCCTGGAACGCGGCCAGCAACGCCGCTTCGGTGCGGTAAGGCCGGCGACCCAGGCGACCGCCGCGAGCCGCGCGCGTCAGGTCGCCGATCGCGCCGGGGTCGCCCGCCTTGCCTTCAGCGAACTGGAGGCCTGGTGCAGCGAGGCGCGGCGGACGAACTACCTGATCGATGTCCGCACCCCCGAGGAATTCGCCGCCGGCCACCTGTCCGGTGCCCGTTCGACGCCAGGTGGCCAGCTGGTCCAGGAGACCGATCACAGCGCCCCGGTACGCGGTGCCCGCCTGGCCCTGGTGGACGACGACGGCGTGCGCGCCAACATGAGCGCCTCCTGGCTGGCGCAGATGGGCTGGGACGTGGCGGTGGTCGACGCCATCCCGGCAGACGCCCTGAGCGCCACCGGTCCCTGGCAGCCGCCAGCCCCCGTACCCGGGCCGGTGGAGCGCATCTCGGTAACGCGCCTGCAGGAATTGCTGGCGGAGCCCGGCACCCTGGTGGTGGATGTCACCGCCAGCGCCAACTATGTCCAGAGGCACATCCCGGGCGCCGCCTGGGTGCTGCGCGCCGATCTGCCGGCAGCGCTGCCACCGGCCGAGCGCTATGTCTTCACCTGCGGCAGTGGCCAACTGGCCGCCTTCGCCGCCGTCGACGTCCAGGCCATTACCAACCGGCCGGTCCTGCTGCTTGAAGGCGGCACCGCGGCCTGGCTGGCTGCGGGTCTGCCGGTGGAAGGCGGCGAGACGCGACTGCTGTCGACCCGGCGCGATCGCTATCGGCGCCCTTACGAAGGCACCGATGCCCCGCGCGAGGCCATGCAAGCCTACCTGGACTGGGAATTCGGCCTGGTCGAGCAGCTGCGGCGCGATGGCACCAGTGGCTTCCGGGTTATCTAGCCGCTGGTCCGCACGAAGGCCGCCACCCAGGCCGCCGTCTCCATCAGCGCCTGGGTCTGGCTCAGGCCGCTGCTCTTGAGCGGCTTGAGATCGTGGTCGCCGGTGGCGATCCACTGCACCTCGATGGTCGGCGCCAGGGCATAACCGGCCACCTCCGCACGGGTGCCCAGGGCATCCCGCTCGCCCTGGACGATCAGCGTCGGCGTGGCCAGGGTCGCCAGGTGTTCGGTGCGCAGCCGCTCGGGCTTGCCGGCCGGATGGAAGGGATAGCCCAGGCAGACGAGGCCCACCGCGCCCAGTTCATCGGCCAGCAGACTGGCCATCCGCCCGCCCATGGACTTGCCCGCCAGCCACAGCGGCCCACTTTCTGCCGCGCGCCAGGTGGCGACCATGGCCCGCCAGTGCTCCAGCAGGACCGGCGCCGGATTCGGCGGGCGCCGTTTGCCTTCGGCGCGGGCCCGCGCCATGTAGGGAAAGTCGAATCTCAGGGTGCGGATCTCACGCCCGGCCAGCTCCTCGGCCAGCTGCTGCATGAAGGGGCTGTCCATCCCCGCCCCCGCCCCATGGGCCAGCAACAGGGTCGCCAGCGGCGGACCCGCGGGTCGGCATTCGCGGAAGCTGTCGAGGTACAACTCGTCTGCCATGGGCTACTCCTCGTCCAAACGCCAAAGCTTAACCGGCTATCCATTGATCTGGATCAATAAAGCGCGGGCCGTGCGCCTCACACTGGGCACCTCGAAACCATTGGAGCCCGGCATGACAGCCGCCCTCGCCTGGGACGCCGACCTCATCGCCCGCTACGATCGCGCCGGCCCCCGCTACACCTCCTACCCCACCGCCGTGCAATTCCACGACGGCATCGGCCCCTTCGACCAGCTCGGCGCCCTGCGCCTGAGTCGCCAGGCCGGACGACCGCTGTCGCTCTACCTGCACGTACCCTTCTGCGCCAACATCTGCTACTACTGCGCCTGCAACAAGGTCATCACCAAGGACCGCAGCCGCAGCGCCGCCTACCTCCACGCCCTGCGCCAGGAGATGATCCTCACCAGCCGGCACCTGGATGGCGGGCAGCGGGTGGAACAGCTGCACCTCGGCGGCGGCACCCCGACCTTTCTCAATCCCATGCAGCTGCGCGAGCTGATGGCCGACCTGCGCCGTCACTTCACCCTGGCCGACGACGACCGTGGTGACTACTCCATCGAGATCGATCCGCGCGAAGCCGACTGGAGCACCATGGGCCTGTTGCGCGAGCTGGGCTTCAACCGCGTCAGCTTCGGCGTCCAGGACCTGGACCTGCAGGTGCAGTTGGCGATCAATCGCCTGCAGCCCTTCGACGACACCCGCACCCTGGTGGAGGCCGCCCGCGCCCTCGACTATCGCTCCATCAACCTGGACCTCATCTACGGCCTGCCACGGCAGACCCCGGCCAGCTTCGCCCACACCGTGGAGCGGGTACTGGACTTGCAGCCCCATCGCCTGTCGGTGTTCAACTACGCCCATCTGCCGCAGCGCTTTGCGCCGCAGCGGCGCATCGAAGCCAGCGAACTGCCGGACCCCGCGGCCAAGCTGGAGATGCTGCAGCGCACAGTGGAACAGCTGCTGGCCGCCGGCTATCGCTACATCGGCATGGACCACTTCGCCCTGCCCGACGACGACCTGGCCATCGCCCAGGAGGACGGCACCCTGCAGCGCAACTTCCAGGGCTACACCACTCACGGCCACTGTGACCTGCTGGGCCTGGGCGTCTCCGCCATCAGCCAGGTGGGCGAGGTGCTCTGCCAGAACACCCCCGATCTCGCCCGCTACCAGGAACGCCTGGGCCAGGGCGAATTGGCGGTGGCCCGCGGCCTGCGTCGCTCGCGGGACGACCGCATCCGCGGCGCGGTGATCGCCCAGCTGGTCTGCCACTTCCAGCTGGATTTCGCCGCCATCGAGCGCAGCTGCGAACTGGATTTCCGCCAGTACTTCGCCGATGCCTGGCCGCACCTCGACGCCATGGCCGCCGACGGCCTGATCCGTCTCGATGCGCGCGGCTTAAAGGTGCTGGCGCCGGGCCGCCTGCTGATCCGCGCCCTGTGCATGCTGTTCGACCGCTATCTGGCGGACCATGACAATCAGCGCTTTTCCCGGGTGATATGACCCATGCCTGCCACGACTGCTAAAGTTAGACCTTTGGAACCAGACGAGAAGCGATCTTCCCCCATGACCGAGCCCCTCAAGCTGCGCAACGCCCAGGCCCATTGCAAGGATTGCAGCCTCGCCTCGCTGTGCCTGCCGCTGTCGCTCGATCTGAAAGACCTGGACGCCCTCGACCAGATCGTCAAGCGTGGCCGGCCGCTGGCCAAGGGTGACCACCTGTTCCGCCAGGGCGATACCTTCGGCTCGGTCTATGCGGTGCGCTCCGGCGCCCTGCGCACCAGCAGCCTGAGCGATGCCGGCGAGGAGCAGATCACCGGCTTCCACCTGCCCAGCGAACTGGTCGGCCTGTCGGGCATGGACACCGAGCGCTATCCGGTCTCGGCCCGGGCGCTGGAGACCACCACCGTCTGCGAGATCCCCTTCGAGCGCCTGGACGAACTCTCCGAGCAGCTGCCGCAATTGCGCCGCCAGCTGCTGCGGGTGATGAGCCGGGAGATCCGCGACGACCAGCAGATGATGGTGCTCTTGTCGAAGAAGAGCGCCGACGAGCGCATCGCCACCTTCCTGGTCAATCTCTCCGCGCGCTTCCATGCCCGCGGCTTTTCCGCCCAGCAATTCCGCCTGAGCATGTCGCGCAACGAGATCGGCAACTTCCTCGGCCTGGCGGTGGAAACCGTATCGCGCGTCTTCACCCGCTTCCAGCAGAGCGGCGTGCTGGCGGCGGAAGGCAAGGAGGTGCGCATCCTCGATTCCGCCCGCCTCTGCGCCCTCGCGGGCGGCCAACTGGAAGGTTGAGGCCAGGGTCCTGCCCCGAGTGGCAGGACCCTGGGCGGCTAGAAGCTGTAGCTGACCGTCGCGGTCACGTTGCGCTCCTCCCCGAAATAGCAGAAGTCCAGGCTGTAGCAGGACGCCACATAGTCCTTGCCCAGCAGGTTGTTGGCATTGACCCGCGCGTTCAGCCCCGGCAGCCCCAGGCGGGTGAAGTCATAGGCGAGCATGGCGTCCACCAGGGTGTAGGCCGGTACCTTGCGGGTGTTGGCCTTGTCCGCCCAGCTGGTGCCCACGTAGCGTGCGCCGGCGCCGACGCTGAAGCCCGCCAGGGGCCCCGTCAGCTCGTATTGCCCCCACAGCGACGCCTGGTGCCGAGGCGCCTGGTTCGGCGTATTGCCCTGGGTGCCGTCCAGCGCCTGGGTGTACTCGATATCGGTGAAGGTGTAGCTACCCAGCAGCTTGAGCCGCTCGGCCAGTTGCAGATGGCCCTCCAGCTCCAGGCCACGGGAGCGGATCTCGCCCACCGAGGAATAGAAGTCTTCCTGGGGCAACTTGGTCGCCACGTTTTCCTGGGTGATGTGGAACAGCGAGGCGGTATAGAAGCTGGCGCTGCCCGGCGGCTGGTATTTCAGGCCCAGCTCCCACTGCTTGCCCTCGGTGGGCTCCAGGGGATTGCCCGCGGCGTCGTTGTAGGCATTGGGGTTGAAGGACGTGGAATAACTCAGGTAGGGCGCCAGGCCATTGTCGAACAGATAGAGCGCTCCGGCGCGCCCGCTGGCCTGGCCGCGACGCGCGCTGCTGCGGGTACCCGCCTGGCGATCCTCGATGCCGATCTCCACCCAGTCCTGACGCAGGCCGAGCGAAAGGCGCCAGCGATCCAGTTCGATCAGATCCTGCAGGTAGACACCGGTCTGCTCCAGCTCACGGCGATACTCGCTGCCGGGAGAGATCGCCACCCCGCCGCCATAGCTCGGCTCGAAGGCATCCAGCGGATCCGCCGTGCCACTGGGCCAATCGACGTGGGTCCAGCGGCGCTGGTAGTCCAGGCCGGCCAGCAGCGTATGGCGGCTGCCCGCCCAGTCGAAGTCCGCCTGCACCAGGTTGTCCAGGGTATAGGCGTGCAGGTTTTCCCGGCCGCCGGAGTAGTAGCGATTGAGCAGGTCGCCGTTGCCGACATAGCCGTAGCCATAGACCTGCTCAAGCTCGACCCGCGACTTGGCATAGCGGAAATTCTGCCGCGCGCTCCAGACGTCGTTGAACCTGTGCTCGAACTGATAGCCGACCATCTGCTGGGTCCGCTCGAATTTGTCGTGGTCGGGTTCGCCGTCGAAGAAGTGGTTGCTGATGTAGCGGCCATTGCGGCGATAGAGGCTGCCTTCGGCTGGGACACCACTGTGGTAGCCGCCATCCGGGTCCTTTTGCAGATAGGCCTGCAGGGTCAGGGTGGTGTCGTCGCTCAGGTCGATGGCCAGGCTGGGCGCCAGGGCATAGCGCTCTTCCTCCACATGATCGAACTGGGTGTCGCTGTGCTGCGCCAGACCCACCAGGCGATAGGCGATGCGCCCCTCCCCGTCCAGCGGTCCGCCGAAATCGAAGCCGGCGCCATGCTGGCCAAGATTACCCAGGGTGGCCTGGACCTGGTGATAGGGCTGGTACAGCGGCTTCTTGCTGGTCAGGGCCACCAGACCGCCCGGCAGGCTGCGGCCATAGAGCACCGAGGCCGGTCCCTTCACCACGTCGATGCGTTCGAGGAAATAGGGATCGACCTGCAGCGAGCTGAAGGTGCCGCTGTCGCCCATGGTCTTGAGGCCGTCGAGAAAGACATTGTCGACGCTGTTGTCGGCGAAGCCGCGCATCACCACGTAGTCGTAGCGATTGGAGGCGCCGATCTGGCCGGTGAAGATGCCCGGGGTGTATTTCATGGCCTGCTGCACGGTCTTGGCGCCCTGGTCATCGATCTGTTCGCGGGTCACCACCGAGACCGACTGGGAGGTTTCCAGCAACCCCTTGCTGGTCTTGGTGGCCACGTCGCTGTGGGTGGCGAGATAGCCGTCGGTCTCGCCCAGGGCGTTGCCCAGGGCGAAGCCGGTCACCGTGGTCTCGCTGAGGGCGGTCACCCCGCTCGTGGCCGCCGACTCCAGGTGGTAGCTGCCATCGGCCTGCCGCACTGCCTGCAGGCCACTGCCCTGGAGAATCTGCTGGAAACCCTCGGCCGGCGTGTAGCGGCCTTGCAGGCCCGCACTGCGCCGCCCTTCCAGCCTCTGGGCGGGCGCGGACAGCAACACGCCGCTCTGGGCGGCGAAGGTGCTCACCACCGTGGCCAGACTGCCCCCCTCGATGCGGTATTCCTGAGTCAGGGGTTCTGCCTGGACCAGGCCCTGGGACGTGGCCAGGCTGGTGATGCCCAGTGGCATGGCCAGGGCGAAGACGCGCAGGGCGCGGCGCAGCGGATGCAGTGTGAAGCGGGTATGGCGGTGCATGAGGGGCCTCGAAGTGGAGATCGTTTCCCCCAAGCCCCGCGAGCGCGCCAAAGGGGAACCGTCCGCGACACATTTTTTCAGGCGGGCACGATCTGCACCCACCAGGGCAGGCGTCGCTCCACACGTACCGGCAGGCTATCGGCCAGGGCGGCCAGCGCGCGATCGGTGTCAGCCAGGGGGTAGCTGCCCACCACCCGCAGTTGGGCGACCGTGGCGGTGCAGGTCAGCAGGCCCGGTCGATAGCGACCCAGCTCCGCCACCAGGGCCGCGAGCGACCAGTCGTCCACCACCAGCCGTCCCTGGCGCCAGAGTTGCCGCCCTGGATCGACCGGGCCTAGAGGCTGTACGGCGATAGCCGTCATCAGCGCTCGGCTCCCTTGCGCCAGGCTCTCGGGCCGGGCCTGGCGTGGCAGCAGGTGCAGAGCCCCGCTGTAGGCCGCGACCTCCAGGCCTTCGTCACGCGCGTGGACCGCGCAGCAGCCTGCCCCGAAGCGCACCCGGCCTGGCGTTGTATCCAGCACTATGGGGGCTGTCCTGCCTCGGCTTTCGAACAGCGCCTCGCCACGCAGCAAGCGCCAGTGATCCGCCGTTGCGCCGCGCGCGAGTTGGCTGTCGGTGTTGAGCCAGACGCGTACCCCGGTGGCCAGGTCGAAGCCACGGATCTCGCCGACCGCCGTGCTCAGGTCGGCGCCCTGCCCCAGACGCCAGTCGTCCGGCCGCGCCCAGCCCAGCGCCAGACCACCCAGGGCCAACCCCAGTACCTTGAGCGCCCGGCGCCGTCCCAGGGACTCGCGCCGCGCCAGGGCCATTCGCCCGGACGGAGGCAGACCGCTGAAACGCGCACTGATTTCCTCCACCCGTGCCCAGGCCACGGCGTTGCAGCTATCCGCTTGCAACCAGCGTTCCCAGGCCCGCTCGGTGACGGGGTCCACCTCGTCGGCAGCCAGTTCGGCGAACCAGTCCGCCGCTTCCTCCAGAGGTCCGCCACGACCCGGCGTCAGCGCACTCAAGACACCAGTTCCAGGCAGTGCAACATGGCCTGGGCCATGTACTTCTTGACCATCCGCTCCGACACGCCCAGGCGCTCGGCGATGACGGCATAGGTGAGGCCTTCCAGCTGCGCCAGCAGAAAAGCCTGGCGCACCCGGCCGGGCAGGCGGTCGAGCAGCGCATCGAGTTCGGTGAGGGTTTCCAGGATCAGTGCCTGGGCTTCCGGCGAAGGCTGCACGGCCTGCGGTTGCGCGGCGAGTGCGTCGAGATAGGCGCGCTCCAGCGCCTGGCGGCGCCAGTGGTTGGCCAGCAGTCCCTGGGCGACGGTCGCCAGGAAGGCGCGCGGCTCACGCAGGCGTTCCAGCTCCCCTTCCCGGGCCAGCAGCCGCACGAAGGTGTCCTGGGCCAGATCGGCCGCCTGCCCCAGGCAACCCAGCCGCCGCTGCAGCCGCTCGCGCAACCAGCCGTGATGATCCTGGTAGAGGGTCCGGATGTGTCCATACCGGTCGGACTCGAGCGTCTGCATCACCATCCTCGGAAGCCGCTGATTTCCGATAATGATAATGCTTCTCGATCACAAGATACAGCCGTGTCGCGCGCCCGGGGTGCGCAGGCAGCTTAGGTAAAGCGCTAGAGACTGATCGGTTTGCGCCCGGCGAAGGCGTGGGTCAGGGTGCCGCCGTCGACCAGATCCAGTTCGCCACCCAGGGGCACGCCATGGGCGATACGGGAGATGGTCAGCCCCTTGGGCGTCAGCAGCTGGGCGATGTAGTAGGCGGTCGCCTCGCCTTCCACCGTGGGGTTGGTGGCGATGATCATTTCCGTGAAGCCACCCTCGCTGACGCGCCGCTCGAGTTCGGGTACGCCGATGGCGTCCGGACCCAGGCCGTCGATGGGCGACAGGTGCCCCTTGAGCACGAAATAGCGCCCGCGATAGCCGGTCTGCTCCACGGCGAAGACGTCCATGGGCCCCTCCACCACGCAGAGCAGGCTGTCGTCACGCCGAGTATCGGCGCAGAAGCCGCAGATCTCGTCTTCGCTGAGGGTGCGGCAGCGCTGGCAGTAGCCGACCCCTTCCATGGCGGCGCTGAGGGCATTGGCCAGGCGCTGGCCACCCTGGCGTTCGCGCTCGAGCAGTTGCAGGGCCATGCGCTGGGCGGACTTCTGGCCGACGCCGGGCAGGACCCGGAGCGCATCGATCAATTGGCGAATCAAGGGACTGAAGCTCATGGACTACCGTACTGGAAGGCGGGAGAAACGGGCGCCCGATGGACACCCGCAGCTGGAGCGTCTTAGAAAGGCATCTTGAAGCCGGGCGGCAGCTGCATCCCGGAGGTCATGCCGGACATCTTGTCCTGGCTGTTCTGCTCGATCTTGCGCACGGCGTCGTTCACCGCGGCGGCGATCAGGTCCTCGAGGATTTCCTTGTCTTCCTGCATCAGGCTGTCGTCCAGGCTGACGCGCTTGACGTCGTGTCGGCCGGTCATGACGACGCTGACCAAGCCGGCGCCGGATTGACCGGTCACTTCGGCGTTCGCCAGCTCTTCCTGCATCTTCTGCATCTTTTCCTGCATCTGCTGGGCCTGCTTCATCAGGCCGGCCATGCCACCTTTCATCATGTCTGCTACCTCGAACTATGAATGGAAAACCGGTCAGGCTTGGGTGTCGACCGGCTCGATGGTACCCGCGCGCACCGTGGCGGCGAACTGTTGCATCATCTGACGGATCAACGGATCGTCCTGAATGGACTGCTCCGCCTGCCGCTGACGCTCCGCCCGGCGCCGAGCGGCGGCCTGGGCGGGCGTCTCCTGCTCGGGGGTCTGGATGGTGACCTCGAGCGTGATGGGACGTCCCTGCTGCTGATTCAGCGCATCGTTGAGCCGGCGCTGCTGGTTGGCGTTGAACAAGGCACTCTGCGCCGGATCCAGGTGCAGGTGCCAGCGATCGCCGTCCACCGCCACCAGGGTGCAGTTGGCCGCGATGCTGGCCGTCAGCCCGCCCAGCTTGAGGTCGGGGAACAGGGTCTGCCAATCGGCTGCCAGGCCCGTGGCCGGTTGCACCGCCGGCGCAGGGGCCGCGGCCACCGCTTCGGCAGTCGGCTCGCCGAGGCTGTCGAGATAGTCGTCCAGCCCCACCTCGTAGTAATCCTCGGCGGGTGGCGGCTCTTCGTCACCATCCAGATCGTCACCGGCGGTGTCCGCCGGCAGTTCGGCGATCACCGTGGCGTCCGGCGTCGTCTCGACCCGTGGCGCAGGTGCGGCGCTGGGCGCCGCCTGAGCGATGGGCGCAGCGGCCTGTGTCACCGGTGCGGGGGCTGGCACCGCTGCCGCCTTGACCTCTGCTTGTCCAGACTCCTCCCAGGGTAGATCGACCGGCACCCTTGCAGGGGTGGTATTACTTGCAGGTGACGGCTCGGGAGCATGCGCAGGGGCTGCCTGAGGCCTGGGAGCAGGCATTGAGGCCACCGGAACCGCCGCGGCCACCGGACGGGGGTTGGAGTCAGCCGTGGCCGGGCTGGCTCCCGTCGTCTTTAGTGCCGGTCGCTCGGCAACCACTGCACCGACGGGCCGAAAGGCCAGCATCCGCAGCAGGACCATCTCGAAGCCGTGGCGCGGATCCGGTGCCAGCGGCAGATCGCGCCGCCCGACCAGACCCAGTTGGTAGTAGTACTGGACATCTTCCGCCGGCAGCGTCTGCGCCAGGGTCAGCACTCGCTCGCGATCGCCCTGGCCGTTGTCCACCGCAGCGGGCAGCACCTGGGCGATGGCCACGCGGTGCAGCACATTGAGCAGCTCGGCCAGCACCCCGCCCCAGTCGGGGCCTTGCTCGGCCAGATGGCGAACCGCGTCCAGCACGGCGCGACCATCGCCTTCCAGCAAGGCCTGGAGTACGTCGTAGACCTGACCATGGTCGAGGGTTCCGAGCATGGCGCGCACGTCCGCAGCCAGCACCTTGCCCTCGCCAAAGGCGATCGCCTGGTCGGTCAGGCTCATGGCGTCGCGCATGGAGCCATCGGCCGCGCGACCCAGCAGCCAGAGGGCATCGTCCTCGAAGGGAATGCCTTCCGCGGCGAGTACGTGCTGGAGATGGGCGACGACCCGCTCCGGCGGCATGTTCTTCAGCGAGAACTGCAGGCAGCGCGAGAGGATGGTGACCGGCAGCTTCTGCGGATCGGTGGTGGCGAGCAGGAACTTGACGTGGGGTGGCGGCTCCTCCAGCGTCTTGAGCAGGGCATTGAAGCTGTGGGTGGAAAGCATGTGCACCTCGTCGATGAGGTACACCTTGTAGCGACCGCGGGACGGTGCGTACTGCACGTTCTCCAGCAGCTCCCGGGTGTCTTCCACCTTGGTGCGACTGGCGGCGTCCACCTCGATGAGGTCGACGAAGCGGCCTTCGTCGATCTCGCGGCACACCGAGCAGTTGCCACAGGGCGTCGAGCTGATACCGGTCTCGCAATTCAGGCACTTGGCCAGGATCCGCGCGATGGTGGTCTTGCCCACCCCGCGGGTGCCGGTGAACAGATAGGCGTGGTGCAGCCGCTCGTTGTCCAGCGCATTGATCAGCGCCTTGAGCACATGGGTCTGGCCGACCATTTCGCGGAATGACCGCGGGCGCCATTTGCGCGCAAGAACCTGGTAACTCATCGAGACCTGATCAGGAGAAGACGTAGGGGGCACATGCTAACGAAGAGGGGCCGCGAATGCATCCCGCGGCGTGGTATCGGGACGACGCCATGCCGGCTGCGGCTACCTCTCCAGATGGAGGCAGCCAGGCGGATTTTCAAGCGATCAGGAGGGGAAGTAGCGGCGAAAAAGCCGTTTCAGGCGCGCCGGCAGTGGTCTTCGCCGTCGGCCAGGACCACGCTGGAGACATAGGCTGCCAGGGCATCCAGCTGGCCGCGCAGGCGGGTCACGGTGGCGTTCATCTTGAAGGGATTGATCGCCTCCTCGTTGGGCAGGTCGATCCTGATCAGCAGCAGGGGCTCGGTGGGGTGGTAGATCTGAGCGACCAGCGTCGCCTCGGTGTCGCGCCGGCAGTCGACACGATAGGGATGGAGGCCATTGCTCAGGGCGCGTCCTGCGCTTTCGAGTCCGTTCTTCACGAAGAATCCTTGGACATTCGTCCAGTAGTGATGGTGCGGCGCGCATGATGGCACAAGGCCATGAACCAAAACAGTGCATTTCGTCACGAAATGCCGCGTGACATGGCGCGCGGGGCGCTGCCAGGCGACGTGGAAAAAGGACGGGAAAAGCGGGAAGAGGAAAAGCGAGGGGCAGAAATGGAGGTGGCCCCGCCAGCCACACCCCGGCACACGACATCACCGCTGCGGCTGCTCCCTTCCGGGCCTGACCGGGTATTGTGCAAGCACACTGGTTGATCATTGAACCGCTCTAGCCAGCAGGTTCTGGGGAATTTGGGATTGTACCTCCTTTCGATGCTCAACACACGATTCCTGAGGTGACGGCTTTGTCACACATTGGTGTCACACAGGCCTGTCACACATGTACGTCATTCGCAGAGGTTCGACCTACTACCTCAACGTTCGCATCGGCGATCAGCACTTACGAATCAGCCTAGGGATACAGGAGCGACGAGCAGCCATCTTCAAAGCCACGGCGATAGCTCAGCAGGTCGATGAGCATCGGTCTACGTACCCGGAAGCCACCTACAGCGAGCTACAGGCACTGTGTAGGAATATGGTGCTGACGGAGAGACTCGAACGTCTGCCCTCTCCTCCTCCCAATCGTGTCAGTCCTCCTCTACCAGTCATGGCAAACGGACCGCTGCTGAGCAGGCTTGCAAAGGAGTACGTAGCTGAAGGGAAGCAAGGAGCCTGGAGGCAAGGACAGATAGCAGACGTTGAACGCACCATCCAAGAGTTCTTTGCCTTGATGGGTGATATGGATGCGGAAGCTTTCGACCAGCAGCAAGCCAGGACACTAAAGGAAAGGCTATCCCGTTGCCCTCGGTACTACGGTCTGCGTCCTGAATTCAAAGGCAAGACGCTGCTAGAGATTGTGGAGTCTGAGCATCAGTACGAGACCATCACGCCAGTCACCATCAACAACCGGCTACGAAAGCTGACCTCCTGGATGAACTGGTGCGTCTCCAATGGATACCTGCAAGCTAACCCCCTGAGGGGAATGAAGGTAATGGAGGCATCAGCTAAGGATGCACGCCTACCCTTCGATCAACGAGACATCGCCACCCTCCTCAACCATAGCTCTCTTACTAAGGAAGCTAGGAAGAATCCCTGGAGGTATTGGCTACCCCTCTTAGCCCGAACCACAGGGGCACGCTTGGAGGAGCTAGCTCAGCTCTACCTTGAGGACATCGTGGAAGAGCAAGGCATCACCTGTATCAAGATCGATGACGCTAGGCCAGACCAGAAGCTCAAGAACCCATCCAGCCGACGAGTCATCCCTTTGCATCCCGACCTGCTGGACATAGGGTTACGTGACCACCTAGAAGACTTGAGGCAGGCAGGACAGGAAAGGCTGTGGCCTGAGCTGAAGGCTGTCCGTGGCAGGTATGGTTATGCCGTATCGAAGTGGTTTGGCGTCTACAGGCACAAGCAAGGGATCACCGATCCTCGAAAGACCTTCCATAGCTTCAGGCACTCGTTCATAGACGACATGAGAGAAGCTGGAATCGCCGATAGCCTACTCAAGGACTTGGTAGGTCATGGGGATACAGCAGTGACCTTTGCGGTGTACGGGAAGCGTCGCTTCATTGAGCAGATGCTAGCAGCAGTGAGCCAGATAAAACTGACCATAAACCCATTATAAACGTTACATTATAACAATTAGGCCCAAGGGCCATTCTGACGCTACCCAATAACCACGCACCCTGTAGCACGTCTGTGGCCCGTTTATCGTTCCCCTCCCCCTGTTTGCTAAGCACTGGCAGCTCGATTTCTACACGCGCTTCACATCCTAACGACCTCCTGAAGCTGCCTATTATCAAGCTTTACAAAGTCATTACAGTTCCCTGACGACTCTGTATTCAAACGACTGTCTGAAGGCTTGGTCCCAGCAAAATCGTGAGGAGATTGCTATGAAACGTACTACCCCTCTCTGCGAGGTCAGCACGAACAAAGACCTGCTAGAGCAGCAGCTAGCTACGCGGAAAGCCAGCCTGGAACGTGCCAAGGTGGACTTGCACCAGCGCTTCTCCGCTTATGCCAAAGAAAAGGAGTGTGTCACCGCTCTTGAACATGCTTTGGCAAAGGCACACCGGTTCCTCTAGGGATCATCAATCGACCGTTTAACGATACCGCTCATCCGATACGCTAACTGGTATCAAAAAATAGGCTAAACGACTATTTGATACGCTGATAAAGTGATCCCACCTTAATTGATACCGAGGGATCGAGATGAGCCGTACGTTCCTATATGCCCGCGTCTCCACTGCCGACCAAACCACAGACAACCAATTGCTCGAAGTACAGCAGGCAGGTTTCGCGGTCGATGCTCGCAGGGTAGTCACTGAGACAGTGTCCGGCTCTACCCAAGCCAGTGAGCGTAAAGGCTTCCAGAAGCTTTTAGAGCGCATGGAGCACGGAGATACGCTGATAGTCACCAAGCTCGACCGTCTAGGCCGTAACGCTATGGACGTACGTAGCACCATAGAGAAGCTGTCGGAGGAAGGAATCCGGGTTCACTGTCTGGCCTTGGGTGGAGTAGACCTCACCAGTGCAGCAGGCAAGATGACGATGCAGGTGCTATGTGCTGTAGCAGAGTTCGAACGTGATCTGCTGATAGAGCGCACACACGCTGGCCTGGAGCGAGCGAAGGCAGAAGGCAAGAAGCTAGGAAGGCCTGAAGCTGTAGGCACCACTGTGAAGGTACAGGCAGCTAAGACACGCGGATTGACTCAGAGCCAAGCAGCTAAAGAACTGGACGTTGGCATCGCTACCATCAAGCGCCACTGGAACAAGGGCTGAACCTTTCATCCTTATCGCAATCAGATTAGGTATGAGTGCTCCAACTCTCATATCCCCTTTAAGCCCCGCCTCAGAGCGGGGTTTCTTTTGCCTCCTACTAAGCTACCCCTCACCTCCCAGCGTTGCACTGAGAGGCGTATAGGCAGCTTGGGCAACATATTTGTAGAAGTCCAGAGAGATATAAGTGCTGCGCCAGCTTTTTACTTAACGCTGGGTCGCCCTCGACGATATTTCCCTATCTATGCATACCGACTATCGGATACTTAACGGCATTTACTTTAGCGGGGAAATGGAATTAACTAACAACACACTACCGTTGGTCGGATTGATATGCAGGGATAAACGGCTGCAACCCTTGGTATTACTGGATTTTTATATAAACACTAACATTATCCTATGCAACTAGCTATATACAATACAGAAAATCCACGTTATAATAAGCATATAGGGATAGAGAAAGTTATCGGCCCAATGGGTTTTAGATATGCACTTTATTAGTTGCAAAATAGCAACTTTTGCAGTATAATAGAGTGAAGTAACACAACTATAATCTTCTATCCTGTCTCTTATATGTACCAAAGTGTCCTATATATGGATGCAGTAATAGCATCCTCTTGATATAATTAACTTATTACATCAACAAACATCCCAGCCCAAGCGTTGGGATTTTGTGTTCCTCAGATTCAAAGAGCTGGTTGTTCTCTTCATAAACAACCCGTAGGTAGGCACTCGCCCTATCTCGCTGGAAACAGCTTACATGCTCTAGCACGCAGAAATAGCGGCAGGTTCTTTCATTCCTTGCCGGGGGCATCTTCTTGCTGCCCAGTACCTCCCTGTTTGCAATCAGATACTGTTGTTTAGAACACGTCCAGCAGGCAACGATAACGTGTGAGTTAGGCGTTGCCACCTAATACTCCTCCAGCTCTGCTATAGAGCTTTTGGCATCTTCCAGTGTGTTCAACCTGAGATGTCCTTTTATTCGTTTACCCCTGTCGGATGACTCAATCGACAGGATTCGCTCGTTCAAAAAAAATAATTTCTCGTTTGAGGATTCAGATAATGACAATAAAAACTGTAAGAGACTGTCTTTGGTGTGGGGATTCAATGGAATGCTACTCCGCCGGCAAGCTGATCTGTTCCAAATCCTGTCACGGAAAAATGCATCGCCATCGGCTGAAGCTAGGCATTAGCAATAAGGAAATGATTCAAAAACTAAAACAACAGGGTTTAGAAAATGAAACAACAGCGTAATAATAACGTTCCACTGCACCTAAGTTTGAAGAGCAGCAATCTCCAATACCTAAACCAGTTGGCAGCAGAGAACAGGCTTTCTGCATCTGACATGCTAAACCTGTAACAGGCTGCGAGATGCCGAGCTGTATGAGTTGTTGAGTAGGAGTGGTTGATTCCCGTAGGTCTGATAGACACTCCCCGTAGCTCTCACAGACACTCGGCCGTAGGTCTGACAGAGCTAGTAGTAATAATGATATAGAGATAAAGAATATAAAGATAAAGAATAAGAAAAGGAGAAACGATTTTATGACTTAACACTGAGAAGCTCAGTCCCTCTTAGCTTGGTCTGCGACCTGCGCACGAAGGCCTAATAGAGCAAGAGCAAAAACAGATATTCTTTTTAATCTTATATTCTTTCTGTGCCATCTCATGCTTGCGTGCTGGCTTTAGGAGTGTTGGCGTTCTTAGCCTTTATACATTTGTTGTTTGGTGCAGAGATCGAAGATCGATAGAAAGAATAGATTCCCCGAGTGTCTAGTAGAGCTACGGAATTAACCGAAGAGGAAACAGAAATGGAAAATACAGTGCGTATCAGGCTTGGTGAGCAAGCCACTCAAAACCTGTTCGAGATTATGAAGCTTTTGAACAAAGACAGTGCCACTCATACAGCTAACATTATTATCAATCAATACTTAAATCAACTACGTGCTCAAGAGGGCCTAAAAATGAACACTCAGCTATTCGCTAAATCAGAAAAAGAACTGTCCCCCTACTTCGCTGTCTACCGCGAGATCCTGACTGCTACTGGCTGGAAAGGGTGGGAACAAGTAAAAGTAAAAACCCCAGAAGATAAACTTGTGCCTACCGGCGAAATCGTTGAGGTTGTCTACCCTTTCTCTTGCGAAGATAAGATTCTTTGGTGTTGGATGTTGGATCGGTTCCAGTTTTTTAAGGAAGGTAAGAACGTCTGGTTTGATAACCAAGACGAGATTGCAGCCTATACCGGCATCAGCGTCTCTACCGTCAAACGATTTATTAAGAAGCTAAGTGTATCTGGTGTACTGGTCATCAAACCAAAGCCAATGGGTGGTGCTCGCGTTAGCAACTCATATGTGATCACTCAAGACCTAGCGTTAGTGCAGGCCGATAAGGCCACTCAGAAGCCCTCTGTAAGCCTCGTAGCGCAACGATCAGGAGAAAGCAACATCAGTGCTCAGCCTGACGTATACGTTGAATCTGAGGCCGCTGGAGAAGAGTGGGTAAAAGAATCGATCCCTTGTGAAGATTACGAAGGTATTCAATTTTCTATTGAAGCAGAGAGCAGCAGTTATGAGGACTGGGAGTCCTGCGAGGTAGAAACCGTAGCAGCACCAGAGAAAGTGGAAGTCTCAGATATCAAGATCGATCTCTCATCGATGCCGCTTAGTCGATGGAATCGGAATGGTCGTGAAATCAGTGATCAGCTTTTTGACTGGTTTGAGGATAACGGGTTTTACATTGAGGATTGCCGGACAGGACAAGTGCTTCATAACAGTAGTAAACGTCGCTATGTAATGAGTGGCAAAGACCTCATCCCTCTGTCTGCTAACCTTGCAAGCTTAGACGAACAAGACGAAAGTTTTCTTCCTTTCTAAATATCACCCAAAACTGAATCTCAAAAGAATTTGAACGAAAGTTCAGATAACGGGCACTCCTTTGCCCAGACAAACTAAACTTAATATCGGAGTATCAAATGATCAACACTTTTCAAAACCAATTCAACGCCGCTCTAACCACCAATGACATCAAGTTCAACCAAGGCAGTCTTGATGCGGCTATTGCCAGCCGTGTTGACCTATATAAAACAGGAATGGGATGCCAAGAAAGAATCAACGCCCAAATCCTACCTGAACTTATCACTAAGGTTTCTGAACTCCTGAACGAAGGGTGGGCCTTTACTGATTGGAAGGCTCCACATTCCGGGATGGTAGGTAGCTGCTATATCTACCTTAAGAAGTCCCCTGCCCTTCAAGCTGAAGACATTCAATTCATCGAAGACAAGCTTACCGAAGTATATGAGCAAAAAGTATTTGAGAACTATGAAGCCGAGAAAAATCGTCTAGTTCAAGCTGCCCTCCAAGAAGCTCGCCGTAAGGATGCTGAGGAGCAGGCCAAGAAGGAGCAAGATCGGATGGATAAGCTCGAAAAACAGGCTATTGCAGCTCTAGAGAAGCAGCTACAGGAGGCTAAATGATGTCCCACTTTGCAGATCGTATTATGTCGATGAAATCCCACATCGTCTTACTAACCAAACCTACTGAAGGTCTTGAGAAGAAGCCAAGCGCGAGTGACATCGCAGCGCAGAACCGTCTACTTGAACAAGCCGGAATGCTCAAGAAGGCAAAGGAATATTCAGCTCCCATCGATGCCTTCCTTGTATCGGCTGATGGCCGCATTACCACTACCAAAATTAGTATCGATACCGCACCTGTCCTTAAAGCTTATGGCGTTGTTGTAGTGCCCGCCTGTGGCATCAGTATGTTGAGCTACAAGCTTAGCCAGCAATTCAATGGCAAGGACGTCTCTTTGGCTCAGATGCTGAAATGCGCAAGCTTTAAAGAACAATACAATAACGTTAAGTAAAATGACATCGCCAAGGATGGCATATTATCTATATTCGACTAGCCCCTCCTATAACAGCGCCACCGACCATACAAGCAAGAAATGCGACAGCGGATGTCAGAAGGAAGCTCCATTTCTGATCAACTGCCAAAACAAGCACCACGTAAGGACTACTTAAAACATTTAAACAAGAATAAAAGCCTAAAATCTTTAAACCGTCCTCCCCTTCAAAGTACCTGTGGTTGGTGATGTATGTCGTAGCTGTCGTTATGACAAACAAGGGGGCACCTATAGCTACAACCATTAGAATCGCCTTCCAGCTATCCAACTCCTTAAACACCTCCAGATGGAAGACCATTGCGTAGGCTGTTCCCGGAGCTATCAGCGCCAAAATGAACATTAAATAGAAAGCTGCATCCGTAACCTTCGTATTTTTCAAGTCTTCAAAAAAACTCATCATTACCTCAAGTCAGAGTAAATCTTATGTCAGAAACAAAGATAGCAAGCTTTTATAGCGAACTAAACATCAAAGTCAACAAGACTCAACTACGTCAAGCAGAACAGGCAATACAGCGGCTCGAAGCCATGATGCTCAAGCTTAAGGAGCAGTTTGGCAAAAGTCTCGTGGTCATGCCGAAGGTTCAGTTCAACAGCCTTCAGTTTCAAAAGCAGATCCAGAAATCCTTGAACCAGGTTAGCCGGCTGACAGAATTCAAGATGGAACGGTTCAACATCGACAATGTGAAGCTCAATCGTAGCCTTGCCTCCGCGATCAAGCGTGCTGAGTGGTCAGCTCAGTCGTTGAAGATCAAGACGGTTATCGAACGCAGCCCTGTCAGTCAGGCAGTTCGGCAGGTAACCCGTAGCGCTCAAGCTGGTGGAGCGCAGTCTGTTGAGGGTGGTAGTGGTGCCGTGCTAGCTGCTGTCCCTCGCTGGCTTGCCCCTGCTGCACTCGGTTATGGGGCTTACCGGGGCACCACGGCTCTGTTCAACGCCAATGCCCAGCAGCTCTCTAACCGCAACCTGATCGCAAACGTTGTAGGTACATCCCCTAGCGTCAAGATCAATCAGAAGCGTGCAGACAATGCCAACGAGTACGTGTGGAACGAGAGTAACCGCCTTGGCCTACGTGCTACGGATCAGGTGAACGGCTATGCCTCAATGCTCGCTGGTGGTCACGCTGCTGGCTTGAAGTACGCCCAATCACAGGATGCCTGGACCCAGCTCAACGAACACGCCGTCACGATGCACCTTAGTAACGAGCGGATGAAGGGTCTCCAGACCGCTATCGTCCAAATGATTGGTAAGGGAAAGGTACAGTCTGAAGAGCTTTTCGGCCAAGCCGCCGAGCATGACCCGACAATCCCCGCCCTATTCGCCCAGGCTAATGCGGAACTGAAAAAGTCTGGCAAGACAGGCCAGGCAGCAATGGCTCAGCTTCGGAAGGATATGGAGAAAGGCATCGTAGGTACTGACGTTGTTCTGAAGGCCCTACAGATTGGTAGCAAGAACGCCCAAGCAGCCTTGGAGCGTAGCACCAGCACCTCTCAGGCTGAGCTAAACCGTACTCTGAACACCCGAGATCGGACGATTGACGAAGCCAGTCAGCAGGGCTTGGAAGAAGGCTTTCAGCGTGCTCTCAACGCGATCAACACCTTTGCCACAGACTTACAGCCAGCAGCGCTAAGCCTCATCAAAAGCTTCGGAGAGGCCTACAAGTCAACGTCTGACTTTGCCCTATGGATGCGGGGCATCGCCAAGGGAAACATCACGCCAGAAAAAACTTTGGATACGGTTAAGCAGAAAGCCCCCGAAGCCGCACAGAACTATATTGATCATCATCCAGGCATTCAAGGTATCGAATGGCTTTGGGAAAATCATCCTATCTTGAAGTATACAAAGGATAGTGCAAAAGACCTGTACAACCGCGTGATGGGGCCTGAGTGGGGGGATGTAGGTAACCGCTTTGTTCCTGACTTCCAGCCGTTCAAGCAACCAAAGCTCCAATACCAACAACCGTACAACGACTTTCAGATGCCAGCAGCCTTGCCCTGGCAACCACCAGTACAGTTCGGTCAAAACCCGATTTTTCACACTCCGGACACTGATCAAATCATGCAGCAGATGACTCAGTCTTACGCCAGTACTGACAGTCGCAGCTATGACAATCGAATTACGTTCGAGCCTGGTGCGTTCCAAATTGATGCTACAAACATGGACGTCAGCCAGCTTAGCAATGAGCTGGAATCTCGAATGATGGAGGTCTCTCGGCGGATGCAGGAAAACTCTCTATCCGACACCATGATCCAGTATCCACAGATCGGACGCTAACGTTCACCAATACCTATTACTACAATCACCACACAGCGCCCCTTGATTGGGGCGTTTTACTTTCTAAGATATAAAAAATGAATTATCTAATCATCCATAAATCATCAAATCTTATCACTGGCGCTATAACCACCAGCTTCAAACCCAAGAACAGCACCACTCACAAGCTCGTCAAAGTCTCTGATGCTGTCCTCGAAAAATACTATGCACTGAAAGATAAGCTCCCTTCCTCACAAGCTGTTGATGCTGGTGAGCTGGCGAAGATATCGCCGAGTTTCCATGAGACTCTTGGTGGTATTGGAGAGTATCAGGAATCGAACTACATCCCTCGCTCTCGCACCGCTATTGCTAAGGCTAAAGCAAGACTATCCATATAACGTCGTAGAGCGGTTTGTAACGGCTATTTAAGCCTACCCCTATGACCCCTACAGGGTATCCCTTTTTACACCTCTACAACCCGCATAAACACTGGTTTAAATCATCCTATTTTGGCAATCCCGAGGTATCAAATGCGTATATTCGTAAATTACGTAGTTCATGGCAAACGAAGTTCAATCCAACTCCCTGAAAAGCTGGTAGCAATCTTCAACAAGCAATATCCCAACAAAAGTATTGGTAGCTTCATCACTATTCTGCTTAAAAACGAGAAAGCTGCTCGTATCGGCTCAAGCTTTGTAATGTCCCGACTGGTTGAGGAGCTGCTATGAAGATCACCTTCCAGCACGTCACCACTTTCACCAACGTAGCCTTGATTGCCGCTATCTGCTGGTCAATGAGTCAAAGCACTACTTGGCAGCGAGAGTTCAAAGAAAGCATCAATCAGCTGACGCTTGAGACGCAGCGTAACCTAACCGCTATGCAAAGCAGGCTGGAAAACAAGATTAACAATCTGAATGAGAGCTTGGATCAGTACCAGATCAACACCGGTAGGAGTTTGCGGAATCTTGAACAACGTGTTGAAAGTCTTGAACGCAAGCCAACTGTTATCTTTAACGGTCAACAGGGCTTCCGCACTCAGCAACAATCACAACAGAACACCAATCAATAGAAGGATATAAAAATGTTAGATGATTTGAAGCAGCAGTTGGCAACCACAATCAAAGCTTACCAAGCGGAAGGCAAGGAAGTACCTGATGAGCTATGGCAGCAAGGATGCCTCTTATTCATGGCGGAACATGCAGTAACGGAAGGAGATGAGGAGAAGTTTCTGTTCGCTCTGAATGAGCTTTGCGGTGGCGATATAGCTACAACGATCACCGCCTGATGAGAGGGAGGCTATAGCCTCCCTTCTATTAATCATATTCCGCAGGCTTTGGTAAACTGGTCAACAGCTTTAGTTGACCCATAAGTGTCGGCTTCGCCGGTCCATTTTATGTCTGCGCTTTCAATAACAAAACCTAACAAAACCTTCGACTTGCTTTCCCTAACTTGCCCCAGCAACTTTTTAATCTTTTCTACTTCTTCTGTCCGCATAGATATAGTCTTTTCATTACGCGGATGTAGCGTGACTGAGAAAGTATTCTTCTCAGCCTTATCAACCTTTACAACAAGCTTTCCACCAACACTTCTCATACCTTCCCGCCACTTACCATCTTCAAGTAAGCTCATCGTCAGGCTTGAGCTATCGCAATCAAACACTAATCGGTGCATGCCATCTACGGCACCTACAAGCATTGCTGTTTTAGCGTCACTAATAACGTCGTCTTCGACAAAGGTTCGCCATTCTGCATTGGCAGAAATGCAGACCCCCATCAGAGCAACTACAGACATCCATTTCAAGTTCTTCATAGCCCTTATACCTTATCCCACATCGCCGAAATGTACGAGAACTCAGCATCTATCATATCTAGATACTTTTCCACTTCAGCGTCACTCAACGTAGAGATATGCAATTTAGCACGCCTCACATCGAGAACTGCTACGTCTCTTTTTTCCCCAAAAGCCTTGCTCATCAAAGCGTTATAGATATTGATATGGAGCTTGCTTAGCTGTTCATCTTTGAAATACAACTTTACCAAACAAGGCTTATCCTCTATGAGTATACCCATTTCCGGGTTTACGTTAACTTCAACATCTAGGAACTTGTAGACATAAGGCTCGGTCGAGGTCCAAGAGGGCATAAGTTTCTTATACCATCTCAAATAGCCTTTAATTGCTTTTGGATAGTTATTCTTCTTATTTATATCAGTCAGATTAACAACGAGACTTTTCAAAGACGCTTCTACGTCTCCATTTTTATGACTCCTTACCACACACTCTCTTAGCGGTTTGTAAAAGTCAAATTGTGGAGCATAGCCAGTTTTATTTTTTATCTGAGAAATCTTCGTCCGCTTTTTATCAGCAGTACGACTGATTACATCAACAACTTCAGCAAGACTGAGGCGGGGCATAGCTTTACCATCCGTAGTGAGATATCCATCACATCGGCTAGGTTAGCAGGAGCTTGAGTCGTAGCATGACCATCCAGCGGGGACGAACGGCTGTATAGGATGACTTTTGCTTGGGGAAGGCAAAGCAGATAGGATCAGCGCCAAGCGCCCTTCTATGTCACACATGAAGGTGCTAAACGGCTGTCACACAAAGGAATCTGAAGCAGAGAATGTCTAAGTAAAACAATCACTTAGCAGAAATGGAGGTGGCCCCGCCAGCCACACCCCGGCACACGACATCACCGCTGCGGCTGCTCCCTTCCGGGCCTGACCGGGTTCACGGTTGATCGTTGCGGGGGGACCGACAGAGCCACCATAACGCCTCACCCTGAGGTGAGGTGCGTCATTCTACTCGGTTGTGGCGAAGTTGCAAGCCATACAAGGACTTAGGTTCGCTAGGGTGCCGCCTGCAGCTCCCAGAGGGCGGCGAAACTGCCTTCCCCCTCGCGCAGCCGTTGCGGCGGACCGTCCTCGACGATGACGCCCTGCTCCAGCACCAGGATGCGGTCGAAGCCGGTCAGGGTAGATAGCCGGTGCGCCACCGCCACCACGGTGCGGCCTTCCATCAGCTCCAGCAGCGCCCGCTGGATGACCGTCTCGGAATGGCTGTCCAGCGCCGAGGTGGCTTCGTCGAGAATGAGGATGCGCGCATCCTTGAGAAAGGCCCGGGCGATGCCCAGACGCTGGCGCTGGCCACCGGAAAGGAGGACGCCGCGCTCCCCCACCGGAGTGTCGTAGCCCAGTGGCAACTCGCGGATGAAGTCGTCGCAATAGGCGTGGCGGGCAGCCGCCTCCACCTCGGCGTCGCTGGCCTCCGGCCGGCCATAGCGGATGTTCTCGCGGATGCTGCGATTGAACAGCGCGGTCTCCTGCGGCACCACGGCGATGCGCTGGCGCAGGCTGTCCTGACTGACCGTGCGGATGTCCTCGCCATCGATGCAGATCCGCCCCTGCTGGACATCGTCCAGGCGCTGCAACAGACCGATCAGGGTCGACTTGCCGGCGCCCGAAGGTCCCACCAGTCCGATCTTCTGCCCGGCCGGCACCTCCAATTCGAAGCCCTTGAACACCTCACGCCCATCGGGATAGCGATAGTGCACGCCAGTGAAGCTCAGGGCTCCGCGCGCCTGGGTCAGGGGTCGCTCGACATCGCTCTGGCCATGGGGCTGGATGAGGATACGCAGCGTTTCGCCGATGGCGCCCAGTTGCTGGGTGGTGTCCACCAGCGCCAGGGCCAGGTCGCGGGAGCCGTGCAGGATACGAAAGGTCAGGGCGCTGACCATGACCACGTCGCCGGCGGTGATGCTACCGCGCGTCCACAGCGCGATGGCCCAGGCCAGCATGCCACCGGCCATCAGCGACAGGCAGGTGTCGTGGAGTACCCGGGCCTGTTCCAGATGCATCCAGCTGCTGCGCTGGGCGCGCGCCTCGACGCCGATGGCCTGGGCCAGTCGCTGCACCTCGCGCTCCCGGGCGGAAAAGGCCTTGATGGTCCAGACGTTCTGCACCAGGTCCACCAGTTCGCCACCGACGAGGGCCGACTGGGCGGCGAAGCGCTGGTGCCGCGCCCGCCCACGGATGCCGAAGGCGGTGATCGCCAGAGCCACGATCAGCACGAAGGCGACCAGCGCCCCGGCCATGCGCAGGTCCACGGTGCAGAGCACCACCACCGCGCCGATGAAGTCGATGCAGGGCGGCATGATCTTCCAGGCCAGGCCGCCGTAGATGGCGCCAGCCGCTGCTCCGGTGGCCGAGATGCGATTGCCCAGCGCGCCAGCGAAATGCTGTGAAAAATAGTGCATCGGATGGCCGGTGAGATAGCGGAACAGGTCGACGCGCAAATCGGCGCAACTGGCCACCACGGTCCGACAGCCCAGCCAGCCACCGCTGCGCCAGAACAGGTTCTCCAGCACGATCAGCGAGATGAACAGCCAGAAGGGTCCCCACACCGCCACCCGGCGGGCTGGATCGGCCATGGCATCGACCAGCAGCTTCATGCCGTATTGCACCGCCACCGCACAGCTCGCCGCGCCGACCACCAGCAGCAGCAGGCCGCCGAAGTGCCAGGGTCGCAGGCGGACATAGCGCCAGAGAAAGGCGCCGACCCGTTCCGGCAAGGGCCATTGGGCACGCCGCCGCGCGCGGCGCTCCGCTGCGCTCATCGTCCCGTACCGCCTGCCAGTACCTCGCGCTGGCGCCGCAGGACCTCGGCAAGGGGCTGGTGCAGCGCACGGCGCCCTGCCCCGTCGGCCACGCCAAACAGCCCGGTGGGACAAAGGCGGTCATCGTCCCAGCCGGGATAGTCGAGCACCGGATAGAGGCAGATGCCCTGCACCGGCACCCCCTGGCGCAGGGCCCGCCCGACCTGATCGGCCACGCGTTCCAGCCAGGCGGCCCGCGCCGGGCCTTCGGCACCGGTCTCGGCGATCAGCAGCGGTCGACCGTAGCGTTGATGAACCTCGGTCAGCATGCCCTGCAGGGGTCGATGAGCCGGATCACCGACCGCCAGGGTTTCGCCACCGAGATACCACTGATTATGCGGGTAGTAGTTGAGTCCAAGGATGTCCAGATACTCCGGGCGACCACCCAGACCCGGCCACTGCCGGCCACTGAGCAGATCCCAGGCCTCGAACTGCGCCTGGCGATGGGCCTCGGCGGCCTCGCGCTGCTCGGGACGGCGCGCGACCACGTTGATAAGCGGATCGGCAAGGACGAAGCGGGCGCCGCGCAGCTCGGCGCGAATCGCGTCGATCGCCGCGATGCTGGCGCGGACCAGCTGGTGTTTGAGTTCCTGGCCGCGCCCCCGGGTCTTGGGGTTGAATAGACCCTGATCGCCCCCGGCCCAGGCCCAGAAAGAGATCTCGTTGACCGGCGCCAGGCAGGGCGCGGTCTCGCCCTCCTCTCGCAGGAGTCGTGCGAAGGCAGCGGCATAGCGAGCGAAGGCCTCGACGAAGGCCGGTCGCCAGATATCCAGGTGGTCGGGCCAGCCGTAGTGGCAGAGATCCCAGATCACCTGGACGCCAGCCTCGCGGGCGGCCCGCAGCTGGGGCAGCACACTGGACCAGTCGTAGCAACCCGCCTGGGCCTCCACCCGGTGCCAGCGGAGGCCGTCGCGTACGGTGCGCAACCCCTGCTCCGCCACCGCGCGATAGTCCTCCGCGGCCCAGCGGTCATGGGCGGTGCTGGCGAGCAGATCCAGGCGCCGGCCATCGGCGCGCCTGTGGCTGGAGCATTCGAAGCCGGCCATGAAGAAACTCTGGAAGGGCGAGTGTTCGGCCATCACGTCCCTCACGGCGCCTGCCGTGCCAGGCTTTCGTGGTGTTCGGCGCTCTCCCCCGCCGCCGGCCCGCGTTCCGCTTCCTCGATACGCTTGTAGGCGGCCAGCGCCTGACCCACCACCTGGTCCATGTTGTAGTAGCGATAGGTCCCCAGGCGGCCGATGAAGATGACGTTGGGTGTCGCCTCGGCCAGGTGCTGGTAGCGCCGGTAAAGCTCGGCGTTTTCCAGGCGCGGAATCGGGTAGTAGGGCTCGCCTTCAGCGCTGGGATATTCGTAGGTCAGGCTGGTACGCTCGTGCGTCTGACCGGTCAGGTGCTTGTACTCGGTGATGCGGGTGTAGGGCACCGCTTCGCTGGGATAGTTGACCACCGCCACCGGCTGGAAGCGCGGCGTATCGCGCGTCTCGTGCTTGAAAAGCAGGGAGCGATACGGCAGCCGGCCGAAGCGATAATCGAAGAACTCGTCGATCGGTCCGCTGTAGACCAGGTGCTCATGGGGGATCAATTCGCGGATCTCGCGGTAGTCGGTGTTCACCATCACCTTGATGTTGGGGTGATCCAGCATCCGCTCGAACATCCGGGTGAAGCCGTGCAGTGGCATCTGCTGGAAGGTGTCGCCGAAGTAGCGATCGTCGGTGGTGGTACGCGTCGGCACCCGGGCCGTCACCGAACGGTCCAGTTGCGCAGGATCCAGGCCCCATTGCTTGCGGGTGTAGCCGCGAAAGAAGGTCTCGTAGAGTTCGCGCCCGACCTGGTTGACCACCACGTCCTCCGAGGTGCGGATGTCTTCGACCGGCTCGGCGCGTGCGGCCAGGAAGGCTTCGGCGCCCTGCTCGTCCAGTTCCAGGCCGTAGAGGCGATTGAGGGTGGTCAGGTTGATCGGAATGGGCACCTGCTGACCCGCGACGTCGGCCAGGACCCGGTGCTCGTAGGGCCGCCACTCGGTGAAGCGCGACAGGTAGTCGACGATGCGCGGGGAATTGGTGTGGAAGATGTGCGGACCATAGCGATGCACCAGCACCCCGGCATCGTCATAGTGATCGTAGGCATTGCCGCCGATGTGCGGGCGCCGATCTACCACCAGCACGCGCTTGCCCAGGCCCGCGGCCAGCCGCTCCGCCAGCACGCTGCCGGCGAACCCGGCCCCCACGATCAGATAATCGAAACGCTCCAGCGCCGTTACCGCCATTGGATCTTCTCCCGCATCAGGTCACAGGTGCTGTCCCAGGACATCCCGGTCAGCAGGGCATCGGCGCGAGCCAGAAAGGCCTCGCGCTGGTCATGACTGGCCAGGGCCGCCTCGCAGGCCGCGACGAAAGCCTCGGCGCCTTCGGCGATCCAGACCACGCCGCTGTCGCCGTAGGTGCGCACCACATCGGTGACGGGCGTCGACACCACCGGGCAGCCCCCCGCCAGGTATTCGGGCGTCTTGGTGGGACTGATGAAACGCGTCGCCTCGTTCAGGGCAAAGGGCATCAGGGCCACGTCCCAACCGGCCAGGTAGGCGGGCAGTTCGTCATAGGTCTTGCCGCCCAGGTAATGCAGATTGGGCAGCTGCGGCAGGCTGGCGGGATCGATCTTGACCACCGGCCCCAGGATCACCCACTGCCAGTGCGGACGCCGCTGCGCCACCGCCTCCAGCAGGTCGAGATCCAGGCGCTCGTCGATCACGCCATAGAACCCCAGTCGAGGCTGCGCCAGACCGGCCTGGTCCGCAGGCTCCGTCAGGACCGCGCGGGCCTGGCCGAAATGCACCACGTCCACGCTACTGGGAAAGGGAAAGACCCGCGGATGGCGATCACGCTTGGCCTCGTACAGGCTGTAACCCCCGGTAAACACCAGGTCGGCGCGCTGCAGCAATTCCCGCTCCCGCTGCAGCAGGGCCGGGGGCGCGCCGCGAAAGGCCGAGAGTTCGTCCATGCAGTCATAGACCAGGGTCTGCGCCGGGATCTCGCCGGCATAGTCCAGCGCCATGGGTGTGAAATACCAGGCGACCGCCACCGGCCGCCGCAACTCCTGCAGATAGGTTTGCAGCAATTCCTGCTGGGCGCAGGCTCGCGCTTCCGCGGAAAGGCAGCGAGGCAGATGGGGTACCAATACCCGCACGCCGTTCTCTTCCACCCGCACCTCCAGATGCGAACGGCCATCCGTGGCATCCAGGGGCTCTTCGCAATAGAGCACGTTGTAGTGCTCGGCGAAGCGCACCATCTCGTGCTGCGGACGCTGGTAGACGAAGCTCCAGCGCAGATGGGCCAGGCATAGCAGGAGCGGCCTGGCGGGATCCCAGGGGCGCTCCGCAACGCTCGCGGGCTGTTTGGTCTTGCCGATCGTTTCGGTATGGGGGCCGGCCCAACTCATGGTGTGCTCCTGTGAGATCGAACGCCTGACCGAGGGCGGCGAAACAGCCGCGCCTCGGCCGGTGGCTTGGCAACTTGCAAAACGTCCAGAGACCCTCCCGAAGGTATCGGCAGTCGGAATGCGCGATATCGAGCAACGTTATCGACTTGTCCAACCGGCAAGGGTTCATAACTTTATCGATGAACTTCCGCTTCGCTAGAACCAATATCGCCATTCAACTTCAGAACAACGTCTACTCGATGAATTGGCACAACTAACGCTTCGCTCGATTAAAACCCAAGCGAAGCGTTATTTATGCCCGAGTCTGTACAAAATAATTATTTCTAATGAATGGCTACAGGTTTGGCGAGGGCGGTTGCATGTTGATGATCACGGGCGGCGCGGGCTACATAGGTTCTCATACGACGTTGGAGCTGCTCCGTGCGGGCCACGAGGTGGTGATACTGGACAACCTGGTCAACAGCCGAATGGAGGCCGTGCAGCGCATCGCCACCCTGGCTGGGCGGGCGCCCCTCTTCGTACGCGGTGATGTACGGGATCGCCCGCTCTTGGATCGACTGTTCCAGGAGCTGCCGATCACCGGAGTCCTGCATTTCGCCGGACTCAAGGCGGTCGGCGAAAGCGTGCGGCACCCCCTGCGCTATTTCGACAACAACGTCGGCGGCACCCTGGCGCTCTGCCAGGCCATGGCCGCCGCCGGGGTGCACCAGCTGGTCTTCAGCTCTTCCGCCACCGTCTACGGCCACTGCATTCCGCCGATCAGCGAAAGCTGCCCGACCGCGGAGCCGGCCAACCCCTACGGCCAGTCGAAACTCATGGCCGAGCAGGTACTGCGCGGGCTCGCCGGGGCCGATCCACGCTGGTCCGTTGCCGTGCTGCGCTACTTCAACCCCATCGGCGCCCATCCCTCCGGGCTGATCGGCGAGGACCCCCAGGGCACGCCCAACAACCTGGTGCCCTACCTCCTGCAGGTGGCCAGCGGCCGCCGGCCCTGGCTGGAGGTGTATGGCGACAACTACCCGACGCCCGATGGCACCGGCGTCCGTGACTACATCCATGTGCAGGATCTAGCCCGTGGCCACCTGGCGGCGCTAAATACCCTGGCCAGACGCCCGGGCGTCTCGACCTGGAACCTGGGTACCGGGCGCGGGCATTCGGTCAAGGAGGTGGTGGCGATCCTGGAACAGCAGCTGGGTCGCGACATCCCCTGCCGCCTCGCCCCGCGACGCGCGGGCGATGTGGCCCAGTGCTGGGCGGATCCGGAAAAGGCCTGGCAGGAACTCGGCTGGCGTGCCGAACGCAGCCTCGCCACCATGCTGGAAGATGCTTGGCGCTGGCAGTCGCTCAATCCCCAGGGTTATCGCCAGAAGACCCAGGCGATCATCATGGTGGAAGATTCTCTCCAGAAAGAACAACTGGCCCACGCGCCCGCATCTCGCTCCGCTTGAAGGGGCGCATGTGTTCCGCCCAATAAAAAGGGCTTCGCCTTAATCAAGCGAAGCCCTTTTTACTCGATAACCACGCTAGCAGCTCACGACCTGCAGCCATTAAACGAAACGCCAAATACGCCTATTTTCCTAATTACCGCTTCGTTATCGTTGAACAACAACTACGCCTATTGGCAAGACCAAGAAGATCGGCCCCTGCGGGCCTGATCTTTCCTATTCAGCGAACACCCTGAGCTGCAAGGATCTGCAGGAAGGCGTCCTCGTCCAGCACCTTGACCCCCAGCTCGTTCGCCTTGGTCAGCTTGGAGCCCGCCCCCGGGCCGGCGACCACCACGGCGGTCTTGGCCGATACCGAACCCGAGACCTTGGCGCCCAGGGCTTCCAGGCGTTCCTTGGCCTCGTCACGACTCATGGCCTCCAGCGTTCCGGTGAGCACCCAGGTCTGGCCGGCGAAAGGCAGACCCCGCACTGCCTGCCGGGTACTCTCCCAGTGCATGCCGAAGGCCTTGAGCTGGGCCTCGATGGCCAGCGCCCGGGTGACGTTGTCCGCCTTGGCGAAGTACTCGCGCAGCCCCTGCCTGGCCCGCTCATTGAGACCGGAGAGGGTCTTGAAGGTCAGCCAGTCCTGCGAGCCCTCGATCAGGGCCGCCAGGCTGGGAAAGGCGGCGGCCAGGGCCTTGGCGCCGGTCTTGCCCAGATAGGGAATGTGCAGCTGGTCGAGGAAGTCGGCGAAGGCGGCATAGCCGGAGAACTCCGCATGCACCTCGCCCTCGTCCGCCAGCGCGATACCGTTGGCCAGCAGCGCCTCCAGGACCTCGCGGTTGTGCGCGGACTGGAAAAAGTTGTGGATCTCGAAGGCCACCTCCGGCCCGATGTCCGGCAGATAGACCAGCACCTCGGGCAGCGCCTCGCGGATGCGCTGCAGACTACCCAGGGCGCGCGCCAGGCGCTTGGCGGTCTCTTCGCCCACCTCGGGGATGCCTAGGGCGAAGATGAAGCGGGCCAGCGCAGGCTGGCGGCTGGCTTCGATGGCCGCCAGCAGATTGCGGCTGGACACCTCGGCGAAGCCTTCCAGCTCGACCACCTGCTCGTAGGTCAGAATGTACAGATCGGCCGGCGATTTCACCAGGTCGCGGTCCACCAGTTGCTCGACGATGCGATCGCCGAGGCCGTCGATGTCCATGGCGCGCCGCGAGGCGAAGTGGATGATCGCCTGCTTGAGTTGCGCCTGGCAGGCCAGGCGGCCGACACAGCGATAGACCACGCCTTCGCTGACCGACTCCTTGCCCTTGCCGCGCTTGATCAGTTGGGTGCGTTCCACCGCCGAACCGCACACCGGGCACTGGGTGGGGATCGCCACCGGCCGAGCATCCGCCGGCCGCCGCTCCGGCACCACCTGCATGATCTGCGGGATGACATCGCCGGCGCGGCGCACGATCACGCTGTCGCCGATCATCACGCCCAACCGGGCGATCTCGTCCATGTTGTGCAGGGTGGCATTGGTCACGGTGACGCCTGCCACCTGCACCGGCTTGAGTCGGGCCACGGGGGTGATGGCACCGGTACGCCCCACCTGGAATTCGACATTGAGCAATTCGGTCAGCTCTTCCCGGGCGGGAAACTTGTGCGCCAACGCCCAGCGCGGTTCCCGGGCGCGGAAACCCAGCTCGCCCTGCCAGTCGAGCCGATTGACCTTGTAGACCACGCCGTCGATCTCGTAGGCCAGGGCATCGCGGCGCTGGCCGATGTCCTGGTAGTAGGCACGACAACCTTCCGCGCCCTGCACCTTGCGCAGCTCGCGACTGATGGGAATGCCCCACTTCCGGAGCTGCTGGAGAATGTCGTACTGGGTCTCCGGCAGCGTCCCGCCTTCGACGCGGCCGAAGCCATAGGCGCAGAACTCCAGCGGCCGCTGGGCGGTGATCCGCGAGTCCAGCTGGCGCAGGCTACCGGCCGCGGCGTTGCGCGGATTGGCGAAGGTCTTGCCGCCGCTCTCCATGGCCCGGGCATTGAGCGTCTCGAAACCGGCGCGGGACATGAACACCTCGCCACGCACCTCCAGCACCGCCGGCCACCCTTCGCCCTGCAGGCGCAGCGGGACGTTGCGGATGGTGCGCACATTGGTGGTGATGTCTTCGCCGGTGGTGCCGTCGCCGCGCGTGGCACCGCGGGTCAACAGGCCGTTCTCGTACAGCAGGCTGACCGCCAGGCCATCGAGCTTGGGCTCGCAGGTGTACTCGACGCCGGAATCCGGTCCGGCGAAGTCGGTCTCGCCGAATTCCTCACGCAGGCGCTTGCCGACACTGCGGTCGAAATCCTGCAGGTTCTCGTCGGCGAAGGCATTGCCCAGGCTGAGCATGGGCACCTCGTGACGAATGGTGCCAAAGGCGGCCAGGGCCGAGCCGCTGACCCGCTGGGTGGGCGAGTCGGGCGTCACCAGCTCGGGATGGTCGGCCTCCAGCGCCTTGAGTTCGCCGAACAGCCGGTCGTACTCGGCATCGGGCACGCTCGGCTCGTCCAGCACATAGTAGCGGTAGTTGTGGGCGTCGATCTCGCTGCGCAGGGCGGCGATCCGGGTGACGGCATCTTGGGCGTCGGTCATGGCGGTCTCTCACTGTCGCCACCCAGGGGTGGCCCTGGCGGCACCCCTGGCGCCGCGGTAAAACTTACAAACAAAAAGAGCAGCCGAGGCTGCTCTTGGTTCGCTCCGGCACGATCAACGCTTGAGCATCAGGCTCTTGCGTTCGAAATCGACGATGCGCTGGCGGTAGTGTTCGATGGTCTGGGCGGTCATGACGCTACGCTGCTCGTCCTTCAGCTCGCCATTGAGCTCGGACGACAGCTTGCGCGCCGCTGCCACCATCAGGTCGAAGGCCTGCTTGGGATGGCGCGGACCGGGCAGACCCAGGAAGAAGCTCACCGCCGGGGTATGGAAGTCGTCGATGGCATCCAGGTCGAAGGTGCCCGGACGCACGGCGTTGGCCATGGAGAACAGCACCTCGCCATTGCCCGACATGCTCTCGTGACGATGGAAGATATCCATGTCGCCGAAGCGCAGCCCGCTTTCCAGGATGCTCTGCAGCAGCGCCGGACCGGAAAAGCCCTTCTCGTCTCGGGAGATGACGTTGATCACCAGCACCTCGTCCACCGGCGCCATGGCGGCCTGACCGCTGCCCGGGCTGACGGGCTCGCTGACCGGCTCGCGCTCGGGCGCCTTGCTGCTCAGCGGCTTGTCCTTGCGCGGCTTGTCGCGACCACGGGTGGCGACCTCATCGGAATCGACGGCCAGGCCTGCCAGGCCTTCATCGCTGGCAGACAGGTCGAAGCTGTCGGCACTGGGTTCTTCACGGCGCTCATCGCGGCGCTTGCGCTGGTTGGAGCGCGGCGGCGTCGGCTCGCCCGGATCATCCAGGGATGGCTCCTTGGGCTCTATCACCCGTGTCGGGCCAACGATTTCCGGATCCTCGTCCTCGTGTTCCGGATGGTTGTTCAGCGACTGGTCAAGTTTGAACTTGAGCTTGCCCTTGCCGCTCATGCGACGCCAACCATCGAACAGAATACCGGCGATGACGATGACGCCGATGATGATCAGCCACTCGCGCAGACCCATATCCATGAAAAAGACATACCCCTGTGAAAATAATGGACCGACACTGTCGGGAAACTTTGGAAAGTCGACGCTTGCGAGGTCTTTCCAAAACCTCCGAAACCTACGCCAAGTCAGTGTTCTTCCTAGCTTTTTCCACTTACCGCTAGCGCGGCCATAAGCTAGCACGACTTCTGCCAACTTTACACCGCCAACCCGCGAGGCTGTGGGGCACTAGGCATCGACCATGGCCACCGCCTCTTCCACATCCACCGCCACCAGCCGTGAACAGCCCGGTTCGTGCATGGTCACACCCAGCAACTGATCGGCCAGCTCCATGGCGATCTTGTTGTGCGTGATGTAAATGAACTGCACCTTCTCCGACATGCTCTTGACCAGTCGGGCATAGCGGCCGACGTTGGCGTCATCCAGGGGCGCATCCACTTCATCGAGCATGCAGAACGGCGCCGGATTCAACTGGAAGATGGCAAAGACCAGCGCCAGTGCCGTCAGGGCCTTTTCGCCACCCGACAACAAATGAATGGTGCTGTTCTTCTTGCCCGGCGGCCGCGCCATGATCGCAACCCCGGTATCGAGTAAATCTTCCCCAGTAAGTTCCAGGTAGGCACTGCCACCCCCGAAAACTTTTGGGAACAGCGCCTGCAGGCCATGATTGATCTGGTCGAAGGTATCCTTGAAACGATTGCGGGTTTCCCGATCGATCTTGCGGATGACGCTTTCCAGCGTCTCCAGTGCCTCCACCAGATCGGCGTTCTGGGCATCCAGATAGGTCTTGCGCTCGGCCTGTTGCTGATATTCGTCGATGGCCGCCAGGTTGATCGGTCCGAGCCGGGCGATCCGCGCCGCGACGGCGTCCAGCTGCTCTTCCCAGGCGGCCTCGCTGGCCTCCGCGGGCAGGGTCGCGATCACCGTCGCCAGGTCGTAGCCATCGGCCGCCAGCTGCTCAGCGAAGCCACTGCGGCGGGTCGCCAGGCCCTGCCACTCCAGGCGCTGCTGCTCCAGCTGGCCGCGCAGCAGCGTGGCCTGCTGTTCCGCCTGCAGGCGCCGTCGCTCGAAATCACGCAACTGCCGATCGGCATCCTCCAGCGCCAGCCGCGCCGTACACATCTCCTCGTCCACCTGCAGACGCCGCTCCAGCAATTCCTCCAGGCGCAGTCGTAATTCGTCGAGGGGCTCGCCGCCTTCCTCCAGGTTGAGATTGAGCTGCTCGCAGCGCTCACCGAGGCGCGCGGTCTGCAACTCCAGCCGCTCCAGCGCCTGGAGTGTCGACTGTCGCTGGGCTCTCAGGGTGGTCAGGCGCACCGTCAATTGATGAAGTTGTTCCTGAGCCTGGCGCTGGCGCTGCCGCGCCGCTTCCACCGCCTGCCGATGACGGTCGCGCTGTTCCTGCAATTGCGCGCGCTGCTGGGTATCCACGGCCATGGCGTCCAGGGCGTCCTGCAGGCGCAACCGGCATTCGCCCAACTCTTCCTGCTCATGCGCCAGCTGCTGCTCGACATCCTTGAGTTCGGCCTCCAGCTGCCGGCGACGGATGCTCAACTGTTCGGCCCGTGCCTGCTGAGCGGACAGCTGGGCGCGCGACTCGGCCAGCCGCTGCTGCTCCTGCTGCTGGCGCCGCCGCGCCTCTTCGCGCTCGCCTTCCAGCCGCTGCTGGGCCGCGCGACGCTCTTCCAGCCGCGCTTCCTGGAGGGCGAGCGCCTCGCTCAGCTCCAGGCGCCGCGCCTGCAATTCCTCCAGTTCGCGGCCGCGGGCCAGGACACTGCCTTCGGCCGCCTGGGCCCGCCGCACGCGCAGGAAATGCCGGGAGAGCCAGTAGCCTTCCGGCGTGATCAGACTCTGCCCCGGAGCCAGGGCCGCCCGCCGCGTCAGCGCTTCGTCGTAACTGTTCGCGATCAGCACCTGACCCAGCCAGGGCGACAGGTCGCGCGGTGCCTGCACCTGCTCCAGCAGGCTGCCCACCGCCACCGCCACCGAACCGGGCAGCGCCAGGTTCAGGGCGCCACTGGCGAAGCTATCGAGACGCAGGGCCTCCAGATCATCCAGACAGACCGCCTGCAGGTCACTGCCGAGGACGGTTTCCACCGCCAGTTCCCAACCGGGAGTGACCTGGACCTCGTCCGCCAGCTGCGGCGCCGCGGCGAGTCCCTCGGCTTCGAGCCATTGAGCCGCGCCGGTATCGGGGGCCAGCGCCGCCTGCTGCAGGGCTTCCAGCGAGGCGATGCGGCCTTCCAGCCGCTGCAATTCGCCCTGACGCTGACTCTGGTCATTGGCCAGCCCCAGCAATTCTTCCCTCAGTCGCTGCAAGCCCTCGCCGACCTGCAATTCCTGTTCGGCCAGGCCTTCCAGCAGCAACTCGTCTTCGGCGATCTGCTCTTCGAGCATGACCAGCCGCTCGGACGGACCGTCCTCGCCCAGCAGGGTCCGCTCGTCGCGCAGGCGACGCTGACGGTCCACGCCGCGTTCCAGACTCTGCTCCAGAGAGCGGATGCGTGCCTGCTGCACGTCCGCGTCCCGTTGCGGCTCGATGCTCGCGGCGCTGAGCGACTCCCAGCGCTGCTGCCAGTCCGCCAGGGCCGCCTCCGCCTCTTCCAGCGCGGCACTGCCCTCCTCGCCCAGCGCCCGTGCCGCCTCTTCCTCGGGTTCGAGCATCGCCAGCTCTTCTTCGAAGGTGGCGAGCAACACCCGGTCGTGCTCCAGGTGGGACTCGGCCTCGCTGCGGGCCTGCTCGGCTTCGCGCAGGTCGTCCTGCAACTGGCGCTGGCGCTGCTGACCATGCTGGATGGTCTGCTCCAGGCGGGCGATGTCACCACCCAGGGAGTAGAAGCGACCCTGCACCAGATTGAAGGCTTCGCTGAGCTCATGATGACCGTCGCGCAGCCGCTCGATGCCGGCGTCCGCCTGGCGCTGCTCGGCGGTCAGGGCCTCGAGGGCGGTCTCCTGGTCGCGGATCACCTTTTCGCGCTGCCCGACGCGGCCATCCAGCTCGCGCCAGCGTACCGCCTGCAATTGCGCCTTGAGTTGCCGCTCCTCCTGCTTGAACGCCTGGAAGCGTTCGGCCGACTGCGCCTGGCGGTGCAACCGCTCCAGCTGGCGCTCCAGCTCCTCGCGCAGGTCGGTCAGGCGGGCGAGATTCTCCTGGGTCCGGCGAATGCGATTCTCGGTCTCGCGCCGCCGCTCCTTGTACTTGGAGATGCCTGCGGCTTCCTCGATGTAGTGTCGCAGGTCCTCCGGGCGCGCCTCGATCAGCTTGGAGATCATCCCCTGCTCGATGATCGAATAGCTGCGCGGCCCCAGGCCGGTACCGAGGAAGATGTCGGTGATGTCACGCCGGCGGCACTTGGTGCCGTTGAGGAAATAGGTGTTCTGGCCTTCGCGGGTCACCCGGCGGCGAATGGAGATTTCCGCGTAGCTGGCGTATTCGCCCACCAGGGTGTGGTCGGAGTTGTCGAAGATCAGTTCGATGGAGGCCTGGGACACCGGCTTGCGGCTGTTGGAGCCATTGAAGATGACGTCGGTCATCGACTCGCCGCGCAGATTCTTGGCCGAGCTCTCGCCCATCACCCAGCGCACGGCGTCGATGATGTTCGACTTGCCGCAACCGTTGGGGCCGACCACCGCTGCCATGTTGCTCGGGAAATTCACCGTCGTCGGATCGACGAAGGATTTGAATCCCGCCAGCTTGATCGACCTCAACCGCATATCAGGAGCCCTTGTTCACCGCGCCGTGCCCAACCGCAGGCGAAAGGGCGAAAGTCTACCATTGGCGGCAGCGACTGCCGTCGCCGCGCATGAGCTTATTTCCAGCCGTTCTGCACGTCTCCAGGGCGACAGGCTATAGTCCTGCACCCCCCACTCGCAGGATGCCCCCATGAAGATCCTTCGCCTCACCCTGCTCGCCACCGCGCTGGCGGCCAGCGCCCAGGTCCTGGCCGCCCCACCGCTGCTCAACGTCTCCTACGACGTCATGCGTGACTTCTACAAGGACTACAACCCGGCCTTCCAGGCGCACTGGAAAGCCGAACACGGCGAAACGCCGGTGATCCAGATGTCCCATGGCGGCTCCAGCAAGCAGGCGCGCGCGGTCATCGACGGCCTGCAGGCCGACGTCATCACCATGAACCAGGCCACCGATATCCAGGCCCTGGCCGATCGCGGCCTGGTGCCCAAGGACTGGGAAACCCGCCTGCCCGATCGCAGTGCGCCCTTCACCTCGGCCACGGTGCTCATCGTCCGCCAGGGCAACCCCAAGGGCATCCATGACTGGCCCGACCTGCTCAAGGATGGCGTCCAGGTGATCGTGCCCAACCCCAAGACCTCCGGGAACGGTCGCTACACCTACCTCTCCGCCTGGACCTACGCCCTGCGCCAACCGGGCGGCGACGAGCAGAAGGCCCGCACCTTCGTCGCCGAACTGTTCAAGCACGTACCCATCCTGGACACCGGCGGTCGCGCGGCTACCACCACCTTCATGAAGAACCAGCAGGGCGATGTCCTGGTGACCTTCGAGAACGAAGCCGAGATGATCGCCCGGGAATTCGGTCGCGGTGGCTTCGAGGTGGTCTATCCGAGCATCTCGGTGCAGGCCGAGCCGCCGGTGAGCGTGGTCGACAGTGTCGTCGACAAGAAGGGCACCCGCGCCGAGGCCGAGGACTACCTCAGGTATCTCTGGTCCGACCAGGGCCAGAAGATCGCCGCAGACAACTTCCTGCGTCCGCGCAATGCCCAGATCCTGGCGCAGTACGCCGATCGCTTTCCCAAGCTCGAATTGATCGATGCCCAGAAGGAATTCGGGCCCTGGAGCGGTATCCAGAAGACCCACTTCGCCGATGGCGGGGTCTTCGACCAGATCTATACGCCCCAGTGACAGGCTCGCGCCCGGCCAGGTGCCGGGCGTCTGGCGGGCGTAAAGGACACGCACACAAAAACACCGCCCCGAGGCGGTGTCTTTGTTTGTTTGGAGCGGGAAACGAGACTCGAACTCGCGACCCCGACCTTGGCAAGGTCGTGCTCTACCAACTGAGCTATTCCCGCAATATGGCGTCCCCTAGGGGACTCGAACCCC
>NZ_JAVHTY010000005.1 GCF_031085165.1 Pseudomonas sp. 102515 | reverse complement strand
TTTGGCCGAGGGCCAGGGCGCTTGGGCGAATAGCCAGATCAGCGGACGAAAGTAACTCACGTGCCCGGGGTTGCCCTCACCCTAGCCTCTGCCCGGGGAGGGGATTAAAGGTGGCATGGCGGAGGCTTGAGAGGTCAAGTGCTGCTTTGGTCTGCAAGAGCAGAACAGCCACAACAGCCCGGCTGCGCTGGGCTGTTGTGTTTGAGCTGAAGATGCGTAATCGCCCGTGAGGTTAAGGTCGTAGGTTGGCGCTGAGCGCAGTGAAGCCCAAGGATGGCGGTCCGCTGCAGGCATCGAAAGAACTGCGGTGGGGGCCGACGTTGTCTTCCGGAGGTTGGGCTTCGCTGCGCTCAGCCCAACCCACCGTAGCGTTACGCGAGCAAGAAAAAGCCCGGCATGTGCCGGGCTTTTTGCGTTCTGGAGAGGGCTCAAGCGGGTTCGGGCAGGGCGAGGTCGCGTTTGGCGATGTACTTCCAGTCGGCTTCGTCGATGTAGATGCCGCCGGGGCCGCTGCCGCCTTCGAGGTCGATGGCGACCTGGGCGCTGACCTGGGGTTTGACGCTGGCCAGGATGGGCACGAAGCCCAGCTGCTGGCTGGTTTCGATCAGCGCCTGCTGGTTGCGTTCGTCGATGTCGGCGGCTTCGTCCAGGTAGTAGGGAAGGCGGATCTTGGCGGCCTGTTCCCGGTCCATCAGGTGCAGCAACAGGTACATGTTGGTGAGCGCCTTGATGGTCATGGTGGTGCCGTTGGAGGCGGCGCCGTCGATGTCGGTGTGCAGGATCGGCTGGTCGCCCTGCTTGGTGATCTCGAAGGCCAGCTCGAAGAGGTCCTTGAGGCCGAGCTGGTTGCCGTTGGCGGCCACCAGGCGTGCCAGGTATTCCTTGGCGTCCTCGTTCTTCTGGTCCTGGCTGCTGTCCTGGGTGAGATCGAACACCGATAGGGTCTCGCCTTCCTCGTACTGGCCGGCGCTGTGGATGATCTGGTCGATGTGCTTGAGCGCTTCCTTATTGGGCGCCAGGACGATGCGGAAGCTCTCCAGGTTGGAGACCTGCTTGCGATTGATCTCGCGGTTGAACAGCTGCAGCTGGTGTTCGAGGTTGTCGTAGTCGCTGCGGATGTTTCTCAGGGTCCGGGCGATGTCGGTGACGGCGGCGCGGCGGGCCTTGGCCAGGGTCAGGGCTTCGTCCTGGCGATGGGCATAGGCGTTGACCAGCAGTTGCAGGCGACGCTCGGGGTCTTCTTCGTTGTCGAACTTGGCTACCCCCTTGAGACGGACCTGGGCATAGAGCGCCTCGATCTGGGTGTCGGCACGCTGCAGGGCCTGCCAGGTGTCCTGGTAGTCGTTGAGCAGCGGCAGCAGGTTCTCCAGGGAATCGTCCACCGCTTCCATGAAGGGCATGCCCTGGGGCAGGTCGGTGGGGAGCAGCTGCCGGCGGCGCAGGGCATCGGCGAGGGTGCGGTCCTTGGCTTCCAGGTCGGCCAGCTGACGACCGATCAGCTGCAGCTTGGCGGAAAGTTGCTGGACGCGTTCGGTGAAGGCGTCACCGGCGCGTCTCAGTTCGTCCTGGGCGGCTTCCAGCTGGGCCAGCTGTTCGAGTTTTTCGTTTTCCTCGGCACCCAGGGTCTGGCAGCGACGGAAGTCTTCCAGGGCCTTCTGGGCATCCAGGACCTGCTGGTAGAGGGCTTCGGCCTGGGCCTTGCTGGCCCGGCGGTCGACGCTGACGCCCTGCTGGGCCTTGAGTTGCTTGAGCTCGCGCTCCAGACGGTCCTTCTGATCACGCAGCGCGGCGCGATCAGCCAGGGCTTGCAGGGTGGGTGGCTCGATCCCCGAAAGGTCGAGGGACAAGCCCGGCAGTTCGAGGCGATCACCCTCGAAACGCGCCAGGATGCCTTCGAAGGTCTTTACCCAGTTGCCGTCTTCGGCCAGTTCGACGCCCTTGGGGCCGAGCGGCAGGCTGAACAGCTGGCCATTGAACAGCCGCATCAGGCGGTCGACGTCGGCCTGGCTGAATTCCTCGCGCAGGCGGGCATAGCTGTTGTTGTCGGCGTGGTCGAGTTGCTGGCGAATCCCCTTGAGGCGCTGTTCCAGTTCGCGGACGCGCTGGTCCAGATCTTCGCTGCTGAACTGACGGGCCTGGGACAGGGCGCCGGCCAGTTCGTCGTGGGCATCCTTGGCCGCCAGCAGCTGGGCTTCGAGGGGGGCGGTGGACTCCACCAGGGCGAAGCGGTGCTTGAGCTGGGCCAGGTCGGCGAGCCAGCGCTGCAGGCCGCTGATCTCGCGCTCGCGGCGCATGAGTTCGCTGGTGCCGTCGCGCTGGCTCTGCTGCAGACCATCCTGTTCCTGGCGGTAGTGTTCGGTCTGGGCCAGGAGTTCGTCGCGGCGGTCGAGGGCATAGTGCTGCCAGGTGCCGAGCAGGCTGTCGAGCAGGGGCGAGAGGCGATGCAGCTTGCCCCTCAGGCGGTCGCGCTGCTCGACGCCATTGGCCAGGGCTTCCACCAGCGGGCCGGCGGCGACCAGGGATTGGTAGTCCTGCTCCATGCGGCGGACATCGCGGAAGGCTTCCTCGCAGGCGGCGATGTAGTCGACGCTGCCGGATCTCAGGCTGTGCTCGAAGGCGTCGAGAAACAGCTGCTTTAGCTTGGCCGCGGTGATCTCGCGCATGTGCAGCAGGTTGATGAACAGGGCGCGGAAGGTCTTGAGACTCTGTTCGTTGGTGGAGCGCAGCGGAATCAGGGTCAGGTCCAGCGGGATGCTGGTATGGCCGCCGACCAGTAGGCGGCGCAATTCATCGGGCTTGACCTCATAGGCCTTGAGGCCGGCGCGTTCCAGGCTGGCGAACAGCTCGCGCTGGCGCAGGCAGGCGCCGTCGCGCTGGTAGTGGGCCAGGTCCAGTTCGCCGGCATAGGCGAAGAACTGGTGACCGAAGCCGCCACCCGGGCCGCGACCGGCCACGCCGATGACGTGGGGGCCATGGGCCAGGCGCAGTTCGATGAGGATGTAGCTGGTGTCGGTGGCGAAGTAGAACTTGCGCGACTGCTCGTTGCTGTATTTGCCGAAGCTCATGTCGGAGAGCCGCGCCAGGATGGGGAATTGCAGGGCGTTGATCGAGGCGCTCTTGCCCAGGTTGTTGGCGCCGTAGACCGACAGCGGCTGTTCCAGCGGGAAGAGGCCGAGGCTGTAGCCGGCGGTGTTGAGCAGGGCGAAGCGGCTGATGCCGTAGCGGATCATAGGTCGAACTCCCGTTCTGCGGCGATGGCGCGGGCCAGGGCGGCCTCTTCGTCATCCTCGTCGGCGCCTTCCTGCTCGGTGCCGTCTTCGTCGCCCGCCAGGGTCGGGGCCGGCAGCGGCAGGTCGCTGGCATGCAGGCCGGCGGCCAGGTCGCGATCCTGCTGCACGGTCAGGCAGACATCGAGGAAGCGGTGCATGGGCGGCAGGAAGCGGTAGGTGCCGTTGCTGTCCAGGGCGAAGCCGAGCTGGGTCAGGCGGCGCAGGATCTTTTCCTCCAGCTCTTCCTGGGTGGTGACCTCGGCCTGCAGGAAGAGGTCGCTGTACTTGTCCAGCAGCGCGGGCAACTCGTGCCGGCCCAGGGTGCCGCCATCGAGCACGGCCAGCGGGTCGCGACCCTGGTCGGCGAGGTGCTCGACCAGAATGAAGGTGAACAGCGCCAGGCGCTGGGCGGTCTTGTTGACCTGGGCACCCATTTGCTCGGGCACGAAGTAGTAGAAGCCGCGCGGATCGCAGACCAGTTCGAAGCCGAGGGCGCGGAACAGCGCGCGGTACTGGTCCTGCTGTTGGCTGAGCTGGGCGTAGCTCTCGGGCTCGCTGCGGGACAGGTGATAGCCCTTGAACAGCTCGCGGAAGATGGGCGCAAGCTGGGTCATTTCGTTGAGATCAAGTTGCATGGGCGTCGCTCGCGAGAGATCGGGCGGTCAGGGCGTAGGAGCACAGGCTGACGCGGTGTTCGAGGGTGTCGTAGTGGCGGCGGTCCAGGCGCTGGCGCTGGAAGCGCGCATCGCGGGACAGGCGCGAGAACCAGTAGAGCAACTCGTCGGTGTCGCCGGTCGGCTCCTGCTCCAGCAGCCAGGCCATGAGATCGGGCAGCGGCAAGGCGTCCCGGCAGAGATCGAGCATCTCGCGGGCGGTGCGGGGCGCTGCCGGGCGCTCGCTGTCGCGCGGACGACTGGCCTGGCTGGGAAAGCGCGCCGGCTTGGGCTCGAAGCGGGCCAGGGCGTAGACATAGCTTTCCACCTGGGCGGTGGTGCCGAGAAAGACGCTCTGCGGTCGGCTGAACAGGGGCAGGGCCGCCTGGGGCACGGCGTCGAGGCCCTTGCGGCGGATGGTGGCCAGAGCCAGGGCGGCGCCCCGGGTCACGGCATTGTGCCGGCGCGCTTCCTCGCGCAGTGGCAGCAGCAATTCGCGGGCACGGCGTAGGGCCAGCTGGGCGGCGTTGTGCATCTCCAAGATGCGCGCCTGGGTGCGCAGCAGCAGGTCGTCGTCGACTAGGTGGCCGAGGCGCTGCTGTTCGCCCAGCAGGTGCAGGAGCACCTGCTCGACGCGATGGACGCCGCGCTCGAAGGCGCCGTCGGCGGCCACCAGCTGGATCATCGGCTCGACGTATTCGTCCCAGGTGGCCAGCACCTCGGCATAGCGTTGGCGTAGGGGGATCTGGCGATCGCTGGTCTTGGCGCGCTCGGCGACGCCTTCCAGGGCATGGCCATCGTTGGCCAGCTTCTTGAGGACATCGCGCACGCGCATGTCGAGCAGGCGCAGCTGGCGGACGAGGTCGGGGCCGTCGCGGTTGTCGAAGGCTTCGCGGATGTGGCCGGCGAGGCGCTCCAGATGACGCAGGTAGGCCTCGATCTCCAGGCACAGGCCCAGCCGGTGTTCGCGCCTGAGATAGCCGAGGAAGTCGTGGATCTGGCCATTGAGCTCGAAGCGATTGGGGCTCTTGGCCACCGGCACCAGGATGTCCAGGCGGATCCAGGTGTCGAGCAGGGCGGTGAGGTCGGCCGGCGTGCGTTCGGGCAGTTGTTCGGCCAGGCGGGCACGCAACTCGGCCAGGCCCAGGGTGCCGCTGTCGAAGTGGGCGCACAGGGGGTCGATGAGGTGCCAGTGTTCGGCGAGGGTACGCAGGACGCGTTTGGGGTCGATCATGGTGGGGACCGCACCAGACAAAAGCGCCATTGTACTCCAGACGCCAGAGCCTTCGATGTGACCGCGGTGGGACCGATGGGCAGGGCGGCCTTTCGATCCGGGGCGATCCGCGCGACAATGCCGCCCCGAATTATCCCGCCGCGTGTCCGAAGGATCCGCCCATGTCCGACCCTGCCCCTTCCACCAGCCCCTCGCGTGCCGCCGAGGTGCGTCGTCGCGCCTATCTGCAGGCGTTGCAGCTGGATGTCTGGGTGCCGCGCACGGTGTTGCCCTTCGCCGCGCCTTCGCGACCGGAAGCCCTGTGGGTCGAGGAGCCGGCAGAGGCGCTCGTCGTGGCTCGGGTGGTACGCCCGGAGCCGGTGGCCAAGGCCGCGCCGGCCGCTGCCGTAGCCGAGACGCCGGCGGCGAATCGGCCGCGCATCGAGATCCCGCGACCCGCGGCGCTGAAGCCAGCTGCGCCGCCCGTGGCCGAGCCGGAACCGGAACGCGCGCCGCCACCGCCGCGGGAGCCGGCGCCCCGTTTCGCCCTGCAGCTGTTGCAAGCCGGGCGCTGCCTGCTGCTGCTGGAGTTGCCTACCGGCGATACCCTGGGGGCGCGGGATCCGGCCTATTTGCTGTTGAGGGATCTGCTGCGCGCTGCCGGCCTGCCGGACACGCCGCGGATCGTCAATGAAGAGCCCATTCGCTGGCCACTGCTCAACAGCGTTCAACTCGACCAGGGACCGGCGGCGGCCGGTGAATTCGTGCAGAGCTTCGTCTCGGGGCACCAGGAGCGCCTGGGCGAGGGCCTGGGGCTCTGGCTGATCGGTGTGGCCGCGCGACGCTGCAGCGGCGTCGAGGATGCTCAGCTCACGGGTGTGGAGCGGGACACCGCCCTGGGACCGGCCTGGCTGGTGCCGGGCCTGGATATCTTGATGGAAGAGCCGGCCGCCAAGGCCGCGCTCTGGCAAACCATGCGCCCGTTGCGGCGCCGCTGGATGGAACAGCAATGAACGATGCGGTGAGCTTTCGGCGGATGACCGAAGCCGATCTGAACACGGTATTGAAGATCGAATATCAGGCCTTCAGCCATCCCTGGACCCGCGGCATCTTCACCGATGCACTCAGGTCCTACGACTGCTGGGTGATGACGGCTGGCGAGCAGCAGGTGGGGCACGGGGTGATCAACGTCATTCTCGACGAGGCCCATCTGCTCAATATCACCATCAAGCCGGAAAGCCAGGGACGGGGACTCGGCCTGCGGCTGTTGGAACACCTGCTGCAGGAAGCGCGCAAGGCCAAGGCCAACGAGTGCTTCCTGGAGGTGCGCGCCAGCAACCAATCGGCCTATCGGTTGTATGAACGCTATGGCTTCAACGAGATCGGCCGCCGGCGGGACTATTATCCCGCGGTCGGCGGCCGGGAAGATGCGCTGGTGATGGCCTGTACGCTGCTCGACTAGGCCGTCAGCGGTTTCAGTGATCGGCGCGTTTTTCGTCCAGGTCCAGACCGGCATCACCGGCCAGGTCTTCGTCATTGGCGTCCAGATCGGCGTAACGGGCGTCTCTCAGCGTTTCGGCTTCATTGGGTTCGCTGGTATCACCGTCCCAGGCCTGGCCGTCCAGGGGATGGCTGCGTCCCAGCTCGGCTTCGTCCTGACCGGAGCCGCCGCCGATGTCGCTGTCCTCGACCACGCTCAGTTCCTTGTCGTTCGGCCAGGCATCGCCGTAGTCGGTCGGCGAGCGCGCGCCGGTCTCGTCCAGCAGGGTCTCAGGGCTGGCGTCGTCCATCGTCGGCTGATGATCCAGGGTCTCGCCACCGGTCATGCCGGCCTGGCGCACGCGCTCTTCGGGAAATTGGCCTTCATAGTCGCGCTCGTCCATTTCGTCGCCGATGCGACCACCGCGCTCATCCTTGCGCTCGCTGAAGTCGAGTTCGCGCATGTCGCCCATGCGGTCCTGGATGTCGTCGATCTCTTCGGGGGTCTTGGTGATGTCGGGCTTGTTCATGGTGGTCTCCAAAGGCAGGGCTGCTAGAGCATCTCCCTGAATCCGACTACGCGCCGGCAAGGGGAATTCCTCGGCACCGCCGGAAGATGTGAACGAACCATACGATGACCCGGCAGTCGTACCTTCCATGATCGACCTCGACAGCCTCACCTCATCGGGCCAGCCGCTGGCCTTCTTCTTCGATCTGGATGGCACCCTGGCAGAATTGCAGCCACGTCCGGAGCAGGTTTTCATTCCCGCCGAAACCCTCGCTGCGCTCGACCAGTTGGCTCAGCACCACGGCGTCGCCGTGGTATCCGGGCGACCGCTGGCGGAGATCGACGGGTTCACCCAGCCGCTGCAATTGCCGGCGGCTGGCGTACATGGCGCCGAATGGCGCGATCCCCAGGGCGAGATCCATCGGGTGACGCTGGACGCCGCGGTGCTGGCGCAGGTCGGCGCCCGCCTCGAAGCGGCCCTGGCGGAACATCCAGACCTGTTGCTGGAGCGCAAGAGCGTGGCCTTCGCCCTGCACTATCGCCAGGCGCCGGACAAGGAGGCCCTGGTACGCGAACTGGCCGAAGGCATCGCGGCCGACCATCCCGAATTCAAGTTGCAGCCGGGCAAGTGCGTCTTCGAACTCAAGCCCGCTGCGGCGAGCAAGGGCGAGGCCATAGCCCGGTTTCTCGAACTGGAACCCTTTGCCGGCTGCCTGCCGGTGTTTCTCGGTGACGATCGCACCGATGAAGAGGGGTTCACTGTCGTCAATGCGCGAGGCGGTCTGACCGTCAAGGTAGGAGAGGGGGAGACGGTCGCCAAGACCCGCCTGCCTTCGGTGGAAGCGGTAGCCCTCTGGCTGCAGCAGCTGAGCCGTGACCTCGCGCCACATTATAAGCAAGGAGATTAGGATGAGCCGTTTAGTGGTGGTATCGAATCGGGTGGCCCCGATCGAGGAAGGCAAGGCGACCGCGGGTGGTCTGGCGGTGGGTGTCCTGGACGCCCTGCGCAAGTCGGGTGGCATCTGGTTCGGCTGGAATGGCGAGACGGTCAAGGAAAACGGGCCGGCCAAGACCCAGACCAAGGACAACATCGACTACGTGACCTTCGGCCTGACCAAGCGCGACTACGACCACTACTATCGCGGCTTCTCCAACGCCACCCTCTGGCCGATCTTCCACTACCGGATCGACCTGGCGCGTTACAACCGTGAAGAGTACGACGGCTATCGCCGCGTCAACATGGCCATGGCCGAACGCCTGAAGCCGCTGCTCAAGCCCGATGACATCATCTGGGTGCACGACTACCACCTGATTCCCTTCGCCGAAGCCTGCCGCATGCTGGGCATTCGCAACCGCATCGGGTTCTTCCTGCACATTCCCTTCCCGGCACCGGAGATCCTCACCGCCATCCCGCCGCACAACGAATTGCTCAAGACCCTGTGCTTCTATGACCTGATCGGCTTCCAGACCGACACCGACCAGCTGGCCTTCCAGGACTACATCACCCGTGAGGTGCGCGGCGTGCTGGAGAAGGACGGCAGCCTGACCGCCTACGGTCATAACTTCCGGGTTGGCGTCTATCCCATCGGCGTGATGCCGGACGTGATCCAGAAGCAGGCGGAGTCCTATCGCACGCGGCGCCAGTTCATCTCGCGCAGCATCGAGGGCGTGCCCTACAAGACCATCGTCAGCGTCGACCGCCTCGACTATTCCAAGGGGCTGGTGGAACGCTTCCAGGCCTTCGAGAAGCTGCTGGAGCATTTCCCCGAGCATCACCGAGCGGTGCAGTTCGTGCAGATCGCGCCTTCGTCGCGGGCGGACGTGGTGTCCTACCAGAACATCCGGCGTCAGCTGGAGAGTCATGCCGGCCATATCAACGGCCATTTCTCCGAGCTGGACTGGACGCCGATCCGCTACCTGAACAAGAGCTACGACCGGCGCACGGTGATGGGGCTGTTCCGCTCCTCCGACGTCGGCCTGGTGACGCCGCTGCGGGATGGCATGAACCTGGTGGCCAAGGAATACGTGGCGGCCCAGGACCCGGAAAATCCGGGCGTGCTGGTGCTGTCGCGCTTTGCCGGGGCAGCGCGGGAGCTCAACTCGGCGCTGATCGTGAATCCCTATGACCATGTCGGCATGGCCGAGGCGCTGGACCGGGCGCTGCGCATGCCGCTGGAAGAGCGCAAGTCGCGCTACGAAGACATGATGCGGGTGATTCGTCAGGCGGATCTGGCCTCCTGGCGCGACAACTTCCTGCGCGACCTGCGGGCCTTCAGTTCCAAGGCGCTGGTGCAGTCCATCGAGACCCAGGACGCTGTTGCGGAAGAGGTGGAGAGCAAGCAGAAGGTCGCCCTGTAGGCGTCTTGCGCGGTGATAGAGCCCGGCTTAGGCCGGGCTTTTTCGTGGGGGCGGGAAAGGCTCTCTCAAGCCAAGGCGGAGCGCGCTACCCTTTCCCGGAGGGAGAGGGCACTTAAGGCGGTGCCGGTCTGTAGCGGTGATTTTCAGGGAAGCGAAAAAATCTGGGCAATAAAAAAGGGTCAGCTTACGCTGACCCTTGGAAATAGGTGGTGGCTACGCAGGGACTTGAACCCCGGACCCCAGCATTATGAATGCTATGCTCTAACCAGCTGAGCTACGTAGCCATCCGAGGCGCGCATTATTGGCAAGGTGCCGGTGGCTGTCAAGCCTTCTGCTCAAGAAATTTCTGTTTGTCGATCAAGCGTTTGCGCAGCCCGGCCGGGGCTTGTTCAGTTGCTGTGCCCGGCCGCTCCCGACTAGTCGTCCTCGTCCAGCGGCAGCTGGATCTCGTCCATCTTCAGCTCCAGGCGATAGCCCAAGGCCAGGAACAGCGCCTGGCACAGGCAGAGGGTGGCGCTCAGGGAGCGGAAGGCGAAGGCGCTGCCTTCGTTGACCAGCAGCAAGGCATCGGCGCGCTTCGCCAGCGGCGAGAGATTGCTGTCGGTGATGATCAGCGTCTTGGCCTTGTGGTGCTGGGCGATGCGCACGCACTGCTGACTTTCCTTGCCGTAGGGGCTGAAGCTGATGGCGATCAGCAGGTCGTCCTGGGCGATGCTGCGCATCTGCTCGCGATAGCCGCCGCCCAGGCCGGTGATGAGGTGGATGCGCTTGTTGGTGTGCTGCAGGTTGTAGACCAGGTAGTCGGCCACGGCGAAGGAGCGGCGCACCCCCACCACATAGATGTTCTCGGCGTTCACCAGTAGGTCGACGGCCTTGTCGAAGGCGGCGTCGTCCAGTTCCTCAGCGAGTCGATCCAGCCCCGAGCGGGTGGCGTTGATGCACTCCCGGGCCAGATCGCCGCTGCTGGCGCGCTGGCTCTTGTTGGCGATCATGCTGCGGATGCGCTGCTGGTAGTTCTGTACCGGCGTGGTCTTGTGGGTGTAGGCCTCGCGAAACAGCGCCTGCATCTCGCTGAAGCCCTTGAAGCCGAAGCGCTGGGAGAAGCGCACGATGGCCGAGGGATGCACCTCGCACTGCCCGGCGATGTCGCTGATGCGATCGACCATGACCCTGTCGCTCTGCTGGCTGACATAGGCGGCCACCCGTTTCAGCTGGCGCGGCAGGGCCTCGTAGTCACGGGCGATGCAGGCCAGCAACTGCTCGACGTTGCCGGGCGGATCGGCCAGCGGCGCGCTGCTGAGGGGGGCGTCGGCCGGGGAGTCGGAGGACATGGGCTATCTCACGGTAGGGATTCTTGTGCCGGCAACTTAACCCATTCGCCGGGCGGCGTCGAAGTGGGGCGGCAATAGCAGTGTACGCCAGTTATGGAAATTAAATTCCATAAAATCTTATTTGGAAAATTTGTTGATTTGTCCGCGGCGTCGTTCTAGCCTGAGCTCACTCACACGTTCGGCCCCTCGGGTCCGCGCGGTTGGCCGATAACAATAAACAGGAGCCACCCATGGGTGATCATTTCTTCGCCAGCGGGCGCCAGTTGGATGTCATCTGCCTGGGGCGACTGGGCGTCGACCTCTATGCGCAGCAGATCGGGGCGCCGCTGGAGGACGTCAGCAGCTTCGCCAAGTACCTGGGGGGATCCTCCGCCAACATCGCCTTCGGCACCGCGCGCCTGGGGCTGAAGTCGGCGATGCTGACCCGGGTCGGCGACGACCACATGGGCCGCTTCCTAACCCAGGCGCTGAAGCAGGAAGGCTGCGATACCCGTGGCATCCAGGTAGATCACGAGCGCCTCACCGCCCTGGTGCTGCTGGGCATCAAGGACCGCGAGACCTTTCCCCTGGTGTTCTATCGCGAGAATTGCGCCGACATGGCGCTGGGCGCGGACGACATCGACGAGGCCTTCATCGCCAGCGCCAAGGCGCTGTTGATCACCGGTACCCACTTCTCCACCGAGGGCGTGTTCCAGGCCAGCAGCCGCGCCTTGGACTACGCCGAGCGCAACGGCGTGAAGCGGGTGCTGGACATCGATTACCGCCCGGTGCTCTGGGGCCTGACCGGCAAGGCCGATGGCGAGACCCGTTTCATCGCCAGTGCCGAGGTCAGCGCCCATGTGCAGCGCATCCTGCCGCGCTTCGACCTGGTGGTGGGCACCGAGGAGGAGTTCCAGATCGCCGGGGGCAGCGAAGACCTGCTCACCGCCCTGCGCCGGGTGCGCGAGGTGACCGCGGCGACCCTGGTGGTCAAGCTCGGCGCCCAGGGCTGCACGGTGCTCCATGGCGCCATTCCGGGGCGTCTCGAGGAGGGCGAGATCCATCGCGGCATCCGCGTCGAGGTGCTCAATGTACTGGGTGCGGGCGATGCCTTCATGTCCGGCTTCCTGCGCGGCTGGCTCACCGGCGGCGACGATGCCGAATGCTGCCGGCTGGCCAATGCCTGCGGCGGGCTGGTGGTATCGCGCCATGGCTGCGCCCCAGCCATGCCGACCCTGGCCGAGCTGGATTACCTCAACCACAGTCCGGTGCCCATCACTCGGCCCGACCTCGATCCGGTGCTGACCCGCCTGCACCGGGTCAGTACGCGGCGACGCCAGTGGCAGCCGCTGTTCATCTTCGCCTTCGATCACCGCTACCAGCTGGTGGAAAGCGCTCAGCAGGTGGGCGCCGACCCGGCGCGGATTCCGGCGCTCAAGCAGCTGTTCGTCCAGGCCATCGCCGAGGTCGAGCAGGACCTGAAGCGTAAGGGTGTGGCCGCCGACGTCGGGTTGCTGGCCGACGAGCGCTTCGGCCAGGACGCCCTGAACGCCGCCAGCGGTCGCGGCTGGTGGGTAGCGCGCCCGGTGGAGCTGCAGAACTCGCGGCCGCTGGCCTTCGAGCATGGCCGTTCGGTGGGCAGCACCCTGCTGAGCTGGCCGAGCGAGCAGATCATCAAGTGCCTGGTGCAATTCCACCCCGATGACGAGCCGCTGCTGCGGCTGGAGCAGGAGGCTCAGCTCAAGGGGCTGTATGAAGCGGCCCAGGCCAGCGGTCATGAACTCCTGCTGGAGGTCATCCCACCGAAGAACCATGCCTCCAGCCGGCCGGACGTGCTCTATCGCGCCATCAAGCGGCTGTACAACCTGGGCATCTATCCCGAGTGGTGGAAGATCGAGGCGCAGCCGGCCGCCGTCTGGCAGCAACTCGACCAGTTGATCGCCGAACGCGATCCCCATTGCCAGGGCGTGGTGCTGCTGGGCCTCAACGCCCCAGCCGAGGAGTTGGCCGAGGGCTTTCGTCAGGCCAGTGCCAGCCAGCGCTGCCAGGGCTTCGCCGTGGGCCGGACCATCTTCGCCCAGCCGAGTCGGGCCTGGCTGGCCGGCGAGATCGACGACCGTGCGCTGGTCGCGCAGATCCGCAGCAACTTCGAATTCCTGATCCAGGCCTGGCGCGACGCCCGCGCCTGATCGCCTCCTGACGAGCAGCTCCGACATGACCGCACAACAACTCAAGATCGGCATCAACCCCATCTCCTGGGCCAACGACGACCTGCCGGCCCTGGGCGGCGACACCCCGCTTGCGACCATCCTGCGCGAGGGCAAGGAAATCGGCTTCCAGGGCTTCGAGCTGGGCGGCAAGTTTCCCAGCGAGCCCAAGGCGCTGGGCGAGGTACTCGGCCAGCATGACCTGGAGCTGGTGTCCGGCTGGTATTCCAGTGGCCTGGCGCACCGGGATGTCGAGGCCGAGATCGAGGCGATCCGTCCGCATTGCCGGCTGCTGGCCGAGAACGGCGCCAAGGTGCTGGTCTACGGCGAGGTGGCCGGCTCCATCCAGGGGCAGCGCCGGCCGCTGATCGAACGACCGCGCTTCCACAGCGACGCCGCCTGGCAGGCCTATGCCGAGAAGCTCGATCGCCTGGCCGCCTTCACCCTGAGCCAGGGCCTGCGCCTGGCCTATCACCACCACATGGGCGCCTATGTGGAAGCGCCCGAGGACATCGCCCGGCTGATGGCGCTGACCTCTCCGGACGTCGGCCTGCTGTTCGATGCCGGCCATTGCTACATGGGCGGTGGCGATCCCCTGAGCGTGCTGCAGCAACATATCGACCGGGTCTGCCACGTGCACTTCAAGGACGTGCGCAAGGCCGTGGTGCAGCTGGCGCGCAACAACCAGTGGAGCTTTCCGGACTGCATCCTCAACGGGACCTTCACCGTGCCGGGTGACGGCGACATCGATTTCTCGGCGTTGCTCAAGGTGCTGGTGGCCGCCGGCTATGAAGGCTGGCTGGTGGTGGAGGCCGAGCAGGACCCGGCCGTGGCGCCGGCCTACGAATACGCCAAGAAGGGCTACGACCATCTGCGCCAGCTGGTGGCGCAGGCCACTGCCTGAGGAGGAATCCGATGAATCTGCTCGTCAAAGCCGACCGGAGCGCCCGCGACATCGTCCGCGTCCCGGCCGGTGCCCTGGACTATGTCGGCTTCGCCGCCCATCGCCTGCACCCGGGCGAATCCCTGCCGGTGCTGGCGGGTGACCTGGAGGTCTGCATCGTGCTGCTCAGCGGCGGCGCCAGTATCGAGGGCGGGCATCCGCAGCTGGGCGACTTCGCCTGGCGCGGACTGGCCGGCCGCCAGAGCGTCTTCGAGGACGTCTCGCCCTATGCCGCCTACCTGCCGCCCGGCAGCGAGGCGCGGGTGACCGCCGACAGCGTCGCCGAAATCGCCGTCTGCACCTCGCCCGGCAATCCGCTGGTGGCAGACCGGCTGCCACCGCGGCTGATCGAGCCGGCGAGCATGCAGCGCTCCACCCGTGGCAAGGGTGCCAATACCCGTTATGTCTGCGACATCCTGCCGGATACGGCAGCGGCCCATTCGCTGCTGGTGGTGGAAGTGCGTACCCCTTCCGGGCATTCCTCCAGCTATCCGCCCCATCGCCATGACCGCGACAACCTGCCGGCGGAGAGTCTGCTGGAGGAGTCCTACTACCACCGCATCGATCCGGGCCAGGGCTTCGTCTTCCAGCGCGTCTACACCGACGAGCGCGACCTGGACCAGGCCATGGCCGTGGAAGACCACGACGTGGTGTTGGTGCCGCGCGGCTATCACCCGGTCAGCGTGCCCTATGGCTACCAGTCCTATTACCTCAACGTGATGGCCGGCCCCCGGCGCGTCTGGAAATTCCACAACGATCCGCAGCACGAGTGGCTGCTGACCCGCTAGCCCCTTTCGCACTCGCCATAGCGGCGACCTTCCAGGACACCAGGAGCCAGGACATGAGCGACACTCCCGTCATCGGGCACTACATCAACGGCGCGGTCTCGACCCAGGCCGAGCGTTTCAGCGACGTCTTCAATCCGGCCGAGGGCGTGGTCCAGGCACGGGTCGCCCAGGCCACGGTGCAGACCGTGGACCAGGCCGTCGCGGCGGCCAAGGCGGCCTTTCCCGAGTGGTCCGAGCAATCGGCGCTGCGCCGGGCGCGCATCCTGTTCCGCTTCAAGGAGCTGCTCGACCAGCACCACCGGGAACTGGCGGCGCTGATCACCCGCGAGCACGGCAAGGTGCTGTCCGACGCCATGGGCGAGGTGACCCGCGGCATCGAGGTGGTGGAATTCGCCTGCGGCGCGCCGCACCTGGCCAAGACCAGCTACAGCGACAACATCGGTGGCGGCATCGACAACTGGAATCTGCGCCAGCCGCTGGGCGTGTGCGCCGGCATCACCCCCTTCAACTTCCCGGTGATGGTGCCGCTGTGGATGATTCCCATGGCGCTGGCCACCGGCAATACCTTCGTCCTCAAGCCCTCCGAGCGCGATCCGTCCGCCAGCCTGCTGCTGGCCGAGCTGCTCAAGCAGGCCGGGCTGCCGGATGGCGTGTTCAACGTGGTCCAGGGTGACAAGGTGGCGGTGGATGCCCTCTTGCAGCACCCGGACGTGGAGGCCATCTCCTTCGTCGGGTCGACGCCCATCGCCGAGTACATCCACCAGGAAGGTACCCGCCGTGGCAAGCGCGTCCAGGCCCTGGGCGGTGCCAAGAACCACATGATCGTGATGCCCGACGCCGACCTGGACCAGGCCGCCGACGCCCTGATCGGCGCCGGCTTCGGCTCGGCCGGCGAGCGCTGCATGGCCATCTCCATCGCCGTGGCGGTGGGCGAGGTGGGCGATGCCCTGATCGAGAAACTGCTGCCGCGCATCGACGCCCTGCGGGTGCGCAACGGCGTGGAAGCCGATGCCGACATGGGCCCGCTGGTGACCGGCCAGCACAAGGCCAAGGTCGAGGGCTATATCACCAAGGGGGTGGAGGAGGGCGCCAGGCTGCTGGTCGATGGGCGCAACTTCAAGGTGCCTGGTGCCGAGCACGGCTTCTTCGTCGGCGCCACCCTGTTCGATGCCGTGACCCCGGACATGACCATCTACCGGGAAGAGATCTTCGGCCCGGTGCTGGGCATCGTGCGGGTGGCGGATTTCGCCAGCGCGGTGGAACTCATCAATGCCCACGAATTCGGCAACGGCGTCTCCTGCTTCACCCGCGACGGCGGCATCGCCCGCGCCTTCGCCCGCACCATCAAGGTGGGCATGGTCGGCATCAACGTGCCCATCCCGGTGCCCATGGCCTGGCATTCCTTCGGCGGCTGGAAGCGCTCGCTGTTCGGCGATCACCACGCCTATGGCGAGGAAGGGCTGCGCTTCTACACCCGCTACAAGAGCGTGATGCAGCGCTGGCCCGACAGCATCGCCAAGGGCGCCGAATTCAGCATGCCCACCGCCAAGTGACCACTGCCTGACCGCCGGAGTAGCCCCTGCCATGAGTCAATCCCTGTCTTTCGCCCTCAACCGCATGGTAGCGCCGTCCCTCGCGCTGCCGTCCTTCATCCAGCTGACCCAGCAACTGGGCTGCGCTGCTCTGGAGCTCCGTAACGATCTCACCGGCGTCGAACTGGAAGATGGCACGCCGGCGACCGAGGTACGGGCGCTGTGCCAGGCCGCGGGCCTGCGCATCCTGTCGATCAACGCCCTCTATCCCTTCGACGTCTGGAACGACGAACGCCGCTTCCAGGCACTGCGGCTGGCGGCCTACGCCCGGGACTGTGGCGCCGAGGGGCTGGTGCTGTGCCCGCTCAACGACCGTGGCGACCGTCGCGACGTGGCCCAGCGCGCCCGGGACCTGCGCACCGCCTTGAGCGAGCTGGCGCCGATCCTGCGCGATCACGGCGTGCGGGGCTTCGTCGAGCCGCTGGGTTTCCCGGAGAGCGCGCTGCGCCTCAAACGCCAGGCGGTGGAGGCCATCCGTGCCATCGGCGGGCTCGATGTCTTCCGCCTGGTGCACGACACCTTCCACCACCACCTGGCCGGCGAGACCGAGTATTTCGCCGAGCTGACCGGGCTGGTGCATATTTCCGGGGTGGACGACGCCAGCTTGCCGGTCGATCAGCTGCGCGACGCCCATCGGGTGCTGGTGGGGGAAGCCGACCGCCTGGGCAATGCCGCCCAGATCGAGCGCCTGTTGGCCGATGGTTACCGCGGCGTGCTGTCCTTCGAGCCCTTCGCCGCCAGCATCCAGGCACTGCCCGACGTCGCGCCGACGCTGGTGCGGAGCATGCGTCTGCTGCAGGAGCGGGTAGGCTGCACTACGGAGACGGCCTGACCGTCTCGTCCGCTGTCACCGCGACTCCCATAACAACAGGTGAATCCATGAGCACCCAACGTCTGACCATGGCCCAGGCCCTGGTGAAATTTCTCGACAACCAGTACCTCAGCGTCGATGGCGTCGAGACCAGGTTCGTCGCCGGCGTCTTCACCATCTTCGGCCACGGCAACGTGCTCGGTCTGGGCCAGGCCCTGGAGCAGGACGCCGGTGACCTGGTGGTGCACCAGGGGCGCAACGAGCAGGGCATGGCCCACGCCGCCACCGGTTTCGCCAAGCAGAAGCTGCGCCGGCAGATCTATGCCTGCACCTCCTCGGTGGGTCCGGGCGCGGCCAACATGCTGACCGCCGCGGCCACCGCCACCGCCAATCGCATTCCGCTGCTGCTGTTGCCCGGCGACGTCTATGCCAGTCGCCAGCCCGATCCGGTGCTGCAGCAGATCGAGCAATTCCACGACCTGTCGATCAGCACCAACGATGCCTTCCGCGCGGTGAGCAAGTACTGGGATCGCATCAACCGGCCCGAGCAGCTGATGAGCGCGGCGATCAACGCCATGCGGGTGCTGACCGATCCGGCCGAGACCGGCGCCGTGACCCTGGCACTGCCCCAGGATGTCCAGGGCGAGGCCTACGACTATCCCGACTACTTCTTCGCCAAGCGGGTGCACCGCCTGGATCGCCGGCCGCCAGTGGTCGCCGCCATCGAAGAGGCGGTTCAGCTGCTCAAGCGCAAGCGCAAGCCGCTGCTGATCTGTGGCGGCGGGGTGAAGTATTCCGGTGCCGCCGCGGCCCTGCAGCGCTTCGCCGAGCGTTTCGAGATTCCCTTCGCCGAGACCCAGGCCGGCAAGAGCGCCATCGTCTCCAGTCACGAACTCAATGTCGGCGGCATCGGCGAGACCGGCTGCCTGGCCGCCAACCTGCTGGCCAGGGAAGCGGATCTGATCATCGGCGTGGGCACCCGCTACACCGATTTCACCACCTCCTCGAAGTGGCTCTACCAGCATCCCGAGGTGGAATTCCTCAATCTCAACGTGGCCGCCTTCGACGCCGGCAAGCTCGACGGCCTGGCCGTGGTGGCCGATGCCCGCGAAGCCCTCGCCGCCCTGACCGACGCCCTGGGCGCCACCGACTACCGCGCCGGCTGGGGCGGCCAGGTGGGGGCGGCGCGCGAGCGCTATCGCCAGGAGGTGGAGCGGGTCTATGCGCTGGGCTACACCGGCGCCGACTTCGTCCCGGAGATCGACGATGACCTGCCGCGCGCGGTACTGGAGGAGTTCGTCCGCCTGACCGGTTCGTCCCTGACCCAGAGCCAGGTGCTCGGCCGCCTCAACGAACGGCTTGACGACGACGCCATCATCGTCGCCGCTGCCGGCAGCCTGCCGGGTGACCTGCAGCGCGCCTGGCAGAGCAAGGGCGTCGACACCTATCACCTGGAATACGGCTATTCCTGCATGGGCTACGAGATCAACGCCGCCCTCGGCGTGAAGCTGGCCGAGCCGGAGCGCGAGGTCTATGCGCTGGTGGGTGACGGCTCCTACCAGATGCTGCACTCGGAGCTGGCCTCCTCCATCCAGGAGCGCCGCAAGATCAACGTGGTGCTGCTCGACAACATGACCTTCGGTTGCATCAACAACCTGCAGGTCGGTCATGGCATGGGCAGCTTCGGTACCGAATTCCGCTATCGCAACCCGGAGACCGGCCGGCTCGACGGCGACTTCGTGCCGGTGGACTTCGCCATGAGCGCCGCCGCCTACGGCTGCAAGACCTATAGCGTGCGTACCCTGGAGGAGCTGGAAGCGGCCCTGGCCGATGCCCGGCGGCAGACGGTCTCCACCCTGATCGACATCAAGGTGCTGCCCAAGACCATGCTGCACGGCTACCTGTCCTGGTGGCGGGTCGGCGGGGCGGAGGTTTCCACCAGCGAGAAGATCGCCGCCGTCGCTCGGGTGCTCAGGGAAAACGCCGCCCAGGCCCGCCAGTACTGATCACCGCTCACTCCACAACAAGTCCAAACGGAGAATGAAGTCATGACCTTGAACATCGGTGTCATCGGGACCGGCGCCATCGGCCGCGAACACATCCGGCGCCTGAGCCATACCTTGCTGGGCAGCCGCGTGGTGGCGGTGACCGACATCAATGCCGAGCAGGCCACCCGGGTGGTCCAGGAGCTGGGCATCGCCGCCGAGGTATACGCGGACGGCCATGCCCTGATCGCCGCGGCGGACGTCCAGGCGGTGCTGGTCGCCTCCTGGGGGCCGACCCACGAGGCATACGTGCTGGCCGCCATCGCCGCCGGCAAGCCGGTGTTCTGCGAAAAGCCCCTGGCGACCACCGCCGAGGGCTGCAAGCGCATCGTCGAAGCCGAGCAGGCGCACGGCAAGCGCCTGGTGCAGGTGGGCTTCATGCGGCCCTACGACGCTGGCTATCGCCAGCTCAAGGCGGTGGTCGACACCGATCGCATCGGTGCGCCGCTGATGATCCACGCGGCCCACCGCAATCCCACGGTGAGCGAGCACTACAGCACCGACATGGCCATCACCGACACCCTGATCCACGAGATCAACGTGCTGGCCTGGCTGCTGGACGATCATTACGTGTCCGCCCAGGTGGTCTTTCCGCGCAAGGCGCCGGCGGCGCGCGAGCACCTGCGCGATCCCCAGGTGGTGCTGCTGGAAACGGCCAAGGGCGTGCGCATCGACGTCGAGGTCTTCGTCAATTGCCAGTACGGCTACGACATCCAGTGCGAGATCGTCGGTGAGCGCGGCATCGCCCGCCTGCCGGAGCCGACCTCGGTGCAGTTGCGCAGCGAGGCGCGGCTGTCCAACGGGATCCTCATGGACTGGAAGGACAGATTCATCGCCGCCTACGACGTGGAGCTGCAGGCCTTCATCGACGACCTCGCCGCCGGTCAGCTGACCGGACCGTCGTCCTGGGACGGCTATATCGCCGCGGTAACCGCCGACGCCTGCATCAAGGCTCAGGACAGCGGCGCCATCGAGCCGGTGACCCTGCCCAGCCGGCCGGCTTTCTACGCCTAGGTCGTCCACCCCGCCTGCCACGCACGCGGGGATGCGCTGCCTGCAGGGGAGGCTCCGGACGTGAGAATCGGACTGGTGGGCTATGACGGCCTCGGGCGCTCGCTGCAGGCGCCGCGGGTCGCTGCCCAAGCGGACGCTCTGCTGATCGCTATGCCCTCGGCGAACGTCCGGCGCAGATGCTGAAAGTGCTCCTGTGTTTCGAATGAAATTTCTATTTTGCTATTGTTGTGGAATTAAATTTCCAATAGAGTCGAGAGCAGTTGCAGAAACGAGTCACCAGGGCCGCGTGCCCCGACAACAATAATAGGTGCCGTCACATGAACCACTCCACGCATTCCTTCCGTCTCGCCGTCTCCGCCGTGCACCGCCTCAAGGTGCAGCGTCCCTCCCGACTGCTCGCCCTGCTCGGCCGGCTGTTCTGCCACGAGCGCAGCGGCGCCGTGCTCTGCGCCTCGCCCGGCGCCGCGGTGTTCTATCGCCCGCACTGATTGCCGAGTCTTTCCGGCGTCCGCCCAGGCTCCGCCCGGTTCATGACCGCGCGGCACCCGAGGTGCGCCTGGCCGTTGCGCTCGTCCGATCCCCTTGCTGATCGTCACCCCACGAATGGAGCCTGAACCATGCAGAAAAAAACTCGCTTTGCCACCTTGGCGCTGTCGCTGCTGCTGGGCAGCAGCGCGGCCCTGGCGGACCTCAAGGTCGGGGTGACCATGTCGTCGTTCGACGACAACTACCTCACTTATGTGCGCGAATACATGACCAAGAAGGCCAAGACCGACGGCGTGCAGCTGCAGTTCGAGGACGCCCGCAACGACGTGGTCAAGCAGCTCACCCAGGTGCAGAGTTTCATCAGCCAGAAGGTCGATGCGGTCATCGTCAATCCGGTGGACACCGCCGCGACCCGGACCCTGACCGAGGCCGCCACCAAGGCTGGCGTGCCCATCGTCTACATCAACCGCCGACCCGACGATCCCCAGCTGCCGGCGGGCGTGGTGGCGGTGACCTCAGACGACAAGGAAGCCGGCCGCCTGCAGGCGCAGTACGTGGCCGACAAGCTCGGCGGCAAGGGCCAGGTGGCCATCCTGCTGGGCGATCTGGCCAACAACTCCACCCACAACCGCACCGCCGGGGTGAAGGAAGTCCTGGCCAAGTATCCGGGCATCAAGATCGTCGAGGAGCAGACCGCGGCCTGGCAGCGCGACAAGTCCATGGACCTGACCAGCAACTGGCTGCTGGCCGGCAAGGAGCTCAACGCCATCTTCGCCAACAACGACGAGATGGCCATCGGCGCGGCCATGGCCCTGCGCCAGGCCGGCAAGAAGGACGTGCTGGTCACCGGCGTCGACGGTACGCCGGATGGTCTGGCCGCCATCAAGCGTGGCCTGGTGACGGTCTCGGTGTTCCAGGACGCCAAGGGCCAGGCGGAAGGGGCCCTCGATGCGGCGCTGAAGATGATCAACAAGACCCCGGGCGAGCAGAACGTGCTGATTCCCTTCCGCCTGATCACCCCGGAGAACGTCGCCGAGTTCCAGGCCATGACCAAATGACCTGAGGCGCCTGCGCCTTCCTGGAAGGCAAGGCGCCGCGACAGAACGGCTTTCCAGACCAAACGGGCAGTCCGGCGACGGACCGCCCGTTTGGTCTATCCGGAGCCTTTCCACCGGCGGCGGCCAGGCTGAAGACCGGTGGTTGTTGTCGCCTAAAAATTCCAAAAATATATTGACTGGAATTTATTTTCCAATAAAGTCGAGGTCAAGCCAAGACGTACAGAGGCGCCTCGCCCCGGCGAGCGTGTCCTTCAACAAGAATAAAAGGTGCCGTCATGCCATCCCGCTCCCTGTCCCTTCACGGGTCTCCGATCTCCTGTCCGCCGGGCACCTGCCTGCACCTGGCGAGCGCCGTCACGGGCAGCCCTTCGCCCAGCACCCCTCACTGACCAGCGGTCCGCGCCGCCCGGTCGGCGCCCGCGAGGAGATCGTGATCATGCTCAGTTCCGCCACCCCTGCCGTCGCTCCCGCCACCGCGGCTACGGCCGCGCCCGGCGAATACCTGCTGGAAATCGTCGACGTCACCAAGGAGTTTCCCGGCGTCAAGGCGCTGTCCCATGTCCAGCTCCGGGTGCGCCCCGGGACCGTGCTGGCGCTGATGGGCGAGAACGGCGCGGGCAAGTCGACCCTGATGAAGATCATCGCCGGCATCTACCAGCCAGATGCCGGCGAGGTGCGGCTGCGTGGCGTGCCGGTGCGCTTCGAGACGCCGCTGCAGGCGCTGCAGTCGGGGATCGCCATGATCCACCAGGAGCTCAACCTGATGCCCTTCATGACCGTCGCCGAGAACATCTGGCTGGGGCGCGAACCGCTCAATGCCCTGCACCTGGTGGACCACGGCAAGATGCGCCGCCAGACCCAGGCGCTGCTGGACCGGCTGCGCATCGCCCTGGACCCGGACGACAGCGTGGGCGAGCTGTCCATCGCCGGGCGGCAGATGGTGGAGATCGCCAAGGCGGTGTCCTACGACAGCGAGGTGCTGATCATGGACGAACCCACCTCGGCCATCACCGAGACCGAGGTGGCGCACCTGTTTTCCATCATCGCCGACCTCAAGGCCCAGGGTAAGGGCATCGTCTACATCACCCACAAGATGGACGAGGTGTTCCAGATCGCCGATGAGGTGGCGGTGTTCCGCGATGGCCAGTACATCGGCCTGCAGCGCGCCGACAGCATGAACGGCGACGGCCTGATCGCCATGATGGTGGGGCGCGAACTGACCCAGCTGTTCCCGGAACGCACCGCGCCGCGCGACGAGGTGCTGCTGTCGGTGCGCGACCTGGGGCTGGACGGGGTGTTCTCCGGCGTCTCCTTCGATCTGCGCGCCGGCGAGGTGCTGGGCATCGCCGGACTGATGGGCTCGGGCCGCACCAATGTCGCCGAGACGCTGTTCGGCGTGACCCCGGCCACGGCGGGCGAGATCCGTATCGACGGCCAGCCGGTGCGCATGAGCGATCCTCATCTGGCGATCCAGAAAGGCCTGGCGCTGCTCACCGAGGACCGCAAGGACACCGGCATCTTTCCCTGCCTGTCGGTGGGGGAAAACATGGAGGTGGCGGTGCTGGGCGGCTTCGCCAGTGGCGGCTTCGTGCAGCAGCAGCGCCTCGATCAGCTCTGCGAGGAGATGCGCCAGCAGCTGCGCGTGAAGACCCCCTCGCTGGACCAGTGCATCGCCAACCTCTCCGGCGGCAACCAGCAGAAGGCGCTGATCGCCCGCTGGCTGATGACCCAGCCGCGCATCCTCATCCTCGACGAGCCCACTCGCGGCATCGACGTCGGCGCCAAGGCCGAGATCTACCGGCTGATCGCCAAGCTGGCCGCCGAGGGCCTGGCGGTGATCATGATTTCTTCCGAACTGCCCGAGGTCCTGGGCATGAGCGACCGGGTGATGGTGATGCACGAAGGCACCGTCACCGGCTTTCTCGATCGCGGCGAAGCCACCCAGGAGCGGGTCATGCACCTGGCCTCGGGCAATCCCGTACTGCACTAGCGCACCTTTCGCGCGGTGGGCCTTTACCCATCGCTCCGGCATAGAAGAGGTAGAACAAGATGAGTGCCCTCCTGGACAAGAAAACCGCCGGGCTACCCAGCGCGCGCCCGCGGCGCCGCATCCCCACCGAACTGGGCATCCTGCTGGTGCTGCTGGGCATCGGCCTGGCCTTCGAGGCCTTCGGCTGGGTGCTGCGCGACCAGAGCTTCCTGATGAATTCCCAGCGCCTGGTGCTGATGATCCTGCAGGTCTCGATCATCGGCCTGCTGGCCATCGCCGTGACCCAGGTGATCATCACCACCGGCATCGACCTCTCCTCCGGCTCGGTGCTGGCGCTGTCGGCCATGGTGGCAGCGAGTCTGGCCCAGGGCTCGGACTTCGGCCGCGCGGTGTTTCCCTCGCTGACCGACCTGCCGGTCTGGGTGCCGGTCATGGCCGGCCTCGGGGTGGGGCTGCTGGCCGGCGCCATCAACGGCAGCATCATCGCCGTCACCGGCATTCCGCCCTTCATCGCCACCCTCGGCATGATGGTCTCGGCCCGCGGTCTGGCGCGCTACTACACCGAAGGCCAGCCGATCAGCATGTTGTCCGACGACTACACCGCCATCGGCGCCGGCGCCATGCCGGTGATCATCTTCCTGGTGGTAGCGGTGATCTTCCACATCGCCCTGCGCTACACCAAATACGGCAAGTACACCTATGCCATCGGCGGCAACATGCAGGCCGCGCGCATCTCCGGCATCAACGTCAAGAAGCACCTGATCATCGTCTACAGCATCGCCGGCCTGCTGGCGGGCCTGGCCGGCGTCGTGGCCTCGGCCCGCGCCGCCACCGGCCAGGCGGGCATGGGCATGTCCTACGAACTGGACGCCATCGCCGCGGCGGTGATCGGCGGCACCAGCCTGGCGGGCGGGGTAGGGCGCATCACCGGCACCGTGATCGGCGCCCTGATCCTCGGCACCATGGCCAGCGGCTTCACCTTTCTCGGGGTGGACGCCTACGTCCAGGACATCATCAAGGGCCTGATCATCGTGGTCGCCGTGGTCATCGACCAGTACCGCAACAAGCGCAAGGCCAAGCGCTAGCGCCTGCTCTTGTCCCTCTCCTTCTGGGAGAGGGCCGGGGTGGGGGCGTCCCCACCCTACGCCATCCCTTTTACCCGGTCGGCTACTGGCTTGGCCTGCCGGGTCTTTCTACACCCCATACGGAGAACGACATGCGCGATATCGGCATCGGTCTGATCGGCACCGGCTTCATGGGTCATGCCCACGCCCAGGCCTTCCATCACGCGGCGAGCAGCTTCGCGCTCCCGGTCCGCCCGCGGCTGGTGGCCCTGGCCGATGCCGATCCGGAGCGCGCCGCCCGCTGCGCCGACGCCTGGGGCTTCGTCCGCAGCTGCGACTGGGAGCGCCTGATCGCCGATCCCCAGGTCGAGCTGGTGGCCATCACCACCCCCAATCTGCTGCACGCGCCCATGGCCCTGGCCGCCCTGGCGGCCGGCAAGGCGGTCTACTGCGAAAAGCCCCTGGCGGTGAGCCTGGAGGAGGCGACGCGGATGCGCGACGCCGCGCGCCAGGCCGGGGTGGTCAACCGGGTCGGCTACAACTACCTGCAGAATCCCATGCTCAAGCAGGCGCGCGAGCTGATCCAGAGCGGCGAACTGGGTGAGGTCGTCAGCTTCAGCGGCGAATTCAGCGAAGACTTCATGGGCGATCCCCAGGGGCCCTTCACCTGGCGCTGCGAGACCCGCCAGGCCGGCGGCGCCCTGGCCGATCTGGGCAGCCATATCCTGTCGCTGGCGCGCTTCCTGCTGGGCCCGGTGGCGGCGCTCTGCGCCGATCTGCACACCGCCCATGGCCAGCGGCCCCACCAGGGTGGCACCCGGGCGGTGGAGATCGACGACCAGGCCCATCTGCTGCTGCGCTTCGCCAGTGGCGCCCGCGGCACCCTGACCACCAGTTGGCTCAAGCACGGGCGCAAGAATCGCCTGGCCTTCGAGGTCTGCGGCACCCGCGGCACCCTCGGCTTCGACCAGGAGCGCCTCAACGAACTGCGCCTCTATCAGGTCGGCGACCGTCCGGGCCTGGCCGGTTTCCGTACCCTGCTGGCCGGTCCGCACCTGCCGGACTACGCCGCCTTCTGCCCGGCGCCCGGCCACCAGCTCGGCTACAACGAACTCAAGACCCTGGAGGTCCGCTCGCTGCTGGAGGCCCTGGGCGGCAACCCCGGCCATACCGGCGTCGACTTCCAGGAGGCCTGGGAAGTGGAGCGCCTGGCCCAGGCCGCGCGGCAATCGGCCCAGGAGGAACGCTGGGTCAGACTCTAGTCTGGGGTAGGATGCCGGGATCATCCCGCGCGAGGATTGTCCCTCTTCCATGACCACACTCTCCGGCGACGGCCTCACCCCGGTCCGGCGCATGAAGCTCATCGCGCTGCTGCTGCTGTTCCTGGCAGCGGCGCTCTACTGCCTGGCCACCGCCCTGGAGGCCAGCCATCCGGCCTGGGGCTACGCCGCCGCCTTCGCCGAGGCGGCCATGGTCGGGGCCATCGCCGATTGGTTCGCGGTGACCGCGCTGTTCCGCCATCCGCTGGGCCTGCCGATTCCCCATACCGCCATCATCCCGCGCAACAAGGCCGGGGTCGGGCGCAAGCTGTCGGACTTCATCTGCCTGCACTTCCTCGCCACGCCCCAGGTGCTGGCCAAGCTGGAAGAACTGGACGCCGCCGGGCGCCTGGCCGGCTGGTTGCGCCAGCCGGACAACGCCGCCGCGGTGGCCAGCCAGGCCACCGGCGTCGCCCGCTATTCCCTGGAAGCCCTGCGCGAGGTGCGGGTGCAGGCCTTCATCCGCCGGGTGGCGGTGGAGCGGCTGCAGCGCCTGGACGTAGCGGCGCTGTCCGGCGAACTGCTCGACATGCTGACCGCCGACGGCCGCCACCAGGCGGTGCTCGACGAGGTGCTGCAGGAGATCGACCGCCTGCTGCAGGACGAGGATACCCAGGCGCTGATCGCCCGCACCATCGGCGGCGAGCTGCGCACCCTCAAGTACCTGGGACTGGACGAGCGGGTCGGGCGCTGGTCGGCGATCAAGGTGGTGCAGGCGGTGTCGCGCCTGATCGGCGAGATCAGCCATGACCGCGAGCACGAGTTGCGCCGGCATTTCGATGGCTATCTGGTCGGCTTCATCGAGCGCCTCAAGGAGGACCCGGCCTTTCGCCTGCGCGGCGAACAACTGCGCGACCGGCTGCTGGAGCACCCGGCACTGGCGGGTTATCTGCAGGAGCTGTGGGACGAACTGGTGAACTGGCTGCAGGCGGATCTGGCCGCGCCGGATTCGCGCATCCGCCGGCGCCTGGGCCGGCTGCTGGCCGAGCTGGGCGAAACGCTCAGTCGCGACGAAGCCATGCGCCGCTGGATCAACGAGCAGCTGATGGCCGTGGCGCCGCCCTTCATCGACCGCAACCGCCAGCGCATCGGCGACTACATCGCCGACCGGGTGGCCGCCTGGGACACCGGCGAACTGGTCCAGCAACTGGAGCAGAGCGTGGGCAAGGACCTGCAGTTCATCCGCATCAACGGCACCCTGGTAGGCGGCCTGGTGGGGCTGGTGCTGCATGCCCTGACGGTGTGGTTGGGGCCGGGGTAGGCCCTTCGAAGTACGCGTGGAAAAGGCTGCGCCGTTTTCCACCCTACCGTCGCTTGAGCAGGTACACCGAGAGCACCGCCCCCTGCCAGATCACCCCCCTCTCCCCTTGGGAGAGGGCCGGGGTGAGGGCAAACCCGGACGCCCAGCGCCAAGCCCCCGCCACCCATCACCCCACCCGCACCCAAGCGGCGCCGCGCGGACTAAATCCCATAGTCCCTGTCCCGAGCGTCCCATGTATCGAATCGGCTTTGCCTGCATGTACCGTCACCCCGAGCGCAGTCTGTCGCTCAAGGCACTGGAGCAGGTCGAGCGGGCCTTCAATACCCGCACCACCACCCTGCGCTGGCTGGGCAGCGTCGAGCGCGCCGCCGCCGAGGCCAAGTTGCTGGACGTGGTCACCCACAACCTGGATGCGCAGCTGAGATTCGTCGAGCACGTCGCCGACCTGCCGGACAATCTGCGCATGCTGCGCCTGAGCAGCGATTTGCTGCCCTTCTACAGCCACGCCGAATTCGCCTACTTCTATCGCTCCCAGGAATTGCAGACGCTGCTGGCCGATCGCTTTGGCCGGCTGGGCGAACTGGCGCGCCGCCGCGACGTACGGCTGTCGCTGCATCCGGGGCAATTCTGCGTGCTCGGCTCGGATCGCCCCGAGGTAGTGGAGAACAGCCTGAAGGAATTCGAATACCACGCCGACATGATCCGCCTGATGGGCTACGGCCAGAAATTCCAGGACTTCAAGTGCAACGTGCACATCGCCGGCCGCCTGGGCGTGCCCGGCATCCGCGCGATCTGGCCGCGTCTTTCGAGCGAGGCGCGCAACTGCATCACCTTCGAGAACGATGAAAAGACCTATGGCGTCGACGACTGCCTGCAATTGGCCGATCTCGCCCCGGTGGTGCTGGACATCCACCACTGCTGGATCCACGAGGAGGCCTACATCGACCCCTGGGAGCCGCGGGTGGCACGCATCATCGACAGCTGGCGCGGCGTGCGGCCGGCCATGCACTACTCCCAGCCGCCGGAGGCCCTGCTGGAAATGGGCGTCTCGCCCCGCGAGCGCATCGACATCACGTTCCTGCTGCAGCAGATCAGCAAGCGGCTGCTCTATGCCCACAGCGACATGATGTGGAACGACTGGTGCAACCGCTACGCCTGCCAGTTCCTCGACCGCTTCGACATCATGTTCGAGGCCAAGCACAAGAATGTCACGGTGCGGGATTTCTACGACCGCTACCTGGGTGGCGACGGCACGCTGCCGCCGGCGGATCACGAGATCCTGTCGTAGGTTGGCGCTGAGACGGCTTCATCGTCGAAGCCCAACAGCGGGATGTTCAACCTTGGGCGCTGTTGGGCTTCGCTGCGCTCAGCGCCAACCTACGGGCGGGGCTTCATTCGCAACATGCGGCAATGAGCCCAGCGGGCGACTGGCCGGAAGAGCCGCTTAACTGAAAGGTCATGCTTCTGAATCGACCACCGCGAGGCCCGCCATGCCGACCCGTCGCCATTTCCTGCAGACCACCACCGCCCTGGCCGCCGCGGTCACCGCCGTGCCCTGGCTGTGGCAGAGCGCCCAGGCCGCCGAGCCGTTGCTGACCCGCAAGATCCCGCGCAGCGGCGAAGCCCTGCCCGTCATCGGCCTGGGCACCTCGGGCAATCTCGATGTCGACCTGGACGCCGCCGCCCTGGCGCCGCTGCAGGAGGTGCTCAAGGCGTTGCTCGACGGCGGCGGCACCCTTATCGACACCGCGCCCAGCTATGGCAATTCCGAACGGGTGGCCGGCGAACTGGTCAGGCGGGCCCAGGCCCGCGAGCGAGTCTTTCTCGCCACCAAGGTGTCGTCCACCGGGCGCGAACGCGGCGCGGCGCAACTGGCCGCCAGCTTCAAGGCCCTGCAGACCGAACGCCTGGATCTGGTCCAGGTGCACAACCTGCAGGACACCGCCAACCAGCTGGCCCTGCTGCGCGAACAGCAGCAGGCCGGCAGGGTGCGCTATGTCGGCGTCACCCACTATCGCGAAGCGGCGCTGGACGATCTGCTGGCCACGCTGAAGCAGGAAAAGGTCGACTTCGTGCAGTTCAACTATTCGGTGGGCGAGCGCGAAGCCGAGAAACGCCTGCTGCCCTATTGCCGCGACCAGGGCATCGCCGTGCTGATCAATCGACCCTTCCAGCGCGGCAATCTGCTCTCCGGCACCCGTGGCAAGCCACTGCCGCCGCTGGCCGCCGAATTGGGCGCGACCAGTTGGGCGCAACTGCTGCTCAAGTTCATCCTCGCCGACCCGGCGGTGACCGCGGTGATCCCCGCCACCAGCAATCCGCGCTACATGGTCGACAACCTCCAGGCCGGGCGCGGGCGGCTGCCCGATATGCGCCAGCGCGAGGCCATCGCCGGGTTGTTCGCCTAGATGAAGGACTGGCTCGGCCGCGTCCTCGACGCTCGGGCCGGCGAGTCGCCCGCGGCCCTGGCGGGCTTCGCGTTGTTCCTTTGCCTGTTCGCCGGCTACTTCATGCTGCGGCCGATCCGCGAAGCCATGGGCATCGCTGGCGGGGTGGACAATCTGCAGTGGCTGTTCACCGCCACCTTCGTGGTGATGTTGGTCGCCGTACCCCTGTTCGCCTGGCTCAATTCGCGGGTGGCGCGCCGGCGCTTCGTCGACTGGGTCTATGGCTTCTTCGCCCTCAACCTGCTGGCCTTCGCCGCCTGCTTCGCAGGCCTGGGCGACAGCGTCTGGCTGGCGCGCACCTTCTATGTCTGGATCTCGGTCTACAACCTCTTCGTGGTCTCGGTGGCCTGGAGTCTGATGGCCGATGTCTTCGACGGTGCCCAGGCGCGGCGGCTGTTCGCCTTCATCGCCGCCGGGGCCAGCGTCGGCGGGCTGCTCGGTCCGGTGTTGGCCGCCGCCCTGGCGCCCCGGGTCGGCGAAGCGGGCCTGGCGCTGCTGGCTGCCGCGCTGCTGCTCCTGGCGCTCACGCTCAAGGCCTATCTGATGGGCTGGCGCGAGACCCGTGGCGCCGGACGACCAGGTGCACCGCCCACGGAAAGCCCCCGTCGCCCGGTCGCCGGCAATCCCTTCAGTGGTCTCACGCGGGTGCTGGCCTCGCCCTACCTGCTGGCGGTCAGCGCCTTCGTCATCCTGCTGGCCACGGTCAGCACCTTTCTCTACTTCGAGCAGGCGCGGCGGGTGGCCGAGCTGTTTCCCGATCGCGCCCGTCAGGTGCAGGTGTTCGGCCTGCTGGACTTCGTGGTCCAGGCCGGTGCCCTGGCCAGCCAGGTGCTGATCACCGGTCGCCTGGCCCAGCGCCTCGGCGTGCGGGTGCTCTTGGCCGGGGTGCCGCTGCTGATGTGCATCGGCTTCCTGGGACTGGCGCTGCTGCCCACCTTCGCCATGCTGGCGGGGCTGATGATCGTCAGACGGATCGGCGAATACGCCTTCATCCGCCCGGGCCGCGAAATGCTCTTCGCGCCGCTGGACGCCGAGACCCAGTACAAGGCCAAGAACTTCATCGACACCGTGGTCTATCGCGCCGGTGACGCCGCCAGCGGCTGGGCCAAGAGTCTGCTGGACCTGCTCGGCCATGGCGCCTGGCTGCCGGCGCTGGTGGGCGCCGGTTGCGCGGCGCTCTGGGCCTGGCTCGGCTTCTACCTGGGCCGCCGGGCGGACCAGGCGGCCCAGGCCGGCGAGGCGGAGCAGCGCTGAATACCGGCTGAATCGTTGTAGCCGGAAACAACCCGGGGCTCCGAGAGGCGCCCGGCAGGGTGCTAAGGTAAGGCCTTCTTCCTGCCTCAAGGCCCTCCATGTTCCGCTCCCGCGCCATGATGTACCTGGTCCTGTTCGCCCTGCACCTGTTCATCGGCCTCAGCGTCATCGGTGACCTCGGGCTGTCGCCTGTCGCCCAGCTGCCGTTCTGGGCCCTGCTGCTCCTGTCCTTCGTACTGGTGCCCCTGGGCTTTCGCTCGCGGGACATGAACTCGCGCCTGCTGGCCTGGGCGGCGCTGATCGCCATGGGCGTGTTTTCCAGCCTGGCGGTGTTCAGCCTGCTGCGCGGGCTGGTGGTGGCCCTGGCCGGCCTCGTCGGCCAACCGCTGGACGCCGTCTGGCGCGTCGGCAGTGCCTGGGCGGTGCTGGGCCTGGTGCTGCTGGTGGCGCTGCGCAGTGTCTACAACGCCCGGCGCACGGCCAAGGTCAAGGAAGTGGAGCTAGCCTTGCCGACGCTCCCTGCCGGCCTGGACGGACTGCGCATCGTCCAGCTCAGCGACCTGCACATCGGCCCGACCATCAAGGCCGGCTATCTGCAGCGCATCGTCGACCGGGTCAACGGCCTGGACGCCGATCTGGTGGCCATCACCGGTGATCTGGTGGACGGCAGCGTAGCCGAGCTTCACCAGGAATTCCTGCCGCTGCAGCAACTCAAGGCGCGCCTGGGCACCTATGCCATCACCGGCAACCACGAATACTATTCCGGCGCCGAAGCCTGGGTGCGCGCCTGGCGCGAACAGGGGCTGGCGCTGCTGATCGACGAGCACCGGGTGCTGGAACATCAGGGCACCCCCTTCGTACTGGCCGGCATCACCGACTACTCGGCGCCGCTCTATGTGCCCAGCCACCGCAGCGACGCCGCGGCCGCCTTCGCCAACGCCCCGCAAGGGCTGTTCCGCCTGCTGCTGGCCCACCAGCCGCGCTCGGCGCCCAAGGCCGAAGCCGCCGGCGCCGACCTGCAGCTCTCCGGCCACACCCACGGCGGCCAGTTCTGGCCCTGGATGCACTTCGTGCGCCTGCAGCAACCCTGGGTGGCCGGCATCCACCGCCTGGGTCGGCTGACCGTCTACATCAGCCGCGGCACGGGCTACTGGGGCCCGCCGCTGAGATTCGGCGCGCCGAGCGAGATCACGCTGATCAGATTGCGAAAGGGATAGCGGCAGGAGAAACGTCAGCAATGGTACTGGGTTCGCCAAGAATGCCGGACCAGAGGCCCTGCGTTCGGACTAGGCTCCGTGGAAGACATAAAAAGACAGCTTGATGGCCTTTTGCCAGTTCTTGTCCCTTCGAGATAGATCTTTATCCTCGTGCCTACCTTGACCCGGACGCCCCAGCGTCCAAGGACAAACTGCAACACGGATAAGGATGTATCGCCATGACGAGGACAGTGGCTTTCTTGCTGGTCCCCGAGGTGCTGATGCTGGATTTCGCCGGGCCGGTGGAGGTGTTTTCCATTGCTAATCGTTATCTGCCCGCGGCCGACCACTATCGCATCGTGACCATCGCCGCGGGGCAGCGGCGGACCCTGCGTTGTTCCAATGGCATGACGATACGCACGGAGCTCACCACCCAGCAGCCGCCGGGGCGCTATGACCTGCTGCTGGTGCCCGGGGGGCCGGGAGCCTACCTGGAGCCCCATCCGGACGTCGCGGCCTGGCTGCGGCAGGTGCCCGCGCAGTGCACCCGCTATGGAGCGGTCTGCACCGGCACCTTCCTGCTCGGCAGCGCGGGTCTGCTCGATGGCCGGCGGGTCACCACCCACTGGAATTATCGCGAGCGGCTGGCGCGACGCTTTCCCCGCGCCCAGGTGACCGCCGATGACATCTACCTGAGCGATGGCCCGCTGCTGAGTTCGGCCGGAGTCACCGCCGGCATCGACCTGGCGCTGGCCCTGGTGGCCGAGGACCATGGCAAGGTCGTCGCCCGGGAGGTGGCCAAGGTGCTGGTGGTGGTGACCCAGCGGCAGGGCAAGCAGGCGCAGTTCAGCCCGTTGCTCGACGAGCCGGAAGCCACCACCGCCATCAACCGGGTGCAGCACCATGTGCTGGCCAATATCGACCAGGCCTATTCGATCAGCCGACTCGCCGAGCTGGCGACCATGGGCACCCGCAACTTCGCTCGGGTGTTCAAGCGCGACACCGGCATGACGCCCCTGGAGTTCGTGCTCAGGGCACGCATCGATCATGCGCGCGAATTGCTGGAGACCAGTGAACTGCCGCTGAAGACGGTGGCCTTTCGCAGCGGCTTCGCCAGCGACCGCTGCATGCGCGCCGCCTTCCAGAGCCATCTGGGGCTGACCCCGGCGCAATACCGTTACCAATTCAGCTGAAGTCGGCCTCTGATGGCGGTATCACGCCCATCGATGGCAGCTTCTGGCCGTAGATCGTCATACGGCTTGCCTGGGCAGCGGCCAGAATGATCGTACCTATCGGCAAGGAGAGGCGCACACCGTCGAGGGCTGCGGAGCCTGGTGCCCGCAGAACCCGAGGCAAGGTGGCGCGACATGGTCATGCAAGCGCTCAAGTCCCTGGAAGACGCCAGTGCCTTCCGCTTCTGCGGCCTGGTCCTGGATACGCGACGGCGCCTGCTGCTGGATGGCGAGCGTGTGCTGCCCCTCGGCGGACGGGCCCTGGACATCCTGCGGGTGCTACTGCAACACCCCGGCGAGCTGGTCGGCAAGCAGACCCTGATGGCCCGGGTCTGGCCTGGCGCCGTCGTCGAGGACATCAATCTGCGGGTGCACATCTCGGCCCTGCGCCGGGTGCTGCGTCCCTACAGCATCCGGGATCCCATCCTCAGCGCCCGGCAGCGCGGCTACGGCTTCGCCCTGGCGGTAGAATGCCTGAGCGAAGAAGACCTCACGCCGCTGGCCGAGACGCCACTGCCCCTGACGCCCCTGGAGGGGCGCGAGACCAGCCTGGTCGAACTACGCCGCTTGCTCGCTCAGCGCCGCCTGGTGTCGGTGGTGGGCACCGGCGGTGTCGGCAAGTCGCTGCTGGTCCAGCATCTGCTGCCCGCACTGGCGGAAGACTTTGCCGACGGGATACAGAGTCTCGATCTCGCGGCACTGGGCCACATGATGGCGCTGGTGGAGCGCCTCGCCAGCGACCTGGGCCTCGCCAGCGGCAGCGGTCTGCCAGCGCTGCAGGAGGCGCTGGCCTCGCGGCGCCTGCTGCTGGTGCTGGACAACGCCGAGCGCCTGGTCGAGCCCGCGGCCTGGCTGGTGGAAAACCTGCTGCAAGGCTGTCCGCAGCTCAGGGTGCTGGTCACCAGTCGCGAGGCCCTGCGGGTGGAAGGGGAGGCCGTGCTGCGCCTGGCGCCGCTGCCGGTCGTGAATCCACCCACGCGGCACCTGCGCGATGCCATGCGCGAGCCGGCCTTTCGGCTGTTCGTCCGGCGTGCCCGGGCGCGCCTGCCGGGGCTGCAGTTGCGGCCCGCCGACGTGCAGCTGGTGGGCGAGATCTGCCGCCGCAGCGAAGGCGTGCCCCTGGCGTTGGAGATCCTGGCCGAGCAGGTGGCGGCCCAGGGCCTGAACGGGGTGCTGGCGCAACTCGAAGGGGGCTATTACCTGAGCGTGGCCGGGCGGCGCACGGCGGCGCAACGCCAACGCAGCCTCTGCGCCATGCTCGACTGGAGTCTGCACAGCCTGAGCGAGTCGGAATTCGCCGTGTTGGCGACCCTGGCCGAGGCCGGGGAGCATTTCAGTCGTCAGGAGGCCTTGCGGCTGGCGGCGCAGCGCGGGTTGGAGGAGGCACTGTTCATTCCCCTCCTGGGGCAGTTGGTGGACAAGTCGCTGATCCTGGTGGAAGGCAGCGGGGCGACCCTAGGCTACCGCCTGCTGGCCATGTTGCGGCTGCATCTGCGGCAATTCCGCCAGCAATCGCCGCTCCACGGCCTGCTGCTGCCAGGCCAGCGGCGGGATCCCGATGGCTCGGGTGAACACCCGGCTCAGATGCGCCTGATCGAAGAAACCGCATTCCAGGGCGATCGCCGCCAGGGGTAGACGACGCTCGGCGAGCAATTGCCGGGCACGGTCGATGCGCTGCTGGCGCAGCCATTCCAGCGGGGCGAGTCCGGCACTGAGCTTGAACTGGCGGGTGAAGTGACTGCGCGACAGGCCGCAGACGGAGGCGACCTGGCTGACGCTGATGCCGCGCTCCAGATGCTGCAGCAGGACCTCCTTGGCCAGCCGTTCCTGCCAGGCGGCCAAACCGACCAGTCGGGTACTGGATAGAGCCAGGGTGCTATCGACGGTCATGGACATGGCGCTCTCCCTATCAAACCAGCCGCATGGCGCGACGGCCTGGATGAGAATGATTCCGTGCAGTTGTCTGACGTGCGAGTTGGCTATCGTTAATTAGCGTTAAGACGGCAACCGTCTAGGCGCAATACTGTCGCGACGGACCTGGCCTAGCGTGTCTACGGGCCAGCAGGTGCCAGCCCAGGAGCGCGAGACCGAGCAGTCCGGCGAGCAGCAGAGGTGCCGGGCCATAGGCCTGGAGTCTGTCGAGCAGGGTCAGGATGTGTGCCTCGAACAGCCGCCCCAGGGCCAGGCCGGAGCCGATCCACAGGGTGGCGCCGCCCAGGTCATAGGCCAGGAAGCGCCGCAAGGGCATGGCGCTGGCGCCCGCGCTCAGGGTGGCGAGGGCCGCGGCGCCGGGGATGAACTTGGCCACCAGCAGCAGGCTGGGCAGGCGGGTAGCCGCCGGGACGTGGCCTGGCAGGTGGCGCAACAGCCAGGCGCCATGTCGCCGGCCGGCCCAGTACCAGAGCAGATCGGCCAGGCCGGTGACGGCGACGGTAGCCAGCAGCGCCAGGAGCAATTCGGCTTCATCGGCCGCCGCGCCCATCACCACCAGCGACGGATAGGCCGGTACCGGCAGGCCCAGCTGTTCGCCAAAGACGTTCAGCGTCAGCCAGAGGGTGGCGTTACCGGCCACCAGGGAGGTCAGGGCTTGGGTGCTCATGGCGCGTTCTCGGCAAGGGGAGGCCGAGTGAGCGGCCTCCGGGCTTGGCGCCTGCTACGCGGGCGCAGGCAGGGTCAGGGCATTTGCGGCAGTTCGTTGGGCCGCAGATCGAACACCAGTACCTCGGCATCGGTCCCGTGGGTCAGCTGCAGGTCACGCTCGCCGCGCAGCCTCGCGCCGTCACCGGCTTGCAGCAGGACGCCATTCAGCTCCAGGCTGCCGCGGGCGACATGCACATAGGCATGGCGCTCGGGGGCCAGCTGCAGCGTGGCGCTTTCGCTGCCGTCGAACAGGCCGGCGTAGACGCGGGCGTCCTGGCGTACCTCCAGCGAACCCTCGGCGCCATCCGGCGAGATGATCAGGGCCAGGCGGCCACGCTTGGCCTCGGCGCTGAAGTGCTGCTGCTGGTAGCGCGGTTCGGCGCGGCGCACGTTGGGCACGATCCAGATCTGCAGGAAGTGCACGCTCTGGCTTTCGGAGTGGTTGTACTCGCTGTGGCTGACGCCGCTGCCGGCGCTCATCAGCTGGACGTCGCCCGGGCGGATCACCGAACCGGTGCCCAGGCTGTCCTGGTGCTCCAGGGCGCCTTCGAGCACATAGGAGAAGATCTCCATGTCGCGGTGCGGATGCTCGCCGAAGCCCTGGCCCGCGGCCACGGTGTCGTCGTTGATCACCAGCAGGTCGGAAAAGCCCTGCTCCGCCGGATTGCGGTAGCTGGCGAAGGAGAAGGTGTGGAAGGACTTGAGCCAGCCGTGGTTGGCGGCGCCGCGATCGGAAGCTTTACGAATGGCCAGCATGATGAGGCTCCTTGTCTGAGTGGGGCGCGGTCTGTTCCGACGCCATGGAAGTCATCCTACTGTGGCGCCCCTGTTTGATTAACGAGCTGGGAGGAGAATGGTCGTCCTGTTCTGGTTGACGATCCTTTCGCCAGAGGACGCCTCGCTGTGCACCGTGATCGTTACACCCGACGCGGACGGGCCAGCCAAAGCCGCACTGCCAGCGCCAGCAGGGCGGTCGCCAGCGCCAGGCCGGCGACGCCACTCCAGCCCAGCCGGGCCAGCAGCAGACTGCCCAGGGCCGCGCCGCTGGCCATGCCGATGAACATGCCGGTGAAGAGCACCGCGTTGAGCCGGCTGCGCGCCTCGGGTTCCAGGCCGTAGACCTGCGCTTGGTGGGCGATCAGGGTGGCCTGGACGCCAAGGTCGAAGACCACCGTCGCCAGCGCCAGCAGTACCAGACCGGCCACCCCCGGCAACCAGGGCAACAGGAGCAGGCTGGCGAAGGCCAGGGCCGCCAGGCCGATGCCCAGGCGCGTCACCCATTCCGCGCCGTGGCGATCCGCCAGGCGGCCGGCCCAGGGCGCGGCCAGGGCACCGGCGGCACCGGCCAGGCCGAAGGCGCCGGCGGCGGCGCTGCCCAACTGGAAGGGACCGGCGTGCAGATAGAGGGCGAGGGTCGACCAGAAGGCGCTGAAGCCTACCGACAGCAGCCCTTGCGCCAGGGTCGCCCGGCGCAGGGCGGCATGCCGGCGCCAGAGCGCGCCCAGGGAGCCGAGTAGGGCCGGATAGCTGAGCCGGGTGGTGGCGGCGAAGGCAGGCAGGCCGCGCCACACCGCCACGCCGATGGCGGCGATGCTCAGGGCGGCGAGCAGATAGACCGCCCGCCAGCCAAGCCACTCGCCCACCAGCCCGCTCACCACCCGGGACAGCAGAATGCCCAGCAGCAGGCCGGTCATCACCGTGCCGACGATGCGCCCGCGCTCGGCCGGCGGCGCCAGGGTCGCAGCGGCCGGCACCAGGTCCTGGGCCACGGTGGCGGCCAGGCCGGTGACCAGGCTGGCCACCAGCAACCCGTGCAGGCCCGGTGCCAGGCTGGCGCCGAGCAGCGCCAGCAGCAGCACGGCCAGCTTGGCCAGGATGATGCGGCGGCGGTCGAAGCGATCGCCCAGGGGCGCTAGCAACAGCAGGCCCAGGGCATAGCCGAGCTGGGTGAGGGTGGGGATCAGCCCCACGTCGGCGGCAGGTGCCGGCAGGGCGCCCGCGAGAATGCCGAGCAGGGGTTGGCTGTAATAGAGGTTGGCCACGCTGAGGCCGGCGCCGGTGGCCAGCAGGCCGAGCAGGGCAGGGGACAGGCTGCCGGGGTGAGCTGAGGTCTGGCTATGCGAGAGAGGAATGTCGGTCATGGCGATTCTCCGGGTGGGAAGACGATGAGCGCATTCTTCGCCAGAGCCCTCGCCGCCTGTAGCCGGACGTGAGGTACAAGGGGTATACGTAGGCGGTATGAACACTACCTTTACCCATGACCGTCTCGACTTGCTGGAAACCTTCGTGCGCATCGTCGAAGCCGGCAGCCTGTCGGCGGCCGCGCGCCAGCTCGGCACCACCCAGCCCACCGTCAGCCGACGCCTGCAGGCGTTGGAGGGGGCGCTGCAGGTGCGCCTGGTGCAGCGCTCGACCCACGCCCTGCGCCTGACCGAGGACGGCCAGCGCTGCTATCGCCAGGCCCAGCAACTGCTCGGCGACTGGCAGGCCTTCGCCGCCGCGCTGCACGGCGCCCATGCCGAGCCCGAGGGACGCCTGCGGGTGGTGATGCCCCATGCCTTCGGCCAGGAGCAGCTGCTCGATCCGCTGGAGACCTATCTGCGGCGCTATCCGGGGATGCAAGTGGACTGGGTGCTTAGCGACCGGGCGCCGAATTTCGTCGCCGATGGCGTCGACTGCGCCATCCGGGTGGGCGTGGTGGACGATCCGGACACCGTGGCGGTGCGCCTGGGCGACGTCCAGCGCATCCTGGTGGCGGCGCCGGAGCTGGCGAGCACGCTGCAGGCACCCGAGGAGCTGGCGGCACTGCCCTGGATCGCCATGACCCAGTTCTACCAGACCGAACTGCGCCTGCAGCTGGGCGCCACTGGCGAAAGCCGGGTGGTCCCCTTGCGGCCGCGGCTGGCCACCGAGAGTCTCTTCGTCGCCCGCCATGCCGCGGTGCGCGGCCTGGGTTGCGCGGCGCTGTCGCACTGGATGGTGCGCGAGGACGTCGCTGCGGGTCGCCTGGTGCACCTGCTGCCGGAATGGCAGGCGGCACCCCTGCCGATCTATCTCATCTATCCCTACGCCCGGGTCTATCCGGCGCGGCTGCGCCTGTTTCTCGAGCTGGTGCGCGAGGCCTGCGCCAGGATGCTGGATGTGACGGCGCCCGCCTGACCCTGGGGATCAGGCGGGTACAGCGGACGAGGGCGATCAGGCCAACCGGGCCGCCCGCACCGGTCGCCGGCCATCCACGCTCAGGACCCCGGCGCCGAAGGCCGCCACCTGCAGCAGGCCACCGGCGATGGCGACGTTCTTGAGGAAGTGGATCAACTGGTTCTGGTCGGCGAACTGGTGGTGGAACACCAGGGCGGTGACCAGGGTGAAGGCGGCCATGGCCAGCGCCACCGGCCGGGTGCGATAGCCGATCAGCAGCAGGCTGGCGAGTCCCAGCTCCACCGCCAGGGCGCCCAGGTAGGCAAGGTCCGGGAAGGGCAGGCCCATGGCGGCGATGTAGCCCTTGGTGGCCGCCGGGGCGAGCAGTTTGCCCACGCCACTGAACAGGAAGAGGCTGGCGAGCAGCAGGCGACCGGTGGTGGCGGTGAGGGCTTGAGTGTTCATCGTGACTGTCCTTTTCCAGGTCTGGCATCCGGCTTGGATGCGATAGGGATAGATTACTGTCCACTCCGTTTTCTAATAAGCGGCTGTATGGCGTTAAACAGTCACCCTCAAGTTGACTATTCCTCAGTTACTGCGACGTGAATCCTTTCAGCTGGATGCCACAGCACAGGCGTACAAAAACCAGCACAGACGTCCAAGGCCGCTTGCCGTCGTCCGGGTGAAAGTCCGCTCCATCGACGGCGCGGGGTCTTCTCGCAGCCGATTCTTTCCGCGGGAGGCTGGGCCATGGAACGCTTGCGACTGGATCTGGGACTCTTGTTCCTGCGGCTGGGTGGCGCCGGACTGCTCGTGGCGGTGCATGGGCTGCCCAAGGCGCTGCACTTTCACCAGCAGCTCGGCCTGATCGAAGACCCACTGCACCTGGGCGCCTGGCCGACGCTGGGCTTCGCGGTCTTCGCCGAGGTGCTCTGTCCGCTGCTGATCGCCCTGGGCTGGGCGACGCGCCTGGCCTGCCTGCCGATCCTCGGCGTGCTGCTGATCGCCCTGCTGGTGGTGCATCCGCAGTGGTCCCTGGAGGAAGGCCAGTTCGGCTGGCTGCTGCTGGTGCTGTTCGGCACCCTGGCGCTCACCGGGCCGGGTCGCTATTCGCTGGAGGCGCGGCTGGCCAGGCGTCACGCCGCCCAGGGCGGTTTCGCGAGGGCCCTGTCATGAGCGCCATACTCGGTCAGGACCTGCAGCAGGCCCACAGCCGCATCGTCACCCTGGTGATCCGCCACCAGCCCCTGGCCGGTCAGCAGGCTGCCTACCAGCGCTGGCTGGAGCGCGCGGTCACCGCCGCCCGTGCGGCCTGCGGCCACCTGGGCGTGGATGTCATCCCGCCAGCCGAGGAGGGCGCCGCCTTCACCACCCTGGTGCGCTTCGCCGACGTCGACCAGCTCCAGGCCTGGCTGGCCTCGCCAGAGCGCCAGGCGCTGATCGCCGAAGTGGCGCCGCTGCTGCGCGAGGCCGATGCCCCTGAGGTGCATGCCGACGCCGAATTCTGGTTCAAGCCACCACGCCCCGGCGTGCGCCAGCCGCCAGCCTGGAAGCAGGCGGTGCTGACCTACCTGGTCATCGCGCCCCTGACCATGCTGATCCCGCCGCTGTGGCAGCCGCTGTTCGCGCGCTATCCGCTGCTGGCCGGCCCGGTGCCCAGCAACCTGCTGATCACCCTGTGCATCGTGCCGCTGGTGGTGTTCCTGATCATGCCGAGGGTGAGCAGCCTGTGCGCGCCCTGGCTCAACGCCCGCTCGGGCGCCTTTTCCACTCCCCCCACCCCTAGAGGCGAACAACCATGAGCACCTTCACCACCCGCGACGGCGTCGAGATCTATTTCAAGGACTGGGGCAGCGGCAGGCCCGTGCTGTTCAGCCACGGCTGGCCGCTGGACGCCGACATGTGGGACTACCAGATGCACCATCTGGCCAGCCACGGCTATCGCGCCATCGCCTTCGACCGGCGCGGTTTCGGGCGCTCCGGCCAACCGTGGAACGGCTACGACTACGACACCTTCGCCGATGACATCAAGGAGCTGATCGAGCACCTGGACCTGCGCGACGTCACCCTGGTGGGCTTTTCCATGGGCGGTGGCGACGTCAGCCGCTACCTGGCGCGCCATGGCTCGGCGCGCGTGGCCAAGCTGGCGCTGCTCGGCGCCGTCACCCCGCTGTTCGGGCAGAAGCCGGACTTCCCCCAGGGCGTCGACCAGGGCGTCTTCGACGGTATCCGAGGGGGGCTGCTGAAGGACCGCGCCCAGTTCCTCGCCGACTTCGCGCCAGTCTTCTATGGCACCAACCAGGGCCAGCAGGTCTCCGACGGCGTCTTCACCCAGACCCTCAACATCGCCCTGCTGGCCTCGCTCAAGGGCACGGTCGACTGCGTCACCGCCTTCTCGGAAACCGACTTCCGCCCGGACATGGCCAAGATCGACGTGCCGACCCTGGTGATCCACGGCGACGCCGACCAGGTGGTGCCCTTCGCGACCACCGGCAAGCTCGCCGCCGAGCTGATCCGCGGCGCCGAGCTCAAGGTGTACGCCGGCGCCCCCCACGGCTTCGCGGTGACCCACGCCGAGCAGCTGAACCGCGACCTGCTGGCCTTCGTCGCCAGCTGAGTCTTCCCGGGCGCCCTGCGCCCGGACTTCTGATCCTGGTCCCGGAGGCCACATGCAACACGCCGATCTGATCCTGCACAACGGCAAGCTCCACACCGTCGATCCCGAGCGCCCCGAGGCGAGCGCGGTCGCCATCAAGGACGGCGTCTTTCTTGCCGTGGGTAGCGACAGCGACGTCATGGCGCATCGCGGCCCGGGCACCCAGGTGGTCGACCTGCGCGGTCGCCGTGCCATCCCGGGCCTCAACGACTCCCACCTGCACCTGATCCGCGGTGGCCTCAACTACAACCTGGAGCTGCGCTGGGAAGGCGTGCCCTCGCTGGCCGACGCCCTGCGCCTGCTCAAGGACCAGGCCGAGCGCACCCCGGCGCCCCAGTGGGTACGGGTGGTGGGCGGCTGGAACGAGTTCCAGTTCGCCGAGCGCCGTCTGCCGACCCTGGAGGAGCTCAACCAGGCCGCGCCGGATACCCCGGTGTTCATCCTGCACCTCTACGACCGCGCCCTGCTCAACCGCGCCGCCCTGCGTGTCGTGGGCTACACGAAGGACACGCCCAATCCGCCAGGTGGCGAGATCCAGCGCGATGCCCGCGGCGAGCCCACCGGCATGCTGATCGCCCGGCCCAACGCCATGATCCTCTACGCCACCCTGGCCAAGGGGCCCAAGCTGCCGCTGGAATACCAGGTCAACTCCACCCGCCAGTTCATGCGCGAACTCAATCGCCTGGGCCTGACCAGCGCCATCGACGCCGGCGGCGGCTTCCAGAACTACCCGGACGACTACCAGGTGATCCAGGAACTGGCCGACGCCGACCAGCTCACCGTGCGCATCGCCTATAACCTCTTCACCCAGAGGCCCAAGGAAGAGCTGACCGATTTCAAGAACTGGACCAGCAGCGTCACCCTGCACCAGGGCACCGACTTCCTCCGCCACAACGGCGCCGGCGAGATGCTGGCCTTCTCCGCGGCCGACTTCGAGGACTTCCTCGAACCGCGTCCGGACCTGCCGCCCACCATGGAAGCGGATCTGGAACCGGTGGTGCGCCACCTGGTGGAGCAGCGCTGGCCGTTCCGCCTGCACGCCACCTATGACGAATCCATCTCGCGGATGCTCGACGTCTTCGAGCGGGTCAACCGCGACGTGCCCTTCAACGGTCTGCCCTGGTTCTTCGACCACGCCGAGACCATCAGCCCGCGTAACATCGAGCGGGTCAGGGCGCTCGGCGGCGGCATCGCCATCCAGGACCGCATGGCCTTCCAGGGCGAATACTTCGTCGACCGCTACGGCGCCCAGGCCGCCGAGCAGACCCCGCCGATCCAGCGCATGCTCGCCGAAGGCGTGCCGGTAGGCGCGGGGACCGATGCCACCCGCGTGTCCAGCTACAATCCCTGGACCTCGCTGTACTGGCTGGTCAGTGGCCGCACCGTGGGCGGCCTGGCGCTCTACCAGGAAGGCCTGCCACGGGCCACCGCCCTGCAGCTGTTCACCCAGGGCAGCGCCTGGTTCTCCTCGGAGCAGGGCAAGAAGGGCCAGCTGCGGGTGGGCCAGCTGGCCGACGTGGCGGTGCTCTCGGCGGACTTCTTCACGGTCGAGGAAAAGGCCATCAAGCACCTGGAGTCGGTGCTGACCGTGGTCGGTGGCCGCATCGTCCATGGCGCCGAGGAATTCGATCGCCTGGGTCCGGCGCCCTTGCCGGTCACCCCGGACTGGTCGCCGGTGGTCAAGGTGCCCGGTCACTGGAAACCCGGCGCGCCACTGCAGGCCGCCGTGCACCAATGCGCCGGCGCCTGTTCCGTGCATGGCCACGGCCATGAGCGGGCGCGCCAGAGCCGGGTGCCGGTCAGCGACTTCAGTGGCTTCTGGGGCGCCTTCGGCTGCTCCTGCTTCAGCTTCTGAGGAGCGCCACCATGACCGCCGCCGCCTTGAATCCCAACGCCGCCTCGCCCTGGCAGCCCTTGCGTCAGCGCACCTTCCGCTGGTTGTGGCTGGCCAGCATCGCCTCCAACATCGGTACCTGGATGCACGAGGTGGGCGCTGGCTGGCTGATGACCTCGCTGTCGGCCAGCCCCCTGGCGGTGGCCCTGGTCCAGGTGGCGGGGGCGCTGCCGATGTTCCTGCTGGCGCTGCCGGCCGGCGCCCTGGCCGACATCGTCGACCGCCGCCGCTACCTGCTCGGCGTACAGCTGTGGATGGCCGCGGTGGCCCTGGCCCTGGCCGGCCTGACCCTGGCGGGCTGGATGACCGTACCGCTGCTCCTGGGCCTGACCCTGGCCATGGGCATAGGCACGGCGTTGATGCTGCCGGCCTGGTCGGCGCTCACCCCCGAGCTGGTCGACAAGAGCGAGCTGCCCGCGGCCATCGCCCTGTCCAGCCTGGGCATGAACGTGGCGCGGGCCCTGGGTCCGGCGCTGGCCGGGGTGCTGGTCAGCCTGGCCGGTCCCTGGCTGACCTTCGCCCTCAATGCCGTCTCTTTCCTTGCCGTCATCGTCGCGCTCCTGACCTGGCGGCGAGAGCCTGCAGCCGCCGTGCTGCCCGCGGAGCGCCTGCTGGGCGCAGTCCGGGTCGGTTTCCGCTATGCCCGCAGCTCTCCCCGGCTGCAGGTGGTGCTGGCCCGGACCGCCGCGTTTTTCCTCGGTGCCAGCGCCGGCATGGCGCTGCTGCCGCTGCTGGTCCGCCAGGCCCTGCAGGGCACCGCCCTGGATTTCGGCATCCTGCTCGGGTGCGTCGGGTTGGGTGCCATCGGCGGCGCCATGCTGCTGCCGCGGCTGCGCGAACGGCTGTCCAGTGACCTGCTGGTCGCCAGCGCCAGTGCGCTCTATGCCTTGGTCTTGCTGGGCCTGGCCTGGATTCGCGACTTCGCCTGGCTGCTGCCGGTGATGCTCGCCAGCGGCCTGGCCTGGATCGCCGTGCTCTCCAGCCTGCAGGTGGCGGCCCAGACCGCCGTGCCCGGCTGGGTGCGCGCCCGCGCCCTGGCCGTCTACATCCTGGTGTTCTTCGGCACCAGCGCCCTGGGTGGCGTTGTCTGGGGCGCCCTGGCCAGTCATTTCTCCCTGAGCCTGGCCCTGAGCGCGGCGGCCGGGGTGCTGCTGGCCGGCATCGGGCTGACCTGGCGCCTGCGCCTGCCGGTCACCCCGGCGGCGGACATCGCCCCTTCGCTGCACTGGCCGGCGCCCATCCTCGACGATTCCCTGGACCGCGAGCGCGGCCCGGTGATGGTCACCCTGGAATACGACATCGCCCTCGAACACGGCCCGGCCTTCCGCCAGGCCATGCAGGCGGTGGGCGCCATGCGCCGGCGCAACGGCGCCTTCTCCTGGGCCCTGCTGCAGGACAGCGCCGAGCCGCGCCGCTGGCAGGAATTCTTCTGCGACGAATCCTGGCTGGAACACCTGCGCCACCACCACCGCGTGACCCAGGGCGAACAGCGCCTGGAGGCGGCGGCGCGGCAGTACCAGACCCCCGGCGTGCCCATCGCCATCCGCCATCTCCTGGGCGGCGCCTGACGTCGCCCTTCATCCCAAGCACCACCACTCCACTGAGGACTCCACCATGAGCAAGCCCTACAACCGTCTCGACAAGAACGATGCCGTCGTCCTGCTGATCGACCACCAGGCCGGTCTGATCTCCCTGGTACAGGATTTCACTCCCAGCGACTTCAAGAACAACGTCCTGGCCCTGGCCAACAGCGCCAAGTTCTTCGGCCTGCCCACCATCCTCACCACCAGCTTCGAGCAGGGCCCCAACGGTCCGCTGGTGCCCGAGCTGGTCGAGCTGTTCCCCGAGGCGCCCTACATCGCCCGGCCCGGCCAGATCAATGCCTGGGATAACGAAGACTTCGTCGCCGCCATCAAGGCCACCGGTCGCAAGCAACTGATCATCGCCGGGGTGGTGACCGACGTCTGCGTGACCTTCCCGGCACTGGCGGCCATCGCCGAGGGCTTCGATGTCTTCGTGGTGACCGATGCCTCCGGCACCTTCGACAAGACCGTGCAACAGGCCGCCTGGGCGCGCATGAGCGCCGCCGGCGTGCAGCTGATGAACTGGTTCAGTGTGGCCTGCGAACTGCACCGCGACTGGCGCAACGACATCGAGGGCCTCGGTGCCCTGCTGTCCAACCACATCCCCAACTACCGCAACCTGATGACCAGCTACGCCAAGCTGGCCGCCAAGTAAGGGGAACGATGGTCCGGCGCCTCCCTCGGCGCCGAACCATCCCTGCCAGACCTTCGCGGAGGGATGCCGTGAACCGCAACGACCTGCGCCGCATCGACCTGCACCTGCTGGTGGTGTTCGAAAGCCTGATGCACGAGCGCAACCTCACCCGCACCGCGGAAAAGCTCTTTCTCGGCCAGCCGGCCATCAGCGCCGCCCTGGTGCGCCTGCGGCAATTCTTCGACGATCCCCTGCTGGTGCGCAGCGGTCGGGCGATGGAGCCCACGCCGCGGGCCCTGGCCATTCTCGAACGGCTGAGGCCGGCGCTGGACGGCCTGTCCAATGCCTTGAGCGAGGTCGACGACTTCGACCCCGGCGCCAGTCGCGCGGTGTTTCGCCTGGGCATGTCCGACGACGTCGAATGCGGCCTGCTGCCGCCGCTGCTGGCCCATCTGCGCGAGGTGGCGCCGCACTGCGTGCTGGTGGTGCGCAACGCCAACTTCCTGCTCCTGCCCGGGCTGCTGGCCAGCGGCGAGGTGTCCCTGGGCATCAGCTACACCACCCAGCTGCCGGCCAATGCCAAGTGCCGCACCCTGAGGCATATCCGCGCGCTGGTGGTACGCGCCGACAGCGATCCCGCGCCCCTGACGCTGGAGGACTACTGCGCCCGGCCCCATGTGCTGGTGTCCATGTCCGGCGATCTCTGCGGCAACATCGACGACGACCTGGCGCGCCTCGGGCGCAGCCGCAAGGTGGCCCTGGGCGTGCCCCACTTCAACGGTCTCGGCGCCCTGCTGGCCGGCAGCGACCTGCTCGCCACGGTGCCCGACTACGCCGCCCGGGCGCTGGCTGCGGGCGGCGGCCTGCGCATCGAGGAACCGCCGTTTCCCATCGTCCCGGCCAAGCTGTCGCTGGTCTGGCGCGCGGCCCAGGACCAGGACCCGGGCGAGCGCTGGCTGCGCGGCGAGATCATCAGATTCATGGGCGAGAACCCCTGACGCCGCGGCCATCAGCGCCGTCGATAAGCGCTATCCGCCGGTACGATTTATGGGGGAGGGGGTTGGCTTTCTAGGATGGCTGCATGTCTTCCGGAGCCACGCCCATGAACCTCGCCATCCTCCGCAACGCCCTCCGCCTGCTGGCCTGCGCCGGCTTCCTCGCCCTGCTGGCCGGCTGCGCCAACTCCCACAACGCCTACCTCAGGGATGGCAGCACGGCCTACCTGGTGCAGTGCAACGGGGTCTTCGGCAGCTGGTCCGGTTGCGCTGGGGAAGCGGCGGAACGCTGCAGCACCGGCAGCTACCGGGTGCTCGCCCGCAACCACCTGGATGGCGCCAGCGAAGCCCAGGCCGAAGCCAGTGTCGCCGGCCAGTCCTACCCGGTGCGCAACCTGCTGGTGCAGTGCCAGGGCGAACAGCTGGCCTGGCGGGTGGGCAACTTCGTACGCCGGCTGCCGGTGAGCGAGGGGTGAGGGCACGCCCAGCACAACGACTTCACCCCTGGAAAAGGCGGCGTCGTTTTCCACGCTACGGCTTGGCAGCAAATTGATCTGTGATCTATCGCGGAGGCCAGGGCGGCGATAGACCGTAGGTTGGGTTGAGACGACTCCATCGTCGAAGCCCAACAGGATGTTCAGCCTTGGGCAATGTCGGGCTTCGCTGCGCTCAACCCAGCCTACCAGGGGCCCTTAGGCACGGCCGCATCGGCGGATCGCCATGGCCGCGGTAATGCGAGCAGACGGCAGTCAGTCCTCAAACGTGCGTCAGGAATTTCAGGAGCTGTCCACCGGGCGCATGGGCGAAATCGGCGGTACGGGCCTGACAGCTCGGCAAGGGGCTCACGCTTGGCGATCACTCGCGTATCGCCTCAGCTGCTGCACGGCTTGCCGGTGGGCGAGGGCTAGTCCGCCAGGGCGTCTTCCAGAACCTTGAGAAATTCCCGCGTCGCTGGCGTCGGCAAGGGCGACCAGATGGCATGGACGTTACGTTGCGGCCCATCGCTGACCGGCACCCGAGCCAGACCGGCAAAGGTGCTGGCGATACTGTCGGGCACCAGGCCGATGGCCAACCCGCGCCGGACGAAGCGCTCCAGCAACTGCATGTTGCCCGTCTCGAAACGCACCCGATGGGGCAGGCCCAGGGCGGCGAAGGCCTCGTCGGTCTGCCGCCGGGCGCCGCTGCCGGTGGGCAGGTCCACCAGCGGCAGATCCACCAGCTCGTGCAGTGACAGACGCTCGCGTCCGGCCAGGGCGTGCGCCGCCGGCAGCACCGCCACCAGCTCCTCGCTGAGCAGCAGGCGGCTGTCCACCGCCTCCAGGGCCACCTGGCGCGACAGGCCGATCAGCGCGAAATCCAGCTGGCGCTCGCGCACCGCCGCCAGCAGCGTCTCGCTCTTGTCCTGGCGCAGCCGGATGTCCACCTGGGGATGGCGGGCATGGAAGGTGGCCAGCAACTCGACGATGTCCAGGCGTGGCACCGAAGAGATCAGACCCAGCGTCAGGGTGCCGCGAATGGCGCCGACCGCGGCGGCCACATCCTGCTGCAACCTTTCCACCGCCGCCAGCGCCTGGCGCGCCTGGACCAGCAGCGCCTCGCCGGCGGGGGTGAGGCGCACCTGACGCGGCAGGCGCTCGAACAGGGTGGCGCCCAGCTCGGCTTCCAGGCGGGCGATCTGGTGACTGAGCGCCGACTGCACCACATGGCAACGCTCGGCGGCGCGGGTGAAGTGGCGCTCTTCGGCCAGGGCGATGGCGAATTCCAGCTGCTTGAGATTCATGGCGCTATCTTGAAATGAGATCAAGGTCATCTTAACGATTCATTTAACCGATAGCTGCCGTTGTCCGATACTCATCAGCCCCTTCCTTGCCGGATCCTGCGGATGTCGAATTCCACGCCCCCTCTCAGCCGCTGGCTGACCCTGCTCATGGCCGTCGCCACCGGCATCGCCGTGGCCAGCAACTACTACAACCAGCCGTTGCTGCACACCATCGCCCAGCGCTTCGACCTCAGCTACACCCAGGCCGGCAGCATCGTCACCACCGCCCAGCTCAGCTACGCTGCCGGTCTCCTGCTGCTGGTGCCTTTGGGGGATCTGCTGGAGCGACGCCGGCTGATCGTCATCATGAGCGTGATCGCCGCCGCCGGCCTGGCCCTGAGCGCCACCGCCACCAGTCTGACCTGGTTGCTGCTGGGCACCGCCATGACCGGGCTCTTCTCGGTGGTGGCCCAGGTGCTGGTGCCCTTCGCCGCCACCCTGGCCGCGCCGGAGCAGCGGGGCAGGGCGGTGGGCACCGTGATGAGCGGACTCATCCTCGGCATCCTGCTGGCCCGCACCGTGGCCGGGGCGCTTTCGTCCCTGGGCGACTGGCGCACCGTCTATGCCGTGGCGGCCGGTCTGATGCTGGCCACCGCCCTGGCCCTGCGCCTGGCGCTGCCGCGCTATCAGCAGTCGGCGGGCCTGAGCTATCCACGGCTGCTGGGTTCGGTGTTCGTGCTCTTGCGCGACGAACCCCTCCACCGGCTGCGCACCCTGCTGGGGTGCCTGGGCTTCGCTGTGTTCGCGGTGTTCTGGACGCCCCTGGCCTTCTTGCTCGCCGCCGAGCCCTATGGCTTCAGCGACGGCACCATCGGCCTGTTCGGTCTCGCCGGCGCCGTGGGGGCACTAGCTGCCAATCTGGCCGGACGCATGGCCGACCAGGGCAAGGGTGGCCTCGCCACCAGCATCGGCCTGGCCTCCCTGACCCTGGCCTGGCTACCCCTGGCCTTCGCCCAGCGGTCGCTGGCGGCGCTGCTGGTCGGCATCCTGGTGCTGGATCTCGCCGTGCAGCTCAGCCACGTCAGCAACCAGAACGTGGTCTATCGGCTGCGTCCGGAGGCGCGCAGCCGCCTCAACGCTGGCTACATGACCGGCTATTTCCTCGGCGGCTCCCTGGGTTCGCTGCTTTCGGCACGGCTCTACGAGCACTTCGGCTGGACTGGAGTCAGCCTGGCCGGGTGCCTGCTGGCCGCCACGGCGCTGGCCGTCTGGTGCCTGTTCCTGCTGCGGCAGCGTCAGGCGCGCGCCTGAGCGCCATCATCAGCGCGGTCGATGATCGCTATCCCGCGGGACGATTTCTAGGCGCGGGGCGGGCTGGCGACAATGAGTCCACACCCACCCGACACAGGTACTCGCCATGAAAGCCCTCACCGCCCTCTTCGCCGCCACCTTGCTCACCACCGCCATCGCCCAATCCGCTCAGGCCGAGGAAAGCGCCCTGCGTCCCCTGGGTTCGCTGATCGAAAAGCACCAGCAGCAGGATCGCACCCTGGCCGAAAACGGCGCCGATCGCAGCCTGCAACCCTCGATCCAGCGCCAGCAGCAACGTCTCGACCCGCGTCGCACCCTGGCCGAAAACGGTGCCGAGCGCAGCCTGCAACCCTCGATCCAGCGGCAGCAGCAACGTCTCGACCCGCGTCGCGCCCTGGCCGAAAACGGTGCCGAGCGCAGCCTGCAGCCGGCGATCCAGCGCCAGCAGCAGCGCCTGGACGGCCAACGCCTGGCCGCCGACGGCGCCGAGCGCACCCTCCAGCAGTGGCCTCAGCGTCAACCGACCCGCGGCGCCGTGGCGTGAGTCGGCCGGACCGTCAGGCGGTCGCGCAGATAGTCCGAGAACAGCTGGACGATGCGTGCCGACTGACGATGCTGGGGATAGACCGCATAGACCGCCGCGCTGGGCAGGGCGAAGTCTTCCAGCACCTGCACCAGCGCCCCTGAGGCCAGCGCCGCGCCGATGATGAAGGTCGGCAGCACCGCAATGCCCTGGCCGGCGATGGCCGCGTCCCGCACCACTTCCCCGTTGTTGGCCCTGAGCTGACCCTGCATGGGCAGTGCCAGTGGTTTGCCTCCGCGCTGAAAGCGCCATTCCACCTGGCGACCATGGCCATAGAGCAGACAGCTGTGCTCGGCCAGATCCTCCGGCTGCAGCAGCGGCAGCGCCTTCTGTAGATAACCCGGACTGGCACAGGTCACCAGCTGCATCTCGGTCAGTCGCTTGGCGATCAGACTGGAATCGACCAGGGTGCCGATGCGGATCGACATGTCGTAGCCCTCTGCGAGCAGATCCACCGCCCGGTCATTGAGATCCAGCTCCAGGCGGATCTGCGGATAGGCCGAGAGGAAATCCGGCAGCAGGGGACTCAGGTGCAGGGTGCCAAAGGTCATGGGCGCACTGACTCTCAGCACCCCCTGGGGCACCGTCCGCCGGCTGGAGAGCAATTCCTCGGTGTCGTTGACGTCCTCGAGGATCTTCACCGCCCGCTCGTAGAGCAGCATCCCCAATTCGGTCGCCTGCAAGCGTCGCGTGGTGCGATTGATCAACCGCACGCCCAGACTCTCTTCCAGCAACAGGGTCCGCCGGCTGACGAACTGCTTGGACAGCCCCAGCTTGTCGGCGGCGGCGGTGAAGCTGCCCTCGTTCAGGGTGGTGACGAACAGGCGCAGGTCTTCGAAATTCATGGCGGCATCCAGGCAGCGGGAGACATTTGACGGCGGTCGGATCGCCGTCATTGTGCCAAATCGACGCCCCGCGAGCCGTGCCTTTGGACTGCGACAGTCAATCTCCGCGCAAAAGAAAACCCCCTCGCCACCTTGCGGTGAGGAGGGGGCTCTGGCGTTCGCCGTCGCTTAGACGTTGAAGCGGAAGTGCATGACGTCACCGTCCTTGACGATGTAGTCCTTGCCTTCCAGGCGCCACTTGCCGGCTTCCTTGGCGCCGTTCTCGCCCTTGAAGGCGATGAAGTCGTCGTAGGCCACCACTTCGGCGCGGATGAAGCCCTTCTCGAAGTCGGTGTGGATGGCGGCGGCCGACTGGGGCGCGGTGGCGCCGACCCGGACGGTCCAGGCGCGCACTTCCTTCACCCCGGCGGTGAAGTAGGTCTGCAGGTTGAGCAGCTCGTAGCCGGCGCGGATCACCCGGTTCAGGCCCGGCTCTTCCATGCCCATGGACTCGAGGAACATCTGCTTTTCCTCGTCGTCGTCCAGTTCGGCGATCTCCGCCTCGATCTTGTTGCACACCGGCACCACCACGGCACCTTCTTCTTCGGCGATGGCACGGACCACGTCCAGGTGCGGGTTGTTCTCGAAGCCGTCTTCGGCGACGTTGGCGATGTACATCACCGGCTTGCTGGTCAGCAGGTGGAAGCTGCGCACCAGGCGCTTCTGCTCGTCGTCCAGGCCCTTCAGCAGGCTGCGGGCAGGCTTGCCGGCCTCGAAGTGCGGGATCAGCTGTTCCAGCAGGGCCTTCTGCGCCAGGGCTTCCTTGTCACCGCCCTTGGCGTTGCGGGTCACGCGCTGCAGTTGCTTCTCGCAGCTGTCGAGGTCGGCGAAGATCAGCTCCAGGTCGATCACCTCGATGTCCCGCTTGGGATCCACCGAGTTCGACACGTGGATGACGTTCTCGTCTTCGAAGCAGCGCACCACGTGGGCGATGGCGTCGGTCTCGCGGATGTTGGCGAGAAACTTGTTGCCCAGGCCTTCACCCTTGGAGGCACCGGCCACCAGCCCCGCGATGTCGACGAACTCCATGGTGGTGGGGATCACCCGCTCGGGTTTGACGATCTCCGCCAGGGCATTCAGCCGCGCATCGGGCATGGGCACGATGCCGCTGTTGGGCTCGATGGTGCAGAAGGGGAAGTTTTCCGCCGCGATACCAGATTGGGTCAGGGCATTGAACAGGGTGGACTTGCCGACGTTGGGCAGGCCGACGATGCCGCAATTGAATCCCATGGTGTGTGTCCTCGCGGAAGAAAAGGAAGAGGGTAGGGTAGGTCAGGCCTTGCGGCTGTGCAGGCGTTGCATGGCGCGGGTCAGGTCGCCGGTCAGCAGCTCCGGGACCACCTCCAGGGCGGCGTCGATGCTGGTGTCGAGCAGGTCCTGCTCGCTGCGCGGTGCGCGGCCCAGCACGAAGTTGGAGACCAGGCTGGCATGCCCCGGATGGCCGATGCCCAGGCGCAGGCGCTGGAAGCCGTTCTGATTGCCGAGCTGGGCGATGATGTCGCGCAGCCCGTTGTGCCCCCCGTGGCCGCCGCCGGTCTTGAGGCGTGCGGTGCCGGGTGGCAGGTCGAGTTCGTCGTGGGCCACCAGGATGGCTGCCGGCGGGATGCGGAAAAAGCCGGCGAGCGCCGCCACGGCCTGGCCGCTGCGGTTCATGTAGGTGGTGGGGATGAGCAGACGAACATCGTTGCCCGCGTGGCGGAAGCGCCCCACGAGGCCATGATACTTGCGCTCGACAGCCAGGCTCGCGCCCTGGGCGGCTGCCAGTCGCTCAACGAAAAGGGCCCCTGCATTGTGCCGGGTCTGGTCGTATTCGGGGCCCGGATTACCCAGGCCGACGATCAGTTGGACGGCAGTCATGTCAGGAGCCCTTCTCTTTCAGGCGTGCGAGAACTTACTCGGCAGCGCCTTCTTCGGCAGCGCCGTCTGCAGCTTCTTCACGGATGCGCGGCATGTGGATGCTGGCAACCGGCAGATCGCTGCCATGGGCCAGGGACACCAGCTCGACGCCAGCCGGAACCGACAGGTCGCTCAGGTGAACGATCTGGTCCAGCTCGACCTTGGCCATGTCGACTTCGATGAATTCCGGCAGGTCTTTCGGCAGGCAGGAAACTTCGACTTCGTTGATGGTGTGCAGGATCTCGCCACCCTGTTGCTTCACGCCCACGGAGGTTTCCTGGTTCATGAAGTGCAGGGGCACGTGAGCGGTCAGCTTCTGGCCGGCGACGACGCGCAGGAAGTCGGCGTGCATGACGTAGCCCTTGGAGGGGTGACGCTGCAGGGCCTTGACCAGCACGCTTTCGTTGCTGCCACCGATCTTCAGGGTGATGACGCTGGCGAAGGCGGCTTCGCTTTCCAGCATCTTGGCCAGGTCTTTGCCGACCAGGGTGATGGACGTCGGGGCCTTGTCGCCACCGTAGATCACGGCGGGAACGTTACCGGCATTACGACGCAGGCGGCGGCTCGCACCTTTCCCCAGGTCGGAACGCACTTCGGCATTCAGAGTGAAATCTACCATTGTGAATCTCCAGGATAAGGAATCGGCAGTCCGAGACTTGCGACCAGTTCTACGGCCCTACCGACTAAAAAGCCCCGGGGGGTCTCCTCGACCTTCCGGGGCGCTTCCAGAGCGGCTGTTCCTTAACGGAACATCGCGCTGATGGATTCTTCGTTGCTGATCCGGCGTACCGCCTCGGCCACCACCGGCGCGATGTCCAGTTGGCGGATACGGCTGCAGGCCTGAGCCGCGGCGGACAGCGGAATGGTGTTGGTCACCACCAGCTCGTCCAGCACGGAGTTGTCGATGTTCTCGATGGCCCGACCCGACAGCACCGGGTGGGTGCAGTAGGCCAGGACCTTGGCGGCGCCATGTTCCTTCAGGGCCTTGGCCGCGTGGCACAGGGTGCCGGCGGTATCGACCATGTCGTCGACCAGCACGCAGGTGCGGTCCTGGATGTCACCGATGATGTGCATCACTTCCGACTGGTTGGCCTTGGGGCGGCGCTTGTCGATGATCGCCAGGTCCACACCCAGGCTCTTGGCCACGGCACGCGCACGCACCACGCCACCGATGTCCGGGGACACGATCATCAGATTTTCGAAACGCTGGTCTTCGATGTCATCCACCAGGGCGGGGGAACCGTAGATGTTGTCCACGGGAATGTCGAAGAAGCCCTGGATCTGGTCGGCGTGCAGATCGACGGTGAGCACGCGATTGATGCCCACCACGGTCAGCATGTCGGCGACGACCTTGGCGGTGATGGCGACGCGTGCGGAACGCGGACGGCGATCCTGGCGCGCATAACCGAAATAGGGGATGACCGCGGTGATACGAGTGGCCGAGGAGCGGCGGAAGGCATCGGCCATCACCACCAGTTCCATCAGGTTGTCGTTGGTCGGCTCGCAGGTGGGCTGGATGATGAAGACATCCTTGCCCCGTACGTTCTCGTTGATTTCGACGCTGATCTCGCCATCGGAGAATTTTCCGACGGAGACGTCACCGAGAGGGATATGCAGCTGGCGCACGATGCGCCGTGCCAGATCGGGGTTGGCGTTCCCCGTGAAGACCATCATCTTGGACACGCTGCAGTTCCTGCGGCTTGAGGTGGGTCTTGGAAGGAAAATGGCAGGGGCGGCTGGATTCGAACCAACGCATGGCAGGATCAAAACCTGCTGCCTTACCGCTTGGCGACGCCCCTGTATCTTGCAGAGTACTAGCTGTACTCATTCTCCGGTCAGGCTTGCCAGCGCCCGGTGCAACATGGAAGTGTTGCTACCTTTGGCTACGAAGCCTGGAAGTGATGCTGGTAGCTGGCTGGCTACTGTATCAGCTTCGGTCTTATTTGGAAAGCTTCCAAATATGCAACCTCCAGTGCCGGTTAATCTAGCTGAAACAAATTTGTTTAGCAAGATCAAAGCGTTACGAATTTCCGGGTAACGCCTTTCGACCGTACTCTGGCAGTCGTTTCGACCTGACCACTTGAGAACGGCGCAAACTTTAATGGCGGGAGTGTTCCGTGTCAACAGCGGATCTGAAAAAATTTCTGCTGTACTTACAGAGACTTGCGGCACGGCCACGAGATACCAGGGTTCCGGGGGGGCGACCGGGGTGAGCTTTTCCCCCACACCCTCGGCGAAGGCGGCCTGGCCACGGACGAACACCGGCACGTCGGCGCCCAGGCGCAGCCCCAGTGCCGCCAGGTCGTCGAGGCTGGCGTCCAGGCCCCAGAGATGATTCAGGCCGAGCAGGGTGGTGGCGGCATCCGAGCTGCCGCCACCGATGCCGCCCCCCATGGGCAGCCGCTTGGTCAGCCAGAGGTCGGCGCCCTGCTGGGTACCGCTTTCCTGCTGCAGCAGCCGGGCGGCGCGCAGGATGAGATTCTGCTCGGGGGCGACGCCCGGCAGGCCGTCGTGCAGTTGCAATTCGCCGTCGTCACGTCCGGCAAAGCCCAGGTCGTCGCCCCAGTCGAGAAACTGGAACAGCGTCTGCAACTCGTGATAGCCGTCCGGGCGGCGACCGAGGATGTGCAGGAACAGATTGAGCTTGGCCGGCGCCGGCAGGATGAAGGCAGGCACTGCGGTCATTTGCCCAGCTCGCGCGGCTGCCAGGTCTTCACCACCAGGATGACTTCCAGGTCCTTGCCGGTGAGCTTGAGACGCTCGGGCAGGGTGTAGCCGTTCTGCTCGGTGTAGCGGGTGTATTCGACGGTCCAGCCGTCCTGTACCAGGCGCGCCAGGTGGCTGTCGGCGTCCAGGGTCAGCTGGCTGCGACTGTCCGGCGCCGGCAGGCCGCGCACCCACCAGAGCAGGTGCGAGACCGGCAGGCGCCAGCCCAGTTGCTGTTCCAGCAAGGCCTCGGGGGAGTCGGCCTGGTAGCTGCCCTGGCCAGAGACATCGAGGGTGACGGCACCCGGACGGCCGGTGAGGCGGGTGGCGCCACGGCCGAGGGGGCCGGCCAGGCGGATGTCGTAATAGTCCTGGCGCTGCAGCCAGAACAGGGTGCCACTGCCGGAATCACGCGGGGCGCGGATGCCGACCTTGCCGTCGATCTGCCAGCCGTCGAGGGCAGCGATACGTTTTTTATGAGCCTGCCATTGGGCGGCGTTACCCTGGCCTTCCACGGCTTCCTGGCGAGAGGTGCTGGCGCAACCGGCCAGCAGGGCGAGCAGCAACAGGGTGACGAAGGTACGCACGCGGATCATCGGAGGGTTTCGCTTCCAGTCAGGCGTTTGAGGGTGCTGCGCAGGATGGCGTCATCGGCGTCGGCGTCGAGGCCCACGCGCCAGACCTTGCGCGCTTCGCTGCGCTTGCCCTGAGCCCAGAGCACCTCGCCCAGGTGGGCCGCCACTTCGGCGTCGGGGAAGCGTTCGTAGGCCTGGCGCAGATAGCGTTCGGCGTCGGCCAGCTGGCCCTGGCGATAGCGGATCCAGCCCATGCTGTCGAGGATCGCCGGGTCCTCCGGACTCAGCTGGTGCGCCTTGTCGATCAGCTGGCGCGCCTCGGCCAGCCGCGGGGTGCGATCGGCCAGGGTGTAGCCGAGGGCGTTGAGCGCCATGGCGTTGTCGGGGTCGTGGGCGATGATGTAGCGCAGATCGCCTTCCAGCTGACCGAGATCACCGCGCTTTTCCGCCAGCATGGAGCGGACGTAGAGCAGGTTGAGGTCGTTGGGATACTGCTGCAGGGCCTGCTGCACGGTCTGGTCGGCGAGGGCGGTCTGGTCGGCACTGGCCAGGCCCTCGACTTCCAGCAGATAGAGCGGCACCGCGTATTCGCTCTGGCGCTTGCGGGCGTCGGCCAGGCGCTGGCGCGCCTCGGCGATACGGCCGCTGCCCAGCAGGATTTCCGCCTGGCGTTGCTGGGCGGCCAGGTAGTCGGTGCCCGGCCCGACCTGAGTGTATTCGGCCAGCGCCTGCTCGGGTTGGTCGAGTTCTTCGTAGCTGCGACCCAGGTTGAGGTGCGCGGCGTCCACGTGGCTGCCGCGGTCGATCAGTTCCTTGAGATAGATCTGGGCTTCGCGCCAGGCCTGGGCTTCCAGGCAGACCAGCGCCAGGGAGAATCTCAGGTCATCGTCGTCCGGGAACTGGGTGACCAGCTCGGCGAATTCGCGCTTGGCCTGGTCCAGGCGATCCAGTTCCACCAGCAGCCGAGCATGGGCCAGGCGCAGGCGACGGTCTTCCGGGTGCTGGCGGATGCCGGCTTCGAGCAGTGGCAGGGCCTCGCCGCTGCGGTCCTGGCTCTGCAACAGGCGGGCGCGCAGGAGCAGCGGCGCGACTTCGCGCTTGGCCGCCGGATTGCGCTCCAGCAGCTTGAGGGCTTCGTCGGCACGGCCGTCCTGCTGCAGCAGCAGCGCCTTGCCGAACAGCAGCTGGCCATTGTGCGGATACTTGGCCAGCAGCCGGTCGAAGCTCTTGAGCAGGCCGGCACGGGTGGTCTCGTCGGTTTCCGCCGCCGAGAGGGCGAGGAAATCGAAATGGGTGTCGCCCTGGCCCTGGAGCACGCGCTCCATGTAGACCATGGATTCGTCATAGCGACCGGCGCGGGCCAGCATGATGGCGGCGGCGCGCTGGGCATCCAGGTTGTCGGGGGCGTTGCGCGCCCAGATCTGCGCGGTTTCCAGCGCCGGGGTATCGGCGCCCAGGTACTCGGCGATGCGGAAGGCCCGTTCGGCGACCCCCGGGTCCTGGGTCGACTTGGCCTGCTCGACATAGTTGGTCAGGGCGATGTCGAAACGGTTGCGCTGACCGGCCAGCTCGCCGACCAGCAGGTCATAGAGGGTGTCTTCGCGAAAGGAGCCGGCCGGCTGCGGCGTGCTGGTCTTGGCGGTGGGCGGCGGGATGGCGGCAGCGGGCGTCGGCTGGCGCCCGAGGTTCTGGCAGCCGGCGAGCAGCAGGGCGGTCGTCAGCAGCGCAAGGTATCTGGTCATAGGGTCAAGGCGGCCTTTTTACAGTCGGTCCATCATGCCACAAGAGTCGCCGTGGCCGCGTCGCACATGCGGAGCGGCGGGCCGAGAAGTGCGGTGGTCGAGGCTGTTGACGCCTTTTGCCCGGCAAGATTCATTCGCCCAGGCTATGACGGCGATTGTCCGACGTCTCGTCGCTGCTGGTTGTCGCCACCGCCCGCGCGTAGGACAATGTTCGGCTTTCCCAATCCGTTCGACTGCTTGCGTCCATGGCCTTTCTCGCGCTCGGCATCAATCACAAGACCGCCTCGGTTGAGGTGCGCGAACGTGTGGCCTTCACTCCGGAGCAGACGGTCGAGGCCCTGCGCCAGCTGGAGCAGGCCACCCACAGTCGCGAAGCGGCGATTCTTTCCACCTGCAATCGCAGCGAACTCTACCTGGAGCTGGAGCCCAGCCTGGGGGAGGCCGTGCTGGCCTGGCTCGCCCAGTACCACCGGGTGCCCCTGGAAGACCTGCGCGCCAGCATCTATCTGCACCAGGACGAGGCCGCGGTCCGCCACATGATGCGGGTGGCCGCGGGGCTGGATTCCATGGTGCTGGGCGAGCCGCAGATCCTCGGCCAGCTCAAGTCGGCCTACGCCGTGGCCCGCGAGGCCGGCACGGTCGGTCCGCTGCTGGGCCGGCTGTTCCAGGCCACCTTCAATACCGCCAAGGCGGTGCGCACCGACACGGCGATCGGCGAGAACCCGGTATCCGTGGCCTTTGCCGCGGTCAGCCTGGCGAAGCAGATCTTCAGCGACCTCAGCCGCAGCCAGGCGCTGCTGATCGGCGCCGGCGAGACCATCACCCTGGTCGCTCGCCATCTGCACGAGCAGGGCGTGCGGCGCATCGTCGTCGCCAACCGTACCCTGGAGCGCGCCAGCCATCTGGCGGAGGAATTCGGTGCCCACACCGTGCTCCTGGCCGACATCCCCGACGAGCTGGTCAACAGCGACATCGTCATCAGCTCCACCGCCAGCCAGTTGCCCATCCTCGGCAAGGGCGCGGTGGAGCGGGCGCTCAAGCAGCGTCGGCACAAGCCCATCTTCATGGTCGACATCGCCGTGCCGCGCGACATCGAGCCGGAGGTGAGCGAGCTGGAAGACGTCTACCTCTATACGGTGGACGACCTGCACGAGGTGGTGGCGGAAAATCTCAAGAGTCGCCAGGGTGCCGCCCAGGCCGCCGAGAAGCTGGTGCTGGCCGGGGTCGAGGATTTCATGCAGCGGCTGCGCGAGCGCGCCGCGGTGGACGTGGTCCGCGCCTATCGCCAGCAGGGCGAGCGGATCCGCGACGACGAACTGGCCCGCGCCCAGCGCCAGCTGGCCAATGGCGTCGATCCCCAGGAAGCCCTGGCGGCCCTGGCACGCAGCCTCACCAACAAGCTGATGCACGCACCGAGCGTGCAGCTCAAGAAACTATCCGCCGAGGGGCGCGTCGATGCGCTGACCCTGGCTCAGGAACTCTTCGCCCTCGACGAGGGTTTGGACAAGACATGAAGACCTCTCTGTTGCACAAGCTCGACGGTCTGCAGGACCGCTTCGAGGAGCTGACCGCGCTGTTGGGCGACGCCGAAGTCATCAGCGACCAGACCCAGTTCCGCGCCTATTCCAAGGAATACGCCGAACTCGAGCCGGTCAACCAGGCGTTCACCGAATACCGCAAGGTGCAGGCCGACCTTGAGGGCGCCCAGGCGCTGCTCAAGGACAGCGATCCGGATCTGCGCGAGATGGCCGAGGAAGAGGTCGGCACCGCCAAGGCGCGGCTGCAGGAACTGGAAGACGAACTGCAGCGCATGATGCTGCCGCGGGATCCCAATGACGGTCGCAACGTCTTCCTGGAAATCCGCGCCGGTACCGGCGGCGACGAGGCGGCGATCTTCGCCGGCGACCTGTTCCGCATGTACTCGCGCTATGCCGAACGCCAGGGCTGGCGTCTCGAGGTGCTCTCGGAGAACGAGGGCGAGCACGGTGGCTTCAAGGAGGTCATCGCCCGGGTCGAAGGCGACAGCGTCTACGCCAAGCTCAAGTTCGAGTCCGGTGCGCACCGGGTACAGCGGGTTCCGGAGACCGAATCCCAGGGCCGCATCCACACCTCGGCCTGCACCGTGGCGGTGCTGCCCGAGCCGGACGAACAGCAGGCCATCGAGATCAATCCGGCCGATCTCCGCGTCGACACCTATCGCTCCTCCGGCGCGGGCGGTCAGCACGTCAACAAGACCGACTCCGCGGTGCGCATCACCCACCTGCCCACCGGCATCGTGGTGGAGTGCCAGGAAGAACGCTCCCAGCACAAGAACCGCGCCAAGGCCATGGCCTGGCTGTCGGCCAAGCTCAATGACCAGCAGGACGCGGCGGCGCACAAGGAAATGTCCGACACCCGCCGGCTGCTGGTGGGTTCGGGCGACCGTTCCGAGCGCATCCGCACCTACAACTTTCCCCAGGGCCGGGTGACCGATCACCGCATCAACCTGACCCTCTATTCGCTGGGCGAGGTGGTCAACGGCGACGTCCAGCAGATCATCGATCCGCTGCTGCAGGAATACCAGGCCGACCAGCTGGCGGCGCTGGGAGACTGACCCATGGCCACCATCGGCGCCCTGTTGCGCGAAAGCCAGTTGCCGGACTCGCCCAGCGCCCGCCTCGATGTGGAGCTGCTGCTGGCCGCCGCCCTGGACAAGCCGCGCAGCTACCTGCGCACCTGGCCGGAGAAACTGGTGCCGCGCGAGGCCCTGGCGCGTTTCCAGGCCGATCTCGAACGGCGCCGGCAGGGTGAACCGGTGGCCTATATCCTTGGCCAGCAGGGCTTCTGGTCGCTCGATCTGGAAGTGAGTCCCGACACCCTGATCCCCCGCCCCGATACCGAGGTGCTGGTGGAAACGGCCCTGGCACTGCCCCTGGCCGACGAGGTACGGGTACTGGATCTGGGCACCGGCACCGGCGCCATCGCCCTGGCCCTGGCCCATGAACGACCGCGCTGGCAGGTCAGCGGCGTGGATCGTATTGCGGCGGCGGTGGAACTGGCGCAACGCAATGCCCAGCGCCTGCGCCTGGGCAATGCGGTCTTTCAGCTGAGTCACTGGTTCGACGCCCTCGCCGGGCAGCGCTTCGACCTGATCGTTAGCAATCCCCCCTATATCGCCGGCAGCGATCGCCATCTGGACGAGGGCGACGTGCGGTTCGAACCGCGCAGCGCCCTGGTGGCCGGCGTCGATGGCCTGGACGACATCCGCGAACTGGTCGCGGCGGCGCCCGTACACCTGCAGCCGGGTGGCTGGCTGTGGCTGGAGCACGGCTTCGACCAGGCCGCCGCGGTGCGCGATCTGCTGGTTCGCCAGGGGTTCGTCGAGGTCGAGAGTCGCCAGGACCTGGGTGGTCACGAACGCATCAGCGGAGGGCGTCGGCCATGCTGAGCGACGGCGAACTGCTGCGCTACAGCCGGCAGATCCTGCTGGCCCAGGTGGATATCGCCGGACAATTGCGATTGAAGGAAGCCAGGGTGCTCATCGTCGGCCTTGGCGGTCTGGGTTCGCCGGTGGCGCTCTATCTGGCCGCGGCGGGCGTTGGCGAATTGCACCTGGCCGACTTCGACCGGGTCGACCTGAGCAATCTGCAACGCCAGGTGCTGCATGACGAAAGCCGCATCGGCCAGGGCAAGGTGGACTCCGCCCTGCAGCGGCTGGCGGCGCTCAATCCCGAGGTGCGCCTGGTGCCGCTGCGCGAAGCGCTGGATGCCGACAGCCTGGTGGCGCGCATCGCCATGGTGGATCTGGTGCTGGACTGCTCGGACAACTTCACTACCCGGACGGCGGTGAATGCCGCCTGCGTGGCCATGGGCCGCCCCCTGGTCAGTGGCGCCGCCATTCGCCTGGAAGGCCAGCTCAGCGTCTTCGATCCGCGTCGAGCCGACAGCCCCTGCTACCACTGTCTCTATGGCGAGGGCAGCGAGACGGAGCTCAGTTGCAGCGAGGCCGGGGTACTGGGTCCGGTGGTAGGCCTGGTGGGCAGTCTGCAGGCACTGGAAGCGCTCAAGCTCCTGGCCGGCTTCGGCGAGCCCCTGGTGGGGCGACTGCTGCTGGTGGATGCGGCGAGCAGTCGCTTCCGCGAATTGCGGGTCAAGCGCGATCCGGGTTGCCCGGTGTGCGGCGCTCGCCATGGCTGACGAGGCGCCGGTCGGGGTCTTCGACTCGGGCGTCGGCGGCCTGTCGGTGCTGGCGGAGATCCGCCAGCTGCTGCCGGCGGAAACCCTGCATTACGTCGCCGATTGCGGCCATATTCCCTATGGCGAAAAGACCCCCGCCTTCATCCGCGAGCGCTGCCAGCTGATCGCGGCGCGGCTGCACGCGCAGGGCGCCAAGGCCCTGGTGGTGGCCTGCAACACCGCCACCGTGGCGGCGGTGGCCGATCTGCGCGAACGCTATCCCCACTGGCCCATCGTCGGCATGGAACCCGCGGTCAAGCCCGCCGCGGCGGCGACCCGCAATGGCCGGGTCGGGGTCCTGGCGACCACCGGTACCCTGCAGAGTGCCAAGTTCGCCGCCTTGCTGGACCGATTCGCCCTGGGCGTTCAGGTCCTCACCCAGCCCTGCCCGGGGTTGGTGGAGCAGGTCGAGCGTGGCGACCTGCATGGCCCCGAGACCCGGCGCTTGCTGCAGGGCTTTCTCGAACCCCTGCTGGCGGCGGAGTGCGACACCCTGATCCTGGGCTGCACCCACTATCCCTTCCTGCGGCCCCTGCTGGCCGAACTGGTGCCACCGGAGGTGATCCTGGTGGATACCGGTGGCGCCGTGGCGCGTCGGCTGCAGAGTCTGCTCGCGCTGGACGCACGTCTGGCCACGGGACCGGCCGGGCCGACGCGGATCTGGACCTCCGGCGTCCCTACCGAGCTAGGCGCGGTGTTGCCGCAGCTTTGGCCGGCAGGGGCCGAGGTAGAGGCGTTCGTCTGACGTCGTGCCTGGGTTTCACTCGCCAAATAGTCATCCAGCGACTAGCATTCGACCTTGTAGGTAAAAACGTCGAGGGCTGTGAACCCCTTCACGTCTTCGCGGTCAATGCTGGCAGTCCGCAAAAACTAGAAACATGCACAAGGGCACTCTCATGAAAAAATTGCTTTCCTTCGCAGTAGCCACCGCGCTTTCGCTGGGTGGAATGGCGTCGGTGCAGGCCGTGGAACTCACTGGCGCGGTCGGGGCAACCAGCCAGAACGGCATGACCTATCGTATCGGTGCGGGTTGGAACTGGGACAAGAGCTGGTGGGAAAGCTCCACAGGGCGCCTGACCGGTTATTGGGACGCCGGTTACACCTACTGGGAAGGCGACAATGGTCATTCTTCCGATCAGCATTCGCTGTCCTTCGCCCCGGTGTTCGTCTACGAATTCGGCCAGGGTCAGGTGAAGCCCTTCGTCGAAGCCGGTATCGGCGTCGCTGTCTTCTCCAGCACCAAGGTTGGCGAGCAGGACCTGGGCTCGGCCTTCAATTTCGAAGACCGCATCGGTCTGGGCCTGAAGATCGGCGACACCCAGCGCGTCGGCATCCGTGCGACTCATTATTCCAACGCGGGCATCAAGCAGCCCAACGATGGCATCGAGTCCTACGCACTGTTCTACAGCCACACGCTGTAGTTCGCGGTGGTCTCATGCCAGAAGCCGGACCTAGTCCGGCTTTTTCGTGTCCGTCCTGCGCGCCATGCCGCGGTAGGCGGCCAGCGCCCGCTGGCGACTCTCGCCCAGGTCAACCAGGGGCGTCAGGTAGCGGCCCCCGGGGGTATGCACGGCCTTGCCCTTGAGGTCGGCCAGTTCCGGCACCCAGGTACGCACATAGTCGCCCCGGGCGTCGATCTTCAGCGCCTGGGTGTGGGGATTGAACACCCGGAAGTAGGGTGCCGAATCGGTACCGGTGGAGGCGCTCCACTGCCAGCCGCCGTTGTTGGAAGCCAGGTCGCCATCGACGAGATGCCGCATGAACCAGCGCTCACCCTCGCGCCAATCGATCAGCAGGTTCTTGCACAGGAACATGGCCGTCAGCATGCGCATGCGATTGTGCATCCAACCGGTCCGCAAGAGCTGGCGCATGGCGGCATCGATGATGGGAATCCCGGTGCGCCCCTGTTGCCAGGCTGCGAGGCCTTCGGGGTCGTCGCGCCAGGGCAGGGCGGTCAGGTCCCGGTTGAACGGCTGGTGCCGGGAAACCCAGGGATAGCCCACCAGCACGTGACGATAGAATTCGCGCCAGAGCAACTCGGTAATCCAGGTGGCCGCCCCCTGCTTGCCGCCGCTGAGCAGGCCATCGTTGGCCCGGACCGCCGCCTGCAGGCACTGGCGGGGCGTCAGCACCCCGGCATTGAGATAAGCCGACAACTGGCTGGTACCGGGCTCGGAGGGAATGTCCCGCGCCCGCTGATAGTCTTCCAGATCATCCTGGATGAAGGCTTCCAGGCGCTGCAGCGCCGCTTCTTCCCCTGCCGGCCATAGTCGTTGCACCTCGGGTGCGGTCGCAGCGAAGCCCTCGACCGAGGTGGGCAACTCGTCCGCCGGGACCAGGCTGTTCTGCTGTTTGCCCGGGGCGGGCAGGGGTGTCGGCAGGCCGGTTTCCAGGCGTGCCAGGCAGGTCTTCCTGAACTGGCCGAAAACCTTGAAATAGCCACCGCTCTTGGTCAGCACCGTACCCGGCGCGAACAGCGTCTGGTCCAGATAGCGATGGGTCGCCAGGCCCGCGTCGTCGAAGGCCTTGACCACGGCGTCGTCACGGGCGGCTTCGTTGATCCCGTATTCGTCATTGAAATGCAGGTGCTCGACGTCCAGCTCCCGGGCCAGGTCGAGCAGCACCTGGGGCGCCTGCTCCCAACGCTCGGCGCTGCGGACCAGCAGGGGGATGCCCAGGGACTTGAGCGTCTTGCCCAGTTCGGTGAGGTTGCGCAGCCAGAAGTCGACCTTGACCGCCGCCTCGTGGTGCTCCTGCCATTGGGCGGGACTCACCAGAAAGACAGCTGCCACCGGGCCCTGTTCGATGGCGCTGTAGAGAGCGGGATGGTCGAGGGTGCGCAGGTCAGTTCGAAGCCAGACGAGCTGACTCATGCATGGCGTTCCTGACGCAGCAGCCCGGCACTCTGCAGGCGATCGAAGGCTTCGCCCGGACTGCGCGCCGGCGCGGCATCGGCAGTGAGGGATTCGCCCAGCGCACCGAGGGTCAGGCAGGGACGGGCATGGCGATTGGCGAAGGTCTGCAGCTGGCGACGCAGCTCGCTGTCGGGTCGGCTGTCACGGCAAAGAATCAGTGCCCGGGGTTCGAGTTGTTCGACCAGGCGATCCAGATTACCCGCGGGGACCGACCACTCCACCAGTTCTACCGGGCATTCCGCGGCGCTGATCAGCCAGGCGCAGAGCCACAGCGAGGTGTTCATGGGCGTCTCGTCGAGATTCAGCAGCACCAGGGGCGCGCCTCTCAGGCTGTGCTGACTGTGATAGATCCGCGCACCCAGCTTGCTGCGCAGCCAGGATCGGAAGAACACCTGTTGCAGACGACCATCGTCGGTCGCCTGGCTCAGGCGCTCCAGCTCCCGCAGCAGTGGCCATAGCAGCTGGTCCAGCAGTACCCGAGGTGGATAGAGCGAGGCGGCGCGGTTGTAGGCTTCGTCCAGCGTACGCGAGGCCAGCCGGCCGATGGCGTCCATCATCTCTTGATGGATGGCCTGCCAGGGCGTATCGCTGGGAATCGCCGCGGGCCGTTGTTCGTCGAGCAGCCCCTTGACCTGGCTGACCGCCACGCCGCGAGCAATCCAGGCGAGGACCTGCTGCACGCGGACCACATGGGCCTCGCTGTACAGCCGATGGCCCTTGGGCGTGCGCTTGGGGACCAGCAAGCCATAGCGCCGCTCCCAGGCCCTCAGCGTCACGGCGTTCACACCCGTGCGCCGGGCGATTTCCCGGATGGGCAGCCAGCCCTCGTGGAGAGCGGACTGGTAGTCCTGATCTTCGCCGTTCGACGACGAAGGCAAGGGAGTGGCGCTAGATGGCATTTCGCAGACTCAGACGTTCGGGGTGTGGTTGGAGATAGGCCTGCTCGTTCACATAACGATCCGGATGCTGGCGGAAGTGGTGCTTGAGCAGCGTCAGGGGCACGACCAGGGGGACGATGCCCTCGTGGTACTGCTCGATCAGCAACTGCATTTCCTGCTTCTCGCTGTCGCTCAGGACCCGACGCAGATAACCGAATAAATGATAGAGCACATTGCAATGAGTACCACGGGTGGCGCACTTCTTCAGGGCAGCCATCAGGCCGCTGAAATATTCCTGCCCCAGCTCGTCCAGATTGCGCTGGCCGATGCTGCCGACCAGCTGGCCGAGGGCCCGCGCACGATGGGCGTCGTGGGCCATGAGCTGATACTTGTAACGCGAATGATAGGACAGCAGCGCCCGTGCCGTCAGACCCTGTTGCAGCAGTTGCTGCCAGTGGGCATGGGCGAAGACGCGGGTGACGAAGTTTTCTCGCAGCACCGCATCGTTCAGCCGACCGGCCTCTTCCACCGGCAGGTCCGGTCGTAGACGCATGATGGCGGCGGCGAACAGACCGCGGCCATCGGTTTCGCTACCCTGGCCGTTGGCGTGGTAGACCTTGACGCGCTCCATGCCGCAGGACGGCGATTTCTGCATGAAGATGAAGCCGGACAGGTCGGTCAGTTCGCCCGCCATCTTTTCCCCGTAGCCGGTCAGGGCGGCGGTCACGTCCAGGCTGGGGTCGACGGTGCCCACCGCGCGCGGCGCCTGGGAGTCGCCCACCAGGCGGATGGGTTCGCGAGGCGTGCCGAGGCCGATGGCCATCTCCGGGCAGACCCGGACGAAGTCGAAGTGCTCGGCGAAGGTCTGGCTGCAGAGCCGGGATTCCTTGTGTCCGCCGTTGTAGCGGACTTCGTCACCCAGCAGGCAGGCGCTGATACCCAGGCGCGGGCGGGGCAGGCTGGAGGAGGAGTTGGCAACCATGGAGATCCCCTGTCGTGTATTTTCTTGTACAAGTTTTCCTGTTTGTACAAGTTTGGTGCAACTTTCGACAGGGGGCTGTGGCAAAAGATTCGCCGCAGGTTACAGACGGCGTGCGCTTCGTCGATTAATCCAGGCTGCCCAGGAGCTGCTGCGCGGCCTCATGACCACTCAACCAGGCACCTTCCACCCGCCCGCTGGAGCACCAGTCGCCACAGACGAAGACGCCCATGTCGGGATCGGCCAGGGCGCCCCACTGGTGGGGTTGCGCGGGACGGGCATAGAGCCAGCGATGGGCCAGGCTGAAGGTCGGCGCCGGCAGCGGGCAGCCGATCAGCTCGGCGAAGGCACCATGCAGGCGTTCGATCACCTCGTCCTTCGAGGCGTCGAGGTGCGCCTTGCTCCAGGCGCTGGTGGCATGCAGGACCCAGGTGTCCAGGGTGGTGTCGCGCTCGGGCTTGCAGCGATTGCGCGCCAGCCAGTCCAGTTCACCGCCCTGCACGAAGCAGCCTTCCACCGGGGTCTGCAGGGGCGTGGGAAAGGCCAGGGCCACCGACCAGGTCGGTTCCATGCTGACGCCGGCCACGGTGGCCGCCAGCTTGGGCACGCTGGACAGCAGCGCCGTGGCCTGGGGCGCCGGCATGGCGATGACGACCTGGGCGAAGGGCCCGTGGGTCTCGCCGCCGGCATCCAGCAGGTGCCAGTGCTGGGCTCCGCGAAAGACCTCGGTGATGCGGCAATCGAAGGTGACCGGCAGATCGGCCAGCAGGTGGCGGGTGATGGCGCTCATGCGCGGCACCCCGACCCAGCGCGGCTGTTCGTCCTGGGACGGGCTCAGGCGACCGTCGCGATACTGGTAGAGCGCCGGATTCCATTCGGCCGCGCAGCCGGCCCGACGCCACTCGTTGAGGGCATCGATGAAGCGCCGGTCGCGCGCGGTGAAATACTGGGCACCCAGGTCCAGGGCACCGGCTTCGCTGCGCTTGCTGGCCATGCGGCCGCCGCTGCCGCGGCTCTTGTCGAAGATCTGGACCTGCTGCCCGGCGCGAATCAGCGTCTGGGCCGCGGCAAGTCCGGCTATTCCTGCGCCAACGATGGCGATGGGGGCAGTCATGATGGACCTCGCTTGTCTGACGATTCGCCCTTGTCGAACGTTTGCGCGCGCAAGGGCTCTACGGCTACGACTGGCAACCGTTCTGGATCTTTCGACCCACGACCATACCAAACAATCCTCTTCCCTTCGTTCAGATGCATCCGGGCGGCAGGGCAATACGAGAAGGAAGTGACGACATGCATATCCTGCTGACAGGTGGCACCGGATTGATCGGCCGTGCGCTGTGCCGCCAATGGGCGGCCGCCGGCCACCAACTCACCGTGCTCAGTCGCGACCCGGGACGGGTGACACGCGAATGCGGACCCGGGGTGCGCGGCATCGCCCAACTGGAGGCGCTGGGCGACGAACACCTGGATGCCGTGGTCAACCTGGCCGGCGCCCCCATCGCCGACAAGCCCTGGACCCGCAGCCGCAAGGCCGAACTCTGGCAGAGCCGCATCGGCACCACCGAGCGCCTGATCGAATGGCTGCGTGGCCGTCCGCAGAAACCCGCGGTCCTGCTGTCCGGCTCGGCCACCGGTTTCTATGGCGACAGCGGTGAGAAGCCGGTGAGCGAGGCGGACAGCCTGGCCGGTCCCGACTTCGCCGGCGAGTTGTGCCTGGCCTGGGAACAGGTCGCCAACGACGCCGAGAAGCTGGGCATCCGCGTGGTCAACCTGCGCACCGGCCTGGTGCTGGCCGCCGACGACGGTTTCCTGCTGCGCCTGCTGCCGCCCTTCCGCTTCGGTCTCGGCGCGCGCCTGGGCAATGGACGCCAATGGATGCCCTGGATTCATTTACAGGATCAAATCGGGGCCATCGATTTTCTTCTCAACCGAAGCGATGCCCAGGGTCCCTATAATCTCTGTGCCCCCCAGCCGGTCCGCAACCGGGAGTTCACCGAAGCGCTGGGACGGGCCTTGCGGCGTCCGGCGCGATTGCTGATTCCCGCCTTCGCCCTGCGCCTGATGGGAGAGCTGTCCATCCTCCTGCTGGGTGGCCAGCGCGCCCGACCCGAGCGCCTGCTCGCGGCCGGGTATGTCTTTCGCTATCCCGAGCTGGATGCGGCCCTGGCCGACCTGCTCGCTGCCAAGGATTCACGATGACTACCAACGCTCTGCTGCTCGCCAACCTGGGTTCGCCCGATTCGCCCCACGTCCCGGACGTGAAGCGCTATCTGAACCAGTTCCTGATGGACCCCTATGTGGTCGATCTGCCCTGGCCGCTGCGCCGTCTGCTGGTGTCCCTGGTGCTGATCAAGCGACCCGCCGCCTCGGCCGAGGCCTATGAGTCGATCTGGTGGGACGACGGCTCGCCGCTGATCGTGCTCAGCCGCCGGCTGCAGGACGCCGTACGGCCACTCTGGCGCCACGGTCCGGTGGAGCTGTGCATGAGATACGGCGAGCCCTCGGTGGAAACGGTGCTCAAGCGCCTGGCCAGCCAGGGCATCCGCGAGGTGACCTATGCGCCGCTCTATCCGCAATTCGCCGACAGCACCACCACCACCGCCATCGTCGAGGCGCGACGGGTGATCGAGGCCCACCAGCTGCCGCTGACGCTGAAGATCCTGCCGCCGTTCTACGACCGGCCGGAATACCAGGCGGCGCTGGCGGCCAGCGTCGAGCCCTATCTGCAGGAACCCTACGACCACCTGCTGCTGTCCTTCCACGGCCTGCCCGAGCGGCACATCCGCAAGCTGGTCAAGGATCGCAAGCACGACCTGCGCGCGCCCGACAGCAGCAAGGTCACCGCCAAGGCCCTGGCCGTCTGCTATCGCAGCCAGTGCCAGCGTACCGCCGAACTGGTGGCCCGGCGCCTGGGCATTCCCGATGGCAAGTGGTCGGTATCCTTCCAATCGCGGCTGGGCAAGGACAAGTGGATCGAGCCCTACACCGAGGCGCGGCTGGACGCGCTGGCCAAGGCGGGGGTCAAGCGTCTGCTGGTGATGTGCCCGGCGTTCGTCGCCGACTGCATCGAAACCCTGGAAGAGATCGGCGATCGCGGGCGCGAGCAGTTCATCGAAGCTGGCGGCCGGGAGCTGGTGCTGATTCCCTGCGTCAACGACGACCCGGCCTGGGTGCAGGCCCTGGTGGAACTGTGCGAAGAGGTGGCGGAACGGCCGCCGCAGCCGATCGAGCAACCCCGACTGCCGGCCTAGGCCGGCAGCCAGGACCGAATCCTCAGAGCAGCGGACGCTCTGGCGGTTCGGCGTCCTTCTTCCAGGCATTGTGCCCGGGCAGGACCAGGTTGAGGCCGATGGCGATCAGGCCGCAGAGGGAGATGCCCTTGAGGCCGATCTCGCCGTTGCCGAAGACGATGCCGCCGATGCCGAACACCAGGGTCACCGAGACGATCACCAGGTTGCGCGCCTCGGACAGATCCACCTGGTGGCGGATCAGGATGTTCAGCCCCACCACCGCGATGGAGCCGAACAGCAGGCAGAGGATGCCGCCCATGACCGGCACCGGGATGGTCTGCAGCGCCGCACCGAACTTGCCGACGAAGGCCAGCACCATGGCGAAGCCCGCTGCCCACAGCATGACCCGCGGATTGTGGTTCTTGGTCAGCATCACCGCGCCGGTCACCTCGGCGTAGGTAGTGTTGGGCGGACCCCCGAACAGGCCCGCGGAAGAGGTGGCCAGGCCGTCACCCAGCAGGGTGCGGTGCAGGCCGGGCTGCTTGAGGTAGTTCTTGCCGGTCACGCCGCCCACCGCGATCACCCCGCCAACGTGCTCGATGGCCGGCGCCAGGGCCACCGGCACCATGAACAGGATGGCGCCCCAGTGGAATTCCGGCGCGACGAAGGCCGGGATCGCCAGCCAGGGCGCAGCGGCCATGCCCTCGGTATGGACGATGCCGAAGACGAAGGCCAGCGCGTAGCCGACAGAGACCCCGGCGAGGATGGGCACCAGGCGGAACATGCCCTTGCCGTAGATGGCCACCAGCAGGGTGGTGACCAGCGCCGGCATGGAGATCAGCATCGCCGTGGCATAGGGCACCAGCTGGGCGCTGCCGTCCCCGGCCTTGCCCATGGCCATGTTGGCCGCCACCGGCGACAGCCCCAGGCCGATGGAGATGATCACCGGGGCGATCACCACCGGCGGCAGCAGGCGGTCGATGAAGGCCACGCCGCGCACCTTCACCGCCAGCCCCAGGAAGGTGTAGACGAAGCCGGCCGCCACCACCCCGCCGAGCACCGCAGGCAGACCGAATTCAGCCTTGGCGGCGATGATCGGGGCGATGAAGGCGAAGCTCGACGCCAGGAACACCGGTACCTGGCGACCGGTGACGAGATGGAAGAGCAGGGTGCCGAAGCCTGCGGTGAAGAGGGCCACATTGGGGTCCATGCCGGTGATCAGCGGCATCAGCACCAGGGCGCCAAAGGCCACGAAGAGCATCTGGGCGCCGACCAGGATCTCCCGCCAGAGCGGTTCCCGCGCGGTCACGCTCAGGCGTCCTTCTGCTTGGTGCCGAAGATCTTGTCACCGGCATCGCCCAGGCCCGGCAGGATGTAGCCGTGCTCGTTGAGGCGCTCGTCGATGGAGGCGGTGTAGAGGCGCACGTCCGGATGGGCTTCCTCGACCGCGGCGATGCCTTCGGGCGCCGCCACCAGCACCAGGGCGCGGATCTCCTTGGCCCCGGCCTTCTTCAGCAGGTCGATGGTGGCGATCATGGAGCCGCCGGTGGCCAGCATGGGATCGATGATCATGGCCAGGCGCTGGTCCAGTTCGCCCACCAGCTTTTCCAGGTAGGTGTGGGCCTGCAGGGTGGATTCGTTGCGGGCGAGGCCCACTACGCTGACCCGGGCGCTGGGGATCAGGCTGAGCACGCCGTCGAGCATGCCGATGCCGGCGCGCAGGATGGGCACCACGGTGACCTTCTTGCCGGAGATCTTCTCCACCTTGACGGTGCCGCACCAGCCGTCGATGTCCACCTCTTCCACCGGCAGGTCCTTGGTCGCCTCGTAGGTCAGCAGGGCGCCGACTTCCTGGGCCAGTTCGCGGAAGTTCTTGGTGCTGATGTCGGCGCGCCGCATCAGGCCGAGCTTGTGACGGATGAGCGGGTGGCGGATTTCGTGGACGGGCATGGGATTCTCCAGAGACGGTAGGGCAGCGGATCGAGGACGTTTTCGGTACGACCGGCGGCCCGAAGGCCTGCCGCAGGAAGGGCAGGCGCACAAAAAAACCGCGGTACATTAAAGCATCCGACTCGAGGTGGGCAGTACCCTGCGACAATCATAGCCGCCTGGCGGCGCTTGAGATCGGTTCGCGGTGTCTGTACCTTTGCCGCCTTTTATCCGCGCCAGCCATCGGGCAGGCGCCCCGTCCCCCGGAGAAGCCCCATGTCCGCCGATCTCGCCCATATCCGCCAGATCATGCAGGAAGCCGATTGCCTGTATGACGAAGCCCAGGTCGAAGCGGCCATCGACCGGATCGCCGCGGCCATCACCGTCGATCTCGCCGAGCGCAATCCGGTGGTCTTCTGCGTGATGAACGGCGGTCTGATCCTGACCGGCAAGCTGGCCACCCGGCTGAATTTCCCGTTGGAAATGTCCTACCTGCACGCCACCCGCTATCGCAACGAGACCACCGGCGGCGAGCTGTTCTGGAAGGCCAAGCCCGAAGTGTCCTTCATCGATCGCGATGTCCTGATCGTCGACGACATCTTCGACGAGGGTCACACCCTCAAGGCCATCATCGACTTCTGCCGCCATGCCGGCGCCCGCGAAGTCCACACCGCGGTGCTGATCGACAAGACCCACGACCGCAAGGTCAAGGGCCTGGAAGCGACCTACGTCGGCCTGCCCTGCATCGATCGCTACATCTTCGGCTACGGCATGGACTACAAGGGCTACTGGCGCAACGCGCCCGGCATCTATGCCGTGAAGGGACTGTGACCGCGCGGCTGTTGGATCAGGCGCTGTTCGCCGACCTGCTCCGGCAGGCGGCGGCCAGCCCGCGACGGCGGGCCCATCACAACCTGCATCGCATGGACGAGCCCTGCCATCGCCTGGTGGTGGGGATGTGCGAAGACAGCTACATACCGCCCCATCGCCACCTGGATCCGCACAAGGCCGAGAGTCTGCTGGTGCTGCAGGGCCGGCTCGGGCTGCTGACCTTCGGCGAAGACGGGCAGGTGCTGCTGCGCCGCGAACTGTCCCAACGCGCCGGTTGCCCGGGCGTCGATCTCGCGCCCGGCCACTACCATGCGCTGGTCGCCCTGGGGGGCGACTGTCTGTTCTTCGAATGCAAGGCCGGACCCTTCGTGCCCCTGGGCGAGGGTGAACGGCCGGCCTGGGCCCCGCTGGAAGGCGTACCCGATGCCGAGCGCTATCGCAGCTGGATGCGCGCTCAATTCGATTGAACCTTCGACCAGGGTCGCGGTATCGCCGCGGTTTGTCACTGGCGGGCAGGCGAGGGGCGGGGTTAGAATCGGCCCTCCTTTTCTCCAAAGAATCCCCCAGCACAGGTAGCCAAAGGATGCGTAAGGATAAAAAGCAGGTCATCGGTGAAGAGATCAGCGACGAGCAGATCAAGCTGTTTCTCGCGGTCGAGCCGGCGGACGATACTCCCGCGTCTCTGCACAAGCTGGTCAAGGCCTATCGCGGCCTGCGCCCGGACGACTTCGAGCGCTTCGTCGGCTTCTTCGTCGAGGCTGGCTACGACCTGGATGCCCGTAACGACCAGGGTGAAGACTTCATCGAGCTGATCCGCGGCCATCGCCAGGCCGAGCCCTATATCGACGCCCTGCGCGCCGCCCACGCCTGATTCGGTTGATAAGTGCCTGCGCTCGGTCATGCTGCTGCGTTAAAAACCGGCTCGGAATGCTCATTTACCCTTTGTAAACTCCGCTTCCTCGCCGATTTTTACCTTGCCTGACCTTCGCTCGGCGACTTCTCAAACAAGCCTAAAAAAGAAACCCCGCCATGGCGGGGTTTCTTTTTGCCTGGTGAACGGACCGCCTGAGCGGCCCGTCGGCCATCAGGCGTCGCGGTTGCGGGTCAGCAGCGCGGGCTTCTCGCTGCGCGGCCGGCTCGGCATCTCTTCCAGCTGCTCCAGGGTCGGCAGGCGATCGGCACGCGACGGCTTGTGCACGATCTTCGGCTGCGGCTTGTTCGACGGCCGCTCTTCGGTGGCATAGGCGCGCGGCTCGCTGGGCGCGGCTTCATAGGGGCGGGCGGCACGGGGCTGGCCGTTCTGACCGCGACGCTTGCCGGGCTGCTGCTGTTGCTGGCTGCGCGGACCGCGGGCAGCACCCTGGCCCTGGCCCTGGCGGGGCTGGCCTTGGCTGCCGGTCGCACCGGCGCGCGGCGCGTTGCCGCCGTTGCCACTGCGCGGACCCTTGCGACCCTTGCCCTGGTAGGGGCTCACGTAGTCGACGCTGTTGCCGAAGTTGTCGTAGGCGTCGTCCAGGAATTCTTCCGGATCACGATTGCGCGGCTGCTGGGCGACGGCCTGGCCGGGTTGCACGGCGGCCTTGTCCTGGTCGGCGTCATCGCGATCGCGGCGGTCGCGACGATTGCGGGAACGACCCTTGCGCTCGCCCTGGGGCTGGGCGCCGGACGGCTCGCCACCGGCGGCCTTGCCCTGGTTCTGGCTCTGACCTTGATTCTGGCCCTTGCCTTCGCTGCGCGCCGGCTTGTCGGCCTTCTTCTGGCGATTCTGCTGCGGCTTGCCACGCGGTTCGCGCGGCGCCCGGACTTCCGGCTGCTCGGGTGGCACGGACTGCGGGTCGAAGCCCTGCATGTCGCCGTCCGGGATGCTCTGCTTGGTCAGGCGCTCGATGGCCTTGAGCAGCTTCTCTTCGTCCGGGGAGACCAGCGAAATGGCTTCGCCGCTACGACCGGCCCGACCGGTACGGCCGATACGGTGGACATAGTCTTCCTCGACATTGGGCAGCTCGAAGTTGACCACGTGAGGCAACTGATCGATGTCCAGGCCGCGGGCGGCGATGTCGGTGGCGACGAGGACACGAACCTCGTTGCTCTTGAAGTCGGCCAGGGCCTTGGTACGCGCGTTCTGGCTCTTGTTGCCATGGATCGGCGCCGACGGCAGGCCATGCTTGTTCAGGTACTCGGCGAGGCGGTTGGCGCCGTGCTTGGTCCGGGTGAACACCAGCACCTGTTCCCAGGCACCCAGGGTGATCAGGTGGGCGAGCAGGGCGCGCTTCTGGTTGGCGGGGATACGGAACAGCCGCTGTTCGATGCGCTCGACGGTGGTGTTCGGTGGAGTGACCTCGATCCGCTCGGGATCCTGCAGCAGCTTGCCGGCGAGGTCGGTGATGTCCTTGGAGAAGGTGGCCGAGAACAGCAGGTTCTGGCGGCGGGCCGGCAGACGGGCCAGGACCTTCTTCACGTCGTGGATGAAGCCCATGTCCAGCATGCGGTCGGCTTCGTCCAGCACCAGGACCTCGACGGCGGACAGATCGACGCTCTGCTGACCGGCGAGGTCCAGCAGACGACCCGGGCAGGCGACGAGCACGTCCACACCCTTGGCCAGGGCGGTGACCTGCGGCTTGAGGCCGACGCCACCGAAGACGCAGGCGCTGCGCATGGGCAGGTCGCGGGCGTACACCTTGAAGCTGTCATGGACCTGGGCCGCCAGTTCACGGGTCGGCGTCAGCACCAGCACGCGGGGCTGCTTGGCCACATAGTGGTGACCATCGGGATGACCGTTGGGAAACAGGCGCTCGAGCACCGGCAGCGCGAAGCCACCGGTCTTGCCGGTGCCGGTCTGGGCAGCCACCATCAGATCGCGACCCTGCAGGACGGCCGGAATGGCGCGTTGCTGAACAGGCGTGGGATTCGTGTAGCCAGCGTCTTCCACAGCGCGGGCAAGGGCCTCGGAGAGACCGAGGGAAATGAAGGACATGCGGGGTTCCTGTCTCTGTCGGCGTCCCGCCGACGTGGGGGCGCGGTTGCGCTGCCGGTTGACGTCCGAAAGGCTTGGGACGTCTCGCCCACCCTCGTCATCCTGCGCTGGATGACGAGTCGGGCGATGACCGGTAGCGGTAATCACGATTGGGTAAAGTCGCCGCCAGTTCGCCTGGCCGACTTCAAAAACCGAGGTTTCGCCAGATGGCGATACACGGCTCCGCTTGGTTCAGGGTATAGAAGTGCACACCGGGTGCCCCACCTTCGAGCAGGCGCTCGCAGAGGTCGGTCATGACTTCTTCGCCAAAGGCCTGGATGCTCTGGGTGTCGTCACCGTAGGCTTCCAGTTGCTTCCGCAGCCAGCGTGGCAGTTCAGCGCCACAGGCATCGGAAAAGCGCGCCAATTTGCTGTAGTTGGTGATCGGCATGATGCCAGGGATCACCGGGGCTTCGACTCCCAGTTTGCGGACACGTTCCACAAAATGGAAGTAGCAATCGGCGTTGAAGAAGTACTGGGTGACCGCGCGGTCAGCACCGGCCTGCATCTTGTACACGAAATTGCGCACGTCGTCCGTAAAGCTGCGCGCCTGCGGATGGGTTTCCGGATAGGCGGCGACTTCGATATGGAAGTGGTCGCCGGTTTCCTCGCGGATGAAGGCGACCAGATCGCTGGCATGGCGCAATTCGCCACCGCCGGACAGGCCCATGCCGGACGGCAGGTCGCCACGCAGGGCGACGATGCGGTTGATGCCGGCTTCCTGGTACTGCTGCAGCAGCTCGCGCAGCTTGGCCTTGCTGTCACCGACGCACGACAGGTGCGGTGCGGTCGGTACGCCGACCTCGTCGTTGAGCTGGCGGACGGTGCGATAGGTACCGTCGCGGGTGGAGCCGCCGGCACCATAGGTGCAGGAAAAGAACTCCGGCCCGTGACTCGCCAGTTGCCGCGCCGTGGCGATCAGCTTCTCGTGGCCCGCTTCGGTCTTGCAGGGAAAGAATTCGAAACTCAGACTGGGTTTCACGTCGTCTCTCTCGTGGGCGGCCACCCGCTCCGGGGAGCGGGTGGCCTGGCCATCAGTAGCGGTAGCTGTCGGGCTTGAAGGGGCCTTCCTGGGTCACGCCGATGTACTTGGCCTGAGCTTCGGTCAGGCGGGTCACCACGCCACCGAAACCCTTCACCATTTCCAGCGCCACTTCTTCGTCGAGCTTCTTGGGCAGGACCATGACGGTGACGTTGGCGGTCTTCTCGGCGACCGGCAGGTCGGCGAACTTCTCCTGGTACAGGTGGATCTGCGCCAGCACCTGGTTGGCGAAGGAGCCATCCATGATGCGGCTGGGGTGGCCGGTGGCGTTGCCCAGGTTCACCAGACGGCCTTCGGCCAGCAGGATCAGGTAGTCGTCGTTGGCCGAATCGACGGTCAGGCCGGTACGGTGGATCTTGTGCACCTGCGGCTTCACCTCTTCCCAGCCCCAGTGCTGGCGCATGAAGGCGGTGTCGATCTCGTTGTCGAAGTGACCGATGTTGCACACCAGGGCGCGCTTCTTCAGCGCCTTGAGCATGTTGGCGTCACAGACGTTGACGTTGCCGGTGGTGGTGACGATCAGGTCGATCTTGCCCAGCAGGGCGCGATCCACGGAGGCTTCGGTGCCGTCGTTCAGGCCGTCGACATAGGGCGAGACCAGCTCGTAGCCGTCCATGCAGGCCTGCATTGCGCAGATCGGGTCGACTTCCGAGACCTTGACGATCATGCCTTCCTGGCGCAGCGAGGCGGCCGAGCCCTTGCCCACGTCGCCGTAGCCGATCACCAGCGCCTGCTTGCCGGACAGCAGGTGGTCGGTGGCGCGCTTGATGGCGTCGTTGAGGCTGTGGCGGCAGCCGTACTTGTTGTCGTTCTTGCTCTTGGTGACCGAGTCGTTGACGTTGATCGCCGGGACCTTGAGGGTACCGTCCTTGAGCATGTCCAGCAGGCGGTGCACGCCGGTGGTGGTCTCTTCGGTGATGCCGTGTACGCGCTCCAGCACCTGCGGATACTTGTCGTGCAGGATCTGGGTCAGGTCACCGCCGTCGTCCAGCACCATGTTGGCGTCCCAGGGCTGGCCGTCCTTGAGGATGGTCTGCTCGATGCACCACTCGTATTCGGCTTCGGTCTCGCCCTTCCAGGCGAACACCGGGATGCCGGCGGCGGCGATGGCGGCCGCGGCCTGGTCCTGGGTGGAGAAGATGTTGCAGCTGGACCAGCGCACTTCGGCGCCCAGGGCCACCAGGGTCTCGATGAGCACGGCGGTCTGGATGGTCATGTGGATGCAGCCGAGGATCTTGGCACCGGCCAGGGGTTGCTCGCCGGCGTACTTGCCACGCAGCGCCATGAGAGCGGGCATTTCCGATTCGGCGATGATGACTTCGCGACGACCCCAGTCGGCCAGGGAGATGTCGGCGACCTTGAAATCGTTGAAAGCGGCAGGCGTGAGGACAGCGCTCATTGAAGAGTCTCCATTCGTTAGGTGCGAATGGGCGCCGTTGATGCGTTCTGATAACGCTCCGTTCGAGCCTGACAACGTCTGACGTCATGCCGGCCGTGATGCCCGCGCCAGCGGCGGGTCGGCTAGGATGGGATAACGCAGCGTGCTGCAGCGCCCCTCGAACGGAAGGCGGGGCGGCCTGGTGGCCGCGATGCGCGGGCAGTATAACGAGGATCGCGATAAACCCAAAGGGTGGCGCTCTGCCTCATGTCGATCGGAATCTACCGCGCGCACCCTGATCCGATGTCCCAACCCCCTGGAAATTCAAGGAGCCCTGATGAACTTCCATACCCGCAAGTGGGTGAAACCCGAAGACCTCAACGCCAATGGCACCCTGTTCGGCGGCAGTCTGCTGAAATGGATCGACGAGGAGGCGGCGATCTACGCCATCGTGCAGTTGGAAAATCCCAAGGTGGTCACCAAGTACATCTCGGAGATCAACTTCATCAGCGCCTCGCGTCAGGGCGACATCATCGAGCTGGGCATCACCGCCACCGAGTTCGGTCGTACCTCCATCACCCTGAGATGCGAGGTCCGCAACAAGATCACCCGCAAGAGCATCCTCACCATCGACAAGATCGTCTTCGTCAATCTCGACGAGGAAGGCAATCCGGTGCCCCACGGCAAGACCCGGATCACCTACGTCGAGGACAGGTTCAAGGAGTCGCCTTGAGTCCGCCGCGGGTCACGTCCAGGCGCCGCCGCTCGGCCCAGTAGAGCAGCAGTTCGCGCAGTTGCGAGAGTTCGATCGGCTTGCCCATGTGGCCGTCCATGCCGGCCTCCTGGGCGCGATCCTTGTGCTCGGCGAGGATATGCGCGGTCAGGGCCACCACCGGGGTGCGCGAACGATGATTCTGCTGTTCCCAGGCGCGTAGCCGGCGGGTGGCGCCGAAGCCGTCCAGCAGGGGCATCTCGCAATCCATCAGGATGAGGTCATAGGTGTTCTGCTGGAGCTTTTCGAAGGCCTCCAGGCCGTTGCTCACGGTATCGGGTTCGACGCCGAGCTTCTTCAGCATGCCGCGGATCACCTTGACCGAGATGCTGTTGTCCTCGGCCACCAGCACGCGGAAGTCGCTGGGAATGCCGCTGGGCTGTTCCTGGGGCTCGGGCTCGCTGACCCGCTGGCCGCGGCGCGACAGTTCGTCGGCCAGGGTGGCTCTGAGGGTATAGCCGGCCACCGGCTTGGCCAGCACCCGCTTGATGCCGGCGTTGCGGGCGATGACCTTGCTCGGCGCATTGCTCAGACCGGTGAGCATGATCAGCAGCAGATCGTGGTTGAGATTCTCGTCTTCGTTGATGCGCGCGGCGAGCTGCATGCCGGTCATGCCCGGCATCTGCTGATCGAGCAGCACCACGTCGAAGTATTCCCGCAGGTGCGACTGGGTGCGCAGCAGGGCCAGGGCCTCGCGCCCGGAGGCGGCGGTCACCGCCTGCATGCCCCAGGCGCTGCACTGCTGCTGCAGGACCTTGCGGCAGAGCTCGTTGTCGTCGACCACCAGCACCCGCACGTCCTGCAGCGGATAGTCGCTGTCGCCGCGCGACAGGACCAGCGCCTGCGCCGGGATGGGCAGGCTGATCCAGAAGCTGGAACCGCCCTCGGCATTGTTCTGGATGCCGAAGTCGCCCTGCATCAGCAGCACCAGCTGGCGGGCGATGATCAGGCCGAAATCCAGGCTGTCGGTGTCGCTGGCGAGGAAGTCGCGTCGGTCGAGGTGGGTGGACAGCAGCTGGCGACTCAGCGCCGCGTCCAGCGGGGTGCCGCTGTCCTGCACCGAGATGCGCAGGCGCGGCGGTTGGCCGGTGGCCTCTTCCAGGGAGATCACCAGCAGGATCTCGCCTTCCTCGGTACGCTGGAAGGCGTTTTCCAACAGGTTGAGCAGGATCTGGCGCAGGCGGGTCGGGTCGCCGATGAAACGGCGGGGCACCTGGGGCTGGATGAAGCTGAGCAGTTCGACCCGGTGCTCCTCGGCGCGCGGCCGGAAGATGTCCAGGCAGTCGTCGAGCAGGGCATTGAGGTCGAAGGTGACCTCCTCGAGTTCGATCTGGCCACTTTCCAGGCGGGTGATGTCGATGATCTCGTTGATCAGATTGAGCAGCTCCGCGCCGGCGCTGTGGATGGTCTGCACATAGTCGCGCTGCTTGGCCGACAGCGCCGTGCCCTGCAGCAATTCGGTCATGCCCAGCACGCCGTTCATGGGGGTGCGGATCTCGTGACTGATGCGCGAGAGGAATTCGGCCTTGCCCTTGAGCTCCGCATGGTCGGCGGCTCTGTCGCGGGTGCGGGTGAAATGCTCTTCGCGCAGATAACGACGCCGCTCCTCCAGGGCCAGGGTCAGCAGGATGCCGCTGAGCATGCAGCTGGCGATCAGGCCGCGGCCCATCCATACCGGCGGATTGGCATAGCCGGCCAGGATCGGCAGCGCGATCAGCCCGGCCAGGGCCAGCAGGGTGCAGCTCATCACCAGCAGGCGCGCATAGTTGGCGCCCTGGTGCCAGCGCTCCAGGGCGATGGTCAGGCAGGCGAACAGCGCCAGGCCATTGACCGCCATCAGCCAGTCGCCGACATAGAATTCGCCGGCGCCAATGCGCACCACGGCGGCCAGGCCGACCAGTGCCAGCAGGCTGCGCAGCGTGCGACGGACCCAGAGCGGCAGCCGCCGCCAGCCGAAGAAGGCACCCACGAGATTCAGCCCGGCGGCGCTGCAGGCCAGCACCGACAGATCGGTCAGCAGCGGCGTCTGGCCCTTGAAGGTTCCTAGGAAGAACTTGCTCAGTCCGAAGATGTTCAGGGCCACGCAGACCAGCATCACCAGCAGCAGGGTAAGGGCGCTGGTGGCGCGACTGCGGTGGTAGAGCAGCTGGGCGCCGTTGTACAGCGCCAGCATGGCCAGGCAGCCGAGCAGCACGCCGAACATCACCAGGCGATGGGTGATCTCGGCTTCGGCGCTGCTGCTCAGGGTCAGGGCGATCCGCATCGGCTGGGGCGATTCGAATCTCAGGAAGAGGTCGAGTGGCTGATCGCTCTGCGGAATCGGAAAGACGAAGTCGCGACTGAGTTGCTGGGGGTTGAGCAGCGGCCGCGACAGGCCATCGCGGATCTCGCTGAGCAACTGGTCGTCGCGATAGGCGAAGAAATCCAGATAGCCGACGTTGGGCGAGATGATGCGCAGCAGACGCTGCTGGGTATCGGGCTGGATGCGGGTGTGCAGCCAGAGCGCACCGGGACCGGCCGGGCGGTGGGCCCTGGCGGTGGTCAGCGGTTTGAAGGCGGACAGCCGATCACGGACATCATCGAGCGAGAATTCGCCGGTGACGTCCTCGTACTGCGCCCAGCCCGCATCCGGCGAATTCTCGGCCTGCACGGAATTGGCCACCAGCAGCAACAGCAGCCAGCTGACCACAAAGCCTATGGCGATCCAGAGCCGGTGCACGAGAGTTCCCTTCGCAAATGCGGACGTCAAGTATAGATCAGCCCGTCACGTCTGTTGACGTAACAGTGTAACAGGCCGATCCCTTAGGCGAGCTTCACTGTCGCTCGCGAGCGATGGCGCGGTAGCCGATGTCGCTGCGGTAGAAGCAGCCATTCCAGGTGATTTCCCGAGCCAGCGCATAGGCGTTCTGCTGGGCGGCGGAGACCGTTTCGCCCAGGGCCGTGGCGCACAATACCCGACCGCCGGCCGTGACGACCTGACCGTCGCGCAGGCTGGTGCCGGCGTGGAACACCTTGCCCGGCAGCGCTGCGGCGGCCGCGAGGCCGGCGATGGCGTCACCCTTGGCGTAGTCGCCCGGATAGCCGCCGGCGGCCAGGACGATGCCCAGGCTCGGGCGCGGATCCCAGCAGGCTTCGATCTTGTCGAGGGCCTCGGCCAGGGCGGCTTCCACCAGCAGCACCAGGCTGGACTGCAGGCGCAGCATCACCGGCTGGGTCTCGGGATCGCCGAACCGGCAGTTGAATTCGATGACCTTGGGCGCGCCACTCTGGTCGATCATCAGACCGGCATAGAGGAAGCCGGTGTAGACATTGCCTTCGCTGGCCATGCCGGCCACGGTGGGCTCGATGATCTCGCGCATGACCCGGTCGTGGACCGCCGCGGTCACCACCGGTGCCGGGGAGTAGGCCCCCATGCCGCCGGTGTTGGGACCGCTGTCGCCGTCGCCAACGCGCTTGTGGTCCTGGCTGGTGGCCATCGGCAGCACGTGCTTGCCATCGACCATGACGATGAAGCTGGCTTCCTCGCCATCGAGGAATTCCTCGATCACCACCCGCGCACCGGCATCGCCGAAGGCATTGCCGGAGAGCATGTCACGCACCGCGTCCTCGGCTTCGGCCAGGGTCATGGCGACGATCACGCCCTTGCCGGCGGCCAGGCCGTCGGCCTTGATCACGATGGGCGCACCCTGCTCGCGCAGATAGGCCAGGGCCGGCTCCACCGCGGTGAAGTTGGCGTAGGCGGCGGTGGGGATCTGGTGCCGGGCCAGGAAGTCCTTGGTGAAGGCCTTGGAGCCTTCCAGCTGGGCAGCGCCGGCGGTAGGGCCGAAGCAGGGCAGGCCGCGCCTGCGGAACAGATCGACCACGCCGGCCACCAGGGGCGCCTCGGGGCCGACGATGGTCAGCTCGACGTTGGCGGCGGCGAAGTCGGCCAACTGGTCCAGGGCCAGGACGTCGAGGGCGACGTTCTCGCACTTGGCTTCGGTGGCGGTGCCGGCGTTGCCGGGGGCGACGTAGACCTTGGTGACCCGGGTGTCCTGGGCGACCTTCCAGGCCAGGGCGTGTTCGCGACCGCCGCTGCCGATGATGAGTACATTCATGAAGCTTTCCTCTGGGCGGACCGCACGCGGCCATCCGCCGTTGACGATGGAGTCGACGCCGAAGGCCCAGTGCCTTCGGCGGGGCGAACCTTAGTGGCGGAAGTGGCGCATGCCGGTGAAGACCATGGCGATGCCCGCTTCGTCGGCAGCGGCGATGACTTCGGTGTCGCGCATGGAGCCGCCCGGCTGGATCACCGCGGTGATGCCATTGGCCGCGGCGTTGTCGATGCCGTCACGGAAGGGGAAGAAGGCGTCCGAGGCCATGACCGCGCCGGCCACGGTCAGGCCGGCGTGTTCGGCCTTGATGGCGGCGATGCGTGCCGAGTTGACGCGGCTCATCTGGCCGGCGCCGATGCCCACGGTCTGCTGGCCCTTGGCGTAGACGATGGCATTGGATTTGACGAACTTGGCCACCTTCCAGGCGAAGATCAGGTCCTGCAGCTCCTGCTCGCTGGGCGCACGCTGGGTCACGACCTTGAGGTCGTCGGCGGTGATCATGGCGATGTCGCGGCTCTGCACCAGCAGACCGCCGTTGACACGCTTGAGGTCCAGGCCGGGCTTGCGCTCGGCGGGCCATTCGCCGCACTCCAGCAGGCGGACGTTGGCCTTGGCCGCCACTACGTCGCGGGCCTCGGCGCTGACGCGCGGGGCGATGATCACCTCGACGAACTGGCGTTCGACGATGGCGCGCGCGGTCTCGGCGTCGAGTTCGCGGTTGAAGGCGATGATACCGCCGAAGGCCGACTCGCTGTCGGTGGCATAGGCCAGTTCATAGGCCTGGCGGATGTCGCCGGCCACGGCCACGCCGCAGGGGTTGGCGTGCTTGACGATGACACAGGCCGGCTCCCCGTAGCTCTTCACGGTTTCCAGGGCGGCATCGGTGTCGGCGACGTTGTTGAAGGACAGCTCCTTGCCCTGCAGCTGGGTAGCGGTCGCCACGCAGGCTTCGCTGGCGTGCTCGACATAGAAGGCGGCCTGCTGGTGCGGGTTCTCGCCGTATCTCATGTCCTGCGCCTTGATGAACTGGGCGCTGAAGGTGCGCGGGAAGGCGGCCCGGCCTTCGGTGGACAGGGTCTCGGCCTGCTGGTCGATGCTACCCAGGTAGTTGGCGATCATGCCGTCGTAGGCGGCGGTGTGCTCGAAGGCCTTGAGTGCCAGGTCGAAGCGCTGGGCATAGGTCAGGCCGCCGGCCTTGAGGTCGTCGAGGATGGCCGCGTAGTCGCTGGCATTGACCACGATGGCGACGTCCTTGTGGTTCTTCGCCGCGCTGCGGACCATGGTCGGGCCGCCGATGTCGATGTTCTCGATGGCGTCGGCCAGGCTGCAGCCGGGCTTGGCCACGGTGGCGGCGAAGGGGTAGAGATTGACCGCGACCAGGTCGATAGGACGGATGCCATGTTCGTTCATCACCTCGTGGTCGACGCCGCGACGACCGAGGATGCCGCCATGGATCTTCGGATGCAGGGTCTTGACGCGACCGTCCATCATCTCCGGGAAGCCGGTGTAGTCGGCGACTTCCACTGCCGGGATGCCTTCGTCGCGCAGCAGTTTGTAGGTGCCGCCGGTGGACAGTATTTCCACGCCGATGGCCGCGAGTTCACGGGCGAAGTCGACGACGCCCGTCTTGTCGGACACGCTGATCAGCGCACGGCGGACGGGGAGGCGAGAGGTCTGGTCGGTCATGGTCATGTCCATCAGGAGGAGAAAGACCGCCGGTCGAGCCTCTGGGCCGCCGGCGAGGAGGCGGATCAGAGCAGGTCGTACTGCTTGAGCTTCTTGCGCAGGGTGCCGCGATTGAGCCCGAGCATCTCCGACGCCTTGGTCTGGTTGCCCTTGACGTAATTCATCACGCTTTCGAGCAGGGGTGCTTCCACTTCGCAGAGCACCATGTTGTAGACGTCGGTCACCGGCTGCCCATCGAGATGGGCAAAGTAGCTGCGCAGCGCCTTTTCCACGCTGTCGCGCAGCGTCTGGCCCTCCTGCAGGGGAGCGGTCAGGTGCTGCTTGAGGTCGCCGTTGTCGCTCACGGGCGCTGTTCCAGTCAAAGTCTCGGTCATCGAATTCATGCCACCTGCTTCCCGATCGGGGGCTGCGCGAAGAACGCGCGAATGCTGGCGTGCTGGGCTTGGGTGTCTTGCAGTCGGTTGAACTGGGCGCGCGATTCCGCGGCGCCCGGGCGGTCGGCCAGGTACCAGCCGACGTGCTTGCGGGCGATGCGCACGCCCATTTCCGGACCATAGAAGGCATGCAGGGCGTCGAGGTGCTCCAGCAGGATGGCTTCTACCTCGGCATCATCGGGCGCCGCCAGGTGTTCGCCGGTCGCCAGGTAATGGGCGATCTCGCGGAAGATCCAGGGCCGACCCTGGGCGGCGCGACCGATCAGCAGGCCGTCGCAGCCGGTGTGCTGGAGTACCCAACGGGCCTTTTCCGGGCTGTCGATGTCGCCGTTGGCGAACACCGGGATGCCGACCGCCTGCTTGATGGCGGCGATGGTGTCGTACTCGGCGGCGCCGAGGAAACGGTCGTCCCGGGTGCGGCCATGCACGGCGAGGGCCTGGATGCCGGCGGCTTCGGCCAGTTGCGCGACGCGCAGGCCGTTGCGATTCTCGGGATTCCAGCCGGTGCGGATCTTCAGGGTCACGGGGACGTCCACGGCGGCGACCACGGCGGCGAGGATCTCGGCCACCAGGACCTCATCCTTCATCAGCGCGGAGCCGGCGGCCTTGTTGCAGACCTTTTTCGCCGGACAGCCCATGTTGATGTCGATGATCTGGGCACCCAGTTCGACATTGCGCTGGGCCGCCTCGGCCAGCATCGCCGGATCGCCGCCGGCGATCTGCACCGAACGCGGTTCCTGCTCGCTGGCGTGGATCAGGCGCAGCCGCGACTTGCGGCTGTCGTAGAGCCGCACGTCACTGGTCACCATTTCCGACACGGCCATGCCGGCGCCGAGTGCCAGGCACAGGCGGCGGAAGGGCAGGTCGGTGACCCCGGCCATGGGCGCGAGAACCAGCGGATTGGGCAAGGTATAAGGGCCGATGCGTACCATCGACATATCTTTTTCCCTGGCGAATAGGCGCCTGTTCCGCCTGCGCCGGAAACCGGCCGCGGACAGGGGCTGCTGTGCTTGAAAAGGGTTGGGAATGATACCCGCTCGCCGCCTCCGGATAAAGCGCGAGTTGGCTAGTTTATGAGCAATTCACCCTGGAGCTACTCCGGCGAGAAGAAGCTCAGGCTGTAATTCACGGCGCGCGGACCGGGGTCGAGGATGTCCAGGGCGATGTGGATCGGCGTCTGCGGCGGCATCTCGTCCTGGCCTTTCAGTTCGCCGTTCAGGTATTCGCCCGGCTTGAAACGGCGGCTGGCGAGCAGTTGGCCATTGAGGTCGGCGAAGCGCAATTCCAGCAGCGGGAAGGGCTGCGAGAAGGGGGCCCGGTTGTAGAGGATGGCATCGACGCGCAGGGCACCGGAAAATTGCGGGTGGCTGCGCACCACCAGGTTGCTGCTGCGGATCTGCTGCACATCGACCTTGGACGGCACCTTGCAGCCCAGGCTCGCACAGGCCTGGACGAACAGTGGGCGATAGCTGTCCTGCCGCGCCAGTTCGTCGAAGTGGTAATAGACGTACTGGCCGCCCAGGCCAAGCAGCGCCAGCAGGCAGAGCAGGATCCACAGCAGGCGACGACCCCAGTGTGGGCGCCGTGGCTGGCTGTCCAATTGCAGTGGATCGTCGTGCAGATCCAGCAGCGGATCGTCCTGCCATTCGGGTTCGCTGCGCAGGCCGCTCGCGGCCTTGGCCTGCAGCGGCTCGTCGTCGCTGTCGCGATCGGCGCTGAGGGATTCGGCAGTCGGCTCCTGCCAGTCGTCGAGGCGGCCCAGGCCGGGTTCGGCGCGTTCGTCTTCGTCGGCCTCGACGCGGCCGAGCGCTGGCTCCTGGCGTTCGGTCGGCGTAGCGGTGAGGGGCGCGGGCGGCGTGGCCGGGGCAGGCTTGAGCGGGGCGTGCACGGCAGCGAGCGCCGCCGCCGCCGCTGCGGCGGCAGGCAAGGGGCTGATGGCGGGCTCGGGCTCCGGCGCGAAGGCGGTCTCGGGTTCGAGCTGCGGTTCCGGCTCGGCGGCGGTAAGGGATGGCGGCCGTGGCTCGCACTCAGGCTCCGCCTCGGGCTCGGCCTGCAGTCGCAGCGACTCCGGTTCGGGTTCACGCTCGACGGATACGGCGCCAAGCGACGGCAGCTCGTAGGCCTCTTCGTCGTCCTGGGGGCGGCGGGCAGCCAGCCCCAGGGCCGGTGCCGGCTCTTCGCGCGGCGTGGGCACGGCAGGCGGTGCGGCTACGGCGGGAGGCGCCAGCGGAGCGACCGGCGCGCGACGCTGTTCTTCCAGGGCGCCCAGGCGGGCGACCTCGGCGTCCAGCTCCAGGTGGCTCAGGTCCAGTTCGTCATGGGGCCAGGCCGCTTCGCTGGGCGCCGGCTCCGCCACGGGTGGCGCGGGTTCCGGTGCCGTCAGGGGCGCGGCCTGGTTGCTGGCGTTGAACACTTCCAGGCAGACGCCACAGCGTACGTCGCCATCCGCGGCGGCCAGGTGTTCCTGGGTGACACGGAAGCGGGTATGGCAATGCGGACACTGGGCGACGAGGGATTCGGTCATGGCGAGGCGACAGCCAGGGAGTGAAGCGCGCTAGTGTACCCGAAGGCCCTGGCGAAAGAAGGGCCTCCACCGGGCCGCCGGGTGAGCGGACCGGTAGCGTCACGGCGGATCAGCGGCGGCGGGTCCCGCTGATGCGTACCCAGCCGTCGAGGGTGGCGGTGGGTTCCAGGTCGAAGCAACCGGCGTAGGCGGCGCGGACGTCCTCGGCCTGCTCGGCGAGGATGCCGGAGAGGGCCAGACGACCGCCGATGCGGGTCAGGCGGGTGATCTGCTCGGCCAGGCCGACCAGCGGACCGGCGAGGATGTTGGCGACGACCACGTCGGCCGGCTCGCCTGGCAGATCGGCGGGCAGGTACAGCGGAAAGCGTGCCGGGTCGATGCCGTTGCGGTTGGCGTTCTCCCGCGAGGCTTCCAGGGCCTGGACGTCGATGTCGGTGCCCACGGCGCGCTCGGCGCCCAGCAGCAGGGCGGCGATGGCGAGGATGCCCGAGCCGCAGCCGAAATCCAGCACCTGCCGCTCTGCGACCGGTTCGCCGTCCAGCCACTGCAGGCACAGCGAGGTGGTGGGATGGGTGCCGGTGCCAAAGGCCAGGCCCGGATCCAGCAGCAGATTGACCGCGTCGGGTTCCGGGGCCTCGTGCCAGCTGGGGACGATCCACAGCCGCTGGCCGAAGCGCATGGGCTGGAAGTTGTCCATCCAGCTGCGCTCCCACTCCTGGTCTTCCAGCCGTTCCACTTCGTAGGTCAGGCCGTTGGCCAGCAGCTGCACGCGCTGTTCCAGGGCCGCGGCATCGGTATCGCCTTCGAACAGCGCCAGCAGGTGGGTCTGGGACCACAGCGGGGTGGTGCCGAGATCCGGCTCGAAGATCGGCTGGTCCTCGGCGTCCATGAAGGTCACCGAGACGGCGCCCAGTTCGAGCATGAGGTCTTCGTAGGTTTCCGCCTGGGCGGGCGTGAGGGCGAGGCGGACTTGCAGCCAGGACATGGTGGGCTACCTGAATCGGGTCAAAGCGGGGAGGGTAAATGAAAACGGGCTGCCCGAGGGCAGCCCGTTCACTAGGTAAGAAGCCGACGGGGCGAGCGAGCTAGGTCAGGCAAGGCGGCAATCGCTGAGGAAGCGCAGTTTACACAGGGTAAATGAGCATTCCGAGGCGATTTCCAACGCAGCCTGGCCGACGCGCAGCCGTCACGTCCTTAGTGGCGCATGCCGAGCTTCTTCTCCAGATAGTGGATGTTCACCGCACCCTGGCCGAAGGCCTGGTCGCGGGTCAGCATCCGGTGCAGATCGGCGTTGGTCTTGATGCCGTCGACGATCAGCTCGTCCAGGGCGTTGCGCATCCGGGCCATGGCCTCGTCGCGGGTCTTGCCCCAGGTGATCAGCTTGGCGATCAGCGAATCGTAGTTCGGCGGAACCTTGTAGCCGCTGTACAGGTGCGAATCCACCCGCACGCCGTTGCCGCCCGGGGCATGGTAGTGCTTGACCAGGCCCGGGGAGGGCATGAAGGTCTTGGGGTCTTCGGCGTTGATCCGGCACTCGATGGCGTGACCGGTGATCTTGATGTCTTCCTGTTTGATCGACAGCGGGTTGCCAGCGGCGATGCTGAGCATCTCCTTGACGATGTCGACACCGGTGATCATCTCGGTCACCGGATGCTCCACCTGTACGCGGGTGTTCATCTCGATGAAGTAGAAACGGCCGTCTTCGTAGAGGAACTCGAAGGTGCCGGCGCCCCGGTAGCCGATGTCGATGCAGGCCTTGACGCAGCGCGCCAGGACCTCTTCGCGGGCCTTCTCGTCGATCTGGGGCGCAGGCGCCTCCTCGATGACCTTCTGGTGACGGCGCTGCAGCGAGCAGTCGCGGTCATAGAGGTGCACGGCGTTGCCCTGGCCATCGGAGAGCACCTGGACTTCCACGTGACGCGGATTGCCGAGGAACTTCTCCATGTAGACCATGGAATTGCCAAAGGCGGCGCCGGCTTCGGTCTGGGTCAGCTTGATCGACTTGATCAGCTCGGCCTCGTCCTCGACCACGCGCATGCCGCGACCACCGCCGCCACCGGCGGCCTTGATGATCACCGGATAGCCGACCTCGCGGCCGATGCGCAGGCACTCGGCCTCGTCATCCGGCAGGGCGCCGTCGGAGCCCGGAACGGTAGGTACGCCGGCCTGCTTCATGGCGTTCTTGGCGGACACCTTGTCGCCCATCAGGCGAATCACGTCGGCGGTGGGGCCGACGAAGGCGAAACCGGACTGCTCCACCTGCTCGGCGAAGTCGGCGTTCTCGGCGAGAAAGCCGTAGCCGGGGTGGATGGCGGTGGCGCCGGTGACTTCCGCGGCACTGATGATGGCCGGGATGTTCAGGTAGGACAGGGGCGAGGGGGCCGGGCCGATGCACACCGATTCGTCGGCGAGGGACAGATGCATCAGTTCGCGGTCGGCGGTGGAATGAACCGCCACCGTCTTGATGCCCAGCTCCTTGCAGGCACGCACCACGCGCAGGGCGATTTCCCCGCGGTTGGCGATCAGGACTTTTTCCAGCATCGTGGGCTCCACGGGCTTAGACAATGGTGAACAGCGGCTGGTCGAATTCGACGGGCTGGCCGTTCTCGACCAGCACCTGGCCGATGGTGCCGCTGGCTTCGGCTTCGATGTGGTTCATCATCTTCATGGCCTCGACGATGCACAGGATGTCGCCTTTCTTCACCTGCTGGCCGACTTCGACGAAGGCCGGAGTGGTGGGCGAGGACGCGCGGTAGAAGGTGCCGACCATGGGCGAGCGAGCCACGTTACCGGTCAGTTGCGGAGCGGCGGCTTCGGTAGCCGGCGCAGCGGCGGCCGGAGCGGCCGGAGCCGGCGCGGCGACCGGCGCGGGGGCGGCGGCGTAGACGGTCTGCATGCCCTGGTTGCGGCCGGTGTTGCGGCTGATGCGGACGGACTCCTCGCCTTCGCGGATTTCCAGCTCGTCGATACCGGACTCTTCCAGCAACTCGATCAGTTTCTTGACTTTACGGATGTCCATTGGCGTTGGCTCTCCCCTCGGGTTCAGGTGATGTTCTGGATATTGGGTCGCGCTCAGCCGCGGGCGGCGAGCTGTTCGCAGGCGGCTTCCAGCGCCAGGCGATAGCCACTGGCGCCGAGCCCGCAGATCACACCGACCGCCACGTCGGAAAAATAGGAGTGGTGGCGGAAGGCTTCGCGCTTGTGCACGTTCGACAGGTGCACTTCGATGAATGGGATGCTCACCGCGAGCAAGGCGTCACGTAGGGCGACGCTGGTATGGGTGAAGGCAGCCGGATTGATCAGGATGAAATCCACCCCTTCGTCGCGCGCGGCATGGATGCGTTCGATCAGCAGGTGCTCGGCGTTGCTTTGCAGATACTGCAGGCGATGCCCCGCCGCGGTGGCGCGGGCTTCGAGGTCGGCGTTGATCTGGGCCAGGGTGGTGGCACCGTAGACGCCCGGCTCGCGGGTACCCAGCAGATTCAGGTTGGGCCCGTGCAGTACCAGCAGATGCGCCATAGCCACTTGCCTCGCGATTTCGCAACCAGATTGGCCGCGGACTATGCCGCAACCGGAGGTGACTGTCCAGTCGCTGGACGTTTGCCGGAAATGCCCGCACGTTGGCCGAAATTCTTTTAATCGCTGGTGATAAGCCTTTTTGCTTCGTCGAGTCGGGCGAGAAAGCCCGCGACATCGATTTCGCCGACGATGCGCGCCTTGGCCTGCTCCCGGCCTTGTGCATCGTAGAACAGGATCGCCGGCGGGCCGAACAGACCATGCTGCTCCAGCCACTGGCGCTGTTCCCGGGTGCTTTGCGTCATATCGAAACGGATCAGCGTGAAGTCGCGCAATTGCGCCTGGATCTCGGGGTTGCCGAAGACCTCGCGCTCGATCAGCTTGCAGCTGATGCACCAGTCGGCATAGACGTCCACCAGCAGCGGTCGCCCGCTACCGAGGCTGCTCGCCAGGGCGGCGGGATCGCTCAGGCTGCGCATGACCTCCGCGCGGGCAGCCACCATGGGTACCGCGGAGTCGCCCAGCGGCCGCAGGGGGTCGCTGGCACCGCGCAGGGCGCCGATGCCGGCGGCCGCACCATAGACCACCAGGGCCAGGCCCGCCAGTTGAGACAGGCGCTGGCGGGGCGACTTGGGCACGAATTCCAGGGCGCCGAGGAACAGCCCGACCCCGGCGGCCAGCAGGCCCCAGGCCGCCAGCACCAGGGGCCCCGGCAGCAGGCGTTCGAGCAGCCACAGGGCCACCGCCAGCAGCAGTACGCCGAACGCATCGCGCATGCCCACCAGCCAGGCGCCGCTGCGTGGCAGCAGGGCGCCGCCGCCGGCGGCGATGAGGATCAGCGGGGCGCCCATGCCCAGGCCCAGGGCGAACAGCGCCAGCCCGCCGCCGAGCCAATCGGCGGTGCTGCTGATATAGAGCAGGAGGCCCGCCAGGGGTGCCGAGACGCAGGGCGAGACGATCAGGCTGGAGAGCACGCCGAGGGTGGCCGCGCCGCCCAGGGAGCCACCGCGGATGCCGCTGGCCAGCTGCTCCAGGCGCTCGCGCAGGACCGCCGGCAGGCGCAGTTCGAAAAGGCCGAACATGGCCAGGGCGAACAACAGGAAGAGCGCGGCGAAGGGAATCAGCACCCAGGCCGACTGCAATTGCGCCTGCAGGTTGAGGCTGGCACCAAAGACGCCCATGAGCGCGCCCAGAGCGGCGAAGCTCAGGGCCATGGGCACCACGTAGGCCAGCGCCAGCAGCAGGCCACGGCCCGGACGTGCCTTGCCGGCCAGGACCACCGCCGAGACGATGGGCAGCATCGGCAGGACGCAGGGGGTGAAGGTCAGTCCGAGCCCGGCGAGGAAGGCCAGCAGGATTCTGTTCCAGCCGATCTGATCGGGGGCAGGAGATGTCATGGACGGGCTCGCCATGGCCGGGACCGCAGGGCCGGCGATAGCCAGGGTGCGGGTTTCCGGCGGATAGCAGAGACCGCGATCGGCGCAGCCCTGGTAGGTGACCTTGATCCGGCCGCCGTGGCCGGAGGCGAGCGGCAGGGGGATGTCGACGCCAGCGTGATAGACCTGGACGTCGCCGAACCACTCATCGTGCTTGGGCTCGCCGGGCGGTAGGGCCACCGGCGCGGTCAGCAGGCCGGGATCGGCCTCGAAGGCGAAGCGCTGCCGATAGAGGTAGTAGCCCTCGGCGATGGTGAAGCGCACCTGGGGGCGGCCCTCGGCGTCGCGACGCTGCTCCAGGCGAAAGGCCTGATCCACCGGCAGGAATTGCTGACCGGGACGCTGACCGTCCAGGCCCAGCGCGGCGGTCGGGCGTGGCGCATCGAACAGGCCGGCGGCGGCGGGCAGGGTCAGCAGCAGGGTGAGCAGGAACAGCAGGACACGCATGGGCTTCTCGGCGATCGGCAGCGGCCGATCATAGCAGAGGCATCCGGTTGGTCTGGCTAGACGTACTGGCGCACGCAATTGCGTCCCGCATGCTTGGCGGCATAGAGGGCTTCGTCCGCCTGCTTGGCCAGCGCGGGCATCTCCTGGCCGGGCTGCAGCTGCGCCACGCCGGCGCTGAAGGTGCAGCTGAGCTCCTTGGGCGGCGCCGGATAGTGGATCTCGGCGAAACGCTGGCGGATCTCGTCGATCAGGCGGGTGGCGGTGGCCAGGTCGGTGTCGGGCAGCACGATGGCGAATTCCTCGCCGCCATAACGGCCGATGTGGTCGGACTTGCGCAGGCGCTGCTTGAGGAACAGCGCCAGGCTCTTGATCACCCGATCGCCCATGGGGTGGCCGTAGTGGTCGTTGACCTGCTTGAAGTGGTCGATGTCCAGCATGGCGAAGGTGATCGGCCGCTGGCTGCGCCGCGCGCGGAAGCAGGCGTCTTCCAGCAGCTGCAGGGTGTGGGTGTGGTTGTACAGGCCGGTGAGGCTGTCCTGGACGATGCGCGCCTGCAGGCTGCGCGCCCGGGCGGCGCGGGTGCGCACCGTGGCGATCAGGTGGCGTGGCTTGATCGGCTTGGTGAGGAAGTCGTCGCCGCCCTCGCTCATGGCGTCCAGCTGCTTGTCGAGGTCGTCCTCGGCCGACAGATAGATGATGGGCACGCTGACGTAGCGCTCGTGCTGGCGGATGACCTTGGCCAGCTCGGTGCCGGTGCACTCGGGCATGTACATGTCGAGGATGATCAGGTCGGGCACGAATTCGGCCAGGTGCGCCATCACCGCGCCGGGCTGCATCAGGGTGCGGGTGACGATCCCGGCACTGTTGAGCGCCATTTCCGTGGCCATGGCCTGGGCGCGGGAGTCGTCCACTACCAGGGCGCGGATCGGGTCGTAGTAGACGGTACGGGTGAGGGTCTCGATCTTTTCCAGCAGCCGCGCCGAATCCAGGGTGCCGGTGTAGAACTCCTGGCCGCCGGCGCGCACCGCGGCCAGGCGGAAGGGGGTGTCGGCTTCCTGGTGGCTGTAGAACAGCACCGGCAGCTTGCGTTCCAGGCCGCTCTGGGCTTCCAGCGCCAACTGGATGCCGGCCCCCGCGCCGCCGAAGTCCACGTCCATGACAATGACCGCCGGGTGGCGGCTGTCCATCATCGCGCGGAAGTCGTCGGTACTGTGGATGATCTGGATGGTGACGCCGAAGTATTCCATCTGCTGCGCCAGGCGCTCGGCGCGCTCGCTGTCGAGCAGGGCGATGTAGATCGGCTTGCGCAGCGGCGGCAGGCTGGTGGTTTCCAGCTGGTCGCCCTGGCGCAGCCCGGTGCGCGACAGGCTCTGCATGGCCTGGCTGAGTTCGGTGATGGCCTGGCTGTTGAGGCGACCGCGATTGGCGGTGACCTGGGCCAGGGAGGCGCCGATGGCCTCGGCGAGTTCGGCATGCCCCTGCTGCTCGAAGCGCTTGGCATATTGCAGCAGGCGCGCGTTGGCATCGGTCAGCTCGACCAGGCTACCGGCCGTCCACTCGTCTCGTTGCAGCCGTTGCCAGATCTCCAGCACCTGGCGTGACTGGTGGATGACCCGTTGCGCGAAGTGCAGCTTGAGGCGGTCTCGGCTCGGATCATCTGGTTCGCTCACGAATTGTTCCGTCATTCTTGAGGTGGTGGCCCTATGCTACCAATTGCTGGCTGGCAGGGGAGAGGCGGTACCCTGTTTAGCGGCGCCTATGCCGCTTGCATGGACACTGTCGGTCGCTTCTGGAGTAGCGTCCGTCGCCTGTTACCCTAGTCTCGGAAGCGGCTGCCCGGGTACATGGCGCCCGCGCCGGTCGCAAAGGCGGCGCAACCGGCGCCGCGGGCGGGGGTCCAAGCGCCAACACCTTTGAAATCATTGCAAGGAATTGCCCATGCGGGAGTGGAACTTGAGGTCGGGATGGCTCCGGCTGGTGGCAGTGCTGGTCGCGCTCTACCTGCTGGTCACCCTGGCGATAGGCTGGTACTGGAGTCGCGAACCGGATTTCTTCCCGGTGCAGCAGCATGCCCAGGAGGCTGCCGCGGCCGGTGGTCGCAAGCTGGTGCTCGGCTACACCACGGTCGAGACCCTCAAGCAGGTGGCCGGCACCCTGCTGGACAAGCCGGGCGGCTATCTCTCCAACGACATCTTCCCGCCGGGCCTCTGGCTCGACGACATGCCATCCTGGGAATACGGCGTGCTGGTGCAGACCCGCGACCTGGCGCGCGCCCTGCGCAAGGACTTCGCCCGTTCCCAGTCGCAATCCACCGAGGACGTCGACCTGGCCCAGGCCGAGCCGCGCTTCAACTTCGACAACCATAGCTGGGCCATGCCCTCGTCGGAGTCGGAATACCGCGCCGGCATCGCCTCCCTGGATCGCTACCTGGCGCGCCTGGGTGGCCAGAACAACCAGGGCCAGCCCACCGCCTACTTCTATTCGCGTTCGGACAACCTGCGCAACTGGCTGGGGGACGTCGAGACCCGCCTGGGTTCGCTGTCCCAGCGCCTGTCCGCCAGCGTCGGCCGTGTGCGCCTGGATGCCGAGGTACGGCCGAACCAGGACATTCCCGCCGGCCAGGTGCCGGAGGTGCACGAGCAGCGCGTCGAGACGCCGTGGCTGCAGATCGATAACGTCTTCTACGAGGCCCGCGGTCAGGCCTGGGCGCTGTCGCACATCCTGCGCGCCATCGAGGTGGACTTCGCCGACACCCTGGCCAAGAAGAACGCCACGGTGAACGTGCGCGAGATCATCCGCGAACTGGAAGCGGCGCAGCAGCCGGTCTGGAGTCCCATGATCCTCAACGGCAGCGGCTTCGGCATCCTGGCCAACCATTCGCTGGTGATCGCCAACTACATCTCCCGCGCCAACGCCGCCATCATCGACCTGCGCCAGCTCCTGGAACAGGGCTGATGACGCCGGACGCTCGCGAAGCGGCGCACCGCGCCGCCTCCGACCGGGAGCTGGTCGTGTGGGTCGATCGCGACGACCGCGTCCAGGGTGAATTGCCACGGGCGGAATTGCGTGCCCGCGGCCTGATCGGGCGCTGCACCTTCATTCTGCTGTTCAATGACGCCGGCGAACTCTGCGTGCACCGGCGCACCTTGAGCAAGGCGCTCTACCCGGGCTACTGGGACGTGGCCGCTGGCGGCATGGTGGCGCCGGGCGAGAGCTATGCGGAATCGGCGGTCCGGGAGCTGGCCGAGGAGCTGGGGGTCAGTGGCGTGCCCCTGCGCGAGCATGGCACCTTCTATTTCGAGGAGCCGGGCAATCGCCTCTGGGGCGGGGTATTCAGTGCGCGCTGGAACGGCCCGCTGCGCCTGCAGCCGGAAGAGGTACTGGAGGCACGCTTCCTGGCTCCGGCGGCGATTCTTGCCGAGGCTCGTCAGCAGCCCTATTGCCCGGATTCGCTGGAGGCCCTGCGCCTGGCCATCAGCCGGGCAGATGTCGCATCCCTGCCTTAATTTCTCGCATTCGCGCCTTAGCATCCGTGGGCGATGCTGCTACATTGCGCGGCCCCGGACCAGCGCGGCCCGTGCCGGTCGGCGCTGCATCCAGGGTTTCCTCCAGGCGCCCGGCGTCTGAACCAGACTGGGAGGACCGTCCCTTGAGCAAGAAAACCTCGTCGCTGGCGGATCTCAGCCGGCTGGTGTACTCCACCGACGTCGGCCGCATTCGCCCGGAAGAACCCCAGGCGCAGGCCCCGACCGGCGACGGCATCGCCCGGGTCCGGCGCGAGACCAAGGGCCGCGGCGGCAAGACGGTGACCACGGTCAGCGGCGTACCGCTGGGCGAGGAAGCACTCAAGGACCTGGCCAGCGCGCTCAAGCGGCGCTGCGGGACCGGCGGGGCGCTCAAGGATGGCGTCATCGAGATCCAGGGCGACCATGTCGACCTGCTGCTCGGCGAACTCGAAAAACGCGGCTTCAAGACCAAGCGGTCGGGCGGCTAGGCCAGGCCTTCCAGCTCCCGCGTACAACTTACCGTCCCTGGCGGCGGTCCATCCAGAGCAAGATTCCCTACAGGAGATTCCCGCGAATGTCCCCACGACGCACGCGCAAAGATGACGGCAGCCAGTGGACCGTGGCGGACAGCCGCAGCGTCTATGGTATTCGCCACTGGGGTGCCGGCTACTTCGCCATCAGCGATGCCGGCAACGTCGAAGTCCGCCCCCACGGCCCGGACGGCCAGCCGATCGACCTCCATGTGCTGGTCGGTCAGCTGCGCGAAGCGGGGCTGTCGCTGCCGTTGCTGGTGCGTTTCCCCGACATTCTCCAGGGCCAGGTGCGCCACCTGACCGGCGCCTTCGATCGCAACATCGAGCGTCTCGACTACCAGGGCCGCTACACCGCCCTCTATCCGATCAAGGTCAACCAGCAGGAAGCGGTGGTGGAAAACATCATCGCCACCCGCGACGTCTCCATCGGTCTGGAAGCCGGTTCCAAGCCGGAGCTGATGGCGGTACTGGCGCTGGCACCCAAGGGCGGCACCATCGTCTGCAACGGCTACAAGGACCGTGAATTCATCCGCCTGGCGCTGATGGGCCAGAAACTGGGCCACAGCGTCTTCATCGTCATCGAGAAGGAATCCGAGGTCCCACTGGTGATCGAGGAGGCGGCCGAGCTCAAGGTCACGCCCCAGGTCGGCCTGCGGGTGCGGCTGTCGTCCCTGGCATCGAGCAAATGGGCCGACACCGGTGGCGAGAAGTCCAAGTTCGGTCTCTCCGCCGCCCAGCTGCTGTCGGTGATCGAGCGTTTCCGCGCCGCTGGCCTGGAGCAGGGCGTGCGCCTGCTCCACTTCCACATGGGGTCGCAGATCGCCAACCTGGCGGATTACCGGCAGGGCTTCCGCGAAGCCATCCGCTACTACGCCGAGCTGCGCGCCCTGGGCCTGCCGCTGGACCACATCGACGTCGGTGGCGGTCTGGGCGTGGACTACGACGGCACCCATTCGCGCAACGCCAGCTCGATCAACTACGACATGGACGACTACGCCGGTACCGTGGTCGGCATGCTCAAGGAATTCTGCGACCAGCAGGAATTGCCGCATCCCAACATCTTCTCGGAAAGCGGCCGCGCCATGACCGCCCACCACGCCATGCTGGTGATGCAGGTTACCGACGTCGAGCGCCACAACGACAGCGTGCCGGCCAGCGAGCGCTTCGAAGGCAAGGCCGAGGTGGTGCAGTGGCTGGCCGAGCTGCTCGGCGACACCGATCCGGAGATGGTCACCGAGACCTACTGGCGCGCCACCCAGTACGTCAGCGAAGCCGCCGCCCAGTATGCCGCCGGCACCCTGAGCCTGAGCGACAAGGCGCTGGCCGAGCAGTGCTACTTCGCCATCTGCCGCCGCCTCTACAACCAGCTCAAGGCCCGCCAGCGCTCCCACCGCCAGGTGCTCGACGAACTCAACGACAAGCTGGCCGACAAGTACATCTGCAACTTCTCGGTGTTCCAGAGCCTGCCCGACACCTGGGCCATCGACCAGATCCTGCCCATCGTGCCCCTGACCCGCCTGGACGAGGAGCCGGTGCGCCGTGCCGTGCTGCAGGACCTGACCTGCGACTCCGACGGCAAGATCAAGCAGTACGTCGACGAGCAGAGCATCGAGACCAGCCTGCCGGTGCACGAGGTGCGCGAGGGCGAAGACTATCTGCTGGCGGTGTTCCTGGTGGGCGCCTATCAGGAGATCCTCGGCGACATGCACAACCTCTTCGGCGACACCGATTCGGTGAACGTCTACCAGGACGCCGACGGCAGTGTGCGCCACGGTGGCATCGAGACCCACGACACCATCGAGGACATGCTCAGGTACGTGCACCTCTCGCCCGAGGAACTGATGACCTACTACCGCGACAAGGTCGCCAGCGCGCGCCTCACCGCCCGCGAGCGCACCCAGTTCCTCGACGCCATGCGCCTGGGCCTGACCCGCTCCTCCTATCTCGCCGGCTGACGAAGCGAACCCTGGCGGCCGGGCGGGCTCTATAGCCTTGCCGTCAGGATGGAGGAGCAGAGGTATGAAAGGGCGCTTGGCGCTGTTGCTGGTGGGCAGTCTGGTGCTGGCCGGCTGCGGCAAGGTCAATCAGGAAAACTATTCCCGGCTCAAGGCCGGCCAGACCAAGGCCGAGGTGGAGCAGATCCTGGGCGCACCCACGGAATGCGCGGGCGCCCTGGGCGTCACCACCTGTACCTGGGGCGATCGCGGCTCCTTCATCAGCGTGCAGTATCTCAACGACAAGGTGGCGATGTTCGCCGGGCAGGGTCTGCGATGAAAACCTCTACCAAGATTCTACTGCTGGCGGGTGCCGCCGGACTGGTCGCGGCCTGCGCCAGCGGTCCGCGTGAAGTCCCGCCGCTCACCGCCGGCAATGTCGATCTGCAGCGCTACCAGGGGCACTGGTACGAAGTGGCGCGGCTGCCGATGTTCTTCCAGCGCAAGTGCGCCCAATCCGACGCCAATTACCACGTCATGGCTGATGGCTCGGTCGCCGTGTTCAATCGCTGCCGCACCCTGGACGGCAAGGTCCAGGAAGCCACGGGCACGGCCACCCCGATCAAGCCGGGTGTGACCGATCGCCTGGAAGTGCGCTTCGATACCTGGTTCAGTGGCGTCCTGCCCAACGTGGCCAAGGGACCCTACTGGATTCTCTATGTCGACGACGACTACAAGACCGCCCTGGTCGGCAGTCCGGATCGCAAGTACCTCTGGTTGCTCGCGCGCAAGCCGGAGATCTCCGCGGCGCAGAGCGAGAAGCTGCTGCGTATCGCCCGCGAGAAAGGCTACAACCTCAATCGTCTGGTCTGGCGCGAGACCGACGCCCATATGCCCTAGGCCTCAGGAGCACCCCCGTGAAACTCTGGACCGACGCCTTTACCGATAACGGCTTCATGCCCAGGCGGCACGAATTCGACGTGGCCGATTTCGGCGCCCACGGCGAGAACATCTCGCCCGCGCTGCAGTGGTCCGATCTGCCGGCCGACACCAAGAGCCTGGCGCTGACCGTCTACGATCCGGATGCCCCCACCGGCAGCGGTTTCTGGCACTGGGTGGTGGTCAACATCCCGGTCGGCACCCAGGGTCTGGCGGAAGACGCCGGTCGCGCCGATGGTTCGGGCCTGCCCGCAGGTGCGCTGCAACTGATCAACGACTACGGAACCCGTGGCTTCGGTGGCGCGGCGCCGCCCAAGGGCGACCAGCCGCACCGCTACATCTTCCAGCTGCATGCGCTCAAGGTCGATCAGCTGCCGGTGCCGGCGGACGCCACCAATGCGGTCGGCCGCTTCATGATCCATCTCAACCAGCTGGCTTCGGCGACCTACACCGGTCTCTACGCGATCAAGTGAGGCAGCGGACGGACGGGCTAGAACCCGTCCGTCGAGGTCGCCAGGCGGATGCCTGCCGTACGCATCTCGGCCAGGAACGCCTCGCCCTGGGCTTCGAAGCCCGGTACCGAATGACTGCAGTCGGTGAGCAGCACCAGGTCCTGCCGCCGTTCCCGCGGCCAGTATTCCAGCAGATCGCGCAGGGTACTGGCTACGCAGTGTGACAGCGCCTCGCCCGCCGCCAGCAGGGTGTCGGCGGACTGCAACCGGGCGATCAGTCCGGTGTCCACCGCGGTACCCGGGTCCGCCGGATCCAGGACCTCGGCGCGCAGCGCCGAATAATGTTCGGTGTGGGGATTGCCGCCCTTGGCGATGAATTCCACCAGGCGTCCCTGCTGCCGTCCCCAGGCATTGAGCGCCTGGTGGACATCCTGCTGTACACCATGGCCCCAGCCACCTACCAGGCAATGCTCCGGCCAGATCACCAGGCGATAGCGACCACCGGCTTCCAGGGCTTGCACATAAGCCAGCGCGCGGGCGCGCTCAGCCGGATCGCGGGTCTGCCAGCGACCGCTGGCCACGTCGTCCGCGCTGATCTGGGTAAAGGGCGCCGGCGGCTGGCCCTGGGCATCCTGCCAGCCGTGCGGATGGGCGATGTGCAGCGGCTGATGGGAATCCAGGGTCACCCGGACCCCGGTGAGCCGGGCACCCAGGCGCTCGATCAGGGCGGCGACCCGCTGCAGTCCGGCCACCGCACCGGGTACCGGCAGGGCCGCGCCCGGCAGGTCGCAGAAATCGTTTTGCGGATCGATCAGCAGCAACTGCAGCTTGGCATGGGACATGGCGATCTCCTGGGCGACGGGCTGTCGATGGTGCCGGTGCCGCTGGACGCGAGGCAAGCCCGGGCAGCGTGGAAACCCGGTAAGGTGCAGGTCTATGATGAAGGGGCCGACCCTGCCCCGCGGAGCGCGACATGCTGAATCTGTACCCGGAAATCAAGCCTTACGCCCGCCACGAGCTGGCCGTCGAAGCCCCCCATGTGCTCTATGCCGACGAGAGTGGCTCGCCCGACGGTCTGCCGGTGCTGTTCATCCATGGCGGGCCCGGCTCCGGATGCGATCGCCTGAGCCGGCGCTTCTTCGATCCCAACCTCTATCGCATCGTCACCTTCGATCAGCGCGGCTGCGGGCGCTCCACCCCCTATGCCAGCCTGGAGAACAACACCACCTGGCACCTGGTCGAGGACATCGAGCGCCTGCGCGAGCACCTGGGCATCGAGCAATGGGTGCTGTTTGGCGGCTCCTGGGGCTCCACCCTGGCCCTGGCCTATGCCCAGCGCCATCCCGAGCGGGTCAAGGCCATGGTCCTGCGCGGCATCTTTCTCTGCCGCCCGGTGGATCTGCACTGGTTCTACCAGGAAGGCGCGAGCCGGCTCTTTCCCGACTTCTGGCAGGACTATCTGCATCCCATCGCCGAGGAAGAACGCGGCAATCTCATCCAGGCCTACTATCGCCGCCTGACCGGCCCGGACGAACTGGCGCAGATGTCCGCCGCCCGCGCCTGGTCCTGTTGGGAGGGCCGTACGGTGACCCTGAGACCCAATCCCGACGTGCTGGAAAAATTCAGCGAGCATGCCCTGGCCATCGCCCGCATCGAGTGCCACTACTTCATCAACGACGCCTTTCTCGAACCCGACCAGCTCTTGCGCGACATGCCCAGGATCGCCCATATCCCGGCGGTGATCGTGCACGGCCGCTACGACATGGTGTGCCCCCTGGACAATGCCTGGGCCCTGCACCATGCCTGGCCGGGCAGCGAATTGCAGATCATCCGCGACGCCGGTCATGCGGCCAGCGAGCCCGGTATCTGCGACGCCCTGGTGCGGGCGACCGACCAGGTCGCCCGTCAGTTGCTCGATCTGCCTCAGGAGGCCGAGTGAAGGCGCTGCTGCAAAGGGTCATCCGCGCCAGCGTCGAGGTGGAGGGAGAGACGGTCGGCGCCATAGGTCCGGGTCTGCTGGTCTTCGTCGGCATCGAGCCCGGGGATGACGAAGCGGCCTGTGGCCGCATGCTCAAGCGGCTGCTGGAGTACCGGGTATTCGCCGACGGCGAACAGCGCATGAATCTGTCCCTGCAGGATGTCGGCGGCGGTCTGCTGCTGGTCTCCCAGTTCACTCTGGCCGCCGATACCCGCAGCGGGCGACGGCCGAGCTTTTCCACCGCCGCGCCACCGGCCCAGGGCGAACGGCTGTTCGGTCACCTGGTGAGCCTGGCCCGTGACCTCCAGCCCGAGGTCCGGACCGGTCGTTTCGGCGCCGACATGCAGGTTTCCCTGGTCAACGACGGACCGGTGACATTTTTATTGTCGATTTAGTGAGGGCGCCCCTTACAGCGCCCTGCCAAGTGTCTATGATTGCGCAGTTCGAGTTTGAACGGTCGTCCAACCGGGGAATCATTGCCCCCCGGGGGAGTCGGACCACTGCCTATCCGTTTCGTGACTACCCGTCGCCAAACGTATTCGTACGCTGATTTAGGAGGCTGCGTGTTATCTCATTCCAAAGTTAAGCCGGGCAAGCAGGGCTTCGCCCTGATCGGGCTCTCCGTCGCACTGGGTCTGTTCAGTGCCCAGGCCCTGGCCTTCAGCCTGGACGACGTGGCCGCCAAGGCCAAAGAACTCTCCGGCCAGAAATTCGTCGCGCCCAAGAGCAACCTGCCCGCATCCTTCAGCGGCATGAAGTATGCCGACTATCAGCAGATCACCTTCAATCAGGACAAGGCCTATTGGAAGGATGCCAAGACGCCCTTCCGGCTGAATTTCTATCACGAGGGCATGCACTACAGCGTGCCGGTGAAGATCAACGAGGTCACCGCCAACAACGTCGAAGAGATCAAATACGATCCTTCGATGTTCAACTTCGGCAACCTGCAGATCGACCAGGCCCAGCTCAAGGATCTCGGCTTCGCCGGATTCAAGGTGCTCTATCCGCTGAACAAGGCGGACAAGCATGACGAGCTGATGACCATGCTCGGCGCCAGCTATTTCCGCGTGATCGGCAAGAACCAGGTCTATGGCCTGTCCGCCCGCGGCCTGGCCATCGACACCGCGCTGCCGTCCGGCGAGGAATTCCCGCGCTTCACCGAGTTCTGGGTCGAACAGCCCCAGTCGGATCGCCGCAACCTGGTGATCTACGCACTGCTCGATTCGCCCCGGGCCACCGGTGCCTATCGCTTCGTGCTGACCCCCGGCAAGGACAGCACCGTCGACGTCGAAGCCAAGGTGTTCCTGCGCGACAACGTCAACAAGCTCGGCATCGCCCCGCTGACCAGCATGTACCTGTTCGGCCCCAACCAGCCGAGCCCCCAGGTCAACTACCGGCCGGCCCTGCACGATTCCAACGGCCTGGCCATCCACGCCGGCAACGGCGAGTGGCTGTGGCGTCCGCTGAACAACCCGCGTCGCCTCTCGGTCAGCACCTACACCATCGAGAACCCGCGGGGCTTCGGTCTGCTGCAGCGCGGCCACGAGTTCTACAAGTACCAGGACCTCGACGAGCGCTACGACAAGCGTCCCAGTGGCTGGGTCGAGCCCAAGGGCGACTGGGGCAAGGGTCATGTCGAGCTGGTGGAAATCCCCACGCCGGACGAGACCAACGACAACATCGTGGCCTTCTGGACGCCGGACACCCTGCCGGAGAAGGGCCAGCCGATCGACGTCAGCTATCGCCTGCACTTCACCACCGACGAACCCAACCTGCACACCAAGGACCTGGCCTGGGTCTCCCAGACCCGCCTGTCCACCGGCGACGTGCGCCAGTCCAACCTGGTCCGTCAGACCGATGGCAGCCTGGCCTACATCATCGATTTCGAAGGGCCGAATCTCGACGATCTGCCCGAGGATTCGCAGGTCGGCTCCCAGGTCAGCCTGGACGCCAATGGTGAACTGGTCGAGAACTCTGTGCGCTACAACCCGGTTACCAAGGGCTATCGCCTGACCCTGAGACTCAAGGTCAAGGATCAGACCAAGCCGGTGGAAATGCGCGCCAACCTCGCCCAGGGTGACAAACCGCTCAGCGAAACCTGGACTTACCAGCTACCTGCCAATGAATAACACCACCCACGATACCTCGGTCGCCGCCACCGGCGACTACCTCGAACACCTGCCGTTGCCCGTCGGGCAGCGGCAGGCGCTGGACCAGACGGCCGACGTCGAGTCGCTGCACCGGCAACTGGCCGGTGCCCGCGGCGAGGGCGCCCAGGGCGCCGACGCGGTGATCGCCTCCACCGAAGCGCGCCTGGCCGCCGGTTGGGACGAGACGCTGAACGACGGCGAGCTGCTGGGCAGCGATGCCCAGGGGCGCGTCTTCATCAAGGCCACCCCGCCCATGACCCGCTCCATGATGGTGCCCGATCCCTGGCGCACCAATCCGGTAGCGCGGAGCTGGAAGCGTCTGCTCGGTCGCAAGGATCACAGCCGCTGGCAACCCGATCCCGAAGCCGATGCCCATGCGCACTGGCGCAAGGTGGGTTCCTTCCGGCGCTTCGTCCTGCTGATCCTGATGCTGGTGCAGACCGGCATCGCCACCTGGTACATGAAGGCCGTGCTGCCCTATCAGGGCTGGGCGCTGGTCGATCTCAGCGAGGTCTACCGTCAGGGCTGGGGCGAGTCCATCCGCCAGGTACTGCCCTATGTGGTGCAGACCAGCATCCTGCTGCTCTTCGCCCTGCTGTTCTGCTGGGTGTCCGCCGGTTTCTGGACTGCCCTGATGGGCTTCTGGCAACTGCTCAGCGGGCGTGACAAGTACAGCATCTCGGCCAGCTCCACCGGCACCGAGCCGATCGATCCCCAGTCGCGTACCGCCCTGGTGATGCCCATCGCCAACGAAGACGTGCCGCGGGTGTTCGCCGGTCTGAGAGCCACCTACGAGTCGGTCCGCGCCAGCGGCGAGCTGGAACACTTCGACTTCTTCATCCTCAGCGACAGCAACGATCCCGACAAATGCGTGGCCGAAGAGAAGGCCTGGCTGGAGCTGTGCCGCGAGGTCGGTGGCTTCGGCCACATCTTCTATCGCCGCCGCCGTCGTCGAGTGAAGCGCAAGAGCGGCAACATCGACGACTTCTGCCGTCGCTGGGGCAGCCAGTACAAGTACATGGTGGTGCTCGACGCCGACAGCGTGATGAGTGGCGAATGCCTGGCCAGTCTGGTCCGGCTGATGGAGGCCAATCCCCGTGCCGGCATCATCCAGACCGCGCCCAAGGCGTCCGGCATGGATACCCTTTACGCGCGTCTGCAACAGTTCGCCACCCGGGTGTACGGACCGCTGTTCACCGCCGGCCTGCACTTCTGGCAGCTGGGTGAATCCCACTATTGGGGCCACAACGCCATCATCCGGGTCAAGCCGTTCATTGATCACTGCGCCCTGGCCCCGCTGCCAGGCACGGGCTCGTTCGCCGGCGCCATCCTCTCCCACGACTTCGTCGAAGCGGCACTGATGCGGCGTTCCGGCTGGGGCGTCTGGATCGCCTATGACTTGCCGGGCAGCTATGAAGAACTGCCGCCCAACCTGCTGGACGAACTCAAGCGTGACCGCCGCTGGTGCCATGGCAACCTGATGAACTTCCGGCTGTTCCTGGTCAAGGGCATGCACCCGGTACACCGCGCGGTGTTCCTAACCGGGGTGATGTCCTACCTCTCGGCGCCGCTGTGGTTCCTCTTCTTGGTGCTGTCCACGGCGCTGCTGGCGATCCACAAGTTGCTGGAACCCCAGTACTTCTTCCAGCCCCGGCAGCTGTTCCCGGTCTGGCCCCAGTGGCATCCGGAGCAGGCCATCGCGCTGTTCTCCACCACCCTGATCCTGCTGTTCCTGCCCAAGCTGCTCAGCGTGGTGCTGATCATCGCCAAGGGTGCGAAGGAATTCGGCGGTGGGCTGCGGCTGTTCCTCTCCATGATGCTGGAGATGCTCTTCTCAGTGCTGCTGGCGCCGGTGCGGATGCTTTTCCACACGGTGTTCGTGACGGCCGCCTTTCTCGGCTGGTCGGTGCAGTGGAATTCGCCCCAGCGTGACGACAACGACACGCCCTGGAGCGAGGCCTTCCGCCGCCATGGCTCGCAGATGCTGCTCGGCCTGATCTGGACCGCCGGCGTGGCCTGGCTGGACCCGCGCTTCCTCTGGTGGCTGTCGCCCATCGTGGTGTCGCTGATCCTGTCGGCGCCGGTGTCGGTGATCTCCAGTCGGACCAACCTGGGCCTGGGCAGTCGCCGCCATCATCTGTTCCTGATCCCGGAAGAGTACGCACCGCCGCGCGAGCTGGTGGCGACCGACGAGTACCTGCACCTGAACAACCGCAACGCCCTGACCAAGGGCTTCCTGCGCGCCACCGTCGATCCGGTGCTCAATGCCCTGGCCATCGGCATGGCCCGCGGTCGCCACGGCAAGGTGGTGGAGGCGGCCCGCCGGCTGCGCGAAGAGCGAGTGGCGCGGGTACTGGCCGCCGGTCCGGAAAAGACCAAGGGCGACGACCAATGGCGTCTGCTCAGCGATCCGGATGGCATGGCGCAACTGCATCTGCAGGTCTGGAAGGCCGAAGAGCACCGCAACTGGCGGGAGGCCTATGCTACTCTGCGGCCGCGCTCCCACAGCGATTCGGCCGCGGATGCCGCGGCCAGTCCGGCCAACATGACCTCGCGGCCCGCCTCCTGAGGAGGCGCTCCGCCCAAGAAAAAGCCCCGGTGTCGCAAGACGCCGGGGCTTTTTCTTGGCCGTGATCAGGCTAGAACAGGCGGGCGAGGAGAGCGGGCACGGCATTCTCGACGCGCAGGATGCGTTCACCGAGCTGCACGGGCGCCAGGCCCGCTTCCTGTAGCTTCTCGACCTCGTAGGGTATCCAGCCACCCTCGGGACCGATCGCCAGCGTCACGGGCTCGTCGAGGGCACGAGGGCAGGCGGGATAGCTGCCCGGATGCCCGACCAGGCCACGGGTGCCGGCGGCGAGTGCGGGCAGGCGATCCTCGACGAAGGGCTTGAATCTCTTTTCGATCAATACCTCCGGCAGCACCGTGTCCCGGGCCTGTTCCAGACCCAGACGCAGTTGTTCGTCGATGGCCTCGGGCGCCAGGAACGGGGTCTGCCAGAAGCTCTTTTCCACGCGATAGCTGTTGAGCAGCACCAGCCGCGCGACGCCCATGGCGGAGACGGTCTGCAGCACCCGGCGCAGCATCTTGGGGCGGGGCAGGGCCAGCAGCAGGGTGAGCGGCAGCTTGGCCGGTGGCGGCTGATCGAGGGTGACGTTCAGGCAGGCCTGACCGGCATCGAGGGCCTCGATGTGGCCGGTACCCATCAGGCCATTCAGCAGGCCGACGCGCATCCGGTCGCCCGCAGCCGCCTGATGCACCTCGCGCAGATGGGCGAGACGGCGCGGATCGCGCAGCACGACCCGGTCAGCGGCCGTGAAGTCGGCCGCTTCGAGCAGGATCAGATTCACGGGCGTTCGGCGGGCGGCTGGGCGTCGGGACTGGCGTCTTCGTCGCTGAGCGGGCGCTCGCGCTTCTGCACGAAGCGACCGAACAGCAGGCCGATCTCGAACAGCAGCCACATGGGCACGGCCAGCATGGTCTGGGAGAAGACGTCCGGCGGCGTCAGGATCATGCCGACCACGAAGCAGCCGATGATGACGTAGGGACGGATCTTCTTCAGGTAGGCGACGTCGACCACGCCGATCCAGATCAGCAACACGGTGGCCACGGGAATCTCGAAGGCTACGCCGAAGGCGAAGAACAGCGTCAGGATGAAATCCAGATAGGCGTTCAGGTCCGGCATCATCATGGCGCCTTCCGGCGTGATGCTGCTGAAGAAGTGGAAGATGATCGGGAATACCAGGAAGTAGGCGAAGGCCATGCCGGCATAGAACAGCACGATGCTGGAGATCAGCAGCGGGATGGCGACCTTCTTCTCGTGACGATAGAGCCCGGGCGCCACGAACCCCCAGACCTGGTGCAGGATCACCGGCATGGCGATGAACAGCGACACCACCAGGGTCAGCTTGAAGGGCGCCAGGAACGGCGAGGTGACGTCCGTGGAGATCATGGTCGCGCCTTCAGGGAGGACGCGGCGGATCGGCTCGGAGGCGAAGGCATAGATCTTCTGGGCGAAGTAGAACAGCCCGAGGAAGATCAGAAAGGTCGCCAGCACGCACCTGAGGATGCGGGTGCGCAATTCGGTCAGGTGCGAGACCAGGGGCATTTCCTGGTCATCGTGTTCGGAAGGCTTGTCGCTCATGGTGCTCTTGGCGGCGTCTGGGGCGGATCCTGCGGGCGTTCGGCAACCACGTCCTGGGGCATGGGTGGAGCGGCGGTGGGCGGCGTCTGGACTTCCGGGCTGGAAGCGGCAGGCTTGGGCCGGTTGTCGCGCTGCTCCATGGACAGGATATGCTCGTTGCGCAGTTGCTGGCGAATTTCGTCAGCGCCAATCTCGCGCTCCACTTCCTGGCGGATGCTGTTGAAGCTGCGCCTCAAGCGACCGATCCACAGGCCCGCGGTGCGTGCGGCACCCGGCAGGCGTTCCGGACCCAGCACCAGCAGGGCGACGAACCCCACCAGCATCATTTCGGGAAAGCTGATTCCGAACATGGCGGGGCCTTAGTCCTTGCGCACCACCGGCTCTTCGACCTTGCGGTGCTCGGCATCGAAGGTCTGGGGACGATTCAGGGGAGCGTTCGGGTTGGCCGTGCTGGTGGTGGGCGTCGGCTGATCGGCCTTGTCGTCTTCGTCGGTGTGCATGGCCTTGCGGAAGCCCTTGATGGCCTCGCCCACATCGGAGCCGAGGTGCTTGAGGCGTTTGGTGCCAAAGACGATCACCACGACGAGCAGGATGACGATCCAGTGTTTCCAGTCGAAGATACCCATGGTCTTTCCTCGTTGCGAAGCTTGGGGTCAGGATTGAGTACGGGCGGCCTTTTCGGCGTGCCCGGAGAGGCCGAAGCGACGATCCAGTTCGTCCAGCACGGCCTGGGGATGCTGGCCGAGGGCCGAGAGCATGATCAGGCTGTGGAACCAGAGGTCGGCGGTCTCGTAGATGACGTCGTCGTACTGCTGGCTGATGGCGGCGTCCTTGGCGGCGAGAATGGTCTCGACGCTTTCTTCGCCGACCTTTTCCAGGATCTTGTTCAGGCCCTTGTGATAGAGGCTGGCCACATAGGAGGAGTCCGGCGCGGCCTGCTTGCGTTCTTCCAGCACCTGCGCCAGACGCGCGAAGGTGTCAGTCATGGCCATGCCCTCCGGCGTAGATGGCGTTGGGGTCCTTGAGCACCGGATCGACGGTCGTCCACTCGCCATCGCGCAGCACGCGATAGAAGCAGCTCTCCCGACCGGTGTGGCAGGCGATGCCGCCGAGTTGCTCCACCTGCAGCACCACCACGTCGGCGTCGCAATCCAGGCGCAGTTCGATGACCCGCTGGACGTGACCGGATTCTTCGCCCTTGCGCCACAGCCGACCGCGCGACCGCGACCAGTAGACCGCACGGCCTTCGGCGGCGGTCAGGGCCAGGGATTCGCGGTTCATCCAGGCCATCATCAGGATGCGCCCCGAGGTGGGGTCCTGGGCAATGGCCGGTGCCAGGCCATCGCTGTTCCAGTGGATCTCGTCTAACCAGTCGCTCATGAGTCTGTTCAATACTACGAATTAGGGTACTGGGCTCTGTCCGAAAAATGCCTGCGCTCGGTCATGGGGCGTTAAAAATCCGTTCGGAATGCTCATTTACCGTTCGTAAACTCCGCTTCCTCACGGATTTGATTCGCTGGCGCTCACCCTTCGGGCCAGCCCTTGACTGTTACTCCCGTTGGTCGTTGCGCCTTGCCTGACCTTCGCTCGGCGACTTTTCAGACAGGCCCTAGCCTCGCACAAGACGCAGCTCGAATACAGCGGCAGGGCACCAGTGGCTGAGGGCGTGTATTTCGCCCGATAAAAATGACAGGACGGTTACAGCTTAAGGAGTTCAGCGCCTGATCACCAGAACCAGACCGCCGACCAGCATGGCCCAGGCCGGCCAGGCGTGGGGCTGGGGTTCGAGACCCAGCTGCGCTGCACCCACCAGCAGGACCGCGCCAACTACCCGCACGATCCAGTCGTCGTTGCGCCTGCCCCAGGGATTGGGCGGATCCTTGCGATGCGGCTGGGTGATGCGTTCCAGGGTATCGCGCGCCATCTGCGCCAGATGGGGGATCTGTTCCAGTTGCTGCTGGATGTTGCGGGCGACCTGTGGCGGACTCAGCCGCTTGCGCATCCACTTTTCCAGGTAGGGCTTGGCGGTGGACCAGAGGTCCAGGTCCGGATAGAGCTGGCGGCCCAGGCCTTCGATGTTGAGCAGCGTCTTCTGCAAGAGCACCAGCTGCGGCTGGATCTCCATGTTGAAGCGGCGCGCCACCTGGAACAGCCGCAGCAGCAGCTGGCCGAAGGAAATGTCCTTGAGCGGCTTCTCGAAGATGGGTTCGCAGACGGTGCGAATGGCCGCTTCCAGTTCGTTGACCTGGGTATTGGCCGGTACCCAGCCGGAGTCGATGTGCAGCTGGGCGACCTTGCGGTAGTCGCGCTGGAAGAAGGCCCAGAGGTTGCGCGCCAGATAGTCCTGGTCCCCGGGGGTCAGGCTGCCGATGATGCCGCAGTCCACCGCGATGTAGAGCGGATCCCAGGGCTTGGCGGTACTGACGAAGATGTTGCCCGGGTGCATGTCGGCGTGGAAGAAGCTGTCGCGGAACACCTGGGTGAAGAAGATCTCCACGCCGCGTTCGGCCAGCAGCTTGAAGTCGGTGCCCTGGTCGCGCAGGGCGGCCAGGTCGGTCACCGGGATGCCGTAGATGCGCTCCATGACCAGCACCCGCTCGCGGCACCAGTCCCAGTACACCTGGGGCACGTAGAGGCGCTCGGAGCCGTCGAAATTGCGTCTGAGCTGGCTGGAGTTGGCCGCCTCGCGCAACAGGTCCAGTTCGTCGTAGATGGTCTTCTCGTAGTCGCTGACCACGTCCATCGGATGCAGGCGGCGGGCTTCGGCGGACAGCCGTTCGGCCAGGCGTGCCAGCAGGAACAGCCAGGCGATGTCCTGGCTGATGATGTTCTTCAACCCGGGGCGCACCACCTTGACCACCACCTCTTCACCGGTCCGCAGCTGGGCGGCATGGACCTGGGCCACCGAGGCCGAGGCCAGCGGCTGGTGGTCGAAGCGGGCGAAGGCCTGCTTGATGGGTACGCCGAGCTGGGACTCGATCAGCGCCACGGCCTTTTCCGGCGGGAAGGGCGGGACCTTGTCCTGCAGGAACATCAGTTCGTCGGCGATATCCTCGGGCATGAGGTCGCGCCGGGTGGACAGGATCTGGCCGAACTTGACGAACACCGGGCCCAGGCCTTCCAGCGCCAGGCGCAGACGGGCGCCGCGCGGCAGGGTCTTGCTCGGTCGCGGTAACCAGCGCCAGGGCAGCACATAGCGGGTGGCGCGCAGGTACCAGGGCAGCGGCAGGGCGTAGACGATGTCGTCCAGCCGATAGCGGATGACCACGAAGAAGATCCGCAACAGGCGGTTGAGGGCAGCGAACAGCTTCATTCGTCGGGGTTATCCCTGGCGTTGCGGGCGGTGCCCAGGCGGGCGAGACGGGCGTCGAGACGATCCACGTCCAGGCGCAGGGCATCGATCTCGGCGAAGCGGGCCTCACCTTCGAGACGACCCACCAGTTGGCGGCTCTCCTCGTTCAGCCAGTTGGACAGCGTCAGTTGCAGGCTGTCACGGCTCTGTTCACCGAGCGCCTGGCCGCGCCGGGCCAGATCGCCCAGCAACGCGGCCGGCAGCGGACCGAGCCAGCGACTGACCTCGTGCTGCCAGTCCAGCTCCAGCTTCTGCAGGATGTCGGCCAGTTCGATCAGCAGGGTGCTGTCGCCCTCCAGACGCACGTCCGGCTGGTGCAGCACCCGCTGCTTGTCACGGGCCAGGGCCAGTTCGGCCAGACGTGTCGCCGGGGCACTCAGGGTGCAGTCGATATCGCCTTCGTGATGGGCGGCGAAGTGCAGGCCGTCACCCGCGGGCAGGATGTAGAGCCGCAGCGCCGGCTGCCGGGTCTGCACCGCGATCACCCGGCCCGTCAGGCCGGCCAGTCGCGGCAGCGCCACCGGATCCAGCGCCAGCAGCGGATTCAGGCCACGCTCCAGCGCGGCCAGCAACGCCTGGGTGCCGAGGGCCATCAGGGCTTGATGCCGCGATGCAGGGCGACCACGCCGCCGGTCATGTTGTGGAAGGACACCCGCGCGAAGCCGGTCTCTTCCATCATGGCCTTGAGGGTCTGCTGGTCGGGGTGCATGCGGATGGACTCGGCCAGGTAGCGATAGCTCTCGGCGTCGCCGGCCACCAGCTTGCCCATCAGCGGCAGGAAGCCGAAGGAGTAGGCGTCATAGGCCTTGGACACCAGCGGATTGGTGGGCTTGGAGAATTCCAGCACCAGCAGCCGGCCACCCGGCTTGAGCACACGCAGCATGGAGGCCAGGGCCTGGTCCTTGTGGGTGACGTTGCGCAGGCCGAAGGCGATGGTGATGCAATCGAAATGGTTGTCGGGGAAGGGCAGCTTCTCCGCGTCGGCCTGGACGAAGCGCACGTTGCTGGCGACGCCTTCGTCGAGCAGGCGGTCGCGGCCGACCCTGAGCATGGAGTCGTTGATATCGGCCAGGACCACCTCGCCGGTAGGACCGACCAGGCGGGCAAACTGCTTGGTCAGGTCGCCGGTGCCGCCGGCGATGTCCAGTACCCGGTTGCCGCGGCGCACGCCGGAGAGCTCGATGGTGAATCTCTTCCACAGCCGGTGGATGCCCGCCGACATCAGGTCGTTCATCACATCGTACTTGGCCGCGACCGAGTGGAAGACTTCCGCGACCTTGTAAGCCTTCTGGCTTTCCGGAACGCTCTGGTAGCCGAAGTGGGTCTGGGATTCGGCCTCGGGGCCTTTGCGCGGATCGCTCATGGGGCTACACCTGGGACAGGGACAAGAGGGCATTCTAGCAGGCCGATCGCGCGACTTGCCCGGCTAAAACGGCGGCTGACCGCTCGGTTCTCGCGATTGGCGACGCGGCGGGCCCTCGCTATAGTCAGGGCCCCTTATCCGGAGTTCCCCGATGTCCCAGATCACCATCGAACGCGACCACTCGCTCGGCCTGGAAGGCGTGCGCCAGAAAGCCGATCAGCTGGCGGAAAAACTCACGCGTGACTACGGGGTGGCCTGCGCCTGGGAAGGCGATACCCTGAAGTTCACGCGCAGTGGCGTGGATGGACGGATCGAGGTGGCGCAGGATCGGGTGCGGGTACTGGCGACCCTGGGCATGATGTTCTCGATGCTCAGTGGGCAGATCGAAAAGGAAATCGAGCGCAAGCTGGACAAGGCCCTGGCGGCCTGAGTCCGGTCAGAGCATCAGCTTGACCGCGCTGACGTGCGGATCCCGCGTCTTGCCGGCGCGGGCCAACTGCTCCAGGTAGTCGGCCCAGAGTTCGTCCCGGCGACTGCCCAGTTCGTAGAGATAGTCCCAGCTGAACAGGCCGCTGTCGTGGCCGTCGTCGAAGGTCAGCTTGATGGCGTAGCGCCCCGCCGGCTCGACGGCGCTGATGCCGACCTGCTGCTTGCCCCACTGCAATACTGGATTGCCGTGTCCCTGGACCTCGGCCGAGGGCGAGTGCACCCGCAGGAATTCGGCGGGCAGCTCGAAGGTTTCCGCGCCATAGCTGACGCTGAGGGTCTTGGAGGCCTTGTGGAGCTGGATGGCGGTTGGAGTACGCATGCTGAGGTTCTCTGGGCGGCGTTTCGGTCTTTGCTTAAGGCCATCGCGGTCCTGGCGGTCCGCCGATGCGTTCGCTCCTACAGGCCGGCGTAGGTCGGGTTGAGCGCAGCGAAGCCCAGCCTTGGCGCGAGGAGCGGGCAATGTTGGGCTTCGACGATAGAGCTGTCTCAACCCAACCTACGGTCTTCTGCGGCCATGACTGCGATAGGACAGCCGCTCCTAGAGGCTATATCGGCACCTGTAGGAACGACCGTCACGGCATCAACCAGGCACCAAACCTACCATCACAGTATATAGCGCGACAGGTCTTCGTCCTGGGCCAGTTCGCCCAGGTGGCCGTTCACATAGGCCGCGTCGATGACGATGGGCTCGCCATTCTGCTGGCCGGCGAGGTCGGCGGCGCTGAAGGACACCTCTTCGAGCAGGCGCTCCAGCAGGGTGTGCAGACGCCGGGCACCGATGTTCTCGGTCTTCTCGTTGACCTGCCAGGCGATCTCGGCGATGCGGGTGATGCCGTCGGCGGCGAATTCCACCAGCAGCCCCTCGGTCTTGAGCAGTTCGCGATACTGCTCGGTGAGCGAGGCGTGGGGCTCGGTGAGGATGCGCTCGAAGTCCTGCGGGGTCAGCGCCTTGAGCTCGACGCGGATCGGTAGACGACCCTGCAGCTCCGGCACCAGATCGCTGGGCTTGGACAGGTGGAAGGCGCCCGAGGCGATGAACAGGATATGGTCGGTCTTGACCATGCCCAGCTTGGTGTTGACGGTGCAGCCCTCGATCAGCGGCAGCAGGTCGCGCTGCACGCCTTCGCGGGAAACATCGGCACCGCTGGTGTTGCCGCGCTTGGCGACCTTGTCGATCTCGTCGATGAAGACGATGCCGTGCTGCTCGACGGCTTCCAGGGCGCGGCCCTTGAGCTCCTCTTCGTTGACCAGGCGGGCGGCTTCTTCGTCGCGCACCAGCTTGAGCGCTTCCTTGACCTTGAGCTTGCGCTGCTTGGTCTTGCCCTTGTGCATGCCGGCGAAGAGATTCTGCAGCTGGCTGGTCATCTCCTCCATGCCGGGCGGGGTCATGATCTCGACGCCGGCGGGCGCATCGGCCACCTCGATGTCGATTTCCTTGTCGTCCAGCTGACCCTCGCGCAGGCGCTTGCGGAACAATTGGCGGGTGTTGCTATCGCTCGGCGCCGGCTGGGGCTCGTTGCTGAAGCCCACCGAGGGACGCGCCGGCGGCAGCAGGGCATCGAGGATGCGCTCTTCGGCGGCGTCTTCGGCGCGATGGCGGTTACGCACCATCTCCTGCTCGCGCAGCATCTTCACCGCAGCATCGGCCAGATCACGGATGATGGATTCGACGTCGCGGCCGACATAACCCACCTCGGTGAACTTGGTGGCTTCCACCTTGAGGAAGGGCGCATTGGCCAGCTTGGCCAGGCGCCGGGCGATCTCGGTCTTGCCCACGCCGGTCGGGCCGATCATCAGGATGTTCTTGGGCGTGACCTCGGGGCGCAGCTCGACGGGCAGCTGCATGCGCCGCCAGCGATTGCGCAGGGCGATGGCCACGGCGCGTTTGGCGTCGTCCTGGCCGATGATATGGCGATTGAGTTCGTGGACGATCTCGCGGGGGGTCATGGACATGGGCAGTCTCTAAACCGGATCACGCCTGAGGCGCGTCCAGCTCCTCGATGGTCAGGTTGCGGTTGGTGAACACGCAGATGTCACCGGCGATATTCAGGGCGGTTTCGGCGATCTCGCGGGCGCTCAGGTCGGTGTGCATGAGCAGGGCGCGAGCGGCGGCCTGGGCATAGGCGCCACCGGACCCCATGGCGATCAGGCCTTCTTCGGGCTCCACCACGTCGCCGTTGCCGGTGATGATCAGGGAGGCGTCCTTGTTGGCGACCGCCAGCATGGCCTCCAGCCGGCGCAGGGCGCGGTCGGTACGCCAGTCCTTGGCCAGCTCGACGGCGGCGCGGACCAGGTGGCCCTGGTGCTTCTCGAGTTGCGCCTCGAAGCGCTCGAAGAGGGTGAAGGCGTCGGCGGTACCGCCGGCGAAACCGGCCAGCACCTCGCCCCGGTACAGCCGCCGGACTTTCTTGGCATTGCCTTTCATGACGGTGTTGCCCAGGGAAACCTGGCCGTCGCCGCCGATCACGACCTTGCCGTTGCGGCGTACAGAAACGATGGTGGTCAAGGGAATCTCTCCGCGTTGCTTGGGGCGTCAGCCCCGGTTACGCAGAGATATGGGGATGGCCGCGACGCCCTTCAAGCGCCGCGGCGAGGGGATTGATCCGATCAGTGACCGCGTCGCTGTTGCAGCAACAGATTCTTGAATCCGCTGCCGGCGAGCTGTTTCTGCGCCTGGGTCAGCTGGTCGCGATCGCTGTAGGGACCGACCAGTACCCGGTACCAGGTGTCGTCCTTGACCTTGCCCGACTCCACCCGCACGTCCTGGCCGAGCATGATGATCTGGGCGCGGACCCGGTCGGCATCGGCCTGGGTGCGGAAGGAACCGGCCTGGAGGAAGAACAGCGTCACCGGGGGCTGGGCCTTGGTGGTGGCTTCCTTGGGCGCCGTGGCGGCCGGCTGGCCCAGGGTGGTCGCGGGCGTGGCCGGCGTCGCGGTCGCCGGCTGGCCAGGTTGCGCCGGGGTCGCGGCGGCATCCGGCTTGGCCGGGGTGGTTGGCTTGGCGGCCGGATTGCGCGGCACGGCGTCCGGCGGCACGATCACCTCGGATTCGGGCAGCAGGGTATAGAAGTCGTACTTGGGCTTGATCGGCGTGGGCGGCGTGCCTTCGGTCTTGCCGGCAGCGGTCGCCGACGACGACTTGCCGTTGCCCGCGGCCGCGGCCGGGCGGCCTTCTTCCGGCTTGGCGCGCTGCACCGCCTTGTTGCCCGGTTCGAGCTTCATCAGGAACACCACGAAGGCCCCGATGGCCAGACCCGACGCGAGCCAGACCCAGCCGGGCAGGGGCTGCTTCTTGGGAGCCGAGGTGTTGCGACTGGCGCCGCGCTTGGGTGGGGTTTTCTTGGTGGCCATCAGGCGGTGATCCGTCTCTTACATGCGTTCCAGGGTGTGCAGGCCGAGCAATTCCAGACCCTGCTTGAGGGTGCGCCCGGTGAGGGCGGCCAGCCGCAGGCGGCTCTGGCGCAGCTCGGGGTCCTCGGCGGTCAGGATCGGGCAATTTTCGTAGAAGCTGGAGAACAGTCCTGCCAGGTCGTAGAGGTAGCTGCACAGCAGGTGCGGGGTGCCCTTGTCGGCGACGCTGGCGAGGATTTCGTCGAATTGCGCCAGGCGGCCGCCCAGGTCCTGCTCCTGCGGGGCGTCCAGGCGGATGCTGCCGGCGGGTTCGCTCTGCTCGGCCTTGCGCAGCACGCTGGCGACGCGGGTGTAGGCGTACAGCAGATAGGGCGCGGTGTTGCCCTCGAAGCTGAGCATCTGCTCGAAGTTGAAGCTGTAGTCGCTGGTGCGGTGCTTGGACAGGTCGGCGTACTTGACCGAGGCGATGCCCACCACGCGGCCGATATGGCGCAGTTCGTCCTCGCTGAAAGGTGCCTCGCCACGCTCGGCGCGACCGGCATTGCGCTCCTTGACCAACTGATAGGCACGTTCCTCGGCTTCGTCGAGCAGATCGACCAGCTTGACGGTGCCGCCGTCACGGGTCTTGAACGGACGGCCATCGGCGCCGTTCATGGTGCCGAAGCCCATGTGCTCGAGTTGCATGGTCGGCGCGACGAAGCCGGCGCGGCGCGCCACCTCGAAGGCCATCTGGAAGTGCAGGGCCTGGCGCTGGTCGACGAAGTACAGCGCCCGATCGGCGTGCAGCTGGCGGCTGCGGTAGCGCATGGCGGCCAGGTCGGTGGTGGAATAGAGATAGCCGCCACCGGCCTTCTGCACGATCACCGGCAGAGGGTTGCCCTCGGCATTCTTGAATTCGTCGAGGAAGACGCAGCGGGCGCCATCGCTCTCGGTGAGCAGGCCGGCGGCGTCCAGATCGATCACCACCTGGGCCAGGTCGTCGTTGTAGGCGCTCTCGCCCTTGACGTCGGCCGGGGTCAGGCGGACGTTGAGGCGGTCGTAGACTTCCTGGCAGTGGGACAGGGAGACGGCGTTGAATCTCTCCCAGAGGCGCAGGCAGTGCGCATCGCCCGCCTGCAGCGCCACCACCAGCTCGCGGGCGCGGGCGGCGAATTCCGGCGAGGCGTCGAAGCGGCCCTTGGCGGCGCGATAGAACACCTCGAGATCGGCCAGCTCGCCTTCGGCGGCCTGCGGCTGCTCTTCCATGTAGGCCAGCAGCATGCCGAACTGGGTACCCCAGTCGCCCACGTGGTTCTGGCGGATCACCTCGTCGCCGAGGAATTCCAGCACCCGCGCCACGGCGTCACCGATGATGGTGGAGCGCAGGTGGCCGACGTGCATCTCCTTGGCCAGGTTCGGCGAGGAGAGGTCCACCACCACGCGCTGACGCGGCTCGTGCCTGGGCACCCCCAGGTGCGGATCGGCGAAGGCCGCATCCAGGCGCGCGGCCAGTTGCGCGTGATTCTGGAAGAAGTTGAGAAAGCCAGGGCCGGCGATTTCCACCTTGTTGACCGCCGGGTCGGCGGGCAGGGCGGCCAGCAGCTTTTCGGCCAGGTCGCGGGGCTTCGCGCGGGCCGGCTTGGCCAGCAGCAGGGCGACGTTGCTGGCGAAGTCGCCGTGGCTCTTGTCCTTGGTATTTTCGACCTGGATGGCCGGGGCCACGTCGGCCGGCAGGGTGCCGTCGGCGATCAGGCGGTCGAGGGCGTGCTGGATGAGCTGGCGGATGCTGTCTTTCATGGTCATTGGCCTTCGGCGTGCGCCGAGCGCGCACTGCGATGAAAACCCGGCATTATCCGTGGCGAGCCCGGCCTTGCCAATGGTAAGCCAGTGCCACTAGAACAGATCGATGGGATCCACATCCAGCGACCAGCGCACCTGGCGGGCTTCGGGCAGGCTTTCCAGCTGGACGACCCAGATGCCCAGCAGGCGATGCAGGGGCGCGCGGCTGCTGCTCTGCAGCAGCAATTGGGCGCGGTGGCGACCGGCGCGTCTTTCCATCGGCGCCGGTACCGGACCGAGCAGTTCCACCTGGGGCAGGGCGAGATTGACCGCCAGGCCCTCGGCGACGTGATAGGCCGCCTCCAGGAAATTCTCCACCTGGTCCTGGCGATGGGCATCGGCGCGCAGCAGCGCCAGATAGGCGAAGGGCGGCAGCCCGGCGGCGCGGCGCTCCTGCAGGGCCTGGCGGGCAAAGGCCGGATAGCCTTCCTCGGCCAGCTGCACCATCAGTGGATGATCGGCCAGATGGGTCTGGATCAGTACCTGGCCCGGCTCCTCGGCGCGACCGGCGCGACCGGCCACCTGGACGATCTGCTGGGCCATGCGCTCGCTGGCGCGGAAGTCGGCGGAAAACAGCCCGCTGTCGGCGTCCAGCACGGCCACCAGGGTCACCTTGGGAAAGTGGTGCCCCTTGGCGAGCATCTGGGTGCCGACCAGGATGCAGGGCGCGCCACTGTGGATGATTCTCAGCAACTTGCCCAGGGCGTCCTTGCGCGCCGTGGTGTCGCGGTCGATGCGCAGCACCGGGACGTCCGGGAACAGCAGCTGCAGGCGTTCCTCGGCGCGTTCGGTACCGGCGCCCACCGGGCGCAGATCGAGCTTGCCGCAGGACGGGCAGTGCCGCGGCGGCGTCTGGCGTTGATCGCAGTGGTGGCAGCGCAGTTCGCCCGAGCCGCGGTGATAGGTCATGCGTGCATCGCAGCGCGGGCACTGGGCCAGCCAGCCGCAGTCGTGGCAGAGCAGGGTGGGGGCGAAGCCGCGGCGGTTGAGGAAGACCAGCACCTGCTGGCCGCGCTCCAGGGTCGCGCCCATGGCCTTGAGCAGCGGCTGGGACAGACCGCTGTCCAGCGGGCGGCTGCGCACGTCCAGGCGTTCGAAGCGCGGCGGCTGGGCGCCACCGGCGCGCAGCGACAGGCGCAGATGGGCATAGCGCCCCTGGTCGGCGTTGTGCAGGCTTTCCAGCGAGGGCGTGGCCGAGCCCAGCACCACCGGCAGACTCTCGAAGCGTGCGCGGACCACCGCCAGGTCGCGGGCGTGGTACCTCAGGCCCTCCTGCTGTTTATAGGAAGCATCGTGTTCCTCGTCGACGATGATCAGCCCGGGATGCTTGAGCGGGGTGAACAGCGCCGAGCGCGTGCCGACCACGATGTCCAGTTCGCCATCGCGGGCGGCCAGCCAGATGTCCATGCGCTCGCGATCGGTCAGCGCCGAGTGCAGCAGGGCGATGCGGGCATTGAAGCGCTGTTCGAAGCGCCCCAGGGTCTGGGGGCCCAGGTTGATCTCGGGAATCAGCAGCAGCGCCTGGCGCCCCGCTTCCAGGGTGGCGCGGATCAGTTGCAGATAGACCTCGGTCTTGCCGCTGCCGGTCACCCCTTCCAGGAGATGACAGTGGAAGCCGCTGCCGGCGCGGACCGCTTCGTAGGCCAGGCGCTGCTCGCTGTTGAGTGGCAACTCGGCCTGGGCCAGCCAGGAACCCTGGTGCCGGGTCGGCTGGTGATAGCGGGTCTCCACCTTGACCAGGCCCTTGGCCTGCAGGAGATCGAGACTGTCCTTGACCAGGCCGAGCTGGCCGAGCAATTCGTGCAACACCCCGTGGGGGTGCTGGCGCAGGGTCTTGAGTGCCTCGCGCTGGCGCGGCGCCCGGGCCAGACGCGGATCTTCCGGGCGCGCATCGGGCTGGGCGATCCAGAAGCGCTGCAACCGTCGCTCGGCCGGCTCCCCCTGACGCAAAAGGGCAGGAAGTGCCCAGCTCAGGGTGTCGCCGAGGCTGTGCTGGTAGTACTGGGCAGACCACTGGCAGAGCTCGAACAGCGCGCTGGGCAGTGGTGGACGCTCGTCGAGCAGTTGCAGCGCCTTGCGCAGCTTGTCCGGCGGCACCTCGGTTTCCCGGGCCACCTCGATCAGCACCCCGACCACCTCACGGCGACCGAAGGGCACCCGCAGCCGTACGCCCGGGCGCAACTGCTCCTCGACCGCTCCCTTGGGCGGCAGATAGTCGAACAGGCGGCGCAGCGGGGAGGGCAGCGCCAGGCGCAGGATCAGGGGCACGGCAGGGCTCGCAGGAGGAAAGCCCGATGGTAGCAGACGGGCGGTGAGGGGGTTGCTTGCACCGCCTATCTGCTCTGGTATGATTCGCAGCCCAAATCTGTGCGGTATCCGGCAATGGCGCCGGGTGGCGGCACAGCTAGACCCCGAGGATAGCCCCATGAAAGCTGATATCCATCCGCAGTACGATGCCATCGAAGCCACCTGCAGCTGCGGCAACGTCATCAAGACCCGCTCGACCCTGAGCAAGAACATTCACCTGGACGTCTGCTCCGAATGCCACCCGTTCTACACTGGCAAGCAGAAGGTCCTGGACGCTGGCGGCCGTATCGATCGCTTCAAGCAGCGTTTCGGCGTGTTCGGCAGCAACAAGTAATGCGCTGCCGTCGGCCATCTCTGTATGGTTCGACAGTGAAAAAGGCGTCCCTCTGGGGCGCCTTTTTTGTTTGTGGCCTGGTTGGCGCACCAGCGGCCCAGGCGGCGGACTGTCCGCTGCTGCCGGGTGGGCAGGAGGTCGTGGTCCGCCAGGTGGTGGATGGCGATACCCTGCGCCTGGTCGACGGCCGTTCGGTGCGCCTGATCGGGGTCAACGCACCCGAGCTGGGCACGTCCGGTGGTACCGCCCAGCCCTATGCCGCGGCGGCGCGTCGACGGCTGCAGGCGCTGGTCGCGGCCAGCGACGAGCGCCTGCGGCTGGTGCCGGGCAGCGAGGCGACCGACCATTACGGCCGCACCCTGGCGTATCTCTTTGATCGCCAGGGCGGCAACCTGGAAGCCCGGCTGATCGCCGAGGGCCTCGGCTATGCCGTCGCCATCGCCCCCAATACCCGGCTGGCCGCCTGTCAGGCCGCCGCGGAACGCCAGGCGCGCAAGGCGCGACGGGGCGTCTGGAAGCAGGATCCGACCATCGCCTCGACCCGCATAGAAGAGAGTGGTTTCGCCGTGGTGCAGGGGCGTCTGCTGGACGTCGAGCGCAATCGCGGCGGCCTCTGGCTGCAGTTCGACGGAGCGCTGCTGATCAATGTCCCCGAGCGCTTCGTCGCGGCCTTCGACGAGGTGCCGCTGCGCCAATGGATAGGGCGGGACCTCGAAGCGCGAGGCTGGATCGTCGATCGCAGTCGGCGCCAGGAAGCGGGCCGCGGGCGCTGGCAGATGACCCTGAGCGACCCGCACATGCTGGGTTTGCGGGTTGCATCGTTTTAGCCGAAAGTCGTATTGCGATCGATTTCAGGCATATGGCCGATTGCTTGTGGCACCTTGAGTCTTTGCGTATTCTCGCCCGACCCAAGACCCACACCACGCGGATATACCAATAATGTCTGATCTCAAAACCGCCGCCCTCGAATACCACGCCCAGCCGCGCCCCGGCAAACTCAGCGTCGAGCTGACCAAGCCCACCGCGACCGCCCGTGACCTGTCCCTGGCCTACAGCCCTGGCGTCGCCGAACCGGTCCGCGAGATCGGTCGCGATCCCGAACTGGCCTACCGTTATACCGGCAAGGGCAACCTGGTCGCCGTGATCTCCGACGGTACCGCCATCCTCGGTCTGGGCAACCTCGGCCCGCTGGCCTCCAAGCCGGTGATGGAAGGCAAGGGCGTGCTGTTCAAGCGCTTCGCCGGTGTGGACGTCTTCGACATCGAGGTGGACGCCGAGAGCCCCCAGGCCTTCATCGACACCGTCAAGCGTATCTCCATCACCTTCGGCGGCATCAACCTCGAAGACATCAAGGCGCCCGAGTGCTTCGAGATCGAGCGCGCCCTGATCGAGCAGTGCGACATCCCGGTCTTCCACGATGACCAGCACGGCACCGCCATCGTCACCGCCGCTGGCATGCTCAACGCCCTGGAAATCGCCGGCAAGCGCCTGGAAGACGCCAAGATCGTCTGCCTGGGTGCCGGCGCTGCCGCCATCTCCTGCATGCGCCTCCTGGCCAGCATGGGTGCCAAGGTCGAGAACATCTACATGATCGACCGTCAGGGCGTGGTCCACAGCGGCCGCAGCGACCTGAACCAGTACAAGGCGGCCTTCGCCACCGAGACCAGCAAGCGCACCCTGGACGACGCCCTCGAAGGCGCCGATGTCTTCGTCGGTCTGTCCGGCCCGAACCTGCTGTCGGCGGAAGGTCTCAAGCGCATGGCGGCCAACCCCATCGTCTTCGCCTGCTCCAACCCGGACCCGGAAATCACCCCCGAGCTGGCCCACGCCACGCGCGACGACGTGATCATGGCGACCGGTCGCTCCGACTACCCCAACCAGGTCAACAACGTGCTGGGCTTCCCCTTCATCTTCCGTGGTGCCCTGGACGTTCGCGCCCGAGTCATCAACGAAGAGATGAAGATCGCCGCTGCCCTGGCCCTGCGTGACCTGGCCAAGCTGCCGGTGCCCAAGGAAGTCTGCGCGGCCTACAACGTCGACAGCCTGAGCTTCGGTCGCGAGTACATCATTCCCAAGCCGATGGACGCGCGCCTGATCACCCTGGTATCCGATGCCGTGGCCAAGGCCGCCATCGAGACCGGCGTGGCCACGCTGCCCTATCCGGCGAACTATCCGCTGAAGTCGGTGGATGACGTCTTCGCCAAGTAAGGCCTGAAGCAATGAAAAAACCCCGCCTTGGCGGGGTTTTTTATTGGGCGCAGATCAGAAGATGTCCATGGGCACGTTTTCGCTGGAGGGCAGCGGCGTGCCGGGCGCGACGCCAGGCGGCAGCTCGTCCAGGCTCGGCGGGGTGTCCTCGCTCTTGAACAGCTCGAAGTAGGCGTTGGGCGTGCCGGGCGGCGCGGCGCGACCCGTGGTGGGATCGACGCGGATGGAGACGATGCCGTCCGGTTCCTTGAGCTGATGCGGCGGCTTGTCCTTGAGCGCTGCGCCCATGTAGCTCATCCAGATCGGCAGGGCCACGGTGCCACCGAATTCCTGGCGACCCAGGGTCTCGGGCTGATCGAAGCCGGCCCAGACCGTGGTCACGTAGTCGCCGTTGTAGCCGGAGAACCAGGTGTCCTTGGATTCGTTGGTGGTGCCGGTCTTGCCGGCCAAGTCGTTGCGACCCAGTTCCAGCGCCTTGCGCCCGGTGCCGCGCTTGATCACGTCCTGCAGCATGCTGTTCATGATGAAGGCATTGCGCGGATCGATGACCTGAGGCGCGAACACCGGCGCCGGATTGGCCGGATCGGCAGCGGCGGTATCGGCCGTCGGCGTGACCTCGACGCCGGGCGCGGCCTTGGCCTGCACCTGCTGGGGCACCCGCGGCGCGGCAGCGCGATAGACCACCTTGCCGTCGCGATCGGTCACGTGATCGACCACGTAGGGCGTCACCTTGTAGCCTTCGTTGGCGAACACCGACCAGCCGGTGGCCACTTCCAGCGGGGTCAGGCCCGGGGTGCCGAGGGCGAGCGACAGGTTGCGCGGCAACTGATCGCGCTCGAAGCCGAAGCGACTGACGTAATCCAGCGCATAGTCGATGCCGATGGCCTGCAGCACCCGGATGGACACCAGGTTGCGCGAGCGATACAGCGCCTCGCGCAGGCGGATGGGGCCGAGGAAGGTATTGTTGTCGTTCTTTGGCCGCCAGGCTTCGTCGGGATTCTCGTCCATGAAGACGATGGGCGCATCGTTGACCAGGCTGGCGGCGGTGAAGCCCTTCTCCAGGGCCGCGCTATAGATGAACGGCTTGAAGCTGGAGCCGGGCTGGCGGCGGGCCTGGGTCGCGCGGTTGTAGTTGCTCTGCTCGAAGGAGAAACCACCGATCAGGGCACGGATGGCGCCATCCTGGGGGGCGAGCGACACCAGGGCGCTCTGCGCCTTGGGAACCTGCGAGAATTTCAGGCTGCCATCGTCCTGGCGCTGCACCCGGATCAGGTCGCCGACCTTGACCACGTCGGCCGGACCGTTCGGTCGCGGCCCCAGGCTGTTGGCGCTGAGGTAGGGTCGCGCCCACTTCATCGAGTCCCAGGAGACCGCCTCTTCCTTGCCTTCGCGGGTCAGGACCAGGATGCCGCTCTTCTCCACCTGGGTGACGAGGGCCGGATCCTGGCCGCCGACGACGCGCTGCTTCTGGATCAGCGCGGTCCACTCGGCCCGGCTGCGGTTGGGCCACTGGGCCTCGGGGCCGCGATAGCCATGGCGGCGGTCGTAGTCGGTCAGGCCGTCGCGCACGGCTTCGAAGGCGTCCGTCTGCAGCCGGCTGTCGATGGTGGTGTAGACCTGGTAGCCATCCGTGTAGGCATCGCCACCATAGCGACCGACCATTTCCGCCCGCGCCATCTCGGCGATGTAGGGGGCGTTGAGTTCGGGCACGGCGACGTGGTGATAGGCCTCGAGCGGCTCGGTGATGCCGGCCTGGTAGGCCGCCTGATCGATATACCCGAGCTTGAACATGCGTTCGAGAATCCAATTGCGTCTTTCCAGGCTACGCTCAGGATTAGCGACCGGGTTGTAACGCGACGGCGCCTTGGGCAGACCGGCGATCATCGCCATCTGGGCGACGGTCAGGTCCTTGATGGACTTGCCGTAGTAGACCTGGGCGGCGGCCTCGATACCGTAGGCGCGGTTGCCCAGGTAGATCTTGTTGACGTAGAGCTCGAGGATCTCGTCCTTGGTCAGTTGGCGCTCGATTTGCAGCGCCAGGAGGATCTCGGTGAATTTGCGCGAGAAGCTGCGTTCGCTGGTCAGGAAGTAGTTCTTGGCGACCTGCATGGTGATGGTGCTACCGCCGGTCTGGATGTGTCCGGTCTTGACCAGCTGGCTCACCGCTCGCGCCAGGCTTTTCACATCCACGCCATAGTGATTGGCGAAGTTGTCATCCTCGGCGGAGAGCAGGGCATGGATGAAATTGGGCGGTATCTCGTTGAAACGCAGCGGCGAGCGGCGCATTTCACCGAATTCGGCGATGAGTTTGCCGTCCGCGCTGTACACCCGCAGAGGGATCTGCAGTTGCACGTTTCGCAGGGCATCGATGGAGGGCAGGCTGGGGGTGAGGTAGAGGAAGGCACCGCTGAGACCCAGCAAAAGGCTGCAGACCAGGGCGACCAACGACCACCAGAAAAATTTCAGAACACGCATCAAGAGACTTTTCGAATGGAAAGAAGGAAAGGGCGACAGGTGAGGGTCAGCCTACACGGCGTCGCCATTATAGGCGCGTTTGGCGGTTGGCCGCTATTTGCTCGGGTGTCAAGTCTGTTATCTAATGCCCGTCCGCGGAAGACCACCGTCGCTCATAGGGAACTGATGTGCTAGGGCTATTCAGAAAGAAGGCGAATACGCTGCTGGGTATCGACGTCAGTTCGACATCCGTGAAACTCATCGAGTTGAGTCGTTCAGGCGGGCGCTACCGGGTGGAAGCCTATGCGGTCGAGCCCCTGCCGGCCAACGCCGTGGTGGAAAAGAACATCGCCGAACTCGAAGGCGTGGGCCTGGCCATCGGCCGGGTGCTGGTCAAGGCGCGCAGCTCCGCGCGCAGCGCTGCCGTGGCCGTCTCCGGCTCGGCGGTGATCGCCAAGACCATCGAGATGGATGCCGGCCTGACCGACGACGAACTGGAAAACCAGATCAAGCTGGAAGCCGACCAGTACATTCCCTATCCGCTGGACGAGGTCGCCATCGACTTCGAGGTGCAGGGGCCGTCGCCGCGCAACGCCGAGCGCGTCGAGGTGCTGCTGGCCGCCTGCCGGAAGGAAAACGTCGAGGTCCGCGAGGCGGCCCTGGCGCTGGCCGGCGTCTCGGCCAAGGTGGTCGACGTCGAGGCCTATGCCCTGGAGCGCGCCTACCAGTTGCTGGCCAATCAGCTCGGCGGCCATGTCGACGACCTGACCGTGGCGGTGGTCGACATCGGCGCTACCATGACCACCCTGAGCGTGCTGCACAACGGCAAGACCATCTACACCCGCGAGCAGCTGTTCGGCGGTCGTCAACTCACCGAAGAGATCCAGCGCCGCTACGGCCTGTCGGTGGAGGAGGCCGGTCTGGCCAAGAAGCAGGGCGGGCTGCCGGACGACTACCAGAGCGAGGTGCTGACGCCCTTCCGCGAGGCGGTGGTGCAGCAGGTGGCGCGTTCGCTGCAGTTCTTTTTCGCCGCCGGGCAATACAATGATGTGGACTACATCTTGCTTGCCGGAGGAACCGCGTCAATTTCCGGACTCGACCGCTTGATCCAGCAGAAAATCGGCACCCCGACGGTCCTGGCCAATCCCTTCGCCGACATGACCGTCAGCAACAAGGTCAATGCGGCGGCCCTGGCGGGTGACGCCCCGGCGTTGATGATCGCCTGCGGCCTGGCCATGAGGAGTTTCGACTAGATGGCCCGCATCAACCTCTTGCCCTGGCGGGAGCAGCTGCGCGAAGAAAGGCGCAAGCAGTTCCTGGTGATCCTGGGCGGCATCTTCGTGCTCTCGTGCGGTGCCGTGTTTCTCGGGGATCAGTACCTGTCCGGCGAGATCGCCCGTCAGGAGGCGCGCAACGCCTTCATCCAGCAGAACATCGCCCAGCTGGACGTGCGCATCAAGGAGATCAGCGAACTCAAGACCCGCCGTCAGCAGCTGCTGGCGCGGATGAAGATCATCCAGGACCTGCAGGGCAATCGCCCGGTCATCGGTCACGTCTTCGACCAGTTGGTGCGCACCCTGCCAGACGGCGTGTACTTCCGCGAGCTGAAGATGCAGGGCGATACCCTGTCGATCAGTGGCGAGGCGGAATCCAACAACCGGGTCTCCAACCTGATGCGTAACCTGGATGCCTCGGACTGGTTCGCGTCGCCTACGCTGATCGAGGTGAAGGCCACCACCGCGGGTGCGGTGGATCAGGCCAACACCTTCCAGCTCACCGTCAAGCAGACCCAGCCCGGCGCCCCCGCTGCACCGGCCCCGCTCGCCCAGGGAGGCAAACCATGAGTCTCGCCGATTCCCTGGCCAGCCTGCGCAAGGTCGACATCAACGAGCTCAGCCTGGAGAACCTCGGTTCCTGGCCCAAGCCGGTCAAGGTCATCGCCTGCCTGCTGATCGTGCTGGTGGTGCTCCTGCTCGGCTATCAGTTCCATCTCAGCGACATGCAAGCCCAGCTGGACAGCCAGCGCAACCAGGAAGAGACGCTCAAGCAGCAATACGCCAGCAAGGCCTTCCAGGCCGCCAATCTGGATGCCTACAAGCAGCAGATGGTGGAGATGGAGGAGTCCTTCGGTGCCCTGCTGCGGCAACTGCCCGGCGATACCGAGGTGCCGGCGCTGCTGGAAGACATCACCCGCACCGGTCTCGGCAGCGGCCTGGAATTCGAGCAGATCAAGCTCCTGCCCGAGGTCACCCAGCAGTTCTATGTCGAGTTGCCGATCCAGATCACCGTGGTGGGCAACTATCACGACCTGGCGACCTTCGTCAGCAGCGTCTCCAGCCTGCCGCGCATCGTCACCCTGCACGACTTCGATCTCAAGCCTGTGGACGACAAGAGCGCCAATGGCGGCGGTACGGTCTCCGGAGGCGGCGGCAAGTTGCGCATGAACGTCCTGGCCAAGACCTATAGGTACAACGACAAAGGGCTCGGCAAATGAGGACGCCCCTGTTGCTCTGTCTGCTGACCGGCGTGCTGGTCGGCTGTGGTTCCAGCGATACCAGCGATCTGCAGGCCTTCATGGACGAAACCCGGGCCAAGCCGCGCGGTTCCATCGAGCCATTGCCGCAGTTTCGCGCCTACGAACCCTTCACCTACGCCGCCGCGGCCCTGCGCAGTCCCTTCCAGGCGCCGGTGCGCATCGATCCCACGGTGCGCCAGCGCGGAACCGGCAACATCAAGCCGGACGTGAATCGGCCCAAGCAGTTTCTCGAAGGCTTCAACATCGAGACCTTCAGCATGGTCGGCATCCTGGCCAACGCCAGCGGCCGCTATGCGCTGGTCAACGGCGCCGGGGGCGTGCATCGCGTCAAGGTGGGGGACTACCTGGGGCGCAACGACGGACGCATCACCAAGATTACCGACGGTGAGATCGACGTGATCGAAATCGTCCCGGATGGCGAGGGTGGCTGGCTGGAACGGCCGCGCACCATCACCTTGAAGGAAAAGACTTAATGGGCAGGGCGAGTACAGTGAAGACGAATAGCGCAAGACGGCTGGGACTGGGATTGGCCCTGTTGCTGGGCAGCCTGGCCGGTCAAGCCCTGGCAGCCGATCTGCAGGCCTTGAACGTCGCCTCCCTGCCCGGGGATCGCATCGAGCTCAAGCTGACCTTCGATCAGCCGGTTCCGGTGCCCAAGGGCTACACCATCGAGCAGCCGGCGCGGATCGCCCTGGACCTGCCCGGCGTCGCCAACAAACTGGGTACCAAGAGCCGTGAGCTGGGTAATGGCAATGCCCGCAGCGTGACGGTAGTGGAGGCGGGCAACCGTACCCGCCTGATCATCAACCTCACCAACCTGGCCAGCTACGACACCCGGGCCGACGGTCGCAATCTGTTCGTCACCATCGGTGGCACCGCGGGTCGTCAGGTGGCCAACGCCCAGGCCAATCTGACGCCCAACCTGCCGCGGGCCGCCGCGCCGGCCACCGTGACCGCGCCCTCGTCCGCACCCCTCTCCGGCGCGGTCGCCCGCACGCCGCTGCCGCCGACCCAGGCCACCTCTACCGTGGCGGCCATGACCGCGCCGCGGCCGCAACTGCGCGGCAAGGCGATCCGCCATATCGACTTCCAGCGGGGTCCCCAGGGCGAGGGCAACGTGGTCATCGACCTGAGCGAGACCGGCATCAATCCGGACATCCAGGAGCAGGGCGGCAAGATCCGCCTGACCTTCGCCGGTACCCAGCTGCCCGAAGAGCTGCGCGTGCGCCTGGACGTCAAGGACTTCGCCACCCCGGTGCAGTTCGTCAACGCCTCCGCTGACAGCAGCGGGGCGTCCATCGTCATCGAGCCGACCGGGACCTACGACTACCTGGCCTACCAGACCAACAATCGTCTGACCCTGAGCGTCAAGCCGCTCACCACCGAGGAAAAGGAAAAGCGCGCAGCCGATCGCTTCACCTACACCGGCGAGAAACTGTCGCTGAATTTCCAGGACATCGACGTCCGCTCGGTACTGCAGCTGATCGCCGACTTCACCAACCTCAACCTGGTGGCGAGCGACACCGTGCAGGGCAACATCACCCTGCGCCTGCAGAACGTGCCCTGGGACCAGGCGCTGGATCTGATCCTCAAGACCAAGGGGCTCGACAAGCGCCAGATCGGCAACGTGCTGCTGGTGGCACCGGCCGACGAGATCGCCGCCCGCGAGCGTCAGGAGCTGGAATCCCAGAAGCAGATCCAGCAGCTGGCCCCGCTGCGTCGCGACCTGATCCAGGTCAACTACGCCAAGGCCGCCGATATCGCCAAGCTGTTCCAGTCGGTGACCAGCGCCGACAAGACCGCCGACGAGCGCGGCTCCATCTCGGTGGACGAGCGCACCAACAGCATCATCGCCTACCAGACCCAGAATCGCCTGGACGAACTCCGGCGCATCGTCTCGCAGCTGGACATCCCGGTGCGCCAGGTGATGATCGAGGCGCGGCTGGTGGAGGCCAACGTCGACTACAGCAAGCAGCTGGGCGTGCGCTGGGGCGGCAACGCCAGTTCGGGCAACTTCGCGGTCTATGGCAAGGACGGCGCCACCACGGTCGATCCTACTACCGGTCAGGCCTTCCTGCCGGGCACCAGTACCGTGGGTAATTTCACTTCTACCAACGGCGTCGCACCCACGCCTTTCGTCGACATGGGCGTCTCCGGCAGCACCTCGGGCATCGGCGTCGGCTTCATGGTCGGTGGCAAGATGCTCGACCTGCAGCTGTCAGCTCTGCAATCCAGTGGCAATGGCGAGATCATCTCCCAGCCCAAGGTGGTGACCTCGGACAAGGAGACCGCCAAGATCCTGCGCGGTACCGAGATCCCCTACCAGGAAGCCAGCTCCAGCGGTGCCACCAGCACCAGCTTCAAGCAGGCCGCCCTGTCGCTGGAAGTCACGCCGCAGATCACCCCGGACAACCGCATCATCATGGAGGTCAAGGTCAACAAGGATGCCCCTGACTACCAGAACGCCCTCAACGGCGTGCCGCCGATCAGCAAGAACGAGGTCAATGCCAAGGTGCTGGTGAGCGATGGCGAGACCATCGTGCTGGGCGGGGTGTTCTCCAATACCCAGACCAAGTCCACCACCAAGGTGCCGATGCTGGGGGACATTCCCTATGTCGGCCGGCTGTTCCGCCGGGATTCGGTCACCGACAGCAAAGTCGAGCTGCTGATCTTCCTCACGCCGCGTATCATGAACAACCAGGCGATAGCGGTTGGTCGATGACATAAGTGCGTAATCTGTTTCTCGTAGGACCGATGGGCTCGGGCAAGAGCACCATCGGCCGGCTCCTGGCGAAGGAGTTGCGGCTGCCGTTCAAGGATTCCGACAAGGTAATCGAAGAACGTACCGGTGCCGACATCCCCTGGATCTTCGATGTGGAAGGCGAGCAGGGCTTTCGCGAGCGCGAACGCGCCGCGATCGCCGAGCTGTGCGCGGAAAACGGTCTGGTGATGGCCACCGGCGGGGGCGCCGTGCTGCGCGAGGACAATCGCCAGGCGCTCAAGCATGGCGGACGGGTCATCTATCTGCATGCCTCCATCGAGCAGCAGATCGAACGCACCTCCCGTGATCGCAACCGTCCGCTCCTGCAGACCGCCGATCCCGCGGCGGTGCTGCGCAAGCTCATGGCCATGCGCGACCCGCTGTACCGCGAGATCGCCGATATCATCATCGAGACCGACGAGCGGCCACCCCGGCTGGTCGTGCTGCAGATACTCGACCGTCTGAAAGCCCTGGCGCCGCATTAAAGCCGCAAGCGTTCTGCGCTATGCTAGGCGCCCTTTGACTCAAGGTGACGGCATGCGGACTCTTCACGTCGAGCTCGGTGAGCGCAGCTACCCGATCTACATCGGCCAGGGCCTCCTGGATCGGCCGGACTGCTTCCTGCCCCATCTCGCCGGGCGCAAGGTGGCGATCGTCACCAATGAAACCATCGCGCCGCTCTATCTGGAGCGCCTGCTGCGCACCCTGGGCGACCGCCAGGTCAGCTCGATCGTGCTGCCCGACGGCGAGGCGCACAAGAACTGGGAAACCCTGCAACTGATCTTCGACGGCCTGCTGCAGGATCGCCATGATCGCAAGACCACCCTCATCGCCCTCGGTGGCGGGGTGATCGGCGACATGGGCGGGTTCGCCGCGGCCTGCTATCAACGCGGGGTGGACTTCATCCAGGTACCGACCACGCTGCTGTCCCAGGTCGATTCCTCGGTGGGCGGCAAGACCGGCATCAACCACCCGCTGGGCAAGAACATGATCGGCGCCTTCTACCAGCCCAAGGCCGTGGTCATCGACACCGACAGCCTGGCGACCCTGCCGGCGCGCGAACTGTCGGCGGGTCTGGCCGAGGTCATCAAGTACGGTCTGATCTGCGATGAACCCTTCCTCGGCTGGCTCGAAAAGCATGTCGAGGCGCTGCTGGCGCTGGACCAGCAGGCCCTCACCGAAGCCATCGAGCGTTCCTGCGCGGCCAAGGCCCAGGTGGTCGGCAGCGACGAGCGCGAGTCGGGCCTGCGTGCCATCCTCAATCTCGGCCATACCTTCGGTCACGCCATCGAGACCCACCAGGGCTATGGCGTCTGGTTGCATGGCGAGGCGGTTTCCGCCGGCATGGTCATGGCGCTGCAGATGTCCCTGCTGCTGGGCTGGCTCACGGCCGCCCAGCGCGACCGCGCCCTGCGCCTGCTGGTCCGGGCGGGGCTTCCCGTGGTACCGCCGGCCGACATGCAGCCGGCCGATTTCGAACGCCTCATGGCGGTGGACAAGAAGGTCCTGGATGGACAACTCCGGCTGGTACTGCTCAGTGACCTGGGCCAGGCCGTGGTGACCGCCGACTTCGCCCGCGACATTCTCGAGCAGACGCTGCGTACCGATTACCAAGCGCTGACCGCCCAGTAAGGAGAACAAGAGAGTCCCATGTCCAATCTGCACGCCGACGAAGCCTTCCTCGGTCACTATCAGTTCACCCACGACCCGTTCGCCGCCCGCGTTCCCGGTTTCAAATTCTTTCCGGCGCAGCGCAAGCCGGTGCTGGGTCAGTTGCATCATCTGGCCCGCTACAGCCAGCTGTTGCTGGTGGTCAGCGGGCCCGAGGGCAGCGGCAAGACGCTGCTGCGCCAGGCACTGGCGGCCAGCACCAAGAAGGAAGCCGTGCACTGCGTGGTGATTTCCGCGCAGAACGGCGGCGACGCCCGCACCGTCCTGGCCCAGGTCGCCAAGGGCGTGGGCGCCGACAGCCAGACGCCGGCGTCCATTCTCGCGCAGGCGGCGGAAGTGCGCCTGGCGGGGCAGGAGGTCTACATCCTGGTGGATGACGCCGAGGCGCTGGCTACCCCCGCGCTGGAAGCCCTGCTGGAACTGGCCGGTGGCGGCGAAAAGGAGCGCCTGCACGTCTTCCTGTTCGGCGAAGCGGAAGTGGTGATGCGCCTGGAAGACATCGCCCAGGGCGAAGAGCGCTATCACGCCATCGAGTTGCTGCCCTACAGCGAGAGCGAGGCCGAGGAATATCTGGCCCAGCGCCTGGAGGGTGCCGGTCAGGGGCTGGAGATCTTTACCGACGAGCAACTCGCGACCATCCATCAGCGCTCCGGCGGCTGGCCTGGTCGGCTCAACGAAGAAGCTCGGGATGTCCTGGTGGCTGGCATGAGCGCCCGGCGCAAGAAGGCCGCCGCACCGGCGAAAGGCTCGCGCAATCTGCTGGCGGCGCTGCCGCGCAAGCATCTGGTCATTCTCGGGGTGGTGGTACTGGCGGTCGGTGCTGCGGCGCTGTCGCTGAAGGGCGGCAAGAGCGAGACCCCGGCGACCGGCACGGCCGGGCAGGACCTGCCCATGGGGGGGCAGAACACCGCGTCCGCCGGCAAGGACGCCCAGGGGGCGCCCATCCAGTTCGACGGCTCTTCCAAGCCGCTGCCCCTGCCGCTGGTAGGTGAGTCGCAGCCGGTCATCCGTGAACCCCTGGCGGAAGCGGCCGGTGGCCGGCAGGCGGGTACCGCTGCAGGCAACGACATGGGCGCGGGTGGCATGCCGCCAGCCGTGAACACCGACGCCCCGCCCATCAGTGACGAAGACGAACTGCCCAGTCGGACGCCGGCACGGACGCCGGCGTCCAGCGCGCCGGCAGCGGCCACTCCGGCACCCCGGCATACCGCGCCTGCGCCTACCCCCGCGCCGGCACCGGCCAAGCCGGCCCCGACTGCGGCGTCTGCTCATGCCGGCAGTGCCGCGGCGGGTTGGTACGGTAGTCAGGCCGGCAGCAAGTACGCCTTGCAGGTGGTGGGCACCAGCACCGAGAAGGCCGCGCAGGACTTCATCGCCGCCCAGGCCGACAGTGGCAACTTCCGCTATTTCAAGAAGAGCTACCAAGGCAAGGCGCTCTATGTGGTGACCTACGGCAACTTCGCCAATCGGGCGGCGGCCGAGGCGGCGGTCAAGCAGCTACCCGCCAAGGTACAGGCCAGCAAACCCTGGCCGCGGACCTTCGCCAGCATCCAGCAGGACATCGCCACCAGTCGCTGATTCTTGCCTGCGATGCAAATAAAGCCCCGGCGCTATCACGAGCGTGATGCCGGGGCTTTCTTTTTTGCGTCATCGAATTTTCATCAGGTGTCATCAGTGTTTGTCGTAAGCGATTTTTTCGCTACACTGGTCAGCCTTTGACTGTCCGAAAAAAGTTCAAATAAGCGGACCGTTTTGTGATGCCTTCGCAATAACCTGATTGCCGGTGAGAGCGCTATGAAAGCAGGCCTGTTCAATCCCGATAGCTTCAAGGACAACTGCGGCTTCGGCCTGATCGCCCATATGCAGGGCGAGCCCAGCCATGACCTGCTGGAAACGGCCATCGAAGCCCTGACCTGCATGACCCACCGGGGCGGTATCAACGCGGACGGCAAGACCGGTGACGGTTGCGGTCTGCTCATGCAGAAGCCGGACGCCTTCCTGCGCGCCATTGCCCAGGAGCAATTCGGCGCCGAATTGCCCGAGCAATACGCCGCCGGCGTGGTGTTCTTCAACCAGGACGAGACCCGTGCCGAACGGGCCCGTGCCAACATGAACCTGGAGATCGAGGCCGCCGGCCTGACCCTGGTCGGCTGGCGCAAGGTGCCCATCGACACCTCGGTGTTGGGTGAATTGGCCCTGGCCCGCCTGCCGCGCATCGAGCAGGTGTTCGTCGCCGGTCCGGGTCTCGACGACCAGCAGTTCGGGGTCAAGCTGTTCTCCGCTCGCCGCCGCTCCTCGGTGCTCAATGCCGAGGACGCCGAGCACTACATCTGCAGCCTGTCGTCCAAGGTCATCGTCTATAAAGGCCTGATGATGCCGGCGGATCTCGCCGCTTTCTATCCGGACCTGGGTGATCCGCGCCTGGCCACCGCCATCTGCGTGTTCCACCAGCGCTTCTCCACCAACACCCTGCCGAAGTGGCCGCTGGCGCAGCCCTTCCGCTATCTCGCCCACAATGGCGAGATCAACACCATCACCGGCAACCGCAACTGGGCCCAGGCGCGGCGGACCAAGTTCGTCAACGAGCTGATCCCGGATCTCGACCAGCTTGGTCCGCTGGTCAACCGCGTCGGTTCCGACTCCTCCAGCATGGACAACATGCTGGAACTGCTGGTGACCGGCGGCATGGATCTGTTCCGCGCCGTGCGCATGATCATTCCGCCGGCCTGGCAGAACGTCGAGACCATGGACGCCGATCTGCGCGCCTTCTACGAGTTCAACTCCATGCACATGGAGCCCTGGGACGGTCCGGCCGGCGTGGTCCTGACCGAAGGCCGCTACGCGGTCTGTCTGCTCGACCGCAACGGCCTGCGCCCGGCGCGCTGGGTGACCACCAAGAACGGCTATATCACCCTGGCTTCGGAAGTCGGCGTCTGGAACTACCAGCCCGACGACGTCATCGCCAAGGGTCGGGTCGGCCCGGGGCAGATCCTCGCCGTGGACACCGAGACCGGCGAGGTGCTGCAGACCGACGACATCGACAATCGCCTCAAGGCGCGCCACCCCTACAAGCAGTGGCTGCGCAAGAACGCCATGCGCATCCAGGCGACCCTGGACGACAACGATCACGGTTCGGCCTTCTACGACCAGGATCAGCTGCGCCAGTACATGAAGATGTTCCAGGTCACCTTCGAGGAGCGTGACCAGGTGCTGCGCCCGCTGGGCGAGCAGGGCCAGGAAGCCGTGGGCTCGATGGGCGACGACACGCCGATGGCGGTGCTGTCGCGGCGCATCCGCTCGCCCTACGACTATTTCCGCCAGCAGTTCGCCCAGGTCACCAACCCGCCGATCGACCCGCTGCGCGAGTCCATCGTCATGTCCCTGGAGACCTGCCTGGGCGCCGAGCGCAATGTCTTCGAGGAAACCGCCGAGCACGCCGATCGCGCCATCCTGAGCAGTCCGGTGGTCTCGCCGGCCAAGTGGCGGACCATCCTCAACATGCCCAAGCCCGGCTTCGAGCATGTCAAGATCGACCTCAACTATCCCGCGTCCATGGGCCTCGAGGCAGCGCTGCGCAACATCGTCGAGCAGGCCGAGGAGGCTGTGCGCGCCGGCAAGGTATTGCTGGTGCTGACCGACCGCCACATCGAGCCGGGCAAGCTGCCGGTACACGCGGTGCTGGCCACCGGCGCCGTGCATCACCACCTGGTCAACCTGGGGCTGCGCACCAGCAGCAACATCCTGGTGGAGACCGCCACCGCCCGTGATCCGCACCACTTCGCCGTGCTGCTGGGCTTTGGCGCCACCGCGGTCTATCCGTTCCTGGCCTACGAGGTGCTGGGCGATCTGATCCGCACCGGCGAGGTGCTGGGCGACCTCTACGAGGTGTTCAAGTACTACCGCAAGGGCATCACCAAGGGCCTGCTCAAGGTGATCTCCAAGATGGGCATCTCCACCGTCGCGTCCTATCGCGGCGCCCAGCTGTTCGAGGCCGTGGGCCTGGCGGACGAGGTCACCGACCTCTGCTTCCCCGGTGTCACCAGCCGCATCAAGGGCGCGCGCTTCGTCGATCTGGAGGCCGAGCAGAAACTGCTGGCGGGCGAAGCCTGGAACAACCGCAAGCCGATCCAGCCGGGTGGCCTGCTCAAGTTCGTCTATGGCGGCGAGTACCACGCCTACAACCCGGACGTGGTCAATCTGCTGCAGGCCGCCGTGCAGCAGGGCGACTACGCCAAGTTCCGCGAATACACCGCGCTGGTGGACCAGCGCCCGGTGGCCATGATCCGCGACCTGCTCAAGGTCAAGACCAGCGACCAGCCCCTGGCCCTGGAAGAGGTCGAGCCGCTGGCCAACATCTTCACTCGCTTCGATGCCGCCGGGATCTCCCTGGGCGCCCTGTCGCCGGAAGCCCACGAGGCCCTGGCCGAAGCCATGAACCGCCTGGGCGGCCGCTCCAACTCCGGTGAGGGCGGTGAGGATCCGGCGCGCTACGGCACTATCAAGAGTTCCAAGATCAAGCAGGTGGCCACCGGCCGCTTCGGCGTCACCCCCGAGTACCTGGTCAATGCCGAGGTACTGCAGATCAAGGTGGCCCAAGGCGCCAAGCCGGGCGAGGGCGGCCAGCTGCCCGGCGGTAAGGTCAACGGCCTGATCGCCAAGCTGCGCTATGCGGTACCCGGCGTGACCCTGATCTCTCCACCGCCGCACCACGACATCTATTCCATCGAAGACCTGTCGCAGCTGATCTTCGACCTCAAGCAGGTCAATCCGAAGGCGCTGGTATCGGTCAAGCTGGTGTCCGAGCCCGGCGTGGGTACGGTGGCCGCCGGTGTGGCCAAGGCCTATGCCGACCTGATCACCATCTCCGGCTACGACGGCGGTACCGGCGCTTCGCCGGTGACCTCCATCAAGTACGCTGGCTCGCCCTGGGAACTGGGCCTCGCCGAGGCGCACCAGACCCTGAGGGGCAACGACCTGCGTGGCAAGGTACGGGTGCAGACCGACGGCGGTCTGAAGACCGGCCTGGACGTGATCAAGGCCGCCATCCTTGGCGCCGAGAGCTTCGGCTTCGGCACCGCGCCGATGATCGCCCTGGGCTGCAAGTACCTGCGCATCTGCCACCTGAATAACTGCGCCACCGGCGTCGCCACTCAGAACGACCGACTGCGCAAGGAACATTTCATCGGCACGGTGGAGATGGTGATGAATTTCTTCACCTTCATCGCCGAGGAAACCCGCGAGTGGTTGGCCAGGTTGGGCGTGCGCAGCTTGGGCGAGCTGATCGGCCGTACCGATCTGCTGGAAATCCTGCCGGGCGAGACCGCCAAGCAGCAGCATCTGGACCTCACGCCGCTGCTGGGTAGCGATCACATTCCGGCCGAGAAGCCGCAATACTGCCAGGTGGAAAAGAACCCGCCGTTCGACCAGGGCCTGCTGGCCGAGGAAATGGTGCGCCTGTCGCTGCCAGGGATCGAAAAGCTCGAAGGCGGTGACTTCAGCCTGAGCATCGGCAACTGCGACCGCTCCATCGGCGCCCGTGTCTCCGGCGAAATCGCCCGGCGTCACGGCAACCAGGGCATGGTCAAGGCGCCGCTGACCTTCCGCTTCAAGGGAACCGCCGGCCAGAGCTTCGGCGTCTGGAACGCTGGCGGCCTGCATATGTATCTGGAAGGCGATGCCAACGACTACGTGGGCAAGGGCATGACCGGCGGCAAGCTGGTCATCACCCCGCCCCAGGGTGCGGGCTTCAAGAGCCAGGAATCGGCCATCATCGGCAACACCTGCCTCTATGGCGCCACCGGTGGCAAGTTGTTCGCCGCCGGCACCGCCGGTGAGCGCTTCGGGGTGCGCAACTCCGGGGCCCACACCGTGGTGGAAGGCACCGGCGACCACTGCTGCGAGTACATGACCGGCGGCTTCGTCTGCGTCCTGGGCAAGACCGGCTACAACTTCGGTTCGGGCATGACCGGCGGCTTCGCCTATGTGCTGGACCTGGACAACGGTTTCTATGACCGGGTCAACCACGAACTGGTGGAGATCCAGCGCATCAACAGCGAGGCCATGGAAGCCTATCGCAGCCACCTGGAAGGGGTGCTGGCCGAATACGTGCGCGAGACCGGCAGTGCCTGGGGCAGCCATCTCCATGAGAATCTGGACGACTACCTGCGCAAGTTCTGGCTGGTGAAGCCCAAGGCCGCCAGCCTGGCATCGCTGCTGGTCAGCACCCGCGCCCGTCCGGAATAACGACTTCGATGCCGGCGCCCCAGGGCGCCGGTTTCACCGTGATAGCTCGTGGCGCCCTGCTGAAGGGGCGTCGCTTCAAGAGGTTTGGAAATGGCTGAACGTCTGAACAACGACTTCCAGTTCATCGAGGTCGGTCGCAAGGATCCGAAGAAGAAGCTGCTGCGCCAGCGCAAGAAGGAATTCGTCGAGATCCACGATCCCTTCAAGCCGCAGCAGGCCGCCGAGCAGGCGCACCGCTGCCTGGGTTGCGGCAATCCCTATTGCGAATGGAAGTGTCCCGTGCACAACTTCATTCCCAACTGGCTCAAGCTGGTCTCCGAAGGCAACATCCTGGCGGCGGCGGAGCTGGCGCACCAGACCAACACCCTGCCCGAGGTCTGTGGTCGGGTCTGCCCGCAGGATCGGCTCTGCGAGGGCGCCTGTACCCTCAATGACGGCTTTGGCGCGGTGACCATCGGTTCGGTGGAGAAGTACATCACCGACACCGCCTTCGCCATGGGCTGGCGCCCGGACATGTCCAAGGTCAAGCCGACCGGCAAGCGCGTCGCCGTGATCGGTGCCGGTCCGGCCGGGCTGGGCTGTGCCGACATCCTGGTACGCAACGGCGTGACCCCGGTGGTGTTCGACAAGCACCCCGAGATCGGTGGCCTGCTGACCTTCGGCATCCCCGAATTCAAGCTGGAAAAGACGGTGCTCAGCCGCCGCCGCGAGGTCTTCGGCGGGATGGGCGTGGAATTCCGTCTCAACACCGAGGTGGGCAAGGACGTGACCATGGACCAGTTGCTCGAGGAGTTCGATGCGGTCTTCCTGGGCATGGGCACCTACACCTACATGAAGGGCGGCTTTCCCGGCGAAGACCTGCCCGGGGTGCACGACGCCCTGGACTTCCTGGTGGCCAACGTCAATCGCAACCTGGGCTTCGAAAAGGATGCGGCCGACTTCGTCGACATGAAGGGCAAGCGCGTGGTGGTCCTGGGGGGGGGTGACACCGCCATGGACTGCAACCGCACCTCCATTCGCCAGGGCGCCAAGAGCGTGACCTGCGCCTACCGCCGCGACGCCGCCAACATGCCGGGCTCGCGCAAGGAAGTGAAGAACGCCAAGGAAGAGGGCGTGAAGTTCCTCTTCAACCGCCAACCCATCGCCATCATCGGCGAAGACAGGGTGGAAGGCGTCAAGGTGGTGGAGACTCGTCTGGGCGAGCCCGATGCCCGCGGTCGCCGCAGTCCCGAGCCGATTCCCGGTTCCGAGGAGATCCTGCCGGCCGATGCGGTGGTGATCGCCTTCGGTTTCCGTCCGAGTCCGGCACCCTGGTTCGAGCAATTCGGCATCGACCTCGACAGCCAGGGCCGCGTGGTCGCGCCGGGGCTGCACGAGTTCAAGCACCAGACCAGCAATCCGAAGATCTTTGCCGGTGGCGACATGGTGCGCGGCTCCGACCTGGTGGTGACCGCCATCTTCGAAGGTCGCAACGCGGCCGAGGGCATCCTCGACTACCTGGGCGTCTGAGCCCAGGCCGTCGGACAAGAGCCGACCGGTGCAAGCCGGTCGGCTTTTTTGTGGGTGGAGAATGGATCTGAGCTGAAGGTGGGTAAGGCTGCGCCATTACCCACCCTGTCCACCTACGCAGCGCCAGCTGCGATGAACGCCGTCACCGAAGGCGCTCCATCGCCCCGATAGACAAAAGGCACGCCCCCCTGCCGTGCCTTTTGCCAGCCGCTTTGCGACAATACCGACACTTTTGCTGCCGGATGTCGCCATGACTGCCTTGAAGAACGACCGTTTCCTGCGTGCCCTGCTCAAGCAGCCGGTGGACGTCACCCCGGTGTGGATGATGCGCCAGGCCGGGCGCTATCTGCCCGAGTACCGCGCCAGCCGGGCCCGTGCCGGTGACTTCATGAGTCTGTGCAAGAACCCGCAATTCGCCTGCGAGGTGACCCTGCAGCCGCTGGAGCGCTATCCACTGGATGCCGCCATCCTCTTTTCCGACATCCTCACCATCCCCGACGCCATGGGGCAGGGCCTCTATTTCGAGACCGGCGAGGGTCCGCGCTTTCGCAAGGTGATCGACACCCCGGCCGACATCGAGGCGCTGCCGATCCCCGATGCCGAATCCGACCTGGGCTACGTGATGGACGCCGTGCGCACCATCCGCACGGCGCTGGACGGCCGGGTACCCCTGATCGGCTTTTCCGGCAGCCCCTGGACCCTGGCCACCTACATGATCGAAGGCGGCTCCAGCAAGGATTTCCGCAAGGCCAAGGCCATGCTCTACGACACCCCCGAGGCCCTGCACCTGCTGCTGGACAAGCTGGCCCAGGCGGTCACGGCCTACCTCAACGGCCAGATCCGCGCCGGTGCCCAGGCGGTGCAGATCTTCGATACCTGGGGCGGCAACCTGTCCGCCGCGGCCTACCAGGAATTTTCCCTGGCCTACATGCGCAAGATCGTCGGCGGGCTGATCCGCGAGCATGAAGGGCGGCGGGTACCGGTGATCCTCTTCACCAAGAACGGTGGCCTCTGGCTGGAAAGCCTGGCCGACAGCGGTGCCGAGGCCCTGGGCCTGGACTGGACCTGCGACATCGGCGAAGCGCGCCGCCGCGTGGGTGCCAAGGTTGCCCTGCAGGGCAACATGGACCCCAGCGTGCTCTATGCCAAGCCGACGGCCATCCGCGCCGAGGTGGGACGTATCCTGGAAAGCTATGGCCAGGGCAGCGGCCATGTCTTCAACCTGGGCCACGGCATCACCCCGGAGGTGGATCCGGCCCATGCCGGCGCCTTCATCGAAGCTGTCCACGAGTTGTCGGGGCGCTACCACCCGAGCTGACTGTGCCGGGATCGGCACGAACGGTCCCAAGTCGAGCAAGCGGGGCGTGGCCGGTTACGGCATAGTCGGGGTTTTCCCGACGGAGCGCCGCCATGGCCCAGATGACCCCGGAAGAGCTGCAGCACCTGGCCGAAGAGGTGCTCGCGGCCCATGGTTTCAGCCAGCCGCAGGGCGCGGCCATCGCCGCCATGATGGTCGCTGGCCAGCGTGACGATTGCGCCTCCCATGGCATCTATCGGCTGCTGGGCATCGTCAAGACGCTCAAGGCCGGCAAGGTGGTGGCGGATGCCGAGCCTCGCGTCGAAGACGTGGCACCGGCCATTGTCCGGGTCGATGCCGGGGGCGGCTTCTCGCCGCTGGCCTTTCACACGGGCCTGCCGTTGTTGGAAGCCAAGGCGCGTGCCTGCGGTCTGGCGGCCCTGGCGATCAACAACTGCGTGCACTTCTCGGCGCTCTGGGTGGAGATGGAAGCCCTCACCGCCAGAGGGCTGGTGGCCCTGGCCTGCAATCCGACCCAGGCCTATGTCGCCCCGGCCGGCGGTCGTCGCCCGCTGTTCGGTACCAATCCCATCGCCTTCGGCTGGCCACGGCCGGAAGGGCAGCCCTTCGTCTTCGACTTCGCCACCAGCGCCGTGGCCCGCGGCGAAATCGAATTGCATCGGCGCGCGGGCAAGGCCCTGCCCGAGGGCTGGGGCGTGGACGCCGAAGGTGCTCCCAGTCGCGATGCCCGCACCGTGCTGGAGGAGGGCGCCATGCTCACCTTTGGCGGTCACAAGGGCTCGGCGCTGTCGGCCATGATCGAGTTGCTCGCCGGCCCGCTGATCGGCGATCTCACCAGTCCGGAGTCTTCCATTGTCGACGCTGGCGCAGGCGGGCTGCCCTATCACGGCGAGCTCATCCTGGCCTTCGATCCCCAGCGCTTTCTCGGCGCCGCGGTAGCCGACTACCAGCAGCGCGCCGAGCAGCTGTTCGCCGGCATCGAGGCCCAGGGCGCCCGCCTGCCGTCGCAGCGCCGCTACCAGGCACGGGCGCTTAATACCACCCGTGGCTGGTTGGAGGTGCCGGACGAACTCCTGGCCGACGTCCGGGCCCTGCTACCCGGCTGATCCGGGACGCGATGCGCATCACCTGGAGGAGACTGCGACAACGCGGTCTCTGAACCCCGCCCCGGACGCAGGGTCCACGACTGGCCTCCTTAGTGCCAGCCTGGGTCTTCATGTACGCCGACGACACCGATCGCCCTCATCACCGCGGCCTGTTGCTGCTGAGCATCACCCTGATGGTGCTGGTGTACTTTCTCGACAACCTGTCGATCGCCCTGGCCAACCGCTATGTCTACGGCGGCCTGGGTATCGACCCGCGCAGCTACACCCTGGCCACGGCCTGCTACAGCGCCGCGGTCATCGTCACCAGCGCCCCGCACCAGTGGTTCGCCCAGCGCCTGGGCTATCGCAACCTGATCTTCGCCGCCGTCGCCATCCACCTGGTCGGCCAGGTGTGCTGCCTGGTGGCCACCGATCTGCCGACCTTCATCGTCGGGCGGGCGCTGATGGGTGCCGGCGCCGCCACCTTCTTTGCCGGGGCGCGGGTGCTGGTGCAGATGTATTTCTCCGGCCCTCAGCTGCCGACCGGGATCCGCGCCTTCGCTTCGGGCGTGCCCCTGGGTGGTGCGCTGGCCTCCTTCACCACCGCGGAATTGCTGGAAGGCCACCAATGGCGGGCCATCTTCATGGTGCCGGCGCTGGCCTGCGCGCTGGTGGCGGTAGGCGTCTGGCTGTCGCTGCCGCGGCGCTCCCATCCGCTGCAGAATTCCGGGGCGCCGTCGCTGCTGTCCATGGTGCTGCTGGCGGTGGGCAGCCTGCTGTTGACCACCACCACCCAGCGACTGGCCTTCGACTTCTTCAGCGATGGGCTGTGGCTGGCCCTGGAGCTGCTGCTGGGAACGGCCATCCTCGGACTCTATGTCTACTACGAGCGGGGCCTGGCGCGGCCGACCCTGGACTTCAAGCACGCCATCACCCCGGGCTTTCTCGCCGGCATGCTGTTCATGATGCTCAACTACTTCTTGCTCGGCGCCTACAACTTCATCATTCCCCAGTACGTGGTCAACGGCCTGCAACTGCCGGTCTATACCGCCGGGGGCGTCATGGCGCTGGGCTGGCTGTGCGGTCTGGCTCCCTTGCTGATGATCACCTCGGTGCGGCTGCGCGAGCGCTTTCCCTGGGGCGGCTTTCGCAAGTACCTGGTGGCGGGCTATCTGCTGCTGGCCGGCTACGGCTTCTGGATGGTGCGCCAGCACGCCGACGTACCCCTCTACCAGCAGCTGGTCCCGGGGCTGATGATGCATGGCACCTATCTGATCGGCACCTTCGCGGTGATCATCATGTACACCTTCATGCGCGTCGAGCCGGCCTATTTCAGCCAGGCCTACCAGATCAAGAACATGACCCAGCAACTGGTCATGCCCATGGGCATCGTGCTCTCCAACGTCTTCCTGCAGTGGCGCGACGCCTTCCACGCCTCGGTGCTCAGCGCCGCGGTCAATCCGTATGCCCAGAACTACCAGGCCTATGGCGAACGCTATCGGCAAGCCACCGGCGCCGACAGCGCCCTGGCGCAGATCTCCAGTCTGGTCACCCGCCAGAGCCAGGTGCTGGGCTATCTCGACTACTTCTGGCTGGTCGGCTGGATCGGCCTGGCGCTGGCCGTCTACATGGCCGTGCAACGGCACTTTCGCTGAAGCGCGACGTTTGCCGGCCCTTAAGCCGACGTTCAGCTAGCGACCACCATAATGCGGGCTTTTGCAGGTCGCGGCAGCCGCCGTGAGCCTGCGCCGGTCGGCCGCGCCCCAGTCGGTCCGGAGCTTGCATTGCTGGGCTGTCGGGCTTTGTGGAACAATGCGGGCAACGATATTTTTCAAGGGTGGCAGCCGTGATCGACGCTGATGGTTTTCGCCCCAATGTCGGCATCATTCTCGCCAACGATGCCGGCCAAGTACTGTGGGCCCGCCGCATCAACCAGGATGCCTGGCAGTTCCCCCAGGGTGGGATAGATGACCGGGAAACGCCCGAAGAGGCGCTGTACCGGGAGCTGAACGAAGAGGTGGGGCTGAGCCCCGATGACGTCCGCATCCTGGCCTGTACCCGGGGCTGGTTGCGCTATCGTCTGCCGCAGCGCATGGTGCGCACCCACAGCCGTCCGCTGTGCATCGGCCAGAAGCAGAAGTGGTTTCTGCTGCGGCTGACCGCGGAAGAGCAGCGGGTGCGGATGGATGTGACGGGCAAGCCGGAATTCGATGGCTGGCGCTGGGTAAGCTACTGGTACCCATTGGGCCAGGTGGTGACCTTCAAGCGAGAGGTCTATCGGCGGGCGCTCAAGGAGTTGGCACCCCGCTTGCTGGCCTGATTACCGGTACGGCCGGTGCGAAAGAGGTGAGGAGAAGCTGTGGTCATGCAGGATGAACGACACGTGATGCACGCCGGCGGCTCCGCCGGGCGTCGGCTGCGGAGGCGCTAGATGCTTGCAGTTCTGCGCAAGATCGTCCAGGAGGTCAATGCCGCCAAGGATCTGGGGTCGGCACTGTCCATCATCGTGCAGCGCGTCCGCGCGGCCATGCAGTCGCAGGTCTGCTCCGTCTATCTGCTGGATCCGGACACCAACCGTTTCGTGCTGATGGCCACCGAAGGCCTCAACAAGAAGTCCATCGGTCGCGTCAGCATGGCGCCCAACGAGGGCCTGGTCGGCCTGGTCGGGACCCGCGAAGAGCCGCTCAATCTCGAAGACGCCGCCAGTCACCCGCGCTTTCGCTACTTTGCCGAGACTGGCGAAGAACGCTATGCCTCCTTTCTCGGTGCGCCCATCATCCACCACCGGCGCGTCATGGGCGTGCTGGTGGTGCAGCAGAAGGAGCGTCGCCAGTTCGACGAGGGTGAGGAGGCCTTCCTGGTGACCATGAGCGCCCAGCTCGCCGGGGTGATCGCCCATGCCGAGGCCACCGGGACCATCCGCGGTCTGGATCGGCAGGGCCGGGGTATCCAGGAGGCCCGTTTCGTCGGCATTCCCGGTTCACCCGGGGTCGGCGTCGGCAAGGCCGTGGTGGTCCTGCCACCGGCCGACCTGGAAGTGGTCCCGGACAAGACCGTGACCGACATCGACGCCGAGTTGCAGCTGTTCCGCACCGCTATCGAAGGCGTACGGGCGGACATGAAGGCGCTGTCCAAGCGCCTGTCCACCCAGTTGCGCAAGGAAGAGCAGGCGCTGTTCGACGTCTACCTGATGATGCTCGACGACGCCGCCCTCGGTAACGAGGTGACCACCATCATCAAGAGCGGCCAGTGGGCCCAGGGCGCCCTGCGCCAGGTGGTGATGGAGCACGTCCAGCGCTTCGAGCTGATGGACGACGCCTATCTGCGCGAACGCGCCGCCGACGTGCGCGACCTCGGTCGCCGGCTGCTGGCCTATCTGCAGCAGGCCCACCAGGCCTGCCTGATCTATCCGGAAAACACCATCCTGGTCAGCGAGGAGCTCTCGCCGGCCATGCTCGGCGAGGTGCCCGAAGGGCGTCTGGTCGGCCTGATCTCGGTGCTCGGCTCGGGCAACTCCCACGTGGCCATCCTGGCGCGCGCCATGGGCGTGCCCACCGTCATGGGCGCGGTGGACCTGCCGTATTCCAAGGTGGACGGCATCGACCTCATCGTCGATGGCTACCACGGCGAGATCTTCACCAATCCGTCGCCGACGCTGATCAAGCAGTATGGCGACGTGGTGGAAGAGGAGCGCCAGCTGACCCAGGGCCTCGACGCCTTGCGCAGCCTGCCCTGCGAGACCCTCGACGGTCACCGCATGCCGCTGTGGGTCAACACCGGCCTGATGGCCGACGTGGCGCGTGCCCAGCAGCGGGGCGCCGAAGGCGTGGGGCTGTACCGCACCGAAGTGCCCTTCATGGTCAACGAGCGCTTTCCCAGCGAGAAGGAACAGCTGTCCATCTATCGCGAGCAACTGGCCGCCTTCCATCCGGCGCCGGTGACCATGCGTACCCTGGACATCGGCGGCGACAAGGCGCTGTCCTATTTCCCGATCAAGGAAGACAACCCCTTCCTCGGCTGGCGCGGAATCCGCGTCACCCTGGACCACCCGGAAATCTTCCTGGTGCAGACGCGCGCCATGCTCAAGGCCAGCGAGGGCCTGAACAACCTGCGCATCATGCTGCCGATGATTTCCGGCGTGCACGAGGTGGAGGAGTCCCAGCACCTGCTGCACCGTGCCTGGTGCGAGGTGCGTGACGAAGGCGTCGATATCCCCATGCCGCCGGTGGGCGTCATGGTCGAGGTGCCTTCGGCGGTCTACCAGGCCCGCGACCTGGCGCGTCAGGTGGACTTCATCTCGGTGGGTTCCAACGACCTGACCCAGTACCTGCTGGCGGTGGATCGCAACAATCCACGTGTGGCCGATCTCTACGACTACTTCCACCCGGCGGTGCTGCAGGCGCTGCAACAGGTGGTGGATGGCGCCCATGCCGAAGGGGTGCCGGTCAGCATCTGCGGCGAGATGGCCGGCGATCCGGCGGCGGCGGTGCTGCTCATGGGCATGGGCTTCGATACCCTGTCGATGAACGCCACCAACCTGCCCAAGGTGAAGTGGCTGTTGCGCCAGGTCACCCTGGAAAAGGCCCGCGAGCTGGTGCAGCAGATGCGCCAGATCGACAATCCCCAGGTCATCCATAGCGCCCTGCACCTGGCCTTGCGCAATCTCGGACTGGGCCGGGTGATCAACCCGGCAGCCAGCGTCCAGAGCTGAGCGTGTCAGGCGGGAAGGCTGCTTCCCGCCTGACAGGTAGCGGCGTACCATGCCGCCTCTTGCGCCCGAGGTGATGATGGATCTCTTGCTCTTCCTGGTGCTCGGCGCCTGCGCCGGGCTGCTGGCCGGTCTGTTCGGGGTCGGCGGTGGCCTGATCATCGTGCCGGTGCTGGTCTACAGCTTTACCGCCAAGGGCCTCGATCCGGACATCCTCACCCACCTGGCGGTAGGCACCTCGCTGGCCACCATCGTCTTCACCTCGCTGAATTCCGTCTGGGCCCATCATCGGCTCGGCGCCGTACGCTGGCGGCTGTTCGCCTGGATGGCCCTGGGCATCGTCTTCGGCAGCGCCCTGGGCGCCCTGACCGCCGCCGCCATCCATGGCCCGCTGCTGCAGAAGATCATCGGCACCTTCGCCATTCTCATCGCCCTCCAGCTGGCGCTGGACCTGCGCCCCAGATGCCAGGCCGGCGAGCCCGGCAAGCCGGCGCTGACGGTGGCGGGAGCGGTGATCGGCTGGGCCTCGGCGATCTTCGGCATCGGCGGCGGTTCGCTCACCGTGCCTTTCCTGGTCTGGCGCAGCCTGTCGATGCAGCAGGCGGTGGCCACCTCGGCGGCCTGTGGCCTGCCCATCGCCCTGTCCGGGGCGCTGTCCTTCATCCTGGTCGGCTGGCAACAGCCAGGTCTGCCCGCCTGGAGTCTGGGCTATGTCTATCTGCCGGCCTTGCTGGGCATCGCCCTGACCAGCATGTCCTCGGCCCGTTTCGGTGCGCGCCTGGCCCATCGCCTGTCGCCCCGGCTGCTCAAGCGCCTGTTCGCCCTGCTGCTGTTCGGCGTCGGTCTCAACTTCTTACTCTGATCCCTTTCAAGGAGGCACCATGCTGCCGTATCCGCAAATAGACCCGGTGGCCCTGTCGCTGGGGCCGCTGAAGATCCACTGGTACGGGCTCATGTACCTGGTGGGGATCGGCGGCGCCTGGTGGCTGGCCAAGCGGCGACTGAATCGCTTCGATCCGCGCTGGACCAGCGAGACCCTGTCCGACCTGGTGTTCTGGGTGGCGCTGGGGGTCATCGCCGGTGGGCGACTCGGCTACGTGCTGTTCTACAATTTGGCGGAATACATCGCCAATCCGACGCTGATCTTCGAGGTCTGGAAGGGCGGCATGTCCTTTCACGGCGGCCTGCTCGGGGTGATCCTGGCGGTCTGGTGGTTCGGCAAGCGCCACAACAAGGGCTTCTTCGAGCTAATGGACTTCATCGCCCCGCTGGTACCCATCGGCCTAGGTGCCGGCCGCATCGGCAACTTCATCAACGCCGAACTCTGGGGCAAGCCCACCGACGTGCCCTGGGCGATGATCTTCCCGCCCTACAGCGATCCGGCCCAGCTGCCGCGGCATCCGTCGCAGCTCTATCAGTTCGCCCTGGAAGGCGTGGCGCTGTTCGTCATTCTCTGGCTCTACTCGCGCAAGCCGCGGCCGACCATGGCCGTGTCCGGCCTGTTCGTGCTCTGCTACGGCATCTTCCGCTTCATCGTCGAATTCGTCCGGGTGCCCGACGCCCAGCTCGGCTATTTGGCCTGGGGCTGGCTGACCATGGGGCAGGTGCTCTGCGTGCCCATGGTACTGGGCGGTATCGCGCTGATGGTCTATGCCCATCGTCGCGCGCCGCAGCCGGTCGTCCGCACCGAATGACGTCTGGGGACCGCCCGCATGACAAGTGCGGGCGGCCTGTTATAGTCCAGGGACCACCATCACAATCGCGCAAGGGATCAGCCGTATGAATCCGTTCCGTAGCCTGGCTGCCGTGCTGGCGCTGGCCCTGACGATGCAGGTCTTGCCGGCGCAGGCGCAGCAGGCCCAGGGTGACGTCACCGAATATCAGACCGCCGACCAGGCGTTCGGTGAAGCCCAGGCTCCCGCCGCCTTTTCCATGATCGGCGATCTGCTGATCGCGCGGCCGCTGCTGATCGCCGCCACCGTGATCGGTGCGGGGGCTTTCGTGGTCAGTCTGCCGTTCACCGCCGCCGGCGGTAACATCGGCAAGGCCGGCAAGGCCCTGGTGGTCGAGCCGGGCAAGGCGGCCTTCGTGCGCTGCCTGGGCTGCACCCAGAGCGGGTACGGGCGTACCGAATAGGCCCTGGTGCCAGGCCAGGTTGTTTAGGCCTGGCCGCTGATCTTCAGATACTTGTCGTGCAGCTGCTCCTTCGTCTCGACATGGTTTTCGTCGAGGGGGATGCAGTCGACCGGGCAGACCTGCTGGCACTGGGGTTCGTCGTAGTGGCCCACGCACTCGGTGCACAGGTTCGGATCGATCACGTAGATCTCCGCACCCTGGGAGATGGCGCCGTTCGGGCACTCGGGCTCGCACACGTCGCAGTTGATGCAATCGTCGGTAATGATGAGGGACATCGTCGGCTCCACGCCGCGCGAACGCGCAGCGATCCAAAAGTCAGGCGCGCATTTTGCCCCATCCGCGCGCCGGCTGCACCCGACAGTCCTTGGGGTTAATCAGCTGGCCGGAGCAAAACGCTCCAGCAGCGCCTGATGCACGGTGGGATGGACGAACTTGGTCACGTCGCCGCCGAGCGCCGCGATCTCCCGCACCAGGGTGGAGGAGAGGTAGGAATAGTGTTCCGACGGGGTCAGGAACATGCTTTCCGCCTGGGGCGCCAGTACCCGATTCATGTTGGCCAGCTGGAATTCGAATTCGAAATCCGACACCGCGCGCAGGCCGCGCAGGATAATGGTCGCCTTCTGCTGCTCCACCAGGGTGGCCAGCAGGCAGCTGAAGCCGATCACTTCGACGTTGGGCAGGTGCGCGGTCACCGCCTTGGCCAGCTCGACCCGGCGCTCCAGCGGAAACAGTGGATTCTTCTTGGGGCTGGCCGCCACCGCCACCACGACTTCGTCGAACAGCCGCGAGGCGCGCTCCACCAGATCGCCATGGCCCTTGGTGATGGGGTCGAAGGTGCCGGGGTATAGCACTCGGTTCATGACGCTGTCCTGGGGGCGAAGCTGTTGGGGCTTGGATGGTAGCTCAGGGGCGGAGTGAGGCCAAGGCGACAGCCGCCGGGATCGCCGACCCGTGGGCGTTTATCAGCCGGGTGGCGCTGCCCGCTGGCTGACCAGCCAGTCGGGGATGCGTCTTTCCAGATAGTAGTCCGGATCGCGGAAGGCGCCGCCGACGAAACCCACGTGGCCGCCATGGGGCAGGCGCTCGAACAGGGTGTCGGGCGCCAGTTCGGCGCGGGCGGGCAGGGCGTCGGTGCCGATGAAGGGGTCATCCTCGGCCTGGATCAGCAAGGTGGGGATGCGGATGCCCCCCAGGTAGTAGCGGCTGGAGGCCTGGCGGTAATAGTCCTGGGCATCGCGAAAGCCGTGCAGGGGCGCGGTGTAGCGGTCGTCGAAGTCCCAGAAGGTCTTGAGCCCCTCGGGCGGCCCCAGGCGCGCGAGGATCTCGTGTTGCTCGGGATGGTGCTCACGGTCGAACAGCGCCTGCTTGTCGCGCACGTAGCGCGCCAGTTCGCGGATGAAGTGCCGCTGATAGAGGCGCGAGAAGCCGATGCCGATGCGATCGGCGCAGAGGTCCAGGCGAAAGGGCACCGAGACCGCAGCCGCGGCGCGCAGGCCGCTGTCCTGGCCGCGCTCGCCCAGATACTTGAGCAGCACGTTGCCACCAAGGGAAAAGCCCACCGCATACAGGGGGGCGTCCGGACGACTGGCCTGCAGATGGCGCACCACCGCCGCCAGGTCTTCGCTGACGCCGGAGTGATAGCCGCGCGGCAGGCGGTTGGGTTCGCCGGAGCAGCCGCGCCAGTTGAGGCCGACGCTGGCCCAGCCGCGGGCGGCGAGGGCGAATTGCAGGCCGAGCACATAGTGGGAACCGGAGCTGCCGGTCAGGCCGTGGGCGATCAGCACCAGCGGCGCGCGTGGATCCTCGGCGTGGTACCAGTCCAGATCGAGGAAGTCGCCATCCTCCAGCCACAGCCGTTCCCGCGGCCGGGTGATGGGCGGCAGGCGGCGCCACAGCGAGCCCCAGAGGGTCTGCAGGTGCGGGCCGGGGAGCCAGCGCGCCGGGCGAAAGGGTGCGCTGTTCACGCCTGGCGGTGCCAGAGCGCGTAGTGGACGTTGCCGGTCTTCTTCTCGCGGTGCAGCTGCCAGGTCGCGGGCAGGGTCAGGCGCGAGGGCTGGGTCTCGCTCTCGGTGTAGATCCAGGCGTCCGCGGCCAGCCAGCCCTGGGCTTCCAGGGCCGCGCAGGCCGGCTCCAACAGGTCCTTGCCGAAGGGCGGATCGAGAAACACCAGGTCGAAGGGCGCCTCGGCCGGCTTGGCCAGGGCCTGCAGGGCGTCGGTCTGGCGCACCTCGGCGTGGGCGCAGCCGAGGGTCTGCAGATGGCCGCGCAGGGCACTGGCGGCCTGGGCATTGAGGTCGAAGGCCAGCGCCTGGGCGGCGCCGCGGGAGAGGGCTTCCAGCAGCAGGGCGCCGCTGCCGGCGAAGGGGTCGAGCACCCGGGCGCCCGGGGTGACGGCGGCCAGCCAGTTGAACAGGGTCTCGCGGACTCGATCGGGCGTGGGCCTCAGGCCCAGGGCCTCGGGAAAGACGAAGCGCCGGCTGCGCCAGTCGCCACCGATGATGCGCAATTGGTTGGCGGTCTTCTGGGCCATGCTAGTGCTCCGGAATGCCGCTGGGCGGCAGGTTGGGAAGAGGGCGGGGTGGCGGCAGCGGCTGCTGGGCGACCCGTGGGCCGGCGCTGACCACAACGAACTTTTCCGGGTCCAGATGGCGCCGCAGGGCGGCATGCACCTGTTCCACCGTCAGGCGGCGGACCTGTTGGAGGAAGTCGTCCAGGTAACTACTGGGCAGGTCGTAGAAGCCGATGTTGCCCAGTTGGGCGACGATGGCGCCGTTGCTGGCGTTGGCCAGCGGGAAGCTGCCTTCGATCTGCCGCTTGGCGCGGTCCAGTTCGGCCTGGGTGGGGCCCTGGGCCAGGTAGTCGCGCAGCAGGTCGCGGACCAGCGCCAGGCTGGCATCGCCCAGTTCGGCACGGGTCTGCAGGCCGAGGGTGAAGGGACCCGGCTGACGCATGGGGGTGAAGCCCGAGCTGACGCCGTAGGTGAGACCGCGGCGTTCGCGCAATTCGGTCATCAGGCGACTGCCGAAACCGCCACCGCCGAGGATCTGGTTGCCGACGAAGAGGGCGGCATAGTCGGGATCGCGGCGGGTGATGCCGAGTTGACCGAGCAGCAGGCGGGTCTGCTGGGCCGGGACCTCCAGCTGCACCCGGGCCGGCGCGGCGGGGACCGGCGCCGGCAGCGGCGGCAGGGCTGGACCGCGGGGCAGGGCGCGCGACAGCTGGGCGGCGATCAGCTCGGCGCGGGTCCGATCCAGATCGCCGGTAAGGGCGATCACGGCATTGCCGGCGGCATAGGCGCGAGCATGGAAGGCCCTGAGGCTGGCCGCATCCAGGCGTGCCAGGCCAGCTGCCGTGCCTCGCGGCGAATGGGCATAGGGGTGGTTGCCATAGAGACGCTCCTGCAGGGCTTCACCCGCCAGGCTGGCCGGTTCGCGGCGGCTGGCGGCGATCAGCGTCAGCAGCTGGTCACGGATGCGCTGGATGGCCTCGGCGGGAAAGGTCGGGTGACCCACCACCTCGGCCAGCAGCGCCAGGGCCGGTTCGCTGTGGGCCGGATCGGCGAGGGTGCGTAGCCCGACCACTGCCTGGTCACGATAGGCGCCGTTGCTGAAGTCGGCGCCCAGGCGCTCGAAGCCATCGGCGATGGCACCGGCATCGCGTCCCGGGGTGCCTTCGTTGAGCAGACCGTTGGTCAGCATGGCGAGGCCCGGGGTGGCGCCATCCTGGCTGCTACCGGCGGCGAAGATCAGGCGTACGTCGAACATCGGCAATTCCGGCGCCGGCACGAACAGTACCTGGGCGCCCTCGGCGGTCCGCCAGCGCTGGATGTCCAGCTGGCGCCCCAGCGGCGGTGCGTCCTTGAGGGTCTTGAGGCTGTCCACGGCGGGATAGGCGCGCGCCAGGTCGCCGACCGGGGTAGGGGACTGGCAGCCCGCGAGCAGGCACAGCGACAGCCAGAGCAGCGGTTTCATGGACGATTCTCCGCGGTGGCTGCGGGCTTGAGCTGGGCCAGGGTCAGGCGCTCGCGGGTGAAGTAGGTGCGCGCCACCCGGCGCAGGTCGTCGGGGGTGACGCGGCTCAGTTCGTCGAGCAACCGATCGCCCTGGCGCCAGCCGAGGCCGACGCTTTCCAGCTGACCGATGCTGCTGGCCTGGGCAGTGATGGAGTCGCGGCCATAGACCAGGCCAGCCACCAGCAGGGCGCGGACCCGGCCCAGTTCCTCGGTGCTGGGCGGCTCGCGCTTGAGCAGGTCCAGTTGCGCCCAGAAGGCCGCTTCCAGTTGCTCGAGGGTCTTGCCGCGCGGGGTGTTGGGGGCGCCGCTGAGCAGGAAGAGGCTGTCGCCGCGGGTGTAGGCGCCATAGGCGACGCGCACGCTGCTGGCCACTTCCGCGCCACGCTCGAGACGGCTGGGCAGCCGTGCGCCCGAGCCGCCGCCGAGCAGGGCGGCCAGCAGTTGCAGCGCATAGGCATCGCGCGGCTGGGCGGCGGTGGCCAGGCTGGGCACGTTGAAGCCCATCAGCAGGCTGGGCAGTTCGCGGGCCTGCAGGTCCAGGCGGCGCTCGCCCGGCGCCGGCAGTTCGAGCGGGCGGCGCGGCGCGGGCAGGTCGCTGCGGGGGATGGCGCCGAACCAGCGCTGCACCTCGGCACGGATCGCCTGGGGCTCGACGTCGCCCACCACCACCAGGGTGGCGTTGTTCGGGGCGTACCAGGTCTGGTACCAGCGGCGCAGGTCGTCCACGCCGAGGCGCTGCAGGTCCTGGGGCCAGCCGATGGTGGGGTTGCGGTAGCCGCTGGCCGGGTAGGCGGCGGCCTTGAAGCGCTCGAAGGACAGCGCCTCGGGCCGATCGTCGGTGCGCAGCCGGCGTTCTTCCTTGATGACTTCCAGCTCGCGGCTGATTTCGTCCGGTTCCAGGCGCAGGTGCTGCATGCGATCGGCTTCCAGCTCCAGGGCCATTGGCAAGCGATCGCGGGCGAGCAACTGGTAATAGACGGTGTAGTCGTCGGTGGTGAAGGCATTTTCCTCGGCGCCCAGGTCACGCAGGAGGTGCGAGGCCTCGCCGGCGCCAAGCTTGCGGCTGCCCTTGAACATCAGGTGTTCCAGGGCATGGGACAAGCCGGTCGCACCGGGCGCTTCCAGGCTCGAACCCACGCGGTACCAGAGTTGCACCACGGCGACCGGCGCCCGGTGATCTTCGCGGACCACCAGCCTGAGGCCATTGTCGAGGGTGAATTCCTCGGTGTTCTGCCGGCTGGCCGTGGCCAGGGCGAGGGTGGGGAGCAGGCCGAGCAGGACGACCAGGACGGTCCGACGGGAGCGGGAGGCGGGCATCGCGAGAGCAGGCCTTGTAGCGCGGTAGGGGACGAAGCGGCTGCGTCCTGGGGACGGTCGCGCGTTTTTCGCCGACGGGGAGGTCTTCCGCCCGGCAGGCTGCTAGGATACGCATCCCTTTTCCCGACGGCCATGCCTGACGGTCGAGCCCCGCCTGGCGGAGCTCCCGCAGCTGGTTCGTCCGTTCGATACAGAGCCCCGCATGTTTGGATCCGACGACAAGAAGTCTCCCCCCACGGAGAAGAAAGGCCTGTTCGGCTGGTTCCGCAAGAAGACTGCCGAACCCGTAGAGACGCCTGCCGAAGCCCCCGCCCCTGCGCCGGAAGAGCGCCTGCCCGAGCCGCTGGCCAGCGCGCCGGTGCAGCAACCGGAGCCGGTGCCCGAACCGCCGGAGGCGATTCCCTCGCTGACCCCGGTGCCGGTCGCCGAAGAGGAGGCGCCGTCGCCGGTGGCGCTCACTGCGCTGGTCGAGCCGCTGGTGGCCGATCCCATCGTGCCGCCGGTCGAGGTCGAGTCGGTGAGGGCGCCGGAGGTGGAGTCCGAGCCAGTAGCTGCGCCGGTCGCGCCGCCGCCCCCGGTAGTTCCCGCGCCTGTCGTGGCGCCCGAGCCTGAGCCTGCCCCAGCCCCGGTCGTACCCGTTGCGCCCGTCGCCCCGGTCCGTCCTGAACCCGTATTGGTTGCGCCCGAGCCCGAGCCCGAGCCCGAGCCCGCTCCGCCAGTCGCCGCCACACCGGCCGAACCGGCCAAGCTGGGTTTCTTCGCCCGCCTGCGCCAGGGGCTGTCCAAGACCAGCGCCAGTCTCGGCGAAGGCATGGCCAGCCTGTTCCTCGGCAAGAAGGCCATCGACGACGACCTGCTCGAAGAGCTGGAGACCCGCCTGCTGACCGCCGACGTCGGCGTCGAGGCCACCGGCGTCATCATGCGCAACCTGACCCAGAAGGTGGCGCGCAAGCAGCTGGCCGACAGCGAGGCGCTCTATCAGGCGCTGCAGCAGGAGCTCACCGAGATGCTGCTGCCGGTGGAACAGCCGCTGGTGATCGATACCTCGCACAAGCCCTACGTCATCCTGGTGGTCGGCGTGAACGGCGCCGGCAAGACCACCACCATCGGCAAGCTGGCCAAGCGGCTGCAGAGCGACGGCAAGAAGGTCATGCTGGCCGCTGGTGACACCTTCCGCGCCGCCGCCGTGGAGCAGCTGCAGGTCTGGGGCGAGCGCAACCGCATCCCGGTCATCGCCCAGCACACCGGCGCCGACTCCGCCTCGGTGATCTTCGACGCCGTGCAGGCGGCCAAGGCCCGCGGCATCGATGTGCTGATCGCCGATACCGCCGGCCGGCTGCATACCAAGGACAATCTCATGGAGGAGCTGCGCAAGGTGCGCCGGGTGATCGGCAAGCTGGACGCGGCGGCGCCCCACGAGACCCTGCTGGTGCTCGACGCCGGTACCGGCCAGAACGCCCTCAACCAGGCCAAGCAGTTCCACAATGCGGTCCCCCTGACCGGCCTGGCCCTGACCAAGCTCGACGGCACCGCCAAGGGTGGGGTGATCTTCGCCCTGGCCAAGCAGAGTGCCCTGCCGATCCGCTATGTCGGCGTCGGCGAAGGCATCGACGACCTGCGGCCCTTCGAGGCGCGGCCCTTCGTCCAGGCCCTGTTCGCGGAGCGGGGCGTCTCATGATCCAGTTCGACCGCGTCTCCAAGCGCTATCCCAATGGTCACGTCGGCCTGCAGGAACTGAGCTTCCGTGCCGAACGCGGCGAGATTCTCTTCGTCACCGGTCATTCCGGTGCCGGCAAGAGCACCTTGATGCGGCTGATCCTGGCCATGGAAAGGCCCACCGGCGGCAAGCTGACCCTGGCCGGCCAGGACATCTCGCGCATCACCAATGCGCAGATTCCCTTTCTGCGCCGGCAGATCGGCGTGGTCTTCCAGAACCATCAGCTGCTCCATGACCGTACCGTGTTCGACAACGTCGCCCTGCCGCTGCAGATCCTCGGCCTGTCCAAGCCAGAGATCGCCAAGCGCGTGGCCGCGGCGCTGGAGCGGGTCAGCCTCAAGGACAAGCTCGACGACTATCCGGCCGAGCTCTCCACCGGCCAGCAACAGCGGGTCGGCATCGCCCGTGCGGTGGTGCATCGTCCGGCCCTGCTGCTCGCCGACGAACCCACCGGCAACCTCGATCCGCGCCTGGCCTCGGAGATCATGGGCGTCTTCGAGGACATCAACAGCCTCGGCACCACGGTGCTGATCGCCAGTCACGACCATGCCCTCATCGCCCGCCTGCACCATCGCATGCTGACCCTGCAGCGTGGTCGCCTGATCGGTGACGAAGAGGAGAGCCAGTCATGAGCGGCAACGAACTGCCCCGTGGCCAGGAACAGGGCGGCAAGCCCCAGCGTCCGCAGCGCCAGGCCCCGCGGAAACCCAAGAGCGACTGGCGCAGTCCGCTGCATGCCTACCTCGAGGCCCACCGCACCGGTCTGAGGGACAGCCTCAGGCGCATGGTGCAGCAGCCCATAGGCACCTTCCTCACCTGCCTGGTGATGGGCATCGCCCTGGCGCTGCCCATGGGCGTGTCGCTGCTGCTGAAGAACGTCGAGCGACTCGGCGGCTCCTGGCAGCGCGCGGCGCAGATCTCGGTGTTCCTCGACCTGCGCACCGGTCAGGACCAGGCCGAGGTGCTGATGAGCCAGATCAAGGTCCTGCCCGATGTGGCCGAAGCGCGCTGGATCAGTCCGGACGATGCCCTGAAGGAATTGCAACAGGACGCCGGCCTGGGTGAGGCGCTGCGCGAATTGCCGCAGAACCCGCTGCCTGGCGTCATCGCCGTGACGCCCAGGGAAATCGACAAGAGTCGCCTCGACATGCTGCGCAGCCAGCTGGCCGAGATGAACGGCGTGCAGCAGGTGCAGCTGGACATGCAGTGGGTCGAACGGCTCACCGCCATCCTCAAGCTGGGCGAGCGGTTCGTCTTCGGCCTGACCGTGGTGCTGGTGATCGCCCTGCTGCTGGTGATCGGCAACACCATCCGCCTGGCCATCGAGAATCGCCGCACCGAGATCGAGGTGGTCAAGCTGGTGGGCGGTACCGACGGCTATGTGCGCCGACCCTTCCTCTACATGGGCGCGCTGTTCGGCCTCGGCGCCGGCATCGCCGCCTGGGCCCTGCTGGTGTTCGGCCTGAGCTGGCTCAACGCCGCGGTGCTGGACCTGGCCGGCCTCTACGGGAGTGATTTCGCCCTGGGCAGCGTCGCCGTCGAGGACGGGCTGCAGCTGCTGATCGGCGCCGTGCTGCTCGGCTACATCGGCGCCTGGCTGGCGGTTGCCCGCCACCTGCGCGAACTCGCCCCGCGCTGACGAACGACCGTTTCCGACAGCTCTGGAAACGGTCTAACCCCCTGATGACACAGGCATTTCACGGTGTTTTTCAGCTAGGGTTAAGGGAACCTCAGGTAGTCTGGCGCTGTCCAAAAAATCAGTGTTAGACTGCCCAGTGCTTAGTGAATCGGAGGATTCGCATGACCACTTCGTTGCAACCTGTTCCTACATTGGTTCCCGGCGCCAGCCTGGAAGCCTATGTGCATTCGGTGAACAGCATTCCGCTGCTCACGCCGGAGCGGGAGCGTGAACTGGCCGAGCGCCTCTTCTACAAGGAAGACGTCGAGGCCGCCCGGCAGTTGGTGCTCGCGCATCTGCGTTTCGTGGTGCATATCGCCAAGAGCTATTCCGGCTATGGTCTGGCCCAGGCCGACCTGGTCCAGGAAGGCAATGTCGGTCTGATGAAGGCCGTGAAGCGCTTCAATCCCGAAATGGGCGTACGTCTGGTGTCCTTTGCCGTGCACTGGATCAAGGCCGAAATCCACGAATTCATCCTGCGCAACTGGCGCATCGTCAAGGTGGCCACCACCAAGGCGCAGCGCAAGCTGTTCTTCAACCTGCGCAGCCAGAAGAAGCGGCTGGCCTGGCTGAACAACGACGAGGTCCATCGCGTGGCCGAAACCCTGGGTGTCGAACCCCGGGAAGTGCGCGAGATGGAAAGCCGTCTGACCGGTCATGACATGGCCTTCGACCCGGCCAGCGATGCCGATGACGATGCGGCCTATCAGTCGCCGGCCCAGTACCTGGAAGACAGCCGTTACGATCCGGCGCGCCAGCTGGAGGAAGCCGACTGGACCGACAGCTCCACGGCCAATCTGCACGAGGCTCTGGAACGCCTGGACGACCGCAGCCGTGACATCCTCTACCAGCGCTGGCTGGCCGAGGAAAAGGCGACGCTGCATGAACTGGCGGACAAGTACAACGTCTCGGCGGAGCGTATCCGTCAGCTGGAAAAGAACGCGATGAACAAGCTCAAGGGCAACATCGCCGCCTGATCTGGTTCGTGATCGAAAAGCCGCGCCCCAGGGCGCGGTTTTTTATGTCCGCGAGAATGACTATCGCGGTCGGGTGCCTGGGTAGCGGGGAGAACCGCACGGTGTTTTCAATGTGCGATCCGTAGCGCCAGACGGCCTGCCTGAGCTATACGCCTGCTGTGGAAAAGGCTGCGCCGTTTTCCACGCGACGTGCCTGGCGCTACTGCCCGGTCATCCGCCGCAGGTAGTCGCTACCGCCCAGTTGCCGTTCCTGCTGGCGGATCCAGGCGGCGCGTTCGGCGACGTAGGCGCCGGGGTGGCTCGGGCTCCATTCGCGTGGGTTGGGCAGCACGGCGGCCAGCAGGCTGGCCTGGCGGTCGGAGAGGTAGGGCGCGCCTATGCCGAAATGGTGACGGGCCGCGGCCTCGGCGCCGAACACGCCGTCGTCCCATTCCACGCTGTTGAGATAGACCTCGAGGATGCGCTGCTTGGACCAGAAGGTTTCCAGCAGCACGGTGAACCAGGCTTCGAAGCCCTTGCGCAGATAGCTGCGACCGCTCCAGAGAAAGAGGTTCTTGGCGGTCTGCTGGCTGATGGTGCTGGCGCCGCGCAGGGAGCCGCCGGCTTCGTTGTGGCTGAAGGCCTGGCGGATCGCCGCCATGTCGAAGCCCCAATGCGCGGCGAAGTGCTGGTCTTCGCCGGCGATCACCGCCATCTTGAGATCGTCCGGCAGCTCCTTCCAGGGTCGCCAGTCGCGTTGCAGGTCGATCGGCTTGCCGTCGATCCAGGACTCGACCTTGCGCTCCACCATCAGCATGCTGCCCGGCGGCGGCACCCAGCGCAGGATCAACACCAGGGCGGCGCTGAGGACAGCGAACCAGAGGGCGATACGCAGGAGACGGCGGAGGAGGGTGAGCAGCATCGGCTTGGTCTTTGGCGGCTAGCGGGCCATTATAACCAGCGCTTCTCTCCCATCGCCCGGTAAAACCCATGTTGCGTCTCTTCCTGCTGTTCGCGGCCCTGGCCGGCTTCACCGGTGTCGGCCTCGGCGCCTTCGCCGCCCATGGACTCAAGGGGCGGCTGACCGTCGACTACCTGACCGTGTTCCAGACCGGCGTGCTCTATCAGCTCATCCACGCCCTGGCGCTGTTCGGCGTCGCCCTGCTGTCGCTGCACTTCCAGGGGCGCCTGGTGGCCTGGGCCGGTGGCTTCTTCATCGCCGGCATCCTGCTGTTTTCCGGCAGCCTCTATCTGCTGACGCTGACCGGCATCACCCGGCTGGGCATCATCACCCCCTTCGGTGGCCTGTGCTTTCTCGCCGGCTGGGCCTGCCTGGCCATCCTGGCTTGGCGCCTGAGCAGCCTCTGACGGAGCGCTGGCCGTCTTTCCCGGCCCGGCGCCGCTGCAATGAACGCCCGACCGGCGTAGAATGCCGGCTCACCCCGTGACGATGCCTTTGCCATGCAGATCCTGTTGAACGGCGAATCCCTTGACTTGCCGGACGGTGCCACCGTCGCCGACCTGCTCGTGCGTCTCGACCTGAGCGGACGGCGAGTGGCGGTGGAACGCAACCTCGACATCGTGCCGCGCAGCCAGCACGCCACCACCGCCCTGGTGGATGGCGACCGGCTGGAAGTGGTCCACGCCATCGGCGGCGGCTAGCCGCGCAAGAGGAATCCAGATGAAAGACACTCCCTTCACCCTGGCCGGACGCACCTATGAGTCGCGCCTGCTGGTCGGCACCGGCAAGTACCGCGATCTCGAAGAGACCCGCGTGGCCATCGAGGCCTCAGGTGCCGAAATCGTCACCGTGGCGGTGCGCCGGACCAACCTCGGCCAGACTCCCGGCGAGCCCAATCTGCTCGACGTGATCTCGCCCGAGCGCTACACCATCCTGCCCAACACCGCCGGCTGCTATGACGCGGTGGAAGCGGTGCGCACCTGCCGCCTGGCGCGCGAGCTGCTCGACGGCCACAATCTGGTCAAGCTGGAAGTCCTGGCCGACCAGAAGACCCTCTTCCCCAACGTCATCGAGACGCTCAAGGCCGCCGAGACGCTGGTTGCCGACGGCTTCGACGTCATGGTCTACACCAGTGACGATCCCATCGTGGCGCGCCAGCTGGAAGCCATCGGCTGCATCGCCGTCATGCCGCTGGCCGGTCTGATCGGCTCGGGCCTGGGCATCTGCAATCCCTACAACCTGCGCATCATCCTCGAAGAGGCCAAGGTGCCGGTGCTGGTGGATGCCGGGGTGGGGACCGCCTCCGACGCCACCATCGCCATGGAGCTGGGTTGCGAAGCGGTGCTGATGAACAGCGCCATCGCCCATGCTCGCGAGCCGGTGCTGATGGCCGAAGCCATGAAGCACGCCATCGTCGCCGGCCGCCTGGCCTATCTGGCCGGGCGCATGCCGCGCAAGCTCTATGCCACGGCCTCTTCGCCGCTGGACGGCCTGGTCAACTAGGACCTGATGCCCTCGCTCACGCGCCCGGCCTCTGCCGGGCGTCTCTTTTTCCCACTATCGATAACGCCATGACCGATCATCAAGACGACCAGACCCCCGACCGCCCCCGGCGCACCATCAAGAGCTTCGTGATGCGCGCCGGCCGAATGACCGAAGGCCAGCAACGCGGTCTCGACCAGGGTTGGCCGCGTTTCGGTCTGGAGCTGACCGACGGCCTGCGGGATTTCGACCAGGTGTTCGGACGCCAGGCGCCGCGCACCTTCGAGATCGGCTTCGGCATGGGTCATTCCACCCTGGAAATGGCCGCCGCCGCGCCGGAGCAGGATTTCATCGGCGTCGAGGTGCATCGTCCGGGCGTGGGTGCGCTGCTCAACGGCGCCATGACCCAGGGGCTGACCAATCTGCGGGTCTACAGCTGCGATGCCCTGGAGGTGCTGCGCCAGTGCGTGGCCGATGCCAGCCTGGACCGGGTGCTGCTGTTCTTTCCCGATCCCTGGCACAAGAGCCGCCACCACAAGCGCCGGATCGTCCAGCCGGCCTTCGCCGAACTGGTCCGGCAGAAGCTCAAGGTCGGCGGGGTGCTGCACATGGCCACCGATTGGCAGGCCTATGCCGAACACATGCTCGAGATCATGAACGCCGCCCCGGGTTATCGTAACCTCGGCGACGCCTCGGGCTTTGTGCCGCGCCCCGAGGAAAGACCCATCACCAAGTTCGAACGCCGTGGCGAACGCCTGGGGCATGGCGTCTGGGATCTCAAGTTCGAACGCCAGAGCTGACCGTGTATCGCTGACGAATCGACCTTGAGCTGCCGACGGGCAATTGGCATGATGGCCAATTGCCCTGCTGTGATGGCGGTTGCAGTCGAATTCGCAGAGACACCTGGATGTCAGCCTACCCCAAGAACGCCAACCGGCCTCGCGCCGCCCTTCGTGAAGGGCGGGTCCGATGACGGACCGGGTACGCCCCGACTCGCCAGCGGCCGAGTTGCACGCCGTAAGGCGCTGGCTGGAAGTCGAGCGCAGCGCGCGGCAGCGCACCGAGCGTTCGTCGCACCTGATCGCCTCGGCCTTCGCCCTCTGCCGCGACGCCATGGCGGTGCTGACCGAAAGCGGTCAGATCATCGAAGCCAACGATGCCCTGCGCGCCCTGATGCTCAGCGCGGAGCGCAGTGTCAGTGGCCAGTACCTGTCGCACTACATCAAGTTGCCCGAGGCGGCCATCCGCACCTTCGAGCGCGACGGCTATGCCCTGTGCGAAGCCCAGTTCCACGTCTCCGCCAAGCGTGTCACGCCGGTGGAGATCAGTCTGAGTCGCTTCGCCGGCGAGGCGGATCGCGAAGGCTATGTGGTCGCCAGCCTGAGGGACATCACCGAGCGCAAGCGCGCCGAGCAGGCGCTGGAGCGCATGGCGCTCAGCGACGCCCTGACCCAGTTGCCCAATCGTACCTCCTTCTATAAGGACTTCGAGACGCGCCTGCAGGAGCTCGAAGAGACCGGCAACCTGGCGGTGCTGTTCATCGATGTGGACGGCTTCAAGGAGGTCAACGACTCCCTGGGCCACGCCGCCGGTGACGAATTGCTCTGCGCCCTGGTACGCGAGTTGCGCCAGGTGCTGGGGGCCGGCGAGGTGCTGGCGCGCTGGGGCGGCGATGAATTCGTCGCCCTGCTGGACGTGACCGATCACGACCAGGCCCGTCAGGTCGCCGAGCAACTGGTGCAGGCGGTGGGCCGGCAGCAGTGCATCGCCGGCCACGATATCCGGGTATCGGCCAGCATCGGCCTGAGTCTGGCGCCCGAAGAGGGACTGGATGTGGAGACCCTGTTGCGCAATGCCGATGCCGCCATGTACGCGGCCAAGGCCGCCGGCAAGAGCCGGGTGCGCTGCTACGATCCCCAGTTGACCAGCGAGGCGCGCAGCAAGGTGACCCTGCTGGCCCATCTGCACGGCGCCATCGAGGCGGAGCTCATCACCTTCGTCCTGCAGCCCAAGTTCGATGCCCGCCAGCGCATGGTCAGCGCCGAGTTGCTGGCGCGCTGGAACTGTCCGGGCGTCGGGGCGGTGCCGCCCAACGTCTTCGTGGCCCTGGCCGAGCAGAACGGCATGGCCTCGGCCCTCGGGCGACTGGCGATCCGCCGGGCCGCCGGTTGCGCCCGGGCCCTGCAGGACGCCGGTCTGCAGATCCCGGTGGCGGTCAACATCTCGCCGCTGCAGGTGGCCGATGATGAATTGGCCGAGGTTCTGGCGGCCGCCTGCGCCGAATTCGGCATCGAGCCCAAGGCACTGGAGTTGGAGGTGACCGAGTCGGTATTCCTGCAGCAGGGCACGCCGGAGCGGCGCCTGGCCGCCTTGCGCGAGCAGGGTTTTCGCGTGGCGATGGACGATTTCGGTACCGGCTATTCATCGCTGGGCTATCTGCACCGCTTGCCCTTCGACACCATCAAGATCGACGGCAGCTTTCTGCTGGCGGTGGACGCCGATGACCGATCCCGGCAGCTGCTGGCCGGCATCGTCAGCCTGTGTCGGGCGCTGGAGATGCAGATCGTCGCCGAAGGGGTGGAAACCCCGGCCCAGTTCGAATTGCTCAAGGACCTGGGCGTGGACACCTTCCAGGGCTTCCTGCTGGGTCGACCGCAACCCCTGGAATGCCTGCTGGAAGGCATCCGCGCCCGCTGTCGCTAGCTGCGTCGTTCGGCCAGCACGCCCAGCAGGCAGACGCCGATCAGCAGCACCGGGGCCAGGGCATAGTTGTTGAACTGTGCCAGGCCCTTGACCACCCAGGGGGTCAGGAAGGTCATGGCGGCGCCATAGATGGCCAGGCAGGCCAGGGCGAAGGCCGGTACCCGAACGGCGGTCGGCAGGCTGCCCAGGCGCGCCTGGATGAAGGCGTTGACCTGGCTGCCGAACAGCACCAGCAGGGTGGCGGTGACGGCCAGGGCCACCTCGTCCAGGTGGCTGCGGCTCCAGCGGGAGAGGTCGGCGATATGGTCGAGCACGAAGTCCAAGGCAGAGCTCCTCGTCAGTCAGGCAGAAAGGATTGCAAGAGGTCGTTCAGGAACAGCTGGCCGCGGGCGGTGGGGCGCAGGCGCTGCGCATCCTCGGCCAGCAGGCCGGCGCGGCGTGCCGCGGCCAGCGCGGGCGCCAGGCTGTCCAGGGACTGGCCGGTCCGCTGCGGATACCAGGCGGCGGGCACCCCGTCCACCAGGCGCAGGGCGTTCATCATGAAATCGAAGGGCAGATCGGCCGGCGCCAGTGGTTTCGCGCCGGCCTGGAAGGCCTTGGCCGGGTCCAGATAGTCCTTGGGCAGGCGGGTCTTCCAGGTGCGCAGCAGGGTACCGTCCGGGGCGCTGAGCTTGGCGTGGGCGCCCGCGCCGATGCCGAGGAAGTCGCCGAAGCCCCAGTAGTTGAGATTGTGCCGCGCCTGGCGCCCGGGCTGGGCATAGGCGGAGGTCTCGTACTGGTGGTAGCCGGCGGCCGCCAGGCGCGCCTGGCCGGCTTCCTGGATGTCCCAGAGGGTGTCGTCTTCGGGCAGCTCCGGCGGCTGGCTCCAGAACACGGTGTTGGGCTCCATGGTCAGCTGGTACCAGGACAGGTGCGTGGGCGCGAGCGCGATGGCCTGCTCCAGATCGCCGAGGGCATCGGCCACGCTCTGGTCGGGCAGGCCGTGCATGAGGTCCAGGTTGAAATTGTCGAAGCCGGCGGCGCGCGCCCGGTCGGCGGCGCGGATGGCCTCGTCGCGGCCGTGGATGCGCCCCAGGGCCTTGAGCTTGGCGTCCTGGAAGCTCTGGATGCCGATCGACAGCCGATTGATGCCCAGACCGCGATAGGCGACGAACTTGGCCTGCTCGAAGGTGCCGGGATTGGCTTCCAGGGTGATCTCGATGTCCGGCGCGAAGGTCAGCCGCCGGGCCACGCCGTCCAGCAGGCGGCCCAGGGCCTCGGCGGAAAACAGACTGGGCGTGCCGCCGCCAAAGAAGATCGAGGTCAGCGAGCGGCCATGGACGTGCACCAGGTCGTTGTCCAGATCCGCCAGCAAGGCGTCGACATACTCCGCTTCCGGCAGGGTCGGGCCGGCCGCATGGGAATTGAAGTCGCAATAGGGGCACTTGCGCACGCACCAGGGGATATGGACGTAGAGCGCCAGTGGCGGCAGGGCGAACACCTGGGTCACAGGCCGAGCCGTTGCTTGAGCTGGGCCATGGCGCGGGCGCGATGGCTGCGCTGGTTCTTTTCCGCCGGTGCCAGTTCGGCGGCGGAGACCGCTTCGCCATCGGGCTGGAACAGCGGATCGTAGCCGAAGCCATGCTCGCCCTGGGCGGCATGGAGGATACGCCCGGGCCAGAGGCCCTCGCAAAGGATCGGCAAGGGGTCGTCGGCGTGGCGCACCAGGGCCAGCACGCAGACGAACTGGCCGGTACGCTCGGCGTCGGGGACGTCGCGCAGAACGTCGAGCAGCTTGGCGTTGTTGGCGGCATCGCCCTTGCCGTCGGCGTAGCGGGCGGAATAGATGCCGGGGGCGCCGCCGAGGGCGTCCACCGCCAGGCCCGAATCGTCGGCCAGGGCCGGCAGGCCGGACAGCCGCGCCGCGTTGCGCGCCTTGAGGATGGCGTTCTCGACGAAGGACAGGCCGGTCTCCTCCGGCTCCACCTGGCTGAATTCGCCCACCGAGCGCACCCGCACCCGGTCGCCGAGCATGGCCTGGAGTTCCTTGAGCTTGCCGGCGTTGTGGCTGGCGAGAACCAGTTCGGTAAGGTCGGACATGGGGGACACCGCGTCGCGTTGAGAAGGGCGACGTATTGTACGCGAAGCCGTGCCCAGGCTGGCTGCGCTGCCCGTGCCTTACGTCATATCGCGACGCGATGTTCCTGCAGGCGCGGTGCGCTGACCCGGTAGATACCGATCTCGCCGAGCAGGTTCGGCCACAGCTTGCTGGCCCAGCCATGACGATGCAGGCGGTCCACGGCGAGACGATCCAGCACCTGGGCGCGCTGCTCGCGGCAGAGGCGCTCGAAGTCCTCGAAGGTGCAGAAGTGGATGTTCGGCGTGTTGTACCAGGTGTAGGGCAGGAAGTCGGAGACCGGCATCCGTCCCCGGCCGCCCAGGTACAGGCGGCAACGCCAGTGACCGAAGTTGGGAAAGGTGATGATGCACTGGCGACCGACCCTGAGCATCTCCTGGAGGATGCGATCCGGATACTGCATGGCCTGCAGCGACTGGGTCATGACCACCACGTCGAAGCTGTCGCTGGCGAAGTTGGCCAGACCGCCATCGAGATCCTGCTCGATGACGTTGACGTCCTTGAGCAGGCATTCGGCGATCTTGTCCGGGTCGATCTCCAGGCCGTAGCCGGTGACCTGCTTGTGATCGCGCAGCCAGGCGAGCAACTCGCCGGTGCCGCAACCGAGGTCGAGGACCCGGCTGCCGGCGGGGATCCATTCCTGAATGATGTCCAGATCGGCGCGCACGGCAGCTATACCTCGATGCGGGTCATGTAGTGGGAGAAGGCCTGCAGATAGCGCGGGATGGGGATGAGGAAGGCGTCGTGGCCCTGGGGGGCGTCGACCTCTAGGTAGCTGACGTCCTTGCGCGCGGCCATCAGGGCGTTGACGATCTCCTTGGAGCGCGCCGGCGAGAAACGCCAGTCGGTGGTGAAGGAGACGATCAGGAAGCGCGCCTGCACCCCGGCCAGGGTCTTGGCCAGGTCGCCGCCCTGGGCGTGGGCCGGATCGAAGTAATCCAGCGCCTTGGTCATCAGCAGGTAGGTGTTGGCGTCGAAACGGCCGGAGAATTCCTCGCCCTGGTAGCGCAGGTAGCTCTCCACCTGGAATTCGACGCTGTGGAAGTCGTAGTTGAGCTGGTCGGTCTTGAGTTCGCGGCCGAATTTCGCGCCCATGGCCTCGTCGGACAGGTAGGTGATGTGGCCGACCATGCGTGCCAGCATCAGGCCGCGCTTGGGGATCACGCCCTTTTCCTGGAAGTGGCCGGCGTGGAAATCCGGGTCCGAAAGGATGGCCTGGCGCGCCACCTCGTTGAAGGCGATGTTTTCCGCCGACAGCTTGGGCGCCGAAGCGATGGCCAGGCAGTGGCGGATGCGCTCGGGATAGCTGATGGTCCACTGCAGCGCCTGCATGCCGCCCAGGCTGCCACCGATCACCGCCGCCCATTGGCCGATGCCCAGGCGATCGGCCAGGCGGGCCTGGCTGTTGACCCAGTCTTCCACGGTCAGCACCGGGAAGTCCGCGCCATAGGCCCGACCGGTCTCGGGGTTCGGACTGCTCGGACCGGTGGAGCCGTTGCAGCCGCCCAGGTTGTTGAGGGCGACCACGAAGAACTTGCGGGTGTCGATGGGCTTGCCGGGACCGATGCAGCTGTCCCACCAGCCCGGCTTGCGGTCGTCCAGGCTGTGGTAGCCGGCCGCGTGGTGATGGCCGGAGAGCGCGTGGCAGATCAGCACGGCGTTGCTGCGGCTGGCGTTGAGCTCGCCATAGGTCTCGACCATCAGGTCGTAGGCCGGCAGGGTGCGGCCACAGGCCAGGGCCAGGGGCTCGTTGAAGTGCAGCAGCTCGGGGGTGACCAGGCCGACGGAATCTTCGGGAATGACGCTGGGCATTGACGGCTCGTCCGGGGCGGGGCTCGCCAGTCTAAAGAGCACCGCCGGGAGCGGCAAGGGCAGGCGCGGCGCGGCGGTCAGGGACCACGCCACGGGTGGCGGGCAGGGCTAGCCGACCCGCGCCAGCGGCAGCGCGACCACGTTGTCGTGGCGCTGGGACGGCGCCGGCCGATTGATCTGCTTGAGCATGTCGCTGACCTCGCTGAGCTGCCCGTGCAGGACGTCCTCGTGCACCTGCAGCCGGCTTACCTGCTCCTGGCTGTTGAGATTCTGCTGGGTGAGCTGCTTGAGCGCCAGCATGCTGGTTTCCAGCAACTGCTTCTGCTCGCGGGTGTGCTGCACCAGCGGGGTCAGGGCACCGTCGTTCCAGCGCAGCACCTGGGCGTAGGCGCCTTCCTGCAGCGCCTGGACCTCCTGGGCCACGGTAGCGAAGAAGCGGCGTCCCAGGGCGCTCTGCTCGGTGAGCAGGGTCTTGACCTGGCGCTGGACCTCCTCGGTCTTGAGTTGCAGCTGGCGCAGCTCGCGGACATAGGGGCGGATGCGCAGCCGCGGCGCTTCCAGGGGGTGCAGCGGATTCTCGACATTGTGCCGCTGGTAGACCGCGCCGAGCACCTTGTTGGCCCGGTCCGCCTCGTTGTCCAGGGCCAGCAGGTCATGCTCGACCACACGGAAGAAGCGGGCGATGGACTGGTTGATGCCGACGGTGGTCAGGCTGGTGCGGAATTCCCGGCGGGCGGTGTCCAGGTGGGCGTCCAGGCGCTCCGGTGCGACCAGGTCGGTCAGCAGCTTGCGCTGCCCGGCCAGCATGTTCTGGGTGGTACGCAGATCCAGCAGGCGACGGTGGTACAGATCGTATTCCTGGCGTGTGCGAGCGGTCTGCAACTCCAGGCCGGCACCGGGCAGTTCCTCGTCGGCCAGCTGCGCGTACTGGGCGCGGATGGCTTCCAGGCGCTGTTCGATGAGCGTGCGGCTGGCGCCCAGCAGGCCACTGGCCTGCTGCACGATGCGCTGCTGCAACAGGCGCTCGCGGGCGCCGACGATGCGTTCGGCGAGCAGCTGTTCGAGGCTGTCCAGCTGGCTGCGCGCGAGCAGTTCCAGATCGCCGCGGACCTTGCCCAGCAGCGCCTGCTTGGCCGACAGCGGCAGGATGTGCTCGGCCGGCAGCGCCAGTTGCCGGGCGCTGGCCTGGCGGACGTTTTCCAGGGACTGGGCGACATGGGCGATGCCACCGAGGTCGTCCCAGAGGCTGTCGATCTTGTTCATCACCGCGAACAGCCGCTCCGGGGCATCGCCCAGGGACGGCTTGACGCACTGCTCCCAGAGCGCGAGGTCCGAGGCGGTCACGCCGGTGTCGGCACCGATGAGAAAGAGCACGGCCTGGGCATGGGGCAGCAGCGACAGGGTCAGTTCCGGTTCGGCGCCCAGGGCGTTGAGGCCGGGGGTGTCGAGGATGCGCAGGCCCTGGCGCAGCAGCGGATGGTCGATGCTGATCAGCGCGTGGCGCCAGGCCGGGATGCTGACCAGGCCGCCGCTGTCGAGTTGTTCCAGCTGCTCGGGATCGAAGCCCAGCTGCACGGCAGCGGCGGTTTCCACCTCGCGGGTCTCGGTGACCTTGGCCAGCAGGGCCGCCATGGCGTCCGGGTGGCGGTCGTCCAGGGGGAAGCGCTGCCAGGCCTCGGGCGCCTTGCGCCAGGCGACCAGGCTGCGTTCGTCCAGGCGGCTGTCGATGGGCAGCAGCTGCAGATAGGGGCCGTCGGTCGCGGCGTCGAAGAAGATCTCGGTGGGGCACATGGTGGTGCGCCCGGCCTGGGACGGCAGCATGCGCTGGCCGTAGTCGGCGAAGAAGAGGGCGTTGATCAGCTCGGTCTTGCCGCGCGAGAACTCGCCGGCGAAGGCCAGGGTGATGCCGTCGGCCTGCAATTCGCTCTGGCAGGTCGCCAGGGCGGCGTCCAGGGCCGGGGAGGCGAGACGATTACGCTGCAACCAGTCGCGGTAGCGGCCCAATTGGGTATCGAGTTCGGCTTTCCACGTGGCATAGGCATCGACGTGGCGGAACAGGCGTTCCATAGGGGACTTCCTTGACCTGGACAGCAAAGGCTGGACGGTGCCCCAGCGTCCAGCGGGACGTCAATGCCGCCTCCGCCACGACGCGGCGGGCGGTCGTGGCGGGTGCGCGAATGGTGCTGCCGGTCGAGCGTCAGAGGAAGGGGGCGAGAATCTGCGGCATGCCGGTGGCCGCGGCCAACTGGCCGATGACGAAGCGGTCCAGCAGATTGATCACGATGAAGGCGAAGATCGGCGACAGATCCAGGCCACCCAGGCTGGGCAGGATGCGGCGGAAGGGGGCCAGCAACGGCTCACAGATCTGGTTGACCAGTTCGGCCGCCGGATTGTGGGTCTGGGGCGCGACCCAGGAGAGGATGACGCTGACGATCAGGGCGAAGAAGAACACCTTGAGGAACAGCGACGCCACGCCGAGCAGGGCCCAGATCAGCAGGGCGGGGAACAGACCGCCGATGCTGGCGCCGAGCAGTACCACCACGACCATCATCAGCGCCAGCTGGACCAGGATCGCCAGTACCAGGGCCGCCAGATCGACGCCGCCGAAGCCGGGGATGATGCGCCGTACCGGCTTGAGCAGCGGCTGGGTGGCGCGCACGGTGAATTGCGACAGCGGGTTGTAGAAGTCGGCCCGGACCAGTTGCAGGATGAAGCGCAGCAGGATGATCAGCAGATAGAGGCTGCCGAGGGTCTGGATGACGTAGACGAGGGCTTGGGCGAAAGCGGACATGGATACTCCTTATCGATCCGGCAACTGGGCCAGTTCCGCAGCCCGGTCGGCCGCGGCGGTGAGGGCTTCTTCCACCAGATCCGCGAAGGCCCCGGCTTGGAAGGTTTCGATGGCGCGCTCGGTGGTGCCCTTGGGGGACATCACCGAACGACGCAATTGTTCGGGACTGCGGTCGCCCTGACAGGCCATGGCGGCGGCGCCGCGGGCGGTGTGCAGGGTCAACTGCTGGGCGACCTCAGCCGGCAGGCCGAGCTTGGTGCCGGCCTGGGTCATGGCTTCCATCAGCAGGAAGAAATAGGCCGGGCCACTGCCGGAGACGGCGGTGACCGCGTCCAGTTGCCGTTCTTCCTCGACCCACAGGGCCAGGCCGACCGCGGCGAGGATTTCCTGGGCGCGGGCGCGCTGCTCGGTGGTGACCTGGTCATTGGCGAACAGGCCGCTGGCACCCAGGCGCAGCTGGGAGGGGACGTTGGGCATGCAGCGCACCAGCGGGCGCTGGCCCAGCCAGCGTGTCAGGCTGGCGCAGGTGATGCCGGCCGCGACCGAGACGATCAGCTGCTCCGGACGCAGGTGCGGCGCCAGTTCGGCGCAGACCTCGCCCATCACCTGGGGCTTCACCCCTAGCACCACCACGTCGGCGTCGGCGAGCACGGCGCTGTTGCTGGCCTCGACGCGGATGCCGTGCTCCCGGGCCAGCGCTTCGCGCTTGGCTGGGTTGCGATTGCTGGCGCTGAGCTGCCGGGCCGGCACGCCCTGGGCGAGCAGCCCGCCGATGATGGCGCCGGCCATGTTGCCGGCGCCGATGAAGGCGATGCGGGTGTCTTTCATCGAGACTTCCTAGGTTGAAGAGGCGGCGCCGTAGTCGCGGGCGCCAAAGAGGGCGGTACCGACGCGGACCCAGGTGGCGCCCTCGGCGATGGCGGCTTCCAGATCCTGGCTCATGCCCATGGACAGGGTGTCCAGGCCCAGGTTCAGGGCTTCGCCCAGGGTTCGCAGCCGGGCGAAGGCGGTGCGCTGGCTGGCCGGGTCCTCGGTGGGTTCGGGGATGGCCATCAGGCCACGCAGGCGCAGGTTGGGCAACTGGTTGACCGCGGCGGCCAAGGCCGGCAGGTCGTCGGGGTGGCAGCCGGACTTGCTGGCTTCACCACTGACGTTGACCTGCAGGCAGATGTTCAGCGGCCCGCGCTCGGGCGGACGCTGTTCGGCCAGGCGCTGGGCGATCTTCAGGCGATCCACCGAATGCACCCAGTCGAAGTGGCTGGCGATGGCGCGGGTCTTGTTGGACTGGATGGGGCCGATGAAATGCCACACCAGTGGCAGGTCGGCCAGCGCCGGCTGCTTGTCCAGCGCCTCCTGCAGGTAGTTCTCGCCAAAGTCGCGCAGGCCGGCGGCGGCGGCCTCGCGCAAGGCGGCGGCGGGCTTGGTCTTGCTCACCGCCAGCAGGCCGACAGTCGCGGGATCGCGGCCTGCCGTCCGGCTGGCGGCGGCGATGCGTTCGAGTACGGTTGCGCTATTCTCGGCTATCGTGGACATTCAGCCCCTGCTTGCGTCGGCGCATCCGGCAGGCCTCGGCGTACCGGATGAGTGAGTGGCGGTGACCAGGTCAGACCGCCAGTGCTGCGCGGCATTCTACCTGCTTGCTCGACATCTGGGAGTCCCATGGATATCACCGAATTGCTGGCCTTTTCCGCGCGGCAAGGCGCCTCCGACCTGCACCTGTCCGCCGGCCTGCCGCCGATGATCCGCGTCGACGGCGACGTGCGCCGCATCAACCTGCCGGCCTTCGAGCACAAGCAGGTGCACGCGCTGATCTACGACATCATGAACGACAAGCAGCGCAAGGACTTCGAGGAATTCCTGGAGACCGACTTCTCCTTCGAGGTGCCGGGCGTGGCGCGCTTCCGGGTCAACGCCTTCAACCAGAATCGCGGCGCCGGTGCGGTGTTCCGGACCATCCCTTCCAAGGTGCTGAGCATGGAAGAGCTGGGCATGGGCGAGGTGTTCAAGAAGATCACCGACGTGCCACGCGGCCTGGTGCTGGTGACCGGGCCGACCGGTTCGGGCAAGTCCACCACCCTGGCGGCCATGCTCGACTATCTCAACAACACCAAGTACCACCACATCCTCACCATCGAGGATCCCATCGAATTCGTCCATGAATCCAAGAAGTGCCTGGTCAACCAGCGCGAGGTGCACCGCGACACCCTGGGCTTCTCCGAGGCCCTGCGCTCGGCGCTGCGCGAGGACCCGGACATCATCCTGGTAGGCGAGCTGCGCGACCTGGAGACCATCCGCCTGGCGCTGACCGCGGCCGAGACCGGGCACCTGGTGTTCGGCACCCTGCACACCACCTCGGCGGCCAAGACCATCGACCGGGTGGTGGACGTCTTTCCGGCGGAAGAAAAATCCATGGTGCGCTCCATGCTGTCCGAATCCCTGCAGGCGGTGGTCTCCCAGACCCTGCTCAAGAAGGTCGGCGGCGGCCGGGTGGCGGCCCACGAGATCATGATCGGCACCCCGGCCATCCGTAACCTGATCCGCGAGGACAAGGTGGCGCAGATGTATTCCTCGATCCAGACCGGTGGCGGCCTGGGCATGCAGACCCTGGACATGTGCCTCAAGGCGCTCTTGGCCAAGGGGCTGATCAGCCGCGACGCGGCCCGCGAGAAGGCCAAGACGCCGGAGAACTTCTGATGGATTTCGACAGGTTCCTGCAACTGATGGTGGACAAGGGGGCATCCGACCTCTTCATCACCACCGGCGTGCCTCCTTCGATGAAGATCAACGGGCGCATGACGCCGGTCACCAAGGATTCGCTCACGCCCGAGCAGTGCCGAGCCATCGTGCTGGGGGTGATGAACGACGAGCAGCGCCAGGAATTCCAGCAGAAGCGCGAGTGCAACTTCGCCATCAGCGCCCGCGGCATCGGCCGCTTCCGGGTCAGCGCCTTCTATCAGCGCAACCTGGTGGGCATGGTGCTGCGCCGCATCGAGGTCAACATCCCCACGGTGGAGCAGCTGCGCCTGCCGGAGATCATCAAGAAGCTGGCCATGACCAAGCGTGGCCTGGTGATCTTCGTCGGCGCCACCGGCACCGGCAAGTCCACCTCGCTGGCGGCCATGATCGGTCACCGCAACAAGAACTCGGCGGGGCACATCATCTCCATCGAGGACCCCATCGAATACATCCACCAGCACCAGGGCTGCATCGTCACCCAGCGCGAGGTGGGCATCGACACCGAGTCCTTCGAGGTGGCGCTGAAGAACACCCTGCGCCAGGCGCCGGACGTCATCATGATCGGCGAGATCCGTAGCCGCGACACCATGGAGCACGCCCTGGCCTTCGCCGAGACCGGCCACCTCTGCCTGGCCACCCTGCACGCCAACAACGCCAACCAGGCGCTGGATCGCATCATCCACTTCTTCCCGGCCGATCGGCACGGCCAGACCTGGATGGACCTGTCGCTCAACCTCAAGGGCATCGTCGCCCAGCAACTGGTGCCCACCACCGATGGCCAGGGACGCCGCGCGGTGATCGAGGTGCTGCTCAATACCCCGCTGGTCGCCGACCTGATCCGCAAGGGCGAGGTGCACGAACTCAAGGCGCTGATGAAGAAGTCCGGGGAATTGGGCATGCAGACCTTCGACCAGTCGCTCTACGGCCTCTATCGCGACGGCGAGATCAGCTACGAGGCGGCCCTGGCCCACGCCGATTCCGCCAACGACCTGCGCCTGCTGATCAAGCTGGGTTCGGAAACGGATGCCGATCACCTCAATCAGATCACCCGCAACCTCTCGGTGGACATGGGCGAGGACCCGCCCAAGCGCTTCCGCTAGCCTTCGCCTTCGGCTGCCAGCGTCCTGGCCTCGCGCAGGGCAGTGACCAGCGCCTGGCGCGCCTGCTCCTGCTGCTCGGCATCCGGGGTGCGCAGGATGTACGAGGGGTGATAGGTGGCGATGATCCAGCGTTCGTCCAGCCGCAACGGTCTTCCCATGAATTGCGCCAGGCCCCGTGGCTTGCGTTTGAGCAGGGCCTCCAGGGCGGTCGAGCCCAGGGCTACCACCACGGTCGGCTGGATGTCGCGCAATTCCTGCTCCAGCCAGTAGCGGCACGGGGCGATCTCCGGTCCCGGGGTGACGTGCTTGCGTCTCCGGCCCTGGGGGATCCACTTGAAGTGCTTGACCGCGTTGGTCAGAAAGACCTCGCTGCGCTCGAGGCCGGCCTCGGCCAGGGCCGTCATCAGCACCTGGCCGGCCGGACCGACGAAGGGCCGACCCGCCAGATCCTCCTGATCACCGGGCTGTTCGCCCAGCAGCAGAATGCGCGCGGTGCGCGGGCCTTCGCCGGCCACCGGCTGGGTGGCCTTTTCCCACAGCTCGCAGCGACGACACTCGTCGAGGGTGGTGGGCAACGGTCGCTCCGGCTGTGCACGTTCCGCGGCGATCAATACCTCGCGACCGCTCTGGCGACCCACGGCCTCGGCCTGGGCCAGGCGCTGGGCGCCGGCTCGGGCCTCGCTGAGCAGCGCCGGGATGAGCGGCCCTTCCGGCAGATCCTTCCAGAAGCGCGCCGGCATGTTGCTCCTCAGGGTACGCGGATTGGCCCGCGCCGGATTGAAGGTACTGCGGTAATAGGCGCGCCAGAGTTCGTCACCGGCATTGCGGTCGTCATCTTCCGGCGTCTGCCGGGCCAGGCGCTGCAACTCGGCGGGGCAGGGCTCCACCAGTTGCAGCGCCTGGCCGTCCCAGAGTGCGGCCGCCTCGGGGGTAGCGATCAGCCAGCTGCTGTTGCCCATGCGGTCGCAGAAATGTGGCGCCGCCAGGGCCAGGACGTCGTGGGCCGGTTGGTGCCAGGCCACCCAGGCCGGCGGACCGGCGCTTTCCGCACGCGGACGAAAGCGCAGGAAGGCATGCACATGGTGAATCTCGCGACGGATCGCCTTGACCCGGCGCTGCAATTCGCTGCCGTCCTCGTCACCGGCCAGCATCGCCGCGCGTTCGCCCCGGGCGACCCGCCAGAGCACCTGATAGAGCAATGCCCAGCGATCATCGCTGCGAAAGCAGGCGGCGTAGTTCAGGGCCTCGGCCAGTTGTGGCGGGATGCGTATGGCGCCGCTGGGCGGAGGCGCCGTGACCTCGACCGGTTCGTCGAACAGATCGCCCAGGCCGCGGCTCTCCTGCCAGCTCACCTGCGCCGGCGGGATACCCGCTTGCAGTAGCCGCCGCGCTTCCTTGCGCCAGCCGGCGAAGGTGCCGTCGAAATCGACTCTCTGCATCTAGAGCAGGGCGAGCTGGGCGGGCGGTTCGGCGAGTTGCCGGCGCAGGTCCAGGGACTCGGCCAGGCGCGGTTGCGGGCGATAGTCCTGGGTGACGATGAAGGGGCGCGCCTTCTCCACGCTGCATTTCAGGCGGATCAGATCGGCGTAGCGGATGCGCCGCTCGCGCCTAAGCTCCACCAGCCGCTTGGCCGAAAGGACGCCGATGCCGGGTACCCGGGCGATCAGCGCCTGGTCGGCGCGATTGAGATCCAGCGGGAAGATGGCGCGATTGTGCAGCGCCCAGGCCAGCTTGGGATCGACGTCCAGTGGCAGCTGCCCGTCTTCGGTGGGCAGCTCCTCCGCCTGGAAGCCATAGCCGCGCATGAGGAAGTCGGCCTGGTACAGGCGGTGCTCGCGCAGCAGCGGCGGCGGTTGCAGCGGCACCGTACCCGGGCTTTCCGGGATGGGGCTGAAGGCCGAGTAGTAGACGCGCTTGAGGCGATAGGCGCCATACAGCGTCTGGGCGGTATCGAGGATGGTGCGGTCGTCGGTGGCATCGGCACCCACGATCATCTGGGTGCTCTGGCCCGCCGGGGCGAAGCGCGGCGCCTTGGCTTCGGCCTCGGCTTCCTCCAGGCCCAGGCGGATGTTGCCCATGGTCTTGCGGATGCTGCTGCCGTTCTTTTCCGGCGCCAGCTTGATCAGGCTGCTCTCGGTGGGCAGCTCGATGTTCACCGACAGGCGATCGGCATAGAGGCCCGCCTGGGCGATGATCTCCGGATCGGCGTCGGGAATGGTCTTGAGGTGGATGTAGCCGCGGAACTGATGCTGTTCGCGCAACAGCTGGGCCACTCGGGTCATCTGCTCCATGGTGTAGTTGGAGGAGCGAATGATGCCGGAGCTGAGGAACAGCCCGCTGATGACATTGCGTCGGTAGAAGTCGAGGGTCAGCTGCACCACTTCCTCGGGCGTGAAGCGCGCCCGCGGCACGTTGCTGCTGCGACGATTGACGCAGTATTGGCAGTCGTACTGGCAGAAGTTGGTCAGCAGCACCTTGAGCAGCGCCACGCAGCGCCCATCGGGGGTGAAGCTGTGGCAGATGCCCATGCCATCGGTCGAGCCCAGGCCGTCCTTGCCCTTCGAGCTGCGTTTGGGCGCGCCGCTGCTGGCGCAGGACACGTCGTACTTGGCGGCATCGGCGAGAATGATCAGCTTGTCGGCGAGCTCCATCGAGATCTCCTGGACTGTGATTGCATACAGTATCCAGGAAGCGGAGCGTCGTTCAATGGCTTTGCGCCGGGCGGCGCCGAGTGGAGCGACACTCCGCCGGGCGGTAGTGCCCGGCGGAGCGAGGGGGGAGGGATCAGGACTTGCGGGTACGCTTGGTACGCGGCTTGTCCGCGACGGGATCGGTTTCCGCCGCCAGGGTGGTGGGCTGCTGCAGCACGCGCTTGGCCGACGCGAACCGCTTGGTCCAGTAGGGCTTGCTCAGGTGGTCGACGCGTACGCTCTCGCCACTGCGCGGGGCATGGACGAAGCGATCGTTGCCCAGGTAGATGGCGACGTGATCGATGCCGCTGCGCTGACCGGTCTTGAAGAACACCAGGTCGCCGGCCTTGAGATCGCCACGGGCGACCTTGGGTCCCTTGAGCTGGGCCAGCTCCCGGGACGTACGCGGCAGCTTGACGTTGTGCACGTCGCGATAGACGTAGTTCACCAGGCCGCTGCAATCCAGGCCGTTCTGCGGATTGGTACCGCCGAAGCGATAGGGCGTACCGACCAGGTCCATGGCCCGGGTCGCGACCTGGGCACCGACGTTGCGGGTGGCAGCCTGGGCGGTGGCCTGCTTACGGTGCAGGGCGCTGGTGGCGCGGGCGGCGTGCTTGGCGCGGGCCGCGGAGGCTGCCTGGGTAGGGTCCACCTTCGCGACGCGGCGAGTGGTGGCCTTGGGCGCGGGAGCGGCGGAGGCGTGCCGGGCGGCGGTCTTGGGAGCTGAGGCGGCGGTGACATGCCGGGCTGCGACCTTGTGGACCGGAGCGGCAGTGCGCGCTGCAGAGTTCTCTTTCGCTTGCACCGCCGCTGGCAGTACAAGACAGGCGGAGAGCCATGTCAGAAGAAATAAACGCATTGTCGTAGGGGTGTCTGAAGATCGAAGCGAGGGATTCTATACCAACCCTGTGGATATTTTGTGCACCTCTCATCAAGAAATTGTGTAATTTTTAGCGGAAAGTGAGGTCCCTTGAGCGCCAACCAGTGAGACTCCCTGGGCATTCATCCAGTTTTCGACATAAAGTCACGGTGAAGGTAAGGGTGTAGGTAAGGCGGGTCTTTTCCTTCAGTCGCGAGGTCGTAGGCATGCGGTATCAGGACACCCACAGCAAGGTCATGGGCTATCTGCTGTGGATCTTCGGTTTTCTCGGCGCCCATCGCTTCTACTATGGCAAGCCGGTCACCGGCACGATCTGGTTCTGCACCCTAGGCCTGCTGGGCATCGGCTGGCTGATCGACCTGTTCCTGATCCCGGCCATGGATCGCGAGGCGGATCTGCGTTTTCAGTCCGGCTCCCTCAACTACAGCCTGGGCTGGATCCTGCTGACCTTTCTCGGCATCTTCGGCGTCCACCGCCTTTACCTGGGCAAGTGGGTCACCGCCATCCTCTATTTCTTTACGGCGGGTTTCTTCCTGCTGGGCGTGCTCTACGACTTCTGGACGCTCAATTCGCAGATTTCCGAAGAGAATCGCCGGCGACTGGTGCGCTAGCTCCGGCTGAATGACAAAAGGAAGGGGCTCCATGGAGCCCCTTCTTCTATTCAGGCGTCGCGTCGGTAGGTGGTGCGGCCACCCACCAGGGTACGTTCGATGCGTCCCGCCAGGGTGAGGCCCTGGAAGGGGCAGTTGCGGCCGCGGGACAGCCAGGGGGTCGCAGCCTGGGGGGTCGGCTGCTGGGCGAACAGCACCAGGTCCGCCGGCAGGTCCTTGGCCAGGCGGCCCGCCGCGAGGCGCAGCGCCTGGGCCGGGCCACTGGTCAGGCGTGCCAGCAGGGTCGGCAGATCCAGCAGGCCGTCGGTCACCAGGGTCAGGGCCAGCGGCAGCAGCAATTCGACACTGCTGATGCCCGGCTCGGTGGCGGCGAAGGGCGCCAGCTTGGCGTCCGCTTCATGGGGCTGGTGGTGGCTGGAGATGGCACCGATCACACCGTCACGCACCCCGGCTCTCAGGGCGTCGCGGTCACGCGCGGTACGCAGCGGCGGCTTGACGTGGTAGAGACTGGAAAAGCCCTGCAGCGCCTCGTCGGTGAGCAGCAGCTGGTAGAGCGCCACATCGGCGGTCACCGGCAGGCCACGGGCCTGGGCGGCGGCGATCATCTCCACCGCGCGGGCACTGGTCAGCTGCCCGAAGTGGGCGCGTACGCCGCTCTGTTCCACCAGCAGCAGGTCACGCGACAGGGCGATGGTTTCCGCGGTCTCCGGGATCCCGGTGAGTCCCAGGAAACTGGCGGTGGGCCCTTCATGGGCCAGGCCGCCGTGGGCCAGATCGGCGTCCAGGGCGGTAAAGACCACGGTGAGGTCGAAGGTGGCGGCATATTCCAGCGCGCGCCGCTGCACCCGCAGATTCTCGAAGGGCTGCAGGCCGTTGGTGAAGGCCACGCAACCGGCGTCGCGCAAGGCCATCAGCTCCGCCAGCTGCTCGCCGGCCAGGCCCTTGGTCAGGGCGCCGATGGGGTGGACGCGGGCATGATCGGCAGTGCGCGCCCGGTCGAGGATGAGCTCGGCCACGGCGGTGGTGTCCAGCACCGGGCGGGTGGTGGGTGGGCAGCACAGGCTGGTGACGCCTCCGGCCGCGGCGGCGCGGGTCTCGCTGTCGACATTGCCCTTGCGGGTCAGGCCCGGTTCGCACAGGGCCACATCCAGGTCGACCAGGCCGGGCGCCAGGATCAGGCCGCTGGCGTCCAGCTGCTCGTCGGCCTGGAAGTCCTGGGGCGCTTCGCCCAGGGCGAGGATGCGACCCTGGTCGACATGGACGTCGTTGACCTGGTCGAGGCCGGTGGCCGGGTCGATCACCCGGGCATTGCGGATGCTCAGGCTCACTGCGCATTCTCCTGTAGCTGACGCTGGGCCGTCTGCCCGCTCATGGTCATCGACAGCACCGCCATGCGGACCGCGATGCCGTAGGTGACCTGGTTCAGGATGACCGACTGCTCGCCATCGGCGACCGCCGATTCGATCTCGACGCCGCGGTTGATCGGGCCGGGGTGCATGACGATGGCGTCGGGCTTGGCGCGGGCCAGGCGCTGGCGGGTCAGGCCGAACAGCCGGTAGTACTCGCCTTCGCTGGGCAGCAGGCCGCCCTGCATGCGCTCGCGCTGCAGGCGCAGCATGATCACCACGTCCACGCCGTCCAAGCCCTCGGCCAGGTCGGTACAGGTGCGCACGCCATAGAGCTCTTCGAGGCCGACCGGCAGCAGGGTGCGCGGCGCGATCACGCGGATGTCGCGGCAGCCCAGGGTGCGCAGCGCCAGCATGTCGGAGCGGGCGACCCGGGAGTGCAGGATGTCGCCGACGATGGCCACCGAGAGGTTGGCGAAGTCGCCCTTGTGGCGGCGGATGGTCAGCATGTCGAGCATGCCCTGGGTGGGGTGCGCGTGGCGGCCGTCACCGCCATTGATGATGGCCACATCCGGGCAGACGTGCTCGGCGATGAAGTGGGCGGCGCCGGAATCGGCGTGGCGCACCACGAACATGTCGGCAGCCATGGCCTCCAGGTTGCGCAGGGTGTCGAACAGCGTCTCGCCCTTGCTGGTGGAGGAGGTGGAGACGTTGAGGGTGATGACGTCCGCCGACAGCCGCTTGGCCGCCAGTTCGAAGGTGGTGCGGGTGCGCGTCGAATTCTCGAAGAAGACGTTGCACACGGTCTTGCCGCGCAGCAGTGGCACCTTCTTCACCGCCCGGGCACCGACCTCCAGAAAGGAGTCGGCGGTATCGAGCAATTCGGTGAGGAGTTCGGCGGGCAGGTCGTCGAGTGACAGGAAATGGCGCAATTGGCCCTGGGCGTTGAGTTGCAGCGAGCGCGTAGCGTCGGTCATGGCAGCGAATCCAGGTCAGGCGGCGGGGACGTCGCGGTATTCGAGGGCGAGCGGCGAGGGTCCGGTCAGCTTGACGCGCTGGGTGGGGGCCAGGCTCAGGGTGGCGCCCACCACGTCGGGCTGGATCGGCAATTCGCGGGCATTGACGTCCAGCAGGCAGACCAGGGTCACACTGGCGGGACGGCCATAGTCGAAGAGTTCGTTGAGCGCCGCGCGCACGGTGCGCCCGCTCATCAGCACATCGTCCACCAGCACCAAGTGGCGACCGTCGATCTCGAACGGCAGGGCCGAGGGGCGCACCTGCGGGTGCAGGCCCTTCTGGGTGAAGTCGTCGCGGTAGAAGGAGACGTCCAGGCTGCCCAGCGGGGTGTCCAGGCCGAGTTCGGCCAGCAGGGCCTCGGCGACCCAGAGGCCGCCGGTGTGGATGCCGACGAAGCCGGGATCGGTGATGCCACGGCGATCCAGCGACAGGCGCAGGTCGGCGGCCAGCCGCGGCAGGAGCTCGGCGGGAGAGGGCAGGTGCATGGCTACTCCGATTGCGGGCGCGCGGCCCGTTCCAGTTGTTGGGTCAGCCAGCCTTCCAGGAGAAGGGCGGCGGCAAGGGCGTCCACCGGGCGTTCGCGATAACCGTCGCGCTGACCGCCCTGCAGGCGCTCGCCCTTGGCGGCATAGGTGGTGAGGCGTTCGTCATGGGTATGCACGGGCAGGCCGTAGCGCCCCTGCAGGCGGCGGGCGAAACGTTCGGCGCGCTCGCTCATCTCGCTGGGCGTGCCGTCCATGTTCAGTGGCAGACCGACCACCAGGGCGGTGGGCCGCCACTCGTCCAGCAGGCGCAGGATGTGTTGCCAGTCGGGCACGCCGTTCTGCGCCTTGAGGGTGAGCAGTTCACGGGCCTGGCCGGTCACGGCCTGGCCGACGGCGACGCCGATCTGCCGGGTGCCGTAGTCGAAGCCCAGGTAGAGGCCGCTGGGCGCGCTCATGCGTGGCCCGCCTGGCGCGAGAGCAGGCGCAGGTCGACGCCCAGCAGGGCGGCGGCCGCGCCGAGGCGCTGCTCGCTCGGCGTCTCGAACAGCAGGGCGCTGGTGGCCGGGGTGGTGAGCCAGAGATTGGCCGCCAGTTCTTCTTCCAGCTGGCCAGGACCCCAGCCGCTGTAGCCCAGGGTGATCAGGTGGCGGCTCGGGCCGGTGCCGTCGGAGAGGGCGAAGAGCACGTCCGGCGAGGTGGTCAGGCTGAGTGCCTCGAGCTCGAGGGTGTTCTGGAACACCGGGCCGGCTTCGTGCAGCACGAAGCCGCGATCGGTCTGTACCGGGCCGCCGGCATAGAGTACGACCTGGGCATCTTCCAGGGTGGCCGGTATCTCAGGACGCAGCTGTTCGAGCAGGTCGTCCAGGTGCAGGCCATTGGGGCGATTGATCACCAGGCCCATGGCGCCATCCGGGCCGTGGTCGACGAGGTAGATCACCGTCTCGGCGAAATTGGGATCGTCCATCTGCGGCATGGCGATCAGGAGCTGGTGCTGTAGGGTAGTGCTGGAGGTCGGCTTCATGACCGGCAAGTTTCCCGGTTGCGCGGTCCGGCTTCAAGTCCAACGGCGTCCCGGGCTATTGACTGGACAGGCGGTCGCCACGCTCGAAGCGCCAGGTGCGGATGATCTCCAGCCGGTCGATGTCGGCCAGATCGCCGCTGAAGGGGGCGAAGGGCGCCGCCAGCCGGACGATGCGCAGCGCCGCCTGGTCCAGTACCGGGCGTCCCGAGGATTCCAGCACCTGGACCTCGTAGAGCGAGCCGTCCTTGTTGATGGCCACCAGCAGACGCAGGCTGCCGTAGAGCCGGTCGCGCTTGGCCTGCTCGGGGTAGTTGAGATTGCCGATGCGCTCGATCTTGCGCCGCCATTCTTCCTTGTAGCGGGCGCCCTTGTCCTTTTGCGTCGAGGCGGCGTTGATCCGCCAGATCTTCGGCCGCTTGGCGTATTGCTGGCGCTCCTCGGCCAGCTGGGCTTCCAGGCTGGCGAGTTCGGCGGCCTGGCTGTCGGACTCGGGGCTGGGCGCATCGCGCTGCTCCCGCTCCGGCGTCTCGCGACTGGGTTCGGCCTTGGTGGGGCGTGCGACGCGGGTGGTCACCGCCGCCTTGGGCGCCTGGGCTCGATCCGCCGCAGGCTTGCGGGCCGGCGGGGCGGCCTGGCGGATTTCGCTGTCGTGGAAAGGCGCCTGCACCGGCGTGCTCGGCGCCACCGCCTTGTCCAGAGTGCCGCTGCCCTGCTGGTTTTCCTGGGCCAGGAAGTCCGGCTGCTTGGGCGCCTCGTCGCTCTTGAAGCTGGCCAGCGTCACCTCCAGGGTGCGACTGATCTGGGTAGGCTCGGGCAGCGCAAAGCCGACACCGAGAATCAGCACGACGTGCAGCAGGGTCGCGATGAGCAGCGTGAAGCCCAGGCGGTCGGCGGGACGAACCTGGCTGGCGGGGGAGGAGGCGGTGCTGGGCATTGACTGGGTCGGCAAGGGCAGAGGGCGCGCGGCAGGGCTGGCGCCAGTCTGCGGATTGTGTCCGCGGTTGTCCATGCCGCCACGGGCGGCACGGACCCTCGCCTCAGCCCGCGCGTTTCTGCGCGATCACGTCCATGAGGCGCTCGGCGATGCGGGTGTCATAGGCCGCATCGATCTCGCGGATGCAGGTCGGACTGGTGACGTTGATCTCGGTGAGGTGCTCGCCGATCACGTCAAGGCCGACGAAGAGCAGGCCGCGCTTGCGCAGTTCCGGGCCCACCGTGGCGGCGATCTCGCGATCCCGCGCCGACAGCGGCTGGGCGACGCCCCGGCCACCGGCGGCCAGGTTGCCGCGGGTCTCGCCCTGGGCCGGGATACGCGCCAGGCAATAGTCCACGGGTTCGCCGTCGATCATCAGGATGCGCTTGTCGCCGTCCTTGATGCCCGGCAGGTAGCGCTGGGCGATGATCTGCTGGGTACCGTGGGCGGTCAGGGTCTCGAGGATCACCGAGAGATTGGGGTCGCCTTCGCGGTGGCGGAACACCGAGCTGCCGCCCATGCCGTCCAGCGGCTTGAGGATGACGTCGCCGTGGGTGCGGGCGAATTCGCGGATGATGTCGGCGCGACGGCTGACCAGGGTCGGCGGCGCCAACTCGGGAAACAGGGTGGCGAAGAACTTCTCGTTGCAGTCGCGCAGGCTGGCGGGACGGTTGACCACCAGGGTGCCGCCACGCTCGGCCTGCTCCAGCAGGTAGGTGGCATAGACGAATTCGTTGTCGAAGGGCGGATCCTTGCGCATCAGGATCACGTCCAGCTCGCGCAGGGGCAGGTCGACGTCGCCGCCAAAGGCGAACCAGCGCTCCGGATCCTGGAACACGTCCAGCTGCCGACCGCGGCCGCGGGCCTCGCCATCGACCTGGTACAGGTCCTGCATCTCGAAATAGTGCAGGGTCCAGCCGCGCGCCTTGGCCGCCCACAGCATGGCCATGGAGCTGTCCTTCTTATACGAGATGCGTTCGATGGGATCCATGACGATCCCCAGGCGGATACTCATTGACGCTAGACCTCGGTTCTACGTGGGCAAGGCGTCAGAATAGCCCTTCGATCCCCTCCAGTGCCAATGCTTGCGCGATCGTCGTGGCGGGCGGGCCGGTGGTCCGTCATCAGAGGATCTGCGTGGTACGTCACGGTATTGTGTGCTACAAAGAGGCGCCGCCAAAGTGCCCGGATCGACATCATTCACGTTTCCTCGACGATGAGCTGGTAGCTTGAACATGGAACAGTATTCGGAAGGGCTGAAGGTCATGGTGATCGACGATTCGAAGACGATTCGTCGGACCGCCGAGACCCTGCTCAAGAAAGTTGGCTGCGAGGTCATCACCGCCATCGATGGATTCGATGCGCTCGCCAAGATCGCCGATAGCCACCCCCATATCATCTTCGTGGACATCATGATGCCGCGACTGGATGGCTATCAGACCTGCGCGCTGATCAAGAACAACAGCGCCTTCCGCGCGACGCCCGTCATCATGCTCTCCTCCCGTGACGGACTCTTCGACAAGGCCAAGGGGCGCATCGTCGGCTCTGACCAGTACCTCACCAAACCCTTCAGCAAAGAAGAGCTGATCGGTGCGATCAAGACCCACGTCCCCAGTTTCACTCCGCTCGAACAAGCGTCCTGAGTGTCCTGAGGCGGGCGATTCTATCTAGTAGGAAATTTTCATGGCTCGAATTCTGATCGTCGACGACTCTCCCACCGAGATGTACAAGCTCACCGCCATGCTGGAAAAGCATGGTCATCAGGTGCTCAAGGCCGAGAACGGCGCCGACGGCGTCGCCCTGGCCCGCCAGGAGAAGCCGGACGCGGTCCTGATGGATATCGTCATGCCCGGCCTCAACGGCTTCCAGGCTACCCGGCAGCTGACCAAGGATGCCGAGACCAGCCATATTCCGGTGGTCATCGTCACCACCAAGGACCAGGAAACCGACAAGGTCTGGGGCAAGCGCCAGGGCGCCAAGGACTACCTCACCAAGCCCATCGACGAAGACACCCTGCTGCGCACCCTGGCGGGTGTCCTGCAAGGCTGAGGCCTGACGTCCGTTTCTCACGGCAGCGCCCCACTGGGCAGGGAATCCTATGAGCGACGCCACCACGCCCTACGAACTCTTGCGCCTGATCGATCTGCGCTGCCGCGAGCGGGCAGCCGGTCTGCCGGCGCAACAGGAAAACCAGCGCAGCTGGAGCGGTATCGGCTTCCGCCTCGGTGAATTGCGTTTCGTGATTCCCATGGGCGAGGTCAGCGAGATCCTGCCGGAGCCGCGTTTCACCGCGTTGCCCGGCGTCAAGCCGTGGCTCAAGGGTGTGGCCAACGTGCGCGGTCGCCTGCTGCCGATCGCCGACCTCGGGCAGTTCCTCGGCGTGAAGATCCAGGCCCTGCGCAAACAGCGGCGCATCCTGATCGTCGACCATGGCGACCTCTTCGTCGGGTTGGCGGTTGACGAAGTCCTGGGTATGCAGCATTTCGACATCGAGGCCTATCGCGAGCACGCCGACAGCGTGCCGTCGGGCCTGCACTTCTTTCTGGAAGGTGTCTTCCAACGCGACGTGCCCTGGCTGGTCTGCAGCCCGCGCGCCTTGGTCGAGCATCCCGAATTCATGGACGTCGCGGCCTAGGCCGCCAGACGTCCGGACGCTGCGAGGCGGATCGGGGTCGGGATGGCAGGAGCCGTCGCCGACGGGTGGGGGTAGGGCGCCGAACACCGGTTTCAAGCGAATCGGTCCGGCGTCCGACAAGGATAGAACTAAAGGAACCAAGGTCCAGGCGGGGGCCGCTGATGAACAAACTCAATACCGGGAAACTCAACGCGTGGGTCGCGGGCATGTTCGTGGTGCTGATCGTCGCGATCGTGCTGCTGTTCGCCAACTTCGCGTACCTGGGCACCCAGACCAACTACGACAACCAGTACCAGGGCCAGGCCACCGAGCTGCGCATCCTCTCGCAGCAGCTGGCCAAGAGCGCCAGTGAGGCCGCCACCGGCAAGGCCGACGCCTTCAAGGACTTGCGCCAGGCCCGTACCGAGTTCGAGCGCCGCCTGAACATCCTGCGCAACGGCGATCCGCAGACCGGTCTGCCGCCGTCGCCGGCGATCCTCCGTCCGCGGCTGGATACCCTGGAATCCCAGTGGGAGGCCCAGCGCAAGCAGGTCGACAGCATGCTCGGCAGCGAGCAGACGGTACTGTCCCTGCACCAGCTGTCCGGCGCCCTGGCGGACACCATTCCCCAGTTGCAGGTCGAGAACGAAGAGATCGTCGACATCCTGATCGAGCGCGGCGCGCCCGCCAGTCAGGTGGTGGTGGCCCAGCGTCAGGCGCTGCTCGCCGAGCGGATCCTCGGCGCCATCAACAAGATCCTCACCGGCGACGAAGCCGCGGTGCAGGCGGCCGACAGCTTTGGTCGCGACGCCAGCCTGTTCGGCCGGGTGCTCAAGGCCATGCGCGAAGGCAACGCCTCCATGGGCATCGCCAGGATCACCGACCCCGAGGCGGTCGGCCGCCTGAACGAAGCCAACAAGCTGTTCGAATTCGTCTCCGGCAACGTCGACGAGATCCTCGCCACCTCGCCCGAACTGCTGCAGATCCGCTCCGCCGTGGGCCTGATCTACCGCGGTTCCCAGGCGCTGCTCGGTTCCGCCTCGGACCTGAGCGCCGGCTACGCGTCGCTGGCCCAGAGCCGCAAGATCAACACCGTGGGCAGCTACCTGCTGGTGTTCATCGCCCTCGGCGCCATCCTCTGCATCGGCTACATCCTGGTCCGCGACACCCGCCGCCGCCTGGCCGAGACCGACGAGAAGAACCAGCGCAACCAGACCGCCATTCTGCGCCTGCTGGACGAGATCGCCGACCTGGCCGACGGTGACCTGACCGTGCAGGCCACGGTGACCGAAGACTTCACCGGCGCCATCGCCGACTCCATCAACTACTCCATCGACCAGTTGCGCGAACTGGTGGAAACCATCAACCAGACCGCTGTCCAGGTGGCCGCCGCCGCCCAGGAGTCCCAGGACACCGCCACGGTGCTGGCCGAGGCTTCGGAACACCAGGCCCAGGAAATCGCCGGGGCCTCCGCGGCGATCAACGAGATGGCCGTGTCCATCGACCAGGTATCCACCAACGCCTCCGAATCCACCGCGGTGGCGGAGCGCTCCGTGGCCATCGCCAACAAGGGCAACCAGGTGGTGCACAACACCATCATCGGCATGGACAGCATTCGCGAGCAGATCCAGGACACCGCCAAGCGGATCAAGCGCCTGGGCGAATCGTCCCAGGAGATCGGCGACATCGTCGGCCTGATCAACGACATCGCCGACCAGACCAACATCCTGGCCTTGAACGCCGCCATCCAGGCTTCCATGGCCGGTGACGCCGGCCGCGGCTTCGCCGTGGTAGCCGACGAGGTCCAGCGCCTCGCCGAGCGTTCCTCGGGCGCCACCAAGCAGATCGAGGCCCTGGTCAAGGCGATCCAGACCGACACCAACGAAGCGGTCATCTCCATGGAGCAGACCACCTCGGAAGTGGTGCGCGGGGCCGCCCTGGCCCAGGACGCCGGTGTGGCCCTGGAAGAGATCGAGAAGGTGTCCCAGAGCCTGGCCGGGTTGATCCAGAACATCTCCAACGCCGCGCGCCAGCAGTCTTCGTCCGCCAGCCACATCTCCAGCACCATGAACGTGATTCAGGAGATCACCTCGCAGACCTCGGCCGGTACCACCGCCACCGCGCGCAGCATCGGCGAGCTGGCCAAGCTGGCCAGCGAGATGCGGCGTTCGGTCTCGGGCTTCAATCTGCCGAACGAGCAGCCGCTGGGCTGAACACAGCGGCCACATCGCGGTGTGGCGAGGGGGAGACGGGGTGGGGGAGTCGAGTTGGGCGTTGCGCCGTGCTCCCGAGCTGCCGGATGCGGACTTCGAGCGTTGGCGACAGTTGCTGGAAACCCGAGCCGGCATGGTGCTGGACGACCGCCAGCGCAGCTTTCTGCAGATCCAGCTGGCGGCGCGCATGCGCGAACTGGCGATCACGGACTACGACAGCTACTACCAGGTCGTCTGCGCGGGTATCGGTGGGCGCATCGAATGGGTCCGGCTGCTCGATCGACTGACCATCCAGGCCACCCGCTTCTTTCGCCATCCGCCGTCCTTCGCGCTGCTGGAAAACTATGTGAACGAATTCGCCACGACCACCGAGGGCGACAGTCTGACCCTGTGGAGTCTGGGGTGCGCCAGTGGAGAGGAAGCCTTTTCGATGGCCATCAGTACCGCCGAAGCTCTGGCACGGCAGCCACGCCCCCTGACGTTCGCCCTGACCGGTACCGACATCAGCAGCGAAGCCCTGCGCCACGCGCGGCAGGGTACCTACAGCCTGCAGCGGTTGGCCGGGGTGCCGGCCGCCCTGCGCGAGCGGTATTTTCGTCCCCGCGGCGACGGCAACTTCGACGTTGCCGCCGGGTTGGCGGAGCGACTGTGCTTTGCCCGGCTCAATGTGCTGGAACTGGGCCAGGCCCCCTTGCAGGGGCTCAATGTCATTTTTTGTCAGAACTTGCTGATTTATTTCCGCCGCTGGCTGCGTCGAGACCTGCTCAACCAGTTGGTCCAGCGGCTTGCACCGGGTGGGCTCTTGGTCCTGGGTGTCGGTGAGGTGAGCAATTGGAGCCACCCGCAACTGGTACCCGTCGATCATCCCGAAGTCCTGGCGTTCACCCGCCAGCCAGCCCACCCGGCATGACAGGAGCCGAGATGATCGATCGACACGACTACGTAGCCCTCGAGTGGGTCAAGGGAGAGATCGCCGAAACCTTGCAGCAGGCCCGCAAGGCGCTCGAGGCGTTCGTCGACAACCCGCACGACCGTAGCCGCCTGGGTTTCTGCCGGACCTATGTGCACCAGGTCTACGGCACCCTGCAGATGGTGGAGTTCTATGGCGCCGCGCTGCTCGCCGAGGAGATGGAGCTGCTGCTGCAGGCCCTTCACGAAGAGCGGGTGAACAGCTCGGACGAGGCGCTGGAAGTGCTGATGCAGGCCATCCTGCAGGTGCCGCCCTATCTGGATCGGGTCCTCGAGGCCCGCCGCGATCTGCCGCTGGCTATCCTGCCGCTGCTCAACGACCTGCGTTCGGCGCGCGGCGAGAAGCTGCTGTCCGAGACCAGCCTGTTCTCGCCGGATCTCTCCGCCACGCCGCTGTCGCTGAGCGACGCCGAACTGGCCGACCGCGCCGCGCCGGACTGGCTGCCGCGCCTGCGCAAGCTGCGCCAGGCGCTGCAGGGCGCCCAGGTCGGACTGTTCCGCGACCGCGATGTCCAGCTGCACCTGGATTACCTGCTGCGGGTCTTCGAGCGACTGGACCAGCTCTGCGCCGGTTCGCCCTTTGGCGCGCTCTGGCCGGTGGCGGCGGGCCTCACCGAATTGCTGCAGGCCGGCGAGCTGGACAACAGCAGTTCGATCCGCGGCCTGCTCCGGCAACTGGATCGTGAACTCAAGCGACTCATCAGCGATGGGGTGACCACCCTCAACCAGCCGGCGCCGGCCGATCTGCTGAAGAATCTGCTGTTCTACCTGGCCAAGGCGCCGGTGCAGAGTCCGCGCATCGCTGCGCTCAAGGCGCACTATCGTCTCGACGAGGCCCTGCCGGATGCCGAACTGGTGGGCTTCGAGCGCTCGCGCATCGTCGGCCCGGATCGCGAAGCCATGCGCTCGGTGGTGACCGCGCTCTGCGAAGAGCTGGTGCAGATCAAGGACAGCCTGGACCTGTTCGTGCGCAGCGATCGCCAGCAGCCCGCCAGCCTGCGCGGCCTCTTGGCCCCGCTCAAGCAGATCGCCGATACCCTGGCGGTGCTGGGCTTCGGTCAGCCGCGCAAGGTGGTGCTGGAACAGCACGGGGCCGTGGCCGAACTGGCCGAGGGCGTACGCGAGGCCAGCGACGCCGCCCTGATGGATATCGCCGGGGCGCTGCTCTATGTCGAAGCCACCCTGGCCGGCATGGTCAGTGGCAACGAGGTGGGCGATGCCGAAGAGAGCCGGCTGCCCACCACCGACATCGATCAGCTGCATCGGGTGGTGGTGCGCGAGGCGCGCAATGGCCTGGAGCAATCCAAGGACGCCATCATCGAGTTCATCGCCTCCCAGTGGAACCATGTCCACCTGGAGTCGGTGCCCCTGCTGCTGACCCAGGTCCGTGGCGGCCTGGCGATGATTCCGCTGGAGCGGGCCGCGGCCCAGGTGCAGGCGGCCAACGACTACATCTGCCAGCAACTGCTGGGCAAGCAGGCCGTGCCCGACTGGCAGAGTCTGGACACCCTGGCCGACGCCATCACCAGCGTCGAGTACTACCTGGAGCGCCTGGCGGAAGACCCGTCCACGCCCCACGACATGATTCTCGACATCGCCGACGAGAGTCTCATCGCGCTCGGCTATCCGCCGAGCGCGGCTGGCGATGGCGAGGTGGCGGCAGCGCCCTTGGTCTCCAGCGAGGTCGCGACGCCGGTTCAGGATCTGCCGGAAGACCAGCCCCTGCTTGCGGACCCGGTGGCCGAAGAGGCACTGGAGCTCACCGCCCTGCCGGTCGAGGAGCCTGTAGAGACCGGAGAAGCTTCCCCTGCCGAGTCCGAGCCCACCGCAGCGGAAGCGCCGCTGACCGCCGAGCTCCAGGCGGACGCAGGCGCAGCGGTCGAGGTGGCGAGTGACGAGGCGCTTGGCAAGACCGAGCCCGCGCACGACGAATCCGAGGAGCGACTGGCCGGCATCGAGCCGGATCGGCTGCTGCCGGCGACCGCCGATGCCGATGCGATCGCCGAGGTATTGGCCGCGCCGGTCGATCCCATCAATCCCCCGGCGGCCCAAGTGCCGCAAGCGCTGCTGCCGCCCGCGGCTGACGCCGAGCCGGTCGAGGAAGAACTGCGCGAGGTCTTTATCGAAGAGGCCGGCGAGGTCCAGGCGGAGCTGGAACGCTGGCTGCCGATCTGGGAGGCCGAACCCGAGCAGCGCACCGCGCTGGGTGAATTGCGGCGCAATTTTCACACCCTCAAGGGTAGTGGCCGCATGGTCCAGGCACTGGTCATCGGTGAATTGGCCTGGGCCCTGGAAAATCTGTTCAATCGCCGCCTGGACCACAGCGTCGCGCACAGCGCCGCCCTGCAGACGGTGGTCGAGCAGACCTGCGCCCTGCTGCCGGAGCTGGTCGAGGAATACGCCGAGAATCGTCAGCGGCAGCGCGACGACGTCGACTGGCTGGCCCACGCCGCTCATGCGTTAGCCCGTAACGAAGCCTTGCCCGAGCGTACTTCCCCGGGCAGCGCAGCCGCCGCCGCGCTGACGACGCTCCCCAAGGCGGAGGGGGGCGAGCCTTGGGTCGCGGCACCCGCCGCCGCCGAAGCCGATACCCAACTGCTGGATATCTTCCGTACCGAGGCCCAGGCGCACCTGGAAACCGTGCGCCGCTTTCTCGAGCAGTCCGAAGCCGGCAGTTCCCAGCCGGTCTCCGACAATCTGCTGCGCGCCCTGCATACCCTCAAGGGCAGTGCCCATATGGCGGGCAGTTCGCCGATGGCCGAGCTGGCGTCCGCGCTGGAACGGCTGGCCAAGGAATACAAGCTCGCCCATGTCGCCTTCGCCGAACCCGAGTGCGCCTTGCTCGCCCAGGGTGCCGAGTTGCTGGAGCGGCGGCTGGGCGAGCTCGACGAAGGGTCGCTGGCAACGCCGCTGGCAGGCGCGCCAGCAATCATCTCGTCCTGCGAGGCGCTGCTGGAGGAGCTGAATCCCCAGTTGCCGCTGCCCGAAGCACCGCTGCCGGAGCAGCGTGACGTCCTGCGGCTGACCGATTTCCTGATGCCGGGAATGGACCTGCTGCTGGAAGCCGATGACCGCCTGAATGCCTGGCGGACCGGCGGTGACCGGGCGGCCTGCCCGGATCTGCTGGCCGAGCGATTGAATACCTTTGCCGATGGGGCCGCCCGGGTCGGACTGGCCGATGTCGAGCAACTCGCTGAAGCGCTGCAGGTGGTCTATGCCGCCGCGGCGAGTGGTTCGCTGCCCGCCGACGACGCCTTCTTCCGCGAAGCGGCAGAGGCCCAGGAAGCCCTGATCAGCATGCTCAATCAGCTGGCCGGTGGCATGCGGGCCACGTTGAGCGAAGAGCGGATCCAGGGCCTGCGCGGCCTGCTGGCAGGCATTCTCGCCGGGTTGCCCATGGCGGCCACCACCCTGCTGGCCGAGCCCGAACCCGAAGACCTCTTCGATCCGGCAACGGCCACGCCGGTCGCACCCGAGCGGGCGCTGGACGTCGAATTGCCCGCCGAAGCCGAAGCCGAAGCCGAAGCCGAAGCCGAAGCCGAAGCCGAGCCTGACCTGGCGTCGCTGGAGCAGCCGGAAGAGCCGCTGCCGCTGTTGGCGGACAGCGAGTCGGCGGATACCGTCGAGCCCGAGGCTGCCGAGTCCGTCGATCCGGAGATGCAGCTGATCTTCCTCGAGGAAGCCCAGGACCTGCTGGACAGCGCCGACCGGGCGCTGAAGCGTTGGCTGGTGGAGCCGCCGCAGCGCTTCCACCTCGGCACCTTGCAGCGCGATCTGCATACCCTCAAGGGCGGCGCCCATCTGGCCGGTGTGATGCCGGTCGCGCGTCTGGCGACGGAGCTGGACGCCATCTACGAAGGCCTGCTCGATGGCCGTCTCGCCGGCGGCGCCGAACTGGCCAACCCCCTGCACGATGCCCATGGCTGCCTGGCCGCGCAGCTCGAAGAGCTGGCGGTGGGTGACCCGGTCAGTGAGCATGCCGAGCAGGTCGAGCGCCTGCAGCGCATCCGCACTGGTCATCTCGATGAACCGCCGGTGTTGGACGCCGCCGGGTCTGCCCCGAGCGAGCCCGAGCTCGGCGAAGCGATCGCGGACCAGCCGACGGATACCGAGTCCACGCTGCGGGAGCCGGCGCCCATGGCCGCCGTGCCGGAGGCGGATGAAGGGCCCGACGCCGAGCTGCTGGCCATCTACATCGAAGAGAGTCGCGATCTGCTCGACAGCATGGCGAGCTCGCTGCACGCCTGGGAAGCCGAGCCGCGCAACAGTCTCGAACTGGAATCCCTGCTGCGCGACCTGCATACCCTCAAGGGCGGTGCGCGCCTGGCCGAGGTGGATGCCATCGGTGACCTGGCCCATGCCCTGGAGGCCTTCTACGAAGGGCTGGCGCGCGGACGGATCAAGCCCGGCGCGGAGCTGGGCGACCTGCTGCAGCGCTGCCATGACCGGCTGCACGAGCAACTCGAAGCCCTGGCCCAGGGCCAGACCCCGGTCCCGGCTGGCGACCTGGTCGAGGCCTTGCGCGACTACCGCGGCGAGCCGCTGACGGCTGGCGTGACAGCCGCCCCCGCAGGCGCTGCACCGGTCTTCGACGCCGAAACCGATGCGGAAATCCTCGAAATCTTCATGGAGGAAGCCCAGGACCTGCTGGTCAGCATGGACGAGGCCCTGGCGGACTGGCCGGCCGCGCCCGACGTGGCGGTGGACGAGTTGCTGCGCTGCCTGCATACCCTCAAGGGCGGTGCGCGCCTAGCCGGTCTGCACGGCCTGGGTGAGCAGGCCCACGAACTGGAACAGCAACTGGCGGAATTGCGCTCGCTCGCCGTGGGGCTGAGCGAGGGCGACCGCGAACGGGTACGCGCCCTGGCGACCCAGGGGATCGACGGGCTGCAGCTGGCGGTAGCCCAGCTGTCGCTGCCGGCCGCCGCCCAGGCGAGTGCGGCTCCCGAGCCGGTCGAGACGGCCGAGGCCGAACCGGAAGCCGTGCTCGAGGCTGAGCGGCCACCGGCCGCGGACGTTGCCGGGGAGGAAGCGCCTGCAGCCCCGGACGTCGAATCCGCCGTCGAGCACCCGCCTGCTGCCTTGCCTGAGCGAGACAGCGCGGCGGGCCCCGTCATGGTCGCGGCCGAGACGCCCGCGGTCCCGGTTGCCCCGCTGCCCTTCGTGCAGCGCCTGCAGCAGGTCCGCCAGCAGGCGGCGCAGCGGCGTTCGTCCCAGGAGCTGGTGCGGGTACCGGCCGCGCTGCTGGAGCAACTGGTCAACCTGGCCGGCGAGACCTCGATCTTCCGCGGTCGCGTCGAACAGCAGGTCAGCGACATCGGCACCACCCTCGGCGAGATGGAAGCCACCATCGAGCGGGTGCGCGATCAACTGCGCCGGCTGGATACCGAAACCCAGGCGCAGATCATCAGTCGTCACCACGAAGACGTGGATCGCGCCGGCTATGAGGATTTCGATCCCCTGGAGCTGGATCGCTATTCCCAGCTGCAGCAGCTGTCCCGAGCGCTGTTCGAATCGGCTTCCGACCTCCTGGATCTGAAGAACACCCTGGGCCAGCGCAATCGCGATGCCGAGACCCTGCTGCTGCAACAGGCGCGGGTCAATACCGAGTTGCAGGAAAGCCTCATGCAGACGCGCATGGTGCCTTTCGAGCGCATGGTGCCACGGCTGCAGCGGGTGGTACGCCAGGTCAGCGCCGAACTGGACAAGCCGATCGAGCTCAGGGTCGGCAACGCCGAAGGCGAGCTGGACCGCACCGTGCTCGAGCGGATCATTCCGCCGCTGGAACACATGCTGCGTAACGCCATCGACCATGGGGTCGAGGACGCCGTCGGACGCCAGCGCGCCGGCAAGCCGGCCGAAGGCGTGATCAGCCTGGATCTGCGCCGTGAAGGCGGCGACATCATCCTGACCCTGGCCGACGACGGCCGTGGCATCGACCTGGCCGCGGTGCGCCGCAAGGCCATCGAGCGCGGCCTGATGGCGGAAGACGCGCAGCTCGCCGACGAGGAGCTGCTGCAATTCATCCTCGAGTCCGGCTTCTCCACGGCGCCGACCGTCACCCAGATTTCCGGGCGGGGCGTGGGCATGGACGTGGTGCACCAGGAGGTGAAGCAACTCGGCGGCGACATGGACATCCACAGCGTGGCGGGCGAGGGGACGCGCTTCACCATCCGCCTGCCGTTCACCGTGTCGGTGAACCGCGCGCTCATGGTGCATGCCGGCGACGACCTCTATGCCGTGCCGCTCAACACCATCGAGGGCATCGTGCGGGTGACCGCAGCCGATCTCGAGCGCTATTACCGCCCGGGCGCGACGACCTTCGAATACGGCGGCCAGCACTATGACCTGCGCTACCTGGGGCATCTGCTCAACAACGGCCAGCAGCCCAAACTGAGCGGCCAGAGTCTGCCGCTGCCGGTGGTGCTGGTGCGTTCCGCCGAATACGCGGTGGCCGTGCAGGTGGATGCGGTGGCCGGCTCGCGGGAGATCGTGGTGAAGAGCCTCGGTCCGCAATTCGCCGGGGTACCGGGGCTGTCCGGTGCCACCCTGCTGGGGGACGGGCGCGTGGTGGTGATTCTCGACCTGCTGGCGATGATCCGCAGCCAGCGCGCCAGCGGCGAAGAACTCGTCCGGCTGGCGCAGGGTCCGGCCACGGTGGCCGAGGTCACCCGGCCGGCGCTGGTCATGGTGGTGGACGATTCGGTCACGGTGCGCAAGGTCACCAGTCGCCTGCTGGAACGCCACGGCATGGAGGTCTTCACCGCCAAGGACGGGGTGGACGCCATTGCCCAGTTGCAGGAGCGGCAGCCGGACATCCTGCTGCTGGACATCGAGATGCCGCGCATGGACGGCTTCGAGGTGGCGAGCCTGGTGCGCCACGACGCGCGCCTCAAGGGCCTGCCGATCGTGATGATCACCTCCCGTACCGGGGAAAAGCACCGCGAGCGGGCGCTGAGCCTGGGCGTGAACGAATACCTGGGCAAGCCCTACCAGGAGAGCGAACTCCTGGCCCACATCCATCGGTTGGTCAGGGAACATGACTGAGATGCACACCGCCCGCGTCGCCATCCTGGCCGACAGTCCGCTGCAGCGCCACGTGCTGCAGCAGGTGCTGGCCGACAATGGCTATCACGTCGTCCTCAACAGCGATCCGGAGCGCTTCGACGAAGCGGCCTGGCCCACCGTGGCGACCGATCTGTGGCTGATCGACCTGAGCCAGACCGAGGAATCATCGCTGGTGGACGCGCTGCTGGAGGGGGCCGAGGTGCCCATCCTGTTTGGCGAAGGCCAGGCGCCGGAGCGCTTCACCGATCCCTTCACCCAGTGGGAGAAGCGCCTGATCGGCAAGCTCAAGCGCCTGATCGGCGATCCGGTGGCGGCGGTCGGCCCGGCCCTGGAGACCCTGCTGCAGGACCAGCCGCGACCGCCGCGCCTGACCCTGCCCGAACCTCTGGCCAATCTGCCGCTGCCAGCCGGCGATCCGGCGCCCGAGGTCTGGCTGCTGGCCGCCTCCCTGGGCGGGCCGGCGGCGGTGAAGGCCTTTCTCGATGCCCTGCCGGGGGGGCTGCCGGTCGGCTTCCTCTATGCCCAGCACATCGGCGACGGCTTTGCCGCCAACCTGCTGCGCGCGGTCGGCCGGCACAGTCAGTGGCATATCCAGGGCGCGCGCCCGGGTGAGCCGGTGCGCTGCGGCGAGGTGGTGGTGGTGCCGACCCAGCAGGAACTGACCTTTCGCGCCACTGGTGCCCTGGACATCGTCGAGCGCGCCTGGCCCGAGCCCTATACGCCGTCGATCAGCCAGATGATGCTCAACCTGGCGCAGCAGTTCGGCGCGCGCTGCGGGGTCATCGTCTTCAGTGGCATGGGCAACGACGGCACCGCCTCGGCGCCCTATGTGCGACGTCGCGGTGGCACGCTCTGGACCCAGTCGGCGAGCACCTGCATCGCCCCGAGCATGCCGGAAAGCCTGCGCGAATCGGGTCTCACGACCCTTACCGCCGATCCCCGCGGCCTGGCCGAAGCCCTGGTGGCGCGCCTGGCCGAGCAGCGAAGCTAAAGGAATTCCCCATGTCGACCGCCGCACCCGCCGAACACCTGACCGGTCTGCTGCTGACCCTGGCCGACCGTACCCTGCTGCTGCCCAACGCGGCGGTCGCCGAGCTGGTGCCCTGTCGCGAGATCCGGCCGCTGCCGGTGCAGCCGGACTGGTGCCTGGGCCAGGTCGCCTGGCGCGATCTGCGTCTGCCGCTGATCAGTTTCGAAGCGCTTTCCAGCGGCAGTGCCGCGCAATTCGATGGCGATCGCCATGCGCGGGTGGCCATCCTCAACGCCCTGGGGGGGCGTGAGCGGGTGCGATTCCTGGCACTGCTGATCCGCAGCATTCCGCGCTCATTGCGCATCACCCCCGAGCTGGTCGCCGCCGAGGTGCCCCTGGCCGCCCTGGAGCTGGGCGCCGTGGCCTACGAAGGCGGCACGGCGCGCATTCCCGATCTGATCGGGGTGGAAGAGCGCCTCGCCGCCGCGGGCGTCTTCTAGACCTGAGTCAGGCGCATGGCGCCGCTTTCATCACGGCTGATGCCGACGCCGCGGTAGTCGGCCAGGGTCGGCAGCCCCAGGTCCAGCGGCTGGCGATGGGTCGCGGTGATGGCCACCGCATCGGCGCCGGCGGCCTTGGCCGCGGCAAAGCCGGCGTGGGCATCCTCGAACACCAGGCAGTCGCCGATCTCCACCCCCAGCTTGCGCGCACCTGCCAGAAAGCAGTCCGGCGCGGGCTTGCCCTGGGTGACGTCTTCGGCGCAGATCATCACCGGCGGCAGGGCCATGCCGGCGGCGGCGAGCCGCACTTCGGCCAGCCGGTGCGAGGCCGAGGTGACCAGCGCCCAGCTGCCGGCTGGCAGACTGGCGAGGAAGGCCGCCGCGCCGGGGATCTCCTGGATGTCGGCGACATCGGCGATCTCCAGTTCGGTGATGGCACGGGTCTCGGCTTCGATGTCGGCGCCGGCGGGCGCGAAGCGCTTCACCGTCTCCACCGCTCGCACGCCATGCATCACCGCGAGGACGTCCGCCGGGTCGAGGCCGTGGCCGAGTGCCCAGGTGCTCCAGGCGCGTTCGGCGGACGCCACGCTGGTGAGCAGGGTGCCGTCCATGTCGAACAGGAAGGCGGCGTAGGGGCGAGAGGGTAGGGTCATCCAGGGCTCCAAAACTATCCGTGGGGAAAGGGACGGACCGCCGAGGGCAGCGGCCCGAGGGGCAGATCAGGGGGTCTGGAAATCACCCCAGAGTTGCTGGGCCACGCTCAGGGCCACCACCGGGGCGGTCTCGGTGCGCAGCACTCGCGGCCCTAGGCGGGCCGGCTGGAAACCGGCGGCGCGGGCAGCCGTGACTTCGGCCTCGCTCAGGCCGCCTTCGGGGCCGATCAACAGCGCCAGACGAGTGGGGTGGGCATGGCTCTCCAGAGGCTCGGCCACCGGGTGCAGCACCAGCTTGAGGTCGGCGGTCACGCTGGCCTGCCAGTCGGCCAGCAGCTGCGGCGGATGGATCAGCGGCACCGTGGAGCGACCGCACTGTTCACAGGCGCTGACCGCGACCTGGCGCCAGTGCTGCAGGCGCTTGTCGGCGCGTTCGTCCTTGAGGCGTACCTCGCAGCGTTCGCTGACCAGCGGAGTGATCTCGGCCACCCCCAGTTCGGTGGCCTTCTGGATCGCCCAGTCCATGCGCTCGCCACGGGACAGGCCCTGGCCGAGGTGGATCCGCAGCGGCGAATCGGGTTGGCCGGGCAGTTCCTCGGTCAGGTCGACGCTGAGGGTCTTCTTGCCCACCGCAGTGACCTGGCCGAGGTATTCCCGGCCGCTGCCGTCGAACAGCTGCACGGCATCCCCCGGTGCCAGGCGCAGCACGCGGCCCAGGTAGTGGGCCTGGGCCTCGGGCAGGTCCAGGCGGCCGAGGGCCAGGGGCAGGTCGAGATGGCAGCGGGTGAGACGCATGGCGGACTCCAGATCAGCCGGGATCGCGGTGGTTGGGGTGCAGGTCGCTCAGGGCGACGCTGACCGAGGTGCGGGTGGCGAGGTCGATGCCTTCGCTCGCCACCTCGGCGAGAAAGTCGATCTGCTCGGGGGTGATGACATAGGGCGGCAGGAAGTAGACCACGTTGCCCAGCGGGCGCAACAGGGCGCCGCGGGAGAGGGCGTGCTGATAGACGGCCAGGCCGCGGCGCTCCTGCCAGGGGTAGGGGGTGCGGCGGGCCTTGTCGGCGGTCATCTCGATGGCCAGGGCCATGCCGGTCTGGCGCACTTCGCCTACCTGGGGATGCTCGGCCAGGTGCGCGGTGGCCTCGGCCATGCGCCGGGCCAGGGGCTTGTTGGCTTCGATGACGTCGTCCTCGGCGAAGATGTCCAGGGTCGCCAGGGCGGCGGCGCAGGCCAGCGGGTTGCCGGTATAGCTGTGGGAATGCAGGAAGGCGCGCAGGGTGTGGTAGTCGTCGTAGAAGGCCTGGTAGACCGCCTCGGTGGTCAGGCAGGCGGCCAGCGGCAGGTAGCCGCCGGTGAGGGCCTTGGACAGGCAGAGGAAATCCGGGCGGATGCCGGCCTGTTCGCAGGCGAACATCGTACCGGTGCGGCCGAAGCCCACGGCGATCTCGTCATGGATCAGGTGCACGCCATAGCGGTCGCAGGCCTCGCGCAGGAGGCGCAGATAGACCGGGTGGTACATGCGCATGCCGGTGGCGCCCTGGATCAGCGGCTCGACGATGACCGCGGCGACGCTGGCGTGGTGCTCGGCCAGGGTGCGCTCCATGTGCGCGAACATCTGCCGCGAATGCGCTTCCCAGTCCACGCCCTCAGGGCGCAGGTAGCAATCGGGACTGGGCACCTTGAGGGTGTCCAGCAAGAGGCCCTGGTAGGTCTCGGTGAACAGCGCCACGTCGCCCACCGACATGGCCGCCACCGTCTCGCCGTGGTAACTGTTGGTCAGGGTGACGAAGCGGCGCTTGTCCGGCTGGCCCACGTTGCGCCAGTAGTGATAGCTCATCTTCAGCGCCACCTCGATGCACGAGGAACCATTGTCGGCATAGAACACCCGGTCGAGGCCGGCCGGGGTCAGGGCGACCAGGCGCTCGGACAGCTCGATCACCGGCTGGTGGCTGAAGCCGGCGAGAATGACGTGCTCCAGCTGGTCGACCTGGGCCTTGATGCGCTCGTTGATGCGCGGATTGGCGTGGCCGAAGACATTGACCCACCAGGAACTGACGGCGTCCAGGTAGCGCTTGCCGTCGAAGTCCTCCAGCCAGACGCCTTCGCCACGGCGGATCGGGATCACCGGCAGCTGCTCGTGATCCTTCATCTGGGTGCAGGGGTGCCAGAGCACCTCCAGGTCACGGCGCATCCAGTCGTGATTGGTCATTGGCGGTCTCCTGGCGGCGGGCCCGGCGATAAAAAGGGGGCGCAAGCCTAAGCCAGGGCGCGCGACGGGAGCAAGGCGCGGGCCGATTGCCGGTCATGGCGCCGTCTGGTTGCCCTGGGGCCGCTGGCGTATGCTGCGCCACCGCCGTTTCCCGGTCCCAGGAGTCTAGAAAAGATGTCGTCGCGTTGGACAGGTTTTACCGTCTGCTTGGCAGCCGGCGTATTCGCTACCAGCCTGAGCGCAGGCGCTGCCGAGAAGGCCCACAAAGAGACGCACAAGGCGCCGGAAAAGGCTGCCGCGGCACCCGCCGCGCCCAGTGGTCCCTCGGTGATCGTGGTCGGTGCCGGCCTGGCCGGTCTGGCCTCGGCCTATGAACTGCAGCAGGCCGGCTGGAACGTGACCCTGCTGGAAGCCGGCGCGCGCGTCGGCGGTCGTTCCGGCCTCGCCTCCAGCGAATGGATCGGCGACACCAAGGCCCAGCCGGTGCTCAACCACTACCTGGACACCTTCAAGCTCAAGACCGTGGACGCGCCGTCCTTCGTGCGCACCCCGGGCTATCTGATCGAAGGCCAGTACTATTCCCAGGAAGACCTGACGCAGAAGATGCCGGCCGTGGCCGATGCCCTGAAGCGCGTCGACAAGTCCCTGGACGACCTGGCGGCCGCCATCAGCGATCCGCTGCAGCCGACCGCCACCCCGACCCTGCACGCCCTCGACCAGATCAACGCCGCCACCTGGCTGGACAAGCAGAATCTACCGCCGGTGGCCCGCCAGCTGATCAACCAGCGCATCCGCGTCCGCTACGACGAGCCCTCGCGGCTGTCGCTGCTCTATCTGGCCCAGCAGACCCGCGTCTATCGCGGCGTAGAGGACAAGGACCTGCGCGCCTCGCGGCTGCCCGGTGGCAGCGACGTCCTGGCCCAGGCCTTCGTCAAGCAGATCAAGACGATCAAGACCGACAGCAAGGTGTCGAGCATCGTCCAGGATCCGAGCGGCGTGACGGTCAAGGCCGGCAACGCTGGCTACAAGGCCGACTACGTGGTGATGGCGGTGCCGCTGCGCGCCCTCGGCCAGGTGCAGATGACCCCGGCGCTGGACGCCACCCAGCAGGCCGCCATCAAGGGCACCACCTACGGCTGGCGCGACCAGATCCTGCTCAAGTTCAAGACTCCGGTGTGGGACAGCAAGTCGCGCATGAGCGGCGAGATCTACAGCGACCAGGGCCTGGGCATGCTGTGGGTGGAGCCGGACGTCAAGGGCGGCGCCAATGTGCTGGTCAACCTGGCCGGCGACAGCGCGCGCCTGGTGCAGGCCTTCGGCGACAAGCAGATGGTCGACCAGGTGTTGATCCGCTTCCATGCCTTCTATCCCAAGGCCCGGGGTGCCTTCTCCGGCTACGAAGTCCGCCGCTACAGTCGCGATCCGGGCGTGGGCGGTGCCTACCTGGCCTATGGCCCGGGCCAGATCACCCGCTACTGGCGGCTGTGGGAAAAGCCCACCGGCCGGGTGATCTTCGCCGGCGAGCACACCGATCCGCTGCATCCGGGCACCCTGGAAGGCGCCCTGGCCAGCGGTCAGCGCGCCGCCGGGCAGGTGCGCGATCTCAAGGCCGGCAAGGCCGTGGTGCCGGTCGCCACGAGCGCCAAGGCCCAGGCCCAGCCCGCTACCGCGCCCAAGGCCGCCGAAGCCGCGCCGGCCAAGGACAGTGGCGAGCACGGCTTCTTCTGGAAGCTGTTCCACTGGTCGTTCTGATCGAGGCCCGAGCCCGGGCGCTGCCATCGTGCAGCGTCTGGGCCGGAGCGGACGGGCGCGCGCGCGCCGTCCGATCCATCGATTCCTTCGATATTGAGTCGAGACTTTTTCCGCTTTCCATCGATACGTTTGCGGCTAGGCTTAGGCAAAGCTTTTTCAGGAGAGAAAAGCGATGCACTGGCGCAACGATGGCCTTCGCTACGGTCTGGTAAGTCTGGTTCTGCATTGGGTCATGGCCCTGGCGATCGTCGCCATGTTCGCCTCCGGCCTGTGGATGCGCACCCTGGACTACTACGACACCTGGTACCACACCGCCCCCGAACTGCATAAGAGCGCCGGCATCCTCTTGCTGATCGCCCTGGTGCTGCGCCTGCTCTGGCGCCTGGTCAGTCCGCCGCCGCCGGTGGAGGGCAGCCCCCTGGTGCGCCGCGCCGCGGGTGCCGGGCACTTCCTGCTCTACGGGCTGATGCTCAGCGTCATGGTGGCCGGCTACCTCATCTCCACCGCCGATGGCGTGGCCATCGATGTCTTCGGCTGGTTCAAGGTTCCGGCGACCCTGAGCGGCCTGCCGGAGCAGGCCGATACCGCCGGCAAGATCCACCTCTGGTTCGCCTGGACGCTGATCATCCTGGCCGGCCTGCACATGCTGGCCGCGCTCAAGCACCACTTCGTCGACCGCGACGGCACCCTGGTCCGCATGCTCGGCCGGGTCCACACCCCTTCCTGATGTTCGCTTCCCACCACCACATGGAGCTCCATCCAATGCTGAAGAAAACCGTTGCCGCCCTGGCCCTGGGTACCGCTCTGCTGGGCGCTGGCCAGGCCATGGCCGCCGACTACAAGATCGACAAGCAGGGCCAGCACGCCTTCATTCAGTTCCGTATCCAGCACCTGGGCTACAGCTGGCTGTACGGCACCTTCAAGGACTTCGACGGCAACTTCAGCTTCGATGCCAAGGATCCGGCCGCCGACAAGGTCAAGGTGACCATCAACACCGACAGCGTCGACACCAACCACGCCGAGCGTGACAAGCACCTGCGCAGCGCCGACTTCCTCAACGTCGCCGCCCATCCCCAGGCCAGCTTCGAATCGACCAAGGTCACCCCCACTGGCGACGGCACCGCCGACGTCACCGGCAACCTGACCCTGAACGGCGTGACCAAGCCGGTCACCATCAAGGCCCACTTCATGGGCGAGGGCAAGGACCCGTGGGGCGGCTACCGTGCCGGCTTCGAGGGCACCACCACCCTCAAGCTCAAGGACTTCAACATCCAGAAGGACCTCGGCCCGAAATCCCAGGAAGTGGAATTCATGCTGTCCTTCGAAGGCGTGCGCCAGTAACGGGACGCCTGCAGGTTGTAACCAAAGATGCCGGATTCGTCCGGCATTTTTGTGCCTGGTCGTCTTTGCCGACGAGCCGGGCGCCACCGGGATTCCCCGGCAGAACTCGGCTCCCGCCGCATGGTCTGCTACCGAGGTCGGCCGCACCGGCCTGACTTTTCTCGGAATAGTCGTTTTCGCGAGGGGTCGTCGTATCCGGCGAAATACCCGAGCATGGCACTTGGGTTATTTACAAACAGTCGTGAACGTAAGTATATTTGTCTGATAACAATATCCTATGCTCGAGCCGGTGCGGATCCACAAGGCGCGCTGCGCATGCTCATTTCCCCGCTTTCAAGGACTTTTGATATGCAGATCAAGCCGGCGCATGCCTTTTTCGCTCCCGCCCTGCTGGCCGTGGCCCTGGCCCTGGGCGCCTGCGGCAAGCAGGACAACAAGGACCAGCAGCAGCAACAGCAGAAGCCTGCGGAAGTCGGGGTGGTGACGGTGCAACCCCGCACCGTCACCCTGACCGACGAACTCCCCGGGCGTACCTCCGCCTTCCGTATCGCCGAGGTGCGGCCCCAGGTGAGCGGCATCCTGCTCAAGCGCTCCTTCACCGAAGGTGCCGACGTGAAGGCTGGCCAGCAGTTGTATCAGATCGATCCGCGCACCTACGAAGCCAACGTCAATTCCGCCAAGGCCTCCCTGGCCCAGGCCCAGGCGACCCTGGCGTCGAACCGGCTCAAGGCCCAGCGCTATGGCGCCCTGGTCAAGGAACAGGCGATCAGCAAGCAGGAAGCCGACGATGCGCTGTCCATGCAGCGGCAGAATGAAGCCCAGGTGGAATCGGCCAGGGCCGCCCTGCGCAATGCCGAGATCAATCTGGCCTACACTAAGGTCGCCGCGCCCATCGCCGGCCGCATTGGCCGCTCGATGATGACCGAAGGCGCCCTGGTCACCGCCGATCAGACCACCGCCCTGACCAGCATCACCCAGCTCGATCCCATCTATGTCGACGTCACCCAGTCCGCCACCGACCTCTTGCGTCTGCGCCGCGAGCTGGACAGTGGTCAACTGCAGAAGGTGCAGGGCGAGAACGCCGCCGAGGTCAAGCTGATGCTGGAAGACGGCAGTGCCTACAGCCGTTCCGGCAAGCTCAAGTTCGCCGAGGTCTCGGTGGATCAGGGCACCGGCTCGGTGACCATCCGTGCCGAATTCCCCAACCCCGACAAGCTGCTGCTGCCCGGCATGTTCGTGCGTGCCCAGTTGCAATCGGGGGTGCGCCAGAATGCCATCCTGGTACCCCAGCAAGGGGTCACACGTGATCAGAAGGGCAAGCCCACCGCCATGGTGGTGAATGGGGAAGGCAAGGTCGAGCTGCGCGAGTTGGTGACCGAGCGGGCCTTGGGTGCGGACTGGTTGGTATCCAAAGGCATCAAAGCGGGTGACAAGGTCATCACCGAAGGTCTGCAGAAGGTTAAACCCGGCGCCAGTGTCACTGCCAAGCCTGCCGGCAACGTCGCCTCCGCCGAGCAGCAGCCGGCCGGTCAGGGCCAATAAAGGGAGCGCCCGATGTCAAAGTTCTTCATCGACCGGCCCATCTTCGCCTGGGTAATCGCCCTGGTGATGATGCTCGCCGGCATCCTGGCGATCGTCAATCTGCCGATCAACCAGTACCCGAACATCGCCGCTCCGGCGGTCTCGATCCAGGTGACCTATCCTGGCGCCTCGGCGCAGACGGTGCAGGACACCGTGGTCCAGGTCATCGAGCAACAGATGAACGGGATCGACAACCTCAGGTACATCTCCTCGGAGTCCAACTCCGACGGCAGCATGACCATCATCGTGACCTTCAATCAGGGTACCAACTCGGACATCGCCCAGGTCCAGGTGCAGAACAAGCTGCAGCTGGCGACGCCCTTGCTGCCACAGGAAGTGCAGCAACAGGGTATCCGCGTCGCCAAGTACCAGCGCAACTTCATGATGGTGGTGGGCCTGGTCTCCAAGGACGGCTCCCTGACCAAGGACGACCTGTCCAACTACATCGTCTCCAACATGCAGGATCCCATCGCGCGGACCAGCGGTGTCGGCGACTTCCAGGTATTCGGCTCGCAGTACGCCATGCGTATCTGGCTGGATCCGGACAAGCTGTTCAAGTATCAGCTGACCCCGGTCGATGTCAGCAATGCGGTCAGCAGCCAGAACGTGCAGATCGCCTCGGGTCAGCTCGGTGGCCTGCCGGCGGTCAAGGGCCAGCAGCTCAACGCCACCATCATCGGCAAGACCCGCCTGACCTCGGCCGAGGAATTCGGCAAGATCTTCCTCAAGGTGGATCAGAGCGGTGCCCAGGTTCGGCTGCGTGACGTCGCGCGGATCGAACTGGGTGGCGAGAACTCGTCCATCGATGCCCAGTTCAACGGTAAGCCGGCTTCGGGTATGGCCCTGCGTCTGGCCACCGGGGCCAACGCCCTGGACACCGCCAAGGCGGTCCACGCCACCATCGACCGCCTCAAACCGTTCATGCCCGAAGGCATGGACGTGGTCTATCCCTATGACACCACGCCGGTAGTGACCGCGTCCATTCACGAGGTGGTCAAGACCCTGGGTGAGGCGATCCTGCTGGTGTTCCTGGTGATGTTCCTGTTCCTGCAGAACTTCCGGGCCACCCTGATTCCGACCATGGCCGTACCGGTAGTCCTGCTGGGTACCTTCGCGGTGCTGCTGGCCGCCGGTTTCACCATCAACATCCTGACCATGTTCGGCATGGTGTTGGCCATCGGCCTGCTGGTGGACGATGCCATCGTGGTGGTGGAAAACGTCGAGCGGGTGATGGCCGAGGAGGGGCTCTCGCCCAAGGAAGCGACCCGTAAGTCGATGGAGCAGATCCAGGGCGCCCTGGTGGGTATCGCTCTGGTGCTGTCGGCGGTGTTCGTGCCCATGGCCTTCTTTGGTGGCTCCACCGGGGTGATCTATCGCCAGTTTTCCATCACCATCGTCACTTCCATGGCGTTGTCGGTACTGGTGGCTCTGGTCTTCACGCCCGCGCTGTGCGCCAGCATGCTCAAGCCGGTCAAGCAGGGGCACCACGAGAAGCGTGGTTTCTTCGGCTGGTTCAATCGCAAGTTCGAGAGCGGCCAGCACCGTTACGAGCGCAGCGTCGCCGCGGTGATCCGCCACAAGATCCCGTTCCTGCTGGTCTATGTGGTCATCGTCGCCGGCATGGCTTTCCTGTTCACGCGCATTCCCTCGTCCTTCCTGCCCGAAGAAGACCAGGGCATTCTGTTCGGCCAGGTCACGACACCGCCCGGTTCGTCCGCCGAGCGCACCCAGCAGGTGCTCGATACCATGCGCGAGCAGATGATGAAGAACGAGCCAGCCGTGGGTTCGATGTTCACCGTCAACGGCTTCAACTTCGCAGGTCGCGGTCAGAGTTCGGGCTTGGCGTTCATCCAGTTGAAACCCTGGGACCAGCGCCCTGATGCCAACGACGCCGCCGGTGCGGTTGCCGGACGCGCCATGGGCTATCTCTCGCAGATCCGGGATGCCATCGTCTTCGTGGTGGTACCGCCCGCGGTACTGGAGCTGGGTAACGCCACTGGTTTCGACTTCTATCTGCAGGACAACGGCGGCATTGGCCACGAGGCGCTCATGGCCGCGCGCAATCAGCTGCTCGGCATGGCTGCGCAGAATCCCAAGCTGATGCAGACCCGGCCCAACGGTCTCAACGACGAGCCGCAGTTCAAGCTCATCGTCGACGACGAAAAGGTGCGGGCGCTCGGTTTGTCGCAGAGCGATGTCAATCAGACGCTGTCCAGCGGCTGGGCCTCCAGTTACATCAACGACTTCATCGATCGTGGTCGGGTGAAGAAGGTGTACATGCAGGGCGAAGCCAGCGCACGGATGAATCCCGAGGATTTCAACAAGTGGTACGTGCGCAACGGCTCGGGCGAGATGGTGCCGGTGTCGGCCTTCGCCCGTGGCGAGTGGATCTACGGCTCGCCCAAGCTGGAGCGCTACAACGGCATCTCCTCGCTGGAGATCCTGGGATCCGCCGCGCCTAGCTACAGTACCGGTGACGCCATGGCCGAGGTCGAGCGCATGGCCAAGGACCTGCCGCAGGGCGTGGGTATCGCCTGGACCGGTCTGTCCTACGAGGAGCGGCTGTCGGGCTCCCAGGCACCGGCGCTCTATGCCTTGTCGATGCTGGTGGTGTTCCTTTGCCTGGCGGCGCTATACGAGAGTTGGTCGATTCCGATCGCGGTGCTCCTGGTGGTGCCACTGGGCGTCATCGGTGCGCTGTTGGCCACCTACTTCCGCGGCCTCGCCAACGACGTGTTCTTCCAGGTCGGTCTACTCACCACCATTGGCCTGGCGGCGAAGAACGCCATCCTGATCGTGGAGTTCGCCAAGGAGCTGCACGAGGGCGGCAAGAACATCGTCGACGCGGCGGTGGAAGCATCGCGCATGCGCCTGCGGCCCATCATCATGACCTCCATGGCCTTCATCCTGGGCGTGGTGCCCTTGGCGATCTCTTCGGGCGCGAGCTCTGGCAGTCAGCACGCCGTGGGTACCGGCGTGATCGGCGGCATGCTCACCGCCACGATCCTGGCGATCTTCTGGATTCCCATGTTCTACGTGGTGGTCAGCAGCCTGTTCAAGGACAAGGCCACCAAGGACCAGGAAGCCCATGGCAAGGAAGGACACTGATATGAAGAAGTCTGTCTTGGCGGTGGTCGTGGGCATGCTGGCGGTGTCCGGCTGCAGCCTGATCCCCGATTACCAGCGACCCAATGCGCCGGTGGAGAATGCCTGGCCCCATGGCCAGGCCTACGATGTCCTGACGGTCAATCGCGACCAGCAGGCGGCCGACATCGGCTGGCGCGATTTCTATCGCGACCCGGCCCTGCAGCGGCTGATCCAGCTGGCGCTGGACAACAACCGCGACCTGCGCCAGGCCGCGCTGAACGTGCGCCTCTACCAGGCGCAGTACCGCGTGCAGCGCGCCGAGCTGTTTCCCGACATCGCGGTCAGCGGCACCGGGACCCGTACCCGCCAGCCGGAGGACCTGAGCCAGGTCTCCGCCATCCGCGAACTGCTCGCCGGCAACAGCGCCAATGGCGCGGGTGGCGGCGGTGGCGGCAGCATCAGCAGCCAGTACAGTGTGACCCTGGGTTTCACCTCCTATGAGCTGGACCTCTTCGGTCGCCTGCGCAGCCTCAGCGAGCAGGCGCTGCTCAACTACTTCGCCACCAGCGAAGGGCGCCGCAGCACCCAGATCTCACTGGTCTCGGAAGTGGCCAACGCCTACTACGCCTGGCTCACCGACCAGCGCATGCTGCAACTGACCCGCGAGACCCTGGCGGCCTATCAGCGCTCCTACGACCTGACCCGCCAGACCGTGGAGAACGGCGTGGCCAGCGGCCTGGACCTGCGCCAGTCGCGCACCGCCCTGGAAGGGGCGCGGGCGAATCTGGCGCAGTACACTCGCCAGGTGGCCCAGGATCGCAATGCCCTGGCCCTGCTGCTGGGTACCTCGATCCCGGCGGAGCTGCCGCGGAGCAAGGGGTTGGACGGCACCGATCTGCTCGCCGACCTGCCGGCCAACCTGCCGTCGGATCTCCTGCAGAAGCGTCCGGACATCCTCCAGTCCGAGTTGCAGCTGCGCGCCGCCAACGCCAACATCGGCGCGGCGCGGGCGGCCTTCTTCCCGCGCATCAGTCTGACCGCCCAGGGCGGCACGGCCAGCCGGGATCTGAACGGCCTGTTCGACGCCGGCTCCGGCTACTGGACCTTCTCGCCGAGCATCAACATCCCGATCTTCACGGCCGGCAGTCTCAAGGCCAGCCTGGATGCCGCCAGGATCCAGAAGGACATCAACGTCGCTACCTACGAGAAGTCGATCCAGACCGCCTTCCGCGAGGTGGCCGATGCCCTGGCGGCGAAGGGTACCTACGACGACCAGCTGCAGGCCCAGCAGGACCTGGTGCAGGCCAGCCAGGAGTACTACGACCTGGCCAACCTGCGCTATCGCCAGGGCATCGACAACTACCTCACGGTGCTCGACGCCCAGCGCTCGCTGTACAGCGCCCAGCAGCAGCTGATCACCGATCGGCTCAACCAGCTCAACAGCGAGGTCACCCTGTACAAGGCCCTCGGCGGTGGCTGGCTGGAACGCAGCCAGACGCGACCGCCATTGGCGGCCAAGCCCTGACCCTGCTCCAGCAGACGCCGGCCTCGTGCCGGCGTCTGCTTGTCCGGGATGCCTGTCTATCGACGCCGCTGGGGGGCTGGGTATACTGCCCCCTGTCCCTTTCTTCGGAGTCTCTGCATGCGCTATCGCCTGTTGCTCGGCCTGCTCGCCGCCACTGGTCTGACCCTGGCCGGCTGCGCCAGCAGCCCTCAGCAATTGAGTCCGCAACCCCAGATCACCGCGCCCATCGCGCCGGTCGGCCAGGGCCAGCCGGTCTCGGTCCGGGTGGTCGACGGCCGTTCCTCCTTCACCCTCGGCACCCGCGGCGGTCTCTATCCTGACACCAGCGTGGTGGTGGTGCAGACCCAGGACGTGATTCCCAAGCTGCAGGCCGAAGCCGAGAAGGCGGTCCGCCAGATGGGCTTCACCCCGTCGCCCAACGCCGGTCCCGGTGCGCCCCAGCTGACCCTGACCCTGGCCGAACTGAACTACCAGTCGCCCAAGGAGCTGTACGTCACCGCCTCCGACGTCGCCGCGGCCTTCCAGGTCGAGGTGCGCAACAGCCAGCGCGGCTACAAGGGTCGCTATGGCGCCAGCCTCAATCAGCGTTTCGGCATGGCGCCCAACGCCGAGGCCAACACCAAACTGGTCAGCGATGTGCTGAGCGACGCCCTGACCCGGGTGTTCAAGGATCCGACCGTGGTCCAGGTGCTCAGCGGCCGCTGAAAACCTGACGCCCACGAAAAAGCCCGGCACCTGCCGGGCTTTTTCGTGGGTAGCTGACCGCTATTCCAGGCCGGCCAGCACGCGATACTTGTTCAGCACCGGCTGGGCGTACTGGCGCACCAGTTGCGGCCGGTATTCCACCGAGCATTCGGCCAGGCGCTTTGCCCATTCGTCGCGGGCGACCGCGATTTCCTCGGCGGGAAACAGGGTGCCCACCGCGGGCACGGCCAGGTCCGGGTCGCGGCCCTCCCAGGCGGCATAGGCCAGGTAGCTGGCCGGGAACAGCCGGTAGTTGCCGAGGATCTGCCGGTCCATTTCCTGGGCCAGCGCCTTGGCATCCTCGAACTCACCCGTGACCGGCTCGCCAAAGGCCACGTGCACCCGACCCTTGTAGCCGGTGATGCCCCGGGCGATGCTGACGTCGTCCTCGCCCGGCGCCTTGGCGTAGCTGCCGGTGGTGGCGCGGATGTGCAGCTCGCGGGCCTTGGCCTGGTCGCAGGGATCGAATTCGTAGCTGATGGACACCGGTACGATGTTCAACGCCTTGACCAGCTCGGCGAAGGGCTCGTCCTTGCAGCTCATGTGGAACATCTTGAGGATGGCCGAATCGGTGCGGTCGTCGCCGTCCTTGGCCCGGCCCTCGGCCTGGGCGATCCAGATGGACTGGCCGTCCCGGCGGATCGAGTGATTGATGTAGGCGGACAGATTCTGGTACGCCGCCAGCTTTTCACGACGGCCGCTGATGGAGCGGTGCACGATGAAACTCTTGTTCAGCCGCATCAGGTCGCTGACGAAGGGCTTCTGCAGGAGGTTGTCGCCGATGGCGATGCGCGGCGTTGGCAGACCGGCGTGGTAGACGGCATAGTTGACGAAGGCCGGGTCCATCACGATGTCGCGGTGGTTGGCCAGGAACAGGTAGGCCCGACCGCTGCGCAGCTGGTCGATTCCGGAGTAGGTGACGCCGTCCGAGGCCTTTTCGATGGCGCGATCCACATAGGGTTCGAGCTTGTCCTGCAGCGCCGCGACGCTCTGGATATCACCCAATTCCTGGCGCAGGCGGGTGCGCAGCAGGGGCCGCACCACCCAGCCGAGTCCCTTGGACAGGCGCGGGAAACGATAGCCGGCGAGGATGGCGATGAAGTGGTCGTCGTCGATCAGGCGGGCCAGGACCCCGGGGACTTCCGCGTCGTTATAGGGTCGAATGGCTTCGAACTCGCCCATGGTGTTCTCTTGTAGAAATTCCGGCGGCCATAGTAGTGGGCGTGGCGCCAGATGCAAGCGCCAGGGGCCGGATGGGCGGCAGGTTGGCGGTCGAGGAGTGCAGGCAGATGCTGGAAAGCCAGGAATACGATTGCCCTTATTGCGGCGAACCGAGCGAGGTGGTGCTCGACCTCAGCGGCGGTGATCAGGACTACTACGAAGACTGCGCCGTCTGCTGCCGGCCGATCCGCTTCGGCCTGCATACCGATGGCGAAGCCTGGCATCTCGAGGTTCGGCGGGAGGACGACTGATGCGCCGCATCTACGAGCCGGGTTCGCTGCACGAGGGCGAATTGCTCCTCGCGGTGCTGGCCAGTGAAGGCATCAGCGGCTTTCTCGCCGGACGCCACCTGCTCGGTGGCATCGGTGACCTGCCGGCGGCAGGACTGCTCGGCCTGCTGGTCGAGGATGAGGAGGCCCTTCGCGCGCAGGCGCTGATCGCCGCGTACAATGCCGCCACGCCCCTGCCGGGAGAGGATCCTTCTCCGGAGCAGGGCATTCTCGTCTGCTAGCAAGGTTTTCATGTCCGGACGCTACGCCCTGTTCCGCTGGCCCGCCGAATTCGCCACCCTGCCGGGATTCCCCGAAAAGCATCCGCCGCGCTGGAATATCTCCCCCCATCAGCAGGTGCTGCTGCAGCGGCGGACCGCGGAGGGCGAGCGGGTCGACAGCGGCCGCTGGGGGCTGACCCCGCCCTGGCTCACCGATCTCTCCCGCACCCCCACCCATGCCCGCGCCGAAAGCCTGGCCACCCAGCCGATGTTTCGCGAGCCCTTTCGCCTACGGCGTTGCCTGCTGCCCGCCAACGGCTTCTACGAATGGCGCGGCAATCACCGCAAGCGGCCCTACTGGATGCTCAATGGCGAACCCCTGGCCTGGTTCGCCGCGCTCTGGGAGGCCTATCCGGCCGGGGATCAGCTCTGGCTGTCGGTGGCCATGGTCACCCAGGCCGCCGGCCCGTTGCGGCGACCGCTCCTGCTCGATGAAGCGGGGCGTGCGCTCTGGCAGGATCCGGACAGCACGCCCGAAGCCCTGCAGGCGTTGATGGCCGCCGGCGGCATGCCGCTGCGCGAGCGGGTGCTGGCCGATATCGTCAACCGACCCGAGGTGGACGGGCCGGAGTGTTTGACGCCGCTGTAGCGCCTATACGTGAAGCGAGCTGCCAGTCCTGGCATCGGCCCTCTTCCAGGGGGAGAGGGGGTGGTTGGGCAGACGAGGGGAGGAGCTAGACCCTGAACCGCCCTGCCAGCTGGCGTTGCTGTTCGGCCAGTTCGCGCAGCTGCTGGCCGGCGCGGGAGGCGCTGTCGGCTTCGCCGTGGACCGCCTGGGCGCTCTGGCCGATATTGACCACGTTGCGGTTGATGTCCTCGGCCACCGCGCTCTGTTCTTCCGCCGCGCTGGCGATCTGCAGATTCATGCTGGTGATCTCGCCTACCGCCGCCAGGATGGTGTCCAGGGCACGCCGGGTGGCTTCGGTCTGGGCGACCTGGGTGCTGGTCTGGGCACCGCTGGCCTGCATCACCGTCACCGCTTCGCGGGTGCCCTGCTGCAGGCGCTGGATCATCGCCTGAATCTCGCCGGTGGCCACCTGGGTCTTTTGCGCCAGGTTGCGCACCTCGTCGGCCACCACGGCGAAGCCGCGACCCTGCTCGCCGGCGCGCGCCGCCTCGATGGCGGCGTTGAGCGCCAGCAGGTTGGTCTGCTCGGCGATGCCGTTGATGGTGGTGAGGATGGAACCGATGTCCTCGCTGTCCGCGGCGACCCGGCGGACCTGCTCCACCGCGCGCTCGATCTCCTGGGCGAGGGCGGCGCTGCTGGCGACGTTCTGCTGCACCAGGCGCTGGCCTTGGTTGACCGCGCCGTCCGCCTCGGTGGCGGCCCGTGCCGCGCGACCGGCGTTGCCGGCCACGTCGTGGGCGGTGGCGGTCATCTCCTGCATGGCGGTGGCCAGCTGCTCGATCTCCTGCAGCTGGCGCTCCACGCCGTCACGGGTGCGCTGGGCGATATGGGAGGTGTGCTCGGCGGCCGAGGCCACCTCGCCCACCGAATGGATCAGTTTACCGATCAGGCCCTGCAGCGAGGCCAGGAAGCGGTTGAAGCCGCCGGCCATGGCGCCGACCTCGTCGCGGCGCTCGGTGGCGAGGCGCTGGGTGAGGTCACCGTCGCCCTGGCCGATGGCATCGAGCATGCTCACCATCTGCCGCAGCGGCCGGGCGATGCGCAGGCTGATCAGCCAGAGCACCAGCAGACCGGCACCGGCGACCGCCAGTCCCACCAGCAGCATGCCGACCACGTCCTGGTGGCGTTGACTGCCGAGGGTGTCCTTGAGGCTGTAGAGGTCGGCCAGCACGGCTTCGCGGGGCAGTTCGATGACCAGCGTCCAGACCTGGCGGTCGTCGCCGGCGAACCGCAGCGGCAGATAGACCTGATAGCGCTCGCTCTGGGCGTCGAAGCGGCGGGTGACGCCTTCGCCCAGGTCCTTGAGGCCGGCCAGGGTCGCGCCCAGCACCGGTTCGGCCGGCCTGCCCAGCTGGCTGGCGTCGGCGGTGTAGGCGACCAGGGTGCCGCGCCCGGCCACCAGGGCCATGCGACCCACGCCGCCATAGAGGCGGCCATTGGCCCTGACCAGCTGGCGCTGGATGAAGTCCAGCGGCACGTCGGCACCGACCACCCCCTTGAAGGCGCCGCCGATCAGGATGGGCACGTTGAAGGAGGCGATCAGCACCTGCTGCTCGTTGACCGTGTCGGGCATGGGATCGAGCACGCAGGTGGTGCGATTTTCCCGCGGACAGAGGTAGTACTCGCCTTCGCGCACGCCCGAGGGCAGGCGGGTCTGGCTTTCCACGGTCGGGCCGATCGGTTCCACCGTCACGTCGCCGTCGAGGGTCTTGTGCCACCAGGGGGTGAAGCGCCCCTGCTCATCGTAGCCGGCCGCGGCGTCGCCCCGATGGCGGTCGTCCTGGCCGTCGATAGCCTTGGGCTCCCAGACGGTATAGAGGCTGAGCAGACCGGGCTGGCGCTTGAGGGTCTGGCCCAGCAGGCGCACCAGGCCCTGGCGATCCAGGCCGACCTGTTGCTCGCCCGGGCTGCCCATGGCCACGTTGAGTTGCGCCAGCTGATTGGCCAGCTGCAGGGGGATGTCCAGCTGCCGCTGCAGCTGATTGCCCACCGCCTCGGCTTCGGCCGTCAGCCGGGCTTCGGCGGCGGTGGCGGCCAGGGCCTCGGTGTGGCTGTCGACCAGGACGCGGGTGCGCTGACCGGCGAACAGGGTATAGGTGATCAGGGCAGCGACGACCGCCAGGATGCAGGCACCGGCCAGCAGGGTGATGGAGGTACGGATGGAGCGGGAATTCATGGGGGACTCCGGGAGCGTTCGATGCCGGGGCTATCGGCCGCTCCGCGGTTCCATTGAGACCTCCAGTCGCCTGGCAGGAGAGCGTTGCCGGGCGTTACCGGACGTTGCCGGGTCTGACGCCCCTCTCTAGACTGTGTCCGCCTCGATACCTGGAGATTCCCATGCGCCGTATCCTTCCCCTCGCAGGCCTGTCCCTGAGCCTGCTGCTGGTCGCCTGCCAGACCGTCAACACCACTTCGGGTGGTGCGGTCGGGGTGCAGCGCAAGCAGTACATGTTCAGCATGCTGTCCGAGCAGCAGGTCAACCAGATGTACGCCCAGTCCTATGCCAAGACGGTCGGCGAAGCCAAGTCCGCCGGCAAGCTGGCCAACGACAGCGCCGACGGCAAGCGCGTCGCGGCCATCGCCAAGCGGCTGATCCCGCAGACCGCGGCCTTCCGCCCGGATGCGGTGAACTGGGACTGGCAGGTCAACCTGGTGCAGAGCGACGAACTCAACGCCAACTGCGGCCCGGGCGGCAAGATCTTCGTCTACAGCGGGCTGATCGATCAGCTCAAGCTGACCGATGACGAACTGGCCGCGGTGATGGGCCACGAGATCGCCCACGCCCTACGCGAGCACAGCCGCGAACAGATGTCGCGGGCCTATGCCATCCAGATGGGCGAGAACCTCGGTGGTGCCCTGCTGGGCGTTGGCCAGGGCGGCATGCAGCTGGCCGACCAGGTGTCCCAGGTGGCCTTGACCCTGCCATTCAGCCGCGGCAACGAGAACGAAGCCGACCTGATCGGCCTGGAGCTCTCGGCGCGCGCCGGCTACAACCCCAATGCCGCCATCACCCTCTGGCAGAAGATGGCCCAGGCCAGCCAGGGCAAGCAGCCGGCGGAATTCCTCAGCACCCACCCGTCCGACGCCAACCGCACCAAGGCCCTGCAGGCGGCGATCCCCAAGGTGATGCCGCTCTACGAGGCGGCGAAGAAAGGCTGAGATCCTGAGGTAGGGCACTGGGCTTCCCTCACCCCAACCCGCTCCCCGGGGAGGGGGCTGGTTCGATGCAACGGGGCGCAACGTTGCCCGGTTCGACTGCGACTGGTTGGGCTGCAACGATGGTGCCGTCTCAACCCAACCTACGGATGTCGCGTAGGTTGGTGCTGAGCGCAGCGAAGCCCGACAACGCTATCGCCGTCGGGCGCTGTAGACCTTGAAGCCGTCCCGCTCGGCCAGGGTGCGGCAGTTGCCGAAGGCCGCCTCGATCAGTGGCGGATAGCGCAGGAAGCCGTTGGCCACCAGGCGCAGTTCGCCGCCGGGCCTTAGATGACGCACCGCTTCGGCCAGCAGGGTCTCGGTGGTGCGGTAGTCGGTCTTCACGCCACTGTGGAAGGGCGGATTGCTGACGATGGCGGCGAGCCCGGTGGGCGCCGCGGCGATGCCATCACCCGCGATCACCGTTCCGGCCAGGCCATTGGCCTCCAGGGTCCGGCGACTGCTGGCCACGGCGAAGGCGTCCACGTCGAGTAGATGCAGGGTGCTGGCGGGATAGCGGCGGGCCAGGGCGGCGCCGACCACGCCGGCGCCACAACCGAAGTCCAGTACCGCCCCCTCGGGCAGACCGTCGAGGTGTTCCAGCAGCAGCGCCGTGCCCACGTCCAGCCGGCCATGGCTGAACACGCCCGGCAAGCTGAGAATGTCCAGGTTCACCCCCGTCCGGTCCAACGGGTGACGTTGCAGCCAGGCGTCCGGCTGCGGATCGGCCGAGGTACGAGTGCCGTGCACCACCCACAGTTGGCAATGGCGGGCGCTGTCGAGCTTGCTGGCCTTACCGAAGGCACCCAACTGGCGCGCGGCGCGTTCGATACCGGCCTTCTTTTCACCGACCAGATAGAGGCTGCCCTCGGCCGGGAGGCGCTGGCTCAGGGCGGTGAGCAGGAAGTCGGTGGCCTCGCGGGACTTGGGCAGGAACAGCACGGCCTTGGCGAAGTCGCCCGCCGGGGGTTCGATACCCAGGCTGACGCGACCTGGATAGCGCCGCATCAGTTGTTCGGCCTCGCCCGCATGCCAGCTCCAGCCGCTGGCCCGGGGTAGGGTGCCGAGCAGGTCATCGGCCGGCAAGCCGGCGAGCAGCAACGAGCCGCCAAAGCGCTCGGGGTGACGGAGGAGGACTTCGCTGCGCGGATCCATGGGGTTACCTGGCGAAAAAAGCGCGAACTTTAGCAGACCACCCGTTGCGGCGTGCCGGCGAAATGGCCCTCGGCATTGGCGGCGAGCTGGCCAATGATCCGCTGGCGCGCCTCGCGACTGCCCCAGGCGTTGTGCGGGGTGACGATCAGTCGCGGAATGTCGCCGGCCAGCAACGGATTGCCGTCGCGCGGGGGCTCCACGCTGAGCACGTCGGTGGCGGCGCCGGCCAGATGGCCGTGCTTCAGGCAATCGGCCAGGGCCTGCTCGTCGACGATGCCGCCGCGTGCGGTGTTGACCAGGAAGGCCGTGGGTTTCATCGCCGCCAGTTCCGCCGCACCGATCAGGCCGCGGGTCTGCTCGGTCAGCGGGCAGTGCATCGTCAGGGCATCCACCTGGGGCAAGAGCTCGGCCAGTGGCAGGCTGCCCGGGCGGGCCGGGCGACCGGGCAGCTGGCCCACCAGGGTCTGCATGCCGAAGGCTTCGGCCAGCCGCTTGACCGCGCTGCCCAGCTCACCGAGGCCGAGCAGGCCGAGGGTCTTGCCTTCCAGCTCGACGATGGGGTGATCGAGCAGGCAGAACTGGCTGGCGGTCTGCCAGCGCCCGGCACGGACATCGGTCTGGTAGTCCGGCAACCGGGTCGCCAGGGCCAGCAGCAGCGCCAGGGTGTGCTGGGCGACCGAGGCGGTGCCGTAGCCCTGGCAGTTGCAGACGCGCACGCCCTGGGCGCGCGCGGCTTCCAGGTCGATGTTATTGGTGCCGGTGGCGCTGACCAGGACCAGCCTCAACTCCGGGCAGGCGGCCAGGATGGCGGCGTCCAGCACCACCTTGTTGACGATGGCGACCTGGGCGCCGGCCAGCCGCGCCGTGACTTCGTCCGGGGTGCTCGCCGGATGGAGTTCCAGCTCGTCGAACACCGCGCGCAAGGGCGCCGGGTCCAGATCGCCGAGGTCGAGAGAGGCATAGTCGAGGAACACGGCGCGAACGGGCATGACGACTCCAGCGGAAAGGGACGGGAGGTCCGAGCCTAGCAGCCGCGGGTCGTCCAGGAAAACCGCCCGGTTGCGGCTGGAGTATGCTGAGGGGATGAATTATCTCGCGCACCTGCACCTGGGCGGCCCCAGCCGCGAAGACCGCCTCGGCAGCCTCTATGGCGATTTCGTCAAGGGTTCGGCGGACGCCTGGCCGGCCGGCATTGCCGCCGGTATCCGTCTGCACCGGCGTATCGATGTCTATACCGACGACCACCCCCTGGTGATCAGGGCCAAGACGCGGCTGCCCGCGGCGCGGCGGCGGGTGGCCGGACTGCTGGTGGATGTCTTCTTCGATCACTGCCTGGCGCGCCTCTGGCACGACTACGCCGTGCAACCACTGCCGGGCTTCGTCGCGGATTGCTACCAGACCCTGCTGGACGAACCGGAACTGCCGCCGCGGCTGGCCCGGATCGCACCGCTGATGGCGCGCCAGGACTGGCTGGGCAGCTATACGGACTTCGCCGTGCTGGAACGGGTGGTGGAGGGCCTGGCGCGGCGGCTGTCGCGCCCGGAACTGCTGGACGGCGCCTTCGCCGAGCTGGACACCGCCTACGACGGCCTGCTGGAAGACTTTCGCGACTTCTATCCGCAGCTGCAGGCCTTCGCCGTCGCCGAGCGCGCGGCGCGTGTTTGGAGCTGAATCCCGAGGCAGGCGGCGATGACCGCCTGGCATTCACCTGCCAACACCTGGCGCGGTCGTCCCTGGGGCAGGATGGGCGGCAGCAGCGCGATCCTCAGGGTGGTGCCGCCGTTGTCCAGCAGGCGCAGCAGATGGCTCACCAGGTCGTCGTCACCGATGAAGGCCGCGTCCCGGTCCTGCTCACCAAGTCGCCAGTAGCTGAGCGCCACGGGTTGCAGCAGGGTGCCGGTGGCGATGGCCGGACTCAGCAGCCGGCCATGAAAGGTGCGCAGCACGCTGCCGTCGGTGGTGGTGCCCTCGGGAAAGAGCGCCAGCGACAGGCCCTGGGTCAGGCGGGTGGTCAGCGCCTCGCCCAGGGCGTCGCCGCGCTCGGCGCCACGGCGGATGAACAGGGTGCCGGCCTGGCGCGTCAGCCAGCCGGCGAAGGGCCAGTGGGCCACCTCCGCCTTGGACAGGAAGCCTAGCGGCCGCAGGCTGCCGAGGGCGACGATATCCAGCCAGGACACATGATTGGCCAGCCAGAGATGGGTGCCGCGCGGCACCTCGCCCCTGACTTCCAGCCGCAGCCGCAGCGCCCGGGCCAGCGCCTGGAAGAAACGTCGCGTCAGCCGTTGCCGCAGCCCCAGGCAGGGCCGACGACTGAGCGCTACCGCCAGCGCCACCGTCAGGGCGAACAGCGCCCCGAGCAGCAGCGCGGCCAGGACCGGCAGCAGCCGCACGGCGAGGCGCAGTCGCCTCATACCGCGGCCTTGAAGTGGCGGGCATAGCGCGGGCAGAGGTCTTCGCGCTTGAGCAGGATGAAGACGTCGGCCACGCCGAATTCCGGATCCCAGCAGGGCGCGCCGCAGACCTGGGCGCCCAGGCGCAGATAGGCCTTGAGCAGGGGCGGCAGCTGTACCACCAGGTTGTCCGGTACGGCGACGAAGGGCAGCGGGCGCCGCGGCGTGGCGCGGATCGCCGGGATACGTTCGTCCCGCGCGGCCTGGCGCAGCAGGGCGGCGGCCTGCAGACCGCCGTCGGCCATGGGCACGCTGGCGCAGCCCATGAGGTAGCGATAGTCGCCACAGGCCATGATCTCGGCCAGTTCCGCCCACAGCAGGGCGATGGCCGCGCCGGTGCGATGCCCGGGTGCCACGCAGGTGCGGCCGATTTCCAGCAGCGGACCCTGCAGGCCGTCCAGGCCTTCCAGCTGGAATTCGCTTTCGCTGTAGAGACGGCCCAGCCGCTCGCGCCGACGGCCGTCGAGCAACCGGGTGGTGGCGATCAGCTCGCCGCTGCGCAGGTCGCGTACCCCCAGGTGCAGGCAGTGGGCGTCGTAGGCGTCCTGGTCGAGGTCGTCGGTGAAATGCACGCCGTAGGTACTGCCGAAGACCGAGGCCCGCAGGCGCTGGGCAGCGCGGATGTCCGCGGCGGTCGACAGGCGTTCGGCGCGCAGCGCAGGAGGGGCGGACACTGGAATCGGCATGGCAGGGCTCCGGCAGTGGGTATGCAGCAAACCCTAGGTAGCCGGGATGACAGCGCCGTGAAGCGGCCATGGCGATTGCGTGACGAGCGGTCGGGCACCGTTGCCGGGGCGCCCTCCAGATGCCTCCGGGCGCCAGGGGACTGACCGAACGCATTCGCAATTGCTAGGTTGGACGCGTAGACTGATGCGTCATCCTAAATTTTTCCCAGCATGAAGGTTCTGGCCATGCAGATCGCGGCGAACACGGCAGTATCCATCGACTACACCCTGACCAACGACGCCGGCGAAGTCATCGACAGCTCCGCTGGTGGTGCTCCGCTGGTATACCTGCAAGGCGCGGGCAACATCATCCCCGGCCTCGAGCGCGCCCTGTCCGGCAAGCAGGCTGGTGACGAGCTGAAGGTGGCCATCGAGCCGGAAGACGCCTACGGCGAATACACCCCCGAACTGGTTGCCACCCTGGGCAAGGAAATGTTCGAAGGCGTGGACGAGCTGGAAGTGGGCATGCAGTTCCACGCCTCCGGCCCGGACGGCGCCATGCAGATCGTCACCGTGCGTGACATCGACGGCGACCAGGTCACCGTCGACGGCAACCATCCCCTGGCCGGCCAGCGTCTGAATTTCGACGTCAAGGTGGTCAACGTGCGTGCGGCCAGCGACGAAGAAATCGCCCACGGCCACATCCATGGCGAAGGCGGTCACCAGCACTAAGCCTGGCAACAGGTTTCCACGACGCCCGCGTCCGGCCTTGCCGGCGCGGGCGTTGTCGTTTCTGGGGACAGTGCCGGCGGCCCTCACCGCAATCCTCTCCTTCGGGGGAGAGGGTTGGCAGTGTGGACGGAACGCGTCGTAGGTTGGGTTGAGTCGGCTCTATTGCCGAGCCCAGCAGCCGGAAACCGGGTGCCCGGTGTAATGGCCTGGAGTCGTTGGGCTTCGTTGCGCTCAACCCAACCTACGGCGGGAATCTCAGCGGGCAGGACTCAGGAGCGCACCACCAGCGCCCTGTCGCCCCCTTCACGCACCCAGAACAGTGTGGCCCCGGCCACGGCGGCGGGCATGAACAGGGCGTTCAGGCCGGGTACCAGCAGCGCCAGGTAGGTCACCCCGCCAAAGCCCAGGCAGCGCAGGCGGCGGGTACGCAGCCAGGTGAGCATGCTGCGGAAATCCAGCCTGTGGTTGTCGGCGGGGAAGTCGATGTACTGCACCGCCATCATCCAGACGCCGAACAGGATCCACAGCGGCGCGGCGATCAGGTTGAGACCGGGGATGAAGGTCAGCACCAGCAGGCCCAGGGCGCGGGGCAGGTAGTAGCCCAGCTTGCGCAGTTCGCGCTGCAGGGTGCGTGGCACCATGGTGACCAGTTCGGCGAGATTGAACGGCGGGAAATCGTCCTGGCCACGCACCATGACCTCGACCTTTTCCGCGAGAAAGCCGTTGAAGGGCGCCGCCACCAGGTTGGCCAGCATCGTGAAGGTGAAGAAGATGATGGCCAGCAGCAGGAGCACGAACAGCGGCCAGAGCAGCCATTCGACGAAGCTCGCCCAGGCCGGCAGGCTCGGCATCAGTCGCTCCAGCCAACCCTCGAAGCCGCGCACGGCGAAGGTGAGGATGGCCGCGTAGAGCAGCAGGTTGATGGTGAGGGGGATGACCACGAAGCGGCGCATGCCGGGGCGAGTCACCAGGCGCAGCCCTTCGGCGAAATAGGCGGAGCCGGACAGCGGAGCGACAGCCATGAAGATTCCTGACGGTTGGCGGGAAGGCACAGCTTACCTCAGGGCTCCATTGGCGAAGCGGTCGACATAGGCGCGCCCTATGGTCTGGATTTAGAATGGTCGCTTCTGTGGAGGGGCGGCACCCGTTAGGCTGAGCCCCATCCCTGGACCCGGTGTCCGCCTATCGGCGCCGGTCGCGCCGTCGCCAGGAGCGACAGGCGCTGCGGAACGGCTCCGCACGCACACCGGCCGGCATGCCCACCGGGCGCGCCGGCCACTCTACTCTTAGGTCTGCCGGAGATCCCGGCAGGGAGAATGTCATGTCTGAAGCCAGCAACTCGCGCCATTCGCGCCTCATCATCCTCGGTTCCGGTCCGGCCGGTTACACGGCCGCGGTCTATGCCGCCCGGGCCAACCTCAAGCCGCTGCTGATCACCGGCATGCAGATGGGTGGCCAGCTGACCACCACCACCGAGGTCGACAACTGGCCGGGCGATCCCCACGACCTGACCGGTCCGGCGCTGATGGAGCGGATGCGCGAGCACGCCGAGCGCTTCGAGACCGAGATCGTCTTCGACCACATCAACGCCGTGGACTTCGGTGGCAAGCCCTACACCCTCAAGGGTGACAGCGCCACCTACACCTGCGACGCCCTGATCATCGCCACCGGTGCCAGCGCCCGCTACCTGGGCCTGGCCAGCGAAGAGGCCTTCATGGGCAAGGGCGTGTCCGCCTGCGCCACCTGCGACGGCTTCTTCTATCGCAACCGCGAGGTGGCGGTGGTCGGCGGCGGCAACACCGCGGTCGAGGAGGCCCTGTACCTGGCCAACATCGCCAGCAAGGTGACCCTGATCCACCGCCGCGAGACCTTCCGCGCCGAGAAGATCCTGCAGGACAAGCTGCGCGCCCGGGTCGCCGAAGGCAAGATGGCGCTAAAGCTCAACGCCAGCGTCGACGAGGTGCTGGGTGACAACATGGGTGTCACCGGGGTGCGGATCAAGAACAACGATGGCAGCACCGAAGAGCTGCAGGTGGCCGGTCTGTTCGTCGCCATCGGCCATACCCCCAACACGGGATTGTTCGAAGGCCAGCTGGAGACCCATGACGGCTACCTGGTGGTGAAGGGCGGTCGCGAGGCCAATGCCACCGCCACCAACGTACCGGGCGTGTTCGCCGCCGGCGACGTGGCCGACCACACCTATCGCCAGGCCATCACCTCGGCCGGTGCGGGCTGCATGGCGGCGCTGGACGCCGAGCGCTACCTGGACGGGCTGGGCGATCTGCAGGTGCTTTAAGGCCTGGTTGTCGCCTGACCAAGAAAAACCCCGGCACTGGCCGGGGTTTTTCGTTTCCGGGGTCTTCCCTCAAGAGAAAAGACCTGGAGGAGGGCTCTTACTTGCCGTACACCGGCAGGCGGGCGCAGACGGCCTTGACCTTCTCGCGGACGGCGTCGATCACCGACTCGTCGCCCATGTTGCCGAGGATGTCGCAGATCCAGCCGGCCAGCTCGCGGCACTCGGCTTCCTGGAAGCCACGGGTGGTGACGGCCGGGGTGCCGATGCGCAGGCCGGAGGTGACGAAGGGCGAGCGCGGATCGTTCGGCACCGAGTTCTTGTTCACGGTGATGAAGGCGCGACCCAGGGCGGCGTCCGCGTCCTTGCCGGTGATTTCCTGCTTGATCAGGCTGAGCAGGAACAGGTGGTTGTCGGTGCCGCCGGAGACGACGTCGAAGCCACGCTCGATGAACACGCCGGCCATGGCCTGGGCGTTCTTGATGACCTGCTGCTGGTAGGTCTTGAACTCGGGCTGCAGGGCTTCCTTGAAGCACACCGCCTTGCCGGCGATGACGTGCATCAGCGGACCGCCCTGGGCGCCGGGGAAGACCGCCGAGTTGAGCTTCTTCTCGATGGCTTCGTTGGCCTTGGCCAGGATCAGGCCGCCGCGCGGGCCGCGCAGGGTCTTGTGGGTGGTGCTGGTGACCACGTCGGCGAAGGGTACCGGGTTTGGATAGACACCGGCGGCGACCAGACCGGCGAAGTGGGCCATGTCGACGAACAGGTAGGCACCCACGGCGTCGGCGATGGCGCGGAAGCGGGCGAAGTCCAGCACCTGGGAGTAGGCGGAGTAGCCGGCGACGATGACCTTGGGCTGGTGCTCGCGGGCCAGGCGCTCGACTTCGGCGTAGTCGATCAGGCCCTGCTCGTCGATGCCGTACTGGACCGCGTTGTACAGCTTGCCGGAGGAGGACACGGTGGCGCCGTGGGTCAGGTGACCGCCGTGAGCCAGGCTCATGCCGAGGATGGTGTCACCGGCTTCGATCAGCGCCAGGTACACGGCCGAGTTGGCCTGGGAACCGGAGTGCGGCTGGACGTTGGCGTAGTCGGCGCCGAACAGCTGCTTGGCGCGGTCGATGGCCAGTTGCTCGACCACGTCGACGTATTCGCAACCACCGTAGTAGCGCTTGTGGGGATAGCCTTCGGCGTACTTGTTGGTCAGTACGCTGCCTTGGGCTTCCATGACCGCCGGGCTGGTGTAGTTTTCCGAAGCGATCAGCTCGATGTGATCTTCCTGACGCTGGGCTTCCTGCTGCATGGCGGCATACAGGTCGGCGTCGAAGCGGGCGAGGGTGGTTTCACGGCTGAACATGGCGGCAGGGTCCCCTGAGGCATGGCGAAGAGCGAGCCCGATCGGGCTCGTGAGGGGCAACATTCTACCCCATCGCGGGAACCCTGAGGTATGAGCGCCGGTCATGCGCCGCCGCCATTGGTCTCATGTCAGGACCGGAAACAGCCCCTGGTGCTCCAGTCGCTGGCGCAGCAGATCCGGCGGCAGCGGGCGATCGAAGAGGAAGCCCTGCACCTCGTCGCAGCCATGGAGGCGCAGGAATTCCAGTTGCGCCGGCTCCTCGACGCCCTCGGCGATCACCGAGAGATTGAGGCTGTGGGCCATGGCGATGATGGCCCGGGCGATCTGCGCATCCTGCTCGCCGTGGGGCAGGCCGTCGACGAAGCTGCGGTCGATCTTGAGGATGTCGATGGGGAATTGCTTGAGGTAGTTGAGCGAGGAATAGCCGGTGCCGAAGTCGTCCACCGCGATGCACAGGCCCAGGTTCTTGAGTTCGCCGAGCAGCTGCAGGGCCTCGCCGACGTCGCGCATCAGGATGCTCTCGGTCAGTTCCAGCTCCAGGCAGGCAGGCGCCAGGCCGGTCTCGGCGAGGATCTCGGCGATGCGCTGGCCGAGCTGGCCATCGCTGAACTGGCGGGCGGAGAGATTCACCGAGACCTTGGGAATGCGCACCCTGGCCGCGTGCCATTCGCGCATCTGCCGGCAGGCCTCGCGAATCACCCAGTCGCCCACCTGGACCACCAGGCCGATCTCTTCCAGCACCGGGATGAATTCCGCTGGCGAGACGTGGCCGCGCACCGGATGCTCCCAGCGCAGCAGGGCCTCGACCCCGGTCAGGCGCCGGTTGTCGCAACGGTACTGCGGCTGGTAGTGCAGGCGGAATTCGCCCTGCAGGAGGGCGTGCCGCAGATCGGCTTCCAGTTCCAGGCGTTCCAGGGCGCGGGCGTTCATCTCGGCCTGGTAGAACTGGAAGTTGTTCTTGCCCATCTCCTTGGCGTGGTACATGGCCGTGTCGGCGTTCTTCATCAGCTGGCTGAGTTCGCTACCGTCCTGGGGCGACAGGGCGATGCCGATGCTGGCGGAGACGAAGAATTCGCGGCCCTCGAGGATGAAGGCCTCGGCCAGTTGGGTCAGGATCTGCTCGCCGACGCGGATCGCCTGGGCGAGGGCGGCCTCGCGGGTTTCCAGACCGGACAGCAGCAGGGTGAATTCGTCGCCCCCCATGCGCGCCACGCTGTCTTCGGTGCCGACGCAGGCGGTCAGGCGCATGGCCACCTCCTTGAGCAGGCGGTCGCCGGCGGCGTGGCCGAGGCTGTCGTTGATCGGCTTGAAGCGGTCGAGGTCGAGGAACATCAGCACCACCCAGCTGCCGTTGTGGCGACTCTGCTGCAGGGCATTGTGCAGGCGGTCCTGGAACAGGGTGCGATTGGGCAGCAGGGTCAGGGCGTCGTAGTAGGCCAGGCGATGGATGCGTCTTTCGCTGGCCTTGCGTTCGCTGATGTCGACGAAGAAGCAGACATAGCTCATCAGGTCGCCGTCGTCGTCGCGGATGGCGGTGATGCCGACCCAGGAGGGATAGGGCTCGTTGTCCTGACGGCGCTGCCAGAGTTCGCCTTCCCAGCTCTCCTCGGTGCGCAGCTGTTGCATCACGTGCTGCAGCTGGTTGGCTTCCTGCTTGTCGGCGCAGAGCATCATCGGCTGCTGGTCGAACACCTCTGCGGGACTGAAGCCGGTGATGCGGGTGAAGGTGCGGTTGACCCGCACGATGTAGCCGGCCGGGTCGGTGACCAGGATGGCCCCGGCCGAGTGGTCGAACACCGTGGCCGCCATGCGCATGTCCTTGTCCGTGCGGCGCTGGGCGGAGATGTCGCGGCAGATGCCGAGCACGCCGGCGAAGCGCTCGTGGTCGTCCCACAACGGCTTGAGGCGCAGCTCGATCTGCAGGGCATGCCCCTGGGCGTGCAGGCAATCGAGCACCAGGGGCGCGAAGTGCTCGCGGCGCAACTCGGCCAGGGCGCGCGGATTGTCCAGGCTGCGCAGCAACCGCTGCAGGGTGCGCCGGACCTCCTGCAGCTGGCGCGAATGCACCACCAGCTCGGCCAGGGTGCGCTGCTGCAACTCGGCCACGGGATAGCCGAGCAATTCCTCGACCGAGGGGCTGAGGTAGTTGAGCACCAGCTGGGCATCGGTGGTGAAGATGACGTCGCTGATGCTTTCCGCCAGTTGCCGATAGCGATTCTCGCTGTCGCGCAGCCGTTCGCTGGCCCGCACCATGTCGGTGACATCCAGGGCCAGGCCCACCACGCTCGCCGCGGTGCCGTCCGCCGCGCTGGCGAGGCGCTGCTCGCGCACGTCGAACCAGCGCCAGCCGCCGTTGCGGTGCTGCCAGCGCAGGAGGCTGCTGCTGGGCTGGTCGGAGAGCGTCGGCCGCATGCTCACCACCCGCTCGTGCAGTTCGATGTCATCCGGGTGCAGGCGCGCGCGACCGAGGCTGGCGAAGGTTTCCGGCGGATAGCCGAGCTTGAGGGCCAGCGGATGACTCTCGTAGGTCAGCTCGCCGCTGGCCACGTCATAGGTGTAGAGGGTATCGGGGATGGCGCTGATCAGATTCGACCAGAAGCTGTCGCGCTCTAGCAGGCGCAACTCGCCGAGTTTGCGCTGGGTGATGTCGTTGAGGCTGAGCAGGGTGGCGTCGAGGTGTTGGGGGTCGGCCGGCAGGTGCATGGTCAGCCAGAGGTGCCGCTCGCCCTCGGCGGTGCTGATGCAGGTTTCGAGTTCCAGCACCTGCTGGCCGGAGAGCAGGCCGGCCAACAGCCGGTATCGCTTGCCGCCGAGCTGGACGCGGGAGTCACCCACCAGCCGCGCCCAGGCCTGGTCGAGGTGATCGATGCCGAGCATTTCCAGGGCGCGCTGATTGATCTCGGTGATGCGCACCTGGCGACCCAGGGTGTCCAGCACATCGGGCTGGCGGGCGAACAGCTCCGCCAACTGCTCGGGGCGCTCCAGGCCCAGGGCCTGCATGTGGGGAGGGACAGCGCTCAGATCCACCACGCAGATGCCGGTATGCACGCCGTTGAAGATGCTCTCGTAGCGCTGCCGGGTGGTCTGGATGGTCTCCAGGTTGCGCTGCTGCTCGGTGACGTCGCGCAGGACCCAGACGAAGCCGTCCTGGGTCTGGGTACGGTCGCGCAGGACGCGGGCACTGGGCTGGCTGGCCGCCAGGGCGTGGCAGCTGACCGCGAAGCGACGCGGCTGGCCCTCTACCGCGAGGCTGATCAGGGCACCGCTGTCACGCTCGGCGGGCGTCAGGGCGACCAACTCGGGCAGCAGGCTGGCGAGGAAGAATTGCTGGGCGTCATCGGCGGCGATGCCCAGCAGCCGGGCGGCGGTGGCGTTGACATGGACCAGGCGACCGTCGGCCTGGGTCATGCAGACGGCCTCCTCGATGCCGTTGAGCGCGGTACCGGCGAGGCGCAGGCCTCGCCGCGAGGCGAGGGTGAGGGCACGCAAGCCCTGTTCTTCGCGCAGCAGCAGGTAGAGCAGGATGGCGGCCACCAGGCCGGACAGGCTGAACAGCGCCAGGCGGCCGAATGAGGCCCCCAGCAGCGTGGTGCTGACGTCCTCCGCGGGATGGCTGCCCACTACCTGCCAGTTGCTGTAGGCCAGCTCCTGGTGTACCTCGTGGAGGCTGTTCGTCGCCGGGGTCGCTCCGCCGCGGAACAGCAAGGTGCCCTGGGAGCGATCCTCCAGGCGCCAGTCGAGGCCGGACGGTACCCGGGTCGGCCGCCACAGGGGTTCGAGCAGGGGCGCGCTGGTCAGCACCCACCAGCCCTGCTGCGCCTCGAGATCGCCGGCCAGCAGTACATAGAGGGGCGCAGCGGTGGCCTGAGCGTTGTACCCGTAGCGAAAGTCGGCCTGGCCGGCGCGCGCGATCAGTTGCTGGATGAAGGCGGCGTCCGGTGCATCGTCCAGGCGTGCGGCACGCAGACTGGCGTTGGCCGGCAGCCAGCGTACCTGTTGCAGTCCGGGAAAGAAGTCCTTGAGGCTGAGCAGCAGATTGGGTGCCAGCGGCAGGGTGGGGTCCGGCGACCAGCGCAGGGTGCTGCGCGCCGCCTGGGCCTTGAGTGCCAGCCCGAATTCGACGGTGTTGGCCAGTTGTCGGGTCAGGCCATCCAGCTGTTCGCGCCGCAGCGCCTCGCGCTCGGCCACGCTGGCGAAGGCCTGCCAGAACATCAGGGCCAGCATGGCCACCAGGGAGAGGATCAGCAGGCCGCGGGTCAGGCGTCGCGAGGCGGGGGCGAGCGGCTCTTCCGGCAGCGAGGAGGGCGGGCTGTTCACGACGGACTGCGTTCCTGCAGAGGCGATGGCCGTTCGGCTGCGCCCGATTCCGCGGGGCAGGGATGGCCTATGATAAGGGACCGGACGGTGTCTCCGCCGGTTTTTTCCGCGTGATCAGCGCCAGCGCTTTCGTCGCGCGAGGTTTCGACAGCGTTCGCTGCTGACGCCATACTGTGTCCCCTGTTTTTCATTCCGGTCCCAAGGTCCCACCATGGCTCAATACGTCTACACCATGCACCGGGTCGGCAAGGTCGTGCCGCCCAAGCGTGAAATCCTCAAGAACATCTCCCTGTCGTTCTTTCCCGGCGCCAAGATCGGCGTGCTCGGTCTGAACGGTGCGGGTAAATCGACGCTGCTGCGCATCATGGCCGGTGTCGATACCGAGATCGAAGGTGAAGCGCGGCCGATGCCCGGTATCAATGTGGGTTATCTGCCGCAGGAACCGAAACTTGACCCCGAGCAGACGGTTCGTGACGTGGTCGAGGAAGCGGTCGGTCAGATCAAGCAGGCCCAGGCCCGGCTGGACGAGGTCTATGCCGCCTATGCCGAGCCGGATGCCGACTTCGACGCCCTGGCCGCCGAGCAGGCCAAGCTGGAAGCCATCCTCCAGGCCGCCGACGGCCACAATCTGGACCGCCAGCTGGAAGTCGCCGCCGACGCCCTGCGCCTGCCGGCCTGGGACGCCAAGGTCGGGGTACTCTCCGGTGGCGAGAAGCGCCGCGTGGCGCTGTGCCGCCTGCTGCTGTCGGCCCCCGACATGCTGCTGCTGGACGAACCCACCAACCACCTGGACGCCGACTCGGTGGCCTGGCTGGAGCACTTCCTGCACGACTTCCCCGGCACCGTGGTGGCCATCACCCACGACCGCTACTTCCTCGACAACGTCGCCGGCTGGATCCTGGAGCTGGACCGCGGCCAGGGCATCCCCTTCGAGGGCAACTACTCCGGCTGGCTGGAATCCAAGGCCGCGCGCCTGACCCAGGAAGCCAAGCAGGAGGCGGCCCACGCCAAGGCCATGAAGGCCGAGCTGGAATGGGTGCGCTCCGGTGCCAAGGCCCGCCAGTCCAAGTCCAAGGCCCGTCTGCAGCGCTTCGAGGAAATGCAGTCCCAGGAATTCCAGAAGCGCAGCGAGACCAACGAGATCTACATCCCCGCCGGCCAGCGCCTGGGCGACAAGGTCATCGAGTTCAAGAACGTCAGCAAGGGCTATGGCGATCGCCTGCTGATCGACGACCTGAGCTTCGTGGTGCCCAAGGGCGCCATCGTCGGCGTCATCGGCGGCAACGGCGCCGGCAAGTCGACCCTGTTCCGCATGATCATGGGCAAGGAGCAGCCGGACGCGGGCAGCATCGAGATCGGCGACACCGTGCAACTGGCCAGCGTCGACCAGAGCCGCGAGAACCTGTCCGACACCAAGACCGTCTGGGAGCAGGTGTCCGATGGCTCCGACGTGATCAAGATCGGCAACTACGAGGTGCCTTCGCGCAGCTACGTGGGCCGCTTCAACTTCAAGGGCGCCGACCAGCAGAAGTTCGTCAAGGACCTCTCCGGTGGTGAGCGCGGTCGTCTGCACCTGGCGCTGACCCTCAAGCAGGGCGGCAACGTGCTGCTGCTGGACGAACCCTCCAACGACCTGGACGTGGAAACCCTGCGCGCCCTGGAAGACGCCCTGCTGGACTTCCCCGGCGCGGCCATCGTGATCTCCCACGATCGCTGGTTCCTCGACCGCATCGCCACCCACATCCTCTCCTACGAGGACGATTCCAACGTGGTGTTCTTCGAAGGCAACTACACCGAGTACGAAGCCGATCGCAAGAAGCGCCTGGGCGAGGCCGCGGCCCAGCCCAAGCGGGTCAAGTACAAGAAGCTGGCGTAAGCACCAGAACCAACGCCGGCGGGGCAACCTGCCGGCGTTTTCTTTGGTGCCCTCTGTAGCCGCTAGCGACCTGCGGCTGCAAAGGGGCTGCTAGCCCTCGATGGAGCCAGATCCGATGATCTCCAGCCATTCCCGCCTGTTGCTTTCCCTGCTCACCGCGACGCTGGCCACCCCGGCCCTGGCCGACGAGGTCCAGGTGGCCGTGGCCGCCAACTTCAGCGCGCCGCTCAAGGCCATTGGCGAGCAATTCACCCGAGACACCGGCCATCAGCTAGTGATTTCCAGCGGCGCCACCGGCCAGCTCTATACCCAGATCAAGAACGGCGCACCCTTCGCGGTCTTCCTTTCTGCCGACGACAGCACCCCGGCCAAGCTGGAACGCGAAGGCGCGGCGGTCAAGGGGTCGCCCTTCACCTATGCCATCGGGACCCTGGCGCTGTGGTCATCCAGGACCGGCTATGTGGACGGGGAGGGCGCGGTACTCAAACGTAACGACTTCACCCACTTGGCCTTGGCCAATCCCAAGACCGCGCCCTATGGCCTGGCCGCCACCCAGGTGCTGGCCAAGCTGGGCCTGACCGAAGCCGTCGCGACCAAGCGGGTGGAAGGCCAGAACATCACCCAGACTTACCAGTTCGTCGCCACCGGCAATGCCGAGCTGGGCTTCGTCGCCCTGTCGCAGATCTACCAGGATGGCAAGGTCAAGGAAGGCTCGGCCTGGATCGTGCCGGCCGAACTCTACGAGCCGATCCGCCAGGACGCGGTGCTGCTGGAAAAGGGCCAGGACCAGCCGGCGGCCAAGGCGCTGCTGGCCTATCTCAAGGGCCCCCAGGCGGCCGCGGTGCTCAAGGCCTACGGCTACCGGCAGTGACGCCATGAGCCTGAGCGCGGCGGACTGGGCGGCGATTCGCCTGACCCTGGAACTGGCCAGCGTGACCACGCTGCTGCTGCTGGTGCTGGGTACGCCCCTCGCCTGGTGGCTGGCGCGCACCCGCTCCCGGCTCAAGGGCCCCGTCGGCGCCCTGGTGGCCCTGCCGCTGGTGCTACCGCCCACGGTGATCGGCTTCTATCTGCTGCTGGCCATGGGGCCGGAGGGCTGGGTGGGACAGGCGACCTCGGCCCTGGGGCTGGGGCGGTTGCCCTTCACCTTCGCCGGGCTGGTGGTGGGCTCGCTGTGCTATTCGCTGCCCTTCGTGGTGCAGCCGCTGCAGAACGCCTTCGAGGCCATCGGTCCGCGTCCCCTGGAGGCCGCAGCCACCCTGAGGGCCAGTCCCCTGGATACCTTCTTCCATGTGGTGCTGCCCCTGGCGCGGCCGGGCTTCGTCACCGCCGCCATCCTCGGCTTCGCCCATACCGTGGGCGAGTTCGGCGTGGTGCTGATGATCGGCGGCAACATCCCCGGGCGGACCCAGGTGGTCTCCACCCAGATCTTCAATCACGTGGAAGCCATGGAGTATCCCCAGGCGCACCTGCTGGCCGGGGGCATGCTGGCATTCTCCTTCGTGATCCTCCTGCTGCTCTATGGGCGCCGTGGGCGGTCGGTCTGGACATGAGTCTGGCCGCGCGCTTCGAACTGCGGCATGCCGACTTCGTGCTGGATGTGGACCTCGCCCTGCCCGGCAGGGGCGTCACCGCCTTGTTCGGTCCCTCGGGCTCGGGCAAGACCAGCTGCCTGAGGTGCGTGGCCGGTCTCGAGCCCACTGCCCGTGGTCGACTGGTGGTGGCGGGGGAGACCTGGCAGGACAGCGACCGCGGCCTGTTCCTGCCGCCACATAAACGCGCCCTGGGCTATGTCTTCCAGGACGCCAATCTGTTCGAGCACCTGGACGTGCGCCGCAACCTGCTGTTCGGTTGGCGGCGGGTGGCGCCCGTCGAGCGTCGACTGGAGCTGGAGCAGATCGTCGAGTTGCTGGGCATCGAAGGGCTGCTCACCCGGATGCCGGCGCGCCTTTCCGGTGGCGAGCGCCAGCGGGTCGGCATCGCCCGGGCGCTGCTGACCAGTCCGCGGCTGCTGCTGATGGACGAACCCCTGGCGGCGCTGGACGCCGAGCGCAAGGCCGAGATCCTTCCCTACCTGGAACGCCTGACCCTCGAGCTGGCGCTGCCGATCCTCTATGTCAGCCATGCTCCCGACGAGGTGGCGCGCCTGGCCGATCACCTGGTGCTGCTGGAGCGGGGCGAGGTACTGGCCAGTGGGCCGACCACCGAGGTACTGGCGCGCCTCGACCTGCCCATCGCCCTGGCCGATGACGCCGGGGTGGTGCTGGAAGGGCGGGTGCTCGGCCATGATCCGGACTATGGCCTGCTCAGCCTGGGCCTGGCCGGCGAGCAGCGCGTGCTGCTGGCCCATGCCCCGCTGCCGCCCGGCCAGGCGCTGCGCATCAAGGTGCTGGCGCGGGATGTCAGCCTCAGCCTGGAACGCCAGCACAGCAGCATCCTCAATGTGCTGCCGGCCACCGTCGCCGAAATCGCCCCGACCCGCTCGCCGGCGCAGGTGCTCTTGCGCCTGGACCTGGGCGGCGCGGCGCTGCTGGCGCGGATCACCCGCTATTCGCTGGAGCGGCTGGCGTTGCAGCCGGGGAGCCAGGTCTGGGCGCAGCTCAAGTCGGTGGCGGTGCTAGCCTGACCCTGGGGCCGGTCCGAGCCGCTCCAGCAGAAAGTCCACCAGCGCCCTGACCGCCGCCGGCAACTGGCGATCCGGCGGATAGAGCAGCCAGGCGGTGCCCTGGTAGGGGCCGAGGTATTGCCAGTCGGGCAGCACCCGCAGCAGGCTGCCGTCGGCCAGACCGGCATCGGCGGCGAAGGCCGGCAGGCAGGCGATGCCCAGGTCGGCGAGGGTGGCTTCCAGGCGCACGCCGCTGTGGTTGCAGGCCAGGCGGCCGCGCACCGCCACGCTTTCCACCCGGTCGCCGCGGCGCAGTTGCCAGCGCTGGTCGCCCGGGGTTTCGCCGAGGTAGAGGCAATCGTGTTCGGCCAGCGCCTGGGGCTGCTGCGGTGTGCCGCGCCCCCTTAGATAGGCCGGGCTGGCGCAGAGCACGAAGTCCATCTCGCGCAGCGGTCGGGCGACGAAGCCGGCAGGCGGCTGCTCGGTGATGCGCACCAGCAGATCCTGGTCGTCGGCGATGGGGTCCAGCGGGCGATCGTCCAGGCGCAATTGCAGATCCACTTCTGGATAGCGCTGGAAGAACTCCGGCAGCAGCGGGGCGATCAGCCGGTAGCCGACCGCCTTGGGCATCGCCAGCCGCACCTGCCCGCGCGGTTCTTCACTGTGTTGCAGGCCACTGTCCAGCGCCGCACCGGCGGCAGCCAGCAACTGGCGGCAGTGGCCGAGCACCTCGCGGCCGGCTTCGCTCAGGCGCAGCTGGCGGGTGGTGCGCTGCAGCAGGCGCACCCCCAGCTCCCGTTCCAGCCGCGCGACCTGACGACTGACCGCCGAGGGTGTGGCGTCCAGCAGGCGGGCGGCGGCGGTGAAGCTGCCGGTCTCCACCACCTTGGCGAAGGCGACCATGCAGGGCAGCAGGGGAAGGGCGCGCAGAAGATCCATGCCGAAGTCCGCCAGAAGCAATAGGGCTGGAAAGGCTGCCATTGCTTCCCCGGGGGAACAAGAGCTATGCGCGCTGGCGGGCTTATCGCGCTTTCCTGGGGCGGGCACACTGGCGGCCTGATCCAGGGAGAAGCTGTCATGTCGCAACGCCCCACCTTCGGCCTCGCCGAAGGCCTGCTGCTCGCCACCGCCCTGGTCTGGGGGACCAGCTACGCCGTGGTCAAGGACGCCGTGATGCTCTATCCGGTAGTCGGCTACCTGGCGCTGCGCTTCTGTCTCACCGCGGCGCTGCTGCTGCCCACCCTGAGGGGCGAGGGCCGGCGGGCCTGGCGGCCGGGAATACCCACCGGGCTGCTGCTATTGGCGATCTTTCTCGCCGAGACCTATGGCGTCGCCCTGACCAGCGCCAGCAACGCCGCCTTTCTCATCAGCCTCTGCGTGGCCCTGACGCCCTTCGCCGAATGGTGGCTGCTCGGCCAGCGCCCCGAGGCCCGTGCCCTGGGTGCCGCGGGGCTGGCGGTGGCGGGCGCCGGGCTGCTGACCCGCGGGGTGACCCTGAGCTTCAACCTGGGTGATGGCCTGATCCTGCTGGCGGCCGTATTGCGCGCGGTCAATGTCTGCGTGGTGCGCCGGCGTCTGCAACAGGCCAGTGCCCCGGTACCGGCCCTGGCGCTGACCGCGGTGCAGACCGGGGTGGTGGGCCTGGCCTGCCTGCTGCTGTTCGCCCTGGGCCCGGGCCTGGCGCCGCTGCCCGTGCAAGCGGGCTTCTGGCTCGCCACCGGCTACCTGGTGCTGTTCTGCACCCTGGGCGCCTTTCTCGCCCAGAACTATGCCCTGGGCCGCACCAGCGCCACCCGCGTCGCCCTGCTGATGGGCGCCGAGCCGCTGTTCGGCGCACTGTTCGCCAGCTTCTGGCTGGACGAACGCCTGGGCCTCTGGGGCTGGCTGGGCGGCCTGCTGATCGTCATCGCCTCGCTGTGGGGGACGTTGCCGCGGCGGGCGCCAGACCATTCGGACCCGGTCATTCGAACACGATCCGCGGAAAATAGAAGCTGACCACCCAGTTGGGCATGTCGACGATCTCGCTGATGCGCAGGTCGCCGCAGACCGAGCAGAGCAGATAGGCCCGTTCCGCCGGCAGGTTACGGGTCTGCCCGAGCCAATTGATGGCACCGCTGACGGCCATGCGCGCCGCGGCCAGCAGGTCCGGCCCGACACCGGTGAAGACCTCGTAGCCGGCGCCGTCCAGGTGCCGGGTGACCGGCCTTGGGGTGCTGAAACGCGGCATGCTCAGCGGCTGCTGCTTGATCAGCTCGAAGGTGGCGGTGACCATCATGGCGGTCTCGATGGCGGTGCCGCAGACCTCACCATCGCCTTGGGCGGCATGGGTGTCGCCGATGGAAAACAGCGCCCCGGCTACCTCCACCGGCAGGTAGAGGCTGGTGCCGGCGGCCAGGTCGCGGATATCCAGGTTGCCACCCACCCGCCGCGGCGGCACTACCGAGTGCAGACCTGGCGCCGCGGGAGCCACCCCCAGGGTGCCGGCGAAGGGCTTGAGCGGGACCCGTGCCAGCTCGCCGAAGGCGGCCGGCGTCTGACCGGTGCGGTCGTAATGCCAGAGCTGCAGCACCGGGTCCGGAAACTGGTCGGCGAGCAGGCCGAAGCCGGGAATGTTGGCGGTCCAGCCAAAGCCGCTGGGGGTGAAGCTGTCCAGCGTCACCTTGAGCACGTCGCCCGGTTCGGCACCCTCGATCCACAGCGGACCGCAGACCGGATTGACCCGCTCGAAGGGCAGGGTGGCGATGTCGGCGGCGCTGGACTGGCCGTGAAAGTGGCCGTCCGCCGCGTCGCGGCAGGCAAAGCTGACCGTCTCGCCCGGCGCGACCTCCAGCGCCGGGGGGAGGCTGTGATCCCAGCCGCAATGGCAGTGCTGGCTGTGCAGGGTCTTGATCATCTGAAGCCTCCGCGGATTGTCCGTGCCTAGTGGACGGCGTCGTTCGCCTTGAATTCCGTGGTCCGGCCGCTGAGCCTGAGGAAGGCCAGCACGGCCAGGCCCAGCACCATCCAGCAGCTGCCACCGACCTTGGCGTAGACGTCGGCGTTGAACAGCACATAGGCGAGGATGATGAAGCCGACCAGCGGGACCAGCGCATACAGCAACGGGCGCCCGGCGCCTCGGTGATGCCAGGCCACTGCCACATGCAGGAGCAGGAAGGCCGTCAGCGCACCGAAGTTGCACATGGAGGCGAGCAGATTGATCTGGCCGACGAAGAACAGCCCCAGCACCAGGCTCAGGGCCGCCACCAGCAGGATGGCGCGCTGCGGCACCCGGGTCGTGGGATGGATCTGACGCAGGAACTGCGGCAGCTGGCGATCACGGGCCATGGCGAACAGCAGGCGCGAGGTGGCGGCCTGGGCCACCAGGGCGTTGGCGATGGCGGCGCCGATGGCCACCGCCAGGGCGATCACCACCTGCAGCCAGGGTCCGGCGATCAGTCGACCGATCTCGTAGAAGGCGTTGTTCGAGGCATCGGCGTCGGGGTACTGGATGAGGTTGGGTTGCAGCAGGGCGGCCAGCCAGGTCTGCACCATGAACAGCGCGGCGACCAAGGTCAGGGCCAGCAGGGTGGCGCGACCCACCACCCGGCTGCCGCCACGGGTCTCTTCGGAGAGGGTGGAGATGGCGTCGAAGCCGAGAAAGGACAGCACCGCCACCGACAGGGCGCTGAAGATCAGCGGCAGGGAGAATTCCTGGGGGTTGTACAGCGGCTTCAACGTCCACTCGGCACCATTCACGCCGCGGCTGATGGCCAGGGATGCCAGCACCACGAACACCAGCAGCACCGCCAGCTGGCCGTAGAGGAACAGCCGGTTGGCGCGGGCGGTGGTCTCGATGCCACGCAGGTTGACCAGGGTGTTGAGGCCGACGAAGAAAACGATCCACAGCGGCTGGGGAATGGCCGGGATGACGTTGGCCATGGCGTTGGCGCCGATCACATAGAGCAGGGTGGGCACCAGCAGGTAGTCGAGCAGGATGGCCCAGCCGGCGAGAAAGCCCAGCGCGGGGTGCAGGCCGCGACCGACGTAGGCGTAGACCGAGCCGGCCACCGGGAAGGCGCGCGACATCTGCTGGTAGCTGACCGCGGTGAAGAGCATGGCGACGAAGCCGATCAGGTAGGTGAGGGGCACCATGCCGTGGCTGGCGTCGAACACCCCGCCAAAGATGGAGAAGGGGGCGATGGGCACCATGAAGACCAGGCCGTAGATGAGCAGGTCCTTCAGCCCGAGCTGGCGCTTGAGTTCCTGGGTGTAGCCGAAGCGGGCGAGGTCGGCGGCGTCGCCGGACGGAGCGTGCTGAGTCATGGGGGCTTCCTCGAAGGGGCGGGGTGGGCTCGACTCTAGGCCAGGGTAGGTCCTGGCCCCATCCACAAAAGTGCTAGGTTTGCAGCAGGCCGGTGACGACTGGCAGAGCCTTTGCTTCGCTTTCCTCATCGCCATCAGGGGAGGAGCTCCAAGATGCATGCCGATCTGCTCACCGTCAGCAGCCGCCTCGCCGGGCTGCCCACGCTCGACGCCTGTCTGGATGCCGTCCAGGCCAGTGCCGACCACCTGGGGTGCAAGGCGCTGATCTACGACTACGCCCCGGTGCCCCTCAGTCACGACGGCGTGCTCATCACCCCCTCGGTGTTCAAGGTGCGCAACGCCCCGGCGGACATGCAGGCCTTCTGGTGCGAGCGCGGCTACTACCAGATCGACCCGGTGCAGCAATGCGCCAGTCGGCGTGCGGCACCCTTCGTCTGGTCGTTTCGCAGCGAAACCCGCAGCGCCCTGCGCGAGTACCTGGGTGACAGTCATCGCCCGGTCACCTGCTATGTGCGGGACAGCGGCCTGGCCACCGGGGTGACCGTGCCGCTGCACCTGCCGGGAGGGGCCTTCGCCACCCTGACCGGCATCCTCGATGCCGAGGCCGCGGACGCCGAGGCCGCCGGCGAAGCCTGCCTGGGCGCCTTCCTGGTGCTGGCCCATGCCTTCCAGGCCCGGGCCGACGAATTGCTCGCCCCGGCCGAACGCCGCTGCGGCCAGGTCCGGTTGACGCCGCGCGAGCGCGAATGCCTGCAGTACTCGGCCAAGGGGCTGACCGCCAAGCGCATCGCCGCGACCCTCAACCGCTCCACCGCCACGGTCAACCTGCACCTCAACTCGGCGGCGCGCAAACTGGGGGCGCGCAATCGGGTCGAGGCGGTGGTGCGGGGATTGCACTATCGCTTGGTCGAAGTCTGAGCGACTTGGCCAGATCCGTGGGCTGATCGACCTTGCGACACCCCCGCTGCGCCCTGACACTGGGGCCTCATCTGCCCAGGAGTGTCCCATGAGCACTGCCCGTCCGCCCGTACCGCCGTTCACCCTCGAGTCCGCCCAGCAGAAGGTCCGCGCCGCCGAAGACGGCTGGAACAGCCGCGATCCGGCCAAGGTGGCCCTGGCCTACACCGCCGACAGCCACTGGCGCAATCGCGCCGACTTCCTTCAGGGTCGCGTCGCCATCGAGGCCTTTCTCACCCGCAAGTGGCAGCGCGAGCACGAGTACCGGCTGATCAAGGAACTCTGGGCGCATGACGGCGCGCGCATCGCCGTACGCTTCGCCTACGAATGGCGGGACGAAGACGGCCAGTGGTACCGCGCCTACGGCAACGAGAACTGGCACTTCGACGACCAGGGCCTGATGGCCGAGCGTCACGCCAGCATCAACGACCTGCCGATCACCGCGGCCGAGCGGCTGTTCCACTGGCCCCAGGGCCGGCGGCCAGATGACCATCCCGGCTTGAGCGACCTGGGGCTCTGACCGGCGGCGGGTGGCTATCCCGGACGGGGCTGGGTCCTGTACAAGGACCTCTGGCCGCCAGGACCCGCTGACGATGCACTACCGCAACCTGCTCCGCCGCCTCGACCTGGTCTCGCTGCAGCTGCTGCTGGCGGTGCACGAGGAGGGCACCCTGACCCGCGCCGCCGAGCGCGAGATGATCGCCCTGTCCGCCGCCAGCAAGCGCCTGCACGACCTGGAGCGCTCGCTCGACATCGAGCTCTTCGAGCGCAACGCCAAGGGCATGACCCTCACCCCGGTCGGCGAGACGCTGCTGCATTACGCCAAGCGCATCCTCGCCGACGTCGAGCGGATCAGCATCGACGTCGGCGAGCACCTGCAGGGTGTGCGCGGCTACGTGCGGATGATGGCCAACATCTCCGCCATCATCGAATTCCTGCCCGAGGACCTGCAGGCCTTCGCGGCCGGTCATCCCCAGGTCAAGGTCAGCCTGGACGAACGACCCAGCGCTGGGGTGGTGAAGGGGGTGCTGGAAGGCGCCGCCGACCTGGGCATCTGCTCCTCGGATACCGATACCCGTGGCCTGCTGGCCGTGCCCTACCGGCAGGACACCCTGGTGGTGGTGATGCGTCCGGATCATCGCCTGGCCGCGCAATCGCGGCTGGCCTTCGCCGAGACCCTGGACGACGACCACGTCGGCCTGCACGCTGACAGCTTCATCAACCTGCGCACCAAGGCGGCCGCGCGCAGCCACGGCAAGGCCTTGCGGCTGCGCATCCATGTGCCCGGCTTCGATGCCGTGTGCCGCATGGTGCAGGCCGGGTTTGGCCTGGGCGTGCTGCCGCTGCAGGCCTTCGAACTCATCGGTCGGCCGCTCGGACTGGTGGCCGCCGCGCTGGAGGACGACTGGTCCCAGCGCAGCCTGGCGCTGGTGGTGCGGGACGTCGCGTCGCTTTCGCCAGTCAGTCGGCTGCTCTACGACCACCTGCTGGACGTCTGAAGGCGCGCCTTCGCGTTTCGCGAAGACCTCTTGCCGAAAGACGTTAACCGCCGACGGCCCGATTGTCCTAGCATCGGCCTCATTCCAATAACAATGAGGCTAGTCGCCATGACGGCTCTTACCGGACTGCGGGTCATCGAGATCGGCACGCTGATCGCCGCCCCCTTCGCCGCGCGCCTGCTGGCCGAATTCGGCGCCGAGGTGATCAAGATCGAAGCCCTGGACAAGGGCGATCCCCTGCGCAAGTGGCGCAAGCTGCACGAGGGCACCTCGCTGTGGTGGTACCTGCAGTCGCGCAACAAGAAGTCCCTGGCACTGAATCTCCGCTCCGCCGAGGGCGTGGCCCTGGTCAAGCAGCTGGTCGAGGGCGCCGACGTGCTCATCGAGAACCTGCGCCCGGGTGCCCTGGAAAAGCTGGGTCTCGGCTGGGACGTGCTGCACGCCCTCAACCCCAAGCTCACCCTGGTGCGCATCTCCGGCTACGGCCAGACCGGGCCCTATCGCGATAGACCCGGCTTCGGCGCCATCGGCGAGGCCATGGGCGGCATCCGCTACACCACCGGTACTCCAGGTACGCCGCCGGCACGGGTCGGAGTCAGCCTGGGCGATTCCCTGGCCTCCATGCATGCGGTGATCGGCGCGCTGATGTCGGTGCTGCGGGTCAAGACCGGCCAGGGCGACGGCCAGGTGGTCGATGTGTCCCTGGTCGAGAGCGTGTTCAACGTGATGGAAAGCCTGGTGCCGGAGTACTCCCTGCTCGGCCATGTGCGCGAGCGCACCGGCGGGGCGCTGCCGGGCATCGCGCCGTCCAATACCTATCCCACCCGCGATGGCGCCTATGTGGTGGTCGCCGGCAACAGCGATCCGATCTTCGTGCGGCTGATGCAGGCCATCGGCCGGCCGGATCTCGCCGAGCGTGCGGACCTGGCGCAGAACGACGGGCGTGCCCGCCACAGCGAGCTGATCGACGACGCCATCGCCGCCTGGACCGGCAGCCTGGGGATCGACGAGGTGCTGGCGGTGCTGGAAGGCGCCGAGGTGCCGGCCGGGCGCATCTATTCCGCCGCCGACATCGTCGCCGATCCCCATTACCAGGCGCGGGACATGCTGCTGGACACCACCTTGCCCGATGGGGCCACCCTGAAGATGCCCGGCATCGTGCCCAAGCTGTCGGCGACGCCGGGCCAGGTCAATTGGCAGGGGCCGACCCTCGGCCAGCACACCGATACCTTGCTGACCGAACTGGGGCTGAGCGAGGCGGACATCCGGCGGCTCAGGCAGGAGGGCGTGGTGCAATGAGTACCGAGCGTCTGATCGTCCAGGAGGTGGCGCCGCGCGACGGCCTGCAGATCGAGCCGAACTGGGTGGAGACCGCCGACAAGATCGCTTTGATCGACCAGCTGTCGGGCCTGGGCTTCTCGCGGATCGAAGCCGGCTCCTTCGTCTCGCCCAAGGCCGTACCCATGCTGCGCGACGGCGAGGCGGTGTTCCAGGGCATCGCTCGCCGGCCCGGGGTGACCTATGTCGCCCTGGTACCCAATCTCAAGGGTGCCCAGCGCGCCCTGGCAGCGGGTGCCGATGAATTGAATCTGGTGCTCTCCGCCAGCCAGACCCACAACCAGGCCAACATGCGCATGAGTTGCGAACAGTCGCTGGCCAGCTTCACCGAGGTCGTGCAGCTGGCCGCCGGGCAATCGGTCTCGCTCAACGGCACCGTGGCGACCACCTTCGGTTGCCCGTTCGAGGGGCGCATCGACGAAGGCTGGGTGTTCGAACTGGTGCAGCGCTACCTGGCGCTGGGCATGACCGGTATCACCCTCGCCGACACCACCGGCATGGCCAATCCACGGCAGGTCGCGCGGATCGTGCGCCAGGTGCTGGAACGGGTTCCGGCGTCCGCCCTGACCCTGCATTTCCACAATACCCGCGGCGTGGGCCTGAGCAACGTGCTGGCCGCCTACGAAGCCGGCGCCCGTCGTTTCGACGCCGCCCTCGGCGGGCTTGGCGGCTGTCCCTTCGCGCCCGGCGCGTCCGGCAACATCTGCACCGAGGACCTGGTGAATCTCTGCATGGAAATCGGGGTGGAGACCGGCATCGATCTGGAGCAACTGATCGCGCTGTCGCGCACCCTGCCGGCGCTGCTCGGCCACGACACCCCCGGGCAGGTGGCCAAGGCCGGGCGCAACTGCGACCTGCATGCGCCGCCCGCGGCGAGTGGCTAACGCCCGCCCACCCTTCGTTCGCCCTGACTACAACAACAAAGGAGCGCCAGCCTGGCCGCTCCCGGGAGACCGCTATGCCTTCATCCGTAACCTCCGCCGCCGTGGCGGCCGCCGAACAGGCCATCGTCCGCAAGGTCGCCTGGCGGCTCATGCCGCTGATCATGGTCTGCTACCTGTTCGCCTTCTTCGATCGCATCAACATCAGCTTCGCCAAGTTCCAGCTGCAGGCCGACCTGTCGCTGAGCAACACCGCCTACGGCCTGGGTGCGGGGCTCTTCGTGGTGGGCTATGTGCTGTTCGAGGTGCCCAGCAACATGATGCTGTACAAGGTCGGCGCACGGCGCTGGATCGCCCGCATCATGATTTCCTGGGGCATCGCCACGGCGCTGATGATGTTCGTCACCGCCGAATGGCAGTTCTACGTGTTGCGTTTCCTGATCGGCGCCATGGAAGCCGGCTTCGCCCCGGGCATCCTCTACTACCTGACGCTCTGGTTTCCGCAGAGCTACCGCGGTCGCATCACCTCGACGCTGTTCCTGGCCTCGGCCTTCGCCGGGCTGATCGGCGCCCCGGTCTCGGGACTGATCCTCGGCCAGCTGGACGGCCTGCTCGGCATGCGTGGCTGGCACTGGCTGTTCCTGCTCGGCGGCCTGCCCTGCGTGCTGCTGGGCGTGCTGGTGCTGCGCATGCTGCACGACCGCATCGGTGATGCGCCCTGGCTCAGCGGCGAGGAAAAGACCTTTCTGGCCAGCCGCATCGCTCGCCATGAAAGCAACGCCCACGGCTCGCTGCTGGCGGCGATCCGGCTGCCGGGTTTCCTGCTGCTCGGACTGATCTACTTCCTGATCCAGGTCGCCTCCTATGGCCTCAACTTCTGGGCGCCGCAGCTGATCCGCAGCGCGGGCACCGAGAGTCCCACCCTCATCGGCCTGCTGACCGCCGTGCCCTATGTCTTCGGTGCCATCAGCATGGTGGTGGTAGGGCGGTTGTCGGACGCCAGCGGCGAGCGGCGCAAGTTCGTCTGCGGCCTGGTGATCGCCGGAGCGCTGGGGTTCTTCAGCGCGGGTCTCTTCGCCGACCACACCACCCTGCTGATCCTCTCCCTGGCGCTGATGGGCGCCGGCATCATCGCCTCCATTCCGGCCTTCTGGGCGCTGCCGCCGAAACTGCTCGCCGGGGCGGGGGCCGGTGCCGCGGGCGGTATCGCCCTGATCAATACCCTGGGGCAGTTCGGCGGCATCGTCAGCCCGGTGATGGTGGGCTACATCAAGGACGTGACCGGCAGCACCACCCCGGCGCTCTATCTCATCGGCTGCAGCAGCCTGCTGGCCGCCGGCCTGCTGTGCTGGGCACTGCCGCAGAGTCTGCGGACTTCGGACCGGGTGGGCGCCCGCACGCCAGAACCCGCTCCGGTCGAGGACGCCGCGCTGCCGGGCGACAAGCGTCCCCTCAAGGCCTGAGGCTAGCGCTCCGGCGCGCGCCAGCGCCGGACCACCCTCAGCACCAGCACGAAGAACACCGGCACGAAGACCAGCGCCAGGGTGGCGCCGAGCATGCCGCCGATCACCCCGGTGCCCACCGCCTGCTGGCTGGCCGAGCTGGCGCCGGTGGCCAGGGCCAGGGGTACCACGCCGAGGATGAAGGCCAGCGAGGTCATGACGATGGGCCGCAGCCGTAGCCGTGCGGCGCGGCAGGTGGCGTCGTACAGGTCCATGCCGCCGTCATGCACGCGCTTGGCGAATTCGATGAGCAGGATGGCGTTCTTCGCCGTGAGGCCGATCACCGTGATCAGGCCGACCTTGAAGAAGACGTCGTTGGGCATCCCCCTCAGGGTCGCCGCCAGCACCGCGCCGAGCACGCCCAGGGGCACCACCAGCAGCACCGCGGTGGGAATCGACCAGCTCTCGTAGAGGGCGGCGAGACAGAGGAACACCACCAGCAGCGACAGCCCCAGCAGCAGCGGCGCCTGGCCGGCGGAGAGGCGTTCCTGCAGCGACAGCGCCGTCCACTCCAGGGCGAAGCCACGCGGCAACTCGGCGGCCAGGCGTTCCAGTTCGGCCATGGCCTCGCCGGTGGTGTGACCGGGCAGCGGCTCGCCGGACAGGCTGATGGCCGGGTAGCCGTTGTAGCGCGACAGCTGCGCCGGGCCCTGGGTCCAGTCGGCGCTGACGAAGGCGGACAGGGGCACCATGCGCCCGCGCTCGTTGCGTACTTCCAGGCGCAACAGGTCGTCCACCTGGCTGCGGCTGCCCAATTCGGCCTGGACGATCACCTGTTGCATCCGGCCTCGGTTGGGAAAGTCGTTGACGTAGCTGGAGCCCAGGGCCGTGCCGAGGGTCTCGCCGAGGGCGGCGAAGCCTACCCCCAGGGCGGCGGCCTGGCGGCGATCCACCACCAACTGCACCTGGGCGCTGTCGGCCAGGGCGGTCTCCCGCACGTAGGCGATGATCGGATTGCCCGCCAGCCGGGCCTGCAATTCGTCCCGCGCGGCCTTGAGCGCCGCCTGGCCGCGGTTGGATCTGTCCTGCAGGCGCACCTCGAAGCCGCTGGAGGTGCCCAGGCCTTCCACCGGTGGCGGCAACACGGCGAAGCCCTGGGCCTCGCTCTCGCCGGCCAGGGCGGCATTGGCGCGCTCGGCGATGGCCGCGGCGGAGTCGGCCGGGCCGCGGGCGGACCAGTCCTTGAGGGTGGTGAAGGCCAGGGCGGCGTTCTGGCCGCTGCCGGAAAAGCTGAAACCGAGCAGGACGAGGTCGTTGGCCACCTCGGGTTCGGCGGCGTAGTGACGCTCCAGGCGCTCGAGCACCTTGAGGGTACGCTCCTGGGTGGCTCCCGGCGGCAGCTGGATGTCGGTGATCAGATAGCCCTGGTCCTCGGTGGGCAGGAAGGCGCCGGGCAGGCGGCCATAGAGCCCCACCAGGGCCACCAGCAGGACGGCGAACAGCAGGAGGTTGGGCAGCAGCCGGCGGATGGCGCGGGCCACCCAGCCTTCGAAGCCGGCGGTCAGGCGCTCGAAGCCGCGGTTGAAGGCGCCAAAGAAGCCGCCGCGGGCATGGGCGCCCTGGGGAATCGGCTTGAGCAGGGTGGCGCACAGCGCCGGGGTCAGACTCAGGGCGAGAAAGGCGGAAAAGAGGATGGCCACCGCCATGGACGCCGAGAACTGGCGATAGATGACGCCCACCGAACCGCTCATGAAGGCCATGGGCACGAAGACCGCGGTGAGCACCAGAGTGATGCCGACGATGGCGCCGGAGATCTCGCCCATGGCCTTGCGGGTGGCGGCGCGTGGGTCGAGGCCCTCGCTGGCCATCAGTCGCTCGACGTTCTCCACCACCACGATGGCGTCGTCCACCAGGATGCCGATGGCCAGCACCATGCCGAACAGGGTCAGCACATTGAGCGAATAGCCCAGTGCCAGGAGCACGGCGCAGGTGCCCAGCAGGGCCACCGGCACCACCAGGGTCGGGATCAGGGTGTAGCGCAGATTCTGCAGGAACAGGTACATCACCGCGAAGACCAGCGCCATGGCCTCCAGCAGGGTATGGATGACCTGGGTGATGGAGATCTCGACGAAGGGCGCCGTGTCGTAGGGAATGTCGTACTTCATCCCCGGCGGAAAGTACCGGGACAGCTCGGCCAGCCTGGCGCGTACCGCCTTGGCGGTGGCCAGGGCATTGGCGGTGGGCGCCAGCTGCACCCCCACCGCCACCGAGGGCTTGCCGTCCAGGCGGGTGCCGAAGGTGTAGCTCTGTCTGCCCACCTCGACCCGGGCGACGTCGCCCAGGGTCACGCTGGAGCCATCGGCCCCGGCGCGCAGCAGGATGCCGGCGAATTCCGCCGGGTCGCTCAGCTGGCCCTTGATCAGCACCGGCGCGGTCAGCTCCTGGCCAGCGGGGGCGGGCAATTCGCCGAGACTGCCGGCCGCCACCTGGACGTTCTGCTCGGCGATGGCCCGGGTCACGTCGGCCGGAGTCAGGCCGACCGCCACCAGGCGACTGGGATCGAGCCAGACGCGTAGGGCGTGCTCGGCGCCGAACAGCTGGGCCTTGCCCACCCCGTCCAGCCGGCGCAGTTCGTTGACCACGTTGCGCGCCAGGTAGTCGCTCAGGGCGGTGGTGTCGAGGCGCTCGTCGGTGGCGGTGAGGGTGACGAACAGCAGGTAGCCCGCCGAGGTCTCCTCGATCTGGATGCCCTGCTGGGTGACCGCGCGCGGCAGGCGCGGCTCCACCACCTTGAGGCGATTCTGGATGTCCACCTTGGCCAGCTCGGGATCGGTGCCGGGCTGGAAGGTCACGGTCAGGGTGGCGCTGCCCTGGCTGCTGCTGGACGAGAAATAGAGCAGGTGATTGACGCCATTGAGTTCCTGCTCGACCAGGCTGACCACGCTCTCGTCCAGGGTCTGTGGCGAGGCGCCCGGGTAGCTCAGGGTCAACTCGATCTGTGGCGGCGCCACGTTGGGATACTGGGCCACCGGCAACTGCGGAAGGGCCAGCAGGCCGGCGAGCAGGATGAACAGCGCCACCACCCAGGCGAATACCGGGCGGTCGATGAAGAAGCTGGCCATCAGCGCACCTCCGCCGCGGTGGCCTGGGCTTCCTGGGGCTCCACCATCAGGCCCGGCTGCGCCTGTTGCAGACCGGAGAGCAGTACCCGTTCACCGGCAGCGAGGCCGGACTCCACCACCCAGCGCCCTTCAACCACCGGGCCCAGGCGCACCTCGCGCAGGGCAACCTTGTTTTCGGCGTCCACCACCCAGACCTGGGCCTGGCCGCCGGCGCTGCGCTGCACCGCCCGCTGCGCCACGCTCAGGCCCTGGTCGAGACGCGCCTGCTCCAGGCGCACCCGCACGAAGCTGCCCGGCAGGAGATCGCGCCGTGGATTGGGAAACTGGCTGCGCAGGGTGATCTGCCCGGTGCTGGCGTCCACCGCGAGATCGGCGAACAGCAGGCGGCCTTCCTCGGGGTAGGGGCTGCCGTCTTCCTGCAGCAGTGTCACCCGTGCCTGATCCGGCGCCACCTGCTGCAGCCGGCCGTCTCTCAGGGCATCGCGCAGCGCCTTGAGCTGGCGGGTCGACTGGGTGACATCGGCATGGATGGGGTCCAGTTGCTGGATGATCGCCAGGGGCGTGGCATCGCCCTGGCCGACCAGCGCGCCCTCGGTGACCAGGGCCTTGCCGATGCGCCCGGCGATGGGCGCGGTGACCGTGGCATAGCCCAGGTTCAGCCGTGCCCGCTTGAGCGCCGCCCGGGCCGCAGCCACCTCGGCCTCCGCCTGCAGGCTGGCACCGCGGGCATCGTCCTGCGCCTGGCGACTGATCGCCTCGCTCTCCACCAGCGCCGCATAGCGCTCGGCCAGGCGCCGCGCCTGGAAGGCACTGGCCTCGGCCTTGCGCAGGGCAGCGGCGGCACTGTCCACTTCGGCCTGCAAGGGCGCCGGATCGATGCGGAACAGCACCTCGCCGGCCTTGACCTCGCTGCCTTCGCGGAACACCCGCTGGAGCACGATACCGGCGATCCGCGCCCGTACCTCGGCGGTCCGCGGCGCCACCAGGCGGCCACTGAGTTCACTGGCGATGGCCAGCGGCATGGGATGCAGCGTCTCCACCTGCACCCTGGATGCGGGCGGGGCGGCGGCCTCCGGGGCCGGGCGGTCGCAGGCGGCGAGCAGCAGGCAGAGCAGCACGAGGCTGCCAGGGGCAGGGCGGGGCAGGGACATCGGGGCTTCCTCCAGGAGAGCGCCATGGTAGGCGTCCCGCTCCAGCCACCCTGTAAACGTCTGTAGGCCTCTTGTGAAAGAGTGTTAAGCCCCGCGCCCGCCCACGTGGGGCTCGGCTATGCTCGGCACTTTCCCGCCACGAAGACCTGCCGTGATCCCCTTGCTCATCGTCGAAGACGACATCGCCCTGGCCGAGCTCATCGCCACCTACCTGGGCCGCCAGGGCTATGCCGTGACGGTGATCGGCCGTGGCGACGAAGCCCTGGCCGCGGTGCAGCGCCTGCGGCCGCAGCTGGTGGTGCTCGACGTCATGCTGCCCGGGCTGGACGGCCTGCAGGTCTGCCGCCAGCTGCGCGCCGCCCAACCGAGCCTGCCGATCCTGATGCTCACCGCCCTGGACGACAGCCACGACCAGGTGCTGGGGCTGGAGATCGGCGCCGACGACTACGTCAGCAAGCCCTGCGAACCGCGGGTGCTGCTGGCACGCATCCGCACCCTGCTGCGCCGCTGCCAGCTGGTCGAGGCGCCTGCCGATGATCGCCTGACGATCGGCCAGCTGCAGCTGCTGCCGGGCGAACGCCAGGTCTGGTGGCGCGACCAGCTGGTGGAGCTGTCGTCCACCGAATTCAACCTGCTGGCGATCCTCATGCGCCATGCCGGCGAGGTGCTCAGCCGCGACCAGCTCATCCAGCAGCTGCGCGGCATCGAATTCAACGGCGTCGACCGCTCGGTGGACGTGGCCATCTCCAAGCTGCGCCGGCGCTTCGAGGAGCACCCCGGCGAAGCCCGGCGGATCAAGACCGTCTGGGGCAAGGGTTATCTCCTCTCCCGGGCCGAGTGGGAATAGATGTTCAAGATCCTCGTCCGCCTCTACCTCATCCTGCTGGTGACCTACGGCGCCGCCAGCTACCTGGTGCCCGAGGCGCTGATCAGGGTGTTCGACGAGCGTTACAGCCGCTACGCCCTGGAGCAGTTGCACGGCCCGCTCAGCCTGGCGCAGCGCGCCTTCGTCACCACGCCGCCGGAGCGCTGGCCGGCGGTGCAGCAGGAACTAGCCACGGATCTGGCGCCCATCACCCTGCGACTGGTCGCGCTCGACGACCCGGTCTTCACCGCGGCAGAGCGCGCGGCGCTCGAAGCCGGCGAGCGGCAGGTGCGCCTGGGCGACTATGGCGAGCCCAGCGCGGCCCTGGTGCCGCTGCCGGCGGAGCAGGTGCTCTGGGTCGGCATCCCCGAGGCGCCCACCGACATCGCCCTGACCTACTGGGCCATGAACGCCCTGATCGGCGCGGCCCTGCTGGTCTGTCTCTATGTCTGGCTGAGACCGCACTGGCGTGACCTGGAACGGCTGCGACGTACCGCGGCGCGCCTGGGCAAGGGCCATCTGGGCGAACGCACCGCCATCTCGCCGCGCTCGGACATCGGCGAGGTGGCGCGGGCCTTCGATGACATGGCCCAGGAGCTGGAGGCGCTGATCGTCCAGCAGCGCGACCTGCTCAATGCCGTTTCCCATGAATTGCGCACGCCGCTGTCACGCCTGGAGTTCGGCCTGGCGCTGCTGCAGGCCGATCCGCTGCCGGCCGAGACCCAGCGGCAGCTTGAGCAACTGGTGCGTCACGTCCGCGAACTGGATGCCCTGGTCGACGAACTGCTGTCCTTCGCCCGCCTGCAGAGCAGCCAGCAGCCGCCCGAACGCCTGAGCCTGGAACTCGAAGCCTTTCTCGACAGCGTGCTGGCCGACTTCGCCGAGGGGCAGGAACGCCGCGGCGTCGCGGTGCATCTGGACGTGACGCAGGCACCCAGGCGAGTGGAGCTGGCGCCACGCCTCACCGCCCGTGCCCTGCAGAATCTCGTCGGCAATGCGCTGCGCTATTGCCAGCGCGAGGTCTGGGTAACGGTCCGCCACGATGGCGAGGAGTTGCTGATCGCCATCGAAGACGACGGCGAAGGCATTGCCGAGGTTGAGCGCGAACGGGTCTTCGAGCCCTTCTACCGCCTGGATCGCAGTCGCGACCGCGCCACTGGCGGCTTCGGCCTGGGCCTGGCCATCAGCCGTCGCGCGGTGGAAAACCAGGGTGGCCGCCTGGACCTGAGTACTGGTGCGCGAGGCGGTGCGCGGTTCGAGATCCGCCTGCCCCTGCAGTCGCCCGCGGGGCTCGCCTGAGGCCGCCAGGGCCCCTACACTTGGCGCCCCCCGCCCGCCTTGGATTCGTTATGCCAGAGCTTTTCGATCGCGATCAGCTGCAGCCGCTGCTCGACCGTATCGCCGCCGCCGCGCCGCGCCACTTCGGCGAAGGTGAGGTGGCCGACTACATCCCGGCCCTGGCCGAGGTGGCGCCGGATCAGTTCGGCATCGCCGTCTGCGACGTCAAGGGTCAGGTCTGGCGCGCCGGGGCGGCCGACACGGCCTTTTCCATCCAGTCCATCTCCAAGGTGCTCAACCTGGTGATCGCCATGCAGCGCCTGGACGAGCCGGACATCTGGACCCGCGTCGGCCGCGAGCCGTCCGGTCATGCCTTCAATTCCATGGCTCAGCTGGAAGAAGAGAAGGGCGTGCCGCGCAATCCCTTCATCAACGCCGGCGCCTTGCTGGTCTGCGAACTGCTGGTGTCACGCATCATGTCCATCCACTGGATGATGCGCGAACAGGCGCGGCGCCTGGCGGGCAATCCGGCGATCAATTTCGACGACCGCGTGGCCCGCTCGGAGATGGACCACAAGGCGCGCAACGCCGCCCTGGCCTATCTGATGAAGGCCTACGGCAACCTCAACAGCGAGGTGAACGACGTCCTCGACGTCTATTTCCACGGCTGCGCCCTGGCCATGAGCTGCGTCGATGTGGCGCGTGCCTTCGCCTTCCTGGCCAACGGTGGGGTCAATCCCCAGGATGGCCAGGCGGTGGTGACGCCGCAGCAGACCCGCCAGCTCAATGCGCTGTTGCTGACCTGCGGCCTCTACGATGCGGCGGGCGACTTCGCCTGGCGCGTCGGCCTGCCGGGCAAGAGCGGGGTAGGGGGCGGCATCGTCGCCATCGTGCCGGGGCAGATGAGCCTCTGCGTCTGGTCCCCGCGCCTGGACAGCTATGGCAACTCGGTGGCCGGCCTGCGCGCGCTGGAAAGTCTGGTGGAGGGCCTTGGGGTCGCGCCGCTGGGCTAGTAGGCCATGGACAGGCTGAGGGTCACCTGGGGCACCACGCCGTCGGTCTCACCCTCCGGACCGCTCAACTCGCGCTGGGCGCCGTCGCGATAGAGCGCCAGGGCTTCCGCCCGAGCGCTCCAGCGCGTCTCGCCCCAGCGGAACGGCTGCTCCAGCGCCAGGCCGGTGCGGGCATAGAGGCGGTCGCCGGAATCCGGTCCGTAGAAGCCATTCCAGCCCACCCCCAGGGCACTGGGGAAGCTCAGGCGCAGGCCGCTGGCCGAGAGGTCCAGTCCGGGTTCCAGGCTGCCCTGGGTGTAGAGACCGCTGTCGCCCTGGGTGCGGGTGGTCACCGCCAGTCCCGGGCGCCAGGCACCCAGGCCCGTGTCCGCCTGATAGGCCAGGGTCAGGCTGGCCTCCTGGGTGGTGGCGGCGACGTCGTTGGGACTGCTCTTCACCGTGTAGACGAAGCCGACCCTCAGGCCTTGCGCGGGCGACACCACCAGGCCGAGCAGGTTGTTGCTCTCGTACCAGCGCCTGGGACTGACCTGCTCATCGCTGGAGGGGCTGTGAAAGCCATTGCTGCTGCTGAACACCAGCCAGGCATCTGTGCTGCCGTCGGCCCCCTGATGCAGATCCAGGGCGAAGCCCGCCTGAAGGTGTAACGGAACACGGTCGAGGCTGGCCGCGTCGTCATCGTAGTTGCCACGGGAAAAGTCGCCGTTGCGTACGTCCACGCCCAGTTGCGGATGGAAGCGCCCGGAAGTTTCGCCGACCTCTACGCTGCCCAGGGCGGCGTCCTCGCTCTCGATGGACGGCACGCTGCGCGGCGCGGCGTTGGCCGCCACGGTCAGGCAGCCCGCCAGCACACAGGCGCAACGCAGGGGGGAGGGAAATGACATGGCGACTCCGGGGGCGCGGGGCGCTCCGGGCTAGGCGCCATGGGGCATCGGACCGGGCCGTCGCAACGCGGGTTCCGAGGCCCTAGAGCACCGGCGAAAACACCCGCGCCACCCGCATGGCCACCCGCCGCCAGCGGCGCAGGGCGGCGTTGTCCTCGGGGGTCAGTTCGCGGGAGCGACTGAAGTCCTGCTCCAGCATCTTGCGTACCTCCCAGGCGAAGGCGACGTCCATGACCATGACCATGACCTCGAAGTTGAGGCGGAAGGAGCGGTTGTCCAGATTGGCGCTGCCCACCGCGGCCACGTCCTCGTCGATCAGCACCACCTTCTGGTGCAGGAAGCCCGGTCCGTAGCGGAACACCCGCACCCCGGCGTGCACCGCTTCGAAGGCATAGAGATAGGAGGCGGCATAGACCACCTTGTGGTCCGGTCGCGAGGGCAACAGGATGCGCACGTCGACCCCGCGCAGGGCGGCCAGGCGCAAGGCTGCCGAAACGGCTTCGTCGGGAATGAAGTAGGGCGTGGTGATCCAGACGCGGTGGCGCGCCGAGTGGATGGCCTCGACGAAGAACAGCGAGCAGGTCTCCTGATCGTCCGCCGGCCCGCTGGGCACCACCTGGCAGAGCACGCCGCCTTCTTCGTAGCGTTCCGGCAGCAGCAGGGTGGGCAACCGCCGGGTCACCCAGTACCAGTCCTGGGCGAAGGTCTCCTGCAGGGTGGCCAGGGCGGGGCCGCGCAGTTCCAGGTGGGTGTCGCGCCAGGGCGCCAGGGGCGGCTTGAGGCCCATGTATTCGTCGCCGACGTTGAGCCCGCCGGTAAAGCCCACCTCGCCATCCACGATCACGATCTTGCGGTGGTTGCGGAAATTGACCTGGAAACGGTTGATCAGCCCGCGGCGGTTGCTGAAGCCCTTCACCTCGCAACCGGCCTCGCGCAGCTTCTCCACATAGGCACGTGGCAGGGCATGACTGCCGATGGCGTCGTACAGCAGAAAGACCTTGACCCCGGCCCGGGCCCGGTCGAGCAGGGTGTTCTGCAGGGCCAGGCCGAGGGCGTCGTCGTGGATGATGAAGAACTGCACCAGCACCACCTTCTGTGCCCCACGGATGGCCGCGAGGATGGCGGCGAAGGTTTCCTCGCCGTTGATCAGCAGGCGCACCTGGTTGTTGGCGACGCAGGGCGTGCCGGTGAGGGCGGTCATGGCCTTGAGCTTGCGATTCGCCGCGCTGCACTGCTGGGCGGCCATGGCCTCGGCGATCCAGGGCCGCCAGTCCAGCTCGGCGGCCTGGTGCGCCATCTCCTCGTCGGCCTGACGCCGCGCCTTCACATAGCTGTCGAAGCGACGCCGGCCAAAGACCAGATAGGGAATCAGGCTGAGGAAGGGCATGAACACCAGGGCCATGGCCCAGGCCATGGCGCCCTGGGCGGTACGCACCGTGATGATGGCGTGGATCGCCGCGCTGATGCCGATCAGTTCGAGGACCAGGGCGATGTAGTGGAGATCGAGGGGCAGGGAAGGCACGCGGGCAGCTCTCGCTCCGGGATGGATGTCAGATGGGTTGGACCGCCCTGAGCACCACGAATTTCGGCGTGGCCGCGATCTGTTCGACGCGCTTGAACAGCCGCTTGAGCTTGACGTGGTAACCCAGGTGGCGATTGCCCACCAACCAGAGTTCGCCCTGCTCGGTCAGCGCGGCTCGCGCCTGCTGGAACATGCGCCAGGCGAGGAAATCGCCCACCACCTGCTGCTGGTGGAACGGCGGATTGCAGAGGATCAGCTCCAGCGACCGCGGCGGCTGGTCGGCCAGGCCGTCGGCCGCGTGGATCGCCACCGGGCGCTCGCCGAAGGCCGCGGTCCAGTTCTCCCGCGCCGACTGCACCGCCATGTAGGACTCGTCCACCAGGGTGAAGAGCGCCTCGGGGTTGGCCAGGGCACAGGCCAGCGCCAGCACACCGTTGCCGCAGCCGAGATCGGCCACCCGGGCCTGGCCCAGCTGCTGGGGCAAGTGCGGCAGGAAGGCGCGGGTGCCGATGTCCAGGCCCTCGCGGCAGAAGACATTGGCATGGTTGACCAGGGTCAGCGGCGGAGCATCCAGGCGATAGCGACTCGGATAGGGCGAGGCCACCGCCGGCCGTGCCTCGGGGGTGGCGGACAGCAGCCGCGCCTTCTTCACCGCCAGCGACGCCTGTACCGGGCCGATATGCCGCTCCAGCAGGTCGCCGGCGGCGCGGGGCAGGTGCTTGAGCATGCCGGCGGCGATCACCCGGGCGCCCGGCGCCAACTGGCCGTGCAGGCGGATCAGCTGCTCTTCCAGCAACGCCAGGGTCTTGGGCACCCGCACCAGCACCAGGTCGAAGGGACCGCTGGTCGCCTCGCTGGCGGGGACGAAGGTCACCGCCTCGGCGGCGAGGCCGTTGCGCGCCAGGTTGGCCGCCAGCGCCTGGGCCGCCAGGTGCGAATCGCCACTGGAGGTGACCCGGGCATGAGCGGCGAGACTGGCGGCCAGGGCGCCGAAGCCGTCGTTGAGCACCAGCACCCGGGCGGACGGGGCCAGGCCGTCCTCGGCGACCTGCTGCAGCAGGTATTCGTCGGCGGCGTCGAAGGCCTGCAGGGGATCATCGCGGCGCGGTGGCTGACGGTCGAGTTCGAGGGTGGCGAAGGGCGAGACGAGAGAAGGCATGGTTTCTGTCGGTGTTTATCGGCGGCCCAGTGCGGGACAATGGTGCAAAGAACCTGTTTACGATCTGCTGCGCGTCGGCCAAACGGCGTTGAAAATGGCCTGGGTCGCCAGCCCGGTCGGAATGCTCATTTACCACTCGTAAACGCGAGCACGAGACCGGTCCGCTTCCTCAGCCATTTTCGCGGGGCCGCCTAGGCCTTGTTTGGCTCTAGCTCGCGAGATCGTAAACAGGCTCTAAGCAATCGGGAAAAAGAGGCCAGTATGACCGCCACCGAAGACAAGTTCACCCGCGAGACGATCACCGCCGTCTGGCCCTGGAGCGACAACCTCTTCAGCCTGAGGACCACCCGCGACCCGCGCTATCGCTTTCGCGCCGGCCAATTCGCCCGGCTGGGCGTGCGCAAGGCCGATGGCGACATCGTCTGGCGGGCCTACTCCATGGTCTCGGCGCCCCACGATGAGTTCCTCGAATTCTTCTCCATCGTGGTGCCCGGTGGCGCCTTCACCAGCGAGCTGAGCCGTCTGCGCGAGGGCGACGAGCTGCTGGTGGAAAAGCAGCCCTATGGCTATCTCACCCTGGAGCGCTTCGGCGGTGGTCGTGATCTCTGGCTGCTGGCCACCGGTACCGGCCTCGCGCCCTTCCTGTCGATGCTGCAGGAACCCGACACCTGGGAGCGCTTCGAGCGCATCGTGCTGGTCTACAGCGTGCGCGAAGCCCGTGACCTGGCCTACCAAGAGGTCATCCGCGGTTACGGCCAGGTGGAGCACCTCGAAGGCCTCACCGATCGCCTGGTCTATGTCCCCGTGGTCACCCGCGAGGATCACCCTGGCGCGCTACGTGGCCGCATCACCACCCTGATCGAGAACGGCGAGCTGGAACGCGCCGCCGGCGTCGACCTCTCGCCCGAGCACTCGCGCATCCTCATCTGCGGCAATCCGGAGATGGTCGACGACACCCGCCAGTTGCTCAAGACCCGTGATTTGCAGCTGGCGTTGAGTCGCCGACCCGGCCAGGTGGCGGTGGAGAACTACTGGTAAAGACCTCGTCGCACCGGCGTCTTTACGTTTTCTTCACAATTGGAAAAGGTTGGGCCTTTAGCTTTGGGCCCGCGTTGCTCTAGGATCGGAGTTTCCAAGGCAACCTTTCGAGTCCCGATGAGCAGTGACAGATCCGAGCCGCCCCCGGCCCTTGTGCCGGGTGCGGCTGACACCCCCTCCCGCCTTATCCCCTCCGTGGCCGTTCGGCCCCTTCAGACGGAGGTCCGCTGCTGATGGAATGGATCGCCGATCCCACCGCCTGGTTGGGACTGCTCACCCTGATCGTCCTGGAAATCGTCCTGGGCATCGACAACCTGGTCTTCATCGCCATCCTCGCCGACAAGCTGCCGCCCGCGCAGCGGGACAAGGCGCGGGTGATCGGCCTGTCGCTGGCGCTGATCATGCGCCTGGGCCTGCTGGCCAGCATCTCCTGGATGGTGACCCTCACCGAACCGCTGTTCGAGGTGTTCGGCAAGGCCTTCTCCGGCCGGGACCTCATCATGCTGTTCGGCGGTATCTTCCTGCTGTTCAAGGCCACCACCGAGTTGCACGAACGCATCGAGGGCCACACCCACAAGACCGGTGGCAATCGTGCCTACGCGGCCTTCTGGCCGGTGGTCGCGCAGATCGTGGTGCTCGACGCCGTGTTCTCGCTGGACGCCGTCATCACCGCCGTGGGCATGGTCGAGCACCTGAGCGTGATGATGATCGCCGTGATCATCTCCATCGGTCTGATGCTGGTGGCGAGCAAGCCGCTGACCGCCTTCGTCAACGCCCACCCCACGGTGATCATGCTGTGCCTGGGTTTCCTGATGATGATCGGTCTGAGCCTGACCGCCGAAGGCCTGGGCTTCCACATTCCCAAGGGCTATCTCTATGCCGCCATCGGCTTCTCGATCCTCATCGAGCTGGCCAACCAGGTGGTGCGCTGGAAGCGCAAGCGTCAGTTGAACGAGCGTCTCGGCATGCGCGAGCGGACCTCCCAGGCCGTGTTGCGCCTGCTGGGCGGTCGCCTGCGCGAAGACGAGATGGACGAGGACATCGCCGAGCTGATGGAAGGCGAGAAGGGCGAAGGCCCGGTCTTCGATCGCCGCGAGCGCCTGATGATCAGTGGCGTGCTGCAGCTGGGCGAGCGCCCGGTGCGCACGGTGATGACCGCCCGCGCCGACGTCGACATCCTCGATGCCGACGCCGACCCGGAGCGCTTGCGTGAACAGTTGCTGGCCTCGGCCCACTCGCGCTTGCCGCTGGTGGTGAACGGCAACATCGACGAACCCCTCGGCTACGTGCACAAGAAGGAGCTGTTCACCGACATCCTGCAGGGCCAGACCCCCGACCTGCGCAATCGCGTGCGTACGCCCATCCACCTGCCGGCCCAGGCCACGGTGCTCGGCGCCCTGGAGCAACTGCGCGCCGCCTCGACCCACGTGGCCTTCGTGGTCAACGAATTCGGTGGTTTCGAAGGCCTGCTGACCTTGACCGACATCCTCGAGGCCATCGCCGGTGAGCTACCGGACGCCAGCGAAGACAGCCTGCCGGAGCTGGAGAAGGTGGAGAACGGCTATCGCGCCAGCGGTGGCCTGACGCTGCATCCCCTGGCCCAGCGCACCGGCTTCCAGATCGCGGAAAACGAGGATTATCAGACCCTTGGCGGCCTGGTGGTGGACCTGCTGGGACGCCTGCCGGTGGTCGGCGATCGCCTGGAATACCAGGGCTGGCAATTGACGGTGGAGTCGGTCAAGGGTCGGCGGATCGGCTGGATCCGCCTGGAGCGACCCGCCTCCTAGCGAAGCGGGTTCGACGCGGACATTACAGCGGGTTGATCGGCGGCTCCTGCTTCACTACGGGGGCCGCGGGCGCCTGGCTGTTCTGTTCTTTCAGCAGATCACGGATCTCGGTCAGCAGCACCTGATCCTTGGTCGGGCCGGACGGTGCGGACTCCTGATGCAGGCGCAGGCGGTTGAGCACCTTGATCGCCATGAAGATGGCGAAGGCGATGATCACGAAGTCGAAGATGGTCTGCAGGAACTTGCCGTAGGACATGACCACGGCCGGCTGGTCACCCACGGCGGCCCTCAGGGTGATCGCCAGTTGCGAGAAGTCCACGCCCCCCAGCAACAGGCCCAGCGGCGGCGTGATGATGTCGGCCACGAAGGACGACACGATCTTGCCGAAAGCCGCGCCCAGGATGATGCCGACCGCCAGGTCGACCACGTTGCCTCTCATGGCGAATTTCTTGAACTCGGCAATGATGCTCATGCTGCACTCCTTTGGATGATTTCGAAGAGACGATAGACGATTGTGCTCGCTTCGCTCGGGTTTGGAACCCCGCGGACGGTCCGGAGGTTCCCTGGCGGCGGCAAATCGCCGCGAAATCGGCAGCTGGTCGTGGCTGTCGCACTTTGTCGAAAGGGCCGGGTCCACCCTGTACGCCGAGGGCTGCAACCCTCGCGACCTCCAACTCTCGCCCCAAGGAGCCCCCGATGGTTGCCAAACACGACCTGCACAAAGACTTTCCCGAATATGCCGAGCAGCTGGACAGCCGTCCCCAGACCGATGCGGCCTTCGCCAAGCTGCTGGAGGACTATGCGAAGCTCGACCAGCAGATCCTCGATCTGGAGGAGGTGGAAGAGTCCAGCGGCGACGAGGAACTGGGTCGCCTGCGTCGCGAACGGGTCCTGCTCAAGGACAAGATCGCTCAGCAACTGAAATACCCGTCCTAGCCATGCCGGGCTCGGCCCGTGGTGCCGAGCCCACGCCAATGCGATTGGCAAGGGCCGCCGGCGTTGCCATCCTGGCCTCCCGGGAGAGGAGCCGATGACCGACGAAGTGGCGATGTACCAGCAGTGGCATCTGTGGATAACCGAGGCGGCCGTGGAAACCCAGCGCCGTCGCGTACAGCTCGAATTCGCCGAATACAGCCGGTTGCTGGCCGACCTGCAACTGCTCGAACAGCAACGCTGGCAGCAGGCGTTGCCCGCCTGGTTGCGCGGCGAGGCGGAAATGGTATCGACGCTCAAGCACTAGCGCCCGATCCGCGAACCTCCCTAGCAGAGCCTGATGACAGGGCGCTGAACGACCAGCGGTGCCCGGCGGTCAATGGGTTACCCCAGGCTGCTTTCATGGGGTGAGCGAGGTTTATCCGGCCTACCTGGCCCTCCCAATGAGGATGTCCCCATGAAGCGTACCGCCCTGATCGCCCTGATGATGTTCGCCGCTGCACCTGTGTTCGCCAAGGATCTGTGTGCGGTTCAGCTGCAGAAGCTGGACGATGCCAGCAAGATGAAGACCAACATGATCGGCCCGGGCAGTTCCCAGGCCCAACAGATCGCCAGTTTCCGCAAGAACGCCGTGGAGGCGCAGAAGGCCGGTGACGAGAAGAAGTGCATCGCTCAGGCCAACCAGGCCCTGACCATGCTGCGTCAGCCGGGTGGCGAGGGCAACTAAGGCTCAAGCCCGCTATTCAGAGAGGCGCGCTCCCCCTCAGGATCGCGCCTTTTTACTGTCTATGCATCCAGTCGTGTTATGCTGGGAATCTTCCCTTCTCGACTGGAGAATTCCGCCATGGCCAAGGCCAAGCGTCTCTACGGCTGTACCGAATGCGGCGCCACCTTTCCCAAGTGGGCGGGCCAGTGTGGCGAGTGCGGTGCCTGGAACACCCTGGTGGAAACCGTCGTCGAGACCTCAGCTGTCCCTTCCGGTCGCGCCGGTTGGGCCGGGGCGCAGGCGACCATCAAGACCCTGGCCGAGGTCAGCGTCGAGGAAACCCCGCGCTTCACCACCGATTCCACCGAGCTCGATCGGGTGCTGGGTGGTGGCCTGGTGGATGGCTCCGTGGTGCTGATCGGTGGCGATCCCGGCATCGGCAAGTCCACCATCCTGCTGCAGACGCTCTGCCACCTGGCCGCGCGCATGCCGGCGCTCTATGTCACCGGCGAGGAGTCCCAGCAGCAGGTGGCCATGCGTGCCCGCCGCCTGGGTCTGCCGGAAGACAAGCTCAAGGTCATGACCGAGACCTGCATCGAGACCATCGTCGCCACCGCCCGCCAGGAAAAACCGCGGGTCATGGTGATCGACTCCATCCAGACCATCTTCACCGAGCAGCTGCAATCCGCCCCCGGCGGCGTGGCCCAGGTACGTGAGAGCGCGGCCCTGCTGGTGCGTTTCGCCAAGCAGACCGGCACCGCCATTTTCCTAGTCGGCCACGTCACCAAGGAAGGCGCCCTGGCCGGACCGCGGGTGCTGGAGCACATGGTCGACACCGTGCTCTATTTCGAGGGCGAATCGGACGGCCGTCTGCGCATGCTGCGAGCGGTCAAGAACCGCTTCGGCGCGGTCAACGAACTGGGCGTGTTCGGCATGACCGACAAGGGCCTCAAGGAGGTCTCCAATCCCTCGGCGATCTTTCTCAACCGTGCCCAGGAGGCAGTGGCCGGCAGCGTGGTCATGGCGACCTGGGAAGGCTCGCGGCCCATGCTGGTGGAGGTGCAGGCGCTGGTGGACACCAGTCACCTGGCCAACCCGCGTCGGGTCACCGTGGGCCTGGACCAGAATCGCCTGGCCATGCTGCTGGCGGTGCTGCATCGCCACGGCAGCATCCCCACCTACGACCAGGACGTCTTCATCAACGTGGTCGGCGGGGTCAAGGTGCTGGAGACGGCGGTGGACCTGGCGCTGATGTCGGCGGTGATCTCCAGCCTCAGGGACCGTGCCCTGCCGCACGACCTGCTGGTGTTCGGCGAGATCGGCCTGTCCGGCGAGATCCGCCCGGTGCCCAGTGGCCAGGAACGCCTCAAGGAAGCGGCCAAGCATGGCTTCAAGCGCGCCATCGTACCCAAGGGCAATGCGCCCAAGGATCCGCCACCCGGTCTACAGGTGGTGGCCGTGACCCGCCTGGAGCAGGCGCTGGATGCGCTGTTCGAATAGCCTGGAGCGGCTTTTGTAATATTTTTTAAAACTCTCGGCGGGGCAGGGTGGTCTATCAGGCGCTTCCACGAACCCGGATACCCGCCATGTCTCGTCTGCTCCCGCTTTCCCTGTTCCTTGCCGGCCTTGCCACCAGTGCCCTCGTCCAGGCCGCCGATCCCAGCAGCTCCGCGCCGGCCAGTCTGGAGGTGGATCAGCTGGAGTGGCAGCATGCCGACGAAGGCAGTGTCTTCAACTGGGATCTGGAAGGCTGGGCCTTGGGCGGCGGCGCCAACCGCCTGGATTTCCGCAGCCAGGGCGAGCGGACCAACGGCCACACCGAGCAGGCCGAGGTGCAGGCGCTCTGGGGGCACGCCCTGACCAAGGGCTGGGGCAGCGTGGCCGGCATCCGCCAGGATTTCAAACCTGGCTCGCCGCAGACCTGGGCCGCCCTGGGCATCCAGGAACACGATCCCGAGGATCTCGACATCGAGATCACCGCCTTCTTCGGCGAGAACAACCAGACCGCCCTGCGCCTGGAAGCCGAATACGACTGGGCCCTGACCCAGCGGCTGATTCTCCAGCCCCACACCGAACTCAACGTCTACGGCCGCAACGACGAGTCCCGCGGCCAGGGCGCCGGTTTCGCCGAAAGCGAAGCCGGGCTGCGCCTGAGATACCAGGTGACCCCGGAGGTCGCACCCTATGTCGGGGTGTCCTGGAACGCCACCCACGGCAATACCGCCGCCATGGCGCGGGAAGAGGGCGAAGACACCCACGACGCCCGCCTGGTGGTGGGTCTGCACCTGGAGTTCTAAGCCCCGTTGGGCTTCGCTGCGCGACGAGGCTGATTTAGCCGTAGGTTGGGTTGAGACGGCTTCTTCGTCGAAGCGCAGCAGGCGGATTCAGCCTCAAGCCCTCGTTGGGCTTCGCTTTGGCTCGAGCCAACCGGCCAAGACCTCGCTCAGGGCGTGCCCAGCGCCGCCAGTTCGCGTTCCAGCAGGGTCTCGTCGCCCAGGTTCAGCTCCACCAGGCGGCGCAGGTGGCTGATGGAATCCAGGTCGATCTGGCGGCAGGCGAAGGCCAGCTGCTCGGGGGTTTCCCGCACCAGCTCCACGTCCATGCTCACCTGGGCCTCGTCATTGAGCAGGATGCGCAGCTCATAGGCGGCGCTTGGCTGGGCCGACCAGTCGGCGGGCCGCGCCAGCAACACGCCCTTGAGCGAGATGTCGTCCACGGGCGCTGCCCACTGGTGTTCACCCTGGTGCAACTGCGCAGGGGCATCGAAGGTGAAACGGGTAAAGCGGCGACGCTCGTTGGTGTCGTTCATGGAAAGGCTTCCTGAGGTTTCCTGATCACTGTAGACGACCGTGGCCGTCCCGTATCGACTGCGCCTGGAAGGGTAGCCGGCTGCGGCCAGCGGAGCCACAACGAGAGGGCTCATTGGTCGTCAGGGTGCGAGCAGTGGCCTTTGGTCAGGCATTGGACGTGCCCTCGGGGCGCCAGCCGTACTCACGCGCATGGCGGACCAAGTCGGCCGGCTTCTGGATGTCCAGCTTGCGGCGGATGCTCAGGCGATGGGTCTCCACCGTGCGCACGCTGAGCCCCAGTTGCTGGGCCATGGTCTTGTTGTTGAGGCCCTGGGCCATCAGCAGCAGCACCTGGCGTTCCCGCGGGGTGAGGTCGCCCTCGCTGGCGCCCCCTTCGCCCAGGCGGGCGGCGATGGCGCTGCTGTAGAAGCGCCCGCCGACCGCCAGGGCTTCCACGGCGGCGATGATCTCCTCCGAGGGTGCATCCTTGAGCACATAGCCGGCCGCGCCGACCCGCAGCGAGGTGCTCACGTATTCGCGATTGTCGTACATGCTCAGGATCAGTACCCGGGCGCGGGGTGCGCGCTCGGCGATCAGGGCGGTCAGCTCCAGGCCGTTGATGTCCTTGAGGCCGATGTCCACCAACAGGATGTCCGGATCGAGGCGCGCCAGCAGTTCGAGGGCTTCCGCGCCGCTGCCGGCCTCGCCGACCACGACGAAGCGCTCGATGGTGCCCAGCAGCGCCCGCACGCCGGCGCGGACCAGGGCATGGTCGTCGACCAGGAGGATGCGGATGGGCGTCATGTCGGGCTTTCCTCGTCGGCCGGGAGGTCCGAGCGTAGCAGAACCACGTCGAGGGTCGTGCCGCCGGGCCCGGACTGGATGGCGCAGCGACCGCCGAACAGCTCCACCCGCTCGCGGATGTTGCGCAGGCCGATGCCGCCGCTGAGGCGCTCCACCTGGCCGGTATCGAAGCCGCGGCCGTCATCGTGCACGGTCAGGCAGATCCAGCGACCGCGCCGCTGCAGGTCGATGACCACCCGCCGGGCCGCGGCATGGCGTTCGATATTGGTCAGGGCCTCCTGGACGATGCGAAACAGGGCGACGTCCATGTCGCCGCCGGCGGGGCTGTCGTCCAGGGTCTGCCGATAGTCCACGTCCAGGTCGCTGCGCTGGCGGAATTCCTCCACCAGCTGGCCGAGCGCGGCAGGCAGGCCGAGGGTGTCCAGCAGGGAAGGGTGCAGGTCGTGGGAGATGCGGCGGATCTCGCCGATGGCGGCGGCCAGGCGCTGGGTGCCCTTGCGCAGGGTCTCGCCGGCGCTGGGCTTGCCCGCGCCCAGTTCGCGGCTGGCCAGTTCGAACTGGAACTTGATGGACACCAGCAACTGGCTGATGCCGTCGTGCAACTCGCGTGACAGCCGCGATCTTTCCTCTTCCTGGGAGGTGATGAGTCTCTGGGTCAGCTGCTTGAGCTTGCGATCGGCCAGGCGGTGCTCGCTGACGTTGAGCGTCAGGCCACCGGCGAACACCAGCAGCACCGCCACCAGGGCCACCCCGGCGCTGGCCAGCAGGGTGGTGCGGATGCCGGCGGCCACGTCGTGGCGGACCTGGGCGAGGGCAGCGTCCACGTCGTCCAGGTAGAGGCCGGTGCCCAGCACCCAGCCCCAGCGTTGCAGCTGGGTCACGTAGGCGAGCTTTTCCGCCATCTGCCCGCTGGAGGGCTTCTGCCAGCCATAGCGCTGGAAGCCATCGCCTTCGCGGGCGCTCCTGAGCAGCGCCTGGATCACCAGCAGGCCGGTACCGTCGGTCAGTTGCCAGAGATCCCGGCCGACCAGTTCGGGCTGGCGCGGATGCATGAGATTGCGACCATGCTGGTCGTAGACGAAGAAATAACCGTCGCTGCCGAAATTCAGACTGGCCAGCAGCGCCAGTACCCTGGCCTTGGTGTCCTCGTCGTCGCGACCGCTGCCGTACAGCGGCTGGATGGCACTGACGCCCATCTCCACATAGTTGCGCAACTCGGCCTTCTTGCTGCCGAGAATGCTGTGTTCGAGCAGCCGTGCCTGCTGCTCGCCCAGCCGCTGGCTCTGTTCCAGTACCACCAGGCAGACCGCGGCCACCGCCAGCAGCAAAGGCAGCAGTCCGAGGGCGACCATCTTGTATTTGAGCTGCATCGGCACCTGTCCGGACTGCCCGCTACGTAGAACTACGTAGCGGGCCTTGGGTAGTTCTGCGAATTTCGCTGTCGCGTCGAGCCGCCGATAGTAATATGGCTCCGCTGTGGGCTCTCACAATAACAAGTATCGCCGCGGCCACCGGTGCGCGGCAGGAGAACAAGCATGACCCGAATGGCCAGCCATCTTGCCTGGTTCGCCGTTGCCGTACTGGGCGCCTTCGCGCTGGGTACCGTGGCGCTGAGTCGAGGCGAAGCGATCAACGCCCTCTGGATCGTGGTCGCCGCCGTGGCGATCTACCTCGTTGCCTACCGCTACTACAGCCTGTTCATCGCCACCAAGGTGATGGGGCTCGACGCCAAAAGAGCCACGCCCGCCGTGCTCAACAACGACGGCCTGGACTACGTCCCCACCAACAAGCACATCCTCTTCGGCCACCACTTCGCCGCCATCGCCGGCGCCGGTCCGCTGGTGGGCCCCGTGCTCGCCGCCCAGATGGGCTATCTGCCCGGCACCCTCTGGCTGATCGCCGGGGTGGTCTTCGCCGGCGCGGTGCAGGACTTCGTGGTGCTGTTCCTCTCCACCCGCCGCAACGGGCGCTCCCTGGGCGACATGGTGCGCGAGGAGATGGGGCGCATCCCCGGCACCATCGCCCTGTTCGGCTGCTTCCTGATCATGATCATCATCCTCGCGGTGCTGGCGCTGATCGTGGTCAAGGCCTTGGCCGAGAGCCCCTGGGGCATGTTCACGGTGATCGCCACCCTGCCGATCGCCATGTTCATGGGCGTCTACATGAGATATATCCGCCCCGGTCGCATCGGCGAGATCTCGCTGGTCGGCGTGGTGCTGCTGCTGGCCTCCATCTGGGCGGGTGGCGTGGTCGCCGCCGATCCGGTCTGGGGTCCGGCCTTCACCTTCACCGGCGTGCAGATCACCTGGATGCTGATCGGCTACGGTTTCGTCGCCGCCGTGCTGCCGGTCTGGCTGGTGCTGGCGCCGCGTGACTACCTGTCCACCTTCCTCAAGATCGGCACCATCATCGCCCTGGCCATCGGCATCCTGGTGACCATGCCGCTGCTCAAGATGCCGGCCCTGACCCAGTTCGTCGACGGCACCGGCCCGGTGTGGAAGGGCACCCTGTTCCCCTTCCTGTTCATCACCATCGCCTGCGGCGCGGTCTCCGGCTTCCATGCCCTGATCAGCTCGGGCACCACGCCCAAGCTGATCGCCAAGGAAACCCATGCCCGCTACATCGGCTACGGTGCCATGCTGATGGAGTCCTTCGTCGCCATCATGGCCATGGTCGCCGCCTCGGTGATCGAGCCGGGCGTCTACTTCGCCATGAACAGCCCGGCCGCCGTGGTCGGTGCCGACGTGGTGTCGGTGGCCGCCAAGATCAGCACCTGGGGCTTCGTGGTGACGCCCGAGATGCTGCAGGCTACCGCTACCGAGATCGGCGAGCACACCATCCTGGCGCGTGCCGGTGGTGCCCCGACCCTGGCGGTGGGCATCGCCCAGATCATGCACAACGTGTTGCCGGGCGAGAACACCATGGCCTTCTGGTACCACTTCGCCATCCTGTTCGAGGCGCTGTTCATCCTCACCGCGGTGGACGCCGGTACCCGTGCCGGGCGCTTCATGCTGCAGGACCTGCTGGGCAGCTTCGTGCCGGCGCTGAAGCGCACCGACTCCTGGATCGCCAACGTCATCGGCACCGCCGGTTGCGTCGCCCTCTGGGGCTGGCTGCTGTACCAGGGCGTGGTCGATCCGCTGGGCGGCATCAACACCCTCTGGCCGCTGTTCGGCATCTCCAACCAGATGCTCGCCGGTATCGCCCTGATGCTGGGTTCCGTGGTCCTGATCAAGATGAAGCGCCAGCGCTATGTCTGGGTCACCCTGGTGCCGGCGGTGTGGCTGCTGATCTGCACCACCACCGCCAGCCTGATCAAGCTGTTCGATTCGAATCCGGCGGTCGGCTTCCTGGCCCTGGCCAAGAAATACAGCACCGCCATGGCCCAGGGGCAGGTGATCGCCCCAGCCAAGAGCATGGAACAGATGCAGCACATCGTCTTCAACGCCTACACCAACGCCACCCTGTCGGTGCTGTTCCTGGTGGTGGTGATGAGCATCCTGTTCTTTTCCATCAAGGTCGGTCGCGCCGCCCTGGCGAAGCCCGAGCGCAGCGACCGCGAAACCCCGTTCCAGCCGGCAACGGGCGTTTAAAGGAGAATCCTCATGTTCAATGACCTGGGTCGCATGGGTAAGTACCTGGGGCAGGCCGCCAAGATGCTGGTGGGCATGCCCGACTACGACACCTATGTCGAGCACATGCGCGGCAAGCATCCGGACCAGCCGGTGATGAGCTACGAAGCCTTCTTCCGCGAGCGCCAGGAAGCGCGCTACGGTGGCGGCAAGTCCGGCGCCATACGCTGCTGCTGACCCAGGGTCACCTCGGAGCCTGTTCACGATCTGCTGCGCGTCGGCCAAACGGCGTTGAAAATGCCTTGGAAGGCCAGCCACGTCGGCATGCTCATTTACCACTCGTAAACCCGAGCGCGGATCCGATCCGCTTCCTCAGGCATTTTCGCGGGGCCGCCCAGGCCTCGTTTGGCTCTCGCTCGCGAGATCGTGAACAGGTCCCAAGGCCGGGCTCCAAGCCCGGCCTCTTTCTGCCTGGAGTCTTTTCATGCGTGAACCTATCCCCGTCACCGTCCTGACCGGCTTTCTCGGCGCCGGCAAGACCACCCTGCTCAAGCACATTCTGCAGGCCGAGCACGGCCTCAGGATCGCCGTCATCGAAAACGAATTCAGCGCCCTCGACGTCGATGGCGAACTGCTCGAAGACGCCGGCGCCGTGCAGCTGATGAAGGTCGCCAACGGCTGCGTCTGCTGCACCGGCAGCAAGGACCTGGCCTATGCCCTGATCGTGCTGCTGGAGCGGCTGGACAGCGGTGAACTGGATTTCGAGCGGCTGGTGGTGGAATGCACCGGCCTGGCCGATCCCGGTCCGGTGGCCCAGACCTTCTTTACCGACGACCTCCTGCGCGAGCGCTATCTGCTCGATGGGGTGCTGACCCTGGTGGACGCCGTCCATGCCAGTGAGCAACTGAGCGATCCGCTGCTGCAGGCGCAGATCGGTTTCGCCGATCGCCTGCTGCTGACCAAGCTCGACCTGGCCGAGCCGGCCGCCGTCGAGGCGCTGGAGAATCGCCTGCAGCGCATCAATCGCCGTGCGCCCATCCGCCGTGTCGATCATGGCCGCATCGAGCTGGCCGAACTGCTGGACATCCGCGGCTTCAACCTGCACGACGAGGACCTGGCGCCACCGACGCTATTCCGTCCGCTGCGGCCGGTGCCGGAAGCCGTCAGCGTCACCGAACGCATCCAATCCATCGCCATCCGCGAGTCGCGCCCCTACGACCAGGACAAGATTGGCAAGGTGATGGAGATGCTGCTCGATACCCTCGGCTGCGACCTGCTGCGCTACAAGGGCCTGCTCAACATCGCTGGCGAAGAGCGCCGCCTGCTGTTCCAGGGTGTGCAGCAGATCTATGCCGCCGACTGGGAGCGTGACTGGCTGGCGGACGAGGAACGCGAGAGTCGCGTGGTGCTGATCGGCATGGACTTGCCGGAAGAACGCATCCGCGCTGCCTTCGAGCGGGCGGTGGCCAAGGCCTAGGGCCTATTCCGCGGCCTGGCCGGTGCGACTGGCCAGCCGCTCCAGGGCGGCCTTGAGCTTGGGGTCGCGGATCCCGGCCGCGACTTCGCGCAGGCTATCGGCGCCCACCTGACTGACCTGGCGCACCGGCCGGGCGCGGGTGGCGACGCCGGGATTCGGCTGCATCTTGAACTGCAGGCGCATCAAGCCGGCGAATTCCGGCGCCTGCTGCAGCAGTCTAAGCAGGCGGCGCTGCTGATAGCGCAACCGGGTCGCCCAGTGGGCGTCGTTGACCACCAGCAACAGGGTGCTCTCGCGCCAGCTGGCCACCCGGCAATGGGGGCGGGCGGCGGGTTGCAACTGCTCTTCCAGCAATTGTTGCAGCCGGCCCAGCCGCTCGGCCTCGCGAAACAGCGCCTTGAGCGGTTTGGCCTGGCGCAGCAGGGCGGCGGGAGCGACGGCGGAGAGAGGGCGAAAGGCCATGCGCAGGACTCGCGATGGGCGAAGAGGAGACGCCGATGGTAACAGATCGCTCTGGCGTCCTGGCGGCCGGGGGCCCGTCGTTCTTTCCTCATCGGCATTTCCGAGTAGAATGCCCGATTACCATTGCGGGACACCGCGGGTTTCAACCCCGCGCCCAGGCGTCTGGCCAGGCTCTGCAGAGGCCTTGCCGCCCGTTTCGCTCCCCTCATTCCAGCGGAAGAATTCCAGTCGATATGTTTGCGCCTTTGTTGAAGAAATTCTTTGGAAGCAAGAACGAACGAGATGTCAAACGCCTAGGCAAGGTCGTGGTGGCCACCAATGCGTTGGAATCCCAGATTGCCTCCCTGAGCGACGAGCAACTGCGCGCCAAGACCGAGGAATTCAAGCAGCGCGTCGCCCAGGGCGAGTCCCTCGACGTGCTGATGCCCGAGGCCTTCGCCGTGGTCCGCGAGGCCGGCAAGCGGGTCATGGGCATGCGCCACTTCGACGTCCAGCTGATCGGCGGCGCCGCGCTGCACGAAGGCAAGATCGCCGAGATGCGTACCGGTGAGGGCAAGACCCTGGTGGGCACCCTGCCGGTCTATCTCAACGCACTGTCCGGCAAGGGCGTCCACGTGGTCACGGTGAACGACTACCTGGCCCGCCGCGATGCCAACTGGATGCGGCCGCTGTACGAATTCCTCGGCCTGTCGGTCGGCATCATCCTGCCGTTCCAGCCGCCGGAAGAGAAACGCGCCGCCTATGCCTCGGACATCACCTACGGCACCAACAACGAATTCGGCTTCGACTACCTGCGCGACAACATGGCCTTCAGCATGGCCGAGAAGTATCAGCGTGAGCTGAACTTCGCGGTGGTCGACGAGGTGGACTCCATCCTCATCGACGAAGCCCGGACCCCGCTGATCATCTCCGGCCAGGCCGAAGACAGCTCCGAGCTCTACCAGAAGATCAACCTGCTGATCCCGCGTCTGCAGCAGCACATCGAGGAAGAGGAAGGCAATCCGACCCAGGTCGGCCACTACACCATCGATGAAAAGACCCGCCAGGTGGAGATCACCGAGCTGGGTCACCAGTTCATCGAGGAGATGCTCACCGAAGCCGGACTGCTGGCCGAGGGCGAGAGCCTCTACTCCGCGCACAACCTGGGCCTCTTGACCCACGTGTTCGCCGGCCTGCGTGCCCACACCCTGTTCCATCGCAACGTCGAGTACATCGTCCAGCAGGACCAGGTGCTGCTGATCGACGAGCACACCGGTCGGACCATGCCGGGCCGTCGCCTCTCCGAGGGCCTGCACCAGGCCATCGAGGCCAAGGAAGGACTGCCGATCCAGCCCGAGAGCCAGACCCTGGCCTCGACCACCTTCCAGAACTACTTCCGCCTCTACAACAAACTCGGTGGCATGACCGGCACCGCCGACACCGAGGCCTTCGAATTCCGCCAGATCTACAACCTCGACGTGCTGGTCATCCCGACCCACCGCGAGATCGCCCGTAAGGACTTCAACGACCTGGTCTATCTGACCCAGGCCGAGAAGTACCAGGCCATCATCGAGGACGTGAAGCAGTGCCAGGCCGAAGGCCGTCCGGTGCTGGTGGGTACCGCCTCCATCGAGAGCTCCGAGTACGTCGACCAGTTGCTGACCCAGGCCGGCATCGAGCACAAGGTGCTCAACGCCAAGTACCACGAACGGGAAGCCGAGATCATCGCCCAGGCCGGCCGTCCGGGCGCCGTGACCATCGCCACCAACATGGCCGGTCGCGGTACCGACATCCTGCTCGGCGGCAACTGGGAAGTGGAAGTCGCGGCCCTGGAGAATCCCACCGAAGAGCAGATCGCCGCGATCAAGGCCGCCTGGCAGGTGCGCCACAAGCAGGTCATCGATGCCGGCGGCCTGCACGTGATCGCCTCCGAGCGTCACGAATCCCGCCGGATCGACAACCAGCTGCGCGGCCGTGCCGGTCGCCAGGGCGACCCGGGTTCCAGCCGCTTCTACCTGTCGCTGGAAGACAGCCTGATGCGCATCTTCGCCTCCGACCGGGTGAAGAACTTCATGAAGGCCCTGGGCATGCAGGGCGGCGAGGCCATCGAGCACCGCATGGTCACCAACGCCATCGAAAAGGCGCAGCGCAAGGTCGAGGGTCGCAACTTCGACATCCGCAAGCAGCTGCTGGAATACGATGACGTGGCCAACGAGCAGCGCAAGGTGATCTATCACATGCGCGATACCCTGCTGGCCAACGAAGACGTGGGCGACACCATCAAGGGCTTCCGCGAGGAGACCCTGACCCAGGTGATCAACGAGCACATCCCGCCGCAATCGCTGCCCGAGCAGTGGGACGTGCCCGGCCTGGAAGCCGAGATCTACAGCATCTTCGGTCTGCAACTGCCCATCGGCCAGTGGCTGGACGAAGACGACAAGCTGTACGAGGACACCCTGCGGGTGAAGATCCTCGAACAGCTCGAAGCGGCCTACATGGAAAAGGAAGACATGGCCGGGCGCGAGGCCCTGCGCAACTTCGAGAAGCAGATGCTGCTGCGGGTGGTCGACGACCTCTGGAAGGACCACCTCACCACCATGGACCATCTGCGCCACGGCATCCATCTGCGCGGCTACGCCCAGAAGAATCCCAAGCAGGAATACAAGCGCGAGTCCTTCACCCTGTTCCAGGAACTGCTGGACAGCATCAAGCGCGATACCATCCGTGTCCTGTCCCACGTCCAGGTGCGCCGCGAGGATCCGGCCGAGGAAGAGGAGCGCATGCGCCGCGAGGCCGAGGCCCTGGCCGAGCGCATGCAGTTCCAGCACGCCGAGGCGCCTTCGCTGGTCGACCCCGAGGTGCTCGAGGACGAGCAGGGCGAAGACACCGTGGTGCCCTTGCAGCCCCAGCGCAATGACCAGAAGATCGGTCGCAACGAGCCGTGCCCCTGCGGTTCCGGCAAGAAGTACAAGCAGTGCCACGGCAAGCTCGACTGAGGGCCTGCCGAGGCAGCCGGGCGACGGCAGCCTGTCGGCATAGCTGCCGACAGGCTGTAAAATCCACCCGCTAGGCTGTCTGCGCCCCTTGCCCAGGCTGGGCGAGGCGGGCGCGGGAAGGCTGCTTTCCACGCCGCGACCGGTTTTCCGCTCGCGGCGTTTCCTTTTCTTTCACTGGAGTTTTCCCATGGCTGTCGGTCTCGGTCCGCTCTCCACGCTGCACCCGGTTCCCGGTTTCGAACTCGGTATCGCCTCCGCCGGCATCAAGCGTCCCGGGCGCAAGGATGTGGTGGTGATGCGCTGTGCCGAAGGCTCCAGCGTGGCCGGGGTCTTCACCCTGAACGCCTTCTGTGCCGCGCCGGTGATCGTCGCCCGCCGGCGCTTCGCCGGTCCCGTACGTTACCTGCTGACCAACACCGGCAATGCCAACGCCGGTACCGGGCAGCCCGGCCTGGCCGCGGCCGAGCGCACCACCAAGACCCTGGCGACCCTGGCCAGCGTCGGCGAGGAGGCGGTACTGCCGTTCTCCACCGGCGTGATCGGCGAGCCGCTGCCGGTGGAAAAGATCGAAGCCGCGCTGCCGGCCGCCCTGGCCGATCTGGCCGAGGACAACTGGGCTGCCGCCGCCACCGGCATCATGACCACCGATACCCTGCCCAAGGGCGCCAGCCGCCAGTTCCAGGTGGACGGCACCACCGTCACCGTGACCGGCATCAGCAAGGGCGCCGGCATGATCAAGCCGAACATGGCCACCATGCTCGGTTACGTGGCCACCGACGCCAAGGTCGCCCAGGGTCTGCTGCAGGATCTGCTGGCCGATGCCGCCAACCGTTCCTTCAACCGCATCACCATCGATGGCGACACCTCCACCAACGACTGCTGCATGCTGGTGGCTACCGGTCAGGCGGCCCTGGCGGAAATCACCCAAGCCAGTGGTGCGGCCTTCGAGCAGCTGCGCGACGCGGTGTTCGCGGTATTCGCCGAACTGGCCCAGGCCATCGTGCGTGACGGCGAGGGTGCCACCAAGTTCGTCACCGTGCAGGTCAATGGCGGTGGCAATGCCCAGGAGTGCCTGGACGTCGGCTACGCCGTGGCCCATTCGCCGCTGATCAAGACCGCGCTGTTCGCCTCCGATCCCAACTGGGGCCGCATCCTCGCCGCCGTTGGCCGGGCCGGCGTGCCTCAGCTGGACGTCAGCCTGATCGACGTCTTCCTAGGCGGCGTGCAGATCTGCCAGCAGGGCGGTCGCGCGGCCACCTATACGGAAGAGCAGGGCGCGCGGGTCATGGCCCAGGCCGAGATCGAGATCCGCATCGAGCTGGGTCGCGGCAGCCACAGCGAGACCATCTGGACCACCGACCTCTCCCACGACTACGTGAAGATCAACGCCGAATACCGTACCTGACGGCTACCCGACGCCCTGGCGTCCGCTCCGGTGGGCGCCCGCGGCGGTTTTCGCGGGCCACATCGTTTGGAGGAATCCCCGCATGTCCCAGCTGCAACTCGTGATCGGCAACAAGAATTTTTCCTCCTGGTCGTTGCGGGCCTGGCTGGCCATGGAACTCAGCGGCGCCGCCTACGAGGAAGTGCCGGTCCCGCTCTATGCGCCCAATAGCCGCGCCCTGCTCAAGGCCCAGTCGCCCACCGGCAAGGTGCCGGTGCTCAAGCTGGCCGAGGGCACCATCTGGGATTCCCTCGCCATCGTCGAGTATCTCGCCGAAGCCTATCCCGACGCCGGGCTGTGGCCGACGGACACCCTGGCCCGCGCCCATGCCCGGGCGCTGTGCGCCGAGATGCACAGCGGTTTCCTGGCCCTGCGCCGCGAGCTGCCCATGGATCTGCGTCGCCGGCAAAGGCTGAAGTCCACCACCGCCGAGGCGGTGGAAGACATCCAGCGCATCCAGCGCCTGTGGCGCGAATGCCGCGAACGCCATGGCCAGCATGGCCCCTATCTGTTCGGCACGCCGACCATCGCCGATGCCTTCTATGCCCCGGTCGCCAGTCGCTTCCGCAGCTATGGGGTGGAACTGTCGGCCGAGGCGGCCGCCTATGTCGAAACCATCTACGCCTGGCCGGCCTTCCAGCGCTGGCTGGCGGAGGCTGAAACCGAGGAGCAGAGCGCATGACCCGTCTGCATGTCGTCGCCGCGGTGATCCGCGACCCCCAGGGGCAGATCCTCATCGCCCAACGCCCCGCGCACAAGCACCAGGGCGGCCTCTGGGAATTCCCGGGGGGCAAGGTCGAGGCCGGTGAAGCTCCGCCCGTGGCCCTTGCGCGCGAACTGGCCGAAGAGCTGGGTATCCAGGTGACAGCGGCTCGCCCGCTGCTGCAGGTGCGCCACGACTATCCCGACCAGGCGGTGCTGCTGGATGTCTGGCAGGTGGACGCCTTCACCGGCGACGCCCATGGTGCCGAAGGCCAGCCTCTGGCCTGGGTGGCCCCGCGTGACCTGGTCAACTACGACTTCCCGGCGGCCAACCGGCCCATCGTCCAGGCGGCGCGGTTGCCGGAGCGCTACCTCATCACCCCCGGCGAGCTGACCACCGCGGAATTGCTCAACGGCCTGCACCGGGCGCTGGACAGCGGTATCCGCCTGGTCCAGCTGCGCACGCCGGACAACTTCGATCCGCAGTACCGTGACCTGGCCGGCGACGTCCAGGGGCTCTGCACCGGGCGTGCCCAGCTGATGCTCAAGGGGCCGCTGGAGTGGCTGGGCGATTTCCCCGCGGCTGGCTGGCACCTGACCGCGGAGCAGTTGCGCCGCTACGCGCCCAATGGCCGGCCCTTCCCGGAGCAGCGCCTGCTGGCGGCGTCCTGCCATGACACCGAGGAACTGGCCCTGGCCCAGCAGATGGGGGTGGATTTCGTCACCCTGTCGCCGGTGATGCCCACCGCCAGCCACCCCGGCGCCCCGACCCTGGGCTGGGTCAAGGCCCAGCAGCTGCTGGCCGACTGCAACCTGCCGGCCTATCTGCTGGGCGGGCTGGGCGATGCCGACCTCGCCGGCGCCTGGCAGGCCGGCGCCCAGGGCGTGGCGGCGATCCGGGCGTTCTGGCCCGCCTCTGCGTAGGTTGGCGCTGAGCGCAGCGAAGCCCAAAAAGAAGCCCGCCAATCGGCGGGCTTTTCCTATCGGCGGGACGAATTACAGCCGCGGATAGTCGATGTAGCCCACCGGGCCCTTGCTGTAGAAGGTGTCCGGGTGCGGCTCGTTCAGCGGGGCGTCCTGTTCCAGGCGTTGCGGCAGATCCGGGTTGGCGATGAAGGGCACGCCGAAGGCCACGGCATCGGCCTTGCCTTCGTCCAGCCAGGCATTGGCCTTGGCCTTGTCGAATTTTTCGTTGGCGATGTAGACGCCACCGAAGGCCGCCTTGAGGTCCGGGCCAAGGCTGTCGCTGCCGGCCGCTTCGCGGATGCAGATGAAGGCGACCTGGCGCTGCCCCAGCTCGCGGGCGACATGGCCGAAGGTGGCGGCGGGGTCGTTGTCACCCATGGTGTGCATGTCGCCACGGGTGGACAGGTGCACGCCGACGCGATCGGCGCCCCAGACGTCGATGCAGGCATCGGTCACTTCCAGCAGCAGCCGGGCGCGATTCTCGATGGAGCCGCCGTAGTTGTCGGTGCGCTGGTTGGTGTCGCTCTGCAGGAACTGGTCGAGCAGATAGCCATTGGCCCCGTGGACCTCGACGCCGTCGAAGCCGGCGCGCTTGGCGTTCTCGGCGCCCTGCCGATAGGCGGCGACGATGCCAGGGATCTCGGCGGTTTCCAGTGCCCGCGGGGTGACATAGTCACGCTTGGGGCGCAGCAGGCTGACGTGGCCCTGGGCGGCGATGGCGCTCGGTGCCACCGGCAGTTCGCCGTCGAGGTAGCTGGGGTCGGAGATGCGACCCACGTGCCAGAGTTGCAGCACGATGCGGCCACCGGCCTTGTGCACGGCGGTGGTCACACGCTGCCAGCCGGCCACTTGCTCGTCGGACCAGATGCCGGGAGTGTCGGGATAGCCCACGCCCATGGGATCCACCGAGGTGGCCTCGGTGATGATCAGGCCGGCGGATGCGCGTTGTACGTAGTACTCGACCATCAGGTCGCCCGGGACCCGGCCCGGTTCGGCACGGCAACGGGTGAGGGGCGCCATGATGACGCGGTTGGGCAGTTCCAGGGCGCCGATCTTGATCGGCTCGAACAGCTGAGTCATGGCTAGCTCTCTTGATTAGCTGGCGGTCGCCAGGCCGCTCCTGCGGGCCTGGCTGGCGGTCAGCAGGGTGGCGATGAGGGCCAGCAGGGCGAGCCCGCTGGCGGCGAGGGGTACCGCGGTAAGGCCGAGGCCGTGGTCGATCACCAGGCCGCCGACCCAGGCGCCGAGGGCGTTGCCCACGTTGAAGGCGCCGATGTTGAGGGTCGAGACCAGATTCGGCGCGTCCTTGCCGAAGGTGACCACGTTGATCTGCAGGGCCGGTACGGCGGCGAAGGCGGCCGCGGCCCAGAGGAAGAGGGTGATCTCGGCGGGCAGGAAGGCATGACCGGTCCAGCGCAGGGCGGCGGAGGTCAGCGCCAGGGCGACGAAGATGCCCACCAGGCTGGTGACCAGGCGCCAGTCGGCCAGGCGGCCCCCGATGACGTTGCCCAGGGTCAGGCCCAGGCCGATCAGCAGCAGGGTGCCGGTGACGCCCCGCGGCGACACGCCGGTGACTTGCTGCAGCAGGGGCGCCACATAGGTGAAGAGGGCGAACATGGAGGCGGCGAAGAACACCGTCATCGACAGCGCCAGCCAGAAGCCCAGGCCGCGCAGGGCGAGCAACTCCCGGCGCAGGTCGGCGCGCGGCTGGTTGCGGTCGGCCGGCAGTACCCGCCAGAGGCCGATCAGGGCGACCACGCCGATCACCGCCACCGCCCAGAAGGTCGAGCGCCAGCCGGCCGCCTGACCCAGGGCGGTACCCAGGGGCACGCCCAGCACATTGGCCAGGGTCAGGCCGGTGAACATCAGGGCCACCGCCGAGGCGCGGCGATTCTCCGGGACCAGGCTCGCGGCGACGACCGCGCCGATGCCGAAGAAGGCTCCATGGCAGAGGGCGGTGACCACCCGTGCCAGCATCAGCATGTTGTAGCCGCTGGCCACGGCGCAGAGCAGGTTGCCGACGATGAAGATGCCCATCAGGGCGAGGAGGGCACGCTTGCGCGGCCAGTGGGCCGTGGCCAGCGCCATGAAGGGCGCGCCGACGGCCACGCCCAGGGCATAGCCGGTGACCAGCCAGCCAGCGCTGGGGATGGACACGCCGAGATCGGCGGCGACGTTGGGCAGCAGCCCCATGATGACGAATTCGGTGGTGCCGATGGCGAAAGCGCTCAGCGCCAGCACGATGAGAGAAGCGGGCATCAGGATTCCTTGCAGACTAGAGTTCGCGGGCGAGGCGTTGCAGAAAGGCCTGGATGGCGGCCTCGTCGCGTTGGTAGAACACCCATTGGCCGATGCGCCGCGTGGTGACCAGGCCGGCCCGGGTCAATACCGCCAGATGCGCCGAGATCGTGGATTGCGACAGTCCGGCACGGGCCTCGATCTGCCCGGCGCAGACACCGGTGCCCAGGTCGTGTTCCTGGTGCGGGAAATACTGCCGGGGATCGCGCAGCCAGCCCAGGATCTGGCGGCGCAGGGGATTGGCCAGGGCTTTGAGAATCTCGTCCATCGTGGTCGCATCGTCATATTGGGTTGTAGCGAACCTTAGATCGTAAAAAATCGATATGCAAGCTATCCATCTTCGATTCTATCTATCGTGGAGTTAGAGGCTCACTATCGCGATAAGTGTCCGTTGCTGCCGCTTCGTTCAGTTGCGATTCAGATCACGCCGCTAGAATTGCCGGGTGCGGCCTCGTTCGCCGCAATGGATTCCCAAGGAGCAAAGACATGGCGCTGCCTACCCGTATCCTTCTCGCCAGCCTGGCCCTGGCCACCCTGGCCGGATGCGCATCCCCCAACCCCTATGAAAACCAGGGTCAGGCCAGCGGTGGTACTTCCAACACCGCCAAGTACGGCGGCCTGGGTGCCCTGGCCGGTGCCGTCGCCGGTGCCGCCATCGATCACAACCACCGGGGCAAGGGTGCGCTGATCGGCGCCGCGGCCGTGGGTGCGGCCGCCGCCGGCTACGGCTACTACGCCGACCGCCAGGAAGCCGAGTTGCGCCGGCAGATGGAGAACACCGGTGTCGAGGTACAGCGCCAGGGCGACGACATCAAGCTGATCATGCCCGGCAACATCACCTTCGCCACCGACTCGGCCGACATCGCCAACAGCTTCTACAAGCCGCTGAACGACCTGGCCAATTCCTTCAAGCAGTTCGACCAGAACAGCATCGAGATCGTCGGCTACACCGACAGCACCGGCAGCCGCGCCCACAACGTCGAGTTGTCCCAGCGCCGTGCCCAGAACGTCGCCGGCTACCTGACCGCCCAGGGCGTACCCGCGGCGCGGCTGAGCACTCGGGGCGCCGGTCCCGATGCGCCCATCGCCAGCAACGCCACCGCCGATGGCCGCGCGCAGAATCGCCGCGTCGAGGTCAATCTGCGGCCCCTGCCGGGAGCCACCGGTACCCCCGCCCAGTAACGACCGCTCGTCGCCCGCGACCCGCAGTTTCCGCGCCCTTGTGAAGCGCGGCGGAAACTGCTTTTCCATTTTGCGCTCTGATAGACGTCGCAAAGGGGGCCTCCCGCCGATTGGCAGGAGGCAGGCCCCTGTCCGGCTGCTACGCTAGTAGGGTTGAGAGCGACGCCTTTCTTAGGGTCACGACGGGAAGAGGTAGCCAGCCGCCCATGGCTGCTGCACGGCGGCAGAGGCCGCGGGGAGAAAAGGCTTGATGGAGTGCCCGTTGCCGCAGACAGAGCAAGGTCCGGTCTTGCTGGTGGTCGACGACCGCCTGGAGAACCTGTTCGCCATGCAGGCGGTGCTGGAGGTCGGGAACTGGCGGGTGATCACCGCTGCCTCGGGTGAACGTGCCCTGCAATACCTGCTCGACGAAACCGTGGACCTGGTGCTGCTCGACGTCCAGATGCCGATCATGGACGGCTTCGAGGTGGCGCGCATCATGCGCAGCAACCTGCGCACCCGCTTCACCCCCATCATCTTCGTCTCCGCCGAAGCCCACTCCTACGAATCGGTGCTGCGTGGCTATGCCACCGGCGCGGTCGACTACCTGCTCAAGCCCGTCGATCCCAATATCCTCCGCCACAAGGTGCGCTCGCTGCTCGATCACGAGCGCAATCGTCGCGAGTTGCTGCAGGCCACCCAGCAGCTGGAGCTGGCCAAGTCCTTCAGCGACTCGCTGCTCGACAATGCCGCCGAGGGCATCCTCACCGTCAACGAGCAGGGCCGGGTGACCTTCGCCAACGCCGCCATCGCTCGCATGTTGAGATGCAGCGTCAGTGACCTGGTGCATGCCAACTTCCTCGACTTCCTCGAAGGTGGCAGCGGTCTCGACGACTGGCAGACCTCGCCCTTCATGGAACACTACGACCGTCGCGAGACCTATCGCCTGCATGATGCCCGCCTGCGCACCAATCGCGGCGACAGCCTGCCGGTGGCGCTGTCCTGCGCGCCGCTGCCGCGTATGCAGCGGGCCATGGTCATCATTGCCCTGGACATGTCGCGCATGCGCGAGTTGCAGGACCAGCTCGAATCCCAGGCCGTCACCGATGCCCTGACCGGGCTGCTCAATCGCCGCGGCTTCAACCAGACCCTGGAAGCGGCGCTGGCGCGCAGCGGCCGCAACGGCAAGCGCATGGCCGTGCTCTACATCGATCTCGACGGCTTCAAGCGCATCAACGACTCCCTTGGCCACGAGGCCGGGGATCGGGTGCTGTGCATCGTCGCCGAGCAGCTCAAGAGCTGCATGCGACCCTACGACATCCTGGCACGCATGGGCGGCGACGAATTCACCGCACTGCTCGATTCCCTGGAGCATCCCGAGGATGCCGCCCGCGTCGCCGAGAAGCTCTTGGAGCTGCTGGCCACGGTGCATCGCATCGACGGCATGGAGGTCAGCCTGGGCGCCAGCATCGGCATCGCCAGCTATCCCGACTGCGGCCATACCGTGGACGGCCTGCTGCGCTCGGCCGACATCGCCATGTACGAGGCCAAGCGTGGCGGACGCCAGCAGTACCGCTTCTTCTCGCCGGAAATGAATGGCCGTGCCCGTTCCCGGCTGATGCTCGAAGAAAGCGTGCGCAATGCCATCGACAACAAGGACTTCGTGCTCGCCTACCAGCCGCAGGTCTATCTGCGCGATGGCCGCCTGCGCGGCTTCGAGGCGCTGCTGCGCTGGGAGCACACGGTGGCCGGCAAGGTTTCGCCCAGCGTCTTCATCCCGCTGCTGGAAGAGACCCGGCTGATCAACCGTATCGGCGACTGGATCTTCCGCGAGGGCGCGACCAAGCTGCAGTCCCTGCAGGAGATCTACGGCGACGAACTGTTGCTGAGCATCAACCTCAGTCCCGTGCAGTTCGGCATGCCGCAATTGGCGGAAAGCCTGCGCCAGATCATCGAGACCCATGGGCTGCAACCCAGGCAGATGGAAATCGAGGTGACCGAGTCGGCACTGATGCACGACATCGACTACACGCGGGCGCAGCTGTCGCAGCTGCGGGCCCTCGGCGTGCGCATCGCGGTGGACGACTTCGGCACCGGCTATTCCTCGCTGGCCTATCTGCGCCACTTCGAGCTGGACACCCTCAAGATCGATCAGCTGTTCATCGCCAACATGCTGGATTCCTCCCGCGACGCCGCCATCGTCAGCACCATCCTGGAACTGGGCCGCAACCTGGATCTGGAGGTCATCGCCGAAGGCGTGGAGACCCTGGAACAGCGCGACTGGTTGATCGAGCATGGCTGCGAAATCATGCAGGGCTTCCTGGTTTCCCGCCCGCTGAGCGCCGAGGTGACCGGCCGCTTTCCCCAGCAGGTGGACTGGACCGCCCGACGCCCCGAACCGACGCTCTAGCGACCCCGCGCGCCTGCTCCCGGAACGGCGGATCTCCGTCCATCGGTGCAGGCCACCAAGCAGGCGGTGTGCCAGAGCCGGCGGGCTTGCCCGGCCGGCGCCTGGCTCGGCAAACCACAGGTGCCACTGAACGAACCCTCGTCCGTGCCTTCTTATGCAAGGGCCACAGGCACGGAGTAGGAAGCATGCGGGGCGCCGTCTTTCCATGGCGGGAAAACAACAGGTTCGAATTGCTGGTGGACGGCGGTCGGTTCTTTCCGGCCATGCTCGAATCCATCGCCGGCGCCAGTCGCCAGATCGATGTCGAACTCTATCTGGTGGAAGCCGGCAGCTGCTCCGAGCAACTGCTCGTGGCCCTGACCAAGGCGGCCCGGCGCGGCGTCGCGGTGCGTTGCCTGTTCGATGGCTTCGGCACCCTGCGGATGGAGGCTGGCTTGCGCCGCCAGCTGGAAGAGGCGGGTGCGGAGCTGCGCCTCTTCAATCCCGTGCGTTTCGGCCACGGCTTGCACAATCTGCACCGCGATCATCGCAAGATCTTCGTCATCGACGGTAAGGAAGCCTTTGTCGGCGGTAGCGGCGCGACCGATGATTTCTGGGATCCGGCCAAGAGCGACTGCAACTGGCACGAGGTCATGGTGCGCATCCAGGGCCCGCTGGTGGAGGACTGGCTGGCGCTGTTCGAGCGGCAATGGGAAGCGGTCGGTCGCCGCCGCGCCTGGAAGCCGCGTCCGCGGCGGGGGCGCGAGCGTCCACCGCCACCGCCGGTGGCCCAGGAGGGGCAGGGCCGGGTCGCCTATGCCGATGCCCGTCAGCACCGTGACATCCTCCAGGCGCTGATTCGTGCCCTGGTGGGTGGCCAGGAACGCATCTGGTTCGCCACCCCCTATTTCTTGCCGACCTGGCGCGTACGCTGGGCACTCCGGCGCGCGGCGCGCCGCGGTGTCGACGTGCGCCTGCTGCTCACTGGTCGCCACACCGACAATCCCCCGGTGCGTTTCGCCGGGCAGCGTTACTACCGCAGCCTGTTGCGTGCGGGTGTACGCATCTACGAATACCAGCCGAGATTCATCCACGCCAAGATGGTGCTGGTGGACCACTGGGTCAGCGTCGGCTCCTGCAACTTCGATCACTGGAACCTGAGATTCAACCTGGAAGCCAATGTCGAGGCGGTGGACCGCGGCCTGAGTCAGGCGGTGGCGGCCAGCTTCGTCAAGGATTTCGCCCAGAGCCGGGAGATCACCCTGGAGTTCTGGCGCAGTCGCCCCTGGTGGCGCCGTGCGCGCGAGTGGCTCTGGGGTTCGCTGGATCGCCTGGTGATCGGCGTACTGGGGCGCGGTTAGCAGCCCCGGTTGTCAGGTGCGGGTAACATAACCGATCCGGTGCTGCAGGCCGGACCCATCGTCCCGCGGACGAGGCCAGACGAGTAACGCCTTAGTGCAGACTTTAGATAAACACCGCTTCATCGGTCTGGAGTGGCTCAGGTTCCTGATGGGTTTCTATGTGGTCGTCTACCACACCATCCATTTCTATCCCGAGCGCAAGACCATTCCCCTGCTGGACGAGATCACCAGCATGGGCTTCTTCGCCACCAGCACCTTCTTCGTGCTCTCCGGATTCCTGCTCGCCCATGTCTATTGCGGTCGCGGCAGCCTGCGCGAGCCGGCGCGCAGCTTCTGGATCAAGCGCTTCGCCAATCTCTATCCCATCCATATCTTCGCCCTGCTGCTGGCGATGGCGGTGGTGACCTGGATCGGCAGTCTGGGGATTCCACCGGGCGCCGCCACGGCCAGCATCCGCTTCGTGGTGTTCGACACCAACGAACCCTTGGCCCGGACCAATCCCGAGTTGTTCCAGCACTTCATGACCAACGCGGAGTTGGCGTTCAACGCCGTGCTGCAGCTGTTCATGCTGCAGGCCTGGAATCCCTACTACCTCACCTTCAATGCACCGCTGTGGTCGATCTCGGCGCTGTTCTTCTTCTACCTGACCTTTCCCAAGCTGGCGCCGCGGCTGATGACCAGCGAGCGTCCCTGGCAGCTGTTGCTGCTGGTCTGGGCGCTCTACCTGATCCCGCCGCTGCTGGTGATCCTGCACCAGAACTACGGCATGCCCTTCACCGGACTGCTGCAACGGGTGCCGCTGTTCCGTTTGCCGGAGTTCCTCGCCGGCATCCTGCTGTACGCCCTCTTTCGCCGCCAGTACGAGCGGGGTTGGGCGCCGTCGGAGCGGCAGCGGCTGCTGCTGGCGAGCTATCTGATCCTGAGTTTCGCCCTGGGTACGGCGCTGTTCACCCACGGTCCCAAGTTCTGGTACTTCCTGTTCCACAATGGCCTGTTCCTGCCGTCGCAGCTGATCCTGGTCTACCTGGCCGCGCTGGCACAGGAGCCGGCCAGTGAGCGCATCCGCCACTGGTCACCGCGGCTGGGGGCGGCGTCACTGTCGATGTTCGCCCTGCACGTGCCTCTATCGGGGATCTACATGACCCTGGAGCAGCTGATCGGCGGCGATCTCAAGGCCTGCCTGAGCGGCAAGCGCGAGGTCTGTATCGCCGCCGCCGGGGCCTATACCAACTCCATCGAATGGTACTGGCTGTTCCTGCTGGCGGTGGTGGTGCTCTGCGTGCTGTTCCAGGAGCGGCTGGTGGTGCCGACCCGCAAGCGCATCCTCGCGGTGCTGCTGCCGCGCCTGGCGCCGCGGCAGAAACCGCCCCGGGCTAGCGGCGGAAGCCTGCGGCCATGACGAAGAAGCGGGCGTTCAGCGCCGCCAGCGGCTCGCGCAACTGCTCCAGCTGATCGGCCGCACCGAACACCTCGAAGCGTTCCAAGGTGGCGATGGCCTGGGCCTGCTCCAGCAGGTCGCCGACATTGTCCAGATGGGCCAGCAGCGCCTGGGCATCGCGATAGCCTTCGCGGCAACGCGCCGTGGTGCCGTCGTAGCAGAAGCCGTAGTAGAGGCAGCCGGGTTCATCGCGGGTGCGCTCCAGCATGGCCTCGCCGAGGCGCTTGAAGGCTTCGAGCTGATCGGGCTGGACGGCGAAGACGGGGGCCAGGCTGCAGACGGAATCGCTGGGAAGAGTGGGCATGGGGGCTCCGGGGTCAGGGATGGTCTCTATGCGACCCCTGCCAATCGGCAGTGCTCCCGCCGGCTGACGGACGCGCGCCCAATGAAAAAGCCCAGCACGGGGCTGGGCTTTTCTACCGCGACTGGCGCTTAGATCTCGACGGCGAGGCTGTCGGCGATCTTCTTCTGCCAGACCTGCGGACCGGTGATGTGCACCGACTCGCCACGGGTGTCCACGGCCACGGTCACCGGCATGTCCTTCACCTCGAACTCATAGATGGCTTCCATCCCCAGTTCCGGGAAGGCCAGCACCTGGGCGCCCTTGATGGCCTGGGCCACCAGGTAGGCGGCGCCGCCGACGGCCATCAGGTAGACCGCCTTGTGGTCCTTGATCGCCTCGATGGCGATGGGACCCCGCTCGGACTTGCCGATCATGCCCAGCAGGCCGGTCTGGTCGAGGATCTGGCGGGTGAACTTGTCCATGCGGGTCGCCGTGGTGGGACCGGCCGGGCCGACCACCTCGTCGCCCACCGGATCGACCGGGCCGACGTAGTAGATGAAGCGACCCTTGAGGTCCACTGGCAGTGGCTCGCCCTTGTTGAGCATGTCGACCATGCGCTTGTGGGCGGCATCGCGACCGGTCAGCATCTTGCCGTTGAGCAGCACGGTCTCGCCTGGCTGCCAGCTCTGCACCTCTTCCGGCGTCAGGCTGTCGAGGTCGACGCGACGGGCGCTCGGACCGGCTTCCCAGACGATTTCCGGATAGGCATCCAGCGGAGGGGCCTCCAGCGCGGCGGGGCCCGAGCCGTCCAGCACGAAGTGGGCGTGGCGGGTGGCGGCGCAGTTGGGGATCATGCACACCGGCAGGGAGGCGGCGTGCGTCGGGTAGTCCTTGATCTTGATGTCCAGCACCGTGGTCAGGCCGCCCAGGCCCTGGGCGCCGATGCCCAGCTGGTTGACCTTGTCGAAGATCTCCAGGCGCAGCTCTTCCAGGCGATTCTGCGGACCGCGGGCCTTCAGCTCATGGATGTCGATCTCGTCCATCAGCGCTTCCTTGGCCAGCACCGCGGCCTTCTCGGCGGTACCGCCGATGCCGATGCCCAGCATGCCCGGCGGGCACCAGCCGGCGCCCATGGTCGGCACGGTCTTGAGCACCCAGTCGACGATGGAGTCGGACGGGTTGAGCATGGCCATCTTCGACTTGTTCTCGGAACCACCGCCCTTGGCCGCGACGTCGATCTCCACGGTATTGCCGGGGACGATCTGGTAGTGGATCACCGCCGGGGTATTGTCCTTGGTGTTCTTGCGGGCACCGGCCGGGTCGGCCAGGATCGAGGCGCGCAGGACGTTTTCCGGCAGGTTGTAGGCGCGGCGCACGCCCTCGTTGATCATCTCGTCCAGGCTCAGGGTGGCGCCGTCCCAGCGCACGTCCATGCCGACCTTGGCGAAGACGGTGACGATGCCGGTGTCCTGGCAGATCGGCCGGTGGCCGGTGGCGCACATCCGCGAATTGATCAGGATCTGGGCGATGGAATCGCGCGCGGCGGCGGATTCTTCGCGCAGATAGGCCTCGTGCATGGCCTGGATGAAATCGACGGGGTGGTAATAGGAGATGAACTGCAGGGCGTCGGCGACGCTCTGGATCAGGTCATCCTGCTTGATCACGGTCATGTACGCGCTCCTCTTGGCGGTTTCTTGCGTCTCGACCACGGGCGGTGGGGAGACGGGCGCGCAATTCGGGTCGCACGGACCGGGTCGCGAAGGAGCCCGATCGGAGGGGTGGCCTGACACACTGAGAGAGGCCACCCGGCCAGGGCGGCCGACCCGAGAGCGGCGCGGCAGTATAGCCTTTAAGCGGCCGGACGGCACGCCACCTGGGCTGGCGGTGGGCGATCAGCGGCTAGCGGTTGTCCAGAGCGGCCGGATTGACCAGGTCGGTGGGGCGCTCGCCGGTGAGGGCCGCGATCAGATTGTCCACTGCGCGTTCGGCCATGGCATAGCGGGTCTCGTGGGTGGCCGAGCCGATGTGCGGCAGGGTGACCACGTTGGGTAGCTCGAACAGCGGCGAGGCCTCCAGCGGCTCGCGGGTATAGACGTCCAGGGCCGCGCCGCGGATCTGGCCGTTGCGCAGCGCCTCGATCAGCGCCGGCTCGTCGATGACCGGGCCGCGTGCCAGGTTGATCAGGATGGCGCTGGACTTCATCAGCTCCAGTTCGCGTGCGCCGATGAGGCCTTCGGTAGCGGCCGACAGGGGCACCACCAGGCAGACGAAGTCGGCTTCTTTGAGCAGCTCGTCCAGCTCGCGACGCTGGGCACCCATCTGCTCTTCCAGCTCCGGCTTGGCGCTGTTGGCGGTATAGAGGATCGGCATGTCGAAGCCGAAGTGGCCCCGTTTGGCGATGGCCGCGCCGATGCGACCTGCACCGACGATGCCCAGGGTACGGCCATGGATGTCGGTGCCGAAATGTTCTTCGCCGATGCCCCTGCGCCAGTGTCCGGCCTTGACGAAGGCATCCAGCTCCGGCACCCGCCGGGCGGCGCTTACCAACAGGGTGAAGCCGAGATCGGCGGTGGTATCGGTGAGCACGTCCGGGGTGTTGGTGAGCAGGATGCCGCGCCCGGTCAGGTAATCCACGTCATAGCTGTCGTAGCCGACCGAGACGCTGGCGATGGCTTCCAGGGTCGTGGCCATTTCCAGCTCTTTCTCGCCCAGCTTGCGACTGGCGCCGATCAGCCCCTGGGCCTTGGCCGCGGTGGCGGCGAAGAGATCGATGTTGGCACTGGCGGGAATCACCTCGACGGTGAAGTGTTCGCGCAGGCGTTCCACCAGCGTTTCGGGCAGGCGGTTGAAGACCACTACGTGCTTCTTGCTCATCGATACCTCGTCGTGCGGAAAGGGATTAGGCCAGACCGGCCGCGGCGAAGCGCGGCCGCTCGGGGTGTTGCCTGAGCAGCGGCTCGAGTCCTTCGCGGGTCGGCTCCTGGCCGAAGCCCAGGCCAAGGGCCTCGCGATGGATGCCGGTGGTGGCCAGCCAGAGACAGTCGATGCCTGCCGCTACCGCACCGGGTACGTCGGTCACCAGGGAGTCGCCAACGAACAGCAGGTGCCTGGCGCCACGTTCGGCCAGCGCCCCCGCCGCGCAATGGAAGGCATAGGGATCGGGCTTGCCATACCAGGTGACCGAACCACCGAGGTCGGCGAAGCGATCGGCAAGTTTGCCGGCTGCATAGAAGGGTAGACCGCCGGACACCACGTTGCGATCCGGATTGGCGCAGAGAAAAGGCTTGTCCAACGCCGCTGCCAGGGGCGCGAAACGCGCCTCCAGTTCGTCTTCCGGAAAGCTGCCGACGCCGAGGATGATGGCTGCCTGATGGATGTCTTCGACGAAGCGCTCGCGGATCTCCGCGGGCCAGCCTACCTGGCCGGTTCCGGGGCCGGACAGGTAGATGCCGCCTTCGCGAAACTGCGGATCCTGCTGAAAGGCGTCGATAGCCAGTTGGCCCGAGGTGGTGATGCCGGCGAAGAGTTCGCGAGGCACGCCCAGCTTGCCCAGTTCCTCGACCATGCCGTGCGCATCGCGCGAGGCATTGCTCAGGAACCACACCGGTTTGCCTTCCGCCGCCCGCCGCTCCAGCCAGGCACGGGCGCCCGGAAAGGTCTCGTAGCCGTCGATCAGCACGCCCCAGAGGTCGAGGATGAAGCCGTCGTAGGCGGCCAGCGCCTCGTCCAGTTGATCGAGGCGGAGCAGGGTGGGAACGGTCATGCAGGGGAATCCAGTGGCGAAAGAGGAAACGACAAGCCTAACCGGTTTTGCCGAGCGGCGGCCGAAAACGCAGACACCGGCCTTGGCCGGTGTCTGGGGATTGCCGTGAGGCGGGGCTTAGCGGGTAGGCGCCTTGCCTGCCTTGGCGACTTCCAGGGCCTGGGTGTCGACGCGGCCGTAGATGTCCTCGAAGCGGACGATGTCGTCTTCGCCCAGGTAGCCACCGGACTGCACTTCGATCAGCTCCAGCGGTACCTTGCCGGGGTTGGCCAGGCGGTGCACGGAGGTCATCGGCAGGTAGGTGGACTGGTTCTCGGTCAGCAGGAAGACCTTGTCGTCACAGGTGACCTCGGCGGTACCGGACACCACGATCCAGTGCTCCGCACGGTGATGGTGCATCTGCAGCGACAGCTGGGCGCCCGGCTTGACGGTGATGCGCTTGACCTGGAAGCGCTGGCCCATGTCGATGGAGTCGTAGGAACCCCAGGGACGGAAGACTTCCTGGTGCGCCTTGACCTCGTTGCGGTTCTGCTTCTCGAGGGCGTTGACCAGCTTCTTGACGTCCTGGACCTTGTCCTTGTGAGCGATCATGACCGCGTCCTTGGTTTCCACCACGACCACGTTTTCCAGACCGACCAGGGTCACCAGCTTGCCGTTGCCGTGCACCAGGCAGTTGCGGCTGTCATGCAGGACGACGTCGCCCTTGATGACGTTGCCGTTGCTGTCCTTGGCGTGTACGTCCCACAGCGCGGACCAGGAACCGACGTCGTTCCAGCCGGCACTCATGGGCACCACGCAGGCGCGAGTGGTCTTTTCCATCACGGCGTAGTCGATGGAATTGTCCGGGCAGACGGCGAAGGTGGCGGCATCGATGCTGATGTTGATGCCGTCGATGCTGCTGCGCTCCAGGGCCAGCAGGCAGGTGTCATAGATGTCGGTGTCGTGCTTCTTGAGCTCTTCCAGGAAACGGCTGGCGCGGAACAGGAAGATGCCGCTGTTCCAGCAGTAGTCGCCGGAGGCCACGTATTCGGTGGCGGTGACGGCATCGGGCTTCTCGACGAAACGCTCGACGCGGGACACGCCCTGGGGCAGACCGTCATTGGTGCCGGTCTTGATGTAGCCGTAGCCGGTCTCGGGCGCGGTGGCCGGGATGCCGAACAGCACCATCTCGCCACGCTCGGCGGCGGCGGCGGCCTGTTGCAGGGCGGCCTTGAATTCGGCTTCGTCCTCGATCACGTGGTCGGCGGGCAGCACCAGCATCAGGTCGTCCTTGCCGTCAGCGACCAGTTGCATGGCGGCGATGGCCACGGCTGGCGCGGTGTTGCGACCGAAGGGCTCCATGATCAGCGCCTGGGGCTTGCACTCGACGGCCTTGAGCTGCTCTTCCACCAGATAGCGGTGCTCGGCATTGCAGACGATGATGGGGCAAGCGATGCTGCCCTCGCAACCCAGGCGATTGATGGTCTCCTGGAACATGGTCTGTTCGCTGGTCAGCGCCAGGAACTGCTTGGGGTAGAGCTTGCGCGAGAGGGGCCAGAGTCGCGAGCCGCTACCACCGGACAGGATGACGGGAATCATGGGCGTTACTCCTTCAGCGTCTGCTGATTTGTGGCCGCTGTCCCTGAGGTCGGGACGAAGCGTCCATGCTTCGAAAGATCAACCGGTCGAACTATCGACCGGTACAAATTGAACGTGCGGACTGATTGCCATTGGCCAGCATGACCCAGGGCAAGGACCAGACAAAGACAGAATCAAACGAAAGTGGTTCTCAGCGAAGTTTCCTTTTTCCGGAAAGGCAGCGGTTTTGAGATGTCCGGCAACTTTTCTTGCCTGAAACGTCCCCGCTACCGGGCTGAAACCTTTTTTATTGGAGGGAGATGACAGTCTTTCACGGATGGCAGGCACCGAATGTGACCCTCTAGCCAGTTCGACGGCCCAGCGTGCGGGCAATTGTGCCATCCGTCGATTCGCTCGGCTAATCCGGCGGTGTATCGCGCAGAAACACCAGCTTGTCGGCGGAGGAACGCTCGGTCGAGTAGCGATAACCCTGGTCACCGAAATCGCGTAGGTCGTCCACCGCGGAGACGCGCTGTCTGATCACGTACCGCGCCATCAGGCCCCGCGCCTTCTTGGCGTAGAAACTGATGATCTTGTAGTCGCCGTTCTTGAGATCGCGAAATTCCACGTCCACGACGCGGGCCTGCAGGCGCGCCCGGCGCACCGCGCTGAAATACTCGTTCGAGGCCAGATTCAGCAGGACGTCGTCACCCTGGGCCGCGAGATCCGCCTTGAGCCAATCGCTGATGCGCTCGCCCCAGAAGGCATAGAGATCCTTGCCACGCGCATTGGCGAACTTGGTACCCATCTCCAGGCGGTAGGGTTGCATCAGGTCCAGCGGGCGCAACAGGCCGTAAAGACCGGACAGCATGCGCAGATGGCGCTGGGCGAAGTCGAAGTCGTCTTCCTGGAAGTCCTCGGCGGCAAGGCCGGTGTAGACGTCGCCCTTGAACGCCAGCAGCGCCTGCTTGGCATTCTCCGGGGTGAAGTCCGGGGTCCAGCTGCCGAAGCGGGCGACGTTGAGGGTGGCGATCCTGTCTGACACCCCCATGAGCTGGGCGACTTCCGCCGGCTCGAGCCGCTTGAGCTCCTCGATCAGCTCGCGGGAGTGCTCCAGGTATTGCGGCAAGGTATGGCGGGACGTGCTCGGCGGCGTGCTGTAGTCCAGCGTCTTGGCGGGGGAAATCACCATCAGCATCGGCTTGGCTCCTCTTGGCGAGGCGCCATTCTAGAAGTCTCCGCCGCTGGGCTCCAGTGGGCCTCGCCGATGGGATCGATAGGTATTGACCACCGCTTCGGGGCGAGGTTGCCGGGTCGGGCGACAGGAAATAGGGGAGCGCGAAAAAAATCGGGTACGGCCAAAAAAAGCTTTTGTGCCCAAGGTCTTTTGCGTTATTACCGAAGTGTCCGTCGCATCTTTCGGGTCCCGTGCCCTCATGTTGGCCGGTCCGTGAACCCGTTGCTGGAGCGACGGCACCTTTCGCAGCGGAGCGTCGTCTGGCGCGCCGTCGACAGGCTTGCGAGTCAAGCGTTTCTACGAGGTGACCGAGTATGGATGATCACGGACGTTCCCGCCCCACCCAGCCCACCCTCTATGTGCTCGACACCAACGTACTGATCCACGATCCCAACGCGCTGCTCAATTTCGAGGAGCATCACGTCGCCATCCCCATGACGGTCCTGGAGGAACTCGACAAGCTCAAGACCGGCAAGCACAACGTCGCCGCCGAATGCCGGCAGGCGATCCGCCTGATCGACAGCGTTCTCGCCGAATCCTCGCCCGAGGACGTCGAGCGGGGCGTGCCCATCCCTCGCGGCAAGGGCGAGGCCAAGGGACGGCTGTCCATTCTCATGGGGCGTCGCGCCGGGCCCATGGCCTGCCTGCCCGACGACATCAACGACAACCGCATCATCAACCAGCTCGTCGAATTGCGCACCCAGCATCCCCAGGAGCGGGTCGTGCTGGTGACCAAGGACATCAACATGCGCCTGAAGGCGCGTGGCTGCGGCATCGCCGCCGAGGACTACCAGACCGACCAGTTGCTCGACGACGTCTCCCTGCTGTCCCAGGGTTATCACAACCTGCAGGGGTCCTTCTGGGACAACGTGAGCAAGGTGGAAAGCCGGCAGGAGCTGGGCCGCGTCTGGCATCGGGTGCAGCTGTCGGCCGAAATGCCCCCGTTCAACGTCAATGATTTCGTGCTCGACGAGCAGGGCTTCGTCGGCTGGGTCAAGGCGGTACGCGACGGCGAGGTGATCCTGCTCGACATGCACCAGGAGCCCCTGATGCATCAGGAAGCCTGGGGCCTCAAGCCGCGCGACATCTATCAGGCGCTGGCGCTGTTCGCCCTGCTGGAGCCGGATATCCACCTGGTCAACCTGACCGGCGCGGCGGGTTCGGGCAAGACCATCCTGGCGCTGGCCGCGGCCATCGAGCAGACCATGGTCACCAAGAGATACCGGCGGATCATCGCTACCCGCAGCGTCCAGGGGCTGGACGAGGACATCGGCTTCCTGCCCGGGACCGAGGCCGAGAAGATGGAGCCCTGGCTGGGGGCCATCACCGACAACCTCGAAGCCCTGCACATGGACGACCACAACCCCCATGGCAGCGTGGACTACATCCTCAGCAAGGTGCCGCTGCAGTTCAAGTCGCTGAACTACATCCGCGGTCGCAGCTTCCAGCAGAGTCTGATCCTCATCGACGAATGCCAGAACCTCACCCCGCACCAGATGAAGACCATCATCACCCGCGCCGGTAGTGGCTCCAAGGTGATCTGCCTGGGCAACCTGGCGCAGATCGATACGCCTTACCTCTCGGCCACCAGTTCGGGTCTCACCTACCTCTCCGAGCGCTTCAAGGGCTTCAACCACGGGGTGCACATCACCCTGCAGGGTGTGCCCCGTTCCGTCCTCGCCGAATACGCCGAGGCCCATCTCTGAAGGCCATGATCCCCGCCTGACCACGGGCGGGGATCAAATCCTCCACGGCAGGTCTACAATGGCAGGTCCTTTCCAGGAGTCATGCCGTGCTGACCCATCTCGATTCCCAAGGCCGTGCCAACATGGTCGATGTCACCGACAAGCAGGTGACCTTCCGTGAAGCCACCGCCGAAGCCCGGGTGCGCATGCGTCCGGAAACCCTCGACCTGATCCAGAGCGGCGGCCACCCCAAGGGCGACGTCTTCGTCGTGGCGCGTATCGCCGGCATCCAGGCAGCCAAGAAGACCGCCGACCTCATCCCGCTCTGCCATCCGCTGATGCTGACCGGCGTCAAGGTTCAGCTGGTCGCCGAAGCCCCCGATGGGGTGCGGATCACCGCCACCTGCAAGTTGTCCGGCCAGACCGGGGTGGAAATGGAGGCCCTGACCGCCGCCAGCGTCGCGGCCCTGACCCTTTACGACATGTGCAAGGCCGTCGATCGGGGCATGACCATCGAGGCGGTGCGGCTGCTGGAAAAGAGTGGTGGCAAGAGCGGTCGCTTCCGCGCCGAGGAGCAACCGGCATGATTCGCGTGCAATTCTTCGCCCGCTATCGCGAAGTGCTGGGCCTCGCCGAGGACAGCCTGGCGTGGGAGCCTGAGCTGGCCACCGTGGGCGACCTGCGCAAGCACTTGGTCCAGCGCGGCGGAATCTGGGCCGAGACCCTGGGTGAGCAGGGGCTGATGTGCGCTCGCAACGAAGAACTCTGTGGCCTGACCGAGCCGTTGCGCGAGGGTGACGAGGTCGCCTTCTTTCCAACCGTGACCGGAGGTTGATCATGGCTATCCGTGTGCAGGCCGCGGCCTTCGATCCCGGACAGGAACTCAATGCCTTGCATGCCGCCAACACCGGCATCGGTGCCGTGGTGGGCTTCGTGGGTTACGTGCGGGATTTCAACGACGGCCGGGACGTCGGCGGGTTGTTTCTCGAGCACTTTCCCGGCATGACCGAAAAGGCCCTGGCACGGATCGCCGAAGAGGCGAATCAGCGCTGGCCGCTGCTCGGGGTCGATATCCTGCATCGCATCGGCCGACTGGAACCAGGCGAGCCCATCGTCTTCGTCGGCACCGCCAGCGCCCACCGCCAGGCCGCCTTCGAGGCGTGCAATTTCGTGATGGACTATCTCAAGACCCGCGCACCCTTCTGGAAGAAGGAAGACACGTCCGAAGGACCGCGCTGGGTGGAAGGTCGCGTCAGCGATCAGGACGCCGCCGGCCGCTGGGCGAAGCCCTAATGACGTAGGGTGGAAAACCGCGGAGCGTTTTCCACGCGGTAAGCGAGGCAAGGCATGGATAAGGCTACGCCGTTGTCCACGCTACCCCTTAACCAAGATGGAGCGGGGCGGCTATGGCAATAGCCGCCTGGAGGGGCTGCCTCAGCGCTGCCGCGGGACCGGCTTGAGCAACTCGGCCGGAGGCATTTCGCAGGAGATCTTGCGGCCCAGCAGGGTTTCGATGGGCGGCAGGGCGAAGGCATCGTCCTCGCCGGCGAAGCTGATGGAGGTCCCGCTGGCGCCAGCACGACCGGTACGACCGATGCGGTGCACGTAGTCGTCCGGATCTTCCGGCAGGGTGAAGTTGATCACGTGGCTGATGCCGTCGACGTGAATGCCGCGACCGGCCACGTCGGTGGCAACCAGTACGCGGATCTTGCCGGCGCGGAAGCCTTCCAGGGTCTTGATGCGCTTGTGCTGGGGCACGTCGCCGGACATCTGGGCGGCGCTGATGCCGTCCTTGGTCAGGCGTTCCTCGATGCGCCGCACCTCGTCACGCCGGTTGGCGAACACCATCACCCGCTCCCAGTTGTTCTGGGCGACCAGGTTGTAGAGCAGGCGGTACTTGTCGCTGGAGGACACGGCGTAAACGTGTTGCTCGACGGTTTCGCTGGCCACGTTCTCTGGCTCGATCTCGACGATGGCCGGATCGGTGGTCCACTGCCGCGCCAGATTCATCACGTCTTCGGTGAAGGTGGCGGAGAACAGCAGGGTCTGGCGTTCGCTCTTGGGCGGGGTCTGGCGAATGATCTGGCGAACCTGGGGGATGAAGCCCATGTCCAGCATGCGGTCGGCCTCGTCCAGCACCATGACCTCGACCATGTCCAGATGCACCTCGCCGCGCTGGTTGAAGTCCAGCAGACGGCCCGGGGTGGCGACCAGGATGTCGCAATAGCGCGCCTCCAGCTGCTTGAGCTGCTTGTCGAAGTCCATGCCGCCGACAAAGCTCATGACGTTGAGCCCGGTGTACTTGGCCAGGTCCAGGGCGTCATTGGCGATCTGCACCACCAGTTCGCGGGTCGGCGCGATGATCAGCGCCCGCGGCTCGCCCATGTATCTTTCCTTGGGCGGCGGGGTGGTCAGCAACTGGGTGATGGTCGAGATGAGGAAGGCAGCGGTCTTGCCGGTGCCGGTCTGGGCGCGACCGATGGCGTCCTTGCCCTTGAGGGTGAAACCCAGTACCTGCGCCTGGATCGGCGTGCAGTAGGGAAAGCCGAGGTCATGGATGCCGTGCATCAGCCGCGGATCCAGCTTGAAGTCATGGAAGCGCGTCTTGCCTTCCTGCGGCTCGACCGCGAAGTCTTCCAGTTTCCAGGTATCGACCGGCTTGGGCTTGCGCGGGCTGCGTTCGCGACGCGGCTTGGCGGATCTTTCCGCCTGGGCGCGGGGTTCCTGTTTTTCGACCTGAGCACGAGGCTCCTGACTACGGGATTCGCCTGGGGTGCGCGGTTTGTGCGGCGCACGCTCGGCCTGGGGCTCGGGCGCGATGGGTGCAGGAGAGGAAAGGGCTGCAGGAGCGACGCTGGGGGTAGCTTGGGGCGCAGGGGAGGGTGTCGGCTGAGCGACCTCCTGATCCTTGCCCAGAAATTTTTTGAGTGCCTTGAGCACGGAGGGTCTCGATCATCGAAAGCGGAATGAGACCGCAGTGTAAAGCAACCTACGTGCCCGGCAACAACTACCTGCCGAACGCAAGCGCAATCCGGTCAGCCACTGATCCGATTGCGCCCGGCATCCTTGGCCTGGTAGAGCGACTTGTCCGCCCGTCCCACCAGTTCGTCCAGGGAGTCGGCCTTGCGCATCTGGGCCAGACCAATGGAGACGGTCACTCCTGGCAGCCTGCCGCAGGGCGAGTAGAAGTCCTTGATCTCCGCCAGGCTCTGGCGCAGGCGCTCGGCGATGGCGATCGCTTCGTCACGATCGATTTCCGGCAGCAGGATGACGAACTCTTCACCGCCATAGCGCGCCATGCTGTCCTTGGGCCGCAGCTGGTCGCGCAGGGTGTTGGCGACCAGACACAGGGCATAGTCGCCCGCCAGGTGGCCATGGGTATCGTTGTAGCGCTTGAAGTGATCGACATCCAGCATCAGCAGGCTCAGTGGCTGCCGGTTGAAGGCGCAACGGGTGCTCTCGCGCTCGAACAGCTGCTCGAGACGCCGACGATTGAAGAGGCCGGTCAGGGTGTCGACATTGGCATTGCGTTCGGTGTCGACGATGAGCTGGTTGCCGCGCCGCATCCGCTCGCAGAGGATGCCGAGCAGGTTGTGCATGGCCTTGGAGGAGCGTTCGATCAACTCCAGCACCAGATCGCGATGCAGGCAGAGCACCAGGGTGTCGGCTTCGGCAATGACATGGGCGCTGGGCCGCTCGCTATCCATGAAGCTGATTTCGCCCGAGCATTCACCTGGACCCAGTAGATAGATGGGCGGATTTTCCGGCGAGCCCAAATGGACCCGCGCACGACCTTCGAGAATGAGGTACATGTACTGGTTGATCATCGCAGGCGAGAGCAGGCACTCACCGGCAACCAGGCTACGGGTGGCCGAGCGGGCGATCAGGGCTTCCAGCAGATGGGTCTCCACACCCTCGAACAGGCGCAGGTCCTTCAGGGAAGCGACCGGTACTTCGGTCAGCCAGACCGACAAGGGGGCAGCCATCAAAGGATCACCCCGGGGACTGAAAGGAAAACTCGGGCCATAGCTGCTCCATGCACATCACGACCTTCAGGCACCCCTACTGGACCGGACGGGTACCCCAAAGTTCGTTCGCTTTGCCCTTTCCAGGCCTCCATTCGCCCCCAGTTCCGCAAATTGTCGACCGGTTTCCAAAAACGAAGCGGTCCGGTGATTCGCCCTTTATTTTCCGCCGAGACGTGCCAGCAGCCAGTCCTGGATATCCTGGATTTCCGCCGGAATCACCTCGTGGCGCATGGGATAGCTGTGCCAGAGCGCTTCCACGCCCGCGGCCACCAGCGCCTCGTAGGCTGCGCGCCCGAGGGCCAGAGGAACCACGTCGTCCTGACTGCCGTGCAGGCACAGCACCGGGGTAGCCCCACCGCGATTGATCTGGGCGTCTGCGAAACTGGGGGCGTAGGTCGACAGCGCCATGACGCCAGCCAGGGTGGGGCACGGGGTATTGTAGGCGGTATGCAGGACCACGGCGCCCCCCTGGGAGAAACCGGCCAGCACGATGCGTTCGGCGGGAATCCCCTGGGCCTGCTGGGTCTCGATCAGGGCCCGTACCGTGGCGGCCGACGTTTCCAGCTGGGCGCGGTCGATGGCCCGGGCCGGATTCATGGCCAGGATGTCGTACCAGGAGGGCATGGCCCAGCCGCCATTGATGGTGACCGCCTGGGTCGGTGCCTGGGGCAGAACGAAACGGGTCGAGGTCAGGGTGCGCTGCAACAATTCGGCAACAGGTTCGAAGTCATGCTGGGTTGCACCCAGGCCATGCAACCAAATGACGCAGCTATCGGCGGTTCCGCTGGACGATTCCAGCACAAGAGGCGAATTTTCCAAGGCTTTGCTCCAGTTTGGTGCCGCTAAAAATGGGTGTGGTAACAGATGGTGCACAAAATGCGTGTCGCATTTTCATAATTCAGTTATCCGGCTTTTTGCTCGAAGTCTCGCGATTGCCGGGTTTGAGCTAAGTGAGCAGCTGTCGCATTCAATGGTCCGCAAATTGCCTCACCTAGGATGCGGCCAGGTAGTGCACTAACAGGTAACACTGACTCACTGCTTCGTCATGCCTTCCAGTGCGTCTCCTTCTTCCCTTGATGAAGGACGCCCAGGGATCGGGTGGGCGGGTTCCACGGCAATCAGGCGAGAGACATCGTGCTGCCGTGCGACTGGAACGTAATTCATAAACAAAGTGGAGCTTATCGATGAAGATGGTGAAGTCTACCCTGGCAATTCTGACCACCGCCGCTGCTCTTGGCCTGTCCGGCATGGCTCACGCAGGCGCTACCCTGGATGCAGTGAAGAACAAAGGTTTCGTGCAATGCGGCGTCAGCGATGGCCTGCCGGGCTTCTCCTACACTGACTCCAAGGGTGACTACAAGGGCATCGACGTCGACGTCTGCCGCGCCGTGGCCGCTGCGGTCTTCGGTGACTCCACCAAGGTTCGCTTCACCCCCCTGACCGCCAAGGAGCGCTTCACTGCGCTGCAATCCGGCGAGATCGACGTGCTGTCGCGCAACACCACCTGGACCAGCTCCCGCGATGGCGGCATGGGCCTGATCTTCGCTGGCGTCACCTACTACGACGGCCAGGGCTTCCTGGTGAACAAGAAGCTGGGCGTGAAGAGCGCCAAGGAACTGGACGGCGCCACCGTGTGCATCCAGGCCGGTACCACCACCGAACTCAACCTGGCCGACTACTTCCGTTCCAACGGCATGAAGTTCACCCCCATCACGTACAGCACCTCGGACGAGAGCGCCAAGTCCATGGAAGCCGGTCGTTGCGACGTGCTGACTTCCGACCAGTCCCAGCTCTATGCCCAGCGCAACAAGCTGGCCAGCCCGGACGACTACGTCGTGCTACCCGAGGTGATCTCCAAGGAGCCCCTGGCGCCGGCCGTCCGTCGTGGCGACGAAGACTGGCTGACCGTGGTCAAGTGGTCGCTGTTCGCCATGGTCAACGCCGAGGAACTGGGGCTGACCTCCGCCAACGTGGAAGCTCAGGCCAAGGATTCCAAGAATCCTGACGTGCGTCGTCTGCTGGGTGCCGATGGCGAATTCGGCAAGGATCTGAAGCTGCCGAAAGACTGGGCGGTGAAGATCGTCAAGCAGGTCGGCAACTACGGCGAAGTCTTCGAGCGCAACGTCGGCATGGGTAGCGATCTGAAGATCAAGCGCGGCCTCAACGCCCTGTGGAATGCAGGCGGTCTGCAGTACGCCCCGCCGGTCCGTTGATCTCGGCGCCTTGGTCGCCGAACACCTTCCGGATGTGCAGATTCTCGCCCTGCAGCGCTCCCCGCGCTGTGGGGCGAGAATTTAATGAGGCTCCTAGTAGATGCAAAACGTTAGCAAACCGTCCGCACCGGTCCGTGGGTCGCTGCTCACCGACCCGCAGGCACGCTCCTGGCTGTTCCAGATCGTGGCCGTGGTCGCCGTCGTGGCCTTCGGCTGGTTCCTGTTCGACAACACCCAGACCAATCTTGCCAACCGGGGTATCACCTCCGGCTTCGGCTTTCTGAACAACACCGCCGGTTTCGGCATTCCGCAGCACCTGATTCCCTACACCGAGGGCGATACCTACGGGCGCGTCTTCCTGGTCGGGCTGCTCAATACCCTGCTGGTTTCGGTGATCGGCATCGTCCTGGCGACCATCATCGGCTTCAGCGTGGGTGTGGCACGCCTGTCGAACAACTGGCTGCTGCGCAAGGTCGCCACGGTCTACATCGAGACCTTCCGCAACATTCCGCCGCTGCTGCTGATCTTCTTCGTCTATTTCGCCGTGCTCGCGCCCCTGCCGGGTCCGCGTCAGAGCCTGAGCCTGGGCGGCGCGCTGTTCGTCAACAACCGCGGCCTCTACATGCCGGCGCCGATCGCCGAGGCCGGCTTCGTGCCTGGTCTGATCGCGTTGCTGATCGCCATCGTCGCCAGCGTGGTGGTGGTGCGCTGGGCGCGCAAGCGCCGGCACGCCACCGGTCAGCGTTTCCCGGTGCTCTGGACGGTGTTGGCCCTGCTGATCGGGATCCCGCTGCTGGCGGCCCTGGTCTTCGGCAAGCCGTTGCATTGGGAGGTGCCGGAACTGCAAGGCTTCAACCTGCGTGGTGGCTGGGTGATCATCCCCGAGCTGGTGTCCCTGGCGCTGGCCCTGTCGGTCTACACCGCGGCCTTCATCGGCGAGACGGTGCGGGGCGGCATCCAGGCGGTCAGCCATGGCCAGACCGAGGCGGCCAGCTCCCTGGGTCTGCGTCCGGGGCTGATCCTGCGGCTGGTGATCATTCCCCAGGCCCTGCGGGTGATCATTCCCCCGCTGACCAACCAGTATCTGAACCTGATGAAGAACTCTTCGCTGGGTGCCGCAGTGGGCTATCCGGAGATGGTTGCGCTGTTCGCCGGCACCGTCCTGAACCAAACCGGCCAGGCCATCGAAACCATGGCCATCACCATGAGCGTCTATCTGGCCATCAGCATCAGCATCAGCATCCTGATGAACTGGTACAACAAGCGCATCGCGCTGATCGAGCGTTAAGGAGCGCGTATGAGTAACCAGACCCATACCTTCAAACCGGACCTGCCGCCGCCGCCTTCCAGCGTCGGTGCCCTGGCCTGGATCCGTGGCAACCTGTTTTCCAGTGTCGGCAATACCATCCTGACGCTGTTCGGTCTCTACATCGTCTGGCTGATCGTGCCGCCGGTGGTGAACTGGGCCTTCATCAACGCCACCTGGAGCGGCAGCACCCGTGCCGACTGCGTGCCGGGCGGCGCCTGCTGGGTGTTCATCAAGGAGCGCTTCGGCCAGTTCATGTACGGCTTCTACCCCGGCGATCAGCGCTGGCGCGTCGATCTGACCGTGGTGATCGCCGTGGTCGGAGCCGTCCCGTTGTTCCTCGACAGCTTCAAGCACAAGGCCCGCTACGGCCTGGCGCTGCTGGTGATCTATCCGCTGATGGCCTTCTGGCTGCTGTATGGCGGCTTCGGTCTGCGCGTGGTGCCCACCAGTGAGTGGGGCGGCCTGATGCTGACCGTGGTGATCGCCGCGGTGGGCATCGTCGGCGCCTTGCCGCTGGGTATCCTGCTGGCCCTGGGGCGGCGTTCCAAGCTGCCGGCGATCAAGGTCATCTGCGTGACCATGATCGAATTCTGGCGCGGCATCCCGCTGATCACGGTGCTGTTCCTGTCGTCGGTGATGCTGCCGCTGTTCCTGCCCGACGGCATGAACCTCGACAAGCTGCTGCGCGCCATCGTCATGGTGATCGTCTTCGAGGCGGCCTATATCGCCGAGGTGGTGCGGGGTGGCATGCAGGCCATTCCCAAGGGGCAGTACGAAGCCGCCGCCGCCATGGGCCTGGGCTACTGGCGGACCACTGGCCTGGTGATCCTGCCGCAGGCGCTCAAGCTGGTGATCCCGGGCATCGTCAACACCTTCATCGCGCTGTTCAAGGATTCGAGCCTGGTGGTCATCATCGGCCTGTTCGACCTGCTCAACAGCATCAAGCGCGCCACCTCCGACCCGGCCTGGCCTGGTCTGTCCACCGAAGGCTATGTGTTCGCCGCCCTGGTCTTCTGGATTTTCTGTTTCGCCATGTCCAGCTACTCCTCCCGTCTGGAGCGCAAGCTGAACACCGGCCACAAGCGTTAGGAGTCAACAGATGAATGTAAGCAACAAGCAGCCGGTCGACAGCAGCAAGGTCATGATCCAGCTCAAGGACGTGAACAAGTGGTACGGCCAGTTCCACGTACTCAAGGACGTCAACCTGACCGTCACCCAGGGCGAGCGCATCGTGCTGTGCGGACCGTCCGGTTCGGGTAAGTCCACCACCATTCGCTGCATCAATCGCCTGGAAGAACACCAGAAGGGCCAGATCATCGTCGACGGCACCGAGCTGACCAACGATCTCAAGCAGATCGAGACCATTCGCAGCGAAGTCGGCATGGTGTTCCAGCACTTCAACCTCTTCCCGCACCTGACCGTGCTGCAGAACTGCACCCTGGCGCCCATGTGGGTGCGCAAGCTGCCGAAGAAGCAGGCCGAAGAGATCGCCATGCACTATCTGCAGCGGGTGCGCATTCCCGAGCAGGCCAACAAGTTTCCAGGCCAGCTGTCCGGTGGCCAGCAGCAGCGCGTGGCCATCGCCCGGGCGCTGTGCATGCAGCCGCGCATCATGCTGTTCGATGAGCCGACCTCGGCGCTCGATCCGGAGATGGTGAAGGAGGTGCTGGACACCATGATCGGTCTGGCCCAGGACGGCATGACCATGCTCTGCGTGACCCACGAGATGGGCTTTGCCCGCACCGTGGCCAACCGGGTGATCTTCATGGACAAGGGCGAAATCGTCGAGCAGGCCGCCCCTGACCAGTTCTTCGACAACCCGCAGAACGAGCGTACCCGTCTGTTCCTCGGGCAGATCCTGCACTAAGCGCGGCCGGGGCGGAGGCCTATCCGCCCCGGTCGTCCTGCGAACCCAGTCACGGGCGTTCGGCGGGAAGGCGGGCAAAGGACCGCAAGGCGCGGTATCCTCGATGTTTGGCGCCCGGTTTCCGGGGTCGGCGGTCAAGGTCCGCCTTGCCGTTCACCGGCTTCATTGTCGATTTCGTAGCGTATCGCCAGAACAGGCGGTGCGCTGGGCAGTCGAAGCCGTCATCATAGAGAGACGCCCGTGAACTCCATTTCCCATCCGCTCATGCTGACAAAAGCCAAGGCCTGGGGCGCCCATGCGGTGACCTCCAGTGGTGTGATCCTCGCGCTTCTGGCGCTGCTCGCTCTGGTCGACGGTCAACCCAAGGGTTGCCTGATGTGGCTCGGCATCGCCCTGCTCGTCGACGGTCTCGACGGCACCCTGGCGCGCAAGTTCGAAGTCAAGCGGGTCCTGCCCCATTTCGACGGCTCGGCGCTGGACCTGGTGGTCGACTACCTGACCTATGTGTTCATTCCGGCCATCTTCATCTATCGCTTCGTTCCCCTGCCGCCGCACTTCGAGCTGGTGGCGGTGGGCATAATCCTATTGTCGTCGCTGTTCTGTTTCTGCAATGTGAACATGAAGAGCGCCGACAACTATTTCGTCGGCTTTCCGGCGGCCTGGAACGTGGTGGCGCTGTATTTCTATGTACTGGACCTGGCGCCCTGGTTCAGCATGGCGGTGGTGCTGGTGCTGGCCGCCCTGACCCTGACCCGGGTCAAGTTCCTGCATCCCTTCCGCGTGCGCCAGCTGATGGCCTTGAATATCGCCGTGACTTCCATCTGGCTGCTCAGCAGCGCCATGATGGTGTTCGTGCATCCCGACAAGCCGCTGTGGCTGATGGTCCTCTGGTTCGCCAGCGGCATCTATTTCGTCGGCGTGTGCGTCTGGCGTACCGCCCGGGAGTGGCTCGCCTGACGGTGAGCGACGGCCCCCCGCCACCCACGCGCACCTGGTATGTCTACCTGGTGCGCGCCGAGAATCAGGCGCTCTATTGCGGCATCAGCGATGATCCGGAGCGCCGTTTCGCCCAGCACCGCAGTGGCCGTGGCGCCCGCTTCTTCGCTTCCAGCCCGGCCCAGGCGCTGGTCTATGTGGAAGCCTGCGGCGACAAGTCGGCCGCGCTGCGCCGCGAAATCCAGATCAAGAAGCTGCCCAAAAAAGCCAAGGAAGCCCTGGTGCTGGCCCGATCCGGCCTGGCGTCCGCGGCCCCTTCAGGAGAGCTGTCATGTCCGAGCTGATTCTGCATCACTACTGGCAATCACCCTTCGCCGAGAAGGCGCGCCTGCTGCTGGGCTTCAAGGGCCTGGCCTGGCGTTCGGTGATCATTCCGCGGATGCTGCCCAAGCCCGAGCTGGTGGCGCTCACCGGCGGCTATCGCAAGACCCCGGTGCTGCAGGTAGGGGCCGATGTCTATTGCGACACGGCGCTGATCGCCCGCCGCCTGGAGGCGGAAAAGGCAGTGCCGGCGCTGTTTCCGGAAGGTCAGGAAGCGGTCGTGGCCGCCTTTGCCGGCTGGGCGGATTCGGTATTGTTCCAGCATGCGGTGGCGCTGATGTTCCAGCCGGAGATCATGGGGCCGCGCCTGGCCAGTCTGCCGCCGGAGCAGGCCCAGGCCTTCATGGCTGATCGCAAGGCGCTGTTCAGTGGTGGCAGCCTGAGCCGTTTGACGCCCGAGCAGGCCCGGCAACAGCTGCCGACCCTGCTGACCCGGCTGGAGACCCAGCTCAAGCGTAGCGCCGGCGAATTCCTCTTCGACGCGCCCTCGGTGGCCGACATCGCCCTGGCGCACAACTTCTGGTTTCTCAAGAGCACGCCGCAACTGGCGCCCCTGATCGACGAGCGTCCCGAGATCGCCGCCTGGTTCGCCCGGGTGCTGGGGTTCGGTCATGGTACCCATGAGGAACTCGGCGCCGCCGAGGCGCTGGAGATCGCCAGGATCGCGGAGCCGCTGGCCTTGCCGCGCGACCAGGCCATTGCCGTGGAAGGCTTCGCCTGGGGCGACCGGGTGAGCGTGGCGGCGACCGACTATGGGGTGGATCCGGTGGCGGGTGAACTGGTGCATGCCGATAGCGAAGCCCTGGTGATCCGTCGACACGACGAGCAACTGGGGGCTATCCAGGTGCATTTCCCGCGGCTGAATTTCCGCGTCAGCGCGGCGGGCTAGGAAGCCTGGCAAGCAAACGGCGCCCTGGGGCGCCGTTTTGCATTCCAAGGCCAGCCGGTCAGTCGGGGCGACGCATGCGGAACAGCGCGGCCTCGGTGATCTCGAAATAGTCGGCCGGGCCACCGCCGCGCACGATGGGGCGAGCGGCTGCGGTCTGGTAGATGCCGTCCTTGAGCAGGCGCTTGTCGATATGGGCGGCTACCACCTCGCCCAGCACCAGCCATTGATCCAGTTCATCCCCGGCGGCGGTCTTGAGGCGGACGATCTGGCTCAGCTTGCACTCGAAGGCCACTTGGGCCCGAGCGACACGCGGCACCTTGACGACACTGGAGGGCGCGGGTTCGAGGCCAGCCAGGGCGAATTCGTCCACCTCGGGCCCGACCATGGCGCTGCTGGCGTTCATCTCCTCGGCCAGTTCCCGGGTGGCCAGATTCCAGACGAACTCGCCGGTGCGCTCGATATTGGCCACGCTGTCCTTGTAGCCCTGGCTGGAAAAACCGATCAGCGGGGGCTTGTAGTTGAAGGCATTGAAGAAGCTGTAGGGCGCCAGGTTGAGGACGCCGGTTTCGCTGTGGGAGGAGATCCAGCCGATGGGACGGGGCGCGATGATGGCGTTGAAGGGGTCATGGGGCAGGCCGTGGCCCTGACGGGGTTCGTAGGAGTGGTAATCGATGCTCATCGGGATTCCTTCATGGGGTGAGTTCCAGGATCTCGGCCTGGATCTGGCCGGCGTCCAGGGTCAGGCGGCCGACGCTGATCGGCAGTCGGAAGCGCCGTGGGCCAGCGCTGCCGGGGTTTATGTAGAGTACGCCAGCACGCTCTTCGATCAGCGGCTTGTGCGAGTGGCCGCTGACCACCACCCGCACCTTGGCACCGGCGGCCGCCAGGTCCAGCTCGGGCAGGATGTGCAGCATATGGATGTCGACGTCGGCCAGGGTCAGGGTGACGCGCTCCGGGATGTCGTCGGCCCAGGGCAGGTCGTCGTTGTTGCCCCGGACCACCGCCAGCGGCGCTATCTCGCGCAGGGCGTCGAGGATTTCGGGCTTGCCGATGTCACCGGCGTGCAGGATGAAATCGCTGCCGGCCAGGGCTTCCAGCGCCTGGGGCCGGAGCAGGCCATGGGTATCGGCGATCAGGCCGACGCGATAGGGATTGGCCATGGCAGCTCCTCAGTTGGCCTGGACGATGTCCAGGGCCTCGACTCGTCCCAGCGGCTGGCGCAGGCGCTGGGCCAGGATGGCGGTGGCACGTTCTCGCTGGCAAGCCACTACGCCGACCACCAAGTCCTCGGCCAGCAGCAGGGCGACGAAGGTCTGGTCGCCGAGGCTGCCGTCGAGGTGCATGTCGTCCCACTGGCGGGGATGGCCGAGGTATTCGTAACGCTTGCCGTGATGCAGGGTCCAGAAGAAGGGCACGTCCGCGTAGCGCTCGGCGTGGCCGAGCAGGTTGCGCGCCGCCAGGCGGCCGTGTTGCTGGGCCAGGCGCCAGTGTTCGATGCGGGTCGGCTGACCGGCAAAGGGAAAGGTGGCCAGATCGCCGACGGCGTAGAGACCCTCGCCGGCCTGCAGCTGGGCATCCACCGGGACGCTGCCGTCATCGGCCAGGGGCAGGTGGGTGAGGAAAGCGGTGGCCGGGGTGATGCCGGTACCCACCAGTACCAGGTCGGCGGGCAGTTGGCTGCCGTCCTTGAGGCTGACCTGGCGGACGTGATCGTCGCCGACGAAGCCCACTACCTCGCTGGGGGCGTGGAAGGTCACGCCATTGGCCTCGTGCAGGGTCTTGAAATGCTGGCCCAGGGTCTCGCCCATCTGCTTGACGAAGGGCAGCGAGGCGGGGGAGACCACGTCCACCGCCAGGCCCTGCTTGCGCAAGGCGGACGCGGCTTCCAGGCCGATGAAGCTGGCACCGACGATCACCGCGCGCCCCTCGGTGGGCAGGTCGGCCAGGATGGCGGCCGCGTCGGCGCGGGTCCGCAGCAGGTGGATGCCCCCGAGCTCGGCGCCGGGAACGTCAAGGGGCTTGGGTTCGCCACCGGTGGCGAGCACACAGCCGTCGTAGGTCAGGGTCTGGCCGTTGGCGAGTTCCAGCTGGCGGGTATGGGGATCCAGATGCCTCACCTCGGCGTGCAGGCGTTCGATGCGCTGCTGGCGGAAGAAGTCGGCCTCGCGCAGCGGTGGGGTTTCATCGGGGGCCTTGTCGCCCTGGAGGACGAATTTGGACAAGGCCGTCCGGTCATAGGGCTCGCCCGGTTCGCGGCCGATCAGCAGCAGGCGTCCGCCAAAGCCGAATTCGCGCAGCGCGGCGGCCGCAGCGGGACCCGCGGCGCCGGCACCGACGATGACGAACAGGTGATCGTCGGGCCGGGTTTCGGCCGCTTGCGCCGGCAGGGGTTCACCGCCGACCAGCACCTCGCCATCGCGCACCTCCACCGGATAGCGCTGCAGGGCATCCAGCGCCGGCGGTTCGCAAAGGCTACCATCGTCGATGGCAAAGCTCGCCTTGTGCCAGGGACAGACCAGGCGACCCCGGCAGACCGCGCCGTCGGCCAGCGGCGCGCCGGCGTGGGGGCATTTGGCCTGATAGGCGCGGGCCTCGTCGCCGACGCGCAGCAACAGGATTTCGGTGTCTTCGATCTTGACCGCGGTGCCACGGTCTTCACGCAGGTCGGCGAGGCGCGCGACCGGATGCATGGCTTTCATGGTGGACTCCGGCGCCGTCTGGGGCGCTCTCTCGAATCAGGCTCAGCAGATTCGAGAGAGCGCAGCGGCGCCGGGTTCCGCTCAGGTGGCGGGCGGCAGCGGATGTCGATGCGGAACGTCGGGTGCGTCCAGCGGATCGGCGTGGACCAGTACCTCGGCCTGGGGATATTCGGCGCGGATGGCGGCCTCCACCTCGTCGCACAGCACATGGGCGCGGGACAGGCTCATCTCGCCTGGCAGCTCCAGGTGCAACTGCACGAACCAGTGATTGCCGGAGAGGCGGGTGCGCAGGTCATGGGCACCTTCCACGCCCGGCACCTGGCAGGCCAGCTGCAACATGTGCTCGCTGATGTCGGCGGGCAGTTCCTGATCCATCAGTACGCCAAAGGAGTCGCGGGCGATGCCGTAGGCGCTCCAGAGGATGTAGAGGGCGATGGCCAGACCGAACAGCGGATCCAGCCAGTACCAGCCGAAGCCGGTCAGCGCCAGGGCGATCAGGATGCCGACATTGAGCAGCAGATCGGAGCGATAGTGCAGGGCGTCGGCGCGAACCACCGTGGAGTCGGTGAGGCGGATGACGTGCTGCTGGTAGGCCACCAGCACGGCGGTCAGGACCAGGGAAAACAGGGTGACGGCGATACCCAGGGCATGGGCGCCCAGGGGCTCGGGTTGCTGCAGGCGTCCGATCGCCTGCCAGGCGATGAGTACGGCACTGACGCCGATGAAGACCGCCTGGGCGATGCCGGCCAGGGACTCGGCCTTGCCATGGCCATAGCGGTGGTCGTCGTCCGCCGGCTTGAGGGCATAGTGCACCGCCAGCAGGTTGAACACCGAGGCCAGGCCGTCGAGCAGCGAATCGGTCAGGCCGGCGAGCAGGCTGACCGAGCCGCTGAACCACCAGGCCACGGCCTTGGCCAGGATCAGCGTCGTCGCCACCGCCACCGAGGCGGCGGTGGCGCGACGCAGGAGCCGCTCGGTGCCGTGCGGGTCGCTCATCAAGCGCGCGGGGCGAGCCCCAGGCTGGCGAGCTGCTCGTTGCTGCCGCTGCGCTGCAACAGGCGCGGATCGTCCAGCGGCAGACTGTGGCCGGTGGCCTGCTGGATGATGGCCTTGAGGCGCGCGCGATCGACGCTGCCATCCGGATTGACCGCCTTGTTCAGCTCGCCCGGATCGACCTCGGCGCGCTTGTTGTCGGGCAGGTAGATGGCGCCGGTGGCGAAGTCCACGCCAAAGGCGATCAGGCCGGGAATGATGTAGAACAGCAGGCCGATGGCATCGAGGGCGACGATGCCCGGATCGATCCGGCCACTGCCGGTGATCTGGCCGCGGCGCTCGGGATAGAACAGCGAGCCGCAGGCGGTCAGCTGGGTGAACAGGGCGGCGGCGAGGACGCCACACACCGCGCGGGTACGCATCGACATAGACAACCTCCGGTTGGATGAGGCCGCCACTATAGCGGCCGAAATGACGACGGGCGAGACGCTTTATACTGCCCGCCCCGTTGAGACCACCGGCCTTGCCCAATGACGCCCTTGCCCATCGATGTTGTCCTGCCCAAGCTGCGCCAGGCCCTCGCCCACCGCGATGACTGCGTGCTGGAAGCGCCGCCGGGGGCCGGCAAGACCACCCGCGTGCCCCTGGCGCTGTTGCCCGCGCCCTGGCTGGCTGGCCAGCGCATCCTGCTGCTGGAGCCGCGTCGGCTGGCGGCGCGCGCCGCCGCCGAGCGACTGGCCGCGGAGCTGGGCGAGGACGTTGGCGAGACGGTGGGCTATCGCATCCGCCTGGAAAGCCGGGTGGGCCCGCGCACCCGTATCGAGGTGGTCACCGAGGGTATCCTCACCCGACGGCTGCAGGACGATCCGGCGCTGGAGGGTGTCGGCTTGGTGATCTTCGACGAATTCCACGAGCGTAGCCTGGACGCCGACCTGGCCCTGGCGCTGACCCTGAGCGGCCGCGAACTGCTGCGCGACACCCCGCTCAAGCTGCTGGTGATGTCGGCCACCCTGGAAGGCGAACGCCTCGCTGCCTTGCTGGGCGGGGCCCCGGTGGTGCGCAGCGAGGGGCGGATGTTTCCGGTGACGACCCGCTGGAGCCGACCGCTCGGCCAGGACGAACGCCTGGAGGCGCGGGTGGCCGCCACGGTGTTGCAGGCACTGGACGAGGAAACCGGCAGCCTGCTGGTCTTTCTGCCCGGCCAGGCGGAGATCCGCCGCACCGCCGAGCGTCTGGCGGAGCACCTGCCCGCGGGGGTACTGCTCTGTCCGCTGCACGGCGAGCTGGAGCTGGCCGCCCAGCGCGCGGCCATCGAGCCGACGCCGGCGGGTACGCGCAAGGTGGTGCTGGCCACCAATATCGCCGAGACCAGTCTGACCATCGAAGGGGTGCGGGTGGTGGTGGACGCGGGCCTGGCGCGCGTGCCGGCCTTCGATCCCGGCAGCGGCATGACCCGCCTGACCACCCGCCGCATCTCCCGTGCCTCGGCGACCCAGCGCCAAGGCCGCGCCGGCCGCCTGGAACCGGGTGTCTGCTATCGACTCTGGTCGGAAGAGCTGCATCAGCAATTGCCGGCCTACGACAGCGCCGAGATCCTCCAGGCCGATCTGGCCAGCCTGGCCCTGCAACTGGCGCGCTGGGGCATGGACGCCGAGGAGCTGGCCTGGCTCGATCCTCCGCCCGCCGCCGCCCTGGCGCAGGCGCGCGACCTGCTGGTGCGACTGGGCGCCCTGGACGAACAGGGCGGGCTGACCCCCCATGGCCAGGCCATGAGCGGCCTGCCGGCCCATCCGCGGCTGGCCCACCTGCTGTTACGAGGCCAGGCCTGGGGCCTGGCCGAGCGTGCCTGCGAGATCGCCGCGCTGTTGGGCGAACGCGACCTGACCCCGGGGCAGGGCGCCGATCTGCATACCCGCCTGCTGCTCCTGGCCGGTGAGGGGCGCGGTCCACGGGGCGGGGTGGCGCGTATTCGCCAGCTGGTCCGCCAGTACCGTGGCCTGCTGCGTGGCAAGGCCGAGCGGCCGGTGGCCGATCCCGAACAGCCGCGCTGGACCGGTGCCCTGCTGGCCTGCGCCTATCCGGATCGCATCGCCCAGCAGCGCAAGGCGGGTGGCCAGGACTATCGCCTGGCCAATGGCCGGGCCGCCAGCTTTGGCGAGCCGGATGGGCTGATGAAATCGCCCTGGCTGGTGGTGGCCGACCTGGGCAGTCGCCAGGGGCAGCGCGAAGAGCGCATCTACCTCGCCGCCGAACTGGATCCGGCGCTGTTCGAGGGGCCGCTGGCCGAACAGGTCGTGAGCCACGATGAATTGGACTGGGACGAGCGCGAAGGCGTCTTGCGCGCCGAGCGCCAGCGGCGGGTCGGCCAACTGGTGCTGAGTCGTGAACCCCTGAAGGATCTGGACGCCGCCGCTCGCAGCCGGGCGCTGCTCGGGCTGGTGCGGCGCAAGGGCCTGGAGTTGCTGCCCTGGACGCCGGAATTGCGCCAGTGGCAGGCGCGGGTAGACCTGTTGCGCCAGCTGGATCTGCAGCGGAAGGCGACGAGCGACTGGCCGGATGTGAGCGACGCCGCCCTGTTGGCCAGCCTGGAAGACTGGCTGCTGCCCTATCTGGGGCGCGTCACCCGTCTGGCCCACTTTGCCACGCTGGACCTGGCCGCCATGCTGCAGGGCCTGCTGCCCTGGCCGTTGCCGCGACAGCTGGACGAGCTGGCGCCGCGCAGTCTGGCGGTGCCCTCCGGCTCCAGCATCCGGCTGGATTACAGCGAGCAGCCGCCGGTGCTGGCGGTACGACTGCAGGAACTGTTCGGCCTGGCCGACACCCCGCGCCTCGCCGGTGGACGGCTGGCGGTCAAGCTGCACCTGCTCTCGCCCGCGCGGCGACCGGTGCAGGTCACCCAGGACCTGGCCAGCTTCTGGGCCAATACCTATGGCGAGGTGAAGAAGGATCTCAAGGGCCGCTATCCCAAGCATTACTGGCCGGACGATCCCTTGATCGCCGAACCCACGGCGCGAGCCAAGCCGCGGGGTCAGTGAGGGCGCGTATCACCAGCAGCGCCCTGGCCGTGGGCTAGTCGCTCTCCCAGGCTTTGCGCAGATTGGACCAGAAGGCGCCGCCATCCTTGAAGGGCACATTCGCCGCGCCGAAGTCGTAGCTGTTCAGGGTGTTCCTGGCGGGTACCGGCATTCGGCTCCAGCTGATCAGCGGCTGGCTGCGCCCCATGTCGTTGGTGGCAGCGGGGGAGTGGTCGGCGAAGCCCTTGTAGGTCGCATGATAGGTGACCTTGGGATGTACGCCCTGGGCAAGATAACCGCTGCGGCCTCGCCAGACCGGCGGATTGAAGTTCACCTGGTATTTGCCATGAGTGGAATAGTCTATCTTCAATATGGGAGAGCCGACTTTGCACTCATTGGTCCAGACGACGATATCTTCCCAGTCATGGCGATGACCGCCGGCAGCGCCCAGATAGTTCGGCGGCTGATCCTTGGGGAAATACCAGGAATACATGATCGCGCAATGTTTGAAATATTCGGCCATGCGCGAATAGACCTGGCCATTGGTGCCGCGGCAATGACCATCCGGGGCGCCCGAAGGATGCAGGCCGCCACTGACGTTGCCCGCGGAATCCACGGCCGGATAGTTGTTGCAGGAGTCCGGGCCATCGGCAATCATCGGCTGATAATAGTATTCGACGGCGGTGGCGTCGGCGCGGATCTGTTGTACCTGGTCGTGGTTGAGCACGGCGGCAAAAGCAGGTGTCGTCAGGCAGAGCGTCGTGGATACCATCAATAGCGAGACCTTACTGCTCATGAAGAATCTCTCCACTAGGTAATGGGGCTGGCGTTCATCAGAAGGCGTGGTGTTTGTCGAAAGTGGGTGTATCGGCAGCCAAGTCGAACTTGGTCCGTCACGATTTTCCATAGCGCGCTTGTTGGTTTCATTTAACTGCGATGACACTTGAATGGCAGGGCGGCGCAAGGAGGGGGCGCTTGTGTGAGGCGATCGGTGGGTAACCGATCTGGATCAGCGCAGGTCATCGCAACTTTGGCTAGTCCCTGCCCCTGTAGGACCAGGCCCTCCGAGTCTCTTGCTTCGCGCCCAGCAGGCCGAGCGATCCTGATCGCCAGGGCCAGGCCACTGGACCTTCAACCCAAGGCGTCGAGACTGAGCGTTTTAGGCAAGACACCTAGACGATCCGGCAGTTGGGGCGGCAGGCACCGGCGCTAGCATGGCCGCTTCCAACGATGGGAGTGGACCATGAACGAGCGCAAGACCCTTTTCATCACCGGCGTGAGCAGCGGCCTGGGCAATGCCCTGGCGCGGGAAGCCCTCGCGGCCGGCCACCACGTCATCGGCACGGTGCGCCGGGAAGCCGATCTTCAGGCCTTCGCGGCCTTGTCGGACAGGGCTCATGGCGTTCTGCTGGATGTCACGGACCATGATCGCTTGGCGACGGTGGTGGCCGAGGCTCAGGCAGCCCACGGTCCGGTGGATGTCCTGGTCAACAACGCCGGCTACGGCCATGAGGGCATCCTCGAAGAATCGCCGCTGGAAGAGCTGCGCCAGCAGTTCGAGGTCAATGTCTTCGCGGCGGTCGCCGTGACCAAGGCCTTCCTGCCGTCCTTCCGCGAGCAGCGCCGCGGTCATATCATCAACATCACCTCGATGGGTGGCACCATCACCCTGCCGGGTATCTCCTACTATTGCGGCAGCAAGTTCGCCCTCGAAGGTATCTCGGCGGCCCTGGGCCAGGAGTTGGCACCGTTCGGCGTCTGGGTCACCGCCGTGGCGCCCGGCTCCTTTCGCACCGACTGGGCGGGTCGCTCGATGCGTCGCAGCGCGCGCGGCATCGCCGACTACGATGAGCAGTTCACGCCGATCCGTGCGGCGCGGGAGGCCAAGAGCGGCAAGCAGCTGGGTGATCCGCGCAAGGCGGCCCAGGCCCTGCTGCAGCTCATCGCCTTGCCGGCGCCGCCAGCGCAGTTGCTGCTGGGGAGCGATGCCTTGCACCTGGTACGCGAACGCCTGGCCACGGCCAGCCGGGAAATCGACCGCTGGGAAGCCCTGACCCTTTCCACCGACGGCTGAAGCGGAGGCCCCATGAACCCGAGCGATCCCCTTGCCAGGTGTCTGGTGGCGCTGCTGGGCAAGCTGGCGCCCCAGGAGGGCTACAACCTCAGCGCCCTGGAGGATGTACGCTTCCTACGTTCGGATCGCCCGCTGACCGGCGTACCCGTGCTCTACGATCCCGGGGTCGTCATCGTCTGCCAGGGTGGCAAGCGCGGTTACTTCGGTGACCGCGTCTATCGTTACGATGCCCAGCACTACCTGGTGGTCTCCGTGCCCATGCCCTTCACCATGGAGACCGATGCCAGTCCGGAGGCACCGCTGCTGGCCATCTATCTGCGGCTGGATTTTCGGCTGCTCGGGGACCTGGTCCTGCAGCTCGATAGCGAACTGGGGCCGGCGCGGGAGTCGCCCCGTGGGCTCTATGCCTCGCCGATCGATGAGCCGCTGCGCGTCTCGACGCTGCGCTTGCTGGAGGTCTTGAGCGTGCCGACGGACGCCCGGCTGCTGGGACCGGCGCTGCTGCGCGAACTCTACTATCGGATCCTCACGGGCGCCCAGGGTGGATCACTGCGCGCGGCCCTGGATCGCCAGGGTCGCTTCGGCCGTATCGCCCGGTCGTTGCGCACCCTGCATGCCCGCTATGCCGAGCGGCTCGACGTCGCCGCGCTGGCGCAGGAAGCGCGCATGAGTCAGCCCAGCTTCCATCGCCACTTCCGCGAGGTCACGGGTACCACGCCCATGCAGTATCTGAAGTCGACCCGTCTGCACCAGGCGCGGCTGTTGATGCTGCACGACGCCGTCCCGGCGGCGAACGCGGCCTTTGCGGTAGGCTACGAGAGCGCCTCCCAGTTCAGTCGCGAATTCAAGCGGCTGTTCGGCCGGACACCGCTGGCGGAGATCGACTGGATGAAGGCCACCTATGCCTTGCCGGCGCTGCCCGCTTCGGCAGTCTACGTCTCTTCCCATTGAGAGCAGTCCGTCCGAAAAGCCAAGTGGACGCCGCTGCGCTGGAACCAAGCGACCGCCGCGTCCGGTCTGAATGCAGACGGGCACTGCCTGCCCGCCCAACCGGAGCGACCCCCATGGCCGACAAGACCCTGCACGACCTTTCCAAAGCGATGCGCGATCTGGATTTCTGCATGCTGACCACCGGCACCGGGCGCTTGACCAGCCGGCCGATGAGCAACAACGGCGACGTCGAATACGACGGGGACTCCTGGTTCTATGCCTACGAGGACTCGGCCAAGATCCGTGACATCGAGCAGGATCCGGCGGTGGGGCTGAGCTTCAGCGAGGGCAAGAGTCTGCTGGGCAAGCCCGGCATCTTCATCGGCATCGAAGGACACGCCGAGCTGATCCGCGACAAGGCGCAATTCGAGGCGCACTGGTCCAAGAGTCTGGATCGCTGGTTTCCCCAGGGCACCGACACGCCCGGCATGATCCTCATCAAGGTGCATGCCGAGCGCATCCGTTACTGGGACGGCGAGGAAGAGGGCGAGCTGCGACCCTAACGCCCTAGAAGCAGGTCGCGAAGGTCTCCACGACCTGCAGCCCTTCGTCGACGATGCAGCCCTGGCGCCACTTGTCGAAGGTCAGGCAGGGGTGGGAGGTGCCCAGGGCGATGACGTCGCCGATGGCCAACGCGGTCCCCGGGGCGACGACCATGAAGGCGTGCTGGTCCATGATGGCCGTGACCGTACAGCCGCTGACGTCCATGGCTTCGGTAGCGGCCTGGCCGGGCCGGTACCGGCGCAGCGGCAGCGGCAGGCCGGCATCGTGGGCGATGTCCCGCTTGCCCAGGGCCAGGATCGCGAAACCGGGTTCGGGCATGGACTGCACATGAGCCCAGACCTCAAGCGCCGGTTGCAGGCCCGCGTTCAGCCCAGTGCGGGCTAGCACCCCGCACTGGGCGTCACGATAGATCCCGTGGTCATGGACCACATAGCTGCCGGGGCGCATGACGGCGAGAAAGCGCTCGCGTACTTCCAGCTGGTCGAAGGCGGCGGCGATCAGGTCGTACCAGGCCGAACCCGAGGCGGTGACGATGGGCCGGTCGAGGGCGAAGGCGCCCTGGCCGCGCAATTCTTCGGCCAGGCGTACCAGGGAATCGGCGAAGGCGCGGATGTCGGTGGCCGCCTCGGCGCCGTGGATGACCCCCTCGTAGCCTTCGATGCCGGTCAGGCGCAGCGCCGGTTGCCCGGCGATGGCCCGCGCCAGCTCACGCACCTCGGCTTCGCTGCGGCAACCGCAACGACCGCCGGGCACGCCGTATTCGATCATCACCTGCAGCGCCAGGCCGCGTGCGCCGAAGAAGGCACCCAGGGCGGTGACCTGGGCGGGATGATCCACCAGGCAATGGAAGTCGAAGTCCGGATCGGCGGTGAGCAGCTCGGCGATCAGCGCCATGTTCGGCGCGCCCACCAGCTGATTGGCCATCAGTACCCGGCGCACGCCGTGGGCCTGGGCGGCGCGGGTCTGGACCGCGGTGGCCAGGGTCATGCCCCAGGCACCCGCGGCTAGCTGTCGCTGGAACAGCGCCGGGGCCATGCTGGTCTTGCCGTGGGGCGCCAGTTCGGCGCCGCGGTCGCTTGCGAAGGCCTGCATCCAGGCGATGTTGTGGTCGAGTGCGTCCTGGTGGATGACCAGGGCGGGCAGGGCGATGTCGCTGAGCAGGCTGGCGCCAGGCGTGGCGGCGCCTTTCTCGGGGGCGATGAAGGGGGTCATGGATTCTCCTGGCCGCCCAGGCGCTGGGACAGGCGGCGGGCGCTGTCGACCAGCACCTGGCGGTACTCGGCATGATGGGCCTGGGCGTCGGCGCGGGGTGCCACGATGCACAGGGTGGCGATGCTCAGGCCGCTGGCGTCCTGCACCGGGGCGGCGAAGCAGTGGGTGTAGGTGTCGGCGATGCTGTCGAAGGAAAAGAAGCCGGCGGCGCAGGCGCTGCGGATCTCGGCGATGAAGGTCGCCGGGTCCAGGCGGCTGCCGTCGGGCAGGATGAAGTCGTCCGGATCGATCAGGGCGAGGATCTCGGCATCGCTCAGATGGCCGAGCAGCAGCCGCCCGGAAGCGGTCCAGGGAATGGGGGCGTCCTCGCCGACGTTGGAGGAGATGCGAAAGGCGCGGGCACCTTCCTTCATCAGCGAGACGGTGTACTTGCGGCCGTTGAGCTGGCACAGCTGGGCGGTCTCGCGGGTCTGGGCGACGATGTCGTCCAGCAGCAGCCCGGCCTCGCGGGCCAGATCGAAATGGCGCAGGTGCGCCTGGCCGAGAAAGTACAGCTCGCGGCCCAGGTAGACCTGACCGTCGCGGCCCACGGCATCGAGCATGTGCCGCTCCAGCAACAGGCCGACCAGGTCGTAGACGGTGGACTTGGGAATGCCCAGGCCGGCGGCGATCTCGTTGGGTCGCAGCGGCCGACCCACCCGCTTGAGGTGATCGAGGATATCGAAGGCGCGGTCCAGGCCGCGGGCGCGCTGGCGGGTAGGTTCGGTCATCTGTGCGATTTGTCTCAAGCCTTGGGTTTGTAGGCGATGCAGTCGATCTCGACCTTGCAGTCCACCATCATGGAGGATTGCACGCAGGCGCGCGCCGGGGCCTGACCGGCGAAATACTCGGCGAACACCTTGTTGAAGCTCCAGAAGTCGCGCGGATCGTCCAGCCAGACGCCGGCACGCACCACGTGCTCCAGACCGTAGCCGGCTTCGTGCAGGATGGCGATCAGATTCTGCATGGTCTTGTGGGTCTGGGCGACGATGCCGCCGTCGATGATCTCGCCGTTCTCCATGGCCACCTGGCCGGAGACGTGCAGCCAGCCATCGGCTTCCACCGCACGGGCGAAGGGCAGGGGTTGGCCACCTGCGCCGCGTTCGCCGGCGCCGTATCGGGTGATGCTCATAAGGGTGCTCCTGTAGCGGGGGTGGGATTCAGAAAGAGGTCCGGCCGAGGAATTCGGCGAGACGGGTGGAGCGCGGCCGCTCGAACAGTTCGCGGGGCGGACCCTGCTCCTCGATGCGACCCTGGCTCATGAAGACGATGCGATCGGAGACCTCATGGGCGAATCTCATCTCGTGGGTCACCAGCAGCATGGTCATGCCGTCCTGGGCCAGGTCCTTGATCACCGCCAGCACCTCGCCGACCAGCTCCGGGTCCAGCGCCGAGGTGGGTTCGTCGAACAGCATCAGGCTGGGGTTCATGGCGATGGCGCGGGCGATGGCGACGCGTTGCTGCTGACCGCCGGAGAGCTGGCCGGGATGATAATCGCGGCGCTCGATCAGGCCGACCCGGCGCAGCCACTGTTCGCCCAGGGCGATGGCTTCGTCCTTGCCCAGCTTCTTGACCTTGCGCAGGCCGAGGGTGACGTTTTCCAGGGCGGTGAGGTGGGGAAACAGATTGAATTGCTGGAAGGCCATGCCGGTGAGCGAGCGCTGACGGGCGATCTCGCGTTCCGGCAGGCGCTGGCGGCGACCGCCTTCCTCGCGATAGCCGATGGCCTCGCCGGCTAGCTGGATGCTGCCGCCCTGGAAGTCTTCCAGCAGGTTGACGCAGCGCAGCAGGGTGGTCTTGCCCGAGCCGCTGGAGCCGATCAGGGTTACCACGTCGCCGCGATCCAGGGACAGGTCGATGCCCTTGAGCACCTCCACGGCGCCAAAGCTCTTGTGCAGGTCGTCGATGCTGAGCAGCGGGGCGTTGGAGTCGGTCATGGCAGGGTCACCCGTTTTTCCAGGTAGCGGCCGAGCCGCTCGATGGCGAAGTTGATGAGAAAGAACAGCAGGCCGGCGAACAGGTAGAACTGCAGGGTCATGAAGGTGCGGGCGATGACCTGCTGGCTGCTGAGCAGCAGTTCGGCCACGCCGATCACCGAGAGCAGGGTGGAGGCCTTGACGATCTCGGTGGAGGCGTTGACCCAGGTCGGCAGGATCTGGCGCAGCGCCTGGGGCAGCAGCACTTCCTGAAGACTCTGCACGAAGGTCAGGCCGATGGCCTTGGCCGCCTCGTGCTGGCCACGGGGGATGGCCTGCAGGGCGCCGCGGACGATCTCCGCCACATGGGAGCCGCAGAACAGCAGCAGCGCCGCGGTGCCGGCCTGGAAGGGCGTGGGCCGCAGGCCCAAGGCGGGGGCCATGTAGTAGCAGGCCAGCACCAGCACGAACACCGGGGTGCCGCGGATCAGGTCGGCGTAGAGGCGGAACGGCAGGCGCAGCGGCCAGCGGCCATAGGTCAGCGCCAGGCCGCCGAGGGTACCCAGCAGGGTACCGCCGAGCACCGCCATCAGCGAGCAGGCCAGGGTGGTGGCGAAACCGGCGGCCAGGGTCTGGCGGGCGTTCCACAACTCCAGGAACCAGGAGGGGGCTTCGTACACGATCGGGCTCCTAGCGGGTCAGGCTCAGCCGTCGCTCCAGCTGGCGCAGCAGCAGGGCGATGACGTAGCAGGTGAGGATGTAGAGGGCGCTGGTCACCAGCCAGGTCTCGATGACCCGGTAGCTTTCCAGGTTGATCTTGCGCGCCTGGTAGGTCAGCTCCGGCACGGCGATGGCCGCCGCCAGGGAGGTGTCCTTGAACAGCGAGATGAAGCTGTTGGAGAGCGACGGCAGCACGTTGCGCAGCATCACCGGAATGATGACGTAGGCCTTGATCTGCCATTCGCGCAGGCCGATGGCCAGGCCCGCCTCGCGCTGGCCCTTGGGAATGGCCATGAGGCCGCCGCGAAACACCTCGGCCAGGTAGGCCCCGGCATAGAGCGCCAGGGTGATGAGAAAGGAGCTGAGCTTGTCCAGGCGGATGCCGATGCTGGGCAGGGCGAAGTACAGCAAGAGGATCAGCACCAGGATCGGGGTGTTGCGCACCAGGGTGACGTAGCCCCCCGCCAGCCAGCGCAGCGCCCGCGCCGGCGAGAGCAGGGCGAAGGCGGTGGCCAGGCCGATCAGGCAGCCGATGGCGATGCCCACCAGCGCCAGCTGCAGGCCGAGCGCGAGCCCGGCCAGCAGGTGGTCCAGGTTCTGCCACACGGGGGCGAAGTTGAGGGTGTAATTCATGCTCGACGTCCACCTAGGGCGCGCGGACAGGCCGCGCCGGGGCCAGGATCACTTGAACTCGACGGGGAAGCCGATCGCCGGGGACGGCAGCTCGACGCCGAACCACTTCTTGAAGGAGGCCTGGTAGGTGGGGAATTCCACACCGGTCATGGCCTCGTGCAGGGCGGTGTTGACGAAGTTCAGCCAGTCCTGGTCGCCGCGCTTGACCGCGCAGGCGTAGGTCTGGGGGCTCCAGGCGTAGTCGGGCGAGCGATAGCGACCGGGATTCTGGGTCATCAGGTACTTGACCGAGGACTGGTCGGTGGCCACGGCGTCGGCGCGGCCGGTGCCCAGGGCCTGGTAGAGCAGGTCGACGCTGTCGTACTGGTCGACCTTGGCGCCGGGCAAGGCCTGGTGCACCAGTTCCTCGGCATAGACGTTCTGCAGCACGGCCACGGTCAGGTCGCCCTTGGCCGCCTTGAGGTCGTCGATCTGCTGGTAGCGGCTGTTGGCCGGCAAGAGCAGGGCCACGCCTTCGCGGTAGTAGGGCAGGGTGAAGGCCACCTGCTGGGCGCGGCTGGCGGTCACGGTGATGAACTGGCAGCTGATGTCGACCTTGTCGGTGAGCAGGTTGGGGATGCGCGCATCCGAGCCCTGCACGACGAATTCGACCTTTTCCGGATCGTTGAACAGGCCCTTGGCGATGACCCTGGAGATATCGATATCGAAGCCCTGCAACTTGCCGTCGGCGCCCTGGAAGTGCCAGGGGGCGTTGGTGCTGCCGGTGCCCACGACCAGATGGCCGCGCTTGAGCACGTCATCCAGCTTGGCCGCCTGGGCGCCGGTCATGGCGACCAGGCCGACCAGCAGCGCCAGCGTTTTCCACCCCTTCGTCTTGCCTGTCATAGCGTATCTCCGTTTCCGTTATAGCGGAACTATGTTCGTAACAACGGAGTGGATTGCAGTGACTGTGCCAGCTATTCGCCCGGCGTTGCAAATCAAGGGCTTGGCGTGAGCGACAGGCAGCAGGGGGGTTCCCGGTGCTTCAGGGGGCACCGGGAGGTGGCGGAAGGTAACGACGGTGCACCAGGTCGAGGCGTTACCCGGTAGCGCTCAGGCGGGGCGCGGGAAGCCGTGCCGCAGATCGCCGGCGCGTGGCAGGAAGCAGCCATGGCGTTCGCCAACGGCCTGGTCCGGGACGTAGGCCAGGCGGCCATTCACCCAGACGGCGTGGATGCCTTCGGCAGGCCGTTGCGGCTCGCTGAAGTCGGCCACGTCACGGATGCGCCGGGGATCGAACAGCACCAGGTCGGCCTGGGCGCCCGGCTCGATCAAGCCGCGGCCCCTGAGGCCGAAGCGGGCGGCCGACAGGCCGGTCATCTTGTGCACGGCGGTGTGCAGCGGAAAGAGGCCGAGGTCGCGGCTGAAATGACCCAGCACCCGCGGAAAGGCGCCCCACAGGCGCGGATGGGGGAAGGGGTCCTCGGGCAGGCCGTCGGAGCCGATCATGCTCAGCGGATGGGCGAGGATCAGCTGCACGTCGGCCTCGCTCATGCCGTAGTAGACGGCGCCAGCCGGTTGCAGGCGGCGCGCGGCGGCCTGCAGATCCAGGCCCCAGTCGGCGGCGATGGCGGCCAGGTCGCGGCCGCTGCATTCGGGATGCGGGGTGGACCAGGTGATGGTGATGCGATGCCGGTCGGTGACCTGCCTGAGATCCAGGGTGGAAGAGCTGGCGGCATAGGGATAGCAGTCGCAGCCGACCGGTTGGGTCCGGGCGGCCCGTTCCAGGGCGCCGAGCAATTCCGGTGCGCGCCCCCAGTTGTCCACCCCGGCGCACTTGAAGTGGGAGACCACCACCGGTGCCCGTGCCTGGCGACCGATGTCCAGGGCTTCCTCTAGGGCCTCGTGCACCGCGGCGAATTCGCTGCGCAAGTGGGTGGCATAGAGTCCGCCCACGGCGTCCAGCTCCGCGGCCAACTGGGCCACCTCTGAGGTCGGCGCCGCCGCGGCGGAGGCATAGGCCAGGCCGCTGGAAAGCCCCAGGGCACCGGCGGCCAGGCTTTCGCGCAATTCGAGGCGCATGGCGGCGATTTCCGCCGGGGTAGCGGCACGCTGGAGATCGTCCAGGTGATTGCTGCGCAACGCCGTGTGGCCGACCAGGGCGGCGACGTTGACGCCGGGCCGCGCCTGTTCCACCGCCGCGCGATAGGCGGCGAAGGTGGGATAGCCGAAGACCGCGGCCGGACCGAGCAGGTTCAATGGGTCCGGCGGTTCGCCGCGCAGCCGCACCGGGGCGGCGCTGATGCCGCAGTTGCCCACGACCACGGTGGTCACCCCCTGGCTGAGCTTGGGCAACTGCTGGGGGCGGCGGATGACCATGGTGTCGTCGTGGGTATGGACATCGATGAAGCCAGGCGCCAGCACCAAGCCGCTGCCGTCGCGGACCTCCCGTGCTGGTTGTCCGGCCAGCTGACCGAGTGCCTGGATACGCTCATCGGCAATCGCCACGTCGAGAACCCGGCCCGGACGGTCTCGACCATCCAGCACAAGGGCATTGAGAATTACTACATCATGCATGCTAGAGCCTTTCTGCGACCGTTGGGGGACGTCTTTCGACCGTCGAGTGGCAAAGGGCCGTATAAACGAAGCGGCAGGCGGATAGCGATGAAACTGTTACAGGAATTTCTGTCTATTGCGTCACAAATTGGGCGGTATGAGCCCAAGTGCCTTCCTGCCGCCTGCCGTGAGCCCGCCATGCATCTGCTAACCCCTGCCGTAACGATAATGAATCGAATGAGATTCCCCGCCAAGTTCGCCTGCCTGGCCGCCATCGTTCTGGTGCCGTTGCTGTTTCTCAGTGCCTATATCTATCAGGACATCCAGGAGCAGCGACTCGGTCTGGTGCAGGAGATCGAGGGTCAGAGGTATCTGACGCAACTGACGCCCATCGCGCGGCTGAGCATGTTGCAGCGCGCCCTGACCAAGCGCCTCCAGGATGGTGACACCTCGGCCCAGCAGGATTGGCAGAGCAACCGCGACAACCTGCTCAAGGCCTACGACGACCTTGGCCGCTTGGATCGCGACCTCGGTATCCAGCTGGAGACGGGCGACCGCGTCGGTCAGTTGCGACTGGGCGCCGAGCGCCTGATGCAGGGGGCCTCGGGCACCTCGCTGGAGGTGTTCGAGGCCTGGAACGAGCAGCTGACCCAGACCCTCAACTTCTTCTACTACGTCTCGGCCACGTCGGGCCTGACGCTGGATTCCGACTACACCAGTCTCTTTCTCATCGACATCACCTCGCTGCGCCTGCCGCGAGAGATCAACCTCATCGGTCAGCTGCGCGGCTTGGCCACCGGCCTGAGCGCCACCAACAAGTTCGATCCAGCCAGTCTGAATCTGGCGCGCAGCGTGGTGCGCCAGGAGCGGCAGACCGCCGATGAACTGGAGCAGGGCCTCAAACTCCTGGCGCGTCAGGCGCCGGATCTGGCTCAGCAGCTAAAGGGCTCCCTGGCCCAGGCGGCGGATGACTATGCCAACTTCCGCCAGGGCATGCTGGCCGCCATGACCAACGAAGGCACGGTCTCCGGTCGCGCCCTGGGTATCCAGGGCAATGCCGTGGTCGCCCGCTACTACAAGGGTCAGGAAGAGGCGCAAGGCCTGCTGTCGCAGTTACTGGCCAAGCGTCTGGGCCATGTGACCCACCTGCGCAATCTGGTGCTGGGCACGATCCTCGGCGCTCTGCTGTTGCTGGTCTACACCTTCGCCGGGATCTACCAGGCCCTGCGCCTGGGAATCGCCGAACTGGTCGGGGTGACCGCCGCGGCTGCCCAGGGCGATCTGTGTCGCCGTGCCGCCTTGCCTGGTCGTGACGAAATCGCCGACATCGGCCGTAGCCTGGATGAGATGCTGGAGGCCTTCGGCCGCTCGCTGCGCGAAGTCGATCAGGCGTCCCATGCGGTCGCCCAGGCTTCGGGATCCCTGGCCTGTTCCATCGGCCAGTCGCGTTCGACCATGCAGACGCAACAGGGCGAGACCGATCAGGTGGCCACCGCCATCACCGAGATGACCGCCAGCGTGGCGGACGTCGCCAACAATACCGAAGGCGCCGTCGCTGCGGCCCAGCAGGCCGATCAGGCCACCCGCGATGGCACCCGAGTGATGCAGCAGACGCAGCAGGCCATCGAGGCCCTGGCCGCCGATGTGGATCTCAGCGCCACCAAGGTCGCGGCCCTGGAAAGCCACAGCCAGGCCATCGGTGGCGTCATCGCGGTGATCCGCACCATCGCCGAGCAGACCAACCTGCTGGCGCTCAACGCCGCCATCGAGGCGGCCCGGGCCGGCGAGCAGGGCCGCGGCTTCGCCGTAGTGGCCGACGAGGTTCGTACCCTGGCCTCGCGCACCCAGACCTCCACGGAGGAAATCCGCCGTATCATCGAGCAGTTGCAGACCGCCACGGGCGAGGCCGTCGGGCAGATGCAGGCCAGCTGCGGCCACGCCCTGACCGGCGTCGCGGCCGCCGAGCAGGCCAGCGTCAGCCTGACCAGCATCGGCGCCGCCGTGGAGCGCATCGTCGACGTCAACGTGCAGATCGCCAGTGCCGCGGAACAGCAGGCGGTGGTCTCCGAAGACATCAACCGCAACACCACCGGCATCCGCGCCAGCACCCTGCAGGTCCTGAGCGGCATCGAGTCCGATGCCGGTACCGCCGAACGCCTGGCTGGCCTCTCCCAGGACCTGCGCGGCATCGTCTCGCGCTTTCGCCTCAGCGCCTGATGGCGCCGCTCATCGGCGGAGATTAGGTCGGACTTTACAACACGGCGGCTGAGGATGACTGTATAAATAGACAGTTATCCGCAGGAGCGCCTTGTCATGTCCGTTACCGTCCTGGGTAGCCTGGAGTCGTCCGACACCCGGCTGCCGCTCTATGATTTTCGCCTGCCGTGCGGCTTTCCCTCGCCGGCCCAGGATCATCTGGAGCGCCAGGTCTCGCTGGACGAACTGGTCGACCTGCGCGCGCCCCACACCTATGTCATCCAGGTCAGCGGCGACAGCATGACCGGCGCCGGGATCTTTGCCGGCGACCTGGTGATCGTCGATCGCGCCCGGCCGGCACGGGTCGGCGACATCGTGGTGGCGGTGCGCGATCGCGAGCCCACCCTCAAGCGCCTCGGCCGGCGCGGCGCCCACTTCGTCCTGCTGGCGGAAAATCCCGCCTATGCGCCCCTGGTCATCGGCGAGCGCGACGACTTCGAAGTCTGGGGCGTGGCCACCCACAGCCTGAGACGCTTCGGCCATGGCTGAAGCGGTGCTGGCGCTGATCGACTGCAACGCCTTCTATTGCAGTTGCGAGCGGGTCTTCCGCCCCGATCTCGCCCAGCGGCCGGTGGTGGTGCTGTCGAACAACGACGGCTGCGTCATCGCCCGCTCGGCCGAGGCCAAGCGCCTGGGCATCGCCATGGCCGCGCCCTGGTTCCAGGTGCGCGAACTGGCCCAGCGCGGCGAGGTCGAGGCCTTCAGTTCCAACTACGCCCTCTATGGCGACCTCGCCGATCGGGTGATGCGCACCCTGGCGACCCTGGTGCCGCGCCTGGAGCGCTACAGCATCGACGAGGTGTTCGCCGATCTGGCCGGCCTGCCCGAACCCCTGGACGCCCTCGGTCATCGCCTGCAGGCGCGGGTGCAGAAGTGGACGGGCATTCCGGTCAGCGTCGGCATCGCCGGCACCAAGACCCTGGCCAAGCTGGCCAATGCCGCCGCCAAGCGCTGGCCGGAGCGCACCGGCGGGGTGCTTGATCTGCGCGCCCCGGCGGTGCACGACTGGGTGCTCAAGCACTCGCCCATCGAAGACGTCTGGGGGGTCGGCCGGCGCCTGGCCGCGCGCCTCCGCGGGGAGGGCGTCACCACGGCCTGGCAATTGGCCGGGCAGGATGCCTGGTCGCTGCGCCAGCGCTACAGTGTGGTGCTGGAAAAGACCGCGCGGGAGTTGCGCGGACTGCCCTGCCTGAGCCTGGAAGAACTGGAAGCGCCGCGGCAGACGATCTGCAGCAGTCGCATGTTCGGTCGCCGCCAGTACCAGTTCGGCGCCCTGGCCGAGGCGGTGGCCAGCTATACCGCGCGCGCCGCGGAAAAGCTGCGCGCCCAGGGCTCGCTCTGTCGCACCCTGAGGGTCAGTATCCAGACCGGCATGCACGGCGCCGACGACGACCGCTACGCCAATGCCGCCCTGCTCAACCTGCCGGCGCCCAGCGACGACACCCGGGTGCTCAACGACCAGGCCCAGGCGGGCCTGCGCGAGATCTTCCGCGACGGCTTCGGCTATGCCAAGGCCGAGGTGCTGCTGCTCGATCTCTGCGGTCGTAGCGAGGTGGCGGCGGATCTCTTCGTCGCCGCTCCGGATCCGGCCGCTGCGCGGCTGATGGCGACCCTGGACGCCATCAATGGCCGGTTCGGTCGCGAGACCCTGAGACCGGCGCGGATTCCACGCGATCCCGCCTGGCAGATGCGCCGTGACCTGCTCAGCCCGCGCTACACCACGCGTCTCGATGAACTCTGGACGGTGGGCTGAGCGGCCTGCGTCTGTCTAGCCGGCGCGCACCGCCTGCCGCCCGCGCCACCAGTAGCCAACCCCCAGTAGCAGGAACCACAGCGGACTGGCCAGCAGCGCCTGGCGGGTGTCGTCCTGCAGGGTCAGCAGGACCAGCACCGCGGCGAAGAAGGCCAGCACCCCGTAGCACACCCAGCGCCCGCCGGGCAGGCGGAAGGCCGAGGCGGCATGGCGCTCCGGACGGTTGCGGCGGTACGCCAGCCAGGCCAGCAGGATCAGCGACCAGACGAACATGAACAGCACCGCGGCCAGGGTGGTGACCAGGGTGAAGGCGGTGACCAGGTTGGGGATCAGGTAGATCAGCACGGTGCCCAGCAGCAGGCACAGGCAGGACAGCACCAGCCCGCGCGCCGGCACCGCCGCCCGCGAGAGGCGGGTGAGACCGCGCGGCGCATGGCCTTCGCGGGCCAGGCCATAGAGCATCCGGCTGGTGGAAAAGATGCCGCTGTTGGCCGAGGAGGTGGCCGAGGTCAACACCACGAAATTGATCAGGCTGGCGGCCATGGGCACGCCGGCCAGCACGAAGAGTTCGACGAAGGGACTCTTGTCCGGCACCACCTGGCGCCAGGGCGTCACCGCCATGATCACCACCAGCGCCAGCACATAGAACACCAGGATGCGCACCGGAATGGAGTTGATTGCCCGCGGCAGGTTGCGCCGGGGATCGGCGGTCTCGGCGGCGGTGGTGCCCACCAGCTCGATGCCGACGAAGGCGAAGACGGCGATCTGGAAACCGGCGAAGAAACCGCCCAGCCCCATGGGAAAGACGCCGCCGTCGTTCCACAGATTGGCCAGGCTGGCGACGTTGCCCGAGGGCGATCGGAAGCCCCAGAGCACCAGGCCGAATCCGGTGACGATCAGGGCGCAGATGGCGACGATCTTGATCAGGGCGAACCAGAATTCCAGTTCGCCGAACAGCCGTACCGTGACCAGGTTGAGCCCCAGCAGGAGCAGTACGCAGAGCAGCGCCGGGATCCAGGGTGCGAGGCTGGGAAACCAGAACTGGGCATAGGCGGCGATGGCGATGACATCGGCGATGGCGGTGACGATCCAGCAGAACCAGTAGGTCCAGCCGCAGAAGAAGCCGGCCCAGGGCCCGAGGAGGTCGGTGCAGAAGTCGATGAAGGACTTGTAGTCCAGGTCCGACAGCAGCAGTTCGCCCAGGGCGCGCATGACAAAGAACAGGGCGCCGCCGATGATCAGATAGACCAGCAGGATCGAGGGGCCGGCCAGGGCGATGGTCTTGCCCGAACCCATGAACAGGCCGGTGCCTATGGCGCCGCCGATGGCGATCAGTTGCAGATGGCGATTGGACAGGCTGCGTTGCAGCCCCTCGGGCGGGGTGGGAGACGCGGACATGACGAGCGGATACCTGACAGCGACAGCGGGGGGCACACGGTAAGAGATGCACGGCGGGCATGCCAGTCGTTTCACCGGGACAGCATGCCGCAGGGCCGGGCTGCCACTGACGGGCATGGCGGCGCCGTCGGTCACCTGGAGCTCTGGCGGGGATGCTCGTACCTGCCTATCATGGCCATCCGGGCCCTCGCGGCGGACCCGGACGGCCACGAGATCCCTCAGTGCCTCTGCCAGTGAGTCGTCCCTTGTCCTATCTCGAAAGTTTCGCCTGGGAAACCACGCCACTGGGCGCGCGCGCCAGCTGGCCCGTGGCCCTCCGGACCACCTACGAGCTGCTGATGGCGTCCCCCTTCGCCATGTGCGCCACCTGGGGCGCGGAGCAGACGCTGATCTACAACCAGGCCTACGCCCCCTTTCTCGGCGCCCGCCATCCCGCGGCGCTGGGGCAGCCGATCCAGGACGTGTGGGTGGAGTTGTGGGACGAGATCGCGCCGCTGATCGAGCGGACGCTGTCCGGCGAGGCGCTGCACTTCGTCGACAAGCACTTCGTGATGACCCGCAACGGCTATCCCGAGGACACCTACTGGACCTTTTCCTACAGCCCGCTGCGGGACGGCGAGGCCATCGTCGGTATGCTCAACATCACCACCGAGACTACTGCCAGCGTCCAGGCCCACCATCAGCGCGATGTGGCGGAGGCCGCCCTGCGCCGGCACAACCTGACCCTCGAACAGGAACTCTCGGCGCGCATCGACGAGCGCGACAGCGCGCGCGCCGCGGAGAGCAGCGTGCTGGCCGCCGCCGAGCGCGTGCAGCTGGCCCTCGCCGCCGGCGCCATCATCGGCACCTGGTACTGGGATCTGCCCACCGACAGATTCACCGTCGACGAGGCCTTCGCGCTCAATTTCGGCCTCGATCCGGCGCTGGGCCGCGATGGCCTGAGCCTGGCGCAGGTGGTGGCCACCGTCCACCCGGACGACCAGGCCGGCCTGGCCGCGGCCATCGCCGACGTCATCGGCCGCGGTGGGCGCTATGCCCACCAGTACCGGGTCCGCCGCAGTGATGGCCGCTACTACTGGCTGGAGGCCAACGGCCACGTCGAACTGGCTCCGGACGGCACCCCGCTGCGCTTTCCTGGCGTACTGCTGGATGTGAATGCCCGCCGTGCCCTGGCCGACGAGCGCGACCGGGCCCTGGCGGAGCTGCGCGACCTCACTGCCACCCTCGAGCAGCGCGTCGAAGAGCGCACCGAAGAACTGCGCCGCTCGGAAGAAGCCCTGCGCCAGTCACAGAAGATGGAAGCGGTCGGCCAGCTCACTGGCGGCCTGGCCCATGATTTCAACAATTTGCTCGCGGGGATCTCCGGTAGCCTCGACCTCATGAGCCTGCGCATCGGCCAGGGGCGCTTCACCGAACTGGAAAAGTACCTGACGGCCGCCCAGGGCAGCGCCAAGCGTGCCGCGGCCCTGACCCACCGGCTGCTGGCCTTCGCCCGCCGCCAGACCCTGGCCCCCGAGGCCACGGTAGTCAACCAGCTGGTGGGCGGCATGCTCGACCTGGTGCAGCGCACCGTGGGGCCGGCCATCCAGGTGCAATTCACTAGCCTGCCGGACGACCAGCCGCTGCTGGTGGACCAGTCCCAGCTGGAGAACGCCCTGCTCAATCTGTGCATCAACGCGCGCGACGCCATGCCCAATGGCGGGCGCATCCTCATCGCCGCCAGTCATCGCACCCTCGGCGAGGCGGATACCCGGGATTTCGAACTGGCACCTGGACGCTATCTGCACCTGAGCGTGACCGACACTGGCAGCGGCATGACACCGGAGGTCGCCGCCAAGGCCTTCGAGCCCTTCTTCACCACCAAGCCCATGGGGCAGGGCACGGGCCTTGGGCTGTCGATGATCTATGGTTTCGCCCGCCAGTCGGGCGGCCAGTTGCGGCTACGCTCGACGTCAGGCGAAGGCACCACCGTCTGTCTTTACCTGCCCCTGCGACCGGTGGAACGACCGTGCGGCTCGCCCCTCGCAGAGGGCCCGCCCTGTCGGCTGGAGGGCGCCCATGCCACGGTGCTGGTGGTCGACGACGAACCCACGGTGCGCATGCTGGTGACCGATCTGCTGCGCGAGCTGGGCTACGTCATCATCGAGGCCGCCGATGGCGCCGGCGGCCTGGAAGTGCTGCATTCCGATGCCCGCATCGATCTGCTGGTCACCGACGTCGGCCTCCCCGGCGGCATGAACGGTCGCCAACTGGCCGATGCCGCCCGCGTCCAGCGTCCGGCGCTCAAGGTGCTGTTCATCACCGGCTTCGCCGAAACCTCGCTGCTCAGCGACGGCTACCTGGAACCGGGCATGGCGATCCTCACCAAGCCCTTCGCGGTGGAGGCCCTGGCGCAGCGGGTGAAGGGATTGGTGGCAGGATAGGTTTCGCGCGCGCAAAAACCTTGGCCGCCGCAGGATGCGGGAGGGTTCGGCCCAATCAGGGAGGCCGCGGAGGTATACGCCGCCAACCAACTGCAGCCGCTGCAGGCGCGGCTTGCCCAGGTCAATGACTGGCTGGGCAAGGAGGTGATCCGCTTCCGGCAGTATCAGTGGGTCAACGCAAAAAATTAAGCCCTAGTGCGAAGATCCAGCCTGTCTACAAAGCGATTCTACCCGCTTGGGTTCATCGTTCAGAACCAAACGTCCGACCAGGCTTGCGTTGCCCCGGCAGCAATCGCATCTGAGTCGCGTCGCGCCGCTCCAACAGCTGCTTGCGATTACGCAGTTGCAGACCCAGGGCGTCATCACGCCCGGTCATTTCTACCGCCTGCGCCTGGCGCTCAAAATCTTGTAGGATGAGGTCCCATCGCTCGCAGATTGCCCGTTCGCCACCTGTGTCCTGCCGCTTGCGGTAGATAAGTGCGGCTCGCACGAACACGAACGGATCAGGGCAGCGCCGGTGTCCATCGGGCTGACTAAAATAGTCACGCTCGCGTTGCAGACAATTGTCCAGCAGTATCTGCAAGTTGCCGATACCGCTCAAAAAGAAGGACATATTTTATCCTTCCTGCCCGATAGGGGGCAGGGTGGTTACCGCTTTCAGGGTCGTGCTACCACCGTGGCACAGAGACCATTACATCTTTGCGGCGCTCGACAGGCGCCTTTGCCAGCCAAGCGAAGAGGCAAAGAGCTAGCGTTACCTAGGTCCGCATGACGTTTGTATCAACGGTTCAGGGGATCGCCTGCACCAGTCTGATCATCAACCTCACCCGGATTGACTTCTTCGTCGACATCCGGTGCTTCTGAACCCTCAAGCAGGTCCGGATCTTGCGGTTTGATAGGACCGGGCTCAGCAGCCTGTGCTAATGATTGCCTAATTTCTTGCTTCCGCAATTGATTGGCGGTGTGAAGGCTGTTGATCGAGTGTTGCAGCACTGACAGTGGTGCGGTTGCTCGGGGGCTCGCGCCTGTCGAGCCTATCCGGGCCCAGGTACGCATTTCGATGATCACGGCACTACCTCTCAAGGAGACCAGAGTGGTCTCAGGCATGGGAGGTCGGCCCGAACCTTACGTTCAGTGGCCACTATCACCACCGGTCCGGCGAATAGCTAATGACTGGCTTCAACGGTGACAATTAGCAGAAAGAAGGGAGTAAGAGCGCGGATCGGGCCAGGCTCACGAACGAGTCACCAAGGATACAGGAACCGCCAGGCCGGCTGGACGAGGCGAGACTGCACCTGGCGCGCGCCGTCCCCCCGCCCGCGATCTAAATGTGTGGCTTTTCCTGCGGCCCTGCATGTCGCCCTATTGCACGCCATGGCTGGGCTGAAGGAAGCCTCGGAGGGCGTGGAATTACCTGCGAATCCCTGCACCACAAGACCTTTTGAGAGCGCATGGCGCATAGCCCTGTGCGGACGACATGAAGCAGGTAGGAAGCCACCTTCGTCATGTAGGAGATATCGAGCACTTGATGCTGGTAGGCATCGTGGGATGCCATTGCTCTGCTGGGAGCTGTGATCGTAATGATGACTAGCGGAGCAGGCGCCCCTTCAAGCACATACACGGTCGTCTCCACTTCGTATGTGGATGGGAAGAAGCCTTCCACATACGACGCGAGTCTGGTCTTGCCGGCGCTGTTCACCTTGATCGGCCTCTGCTTGCTATGAGCAGAGTCTCTTTCAGCCCCCTACGGTTCGCTCAAGCGCAAGCGGCAGTTCTGGGCCCACTTTCGCAGCTTGTCCTGCATCACCAGTCCCTAGCTACAGGCGTGACCTGGCTCAAATCCTATACGGGGTGGTGCGGGGCGTTACTTCCGTTCCTTGGGGAGAATCTGAGCAGCCAGAGCCCGCGTCATCATTGGGCTCGCTGCCTATTTCGTGACCGTTACTCAGCCGTTATCTCTATCGTTGCTTTTCTTAAACATTGATTTTGAGCGGTTTCTATTTCTTTAAAAGTAACAGTGAAAACTGTTACTAAAGAATGATGAAGTAACGGAAAAGTAACGGCAGGAAGAAGGGCTGGAAAGCTTGTGGGCGGGCTTTTGAGCGAGGAAAGGCAGGCGGGTAACGGAAGTAACGCAATCCCCTTGGTCGAACATAAAAAGGGGATAAGGCCAGTGGGCAGGGTTCGATGGTCAGGCATCCAGCCGTCTCCAGTCTCCCTCACGCTCAGCTGTACACCCTGGCGCACTGGGTTACAAACGGCCCCCAAAAGGCCCCCGAAGCTATTTAGCTATCAATGAAAACTGCTGAAAGCCGCATGGAATCTGGAGCGGGCGAAGGGAATCGAACCCTCGTCATGAGCTTGGGAAGCTCAGGTAATGCCATTATACGACGCCCGCGTGGGGTGCCTTTGTACCAGAAGCCTGCCTCCGGGTGAAGAGGCGGGAGCCGTCTGGTCGTTTCGTGGTCCAAGAAACACGGACCGCACGCAGCGGTGATCGGGGACTCTGTCCCCCAGAGGAGGAGCGCGCGCATGTCTCGTAACCTGGGTACCTACCAGGGGGTGATTCCCCCCTACATTCTTGGGCGCATCATCGATCATGGCGACGAGCACCAGCGTTCCTGCGCCCTGACCACCCTGAGTCACGTCCAGAGTCTGCTGCACAATCCCGGTCGGCCCGGGGTACGCCAGGCGCCGGTCGGGCCGCTGCCGCGCACCGATGACGCCAGTCCGCAGCGCAGCATCTTCGACGCCGGCAATGCCATGCAGCTGCCCGGGCGCCTGGTGCGCCAGGAAGGACAACCGGCGCTGAGCGATGTGGCGGTGGACGAGGCCTATGACTACCTGGGCGCCACCTTCACGTTCTTCAACGAGGTCTTCGGTCGCAATTCCATCGATGGCCAGGGCCTGCCGCTGGCCGGTACCGTGCACTATGGCCAGGACTACCAGAACGCCTTCTGGAACGGCGAGCAGATGGTGTTCGGCGATGGCGACGGCGAGATCTTCAACCGTTTCACCATCGCCCTCGACGTCATCGCCCACGAACTGGTGCATGGCGTCACCGAGAGCGAGGCGGGACTGGTGTATTTCAATCAGTCCGGCGCGCTCAACGAGTCGGTCTCCGATGTCTTCGGCATCCTGGTCAAGCAGTACCAACTCAAGCAGACCGCCGCCGAAGCGGACTGGATCATCGGCGCCGGGCTGCTGACCCGGAAGATCAACGGCAAGGGCCTGAGGTCCATGGCCGAGCCTGGCACCGCCTACGACGATCCGACCCTGGGCAAGGATCCCCAGCCCGGGCATATGCACGACTACATCGAGACCCGCGAAGACAATGGCGGTGTCCACCTCAACTCGGGCATTCCCAACCGGGCGTTCTATCTGGCCGCGGTGGCCCTGGGGGGCTACGCCTGGGAAAAGGCCGGGCCGATCTGGTACGACACCCTCTGCGACAGTCGCCTGGCCAACGATGCGGATTTCGCCGCCTTCGCCCGGCTCACCGTTTCCAACGCCGGTCGCCGCTTCGGCGCCGAGTCAGCCGAGGTCCGTGCGGTCGAGGAGGCCTGGGCCGGCGTGGGCGTCACTCTTAGCTAGAGGAGCAGGGCAATGCGCGAACTTCCCCCGCTGGGCAAGGACACCGTGGTGCGACTCTCGCGACAGGGGGGCTTCGCGCCCCTGCATGCGCTGAGCAAGCCGCGGGAGATCGAATTCGGTCAGTACGACAGTGCCCAGCGTGGGCGCATCTGCTCGGTGCTGGAGCGTTGCCTGCCGGAGTCCGGCGAACCGACCCAGGTCGGGCGGGGCGATCAGCGCTACTTCAAGGTGGAACTGCGCTTTAGCCCGCAGCCCGCGGAGCAGCAGGACGAGCTGACGCTGCTGATCCCCGAGGACCGTGCGCCCAGCGAGCTGGTGCGCCTCTGGGACAAGGGGCTGGTGGAGTAGCGCTTCGGGTTCTGCGTGAAAAGGAGCCGAGCACAGGCCCTTTCCGCACGGAACCTAGGGCACCAACCAGACCTCACCCGGCGCCAGGGTCCTGAATGCTTCGTCCGTCAGGTCATGCAGGGCCCGGGCATGGGCCAGGTCGCGGGGCGGGGCGAACTGCCCTTCGTCGCTCAGGGAGAAGGTGCCGAAATGGATGCCCAGGCTGTTGGCTGCGCCCAGCGCCTGATGGGCGCGTACTGCATCGTCCGGGTTGAGGTGGCTGTCCTGCATGAACCAGCGCGGTTCATAGGCGCCGATGGGCAGGGCGGCGAAGCGCGGTGCACCCAGGCGTTCGCGGATCTGCGCGAAGTGCGGGCCCCAGCCGGTATCGCCAGCGAAATAGACCGGTCCGGTGGGCGCTTCCAGCACGAAGCCACCCCACAGCCGGCGATTGGTGTCGAAGCGACTGCGCGCTGACCAGTGCTGGCCGGGCACCAGGTGCAGGCGCAGGCCGTCCTTGAGCGGCAGACTCTGCCACCAGTCCAGTTCGCTGACGGTGACGAAGCCGGTCTCGCGCCGGATCAGCTCGGCGTTGCCCAGGGGCGTCACCACCGGCGTCAGGGGCGCGCGCTCGGCCAGGCGCCTCAGCGTCGCCAGATCCATGTGGTCGTAGTGGCTGTGGCTGACAAAGATCAGGTCCAGTGGCGGCAGGTCATCCAGGGCCACGCCGGGGGCGTGATAGCGCCGCGGGCCGATGAAGCTGAAGGGACTGACCCGCTCCGACCAGACCGGGTCGGCGAGAATGTTGAGACCCTGGTGCTGGATCAGCAGGGTGGCATGGTTGACGAAGGTCACCCGCAATTCGCCACCCTCAACCCGGGCCGCTGGCCGCGTCGGCACGGGCGGCCCTTCCTGCCAGGTCCACTCGGGACGAGTGCGGTTGAACTGCCATTTCAGCAGCGTCCAGAGGCTCTTGTCCTCGCGCGGCGCCAGGTTGTGAAAGCGCGCGCCGTCGAAGTGATCGGAGCGCGGACCCTCGTAGGCGGAGGAGGCGCAGCCAGCCAGGGTCAGCAGGTGGATCAGCCACAGCGGACGAAAGATGCGCATGGGACCTCGGACGAATAGACTAGATGGCCCAGATTACCTCTAAGAGCCTATTCAAAGTCTGCTGCGCGTCGGCCAGACGGCGTTGAAAATGTCCTGGATCGCCAGCCCGGTCGGAATGCTCATTTACTCTCTGTAAACTCGAGCGCGAGCCCGGTCCGCTTCCTCAACCATTTTCGCCTTGTTTGGCTCTAGCTCGCGAGCCCTTGAACAGGTTCTTACTAGCCGCCGTCGATCCCCATGTCGCGAAATACCCGTTCCACCCCCGGCCAGCGTCCGCGTCGCCAGGCCAAGGCGCCGCCGGTCACGCCGCGGCTGCTGCTGCTCAACAAGCCCTTCGATGTGCTCACCCAGTTCGCCGCCGCCGACGGCCGCGCGACCCTGAAGGCCTTCGTCGAGGTGCCGGGCGTCTATCCCGCTGGCCGCCTGGATCGCGACAGCGAAGGCCTGCTCCTGCTGACCAACGATGGCCAGTTGCAGGCGCGCATCGCCGATCCCAGGCACAAGCTGCCCAAGACCTACTGGGCCCAGGTGGAAGGTATGCCCAGCGAAGCGCAACTGCAGCGCCTGCGCCAGGGCGTCGAACTCAATGACGGCCCCACGCTGCCGGCCGAGGCTCGCCTGCTGGCGGAGCCGCCAGTGCTCTGGGAGCGCGATCCGCCGGTGCGCTTTCGCAAGAGCGTGCCGACCGCCTGGATCGAGCTGACCATCCGCGAAGGGCGCAATCGCCAGGTGCGGCGCATGACCGCCGCCGTCGGCCTGCCGACCCTGCGCCTGGTGCGCGTGCGCATCGGCCCCTGGACGCTGGACGATCTGGCGCCGGGAGCGTGGCGCGAAGTGCCGGCGCAGCTCTAGCGCCGCAGCTCAATCCTGCCGCTGGCTGGCGGCCTCCTGCAGGTCGCCGGCGATATCGGCGAGACGGCGGCTGACGTCCTTGAGCACCTGCGGATCGATCTCCCGCGCGGGCTGTCCCGGTTCGGTCAGCAGCTGACTGGCCAGCAGCGCGCTCAGGGCGCCCACCTCGCTGGCCTGATGGCGCAGCTCGTGGGTGTGCTGCACGGCGGCGTCGCGCAGGAGATTGGTGCTGAGGGTCAGGCGGCCCAGTTCGTCATCGCGCCCGCCGGGCAGGCGCTCGCCGAAGCGCCCGCGCGCCAGCAGCCCCAATTGCCGCGCGCAGGCCACCAGCGGATCCACCAGCCGGCGCTCCACCAGCCGTACGCCGAGGAACAGCAGGCCGCCGCCACAGAGCAGCAGGGCCAGGCCGGCGAGCAGGATGTCGCGCTGGGCCTCGGCGCGGATGGCGGCGATCTGCGCGGCGGTACGACCGTGCAGTTCATCGACCAGGGCGGCGAAACCCTCGGCGGTGTCTCGGTCGATACCGCGGACCTCGGCATCGCCGCGACGTGGATCGCGATCATGTTCGAGATAGGCCGTGTGGCCGGCGCGATAGCGCTCGCCCAGGTGCCCGTGCTGGGCCCGCAGCGCCTGGAGCCGCGGTTGCAATTCGGGATCGACGCGGGTGGCCAGCTGTCGCAGCCGCTGATCGACCTCGGCTTCGCGGGTCAGAAAGGCCTGCCAATAGCGTTCCGCGGTGTCGGCATCGCCACCGCGCAGAAGAAGGTTCTTCCACTCCTGCACCTGGATCTTGAAGGTCAGGTGGGTGTCGTCGATCTCCACCAGCCGCTCCAGCGGGCCCTCGATCAGCTGCTGGTAGCGGTGCAATTCGCGGGAGAGCAGGCCGAAGCCGGCCAGGGCGATCAGCAGCATCAGCAGCAGACTGCCGCCGAACAGGAACAGGCTCTGACTGCGGAGCGAGCGGGCGAAGGGCATAGGGACTCTCGACAGGGAACGCAGAGCCGCAGCTTAGGGCGCTCGCCGGGGGAAGGCCAGCCTCAGCTCGAGACCAGCAACTGCGCCGCGACCGCGAACATCACCCCGGCCACCAGCAGGTCGATCAGCCGCCACACCCCCGGACGAGCCAGGTAGGGTGCGGCCCAGGCCGCGCCCAGGGCGAGACCGAAAAACCACAGCATGGAGGCCGTGGCGGCGCCGAACACATAGGCCAGGGGCGCGGCTTGCTGGCTGCCCAGGGAGCCCACCAGCAGCACCGTGTCCAGATAGACATGGGGATTGAGCAGGGAAACGGCGGCAGCGGCGAGCAGTGCCTGGCGCCGACTGCGCGGACTCACGGCCTCCAGATTGCCCATGGCTGCTGGCCGCCAGGCTCGCCTTAGCGCCTGGGCGCCGTACCAGAGCAGGAAGGCCGCGCCGCCCCAGCGCAGGATGTCCACCAGCAGCGGGCTATGCTGGATCAGCGCAGCCAGGCCCAGCACTCCGGCGGCCACCAGGATCACGTCGCAGGTGAGGCAGAAGGCGGCGATGGCCAGATGGTGCTCGCGCCGCAGCCCCTGGGCCAGCAGATAGGTGTTCTGCGCGCCCAGCGCCATGATGAGGCTGGCCATGGTCAGCAGGCCGGTGAAGTAGCTGTTCATTATGAGGGTGTCGCCCTGTCGTCCTGGAATGGCTGCCACCTTGCCGGGTTCGGGTGTATAAGAAAAACCAATATTCCTTATGCAGCATTAGCTGAATCGATGATCGACTACAAGTTGCTGGAAGCCCTGGCGGTAGTGGTGGAAGAGGGCGGCTTCGAACGGGCGGCACGGCGGCTGGGCCTATCGCAATCGGCGGTGTCCCAGCGCATCAAATTGCTCGAAGCCCGGGTCGGCCAGGCGGTGCTGGTGCGGGAGACACCGCCCCAGCCCACCGCGCCGGGTCTGCGGCTGTTGCGCCATATCCAGCAGGTCCGGCTGCTGGAAGCCGATCTGGGCAGCGAGGTGCCGGGGCTGGCCGAAGAGGCGCCGCAGCGCCTGCGCATCGCCCTCAATGCCGACAGCCTGGCCAACTGGTGGCCGCTGGCGGTCGGCCCTTGGGTCCATACGCAGAGAGTGTTGCTGGATCTGGTGGTGGAAGATCAGGACGTGGTGCTCAGACGGATGAGGGCTGGCGAGGTGGCGGCCTGTCTCTGCGCCAATGGCCAGCCGCTGGCCGGGGCGCGGGTCAGCGCCCTGGGCGCCATGCGCTACCGGGCCCTGGCCAGTCCGGAATTTCGGGCACGGCAACTGGCCGCGCTGCCGGATCCCCAGGCCCTGGCACGCGCGCCCGCCATCGTCTTCGGCCCGGACGATCGCCTGCAGCATCGCTACCTGGAGCAGCTCGGCGTCACCCAGACCTTCGACTACCACCTCTGTCCTTCCGCCGAGGGCTTTCTGCAGATGACCCTAGGCGGCATCGGCTGGGGCCTCCTGCCGGATATCCAGAGCGCGGCCGCCCGGGCGCGGGGCGAGCTGGTGGATCTGGCGCCCGGTCACTGGGTGGATGTGCCGCTGTTCTGGCATCACTGGCGCAATGGCGGCGCCGCCTTGCAGGCCCTGACCCGGCACCTCGAACAGGTCGCCGGCCAGTGGCTGGTGCGTGAGTAGCGGCGCCTGTCGAAGGCTTTGGTTACACTGGCGGATGGGTCGCCCCGGGCGACCGCGGACAGCTTCGGGAATCCCAGCGACATGCGTATCTTGATCACGGGCGCCAGCGAGCCGCTCGGTGCGGGCCTGGCCTGCGATCTGCTCGACCGCGGCCAACTGGTGCGGGTGCACGGCCGCCCCGGCGCGACCCTGGACGCCCTGGTCGAGCGCGGCGCCGACTACCACCCGGCCTTGCTCGACCAGCCCGCGCAGGTGGTGGCGCTGTGCGACGACATCGACGCCATCGCCCACTGTACCGACGTGGCCGGCGTGCCGAGCGCGGCCGATCTGGATCACGGCCAGGTGCTGATCGAAGCCGCCCTGCAGCAGCAGGTCGCGCAATTCGTCTATGTCTCGTCCGCGCGCGTCTATGAAAGAGGCGGCGAGGCGCTCAAGGAAGACCAGGTGCCGGTCAAGCCCAGGAGTCGCGAGACCCTGCGCCGCCTGCAACTGGAGCGCCTGGCCCTGGCCGCCGGCGAATTCGGCCCCCAGGTCACGGTGTTGCGTCCGGCCCAGGTGCTCGGCCTGGCCGATCGCGACTGGGCGCGCGGGCTGCTGGAACGGGCCAAGGCCAGGCAGCTGGGACGCAGCGGCAACGGCCTCAATCGCTGGGACTTCACCAGCGCCGGCAACCTGCGCAAGGCCCTGGTGACCTTGCTGCTCAGGCAACCGGCCGCCACCCAGGGCAAGGTGTTCAACCTCAGCGATGGCCAGCCGCTGGTGTGCTGGGATGCGATCAACTTCCTGCTGCGGCGCTTCGAGCTGCCGCCGGTGGTCGAGCGCAAGGCCTTCGATCCCCGGCGGCTCTATGCCCGCTTGCGCACCCCAGGTCATGAGCCGCGCTGGCCCGACCTGCTCGACAGCCCATTCACCCTGGACATCCGCGCCGCCCAGGCGGCCTTCGGCTACCTGCCCGAGTCCAGTTCCTGGAGCGCCCTGGAAGAATATCGCCCGCGCGCGCCCCAGGCCCATAGCGGACCGGTCTAGCGACAATCCTCAAAGCACCCAGGGCGTGGCATGATGGCACTTTGCTATCTACGCAGACTGCGTTTCGGCGCACGCTCCCGTGGCCAATCCGCATGCGGGCTGCCTCGCGTCCATGGCGACGGCCGTTATACTGGCCGCGATTCCATCTTCTTGCCTCTGCTCACAGGTCTGCCATGCGCAACGATCTTCTCGATGAAATGGATAACGTCCCGAGTCTGACCCCGGAGCGCGACGATCGCCGTCCCGGCAGTCGGCGTCCGGTCGAAGCCGAAGAGGTCTATCGCGAACCCGCTGCCGGTCACCCCCGCCCGGTACGCCGCGGGCCCTCCACCGCACCCCTGTGGGTGCTGGTCGCGGCCCTGACCCTGGCCCTGGCCGGAGTCGCCTGGTGGAGTCATCAGCAGCTGGTGCTGATGCAGGAGCAGGTGGTGGCCACCCAGGAAAACTTCGCGCGCATCAGCGAAGACGCCCAGGGTCGTCTGAGAGACATCTCCGGCAAGCTGGTGGAAAGCGAATCCTCCGGCACCACCAGTCGCGAGGCCCTGCTGCTGCAGGTCAAGACCCTGCAGACCAAGGTCGCCGAACTCACCCGTCAGCAGCAGGGGGTTACGGACAATCAGCAGGCCCAGGACAACCGCCTGCAGAATCTCTCCACGGCGGTGCAGACGGTGCAGACCGGTAGTGGCGAGGTGGATACCCGACTCAAGGCCCTGGCCGAGGAGCAGACCGCGCTGAAGAACGGCCTGGCGCAGACCGCCAGCCTGACCGAGCAGGTCGCCAGCCTCAGTGCGCAGAACAAGGCGCTGCAGGCCGACATCGCCGCGCTGAAGAAACCCAGTGCCCAGAATCAGGCCCTGGGCGAGATGCAACAGGACCTGCTGGTGCTGCGCAGCGAGTTGGACGCCCGCCCGGTGGGCCCGGACAGCAAGGAATTCGACGCCTTCCGCCTACAGACCACCCGCAACATCACCACCCTGCAGACCCAGGTGCAGAATCTGCAGCAGCAGATCAGCGCCGGGGCGCGTTGATCGGATCGATCTCGCTACGCTGCCATTCCTGCGGCCAGAGCTCGCCATCGAGTTGATCGAGCCGGCGCTGCAGGACCTTCTGCTTGAACACCTCGAGGATCTCCACCAGCACCTCGTCCAGGGCATTGTCCTGGGCGCCGCTGGGCAGACTCTGGTCGAAGCCGTGATCGGCCAGGCGACTGGCCAGGGCGCGGAAGTCGCGGGTGCGCAGGCTGGCCGCCGCTTCCCTGACCAGGCCGTTGACGATATCGGTGAGCACCCCATCCAGGGTGTCGGCCAGGCGGTCACCCATGGGTAGGCGCTTGAGCCGGGCCAGGTCGGGATTCTCGTCCAGGGCGCGCTGCACCACGTCCCCGACCAGCCGTTCCAGGGTGGCGCGATTCTGGCTGTAGCCCTGTTCCACCATGGTCTGGATGCGCAGTGCCATGCCGTCGATCAGCCGCTGCTTGCGCGGGCGGATGACGCGGTCGATGACGCTCTGGGAGAAGTCGTCGCGGGTATTCAACTCGTCCTGCAATTCACCGCAGATCTTGATCATCACCCGATCCGACAGGTCCTCCATGAGCAGCTGGTAGTAGTGGTTGAACAGCCGATAGGGCTGCCAGCCGCGCATGTCGATCAGCCCCAGGCGCTGCAGACGCAGGAGCAGCGAGACGATGCGCAGCGCCCGCAGCAGGCGGAAGCCGCCCAGGGGAATGCAGCCGAGCACGTCGTACCAGTGGATGAAGGGATAGTGGTACCAGCGCGCATGGCGGCGCTCGGCCACCGCCACCAGCCAGCCGAGCAGCACATCGGCGATGAAGAAGGCGACGAACACCAGGTCGATGCGGGTGAAATGGGCGTGGATGCGCTCGCCGTAGAAGGCGTGGAAACCGGGCAGCACCGCGGCCAGGGCCTGGTTGAGCGGGCCCAGGGCATAGAGACTGTCGAACAGGATCAGCGCCAGGTTCACGCAGACCAGGATCAGGATCAGGCCGTCCCACAGCGCGAACAGGCCCTCATGGCGGCGCGCGGGTGGCGCGGCGGGTGCGGCTGGCGCGCTCATGGCCGCGCGGCCTGCCAGAGCACCTCGCTCACCCCCTGGCGCCGGGCGACGATGCGGGCGGCGACGAACAGCAGGTCGGACAGGCGATTGAGATAGGGCAGGCCCTGGCCGTCCAGCGGCTCCACCTCATGCAGGCTGCGGCAGCGCCGCTCGGCGCTGCGGGCCAGGGTGCGGCAGACATGGGCCTGGGCCACGACGCGCGAGCCGCCGGGCAGGATGAAATTCTCCAGCGGCCCCAGTTCGGCGTTCCAGCGGTCGATGGCGCTTTCCAGGCGTTCGATCTCCACAGGCTGCAGGGCGCGATAGCTGGGCATGGCCAGTTCGCCACCGAGGTCGAACAGCCGGTGCTGGCAGGGTGCCAGGGCCTGGCTCACCTCGGCCAGGCGGGCATCGTCCGCCAGCTCGGCGAGCAGCAGACCCAGGGCACTGTTGAGTTCATCGACCGCGCCGATGGCTTCGATGCGCGGATGGTCCTTGGGTACCCGGCTGCCGTCGGCCAGGCCGGTATCGCCGGCGTCGCCCTGGCGGGTGTAGATCTCGGTGAGGCGAAAACCCATGGCGCAGCTCCTGATGAGGTCCTAGGCCGCGTCGAAGTCGGCCTGGATAAGGGGCAGGCGCAGGGTGAAGCAGGTCCCTACGCCGGGCGTGGAGTGCACCTCCATCTGCCCCTTGTGGTTGTTGGTGATGATGAAATACGACACCGACAGGCCCAGACCGGTGCCCTGGCCCACTTCCTTCGTGGTGAAGAAGGGCTCGAAGATGCGCTTGCAGATGTCCTCGGGGATGCCGATGCCGTTGTCTTCCACCTGGATCTCCGCCCAGCCGCCGCGCAGCTTGGTACGCAAGGTGATGCGGCCGTATTCGCCTTCTTCCTCGTCGTCGCGCAGGTGGATGGCCTGGGCGGCGTTCTTCAGCAGGTTGAGCAGCACCTGCTCCAGTTCGTTGCCGATCACCGGCACCGGCCCCAGCGCCGGATCGAATTCGCGGATGATCGACAGGGTGCGGAAGTCGAAGCCCTCGGCCAGGTCGAAGTCGTTGCCGGCGATCTCGATGGCCTGGTCGATCAGCGGTGGCAGTTCGCTGGCTTCCATCTTGCGATTGCTACGCCGGCTGAAGGCGAGCATGTGGCTGACGATCTTGGCCGCACGGCTGCCGGCCTGGTGAATGCCGTCGAGCAGCCGCGGGATCTGCCGGCTCTCCAGGTAGCAATTCACCGCATTGAGTTCGACGCCGGACTCGGCGGCCTGCTCGAGATTCTTCGGCAACTCCGGCGACAGCCGCCGACGGATGTTCTGCACGTTGTGCAGGATGGCGCCCAGGGGATTGTTGATCTCGTGGGCCATGCCCGCCGCCAGGCCACCCACCGAGAGCATCTTTTCCGACTGCACCATCATCTCTTCCATGTTGAGGCGCTGGGTGATGTCGTCGATGCGGATCACCACGCCACGCCCGGCGCCGCCCATCAGCGGGTAGAAGGTCAGGGTGTAGTGGCGCGGGGTATCGGTCAGCGCCCAGGTCACCCGTTCCACCTTTTCCACCCGCAGCAATTCGGCGGTGCGACTCAGTTGCGGGAGGAAGGGCTTGAGCGAGGGAAAGGCGAGAAACACCGGCTGGTTCAGGGCTTCATCCAGCTGGGTGCCGGAGAGGTGGGTGGCCTCCTGGTTCCACTGGGTGACGTAGAACTGCTCGTCCACCGCGATCAGCGCCGAGGGCATGGAGTCGATGATGCTGTTGAGGTAGTTCTGGAAGCCGGTGAGCTTCTTCTCGATCTTGCCGCGGACCTGCACCTCCAGTTCCAGCTTGCGATTGGAGCGGCGGGTCTCCTCGGCCAGGCTCTGGGCCTGCAGGACGGCGTACTGGGCGTCGTCGCGGGCGCGCTTGAGCTGCTGTTCGCGACCCTGGATGCGGCCGAGCATGGTGTTGAAGGATTCCGCCAGGCGGCCCAGTTCGTCCTCGCTACCCTTGCTGGCGCGCAGCGAATAGTTTTCTTCACGGGTCACCTGGCGCGAGAGTTCTTCCAGTTCCCGGATCGGCAGGGTGATGAGTCGCTTGATCTGCCGCGCCACCACCAGCCAGAGCAGGATACTGAAAGTCAGGATCGCCAGGCTGGCGGTCAGGGTGCCGCGGTAGAAGGCGCCCGGCAGTTCGCTGCTGGCCACCAGCAGCAGATGCCCGGGCGCACCCTCGGGACGCGGCAGCTCCACCAGCAGGTTGGTACGGAATTCCCGCAGGCGCCAGGTCTGCAGCTCTTCGAAGCGCGCGGGCACCTGCAGCCGATCGCCGTTGTGCAACTCGGCCAGGCGCTGGCCCTGGCTGTCGTAGACCGCCGCCAGGCGCAGCGGCGCATAGCCGTCCAGTTGCCGCAACTGCTCCTCGGCGGCCGCTGGCGAGGCCAGCACCTCGCGGCTGAGCACCGGGCTGGCGAACAGCCGGCCCAGGGTCTGCAACGCCTGGGGCGCCACGCTTTCCTGGGAGATCCAGTAGGCGGCGCTGATGAAGGTCACGTTGGCCACCACCAGCACCGCGATCATCATCACCAGCAAGGCGGCCAGCAACTTGCGGCCGACCGGGAGATTCTTCAGGCGTTTGGCGAGGATCATGAGGCAGCCGTTCCAGCGATAGGACGGGCAGGGTAGCCCGCTAGTGTGGTGTTCTAGAAGTTCGCGCAAGAATTGGCGAGTGATTTTTTTGTGGTTCGGCACGCCGATGGGGCAAGGCGCCGCGACGAGTCATAGCAGGGCTATGGCGAGGAGTGGCAACGCAGCTCCGGGCGGTCCGCCGCTGCGGCGAAAAAGCGTCGCCAAATTGTGTGGTTGACTTCTAAAACACCACACTAGTCCACGGGCAATCCGCGCTCCGCGAGCCGCGCCCGCAGCCGCTGCTGGAGGTCCGTCAGGTGCGGCACCGGCAGGCGCAGGCGCCCGGCGATCGGTAGCGCATGACCGAGCAGGTAGCTCACTTCGGTACGCTGGCCGCGCTCCACGTCCTGCAGCATCGAGGATCGGTTGTTGGCCGTGGCGGCGATCACCGACTCGACCTCCTGCTGCAGCCCCTGGGCCGCCGGGGCGAGGCCCATGGCTTCCAGCAGGGCCGCGAGTTCGTTGCAGAGCGCCGCTACCTCCGCTTCGTACTGGCGCAGCTCGCCGTTGCGGCAGCGATGCAGCACGGTCAGCGGATTGATGGCGCAGTTGATCGCCAGCTTGCGCCACAACCGGGCGTCGATATCGTCGGTCCAGCGCACCGGGAAACCGAGGTGCGCGAGGGTATCCAGCCAGGGCGGCGGGGTATGGCTGCCGAGCTGGTCGCCGATCCAGATCTGCCCGGCGCCGGCCGCCACCACGTGGAAGTCGGTCTCGCGAAAGGCCCCCTCGGTGGTGCTGGCTCTCAGGCAGCGCGCCCGCGGGACCCGGGCGGCCACGGCATCCTGACTGCCCAGGCCATTCTGCAGCAGCAGGATCTCGGCCTCCGGTTCCAGCCGCGCGGCAACGCTGGCGATGGCTTCTTCGGCGTCGTAGCTCTTGCAGGCGAGGATCAGGCGGCGGATCGGATTGCCGGCCTCGGGCGTCTCGGCCGGCAGTGGATAGAGGCTGGTGGTGTCGCCTTCGCTGAGTTGCAGGCCGCCGCGGGCGCGATACTGCGCCAGGCGCGTGCGATCACGCAGGATCAGCCGGACCGGTTCGCCACCGCGAAACAGCCGCGCGGCCCAGAGTCCGCCGAGACTGCCAGCGCCCAGCACGTGCCAGCTCACAGCTGTGATTCCAGTGTCGATTCCTTGCGCATGGTCGGATTCCTGAGGAAGAGGGCCAGTCGTTATAATGGTCGGTCAGGCTGCAGCGTCAAGGCTGCCCCACCCCAACCGAGGAGAAAATCCATGCCTTCCTTCGACGTGGTATCGGAGCTGGACAAACACGAAGTCACCAACGCCGTGGACAACGCCATGAAGGAGCTCGAGCGCCGGTACGACCTGCGCGGCAAGGGCAGCTTCGAGGCCAAGGACCTTAGCGTAACCCTGACCGCCGACGCCGATTTCCAGCTCGAACAGATGCTGGAGATCCTCAAGGTCAACCTGGCCAAGCGCAAGATCGACGTCCAGTGCCTGGAGGTCAAGGATGCCTATGCGTCCGGCAAGACCGTCAAGCAGGAGACCACCCTGCGCGAGGGCATCGACAAGGAGCTGGCGAAGAAGATCGTCGCCCTGATCAAGGACAGCAAGATCAAGGTCCAGGCCGCCATCCAGGGCGAGCAGGTGCGCGTCACCGGCAAGAAGCGCGACGAATTGCAGGAGGTCATCGCCCTGCTGCGCGGCCAGTCGCTGGGCATGCCGCTGCAGTTCGACAACTTCCGCGATTGAGTCCGGCTTCGGAACCTCTGGGTCTACCGTCCGTCGCACATAGGGCGCCGCCATTCAGGTCGCGCCCGACTTTTTCTTGTGCGTGGAGAGGTAGACGATGGATTTGAGTGCCCAGACCGATCACCTGCTGACGGCCTTCATGGCCTGGTTACCGGTCATTCTGCAGTATTGCGGCAACGTGGTGCTGGCCCTGATCACCCTGTGGATCGGCTGGTGGGTCATCAATCGCCTGACCGGGCGCCTGGCCGCGCTGTTCACCGCGCGGCACATGGACCAGGCCCTGGAAACCTTCGTGGTGACCCTGGTCAACATCGGTCTCAAGGTCATGCTGGTGATCAGCGTCGCCTCCATGATCGGCATCGCCACCACCTCCTTCGTCGCCGCCCTCGGCGCGGCCAGCCTGGCCATCGGCCTGTCGCTGCAGGGCAGTCTGGCCAACTTCGCCGGCGGGGTGCTGATCCTGCTGTTCCGGCCGTTCAAGATCGGTGACTACATCGAGGCCCAGGGCGTGCAGGGCACCGTGGATTCGATCCAGATCTTCCACACCGTGCTGCGCACCGGCGACAACCGCACCATCACCGTACCCAACGGCAACCTGTCCAACGGCATCATCACCAACCAGTCGCGCCAGCCGACCCGGCAGGTCGTCTTCGACGTCAAGGTCGGCTACGACGCCGATCTGCAGAAGGCCAAGCAGGTGCTGGCCGACCTGGCCAAGGATCCGCGGGTGCTGGAGACCCCGCCGCCCGCCATCGTGGTGGCCGGGCTGGGCGAAACCTTCATTACCGTGTCGCTGCGCTGCTGGACCGCCAACAGTGACTTCTGGGGCACCCAGTTCACCTTCAACGAGCAGATCCGCGATCGGCTGCGCGCCGAGGGCATCGACATCGCGCTGCCCAGCCGGGTTGTCAAGGTGCTCGACGACAAGGGTGATGAGCGCGCCGCAGCGGCGGTGCGCGGCGAAGCCTAGGGCTGGACGGGGCGGCCCAGGGCCGCCTCAGTGGCCGCTGCCGGAGGGACCGCTGGGTATCGCGGTCCGCCGCTGGCGCAGCCAGAGCACCGCGATCAAGAGCAGCGTCGGCACCCCCATCAGCGCGGTCAGCGAGAAGAACGAGCTGTAGCCGACGTGCTCGACCATGGCTCCCGAATAGCCGCCCAGCAGACGCGGCAACAGCAGCATCAGCGAGCTGAGCATGGCGTACTGGGTGGCCGAGAACCTGAGGTTGGTCAGGCTCGACAGGTAGGCGACAAAGGCCGAGGTAGCCATGCCGCCACTGACGTTGTCGGCACAGATGGTGGCGATCAGCAGCGGCACGTTGGCGCCGGTGGAGGCGATCACCACGAACAGCAGGTTGGTCAGCGCCGAAGCGGCGCCGCCGAGGAAGAGGATCGGCAGGATCCCCACCCGGGTGATCAGCACGCCGCCCAGGCCTGCACCGAACAGGGTCATGAACACCCCGAAGATCTTGCTGACCCCGGCGATGGTTTCCTTGCTGTAGCCCACGTCTATATAGAAGACGCTGGCCATCACGCCCATGACCGTGTCAGACAGCCGATAGGTGGAAATCAGGCCGAGCAGTAGCAGCGCCTGCCACTGGTAGCGCTGGATGAATTCGGTGATGGGCGTCAGCACCGGTGCCATCAGCCGGCGCCCCGGCGCGGTGAGGCACAGCCAGACGATGAGGCCGTACATCAGGCCGCGCGGCCAGTAGCCGCCGGCCAGGGCCGACAGGCCTCCGGTGGCAGCCACGATCAGTACGATCAGCAGGATCACCGAGACCATCTGGTGGACGAAGTCGAAGCGCGGTAGCTCTTCGGCACTGGCCGCATCGCGCAGCCGCAAAGGCTCGCGCATGCGGCGCATGAGATCGCTCAGCGGCTTGGAGCAATAGCGACCCCAGGGCGACAGGCAGCCGACGATGAACAGGCTGTAGAGCAGGGCGCGTGGCCAGGCCTGGGCGATGGCGGCATTGATGGCGGCGGGGATGGAGATCAGCATCACCAGCAGCAGGGCGACCGCCACCAGCTGGTGATTGAAGCCGAAGCGCGATTCCGCCATGGCCATGGGCGCCACCGGCTCGGGTTCGCGGATCAGCACACTGGTCACCAGGCCCGGCAGCACCAGCAGGGCGAACAGCATGTAGGTGGTGGCCCAGGCGCTCTGGCTATAGCCCAGACGGGACGAGCCCAGTTCCTCGGCGAGAAACAGCGCGCCGGCGCTGGCCAGCAGGGCGGCGATGCGATAGCCGGTCATGTAGCAGGCGGCGAGCGCAGCCTGGCGATCGTCGTCGGCGATCTCCAGGCGATAGGCGTCCACGGCGATGTCCTGGGTGGCCGAAGCGAAGGCCACCAGCACGGCCAGGGCGATCAGTTGCTCCAGGTGCTGCTGCGGATTGCACAGCGCCATGCCGATCAACCCCAGGCCCACCAGGATCTGCGACAGCACCAGCCAGGAGCGTCTTCGCCCGAGCTTGCCGATCAGGGGCAGCTTCCAGAGGTCCAGCATCGGTGACCAGACCCACTTGAAGGCATAGGCCAGGCCGATCCAGCTGGCGTAGCCAATGGTCTCGCGACTCACGCCCGCTTCGCGTAGCCAGACCGACAGGGTGGAAAACACCAGCATGGCCGGCAGGCCCGCGGCGAAACCCAGCAGCAGGAGGGCCAGGCAGGCCCTGGATTTGTAGGTGGTGACGGCCTCTCGCCAGAAACGTGCAAACATGCCCTTGGGCTCGGAAAAAACGCGCACTCTACTCGACACTCTCAGCTGGATTCCACCGGTACCGACGCATGTCCACCCGGTCCTCGTGCAGCAGCACACCCTCGGCCCGCAACCGCTCGCGTTGCTCCCGGCCAGAGGGGCTGTCGTGGGTCAGGCTCGGCCGGCCATCCGCCGCGATCACCCGATGCCAGGGCAGGGCACTGCCTTCCGGCAGACGCCCCAGCACCCAGCCCACCCAGCGGGCTCCGCGACCGAGTCCGGCGAGTTCCGCCAGCTGGCCATAGCTGACCACCCGCCCTGCGGGAATGGCGGCCAGTGCCAGAAAGACGGCCTGGCGACGGGATTCGAGGGGAGGGGATGCACACATGACGCCCTGCTGCTCCGGGGAGAAGAGTGCCAGTGTGCCGAAAAGTTTGGTTACGGTGGTGCTGAAACGTGTCGAGCTGCCACATTCTCCCAAGACGTCCGACCTTTGGGCAGTATTTCCGGAAACTTGCCTAACTTTTACCCAGGAACGGTTGCGCGGGCCTCTGGCACCCGGATAATCGCGCCCCTCTCGTTTCGTTACCTTTCCACCCAAGTCCACCCAAAGGTGTCCTGGTGCCCATGCGTTTTCGATTGCTCTCCTCGCTCGCGCTGTTGTCACTCGCCTCCTTCGCCCATGCCGACACCGTCTGGCTGAAGAACGGCGACCGCCTGACCGGAACCATCAAGCTGCTGGACAGCAAGAAGCTGCTCCTGCAGACCGAATACGGCGGCAACATTCCCCTGTCCTGGGACAAGATCAAGACCCTGCAGCGTGACAAGCCCGTCATCGTCCAGCGCGGCAAGTACGAACCCGATTTCCCAGTGGAAAGCCTCAAGCCGGCCGACGACGGTCAGGTGGTGGTCAGCACCGCCGACGGCCAGCAGACCGTACCCCTGGCGAGCATTACCCAGATCGTGCCGCCGCGTCCCTTCCTGCGCGACTTCGCCTGGAAGGGCAACATCGACGCCGGCCTCGACTACGTCAGCTCATCCGAGGACAGCGAAAAGTACGACATCGACTTCAAGACCCAGGCTCGGCACGGCATGTGGCGGCACAATGCCAATGGCAGCTACGACCGCTACAAGACCGACGACTCGGTGTCGACCAACAAGTACGACCTGCAGTACGCCCTGGATCGCTTCTTCGACGAGAAATTCTTCTGGCAGGGCCGCGCCGAATACAAGCGCGACTGGATCCAGGCCCTGGCCAAGCAGCGCACCCTGGGTACCGGTCCGGGTTACCAGTTCTGGGATAACGAGCTGGGCTCGTTCTCCCTGACCGGCCTGCTCAACCATAACCGCTATCAATACAAGGATGGCGGCGCCGACCAGTTCCTGTCGGCAAGCATGAAGTGGGACTACAACCGCTATCTGTACGGACAGACCATCCAGTTCTTCACCAACGGTGAACTGGGTCGGCCGCTGGACAACACCGCCAACCTCACCTTCGACGGCGATATCGGTCTGAGATACAAGGTGACCAACTGGGCGTCGCTGAACCTCAAGGCGTCCAAGGAACTGACCAGCGGCGCCGAGGGCAACGTCAACCAGACCGAGTACACCGCCGGTGTCGGCGTGTCCTGGTAACCCGATGTTTCCCTGACCCTCCGCAACCCCCTCAAGGCCGCGACTTTCGCGGCCTTGTCGTTTGTGCCGGGCGCCTGGTGGCGACCTTGAAATCGACTCGACCGCCTCCATCTCAGGTCTTTCAACCGGTTTCCACCGTGAAGGACCTGAGATGCGCGTGACCGCCTTACTCTTCTTGCTGTTCCCCTTTGTGGAACTGGCCGTACTCATCAAGATCGGCAGCGAAATCGGCGTGCTCGCCACCTTCGCTCTGCTGCTGCTGAGCTTCCTGGTCGGCGTCGCCCTGCTGCGCGTCGCCGGCTTCACCACCCTCTGGCGTATCCGCATGCGGCTGGCCCAGGGGCAGATGCCCGAGCAGGAAGTCATCCAGGGCCTGACCCTGGCGATCGCCGGCGCCCTGCTGATCTTCCCGGGCTTCATCAGCGACGTCCTGGCGCTCGTCTGCCTCCTGCCGGTGACCCGCAAGGCCCTGCTGGGTGCGGTGATCGGCCGGGTGACCCGGCGCAATCCCGGTGCCCAGGGCTATCAGCCGGGCACCGGTCAGGGCGCGCCCCATCGCCCCGAGGTGATCGAGGGTGAAGTGGTGCACCGCGACGAGCAAAAACGCTAAAAATTTTGCCCTCTGCCCTTGAAATGCCTGGCGACAACCTCATGTAGCGGACACCGCAAGGTTGTCGCCGCAAGGCGAGCAGGTTTCGCGTCCTGTCATGCACGGGGCGCACCCGGCGCAGCCGGTAAAAACAAACTGCCGATGCAGTCATCGGCGCTGGAAACACTTAGAACTTTGGGAGATACGACAATGGCGCTTCGTCCTCTGCATGATCGCGTTGTGATTCGTCGCAGCGAAGAAGAGACCAAATCCGCTGGTGGCATCGTGCTGCCGGGCTCGGCTGCCGAAAAGCCGAACCGCGGTGAAGTGGTTGCCGTAGGCACTGGACGCGTGCTGGACAACGGCGATGTCCGTGCTCCGGCGGTGAAAGTGGGTGACAAGGTGGTTTTCGGTCCCTATTCCGGCAGCAACGCCATCAAGGTCGATGGCGAGGAACTGCTGGTGATGGCTGAGTCCGAAATCCTGGCCGTCATCGAAGGCTGATCCCCGTTCACTTTTCGAATTTCTTAGAGGAAACAGAACATGGCTGCAAAAGACGTCAAATTCGGTGACTCCGCGCGCAAGAAGCTGCTGACCGGTGTCAACACCCTGGCCGACGCCGTCAAGGCCACCCTGGGCCCGAAAGGCCGTAACGTGGTTCTGGAGCGTAGCTTCGGTGCTCCCCTGATCACCAAGGACGGCGTGTCCGTCGCCAAGGAGATCGAGCTCAAGGATCGCATCGAGAACATCGGCGCCCAGCTGGTGAAAGACGTGGCCTCCAAGGCCAACGACGCTGCCGGTGACGGCACCACCACCGCCACCGTGCTGGCCCAGGCCATCGTCACCGAAGGCCTGAAGTCCGTGGCCGCCGGCCTGAACCCGATGGATCTGAAGCGCGGCATCGACAAGGCCACCGCTGCCGTCGTCGCCGAGCTGAAGAACCTGTCCAAGCCCTGCGCCGACAGCAAGGCCATCGCCCAGGTAGGCACCATCTCCGCCAACTCCGACGAAAGCATCGGCAACATCATCGCCGAAGCCATGGAGAAGGTTGGTAAGGAAGGCGTCATCACCGTCGAAGAAGGCTCGGGCCTGGAAAACGAACTGTCCGTCGTCGAAGGCATGCAGTTCGATCGTGGCTACCTGTCGCCCTACTTCATCAACAAGCCCGACACCATGTCGGCCGAGCTGGACAGCCCGTTGCTGCTGCTGGTCGACAAGAAGATCTCCAACATCCGCGAACTGCTGCCGGTGCTGGAATCCGTTGCCAAGGCCGGTCGTCCGCTGCTGATCGTCGCCGAAGACGTCGAGGGCGAAGCCCTGGCCACCCTGGTGGTCAACAACATGCGCGGTATCGTCAAGGTCGCTGCCGTCAAGGCGCCCGGCTTCGGTGATCGTCGCAAGGCCATGCTGCAGGACATCGCCATCCTGACCGGCGGTACCGTCATCTCCGAAGAAGTCGGCCTGAGCCTGGAAAGCACCACCCTGGAGCACCTGGGTCAAGCCAAGCGTGTGGTCCTGAACAAGGAAAACACCACGGTCATCGACGGCGCTGGCGTCGAAGCCGACATCCAGGCGCGTATCAAGCAGATCCGTGCCCAGGTCGAAGAAACCTCTTCCGACTACGACAAGGAAAAGCTGCAAGAGCGTCTGGCCAAGCTGGCCGGCGGTGTTGCCGTGATCAAGGTTGGCGCTGCCACCGAAGTCGAGATGAAAGAGAAGAAGGCCCGCGTCGAAGACGCCCTGCACGCTACCCGCGCTGCCGTGGAAGAAGGCGTGGTGCCTGGTGGCGGTGTCGCCCTGGTCCGTGCCCTGGAAGCTCTGAAAGACCTGAAAGGCATCAACGAAGAGCAGAACGCCGGTATCAACATCCTGCGTCGCGCCGTCGAAGCGCCCCTGCGCCAGATCGTGGCCAACGCCGGTGACGAAGCCTCCGTCGTGCTGGACAAGGTCAAGCAGGGCAGCGGCAACTACGGCTACAACGCCGCTACCGGCGAATACGGCGACATGCTGGAATTCGGCATCATCGACCCGGCCAAGGTGACCCGCAGCGCGCTGCAGGCCGCTTCCTCCATCGCCGGTCTGCTGATCACCACCGAAGCCATCGTGGCTGAGCTGCCGAAAGACGAATCGGCCCCGGCCATGCCCGACATGGGCGGCATGGGTGGCATGGGCGGCATGATGTAACACCCGCTCCGGCCCCCGGGCCGAGCCCAACCCCGGTGCTCCTCGCGGACACCGGGGTTTTTTATGGCCGGTCGCCGGCCCGCCTGGCGCTGGTCGAGGCCACCATACGCGGTTAGGCTCTGAGTCGAACAGCAAGCGTGCGGGCCCAGACGGTTCGCCAACGAGGTCAGTGACATGCGTATCTTGGTGGTGGAAGACAACAAAGATATTCTCAGCAACCTGCTGGATTACCTCAGCCTCAAGGGCTACAGCGTGGATTGCGCCCAGGATGGGCTGTCGGGGCTGCATCTGGCCGCGACCGAGCACTACGATCTCCTCATCCTCGACATCATGCTGCCCGGCATCGATGGCTACACCCTCTGCCAGCGGCTGCGGCAGGACGCCCGCCGCGACACCCCCGTGATCATGCTTACCGCCCGCGACCAGCTCGATGATCGCCTGGAGGGCTTCCGCTCCGGCGCCGACGACTACCTGGTCAAGCCCTTCGCCCTGTCCGAACTGGCCGCCCGCGTCGAGGCGGTGATGCGCCGGGCCAAGGGGGGCGGGCGCCGTCAGCTGCAGGTCGCCGATCTGAGCTATGACCTGGACACCCTGGAGGTCAGTCGCGCCGGCAAGCCGCTCAAGCTCAATCCCATCGGCCTCAAGATTCTCGCCCTGCTGATGCAGAAATCGCCCCATGTGGTGCGTCGCGAGGTGCTGGAGGAAGCGGTGTGGGGCGAGGACTACCCTGACAGCGACAGTCTGCGCAGCCACGTCCACCAGTTGCGCCAGGTGATCGACAAGCCGTTCGAGCAGCCGCTGCTGCGCACCATCCACGGGGTGGGCTACAAGCTGGTCGAGCAGGATTAGCCATGGAATATCACCTGAGCCTGTCGCGCCGGATCGTCATCGCCTTCGTGCTGATGACCTTTCTGGTCGGTGGCGTGTTTTCCCTGGGTATCGTCGCGGTGGTGCATACCGTCGAGGAGCGGCTGATCTCCACCGACCTGCGCAACGAACTGGAACGCATGGTACAGCGCGACATGAAACGCGGGGGGCAGCCAGTACTGGACCCCGACATGCGCCTGTATTTCGTGCCCCTGGCCAATGTGGCGCAACTGCCCGCCCATCTGCGCGACCTGCCGCCAGGCTTCAGCGAGGTGGAAGAAGACCGGCAGTACTTCTATGCCTATGTGGCCGAGCTGGAGGGTAACCATTTCGTCCTGCTGCAGAACCAGAGCGATTTCGAGTCGCGGGAGCGGCTGCTCTACAAGGTGGTGCTGGTCGGCTTCCTGATCAGCGTGGCCCTGGCCTGGCTGCTGGGCTGGGCCTTGGCGCGGCGGGTGATCGCCCCGGTGGTGCGCCTGGCGCGTCAGGTACGCCGGCGTGACCAGCTGCTCGATGTGACGCCGCCCCTGGCGCCGGACTATGCCAAGGACGAGGTTGGCGAGCTGGCCGGAGCCTTCGACGATGCCCTGGATCGCCTGCGTGCCGCCCTGGCACGCGAGCGGCTGTTCACCAGCGACGTCAGCCACGAGTTGCGTACCCCGCTGATGGTGATCAATTCCTCCTGCGAATTGCTGGAGGCCACGCCGGATCTGCCACCCCGGGCGAAGGGCCCGTTGGAACGCATGACCCGCGCTGCGCGCGAGATGCAGGAACTGGTGCAGACCTTTCTGGCCCTGGCGCGCAACCAGGGCGACAGCGATACCCAGGCGCCGCGTGCCACCCTGGCCGAGGTGGCGCGGCGCCAGACGCAGGAATGGCAGGCGGCGGTGGAGGCCAAGGGCTTGCAATGGCGCCTGAGGGTGGCGCCGGAGGCGGAGCGCTTTCTCTGGCACGAGCCCTTTCTGCGTTCGGTGATGAGCAATCTGTTGCGCAATGCGCTGCACTACACCGACCGCGGCTATATCAGCCTGCAGGTCGGAGCCGCCGGCTTCGTGGTGGAAGACAGCGGTGTCGGCATTCCCGTAGAACAGCGCGAGGCGATGTTCCAGCCCTTTGTCCGCGGTGCCGAGGGCCGCGGCGAGGGGCTGGGGCTGGGCCTGTCGCTGGTCCGGCGGATCTGCCAGCTGCAGGGCTGGAGCGTAGCCCTGGGCGACAGCGCGGCAGGGGGGTGCCGCTTCGATATCGCGCTTGGCAGCGAAAGAGTAGCCGACTAGCGTTACAGAATTTTCACAAAGGCTTGACCGGGGTTTGACAGCGCCTTGGGTAGGGTAGCGACACTTCTCCACTCCCTCAGGAGCCGCCTCCGTGAAAGCGCCCATCGACCTGCCCTTTTCGCAAAAGTACGATGCCGACCACGCCCGCCAGTACTACCTGAAGCATCAGGACGGTCTGGCCCGGCGCCTGTCCAACTGGCGCGACCAGCAACTGGCCCGGCAGGCCTTGAGCATCGCCGGCCAACCCAATCTGGTGCTGGATCTGCCCAGTGGTGCCGGTCGCTTCTGGCCGCTGTTGGCGGAGAAGCGCAATCGCCTGATCATCGGTGCCGATTACTCGGAAGACATGCTGGCCACCGCCCGTGCGCAGCAGCCCGCTGAGGTCGTGGCCCGGGTAAAAACGCTGCAGACGTCGGCTTTCGCTATCGACCTGTCCGACAATTCTGTAGATTGCATTTTCTGTATGCGTTTGTTTCACCACGTGGGCGAATCGGCGGACCGGCTTGCGCTGCTGCAGGAGTTCCACCGGGTGACCCGCGACAGTGTCATCCTGTCGCTGTGGGTGGACGGCAACTTCAAGGCCTGGCGGCGTCAGGCGCTGGAGCGCCGCCGCAAGGCCCAGGGCCGCGACCGTGGCGGCTATCAGAACAGATTCATCGTCGAGCGCAGCCAATTCGAGGCGGAGGTCGCCCAGGCCGGCTTCGTCGTCGACCGCGCCCTGGATTTCCTGCCGGGCTATGCCATGTGGCGGGTCTATGTCCTGCGCAAGGCCAATTGAAAGCTATTCAGAATAAGAGAGGCAGCTGATGGGAGCCGCAACGCAAGGCGAAGAGCGTTTCGATCGCTGGTGGAACACCGCGGGTGACTGGGTGGAAGCCCCCAACGTCCGCCGCGGTGGCGAAAGCGGTGTCCAGCGCCTGCAGCTTCCCGACGGTACCCTGGCCTACGTCAAGCGCCAGGTCGGCCATCTCTATCGCAGCCTGCGTCATCCCCTGGGGCGTCCCACCGCCCTGCGCGAGCGCGATGCGCTGATCGCCTTTCGCGACTTGGGTATCCAGGTTCCCGAATTGCTGTTCTGCGAAGCCCAACGTGCCCAGGGCGGCTGGCGCGCACTCCTGGTGAGCGCTGCCCTGGAAGGCTATCAGGACCTCGATCAGTGGTACGCCGAAGGTGGCGGCCAGCACCTTAGCGAAGCCGAGCACGAGCGTTTCCTGACCACCCTGGGCGAGGTGCTGGCACGCATGCACCGGCACCGCTGGCAGCACGGTTGCCTCTATCCCAAGCACATCTTCGTGGCCGAACGGGTCGGCGCTCAAGGCAAGGAATTCTCCATCGCCCTGCTCGACCTGGAGAAATGTCGGCAGCGCATCGGCATAGATACGGCCGCCCGTCGGGATATGCTGCAATTACGGCGCCATTCGTCGTGGAATGCTGCGCAATGGCGAACTCTCCTCTACGTTTACCAACAGGCGTTGGGACGCAAGATCAGAGGGTTAGAGCCATGACTTCACAAATTACTCGAGGTTTGTTGGTTGCAGCCTTCTGTGGTGTCACCACGCTGGCCTATGCGAGCTGGCTGCGGCCAGCGGCGGTAGTGGTCGGCAGTGAAGGCCTCGAGTATTGCCAGACGCCGGTGGCCCGCAGCCTGACCACCTCCAGCACCGGGAGCCAGGACCTGCTGCTGTTTCTCTTCGGCATGACCCAGACCCACAACCGCTAGCCCCTCGGGCGGTCAAGCGCCTTTCGCTTCCTCGGCAAGTTGGGCATCCTGTCGTCTGACTTCTAGCTGCCGAGCCCCGCCGATGATGGCCGATAGTTTTTCCGAGCAGGCCGTGCAGAGCCTGTTGGACACCGATTTCTACAAGCTCACCATGATGCAGGCCGTCCTGCACAACTATCCCAATGCGGAAGTCGAGTGGGCCTTTCGCTGCCGCAACGACGAAGACCTGCGGCCCTATCACGCGGCCATCCAGGCCGAGATCGATGCCCTCGCCGATGTCGCCATCAGTGACGGTCAGCTGGCCTTTCTCGAACGCATCCCCTTCATCACCCCGGACTTCATCCGCTTCCTGCGACTGTTTCGGTTCAATCCCTCCTATGTGTTCCTGGGCGAGGAAGAAGGGCGCTTCACCCTGACCCTGAAAGGTCCCTGGCTGCATCTGATCCTGTTCGAGGTGCCGATCCTGGCGCTGATCAGCGAAGTGCGCAATCGCCAGCGCCATGCCGATCTGCCGCTGCAGGTGGCCCGAGATCAGCTCTATCGCAAGTTCGACTGGCTGGCACGGGAGGCGGGCGCCGATGAACTGGCCGAGTTCAAGATGGCCGACTTCGGCACCCGGCGGCGCTTCTCCTATGGGGTGCAGGAGATGGTGGTGCGCAGCCTGAGGGACGATTTCCCCGGTCGCTTCGTCGGCACCAGCAACGTGCACCTGGCCTGGAAGCTGGACGTCGCGCCCCTGGGCACCATGGCCCACGAGTGGCTGATGGCGCACCAGCAACTGGGTCCGCGCCTGATCGACAGCCAGATCTCCGCCCTCGACTGCTGGGTGCGCGAGTATCGCGGTCAGCTCGGTATCGCCCTGACCGATACCATCACCATGGATGCCTTCCTGCGCGATTTCGATCTCTACTTCGCCAAGCTGTTCGACGGCCTGCGGCACGACAGCGGCGATCCCCTGCAGTGGGCGGAAAAGGCCATCGCCCATTACCGGCAGCTGGGCATAGATCCCCTGACCAAGACCCTGGTGTTTTCCGATTCGCTCAATCTGGAAAAGGCCCTCGCGCTGTTTCGCGCCCTGCGCGAGCGGATCAACGTGAGCTTCGGCATCGGCACCCATTTCACCTGCGACATCCCCGGGGTGCAGCCGATGAACATGGTGCTCAAGATGAGTCGCTGCAATGGCCAGCCCGTGGCCAAGATTTCCGACGCCCCCGGCAAGGCCCAGGGTGGCGAACCGGACTTCCTGCACTATCTGCGGCACGTCTTCCAGGTCAACGGCGCCTGAACATGGTCAGCTCCCAGAGCCTTCTTATAATCTCGCGAGCTAGAGACAAACAAGGCGAAAAGGCTTGAGGAAGCGGAGTCTACGAGTGGTAAATGAGCATTCCGAAAGCCTTTTCAACGCAGTTTGGCCGACGCGCAGCGGATTATAAACAGGCTCTCAGGACGAACAGCTGATCTCCAGGTGCTTGCCCCAGTCCGGCGGCCGCTGGGCGAAGCGTTCGCGTCCTGGTTGGGCCTCGAAGGGGCGTGACAGCACCTCGTGCAGCAGCCGCACCTCGCTGTAGTCGCCCGCTTCGGCCTGTTCGATGGCCTGCTGGGCCAGGTAGTTACGCAGCACGTACAGCGGGTTGACCGCGTTCATGCGGATGGTACGCGCCGTCGGCGAACCGCCTTCGGCATCCAGGCGGGCACGATAGGCCTGGCTCCAGTCGTCGAAGCCGCGCAGGTCGATGAAGTCCTCGCGCAACCGGGCCAGCGCCGCAGCGGGTTCGCCGTCGCCCAGGTGACGGAAGAACAGGTGATAGTCCACGCCGCCCTGTTGCATAAGGGCCAGCAGGCGCTCGACCAGCTCCTGGTCTTCGTCCCGCGCGTCCTGCAGCCCCAGCCGACGACGCATCAGGTCGAGATAGTGCGCCTGGTACAGCGGTAGGAAGAGGGCGATGCTCTCCTGCAGCGTCTCCACCGCCACCTTGGGCGTCAGGGCCTGGGCCAGGGCCGCCAGGTTCCAGTGGGCGATGGGCACCTGGTTGCTGTAGGAGTAGCGCCCCGTGTGATCGGAGTGGTTGCAGATGAACTGGGCGTCGAAGTCGTCGAGAAAGGCGAAGGGGCCGAAATCGAAGGTGAGACCCAGGATCGAGAAGTTGTCGGTGTTCATCACTCCGTGGCAGAAGCCATAGGCCTGCCAGTGGGCGATCAGCCGGGCGTTGCGTTCGACCACCTCGCGAAACAGTGCCGCCCAGGGATCGGGGCTGGCGAGCAACTCGGGGAAGTGCGCGTTCAGGACGTGTTCGCCCAGCTGCTCCAGCAGTTGATGCTGGCGGGTGTAGTAGAAGTATTCGAAATGGCCGAAGCGCACGTGGCTGGGGGCCATGCGCAGCAGGGTGGCGCCGGTTTCCAGTCGCTCGCGCACCACCTGGGTGGCGGAGCCGATCACGCACAGGGCGCGGGTGGTCGGGATGCCGAGGGCGTGCAAGGCTTCGGAGGCGAGGAATTCACGGATGGAGGAGCGTAGCACGGCGCGCCCGTCGCCCATGCGCGAAAAGGGCGTGAGGCCGGCGCCCTTGAGGTGCAGGTCCCAGTGCTCGCCGCAGTCGTTGACCGCTTCGCCCAGCAGCAGGCCGCGGCCATCGCCGAGGCGAGGGTTGTAGGCGCCGAACTGATGGCCGGAATAGACCATGGCCCGGGGCTCGGCGCTGTCCCAGAGCTGGGCCCCGGCGAACACCTGGGTGAACTCGGGCGTCTCGGCCACCGAGGGGTCCAGATCCAGCAGCGCCAGGGCGGCGGGCGAAGCGACCACCAGCCGCGGATCGTCCAGCGGCCGGGGGTCGATACGGGTGGAAAAGTCATCGCCCAGGCGGGCGAATCTGTTGTCGAAGGTCAGGTCGAGCAGCTGTTTCATGGGTCTCCCGAACTATCCGCGCAGGGGCCGTCAGGCCTTGGGTGGCTTGGGATCCTCGGCCTCCTGCTGGGTATCCCCTTCAGGTAGGAGAGGCTTTTTACCCAGTTGTTTCTCCGCTCCGTGTCGATTCTTCAGAGTTATTTCCATCTGCGGCGTCGACAGCAGGTTGATGCCGGCCTCGCGCAGCAGCTGGTCCACCCGGCGGATCAGCTCATCGGTGGCGGCGCTGCGATCGCCCAGTTCCCGGACATAGATGCGCAGTTCGTGATCCAGGGTGGTGGCGCCATAGTGGGTGACGAACAGTGAGGGCTCCGGGTCGTGCAGTACGCGCGCATTCTCCTTCACCGCCTGCATGATCAGCTGTTGCGCCTGGGCCAGGTCGCTGCCGCGATTGACGCCGAAGGTCAGCACGATACGGGTGACGGTGTCGGTCAGCGTCCAGTTGATCAGCTGGCTGGTGACGAAGGTCTTGTTGGGCACCACCACCGACTTGCGGTCGGCATCGGTGATATGGGTGGCGCGGATGCGGATCTTGTTCACCGTGCCGGTCACGTTGCCGATGGTGATGAGATCGCCGACACGCACCGGGCGCTCGAAGAGGATGATCAGGCCGGAGATGAAGTTACCGAAGATCTCCTGCAGACCGAAACCCAGACCGACCGAGAGGGCGGTGGCCAGCCACTGCAGCTTGTCCCAGCTCACCCCCAGGGTCGCCAGGGTGGTCACGGTGCCGAAGCCGACGATGACGTAGGAGAGCAGGGTGGTGGTGGCGTAGGCGCTGCCCTGGGCCAGATTCAGCCGCGACAGCACCAGCACCTCCAGCAGGCCCGGCAGGTTGCGCGCCAGGGCGACGGTGAGACCGGCGATCACCAGGGCGATGATGAACACCCGCAACGTCAGGGGCACCTGGGTGGCGGCGGCGCCGGTGCCACTGGTGTACTGGTAGAGGGTGACGTTGTCCAGGTAGGAGAACACCGCCACCACATCGGCCCAGACCAGGTAGAGCACGCCAAGGAAAGCCAGTAGCAGGGTCAGGCGCAGCAGGCGCGAGGACTGCTGGTTGACCTGTTCCATGTCCAGGGTCGGCTCCTGCACCACCTCGACGCCCTCGGCGTCTTCCTGCTGCGCCTGGCGCTTCTGGATGGCGCGCTGGTAGGCCAGGCGCCGCGCGGCCACGCTCAGGCCACGGGCCAGGGTGGCTTCGAGGATGATCCAGGCCATCAGCACATAGAGGGTGTCCACCAGGCGATCGGTGAGCTTGAGCGCGGTGTAGTAGTAGCCGAAGAGCACGGCGAAGAACAGCACGGCCGGAATGGCGGTGATCATCAGGCCGAGCAGCAGGCGGAAGAACGGCAGACGCTCGCGGGCGGTGGCATTGAGCAGGGAGCGACCGAGCATCCAGGCCAGGCTGGCATAGGCGACCAGGACGATGAGGATACCGAGGACGTCGTCGGCCAGCCCCGCCAGCTGACGCTCGGCGATGGCCACCACCGCCATCAGCGCCAGGGCCAGCAGGCCCACCCGTCTGACCAGCCGGCGCAGCGACTGCGCCTGGGGCCGGGTCCAGCGGAAGTGGGTCTCGGCCACGCCGCCGGAGGCCAGCAGGCGATACACCGTGTAGAACACCAGCCAGCCGGCGGCGATCTCCAGCAGCGCCGCGCCGATGGCGGCGTTGACCCCGCGTTCGTCACCCTCCAGGGCCACGCCGCCCAGCCAGAGCACCAGACTCGCCGGCAGGCCCAGCAGGATGGTGAGGAGGATGGCCTGGGGCGTGTGCAGCTGGCTGTCGCGCTGATAGTGGCCGATGTCCTGGTTGAGCTTGTTGACCCGCCCATGGATGCGCGGGCGTTGCCAGATCAGGGTGGCGAAGGCCAGCACCAGCGGCAGCAGCAGCAGCGGCCGCTCGGCCAGGCCGACATAGAGTTCATGCAGGCTGGAGCCCCAGGGCACGTCGCGCAGCTGCTGCAGCAGCTTGCGGGGGGCGGTCTTGACCCAGTTCCAGTCCAGCGGCTTGTTGCTGGGGATCCAGAACATCTGCTCGTCGAGGGTGCCGCGCAGGCTGGTGATGGTGCTGCGCAGCTGGTTCTGGTTGAGCTGCAGATCGATGGATTCGCTGAGCAGGGCATTGAGTTCGGTGTTGAGGCGCTCCTGCAATTCGCTGCGGGTCTTGAGCAGGTCGAGCAGTTGCTGACGCAGCTGCGGGGTGGCCTTTTCCGGCGGCTGCTTGGACAGCAGGGTGTCGACATAGCCTTCCGGATTGGCGATCTGGGCGCGCTGCTGATTGAGTTCGAACTGATAGAGGCGCAGATCGGCGATGTCGTCGGTGAGGTCCTTGTTGACCTTGACCGAGGGCAGCGCCGCCCGCTGCTGGTAGAGCAGCTTGGACAGCAGCACGCTGCCCTTGAGCACGCCGATCTGCTGTTCCATGTTTTCGGTGGTCTGCTTGAGCTGATCCAGCTGCTGGCGCGACTCGAGATTGCGGCGGTTGAGGTCGTTGAGGCGATCGGTGGCGCGCAGCAGGTAGTCCGACAGCTGCAGATTGAGCCCGGTCTCCTGGGACAGCACATCGTCTCCGGCGGTCTTTTCCGATTCGCGAGAGGCTTCGGCCAGGGTCTTTTCCGATTGCTGACGGCGCTTGCCGCTGATCAGCGTCTGCAGGTCCAGGGTCTCCTGCTCGTAGCGCTTGACCTGCTCGGTGAAGAGTTCGCGGCGGATGGCCCCCAGATCCTGCAGCACGCTGTTGCCGCCCAGTTCCTGGCGCAGCAGCTGGATCTGCGCATTGGCGGCCGCCTGCTCCGCCAGCAACTGACCGCGCCGCTCGGTGGTGAGGGGCTTGGCGTTCTCGCGCCCGGTCTTGAGCAGATCGGCGATCTGCTGCAGGCGCGTCTGCAGATTGGCGATGTCCACCTGAGCGCGTTCGGGGCGGGTCTGGGCATTGATCACCAGACTGTTGGCCGCATTGAGGTCGTCCTGCACGCTGTTGAGCGCCAGGCTGGTCTCGCTCAGGCGCTGCTCCAGAGCCTGGGGCGTAGCGCCGGCATAGCGCTGTTCGGCCGGCTTGATCGGCTCGGCGCGCAGCCGCGCCAGTTGCCGCTGGGCATCCTTGATCTGCTGCGGTGCCTGGGCCAGGTGCTGGCGCAGATCGGCCAGCTGCTTGACGTACTGGTCACGCTGATCGAGCAGCTTGAGGGTCTGCTGCAGACTGTCCTGGGCGGCGCTCTGCTCGGGGGCGGGCAGCTTGCGATCGGCCAGACTGTTCAGATTCTGCTGAACCTGCTGGGCATCGGGCGGCCCGGAATCCTGAGCCACGGCGGGAAAGGTGAACAGGCAACCGCAGAGAGCGGCGGCGCGAAGCAGAGCGGACAGGCGGTGCATGCGGCAGGCGTCGGGCAGTGGAAAGGCGCGAGGTTAAAGCCAGGCTGCCTGGGGCGCAAGGCGGCACCCCTCGAGCCGCGAACCCCGTTCATCCACCGTTAAAGAAAGAGCGCGGGCCCGCTGCTGTTGCCTTCGGGAAACTTCACGCCGACCTTGCGCACGCGCTTGTTCTCGATGGCCGCGACGATCCAGACCAGGCCGTTCCACTCCACCAGGTCGCCGACGATGGGTTCGCCGCCGATCTCGTGGGTGATGAAGCTGCCGAGGCGTTGGTTGCCGTCCACCTCGCCCAGTTGCAGGCCGTACAGCGCGGCCACGGCGCTGAGTTCGGCGTCGGCTTCCAGGACGAAGTCGCCGAAGAATCTCTGGGTCTGCTGCGGTGCCTGGCTGAACAGCCGCCCCAGGGCCGGCAGATCGTGCTCGTGGCCGACCACGCAGAGGATGTCGCCGGCTTCCAGGGTGGTACTGCCGGAGGGGTGGAGCAGGGTCTCGCCGCGGAACAGCGCGGCGATACGGGTGCCCTCGGGCATCTTCAACTCCCGCAGGGCGGCGCCGATGCACCACTTCTCGGCGCCCAGGCGATAGATGAACAGCTCCCATTCGCTGGTCGGATGGACCTGCAGACCGGCGCGGGAGAAGGGCGCCGGCTCCGGTGGCACCGTCACCTTGAGCAGCTTGGCCGCCAGCGGCAGGCTGGAACCCTGCACCAGCAGCGACACCAGCACGATGAAGAAGGCCACGTTGAAGAACAGCTGGGCCTGGGGCAGCCCGGCCATCATCGGGAACACCGCCAGGATGATGGGGACCGCGCCACGCAGCCCGACCCAGGCGATAAAGGCCTTCTCGCGGTCGTGGAAGGCGCGGAAGGGCAAGAGGCCAATGGCCACCGACAGCGGCCGGGCGACCAGGATCATCCACAGGGCGAGGCCGAGGGCGGGTAGGGCAATGGGCAGCAGGTTGTGCGGCTCCACCAGCAGGCCCAGCACCAGGAACATGCCGATCTGCGCCAGCCAGGCCATGCCGTCGAGCATGTGCAGCATGCCGTGGCGGCTGCGGATCGGCAGATTGCCCATCAGCAGACCGGCCAGGTAGACCGCGAGGATGCCACTGCCATGGGCGGCGTTGGTCAGGGCGAAGATCAGTAGGCCACCGCTGATGGCCAGCAGCGGATAGAGGCCGTCGGCGAGGTGGATGCGGTTGATCAGCTGCAGCAGCAGCCAGCCACCGCCCAGGCCGATCACCCCGCCGATGGCGAATTCGCTGACGAAGTGACCCAGCAGACTCCAGCTGAAGCCGCTCTGGCCGCTGGCGAGCATCTCGATCAGGGTGACGGTGAGAAACACCGCCATGGGGTCGTTGCTGCCGGATTCGATTTCCAGGCTGGCGGTGACCCGTTCGTTGAGACCGCGGCCACCCAGCAGGGAAAACACCGCCGCGGCATCGGTGGAACCGACGATGGCGCCGATCAGCAGGCCCTGCAGCAGGCTGAGGTCGAACAGCCAGGCGGCGGCGACCCCGGTCAGGCCGGTGGTGATCATCACCCCCACGGTGGCCAGCGACAGTGCCGGCCAGAGCGCCACCCGGAAGCTCGACACCCGGGTGCGCATGCCGCCATCGAGCAGGATCACCGCCAGCGCCAGGTTGCCCACCAGGTAGGCCATCGGATAGTTGTCGAAGGCGATGTGACCGGGACCGTCGATGCCGGCGAACATGCCGACCACCAGGAAGATCACCAGAATCGGGATGCCGACCCGCGAGGAAATCGAGCTGACCAGAATCGACAGGCCGATCAGCACCGCACCGATCAAGAACAAGCTGTTGATGGTGACAGCGTCCAAGCGTGACTCCTGGGGTAAAGAATTGAAGAACCAGGGATTTAACCCGCTGGGTGGCCGGGGTGTCAAAGCGCGACGCCGCTGGCGCCCGAGGAAGACGGTACACTGTAGGGCTGACGCTGGAGTATCCCATGAATTACCGACACGCCTTCCACGCCGGCAATCACGCCGATGTCTTCAAGCACGCCACCCTGTTGCGCCTGGCCGCGCTGCTGGCGCGCAAGGAGACGCCCTTCGCCTACCTGGACAGCCATTCCGGCGTCGGTCGCTACGACCTGGCCGGCGACCAGGCCAGTCGTACCGACGAATGGCGCGAGGGGATCGGTCGGCTGTGGACGCTGGAATCCGCGCCGGCGGCCTTCGTCGGCTATCGCGAGGCGGTGGCCGCGCTCAATCCCGACGGCGCGCTGCGCTACTACCCCGGCTCGCCCGAGCTGATGCGCCAGGCCTTGCGTCCCCAGGATCGCCTGCTGCTCAACGAGCTGCACCCCGAGGATGGTCGCCTGCTCAAGGAAAACATGGCCCGTGATCGCCGGGTCGCGGTGCACCAGAAGGATGGCTGGCTGCTGCCGCGCGCGCTGCTGCCGGTTCCCGAGCGTCGGGCCTTGCTGCTGATCGATCCGCCCTTCGAGAAGGCCGACGAGCTGGAGCGTTGCGTCAAGGCGGTACAGGAAGCCATCGGCCGCATGCGCCAGACGGTGATCATGCTCTGGTATCCGATCAAGGATCGCCGTCAGCTCAGACGCTTTCATGCCGGTCTGCAGGCCAGTGGCGCGCCCAAGCTGCTCAACGTCGAGTTGCTGATCCGTGCGGCGGACGATCCCACCCGGCTCAATGGCTCGGGGTTGGCCATCGTCAATCCGCCGTGGGGCCTGGAGGAAGAATTGCGCGACTTGCTACCCTGGCTGGCCGAGCATCTGGCCCAGGGCGAAGGCAGCTGGCGGCTGGACTGGCTGATCGCGGAATAGCAAGCCCGGCGCTGTTGGGCTTCGCTGCGCTCAACCCGACCCACTAGGAAGGTCGGCGTAGGTTGGGTTGAGGCAGCTCTACCGCCGAAGCCCAACAGTAGGGTGTCGAGCCTGGGGACGTTGGGCTTCGCTGCGCTCAACCCGACCCACTAGGAAGGTCGGCGTAGATTGGGTTGGGGCAGCTCTACCGCCGAAGCCCAACAAAGAGAGTCGCCGTAGCGGTTCGGGATCAGACCGCCAGGCTGGGCGGTAGGCAGACACCGGTGCCGGCCAGGCCGCAATAGCCGTTGGGATTCTTCGCCAGGTACTGCTGGTGATAGGCCTCGGCGTAGTAGAAGGGCGGCAGCGGGGCGATCTCGGTGGTGATCTCGCCATAACCGGCGTCGGCCAGTTGCGCCTGGAAGGTGGCCTGGCTGGCTTCGAAGGCTTCCCGCTGACTGTCGTTGGTGTAGTACAGCGCCGAGCGATACTGGGTGCCGACGTCGTTGCCCTGGCGCATGCCCTGGGTCGGATCGTGGGCTTCCCAGAAGATCTTCAGCAGTGCCTCCAGCGAGGTCTGGGCCGGATCGAACACTACCAGCACCACCTCGGTATGCCCGGTCAGACCCGAGCAGACCTCTTCGTAGGTCGGATTGGGGGTATGGCCGCCGGCATAGCCCGCCGCGGTGGTCCAGACGCCTGGCTGTTGCCAGAAGCGCCGCTCGACGCCCCAGAAGCAGCCCATGCCCACCACCAGACTCTGCAGGTCGGCGGGGAAGGGGCCTTGCAACGGATTGCCGTTGACATAGTGGGCCGCGGGCACGGCCATGGCCGTCTCGCGACCGGGCAGCGCCTGCTCGGCGGCAGGCAGATGGGTCTTCTTGGTCAGGATTTCGGAACGCAGGACCATGGGATACCTCGTGGGAAAGGGCCAGGCGAAAAGCTCAGTGTACGCAAAATCGCTGCAGCGGGGTCGAGTCCGCGTGGCGGGTCAGCGTGTCGGCAGGTAACGCCCCAGGGCGGCGTCGAGCTGGTCGGCCGGGATGGGCTTGTCGAACAGATAGCCCTGGCCGATATCGCAGCGATGGTGGCGCAGGAAAGCCAGCTGTTCAGTCGTCTCGATGCCCTCGGCAACCACCTGCAGCCGCAGGTTGTGGGCCATGGCGATCACCGCGGAGGTGATTTCCATGTCGTCTTGGTTGTCCGGGATGTCCTTGATGAAACTCCTGTCGATCTTGATGATGTCGATGGGGAATTTTTTCAAGTAGCTGAGCGACGAATAACCGGTGCCGAAGTCGTCCATCGCCAGGCTCATGCCCAGGCGCTTGAGGGCTTCGAGGGTGTTGCGGGTGGCGTCGGTGGCATCCAGCAAGAGGCTTTCGGTCAGTTCCAGCTCCAGACGCTTGGGCGCGATGCCCTCCTCGTCGAGGATGGTGACGAAGGACTGCACCAGGTCGGGATCGGTGAACTGCTTGGGCGACAGGTTGATGGCGATCTGCAGATCGTCGAAGCCGGCGGCGTCGAGGCGGTGCAGCTGGCGGCAGACCTCGCGGATGACCCATTTGCCGATGGGCACGATGAGCCCGGTTTCCTCGGCGATGCTGATGAACTGGTCCGGGCGGATCATGCCCTTTTCCGGGTGCTGCCAGCGGATCAGGGCTTCCAGGCCGAGCAGCTTGGCGCGTTTCAGGCAGACCTTGGGCTGGTAGTGCACCAGCAGTTCGTTCTGCTCCAGGGCCCGGCGCAGGTTGTTCTGCACGAACAGCTTGTTGCTGGCTTCGGCGATCAGCGCCTCGGTGAACACCTGGACCTGATGGCCGCCGGTGGCCTTGGCCCTGTGCAGGGCGAGGCCGGCGTGCTTGATCAGGGTCTGCGGATCGGTCTCGTGTGGCCGGGCGGTGGTCAGGCCGATCGAGCAACTGATCAGGGTCGGGTGGCCCTCCACATAGAGTGGCGGATCCAGGGCCACCAGGGTATCGCGGGCCAGGCTGTCAGCGGAGACCGCATCCATGCCTTCGAGCAGCACGGCGAATTCGTTGCTGGCGATGCGGGCGATCAGTGCGCCCTTGCCCAGCGCGCTGCGCAGGCGCCGAGCCAGACCCACCAGCAACTGGTCACCGATGCGGTGACCGAGACTGTCGTTGACTCTCTTGAAGTTGTCGACGTCCACCAGCAGCAGCGAGTGTTCGCGGCTCGGATTGGACTGCTCCAGGCGCGCTTCCAAGCGGGCGATGAAGTGACTGCGGTTGGCCAGCCCGGTGAGGCTGTCGCGAAACACCAGTTCGTCGTTGTGCTGCTGGGCGAAGCGGGTCTTGCTGGTGTCCTGGAAGATGCCCAGATAGCCCTGCAGGTCGCCATTGGGTTGCTGGATCTTGGACAGCGACAGCTGGCCCCAGTAGGTCTCGCCGTCACGGCGATAGCAGCGCAGTTCGCCCTGCCAGCTGTCCTGGTGCGCCAACCGCTGCCAGGCTTCGTAGAGCAGCTCGCCCCAGTTTTCCAGGGCCGGCAGGGATTCGACGTGCAGGCCCTGAAGCTTGCCGATGGGGTACCCGGTAATCCGCGCGAAGCTGTCGGTGGCGTGTTCCAGGCAACCGCTGGCATCCAGCAGCAGGAAGGCATCGTTGCTGGCTTCCATCACCCGGGTCAGGGGATGAGCGACCTTGGGCAGGCGCTCCGGCTGCTGGAGGAGGGCGGCCAGGCACTCCGCCAGGTTGCGGGCGAAGGCGACGTCCTCGGCTTCCCAGGTGGCCGGGCGGTCCCGTCTCAGGCAGAGCAGACCGGTCAGTTGATTGTCATGCAGCAGCGCCACGTCCAGCGCCGTCCCGCCCCCGGTATGGGGCGGGTGCAGCACCTGACTGGCGTCTTCGATCACGCCCTGCTCGCGCAACCGGCGACGGTGGTCGCTGCACAGCGTCGGTAGGCGCTCTTCCTTGCACAGGGTGACGAGGCCATTTCCCTCGTAACGCCACAGGCTGAGTTCATCCGCGGCGAAGGCGGCCGGGCCCTCGGCGCGCAGCAACTGCACCAGTTCATCGTCGACCGGCGCCTGGCGCAGAGCCAGCCGGGACAGTTCGAGCAGCAGGGTCTGTCGCGCCTGGGCCATCCCCAGCCGTTGCTGGCTGTGGTCCTGGCTGTCCTGCAGGAGCGCCAGGGTGGAGCGCAGGGCCAGGTTGTGGGCTTCCCATTCGCCGGCCAGGGCGTCGTCGTTCATCACCCGCAGCAGATAGCCGCGCAGCAGGGGTCGACCATGGCGCTGCAGGCTTTCGCCCACCTCGACCACCTGGTACGGGGCCGTCGGAGAGTGGAACAGGTAGCGCACCTGATAGCTGCCGTGCTCGGCGAGTTGCAGCTGGATGTCTTCGTGCAGGCGATGACGGACGCTGGGCTCCATCAGGCTGGCATAGGGGGCATCGATGAGCGAGCACAGCGCCTGGGCGGGCAGGCCAAGGCTGACTTCACAGCGGGAATCGAGATAGAGCATCGCCCAGGAGGCTTCATTCAGACGCTCGAAACGCAGCAAGCCCAATCGGGCAGGAGCGCTGAGCGCGCCCGCCTGATCGGCTACCGCGGCATCGGCAGCATCGGAGTGAATACTCATGCGAGGGTCCGCGTCCTTGTGAAGACGGAAAGATGTCCTAGGTTTATCGGAAAGGACAGACAAATCATTAATCCTTTTTCCTCTCCGCCTCGCCAGTACGCTGCGATGGCTGACAAGGTTGCCCGATAGGGGCCGGCGCATGCAAGGGGCGGCGCTCGGGGCGCCCATCCTACCTTTTTCATGGATCTTTCGGTTGATCTGACAGCAAAAACCCCGCATGAGCGGGGTTCTTGCGCTACACCAGAAGAAGGTAGCGGGGAGCCGTTACCGTCCTGTGGTGGCTTACAGCAGCAGGCTGCGGATTTCCGCCAGCAGATCGCCCAGGCGCTTGGTGAAGCGCGCGGCGGCCGCCCCGTTGATCACGCGGTGATCGTAGGACAGCGACAGCGGCAGCATCAGGCGCGGCTGGAAAGCCTTGCCATCCCAGACCGGCTGCATGCTGGCCTTGGACACGCCGAGGATCGCCACTTCCGGGGCATTGACGATCGGCGTGAAGCCGGTACCGCCGATGTGACCCAGGCTGGAGATGGTGAAACAGGCGCCCTGCATGTCGTCACCGCTGAGCTTCTTGGTCCGCGCCTTTTCCGCCAGTTGGGCGGCTTCGGCGGCGAGTTGCAGGAGGCTCTTCTGGTCGACGTTGCGAATGACCGGGACCAGCAGGCCGTCCGGGGTGTCGACGGCGAAACCGATGTGCACGTACTTCTTGCGGATCACCGCCTTGCCGCTGGGGGCCAGGGAGGCGTTGAAGTCCGGCAGTTCCCTGAGCACATGGGCGCAGGCCTTGAGCAGGAACGGCAGGATGGTCAGCTTGACGCCGGCCTTTTCCGCCACGGCTTTCTGGCCGACCCGGAAGGCTTCCAGATCGGTCACGTCGGACTGGTCGAACTGGGTGACGTGGGGCACGTTCAGCCAGCTGCGATGCAGGTTGTTGGCACCGACCTGCATGAGGCGCGTCATCGGCACCTCTTCGATCTCGCCGAACTTGCTGAAGTCCACGCTGGGGATCGGCGGGATGCCGGCGCCACCCGTGACGCCTGCGGCCGCGGCCGGAGCCGCCTTGCTCTTCTGCAGCTGGTCCTTGACGTAGGTCTGGACGTCTTCCTTGAGGATGCGACCCTTGGGACCGGTCGGGGTGACCTCGCCCAGATCGACACCGAACTCGCGGGCGATCATGCGCACGGCCGGACCGGCATGGACCTTCTTGCCCTTGCCGGCGGCAGGTGCGCTGGCAGGAGCGGCGGCCTTGGCTGGAGCCTCGGCTTTCTTCTCGGGTGCCTGCGCGCTGGCGGCGGCGTTGCCGGCAGCCGGCTTGGCCGCCTGCTTGGGCGCGGCACCGGCCACCTTCAGGGTCAGGATCAGATCGCCGGTCTTGGCCTGGTCATTGACCTTGATGGCGACGCTTTCCACCACGCCCGCCTTGGGCGCCGGGATTTCCATGCTGGCCTTGTCGGACTCCAGCACGATCAGCGACTGCTCGGCCTTGACCTGGTCACCGGCCTTGACCAGCACCTCGATGACGTTGGCACTACCGGTGGAGCCGATGTCGGGGACCTTGATTTCCTCGATCGATTCACCGGCCGGCTCGGCGGCGGCTTCCTCGTGCAGCTCGGGCTCGGCGGCTTCCTTGGCGGGCTTGTCGCCGGCCTTGGATTCGACGCTCTTGCTCGGCTTGGCATTGGCGGCGCCCTTGAGGACCAGGATCAGGTCGCCGGTGCCCACTTCGTCGCCGACCTTGACGGAAACGCTCTCCACCACGCCGGCGGCGGGGGAGGGGATTTCCATGCTGGCCTTGTCGGACTCCAGGGTGATCAGCGTCTGCTCGGCGGCGATGGTGTCGCCGGGCTTGACCACGACCTCGATGATGCTGGCCTTGCCGCTGGAGCCGATGTCCGGAACGTGAATTTCCTGGGACTCGCCTTCGCCGGCGGACGCCGAAGCGTCCTCGTCGCCGGCCGGCGTCGGGGTTTCGCTTTCCTCGATCTGGGTCTGCTTGGACTCGGCCTTGGGCTCGGCGGCGGGTTCGCTGCCGGTGGCGGCGTCCTCGCCTTCCAGGTCGATCAGCAGATCACCGGTCTTGAGGGTGTCGCCGACCTTGATGTGCAGGGCGGCGATCTTGCCGGCCTTGGGGGCCGGGATCTCCATGCTGGCCTTGTCGGACTCCAGCACCACCAGGCTCTGTTCGGCCTCGACGGTATCGCCGACCTTCACCAGCAGCTCGATGACTTCGCCGTCGCCACTGCCGATGTCGGGTACGCGGATGGTCTCGCTCACAGTTGTTTCCTCTTATCCGTGTGCCGCATCAGCAATCCAGGGGATTGCGCTTCTCGGTGTCGATGCCGAACTTGGTGATGGCGTCGGCCACGACCTTGCGTTCCAGCTTGCCTTGGTTGGCCAGCGCCTGCAGAGCGGCGACGGCGACCCAGCGACGGTCGACCTCGAAGTGATCACGCAGCTTCTTGCGGCTGTCGCTGCGACCGAAGCCGTCGGTACCCAGCACCTGGAATTCGGTGGGGACCCACTGGCGGATCTGGTCGGCGAACAGCTTCATGTAGTCGGTGGAGGCGATGACCGGACCCTGGCGCTCGCCCAGGCACTGCTCGACGTAGGTCAGGCGGCGCTCTTTCAGCGGGTGCAGGCGGTTCCAGCGGTCGACGGCCAGGCCTTCGCGGCGCAGTTCGTTGAAGCTGGTGACGCTCCAGATGTCGGCGCCGACACCCATCTCGCGCAGCAGGCTCGCAGCCGCGCGGACCTCGTTGAGGATGGTGCCCGAGCCCAGCAGCTGGACGCGGTGCTTGAAGTCGCCTTTTTCTTCTTCCAGCAGGTACATGCCCTTGATGATGCCGTCCTCGACACCCTGGGGCATGGCCGGCTGCTGGTAGTTCTCGTTCATCACGGTGATGTAGTAGAAGACACTCTGCTGCAGCTCCATCATCTGATGGATGCCTTCGCGCATGATCACCGCCAGCTCGTAGGCATAGGTGGGATCGTAGCTGCGGCAGTTGGGGATGGTGCCGGCCAGGATGTGGCTGTGGCCGTCCTCGTGCTGCAGGCCTTCGCCGTTCAGGGTGGTCCGGCCGGAAGTGCCGCCCAGCAGGAAGCCGCGGGTCTGGGCATCGCCCGCCGCCCAGGCCAGGTCGCCGATGCGCTGGAAGCCGAACATCGAATAGAAGATGTAGACCGGCAGCATGGGCTGGTTGTAGTTGCTGTAGGCGGTACCGGCGGCGATGAAGGAGGACATGGCGCCGGCCTCGTTGAGGCCTTCCTGGAGGATCTGGCCGTCCTTTTCTTCGCGGTAGTACATCACCTGGTCGCGGTCGACCGGCTCATAGAGCTGGCCGTGGGGCGAGTAGATGCCCAGCTGGCGGAACATGCCTTCCATGCCGAAGGTACGGGCCTCGTCGGCGAGGATGGGCACGATGCGCTTGCCCAGGTCCTTGTCCTTGACCAGTTGCGACAGGATGCGGCCGAAGGCCATGGTGGTGGAGATCTCGCGATCGCCGGAGCCGTCCAGCACCGCCTTCAGGGTGTCCAGGGGCGGGGTGGGAATGCTCAGGCTGCGCGCGCGACGCTGGGGCAGGTGACCGCCCAGGGACTCGCGACGACTCATCAGGTACTTCATCTCGGCGCTGTCGTCGGCCGGACGATAGAAGGGCAGTTCGCTGAGCTGGGAATCGTTCAGCGGGATGTCGAAGCGATCGCGGAATTTCTTCAGCGACTCCACATCCACCTTCTTGGTGTTGTGCGCGGTGTTCTTGGCTTCGCCCGCACCGGTGCCGTAACCCTTGATGGTCTTGGCCAGGATGACGGTGGGCTGGCCCTTGTGGTTGACCGCCTGGTGGTAGGCCGCATAGACCTTGTAGGGGTCGTGACCGCCACGGTTGAGCTTCCAGATCTCGTCGTCGGACAGGTCCTCGACCATCTTGAGCAGCTCGGGATTGGCGCCGAAGAAGTGCTTGCGCACATAGGCGCCGTCCTTGGCCTTGTAGTTCTGGTATTCACCATCGACCACGGCGTCCATGCGCTGCTGCATGCGGCCTTCGGTGTCGCGGGCGAACAGCGGATCCCACATGCGGCCCCAGAGGACCTTGGTGACGTTCCAGTCGGCGCCGCGGAAGATGCCTTCCAGTTCCTGGACGATCTTGCCGTTGCCGCGGACCGGGCCGTCGAGGCGCTGCAGGTTGCAGTTGATGACGAAGATCAGGTTGTCGAGGTTCTCGCGGCCGGCCAGGGAGATGGCGCCCAGGGTTTCCGGCTCGTCGCACTCGCCGTCGCCGATGAAGCACCAGACCTTCTGCTTGCCGGCGGGGATGTAGCCGCGGTTCTCCAGGTACTTCATGAAGCGGGCCTGGTAGATGGCGGTGATCGGGCCCAGACCCATGGACACGGTCGGGAACTGCCAGAAGTCGGGCATCAGGTGCGGGTGCGGGTAGCTCGACAGCCCCTTGCCGTCCACTTCCTGACGGAAGTTGTTCATCTGGTCTTCGGAGAGGCGGCCTTCCAGGTAGGCGCGGGCGTAGACGCCGGGGGAGGCATGGCCCTGATAGTAGATCAGGTCGCCACCGTGCTCTTCGTTGGGCGCCTTCCAGAAATAGTTGAAGCCGATGTCATAGAGGGTAGCGCTGGAAGCGAAGGTGGAGATGTGGCCACCCAGATCCGGATCCTTGAGGTTGGCGCGCATGACCATCGCCAGGGCGTTCCAGCGAACCAGCGAGCGGATGCGCCGCTCCATGAACAGGTCGCCCGGCATATGGGCTTCCTTGGTCACTGGAATGGTGTTGCGATAGGGGGTATTGATGGAGTAGGGCAGCTGGGTACCACTGCGGGTAGCCAGTTCGCCCATGCGGGTCATCAGATAATGAACGCGCTCCTCGCCTTCGTGGTCGAGGACGGACTCCAGGGCGTCCAGCCATTCCTGGGTTTCGACGGGATCGAGATCTTGCATGGCTTGCTCCAGGGCGGAAAGGCTTCCAAAATCGGTCGCCTCAGGGTCGCCGCCGGCCTCTTGGGGGCAGCGAAAATTCTTGGATTTATGACCGGACGGTTCCGATCGGCGTGTAGTTTTACTACAAATTCAAATCCGTTTCAGCTCCGAGCTGTAATGCGATAAAAAACAATTCGACGTTTGTCGAACGCTCTACTCGAGGGCTCGCGAACTCCGAACCACGGACGTGATAACGGTTCCCGCTCGGACCAGGTGGTCCGTCGGAATGTCCCTGGTGGGGGTCGTGGCAGGGCGGTGGGGTTCGACCGTCCCTGCGCAGGACTGCCCATGATACCCCTCCTTCGTCCCGATCTGCCTCCGACTCTCGTCGCCTGTGCCGAGCTCGCCGACCGGCGCCTGGCCGACGCCCTGGCCACGCTGCCCGCGGCGGCGGCCCGCCAGGCGAACTGGTCCGCGGCGCAGCGTGCCGACTGGCGGCGGGTGGCCGCTCTCAGTGATTTCGTCGTCGAGCAGTTCTGCCGCCTGCCCGAGCCCTGCCTGGCGCTGGTCGACAGCGGCGATCTGCAGTTGTCGCTGGCGCCGGGGGCCATGGCGCAGCGCTTGCGCGAGGCCCTGGCCGACTGCCCGGACGAAGCCGAGCTGGGACGGCGGCTGCGGCGTTTTCGCATGCTGCAGCAGGTACGCATCGTCTGGCGCGACCTGACCCGGCGCGCCGATCTGGTGGAGACCTGCCGCGACCTCAGCGACCTGGCCGACGCCTGCATCGACCAGGCCTGCGCCTGGCTCTATGACCAGCAGTGCAGCCAGTTCGGCGTGCCGACCGGACGCCACAGCGGTCAGCCACAGCACCTGGTGGTGCTGGGCATGGGCAAGCTGGGTGCGGGAGAGCTGAATCTGTCGTCCGATATCGACCTGATCTTCGCCTATGGCGAGGGCGGGGAGACGCGCGGCACGCGGCGCGAGCAGGACAACCAGGAATTCTTCACCCGCCTCGGACAGCGACTGATCAAGGCGCTGGACGCCACCACCGTGGAGGGCTTCGTCTTTCGCGTCGACATGCGCCTGCGGCCCTATGGCAGTGCCGGCGCCCTGGTGCTGAGCTTTGCCGCCATGGAGCTCTATTACCAGGACCAGGGGCGCGACTGGGAACGCTACGCCATGATCAAGGCACGGGTGGTCGGCGGCGATCAGGCCAGCGGCGCCGAGCTGCTGACCCTGCTGCGGCCCTTCGTCTATCGGCGCTATCTGGATTTCTCCGCCATCGAAGCCCTGCGCAGCATGAAGCAGCTGATCCGCCAGGAGGTGCGCCGGCGCGGCATGACCGACAACGTCAAGCTGGGCGCGGGCGGTATTCGCGAGGTGGAATTCATCGCCCAGGCCTATCAGCTGATCCACGGCGGGCGCGATCCGGCACTGCAGCAGCGACCGCTGCTCAAGGTGCTGACCAGTCTGCGCGAGCGCGACTATCTGCCGGCGGCGGCCGAAGCCGAGTTGCGCGAGGGCTACTGCTTCCTGCGTTACGTGGAGCACGGGCTGCAGGCCATCGCCGACCAGCAGACCCAGACCCTGCCGGTGGATCCCCAGGGCCGGGCGCGGGTGGCCTTTCTCATGGGCCATGCCGACTGGGACGAATTCAGCGCGGCGCTCGACGGTTGGCGCCGCCGCATCGACTGGCACTTCCAGCAGACCATCGCCGATCCCGAGGAGGAGACCCAGAGCGCCGAACTGGAAGACAGCTGGCTGCCACTGTGGGGCGACCTGCTCGACCCCGAGGAGTCCCTGGCGCGACTGCGCGAGGCGGGCTTCCAGGCGCCGGAGCAGGCGCTGGAATTGCTGGCCAGCCTGCGTGCCAGCGGCCAGGTGCGCGCCATGCAACGCGCCGGTCGCGAACGCCTGGATGCCTTCATGCCGCGGCTGCTGGATGCGGTCAGCGCCGAGGAGCAACCCGATCGGGCGTTGGAGCGGGTACTGCCGCTGGTGGAGGCGGTGGCGCGACGCTCGGCCTACCTGGTCCTGCTCAGCGAGAATCCGCCGGCCCTGGCGCGGCTGCTGGAGCTCTGTGGCGCCAGTGCCTGGGTGGCCGAGCAGATCGCTCGCTATCCGGCGCTGCTCGACGAGCTGCTCAACGAGGGCCGGCTCTATCATCCGCCACAGAAGCCCGAGCTGGCCGCCGAATTGCGCGAACGCCTGATGCGCCTGCCGGAAGAGGACCTGGAGCAGCAGATGGACGTGCTGCGCCACTTCAAGCGCGCCCACAGCCTGCGGGTGGCGGCGGCGGAGATCGCCGGCAGCCTGCCGCTGATGAAGGTCAGCGACTATCTCACCTGGCTGGCCGAGGTGATCCTCGAAGAGGTCTTTGGCCTGGCCTGGCGTCAGCTGGTGCAGCGGCATGGCACGCCGCAGCGGCGCGACGGCTCACCCTGCCAGCCGGACTTCGTCATCGTCGGCTACGGCAAGGTCGGCGGCATCGAACTCGGCCACGGCTCGGATCTCGACCTGGTGTTCATCCACGACGCCGATCCCCTGGCCGAGACCGATGGCGCCAAGCCCATGGATGGCGCCCAGTTCTTCAACCGCCTCGGTCAGCGCATCATCCATCTGCTGACCACCACCACCCCGGTGGGCACCCTCTACGAGGTGGACATGCGCCTGCGGCCGTCCGGCGCGGCGGGCCTGCTGGTGACTTCGCTGGAGGCCTTCGAGCGCTACCAGCAGAGCGAGGCCTGGACCTGGGAACACCAGGCCCTGGTGCGCGCGCGGGTGGTGGCGGGTTGCCCGCGTCTTGGCGAGCGCTTCGACGAGGTGCGGGCGCGCATCCTCGGTCGGCAGCGGGCGCTGGCGACCCTGCAGGCCGACGTGGCCGGCATGCGCGACAAGATGCTCGACAACCTCGGCACCGCGGTGACCACCGGCGGACTGGGGCCGAATGCGCGCCGGCCGGAGCAGTGGTTCGACCTCAAGCAGGATGCCGGCGGTATCGTCGATATCGAATTTATGGTCCAATATGCCGTTCTGGCCTGGTCGTGGCAGCATCCCGAATTGCTGCGTTTTCCCGACAACATCCGCATCCTGGAATCCCTCGAGGCGGCTGGTCTGGTACCGGCCACGGACGCCATTGCCCTGCGCGAAGCCTACAAGGCCTACCGCGCCGCGCTGCACCGCCTGGTGCTGCAGAAGCAGCCGGGCAAGGTGCCGGCCGACGGCTTTCTCGCCGAGCGCGACGAAGTACGCCGTATCTGGCACGGCCTGGGGCTGGACGCGCCGTCCGGCAATCCGGCCACCTTTTAGGCCGCCATCAGTAAGGAGAGGCAAGATGTCGATGTCCGTGCGCGAGCTTTCGATCAGGCCGGGCCTGGGGGAGTGGGAGTCGGCCACCCGCTAGGTGCCGATCGCCTTCCAGCATGAATATTCTGATCATCGGACCCAGTTGGGTCGGCGACATGGTGATGGCGCAGACCCTCTTCGTCTGCCTCAAGCGCCAGCACCCCGACTGCCAGATCGACGTCCTCGCCCCCGAGTGGAGTCGCCCGTTGCTCGAGCGCATGCCCGAGGTGCGCGAAGCCCTGAGCTTTCCCCTCGGCCATGGCGCCTTCGAGCTGGCCACGCGCCGGCGCATCGGTCAGGAGCTGCGCGGCCGCTATGACCAGGCGATCCTCCTGCCCAACTCGCTGAAATCGGCGCTGGTGCCCTATTTCGCCGGCATCCCCAAGCGCACCGGCTGGCGCGGCGAGATGAGATTCGGCCTGCTCAACGACATCCGTACCCTGGACAAGGCGCGCTATCCGCTGATGATCGAGCGCTTCATGGCGCTGGCCTACGCGCCCGGTGCGGAGTTGCCCAAACCCTATCCTAAGCCACGTCTGGCCATCGACCCGGCCAGCCGCGACGCCGCCCTGGAGCGCTTCGGCCTGAGCCTGGACCGGCCGGTGCTGGCGCTCTGCCCGGGCGCCGAGTTCGGCGAGGCCAAGCGCTGGCCGGCCGAGCACTATGCCGCCGTGGCCGATGCCCGACTGCGTCAGGGCTGGCAGGTCTGGCTGTTCGGTTCACAGAAGGATGCCCCGGGTGGCGAAGAGATCCGCGAATGGGTCACCCCTGGCTTCGAAGAAGATGTCTGTAACCTCGCCGGGCGTACCTCCCTGGCCGAGGCCATCGACCTGCTCTCCTGTGCGAGCGCGGTCATCAGCAACGATTCCGGCCTGATGCACGTGGCCGCCGCCCTGGATCGCCCGCTGGTGGCGGTCTATGGCTCCACCTCGCCGGGCTTCACGCCACCGCTGGCCAGTCAGGTCGAGGTGGTGCGCCTGGGCCTGGAGTGCAGTCCCTGCTTCGACCGTACCTGCCGCTTCGGCCATTACGATTGCCTGCGCCTGCTGCAGCCGAGCCTGGTGCAGGAGGCGCTCGGCCGCCTGGTCGCCGATCCGGTCGAGGTGGGCTAGATGCGCGTGCTGCTGATCAAGACCTCCTCCCTGGGCGATGTCATCCATACCCTGCCGGCCCTGACCGATGCGGCCCGGGCCATCCCTGGTATCTGCTTCGACTGGGTGGTGGAGGAGGGCTTCGCCGAGATTCCCGCCTGGCACCCGGCCGTGAGCCAGGTGATCCCGGTGGCCCTGCGCCGCTGGCGCAAGCAGCCCTTTTCCGCCTGGGCCAGTGGCGAATGGGGCGAATTCAAGGATCGGGTACGCGAGCAGCGCTATGACCGGGTGATCGATGCCCAGGGTCTGCTCAAGAGCGCCTGGCTGACCCGCTACGCCGAAGCGCCGGTGGCCGGTCTGGACCGTAACTCCGCCCGCGAGCCCCTGGCCAGCCGCTTCTATGACGAGCGCTACCACGTCGCCAAGGGGCAACACGCCCTGGAGCGGATCCGCCAGCTGTTCGCCCAGGTCCTGGACTATCCGCTGCCGGCAGGCGTGGGTGACTACGGCCTGGATCGGCAACGCCTGGCCGGCCCCAACGAGACGCCCTATGTGGTGTTCCTGCACGGCACCACCTGGGTCAGCAAGCACTGGCCCGAGACCCACTGGCGCGAACTGGCCGAGCGCATGAGCCAGCTGGACTGGCCGGTGCGACTGCTGTGGGGCAACGAGGTGGAACATGCCCGTGCCGAACGCATCGCCGAAGGCCTGGATGGCGTCCAGGTGCTGCCGCGACTGAATCTCGCCGGGGTGGCCAAGGTGCTGGCCGGCGCCCGTGCCTGCGTAGCGGTGGATACCGGCCTCGGCCACCTGGCCGCGGCCCTGGACGTGCCCACCGTGTCGCTCTATGGCCCGACCAGTCCGAAGAAGGTCGGCGCCTATGGACGCTCCCAGGTGCACCTGAGCGCCGTGGGGCTGGACGGCACCGATGAGCCGCGCGACCAGCCATCGGCCAGTCTCGCCGCCCTGACCCCGGAGCGGGTCGAACTGGAACTGGAAACCCTGCTGTTGGAAGACCTCCCCGCATGACCCTGGCTTTCGTGCTCTACAAGTACTTTCCCTTTGGCGGCCTGCAGCGGGACTTCCTGCGCATCGCCCAGGAGTGCCAGCGCCGGGGCCACGCCATCCGCGTCTACACCCTGATCTGGGAAGGCCCGGTGCCGGAGGGCTTCGACGTGCGGGTGGCCAGGGTCAGCGCCCTGTTCAATCACCGGCGCAACGAGAAATTCCACGCCTGGCTGCAGGCCGACCTCGCCCGCGATCCGGTGGGCCGGGTGATCGGCTTCAACAAGATGCCGGGACTGGACGTCTACTACGCCGCCGATCCCTGTTTCGAGGACAAGGCCCAGACCCTGCGCAATCCGCTCTATCGCCAGTGGGGTCGCTATCGGCACTTCGCCGAATACGAGCGCGCGGTGTTCGCACCCGAGTCGTCGACCGAGATCCTGATGATCTCCGAGGTGCAGCAGCCGCTGTTCGTCAAGCACTACGGCACGCCGGCGCCGCGCTTCCACCTCCTGCCGCCGGGCATCGCCGCCGATCGCCGCGCGCCGGCCAACGCCGCCGAGATCCGCGCCGACTTCCGGCGCGAATTCGGACTGGAGGAGGGCGAGCTGCTCCTGGTGCAGATCGGCTCCGGCTTCAAGACCAAGGGCCTGGATCGCAGCCTGCGCGCCATGGCCTCTTTGCCTAAGGAGTTGCGCAAGCGCACCCGGCTGTTCGCCATCGGCCAGGATGATCCCAAGCCCTTCCTGCTGCAGGCCAAGGCGCTGGGCGTGAGCGAGCGGGTCCAGATCCTCAAGGGGCGCAGCGACATCCCGCGCTTCCTGCTCGGCGCCGATCTGCTGATCCATCCGGCCTACAACGAGAACACCGGCACCGTGCTGCTGGAGGCGCTGGTCGCCGGGCTGCCGGTGCTGGTCACCGACGTCTGCGGCTATGCCCACTACATCGACGAGGCCCGCGCCGGCGTGGTGGTGCCGTCGCCCTTCGCTCAGGAGACCCTGGACCGAATGCTGACCGAGCTGCTGGCCGATCCCGAGCGCCGGGCGGTGCAGGGTCGCAATGGCCTGGCTTTCGCCGACAGTGCCGATCTCTATTCGCTGCCCGAGCGCGCCGCCGATGTCATCCTGGGGGTGGCATGACCCTGGAATTGCGTGAGCCCTTCGCCAGCCTCTGGGCCGGCCAGGATCCCTTCGTCGCCGTGGAGGCCCTGCAGGGCCAGGTCTATCGTGAACTGGACGGGCGCCGCACCCTGCGCACCGAGGTGGCGGGACGGGGTTATTTCGTCAAGATCCACCGTGGCATCGGCTGGGGCGAGATCGCCAAGAATCTGCTGCAGGCCAAGCAGCCGGTGCTGGGAGCACGCCAGGAATGGCAGGCCATCGAGCGCCTGCACCAGGTCGGCGTGCCGACCATGACCGCGGTGGCCTTTGGCGAGCGCGGCGTCAATCCGGCGACCCAGCATTCCTTCATCATCACCGAAGAGCTGGCGCCCACCGTCAGCCTCGAAGACTTCAGTCTCGATTGGGTGCGGCAGCCGCCCGAGCCGGCACTCAAGCGGGCGCTGATCGCCGAGGTGGCGCGCATGACCGGTGCCATGCACCGCGCTGGCGTCAACCATCGCGACTGCTACATCTGTCATTTCCTGCTCGACACCGCCCAGCCGGTCACCGTGGCTAATCTGCAACTCTGGCTGATCGACCTGCACCGTGCCCAGTGCCGCGCCCAGGTGTCCCGGCGCTGGCGCGACAAGGACCTGGCCGGGCTGTATTTCTCCGCCCTGGGGATCGGTCTGACCCAGCGCGACTTCCTGCGCTTCCTGCGCGGTTACTTCCAGCGCCCGCTGCGCGAGATCCTGCGTGACGAGACCCCGCTGCTGGCGCGCCTGGAACGCAAGGCCGCCGCCTTGCTGGAGCGCAAGGAACGCTACGGGGACCGGCTCTGATGGCTGACTGGCGCATTGATTCCAGCGTCGCCCACTTGCCCGAATTCGCGACGCTGGACGCTGTGTTCGCCCTGGCCGGCGAACGCCTGACCAGCGATCCGCTGTCGGAAGTGGTGCGCATCGAGCGCGACGGCATCCGCTACTACGTCAAGCGCTACCACGGCGCCGGCAAGGGGCTGCGGCGCTATGTCGGGCGGCCACGGGTCAAAGCCGAATGGCAGAATCTCAAGCGCTTCGCCAAGTGGGGCATCGCCACCGCGCCGGTGGTGGCCTGGGGCATGGAGCGCTCGCCACGGGGCTTCGCCCGGGGCGCCATGGTCACCCGCGAGATTCCCAACACCCTGGACCTGGCCGAACTGGCCAGGCGCGAGGATCCGCGGCTGCGCGACCGGGTCTGGGTGGACAACGTCAGCCGCCAGCTGGCCGCGGCGACCCGCACCCTGCACGACCACCATTTCGTCCACAACGATCTCAAGTGGCGCAACCTGCTGGTGGATGGCCAGGGCGTGCTCTATTTCATCGATTGCCCGGGCGGCGCCTTCTGGGTCGGCCACTGGCTGCGCTGGCGCATCGTCAAGGACCTGGCCTGCCTGGACAAGGTGGCCAAGTACCAGCTGTCGCGCACCCAGCGCCTCAGGTTCTATCTGCAATACCGCGGCCGCGCGCGCCTCAGCGACAACGACAAGGGGCGCATCCGCGAGGTGCTGGACTATTTCAAGGGGCGGGAATGAACGAGGGGTGGGCGGCCGCGGACCGGGCCGTGCTGGCCAGCCATGGCCTGGACAGTTTCGAGGCGCTGTGGGCGCTGGACCTGACGGCGGTGGATGAACCCAACCAAGGGCGTGGCGGCTTCAGCCAGGTGTTTCGCCTGGACGTGGCCGGCCGCGGCTACTACCTCAAGCGCCAGCGCGACTACCTGACCCGCACTCTGGCCCGCCCCCTGGGCGAGCCGACCTTCGCCCGCGAGAGCCGCAACATCCGCCGTTATGCCGAGCGCGGCATCCCCGCGCTGGAGCTGGCCTACTATGGCGAGCGCCGCGATGACCAGGGTTGGCGCGCCATCCTGCTGACCCGGGCGCTGGATGACTGGCGCGATCTCGACAGCTGGCTGCGCGTCTGGGCGCACCTGGCCCCCGAGGAGCGCCAGGCGGTGCTGGTCGCCGTCGGCGAACTGGCTCGCCAGCTGCACGGCGCCGGCCAGGTGCACGGCTGCTTCTATCCCAAGCATCTGTTCCTGCAGCGTCAGGGCGAAAGCCTGGCCGCGCGGCTGATCGATCTGGAAAAGACCCGGCCGCTGCTGTTCGGCCGGCGCGATCGCCTGCGCGATCTCGAACCCCTGCTGCGCCGCGCGCCGCAATGGAGCGAGCCGGACATCGCCCGCCTGCTGGCGAGTTATCTGGACCAGCCGCTGGACAGCGTCGCCGTGCGCGACTGGAGTCGGCGTCTGGCCGGGCGTCGCCGTCACAAGGAGCGCAAGGCATGACCCTGGAGCAACTGACCAAGGCCGGCCGCGCGCCGACCCTGCCGCTGCGGATCGAACTGCCCAGTGGCGAGTTGGAACTGCTGTCGCTGCTCAGGGTGCTGCCCGATCAGCGCTATGTCGGCGAGGCCCGCTGGCAGGGCCGGCGGGTGCTGGCCAAGCTGCTGGTGGGCGCGCGCGCCGCGCGGCAATTCGCCCGCGAGCGCGAGGGCTGTCGCCTGCTGGCGGCCGCCGCAGCACCGACCCCGGCACTGCTCGACAGCGGCGAGACGAGCGGGCAGGGCGCCTGGCTGCTGTTCGACTTCATCGAGACGGCGCCCAGCGTCGAGCAACTCTGGCAGCGGATCGCCACCGAACCGCCCCTGTCGCCAGCACAGGACGCATTGCTCGGCGCGGCCCTCGCCACCCTGGCGCGCCTGCATGCCCAGGGCCTCTGGCAGGCCGATCTGCATCTGGACAACCTGCTGGTCAAGGACGGCGCGGCGCTGGTCATAGACGCGGCGGACATCCAGGCCGAGACCGTCGGCCAGCCGCTATCCCAGGCACGGGTACAGGAGAATCTGGCGGTGTTCTTCGCCCAGCTGCCCGCCACCCTGGATGCCCAGCTGGAAGAGCTGTTGATCCACTACCTGCTGGTCAATGCCGAACACGCCCTGCGCCTGGAGGCCTTGCTGGCGCGAACCGCCGAGATTCGTCGCTGGCGCCTGGCTGACTACCTCAAGAAGAGCGGCCGGGAATGCACCCTGTTCGCCGTCACCCGTAGCGCCTTCGGCCTGATCGCCGTGCGCCGTAGCTGGCTGAGTCGCCTGGAAGGCCTGCTGGCCGATCCCGATGCGGCCCTGGCCGGTCTGCCGACCTTCAAGGACGGCGGCGCCGCCACCGTGGCCCATGTGCAGTGGCAGGACCAGGACCTGGTGCTCAAGAGATACAACATCAAGGGCTTCGGCCACTGGCTGACGCGCTTCTGGCGACCGAGCCGGGCCTGGCACAGCTGGCGCGAAGGCCATCGCCTGCTTTTCCTCGGCATTCCCACCCCCGAGCCCCTGGCCGTGCGCGAGCGCCGCTTCCTCGGCCTGCGCGGCCGCGCCTATCTGGTGACGCCCTTCGTCGAGGGCCCCAATCTGCTGGAGCGCTTCGCCCCCTATGTGGATTCCACGCCGCCCGTGGCCGAGCTGGACGCCCTGCTGGCGCTGGTCGAGGCCCTGCGTCGCGAGCGCCTCGGCCATGGCGATTTCAAGGGCACCAACCTGATCTGGCATGAAGGTCGCTGGCTGGTGATCGACCTCGACGCCCTCCAGGCCCATGCCAGCGACCGTGCTTACGCCGCCGCCTATGCCCGCGACCGCGCCCGGCTGCTGCGCAACTGGCCGGCCGACAGCGCCCTGCATCGCCTGCTCGACGAGCGCCTGCCGCCAGCCTGATCGCCGACCTGCCGTCTGTACCGGGGCTGAATCGCCGTGCGCTAGGCCCCGCTCGGCGTGCGGCCATTACCCGTGGCCTGCCTGAACGGCTATAATTCGCCGTTTTTGAGGCGAGGCGGGCCTGCAGCGGCCTCGCGAAACCCCGGCGAACTCCTCTGGCTTCGCCCTGTACAGAGGCTTTACCTGTGTCCCTGACCGTCCTTGGCCTGTCCGGCGCCCTCAGCCACGATCCCTCCGCCGCGCTCTATATCGACGGCAAGCTGATCGCCGCGGTGGAAGAAGAACGCTTCGTGCGCGACAAGCATGCCAAGAATCGCATGCCCTACGAGTCGGCCAAGTTCTGCCTGGAACAGGCCGGGATCAGCCCCGCCGATGTCGACGTGGTGGCCATTCCCTATGCGCCCATCAGTCTCTTCGGCGAAGCCCGCTGGCACTACGCCAAGCGCTATGCCTATGCGCCGGATCGCGCCCTGGACGCCATCCTGTTCGGCAATCGTCGCTACCACCGCTACCAGAAGCGCATCGAATGGTGCCTGGTGCAGCTCGGCTTCGACCTGAAGAAGGTCAAGCTGGAAGCCGTCGAGCACCACCTGGCCCATGCCTCCAGTGCCTATCACTGCTCGGGTTTCAGCGAGAAGACCGCGATCCTCGGCATCGACGGCAAGGGCGAATACGCCACCACCTTCTTTGGCTACGGCGAGAACGGCAAGATCCACAAGATCAAGGAGTTCTACGATCCGGACTCCCTGGGTGGTCTCTATGGCGCCCTCACCGAATTCCTCGGTTTCGAGATGCTCGATGGCGAATTCAAGGTCATGGGCATGGCGCCCTATGGCGACGCCAGCAAGTACGATTTCTCGCGCCTGGCGAAATTCGAGAATGGCGAGCTGATCATCAATACCGACTACGCCAACGTCATCGGCTTCCGTCGCTACAAGGAAAAGGGCAAGGGCTACTACTTCTCGCCCAAGCTGATCGAGTGGCTGGGGCCCAAGCGTGAAGGCGACATCGCCGACGATCCCTACATCCACTACGCCGCCAGCATGCAGGCGCTGTTCGAGCGCCTGGCGCTGGAGATGATGGACTACTACCTGGGCGACATCATCCGCCAGACCGGCAAGCTCGCCTTCGCCGGCGGCTGCGCGCTCAACGTCAAGCTCAACCAGAAGATCATCGCCCGTCCCGAGGTCAAGGAGCTGTTCGTCCAGCCCGCCTCGGGCGACGCCGGCACCGCCGTCGGCGCTGCCGCCTACGTTTCCCATGCCCGTGGCGTGCCGGTGGAGAAGATGGAGCACGTCTATCTCGGCCCCGGCTACAGCAACGAAGACGTCATCGCCGCCTGCGCCCGTCATCCCAACGCACCCAAGTGGGAGCGGATCGACAACATGCCCCAGCGCATCGCCGAGATCATGGTGGCCGGCAATCCGGTGGCCTGGTTCCAGGGTCGCCTGGAATTCGGTCCGCGCGCCCTGGGCGGTCGGTCCATCATCGGCTGCCCCAGCGTGCCGGGCGTGGCCGATCGCATCAACGCCCAGATCAAGTTTCGCGAGCGCTGGCGGCCATTCTGCCCGTCCATGCTCGACACCGTGGCGCCGCAGATGCTCAAGGTCGACCATCCCTCGCCCTTCATGACCTTTACCTTCGAGGTCAACGAAGAGTGGAAGAGCCGGGTGCCCGAGGTGGTCCACGAAGACGGCACCTCCCGTGCCCAGGTGCTGGAGCGTCGGCACAATCCGCGCTGGTACGACCTCATGGTCGAGCTGGAAAAGCTCACCGGCAATGGCGTTTCCCTCAACACCTCGCTCAACCGCCGCGGCGAACCCATGGTCTGCTCGCCCACCGACGCCCTGAACATGTTCTTCGGCTCGGATCTGCAGTACCTGATCATGGAAGACATCCTGGTGGTCAAGGAGGGGGCTGGCGTATGACGCGTTCCGCCGAACCGCGGGTGCTGCAGTTCTGTCACGGCTACGACGGTCCCTTCCTCGACTGCGCCCGCCAGACCGCCAGCCTCTTCGCGGGCAGCGGCTATCGCGTCACCACGGTCTTTCTCACCGGCACCGCCGACGCCGAGGTGGCGGCCGGCTGCGGCAGCGACGAGGTGCTGTTCCTGGAGTACTCCTCCAGGGACGTGCGCGGGCTCAAGCTCGGCGCCATCCAGGCGCTGCGCGAGATCGTCCGTTCGCGGGGCATCCGCTTCGTCATCGCCCATAGATTCAAGCCGATCTGGATCGCCTGCCTGGCCACCAACCTGCCGGTGATCGGCGTGCACCATGCCTTTGGCGATTACGACCGGCTCGGCCGGCGGCTGTTCGCCAAGCTGATGAGCAAGCGCCTGACCCTGCTGGCGGTCTCCGACGCGGTGCGCGACGAGATTCGCCAGCGCCTCAAGGACTGGCCGGCCGAGCGCATCGAGACCCTCTACAACCGCCTGGACGTCGAGGCGGTGGAGCGCGAACTCTTGCCGGCCGACCAGGCCCGCGCCGAGCTCAAGCTGCCCCATGACGCCTGGATCGTCGGCAACGTCGGCCGCCTGCATCCGGACAAGGACCAGGCCACCCTGCTGCGCGGCTTCGCCGCTGCCTTGCCAAATCTGCCGGCCAATGCCCTGCTGGCGATCCTCGGCAAGGGCCGCCTGGAAGAAGACCTCAAGGACCTGGCCCGCGAACTGGCCATCGCCGACCGGGTGCTGTTCCTCGGCCAGGTGGAAGGCGCCCGGCGCTACTTCAAGGCCTTCGACGTCTTCGCCCTGAGTTCTGACCACGAACCCTTCGGCATGGTCCTGCTGGAGGCCATGGCCGCCGGCGTCCCCCTGATCGCCACCTCCTGCGGCGGCGCCCGGGAGATCGTTGAGGGGGTAGGCTTCCTTTTCCCCCTGGGCGACGCCGACGCCCTCGGCCAGGGCCTGCAGCACCTCGGCCGGCTGGCGCCCAGCCAGCGACGCGCCTGCGTGCAGCACATGCGCGAGCGCCTGGCCGAACGCTTCTCCGACGAGGCCGTGCGCCGCGACTTCTGGCGCCTGCCGATGGTCGCCGCCTTCAAGGCCCCGGCGCCGTGAACGTCCTGTTCCTGGTCCAGAAGGAGCAACGCATCCTGCTGGACCATTTCTATGCCAGCATCGCCGCCCACTGCGAGTGCGACCTGCGCTGGCTGAGCGACGAGGAACAGGCCGATCTGCGCGGCTATTTCCGTCGCACCGTGCCCCGACCCGAGCAATACGACCGTATCCTGCTGTTCCTCAGATTCAAGAAGCAGCTCAGGCAGGTCGCCTTCATCCGCAGCCTGCCCAACCTGGTGGAGCTGGAACACGACGCCTACCAGAATTTCATCCCCTGCAAGTACACCGGCAAATTCAGCCGCTACTACCGGGCCATGCCCCACGTCCGGGTGCTGGTCTCCGGCGCTGGCGTGGCGCGGCGGCTGCAGGAGGAGGGGGTGGACGCCCACTTCGTGCCCAAGGGCTACGACGACAGCCGTCTGCGCGATCTGGGTCTCGCACGCGACATCGAACTGGGCTTCGTCGGCAGCCTCGGCAGCGTGGCCTACAGCGGACGCAAGCAGCTGCTGGAAGACCTGGCCAGGGTCGAGCCGCTGCTGATCACCAAGACCCGCTCGGGCGACGAGTACCTGCAGACCCTCAATCGCATCCGCTTCTTCGTCGGCGCCGATGTCGGCATGGGCGAATACATGATCAAGAACTTCGAGGCCATGGCCTGCGGCTGCGTGCTCTTCACCTACGACCAGGGTGAAGAGGAGAACCGGGCGCTGGGTTTCGAGGATGGCGTCAACGTGGTGCTCTATCGCTCGCTGGACGAATTGCGCGAGAAACTCGCCCGGTTGCGAGGCGATCCGGCGCACGCTGCGGCCATTGCCAGGGCGGGAGAGGCGCTGGCGCGTCACTCTTTCGCTTTCGGCCACTTGGGTGAGCGTATCGTTTCGGCTATAACCCCAGCGCTGCGACCGGCAGTCGCTCCGGGGTTCCTGCACCGCCTGCTCGGCAGGCTGGGACGCTGATGCGCTGCCTGAGGTCCGGCTTTCGACTCAACTGGCAGAAAGGGTAGAACGTGCAGTTTTCCGCCGACAGCGACATCTCCGTGGTCGTCACCAGTTGCGGGCGCTTCGACTTGCTCCGGCAGACGCTGGCGACCTTCGACGAATTCAATACCGCGCCCATCCGCCGCGTCTTCATCACCGAGGACTCCGGCGACGAAGCGGTACGCGACTGCATCCCGGCCCACTGGCGCGAGCACACCGAATTCATCGTCAACAACCCCAAGCTCGGCCAGATGCGCAGCGTCGACGCCGCCTATGCCCGGGTCGAGACCAGCTGGATCTTTCACTGCGAAGACGACTGGGCCTTCTATCGCCCGGGCTTCATCGAGGATTCCCAGGCGCTGCTGGAGGCCGATCCCCAGGCGCTGCAGGTCTGGCTGCGCAGTCACGCCCACGACCTGGCGATCCACAGCCCCTACGTCCATCTGAAGTCGCGCCAGGTGCACGCGGGCATCGCCTTCTACGAGGTCGGCTCGCACAAGCCCGAATGGCAGGGCTTTTCCTTCAATCCCGGCCTGCGCCGGCGCGCCGACTATCTCCTGCACGCCCCCTATGGCGAGCTGAGCGGCGAGAAGGAATTGTCCCGGCGCTATGCCGACGCTCATCGCCATGCGCTGATCCTGGAGAACGATGCCGTGCTGCACACCGGCTTCGGCCAGCACGTGGTCAGCGACAAGGACCGCAACGACAAGCAGAAGCGTCGGCGGATGGAACGCATCAAACTGGCACTGGCCTTCCTGGTCGGTGCACTCCTGGGAGCCCTGTTGTGGTGACGCCCTTGCTTGATCGCCTGCAGCAGAGTCGCTATTTCACCCTGGCGGTGCTGGTGTTCATGGCCGCCTACCTGTGCATCCCGACGGCGAAGTGGATCAACAGCTACTACTATGCGGCGATCGCCCTGCCGGCGCTGATCCTCTTCGTCCTGCGCCCGCGGCTGATCGACTGGCGCTCGCCGCTGTTGCTGCTCTGGCTGGTGTTTCTCGCCTGGTTCATCGTGCCGGGGGCGCGGGCCGAGGAGGGACAGTTCTTCAAGCACATCCTCTATGTGCTGCTGTTCGTCCTGAGCGTGGCCTGTCTGGTGGATGGCGACTTCTTTCGCCGGCCCGGCTTCGTGCGTCTGGCCTTCTGGCTGGTCTGTGCCTATGCCGTGGGTTCCAGTCTAGTGTTCTGGCTCACCGGCCACTATGCGGTCGGCCAGCGGGTCATCCACCTGCCGGGACGCATCTCCAATCCCATCTATGTGAGCATCTGGATGGTCTGCCTGGGCGGCCTGGCGGCGCCAACCTGGATCCGCGAGCGACGCTGGATCGAGTTGCTGGCGGCGGTGGTGGTCACCATCGTCGGCATCTCCTTCGCCCTGCAGACCCGCACCGGCCTGGTGGGTATCGGCTTCCTGGCCGCCCTTGGCGTGCTGTTCGCCTTTCCGCGCTTTCCGTTGCGTACCCTGGCGCTGGTGGTTCTGGTCAGCCTGCTGATCGCCGGGGTGGTCCAGGTGGTGCACACCGAAGCCTGGTTCGTCGCCTTCTGGGGCCGCGCGGACTCGGGACGCATCGAGCTGTTCCACTTCATGGTCAAGGACTGGGAGTCCTGCGGCTGGTGGCTGGGCTGCGGCCTGGGCTATCAGAGTCACGACCTGCTGCACGGTACCGAGGCCATCCAGCACCCGCACAATATCTTCGTGTCCTTCGGCATCTACACCGGCCTGGTGTCGCTACTGATCTTCGGCGTGCTGATGCTCGCCAGCCTGGGCGCGGCCCTGCGCCAGCGCGATCCCTGGGGGCTCTATCTGGCCGTGGCCCTGCTGATGCTCAACTTCGACGGCGCCAAGCTGATCGGCAATCCGGACGAGTTGTGGCCGCTGGTGCTGTTGCCCGCGGCGATGATCGCCGGGGCCGAGGTGCAGCGCCGGCGCAAGCTGGCGCTGGGGCAGGCGGTGCCGGTCTAATCCTGCAGTTGCCGGTCGAGTTCGCGCCAGTCCAAGGGCTGGCGGCAGGCTTCGGCATAGGCCTTGAGGAAGGGTTCGCGACCGGGCTCGAACAGCCAGTCGCGGTCCTCGCGGTAGCGCAGCAGGTGATGGAAGTTGCGCACCCGCAGGCGCAGCGGCAGACGCCGCGCATGACAGCGCAGATCGGCGATGTCGATCAGGCCCAGTTCGCCTTCCGGCGTCAGCACCACGTTGCCCAGGTGCAGCGAGCGGAAATAGACACCGCTGTCGTGCAATTCGGCGATGAAGCGACCCAGGGCGGGGCGCAGTGTCGCGGCCTCGCTCGAGGTGCGTAGCTGGCGTAGGGTAGCGCCCGGCAGCGGGCTGTAGTGCACCAGATCACGCTGCAGCGAGGCGGCGCGATAGACCTCCAGAACCTGCGGACAGGGAATGCCGCGCTCGGCCAGTTGGCGGGCGTTGTCGGCGAAGCGCTGGGCATAGGGAAACAGCGCCGCCGAAGTCAGCAGCCGCTTGCGGCGAAAGAGCTTGAGATAGCTGCCATCGGTGAGGCGCAGGACCTTGTCGCCATGATGATCGGCTTCCACTACCTGGGCGGCGTCGCGCAGTTCGAGATAGCGCGAATGTTCGAGAGGCTTCATGCAGGACCCGTCAACGTCAGGGCGTGCATGTTACCCGAAGGTGGCAGGCTGTGAAGTGACCCTTGCGACCTATCCGGTCGCTTGTTGCTAGAATCGGATTTTTGCCGGCAGCTTTACATGCGCCCAACACGCCAACTCCTGTATTTCGTCTACGGCGGTGCCCAGGCCTATCGGCAGGAGCTGAAGTTCAGCCTGCTCAGCGCCCTGCACTGGCGGCAGGGCCAGGACATCGCCCTCCGTATCCTGACCGATCGGCCGCAGGACTATCGCGGCTGGCCGGTGGAAGTATTGGCCATCGAGGGGGCGACGCTCAAGGCTTGGCAGGGGCAGCACGGCTATCTGCATCGCAGCAAGGCCTGCGCCATCGCCTGGGCGTTGCCCCGGGCCGACAAGACGCTGTTTCTGGATAGCGATACCGTGGTTCAGGCACCACTGGCGTCCTTGTTCGACAGCATCGATGTCCATCGCGGGATGATGGACATCGAGGAATGGTTCTGGCGCAAGGCTCGTGTCCGTCCCGAATTCGTCCGTTTCGCCGCCGCGCTGGCCGAGCGCGGGCAGGAGCCGGCGGAAGAGACGCGGCTCTACAACAGCGGTGTCTGCGGTCTGGCGCGGGTCCATCTGCCGCGGGTCGAGCGGGCCATCGCCCTTATCGACGACTGGCATGGGCATGACGAGGAGGTCCATACCCTGGAGCAGATCGCCCTGTCGTTCAGCCTGGCGGACCTGGTCATCAGCGAGGCCCGTGGGCCCATTCGGCACTATTACGCGGAAAAACGCTTTCTGCATTTCATGCTGGCGCACTTCTTCGAGCGCTATGGCGAGGACTATTCACCGGCGCTGCAGCAGCACTGGCAGGAGGTACCCCTGACCAAGCCGCTGCCCGATGTCTGGACCCGGCTGCGGGTGAAGTGGCAGCTGGCCGGGCTGGACAAGCAGCGTGCGAGCCTGGGCCGCAAGCTGCTCTACGGCTGCCTGGCGACTCAGGACAGCTACGCCCGCGCCTGCCGCCATGTCTGGTGGGAGCGGGCCCTGAGCGAGCGCCTGGGCGGCGGCGATCGCCAGGCCTTCGCCGAAGGCATCTGGCCCAACGACCTGCCGCGCCCGCACCTGGCGGACGAAGCCAGCGCGGCCCTCGACTACCTGCGCAAGCGGGTGCGCGGCTAGGCCGCGACCCTTAGGAAATCCCATGCGAACGCTCTTTCTCGTCGTCCTCTATGGCCTGCGCCCCGGGGAGTCGGCCACCCTCGACAGCCTGCTGGCCCAGCCACCGGCCAGCCTGCCGGCCGACAGCATCCTGCTGGTCTGGAATAACGGTCCTCGGCCGCTGGAGGAAGCGGAGCAGCAGCGCCTGCTGGCCGCGCCAGGCTGGGCGGAGGTACTCGTCAGGGAGGACCTCGGCAATCCGCCGCTGAGCCGGGTCTACAACCAGGCATTGCGGCTGGGCGCCGAGCGCCTGGTGATCTTCGACCAGGACACCGTGGTGGACACACGCTTTCTGCAGGCGCTCGGGCAGGAGGCCGAGTTGCTGGTGCCCCTGGTGCTGGGGGCCGGTGCCATCCGCTATCCCCACCAGTACAAGGCGGTGGTGACCGCGGAGGGGCCCCTGGATCCCCGGGCCACCGTGACTATCAGCTCGGGGCTGTGCCTGACGCAACGTCTGGCCACGCGTATCGCGGCCCGCCATGGCGATGTCTTCGACGAGCGCTTCGCCCTCTATGGTGTCGATGTCTCCTTTTTCCTGCGGGTCCAGGCGCTGGCGCAGGAGGAGCCGGTCGAGCTGCGCTGCGCAGGCACCCTCGACCATTCGCTGTCCGAGCTGGAAGTGGAAACCCCGGCCCAGCGGCGCTTTCGCGACATCGAGAAGTTCTATGTCGCCCTGCTGCTGCGCCTGCACTACAAGGGCGCCTCCCGCGGCAAGGTGCTGCGCTACCTGGGGCGGCAGCTGCTGGGCAATCGGCTGTATCTGTATGGCGTGCTGCCACGGATGCTGCGGACCATCCTCAGCGGGCGGCATCCCCGGGCGTAGCGCCCGGCAGCGGACGGATCACCGCCTCGTGGCGGCTGTAGTAGAGGCTGTCGGCGGGGATGTCGCGCATCACCAGGGCGCCGGCGCCCACCACCACGTTGTCGCCGATGGTCAGGTGGTCGCCAACGATGCAGACGTGGGCGCCGAGGCTGACGTTGTCGCCGATGAAGATGCCGACCAGTTGCGCCGGATCGTCGCTCTTGATGCCGATGGTGGTGTGCTGGCGGATCATCACGTTGCGCCCGATCACCGCCAGATTCGACACACAGATGCCCATGCGATGGGGCAGGCGCAGCCCGGGACCGATACGGGCGCCCAGCAGGATCTCGATGTTGTGCCGGCGGATCAGCCGGCGATTGATGCGCTCGGCCAGCTTGCGATAGTTGAGCAGGCCGCGCGGGCGGCAATAGAGAAATTGCGCCAGGCGATACCAGAACAGAAAGCTCGGACTCTCTCCGCCGCTACGCGCCGAAACAGGCGCCTAAGTCGCAAGGGCTTGCCCGGCGCATCCAGCACCTCAACGCGCCAGAGGTCCTTGAGTTCGGCAAAGGTGGCGATCAGCGGTGGCATGGCGGACGTTCCGGAGCAGGGAGGGCAAGCCTAGCGGAAAATCCCCTGGCTGGGTCGGCGGCGGGTGCGTGTTAACATGGCGCTTTTGCGTCACGACGAGACCATGAGCCAAGACTCCCCTGCGCAGACCTCCAGTCTGAAGATCTATTTCCGCCTGCTCGGCTACGTGCGGCCCTACATAGGCATGTTCTTGCTGAGTATCGTGGGCTTTCTGATATTTGCTTCTTCCCAGCCCGCACTAGCTTACGTGCTTAAGTACTTCGTCGATGGGCTCAGCAACCCTGACGCGGCGATGTTTCCTGGTAAGCCAATCATCGGCGATCTGAGTTTGGTGAAGGCTGTACCGTTGATGATCGTTTTCATCGCGGTCTGGCAGGGTATTGGTTCTTTTCTCGGTAACTATTTTCTTGCAAGGGTTTCGTTGGGTTTGGTGCACGACCTGCGGATCAAATTGTTCAACCATATGCTCCGTCTGCCCAATCGCTACTTCGATGCCAACAACTCGGGGCATCTGATCTCGCGCATCACCTTCAATGTCACCATGGTGACCGGTGCCGCTACCGAGGCGATCAAGGTGGTGATTCGCGAAGGCATGAGCGTGATTTTCTTTTTCGCCTCGCTGCTGTGGATGAACTGGAAACTGACCCTGGTGATGGTGGCCATCCTGCCGCTGATCGCCCTGATGGTGACCAGCGCCAGCCGCAAGTTCCGCAAGCAGAGTAATAAGATCCAGTCGGCCATGGGCGACGTCACCCACATCACCTCCGAGGCCATTCAGGGGTATCGCGTGGTGCGGAGTTTTGGTGGTGAAGCCTACGAGCAGCAGCGTTTCCTTGCATCCAGCGAGGCGAATACTGAGAAACAGCTGACCATGACCAAGACCGGAGCGGTCTATACACCCATGTTGCAGCTGGTGATCTATACGGCGATGGCTGTATTGATGTTCTTGGTACTGCTACTTCGAGGCGACGCCTCTCCCGGTGACCTGGTTGCTTACATCACTATCGCCGGCCTGCTGCCCAAGCCGATCCGCCAGCTTTCCGAGGTCAGCTCCACCATCCAGCGTGGCGTAGCCGGTGCGGAAAGCATCTTCGAGCAGCTCGACGAGCCCGCCGAACGCGACGACGGTCGTGAAGAACGCGAGCGCGTCCAGGGTCGGCTGGAGGTGCGCAACCTGACCTTCCGCTATCCGGGCACCGACAAGCCGGTGCTGGAAGGCATCGACTTCGTCGCCGAGCCTGGCCAGATGGTGGCCCTGGTGGGGCGCTCGGGCAGTGGCAAGTCGACCCTGGCCAATCTCATTCCGCGCTTCTACCAGCACGAAGAGGGCGAGATCCTGCTCGACGGCCTGGAGATCCAGGACTATCGGCTGAACAACCTGCGCCGGCACATCGCCCTGGTGACCCAGCATGTCACCCTGTTCAACGACAGCGTCACCAACAACATCGCCTATGGCGACCTGGCCGGGGCGCCCATGGATCAGGTCAAGGCGGCGGCCGAAGCGGCCTATGCCGACGAATTCATCCAGCGCCTGCCACAGCGGTACGACACCCAGGTCGGCGAGAACGGCGTGCTGCTTTCCGGCGGTCAACGCCAGCGCCTGGCCATCGCCCGGGCCCTGCTGAAGAACGCACCGCTGCTGATCCTCGACGAGGCCACCTCGGCGCTGGACACCGAATCCGAGCGCCACATCCAGGCCGCACTGGACCGCGTCATGCAGGGGCGCACCACCCTGGTGATCGCCCACCGTCTCTCCACCATCGAGAAGGCCGACCTGATCCTGGTGATGGACCATGGCCGCATCGTCGAGCGTGGCAGTCATGGCGAGCTCTTGGCGTTGAATGGCTACTATGCGCGCCTGCACGCCAAGCAATTCGAGGACGTCGCCCCCGCGACGCCCGCGTCCCATGCTGAATAGGTTCCGTTTCTGGCGCGAACGTGGCTGGACGACCATTTCCGCCGCCGACTACGCCGCCACCTGGCAGCGCCATGGCGGCAGCGTCGCCAGCCACCCCGAAGTGGTCGCCCGCCTGGCCGAACTGGCCGGCATCCCGGTGCGCTACCTGGGCTGGCCCGGCGCGGACGGCCTGCAGGCCGCGGTGCCCTGCTGGGGCCGTGAACTGGCGCTCTCGCGCACCGTGCTGAAGAAGCGCCGCCAGCGCGCCCTGTTCGACCTGGGCAATGCCGAGATCATCCTGCCGGCCGTGCCGGGCGCGCTGGCGCCCCTGCGCCAGCGCGCCCGCTATCTGTCGCCGCTGTGCGACGAGCGTTTCGCCGGTCTGCGCCGGCAGAGCGAAGAACTGGCCATGCTCCGCGAGCCGGAAGCCTGGTCGAAGAAATTCCGCTACAACCAGCGTCGCGAGCAGCGCCTGTTCGAAGACGCCGGAGGGCGCGTGGTCCCCATGGCCGAGCTGGACAGCGCCGAGCAGGCGCGGATCTATGCCGAGCTGTTCGAGGCGCGCTGGGGCTTCGAGGTACCGGGCAAGGCCCGGCTGGCCGAGGTGTTCGGCCTGCTGCGGGAGTTCATGACCGGTTCGCTGCTCATGCTTGGCGAGCGTCCGGTGGCGATCCAGGTGCTCTATCGGGTAGAAGCGCCCGAATGGATCAGCGTCGAATACGTCAACGGCGGTGTCGATCCCGCTTCCAGCGACCTGAGTCCCGGCAGCGTCCTCACCTATTTGAACACCCAGGCCGCCTGGCAGGATGCCCGCGCCCTCGGCAAGGCGTTGCGCTACTCCTTCGGCCGCGCCGATCGCGACTACAAGGACCGCTGGTGCCACCGCGTCACCGTCTTCGAGAGCTGAGATGACCGCCCGTAAACAAGCCCTGCTCAAACGTCACCGCCGCCACAAGCGGCTGGTCCTGGCGGTCATCGCCGTCGTGCTGCTCGGTTGCCTGGCGTTCGGGCCCTGGTGGAGCGCGCCACTGCTGGCGTTGCTGGTCTGGCTCGGCCACGAGGCCTGGTTCGCCGATCACCTCTTCTATTCGCCGCGTGACAACTACAGCTACCAGTTCCCTGCCGACACCCTGGTGCTGGGCCTGCATCTGCAGCACGGTCGCCTGGCTGCGGTGGAATTGCCGCCGGGCGAGCTGACGCTGTTCCTGGAATGCCGCCTGCGCGCCGGTTGGCTCGGTCGCCTGCTGGATCCCCGGGTGCACCTGCGCGCGGGCGACGAAGGCGATCGCCAGGACTTCGAGCGCGGCGTCGCAGGGCGGCGCTATGTCAATCTGAGTGGCTATGCCGCGCCCCTGCGGCGTGGCGAGTTGCACCTCTGGACCCGCTTCTGTCGGCTGCAGGGCGAGTTGCGCCTGCATGTCTTCGCCCAGCCGGATTTCCGCGAAAAAAGGGTGATGGTCATCGCGCCCCATGCCGACGATGCCGAGCTGGCCGCCTTCGGGCTCTACAGCCAGGCGCGGGAAGCCAGCATCGTCACCCTGACCCAGGGCGAGATCGAGGCTGGGCACTACCAGCGCCTGGGCCTCGATCGCCAGGCCGCGGCCCGGCTCAAGGGGCGGCTGCGCACCTGGGACAGCCTGGTCACGCCGCTGTGGGGCGGGGTACCGCCGGAGCGCTGCGTGCAGCTGGGCTACTACTGCCTGCAATTGCCGGCCATGCGCCAGGCGCCGGAAGACACCTTCGGCTCCCGCGAGTCCGGTGAGAGCGATGTGCGCAGCGCCCGGCGCCACAATCCCCTGGAACTGCCCGGAGATGTCGACGGCGCCCCCACCTGGCGCAATCTGGTGGCCGATCTGGTGGCCCTGCTGGAGCACTTCCGTCCCGAGGTGGTGGTGCTGCCGCATCCGCAGATCGATCCCCATGCCGATCACGTGGCCAGCACCCAGGCCCTGCGCGAGGCCCTGGCCCTCAGCCAGTGGCAGCCCGAGCTCGAATTGCTCTACGCCAACCACCTGCACGACAACGACCGCTGGCCCATGGGCCCGGCCGAGGGCGGCATCGCCCTGCCGCCGGCCATCGAGACGCCGGCGCCCCTGGTGCCCTGGAGTCCGCTGCTGACGCCCGAGCGGCGTCTGGACAAGGCCATGGCCCTGGGTATGCAGCACGACCTGCTGGTGCCGCTGCCGGCGAAGAAACGCCTGCGTCGGGCCATCCAGTGGCTGCTGGCCGGTCGCCGCTGGCCGCGCACCGGCGAAGACGAGTTCTTTCGCAAGGCCGTACGCCGTCACGAGCTGTTCTGGATCCAGCGCCGCGAGCTCTAAGAGCCTTTTCATAATCTGCTGCGCGTCGGCCAGACCGCGTTGGAATGGCCCAGGATCGCTAGCCGGTCCGCTTGCTCAGGCCTCGTTTGACTCTAGCTCGCACGATTATGAACAGGCTCTGACCCCGGCGTCTCCTGCTGGCAGGCGCTTCCAGAGCGCCTTGGCCCCTATGCTATGATCGCCGCCATTTTCGCGCTTTGGAGCCTGTCCCTATGAAGCTGACCATGCCTCGCTTCGATCTCGCGCCGGTCCTGGTGGTCGGCGACGTGATGCTCGACCGCTACTGGCACGGCACCACCTCGCGGATCTCGCCCGAGGCACCGGTACCTGTGGTGCGCGTCGACCAGCACGAGGATCGTCCCGGTGGCGCGGCCAACGTCGCCCTCAACATCGCTGCCCTGGGCGCGCCAGCTTATCTGGTCGGCGTCACCGGCCAGGACGAAGCCGCCGATGCCCTCACCGACAGCCTGAGAGCCGCCCACGTGCAGGTGCGCTTCCAGCGCATCGCCCAGCAGCCGACCATCGTCAAGCTGCGCATCATGAGTCGCCACCAGCAGCTGATCCGCGTCGACTTCGAAGAGCCCTTCGACACCGATGCCCAGGCGCTGGCCTCGGACACCGCCGCCATGCTGGCCGGGGTCAAGGTGCTGGTGTTGTCCGACTACGGCAAGGGCGCGCTGAAGAACCATCAGGCCCTCATTCAGCTGGCCAAGGCCCGCAACATACCGGTGCTGGCCGACCCCAAGGGCAAGGATTTCTCCATCTATCGCGGCGCCAGCCTGATCACGCCGAATCTTTCCGAATTCGAAGCCATCGTCGGCGTCTGCGCCGACGATGCCGAACTGGTCGCCAAGGGCAACGAACTGATGGCGCGCCTGGACCTGGGCGCCTTGCTGGTGACCCGCGGCGAGCACGGGATGACCCTGCTGCGTCCCGCTCAGCCGGCGTTGCACCTGCCGGCGCGCGCGCGCGAGGTGTTCGATGTCACTGGCGCTGGCGACACCGTGATCTCCACCCTGGCCGCCGCCCTGGCCGCCGGCGAGGACCTGCCCCAGGCCGTGGGCCTGGCCAACCTGGCTGCCGGCATCGTGGTCGGCAAGCTGGGTACCGCCGCCATCAGCGCCCCCGAGCTGAGGCGCGCGGTACAGCGCTCGGAAGGCTCCGAGCGCGGCGTCCTGTCCCTGGAACAGCTGCAACTGGCCATCGAGGACGCCCGCGCCCATGGCGAGAAGATCGTCTTCACCAACGGCTGCTTCGACATCCTCCACGCCGGCCACGTGACCTATCTGGAACAGGCGCGCGCCCAGGGCGATCGCCTGATCGTGGCGGTCAACGATGATGCCTCCGTGACCCGCCTCAAGGGTCCGGGCCGGCCGATCAACAGCGTCGACCGGCGCATGGCGGTGCTGGCCGGCCTCGGCGCGGTGGACTGGGTCATTCCCTTCAGTGAGAACACCCCGGAGCGCCTGCTGGAGCAGGTGCGCCCGGATGTGCTGGTCAAGGGCGGCGACTACAAGAGCGTGGAAGAGGTGGTCGGTGCCCAGATCGTGCAGAGCTACGGCGGCGAGGTGCGCATCCTCGGCCTGGTGGAGAACAGCTCCACCACCGCCATCGTCGAGCGGATCCGCAACCGCACCTGAGCGCGAGCGCTCGGGTTAAGCTGGCGTAGAACCGCTATGGAGCTGCGCCATGTCCTCGACGCCCCTGTTGATCCTGGGTACTGCCGTTTCTGCTGACAAGAGCGACGGCCAACCCCTCGGCCACCCTCTCAAGCTGGCCAATCGGCACGGTCTGATCGCCGGCGCCACCGGCACTGGCAAGACCGTGACCCTGCAGCGCCTCGCCGAAGCCTTCAGCGACGCCGGCGTCGCCGTCTTCGCCGCCGACATCAAAGGCGATCTCTGCGGCTTGGGCGCGGCCGGCGCGCCCCAGGGCAAGCTGGCCGAGCGCATCGCCGCCCAGGGCCTGGCGCACCAGTCCCGCGCCTATCCGGTCACCCTCTGGGACGTCGACGGCAAGCGCGGTCATCCGCTGCGTACCACCCTGAGCGAGATGGGCCCACTGTTGCTGGGCAATCTGCTGGAGTTGACCGACAGCCAGCAGGCCGCCTTGCACGCCGCCTTCAAGGTGGCCGATCGCGAGGGCCTGCTGCTGCTCGATCTCAAGGACCTCAAGGCCGTCCTCAATCACCTGCGCGAACGGCCCGAGGCCCTGGGCGAAGACCGCGCGCTGTTCGCCGGCGCCTCGGCCCAGGCGCTGCTGCGCCGGCTGGCGACCCTGGAACAGCAGGGCGCCGAGGCCTTCTTCGGCGAGCCGGCGCTGCAACTGGAGGAGGTGCTGCGCCCGGAGGCCGATGGCCGCGGACGCATTCACCTGCTCGACGCCAGTCGCCTGGTGCACGAGGCGCCCAAGGTCTATGCCACCTTCCTGATCTGGCTGTTGGCCGAGCTGTTCGAGCAGCTGCCCGAGCGCGGCGATGCCGACCAGCCGGTGCTGGCGCTGTTCTTTGACGAGGCCCATCTGCTGTTTGGCGACACCCCCAAGGCCCTGCGCGATCGCCTGGAGCAGGTGGTGCGGCTGATCCGTTCCAAGGGCGTCGGTGTCTATTTCGCCACCCAGTCGCCCAGCGACCTGCCGGACGCCATCCTCGCCCAGCTGGGATTGCGCATCCAGCACGGCCTGCGCGCCTTCACCGCCCGGGAGCAGAAGGCCCTGCGCGCGGTGGCCGACGGCTTCCGGCCCAATCCGGCCTTCGACAGCCTGCAGGTGCTGACCGACCTGGGGATCGGTGAAGCCCTGGTGGGCAGCCTGGAAGACAAGGGCACGCCGGCGATGGTCCAGCGGGTGGCCATCGCCCCGCCGCAATCCCGGGTCGGCCCGCTCAGCGAAGCCGAGCGCCAGACGCTGATCCGTCAGTCACCCCAGGCGGGTCGCTATGACCGGGCCGTGGATCGCGAATCGGCCTACGAGATCCTGCGGGAGCGTCAGGCCGAGCGGGTACCGGCGGAGGCGCCAGCAGCGGAAAAGACCAAGGCCGGGCAGGGCGGTGCGCTCAGCGATCTGGTCGGCGAACTTGCCGGCAACGCCATCAAGAGCGCGGCGCGCCAGGCGGCCAATCAGCTCGGACGTCAGCTGGTACGGGGGCTGCTCGGCTCCCTGCTGGGTGGCAAGCGTCGCTAGCCGACTCGCAGGCAAAAAAAGACCCCGCCTGGGCGGGGTCCTTGAGCTTCACGCAGTCATTACATGCGTGGGGCGACGGGGTTGGCGTCGTTGGAGATGGTCACTTCCACGCGGCGGTTCAGGGCGCGGTCGGAGGCGTTGCTATTGCTGGCCACCGGGAAGGCCTTGCCATAGCCACGGGCCTGGATGCGGCTCGGCTCGACGCCGGCGCTGACCAGGGCGGTCTGGATGGCCTGGGCGCGACGCTCGGACAGCTGCTGGTTGTAGGAGTCGCTGCCGACGCTGTCGGTGTAACCCTCGACGATCACCTTGCGCTCGGGATTCTGCTTCAGGTAATCGGCCAGCTTCTGGGCGTTGGCGTAGCCCTGGGGCTTGAGCTCGGCCTTGTTGAAGTCGAACAGCACGTTGCCGAAGGTCACCACGGTGCCGCGCTCGGTCTGCTTGGCCTGCAGGGCGTCCTGCAGCTGCTTGAGCTGGGCGGTACGGGCGTCCAGGCGGGCCTGGGTGCGCTCGGCGTCGACGTTCTGCATCTGGGCTTCGGTCATGCGCAGCTTGATGGTCTGCATGGCCGTCTGGATGCGCTGGTTGGTCAGGTAGGCAAGCTGGTCGACGGTTTTCTCGTTTTCACCGTCCTTGTAGGCCTTCTCGGCCTTCTGCAGCCAGGCGCCGGCGTCCTTGGTCTCCAGGGCGGCCAGTTGGGCGGCCTGGGGCTGGGATTCCAGCGCGGAGTAGTCGGACTTGGCCTGTTCCAGGTTGGGGTTGGGCGGTGTGGAGCAGGCGGCCAGGGCCAGGCTGAGCAGCGACACGGCAGGGATCAGAATGTGTTTACGCATGATGGTCGTCCTTTGAGTTCGTGAAGGGAGGAAAGAGGCGGTCGCTTATTGCTGGACCTTCTTCTGCAGGTTCTGCTGGAGCTGCAGGTTGATCTGACCTTCCTCACGGATCTGCTGGATGCTGTTCTGGGCATCCTTAAGTGCGGCGTCGGCCTTGGCGGCCTGGGTCTTGCGGGTGGCCAGGCGGGCATCCCACTCGGCCTGTTCGGCCAGTTGCTTGGCTTCGTCGTACTTCTCGTTGGAGAGGGCGGTCTGGGCCTGGGTCCACTTGTCCTGGGCCGACTTGGTCTCGATGGGAGCGAACTGGTTGCCACCGGAGCTCACGGCCTCGTTGACGGCGGACTGGGTCACGGCCATCTGGGCGGTCGGCGGATTGCCGGCGCAACCGGCCAGCAACAGCGAGCTGCCCAGGGCAAGGGCTGCAAGTTTCAGGGTGCAGGCTTTGGAAAGGGACTTTTGGGCAGTGGCACTCTTCATGGATTCAAGCTCCGTTGTTGATCCGAAAAGCGCGCCGCCGGCATGGGCAGGGCGGGCGCCTGGTCAGTTGAAAGCCGCACGTGGAAGCAAGTCCGATCCGTCCCCCAAGGGGCCGTGACGGGTACTGGTAACCAGCCCTCGTCCAGCGCTGCGGTCTGACTCTGTGACCGCTCATCCGGCAAAAATGTTCACTGGCTATCGAATTTCGCCGTGCGCTGAGGCCCTTTGCAGAGCGGTAGCGGCGTAGGTAAAGCTGCAGGTCGACGGCTAGCCGGCCGTTGCGGACTGCAGGCGATGCAGGTGCTTGCGCGCCAGTTCGAGGAAGCGCGGGGTCGTGCCGGCGTCGGCGTAGAGGGGGTCGCCGAGTTCATCGGTGGCCACCACGTCCTCGCCCTGCACGTAGGGAAAACTGGCTTCCAGTTCCTCGAAGGCGGCCGCCAGCAACTCGCCGAGCAGGGCTTCGGGTGTGCGCTGGGGATAGAGTTCGCAGAGGGCCTCGAGACGGGCCGCGGTCTCGATCTCCAGGTCGAGGCGGTAGCTGCGGGTGGTGCCGGAGGTGGTGGCCTGCTGCTCCCATTGGTGAGCGAGTTCGCGAATCTTCATGAGCATCTCCCGTGGCTTAGGCAAAGGTCGGATATTCAGGTCGAGCGAGGCTGGGCACCCTGCAACAGCCGGCGCTTGCAACCGTGACAGTAGGGTGCTGTCCTCTGCGCTAGACCGCAGCGGTTGCCGTGAGGTCCGAACCGGTACTTTCGAGGAGCACGAGATGGTGGAAATCGACGTTCGCCTGCGCGAGCAGGTGCGGTTGCTGGGCGATCTGCTGGGGCAGACCATCGCCGACCAGCATGGCACGGCCTTTCTCGACAAGATCGAGCGGATCCGCAAGGGCGCCAAGGCCGCCCGTGGCGGCTCCGCGGAGGGTGCCCGCCAACTGGGCGACACCCTGGATACCCTGGCCGAGGACGAGCTGCTGCCAGTGGCGCGGGCCTTCAGCCATTTTCTCAACCTGGCCAACATCGCCGAGGAATATCACCGGGTCAGACGGCGCACCGAAGACGAGCCACCATCCTTCGAGCAGCAGGTGCTGCCGGAATTGTTGGAGCGCCTGGGCGCAGCCGGGCACTCCGGCCAGGCGCTGGCCGAGCGGGTCGCGGCGCTGGACATCGATCTGGTGCTGACCGCCCACCCTACCGAGGTCTCTCGGCGCACCCTGATCCAGAAATACGACGAGATCAGTGCGCAACTGGCGGCCCTCGATCATCGCGACCTGACCTCCGCCGAGGTGGCCACCATCGAGGCACGGCTGCGCCGGCTGATCGCCGAGGCCTGGCATACCGAGGAGATCCGCCGCCAGCGGCCGACGCCGGTGGACGAGGCCAAGTGGGGCTTCGCGGTGATCGAGAATTCGCTCTGGCAGGCGATCCCCAGCCTGCTGCGCAAGCTGGACGACTGCCTGCAGGAACGCACCGGCCAGCGCTTGCCGCTGACCGCGGCGCCGGTACGCTTCTCGTCCTGGATGGGCGGCGACCGTGATGGCAACCCCAACGTCACCGCCGCCATCACCCGCGAGGTGCTGCTGCTGGCGCGCTGGATGGCCGCCGATCTCTACCTGCGCGACGTCGACCGGCTGGCCGCGGAGCTGTCCATGCAGGCGGCGAGTCCCGCCCTGCGCGAGCAGGCCGGCGATCATCCCGAACCCTATCGCAAGGTGCTCAAGGTGCTGCGCGAGCGGCTGCAGATCACCCGTAGCTGGGCAGCCCATGCCATCACCGATCCCCAGGCCGGCGCCCGCCACGTCCTCAGCGACAACGCCGAGCTGATCGCCCCGCTGCAGCTGTGCTACGACTCCCTGCAGCGCTGCGGCCTGGGGGTCATCGCCGATGGCTCCCTGCTCGATACCCTGCGGCGGGCCCGCACCTTCGGCCTCTACCTGGTGCGCCTGGACATCCGCCAGGACGCCGCGCGCCATGCCGCGGCCATGGCCGATATCTGCCGCTACCTGGACCTGGGCGACTATGCCGCCTGGAGCGAGGAGCAGCGCCTGGAATTCCTTCGTGGCGAATTGGCCAGCCGGCGGCCCCTGTTACCGGTTGACGCCGAACTGGAGGCCGATACCGGGGAGGTGCTCGCCACCTGCCGCGTCATCGCCGCCTCGCCGCCCGATGCCCTGGGTTCCTATGTCATCTCCATGGCCGGCGCGGCGTCCGACGTGCTCGCCGTGCAGCTGCTGCTGCGCGAGTGCGGGGTGCGTCAGCCGATGCGCGTGGTGCCGCTGTTCGAAACCCTCGACGACCTGGATCACGCCGGCACGGCCATCGCCAGCCTGCTCGATCTGCCCGACTACCGCGCGCGCCTGGCCGGTCCCCAGGAGGTCATGATCGGCTATTCCGATTCGGCCAAGGACGCCGGCACCCTGGCGGCGGCCTGGGCCCAGTACCGTGCTCAGGAAGCCCTGGTGGACATCTGCGCCAGTCGTGGCGTCGAATTGCTGCTGTTCCATGGCCGCGGCGGCACCGTGGGGCGCGGCGGTGGCCCGGCCCACGCGGCCATCCTCTCGCAACCGCCCGGCTCGGTGGCTGGGCGCTTCCGCACCACCGAACAGGGCGAGATGATCCGCTTCAAGTTCGGTCAGCCGGCCATCGCCGAGCAGAATCTGGCGCTGTACCTGGGCGCCGTGCTCGAGGCCACCCTATTGCCGCCACCGGCGCCCGAGCCGGCCTGGCGCGAGCAGATGGATCGCCTGGCCCGCGACAGCCTGCAGGCCTATCGCGGGGTGGTGCGCGAAGACCCGCACTTCGTCAGCTATTTCCGCCAGGCCACCCCCGAGCAGGAGCTGGGCCGGTTGCCCCTGGGCAGCCGCCCGGCCAAGCGCCGCGAAGGCGGCGTGGAAAGCCTCAGGGCCATTCCCTGGATCTTTGCCTGGACCCAGACCCGGCTGATGCTACCGGCCTGGCTCGGCTGGGAAACGGCGCTGGAGGAAGCCGAACGCCGTGGTGAATCGCCGCTTTTACGCGAGATGCGCGAGCGTTGGCCGTTCTTCCAGACGCGCATCGACATGCTGGAGATGGTGCTGGCCAAGGCCGAAGCCGAACTGGCACGGCTCTATGACCAGCGTCTGGTGGAAGCCGACCTGCAGGTGCTCGGCAGCCAGTTGCGCGAGCGGCTGCGCCAGGCGGGCATGGCGGTATTGCGCCTGACCGGGCAGGCCGAATTGCTCGAGCACCATCCGGAAACCCTGGTGTTCATCGCCGTGCGCAATACCTATCTCGATCCGCTGCATCTCTTGCAGATCGAGTTGTTGGCCCGGGCGCGGGCGGCGGGCGAAAGCCAGCCGGCCGCACTCGATCAGGCCCTGCTGGTGAGCGTGGCCGGTATCGCCGCGGGACTGCGCAATACCGGCTGAACAGGCTGTCGCTTTTGCTGGGGCCCGGAGTCGTCTGGACGGCCCCGGCACCTGCGACGCTTGGTAACTTGTGCGGCCAGGGGGCGCTGTGTATGGTTGGTCCCTTTGGCCGTCTCGTGTCGTCGACAACAATCATCGCGACAGCGCCCCGCGCGGGCTGCCAGTCCGAGACCATTCTAAGGAGCAACAGATGCGCGTAATCCTGCTGGGAGCGCCCGGTGCCGGCAAAGGTACTCAGGCCCGGTTCATCACTGAGAAATTCGGCATTCCGCAGGTTTCCACCGGCGACATGCTGCGTGCCGCGGTCAAGGCCGGCACGCCCCTGGGCCTGCAGGTCAAGGACATCATGGACAACGGCGGCCTGGTCTCCGACGAGATCATCATCGCCCTGATCAGCGAGCGCATCCTCGACGCCGATTGCGCCAAGGGTTTCCTGTTCGACGGCTTCCCGCGCACCATTCCCCAGGCCGAGGCCCTCGAAGCCGCGGGCGTCAAGATCGACCACGTGCTGGAAATCGCCGTCGATGACGAAGAAATCGTCCAGCGCCTGTCCGGTCGCCGCGTGCACCCCGGTTCGGGTCGCGTCTATCACGTCGAGCACAATCCGCCGAAGGTCGCCGACACCGACGACCTGACCGGCGAGCCGCTGGTACAGCGCGAAGACGACCGCGAAGCGACCATTCGCAAGCGCCTGGACCTCTATCATTCCCAGACCAAGCCGCTGGTGGACTTCTACCAGAAGCTGGGCGCCGCCCAGGGCACGCCGAAGTGCAGCCGCATCGAGGGCGTGGGTTCGGTAGATGCCATCACCGCCAAGGTGCTGCAGGCCCTGAACTAGAAGCCGGTAACGGCCGCCTGTGCCTGCAGGCGGTCCGGTCAAGGCGCCGTCCTGGCGTCATGACCGATGGGCGGGTCCCCTCGCGTCCCGTCTTCCTCTAGAATGCGCAGCCCTTTTCCCTAGTCGCGGATTCGCCCCATGTCCATCCTGCTCGCCCTCGACACCGCCACCGAAGCCTGTTCGGTCGCCTTGCATCTGGGCGACGAGATCATCCATCGCTACGAGATCGCGCCGCGCCTGCATGCCCAGCGGGTCCTGCCCATGGTGCAGGAGGTGCTGGCCGAGACCGGTCTGAGTCTGGCGCAGGTGGACGCCATCGCCTTCGGTCGCGGACCGGGCGCCTTCACCGGCGTGCGCATCGCCATCGGCGTGGTGCAGGGCCTGGCCTTCGGTCTGGATCGGCCGGTGCTGCCGGTGTCGAATCTGGCGATCATCGCTCAGCGCGCCTGGCGCGAGCGGGGCGTGACCCAGGTGGCAGCCGCCATCGATGCGCGCATGGACGAGGTCTACTGGGGCTGCTATCGCCTCGCCGGCGACACCATGGTGCTGGCGGGGGCGGAAGCCGTGCTGGCGCCCGAAGGCGTCGTCCTGCCGGCAGCCGCCACCGGCGACTGGTTCGGTGCCGGCACCGGCTGGGGTTACGTCGGCCGCATGGCCGTGCCGCTGACCGAGCGGGATGCCACTCTGTTGCCCCATGCGCAGGATCTGGCGGTCCTGGCGGCCACGGCCTGGCAGCGCGGCGAAGCCGTGTCGGCCGAATCCGAAGCGGCGCAACCCGTCTATCTGCGTGATCGGGTCGCCACTCTCAAGCAGTCGGTCTGACGTCAGGAAACCTGGCGTAATGGTCTGGCGTCCAAGCTGTAGATGCCGCTCGTCCGCCGGTCGCGACGGGCGTCCGGCCCTTGATTGTCATAGCTTTCGACCCTACTTAGAGTAGTGCCATCCGTTCGGGACCTGCCATGCGCATTGACAGCGGCTATTCCTCCTCTGCTTACCCCCTGAATCGTTCCTCGCGCGCGGTCACGCCCGTACGCGAGGTGGCGAAGGACGAGGACGCCCGTCAGAACGCCATCGCCCGCGAGGCTACGGGCAATGCCCGGCCCGACGTCGCGCCGGTTCGCCGCGTCGAGGCAGCCGCGGCGACCGATACCGGTAACGGCGGCGGCAATGGGCTGGTGCTCAGCGAGCGGGAAGGGCGCTTCGCCAGTCAGCTCACCGCGCGCGCCCAGCAGGCCCTGGCCAGCTACGGCAGCACCGCCGCCCTCGGCGCCGAGCCGGACGGCTCCCCCCGCGTCGTGGGCCTCGATCTCTACGCCTGATGCTGCCGTACTTTCTCGGCTGTCCCTCCTGGAACGACAACGCCTGGCGCGAAAGTCTCTATCACGGCCTGCGCCCGGGTGACTTCCTGTCGCGTTATGCCCAGGTGTTCAACGCCGTGGAAGGCAACACCACCTTCTATGCCTGGCCAGCGGCGGACACCATCCGCCGCTGGGGCGAGCTGATGCCTGCCGACTTCCGCTTCTGCGCCAAGTTTCCCCGCGACATCAGCCATGCCGAGGATCTGCGGGTGCAACTCTCCAGCGCCCGCACCTTCCTGGAGTTGCTGGCGCCCCTGGGTGAGCGCGCCAGTCCGCTGTGGCTGCAGTTGCCTGCCGGTTTCGGTCCGGATCGGCTGGGCGAACTCAAGGTGTTTCTCTCGGCCATGGCGCCGCGCTGCGCCCTGGCCGTGGAGGTCAGGCACCTGGCCTTTTTCGACAAGGGCGAGACCGAGCGCGCGCTCAATCGCCTGCTCATGGAGCTGGGCGTGGAGCGCGTCGGCCTGGATTCCGCGGCGCTGTTCAGCGCCGATCCGAGTGAGCCGGCCGTGCGCCTGGCCCAGGCCAAGAAGCCGCGGGTACCGGCCCGTGCCCTGGCGTTCAGCGAGCATCCCCAGGTGCGCTTCATCGGTCGCCTGGAGCTGGCAGCGAACGACTACTACCTGGCCAAGTGGGTGACCCGGGTGGCCGATTGGATCGAAGGGGGCAAGGTGCCCTATGTCTTCCTGCACACCCCGGACAATCGCCAGGCGCCCGAACTGGCCCTGAGATTCCATGCTCAGCTGCGCGAACGCCTGCCCGGCCTGCCGGCGTTGCCCGAGTTGAGCACCGCCGACACCGAACAACTCGGCCTGCTCTAGCCCCTGGCGTCCGCCGCGATACGTTTGGCGACGTTTTCGCCGGCATTCCCGCTGGTCGCTCCGGTCTGATGAAGACTCCGCCTTGCGAATCCTCTTCGGCGCGCCGCATGAAAGCCAGACACCTGCTCGGTCTCGTCATCCTGCTCTATGGCGGTCTGCACACCGCCTTCGACCAGGGCTGGCTGCGCATTCCGCCGGCCTACAACCCCTGGGCGCCGCTGGACATCCAGGCACCCACCAATGCCGTCACCCGACTCAAGCTCTGGCGCCTGCAGGCCGATGCCGACTACTGCGCGGCGTCCCTGGCCACCTCGGCGCTCAACTATCGCGAATTGCGCGGCAATGCCGGTTCGGCCGACTGCCCGCTGGAGCGGACGGTGCGCATCCAGCGCGGCGAAGGGGTAAGGCTCAGCGGCAGCTTCCTCGCCAGCTGTCCCCTGGCCGTCGGCTTCGCGCTGTTCGAGCGGCAGGCCCTGCAGCCGGCGGCCGAAGCCGTCTATGGCCAGCGGGTGGCCGAGGTGGAGCACTACGGCAGCTTTGCCTGCCGCAACATCTATGGCCGCGCGAGCGGCCGGCGCAGTCAGCACGCCACCGCCAATGCCCTGGACCTCGCCGGACTGCGTCTGGCCGACGGTCGGCGGATCAGCGTGGCGCGGGACTGGAAGGGCGATCCCGAGGCCCAGCGCTTCCTGCGGCTGGTACGCGATGGGGCCTGCCGGTCCTTCAATACCACCCTGGGACCGGACTACAACGCGGCGCACCGCGATCATTTCCATGTCGACATGGGTGGCTTTCGCGTCTGTCGGTAGAATGGCCGGTCCTTTCGCCAGCGAGTCGCCCATGTCCACCGCCCGCCCCGCGCTTATCGTCGAAGCCCTGGAACCCGCCTTCACCGAGGCTGCTGCTGCCTGGGCCGCGCGCCTGGGTCTGCCCCTGGGCACCGCCACGACCGAGGAATTCGCCCTGCAAGTCGGTACTCAGGGCCTGCAGCTGGTGCAGCGTGGCCCGGAGGCACCGGGTCCGGTACGGGTGGACTTCGTCGAGGGCGCGGCGGCGCACAGGCGCAAGTTCGGCGGCGGCGCCGGCCAGATGATCGCCAAGGCGGTCGGGGTCGGACCCGGCGTGCGCCCACGCATCCTCGACGCTACCGCGGGTCTGGGCCGCGACGCCTTCGTGCTGGCGACCCTGGGCTGCACGGTGACGCTGGTCGAGCGCCAGCCGCTGATCGCCGCCCTGCTCGAAGACGGTCTCGCCCGCGCCGCTAGGGATCACGAAGCGGCCGGCATCGCCGCCCTGATGACCCTGGTGCAGGCCGATTCCACCGCCTACCTGCAAGGCGAGGAAGGGGAGGCGCCCGAGGTGATCTACCTAGATCCCATGTTTCCGCATCGCGACAAGAGCGCCCTGGTGAAGAAGGAGATGCGCCTGTTCCGACCGCTGGTGGGCGACGATCTGGACGCCCCGGCGCTGCTGGCCGCGGCCCTGGCCCGCGCCAGTCACCGGGTGGTGGTCAAGCGCCCGCGCAAGGCGCCGGCCATCGAGGGGGTGAAGCCGGGCTATGTGCTGGAGGGCAAGTCCAGCCGCTACGACATCTATCCGAAGAAGAGCTTCAAGTCAGCCTGAACGAAAAAGCCCGCGGGCGGAAGGACTCCGGCCGCGGGCGCTGGTATCGCCGACCTCAGACGGTCGCGGGCTTGGGCGCTCGACGCTTGCGCCAGGCACGGTAGAAGGGTAAGGCCACCATCAGGATGCAGACGATCCAGATGACCTGGCTGATGCCGCTCTGCCAGAGGATGCCCACTTCGCCGTTGGAGATCGACAGCGCGCGTCTCAGGCTCGTCTCCATCAGCTCGCCGAGGATAAAGCCCAGCAGCAGCGGTGAGAGCGGGAAGTCCAGCTTGCGCATGATGTAGCCGCAGATGCCTACACAGACCATCAGCACCAGGTCGAAGGTGGTGGCGTGCACCGCGTAGACGCCGATGCCGGTGATGATGGCGATGGCCGGGGCCAGCGACCAGTTCGGCACATCGAGGATCTTGGTGAACATCTTCACCATGGGCACGTTGAGGATCAGTAGCATCACGTTGGCGATGAACAGCGAGGCGATCAGACCCCACACCAGATTCGGCTCGTTCTGGAACAGCAGCGGGCCGGGGGTGATGTTGTAGAGGGTCAGGGCGCCGATCATCACCGCGGTGGTGCCCGAGCCGGGGATGCCCAGGGTCAGCATGGGAATCATGTTGCCGCACACCGCCGCGCCGATCGCGGTTTCCGGCGCTGCCAGGCCGCGCAGGTCACCCTTGCCGAACTTGCCATCTGCACCGGCCAGGCGCTTCTCGGTGGTGTAGGCCAGGGCGCTGGCCAGAGTGGCGCCGGCACCCGGCAACACGCCGATGATGAAGCCGCTCACCGAACTGCGCAGGTTGACCATCAGCACGCTGCGCGCTTCGCGCACGTTGAACAGCATGCGCCCGGTGGCCTTGACCGCGACCTGGCCATGATGGGTCTGCTCCAGCAGCAGGAGCAGTTCGCTCACCGAGAACAGCCCCAGCACCAGGATCACGAAGTCGATGCCGTCGGCCAGGTGCACGTTGTCGAAGGTGAAGCGATAGACGCCGCTGTTGGCATCGATGCCCACGGAGGCGATGGCCAGGCCGAAGAGCGCGGCGACCAGGGTCTTGACCGGCTTCTCGGCGGCCATGCCGGAGAGACTGAGGATGGCCAGGGCCATCAGCGCGAAGTATTCCGCCGGACCGAAGGCGATCGCCCACTTGGCCAGCAGCGGCGAGAACAGCACCATGCCGCAGGTGGCGATGAAGGCGCCGATGAAGGAGCTCCAGGCCGACAGCGACAGGGCCACGCCCGCCATGCCCTGGCGTGCCAGTGGATAGCCGTCCAGGCAGGTCATCATGGTCGCGGCTTCGCCGGGGATGTTCAGCAGGATCGAAGAGATCCGGCCACCGTATTCGCAGCCCAGGTAGACCGCCGCCAGCAGGATCAACGAGGTCTCCGGCGGCAGGCCCAGGGCGAAGGCCACCGGGATCAGCAGGGCGATGCCGTTGATCGGGCCGAGACCTGGCAGCAGGCCCACCACGGTGCCGATCAGGGTGCCGATCAGCGCCACGATCAGGTTGGTGGGTGTCATGGCGACGCCAAAGCCCTGCATCAGAAAATTCAAGGTTTCCATGTCAGCCCTCCAGGAATTCCAGCACGCCAAGGGGTAGGGGGACTTCCATCACCCGGTCGAACAGCACATAGAGACTTACCGAGAGCAGCAGGCTGACCAGGGCACAGGGCATCAGGCGGCCGCCATAGAGCAGGCCGCACAGGGTGGCGGTAAGGAAGGCGCTCAAGGGGAAGCCCAGCGGCTGGAAGGTCAGGGCGTAGCCCAGCAGGATGACGCAGCAGGCCACCACCTTGCGCAGCGAGGAAGCGTCAAGCGGCTTCTGGTCCTCGCCATCGCCGATCGGCGTGGGGCGGATGATCAGATAGGCGAGGCCCAGGCTCATCAGCCCGAACATCAGCATCGGATAGGCCCGTGGCCCAACCGGCTCGTAGGAGAAAGGCGCCTGGTAATCCCGGGCGATGAACAGCATGACGAGCCCGGCCACCAGCCAGACCGCCATGAAGGCGCGTTGGAAGATCATGTCGACATCCTCGAAGGCGCCCGGAGGGGCGCCAGGGGCGGGGGCTCGTTACTGGATCAGGCCGAATTCCTTGGCCATGCCGCGGTAACGCGCGACTTCCTTCTGCACATAGGCGTCCAGCTCGGCGCCGGTCATGGCGAAGGGGAAGAGCTCGCGCTGATCACGCAGCTTGGCGAAGTCGTCGGACGCCAGCAGCTTGTCGAAGCTGGCCTTCCACCAGTTGTACTGCTCGTCGGTGACCTTCGGGCCGACATAGAAGCCGCGGACCACCGGCCAGACGATGTCGTAGCCCTGCTCGCGTGCGGTGGGGATGTCCTTCATCGCCGGTTCGTCGAAACGCTGCTCGGCGAAGACCGCCAGGAGGCGCATGTTGCCGGCCTCGACATGGGGCATGGAGTCGGAGATGTCGGTGCTGCCGACCTGGATGTGGCCACCCAGCAGCGCGGTGGCGATCTCGCCGCCGCCTTCCAGGGCCACGTAGCGCAGGTCCCTGGGATTGATGCCGGCGGCCTTGGCGATCAGTGCCGTCTGCATCCAGTCCTGGCTGCCCACGGTACCGCCGGAGCCGATCACCACCTTGCTCGGGTCCTTTTTCAGCGCCTCGACCAGGTCGCCCAGGGTCTTGTAGGGCGAGTCGGCCTTGACCGCGATGGCGCCATAGCTGGCCCCCACTGCCGCCAGCCAGCGCACGGCCTTTTCATCGAAACGACCGAACTTGCCCTGCGCCAGGTTCAGCAGCGAACCGCTGGAGAAGGCGACGATGGTGTCGCCATCGGCTGGACGCTGAGCCACCACGGTGTTGTAGGCCACCGCGCCCACGCCGCCGGGCATGTAGGTCACACGCATGGGCCTGTCCAGCAACTTGGCTTCCACCAGGCCACTCTGGGCCAGCTTGCAGGTCAGGTCGAAGCCACCACCCGGGGAAGCCGGGGCGATGCATTCTGGACGCTTGGGTTCGGCCATGGCCTGGGCGGACAGCAGCACGGAGGCGGCCAGGGTCAGGGTGAGGTTGCGCAAGGTGGTGCTCATCGACGTCTTCCTTTTGTTGTTATTTCAGAAGCTGACAGGCGGACACGGCTCAGGCTCGCCAGGGCGGCGATCGTTCATAGAGAAGAAGGGTGAGCACGTGGAGCTGCGCGAGGGCGAGCATGGATGTCGTTCCGCTTGTTATTGTTGTTGGCCAGCCAGGGGTGGCGCTTGGGCAAGCATCATGCGGTTCTGGGACCGCTACCTTTCACTCTAGACCGCCAAGCTTTCAACAGCCTTTCAGACGTGAAAGGCTGCGATAGTGCGGCGCTGGCAGCAGGCCAACCGGCCGCTATCCGGTAAACTCGAGTCTTTTGAGCGGGAGCTGTCAGCGTGCGCATCCTACTGGTCGAAGATCATCCGCCACTGGCCGAAAGCGTCGCCCAGGCGCTCAAGAATGCCGGGCTCAACGTCGATCTGCTCAACGATGGCGTGGCCGCCGACCTGGCCCTGCAGAGCGAAAGCTATGCCCTGGCCATCCTCGATGTCGGCCTGCCGCGCATGGACGGCTTCGAGGTCCTGGCGCGGTTGCGCGAGCGTGGCGATCGCCTGCCGGTGCTGATGCTGACCGCTCGCGGCGAGGTCAAGGATCGGGTGCAGGGCCTCAATCTCGGCGCCGACGACTACCTGGCCAAGCCCTTCGAACTCACCGAGCTGGAAGCCCGGGTCAAGGCCTTGCTGCGCCGCAGCGTGCTGGGTGGCGATCGCCAGCAGCGCTGCGGCCCGCTGATCTATGACCTCAATACCTCGCGCTTCACCCTGGGCGAGGAGGCGCTGTCACTCACCTCGCGCGAGCACGCCGTGCTGGCCGCGCTCATCGCCCGTCCCGGACGGGTCATGAGCAAGGAGCAACTGGCCGCCCAGGTCTTCGGCCTGGACGAAGAGGCCAGTCCCGAGGCCATCGAGATCTATGTGCATCGCCTGCGCAAGAAGCTGGAAGCCGGCGCGGTACGCATCGTCACCTTCCGCGGCCTGGGCTATCTGCTGGAAGAACAGCATGGCTGAGGTGGCGAAGGCGGCGGGCAGCCTGCGTGGCCGCCTGCTGCTGCGAATGGTCATCCTGCTCGCGGTGATTCTGGCGATCAGCAGCCTGGCGGCCTATCTCAATGGCCGGCGGCTGGCCGACGTGGCCTATGACCGGACGCTGCTGGCCTCGGCCCGGACCATCGCCGCCGGTCTGTCGGCCACCAATGGCACCCTGCGCGCCGATGTGCCCTACATCGCCCTGGACAACTTCGCCTACGACAACGTCGGGCGCATCTTCTATCAGGTGCTAGATACCCGCGGCCGGTTGATCTCCGGTTACGAGGAGATTCCGCCGCCACCACCGGACGCCCCGCTGACCCGCGACTATCCGGCCCTGGCGCGCTTCTACAACAGCACCTACCGCGGCAAGGACGTACGGGTGGTGAGCCTGGCCCAGCCGGTCAGCCAGCCGGATCTCACCGGCATGGCCGAGATCCGCGTCGCCGAGACCGCCGAAGCCCGCGAGGAGGTGGCCCGCAGCCTGCTCACCGACACCCTGATCCGCCTTGGCCTGATGGGGCTGGGTGCCATCCTGCTGGTATGGATGGCGGTTGGCGCCGCCCTGCGTCCCCTGGAGCGCCTGCGCCAGGCCGTGGAAGAGCGTGGGGTCGACGACCTGCGACCGCTGCCCGAGGTGCGAGCGCCCCAGGAACTGCTGCCGCTGGTGCATGCCCTGGAAGGCTTCACCCTGCGCCTGCGCCGCCTGTTCGAGCGCCAGGCCGATTTCATCGCCAACGCCGCCCACGAATTGCGCACCCCGCTGGCGGCGATCAAGGCGCGGGTCGAACTGGGCCTGCGCGAACGCGAGCCCCAGGCCTGGTACGCCACCTTGGAAGAGACCCGCGCGAGCACCGATCGCCTGGCGCGCCTGGCCAACCAGCTGCTGTCGCTGGCCCGCATCGAGAGCGGCGCCCAGGCCATCGCCGAGGGGGGCGCCGAACGCCTGGAACTCAGCGAACTGGCCAGGGAGCTGGCCATGGCGCTGGCGCCGCTGGCCCATGCCAAGGGCGTCGCCCTGGCCTTCGAGCCCTTCGCCAAGGCGCCGGTGATCGGCGAACCGACGCTGCTCAACGAGCTGCTCTGCAATCTGGTGGAAAACGCCCTGGCCCATAGCCAGCCAGGTGGCAACATCGTGGTACGGGTGCTGGCCCCGGCGGTGCTGGAAGTCGAGGATGACGGCCCCGGCATTCCGGCCAATGCGCGGGCCAGGGTCTTCGAGCGCTTTCAGCGCCTGGATCCGCAGTCCGGGGGCGCCGGTCTGGGGCTGGCCATCGTCGGTGAGATCTGCGCCGCCCACCGCGCCCGTATCCAGTTGCTGGACGGCGCGCTCGGCGGGCTGCGGGTGCGGGTCGAATTTCCCGCCGAGGAAGCCTAGGCCTTGTCTAAAAGTACCTGACCTTCGCTCGGCGACTTTTCAGACAAGCCCGATGCTCAGCCGAGCAGGGTGCGCGACTGTTCCACCGCGTCCCAGAAGGACTGATCCTGGGCAGGGTCCGGCTGGTTGTTCAGCCCCAGGCGGATACTGGCCGGCAGCGTCTGGACCGCGATCTCCGGCTGACCCTGGCGCTGCGCGTGCAGCTGGGTCGCGATCTGCACGATATCGGCATAGTCGGCCGCCGCGGGCTGCCGCTCCAGCGCCAGATATTCCCGCGGTACGCAGGCGATGTCGGCCGGGAAATCCCAGACCTTGAGAATGCGTTCGCCGATCTGCGGATGGATGCGCGCCGTCACCTGGTCGAGGGTGATGGCGTTGGCCAGCAGCTCTTCCTGTTCTTCGGCATAGGTGAGGATCGGCAGCACGCCGATCTGGTGCACCAGGCCGGCGAGCAGGGCACGGTCGGCCATCAGGCGCGTGTACTTCTTGCACAGCGCATGGCTGATGGCGGCGATCTCGGTACCCTGGCTCCAGACCTCGCGCATCTTGCGATCCACGGCGTCGCTGGTGGCCTGGAACATCTGCTGCATCGCCAGGCCCGTGGCCAGATTCGCCGTGTAGTTGATACCCAGGCGCCCGACCGCCATCTGCAGGTCGGTGATCTCCTTGTTGGTACGTAGGAGCGGGCTGTTGACCACCTTGATCAGGCGCGCCGTCAGGGCGGCGTCCATGGCGATCACCCGGCTCAGCTCGGCGACACCCACGTTGGGGTCTTCGGCCGCTTCTCTGACCTTCAGTGCCACCTCGGGAAGGGTGGGCAGCACCACGCGATCGGTGTCTATCGCGTGGAGAAGATCTTGGACAACTTTTTCGGCAAGAGGAGTCATGACGTACCTGTGTGAGGAGCGGAAAAGGCGATCCCAACCTTCAGCGCTTTATTTCACGATCGCTATCGAGTGAGTAGGGCAAATCGAGTAAACGGCAGTTTGGCCCGCCCGAGCTGCCCACCGAGACGCGTCCATCCTCGGCGGCATCGCCCTGCAGCACCGCCAGGAATTCGCAACCCTCTGGGCTGGCCGCGGCGAGCACCACCTCGCCCACGCTGCTGCCATGCACCGGCGAGAACAGCTCGGTACCCACGGCAGGGGGCTGGTCGCTGCCGGCGAGCCGATAGAGGCGCCGCTTGAGCTTGCCCAGGTACTGCATGCGCGCGACGATTTCCTGGCCGGTGTAGCAGCCCTTGCGAAAGCTCACGCCATCCAGCGCCTGTAGATTGATCATCTGCGGGACGAACAGCTCGCGGGTCGCGCCGAACACCTGGCCCACGCCGGCCCGTACCTGGGCCAGCAGCCAGGCGTCGAGCGCGACCTCCGGCAATGCCGGCGCCGCTGCGTTTGCTGTGCGCCAGGTCTCGATCCGGCCATCCTCCAGCCGCAGGGCGAAGCCGTCATCGAGCGGCGCCACGGCATTGGCCTGGTCGCCCAGCACGACGTCGGGATAGGCGCTGGCGAAGCCGGCGGCAGAGAGCCCCAGGCGTTGCCATTGGCCGCTCTCATCGGTCAGCGTCGACTTGGAGAAGACCGCATACTTCTTCAGATCGGTCAGCAAGGGCTCGACCAGCTCCGCGGCCATCGCCAGCAGATAGCCGTCGGCCTGCTTGACGATGCGGAAGCTGGACACCAGGCGCCCCTTGGGCGTGCAGCGCCCCCCCAGGCCGGCCTGGTCGTCAGCGAGATAGTTGAGGTTGCAGGTCACCTGCCCCTGGAGAAACTTGGTCGCATCGACCCCGCGGATGGCCAGGACGCCTTCGTGGGTCAAGCGGCAGAAATACGGCGAGTCGGCCATTGCGGCAGCAGCTCCGTGTCGAGTGAAGCCGCTCATCATAGGCGCGCCCGGGGTGAATGTCAGGCGCACTGCGCGGCGGGGCGCTTCGGGCTTATACTGCGCCGATTGTCGCAGGAGTCCCCATGAGTACCGAAGCTACCGAACTCAACAGATTGTACTGGCACAGCCGTCGCGGCATGCTGGAACTGGATGTATTGCTGGTGCCCTTCGTCAAGGAGGTCTATTCCTCCCTGGGCGCGGAAGACCAGGCGCGCTATCGCAAGCTGCTCGAGTGCGAGGATCAGGACATGTTCCACTGGTTCATGCAGCGTGGCGAGCCGGAAGACGCCGATCTGCAGCTCATCGTGCGCATGATCCTGGACCGTGTCCAGCCGGCTTGAGCCCTTCGAATGCCGCTGGAGCGCCTCTGCCGGCCTCCTGCGGCTGCACGCCCTGGCCGCCTTCTGCGCAGGGATCTGCCCCTGGCTGGCGGCCATTCCCTGGACGCTCAAGCCGCTCCTGACGCTGCTGGTGCTCTGGTCGTGGCATCGCGTGCGCCAGCGCCAGCTCCAGCAGCGCTACCCTGGCGTGCCGCGGCGGCTGCGGCATGGTGCCGAGGGTTGGCAGCTCTGGTCGCCAGCGAACGGCTGGCAGGCCATCCAGGTGCGCCCGGACAGCCTGGCCCTGCCGCGGCTAGTGGTCCTGCGCTATCGGCTGCCGGACGAAAGACGCACCCGCAGTCTCTGCATCGCCCGCGACAGCCTCACCGCGGACGCCCATCGCCGCCTGAGAGTCAGGCTTCGCTTCGCGCCGCGCCGGTTCGCGGCAGCAGAATAGTGTCCCGGGCAGTACTGGCGAGTTGCGGATAGTCCAGGGTGAAGTGCAGGCCGCGACTCTCCTGGCGGGCGAGGGCGCTATCGATGATCAGCTCCGCCACCTGCGCCAGGTTGCGCAATTCGATCAGGTCGCGGCTGACCCGGTAGTTGCTGTAGAACTCGTCGATCTCGTCCATCAGCAGCCGAATGCGATGGCGGGCGCGCACCAGTCGCTTGGTGGTGCGCACGATGCCGACGTAGTCCCACATGAAGCGCCGCAACTCGTCCCAGTTGTGTGCGATCACCACGTCCTCGTCCGAGTCCGTCACCTGGCTGGCATCCCAGTCGGGCAGGTCGCTCGGCATGGTGATCTCGGCCTCTTGCGCCTGGATGTCCAGCGCCGCCGAGCGCGCGTAGACGAAGCACTCCAGCAGCGAATTGCTGGCCATGCGATTGGCGCCATGCAGACCGGTACAGCTGGTTTCGCCGATGGCATAGAGACCGGCGAGATCCGAGCGCCCGTGCTGGTCGACGCGCACCCCGCCACAGGTGTAGTGCGCCGCCGGTACCACGGGGATCGCGTCCCGGGTGATGTCGATGCCCAGTTCCAGGCAGCGCCGATGGACCGTGGGAAAGTGCTCCTGCACGAAATCCGCCGGCTTGTGGCTGATGTCGAGAAAGACGCAGTCGATGCCCAGGCGCTTCATCTCGTGGTCGATGGCGCGCGCCACCACGTCGCGTGGGGCGAGATCGGCGCGAGGATCGAAGCGCGGCATGAAGCGTTCGCCATCCGGCAGGCGCAAGACGGCGCCTTCGCCACGCAGGGCTTCGGTGATCAGGAAGCTCCGCGCATGGGGATGATAGAGGCAGGTGGGGTGGAACTGGTTGAATTCCAGATTGGCCACCGAACAGCCGGCGCGCCAGGCCATGGCGATGCCGTCGCCGCTGGCGCTGTCCTGGTTGGTGCTATAGAGGTAGGCCTTGCTGGCGCCGCCGGTGGCCAGCACCGTGAAGCGCGCATGCAGGGTATCCACCTGGTCGCTGGTGCGGTCGAGCACATAGGCGCCCAGGCAGCGAGCGCCTGGCCGGCCGAGTTTTTCCGTGGTGATCAGATCCACCGCCACGCGCTGGCTGAGCAGCTGGATATTGGGGCGGCCTTCGGCGGTGCGCAGCAGGGTGTCGAAGATCGCCATGCCGGTGGCATCGGCGGCGTGGATGATGCGGCGGTGGCTGTGGCCGCCTTCCCGGGTCAGGTGAAAACCCAGGCTGCCCTTGGCGGCGTCCTGCTCGCGGGTGAAGGGCACGCCCTGGTCGATCAGCCACTGCATGGCCTCGCGACTGTGCTCGACGGTGAAGCGCACAGCGGCCTCGTCACACAGCCCGGCGCCGGCGACTAGGGTATCCTGCACGTGCGCCTCGATGGTGTCGCCCTCGTCCAGCACGGCGGCGACACCCCCCTGCGCCCAGTAGGTCGAGCCATGCGCCAGCTCGCCCTTGCTCAGCACCGCGATCGACAGCGTCGCGGGCAGATTGAGCGCGAGCGTCAGGCCCGCGGCGCCACTGCCGATTACCAGGACATCGAATTCCAGATGACGCGCCATGACGTTTCCTTCTCACCGAGACGGCGAGTATAGGAACAAGGCGGCTGACGGCATAGCCATCGGCGGGGAACTCGCGGACGCTAAGCGGGGTCTATGTACAGATAATCGCTCATCTGTGCGGCCGGAGTGCCTGGACGAGAATGAGCCATCTGCCAAAGCTAAATCAGTGATACCCAGGAGCGATCAGCAGCCATGTCAGTGCTCGCTCATCAACTGCTGTGGAGGGGAGAACTTTCGTGCAACAGCCCAGTCTAGCAGCGCGCGTCGATAGTGAAGGCAAGGACGATACCGAACTGCAAGCCAAGGATAGCAAGCAAGCCCTGCCCACCCAGGAGCAGGATCAACAACTGGTCGAGCGTGTGCAGCGCGGCGACAAGCGTGCCTTCGACCTGCTGGTGCTCAAGTATCAGCACAAGATTCTCGGTCTGATCGTGCGTTTCGTCCACGATACCCAGGAAGCCCAGGACGTCGCTCAGGAGGCTTTCATCAAAGCCTATCGCGCCCTCGGGAACTTCCGTGGCGATAGTGCTTTCTATACCTGGCTTTATCGCATCGCCATCAATACGGCAAAGAACCATTTGGTTGCCCGGGGTCGTCGTCCACCGGACAGCGACGTCAGCGCCGAAGATGCGGAATTTTATGAAGGCGACCATGCTCTAAAGGACATCGAGTCCCCGGAGCGGTCCCTTTTGCGGGATGAGATCGAGGCCACCGTGCATCGGACCATCCAGCAACTCCCGGAAGATCTGCGTACCGCGCTGACCCTTCGTGAGTTCGAAGGCCTCAGCTACGAGGACATTGCCAATGTTATGCAATGTCCAGTGGGAACGGTCCGGTCCCGGATTTTCCGGGCTCGGGAAGCGATAGACAAAGCATTGCAGCCCCTGCTGCGTGATGCATAGACAGCGGCGACAGCTTTTAGAGAGGTAATACGTATGAGTCGTGAAGCCCTGCTGGAATCCCTGTCCGCTGTTATGGATAACGAAGCGGACGAATTCGAAACCCGGCGTGTCATCGCCGAGGTCAGCAAGGACCCGGAATTGCGCGCCACCTGGTCGCGCTACGCCATGGTCAGCGCCGTGATTCGCGGTGAGCCCATGCTGCCGAACCTGGATATTGCCAAAGGCGTCACCGCCACGCTGGAGCGTGATGAGGTCGCCGCAGTGCCGGCAGCACCCGTTGCTGCTCAAGCGAGCAAGGGTCGCTGGTCGAGCCTGGGTCGTGTCGCGGTCGCCGCGTCCGTGACCTTCGCCGTGCTGGCGGGCGTGCGGATGTACAACCAGTCCGACGTCTCCACCCAGGGTCTGGCCCAGCAGGCACCGAGCCAGCTGACCGTGCCGCAACCCGCGCGTAGCCCGGCTGTACTGGCCAGCTTCAGCGAGGAAAGCACCAAGGCCAACACCGAAGTCAAGGCTGATCAGCCTGCGGCAGGTGAAAAGCAGGACGCTCCTGCCCAGCGCTGATCTGCTGGCTTCACACCGAAACGGCGCCCGGAGTCCAGCTCCAGGCGCCGTTTTTTTTGCCCTGGAGATTTTCGACCAGGTCGCAAAAAAGCTTCGAAAGCTATCGTTCAGCAAGGGCGTGGTATTTCTGCTGCCAATCGTCACTGACAGTGCCTCCGATCCGGGAAAGGCAGGTCGCCAGCGACGTGTTCAAGTCATTGGATAGAGTGGAGCTGCATGCGCATGCGCAATCTAAAGCATTACACGGCGGCCCTGATGGGGCTCTGGCTGATGGGGATGACGGCCATGGCCCGGGCCGATCTGCCGGATTTCACCGGCCTGGTCGAGGCGGCGTCTCCCGCGGTCGTCAACATCAGTACCCGTCAGAAAATTCCCGAAGGTCGGGGCGCCGGCGCCATGACCATGCCGGACCTGGAAGGTCTGCCGCCGGGCATCCGTGAGTTCTTCGAGCGCAGCATTCCGCAGATGCCGCGCAGTCCCCGGGGCAAGCAGGAGCAGGCCCAGTCGCTGGGTTCCGGCTTCATCATCTCGCCCGATGGCTACATCCTGACCAACAACCATGTGGTCGCCGATGCCGACGAAATCCTGGTGCGCCTTTCCGATCGCAGCGATCACACCGCCAAGCTGATCGGTGCGGATCCCCGTACCGACGTGGCCCTGCTGAAGATCGACGCCAAGGACCTCCCTACCCTGAAGCTGGGTAACTCCGACCAGCTCAAGGTCGGTGAGTGGGTGCTGGCCATCGGGTCGCCCTTCGGCTTTGATCATTCGGTCACCGCCGGTATCGTCAGCGCCAAGGGTCGCAGCCTGCCCAATGAAAGCTACGTCCCCTTCATCCAGACCGATGTAGCCATCAACCCGGGCAACTCCGGCGGCCCCCTGTTCAACCTCAAGGGTGAAGTGGTCGGGATCAACTCGCAGATCTTCACCCGCTCCGGGGGCTTCATGGGTCTGTCCTTCGCCATCCCCATCGACGTCGCCATGAACGTGGCCAATCAGCTGAAGACCGAAGGCAAGGTCAGCCGCGGCTGGCTCGGCGTGGTCATCCAGGAAGTGGACAAGGATCTCGCCGAATCCTTCGGCCTAGATCGTCCGGCGGGTGCCCTGGTCGCCCAGACCCTGGACGACGGTCCCGCAGCCAAGAGCGGCATCAAGGTGGGTGACGTCATCCTTTCGGTCAATGGCCAGAAGATCGAGGAATCCGCCGACCTGCCGCACCTGATCGGCAACCTCAAGCCGGGTGCCAAGGCCGACATGGAGATCATCCGCGAAGGCAAGCGGCAGAACCTGAGCGTCACCGTGGGCGACATGCCCAAGGATGACCAGGCCACGTCCGGTGGCGAGCGTGGCTCCGACCGGGCCAGCAATCGCCTGGGTATCGCGGTGGCCAACCTGACGCCCGAGCAGAAGAAGACCCTGGATATCCAGGGCGGTGTGGTCATCAACAAGCTGAGTGGCGACGGTCCTGCCGCGGCCATCGGCCTGCGTCCGGGCGATGTCATCACCCACCTGAACAACCAGCCGATCGAATCGGCCTCGGCCTTCGAGAAGATCACCTCGGCGCTGCCGGCGGGTCGTTCCATCTCGATGCGCGTGGTGCGCGACGGTCGCGCCAGCTTCATCACCTTCAAACTGCCGGGCAAGTAACGGCAAGGCAGTGGAGCAGGGGCGGGCGACCGCCCCTTCTTTTTGTCCGCTCGAACGGCGCGAGTCCCCTTGTTTGCCGCATTCAGGTAAACTCCCCCGCTATTTTCCCGGCGGATGTTCCGCCGCTGGCTATTCGAGTGCTGATTCGTGAGTGATCTGAGCCATATCCGCAATTTCTCCATCATCGCCCACATCGATCACGGCAAGTCGACGCTTGCGGATCGGTTCATCCAGATGTGTGGTGGTTTGAGCGACCGAGAAATGGAGGCCCAGGTCCTGGATTCCATGGATCTCGAGCGTGAGCGTGGCATCACCATCAAGGCCCACAGCGTTACGCTGTACTACAAGGCCGAAGATGGTAAGACCTACCAGCTCAACTTCATCGATACCCCCGGCCACGTCGACTTCACCTATGAAGTCAGCCGCTCGCTGGCCGCGTGCGAAGGCGCGCTGCTGGTGGTGGACGCGGGGCAGGGCGTGGAAGCCCAGTCGGTCGCCAACTGCTACACCGCCATCGAGCAGGGCCTCGAGGTCATGCCGGTGCTGAACAAGATGGATCTGCCCCAGGCCGATCCGGACAAGGTCAAGGCCGAGATCGAGCACATCATCGGCATCGATGCCACCGACGCCGTGCCCTGCAGTGCCAAGAGCGGCATGGGCGTGCCGGAGGTGCTCGAACAGCTGGTCAAGGTCATTCCGCCGCCGGAAGGCGAGATCGAGGCACCGCTGCAGGCGCTGATCATCGACTCCTGGTTCGACAACTATCTGGGCGTCGTCTCGCTGGTGCGCGTCAAGCACGGTCGGGTCAAGAAGGGCGACAAGATCCTGGTCAAGTCCACCGGCAAGGTGCATCAGGTCGACAGCGTTGGCGTCTTCTCGCCCAAGCACACCGAGATGCCTGATCTGAAGGCCGGTGAAGTGGGCTTCATCATCGCCGGCATCAAGGAAATCCTCGGTGCTCCGGTCGGTGACACCTTGACCCTCAGCGCCACTCCTGACGTGGCCATGCTGCCGGGCTTCCAGCGGGTCAAGCCGCAGGTCTACGCCGGCCTGTTCCCGGTCAGCTCCGACGACTTCGAGGACTTCCGCGAAGCGCTGCAGAAGCTCACTCTCAACGACGCGGCCCTGCAATACGAGCCGGAAAGCTCCGAGGCCCTCGGCTTCGGCTTCCGCATCGGCTTCCTCGGCATGCTGCACATGGAGATCATCCAGGAGCGCCTGGAACGCGAATACGATCTCGACCTCATCACCACGGCGCCGACCGTGGTCTTCGAGGTGGTGCTCAAGGATGGCAGCACCATCTATGTCGACAACCCCTCGAAACTGCCGGACCTGGCCTCCGTCGCCGAAATGCGCGAGCCCATCGTCCGCGCCAACATCTTGGTACCCCAGGAGCACCTGGGCAACGTCATCACCCTGTGCATCGAGAAGCGTGGCGTCCAGCGCGACATGCAGTTCCTCAGCAGCCAGGTGCAGGTCAGCTACGACCTGCCGATGAACGAAGTGGTGCTGGACTTCTTCGATCGCCTGAAGTCGGTGAGCCGCGGCTATGCGTCGCTCGATTACAGCTTCGATCGTTTCGAGGCGGCCAGCCTGGTCAAGCTCGACGTCCTCATCAACGGCGAGAAGGTCGACGCCCTGGCCTTGATCGTCCATCGCGACAAGGCGCACTACAAGGGTCGCGCCCTGACCGAGAAGATGAAGGAGCTTATCCCGCGGCAGATGTTCGACGTAGCGATCCAGGCAGCCATTGGCGGTCAGATCGTCGCCCGTACCACCGTCAAGGCACTGCGCAAGAACGTTCTGGCCAAGTGCTATGGCGGTGACGTCTCCCGTAAGCGCAAGCTGCTGGAAAAGCAGAAGGCGGGTAAGAAGCGCATGAAGCAGGTTGGTAGCGTAGAGATTCCTCAAGAGGCCTTCCTGGCCGTGCTCAAGGTGGATAGCTGAAGCCCATGTCTTGGAACTTCCCTCTGTTGCTGGTTCTCGCGGTCGCCGTCTGCGGCGCCCTGGCGCTCATCGATCTGCTGGTGCTCGCACCGCGTCGTCGCAAGGCGATCCAGACCTATGGGCAGCAGGTCAGCGAGCCTGATCCCGTGGTCCTGGACCAGTTGAACAAGGAACCGGCGCTGGTCGAGTACGGGAAGTCCTTCTTTCCCGTCCTGGCCATCGTGCTGATCCTGAGATCCTTCCTGGTGGAGCCGTTCCAGATTCCCTCGGGCTCCATGAAGCCGACCCTGGAAGTGGGCGACTTCATCCTGGTGAACAAATTCGCCTACGGCATCCGCCTGCCGGTGATCGATCTCAAGGTCATCCCGATCGGTGATCCGCAGCGTGGCGACGTCATGGTGTTCCGCTATCCCAGCGATCCCAGCGTCAACTACATCAAGCGCGTGATCGGGGTGCCGGGCGACACCATCCGCTATACCAGCGACAAGCAGCTGTACATCAACGGCCAGCGCGTCAGCGAGGAGCTGGTGGGCGACGAGCCGGGTTCGCTGGGCAGCGTCAAGCTGTTCAAGGAACAACTGGGTAAGGCCGAACACCTGATTCGCGAAGAGATGACCCGCTACCGCATGGAGCCCGACCACGAGTGGAAGGTGCCGGCCGGTCACTACTTCATGATGGGTGACAACCGCGACAACTCCAACGACAGTCGCTACTGGGACGATCCCAGCATTCCCCGTGACCTGCTGGGCATGGTTCCCGACCGCAACATCGTCGGCAAGGCCTTCGCCGTCTGGCTGAGCTGGCCGGAGCCCAAGCTGCAGAGCATGCCCACCCTGTCTCGCGTAGGTATCATCAGATGAATGAACGCAGAGTGCCCGGTCTCCCATCGCGTCAGCAGGGTCTGTCGTTTCTCGGTGGCCTGCTCGGACTCTGCGTCATCGCCTTCCTGGCCAGCACGGCCATGAAACTCGTTCCGCATTACCTGGACTACAATGCTCTGACCAAGGTCATCGAATCCATCGGCGACAACCCCGATAACCAGATTCGCAGCGTGTCCGACGTCTACAGCTACGTGGGGAAGGGTATGCAGGTGAACGACATCCGTGATCTCGATCTGCAAAAGGCCATGCGCGTCGAAGCCGACGGCAACCACCTGCAGATCCACCTCGACTATGAAAAACGTGAACACCTGATCCGCAACATCGATCTGGTCGTTCGTTTCAATCGTGATTTCCGTATAAATCTCCCGTGACTTTATCTCTAGATCGCCTCGAGCGTCGGCTGGGTTATACCTTCCAGGACCCGGACCTGATGCTGCTCGCCCTCACGCACCGCAGCTTTGCCGGTCGCAACAACGAACGCCTGGAATTTCTCGGCGACGCCATCCTCAACTTCATCATCGGCGAAGCCCTCTACGATCACTTCCCCCAGGCCCGCGAAGGCCAGCTGTCCCGCTTGCGGGCCAAGCTGGTGAAAGGCGAGACCCTGGCGCTGCTGGCCCGCAGCTTCGAACTCGGTGACTACCTGCGCCTGGGCTCCGGTGAACTGAAGAGCGGCGGCTTTCGTCGCGAATCCATTCTCGCCGATGCCATGGAAGCCCTGATCGGCGGCATCTATCTGGATGCCGGCATGGACGCGGCGAAAGACCGGGTCATGGCCTGGCTGGGTCCGCAACTGCGCGAGCTGACGCCGGTGGATACCAACAAGGATCCCAAGACGCGGTTGCAGGAATTCCTCCAGGCGCGCGCCTGCGACCTGCCGCGCTACGAGGTGGTCGCCATCGAAGGAGAGCCCCATTGCCGGGTCTTCTTCGTCGAATGCGAGATCGCCATGCTCAACGAAAAGACGACGGGGCAGGGCGCCAGTCGCCGCATCGCCGAACAGATAGCGGCCTCGGCGGCCTTGATCGCCCTGGGCGTGGAGAATGGTCATGAATGATGAGCTGAAGGCATCGCGCTGCGGCTACGTAGCCATCGTGGGTCGCCCCAACGTCGGCAAGTCCACGCTGCTCAACCATATCCTCGGGCAGAAGCTGGCCATCACCTCGCGCAAGCCGCAGACCACCCGGCACAACATGCTCGGCATCAAGACCGAGGGTGAGGTCCAGACCATCTATGTGGATACCCCCGGTCTGCACAAGGAAAACCAGAAGGCGCTCAACCGCTTCATGAACAAGACGGCCGTAACCGCCCTGCGCGATGTGGACGTCGTGGTGTTCGTGGTCGATCGCACCCGCTGGACCGACGAAGACCAGATGGTGCTGGAACGGGTGCGCTTCGTGAAATGCCCGGTGCTGCTCGCCGTCAACAAGATGGATCGCCTGGAAGACAAGGCCGACATGCTGCCGCACCTGCAATGGCTGCAGGAGCAGTTGCCGGAAGCCGCGCTCATTCCGATCTCCGCCCAGCACGGCCACAATCTCGACGCCCTCGAAGAGCTGGTCGCCGAACGCCTGCCGGAAGGCGACCACTTCTTTCCCGAAGACCAGATCACCGACCGATCCAGCCGCTTCCTCGCGGCCGAGCTGATCCGGGAAAAGATCATGCGCCAGCTGGGGGCGGAATTACCCTATCAGGTCGCCGTCGAGATCGAGGAATTCAAGTACGACAACGGCGTGCTGCACATCCATGGCCTGATTCTGGTCGAGCGAGATGGCCAGAAGAAGATCCTCATCGGCCAGGCCGGCGAGCGCATCAAGCGGATCGGCCAGGAAGCCCGCCACGACATGGAGACCCTGTTCGACGCCAAGGTCATGCTCAACCTCTGGGTCAAGGTCAAGGGCGGCTGGTCCGATGACGAGCGCGCCCTGCGCTCTCTGGGTTATTCCGACCTCTAGCGATGCAGGCGTCCGAGCCGCTGTTCGTCCTGCATTCGCGTCCTTACCGGGAAAGCAGTGCGCTGGTGGATGTGTTCGGCGCCTTTGGCCGGGTCCGTACCGTGTTGCGCGCGGCCCGCTCCCGCTCCGGGAGTCTGGCCAGGCCCTTCATTCCGCTCGAGGCTCAGCTCAGCGGGCGAGGGGAGTTGAAGAACCTGCAAAAGGTGGCGGCCCTGGCGCCGCCCTATCTGCTTCAGGGACAGGCCCTTTTCAGTGGCTTCTATCTCAATGAGCTGCTGGTCCGGCTGTTACCCGCCGAAGATCCCTATCCCGCCCTCTTCGAACTCTATGGTCTGACCCTGGCCGCCCTGGTCCAGGGTCGTCCGGTCGAACCCCTGTTGCGTACCTTCGAATGGCGTCTGCTCGACCTGCTGGGCTACGGCTTTTCGCTGTCCCAGTCCCTGGATGGTCGGGCCATCGAAGGCCAGCGCCTCTATCGCTTCATTCCGGACCAGGGCTTCGAAGCCGTCGACGAGGTTCGCCCGGGCTGTCTGGCCGGCGCGGAAATCCTGGCACTGGATCGCGGCGAATGGGACGATCCCACGGTAGTTCGCGCTGCCAAGCGCTTGATGCGCCAGGCCCTGGCGCCGCACCTGGGCGGCAAACCCCTGATGAGTCGCGAATTGTTCGCCAAGCCAAGTGAATAAGCCATGAAAGAGTTCAGTCGTGTTCTGTTGGGCGTCAACATCGACCATGTCGCCACCCTGCGCCAGGCTCGGGGTACGAGATATCCCGATCCGGTCAAGGCGGCCCTGGACGCCGAGGAGGCAGGAGCGGATGGCATCACCCTGCACCTGCGTGAGGACCGTCGGCATATCCAGGAGCGAGATGTCCGCCTGCTGCGCGACCTCCTGCAGACCCGCATGAATCTCGAAATCGCCCTGACCTCCGAGATGCTGGCCTTCGCGCAAGAGATCCGTCCCGAGCACGTCTGTCTGGTGCCCGAGCGCCGGGAAGAGCTGACCACCGAAGGTGGGTTGGATGTCCTGGGTCAGGTCCAGCGCATCCGTGATGCCATCGCCGCGCTGCCCGCTTCGGAAGTGTCCCTCTTTATAGACCCGGATCTGCAGCAGATTCAGGCGGCCAAGGACTGCGGTGCCCCGGTGATCGAACTGCACACCGGTCGCTATGCCGAAGCTGACACCCAGCACGAGCAGACCCTGGAGCTGCAGCGCCTGGCCAAGGCAGTGGAATTCGCCACCGGCTTGGGGCTGGTGGTCAATGCCGGCCACGGCCTGCACTACCATAATGTCCAGCCCATCGCGGCCCTGCCAGGTATCAACGAGTTGAACATCGGCCATGCCATCGTTGCCCAGGCGGTCTTCGTCGGCCTCAAGCAGGCGGTCAAGGACATGGCCGAATTGATCCGCTGTAACTCGGTCGTAAAATAACTGTTGACCTGTTCCGAAACTCCCCTATAATGCGCCCCACTTCCGGCGCAGACGCTGAAGCGGCTTGAAAATCAAGCACTTAGGTCTGAGCCGGGCGAGGGGTCCAGGGAT
>NZ_JAVHTY010000004.1 GCF_031085165.1 Pseudomonas sp. 102515 | reverse complement strand
CGCCCGGCTCAGACCTAAGTGCTTGATTTTCAAGCCGCTTCAGCGTCTGCGCCGGAAGTGGGGCGCATTATAGGGGAGTTTCGGAACAGGTCAACAGGTTATTTTCAGAAACTTCAATAAAGCGGGATGGGCGCCAGGCGATAACCCGCCTCGGTCGCGATGATCCGGTACTGCTTGATCTCGCCAGGAGTCAGCAGAATGGACTGGGAGACGCTGCTCGCCATGGGCGCTGCGCAACCACCCGGACCGGAAGAGGTAAGGCTCACGGCGATTTCGCCAGGCGGCAGATTGAAGGAAGCACTCTGGCCCGCCATGAGGGTACCGGCCAGTCGCCCCTGTATCACCAGACCTATATCGCATCCTGATCCGGAATAGGCATCGCCCCGGGTGATCATGAGAATACCCGGCTGCCCCGTCCCGCCCTGGGGGACCTGAGCCGAGGCGAAAGAGCTGCAGAGCAAGACCGTCAGCACACCGATAAGCAACTTCATGACTATCTCCTGCGGGGTCGCCAAGCACCTTAGCACTGCGCAGCACCCCGTGCGCTGTTTCGCAGCAGGGCTGCTTCAGGCGCCGCTTCAGGGCACGAAAACTGAGCAAGTGGTCAGGTTTGGTGCCACGTCAGGCATCTGAAATTTTCCAGAATCCTTATACAAGGCGTTGAAAAATAACTATTTTCGCCCGCTCACTGGAGCTTGGCGTCGATTTTGCTGAGCACGGCGAACGCTGCACATAACGAGAAAGCACTTCCAGGAGCCTACATGCGTAAGACCCTAACTACCGCGCTGCTGACCACCAGCCTGCTCGCAGCCGGTGTAGCCAACGCCGCCGACAGTCCACTGCTGTGGCATGGTGAAAGCCTCACCTATCTATATGGCAAGGATTTCCGAGTCGATCCCCGTATCCAGCAGACCGTCACCTTCGAGCATGCCAGCAGCTGGACGTGGGGCGATCTCTTCCTCTTCGTCGACAGTATCTGGTTCAACGGTGCGACCAACGCCAGTGATGGTCACCAGGGCTTTTATGGCGAGGTCAGCCCGCGACTGTCCTTCGGCAAGCTCTCCGGACGGGATCTTTCCTTTGGCCCGGTCACCGATGTCCTGCTGGCCACGACCCTGGAATACGACCAGAACGATGGCCAGGGCGCCGGTCGTGACCAGCGCAACTATCTGGTCGGTCCAGGCTTCGACCTCAGGGTGCCGGGCTTCGACTACTTCCAGCTGAACCTCTATTACCGCAAGCCGGATGGCGGCAGTGCGCCTTCGGGTGCCTGGCAGCTCACGCCGGTATGGGCCTACACCCTGCCCCTGGGCAATTCGGATCTGCTCATCGATGGCTACATGGACTGGGTGATGAACAACAAGGGTAGCTACCACGCCAACCTGCACTTCAATCCACAGGTCAAGTACGACCTGGGCAAGGCCATGGGTTACGAGGCCAAGCACCTTTATGTGGGTACCGAGTACGACTACTGGTCGGACAAGTACGGCATCAAGGACAGCGAGGGATTCCGTACCGACCAGAGCGTTTTCAGCTTCCTGGTGAAGTATCAGTTCTAGTTCGGCCAGACCCACTTTCGGCGCTGTAGCCGCCTTCCCGGCCAGCCGCGCCGCTGCGAGGTAATCACCATGCCCAGTCCCGTCCACGATGATCTGCTCTATGGTCTGGACGAACGTCCGGCCCCGCTCGCTGCCTTCTGCGCTGCCCTGCAGCACGTCCTGGCGAGCTTCGTGGGGATCGTTACTCCACCGCTGATCATTGCCGGAGCCCTGGGTCTGCACGAGCACCTGCCCTATCTGATCAGCATGGGGTTGATGGTGTCGGGCGTCGGCACCTTTCTGCAGGCTCGCGGTGCCGGTGGGCTGGGGGCGGGCATGATCTGCCTGCAGGGCACCAGCTTCTCCTTTCTGTCAGCGGTACTGGCGGCTGGAATGCTGGTCAAGCAGCGAGGCGGGACGCCGGAGGACATCCTGGCGATGATCTTTGGCGTCTGCTTCTTTGGCGCTTTCGTACAGATCGGCCTGAGTCGCTGCCTGGGCCTGTTGCGCCGGGTGATCACGCCACTGGTGACCGGCATCGTCATCACCCTGATCGGCATCAGCCTGATCAGGGTGGGCGTCACCGATCTCGGCGGGGGCGCCAAGGCCGCCAACTTCGGCGCGCCGATCAACCTGGCCCTCGGCGGCCTGGTCCTGGTGGTCATCATCGGCCTGAATCTGTCGCGGCGGCCCTGGCTACGGCTGTCCGCGGTGATGATCGGATTGCTGGTGGGCTCCCTGGTCGCCTGGAGCTGTGGCCTGCTGAAACCCCAGGCGCTGCCGGATCTGCCGCTGGTCAGCGTCCCCCTCCCCTTTCATTTCGGTTTCGCCTTCGACTGGTCGGCCTTTTTGCCGGTCGCGCTGATCTATCTGATCAGCACCCTGGAGACCACCGGCGACCTGACCGCCAATTGCCTGATCTCGCGGCAACCCATCGAAGGCCCCGGCTATCTGCGGCGGTTGCGGGGCGGGGTCCTGGGTGACGGCGTCGCCTGCCTGCTCGCGGCCACCTTCAACACCTTTCCCAGCACCACCTTCGCGCAGAACAACGGGGTGATCCAGCTGACTGGCGTGGCCAGCCGCCATGTCGGCTACTGGATAGGCGCCATCCTGCTGGTGCTGGGTCTGTTCCCCATCCTGGGCGCCGTCCTGCAGCAGATTCCCAAGCCGGTGCTGGGCGGTGCGACCCTGGTGCTGTTCGGCAGTGTCGCTGCGGCCGGAATACGGCTGCTGGCGCAATGCACGCTGGATCGCCGCAGCCTGCTGATCATCGCCACTTCCCTTGGCGTGGGCCTCGGTATCGCCAGCCAGCCGACACTGCTGGATCAGCTGCCACCACTGGTGAAGAGTCTCTTCGACACCGCGATCACCAGCGGCGGCATCACCGCCATCCTGCTCAACCTGTTGCTGCCCGAGGAGCGCAGCAGAGCACTGACGGAATGCAGCTCGCCAGCGCCACACCGGTAAAAGAGCCCTTGTGTCCAGGGCCGGGGGTAGGCTATTGATGCCTGCCGCGCCTTAGGATCCTGTAGTTGTCATGACCCTTCTCGTACCCGCCCATCACGCCGGCCAGGACAAGCCGGCCGGACGCATCCGGCAGAAGAATGAGGAGTCGATCCTGAGCGCGGCGGAGGAAGAATTCGCCCGCCACGGCTTCAAGGGCACCAGCATGAACACCATCGCCCAGCGCGTCGGGTTGCCCAAGGCCAATCTCCACTACTACTTCAACAACAAGCTAGGCCTCTATATGGCCGTGCTGGGCAACATCCTCGAACTCTGGGACAGCACCTTCAACCACCTGACCGTGGATGATGATCCGGCCGAGGCCCTCAGTCGCTACATCCGCGCCAAGCTGGAATTCTCGCGGCGCCAGCCGCTGGCCTCGCGGATCTTCGCCATGGAGATCATCGGCGGCGGTCATTGCCTGTACGAGTATTTCGATCAGGACTACCAGACCTGGTTTCGCAGCCGGGCAGCGGTGTTCCAGGCCTGGATCGCGGCCGGCAAGATGGATCCGGTGGATCCGGTGCATCTGATCTTCCTACTGTGGAGCAGTACCCAGCACTATGCCGACTTCGCCAGCCAGATCTGCCAGGTGACGGGACGCAGCCGCCTGACCCGACAGGATTTCGACGAAGCGGCGCGGACCCTGACCCATGTCATCCTCAAGGGACTGGGTCTCAAGGCACCATGACCTTCACCCTGATCCGCGATGCCGCCTTCGAGGAAGAGGTGCGCAAGAGTCGTTTCCTGGCCCTCGCCGCACCCGTCAGCACCGTGGAAGCGGCCTTGGCCTTCATCGAGCGCGTGAGCGTACCGACCGCGACCCACAACTGCTGGGCGTGGAAGCTCGGCAACCAATACCGCTTCAATGACGACGGCGAGCCCGGTGGCACCGCGGGCCGACCGATCCTCGCCGCCATCGAGGGGCAGGATTGCGATCAGGTGGTGGTAGTGGTCATCCGCTGGTACGGCGGCATCAAGCTGGGTACCGGCGGACTGGTGCGCGCCTATGGCGGCTGCGCTGCCCGCTGCCTGCAACAGGCGGACAGGCAGCCGCTGGTGGTGCGGCAGGACTACGGCTTCACCTGTACCTATGCGGAGTGGCCGCTGATCAAGGCGCGCCTGGCAGCCCTGGCGGTGGTGCTGCTCGAAGAGGACTACCAGGCGCTGGAGATCGCCCTGCGGATCGCGGTGGAACCACAACGTCGCGACGAGGTGGCGACCTTGCTGACCAATCTGAGCAGCGGTCGGATCGTTCTGCGCTCGCTTTAGCGGCACGACCTTTGCTGTCTGGCGGTGCACGCCCTTCCGATTCGCACCGCTCTGGCGCATCCCTGCGTCGACCCCCCGTTGCGCTCTGTCTGGCGGCAAGACTGAACCTGTCGAGAGCCGCAGTGCGCCCCAAAAACGCGCAATAAGCAGCCGCCAGGCATGTTTTTGGTGCAACCCTTAGCGACGACTGCCCTGATGAACGAATTGCCTTCCGCCGTGGCGACCCTGGTCCACAGTGCCAATACCCTGTTCCTGCTGCTAGGCGCCGTGATGGTGCTGGCCATGCACGCCGGCTTCGCCTTTCTCGAAGCCGGTACCGTGCGGCACAAGAATCAGGTGAATGCCCTGTCCAAGATCCTCGCCGACTTCGCCATTTCCACCCTGGTGTATTTCTTCGTCGGCTACTGGATCGCCTATGGCGTGACCTTCTTCGCGCCCGCCCAGGTGCTGACCGCCGACAGTGGCTACGGGCTGGTGAAATTCTTCTTCCTGGCCACCTTCGCCGCGGCCATTCCCGCGATCATCTCCGGCGGCATCGCCGAACGGGCGCGCTTCGTGCCGCAGCTCTGCGCTACGGCGCTGATCGTGGCCTTCGTCTATCCGTGCTTCGAAGGCCTGATGTGGAACGACAACCTGGGGCTGCAGGACAGCTTCGAAGCGCTGTTCGGGGCGCGCTTCCACGATTTCGCCGGCTCGGTGGTGGTGCACGCGGTGGGTGGCTGGCTGGCCCTGGCGGCGGTGATGCTGCTGGGACCGCGCCAGGGTCGCTATCGCGAAGGCCGGCTGGTGGCCTTTCCGCCGTCGAACATTCCCTTCCTGGCGCTGGGCTCCTGGATCCTGATCGTCGGCTGGTTCGGCTTCAACGTGATGAGCGCCCAGAGTCTGGCCGGTGTCAGCGGGCTGGTGGCGCTGAATTCGCTGATGGCCATGGTCGGCGGGACGGCGGCTGCCCTGCTGCTCGGGCGCAACGACCCCGGCTTCCTGCATAACGGTCCCCTGGCAGGGCTGGTCGCCGTCTGCGCCGGCTCCGACCTGATGCATCCCATCGCCGCGCTGGCCACGGGCCTGGTGGCGGGCGCCCTGTTCGTCTGGGCCTTTACCGCGGTGCAGACGCGCTGGAAGCTGGACGATGTCTTGGGTGTCTGGCCACTGCATGGCCTCTGCGGCGCCTGGGGTGGCATCGCCTGCGGCCTGTTCGGCCAGACGGCGCTGGGTGGTTTGGGCGGGGTGAGCCTGCTGGCGCAGCTGGCCGGCACGGCCCTGGGTATCGCTGTCGCCCTGATCGGAGGGCTGGCCGTGTACGGGCTGCTCAAGGCCGTGCTGGGCTTGCGGCTGAGTCAGGAAGAGGAATACCAGGGCGCCGATCTGTCGATCCATCGCATCGCTGCCAACAGCCACGATGGCTAGTTGCCCAGGTTACCCACAGGTAGCGTGCACAGTGATGTGGATAACCCGTGCATGAAGTCACGAGAACGCCACAGAGACCGGTCTGGCGGCGACTGGTGAAGAAATGAGCACGTCGCGGGTGTCGTGGGAGCAACCGTGGATGGCGGGCATCCGGTAGCCGGCCAGTAACAGTAATCGGTAGAGTGGGCGATCCTTTTTCCAGGAGCGCTCCATGCCCGCCCTTCCGACCCTGCTGCCCTGGCTCCGCGAGGTGGACCGCACCACGCTGAAGGCGGACCTGGGCGCGGGTCTGCTGGGCGCTGTGCTGGCGCTGCCCCAGGGCGTGGCCTTCGCCACCCTGGCCGGCCTGCCTCCGCAATATGGCGTCTATGGCGCCGTGGTGCCCTGCATCGTCGCCGCCCTGGCGGGTTCCAGTCGCCATGTGGTGACCGGTCCGACCAACGCCAACTCCCTGGCCCTGCTGGCAGCGCTGTCGCCGCTGGCGCTGGCGGGTTCCGGCCCCTACATCGATCTGGCCCTGGCGGTGACCCTGCTGGTCGGCCTCCTGCAACTGACCGTGGGCGCCCTGCGCCTGGGCGCCGTGGCCAACTTCATCTCGCCTTCGGTGCTGCTCGGCTTCATGAGCGGTGCGGCCGTGCTGATCGGGCTCTATTCGCTCAAGGACCTGTTCGGGCTGTCGCCGCCGCTGGGCACCTCGGCCTTCGGCGTCCTTGGCTATGTGCTCGCCCATCCGCTGGCGATCCACTGGCCCTCGCTGGTCATCGGCGTGGTGACCCTGGTTGCCACCCTGCTGCTGCGCCGGCTGCGCCCGCGCTGGCCGAGCATGCTGCTGGGCCTGCTGGCCGGTTGCCTGAGTGCCTGGATCTTGGAACGCAGCGTGCCGGGAGCGGCCCAGGGGATCGCCACGGTCGGACGGATTCCCTCGGCGCTGCCGCCCTTCCATCTGCCCGACGTCACCCTGCAGGACCTGGGCAATCTCTCCGGGATCGCCGTGGCCCTGACGCTGGTGGCCCTGGGGCAGTCGCTGTCGATCGCCAAGGCGGTGGCCCAGCGCTCCGGACAGCGGCTGGACGTCAATCGTGAATTCCGCGGCCAGGGCCTGGCCAACCTGGTGGGTGGCTGCTTTTCGGCCTATGTGTCCTGCGGCTCGCTGAATCGCTCCATGCCCAATTTCGAAGCCGGGGCCCGTACGCCGCTGGCGGCGGTGTTCGCCGCCCTGCTGGTGGTGGCGCTGGTGGCCTTTGGCGGCGCCCTGATTGCGGCCATTCCGCTGGCAGCCATCGCCGCCACCCTGCTGCTGGTGGCGCGCGGGCTGCTGGACCTGGGGCGCTGGCGCGAGGTGCTGAGGGTCAGCCGCACCGAGGCCCTGGTGGCCGGCGTGACCTTGCTGGCGACCCTGACCATTCCCCTGGACCGCGCCGTGCTGCTGGGCACCCTGGTATCCCTGGTGGCCTATCTCTATCGCACCTCGCACCCGGCGATCCGCCCGCTGGTGCCGGATCCGCGAACGCCCGAGCGCCGTTTCACCCCGCTGGACGAATTGGGCCAGCCGGCGCAGGAGTGTCCGCAACTCAAGCTGGTACGGGTGGAAGGCTCGGTGTTCTTTGGCGCCGTCCCCCATGTCGGCGATCAGCTGGATGGCTTTCGCAGTGCCCAGCCCGGTCAGAAGCATGCGCTGTTCATGACCAAGAGCATGAATTTCATCGATTTGGCCGGTAACGACCTGTGGCGGCGCGAATGGCGCGAGCGTCGGGCCCAGGGCGGTGATCTCTATTTCCACCGCCCGCGTACGCCGGTGCTGCAGCTGTTCGCCAAGACCGGGTTTCTCAGGGAGCTGGGCGACGGCCACGTCTTCTCGTCCAAGGACCAGGCCCTGCGTAGCATCTATCCGCGGCTGGATCCGGAGGTATGCCGCACCTGCACCGCGCGCACCTTCGTCGAATGCGCGGCGCGCGCGGCGGAGCGGGCGCCAGGCGCGGACGCCACCCGGACGGACTGCTAAGCTGGCGGTTTCCTTCTGCCGCCGGAGATCCCCATGACCGCTGCCCTGCGTCTCGCTCGTCGCCTCGCCCTGACCGCTCTGCTGTTGCCGAGCCTGGCCCTGGCCCACGGCCATCTCAAGAGCGCCGAGCCCGCGCCGGACAGCACCAGCGCGGCACCGAAGCAACTGAGTCTGAGCTTTTCCGAAGGGGTCGAGGCCTCTCTCAGTCAGGTGCTTCTGCAACGTGTGGACGGCCAGGCCAGCATGGCGATCACCACCGGCAAGGTCATTTCCGGGCGCGACGAGCGCACCCTGGACGTGCCGCTGGAAGCGCCGCTGGAACCAGGTCGCTACCAGGTGAAATGGCGGGTGCTGGCCAAGGACGGGCACAAGACCCAGGGCGATTATCGCTTCACCGTGCAGTAAGGATGGATGGCGGACTGGCGACGCCCGATGCCTGGCGACCCCTCGCCCGTACCTTCTTCCTGCTGCCGCTGCTGCTGACCTGGGGCTATCTGGCGCTGGCGCTCTGGCTGGGTCGACCCGCATTGCGTCCCTGGCTGCTGGAACGGGCACGACCCACCGCCCGCCTGCTGGGCGCGGTGCTGCTGCTCGGGGTGTCGAGCCAGTTGCCGCTGCAGGCAGCGCTGGTGGGCGATGGCTGGGCGGATGCCTTCAACCTGCCGCTGTGGCAGCTGTATCTGGCCACCGAGGCCGGCCATGGCTGACGCTGGCAATTGCCACTGGGCCTGTTGCTGGCGCTGTGGCTGCTGGCGGGCCCCGGGCTTCCCGGCGTTCGGTGGCTGTGGGGCTTGAGTGGCCTGCTGCTGGCCAGTCTGGCCCTGGGTGGCCATGCCGCCGCGACGGCCGGCCGGCTTGGCGGGATGCACCAGCTGAATCAGGCGCTGCATCTGCTGACCACGGGGCTCTGGCTGGGCAGTCTGCCCGGGATGCTGCTGTGCCTGGGGCAGCCGCCGGCCAATCTGAGGGATGACGTCCAGCAACTGCTGCGCGGTTACTCGTTGCCAGGGCAGATCAGTGTGGCGCTGGCGCTGCTCAGCGGCGTGCTCAACAGCCTGCTGATCCTCGGGCCGGACGGCCTGCTGCGTTTGACGCCCTACTCCGGCCTGCTGCTGGCCAAGGTATTGGCCGTGACGATCATGGTCGCCCTGGCCCTGGCCAATCGTTACCTGCTGGTGCCTCGATTGGGACGAGGACACCGGACATGGCAGCTGCTGCGCCGGGCCACCGCCGTGGAGATCGCGCTGGGGGTCGCTGCCGTGGCACTGGTGGCAGCCTTCTCCGGTCTGGATCCCCATGGCTGAAACCGGGGCGACCGCTGTCGCCCCGGCCTTGCCTCAGAAGTAGACGTTCATGCCCAGGTAGATTTCCTTGCTGCTGTCGAGCTGGCTCGAACCGAGCCTGGCGCCGTCCTGGTCGAAATCGGGCTTGGCGTTGCTGCGCAGGTAGCGATAGCCGGCTTCCAGGGAGGTGCGGTCGTTGACCTGCTGGAGAATGCCGGCCTGGACCCCGGCCACATAGCCGAGGTCGCTGTCATGGCCGAAACTGGAACCGTCCTGGGTGACCCGGGCAACGCCCAGGGTCCCGCCGCCGAACAGCTTGGTATTGCTGCCCAGGGGATAGAAGGCATCGTAGCTGCCGGTCAGGTCCTGCTGTTTGAGCCTCAGGCCAGCGCTGCTGCCACTGGACTGGTCGAGGGTGGCGTAGTAGCGACCGGCGTCGTTCTGCTGGCCCAGGCGCAGCCCCCAGGTGTTGCTGCCGTCGATGGCGCCATCGGTATCCGGACTGTTCAGGTTGCGGTCGAGGGCGTGGCTGTTGCTGAAGTTGTCGTAGCTCTTGCCATAGGTGAGGCCGGCGAAGTTCTGGGTATCGGCGGCAAAGACCGGATGACTGGCCAGGGCCAGCAGGCCAAGAAGGACGACACGGGATTTCAGGGCGTTCATGGCGAAAGGCTCCTCACGCGATGCGAATGCAGCCCGACCGGCTGCGCGGCCATCTTTGGCGGACGCGGATTAGCGCAGGATTAAGGAGACTGAATCGGAACTGAACGCTGACGCGGGAAGCAGGAGATGGACCGAACCGCCCGTTGCAGGCGGCCCGGCTTGAAGGCGATCAACGCTGACGGTGGTACTCGGTCACGCGCTGGACTTCTTCCTTGGAGCCCAGGAACACCGCCACCCGCTGGTGCAGGCCGTCGGGCTGGACGTCGAGGATCCGCTGGTGACCATTGGTGGCGGCGCCACCGGCCTGCTCCACCAGCATGGACATGGGGTTGGCCTCGTACATCAGGCGCAACTTGCCGGGCTTCTCCGGCTCGCGGGCATCGCGGGGGTACATGAAGATGCCGCCGCGGGTAAGGATGCGATGGACGTCGGCCACCATGGAGGCGATCCAGCGCATGTTGTAGTTCTTGCCCAGGGGACCTTCCTTGCCGGCCAGCAGCTCGTCCACGTAACGCTTGACCGGGGCTTCCCAGTGACGCTGGTTGGACATGTTGATGGCGAATTCGGCAGTGGTCTCGGGAATGGTGATGTCTTCGTGGGTCAGGACGAAGCTACCCAGTTCGCGATCCAGCGTGAAGCCCTTGACGCCGTCGCCCAGGGTCAGCACCAGCATGGTCTGGGGCCCGTAGATGGCGTAGCCGGCGGCGACCTGCTCGGTGCCCTTCTGCATGAAGGCTTCTTCGGTCACGTCACCGGTGGTGCTGCTGACGAAGTCCTTGCGCAGGATGGAGAAGATGGTGCCGACGGACACGTTGACGTCGATGTTGGACGAGCCGTCCAGCGGGTCGAACATCAGCAGGTAGGCGCCCTTGGGGTAGTGACCGGGGATCTGATGGACCTGGTCCATTTCCTCGGAGGCCATGCCGGCCAGGGTGCCGCCCCACTCGTTGGCTTCCAGCAGGATCTCGTTGGACAGCACGTCCAGCTTCTTCTGCACCTCGCCCTGGACGTTCTCGGTGCCCATGCTGCCGAGCACGCCACCCAGCGCCCCCTTGGACACCTCGTAGCTGATGCGCTTGCACGCCCGGGCCACGACTTCGATGAGGAAGCGCAGGTCGGCCGGGGTCTTGTGGCTGCGGGTCTGCTCGATGAGGTAACGACTGAGGGATATCCGGGACATCGCGGTGCTCCTTGTAATGATGGGCGCGAGTGTAGCGCCAAAGCTCAAGCTCCGTCTCAAGCAGAGCGGACCGTCAGGCCAGGTCTGCCAGCCAGTGCCGGTTCCAGGTTTCATCGAGGGGATGAAACGCTGGACACCGGTGGCCGACAGGGAACGCGCACCTAGGGCGCGTCCGGGGTCTCCACGGCCAGCAGTACGCCTCGGCCAACACGGAGATTTTCGGCGCTGGGATAGACTGCCGAGTCGGGTTCCAGTTCAGGCTGACGGCTGTCCAGCTGTATCACCCAGTGATGTCCGTCACGTGACGGGGGCAGGCGCAGGTCGATTGCCTCCCGGCGCGGCTGGAAGGCCAGCCAGATCCGTGCGGCCTGGGGCTGGTCCTCGCCATCGAGGGATTCCAGGGTGAGGGCGAGCGGCAAGCTGCCCCCGGCTTGCCAGCGACCGTCGTCCATCGACACGCCGTCGGCATCGAGCCATTCGATCCTGACCCAGCCACGGGAATCGGGTCGTCCGAGCAGCCGCTGTGCCTGCAAGGCCGGCAATTCCTGGCGTAGCGCCATGAGGCGGCCGACGAAGGCACTCTGCCGTTGCCCGGCCGGGCTGGCGGCCTGCCGCCAGTCCAACCAGGACAGTTCGTTGTCCTGCACATAGGCATTGTTGTTGCCCTGCTGGGTACGGCCGAATTCGTCGCCGGCGGTCAGCATGGGTTCGCCACCGGCGAGGACCAGGGTCGCCAGCAGGGCGCGCTGGTCGGCGGCGCGGGCCTCTAGGACGGCCGGGTCGTCGCTCGGCCCTTCGACGCCGTTGTTCCAGCTCTTGTTGTCGGTGGTGCCGTCGCGATTCTCTTCACCATTGGCTTCGTTGTGCTTTTCGGCGTAGCTGACCAGGTCGGCCAGGGTGAAGCCGTCGTGGGCGGTGATGAAGTTGACGCTGGTGCGCAGTGGGCGATCGCCCGCACCGAAGAGATCGGCGCTGCCCGCCAGACGGGTGGCCAGGGCGCCTCTCAGGCCTTCGTCGCCGCGCCAGAAGCGGCGCACGTCGTCGCGGAAGGCGTCGTTCCATTCCTGCCAGGGTGCGCGAAAGGCGCCAACCTGATGACCGCCGGGGCCGATGTCCCAGGGTTCGGCCACCAGCCGCACCTGGCGCAGCAGCGGATCCTGGGCGAGGGCCTGCAACAGCGGTGCATCGCGGTCGAAGCCGCTTTCCAGGCGACCGAGCGCGGGCGCCAGGTCGAAGCGGAAGCCGTCGACGCCGGCGGCGGTGACCCAATGCCGGAGGCTGTCCAGGGTCAGGCGCAGTGCCGGCGGGCTGTACAACGCCAGGCAGTTGCCGCAGCCCATGTCGTTGATATAGCGCGCCGGATCATCCGGCTGCAGGCGGTAGTAGCCGGCATTGTCCAGGCCGCGCAGATTGAAGGTGGGGCCGAGTTCGTCGCCTTCGCCGGTATGGTTGAAGACCACGTCGAGCAGCACCTCGAAGCCGGCGGCCTGCAGGGTGGTCACCGTCTCGCGCAATTCGCCCAAGGCAGCGTGCCCGGCCAGGCGCGGATCGACGGCGGCCATGAGCACCGGGTTGTAGCCCCAGTAGTTGGCCAGGCCCAGGGCCGGCAGATGGCGATCGTCGGCCCAGGCGGCGATGGGCAGCAGCTCCAGGGTGGTGACGCCGAGGCGCTGCCAGTGCTCGATCAGCGCGGGATGCCGCAGCGCCGCCAGGGTCCCGCGCTGGCGGGCGGGCACCTTCCGATGCAGCTGGGTCTGGCCGCGCACGTGCAATTCGTAGATCAGTCCGGCATCGCGTCGCTTGGGTGCCGGCGTCAGGGCGTCGACGGGGGGCAGGACGATGGCCTTGGGGACATGGGCGCCGCTGTCGCGCTCGTCCGGGCGGCCGGGGTCTTCGGGGTGGAAGCCATAGGTGCTGGGGTGCAGCTGGAAGGGCCGGTCCACCGCCAGGGCCCAGGGGTCCACCAACAGCTTGTGCGCATTGAATCTGAGCCCGTCCTGGGGACGGTAGGCACCCTGGGCGCGCAGGCCATACTTCAGCCCCGACTTGGCGCCGCCCAGGAAACCATGCCAGACGCCGCCTTCGTGTTCGCGAAAGGCCAGACGCTGGGTCTCGGTCTCGCCCTTGGCGTCATAGAGGCAGAGTTCGACCGCCTCGGCGGCCGGCGACCAGACGGCGAAGTTGATGCCGCCGTCGACGACGGTGGCGCCGTAATGGGCGGGATTGCCCGCTTCGAGGCGGGTAGAGGTACGGGGCATGGGGACTCCGGTGACAGGCTTGCGGGGCGGATGCTGCAAGGATGTAGACGTCGCGGAAGGCGGGGGTTCTCAATCGGGGGATAGCTGATCGCGGCCGTGGCGGTCCGCCGCTGCGGTCGCTCCTGCAGGCCTCCGTAGGTTGAGACGGCTCCATCGGCGAAGCCCAACCTACGGTCTATCGCCGCCATGGCCGCGAAACGTGCTCGACTACAACGCCTTCCAGATTTCGGTGGCGTATTCGCGGATGGTGCGGTCGGAAGAGAACCAGCCCATGCTGGAGGTGTTGATCACCGCCGATTGCCACCACTTGTCCGGCTGCTGCCAGCGGGTCTCGACCTGGCGCTGGGCGTCCCAGTAGGCATCGAAGTCGGCGCACACCAGGAAGCGATCGTGCCAGGTGAGGACATCGAGCAGGCTGTTGTAGCGCGCCGGTTCCTCGGGCGAGAACTGGCCCCCGCGCAGTCCGGCCAGCACCTGGGCCAGGCGTGGCGAATTCTCGATGATGTCCGAGGAGATGCCGCCGCTGCGCTGGCGCTCCTCTACCTCCGCCGCCTTGAGGCCGAAGATGAACATGTGCTCTTCGCCGATCAGCTCGCACATCTCCACGTTGGCACCGTCCAGGGTGCCGATGGTGAGGGCGCCGTTGAGGCCGAACTTCATGTTGCTGGTGCCCGAGGCTTCCATGCCGGCAGTCGAAATCTGCTCGGAGAGATCGGCTGCCGGGATGATGACCTCGGCCAGGCTGACGTTGTAGTTGGGCAGGAAGACCACCTTGAGCAGGTCGCGGGTCAGGGGATCGTTGTTGACCACCTTGGCCACGTCGTTGGCCAGCTTGATGATCAGCTTGGCCTGCTGATAGCTGGCGGCGGCCTTGCCGGCGAAGATCTTGACCCGGGGCGTCCAGTCGCCGTTGGGGTTGTCGCGGATGGCCTGGTAGAGGGCGATGGTCTGCAGCAGATTCATCAGCTGCCGCTTGTATTCGTGGATGCGCTTGATCTGGACGTCGAACAGCGCAGTGGGGTCGAGGTCGATCTCCATTCGCTGCTTCACCAGGCTGGTGAAGGTGTCCTTGTTGCGTTGGCGCTGCAGGGCGAAGCGCTCACGGAAGTTGCTGTCGTTGGCATAGGGCTTGAGTTGCGGCAGGGTCTTTTCCGGATCGTGCAGCACACCCTGGCCGAGGGTATCCACCAGCAGGTCGGTGAGCGCTGGATTGGCCTGGTGCAGCCAGCGGCGGAAGGTGATGCCGTTGGTCTTGTTGTTGATGCGATCCGGATAGAGGCGGTGCAGGGAGCGAAAGACCGTCTTGCGCATCAGGTCGGTGTGCAACCCGGATACCCCATTGATGCTGTGCGAGCCGAGGAAGGCGAGGTTGCCCATGCGCACGCGGCGTCCCTGGCTTTCATCGATCAGGGAGACATAGGAGATCATGGCGCCATCGGTCTCGCCGCGGGCACGCAGGGAGTCGAGGAACTGCGCATTGATCAGATAGATGATCTGCATGTGCCGCGGCAGCAGGCGTTCCATCAGCTGCACCGGCCAGGTCTCCAGGGCCTCGGGCAGCAGGGTGTGGTTGGTGTAGCTGAGGGTACCGACGGTGGTGCTCCAGGCGGCGTCCCAGGGAATGCCATGGACGTCCACCAGCAGCCGCATCAACTCGGCCACGGCGATGGCCGGATGGGTGTCGTTGAGCTGGATGGACACATGCTCGGGCAGGCTGAGCAGGTCGCTGTGCTGCTTGAGATGGCGACGGGTCAGGTCGGCCAGGGAGGCGGCGACGAAGAAGTACTCCTGGCGCAGGCGCAATTCCTGGCCGGCTTCGCTGCTGTCGGCCGGATAGAGCACCCGCGAGATGCTCTCGGCGCGGGCCTCGTTGGCCACGGCGCCGACATGGTCGCCGGCGTTGAAGGTTTCCAGGTGGAGGATCTCCAGCGGTCGGGCGCGCCACAGTCTCAGCGTGTTGGCGCCCTCCCCGCCCCAGCCGATCACCGGGGTGTCGTAGGCCACCGCGCGGATGCGCTCGCCGGGCGTCCACACCTGGCGCCGCGGATCGCCTTCGCCATAGGGCGCGACATGGCCGCCGAAGCCGATCTCGTACACCACTTCGGCGCGTTCGAATTCCCAGGGGTTGCCGAAATCCAGCCAGTTCTCCGGCTGCTCCAGCTGGAAGCCATCGGCGATCACCTGGCGGAACAGCCCGTGTTCGTAGCGGATGCCGTAGCCATGGCTGGCGATGCCCAGGGTGGCCATGCTTTCCATGAAGCAGGCGGCCAGACGCCCCAGACCGCCGTTGCCCAAGGCGGCGTCCGCCTCCAGTCCGCGGATGCGCTCCAGGTCGACCCCCAGGTCGGCCAGGGCCCGGCGGGTCTCCTCGAGGATGCCGAGGTTGGACAGGCTGTCGATCAGCAGCCGCCCGATGAGGAATTCCAGGGAGAGGTAGTAGACCCGCTTCTGGCCGGTGCGATAGGCGTCGCGGGTGCGACTCATCCAGCGGTCGACGATGTAGTCGCGCGCGGCCAGGGCGGTGGCCTGGAACCAGTCATGGTCGAGGGCGTTGTCGGGATCCTTGCCGACGGCGTAGGTGAGCTTGGAGAGGATGTTGGTACGGAGCGCGGAAACTTCGTTGGGCGAGATGAAGCGGGGTCTCGTCATCAGGATTGACCTCTGCAAGCGCTTAGGAATCAGATCGCGAAGTGGCCGCGGATAATGCGGCGCGTGCCGTTCGCCTTACTTTTAGGCGAAACGCCGGGGACGTCCAAGCTTTTTTTCGATACATCAGACGGTTAGCCCTAACCCCATCCCACTCTCTAGTCCGAGGTTTCTATCATGCGCAAGACCCTGCTCATCACCGGTGCGAGTCGTGGCATCGGCCGCGCCACCGCCCTCGGCGCCGCCCAGCGGGGCTGGAACGTCGCCTTCAGCTATCGCCAGGACGAGGCCGCGGCCCAGGCCACCCTGGCCGAGATCGAGGCCCAGGGCGCGGAAGGCCTCGCACTGCGCGGCGACGTCGCCGACGAGGCCCAGGTGCTGGCACTGTTCGAGCGCACGGTGGCGCGCTTCGGCGGGCTGGATGGCTTCGTCAACAATGCCGGGATCGTCGACCGCGCGCAGCCGCTGGTGGACATGAGCGCCGAGCGGTTGCGGCGGATGTTCGAGGTCAACGTCTATGGCGCCTTTCTCTGTGCCCGCGAGGCCGCCCGCCACCTCTCCCGCGAACGGGGCGGCCGCGGTGGCGCCATCGTCAATGTCTCGTCCATCGCCGCGCGCCTGGGCTCACCCGACGAATATGTCGACTACGCCGCCAGCAAGGCGGCGTTGGACACCCTGACCCTCGGCCTGGCCAAGGAACTCGGCTCGCACGGGGTGCGGGTCAACGCGGTGCGGCCGGGCGTGACCCTTACCGACATCCACGCCAGCGGCGGCCAGCCGGGACGCGCCGAGCGGCTGGGCGTGACCACTCCGCTGGGACGTGCGGGGGACGCCGAGGAAATCGCCGCCGGCATCCTCTGGCTGCTGTCGGACGAGGCCTCCTACACCACCGGCGCCCTGCTGGATATCGGTGGCGGGCGCTAGGGCCTAGTCGCGCCGGGGCGTGACGGCATTGAGCACCTGCTGCGACAGCGCATGGTAGAGCGGCACCGGCATCAGCCCGCCGGAGACGGCGGCGGCCAGCAAACAGGCCGCCAGCACCGGCAGCGCCATGTCCGGGCTATGGGCCAGCTCCAAGGTGATGACGGTGGCGGTCAGCGGGGTGCGGGTGACCCCGGCCAGGTAGGCGGCCAGCCCCAGCAAGGCGCACTGGGCCAGACCGATGCCCGGCAGCCAGTCGACCAGCCAGGGGCCCAGGGCCGCACCCACCGCCAGCGAGGGCGAGAACAGGCCGCCCGGTACCCCGGCCAGGTAGGAGACGACGTTGGCGAGGAATTTCCACAGCAGGAAGTCGCCGCCGGTCACGGGTTCGCCGGCCAGGATGGCATGGGTCTCGGCATAGCCGGTGCCGAACACGTGCTGGCCGGAGAACAACCCCAACGCCGCCAGCACCAGGCCACAGCCGGCGGCAAAGGCCACCGGACGCCGCCCGCGCAGAGCGTTCAGGCGACCCAGCCAGCCCCGCTCGGTGGGCAGCACCAGGCGGCCGTAGCAGCCGCCCAGCAGTCCGCCGATGACGCCGATCACCGCCACGCCGATCCAGCCCAGGCCCCAGGTCAGGTGCAGGTCCAGGGCGCCGAGATAGCTGTAGGGGCCGACGATGCCCAGGGTGACGATGCCGCCGAGCAGTACGGCGGTCAGCACCAGGCCGCTGAAGCGCTGCTCGAAGGTGTGGGTGAGCTCCTCGATGGCGAAGACCACCCCGCCCAGGGGCGTGTTGAAGGCGGCGGCAATCCCGGCGGCGCCCCCGGCGAGGATGAGTCCTGACAGGGTGCGGCGGCCATGCAGGCCGAGACGCTTGCCGAAGCCATAGAGCAGTGCGGCGCCGACGTGCACGGTGGGCCCTTCGCGACCCACCGAGCCGCCTACCAGCAGGGCGCCGGTGGTGAGCAGCAGCTTGGCCAGGGCGATGGGTGGCGCCAGCAGCCGGGCACGCAGGTCCGCTTCGGGTCGTTCGAGGGTGGCGATGACCTGGGGGATGCCGCTGCCACGGGCATCGCGCAGCGCGCCCTGGGTCAGCCAGACCAGTCCGGCGAAGCCGAGCGGCGTCACCAGCCAGGGCCAGATGGCGCTGTGCTGTAGCAGCTGCTGGAAGAGGCCGAAGGAAGCGTCGGCCAGCCAGGCGAAGGCCAGACCGGCCAGCCCTACCAGCACCGCGCCGACCCAGAAGGCGATGCGCTGGCGCCACTCGCGCAACCGACGGCGTCGGCGATGGCGCAGCAGATGCAGCCGACGCCGGGCGGCGACGTCGGGATCGGTATCGGGAAAGACGGGATCGGACATGGAGACGAGGACACCAGGAGGCGAGAGCCTCCCAGTGTAACCTCTTGTTACAGCGCTATCGTCAGGGCCCTGATCAGGCCGCGGGGACCAGTTCGGTGGCAGCCTCGTTGCGCTTTAGCACCGCGTAGATGACCCCGGTCACCAGACTGCCGGCCGCGATGGCCGCCAGATACAGCCAGGCATGGCTGATGGCGTTGGGAATCAGCAGCACGAAGAGGCCGCCGTGGGGCGCCATCAGCTTGCAGTTGAACAGCATCACCAAGGCGCCGGTGAGGGCGCCGCCGATGACGCTGGCCGGGATCACCCGCAGCGGATCCTTGGCGGCGAAGGGAATCGCCCCCTCGGAAATGAAGCACAGCCCCAGCACCGAGGCCGCCTTGCCGGCCTCGCGCTCGCTCTGGGCGAACTTGTGGCGCGCCAGCAGGGTGGCGATGCCCATGCCGATGGGCGGCACCATGCCGGCCGCCATGGTGGCGGCCATGGGCCCGTAGGTCTTGGACGCCAGCAGGCCGACGGTGAAGGCATAGGCGGCCTTGTTGATCGGGCCGCCGAAGTCGATGCACATCATGGCGCCGAGGATCAGGCCGAGCAGCACCGCGTTGCTGGTGCCCAGGTTGTTGAGGAAGTCGGTGAGCCGACTCAGGGCACCGGCCACCGGGGTGCCGACCAGGTAGATCATCACCAGGCCGACGATGAGGCTGGCGAACAGCGGGATGATCAGGATCGGCTTGAGCGCCTCGACGCTGGCCGGAAGCTTCACGTGCTGGGCGATGGCCTTGGCCACGTAGCCGGCCAGGAAACCGGCGATGATGCCGCCGATGAAGCCGCTGCCCAGGCTGGCGGCCAGCCAGCCACCGATCATGCCGGGCGCAAGGCCCGGACGGTCGGCGATGGAATAGGCGATGTAGCCGGCCAGCACCGGGACCATCAGCTTGAAGGCCGATTCACCGCCGATCTGCATCAGCGCCGCGGCCAGGGTGCCCTGCTCCTTGAAAGCCTCGATGCCGAAGACGAAGGACAGGGCGATCAGCAGCCCGCCCGCCACCACCATCGGCAGCATGTAGGACACGCCGGTGAGCAGGTGCTTGTAGACGCCCGCGCCTTCCTTCTTGGCGGGCTTGGCGCCCTCGCCCTCGCCCGCGGCTGGCGCGGCGCTGCCGGCCAGGGTCTCGCCCTCGGCCAGGGCCTTCCTGATCGTCGCCTCGGGTTGCTTGAGGGCGACCCCGGTGCCGCAGCGATAGACGCGCTTGCCGGCGAAGCGCTCGACATTGACCTCGATGTCGGTGGCCAGCAGCACCACGTCGGCGTCGCGAATGGCCTCGGCCGGTAGCGGATTGCGCGCCCCTACCGAGCCCTGGGTTTCCAAGTGCAGGCGATAGCCGAGCTTCTTGGCGGCATTCTGCAGCGCCTCGGCCGCCATGAAGGTATGGGCGACACCCGTCGGGCAGGCGGTGATGGCCACCAGCCGCGGCGTCTCGCTGGCACTGGCCGGTGCGCTCGGCGCAGCGCCACGGGCCGCCGGCGCCTGTTCCAGCACCTTGGCTTCGCTGGCGGCGCGTTGCAGGAAGGCATCGACGTCGCGCAAGGCTTCGGCCGGAGCGGCGCGATAGACGCGCTTGCCGACGAAGCGGGACAGGTCGACCGTCCCGGTATGGACCACCACCACCAGTTCGGCGCGCGCCACCTGGTCGTCGGTCAGCAGGGTGGCCTCGGGGCCGTCGTGGATCTCGACGCTGGTGGTCCAGCCGCGGCGCTGGGCGGCGGCGTCCAGCAGGCGCGCACTGAGCACGCTGGTGACCATGCCGGTCGGGCAGGTCGTGACGATGGCGATGTTCATGGGTTTACCCCTGATTCTTGTTCTAGCGGAAAGTCGGGAAGGACGCGCACCTGCACCTGGTCTTCGAGGGTGGCAAGTTGTGCGGAATCGTTGATGCCGACGCCGATCTGGGTGACCGCCAGGGCCGCGATGGCGGTGGCCGTGGTCAGGGTGCGTTCCGGCGACTGGCCGGTGAGCAGACCGTGCAGCATGCCGGCCAGCAGGGAATCCCCCGCCCCGACGGTGCTCGCCACGGTGACCTTGGGCGGCTGCGCCTCCAGGGTCTGCCGACCGTACCAGCGCACGCCGTCGGCGCCCTGGGAGATCACCAGATGCTCGATGCCGAGGGCGCGCAGTTGCTCGACCAGCAGGGCCTGCTCGGTGGCGGTCTCGGCCGGTGCACCGCAGGCTTCGGCCAGTTCTTCGGTATTGGGCTTGATCAGCCAGGGGCCGGCGGCCAGGGCGGCGCGCAGGGCGGCGCCACTGGTATCCAGGGCCACCGGCAGGCCCAGCGACTTGAGCCGGCCGACCAGGGCGGCCAGCCACTCGGGGGTCACCCCGCGCGGCAGGCTGCCGGCTACCACTACGGCGTCATGGCCGGGGGCGAGGCGATCCAGGGTCTCCAGCAATTGCTGCTGGGCGGCGGCGGACACTTCCGGGCCGGGCCCGTTGATGTCGGTGATGCGCCCAGCGGCCTCGGCCAGCTTGAGGTTGCTGCGGGTTTCGCCGGCGACCCGGACGAAGGCATCGGTGAAGCCGCGGCGGGCGAACAGGGCCTCGAAGGCGGCCGCGTTGTCGGCCCCGAGAAAGCCGCTCACCGTCAGGTCATGGCCGAGATCGGCCAGCACCTGGGCGACGTTGATGCCCTTGCCAGCGGCATGGACGATCACCGCCTCGCTGCGATTCACCACGCCGGGCTTGAGCGCCGGCAACTGGACGGTGAGGTCCAGCGCCGGGTTGAGGGTCAGGGTAAGGATACGGCTCATCGCAGGGCCTCCACGCTCTGCCGCACTTCCGCGGCAGTGGCCAGTTCCAGGGCGCGGGCGGCGCAGGACTGCACCAGGCGCAGCTCCAGTTCGCGGACCCGGGCCTTGACCAGCGGCACGCTGCGGGCCGAGACCGACAGCTCGTCCACGCCCAGGCCGACCAGGATCGGCACCGCCAGGGGATCGGCCGCCAGCTCGCCGCAGACGCCCACCCACTTGCCGTGGGCATGGGCGGCACGCACCGTCATGTCGATCAGGCGCAGCACGCTGGGGTGCAGGCCATCAGCCTCGCCGGACAACAGCGGGTGGCCGCGGTCGATGGCCAGGGTGTATTGCGTCAGGTCATTGGTACCGACGCTGAAGAAATCCACTTCCGGGGCCAGCACCGGCGCCAGCAGCGCGGCCGAGGGCACCTCGATCATGATGCCGACCTGCAGGTCGGTGGTGGGGATCTCCTGGCGCAGGCGGTCGAGGATGTCACGCGCCTGGCGCCATTCCTCGACCCGGCCGATCATGGGGAACATGATCCGCAGCGGCCGGCCGTCGGCGGCCTTGAGCAGGGCGCGGAGCTGGGTCTCCAGCAGCTCGGGACGACGCAGGGTCAGGCGGATGCCACGGATGCCGAGGAAGGGATTCTCTTCCGGCGGCAGCGGCAGATAGGGCAGCGGCTTGTCGCCACCGACGTCCAGGGTACGCACCACCAGCGGCTTGCCGGCCAGGCCATCGAGGACGCGGCGGTATTCCAGCTCCTGGGCGGCCTCGTCGGGCGCGCGGTCATGGCTCATGAACACCAGTTCGGTCCGCAGCAGGCCGACGGCTTCGGCGCCCTGCTCCACCGCGGCGGCGGCCTGGGCGGTGTCGCCCAGGTTCACGGCGATCTCGACGTGGTGGCCGTCGCGGGTGGTGGCGCTTTCGAAACGCCGGGCCTCGGCGGCGCGACGGCGCTCGGCCTGGACCTCGCGCTCACGCTGCACGGCCTCGATACGACTGGCGTCCGGGGCGATTTCCAGGGTGCCCTTGTCGCCATCCAGCAGCAACACGCTGCGCGGCGCCAGGTCCAGCACACGGCTACCGGCGCCGACGATGGCCGGAATGCCCAGGGCGCGGGCGACGATGGCGCTGTGGGAGCTGGCACCGCCACGGGCGGTGAGGATGCCGCAGACGCGTTCGCGATCCAGCCGGGCCACATCGCCCGGGCCGACCTCGTCCATCACCAGCACATAGGGCTCTTCGGGTTCGCGGGCCGATTCGACGCCACACAACTGGGCCAGTACCCGCCGACCGACGTCGCGCAGGTCGGCGGCGCGCTCGGCGAGCAGTTTGTCCTGCAGGGCTTCCTGCTGGCTGGCCGCCTGCTCGATCTGCGCATCCCAGGCCGCGGCGGCACTGGCATTGGCCTTGAGCCGGGCAGCGATGCCCTGCTGCAGATCCGGGTCTTCCAGCATCTCCAGGTGGGTCAGGAAGATCTCGCGCAGGGCACTGGCCTCACTGCGCGCGATGAGCGCCTCGATGTCGGCGCGTACTGCGGCCAGGGCCGCATCCAGGCGCTGGCGTTCGACGGCGGCACCTGCGCCGGTGGCCGGATAGTCGAAGTGCTGGAGTGCCACCACATGGGCCGGGCCCACGGCCAGGCCGGGGGCGGCGGCCACGGCCTGGGCGCGATCGCCCGCGGCCAACGGCAGCTGTGCGGACGGGTCCACCAGGCTGATGGCGGTGACCCGGGCGGCACCGGCGGGGGCCGGCGCACTGGCGGTGACCGGCTCCACTTCCTCACCGAGTCCGGCCTGTACGGCACCGATCAGATCGTTGAGCGCGGCTTCGGCCGGGGTGCCGGGCTCGACTAGGAATTCCAGGGTCTGGCCGCGACGGGCGCCCAGTGCCAGCAGTCGCGACAGGCTCTTGGCCGAGACCGGGGCGCCGTTGTCGATGCGCACGCGGATCTCGCCGTCATAGGCCTTGGCCAGCCGCGCCAGCTCCTTGGCCGGACGGGCATGCAGGCCGTGGGCGTTGGCCAGTACCACCTGGGCGCTGGGCCAGTCCGGGGCGACTTCGCCGCCCAGGGCTTCGAGCACGGCGCGGCGGGAGGTGGCCTGGGCCAGCTCCTGGCCACGACCGGCGACGAGCAGGTCGCAGAGGCGTTCGAGCAGGGCGCGATGGCCCTCGCCGAGGCTGGCCAGGCAGAACAGGCCGCGTACTGGCTGCTCCTGCAGCTGCAGGGTCTGCAACGGGGTGACGAAGGCCAGGCCGGGGCGTTTCACCGCGGTCTCGCTGTTAAGCCACCAGAGGCCGTCGCCCAGGGGCAGCGGCTGGCTGGCCTGCAGGGCACCGGCGAAACCGGCCCCCACGCATTCCATGTGCTTGAGCATGCGCGCACCCTGCCAGGCCAGGTCTTCCAGGTCCTCGGCATCGATGGCCAGCTGCACCAGCTCTTCATCCAGCGCCAGCGCCTGGGGCGCGCCCTGCAGCAGGTCGAGGATCAGCTGGGGTTCGCGGGCCTCGCGCAGGGCCTGTTGCAGATCGCTTTCGCCCAGGGCGCGGGTGAGCAGTTGCAGGATGCGCAGGTGTTCGTCGGATTTGGCGGCGATAGCGATGGCCAGGTAGGTCAGCTGACCGTCACCCCAGTCCACACCGTGCGGGAATTGCATCATCCGCACACCGGTGACGAACACCTGGTCGCGGGTCTGCGGCGTACCATGGGGAATGGCGATACCCTGGCCGAGGTAGGTGGAGCCCTGGGCCTCGCGGGCCTTGAGCCCTTCGAGATAACCCGGGGCGACCAGGCCATCGGCCACCAGGGACTCGGCGAGCATGGCCAGGGCGGTCGCCTTGTCCGGCGCCTGCTGGGCCATGCGGATATGCTGGGCATTGAGTTCGAACATGGAAGGATACCTCCGGCGCCGCGCGCCTGATCCTGGCGCCGTGCCTTTCTTGTAATAGATGCTTGCCGGCTCGCTCAGCCCTGCAATCGCGTCGGGAGAGGCGTGGCAGGGCCCTTGGCAGATTCGTGCCAGCCCTCGGACAACAGAAAGCTGAAACGTTTCACCCAATGGGACTGGAACGTTACTCGATAATCGCCGATCCTTGAAGCACAACACACAATAAAGACCGTCTCGCCAGGGCCGTACAGTGCCAGGCCATTCAGGTCCCATGAGGAACAGGCGTGAAACTCAGCGACATCGCCCAATTGGCCGGCGTATCCCTCACTACCGCGAGCTACGTCATCAACGGCAAGGCCACGCAAAGACGCATCAGTGCGGCGACCGTGGCGCGGGTCATGGCCGTGGTCGAGGCCCACGGCTACCAGCCCGACCAGCGCGCCGCCGGCCTGCGCCGCGGTGCTACCCACACCCTGGGCTTCCTGCTGCCCGACCTGGAGAACCCCAGCTACGCGCGCCTGGCCAAGCAGCTGGAACGCCGGGCACGGGCGCGTGGCTATCAGTTGCTGATCGCCTGCACCGACGACAATCCCGACAGTGAACGCCAGCTGATCGCACTGTTTCGCGCCCGTCGCTGCGACGGCCTGTTCACCGCCAGCAGCCTGGCCGAGGACGACGCCCCCTACCGGCAGTTGCAGGAACACAACATCCCGATCATCGCCATCGATCGCCAGCTCGATCCCGCGCAATTCTGTTCGGTGGTCAGCGACGACCACACCGCCGGCCGGCAGCTGGCCGCCACCCTGCTGACGCCGGACACCCACAGCATCGCGCTGATCGGTGCCCGCCCCGACCTGGCCATCAGCCGCGCCCGCGCCGCCGGCTTCGCCGCTGCCCTCGCCGATCATCCGGCGCGCCACTGGGAGCGGCATGCGCCCCACTACAGTCGGGAAGGCGGTCGCGCCCAGGCGTTGGCCATGATCGAGGAACTCGGCCACTGGCCCGAGGCGCTGCTGACCACCTCCTACGTCCTGCTGCAGGGCGTGCTGGAGGTACTGCGCGATCATCCGCTGGGCGAGGGCGACACCCTACGCCTGGCCACCTTCGGTGACACCCAATTGCTCGACTACCTGCCGTTCAAGGTCAACGCCATCTCCCAGCAGCATGAGGTCATCACCGAGCGCGCCCTGGAACTGATGCTGGACGCCCTGGAAAACGACCACTATCTGCCCGGTGTCCAAGCCATCCCGAGGGTCCTCAAACGCCGCCTGTCATGAGCCTGCTGATCGACACCCACAACCATCTGGACTATCCGGACTTCGACGCCGCGCGACCGGCCCTGCTGGCCGAATGCGCGCGCCTCGGGGTGGTCCGCCAGGTGCTGATCGGTGTCGAGCGCAACCAGTGGCCGCAACTCTGGCGGGTCGCCACGGACAATGCCGGCCTCCATGCGGCGCCCGGCCTGCATCCGCTGTACCTGCAGCGCCACCAGGAGGCCGATATGGAGGCGCTCCGGGCCTTCTGCCTGGACCGCCGGAGCGATCCCCGCCTCTGCGCCCTGGGCGAGATCGGTCTGGACTATTTCATCGAGGCGCCCGACAAGGCGCGCCAGGCCTGGTTCTTCGAGCAGCAGATGCGCCTGGCCATGGAGCTGGAGTTGCCGGTGCTGCTGCACGTGCGCCGCGCCCATGCCGATGTGGTCAGGATCCTGAAACGCCTCAAGCCGCCGAGGGCCGGCATCGCCCACGCCTTTTCCGGCAGCTATGAAGAAGCCCGCGAATACCTGCGCCTGGGCTTCAAGATAGGCCTGGGCGGCGCGCCCACCTGGCCGCAGGCGAAAAGACTGCAGCGGGTACTGCCACAGGTGCCGCTGGAGGGCATCGTGCTGGAGACCGATGCGCCCGACATGCCACCCGCCATGCACCCGGACGTACGCAACAGTCCCACCCATCTGCCGGCCATCTGCGCCGCCCTGGCGCCCCTCTGGAACGTTTCACCCGAGACTCTGGCCACCGTTACCACCCGCAATGCCTGCGCGGTGTTCGGCTGGGACGCCGCCGGCCTCGCCTAGTTTTCGTCGACGGCCAATTCGCCTTGCAGCCGCGCCCAGTCGAACGCCGGTCCCGGATCGGTCTTGCGCCCCGGGGCGATATCGCTGTGGCCCTGGATACGCTCGGCGCTGATCGCTGGGTAGACGCGCTGCAGCGCCCGCGTCAGCCGCCCCAGGGCGCGGTACTGGGCGTCGGTGTAGGCCAGGTCGTCCGTGCCTTCCAGTTCGATGCCCAGGGAGAAGTCGTTGCAGTTCTCGCGCCCGTCGAAGAAGGAGATACCGGCATGCCAGGCGCGCTGCTCGCAGCAGACGAACTGGGTCACCGCCCCGTCGCGCTCGATGAGAAAGTGCGCCGCCACCCTCAGTTCGGCGATCTCCGCGAAGAAGGGATGGGCCGAATGATCCAGGCCATTCTGGAAGAAGGCCTGGACGCAGCCGGTGCCGAATTGCCCGGGCGGCAGGCTGATGTTGTGGATCACCAGCAGGGACACCTCGGTCCCGGCCGGGCGCTCGTTGTGGTTGGGCGAAGGGCAGCGTCGCGCCTCACGATACCAGCCCTCGACGAACGCCCGATCCATCAGCGCGCCTTGGCCTTGAGCGCGTCGCGCAGCGCGGTGGCGTCGCTGAATTCGCGCTGGCTGACGAAGCGGCCATGGTCGAGGGTCACCCAGAGCACCTTGTCGGCAGCGCCCGGAAAGCGCGGCACGATCCGGGACTCGCGGTCGAGCAGGATCCGGTAGCCGTACTTGCGCATGGCCGGTATGGCGAACATCCGGGTGATGGCCGCCGGCATGCTGCTGATGTCGGCGATGTAGGCCACCCGGCTGCCGTCGATATAGTTCGCCGGCTGGTCGCGCATGGCTTCCTTGACCAGGCCGGAGCCGCTCATGCTGCGCGCCACCAGCAGGACCTGCAGCTGGTCGTCGAAGGTATAGGGCTGGTCACGCTGATCGAGCAGGGTGAAGGGCGCCACCCGCTCGCCGGGTTCGAGTGCCAGGGCGGTCAGGGGCACCAGCAGACACGACAGCAACAACGCCAGAACTCCAGCGCGCATGGCATCCTCTCTTGAAAGGTCTATCGAGGCCGCTATCCTGCCCTACCGCTCGGATTGGCACCACCATCGCGTCGAGGAGCCCATGATCCCGCTCAAAGAACTGCTCGCCCAGGCCCCCCAGTCCGGCGAGGTGCGCTGGATCGGCGTGCGACCCACCTCACGTGCCTCCATGGTCGAGATCGACGCGGTGGAGGCCCGGCGTGACGCCGGCCTGACCGGCGATCACGCCCGTCCTACCCCGCGCAACCAGCGCCAGGTCACCCTGATCCAGTGGGAACACCTGCCGGTGGTGGCCGCGCTGATCGGCAAGACGATCGTACCCGCCGATCTGCGCCGTAACCTGGCCATCGCCGGCATCAATCTGTTCAGCCTGAAGAACCGGCGCTTTCGCATCGGCCAGGCGGTGCTGGAGACCACCGGCTGGTGCCAGCCCTGTGCGCGCCTGGAAGAACGCCTCGGGCCAGGAACCTTCCAGGCCATGCGCGGCCACGGCGGTCTCACGGCCCGGGTCCTGGAAAGCGGCATCATCCGCCTGGGCGATCGGCTGGAGGTCCTGGATTGACCCCAGTTTCTCCAGGGTCGAATGGCCGAGTCAGCCCGGTTAAACTAGCGCTACCTCTCGTCGCCGCGGACGTCCCCGCCAGAGCAGATGCAGGCCGCTTCCCTTGAAAGTCACGACCTTTCGCCCATCTTCCTTGCTAGATGTCTCGACGCTCGCGCGCTTCGACGACCCCAGATTTCCACCGGCCCGGGACTGCGCCCGCATGCGGCGACGCGCCCGGTCCGGCTTACGCCTTCCTTCTCTATGAGTGCTCTCCATGACCCATCGCATCGTTATCGTCGGCGGCGGCGCCGGCGGCCTGGAACTGGCTACCCGCCTGGGCCGTAGCCTGGGCAAGCGCGACCAGGCGCAGATCGTGCTGATCGACGCCAACGCCACCCACCTGTGGAAACCGCTGCTGCATGAGGTGGCCGCCGGCTCCCTCAACTCCACCGAAGACGAACTGAGCTATGTCGCCCAGGCCAAGTGGAACCACTTCGAATTCCAGCTCGGACGCATGACCGGCCTGGATCGCGAGCGCCGCAAGGTGCAGCTGGCCGCCATCGAGGACGACGGCGCCGTCCTGGTCCCGGAACGGGAGATCGGCTATGACTCCCTGGTACTGGCCATCGGCAGTACCACCAACGATTTCGGCACGCCGGGCGCCGCGGAAAACTGCATCTTCCTCGACACCCGGGCCCAGGCCGAACGCTTCCACCGCAAGCTGCTGACACACTACCTGCGCGCCCATGTCAGCGAACAGCCGGGTGAATTCATCGAGGTGGCGATCGTCGGCGCCGGTGCCACCGGCGTGGAACTGGCGGCCGAATTGCGCAACGCCGCCGAAGAGCTGCAGGCCTACGGCATGGACCGCATCCGCCCCGAAGACCTGCGCATCACCCTGGTCGAAGCCGGTCCGCGCATCCTCCCGGCGTTGCCCGAGCGCATCGCCGGCCAGGCGCACCGCACCCTGGAGAAGCTCGGCGTGCGGGTGCTGACCGGTTCGGCGGTCAAGGAAGTCCGCGCCGACGGCCTGCAGACCGCGGGCGAATTCGTTCCGGCCAGTCTCAAGGTCTGGGCCGCCGGTATCCGTGCGCCCGCCTTTCTCAAGGACCTGGCGGGCCTCGAGACCAATCGCATCAACCAACTGGTGGTCAACTCGACGCTGCAGACCACCCGTGACCCGAACGTCTTCGCCCTGGGTGATTGCGCGGCCTGCCCCCTGACGCCCGGCGATACCCGCACCGTCCCGCCTCGTGCACAGTCCGCCCACCAGCAGGCCTCCTTGCTGGTCAAGACCTTCAAGGCGCGCCTGGAAGGCAAGCCGCTGCCCGACTACGTCTACAAGGACTACGGCTCGCTGATCTCCCTGTCGCGCTTCAGCGCGGTGGGCAATCTCATGGGCGGCGCCCTGGGCAGCCTGACCCTGGAAGGCTGGCTGGCGCGGACCTTCTATGTCTCGCTGTACCGGATGCACCAGGTCGCCCTCTATGGCCCGCTCCGTGCCCTGGCGCTGTTTGCCGGCGATCACCTGAGACGCAAGACCGAGCCGCGTCTGAAGCTGCACTAGGCCTCTGGCTCAGGCATGAAAAAGCCGTCCCCGGGGACGGCTTTTTGCTTTGCGCAGAACACTCAGGACGATGACTGGCCCCGGAGGTTGCCGATCACCGAGGTCATGGCCCGGTCGAACAGCAGGGCATCGTCCAGCAGCCGTACCCGACCTTCCTGGTAATCCAGCGCCAGTTCCTCACGGGTGCGATCCAGCACCTTCATGCCGGTCCGATTGACGAACACCAGACGACCCATGGGTCGGATGACCGCAGCCAGCTTGCAGCGCAGCTTCTGCTCGATGTCCTGAATCTCCAACCAGGCGCCCACCGAGAGGGCATCCACCCACTCCAGGGAATCGCTGGTCAGCCCGGTGATCCGCTCACCTGCACTCGGCACCTCGAAGGGTTCGTCAGCGGGCGCCGCTGTCGGTACCGCGACCTCCTTATCCGCCGGCGCATCCGCCAGTTCGGGACGGGTCTGCTGAAAGGTCTGGACGTGCAGGGACTCGAGTTCGGTGAAGAATTCGGAGGTGGAGAAGGGATCGAAGGCCGCACTGGCGAGGCCTTCCCGCAGTGCCTTGAGCAAACCGGGAACCATCTCCAGCAGGCGCTGACGCGACGCCACGTCGTGGTGCGGCTGGATGCTCCAGATCAGATCGTCCATGGTCTTGAGCGCTGCGCGCCATTCGCTGGAATCATAGCCCTGCTTCAGGCAGGTCAGTAGCAGCACCTGGCTCCAGGCCTCGCGCAGGACGCGCTGCACCGCGGCTGGCAGCTGGTGTTCCTGCAGGCGCTGACTGAGGACGTGCTCGACCTGCAGCCGAGCGATCTCGGCGCGCGCCCGGCCTTCCTCGGCATCGCGGGTGCGTTGTTCGAGCAGCTCGCTGCGCCGCTGTTCATCGCTGACGTAGGCCATGAAGTCGGCCAGCAGCTCGGCGAAGATCTCCGGATCGTCGACGAAGTCGGACAGCAGGCGCTGCACGATCTGCTCGATCTTCTGATAGAGGCCGTCGCGCTGCAGATCGCTCTGCTCGCCCCAGCCCAGGGAAGCGGCAGCGATCTCGTTGAGCAACCGCCGGGCCGGATGGCTGCCACGGCTGAAAAAGGTCTTGTCGAGGACCGCGACCTTGAGCATGGGAATCTGCAGGCGGGCGATCAGCGCCTTGAGCGAGTCCGGCAGGGTGAGGTCGTCGAGAATGAATTCGAACAGCATCGCCACCAGGTTGATGACGTCTTCGTCGACCTGCCCCACCACGCGCTTTCGACCCGAGCGCTCGCTGATGCGGCCCAGGGCCACCCCCAGCTGTGCCTTGAGGTCGTAGCCATCCAGGGACTGGCTGGAGATCTGCTGCTGCAGATGGGACAGCAAGCGCATGAGGTCATAGCTGGTGATGACCTGGCCATCACCGTTCGCGGCGCCTTCATCCGCGGCCATTGCGCCCCCCAGGGCCGCACTGGTCGGCGTCCGCAGCTGGGCCAGGAGGCCCTGCAGGGTGCCGAAGAGCTCCTGGCCCTCGTCCTCGCCGTTGACGTGAGCCGGCGTGCGTCCGCTGTAGCCCTTGGCCGAGCGACTCGGCACCTGCTGGGGAATGGCCTTGAGCTGGGGCAGTACGCCCGCATCGACCAGCTGACGATTGGATTCCGCATACAGCTGACCCAGACCGTTGAGCACGAAGCGCTCGAACAGCTTGTAGATGATCAGCTTGACCTTGATGTCGGTATCGAGATCGCGACAGGCCTCGACGAAGGCCTCGCACAGTCGCCGCGGCCCCAGCGGATGGGTCGAGTCGTCCAGCTTGCTCGACAGCTGGGTATTGAACCTGATGGTCAGGTGGCTGATGGCCATGGCGTTGTTGCTGAGCGCCTTGGCCACCATGGTGTCCACGGCGACGCTCTCTTCCAGCGCATCGTTCTGCACCAGGCTGAGGTCTTCGTAGGAGACGCTGTCCAAGCGCATTTCCGGCTTGCTGCCGACCAGGTTGTTCAGCGCCGCGAAGCGCTCGAAATACTGCTGGAGAAAACTGCGCTCAATGCTCTTGCGTCTGAGTCGCAGGTCGCGCATCGCTTCGAAGTAGAGACTTTGTTCCTGGTTGCTGCCAGCCCGATCCGCCATTTCAAACAGTGCATCGTCGGCGTTGTCGAACAGCTGCTGCAAGGAGGCATTGAGTCGCTGAGCGGCGCGATCCCTGACCGGCAAAAGCACTGCGGGCAATCGGGAAGAAGACTCCCCGAGCGCCTTGAAATGAACTACGTTTACGTCGTTCTGCACCACCGCCTCCCACAACCGTTCTTGCGTTCGGCTGAATCGCGTTCCACTACAGGAGCATTGAACAACGTTGGCCGCCCTGGCCGCGAGGTGAAACGTTGTCGATGTGCCATTATTTGCTCTGCTAAGGCATCGACCAATCGGCATCTGCACAGTACATGACAGGGTTCACAAGGCACCTGTCAGTCAGTGCCTGCCCTTCAAATAATTCAACGTTGTCTATCTCAGATCGTCAACCTGCCCTAAAGTTGCCCGCTCGCCTCCCGCAGCCCCTCTCGGAGTCTTTTCATGTCCAGCGCCATCCCTGCCGATCTCGCCCAGGTCATCACCGACAATGTCGCCGCCGCGCTGCGCGAAGACGTCGGCAGTGGCGACCTCACGGCGGGTCTGATCCCCGCTCATCAACAGGCCCGGGCGCGGATCATCACCCGCGACGCCGCGGTGGTGGCGGGGACGGCCTGGGTCGACGAGGTATTCCGGGTGCTGGATCCCGCGGTGGAGGTCCGCTGGCAGGTGGCCGATGGCGAGCGGGTCGCGCCGGACCAGGTGCTGTTCGAACTCCAGGGTCCCGCGCGCGCCCTGCTCACCGGCGAGCGCAGCGCCCTGAACTTCCTGCAGCTGCTGTCCGGCACCGCCACCCGCTGCCGTCACTATGCCGATCTGGTGCAGGACACCGCCGTGCGATTGCTGGATACCCGCAAGACCCTGCCCGGCCTGCGCCGCGCCCAGAAATACGCGGTCACCTGCGGCGGCTGCTACAACCATCGGATCGGGCTGTTCGACGCCTTCCTGATCAAGGAAAACCACATCGCCGCCTGTGGTGGCATCGCCCAGGCCGTGGCCGCCGCCCGGCAACTGGCGCCAGGGCGTCCGGTGGAAGTCGAGGTGGAAAACCTGCGCGAGCTGGAACAAGCCCTGAGCGCTGGGGCGGACATCGTCATGCTGGACGAGCTGAGCCTGGCCGACATGCGCACGGCGGTGGCCCTGACCGCGGGCCGGGCCAAGCTGGAGGCCTCGGGAGGCGTCAACCAGGACACCCTGCTCGGCATCGCCCAGACCGGTGTCGACTACATCTCCATCGGCACCCTGACCAAGGACGTCAAGGCCGTCGACCTGTCCATGCGCATCCTGAACTGAGCAGGATAGGCAAAGGGCCTCGCGGCGGCTAGACTCCGCAGCCGCGCCCATTGCGCACCGGCTTCGAGCGGTCCTGACGACCGCTCGCCTCTCGCGACACTCGAACAAGATCGAACCCGTGACCAAAGATCAACTTCGCGCTGAACTGGAACGCCAGGCCCAGCGCTATCAGGATGTCTACGGTGGCGAAATCGTCACCTACGCCGCTCAACCCAAGCCCGACCGCAAACCCTGGAAGAAACGGCCGACCGTGCAGGACGAGGTGTTCGCCTCCGAGGTACGCAAGATCGCCGATCTCAAGGCCAAGACCAGCGCCGAGTCCACCGCTCAGGACAGCTGAGTCGAGTCCGTATCCCTGCTGGCGCCCCCGTGCTCTTGCCGTGCCTGCAGGTGCCGCCAGAGCGCAGCGGCAGCACTGAAGTCGGCGCCGCCTTCTGTCGTCATGGCCTGCAGGTCATAGCGGGCCAGGCAACCCTCGCCCAGACGCGGTGGCTGCTCCGCGGTACCGGGAGCAGTCACTGGGGAGACCCTGTCAGTCGAAGATGACGGTCTTGTTGCCATGGACCATGACCCGCTCTTGCAGGTGGTATCTCAGACCACGGGACAGCACCATCTTCTCGACGTCCTTGCCCAGCCGCACCATGTCCTCGACATTGTCTCTGTGGCTGACGCGCTCCACGTCCTGCTCGATGATCGGGCCGGCATCCAGCTCTTCGGTCACGTAGTGGCAGGTGGCGCCGATCAGCTTCACGCCACGCTGCGAAGCCTGGTGGTAGGGCTTGGCGCCGACGAAGGACGGCAGGAAGCTGTGGTGGATGTTGATCACCTGGTGGGCATAGCGCGCGCAGAGATCCGGCGGCAGGATCTGCATGTAGCGCGCCAGGACCACGGTGTCGGCCTGGTGCAGATCGATCAGCCGCGACACCTCGTCGAAGGCCGGCTGCTTGTTGGCGGGATCGACCGGCACGTGGAAGAAGGGAATGCCGTGCCACTCGACCATGCTGCGCAGGGTGTCGTGGTTGGAGATGACGCAGGGGATCTCGCAGTCCAACTCGCCGCTGTGCCAGCGGTGCAGCAGGTCGGCCAGGCAGTGGGATTCGCGACTGGCCATCAACACCACGCGCTTGCGCTGGGCCGAATCGGTGATTCGCCACTGCATGGAGAATTCCCGCGCGATGGGCGCGAAGGCCTGACGGAAGCCGGCCAGATCGAAGGGCAGTGAATCGGCGCGGATCTCATGGCGCATGAAGAACCAGCCACTCTCCGTATCCGAATGATGACTCGCTTCGGTAATCCAGCCGTTATAGGTCGCCAGGAAGTTGCTGACCTTGGCCACGATACCTACCCCGTCCGGACAGGCGATCACCAGACGAAACGTTTGCATAGCACAACCTCGAACGAAAAGGGGCTGCATTCTAGGCGCAGTCGCCTGCAGCGTCGAGCGGCGCAAGGCGCCACGGCGCGCGCCTGCACGGCGAGGGTAAAGACTTTGCAAAGGACAAGTAAGGGCCGACAAGTTCCACTGCCGGCCGGCTGAAAGTTGCCCGCCTTCTGGCAAGAACGTTGTTGCGACGAATGCCTCCTTAATTATCGGGCGGTCATGCGGGCAGTTTACTTATCCCGATAGCCAATCTATGATCGATCCAGACTTTCATCTCTGCATCACTCAGAACAAAGGCCGTTTATGTCGCTCATCAATGAATATCGTCAGACCGAAGAAGCCATCAAGGAATTGCAGGAGCGCCTGAAGTCGCTGCAAGAGGACGACAAACTGCAGCGCGAGCTGGAATTCGAAAAGAAACTCCGTTCGCTGATGGGGGAGTATCAGAAATCCCTGCGTGACATCATCGGCATTCTCGACACTGAAGCCAAGCCCGCACGCCAGACCCGCACTCCCAAGGCCAGCGGTGGCAGTACGCCCAAGCGCGCCCGTAAAGTTAAGCAATACAAGAATCCGCACAATGGCGAAGTGATTGAAACCAAGGGCGGCAATCACAAGACGCTGAAAGAGTGGAAAGCCAAGTGGGGTTCGGACGACGTCGAATCCTGGGCAACGCTGCTGGATTGATCAGAAAAAACGCCGGCTAGCCGGCGTTTTTTTGCCTGCGCGGCAGACGGTTAGCGCAACCTGCCGGTTGCGCAGCCGGCTAACCCCTAAACGCCGATCACTGGTTTCGATACTCCGCTGGCGCGACCGTTCGCAGCGCCTTGTTATTGCCCAAGCAACATCCTTCTCGGCCTAAGCTGCGGTCATTGGCCGCGAGACTCGTGGCTGTGCACGTCCTTTTCTATTAGAAAACGTCGCGGAGCCATATCTGTCATTAGCCATTTCAGGCAGCAGGATCATCCAACCGCTGCATCAGCGCCCGAACATGGGCGGACCAAGCCTCGAGAATCGGTACCCGCTCGATGGCCACCTCACGCCGCAGTTGTTCGGCCAGGGTAATGAACTGCGTGCAGGTCATATGGCCTTGACCTTCTTCACCCAGCAGGCGCTGCCGACAGAATTGTCGCCAGCGAGCCCCCTCTTCCGCGGTCAGCAACTCGGGAAAGTTGCGCGCACGATAGCGAAAGAACAACTCTGGATGTCGCTCATCCTGGAAGGGCCACGGCCGGCTGCCAAGTTGCTCTGCCGGACACTGATGAACTTGTTCGCAGAGTTGCCGTTCTTCGGAGCCGATGAAACCGTCGTACAGTCTCGCTTCGACATCCTGTTCCTGAGTGGCAAAATTGGAGGACTCGGCATAGAGCGCCTGCACCTTGGGTTGCCAGGTCGCACGTTGGTCGAGCAACTGGCGGACGCGGCGCCAGACGGCGGCCAGATCGAATTGCAGCCGCTCCGTGTCCGTAGGGCGCAAGACGTTGAAGGGCGCCAGAATCGGACACCTGTTGATCTGTACCAGCTTCAGCGGCACCGGTAGGTCACCCTCGGCCAGCGCCTCCCGCCGGGTATAGAGGCGTTCACGCAGGGTCTCGACATCCAGTTCCAGCAGCGGCTCCGGCGCCAGGCCGAGATCGCAGACGATCAGCGCGTTGCGATTGACCGGATGCCAGGCCAGCGGTAGGACGGGCGCGAGAAAATGCCGTTCGGCGCTGAAGCGTCCGGAGACGTGCAACAGGGGTTCGAGCAGGCGAATGCGTGCCAGCGCCGCCTTCTTCTGGCGCTGCGTCCAGAGATAGTCATAGAGCCTTGGCTGCCGCTGCTTGACCAGACGCGCCAGGGCCAGGGTCGCGCGGACATCCCCCAGGGCGTCGTGGGCTTGGGCGTGTTCGATGCCGTTGGCGACGGTCAGACGGTCCAGGCGCAGGGAAACGCCCTCAGCGTCCTGCGGCCAGCTCAGGCTCTCCGGGCGGAAGGCATAGAGCGCCCGGACCAGGCCGAGCACATCCCAGCGACTGTTGCCCTGCTGCCATTCGCGGGCATAGGGATCGTGGAAGTTGCGGTACAGGCTGTGCCGTACCATTTCGTCGTCGAATCTCAGGTTGTTGTAGCCGACCGCGCAGGTGTTGGGACGCCGCAACGCCTCGTGGAGACGCTGGACGAAGTCGCGCTCACGCAGCCCCAGCCGCTGGAGGGTGGCCGGCAGGATACCGGTGACCAGGCAGGCCGCGGGATGGGGCAGGACATCCTCGCTCAGCTGACAATGCAGGTTGAGCGGCGCCTCGATTTCGTTGAGCTCCAGATCGGTACGCACCCCGGCCACCTGCAGCGGCCGATCCCGCCGTGGATCGATCCCCGTGGTCTCGAAGTCGTACCAGAAGATACTTTGCGTCACACCACCCTCCCCTAGAATCGGCGCAGTCTAGCATCGTCGTGTGCCTTGCTCCCGAGCGCCCGCACCCGCTAGGCTCTGGCGCCCGTCTACCGCGTATTCTCTCCGCCCATGCGTTCAGTCGATCGGCTCTCCCTTCGCTTCAGGTGCCGAGGTATCGGCGTACGCCTGGGCGCGGCCGTCTGGGCGTTGACCCTGTCCCTGGCCTGCCTCGCGCAGCAGGAGCCGCTGTCCTGTCCCCTGCCGCCGCAGTCCGACAGCGGCCCGGCCAGCCTGCGCCTGACCCATCAGGGGCTCGACAGCCGGACAGCGCGGCAGACCGCCACTCAATTCGCCGCCACCATGCACAGCGCCGATCCCCAGGCGCTAGCCGCGGCCTACCTGCAGCACTTCGGCAGCCGGGTGCAGCGCGGCCGACCCGAGCAACTCGCCGAGCTGCCGGCCGGGGACGTCAGGTTCTGGCTGGCCGGCAATCCGCCCCTTGCGGAGGCTCAGGCCCAGACGCTACTGGACTGGGTCGAAGCGGGCGGCCATCTGGTGGCCATCGCCGATGACAGCACCCTGGCGCTCAGCGCGACCCTGGGCGTTCGTCCCATGCCGACCCGCGAGCTGGGAGGGGCCGCCGCGCCGATCATGGCGCTGCCGCTCTGGTCCAACCTGACCCAGCTCTATCTCGCCGAGGACGACGCCCCCGCCTACCTCGGCTTCGACGACAGCCGGCATCTGTTCGATGTCGGTGATCAGGCGGTGGCCTGGGCCAGCAGCGCCAGCGCCACCCATATGCTGATGCTGCCCTGGGGCGACGGCAGCGTGACCCTGCTGTCGGACACCGATCTCTGGAGCAACGCCCACCTCGCCCAGTACGACAATGCCTGGCTGCTGTGGTACCTCACCCAGGGCGCGCCGGTGACCTTGATCGCCCCGGCGCCGCCCATCCCCCGGTGGCTGGACGCCTTGCAACGCTATGGCCTGCCCCTTCTGCTCCTGACACTGGCGGCGGGGGTCTGGCTGAGACGTCGGCGGGCAAACCCCGCTCCACGGCGTGATGCCGAACGCTGGCCCGAACTGATCGCCACCCTGCAGCGAGATATCCAGCGTGAGGTGCACCGCCGCCGCCCCGAACTCGCCGACCAAGGCGTGGCCGAGCGCTGGCAATATCTTGCGCGTCTGAGCGGCTTGAGCACCCGCGTGGTGGGCGAGGCGATGCGGCCTGGCCCGGCGCGCCTCTCCGCCCGCGACTTCACCCGCCGCATCGTCCAGCTGCGCCTGTTGCACCTGGCTGTGGCGCCCCCCGCTCCCGAGGACTCCCGATGACCGACAGTTCCCCTCCTGACGCCACTCCGGTGGACGCTGGCGACACCGGCGTCAAGGCCCGCGCCCTGACCCGACTGCAGGCTCTGCGGCTGGCCCTGCTCAAGGTGCTGCCGCAGCAGGACGCCGCCGTGGACGGGCTGCTCGCCACGCTGCTGGCCGGCGGTCACCTGCTGCTGGAAGGTCCGACCGGCTCCGGCAAGACGCTGCTGACCCGCGCCCTGGCGGCCAGCCTGGACGCCGGTTTCGCCCGATTGCACTGTCATCCCGCCCTGACCCCTGCCGAGGTGGCCGGCGAAATCGTCACGGACGTCGGCAGCGACAGTGCCCGTCTGCGGCGGGGCCCTCTGTTCAATCCCCTGGTCCTGCTCGAAGACCTGCACCGGGCGCCGCCAGCGGTCCTCCAGCTGCTGGACGACGCCCTGCAGGGCCGCCAGCTGAGTCTGGGCGGTCGCCCGGTGCCCCTGCCGGCGCCCTTCATGGTGATCGCCACCCATACCCCGGGCAGCGATCTGCCACTGGCGCTGCGGGATCGCTTTCTCGTGCACCTGCGACTGGAGTGGCCGGCGGAGGGTCAGGAGCTCGCCGCCCTGCGCCAGGCCATCCAGCAGGGTCACGGCGATCCCCTGGAAGCCGCGGCCCTGCGCCCGTTGCTGCAGGCTCGGGATCTGCCAGCCCTGCAGCGACTGGTGGCCGGCCTGCCGGTCGCGGAGCCGGTCCTCGAGCATGCCGTGCGCCTGATCCGTCTCACCCGGGAATGGCCGGCCTTCGAGCAGGGCGCCGGGCCGCGCGCCGGGCAGGCCCTGCTGCGCCTGGCCCAGGCACAGGCCTTCCTGCGGGGTGGCAACAGCGTGACGCCCGAGGATGTGCGCACCCTGCTGCCCGCCGTGCTGCGGCCGCGGCTGCGGCTGACGCCAGAACGCGAATTCGAGGGCGACAGCCTGGATGGCCAGATCCTCAAGCTGCTGGGACAGTGTCCGGCACCGCGCCCATGATCCAGCGCTGCCTACCCCTGGCGCTGGTCGCCCTGGCGCTGCTCGGCCTGACCCTGGGCTGGCTGGCGCCTCCGCGCTGGCAGGCCCTGCCGGCCGCAGGGGCGTTGCTGCTCCTGGGGCTGGCCCTGCTGGAGCGCCGGCACTGGCGGAAGACCCGGGCACATTCGCCGCTCATCGCGCAGGCCGTCAGGGCACGCCTGCGGGCGAACACGCCTTTGCAGCTGTTGATCGCCAGCACGGGACTGGCCAAGACCGACGGGCGCGGAAGCCGAGAACAGGCGCTGGGCTTCTGGCAGGCGCTGGCGGCCAGCGGCAATGAGCTGCGGCTCTACGGCCTCGATCCCGAGCTGCGCCTGCTGGCGGCCGCCACGCCCGCTCGCCCCCTGAGGCCCGCTGTCCTTCCGCGGTCGGTCCCAGGCGCGACGGCTGATCTCAAGGCGGCGCTGGCGCGGCTCTGCAGCCAGGCGCAACCCGGCAGTGTCCTGGTGGTCATGGCGCCACTGGATGAAGACAGGGTGGCCTGGCTCGGCCGCCTGGATCTGGGCCGACGCGGCCTGCAGCTCTGGCTGGTCGACACCGCGCTGGAGGAGATGGCAGAGCCTGACGAAATCCGTACCTGGCGCGACGCCCGCCGCTATGCCGAGGCCTGGCAGGCCAGGAGACAGGGCGAGCGACTGGCCGCGCGCCTGGAGAGAAGGGACATCCGCTGGCTGCCTGCCAGCGCGACGGCGGATCTGCAGACCCGCCTGGTGCAGCTCTGGAATGCCGGCGACCCGGATCAGATCGCCGACTGAGAGAGGCGCCCGAAGGTGAAATAGTGCTGCAGCACCCCGATCAGCTCGGCGAATTCGGCCGGTGGCTCGGCAACGCTGAAACCGGAATCGTAATTGCCCGGGGTCACGTCTTCGTGGCTCCACTGGCAACGGGCATCGAAGTCGACGAAGTGCAGCTGACCGTCCTGCCCCGGAATCTTCAACCGGAGTTCGAAGCGCGCATTCACCAGCATGGGCAGCTGGCTGATCATCAGCAACCCCTCGCGGGAGATGTTGCCGATGTAGCCCATGGGCTTGTCGGTGAAGCGGTTGAATACCTTCAGGTAGTAGGGCAGTTGGTGGCGCTCGATACGACGATTCTGAGTCATGGTGCGATTCATCCTGCACACGGTAAAGCCACTTTACCGCCAACGTCCCGGAAAGCTCAGCGCTGCGGTAGTTTTCGCACCGGCTGGGGCGTCGCAACGGCCGTGCCGCCATCTAGCCCCAATTGGCGCAGGGTGTCCAGTCGGGCCTGGGCCCGAAAGGCGTATTCGCTGGCCGGAAACCGGGCCTGGATGAAACGATAGGTCTGAGCGGCGTCGGCGTACAGCTGCTGCTGCTCGAGACACTGGCCACGCAGCATGGAGAATTCCGGCTGCAGCCAGGGGCGTGCGCGACCCTTGCGCTCGGCCTGGGATATCTGCAGCAGGGCATTGGTGCAGTCGCCTTCAGCATAGGACTTGTAGGCGGCGTCGAGATAGGAATTCATTGAAACGCTGGTGCAGCCGGTCAGGCCGAACAGCAGGAACAGGCAGAGATAAGGGCGCATGGAAAGTCCTCCTGCTCGCTAGATCGGCGCCGGGGAGCGCTTCTTGAGGGCAAACGACCATTGGTGTGACAGCGCTGCGAAAAGCCGTCATGTGCTGGCCACGCGACAGCGCTACAATGAGGTGCGCTTCGTGTTCTACGTCGACTCGGCGCTGAGGCGCCGACTCATGGTTGCAATCCGCTAAAGGAAAGACTGCATGATTTATCGCCGTACCAAGATCGTCGCCACCCTCGGCCCGGCCAGCAATTCTCCGGAAGTCCTCGAGCAGCTCATCATCGCCGGCATCGACGTCGCCCGCCTGAACTTCTCGCATGGAACGCCCGACGAGCACCGGGCCCGTGGTCAGCTGGTACGGGATCTCGCCGCCAAGCACGGTCGCCATGTCGCCCTGCTCGGCGACCTCCAGGGTCCGAAGATCCGCATCGCCAAGTTCGTCAACAAGCGCATCGAACTCAAGGTCGGCGATCCCTTCCGCCTGTCCATCGCCCATCCCCGCACCGAAGGCACCGAAGAGGTGGTCGGCATCGACTACCCGGGCCTGGTCACCGACTGCCGCGTAGGTGACGAACTGCTGCTGGACGATGGCCGCGTGGTCCTGCGTGTGGAAGGCATGACCGCCACCGAATTGCATTGCACCACCCTGATCGGCGGCCCGCTGTCCGATCACAAGGGTATCAACCGGCGTGGCGGCGGCCTCACCGCCCCTGCGCTGACCGACAAGGACCGCGAAGACATCAAGCTGGCCGCCTCCATGGAGGTCGACTACCTGGCCGTGTCCTTCCCGCGTGATGCCGAAGACATGCACGAAGCCCGGCGCCTGATGGAAGCCGCCGGCGGCAAATCCTGGCTGGTGGCCAAGATCGAACGTGCCGAAGCCGTGGCCGACGACGAAGCCCTGGACGGCCTGATCCATGCCAGCGACGCCGTGATGGTGGCCCGGGGCGACCTGGGCGTGGAAATCGGCGATGCCGAGCTGGTGGGCATCCAGAAGCGCATCATTTCCCACGCCCGTCGCCTCAACAAGGCGGTGATCACCGCGACCCAGATGATGGAGTCGATGATCAGCAGCCCGATGCCGACCCGAGCGGAAGTCTCCGACGTGGCCAACGCCGTGCTGGACAACACCGACGCCGTGATGCTCTCCGCCGAGAGCGCCGCCGGCCAGTACCCGGTGGAAGCGGTCAAGGCCATGGCGCGCGTCTGCGTCGGTGCCGAGAAGCAACCCACCAGCAAGCTGTCCAGCCACCGCCTGGGCCATACCTTCACCCGTTGGGACGAGAGTATCGCCCTGGCCTCCATCTACGTGGCCAACCACTTCCCCGGCGTGAAGGCCATCATCAGCCTGACCGACACCGGTTACACCCCGCTGATCATGTCGCGCCTGCGCTCCTCGGTGCCGATCTTCTCCTTCGCGTCCAGCCGCGCCACCCAGGCCCGCACCGCGCTGTTCCGCAACGTGCACACCATCCCCTTCGACCCGACCACCATGCCGGCGAACAAGGTGAGCCAGGCGGCGGTGGACGAGCTGCTCAAGCGCGGCATCGTCGAGCACGGCGACTGGGTCATCCTCACCAAGGGCGACAGCTACACCAAGCGTGACGGCACCAACACCATGAAGATGTACCGCGTAGGCGATCTGCTGGTCTGATCCCTGCCGCCGGTCCTTGACCGGTACTGACGAAAAAGCCCCGGACAGGCCACTGTTCGGGGCTTTTTTTGGGCAGGACGAAAGATCGCCAGAGCCAGGCAAGACCTGGCTGGCCTAGAAACCACCCAGGGCGAGGTACGCCAGGTGCAAGGCGGCCGCGCCGAGCACCCCCAGGCTGCAAGCGATAAGGATGCAGCGCTGCAACGAGCGCAAGCGCCCTTCCCGTCGGGCCTCCAGGCGGCTGGCCGTGATCAGGGCTACGCTGGCTAACGGCTGTTCACGCATCGTCTCGCTCCTCATCCTGTTAAATGCACTATATTCTCATTCTCACATAGATCAAGGGAGTCCGACGAGCGTCTACCGGACTGTGGCAGAATAGCCGGTTTGGTGCGAACAGCCTGGGTGAACGATGGCGTTACGTTTCGAACGGCTCAAGTGGCAGGACTGGAAAGGCGCCTTCACGGAGCGCAACTACGAGCGCGGCCGGCGCCTGGCGCTGGATGGCCTGGTACAGCTGCGCTCGGCGGCCAGGGGCCAGCTCTATGCCGAGTGCAGCAGCCCGGCCGGACCGGCCTATCGGCAGGCGATCAGCCTGCGCGCGGGCGAGACCGCCTGGCGGGTCGACGCCCGCTGCACCTGCCCGGTCGGCCGCAACTGCAAGCATGCCGCCGCCGCGCTCATCGAGCTCGAACGGCTGCAACGCAGCGAGGCCGACTTGCCGGCCACGCCGGTTGCCAATCCGGAGCTGCCGCAACCGGTCCTGACCCTCGGCAGCCATACCCAGATCGATTACGACCGGCACATCGGCAAGATGCGACCTACGGTGCGCCATCGCGCCGCCCTGGCCTTCGCCTATGGCCCGCGGCGATTGTTCGGCGCCCCGCCGCGGATTCCGGACGCCGACTATCCCGCGCGCCAGTTGCCGGCCGAACAACGCTGGCGGCAGACGCTGCTCGATCACGGCCTGCGCCTGGCGACTCGGCGCAGCGCCGCACTGCCCGACGACAGTGGCGAGATGTTCGAATTGCCGGACGACCTCGCCTGGCTCAGGTTCGTGCAGCAGGTCATCCCCGGTCTGCGCGAAGCCGGCTGGCAGATCGAGGCCCATCCCGAATTCACCTTCGACCTGACACCGGTGGAAGGCTGGTACGGTCACCTCGAAGAGGTGCAGGACTCGACCGCTGCGAACGGCCAGTTCGACGTCGAGTTGGGCATTCGCCTGGGTCAGCGCCGCGTCAGTCTGATTCCGCTGCTGATCGACGCCCTGCGCCGCGAACCTTCCCAGTACGAGCCGGCGATGCTGGCCAAGCGCGCCGACGACGAACCCGTGTTGCTGCGCATCGATCCTCCGCGCCTCGCCGGCCAGCAGGGCCGGGTGCAACGGGTCGCCGTGCCCCTGGGTCGGCTCAAGCCGATCCTGCAGATCCTCGGCGAGCTCTATGCCACCGACCGCCTCACCCATGACCGTGCCCTGCGCCTGCCGCGCCTGGACGCCGCGCGCCTGGCCGAGCTGGACGAGCGCCTGCCGCTGGAATGGGAAGGCGGTGAACGCCTGCGCAGCTTCGCCGAGCGTCTGCGCAGCTATGCCGCCGAGCCCGTCGTCCTGCCGGACACCCTGCACGCCGAGCTGCGCCCCTATCAGCGCGACGGCGTGGCCTGGCTGCAAGCACTGCGGGAACTGGACGTGGGCGGCATCCTCGCCGACGACATGGGCCTGGGCAAGACGCTGCAGACCCTGGCGCACATCCTCGTCGAACAGGCCGCTGGTCGTTTGACGGCGCCGGCGCTGATCGTCATGCCCACCAGCCTGATCCCCAACTGGCAGGACGAGATCGCCCGCTTCGCCCCCGGCCTGCGCGTGCTGACCCTGCAGGGCAGCGCCCGCAGCAGTCGCTTCGAGCGGATTCCCGAGCACGACGTGGTGCTCACCACCTATGCCTTGCTGCCTCGCGACGCCGAGCGCCTGGCTGGCTACGACTTCCACCTGCAGGTACTCGACGAGGCGCAGTCGATCAAGAACGCCGCCACCAAGGCCGCCCAGGCGGCGCGCCACCTGCGCGCCCGCCATCGCCTCTGCCTGACGGGCACGCCGCTGGAAAACCACCTGGGCGAACTCTGGTCGCAATTCCACTTCCTGATGCCCGGTTGGCTGGGCGACGAGAAGGGCTTCAAGCAGGCCTATCGCATCCCCGTGGAACGCGAAGGCGATGTGCAGCGCCTGGCCGCGCTCAAGGCACGGGTACGGCCCTTCATGCTGCGCCGCACCAAGCAGCGGGTCGCCAGCGAGTTGCCGCCCAAGACCGAGATCGTCCAGCTGGTCGAGCTCAGCACGGCGCAGCGCGAGCGCTACGAAGACCTGCGGCTGCTGCTGGACGAACGCGTCCGCGCCGAGATAGCCCGTCAGGGCATCGGTCGCAGCCAGTTGCTGATCCTCGATGCCCTGCTGCGGCTACGTCAGGTCTGCTGCGATCTGCGCCTGGTGCCCCACGAAGACGCCAGTGTGGCCAAGCCCTCGGCGAAACTGGCGGCGCTGAACGAGCGCCTCGACGCCCTGCTCCCCGGCGGCAGTCGGGTCCTGGTGTTCTCCCAGTTCACCAGCATGCTCGATCTCATCGCCGCCGACCTCGACCAGCGCGGCATCGAGTACGTCACCCTGACCGGCGAAACCCGGGATCGGCGCACCCCGGTGCAGCGCTTCCAGAATGGCGAGGTGCCGGTGTTCCTGCTCAGCCTCAAGGCCGGCGGCAGCGGTCTCAACCTGACGGCGGCGGACACGGTGATCCACTTCGATCCCTGGTGGAATCCGGCCGCCGAGCAGCAGGCCAGCGACCGCGCCTATCGTATCGGCCAGGATCGTCCGGTGTTCGTCTACAAGCTGATCGCCCGCGGTACGCTGGAAGAACGCATCCAGCAGCTGCAGCAGGAAAAGGCCCGCCTGAGCGCCGGTATCCTCAGCGAGAACGGTGGCGACTGGCGCCTGACCGAAAGCGACCTGGCCCAGCTGCTGGCGCCACTGGACCGCTAGGCTCCAGCCGGCTGGTCATCCTGACGGCGCAGCCAGCCGCGTCGCCAGGAGCAGAGCCGATAGGGGCTGCGCTAGCTACTTGTCGCCCTCGCCCACCACATCACCCGTCGCATCGAGCACCTTGCTGGAAGGAAATTTGTTCGAAGCGACTCTGACCGCCAGCACTGAAAGCGACAGCAGAAAGATCCCACCGCAGAGATACAGCAGTCCGACATCCGGCGGCCGATGATGAGAGACATCTCCGATCAGGTAGCGGGTCAGGGCAGTAATGGCGATATAGAGCAGAAACCGGATGGGCAGGTGGTTGGTCTTGAAGTAGATGCCGACCATGGCACCCAGCTCCAGATAGATGAAGAGCAGCAGGATGTCATCGATGCTCGCCTGGCCCTTGTCGACCATGCCCATGAAGGCCATCACCGAGGCCCAGGCCGTGGCCGCGCCGATGGCGAACAGGCCGAAGTAGTGGAAGCCTTCCACCATCAGGTTGCCGAGGGAGTTCGCCCCGTCGTGCATGCGTTTGCGACCGCTGTCTGCCCATTTCATGGTCTGCCACCCCTTCCCCGCGCCCGAATACACCCACTCGCCGACTCGTCCATGTTGAAATTCCCGTTCTCAAGATTGCTCTGGCACCAGCCGCTCTTATAGCGAGAAGCCGGACCGCCGACCAGTGCGCAACTGTCGCAGACTGGACGGCCCGGCGCTGGCAGGCTAAAACCTGAGGAAAAGCCCTCGAGGGCTCTGGAGTCTACTGTGGACGCGCGTCTATCCTGCCTCGCCTGCCTGGACCGGCCCGATCCCCGGCTGCTGGAAGCCGCCCTGTGGATCGCGGCCGAGCACCATGACCAGGTCGATCCGCCGGCCCTGCTGCACTCGCTGGACGATCTGGCGCTGCGCCTGGTCGCCACCCTCGATGGCGATGCCAGTCACTCCGAGCGTGCTCAGGCCTTGTTGCGGCAACTGTGCGATGCCGGCTTTCGCACGGCCGAGTGGCCCCTGAACCCCACCGCCGCCCTGCTCGACGAAGTTCTGGCGCGGCGGCGCGGCCAACCGTTGTCGATCGCCCTGGTGGCACTGGAACTGGCCAGGCGCCTGGAGATCGACCTGCAGGGCATCGGCTTTCCCGGGCATTTCCTGCTGCGCGTGCCGGGCGCGGATCATCTGCTCGACCCCTTCGGCGGTCGCCGCCTGTACATGAACGACTGTCGCCAACTCCTGGTGGATCAGTTCGGTCCCACCGCGCAACTGCAGGCGAGCTATCTGGCGCCCCTCGGTCCGCGGCAGATGATGCAGCGACTCTCGCGCAATCTGCGTGAGCTGCATCGCCAGGGCGACCAGCCGCTGGCAGCGCTCAAGGATGCCCAGCGGGTCATCGAGCTGGGCGCGGCCGGTGTCATCGATCACCTGGCGCGCGCCGACCTGTACCGCCAACTCGACTGCCCCCAGGCCGAACGCTACGACCTGCAGCACGCCCTGCTGATCAGCGAAGACGACGCCGAACGCGAGCAGGTGCGACGACGGCTGGCGCAACTCGGCGCGCCTTCCGCCACCCTGCACTAGCCACGCAGCAACCAGAGCACCAGCTGAGCGCCGAGCAGATTGCTCAGGCCGGCCAGCACCATGACCAGGCCGGCCACGGTGCCCTCCTCCAGACCGACCTCATAGGCCTTGCTGGTCCCCACGCCATGGGCGCCCATGCCGAACAGGGCACCGCGGGCCAGGGCCGACTTGAGCGGCAACAGCCTGATCAGGAGGCTGCCGAGGATGGCGCCACCCAGGCCGGTGATCATCACGAAGGCCGCGGTCAACTCGGGGACGCCCCCCACGGTGGCCGACATCGGCATGGCGAAGGGAGTGCTGATGGAGCGCGGCAGCATGGACAGCAGCACCCGGTCATCGAGCAGCATCAGCCGGGCCAGCAGCCAGGAACTGCCTATGGCCACGCCACTGCCGACGCAGAGACCGGCCAGCAGCGCCTGCCAGTAGCGTGCCAGCAAGCGACGTTGCTGCCAGATCGGCACGGCGAAGGCCACTGTCGCTGGCCCCAGCAGGGTGATCAGCCAATGGCTGTAGTGGGCGTATTCGGCATAGCTCACCTGCTGCCAGAGGGTGGCGGCATAGAGCAGCACCGTGACGAAGATGATCGGACTGACCACATACCAGCGCAGCCGGGCATAGAGCAGCCGACTCAGCGCATAACCCGCCACCGTCAGCAGCAGCCAGCAGAGTCCGGGCAGATCAAGCATCGCGACGTCCCCGGCGGCGGAACATCCAGTCCACGGTATAGGCGGTCGCGACCATGGTCAGCACGGTACTGAGCAGGATGGCCAGCAGGATGCGCACGCCCTCCTGCCGCAGCAGCGGGCCGTAGTCGAGCAGACTCAGCAGGGCGGGAATGAAGAACAGCAGCATCTCACCCAGCAGCAGGCGCACGCCGCCTTGCAACCACTCGGGCTCGACGATGCGCGTGGCCAGCAGCACCAACAGCATGGCCAGGCCCACCACGCCGCCCGGTACCGGTAAGGCGAAATAGGTGGCCAGCCAGGTACCCACGCCCCACAGCGCGCCCAATCCGCACAGCTCCAGAGCCAGGCGCAGATATCTATTCACCCAGGGCTCCATCTCAAATCTTCATCAGGCGCCCAAGGATACCGAGGCCGAGGGGACGAGGACAGCGACCCGGGCCAGGCGGCGGGATCAGCACGGGTAAAGCAGCTTTGCTGCCTGGGCAAGATCAGCCCAGGGCGGCGATGACCTCGGCGACCCAGCGCTCGGCATCTTCGTCCGGCGTGACCGTTTCACTGGCATCGATGCGCAGCATGGGCAGCAACTCGCGCAGCCCCAGTTCGGCGAACAACTCCTGCATCAGCTCGCCGCCGCCGCAATAGGTGTCGCCATAGCTGGAATCACCCAGGGCCAGCACCGCGCCGGGCCGTCCGGACCAGGGCGGCAACCGATCGCGCAGCTGGAAATACAGGGATTCCAGGTTGGCGGGTAATTCGCCCATGCCGGTGGTGGAAGTAATGGCCAGCAAGGCCTCGGGCGCGAAGGCCTCCAGGCTGGCGAGATCGGCATTGGGCTGGTGCCAGACCTCATGGCCTGCCGCGGTCAAGCGCGCCTTCACCTGCCGGGCGATATCTTCCGCGGTGCCATAGACCGAGCCATTCAACAGTGCGACTTTCATACGGACCTCTTGCGTGGAGTTCCGTCCAGTATGCCTGGCGCGGCCCGGCTTGGCGCTCCGTCAGCAAGACGGCTCCGGTGGCAACCCCGGCTGCAGCCAAGGGTCTCAAGGCTTGTTATGCTAGCGCCGCCTGCTACCCCAGGCGTCTTCGCCACCTGTCCGCCTACCCGGCGGCGTGACGGCATCCGGCCTATCCGGCCCGATCGCCCGGAGTTAGAGCATGAATCAGCCTGTTACCCTCATGGTCGCGCGGCGCGTCGCGACCGGCCAATACGATGCGTTTCTGATCTGGCTGCGCGAAGGCGAAGCCCTGGCCACTGGGTATCCCGGCTATCTCGGTTCGGGGGTCCTGACCCCACCGCCAGGCGACAACCTGGTGCAGATCATCTTTCGCTTCGCCTGTCCCCAGACCCTCGACGCCTGGGAACACTCGGAGACGCGGCGCCTCTGGCTGGAGCGTGGCCAGGGCCTGTTCGAAGCGCCCTTGGCACGGCGTGCCCAGGGCATGGACGACTGGTTCGGCGCGGGCATCCAGCCGCCGCCGCGCTGGAAACAGAGCATCGCCGTCTGGCTGGCGTTCTTTCCCATCTCGCTGCTGTTCAATGCCGCTTTCGGTGATTACCTGGCGCATCTGCCGCTGTTGCCGCGCATCCTGCTGAGCACCCTGATCCTCACCCCGGTCATGGTCTGCGTCTTCATCCCCCTGATCACCCGGGCGCTGAGGGGCTGGCTGCACAACGCCTCGCCGCGGGCCAACGACTGGCGGGGCAGCGCCCGCTAGGCCAGCACGGATCGGCCTGCATCCTGACGCGTCGAATGCGTACAATAGCCGCGGCCAGCACCCTGGCCGCTTCGCTCATCAGGATCGGGTACCCTCATGTCCGCAACCCTTCCCCTTGTGGTCACCGGCGCCAATCGCCGCGTCGGTCTCGCCTTGACCCGCCGGCTGCTGGCGGAGGGCCAACCCGTCATCGCCGTCTATCGCGACGATCCGGGCCTCTTGCGTGAGCTGGAGATCGAGGCCTATCAGGTGGATCTGGCGGAAGAGGCACAGCGCAACACTCTGCTGCAGCAGCTGCATGAACGCCATCCGGCGCTGCGCGGCATCGTGCACAACGCCTCGGTCTGGGCCGAAGACGGCCTGGAAAACCTGCGGCGGCTCTATCGTCTGCATCTGGAAGCGCCCTACCACCTCAACCTGGGCCTGCAGGACCTGCTGCTGGCCGCACCACGGGCCGACATCATCCATATCGGCGATGACAGTGCCACACGTGGCAGCCGCAACCACATCGGCTACGCCGCCACCAAGGCCGCTCTGCACAATCTGACCCTGTCCTTTGCCGAAGCCCTGGCACCCAGGGTGCGGGTCAACACCATCGCGCCGGGGCTACTGATCTTCAAGGAAGGCGCCGACGAGGCCTATCGCCAGGCGACCCTGGGCAAGGCGCTGCTGGATTTCGAACCCGGCGCCGATCCCATCGTCGATACCGTGCTCTATCTGCTGTCGACCCAGTACGCCACCGGCAGTACCTTCACCGTCAACGGCGGGCGCCACCTGCGCCACGGCCGCCGCTAGCAAGAGGAATCCGTCATGACCGAACAAGACCGCCTGGAACTGGAAGCCGCTGCCTTCCGCACCCTGGTCGAGCACCTGCGCAAGCGCACCGATGTGCAGAACATCGACCTGATGAATCTGTCCGGCTTCTGCCGCAACTGCCTGTCCAAGTGGTACAAGGCCGCGGCCGACGACAAGGGTCTGGAGCTGAGCCTGGATGACGCCCGCGAGGCCGTCTACGGCATGCCCTATGCCGAGTGGAAAGCCCAGTACCAGACCGAGGCCTCGCCGGCCCAGGCCGCGGCCTTCCAGGAGCAGCAGAGCAAATGAGCGATCTCTCCGGTTTCCGCGCCAGCCTGGCGCAGGGCGACCATGCCTTCGCCGACACCCTGGCCTTTGTCGCCGAGCACTACCGCTACCAGCCCACCGCCTTTCGCAACGGCGAGGTGGACAATGCCGCAGGCCAGAACGAAGGCTCCTGCAAGACCCTGGGCCTGGCCAGACTCGAAAGCCTAAGCGATGAAGAGGCCCTGCTGGCCTTTGGCGAGCACTATCACAGCGTCTTGCAGACGCCCGAGGGCAGCGATCACGCCAATATCCGCGCCCTTATCGCCCATGGCCTGGCCGGCGTGAGCTTCCAGGGCGAGCCCCTGACACGTCGCTAGAGCTCTTAGCGACCATAAAAAAAGCCCTGCATATGCAGGGCTTCTTCTTGGACCGGGCTCAGACGGCAGCCGCGGGTCTCATGTAGGAAATCGGTGCCAGACCGGAGTCTTCGAAGGTCACCACTTCCCAGGCATCACGATCGGCCAGCAGCGCACGCAGCAGGCGATTGTTCATGGCATGACCGGACTTGTAGCCGCGGAATTCGCCGATGAGGCTCTTGCCGAGCAGGTAGAGGTCGCCGATGGCGTCAAGGATCTTGTGCTTGACGAATTCGTCTTCGTAGCGAAGGCCGTCTTCGTTGATCACACCCTTCTCGTCCACCACGATGGCATTATCGACGCTGCCACCCAGGGCCAGGTTGTGCGACCGCAGGAACTCCAGGTCGCGCATGAAACCGAAGGTGCGGGCACGGCTGACTTCCTTGAGGAAGGAGGTGCTCGAGAAATCCACCGAGGCTTTCTGGGTACGGTTGTTGACCACCGGGTGATCGAAATCTATTTCGAAGGTCACCTTGAAGCCGTCGAAGGGCACGAAGGTGGCGCGCTTGTCACCGTCGACGACGCTCACTTCACGCTTGATGCGGATGAACTGCTTGGCCGCTTCCTGTTCCTGCAGACCGGCGGACTGGATCAGGAACACGAAGGGACCGGCGCTGCCGTCCATGATCGGGACTTCGACCGCGGACAGCTCGACGTAGGCATTGTCGATGCCCAGACCGGCCATGGCCGACAGCAGGTGCTCAACGGTACCGACCTTGACGCCACTGTCACTGAACAGGTTGGTCGACATGGTGGTTTCACCCACGTTCTCGGCCCAGGCCGGGATTTCCACGACCGGATCGAGATCGGTGCGACGGAACACGATCCCCGTATCGACCGGAGCCGGCTTCAGGGTCAGGTAAACCTTTTCCCCGGAATGCAGGCCGACGCCAGTGGCGCGAATGGTGTTCTTGAGGGTGCGTTGTCTAATCATGCCAGGGCCGCTCGGTCGCAGGGTGCGAATGGTGTTCAACGAAGTCGCGATGATAGCAGAAGCGAAAATCGATGCCCACTAATCACACCCTGGGTTGTGATATACCCGATCAATCAGCCTGACGACGCAGGAAGGCCGGGATGTCCAGGTAATCCAGGTCGTCGTTGGGATTGACCTTGGTCGCCGCTGCCGAGCCGCCATGATTCTGGCTGCCACGACCGGAGCGCATCGAGGTCGGGTACTTGAGATCGTCGTAGTTGACCGGAGCGGTTTCCTGACGGGCAGCGGCCAGGGTCTGAGCGGTGTTGTCCACCACCTTGACCGGCTTCTCGATGCGCGCACCCAGGCCGGTGGCGACCACGGTGACGTGCAGCTCGTCGCGCATTTCCGGATCGATCACCGCGCCGACCTTGACGGTGGCGTGCTCGGACGCGAAGTCCTCGATGATCTCGCCGACGGCGGCGTACTCACCCAGGGACAGGTCGAGGCCAGCGGTGATGTTGACCAGGATGCCGCGGGCGCCGTGCAGGTTGACGTCTTCCAGCAGCGGGTTGCGGATGGCGGCTTCGGTGGCTTCGCGCGCACGGTTCGGACCGCTGGCGTGGCCGGTACCCATCATGGCCATGCCCATCTCGCCCATCACGGTCTTGACGTCGGCGAAGTCGACGTTCATCAGGCCGGGACGCTGCATGATGTCGGAGATGCCGCGAACGGCGCCGGCGAGGACGTCGTCAGCCTTGGCGAAGGCGGCCAGCAGGCTGGCGTCCTTGCCCAGAATGGTCAGCAGCTTCTCGTTGGGGATGGTGATCAGCGAGTCGACGCATTCGGACAGGGAGCGAATGCCTTCGTCGGCGACCTGCATGCGCTTGCGGCCTTCGAAGGGGAACGGACGGGTGACCACGGCAACGGTCAGGATACCCATTTCCTTGGCCACTTCAGCGATGATCGGCGCGGCACCGGTACCGGTGCCGCCGCCCATGCCGGTGGTGATGAAGACCATGTCGGCGCCTTCGAGGACTTCGGCGATGCGCTCACGATCTTCCATGGCCGCCTGGCGGCCGATTTCCGGGTTGGTGCCCGCACCAAGACCCTTGGTGACGCCCGGGCCGAGTTGCAGCACGGTACGGGATGTGACGTTCTTCAGGGCCTGGGCGTCGGTATTTGCACAGATGAATTCGACGCCTTCAACACCGCTTTTGACCATGTGGTTGACGGCGTTGCCACCGCCACCGCCCACGCCGATGACTTTGATCACGGCGCTTTGTGGAATGTTGTCTACGAGTTCGAACATGGTCCCCTCTCTTCCTTTCGGATCTTCGCCTACTGCCGCGGTTTAATTGTGAATTACAAGTTGCCCTGGACCCAACGCTTCATGCGTTCCAGGACTGTGGATTTGGTTTCGCTGCTATATCCGCCAGAAACAACCGGCAAGGGATCGGTCTGCTTTTGCAGGCCATAGAGCAACAGGCCGACGCCTGTGGAATAGATCGGGTTACTGATCACGTCAGTCAGACCCTTGACCGTCTGGGGCACCCCCAGGCGTACCGGCATATGGAAAATCTCTTCCGCCAGTTCGACCGCGCCTTCCATCTTCGCGGTACCACCGGTGAGTACGATCCCTGCGGGGATCAGATCCTCGTAACCACTGCGGCGCAGTTCCGCTTGCACCAGTGTGAATAGCTCATCGTAACGGGGCTCGACCACTTCCGCGAGGGCCTGACGCGACAATTCTCGCGGCGGACGGTCACCCACGCTGGGCACCTTGATGGTTTCGCCCGGCCCAGCCAGTTTCGCCAAGGCACAAGCATACCGAATCTTGATTTCTTCGGCATATTGCGTTGGGGTTCTCAAGGCCATGGCAATGTCATTTGTGACTTGGTCGCCAGCAATGGGTATCACCGCCGTATGGCGGATGGCGCCCTCGGTGAAGATGGCGATATCGGTGGTGCCGCCGCCAACATCCACCAGGCAGACGCCCAGTTCCTTTTCATCGTCGGTCAGCACCGAATAGGCCGAAGCCAGCTGTTCGAGAATGATGTCGTCGACTTCCAGACCGCAACGACGAACACATTTCTCGATGTTCTGCGCGGCGTTGACGGCGCAGGTGACGACATGGACCTTGGCTTCCAGGCGCACGCCGGACATGCCGAGGGGCTCGCGCACCCCTTCCTGGTTGTCGATCACATAGTCTTGGGCCAGGGTGTGCAGTACGCGCTGGTCGGCGGGAATGGCCACCGCCTGGGCGGCATCGAGCACCCGCTCGATGTCCGCAGGGCTCACTTCACGATCGCGGATCGCCACGATGCCGTGGGAATTCAGACTGCGAATGTGATTGCCGGCAATGCCGACGAAGGCCGAATGGATCCGGCAACCGGCCATCAGCTGGGCTTCTTCGATGGCCCGCTGGATGGAGGCGACGGTGGATTCGATGTTGACCACCACGCCCTTCTTGAGCCCGCGCGACGGATGGGTGCCGATCCCGACGATCTCGATCTGACCATCGGAAGACACCTCGCCGACCAGAGCCACGACCTTGGAAGTGCCGATGTCGAGGCCGACGATCATCTTGCCGCTTTGCACGCTTGCCATAGTAAAAAACTTCTCCTCAATGCTTGGCCGGTTCGGTCACGGGGGTGGCGGCGACAGCGGGATCACGCCAGGCCACGGCCAGACCGTTCGGATAACGCAGATCGATCCGCGCGATATTGTCCATCTGTGCCTTGAGCACCTGATCGTACAGGCGCATGAAGCGCCGCATCTTTTCCACCAGCTGGTCGCGGCCGAACACCAGTTCCAGGCCCTGACCGGTGGTGAGGTACCAGCTGCCGCGCTCGTGCATTTCCAGGCGCGACACGGTGTAACCGAGCGGCCGGAGCATCTGGCTGAACATCTGGTACTGCTGCATCACCTGCTGCTGGGCCCGCTTGGGACCATACAGCCGCGGTAGATTGTCATAGTTGGCGAGATCCTGCGGGGCAAAAGCCTCACCCTGGTTGTTCAGCAGCGCCTCATCACCCCAGCGGGCGATGGGCATCTGCTCTTCCAGGCGGATGCTGATCTCGTCGGGCCAGACCCGGCGAACCTCGGCATGGGCGATCCACGGCATGGTTTCCAGCTCGTGGCGCATGTCGGCCAGGTCGACCTGGAAGAAGGTGGTACCCACGAAAGGCGCGATGCGCTGCTGCACGGCGCCCTGGCTGATGTAGGAGAGATCGCCCTTGACGCTGACCTTGGCGATCGGCCGATCGGCATAGGGCAGCAATCGCTGGGCACCCTCATAGGTGCCGAAGCCCAGCCCCAGCAGCAGGAACGGCCAGAGGATGCGCTTGAGCAGACCCAGGCTCGGACGTGGCAGGCGTGTCGACAGCGGTTCTTCGGCGACCAGGCGACTGGCGCCCCGTTGTTCGACGTTGCGCGACCGACCGAAGCCGGGCTGGTTGTGACGTAGGGTGGCGACCAAGGTTCAGCCCTCCACGTGCGCGCCGGCAACAGCGGTTGCCGGCAAGGGGTTGTACGGATGACGGCTCATGCCGAACTCCCGGTGGTCGCGGCAGTGGCGAACAGCGGATGGTTGAGCAGTTGCGGCGCCAGCGCGCCGATGTCGCCTGCGCCCTGGCAGAGCAGGATGTCGCCCGGGCGCAGCAGTGGCTTGACCAGCGGCGCGATGTTGCTGCCGCGCTCGACATAGATGGGATCGAGCTGACCGCGCTGGCGGATGCTGTGGCAGAGCTGGCGGCTGTCGGCGCCGGGAATGGGTTCTTCGCCGGCCGGATAGACTTCCATCAGCAACAGCACGTTGGCATCGGCCAGCACCTGGACGAAGTCTTCGTAGAGATCGCGGGTGCGACTGAAGCGGTGCGGCTGATAGACCATCACCAGCCGGCGCTCGGGCCAGCCACCACGCACGGCCTTGATCACCGCGGCGACTTCGCGCGGATGGTGGCCGTAGTCGTCCACCAGCATGACACTGCCACCGGCGACCGGCAGTTCGCCGTACACCTGGAAGCGCCGCCCTACCCCCTGGAAGCCGGACAGGCCATTGAGGATGGCCTCGTCGCTGACGCCTTCGTCGGTGGCGATGGCGATGGTCGCCAGGGCGTTGAGTACGTTGTGCACGCCCGGCATGTTGACCGAGACCGCCAGCGGCGCCCGGCCTTCGCGCAGCACGGTGAAATAGGTGCGCATGCCTTCCTGGCGGATGTCCACGGCCCGGACGTCGGCGTCTTCGGCGGTGCCGTAGGTGACGGTGGGCCGGGCGACCTGGGGAATGATCTCGCGCACCACCGGATCGTCGACGCAGAGCACCGCCAGGCCATAGAACGGCAGGTTGTGCAGGAAATCGACGAAGGTGCGCTTGAGCCGATTGAAGTCACCTTCGTAGGTGCTCATGTGGTCGGCGTCGATATTGGTGACCACGGCCACCATGGGCTGCAGGTGCAGGAAGCTGGCGTCGCTCTCGTCGGCCTCGGCGATCAGGTAGCGGCTGGTGCCGAGCTGGGCATTGGTACCGGCGGCGTTGAGACGGCCCCCGATGACGAAGGTCGGGTCCAGCCCTTCGGCCGCGAACACCGAGGCGATCAGACTGGTGGTGGTGGTCTTGCCATGGGTACCGGCGACGGCGATGCCGTGGCGATAGCGCATCAGCTCGGAGAGCATCTCGGCGCGAGGCACCACGGGAATGCGCTGCTCGAGGGCGGCGGAGACCTCCGGATTGGATCTGTTGATGGCACTGGACACCACCAGCACGTCGACCTGATCCAGGTTCTCGGCACGATGGCCGATGTAGATGCGCGCGCCGAATTGCTGCAGGCGCGCGGTCACCGCGGATTCCTTGAGGTCCGAGCCCGAGACTTCGTAGCCCAGATTCAGCAGCACCTCGGCGATGCCGCACATGCCGACGCCGCCGATACCGACGAAATGGATGCGCCGGATGCTGCGCATGCGCCGAACTTCGGCCTGAATGGCACTTTGCGACTTAACCACGGGCAACCTCCAGACAGGCGTCGACGACTGCACGGGTAGCATCGGGTTTGGCCAGGGCACGGCTGCGAGCGGCCATGCCGGCAAGACGTTCGGGATGCATCAGGACCTCGGTAAGCTGCGCGGCGAGATCCGCCGGGCGGGTGGAATGTTGCGGCAGCACCACACCGGCACCGGCGCGCTCCAGGAAGCGGGCATTGCTGGTCTGGTGATCGTCGATGGCGTGCGGCAGGGGGATCAGCAGCGCCGGCAGACCGGTGGCGGTCAGCTCGGCGACGGTCAGGGCGCCGGCCCGGCAGATCACCAGGTCGGCCCAGGCATAGGCGGCGGCCATGTCGGCGATGAAGGGCTGGACATCGGCCTCCACGGCGACATTGGCATAGCGCTCGGCGGTCACCTCGGCATGCTGGCGGCCGGCCTGGTGGCGCACCTTGGGTCGCAGGCCAGCGGGCAGCTGGGCCAGGGCGTCGGGCAGCAGCTTGTTGAGCGGTTCGGCGCCCAGGCTGCCGCCGAGCACCAGCAGGTTGGCGGCGCGCTCTTCCAGCGGCGCGCGGGTCACCGGGGCGAAGAGTTCGGCGCGCACCGGGTTGCCGGTGGACAGGCGCTTGGCGGACGCCGGGAAGGTGTCGGCGAAGCCTTCGCAGACCCGTGCGGCCATGGGTACCAGCAGGCGGTTGGCGGTGCCGGCATGGGCATTCTGTTCGTGGATCACCAGCGGGACGTTGCACAGCCTGGCGGCCAGGCCACCGGGACCGGTGACGAACCCGCCCAGGCCCAGCACGCAGACCGGCTCGAGCCGGCGCATGAGACCCATGGCCTGCATGAGGGCCCCGCTGAGTTGCAGCGGCGCCTTCACCAGGGAGCGCACGCCCTTGCCTCTCAGGCCGGTGACCGGAATGTGGTGCAGGGTGATGCCGGCCTTGGGCACCACGTCGTTCTCGATGCCGCGCGGGGTACCCAGCCAGTGCACGGTATAGCCGCGGGCTTCGAATTCACGGGCGCAGGCCAGGGCCGGGAAGACGTGCCCGCCGGTACCGCCGGCCATGATGAGGACGTTAGCGGACATCGGCGAAATCCTCTTCAGTGAATTCCACATCCTCGGTATCCACCAGGGTGCGTCTCTCCCACTCGATGCGCAGCAGCAGGCCCATGCTCACGCAGCAGATCACCAGGGAGCTGCCACCGTAGCTGAGGAACGGCAGGGTCAGGCCCTTGGTCGGCAGCAGGCCGACGTTCACGCCGATGTTGATCAGGAACTGGCCGATCCAGAGCATCGACAGGCCGTAGGCGACATAGGCCGAGAAGAACTGCTTGGACTGCTCGGCCCAGTGACCGATGAACAGCCCGCGCACGCAGACGAAGAGGAACAGGCCGACGGTGGCCATGGCACCGATCAGGCCCAGCTCTTCGGCCAGCACGGCGAAGAGGAAGTCGGTATGGGCTTCGGGCAGGTAGAACTGCTTCTGGATGCTGTTGCCCAGGCCGAGACCGGTCCAGCCGCCGCGACCGAAGGCGATCAGCGCCTGGGTCAGCTGGTAGCCGGAGCCGAACTGGTCGGCCCAGGGATCGGTGAAGGTGATCAGACGCTGCATCCGGTAGGACTGGGTCTGCACCAGCACGAACACCGCCAGCACGGCCAGGGCGACCATCATCAGGAAGCGGAACAGACCGACGCCGCCGAGGAACAGCATGGCACCGGCGGCGCCCATCATGACCACGGTGGCGCCGAAGTCGGGTTCGCGCAGCAGCAGCATGGCCATCGGCAGGAGCACGATGAAGGGCTTGAAGAAGCCGGCCCAGGTGTGGCGCACCTCATGCTGACGACGAACCAGGTAACCGGCCAGATAGAGCACCACGAAGACCTTGGCGATCTCCGAGGGCTGCACGTTGAAGATGCCGAAGCCGATCCAGCGCAGGGAACCGTTCACCTCGCGGCCGATGCCGGGCACCAGCACCGCTACCAGCAAGAGGAAGGCGATGATCAGCAACGGAAAGCCGAAGCGCTGCCAGGTGGCCATGGGGATCAGCATCACCACGCCGCAGGAGACGAAGCCGATCGCCAGATAGACCAGGTGGCGGTACATGAAGTACAGCGGATTGCCCGACTGGGCGGCGGCCACCTCGGAGGAAGCCGAGGTCACCATCACCAGGCCGAGTCCGAGCAGCAGCAGGCAGCCAGCCAGCAGCGGGAAGTCCAGGTCGATGCCGTGGCGGCTGGCCAGCGGCGAGGGATAGGGGCGCAACAGGCTGAGGATCATGCCAAGGCTCCCACGGCCTGGGCGAACAGCCGTCCGCGTTCTTCGAAGTTGCGGAACATGTCGAGACTGGCGCAGGCCGGCGACAGCAGCACGGCGTCGCCTGGCTGGGCCAGCCGGCGGCTCTCGGCCACGGCTTCTTCCAGGGTGGTGACACGCACCTCTTGCACCGTGGCCGGCAGGATTTCGGCGATCCGTGCCGCATCGCGACCCAGCAGCACCACGGCGCGACAGTGACGCGCGATGGGCTCGCGCAGGGCACAGAAATCGGCACCCTTGCCGTCGCCACCGGCGATCAGCACCAACTGGCCGGCGATGTCATCACCCAGGCCTTCGACCGCAGCCAGGGCAGCGCCGACGTTGGTCGCCTTGGAATCGTTGTAGTAGTTGACGCCCGCGACCTCGCCGACCCACTGGCAGCGATGCTCCAGACCCGGGAAGGCGCGCAGGGCCTCCAGCATGGGTGCCAGCGGCAGGCCGGCGGCGTGGCCCAGGGCCAGCGCGGCCAGGGCATTGCTGTGGTTGTGCGTACCGCGGATCTTGAGTTCCTCGACATCCAGCAGGTTGTCGAAGGCCAGCGCCAGATAGCGACGGCCCTCCTCCTCGCGAATGCCGAAGGCACGGAAATCGGGCCGCCCCAGGCCGAAGGTCAGGCGGGGCACGTCATCGCCGATCAGCGGCCGCGACAGGGCATCGTCGCGATTGACCACCACCTGGCGCGCGCCGCGGAAGATGCGGTGCTTGGCCTGGTGATAGGCCGGCATGCCGGTGTAGCGATCCATGTGGTCTTCGCTGAGGTTGAGCACCGTGGCCACCTCGGCGTTGAGTCGCTCGCAGGTCTCCAGCTGGAAGCTCGACAGCTCCAGCACATAGAGTTCGACGTCATCGGCCAGCAGGTCCAGCGCCGGTGTGCCGAGGTTGCCACCCACGGCCACGCGCCTGCCGGCGCGCAGCGCCATGTCACCCACCAGGGTGGTGACGGTGCTCTTGGCGTTGGAACCGGTGATGGCGACGATGGGTGCCTGGGCCTGGCGCGCGAACAGATCGATATCGCCGGACAGCCGCACGCCACGGGCGGCGGCCTCCTGCAGCGCCGGCGTTTCCAGGGCCAGGCCGGGACTCACATAGAGTTCGGCCGCGCGGGCGAGGAAGTCGACATCCAGCTCGCCGCAGCGTACCTCGACCTGGGGATACTGGGTTCTCAGGGTCTCCAATTCCGGCGGCCGTTCCCGCGTGTCGGCCACGGCGAAAGGCACACCCCGGCGCGCGAGAAAGCGCACCAGCGACATGCCACTCTTGCCGAGGCCGACGACGATACGGAACTGGTCGGAAGCGATGAGCACTGCGATTACCTCAGTTTCAGGGTGGCGAGACCGAACAGCACCAGGATCACGGTGATGATCCAGAAGCGCACGATGACCCGCGGCTCGGGCCAGCCCTTCAATTCGAAATGGTGGTGGATCGGCGCCATGCGGAAGACGCGCTTGCCGGTCAGCTTGAAGGAGGCGACCTGGATGACCACCGACAGGGTCTCCATGACGAAGACGCCACCCATGATGAACAGCACCACTTCCTGGCGGACGATGACGGCGATGGTGCCCAGGGCGGCGCCCAGCGCCAGGGCGCCGACGTCACCCATGAAGACCATGGCCGGATAGGTGTTGAACCAGAGGAAGCCCAGGCCCGCGCCGATCAGGGCGCCGCAGAAGACGATCAGCTCGCCGGAGCCTTCCACATAGGGAATCAGCAGGTAGTCGGCGAATTTCACGTTGCCCGAGAGGTAGCAGAAGATGCCCAGGGCACCGCCGACCATCACCGTGGGCATGATCGCCAGGCCGTCGAGACCGTCGGTGAGGTTGACCGCGTTGCTGGAGCCGACGATGACGAAGTAGGTCAGCACAACGAAGAAAATCCCCAGCGGGATTTCGATGTTTTTCAGCAGCGGCAGGATCAGCGTGGTTTCGATCGGCGCCTTGGCCGTGACATAGAGGAAGATCGCCGCCCCCAGGCCGAATACCGATTGCCAGAAGTACTTCCAGCGACTGGGCAGACCGCGGGAGTTCTTCTCGATCACCTTGCGATAGTCGTCGACCCAACCGATGGCGCCGAACAGGAAGGTCACCGCCAGCACGGTCCAGACGTAACGGTTGTGCAGATCGGCCCACAGCAGGGTGCTGATGCCGATGGTGGTCAGGATCAGGGCGCCGCCCATGGTGGGGGTGCCGGATTTGGACAGGTGCGACTGGGGGCCATCGTTGCGCACGGCCTGGCCGATCTGGCGGATCTGCAGGGTGCGGATCATCCAGGGGCCGAGCCACAACGACAGCAACAGGGCGGTCAGAACGCCCAGAATGCCGCGCAGGCTGAGGTATTGGAAGACGGCGAAGCCCTTGTAGAACTGTTGCAGGAACTCCGCCAACAGCAGCAGCATCAGTGTTTCTCCTCGGTGTTGATAGCGCAGAGCGCGGCGACGACCTTGTCCATCGCGGCGCTGCGGGATCCCTTGATCAGCAGGGTGGTTCCGGCCCGGTCCTCGTCCGCCAGGGCCTCGATCAGGTGTTCGCGATCGGCGAAATGCCGGGCCGCGGCGCCATAGGCGCAGGCCGCATGGGCCATCGCAGGACCGACGCTGTAGAAGGCATCCACCTTGCCGCGGGCGTGCTCGCCCACCTCGCGATGGCCTTGCTCGGTCCACTCGCCCAGCTCGGCGATGTCGCCCAGGACCACCACCCGACGGCCCGACAGGGCAGCCAGCAGGTCGATCCCGGCCTTCACCGAAGCGGGGTTGGCGTTGTAGCTGTCGTCGATGACCTGGGCGCCGCGCTGGCTGGTGCGGGTCAGGGTGCGGCCCTGGACCGGTGCCGCGGCGGCGAGGCCACGGGCGACCGTGGCCAGCTCCAGCCCCAGGCTGAGGGCCGCGGCAGCGGCGGCCAGGGCATTGCCGACGTTGTGGGCACCCAGCAGTTGCAGGGTGACCGGCGCCTCGCCCTGGGCGGTGTGCAAGAGGAAGCTCGGACGGCCCTGGGCGTCCAGGGTCACCCTGCTGGCGCGGACGTCGGCGCGGGCATCCAGGCCGAAGGCGACGACGGTACGACCGGCCGCACGGCGCTGCCAGGTCTCGAAGGCGGCGTCATCGTGGTTGAGCACCACGGTGCCCGCCTCGCCCACGCCTTCGATGATCTCGCCCTTGGCCTCGACGATACGATCGACGCCGCCGAATTCGCCCACATGGGCCTGGCCGGCGTTGGTAATGATAACGACATCCGGGCGTGTCAGGCTCACGGTATAGGCGATGTCACCGACATGCGAAGCCCCCAGCTCGATGACGCCATAGGCGTGCTCGGCGGTCAGCCGCAGCAGGGTCAGGGGCGCGCCGAGGTCGTTGTTCAGATTGCCCTGGGTGGCCAGGGTGGCGCCCTGCTGACGCAGGATGGCGGCGAGCAGCTCCTTGACCGTGGTCTTGCCACTGGAGCCGGTCACGGCGGCGAGCTTGCCCTGGAACAGGTCCCGATTGAAGGCGCCCAGGCGACCCAGCGCCAGGCGGGTATCGGCGACCACCAGCTGGGGCAGCTGGACCTCGGGCACGGCCCGCTCCACCAGGGCTGCCGCGGCACCCTGAGCGGCGACATCGGCCAGATAGGCATGACCATCGAAGCGCGGCCCGCTCAGGGCGACGAAGAGCTGTCCGGCCACGGCCTTGCGGCTGTCGGTGCCGACGCCGTCGAACAGGGCATCGGCGCCCAGCAGGTTGCCGGTGAGGGCCTCGGCCACTTCGGTGAGGGTGAAGGTTCTAAGCATGCTGTCGCTCCCAGGCGGTCAGGGCGCGCTCGGCCTGGTCGAGATCGGAAAAGGGATGACGGACACCGGCGATTTCCTGGTAAGGCTCATGGCCCTTGCCGGCCAGCACCACGATGTCCTGGGCGGTCGCCGTGCCCACGGCCTGGCCGATGGCTGCCTCGCGCCGGCCAGCGAAGCTCACCTGCTCGGGATGTGCGAAGCCGGCGCGGATGTCGGCCACGATGGCGGCCGGATCCTCGGTACGGGGGTTGTCGTCGGTCACCACCACCTGATCGGCCAGGCGCTCGGCCACGGCGGCCATCTCCGGCCGCTTGCCGCGATCGCGATCGCCGCCACAGCCGAACACGCAGACCAGACGACCCTGGGCACCGACATGGGGCCGCAGGGCGGTGAGCACCTTGTCCAGGGCATCGGGGGTATGGGCGTAGTCCACCACCACCAGCGGCCGCCCGGCGCCACCCAGGCGCTGCATGCGCCCGGCGGGACCCTGCAGCTGCGGGAGGATGGCAAGGATGTCGTCGAGCCGATGGCCCAGCCCCAGCAAGGCTCCGATGGCGGCCAGCAGGTTGCTCAGGTTGAACCGTCCGATCAGCTGGCTGCGTAGTTCGCCGGTACCCTGGGCGGTGACCAGTTGGGCGTGCACGCCATGGTCGTCGAACTGGATGTCCTGGCAATGGAGGCTGGCAGCAGGATCGTCCAGGCTGTAGGTCAGGGTCGCCGCCGGGCTGGGACGAGCCGCCAGCTCGCGACCAAAGGCGTCGTCCAGATTGAGGACGCGGGCATCGAGCGCCGGCCAGGCGAACAGCTGGGCCTTGGCTTCGCCATAGGCAGCCATGGTCCCGTGGTAATCGAGGTGATCGCGGGACAGGTTGGTGAAGACCGCGACCTTGAAGGCCAGCGCCGCCACCCGACCCTGGGCCAGGCCATGGGAAGAGACTTCCATGGCCACGGTCGTGGCGCCACCCTCGGCCAGCTCGGCCAGGGTCGCCTGCAGCTTGAGGGCATCGGGAGTGGTGTGGCGGCCTTCGGCGAGGGCGCCATGGAAGCCGCTACCCAGGGTGCCGACGATGCCACAACGCTGACCGAGCAGGTCGCAGGCCTGGGCGATCAGCTGGCTGACACTGGTCTTGCCATTGGTACCGGTGACGCCGACCAGCGCCAGACGCTGACTGGGCTCGTTATGGAAACGACCGGCAATGGCGGAAAGCCGCGCGGCCAGGCCCTCGACGGCGACCAGGGGGATGTCCAGGGCCGGCAGCGCGGGAGCTTCCTTCGCCTCATAGGCAATGGCCGCGGCGCCCCGTTCGGCAGCGCTGGCAACATGGGCACGGCCGTCGCTGTGCAGACCGGGAATGGCCAGGAACAGCGAGCCCGGGCGGACTTCGCGACTGTCCAGTGCCAGACCGCCGATGTCGACCGCAATGGCAGCTTCAGGCAGGAGGTCGGTCAGCAGGCGGCTCATCGATCTCGCTCCCCGACCAGCAGCGGCTTGGCGGCCTGGGCCTGCTGCACGGGCAGCGGCTGCAGGTTGTCCGGCTGGATGTTCATCAGGCGCAGGGCGCCGGACATCACGCGACTGAACACCGGCGCCGAGACCACGCCACCGTAGTAGCCGCCCTTGCTGGGACGATCGATCACCACCACCGCGGCCAGACGCGGATTGCTGGTGGGGCCGAAGCCGGCGAACAGCGAGCGATAGGAATTCTCGGCATAGCCTCGGGTGCCGGTGCTGGTCTTGCGCGCGGTACCGCTCTTGCCGGCGACGTGGTAGCCCGGCACCTGGGCGCGGAAGGCGCCACCGGGGGCTTCGACAACCTGTTGCAGCATGCCCTGCAGGGTCTTGGCTACGCGTTCTTCCACCGCCTGATCGCTGGCCGGGGCCTTGTCCAGGCGCACCATGGACAGCGGCACCGAGCGACCGTCGTTGGCCAGCACCGAATAGGCATGGGCCAGCTGCACGGCGGTCACCGCCAGGCCGTAGCCATAGGACAGGGTCGCGGTCTCGGCCGGACGCCAGGTGCGATGATTGGGCAGATTGCCGACCCGCTCGCCGGGAAAGCCCAGACCGGTGTCCTGGCCGAGGCCGACGGCGCGCATGGCGTTGTAGATGTTCTCGCCACCGACGTCGAAGGCGATCTTGCTCATGCCGACGTTGCTGGACTTGATGAGGATGCCGGTCAGGTCCAGGGCGCCATCGCTGTGGGAGACGTCCTTGATGGTGTAGCGACCGATCTGCAGCGAACCGGGATAGACGTTGACCTTGTCGGTGGGTTTCCAGCGCCCGCTGGCGAGCGCGGCGGTCATGGAGATCGGCTTCATCACCGAACCGGGCTCCATGACGTCGATCATCGCCCGGTTGCGCATGGCGGCCGGTTCCAGACTGCGACGGTTGTTGGGGTTGTAGGTGGGCATGTTGACCATCGCCAGGACCTCGCCGGTCTTGACGTCGACGATGGTCAGGCTGCCAGCCTCGGCTTCGAACTGGGTCAGGGCATTGCGCAGTTCGCGCGCGGCGAGGTACTGCAGACGCAGATCGATGGACAGTGCCAGGGTATTGCCCGGCTTGGCGTTCTTGGCGACCTGGACATCGCGGATCAGTCGGCCACGGCGATCCTTGACCACCTGGCGACGACCCGGCACGCCGGACAGCCACTCGTTGAACGCCAGCTCGATGCCTTCGCGCCCGTGATCATCGATGTCGGTGAAGCCGACCACATGGGCCGCCACCTCACCCGCCGGATAGAAACGCCGAAATTCCTCGATGTCGTAGACACCGGGAATCTTGTGCGCCTTGACCTGGGTCATCACCGCATCGCCCTGCTCGGGCGTGAGGCCACGGGCCAGGTAGAGGAATTCCTTGCTGGCGTTCTGCTCGATGCGCTTGGCCAGTTCCACCCGTGGCTGGCCGACGGCATCGGCCAGGGTCGCCCAGCGATCCTCGGCGCCCAGCAGTTCCTTGGGATTGATCCACAGGGTGGTGACCGGCGTACTCACGGCCAGGGGCTCGCCGTTGCGATCGGTGATCAGGCCACGGTGCGCGGGAATTGGAATGGTGCGCACGCTACGCGCATCGCCCTGCCCCTTCAGAAAGGCCCGGTCGATCACGTGCAGATCGACGATGCGCCAGATGATGGTGCCGACCATGACCAGCAACAGCCCGATAATGAGGCTGAAGCGCCATGGCAGGCGCGCGATCAGTCCTTTCACGGATTGACCATCCGGATTTCGGCCGGATCGGGAATGCGCATCTGCAATTGGCCGCTGGCCAGGGCCTCGACGCGACTGTGGGCGGTCCAGGTGCTCTGCTCCAGCAGCAGCCGACCGTATTCGGCCTGCGCCTTGTCGCGGATGGCCATCTCGCCATAGAGGGTGTTGAGCAGCTGGCGATTCCAGTGGGCGCTATAGGCCACGGCTACCGCCGATAGCAGTACCCCGGCGAACAGCACCAGCATGACGCTGCTGCCCAGGGGCAGTTTCTTGACGAAGAGCCGGCTCATTTCAGCTTCTCGGCAACGCGCATCACGGCGCTGCGCGCGCGGGGATTGGCGGCCAGTTCGGCTTCGCTGGCATAGACCGGCTTGCCCAGCAGACGCAGCGAGGGTTCGAAGACCGTGGCGCGGATCGGCAGGTCGCGTGGCAGCTGGTCGGCCTCGCCCTTGGCCAATCGGCGCATGAATTGTTTGACGATGCGGTCTTCCAGGGAGTGGAAGCTGATCACCACCAGCCGGCCACCCACGGCCAGTTGCTCGTAGGCCGCCTGCAGGCCCTGCTCCAGGTCGCTCAGTTCGCGATTGATGTAGATACGCAGCCCCTGGAAGGCGCGGGTGGCGGGATGCTTGCCCTTTTCCCAGGCCGGATTGGCCTCGGTGAGCACCTTGGCCAGGTCGCCGGTACGTTCGAAGGGCTGGACTTCACGGCGCTGCACCACGGCGCGCGCCATGCGCTTGGCGAAACGTTCTTCGCCAAATTCCTTGAACACCTGGGCGATGTCGACCTCGGGCGCCATGGCGATCCAGGCGGCGGCGCTCTGCCCCCGACTCGGATCCATGCGCATGTCCAGGGGGCCGTCCTGCATGAAGCTGAAACCGCGCTCGGGATCGTCGAGCTGGGGCGAGGACACGCCCAGATCCAGCAGCACGCCATCGACCTGGCCGGTCCAGCCCCGGTCGACGAGTTCATCGCCCAGTTCGGCGAAGCTGCGCTGGACGATCTCGAAGCGCGGGTCTTCCGCGGCCAGGGCCTGGCCGGCGACGATCGCCTGGGGATCCTTGTCGAAGCCCAGCAGCCGCCCTTCTCCACCCAGCAGGCGCAGCACGGCCCGGCTGTGTCCGCCGCGGCCGAAGGTGCCGTCCAGATAACGGCCGCCCGGCTGGATCGCCAATGCCTGTACGGCCTCGTCCAGGAGAACGGAGACGTGGTGGAAGACTGGGTTCATGGTCACAGGATCAAATCGCGCATTTCATCCGGCATACCGCCGGGTTCCTTAATCGCCAGGAGATCCGCGTCGCACACGGCACTCCAGGCGTCCTCATCCCATAACTGGAACTTGTTGAGCTGACCGACCAGCATCACGCGCCGGTCCAGCTTGGCGTATTCACGCAGGCGCGGCGGAACCAGGAAACGGCCACTGCCGTCGAGCTCCAGATCCACCGCGTTGCCGATCAGCAAGCGCTGCAAGCGGCGAGTCTCCTCACGTAGCGAGGGCAACTGCCGCAGCTTGCTTTCGATGATTTCCCATTCCGGGAGTGGATAGACGCAAAGGCAGGGGTCGACGGCATCGATCGTCACGATGAGCTGGCCGGCACAACGCTCCAGCAGCTCGTCACGATACCGGCTCGGCATCGCGGCGCGCCCCTTGGCGTCGAGACTGATGGCGTTCGCTCCCCGGAACAATTTCGCGTCCTCTAATAGGCTGTCCTTGCCATTAAATCCCACTTCGCCCCACTTCGTACCACCAGTCGCCACTATATTGAGGAGGGCCGGTTTCAGTCAAGGTAAGCGAGGGGGTAGCCAGGCCGCGTGGGACGAGGATTTCGAGCAAATTGCACGAGTTCACGGCCAGGACGAACGACATCGATTTCCGACAAACGGAAATGAAGTCAATTGATTGGCTCAATTGATTAAAGTGATGTCTTAAGAAGAGGTCTCAAACCCCGGGCGCAGAGGCCCAGGAGGGAGGGGGTGCGAGAGCCGACCTGTAAGCCGGGTTCTGTCGAGGACAGTCATTCCTCTGGGACAACCATCGCTGATTGCCTCTAGCGACCTACCCGAATCCAGCGCGGGCCACGCCTATGGATTCCTATTTGGTCTTGCTCCAGGTGGGGTTTACCTAGCCACGAACTGTTGCCAGCCGTGCGGTGCGCTCTTACCGCACCTTTTCACCCTTACCGGCGCTTGCGCGCTTAGGCGGTTATTTTCTGTGGCACTTTCCGTAGGCTCACGCCTCCCAGGCGTTACCTGGCACCTCGCCCTATGGAGCCCGGACTTTCCTCCCTCGCAACCCTTGCGGATCACGACAGCGACTGCCCGGTCGGCTCTCGCGGCGCAAGGGTATAGAGACTGGGGGCGGATAACAAGGAAAGATGCCCACAAATTCACCCTGACTCAGCCCGGCTCGCCCTTGCGCTCCAGGGCCAGCTGATAGAGCTGGTTCTTGCGTGCGCCGGTGATCTGGGCGGCCAGCGCGGCGGCGCGCTTGATCGGCAGCTCGGCCAGCAGCAGATCGAGGATGCGCAGGGTCTCGGCATCGACCTCCGCATCCTCCGGCGCCGACCAACCACCCACCAGCAGCACGCACTCGCCGCGCTGCTGATCCAGATCCGCGCGAATCCAGGCCAGCAGCTCGCCGGCGGGCAGGCCGCGCAGGGTCTCGAAGGTCTTGGTCAATTCGCGACCGAGGACGATGTGCCGCTCAGGCCCGAAGGTGCTCACCATGTCGGCCACGCAATCCTCGAGCCGATGGGGCGCCTCGTAGAAAATGAGGGTGCGCGGGTCCTCGCGCAGCGCCGCCAGGCGTGCCTGCCGGCCTACCGCCTTGGCCGGCAGGAAGCCTTCGAAGCTGAAGCGATCCGAGGGCAGACCGGCCGCCGACAGCGCCGCGACCAGGGCGCAGGCGCCGGGAATCGGCGAGACCCGGACGCCCTCGGCGCGCGCCGCCCGCACCAGGTGAAAGCCCGGATCGGAAATCAGCGGCGTGCCCGCGTCGGAGATCAGGGCGACGTCTTCCCCCGCCAGCAGCCGGGTGATGAAGCGGCCGCCGGCATCGCGTTCGTTGTGGTCGTGACAGGCCGCGAGCGGCGTCTCGATGCCGAAATGGCGCAGCAGGCGCGCCGAATGACGGGTGTCTTCGGCGGCGATCAGGGCCACTTCGCGCAGGACCTTGAGCGCGCGGGCGGTGATGTCGTCCAGGTTGCCGATGGGCGTGGCAACCACATAAAGAGTACCCGGCGAAATCATGATGAAACCTGACGGACTGGAAATAGCCCAACAGTGTACGCCGCTCTCGCCCTCGGCGTTCGCAGCGCTTGGGTGCTGTGAGACAATCGCTCCCTTTCCAGACATTTGCTCAGGAACCACAGCATGAAGTTCCGTCTGCGTCCGCTGCTCTGCGCCACCGCCTTCGCCCTGCTCGCCGCCTGCAGCAGCTCGCCCGTCAATAACTCCCTCGGCGACCTGCCCCAGCCCAGCCAGGCCAGCATCGAGCAGCTGCTGAACCAGGCCGGCTCCAGTCAGTCCGAGCAGGCCAATCTGCTGCGCCTGGCCGCCGCCGACAAGGCCTATGCCCAGCAGGATTCTCGCGAAGCGCGGCAGATCCTGGGCTCCATCAATCTCGAAGGCCTCAAGCCGGCACAGCAGATGTTCGCGCAGACGCTGCTGGCCCAGCTCGATCTGCTCGACAAGCAGCCAGCCCAGGCCGTCAAGCGTTTCGACCACCCGAGCTTCGCCCAACTGGGCGAATTGCCGGCGCAGCAGCAGATCCGCAGCGGCCTGACCAAGGCCGAGGCCCAGGCCGCCAATGGCCAGCCGCTCGCGGCCGCCCAGGAACGTATCTTCATAGGGCCGTTGCTCGAGGGCGATGCCGCCCATGACAATCGCGAGCAGATCTGGCGGCTGGTGACCAGCCTGCCGGATGCCCAACTGCGCCAGAGCGTGAAGGACGCCGACCTCAATGGCTGGCTGGCCTTGGCCGCCATCACCCGCGGCAACCTGGCACTGGATCAGCAGCTCGCCGCCATCGAGGAATGGCAGAAGCAGAACCCCGGCCATCCCGCTGCGCGCAATCTGCCCAATGACCTGGAGCGCCTCAAGACCCTGGCGCGGGAACCGCTCAATCGCGTCGCCCTGCTGCTGCCCCTGCAGGGCCAGCTCGCCGGCGTCTCCCGCGCGCTGCAGGACGGCTTCATGGCCGCCCGCTACGAAGCCCTGGCCGCCGGCCAGAGCGCTCCGGCGGTGACCGTCTACGACAGCACCCAGATGGGTTCGCTGGACGCGTTCTACCGCCAGGCCCAGGCCGCCGGCATCCAGCTGGTGGTCGGCCCGCTGGAGAAAAACTTCGTCAAGCAGCTGGGCGATCGCCCGCAACTGCCGATCAATACCCTGGCGCTGAACTATGGCGACAGCCAGGGTGCCCAGCCGCCGCAACTCTTCCAGTTCGGCCTGGCCGCCGAGGACGAGGCCCGCGAGGCCGCGCGCCGTGCCTGGGCCGATGGCAAGCGCAGTGCCGGTGCCATGGTGCCCCAGGGTGACTGGGGTGCCCGCGTGCTGGCCGCCTTCCAGAACGAGTGGCAGCAACTGGGTGGGCGCCTGGTCGCCGCCGAGCGCATCGGCCAGCCGGTCGAGATCGCCAATCGCATCACCAGCCTCCTGCAGATGCGCCAGGGCATGGACTTCATCTTCCTCGCCTCGACGCCGGCCCAGGCCCGCCAGATCAAGCCGATCCTGGTCTACCAGAACGCCCGCGACCTGCCGGTGTACGCCACCTCCAACCTCAACAGCGGCGTCAACGAACCCGGCGTGAACCAGGATCTCAACGGCATCCTGTTCTGCGAAACCCCCTGGCTGCTCGACCCGAGCAATCCGCTGCGCGCCAAGATCACCGCCCAGTGGCCGCAGGCCGGCACCAGCATCGGTCGCCTCTACGCCATGGGCGCCGACGCCTACCTGCTGGCGCTGCACCTGCAGCAGCTCAAGGCCCTGCCCAACTCCGAGTTGCCCGGCCTGTCTGGCAATCTGAGCATGGCGCCCGACCAGCGCGTGGTGCGTCACCTGCCCTGGGCGGAATTCCGCAACGGCGTGGCCCAGCCGCTGCCGGCCAACAATGCGCCGCTGCCCACCAGCAGCGTGCCGGCCTCGCTCAGCACGCCGTGAGGCAGGCGCCGCATCTCCAGCGCGGCAGGCAAGCCGAGGATCGCGCCCTGCAGTTCCTGCAGACGCGCGGTCTGCGGCTGATCGCCCGCAACTGGCGCTGGCAAGGCGGCGAGCTCGATCTGGTCATGCTCGACGGCGATACAGTAGTATTCGTCGAGGTACGCGCCCGCAGGCACACCGCCTGGGGCGGCGCCGCGGAAAGCATAGATGCCCGCAAGCGGCAGCGACTGGTCAACAGCGCCGCCCTCTTTCTGCAATCCGAAGCGCGCTGGGCCAAGCGGCCCTGTCGTTTCGACGTGATCGCGATCGGCCCCGGGGCCGACGCATCCCCTCAGGCACTCGAATGGATCAAACAGGCCTTCGACGCCTGAGGCCCTCCACAGCACAGGTCAAAGATATCGCGATGGACACCCACGCCCGCATCCAGAAGCTCTTCCGGGACAGCATCGAAACCAAGCGTCAGGCCATGGAAGTCCTGATTCCGCATATCGATCTGGCCAGCCAGGTCATGGTTGCGGCCCTGCTCAACGAAGGCAAGATTCTCACCTGCGGCAATGGCGGCTCCGCCGGCGACGCTCAGCACTTCTCCTCGGAACTGCTGAATCGCTTCGAGCGCGAGCGGCCCAGCCTGCCGGCCCTGGCCTTGACCACCGACACCTCGACGCTGACCTCCATCGCCAACGACTACAGCTACAACGAGGTGTTCTCCAAGCAGATCCGCGCTCTTGGTCAGCCGGGCGACATCCTCCTGGCCATCTCCACCAGCGGCAATTCGGCCAACGTGATCCAGGCGATCCAGGCTGCCCACGACCGCGAGATGACCGTGGTCGCCCTCACCGGCCGCGATGGCGGCGGCATGGCCTCCCTGCTGCTGCCCGAGGACGTCGAGATTCGCGTGCCTGCCAAGGTCACCGCCCGCATCCAGGAAGTCCACCTGCTGGTGATCCACTGCCTGTGCGACCAGATCGATCAGCAACTGTTTGGAAGCGAAGAATGAAGAAGGCTCCTCTGCTCGCCATCCTGGCGCTGTCCTTTGCCGTCGCCGGCTGCAGCAACGTGGTCACCGCCAGCCGCGACAAGCCCATCGACGACAACCGCGGCACCCGCACCCTGGGCAGCACCGTGGACGACGCCCTGATCGAGACCAAGGCCTCGGTCAACATCTCCAAGGCCAATGCCGATCTGGCCAGCTCGCACATCGTGGTGGTGAGCTACAACGGCGTGGTGCTGATCGCCGGCCAGACGCCGCGCGCCGATCTCAAGGCCCAGGCCGAACAGGCCGTGCGCAGCGTGCAGCGGGTCAAGACGGTGCACAACGAACTGCAGGTGACCGGCAACTCCTCGCTGCTGGCGCGCAGCAACGATTCCTGGCTGACCACCCGCATCAAGACCCAGATGTTCGCCGACGAAGACATCCCCGGTTCGCGCATCAAGGTGGTCACGGAGAACGGCATCGTCTATCTCCTGGGCCTGGTGACCCAGCAGGAAGGCGCCCATGCCGTGCAGCTGATCCAGAGCGTCTCGGGCGTACAGCGCATCGTCAAGCTGTTCGAATACATCAACTGATCCCTATTCGCCGTCCACTAAAAAGCCCCGCATCAGCGGGGCTTTTTAGTGGACGGGGTGCCTTAGGCAGCCTGCCACTCGCCTTCGGCCTCGTCGCGAGTCTTGGACAGGCGTACCTGGCTGCCATCCACCGACTGGACCCAGCTCAGCGGAATGTAGTGGTGCTTGCCATCGGCATCCTGATCGCGCTTGGTCAGCTTGATGCGATCGGCGCCTTCCATATGGTCGACGGTGCCCACGTGCTGGCCGTCCGAACCGACAACTTCCGCATGCTCTTTGATCTGGGTTGCATCTACCATGGTGGTTCTCCGGCAGGTTAAGAAAAAGGAGGCGCCTCTCTGAGTGCCTGCAGGATAGGAGGCGCAAGACGCCGTTTGGGTTCGGCCTGTGCCGACGAAAGGCCAGCATGGCGGTCAGAAGCCCGAGACCTGTGAAGAGGACCCATCGATGAGCGACGAGCCAAGCAAGCTGACGCGTTCCAAGGAGCGCTGGGCCCAGGAGGGCCGTTTCCTCACCGGCCAGGGTGCGCGCCCGGGAAGCGAGCGTCTGCCGCCTGGCCAGCACCGCGTCAGCAACTGGCCGGTCCTGGACTTGGGCGTACGCCCGGAGGTCAGCCGGGAGCGCTGGCAACTGGCGGTGACCGGCGCGGTCCGCAGGACGCTGCGCTGGAACTGGGAGACCTTCGCCGCACGGGCGACCCGCGAGGCCATCAGCGACATGCATTGCGTCACCACCTGGTCACGCTATGACAATCACTGGATCGGCCTGCCGGTAAGCGAATTGCTCGACGAGGTGCAGCCGCGGGACGAGGCGACCCATGTGCTCCTGCACAGCCATGACGGCTACATCACCAACCTGCCGCTGGCCGATTTCGCCGCCCCCGGCGCCATGCTGGTGCACAGCTGGGAAGGCCAGCCGCTGACGGCCGAACACGGGGGGCCGGTACGAGCCCTGATCCCGCATCTCTATCTGTGGAAGAGCGCCAAGTGGCTCAGGCGCATCGACTTCCGGGTCGGCGACACGCCTGGCTTCTGGGAGATGCGCGGCTATCACGACCGCGGCGATCCCTGGCAGGAGCAGCGCTACGCCGACGACGCCTGAAGGCGCGTCAGTGCGCCGCCGGGGCCAGTTGCAGCTCTACCGGATCACCAGGATTGAGGCTGCGGATACGAAATTCGTCGCGGCTGAGGCTGAGGATCTCCGTGGGATAGGTGATGCCTTCCTCGATCATGTTCAGGCCCTTTTCGGTGCGCGTCCAGCGGCCCAGGGAAGGCTGGCTGCTCGGCGACGCCATCACCAGGGTGCCGTCGCTGAGGAAGACGTAGAGCATCCCCGGCTCGATGCTGTTGCTGGTCTTGATCTGCCAGACCTTGTTGACGAAGCCTTCCTGGGCACCGCTCTTCTTGTCGCCGCTGCCCTGTCCGTAGCCGACCAGTCCGGCCACGACACAGAGCGCGCCTATCACCAGCACCACCACGCGCCAGTAACGACGCGCCTTGTCTTGCAAACTCATGTCACTCCTTGGGTGTTCTTGAGGCTGGCCAGGTAGGTGCCCAGCGGGGGGCGCTCCTGGAAATAGCCATGCAGTCCGGCAAAGATGGAATCGGCCAGCTGCTTCTGGTGGCGACTGTCGAGCAGGCGCCGGCAGTCGCGATCATTGGAAATGAAGCCCGTCTCGACCAGGATCGAGGGGATGTCCGGCGATTTGAGCACAGCGAAGCCTGCCTGCTCCACTCGTTTCTGGTGCAGGTTGGTGATGCTCGACAATTGCCCCAGCACCTTGTGGCCCAGGTCCAGGCTCGACGAGATGGTGGCATTCATCGACATGTCCAGCAGCACGCCGGCGAGCATGGGGTCGCGGCCCTTGAGAATCTCGTTGGCACCGATCAGATCGACGTTGTTCTCGCTGTCGGCCAGGAAGCGCGCCGTGGTGGAGGTCGCGCCCCGCTCCGACAGGGCATAGACCGAGGCACCGTAGGCCGTGCGGCGTGGCGCGGCATCGGCATGCACCGAGACGAACATGTCGGCGTTGTAGCTACGGGCGACCTCGACGCGCTTGCGCAACGGCACGAAGAAGTCGTCGTTGCGCACCAGCTTGGCCTTGAAGCCCTTCTGCAGGTTGATGCGGCGCGCCAGATTCTGCGCCACGATCAGGGCGATGTCCTTTTCCCGATCACCCCGGGCGCTCAGCGCGCCGGGATCCTTGCCGCCATGACCGGCATCGACCACCACCATGATGTCGCGACCCGTGGCCAGGCCCTTGCCGTGCTTGACCTCCAGTGGCGGCTCGGCGTCGGCCGGCTTGCGTGCAGCCACCACTGGTGCTCCAGCCCGCTTGAGATCGAGCACCAGGCGATTGGCCGCGCCCTCGCTCGGACCGAGGATGAAGCTTTCCACCTCCACCGGATGGGCCAGCTCCAGCACCACCCGGGTGTCCTGGGCGCCATAACGAGCGCTGCGCACGGCCCGCACCGGCGACCCCTGCAGGGCGAGGTGGTTGAGCACCGCCGGCGCCTGGGTATCGGTGAGATCGAGAATGATGCGATCCGGCGCCACCAGGGTGAAGGTCTTGTAGCGCACCGGCCCGGTGAGATCGAAGACCAGGCGGAGCTTGTCGGCATCCTGCCAGGCCCGGGCACCCTTGAGTTGCTGGCGGGCGGCGAACGCCGGCAACCCGACGGGCAAGGTCATGCCAGCCAGGATCAGATTGAGCAGACGACGGCGATTCATGAGGTCCTCGCGAGAAACGAGAAACGGCTGGGAAGTTACAACATAACGCTAAAGATCGCCTGACACCTAGCCCCTGTCAACTGCCATTCGGACAAAATATTCCTTAGAAAACGGGGGTATAGCGTTCGTTTGCAGAATCAGCTTTAGATACAGTCACTTGCCGCTATCGCGGGCTGACCCGTCAAAGGAGCAAACGGCGAGAAGTGCGACGGAGAGCGAATTTATCGGCGCCGTCATCGTCGAAGTGTCAGGCACTTCCGCCTTTCAAGGGATCACACCATGAACAAGAAGATTGCAGTCGCGACCGCCCTGCTGGCTGGCACCGTGCTGGCGGGCTGCTCCTCGGTGAAGAATACCGCCGACTACACCGTGGGCCGCGTCGAGTTTCGCGAGCAGCCGCTGGTGAAGCAGGTGGACAAGGGCATGAGCAAGGCTGACGTGCTGCGCATCGGCGGCACGCCGTCGGGCACCTATACCCGCAAGTACCGCCCGGGCACCTGCAACAACTATGTGCTCAACAAGGACGGCAAGGAGCAGGTCTATTCGATCGGCTTCGACAGCATGAACCGCGTCGACAGCAAGGACTTCGAGACCTGCGAAAGCGCCGATCGCGCCTGATCGGGGATCTGACCGGCCAGCCAGGCCGGGTGTCCTGACGGACGCTGGCGGCGTCTGATGGACAGGATGAGCGAGCGGCAGCACCATAAGCCCTCGCCATCCATGAACGTTGCGCCGACGTCCTGCACTGCGGATCGACGCAGGCTCGGCCAGCGCCGCCAGGCTCTACCCATCGTTCCAAGGAATTCAGGCATGTCCAGACGTCACCTCATACTCACAGCTGCGGTGCTTTCCCTGACTGGCTGCGGTGGCTATGACTACAGTTGCGATGCGGCCAAGACCGCCGAACTGGTTCGTCAGCAATACGCCCAGACCATCAACGAGATCTATGCGAACGACATCGCCGCCGGCCAACCCGCGCTGGAGGCCAGTCAGATCTCGCTGGTCGACATCAAGACCCAGGAAGAACCCTCGGACAGTGGCGAAGTTGGCTTCTATACCTGCAATGCGACCGTCGAGGCCACCTGGCCCAAGGCTGCCCTCGAACGCCTGGCCCCAGCCGCCGCCCAACTGGCCAGCGTCGGTGCCATCCTCGAGAACGGCCACCTGCGCCATGCACTCAGCTACGAGTCCTCGCTGGAAGGCAGCGACAAGCAACGCGTAGACATCACCCTGCCCGAAGCCGTGGATCTGAGCCTCAAGACCCTGGCCGGCCAGGAACCCATGGACGAATACCTGGAAGACGCCCCCGACGGCGAACAGGAAGCGCCCTGACCCATCCGGCGCCTGCCTGCTGTGCAGTGCTGGCGCCCGGGTGTATGATCCGGATTCCCCTCCGCCAGCATCCTCCGGCGGGTTCGTGAGCCCTGGCACCCTTGTGGAGATCCCGCATGGCGTGGCCGCCCTCCGGCCCGGCAACCGTCACTCCGCGTTTGCACCGTGCCTCGTCTGCGCTCACGATGACCAGAACCGTGATCTAGAAAGCCGCCTCGGAGAGACGCTTCATGCCTGACTATCGCTCGAAAACCTCCACCCAGGGCCGCAACATGGCTGGCGCCCGGGCGCTCTGGCGCGCCACCGGGATGAAGGACGAAGACTTCAAGAAGCCCATCATCGCCATCGCCAACTCCTTTACCCAGTTCGTGCCGGGCCATGTCCATCTCAAGGACCTCGGCCAGCTGGTCGCCCGCGAGATCGAGAAGGCCGGCGGCGTGGCCAAGGAATTCAACACCATCGCCGTGGACGACGGCATCGCCATGGGCCACGACGGCATGCTCTATTCGCTGCCCAGTCGCGAGATCATCGCCGACGCCGTGGAATACATGGTCAATGCCCACTGCGCCGATGCCCTGGTGTGCATCTCCAACTGCGACAAGATCACCCCCGGCATGCTCATGGCCGCCTTGCGCCTGAACATCCCGGTGGTCTTCGTCTCCGGCGGCCCCATGGAGGCCGGCAAGACCAAGCTGGCCAGCCACGGACTGGACCTGGTGGACGCCATGGTCATCGCCGCCGACAGTTCGGCCAGCGACGAGAAGGTCGCCGAATACGAACGCAGCGCCTGCCCCACCTGTGGCAGCTGCTCGGGCATGTTCACCGCCAACTCCATGAACTGCCTGGTCGAGGCCCTCGGCCTGGCCCTGCCCGGCAACGGCTCGACCCTGGCCACCCACGCCGACCGCAAGGAGCTGTTCCTGCAGGCCGGCCGTACCATCGTCGACCTGTGCCGTCGCTACTACCAGGAAAACGACGAGTCGGCGCTGCCGCGCAACATCGCCTGCCATGCGGCCTTCGAGAACGCCATGACCCTGGACATCGCCATGGGCGGCTCGACTAACACCATCCTGCACCTGCTGGCCGCTGCCCAGGAAGCCGAGGTGGACTTCGATCTGCGCGACATCGATGCCCTGTCGCGCGAGGTGCCGCAGCTGTGCAAGGTGGCGCCGAACATCCAGAAGTACCACATGGAAGACGTGCACCGCGCCGGGGGCATCTTCAGCATCCTGGGCGAACTGGCGCGCGGCAGCCTCCTGCATACCGACCTGCCCACCGTGCACAGCCGGACCCTGGGCGAAGCCATCGAACAGTGGGACATCACCCTGACCCAGGACGAGGCGGTGAAGACCTTCTTCCGCGCCGGTCCCGCCGGCATCCCGACCCAGCAAGCCTTCAGCCAGGCGACTCGCTATGACACCCTGGACGACGACCGCGCCGAGGGCTGCATCCGCAGTGTCGCTCACGCCTATTCCCAGGAAGGCGGTCTGGCCGTGCTCTATGGCAACATCGCCCTGGACGGCTGCGTGGTGAAGACCGCCGGCGTGGATGAATCGATCCATGTGTTCGAGGGCAATGCCAAGGTCTTCGAAAGCCAGGACGCCGCGGTGCGCGGCATCCTGGCCGACGAGGTCAAGGCCGGCGACATCGTCATCATCCGCTACGAAGGGCCCAAGGGCGGCCCGGGCATGCAGGAGATGCTCTACCCCACCAGCTACCTGAAGTCCAAGGGCCTGGGCAAGCAGTGCGCCCTGCTCACCGACGGTCGCTTCTCCGGCGGCACCTCGGGCCTGTCCATTGGCCATGCCTCGCCGGAAGCGGCGGCGGGCGGTGCCATCGGCCTGGTGCGGGACGGCGACAAGGTGCTGATCGACATTCCCCAGCGCAGCATCAACCTGCTGGTGAGCGACGAAGAGCTGTCCCACCGCCGCATCGAGCAGGACAAGCTGGGCTGGAAACCGGCACAACCCCGTGCCCGCCGCGTGACCACTGCACTCAAGGCCTATGCCCTGCTAGCCACCAGTGCCGACAAGGGCGGCGTGCGCGACAAGGCGCTGCTGGGCTGACCATTCCATTCGGGCGACGGCACCTGCCGTCGCCTGCCTTTCCGCTGCGTCCACTCTCCCCTGCCTGGCCTCGCCGGTCTATTTCGCCCTTCCTTCCGGTCCATTCCTCTCGCTTCGTCATCGGTTCCCCCGCCTGCCGTTCCCTTGCCACGACGCCCATTCCAGAGGGATTCCACAGTTGCTTGGCTTACTAATTTTGTAGAAGTGCGAGCTGTGATTCAGCTCACACCTCGCGATTATCGAGCAGCTAGGCCGTTGAATGATCAAAGGCTACCCTCCCTCTGCCGCTGAATTGATTCAGCGATAGGTTTGTAGTCAGGTTGAGTTCCAATGGTCACACCTATATTGATCTTCCGTTGGAGCACGGCGGGTCGGGTGCAGGCCAGGTACTGAGTTACACAACAACAACAACAACAACAATAAGCAGGGAACATAAATGAATAAGAAAAAGGCTATTCCCTTGGCCAGGGTTTCGGTCGCGTCCTTGATGAGCACCCTTCTCCTGATTCCTGCGGCACACGCCCTGGAAACCATCGGCTACTTCCGTACCGGTCTCGGTGACTCCTCCGGCTCCGACTCCATGCGCTGTTTCAAGCTGCAGGGTGCGCAGTCGAAGTACCGGCTGGGCAACGAGTGCGAGCAGTACGGCGAACTGGCGCTGAAGCAGAACGTCTTCAATCTCGACGATGGCTCGGCAATCGGCGTCTACGGCATGGGCAGCTTCTTCAACCGTTATGACCGCACCCCGACCTTCAATGGCGACAACGGCGAGATCCGCGCGGTCCAGGCCTACGCCTACTGGAACAACATCGCCGCGCTGAACGGCGGTAACCTCTGGGCCGGTCGCCGTTACTACAAGCGTAACGACATCCACATCTCCGACTTCTTCTACTGGAACCAGAGCGCCACCGGCGGCGGTATCGAGGACGTCAACATTGGCGGTCTCAAGTACAGCCTGGCCTTCTCGCGCAAGGACAACCAGAACCAGAAGGACTTCCAGAACCGCATCGACTTCAACGTCGCCGGCTTCAACACCAACCCCAATGGCTCGCTGGAGATCGGCGTCAGCTACCTGGACAAGCCCACCAACCAGCCCAACGCCAACAGTGGTGTCGCGGTGACGCTGCAGCACAAGCAGGCCAACTTCATGGGCTGGGGTGGCGTGAACACCTTTGCCGTGCAGCGCGGCCAGGGTCCGGGCACCGCCCTGGGCAGCACCGGCGACCCCACCCTGAGCAGCGCCGACGTCTCCTATCGCGTCGTCGACTTCTTCGACTGGCAGATCAGCCGCTACTGGGGTGGCCAGATCGCCGCGGTCTACCAGAAGGACGAGCGTCCCAATGGCAACGACCTGCGTTGGACCTCGCTGGGCGGCCGCCTGGTGTACGGCATCACCGACCAGTTCAAGTTCTCCACCGAACTGGGCCATGATCAGGTGCAGGCTCCTGGCGGCACCCGCAAGCTGACCAAGCTGACCCTGGCACCGACCTGGTCGCCCAAGGGTCCGGAATTCAAGTCTCGTCCCGAATTCCGCCTGTTCTACACCTATGCCGCCTGGAACCGGGCAGCCCAGCAGGCAGCCGATGAATTCGACGCCGGCTCCGCGCTGTCGAGCACCGGCACCTTCGGCAACGATCTGCACGGCTCCAACGTCGGCTTCCAGATCGAGCAGTGGTGGTAACAGCTCCACCGCGACCGGCATTCTGCCGGTCGCGTTCCTGTCTCCGAACCTGAGCGCACAACAATGAAAAGAACCGTCTCCCTCGCGTCCTTCGCCGGTTGCCTGTTGGCCGCTGCCCTCGCCAGCGGCACCGCCCAGGCAGCCCCCGTTTCCGCCTGCCTCATCACCAAGACCGATACCAATCCCTTCTTCGTGAAGATGAAGGAAGGCGCCACCGCCAAGGCCAAGGAGCTGGGAGTGACGCTCAAGGCCTACGCCGGCAAGATCGACGGCGACAGCGAAAGCCAGGTAGCCGCCATCGAGACCTGCATCGCCGACGGCGCCAAGGGCATCCTCATCACCGCCTCGGATACCAAGGGCATCGTACCCAACCTGCAGAAGGCGCGCGAAGCCGGTCTGCTGGTGATCGCCCTGGATACCCCGCTGGATCAGGTGAGCGCCGCCGACATGACCTTCGCCACCGACAACCTGCTGGCCGGCAAGCTGATCGGCCAGTGGGCGCAGGAAACCCTGGGTGACAAGGCCAAGGACGCCCGGGTGGCCTTTCTCGATCTGAACGCCTCCCAGCCCTCGGTGGACGTCTTGCGCGACCAGGGCTTCATGCTCGGCTTCGGCATCGATCCCAAGGATCAGAGCCGCATCGGCGACGAGACCGATCCGCGTATCGTCGGCCACGACGTGACCAACGGCAACGAAGAAGGCGGCCGCGCAGCGATGGAGAATCTGCTGCAGAAGGACCCGACCATCAATGTGGTGCACACCATCAACGAACCGGCCGCCGCGGGTGCCTACGAGGCGCTCAAGGCCGTGGGTCGCGAGAAGGACGTGCTGATCGTGTCCATCGACGGCGGGTGCCCGGGCGTGCACAACGTCGCCGACGGCGTCATCGGCGCCACCTCCCAGCAGTACCCGCTGCAGATGGCGGGCCTGGGCATCGAGGCGATCAAGACCTTTGCCGATACCGGCAAGAAGCCGACGCCCACCGAAGGCAAGAGCTTCGTCGACACCGGCGTGAAGCTGGTGACGGACAAGCCGGTCCCCAGCATCCAGTCCATCGACAGCAAGGCCGCCCTGCAGAAATGCTGGGGCTGATGGCCTCTCGTCTACGCTAGAGAAGACCGATCGCCCCGCCCAAGCGCCCGCCGCGCCGGCGCGGGCGATCGACTCTCGGCCGCTTTCCCGCTCTCAGGAGATTGCCATGAGCGATCCGACCTCGCCCTCCCCGTCCGGCCAGCCCTTCGAACAGGTGCTCAAGCACAGTGCCACGGAGGTCGCCTCCTTCGCCCGTGACGAGCGCAGCCCGCTGGTCAAATGCCGTCACTTCCTGCATTCGCGCCCCTCGGCGGTCTCGCTGCTGGTGCTGCTGCTGTCGCTGGGCATCTTCGGCGCCCTGCTGGGCGGCAAGTTCTTTTCCGCCTTCGCCCTCACCCTGATCCTGCAACAGGTCGCCATCACCGGCATCGTCGGCGCCGCCCAGACCCTGGTGGTGGTCACCGCCGGCATCGATCTCTCGGTCGGCGCCATCATGGTGCTGTCCTCGGTGGTCATGGGCCAGTTCACCTTCCGCTACGGCCTGCCGGTGGAGCTGTCGATCCTCTGCGGCCTGGCGGTGGGTACCCTGTGCGGCATGGCCAACGGCTGGCTGATCGCCCGCATCAAGCTGCCGCCCTTCATCGTCACCCTGGGCATGTGGCAGATCGTGCTCGCGGCCAACTTCCTCTATTCGCGCAACGAGACCATCCGCGCCCAGGAAATCGGCGCGACCGCGCCGCTGCTGCAGGTGTTCGGTGATAATTTCCGCCTGGGCGGCGCGGTCTTCACCTATGGCGTGATCGCCCTGGTGGTGCTGGTCGCCCTGCTCTGGTACGTGCTCAACCACACCGCCTGGGGGCGTCACCTCTATGCCGTGGGCGACGATCCCGAGGCCGCGGCGCTGGCCGGGGTCAACGTCCGGCGCATGCTGATCACCGTGTACGGGCTGTCAGGGCTCATCTGCGCCTTCGCCGGCTGGGTGCTGATCGGCCGCATCGGCTCGGTCTCGCCCACCGCCGGCCAGTTCGCCAACATCGAGTCCATCACCGCCGTGGTGATCGGCGGCATCTCGCTGTTCGGCGGCCGCGGCTCCATCCTCGGCATGCTGTTCGGCGCCCTGATCGTCGGCGTCTTCGCTCTCGGCCTGCGGCTGCTGGGCACCGACGTGCAATGGACCTATCTGCTGATCGGCACGCTCATCATCGCGGCCGTGGCTATCGACCAATGGATCAGAAAGGTGGCCAGCTGATGACTACCGAACCCCTGCTCATGGCCCGTGGCCTGGTGAAGCGCTATGGCCGCGTCACCGCCCTCGACCACGCCGACTTCGACCTGCTGCCCGGCGAGATCCTCGCCGTGATCGGCGACAACGGCGCCGGCAAGTCCTCGCTGATCAAGGCCATCTCCGGTGCCCTGCGGCCCGATGAAGGCGAGATCCGCTTCGAGGGCCAGCCGGTGCAGTTCGCCTCGCCCATCGCGGCGCGGCGTGCCGGCATAGAGACGGTCTACCAGAACCTGGCGCTGTCACCGGCGCTGTCCATCGCCGACAACCTCTTCCTGGGTCGCGAATTGCGCAAGCCGGGGCTGCTGGGCACCCTCTGCCGCACCCTGGACCGCAAGGAAATGGAGCGCATCGCCCGGGAAAAGCTCTCCGAACTGGGATTGATGACCATCCAGAACATCAACCAGGCGGTGGAGACCCTGTCGGGTGGCCAGCGCCAAGGCGTGGCCGTGGCCCGGGCGGCGGCCTTCGGTTCCAAGGTGATCATCCTCGACGAACCCACCGCGGCGCTGGGGGTGAAGGAGTCGCGCAAGGTGCTGGAGCTGATCCTCGACGTGCGCGCCCGCGGCATCGCCATCGTGCTGATCTCCCACAACATGCCCCATGTGTTCGAGATCGCCGATCGCATCCACATCCATCGCCTGGGTCGCCGGCTGACGGTGATCGATCCGCGCCAGCACTCCATGGCCGACGCCGTGGCCCTGATGACCGGCGCCCAGACGGTCGCCGCCTAGGCGCAGGCCAGGCCCCGGGGCTCCCAGGCGACAGCTGAGCGGGAGAGCCGGGGGGCCTGCCCGATCTCCCTTGATCCGGCCCCGCGGGAAAACCCTGACTGGTCGCTCAAGTTATCTCCGGCAGGCACCGATAAAGTCCGACAATTAATATCGGAATCACCCCGCCATGCCTGCCTTGTCGTTGAAACAGAAACTCTCGTTGTCTGCCACCGCGGCCGTCCTGGTCGTGGGGATGGGTCTTACCGCCATCAACTTCTTCAATACCCGCACGGCGTTGGAAGCCTCCACGGTCGAGCAACTGAAGACGGTCAGCTTCGTCTTCAACGGCGGGGTTCGCCAGTGGCTGGACGGCAAGGCCGCGGCGCTGGGCGCCCTGGCCGCCGACACCCAGGATGTCCAGCTTCCGGCCAGGCTCAATCAGGTCAAGCATTCCGGCGGCTTCGACAACGTCTTCTATGCCCGTGGCGATGGCAGCCAGGTCAATGCCAATGGCGTCCAGCTGCCGCCGGACAACAACGATCCGCGCAAGTGGCTGTGGTACCAGCAGGCGCAGCAGAATCCCGGCAAGGTGTTCTTTTCCATTCCCACGGTGGCGGCGGCGACCAAGCAGAACGTACTGTCCCTGGGCTGGGCCTTGCAATCGGCGGGCAAGACCACCGCCATCCTCGGCGCGGACGTCAGCATCAGCGACATCCTCGACCAACTCAGGCGCGTGCAGCTGCCGGGCGCCGGCAGTGCCGTGCTGGTCAACGGCCAGAACATCGTCCTGGGCCACGAAGACGCCGCCCTGCTGGCCAAGCCGATCACCGAGCTCTTTCCCCAGCTCGACGCGGACACCCTCCAGCGCCTGGCCCAGGCACCCGGCGAGCGCCATGTCGAAACCGCCGCCGGCCAGCGCCTCTATGCCGCACCGATGAATCACAATGGCGAAACCCTGGTGATGATCGTCGACAGCGGCGTGCTCATGGCGCCGCTGCAACGCCAGCTGTGGATCAGCCTCGCCATCCTGGCCGTGGTGCTGGGTGGCTCGCTGCTGCTGATCAACCTGCTGTGCAGCTATCTGCTTCGGCCCCTGGGTGTGGTCTCGACCGGTCTGCAGGTGATCGCCGACGGCCAGGGCGACCTGACCCGTCGTATCGCCGTGCAGAGCACCGATGAGGTCGGCGGCCTGGCCGGCCACTTCAACCAGTTCGTGGCCAGCCTGCACGGCCTGATCGGTGGCGTGCGCCAGCATGCCCAGAGCGTGGACGCCGAATCGCAGAAGGTGCTGCAACGCAGCGCCGCGGCCACCCAGGAGCTGGGGCGCCTGCAGCAGGAGATCACCCTGGTGGCCACCGCCGTGACGGAGATGGCCTCGGCCACCCAGGAGATCGCCCGCAATGCCGAGCAGACCGCCGAGGCCATCCGCCAGTCTTCCGACAGCACCGCCCAGGGCCTGACCCTGGTGCAGACCAGCAAGGAATCCATCAACAGCCTGGCGCGGGAGGTGGATGACGCCACCCGGGTGATCGGCGAGCTGGACCACCACTCCCAGGCCATCGCCAAGGTGCTGGACAGCATCCAGAGCATCGCCGAGCAGACCAACCTGTTGGCGCTCAACGCGGCCATCGAAGCGGCCCGCGCCGGCGAGCATGGCCGCGGCTTCGCGGTGGTCGCCGACGAGGTACGGACGCTGTCGCAGCGGACCCAGGCGTCGACCCGGGAGATCAACGAGACCATCGGTACCCTGCAGCAGATGACCCGCCAGGCGGTGCAGCGCATGGACAGCAGCATGGCCATCGCCGAGCGCAGCGTCGCCGACGTGGAGCGCGCCTCCAGCGCCCTGGAAGGGATCGCCCAGAGTGCCGGCGTCATCGCCGAGATGTCCCTGCAGATCGCCACGGCGGCCGAGGAGCAGACCTCGGTCACCGAGGAGATCACCCGCAACGTCATCACCATCAAGGGCCTCGGCGACACCCTGGCCAGCGGTGCCGAGGATTCGGAACGCCAGTCGCGCTCCCTGCAGCATCACGCCGCCGATCTCAATCGCGACGTGGCCCGCTTCATCCTGTAAGCCGTCAGGCACAGCCGCCCCCAGGCCGGCGGCTGTCTCCTGGCCGAAGACCCTGCGCCACGGGGCGGGCATCCGGTAAGATCGGCGCTTTTTCCGCGACGACTCCGCCCATGTCCCAGCCTTCCCATTCCGAACTGCTCTACGGTCCCCAGGACCGACCGCGCCCGTTGATCGCCCTGCTCGCCGCCATCCAGCACCTGCTGGCGATCATCGTGCCCATCGTCACCCCTGGTCTGCTGATCTGTCAGGCCCTGGGCGTCTCGCCGCGCGACACCAACCTGATCGTTTCCATGTCGCTGGTGATCTCCGGCATCGCCACCTTCGTCCAGTGTCGCCGCTTCGGGCCCTTCGGCGCCGGGTTGCTGATCGTCCAGGGCACCAGCTTCAACTTCGTCGGTCCGCTGATCGCTGGTGGCGCCCTGATGGTGAAGAACGGCACCCCGGTGGAAGCCGTGATGGCGGCCATCTTCGGCGTGGTCATGGCCGGTTCCTTCGTCGAGATGGGGGTGTCGCGGGTACTGCCCTTCGTCAAGCGCCTCATCACCCCGCTGGTGACCGGCATCGTGGTGCTGATGATCGGCCTGACGCTGATCAAGGTCGGCCTGATCAGCATGGGCGGCGGTTTCGCGGCGCTGGGCAACGGCACCTTCGCCAACGGCGAGAACCTGCTGCTGTCGGGCACGGTGCTGGCCACCATCGTGGTGCTCAATCGGCTCCCGTTGCACGGCCTGCGCAGCAGCGCCATCGTCGTCGCCCTGCTGCTGGGCTACGCCCTGGCGGCCTGGCTGGGTCGGCTGAATTTCACCGGCATGCACGAGGCCGCCTGGGTGCAGATCCCCATGCCGCTGCACTTCGGCCTGGGCTTCTCCTGGTCGCTGTTCGTGCCCCTGCTGGTGATCTACCTGGTGACCTCGCTGGAGGCCATCGGCGACATCACCGCCACCAGCAAGGTCTCCCGCGAACCGGTGGAAGGCCCGCTGTGGATGCAGCGGATCAAGGGCGGGGTGCTGGTCAACGGTGCCAACTCGCTGCTGGCCGGCCTGTTCAACACCTTTCCCAGTTCGGTGTTCGCCCAGAACAACGGGGTGATCCAGCTGACCGGCATCGCCAGTCGCCATGTCGGCCTGTGGATCGCCGCCATCCTGGTCCTGCTGGGGCTGTTCCCGGCGGTGGCCGGGGTGATCCAGGCAGTGCCCGAGCCGGTGCTCGGCGGCGCGGCCATGGTGATGTTCGGCGCGGTCGCCGCTTCGGGGATCAACATCCTCGCCAGCGTCGAGCTGGATCGCCGCGCGTTGCTGATCATCGCCGTCTCCCTGGCCCTGGGCCTGGGCATTTCCCAGGTACCGGAATTTCTCGCCCATATGCCGGCCGGCCTGAGAGCGGTACTGGAATCCGGCGTCGCCACCGGCGGCCTGTGCGCACTGCTGATGAACTGGTTCCTGCCGGAGACGCCCAGGGCCGCCGACTAGAGCGAGCTTTTTCAGCCGCGGGCTGAAGTTCCGCGCAGGGGTGCCGATAAGCCTGGCAAGTCACCTGTGGGCTTGCCGCGATCGTCGTTTCGACCGTGGGCGACCCACCCAGCAGAGCGCCCATGATCAGCCCGGATGTTCCTGTCGTTAAGGTCCCGCTGCGCGAATATGCCGTCCTGGCGCGTGCCATGGGCGCCACCGTCTTTGCCCAGAACCTCGAAAAGCAGCCAGGCGAACTGGTCGGCTGGCGCTTTCCCAAGGGCTGCTTCGTGCAGAAGGCGCATTTCCAGAGCCTGCTGGGCCGCCAGCCGGAGACCCTCTAGGCGTTGCCTTCCAGCGCCGCGAGCAGGCGCTGCGCCTCATGCAGTTCGGTCTCGTTGAAGACGGCGACGCCAGCGCGCTTCAGCGCCGCCGCCGTGACGCCCTCGCCCGCCACCCGGGTGCCGCTGAAGCTGCCGTCGTAGTTTTCCACATTGCCGCAAGACGGACTGCGCGCCTTGAGCACCGCCAGGCGGATGCCATGGCGCGCGATCAGTTCGAGCGCGGCGTCGGCCCCGGCGACGAAGGCCCGGGTCACGTCCTCCCCGGTATCGGTCATCACCGGCAGCCGACCGTCCAGGACCGCGCCACCCTGGCCGCCGGGAATTTCCGCCGGCGGGCGCGGTGTGGGCAGGCCACCGGCCACTTCCGGACAGAGGGGCACGATGCGGCCCTGCGCCTGCCAGATCGCCAGCAGGTCGAAGGGGCCGTGGGCGCCGCCGTCATAGCGCACCCGATGCCCCAGCAGGCAGCGACTCACCAGTATCTTTTCCATGCACCCTCCTGGTCAGCCGCCAGTCTACGCCCTGGGCTTTGTCTGAAAAGTGCCTGCGCTCGGCTATGCTGCGTTAAAGATCCGCTGGGTCGCCAGCCCGGTCAGAATGCTCATTTACCACTCGTAAACTCGAGCGCGAGTCCGATCCGCTTCCTCACGGATTTTTGCCTTGCCTAGCCTTCGCTCGGCGACTTTTCAGACAAGCCCTAAGCCTGCAGCGGATTGTCGCCACGCCGGCGGAACCAGCCGGTCAGCGACAGCCGCTCGCGGGTGGCCGGCAGCACCTCGTGGGGCAACTGGCCGGAGAGAAAGCACACCAGGCTGCCGCCCAGGGGCAGGACATCCTGCCGGCGCTGCTCGTCCAGATAGAGCCGCAGCTCGCCACCCTGTTCCGGCAACCAGGCGTCGTTGAGATAGAGCACCAGGGACACCATGCGGCGGTCATCGTCGCGGAAGCGATCCAGGTGCCGTGCATAGAAGGCGCCGGGCGGATAGAGGGCGAAGTGGCTCTCGTAGTCTTCCAGCCCCAGGAACAGGGAGCGGTTGAAGGCCTCGCGCAGGGTGTCCATGAGTTGCAGATAACGCTGCACGCCCGGATGGGCATCGTCCGGCTCCAGCCAGGCGATATGGTCGCCGCGAACGCCTTCGCGGATCAGCGGGCTTTCGCCGCGGCCGATGCCGGCGCGCTCCAGTTCGCCACGGGCGTGGCGCAGCCGGCATTCGGCGGCCAGCTCGGCGGTGAGGTCCAGGGGCAGGAAGATGCTCTGCCGCGACCAGCCGTGCTCGGCGAGATCGTCGACGATACGTTGCAGCAGGGGATGCTCGGGGTGCAGAGCCATCGCGGAAACCGTCAGAACCGGGCCAGGCCGGCGGGATGCCGAGTGTAAGAGAAGTCGGCCACGGCTGCGCGCCTGCCTTGACCAGGCGACGAATGCCCGGGATGAGCGCCTCGACAGCCAGCCTGGGGTTGCCGACAATGGCGGACTTTCCGGCTCTGCGCCGCTGCCCGAGGTGTCCATGCGCGTTCTGTTCGCTTCCCTGCTTTTCGCCATCAGCCTGCCCGCCCTGGCCGACGATACGGTCATTCTCTATCAGGCCGCAGGTTGGCCCGAGCAGCGCGGACACTTCCGCGACGCCCTGCAGGCTGCCCAGCAGCGCTACCAGAACAGCCTGCCACCGGCGCTCTACCAGAGCCTGGTGGACAACAGCAACAAGCGCTACACCGCCGCGGCCATCGACCAGCGCGCCCTGGCGGCCTTGCGCCAGAGCTTGCCTGCCGACGGCCCCGCCCTGCAGTTCTTCCAGTCGCCGGTGGGACGCAAGGTGGTCGCCGCGGAAATCGCCGCCACCCGCAGCGATCAACTGGCCAAGAGCGCCAATGGCGTGCCCCAGATGCAGGCCAGCCCGGCCCGGCGTGCCCAGGCCAGGCGCCTGGCCACCGCCCTGCCCGTGCGCGAAGCCGGGGCCGAGGTCAGCGTGGCCCTGGCGGGCCTCGCCGCCGACAGCCTGAGTTCGATGCTGCCGGGCCTGATGGGCCAGCAGCAATCCGGCGGCATGATCGAGCAGCAGCGCCAGCGATTCATCCAGCAGATGAATGCCGGTGACCTGGAGAACACCCTGCTCTATGTCTATCGCACCCTGAACGACAGCGAACTCGGCCAGTTCGCCGACTTCGCCAGTTCGCCCAATGGCAGCGCCTATTACCGCGCCGCCGTGGCTGCCCTGCGCGCCGGCCTGGGTGGCGGCGGCCAGTAAGACGGCTCAGGCGAGACGGTCGTCCAGCCAGCGGAAATAGCGCTGGCGCAGGGTTGCGGTCTCGTTGACCAGATGGTGCCGCGCTTCCGGCAGGCGCAGCACTTCGGGCCGAGCGAACTTGGCTTCCAGCACCCCCAGGTTGTGCCGCCAGTCGACGGTGAAATCCTGCTCGCCCTGGATCACCAGCAGGCTCCGGGTACTGGCCGGCGCCCCCTCCAGTTGCGGAATCCAGCGCGCCAGGGCGCCGACCCACTGCGCAGGCAACTCGCGTGGCTGCAGGCCGTCCTGCTGCAGGAAGTCGAGAAAGGCCGGATCCCCGGAATTCACCGAGAAGCGCCGCGGCAGGGCGCGCACGAAGGGCTTCACCAGGCGATAGGTCCACAGCCCCTGGCGCCAGGCGTGGGGCCTGACCAGGGGCGCCAGCAGGATCGTCTCGCCCAGTTCGGGGGCGGGCTCACCGCGCAGCAGATAGTCCAGCAGGATGGCGCCACCGGTGCTCTGGCCGAGCAGGTGCCAGGGCCGCGGCAGGTCCAGGCGCCGGGCCTCGGCGATCAGGGCCGTCAGGGCGGTCTGGTATTCGGCGAAGTCGTTGATGCTGGCGCGGGCCCCGCTCGACAGGCCATGCCCGGGCAGGTCGCAGGCCAGCACCGCCCACTGCCGTGACAGGGCCCAGTCCACCACGTGGCCATAGAGGCCCATATGGTCGTAGTAGCCGTGCAGCATCAGCAGGCTGCCCCGCGGCTCGCGCGGCCACCAGCCTTGCACGGCGAGCCGGTAGCCGCCGGCGGCCAGCGCGCCCAGGGCCACGCTCACCTGCGGCCGCGCGAGGCTGTCCGCCAGGCGGTAATGGGCACGATAGCCCTGGTGGTCGAGATCCGGCGGCAGGTCGCGCCGCAAGGGCACCAGGGCCTGGCGCAGTCGGTCTAGATCGAAGAGAGGCGTCATGGCTCGGTTCAGCGTGAAGTGGCCGCCATGATCGGCGCCCAGGTAGCCGCGGGACAAGGGTCTGCCAGCAGACTTTTCCAATTGTTTCAAAATTCGCAACTCTTCCCTGCGCAAAGGTGTCTGAATATTTCACTGCCTAGGCAGTATTCTGGATACGCTTGATTGCCTGGGCAGATACTGCAATGTCACATTTCGACCGTAGCAACTTTCCGCTGCGCAATTCCGTAGGCCACCTGATCCACCTGGCGAACCAGTACAAGGATCGCGTGCTGGACAGCCACCTCGCGCCCTACGACATCACCGCTGCCCAGTTCAAGGTGCTGCTGCTGCTCGCCCGCGACCAGACCGATACCCCGGCCGAGCTCAGTCGCTGCCTGTCCCTCGACAGCGGCGCCATGACCCGCATGCTTGATCGCCTGGAAGCCAAGGGCCTGCTGCGCCGCGTGCGCAGCCTCAGCGATCGCCGCCAGGTACGCCTGGAATTGACCGAACAGGGTCAGGCCCTGAGCAGTGAACTCATGCAGATCGGCGTGGACGCGCTCAACGACCTGACCCACTGCCTGGACCGCCAGGAACTGGATGACCTCGAACGCCTGCTGCGCCGCCTGCTCAGCCCCTCCGGCCTGCTGCCGGAGACCTCTGGAGACCTCTGACCCATGACCTTTCGCCTGCCATTGACCGCCCTCTGCGCCGCCCTGCTGCTGGCCGGCTGCGTGTCGTCCGAGGGGTTGCATACCCAGGGGCGCGCCGTGGATCCGGCGACGCTCAAGGGCGAAGCCACCTTTGCCAGCGATCGCCTCTCCCCCGCCCAGTGGCCGAGCGCCGACTGGTGGAGCCGGCTGGGCGATCCGCAACTCGACAGCCTGATCCGCGAGGCCCTGCGCGACAGCCCCTCGCTGCAGGAAGCCGATGCGCGCAGCCGCCAGGCCGATGCCGCGGTACTCGCCGCCGACGCCGATCGCTATCCGCAGATCGACGCCAATGGCGGTGTGACCCGTTCGCGCCTGGCGCGACCGGACGATCCCCTTGGCCAGGGCGACCGCTACAGCACCCTGCGCCAGTTCGACGTGAGCGGCAGCTACAGCTTCGACCTCTGGGGTGGCCAGCGCGCCGCCTGGGAAGCCGCCCTGGGTCGCGCCCGCGCCGGCGAGGTGGATCGCCAGGCCGCGCGCCTGACCCTGGCGGCCAACGTCAGCCGCGCCTACAACCAGCTCGGCCTGGCCTATGCCAGCCTGGACGTGGCCCAGCAGGACCTGGAACGTACCCGCGGCATGCTCGACCTGGCCCAGCGCCGGGTCGACGCCGGCCTCGACAGCGACTACCAGCTGCAGCAGACCCAGAGTCTGGAAGCCAGCTCCGCCTCGGCCCACACCGCCGCCGAGCAGCAGGTGCGCACCGCCCAGATCCGCCTCGCCGTGCTGCTGGGCAAGGGCCCCGACCGTGGCGCCGAGATTCCGCGGCCCAAGCTGATCGCCCCCTCCGCGGTGAATCTGCCCGCCCAGCTGCCCGCCGAACTGGCCGGGCGGCGCCCGGACCTGGTCGCCGCCCGCTGGCGCGTGGAGGCCGCGAGCAAGGACATCGTCGCCAGCAAGACCAACTTCTATCCCAATCTCAACCTGACGGTGGCCGCCGGCAGCAAGGCCATCCTCGGCGACGCCCTGTTCGGCGGACCGGCGCGCTTCTTCAACGTCGGTCCGGCGCTGTCGCTGCCGCTCTTCGACGGCGGGCGCCGCCGCTCCGATCTCGCCAGCCGGGACGCCGACTACGACCTGGCCGTGGCCCAGTACAACCAGACCCTGGTGCAGGCGCTGGGCGACATCGCCGATGCCATCACCCGCCAGCGCTCGCTGGACCAACAGATCGTCGAGCAGCAACGGGCCCGCGATATCGCCAAGAGCTCCTTCGACATCGCCATGCAGCGCTATGGCGCCGGCATCGGCAACTACCTCGACGCCCTGACCGTCGAGCAGCAACTGCTGCAGGCCGAGCGCCAGCTGGCCAGCCTCCGGGCCGATCGCATCGACAGCGGCGTGCTGCTGATGCAGGCCCTGGGTGGCGGCTTCCAACCGTCCAACCTGCCACCGGCACCCGCCGCTGCGGCCACCCACTGATACCGAGAGCCCGACCATGGCCGATTCCGCCGCAACCCCCAACGACAATGCCCAGGAGCAGAAGCCGCAGCGCTCCGGCAAACGCAAACTCTTCCTGCTGCTCCTGCTGCTGGTGGTGATCCTGGCCGGCGTAGGCGTCTACTGCTACCACCTGCTCTATGGCCGCTTCCATGCCAGCACCGACGACGCCTACGTCAACGGCAACCTGGTGCAGATCACGCCCCAGGTCGTCGGCACCGTGACCCGCATCGCCGTGGACGATGGCGACTTCGTCCGCCAGGGCCAGCCGCTGGTGGAGTTCGATCCCAGCGACACCGCCGTGGCCCAGCAGAGCGCCGAGGCCAACCTGGCCAAGACCGTGCGCCAGGTGCGCGGCCTGTTCAGCAACGTCGACAGCTACAAGGCCCAGGTGGCGGCGCGGCGCGTCGAGGTCGAGCGCGCCCGTGCCGACTACGCCCGCCGCCAGCAGCTGGCCAAGGGCGGCGCCATCTCCAAGGAAGAACTGGCCCATGCCCGCGACACCCTGGTAGCGGCGCAGAGCTCGCTGACCTCCGCCCAGCAGCAACTGGATACCAACCAGGCGCTGGTGGACGACACCGAGATCGCCTCGCACCCGGACGTCAAGGCCGCCGCCGCCCAGCTGCGCCAGGCCTATCTGAATCATGCTCGCAGCACCCTGGTGGCGCCGGTCAGCGGCTATGTCGCCAAGCGCTCCGTGCAGGTCGGCAGCCGCGTACAGCCCGGTGCGGCGCTGATGGCCGTGGTGCCCCTGGACCAGATCTGGATCGACGCCAACTTCAAGGAAACCCAGCTCGCCGAGATGCGCATCGGCCAGCCGGTGGAAATCCACTCCGACCTCTATGGCGACGACGTACGCTATCGCGGCACCGTGGAGAGCCTGGGCGTGGGTACCGGCAGCGCCTTCTCGCTGCTGCCGGCGCAGAACGCCACCGGCAACTGGATCAAGATCGTCCAGCGCCTGCCCGTGCGGATCCGCCTGGAAGGCGACAACCTGGACAAGCACCCGCTGCGTATCGGCCTGTCGACCGTGGTCGACGTCGACCTGCACGATCAGGACGGCGCCCGCCTGCCTACCACCACGCCGCAGCAGCCGCGCTACAGCACCGACGTCTACGATCACCAGCTGGCCGACGCCGACCAGCTGATCCAGCAGATCATCCACGTCAACGGTCCGGCGGCGCGTGCTGCCGGCGTCGCCAAGCGCTAAAGCCCTGGAGGCTCGTCGGCGAGCCTCCCCGCCCACCCTTCTGGTAACCCGTCATGAGCGATAACGCCTTTCGCCCGGCGAGCCTGGTGCTCGCCACGGTGGGCCTGTCCCTGGCCACCTTCATGCAGGTGCTCGACACCACCATCGCCAACGTCGCCCTGACCACCATTTCCGGCAACCTCGGGGTGAGTTCGGAACAGGGCACCTGGGTCATCACCGCCTTTGCCGTGAGCAACGCCATCGCCCTGCCGCTGACCGGCTGGATGGCGCGTCGCTTCGGCGAGGTCAAGTTGTTCATGGCCGCCGTGGTGCTCTTCGTCATCACCTCCTTCCTCTGCGGCATCGCCACCTCCATGCCGGAGCTGGTGATCTTCCGCGCCATGCAGGGCTTCGTCGCCGGCCCCCTCTATCCCATGGCCCAGACCCTGCTGCTGGCGATCTTTCCGGCCGCCAAGCGCGGCATGGCCCTGGCGCTGCTGGCCATGGTGACGGTGGTGGCGCCCATCATCGGGCCCATCGCCGGCGGCTGGATCACCGACAACTACAGCTGGCCATGGATCTTCTTCATCAACATCCCCATCGGCATCTTCGCCACCCTGGTGGTCTGGAGCCAGCTGGGCAAGAAGCCGGAAAAACTGGTGCACCAGCCCATCGACTATGTCGGGCTGATCCTCCTGGTGCTGGGCGTGGGCGTGTTGCAGGTAGTGCTGGACAAGGGCAACGACCTGGACTGGTTCGAATCCAACCTGATCTGCCTGGGCGCGGCCTTTTCCGCCGTGGCCCTGACCGCGCTGGTGATCTGGGAGCTGACCGACAAGCATCCCATCGTCAACCTGCGGCTGTTCCGCTATCGCAACTTCAGCTTCGGCACCCTGGCGCTGGTGCTGGGCTATTCGGGCTTCTTCGGCATCAACCTGCTGCTGCCCCAGTGGCTGCAGACCCAGCTCGGCTACACCCCGGTGTGGGCGGGTCTGGCCGCGGCGCCCATCGGCATCCTGCCGGTGATCCTCTCGCCGCTGGTGGGCAAGTTCGCGCACAAGACCGACCTGCGCCTGCTGGCCGGCGGCTCCTTCCTGGTGATCGGGGCGTCCTGCTTCATGCGCGCCACCTTCAACAACGAGGTGGACTATCGCCACATCGCCGAGGTGCAGACCTTCATGGGCCTGGGCGTGGCGCTGTTCTTCATGCCGACCACCAGCATCCTGCTGTCCAGCCTGAAGCCGTCGGAGCTGGCGGATGGCGGCGGTCTGGCGACCTTCCTGCGGGTGCTGGGCGGCAGCTTCGCCTCGTCCCTGACCACCTGGCTATGGCAGCGCCGTGCCATCCATCACCATGCCCAGCTGACCGAGGACGTCACCGTCTACAGCCCGGCCACCCAGCATTACCTGGACGCCCTCGGCGGGCCGTCGCAGCAGGCCTATGCCCAGCTGGACAAGGTGGTGGAAGGCCAGGCCTACATGCTCTCCACGGTGGACTACTTCACCTTGCTCGGCTGGATCTTCATGGGGCTGTTCCTGATCATCTGGCTGGCCAAGCCGCCCTTCGCGGCCAAGCCGGGGGCCGGTGGCGGCGACCACTAGCAAGGCATTCAGGGAGCGCCGTGCTGCGTCTCCAGGTAGTCGGCGATGTCGCCCAGGTCCTCGGCGTCGCCGATGCCCCAGAATCTCATCTTGGTGCCCGGCACCTTCCGTTCGGGATCGCGCAGGAAGGCCGCCAGGGCCTCGCGGTCCCAGGCGAAGCCGGCCTGGCGCATGGCGTCGGAATAGTTATAGCCGGCCAGGCTCCCGGCCTGGCGACCGAAGAGGTCGTTGAGCTGGGGCCCGAAGCCGGACTGGGCGCCCGGCCCCACCGAATGGCAGTTGTGGCAGCGGCGCAGGAAGAGGTTGCGGCCGTTGTCGGCATCCGCCCAGGCGGCCTCCCCGCCCAGCAGCGTCAGCAGGACCACCCCGGCCAGGGCTTTCATCGCTGGCACTTGCGGCAATAGACGCTGGCGCGCTGGCCGAGGCGGACCTCCTGCAGCCCCGTGCCGCAGACCTTGCAGAATTCGCCCTTGCGTCCGTAGACGAACAGTTCCTGCTTGAAATAGCCCGGCGCGCCGTCGCCGCCGATGAAGTCGCGCAGGGTGGTGCCGCCGCTCTCGATGGAACGCGCCAAGACCTTCTTGATCTCCTCGGCCAGGCGATCGTAGCGTGCTCGGGAAACGCTGCCGGCGGCACGGCGGGGATCGATGCCGGCGGCGAACAGCGCCTCGGCGGCGTAGATGTTGCCTACCCCCACCACCACGGCGTTGTCCATGATGAAGGGCTTGACCGCCATGCTGCGTCCGCGCGACAGCTCGAACAGCCGGCCGCCGTCGAAGGCCTCGGTCAGCGGCTCGGGGCCCAGCTTGCTGAGCAGCACATGGGCGTGGGGATCCTGGGTCCAGAGCAGCGCACCGAAGCGCCGGGGATCGGTGTAGCGCAGCGACAGCCCCGACTCCAGCTCGATGTCGACGTGCTCGTGCTTGGCCGGCGGCTGGTCGGCCGGTACCAGGCGCAGGCTGCCGGACATGCCCAGGTGACCGATCAGGGTGCCGCTCTCGGCGCGGATCAGCAGGTACTTGGCCCGTCGCTCGACGGCCTCGATGCGCTGCCCGGAGAGGCGCACGTCCAGGTCCTCGGGTACCGGCCAGCGCAGCCGGCCATCGCGGACGATGACCCGGCGCACGCGCTGACCGACGACATGGGGCGCGATGCCCCGGCGAGTGGTTTCGACTTCAGGTAATTCGGGCATGAGGATCCATGAGGCTTATTCCAGAGATTTGGCTCAAAAGGCGCCGAGCGAAGGTCAGGCAGCGAGCAACGACCAACGGGAGTAACAGCCGAAGGCTGGCCGAAGGCTGGCCGAAGGGTGAGCGCCAGCCCTTTTGCCCAAATCTAGTAATTGATCCGACCGCTGCCCATCTCAAGGATCGTCTCCTTGAGCGACTCGAAGTCGTATTCGGACAGGCCGACGTGATCCAGCACCCGCGGCGCGATGGCCTGCCACTCGTGATCCTCGTCCTGGCCACCGAGGGCGCGATAGCAGCGGCAGATGTGCTCGGCCATCTTCAGCAGTGCCAGCAGATTCTTGATCTGGATGTCGGTGGTCGAGTCCTCGTCGAAGACCGACTGGGCGTTGTGGTGATTGGCGATGGCCTGGCCCACGTGTTCCGGCAGGCGCCACGAGCGGGAGATGAAATAACCCACCACGGCGTGGTTGGTGTTGAATATCCGGTTCTCCACGTCCACCACCCGCACCTGCTCGTTGACGCTGGCATAGGCCTCTTCCAGCACCGCCATGTAGTTGGGGAAGCGCTTGAGCATCAGCGGGATGCCGCAGTTGTGGAACAGACCCAGGGCATAGGCCTCGTCCGGGGTCGGGTAGCCGGTCTTCTTGGCCAGGCTCAGGCAGGTCTCGGCGACGTCCTGCGCGGTGTCCCAGAAGCGGTTGAGGATGACGATGGTCTCGTCGGTGAGCTCGCCCTTGATCGACTGGGCGTTGATCAGGTTGATGACCGACTGGCTACCCAGCAGGTTGACCGCCCGCTGGATCGAGGTGATGCGATTGCTGAGGCCGAAATACGGCGAGTTGACCAGCTTGAGCAAGGCACCCGAGAGCCCCGGGTCCTGGCCGATCAGGCGGGAGATGACCTTGAGATCGGGATTGGGCATGAGCTGTTCGAGTTGCAGATCCACCATGATCTGCGGCTGCGGAGGAATGCTGATGCCTTGCAGGGCCTGACGGATCTGCTCCTCGGTCAGCTGAGGGGACGCTTGGGACATGGGGACTACTCTGCGATGGATGTCGCAAATTTACCCCGCGCCGCCCGGCGATGCCATCGGGCGCGACGAAGGAACTTAGCAGGGGCAAAACGAGCCGGATTCAGGAGCGCTGGCAAAAGGCTAGCCCGACCGAATTCCATCGAGGTATCCGCCCCATGGCTACATCCCTGAACGGCAAGAAAATTGCCATCCTGGTCACCGACGGCTTCGAGCAGGCCGAACTCACCGGCCCCAAGCAGGCCCTGGAGCAGGCAGGCGCCCAGACCCACATCATCTCCGCCGAGCGCGGTGAGGTGCGCGGCTGGGACGGCACCGAGCCGGCCGACGGCTTTCCGGTGGACCTCACCTTCGCCGCGGCCAATGCCGGTGACTATGACGCCGTGCTGCTGCCTGGCGGCGTGGTCAACGCCGATACCATCCGCATCGACGCGCAGGCCCAGCAGCTGACCAAGCAGATCGCCGACGCCGGCAAGCCGGTCGCGGTCATCTGCCACGGCGCCTGGCTGCTGATCTCCGCCGGCCTGGTGCAAGGCAAGACCCTGACCAGCTGGCCCTCGCTGACCGACGACCTCAAGAATGCCGGCGCCACCTGGCAGGACCAGGAGGTCATCGTCGACGGTCAACTGGTGAGCAGCCGCAAGCCAGACGACATTCCGGCCTTCAATCGCGAACTCATCAAATTGCTGGCGAGCTGATCCAGCCAGACTGGCACTTTGATCTCATAAGACTGAACTTATGGCAAAGTGCCAGAGTCTTATCGAGTGCCCCCAAAGCACTTTTAGCCCGCCCTGCCCGGCGGGCTTTCTTTTGCCTGGCGTTTGGGTCCGGAGCCTGTTCAGCATCTTGCGGGCTAGAGCCACACAGGCCTGGGCGGCCCCGCGAAAACGCCTGAGGAAGCGGATCGGACCCGCGCCCGGGTTTACATAGGGTAAATGAGCATCCCGGCCGGGCTGGCGATCCAGGGTGTTTTCAACAGCGTTTGGCCGACGCGCAGCGGCTTATCAACAGGCTCTCAGGCCTGGAAATCACCTTGCAAATCCACCAGATGGCGCTCGATGTCGGCCAGGCGCTGACCCTGGTCGTTCAGGCCCAGCCATTCCAGCTTGAGGTGCGCCTCGAACGGCAGCAGATAGGCCAGCTGGCAACCCAGGGCCTGGCGGTCGGCGACTTCGCCGCCCATGTCCAGGCTGGCGACCATGGGGTGCTGGGCCAGGGCCACCAGCAGCGCCATGAGATCGGCGTCGCCATCACGCAGCGGCTGGGGCTCGGTCTCCGGAAGCCACTCCACCTCCCCCACCACCAGGTGGTCGGGCTGCTCTTCCTGGCTCAGCAGGCGAAAGCGCCGCCCGCCTTCGATGCGGATGCCCAGCAGGCCATTGCTCTGCTGCTGCCAGTCGCGGATCAGCGCCTCGCAGCCGTAGGCGCCCAGGCGATTCGGCGCGGCACCGGTCTCGCGGCCTTCGAGGATGGTCACCACGCCAAAGCTGCTGCCCTGCTTGAGACAGCGGCCGAGCATGTCCAGATAGCGGGCCTCGAACAGCTGCAGATCGAGGCGGCAGCCGGGAAACAGGGTGGTGTTGAGCGGAAACAGGGGCAGCGTCATGAAACCTCCGGGGCTTGAGGGTCCTGCTGGATAGAGCATCGAGCGCCGCCGAAGGCTCCCGCGCGGCGACGCGCGGGGCCTGGTCGGATCAGAAGCGATAGACCTCGGCGCCGGTGCGGATGGGCACCACGGCCGGCAGCGTCGGCCGGGCCTGGGCCTCTTCGACAAGTTTCTTCGGCTCCTTGCGCGCCATCTCGGTCTCGCGTCGGCCGCGTTGGGCGACCTTGGTGAGATCGGTGGCCAGCCGCGCCGACAGTTGCTGCAGCAATTCGCCCTGGGCCCGCACCTGGGCCGCGCGATCGCCCCCGTGCCGGGTCTGCAGGTGGATCACCTCGGTGTCCAGCAGCCGGCCCTGGCCGTCGCGCAACTGCCAGCTGGCATCGAGGGTGGCAGGCGCCTGGTCACCGGCATCGAGGCGGGTCACCACCAGCTCCACCCGGTACTGCGGGTCGAAGCCTGCGGGTTGCTCCCCCACCACCACCCGGCCGCTGTTGAGGCGACCGGCGAGCTGGCGCTGCAGCAACTGACGCACGTTGGCGTCGAGCGGCCCGGCCCAGTGATCGCGGGTGGTCTTGAGACTGCCATCGGGCTGGCGCTCGAGCAGCACGTCGCGCTGCAGGTAGTCGGCCAGCTGCAGGCGTTCGATCCACACCGCAAGGCCACGCTCACTGCTCGCCGGCGCCCGCGCATTGCCGCCGTCGAGCTGGTAGTAGTGGCTGGGGCCGAGGCTGGCACAGCCACCCAGGCCGGCCAGCAGGCCAACGAGCGCCAGCCTGGCAAGACACATCCGTTTCATCGAGGCTCTCTCTCGACGGGCGCCACGGCCCGGCGAGTCCTGGTCGAAAAAATCCGGGCTATGCTAGCGGCTGACCGCGGGCGGCTCAAGTTTCCACCTGCAGCGAGTCCACCCGCTGGAAGCCCCGCGGCAATTTGTTGCCGCGCCGACCGCGCTCGGCCCGGTAGTGCTCCAGATCGCTGCCCCTGAGGGTATAGGGCCGCTTGCCGGCCTGCAGCGTGAGGGAGGCGCCGGCCGGCACCACGGCCAGATCGACCACGTATTCCTCGCGCTTGGCGACCCGCTCGCCGGGAATGGAGATCAGCTTGTTGCCCTTGCCCTTCGCCAGTTGTGGCAATTCGGTGATGGCGAACACCAGCAGCCGCCCCTCGTTGGTGACCACCGCGATGGAAGTGTCCTCCAGGGAGGCCACCGGCTTCGGGGACAGTACCCTGGCGCCATTGGGCAGGCTGATCAGTGCCTTGCCGGCCTTGTTCTTGGCCTGCAGGTCCTCGCCCTTGACCACGAAACCGTAGCCGGCGTCCGAGGCCAGGACATAGAGGCCGCTGTCATCCGGCAGCAGCAGACATTCGAAGCTGGCCCCCGGCGGCGGCGTCAGGCGTCCGGTCAGGGGCTCGCCCTGGCCACGCGCCGACGGCAGCGAATGGGCGGCGACGGAATAGCTGCGCCCGGTGGAGTCGATGAAGACGGCGAACTGGTTGGAACGCCCCAGGGCCGCCGCCTTGAAGCCGTCACCGGCCTTGTAGGACAGGCCAGTCGGATCGACGTCGTGGCCCTTGGCCTGACGCACCCAGCCCTTCTCGGAAAGCACCACGGTCACCGGCTCGGTGGGCATGAGCTCGGTTTCGGACAGGGCCTTGGCCTCGGCACGGGCGACGATGGGCGAGCGCCGGGCGTCGCCATAGGTCTCGGCATCCTTGATCAGTTCGTCGCGGACCAGGTTGCGCAGCTTCTTGTCGCTGCCCAGCAGGGTCTGCAGACGCTTCTGCTCCTTGAGCAGTTCGGCCTGTTCGCCGCGGATCTTCATCTCTTCCAGGCGCGCCAGCTGGCGCAGCCGGGTCTCGAGGATGTAGTCGGCCTGGTCCTCGGAGAGTTCGAAGCGGGCCATCAGCGCTTGCCTGGGATGCTCTTCGGTGCGGATGATATGGATCACTTCATCCAGATTGAGGAAGGCGATCAGCAGGCCGTCCAGCAGGTGCAGGCGACGTTCGACCTTGTCCAGGCGGAACTGCAGGCGGCGGCGTACGGTGCCGATGCGATAGATCAGCCATTCCTGGAGGATCTGCCTGAGGTCCTTGACCTGGGGCTTGCCGTCCAGGCCGATGACGTTGAGGTTGACCCGGTAGCTGGATTCGAGATCGGTGGTGGCGAACAGGTGCTGCATCAGCTCGTCGGCATCGATGCGGTTGGAGCGCGGCACGATGACGATGCGGGTCGGGTTCTCGTGGTCCGACTCGTCGCGCAGGTCGGCCACCATGGGCAGCTTCTTGGCCTGCATCTGGGCGGCGATCTGCTCCAGCACCTTGGAACCGGAGACCTGGTGCGGCAGCGCGGTGATGACCACGTCGCCGTCTTCGCGGCGGTAGACGGCGCGCATGCGCACCGAGCCGCGACCGGTCTCGTAGATCTTGCGCAGGTCGGCATGGGGCGTGATGATCTCGGCTTCGGTGGGGAAGTCCGGGCCCGGCACATGTTCGAGCAGCTCGGGAATGCCGGCGATGGGATCGTCCAGCAGGCGTACGCAGGCGGCCGCCACTTCGCGCAGGTTGTGCGGCGGGATGTCGGTGGCCATGCCCACGGCGATGCCGGTGGTGCCGTTGAGCAGCAGGTTGGGCAACCGCGCCGGCAGGACCGCCGGCTCGTTCAGGGTTCCGTCGAAGTTGGGCACCCAGTCCACGGTGCCCTGCCCCAGTTCGTTGAGCAGCACCTCGGAATAGCGCGACAGGCGCGCCTCGGTGTAGCGCATGGCAGCGAAGGACTTGGGATCGTCCGGCGCCCCCCAGTTGCCCTGGCCATCCACCAGCGGATAGCGATAGGAGAACGGCTGCGCCATGAGCACCATGGCTTCGTAGCAGGCCGAGTCGCCATGGGGATGGTACTTGCCGAGGACGTCACCCACGGTCCGGGCGGACTTCTTGTGCTTGGCGTCGGCGTCCAGGCCCAGTTCGCTCATGGCATAGACGATGCGGCGCTGGACCGGCTTGAGGCCGTCGCCGATATGTGGCAGGGCGCGGTCCATGATGACGTACATGGAGTAGTTCAGGTACGCCTGCTCGGTGAAGTCGGCCAGCGAACGGCGTTCGACGCCATCCAGGCTCAGGTCGAGGGGTGCACTCATGGGAATCCTTTGGTGTTACGTCGGTAATCGGGTGGCTTGCCTTTATCGCGGCCATGGGCCGCTCCTACCGTAGGAGCGGCCCATGGCCGCGATGGACACGACCAATGAGTCAGGCGCTCAGAGCAGCACTTCGGCGCGATCGCCCTTGGATTCCAGCCAGCTCTTGCGGTCGCCGGATCGCTTCTTGGCCAGCAGCATGTCCATCATCTCGAGGGTGCCGGGCACGTCCTCGAGGGTCAGCTGCACCAGGCGGCGGGTGTTGGGATCCATGGTGGTCTCGCGCAGCTGCAGCGGATTCATCTCGCCGAGGCCCTTGAAGCGAGTCACCTGGGGCTTGCCACGCTTCTTTTCCGCCGCCAGGCGATCCAGGACACCGTCGCGCTCGGCTTCGTCGAGGGCGTAGTGCACCTCCTTGCCGAGGTCGATACGGTACAGCGGCGGCATGGCCACATAGACGTGGCCGGCATCCACCAGCGGACGGAAGTGCTGCACGAACAGGGCGCACAGCAGGGTGGCGATGTGCAGGCCGTCGGAGTCGGCGTCGGCGAGGATGCAAATCTTGCCGTATCTCAGGCCGCTCAGGTCGGCGCTGCCCGGATCGATACCGATGGCCACGGCGATGTCGTGCACCTCCTGGCTGCCCAGTACCTCGCTGCCGTCCACTTCCCAGGTGTTCAGGATCTTGCCGCGCAGCGGCATGATGGCCTGGAATTCCTTGCTGCGCGCCTGCTTGGCGCTGCCGCCCGCTGAGTCGCCCTCCACCAGGAACAGCTCGGATCTCATCGGATCCTGACCGGCGCAATCGGCCAGCTTGCCGGGCAGCGCCGGGCCCTGGGTGATCTTCTTGCGCTCGACCTTCTTGCCCGCCTTGAGGCGGCGGCCGGCATTGTTGATGGCCAGTTCGGCGATCTGCTGACCCAGCTCCGGATGGGCGTTGAGCCAGAGGCTGAAGGCGTCCTTGACCACCCCGGCGACGAAGGCGGCGGCCTCGCGGGAGGACAGGCGCTCCTTGGTCTGGCCGGAGAATTGCGGCTCCTGCATCTTCATCGAGAGGACGAAGGCGATGCGCTCCCAGACATCTTCCGGAGCCAGCTTGAGCCCGCGCGGCAGGAGGTTGCGGAATTCGCAGAATTCGCGGATGGCGTCCAGCAGGCCTTGGCGCAGGCCATTCACATGGGTGCCGCCCTGGGCGGTGGGAATCAGGTTGACGTAGCTTTCCTGTACCGACTCGCCACCCTCGGGCAGCCAGAACAGTGCCCAGTCCACCGCTTCCCGGGCCGAGGCCAGGCTGCCGTGGAAGGGGGCCTCGGGCAGCCGCAGGGCATCGCCCACGGTGTCGATCAGATAGGATCTCAGCCCGTCTTCGTAATGCCATTCGCTGCGCTCGCCGCTGGCTTCGTCGAAAAAGCTCACGGCCAGGCCCGGACAGAGCACCGCCTTGGCCTTGAGCACGTGCTTCAGGCGGCTGACGGAAAACTTGGGCGAATCGAAGTACTTGGGGTCCGGCCAGAAGTGCACGCTGGTGCCGGTATTGCGCTTGCCGACGCTACCGACCACGGCCAGTTCGCTGGCCTTGAAGCCGTCGGCGAAGGCCATGCCGTACTCGTTGCCTTCGCGCTTGACGCGCACCTCGACCCGGGTCGAGAGGGCGTTCACCACCGAGATGCCCACGCCGTGCAGGCCGCCGGAGAACTGGTAGTTCTTGTTGGAGAACTTGCCGCCGGCGTGCAGCTTGGTAAGGATCAGCTCGACGCCGGAAACGCCCTCTTCCGGATGGATGTCCACCGGCATGCCGCGACCGTCGTCGATCACCTCGAGGGAGTTGTCGGCGTGCAGGATCACCTGCACCTGGCGCGCGTGGCCGGCCAGGGCTTCGTCCACGCTGTTGTCGATGACTTCCTGGGCCAGGTGGTTGGGCCGGGAGGTGTCGGTGTACATGCCAGGGCGCTTGCGCACCGGGTCGAGTCCGGAGAGGACTTCGATGGCGTCGGCGTTATAGGCGTTCTGCGTGGCCATGGGGTCTCTATTCGAAGGTGTTGAAATCCAGCTCGCGCCAGAGCGCCGGGTCGAAGCCGGCCAGCTCCAGCAGCAGGGGCAGCTGGCGATGGAAGCCCTGGAAGCCGTGGTCGCCGCCCTGCTCGATACGCAGGGTGCAGCCGCCGTAGTAGCGTTCGGCGTCCCGGTGGTCGAGTGTCTCGTCACCGGTCTGCAGCCAGACGTGGAAGCGCTCGGGATCCACCGGCGCCGCGACTTCCAGCGCCCGCATGGCCTCGACGTGGGCCTCGGTGAGGATCCAGGTCTCGCCGGTATGGTGATTGCGCTGGGGGCCCAGGTAGTGCTCCATGAAGCGCCAGGGCCGGACCGCCGGGTTGATCAGCACGGCCTTGAGCCCGTGGCGCTCGGCCAGGACGGTGGCATAGTAGCCGCCCAGGGAGCTGCCGACCAGCAAGGGGGCGTCCAGCTCCGCCAGTTCGCGCTCCAGGAGGGCGAAGGCGGCGTCGGCATCGTTGGGCAGCGCCGGGGCGCGCAGACGGTCCGCCAGACCGAGCCGGGTCATGCAGGCGGTCAGCTGCCGCGCCTTCAAGGACGCGGGTGAGCTGTTGAATCCATGGATATAGAGGATCGACGGCATCGGGCCGCTCCTACTGGATAAAAAAACAGGTAAAGAGTAACCCGTTTCGACCCTCGCGACCAAGGCAGCCGACCGGCGTCAGCCCTGGCAGCCCTAGTAGCCCGCGGCGCTGTGATCCACGGTGAAAGCATGCTGTTGCAGGCGCGAGACACCGGTTTCCAGAGTGCCGTCGGGCAACAGGCGCAACCAGCGATAGCCCGGGGCCTGGTCGCCCGCCTTGAAGTCTTCGCTACCCGGCTCGAATTGCAGACCGGTGGAGGGAGAGGCCAGCAGGCGCACACCGTTGCGCAGCTGATCGAACTCCTGGTGGATGTGTCCCCAGAGCACCACCTTGACCTGGGGATGGCGATCCAGCACGGCGAACAGCTCGTCCGCCCGGTGCAGGCCCAGGGGCTCCATCCAGCCACAGCCCACAGGGACCGGGTGATGGTGCAGGCAGATCAGAGCCGGACGCTCGGGCGCGGCGCTCAGGGCTTCGTCCAGGGTCACCAGCTGCGCCTGCTCCAGCTCCCCGAACACGCAACCACGCACGGTGCTGTCGAGCAGGATGAGACGCCAGGCGCCCAGGTCGGTGACGGCCTCCAGGAAATCGCGATCGCCACAGGCCTTGGCCATGGGCGCGTTCTCGTCATGATTGCCAGCCAGCCAGCGCATGGGCGCAGCCAGGGGTTCGGTCAGCTCGCAAAAGCGTTGATAGGAGGCCACGGAGCCGTCCTGGGAAAGGTCACCGCTGGCCAGCAGCAGATCGATGCGTGGCTGCTCCCGTACCACCTGGGCCACCACCTGTTGCAGGCTGGCGGCCGTATCGATACCCAACAACCGACCGTTGGCGCGCGCAAACAGATGACTATCGGTCAATTGGACGACGAGGGGAGCGTTGACACTATCCGGCAAACTCACCAAAGCCTCCTAGGCATAAGGGAACAACGAGCGCAGGCAGGGTGCAGAAAAGTTCCCGGGAACTTACGTGCATGCTTCACATTTTCGCAGCTTGCACCGCGCGAGGGAAGCTGCGGCTGCCAGCGTTGCGCCCCAGTGCTCATCGCTGCAGGATAGGTTCAGCTTCGTGGCCACAGGCCAGGCAGTGACTCAACCACTCACCGAGAAACAGATTGAGCTGACTCTTTTCGTCAGGCTGATGCATCGCCTGATTGGGATAGGGATAGCGTCCGAGCAGGTGCCGGGAGACCCCGGCCGACACCACCTCCGCCATCCGCGCATCATGATAGACGCGCACTTCCAGTTCGGGCACCGGTAGCCAGGGCAACCCAAGCTCCTGACGCACCCGCAAGACCGTCGTATAGGGGCAGGCCTCGGTGACTTCCAGCGCGAGCACTCCCAGCGGGCGCTCGCCTTGCGACAACATGACGCGGCGCGATACCACGGCTTCGCGCATCTTGGGCAGAAGCCGCATCAGCCGCACGTAGTTGGCCTCGCACGTGGCCTGCAGGCCCGGCAGGTCAACGCGGTAGCGATCTCGCAGTTTCAGCCCCATAACCCCCTTACCTCGGCGCGATTGAGCGCCAACCATTGCAGGGCGATGATTGCCGCTGCGTTATTGATTCGACCGTCGCGAACCCCTGCCAGTGCCTCGTCCAGCGACCAGACATGGACGCGAATGTCCTCGCCCTCCTCTTCCAGACCATGGACGCCGCCGGCCTCCGCGGTGCTGCAGCGACCCAGGTAGAGATAGACCTGTTCGTCGCTGCCGCCAGGCGAGGGGAAGTAGGTGGAGATGGGCCAGAGCGATTGCAAGGTCAGCCCGGCTTCTTCCTCGGCTTCCCGATGAGCGACCGCCTCGACGGCCTCGCCCTGCTTGTCCACCAAGCCCGCCACCGGCTCAAGCAGCCAGGGATGAGCGGTCTTTTCCATGACGCCGACGCGAAACTGCTCGATCAGCACCACCTCGTCGCGCACGGCGTCGTAGGGCAGCACGCAGACGGCATCGGGACGCACGAAGACCTCGCGTTCCAGTTCCGGGCCCAGGGCACCGGAGAACTGGCGATGGCGCAGCCGGAAACGGGCCATGCGGTAGAAGCCCTGGAAGCAGATCTCGCGGCTCAGGATTTCAACGGCGGGCGCCTGGGATTCGTTGGCTTCGGTCATGGGCGCTCCAGCGCTGATTGAAGGTGATCAGCTCATCCTAGCGTGCCGCCTGCGCTCGTGCAGCCCCTGGCGCGCCAAGTCGCGAAAAGGACAACAAGCCGGGAAACCTCCGCCCGCCCCTGGCAAACTTATGGGGCCAGACGGGTTCGAAAGCCGTCGTTCTCTGTTTCCATGACAAGGAATCCCATGCGTATCCGCCCGCTCCTCCTGCTCGCCGGCCTGCTGCTCGGTGGTTGCCAAAGCGTCTTCGGCCCCAACCTCGACAAACCCCTCACGCCTCGCCACCAGGCCTGGGAGCACCGCCCGGCCGGTTGCCAGGGCGAAGACTGCCCGCTGATCAACATCGAGTACGTGGAATTCGGCGATCCGGCCCTGGACGCCCTGGTGCAGCGGCACCTGCTGGGTCTGGCCCGTGCCGAGCCGGGCGCGCCCATCCCGGCCTCGCTGGGGAGCTACGAGCGGGACTTCCTCGCCAAGGCCCAGCCGCGGTGGAGCAGCTATCTGCAGGCCAAGGTGCGTGAACAGCATGACGGCCTGGTGATCATCGAGTTCTCCAGCTACCTGGCCAATGGCGGTGCCCATGGCCTGGCCGGCCGCGACTTCGTCACCTGGGATCGCCATCTGAACCGGCAGATCACCCTGGGCGACATGCTGGTACCGGGGCAGGAAGCCGAGTTCTGGCGCCTGGCGCAGCTGTCACGCGAGGCCTGGATGCTCAGCAACAACGTCGGCGATGCCGAATTCCGCCAGCAGTGGCCCTTCATCAAGACCAACAACGTGGCCCTGGACTTCGGCGCCCTGACGCTCAAGTACGACATCGGCAGCATCGCCCCCTACGCCATGGGCCATCCGGAGCTGAAGATTCCCTATCCCAAGCTCAACGGCATCCTCAAGGGCGAGTATTTCCCGGGCCGGGGCAAGGCGCGTCAGCCGTAGGATCTGGCGTTTGGAAAACGCTAGGCGGTTTTCCATCCTATTCGACTGCTGAAGTAGAAGCCGGCACCCGGATGCCCCGTTTGGCCGGCCGAACGACAGCGTCGTGGAAGCGGGTAAGCAGCATGGATGCCGCGAAAGGGGCCGAGGGCCAGGACGGCCCTTCGGCTCCGGCCCACTGGAGCGGGGCTGACACGAGGGCATCCTGCGCAAAGCGCAGGACCGGCCAGTCGGGGCGAGCGTTTTTGGTTACTTTTTTGCGGGGCGCGCAGCCGCGATTGAAAAAAGTAACCCGCCCGGCGAGGGCGGAACAGAAGGTATCCGAAGACACCGCGAATCAGCTTGGCGTCCCCCACCCCAACCCTCCCCCGCACGCGGGAGAGGGGGCCGGTCGGCATTCGGGATAATCTTCCCGCGCTGGATTAGGGCTCGCGCAGGCAGGGCTAAACACCGCGAAGCCCAACAGCTCGGCTTATACCCGCTTCAACCCCAACAGCGCCTGCGCGGTCCCGGCCACCACGATGGCTGGCAGGGTCGCGCCCCAGGCGGGGAGCAGGGTCGGCAACAGGTGGTAGACGGCCACGCCCAGGGCCCAGGCGATCAGGGACTCCAGGCGCAGCGCCCGTATCCGCTGCGGGGCCTGGCGGCGGCGCAGCAGGAAGTGATCCACCAGCACCACGCCGAACAGCGGGGCGAACACCGAGCCGATCAGCAGCAGGAAGTGTTCGTACTGGGCCAGGGGTACCAGGAGCGCCAGCAGGGTGCAGAGGCTGCCGATGGCCAGGGTCAGCTGCCAGATCTTCACCTGGGCGAGGAAACCCGCCGCCACGGCTGCCGAGTGATAGGCGGCGAAGGCGTTTTCCGACTCGTCCAGCAGGATCAGCAGCAGCGGCAGGCCGAGGCCGGCCACGGCCAGGGCACGCAGCAGGGCGTCGGCTTCACCGCCGCTGGCGAAGGCCAGGGTATAGGCGAAGCCCAGGCCCATCAGCCAGAGGTTGCCGCAGAAATAGCCCAGCATGACGCCGCGACCGGCGCTGCGGCCGGTGCGGGCGAAGCGGGTGTAGTCGGCGATTACCGGCAGCCAGGACAGCGGCATGGCCACCACCAGGTCGAAGCCCAGCGCCTGGCTCAGGGAGCCGTCACCCGGGCGCTGCCAGAGCGCGGCCAGGTCGGCGCGCAGGAAGAGGTCCAGGGTCAGCCAGGTGCAGGCCCCGAGCAGCAGCCAGATACCCCAGCGGCTGAGGAAACGGCGAACGAAGGTCAGCGGACCGGCTACCGCCAGGGCCGTCGCCAGGGCGCCGAACACCAGGGTCCAGAGGACGGGCGAGGACCAGGCCTGTTGGCCCCAGCTGCCCAGCAGCACGCTGGCCGCCTCGCGCATCACCACCAGTTCGAAGGCGCCCCAGCCGATCAGCTGGGTGATGTTCAGCACCGCCGGCAACAGCGCGCCGCGCTGGCCGAGACTCTGGCCCAGGGCGGTCATGCCGGCCAGGCCGGTGTCGCTGCCCACCAGGCCGGCAGCGGCCAGCAGCAGCACCCCGACCGCGGTGCCGAGCAGCAGCACCAGCAGGCCGTCGGCCAGGCCCAGGCCGGGCGCCAGCAGGGCGCCGGCCTGGGCCACCATCAGCCCGATGCCGAGGGAGAACCAGAGGGTGAAGAGGTCACGCCCGCCAAGGATGCGGCGGTCCGCCGGAACGGGGACGGTGGGGGTATAGAGGCCGGGGGCCTGGGCCATGATGGGTCTCGTGAACAAGGGGTTGAGGGCGCCCGACGTCGTGGGGTGACGCCGGGCATTGTTGGGCTTCGCTGTGCTCAGCGCCAACCTACGGAAACAGCGTGCTGGCCTGGCAGACGTCGGTTGGGCTGAGACGGCTTCGCTGCGCTCGGCGCCAACCTACGGTCGTCAGACCTGCTTGTAGATCACGCCGCCTTCGTCCTTGAAGCGCGCCGCCTGTTCCTGGAAGCCGGCCTCGATGGCCTTCTGCTCGTCGGTCAGGCCGTTTTCCTTGGCGTAGTCGCGGACCTCCTGGGTGATCTTCATGGAGCAGAACTTGGGCCCGCACATGGAGCAGAAATGCGCCACCTTGGCCGAGTCCTTGGGCAGGGTCTCGTCGTGGAAGGCGCGCGCCGTGTCCGGGTCCAGGCCCAGGTTGAACTGGTCTTCCCAGCGGAATTCGAAGCGCGCCTTGGACAGGGCGTTGTCGCGGATCTGGGCGCCGGGATGCCCCTTGGCCAGGTCGGCGGCATGGGCGGCGATCTTGTAGGTGATGATGCCGGTCTTGACGTCGTCCTTGTTGGGCAGGCCGAGGTGCTCCTTGGGCGTCACGTAGCAGAGCATGGCGCAGCCGAACCAGCCGATCATGGCGGCGCCGATGCCGCTGGTGATGTGGTCGTAGCCGGGGGCGATATCGGTGGTCAGCGGGCCGAGGGTATAGAACGGCGCCTCGTCGCAGCACTCCAGCTGCTTGTCCATGTTTTCCTTGATCAGCTGCATGGGCACGTGGCCCGGGCCTTCGATCATGGTCTGGACGTCATGCTTCCAGGCGATCTTGGTCAGCTCGCCGAGGGTTTCCAGTTCACCGAACTGGGCGGCGTCGTTGGCGTCGGCGATGGAGCCCGGGCGCAGGCCGTCCCCCAGGGAGAAGCTCACGTCGTAGGCCTGCATGATCTCGCAGATGTCTTCGAAGTGGGTATAGAGGAAGTTTTCCTGGTGATGCGCCAGGCACCACTTGGCCATGATGGAGCCGCCGCGGGAAACGATGCCGGTGACGCGCTTGGCGGTCAGGGGCACGTAGTGCAGGCGCACCCCGGCATGGATGGTGAAGTAGTCCACGCCCTGCTCCGCCTGCTCGATGAGGGTGTCGCGGAACAGCTCCCAGGTCAGTTCTTCGGCGACACCATCGACCTTTTCCAGGGCCTGGTAGATGGGCACGGTGCCGATGGGGACCGGCGAGTTGCGGATGATCCACTCGCGGGTCTCGTGGATGTGCTTGCCGGTGGACAGGTCCATCACGGTGTCGGCGCCCCAGCGGATGCCCCAGGTCAGCTTCTCGACCTCTTCCTCGATGGAAGAGCCCAGGGCGCTGTTGCCGATGTTGCCGTTGATCTTCACCAGGAAGTTGCGGCCGATGATCATCGGCTCCAGCTCCAGGTGGTTGATGTTGGCCGGGATGATGGCACGGCCGCGGGCCACCTCGTCGCGGACGAACTCGGGGGTGATCTCCTGGGGGATGCTGGCGCCGAAACTCTGGCCGCGGTGCTGGTTGCCGAGCAGGCCGGCGGCGCGGGCCTCCTGCAGCTTCATGTTCTCGCGGATGGCGATGTATTCCATCTCCGGGGTGACGATGCCCTGGCGGGCATAGTGCATCTGGGAGACGTTGCGCCCGGCCTTGGCCCGGCGCGGCTGGCGCGCCAGGTCGAATCTCAGGGCGGCGAGACTCGGATCGGCCAGGCGCGCCTGGCCGAATTCGGAAGAGAGCCCGGCCAGCAGTTCGGTGTCGCCGCGCTCTTCGATCCAGCGTGAACGCACGTCCGGCAGGCCCTTGCGCAGGTCGATGCGCACCGCCGGGTCGGTGTAGGGACCGGAGGTGTCGTAGACGCACACCGGCGCGTTCTGCTCGCCACCGAAGGCGGTGGGGGTATCGGCGAGGGAGATTTCCCGCACCGGCACGCGGATGTCGGGACGCGAGCCGGTCAGGTAGACCTTGCGCGAATTGGGCAGCGGCCGGGTGGACTGGCGGTCGACGCGGGTGAAGTCGGTGACGTTGTTCTGCTTGTTCATCGAGGCTCTCCTGGTGGGCGCGTTGCCGAGGGAAGAACCTGGACGAAGGGTGGGCACGCAAGAAGAGGCAAGCCCGGACGGATGGCGACCACGGATGGAGACGGCGGACGCCCTCTTGTTCCCTACGCAGGTTGACGCACCGCCATGCGGCGCGCCTAGCCCGATCAGGTTCAACGGGATCCGGGACTACCCGATCTCAGCGCCTCGTAGCGCACCCCGACAAGAACGCGGCCAGTGTAAACCCGGAGCGGCAGAAACTTCGACCGCTATTTCCTCTCCTATGGCGGATTCGGACGAAGCCACTACACTGGCGCGGTCCCTCAAGGAAGGCTCCCAGAATGCGAAGATTCCTGCTGCTCGCGGCGCTCTGCACCACGGCCGGCCTGGCCCAGGCCCAGGTGGCCGGCAATGGCCTGCTCGACGTCTACCGCGAGGCGCTGGACAACAACGCCGACCTCGCCGCCGAGCGCGCGGGCCTCGGTGCCCAGCGCGAGGCGGTGCCCCAGGCGCGCGCCGGCCTGCTGCCGCAGATCGGCCTTGGCGCCCAGTTCAACGACACCCACACCAGCCTGCAGCTCAAGGACAATCCGGCGCTGGGCGTCCAGGGTGGCCGCTACGATAGCGATCGCAGCAGCCAGCTGATCCAGGCCACCCTCAGCCAGCCGCTGTTCCGCGCCGACCGCTGGTTCCAGCTCAAGGCCGCCCAGGCCACCACCGAGCAGGCCGAGCTGCAATTCTCCGCCGCCCAGCAGCAACTCATCCTGCAGACCGCCGAGGGCTATTTCAGCGCCCTGCGCGCCCAGGACGCCCTGGCCACCGCCCGTGCCGAGGAAAAGGCGCTGTACCGCCAGCTGGACCAGTCCCGCGAGCGCTACAAGGTCGGCCTGACCGACGACACCGACGTGCTCCAGGCCCAGGCCAGCTTCGACAACGCCCAGGCCAACCGCTCCCAGAGCGAGCAGCAGGTGGCCGACGCCTTCCAAGCCCTGACCCGGCTGACCGATCGCGACTACGGCAGCATCGCCGGCATCCGCCACGACCTGCCGATCCTGCCGCCGCAACCCAACGATGCGCGGCTGTGGGTGGACACCGCCATGCGCCAGAATCTGCAGCTGCTGGCCGCTGGCCAGGGCGTCAACGCCGCCCAGGAAACCCTGCGCCAGCGCCGCGCCGGGCACCTGCCGACGGTGGATGCGGTGGCGCGCTACAGCCACAGCGACAACGACGCGGTGAATCTGCCGAACGCCGAGCAACTGTCCCTGTTCGGCAGCCCGGTCAACAGCCGCAGCATCGGCATCCAGGTGGAGGTACCGCTGTACAGCGGCGGCGCCACCAGCTCCCAGGCGCGCCAGGCCTATCAGCAACTCGACCAGAGCGAACAGCGCCAGGAGGGCCTGCGCCGCCAGGTGGTGCAGAACACCCGCAATGCCCATCGGGCGATCAACACCGACATCGAGCAGGTGCGTGCCCGACGGCTGTCCATCGCCTCCAGCCAGCGCGCCCTGAGAGCCACCGAGATCGCCTACCAGGTGGGCAGCCGCACCATCGTCGACGTGCTCGACGCCCAGCGGCTGCTGTACGACGCCGTGCGCCAGTACAACGACGCCCGCTACAACTACATCCTGGACACCCTGAGGCTCAAGCAGGCGGCCGGCACCCTGGCGCCCAACGACCTGCTGGCGCTGTCGGGCTATCTCGACCCCCATTACGACCCGGATCGCGACTTCCTGCCGCCGGACCTGGCCAAGACCCGCGCCGACGTCCTGCCGGCACGCTCGGCTCAGGGCGTGAGCAATGTATCCAGTCCGGAGAGCAGGCGCTCCAGCGCGCCCTGATTGGCGGACAGTACCGCCAGGCCCGCCTGCCGGCGCCGCTCGGCTTCCGCTGGTTCGGCCCAGAGCCGGACTACGGCGGCAGCGATGGCCGAGGCTTCCGCTACTGTTTCCAAAGCGCCGGCGTCGCGCAACTGGGCGACGATGTCGAGGAAGTTGAACACGTGCGGGCCGCTGAGCACCGGCAGGCCGAGAGCGACCGGTTCCAGCGGATTGTGGCCGCCGCGCTCGATCAGGCTGCCGCCGACGAAGGCGACGTCGGCCAGGGCGTAGAGAAACAGCAATTCGCCCATGGTGTCGCCCAGCAGCACCTGGGTCTGCGGCTGCACCGCCTCCCCCGTCGAGCGCTGGACCACGCTGAAGCCTTCACGACGCACCTCGGCCAATACCTCGGGAAAGCGTTCGGGATGGCGCGGCACCAGGATCAGCAGGGCATCGGGGCGTGTGGCCAGCAGTTGGCGATGGGCCTGGAGCAGGATCTCGTCTTCGCCGGCGTGGGTGCTGGCGGCGATCCATACCGGGCGATGGCCCCAGCCCTGGCGCAGCGCAGCGGCGCGGACCGGCAGCCCGGGACCGATGCGCAGGTCGAACTTGATGGAGCCGGTCACCGCAACCCGCTCGGCACGGGCACCGAGGGCACGGAAGCGCTCGGCTTCCACCGGCGTCTGCACCGCCAGCCAGGCCAGCTCCGCCAGCATCGGCCCGGTCACCCCACCCAGCTTTCCATAGCCACGCGCCGAACGCTCGGACAGCCGGCCATTGGCCAGGGCGATGGGAATGTCGCGCCGCGCCGCCTGGTGGATGAGGTTGGGCCAGAGTTCGGTCTCCATCACCACGCCCAGGCGTGGCCGCAGGCGATCGAGGAAGCGTCCGGCCAGCCAGGGCAGGTCGTAGGGCAGATAGCAGTGCTGGACGTCGCTCCCGAACAGGGCGCGGATACGCTCCGAGCCAGTGGGCGTCATGCAGGTCACGGTGATCGGCAGGTCGGGATGGCGCTGGCGCAGGGCGCGGATCACCGGCGCGGCGGCGATGCTCTCCCCAACCGACACCGCGTGCACCCAGATGCCGCCGGGCGTTACTTCCGGCAAGCCCAGCGCCAGGCGCTCGCCGATGCGCTGCCGATAGGCGGGGGCCTTGCGTCCGCGCCACAGCAGGCGCAGCAGGATGAAGGGCAAGGCCAGGGTGAAGATCAGGCTATAGAGGGTACGGTTCATGGCGGCAGAGCTTAATGAAGCAAGGCCGCCAGCGCGAGCCCGATACCTCCGAGCCTGTCCAAGGGCTGCTGCGCGTCGGCCAGACGGCGTTGAAAATGCTTTCGGAATGCTCATTTACCACTCGTAAACTCCGCGTCCTCAAACATTTTCGCCTTGTTTGGCGCTAGCTCGCGAACCTCTGAACAGACGCTCAATGCGAATGCCGCGGCACCCCGCCTTCGCGGGCGATCACCTTGAGATGCAGGGTCGCCGGCTCCAGGCAGCCGCCAGTGGAGAGCTGGCCCACCAGTTGCCGGTAGAGTTCCTGCCAGGGGGTCTGGGCCGGCGGCAGGTTGGGGGTCCATTCGGCGCGGCGGCGTTCCAGTTCGGCGGCGTCCAGCAGCACATCGACGCGGCGGGCATTGAGGTCCACGCGCAGCCGGTCGTTGGTCTTGAGCAGCGCCAGGCCGCCGCCCACCGCCGCTTCCGGGGACATGTTGAGGATCGAGGGGCTGGCCGAGGTGCCGCTCTGGCGACCGTCGCCCAGGCACGGCAGAGAATCGACGCCCTTCTTGATCAGCGCCGCCGGGGGCGCCATGTTGACCACCTCGGCACTGCCCGGATAACCCACCGGGCCGGCGCCGCGGATCACCAGGATGCAGCGCTCGTCGATGTCCAGGGCCGGGTCGTCGATGCGCGCGTGGTAGTCCTCCGGGCCCTCGAAGACGACGGCCCGCGCCTCGAAGCTGTTTTCCTTGCCCGGTTCGGCCAGGTAGGTCTGGCGGAAGGCCTCGCCCACCACCGACATCTTCATGATGGCGCTATCGAAGAAGTTGCCGCTGAGCACGATGAAGCCGGCGCGGTGCTTGAGCGGCGCCTCGTAGGGCTGGATCACCGCGGGATCGGCACTGGCGGCGCCCTCGGCGATGCTGCCGATGGTCTTGCCGGAGACGGTCAGGCACTCGCCGTGCAGGCGCCCCGCCTTGAGCAGTTCGTGAAGCACCGCCGGTACCCCGCCGGCGCGGTGGAAGCCCTCGCCCAGGTACTTGCCGGCCGGCATGCAGTTGGCCAGCAGCGGGATGTCCTCGCCCAGGCGCTGCCAGTCGTCCAGCGACAGCTCGATGCCCATGTGCCGGGCGATGGCGATCAGGTGCGGCGGGCAGTTGCTGGAGGCGCCCAGGGCCGAGGCCACCACGATGGCGTTCTCGAAGGCCGCGCGGGTCATGATCTGCGAGGGGCGGACGTCGTCCAGCACCAGCTGGCAGATGCGCTTGCCGGTGGCATAGGCCATCTGGCCGCGTTCGCGGTAAGGCGCCGGGATGCTGGCGCAGCCGGGCAGCGACATGCCCAGGGTCTCGGCCAGGGCATTCATCGACAGGGCCGTGCCCATGGTGTTGCAGTGCCCCACCGAGGGCGAGGCGGCGGTGGTCAGGGCCATGAAGCCCTCGTAGTCGATCTCGCCGGTCGCCAGCAGGTTGCGCGCGTGCCAGAGCACGGTGCCGGAGCCGATCAGCTCGCCCTTGAAATGCCCGTCGAGCATGGGTCCGCCGGACAGCACGATGGCCGGCAGGTCGGTGGTGGCCGCGGCCATCAGGCAGGCCGGGGTGGTCTTGTCGCAGCCGGTGGTGAGCACCACGCCGTCCAGGGGGAAGCCATGGAGGATCTCCACCAGGCCGAGGTAGGCCAGGTTGCGATCCAGGGCCGCGGTGGGCCGGCGACTCTGCTCGGCGATGGGATGCACCGGAAATTCCATGGGGATGCCGCCCGCGTCGCGGATGCCGGCCTTGACCCGCTGGGCCAGTTCCAGGTGATGACGGTTGCAGGGCGTGAGATCGCTGCCGGTCTGGGCGATGCCGATGATGGGACGGCCGGACTGGAGTTCGTCGCGGGTCAGGCCGTAGTTCATGTAGCGCTCGACATAGAGCGCGGTCATGTCGGCGTGGGCAGGGTCATCGAACCAGAGCTGGCTGCGCAGCGGGCGTTTGGCGGAAGTCATGATGGTCTCTAGTTGTAATTAGGAAAGAGCGGTTAGCGGCCCAGCAGGCGACGGGCGGCCAGGTTGTGCATCAGGGCGCCGAGGCCGAAGCGCCAGGCCGGGGCCTGGTCGCTGGTGGTCACCCGGTTGTGCAGGGTCCCCAGCAGCGGACTGGCGATGCTCACCACGTCCCCCACCTTGTGGGTGAAGCCGCCGCCCGGGGCGTCACGGTCCTGGGTCGGGGCGAACAGGGTGCCGAGGAACAGCACGAAGCCGTCGGGATACTGGTGGTTGGCATTGAGGGTCTGGGCGGCGAGATCGGTGGGATCACGACTGATCTGCGCCATGGAGCTGCTGCCATTGAGCCGGAAGCCGTCTTCGCCCTGCACTTCCAGGGTCACCACGCACTGGCGGACCCGGTCGAGATCGAAGGTCTCGTCGAACAGGCGGATGAAGGGCCCCAGGGCGCAGGAGGCGTTGTTGTCCTTGGCCTTGCTCAGCAGCAGAGCACTGCGGCCCTCGATGTCGCGCAGGTTGACGTCATTGCCCAGGGTGGCGCCATGCAGGCGGCCGCGGCTGTCGGCCACCAGCACCACCTCGGGTTCGGGATTGTTCCACTGGGACACGGGGTGGATGCCGATGGCGCTGCCGCTGCCGACCGCGGCCAGCACCGGCGCCTTGGTGAAGATCTCGGCGTCCGGCCCGATGCCCACCTCCAGGTACTGCGACCACATGCCCTTCTCGATCAGCAGCGCCTTGAGCGCCTGGGCGCGCGGACTGCCCGGTTCCAGTCCCTGCAGGTCCGCACCGATCACCGCTTGCACCTGCTCGCGGATGGCCACGGCGCGCCCGGCATCGCCGCCGGCCTGCTCCTCGATCACCCGCTCCAGCATGCTCGCGGCAAAGGTCACCCCGGCGGCCTTGATCACCTGTAGATCGGCCGGTGGCAGCAGGTGCAGGCGGGCCGGATCGGCACGCTCGCCACTGTTGGCCAGCAGGTCGTCGAGGCTGCCGAGGTAGCGTCCGGGGGTGTCGCGCAACGCTTGCAGCGGGTCGGCCTCTTCGAACAGTGCGCTCAGCGTAGGGAAGCGTTCCGAGAGGTCGAAGACACCATCCTCGCGCAGCACCACGGGCGAGGGTCCGGACGGTTGACCGGGCACCCAGGCGCGGCCCACCAGGGTGCCGGCCAGGCCATCGGTGGGAAGGGTATTGGCAGGCGAGAGACGAAGGGACATAGGCAGGACTCCAAGGCTGATGGGTCCACGCTAGGCAGCCGGACTGATAAACTCAAATGGGCTTATTTCATCATTCGATAACCTGCGCTTATCGCCTGGGAGGCATGCGTGTCCGAGCCGTCGTTCAGCCAGATCTGCCACTGGCTCAAGTTTCGCCACCTGCTGCTGATCGACACCCTGGGGCGCACTCGCAACATGCACCTCGCGGCACAGCAGATGAATCTCAGCCAGCCGGCCATCAGCAAGATGCTCAAGGAGATCGAGCACCTGCTGGGCTTCGCCCTGTTCGAGCGCCAGCCGCGCAGCATGCCACCCACGGCGCTGGGCGAACACGTGCTGCGCTATGCCCGGGTGGCGCTCAACGATGCCCGCGACTTCGCCGAGCAGATCGACAGCCTTAGGCGCGGCGGCCACGGCCAGCTCAAGGTCGGCGGCATCTTCGCCGCCACGGCGGTGGCCCTGCCGCAGGCCATCGTCGCGATCAAGCAGCGCTGGCCGCTGCTGGCCATCGAGGTGGTGGAGCAGACCAGCGATCACCTGATGGCGATGCTCGACGACAAGCTGCTGCACCTGGCGGTGGCGCGCTTCACCGACGAAGCCCAGGCCCAGCGCTTCGACTTCCAGCCCCTGGCACCGGAGCCCTTCCGCTTCGTGGTCAACGCCGACCATCCGCTGGTGGGCAGTGGCCCCGTGGGCCTCGACCAGGTGCTGGCCTGGCCCTGGATCCTCTATCCCAAGGGCACGCCCATCCGCGGGCGCATGGAGCGGGCCTTCGCCGCCGCCGGCCTGCCGGTGCCAGGCAACACCATCGACACCATCTCCATGCAGACCTTTCTCCAGGTGCTGCACGCCGGCCCCATGATCGGCATGCTGCCGGAGGCCATGGTCGAGCCCTATCTCGCCAGCGGCGCGCTCAGTGCCCTGGAGCTGCCCTTGCACCTGCCGGCGCAGGACTACGGCATCCTCACCCGCAAGGGCGAACCCCTCGGCGAGGCGGCCCGGGAATTCGCCGCCATCCTGCTGAGCCATGCCGGTCGCGAAGAGTCCGCAAACTAGGGGCTTCGATAACGCGCCGTTATCGAATGATCCGCAAATGCCATTGGGAAAGAATCGCTCCCGCTCCTAGAGTGGCCTGGCGATTCAGACGGCCACCTGCATCCCCGGCCGCCTTCGACCTCTTCAATAACAACAACGGGCCCCAAGGCCCCGAAGGTCATTCCCATGTTCGAGACCACCGCTCCCCAGGGCGCCGCTGGCGACGCCTTCGAAGAACGCACCTATCGCAAGGTGGTGCTGCGCATCCTGCCGATCCTGCTGCTGTGCTACATCGCCGCCTACCTGGACCGGGTCAACGTTGGCTTCGCCAAGCTGGACATGCTCGACGACCTCGGCTTCAGCAACACCGTCTATGCCCTCGGCGCCAGCATGTTCTTCTGGGGCTACTTCCTCTTCGAGGTCCCCAGCAACCTGTTGCTGCACCGCTACGGCGCGCGCTTCTGGATCGCCCGCATCATGCTGACCTGGGCGATCATCTCCATGGCGGTGGCCTTCACCCAGCCGCTGGCGCACTTCTTCGGCCTGCAGTCGAGCACCCTCTTCTATGTGCTGCGCTTCCTGCTGGGCGTCTGCGAGGCGGGCTTCTTTCCCGGGGTGATCCTCTATCTCAACTACTGGTTCCCGACGCGCCGACAGAGTCGGGTGATGTCGGGCTTCCTCGTCGCCCTGCCCTTCAGCCTGAGCTTTGGCGGCGTGCTCTCCGGCTGGCTGATGAGCAGCCTGCACAACTGGCACGGCCTGGCTGGCTGGCAGTGGATGCTGCTGGTGGAAGGGGTGCCCTCGATCATCATGGCGGTGGTGGTGTTCTGCTGCCTGAGCGACAACATCGACAAGGCACCCTGGCTGGACGCCCGGGAAAAGGCCCTGCTCAAGCGCAACCTGGAGCAGCAGAACGCCGGCAAGGCCTCGCGGCTCAGCGAGGTGTTCTTCAACCCGCGGGTCTGGCTGCTGGTGTTCATCCTGCTGACCTTCAACACCGGCTTCTATGGCCTGGCCTTCTGGATGCCCTCGATCATCAAGAACGCCGGGGTCAGCGGCAGCCTGCAGATCGGCCTGCTCACCGCCATCCCCTACAGCGTCGCCCTGGTGGTCATGCTGCTCAACGCCCGCCACTCGGCACGCACCGGCGAGCAGCGGCTGCATGCGGCGGTGCCGGCCTTCGTCGGCGCCCTGGGCCTGGTGTTGAGCGCCTGGTTCATCCACAACATCGTGCTGTCGATCTTCTTCCTCACCGTGGCCGCCTCGGGCCTGCTGGCACTGATGCCGATCTTCTGGTCGCTACCCGGCACCCTGCTCTCCGGCGTCGCCGCCGCGGCGGGCATCGGCATGATCAACGCCATCGGCAACCTCTCCGGCTTCACCGGCTCCATGATCACCGCCACCATGGAAACCCTCACCGGCGACATCAACAACGGCACCTATGTGCTCGGCGCCTGCCTGTTCGTCAGCGGCCTGCTGATCCTGGCGATCCCGGCCTCGATGCTGCAGCGCACGCCGACCGCCGTGCCGCTCGACCTCAAGACCGCCTAGCCCACCTCGGGCACGGCCGAGCGCCCGACACCCGTGGCGCTCGGGCGGCCAATCCCCAAGGCCATCAGCGCCGCCAGCAGACCGGTCAGGCCGGCCAGCACCAGGGCTTCCTGGTAGGAGCCGAAGTGCTCGCGCAGGGCACCGGCGAGGAAGGCCGCGCAGGCGGCGCCGAGCATGTGGCCGCAGAACACCCAGCCGAACACCACCGGCGCGCTCCTTTCACCAAAGCTCTGGTTGGTCAGCTTGACCGTGGGCGGCACGGTGGCGATCCAGTCCAGCCCGTAGAATATGCCGAACAGCAGCAGTTGCTCGGGGGCGAAGCCGGAGAACGGCAGGTAGATCAGCGAGAGGCCGCGCAGGCTGTAGTAGACGAACAGCAGCCGGCGCGGATCGTATCTGTCGGTCAGCCAGCCGGAGGCGGTGGTGCCTACCAGGTCGAAGATGCCCATCAGCGCGAGGATGCCGGCGGCCTGTACCTGGGACAGCCCGTGGTCGTGGCCCATGGCGATGAAGTGGGTGCCGATCAGGCCATTGGTGGTGAAGCCGCAGACGAAGAAGGTCAGGAACAGTAGCCAGAAATCGCGCCGCCGACTGGCAATGGCCAGGGTGCCGAGGGTCACGCGAAACAGGTTGCCCGGTGCGGAGGCCGCTGGCGCCTGGTAGTCCTCCGGGGCGCCATGGGGCCGCAGGCCGACGTCCGCCGGACGCTCCGGCAGCAGCCAGGCCACCAGCGGGATCAGGGCGGCGCTGGCCACCGCCACCGTCAGCACCACGGTCTGCCAGCCTTCCTGACTGGCGAGGTGAGCCAGCAGCGGCAGGAACACCAGATTGCCGGTGGCGGTACTGGCCGCCAGGAGACCCATCATCAGGCCACGGCGGGCGACGAACCAGCGATTGACGATGGCGGCGCCCAGCACCATGGCCACGCAGCCGGTGCCCAGTCCACTGAGCACGCCCCAGGTGGCCACCAGGTGCCAAGGCTCGCGCATCAGGGTGCTCAGGGCGGTGGCCAGGCTGATCAGGGTCAGGCCGCCGAGCAGGGTGCGGCGGATGCCCAGGGTCTGCATCAGGGCGGCGGCGAAGGGGCCGACCAGGCCATAGAGAAAGATGCCGATGGCGGCGGCAAGCGACACCGTCTCGCGACTCCAGCCAAAGGTGTCCTGCAGCGGCAGCAGCAGTACGCCGGGGGTGGACCTCACCCCGGCCGAGACCAGCAGGGCGAGAAAGATCAGTGCCAGGACGACGAAGACATAGCGCTGGCCGAGGGCGGAGGGTGTGGTCATGGTGATCATCCCGGATCGAGGAGGAATGACCTGAGTATCGCAGCGCTCGCGCCTTGGCGCTGGTCAAGCTGCCCCACGGATCTGGCCAGAATAGAGTGGTGGAGTGCCGGGGCTCTGTCACGTTGGGCTTCGCGTTGCTCAACCCAACCTACGCAAAGCACCTGTAGGTTGGCGCTGGGCGCAGCGAAGCCCAACACCTCGATTCAACCGATCGCCCGCAACTCTTCGGCCAGCCGCTGCGCCAGCCAGCGCGCAGCCGGCCCCGGCGCGGCATTGCGGCGCCAGGCCAGCTCTACGACCAGCGCCGGCGGTACCCAGTCGCAGTCCAGCTCGGCCAGCAGGCCCTGATAGGAGGGATAGCGTGCCACGTGCCGCGGCAGCCAGCCCCAGCCCAGGCCGCGCATCAACAATTCGGCGAGCAGGTAGAAGCTGTCGGCGCGCCAGACCTGGGGGGCGATCTGCTCGCCGCCGGGATAGGGACTCTCCAGCGGCGCGATCAGCAGCTGGCGATGGCGGGCCAGTTCGCGCCGCCCCACGCCGTGCTGGCGGGCCAGGGGATGCTGGGTACCGCAGGCGGTGACCTGGGCGACATCGCCCAGGGCCTGGCGCTCCAGGGCCTGGGGCATGTGCTCATGGCGAAACAGCAGGCCGAGGTCGGCCTGGTCGGTCAGCAGCTTGCGCGCCACATCGCCCTGGGCGCCGCTGGTGAGCTGGACTTCCAGGTGCGGGAAGGCCACGGCCAGGGCGTCCAGGGCATCGAGCACCGGCTGGTAGGGCATGGCCTCGTCCAGGGCCAGGCGCAACAGCGGTTCCTGTCCGGCACAGAGGGCCTGGGCCCGGCTGTCCAGGCGCTGGCACTGGCGCAGGACCTCGCGCGCCTCCTCCAGCAGGGCCAGACCGGCCGCGGTGATGACCGGCGTGCGGCCCTTGCTGCGCACGAACAGCGCCACGCCCAGATCGGTTTCCAGCAGGGCAATGGCCGAGCTGATCGCCGATTGCGCCCGTCCCAGACGCCGCGCCATGGCCGAGAAACTCGCGCCCTCGGCGATGCCGACGAAGATCTCCAGCTGCTCCAGACTCCACTGCACGACCCATCTCCCTATCAGATAGGTATCAACTTTCACCTATCGTTTTGAAAGGCACAATGAGGCATTCGACAGGAGGAATCATCATGAGCGGATACATCTACCTGGCCATCGCCATCGCCGCCGAAGTCGTCGCCACCACCTCCATGAAGGCCATCAGTGGCTTCAGCAAGCCCCTGCCGCTGATCCTGGTCATCAGCGGCTACGCCCTGGCCTTCTGGATGCTGACCCTGGTGGTGCGCAGCATCCCGGTGGGCATCGCCTACGCCATCTGGGCCGGGCTGGGCATCGTGCTGGTGAGTATCGCCGCGGCCTTTCTCTACGACCAGAAGCTCGACCTGCCGGCCCTGCTGGGCATGGGGCTGATCGTTGCCGGCGTGGTGGTGATCCAGCTGTTTTCCGGCAGCACCGGGCATTGAGACCAGCGGTGGCGAGGAGCGTGTAAAATCGTCTCTTTGCCGATCATCCGAGCAGGCCGTTCATGTCCCAACCCTGGTCCACCGATATCCTCATCGTCGGCGGCGGCGTCGCCGGCCTCTGGCTCAACGCCCGCCTCAGACGCGCCGGCTACGCCACCGTGCTGGTGGAGACCGGCGCCCTGGGCGGCGGCCAGAGCGGCAAGTCCCAGGGCATCATCCATGGCGGCACCAAGTACGCCCTCACCGGGATGCTCACCGGTGCTTCCGAGGCCATCGCCGACATGCCGCGGCGCTGGCGCGAGAGCCTGGCCGGTAGCGGTGAGCTGGATCTCTCCGGCGTGCGCCTGCTCTCCGAAGCCCACTACCTCTGGTCGCCGGGTAGCCTGGCCGGCAACCTCACCAGCTTCTTCGCCAGCAAGGCGGTGCGCGGCCGGGTGGATGCGGTCAAGGGCGATGAACTGCCCCCGGCCCTGCGCGACCGCGCGTTCAAGGGCAAGGTCTATCGCCTGGCCGAACTGGTGCTGGACGTGCCCAGCCTGGTCACGCGCCTCGCCGAGCTGGCCGGCGACAGCCTGCTGGCCGGCCATGAGCTGCACCCCCTGCGCGAAGCCGGCGAATTGACCGGCCTGGTGGTGGACGGACAATCCATCCGCGCCCGACGCATCGTGCTCACCGCCGGCGCCGGCATGGCCGATCTGCTCCAGGCGCTCCATCTCGAACAACCGGCCATGCAGCGCCGACCGCTGCACATGGTGGTGGTCAAGGGCCCCATGCTCAAACCCCTCTATGCCCACTGCCTGGGCGGCGGCCCCAAGCCGCGGGTGACCATCACCAGCCACCCCACCGCCGATGGCCAGTGGCTGTGGTACCTGGGTGGCGACCTGGCCGAGGCCGAGGGCGTGGCGCGCGAACCCCAGGCGCAGATCGCCGCGGCGCGAGAGGAATTGCAGCGCCTGCTGCCCTGGATCGACTTCGCTGGCGCCCAGTGGGCGACCCTCAGGGTGGACCGCGCCGAGCCGGCGCAATCCGGGCTGGTGCGGCCGGACAACGCCTTCCTCGCCGAGGAGGGGCGCCTGCTGGTGGGCTGGCCGACCAAGCTGGCCCTGTCGCCGGACCTGGCCGACCGCGTGCTGGCCAATCTCGACCGCGACGGTATCGCGCCCGGGCAGCACCCCGCCCTGCCCGCCCATCCGCAACCGCCGGTGGCCGCGCCCTTCTGGGAGGAGCTGCTGCCATGAGTCTGCGCACTCTGCACGGTCTGCAGCGTCCGCTGGGCAGCACCGGTCTCGAGATCTCCCCGCTGGGCCTGGGCACGGTCAAGTTCGGCCGCGACCAGGGCGTGAAGTATCCCAATGGCTTCACCATCCCCGACGACCGCAGCGCCGCCGATCTGCTCAGCCTGGCCCGCGAGCTGGGCATCAACCTGCTGGACACCGCGCCGGCCTATGGCCGCAGCGAAGAGCGCCTGGGGCCGCTGCTGCGTGGCCAGCGCCAGCACTGGGTGATCGCCAGCAAGGTCGGCGAGGAATTCACCGATGGCCTGTCCAGCTTCGACTTCAGCCCGGCCCATACCCGCCGCTCGGTGGAACGCAGCCTCAAACGCCTGGAAACCGACTGGCTGGACCTGGTGCTGGTGCATTCCGATGGCAACGATCTGAGCATTCTCCAAGACAGCCGCTGCTACGAGACCCTGGCCGAGCTCAAGCGCGAAGGCCTGATCCGCGCCTTCGGCTTTTCCGGCAAGACCGTCGCCGGCGGCCTCAAGGCCTTGGAGCGCGGCGACTGCGCCATGGTCACCTTCAACCTCAACGAAGACGCCGAGATCCCGGTGATCCAGGCCGCCGCTGCCCAGGGCAAGGGCATCCTGATCAAGAAGGCCCTGGCCAGCGGCCACGCCGTACTCGGTGCCGGCCAGGATCCAGTGCGGGCCAGCTTCGCCCGGGTGTTCGGCGAGCCGGGGGTGAGCAGTGCGATAGTCGGCACTATCGATCCCCTGCACCTGTCACATAATGTCCGTACCCTGGCCGAAGTGATCACCGCTCGGCCCTGATCCAGAGCGTTTCGCAGAACCCTTGCCTTCGTCCGCTGGACGTCCCTGCCCGCTCGCCCGGGACGGCGCGTCCGCGGCATACAACAAACAGGAGTCGGCCATGCCCCAGCTCATCGCCCGCCACAATCCGAAGGCGTTCAAGACCCTGCCCCTTTCGGTCGAGGCCAACCATGACGGCCTCACCTACCAGGCCCTCGGCCAACCATTGAATTTCAGCGAGATGCTGGAGCGACGCAAGCCCATCGAGATCGACGATGCCCAGCACTTCAGCGCCAGGCTCGCCAACCTGGGCGTCTCGGTGCGCCTGACGCTGAACTGGCAAGGCCAGGACCACTGGCTGCTGGTGCGCCAGCGCCGGCCCGACCGAGGCGACGTGGTGCTCAAGCTGATCTCCGGTTATATCCCGACCCACGAACTGGCCCTGCCGCTGCTCACCGCCGTGCAGGAGGTGGCCGAGGAGTGCCTGATCGAGACGCCACGCGGCTGGCTGGCCGGGCGCTTCGCCGACACCTGGCTGCCGACGCCCTATGCCCCGGCCCTGCCCTATCGCGAGGACGTGGCCTTCCGCCTGACCCCGCGCTCGGGGGCGGCGCGGCCGGTGCGCTGCGGCAGCCTGGCGCTGCTGGAGCGTCCGCGCGCCTATGTGCACACCCCCACCGCCTCGCTGCAGCTGGTCTATGACCTGCTGCTGGAGCTGCCCAAGGAGTGCAAGGCGCCGAGTCTGTTCCACGTCGACGAGAAGATCGAGAACGGCCAGTTGCTGGCGCGCCTGGCCCGCCAGCGCCCGGATCTCTACCTGGTCGCCCTGGACGACGGCAAGCCCACCGGCGAGCTCTATACCCTGTCGGCCGGCCAGCGCCTGCCGGTGTCGACCCGCGGCCTCTGGCTGTCGGAAAGCTTCGCCCGCCAGGACGGCTGGCTGGTCCACGACAGCCGGGTGCGCTGGCGTGACTGGCTGGAGCGCATGGCGCCCCAGAGCGCCCTGCAGCGGGCCTAGCGCACGAGGGGAATCAATCGCCGCCCGCGCGACGTTCGCCGACGCCGCCACCGGCCGCGGCCTGGACACGGCCGGCTAGCCGGGAAAAGGGCAAGGTCTGGATCCACACCGTGCCGTGCCCGCTCAGGGTCGCCAGCACCAGGCCTTCGCCGCCGAACAGCATGCTGCGCAGGCCACCGGCCAGCTTGATGTTGTAGTCGATGCCGCTGGTGAAACCCACCAGGCAACCGGTATCCAGGCGCAGGGTCTCGCCCCTGAGTTCCTTGCGGACCACCGTACCGCCGGCATGCACGAAGGCCATGCCATCACCCTCCAGCCGCTGCAGGATGAAGCCCTCGCCACCAAAGAAGCCGGCGCCCAGGCGCCGGGTGAAGGCCACGCCGATGCGAGTACCCTTGGCCGCGCAGAGAAAGGAATCGCGTTGGCAGAACAGGGTGCCGCCCAGGCTCGCAAGATGCAGGGGCACCACCTGCCCCGGATAGGGCGCGGCAAAGGCGACGTGGCGCTTCTCGCGCCCTTCGTTGGTGAAGTGGGTCATGAACAGCGACTCGCCGCCGAGCATCCGCTTGCCGGCGCCCCAGAGCTTGCCGAGCAAGCCAGCGGAGCCGTCGCCCATGCGCGCGGTGAAGTCGATGTCGGCCTCCATGTAGGTCATGGCACCGGCCTCGGCGATCACCGTCTCGCCGGGATCGAGGCCGATCTCCACCGCCTGCAGGGATTCGCCGAGGATGCGATGGTCGAGGATATGGCTGGCCATGGGAGTTTCCTGTACCGCTGTGGGGGTGCTCAGCCTAGCAGCGATGGAAAGGGTTGGCGTGGTAGGCCCGGCGCCAGCGGTGGCTTGGGTAGCGTGAAAAATGGGGTAGAAGGTTCAACTGGGATGCTGGCTTGGTCTTTACCTCCAAGAGATCGCGGCCATGGGCCGCTCCTACGGGCAGGACTAAGCTGGATGGGGTAGAGATTGCCATGGCCGCGACTGTAACCGAACTTCGTGCTCCAGTTTCCCTCGCCCCAGCCCTCTCCCGGAGGGGGAGGAGGCGCTCGTGTAGGTTGGGCTGAGCGCAGCGGAGCCCAACAGGGGCAGGTTCAACCATGGACCGCTGGGCTTCGACGATGGAGCCGTTTCAACCCAACCTACGTGGGCCAGTCAGACGTCTCGCAGCTCGCCGGCGAAGCGCTCCAGACGTCTACGCAGGCGCTGGTTCTCGCGACGCAGCTCTTCCACCTCATCCAGCAGATGCAGGGCCAGGGCGGTCGCGGACCAGTCCAGGTCCAATTCGTGGCGCAGACGTACAGCCCGACGGGCGCGGTGCAGGGCGCCGGTGTCAAAATGCCACTCGGCCGGGCGCTTGCCGCGCTGGGGAGCCAGGATGCCGTGCTCGACGATCTCTACCACCACGGGCTCGCTCACCTCGCAGAGCACGCAGAATTCCTGCAGGACGATCAGACTGCTCATCAGACTTTCCTCCAGTCTTGGCGGGGATCGAAGGCCGCCCGCTCGGCCAGTTGGCGCCACAGCGCCTGGGTTTCTTCATCGCCCTTCGGCGGCATCACGACCTTGAGCAGCGCGTGGAGATCGCCCTGCCCTCCCTTGCCAGCCAGGCCCTTGCCTCGTACCCGCAGGCGTGCGCCACTCTGGCTGCCGGGCGGAATGCTCAGCATGATCTGGCCATCCAGGGTAGGTACCTGCACCTTGGCGCCCAGGGCTGCTTCCCAGGGGGCGAGGGGTACGCTGACCACCAGGTCCTGACCGTCGACATCGAACAGTGGATGAGGCACCAGCCGGATGACCAGGTACAGATCGCCTGCCTCCGCGCCACCGATGCCCGGCTCGCCCTGCCCCTTCAGGCGGATACGCTCGCCGTCGGTGCTGCCGGCGGGAATCTTGACGTTGAGTGTCTTGGTGGTCTCGCCGACGCGCCGGCCCAGCTCGTCGCGCTGCGGCAACGAAAAGCTCAGCGGCTTGCTACTTCCGGCCTGGCTCTCTTCGAGAAACAGCGGCAGTTCCAGTTCGATGTCGCGGCCACGGCGAGCGAAGCCACCCTGCTGCGAGCGTCCGGCAGCGCCGAACAGCGACTCGAAGAAATCGGAATAGTCCTGGCCAAAGCCGGCGTGGGGATCGCTGTAGTCGGCGCCCGACCCCGGCTGCCAGTCTGGCGGCACCTGGAAGCGCTCGCCTTGCTGCTGATAGCGGCGAACCTGATCGTATTCGGCGCGTTTGTGTGGATCGCGCAGGACGTCATAGGCCTCGGCCACCGCCTTGAAGCGAGCCTCGGCATCGGCCTCCTTGCTCACGTCCGGGTGGTACTTGCGCGCCAGCTTGCGATAGGTGGTCTTGAGGGTCTTGTCGTCGACGTCGGGGGCGACGCCGAGCACCTCGTAGTAGTCCTTGAAGTCCATCGTGGTCTCCAGTGGGGGGCTCTCCTAGAGACCGCGATGCGGGCACCGGGGTTGCACGCAGCCGGTCAGTCGCCTCGCTTGCGAAAGGCCAGGCTGCCGGCCAGCACCGTGAAGGTCGCCACCAGGGCTACCAGGATCCAGAAGCCGTGAGGTGAATCGGAGAGCGGGATGCCACCGACGTTCATGCCGAAGAAGCCGGCGATGATGTTGATCGGCAGGGCTAGCACCGTGACCAGGGTCAGGGTGAACAGCGTGCGGTTGGTTTGCTCGGCGGAGGCGGCGGCGATCTCTTCCTGCAGCAGCTTGAGCCGCTCCACCAGGGCGGCGAGGTCGTCCAGCACCCGGTCGAATTCCTCGGTGGCCTCGCGCAGGGTCTGGATGTCGTCGCGCCGCAGCCAGGCCGGTGGGCGATTGAGCAGGCGCAGCAAGGAACCCGGCTCCAGGGCCAGTAGCCGCTGCAAACGCACCAGTGCCCGCCGCAGGCCGCCCAGTTCGGCGCGACTGGCGGACAGTCGCTGGGACAGCAGGCGATCCTCGATGGCATCCACCTTGACCGTGGTGTCGCGGATGATGCCGGTCAGCACATCGGCCTGGTCACGCAGCAGGTGCACCAGCAGCGCCAGGGTGGAGCCGAAGCCCTCGCCGCGACGTACCGCATGACGCAGGCGATCCACCGAGCGCAGTGGCTGGGCGCGGGCGGTCACCAGCAGTCCCGGGCGGGCGCAGGCCCAGAGGGTGGCGACGTCCACCGAGACCTGACCGTAGGCCAGGGTCACGTCGTTCACCACCCCCAGCAGGGTGTCGTCGGCCGGCTCCAGCCGGGTCGAATGGGAGCCGGCGTGCAGGGATTCGAAGAATTCCTCGGGCAGCCCCAGGTGCTCGCGCATCCAGCGCTCGGCGGCGGCGTGGGCCAGGTTGAAGTGCAGCCAGCGGAAACCGCCCTCTTCCGCGTCCCAGGGGTCTTCCGGCGCCATGGTCAGGGCCCGCCCCGGCTGACCGGAGGTGAAATGGTAGGCGTAGAGCAGCCCCAGCCGTTCGGCGGCCGGATGCAGGGGAATCAGGGTGTTGGTCATGGCTACCTGCAAAGGGACGCGACATCAGGGCTCTTTAAGAGCCTGTTCAAAGCCTGCTGCGCGTCGGCCAAACAGCGTTGAAAACGCCCTCGGAATGCTCATTTACCCTTCGTAAATTCCGCTTCCTCAGCCCTTTTCGCCTTGTTTGGCTCTAGCTCGCTAGACTCTGAACAGGCTCTTAGCAGGTCCGGATGAACCTTTGATGACAGAGCCCCGGTCGGCAGGAGCCAGCGGCGCCCCCGGACGGGGGCGCAACGCTTATTGCGGACGCATGTGCGGGAAGAGGATGACGTCGCGGATCGACGGCGAGTTGGTCAGCAGCATCACCAGGCGGTCGATGCCGATGCCTTCGCCAGCGGTGGGCGGCATGCCGTATTCCAGGGCGTTGATGAAGTCGGCGTCGTAGTGCATGGCCTCGTCGTCACCGGCGTCCTTTTCCTGGACCTGCAGCATGAAGCGCTCGGCCTGGTCTTCGGCGTCGTTGAGCTCGGAGTAGGCATTGGCGATCTCGCGGCCGCCGATGAACAGCTCGAAGCGATCGGTGACGCTGGGGTTGTCGTCGTTGCGACGCGCCAGCGGCGAGACCTCGAAAGGGTACTCGGTGATGAAGTGCGGCTGCTCCAGCTTGCTCTCCACCAGCTCCTCGAAAATCATCACCTGCAGCTTGCCCAGGCCTTCGTGACCCAGCACCTTGGCGCCGGCCCGCTTGGCGATGGCGCGGGCCTTCTCGACGTCCTGCAGGTCTGCCGCGGTGATGTCCGGGTTGTACTTGAGGATGGAGTCGTACACCGACAGGCGCACGAAGGGCTCGCCGAAGTGGAAGACCTTGTCGCCATAGGGCACGTCGGTGCTGCCGAGCACGGCCATGGCCAGTTCGCGGAACAGTTCCTCGGTGAGGTCCATGTTGTCGCGGTAGTCGGCGTAGGCCTGGTAGAACTCGAGCATGGTGAACTCGGGGTTGTGCCGGGTCGAGACGCCTTCGTTGCGGAAGTTGCGGTTGATCTCGAAGACCTTCTCGAAGCCACCGACCACCAGGCGCTTGAGGTACAGCTCCGGTGCGATGCGCAGGAACATGGCCAGGTCCAGTGCGTTGTGGTGGGTCTCGAAGGGCTTGGCCGCCGCACCGCCGGGAATGGTCTGCAGCATGGGGGTTTCCACTTCCAGGAAACCCCGCTCCATGAGGAAGCGGCGGATGTGGGCGATGACCTGGGAGCGTACGCGGAAGGTCTGGCGCACCTCTTCGTTGACGATCAGGTCGACATAGCGCTGGCGATAGCGCAGCTCGGTATCGGTCAGGCCGTGGTGCTTGTCGGGCAGCGGGCGCAGCGACTTGGTCAGCAGGCGCACGTCGCTCATGTTGACGTAGAGATCGCCCTTGCCGGAGCGGGCCAGGGTACCTTCGGTGGCGATGATGTCGCCCAGGTCCCAGGTCTTGACCGCTTCCAGGGTTTCCGCCGGCAGGGTCTTGCGGTCGACGTAGACCTGGATGCGTCCGCTGGTGTCCTGCAGCACCATGAAGGCGCCGCGGTTGAGCATGATGCGGCCGGCTACCTTGACCTTGATGCCTGCGGCTTCCAGCTCTTCCTTGGTCTTGTCGGCGTACTGCTTCTGCAGGTCACCGGCCAGGCTGTCGCGGCGGAAGTCGTTGGGGAAGGGAATGGCCTGCTGGTCGCGCAGCGCGGAAAGCTTTTCCTTGCGCTGGGCGATCAGCTTGTTGTCTTCCTGTTCCTGGGCTTGGGGATCTAGGGGTTGTTCGCTCATGTCTGCTGTTTACCTGGGGAGTGCTTGTTGTAGGAGCGGCCCATGGCCGCGATCCAGGCATGGGGCTTAGGAATCGCGGCCATGGCGGTGCGCCGATGCGACCGCTCCTACAGAGAGAGGTGGATTAAACGCCCTGCTTGAGGCTGGCTTCGAGGTATTCGTCCAGATCGCCGTCGAGCACCTTGTCGCAGTCGCTGCGTTCCACGCCGGTGCGCAGATCCTTGATCCGCGAGGCGTCGAGGACGTAGGAGCGGATCTGGTGGCCCCAGCCGATATCGGACTTGGAGTCCTCCAGGGCCTGGGACGCGGCGTTGCGCTTCTGCATCTCCAGCTCGTACAACTTGGCCCGCAGCATCTTCATGGCGGTGTCCTTGTTGGCGTGCTGGGAGCGTTCGTTCTGGCAGGCCACCACGGTGTTGGTGGGTACGTGGGTGATCCGCACCGCGGAGTCGGTGGTGTTCACGTGCTGACCGCCGGCGCCCGAGGAGCGGTAGGTGTCGACGCGCAGATCCGAGGGGTTGATCTCGATGTCGATGTTGTCATCGATCTCGGGCGAGACGAACACCGCGGTAAAGGAGGTGTGGCGACGGTTGCCCGAGTCGAAGGGACTCTTGCGCACCAGGCGGTGCACACCGATCTCGGTGCGCAGCCAGCCGAAGGCGTATTCGCCCTTGATGTGCACGGTGGCGCCCTTGATGCCGGCGACCTCGCCTTCCGACAGCTCGACGATCTCGGCGCTGAAGCCGTGCTGGTCGGCCCAGCGCAGGTACATGCGCAAGAGCATGTTGGCCCAGTCCTGGGCCTCGGTGCCGCCGGAGCCGGCCTGGATGTCCAGGTAGCAGTTGTTGGGGTCCATCTCGCCGCTGAACATGCGGCGGAATTCCAGCTTCTCGAGGATGCCGCGCAGGCGCTCCACCTCGGCCGCCACGTCATCGACCGCGCCCTGGTCTTCCTCTTCGGCGGCCATTTCCAGCAGGTCGCTGGCATCGGCCAGGCCGCCGTTCAGCTCGTCCAGGGTACCGACCACCTGGGCCAGCAGGGCGCGCTCGCGGCCAAGATTCTGGGCGTACTCGGGCTTGTTCCAGACAGCGGGGTCTTCGAGCTCGCGCTCGACTTCGACGAGACGATCCTTCTTCAGATCGTAGTCAAAGATACCCCCGAATGGTCTCGGTGCGGCTGGAAAGGTCCTTGATGCTGGTGACGATCGGGTTGATTTCCATGGGGGAAACACTCGCGAGAAAAGCTGTGGAAAAGCTCGCGAGTATAACCCAATCGGCGGCGAAACTCAGCGGGCGGCGGGGTGCGCCGCCCGCACTGGCCTCAATCGGCGTCGAGATCGCGGTGGCGGGTTTCCGGCAGGCACAGCAGGCCTACCACCAGGCTGATGCCGGTCACCAGCACCGGGTACCAGAGGCCGTAGAAGATGTCGCCGGTATAGACCACCAGGGCAAAGGACACCGTTGGCAGGAAGCCGCCGAACCAGCCGTTGCCGATGTGGTACGGCAGCGACATGGAGGTGTAGCGGATGCGCGTGGGGAACAGCTCCACCATCAGCGCCGCCAGGGGGCCGTAGCAGAGGGTGGCGATGAGGATCAGGGCGAAGATCACCGCCACCACCATCGGCTTGTTGACCTGGGACGCATCGGCCTTGGCCGGATACCCGGCGGCCTGCACCGCGGCGCGCAGGGCCGGCTCGTCGAAGCCGACGATGACCTTGTCGCCGACGTTGACCTGCACCGCGTCCCCCGGCGCCGCGGCCACGCTGCGGTAGGGCAGCCCGCTCTTGGCCAGCAGCGTCTTGACCCGGTCGCAGGGGCTGTCGAAGCGCGCCTTGCCCACCGGATCGAACTGGAAGGTACAGGTGGCCGGATCGGCGGTTACCACGATGGGCGCCTGCTGGCTGGCCTGGTAGATCTGCGGATTGGCGTAGTGGGTCAGGGCCTTGAACAGCGGAAAGTAGAGCACCGTGGCCAGCAGCAGGCCCAGCATCAGGATCGGCTTGCGGCCGACCCTGTCCGACAACCAGCCGGCGATGACGAAGAAGGGTGCGCCGAGGATCACGCTGATGATCAGCAGGTTGTTGGCCAGCACCGGATCGAGCTTGAGGGTCTGGGTTAGAAAGAACATCACATAGAATTGCGACAGGTAGAAGGTCACCGCCTGGCCGCCGTTGATGCTGAACAGGGCGATCAGCACCACCTTGAGATTGCTCCAGTGGGTGAAGGAATCGCGGATCGGTGCCTTGCTCTGCTTGCCTTCGGCCTTCATGCGCAGGAAGGCCGGCGACTCGTGCATGGACATGCGGATCCACGTGGAGATGGCCAGCAGGAAGATCGACAGCAGGAACGGCAGGCGCCAGCCCCAGACCTCGAACTGGTCGCCGGTCAGGTAGCGGCAGACCAGGATCACCACCAGCGACAGCAACAGCCCCAGGGTCGCGGTGGATTGCAGCCAGCTGGTATGGGCGCCGCGCTTGCCGGGCGGCGCGTGCTCGGCGATGTAGGTGGCGGCACCGCCGTATTCCCCGCCCAGGGCCAGGCCCTGCAGCAGGCGCAGCACCACCAGGATGATGGGCGCCGCCACGCCGATGCTGGCGTAGGTGGGCAGCAGGCCGACGCCGAAGGTGGCGATGCCCATGAGGATGATGGTGGCGAGAAAGGTGTACTTGCGGCCGACCAGATCGCCCAGGCGTCCGAACAGCAGGGCGCCGAAGGGCCGCACCACGAAGCCGGCGGCAAAGGCCAGCAGGGCGAAGATGAAGGCGGTGGTGTCGTTGACGCCGGCGAAGAACTGCTTGCTGATCACCGCCGCCAGGGCGCCATAGAGAAAGAAGTCATACCACTCGAAGACGGTCCCCAGGGACGAGGCGAAGATCACCTTGCGCTCTTCGCGGCGACTGCTGGCCGCGCTGGGTTGTACCCGGGGTTGGGCATAGTCGGACATCGCACGTTCTCCTGACCCGGGATCACCGGGCTGATTGTTGTTATGGGCGACAGCTACTACGGTGGAAACGGCGGGAGGCCCCGCCGTCGGTGAAGCCGGATGGACGAAGCTAGGCGGCCGAGACCGCGGTGGATCGGGCGATCGCGGCGGGCAACTCGTGGCTGCCCTGCTCGCGGGCCTCGGCCAGCATGAAGGTGGCCGCCTGCTCGGCGATCATCAGCGTCGGCGAGCAGCTGTTGCCCGAGACCAGGGTCGGCATGATGGAGGCGTCGGCCACCCGCAGCCCCGGAATGCCATGCACCCGCAGACGCGCATCGACCACGGCGTCGGCGTCCTGACCCATGCGGCAGGTGCCGGACGGATGGAAGATGGTGGTGCCTATGGCGCCAGCGGCCTGCTGCAACTCCGCTTCGCTCTGGTAGGCCGGTCCTGGCAGGTACTCTTCGGGCCGATAGGCGGCCAGGGCCGGGGCGGCGACGATGCGCCGGGTCAGGCGAATGGCATCGGCGGCTACCTTGAGGTCCTCCGGCGCGCTGAGATAACGCGGCTGGATCAGCGGCGCGGCCAGCGGGTCGGCGCTGCGGATGCTCACCTGGCCGCGACTGGCCGGTCGCAGATTGCACACCGAGGCGGTAAAGGCGGGAAAGCCATGCAGGGGCTCACCGAAGCGCTCCAGCGACAGCGGCTGCACGTGGTATTGCAGATTGGCCGAGGGCTGCGCCGGATCGGAGCGGGCGAAGGCGCCCAGCTGACTCGGCGCCATGGCCAAGGGCCCACTGCGCTTCCAGAGGTATTCCAGGCCCATGCCCAGCTTGCCCCAGAGACTGCCGGCCAGGGCATTGAGGGTCGGCACCCCGTGAACTCGATAGATCAGCCGTAGTTGCAGGTGATCCTGCAGATTGCCGCCCACCCCTTCCAGCCGGTGCCGGACGCCGATGCCCAGGCCTTCGAGCAGACCGCGCGGACCGATGCCGGAGCGCTGCAACAGGGTCGGCGAGCCGATGGCCCCGGCGCAGAGCACGATCTCCCGCCGCGCCACCAGGCGCTGGGGCTCGGCCTGGCCCGGCAGCCACGCCAGCACCGCCCGTGCCCTGCCCTCCTCCAGCAGCACCCGTTCGACCTGGACGCCGGTCAGCACTTGCAGATTGGCGCGCTGGCGGACGGGCTTGAGAAAGGCCTTGGCGGCATTCCAGCGCACGCCATTGCGCTGATTGACCTGGAAGTAGCCGCAGCCTTCGTTGTCACCGGTGTTGAAGTCTTCCACCGGCGCGATGCCGGTTTCGTTCGCGGCGCTGCGAAAGGCGTCGAGCAGCGTCCAGTGCAGGCGCTGCCGCTCGACCCGCCATTCGCCCCCGGCGCCATGAAAGGCCGAGGCACCATCGCAATGATCCTCCATGCGCTTGAACAGCGGCAGCACGTCCTGCCAGCCCCAGCCGGGATTGCCGGCGGCGGCCCAGCCGTCATAGTCGCGGGCCTGGCCGCGCATGTAGATCATGCCGTTGATGGAGGAGCAGCCGCCCAGCACCCGCCCGCGCGGATAGTTGAGCGCGCGGCCACCCAGGCCCGCTTCCACCTCGGTCTTGAAGCACCAGTCGGTACGCGGATTGCCGATGCAGAACAGATAGCCGACGGGGATATGGATCCAGGGATGGTTGTCGCGCCCGCCGGCTTCCAGCAGCAGCACACGATGGGCCGGATCGGCGGACAGTCGATTGGCCAGCAGGCAGCCGGCAGGACCGGCGCCGACGATGATGAAGTCATATTCCGCACCAGCAGGACCGGGCATGACGTTCCCTCGCTTTTTTGTTGTTGTGGTCCCTATCCTAGTGTCGTCATCCGCGAACAACAGTCGCAGAAAACGGGCAACGGCTGTGCATTTCTGAACAGTGCCCAGCATGCGACCGGACAGACAGGCCTAGACGAGGAGACGGGATGTTCGACTGGAACGATCTGCGGGTTTTTCTGGAGGTCCAGCGCCATGGCCGCCTACTGACCGCCGCCCGCAGCCTGGGCGTCAGTCACGCCACCGTCGCCCGCCACCTGGAGGCCCTGGAACGCGCCTTGGGCAGCCAGTTGCTGGTGCAACAGGCCAGCGGCTACCAGCTCACTCCGGCCGGTCAGGCCCTGCTGGCGCACGCCCAGGCGATGGAAGAAGCCGCGCTGCTGGCCCAGGAGGCGGTGACCCAGCGACTCAATCCGCTGGGGCAGGTGCGGGTCGGAGTGACCGAGGGCCTGGGCACCGGCTTTCTCGCCCAGCGCCTGGGCGCGCTGCTGCGCGACTACCTGGGCCTGGAAGTGGAGCTGGTGTCGGTGCCACGCTTCGTCAGCGTCACCAACCGCGAGGCGGACATCGCCATCACCCTGGAGAGACCCACCGCCGAAGGCCTGATCGGCCGGCGGCTGACGCCCTATCGCCTGAGGTTCTATGCCAGTCGCGCTTACCTGGATCGGGCACCCGCGCTGGACGCCGAAGCCGACCTCGGCGAGCAGACCTTCATCGGTTATGTCGACGACCTGCTGTACACCCGTGAACTGCAATTCATCCAGGGACTCTGCCCCGAGCCGCGCATCGTCTTTCGCAGCACCAGCGTCATCGCCCAGCGCGAAGCCGCCTGCGCCGGCATCGGCATCGCGGTGCTGCCCTGCTACCTGGTGGGTCAGGACACCCCCTTGGAAGGCGTGCTCCCGGAGCGGTCCTTCACCCGCGAGTACTGGATCTCGACCCACCGGGAGTTGCACCGCTCCGCGCGCCTGCGCGTGGTCTGGGATTTCCTGCTGCACCTCTGCGCGGCGGAGCGGAGCGTCCTGCTGGGCGAGGAACGCCCGCTCGCCTAGCCGTCAGACCGCCGCGGCCTCGCGCTCCAGCTCGGCGCGCAAGCCGGGCTCCAGGCGCAGCTGGCGCGCCAGCTCGTCCAGGTAGGCCTTTTCCATGTACTGCTGATCGTCGATCAGCATCAGGCTGGCCAGGTACATCTCGGCGGCCATCTCGGGCGTTTCCGCGGCGGCGGCGACCTTGGCCGGATCCAGTGGCTGTTCCAGTTCGCGCTGCAGCCAGCCGCGCAGCTCGGGATCGTCGTCCAGCTTGGCCATCTCGGCCTCGATGGCCTGGCGCTCCTGGTCATCGACATGACCATCGGCCTTGGCTGCCGCGATCAAGGCGATCAGCACCGCCCGGCCATGGGCCTCGGCTTCGTGCTCCGGTACCCGATCCACGGTGCGTGGCTCGACGGCCGAAGCCCCCTGGGCCTGGTTGACTTGCCAGGACTGATAGGCCTTGTAGGCCACCATGCCCAGCGCGGCCAGGCCGCCATAGCCGACCGCCTTGCCCCCCATCGCGCGACCGCGCTTGCTGCCCAGCAGGGCGGTCAGGGCACCGGCCGCCAGGCCACTGTTGCCCAATCCGGAGAGCAGACCGCCCAGGGGATCCTTACCGGAAGAAGCCGTACCGGGTCGCGGCGTCGCGTGGCCGGTCTTCTTGGCCAGGGCCTGCTGGCCCGCCTTGAGCAATTGATCGAGCAAACCGCGGGTGTTCATGGACGACCTCCACAGAGTCAGGATTCAGCCCTTTAAGACCGCTGACCACGCCGTCTGGCTCCCGGCACCTGCTTACCGGATGTTGCCAGGGCCGCCGTTCCAAGCGACCAGCCGACACAAAATATTGCTGACCGCCGGCCGCCCACGGCGCTACTCTTGCGCCTTCCCCCTGCAGTTGCCGGAGACACCCCATGCGCTCGCGTCTGGCTGTGCTGTTCGCGCTTTCGCTCGCCCTCGCCGCCGGCCAGGTCCAGGCCGCCGCCGAGGACGCGCGCCTCATCGCCAATCGCTATCTCGATGCCTGGAACGATCACGACGCCGAGGCCGCCAGCGCCCTGCTCGATCCCAAGGTGCAGTATTTCGACAGTGGCGCCGCCACCACCGAGACCAGCCGCACCCAGGCCCGCGACAGGATCGTCAAGGTCACCCTCAAGGCGGTACCGGATCTGCAGGTGAAGATGGTGCACAAGCCGGTCATCGGCCCGCGCAGCATCGCCTTCGAATGGGAACTGACCGGTAACAGCATCACCGCCACCGGCAAGCAACCGGTCAAGATCCGCGGTGCCAGCATCATGAAGATCCGTGACGGCCGTATCTGGTACCTGGGCGACTACTACGACAGCGATGCCCTGGAGGCGATGCTGCGCCCGGCCAAACCCTGATCCGGGGAGCCATCCGTGCGGATGGCTCCGCCCCGAGCCCTATTCCACCCCGAACGGCTTGCGCAGCGGCGTATCCCGGTGCGCGGCGCGCACGTACTGCGGCGGCCAGGAGACCTTCTCACGCAGGGCCTCCGCGGCATTCAGCGGCCAGTAGGGATCCCGCAGCAGTTCGCGGGCCAGCAGTACCAGGTCGGCCTGGCCGGTGCGCAGCACGTGCTCGGCCTGGGCGGCATCGGTGATCATGCCCACCGCGCCACTGGGAATCCCGGCTTCCTTGCGGACCCGTTCGGCGAACTGGGTCTGGTAGCCGGGCCCGGTAGGGATGTCGGCCTGGGCCGCGGTGCCGCCGGAAGAGACGTCGATCAGGTCGACGCCCAGGGTCTTCAGCCGGCGCGCCAGCTCCACCGTCTCATCGACGTCCCAGCCGTCCTCCACCCAGTCGGTGGCCGAGACCCGCACGAACAGCGGCAACTCTTCAGGCCAGACCGCTCGCACGTCGGCGGTCACTTCCAGCAGCAGGCGGATGCGATTCTCGAAATTGCCGCCGTAGTCGTCCTCGCGGCGATTGGAGAGCGGCGAGAGGAACTGGTGCAGCAGATAGCCGTGGGCGGCATGGATCTCGGCCACCTTGAAGCCGGCCGCCAGGGCGCGCTCGGCGGTGTCCACGAAGGCCCGACGAATGCGGGCGATATCGTCGCGATCCACCGCCGTGGGCCGGGTGTGCTGGGGATCGAAGGCAATGGCCGAGGGCGCCACCGGCACCCAGCCGCCTTCGGCGATGGGCACGCTGCCGTGCTCGCCGAGCCAGGGTTGCCAGGTGCTGGCCTTGCGGCCGGCATGGGCCAGCTGGATGCCGGCGACACTGCCCTGTCCCTCGATGAACTGGGTGATGCGCCGCAAGGGCTCGATCTGCTCGTCCTTCCACAGGCCCAGGTCCTGGGGCGTGATGCGCCCATCGGGGGTGACGGCGGTGGCCTCGAAGATCACCAGACCCGCTCCTCCGGTGGCGCGACTGCCGAGGTGGACCAGGTGCCAGTCGTTGGCGAAGCCGTCTTCGCTGGAGTACTGGCACATCGGGGAGACCACCACGCGATTGGGCAGGGTCAGCTGACGCAGGGTCAGGGGCTGGAACAGGAGACTCATGGCGGACCTCGTCTAGTCGGGATGCACGGCATTGGAGTGCGTCCGGCCAGAATAGATCGCCGATCCGACAGGACTCGTCTGAAAAGTGCCTGCGCTCGGTGATGCTGCGTTAAAAATCAGCTGGATCGCCAGTCCGGCCTGGGCGGCCCCATCGGAATGCTCATTTACCTTTCGTAAACTCGTTCGCGAGCCCGGTCCGCTTCCCTCGCTGATTTGATTCGCTGGCGCTCACCCTACGGGCCAGCCGTAGGCTGTTACTCCCGTTGGTCGTTGTGCCTTGCCTGACCTTCGCTCGGCGACTTTTCAGGCGAGCCCTAACGCGGTGCCAGGTGCACCACCAGCAACTGCACGCTCTCGTTGCCGCGGAATTCGTTCACGTCCAGCCGATAGGCCAGTTCGGCCCAGCGGATGTTGGGGTCGGGCCAGGTGTCGCGGTCGATGTTGAAGGCGATGCCGTCCAGCTCCGGGCCGCCCTGCTCGCTGCGCAGGGTCAGCTTGAGGTGCCGCTCCTTGAGCAGGCGCTGGGAGAGGATCTCGAAGGTGCCGTGGAACAGCGGCTCGGGAAACTGCTGGCCCCAGGGACCGGCCTGGCGCAGGGCCTGGGCCAGGCCGAGCTGGAATTCGGTAGGGGCCAGGCAGCCATCGGTCTGCAGGCGACCGCTGAGATCCTCGGCCTGCAGGTGACGCCGCACCTCGGCATCGAAGGCGGCGGCGAAGGTCTCGTAGTGCGCCTGGGGTAGACTGAGGCCGGCGGCCATGGCGTGGCCGCCGAACTTGGTGATGAGTCCCGGATGACGGGTGGCCACGGCGTCCAGAGCATCGCGGATGTGCAGCCCGGGTACCGAGCGCGCCGAGCCCTTGAGCATGCCGCTGCCACTGCCGTCGTCGGCGAAGGCCAGCGCCGGGCGGTGATACCTTTCCTTGAGGCGCGAGGCGAGGATGCCGATCACGCCCTGGTGCCACTCCGGGTCGAACAGGCAGAGACCGAAGGGCAGATTGTCTTCCGGCAACTCCTTGAGCTGCTTGAGCGCCTCGCGCTGCATGCCCTGCTCGATGCTCTTGCGATCCTTGTTGAAGTCGTCCAGCTGCTGGGCGTATTCCTGCGCCAGCTGCGGGTCTTCGCAGAGCAGCAACTCGATGCCGATGGACATGTCGTCCAGGCGCCCCGCCGCATTGAGCCGCGGGCCGAGAATGAAGCCGAGGTCGCTGGAGGCCACCTTGCCCGGCTGGCGCCCGGCCACTTCCAACAGCGCCTTGAGCCCCGGTCGTGCCCGACCGGCGCGGATCCGCATAAGCCCCTGGTGCACCAGGATGCGGTTGTTGGCGTCCAGCGGCACCACGTCGGCGACGCTGCCGAGGGCCACCAGATCCAGCAACTCGGCCAGATTGGGCTCGGCCAGGCCCTGACGGGCGAACCAGCCGTTCTCGCGCAGGCGACTGCGCAGGGCCAGCATTACATAGAAGATCACCCCGACCCCGGCGATGCACTTGCTGGGAAAGGCGCAGGCCGGCTGATTCGGATTGACGATGGCATCGGCGGCGGGCAATTCGGCGCCCGGCAGGTGATGGTCGGTGATGACCACCTGCAGCCCGGCCGCCTTGGCCGCAGCCACGCCGTCCAGGCTGGAGATACCGTTGTCGACGGTGAGCAGCACCTCGGGCTCGCGCTGCAGGGCCACGGCGACGATCTCGGGCGTCAGGCCGTAGCCGTATTCGAAGCGATTGGGCACCAGGTAGTCGACCCAGGCCGCGCCCAGGCGACGCAGCGCCAGCACGCCCACGGCGCTGGCGGTGGCGCCATCGGCATCGAAATCGCCGACGATGAGGATGCGCCGGCGCTCTTCCAGGGCGCGTGCCAGCAGCTCCACCGCTGCCTCGATGCCCTTGAGCTGGTGATAGGGCACCAGCCGCGCCAGGCCCTTGTCGAGTTCTTCCGGCAAGGTCACGCCGCGCGCGGCATAGAGCCGGGTGAGCAGCGGCGGCAGGTCGCCCAGGTCGGGCAACACCGCCGGCAGCGGACGGGGCTCCAGGCGCATCAACGTTCGCCCAGCAGCCATTCCAGCTGCAATTCGTGTTGACCGCGGTCGTCGGTGACGAACAGGGTGCCTTCGCTGATCATCACCTGCCAGGAAATGCTGCGCGGCAGATCGCGGGACAGCTCGGCCAGGGGCTCGGCGGGGACCGCGGCGATATGCAGATTCTTCAGCGTCCTGACCGCGTCCACCACCTTGGTCTGCCAGACGCGCAGGTTGCCATAGGCCAGCAGGCTGGTGCGCTCGGTGCGACGGCTGCACCAGGTCAGGCGGTCGGCATCGGGTTGGCCGACCTCGATCCAGTGCAGCACCCGGCCATCGAGACTCTTTTCCCACAGCGCCGGCTCGTCGACGTCGGACAGGCCGCGGCCGAAGGCCAGCTGCTCGTTGTACCAGAGCACATAGGCCAGCAACCGCACCGCCATTCGCTCCTCGGTCTCGGAGGGATGCCGCGCCACGGTCAGGCGCAGATTCTCGTAGACCCCGCGATCCAGATCGGTGAGGTTGAGTTCGACTTTGTAGGGCGTGGCTTGCAGAGCCATGGGCGGGTCACCGGCAGGGAAAGCCGGGCATTGTACCGGAAAAGGCAGGGAGGCTTGGGACCGCGGATCCGTAGGTTGGGCTGAGCGCAGCGAAGCCCAACAGGGACGGATGGAGTCCGCCTTGTTGGGCTTCGACGAGGGCGCCGTCTCAACCCAACCTACAGGTCAACGTAGGCTGGGTTGAGCGCAGCGAAGCCAACAGGGGTGTACTATCGCCTTATAGCGGCTGACCACGCTTGCCGTGGCGGCTGACGAAGGCCTGGACAGCGGCGAGGTCGTTGGGCAGCACGGTACAGCGCTCTTCGCGCTGCAGCAGGTCGGCCAGGTGGGTCGGCAGGCTGAGGGTCGCGCCGATGCCGGCTTTTTCCACCGCCTCGGGGAATTTCACCGGGTGCGCGGTACCCAGCACCACCATGGGCGTGGCCAGGCTGCGCCGGCACTCACGGGCGGCGCGCACGCCGATGGCGGTGTGCGGATCCAGCACCTCGCCGGTGGTGGCATGGACCTCGGCGATGGTGGCGCAGGTCTCCTCGTCGCTCACGGCGAGGGAGTCGAACAGCTTGCGCGCTTCGGTCCAGCGATCGTCCGCCACCGTCAGGGTGCCGCTGCTGCGGAAGTTCGCCATCAGCTCGGCCAGGGCCAGGCCGTCGCGACCGTGCAGGTCGAACAGCAGACGCTCGAAGTTGGAAGAAACCATGATGTCCATGGAGGGCGACAGCGTGGCCTCCAGCTGCTGCTTGTCGTAGCGGTTGCCGGACATGAAGCGGTGCAGGATGTCGTTGCGGTTGGTGGCCACCACCAGCTGGCTCACCGGCAGGCCCATGTTGCGTGCCAGGTAACCGGCGAAGATGTCGCCGAAGTTACCGGTGGGCACCGAGAAGGCGATGGAGCGCGCCGGGGCGCCCAGCTGCAGGGCCGCATGGAAGTAGTAGACGATCTGGGCCATGATCCGCGCCCAGTTGATCGAGTTGACCGCCACCAGCGGGGTGCCCTTGAGGAAACCCTGGTCGGCGAAGCTGGCCTTGACCATCTCCTGGCAGTCGTCGAAGTTGCCTTCGATGGCGATGTTGTGGATGTTGTCACCCAGCAGCGTGGTCATCTGCCGGCGCTGTACCTCCGACACCCGCTGGTGCGGATGCAGGATGAAGATGTCCACGTTCTCGCAGCGCTTGCAGCCTTCGATGGCCGCCGAGCCGGTGTCGCCAGAGGTGGCGCCCATGATCACCACGCGCTCGCCGCGCTTGGCCAGCACATGGTCGAGCAGCCGTCCCAGCAGCTGCAGGGCGAAGTCCTTGAAGGCCAGGGTCGGGCCGTGGAACAGCTCCAGCACCCACTCGTTGGCGTCCAGCTGGCGCAGCGGCGCGATGGCACCATGGGCGAAACCGGCGTAGGTCTCTTCCAGGATGGCCTTGAATTCGGCATCGGCGATGGAGCCGGCGACGAAGGGCTTCATCACCCGGAAAGCCAGCTCGTGGTAGGGCAGACCGGCCCAGGAGGCGATCTCCTCCAGGGAAAAGCGCGGCAGGTTCTCCGGTACGTAGAGACCGCCATCGCTGGCGAGACCCGCCAGCAGCACTTCTTCGAAATTCAGCGCGGGCGCCTGGCCGCGGGTACTGATGTAACGCATGACTCGACCTCGGGAAATACGGCGGCGCCGGGCGCCGCCAGGCTGCTCAGTTCAGGTGCTCGACGCGGATGCGGACGACATCGCCGACGACATCGTCCAGGGCTTCCAGCGCGGTGATGGCCTCGACCATGTGGCGCTCGGTCACGCGATGGGTCAGCAGGATCATGGGCACCAGGCCGTCATGTTCCTCGGCTTCCTTCTGCATGATGGACTCGATGTTGATGCCGCGCGCCGAGAGGATGCTCGCCACCTGGGCCAGCACGCCCGGGTGATCCTTGGCCTGGATGCGCAGATAGTAGGCGCTCTCGCAGGCCTCGATCGACAGCACCGGATGGTCGGACAGCGCATCGGGCTGGAAAGCCAGGTGCGGCACGCGGTTCTCCGGATCCGAGGTCATGGCGCGAACCACGTCCACCAGGTCGGCCACCACCGCCGAGGCGGTCGGCTCCTGCCCGGCACCGGCGCCGTAGAACAGCGTCGAACCCACGGCGTCGCCGTTGACCATCACCGCGTTCATCACGCCGTTGACGTTGGCGATCAGGCGATCGGCCGGGATCAGCGTCGGATGCACCCGCAGCTCGATGCCCTGGTCGGTGCTGCGCGCCACGCCCAGGTGCTTGATGCGATAGCCCAGCGCCTCGGCGTAGCCGACATCGGCGGTGGTCAGGCGGGTGATGCCCTCGGTGTAGGCCTTGTCGAATTGCAGCGGGATGCCGAAGGCGATGGACGCCAGGATGGTCAGCTTGTGGGCGGCATCGATGCCTTCGACGTCAAAGGTCGGATCGGCCTCGGCATAGCCCAGCGCCTGGGCTTCGGCCAGGACATCGGGGAAGGTGCGACCCTTCTCGCGCATCTCGGAAAGGATGAAGTTGCCGGTGCCGTTGATGATGCCGGCCACCCAGTTGATGCGGTTGGCCGCCAAGCCCTCGCGCAGCGCCTTGATCACTGGGATGCCACCGGCCACCGAGGCCTCGAAGGCGACGATCACGCCCTGCTCACGCGCCTTGGCGAAGATCTCGTTGCCGTGCACGGCGATCAGCGCCTTGTTGGCGGTGACCACGTGCTTGCCGTTGGCGATGGCGCGTAGTACCAGCTCGCGAGCCAGGGTGTAGCCGCCGATCAGCTCCACCACCACGTCGATCTCGGGATTGTCGGCCACGGCCAGGACATCGGCGGTGATCGGCGTACTACCGGTGTCGCACTGGGGATTGGGCCGGCGCTGGGCGATCTGCGCCACCTCGATACCCCGCCCGGCGCGCCGGGCGATTTCCTCGGCGTTACGCTTGAGTACGTTGAAGGTCCCGCTGCCCACGGTACCCAGACCACAGATGCCTACTTTGACCGGCTTCACACCCTTATCCCCATGTCGTATGGCGCCGCTCCGCGGCTCCGTTGAAATCTCTGTCGCGGCGCAAGCCCCTGTACGAAAGTGCCTGCGCTTGATGCGTCGTATAAAACCTAGCGGGCGCCGATTGCGGCTTCCGCCAGCTGGTCGGCCGGCTGGTAGCCCGGGATCATCTGGCCATCGGCGAGAATGATCGCCGGCGTGCCCTGGATACCCATGTTCTGTCCCAGCGCGAATTGCTGGGCGACCGGATTCTGGCAGCTCTCGGACTTGACCTCGCGGCCGGTGAACATCTGGTTCAGCGCCGCGGGCTTGTCCTTGGCGCACCACACCGCCTCCAGCTGCTTGGAGCCCGGCGAGCCCATGCCCTGGCGCGGGAAGGCCAGGTAGCGCACCTCGATGCCGCGCTTGTTCAGCTCGGGCACCTCGGCGTGCAGCTTCTGGCAATAGGGGCAGGTGGTGTCGGTGAAGACGGTGATGTGCGCCTTGGTCTCGCCCTGGGCGGGATAGACGATCATCTGGTTGCGATCGAGACCATTGATCTGCCGCGCCACGGCGACGTTCTCGGCCTTCTCGGTCAGGTTGGAGGCCTTGCCGTCCTTGACCTGATACAGATAGCCCTGCATGACGAACTGGCCATCGCCGCTGGCATAGAGCACACGGCCGCCCTTGAGCTGGACCTGGTAGAGGCCTTCCAGCGGACTCTTGGCGATGGACTCGATGGCGAGATTGGGTTGCAGCGCGGTCAGGCTCTGGCGAATGGCCTGCTCAGGTTCGGCCTGAGCCAGTTGCACGCCGAGCCCCAGGCAAGCGGCGAGCAACAGTCGGGAAATACGCATGTTTGACTCCTGTTGAGACGCCGGCAAGCCTATCACAGACCTGCCGGCTGCGGCGGTGCCGCCCTAGCCGCGCGGATGGTGCTGGGCGTGCAGTTGCTGCAGCCGCACGCGGGCGACGTGGGTGTAGATCTGAGTGGTGGACAGACTGGTATGGCCGAGCAGCATCTGCACCGTGCGCAGGTCGGCGCCGTGGTTGAGCAGATGGGTGGCGAAGGCGTGCCTGAGGGTATGCGGCGACAGCGAGGTGCGGATGCCGGCCACCTGGGCATGCAGCTTGATGCGATGCCAGAAGGTCTGCCGGGTCATGGGCGTGCCCCGTTGGCTGGGAAAGAGGATGTCGCCGGGCTGGCCGCCCAGCAGCAGCGGACGTGCCGTCCTGAGATAGTTCTCCAGCCAGGCGATGGCTTCCTCGCCCAGGGGAATCAGCCGCTCCTTGCTGCCCTTGCCGAAGACCCGCAGCGAGCCCTCGCGCAGGTTGATCTCGTCGAGGGTCAGGCTGATCAGCTCGGTCACCCGCAGGCCGGTGGCATAGAGCACCTCGAGCATGGTGCGGTCGCGCAGGCCCAGGGTGTCCTCGGTATCCGGCGCGGCCAGCAGGGCTTCCACGTCCGCCTCGGACAGGCTCTTGGGCAGTGGCGCACCCAGCTGCGGCATGCTCACCAGCAGCGTCGGGTCCTCGGCGATCCGCCCTTCGCGCACGCTGTACTTGTAGAAGCTGCGCAGACCGGACAGAAAGCGCGCGGTGGAACGCGCCTGGTAACCCTCGCTCAGGCGCCAGCCGAGGTGATCGAGCACGGCGTCGCGACCGACCGTCTCCAGGGTCAGCCCCCTGCCCTCCAGCCACCGAGCGAAGGCCAGCAGATCGGTGCGATAGGCGCTGCGGGTATGGGGCGACAGCCCCTTTTCCAGCCACAGGGCGTCGAGGAATTCCTCGATCAGCCGCTCGGCGCTCACGCGGCGAACCCGGGCAGCACCGGCGTCGGTTTGCCCTCGCCGTCCACCGCGACAAAGCTGAAGGCACCGTTGATGGCGCGCTCGCGCCCTTCCGCCAGCATGCCTTCGACGAACACCTCCACCTGCACCTTGATGCTGGTGTTGCCGACCTTCACCACCCGACCGATCAGCTCGACGATGGAGCCGGCGGGAATGGGATGGTTGAAGTCGATCCGGTCGGTGGAGACGGTCACCAGCGGCTTGCGACAGAAGCGCGTCGCGGTGATGAAGGACACTTCGTCCATCCAGGCCAGGGCGGTGCCGCCGAACAGGGTGTCATGATGATTGGTGGTGGGCGGAAAAACCGCCTTGGCCACCCGGGTTTCCGACAGCGCCGTGCGCCGCTGGATTTCCGCTTCGCGGGTCGTCATGTCTGCGATACCTCAAACCTCAGAAACGAAAAAAGCAGCCGAAGCTGCTTTTTTCTGGTCACGCCGCGATCAGGAAAGCTTTTCCTTGATGCGGGCAGCCTTGCCGGACAGTTCGCGCAGGTAGTACAGCTTGGCCTTGCGCACGTCACCGCGACGCTTGACGCTCAGGCTGTCGACCAGCGGGCTGTAGGTCTGGAAGGTACGCTCGACGCCAACGCCGTTGGAGATCTTGCGGACGGTGAAGGCGCTGTTCAGGCCGCGGTTACGCTTGCCGATCACCACGCCTTCGAAGGCCTGCAGACGCTGACGGTCGCCTTCCTTCACCTTAACCTGGACAATCACGGTGTCGCCGGGGGCGAACGCCGGGATTTCCTTGTTCATCTGCTCAGCTTCGATCTGGGCAATGATTTTGTTGGTCATGTCACTCTGCTCCTAAGACAGGCCGCGGCCCGCCATCGATACCTAACTATCGTTCCGCTGACGGAGGTATTCCGCCAACAGGTTCTGCTCTTCTCCAGAAAGCGAGCGGCCATCCAGAAGATCGGCGCGTCGCTCCGCAGTGCGTCCCAGGGACTGCTGCAGGCGCCAGCGCCGGATATGCTCGTGGTTACCACTGAGCAACACGTCGGGTACGCGACGGCCCTCGTACACCTCGGGTCGGGTGTAGTGCGGGCAATCGAGCAGGCCGTCGGTAAACGAGTCCTGCTCGGCGGAATCCACATGCCCCAAGGCTCCGGGCAGCAGTCGCGTGACCCCATCGATCAGCACCATGGCCGGCAATTCACCGCCGGACAGCACATAGTCGCCAATCGACCATTCTTCATCCACATGCGTCTCGATGAAACGCTCGTCGATACCTTCGTAACGCCCGGCGATGAGGATCAGATGTTCCTCCTGCGCCAGTTCCCGTACCGCCGCCTGGTCGAGCTTGCGACCCTGGGGGGACAGGTAGATCACCTTCGCCGCCGAATCCCCCCTGGCATCGGCCAGGGCGCGCTCCAGCGGCTGGATCTTCATGACCATGCCGGGACCGCCGCCAAAGGGCCGGTCGTCCACGGTCTGGTGGCGATCCTCGGTATAGCTGCGCGGGTTGTAGCAGGTCAGCTCCAGGAGCCCCTGCTTCATCGCGCGACCGCTCACGCCATAGGCGCTCACGGCTTCGAACATCTCGGGAAAGAGGCTGATGACATCGATACGCATGGATCAGAAATCCGCGTCCCAGTCGACCTGCATCTCACCCTTGGCCAGATCCACCGCCAACACGTACTGGTCGGGCAGATAAGGCAACAGACGCTCACGATCGTCGAGGCTGCCTGCACAGGGCATGACCACCATGACGTCGTTGGCCCCGGTCTCCAGCAGATGATCCACCACACCCAGCCACTGGCCTTCGCGATTGATCACCTTGAGACCTTCCAACTGATGCCAGTAGTAGTCACCGGCGCCCAGCTGGGGCAATTCGCTGCGCGGCACGCAGATCTCGAAACCGGCCATCAGGCGGGCTTCTTCACGATCGTCCAGGCCCTGCAGCCGTACCGTCAGGACCTTGCCGTGCAACCGACCGCCGAGCACCTTGACCTGCCGGGTCTCGCCTTCGCGCCTTAGCGTCCAGGTCCGATAGTCCAGCAGATTGTCGAGCGGATCGGTAAAGGAGTAGATCTTGAGCTCACCGCGTACGCCGAAGACCGAAACTATCTTGCCCAGGACCACCAGGTCGGGGGCGGAGGTCGGCGTACTCATGGTCTTCAGGCGGTAGCCTGAGCGCTCTTGAGCAGCTGAGCGACGCGCTCGGACGGCTGGGCGCCCTGCGACAGCCAGTAGCTGGCACGCTCTTGGTCCACCGACAGACGGATTTCGGCGCCGCTGGCCACCGGGTTGAAGAAACCGATGCGCTCGACGAAACGACCATCGCGCGCATTGCGGCTGTTGGTCACGGTCAGGTGGTAGAAGGGGCGCTTCTTGGAGCCGCCACGGGCTAGACGGATGGTTACCATTGAACTTCGTTCCTGTAGTCGGTGCTTGTAGCTGTGGGCACACTGGGCCACATGGCCCGAAAGGCCGCATATTCTAAGGGCTGTCACCTGGTTTGCCAATGGCTTTAAGCGGTGCCCTGGGTATCGCGGCAGCCTGGAGACTCCGACAGCGGAGTCCCGTCGCTCTGCGAGGGGCGTCAGCACTGGTGCCGACGCCCCTCGCAGAGCCCTTGCCGGTACCGACCATCTGGCGACGGGCGGCACCGGAAAATCACATCTTGGGCATGCCGCCACCGGGGAACATGCTGCCCATGCCACGCATCATCTTGGCCATGCCGCCCTTGGCGGTGACCTTCTTCATCATCTTCTGCATCTGCTTGTGCTGCTTGATGAGGCGGCCGACGTCCTGCACCTGGGTACCGGAACCCAGGGCGATACGCTTCTTGCGCGAGCCACTGATCAGCTCCGGATCACGGCGCTCGGCCGGGGTCATGGAGTCGATGATGGCTTCCATCTGCTTGAAATGCTTTTCCGCGGCGCCTTGGGCATTGCCCATCTGCTGGATGTTCATGCCGCCCATCATGGTCGGCAGCTTGTCCATCAGCGAACCCAGGCCACCCATGCTCTTCATCTGGCGCAGCTGGTCGCGGAAGTCTTCGAGATCGAAGCCCTTGCCCTTCTTGAGCTTCTTGGCCAGCTTGTCGGCCTTCTCGCGATCCAGGGTCTGCTCGGCCTGCTCGATCAGCGAGAGGACGTCGCCCATGCCGAGGATGCGCGAGGCGACGCGATCCGGGTGGAAGGGATCGAGGGCTTCGCTCTTCTCGCCCATGCCGATGAACTTGATCGGCTTGCCGGTGATGTGGCGGACCGACAGGGCGGCGCCGCCCCGGGCATCGCCGTCGACCTTGGTCAGGATCACGCCGGTGAGCGGCAGGGCGTCATTGAAGGCCTTGGCGGTGTTGGCGGCATCCTGACCGGTCATGGCGTCGACCACGAACAGGGTCTCGGCCGGCTTGGTGGCAGCGTGGACCTGCTGGATCTCCGCCATCATCTCGCTATCGATGTGCAGGCGACCGGCGGTGTCGACGATGACCACGTCGATGAACTTGAGCTTGGCTTCGCGGATGGCGGCCTGGGCGATCTCCACCGGCTTTTGGCTGATGTCGGAGGGGAAGAAGGTGACCCCCACCTCCCCGGCCAGGGTTTCCAGCTGCTTGATGGCGGCCGGGCGGTAGACGTCGGCGGAGACCACCATGACGGTCTTCTTCTTGCGCTCCTTGAGGAAGCGCGCCAGCTTGCCCGCGGTGGTGGTCTTGCCCGCACCCTGCAGGCCGGCCATGAGGATGACCGCCGGCGGCGCCACGTTGAGCGCCAGGTCCTCGTTGGCCGCGCCCATGATGGCTTCGAGCTCGGCGCGCACGATCTTCACGAAGGCCTGGCCCGGGGTCAGGCTCTTGGACACCTCGGTGCCGACCGCCCGCTCCTTGACCCGGTTGACGAACTCCTTGACCACCGGCAGGGCGACGTCCGCCTCGAGCAGCGCCATGCGCACCTCGCGCAGGGTGTCCTTGATGTTGTCTTCGGTGAGCTTGGCCTTGCCGGTGATGTGGCGCAGGCTTTGGGACAGGCGGTCTGTGAGATTCTCGAACATGCGGACATCCAGGGCAGAAACGGCGGCTGACCGACAAGTATAACGAAAGAGCGCCTGACCAGGGATAGCCGCTAGGGCTGGTAGCTCGTGAAACCTTCAGCAGGGCCTGGATCGGCGCGCCACTGAAAGCAGGGAAAGAGGCACCGACGCCAGGGCCGATGCCCGCGGGGACGGGATCAGAAGATCAGGGAGAAGATGCCGATGACCACCACCAGGCCGATCAGAAAGATGATGCCCATGGTACCGCCGAGAAATTTAAGCATGGTCGCGACCTCTTCAAGATATGTACCTCTTGGGACCACCCGCCGGCAGCCAGGGTTCGCCCGGTCTGGTCAACCGGCACCAGGGCGCGGCTCAGACTTTCTGTACCGCCCTGTCTGTGCCACACTCGCCTGCTTTCCGCTCTGCTGAAACCGGACCATGCACGCCCTGCTGCCCACTCTCCTGGCCGCCGCCCTCTATCTGCTCGCGACCCTCTACCAGGGCAGTTGCCTGCTGCGCAAACAGCCGTCGAGCAAGCCCCTGGTCCTGGGCGCCGGCATCCTGGCCCTGCTGCCCCACGCCCTGGCCGTCTATCTGCAGCTGATCCTCGAGCCGACCCTGAGTCTGGACTTCTTCGACGCCTCCAGCCTGATCTCGGCGACCGCCATCGCCCTGATGCTGATCGGCTGCCTGCGCATGCCGCTGCAACCGCTGCTGGTGCTGGTCTATCCCCTCGGCGCCGTCACCGCGCTGCTGGCCGAATTCGTGCCGCCGGGCACCGTGACCCCGCTGGACGTCTCGCCCAAGATCGTCGTGCACGTACTGCTGTCGATCATCGCCTATGGTCTCTTCACCCTGGCGGTGCTGCAGTCCTGCCTGGTGCTGTTGCAGAACCATCAACTCAAGAACAAGCACCCCTCGGGACTGATCCGCAGCTTTCCGCCGCTACAGACCATGGAAAGCCTGCTGTTCGGCTTTCTCTGGGCTGGCTGGGTAGTGCTGTCACTGGCGCTGATCTCCGGCTGGTTCTTTGTCGAGGACATGTTCGCCCAGCACCTGATCCACAAGACGGTGCTCTCCTGCATCGCCTGGGTGGTGTTCGGCATCCTGCTATGGGGCCGCCATCGCCTGGGCTGGCGCGGCCATACGGCGATCCGCTGGACGCTGCTGGGCTTCATCCTGCTGATGCTGGCCTACTTCGGGAGCAAGCTGGTGCGGGAATTCATCCTGCATCGTTGACAGTCGTCGTTCCACTGCCTGCATAATCAGGCGACCGAACCACGTTCGGCGCGACCCGGCCAACAGCCATGTCGCGCCCGGCACGTCATAACAGGTCGTCCCGCCCGTCCCCATCCTCGGACAGCCGCTGCCCCATCGGGCCGCTCCGGCAGACGCCTCCTACAAGAACGACTGCCCGGTACCCCTGCATGTCCACGACCGCTGCCGCCTTCGACGCGCCCACCTCCGTGCCGCGCAACTCCCCCACCCGCGTGGCCACCGCCAGCTTCATCGGCACCGCCATCGAGTTCTACGACTTCTACGTCTATGCCACGGCCGCGGCCCTGGTGATTGGCCCGGTGTTCTTTCCCCAGGGCGCGGGCATGGCCCAGACCCTCAGCGCCTTCATCACCTTCGGCATCGCCTTCCTGGCGCGCCCCCTGGGTTCGCTGCTGTTCGGCCATTTCGGCGATCGCATCGGCCGCAAGTCCACCCTGGTGGCCTCGCTGCTGCTGATGGGCATCTCCACCACCCTGATCGGTCTCCTGCCCGGCTATGCCAGCATCGGCGTCTGGGCACCGATCCTGCTGTGTCTACTGAGATTCGGCCAGGGCCTGGGCCTGGGCGGCGAATGGGGCGGCGCGGCGCTGCTGGCCACCGAGAATGCCCCACCCGGCAAGCGCGCCTGGTTCGGCATGTTCCCCCAGCTCGGCCCCTCCATCGGCTTTCTCATGGCCAACGGCCTGTTCCTGGCCCTGGCGCTACTGCTGGACGACGAGCAATTCCGCGCTTGGGGCTGGCGCATCCCCTTCCTGCTCAGCGCCCTGCTGGTGGTGGTCGGCCTCTATGTGCGGTTGTCGCTGCACGAGACGCCGGTGTTCGCCGAGGCCATGGCCCGCCGCGAGAAGCTGCGTCTGCCCATGGTCGAGACCTTCGGCAAGCATGGCAAGGCGGTGCTGCTGGGCGCTCTGAGCATGGTGGTGTGCTACGCCCTCTTCTACATCTCCACGGTGTTCTCGCTGAGCTACGGGGTGAAGAACCTCGGCTACAGCCGCCAGGAATTCCTCGGCCTGCTCTGCGTGGCGGTGCTGTTCATGGCTCTGGCCACGCCGCTGTCGGCCTGGCTGGCGGATCGCTTCGGCCGCAAGCCGGTACTGGCGGTGAGCGCCATCGCCGCCCTGCTGTCGGGCTTCGCCATGGAGCCGCTGCTGACCCACGGCTCCAGCCAGGCGGTCGGCCTGTTCCTGGCCCTGGAGCTGTTTCTCATGGGCATGACCTTCGGCCCCATGGGCGCCCTGCTACCGGAAATCTTCCCCACCCAGGTGCGCTACACCGGCGCCTCGGCCGCCTATAACCTGGGTGGCATCCTCGGCGCATCCCTGGCGCCCTATGCCGCGCAGCAACTGGTGGAAGCCGGCGGCCTGAGCTGGGTGGGCGGCTATGTCTCGGCGGCGGCGGCCATCAGCCTGGTGGCGGTGCTCTGCATGCGCGAAACGCGTGACCAGTCGCTGTAGATTTTTCTACCCAATAAAAAAGGGCCCCGCGGGCCCTTTTTTCGTGATGCGCAGACGACGTTACAACTCGACCTTCACCGCCTGAGACGCACGCACGGCCTTGGCCCGCGCGGCCTCGATGCTTTCATCGCGGGCCAGGGCCACGCCCATGCGCCGCTGCCCCTTCACCTCCGGCTTGCCGAACAGACGCAGTGCGGTGTCGGGTTCGGCCAGGGCCGCGCCCAGGTTGGCGAAGGCGGTCTGGCGCGAGTCGCCGTCCACCAGGATCACCGCCGAGGCCGAGGGGCCGAACTGGCGGATGGTGGGAATCGGCAGGCCGAGGATGGCGCGGGCGTGCAGGGCGAATTCGGAGAGGTCCTGGGAGATCAGGGTCACCAGGCCGGTGTCATGGGGCCGCGGCGAGACCTCGCTGAACCAGACCTGGTCGCCCTTGACGAACAGCTCCACGCCGAACAGGCCACGACCACCCAGGGCCTCGGTGACGGCGCGGGCGACCCGCTCGGATTCGGCCAGGGCCTGCTCGCTCATGGCCTGGGGCTGCCAGGACTCGTGGTAGTCGCCCTTGACCTGACGATGCCCGACCGGCGCGCAGAAGGCGGTGCCACCGACGTGGCGCACGGTCAGCAGGGTGATCTCGTAGTCGAAGTCGACGAAGCCCTCGACGATCACCCGGCCCTTGCCGGCACGACCGCCTTCCTGGGCGTACTGCCAGGCGGCCTGCAGCTCATCGGCGCTGCGCAGCAGGCTCTGGCCCTTGCCCGAGGAACTCATGATCGGCTTGACCACGCAGGGATAGCCCAGCGCCTCGGCGGCGGCGGCGTAGTCTTCGTAGGTGTCGGCGAAATGATAGGGCGAGGTGGGCAGGCCCAGTTCCTCGGCGGCGAGGCGACGGATGCCTTCGCGATTCATGGTCAGCTGGGCGGCGCGGGCAGTGGGCACCACGGTGTAGCCTTCGCCTTCCAGCTCCACCAGGGTGGCGGTGGCGATGGCTTCGATTTCCGGCACGATGAAATGCGGCTGCTCGCGCTCGATCACCGCGCGCAGCGCGGCGCCGTCGAGCATGTCGATGACATGGCTGCGGTGGGCGACCTGCATGGCCGGGGCATCGGCGTAGCGATCCACGGCGATGACCTCGACGCCCAGGCGCTGCAGTTCGATGACGACTTCCTTGCCCAGTTCGCCGGAGCCGCAGAGCAGCACGCGGGTGGCGCTGGGGGACAGGGGGGTACCGATACGGGGCATGACAGATCTCTCCGGCTGATGTCAGGTCAGGAAGGCCGCACCGCCCGCCCGCGCCCGCTCGTCGCAGCGCAGCAGCACCTCGCGGCGCTCGCTGTCGCTCATGGACATCCAGCGGGTGATCTCGGCGGCGCTGCGCTGGCAACCGATGCAGATGTCCTGTTCGTCCAGGGCACAGACATGGACGCAGGGCGAACGCACGGATGAATCGGCGGTGGTCATGCGGCTTCCCTCGAATGGCCGCGCATTGTGCCCGTTAATGCCCGACTTGGCATGTGCCTTTACCTTGCCGATACCGCTCAATCCCGCTTGGGCGGTGCCTTGAGCACGATACCGGCGTCGTACAGCAGGTTGACCAGTTCGACGATGATCACCGCCGTCAGCCCCCAGATGCGGTGCTCGCCATACTGATAGCTGGGCACCTGCCAGCGCAGGCCGGCGTGGTCGACCCTGAGGGTGTAATCCGGCGGCACCTCGCAGAAGAACTGCAGGGGCACGGTGAAGATCGCGGCGATCTCGGCTTCGCTGGGGATGTAGTCGAGCTGATCGGGAATCAGGGCGACGATGGGGGTCACCGCCAGGCCGTAGCGCGACACCAGCGGACTCAGGGGGGCGATCACCTCCACCAGGCCCGGCGGCAGGCCGACCTCTTCCTCGGCCTCGCGCAAGGCGGTGGCGACCAGGTCGGCGTCCTCGGGATCACGGCGACCGCCCGGCAGCGCCACCTCGCCGCCGTGGGTGGACAGGTTGCTGGCCCTCAGGGTGAGCAGCAACTCGGGATGCTCGCCGCGAATGATGGGGACCAGCACCGCCGCTTCCTGGTAGCTTTCGGTGCCGCTCAGGGTGCGCGGCTGATAGTGACGCAGGCGCTGGAGCAACTCATCCACGCCGGAATTCTCCCTTGCTCATCGTATCCCCTGGATCATGGCACGCCCGTCGGGCAATCCCAAGCCCAGCCATCGCTTGCGAGCCCCGGGAGCGCCCCGGCACACTGCAGCAAAACGAGGATGAACCATGAAGCATTGCAATCACTGTGGCGGACAGCTGGAAGAACGCATTCCCGCGGGTGACAACCGGATGCGCCTGGTCTGCAGCCAGTGCGGCGCAGTGCATTATCAGAATCCGCGCGTGGTGGCCGGCTGCCTGGCGACCTGGGAGGGCAAGGTGTTGCTCTGCCAGCGCGCGATCGAGCCGCGCAAGGGGTACTGGACGCTGCCGGCGGGCTTCATGGAAAACGGCGAGACCACCACCGAGGCCGCCGCCCGCGAGACCTTCGAAGAAGCCGGCGCGCAGGTGCAGGGCCTGGAGCTCTATACCCTCTTCGACCTGCCGCACATCGACCAGATCTACATGCTGTTCCGTGGCGAACTGGTCGACGGACGCTTTGGCGTCGGCGAGGAAAGCCTGGACGTACGCCTTCTGGACGAAGCCGACATCCCCTGGTCGTCTCTGGCTTTTCCGACCATCAAGCGAACATTAGAATGCTTCTTCGCCGACCGCCGCCAGGGCGACTTCCCACTGCGCCACGAGGGCATGGCTCCCATGGTGGTCGCACCCAAGCCCGCCTGAGCTCTTCCGAGGATCTTCCCGACATGCGTCCGTTGCACCTGTTGTTGGCGCTCTGCTATGTGCTGTGCGGTTCGTTGCTTCCCCAGTTGGCGCAGGCCAGTACCAGCGTCACGGTGATCCGCCAGCCGGCCGCACCGCTGATCGACAAGGTGCTGGTCATCAAGTCGCGCAATCAGCTGCAACTGCTCAGCGGCGATACCGTGATGAAGTCCTATCGCATCTCGCTGGGCAAGAATCCCCGCGGCCCCAAGCTGCGCGAGGGCGACAAGCGCACCCCGGAAGGGTTCTACTGGATCGACTGGCGAAAGACCAGCGACAAGTTCAACCTGGCCATGCACATCTCCTATCCCAATCGCGAAGACCTGGTCCGCGCCACTCAGGCCGGCGTGCGTCCCGGTAGCATGATCATGCTGCACGGCACGCCCATCGACGAGGAGTACCCGGAGTGGTACTTCAACTCGCTGAACTGGACCGAGGGCTGCATCGCCATGACCAACCACGACATGCGCGAGGTCTGGGGACTGGTCAAGGACGGCACCCTGATCGAGATCCGCCCCTGAGAGCCTATTCCAAGCCTGTGCTGCGCGTCGGCCAAACCGCATTGAAGAAGCCCTGGGTCGCCAGCCCGGCCGGAATGCCCATTTACCCCTCGTAAACTAGCGCGCGCGCCTGGTCGAGCGCGAGTCCGCTCCGCTTCCTCAGGTGTCTTCGCGGGACCGCCTGGGCCTTGTTCGGCTCTAGCTCGCGAACCCTTGAACAGACTCTGCGCCGATATGCTTCCCGCGCCTACCCTGCCACCTGCTCCGCCGGCGAGACGATGGTGGTCTTGCCGCGCGACCGACCGCTGCTGAGATAGTCGGCGATGGATTCCTGGGTGACCTCGCCGAGGAAGTCGTTGTCGGCGCTGAGCACCGGCAGCCAGGAACTGTTGAACTGGTACATGCGCGACAGCAGGATGCGCAGGTGCTCGTCGAAGGCCGCGGTGGCCTTGAACGGGGCGATGAAGGGCGCCACCGGCCCGCTCTGGCCGCGCAGGTCGCGGCGGCGCACGTAGCCCAGGCCCTTGTTGGCGGCATCCGTCACCACCACATGGCGGCGATCGTGCTCCTCCATCAATTCCACGGCATCGCCGATCAGGGTCTCGGCCTGGATCGAAGGCGCGTTGTCGGCCGCATCCTCGGCGCGGATCAGCAGGAGACGCTTGAGGGTGCTGTCCTGGCCGACGAAGTTGCTGACGAAGTCGTCCTTGGGATGGGCCAGCAGGGTGTCCGGGTGATCGAACTGCACCAGGCGCCCGCCGCGGAACACCGCGATCTTGTCGCCCAGGCGGATGGCCTCGTCGATGTCGTGGCTGACCATGATCACCGTCTTGTTCAGTGCCCGCTGCATCTGGAAGAACTCGTTCTGGATGGCGTCGCGATTGATCGGATCCACCGCGCCGAAGGGTTCGTCCATCAGCAGCAGCGGCGCCTCGGCCGCAAGGGCGCGGATCACGCCGATGCGCTGCTGCTGGCCACCGGACAGTTCGCGCGGATAGCGCGACAGGTACTGCTTGGGTTCGAGCTGCACCATGCTCATCAGCTCGGTGGCGCGCTCGCGGCATCTCTTCTTGTCCCAGCCCAGCAGCTTGGGCACCACGGTGATGTTTTCCTCGATGGTCATGTTGGGGAACAGGCCGATCTGCTGGATCACATAGCCGATATGGCGTCTGAGGGTCACCTCGTCGATGCCGGTGGTGTCCTCGCCATTGATCAGCACCCGCCCCGAGGTGGGCTCGATGAGGCGGTTGATCATCTTCAGCGTGGTGGTCTTGCCGCAGCCGGAGGGGCCGAGGAAGACGCAGATCTGGCCCTCCTCCACGGTGAGGCTCACGGCGTCCACCGCGGTCACGTCCTTGCCGTGCTGCTTGAAGGTCTTGGTCAGGCGGTCGAGTTCGATCATCTGGGGCTCCTTAAGGGGCGCTGCGCAGGCCGCGCGGGGTGAGGCGGCGTTGCAGCCACTGCAGGACGAGGTCGGCAACGATGGCCAGCAGGCTGACCAGCACCGCGCCGACGATGAGGGTGGCCATGTCGCTGCGGCTGATGGAGGTGAGGATGAGCACGCCCAGGCCACCGGCGCCGATGGTGGCGGCGATGGTCATGACGCCGATGTTCATGACCACGGCGGTGCGCACCCCGGCCAGGATCACCGGCAGGGCGATGGGCAGCTCGACCATGCGCAGGCGCTGCCAGAAGGTCATGCCGATGCCGGCCCCCGCCTCGCGAATGCCCGGCTCGACGCTGGTCAGCGCCAGGTAGGTGTTCCTCAGGATCGGCAGCAGCGAATAGAGAAAGACCGCGGTGATGGCCGGCAGCGGACCGAGGCCCTGGCCGAATTTGGAATAGAACGGCAGCAAGAGGCCGAACAGGGCGATGGAGGGCAGCGTCATGACCACCGTGGCCATCGCCTGCAGCGGTCCGGCCAGCCAGGGATAGCGGGTCATGAGGATGCCCAGGGGCACGCCCACCAGGATCGCCAGGGTAACGGCGATCCCCACCAGGGTGATGTGCTGGCGGGTCAGTTCGAGGACCTGCAGCCAGTCGATGTGATTGAAGGAGGTGACGAAATCCATGGGTCATTGCCCTCCATCTAGTGGGTGCTGGGCGAGGAAGTCGCGGGCCACCTGGGCCGGCGTCTGCCGCTCGATGTCCACCTTGGCATTGAGCTGGCGCATGGTGGCCTGGTCCAGGCTTTCCGCCAGGGGTTTGAGCAACGCGGCGAGATCCGGGTGCTTGGCCAGGTACTGGGCGTTCACCACGGGGGCGGCGGTGTAGTCGGGGAAGTAGCCCTTGTCGTCCTCCAGCACCTTGAGCCTGAAGGCGTCCAGCCGGCCGTCGGTGGTGTAGACCAGGCCGGTGAAGACCTGGCCGTTGCGCAGCGCGGTATAGACCAGCCCCGGGTCCATCTGGCGGATATCGTCACGGGTGTAGCTCAGGCCATAGGCCTTGACCAGGCCGGCGAGGCCATCGGAGCGGTTGGCGAACTCGATGTCCAGCGCGGTGAGGTGCCGCTTGCCGGCCTCGCCCTTGAGCAGCCGGGCCAGGTCACTGATGCTGTTCAGTTCGGGATGCTGCAGAGCGACCTTTTCCGGTAGCGCCAGGGCATAGGTGTTGTTGAAGCGGGTGGGCGCCAGCCAGGCCAGGCCGACCTTCGCGTCCAGCTCCTTGACCCGCTGGAGGGAAGCGTCCTTGTCCAGCCGTTCGGTGACATGGTTGTAGGCCACCAGCGAGGTGCCGGTGTATTCCCAGGTCAGGTCGAGCTGGGCGTTCTTCACGCCGTTCCAGGCGATGGTGCTGCCCAGGCCGCCGACGATCTCCGGCTGGTAACCGTGCCTGGACAGATACTGCCCGGTGAGCTCGGCGAGGATGGCCTGCTCGGTAAAGACCTTGGCACCGATGCGGATCGGATCGGCCTGGGCACCACTGGCCAGCGCCAGCCCGAACCAGGCGGCGCCCAGGGCGATAAGCAACTTCTTCATCTCGTCTCCTTAGCGGGCCAGGCCGCGTTCCAGCCAAAGGCGACTGGCGAGCAGCACCAGGCCGTCCAGCAGCAGCGCCAGCAGTGCGGTGGCGGCGGCGCCCAGCAGCAGCTGTGACTGGTTCTCCAGGGCGATGGCGGGAAAGATCAGGCTGCCCAGGCTGTTGGCGCCGATCAGGAACACCAGTGGCGTGGTGCCGACATTGATCGCCAGGGCGACCCGTACCCCGCCGATGATGATGGGCACGGCATTGGGCAGCTCGACCTTGGTCAGCACCTGGGCAGGCGTCATGCCGATGCCGGTGGCCGCTTCCTTGAGCGAGGCGGGCACGTTCCTCAGCCCCTCGTAGGTGTTGCGCACGATGGGCAGCAGCGAGGCGAGGAACAGCGCCAGGATCGCCGGTCCGTCGCCAATGCCGGCGATGCCCAGGGCGATGGCCAGCACCGCCAGCGGCGGTACGGTATTGCCGATGTTGAACACCTGCATGAAGCCCTCGGCGCTGCGGGCGAATCGCGGTCGACTGAGCAGCACCCCGGCGGGGAGTCCCACCAGCAGCGCCAGTACCATGGAAACGGCCACCAGGTAGAGATGTGCCTGGAGATAGAACAGCAGATCCGCGCGATAGGTAGCGAGGGTATCCCTACCGATCCAGTGCACCAGCAGTGCCAGGATCACCACTCCCACGGCCGTGCCGAGCAGGAGGGTCTTGAACTTCGCCATGTCAGGCTCCTTCAACGAGCGGACAGGCCGCATGCCTTCCGGGTGCGGACCTCGCGACAGGAGCGAGGCGCAGGACGGCTGTCCGGGTTCAGGGTCGAGACACAGCAGGGCATGGCGGGTATGCCGGCTGGACCAACGGGGCACTGCGGATCTCGGATCTGCCTAGCCCTTGGGTGTCGCTCCTGAGGAACGACATGGCGCCTTGCCTCGACCGAAGAGATTGACGCCCATCGCAGTCGATAGTTCGTCAGCTCCTTTTCAGGCTAACCCAATAGACTCGCTCAATGCCAATCCGATCGCGAAAACTGTATGGCTTGACAAGGTGAAAGGCCCGGGCGAGAGGCTCTCATATCCCGCCGGAGGCGAGAGGCGCGGGCTAGAGCCGCTGAAAAATATGTGACGATAAATTTAATACCTTTACTGTTAGCTACTTTGCAGAACCCGCGCGAACCCCGTCTCAGATAATGTCGCGAGCCGCCTTGGTTTCGTGGCGCAGTACACAGCCTGGCTGACGTACGGTCATCGCTGAAACATCTTTCTGTGCGCCAGTGCGGTGACGAGGTTTTGGCACCTCTTTATCATGCCGACGAGTGGCTGACGCTTTGAGGGAACATTCAGCCATACCAAGGTCAATAGGTGGCCCAGTGATAGCACCAAGCGCCATTCCTGGTACCGCTATAACAACAGACTATTCATTGAGCTAACTTCAAAGGGAACGTTATGAATGACATGACGGCTTGTGCATCGTTGGACTCTGCTGTTCTATCCTCTGCCCCCGTAATGCTGCTGCAACCCAAGGTGGAAAATTGGGTCGTGGTCTATGCTCATGGCGGCCTGATCGCCGACTTCGATGATGAGGCTTCGGCCCGCCGCGAAGCCGAGCAGTGGGCTGGCATCTGCTTGCGTCGCTGAAAACCGCTTTCGAATGATCTGCCTGCGCCATCAACCGATGGAAAGTAGTCACAGGCAGCTCATTACTCGCTCCCGCGTCTTTCATTCCGCCCTTCGCCAGACGCCCCAACGTCCAGCCTTGCGCTGCCTGACAGCCTTACCCAGCTCGCATTTCGCTGATTTCGCCTGGCATTAACGTTGTCTGGCGCACCTTCTGAGCGTTGCACTGCAACTTCCCGGCGTCCCTTCGGGCCTGATGGCGAGTCGAGCCACTGCGCCCGATGACCCAACGTCTTCCGTCACTGTCCGGGACCTTGCCGATGACGCTACGCCTGCAATCCGCTATCACCATCCTGTTCGCCCTGCTCTGCTGCCTGGCAGCCACACCGGTCACCCAGGCCGCTCCGCGGGACTTCCCCACCGATCTGGTCGGACTGAATTTCTCCGGCGCCGGCTTTGCGCCTCAGGTATTGCCGGGCAAACCGGGCACCAACTATTTCTTTCCCGACGCCGGTCATTACCGGCGCTGGGCGACCAAGGGCATCCGGGTGATCCGCTTCCCGGTCATCTGGGAGCGCCTGCAGCCGCGTCTGGGGCAACCCCTGGACCCCGTCTACGCCAAGCTGATCGACCAGACCCTGGACAATGCCAAGCGCTATCGCATGAGCGTGATCCTGGATCTGCACAACTACATGAGATACCGCGGCCAGGTCATCGGCAGTGCAGCGGTGCCCTATCCGGCCTATGCCGATGTCCTGCGGCGAATCGCCCAGCGCTGGCACGAGCACCCTGCCCTGGCCGCCTACGACATCATGAACGAGCCCCACGATGCGGTTGAGCAGTGGCCGGTGGCGGCGCAGCATGGCATCGACGCCGTGCGTGACGTCGACCGGACGCGACCGATCCTGATCGAAGGCAACGGCTGGTCCAGCAGCTATCTCTGGCCGCGCTACAACGCCAAGCTGCTCGGTCTCAAGGACCCAGCCGACAACCTGATCTATTCGGCGCACGTCTATTTCGACAACGACGGTGGCGGCAAATACCTCAAGAAGGACATGACCGACTTCGACCCGGACGTCGGCATCCGCCGGGTCGAGCCCTTCATCACCTGGCTCAAGCAGCACGGCAAGCGTGGTCACATCGGTGAATTCGGCGTACCGGACAACGATCCCCGCTGGCTGGCGGCCATGGACCGCTTGCTGGCACGGCTGCGTCAGGAATGCATCCCGGCCATGTACTGGGCGGCCGGTCCCAACTGGGGCGACTACCCGCTGGCGATCGAGCCGGTCAAGGGCAAACCCCGGCCGCAGTGGAGCGTGCTGCAGAAGTACGTGAAGCCGGCCGACTGCCAGACGCTGGGTCCCCGCCGCTGAAAGCGCCGCCGGGCGAACCAGGCGGTGCCTTCTTGCAGTTATGCGCCAACTTGTCCGGAAAACGGTGACCCCAATCACAAAACGCCCGGCCATGGACGGCCTAGCAAGAACTTGCTGGCTTTTGGCGATCAAAATGTAACAGCAAGTAATAGTGCGACTATTAAGACGCTTGCGATGCACAAGAGCCAGGATGCCATGTCAGCTATCGTTCTTCCGCATTACCCCTCCGCTCTTTCCCCCTAACGGCAGCGCTGCATCCGTTCGCCTTTCTTGCCGCACCCTCAGGGATATCCCATGGAAAGATTTGTCGCTTTGGATAGCTTTCGCGGTCTGCTGGCCGTCGCCGTCGTCCTGTTCCATACCTATGTCGTTCAGGCCGCCTCGGAAAATCCGCTGATCGCCAACGCCTATCTGTTCGTCGAATTCTTCTTCGTGCTCAGCGGCTTCGTGCTCATGCACACCTACGAAAACCGGTTGCGCACCCTGGACGACTATCGCGACTTCGCCATCAGTCGCTCGGCGCGGATCCTGCCGCTGCACCTGGCCATGCTCGGGCTCTATGTACTGCTGGAATGCGGCCGCCTGCTGGCGGAAAAACTGGGGGTCGGCTTCAACGATCCGGCCTTCAGCGGCGCCACCGCGCCCGAGCAATTCCTGCCCAATCTGCTGCTGCTGCAATCCTGGCTGGGCCAGGCCATCACTGGCTCCTTCAACTACCCGTCCTGGAGCATCAGTATCGAGTTCTACCTCTATCTGGTCTTCGGTCTGCTCGTGCTCAAGGGCCAGGGTCATCAACGCCAATGGTTCCTGGCGATCGCCCTGCTGGCCTTCGTGCAGCTGCTGTTTCCCTTCCTGCCGCTGAAGACCGAGATCTTTCGCGGTCTGTCGTGCTTTTTCGCCGGCGCCTGTACCTATCGCCTCTATGTCTGGATCAAGCAGCACAACCAGGGGCAATTCGGCGGCACCCTGCTGGAGCTGGCCTGCCTGATCGCCGGTGCCGCGGTGATGACCTCCGACCTGCCGGTGCCCAAGAAGGGCGTGCTGGCGACCCTGGTGTTCTGCGTCACCATCCTCACCTTCGCCTTCGAGCGCGGCCTGGTCTCCAGCGTGCTGCATCACGCCGTCTTCGTGCGCCTGGGGGTGCTGTCCTATTCGATCTACCTGTGCCACGCCGCGGTGATCTTCGTGTTCAAGAGCGCCTTCATCGTGCTCGGCAAGCTGCTGCACCAGGACCTCACCGTGGTGGCGCCGTCCCACGACGCGCCGCTGCCCTTCATGATCCGCTACATCGCCACCGGCAGCGCCGTGCTGGACAACCTGGTGGTGGTGGTGGAATTGGCGGTGGTCTTCGCCTTCGCCTGCCTGACCCACAGGTACATCGAGATCCCGGGCATGGCGCTGGGCAAGCGGCTGGTCCGCCGCAAACGCACCCCGCCCTGCTGCGGCGGCAACATCCAGCCGCAGCGCTGAGCGGCGCCTGGCGCAGCCCTGCCGACCCCAAGCCGGTGGGGCTGCCCTCTGCTATACTCCGCCCCCTCTTTTTTCTTCCCGCCCAGGTTCATCCATGACCACCCAGGCCGCCGAAGTCGCCAAGCGCCGTACCTTCGCCATCATTTCCCACCCCGACGCGGGCAAGACCACCATCACCGAAAAGCTGCTGCTGATGGGCCAGGCCATCGCCGTCGCGGGTACGGTGAAGTCGCGCAAATCCGATCGCCACGCGACCTCCGACTGGATGGAGATGGAAAAGCAGCGCGGCATCTCCATCACCACCTCGGTGATGCAGTTCCCCTACCGCGAGCACATGATCAATCTGCTCGACACCCCCGGCCACGAAGACTTCTCCGAAGACACCTACCGCACCCTGACCGCGGTGGATTCGGCGCTGATGGTGCTCGACGGTGGCAAGGGCGTCGAACCCCGCACCATCGCCCTGATGGACGTCTGCCGCCTGCGCGACACCCCCATCGTCAGCTTCATCAACAAGCTCGACCGCGACATCCGCGATCCCATCGAACTGCTCGACGAGATCGAGGCGGTGCTCAAGATCAAGGCCGCGCCCATCACCTGGCCGATCGGCAGCTACCGCGACTTCAAGGGCGTCTATCACCTCTCGGACGACCGCATCTACGTCTATACCCCCGGCCATGGCCACGAGCGCATCGCCACCAAGACCATCGACAAGCTGGACTCCGACGAGGCCCGCGCGCACCTGGGCGATCTCTACGACCGGTTCGTCGAGGAGCTGGAGCTGGTGCAGGGCGCCTGCCACGAATTCGATGGCGAGGCCTTCCTGCGCGGCGAGATGACCCCGGTATTCTTTGGTACCGCCCTGGGCAACTTCGGCGTCGACCAGGTGCTCGACGCCGTGGTCGACTGGGCCCCGCGCCCGCTGTCGCGTGCCGCCCACGAGCGGGTGGTGGAGCCGGTGGAAGAGAAGTTCTCCGGCTTCGTGTTCAAGATCCAGGCGAACATGGACCCCAAGCACCGCGACCGCATCGCCTTCATGCGCATCTGCTCGGGCAGGTACGAGAAGGGCATGAAGCTGCGCCATGTGCGCATCAAGAAGGATCTGAAGATCGCCGACGCCCTGACCTTCTTCTCCAGCGAGCGCGAGCACCTGGACGAGGCCTTCGCCGGCGACATCATCGGCCTGCACAACCACGGCACCATCCAGATCGGCGACACCTTCACCGAAGGCGAAGCGCTGGGCTTCACCGGTATCCCGCACTTCGCCCCGGAACTGTTCCGCCGCGTGCGTCTCAAGGATCCGCTGAAATCCAAGCAGCTGCGCCAGGGTCTGCAGGAACTGGCCGAGGAAGGCGCCACCCAGGTGTTCTTCCCCGAGCGCAACAACGACATCGTGCTCGGCGCGGTGGGTGTGCTGCAGTTCGACGTGGTCGCCAGCCGCCTGAAGGAAGAATACAAGGTGGAGTGCGCCTACGAGGCCATCAACGTCTGGTCGGCGCGCTGGATCGAGTGCGACGACAAGAAGAAGCTCGAAGACTTCAAGAACAAGGCCTTCGAGAACCTGGCGGTGGATGGTGGCGGCCACCTCACCTATCTGGCGCCGACCCGGGTCAACCTGGCGCTGATGGAAGAGCGCTGGCCCGAGATCAAATTCCGCGCCACCCGCGAGCACCACTAAGCCCTACTGCCTGACCGGTGCACCTGGCGCCGGTCAGGCGTACCGTCCTCCTCCCCGAATCGTCCAGGCGGATCGCCGGCTCTCCTGCCAGGTCTTCCCGAATCAGTCCCGGTCGGAAGACTCGGCGGCGGCTTCCAGCTCGACCATCGTCAGCTCCAGCTCCGCCCGCTCGGTCCACTGGCCGTCCAGTTCGGTGCGTACCGCCACGCCCAGTTCCTTGAAGTCGGCCACCTGCTTGACCAGGTTACCCGGGCCGCCCACCAGTTGGCCGCAGGCCTTGCGATAGGCTTCGCCGGCCTTGTCCAGGCTCTTGCCGATGCCGTCCATGCTGCCGAGAAAGGTGCGCAGTTTGTCGTAGACCTTGCCCGCGCGCTCGGCCAGTTCGGCGGTGTGGCGATTCTGGTCCTCGAAGCGCCAGAGCTGGCGGACGATATTGAGGCTGGTCAGCAGGGTGGTGGGCGTGGCCACCAGCACGTTCTGCTCGATGGCGCGCTGGAACAGGCTCTCGTCGGCCTTGAGCGCCTCGACGAAGGCCGATTCGATAGGAATGAAGAGGAAGACCATTTCCGGCGAATTCAGCCCCGGCAGGCTGAAGTACTCGCGATCGGCCAGCTCACGGATGCGCTCGCCCACGGCGCGCACGTGCTCGCCCAGGGCCAGGCGCCGCTCGCCCTCGTCCTCGCTGTTGACGTAGCGGGTATAGGCGTTGAGCGACACCTTGGCGTCCACCACCAGGTGCTTCTTCTGCGGCAGATGGACCAGCACGTCCGGTCGCCGCCGGCCGGTCTCGGTGGTGAAGCTGCGCTCGCGCACGAAGTCGCGGCCCTCGCGCAGACCGGAGCGCTCCAGCACGTTTTCCAGGATCAGCTCGCCCCAGTTGCCCTGGGCCTTCTTCTGACCGCGCAGGGCGGTGGCCAGGTCGTGGGCCTCCTGGGTGATCTGGCGGTTGAGCTCCTTGAGGTCGAGCAGCTGCTGGCCGAGGGCGGCCTGCTGCTGGACATCCTTGTGGTGGATGTCCTCGACCTTGGCGCGAAAGCCCTCGATCTGCTCGCGGAACGGCCGCAGCAGGGCATCCAGGGATTGCTGGCTGTGCTGGGCGAAGGCCTGGCCCTTGGCGTCGAAGATGCGTCCGGCCAGTTGCTCGAATTCCAGCTTGAGTTGCTCGCGACTCTCGCGCAGCAGCAGTTGCTGCGCCTGGAAGTGCTCTTCCTTCTGCTCCAGGGTGGTCCTGAGCGTCGCATGCTCTTCGGCCAGGCGCGCATGGCGCTCCTGCACCTCGGCGTGCAGTTGCTGCTCGCGGTGCTGGCGCTCGCGCAGTTCGGCGAGTTGCTCCTGGACACCCTGCAATTGGGCCCGGGTGGCTTCGGCCAGGGCGTGCTGTTCAGCCGCCTGTAACTGGGCCTGGCGGGCCTGCTGGCGCAACTCGGCTTCCAGCTCGCGATTGACCTCCAGCTGGCGCTGCAGGGTGGCGGTGCGTTCGCGCTCGGCGCCCAGCTCCACCACCTGGCGACCATTGGCCAGCTCGGCCCGTTGCAGGTCGTCGCGCAGCATGTCGTAGCGCTCGGCGGCGCTGTCGAGTTGCTGTTGCAGATAGCGTTGGCGTCCGGTCAACCAGGCGGCCGAACCCGCCCAGCCAGCCAGCAGCAACAGGGGAAGCACGAGGGAAACGAAAGGCAGGGAAGTCATGGCGCTCTCATCGCGGACGGCTCCCCTCACCTTAGGCAGGCGCGCGGGGAGCGTCCAGCATTTATCTGTACATTTACACAGTGTTTCGCAAATCCAGATCCAGTCCGCTGACGCGGCGGACCCGCCGGGCCACGGCCTCGGCGAAGATGCCGCCACGGGCCTCGATCAGGGTGAAATCATCGCGCGCCCGGGTGATGCCGGTATAGACCAGCTCCTTGGTCAGCACCGGACTGAGCTGCTCGGGCAGCAAAAGCGCCGTGTGGGCGAATTCCGAGCCCTGGGATTTGTGCACGGTCATGGCGAACACCGTCTCCACCGCCGCCAGCCGACTGGGCAGGACGAATCTCAGGCCACCGCTGCCATCGCCGCGGGGAAAGGCGACCCGCAGGACCTTGCGCCCGGGCTGGCTGGCGTCCGGCAGGCAGAGGGTGATGCCGATGTCGCCGTTCATCAGCCCCAGGCTGTAGTCGTTGCGCGTCACCAGCACCGGGCGACCCTCGTACCAGCCATGCTCGCCCAAGAGCAGGCCGGCCGCCAGCAGGGCGCTGGCGATGCGCAGGTTGAGGCCTTCCACGCCCCAGGGCCCCTTGCGCACGGCGCAGAGCAGCTGGAAGTCGTCGAAGGCGGCCAGCACCTGGCTGGCCCAGCGCGTCCAGGCCGGATCTTCCAGTACGGTATCGAGCTGGGGCCTTGTCCCATGCAGGACCTCAAGATAATGACGATAGCCGCAGGCGCGCCCGCGCCCCTCCAACACCAGGCGTTCCAGGGCGCGATCCTCCGGGCCCTTGAGCAGCACCCGGTGCAGGTCGGCGTAGCCGCCGTCGACCAGCACCTGCTGAGCGCCCTGGCCGTCCTGGGCATTGACCCGGCGGGCCAGCTGGCCGATACCGCTGCCGGCGCCGAAGCGTCGCGAGCGCCTGAGCATCACCACCTGCTGGGCCAGGGCGTTACCCTGGTCGTCGCCGACCGCCAGCGCCGCCTGGTCCAACGACTGGCCGCTCACGGCTTCCAGCCAGGCCCGGGTGGCCGGACTGTAGCGTCCGGCTTCGGCATCCCGACAGAGATCGCCCAGCACCGCGCCCGCCTCCACCGAGGCCAACTGGTCCTTGTCGCCGAGCAGCACCAGTCGCGCCCGCGGCGGCAGGGCCGCCAGCAGGCTGGCCATCATTTCCAGGTCGATCATCGAGGCTTCATCCACCACCAGCACGTCCAGCGGCAAGGGATGCCCGCGGTGATGGCGGAAGTGACGGGTGTTGGGTCGACTGCCCAGCAGCCGGTGCACCGTGGTCACCCCGGTGGGGATGTGCCGGCGCAACTCGTCGTCCACCGGCAGGCGACTGACCTGGCCGCCGATGGATTCGGTGAGCCGCGCGGCCGCCTTGCCGGTCGGTGCGGCCAGGCGGATGCGCAAGGGCCGTCCGGCCGCCACCGCGGGCGCCTGGAGCAGCGCCAGCAGCCGCACCACGGTGGTGGTCTTGCCAGTGCCGGGCCCGCCGGTGACGATGCTGAAGGCGCCGCGCACTGCCAGGGCGCAGGCCAGTTTCTGCCAGTCGGGTTCGCCACCCGCGTCGGGATCCGGCGGAAACAGCCGGTCGAGGCGCTCGACGAGATCCGCCGGCAGCGGCTCGGGGGTGGCCAGGCGCTGCCGCAGGCTGGCGGCCACCGCGCGTTCATAATTCCAGTAGCGCCGCAGGTAGAGGCGCTCACCGCCCAGCACCAGCGGTCGCTCCGGACAGCTGCCGTCGCCATCGACCAGGGCGCTGGCCAGCAGCGCACGCTGCCAGGCGTCGAGGGTTTGGCCGTGCAGCAGCTGCGAAGGCAAGAGCGAAGCGCGCGCCTCGTCGCCCTCGGGGGGCAGCGACAGGGCGGCATCGGGATTGCGCAGGGTGGCGGCGAGATCCAGGCAGACATGGCCATGGCCGAGCTGATGGCTGGCCAGGGCCGCGGCCAGCAGCACCGCCGAGTCGCCCTGGGGTTCGAGCTCACCGAGAAAGCGGGTGAAGGCCCGGTCCACCTGGCGGAGCCAGCCGCGCTGCACCCAGAGTTCCAGCAGGCGAAAGAGGTCGTCGCGCTGCTCGAGGGGGGCGAGAGGGCGCTCCTGGGCCAGGGACGCCAGGCGCAGCAGCCGTTCGGTAGCGGGGCTGAAATCAGACATGGGCATTCTCCGCACCGCTGAACAGCAGATCCAGGGTCTCGATCAGGGCCTGGGCGGGTCGCTCGACGAAGACCCCGTGGCCGGCCGGATCGCACCCGCGCAGGAAGAGGTAGACGGCACCGCCGAAGTGGCGCTCGTAGCTATAGTCGGGCAGCCGCGCCTTGAGCAGGCGGTGCACGGCCAGGCTGTAGAGCACGTACTGCAGATCATAGCGCTTGGCCAGGACGGCGGCCTCCATCGCCACGCGGGTATAGGCCCCGGCCTCGGCGCCCAGCCAATTGGACTTGTAGTCCACCACGAAATAGCGGCCCTCGTGCTCGAAGACCAGGTCGATGAAGCCCTTGAACAGGCCGTTGAGCTGTCCCGGCTCCAGCATCGGCCGCGCCTGGCCGCCATGGCTGCCACGACTCACCAGGTCATCCAGCCGCTCCAGATCGACGCCATGGGTGGCGAACCAGAATTCCATCTCCACCTGGTAGCGCGCCAGTTCGCCCAGGCGCTGGCTGCCTCCCGGCAGGGGCAGCGGCAGTGCCAGCAACTGGCGCAGCCAGCCCTGCAGGATGGGAATCCAGTGATTCCAGCCACGCCGCTGGCAACGCCGGGCGATCAGGTCGTCCAGCCGCTCGGGCGCGGCCTGGATGGCGGTGAAGCCTTCCTCGCCGACCCACTCCAGCAGGCTGTGCAGGAAGGTGCCCGGACCGGGGCCGCGGGGAAAGCGGTGCAGGTCTTCGCCGGCCGCGGGCTGGCGCGCCTCGTCCGGAGCGAGGCGATCGTCGTCGAACAGTTTCTGGGCCGCCGGGGTATCCAGGTCCAGCTCCAGCTCCAGCTCCAGATTCAGCTGGCCTTCCTCCCGCGCTTCGCCCAGGCGCGTGCCGATGCGCAGGGCGCTGTAGGAGGCGATCCACCAGTCCTCGCGGGCTGCCCGCCGGGCCGTCAGTGCCTTGAGGGTCACCGGCGCTTCGCGGGCTTCGGGCAGGCGGGCCGGGTTGGCTTCGGGCAGCGGCAGAATGAGGGTGTCGGATTGCGCGTCGATCAGGGCGGTCAGAGCGGTGCCCAAGGCCATCGAACTCGCCAGGGGCTCGCCACCGGTGGCCAGGTAGCCCAGGGCGCTGCGGGCGAAACCGGAGTCCTTGCTGCGGCCGCGCTTGAGATCGGCCACCCCGACCCAACAGGCATGGCGGGCTCGGGTCAGGGCGACATACAGCAGGCGCAGGTCTTCGGCCAGGCGCTCATCATCGGCACGAGCCAGTTCTTCGGCGGAGGGCTTGAAGGTCCGGCGCACCTGCCCCTGGTCATCGTGGTAGCGCAGCGGCAGGCTGGCGCCTTCCTCGGCGCGATAGGCGCAGGCGAAGGGCAGGAACACCAGTGGATATTCCAGGCCCTTGGACTTGTGCACCGTCACCACCTTGACCAGCTCGGCGTCGCTTTCCAGGCGCAGGATCTGCTCGTCGGCGGCGCCCTGGGCAGCCAGTTGCTCGGCCAGGTGGCGGATCAGCGCCTGCTCGCCATCGAGCTCGCCAGCGGCGCGCTGCAGCAGTTCGGCAAGGTGCAGCAGATTGGTCAGCACCCGCTCGCCGTCGGCGCGGGCCATCAGCCGCTGCGGCAGGCGGAAGTCCTGCAGCAGGCGGCGCAGCATGGGCAGCACGCCCTGGCCGCGCCACAGCTGGCGATAGCCGCGGAATTGCAGCACCCGTCTCTCCCAGGCCTGCTCGTCGTGGTTGAGGGCATCCAGTTCCGCCAAGGGTAGGTCGAGGGTCAGGCTGCCCAGGGCCGCGCGCAGCCGACGATCCACATCGGGCTCGGCGCAGGCCTTGAGCCAGTCCAGCAGGCAACGCGCTTCCTGGGCGGCGAATACCGAATCCTTGTCCGACAGGTAGACGCTGCGCACCCCACGCCGCACCAGCGCCTGGCGTACCGCCTGGGCCTCGCTGCCGGCGCGCACCAGGATGGCGATGTCGGCGGGCCGCAGCGGCACCAGCTCGCCGTCTTCGCGACGAAAGCCAGCCCTGGCCTCGGCGGCCAGGGTCAGCAGCCGGACGATCTCGCTGGCGGTGCTCTCGGCCAGGGCGCCGCGATAGGCGGTGCCGGCCAGCGGCTCGTCGCCGGCCAGCTGCCAGAAGGTCAAGGCCGCGCTGGGAGCACCGTCGATCTCCAGTACTTCACGCCGCCCCTGGGCGCGGACCGGCTCGAAGGGCACCGGATTGTCCTCGCCCTGGCGGAACAGGAAGGCCGCCCGTGGGGCCGTCATCTCGCCATGCTGGAACACCTGGTTGACCGCCGCGACCATGGCGGCGGTGGAACGGAAGTTGGTGTCCAGCGAGTGCAGGTGGCCGGCATTGGCGCGTCGCGCCTGCAGATAGGTATGGATATCGGCGCCGCGGAAGGCGTAGATGGCCTGCTTGGGATCGCCGATCAGGAACAGCCCGGTGCCCTCCCCCGCGCCGTAGACGCTGCTGAAGATGCGGTACTGCACCGGGTCGGTGTCCTGGAATTCGTCGATCAGCGCCACCGGGAACTGCTCGCGGATCAGCGCCGCCAGCCGTGCCCCGGCGCCATCGGCCTGCAGTGCCCGATCCAGACGGGTGAGGATGTCGTCGAAGCCCAGCTCGGCGCGGCGGAGTTTCTCGCGCTCGAATTTCTGCTGCACCCAGGCCGCGGCGTGTTCCAGCAGGGGCACTTCGGGGCTGGGCAGCTCGGCCAGTTGCCCGGGCAGGCGCGCCATGGCCGCCAGGGCCGGATGATCCGGCGGACTGGCCTTGGTCCAGACCTCGGCGAAGCCCTCCTCGGTCAGCCGGGTGAAGCCGGTGCCGATATCCAGCTCCTCGCTGGCGGGGTTGTCCGCCCAGGCGACCAGCTTGTCGCACCAGGGCCCGAAGAACCTCTTCTGCAACTTGCGGCCGTCGACCACCTTGGCGTCGCAGCCGGCCTGGCAGAGCTCGCGCACCTCTTCCGCCCACTGGGCCCAGGGCGCCTTTAGCTGCGCCAACCGCGCGTGGCGTTCGGCCAGGGCGGTGGCCAGCAAGGCGGCGGGTTCGCCCTGGGGCGCCCCCAGGGCCTCGCTCAACAGGGGCCGCAGGCGCGCGGCCAGGGCGCGGGGTTCGCCCCAGTGCTCGATCACCCAGTCCAGCGCTTCCCCTTCGAGGGGATAGCAGAAGCGCCGCCAGTAGTCGCGCACCACCTGGGCCAGCAATTCGCTCTGGTCCTGCTCCAGGTTCTGCACGAAGAGACTGCCACTGTCGAAGGCGTGCTCACGGAGCATGCGCTGGCACCAGCTGTGGATGGTGGACACCGCCGCCTCGTCCATCCACTGAGCGGCGATGTCCAGGCGCCGGGCGCAATCGGCCCAGGCCTCGCGGGAAAAGTCCTCGCGCAACTCGGCGAGCAGCGGATCGGGCGCGGCGATCTCGTCGCGGAAGAAGCGCGCCGCCTCGGCGAGGCGATGGCGAATGCGATCGCGCAACTCCTGGGTGGCGGCCTCGGTAAAGGTCACTACCAGGATCTGTGGCGGCAGCAGTTCACGCCCGAAGGCGGTCGCGGGCGTGCCATGGCCGAGCACCAGGCGCACATAGAGCGCGGAGATGGTGAAGGTCTTGCCCGTCCCGGCGCTGGCTTCGATGAGCTGATTGCCCTGCAGCGGAAAGCGCAAGGCGAGCGGACGCTGAGTCATGCCTGCCCCTCCCCGTTCACGACCTGCCAGCCCGCGCTGTATACCGGCGCATAGAGGGTCTGGCACCAGCCGTCGAATTCCTCGTCGGCCAGCAAGGCGGCGAAGTCCGGATACTGCCGGCGCAGCGCCGGATGGGTCGCCGCCTCGCCCTGATAGGCCTGCTCGGCGGCGGCCAGGGCCTTGTCAGGGTCATTGGCCAGCCAGGCGAAGGCGGTGCGCGGCGCCACCGGCAGCGGACGCCGCTGCCCCAATGCCCAGGCGTCCAGCAATTCGTTCAGCTGCCGCCGGGCCAACTCGGCGTCCAGCGGTGCCAGCAACAGGGTCAGGTCGGTCGCCACCACCGCCGTGGTCAATTGCAGGCCACCGGCCGCGGCGACCAGGTGCTGCACCCAGGGCCGCAGCAGCCGATGCCACTTGCGAGTGCGGGTATTGCCCAGCCCATTGGCCTGGGCGGTCAGGGCCAGCAGGCCCTCGGGGCCGCGGCGCAGCCGTTCGAAATTGGCTACCAGTTGCAGCTCGCGATGTTCGAGATCCAGGGTCACGGCCTCTTCCAGGGGTTCGGGCCAGCGCAGCGCCAGGGCCTCGACCTGGGCGACCACGGCCGGCAGAGGCTCGCGCAAGGCCCGCCCGGCCCGCTCGCCAAAGCCCGCCAGCGGCAGCCGACCACTGCCGCGCAAGCGCTCGGCGGCGGCCATCAGCGCCTGATCCGCCTCGGCCGGCGCGGCCAGTGCCGCCGCCAACAGGTCTTCGCCCAACTGGTAGCGGGCCAGGGCGTCCAGACCGAAGGGCTCTTCGTCTTCGGCGGGCGCATCGGGCGGCGCGAAATGCACCTTGAGGCGATTGGCAAAGAACAGGTCCACCGGTCCGCGCAGAAAGCGTGCGAGATCATCGAGGCCCAGGGGTTCTTCGAGCACCAGTGGCGGCAACAGGTCATCCTCGTCGCGCGTGGTGCGGTCATGCACGCCCAGCCACTCGGCCGCGAAGCTGAAATAGCCGCGCTCGCCGCGGAAGTAGCGGGCACTGAAGGGTTGCAGGGGATGCTCCTGGGTCAGGGCCATGAGCAGGCGCTCCGGCTCCTCTTCATGCCCCGCCAGTCGCCAACCGGCCTGGAGATGGTCGCGCAACTGGGCGACCAGCACCGACGGCGGGCGCTCGCTGTTGTCGCGGATGCTACGCCCCACCCAGCTGACATAGAACTGATCGCGCGCCGAGAGCAGTGCCTCCAGCAGCAGATAGCGATCATCCTCCCGCCGCGAGCGGTCACCGGGACGATAGTCCTGGGCCATGAGATCGAAATCCAGCGGCGACTGGATGCGCGGATAGGCGCCATCGTGCATGCCCAGCAGGCAGACCACGCGGAAGGGAATGGCGCGCATGGGCATCAGGGTGCAGAAATTGACCGCGCCAGCGAGAAAGCGCTGGGCCAGGCCACCGCTGTCCAGCCCCGCCAACCAGGCCTCGCGCACCACGGTGAGCGGCAGTTCCTCGTCCAAGGCCACGTCCTCGCACAACTCCAACCAGCGCTCACGCAGGTTTTCCAGTTGTTCCAGCAGGTATTCGTCGTGCTCGTCCTGGGCGCTGAAGAACAGTGCCAGCAGCGCCTGCAGGCGGGCGCCCCACTCCGCCGGCCGGGCCGGCTGGGCCAGCGCCGCCTGGGCCGCGTCCAGGGCATCGAGCAGGTCCACCAGCGGCCCGACCAGGGCCGCGTCCAGGCCGCCCACCTCGTCGAAGGGCTCGATATCGCCCAGGGCCGCGCCGCTGCCCACGGCGTAGCCCAGCAGCATGCGCCTCAGGCCGAAGCGCCAGGTGTTCTGCGTCAGCCCCTCCGGCAGGTCGAGGCGACTGCGCTGCTCGGCATCCAGTCCCCAGCGCACGCCGGCCCCTTCCAGCCAGAGGTGCAGGGTCGGCAGATCGCCCTCGCGCAGCCCGAAGCGGGTGCGCAGCGCCGGCACATCCAGCAGGTCGAGGATCTCGCTCAGGGCGAAGCGGCTGTCGGGCAGCTGCAGCAGATGCTCCAGGGCGATCAATAGCGGCTGGAAACCACGCTGGTGCTGATCGGCCAGGCTGAAGGGGATGAAGCGCGGATCCTGGCGTTCGAGCTGACCGAACACCGCGCGGATGTGCGGCGCATAGGCATCGATGTCCGGCACCATGACGATGACGTCGCGCGGCCGGAGGCTGCTGTCGCTGCTGAAGCGCGCCAGCAACTGGTCATGCAGGATCTCCACTTCGCGCTGCGGACTGTGGGCCACATGGAAGCGCATGGACCTGTCGCGCGCCGGATCCACTGCCGGCCAGCGCTCGCGGGTCTCGGTCAGGGGACGCAATTCGAGGATGTCGTCCTGCAACTGGCCGAGCAGGTGCTGGGGTTCGGTTTCGGCGAAGAGGTCGATGCGCCCGCCGTTGAGGTCCTCGAACAGGCGACGATAGCCATCGGGTTCGTCGAATTCGTCCAGCAGGTGGATGTAGTCGCGGCCCTGCTTGCCCCAGCTCGCCAGCAGCGGCTGGCCGTGCTGGTGCAGCGCCTCGGCATCCAGGGTCTGCGGCATGCCCGGCTTGCGCTGCTGGCGCCGGTAGTTCTGCCGCAACAGGTCCTGGTCGGCGACGATGTCGGACCAGTGATGGCGACAGGGATTGTGCACGCAGAGCAGCACCTGGCTGAAGCGCGCCAGGGCGGCCAGGGCTTCGAGGGTCTGCGCCGGAATCGCCGACAAGCCAAAGATCACCACCCGCCGCGGTAACCCAGCGGGCGGCTCGGTCGCCGCCTGCATCACCTCCAGAAAGCGCCGGTGCACGCCGGCGCGACTGCGGGCCAGGCCACCGTCGCCCACGTCGTCCAGCAGCGCCCGCCACAGCTGCGCCTGCCAGCGGCAACTCTCCGGCAGGGGGCGCCGGCCGTCACGCAGGCTGGCCAGCAGATCGCGGCCCGCCGCCCAGTCATTCAGCCAGTCGGCACGATAGACCTGGTAGCCGTCATAGAGATCGGCCAGCCGCTCGGCCAGCTGATAGCGCTTGCGCAGATCGCCGTCATCGTCGAGAAAGCGCCGCAGTGCGGCGAAGTCCGGTTGCAGGAGCAGCGTCGGCAACAGCCGCATCAGTCGCCAGGTCAGGGGCGCACGGTCCAGCGGCGAGGATGGCGGTACCTGGTCACGGCCCAGCACCTGCCGATAGGTCCGCCAGAGAAAGGCCGCCGGCAACTGCACCTCGAGGGCTGCGGCCACTCCGCAGCCGCCCTCGTCGTCCCCGCGCGGATCTTCGGCCAGCGCCAGCTTGAGCCACTGGGCGATGCCATTGCTCTGCACCAGCACCTGTTCGTTTTCCAAAGGCGCCAGGGGATACCGCCGCATCCAGCCGACCGCCAGGCCGCGCAGCTCTTCGAGCCGATTGCCGTGTACCACCATGAATCCGGGAGTGAGCGCCTCGGACATCCTACGCCTCGCTGTTCGCTGTCTGCGGCCAGGGTAAGGATCACCCGCGCCGGATACCAGTCCACAATGTGCTGACCGACGCATGACGCAGCGCACAGCCGCCCTCGTCTCCCCGCCTGCGACGGGATTCCAGCCGGTAGACTCACGGTCTATCGGCCGTCGGCCATCGACAGGATGTTTTCATGCGTTTCCTCGTTGCCCTTCCCCTGCTCCTGGGCGCCGCCCTCGCCCACGCCGACACCGGCGAGCCCGTCGACTGCGCCAGCCTGCAGGCCCAGCTGCCCTTGCCGCTGCTCCAGCAGAGCTCCGGCCTGCCCCTGGCCTATGCCCGACAGATCGCCGGCGGCTGCGCCTTCACCGATCGCGACACCGGGCAACCGGCCAACTACCTGCTGGGCCTGTCGGCGGGCTACGAGAATGGCGGTCGGGCGCTGCCCAAGCTGCGGCGGCAGGTGCAATCGCTCAGTGAGCAACTGGAGTGCAAGGCCATCGACGGCCTGGGCGAAGGCGCCAGCGCCTGCAGCAAGCCGCTGCTGGGCACCCAGGTCTTCTTCATCAAGCGCGACCGCATCCATACGGTCACGGCGTCCAGCCCGCTGGAATACGAGAAACCCGAGCTGGCCGCCAAGCTGCGCCAGGCGGCCCAGGCGACCGCCCAGGCCTGGGCGCAACGGCTATAGGGGAAGGCGCGCCTCAAGCTTGTCTGAGAAGTCGCAGAGCGACGGTCAGGCAAGGCAAAATCTGTAAAGAAGCGGATCGGGCTCGCACTCGAGTTTACGAGCGGTAAATGAGCATTCCGATCGGACTGGCGACCCAGCGGATTTTTAACGCCGCATGGCCGAGCGCAGGCACTTTTCAGACAAAGCTTAGTGGCCGCGCCGATTCAGGTCTTCGGAATAGAGATCGTCTTCCAGCTCATTGCCCGGGATGGCATGTTCTTCCGCCGCCCAGGCACCCAGGTCGATCAATTTGCAGCGGTCGGAACAGAAGGGCCGGTTGGCGCTCTTCTCGCTCCATTCCACGGGTGCGCCACAGGTGGGGCAGTCCACGGTGAGAGTGCTCATGCTTGGCCTCCGTCAAGGGTCAGATAAAAGGAATGCAGGCGCTCCACCTCGGTGTGGAGCTGGGCGAGATCGCCGTCGTTGCAGATGACATCATCGGCCTTGGCCAGACGCTCGGCACGCGGCAGCTGTGCCGCCAGGATGGCCCGTACCTGAGCCTCGTCCACACCATCACGACGCATGGCCCTTTCGAGCTGCAGCGCTTCCGGCGCGTCTATCACCAGCCCCCGCCGGACCAGCGCCCGCTGCCCGGATTCGAACAGCAGCGGCGACACCAGGATGGCATAGGGCGACGCTGCGCGAGCCAAGGCCGCCAGGATTTCCTGGCGAATGAGCGGATGCAGCAGGGCTTCCAGCCAGCGCCGCTCGGCCGGATCGGCAAAGATCGCCGCCCGCAGCGCCGCCCGGTCCAGGCTGCCATCCGGCTGCAAGACAGCCGGCGAAAAATGCCCGGCGATCTCGGCCAGCGCCGGTCGTCCCGGCTCCACCACCCAGCGGGCGGCCTGGTCGGCGTCGACACAGGTGATGCCCAACTGGGCGAAATGCTCGGCAGCGGCGCTCTTGCCGCTGCCGATGCCCCCGGTCAGGCCGAGGGTCCAGGCAGAAGTCATCGGAATCCGGCGAAGTTCAGGTACAGGCCGGTTATTTGATCACCCCAGAGCAAGGCAATCCACCCCGCTACGGCCAGATAGGGACCAAAGGGCAAGGGCGTGCTGGTTTCCGCTCGCCGCAGCCGCAGGGTGATTACGCCCAGGATGGCGCCCACCAGCGACGACAGCAGGATGGTCAAGGGCAGGATCTGCCAACCGCCCCAGGCACCGAGCAGCGCCAGCAACTTGAAGTCGCCATAGCCCATGCCCTCCTTGCCGGTCACCAGGCGGAACAGCTGGAATACCAGCCAGAGACTCAGATAGCCCGCCACTGCGCCCCAGACGGCATCGCCGAGGCTGGTGAACAGGCCGAACTGATTGGCGATCAGGCCCAGCCACAGCAACGGCAGGACGATGACATCCGGCAACAGCTGGTGATCGGCATCGATCAGACTGGCCGCCAGCAGTCCCCAGGTCAGCAGGAGAAAGGCCCCACCCTGCCAGGTCACGCCCAGGTGCCAGATGACCCAGGCGGACAACAGTCCACAGGCGAGCTCAACCAGCGGATAACGCCGGCTGATGGAGGCCTGACAACCCTTGCAACGACCGCGCAGGAGCAAGTAGCTCAGCACCGGCACGTTTTCCCAGGGCCGCACGGCGCGCTGGCAATGGGGGCAACGGGAAGCGGGTCGCGCCAGGTTGAAAGGCGCCCCCGCCGGCTCGGCCGGCAGCTCCAGCACCTCACGCGCCTCCGCCTGCCAATCCCGCCTCAGCATCACCGGCAGGCGATAGACCACCACATTGAGAAAGCTGCCTACCAGCAGCCCCAGGACCAGCGCGCACAGCGCCGCGGCCAGCGGCGCGCTGGCCAAAAATTCCAACAGCGCCATCAGACCACCGAGCCGAGCTGGAAGATGGGCAGGTACATGGCGATGATCAGACCACCCACCAGAACCCCGAGGACGGCCATGATCATCGGCTCCATCAGGGTGGTGAGGTTGTCGACCATGTTGTCGACCTCGTCCTCATAGAAGGTCGCGACCTTGGACAGCATCTCGTCCAGCGAGCCTGACTCCTCGCCAATGGCCGTCATCTGGATGGCCATGGACGAGAACACACCCGTGGTACGCATGGAGAAGTTGAGCTGCATGCCGGTGGAGACATCACCCTTTATCTTCTCCACCGCATTGCGGAAGACCACGTTGCCGGTAGCGCCAGCCACCGAGTCCAGGGCATCCACCAAGGGCACACCGGCCGCGAAGGTGGTGGCCAGGGTACGGGCATAACGGGCAATGGCCGATTTATAGAGAATGGAGCCAATCAACGGGATCTTCAGCAATCCACGGTCCGTCGCATCGCGAAACTTCTCCGATTTCTTGTAGAAGTGCCGCAGGACGAAAGCCAGTACGAAGAGCCCGCCGAGCACCAGCAACCACCATTCCTGCAGGACTTCGGAAATGGCGATGACCATGAGGGTGAACGCCGGCAACTGAGCACCGAAGCCTTCGAACACCGACTGGAACTGAGGCACCACCTTGATCAGCAGAATGGCCGACACGATCACCGCCACGACGATGACCGCCGCCGGATAGGTCATGGCCTTCTTGATCTTTTTCTTCAGCGCCTCGGTCTTTTCCTTGTAGGTGGCCACCCGGTCCAGCAGGGTCTCCAGGGCACCGGATTGCTCGCCAGCGTCTACCAGGTTGCAATAGAGATCATCGAAGTATTGGGGCTGCTTGCGCAGGGAATTGGCCAGGCTGTTACCCGCGGCGACGTCCTGCTTGATGTCGTCCACCATCTTGCGCATGTTGGGGTTGTCGAAGCCCTCGCCGATGATGTCGAAGGCCTGCAGCAGGGGCACACCCGCGCTCATCATGGTCGCCAGTTGCCGGGTGAACAGCGCGATGTCCATGGGCTTGATCTTCTTGCCCTTGCCGAACAGCGACATCGACTTCTTGCGCACCCGGGTCGGATTGATGCCCTGCTTGCGCAACTGCGCCTTGATCAGCGCGGGATTCAAGCCCGTCATCTCGCCCTTCACCTTGGTCCCTTTGCGATCGGTCCCCTCCCAGGTGAAGCTGCCCATCTTGATAGCTTTATCGGCCATGGCCTCGACTCACAAAGGCTCGGTCCGCCTTGGCGGACGCGTCAGAAGAATGCTCTATGCAGAGCCGGTTGCGGCTTTGAAGGCAAGCATCGCGCCACCCACCAGCACACTAGGCGCTCCGGGATGCAAAAACCTTATGGACGACCATGACCCGGCGCTTCGTTCCATTCCGCTCTCCCGCTGGGAGAGGGCTAGGGTTAGGGCGTCCGCTAGTCCTTGGTCACCCGATTGATCTCTTCCAGACTGGTAATTCCCTGCATCGCCTTCACCAGTCCCGAGCGCCGCAGATCATTGAAGCCCTCTTTGCGCATCCGCGCCGCGATCTCGATGGAGTTGCCCTCCTCCATGATCATCTGCTGCAGCGCCGGGGTGATCTTCACCACCTCATAGATCCCCACCCGCCCGCGATAACCGGCATTGCAGTCCTCGCAGCCGATAGGCTGGTAAAGGGTGAAACTGCCGATCTCTTCCTCGCGGAAGCCTTCGGCCAGCAGCGCCTCACGCGGTACCTCATGAACTCGCTTGCACTTGTTGCATAGCTTGCGCGCCAAGCGCTGGGCGATGATGAGGTTGACCGAGGTCGCCAGGTTGAAGGCCGGCACCCCCATGTTGCGCAAACGGGTCAGGGTTTCCGCTGCGCTGTTGGTGTGCAGGGTAGACATCACCATGTGACCGGTCTGAGCTGCCTTGATGGCGATCTCCGCCGTTTCCAGGTCTCGAATCTCACCCACCATGATCACGTCAGGATCCTGACGCAGGAAGGCCCGCAACGCCTGGGAGAAGTCGAGTCCCTGACGCGGATTGACGTTGACTTGGTTGATGCCTTCCAGGTTGATCTCCACCGGGTCTTCCGCGGTGGAAATATTGATGTCCTCGGTATTGAGGATATTGAGGCCGGTATAGAGCGAGACCGTCTTGCCCGAACCGGTCGGCCCCGTCACCAGGATCATCCCCTGCGGCTGCTTGAGTGCCTGCAGGTAGAGCTCCTTCTGCACATCCTCGTAGCCCAGGGCATCGATCCCCATCTGGGCGCTGGAGGAGTCCAGGATCCGCATCACGATCTTCTCGCCCCACAGGGTGGGCAGGGTATTGACCCGGAAGTCGATGGACTTGGTCTTGGACACCTTGAGCTTGACCCGACCGTCCTGGGGCTTGCGCCGCTCGGAGATATCCATATTGGACATCACCTTGAGCCGCGCCGAGATACGCGACACCAACTGCACCGGTGGCCGCGCGGCTTCGTGCAGGATGCCATCGGTACGAAAGCGCACCCGGTACATCTTTTCATAGGGTTCGAAGTGCAGGTCGGAGGAGCCCTTCTTGATGGCATCCAGCAGCATCTTGTTGACGAACTTCACCACCGGCGCATCGTCGGCATCGGTACCGGCTACGGCTTCCTGAGGTCGCTCACCGCCCTCGGTTTCCAGGTCGAGATCGATATCGCCCAGATCCAAACCACCGGTGCCAGTATCCAGATACCGCTCGATGGCCTGGTGCAGCTTATCGTCTTCGACCAGTACGACCTCGACGGCCAGCTTGCTGCCAAAGGACACATCGTTGATGGCCTGCTGATTGGTCGGGTCGGACAGCGCGATGAAGAGCTTGTTACCCCTCTTGCTCAATGGCAGGAAGTGATGCTGTTGCATCAGCTTTTCGTTGACGATGTCCTTGGGCAACTGCTCCTTGTCGATGGCCGACAGATCGAGAAAGGGCACGCCGAATTCCTGAGCCGCTAGTTCAGCCAGAGGCCGGCTTTGCACCAGCCGTTGCTGAACGAGATAGGTCACCAGCGGCACCTTGGCCTGCTTGGCCTTGACCACCGCCTGCTGCGCTGCCGCCTCCGCCAGCAGCTGAGCGTCCACCAACTGCCGCGCCAGCCCTGATAGCATCACCGTCTCGTTCATCGTCATTCCTACCCTTGGCTACAACGGGCGTTATAGCACCCCCCAGACCGCCCGCAAAATGGCGCCAGACAGCTGACATTTTTTGTCATCACCTGCCCTTTTGTTGACGCCTATCGCGCAGAAAGCGTGCTGCAGTCGCCACTTTTCTTTGGCACGGCCTGTGCTATACCTCAAACAGGCACGTTGGCCTGATCCAACCTCGGAGATTTGGAATGAAAGCTCAGAAAGGCTTTACTTTGATCGAACTGATGATCGTGGTCGCGATTATTGGTATTTTGGCTGCAGTAGCTTTGCCCGCCTATCAAAACTACACTGCGAAGGCGAAAGTGTCTGAAGTGATATTAGCGGCATCTGCCTGCAGAACAACCATCACTGAAGTCACGCAAACAGCTACAACTCTTCCAGCAACAGCAAATACCTGGGGCTGTGGCGAGTCTACAACTGCGACATCTAAATATGTTGCTTCTATCGCAACAGCAGCCACTACTGGCGTTATCACCGTAACTGCACAAAATATAAATAGTGATGTAAATGGAAAGACTTTGACTCTTACTCCATATCAGGGTGCTAGCGGAACTACGGCAATCGCTGCGGGCTCTTCAATTGGACAATGGGTTTGTGGCGGTACGATCCCGCAAAAATACCTCCCTGGATCTTGCGTAACGACTCCAACAACGCCATAACAGAAATTCGAGGGGGTGTCTTATTAAAGACATCCCCTCGGAGCAGTTGACTCCAATCCCCTCAATTGACCGCCCTATCGTTCATCTGCTTACCTACGGCATCCCCTTCCCCCCAAACGCCCCCACCACAGTCCCCGTACTAAAGCTCGCATCCTCCTCCGCCAGCGCCACATACAACCCCGCCAACTCCGCCGGCTGCCCTGCCCTTCCTAGCGGCGTGTCCTGGCCGAACTCCTTCATCTGCCCTTCCAACTGCCCACCCGCCACCTGTAGCGGCGTCCATACCGGACCCGGTGCCACGGCGTTGACTCGAATGCCCTTCTTCGCCAGTTGCTTGGCCATGCCCTTGGTGAGATTGAGGATGGCGGCCTTGGTCGAGGCGTAGTCGATCAGCTCTTCGCCGGGGTCGTAGGAATTCACCGAGACGGTGTTGATGATGCTGGCGCCCGGCGGCAGGTGCGGGATGGCGGCCTTGCTGAAGCGGAAGACGTGATAGACGTTGGTCTTGAAGGTCCGGTCGAACTGTTCGTCGGTGATTTCGAGGATGTCCGCCTTGCTCTGCTGGTACGCCGCATTGTTCACCAGCAGATCCAGGCCACCGAGCTGCTGGATGGCCTTGTTCACGACTTCTTCGCAAGCCTCCTGGGTACGGATGTCGGCCGGCAGGGTGATGGCCTTGCGACCGGCTTCGGTGATCAGCTTGACCACTTCCTGGGCGTCGGCTTCTTCGGAAGGGTGATAGTTGATGGCGACGTCCGCCCCTTCGCGGGCGAAGGCGATGGCCACGGCTCGGCCGATGCCGCTGTCGCCGCCGGTGATGAGGGCCTTGCGCCCGGCCAGGCGACCCGAGCCGTGATAACTGGTCTCGCCATGATCGGGACGCGGCTCCATCTTGCTGGTGAGCGCCGGCCATTCCTGGCGCTGCTCCTTGAAGGGCTCGCGGGTGTACTTGGTGCGTGGGTCCTGCAGCGGCCTGGCGGGACGCGTCGTGCTGGTGCCTTCCTGGGCGACGGCGGCGCCTGAAGCCGCGGCGGCGAGCCCCACGGCGGAGCCGACGAGGACATTACGACGGGTGAGGGAGTAATCGGTCATCGTTGCTCTCCGTACTAGCAGCTATCGGCTGGCGGAATTGTCGGGACAAAGCGGCGGCAAGGCGAGATCCGCGAAGGATTAGGTAGGACGATTCCTGCAAAGGTTTCCCGGATGGCGACCGTCCTGACCGCTGACTTTCCCTCACTCCAAATCTCGTCAGGCCGAGATACGCTGACGAATCTCGAAATCCGCCGGTGGCAGCAGTGCGACACATCGCCACAGGGCTTGGTGCATGGGCAACAACCAGGCTTGCACAGCAGATGACTGAAGACTTATCATTGAAAGCTTCGTGCCGGTGTAGCTCAGTTGGTAGAGCGGCGCATTCGTAATGCGAAGGTCGTAGGTTCGACTCCTATCTCCGGCACCATCCTTCCGCTTCATCCCTCCTCGCTCTTTCCAAAGCCTTCAAGGCCTTAGCCGCCTTGGGTCGCGCCTTCCTGGGCCGCTTGCCAGTCTCTTCTCCCGGCTCTCGAGCGGAACGTTACCTGCCCTGTGAACTGGCGACTCCCCAACCCTCGACTACTCTTACCCAGCGCATGACAGTGCCTTACACCGCCTGATTTCGGCTTGCTTGACGGCCGGCAAGACCTGAACGGCGGCTGACCAAAGGGTCGAATATCCAGGCCCTCTGTGGCACCATACCGCGCTGCGAAATCCCGCAATTTCTGCAATCCATCAGCCTGCCGCACGGATGCCTGTCCGTTGCGGAGCATGAGGCTGGCGACAGGCACGTTGAGAGAATAACCACGATGAGCCGCTCTACTGAGGTCGTGAGATGAAACTAACGAAGTATCTAAAACCAACCGGTTGGCTTCTGGCCGGTGCCGCCGCGCTGCTGCTCAGCGGGTGCGACGCCGTGCTGCTGGATCCGAAAGGCTCCATCGGCGTGCAAGAACGCAACCTCATCTACACAGCGTTCGGCCTCATGCTGATCGTGGTGATCCCGGTCATCGTGATGACCTTCCTGTTCGCCTGGAAGTACCGCGCGACCAACAAGGACGCCAAGTACACCCCGAACTGGGCTCACTCCTACAAGATCGAAGCCGTGGTCTGGCTGGTCCCCCTGGCCATCGTGGTGTTCCTGAGCATCCTGAACTGGAAGACCTCCCACGAGCTGGATCCCTTCAAACCGCTGGACCATCCCGAGCAGCCGCTGGTGATCGAAGCGGTCTCGATGGACTGGAAATGGCTGTTCATCTATCCCGAGCAGGGCATCGCCTCGGTGAACGAGATCGCTATCCCGGTCAATCGTCCGGTGCAGTTCAAGATCACCTCCGAGTCGGTCATGAACACCCTGTCGATCCCGGCCCTGGGCGGCATGATCTACGCCATGTCCGGCATGCAGAGCCAGTTGCACCTGATCGCCGATCATCCCGGCGAATTCGAGGGTCGCTCGGCCAACTACAGCGGCGCCGGCTTCTCCGACATGATCTTCGCCGTGCACGCGGTACCCACCGCCGGTGATTTCGACGCCTGGGTCAACAAGGTCAAGCAATCGGGTGGCAAGACCCTGGACCAGGCGAGCTACACCGAGCTGGCCAAGCCCAGCGAGAAGCAGCCGGTCGCCTACTACTCGACGGTCGAGCCGGATCTGTTCAGAACGGTCATCAAGAAGTTCATGAAGTCCGACTTCAGCAAGCAGACCGATCACGTGATGGACATGAGCCAGCACGGCGGTCAACACGGTACCGAGGAATAAGTCATGTTCGGTAAATTAACTCTCGCGGATATTCCGTATCACGAGCCGATCATTCTCGTGACGTTCGTCGTGGTCGCCCTGGGTGGCCTGGCGCTCATCGGGGCACTCAGCTACTTCGGCAAGTGGGGCTACCTCTGGAAAGAGTGGCTGACCACCGTCGACCACAAGAAGATCGGCGTGATGTACTTCATCGTCGCCCTGATCATGCTGCTCCGTGGCTTCTCCGATGCCATCCTGATGCGTAGCCAGCAGGCCATCGCCTCCGGCGGCGCCGAGGGCTACCTGCCACCCCATCACTACGACCAGATCTTCACCGCCCACGGCGTGATCATGATCTTCTTCGTGGCGATGCCCTTCGTGGCCGGCCTGATGAACGTGGTGACACCGCTGCAGATCGGTGCCCGCGACGTGGCCTTCCCCTTCCTGAACTCGCTGAGCTTCTGGCTGTTCGTGGCCGGCGCCGTGCTGATCATGATGTCGCTGTTCGTGGGCGAGTTCGCCGCGACCGGTTGGGTGGCCTATCCGCCGCTGTCAGGCATCCAGTACAGTCCAGGCGTAGGGATGGACTACTACATCTGGGCGCTTCAGCTCTCCGGTATCGGCACGACCCTGACCGGCGTCAACTTCTTCGTGACCGTGCTGAAGATGCGCACCAAGGGCATGACCCTGATGCGTATGCCGATCTTCACCTGGACTTCGTGGTGTACGGCCATCCTGATCATGGCGGCCTTCCCGATCCTGACCGTGACCCTGGCACTGCTGACCCTGGACCGTTACCTAGGCTTCCACTTCTTCACCGCGGAAGCCGGCGGCAACCAGATGATGTACACCAACCTGATCTGGGCCTGGGGCCACCCCGAGGTATACATCCTGATCCTGCCGGCCTTCGGCGTGTTCTCGGAAGTGACTTCCACCTTCAGCAAGAAGCGTCTGTTCGGCTACGTCTCGATGGTCTGGGCCACGGTAGCCATTACCGTATTGTCCTTCATCGTCTGGCTGCACCACTTCTTCACCATGGGCTCGGGCGCTAACGTCAACGCCTTCTTCGGCATCGCGACCATGATCATTGCGATCCCGACAGGGGTGAAGATCTTCACCTGGCTGTTCACCATGTACCAGGGCCGCATCCAGTTCACCTCGCCGATGCTCTGGACCCTGGGTTTCATCGTGACCTTCAGCATCGGCGGCATGACCGGCGTCCTGCTGGCGGTACCGGGTGCCGACTTCGTGCTGCACAACAGCCTGTTCCTGATCGCTCACTTCCACAACGTGATCATCGGCGGCGCCGTGTTCGGCTACTTCGCCGGCATGATCTACTGGTTCCCGAAGGTCTTCGGCTTCAAGCTGAACGAGAAGCTGAACAAGCAGGCCTTCTGGTGCTGGTTGATCGGTTTCTATGTCGCCTTCATGCCGCTGTACATGCTGGGCTTCATGGGTATGACCCGTCGTCTGAACCACTACGACAACCCCGACTGGCACCCCTTCCTGGTGACCGCCGCCATCGGCGCCGGCATCATCGCCCTCGGCATCCTGAGCCAGCTGTGGATGTTCTACGTCAGTATCCGCGATCGCAATCTGCCGGAGAACGTGGACGTGACGGGCGATCCGTGGGATGGCCGTACCCTGGAATGGTCGACCTCGTCGCCGCCGCCCTTCTACAACTTCGCCGAAGTACCGGAAGTGCACGACATCGACGCCTACTGGGGCATGAAGGAAAAGGGCATCACCGAGAAGAAGGATGCGGACTACAAGCAGATCCACATGCCGCGCAATACCGCTGCTGGCATCGTGATCAGCCTGTTCGCCCTGGCGCTTGGCTTCGCTCTGATCTGGCACATCTGGTGGCTGGCCATCGCTAGCTTCGTGGGTTCGATCGTCTCCTTCGTTATCCGTAGCTACGACGAAGACACCGACTACTACGTACCGGCGGAAGAAGTGGCGCGCATCGAAAACGCGCGCATTCAGTCCCTGGCGAAATTGAAGCAGGCCTAACCAATGGCGAATCAAGTTATGCATAACGAAGTCGCCCATGCCGAGGAGCATGGGCACCACGACGCGGGATCCTTGACCACTTTCGGTTTCTGGTCCTACCTGATGACCGACTGCATCCTGTTCGGAACCCTGTTCGCGACCTATGCAGTGCTGAGCAACGCCTATGCGGGCGGCCCGACCCATCACGACATCGTGCAACTGCCGTTCGTGCTGGTCGAAACCTTCCTGCTGCTGTTCTCCAGTATCACCTACGGCTTCGCCATGATCGCCCAGCACAAGGGCAGCAAGGGCGGCGTCCTGGGTTGGCTGGCGGTCACCTGGCTGTTTGGTGCCGGCTTCATCGGCATGGAGCTCTATGAGTTCAACCACCTGATCCACGAGGGCTGGGGCCCCGATCGCAGTGCCTTCCTGTCGTCGTTCTTCGCGCTGGTCGGCACCCACGGCCTGCACGTGAGCTCGGGTCTGATCTGGATGATCGTGTTGATGCTGCAGATCTCTTCCAAGGGTCTGACCACCACCAACGTGACCCGCCTGTCGTGCCTGAGCCTGTTCTGGCACTTCCTGGACATCATCTGGATCTTCGTCTTCACCATCGTCTACCTGATGGGGGTTCTGTAATGGCGCACGATCATAATGCCCACGGGCATACCGCCGAGAGCCATGGCACTTTCAAGAGCTACATGGTCGGCTTCATCCTGTCGGTCATCCTGACGGTCATTCCCTTCGGCCTGGTGATGTTCCCCACCTTCTCCAAGGGCGCGACCTTGGCGATCGTGGTGATCATGGCGGTGGTACAGCTGCTGGTGCACCTGTACTTCTTCCTGCACCTGAACACGTCCGAAGAACAGCGTTGGAACGTGATCTCCTTTGGTTTCACCGTGGTCATCGTCGGTATCTTGGTCGTGGGATCCCTGTGGATCATGTACCACATGCACCACAATATGATGATCCACTGAACCGGGCCGACGTGATGATCAAGAAGTACCTTCTCGTGACGAAGCCGGGCATCATCTTCGGCAACCTGATCTCGGTTGCCGGCGGGTTCTTCCTGGCGTCCAAAGGGAGCATCGACCCGCTGTTGCTGCTGGCGACGGCTATCGGGGTGTCGTTGGTCATTGCTTCCGGCTGTGTGTTCAACAACGTGATCGATATGGACATCGATCAGAAGATGGAAAGAACCCGCAATCGTGCCCTGGTCCAGGGCACGATCTCTTCGAAGGTGGCGCTGGCCTATGCCACCCTCCTCGGCCTGGCCGGGGTGGGGCTGCTGTACGGGGCGACCAATCCGGTCGCCACCGCCTTCGCGGTGATGGGTTTCGTGGTGTACGTAGGGCTCTACAGCCTCTGGCTGAAGCGCGCCTCGGTGCACGGCACCCTGGTCGGCAGCCTGTCCGGTGCCGCTCCGCCGGTGATCGGCTACTGCGCCGCCAGCGGCCAGTTCGACAGTGGCGCTGCAGTGCTGCTGCTGATCTTCTGCCTCTGGCAGATGCCGCACTCCTACGCCATCGCCATCTTCCGTCTCAAGGACTACACCGCGGCCTCGATTCCGGTGCTGCCGGTGGCCAAGGGGATCTCGGTGACCAAGCGTCACATCGTCTGGTACACCGTGGCCTTCATGGCCGCCACCCTGCTGCTGACCGTGCTCGGCTACGCCGGCTATGTCTATCTGGCAGTGGCCGCCGTGATCGGGGCCTGGTGGCTGCGTCTGGCCTTCATGGGCTATCAGGCCGAGAACGATGTGCAGTGGGCACGCAAGCTGTTCGGGTTCTCCATCATCGCCATCACCGCCCTGAGCGTCATGATGTCGGTGGACTTCCAGATCCCGGGCGACGTGCTGCTGACCTACGCACGCTGAGACGCACCGTTCCATGAAAAAGCCCGGCCCAGTGCCGGGCTTTTTCATGCCTGCGTGAAAATCGCCTCAGCTAGTCCTGGTTGGTGATGACGCGCCAGGTCTGGCGGCGACTGGCGGGCAGATCACCCTGCAAGTCATTCGGCGACTTGCCGTCGCTGCCATAGATCGCCGCATCCGCCAGGGTACCTTCCATGCTGAAAGTGCCGTCACCGTAGACGAAGGGCACGATCCCACCGAGCAGACCATCGAGCTGGATACGCCCATAGACCGTATCGGTCCCCAGATTGAACAGGCCGCTGTTGTTGCCGCCGGTGTAGGGATCCAGGGCATAAAGGTAGGTGGTGACCCCAGCGGTACAGGCGTCGGTGCTGGGGATCAGGGAGCTCATCAACAGGGTGCCGCTGAACAGTTGGGGCCTGTTGATCACTAGCTCACCATTCAAGGGCAGGTTCAGATACCAGCCTTGTTTGCCATTGGCCGTCGTATTGGCGTCATAGTTGACCGACGCCGTGGAGATGGTGTTCGCCGTACTGCTGACGCTGGAACCGGCAGAACTGGTGTAGCTGATGCGTTGATCGGTGCCCAGGGTCTGCTGCTGCAGATTGGCGATCGTCAGTACCGGAGTACTGCTGGCCGCCGATCCATCGGTCTGGCGATCCCAGATCCCATAGAGGGTCATGGCCTTGCTGGTATTGGCCAGGGCGTCGCTGGCCTCGAGATACTTGCCGGTACCAAAGAGCACCAGATGTCCCGTTCCACTGGGATGAGCCACGACCGCAGGACTGGCGGTGATCGACTGGACCAGATTGGTGGTACCGGGCGCCACGCTACTGGCCTGGGCGGAATAGAGGGGCCGCCCTCCGAAGGCGACACGGAAGTTGTCCGCTGCGGCCGTTGCCGTGAGCGAGGTTCCGATCAGATCGAAGCGCCAGAGATTGCCGTGCAGGTCACCGGCATAGGCATAGTCGGCGATCAGGTCGCCATCGACATCGGCCACGAAGGGTGAACTCAGCCCATTGGGCGTCGCTACGTTATCGGTGGCTGGCAGCGCCTTGATCAGGCTGCCATCGGCCACGTTCATCACATAGAGCACGGCATTGTCCTGCGCACTGTTGTACCCGTTGCTGACCACCACGCCCCAACCGCCGGTATGCAGCCGGGTGATGATCGGCTGCGCGTAGGTGAAGCCCAGGTCCTTGTAGCTGGCGTCGACGTCCGACTTTTCCCAGAGCAGCACCGGGGCATTGGGATTGGTGATGTCCAGCGCAAAGATGCCTCGCCCTCCCCCGCGCAGCGTGCCGATCAGTACCGTGCGCCAGGCCCCATTGAAATAGACGTCGCCCACCACCGGCGTGTTGTCGACATAGGACTGATGGCCCCCACCGTTATAGCTGCGCTCGGTCAGTCGATTGAGAGTGCCGATGACCGCGCTGGGAACGAAGGCATAGACCTCCTGCCCCTGGTCATTGAAGGCATGCAGCATGCCGTCGTTGGCGCCGACGTAGATACGTCGCTCACGGGACGCATTGGTGGTGCGGAACGTCGCGTAGGAGTTGTCGCCGACGGTCGCATTCATCAGGGCGATGGGGCTATTGGGGCCGTCCACCACCACCGGAGAAGAATTCACGATGTCCCCGAGGAGATGGCTGCGCGGCCGGAATGCCGGCGTGGCGCCGGGCGCCTCCTGGCCGCGATCCCCGCGCAGATAATCCACCCGGCGACTGCCATAGGTGTCGGTGGCACCACCGGAGGTCTTGTTGAGGCTGAGTTGTTGATCGGTATTCAGATTCGCCCAGGCGAAATCGGTCAAGGCGCCTCCCTTGGCCATGTAGATCTTGCGGGTGCCGAAGCCGGTATTACCCGTAGCGAACCTGCCATCGAGTTGTTGAGCGGCGCTCCAGATCCTCGCCTGGGTGGTACCCGTGCGCTGATACTTGATGACATCCCCGCTCCAGTCGGTACTGGAAAAAGAAGGCGCATAGGTGAAGAGCGCGTTGGTGTCCCCTACCCGGGTGGGTGATACGGTCTGGCTCGCGCCGACACTGGTGGACTGGGTGATCCGCGTGACGACCTTGCCAAGGGAGGTGATCAGATCACTGGCGTTTTCCGCGCTGAAGAACTCGCCCCGCGAATTGATCGCCGCATGCCAGAGGTCATAGACATTGTTCTGGTTGACCGAGTTATCCGCACCCGCTACTGGCCAGGGTGTGCTACCGGCCGCCAGCCCGGAATAGCCTCCGGAAAAGGTATCTCCACCCCAGGCCGGATTGACCAAGGCGCTGCTCAGCCCAATGCCGACGTAGAAGCCGGTCAGGTGCTGCCAAGTAGCCGGATCGTTTCGCGGATTCCAATAGGGGGCAAGCGTTCGAGTGCCCTGAATCTCGTTGCTGTTGACCGAGTTGTAGGGAGGCACCTTATTGTCCAGGCCAGGCTGGGCATCGGTACGCCAATAGAGAAAGGCCACATCCGCCAGAGTACTTGCCGTAACGTCCTGGAATGGCGCCTGGGGTGAGTACTGCTGGCCGTCCGGAAGGGTCACGGCGGTACCGTCAAGGTTGCCGGAGTTCAGTGCGGAATTCCAAATGCCATCGGTGACAACCAGACTATAGCTGGCGCGACAGCCATAGACGGGGGTATCGGTCGTACCCGGCTGAAAGGCATAGGGACTCTCAATGCCCGTGGTCTTGAGTAACTCTCCGACACGAGCAACCGCCTGAAGTAAAGGCGTACTCTGGTTGTAGTAGACATCGCCGAGCCAGGCAAAGAAGGCTGCCCGATGTGCGCCAGTGAAAGGCCTCAGCCGATTGTCATAGGTGGTCGAGCTAGAGTTACTGATACCGCGGCAGTTTGCATTAGCCGTAACCAGGATGCAGCTGTCGCTGGTACCCAGAGCCTGCCATCCAAGCCGGAGATTTTCCGAGGCATCCGCTAGGGCCAGGTTGGTCGATGTCTGAGCGGCCAGAGCCCGACTGCGATAGAAGGAATACCAATTGGCGAAATTCTGCCGCTCGTCCGTCCCGTTGGGACCGGAATTGGCGCTAACGAAGACGCGGCGATAGCACTCGTCGATCTGAGTAGACGCAGGCGTACAGCCTGCGAGTGCAGTATCGTAGACGTAGTAGTATGCAGAAACACCGGTGACCTTGTTACCGAAAGACGCAGTGATAGTGTACGACAGCGATGAAATAATAACGCCGGTGATAAGCCCGCTGTAGACGACGTTGCGGGTGCACGTCACGGCACTGTAGCTAGGGTCAGCTATGTTGGCCGTACATCCTGAACCGGGAGAAAGAAGATCTTCTACCAGTGATTGATCCGAAATAGTGACAGTGACACCATTGATCGTTTCGGTGAAACGACTGGCGAACACAATATTTCCCAACGTCAGCTTAGTACGGACAGAGCTAGTTCCTCGATATGTACTGTCAGTGAAATCCTGCGACGGGTTTTCTGCCAACACGCTGTCGCTGTCATTCCGCAGTCCTGGCATGTCATAGGTCGTTCCACGCGCTACATTAGGGTCGGTCGTGACCAGATTCGGGTTGTAGCTCCAACTCACTCGGTAGTCGCTAGCCAGATTGACGCTGCCTTGACCGGGTCGAAAGCCATTGACGTAAGCGCTGGTAAAACTGGTAGTCAATCGCGTCCGACTCAGCCCGCCGGTGCTGCTATAGCTCACGCTGTAAGGCGCTGGGTAAATAATCGCTGGATTGTAATAAAGGCTGTTGAAGGCAGCGGACTTCGCTCGCCGAGTGGGTCTGATTTCCTTGGTATTCGACGCATCCGGCACCACCGCCATCTGCATGCTGGTGGAGTTATCCAGGGTCACGAATAGGTTGGGACCGACACTGTTGGTCAGGAACAGCGGCTGCTGACTCAGGTTCAGGGCCGCCGCCTGGGCCGCAGGTGAGGCCAGGGTCAGCAGCAGGGCCAGAGACCCGATGCCCGATGCAGCTCGACTCATGGCACCTCCAGGGCGACGACACTTTGCAGGATCACTGGAAAGCGCCGGCCTCTGTCTTGGGCAACGGCGGTGATCCGAAACAGATTGGTAGCTGGCGCCGCGACATCGACCGAGCTGCTACCGATGGCCGTCACTACCCAACGCGGTGTCTGGGCGAAGGAAGCGCTGCCGTCGGAACCGCGATAGGCGACGGTACGCGCAGTAGGATCGGTCCCGCTTGCCTGAAGCGCCGCGGCTGCCCAGGTCTGGGTCAAGGCACCGGTATTGAGATCGCTCGCCTTGGTCAGGATGCACAAGTCGCCCGTAGGCGGCTTGCCGAAAGCACTGCGTACCGCTGGCACACTTTCCGAACAGCTGGCGAAGCCGGCACTGAAGGCGGTGAAGGACGGTTGCTGACTGAGAGCCACCAATCGCCGCTCACCTTCGCGTAACGCCGCTTCCGCGGCATTGAAGGCCTGGGTGTTCTCCAGGGCGGCGCCGCCACTGCGCGCCTGCAGCAGCGTCTGACGCATGCTGGAGGCCGCCAGTAGCGACAGCAGCAACAACATCACCAGGGCGATCAGCAAGGTCGCGCCGCGCTGCCTGCCAATGACCGGCCTCATAACGCGAGATTCCTCAGGGTGACGGTGCTCTGCAGTATCTGCATGGGTCGACTGGCGTCCGCGACCTGTAGTCCGGTCAGGGTCTGCCAACTGGCAGCCGTGTTACTGGCCACATCACTGGTTAATGCCTCAGTGGTGCTGAGCAACGCCGCGTACCGCACGGCCGGTGCATCCGCCTTGGGTGGAATGGACCAGCGGAAGTCCTGCAGCCCCTGCACCAGCACCGCACTGCCCTTGCGTGTCAGCGCGCCCCCACGCTCGCTCCAGACGGTGCAGCTAAGGGTGCCGCTGCCAGGGGTATTTCCTGCCGTGTAACGCAGCTTGAGCAGGACGTTGCCACCCGTATTGAGATTCACCCGCGGGATGGGGTTGCCCAGGCAGTCCTGATCCTTGCTGTCCAGTGCCCCCTGATAGCGAATGCAGACACCGGTGGGCGCGTTGACGCTGTCCGTGGTCGCCGCGAAGGTGGCGCCGGCGGCAAAGGCTGGACAGCTGATGTCATCGGCATCCTTGACCTCCCCCACCGCCGGAAAGGCTGCCTGAAGACTACCCTGATAACGGATTTCAGCGCGGAAGCCGGTCCGTGCGAGTTGCCGGTCGAGCACCTGCAAGGTCAGCTGGGCGTTGTTGCGATTGCCGGTCTGGCCCTGCTGGAAGAGAAAACTGCGCTTGTTGTTGATATAGATCTGCGAGACGCCAAGCACCAGGAAGGTACCCACGGTCAGGGCGATCATCATCTCGATGAGGGAAAAGCCCCTCTGTCTACGCGGCTTGCTATGCGGCTTGAGCTCCATGGCCTACAGCTCCGAGCGCAGGGCGTAGTAGCAGACGCCCTTGGGGCAATTCAGCGAATCGTTGCTGACATCCTGCCAGGCCACCACCACCATCACCGGTGCCACCGCATTCGCCTCGCAGGCACCCAGCGGCGTAGTGTTGCCCGCGGGATCGCTGGACGGCAGTTTCGGCACGCCGGACGCTGGACAGACCGCGAAACTGCTGGCGATCAGCGCGTCCGTCACCGGCAGCAAGGCTTTCACCTGATTCAACCAGCAATCCAGGTCCTGCCCCGCTACCGTCTCCCCACCCGCGGAGCGATCCCGGGTCAGACAGGTCTTGCCGGCATCGAGTGCCTTGGTGCGAAAGTTGGTACCGGGCTGCTTGATGTAGGTCCCGTCGATCTTGACCTTGTCGCTCGCCACCACCTGGTCGCGATTGCTGCGCATCAGTTCGAGCAGGTCGTTGGCCAGAATCATGGCATTGCTGCGTTGCACCGAATCCTGGGACAGCGCCACGCTGCGTGTCTGCAGGGCGACCATGCCCAGCACGCCGATGCAGATGATCACCAGACTGACCAACACCTCGATCATGCTGAATCCACCTTCGCGGCGCTTCATCTAGCTGCACCCCACGGCACTTGGGCGATTGGGCACATAGTCGGCCACGCTCAGCACGCCACCCTGACTGAGGGTGAATTGCTTGCCCTGGGTAAGCGCATTGGTGGCGCAGACGCGAATGGTGGCTTCGCCGCTGAGTTTCAGACTGCCATTGGGCTGGAAGGTCAGACTGATCAGAGGAGTACCCCCCACGGATCCGGTTCCGTTGACGCCGTTGCCCAGCCCTCCGCTGTATTGCCGTAGGACTTCGGCATTCGGCAGCACCACCGTCTTGGCTGTAGTGATTTTCAGCGCGCCCATCCAGCCGTTGGCATCCTCTGGATCGGTGGTGACGACGACATTCACCCCCCGACTCATGGCTTCACTGCGCGCGTAATAGAGCGCGCGCTGCAACTCCCCCGCTGCCGCCTGGACGCGGTTGCTTTGCACCAGGCTCGCGAAGCCGGGTGCCGCCAGCGCCGTGACGATGCCCAGCAGCGCTATGACGACCAGAACCTCGATGAGCGTGAAACCCGAGAGGCGTTTCGACTGCATTCCCACCGCCTGAAAACCCATTACTTAACCTGATAGTAGTAAGGGCTCAGGCAGCCGCTATGACCGGCTATCGCTTCGATTCGTGGCGGAAGCTACCTGGATCAAGGCGTTCGCTAGAGATGAGCGAAATAGAGCGCGGCGTGATGAGCCGAGGATGACAAGCTGGAGTACTGCTTGTTTGCAGTCGGAAGCAGAAAGATTCCGGGATAACGCCCGGCCTGGCGCCGAGTCCCAAGAGAAAATGACGGCCTGGAAACGCAGAAACCCTCCTTGCGGAGGGTTTCTGGTAAAAATGGTGGGTCGTGCAGGATTCGAACCTGCGACCAATTGGTTAAAAGCCAACTGCTCTACCAACTGAGCTAACGACCCAAATATGGTCGGGGTAGGGGGATTCGAACTCCCGACATCCTGCTCCCAAAGCAGGCGCGCTACCGGGCTGCGCTATACCCCGAGAATGGAAGTGGCTCCGCGACCTGGACTCGAACCAGGGACCCAATGATTAACAGTCATTTGCTCTACCGACTGAGCTATCGCGGAATTTCTCTCTTCCAACCCCTCTTACGTCAGTTCCTTTCGAGCTTTGCCGTAAGTGAGGTGCGCCATTTTACGGAAGTAGAAACAGACGTCAACACCTAGCCTGCTGTTTTTTCACAAATTTATAGGAAACGCCGGGCAACCCTGGGATCACCCGGCGATTTCCTAGGCGAAGACGATCTCGTCGCCCTCCAGTCGGCCCTGGATCCGGCTGTTCGGCGCGAAGGCACCGGACAGGATGCGCTGGGCCAGCGGGTTCTCGATCCAGCGCTGGATCGCCCGCTTGAGTGGACGCGCACCATAGACCGGGTCGTAACCCACCGCAACCAGCTTGTCCAAGGCCTCCGGCGTCAGCTCCAGGTGCAGGTCGCGCTCGGCCAGTCGCTGGCCCAGGTGCTGCAGCTGGATTTCGGCGATGCCGGCGATCTGCTCGCGCCCCAGGGGCTCGAACACCACCACCTCGTCGATGCGATTGATGAACTCGGGACGGAAATGACCCGCCACCGCGTCCATCACCGCCGCGCGCTGGGCATCGGGATCGCCCACCAGCTCCTGGATCTGCGCCGAGCCCAGGTTCGAGGTCATGACGATCACCGCATTGCGGAAGTCCACGGTACGGCCCTGGCTGTCGGTCAGGCGACCGTCGTCCAGCACCTGCAGGAGGATGTTGAAGACATCCGGATGAGCCTTTTCCACCTCGTCCAGCAGGACCACCGAATAGGGTTTGCGCCGTACGGCCTCGGTCAGGTAGCCGCCCTCCTCGTAGCCGACATAACCCGGCGGTGCGCCGATCAGGCGGGCCACGGAGTGCTTCTCCATGAATTCGGACATGTCGATGCGCACCATGGCGTCCTCGGTATCGAAGAGGAATTCCGCCAACGACTTGCACAGCTCGGTCTTGCCCACCCCGGTCGGGCCGAGGAAGAGGAAGGAACCGCTGGGCTTGTTGGGATCCGACAACCCGGCCCGCGAGCGACGCACGGCGTTGGCCACGGCGGTGACCGCCTCGTCCTGGCCGATCACCCGGTTGTGCAGGGCCTCCTCCATGCGCAAGAGCTTGTCGCGCTCACCTTCGAGCATCTTGCTGACCGGGATGCCGGTCCATTTGGAGACCACCTCGGCGATCTCATCTTCGGTGACCTTGTTGCGCAAGAGCTGGTTGGCCGGCTTCTCGTGCTGGTCGACCATCTGCAGACTGCGTTCCAGATCAGGAATGGTGCCGTACTGCAGTTCGGCCATGCGGTTGAGATCACCCTTGCGACGGGCCGCTTCCAGCTCGATGCGCGCCTGCTCGATGCGCTGTTGCAACTGGGCGGAGTCCTGGACCTCGGCCTTTTCGGCTTTCCAGATTTCCTCCAGGTCGGCGTATTCCTGTTCGAGGCGGGCGATGTCTTCGTCGAGTTTTTCCAGACGCTTGCGCGCGGCCTCGTCCTCTTCCTTCCTCAGCGCCTGGCGTTCCACCTTGAGCTGGATCAGCCGGCGATCGAGGCGATCCAGGGCTTCCGGCTTGGAGTCGATCTCCATGCGGATGCGGCTGGCGGCCTCGTCGATCAGGTCGATGGCCTTGTCCGGCAGCTGGCGGTCGGTGATGTAGCGATGGGACAACTTGGCCGCGGCGATGATGGCACCGTCGGTGATGGCCACCTTGTGGTGCACCTCGTAGCGCTCCTTGAGGCCACGCAGGATGGCGATGGTGTCCTCTTCGCTGGGCTCGTCCACCAGCACCTTCTGGAAGCGCCGCTCCAGGGCCGCGTCCTTCTCGATGTACTGGCGGTACTCGTCGAGGGTGGTGGCACCGACGCAATGCAGCTCGCCCCGGGCCAGGGCCGGCTTGAGCATGTTGCCGGCATCCATGGCGCCCTCGGCCTTGCCGGCGCCGACCATGGTGTGCAGCTCGTCGATGAACAGGATGATGCGCCCTTCCTGCTTGCTCAGTTCGTTGAGCACGCCCTTCAGGCGCTCCTCGAATTCGCCGCGGAATTTGGCGCCGGCGATCAGGGCGCCCATGTCCAGGGCCAGCAGGCGCTTGTCCTTGAGGCCATCCGGCACTTCGCCATTGATGATGCGCTGGGCCAGGCCCTCGGCGATGGCGGTCTTGCCGACGCCGGGCTCGCCGATCAGCACTGGGTTGTTCTTGGTGCGGCGCTGCAGGACCTGGATGGTCCGGCGAATCTCGTCGTCCCGGCCGATCACCGGGTCGAGCTTGCCGTCCTCGGCGCGCTTGGTGAGATCGACGGTGAACTTGTCCAGGGCCTTGCGACTGTCCTCGGCATTGGGGTCGTTGACCGCCTCGCCGCCGCGCAGGTTGTTGATGGCGTTCTCCAGCGCCTTGCGCGAGACGCCCTGCCCCAGCAGCAACTTGCCGAGGCGGGTGTTCTCGTCCATGGCGGCGAGCAGGACCAGTTCGCTGGAGATGAACTGGTCACCCTTCTGCTGGGCCAGGCGATCGGCCTGGTTGAGCAGGCGCGCCAGGTCCTGGGAGAGATTCACATCACCATTGGGATTCTGGATCTTGGGCAGCTTGTCCAGCTCTTCGGCGAGGGTCTTGCGCAGGCTGGCGAGGTCGAAGCCGACCTGGCGCAGCAGCGGGGAAATGGAACCACCCTGCTGTTCGAGCAGGGCGGAAAACAGGTGCAGCGGCTCGATGGCCGGATGGTCGTGGCCGACGGCCAGGGACTGGGCATCCGACAGGGCGAGCTGCAGTTTGCTGGTGAAACGGTCTATACGCATGGGCAAGGTCCTTATCTGAAACGCGGGATGGCGCAGCAGAAGGCGCTTTCGATTACCCGCGGGAATGACCTTTAGATAGGGGCGATGCGTAACGATTCAAGCCGGAGAGGCTTGACATTCGAAAAAATACTTAGGTGTTGATCCAGATCAGGCTGGCGAAGCGACCCGTGCGGGAGGCTCGACGATAGGAGAAGAAGCGCTGGTGATCGGCGAAGGTATCGAAGCCGCCGCCGTATACCGCGGTGACGCCCTGGGCAGCGAGCCGCAAGCGAGCCAAGGCATAGAGATCGCCCAGGTACTTGTCCCCGCCCCGCGCCACGAAGCAGTGTGCAGCCTCGGCGTGCTGGGCGATGAAAGCCTCGCGCACCTCGGCACCCACTTCGAAGCTGGCCGGGCCGATGGCCGGGCCCAACCAGACCAGTACCTCGGTGGGCGCCACCTCCAGGCTGGCGGCGGCAGCTTCCAGTACGCCACCGGCTAGACCACGCCAGCCGGCATGGGCCGCCGCGACGCGAGAGCCATCGCGGCGACAGAACAATGCCGGCAGGCAATCGGCGGTCATCATGGTCACGGCGATACCGGGCGTGGCCGTCCAGGCCGCATCGGCACGCAGCACCTGCGTAGGATCGGCCTCGACCACCGTGACGCCGTGGACCTGTTCGAGCCAGGCCGGCTGACACCCCAGGACTTCGCCCAGACGGCGGCGATTCTCGGCGACCGCTGCCGGATCGTCACCGACGTGAGTACCGAGGTTGAAGCTGGCGAAAGGCGGCTGACTGACCCCACCCAGACGGGTGGTGACGCAGGACTGGACGCCGACCGGCGCCGGCCAGTCCGGCCGCAGCCAGTCGGCGCCGGTCATTCGAAGGATTCCCGGTCCTGGCGCAGCAGATCCAGCAGCCAGACCAGGTCTTCGGGCAGCGGCGACTCCCAGCGCAGGCGCTCGCCGCTCACCGGGTGGTCCAGTTCGAGGAAGCGCGCGTGCAGCGCCTGGCGTGGAAATTCGCGCAGGGTCTTGATCAAGGTCGGATTGGTCGCCGGCGGGATCTTGAAGCGCCCGCCATAGACCGGATCGCCCACCAGCGGAAAACCGACGTGGGTCATGTGCACGCGGATCTGGTGGGTACGCCCGGTTTCCAGCTTGACCCGGGTGTGGGTATAGGCGCGGAAGCGCTCCAGCACCCGGTAGTGACTGACGGCGGGCTTGCCTCCGGCGACCACCGCCATCTGCTGGCGACGCTGGGAATGACGGCCGATGGGCGCATTGACCGTGCCGCCGGCGACGATCACCCCGGCGACGACGGCTTCATAGATGCGGCTCACCGAGCGCGCCTGCAACTGGGCGACCAGATGGGTATGGGCTTCCAGGGTCTTGGCCACCACCATGAGTCCGGTGGTGTCCTTGTCCAGGCGATGGACGATGCCCGCACGCGGCACGCTTTCCAGTCCCGGCACATGGTGCAGCAGGGCGTTGAGCAGGGTGCCATCGGCATGGCCGGCGGCGGGATGCACCACCAGCCCGGCCGGCTTGTCGAGCACCAGCAGGTGATCGTCTTCGTGGACGATGTCCAGCTCGATGTCCTGGGCCACCCATTCGCCCTGGGCCTCGCGTTCGGCACGCAGCGCCAGCTGGGCGCCACCATGGACGGTGTCGCGCGGGCGCAACACGGCGCCGTCGACGGTCAGGCTGCCGTCCTTGATCCAGGCGGCGAGACGCGAGCGGGAGTGTTCGGCGAACAGCTGGGCAGCGACCTGATCGAGGCGCTGGCCACCGAGTTCGTAGGGGACTTCGGCATTGAGAACGATGGATTCGGACATGGATCTGCGCGGGCAATGGCGGGGCTTTTGGAATCGGCCCGACCCTGTGGTTAAATACGGCGACTTTTTTGCCCCGGCATTCCGGGTCGATCATCATAACAGGACGGTTCCGGCCCCGTCACAGGCTAGGTGAGTGCTCTCCGCGCTCATCCCTGCACCGCCGACCGTTTCGGGGAATCCAAGCCGCCATGCAATTGAAGCACCTGCTGCTGGTCACCAGCCTAGTCCTCACCGCCGCCTGCTCCTCGAAAGCGCCCGAGGTTCCGGAAAATCTGCCGGAAGGCGAGCTCTATACCCAGGCTCAGCGCGATATCTCCAACAGCAGCTACACGGATGCCATCAGCAAGCTGAAGGCCCTGGAGTCGCGGTATCCCTTCGGTCGCTATGCCGAACAGGCCCAGCTCGAGCTGATCTATGCCAACTACAAGAATGGCGAGCCGGAAGCGGCGCGCACGGCGGCGGATCGCTTCATCCGGCTGCACCCGCAGCACCCCAACGTCGACTACGCCTACTACATGAAGGGCGTGTCCTCCTTCGAACAGGATCGCGGCCTGCTGGCGCGTTTCCTGCCGCTGGACATGACCAAGCGTGATCCGGGCGCGGCGCGTGATTCCTTCAACGATTTCGCCCAGTTCACCAGCCGCTTCCCCAACAGCCGCTACGCCCCGGACGCCAAGGCGCGCATGGTCTACCTGCGCAACCTGCTGGCGGCCTACGACGTGCACGTCGGCCACTACTACCTGACCCGCAAGGCCTATGTGGCTGCCGCCAACCGCGGTCGCTACGTGGTCGAGAACTTCCAGGGCACCCCGTCCGTGGGTGACGGCCTGGCGATCATGACCGAAGCCTACAAGCACCTGGGTCTCAACGACCTGGCGGCCACCAGCCTGGAAACCCTCAAGCTCAACTACCCGGATAACGTCAGCCTCAAGGATGGCGAATTCCAGCTGCGCGAGCCGGACGACAAGGATCAGCAGCGCTCCTGGCTGACCCGCGCGACCCTGGGCCTGATCGATCGCCCGAGCGATCCGCTGCCGCCCGGCGAGACCCGCGCCAGCCAGGACATCCAGCGCAAGTACCAGGAAGAGCGTGACAACCTGGCGCCCGAGCTGCGCATCGTCGACCCGGCCGAAGCCGAGAAGGCCGGTGGCGCGACGCCGGCTCCGGCCAAGCGTTCCTGGTTCAGCCGCCTGACCTTCGGTCTGTTCGACTGATCCGATGCCGGACGTGAAAGGGGAAGCCAATGGCTTCCCCTTTTTTATTGCGCTGGAACCGGTGACCTAGTCGCCGATGCGCCACCCCGAGGTGATCGGGTAGCGCCGGTCCCGTCCGAAACCGCGCTGGGTGACCCGGGCGCCCACCGCCGCCTGGCGCCGCTTGTATTCGTTGAGATCCACCAGGCGCAGCACCCTGCGCACCGTTTCTTCGTCGAAGCCGGCGGCGACGATGTCCACCGCCGAGAGATCCTGCTCGACATACAGGCGCAGGATTTCGTCGAGCACCGGATAGGGCGGCAGCGAGTCCTCATCCTTCTGGTCCGGCGACAGCTCGGCCGATGGCGGGCGGTCGATCACCCGCTGCGGAATCACCTCGCCCGCGCGATTGCGGTACTCGCAGAGGCGGAACACCAGGGTCTTAGGCACATCCTTGAGCACGTCGAAGCCACCGGCCATGTCGCCATAGAGGGTGGCGTACCCTACGGCCATTTCGCTCTTGTTGCCGGTGGTGAGCACCAGATAGCCCTTCTTGTTGGAAAGGGCCATCAACAGGGTCCCGCGGCAGCGGGCCTGCAGATTCTCCTCGGTGGTATCCCGCCCAAGCCCTGCGAATTCGCCGGCCAGGGTCTCCTGGAAGGCCTCGACCATGGGCGCGATGGGCAAGATGCTGTAGCGCACGCCCAGCGTCCGGGCTTCGGCCTCGGCGTCTTCCAGGCTGATCTGCGCGGTGTAGTGGTAGGGCATCATCACCGCCTCCACCTGCTCCGCGCTCAGCGCATCCACGGCGACCGCCAGCACCAGGGCCGAATCGATTCCACCGGACAGGCCCAGCACCACGCCCTTGAAGCCGTTCTTGCGCACGTAGTCGCGCACCCCGAGCACGAGGGCGTCATAGACGCTGGCCTCCAGCGAGGCGACGGGGGCAAGTACGGCCGGCTGCGGTTGGAGATCCGCATCGAAGGTGACCGGATAGAGTCCCTCGACGAAGGCCGGCGCGCGCTGACTGACCTGCCCCTGGGCATCGACCACGAAGGAGTGACCGTCGAACACCAGCTCGTCCTGGCCGCCCACCTGGTTGACGTAGACCACCGGCATGCCGCCCTCGCGGGCACGCTCGCCCACCACGGCCTCGCGCTCCGGCTGCTTGTCGCCATGGAAGGGAGAGGCATTGAGGTTGAGCATCAGCCGCGCCCCGGTCGCTCGTGCCCTGGCCATGGGCTCGGCGAACCAGATGTCCTCGCAGATGGTGATGCCGATGGGCACGCCCTGGTAGTCGAACACCGCGGCGCTGTCGCCCGGCTCGAAATAGCGCTTCTCGTCGAACACCCGATAGTTGGGCAGTTGCTGCTTGCGATAGAAGGCCAGCTCGGCGCCATCGCGATAGACCGCGCAGGCGTTGTAGCGCCGCCCCTCCTCCAGCCAGGGAAAGCCCACCAGCACATGGATACCGGCGATCTCCTGGCGGATCCGCTGCAGTCCCTGCTCGATCCGGCGCTGCATGCTCGAGCGCAGCAGCAGGTCCTCCGGGGGATAGCCGCACAGCGATAACTCCGGGAAGACGATGAGATCGCCGTGCAAGTCATCCCGGGCCTCTCGGGCCGCGACGATGATCCGTTCAACATTGCCATGGATGTCGCCGACCTTGAGGTTCAATTGCGCCATCACGACGTTCAGCAGCTGACTCATGCACTCTTCCTTGCCCGATTGATCGGCGCATTTTCCCGCAAGCAGCGAAGCGGGACAATCGATGCCAGGTGGGGCTTACCGCCTGCAGCGGCCCTGCTAGACTCCACCCTCCTTCACACTGCGAGATCGCCATGGGTCTGCTTCGCCTGCTGTTGTGGCTCGTCCTCCTGGGCGCGCTGTTCTGGATGGTCAGACGCTGGTGGCACGGCAAGACGCAGACGCCTACTGCCAAGGCACCGCCGTTGCCGCCCAATGCCATGGTGCGCTGCGCCCATTGCGGCGTGCATGTGCCCCAGGAAAGAGCCCTGGCCGATGGCGAAGGCCAGCGCTGGTATTGCAGCGCCGAACACCGCCGGTTGCAGCATGAGCGCCGCGACTGATCCAGGCACCCTGAGAGCCGACGCAGTCCTGCGGCTCTATCACCTCTATCGCATCGTCATCGGCCTGGCGCTGGTGGTGCTGATTTCCAGCGACCTGGACCAGCACTGGCTGCGCACCGTCGACGGCCAGCTGTTCCGCCAGGCCAGCTGGGCCTACCTCGCCGTCAATGCCGTACTGGCAGTCGGCCAACGGCTGTTGCGCGGTCGCGCCTTCACCCTGGCGCTGATCGACATCCTCGCCTTGGGCGGCCTGTTCTTCCTGGCCGGCGGCATCGCCAGCGGCATGGGCAGTCTGCTGGTGGTGACCGTCGGGGTGTCCAACGTCCTGATCCGGGGCCGCCGCGGCCTGCTGATCGCCGCCCTGGCCGCCATCGCCCTGCTGCTGGCGACCGGCTATCTCGACCTGCGCCGCGGCGACAGTGGCAGTGGCTATGTGCAGGCGGCGGGCCTGGGCACCCTCTGTTTCGCCACGGCGCTGCTGGTGCAGGGCCTGGTCCGGCGCCTGCTGGACAGCCAGGCCCTGGCCGAAACCCGCGCCACCGCCGTGGCCGAACTGGAAGCCCTCAACGCCCTGATCCTCGAACGCATGCGTACCGGCATCCTGGTGTTCGATGCCGAGTACCAGGTGCTGCTGGTGAATCCGGCAGCACGGCACCTGCTCGGCGTGGACGACGAGGACACCATCGCGCCCCTGGCCCTGGGTCTCGCCCAGCGCCTGGAGGAATGGGAGCGCAATCCCAGTATCCGTCCCGCGCCCTGGCGCGCCTTTGCCAACGGTCCGCTGCTGCAACCCAGCTTCGCCCGCCTTCAGCAGGGCGAAGGCGAGCAGGTACTGACCTTTCTCGAAGATGTCTCGCGCATCGCCCAGCAGGCCCAGCAACTCAAGCTCGCCTCCCTCGGTCGCCTCACCGCCGGCATCGCCCACGAGATCCGCAATCCACTGGGGGCCATCAGTCATGCCGCGCAACTGCTGCAGGAGTCCGAAGAACTGACCCCGCCGGATCGGCGCCTGGCGCAGATCATCCAGGACCAGTCGCGGCGGATGAATCGGGTGGTGGAGAACGTCCTGCAGCTGTCTCGCCGCCAGCAGGCCGCTCCTCAGCTGATCGACCTGCGCTACTGGGCGCACCGCTTCGCCGGGGAGTTGCGCCCTACCCTACCCGCCGGTCAGACGCTGCACGTCAAGACCGAGCCGGGCACCCTGCAGACGCACATGGATCCTCACCAACTGGGCCAGATCCTGACCAACCTGGTGCAGAACGGCCTGCGCTACAGCTGCCAGAAGCACGGCATTGGCCAGGTCTGGCTCAGTACCTACCGCGACCCGGAAAGCGACCTGCCCATCCTCGAGGTGGTCGACGACGGACCGGGCGTCGCCGCCGAGCAACTCGACCACCTGTTCGAGCCCTTCTTCACCACCGAGAACAAGGGCACCGGGCTGGGCCTGTACATCTCCCGTGAGCTTTGCGAGAGCAACCAGGCCAGACTTGGCTATCATCCCTTGGCGAACGGCAGCTGTTTTCGCATCACCTTCGCCCATCCCCGCACAATGAGCTGAGCATGGCCCGACAGAAAGTCCTGATCGTCGACGATGAACCCGATATCCGTGAACTCCTGGAGATCACCCTGGGGCGGATGAAGCTCGACACCGCCAGCGCCAAGAACATCGCCGACGCCCGGGCCATCCTCGAACGAGAAAGCTTCGACCTCTGCCTGACCGACATGCGTCTGCCCGACGGCTCGGGGCTGGATCTGATCCAGTTCATCCAGCAGCGCTTTCCGCAACTGCCGGTGGCCATGATCACCGCCTTCGGCAGTCTGGAGACGGCGGTCCAGGCCCTCAAGGCCGGTGCTTTCGACTACCTCACCAAACCGGTGGACCTGCCGCGCCTGCGCGAGCTGGTAGGCACCGCCCTGCGGTTGTCCGGGCCTGCCCCGGCAGCGACTGGTGCCAGCGAAACCCAACTGCTCGGCGAATCGCCGCCCATGCGCGCCCTGCGTGGCCAGATCGCCAAGCTGGCGCGCAGCCAGGCGCCGGTCTACATCAGCGGGGAATCGGGCAGCGGCAAGGAGCGGGTAGCGCGGCTGATCCATGAGCAGGGTCCGCGCGCGGGTCGACCCTTCGTCCCGGTCAACTGCGGCGCCATCCCCTCGGAACTGGTGGAAAGCGAATTCTTCGGCCACCGCAAGGGCAGCTTCACCGGCGCCATTGAAGACAAGCAGGGCCTGTTCCAGGCCGCCCAGGGCGGCACCCTGTTTCTCGACGAGGTGGCCGACCTGCCGCTGCCGATGCAGGTCAAGCTCCTGCGGGCCATCCAGGAAAAGGCCGTGCGCCCGGTAGGCAGCCAGCAGGAGATCAGCCTGGACGTGCGCATCCTCAGCGCCACCCACCGGGATCTCGCCGCCGAGGTCGCCGCCGGCACCTTCCGCCAGGACCTCTACTACCGCCTCAACGTCATCGAATTGCAGGTACCGGCCCTGCGCGAGCGCCGCGAAGACATCGGCGTCCTCGCCAGCTACATGCTCGAACGTCTGGCGCGGGATTCCGGCCTGGCCCCGGCCACGCTGGGCGAGGATGCCCTGGCCAAGCTCAAGAGCTACCGTTTCCCCGGCAACGTGCGGGAACTGGAAAACATGCTGGAGCGGGCCTACACCCTCTGCGAAGGCGACGTCATCCGCCCGACCGATCTGCGTCTGGCCGATGCGCCAGCGGCCACCGCCGCCGGCGAAGCCAGCCTGGCCAACATCGCCAATCTCGAAGACCACCTGGAATCCATCGAGCGCCAGCTGATCATGCAGGCGCTCGAAGAGACCCGCTGGAATCGCACCGCCGCTGCGGAGCGCCTGGGTCTCTCCTTCCGGTCGATGCGCTACCGACTGAAGAAGCTCGGCATCGACTGATCAGCCCGCCAACCGCATACCTGGCGCATAGGGCGCCGGATCGATGATTGGCGTGCGCTCGGTGAGCAAATCGGTCAGCAACTGGCAGGAGGCTGGTGCCAGCACCAGGCCGTTGCGATAGTGCCCGCAGTTGAGCCATAGCCCGGGCAGCTCCGGTACCGGCCCAATGAAGGGCACGCCGTCCGGCGAGCCCGGCCGCAGCCCTGCCCAGTGTGCTTCCGGCTCAAGACCTGCCAGCGCCGGCAGCAATTCGGCGGCCGAGGCCTGCAGGCTGGCCAGCGCCTCGGCCGTCGGGGTCTTGTCGAATTCGGCGTGCTCCAGGGTGCTGCCAATCAGGAGATGACCATCGCGCCGCGGAATGGCGTAGCGTCCCTTGGCCAGCACCATGCTGGTCAGAAAGCCCACCGGCTGGCGATACAGCAGCATCTGTCCTTTCACCGGCCGCACCGGCACCGCCAGCCCCAGGCTCTGCAGCAACTCACCGCTCCAGGCGCCCGCACACACCACCACGGACTCGGCATGGACGGCCTCGCGCGCGGTCTGCAGGCCCACCACGCGCTCACCCTGGCGCAGGAAACCAATCACCGGCGACTCGCTCATCAGCGTCACATTCGGCATGCGCAGCAGGGCTTCGTGCAGGGCGCGCACCAGCCGGGGATTGCGCACATTGGCCACCCCCGCCATGAAGACCGCCCGTTCATAGCCCGCCCCCAGCACCGGCACCCGCTGCCGCACCTCCTCGACCGACACCGACGCCAGCGGCCGCACATTGCGCCGCGCCCAGTCCAGCGCCTCGGCTTCGTCCTCCAGATCGAGCCAATACAGCCCGGTCACCTCGACCTCGGGGTCCACCCCCGTCTCCTGCCGCAACCGTTGCCCCAGCACCGGATAGAAATCCTGCGACCAGTGCGACAACGCCGTCACCGCGGGCTGATAGCGCCACGGATACAGCGGCGAAACGATCCCGCCGCCAGCCCAGGACGCCTCCCGCCCCGGCTCACCCCGCTCGACCACCACCACCCGCCGACCGCTCAAGGACAGGCAATAGGCCGACATCAGCCCTATGGCACCCGCCCCGACCACAGCTACGTCAAATATCACGTCACACCTCTACATCCTGGAATTGACTGTTCCGCCGTCTTGGCGCAAAACGGCTATCACGGCCAGGAAGGCCGCCTACCCACAAGGACGTCAACATGACCTATCGCACCTCGCGAGGCGTAAGCCTCTTCGAATCCCTGATCTACCTCAGCGTGCTGAGCATCATCGCCTCTCTGGCCATTCCCGCCTTCGATGGAATGCTGCAACGCAATCGCCAGCAGCTAGCCATTCAACAACTTAGGGAGACGGTCAACTTCGCCCGTGCGGCTGCCATCAACGGCTATGGCAGTGTGTCCATCTGCCATGCACCGGCAGGCGAATGCGACAGCTCGAACCTCTGGTCGGCCACCACGCGCGTCTTCCGCGACTGGGATCGCGACGGCCTTCAGTCAGCCGAGGAGTCCACCCTGCTGATCAGTCAGCTCCCCGAGGGCCTGCACTGGCGGTGGAACAATTTCCGTACGCTACCTCATCTGACGTTTTTAAACAGTGGCGTGACCAATGCCCTGAACGGCAGTTTCATCCTCTGCCAAGGCGCCGAGCCGCGCGCACGACTGGTCCTGAACAAGGCTGGGCGGATCGAAGTGGCGAATCTTCGCACCAGCGATCGCTGCGCCTGAACGCCCTGACCAGACACCTTCCCGTTTCGACCGGATATCCGCCGTACGCTGTTCCAGCCGCCTGTGATACCCCATGCTTGGCCTTCCAGCCTGGCGAAAATGACGATGCGTACCCAGTACGGCTTTACCCTGATCGAAACCCTGGTAGCGATCGCCATTTTGGCGATCGTGATCAGCATTGCCGCGCCGTCGTTTACCCGAACGCTACAGAGCAACAGGGCTGCAGTCATGAGCAATGAATTGCTTGGCGCCATGCAGACAGCACGCTCCGAGGCCCTTAAACGTCGCGCTGACGTCACTTTATGTCGGCGCAATATCGCGGGTGATGCCTGCGAAAACGGTACCGACTGGACTGCGGGTTGGCTGATGATTCAGGGCGCCAACGTCATTCGGATCTGGGAGCCCACCACTGGCATTACCTTGACTGGTCTCGTCAATGGCGTCACCTATCGCAGCACCGGTCTCACCACCCTGGCTGCCGTCCAATCGTTCAGCATCGAAACACCGAGCTGCCGCCGTACGGTTTCGGTAAGCCTTACCGGAAATGCCTTCGTCAATCAGAACGGCTGCCAGTCACCATGAATGCAAAGCAGCAAAGGGGCGCAACCTTGATCGAGGTGTTGGTTGCCATGGTCATTCTCGCCATTGGCCTGCTGGGGCTCGCGGGGCTGCAATCGGTAAGCGTCCAAAGCAACCAAGGTGCCTATTACCGCTCACAGGCGACCATCTTGGCCAACGACATGGCTGATCGTATGCGTGCGAACCGTACCGCTGCCCTGGCCGGTAGCTACGCCCTGACCACCTTCCCCGCTCCGTCGACCAGTAACGCTATTACTGGCACCCCGGCCCAGCGCGATACAGGCCAATGGCTCAACAACCTGGCAGCCACGCTGCCCCAGGGCACAGGCACCATAGTGACCAGCGGAAATATCGTGACCCTGACCATCTGCTGGAACGACAGCCGAGCCCGAATCAAGTCCACCCAATACGTGCCGCCACAGAACGATAGCTGTACCTCTACCGCCGAGAATTCGGGCTTCGAAACCTTCTCCTACAGGACTCGCCTATGAAACATCGGGCGACTCGCCGCCAGAAGGGCCTATCCATCATCGAACTCATGATCGCCTTGCTTCTGGGGCTATTGCTCATGGGCGGCGTCATGCAGGTCTTTCTGTCTTCCCGGCAGACCTATCAGACCAATTCCGCACTCTCTCAGGTACAGGAGTCGGGACGCTTCGCCCTGGACTTTCTGGCCTATGATCTGAAAAACGCCGGCTATCGCGGAGACTGTCTGTTTCCGCTCTATGATCCAACCCCTTCAACTTTGACTAAAGATGAGCGCTATGTCCTTGGCACCGGCATCGAAGGCTGGAATGACACTGGAGAAAACTCGATCCCCAGCTGGCTGAACGACATCTACACCACGAACCGGCGAGCCGGAACAGACGTTATTCTGCTCAAGCATGCCGCTGGCGCGACCGGGATAACACTGTCCAATTCGATAGGTGCGAACAGCGATAGGCTTGCAACCACAGGAGCAACCGGCCAGACACCCGGTAGCCTGCTGATCATTTCCGACACAGCCGGTTGCCAGCTTTTCATTAATCAAAGCGCAGCCAACGCAGCCACGCTTACAACGCAGCAGGTAATCAACCGCGCTTATGCGCAAACGGCAGTAATCTCGAATTTCCAAAGTTCGCTCTATTACATAGGTCAGAGTTCCGTTGCAGCCGGCCTTCCTGCTCTACGCCGAGTCCGCTATCTGGCCACAGCCAACGCCCAGCCTTTGATTGTCGATGAGGAGTTGGTGAGTGGCATTCAGGACCTGCAGATCCAATATGCGGTAGGTGACAGCAACGGTCAGATAACGGGTGAATACAGAGATGCCCAGCTGATTATCGATTGGCAGGCAGTGATTTCCGCTCAGATCAACTTGATCGCCGTTAGTAGAGATACCCAGGCCGTATCGCCCGATCAGCAACTTACCTTCCGTGGTAGTACCGTCACCCTTGCCAATGGCCGCCTGGGGCAGGTGTTCAACCTAACTGTCAGCATTCGGAACCACCTGCCATGAGAAACTCGGTCGATCGCCAACAAGGCGCGGTATTGATCGTGACGTTGGTAATGCTGCTACTCATGACCTTGATCGCCCTCGCCAGCATGAGGGGCACTACGCTGCAGGAACGCATGGCGGGTAACGCCCGCGACCAAAGCCAGGCATTTCAGGCGTCGGAGATGGCGCAGCGACAGGCCGAAGCCTTCGCCCTCACCCGCAGCGTCACCGATTGGCAAAACACTGCCCAAACTGCCAACTGGACAAATGCGGATGCTTTGACAGACCTGCCGAATCAGGCCCGCTTCAGGATCAATCCAACACCAGGGGTGAACCCGCTGAGATCCGGCGACGGCCTTCAGGTGATTCCGCTGGATGTCAGTGTACTGCGCATCGAAACCCAAGGTGCTGGAGCAGCTACCACTGCCGGAGCCGGGTCGGCGTCCACTGCGAATGTCACCATCAACACCATCTTTGTCAGGCGATAGATACTTGGAGAGCGTCATGCCTCATCAGTTGCGATTTCTGACGTGGACTCTGCCTTCGGCGATGGTGCTGCTTCTGCTGAGTACGTCCGGTAACGCCACGGTATCCCAGGCCCCGCTGGCTGTAGGAGGGGACATTCCGGGCAGCCTGGCGCTGGTGCCCTCGGTAGAATGGCCAACGGTCCTCTCTGTCGCCAACCTTGGCAGCTACAGTTCCGGGAATGTCTATAGTGGATACTTCGATTCGGACAAATGCTATACCTACGCCTTTGGCGGCTCACTGGACAATAGTTGGTTCAACCCTGTTAGTGCCGCCAATAGCCGTCGCTGCAGCGGTGCCAGGCAATGGAGCGGCAATTTTCTCAACTGGGCCGCTACTCCAACCATCGACCCTTTCCGCAGCGCTCTGACCGGCGGTGCCAGAGTCCGGGACGATGTCGGCCTTACCGTGCTGCAAAAAGCACGGCACAGCGGACAAAACTCCGCTGGCAATCGGTTGAATAGCGGTCAGGGACTGCTTCCAGCGTCCGAGATTGCCGGTGCTACTCCCTTCGCGGCCAACTGGGCTGGCTTCTATGTTCGTCTGGAAGGCCAGGGGTTCGACATGCTGTTCTCCAACTGGAACGATCGAATCGGTGGCGGCGGTTCTGCAGACTATGGCGCGGGCAACAATATGTCGAGCGTCTGGGTCAACCTAGACCCCAACAACAACAATCAGTGGAACGGAGATCTTCTAAAAGCGGACTACACGACCAGCAATGCTTCGAATGCTACTCGATACAGTGTTTATCGGGCGCGAGTCCAAGTTAAGGTATGCGATCCCAGCATTGGCCTCGAAAGCAATTGCAAAAGGTATTCGGCAAGCAATTACAAGCCAGAAGGCCTTCTGCAGCAGTATTCAGACAAGTTGCGCTACTCCGTATTTAGTTATCTAAACGACTCCAGCGCCAACCGTGACGGCGGTGTTCTGCGGGCCAACCAGAGCTTCATTGGCCCCCTAAAGCCAGACCTCAGCAGTAACTCCGCACGAGCCGAATGGGACCCTCAGACAGGCATTCTGGTGCGCAATCCTTCTGCCAGTGAAGCATCGGCGACAGGCTATGGAGTGGCAGACAGCGGTGTCATCAACTATTTGAACAAATTCGGTTCAATGCCTTATGCGCCGAACACCTATCTGAGCCTAAAAAGCAACGACCCGGTCAGCGAGCTCTATTATACAGCGCTACGTTACTTCAAGAACCAAGGAAACGTATCTGCCTACAGTAACTTGTCCGGATCTACGGACACCGACAAATACGCCCAAGCCGACGGCTTTCCCGTAGTGACCGATTGGCAAGATCCCATTACCTATTCCTGCCAGAAGAACGTCATTCTCGGTATCGGCGATACGAATACCTGGAATGACAAGAATCTCCCAGGAGGTATCACTTCCTCGGGCGGAGAGCCGGCCAAGCCAGCGGAAGTGACCCGTGATACCTCGATAGATGTTGAGGCTTTGACACAGAAGGTCGCCAGTCTCGAAAACATCACCATAAGCACACCCTTCACAGGTCGTGGCAATTCTGCCTACATCGCCGGCCTTGCCTATGATGCTCATACTCGTGACCAACGCAGCGATAAAGCTGGTAGCCAGACCATTTCCACCTATTGGATGGATGTCCGCGAGAACCAAAGCTTGGCTGGTAGATCATCCAACCAATACTGGCTCGCTGCTAAATATGGCGGCTTCACGGTTCCCCAAGGCTTTGCTAGCAGCGCAGCCACCGCTGCTAGCATTACCGACGACCTGTGGTGGACTAGCGGTGAGTATCTCTCTTCCAACTACAAGCGCCCCGACAATTTCTACGTTGCTAGTGATGCCCCCAATATGATCAAGGGCCTTCGAGCAGCCTTCGCCAAGATCGTCCAGGAGGTAACTACTTCGACCACCTCGATCAGCACCAATGGCCAGCAACTCGATACCGGGAGCGGCACCTTTCAAACTCAGTTCGAAGCCAAATTCTGGAGTGGCGATCTATTGGCCAAAGCGCTTAATGCTTCGGGAGTTGCCAGCTCCTCCACTTGGAGCGCGGCAAACAAGCTCAACACCTCAGAGCCAAGCAGCCGAAAGATTTTTACGAGTAATACCCTAACCGCCCAGAGCAACAACACCTATTCTGTGGCAGCAGGCCAGGGTGTCAATTTTCTCTGGAACAGCTTGGATGCTGAGAGCAAGGTCGCGCTGCAAAGAACCGCGACGACAGGCACTAACGTCAGCACTACAGAAGGGTCGCGACGTCTCGACTATCTGCGCGGCGATCGAAGCCAGGAGACCGTTGGTAGTAATCCCATGCGCAAACGCAAGAGCCGCTTGGGAGACATTGTCAACTCAGACCCTTTATATATAGGTAAACCGGATTACGGCTATAACCGTCTAGCCGGATCCGTATGGGGAAGTGCTGGTGAAAGCTATCTGACCTACCGTCAAAGCACAGCCTATCAGGCACGCAAGGCGCTGGTCGTAGTAGGCGCCAATGACGGCATGCTTCATGGTTTCGACGCCAGCCTGGCCGATGGCGGCAATGAACTGTTCGCCTATGTGCCTCGTACCCTGATGGGTGAACTTTACCGCCTGACCGATCCCAGCTATAGCCATCGCTACTATGTAGACGGTTCGCCAACGGGAGGAGATGCCTGGATCAACAATGGCTGGAAGTCCCTCATCGTGGGAACGGCGGGTGCCGGAGGAAACACCGTATTCGCGCTGGACGCGAGCGACCCCAGCAACATGGCCCCTAGCAACGTACTCTGGGAGTTTTCTTCGCCCGACATGCGGTATCCCATTCAGAAGCCTGCCTTGGTCGCACTGGAGAATGGCAAATTCGGTGTAATCGTGACCAGTGGCTTCAGCGACAGCAGTGTCAGTCAGGGCAAGATCTGGATCCTGGACGCCGGCACTGGCAGTGTCCTCAAGACCTTTACCGTCTCTACGACCGGCGGCTTAGGGGAGCCCCTTGCCATCGATACCAATAACGATCGCATCGTGGATCGCCTTTATGCTGGCGATACTGCCGGCAATATCTGGCGCTTTGACCTGAAAGGAGTCGACCCGGCCAGCTGGGACGCTCCTGCAGCCTTGAAGAGCGGGGCAAACATTCTGCCCTTGTTCACCGCAAGAACAGCCAATGGCGCCAGCAATCCCACTCAACCTATCACTGCGCCTCTCGAAGCCGCCCTCAACAGCGACGGCAATCCGATCATTCTTTTTGGTACCGGAAGCTACTACCAGATTGGGGACAATGAAGTACCCGCCAATCCGCGCCTGGAAACCTTCTATGGCCTGATCGACAGGGGACAGCAGATCAGCCGTAGCAATCTCGTCGAACAGGCCATCATCGCTCAACAAACCATTGGTAACCGCCGTGCCCGTGCGGTCACCAGCGCTGAGATCGGCGCAGATAAATCAGGCTGGTTCATGGATCTGGTGTGGAAGAGCAGCAATGGTGGGTCTGGAGCGCTAACAAGCGAAAGGGTCATCGCCAGGCCGACACTGAGAAACGGCGTCTTGGTCTTCACTACCATGACACCCAACAGCGATCCCTGCGGCGGCGGAGGTACAAGCTGGATCATGACGTTGAATGTGCTGAACGGAGGCACTCTCAACTTCAGTTTCTTCGATTACAACGGTGACGGAACCTTTGATCAGAGTGACTATTACAGCTTGGCAAACGGCACCAAAGTCCCTTTCTCTGGAATCTCAGACGATCAAAGCGGCATCATCAAGACACCCAGCTTCGTTCGCGGTAACGGCGACACAAACGACTCTACAGCAACAGGGAAATTGTGCCATTCGGACTCTAACGGCAACACGATCTGCCAAGATATCAACGATCCGAATAGCAGTTCGAAACGCATGACTTGGCGCGAGATAAGATGAAATCAATCACGCAAAATCGACACTCAAACCGCCAAAGAGGCTTCACGCTCATCGAGTTGATGATCGTTGTGGCTATAGTTGGCATCCTGGCCGCTATCGCCTATCCGTCGTATCAGGAGCACATACGCAGGGCCAACAGAGCTGATGCCCAAGCCTCGCTCATGGAGCTGGCGCAGTTCATGGAGCGTAACTATACCCGCCTGGGACGCTACACTACGGATACGGCCGGTACGGCACCCACCCTGCCGTTCGCTACCGCTCCCAAGGATGGCGGGCGGGCCATCTACGACTTGAGCCTGAGTGCGGTGACGGCAACTAGCTATACGCTTCAGGCGGCCCCGCGTGCAGGTGGACCCATGGCCGGTGACCGGTGTGGAAGCCTGACACTGACCAATACCGGCCTGAAGGGACAAGCCACCGGCGCCACCACCGCCGACTGCTGGCGCCGCTAAGGGCGCCAGCGACGTCCTATACCGCCTTCACCCTGAGCTCCCGCGGCAGGGTGAAGGTGATGTGTTCCGGCTCGCCTTCCAGCTCGACCTCATCCGTGGCGCCCCAGCTCTGCAGCTGGTCGATGACGCCGCGCACCAGGACCTCGGGGGCCGAGGCGCCGGCGGTGACGCCGATGCGCTGCACGCCTTCGAACCAGCTCTGCTGCAGGTCTTCGGCGCCGTCGATGAGATAGGCCGGGGTGCCCAGGCGCTCGGAGAGTTCGCGCAGGCGGTTGGAGTTGGAGCTGTTGGGGCTGCCCACCACCAGTACTACGTCGCTTTCCAGCGCCAGGGTCTTCACGGCGTCCTGGCGGTTGGTGGTGGCATAGCAGATGTCGTTCTTGCGCGGGCCGTTGATGTGGGGAAACTTGGCGCGCAGGGCGTCGATCACAATGCGGGTGTCATCCATCGACAGGGTGGTCTGGGAGACGTAGAACAGGGCTTCGGGGTTGCGCACCTCGAGCCTTGCCACGTCTTCCTCGTCTTCCACCAGGTAGATGGCACCGCCGGCACGATCGTCGTACTGGCCCATGGTGCCTTCCACTTCCGGATGCCCGGCGTGACCGATGAGGATGCACTCCTGGCCGTCGCGGCTGTAGCGTGCGACTTCCATGTGCACCTTGGTCACCAACGGACAGGTGGCGTCGAAGACCTTGAGGCCACGCTCGGCGGCCTCGCGGCGCACGGCCTGGGAGACGCCATGGGCGCTGAAGATAAGGATGACGTCGTCCGGTACGTCGGCCACGTCTTCGACGAAGACGGCACCACGGGCGCGCAGGTTGTCGACCACGAACTTGTTGTGCACCACTTCGTGACGCACATAGATGGGCGGACCGAAAACGTCCAGCGCCCGGTCGACGATGTCGATGGCGCGGTCCACGCCGGCGCAGAAGCCGCGGGGATTGGCGAGCTTGATCTGCATAGGCTCCTCTGCCCGCTTCACGGGCGGCGTTGGATCAATGGGAGACGGCAGGCTCGATGGCCAGGATGTCCACGTCGAAGGTCAGCACACGGCCGGCCAGCGGGTGGTTGAAGTCGATGATCACCTGCTCGTCGTCGTAGCTCTTGACCACGCCAGGCATCTCGCCGCCGGCGGCGTCGCCGAAGATGATCAGCAGACCGGGGGACAGCTCCATGTCACTGAAGTCGTCCCGCGCCATGGTCTGCAGGTTGCCGTCGTTGGGCTGGCCGAAGCCGCGCTCCGGCGGAATGGTCAGGCTGGTCTTGGTACCGGCTTCGAGGCCGAACAGCGCCTGCTCGAAACCGGGCAGCAGATTGCCGTCGCCCACGGTGAAGGTGGCCGGCGCCTTGTCGAAGGTGCTGTCCACCACGTCGCCATTCTGCAGCTTGATGGCGAAATGCAGGGTGACCCGGGTATCCGGGCCGATGGTGATCTCAGCCATGGGCTTCCTCGGGCTTCTTCTTGCGGAACATGTCCAGGGCCAGCATCACGGCACCGACGGTGATGGCGCTGTCGGCCAGGTTGAAGGCTGGGTAGTACCACTCCTGGCGCCAGTGCACCAGGATGAAGTCGATGACATGGCCCAGCACCAGGCGGTCATAGAGATTACCCAGGGCACCACCGAGGATCAGGGCCAGGGCGATGGCGGTCCAGGTGTCGTTGCGCAGGCGCTTGAGCCAGACCACCAGGACCACGCTCACCACCGCGGCGATGCCGGCGAAGAACCAGCGCTGCCAACCGGAGTGATCGGCCAAGAAACTGAAGGCGGCGCCCGGGTTGTAGGCCAGGGTCCAGCTGAGGATGTCCGGAATCACCGGCACCTGCTGGTAGAGCGACAGGTTGGCCTGGAAGTAGAGCTTGGTCAGCTGATCCAGCAGGATCACCAGCACGCTCAGGGCCAACCAGGGCAAGGCACCGAAACGCTGGGCGTCACGCATGCTCGCGCACCTCGCCGGCACCGTAGACGTTGGTCACGCAGCGCTCGCAGATCTCCGGGTGCGCGGCGTCCTGGCCGACACTGTGGCTGTGGTGCCAGCAACGGGCGCACTTGGGTGCCTCGGACTTGCGCACCACCAGCTTGAGTCCGCTCAGTTCGCTGGTCACGGCGCCTTCCGGGGCCTTTTCCAGCGGCTGGACAGCGGCCTGGGACGAGATCAGCACGAATCTGAGTTCGTTGCCCAGGGCCTCCAGCACCGTCTGCAGGGCGCTGTCGGCGTAGAGGGTGATCTCCGCCTGCAGGCTGCCACCCAGGGTCTTGGCGGCACGCTGGTTCTCGAGCTCCTTGTTGACCGCGGCCTTGACCGCCATCACCTGATCCCAGTAGGCGCGATCCAGGGTCGCACCCTCAGGCAGGTCGAAGAGGCCGTCGTACCAGGTGGTCAGCATCACCGATTCTTCACGCTCGCCCGGCAGGTACTGCCAGATCTCGTCGGCGGTAAAGGACAGGATGGGCGCGATCCAGCGCACCAGGGCCTCGGCGATGAGATACAGCGCGGTCTGGCAGGAGCGCCGCGGCAGGCTGTCGGCGCCGGTGGTGTACTGGCGGTCCTTGATGATGTCTAGGTAGAAGCCGCCCAGCTCCTGCACGCAGAAGTTATGCACCTTCTGGTAGACGTTGAGGAAACGGTACTCGGCGTAGGCCTGCTCGATTTCCTGTTGCAGCAGCAGGGCGCGATCCACGGCCCAGCGATCCAGGTCGATCATGTCCTCGGGCGCGACCCGGTTGACCGCCGGATCGAAGCCGGACAGGTTGGAGAGCAGGAAGCGCGCGGTGTTGCGGATGCGGCGATAGGAGTCGGCACTGCGCTGCAGGATCTGGTCGGAAACCGCCATCTCGCCGGTGTAGTCGGTCGATGCGACCCAGAGGCGCAGAATGTCGGCGCCCAGGCTGTCGATGACCTTTTGCGGAGCGACCACGTTGCCCAGCGACTTGGACTGCTTGCGGCCCTGCTCGTCCACGGTGAAACCGTGGGTCAGCAGTTCCTTGTAGGGGGCATGGCCGTCGATGGCGCAACCGGTCAGCAGCGAGGAGTGGAACCAGCCGCGATGCTGGTCGGAACCCTCAAGGTAGAGATCGGCCACCGGACCCTGGTCATGGGCCAGCTCGGCATGGGAGCCACGCAGCACGTGCCAGTGGGTGGTGCCGGAATCGAACCAGACATCGAGGGTGTCGCGACTCTTGTCGTACTGGCCGGCTTCTTCGCCGAGCAGTTCCGCGGGATCGAGCTTGAACCAGGCTTCGATGCCCTCGCGCTCGACGCGCTGGGCCACCTCTTCCATCAGCTCGACGGTACGCGGGTGCAGCTCGCCGCTTTCCTTGTGGGTGAAGAAAGGAATCGGCACGCCCCAGTTGCGCTGGCGCGAGATGCACCAGTCGGGCCGGCCGGCGATCATGCCGTGCAGCCGCGCCTGGCCCCAGGCCGGGACGAACTGGGTCTGTTCGATGGCCGCCAGGGAGCGCTCGCGCAGGGTGGCGCCCTCGTTGGGCTGCTTGTCCATGCCGACGAACCACTGGGCGGTGGCGCGATAGATCAGCGGGGTCTTGTGGCGCCAGCAGTGCATGTAGCTGTGGTTGATCACCTCGTGCTTGAGCAGGGCGCCCGCCTCTTCCAGCGCGCCGACGATGCCCGGGTTGGCCTTCCAGATGAACTGGCCGCCAAACAGCGGCAGCGACTCGGCGTAGACACCGTTGCTCTGCACCGGATTGAGGATGTCGTCGTTGCTCAGGCCGTACTGCTTGCAGATGCGGAAGTCGTCTTCGCCGTAGGCAGGCGAGCAGTGCACGATGCCCGTACCGGCGCCCAGCTCGACGTATTCGGCCAGGTAGATGGGCGACAGCCGCTCGTACAGCGGATGACGGAAGTTGATCAGCTCCAGGGCGGTACCCGGGGCAGTGGCGATCACCTCACCCTGCAGCCCGTAGCGCACCAGGCAGCTTTCCACCAGCTCTTCGGCCAGCAGCAGCAGGCGATCACCGACGTCCACCAGCGCATAGGTGAACTCGGGATGCACGTTGAGCGCCTGGTTGGCCGGGATGGTCCAGGGGGTGGTGGTCCAGATGACGATGGCGGTGGGCTTGGCCAGCGCATCGAGGCCGAAGGCAGCGGCCAGCTTGTCGGCATCGGCGACCGGGAAGGCCACGTCGATGGCGTCGGACCTCTTGTCCTGGTACTCCACCTCGGCCTCGGCCAGGGCCGAGCCGCAGTCGAAGCAGAAATTGACCGGCTTGAGGCCCTTGAAGACGAAGCCCTTCTTGACCAGTTCGCCCAGGGCGCGGATCTCGCCGGCCTCGTTGGCGAAGTTCATGGTCAGGTAGGGATTGCTCCAGTCACCCAGCACGCCCAGGCGGACGAAGCCGGCCTTCTGCTCTTCGATCTGCTCGCTGGCATAGGCGCGGCAACGCTCGCGGGTCAGGTCCGCCGGCTGATTCTTGCCGAAGGTGGTCTCCACCTTGTGCTCGATGGGCAGACCATGGCAATCCCAGCCCGGCACATAGGGGGCATCGAAGCCGGCCAGGGTCTTGGAACGGGTAATGATGTCCTTGAGGATCTTGTTCAGCGCATGACCGATATGGATGCTGCCGTTGGCATAGGGCGGACCGTCATGCAGGATGAAGGTCGGACGGCCCTTGCCGATGGCGCGCAGCTTCCCGTACAGGTCGATGTCCTGCCAGCGCTTGAGCGCTTCCGGCTCGCGCTGCGGCAGGCCGGCTTTCATCGGGAATGCCGTTTCCGGCAGGTTGAGCGTCGCTTTGTAATCGGTCATGTCAGTCCAGGCTCGTTGACGGTTGCCCCTGCCAGTAGGCGCGGGCCGTGGCGACGTCCGCTTCGATCGCCGCCTTGAGGGCCTCCAGAGAGGCGAATTTCTGTTCGTCGCGGACCTTCTGCACGAAGGTCACGCTGAGGTGGCGGCCATAGAGGTCGCCGGCAAAGTCCAGCAGATGGATCTCCAGGTGCGGACGGCCATCGCCCTGCACCGTCGGCCGCTGGCCGATGTTGGCCACGCCCGGCACCACCTGCCCATCGATCAGGCTGCTGACCAGATAGACGCCGCGCAGCGGCGGTCGGCGCCGCTTGAGCTGGACATTGGCGGTCGGCCAACCCAGCTGACGCGCCAACTTCTGGCCGTGCAATACCCGCCCCGAGAGGCTGTAGGGGCGGCCCAGCATGCGCGCAGCCAGGGCCAGATCGCCGTCGGCCAGGGCCTGGCGGATGAGGGTACTGCTCACGCGCAGGCCGTCCAGCTCGACAGTGGTGGCGGCTTCCAAGGTGAATCCGTGGTCGCGGGCAGCCAGATTCAGGTAGGTGAAGTCGCCGGCGCGATCACAGCCGAAGCGGAAGTCGTCACCGATCTCCAGGTGCTTCACCCCCAGGCCGCCCACCAGCACCTGCTGGACGAAGGCCTCGGCGGACAACTCGCGTAGCCGCCGGTTGAAATTCAGGCAGAGCACGTTGTCGACGCCATGGCGCGCGAAGCATTCCAGCTTCTCGCGCAGACGGGTCAGGCGCACCGGCGCGATATCGGGCAGGAAGAATTCACGCGGCTGCGGCTCGAAGATCACCACGCAACTGGGCACCCCGAGCTCCGCCGCCCGCTCACGCAGCCGCGCGAGGATGGCCTGGTGCCCCAGGTGAACCCCGTCGAAGTTGCCGATGGTGGCAACGCAGCCCTTGGGAAAGGCGTCGAGATGATGGAGACCACGAAACAGCTGCATGGGTAGGTATTGCTCAGAAATTAATCGATTATATCTGGATGCCTGCCGCGAGGACAGGCGCACACCCGGCCTTGTGCAATCACAGCACCGCTCGCCGATTGAAGTCGCGTACGCGGAAGCCGAGCAGGAACAGACTGGCGAAATAGGCCAGCACCCCCGCCGCGACCAGACCGCCCAGGCGCAGCAGGCGCTGCCACATCAGCCCTTCGCTCCAGCTGGGCAGGACCTGCATCAGGCCGAACAGCACGGCGCTCATCACCACCACGGCGATCAGCAGCCGCAGCAGGAAGCCCGTCCAGCCGGCCTGAGGGATGAACAGGTTATGGCGGCGCAACTGCCAGAACAAAAGGCCGGCGTTGAGGCAGGCCGCCAGACCTATGGCCAGGGCCAGGCCGACATGCTGCAACGGACCGATCAGGATCAGGTTGAGCACCTGGGTCACCGCCAGGGTGAAAATGGCGATCTTCACCGGCGTCTTGATGTTCTGCTGGGCATAGAAGCCCGGCGCCAGCACCTTGACCAGGATGATGCCGAGCAGCCCCACGGCATAGGCGACCAGCGCCCGCTGGGTCATCAGGGCGTCATGGGCATCGAAGCGGCCGTACTGGAACAGCGAGACGGTCAGGGGCTCGGACAGCAACGCCAGGGCCGCCGAGCAAGGCAGCACCAGCAGGAAGCACAGCCGCAGGCCCCAGTCGAGCAGCCGCGAATACTCCTGGCGATCGGCCTTGGCGTAGGTGCGCGACAGCGCAGGGAGCAGGATGGTCCCGAGCGCCACGCCGAGCACCCCCGAAGGCAACTCCATCAGGCGATCGGCGTAGTACATCCAGGACACCGAGCCGGCTGCCAGGAAGGAGGCGAAGATGGTGTTGATGATCAGCGAGATCTGGCTGACCGATACCCCGAGGATCGCCGGCCCCATCTGCTTCATGACCCGCCAGACACCGGTATCGCGCAGATTCAGCCGCGGCAGCACCAGCATGCCGATGCGCTTGAGGTGCGGCAGTTGATAGAGGAACTGGGCCAGGCCGCCCACCAGGGTCGCCCAGGCCAGCGCCATGATCGGCGGATCGAAATAGGGCGTCAGGAACAGCGCGAAGATGATCATGCTGATGTTGAGCAGGGTCGGCACGAAGGCCGGCACGCTGAATCTGTTCCAGGTATTGAGCACGGCGCCGGCCAGGGAGGCCAGGGAGATCAGCAGGATGTAGGGAAAGGTCACCCGCAGCAGGCTGGAAGTGAGGGCGAATTTCTCCGGGGTATCGGCAAAGCCCGGCGCGGTGATCCAGATCACCAGGGGCGCGGCCAGCATGCCCAGCACCGTGACCACCGCCAGCACCAGGGTCAACAGGCCACTGACATAGGCCAGGAAGGTACGGGTGGCCTCCTCGCCCTGCTGGGCCTTGTATTCGGCCAGGATGGGCACGAAGGCCTGGGAAAAGGCGCCCTCGGCGAAGATGCGGCGCAGGAGATTGGGCAACTTGAAGGCGACGAAGAAAGCGTCGGTGGCCATGCCGGCGCCAAAGGTGCGGGCGACGATGGTGTCGCGCACGAAACCCAGCACGCGGGACAGCATGGTCATGGAGCTGACGGCGGCCAGGGACTTGAGCAGATTCATGGCAGGGAGAGGACTCGGTGAACGCAGCGGGACGTGACGAAAGAAGCGCGCGAGCGCAGTCGTGCGATGGACACAAGCGATCGAGTGTAACGAGGCCCTTCATCGGCGACCAGCCGGATATCCATCCAGACAGCCTTGACAGCCGCCGCCAGGGACGTCAAGATTCGCGACCTTAATTTAGCTCTGTACTTGCTACAGAGTTCGCTCTGTACCCAATACAGTCTTTTTCGAAGGAGCTCCACGGTGGCTAACTCCCCCTCCGCCAAAAAACGCGCCAAACAGGCTGAGAAGCGTCGCAGCCACAATGCGAGCCTGCGCTCCATGGTGCGTACCTACATCAAGAACGTCGTCAAGGCGATCGAAGCCAAGGACCTGGAAAAAGCCAAGTCCGCTTATGTCGCTGCCGTCCCGGTCATCGACCGCATGGCCGACAAGGGCATCATCGACAAGAACAAGGCCGCTCGTCACAAGAGCCGCCTGAACGCTCACATCAAGGCCCTGGCTACCCCCGCCGCTGCCTGATAAGCGTTCGAATAAAAAACCGGCCTAGGCCGGTTTTTTATCGCCTGCGATTCGAAAACCCAACGCCTCCGGAGAGGCGCCAGGATCGGCGATTGTCAGACCAGGACCAGATTGTCCCTGTGGATCAGTTCGGGCTCGTAGACATAGCCCAGCTCGACGACGATGGCATCCGAGGGCCGCCCCAGTATGCGCCGGGCCTCGGTCGCACTGTAGTTGACCAGACCACGCGCCACCTCGCGCCCATCCGGACCGACGCAGGCGACCATCTCGCCGCGCCGGAAGCTGCCTTCCAGCTCCCGCACACCTACCGGCAACAGACTGCGATGACCGCCTACCAGGGCCTGCACCGCGCCGGCATCCAGGCGCAGGGTGCCTCGCACCTGCAGATGCCCGGCCAGCCACTGCTTGCGCGCCGCGACCAGGCCGCGCTCGGGTGACAGCAGGGTCCCCAGCTGCTCGCCCTGCTGCAGGCGACTGAGCACCTGCTGGATACGCCCGCCGACGATGACGGTATAGGCACCGGAACGCGCTGCCAGACGGGCAGCACGCAGCTTGGTCTGCATGCCGCCACGTCCCAGGGCACCGCCGGTACCGCCAGCGACCAGATCCAGGGCCGGATCGTCGGCACGCGCCTCGCTGATGAGGCTGGCGTCGGGGTTGTTGCGCGGATCGGCGTCGAACATGCCATCGCGATCGGTGAGGATGACCAGCAGATCGGCCTCGACCAGGTTGGCCACCAGGGCGGCCAGGGTGTCGTTGTCGCCAAAACGGATCTCGTCGGTCACGACGGTATCGTTTTCGTTGATCACCGGCACCACGCCCAGGCTCACCAGGGTCCGCAAGGTACTCCGGGCGTTGAGATAGCGCTTGCGATCGGACAGGTCGTCATGGGTCAGCAGGATCTGCGCGGTCTGCACCTGGTGCTCGGCAAAACTGGATTCCCAGGCCTGCACCAACCCCATCTGCCCCACCGCCGCGGCCGCCTGCAACTCGTTGATGGCGGTCGGGCGCTGTGCCCAGCCGAGCCGGCTCATGCCAGCCGCCACCGCACCCGAGGACACCAGCACCAGTTCGACGCCCGCCTGGTGCAGGGCCACCATCTGCTCGACCCAACCGGCCATGGCCCCACCGTCCAGACAACGACCGTCGTCGGTCAGCAGGGCACTGCCGATCTTCACCACCCAGCGCTGGGCGCCAGACACCTGATCACGCATGGGCAAGCTCCTTTCTTACCGTACGTAGAAGATTTCCGGACCGTCGCCGTCGTCTTCGTCATCGAAGTCGTCATCGGCATCGTCCACCGCCTTGACGCCGGAACGGCGCAGGGCACGCTGGTCATCCAGCGCCTGCAGCCGTGCCCGCGCCTCGTCCTCGATTCGCTGATCGAGTTCTTCCAGCGCTTCGGCATAGGCCGGATCCTCGGCGAGGCGCAGGGTGCGTTCGTCGAGATACTGCATGATCGCCTGGCAGAGCTGCTCGGTCCCTTCACGCTCCAGCGCGGAGATGACAAAGACCGGACCCTGCCAGTCCAGGTGCTCGACCACCGCCTTGAGGCGTTCTTCGCGCTCGTCATCGAGCAACTGATCGGCCTTGTTCAGCACCAGCCAGCGGTCACGCTCGCCCAGCGCCGGGCTGAACTTGGTCAGCTCGTTGATGATGGTCTCGGCAGCTTCGGCCGGATCGCTCTCATCCAGGGGCGCCATGTCGACGAGGTGCAGCAGCAGTCGGGTTCGCGCCAGGTGCTTGAGGAAACGGATCCCCAGACCGGCGCCTTCGGAGGCACCCTCGATCAGCCCTGGAATGTCGGCGACCACGAAGCTCTTGAAGCGCCCCACGCTGACTACACCCAGGTTCGGCACCAGGGTGGTGAAGGGATAGTCCGCCACCTTGGGCTTGGCCGCCGACACCGCACGGATGAAGGTGCTCTTGCCGGCATTGGGCAGGCCCAGCAGACCGATGTCCGCCAGCACCTTGAGCTCCAGCTTGAGATCACGCTCTTCACCGGGCTTGCCAGGCGTGGTCTGCCGGGGCGCACGATTGGTGCTGGATTTGAAACGGGTATTGCCGAGGCCGTGCCAGCCGCCCTGGACCACACGGATGCGCTGACCGGGCTGGGTCAGGTCACCGATGATTTCCTGGGTCGCCGCATCGATCACCGTGGTGCCCACGGGGACCGGCAGCACCAGGTCTTCACCCTTGGCGCCCGTGCACTCGGTGCTCCCGCCCTTTTCACCGTTCTGCGCGGTGAAACGCCGGGTGTAACGGTAATCGACCAGGGTGTTCAGGTTGATGTCGGCTTCGAGCCAGATCGACCCGCCATCGCCGCCGTCACCGCCATTAGGGCCACCCTTCTCGATGAATTTCTCCCGGCGGAAACTCATCATGCCGTTGCCGCCGTCACCCGCTTTTACGTGTATGGATACTTCATCGACGAATTTCATCTGGACCTCCCGCGCTCGCGGGCCGCTGCAAACAAGGAACTAGTGTGGTGCTTCAGAAGTTCGCGCAAGAATTGGCGAGTGATTTTTTGACCTGGGCTAGGCGCCGCGACGAGTCATAGCAGGGCTATGGCGAGGAGCGGCAACAACGCCCAGGCCGAAAAAGCGCCGCCAAAATTGTGCAGGTAACTTCTGAAACACCACACTAGCTTAACTACAAACGAAAAAGCCCCGTCGGGTAGACAGGGCTTTTCTTTCGTCACAGGCCTTAGGCGGCGGCGACGATGCTCACGTAACGACGGCCGAAGGCGCCCTTCACGTCGAACTTGATCACGCCGTCCACTTTCGCGAACAGGGTGTGATCCTTGCCGAGGCCCACGCCGTAACCGGCATGGTACTGGGTACCGCGCTGACGTACGATGATGTTGCCGGCCTTGACGACCTGGCCGCCGTACAGCTTCACGCCAAGGCGTTTGCTTTCGGAATCGCGACCGTTACGAGTAGAACCACCCGCTTTTTTGTGTGCCATGAGTCAATTCTCCGTTAGAGGCGAGATCAGGCCTGGATGCCAGTGATCTTGATTTCAGTGAACCACTGACGGTGGCCCTGACGCTTCATGTGATGCTTACGACGACGGAATTTGATGATGGTGACCTTGTCGTGACGGCCCTGGGCGGTCACTTCGGCGGTCACTTTGGCACCATCAACGACCGGCAGACCGATCTTGACGTCGTCACCGTTGCCAACCAGCAGAACCTGGTCGAAGGTGACGGTTTCACCGGTGGCGATGTCGAGCTTCTCGACCTTCAGGTATTCGCCTTCGGCGACCTTGTATTGCTTGCCACCGGTAACGATAACTGCGTAGGACATGGTAAATCTCCGTTAAACCTGCTCACCCGGTGCTTTATAGGAGGTATCGTCGACCGGCATGGCTGCACGGGACCGGAAGGACCGCCGCGCAATTGCGTAAGACAGGGGGTCAACCCTAGGAATGTTCAGGGCCCGCGATTCTACGCAAGCCCAGGCCAGGAGGCAAGAGCCGCCCGCCCCCGCCTTGACAGCCCCCCACCCCACCCCTAGCATGCCGCGCAACCTCGTTCAGCGGCCATGCCGGGCCGGTGCCCAGCCTAAATCGGCAGGAGCGGCGAGCCGCGGGAGCGCGATGGCAATCCCTGGGCATGGCACTCGTGCCGGTCCCTAGGGCATAGTCTGGCGGTCATGCGCCATCCGGCCGCCTGAATATTGCCCGGACCTCCAGTGGACACCTCTCAATGACGCAGCAATCCCAGTCCTTCTATCGCGTGGTGACGGACGATTTCGCCGCCGTAGACGGCATCATCCGCCAGCAGCTGACCTCGCGCGTGCCGCTGGTCGAGAAGATTGGCGACTACATCGTCTCCGCGGGTGGCAAACGCCTGCGTCCGCTGCTGGTGCTGCTGGCCGGCAAGGCGCTCGGGCGAGCCGACCACGACCTGCAGCTGCTGGCGGCGACCATCGAATTCCTGCACACCTCCACCCTGTTGCACGACGACGTTGTCGATGCCTCGGGGATGCGACGTGGCCGTTCCACTGCCAACGCCCTCTGGGGCAATGCTCCCAGCGTTCTGGTCGGCGACTTCCTCTATGCCCGCTCCTTCGAGATGATGGTGGCGCTGGGTTCCATGGAGGTGATGCGCATCATCTCCCAGGCCACTCGCGTCATCGCCGAGGGCGAGGTGCTGCAGCTGTCGAAGATCCGCGACGCCAGCACCACCGAAGAGATCTACATGGAGGTCATTCGCGGCAAGACCGCCATGCTCTTCGAGGCCTCCACCCACAGCGCGGCGATCCTGGCCGGCGCCAGCGCCGAACAGGCGGACGCCCTGCGCCGCTATGGCGATCATCTGGGCGTGGCCTTCCAGCTGGTCGATGACCTGCTCGACTACCAGGGCGACGCCGTGGCCCTCGGCAAGAACGTCGGTGACGACCTGGCCGAGGGCAAACCGACCCTCCCGCTGATCGTGACCATGCGCGAAGGCACTGCCGAACAGGCCGCGCTGGTACGCCAGGCGATCCGCCAGGGGGGCAGCCAGGATCTGGAAGGCGTGCGCGCCGCCGTCGAAGCCGCCGGCGCCCTGGACTACACCGCGCGCAAGGCGCAGGAATTCGCCGAGCGGGCCATCGCCTGCCTGGATGCCCTGCCCGCCAGCGACTATCGCGACGCCCTCGCCGACCTGGGTCGCTTCTCGGTGGCCCGTACCCACTGAGGCCTGCCGTCGACTGAAAAGCCCGCCGTCGCCAGACGGCGGGCTTTTTCATGTCCGACTAAAAAAGTCAGGTAATCGGCTTGCTATTTTGTGAATAAGAATTATTCTCATAAATAGCACAGCAGGAGCTCTTGCCATGACTTATCTGATCGACGCCTGGCTGGACCGGCCGCATCCCTATCTGCGTATCCTCAACCGGGAAACCGGCCAGGTCTGCGCGGAGCTGGACGAGACGGCCCTGGAAGAACTCAAGGACCTGGGCGAGCTGGATCTGCACAGCCTCACCTCCAGCGAACCGCGGGTGGTGAAGGAGCAGATCCGTCAGGTCTTCCTGTTCAGCTACGCCCTGGCGCTGCGTCCGGAAAACGAAGCGCTGCGCCTGGACTGCTAGCGTTAGAGAACGTCGAGCAACTCGACGTCGAACACCAGCACGCTGTGCGGCGGAATGCCACCGACGCCCTGGGCGCCATAGGCCAGTTCGCTGGGCACGTGCAGGCGCCACTTGCTGCCGGCCGGCATCAGTTGCAGGGCTTCGGTCCAGCCGGCGATCACGCCGCCCACCGGAAACTCGGCCGGCTGGCCACGCTGGTAGGAGCTGTCGAATACGCTGCCGTCGATGAGGGTACCGTGATAGTGAGTACGCACCTGGTCTTCGCGGGTCGGCGTAGCGCCTTCACCCTGGGTGAGCACCTCGTACTGCAGACCGGACGGCAGCACCACGACGCCAGGGCGCTCGGCATTGGCCTTCAGGTAGTCGACGCCTTCCTGGGCGGCAGCGGCGGCCTTGACCTGGGCTTCCGCCTGCATGCGCTCGCGGATGACCCGGAAGCTGGCATTCAGCGACTCGACGTCCACCCGGGAATCCTGGCCATCGAAAGCCTCGTTGAGACCGGCGAGCACGGCCGCCAGCTGCATGCCGGGGACCGGATTCTGGCGCAGCTGATCGCCCAGCTGGCGGCCGATGCCATAGCTGACGCGGGCTTCGTCGGTGTCGAGCAGGATGTCGTTCATAGCAGCCTTTCCATCGTCAAAAAGGAGCCGAGCCTAGCACATCAGGGACTCGACTCGCCGCCGCCCAGACTGCCACGTTGCCGGCGACAGCGCTCGGAGCAGTAGCGCACCTCGTCCCAGTTGCGCGCCCACTTCTTGCGCCAGGCGAAGGGCCGCTGGCAGACCAGACAGCGCTTGGAGGGCAGATCGCCCTTCTTCATAGGGATTCTCCTGCGTCGAGACGCGCCAGCAGTGCCTCGCCTCGCTGCCAGAGCGCCTGTTGCCGCTCGGGAGTCTGACGATCGAGATTGCGATAGAGATTGAGCATGCGCGGATAGTGGGCGAAGCGCCCGCGATGGCGGATCAGGAAATGCCAGTAGAGGGCATTGAAGGGACAGGCTCGCTCGCCCAGGGCCTCGCCGATCTGATAGCGACAGCCCTTGCAGTAGTCGGACTGCCGGCGGATGTACTGGCCACTGGCGCAATAGGGTTTGCTCGCCAGATAGCCGCCGTCCGCGTGCATCACCATGGCCTGGGTGTTGGGCAGCTCGACCCACTCGAAGGCATCCAGGTAGACCGCCAGGTACCACTCACCGATGGCCTGGGGCGCGATGCCGGCCAGCAGGGCGAAGTTGCCGGTGACCATCAGCCGCTGGATATGGTGAGCGTAACCCAGCGCCAGGGTCTGGCCGATGGCCTCACGCATGCAGGCCATGGCGGTCGTCCCGGTCCAGTAGAACTCTGGCAGCGCCCGGGTATTGCCCAGCACATTGAGTTCCCTGTAGTAGGGCATGCGCAGCCAGTAGACGCCATGGACGTACTCGCGCCAGCCGATCAGCTGACGCAGAAAGCCCTCGGCGCTGTTGAGCGGCACCCTGCCCTCGCGATAGGCAGCGTCCACGTCTACACAGAGCTGACGCAGGTCCAGCAGCCCGATATTGAGCGCCGCGCTGATCCGGGCGTGATGCAGATAGGGCTCGCCACGGGCCATGGCGTCCTGGTAGCTACCGAAGTCGCGCAGGCCCGATGCCAGAAAGTGCTGCCAGAGGCGCGCGGCATCGGTACGGGTCACCGGATAGTCGAAGCCGTCCAGCCGACCATAATGGTGAGCGAAGCGCTGCCCGACCAGATCGAGCACGTCCCGGGTACAGGCATCGGGCGGACAGCTGAAGGGCTCGGGAACAGGATGGTCTTTAGGCAGGGTCTTGCGATTGTCCTGGTCCAGATTCCAGACCCCTCCACAGGGTTCGTCCGCTCCTGCCATCAGCCACCCGTGGCGCCTGCGCATGCCGCGGTAGAAGGCCTCCATCCGCAACTCGGTACGGGACCCGGCCCAGCGGGCGAAGGCGCCGCGGCTGCAGAGGAATCGGTCGTCACCGTGCCATTGCACAGGCACTGCCAGATCGAGGCCCCGCAACGCTGTTCCAGACGCCATTCGCCGGCCTCGGTCAGGTGAGCCTCGCGCGCCCGTCTCCTTTGTCCAGAAAGCGATCTCGGCCGGCAGCGAGCCCTGGTTGTCTGGTTCATCCAGGGTGCGGTAGTGGACCCGGAAGCCACGCGCGCGCATCTCGCTGGCAAAGTGGCGCATGGCGCTGAAGATCAGGGCGATCTTGCGCGGGTGGTGCGGGACGTAGCTGGCTTCTTCCTGGACCTCGGCGAGCAGCAGCACGTCTTGCGCGGGATCGGCATCGCGTAGGGAGGCCAGCCGGGGCGACAGCTGATCGCCAAGAACCGGAAGCAGGCGCCGAACGGCGCCCGCGCTCAAGAGGCGTTCCGGTAGTTCAGCGGGATCTTCAGGGGTTCGGCCGAGCGTGGCGCCATGCCGACCATCTCGTCATAGGCGCTGTGCTGGATGAGAAAGCACGGCAGTGCCGGCAGGTCGGCCAGCAGACGTCGGGCCTGGGCGGCGGAGCCCAGGCGGTAGAAGTGGCCATCCCGCCCGGTTAGCCGCGTGCGACCGTCCTGGGTGAGTACCTCGAGTACGTAGAAACCGCCCTCGATGGACAGCAGATTGAGTTCACGGACCTCGCCGGCCTGGGCGCGCTGGGTCAATTCCGGCAATTGCATGGAAACCTCCGGGTCGAGATCGACACCAGGGGTGGTGTCGATCGGCAGCTGTGAGCATGCGACAACCTAGGACAAGCAAGCGTAGCGGCGCAATCCACAAAGCGTAAACGAAAGCTGCCAACGGCGGACGAGTGGCCGCCCGGCCCGTCAGTGCTTGGTCAGCCGATCCAGATAGCCCATGGCGAAGGCCGACACCACGAACACCAGATGGATGATCACGTACCACTTGAGGTATTCGGGATTGGTGTTCTGGGCATCCATGAAGATGCGCAGCAGGTGGATCGAGGAGATGGCGACGATGGACGCGGCCACCTTGTTCTTCAGCGAGCCCGAATCCATCTTGCCCAGCCAGCTGAGCTTTTCCGAGCCTTCGTCGATGTCCAGCTGGGACACGAAGTTCTCGTAGCCGGAGATCATCACCATGACCAGCAGGCCGCCCACCAGCGCCATGTCGATCAGCGACAGCACCAGCAGGATCAGCTCGGCCTCGGTGGATTGGAAGATGTGCGGCAGGACGTGGAAGACTTCCTGAAAGAACTTGAGCGCCAGCAGGACCAAGGCCAGGGACAAACCCAGATAGATGGGGGCCAGCAGCCAGCGGGAGGCGTAAAGGGCTTTTTCGATCAGACGTTCCATGCAGACTCGCTCGGATTACCAGGGCCGGGCGAGTATACCGGGGCGGTGCGGGCGGACCAATGCGGCAGGTTGTACCTGACTCAGGCGTCGGGGCCGACCTGGAAACGCACCTGCTGGTGGGCCCGTTCGCCGTTCATCTTGCGCAATTCGCTCTGCATGTGCAGGCGCCAGATCTGGGTCTCTTCGACCTGGATATAGCCCTGCTCCACCAGGTTTTCGGCGATGGCGGTCATGACGCCTTCGGCCGCCTTGGGACCGTGGAAAGGCCCCTGGGCCTTGATCGCGGTAGGCTGCTGGCCATTCAGGCCGGCGGCGCACAACAGGGTCCAGAGGCCCTGTTCCTGACCGAGCGGCTTGATTTCGCATTCGATACGGGTGACGAGGCCCAGGCAGGGACGGATCAGGGTAATGGTGCGGGACATGGCGTCATCCTCTCGAAGCGCTCGATGCTCGCCGGTCCTAGGCCAGAGGTATCCACAAAGGCTGTGGACAACCCTGTTGGTCAACAGGGGGCAAGCGGGTCTGGGCGCCGTGCTACTTGGGCTACGACGCCTTGTACAAAATCCGACCTGCCCCCTGGAGCTCAGTTCTCCTCCGCTTCGTTGTTTTTCCCTTTTGCCTTGGAGTTATCACTGAGTTTGTCGGCCAGTTCATCTTCCAGCTCGAGCTCGGCGATTTCCTTGAGACGCTGTACCACGCGCGCATTGACGCTGCCGTCGGGGAAGCGACCCTTGGCATCCGGTGCCCCGGCGGGCTCGCCCACCAGCAGCGAAAGCGCCTCGTCCGCCTGGCGGACGGCATAGACATGGAACAGCCCTTCGCGTACCGCTTCCAGCACGGTCTCGTCGAGCATCAGGTTGGTGACGTTGGCACGCGGGATGATCACACCCTGCTCGCCGGTCAGACCGCGGGCCTGGCAAAGGCGGAAGAAGCCTTCGATCTTCTCGTTCACGCCACCGACCGGCTGCACCTCGCCGAACTGGTTGATGGAGCCGGTGATGGCGAAGCACTGCTTGAGCGGCGTGCGGGACAGCGCGGAGATCAGGGTGCAGGCCTCGCCGAGGGAGGCGCTGTCGCCGTCGACATAGCCATAGGACTGCTCCAGAGCGATGCTGGCCGAGATCGACAGCGGAAATTCCTGGGCATAGCGACTGCCCAGGTAGCCGGTCAGGATCATCACGCCCTTGGAGTGAATGGGTTGCCCGAGGCTGACCTCGCGCTCGATGTCGAGGATACCGCTGGCGCCCGGGTAGACCGTGGCGGAGATGCGCGCCGGCATGCCGAAGGCGGAATCGGCCACCTCCAGCACGGTGAGGCCGTTGCACTTGCCCACCGCGGCGCCCTGGGTGTCGATGAGGATGAGCCCGGTCAGCATGTCGTCCAGCACCCGGGCGCAGACGCGACCGGTGCGGGTTTCCTTGGCCCTTAGCGCGCGCTCGACATGGCCCTTGTCGGTACGCTCGTCGCCGGCCAGGTGGCGGATGAAGTCGGCTTCGCTGACCAGCTGGAACAGATCGCCGATACGCGCCGACAGCCGTCCCTGGTGCTCGGCCAGCCGCGCGCTGTAGGTGGCCAGCCGCGCCACGGCCGCGGAGGTCAGGGGCGCCATGCCCTCCTCCGAGGTTCGCGTCTTGAGCAACTGGGCGAACTGCTCGAGGCTTTCGTCACGCAGCGGCAGCTCTTCATCGAAGTCCACCAGCACCCGGAACATCTCCTGGAAGTCCGAATCCAGCTCCTGCAGGGTGTAGTAGATGTTGCGCGAGCCGATGATGATGACCTTGAGCTGCAGCGGGATCTGCTGCGGCGCCAGGCTCATGGCGGTGAGACGCCCCAGCTCGGCCAGCGGCGATTCCATCTTCAGCTGACGCGAATGCAGGGCGCGCTTGAGTGCATCCCAGACGAAGGGCTCGGTCAGCAGCTTGTCCGCCTCGACGATGAGGAAGCCGCCATTGGCGCGGTGCAGCGCGCCGGGGCGCAGCTGGCGATAGTTGGTGTAGAGCGCGCCCTGGTCGGACTGGTATTCGATACGACCGAAGAGGTTGTCGTAGGTCGGATGGGACTCGAACACCACCGGGGCACCACCGGTGACGTGGTGGCCGATGATCAGATTGGGCTCGTACTGCTCGCGCAGTTCCTTGCGCCGCTGCATGTCGGGCTTGGCGTCGTCGGCCAGCTGCTCGACCACCGTCTTGAGCAGATCCACCTGCATGGCCTGCAGATAGGCGCAGACCCCGGGGTTGTCGTTGTACTTCTCCGACAGCGGCGCCAGCAGCGGCTGCAGGGCCTGGATGATGGTGTCTTCATTCAGGGCACGCAGCTGGTTGCTCGACTCGCGCCGCCACTGCGGCAGGCTGGCCAGCTCTTCGTTGAGGCGCTCTTCAAGGCTGGAGATGTCGGCGTGGAACCGCTCGCGCTCGGCCTCGGGCAACTGGGCGAATTCGGCTTCATCCAGCGCCTTGCCTTCCTTCATCGGAGTGAAGGCGACGTTGTTGGCGTCGCGGTAGAGGGCGATCTCCTTTTCCAGGGCAAGCTTTTCCACCACGTCCAGCGCCTGGTCATAGCGCTGGTTGAAGGCGCGCTCGATGGCGCTCTTCTTCTGCTGGAAGGCCGGATGCTCGAATACCGCCGGGAAGGTGGCCAGCAGGTTGTCGATGAAATGGGCCATGTCAGCCACGAAGGCCTCGCCCTCGCCGGGTGGCAGCTCCAGCACGCTTGGCGCCCGGGGCTCTTCGAAGTGATTCAGGTACACCCAGTCGTTGGGCGTCGGCTGGCGCTTGGCTTCGGCCTTGAGATAGCGCTGGACGAAGGAGAAACGACCGGTGCCCGGCTCGCCCATGACAAAGACGTTGTAGCCGGGCCGCGGCATGGCCACGCCGAACTGCAGGGCCTCCACCGCGCGTTCCTGACCCAGGATGCCGCGAAAGGGCTCGAGCTGATCGGTATCGGCGAAGGAAAACTGTTCGGGGGCGAAGGGGCGGGTCAGCTCATCAGGGGCGAGCCGGAGACCGGCTGCGACGGGATCGTGCATCGTAAATCCTTGTCAGGCATGCAAGCAGTGCCCGCATTCTGCGACCGGGATGACAGCCGAAGCAAGGCAAGCGGCGCTCCGCCGCATATTTAAGCGCAGCGGTTCGAATGGCTCGCCATGACGTCCGTCGGTATTTTTCAACGCGCGCGTTTTTTGACGAAATTCTCACTAGACGCCAACTAAGCTCTCTCCATAGGGATCAGACGTAGTATCCCGTGAGGAGGCTCCCATGGCTGTCTCTCGTCGTCTCGCTCCGTTGTGCGTCCTGCTGGCCAGTCTCGCGGCTTGCACCAGTTACCACGACCAGTTGATCGCCAAGGGCTACCCCCCGGCCTATGCCGACGGCTTCAGCGACGGTTGCCAGACCGGCAAGCAGGCGGTCAATGGCATCGGTTACGAGCACAAGGACGCCCGCCGCTTCGCCGCGGAAAAGCCCTACCAGCAAGGGTGGGATGCGGGCTACGCGCAATGCGTGCAGGTGGCCCAGCGCGAAGAGCAGCAGCGCTTCATCGAGCAGGTCCGGGAAAATCGCGAAAGCGCCGAATCGCTGCTGCTGCGCTCGAAAACACGTTGAGGTCGCAGCCAACCTTGCGACCCTGACAGGATGACCTATGCTGGCGGGCCCGCTAGTCGAGCCTTGTCGATGTCTGCCCGCTCTCCGCTGTTCGCCGTCGCCCTGCTGCTGGTCGCCATGACCTCGATCCAGACCAGCGCCAGCCTGGCCAAGACCCTGTTCCTGCGTCTCGATCCGGTGGGCGTCACCACCCTTAGGCTGATCTTCGCGGCCCTGGTCCTGCTGATCGTGCTGCGCCCCTGGCGCAACTTTCGCCGCGCGGCGCTGGGCAGCCTGCTGGGCTATGGCGTCGCCATGGGCGTGATGAACCTGACCATCTACCTGGCCATGCAACGGCTGCCGATCGGCATCGCCGTCGGCCTGGAATTCGTCGGCCCGCTGGTGGTGGCGCTGTGCGCCCTGCGCCGCTGGCTGGACCTACTGTGGATCGTACTGGTGGTGGCCGGCCTGGCCGTGCTCCTGCCCTTCGGCCACAACGCCTCGGCACTGGATCCACTGGGCACCACCCTGGCCCTGGGTGCTGGCGCCTGCTGGGCGATCTACATCGTCCTGGGCAAGCGCGCCGGCGCGGTCCACGGTACCGGCACGGTGGCTTTCGGCGCCAGCATCGCCGCCTTGGTCGTGCTGCCCATCGGCATCGCCCACAGCGGCAGCACTCTCTTGCAGCCGGAAATCTGGCCGCTGGCGCTGGTCCTGGCGCTGATGTCCACGGCCATTCCCTATGCCCTGGAAATGGTCGTCCTGACCCGCCTGCCGGCCGCCACCTTCGGTACCCTGATGAGTCTGGAACCGGCGCTGGGCGCCCTCTCCGGCTGGGTATTCCTCGGCGAGATCCTGGGCGTCGCCCAGTGGTTCGCCCTCGCCTGCATCATCGTCGCGTCCATCGGCGCCACCTGGAGCAGCCGGCTGACCCCGGAGCAAACGCCGCTCTAGACACTCTATAGCGAGGCGAATCCTCACGCGGAGCGACGACGATGATCTATCTGATAATGGGCGTCTCGGGCAGTGGCAAGACCACCCTGGGCGAACTCCTGGCCAGCCGGCTGGACTGCCGTTTCGACGATGCCGACACCTTTCACAGCCAGGCCAACAAGGACAAGATGGCCCAGGGCGTCGCCCTCACCGACGAAGATCGCTGGCCCTGGCTGGATGCCATCCACGACGCCATGCAACAGGCGCAGGCCGAAGGCACCACCCGGGTGTTCGCCTGCTCGGCGCTGAAGAAGGTCTATCGCGACCGCCTTCTGAACGGCCTGGAAGGCGTCCGGCTGCTGTTCCTCAAGGGCTCACCGGAGCTCCTGGCCGAACGCATCGGCAGTCGCCGCGGGCATTTCTTCGATCCCAAGCTCCTGCAGAGCCAGCTCGACACCCTGGAGGCGCCGGATCACCTGGAAGCCCAGGTGCTGGACGTGCGCAAGGCGCCCGAGCAGCTGGTGGACGAGGTGCTCGAGCACGGCCACGGCGCCTGAGCGCTGCAGCCGCCGGCTCAGACCGCGACCGGCGCCTTGATGTGCGGATGGGCCTGGTAGCCTTCCAGTTCGAAATCCTCGAAGCGGAAGGCGAACAGGTCCGTGACCGCCGGATTGAGCTTCATGGTCGGCAGTGGCAGCGGTTCGCGGGTCAGCTGCAGATCGGTCTGCTCCAGGTGGTTGGCATAGAGATGGCAATCTCCGCCGGTCCAGATGAATTCGCCCGGTTGCAGTCCGGTGACCTGGGCCACCATCAGGGTCAGCAGCGCGTAGCTGGCGATGTTGAAGGGCACGCCGAGGAAGATGTCGGCGGAACGCTGATAGAGCTGGCAGCTCAGCCGGCCATCGGCGACATAGAACTGGAACAGCGCATGGCACGGTGGCAGCGCCATCTCGTCCACCAACGCCGGATTCCAGGCCGAGACGATCAGGCGCCGCGAATCGGGCTTGGCGCGGATCATGTCCACCACCCCGGCGATCTGGTCGATATGGCGCCCATCCGGTGCCGGCCAGCTGCGCCACTGGTAGCCATAGACGGGGCCCAGTTCGCCGTTCTCGTCGGCCCACTCGTCCCAGATGGACACGCCGTTGTCCTTCAGGTAGCGGATGTTGGTCTCGCCCTGCAGGAACCACAGCAATTCGTGGATGATGGATCGCAGATGGCACTTCTTGGTGGTAACCAGGGGGAAGCCCTCGACCAGATCGAATCTCATCTGGTGGCCGAAGACGCTGTAGGTCCCGGTGCCGGTGCGGTCGCTCTTGAAGGTGCCGTGTTCGCGCACGTGGCGCATCAGGTCGAGGTACTGTTTCATGGCGGGAGCGCTACCTGGCAAAAGGCAAATGGTATCAAATCGCGCCTCGCGAAAGCGGTCGCGCTTGTCGCAGCACTGACCATCGGACACAAAAAAGCGGCCCTGAGGCCGCCCTTTCTTCCAATCCTCAGCTATTGGCCGGCGGCGCCATGAGGGTCGCCGTTTCGCGTTCGCGCCGGCTGATCTCCGAGGCCGTGGCATCCATGGCTTCCTGCAGGCCCTGCAGTCGCTTCTTCTCAGCGCGGCGGGTGAAGTACCAGGCGAAGAAGGTGAACAGCGAGACCGCCAGGAGGATCAGGCTGGCGATGGCGTTGATCTCCGGCTTTACGCCCAGGCGCACCGCGGAGAACACCTCCATCGGCAGGGTGGTCGAGCCGGGGCCCGAGACGAAGCTCGCCAGCACCAGGTCGTCCAGCGACAGGGCGAAGGACATCATGCCCCCCGCTGCTAGGGACGGCGCGATCATGGGAATGGTGATCAGCAGGAACACCTTCCACGGCCGGGCGCCCAGGTCCATGGCCGCCTCCTCGATGGACAGGTCCAGTTCGCGCAGGCGCGAGGAGACCACCACCGCCACATAGGAGGAGCAGAAGCTGGTGTGGGCGATCCAGATGGTGGTCACGCCCCGGTCCTGCGGCCAGCCGATCAGTTGCGCCATGGAGACGAACAGCAGCAGCAGCGACAGACCGGTGATCACCTCGGGCATCACCAGCGGCGCCGTGACCATGCCGCCGAAGACGGTGCGGCCGCGGAAGCGCGGGATGCGGGTCAGCACGAAGGCCGCCAGGGTGCCGAGGATCACCGAAGAGATGGCCGTGTAGAAGGCGATCTCCAGGGAGCGGAACACCGCGCTCATCAGCTGGGTATTGTCCAGCAGTCCGACGTACCACTTCACCGACCAGCCGCCCCAGACGGTCACCAGCCGCGACTCGTTGAAGGAGTAGATGACCAGGATGACCATCGGCAGGTAGATGAACAGCAGCCCGAGCACCAGCATCAGGTTGGTGAACTTGAGGCCTCTCATAGCTTGCCCTCCAGTTCCTTGGCTCGGCTCCAGATTGGAGAGCCGGTTGAACAGCACGATGGGCACAGAGTGGCTTTCTGGCTCACAGCTTGCCCTCCAGTTCCTTGGCTTGGTTGCGGTTGAACAGCACGATGGGCACGATGAGGATCACCAGCATCACCACCGCCAGGGCGGAGGCCACCGGCCAGTCACGGTTGTTGAAGAATTCCTGCCAGAGCACGCGGCCGATCATCAGGGTCTCCGGGCCACCCAGCAGCTCGGGAATGACGAACTCGCCCACCGCCGGAATGAACACCAGCATGCAGCCGGCGATGATGCCGTTCTTGGACAGCGGCACGGTGATCTTCCAGAAGCTGGTGAAGCGACTGGCACCCAGGTCGCCAGCGGCTTCCAGCAGGGTCAGGTCGTGCTTCACCAGGTTGGCGAACAGCGGCAGGATCATGAACGGCAGATAGGAATAGACGATCCCCAGGTACACCGCGAAATTGGTGTTGAGCATCTGCAGCGGACTGCTGATGATCCCCAGGCTCATCAGGAAGCTGTTGATCAGGCCGTTGGTGGACAGTAACCCCATCCAGGCATAGACGCGGATGAGGATGGCGGTCCAGGTCGGCATCATGATCAGCAGCAGCAGCACTGTCTGCTTCTCGCGACTGGCCCGGGCGATGGCATAGGCCATCGGATAGCCGATCAGCAGGCAGATCAGGGTGCTGATGCCGGCCATCTTCAGCGAACCGAGGTAGGCGTCCAGATACAGCGGATCGTCGGCGAACATCAGGTAGTTGCCGAAGTTGAGCGCGATATCCAGTTGCTGGTCGGCGTAGCTGAACAGCTCGGTATAGGGCGGGATGGCCACGTCCGCGACCGAGAAACTGATCTTGAGCACGATCAGGAACGGCAGTAGGAAGAACAGGAACAGCCACACGAAGGGCACGCCGATGGTCAGGCGGCGGCCATCGAGCAGGCGCTTGAGCAAGGGAGGTCTGGTCATGCTTGCAGTACCACGCCGCTGTCGTCTTCCCAGTACACCACCACGGCGTCATCCCAGGTGGGTCGCTTGCCGAGGCGCTCGGCGTTGGCGATGAAGCACTGGACGATGGGGCCGGTGCCCAGCTTGACGTGATAGACCGAGTGCCCGCCCAGGTAGGCGATGTCGTGCACGGTGCCGCTGCACCAGTTGTAGTCGGGATGCTCGTGATCCGCCGGCAGGCTGGTGCCCATCAGTAGCTTCTCGGGGCGCAGGGCGAAGGTGACCTGCTTTTCCTGGGCGCGGGTGCTGATGCCGTGACCGATGTAGATCGGTCGCTCCAGTTGCGGACTGTGGATGATGGCGTGGTCGGCACCGTCGTCGGTCAGCTCGCCGTCGAAGACGTTGACGCTGCCGATGAACTCGCAGACCAGCCGGCTCGCCGGAGTCTCGTAGATGTCCATGGGGCTGCCCACCTGGGCGATCCAGCCTAGGTGCATGATGGCGATGCGCTCGGCCATGGTCATGGCCTCTTCCTGGTCGTGGGTCACCATCACGCAGGTCACGCCCACGCGCTCGATGATCTCCACCAGTTCCAGTTGCATCTGCGAGCGCAGCTTCTTGTCCAGGGCGCCCATGGGCTCGTCGAGCAGCAGCAGCTTGGGCCGCTTGGCCAGGGAGCGCGCCAGGGCCACCCGCTGGCGCTGGCCACCGGAGAGCTGGTGCGGCTTACGCTTGGCGTACTGGGCCATGTGCACCAGCTTGAGCATCTCGGCCACGCGGGCGTCGATCTCGGCCTTGGGCAGCTTGTCCTGCTTGAGGCCGAAGGCGATGTTCTGCTCCACGCTCATGTGCGGGAACAGCGCATAGGACTGGAACATCATGTTGATCGGCCGCTCGTAGGGCGGCATGTCGGTGATGTCCACGCCATCGAGGAAGATGCGCCCTTCGCTGGGCCGCTCGAAACCGGCCAGCATGCGTAGCAGGGTCGACTTGCCCGAACCCGAGCCGCCGAGCAGGGCGAAGATCTCACCCTTGTTGATGGTCAGGGAGACGTCGTCGACAGCGACGGTTTCGTCGAACTTCTTGGTGACCCGGTCAATCTTGACCAGGACTTCCTTGGCTTTCTTGTCGCCGGTGGCGGCTTTCTTGAAGGCACTGGTGGCAGTCGCCATGTACATCTCCCCAGGAAAATCGGGGACCGGCCGGGCCGGTCCGCTTTAGCGTTGGTTATTTGCCGGACTTGACCCGCGTCCAGCTGCGGGTTTCCAGGCGCAGGATCTGCGGGGGCAGCTCCTTCATGACGTACAGCTTGTCCATCACCGCCTGTGGCGGATAGACGGTCTCGTCCTGCCGCAGCTCGGCATTCATCAGCTCGCCCGCCTTCGGATTGGGGTTGGCGTAGCCAACATAGTCACTGACCTTGGCGATGACCTCGGGCTGCAGCAGATAGTTGATGAAGGCATGAGCCTCCTTCACGCTCTTGGCATCCTTGGGGACGGCCAGGAGGTCGAACCAGAGGTTCGCGCCCTCCTTGGGAATCGCGTAGCCGATGTTGACGCCCTTCTTCGCTTCCTCGGCACGCGAACGCGCCTGAAAGACATCGCCCGAATAGCCGAAGGCCACGCAGATATTGCCGTTGGCCAGATCCGAGATGTACTTGGAGGAATGGAAATAGGTGATGTACGGCCGCACCTTGAGCAGCTGGGCCTCGGCCTTCTTGTAGTCGTCGGGATTGGTGCTGTTGGGATCGAGTCCCAGGTATTGCAGGACTGCCGGATAGACCTCATCGGGCGAATCCATGAAGGAGACGCCGCACTTGCTCAGCTTCTTGAGGTTCTCGGGTTCGAACAGGATGGCCCAGGAATCGAGCTTGTCGGTGCCCAGCGCGGCCTTGACCTTGTCGACATTGTACCCGATGCCGTTGGTGCCCCACAGGTAGGGAACGCCGTATTGGTTACCCGGATCGCTCTTTTCCAGCTGCTTGAGCAGCGCCGGATCGAGGTTCCGCCAGTTCGGCAGCTGGCTCTTGTCCAGTTTCTGGAAGGCGCCCGCCTTGATCTGCTTGGCCAGGAAGTTGCTCGAGGGCACCACCACGTCATAGCCGGTGTGGCCGGCCAGGAGCTTGCCTTCGAGGGTTTCGTTGGAATCGAAGACGTCATAGACCGGCGTGATGCCGGTGGCCTGCTGGAAATCCTCGAGCGTGGTCTCGCCGACGTAGTCGCTCCAGTTGTAGACGCGTACCGTCGGCTCGGCGACGGCGGTTCCCATGACGGTCAGGGTGGTCATGGCCAGCAGGGTTTTACGCAACGAAAGCACGGGCGGCTCCTTTCATGGTGGGCATCAAAGGCGACACCCTTTCAGCGGTCCTTACAGACGGACGGCACGCCGGAGTGACTCCGGCGTGCCGTCCTTTCAGCCGCACGCGGCGACAGAACTCACTTGCCGGACTTGATGGTGGTCCAGGTACGGGTCATCAGACGCTGGGTCTTGGCCGGAAGATCCGGGAAGGCGTACAGCTTGGCCATGGTTTCCTGGGTCGGATAGATCCCCGGGTTGGTGCGGATCTCTTCGGCCACCAGCGGGGTCGCCGCCTTGTTGCCGTTGGGATACTGCACGTAGTCGCTGACCGCCGCGATCACCCTGGGCTCCATGATGTAGTTGATGAACTTCAGCGCGCCCTCGGGATTCTCGGCATCCTTGGGAATGGCCATGGTGTCGAAGAAGGTGCCAGCGCCTTCCTTGGGAATGTTGTAGGCCACGGTCACGCCGTTCTTGGCATCGGCCGCCCGGGCCTTGGCCTGGGCGATGTCGCCGGAGTAGCCGACCGCCACGCAGACGTTGCCGTTGGCCAGGTCCGAGATGTACTTGGAGCTGTGGAAATAGGTGATGTACGGACGCACCTTGAGGAACAGTTCCTCGGCCGCCTTGATCTCCTTGGGATCCTGGCTATCCGGCTTGTAGCCGAGGTAGTGCAGACCGGCGGGAATGATCTCGGTGGGCGAATCCAGCACGGCCACGCCGCAACCCTTGAGCTTGGAAAGGTTCTCGGGCTTGAAGATCAGGTCCCAGGAATCCACCGGCGCATTGTCGCCCAGGGCAGCCTTGACCTTGGCCGGGTTGTAGCCGATGCCGATGGTGCCCCACAGGTAGGGGATGGCGTACTGGTTGCCCGGATCGCTGACTTCCAGGGTCTTCATCAGCTGCGGATCCAGGTTGCTGTAGTTGGGCAACTTGGACTTGTCCAGCGGCTGGTAGACGCCGGCCTTGATCTGCTTGGCCAGGAAGGAGTTGGACGGCACCACCACGTCGTAGCCGGAACGGCCGGCGAGCAGCTTGGCTTCGAGGGTCTCGTTGCTGTCGTAGACGTCATAGACCACCTTGATCCCCGACTCCTTCTCGAAGTTGGCGATGGTGTCTTCGGCAATGTAGTCGTTCCAGTTGTAGACGTGCAGGACCTTGGGGTCCGCCGAGGCGTTACCGGCAAAGAGGCCGGCCAGGCTCAGCGCTAGAAGAGTCTTGCCAAAAACATTCATGCGGTGGTGCTCCTCAAGTCATCGTTGGTCTTTTGATTCGGTGCGCGGCCAGCGCCCGCGCGCAGTCTGGCAAGGTCCGCCGCCGGGCTCAAGCCTTGGCGGCCATCAGCCACGCTGGCGCAGCAGCTCATGGGTCTGATCGAGGCTCAGCCGCGCCAGGGTGACTAGTTCGTCGATGGACTCCGGCGTGATCACCAGCGGCGGCGCGATGATCATGGTATCGCCCACCGCGCGCATCACCAGGCCATTGCGGAAGCAGTGCTCGCGACAGAGCATGCCCGCCCCACCCTCGTACCGCGCCCGCGTCTTCTTGTCGCGTACCAGCTCCAGCGCCGCCACCATGCCGACGCCTCGGGTCTCGCCCACCAGGGGGTGGTCGGCCAGCTCCGCCCAACGCTTTTGCAAATAGGGTGCCGTGGCGCTGCGAACCCGGTCGACGATGCCTTCGTCGCGCAGGATGCGGATGTTTTCCAAGGCCACGGCAGCGGCCACCGGATGCCCGGAATAGGTGAAGCCGTGATAGAACTCGCCGCCCTCGTCGAGCACCCTGACCACCTCGTCGCGCACCACCACGCCGCCCATGGGCACGTAGCCGGAGGTGAGCCCCTTGGCTATGGGCATGAGGTCCGGGGCATTGCCGTAGTACTGGCTGCCGAACCATTCGCCGGTGCGACCGAAGCCGCAGATCACCTCGTCGGCGATGAAGAGGATGTCGTACTTGTCGAGGATCTGGCGCACCCGCGGCCAGTAGCTTTCCGGCGGTACGATCACCCCGCCGGCGCCCTGGATGGGCTCGGCGATAAAGGCGGCGACGCGCTCTTCGCCGACCTCGAGGATCTTCCGCTCCAGCTGATCGGCCGCCCAGATGCCGAACTCCTCCGGACTCATCTCGCCGCCCTCACCGAACCAGTAGGGCTGCGGGATGTGCACGATGTCGGGCAGCAGGCCGCCCTGCTCGTGCATCGCCGCCATGCCACCCAGGCTGGCACCCGCCAGGGTCGAGCCGTGGTAACCGTTCCAGCGACCGATGACCACGCGCTTCTCCGGTTGCCCCTTGGTCGCCCAGTAATGGCGCACCAGGCGCAGCACGGTGTCGTTGGCCTCCGAGCCGGAGCCGGTGAAGAACACGTGGTTCATGCCTTCCGGCGCCAGTTCGGCGATGGCCTTGGCCAGCTCCAGCACCGGCGGATGGGCGGTCTGGAAGAACAGGTTGTAATAGGGCAGTTCGCGCATCTGGCGGCTGGCCGCCTCGACCAGCTCTTCACGGCCATAGCCGACGTTGACGCACCAGAGCCCGGCCATGCCGTCGAGGATGCGCTGACCCTCGCTGTCCCAGAGATGGACGCCCTCGGCACGGGTGATGATGCGCGCGCCCTTCTCGTTGAGCTGGCGATAGTCGGTGAAGGGCGCCAGCAGATGCCGGCGACTCAGGTCCTGCCAATGGGCGGTGGTAAAGTTGTTCACGAAGCCTCTCCTTGATCGCGGTCAGACGCTGAGCAGCAGGAATTCCCGCTCCCAGGAGCTGATCACGCGCTTGTAGTTCTCGTGCTCGGCGCGCTTCACCGCGACGTAGCCGCGGGTGAAACGACTCCCCAGATAGCGTTCCAGGGTGGCCGACTGCTCCATGCGCTCCAGGGCGGCTTCCAGGGTCAGCGGCAGGCGCAGGTTGCGGCGTTCGTAGCCACGCCCCTGCACCGGGGCGCTGGGCGAGACATTCTCGATCATGCCCAGATAGCCACATAGCAGGCTGGCCGCCAGGGCCAGGTAGGGGTTGGCATCGGCACCCGCCAGGCGATTCTCCACCCGGCGATTCTGTGGATCGGAATCCGGCACGCGTAGACCCACGGTGCGGTTCTCCTCGCCCCACTCCACGTTGACCGGCGCCGAGGTGTCGGGCAGGAAGCGGCGGAAGGAATTCACATTGGGCGCGAACAGCGGCAGCGCCTCGGGAATGTATTTCTGCAGGCCACCGATGTGGTGCAGGAAGAGCTCGCTCATGCTGCCATCGGGGTTGGAAAACACCGTCTTGCCGGTCTTGAGATCCACCACGCTCTGGTGCAGGTGCATGGCGCTGCCCGGCTCGCCGGTCATGGGCTTGGCCATGAAGGTGGCGGTGACGTTGTGCTTGAGCGCCGCCTCGCGCAGGGTGCGCTTGAAGACGAAGATCTGGTCGGCCAGATGCAGCGGATCGCCGTGGCGGAAGTTGATCTCCATCTGGGCGGTGCCTTCCTCGTGGATCAGGGTATCCAGATCCAGCGCCTGGGCCTCGCACCAGTCGTACATGTCTTCGAACAGCGGATCGAATTCGTTGGCCGCATCGATGGAAAAGGACTGGCGCCCGGTTTCCTGGCGCCCGGAGCGGCCTACCGGCGGCTGCAGCGGATAGTCGGGGTCGTCGCTGCGCTTGGTCAGGTAGAACTCCATTTCCGGCGCGACGATGGGCTGCCAGCCGTGCTCGGCATAGAGCTTGAGCACCTTCTTGAGCAGGTTGCGCGGCGACAGCTCGATGGGAATGCCGCGCTTGTCGTAGGTGTCGTGGATCACCAGGGCGGTGGGTTCCAGTGCCCAGGGCACCAGGAACACCGCGCGATCATCCGGGCGACAGTGCATGTCGATGTCGGCCGGATCGAGCAACTCGTAGTAGATGTCGTCGTCGACATAGTCCCCGGTCACGCTCTGCAGGAGCACGCTCTCCGGCAGGCGCATGCCCTTTTCGTTGAGAAACTTGGCGGTGGGGGAAATCTTGCCGCGGGCGATGCCGGTCAGATCGGCGACCAGGCATTCCACTTCAGTGATCTTGCGTTCTTTCAACCAGGCGGTAAGCCGGTCAAGCGGGGTGCTCATAAGGACCTCGAAGGTTCGAGCGGGGTGAACAGCATCAGCGCTCGGCAGCGCGCGCCTCGCAGGCCTTGCCGAACGCCTTGAACAAGGCGAGATAGACCGGGTGACTGCGCACCTTCCATTCCGGGTGCCACTGCACGCCACAGGCGAAGGCGCGGGCCTCGCGGACCGAGACGGCTTCGATCAGGCCGTCAGGCGCCAGTGCTTCGGCGCGCAATCCCGGTGCCAGGCGATCGATACCCTGGCCATGGATGGAATTCACGTCGAAGCGTGCCGGCAGCTCCAGCGCCTCGAACAGGCCACCCGGCTGGACCTCGACCGGATGGTGCAGCCCATAGTGCTCCTCCAGGGTCTCGCCGCGCTCGCGGTGGTCCATGAGGGAATCGACCTCGTGCACCTTCTGGTGCAGGCTGCCGCCAAAGGCCACGTTCATTTCCTGGAAGCCGCGGCAGATGCCCAGCACCGGCACGCCCGCCGCCACGGCGGCGCGCAACAGCGGCAGGGTCACGGCATCGCGGGCCGCGTCGTGCAGGGTACCGGGCTCGCTGGGCGTGCCCTGGTAGTGCCGGGGCTCGACGTTGGATGGCGAACCGGTGAACAGCAAGCCGTCCAGGCGCTCCAGTAGCGCCTCGGTGGCGATGAGATCGGCCAGGGCCGGAATCACCAGCGGCATGCCCCCGGCCCCCTCCACCACCGCGCGCAGATACTTGTCGCCGGCGATGTGAAAGGGATGCAGGCCTAGTTGCCTGGTACAGGCTGTGACACCTACGAGGGGCAGCGCGGACATGGGACACCGGGTTGAACAGGAATCATCCGAGCCTAGTCTTGTTCGTTATTTTTCACAACCACCGGCAAAAAGTTTCGAGATTCTGCACAGAAGCGGCGAAACAGAGGCGTTCTCGCGCCTCCGAATGCGCCAAAAACAGGCACCTGCGCACCACCCCTGAGCAGGGTTGCCTCCAGTTGACTTTGGTCCGCCTTTCGGATTGACTCCAGGGTGGTAACTCCGCTGATTGATATTTTTAACAGGGGCGCTGACAAAGCGTCGGAGCGCAGGCGAGACCGTACTCTCAGGTCGCTGTCGGATCGACAGCGGGCACTCGTGCCCTCACTGCGGTTGGCCCACTGGGCAAACAGGCGCATCAGGCGCTAACCGTTTTGTCGAGCGCAGCCAAAAGCAAAGGTGTTTCATCATGTCGGTACCCCCGCGTGCCGTTCGTTTGGATGAAGCGACCGACTTCCTCAGGGAGCACCCTGAGGTCCAGTTCGTCGATCTTCTGATTGCGGATATGAATGGCGTGGTGCGTGGCAAACGCATCGAGCGCACCAATCTGCCCAAAGTCTTCGAGAAAGGAATCAACCTCCCCGCTTCGCTGTTCGCCCTCGACATCACCGGCTCCACCGTCGAAAGCACCGGTCTCGGGCTCGACATCGGCGACGCCGACCGCGTCTGCTTCCCCATCACCGACACCCTCTCCATGGAGCCCTGGCAGAAGCGCCCCACCGCGCAGCTGCTGATGACCATGCACGAGATGGAAGGCGAGCCCTTCTTCGCCGATCCCCGCGAGGTCCTGCGGCAGGTCGTCCAGCGCTTCGACGAGCTCGGACTCACCGTCTGCGCCGCCTTCGAGCTGGAGTTCTATCTGATCGATCAGGAGAACATCAACGGCCGCCCGCAACCGCCGCGCTCGCCCATTTCCGGCAAGCGTCCCCAGTCGGTCCAGGTCTACTCCATGGATGATTTGGACGAGTACGCGGACTGCCTGCAGGACATCATCGACGGCGCCCGTGCCCAGGGCATTCCGGCCGACGCCATCGTCGCCGAATCGGCTCCGGCGCAATTCGAGGTCAACCTCAATCACGTCGCCGACCCGATCAAGGCCTGCGACTACGCCGTGCTGCTCAAGCGCCTGATCAAGAACGTCGCCTATGACCATGAGATGGACACCACCTTCATGGCCAAGCCCTACCCGGGCCAGGCGGGCAACGGCCTGCACGTACATATTTCCCTGCTGGACAAGGACGGCCGCAACATCTTCGCCGGCGAGGATCCCGAGCAGAACGCCGCATTGCGTCATGCCATCGGCGGTGTGCTCGAGACCCTACCCGCTTGCATGGCCTTCCTCTGCCCCAACGTGAACAGCTACCGCCGCTTCGGCTCGCAGTTCTTCGTGCCCAACGCGCCGAGCTGGGGCCTGGACAACCGCACCACCGCCCTGCGCGTTCCCACCGGCACGCCGGAAGCCCACCGCATCGAGCATCGGGTAGCCGGCGCCGACGCCAACCCCTACCTGCTGCTGGCCGGCGTCCTGGCCGGCGTGCACCATGGCCTGACCCGGCAGATCGAACCCGGCCCGGTCACCGAGGGCAACTCCTACGAGCAGCACGAGCAGAGCCTGCCGAACAACCTGCGCGATGCTTTGCGCTACCTGGACGACAGCTCGGTGATGGCGGAGTACATCGACCCGAAGTACATCGACATCTTCGTCGCCTGCAAGGAACACGAGCTGGAGGAGTTCGAGCACTCCATCTCCGACCTCGAGTACAACTGGTACCTGCACACCGTGTAGCGCCAGCCTGCCGACCGGTCCCGCACCGGTCGGCGGCTGCTCTGCGGTACCGGAGGCGCCCTGCGCGTGTTCACGCCCGAGGCGCCCTTTCAATCCTTCCCCTTATCAGCCAACGAAGACTCTGGACGGAGAGCCTCGCCATGACCATCCTCACCACGCCGCGTGCCGACGGCTTCCACATGCCGGCCGAATGGGCCGACCAGCGCCAGATCTGGATGGTCTGGCCGGAGCGCCCGGACAACTGGCGCCTGGGCGGCAAGCCCGCCCAGGCCGCCTTCACCGCAGTCGCCCAGGCCATTGCCCGTTTCGAGCCGGTGACCATTGGCGCCTCGGCGAATCAGTACGAGAATGCCCGTGCCCGCCTGCAGCACCCGAACATCCGGGTGGTGGAAATCAGCAATGACGACGCCTGGTGTCGCGACACCGGCCCGACCTTCGTCAGCGACGGCCAGGGTGGCGTGCGCGGTGTGGACTGGCGCTTCAATGCCTGGGGCGGCCTGGATGGCGGCCTCTACTTCCCCTGGCAGCGCGATGACCAGGTCGCTGGCAAGATCCTCGCGATCGAGAATCTGCCGGGCTATCGCACCCCGGACTTCGTCCTCGAAGGCGGCTCCATCCACGTCGATGGCGAAGGCACCCTGATCACCACCGAGGAATGCCTGCTCAACGCCAATCGCAATCCGCATCTGGATCGCGAAACGATCGAGCGCTATCTGAGCGACTACCTGGCGGTGGACAAGGTCATCTGGCTGCCCCAGGGTCTCTACAACGACGAGACCAACGGCCACGTGGACAACTTCTGCTGCTACGTGCGTCCGGGCGAGGTGCTGCTGAGCTGGTGCGAGGACCAGGCCGATCCCAACTACAGCCGCTGCCGCGAGGCGCTGGCCGTACTTGAGCGCGAAACCGATGCCCGTGGCCGCACCTTCAAGGTGCATCGGATCATCACCCCGGGACCGCTGTTTGCCAGCGAAGAAGAATGTCGTGACGTGGATGCCTGCCTCGGCACCCAGCCACGCCGGGCCGGCGAGCGGCTGGCTGCCTCCTACGTCAACTTCCTGATCGTCAACGGCGGCATCATCGCCCCGACCTTCGGCGTTCCCGAGGACGCCGAGGCCCTGCGCACGCTGCAGGCCTGCTTCCCGGAGCACGAGGTGGTACAGGTTCCCGGCCGCGAGATCCTGCTCGGCGGTGGCAACATCCACTGCATCACCCAGCAGCAGCCGACCGGTCGCTGATTTCCGGCGGAAACGAAAAAGCCCGTCTTGCGACGGGCTTTTCTTTGACCTGGAAGCGGCTTAGAGCAGCGGCAGGGTGTAGCTGACGATGAAGCGGTTTTCGTCCTGATCGCGCTGACCCGGGACGCCCTGAGTGCTGGCAGCCGGGAGGTCGGAGCGCAGCGAAGCGTTACGCCAGGTGAAGCCCAGACCTTTCAGCTGACCTTCTGGAATGACATAGCTCAGTGTCAGGTCGCGTTCCCACTCCATGTAGTCACCGTTGCGGGTGCTGATGTTGTCGCCGTACTGGTAGATGATACCGGCAGTCAGACCCTTCATACCCAGCTGACCGAAGTCATAGGAGTAGCGAGCTTGCCAGGTGTCCTCACCGGAGCGGGCGAACTTGTTGATCTGCAGGTCGGTGATGATGTAGGCGGAAGAGCCATCACCCTGGTTCAGGAAGGGGAAATCGCTGTCGCCATTGCTACCCTGATAACCGGCGCCAAAGGTATGGCCCTTGATCGAGTAGGTGAACAGGGCGCTGTACAGACGGTTGTCGACTTCGCCACGGGTGACAGCGCCAGTGGCGGTACGGCCGTAGTAGCCGCTAGAGGCGTAGAGCGCACCCTGGGTATCGGCATTCTTGTTGGCGCCATCGCCATTGCTGTCGAAGTAGCGCAGATCGGTCTTGAAGGTACCTTCGCCCAGCTTGACGCTGTGGGTCAGACCCAGGAAGTGCTGGCTGTAAAAATCTTCCAGCTGACCGAAGTAGTACTGCAGCGTCAGGTCCTTGGTGACCTTGTAGTCCGCACCGGCGAAACGGAACTGGTTGCTGTCACGCGCGGTGGCACCACTGTTGGAGCCCGCGATGGACATTTCTTCGTAGTTGCTGGAAGCACGGCCCTTGACGTGTTCGATCTGACCGGCAGTCAGAGTCACGTCCTTGATTTCCTTGGAGGTCACCTGACCGCCCAGGAAGGTCTGCGGCACGATACGACCGTCGTTGAAGGTGATGACCGGAAGCTTGGGCATCAGGGTGCCGTAGCGCAGTTCGGTCTGGGAGATCTTCATCTTGGCGGTAGCGCCAACGGTGCTGAATTCGTCGACGGAGCTGCCGTCGGTTTCACGCGGGAACATGGTGCCCGGCTGGTTGGAGCCGTCGGTCTTGCCGGCACGGCCACCACCGTCCAGGCGCAGGCCCAGCATGCCGATCGCGTCGACGCCGAAGCCAACGGTGCCTTGGGTGAAGCCAGACTGATAGTTGAGCAGGAAGCCCTGACCCCATTCCCGGTTGGTCGACGGGTTGGCGGTGCCATTGCGGTTGTCGAGGTTCTCGTAGAAGTTGCGCAGGCTCAGGGTTGCTTTGCTGTCTTCGATGAAGCCGGCAGCGTTAGCGGCGGCAATGACGGACAGGTTCAGACAGGCCGCGGAGACCGCGACCACCAGTGGCTTCTTGACCATGTGTGCTCCAGGGGTGAATCGTTGTTATGCAGCCACCAGAGGTGTCAGCGCCTGCTGGTGGTATGCCCGACGGGCCGTGCGGAAGGGAAAGCTAGAGGGCTTTTGTTTCAATTTGGAGAATTATCCCGGGCCTGGTCGACTTTTGAGTTGCGACTTCCAGCACAGGGTCCCTGCCACCGTCTTCCACGTTGCGAAAGCTAATTGCAAAAAAGCATTTCGTCTAGCGATACCTGGTTGAAAACCCGCCCTGTGGTCTTCCCCTTTGACTGTTCGGTCATGGCCTGAGGGAACCCGCGCTGCCTACGCCTATGGAAGGGTTCGCCTTTTCCTGGGAAGACACCGTCCAAATCGGCACACCCCAAGACTCTAGGACGGGCCTCTCGAGGTGCTGGCTCAGCCTTTAAAACCGGCCAGTCTCAGCACCAACAATGCAGGATCAGAAGGAATTCCCTACCTATTTCAAGGACTTGTAATTTTTGCGACCGCTCTTTCAGCCGATTTTCCCTGGAGACGACGCTTCTCGCCCGTCATGACGCACCAGTGCCCCGCTGCAGGGCGGCCCTGCCCAGTCGGTCGCGCAGGAAAATTCTTTTCAATCGGCGTAGGACCGCCACTTCAGCAAGGACGGCCAACAGGACAAGAAGAGGAGATCGGCTGCAGGCCGGGTTGACAGGGAAGCCACGGGTGCAGAGGACCGAGTGAGATGGCGTGACAGCGGTTGACGCAACCGCGAGCCAAGCCGCCCGAGCGGTCATCGGCGCGGCCTGGCTAGGGGTATTCAGCCCTGGACGACCTGATCCTTGCCCTGGCGCTTGGCGCGGTACATGGCTTCGTCCGCCCGTACATAAAGGGTGTCGAGGGATTCATCGCCCTCTCGCAGCACGGTGACCCCCTGACTGATGGTGACCTTCAACGGGCCCTCGGCGCTGGGTACCGCCAACTGCCGCACGGCGCGCTGCAGGCGCCCGCCGATCTGCAGTGCCAGGTCGCTGTCGCAACCTGGTAGCAGCAGGGCGAATTCTTCACCGCCGATACGGCCGAACAGATCGCCCCGGCGGGTGGTCTGGGCACCACATTCGGCAACACGCTGTAACACTTGATCACCCATCTGGTGACCGAAGCGGTCGTTGATCTTCTTGAAATCGTCGATGTCGAGCAGCAGGAAGGCCAGGGGCTCGCCTTCGTTCTGGGCGAATTCGAAGGCGCGCTGGGCACTCTCGAAGAAGTGCCGACGGTTGCTACTGCGGGTCAGGACGTCGGTGGTGGCGAGCCGTTGCAGCTCCTCCTCCATGCGCTTCTTGTCAGTAATGTCTTCGGCGATGCCCACCACCAGCAGCGGCATGCCGGCCTCGCTGCGCTGACTGACGAAGCATTTGTCGCTGAGCCAGCGGATCTCGCCGTCGGCGCGGATGATGCGGTACTCGCGCGATTCCACGGCGCCCTGCTCGATCACCTGTTCCAGGGTGCGCTGGGCGTATTCCAGATCGTCGGGATAGATGTTGTTGAGCCAGGTGCTGTAGTCGCTCAATACCAGGGACTGGGAGCGACCGAAGATCTGTTCGTAGGCGGGGCTGACATAGATGATCTGGCGAGTGCGCCAGTCCAGGGCCCAGAGCACCGCGTTGACGCTTTCCAGCAGCGCACTGAACAGTTGCTCCCGGTCACGCAGGCGATCTGCCTCGGCCCGCGAATGCAGGAGAGCCAGCAGGTTCTCTTCCGGAGTGGGAAGAGCAGACAGAGAGGGTTGTTCATCCATATACACATGCGCCTACGCGGGGTCCTGAGGGAGTTAGAGACAGCTGAAACCAGCCTGGTTCAATCCCCGCATAGGGCAGCCCACCGCTTCGGTAGGCTTTTGTGAAGCCTTTCTCAGGCGGTTCCACCCGGTCGCAGGGAATACGTTTTCAGCTGCTCGGCGAATTCGCGCAGGGACTGGATACCGCTGGCTTCGGCCTCGCCGATCCATTGCCGGGTCGCGGCCAGCATGTCATGGCCATTGGCACTGGTACGGGCCCAGATCTGTTGCAACGCCAGGCGCTTTTCATAGATCAGCTTCAAGGCCTGGCTGTGCTCGAGCAGTTCGTCGATGCGTACCTGATGGCGCGCCTTGAGCAGACTGGTCTCCCGCGCCAGCAGGCCTCGCGCGCGGCGGAACAGCGGACGCTGGGAGGGCGCCGCACTGCCCCGCTCCTGCCGCAGTAGCGGGCCGATCACCTGCTTGCGGTACTGGGCCATGATCTGGAAGCGGTTGTTGAGGATGGCCATGGCGGTGTCCATGTCCAGTTGCCCCTTGCCTTCGATGCGATGGGCGATCGGGGCGACGCGGTTGACCTTGGCCAGGCGCAGCCAGGTGAACAGCTTGATCCAGGCCCAGCCCATGTCGAATTCCCAGCGCTTGACCGACAGCTTGGCGGAGTTGGGATAGGTATGGTGATTGTTGTGCAGCTCTTCTCCCCCGATGACGATGCCCCAGGGGATGAGGTTGGTGGCGGCATCGCGGCACTCGAAGTTGCGATAGCCCACGGCATGGCCCAGGCCATTGACCACACCTGCGGCCCAGAAGGGAATCCATACCATCTGCACGGCCCAGACGGTGAGACCCAGGGCGCCGAACAGGGCGATGTCGATCAGCAGCAACAGCACGACACCCATGTTACGGGTGCGCGGATTGGAGTAGAGCTTGCGCTCGATCCAGTCGTCCGGGCAGTTCTTGCCGTAGATGCGCAGGGTATCGGCGTTGTTCGCCTCGGCCTTGTACAGCTCGGCGCCGCGCCGCACCACGGTGGCGAGGCCCTTGTGCACCGGGCTGTGCGGGTCCTCTTCGGTTTCGCACTTGGCGTGGTGCTTGCGGTGGATGGCGGTCCATTCGCGGGTGTTCATCGCCGTGGTCAGCCACAGCCAGAAGCGGAAGGCGTGCCTGAGCGCGGGATGCAGCTCCAGCGAACGGTGGGCGGAGTAGCGATGCAGGTAGACGGTGACACTGACAATGGTCAGGTGGGTCAGTACCAGGGTGACCACCACCAGTTGCCAGACCGACAGGTCAAGCAGGCCGTTGTAGCTCATGGACGCAGAGGACCTCGCACGGGTTGTATGGTGCAACTGTCACCTAAAGTTCAGTGAACAGGCGTTCGCCCATTATTGCCGGGGTAGGCGATAAATCCAGCCCTCCCTTTTGCTACACAACGTGTCCTTCACAGACTTCTAATTCTAAAATTGAATAAACAAAGCATTATTAGCAATTTTAAGAAATAAAGGTTAGCCCCCTAAGATGGCGCCACCTTCCCGCCCACCGCTGTACACGAGGACGCACACCATGAGCTCCGTTCCGTTCCGCTGCCTGGAAAACCAGGACGAAACCGCACTGCTCCGCGATATCCAGCAGGCTTTGCGCGGGCTGAGATTCGGCGCCATCGAGATCACCGTGCACAACGGGCAGGTGGTGCAGATCGAGCGCAAGGAAAAATTCCGGCCCCAGACCGGCCAAGCCAACAAGCATTGAGTTCTCGAGGTCAGCGGACGAGCGGGCAAGGCGCCCGCCAGACGGTGTCCGGCTTTCTCACATCAAGGAGCCTTTTCATGTCGATTCGCCGTTTCGCCCTGGCCGCGCTGGCCGGTGCCCTGTTCGCCACCCAGGTCCACGCCGTTGAATTGCTCAACGTGTCCTACGATCCGACCCGCGAGCTCTACCAGCAGTACAACGCCGCCTTCGCCAAGCACTGGAAGACCGAGACCGGTGAAGATGTGACCATCAAGAATTCCCACGGTGGCTCCGGCAAGCAGGCGCGCTCGGTGATCGATGGCCTGCAGGCCGACGTGGTGACCCTGGCGCTGTCCGGCGACATCGACGCCCTCAATCTGCACCAGCAGCTGGTCGACCCGAATTGGCAGAAGCGTCTGGCGGACAACAGCACCCCCTACACCTCGACCATCGTCTTCCTGGTGCGCAAGGGCAATCCCAAGGGCATCAAGGACTGGGACGACCTGGTGAAGAAGGATGTCCAAGTCATCACCCCCAATCCCAAGACCTCCGGCGGTGCCCGCTGGAACTTCCTCGCCGCCTGGGCCTATGCCAAGGCCAAGTACGGCAGCGATGCCGAGGCGCTCAAGTTCGTCACCGAACTCTATCGCCATGCCCCGGTACTGGATACCGGCGCGCGCGGTGCCACCATCAGCTTCGTGCAGCGCCAGCTGGGCGACGTGCTGATCGCCTGGGAGAACGAAGCCTATCTGTCCCTGAAGGAAGAAGGCGGCGACCAGCTGGAGATCGTCACCCCGTCGCTGTCGATCCTGGCCGAGCCGCCGGTGGCCGTGGTGGACAAGGTGGTCGACAAGAAGGGCACGCGCAAGCAGGCCGAGGCCTATCTGCAATACCTGTACAGCCCCGAGGGCCAGCGCATCGCCGCGCAGAACTTCTATCGTCCCCGCGATGCCAAGGTGGCGGCGGAATTCAAGGATCAGTTCAAGCCGGTCAAGCTGGTGACCATCGACCAGGAATTCGGCGGCTGGAAAGAGGCGCAGCCCAAGTACTTCGCCGACGGCGGCGTGTTCGACAAGATCTTCGCCGACATCAACAAATAGCACCCCGGCCGGGACGGCTCACGCTGACCGGCCCGGAACAGGTATCGTTTTACCCCTCTGCGCCCTGGCGAATGCATCGCCGGGGCGCCTTGCAGAAGGACGTCTCATGTCTCGCCGTCTCTCCCCGGTCATACCCGGCTTCGGGTTGACCCTGGGATTCTCCCTGACCTACCTCGCGCTGATCGTACTGATCCCACTGGGCGCCATGTTCCTCCATGCCAGCCAGCTGACCCTCGGGCAGTTCTGGTCGCTGATCACCGGGCGCCAGGTGCTGGCCGCGCTGCAGCTGTCCTTTGGCACGGCCCTGCTCGCCGCCCTGGTCAACGGCATCCTCGGCACCCTGCTGGCCTGGGTACTGGTGCGCTACGAGTTTCCCGGGCGCAAGCTGATCGATGCCATGGTCGACCTGCCCTTCGCCCTGCCCACCGCGGTGGCCGGCATCGCCCTGACCGCGCTCTATGCGCCCAACGGCCTGATCGGCTCGCTGTTTCCCTTCAAGATCGCCTATACCCCGATCGGCATCACCCTGGCACTGATCTTCGTCACCCTGCCCTTCGTGGTGCGCACCCTGCAGCCGGTGCTGGCGGACATCCCCAAGGAGATCGAGGAAGCCGCCACCTGCCTGGGTGCCCGCCCCTGGCAGGTGTTTCGCTACGTGCTGGTGCCGACCCTGCTGCCCGCCTGGCTGACCGGCTTCGCCCTGGCCTTCGCCCGCGGCGTGGGCGAGTACGGTTCGGTGGTGTTCATCGCCGGCAACATCCCGTTCAAGACCGAGATCCTGCCGCTGCTCATCGTTTCCAAGCTGGACCAGTACGACTACACCGGTGCCACTGGCATCGGCGTGTTCATGCTGCTGGTGTCCTTTGTCATGCTGCTGCTGATCAACATCCTGCAGCGCCGCATCCAGCCCAACATCTAAGGACGACCGCATGAGCCTCATGACTTCGACCAAGGCCGATGCGCGCGCCATCAAGCAGCGCACCCCGGTGGCCATCGCGCTGATCGCCAGCGCCTGGCTGATCTTCCTACTGGTCCTGGTGCTGCCGCTGTACATGGTGCTGAGCCAGGGCCTGGCCAACGGCATCGGCGCCTTCTGGGACGCCATCAGCGAACCGGATGCGATCTCGGCGCTCAAGCTGACGCTGTTCGCCACCGCCATCTCGGTGCCCCTCAACCTGGCCTTCGGCCTCGCCGCGGCCTGGTGCGTCACCAAGTTCGAGTTCACCGGCAAGAGTCTGCTGATCACCCTGATCGACCTGCCCTTCTCGGTCTCGCCGGTGATCGCCGGTCTCATCTATGTGCTGCTGTTCGGCGCCCAGGGGCTGATGGGCCCCTATCTGCAGAGCGTCGATGTGCAGATCGTCTTCGCCGTGCCCGGCATCGTGCTGGCGACGATCTTCGTCACCTTTCCCTATGTGGCCCGCGAACTGATCCCGCTGATGCAGGAACAGGGTACCCAGGAAGAAGAAGCGGCACGCCTGCTGGGCGCCAGCGGCTGGCAACTGTTCTGGCACGTGACCCTGCCCAACGTGAAATGGGCGCTGATCTATGGCGTGGTGCTCTGCACCGCGCGGGCCATGGGCGAGTTCGGTGCGGTGTCGGTGGTCTCCGGCCATATCCGCGGCCTGACCAACACCCTGCCGCTGCACATCGAGATTCTCTACAACGAGTACAACATCGTCGCCGCCTTCAGCGTGGCGATCCTGCTGCTGATGATGGCCCTGGTGATCCTGCTGCTGCGGCAGTGGAGCGAGAGTCGCCTGAGCCGCCAACTGCAGCACCGTGACGAGGAATAAGGCGCCATGAGTATCGAGATCCAGGGTATCAACAAGAGGTTTGGCGCCTTCCAGGCGCTCAAGGACATCAACCTGCACATCGAGAGTGGCGAGCTGGTCGCCCTGCTCGGCCCCTCGGGCTGCGGCAAGACCACCCTGCTGCGCATCATCGCCGGCCTGGAAGCGCCGGATACCGGCAATATCGGCTTCCATGGCGAAGACGTCTCCGGGCGTGACGTGCGCGATCGCAACGTCGGCTTCGTTTTCCAGCATTACGCGCTGTTCCGCCACATGACGGTGTTCGACAACGTGGCCTTCGGTCTGCGCATGAAGCCGCGCCGCGAGCGGCCGAGCGAGGCGCAGATCGCCAGCAAGGTGCACGAGCTGCTGAACATGGTGCAGCTCGACTGGCTGGCCGATCGCTATCCCGAGCAACTCTCCGGCGGTCAGCGCCAGCGCATCGCCCTGGCCCGCGCCCTGGCGGTGGAGCCCAAGATACTGCTGCTCGACGAACCCTTCGGCGCCCTGGATGCCAAGGTGCGCAAGGAGCTGCGCCGCTGGCTGGCACGGCTGCACGAAGAGATCCACCTGACCTCGGTGTTCGTCACCCACGACCAGGAAGAAGCCATGGAGGTGGCCGACCGCATCGTGGTGATGAACAAGGGCCAGATCGAGCAGGTCGGTTCGCCCGCCGAGGTCTACGAACAGCCGGCGAGCGACTTCGTCTATCACTTCCTCGGTGACTCCAACCGCCTGGCCCTGGGCGAGCAGGAGGTACTGTTCCGTCCGCACGAGGTGGAGCTGGAGCGCGAGCCGCGAGCGGGTTATCACGCCGCCGAAGTGCGCGACATCCGGCCGCTGGGCGCCACCACCCGGGTTACCCTGAGGGTGCCGGAGCAGGCCGAGGTGATCGAGGTGGAGCTGGTCAAGGATCACCCGGTGCTGGCCGGTCTGCAACGAGGTGCGCCACTGCATTTCCTGCCGCGTACGCCCTGAGTCCGCCGCAGGCGGCTAAGACCAAAGTCTTAGCCGCCTGGACCAGACAGCGGTTGCAACCTCCGGAAAGCGGGCTCCATGATCGACGAAGCTGACACCCGTCACACTTCGTCCTCAATCGAGCAGAATAACAAGGAGGTCGCATGCCCAGGCGCTGGCCCGTCGTGTTGTCGCTTCACCTGGCCGTCCTCGTGGCCACGCTGCTGCTCTGGCAGTGGCTGGCGCTACCCATCGCCGCCGGCATGGGCCTGGTGCTCGCCGCTGCCCTCTGGCCCTGGTTGCTGCTGCGCAGGCTCACAGCGCCGCCCGCTCCCAGCCAGTCCTTCGACGAGCTGACCAGCGATCTCTCGCGCAGCACGGCGCGCAACGCCGTGGCCATCGCCGGCGTGGCCTTTGCCGCCCAGCAACTGGCGGCCCGGGTGCAATCCCAAGCCAGCACGGCGGCGCAGATCTCCAGCAGCGCCACGTCCCTTACCCAGACCGAGCATGACAGCGCCGGCAGCGCCCGCCAGGCCCTGGCGGTGGCGCAGCAGGTGCACCAGCGTAGCGAGGCCGGGCGGGAAGCCCTGAATGCGGCGATCGCCGCCATTCGCGCCCTCAGCGAGCACGCCCGCCAGAGCCGCGAACTGATCGCCGGCCTGAGTGCCCGTACCGACAAGATCCAGCAGGTCACCGAGGTCATCCAGGGTATCGCCAGCCAGACCAACCTGCTGGCGCTCAATGCCGCCATCGAGGCTGCGCGCGCCGGAGAACACGGTCGCGGCTTCGCGGTGGTCGCCGACGAGGTCCGGGGCCTGGCGGCGCGGACCTCCAGCGCGACCGGCGAGGTGGGGGTGATCGTCGCCGACATCAGCCAGCAGACCGACGCCGTGGTGGCGCAGATCCAGCAACTGGCCCAGGCGCTGGACGACGGCGTGCGCCAGGTCGAACGCACCGGCGAAGGCCTGCAGGAGATCGCCCAGCTGGCGCAGACCGCCGAACGCCAGGCCGCGGACATCGCCCAGGGCACCTCGGCCAATCTCGCCCAGCTGGAAAGCCTGGCCCAGGCGGTGGAACAGGTGCACAGCGATCTGGCCGACAGCGAGCGCCAGACCAGCCGGCTCAGCAGCGCCGCCGACGAACTGGTGGACATGGCCGAGGCCAGCAGCGAACGCCTGGCCGAGGTCGGCCTGGACAGCTATCACCAGCGCATCTTCGAACTGGCGCGCCAGGGTGCGGATGCCATCGGCCAGCGCTTCGAGGAAGACCTGGCTGCCGGGCGCATCACCCAGGACGCCCTCTTCGACCGCCAGTACCAGCCCGTGCCCGGCAGTCAGCCGCCCAAGTACCGCACCCGTTTCGACAGCTATACCGATGGCGTGCTACCGGCGATCCAGGAGCCGCTGCTGGACCAGCATCCCGGCCTGGTCTTCGCCATCGCCTGTACGCCGGAAGGCTATGTGCCCACCCACAACCGCACCTTCGCCCAGGCACCCACCGGCGACGTGGCGGTGGATACGGCCCGCAGTCGCAGCAAGCGCCTCTTCAGCGATCGCACCGGCAAGCGCTGCGGCAGCCATCAGCGCCGCCTGCTCTTGCAGACCTACATGAGAGACACCGGCGAGGTGATGCACGACCTTTCGGTGCCGATCCTGGTGAACGGCCGGCACTGGGGCGGCCTGCGCCTGGGCTATCGCCCCGACAGCGCACGCTAACCCAGCTTGAGCTGGGCGACCGCCAGTTGCCAGACGGCGGCCTCCAGACCGAGCATGCGCCCGGCCTTGTGCTCGAGCAGGGTGTCGAGGGACTCGCCGGAGCGGGGTTCGCCGCCTGCGCCGCCAGGTGCAGGATCAGCGACGGCTTGGGCAGCACGCCGTGCAGGCTGTGCACCGCGGCCACCAGCTCGTGCAACTCCAATGGCAGCCGCCAGTGCCGCTGCAATTCCGCGGAAAACTCCAGGCTGTAGCTCAGCAGCGCGCGCTCCAGCGCGGCCTCATCGAGGGCGCCACCCCCGTCGCACCAGCGCTGCACGCCTTGCAGCACCGCCAGTTCACCCAAGCGATGCAGCAGGCCGGCGGTATAGCAGCGCTCGGCATCTTCGCGCACATAGCGCAGCGCCAGCAGCCGGGCGCAGTCGGCGGCGCGCTGGGCCAGGCGCAGATAGCCCTCGGCGCGTCCGGCCAGCAGCGGCTCGGCCAGGCGGGTCGCCCGCCGCAGGCTCAGGCCCAGGACCAGATTGAGGGTGAAGCCGACGCCCAGCCGCGGCAGGGCCTGGCTGAGGGTCTGGCAGGATTGGCCGACGCGCTGGGACGCGCTGTTGGCCGCCGCGATCAGGGTCGCCGTGACCAGGGGATCCTGGCCGAATTCGGTTTCCAGCTCCCCCAGGCTGCAGCTCTTGCTCTCACGACAGCGCTCGATGATGGCCGGCAGATCGGCGAATAGCGGCACGGCATCGATTTCGGCGGCCATGCGCTGCAGATGATCGTCCAGGGAGCCCAGGGCCGCGGCACTGGCCGCCTGAGAGGCGTCTCCCGCGGGCGGCAACAGACTGCGCAGACGGCGCAACACCTCTTCCGCCGCATAGGGTTTGACCAGATAGGCGGTGGGCGCCAGGCGCAGGGCGGCGCGCACATAGGTGGCATCGGAATGGTCGGACAGCAGGATCACCGGCTGCAGCGGCTGGGCACCGCGCTGGCGGATGCGGCGCAGCAGATCGAGTCCATCGCAATCGGCCGGTCGCTCGACGATGATCAGCGCGCATCTCTTGCGCTGATCCAGTTCGGCGAGGGCCTGATAGCCATGGCCGTATTCATGCACCAGAGCATCGGCACGCACGGCCAGCACCAGCGACTTGAGCAGGTCACGGGTCCAGGGATTGGCGTCGACGATGAGTATCAGGGGCGGCATCCCAACCCACTCCTGCTTGAGGAAAGCGAAGCGGCGGATGATGTGTCAAAGCGAACTTAATGCCAAGCGCGTCACAGAAAAACCGCCCTCTGCGAGGGCGGTTTGGTCAGGACTCAGGCCAATTCGGCAAAGCACTCGCCGATAATGGCTAAGCCGCGATCCAGCTCTTCGTCGCTGGCGGTCAGCGGCACGAGAATGCGCAGCACGTTGCCGTAGCTGCCGCAGCTGAGCAGGATCAGGCCCTTCTGGCGCGCCCGGACCACGATCTGGCTGGTCAGATCGGCATCGGGCTGCTCGATGTCGCCCCCCTTGCCCAGCTCCATGGCGATCATGGCGCCCAGGCCACGGACGTCGCAGATCTGCGCGTGTTTGGCGGCCAGTTCGCGCAGACCGGCGGTGAGGCGTTCACCCACGGCCTTGGAGCGGTCCAGCAGCTTCTCTTCTTCGAAGGTCTCGATCACCGCCAGGGCCGCGGCGCAGGCGATGGGGCTGCCGGCATAGGTGCCGCCCAGGCCACCGGGGGTGACGGCATCCATCACCGTGGCGCGACCGGTCACGCCCGACAGCGGGAAGCCACCGGCGATGGACTTGGCGAAGGTCACCAGGTCGGCGTCGACGCCCATCTGCTCCATGGCGAAGAAGGTCCCGGTACGGCCGGCGCCGGACTGGACTTCATCGGCGATCAGGAGGATGCCGTGGGTGTCGCACAACTTGCGCAGGCGCTCCATGAAGTCCTTGGGCGCGGCATAGAAACCACCTTCGCCCTGTACCGGCTCGAGGATGATGGCCGCGATGTCGCCAGGGGCCGCATCGTTCTTGAAGATGCGCTCGACGCTGGCGATGGCGTCATCGACGCTGATGCCGTGCAGTTCGCAGGGATAGAGCGCGCGATAGACGCCGCCGGGCATCAAGCCCATGCCGGCCGAATAGGGCGCGACCTTGCCGGTCAGCGACAGGGTCATCATGGTGCGGCCGTGGTAGGCGCTGGAGAAGGCGATGACGCCGGCGCGCTGGGTGGCGGCGCGGGCGATCTTGACTGCGTTCTCCACGGCCTCGGAGCCGGAGTTGAACAGCGCGGTCTTCTTGGGGAAATTGCCCGGCACCAGTTCGTTGAGCTTTTCGCAGACCTCGACATAGGGCTCGTAGGCCAGCACCTGGAAGCAGGTGTGGGAGACCTTGGTCAGCTGTTCCTGCACGGCCGCCACCACGCGCGGATGCAGATGGCCGGTGTTGAGCACGGCGATGCCGCCGGCGAAGTCCAGAAACTCGTTGCCCTCGACGTCCCAGACCTTGGCGTTCTCCGCGCGGGCGACGAAGATCGGGTGGGTCTGGCCGACGCCACGGGCGACGGCGGCGCTGCGGCGGTGCATCAGGGAATCATTGGTGTGGCTCATTGCAGTCCTCGATGGCCGCTCATCGTGGCGGCCGGCTACGGGAAAGGCGCGGACCGGATTCCGGGCAGCATACGATGATCGACTGCCAACGGCCCGGCGTCCGCGCCGGGGGATACGTTGAAGCGGGCCAGCCCTGTTGGGCTTCGACGGTGGAGACGTCTCAGCCCAACCTACGGGTGTTGGTAGGTTGGGTCGAGCGCAGCGAAGCCCAACGGACGGGATCAGACGCCCAGGCAGAGATACTTGATCTCCAGGTATTCCTCGATGCCGTACTTGGAGCCTTCACGGCCCAGGCCCGAGGCCTTGACGCCACCGAAGGGGGCGACCTCGTTGGAGATCAGGCCGGTGTTGATGCCGACCATGCCGTACTCCAGCGCCTCGGCCACGCGGAACACGCGGGACAGGTCGCGGGCATAGAAGTAGGAGGCCAGGCCGAATTCGGTGTCGTTGGCCAGCTCGATGACCTCGGCCTCGTCCTTGAAGCGGAACAGCGGCGCCAGCGGGCCGAAGGTCTCTTCCTTGGACACCTTGGCGCTCTTGGGCACGTCGGCCAGGATGGTCGGCTCGAAGTAGCTGCCACCGTTGGCGTGGGCCTTGCCGCCGGCGATGACCTTGGCGCCCTGGCTCACGGCGTCGTCGATGTGCTCCTTTACCTTGGCCGCGGCCTTGGCGTCGATCAGCGGGCCGATGGTGACGCCCTCTTCCAGGCCATTGCCGACCTTGAGCTTGGCCACCGCGGCCTTGAATTTCTCGGCGAAGGCGTCGTACACGCCGTCCTGGATATAGAGGCGGTTGACGCAGACGCAGGTCTGCCCGGCATTGCGGTACTTGGAGGCGATGGCGCCTTCCACGGCCTTGTCCAGGTCAGCGTCATCGAAGACGATGAAGGGCGCGTTGCCGCCCAGCTCCAGCGACAGCTTCTTGATGGTGGGCGCGCTCTGCTCCATCAGCTTGGCACCGATCTCGGTGGAGCCGGTAAAGGAGATCTTGCGCACGATGGGGCTTTCGGTCAGCTCGGCGCCGATCTCGGCGGCGGAACCGGTGACCACGCTCAGCACGCCCTTGGGAATGCCGGCGCGCTCGGCCAGTTCGACCAGGGCCAGGGCCGAGTACGGGGTCTGGCTGGCGGGCTTGATCACCATGGTGCAACCGGCGGCCAGGGCCGGACCGGCCTTGCGGGTGATCATCGCGGTGGGAAAATTCCACGGCGTGATGGCGGCGGTGACGCCGATGGGCTGCTTGATCACCAGGATGCGCTTGTCGGCCTGGTGGCCGGGGATGGTGTCGCCATAGATGCGCTTGGCTTCCTCGGCGAACCATTCGATGAAGGAGGCAGCATAGGCGATCTCGCCCTTGGCCTCGGCCAGCGGCTTGCCCTGCTCCAGGGTCATCAGCCGGCCCAGGTCATCCTGGTTCTCGATCATCAGCTCGTACCAGCGCCGCAGCTTGGCCGAACGCTCCTTGGCGGTCAGCGCACGCCAGGCCGGCAGGGCGCGGTTGGCGGCGTCGATGGCGCGCTTGGTCTCGGCGCGGCCGAGCTTGGGAATGGTGCCCAGGGTCTCGCCGGTGGCCGGGTTGTCCACGGTGACGGTGGCACCGCTGTCGGCGTCGATCCAGGCACCGTCGACATAGGCTTGCTGGCGAAACAGGGAAGCGTCTTTGAGCTGCATTACGGTCTCCTTGGCTGAAAGGGCCGGAAGCAAGGGCATGACACCCCTGCGCCTGCGATAGGGTCAGGCCTGGAAACGCTGGCATCGCCACCGTTCAGTGCCCGCTCGAGCAACGTCCGAACCGCTATGGCGTTCGAAATATTGAACGCATCCTAGGAGAATATTGAACCCCCGCGCAAGAGCGCCGGAGCGGTTTTCGCGCGGCCCTCCTCCTTGTTTATGCAGCCCTCGCCACGTCCCGCGAAACAGTCGTTCAAAATCAACAACATCGTGCATCCGGGCATGGACGGTCGGGGGCAAGATGAGTATGATGGCGACCGATTCAGCGTCACCGAATCGCTGCACTCGTAGCTCAGCTGGATAGAGTACTGCCCTCCGAAGGCAGGGGTCGTGGGTTCGAATCCCGCCGAGTGCGCCATCTCCCGTTCACCGTCGCGTGAACCTCAACAAAGCCCGCCATCGCGCGGGCTTTGCTGTTTCTGGTGGTTTCTCATGGTCTTGCTGAGATGTGAAGACCGTTCGTGACGGGAGTTCGCCAGATCGCCGGCGTAATTTGTCTGACCATTATCACTACCACCCCTGCGATTCTGATCTAAGCTCTGCTCCCTAGACCCGCTCAACCAGCCGGCCGGATGCCGATACCCTGGTGATCAACCCGCAAGGACGCCTCATGAGATACCTCCTGACCAGCTCGGTCACCCTCTTTCTCGCCGCTCCGCTCCTGACCGAAGACACCGCCCTGGCTCAGGCCGGCCATGCCATTCGTCCAGGGATAGAGGCAGCCGCGCACTCCCTGAATCTGTCGCTGCTGCAGAGCAGCGCGGTGGGCAGAGGCCCGGTGGCCGACGAGGCGCGGCTGCAGCTGGTGGCGCTGGAGCGGCAAGCGCGGCGGGACGACTAGGAACAGGGTCGCCTCAAGGCGTTTGCCAAGGCCCGGCGTAGAGCCCTGCTTGAACGAAGCGCCCGCCCTAGGCTCTCAAGGTCTCCACTACGGCCACCCCGAGGAGACCTGGATGAAATCCCTGATTCCCCTGTTGCTGCTGCCCCTCGCCTTGGGCGCCTGTACCCGCGAGCCGATTCGCCAGAACGATCTCGGTTTGCCGAGCTGCAATCTGCACCAGCAGCGTGAACTTCCGGGCGAGCTGAGCGGCGCCATCACCGATCCGCGGCAGGCACATGTCTCGCTGCGCGCCAATGTGCTCTTGGCGGATGTGAGCACGGCGCGCAAGGCGCGGCGGATCGATCAGGAACAGGCGACCGCCTTCAGCGAGCGCATCGCCGCGGTGCGCAGCCAGACCGATGACCTGGTCAGGCAGCAGGGCTTTCTCAGCGCGGCCGAGCGAGCCAGTTTCGATCGGGAATTCGACAGAATCGCCACGCAGATCTGCCAGCCGCGCTAGCGGTTGGTGGATAGCGCCTGCCAGGTCGGGTCGAAAGGCGCGGCCATGAACGGCTAGGATAAGGGGGCCGATCAGGCGGCGAGGGAGCTTGCTGCCCTTTTTCTCTTGGCCCACGGGGACGACCCCGCCGATCGGTGGGCAGCGTTCCGGGACGGCCCGGTGCCACAGGAGGCCGTCGTTGGCTTGGTTCTATCTGGTGTGCGCGGGACTGCTCGAAGTGGTCTGGGCGTTCTACATGAAGCAGTCCGCGGGCTTCACCCGCCTCACGCCAACGATCATCACCGGGGTCGCCATGGTGGCCAGCGTGGCGCTGCTGTCGATCTCCATGCGCAGCCTGCCGCTGGGCACCGCCTATACGATCTGGACCGGTATCGGCGCGATCGGTGCGTTCATGGTCGGCATCCTGGTCTTGGGCGAGGCGGCGAGTCCGCTGCGCATCCTGGCCGCCGCGCTGATCGTCAGCGGGCTGGTGCTGATGAAGCTGACCTCGTCCTGAGCGTCCTTCCCTAGCGCGGGATCACCGAGCGCGCCAGCCAGATGAACAGCAGCCCGCCGAGCAGCCCACCCACGGCCATCGCCAGCAGCCCCTCCAGGGTGCGCGTGGCATAGATGAGCACCGGCATGGGCGCGAAGGCGTCGATCGAGCGGATGGCGGCGATCAGGCTGAGGCTGCTGGCCAGCGGCAGCAGGCAGGCGCGATAGGCACCACCGTGACGACCGAGCCAGAGGGCCGCGGCAAAGGCTGGTAACCAGGCGGCGAGCACGATCACGGCATAGACGGGTCCGAAGCCCAGCAGATCCTCCAGCGAGGTCCGCCAGCGGGTGACCAGGTCGATCGGCTGGCCGAGTCCCTGGAGGGCGGCCAGGTTGTACTGGGTCTGCACCAGGCTACCCCAGGCGGTGGTCAGCAGCAGGGCCGCGGCGAACGCCAGCAGGGTACGCGCTCGCAACAGGGCGCGCCAGAGCGGTTGAGGCATGGTCGGATGATCCCTTGGAGAGAAGCAGATGCTAGCGAAAGCGGGTACCCGGAACAGACCTCAAGCGTTACCTAAAGCTTCCGGCCGCTGGGCCTGGCTGGCATGGCTGGCCCTGCTGGCGGCGCCGCTGGTATTGGCGGCGCCGGCCTATCGGATCGAGACGGTGGCGACCGGGCTGGACCGCCCTTGGTCGCTGGCCTTCCTGCCCGATGGCCGGGCGCTCCTGGCGGAGGGTGCCGGGCGCTTGCGTCTGCTGGTGCCGGACGGAGACGGCCGCCTCAGGCTACAGGCGCAGGCCCTGGACGGACTACCCGACCTGTACAACGAAGGCCAGGCCGGTCTGTTCGAGGTGCTGCCGGACCCGGATTTCGCTCGCAACCCGCTGATCTATCTCTCCTATGCGACAGGCACGCGCCAGGCCAATCACCTCAGGGTGGTACGCGCACGGCTGAATGGCGGACGCCTGCAGGACGTCCAGCCATTGTTCACCAGCCAGCCGGCCAAGGCCTTCGGGCAGCACTTCGGGGCGCGGATGGCCTGGCTTGGAGACGGCACCCTGGCCATCGCCCTGGGTGACGGCAACGTGGAGCGCACCGATGCCCAGCGACTGGATACCCATCTAGGCAAGATCGTGCGCATCACCCGCGACGGCCAGGTGCCGGCGGACAATCCCTTCCTCGATCGTCCTGGCGCCTTGCCGGAGATCTACAGCCTCGGCCATCGCAATCCCCAGGGCCTGGTCTGGGTGGCCGAACGGCAGGCACTGTACGAGCACGAGCACGGCTCCAAGGGCGGCGACGAACTCAATCTGATCCGCAGCGGTGCCAACTACGGCTGGCCGCTGACCACCGGCGGCGTGGACTACACCGGCGCGCGCATCTCGCCCTTTCGGGATTTGCCGGGCATCACCCCGCCCCTGCTGGAGTGGACGCCCTCCATCGCACCCGCCGGCCTGACCTGGTACGACGGCCAGGGCTTTCCCGCCTGGCGCGGCAGCCTGTTCGTGGCGGCGCTGCGAGAGAAATCGGTGCGGCGGATACCGCTGGTGAACGGCCTGCCCGGCCCGCAAGAGCTCTTGTTCCGGGAGCTGAACCAGCGTCTGCGTGACGTGCGCAGCGGACCGGACGGCAATCTCTGGCTGCTCACCGATGGTGAGGACGGTCAGCTGTTGCGGGTGGTGCCGGGGTAGGGAGTGAGTACAGCCGTGGTGCCGATCCTATACAGCGCCGGTCGCGGCCATGCCGGTGCGCGGTAGGTTGGGTCGAGCGCAGCGAGGCCCAACATCGCATCGGGGCTCGCCATGTTGGGCTTCGACGATAGGGCCGTCCTACGGAGACATCGATAGCCTGTTGGGCCGGCAACTCGGGTTAGCCACGACACGTCTCGTCGAAACGACGAAAAGCATGACGATCCGTCAAATAAAGCGCAACGATTCGACGCTCTGACGCTCACATCTGGCAGCGCCGCTTTCTAAGCTGGAGCCTCAACCACGGAGGATCCCGCCATGAAAGTCACCCTGCTCGGCGCCGGCCATATCGGCTACACCATTTCGCAATTGCTGCACGCCAGTGGCGACTACCAGGTGATGGTGGCGGATCGTGACGAACGGGCCCTGGCAGCCATCGCTGCCTTGGGCGTGCAGACCCGCACCCTGGATACCGCCGACGCCAGCGCCCTGGCCGCGGCCCTGGACGACCAGGACGTGGTGCTCAATGCCCTGCCCTACCACCTGGCGATTCCCGTGGCCCAGGCGGCCAAGGCCACCAACACCCACTATTTCGACCTGACCGAAGACGTCAAGGCGACCAAGACCATCCGCCAACTGGCCGAGGGCGCGAGCAATGCCTTCATGCCCCAGTGCGGTCTGGCGCCCGGCTTCATCGGTATCGCCGCCCACTCCCTGGCCAAGCGCTTCGACAGCGTGCGCGAAGTGAAGATGCGTGTCGGTGCCCTGCCGGAATTCCCCACCAATGCCCTGAAGTACAACCTGACCTGGAGCGTCGACGGCCTGGTCAACGAGTACTGCCACCCTTGCGAAGCCGTGCGTAACGGCGAGCTGCAACTGGTGCAGCCGCTGGAAGGCCTGGAGCACTTTTCCCTGGACGGCGTGGAATACGAGGCCTTCAACACCTCGGGCGGCCTGGGCACCCTCTGCGAGACCTTGCAGGGCCAAGTGGAAACCCTGGACTACAAGACCGTGCGCTATCCCGGTCACCGCGACCTGATGAAGTTCCTGCTGGAAGACCTGCGCCTGGCCGGTGACCAGGAGCAGCTCAAGAACATCCTGCGCGGCGCCGTGCCCACCACCATGCAGGACGTGGTGCTGGTGTTCGTCACCGTCAGCGGGATGCGCGGCGGCAAGCTGGTGCAGGAGGTGTTCAGCCGCAAGATCTTCGCCGCCGAGCGCGATGGTCGCCTGACCAGCGCCATCCAGATCACCACCGCCGCCGGCATCTGCACTGCCCTGGACCTGTTCCGCGAAGGCAAGCTGCCGCAGCGTGGCTTCATCGCCCAGGAACAGGTGGACATGGAGGCCTTCCTGGCCAACCGTTTCGGCAAGGCCTACCAGCCGGTCTGATCGGGGAAGCTTAGCGGCGCACGCGGGGTCCATAACGGAACAGTTGCCGTTAGAGGATCCCTCGTCATGCTCAGCGTCGCCATCGTCGGTTGCGAACAGATCCACGCCCAGGATTACCTGGATACCAGCCTGGCCGATCCGCGGGTGCGGGTGGTGGCCGTGGCCAGCGAACGGGATCCCGCTCGCGCCCGGCGCCTCGCTGCCCCTCAGGGTCTGCCGGTAGTGGATGACTTCGCCCGGTTGCCCGAGGTGGACCTGGCCTTCGTCACCACCGCCATCGAGGATCACGAGGCGGCGGTGACCACCCTGCTCCCTCGGACCCGTCATCTTTTCGTGGAAAAGCCGCTGGCCGTCTCGGCCGCCCGTGCCACCGCCCTGGCCGAGCAGCTCGCCGGACGCTCCTGCTTCAGCGGCTTCTATCTGCGCACCGACCCGGCCCTGCAGCTGTTGCGCCAGCTCGCGCGCGACGGCGCCATCGGCAGCCTCGGTCACCTGTCGCTCACCGCCGGCCACCCGGGGCTGCTGGAGGGCTGGCTCAGCGACTGGCCGGCGCACCTGGACGAGCGTCGCATGGGTTATGGCGCCTTTGGCGATCTGGCCGTGCACCTGCTGGATTTCAGCGCCTGGCTATGCGGTGAGGCCCTGACGGTCGCCCATAGCCGGCTGGACCGTGATCCGCGCTGGCCGCTGGATCATGGCGGCGAGGCCCTGCTCCAGGCCGGTGGCCTGCCGATTCATCTACGGGCCAGCGCCACCCTGCGCGGTTCGCGGCTGGCCATTCGGCTGGACGGTAGCGAGGGAACCCTGGAGCTCTCCGCGGGGCGCCTGGTGCTGCACGACGCCGAGGGACATCGGCAGGTGCTGGCCGAGGGGGTGGCCCCCGGCGTGCCCCAGGGCGCCCAGGCGGTGTTCGATCAGGTGCTCGGCCAGCCGCGGCCAGAGCTGGCCACTTTGGAAGAGGCCCTGATGGCCAATCGGCTGCTCGATGGTCTCTATGGGCGCGGTTGAAGGCGGATTCGGACGACTCGGGGCCACCTAAAGGTCGGACTGTTGGTGCCGATAGCGAGGGTATCCAGCGCAACTTGGCTGATACCCACCTCGCAGAAAGGAAGGCTCCATGGTCTGGTTCAACAATCTGGCGCTGGCGAAGAAACTCGCCGTGGCCTTCGGCCTGTGCACGGCCATCACCTTAGGCATCGGCGCCGTCGGCCTGAGCGGCATCCGCAGCGTCAATGCCCAGCTGGATAACGTGCTGGGCGACACGCTGCTCTCCATCAGCCTGCTCAACGATGCCAAGAGCAATGTCATCGGCCACAACCGCGATCTGTTCCGCGTGCTGTCCATGGCCTACGGCGATGCGCCCCAGAGCGACCAGCAGGCCGTCATCGCCTCCCTGCGCGACAACCAGGCCGATGCCGAGAAACCCTTCGCCGCCTATCGCACCACGCCGCTGCAGGCCGATGAAAAGCAGGCCGGTGATGCCTTCGAGCAGGACTGGAAGAGCTATATCGCCGGTACCGACGCCATCCTGGCGCGCCTGGCCGCCAAGGACGTAGCCGGCGCCGCCAAGCTGTTGAACGAGCAGGTGCAACCCACCTATCGCAAGACCATGGCCTCGTTCAAGATCATGATGCAATCCAACAAGCGCCAGAGTGCCGAAGCCGGCGACGCTGCGCATGCTGCCTACAAGCAGGCGTTCTGGGCACTGTCTCTGGGTCTGCTACTGGCCACGCTCTGCGCCCTGGCGCTGGGCATCGTCATCACCCGGATGATCGTCACGCCGATCCGCCAGGCAGTAGGCAGCGCCGAACGCGTCGCCCAAGGCGATCTGACCCTGCCGATCCAGAGCAGCCGCCGCGACGAAGCCGGACAGTTGCTGCAGGCCCTCGGTGGCATGCAGCGCAGCCTGAAAGACACGGTACAACAGATGGCCGGTGCTTCCAGCCAACTCGCCGCGGCCGCCGAGGAATTGCACGCGGTGACCGAAGAGAGCTCGCGTGGCCAGGTCCGCCAGCACGATGAGGTGCAGCAGGCCGCCACCGCCGTCAACCAGATGACCGCCGCCGTGGAAGAGGTAGCGCGCAATGCCGCCTCCACCTCCACCGCCTCCCAGGACACCAGCCGCGAAGCCCAGCAAGGTCGCGAGCAGGTGCAACAGGCCGCTCAGGCCATGGCGGTGATGACCGGCGAGATCACCGATTCGACCCAGAAGGTGCAGACCCTGGAAGGCCAGGTACGCGAGATCGGCAAGCTGCTGGAGGTGATTCGCGGGATCGCCGAGCAGACCAACCTGCTGGCGCTCAATGCCGCCATCGAAGCCGCCCGGGCGGGCGAACAGGGCCGCGGCTTCGCCGTGGTAGCGGACGAGGTCCGCGCCCTGGCCCATCGCACCCAGGGGTCCACCGGCGAGATCGAACGCATGATGAGTGCCGTGCGCAGCAGCGCCGAGGAAGCGGTGGGCGCCATGCACAAGAGCCAGGCCCTGGCCGACAGCACCCAGGAGCGCGCCAACCGGGCAGGCGAAGCCCTGGACCGCATTGCTGCCGGGGTCGCCCAGATCGAGGAGCGCAACCTGGTGATCGCCAGCGCCGCCGAGGAACAGGCCCAGGTCGCCCGCGAAGTGGATCGCAACCTGGTCAACATCCAGGACCTGTCCACCCAGACCGCTACCGGGGCCCAGCAGACCGCCGCCTCCAGCCAGGAGCTGTCGCGACTGGCCACCTCGTTCCAGGGCCTGGTGGCGCAATTCCGTTATTGATCGGCCGTTCAGGAAACTTCCGACCGGCGGTCAGCCTGCCCCTCGCCCCTGCGCGGGGTAGGCTTTCGGCGCGGCTATGGAGCTGCCGACCCGGCGCGCCGATGTTCGCAATTGAACATTGCGCGCCAGCGCGGCTCTGAGCTGAAACACCTGAAGGGATGCTCCCATGCGCTTCACCTACGATGCCCGCCGCAGCTATCGCCTGATCGGCCTGGACGATGGCCGTCTGGCTGGCCAGTTGCTGTGCGGGCAGCTGTACATCATGGTCGCCGGGGATGGTAAGCAACCAGAGTCCTATGCCCAGCTGGAAGACGACCAGCTGCGCACCGCCGAAGGTCGCCTGATCGGCTGTCGCGAGGCGGATATCCTCACCCTGCAACGAACCGGCGTCGCCCTGCGGCTGGAGCCGCTCGACGCCTGAGGCGAGACGGCTAGCGCGGTACCCTCTGCTGCGGGCCGCCCCCTGGCCCACCCTGGCCGCCATGCCCCCCCCACCGGACGGTGGCATGAACAGCCAGCATCCGGACAGGGACAACAGGGCCGCCAGCACGGCCACCTTGAAGCTCTTCATCATTGCGATTGTCTCCGCTCCAGAAGGGCCCTTCCCCTCTCGCCGTCATTGGACGCCAGAGCGGCCGGAAAAGGCGTAGCCCTGGGTAAAAGCGAGGTAAGAAAGCTGTCCTGCCCGATACATCCCTCATCGACTGGCGGGAACCTCTCCCGCGCCCTGCTGCTCCATTTCCTTGAACGTCATCGAAAAGATGCCAAACGGGCGCCCTTTGGCCCCTTTCAGGAGATGTCATGTCCAGCGACAACCAATACGCCATGCAGAACCCCCTCACCCAGTATCCCCAGCCCGAATTTCCCAAGCAGCCCCAGGAGGCTCCGGGTCTGGCCCAGGTCATGGAGCCACGTCCCGATCATGGCGAAACCAGCTACAAAGGCTTCGGTCGTCTGGCCGGGCGCAAGGCGCTGATCACCGGCGCGGATTCGGGGATCGGTCGAGCCACGGCCATCGCCTATGCCCGGGAGGGTGCCGATCTGGTGCTCAACTACCTGCCCGAGGAAGAAGCCGACGCCCAGGAAGTGGTCAGGCTGGTGGAAGCCGAGGGCCGCAAGGCTGTCTGCATACCCGGTGACCTGAAGGACGAAACCTTCTGCATCCAACTGGTGAGCAAGGCCAAGGAGGCCCTGGGCGGCCTCGACATTCTGGTCAACGTGGCCGGCAAGCAGACCGCCGTGCAGGACATCGCCGAGCTGACCACCGAGCAGTTCGACGCCACCTACAAGACCAACGTCTACGCCCTGTTCTGGCTGTGCAAGGCCGCGCTGCCGCATCTGCCGGCCGGGGCCGCCATCATCAACACCACTTCGATCCAGGCCACCCAGCCTTCGGAATTCCTGCTGGACTACGCCTCGACCAAGGCGGCCATCACCAACTTCACCAAGGCCCTGGCCAAGCAGGTCGCCAGCAAGGGCATCCGCGTCAACGCCGTGGCCCCCGGCCCCTTCTGGACGCCGCTACAGCCCAGCGGTGGCCAGCCCCAGGAAAAGATCCCCACTTTTGGCGGCGAAACGGTGTTCAAGCGTCCCGGGCAGCCGGCGGAACTGGCGCCCATCTATGTGCTGCTGGCCTCCCAGGAATCGAGCTATGTGACCGGCGAGGTCTATGGCGCCACGGGAGGCATGGGCTGACGGCCGTGGCGGCCTTCGATCCCGCGCGCCAGGAGGGCTACGCGCCCCTGGCGGGCTATGCCGCCCTGTCTGATGGCCGTTCGGTCGCCCTGGTGGCGCCGGACGGCTCGCTGGACTGGTGGTGCGTGCCCAACATGGATTCCGCCCCACTGTTCGACCGCCTGCTGGATGCTCCGGCAGGCGGTTTCTTTTCGATCGCTCCGGTGGCCGACTATCGCGTCGAGCGGGCCTACCGGGAAGATAGCAATGTACTGGAAACCTGCTTTCACACCGCTGACGGCAGCGTGCGCCTCACCGAATCGCTTAACAGCGGTTCGGCCGGTCGCCTGCCCTGGTGCGAACTAGGTCGCCGGGTGGAAGGCCTTTCCGGACGGGTCGAGCTGCGCATCGAACTGGTACCCGGAACCCAGGGCCAGACCGTCTCGCCCTGGATGCGCAGCACCCCCAATGGCGAGGTCATGCACGTCGATGGCGTGATGGCCACCCTGCGCTATTGCGAGCGACTGGAAATCCTCCAGTGCGACGACCGCCGGCTGGTGGCGCGCCTGGTGCTCGAAGCCGGGCAACGCAGTGTCCTGGCCTTGACCGCGACCGAGAACGAACCCCTGGTGGTGCCCTCGCTGGACGAGGTGGACCAGCGTATCGACCGCAGTGACCAGGCCTGGCGCGAATGGGCCCAGGGCTTCGCCTACCGGGGCGAGTTCCTCAGCGAGGTGAAGCGCTCCGCGCTGGCTCTCAAGCTCTTGCTCTACTCCCCTACCGGCGCCATCGTCGCCGCGGCCACCACCTCGCTGCCGGAACGCATCGGCGGCGACAAGAACTACGAATACCGCTACGCCTGGGTGCGCGATGCGGTCTTTACCATCAAGGCCTTCCTGCGCCTGGGTGCCCTCGGCGAGGCCCAGGCGGCCCTGGCCTGGATCCAGAACGTCATCCGCCGCCACGGCAATCGCCTGCACACCTGCTTCACCCTGCAAGGCGAACTGGCGCCGGCGGAGCGTACCATCCCCGTCCCCGGTTACCGCGATTCCCAGCCGGTGCGCGTCGGCAATCGCGCCAGCGCCCAGTGCCAGCTGAGTCTCTATGGCGATCTGCTGGAGACCTTTCGCCTCTATGCCAGCAAGGGCCATGTGCTGGATTTCGCCACCGCCAGCCTGCTCACCGACCTGGCCAATCTCTGCGCCGATGGCTGGCGCCAACCGGACGCGGGCATGTGGGAGTTGCCCGAAGAGCGACACTACACCCTGTCCAAGCTGGGCTGCTGGTTCGCCCTGGATCGCGCCGTGACCCTGGCTCGCGACGGCCACATCCCCGACGCCATGTGTGGCCGCTGGGAGCGCGAGCGCGATCGCATCCGCGACTGGGTCAACGTGCATTGCTGGAGCGAGCGCAAGCAAGCCTATACCTTCTATGCCGGAACCGAACGCCTGGACGCCGGACTGCTGCTCGGCATCCGCTTCGGCTTCGACGGTGGTGAGCGTTCGGTGAGCACCCTGGCCGCCATTCGCCGCGAGCTGGCCCGCGGTCCGCTGGTCTATCGCTACAGCGGTGCCGAACGGGAAGAAGGGGCCTTTCTCGCCTGTTCCTACTGGATGGTCGAGGCCCATGCCGTGCTGGGCGAGGTGGACCAGGCGCGCGAACTGATGCGCGAGGTGCTGGCCGCCAGTCTCAATGGCGTTGGCCTGATGACCGAGATGCGCGATCCCCGTGATGGCGCAGCGCTGGGCAACTTTCCCCAGGGCCTGAGCCACCTGGCCATGGTGCATGCCGCGCTGATCCTCGAAGAGCCGGAGCCCGAGGCGTGAGCGACCTGGATTTCACCCGCCCGGTGGAGGAGGTCGCCCGCCAACTGATCGGCGCGACGCTCAGGGTCGCGGGCGTCGGTGGCCTCATCGTCGAGACCGAGGCCTACGACGGCGAAGACCCGGCCTCCCACAGCTTTTCCGGCCCCACCCCACGCAACCGCGCCATGTTCGGCCCGCCCGGCCATGCCTATGTCTATCGCTCCTATGGCATCCATTGGTGCTTCAACCTGGTCTGCCGCGAGGCCGGTCATGGCGCCGGCGTGCTGATCCGCGCGCTGGAACCGCTGTGGGGGCTGGAAGCGATGCGCGAACGCCGCGGTGGCCTGGCCGATCGCCTGCTGTGCGCCGGTCCTGGCCGGCTGTGCCAGGCCCTGGCCATCGACGGTAGTCACGATGGCCTGCCGCTGGCCGAGCCGCCCTTCCTGCTGGAGCCGGCCGCTGGCGAAGCAACAGTGATCGCAGGCCCGCGCATCGGCATCAGTCGCGCACGCGAGGTGCCCTGGCGCTTCGGCCTGGCCGGTTCGCGCTATCTGAGTCGTGGCTTTACCAAAGCGCCCTAGCCCCGCGATAACAGCTAGGCTCAAGGTAACGACCATTGCCGCAACCCGTTGGAGGTTCGATGCGCACTAGTCAACTGCTGCCTATCGCCCTGCTCTTTCCCCTCCTCGCCCAGGCCAGCCTGCGCTGCGGCCAGCGTCTCGTCGAGGAAGGCGACAGCGTCGAACAGGTGCTGGCCGCCTGCGGCGCCCCGGCCGAGCGCAAGATCAATCCCCCGGCGCTGCGCAACAACAACGTCCCCAAATTCAATGCCGCCGAAACCCAATTCTGGACCTATGCCCCGGAGAACGGCGCCGCGCGTCACCTCAAGTTCATCGACGGCAAGCTGGTGGAGATCAGGGTGGAGCGTTGAATGCTCGAGTGGCTTGGGCTGTTGGCTTCGATGATAGAGCCGTCTCAATCCAACCGGCGGGTTAGCTTTCGTAGGTCGGCTTGAGCGCAGCGAAGCCCAACGCCCCAGCGGACCGGCAAAAAAGAACGCCCGAGGGCGGTTCAAGCGGAGCACGACCTGAGGCCGTGGTTAGAACTTGGCTTCCAGGTCCAGCTGCAGGGTCTTGACGTCGGCGTCGCGGCGGAAGCGACTGGCGGTGTCGGACTCGGCGAGGAAGTAGGTCAGGCCGACGCCGAAGTTCTTGTCGATGTCGTAGCCGAGCTTGAGCTTGTGGCCGCGGGCGCCGGTCGAGCCGTTGCCGAAGTCGGAGTCGGTGAAGGCGCCCACCACGGCGTTGCGCTGGACATCGCGGTAGTTGTATTCCAGCCCGACCCGCTGCATCAGCTTGGTCTTGGCGCCCACCAGCCAGGCGGTGTCCTCGCCGTCGTCGGCCTTGTCGTTGACCACGTACTGGCCATAGAAGGACAGCGGCACCCATAGCTTGGTCAGGTCCAGCTGGGCGAAGCCCTCGTAGAGCTGGAAGCGATCGGTGGTGTTGCCATTGACCGCCAGGGCGCAGGGCGAGGTGACCGAACCGGTGGTCGGGCAGGTGCTGTCCTGGTCCTTGTCGTAGGCGTAGACGCTACCGCCGACCATCAGCTTGGCGGCATCGCCCAGGTTGAAGCGGCTGCCCAGCTGGCCGGCGTAGAGGCGCAGGTCGTGCTTGAACTCATAGCCCTCGCCGTCGACATTGTCCTTGAGTACATAGTAGCCGGTGCTGCCGAACAGCTCGGCGCCGCCGCCCAGGTCGTACCTGTAGGTGCCGGCCAGGCCTTCGGGGTTGATGTCGGCGTCCCAGATGACGTCGCCGGTGCTGACCCACTGCTGGCCCATCTTGCCACCCACCAAGTGCAGATTCGGCAGCGCCGTGGGGTGGTAGTCGATGTAGGCCTGATCCAGCCAGAGCTGCTTCTTGTTGAAGTAGCCGTTGAGGTCCTGATTGGTGGAGCGGGCGTCGTCGCCGCCGCCGGTGGCGATGCGGATGCCGGTGTCCACCTGCGGATTGATCTCGCTGTAGGCGCCCAGTCGCGCCCGGATACGCTGGCGGTCCCGGTCGCGACCGTTGTCCGGCTCGCCGCTGATGTCGATGCTCTCATGGCGCACCCGCACATCGCCCTTGATCTGGGTCTTGGCGGCCCAGGCCAGTTTCTTCTCGAAGTCGGAGGTCTTCTGCTGCTGGGCGACCTGGGCGGCGCGCGCCTGCTGCTCCTGCTGCAGATCGCCGCGCAATTCGCTGTACTGGGCGGGGGTGATGGAGCCGTTGGCCTTGAGCATGTCGAGCAGCTTCTCATCGACAGCGGCACTCGCGGCGGCCGAGCAGGTGGCCAGGAGCACGCCCGAGAACAGCGCCGTGAATCGATAAGGGTTAACAGACATCGGCAGATCTCCTTTCAAGACAATCCAGGGGTGGTGGCTGGCGGTGCAGCCCGTCACAACGCTGGGTCAGTCTCGGCAGAAGAGATGTCGTTTTGCTTGCAGGCAGATAAAGGTTTTAATTCAAGTAATTGAATCTAAAGCGAAATTTAACCGAAGCTTCATGTATCCGGGACAGCTTCACTGCGCAGCGGGATGGAGAGCCACGACCAGGGCCCTGGCTGCCGTTTTCGGCCGACCATGAAAAAGGCCACTCCGGGGAGTGGCCTTGCCGAGAGCCGGCGTAAGCGTCAGCCGAAGCGACCGGTGATGTAGTCCTCGGTCTGCTTCTTGTCCGGCTTGGTGAAGATCTTGTCGGTCTTGTCCACTTCGATCAGCTCACCCAGGTACATGAAGGCGGTGACATCGGAGCAGCGCGCCGCCTGCTGCATGTTGTGGGTGACGATGACCACGGTGAACTCCTGCTTGAGTTCGGCCAGCAGCTGCTCGATGCGTGCGGTGGAGATGGGGTCCAGGGCCGAGGTCGGCTCGTCCAGCAGCAGCACCCGCGGACGCAGGGCGATGGTGCGGGCGATGCACAGGCGCTGCTGCTGACCGCCGGAGAGACCCAGGGCGCTCTGGTTGAGCTTGTCCTTGACCTCATCCCACAGCGCCGCACCGCGCAGGGCCTGCTCGACGCGATCCTGCAGCTCCACGCGGGACAGGCGCTCGTGGTGACGGATGCCGTAGGCGACGTTGTCGGCGATCGACATCGGGAAGGGCACCGGCTTCTGGAACACCATGCCGATGGTGCTGCGCAGGCGGCTCAGCGAGTACTTGGGATCGAGGATGTTCTCCCCGTCCATGAGGATCTCGCCGGTCGCTTCCAGCCCCGGGTATTCCGAGTAGATGCGGTTGAAGATGCGCAGCAGCGTGGACTTGCCGCATCCGGACGGGCCGATGATGGCGGTGATCTGCTTGGCCGCGATGTCCAGGTTGATCGACTTGAGCGCCTGGTGGCCCTTGTAACGGAAGCCGACGTCGCGCGCCTGCAGTTCCGGTATCTGCGTCTGCATGGTAGTCACTTGGAATCCCGGTTACGAAAGAAGAAGCGAGAGGAGAGGTTCAGGAGCAGCACGAACAGCGTCAGCAGCAGGGCGCCGGCCCAGGCCAGGTGCTGCCAGTTCTCGAACGGACTCATGGCGAACTGGAAGATGGTCACCGGCACGGTGGCCATGGGCTTGAGCACGTCGGCGTTCCAGTACTGGTTGCCGAAGGCGGTGAACAGTAGCGGCGCGGTCTCGCCGGTGATGCGGGCGATGGACAGCAGCACCCCGGTCACCACGCCGGCGCGGGAGGCGCGCAGCAGGATCTGCAGGGTCACCTTCCACTGGGGGATGCCCAGGGCCAGGGCCGCTTCGCGCATGGCCGGCGGTTGCAGCTGCATCATCTCGTCGGTGGTACGGGTCACCACCGGCACCACCAGCATGGCCAGCGCCAGGGAGCCGGCGAAACCGGAAAAGCCCAGGCTGCCACCGGAGTACTGGTTCAGCGTGACCACCACGGCGGTGTAGATGAACAGGCCGATGACGATCGACGGCGCCGACAGGAGGATGTCGTTGACGAAACGCACCACCAGGCCGAGCTTGGAGTGGCGCGCGTATTCGGCCAGCCAGAGCCCGGCGAGGATGCCGATGGGCGCGCCGATGGCGGTGGCCAGCAGGGTGATCAGCACACTACCGAACAGGGCGTTGGCCAGACCGCCGTCGGCGGCACCGGGCGGTGGCGTCATCTCGACGAAGAGGGACGGGCTCAGGGCACTGACGCCCTTGATCAGGGTGGTGCCGAGGATCCAGGCCAGGAAGCCCAGGCCCAGCACGGCGGCGGCGCTGCCGAAGATCAGCGCGATGCCGTTCTTGATCCGCCGCTTGCGATAGAGATAGGCGTCGATGTGCATCAGTTACCTGCCTTGCGCGACAGTTGCGTCAGCATCAGCCGTGCCGCCAGCAGCACGAAGAAGGTCACCACGAACAGCAGGAAGCCCAGGGCGATCAGCGAGGAGCGGTGCAGATCGGTGTAGGCCTCGTTGAATTCGTTGGCGATAACCGAGGCGATGGAGCTGCTCGGCATCATCAGCGACAGGGAGAACTGGTGGGCGTTGCCCAGCACGAAGGTCACCGCCATGGTCTCGCCCAGGGCGCGACCCAGACCGAGGAAGGCGCCGCCGACCACCGCCGAGCGGGTGTAGGGCAGCACGATGTCCCAGCAGACCTCCCAGGTGGTGGAACCCAGCGCGTAGGCCGACTCCTTGAGCTGGGCCGGCACGCTGCGGAACACCTCGTACATCACCGAGGTGATGAAGGGCAGGATCATGATCGCCAGGATGATGCCGGCGGTCAGCATGCCGATGCCCAGCGGCGGGCCCTGGAACAGCACCCCGATCACCGGGATGGCGCCGAGGTAGTCGTTGATGAAGGGCGAGATGTAGGCGGCCATGAAGGGGCCGAAGACGAACAGGCCCCACATGCCGTAGATGATCGAGGGAATGCCCGCCAGCAGCTCGACCGCGGTGGCCACCGGGCCGCGCAACCAGGGCGGCGCGATCTCCGAGAGGAACAGGGCGATGCCGAAGGCGGTGGGCACGGCCAGCAGCAGGGCGATGAAGGAGGTCATCAGGGTGCCGTAGATGGGCACCAGGGCGCCGAACTTCTCGGCGCCGACATCCCACTCGGCCGAGGTGATGAAGTCCAGGCCGAAGGTCATGAAGGCGTGGCGACCGCCCCAGAGGGTGGACGCGGCGGCGCCGACCAGTACCAACAGTACCAGCAGCGCGGCGGAAAACAGGAGCCGGCGGAACCAGACATCGGCGCGGGTATCCCGGCGAATGCGCTGTTCCTGAACGGCGGAGAGGGGCAGGGTCTGGTCGGTCATGGAGCTTTCCGTCTACCTGGAAGGACGCGCGAAACCGCCTGGACCCTAGGGGATCCAGGCGGCGGGACAGTCGTGCTTACTTCTTGAAGTCGGACGCCCAGTAGCCTTCGATCTGCTTGACCAGGGTGTCCGGGACCGGGACGTAATCCAGGGCCGCGGCATCCTTCTGGCCATGCTCAAGGGACCACTTGAAGAAGTCGAAGGCGACCTTGCTGCGCTCTTCGTTCTTGGGTTCCTTGTACATCACGATCCAGGTGGTGGCGGTGATCGGCCAGGCGTCGGCGCCCGGGGCGTTGGTCATCAGCAGGTTGAAGTCCTTGGCGCTCTTCCAGTCGGCGGTGGCGGCGGCGGCCTGGAAGCTCTTGGCTTCGGGCTGCACGAAGTTGCCAGCGGCGTTCTTCAGCTGCACGTGGGTCATCTTGTTGGTCAGCGCATAGGCGTACTCGACGTAGCCGATGGAGCCCTTGATCTGCTTCACGTAGGCGGCGATACCCTCGTTACCCTTGCCACCCACACCGACCGGCCAGTTGACGGTGGTGCCGAAGTTGAACTTCTCCTTCCACTCCGGGCTAACCTTGGCCAGGTAGTTGGTGAAGTTGTAGGAGGTGCCGGAGCCGTCGGAACGACGCACCACGGTGATGGCGCCCTCGGGCAGCTTCAGGCCGGGGTTCAGCGCGGCGATGGCCGGGTCGTTCCAGGTCTTGATCTCGCCCATGAAGATCTTGGCCATGGTCGGACCGTCGAGCTTCAGCTTGCCGGGCTCGATGCCTTCCACGTTGATCACCGGCACGATGCCGCCAATGATGGTCGGGAACTGGCCCAGACCGCCCTTCTGCAGGTCGTCGGTGCTCATGGGAGCGTCGGTGGCGCCGAAGTCCACGGTGCCGGCCTTGATCTGGGCGATGCCGCCGCCGGAGCCGATGGACTGGTAGTTGATACGGTTGCCAGTCTTCTCGCTGAAGCCTTGCGACCACTTCGACAGAACGGGGAAGACGAAGCTCGAGCCTGCGCCCGTGACATCCACGGCGTGAGCGGCGGTGCTCAGGCAAAAGGCCGACAACAACAGGGAGAGGCTGAACGTGCGTTTCATGGTGGCTCCATTACCTAGTGAGGGCTGGCGCTAGGCTATTGCCGAAATGTGACAATTAAGTGTCAGCGGCATGACGAAACGGGGACGGCAGAGCGCCATCATTAAGGGGGCGACGACCGCTCCAGCGCCGACGAGCGCGTATCCGAACCTAGCCCTCGCACCGGACCGACTCGACCGCTCCGCCCTGCGCTGCGGATGGCCGAAGGTCCGCGAGCTCCCCCGGCCAGCCGCCATAGGCGACCTCCGACCTGGCGCCCGGGGTACGCGCGCGCACCGTCTCGGCAGCCTGTGCCGCGGCCACAACCCCGCTGCGCCGGGCCTTGCAGGCCTTTTGGCGTATAGGCACGATCGCGTAGGCAGGAGAAATTTAGCCAAGGCTATATATATTAGAACTATCTACAAGATAGACTTTCTCTATCCGGCTGGGTAAGGTGGCGGCCTCTTTGGGGAGTAGCCTGCTTCCACCGCGGTGGAAAGCGTCCTGGTCAACATACTCGGCAACCGCCGTGGTCAGGACAGCCGGTCAGGGTTGGCGAGACCAGGGGCATCACCGCGCCGTGCCGGGCGTGCGGAGATGTCTTGCGGATCCGAGCCCGGCCGGCGCTGTCACGATGAACCCCGCTTCCCTGATGTTCCTGGCCTTCGCCATGTCCACCGATGCCTTTGCCGCCGCCGTCGGCAAGGGCGCCAGCCTGCACAAGCCCTGCCTGCGCGAAGCCCTGCGTACCGGCGCCATCTTTGGCGTCATCGAAGCCATCACCCCGGTGATCGGCTGGGCCGTCGGCCTCACCGCCGCCCAGTACGTCCAGCCCTGGGATCACTGGATCGCCTTCACCCTGCTCACCGTGCTCGGCCTGCGCATGATCTGGGCTGGCTTCGGCGCGTCCGAAGCCGAAGAGGAAAAGCCCCGCCAGCACTCCTTCATGCTGCTGGCCCTGACCGCCGTGGCCACCAGCATCGATGCCCTCGCCGTGGGCGTGGGCCTGGCCTTCATCGACGTCAACATCATCACCGCCGCCCTGGCCATCGGCCTCGCCACCATGATCATGGTCACCACCGGGGTGATGCTGGGCCGGGTGATGGGCAATCTGGTCGGCAAGCGCGCGGAGATGCTCGGTGGCGTGGTGCTGATCGTGATCGGCGCGGCCATCCTCCATGAGCACCTGGCCGCCGTTGCCAGCTGATGGCCCGGCCCTGGCGTAGCGCCCTCCTCGTCCTGGCCGCCCTGCTGCTGGCAGCGGTTGGCTTTTTCGCCTGGCAGCGCTACTGGCCGGCCCAGGCCGCCCCTGGCTGGCGCTACGAAGTGGCCCATGCCGACATCGCCAAGGCCAGTGCCCTGGCCTGGCAGGGCGATGCCCTGATCACCGCGGAAGAACTCAAGGACGGCAAGGGTCGCCTGCTGCGCATCGATGCCCAGGGCCGGCGCAGCGTGCTCAGCGAGGGGTTGTACAAACCCGACGGCCTGGTGCCCTACCAAGACGGTTTCGCCTACAGCCAGGAAGGCGGCACCCATCCCATCCGCTGGTTCGACACCGCTGGCAGTCGCGATCTCTTCACCGGTATCAACGCCCAGGGGCTCTGGGCCGAAGGCGAGCGGCTCTATGCCGTGGAAGACCGCAAGGATGCCGGACGCCTGCTGCGCTACGACGCCGCCGATGGCAGCCTGACCGTACTGCGCGACCACCTGGACGAGGCGGAGTCCTTTACCCGCTGCCCGGATGGCAGTGCCTTCTATACCGAGAAATCCCGCGGTCTGGTGCGCCAGCTGAGCGACGACGGCCGTGATCCGCCGGCGCTGAGCGAGCTGCGCGAGCCGAGCTTTCTGCTCTGCGACCGCCGCGGCCTGTGGATCAGCGAAGATTCCACACACCGCGCCCGCCTGCTGCTCTGGGATCGCCAGTCAGCCCCGCGCGCCATCCTGACCTTCCTGCGCGCGCCCCAGGCCTTGCTGCCGCGGGGCGATGGCTATCTGCTGGCCGAAGGCGGACGCAACCGCATCATCGCCCTCGATCCGCGTTAGCGCATGCGCTTCAAGGTATCGTCCTTGCGCACCAGGTGATGCCAGAGCGCGGCCAGCACGTGCAGGCCGATCACCCAGTAGAAGGCCTTGCCGAGCCAGAAGTGCAGGCCCTTGAGCGACTTGGCCAGCTCCAGGTCCACCGGGAAGGGCGAAGGCAGCGCCCAGGTGCTGGAAGGGATCTTGACCGCGCCGATGGTCAGCCAGACGGTGAACAGTCCGAGCAGCGGCTGGGCCAGCAGGAAGCCATAGAGCGCGTAGTGGGTCAGCCGGCCGACGGTCTCCAGGCTTCGCGCCAGCGGCGGCGTGATCGGCGGTACCGGATGGCGGTGGCGCACCAGCAGCCGCGGCAAGACCAGCGCCAACACCAGCAGACCGACCCAGAAATGACTGAGCACCACCCACTGGCGCTCCAGGGAGCCCCGCTCGAACTGCCCGCGATTGAGGATCAGTACATAGGCCAGCAACACCAGCAGGGCCATGAGCCAGTGCAGCAGACGCGCACTGCGCACATAGCGGGATACGGAAGCAGCGGAAGCCATGACGAGGTCCTGATACGGAGGTGAAAAGGCGCCGGCAGTGTAGCGGCGCCCGGGGTCCGACGGTATGGCCCCAGACGCTAGCCACAGGGGTTGGCCGGGGTGTCCAGCAGCAACGTGCTCAGCTGCTGCGGCGGCTGGTGCACGAGGCCGGTGGGCGATTCGCAGACGCGCTGCACGAAATTGTCGCTGAACAGCAGCTTGCCATGGACGAAGTACTCGTCGGGGCGTCGATTGGGATTGTCGATGCGGGTCCCCAGGCGCTCCGCCAGCCAGCTGCCGGCCTCGTAGTGACTGATCCAGCGCTCACCCTGCAGGTCGGCCAGGGCCTCGGCCGGGGCATCCCGCGCCACCACGATCATTGGTACATCGCTGACCTCGGGCACCAGGTCGTTGTGCCCCCAGTGCCCGCCCTCCCCCAGCCGCTGGCCGTGATCGCCGGTGATGATCAGATAGCGCTCGCCGTCCAGGCGGTCGAAGTCGGCGAGGATCTCGGCGAGCAGGCCGTCCAGGTAGTGCAGGGAATTGTCATAGGCATTGGCCTGGCCCTCGGCCCCGGTATCCGACCAGGGCGCCGAGGTGCTCTCGTGCCGGTAGTTCTGCGCATAGGGCAGGTGCGCGGTGCGCAGATTGAGCACCACGAAGTTGCGCGGCGCCCATTGCTGCTCATCGAGAATCTCCAGCAGGGCGCGATCCTGGCGCTGCAGGAAACGCAGCGGATGGTCCTCGCGGGTGATGGAGACGTCCAGATGGCGATTGCCCAGGTGCGCCAGCAACTTGGATTCCTGGGACGACAGCCAATGGGTGCGAAAGCCCGCGGCCTGGGCGAAGCGGAACAGATTGATCTCGCCGCTGCGCAACCGCCGGTCCTGGCCCGGTTCGCGGATCGGATTGAGCAGGTAGGGCAGGCTCACGTCGGTCGCCACCCCCGCCGCCACCCCGGGCCGGATCAGCGCCTGGGGATTATCCTGCAGATAGGCCGAAAGCTCAGGGGTGGTATTGCGCTCATAACCGAAGACACCTAGCCGATCACTGCGCAGGGAGTCGGCCACCACCAGCCAGACGTGTCGCGCGGTGCTGGGCACCTGGGCCAGTCCATAGGGGGCATAGGCGGTGGGCGGCAGGACGACGTCGTCACGCCCGGCCAGACGCACGGCCCAGGCGGAAAAGGCGTTGAGGCTGTTGTGCAGACCGCTGCGCGCGGGGCTCGGCACGAAGGCATCGAGATTGCGGTAGGTGGCTCGATAGGGTTTGGACAGCAGCACCGCGGCGATCAGGATCAGCGCCCAGCGACTGGCCGGCAGCGGTACCCGGCCTGGCAGCTGGAGATGCAGGGCGATCAGCAGTCCATAGGGCAGCCCCACGCACAGCAGCACTGGCCAATGCGCGGGCAGGCTGAGCCAGAGTGTCTGGCGCACTTCCGCGGTGTCGCCCAGCAGGGCCTGGATATCGATGGCGCTGAGCGGCTCGCCGAAGAAACTGAGATTGCCCAGTTGCAGCAGCTGCATCAGGGCGAACACCAGCAGGATGGCCGCCGCCAGACGCGGCAGCTTGCTCAACCAGAGCGCCAGGCTGAACACCCAGAGCGCGGCCACATAACTCGCTTCCAGCTCGGCGCGGTTGTTCGGCGTGAATAGCTGCTGCAGGAAGTCATCCATCAGCAGCAACAGGCAACTCAGACTGCTCAGGACCAGCAGATTGCGCCAGTGCCGCCAGCCTGAGGTGCGGGGGCGGGAGAAGGCTGCGAGCAGCATCAGCGTGCCCTGCGCACGCGCGAGGGAAGACAAAGGAAAGCGGGCATGGCGGGCTCCAGCTATAGGAAGCCGCTACCCTGAGGGGCGAACCTTAATGAAGTCTTAGCGGCTCATGCGCGGTAACAGATGACCAGACGGTCAGAGAAAAGCTGACCGCCTTGACCCTGGAGTCACTTCAGGCTTCAGGATGGTCAAGGAAGGGCCTGTGCCCGCTGCCTCCCCAACGCTTCGGAGACCTGTAGATGAGTGGCTCCACCCCTCACCACGATCACGATCACGATCACGATCACGAACATCAGCATGGCCACGACCACGACCACGGTCATTCCCACGCCCCGCGGGTGACCGCCGCCAACGAGCGCAAGCTCAAGCTGGTCTTCGTCCTGACCTTTGGCTACGCCATCGTCCAGGCCGTGGGCGGCTGGTGGTCCGGTTCCCTGGCGCTGATCGCCGATTCCGGCCACATGGCCTCGGATGCCGCGGCCCTGCTGCTGGCCCTGGTGGCCTACCGCGTGGCGGCCAAGGCGGCCAATGCGCGCTTCACCTATGGCTTCCACCGGGTACGCATCCTCGCGGCCCTGACCAATGGCGTCGCCCTGCTGCTCCTGGTCCTGTGGATCGGCTGGGAAGCCATCATGCGGCTGCGCGAGCCCACCGAGGTGCTGTCCGGCCCGATGCTGGTGGTGGCGGTGATCGGCTTGGTGGTCAACATCGTCGGCTTCGTGGTGCTCAACGGCGGGCACAAGGACGACAGCAACCTGCGGGGTGCCCTGCTCCATGTGGCCGGCGACCTGCTGGGTTCGGTGGGCGCCATCGTCGCCGCCCTGGGCATCCTCTGGACCGGCTGGACCTGGCTGGATCCGGCGCTGTCGATCCTGGTCGCCCTGCTGATCGTCAAATCGGCCTGGACCTTGGTGCGCGATGCCGGCGCGGTGCTGCTGCAGGCGGCGCCACGGGAATTCGACACGGCCGGTGCCACGGCGGCGGTTCGCGCCCTGCCGGAGGTGGCCGAGGTGGGCCATCTGCACGTCTGGACGCTGACCGACGAAACCCGCATCGCCACCCTGCACATCACCCCGGCGCCGGGCAGCGATCCCCTGCGGCTGCCGACCCTGGTGGGCGAGCTGCTGCGCAGTCGCCACGGCCTGCAGCACGTGACGGTGCAGGTGGACCCACCGGGCACCCTCGACGGGCACTGCGCCTAGACTTCGGCCGAGAAGTACCTGCGCTCGGCCATGCGGCGTTAAAAATCCGTTGGGTCGCCAGTCCAGCCTAGACGGCCCCATCGGAATGCTCGTTTACCACTCGTAGACTCGAGCGCGAGCCCGGTCGAGCACGAGCCCGGTCGAGCCCGAGCCCGGTCGAGCCCGAGCCGCTTCCTCACCCATGTTTGCCTCGCCCGACCTTCGCACGGCGACTTTTCGGATAAGCCTTAGGATGCAACGCCCGGTAACAGTTGCCCCTGCCGCTGCGCCAGGAGGCCGGCGATGATGGCGGGCTAGAGGCATGGCGGAGAGAGGACGGTGGTCGTGCGGGTATTGCTGGTGGAAGACGATGCAGCCCTGGCCCAGGGCATCCGCATGGCCCTGCGCGGCGAGGGCTATACCCTGGACTGGGTGGCCGACGGTCTGGCCGCCGGGCACGCTCTGGCCTCCGAGCGCTTCGACCTGGTGCTGCTGGACCTGGGCCTGCCGCGCCTCGACGGGCTCGACCTGCTGCGCCGCCTGCGCAGCCAGCCGGACGGCCAGGTGCCGGTGCTGGTGCTCACCTCCCGCGACGCCAAGGCCGATCGCATCCAGGGCCTGGATGCCGGCGCCGACGACTACCTGGTCAAGCCCTGCGACCTGGATGAACTCAAGGCGCGCCTGCGCGCCCTGATCCGCCGCAGCTGTGGCCGCGCGCAACCGCTGCTGGAGCACGCCGGCATCAGCCTCGATCCGGCCAGCCAGGTGGTGCACTACCACGGCGCCGAGGTGGTTGTAACGCCCATGGAATACCAGCTGCTGCACCAGTTGCTGTTGCGACCGGGCGCCGTCATCACCCGCGAGCGCCTGAGCAACGCCCTCTATGGTTGGCAGGAAGCCGCCTCGGGCAACACCCTGGAAGTGCTCATCCACAACCTGCGCAAGAAGCTCGACAGTAGCGTGATCCGCACCGTGCGCGGGGTGGGCTATCTGCTGGAGCGTCAGCCATGATCGCCATCCGTACCCGCATCCTCGCCCCCACCCTGGCCCTGGTGCTGGCCGGCAGCCTGGCCCTCGCGCTGCTGGCGCTGCGTGACAGCCATCGCGAGATCGAAGGCATCTACGACGCCCAGCTGGTCCAGGGCGCGCGCCTGCTGGAAGGTCTACTGCAGGCCGGCACGCCGGCGGCGGCGAGCTGGCCGGAGCTGGTCAGGGTGTTCGATCGCGCCATGCAACCCGTTGCCGGCAACGTGCCGGCGCATCCCTACGAGAATCAGCTGACCTTCCAGATCTGGACCGCCGATGGCCGGCTGCTGGCCCGTTCCGGTCATGCGCCGCGGCTGGCCGAGGTGCCGCCGGAGGGGCTGCACGAGGTGTTCGAGAACGGGCGCGAATGGTGCGGGATGCTGGTGCGTACCGCCGATGGCGGCCTGCGCATCTGGGTCGGCGAGCGCGAGGACCTGCGCCAGGATCTGATCCAGCGCATCGTCAGCCATACCCTCTGGCCGACCCTGGTGGGCCTGCCGCTGTTGGTCGGGGTGCTCTGGCTGCTGCTGGGCTGGGGGCTGCGACCGCTGCAGGATTTCGCCCGCGGACTGCGCGAGCGCGATCCCCACAGCCTGGCGCCGCTGCCGGCCGGCCCGCTGCCGCCGGAGTTGCAACCCATGCATGGCGCCCTGGATCACCAGCTCGCCCAGTTGCGCGCCCTGCTCGATCGCGAGCGTCGCTTCATCGCCGACGCCGCCCACGAATTGCGTACGCCCCTGGCGATCCTCGATCTGCATGCGCAGAACGCCCAGCGCGCCGAGACGGCCGAGGAACGCGACGAAGCCCTGGGCTATCTGCGCCAGGGCGTCAGCCGGGCCACCCGCCTGGCCAGCCAGTTGCTGACCCTGGCGCGACTGGAACCCGGCACCACCCAGGTCCAGCCGCTGGCCCTGGAACCCCTGGTCCGTGAGGAATTGGCGGAATTGACGCCGCTAGCGCTCAAGCATCAGGTGGAGCTGGTGCTGGCGGCCCAGGCCGGACCGCCGGTACTGGGCGATCCGGACGCCATCGCCATCGCCCTGCAGAATCTGGTGACCAACGCCCTGGCCTTCGCCCCCGCCGGCAGCGTGGTGGAAGTCGGTATCGAGACCAGCCAGGACCAGGGCGTGCTGCTGCGGGTGGAGGATCGCGGCCCCGGGGTGGACGAGGCCGAGCTGGCGCGGTTGTGCGATCGCTTCTACAGCGCCGGCAACCCCCAGGGCGCCGGGCTGGGGCTGGCCATCGTCGAGACCATCACCCGCCGCCTGGGCGGTGCCCTGAGCTTCAGCAATCGGGCGCGGGGCGGCTTTTGCGTGGAGTTGCGCCTGCCGCGCGCGGGCTAGGCCTGCGGGTCGCCGCGCGCTAGGAGCGATCGCGCAGGGCGGGTCAGGCGCAGGCCGAGGCCCATCAGCAGCACCACGCCCGCCGCCATCAGCAGCCAGGCGTTGGCCAGGCTATCCAGATGGTCGCGCAGGATGCCGGCGGCCAGCGGCGCCAGGCTGGCGATCAGATAGCCACCGCCCTGGACGAAACCGAGCAGCGCGCCGGCTTCGGTGGGATCACGCACCTGGTCCATGGCCAGGATCAGCGACAGCGGAAACAGTGCGCCGATGCCCAGACCGAGCAGGATGGCGGTGGGCACCGCCAGTTGCAGCGGCGCCAACGCCAGGCACAGCAACCCCACCAGCACCACGCCGAGCACCCCCAGCACCAGCGGCCGGCGAGTACGCAGCCGGGCGATGGTCGCCGACAGCAGGAGGCCGGCACCGACCTCGGCGAGACTCACGCCGCCCAGCAGCAGGCCGCTGTCGGCCGGTCGCCAGCCGAGGCCGGTGTAGTAAGGCGGCAGCCAGGCCAGCACCAGGGTGTAGGCGGCGGTACCGATGCCGAAGAAAGCCAGCAGCAGCCAGGCCTGGCGCGGACGCCAGGGTTGCGCGCGGGGCGCAGCGCCCTGTGCCGGCACGTCCGGCCGCGCCAGGGCCAGCCAGACGCCGAGTGCCAGCAGCACCGGCAGGGTCCAGAGCGCCAGGCCCTGGGCCCAGCCCCAGTGCTCGGCCAGGGGCGCGGCGGTGGCCGCCGCCACGGCCGCGCCACCCATGATGCCGGTGGTATAGAGGCCCATCAGGGTGCTGGTGCGCTGCGGATGGCAGCGGCGGATATAGGCCGGGATCAGCGCCTGTACCAGGGCGATGCCGACACCGCCCAGGCCGGCGGTGAGGATCAGCCCCAGGCCACTCGGCTCCGCCCAGCGCAGCGCATTGGCCAGGGCCAGCAGCAGCAGGCCGAGGGCGACGCCACGGCGCTCGCCGAGCCAGGCTTGCAGCCGGGCGCCACCCAGGGCGCAGAGGCCCATGGCGGCGATGGGCAGGGTAGTCAGCGCCCCGGCGCCGCTGCCCTCCAGGCCGGTGGCCGCCTGGATGCCATCCAGCAGCGGACCGATGGCCGCCAGGATGGGTCTGAGGTTCACGCCGACCAGCAGCACCAGCAGCACGGCGAGGAAGGCATCCTGGCGCGGTGCGGCCATGGTCGGGGATGATGACGACGCGGAAAGCATGGACAATCTCCAGAGTGACGCGATATTTCTCTTGATGAGAAGTATCTTAACATCAAGATATATTCCCGAGGTAAGCCGATGGCCGATCGCGCCGAATTCGCCGTGGACCAGTGGCACCGCGAGCGCCCCGACCTGGATGCCCTGCCCATGCGCCTGGTGGGTCGCCTGGGCGAGATGGCCCAGGTGCTCAATCGCGATGTCCTGCAGCCCTTCTTCGATGAACACCGGCTGCACTATGGCGAATTCGACGTCCTGGCGACCCTGAGGCGCGCTGGCGAGCCCTATGCCCTGAGTCCGACCGTGCTCTATGAATCGGCCATGATCTCCTCGGGCGGCATGACCAATCGCCTCGACCGCCTGGAGCGTGCCGGCCTGATCGAGCGGCGCAGGAACCCCGAGGATCGGCGCAGTACCCTGGTAGCCCTCACCGCGGACGGCTTCGCCCTGATCGATGGCCTGATGGCCGCCCACGTGGACAACGAGCGCCGTGCCCTGGCCACCCTCAGCGAGGCCGAGCAGCAGCAGCTGGATGCCCTGCTGGGCAAGTGGCTGGCCGGCCGCGCGCCGTCCTGACGCCATGCTCATCGACTTCAGCTCGTGCAACGGCCTCCACGCCGTGGCCCAGGACTTCGCCCATGGCGACCGGGTGCCCCCCCATCGCCATCGCCAGGCGCAGCTGATCCATGCCCTCTGTGGCGTGGTCATCGTCAACACCGCCCAGGGCCGCTGGGTGGTGCCACCCGGGCGAGGGGTCTGGGTACCCGCCGGCGAAGAGCACGACCTGCACCTGCTGGGGCGCGTCGAGGTGCGCACCCTGTTCGTCGATCCGCAGGTACGGGCCGAGCTGCCGACGCGCTGCCAGCTGATCGCCGTCTCGCCGCTCTTGCGTGAACTCATCCTGGCCGCCCTGCCCCTGCCCGCCGATCGACCGGCCGAGGGGCGCGCCCGGTATATCCTGCAGCTGATGCTCGACGAGTTGCAGGGCTCGCCCGCCGCCGGGTTGCACCTGCCCTGGCCGGTGGATGCCACGCTCGCCGAACTCTGCCGCCACCTGCGCCAGCACCCGGGCGAGCGCTGGACCCTGACCCGCGCCGCCGCGCGGCTGGCGGTCAGCGAACGCACCCTGAGCCGGCTGTTCTTCAAGGAGACCGGCTTGACGTTCGGCCAGTGGCTGCAGCGGGCGCGGCTGGATTCCAGCCTGACCTCCCTGGCCGCCGGCCACGCCATCGTCGACGTCGCCCTGGAGCACGGCTACGCCAGCCCCAGTGCCTTCGCCACCCGCTTCCGCCAGGTGCTGGGGGTGTCGCCCTCGGCCTATCGCGGCCAGGCGGGCCTGCCCGACGCGGTCAGCCCCGCCGCGCCCTGAGCCCCAACTTGGCCGGATCGACGAGCCCCAGGGCCGCGCCCTGCTCGGTATTGGCGGCCAGGGCCAGCCGACCGCCATAGGGGTGGCGCGGATGGAGGGGCAGCCGGTTGCAGGCTTCTACCACGCTGGCCGCCTCTTCCAGGCGGGAGAAGTCGATCCCCGGCGCGATGCCCTGGCCGTAGAGATTCAGTGCCAGCGTCACCAGGTCCACGTTGCCGGTGCGTTCGCCATTGCCGAACAGGCAGCCTTCCACCCGCGTCGCCCCGGCCAGCTGGGCCAGTTCGGCACAGGCGACCCCGGTGCCCCGGTCATCGTGCGGATGGACGCTGATGGTCACGTGGGGCGTCGGCCCCAGGCCGCGGATGAAGCCCTCGATCCGGTCGGCATAGACGTTGGGCGTGGCCACTTCCACCGTCGCCGGCAGATTGAGGATCAGCGGGCGGTCCGCCGACGGTTGCCAGGCCTCGCGCACCGCCTGGCAGATCTCCAGGGCGAAGTCCGCCTCGGTGAAGCAGAAGGTCTCGGGCGAATACTGATAGGTCCAGGCCGTTTCCGGCTGGGCGTCGCACAGGGCGCGCACCCGCTGGGTACCGGCTACCGCCATGGCCAGGGTGGCGGCGCGATCCTGGTCGAACATCACCCGGCGAAACAGCGGCGCGGTGGCGTTGTAGAGATGCACGATGGCGCGGGGCGCCCCGACCAGGGCCGCGAAGGTGCGCTCGATCAGCTCGCTGCGCGCCGGCGTCATCACCTGCAGCCAGAGATCGTCCGGCAGCCCATCCGCGGTGACCAGTTCGCGCACGAAGGCGAAATCGGTCTGGGACGCCGCCGGAAAGGCCACCTCGATTTCCCGGTAACCCACTGCCAGCAGCAAGGCGAAGAAGCGGCGCTTGCGTTCCAGCCCCATGGGCTCGATCAGCGCCTGGTTGCCATCACGCAGGTCGGTGGAGCACCAGCGCGGCGCCTGGGTCAGCTGGCGATTCGGCCATTGCCGATCGGGCAAGGCAGGCGCGGCGAAGGCGTGGGACTTGGTCTGGGGTTGCTCGAGCATAGGGGACTCCAGGGCTGGACCCGGAGTCTGACCGCCCCGCCGGCCCGCTGCGCTCGCGAGCAGGACAGCCCCTGCGCGATCCAGACAGCCGCGAGCGAAAAAAAGCCGCCGGGGGAGGACCCGGCGGCGTCTTTGTCAGCGACCCCTGGTCAGCTTACCGAGATGCGCTCCAACGGCACCGGCTTGAGCCGCGGCGTGAGCACATGGATGACCACGATGGCCACCAGGTAGGCACTGCCGGCGACGATGAAGATCGGCTGGTAGGACTTGAAGATCTCCAGGATGTAGCCGTTGTAGGTGGTCATCAGCATGCCGCCGATGGCGCCGGCGGTACCGCCGATGCCGATCACCGAGGCCACGGCTTCCTTGGGGAAGAGGTCCGACGGCAGGGTCATCAGGTTGGCCGACCAGGCCTGGTGGGCCGCGGCGGCGAGGCCGATGATGCCGACCACCAGCCACAGGCTGGAGACGAACTGGGCGGTGACGATGGGCACGACCGCCACGGCGCAGAGCAGCATGGTGGTCTTGCGCGCCAGGTTGGCGCTGCGACCGAGCTTCATCTGCTTGGACGAGCCCCAGCCACCCATCACCGAGCCGATGTCGGCGAGGATGTAGATGGCGATCAGCGGCGGACCGAAGGATTTCAGATTCAGGCCGTAGGTCTTGCCGAGGAAGTCCGGCAGCCAGAACAGGTACAGCCACCAGATCGGGTCGGTGAGGAACTTGCCGGCGGCATAGGCCCAGGTCTCGCGGAAGGTCAGCAGCTTGAACCAGGAGATCTTGGTCTCGACGGCCGGCTTGGCCGATACCGGGGAGCCATCGTCGGCCTGGATGTAGGCCAGCTCTTCACGACTCACCTTGGGGTGCTCGTGGGGACGGCGATAGATCAGCAGCCAGGCGATCAGCCACAGGGCGGTGACGAGGCCGATGGAGATGAAGGCCGCGCGCCAGCCCCAGGCCAGGGTGATGGCCGGCACCAGCAAAGGTGTGATGATCGGGCCCATGGCGGTGCCGGCGTTGAACAGCCCGGTGGCCTGGGCGCGTTCCTTTTGCGGAAACCATTCCGAGACCGCCTTGAGGCTGGCCGGAAAGCTGCCGGACTCACCGAAACCGAGGGTGAAGCGCACCAGCACGAAGTGAGTGACGGTGTGGGCGATGCCGTGGCCGATGCTGGCGATGGTCCAGATGGTGAACGCCAGGGCGTAGCCGATGCGTACCCCGACCTTGTCGATGATGCGGCCAAAGGTCAGGAAGCCGATGGCATAGGCACACTGGAACCAGAAGACGATCTTGGCGTAGTCGGTTTCCGTCCAGCCCAGGTCCGCCTGCAACGTGGGCTTGAGGATGCCGATCATCTGCCGGTCGATGTAGTTGATGCCGATGGCGATGAACAGCAGGGCGCAGATCAGCCAGCGATAGCGGGTGAAGCGCGAGGTTTGCGGAGTAGCGGCGACGGGGGTGTCCTGCGGCCGCAGGGCGGACTCCGTCTCGGGAGTGACCTGGATAGTCATCGAATGGGCTTCCTGACTTGTTGTTATTGACCGGGGTGAACCGGGGTCGTTGGAAAGCTGTTACCAGATATTCATATGACATCGTATGAGTGGTCGTGAGAGGTGTCAATCCACCCAAAGCAGAGTGGTCAGACATCTTCATTGCCGCTAGAGGGCTTACCGTGACGCTTTCCACGACAGGGGTCCGCCGCTTCTGAGTCGGGCCTGCGGCAGGAGGCTCGGGAATCCGTGACCTGGCTGGCACTTTTTGCCTGAAGTCATCTAATGCCCCGCCTTTGAAGCGAAGCCGTCGCCTCATCTTTTCTCGCCGAGCCTGCCGTGCCCTTTGCCGAGACCCCTCCTTGCTCGCGCGCCTCGCCGAACTGGAGCAAAGCAATCGTCAACTGCGTCAGCAGCTGGAGGCACGCGCGGCGCCCCTGGAAGGCACCGAAACCCTGGCCAGCGAGCGTTACCCGTTCCTGTTCAATGCCATGGACGAGGGCTTCTGCGTCATCGAATTCCTCGACGGCCCCACGGACCGCTGAGCGACTACATCCACGTCGAGGCCAATCCGGCCAATCCGGCCTATGCCGCCCATGCCGGCATCCCCGACGTGGTCGGTCAGAAGCTGCGCGACATGGTCGGCGACGAGGCCCAGGCCTGGCTCGATCGCTACGGCCATGTGCTGGAGACCGGCGAACCCATCCGCTTCGAGCAGGAGCTGGTGGCCACCGGGCGCTACCTGAAGGTCACCGCCTTTCGCATCGAGCCCGCCAGTCGCCGCCAGGTCGCGGTGCTGTTCCAGGACATCACCCCGCGCAAGCGCGCCGAAGCGGCCCTGCGGCAACTCAACGACCCTCGAAGAGCGGGTACAGGCCGCCCTGGCGGCCAATCGCATCCTGGCCAACGTGGTGGACGGCGCCGCCGCCCTGATCCAGGTGCTGGATTTCAATTTTCGCTGGCTGGCGATCAACGGCTCCGGGGCCGAGGTCTTCGAGCAGGAGATCGGGGTCCGGCCGCGCATCGGCGATTCCTTCAGCGAAAGCCTCAGGCACCGACCCGACCTGCGCGACGGCATTCTCGCCCACTGGCGCCGTGCCTTCGCCGGCGAGACCTTCAGCGAGGTCATCTCGATCGGCGAAGGACCGGGCCGGCGCCATTACGAGCTGCAGTTCAGTCCGCTGCACGATACCGAAGGACGCGCCATCGGCGTCTACCAGTTCGCCTACGACGTGACCGAGCGCCTCAACGAGCAGGAGCGCATCCGGCTGATGGAGGAAGCCCTGCGCCAGTCGCAGAAGATGGAGGCCGTCGGCCAGCTCACCGGCGGCATCGCCCACGACTTCAACAACCTGCTGACCGGCATCCTCGGCTCGCTGGAGCTGCTCGACCTGCGCCTGCGCCAGGGCCGCCTGCGGGACCTGGCGCGCTACACCGCCACCGCCCGCAGCGCCGCCCAGCGCGCCGCCGCCCTGACCCACCGGCTGCTGGCCTTTTCCCGTCGCCAGACCCTCGATCCGCAGCCGGTGGCCCCGGAGCAACTGGTGATCGGCCTGGAAGACCTGATCCAGCGCAGCATCGGCCCGCAGATCGCCCTGGAGCGCGAAGCCGATCCCCGGCTCTGGCTGACCCACATCGACGGCCCGCAGCTGGAAAACGCCCTGCTCAACCTCTGCCTCAACGCCCGCGACGCCATGCCCGACGGCGGCCGCATCCGTATCGTCCTGAGCAACGAACGCCTCGACGAGGCCCAGGCCCAGCTCCAGGCCCTCCCCCCGGGCGACTACGTGCGCCTGAGCGTGGGCGATACCGCAGCGGCATGAGCGCCGAGGTGCTCGGCAGGGCCTTCGACCCCTTCTTCACCACCAAGCCGCTGGGTCAGGGCACGGGCCTGGGGCTGTCCATGGTGCACGGCTTCGTGCTGCAGTCGGGTGGCGAGATCCGCATCGATTCCGCGCCCGGCTCCGGTACCCGGGTACATCTCTATCTGCCGCGCCATCGTCTGGCGCCGGTGGCCAGCGCCTCGGTCTATCCCGAGCTCGAACCCAGCCGGCCCGGCCAGGGCGAGACATCCTGGTGGTGGATGACGAACCGACTATCCGCACCCTGCTGGTGGATGCCATGCTCGCCCAGGGCTACCAGGTGCTGGAGGCGGCCGATGCCGCCGCCGCCCTGGCCCTGCTCGCGCCTGAGACCCATCTGGATCTGCTGGTGACCGACGTCGGCCTGCCCGGGGCGCTCAATGGCCGCCAGCTGGCCGATGCCCTGCGCCGGCTGCGGCCGCAGTTGCCGGTGTTGCTCATCACCGGCTATGCCGAGGCCGAGGTCATCGGGGATGGCGATCTCGACGCCGGCATGCGGGCCCTGACCAGGCCCTTCACCCTGGATACGCTGGAGCGGCGTATCCCGGCGATGCTGCTGCCGTCCTGAGCCGCGGCCAGGCAACAAAAGATGGCTCTTTGCTATCATCCGTTACCTGAAGACCTCATGTGTCCCGCTGCCCGAGAGCCCATGGACAAGCTCGCTCTGCTTCATCTCCTGCTGATCTTTACCGCCATCGCCTGCATGGCCCTGCTGGCCGCGCTGATTCGCTAGCGGCGTTAAGGCAGCCATAAGCCGGGCGGTGGCAAGCTCTCCTCCATGCCGACAAGGCATCGTAGAAGCTGACATCTGCGCTTTCAGCCCGGGAGGATCCCGGGCTTTTTTTCGCGTCGACAAAATGCGCAGCAGTCCACGGGGCCGCGTTTTGCCACTCCAGCGCCCTCTGCCGGGCCTGGCATGATGGGGCTCTCGTCCAGGAGGGACAGCCATGATCACCAGGATGCCGTCAGCCCAAGCTTCATCGCTCGCCTTCGATGTCTGCCCCCTGGGCGCCGAGGCCCCGTCCCTGTCCATCGAGCTGCTCCAGCAAGGCTTCCTGGCGCTGGATCATCACGGCCAGCTGGACATGGGTCGCGCGCTCAAGCGCCAGTTGCGCGAGCGGCTGGTCGAGCAACTGGATGCCCAGTTGCCTGCGGTCGCGGCCGCCGCGCTGGCGCGCTCCACCCCGCAGCCGCGGGCCTTGCCGCAGCGTCGCAGCCGCGGCGGCTGACCACACCTTTCAGTCCCGATAGTCCGGCTCCAGCCGCAGCAGCTGGCGCTTCACGCTTTCCAGGTGCAGCCGCGCGCTGTCGGCGTTGCCCTGCAGCATCTGCTGGCAGGCGGCGTGCGCGATCGCCGGTGCCACCGGCTTCAGCGGCCGGCCGCTGGCCATGGCCTTGAGTTGCACCTCGGCGGCGCGCTCCAGGTAGTAGAGATCGTCCCAGGCCTCGGCGATGCTCGGCCCCAGCACCAGCGGTCCGTGATTCTTCAGCATGACCACCGCCGCGTCACCCGCCGCCCGGGCGATGCGTTCGCCCTCGGCCGCGTCCAGCGCCAGGCCGTTGTAGTCCTCGTCCACGCTCAGGCGGTCATAGAATTTCAGCGCGGTCTGCCCGGCCCAGACGAAGGGTTCGCCTTCCAGCAGGCAGAGCGCCGTGGCGTGGGGCATATGGGTGTGGAAGGCGGCCCGTGCCTGGGGATTGAGCCGGTGCAGCTGGGCATGGATATGGAAGGCGGTGGCCTCGGGTGCACCCTCCCCCACGACCACGCCGCCGGTGAAGTCGCAGATCAGCAGCGAGGACGCCGTGACCTCGGCGAAGGCCAGGCCATAGGGATTGACCAGGAACAGGTCATCATGGCCAGGCACCACGAAGGAAAAGTGATTGCAGATCCCCTCGCCCAGGCCCAGGCGGGCGGCCATGCGGAAACAGGCGGCGAGATCGATGCGGGCCTGGCGGATGGCCGGGGTATCCAGGTCAAGGTGACGGGCAGTGGCGACGGTACTCTCGAAGGCGTGGGCCATGGGCAGCTCCTTGGACGGGGACCAAGGCGCTGCACAAAGGATGCCGCCCCCTGTCATGAGGCTGTCATCATAAAATTGCAGCAATCTCTTGTTACATCTCTGCTGTCTTTCCACCTGCGCAGAGAATCTTCCATGGCGTTCCTCCCTACCCGTCTCGCTCGTGCCTGCAGTCTTGCCCTCCTCGCCAGTTCGGCCGTCATGGCCGCGGAGCCGGCGCGCAACGTCATCCTCTTCATCCCGGATGGCCTGCGCGCCACTATCGTCGATGCCCAGACCGCGCCGAATCTGGCCCAGTTGCGCCGCGAAGGCGTGAATTTCCAGAACAGCCACTCGCTGTTCCCGACCTTCACCACGCCCAATGCCTCGGCCATGGCCACCGGGCACTACCTGGGCGACACCGGGGATTTCGGTAACACGATCTACACCGGCTTCCCGGTCCCGGGCGCCAACAACAGCGTCACGCCCTTCCTGGAAAACGACGAGGTGCTGGGCGACGTCGACGAGCATTTCGCCGGCAACTACCTCGACGAGGAAACCCTGCTGGCCGCCGCGCGCCAGGCGGGCCTGTCCACCGCCGCCGTCGGCAAGCTCGGTCCGGTGGCCATCCAGGACGTGACCGCCCGCGACGGCGTGAAGACGGTGATCGTCGACGACTCCACCGGCCATCCCACCGGCATTCCCCTGAGCGCGGCCATGCAGGACGCCCTGAAACAGGCCGGCCTGCCGCTGGAAGCCCCGGGCCGGGGCGCCAATGGCAAGGCCGGGAACGCCACCACGCCGGGCACCTTGATCGCCAACGTCGAGCAGCAGCGCTACTTCCTCGACGTCACCAACCAGGTGCTGCTGCCGCGCTTCAAGGAGAGCGGCAAGCCCTTCGTGCTGGTGTTCTGGTCGCGCGATCCCGACGGCACCCAGCACAACCAGGGCGACAGCCTGGGCAAGGTCACCCCGGGCATCAACGGCCCCACCAGCCTGGCCGCCATCCGCAATGTCGACGCCAACCTCGGCGCCCTGCGCGCCCGGCTGAAGGAGCTGGGCCTGGACGGCAACACCGACATCTTCGTCAGCGCCGACCATGGCTTCTCCACCATCTCCAAGGAGAGCGAGACCAGTCCGGCGGCCAAGGCCAGCTACCCCGACGTGCCCAAGGGACTGCTGCCGCCCGGCTTCCTCGCCCTGGATCTCGCCGCCGCGCTGAAATTGCCGCTGCTCGATCCGGACGCCAAGGGCGCCGCGGTGGCGATGGACAAGGGCCAGCACCCGAGCAAGGCCAACGGCCTGATCGGGCCCGACCCGGCCAAGCCGGAGGTGGTGGTGGCGGCCAACGGCGGTTCGGACCTGGTCTATCTGCCCCAGGGCGATGCCAAGGCCCTGGCACCCAAGGTGGTCGCGGCGCTGCTTAAGCAGGATTACGTCAGCGGCCTGTTCGTCGACGACGACCTGGGCAAGCTCCCCGGCACCCTGCCGCTCTCGGCGATCAACCTCAAGGGTTCGGCGCTCACCCCCTACCCGGCCATCGTGGTCAACTTCCGCTCCTATGACAGCGGTTGCGGCAAACCCGACGCCTGCGCCGTCGAGGTGGCCGACACCGGGCTGCAGCAGGGCCAGGGCATGCACGGCAGCTTCAGCCGTGGCGATACCCACAACTTCATGGCGGCCATCGGTCCGGACTTTCGCAAGGGTTTCGTCGACCTGAGTCCGGTCAGCAACGCCGACGTCGGCCAGACCCTGGTGCACCTGCTGCACCTGGAGATCCCGGCCAAGGGGCAACTGGTCGGCCGGGTGATCGGCGAGAGCCTGGAGGGCGGCAAGCCGGTCAAGGCCAGCCACCAGGTGCAGCGTTCCGCACCAGCGGCGGGCGGGCGGGTCACCGAGCTCAAGACCCAGAACGTCGGCGACACCCGCTACTTCGACGCGGCCGGCTTCAAGGGACGCTCGGTCGGGCTCTGATCCGCGCCTAGAGGGCCAGGGTGCCGCGGATGCAGTCCTGCACCGCGCCGCCCACCCAGATGCGGTCGGCGATGCGGGCTACCCGCACCCGACCGCGTCGGCCCATGGCCGTGCCCTGGCTGGCCAGGTAGCGCTCCGGTGCCAGGCCCGCCGGGATCAGCCACTGTGCCAGGCTGGCGTTGAGGCTGCCGGTAACCGGGTCTTCGGCGAACTCCTCGCCCATCAGGGCGCGCACCTCGAATTGCGCCTCGGCCTCGCTACCCGTCCAGGGGGCGATCAGGCCGACGTTGAGGCCTTCCAGCGCCGCGTAATCCGGACGGATCGCCAGCAACTCTTCGCGACTCGCCAGCAGCACCGCCACCCAGCCGGGTCCGTTGTCGACCCATTGGCTGGCCTGGATGCGCGCGGGCGAAAGGCCGGTGCCCCGGGCGATGCGTGCCAGTACCTCGGGCTCCACCACGCCGCTCCGCACCAGCGGCGGCGCGGCGAAGGCCAGCTCCTCCCCGGCGGCGCGGATCGCCACCAGGCCGGCGCCGCATTCCTGGATCACTTCGCCGCCCTTGGGCCGTCCGCCTTCACGCAACCAGACATGGCAGCTGCCCAGGGTCGGATGGCCGGCGAAGGGCAGCTCGCGGACCGGGGTGAAGATGCGCACCCGGTAGTCCGCCGCCGGATCGGTCGGCTGCAGGAGAAAGGTGGTTTCCGACAGGTTGGTCCAGCGCGCCAGGGCGGCCATCTGTTCGGTGGAAAGCGCATCGGCGCCGCAGACCACTGCCAGGGCATTGCCCTCCAGGGGGCGCTGGGCGAAGACATCGACCTGATGAAAGACGAGGGACATGGCGGCGGGCTCCTTAGGCGAAGAGCCGATTGTCCACGGTCGGCAGGCAGCCGGAACAGCCACAGCCAGATGGCTAAGGGACCGTACAGACGGATACCGGACAGGGATTGGCGCCTAGGCCCGCGTGGAAAACGGCGCACGGTGTCCACCCAACGCCATCGTCGTGGGGCCTGCCCTCACTCCACCGCCGACCGCGCGAAGATCCGGGTCACCGCATCGAGGTGCGCGGCCATGGCCTGGCGGGCGGCGTCGGGGTCGTGGGCTTCCAGGGCTTCGAGGATGGCCAGGTGTTCCTGCTGGGAGCGGTCGGGCATGTCTTCCGGGGTGTAGCGGCGCTGCAGGAGCTGGAACATGCTGCCGTAGCGATGGCCGAGCAGATGGCGCAGCAGCAGCGCATAGGCCGGGTTGCCGCTGGCCTGGGCGATGCGGATATGGAACAGCCGGTCGCCGGGATGGGTGGTCGACCCCAGGCGATTGTCCTCGACGTTGCGCCCATAGGCGGCGCGAATACCGGCCAGCTCGCTGGCGCTGGCGTGCCGGGCGGCCAGGGCGGCGGCTTCCGGCTCCACCAGGCGGCGCGCCTGTAGCAGGGCGAAGGGCGGGATCTCGGCGTCCAGATCCAGCGCCAGGCTCAGCTCCGGATCCATCTCCGCCCACTGGCCACGCCCGGCCAGCTCCAGCACCGGGGTGTCCGGCGGCGGCGGGGCGCTGGGCACGCAGACCCGCACGCCGTCGCCGACGCGCACGTCCACCAGGCCGATCACCTCCAGGGCGATCAGCGCCTCGCGCACCGAGGCGCGACTCACGCCCAGTTGCTTGGCCAGTTCGCGCTCGGCGGGCAGGCAACTGCCCGGCGGGTATTCGCCGCCGTCGATGAGGGCGCGCAACTGGTCGGCGATCTGCCGATAAAGCCGTGGTTTTTCAATCATCTGAAGGGGCATGGCGGTCTCGTCTCATGCAGGTCGCGCCGTCTGCCGCGAAAAAATCCTTGCCTGAGAGCCTAGCAGGGTCTAAACAATAGGACCAATGGCCTGACCATTGACCGCTGGCGGTCAGGCGACTCACAACAATAAACAGCCAAGAGGTCTCCGCATGAGTCATGCAGGCAAACGCGTCCTGGTCACCGCCGCCGGCCAGGGGATCGGCCGGGCCACCGCCCTCGCCTTCCACCGCGCCGGTGCCGAGGTCATCGCCACCGACATCAATGCCGCCGCCCTGGACAGCCTCGAAGGGCTGCAGACCCGGGTGCTCGACGTCACCGATGCCGCGGCGGTAACCGCCCTGGTCGCCGAATTGGGTAGCCTGGACGTGCTGTTCAACTGCGCCGGCTATGTCCACGCCGGCAGCATCCTCGACTGCGACGAAGACGCCTGGCGCTTCTCCTTCGAACTCAATGCCACCGCCATGTACCGGATGATCCGCGCCGTGCTGCCCGGCATGCTGGCCCAGGGTGGCGGCTGCATCATCAACATGGCCTCGATCGCCTCCAGCCTCAAGGGCGTGGCCAATCGCTGCGCCTATGGCGCCAGCAAGGCGGCGGTGATCGGCCTGACCAAGTCGGTGGCCGCCGACTATGTCGGCCAGGGCATCCGCTGCAACGCCATCTGCCCCGGCACCGTGGATTCCCCCTCGCTGCACCAGCGCATCGCCGACCAGGCCGCCCGCGAAGGCCGCAGCGAAGCCGAGGTGCAGGCCGCCTTCGCCGCCCGCCAGCCGATGGGTCGGGTGGGCCGACCGGAGGAGATCGCCGCCCTCGCCCTGTATCTTGCGTCCGACGCCGCCGCCTTCGTTACCGGGACCGCCCAGGTGATCGATGGTGGCTGGAGCGTCTGACGCCGCTTTCGTCCGCACCCCTTCCGCCTCATAGGAGCTCCGATGAAACTCTTGCGCTACGGCCCCCAGGGCCAGGAAAAACCCGGTCTGCTGGATGCCCAGGGCCGGCTTCGCGATCTTTCCGGCCAGGTGGCCGATCTCGCCGGCGAGGCGCTCGGTGCCGAGTCCCTGGCTCGCCTGCGCCAGCTCGACCCGGACAGCCTGCCGCTGGTGGACGGCACGCCGCGCCTGGGCCCCTGCGTGGGCCGGGTCGGCAAGTTCATCTGCATCGGCCTCAACTACGCCGACCACGCCGCCGAATCCGGCCTGGACGTGCCCAAGGAGCCGGTGGTGTTCAACAAGTGGACCAGCGCCATCTGCGGCCCCAACGACGCCGTGCAGATCCCCCGCGACTCGACCAAGACCGACTGGGAGGTGGAGCTGGGCGTGGTGATCGGCAAGGCCGGGCGCTACATCGACGAGGCCAATGCCCTGGACCATGTGGCCGGCTATTGCGTGGTCAACGACGTCTCCGAGCGCGAATGGCAGATCGAACGCGGCGGCACCTGGGACAAGGGCAAGGGCTTCGACACCTTCGGCCCGCTCGGCCCCTGGCTGGTGACCGCCGACGAGGTGGCCGACCCGCAGAATCTCGACCTCTGGCTGGAGGTGGACGGCCACCGCTACCAGAACGGCAACACCCGCACCATGATCTTCAGCGTGGCGCAGATCATCGCCTACCTCAGCCGCTGCATGAGCCTGCAGCCGGGTGACGTCATCTCCACCGGCACCCCGCCGGGCGTGGGCATGGGCGTCAAGCCGCAATCGGTATACCTCAAGCCCGGCCAGGAAATGCGCCTGGGCATCCAGGGCCTGGGCGAGCAGCACCAGCGCACCGTCGCCGCCGACTGAGGCCAGCCACCTCCGCCCACAGCTAGCAAACCCCCGTACCCGCTTTTTACCGAGCGGGCGCGGGGCCGGGTTCGCTCAACCCGCGAAAACCCCTCGAGGACAGCGCCATGCCAACAACAATTACCGGCCTGCAGATCGAAGACATCCGCTTCCCCACCAGCCAGGCGCTGGATGGCTCCGATGCCATGAATCCGGATCCGGACTACTCCGCCGCCTACGTCATCCTGCAGACCGACCAGCCGGGCCTGGAGGGTCACGGCCTCACCTTCACCATCGGCCGCGGCAACGAGATCTGCTGCGCCGCCCTGCGCGCCCTGGAGCCACGGGTGCGCGGCCTGACCCTGGAATGGATCCAGGAAGACCCGGGGCGTTTCTGGCGGCACATCACGGGTGATAGCCAGCTGCGCTGGATAGGCCCGGACAAGGGCGCCATCCACCTGGCCACCGGCGCGGTGGTCAACGCCGCCTGGGACCTCTGGGCGCGCGCCGTGGGCAAGCCGGTGTGGCGCCTGGTGGCGGACATGAGTCCCGAGGAGCTGGTGCGCTGCATCGACTTCCGCTATCTCACCGACTGCATCACCCCCGAGGAGGCCCTGGCCCTGCTGCGCCAGCGCGCCGAGGGCAAGGCCGAGCGCCTACAGCGCCTCGAAGCCGAGGGCTATCCCTGCTACACCACCTCGGCCGGCTGGCTCGGCTATCCCGACGACAAGCTGCGCCGCCTCTGCCAGGAGGCCATCGACGCCGGCTTCTCCCATATCAAGCTCAAGGTCGGCCGCGACCTCGCCGACGACATCCGCCGGGTGCGCATCGCCCGCGAGGTGATCGGTCCCGAGCGCCAGCTGATGATCGACGCCAACCAGGTGTGGGAAGTCGGCGAAGCCATCGACTGGGTACGGGAACTGGCCTTCGCCAGGCCCTGGTTCATCGAGGAACCCACCAGCCCCGACGACGTGGAGGGGCATCGCGCCATCCGCGCGGCGGTGGCGCCGGTCAAGGTGGCCACCGGCGAGATGTGCCAGAACCGCATCCTCTTCAAGCAGTTCATCATGCGCGGCGGCCTGGACGTGGTGCAGCTCGACGCCTGCCGCCTGGGCGGCCTCAACGAGGTGCTGGCGGTGCAGCTGATGGCCGCCAAGTACGACCTGCCGGTCTGTCCCCATGCCGGCGGCGTGGGCCTCTGCGAATACGTGCAGCACCTGGCGATGATCGACTACCTCTGCGTCGCCGGCACCCACGAGGGCCGGGTGGTGGAATACGTCGACCACCTCCACGAACACTTCGAGGACCCCTGCCGGGTCCGCGGCGCCGCCTACCTGGCACCCCAGGCGCCGGGTTTCTCCATCGCCATCAAGGCCGCCTCCCGGGCGCGGTATCGCCATGCCGGAGGGCAGCCGTCATGAGCCTGCGCCTGGATGCCCACCAGCACTTCTGGCGCTACCGGCCGGCCGAATTCGCCTGGATCGACGGGCGCATGGCCGGGCTGCAGCGGGACCACCTGCCCGCCGATCTGCAACCGCACCTGCAGCGGGCCGGTTTCGACGGCTGCATCGCCGTCCAGGCGCGCACCCTGGAAGAGGAGACGGACTTTCTGCTCGACCTCGCCGCCCGGACGCCCTGGGTGCAGGCGGTGGTCGGCTGGACCGACCTGCGCGCCGCCGACCTGGTGGCGCGCCTGGAGCGTCGCCAGGGCAGTCGCCACCTGCGCGGCTTTCGCCATCCGGTGCAGGACGAGGCCGATCCCGGCGGCTGGCTGGCCGATGCCGCCGCCAACCAGGGCGTCGCCACCCTGCAGCGGCATGGCTATCTCTATGAACTGCTGATCCACGCCGAGACCCTGCCCGCCGCCACCGCCTTCGCCGCCCGCCATGACCATGGCGTGCTGGTGCTGGACCACCTGGGCAAGCCGCCGGGCCGGGTCGCGCCGGCCGACTACGCCCGGCTGCTGGCGCCCCTGGCCCGGCTGCCCCATGTGCATTGCAAGCTGTCCGGACTGGTCACCGAGGCCGACTGGCAGGGTTGGCAGGCGGAGCGGTTGCTGCCCTATGCGCGCATCGCCCTGGAAGCCTTCGGGCCGGAGCGCCTGCTGTTCGGCTCGGACTGGCCGGTCTGCACCCTGGCCGCCAGCTACGCCGAGGTGGTCGACCTGGCCGAGCAGGCGCTGCTGGATCTCACGACCAGGGAGCGCGAGGCAGTCTTTGGCGGCAACGCGGCCCGGCTCTACGGCCTGGGCACCCAGCCGCGCGAGGCCGTGGCATGAACCTGCAGCTGAGCGACAAGGTGGTCCTGGTCAGCGGCGGCGGCTCCGGCATCGGCGCCGCCATCTCCCTGGCCCTGGCGGCCGAGGGCGCCCTCCCGGTGATCCTCGCCCGCGAGCCGCTGGAAGCCGACTTCGCCGCGCAGCTGGCCGAACGGCAACCTAGAGCGCGGGCCTTCACCGTGGAGCTGTGCGACGAAGCCGCCTGCGAACGGACCGTGGCCGCCGTGCAGGACGCCTACGGCCGCATCGATGGGCTGGTCAACAACGCCGGGGTCAACGATGGCGTCAGTCTCAGCGCGGGTCGCGCCGCCTTCGTCGCCTCCCTGGAACGCAACCTGGTGCACTACTACCACCTGGCGCACCTCTGCCTGCCGGCGCTGCGCGCCAGCACCGGCGCCATCGTCAACATCGCCTCCAAGACCGCCCTCTCCGGCCAGGGCGACACCAGTGGCTATACCGCGGCCAAGGGCGGCGTGCTGGCCCTGACCCGTGAATGGGCCGCCTCGCTGCTGGACGACGGCATCCGCGTCAATGCGGTGATCCCGGCCGAGGTGATGACGCCGCTCTACGAACGCTGGCTGCAGGGCTTCCCCGACCCCGCCGCCACGCTCGCCGCCATCACTGCGCGCATCCCCCTCGGCCGGCGCATGACCACCCCCGAGGAGATCGCCGATACCGTGGCCTTCCTGCTCTCGTCACGCTCCAGCCACACCACCGGCCAGTGGCTGAGCGTCGACGGCGGCTACCTGCATCTGGATCGGGCGCTGACGTGAAGACATGGAGGTAGGTCGGCGCTGAGCACAGCGAAGCCCAACAAAAAGCGGGCGCCCCCACTCCAGCCTCTCCCAAGGGAGAAGGAGGGGTTCGGCGGATTGCATCAGGCTTGGCGCTAACCGAGATCATCGACGCGTGGAAAACGCCCCGCACGACTCGACGTAGGGTGGCGCTGAGCGCAGCGAAGCCCAACGAAGCCCTGGCATCGTGGCGAGGAGCCCTGGGTGGACAACGGCGCAGCCTTGTCCACGCACCAAACACCGATCCGTTACCGCTTGGGACTCAAGGGACTGTCGTCCAGGTCCTCGCGCTCTTCGGTGGTGGTGGTGTTCGCCGAATCCGGCACGTCGCCGTATTCGTCGTAGTCGTGGGGGGTCTGCTGGTCGTCCGCGGGTTCGGGATTCATGAGGTACTCCAATGAAAGAAGTGCCCTCGGTGGAGTCCGCCGACCCCGGTGGCGTTCCCGCTAGACCAGCGCCACCAGACGCTCGGCCACCCGGTCGAAGGGGTCGATGCTGCGCTGGGCGCGGCACAGCGGGATCACCCCCTGCACCGCCGCCACCAGCAGCGTGGCCAGCCCCGTGGCCGCTTGCTCTGTATGGCCATGCTCGACCAGCGCCTCCTGCAAACGCGCCTCCCAACGGCGATAGATGCCCGCCGCCGCGTCCAGCTCGCGCCGGGCGATCTCGTCCACCGGCTCTTCCACCGCCACCGCCATCACCGGGCAGCCGACGCGAAAGTCCGAGTCCAGCAGGATGTCGCGCCACAGGTGCAGGAAGCCCTGGATCCCCGCCAGCGCCCCGGCCTGCAGCTGCCGCTCCAGATCGCGACTGACCTGGGCGCCCGCCAGCTCCACCGCCTCCACCACCAGTTGGTGCTTGCCGCCGGGAAAGTGATGATAGGTGGACCCCAGGGGCGCCTCGGCGCGCTTGATGGTCTCGCGGATACTGGTGGCATTGAGGCCGTGCTGCGCCAGCATGGCCGACGCGGCTACCACCACCCGTTCCCGCACCGTCGACTGCTCGGTCATCCATTCTCCTTGCTATGACAGTCGTCATAATCTACCGTCCAGCCATTATAACAACTGTCATAGGGACCACCCCATGCCCAGCGACGCCTTCGTCGAGGACTTGATCACCGCGGACGGTTATCGCCTCAGCACCAGTCGCTTTCCCGCCGAGGGCACGTTGCAAGGACGGCTGATCGTCGCCGGTGCCACCGCCGTGCCCCAGGGCTTCTACCGGCGCTTCGCCCAGCACGCTGCGGCCCGCGGTTTCGAGACCCTGACCTTGGACTATCGTGGCGTCGGTCGCTCGGCACCGGCCTCGCTCAAGGGCTTTCGCATGGATCTGCTGGACTGGGCGCGCCAGGACCTCGCCGCCGCCGTGGACACCATGGCCCAAGGCGACGTCCCGCTCTACCTGGTCGGCCACTCCTATGGTGGCCACGCCTTCGGCCTCCTGCCCAATCACGCCAAGGTCGCCGGCTTCTATGTCTTCGGCACCAGCGCCGGCTGGCACGGCTACATGCCGCCGCTCGAACGCCTCAAGGTGTTGGCCATGTGGAAGCTAGTGCTGCCGGTGCTGACCTGGTGGAAAGGCTACTGCCCCTGGAGCGCCCTGGGCCTGGGTGAAGACCTGCCGCGCGACGTCTATCGCCAGTGGCGGCACTGGTGCAGCTATCCCCACTATTTCTTCGACGACCCCGCCATGCGGGGCATCGAAGCCGGCTATGCCGAGGTGCGCACCCCCATCGTCGCGGCCAATGCCCTGGACGACCTCTGGGCCACGCCGCGCTCGCGCGATGCCTTCATGCAGGCCTATCGCAACGTCGACCTCAAGCGCGAAGACCTCGACCCGCGCCAGCACGGCGGCGCCATCGGCCACATGGGTTATTTCCGCGCCAGCGCCGAGCCACTCTGGGACCGCGCCCTGGACTGGTTCGCCGCCCTGCCCCGGGCACCCGCGCTGAACTAGGTTCCAAACAGGCCACCTGCGCGGCGTGCCTGTCGCTTTTCCAAAAGCTCCCCGTCGTTTCCGGACAGTCATCCCGCTGCCCCAGGTCCCATTGTGGCGGCACGAACAACAAGGAGAAACACCCGTGCTGATCGGCGTCCCGCTGGAAACCGGTGCGGGGGAAACGCGCGTGGCCGCGACCCCCGAGACCCTCAAGAAACTGATCGGCCAGGGCCACCAGGTGGTGGTGCAACGGGGCGCCGGCGAGCGTGCCAGCGTGCCTGATACGGCCTATGCCGCTAGCGGTGCCCAGCTCGGCGATGCCGCCGCGGCGCTGGGCGCCGACCTGGTGCTCAAGGTGGCGGCGCCCGATGCCGCCGAGCTGGCACTGATGAAGCCTGGCGCCGTGCTGATCGGCATGCTCAATCCCTTCGCCCAGGAGACCCTGGACCAGCTCAACGCCCGCGGCCTCACCGCCTTCGCCCTGGAAGCGGCGCCGCGCACCTCCCGCGCCCAGAGCCTGGACGTGCTCTCCTCCCAGGCCAACATCGCCGGCTACAAGGCGGTGATGCTGGCGGCCGACCACTATCCGCGCTTCATGCCCATGCTGATGACCGCCGCCGGTACGGTGAAAGCCGCGCGGGTGCTGATCCTCGGCGCCGGGGTAGCCGGGCTGCAGGCCATCGCCACCGCCAAGCGCCTCGGCGCGGTGATCGAGGCCTCGGACGTGCGCCCGGCGGTCAAGGAGCAGATCGAATCCCTCGGCGCCAAGTTCGTCGACGTGCCCTTCGAGACCGACGAGGAGCGCCAGTGCGCCGAAGGCGTTGGCGGCTATGCGCGGCCCATGCCGGCCACCTGGATGGAGCGCCAGGCCAAGGCCGTGCACGAGCGCGCCAGGCAGGCCGACATCGTCATCACCACCGCGCTGATCCCCGGTCGCCGCGCCCCCACCCTGCTGCACGAAGCCACCGTGGCCGAGATGAAGCCCGGCTCGGTGGTCATCGACCTCGCCGCCAGCCAGGGCGGCAACTGCCCGCTCACCGAGCTGGACCGGGTGGTGGTCAAGCACGGCGTCACCCTGGTCGGCTACGGCAACCTGGCCGCGCGCGTCCCGGCGGACGCCTCGGCGCTCTATGCCCGCAACCTGCTGGACTTTCTCAAGCTGGTGCTCAAGGACGGGGCCTTCCACCTCGACCTGGCCGACGACATCGTCGCTGCCTGCCTGATGTGCCACGGCGGCGAATTGCGCCGCAAGAACGCCTGAGCGCCCGCCCTCCGCCCCTCACAAGGACTGCCCCCATGGACCTGATTTCCGACGGCCTCTACAACCTGATCATCTTCGTGCTGGCCATCTATGTCGGCTACCACGTGGTCTGGAACGTCACCCCCGCGCTGCACACCCCGCTGATGGCGGTGACCAACGCCATCTCCGCCATCGTCATCGTCGGCGCCATGCTCGCCGCCGCCCTCACCGTCACCCCGCTGGGCAAGACCATGGGCACCCTGGCCGTGGCCCTGGCGGCGGTCAACGTCTTCGGCGGCTTCCTGGTCACCCGCCGCATGCTGGAAATGTTCAAGAAGAAGGCCCCCAAGGCCCCGGCGGAGCAGCGCTGACATGAGCATGAACCTCATCACCCTGCTCTACCTGATCGCCTCGGTGTGCTTCATCCAGGCGCTCAAGGGCCTCTCCCACCCCACCACCTCGCGCCGCGGCAACGCCTTCGGCATGGCCGGCATGACCCTCGCCGTGCTCACCACCCTGGCGCTGATCCACAAGCTCGGCAGCGAACTGGCGGTGCAGGGCATCGGCTACGTCATCGTCGGCCTGCTGGTGGGCGGCAGCGCCGGCGCCTACATGGCCAAGCGCGTGGAAATGACCAAGATGCCCGAGCTGGTCGCCTTCATGCACAGCATGATCGGCCTGGCCGCGGTGTTCATCGCCATCGCCGCGGTGGTCGAGCCGCAGTCGCTGGGCATCGTCGCCAGCTTTGGCCAGCCGATCCCCAGCGGCAACCGCCTGGAGCTGTTCCTCGGCGCGGCCATCGGCGCCATCACCTTCTCCGGTTCGGTGATCGCCTTCGGCAAGCTCTCCGGCAAATACAAATTCCGCCTGTTCCAGGGCGCCCCGGTGCGCTTCGCCGGCCAGCACCCGCTCAACCTGGCCATTGGTCTCGCCATCCTCGCCCTGGGCCTGATGTTCACCTTCACCGGCAACCTCGGCGCCTTCGCCGTGCTGGTGGCCCTGGCCTTCGTCATCGGCGTGCTGATCATCATCCCCATCGGTGGCGCCGACATGCCGGTGGTGGTCTCCATGCTCAACAGCTACTCCGGCTGGGCCGCCGCCGGCATCGGCTTCTCGCTCAACAACTCCATGCTGATCATCGCCGGCTCGCTGGTGGGATCGAGCGGCGCCATCCTCTCCTACATCATGTGCAAGGCGATGAACCGCTCCTTCTTCAACGTCATCCTCGGCGGCTTCGGCGGGGCGACGGAAGGCGCGGCCAGCAACGGCAGCGGCGAGCAGCGCCCGGTCAAATCCGGCTCGGCGGACGACGCCGCCTTCCTGCTGGGCAACGCCGACAGCGTCATCATCGTCCCCGGCTATGGCCTGGCCGTGGCCCGCGCCCAGCACGCGCTCAAGGAGCTGACCGAGAAGCTGGTGCACAACGGCGTGACGGTGAAGTACGCCATCCACCCGGTGGCCGGCCGCATGCCCGGCCATATGAACGTGCTCCTGGCCGAGGCCGAGGTGCCCTACGACCAGGTGTTCGAGATGGACGACATCAACTCCGAATTCGGCCAGGCCGACGTGGTGCTGGTGCTTGGCGCCAACGACGTGGTCAACCCGGCGGCCAAGAACGACCCCACCTCGCCCATCGCCGGCATGCCCATCCTCGAAGCCTTCAAGGCCAAGACGATCATCGTCAACAAGAGATCCATGGCCAGCGGCTACGCGGGGCTGGATAACGAACTCTTCTACCTGGACAAGACCCTGATGGTCTTTGGCGATGCCAAGAAGGTCATCGAGGAGATGGTCAAGGCGGTGGATTAGGCCCTGGCTGCCGCGACCGCTTGGGTGGTCGTGGGGGCAGTTCGTCGGCGCTGACAGGTGTGGCGCCGACGCCTCCTCACCACCTCCCCCTATCCCGCACCCGCTTCAGCTCGCCGTTTCGCCTACCTCGCTCGCTACATCGTCGGACTTCTGCGTGGCACGACGTCTTATCACGGCCCTTTGCCAGTCTTGAAGCCCTAAGGCCCGCCGCCTAACGTGAAATCCATCACAAGGAAGCAGCCGACACGACCCCTCGTCTCGGCCCCGGCCAGTACCCTGACGGCGCGGCAGGACGGCCTCAACGGCACCCTGGAGCTTGGGCAACATGGTGATGCGCTTGACCTGCAGGTGGTCAGCTTCGGGCTGCGCAATGGCGCCTGGGTAAGCCAGAACGGCAACGACTCGACCACCCTCATCGAACAGCGCGGCAACGACAACTACATCGGCCTCAAGCAGGCCGGCGAGCGGGTGGATTCCAAGGTGGTACAAGAGGGTAACGGCAACGACGCCCGGGTGCGGCAGTCCAGCGCCTATTCGCGGCCCAGCAACGTCGATATCGCACGGCGCGGCGATCTCAACCGCGCCGACGTCAATGTCTATGGCGCCGGTAACCAGCTGACCCTGGCACAGACCGGTGACGGCAATGGCGGCTCCGCCATCGTCTCGGGCGAGGGTAATCAGCTGGACCTGGCGTCCACTGCCGGCGCCAACGGCATCACCGCTTATTACCTGGGCAACGACGGCAAGTTGAAGGTGGATCAGCAGGGCGACTACCTTGGGGTGACGGCCTACGTGGCCGGCGACGCCTCTCGCATCACCGTCGCCCAGACCGGTGGCCAGCACACCGCCGACCTCACCCAGAACACCGCGGGCAATGCCATCAACATCACCCAGAGCGGCTTTTCCAACCACGCCGTCATCACCCAGTAGCCAGGCATCAGCGAGGCCCCTCCGGCATCGGCTGAGGGCCCCGCTGCCCCGCTCGCTCAATCTTTGCCCCACCCGGCCGCTACCCTTGGGATGTACCTTTCAAGGAGTCCGCGATGTCCAGCACGCTGTCGGTGAATGGCATTGGCCACGGCATCTTCCGCGCGCCCACCCTTAAGCTAAGTGGCGCATCCGCCAAGCCCACCGCCGAAGACCAGGCGGCCACCCAGGTCGCGCAAGCCAACAAGCCCAAGGGCATCGGCAAGCCCAATCCGCTGAACCAGATCAAGGACCAGGCCGAAGCCGACGCCACCCCTGCCAGCGAGAAGGGCAGCACCGGCAACAAGACCCTGATACCCTGCAGAAGGCCATCGACATGGCCAAGCGGCAACTGGAGCTGGCGCAGAAGCAGTTGCACGCGGTGGAAGCCCGGAGCAAGGGCGAAAGCACCGGTGGGGTCACTGCCCGGGCGTGATGTCGGTTAAGCGCATATGTCCGCACCACGGCAGCAAAGACAGCAGTAGCTGAAGCCCTACCCCTTCACCCTGAAGCTCAGCCGCAACTCGGTGCCGCGCTGCCCGGCGCGGGACCATTGGGCGTGGGCGCCGATCTGGCCGGCCAGGCCCTCGATCAGCTTCATGCCGGTGCCCGAGCCGGGCTTGCGGGCGGAGGTCTGTAGCGGCAGGCCCTTGCCGTCGTCCTGGATGCGCACGCGCCAGGTGTCGTCCTCGCCGACGTCGATATCCACCGCCAGCAGGCCACCCTCGCCGTCGAAGGCGTACTTGAGGCTGTTGGAGGCGAATTCGGTGAGGATCATGCCCAGGGGCACGGCGGTGTCCGGACCCAGGTCGACGTCGGCGATGCCGATCTGCAGCCGCACCTGGCCGGAGTGCTCCTGGTGCAGGTGGCAGAGATTCTCCAGCAGTTGCATCACGAAGGGTCGCAGGCGCAGTTGCTGGGCGGTGTTGGCCGCATAGAGCTGCTCGTGGACCAGGCGCAGGGCGTCGATGCGCGCGCCGATGCCCTGCAGCTCCTGGCGGGCTTCGTCGGACTGGGCCGCGCGGGACCTCAGCCAGACCAGCCCGGCGATGATGGCGATGTGGTTCTTGATGCGGTGCTGCATCTCCTGCATGAGCCGGGTATTGGCCTGCAGGGCGTCGTTGAGGTCGCTGGTCTTGAGCAGGCGGTCGATGACCGGGCCGAGGATGGTGGCGTAGGTGCGCAGGAATTCCACGTCTTCCTCGCCGAAGTCCCGCGGCTCGCGGGCATCGACCTGCAGCAGGCCATAGGGCCGGCCGCCGGGCAGGAAGATCGGTACGTTCACCAGCGCCTGGACCCCATGGTCGCGCAGGAAGTCGGGCAGGTCGAAGCGTTCTTCCTGGTGGATGTCCGGGGTGATGACCGGGCGGCTGACCTTGATCGAATAGGCTTCGGACGAACGTTCGCCGAGGGATACCTTGGCCTGGCCGACCACCCCTGGCTTCCAGCCGACTCCGGCGCGCACCAGCGCCTGGTGCGCGCCGCGCTCGATTTCCAGCACCTTGGAAAATTCGGTGCCGAGCGCATCGCTCACCAGCTGGCAGGCGCGCATCAGGATCTCGTCCTGGTCTTCGCAGCGCAGCGCGAAGTCACCGAAGTCCGCCAGGAGCTTCTGGCGCTGAGTCAGCATCTGGACACGCGGCTGATCGTTCATGGGGCCTTCCTGGGGGCGCGCGCCGGTCCGCGCTGAGCCGGGAGCGCGGCTGGATCGTTGGCAGGCCGACGGCAGCGGGAACGGGGGTCAGTCATCGGGATAGATGTCCGCTGCGGTAATGGCGGGCAGGCTGCCGATGGCGCGCAATTCGTTGATGGCGTCGCGGATCACCTCGTAGAGCAGCGCGGTATTGCGCACCAGGGTCTGGTTGAGGGTGCGCGACACGCGCGCCGGTCGGGCGGGGTCGATGAGGGTGATCAGGAGATTGTCACCCTGGGACTGGATCTCGTGCTTGATGGGCGGGTCCAGCGCCGCCAACTGGCTTTTAAGGTCTTGCATAGGGCCAGGTGTTCTCCAAGTGCTAGTGCTCTTTCCGACTCGACCGCTGGCGTCAGCGTTCCAGCGCTTCGCTCGCCAACGTGGGTCGCCAGGCCGTATGACGTGACGCCTGGCGGCCGCATCGGCCGAGGGGCCATTGGCAGTCTTCGCCAGCCGCCTCGCCGCGGCCACTCAGGGTGTGTTGCCAGCCGTCACGTTCGGCCTTATAAAAATCATCTTTATCGGCGAAGGGACGGCGTCAATGAACAGAGCTCTCGATGTGCGCGAGGCCGTTGGCGCCCTTCGCTCCGCCCTGACCCCGCTGTTGCTGCTGACCGCCCTGACGGTCCAGGCCGCCGACTCGCCCACGCCTGTCGAAGGCGACTTCGTCGTGCCACGCTTCACCTTCCATACCGGCCAGACGCTCGACCATTTTCGCCTGCACTACCTGACGCTGGGAAGGCGTGGCAATCCCGTGGTCCTGGTGCTGCACGGCACCGGCCAACAAGGCGCGGCGATGCTGAGCGAGGATGTGGGCGGCCAGTTGTTCGGCCCTGGCCAGCCGCTGGATGCAACCAGGTTCTTCATCGTGATCCCGGATGCGATCGGCACGGGTAGCTCGACCAAGCCGTCGGACGGCCTGCGCGCTGCCTTTCCCCCTTACAACTACGCCGACATGGTGCAGGCGCAATACCTGCTGCTCACTCAGGGACTGGGGATAGAGCACCTGCGGCTGATCATCGGCAATTCGATGGGGGGCATGCAGACCTGGCTGTGGGGCGGCCTGCATCCCGGCTTCGCCGATGGCCTGGTGCCCATGGCGGCGCAGCCGACGGAGATGGCCGGCCGCAACTGGATCATGAGGCGCATGCTGGTGGAGTCCATCAGGCAGGACCCGGCCTGGAACCAGGGCAATTACCAGACCCAGCCGCCGTCCCTGCGCCTGGCCAAGATCCTGTTCGAATTCGCCACCAGTGGCGGCACCCTGAACTACCAGGAGATCGCCGGCACCCATGCCCAGGCGGATGCGCTGGTCGACAAGCGCCTGGCGGCCTCGGTGGCCGTCGACGCCAATGATTTCATCTACCAGTGGGAGTCGTCGGCCGACTACAACGCCGAGTCGGGATTGAGCAAGATCAAGGTACCGGTGCTGGCCATCAACGCGGCGGACGACGAGCGCAATCCACCGGAAACCGGCCTCATGCGGGCGGCGCTCAAGCAGGTGCCGAGTGCCCGCTATCTGCTGATTCCGGGCGGCACCGACACGCGCGGACACGGTACCACCGGGCTGGCCAGGCTCTATGTGGCGGAGCTGGCGCAATTCGTCGACCGGCTGCCCAGCGTCCCTGCAGGCCGGTAGGGCCCCGACCTAGAGCGGGGTCGTCTCTTCCTGGTAGATCCGCAGCCCGCGCGCCTGGTAGTTGGCCAGGGCGGCCGGGTGATCCAGGGTGCAGGTGTGCACCCAGACGCGCTCGGTGCCCGCCCAGTCCCAGGCGGAGCGGAGGGCGTGGCTGAGCAGCGGACCGCCGAAGCCGAGACCCATGAAGGCACCGGCCAGGCCGAAGTAGCGGATCTCCACGTTGCGGCCATCCGGGCGGTACAGCTCGTAGTAACCGGCGATGGCGCCCCGGTGATAGGCGACCCAGGTGCGATGGCCTTCCTGCTCCACCAGTTCGCGCCATTGGGCGTCGCTCCACTTGGCAAGATCGCTCCAGTCCCAGGCCTGGCCGACCAGGGCATACAGGAATCGATTGAGTTCGGGTTGCGGCACCTCGCACTCGACGATCTGCAGATCGGGCCGCTGTGGCTTCTCGCGCAACTCGGTCGAGGACGTCATTTCGAGGTAGAAGGTCGTGCAGGTCCGGTCCATCGCCAAGACTCCCTGGGAAAGGTCAGACCCGATTGTGACCAGAACAACGGGGGTGGTGCCAGTCCGATTGCGACGCCCGCGGAAAGCGGATCGCCGCAGGTGTCGTGGCTACCCTGCCACCGCGGCCCCGGCTGCCCGACCGCGCCAGGCCAGGGTCAGGGCCATCAACAGCCCCAGGGCGGCCATGCCGGCGCCGGCCAGGGAGATCGCCGGATAGCCGAGACCGGCGTCGATCACCGCGCCGCCCAGGGCCGCGCCGAGGGCATTGCCCAGGTTGAAGGCACCGATATTGACCGCCGAGGCCAGGTTGGGGGCGTCCTTGGCGGCCTCCATCACGCGCATCTGCAGCGGCGGCACCAGGGCGAAGCTGGCGATGCCCCAGACGAGGATGGCCACCGCGGCCGCCAGCGGCCAGCGCATCAGCACGCTGAAGGCCAGCAGCACCACGATGAGCACGCCCAGGGAGGCGATCAGGGTGCGATCGATGGACTTGTCCGCCGCCTTGCCGCCCCAGAGATTGCCCAGGGTCAGGCCGACGCCGAACAGCACCAGCATGGCGGTGATGAAAGCCGTGGAGGCATGGGTCTCGCGGGCGAGGATGGGGGCGATGTAGGTGAAGACGGTGAACATGGCGCCCGAGCCGACCACGGTCAGCCCCAGGGCGGCCAGCACCGGCGGGCGACCCAGCACGCGGATCTCGGCCAGCACCCCGTCGCTCGCTGGCAGGGCCACGTTGGGCAGGGCGATCCAGAGCGCGGCCATGGTCAGCAAGCCGAGACCGGCGATGCCCCAGAAGGCCTGGCGCCAGCCGAGCAATTCGCCGAACCAGGTGGCCAGGGGCACCCCGCCGATGGTCGCCAGGGTCAGCCCCATGAACATGGCGGCGACCGCCCCGGCGCGCTTGTCCGGGGCGACCACGCTGGCCGCCACCAGGGCGCCGACGCCAAAGAAGGCACCGTGATTGAGCGAGGTCACCACCCGGGCGATCAGCAGGCTGGTGTAGTCGGTGGCCAGCGCCGACATCAGGTTGCCCAGGGTGAAGATGGCCATCAGGCCGATCAGCAGCTGGCGGCGCGGAATACGGTTGGTGGTCAGGGTCATCAGCGGCGCGCCGATCAGCACGCCCAGGGCATAGGCGCTGATCAAGAGGCCCGCCGCCGGAATGGACACGCCAAGATCGGCGGCGATGCCGGGCAGCATGCCCATGGGCGCGAATTCGGTGACGCCGATGCCGAAGGCACCGGTGGCCAGGGCCAGCAAGGGTGGATTGATACGCATGGGAAGGGCTCCTTATCTATGCCGTGAATGCTAAGCTCCGCGCTCAAGCGCCGGTAGACGGCGGTTTTGGCATGCACCTTTGCCCTGGAGGCACAAGTGGATCTGAATGGTCGCTCGGGAGAGATGGCGGTATTCGCCCAGGTGGTGGAGGCCGGGAGCCTGTCCGGCGCCGCCAGAGCCCTGCGCCTGACGCCTTCGGCGGTGAGTCGCTCCATCGCCCGTACCGAGCAGCGCCTCGGCACGCGACTGCTGTTGCGCACCACCCGGGCTATCACCCTCACGGCCGAAGGCGAGGCTTATCTGCGCGCGGCGCGGCGCATCCTGGCGGACCTGGCCGAGGTGGAAGACGCCATCGCCGACCAGGGCGTACCCAGAGGACGACTGCGGGTCAGCGCGGCCCTCGGCCATGGCCGCATGACGATGGTGCCGCTGGTGGCGGCCTTCAGCGCGCGCTATCCGGACATCGTCGTGGACCTGGCGCTGGGCGACGAGGTGGTGGACATCCTCGCCGGCCAGGCCGACGTGGCGATCCGCTTCGGCCAGCTGGCCGACAGCCCCCTGAGCGCCCGCCCCATCGGCGTCACCGGGCAGGTGGTGGTGGCCTCGCCCGCCTATCTCGCCCACCACGGCACGCCCCGGGTGCCGGAAGACCTGCTCGGCCACAACTGCCTGAGATTCAACTTCCGTCGCGCCCTGCCCGACTGGCCCTTCGTGCGCGACGGCCAGGCCTTTACCCTGAAGATCAGCGGCAACATCGAATGCAACAGTGGCGAGGCCCTGGCGCTGCTGGCCCGGGAAGGTGCCGGCATTGCCCGCATCGGGGAATTCAGCGTGGCCGACGACCTGCGCAGCGGCGCCCTGGTGCCACTGCTGGAGGCCTGGAATCCCGGCGATCTGGAGCCCATCCACGCGGTCTTCGTCGGCGGCTCGACCATGCCGGCGCGGGTCCGGGTGTTCGTGGACTTCCTGGTGGAGCGGCTGGGTAGCTGACGAGCTATCCGGCCGACGTCCGAGCGGTGCGGGCAGGCGCTCCGCCGCCCGCGTCATTCGCCAAGCCGGTCCGCTTATAATAGTCTGCCGATCAAACACGCTCAGGTCGGAGCCGCGTCGCGGCGTCATCGCCCCTGCCCGTCCCTGTCGCTCCCGACAGCGGTACCCAGGCCGTCCTTGTCCTTGCCTCGCAGGAGCCCTCTTGTCCAACCTTCCTTCGCAGCTGGCCTTTCTCGACGTCCCCGGCGAAATGGCTGCGCTGATGCGCCAGAAGGACTGGTCCCAGACGCCCTTCGGGCCGCTGGAAACCTGGTCGACCGCCTTGCGTTCGGCGGTCAGCATCTGCCTCGGTTCGCGCTTTCCCATCGTGCTCTATTGGGGCGAGACCCGCGCCCTGATCTACAACGATGCCTGGAGCCCGGTGCCAGGACGCAAGCACCCCTGGGCGCTGGGGCGTGCTGGCTGGGAGGTGTGGGCGGAAATCTGGGACATCATCGGCCCCATGTTCGACCACGTGATGACGACCGGCGAGGCCACCTGGTCCGAGGACCAGCTGCTGCCGCTGAACAGATTCGGCTACGTGGAGGAGTGCTACTTCTACTACAGCTACAGCCCGGTACGTGGCGATACCGGCGAGGTGGAGGGTATCTTCACCGCAGTGACCGAAACCACGCATCGGGTGCTCACGGAGCGCCGTGAGCGCCTGCTGCGCAATGTCTCCGAGGCCACCTCGGCGACGCGCGTCGCCGAAGACGCCTGTCGCGAAGGGGTACGCTGCCTGCACGAGGTGCCGGAGGAATCACCCTTCTGCCTGGCTTATCTGCGCGACGCGGCGACCGGCACCTTGCAGCGCGTGGCCCTGGCCGGCCTGGCGCCGGACGATGTCCTTGCCCCACTGGAGGTCGCTCAGGAAGCCGCCGGTCTGCCATGGGCCTTCACCGCAGCGCGCAGCGCGCCGACCCTGGTGACCGGTCTCAACGAGCGCCATGGCGGCCGATTCGCCGGGACCCCTTGGCCGGAGCCCCTGGAAGAGGCGCTGGTGGTACCGATTCCCGGACCGCTGGGTGAAGAACCCTATGGCTACCTGGTCTCGGGCATCAGCCCGCGGCGGCGGGTGGATGCCGACTACCAAAATCTCTTCGTCCGCGCCGCCGGGCACCTCAGCACCGCCATCGCCAACGCCCGGCGCTACGAGGAAGAACGCCGCCGCGCCGAGCAGCTGGCCGAGCTGGACCGGGCCAAGACGGCGTTCTTTTCCAACGCCAGCCATGAATTCCGCACGCCGCTGACGCTGATGCTCGGCCCCCTGGAAGACATGCTGGCGCGGCCGGACCGGGCCGACGGCGAGCCCGCGGTGGCTCGCCAGGAGCTGGAGCTCATCCAGCGCAACGGCCAGCGCCTGCTGCGGCTGGTCAATTCGCTGCTGGATTTCTCGCGCATGGAAGCGGGCCGGATGCGCGCGAGCTTCGCGCCCCTGGACCTGGCGCTCTATACCGCGGAGCTGGCCAGCAGCTTTCGCTCGGCCATGGTCCGCGCCGGACTGACGTTCACCCTCGACTGCACCCGCCTGGACGAGCCGGTGTGGGTGGATCGCGACCTCTGGGAAAAGATCGTCCTGAACCTGGTCTCCAACGCCTTCAAGTACACCCTGGAAGGTGGGGTCCGGGTCAGCCTGCGCCGCCAGGACGCGCACGTCGTGCTGGCAGTAGACGACACCGGGGTCGGCATCCCGCAGAGTGAACTGGGCAAGGTATTCGACCGCTTCCACCGCATCGAGGGTCAGATCGGCCGGACCCACGAGGGCACCGGCATCGGCCTGGCGCTGGTCAAGGACCTGACCGAGCTGCACGGCGGCGAGGTGCGGGTCACCAGCCAGATCGGCGTGGGCACCACCTTCGAGGTGCGGCTGCCCTTCGGCCATGCCCATCTGCCGGAGGCCAACCGAGTGGGCGCCGCGAACCAGGTGTCCACCGCCACCCGCGCCGACACCTTCGTCGCCGAGGCCCTGCGCTGGCTGCCGGAGGAGCCGACCACCACCGCCCCCACGGGGCTCGACGAGCATGCCGGCGGTGGCCAGGGGCGCGGCGAGCGCATCGTCCTGGCCGACGACAACGCCGACATGCGCGGCTATGTCGAGCGGTTGCTCAAGGAGTCCGGCTACCGGGTGGACGCCGTGGCCGATGGCCGCGTCGCGGTCGAGGCGGTGCAGCGGCAATTGCCCGCGCTGGTGCTCTCCGACGTGATGATGCCGGTGCTGGACGGCTTCGGCGTGCTGCGCACCCTGCGCAGCGACGAGCGCACCGCCCAGGTACCCATCATCCTGCTGTCGGCGCGGGCGGGCGAAGAGGCCTCCATCGAGGGCATCGCCGCCGGCGCCGACGACTATCTGGTCAAACCCTTCAGCGCCCGGGAGCTCATCGCCCGGGTGGAAGGTGCCATGCGCCTGGCGCGACTCAGGCGCGAGACCGCCGACGCCCTGCGGCAGGCCAACGAGGTGCTGGAGATCCGCGTCCGCGAACGCACCCGCGAGCGCGACCAGCTCTGGGCCTACAGCCACGATCTCATCGGCATCGCCGACAGCCAGGGCATCTGGGTCAGCGTCAACCCGGCCTGGACTCGCACCCTGGGCTGGACGGTGGACGAGATCATCGGCAAGACCTCGGAATGGCTGGAGCATCCCGAAGACCGCCAGCGCACCCGCCAGGAGATCGCCCAACTGGCCGCCGGCGCCGCCACCTTCAACTTCGAGAATCGCTTTCGCACCCGTGGCGGCACCCATCGTCACCTGTCCTGGACCGCCGTGCCCGAGGGCGGGCTGCTCTACTGCGTGGCCCGTGACGTCACCGTGGAGCGCGAACGGGCGCTGGAGCTGGAGCAGGCGCGGGATGCCCTGCGTCAGAGCCAGAAGATGGAAGCCATCGGCCAACTCACCGGCGGCATCGCCCATGACTTCAACAACCTGCTCACGGCCATCACCGGCTCGCTGGAATTGCTGCAGCGCCATCTGAACGGCGAACAGCCCCGCGCCGAACGCTACATCGGCATCGCCATCGCCTCGGCGCAGCGAGCCGCCGCCCTTACCCAGCGCCTGCTCAGCTTTGGCCGGCGCCAGGCCCTGGATCTGCAACCCCTGGACGTGAATCGGCTGGTGACCGGCATGGAGACCCTGATCCAGCGCACCCTCAACGAGAACATCCGGCTGCACCTACAACTCGACGCGGCCACCTGGCCCACCTGCAGCGATGCCAACCAGCTGGAAAACGCCCTGCTCAATCTCTGCATCAATGCCCGGGATGCCATGGCCCAGGGTGGTCAGCTGGCGATCGGTACCCGCAACCTGCGCGATCCACAGCTGCTGATGCTGCCCGAGCAGCTGAGCGGCGATTATGTCGAGCTGGCCGTGAGCGATACCGGCAGCGGCATCCCGGCCGCCGTGCTGGAAAAGGTCTTCGAGCCCTTCTTCACCACCAAGCCGCAGGGCAAGGGCACGGGGCTGGGCCTGTCGATGGTCTATGGCTTCATCAAGCAGAGCGGCGGCTACATCGACATCCACAGCGAGGAAGGCCGTGGCACCCGGGTCAGCCTGCTGTTCCCGCGCCACCAGGGCGTCGCCAGCGAAGGCGTGCCGGAGGAAGTGGCGCTGCAACCGGGTCGCGGCGAGCGGGTGCTGGTGGTGGAAGACGAACCCGGGGTACGCCTGCTGATCGTCGAGGTGCTCCGCGACCTGGGCTATACCGCCCTGGAGGCCGAAGACGCCCCCACCGCCCTGGCGCTGCTGGAGCGCGAGCCACAGCTGGACCTGGTGGTGTCCGACGTGGGCCTGCCGGGCCTGACCGGTCGCGAGCTGGTGGAAGAGATCCGGCGCCAGCGCCCCGGCATCGCCGTGCTGCTGGTGACCGGCTACGCCGAAGAGACCATGGACGTGCAGCGCTTCCTCGGCCAGGGCATGCAGCTGCTGCAGAAGCCCTTCGCCATCGAGGTGCTCAGCGAGCGGATCCAGAGCCTGTTGCAGGACCGTCGCGAGCGACACTGAGCACGGTTTGCGCCCTTGGCGGGAAATCCTGAGGCTCGCGCCTGTCCTATCCAGCCAGGTCGGACCGCCCGCCCCTCGTCGCCACAGGCGCGGGGCTCGGCACGCCCTCGTCCCCCTCCGGTTTTCAGGATATCCGCGTTGCCTATGTCTTCCTCACGCTCCACCGCTGCCGCCACCGACCCCGACCAGAAGGCCTCGGCTCGCCGGCTGATCTTCATCACCGTGCTGGTCGCCACCATGGGTGCCCTGGCCTTCGGCTACGACACCGGCATCATCGCCGGCGCCCTGCCCTTCATGACCCTGCCCGCCGACCAGGGTGGCCTGGGGCTCAACGCCTACACCGAGGGGCTGGTCACCGCCTCCCTGATCGTCGGCGCGGCCTTCGGCTCCCTGGCGGCGGGCTATCTCGCCGATCGCTACGGCCGGCGCACCACCCTGCGCCTGCTGTCGATCCTCTTCGTCCTGGGCGCCCTGGGCACCGCGGTAGCACCCTCGGTGCAGCTGATGGTGGTGGCGCGCTTCGTGCTCGGCCTGGCAGTGGGCGGTGGCTCGGCCACGGTGCCGGTGTTCATCGCCGAGATCGCCGGACCCAAACGGCGCGGCCGCCTGGTGAGTCGCAACGAGCTGATGATCGTCAGCGGCCAGCTGCTGGCCTATGTGCTCAGCGCCCTGCTCGCCTGGCTGGTGCACGAGAACGGCATCTGGCGCTACATGCTGGCCATCGCCATGGTGCCGGGCATCCTGCTGTTCGCCGGCACCTTCCTGCTGCCCACCTCGCCGCGCTGGCTGGCGGCCAAGGGGCGACTCGAAGAAGCCGAGGCCGTGCTGGAACGCCTGCGCGACACCCCGGATGAGGTGCAGCGCGAGGTCGAGGAGATGCGCGAGAGCGAGGAGCAGGCCAAACATCGACCACCCCTGCGTGAACTGCTGAGTCAGGGTTGGGTGATCAAGTTGCTGCTGCTGGGCATCGGCCTGGGCTTCGTCGCCCAGTTCACCGGGGTCAACGCCTTCATGTACTACACGCCGATCATCCTCAAGAGCACCGGCATGGGCACCAGCGCGGCCCTCACCGCCACCATCGGCAATGGCGTGGTCTCGGTGATCGCCACCCTGCTGGGCATCTGGGCCATCGGCCGCGCCGGGCGCCGCACCCTGCTGCTGATCGGCCTGGTCATCGTGGTGCTGGCACAACTGGCGCTGGGCAGCGTGTTGCTGTGGCTGCCGCAGAACCTCACCCAGAGCTACCTGGCGCTGGCCTGCATCCTGCTGTTCCTGCTGTTCATGCAGATGTGCGTCGCGCCGGTGTACTGGCTGCTGATGTCCGAGCTGTTTCCCAATCAGGTCCGTGGCCTGCTGACCGGGGTGGCGGTGGCCGTGCAGTGGCTGTGCAACGCCACCGTGGCCTTCAGTTTTCCGGTAGCGCTGGAGTGGATCGGCAACTACACCTTCTATGGCTTCGCCGCCATCAACCTGGGCTCGCTTTTGTTCGTCTATTTCTGCTTGCCGGAGACGCGCGGCAAGTCATTGGAAGAAATCGAACGCCAGCTGAAGAAAGAGTTATAGCGGGTCGTTAGCTGACCGATCGGCGATTTTCCGGCCTGCTGCGGACCAAATGGAATAATTTTTCATCGCGTATCAAGTCGGACTTTCCGGAGCCGATGCAGAGTGAAGGCATGTCGCCGTCATTCTTCGCGCCAGGGCGCGACCGGGGCTTTCGATGAACATCAAACAAAAACTCACGTCGCTTTTCGCGATAACCGCCTGCCTCCCGGTGATCCTGGTGGCAGGCGTGGTCATCATGAACGTGCGCAGCCAGGCCACTGGGGACTTCCTCGACGGTAGCGGGCGCGAAATCCGTCAGATCGATCGCAACATCCAGCAATTCTTCGCCGGCATCCAGCAGAATGTCGACTTCCTGGCCAAGGAGCCCAGCGTCCTCGCCCTGGAAGGGCTGAAGAACTACAGCGGCGCCGATGCCGCCCAGCTCCCGCAGCCGGAAGCGGGCCAGCAGGCGCTGGCCTATTTCACCCGCTTCGCCAAGACCCATCCCTCCACCGCCTACCTGTCGGTCGGCCTCACCGATGGCGGCTACGTCAGCTGGCCGGACGATACCAAGCTGGCCAACTACGATCCGCGCGTCCGGCCCTGGTACCAGACCGCCATCGCCAATCCGGGCAAGGTGGTGCGCACCCCGGCCTACTACTGGGCGCAGGACGATGTCGCCCTGATGGGCGTGGTGCGGACGATGGAAGACGCCAACGGCAAGGTCCGCGGCGTGGTGGGCCTGGACATCTCGCTCAAGCAGCTCACCGATCTGGTCAAGAGCATCACCCTGGGGCAAAGCGGCTACCTGCTGCTGGTGGAAGACAGCGGCAACGTCCTGGTCGACCCGCGTGATCCCAAGCACAACTTCAAGCAGCTCAAGGAGCTGGGCGACGCCTACCAGACGCTCAGCGGCATCCAGAGCGGCCTGGGTGAGGTCACGCTCAACGGCATCGACTACATGGTCGACGTCTATCAGGCCAAGGACCTGGGCTGGAAATTCATCGGCCTGATCGAGCGCAGCGAAGTCATGGGCAAGGCCACCGCCCTGACCTGGCAGATCGCCGGCATCACCGCGGTGCTGGCGCTGCTGTTCGCGGTGCTCGGCGCCGCCTTTGCCGGCATGATCGTGCGGCCGATCCGTGGCGTTTCCGCTGGCCTGGAATCCATCGCCCAGGGCGAAGGCGACCTCACCAAGAGCCTGAACGTACAGGGCAAGGACGAAACCGCCGCCCTGGCAGGCTGGTTCAACCAGTTCCTCGCCAGCATCCGCCAGCTGGTGCAACGCATCGGCCAGGCCTCCAACGATCTGCAGCAGGCGTCGCAGACCACCACCCAGGCGGCTGCCAGCATGAACGAAGTGGCCGGTCGCCAGCGCGAGGCCGTGGAACTGGTCTCCACCGCCTTCAACGAGATGGTCGCCACCTCCAACGAGGTCGCGCGCTCCTGCAGCCAGGCCGCGGCCTCCGCCGACGCCGGTCATCACAAGGTTCAGGAAGGCTACGGCCAGATCGAGAAGGCCACCGGCAACGTCAACCGGCTCAGCGGCAGCCTGGCCCAGTCGGCCCAGGCCATGGCGGTGCTCGAGCAGGACAGCCACAACATCAACACCATCCTCGATACCATCCGCGGCATCGCCGAACAGACCAACCTGCTGGCGCTCAACGCCGCCATCGAGGCGGCGCGGGCCGGCGAGCAGGGGCGTGGCTTCGCCGTGGTGGCCGACGAGGTGCGGGCCCTGGCCAAGCGCACCGCCGACTCCACCGGCGAGATCGACGGCCTGCTCGGCAGCCTCGCGCGGCGCACCCAGGAGGTCACTCGCCAGATCGAGACCAGTCTGGAGCTGTCGCAGACCAGCGTGACCTCCATCAGCGAGGCGCGTGGCAGTTTCGAAGGCATCCGCCAGTCGGTGGACGAGATCCGCGACCAGGCACTGCAGATCGCTGCCGCGGCCGAGGAACAGCACCAGGTGGCCGAGGACATCAATCGCCACATCGCCCAGATCCACGACGATGCCCAGCAGGTGGAAGGCCTGGCCCAGTCCACCACCCGCGACTCCTCGCGCCTGTCGCAGCTGTCGGGCGAGCTGGATGGCCTGGTGCGGCGCTTCAAGGCCTGATGGCTGGTTGAGATGGCGAAAGCCCCGCGGGTGATCCCGGCGGGGCTTTTTTTGTTGGGCAAGAGTGTGGTGACACGTGGATAAGGCTGCGCCGTTATCCACGCTACGAGGTCGGCTCTTCGCGCTGAATGTCCCCGCCGCACCGCACGGGCTGCCTTCGCGCTTACGAGATCAGGTGCAAGAGAAGGCCGCAGCGTGGAAACAGCGCAGCCTTTTCCACTTCTGGCATCGGCTGAACCTTGCTGTTGGGTTTCGCGGTGCTCAGCCCAACCTACCTGGCTACGACCGTGCACTCCGTAGGGTGGGCTGAGACGGCCTTATCGTCGAAGCCCAACAAGATCACCCAAACTACAGCGTGTCCGGCAGCATCTTGCCGCCCTTGGCCTCCGCTCGTTGGCAACCCGGCAACTGGCGCAGGCCCTCGAAATAGGCCTTGAACACCGGATAGTCGTCCAGCACCCCGGCCATGGCGACCATGGCGCCTAGGTAGGAGAGCTGGATGTCGGCCAGGGTCAGGCGGTCGTCGACGAGGTAGCGCTTGCCGCGCAGGTGCTCGCTCAAATAGCCGAGCACCCTGTCCAGCTCGGGCTTGCCACGAGGCTCTAGCACGCCCACATCGCCCCGCTTGCCAAAGATCAGGATCAGCACCGGCGGCCAGGCGGAGGCTTCGACGAAGTCCAGCCATTCCTCGTGATGGGCCCAGGTGGCAGTGCCTAGCTCCGGCGCGAAGCGTCCTTCGCCATAGCGCTGGTTGAGATAACGCAGGATGGCCGAGGACTCGGACAGTTGCAGCTCGCCATCTTCCAGCACCGGCGACTTGCCTAGTGGGTGAATGCGCTTGAGCGCTTCGGGCGCCTGGAAGCTTTCGGTACGCGGATAGCGGACCAGCTCATAGGGCAGGCCCAGTTCTTCGAGCAGCCAGAGCACGCGGTGCGAACGGGAATAATCGAGGTGATGCAGCTTGATCATGGTATCTCCGGGGTGTCAGGCGCCAGAAGGTGAGCCCTGGTCACGATCGTCGCGCAGGCTGCTGTGGGCAGCCTTGCAGATCTCGCGCAGGCCGCTCTTGAGGCCTTCTTCGAGGGTGGGGTGGTAGAAGGGCATGTCGAGCAGCGAACTGGCGGTCTCGCCATGGATCAGCGCCAGCACCAGCAGATGGCCAATATGGTCCATGCCCGGTCCGACCATGGCCGCGCCGGTGAGCTTGCCGGTGCCCGGTTCGGCATAGAGGCGGGCGATGCCCTGGTTGCGCGCCTCGACCCGGGCGCGACCCTGGTCGTGGTAGGAAGAGGTGCCGATCAGACTGCCCTCGTCGGGCGGACTGCCCAGCACGGCCACCGGCGGATCGGTGAAGATCAGCGAGAACAGCGGCGATCTGGGGGTCGGTCGCACCCCGGGATAGCAGGCGGCATTGTGCCCGGCGATGGCGCCTTCGTCGGAGGCCTCATGGAGAATGGGCCGGTCATGATCGGCATCGCCGGCGATGAAGATCGACGAGGCGCCGCACTGCATCGTCTCGGGGTCGTAGACCGGGGTGCCATGATCGTCCAGCGCGATGCCGGTGGTTTCCAGACCCAGGCCCTTCAGCCGCGGCGGTCGCCCGGCGGCCACCAGCACGTAGTCGAAAGCGCCCTCGCCGCTCGCCGCGCCGGACCAGGACAGGCGCACACCCTCGCCGTCGCGCCGGGCATCCACCTCGACGTTCAGCAGCACGGTCATGTCCTGTTCCAGGATCTTGCGCAGCTCGGCCTTGACCTTGAGGTCCTTGAGCGCGCCCAGGCCATCGTCCTGGCCGAACAGGGTGACGGCCACGCCGAGGCGAGCCATGGCCTGGGCCAGTTCCAAGCCCACCGGACCGGTGCCGATCACCGCCAGGGAGCGCGGCAGATCGGGCAGTTCGAAGATCGTCTCGTTGGTCAGCGCTCGCTCGCCCAGGGCGGCGAAAGGTTCAGGCACCAGGGGATAGGAGCCGGTGGCGATGACCACGGTCCGCGCCTTTATAGTCTTACCATTGCTGAGCTGCAGGCGATCCGGCGCCACGAAGCGCGCGGTAGCGCGCTGGGCCACACCTTCGGGTAGCTTGGCGAAACCCTGCTTGGTCGCTGCAACGAAGTGATCGCGCTCGCGCCGCACCCGTGCCATGACCGCCGCGCCATCGACGCTGACGCTGCCCACCTCGATGCCAAAGGTGCCGGCGCGGCGGACGGCGTGATGGGCCTCCCCGGCGACGATCAGCAGCTTGGAAGGCATGCAGCCCACAGAGGCGCAGGTGGTACCGGCCCAGCGGTCGTCGATCAGCAGGGTGCGCGCGCCCTGGCGCCGCGCGGCACGTTCGGCGGCGAGGCCAGCGGTTCCGGCACCGATCACGGCAACATCGCACTCGAGATCGGCGGAGGGCGAAGGGGCTGCGGGATCACTCATCTCATCACCTGACGTTACGGAGGGTTACCCGACTCGCGCCAGGGCTCTAGCAAGGGACCCCAAGCGCAGCGTCGAGGTTGCATCCTCAAGGCGTGACCCACTTCGACAAAAAACCGACAATTCTTGTCAGGACCGTCAAATTCCATGCCACTCGTCACCTTATACTGGCGAACTGGAACCATTGGGGTGTCCTATCCTCAATTAGCCAACTTAAATGGACGCAGGCACTCACATGGAACGTGACATCAGCAAGATTCCGCTCATCAACGATTGGTCCTACCTGATCGCCCTGGAAACCGGCCTGTTCACCCGCGGTGAACTCAGCGGCGCGGTGCTCAAGGCCCTCAACGACCAGGCCCGCCTGCTCTCCCGTCGCTACCTGGTGCAGAAGTCCAAGCTGGACGTACGCAAGCTGACGCCCGCCGAGACCGAGATCCTCGATACCCTCAGCGACACCGCCGCCAGCCTGCGTCGCCGCCAGCGGCTGCCGCACAACATCGTCAAGAGCCTCAGAGCCGGCGGCCTGATCGCCGCGGTCGAGCGCAGCGTCTGCGCCTCGGGCATCCTGCAGTGCCACAACGGCTTCTACGAAGACGGCCTGGAGCCGGGCGCCTTCGAGCAGATCGTCATGCGCCATCCGCATGAATTCGGCGATCACGCCCGCCAGAGCGCCGCCCTGTATTTCGCCCAGGAACCCTTCGCCCTGGAACAGTCGCAAGACGTGCACGAACAGCCGCTGCAGGCCAGCGCCTGATGAGCGAGGCGTACGCAACGAGCGGGGCGGCCGGGAGGCCCCAGACCCCGCTCGCCTGCGCACGCCTCGCCGCCCCCGTTCCTTCTTGCGGCGCCGCTTTTCCGGAGTCCTGGCGCATGACGCCCGCTTTAGCGCCGCTCAGCCCCCCATAGCACCCTGCCCTCGCCGGCTGGCCGATCGCGCTGATCGCGTCGGCAGTCGCCCTTTCGTTGCCGGTTCAGCCGGCAGCGGCCTTTGCCTGCGTCCGTCTCGCCGACGGGCGTTTCCGCCGATGCCGTCTGCGTCGCTGTCCGCCTGGAGTTCGCTCCCGGGCGGCGGCCGCGGCATGGGCCACGGCTGCGAGGAGCAGACATGACTACCGCCCACGTCCCCCCGGGACGCAACAACTTCGATGTCCTCAGATTCGCCGCGGCGTCCACCGTGGTGATCGGCCACGGCTTCTGGCTCTCGGGACACATCGGTGCCGAACCGATCCTCAACTTCACCGGCTTCACCGACGCGGCCAACATCGCCGTCTATGTGTTCTTCGTGATCAGCGGCTTCCTGATCACGGCATCCTTCCAGCGCAGTCGCAATCCCCTGGACTTTCTGCTCAAGCGCGCCCTGCGGATCTTTCCGGCGCTGATCGTCTCGGTGCTGTTCTCGGTGCTGGTGGTGGGCTGGCTGGCCACCAGTCGCGAGACGAGTGCCTACTTCAGCGATCGCCAGACCCTGGGCTTCTTCAAGAACATCCTCTTGATGACACGCTTCGAACTGCCCGGCGTCTTCACCGGCAATCCCTTTCCGGACACGGTGAACGGCAGCTACTGGACCCTGCCCTACGAGGTGTTCATGTACCTGTCGCTGCTGATCATCGGGGTGCTGGGGCTGCTGACCCGCTCGGTGGTCATGGCCACCCTGGTGGTGCTGGTGCTGGGCAACTTCCTGCTGCTGCCGCAGATGGGCGTCGCCAGTTTCGTGCTGCACAAGGTGTTCAGCCTGGGCATGTTCTTTTTCGCCGGTGCCCTGCTGCAGCTCGCGGGACCGCGCATCCCCTGGCGCCTGGATATCGCCCTGGCGCTCTGCCTGCTGTCGCTGGCGGCCATCGTCTGGCACATCCTGCCGGTGATCCACCTGGTGTCACTGGCCTATGTGATCATCTACCTGGCCCAGGTGCAGGTACCGGTGCTGCACGGGTTCGACCGCTTCGGCGACTATTCCTACGGCCTCTACCTGTTCAACTTCCCGGTCCAGCAGCTGCTCATGCATTGGTTTCCCGACGGCTTCTCGCTGCCCGGCTTCCTGCTGGTGAGCTATGCCCTGACCCTGGTCCTCGCGGTGCTCTCCTGGCACCTGATCGAGGCGCCGGCGCTGAGATTCAAACCGCGGCGCCAGGCCCCGATCGCGCCGGCTTAGGTCCGGCTGGCCGATCGCCTCAGCCGAGGCGACCGGCCAGGGCGAAACCGGCCAGGGTCAGCAGCAGCGACCCCAGCACATGGACGGTCACGGTGAGCGCCGCCCAGCCCAGGCGGCCGCTCTGCAGCAGCGTCACCACTTCGGCGGAAAAGGTCGAGAAGGTGGTGAAACCGCCGCAGAAGCCGGTCACCAGCAGCAGCCGCCACTGGGCATCCAGTCCCGGGTAGCGGGAGAACAGCCCCAGTACCAGGCCGATCACGAAGCCGCCGACCAGATTGACCAGCAGCGTGCCCAGGGGCAGCAGCGGGAACAGCGCATTCAGCCGCAGACCGACCCACCAGCGGCAGGCGCTGCCCAGGGCTCCGCCGAACATCACCGCGAACAGCGCATAGGGCATCTCAGACTCCTCTCAACGACGGCGGGCGGCCAGGAGCAGGACGGCAATGCCGGCCAGGGCGGACAACAGCGACCCCAGCAGCACCCCGATCTTGACCTCGTCGACCAGGAAGGGCGCCCCCGGAAAGGCCAGGGCGCCGATGAACAGACTCATGGTAAAGCCGATGCCGCAGAGCAGCGCCACGCCATAGAGCTGCAGCCAGCTGGCGCCTTCCGGCAGCCGCGCCAGGCCGCTGCGGATGGCCAGCACCGCCATGAGGGAAATCCCGATCTGCTTGCCGAAGAACAGCCCCAGGGTCACGCCCAGGGGGACCGGATCGAGCAGATTGGCGGGCGACATCCCGGCCAGGGACACCCCGGCATTGGCGAAGCCGAACAGGGGCACGATCAGGAAGGCCACCCAGGGGTGCAGCGCGGACTCCAGCCTGAGTAGCGGTGAGGCATCGTCGGCCTCGGTATCGCCCAGCGGAATGAACAGCGCCAGAATCACCCCGGCCAGGGTCGCATGGATACCCGAGCGCAGCATGCAGAACCACAGCAGCGCCCCGACCAGCAGATAGGGCAGCAGAGACGTGACCTTGCAGCGATTGAGCAGGAACAGCACGGCCACCAGACCGGCTGCGGCCAGCAGCATGGTGGTGGAGAGGTCGCTGGTATAGAAGAGCGCGATGATCAGTACGGCGCCGAGGTCATCGAGGATCGCCAGGGCCGAGAGAAACACCTTGAGCGACGGCGGCACCCGCGACCCCAGCAGCGACAGCACGCCGAGGGCGAAGGCGATGTCGGTGGCGGCGGGAATCGCCCAGCCGGCGAGGGTCTGGGAATCGTGGCGATTGACCAGGGCATAGAGCAGCGCCGGCACCAGCATGCCACCGAGGGCAGCGAGGCCCGGCAGGGCGCGATCGCCCCAACGGGCGAGTTGGCCGACCGCCATCTCGCGCTTGATTTCCAGGCCGACCAGCAGAAAGAAGATGGCCATCAGGCCGTCGTTGATCCAGTGACCGAGCGAAAGGCCACCGATGTACCCGTGGAGGCTGGCGAAATAGGTAGCGGCCAGCGGCGAGTTGGCGACGATCAGGGCGATGGCCGCGGCCACCATCAGCACGATGCCACCGGCCGCTTCGGCCGCGCAGAAGCGATTGAGAAAGGCCAGGGCCTTCGCTGGAGACAGGGGGGCGTTCATGGGCAGCCGTACTCCGCGCGGCGGCCCGACCTGCGCTCGATTCAACCTGTCCTACCGCGAGGTTGCGGCGACACCCAGCCGATGATCCTACTACGGCAATCCAGGCGGTCGCAGCAGAAAATCTCCCCGGGGCCGCGGTCGCTCTGGTCGCCGCCTGGCCGCTTGCGGTGGCGGCCGGTGGTCTTCGCCGGTATTGCCAGGGCTGCGTACAGGGTGGACCATCAGCGCCCTCGTTCTGCCCAGCAGCTGCTTGCCCATGCCCCAGGAACCCCTTACGCCGCCCTCCCCGCCCTCCCTCTACGCCCGTCTGGCCCAGGGCCTGCGCGCCTTCTGGCCAGCGCCCTTGCCCATCGACGGTCGCGAACGCCTGCGTGCCAGCCTGGGCGCCGGCCTCGGCATCCTGCTCGCCGCGCTCCTGGCGGCCTGGTGGCTGGAAGGCCAGCCGGTGCATCAGCATGGCGCCCTGGCGCTGGCGCTGGTGGCGCCGCTGGGCGCCAGCGCCGTGCTGGTGTTCGCCCTGCCCTCCAGTCCGCTGGCGCAGCCCTGGTCGGTGGTGGGCGGCAATACCCTGTCGGCGCTGATCGGCATCGCCTGCGCGCTGTGGATTCCCGAAGCCAACCTGGCCGCCGCGCTGGCGGTCGCCCTGGCCATCGCCGCCATGTTCACGCTGCGCTGCCTGCACCCCCCGGGCGGCGCCTCGGCGCTGCTGATGGTGCTCATCGGCGCCCAGGACTTCAGCTATGCCTGGAGTCCGGTGGCGCTGGATTCGCTGCTGCTGGTGAGCGCCGGTCTGCTCTACAACAACCTGACCCGGCGCCCCTGGCCCCATGTGCCACGCCCGGTCGAGCCGAGCGGCGAGACGCGCCTGCAGCGCGCCGACCTGGACGCCGTGCTGGCGCGCTACAACCAGGTGCTGGACATCAGCCGCGACGACCTCGCCGAATTGCTCGAACAGGTGGAGGCGCGCGCCTACCAGCGCAAGATGGGCGAGCTGCGCTGCGCCGACGTCATGAGCCAGGAACCGGTGACGGCCCGCGCCGAGATGCCGCTGCAGGAAGCCTGGGCGCTGATGCGCGCCCGCCGCATCAAGGCGCTGCCGGTGGTGGATCGCCAGGGCTATCTGCTGGGCATCGTCACCGTCGCCGACTTCATGCGGCAGATCGACCTGGACGTCCATGAAGGCCTCGGCTGGCGCCTGCGCTCGCTGGTCCGTCCGCGCACGCGCCAGGAGGAAAACAGCGTCGGCCGCATCATGACCCGCACCGTACGGGTGGCCAGCGCCGACCGCCTGCTGATCGACCTGGTGCCGGTGTTTTCCGAGAACGGCCACCGCCACATCCCCATCATCGACGGCTCGCGCCGCCTGGTCGGCATCATCACCCAGTCGGATCTGATCCGGGCGCTGTACCAGGCGGTGCGGGCCTAGGGCTCACACCTGGAAGCGATTCACCAGGCCCTGCAGGTCCACCGCCAGCCGTGACAGCTCCTGGCTGGCGGCGTTGGTCTGGCGGGCACCGTCGGCGGACTGGGTGGAGAGATCGCGGATGTTGACCAGGTTGCGGTCCACTTCCCGGGCCACCTGCGCCTGCTCTTCGGCCGCGCTGGCGATCACCAGGTTGCGCTCGTACATCTCGCCGATGCGGCTGTTGATCTCGTCCAGCGCCACCCCCGCCGTTTCCGCCAGGGCACGCGTGGCCTGGGCCCGCTGACTGCTGCTGTGCATGGAGCCCAGGGCCTGAGTGGCACCGCTGCGCATGCCGGAGACCATCTGTTCGATTTCCAGGGTGGACTGCTGGGTGCGGCTGGCCAGGGCGCGCACTTCGTCGGCGACCACGGCGAACCCGCGACCGGCCTCGCCGGCCCGCGCCGCCTCGATGGCCGCATTGAGCGCCAGCAGGTTGGTCTGTTCGGCGATGGCGCGAATGACGTCGAGCACCTTGCCGATGTCCTGGGACTGCTCGGCGAGCCGCTGGACCAGCGTCCCGGTGGCGGACACCTCGTCGGACAAGGCGGCGATGGCGCCCAGAGTGTCGGCGACACGGGTCTGGCCTTGCTGCGCGGCCTGGCTGGAGGCCCGCGAGGCTTCGGAGGTGGAGACGGCGTTGCGCGCCACTTCGTCCACCGCGGTGCTCATCTCGGTGACGGCCGTGGCGGCCTGTTCGAGCTCGTCGTTCTGCTGCTGCAGGCCTTGGCCAGCGGCCTCGGTGACCGCATTGAGTTCTTCGGCGGCGGTCGCCAGCTGGGTGGAGGAGCCGGCGATACGCGAGAGAGTCTCGCGCAGCTGCGCCTGCATCTGCTGCAGGGCGCGCTGCAATTCGCTCACCTCGTCGCGGCCTTGCACGGCCAGGGTCTGCGTCAGGTCGCCCTGGGCGACGCGGCGGGCGGCCAGCAGCGCCTCGCGCAGCGGCCCGACGATGCTGCGGGTCAGCAGCCAGGCCATGAGCACCGTGGCCAGGGCGGCCAGGGCGATCACCGCGATGACAATCAGCCGTGAGGCGTCGTAGCGGTCCGCCGAGATCTTGCCGTCGCGCTCGATGCCCTCGGCATAGAAGTCGCCCAATTCGCCCAGCTGCTTGCCGGTGCCGTCCACCACCGGCTTCATGTCCACCAGCGTCAGCTTGTTGAGCGCGGCGGTATCGCCCTGGCGCGCCAGGGCGAAGGACGTGGTCATGCCCTGCTGATAGGTGGCGAAGTCGCGCTTGAAGAGATCCCAGCGCTGGTGTTCCTCGGGAGTGTCGACAAAGCCCTCATAGGCCCTGATGCCGGCCATGAGTACCTTGTTGCGCGCCTCGTACTGGCCGACGTAGGTATCGATGTTGCGCGGGTCCGGGTCCAGCGCCAGACGCAAGGAAATGGTACGGATGCGCAGCATGTTCTCGCGAATGGCGTCTACCGCGCGGATGCTGGGTACCCAGTCACGCTCCGTCACCACCTGGCGCTCGCGAATACCCGCCATCTGCGCCAACGAAAACAGGCCGAGAAAAGCCACCATCAGGGCGATCAGGCCGAAGCCCAGGGCCGCGCGAGGCGCGATGTTGCAGTTGCGTAACAGCATGGAAGTCTCCGGGGCCATTGGCTCTGTTGTTATCAGACAACAGATATCGGCCAGGACCCCCTGGCCTTGAGCGCAGCGCTCGCAGCGAACCTCGCCGCGTTTTCGCCGTCTCAAAGGCACTGTCGCCCATTCCGGGCGACCCGCCAGGAATGTTCGGATGAAAACCGGTCCCGCTCGTGCCTTCCCGTTCTCCGCGCCTCGTGCGCTGCTCGCCAGCCTGATCCTGGGCGGCGGCCTGCTGCTCGCGGGCTGCGCCGGCAACCCGCCGACCGCGCAGATGGCCGTGACCCAGTCGGCCGTCAACGAAGCCGTGAGCGGCGGCGGCAATCAGTTCGCCCCCATCGAGACCAAGTCGGCCCAGGACAAGTGGACCCAGGCCCAGGCGGCCCTGTCCAACGAGAAGTACGACGAAGCCAAGCAACTGGCCGAGCAGGCCGAGTGGGATGCCCGTCTGGCGACCCGCAAGACCCAGGCTGCCAAGGCCGCGGCGGCACTGCAGGATGCCCAGAACAGCATCCAGCAGATCCGTGAGGAAGGTCAGATCAACCTCCAGCTGCAACAGAATCTACAGAAAAAGGTGCAGCAGTAAGGCTGCCCGCTCTCTTGAAGGACGAAACCATGCGTAAACGTTTTCTGCTCCCGCTGATGTCGGCGCTGACCCTGGCCGCCTGCGCCACCCCGCCCAACCCCAACCTGGAAAAGGCGCGCAACGACTACGCCGCCCTCGAATCCCAGCCCCAGGCCACCCAGCTGGCGGCGCTGGAAACCAAGGATGCCGGCACCTGGCTGGCCAAGACCGACAAGGCCTACAAGGACGGTGAGAACGAGCGTACCGTCGACCAGCTGGCTTACCTGACCCAGCAACGCATCCAGACCGCCATGCAGACCATCAAGCTGCGCATGGCCGAAGCCGAACTGAAGAAGATCGACGCCGAACGTGGCGAAGCCCGCTTGAACACCCGTACCCAACAGCTGCAGCAATTGCAGAAGGCGATCAAGTAAAGCCCAGGGCGCAGGTCCCTTTCGGGAATCCTGCGCCCCCTGCCGTGGTCCTCTACTGACCCGCGAGCGTCCTGCTCGCCACAGTCCGGAGGATCTCTCATGCATGCCATACGCCTACGCAAACCCGGTGGTCTGGACCAGCTGGAATCCTGCGAACTGCCTGATCCGGGACAACCAGGGGCCGGCGAGATCCGGGTACGGATCAAGGCCAGCTCGCTGAATTTCCATGACCTGGGCGTGGTGCTGGGCAAGATGCCGACCGCCGATGGCCGTATTCCCATGTCCGATGGCGCCGGGGTGGTCGAGGCCGTGGGCGCAGGCGTCAGCGAATTCGCCGTGGGCGATCACGTGGTCTCGACCTTCTTTCCCCACTGGCTGGACGGCGAGCCGCCCATCGATGATTTTTCCACTACCCCTGGCGATGGTGTCGACGGCTTCGCCTGCGAGGTGGTGGTGCGCCCGGTCACGGCCTTCACCCGCGCGCCCAAGGGCTACAGCCATGCCGAGGCGGCGACCCTGACCACCGCCGGGCTCACCGCCTGGCGCGCTTTGGTGGTGGACGGTGGCCTCAAGGCTGGCGACAGCGTGCTGGTCATGGGCACTGGCGGCGTGTCGATCTTCGCCTTGCAGATGGCCAAGGCCATGGGCGCCACGGTGATCGCCACCTCGTCCTCGGACGAGAAGCTGAAGCGCGCCTATGCCCTGGGCGCCGATCACCTGATCAACTATCGCAGCGAACCCGAGTGGGGCGCCAAGGTGCAGGCCATCACCGGAGGCCGGGGCGTCGACATCGTGGTGGAAGTGGGCGGCCCGGCGACGCTGGCGCAATCCATCCAGGCCGCGCGTATCCACGGTCACCTGGCGTTGATCGGGGTGCTCACCGGGGTGGAAGGGCAGGTCCCCACGGCCAATCTGATGCGCCGCCACCAGCGGTTGCAGGGGTTGATCGTCGGCAGCCGCCGTCACCAGCAGGAGATGATCCGGGCGCTGGAAAGCACGGGGATTAAGCCGGTCATCGACCGCAGCTACCCACTGCAGGAGATCGGCCAGGCGTTCGCCTTCCAGAAGGACGGCAGCCATTTCGGCAAGATCGTTCTGGAGTTCTAAAAATCGTCAGACGAATGCAGGGCGGAATGTGAAACAGCTCTGCTAGACTTCCGGAACCGTCGCATCGCGTGTTCCGGAAGTCCCGATGACCCTGCCCTCCTCCCTGCCCTACGTCGTCGTCATCGAAGACAACGGGATGCTCGCCGAACTGCTGGGCAATCATCTCGAAGAACGACTGCAATGGACCTGCACGCGCTTCGACAATGCGGACGACGCCCTGGTGCATCTGCTACAGCAGCAGGACGCTCCGGCGCTGGTGATCACCGATCACCTGATGCCCGGCCAGTTGCGCGGCGGCGAGCTGGCGCAGATGCTCCTGCAGCGCTGGCCCGAGTTGCCGATGGTGATCACTTCCGGCTATGGCTACGAAATCACCACGGCGCTGCCCCCGCAGGTGATCTTCCTGCAGAAGCCCTGGACGCTGGATGAGGTGGATTCGGCGGTACGCCGCGCGCGCGCGTGTCAGGCAGGCGGTTAGACGCCCAACTGGCCGCAGGCCTTCAGCAACTGGTCGATGGTCCAAGGCTTGGGCAGGAACAGCGCCCGGTCTTCGCGCTCGGCATACTGCTGGCCGGTATAGCCGGACGACACCAGGATCGGCAATTGTGGAAAGCGCTGACGCACCTGTTTGGCCAGGGCGAGACCATCCAGCCGACCGGGCATGCGCACGTCGGTGAAGAGGAGATCAGGCGGCAGCGGGTCGGCTTCGAACCAGCACCAGGCGGCATCGGCGGTGTCGAACGACTGGACGGCATAACCCTCCATCTCGAACACCTCCGTCGCCAGCGATCTCAACACCGGATCGTCTTCGACGACCAGCACGGTGGTAACGGCTGCGGAAGAAACTACATCGGTCATGGCAACGCTACTTCATTAGTACGACTAAATAGACCGAAATTACTCGAATTGGATCACAAGGCTCGGATGGACGGCTGGCCGCTTGGTGCCGGCACTTGTCTGATGCCGTAACGGCTACTTAATTCCCTGCCTGTCGGAAAAAGGTGCTGGCAGATCGCTAGCCGGCGCCCGACTCTCTTACTCTAAGGCCCTTACTGGACGTCACTGGCGTCCGCCTCCGCTGCCCACGCGCTTGAAAGACCTCATGGCTGAATCCGCTCCCTCCCACGCTGACCTCCAGGCCGAAGTCCGCCATCTCCGTGCCGCGCTCGATCAATGCACGGCGCTGCCGCCCCAGGATGCCCAGCGGCGCCTGGCGATCTTCGATGGCGCCATCGATTTCGCCATGATCGTGCTCGATCCGGCCGGGGTGATCACCGACTGGAACAGCGGCGCCGAGCGCCTGCTGGGCTGGACCGCTGCGGAGATTCGCGGCGCACCGGCGGAGCGCTTCTTCACCCCGGAAGACAACCAGAGCGGCCGGGCCGCGCTGGAAATGCGGCTGGCGCTGCAGGACGGCCGTGCCGAAGACGAGCGCTGGCACCTGCGGCGCGACGGCACCCGCTTCTGGGCCAGCGGCGAGATGCATCCGCTGCACGATGACGCCGGTAGCCATACCGGCTTCGTCAAGATCCTGCGCGACCGCACGTCCCAGCACCTGGCCGGCCAGGCCCTGCGTGACAGCCAGCGCCACGTGGGCGAGGTGCAGCGGCAACTGGCGGACAGCGAGCGCTATTGGCGAAGCCTGTTCGAGCAACTGGACGAGGGCTTCATCCTCGGCACCATCCTGCGCGATGGGCAGGGCCGTGGCCGCGACTGGCGCTATGATCAGGTCAATCGCGCCTGTTGCGCGCACTTCGGCTTGAGCGCGCAACAGGCGGTGGGCCAGACCGCGCGCACGCTGTTTCCCGATCTCGAAGACTTCTGGGTGGAAGATTTCACCCGGGTGGTGGATACCGGCCAGTCGTTCAGCTATGTGCGGCAATTCCAGCACAACGGCCGCTGGTACGAAGGCCATGCGCACAAGGCCGGGCCGGACAGCTTTCTGGTGCTGTTCCTGGATGTCACCGAGCGCGAGCAGGCCGCCCAGGTCACTCGCGACGAAGAGCGCTATCGCAGGGCGCTGGCCGAACTCGGCGAAGGCTTCAGCCAGCTGGGCGACATCGAGGCCGTCACCGAACTGGCCTGCGCCACCCTGGGTACCACCCTGGATGCCCACCTGGTGGGCTATGGCCTGGTGGACGCCGACGCCGAGACCATCACCGTGGGGCGCGACTGGACGATCCCGGGCGCCCGCAGCCTGATGGGCACCCTGAATTTCCGCGACTACGGCAGCTACAGCGAGGCCTTCAAGCGCGGCGAAACCGTGGTGATCGAGGATGTCCACGAAGACCGCCGCACCCGTGACAACCTCGCGGCCCTGCAACGCTTGGATACCCGCGCCCTCGTCAACCTGCCGCTGTTCGAGCACGGCAACCTGGTGGCCCTGCTCTATATCGGTTCCAGCCAACCTCGGCACTGGACGCCGGCCGAGTTGCAATTCATCCGCGAGGTCGCCAATCGCACCCGCTCGGCGACGGCGCGGCTGACCGCGGAACGTGCCCTGCGCGACAGCGAACTCAATCTGCGCCTGGTGGCTGACACCCTGCCCTGCCTGATCGCCTTCGTCGATCGTGACCTGATCTATCGCTTCGCCAACGTCGAGGCGCCCAAGTGGTTCGAGGACGCGCCGGAAAGCATCCTGGGTCGCAGCATGGCCGAGGTATTCGCCCCGGAGCTGTTCGCCGCTCGCCGCCCGGCCATCCAGGCCGCCCTGGACGGCACTCCGGCGCGCCTGGATCTACCCTGGGCCTGGCCGGACGGTCGGCGGCGCATCGCCGACATCCACTATCGCCCGCGTCGGGATGCGCGCGGTGCGGTGGACGGCTTCTATGTCTTCGCCCAGGACGTCACCGCCCAGCGCGACGCCCAGGCGCTGATCCAGGCGCAGAATCTCAGCCTCAGCCAGGAGGTCCAGGCGCGTACCGCCGAGCGCGACCGGCTCTGGGCCCTCAGCGAGGATCTGCTGCTCACCGCCGACTTCACCGGGCAGCTCCTGCGGGTGAGTCCGTCCTGGTCGCGCGGCCTGGGCTATTCCGAGGCCGAGTTGCTCAGCCGCCCCTATACCGAACTCATTCACCCCGACGATCTGCCGGGCGTGCTGGTGGCGTTGGACGAACTGCGTCGCAGCGGGCTGCCGACCCGGGTGGAGAATCGTGTCCAGGCGGCGAATGGCAGCTGGCGCTGGCTGACGTGGACGCTGTCGCTGGACCTCGATCAGGAGCACCTCACCGGGGCCGGTCGGGACGTGACCCGGGAAAAGGAGGCCATGGAGACCCAGGCCGTGCTGGAAGAGCAGTTGCGCCAGTCGCAGAAGATGGAAGCGGTCGGCCAACTCACCGGCGGCCTGGCCCACGACTTCAACAACCTGCTCGCCGGCATCGTCGGCAGTCTGGACCTGCTCACGGTGCGCATCGGCCAGGGCCGGCTGAACAACCTGGAGCGCTACACCACCGCGGCCCAGGGCGCTGCCATCCGCGCCGCCGCCCTGACCCATCGGCTGCTGGCCTTTTCCCGCCGGCAGACGCTGGACCCCAAGCCCACCGACGTTAATCGCCTGGTAGCCGGCATGGAAGACCTGATCCGCCGCACGGTGGGTCCGGCCATCCAGATCGAGGTGGTGGCCAGCAGCGAGCTCTGGTCGACCCTGGTCGATCCGCCGCAGCTGGAAAATGCCCTGCTCAACCTCTGCATCAATGCCCGCGACGCCATGCCCGAGGGTGGCCGCATCGTCATCGAGACCGCCAACCGGGCGCTGGATACGCGCATGGCCCGGGTACGCGACCTGGAGCCGGGTGAATACATCGCCCTCGCGGTGACCGACACTGGCTGCGGCATGCCGCCCGAAGTGATCGCCAAGGCCTTCGATCCCTTCTTCACCACCAAGCCGATCGGCGTGGGCACCGGGCTCGGCCTGTCGATGATCTATGGCTTCGTGCGCCAATCCGGCGGCCAGGCGCGCATCCATTCCCAGGTCGATCAGGGCACCAGCGTCACCCTCTTCCTGCCGCGCCATCGCGAGACGGCGACCGGTGTGGACCTCATCGCCAGCCAACCGGCCCTGCCACGCCAGGGTCACGGCGAGACGGTGCTGGTGGTGGATGACGAACCCACGGTGCGGATGCTGGTGGTGGAGGTGCTGGAGGAACTGGGCTACGCCGCGCTGGAAGCGGCGGATGCCAGCTCCGGGCTGCGGCTGCTGGAATCCGATGTGCGCATCGACCTGCTGATCAGCGACGTCGGCCTGCCCGGCGGCATGAACGGCCGGCAGATGGCCGACGCCGCCCGCCAGCGCCGCCCGGGCCTCAGGGTGCTGTTCATCACCGGCTACGCCGAGAACGCGGTGGTCGGCAATGGCCACCTGGAGCCCGGCATGCATGTGATGACCAAGCCCTTCGCCATGGACGCCCTGGCGGTGCGCATCCGCGATCTGATCGAAGGACCCTGAGGTCCGACAAGGCCCTAAACCAAGGGTGCCGGACTTCGACGACGGAGCCAGTGCAGGCCAGCCTGCGCGGCCGACCTCGACCGTGGAGGGGATAACGACACAGTCTTGTCCACGGATGACGTGAGCTTGCCCAGTGGAAAACGCTGCGCGGTTTTCCACGCTACGCCAGGACACCGGCAAGAGATCGAGCCACAGGCGCGCCAGACTCGATCGCCTGCTTTCCCCCTGGGAAGGGGTTGGGGTGAGGGCCGAGGTGCGCCAGGCTATCCGCTCGTTGGGCTTCGCTGCGCTCAGCCCAACCTACTCTCCGCCGGTACCCGCACCCAGCCTTCCATCAGGCGCCGGGCGCTGCGGCTCATGCTGGCCTTTTCCACCTGCCAGCTGCCGTCGACCTCGCGTGCCTGGGCGCCGACCGCCAGGCTGCCGGCGGTATGGCCCATGCGCACCTGGCCGCCTGGCAGGTCGCCGGTGACTGCATTGACCAGAGTCCCGGGCAGCGCCGCGGCCACGGCCACGGCGACCGCGCCGGTACCGGGGATGGCGTGGTGCAGCTTGCCCATGGAGATCATCCGCGCGATGACGTCGAGCTCCTCGGCCTGGACCTGCTTGCCACCGGCCGCCCGGTAGGTCTGGGGCTCGGCGATCAGGCACAGCTTGGGCGTATGCGGGCGTTCCGCCGTCGCCTGGGCGGCCGTGGCGGCCAGGCCCATGGCCACCGCGCCCGCCGCGCGCAGGGTTTCCAGGCGCGCCAGCAGCGCCGTGTCGCCGTTGACCTGCGCCTGGGTCTCGGTGCCGCTGAGACCCAGGGTCTCGGTGCCGCTGAGACCCAGGGTCTCGGCCCGCACGAAGACGGTGGGATTACCGGCATTGAGCAGGGTCACCGGCAGCCGGCCCAGCCCCGGGACGTCGAGCTCGTCGACCGCCCGCCCGGTGGGCAGCACGCTGCCGTCGCTACCTGCGGGATCGAGAAAATCGAGCACCACTTCGGCGGCCGGGAAGGCCACGCCGTCGAAACGGAAATCCCCCTCTTCCTGCACCTCGCCATTGAGCATGGGAACGTGGGCGAGGATGCGCTTGCCGAGATTGGCCTGCCAGATGCGCACCGTGGCCAGGCCCTCGCGCGGCGTCTGGACCAGGCCCTCGCTGATGGCGAACGGCCCGACGGCGGCGCTGAGATTGCCGCAGTTGCCCGACCAGTCGATCACCGGCACCGCGATGGCCGGGGCACCGAACAGGTAGTCGACGTCGCAGTCCGGTCGGCGGGAAGGCGCGATCACCACCACCTTGCTGGTGCTGGAGGTGGCGCCGCCCAGGCCGTCGATCTGCTTGCCATAGGGATCGGGGCTGCCGATCACCCGCAGGAGCAGCGCATCGCGCGCCGGACCGGCCGGCGGCAGGTCGCGGGCATGAAAGAACACGCCCTTGCTGGAACCGCCACGCATGTAGACGGCGGGGATACGCAATTGCGGCATCAGGGGTCTCCGGCGGAGTGCCAAGCCTAGGCGAGATAGCGACCGAACCAGCCCAGGGTACGGTCCCAGGCCAGCCGCGCGGCCGCTTCGTCGTAGCGCGGGGTGGAATCGTTGTGGAAGCCATGGTTGGTGCCGGCATAGCGATGCACCTCGTAGGTCTTGCCGGCCGCCTGGAGCGCCGCTTCGTAGGCGGCGGCGCCCTCGTTGATGCGCGGATCGTTCTCGGCGTAGTGGATCAGCAGCGGCGCCTTGATCGCGGCCACCTCTTCGGCGCGCGGCTGACGTCCATAGAAGGGTACCGCCGCAGCCAGCTCCGGATAGGCCACGGCGGCGGCATTGGCCACCCCGCCGCCATAACAGAAACCGGTGATGCCGACCTTGCCGGTGCTGAATTCGTGGCCCATCAGGGTTTCCACGGCGGCGAAGAAGTCGTTCATCAGCTTTTCCGGATCGACCTGCTGCTGCAATTCGCGGCCCTTGTCGTCGTTGCCGGGGTAACCGCCCATGGAGGTGAGGCCATCCGGCGCCAGGGCCAGATAGCCGGCCTTGGCCAGGCGTCGGGCGACGTCTTCGACATAGGGATTGAGGCCGCGATTCTCGTGGACCACCACCACCGCCGGCACCTTGCCGCTGGCCTTGGCTGGTCGCACCAGATAGCCGCGGACCCGTCCATGGCCCTTGGGCGAGGGGTAGTAGACGTATTCGGCGACGATGTCCGGATCGGTGAACTCGACCTGGGTGGCCAGGGCGTAGTTGGGCGTCAGGGCCGCCAGCACCCCGGTGGCCGACAGCCCCAGCACCGCGGCGCAGGCGCCGGCGCGGTCGAGGAAGTCGCGGCGGCTGATGCGACCGTGCACATAGAAGTCGTAGAGTTCGAGCAGTTCGGGCGAGAAATCCTTGGCGGTGAGACGGGTCATCGCGGCGCTCCTCTGGCGGGAAACGGGGCCGCCGGCCCGGTTGGGCGGGCGCCCCGATGGCTCCCGAGTGTGCCGCGAATCGTCTGACTAAGCTACCGCCCGCGCGCCCTTAACCGGCCGCCTGAAGCTCCTGCAGGATGGCGATCAGCGCCTCGAAACTGACCGGCTTGTTCAGATGCCGGGCGAAACCCGCCGCCCGTGCCTTGTCGATATCCAGCCGGGTGCCATAGCCAGACAGGGCCACCGCCGGGGTGCCGACGTTGCGATCGCCTGCCCGCACCTGGCGCAGGAATTCGTGGCCGTCCATCTTCGGCATGCCGATGTCGGAGAGAATGACGTCGAAATCTCGCTCCTGGGCCAGCGCCAGGCCGCTCCGAGAGTCGGTCGCTGCGGTGACCAGGACGCCTTCCTCTTCGAGCAACAGCTGCAGGGTCTCGACGATGTCGGGAGAGTCGTCCACCAATAGCACCCGCAGTCCCGCGATGGACTGCCCTTCCGCCTGCGCCTCGGCCAGCTGGAGCTCTTCGCCCTGGCACAGCGGCAGCCAGACGCTGAAGCGCGCGCCCAGGCCGAGGCCTTCGGAGTGGGCCTCGATGCGCCCACCATGGGCTTCCACCAGCTGCTTGACCAGTGCCAGCCCGATCCCCAGACCATGCTGGGCGCGGGCGGTGTATTTCATTTCCGCCTGGCCGAACATGTCGAACACCCGCGGCAGGAAGTCCGGGGCTATGCCCTGGCCATTGTCGGTGACGTCCAACCGGGCCTCGCCATCCTCAACCCTCAGACTGATCTCCACCCGGCCACCCGCCGGGGTGAACTTGATGGCGTTGTTGAGCAGGTTCCAGACGATCTGGCCGATCCGGGTGGCATCCGCCTGGACATGCAGCGGTGCCCCCGGTAACCGGGAGCAACTGACCTGCACCTCGTCTGCCAACGGGCGGATCACCTCGGCGATCTCGCGCAGCTGCTGGGCCAGGTCCAGGCTCTGGCGCTCCAGCTTGAGCTTGCCGGTGCGGATGCGCGACAGGTCGAGCAGGTCGTCGATGATCTGCGCCTGGCTGCGCACCGCGCGCTGGATGGCCTCGGTGGCACGGCGCGCCAGAGGCACGTCACGCAGCGCCGGTGAACGGGCCAGCAGCTCGCTGTTGAGCTGGATGAGGTTCAGCGGGTGCTTGAGTTCGTGGGACATCACCGCGAAGAACTCGTCCTTGAGCTGCACCAGGGCGCGCTGCTGTGCCTGCTGATTGGCATTCTCGCTGGCAAGCACGTGATCGGCGGTGGCGTCCCGGGCGATCTTGGCATAGCCGCGACCGCCCGAGGCGTTGCTCATGCGACTGAGCACTCCGGTGCAATAGAGGCGGCTGCCATCCTTGCGCCTGAGCCAGCGTTCGTCCTGGGCGGCGCCCTGCTCGTCGGCCTGGCGCAGCTCCGCTTCCGGAACCTGGGCGGCCAGGTCTTCCGGAGTGAAGATCAGGCCCATGGGCTGCCCCAGCGCCTCGCGTTCGCTGTAGCCGAACAGCCGGGTGGCGCCACCGTTCCAGCTGTTGATGATGCCGCCGGCATCCAGGGTGACGATGGCATAGTCATGGATGTTCTGCGCCATGAGGCGCATGTTTTCCTCGCCATCGCGGGCACGATCCTGGGCCTTGCGGCGCTCGGTGATGTCGATGAAGGTCAGCACCGCGCCTTCGATGCGGTCCTCCGCGGTACGGTAGGGCAGCAACCGCGCCAGGTACCAGCGGTCATCGTGGCTGCGAACCTCCCGCTCGATCTGGCCGAGGGACTCGAAGACCTGATTGGCATCGGTGGCCAGCTCCGGGTAGTCCAGGCGATGGGTGATGTCGAGCAGCGAGCGGCCGGTATCGCTGACGATGATGTTGAAGATGCTGGCGGCGCGTGGAGTGAACCTCTTGATACGCATGCCGCGGTCGACGAACACCGTGGCGATGTCGGTGGAGGTGATGAGGTTCTGCAGATCGTCGTTGATCTTGCCGGTTTCCTCGATCTTGGACTTGAGCTCGTAGTTGACGGTGATCAGCTCTTCGTTGATCGACTGCAACTCTTCCTTGCTGGTCTCCAGCTCCTCGGTGGCCGAGCGCAACTCCTCGTTGATCGCCTGCAGCTCTTCGTTGGAGGCCTTGAGCTCCTCGGTGGAGGTCTCGGACTGCTCGATGGTCAGCTGCAGCTGCTCCTTGGTGGGCTGCAACTCGGCTTCCAGCTGGGTGAGGACGCTGTCCTTGGCTTCGACGTGGTCGCTGACGGAATCGGCGCCCATGACATCTTCGACTTCATCGAAGAGCACCAGCAGATAGTCGGTGCTGGTGTCGCTGTCGCGGAACGGCCGCACGACCATGTTGATGTAGTAGCTGCGGTCGTCGCGCTGGATATGCACGCGTCGCGCCTCGACGCTCCTGTTGCTCTGCAGCGCCTGGAACAGCGCGGTGCGCAGCTCCAGGCACAACTCCTCCAGCACCAGCGCCGGCAGGCTGTAGCTGGGCTCGCCGCCGACGTAGCGCAGGAAGCGCCCGGCCCGCTCGGACAGGTGCACGATGTTGGATTCGCGATCGACGATGATGCTCGGCGGGGCATATTGCTCCAGCACCCGCTGATGCACCTCGGCGAAGGACACCTTCTTGCGCCGACCGACCTGGTGCGGTGGCAGGCGCACGCTGTGCACGCCCGGATTGAGATTGAGCAACGGCGTGGGCCGTATCACGCTGGTCGTGTGCTTGGCCCGATAGATGCGGTTCTTCTTGTCGACCGTGGCGAACAGGCTGCTCTGCACATCGGCCGACTCGGAACTGCCGAGAAACAGGTAGCCACCCGGCTTGAGCGCGAAATGGAAGGTATGCAGGAGTTCGGCTTGCACCTTGCGATCCAGATAGATCAGCAGATTGCGGCAACTGATGAGATCGAGACGCGAGAACGGCGGATCGCTGAGCAGGTTGTGTTGGGCGAACAGCACCTTCTCGCGCAGCTCCTTTTTCACCCGGTACCGGTTCTGCTCCTTGAGCAGGTGCTGGCGCAGCCGGCCCGGGGCGACGTCGGTGACGATGGAGCCGGGATAGACGCCATGGCGGGCCACCGCCAGGGCGTGCTCGTCGAGATCGGTGGCGAACACCTGCAGCCGCGCGGCGGACTGGCGCAATTCGGCCTGCTCGGTCAGCAGCATGGCCAGCGAATAGGCCTCCTCGCCACTGGAGCAGGCGGCGCTCCAGACACGCAATTCCTGGTCTTCCCCGGCCGGCAGGTGCTCGAACAGTTCAGGGATGACATCGCGCTCCAGTGCCTCGAACGCCTCGCGGTCGCGGAAGAAGTTGGTCACGCCGATGAGCATGTCCTTGAGCAGCGCCGGGGTTTCCTCGGGGTGCTCGTGGAGGAAGCCGGCATAGGTCGGCATGTCGGCGATGGCGTTGACCTGCATGCGCCGCTCCACCCGACGCAACACCGTGGCGGTCTTGTACTGCTTGAAGTTGTGCCCGGTGCGGGTACGCAGCAGGGTGAGGATGTCGCGCAGGGCCAGTTGCATCGCCTTGCTCGAGGGCTCCGGTACCCGGGACTCGAGATCGAAAGGGCGCAGATCACCCTGGCTCAGGGTGCTGAGGGTGACGGCCAGCTCCAGCAGCTTTTGCGGTATCTCCACCACCGGCAGGACGAAGTCCACCACCCCGGCGGCGATGGCGCTCTTGGGCATGGAATCGAACTCGGCGTCTTCCGGCGCCTGAGCCAGGGTCACCCCGCCCTGCTCCTTGATGCGCCCCAGGCCTACGGCACCATCGGCGCCATTGCCCGACAGCACGATGGCGATGGCGCGGGTCTTGTGCACATCGGCCAGGGCGCGAAAGAACAGGTCCACGGCGACATGGTCGCCTTGGGGACGCTCCGCCGGGGTCAGCCGCAGGTAGCCGTCGTTCATGGTCAGATCGAAGCCGGGCGGGATCACATAGACATGCTCGACATGGATGGGCACCGGCTGGGTGACCTGCTGTACCGGCAACCGCGTGACCCGCTGCAGGATCTGGTCGAGATTGCTCTGATGTTCTCGCGACAGGTGCATCACCACCACGAAGGCCATGCCGCAATCGGCTGGCAGCGCCTCGAAGAAGCGCAGCAGCGCCTGGATACCTCCGGCGGACGCACCTATCCCCACCACGGGAAACGGCAGGTCACTGGGGATGAGGTGCTTGGAGTTGTTGGGTCTGGCCGCGTCCGCCTGTTTGCTCATCTATCCGCCGTCTGAAAATCCGCGAGAAATCGTGATCGCCGCGTCCGCACCGATTCCGCCAGGCCACCCGCCTGTTCGCGCGGAATAGGTCTGGCGCCGGCCGGAGTATAACGAGCGCACGCCAGGAGAGCGGGCCTCATCCTGCCGCAGGAGGGCGGCGATCAGGGATGTACCGCCTGCGTGGGACTGACGAGCGCAGGGCAAGTGCGAGCGAAGCGCGGGAAAGCCTGGGGCGAGACGGGGTCTTGGGAGTGGGTTGGGGGATATCGCGGTCTGCGCTAAGGCTCCGGTGATCCTGCCTGTCGGGCGAACCAGCCAAGGAAGGTGGCCAGTCGTTGATTGAATGTGACGGCGCCCGCCTGAGGTCGCAGGGCTTCGGTGTAGAAGAACTCGATTACGGCCCCTTGCTCGGGATACAGCCGCAAGGCCCGCGCCCGATGCTCTTCCAGGGTCCAGGGCCAGTCGATCTCGTCGGGCCGACGCAGCACCAGAAGCGCGCGCAGCAGCCGCCGCGCCGCCTCTCGTTGCAGGCGCAGACGCTCGGCGGGCCGCGTGCACGCGGCCAGGGCGCGCAGATGCCCTTCCAGCACAGGTACCACCGCGCCATTCACCGCTCGAGCGATGGCCGCACTCGGCTTGGAAGGGGCAAGACGTCGCGCCAGATCCTCACCCCACAGCCAGCGGCAATGGTGCTTGAGCCAGAACCCCCAACCGAGGCGATTGGCGGAGGCCAGGGCCTCGGCTCGGTGCCCGAGGTCGAAATCGATCTTGCTGACTTCGGGGTGTCCACGCTCCAGCGTACGTCGCAGATGCTCCAGCTGGATCAACTGGGTGCCTGGACAGGCATCGTTCAGGATCAACGTGAGGTCCAGATCCGATTGTCCCGGTCGGGCGCGACCCTCGGCCACACTGCCATAGACATAGAGCGCGACCAGATGAGTGCCCAGCAAGGATGGCAACTGGCTGCGCACGGCGGCCAGCACTGCCTGGTACTCGATCTGGAAGGGCAGTTCCGGCACCTGGCGGATAAAACCCGCCGCATCCAGTCCGCTGTCGGCGGTGTACATCAGAACAACCCCATCTGCCGATCCAGCAGGCGATCGAAGCGGTCGCCGACGAAGGGCAGGATGGCGTCGGCCACCGGCGCCAGCTGGCGCTGCACATAGTGGTCGTAGTCTGGCGGCGCATGGGGCAGTTCGACCGGTTCGGCGCCGGCGGTGGTGATCAGGTAGCTGATCCAGCCGCCGCGGCGAAAGCGGCTGCGGCGTCCCAGGCGGGCGCCTTCCGCCTCCAGCAGCCGCGCCGCGCGGACCTGGGGCGAGAGGTTGCTCCGGTACTCCTCCAGCGGCCGGCGCAGGCGCTTGCGATAGACCAGCAGGTCGTCCAGGTCGCCGGCGCGGGTGCAGGCGACGAAGTCGCGCACATAGTCCTCGTGGGGCTCGCCGGTGAAGATGCGCAGGTAGAGCTCGCGCTGGAAGCGCTGGGCCAGCGGCGACCAGTCGCTGCGCACCGTTTCCAGCCCCTTGAACACCAGTTCCGGCTGACCATCGGCACCCGGTCGCAGCCCGGCGTATCTCTTCTTGCTGCCCTCCTCCGCGCCGCGGATGGTGGGCATGAGAAAGCGACTGAAGTGGGTCTCGTACTGCAGCTCCAGGTGGCTTTCCAGTCCCAGCTCGACCTGCAGTTGCGCGCGCCAGTGGGCATTGACCGCCGCCACCAGGTCGCGACCGATGCGCTCGGCCTCGGCTTCGGCATGGGCAGCCCCGAGCCAGACGAAGGTGGAGTCGGTGTCGCCATAGATCACCCGATGGCCACGCGCCTCGATCAGCTCGCGGGTCTGGTGCATCACCGCGTGGCCGCGCAGGGTGATGGACGAGGCCAGACGGTGATCGAAGAAGCGGCAGTGCGGGGTGCCCAGCACGCCATAGAAGCTGTTCATGATGATCTTCAGCGCCTGGGCCAGGGGTGCGTTGCCGGCGCGCTTGGCGGCGTCGCGCCCCTCCCAGACCCGCGCCACCATCTCCGGCAGGCAGTGCCGGGTGCGATGGAAGCGCGCGCCGCGAAAGCCCGGTACCGTCTCGTCCTCGGGTAGCGCCAGGCCCTCCACCAGGCCCACCGGATCGATGAGAAAGGTGCGGATCAACGAGGGATAGAGGCTCTTGTAGTCCAGCACCAGCACCGAGTCGTAGAGTCCGGGCCTGGAATCCATGACGAAACCGCCGGGGCTGGCCTCGGGCGGCTGGGCGCCGAGGTTGGGCGCGACGAAGCCCTGGCGGTGCATCAGCGGCAGATAGAGGTGGTAGAAGGCGGCGATGGAGGCGCCGTGACGCTCCAGCGGCAGACCGGTGACGCTGGCGCGCTCCAGCAGGAAGCGCAGCAGCCCGGTCTTGGCGAAGATCCGCGTGACCAGTTCGCAATCCACCAGGTTGTAGCGCGCCAGGGCGCTCTTCTCGCCGGCGAACATGCGGTTGATCGAGGCCATGCGGTCGTGGGGATCGTCGATGGCCTTGCCTTCGCCCAGCAGGGTGCGGCTGACGTTTTCCAGGCTGTAGGAGGGAAACACCCAGGTCGCCGACTTGAGCGCCTCCACCCCGTCGATGATCGGCCGCCCGGCCAGCAGGGCATGGAAGGGCCGGCCCTGGCCGCCGGGTTCGTAGCGATCGTCCTCCACGGCGCCACGCCCCAGGTGCAGCGGCACGCCCAGTTTGCGTGCATGTTCGTGGAGCACGCGGATGTCGAACTGCAGCACGCTCCAGCCGATGATGACGTCGGGATCATGGCGCGTCATCCAGGCATTGAGGCGTTCGAGCAGGGTGGCGCGGTCGGCGACGTATTCCAGGTCGAAGTCCACCGCGGCGTCTTCCCCGGTGGGGGGGCCGAGCATGTACACCTGGCGCTGGCCGCAGCCGTGCAGGCCGATGCTGTAGAGCTCGCCGCGCTCGCTGGTCTCGATGTCCAGCGACAGGGTGCGCAGCGTGGGGCGATAGTCGGGATCCGGCCGCAAGGGCGCGCCGTCGGCGGTGGGCAGCGTCACCGGCGCGGTGATGAAGCGTTCCATGAGAAAGCGATCCGCCGGGGCGATGTCCGTCTCGTAGACATCGATGCCGGCGGCGGGAAGGCGCTGTTCCAGTTCGCGCAAGGTGCGATAGCGCGGCGCATAGAGCCCCAGGACGGGGCGCCGCTGGAAGTCCTGCAGGGCCAGCTCGCGGATCTCCACCCCGGCCGGCAGCAGGCGCTCGATGTCCGCCCGTCGCGCGGCCGGGGCGAAGGCCACCGCCTGCTGCGCCGGCACCCGCAGCTGGTGCGGACCGCGGTCGGTGGCGAACCAGAACACCAGTTCCATCCCGGTGGAAGTCTCGCGCCAGAGGCGTGTCAGCAAGAAACCCTGGACGGCGGCCAAAGCGGTGGCGCTCCTCGACATGGATGAAGGACCCATTCTCGCAAGGCCAGCCAGCACAGGCGACCTCGGCGCGCCAGGTGGTCCGCTCGTCGCCCCTGCCGAATGGCCTGTGTCCTGTGGCGATGATCTTGCATCGAATGCCCACACCCGTCGTAGAGCCGACTGTTCGGTTCCTGGGCGCACCCTTGGTTTCAGCTGTCAGGCCGTGTATGAATCCGTTGTCGTCGTCTTTTTCCAGCGCTGTCTCCCCCCGCTACAACGCCCAGCAAGCACGGGTGCGCGAGCAGGCACGTCGCTGGCTGGAGCAGGACGTCCTGGTGCTGGATACCGAGGCGACCGGTCTGGGCGAGGATGCCCAGCTGATCGAGGTCGCGATCATGACCCTCAGCGGCCGGGTGCTGCTCGATACCCTGGTCCGCCCGAGCATCGCCGTACCCCGCGAGGCGACCCTGATCCACGGCCTGACCGATGCCCACCTGGCCCAGGCGCCGCGCTTTCCCGAAGTGTTCGCCGCCCTCTGGCCACTGTTGCAGGGCCGCACCGTACTGGCCTATGGCATGGCCTTCGACTATCGCCTGCTGGCCCACAATGCCCGCCGCCACGGCCAGGCCCTGCCGCCGGAACTGGAACGGGAGACGCCACCGGTGCAACTGGTGGATGGCACCCGTCTGCACTGCCTGATGCAGCTCTATGCGCACTTCTGGCAGGAGCCGAGTCTGAACAGTCGCAGCCAGGACGGCTGGCGCCGCAAGTCCCTGGCCATGGCCGCCCGCCAGCAGGGCGTCGCCGTACAGGAAACCCATCGCGCCCTGCCCGATTGCCGACTCAAGGCCGCCCTGGTGCAGGCGCTGGGCGACGAGGCGCCGGCCACCTGGCAGGACGTGCAGGCCCTGGCGGGCTAGCTGGGCGGCACGTCCGCCGGCAGCACCGGCAAGCGGACAGGCTAACTTCGCGCGGCTTGCCATACTGGAGTCGTCATCCAGCCCGAGGACCCGCCATGCAAGCCGTCGTCTATGAAGCCTTTTCCGCGCCACCCCGCCTGACCACGGTCGCAGACCCCACCCCCGAGCCCCACGGCGTCGTGCTCAAGGTCATGGCCACCGGCGTCTGCCGCAGCGACTGGCATGGCTGGGTCGGTCACGACAGCGACATCGAGCTGCCCCATGTGCCGGGTCACGAGCTGGCCGGGGTGGTGGAGGCGGTGGGCAGGGACGTCACCCGCTGGCGCATTGGCGACCGGGTGACGGTGCCCTTCGTCGGCGGCTGCGGCGCCTGTCCCCAGTGCCATGCCGGTCACCAGCAGGTCTGCGATCACCAATTCCAGCCCGGCTTCACCCACTGGGGGTCTTTCGCCCAGTACGTCGGCATCCACCAGGCCGATCTCAACCTGGTCGCCCTGCCCGAGCAGCTGGATTTCGCCACGGCGGCGAGCCTGGGCTGTCGTTTCGCGACGGCCTTTCGCGCGGTGGTCGATCAGGGCCGGGTCAGCGCCGGCCAGTGGGTGGCGGTGCACGGCTGCGGCGGCGTCGGCCTCTCGGCGATCATGATCGCCCGCGCCCTGGGCGCCCAGGTGGTGGCCATCGACATCACCGCCGACAAGCTGGCCCTGGCGCGCCGCCTCGGCGCGGTGGCGACGCTAGAGGCCACCCAGGTGGCCAGCGTGCCCGAAGCGGTGCAGGAACTGACCGGGGGTGGTGCTCACGTTTCCCTCGACGCCCTGGGTCACCCCACCACCTGCTGCAACTCCATCGCCTGCCTGCGCAAGCGCGGCAGGCACGTCCAGGTCGGGTTGCTGCTGGGCGACCAGGCGACCCCGGCGCTGCCGATGAACCTGGTCATCGCCCGGGAGCTGGAGATCCTCGGCAGCCATGGCATGCAGGCCCATCGCTACGATGTGCTGATGGCCATGCTGCGCCAGGGCACCCTGGCCCCGGAGAAGCTGATCGGCCGCGAGATCAGCCTGGCCGAGTCCAGCGCGGCGCTGATGCACCTGGACAGCTTCGCAGGCACCGGGGTCACCGTCATCACCCGCTTCGACTAGCCCCGACTAATTCGCCTCCGCCGCCTGCAACACCCAGCGCAGGCCCTGCAGGTCCTCGGCTGTCAGGGTTTCGCGCAGGCGGCAGAGGCGATAGTGAACGCGGGTGTTCATGGCCACCCACTCCAGGTCCTGGCGGGTGGGCTGGGCGACGAAGTATTCACCATAGCGCTCGTCCAGCCCGGCCATGCGGTACTGGCCCTTGAGCGGCAGGTAGATCTGGCCGTTCATCTCCCAGCGACTGGCGCTGCAGCCATGGAAGCGCACCTTGTCGCCAAAGGTGGAGAGCTGCGTGCGGAAATCGGTGGTGGCATTGCCGGCACTGGTCTTGAACTGACTGGCGATGACGCTGAAGACGATGCCTTCCGGCGAGGGCGCGCCCCGCCATTCGATGACCCGGCGATTGAGCGCTGCGTCGAATCCATCGGTGAAGATACCGGCGGCCTGCGCCGTAAGCGTTGGCAGGGTCAAGGCACCCAGCAACGCCATCGTTGTTTTCAAAACGAGCTCCTGGTGATGACCCCGGCGTCTAGCCTGAGGCAGCAGGCGAAGGCGGCAAAGGGCCAGCTTCAGACTTTGGAGACCCGATTGGCTGAAAGGTGCCCCCAGAGGTCCGGATAAGCGGTATCTTTCACAGTCTAGGCTCTGTACGAAAAGTGCCTGCGCTCGGTGATGCTGCGTTAAAAATCAGCTCGGAATGCTCATTTACCACTCGTGAACTCCGCTTCCTCGCCGATTTTCGCCTTGCCTGACCTTCGCTCGGCGACTTTTCATACAGAACCTAGCGACGAGCCCGTCTCGTCCATCCCCTTGAACCGTCGCCGGCGAGGCGCACGGCCCGACCACGAAACGACCGGCCTAGCCGCCGGAGAGCACTGCGAGGATCTATGAGCGCTGCGGACATCGATTGGAAGACCCTCGGTTTCGACTACATCAAGACCGACTTCCGCTATATCGCCACCTATCGCAACGGCAGCTGGGGACCCGGCGAGCTGACTCGCGACAACCAGCTGCACATCAGCGAAGGCTCCACGGCCATTCACTACGGCCAGCAGTGCTTCGAAGGCCTCAAGGCCTATCGCTGCCAGGACGGCTCCATCAACCTGTTCCGCCCCGACCGCAACGCCGCGCGCATGCACAGGAGCTGCGCCCGCCTGCTAATGCCGCCGGTCCCCACCGAGATGTTCATCGACGCCTGCCAGCAGGTGGTCAAGGCCAACGAGGCCTGGATTCCGCCCCACGGCACCGGCGGCGCCTTCTACCTGCGCCCCTTCGTCATCGGCGTGGGTGACAACATCGGTGTGCGCACCGCCCCCGAGTTCCACTTCGTGGTGTTCGGCATCCCGGTCGGCGCCTACTTCAAGGGCGGCATGACCCCGCACAACTTCGTGATCTCCGGCTACGACCGCGCCGCGCCCCAGGGCACCGGCGCCGCCAAGGTCGGCGGCAACTACGCCGCCAGCCTGATGCCCGGCGCCCAGGCCAAGGCCGAAGGCTTCGCCGACTGCATCTACCTGGACCCCCTGACCCACAGCAAGATCGAGGAAGTCGGTTCGGCCAACTTCTTCGCCATCACCGGCGACGGCAAGTTCGTCACCCCGCGTTCCGAGTCGGTGCTGCCGGGCGTGACCCGCATGTCGCTGATGGACCTGGCGCGCGAGCGGCTGAACCTGGAAGTGGTCGAGGGCGACGTCCATATCGACCAGCTCGACCAGTTCGTCGAAGCCGGCGCCTGCGGCACCGCGGCGGTCATCACCCCCATCGGCGGCATCCAGTACGGCGAGAAGCTGCACGTCTTCCACAGCCTGACCGACGTCGGCCCGGTGACGCGCAAGCTGTATGAAGAACTGACCGGTATCCAGACCGGCGACAAGCCGGCGCCGGAGGGTTGGATCGTCAAGGTCTGACTTGAGGATTGGTTTAGTTTGAAGAAGGCGCCTCAGGGCGCCTTCTTCGTTGGGGAGATGGGTTGGCGGGCAGGTTGGGTTGAGCGGAGCGAAGCCCAACGGATTGCGGTTAGAGTTATAGGTTCCCTAGCTGTTTATCACGGTCTGCTTTTGGCTCTTGTTTCGCCCACCCGGGCGACTCACTTTTTTCAAACGCGAAAAAAGTAAGCAAAAACGCTTGCCCCACCATCCGGCCCTACGCTGCGCTCCGGGTGATTCGCTTCGCTACGTTTCGCTCACGCCAGCGCCGTTCCGTGGTCGGTCCAGATGGGCCGTCCATGGCCCACTGGACCTCTCGCCGCATCCAGGCGGCTCGACCCACTCCACGACACTGGCGTTCGCCCTCCTGAACGGGGCGATTCGCGCGCCTGAAAGTGTTAGTTGAAGAGCCACAAAAACCTGTAGCTCGTAGCTCGTAGCTCGTAGCTCGTAGCTCGTAGCGTGGACAACGGCGAAGCCTTGTCCACTGAGCATGGCCATGATGCCTACCAGTGGAAAACGCTGCGCGGTTTTCCACGCTACAACCTATGAACACCTAACCGAAAGGCTTGCGTCCCGTCCCCGTAAGTGAGGCCGAGTGTAGGTGTCGTGGAGGGGGATGCGAGGCAGGACGCCGAGCGAGGCGCGAGGGGCAGGATGCCCCTTCGTGCCGTGCCCCTGGAGCGGCACCGGAGCGAGGGGACCCGGAGCGCAGCGGAGGGCCGAAGCGTGGGGTGTGCTTTCTTTTGCTTACTTTTCTTTGCACAAGCAAAGAAAAGTAAGTCGCCGGCCAGGTGAAACAAGTAATGCCAGCAGGGCTCAATGATCAGCTAGGGCACCAATAGCCCAAAGCGTTGGGCTTCGCTTGCGCTCAACCCAACCTACGCAGCCGCCTTCCCCCTACACCCCCTCCCGCCGCCGCAGGATGGCGCGGGCGCCAATGAACAGCACCACCACGCAGATCGCCGCCGCGACCAGCCACCGCTTCGACACATGATGCTCGGCGAAGAAATCCCGCAGGATCTCGCCCACCGCATAACCGATGCCGGTCATGACGAAGCCCCAGAGCAGCGCCCCAATGATGTTGTAGAACAGGAAGCGCCGCGGACGTACGCCGCTGGCGCCGATCAGCAGCGGGCCGATCAGGCGGAAGCCGTAGGCGAAGCGGATGCCGATGATCCACAGCGCTTCGTGACGATGGATGCGGCCGCGCAGCCAGTCGATGCGCGCCTGCTGGCGCCTGAAGCGACCGAGGATGCTGTCGCCGTAGCGACGCCCGAGAAAGAACAGCGTCTGGTCGCCGATGAAGCCGCCCAGGGCCACGCAGACGGCCGTGAGCGGAAACAGCAGATAGCCGTGGCGCGCGGCGATGCCGGCCAGGATGGCCACGCCGTCGCCCTCGATCAGGGCGCCCAGGACGGCGGCCCCGTAGCCGTAGTTGCTGATGACCTCGCTGTCGATCATGACGCGTCCCTAGAGACCGAGAATGGTCAGCATGATGAAGGTGCCGAACAGCACGAAGTGGGTCATGCCCTCGATGGCGTTGGTTTCGCCATCGTTGAGGTTGATGGCGGCGACGATCAGGGTCACGGCCATCATCACCGTCTGCACCGGGGTCATGGCCATCTGGATGGGCTGGCCATTGTACAGGGCGATGGCCTCCACCACCGGCACGGTGAGGATCACGGTGGACAGGCTGGCGCCCAGGGCGATGTTGATCACCGACTGCATGCGATTGGCCATGGCCGCGCGCAGCGCGGTGAGGATCTCGGGGCTGGCGGAGATCACCGCCACCACCAGTGCGGGGACCAGCGCTGGCACGGCCAGGCCTTCCAGACCGGTATCCAGCGACTTGGACATCACCTCGGCCAGGGCCCCGGTGGCGACGATGCCGACGATCAGCATGGCGATGGACAGGGTGGCGCTGTTTTCGCCATGGCCCGCATCAGCCGCTTCGCCCTCGACCGCCGGACGCTTGCGCTTCTTGTCCGGGTAGTTGTAGCTGAAGAAGTAGCTGTGCGGACCGGTCTGCATGCGCAGGAACAGGGTGTAGAGCAGCGCCATGGCGCCGATGGTGAAGAAGGAATAGACGTGCCACTGGGCCGAGGGAATGAATTCCGGCACCAGCATGGAGATGCTCACCGCGGTGATGATCATCACCCCATAGCTGCGGCTGGAGTCGTCATTGTAGGGCTGTTCGCCGTGCTTGAGGCCACCGAGCAGCGCGGCCAGGCCGATGATGCCGTTCATGTCCAGCATCACCGCGGCATAGATGGTGTCGCGGGCCAGGGTCGGCGAATGGTCGTGGCTCATCATGATCGCCAGGATGATCACCTCCACCAGCACGGCGGAGAGGGTCAGGATCATGGTGCCGTAGGGGTCGCCGACCTTTTCCGCCAGCAGTTCGGCATGGTGGGCCACGCGCATGGCCGCGCAGATGATGGCGGCGATCAGACCGCCGGCCGCGATCAGCGCCAGGGTCTGGCCACCGCCGAGCAGGGCGTGTTCGAACACATAGGCCAGCACCGTGGCGCCGATGGCGACCAGCAGCAGGGATTCGTCTTTGAGGGCGGCGAGCATGGAAAGGGGCGTCCTTGGTTGAGCAATGCCCTGTTACGACCGCCGTAGAGGGCAAAACGCTCGCACCTCGATACAGCCCTGCCGCGATCGCCCGCGCGGCTCCCCCTCAGCCAACCCGGGCGCGCGGAACCAGGCGCTTCCACACCGCCTTGGTGCCCGTGGCGCAAGCCTGGCGATAGCCCAGGGCATGGCGCTCGACCAGGAACCAGGACACCACTGCCAGCGGCAGGGTGATGCCGATGGAGAGCAGCACCAGGGTCCAGGCCTCGATGCCGGGGATCACCGCCGCCAGGGTCTGCTGCACCGGGAAGGAGTAGATGTAGAGGCCATAGGAATAGTCGCCCACCTCGTTGAAGGCACGGATGCGCCCGCCCGGGACGAAGGCGAGGTAGAGCAGCACATAGCCCAGCGTCAGGTTGTAGACCAGGAAGAAGCTGTCACGGTCGGGGGTGGCCACCGCCAGCAGCGCCACGGCGGCGACGAATAACGCGCGCGACAGGGGGATGTAGCCGCGCAGCACATAGAAGGCGCCGCCGAGAAAGAACATCTGGAACAGCCGCAGCAGGTGCGATTCGCTGGCGAAGAAATAGTAGGCGAACAGCTTGAACAGGGCCGCGCCCGCGGCGAACAGCAGGATGGCGCGCTGGAAGTGCCGGCTGTCCAGGCGCAGCCAGAGCACGGCCAGCCACAGCAGCGCCAGGGCGCCGTACATGCCCACCTCGAAGGGCAGCGTCCACAGCGAGCCATTGACGATGGTCTGCAGCGGATTGCCCTCGAACAGCCCGGGCAAGTCGAATTCGGCGCCGGCGATCAGCCCGGTGTTCTTCAGCAGATAGAACCAGGTCTGGGGATCGCTCAGATAATCCTGCAGCGGCGCCCGGGTCAGCCAGGCGCCGAGGCCGAGCACCGTCAGCATCAGCATCACCAGCAGCCCCGGCACCACGCGCAGGGCACGGCCCCAGACGAAATCGATGATGTCGGCGCGGCTGAGCAGACTCTTGGTGACCAGGAAACCGCTGGTGATGAAGAAAATGTCGACCGCGATGTCGCCGAGCGTCATGCCCAGGCTCTCGCGCCCGGGTTCCGCCGTGGCGGTGCCACTGGAGATGGCGAAACTGTGGCTGAAGACCACGGCGAGCGCCGCGATCATGCGAATCAGATTGAGATTGTTGTTCTTGCCGCCAACGTAATCCTGAACGGTCTGCACGGATACCTCACGCCTGGTGTTTGGAGCCATGCGTCCCGATTGTAGTCAGATCCGGACCCAATGCAGGTGTTATGGCCTTTTGCTGGCCCAAAGCGTGGAATGCTGGGAATTTCTGACCGACGAAGCCACCGTACATCGGTCAGCGGGAACCCGGATGCCTGCGGAAAACCCGGCAAAGCGTGCGACAATCGTCCATCTTTTTCCGATTCAAGCTATCCCGAGGCTCCCATGTACGACTGGCTCAACGCCCTCCCCAAAGCCGAATTGCACCTGCACCTGGAAGGCACCCTGGAGCCCGAGCTGCTGTTCAAGCTGGCTGAGCGCCATGGCGTCGCCCTGCCCTGGGGCGATGTCGAAGCCCTGCGCGCCGCCTACAACTTCGGCAACCTGCAGGAATTCCTCGACCTCTACTACGCCGGTGCCGACGTGCTGCGCACCGAGCAGGACTTCTACGACCTGACCTGGGCCTATCTGCTCAAGTGCCAGGAGCAGAACGTCATCCACACCGAGCCCTTCTTCGATCCCCAGACCCACACCGATCGCGGTGTTCCCTTCGAGGTGGTGGTGCGCGGCATCACCCAGGCGCTGAGCGACGGCGAGCAGCAGCTAGGCGTGACCAGCGGGCTGATCCTGAGCTTCCTGCGTCACCTGTCCGAAGACGCCGCCCAGGCCACCCTGGACCAGGCGCTGCCGTTCCGCGACCACTTCGTCGCCGTCGGCCTGGACAGCTCGGAAAAGGGTCATCCGCCGAGCAAGTTCAAGCGCGTCTTCGCCCGCGCCCGCGCCGAAGGCTTTCCGGCCGTCGCCCACGCCGGCGAGGAAGGTCCGCCGGAGTACATCTGGGAAGCCCTCGACCAGCTCGGCGTGGTGCGTATCGACCACGGCGTGCGCGCCTTCGAGGACGAGCGCCTGATGGCCCGTCTGGTCGACCAGCAGATCCCGCTCACCGTCTGCCCGCTGTCCAACACCAAGCTCTGCGTGTTCGACGACATGAGTCAGCACACCATCCTCAAGATGCTCGACCGCGGCCTCAAGGTCACCGTCAATTCGGACGATCCGGCCTACTTCGGCGGCTACGTCACCGAAAACTTCATGGCCCTGCACGAAGGCCTGGGCATGACCCAGGAGCAGGCCCGACGCCTGGCGCAGAACAGCCTCGACGCCCGCCTGGTGAAATGAGCATGAGCCTGACCGCTGCCGAGATTTCCTACTACGAACGCTTCGCCGAGCGCCTGGCCGATGCCGCCGCCGTGGCCATCCAGCCCTACTTCCGCGCCCAGCTGGCGGTGGACGACAAGGGCGACGCGGCCGTCGCCGGTCGCCGCTACGACCCGGTGACCATCGCCGACAAGGCCGCCGAACGGGCCATGCGCGAACTCATCCACGCCGAGCACCCGGATCACGGCATCCTCGGCGAGGAAGAGGAGAACGTCGCCGGCAGCAGTCCCCTGAGCTGGGTGCTCGACCCCATCGACGGCACCCGTGCCTTCATCACCGGCCTGCCGCTGTGGGGCACCCTGGTGGCGCTCAACGACGGCAGCCGTCCGGTGATCGGGGTGATGAACCAGCCCTTCACCGGCGAGCGCTACCTGGGCACCCCGGCCGGCGCCTGGCGCAACGGTGCGGCCCTGCGCACCCGTGCCTGTGCCAACCTGGCCCAGGCGCGGTTGATGTGCACCAGCCGCGACATCTTCGATACCCCCGAGCGCCTGGCCGCCTTCGACGCCGTGGCCGCCGAGGTGCAGCTGGCCCGCTTCGGCGGCGACTGCTACGCCTACTGCATGCTCGCCTCGGGCTTCGTCGACGTCATCATCGAAGCGGGCCTGCAGCCCTACGACGTCCAGGCGCTGATCCCCATCATCGAAGGCGCCGGCGGCCGCATGACCGCCTGGGATGGCGGCGATGCCCAACAGGGCGGCGCCATCCTCGCCTGCGGCGATCCGCAGCTGCATGCGCAGCTGGTGGAACGGTTGCAGCACCTGGCCTGAGGCTTGCCAGGCGGCTTCGTAGGTTGGGTTGAGCGGAGCGAAGCCCAACGCGGAGTTTGCCGTGATGCCGTGGTTTATCAGTGCCCTATTTGCTTATCGAGTGCTCGGATGGATTTTGTTTCGCCCCCTCGGGCGAGTCACTTTCGCCAGTCGCGGCTGCGCGCCCCGGACAAAAGTAACCAAAAACGCTTGCCCCACCATCCGGCCCTCCGCTGCGCTTCGGGTCCGCTCACGCCAGCGCCGCTCCGGGGTCGGCCTACACGGGCCGTCCATGGCCCGTTAGGCCTCTCGCCGTATCCATGCGGCTCGACCCACTCCACGACGTTGGCGTTCGCCCTCCTGAACGGGGCGCTTCGCCAGCCTGAAAGTGTTGGTTGAAGAGCTATAACCGTCCGTAGCGTGGACAACGGCGGAGCCTTGTCCACTGATAGCGTCGGTATCCGCCCGTGGAAAACGCTGCGCGGTTTTCCACGCTACGAATCAATATGAACCGTCCATGTAGATACCGAAGCATCAGACTTGCACCCCGTCCCCGTCAGTGAGGCCGAGTTCCGGTGTCGTGGCGGGGGGTTGCGAGGCAGGACGCCGAGCAAGGCGCGAGGGGCAGGACGCCCCTTCGTGCCGTGCCCCCGCCACGGCGCCGGAGCGAGGGGACCCGGCGCTTTGTGCCGGGCCGAACTGTCGGGGCGTGCTTTCTTTTGCTTACTTTTCTTTGCACGAGCAAAGAAAAGTAAGTCGCCGGCCAGGCGGAACAAGAGCTATCCGAGCACTCGATAAACAGCCAAGGTACCAATAGCTGGGCCAAAGTACCAAAAGCAGTCGCGGCCATGGGCCGCTCCTACACGCCCAATCCAACCCGTAGGAGGGGCCACATCGACGGCCCGCCAAGGCCGCGATTGGCCCCCTGGCCCCTTACGTCAGTCATCCCCCCGCCAACCCCTTAAGCCCCCTCTAAGCCAACTCCCGTATACCGGCAGGATTCCGCCATGAGTCACTGCCTTGCCCTCCTCTCCTATCCCTGCCTCGCCCTGCGCCGTGCGCCTGGAGCGGGCCTTGCTGATCGGCTGCCTGGCCGCCTACCTGCTCGCCGGCCTGTTCGGTCGTGGCCTGTGGAAGGCCGACGAGCCCTACTCCTTCGGCATGGCGTGGAATTTCCTCACCACCCCGGGCTGGCTGATCCCCCGGGTCGGCACCGCGCCCTTCATGGAAAAGCCGCCGCTGATGTACTGGACCGGCGCCCTCGCCGCGCGACTGACAGCGCCCTGGCTGAGTGTGCCCGACGGCGCGCGGCTGGCGGTGCTGGGCTGGATGCTGGTGACCCTGGCCGCTCTCGCCTGGCTGACCCAGCGACTGCTGCCCGGTCGCCGGCGCGAGGCCGTGCTCGCCCTGCTGGGCATGCTCGGGATGGTGCAGCACAGTCATCTGCTGATCGCCGACGTCCCCCAGCTGGCCGGCGCCACCCTGGGCCTCGCCGGGCTGGCCGCGCACCTGCACGACAACCGCCGTCCCTGGCGCCATGGCCTGCTGTTTGGCAGCGGCCTGGGCATCGCCTTCATGAGCAAGGGCCTGCTGGTGCCCGGAGTGCTGGGCCTCACCGGATTGCTCTGCGCGCTCTGCTGGCCGCGGCGGCTGGTCGAGCCGGAAGGTCGCCGCTGGCTGCTCGCCGCCGCCCTGGCCGCCCTGCCCTGGCTGCTGCTCTGGCCGACGCTGCTCTGGCACCAGGCGCCGGAGCTGTTCCATACCTGGCTGTGGACCAACAACATCGGCCGCTTCTTCGGCCTGGAGGCGCGCAACAGCGATACCGATGGCCTGGTCTCCTGCCTGGCGGATCTGCTGGCGCTGTCCTTCCCCACCGGGCTGATCCTGCTCGGCGCCACGCTCTGGCAGCTGTATCGCCGTGGCGGCAGCCCCTTGAAGCGCCTGGGCCGACATCCGGGACTGGCCACGGTGGTGCTCTATGCGATCGTCTGCCTGGCGGTGCTGCTCAAGTCGGCAGTGTTCCGCAGCCTCTATCTGCTGCCGCTGTTTCCGGCGCTGGCGCTGCTGGCGGCGCGGCTGCAGCCACCGCCCTCGCTCGCCGCCCTCGGGCGCACCCTCGGTCTGGCCTTCTGGACGCCGGTCATCGCCTTGCTGGCCCTGGGCGGTTTCGGCCTGGCGCTGGGCTGGCCGCTGCCCTGGCCGGTGCTGATCCGGGACCATCTGCCGCTCGGCGAACGACTCTCAATAGGTCCGCTGGCCTGGACCCTCGCCCTGCTGGCGCTGATCGGCTGGAGCCTGGCGCTAGGGCTGTACGGACGCCTGGCGCCTGGCGGTCTCTGGTTCGTCGGCCTCACCGTGAGCTGGAGCCTGGCCAATAGCCTCTGGCTGCCCTGGGTCGACCTGGGCAACAGCTATGCCCGGCCCTTCACCGAACTGCAGCGGGTGCTGCCACAGACGGATTGCGTGGCCAGCTACGGCCTGGGCGAGTCGGAGCGCTCCATGCTGCACGTCTACAGCGGCTATCCCCCGCAGGACCTGACCGCTCTGCAACAGGTGCCCTGCAGGGTGCTGGTGGTGCAGGACGAATGGCACGAAGCCGTGGCGGTACCACCGGGCTGGCAGCTGCTCTGGCAGGGCGCCCGCCCCGGCAATCTCAAGGAGCGCTTCCGTGCCTTCACGGTGTTGCCTAGGGTGCCCTGATGCGTTGGATGCGCAACTCAACCTACGGTGGCCTCAACCCCCAGGCAGGTTGGACTAAGACGGCTCCATCGTCGAAGCCCGACACGCGGGACCTGGCCTTGGGCACCGTTGGGCTTCGCTGCGCTCAACCCAACCTACGACGGCTCCGATAGGCCGCGGCCATCGCCCCAGGCCGTGAGCAGATCCTGGGACTCCATCACCAGGCCCAGGTGCAGGGAGACCATGCTCAGCGCCGCCCGCTCCAGGCCTTCGTCGGTCCCCCGCACCAGGTCGCGCAGGACGATCACCCGGTAGGTGCGGTTGCTGGCGTCGAAGGCGGTGTTGAGCACGCAGCAGTCGGTGAAGCCGCCATCCAGCACCACGGTGGTGATGCGCTGATTGCGCAGCAGGAAATCCAGGTCGGTGGGATAGAAGGCCGACAGCCGCCGCTTGTTTTCCACCCGCAGATCCTCGGGCAGGACCTCGGTGAGCAGCTCGGTCCAGGGTGAGCCTTCCAGGGCATGGGCGTCGGCATTGGGAATCGGGCCGACGTGCAGCGGAAAGGTTCGCCGCCAGGCGGCGGGGATACCGCCCAGGTCATCGGCACCAGTGGCGCGCAGCACCGATTTCACATGGACGATACGCACGCCCAGGGCACGGGCCTGGCGGTGGAAGGCGTCCACCGGCGCCACCAGCTCGCGGGCGCGGGGCGCCGGGCAAGGACAATCCGGCGAGGCGTCCAGGTGGCCGCGGTGCAGGTCGATGGACAGCACCGCGGTGGTGGCCGGGTCCAGGTAATCGGCGAAGTCCGCCCGCGCCAGCAGGCGGGATTCTTCATAGACGAAAGCACGCAGGCTCATCGACGCTCCTCGCGAACATAGGCTTCGCCCAGGGCGCCGGGCTGGCTGAGGCGGTCACGCCCGGCCAGGGCGACCCAGATCATCACGCCCAGGGTGACGGCATAGGGCGCCATCAGGATGAAGTATTGCGACAGCCGCACCCCAGCGGCGGCCAGTTGCGGAATCAGCGCCTCGATGCAGCCGAACAGCAACGCCCCGGCCAGGGCGCGCCAGGGCGACCAGCGGGCGAAGATCACCAGGGCCACGGCGATCCAGCCGCGGCCGCCGGTCATCTCGGCGATCCACAGCTTGGTGCTGAGCACGGCGATGTAGCCGCCGGCCAGACCCACCAGGGCCGCGCCGGCGAGGATCGCCAGCAACCGGTAGCCGGCCACCGAGAGACCCGCGGCATCGGCCGCTTGCGGATTCTCGCCCACCGCCCGCAGGCGCAGCCCGGGAGTGGTGCGTTCGAGCCAGGCGATCACCGCGAGGAAGATCAGCGGGGTCAGGTAGACCAGCAGGTTCTGCTGGAACAGCCGCCCCACCAGCGGCAGGTCCGAGAGCGGCCAGAGCGCCAGCGCCGGCAGGCCGGTCACCGGCTGGTTGGTCCAGCCCCAGAGGGTGCCGAGCAGCCCGGTGAGCCCCTGGCAGAAGAACACCAGGGTCAGGCCGGCGATCACCTGGTTGATGCGCAGCCAGATCACCATGACCGCGAACAGCAGCGAGACCAGCGCCGCCGCGCCCATGGCCGCCAGCAGCGCCAGGCCGGCATTGCCCAAGGCCAGTTGCGCACCGATGCCGAACAGCGCGCCGACCAGCATCAGGCCCTCGGCATGCAGGGCCAGCACCCCGGACCTTTCGGTGAGGATCAGCCCCAGCGCCGCCAGAGCGTAGGGTATGGCGAAGTCGGGGACATTACCCAGCCAGCTGGCGAGCAGGTTCAAGCGGCACCTCCCTGGCTGCGTCTGAGCCGATGGCGGATGAAGAAATCCGAGGACGCCACGCAGATGACGATCAGTGCCTGGATCAGCTGCACCATGGCGAAGGGGATCTGGTAGAACACCTGCAGGTTGCGCCCGGCGACGAACAGGGTCGCCACCAGCAGGGCCACCACGGCGGCGGCCAGGGGGTTGTTGCGCGCCAGGAAGGCGATGAGGATCCCGGAGAAGCCATAGCCCTGGTAGAAGGACTGGGTCAGCCGCCCTTCCTGCCCCGCCGCCACCACGAAACCGGCCAGCCCGGCCAGGGCGCCGGAGGCCAGCACCGTGGCGAGGATGGTGGCGCGCACTGGCACGCCCACGGCGCCGGCCACCCGCAGGTTGGCGTCGACGAATCTCAGGTACAACCCGGCGCGACTCAGGGCGACGAACCACCAGGCCAGCACCGCCACCAGCAGCGCCAGGGGCACCGCCAGGCTCAGCCCCGGCAGCAACTCCGGCAGCCGCTCGAAGGGGCGGAACAGCGGCGAATAGGGAAAGGCGTCGCGCGGGTCCTTCCAGGGACCGAACACCAGGTGCAGCAGGAAGTTGGCGGCGATGTAGTTGAGCATCAGCGAGGCGATGATCTCGTTCACCCCCAGGCGCAGCTTGAGCAGCAAGGGCGCCAGCGCCCAGAGCAGGCCGCCGAGCAGCGCCGCCGCCACCATCAGCGGCAGGCGCAGGGACTCCGGACCGATCTCGAACAGCGACACCGCCGTGGCGCCTATGGCGCCCCAGATCATCTGGCCTTCCAGGCCCAGGTTCCAGAAGCGCGCGCGAAAGGCCAGGCAGCCGGCCAGACCGACCAGGATCACCGGCGCGGCCTGGAACAGGGTGGCCTGCAGGCTCTGGGCATCGAACAGGGTGGCGACCACGAATTCGTTGAGCAACTCGCCAGCCGGCACCCCGGCCAGCACCAGGATGGCGGCCGACAGGCCCAGGCCCAGCAGCAGCGCCAGGCCGAGGATCAGGGCCTGCCAGGGCCAGGCCAGTTGCTGGCGGATTTCCAGGGTGTAGCGCCGGCTGAACAGCGGTTGCCGTGGCCGCGGCGCATCGACCTGGGGCAGTGGAGAACTCAGGGGTTCAAGCATGATTCACCATGGCATGGCCGATCGCCTGGCGATCGGCGGGTCGCTGGAATTCGGCGACGAGGCGTCCGGCGCTCATCACCCCGATGCGATCGGCGAGGGCCAGCACCTCGTCCAGGTCTTCGCTGATCAGCAACACCGCGGCGCCGGCCTCGCGGGCGGCCAGCAGGCGCGCCTGCACCTCGGCACCGGCACGGACGTCCAGCCCACGGCTGGGACTGTGGGCCAGTACCAGGCGCGGTTCGCGCCCGAATTCCCGGGCGATCACCAGCTTCTGGGCATTGCCGCCGGAGAGCAGCGCCGCCTTCTGCCGTACCGAGCGCACGCCCTGGACATCGAATTGCGCCACCGCCGCCTGGGTGGCCTCTGCTTGAGCGCGGCGATCCAGGCGGGCGAAGCCACCGAAGCGACCGGCATGCACCGCGCCGATGGCGAAGTTGTCGGCCACCGACAGGGACCCGGCCAGGGCGCTGCCATAGCGGTCGGCGGGAATGGCGGCGATGCGCAGGTCGCGGCGTCGGGCGCTGGCGGCCGCGGCCAGATTGCCGAAGCCTTCCAGCCGCACCTCGCCCTCGTAGGGCTGTGGCAGGCCCATCAGCACATCGGCCAGTTCGCCCTGGCCGTTGCCGCCGACCCCGGCGATGCCATAGATCTCGCCGGCACGCAGCTCCAGGTCGATGCCATCCAGCGCGCGGCGCCCGCCGCGTTCCGGGGTGCGCAGGCCGCGCACCGTCAACAGCGGTGCCCCGGCGGCACGTCGCGGGGTGTCGGCGAGCGGCTGGGCGTCACCCACGGTGAGGCGCACCAGTTCGTCCACCGCCACCTCGACGGGGTCCAGGCTGCGCAGGGTGCGGCCGCCGCGCATCACCGTGAGGCGGTCGGCGTAGGTCAGGGCATCCTGCATGCGGTGGGTCACCAGCACCACGGCCGCGCCCTCCGCTGCCAGGGCGCGCAGGGTCTGCAACAGGCGCTCGCCCTCCCCATCGGTGAGCACCGCGGTGGGCTCGTCGAGGATGAGGATGCGTGCGCCGGCCAGCAGCACCTTGAGAATCTCCACCCGCTGCTGCTCGGCGATGGACAACTCCGCCACCCGCTGCTCCGGGCGGATGGCAAAACCCAGGGCGGCCGCCTGCTGGCGGATACGCTCGCTGACCTCGGCCAGGCGTCTTCGATGACTGCCCGCGCCCGCCGGCAGGCCGAGCAACACGTTCTCGGCGACGCTGAAGGGCCGCACCAGCTTGAAGTGCTGGTGGACCATGCCGATGCGCAGTCGGGCGGCGTCCGCCGGACCGCGCAGCCGCACCGGGTTGTCGTCCACCAGCAACTCGCCGGTCTCCGGCGCATAGAGGCCGGCGGCGATGTTCATCAGCGTCGACTTGCCCGCGCCGTTCTCGCCGAGCAGCGCGTGCACCTCGCCCCAGCGCACCAGGAAATCCGCTCCCTGCAAGGCCTGGAAGCCATCGAAGGTCTTGCCGACGCCGCGCAGTTGCAGGGCGTTGTGTCTTTTCATGGGCAAAGGCTCCCCTCGCCCCCGCCGCAAGGTCGGGGGACGACCCGGACTCATTTCTGGGTGGTCACGCCCTGGACGAACCAGTCCATCTGCCACAGCGCCGGATCGGACAGCACCTGGCCGGCGGCGACCCGTTCCTTGCCGTCGCGATCGCTCAAGGGACCGGCGTAGATCTGCTTGCCCTTGAGCAGGGCCTCGCGCTCGGCGAGGATCTTGTCCTGGGCCGCCTTGGGCACGGCATCGCCGATCCCGGCGATATCGGTGCCGCCGTCGGCCATGGAGACCAGGGCACCGTTGGGCGCGGGTTTCCAATGGCCGGCGATGACCTTCTTGAGCTCCGGCACCAGGAAGCGATCCCAGACCCACACCGAGGAACAGAGGGTGGCCTTGGGCGCGAACTGGCGCATGTCGCGATGGTGGCCGGTGCCATGGACGCCGCGCTCCTGGGCGACGATCTGCGGCGTCGGCGTATCCACGTGCTGGCCGATGACGTCGGCGCCCTGGTCGATCAGGGCCGCGGCGGCGGCGCGCTCCTTGACCGGATCGTTCCAGCTGCCGGTGTAGATCACCGTGAGGGTGGCATTGGGATTCATCTGCCGGGCGCCCAGCTCGTAGGCGTTGATGGTCCAGTTCACCACGCCGAAGGGATTGGCGGCGACGAAACCCAGCTTGCCGGTCTTGGACGCCGCGCCCGCGGCCATACCGCAGAGGTACTGGCTTTCGTAGGTGCGGCCGTAGAAGGATTCCAGGTTACGGCCATTGGTGGTGCCCGAGGCGTTGAGGAAGGCCACGTCGGGGTACTGCTCGGCCAGTTGCTTGAAGGTGTCGGAGTAGCCGAAGGCGGTGCCGATGACGATGTTGGCGCCGCGCTTGATGAAGCGCTCGGCCGCCGGGCGGATGGCCGAGGCGGTTTCCGGTACGTTCTCCACGAACTGGATCTTCAGGCCCAGTTCCTTCTCGATCTTCACCCGCGCCTCGTCCATGGCCTGCGTCCAGCCGCCGTCGTTCTTGGCGGTGAAATACAGCATGGCGATCTTCGGCTCGCCCTTGAGGGTGAAGCCCTCGTCGTCCGCCCGCGCCATGGCGCCCAGCCCCAGCAGTACCAGCGCGCACGCCACTCTTCCCAGCCATCTGCTCAGCATCGTCTCGTCCTTAGCCTTGTCTACAGCATGTGATTGATACGGAACACGTTGCCTTCCGGGTCCAGCAGCACCGCCTGGTACCAGTGGTAGTAGGTTTCGTAGGGCGCCTTCAGCAGGCGGGCACCGGCGGCCTCGGCCACCGGCACCAGTCGGTCCACCTCGGCGCGGCTGTCCACCTCCAGGTTGAGCAGGAAGCGGCAACCCTGGCTGCCGGCGAATTCGCCCAGCCCCAAGAGCTCATAGGCCTCCGGCGCGTTGAAGCCGATGGCGGTCTTGCCGGTGTCCAGGCCACGGAAGATCGGCGAGCGGATCGCCGCGATCTCGGGAAAGCCGAACACCCGCTGATAGAAGCCGCTCAGGGCCACCACGTCATGGGCGAAGACGTTGACGTAGGAAAGACTCGGCATCAGGCCACCCGCACGCCGGACTGGGTACCGCCGAAGGTGGTCTGCTTGACGAACTTGGATCTCAGGTGGTCGCCCGAGGTGATGGGTGCATGGCGCGGCGACGTGCCGGGCGTGGCGCAACCGGGCAGGCATTGGATGAGGGTGTCGTAGTTGGGCTGGTGGAAGAACACCAGGGACTGGCGGCGGGTGTCGCCACCGGCATCCGCCGGTGGATTCACCACCCGGTGCAGGGTCGAGACCCAGCGGTCGTTGGTCCACTGCATCATCAGGTCGCCGATGTTGACCACGAAGCTGCCCGGCACCTTGGGCACGTCCACCCACTCGCCGTCGGCATTGCGCACCTGCAGGCCGCCAGGGGCGTCGTCGGGACGGACGATGGTCAGACTGCCGTAGTCGGTATGGGCGCCGGCGCGCAACTGGCCGGGCAGCGCCGCTTCCCGCTGATGGGGATAGCAGAGGGTGCGGAACATGCTGATGTGGCGGTCGATGCGGCTGTCGAAGTAGGTCTCCGGCAATTCCAGCCCCAGGGCGAAGAGGCGCATCAGGGTGCGCGCCAGGTCGCTCATGGCGGCGAAGTACTCGGCATAGGCCTGGCGAAAGCCGGGAATGGCCGAGGGCCAGACATTGGGCGCGAAGTGCGGCCCGGCTTCGGGACCGCGGTAGTAGGCCGTCTCCGGGACATCCAGCGGCCCGATGGAAAAGGACTCCTTGAGATCCCCCGGCGCCGCCTCCTCCAGGCTGTAGGAAAGGCTTTCCTCGGCCACCGCACTGTAGCCGCGCACCTGATCCGGGCGCGGTCGATCAGCCTTGCGTTTCTCGCCCAGCGGCAGGTCGAAGAAGGCCCGCGACAGGCGCGAGACACGCTCGACCAGTTCTTCGGGCACCTGATGGTGGGTGACGACCAGAAAGCCGATGTCGCGGCAGGCCTGGTCGACGGCCTTGGCCACCGCCTGCTTGCCGGCGGTCGAGCCGTCGAAATAGGGGGCCAGATCGATGATGGGAACACTGGACAGCGGCATGACGGACCTCACGAGTGGGACGAAAGGAGACAGCGCGACGCACGTTCACCGGGCAGGACGGCAGCAAGGAAAGTGCAACCGTTGTGCCATCTTTGGACCATTTGGTAAAAACCATAAAAACCAATCAAAACAACAGCTTGATGGGAGATACCCAGGATCTTTCGGCGGCGCGCTGCACCTCGAACGGTCAGCGTGCACCGGGGTGGCGCCCAGGGTACGCTCGGCGCCGGCAGGCAAGGGGTTGGTGTGCTGGATCAACTTGGCGAGGTTGGGCTTCGCGGAGCTCAGCCCAAGCTACAATCGGCATAGGTCGGGTTGAGACGGCCTTGTCGTCGAAGCCCGACAGCGCCAATTAACCCAGCTCGTGATAACGCCGGTCGAAGTACAGCAATCCGCCTTCGCCACCCGGCTCGGCCACCCCCAGCACCTCGCAGAGCAGCAGGTCGTGGCTGCCCACCGACTGCACCCCGGCGATGCGGCAATCGCAGGCCACCAGGGCGCCGTCCAGCACCGGCGCACCGGTGGCGAGGCGGGTCCAGCTCGCCGCAGCGAAGCGTTCGGCCATGGCGGTCTTGCCCCCGAAGAGGTTGGCCAGCGCCTGCTGGCCGGCGGCCAGGACGTTGACGCAGAGAACACCATTGGCGCTGAAGGCCGGATGCACTGAGGCGCCCCGGTTGAGGCAGACCAGCAGGGTCGCCGGGGTGTCGCTGACGCTGCACACGGCGGTGGCGGTGAAGCCGGCCAGGCCGGCCGGACCATCGGTGGTGACCAGATTGACCGCGGCGCCTAGGCGCGCCATGGCCCCACGGAAGAGATCGCGTTCGACCGGGGCGGCGGGGCTAGCGGCGGACAGGGGCAAGGCATGGGCAACGGACATGGCGTTACGCCTCCAAGGCTTGGCTGAGATAGTCGAGTACCACCTGGTCGAAGGTGGCGGGGTCGGTGACGCTGGAGGCATGGCCGCCCCACTCCAGCAACTGGAAGCTGGCCTGGGGCAGGCCCGCGGCCAGGCGCTGGGACGAGGTCCAGGGCACCAGCACATCGTCGCGGTTGGCCAACACCAGGGTCGGCACCTCGATCCGCGCCAGTTCGGCGTCCACGTCGAAGGCCAGCAGGGCGCCGATGCGCCGCAGGACATTGGCCTCACAGGGGAAGTGCGCCAGGGCGTGGGCTTCGTCGGCGGCCAGGCGCTCGCCGTGCTCGGCGATCCAGGTGGCCGGATAGAGAAAGATCGCCTGGGCCTGGACATAGGCCGCGGCGCCGCTGTCGCGCAGCAGCCGTTGACGCAGGGCGAAGCAGCGCGCGGTGTGCGGATTGGGTCGGCTCCAGGCATTGACCAGCACCTGGCGGCGGATCAATCCCGGACGCAGCAGGTTGGCCTGCAGTCCGACCAGGCCACCCAGGGCATGGCCCATGAACAGGCAGCTGTCGAGTTCCAGGCGATCGGCCAGGGCCAGCAGGTCCTCGGCCATATGCTGGATGCGGTAGTCCGCCGGCAGCTCGGCCGGACGCTTGCCGGTGCCGGCTTGGTCGTAGACCACCACCCGGAAGCGTTCGCCGAGGGCCGCCAGCTGCGGCGCCCAGAAGGCCCCGGCGCCGCCCAGCCCGGAGCTGAGCAGCAGGGTCTCGGCCGCCGGATCCTGGCGGCCATGGAGTTCGAAGTGCATGGGCGGTCCTTGAAGGTTTGGTGGGTCGAGGCGGCCCTCATTCCAACCCTCTCCGAGGGGATAGGGGGTGATACGGAGTGGGGGCGGAGTCAGGAGCGCGGCCTAGCCGACATGGGCGATGCTGGCGATCTCGATCAGGGCGTCGGGCTTCACCAGGCCGCACTGGATGCAATAGCGCGCCGGCTTCTCGCCGGGAAAGAATTCGGCGTACACCGCGTTGATGGCGGCGTAGTTCGCCCAGTCGGTGAGCATGATCATGTTGAAGGTGACGTCGGCCATGGTGCCGCCAGCCGCCTCCACCACGCCCTGGATGGTGGTGAGCACATGGCGTGCCTGGGCCGCGGCGTCGCCGACATGGACCACGTTGTTCTGGGCATCGAACGGCAAGGTGCCGGAGACATAGAGCACGCCATCGGCCAGGCTGCCGGGCACGAAGGGGGCGATGGGGGTACCGGTACCGGCGGGGATCACGGCTTGCTTGGGCATGGTGGCTCAGTCCTTGGCGAAGGTGGTGTGGAAATCGGCGCAGCTGGCGACCCAGCCGAAGAAGGTCTCGATGTTGAACAGCGCGGCCTCGTGGGCCGAACGGGGCCCGGCCTGGTGGCAGGCGTCGTGCAGGCAGACGCCGAAGTATTCGAGGAAGAAGCCGTCCCTCAGGGTCGATTCCACGCAGACGTTGGTGGCGACGCCGACGAACACCAGGTTGCGGATGCCGCGGGCACGCAGCAGGCTGTCCAGGTGGGTGTTGTAGAAGCCGCTGTAGCGGGTCTTGGGCACCACCAGGTCCTCGGCCGCCGGCTGCAGCCGGTCCACCAGGGCATAGTCCCAGCCACCCTTGGCCAGCAGCTGGCCCTGCAATTCGGGTCGCTTGCGCATGGTCTTGAGGGCGTTGGACTTGTGCCAGTTCGGCGAACCCGGCCCGCCCGCCTCGCGATACTGCGGGTCCCAGCCATTCTGGAACCAGACCACCTGGATGCCCGCGCCGCGGGCGGTCTCCACCACCGCGGCGACGTTCTCGATCACCGGGCCGGTGGCCGAGACATCGAAGCCGGCCAGATCCAGATAGCCGCCCTTGCTGGCATAGGCGTTCTGCATGTCCACCACGATCAGGGCGGTCTCGCTGGCCTTGAGCCGCAGCGGTTCGGGACGCGCCGGCAGGGTCAGGGCCTCGGCATCGCCGGCAGGCAGGGCATAGCCCGCCAGGGTTTCCACAGCGTTCATCAGGCACTCTCCTTGAGCAGGTCGATATGACGGCGGCTCTGCATCAGCGGCTGGATGCGCTCGCCGAAGTCGGTCACGCCCTGGACGAAGTCGTCGAAGGTCAGCAGCACCCCGCTGGCCCCGGGCACCTCGGCGATCTCGTCGAGCATCCGCGCCACGCTGGCGAAGGAACCCACCAGGGTGCCCATGTTGATGTTCACCGCCGAGGTCGGATCGGCCATCTGCCGCACGTTGGTGTCGCTGCCGGACTTGGTGTCGACGGCGGCCTGGGCGCCCAGCCAGGCGATGGCTTCCTCGTCGGCACCGGCCTTGTAGTGCTCCCACCTGGCCCGGGCGGCCTCGTCGGTCTCGGCAGCGATGATCATGAACAGGGCGATGGAGGAGACCTCGCGCCCGGTCTTGCCGGTGGCCACCTGCAGTCGCTCCACCGCCGGGGCGAAGGCCTTGGGCGTGTTGACGCCCTTGCCGAAGACGAAGCTGTAGTCGGCGTGTTCGGCGGCGAACGCCAGGCCCGCATCGCTCGCCCCGGCACAGACGATCTCCATGGGCGCCTGGGGCTGCGGACTCACCCGGCAGTCCTCCATCCGGAAGTGCGCGCCCTGGAAGTCCGACTGGCCGGTGCCCCAGAGGTCGCGTAGCACCTGGGCGTATTCACCGAGGTATTGATAGCGGCTGGCGAAGAACTCATCACCCGGCCAGAGCCCCATCTGGCTGTATTCGGGTTTCTGCCAGCCGGTGACCAGATTGACGCCGAAGCGTCCGCCGGAAATGCAGTCGATGGTGGCGGCCATGCGCGCGACGATGGCCGGCGGCAGGGTCAGGGTCGCGGCGGTGGCGAACAGCTTGATGCGCGAGGTCACCGCCGCCAGCCCGGCCATGAGGGTGAAGGACTCCAGGTTGTGGTCCCAGAATTCGGTCTTACCGCCGAAGCCGCGCAGCTTGATCATCGACAGGGCGAAGTCGAAGCCATAGTGCTCGGCGCGCTGCACGATCTCGCGATTCAGCTCGAAGGTGGGCCGGTACTGGGGCGCGTTTTCCGACAGCAGCCAGCCGTTGTTGCCGATAGGAATGAAGACACCGATATTCATCGCTCGCACTCTCCCGCAGTCAGGAATCGAAGCGCATCGAGATGCGCCGTGGCGGCAGGATCGGAGCAGAAAGCTTGCCAAGTCTTGAAATTTCAAGCCAATCAGGCACTTGGATAAAATTCCGGAATATCTCCGGACCATTTGGTCCAGATCAGAGCACCCAGTTTGTGCAAGGTGCCCGAATCCGGGGCATGCACGATGTCCGGCCATGCTAGAGTTTGGAGACCGGCGCGCGACCCTCTGGCGTCCGCCGACGATTCGTCACCAGGAAGGTGGGAATCTCAACGACCGCACCTGAAGCCGGCCCTTCCCGCTCGTCCAGCGGTCGGTCCGCGTCAGATGTCCATGAAGGCCCAAGGAGCAGTTCGTGAGTCAGGCCAGTGATTCTCCGCCACGCAAGCCGCGTCAACCCAGCCCTGCCGCCCAGCAACGCCGGCAGCGCCAGATAGAGGCCAAGCGCGCTCAGATCCTCAGCGCTGCGCTCGATATCTTTTCGCGCTTCAGCTTGCACGGCGCCAGCCTGGATCAGGTGGCCCTGCAGGCAGACGTCTCCAAGACCAACCTGCTCTACTACTTCAGCAGCAAGGAAGACCTTTATGTCGCCGTGCTGCGCCAGCTGCTGGCGACCTGGCTGAATCCCCTGCGCACCTTCAGCGAAGACCAGGAACCCCTCGACGCCCTACGCGGCTATCTGCGCCAGAAGCTGGAGATGTCGCGTGACTATCCCGCCGAATCCCGGTTGTTCTGCCTGGAGATGGTCCAGGGCGCGCCGCTGCTGTTGCCGGAATTGCAGGGCAGCCTGCATGACCTGATGGACGAGAAGGCCCGGGTGATCCGCGCCTGGATCGCCGCCGGCAAGCTGGCCCCGGTGGATCCGCACCACCTGATCTTCAGCATCTGGGCCATCACCCAGCACTACGCGGACTTCCGCGTGCAGGTGCAGACCCTGTGCGGCCGTACGCTGAAGGATCCGCTGTTCTTCGACGAGGTCCTGCAGGGCCTGGAGACGCTGATCATCGATGGGCTCAGGCCCCGCACCGGTTGCCTGGCCTAGGCCGCCAGGAAAAACTCGGCGAACAACGCGCTCAGCCTCGGCCAGAGCGGCGCCGGCAGGTCATGGGCCATGTCCGGTATCAGCTCGAAGCGGGCGCCGGGAATGGCCCGCGCCACGGCGCGACCACAGGCCGGACGCAGCAGCGGATCCCGCGCGCCATGCACCACCAGGGTCGGCGCCTGGATACGGCGGGCGAAGGGGCGCAGGTCACCGCTGCCGAGCAGGGCGAACAGCTGCCGCTGCACCCCCTCCACATCCACGCCGCGCGCCAGGATGCGCTGCACCAGCCGTTCGAGATCGGCCTCGCTCTGCCGATAACGCGGGCTCTCGATGCCACGGAGCAGGGCCTTCTGCCGGGCGAGCGCCGCCTCCGCCGGCAGATCGGCCGGCGGACGCAACAGCAGGCTGCCAAGCAGCTTGAACGAGGGCGGCGGCAACAGCGGTTGATTGGTGGAAGAGAACAGGATGCCCAGCCGCTTTACCCGCTGCGGCCAGTCGGCGGCGAGGATCTGGGCGATCATGCCGCCCATGGAGCCGCCCAGCACGAAGGCGCGGTCGATGCCCAGGTGATCGAGCAGGCCGACGGCGTCGGCGGCCATGGCCTCCAGGCGATAGGGCACTGGACTGGTCTTGCCCAACTGGGCCCGCCCGAGCACCGGCCACAACGAAGGCGGCCGACCACCCGGCCAGCCCAGCCGCGAGGACTGGCCGATGTCGCGGTTATCGAAGCGGATCACCCGCAGGCCGCGCTGCACCAGAGCCTCGCAGAAGCCCTCCGGCCACAGCAGCAACTGGGCACCGAAGCCCATGATCAACAGCAGCGCCGGATCGGCGGGATCGCCCCAATCCTCGTAGGCCAGCTCCAGCGTGCCGACCCGGGCACGACCTTCACGTATGTCCATGGCTCACCGCGAATGCAGAAAAGGCTAGGCTACTCCAAAGCCGCGCCGGGGACAGAAGCAGAACCCTCGGGTCACGCGCCCCTTCTTCCCGCCTCTTGGAGTTCATCGCCATGACCGCGTCGCCCCTGGAATTCCAGCTCACCGACGAAGCACGGGAAGACCTGCGCCAGGCCATCGCCGTGCCGCTACGGCGATACAACGAAGCCCAGGCCGGACCGAGCGGTTATCGTCCCCTGGTCATCAGCCTGACCCGTGGCGGCGAATCCCTGGGCGGACTCTGGGGCTATACCGGCTATGGCTGGCTGACCGTGCAGTTGCTGGCGGTGGGCGAAGCCGTCCGCGGCCAGGGCGCCGGTCGCGAGCTGCTGCGGCGCGCCGAGGCCGAAGCCCTGGCCCGTGGTTGCCACGGCGCCTGGCTGGATACCCACGAATTCCAGGCCCGCGGCTTCTACGAGCGCCTTGGCTACGAGCGCTTCGGCGAGCTGGCGGACTATCCGCTGGGCTTCGCGCGGTATTTTTTGCGCAAGACGCTCACCGCCACGCCGGCGGCTAGCGCCCACCCTGGCTGAGGGCGCTCAGGCTGGTCGACAACCCTTGCATTTCCTGCCCCAGCTGACGCAGGGTGCCGGCATCGCGGGCACTCTCCTCGCTCGCGGCGTGGATGCGTACCGCCAGTTCGCTGATTTCCTGGGTCACATGACTCTGCTCCTGGGCAGCCACGGCGATCTGCTGGGCGCGCTGGACGATGCCGTCGAAGCTGTCCACGGTGCCTTTCAGGGTCTCGGCCACGGCCGTGGCTTCGTGCACCACGCCCCCGGTGCGCTGCACGCCGGCCTGCATGGTCGTCACCGCCGTGCTGGAGGCCTGGCGCAAGCCGGCGATCATTTCCTGGATCTCGTTGGCGGATGCCTGAGTGCGTCCGGCCAGAGTGCGGACCTCATCGGCGACCACGGCGAAGCCACGCCCCTGCTCACCGGCCCGGGCGGCCTCGATGGCGGCATTGAGCGCCAGCAAGTTGGTCTGTTCGGAAATCGACTTGATCACGTCCAGCACGCCGCCCACTCGCTCGATGTCCTCGCCCAGCCGGGTGATGGCCTGGGCGGCACCGCCGATGTCGTCCGCCAGGCCCCGCATGGACTGAGTATTGCGCGCCATCTGGCTCTGCCCGGTTTGCACCGTGACCAGGGAATCCCGCGCCACATCGGAGCAATCCGTGGTGTTGCGCGCCACCTCGCCGGCACTGGCCGACATTTCGGTGATGGCCGTGGCCAGCAGGGTATTGTCTTCGCGCTGCTGTTCCGCCCGGTCGGCCAGGCCGTTGGAGAGTTGGGCCAGCTCGGTCGCCTGCCCTTGCAGCTGCGAAGCATCGGCGGCGATCCGGCGCAGCATCTCGCGCAGCGAGCCCGCGTAACGATTGACCGCTCCGCGCAGGCGGCCGATTTCATCGGCGCGGCTGATCTCCAACTCGGCAGCGTTGGCGCCCTCCTGGCCAAGCCGCTCGATCTGCAGCGTGGTCTCTTCCAACTGCGCCAGCAGCCGGCGGCCGGCGAACCAGGCCAGACCGAGCAGCACCGCCAGGAGCGGCAACAGCAACAGCAGCATCTGGCTGGTCAGGCGCGTGGCGAGTCCGGTGACCTGAGCTTCGGGCGTGACCAACCCAACCTGCCAACCGGTGGCGCCCATCGGCACCAGAGCGACGTAGGCGGCGCTGTTCAACCGGGGGTCGTGGGCGAGGCGCAAGGTCCGCTTACCGGACGGGTTGAGGGCGTCCGCCACTGCCTTGAACGGCGCGTCGCTGGCGACCACGTCAGCCAGTGTCGGTAGCCCTTCGGCCGCTTTGGCGCCGGGGAAATATAACAGGTTGCCGACGCGGTCGATGGCGAAGGCATAGCCCCCGGTGACACCGCCCTGCTTCTGCAGGAAGGCGGCGAGGCCGTCGAGCTTGAGGTCGATGGTCGCCACCCCGGCGAAGCGCCCCAACTGCTGGTAGGGCACACTGCAGGTGGTCATGGCGACCTTGCTCACCGGGTCCTGGTAGGCATCGGACCAGACACAACGGCCCGCCGGCGCCGCCCGGGCGCTGCTGTACCAAGCTTCCTGCTGGTAAGGCGCCGCCTGGGTGGCGTTGTAGTCGTCGGAGTAGTCCAGGCCGCCCGCGGCATTGCGTGCCCAGAAGAAGCTGCGCCGTGCCACGCCAGGAGTGAAGGCGTTGGGTTCGGGCCAGAGACCGCCGCCGGCGATGGCCGGATTGCCGCTGTCATCGATCACCCGGGGCAGGCTGGCCTGCACCAAGACCGCGTCGTGCGGCAGGGTCTCTGCGAGGCCGGCCATGGCGTCGACGGTGCCTTCGATGCGCGCGAGCTGCAGGGCCAGTTGGCGGGCGATGGCCGTGGCGGACTGCTCGGCCGCGGCGGTCCCGGCGGCGACCAGCTGCGGCTTGCCACCCAGTGCCATGACGGCATAGACGGCCAGCGCGGTGAGCCCCAGCAGAAAGAGCGCACCTACCGTCATACGAGCAGCGATGCGAGTCGGTAACAGGGTCATAGAGCGGCTCCTGAAGCGCAATGAACCAGTTTAGCGGCCGCAACGGGTAATCATTGAGAGCGAAGATCGCTTGAAACCACTGTACTAGACGAGTTTTCTAAAAAAGCGATGCTAAGGCGCGGTGAGGAAATTGCCGATTCGCGCGTTCTCCTGCCCACCCTCCAACAGCGGCACCTCGGCTTCGTCCTTGAGTTGCACGCCAGAGAGCCTGCGGCGATCCGCCTCGCGCATCAGATAGAGCAGCTTGTGCGCCGCCAGGCCATAGGCCAGCCCTTCCAGGCGCACGTTGGAGATGCAGTTGCGATAGGCGTCGTTTAGCCCTGGGCGCGGACCGTAGGTGAAGTAGAGCCCGAGGCTGTCGGGCGAACTCAGGCCCGGGCGCTCGCCGATCAGCATCACCAGCAGGCGCGCCTTGAGCAGCCCGCCGATTTCATCGCCCACCGCCACCCGCCCCTGCTCCACCAGCGTCACCGGCGCCCACCGCCAGCCGTCGGCCTGGGCCTGGTCGGCCAGCCGCTCCAGGAAAGGTAGCGCATGGCGATGCACCGCCAGGGCCGAGAGGCCGTCAGCGATGACCACGGCGACGTCGAAGCCCTCGGGATGCTCGGCGGCATAGGCCGCGAGTTCGCGGGCGGACTCCTCCGACAGCCTGCGCCCCAGGTCCGGCCGCTGCAGATAGGTATGGCGATCCGGCGCGGCGCTCTTGAGCACCAGGGTCTCGCGCCCCTGGGCAGCCAGGCCGTCACGCAAGGCCGGGTGGTCGAACGCCAGGTGCACCGCATCGCGGGCCTGGGCATGGGCAGCCTGGAAATCAAGCTGCGCAGCAGTCGGCAGGCTGGTGCCCGCGCGGCCCAGGGCGATGCGTGCCGGGGTGAGGCGACGCAATTCGGCCCAGGGGTCGGGACGGGCGGTGTCGGAGTCTTTCAAGGCAACCTCCTCGGTAGGTTGGGTTGAGACGGCTTCATCGTCGAAGCCCGACAAGCAAGGGTTGGGTCTGGTACTCGGCCCTTTCGTAGGTTGGGTCGAGACAGCACCACCGTCGAAGCCCAACAGGCCCGAGCCGGGCCGGTTGGGCTTCGCTAACGCTCAGCCCAACCGGCGAAAAACCATTCAAACCTGCGCCAACGCCCGCTGGAACGGCGCCGGCAGGCCCTCGCCAAGGCGGAAGCGGCCATCCTCCAGGCGCAGGATGCCCAGGCGGTCGAGCCAGGCGGCGAATTCCGGCGCCGGTTGCAGGCCCAGTACCTGGCGGGCGTAGAGGGCGTCGTGGAAGGAGGTGGTCTGGTAGTTGAGCATCACGTCGTCCGACCCAGGGATGCCCATGATGAAGTTGATGCCCGCTGCGCCCAGCAGGGTCAGCAGCATGTCCATGTCGTCCTGGTCGGCCTCGGCATGGTTGGTGTAGCAGATGTCGCACCCCATGGGCACGCCGAGCAGCTTGCCGCAGAAGTGATCCTCCAGCCCGGCGCGGATGATCTGCTTGCCGTTGTAGAGGTACTCCGGGCCGATGAAGCCGACCACGGTGTTGACCAGCAGCGGCTTGAATTTCCGCGCCACGGCGTAGGCGCGCACCTCGCAGGTCTGCTGGTCGACGCCATGGTGGGCCCCTGCGGAGAGGGCACTGCCCTGCCCCGTCTCGAAATACATGAGGTTGTCGCCCAGGGTGCCACGGCGTTGCGACAGCCCGGCTTCGTAGCCTTCCTGCAGCAGCGCCAGGCTGATGCCGAAGCTCTCGTTGGCGCCCTGGGTGCCGGCGATGGACTGGAACACCAGGTCCACCGGCGCACCACGCTCGATGGCGGCGATGCTGGTGGTGACGTGGGTCAGTACGCAGGACTGGGTGGGAATCTCGTAGCGCTGGATCACGGCGTCGAGCATCTTCAGCAGTTCGCAGATGCCGCTGGTGCTGTCGGTGGCCGGGTTGATGCCGATCACCGCATCGCCATTGCCATAGAGCAGGCCGTCGAGGACGCTGGCGGCGATGCCGGCCGGATCGTCGGTGGGGTGATTGGGCTGCAGCCGGGTCGACAGCCGTCCACGCAGGCCGATGGTGTTGCGAAAGCGGGTCACCACGCGGACCTTCTGCGCCACCAGGATCAGGTCCTGGATACGCATGATCTTGGACACCGCGGCGACCATCTCCGGGGTCAGCCCCGGCGCCAGGGCGGCAAGACTGGTCTCGTCGGCCGCCGGACCCAGCAGCCAGTCGCGGAAGCCGCCCACGGTGAGATGGGCGACCGGGGCGAAGGCCTGGGCATCGTGACTGTCCAGGATCAGCCGGGTGACCTCGTCGGCTTCGTAGGGGATCACCACCTCGCTGAGGAAGTGCTTGAGCGGCACCTCGGCCAGCGCCATCTGCGCCGCCACCCGCTCGACGTCGCTGCCGGCGGCGACCCCGGCCAGGACATCCCCGGAACGCGCCGGGGTGGCCTTGGCCAGCAGTTCCTTGAGATCGGCGAAACGCCAGGTCTGGCCGCCCACGCTGTGCTCAAAACCGCTCATGCTACCTCCTCGGGTTGCGCTGCTCAGGCCTCGCCGAAGGCGGCGTCGGGAGCGATGTCGCCCTGTCTACGGCTGAGACCGCAGACCAGCGCGCCTATCACCATCAGCACCACGAAGACACTGGCGATCACCGGGTTGTACCAGACCATGGCGATCAGGCAGACCACCGCCAGCACCAGGGCGATGGCCGGCACCACCGGATAGCCGGGGGCGCGGAAGGTGCGCTCCAGGTTCGGCTCGCTGCGCCGCAGCTTGAACAGACTGAGCATGCTCATGATGTACATGACGATGGCGCCGAACACGCTCATGGTGATCATGGCGGCGGTCAGGGTCAGGCCCTGCAGGCTGATAACGCCGTCGCTGAAGATGGCGGCGATGCCCACCACGCCACCCGCCAGCACCGCCCGGTGCGGGGTCTGGAAGCGCGACAGCTTGGCCAGGCCGCGGGGCAGGAAGCCGGCGCGAGCCAGGGCGAAGAACTGCCGGGAATAGCCGAGGATGATGCCGTGGAAGCTGGCCACCAGACCGAACAGGCCGATGCCCACCAGCAGGTGCAGCCACACCGAACCCTCGCCCACCACGCCCTTCATGGCCTGCGGCAGCGGGTCGTTGATGTTGGACAGGGCGCGCCAGTCACCCACCCCGCCGGCGAAGATCATCACGCCGATGGCCAGGGTCACCAGGGTGAGGATGCCGGCGATGTAGGCCTTGGGTATGGTCCGCTTGGGGTCCTTGGCTTCCTCGGCGGCCATGGCCGCGCCCTCGATGGCGAGAAAGAACCAGATGGCGAAGGGAATGGCGGCGAACATGCCGCCCACCGCGGCCAGGGAGAACTGGTCCTGGCCAGCCCAGCCGCCGCTGGTGAAGTTGGTCAGGCTGAAGCCCGGCGCCACCACCCCCATGAAGATCAGGAGCTCGATCACCGCCAGCACCGTGACCACCAGTTCGAAGGTGGCGGCGATGCTCACCCCGAGGATGTTCAGGGTCATGAAGATGAAATAGGCCGCCACCGCGCAGAGCTTGGGATCGAGGGTGGGAAACTGCACGTTGAGGTAGGCGCCGATGGCCATGGCGATGGCCGGCGGCGCGAAGACGAATTCGATCAGGGTGGCGATGCCGGCGATGGTGCCACCCGTGGGACCGAAGGCCCGCCGGCTGTAGGCGAAGGGCCCGCCGGCGTGGGGAATGGCGGTGGTCAGTTCGGTGAAGCTGAAGATGAAGCAGGTGTACATCACCGCCACCACCAGCGCGGTGATCAGGAAGCCCAGGGTGCCGGCGACGCCCCAGCCGTAGCTCCAGCCGAAGTATTCCCCGGAGATCACCAGCCCCACGGCGATGCCCCAGAGGTGCAGGGTGCCGAGGGTCGGCTTGAGTTTCTCGTTGGTCATGACAGGCCACTCCCCGTGTAGCGACGTGATCCGAATGGGTCACCGCGATCCCGCGATGCCCGGCCTTTTCGAGCTTAAACAGCTCAGGGCCGCGCCGACTTGACCGCTCGGCACGGTCGCCGTGACCGCGGGTCAAGTCGGCGTTACCCCTCTTCCCAGGGTGCTACCCGAGACCGCACCACCCTGGTGCGGCACCCGACCGCCCGCCCCGCGATGAAGCACGCCAAGGCACCCAATAGCGTGAAGCCTTCGGTATTTCGACCCTGGTGGAGGACGGCTTTCCACCCCAGGGCACAGCCTTTGCTTCATTCGTGCCGATCCCCTCCCTGGACCCGCACCATGCCCCTGGCCGCCTCCGGCTTCGCCGCCCTGACCTCACCGTCGCGCAACCTCGGCGTGCTCTCCGCCGCCGCCAGTGGCCTGGACGCCGTCATCACCAGCCACGGCGGCGACGTCGATCGCATTTTCGGCACCGCCGGCATCGACCCCGAACAGCTGCAGCACCCCACGCTGAGCCTGGGCCTGGGCAATTACTGCCGGGTCCTGGAAGAGGCCGCCGCCCAGTCCGGCTGCGACAATTTCGGTCTGCACTACGGCGGGCAATTCAAGCCGCAGAGGCTCGGCCTGCTGGGCTACGTGGGGCTCTGCTCGCCGACCGCCGAGGCGGCCCTGCAGAACTTCGCCGCCGCCTTTCCCTTCCATCAGCACAGCACCCTGATCCAGCTGGTGGACGCCGGTGACTGCTGGCGCTTCGACTACCAGGTGCGCCACGGCGCCATCGTCGCCCGCCGCCAGGACGCCGAGCTGACCCTGGGCATGCTGCTCAACCTGTTGCGCCATGTGCTCGGCCCCACCTGGGCGCCGCGCGCGGTGCAATTCGAACATCCGCGCCCCGAGGGCTGGCACGAACACCGGCGGCTGTTCGATGCCCCGGTCAGCTTCGGCCAGCCCTGCAACGCCATGCTGGTGCCCAAGGCCGACCTGCGCGGCCGCGCCATGCCCGACCACGATCCGCTGCTCCTGCTGGTGGTGCAGGACGCCATCCGCCAACTCGGCCAGCGCCTGCCGCAGATGGAACTGCTCGAAGAAGTCCGCGCCTCGGTGCGCCTGGCGCTGCCCCTGGGCGAGCCCAGCCTGGAGTCCATCGCCCAGCGCCTGGACCTGTCCACCAGCCAGCTGCAACGGCGCCTGCGCGACCAGGGCGCGAGCTTCTCGGCGCTGGTCGAGGGCGTTCGCCGCGACCTGGCGCAGCACTACCTGCGGCAGCGGCTGCCAGTCACCGACCTGGCGCCGCTGCTGGGCTATTCGGAAACGAGCGCCTTTTCGCGGGCGTTTCGGCGGTGGTTCCAGGTGAGTCCGCGGCAGTGGCGGGAAATTTCGTAAAACGGATTGGGGAAGCGCACCCCGAACGCCGGCTGACGTAGGTTGGCGCTGAGCGTAGCGAAGCCCAACACTTGGAGTTTTGGCTTATCACTGCACTGGCTGATTATCGAGTGCTTTGATGGTTCTTATTTCGCCGACCTGGGCGAAACAAAACCATCAACAGACCTCGATAAGTAGCTAGAGCACTGAAAAACCAAGGTATATAGGCCAACCTCCGCCCCGGTGGGCTTCGCTACGCTCAGCGCCAACCTACCCAACTGGCAAAAGTAAGACGCTGGTCAGGCGAAACAGGGTCTCTAGAGCGCCCCCGCCTCACAGATACCACCCACCCGGTCAGATTCTTGCAAGGGCCTCCCCAAACAGCCCCAACCAGAACAACGACCACCCCCGATGACCTCCGCCCTGCCCCCCGCCCTCTTCACTCCCGCCTGGCTGGCGCGCCTGGAGCTGGCCTATGCCCGCCAGGGCGACTGGAGCCGGCCGACCACCCGCCGCCATCTCGGTCCGTTACGGGTGCAGAAACACCTCCACGCCGAAGGCCCCGAGGTCTGCCAGCACATCATCGTCCATCCACCAGGTGGCATCGCCGGGGGCGATCGGCTGGACATCGACGTCAGCGTCGGCGAAAACGCCTGGGCCCAGCTCACCAGCCCCGGGGCGGCCAAGTGGTACCGCGCCGACAGCGCGGCGCACCAGCAGATCGAGCTGGGCGTGGCCGCTGGCGCCACCCTGGAGTGGCTGCCCCAGGAGACCATCGTCTTCTCCGGCGCCCAGGCCCATCTGGCCACCCGCATCGACCTGGCAGGCGATGCCCGCCTCTGCTACTGGGACATCGTCGCCCTGGGCCGCCCGGCCAGTGCCGAGCGCTTCACCGAAGGCCTGTTCCAGGCGCACCTGGACATCCGTCGCGACGGCACGCCACTGTGGCACGAGCGCCAGCGCCTGGTCGGCGCGGATCGCTTGCTGGACTCGCCCATCGGCCTCGCCGGTCAGCCGGTGTTCGCCACCCTGCTGATCACCGGCACCCTGGACGCCGACACCCTGGCGCGTTGCCGCGAACTCGACCTGCCGGTCCGCGGCGACCTGACCCAGCTGCCCGGCCTGGTGGTCGCCCGCTGCCTGGCCGCCGAATCGCTGCAGGCGCGCGCCTGGCTGATCGAGGTCTGGCGCCTGCTGCGCCCGGCCCTGCTCGGCCGTGCCGCCGTGCCACCGCGGATCTGGAGCACCTGAGGCCGCGACACACTCTTGTAGGCGCGGCCCACGACCGCGATGATCGACCTTCCTTGACCGAACCTGCCAACCGGAACACCCATGGACCTGACGCCCCGCGAAAAAGACAAGCTGCTCATCTTCACCGCCGGCCTGGTGGCCGAACGCCGCCTGGCGCGTGGGGTGAAGCTCAACTACCCGGAAGCCATGGCGCTGATCTCCGCCGCCCTGCTCGAAGGCGCCCGTGACGGTCGCACCGTCGCCGAGCTGATGCACTACGGCACCACCCTGCTGACCCGCGACCAGGTGATGGAAGGCGTCCCGGAGATGATCCCGGAGATCCAGGTGGAAGCCACCTTCCCCGACGGGACCAAGCTCGTCACCGTCCACCAGCCGATCGCCTAGGGAGGCCGCCATGAGCCTGATCGTCCGCGACGCCATCCCTGCCGACCTGCCGGCCGTGCTGCACATCTACAACGACGCCGTCAGCAACACCACGGCGATCTGGAACGAGACCCCCGTGGACCTGGCCAACCGCCAGGCCTGGTTCGACCTGCGTGCTACCCAGGGCTACCCGATCCTGGTCGCCGAAAATGCCATAGGCACGGTGGTGGGCTACGCCTCCTTCGGCGACTGGCGGCCCTTCGAGGGCTTTCGCCACACCGTCGAGCACTCGGTCTATATCCACCCCGACCAGCGCGGCCAGGGCATCGGCCCGCGGCTGATGACGGTGCTCATCGAACGCGCCCGCGCCTGCGACAAGCACGTGATGGTGGCCGCCATCGAAAGTGGCAACCAGGCCTCCATCCGCCTGCACGAACGACTGGGCTTCATCACCACCGGGCAGATGCCCCAGGTCGGCATCAAGTTCGGTCGCTGGCTGGACCTCACCTTCATGCAACTGATGCTGGAGCAGCGCCCATGATCCCCGGCGAATACCAGATCCAGGACGGCGACATCGAACTCAATGCCGGCCGCCGCACCTTGAGCCTGACCGTCGCCAACAGCGGCGACCGGCCGATCCAGGTGGGCTCCCACTACCATTTCCACGAGACCAACGACGCCCTGCTGTTCGACCGTGCACTGGCCCGCGGCATGCGCCTGAACATCGCCGCCGGCACCGCCGTGCGCTTCGAACCAGGGCAGAGTCGCGAGGTGGAACTGGTCGAGCTGGCTGGCCTGCGCACCGTCTACGGCTTCGCCGGGCGGGTGATGGGCAGGTTGTAGGGGCACTCGGGCTCTTCGCCTTTTACGCGCGCCCTCACCCAACCCCCTCCCAAGGGGAGAGGGGGTCAAGAACAGACACCCTGCCACCCGCTCTTCCCCCTCTCCCTCCGCAAGAGGGTCGGAGTGAGGGCAAACCGGACCATCTCCATTCGGGATTCACACCTATGAAAATCTCCCGCCAAGCCTATGCCGACATGTTCGGCCCCACCACCGGCGACCGGGTGCGCCTGGCCGATACCGATCTCTGGATCGAGGTCGAGCAGGACCACACCGTCTACGGCGAAGAAGTGAAATTCGGGGGCGGCAAGGTCATCCGCGACGGCATGGGCCAGAGCCAGCTGCTGGCGGCCGAGGTGGTCGACACCGTCATCACCAATGCGCTGATCGTCGACCACTGGGGCATCGTCAAGGCCGATGTCGGCCTCAAGCAGGGCCGCATCCACGCCATCGGCAAGGCCGGCAACCCGGACATCCAGCCCGACGTCAGCGTACCCATCGGCGCCGCCACCGAGGTCATCGCCGGCGAGGGCATGATCCTCACCGCCGGTGGCATCGACTCCCACATCCACTTCATCTGCCCGCAGCAGATCGAAGAGGCGCTGATGAGCGGCACCACCACCATGATCGGCGGCGGCACCGGCCCGGCCACCGGCACCTATGCCACCACCGTGACCCCGGGTCCCTGGCACATGGCGCAGATGCTCAAGGCGGCCGACGCCTTTCCCATGAACATCGGCTTCACCGGCAAGGGCAACGCCAGCCTGCCCGGGCCGCTGGAAGAGCAGGTACGCGCCGGCGCCATCGGCTTGAAACTCCACGAGGACTGGGGCACCACCCCCGCCGCCATCGACAACTGCCTGGCGGTGGCCGATCGCTTCGACATCCAGGTGGCCATCCACACCGACACCCTCAACGAATCCGGCTTCGTCGAGACCACCCTGGGCGCCTTCAAGGGTCGCACCATCCACACCTACCACACCGAGGGCGCCGGGGGCGGCCACGCGCCGGACATCATCAAGGCCTGCGGCTTCCCCAACGTGCTGCCCAGCTCCACCAACCCGACGCGGCCCTTCACCAAGAACACCATCGACGAGCACCTGGACATGCTCATGGTCTGCCACCACCTGGACCCGAGCATCGCCGAGGACGTGGCCTTCGCCGAGAGTCGCATTCGCCGCGAGACCATCGCCGCCGAGGACATCCTCCACGACCTCGGCGCCTTCGCCATGATCAGCTCCGACAGCCAGGCCATGGGCCGTGTCGGCGAGGTCATCACCCGCACCTGGCAGACCGCCGACAAGATGAAGAAGCAACGCGGCCCGCTGCCCGAGGACGGCGCCGGCAACGACAACTTCCGGGTCAAGCGCTACATCGCCAAGTACACCATCAACCCGGCCATCACCCATGGCATCAGCCATGAGGTGGGCTCTATCGAGGTGGGCAAGTTCGCCGACCTGGTGCTCTGGCGTCCGGCCTTCTTCGGCGTCAAGCCGACCCTGATCCTCAAGGGCGGCGCCATCGCCGCCAGTCTGATGGGTGACGCCAACGCCTCCATCCCCACCCCGCAACCGGTGCACTACCGCCCCATGTTCGGCAGCTACGCCGGCATGCTCCACGACACCAGCCTGACCTTCATCAGCCAGGCCGCCTTCGAGGCGGGGGTGCCCGAACAACTGGGGCTGAAGAAGCGTATCGGGGTGGTGAAAGGCTGCCGCACCGCACAGAAGAGCGACCTCATCCACAACGACTATCTGCCGACCATCGAGGTCGATCCGCAGAACTACCAGGTCAGGGCCGACGGCCAGCTGCTCTGGTGCGAACCGGCCGAGGTGCTGCCGATGGCGCAGCGGTATTTCCTTTTCTAGCGGGCCTGTTCTGACGAGGCACAGGGAATGTTGGGCTGCGCTACGCTCGACCCCACCTACGGGTGCCCGACGTTGCTTGGGCACGGCGTGGAGGGTTGCACCGCGTAGGTTGGCGCTGAGCGCAGCGAAGTCCAACACGACCAACCCTCACCGCTCGCCCACCGCCCACTCCTCATCGCGCTGTCCTGCCCAATCGGCCGGCAGGACGCCCGCTCGCACATAGCGATGGATGGACGAATAGGGCCACTCCACCGCCCTACGCGCATGGCCGTGCCTCACCGGGTTGAAGTGGATGTAATCGAAATGTCGCTGCAGATCCCGCTCGTCGCGGATCCGGTGCTCCCAATAGCGTCCTTGCCAAACGCCGCGTTCGCGTTTCAGTCGCCGCGACAGATTCACCGTCTGCAACGGCGGTAACTGACGGGAGAAGCCTGCCTTGATCAGGCTCCAACGCAGCGGATAGTCACCATCGTCGTCCGGCAGGCGCCAGAGCGCGTGCAGGTGATCGGGGAGGACCACCATGGCGAGGATATCGAAGGGATGCCGGACCTTCACCTCGCGCATGGCCTGCCTGAGCGATCCGATATGGTCGACGAGCAGGGTGGCCGAGCGGTCGTTGAGATTGAGCGTGAAAAAGAAGATGCCGCCCGCGGCGCGGCTGCGTCGATCGTCCAAGATCACCGTCCTTGGTGAAGGAAAAGGCGCATTCTAGAGCCTTTTCTGGTGCCTTTGGATAGATCGTGCCTGTTGGGCTTCGCTTTCGCTCGACCCAACCTACGCAAAGCCCTCCGCCGCTCAGCCGCGACTGATCGGTGCGGCCGGGGCTTCGGCGCGGTCGTTGCGGTCGTAGGTGGCCTTGTCCAGCTGGCCCATCCAGCGCGCGGTCAGGGTGCCGGCGGTCATGGAGCCGTTGACGTTGAGGGCGGTACGGCCCATGTCGATCAGCGGCTCGATGGACACCAGCAGCGCCACCAGGGTGACCGGCAGGCCGAGGGCCGGCAGCACGATCAGGGCGGCGAAGGTGGCGCCGCCGCCCACACCGGCGACACCCGCCGAACTCAGGGTGACGATGCCGACCAGGGTGGCGATCCACAGAGGATCGAAGGGATCGATGCCCAGGGTCGGGGCGACCATCACCGCCAGCATGGCCGGATAGAGCCCGGCGCAGCCGTTCTGGCCGATGGTGGCACCGAAGGAGGCGGCGAAGCTGGCGATGGCCGGCGGCACGCCGAGGCGCTCGGTCTGGGCCTCGATGCTCAGCGGGATGGTCGCCGCGCTGGAGCGGCTGGTGAAGGCGAAGCTCAGCACCGGCCAGACCTTGGGAAAGAAGCGCGCTGGCGACAGGCCGCTCAGGGTCAGCAGCAGCGCGTGCACGCCGAAGAGGATGCCCAGGCCCAGGTAGGAGGCGATCAGGAAGGTGCCCAGCTTGAGCACGTCCTGGGGGCTGGCGGTGGCCACCATCTTGGTCATCAGCGCCAGCACGCCATAGGGGGTGAGTTGCAGCAGCAGGCGCACCAGCTTCATCACCCAGGCCTGGAGCACGTCGATGCCGGCCAGCACCTTCTCGCCGCGAACCGGATCGTCACGCTGCAGGCGCAAGGCGGCGACGCCGAGGAAGGCGGCGAAGATCACCACGCTGATGATGGAGGTGGGATTGGCGCCGGCAAGATCGGCGAAGGGATTCTTCGGAATGAAGGACAGCAGCAGCTGCGGCACCGACAGGTCCGCCACCTTGCCGACATAGCTGTTCTGCAGGGCGGTCAGGCGCGCGGTTTCCTGGGCGCCTTGCACCAGGTCTTCGGCGCTCAGGCCGAACAGCCAGGTGACCAGCACCCCGACCAGGGCGGCGATGGCGGTGGTGAACAACAGGGTGCCCAGCGTCAGCAGGCTGATGCGTCCCATGGAGGACGCTTCGCGCAGCCGCGCCACGGCCGCCAGGATGGAGGCGAACACCAGCGGCATGATGCTCATCTGCAGCAGTTGCACATAGCCGTTGCCGACCAGGTTGAACCAGCCAATGGAGGTCTTGAGCACCGGGGCGTCATGCCCGTAGAGGAGTTGCAGCACCAGGCCGAAGGCCACGCCCAGGGCGAGGCCGATGAAGACGCGCACGGCCAGGCTCCAGCCGGTGTTGCGGGTTCGCGCCAGCAGGCCGAGCAGCACGGCGAAGGCGACGAGGTTCAGGACGAGAGGCAGATTCACACGAGGTCTCCAAAACGGCGCCCGGCGCGGCCGCCGGGCGAGAGGCGGGCGATGGTAGCAGCTCGCAGCGCCCGGGCTTAGATCGAGGCGCTATCACCTGATAACCCTGGGACCTTGGGAGGAGCGGTCCTATCGCCGGGGCGAACGGTATTTCCCTGGCGCCTTGCGCTGCTAGAGTGCGCCCCGTCGGGAAACGATGCCCGACGCTGCCCACCAGAAAAGGAGTCACCCCATGCAACGTTTCGCCAAGCTCGCCGCCTCTTTCGCCCTCGCCGCCGCCGTCGCCGGCTGCACCGGCACCGCGATGAAGACGCAGAACCTGGATCCGTCGCAGTACACCGTCGTCGGTCATGGCGAAGGCAAGGCCACCGGCCTCATGATCCTAGGCTTCATCCCGGTCCAGCAGAACGACCGCTTCGTGCGCGCCCAGCAGGCCGCCATCAAATCCCGTGGCGGCGATGCCCTGATCAACGCCCAGGTGCAGGAAAACTGGTTCTGGGCCTATGTCCTGAACGGCTACACCACCACCGTTTCCGGCGACGTGGTCAAGCTCAAGCGCTGAGTCCCGCTCGACCGACAGGCGCCGCCCACCCGGGCGGCGTTTTTGCGCTAGGCTGGCACCTTCTCCCCGAGGAAGCCGACCATGACCGCGACCCTGATGAAACTCCCGCTGCAATCCATCGACGGCGAAACCCTGACCCTGGAGCGCTACCTGGGCAAGGTGCTGCTGGTGGTGAACGTCGCCTCCAAGTGCGGCCTCACCAGCCAGTACGAGGGCCTGGAACGCCTCTACGAGGCCCAGCGCGAGCGCGGCCTGGAAGTGCTCGGCTTTCCCGCCAACGACTTCAAGCAGCAGGAGCCCGGCAGCGATGCCGAGATCAAGGAATTCTGCACCCTCACCTATGGCGTGCAATTCCCGCTGTTCGCCAAGCTCAGCGTGGTGGGTGAAGACCAGCATCCGCTCTATGCGGAACTGACCCAGGCGCAGCCCGAGGCCACCGGCGACGGCCCCTTCCGCGAGCGCATGCTGAGCCGCGGCGGCAGCCCCAATCCCAAGCCCGAGGTGCTGTGGAACTTCGAGAAATTCCTGATCGGACGCAATGGCGAGGTGGTGGGGCGCTTCGCGCCGGATGTGACGGCGGATGATCCGCGGCTGGTGGCGGCCATCGAGAAGGAATTGGCGAAGGGTTGAGGACTGGCATCGGTAGGTTGGGTTGAGCGGGAGCGAAGCCCAACGGTGTTAGGGTTGATCTTCATATCGGTGCCCAGCTTCTTATCGAATGCCCTGATGATTTTGGTTTCGCCCAGCCAGGCGAGTCACTTTTGCCAGTCGCGGCAAAAGTAACCAAAAACGCTTGCCCCACCATACGGCCCTACGCTTCGCTCCGGGTTCGCTCACGCCAGCACCGCTCCGGGGTCGGCCTACACGGGCCGTCCATGGCCCGTTAGGCCTCTCGCCGCATCCATGCGGCTCGACCCACTCCACGACACTGGCGTTCGCCCTCCTGAACGGGGCGATTCGCCAGCCTGAAAGTGTTGGTTGAAGAAGTACGAAGAGTTCGTAATCCGTAGCGTGGACAACGGCGAAGCCTTGTCCACAAGGATCGGCGTTACGCACCAGCGGAAAACGCTGCGCGGTTTTCCACGCTACGAATATCCAAACACTACAGCTTCAGGCTGGCACCTCGTCCCCGTCAGTGAGGCCGAGTTTCGGTGTCGTGGCGGGGGTTGCAAGGCAGGACGCCGAGCAAGGCACGAGGGTCAGGAAGCCCCTTCGTGCCGTGCCCCCGCCACGGCGCCGGAGCGAGGGCACCCGGAGCGCAGCGGAGGGCCGAAACGTGGGGTGTGCTTTCTTTTGCTTACTTTTCTTTGCACCGGGCGGCGATCCGCAAGCAAAGAAAAGTGAGTCGCCGGCCAGGCGAAATAGGGGCAGCAGCAATGCCGGTAAACAGCTAGGGCAACCAACTTCAAAGCCGTTGAGCTTCGCTAACGCTCAACCCAACCTACAGGCGTCTCCTGCTCAAGAGGTCGGATTGCGACGGTCGATCGCCACAACCCAACCTTCCCCCTCAACCCCGCTGCAACACGCCCCGCATGGAGCCGAAATGGCCTGGGAAGGAACAGAAGAAGCTGTATTCCTTGCCCGCTTCCAGGGCCCCGGTATCGAAGGTCACGGAGTCCTTCTCGCCACCACCCAGCATGCGGGTATGGGCGATGATGCGTTCGTCGCCCTCGGGCAGGTAGCCCTTGTCTTCGCCCGCATCCATGCCGGCGGCGTCGACGGCCGAGGCATCGGTGGAACGGGTCAGCACCCAGTTGTGGCCCATGACGTTCTTGGGCAGGCTGCCGTTGTGGATCAGTTCGACGGTAAAGGTCTTGCACGAGGCCGGGACCTGGATCGAGGCGCGGCTGTAGGTCATCTGGTCGCCGGCTTCGATCTGGGTGGTACAGCGGTCGGCGGCCCAGGCGCCGGTACTTCCCAGGGCGAACAGTGCGGCGGCAAAAAGCGTGGATTTCATGAACCCTCCGGATGCGTGAAAGTCGCCAGTCAGACCGATGCGAGGGTGGCGGGTTCCAGCGGCCATGGCAAGGGAACGGCTTCGCTCTATCGCCTCCATCGAAACCTTTGCCAGGTCGCCGGGCCTTACCTCTGGGTACTATCCCTCCATCATCCGCCAGCCAAGGACGCCCGCCATGACCCTTACCGCCCTGCTGCACGAGTTGTTCGCCAACTATGCCCAGGCCGCCAGTGGCAATGCGCCGGAAGCGGCTTCCCTCGCGCGATGAGGGTGCTTTGCTCCGGCGGAGCGGGCGGCTAGGCTAGGCGCTTTGCCTGCCTAGGAGTCCCCATGTCGCTGAAAACCGTCTGTGTCTTCTGTGGCGCCAAGCCCGGTGCCTCGCCTGTCTTCGCCGAAGCGGCCGCGCACCTCGGGCGTACCCTCGCCGAGCGCGGCCTCACCCTGGTCTATGGGGGCGGCAAGGTCGGCCTGATGGGCGTGGTCGCCGATGCCGCCCTGGCCGCCGGTGGCGAAGTCATCGGCATCATTCCCCAGAGTCTCAAGACCGCCGAGCTGGGCCATACCGGCTGTACCCGGCTGGAAGTGGTCGACGGCATGCATGCGCGCAAGGCGCGGATGGCGGAGCTGGCCGATGCCTTCGTCGCCCTCCCCGGCGGCCTGGGCACCCTGGAGGAACTCTTCGAGGTCTGGACCTGGGGTCAGCTCGGCTATCACGCCAAGCCCATGGGCCTCCTGGAGGTCGATGGCTTCTATGCCCAACTGGAGGGCTTCCTCGATCACCTGGTCACCCAGGGCTTCGTCGCCGCGCCGCACCGCGCGATGCTGCAGGTGGAGGCTTCGCCAACCGCCCTGCTAGACGCCCTCGCCGCCTGGCAACCCACGGTGCCACCGCGCTGGGCCGAATCGGCACCCCGCTAGCGCCGGTACACCGCCCGTCCCGGGCCTCGAACCCTCGCCGCTTGTGGCCTGTCGGTACTGACAGGCCCGCAAAAGTTACCGCGACGAGGATTCTCCCATGACCGATTTCCCCAAAGCCCCGATGCCGGAACAGCAGCAGGAGGTTCCCGGCCTGCAATCACGCATGAATCCGGTGCCGGACTGCGGTGAACAGAGCTACAAGGGCTCTGGCCGCCTGACCGGCAAGAAGGCCCTGATCACCGGTGGTGACAGTGGCATCGGCCGCGCCGTGGCCATCGCCTTCGCCCGCGAGGGCGCCGATGTCGCCATCAGCTACCTGAACGAACACGAAGACGCCGAGGACACCGCCCGCCTGGTGCGCGAAGCCGGCCGCGAGGCCCTACTGCTGCCTGGCTGCCTGTCCAAGCGCGAGCAGTGCCTGGCGGTGGTGGACGAGACCGTGGCCGCCTTTGGCCGCATCGATGTGCTGGTCAACAACGCCGCCTTCCAGATGACCCACGAAACCCTCGAGGAGATTCCCGACGACGAGTGGGTCTACACCTTCGATGTGAACATCACCGCCATGTTTCGCATCACCCAGGCCGCGATAAAGCACATGGGCCAGGGTGCCTCCATCATCAACACCACCTCGGTGAACTCGGACATGCCGCGGCCGACGCTGCTGGCCTATGCCACCACCAAGGGGGCCATCGCCAACTTCACCGCGGGCCTGGCTCAGCTGCTCGGCGAGAAGGGTATCCGCGCCAACAGCGTGGCTCCCGGCCCCATCTGGACCCCCCTGATCCCCGCCACCATGCCGCCGGAGCAGGTCAAGGAATTCGGCGGCAATACCCCGCTGGGCCGTCCCGGCCAGCCGGTGGAGCTGGCGCCGGTCTACGTGATGCTAGCCTCGGATGAATCCAGCTACACCTCGGGCGCGCGCATCGCCGTCACCGGCGGCAAGCCGATCCTCTAAATGCCTCGCGCGCCCCGGCACGTGCCGGGGCGCCCTTCTTTTTCCGCATTCGGAGCCTTCTCGTGAGCGAACATCCCAAGCCCCCACTGAAACCCCAACCCCAGACGTTTCCCGGCTCCGAAGCACGCATGGAGCCCCAGCCCGACAGTGGCGCCGAGACCTACCGCGGCTCGGGTCGCCTGGCGGGCAAGAAGACCCTGATCACCGGCGCCGACAGCGGCATCGGTCGTGCCGTGGCCATCGCCTTCGCCCGGGAGGGCGCCGATGTCGCCATCGCCTACCTGGACGAGCACGAGGATGCGCAGGAGACCGCCCGCCTGGTCACCGAAGCCGGGCGCCAGGCCGTGCTGCTACCGGGCGATCTGGCCGAGCGCCAGACCTGTCTGGACGTGGTGCAGAAGACCATCGAAGCCTTTGGCCGCATCGACGTACTGGTCAACAACGCCGCCTTCCAGCAGGTACGCGACAGCCTCGACGAGATTCCCGACGAAGAATGGGTGCACACCTTCAACGTGAACATCCATGCCATGTTCCGCATCACCCAGGCAGCCCTGCAGCACATGCCACGCGGCGGCTCCATCATCAATACCGCCTCGATCAACGCCGACATCGCCCCGCCGACCCTGCTGGCCTACTCGGCCACCAAGGGTGCCATCGCCAACTTCACCGCAGGCCTGGCGCAGCTGCTCGGTGACAAGGGCATCCGCGCCAACAGCGTGGCCCCCGGCCCGATCTGGACGCCACTGATCGTCAGCACCATGAAGCCGGACGAGCCCGAGCAATTCGGTAGCAGCACGCCCTTGGGTCGCGCCGGCCAGCCGGTGGAGCTGGCGCCGGCCTATGTGCTGCTGGCGTCCGATGAGGCGAGCTATATCTCCGGCGCCATGTTGCCGGTGACAGGCGGGATGCCGGTGCTCTGAGGGTTTTGGTTGGAGTGCCTGGGTTCGCCCTCACCCCGGCCTTCTCCCCAAGGGAGAGGGGACGGTTGGGCGCGAACGGTCGATAGCTCCGTAGGTTGGGTTGAGCGCAGCGAAGCCCAACGCCGGACATCCAGCAGCGTTGGGCTTCGACGATGAAGCTGCCCCAACCCAACCTACGCGTTTTTCCATCCTACGAATCTATGCCGGCAACCGAAAGCATCGGTCAAACGCCCCTCCTGTTGGGAGAGGGTTGCAGACGCCCTACGGCTGCAGGTAGCGCACCATCGCATCGCTGATCATGGTCTTGTGCCGGCGCAGCACGGCCGGCTCTTCCATGTCGATGTCGTGGATGCGGCCGAAGGTGTGGCGGTTGGACACGCGGTAGAAGCAGAACGAGCACATCAGCAGGTGCACGTCCACCGCATCCAGCCCACTGCGGATCTCGCCGCTGGCTTCGCCGCGGGCGAGGATGCGGCGCAGGGCCTCCAACGCCGAGGAGTTGAGGCTGGAGATGGTCTCGGACTGGGCCAGGTGACGACCCCGGTGGATGTTCTCGATGCTCACCACGCGGATGAAATCATCGTGGCTGCGGTGATGCTCGAAGAGGAATTCCGCCAGGGTGCGGATCGCCTCCAGCGGCGGCAGGCGGTCCAGCGGCAATTCGGCCTCGTTGCCGCGCACGTCGCTGTAGAGCTTTTCCAGCACCGTCAGGTAGAGCTGCTCCTTGCTGCCAAAGTAGTAGTAAATCATCCGCTTGGAGGTGTGAGTGCGCTCGGCGATGGCGTCCACCCGCGCGCCGCTCAGGCCCAGGTCGGCGAACTCGGCCACGGCGGCGGCGAGGATGGCCTGGCGGGTCTTCTCGGGATTGTTCTTGCGCGGGGTACGGAGCGTGGGCGCGAGCGCCGGGGTGTCCTGCATCGGGCTGACTCTTGTCGGAGGAGAGGCGCGGGCACCCCTGGGTGCCCGCCTGGCTCAGAATTCCAGGGGCGCCGGGCGACCCTGGCGGGCCTGCAGCATGGCCGCCAGGCGGACCGGGCTGTTGGCGGCGCCGTAGCCACTGTAATCCTTGCGCTGGAGGATTTCGAAGAAGAAGCGGTCGGCGAAGGACTCGGTGTAGACGTGGAACAGCTCGCCGCCCTGGGCGTCACGGTCGTACAGCACGTTGTAGTAGGCCAGGCGACTGAGGAAGTCGTCGTCGAAATCGAAGCGCGCCCCCAGGTCGTCGTAGTAGTTCATCGGGATCTCCAGCAGGGGCACCCCGGCGGCCTTGGCCTGTTCCACCGCCAGGAAGATGTCCTGGCAGGCGAAGGCGATGTGGTGCACCCCCGAGCCGCGATAGCTGGACAGCGCCCGGGCGATGGCGGTATTGCGATTCTCCGAGATGTTCAGCGCCAGGCGCACGCTGCTCTCGCGATTCTTCAAGGCGCGACTCTTGACCAGGCCATAGGGGTCCGGGACCACCACCTCGTCGTCGGCGCTGAAATCGAACAGGCTCTTGTAGAACAGCACCCAGCTGTCCAGGGCATCGGCCGGCAGGGCGATGGCCACATGGTCGACGTGGGTCAGGCCGAGGCCCCCGCTGGCGCCGGCGCCGACATCGAAGTCGGTGTCATAGAGACTGCGGCCATCCACGCCGCGATCGGCGAGATAGATCAGGCTGCCATCGGGCGCCCGCACCGCCGGGATCTCCCGCTCGTTGGGGCCGACCAGACCGCGATAGGGTTGCGCCCGGTACTGCTGGGCGCGCTCCAGGGCGGCCTGGCTGTCCGGCACGCGCAGCGCCATGGCGCACAGCGAGGGGCCGTGGGCCTCGAAGAAGTTGTGGCCGAAGGAATAGGGTTCGGCGTTGAGCACCAGGTTGATCTCGCCCTGGCGCAGCAGGGTGACGTTCTTGGAGCGATGCCGGCCGGCCTGGGCGAAGCCCAGCTTGCCCAACCAGCGCGCCAGTTCGGCGCCATGGCCGTCGTCCACGGCGAATTCGAGGAACTCGGTACCTTCCAGGCGCGGTGCCTCGGGCGGGGCGAACAGCGGCGCCGCCACCGGGGTCTTCTCACGCTGTAGCCGCACCGCGGTCTGCTCCTCCAGGTAGAGCAGGGATCTCAGGCCATCGGCGGCGGTGGCGCGGGTCTGGGCGGCGCGGAAGCCGTCGTTGAAGATCTCCAGCGACAGCGGGCCCTGGTAGCCGGTCTGCAGGATAGGCGCGAGGAAACCGGCCAGGTCGAATTCGCCCTGCCCCGGGAAGCAGCGGAAATGCCGACTCCACTCCAGCACGTCCATCTGCAGCAGCGGCGCATCGGCCATCTGCACGAAAAAGATCTTTTCCCCCGGGATCTGCGCGATGCCCGCCGGATCGCCACCGATGGACAGGGTATGGAAGCTGTCGAGCAGCACGCCGAGATTGGGATGATCGACCGCCTTCACCAGGCGCCAGACCTGCTGCCAGGTGTTGACGTGGCGCCCCCAGGCGAGGGCTTCGTAGCCGATGCGCAGGTCGCGCCGGGCGGCGCGTTCGGCCAGCAGCTGCAGGTCGTCGGCGATCAGGCGCTCGTCGCCGAGGCTGTCGGCGGCGGTGTTGCTGCACACCAGGATGAGGTCGGTGCCCAGTTCCTGCATGAGGTCGAACTTGCGCTCGGCGCGGTCGAGATTGCGCTGCAGGCGCTCGCGGCGATTGCCCTCGAAGTCGCGGAACGGCTGGAACAGGGTGATCGCCAGCCCCAGGTCCTGGGCGCGCTGGCGGATCTCGCGCGGACTGGCGCCGGAATACAGCAGGTCGTTCTCGAAGATCTCCACACCGTCGAAGCCCGCCGCGGCGATGGCCTCGAGCTTTTCGGTCAGGGTGCCGCTGATGGATACGGTCGCGATGGAACGCTGCATGCCGGTGCTCCTGTGTTGAACGGCCACTCCGCGGGCTGCGCCGGGCGGGGTGACGCGGATCTGTAGGGTCTGGTGCCGATTATTCGTGGCGCCCGGCGACCCAACAATGGATTATGTACGAACCGGTTAGTTTCTGTTCGCTGATCGAACAGTTGGGCATCCGGCGAATTGACCAGCCCCAGTAGCGCCTCGCACTATGGATCGCAGAGCCCAGCGCTCGTCGCTTCCGCCGCGTCGACCATAACAAGACAAACAAGAGTGTGCGTCCATGCCCCAGCTATCCACGTTATCCTGCGCCCCCCGTCTCGTCTGCAGCCCCACCGCGTTCAGTCGGCGACGGCCAGGCTAGGTCCCCTGTCCTTCCGATCTTCGGCTCCCGCGGCCCGAGCGCGTTCGTGCGCGGCGCTGAAACCCTCCTGGCCTGACAATAAAATTCCGGAGACAACCATGGCCAATACCGCCTCCCCTACCCCCGGCTCCCAAGCCAAGAAAGCCACCGCCAGCGGCTGGATCGGCTCGGCACTGGAATACTACGACTTCTTCATCTATGCCCAGGCGGCGGCGCTGATCTTTCCGCAGATCTTCTTCCCCGCCACCGACCCCAAGATGGCCATCGTCGCCTCCCTCGCCACCTACGGCGTGGGCTATCTGGCGCGGCCGGTCGGCGCCTTCGTGCTCGGTCACTGGGGTGACACCCGCGGCCGCAAGAACGTCCTGCTGCTGTGCATGTTCCTCATGGGCATCGCGACCATGGCCGTTGGCCTGCTGCCCACCTACCACCAGATCGGCATCCTCGCACCCATCCTGCTGGTGGTGCTGCGCCTGATCCAGGGCTTCGCCGTGGCCGGCGAGATCTCCGGGGCCAGCTCCATGGTGCTCGAACACGCGCCCTTCGGGCGGCGTGGCTACTATGCGAGCTTTACCCTGCAGGGCGTCCAGGCCGGCCAGGTGCTGGCCGCGGCGATCTTCCTGCCGCTGGCCTACTTCATGCCCGCCGATGCCTTCAACAGCTGGGGCTGGCGCATCCCCTTCCTGCTCAGTGCCTTCGTCCTCCTGGCCGGTTTCATCATCCGCCGCGAAGTCCATGAGACGCCCGCCTTCGTCAAGGAAGAAGCCAAGACCGGCACCGCCACCGTGGCCAGACGCTCGCCCATCGGCGAAGCCCTGACCACCAGCTGGAAGGCCATGATCCTGGTCGCGCTGATGGCGCTGATGAACGTCATCCCGGTGGTCGCCACCATCTTCGGCGCCGCCTACGCGGTGCAGCCGGCCTACGGCATCGGCTTCGACAAGAGCGTCTACCTGTGGATACCGGTGGTGGGCAACATCGTCGCGGTGCTGGTGATCCCCTTCGTCGGTAACCTCTCCGACCGCATCGGGCGGCGGCCGACCATGATCGGCGGAGCCCTGGGTTCGGGCCTGCTGGCCTTCGGTTACCTCTATGCCATCAGCATCCACAACCTGCCGCTGGCCTTCCTCATGTCGCTGCTGATGTGGGGCGTGGTCTACCAGGGCTACAACGCGGTCTTCCCGAGCTTCTACCCGGAGCAGTTCCAGACCCGCTATCGCGTCTCGGCCATGGCCATCGCCCAGAACATCGGCACCATGTTCACCGCCATGCTGCCGGCGCTGTTCACCCTGGTCGCCCCGCCCGGTACCGACAACATCTGGCTGGTGGTCGGTGGCCTGGCCTTCGGCGTGACCTGCCTGTCGGCCCTGGCGGCCTACCTGTCGCCGGAAACCTACCGGGTGCCCATGAGCGACCTGGGCAAGCCGGGCGCCGTGCAGATGGACAAGGACTCCTACGACACGGCCCGTCAGGACAGCCTCAAGGCCAGCGTCTGACCTTCACGAGCCCTCGCCTGGCGAGGGCTCCACCTTGCGACCTTGGTAGCCTTGCCGTAAGACATACGTTGTCATATAACTACTCGGCCGAATGCTTCGCCCATAGCTTTCCGATAATTCAAATAAGAAAGGAATCCCTCATGTCGCCTGCACCCTCCTAGCCGTACGTACCCGCGCCACCGCCCTACCCGCCCTCGTCAGATGCCGCCCCCGTGCCGGCAGGGCACCCCTTACCTACAAGAACAAGGAACACCATGAGCACTCGACTCGCTTCCGGCCGGCTCGCCCGTGCCTGCGCCGCCTTCGCCGCCCTGGCCAGCACCACGCCGCTGTGGGCCGCGGACGGCTTCATCGAAGGCACCAAGGCCACTCTCAACCTGCGCAACTTCTACTTCAATCGCAACTTCGTCGATCCGGCCTATACCGCGCAGAACAAGGCCGAGGAATGGACCCAGAGCTTCATCTTCGGCCTGACCTCCGGCTACACCCAGGGGCCGGTGGGCTTCGGCATCGATGCCCTGGGCCTCTATTCGGTCAAGCTCGACGGTGGCGCCGGCACCTACGGCACCCAGCTGCTGCCGACCCATGCCGGCAACGAACCGGCCAAGGATTTCGGCCGCCTGGCGGTGGCCGCCAAGGCCAAGGTGTCCAAGACCGATATCAAGGTCGGCGAGTGGTTCGCCGTGCTGCCGATCCTCAGGTCCGACGACGGCCGCTCGCTGCCGCAGACCTTCCAGGGCGCGCAGATCCACTCCACCGAGATCCAGAACCTGGAACTCTGGGGCGGGCAGATGCGCCAGAACAGCCCGCGCAACGACGCCAGCATGGAAGACATGTTCATGCAGGGCCGCGCCAATGCCACCTCCGACCGCTTCAACTTCGTCGGCGGCGAATACAAGTTCAACGAGAAGCGCACCCAGATCGGCCTCTGGTACGCCCAGCTCGAAGACATCTACAACCAGAAGTTCATCAACCTGATCCACTACCAGCCGGTGGGCAGCTGGACCCTGGGCGCCAACCTCGGCTATTTCATCGGCGACGACGACGGCTCGGCCCGCGCCGGTGCCCTGGACAACCGCACCGCCTATGCGCTGCTCTCGGCCAAGCAGGGCGGCGGCACCTTCTATGTCGGCCTGCAGCGCGTCAGCGGCGACAGCGCCTGGATGAGGGTCAACGGCACCAGCGGCGGCACCCTGGCCAACGACAGCTACAACTCCAGCTACGACAACGCTCGGGAGCGCTCCTGGCAGGTGCGCTACGACCACAACTTCGCCGCCTTCGGCGTGCCGGGTCTGACCCTGATGAATCGCTATATCAGCGGCGACAACGTGCACACCGGCAGCATCACCGACGGCAAGGAATGGGGTCGTGAGTCCGAGGTGCAATACGAGGTGCAGAGCGGTCCGCTGAAGAAGCTGCTGATCCGCTGGCGCAACTCCAGCATGAGACGCGACTACAGCGCCAGTGGCTCCTTCGACGAGAACCGCATCATCCTCAACTATCCGATCTCGGTGTTGTAAGGCACAGGACCGGCGGCTGGGCCGGCGGATGATCCTGCCGCCCAGCCGACCGCCGTACCCTTGCCCGGATCGCCCAGGCCTTGTACTGTACAAAAACACAGTACGGAGGTCTCGACATGACCCAGCCCCAGCGCCCGCCACGGGGTCGTGGCACCGCCAGCAATCCGCACAATCGCTTCGCCGCGGCCCGCAGCGAGGCCGAGCACGATGGCTGGTACGAGGAAGCCACCCCGCTGACCTTCACCACCGCCGTACGCCAGGAAACGGCCAAGACCGTGATCAGCCGCAACCAGTCACCGGATGTCGGCTTCGATCGCTCGGTGAATCCCTATCGCGGCTGCGAGCATGGCTGCATCTACTGTTTCGCCCGCCCTTCCCACGCCTACTGGGACCTCTCGCCCGGTATCGACTTCGAGACCCAGCTGATCGCCAAGACCAACCTGGCCGAGCGGCTGGAAGCGGAGCTGAGCAAGCCGGGCTACCAGCCGCAGCCCATCGCCCTGGGCATCAATACCGACGGCTACCAACCCATCGAGCGCCAGTATCAGCTGACCCGCCAGGCGCTGGAGATCCTGCTGCGCTATCGCCATCCGGTGACCCTCATCACCAAGAGCGCGCTGATCCTGCGCGACCTGGATCTCCTGGTGCAGCTCGCCGAGCGCAATCTGGTGCGGGTCGCCTTCAGCCTCACCACGCTGGACGACGACCTCAAGCGCATCCTCGAACCCCGCACCGCAGCGCCCCAGGCCCGGCTGCGCGCCATGCGCACCCTGCACGAGCACGGGGTGCCGGTGAGTGCCCTGCTGGCGCCGATGATTCCCATGATCAATGACCATGAGCTCGAAGCCCTGCTGGAGGCGGCCCGCGACCACGGCGCCCGCTCGGCCGGCTATGCGCTGTTGCGGCTGCCGCTGGAGATCGCCGACCTGTTCGAGGAATGGCTGCGGACGCACTTCCCCGACCGCGCCGCCCATGTGATGAGCCTGATCAGGCAGTCGCGTGGCGGGAAGAACTACGACAGTCGCTTCGGTATCCGCATGAAGGGCGAAGGCCAGTTCGCCGAGCTACTGGCCCAGCGCTTTCGCCTGGCACGCCGGCGCTTCGGCCTGGAGCGCCGCGAGGGCGAAGGGCTGGATTGCAGCCAGTTCGCCCCGCCGGGGGAACAGCTGGGGCTATTTTAGGACAGGCGCCGAACGGGCTGCTCCCTCACCCCATCCCTCTCCCAGCGGGAGAAGGGGAAAAGCTTGGTACCCCTAGGTTGGGTTGAGCGCGGCGAAGCCCAACGGCGTGGCATCCCTCACCCAACCCTTTCCGCACAGCTGCTAGGCTAAACGGCTGTGTCCCTCTCTGGAGTCGCCATGACCGCCCCTACCCCGCTCACGCCGGCCCAGGCCGTTGCCGCCGGTATCGACTTCGCCGAGCTCAAGGTCGATGCCAGCGGCCTCTACTGGAGCCAATACGATCCCGCCGATGGCGCCACCCGCCTCTGGGTTCGCGAGGCCAGCGCCGTACCGCGCTGCCTCACGCCGGCGGGGTTCAGCCTGCGCAGCAAGGTCTACGAATACGGCGGCGGCGCCCTCTGCCTGGGCGACCAGGGACCGCTGTTCGTCAACGAAGCCGACCAGGCGGTCTATCGTCAGCCGCGAGATGGTGGCGCGCCCGAATGGCTGGCCGGGGGTGAGGCCTGGCGCTATGGCGATCTGCACTGGGATGGTGCCCGACAGCGGGTGCTGGCGGTCGAGGAAGACCGCCGCGAACAATCGCCGCGGCATCGCCTGGTCGCCTTGAGCTCGGACGGCGAGCGTCAGGTGCTTGCCGAGGGCGCGGATTTCTATGCGGCGCCGCGTACCAGCACCGACGGCCGTCGCCTGGCCTGGATCGAATGGGACCGGCCCCACCAGCCCTGGACCCGGACTCGCCTGCTGGCCGCGGTACTGGACGCTGAAGGACGCCCCAGCGCACCCAGGGTCGTTTCGGCCGATCCCGACGAATCGCTGCAACAGCCGCTCTTCGATAGTGAGCACCGGCTCTGGGCGCTGAGCGATCGCCAGGGCTGGTGGCAGCCCTGGTGCGAAACCGCGGAGGGCTTCGCGCCCCAGGAGGCTCCAGCGGCGGATCATGCCGGCGCGCCCTGGCAACTGGGTGGCGCCAGTTGGCTGCCAACGGCGCAAGGCTGGCTGGCGACCTGGCAGGAACAGGGCTTCGGCCTGCTCGGCGAGCGCCAGGCAGAGGGCGAGGCCCGCCGCCTGGCCCCGGAGTTCAGCCGTTTCCGTGGCCTGGCCCTGGACGAGGGTCACTGCTACTGCATCGCCGCATCGCCGACCCGGCCCTCGGCGGTGTTGGCCATCGACCGCCAGACCGGCGCGGTGGAGATCGTCACCGGTGGCGTGGCGCCCCTGGCGGACGCCGCCATCATCACGCCGTCGCCACTGAGCTATCCCAGCGGCGACGGCCAGGCCCAGGGCTTTCTCTATCTGCCGGAACGGCACGGCGAAGGTCCGCCACCGCTGCTGGTCAGCATCCACGGCGGCCCCACCTCCTGTACCTATCCGGTGTTCGATGCGCGCATCCAGTTCTGGGTGCGCCAGGGGTTCGCCGTGGCCGATCTCAACTATCGCGGCAGCAGCGGCCACGGCCGGGCCTACCGCCAGGCACTGCATCTGCGCTGGGGCGAGGTGGACGTCGAGGACGCCTGCGCGGTGGTCGACCACCTGGGCGCCCAGGGCCTGGTGGATCCGAGCCGCGCCTTCATCCGCGGCGGCAGCGCGGGGGGCTATACGGTGCTCTGCGCCCTGGCCTTCCGGGAGGTCTTTCGCGCGGGGGCCAGTCTCTATGGCGTCAGCGATCCCCTGGCGCTGGCCAAGGCCACCCACAAGTTCGAGGCCGACTACCTGGACTGGCTGATCGGCGATCCCGAAGCCGATCGCGTGCGCTACGAGGCCCGGACCCCGCTGCTGCATGCCGATGGCATCCAGGCGCCGGTGATCTTCCTGCAGGGTCTCAAGGATGCCGTGGTGGTCCCCGCCCAGACCGACGCCATGGCCGCGGCCCTGGAGGCACGCGGCATACCGGTGGTGGTCAGGCATTATCCCGACGAGGGCCACGGCTTTCGCCGGGCGGCCAACCAGGCGGACGCCCTGGAGCAGGAAGCGGCCTTCTACCATCGCTGGCTATGACGAGGAAGCGCGCGACCGGTGCAGCGCCTCCAGCGTCCGATGCAGAACGTCCGCCTCGATCTGGCCCGGCGCCGACGCCTGGCCCTGACTGCCAAAGGTGAGGGCGCTGCCAAAGGTCTCGCCCGCCAGGCGGGAGACCGCGCCGGTACCGCCCATGGCCATCATCAGCAGCGGTCGGGTACTGCGCTGGTGCTGGGTCCAGGTCACCTGTAGCAGGCGCACGACATCGCCGCCATCGCGGGGCATCACCGCCAGCTTGAGGATGTCCGCGCCCAGGGCCTTCTGGCGCTGCAGGCGCTTGAGCATCTCGGCATTGGTCGGGGTGCCCTGGAAATCGTGACTGGACAGGATCACCTTGGCGCCGGTCTTGTGCGCTTCGACCACCAGCGCCTTGACCCGGCGTTCGTCGCGGCGCATCTCCACGTCGATCAGATCGGCGAAGCCGGCCTGCAGCAGCTTGCCGTAGAGCGCCGCATAGGCCGCATCGTCCAGCTCGCCGGCTCCGCCCTCGCGCGTGGACCTGAAGGTCAGCAGCAAGGGTTTGCCGGCCAGCGCCTGCACCAGTTGGCGGCCCAGGGCGGCGACTTGATCGGCGTCCGTGGCGAAGGCCAGGAGATCCAGGCGCAGCTCCAGGATGTCGACCGCCGAGGAAGCGGCGGCGGTCCGGCCCTGTTCGAGCACCTGCTCCGCCGTCTTGCCGGAAGTGGACACGATGATCTTGGGCCGCCCTTCGCCGATCCGCAGATCCCGGACCTGTACCGGCTGGGTGGCCGCCTGCGCGGTCGAGGAAAGGGCCAGTCCGGTGTACAGGGCGAGGGGCAGCGCCGCGAGGAGCAGCGGACGAAGCTCGATAGGCATGACGGTACTCCAGAACGAAAGAAGACTGTCTTCAAGACCTGCGCTGCCGCCATCAAGTGCCCGCCGACCGGCGCTTGGCGGGCGCTGATCGCCCGGCTCGCGTAGACTGGCGCTTTAGCCATCGAGTCCCTGCATGCCCTTCGTTCGCCGCGGTATCGAAAGCATCGTCTCCACCTGGCTGGCCGGTCTGCTGCTGCTCCTGCCCCTGGTGCTGACCCTGGCGCTGATCGGCTGGATCGTCAGTTTCCTCAATGGCCTGATCGGACCCAACACCACGCTTGGTGGACTGTTCGTGGCGGTCGGTCATCCCTTCGTCGGCAATTCCCTGGCGGCCTATGGCCTCGGCACCCTGCTGCTCTTGGTGCTGCTCTATCCGCTGGGCCTGGCGGTCAAGCTGGGCCTGCGCCGTCCGCTGGGCTGGTTCGCCGACGTGACCTTCCGCCGCATTCCGGTGGTGGGCAAGCTCTATGGCCTGGCCGAGCGCTTCGTCGAGTTGCTCGATCGCAAGGAAGGCGGGGCGGACATCCGCGCCATGAGTCCGGTGTGGTGCTTCTTCGGTGGTCAGGGCGTGGCGGTGCTGGCACTGCTGCCCAATCCGGCGGTGATCGATATCGAGGGTCGCCACTATCACGCCGTGCTGGTGCCTTCGGCGCCGGTACCCGTGGGTGGCGGGCTGCTCTATGTGCCGGTGGACTGGGTGAAACCGGCGGACATGGGCATCGACATGTTCACCAGCATCTATGTCTCCATGGGCATCACCCTGCCGCCGGTGGTCAAGGATCGCCAGGTGGAATTCATTCCCCTGGAAGAAGCCGTGCGCCGCCAGCAGGAAAACGGGACGGCCGAGGAGCCGCCCCGCCCGTCTTAGAATCTGTTCACGGTCTCGCGAGCTAGAGACAAACAAGGCCTAGGCGGCCCCGCGAAAAGGGCTGAGGAAGCAGATCGGACTCGCGCTCGAGTTTACAACCGGTAAATGAGCATTGCGACGGGGCTGCCCAGGCCGGGCTGGCGACCCAGGCCCCTTTCAACGCAGTTTGGCCGACGCGCAGCAGACCGCGAATGGATTCTTAGTTCTGCACCGCCTGGACCGAGCCGCCATCCACGCGCAGGTTGCTGCCGTTGATGAAGGAGGCGCGCTCGGACACCAGCAGGGCGATGGCCGCGGCCACCTCTTCCACCTTGCCGCGGCGCTGCTGCACGATGCCGGGCCGCTCTTCGTCGAGGAAGCTTGCGATGGCTTCTTCGAAGGAGACACCCTTTTCCTTGGCGCGCTTTTCCATCATGCCGTCGGTCATGCCGGTCTCGATGAAGGCCGGCGACACGGTATTGCACAGTACGCCGTGGGCCGCTTCCTTGTACGACAGGTTCTTGATGAAGGCGGCGAGAGCGGCCTTGGCCACGTTGTAGACGGCCTCTTCCCAATAGGGCTGGACGGCGTTTTCCGAGGTGATGCAGACGAAGCGACCCCAGCCGCGCTTGCGCATGCGTGGGATGGCGGCGCGGCCGACGCGCACGGCGGAAAAGAAGTCGGTGGCCCAGGCTTCCTCGTAATCGGCATCGGCCAGTTCCAGGGGATCGCCCTTGGCGCCGGTGACACCGGCGGTGTGCACCACGATGTCGATCTGGCCGAAGCGGGCCTCGCCCTGCTCCACCAGTCGGTCCACCGCGGCCTGGTCGGTCATGTCGGCGGCGATCAGCAGCGTATCGCCCGGCAGGCCCTTGGCCGCCTCTTCCAGCTTGCCCTGCTCCAGGTCGGAAAGCACCAGCTTGACGCCCTCCTCGGCCAGCAGTTTCGCCGTGGCCAGACCCATGCCACCGCTGGCACCCGTGATGAGGGCGACGCGCCCCTTGATTCCCAGATCCATACCGACCTCGCTTTCAGATTGCTTACCATGCCGTGATCCGGCGCCTCTGATTCCGACTCGCCACGAGGCGCCGTTGCGCTTACCGTTCGGCGGAAAGCGCAACGGCAGCCCCGCCTACCGGTCCAGATAGGCAAGCCCCCTGGGAAGTCCATGATGCACGTACCTCGCCTGCCCCTGACCCTCTTTCACGACGGCGCCTGTCCGCTGTGCGCCCGCGAGATCGCCTGGCTGCGCCGCCATGCCGACCCCAGCCGGCTGCAGCTGGTAAACCTGGCCGCACCGGACTATCCCACGCAGGCGCCGGCCGATGCCCCGCCGCGCCAGGCCATGCTCGACCTGCTGCACGCCCGGGATGCCGATGGCCGCTGGTTCAAGGGCCTGGACGCCACCTACTGGAGCTGGCGCACCGCCGGCCTCGGCCACTGGGCCCGGCCGCTGGCCTGGCGGCCATTGCGACCCCTGCTGGAACTGGGCTATCGCCTGTTCCTCAAGCTGCGCCCGGGCCTGACCTGGCTGCCCCACCCGGAGGGCAGTCGGCGCTGCCAGGATGATGTCTGCGCGCTGGAAGAGCCGCGCGACCGCTCGCGCAAGGGCTGACGCCACCGCTCGCCCGCACCCGCCATGGTCCCGGAGAAACGCGGGCCAAGCCTGCTGGCATCCGGCCAGGGTTCGCCTGCAGGCTCGTCTCGGCTAAACTGCGCGGCTGCTCGCGTTACGGATCCTGACATGTCTGCTGCTCTACCCGCCCGCGCCCTGGGCCTCGACTTCGGTACCTCCAACTCCACCGCCGGCTGGCTGCGGCCCTCGGGCGAGGTCCTGCTGCCCCTCGAAGAAGGCAAGGCCACCCTGCCCTCGGTGATCTTCTTCAACGCCGAAGAGCGCCGCCCGGCCTATGGCCGCCAGGCGCTGCACGAATACCTGGAAGGCTACGAGGGGCGTCTGCTGCGCTCGCTCAAGAGCCTGCTCGGTTCCAACCTGCTCAAGGGCGAGACCAGCATCCTCGGCAGCGCCCTGCCCTTCACCGAGGTGCTCGGCCTGTTCCTCGGCACCCTCAAGCAGCGCGCCGAACAACAGGCCGATCGCCCCTTCGACGCCGTGGTGCTGGGCCGTCCGGTGCATTTCGTCGATGACGACCCGGTCGCCGACCAGGAAGCCGAGGACACCCTGGCCGCCGTGGCGCGCCAGGTGGGCTTCAGCGACATCTCCTTCCAGTTCGAGCCGCTCGCCGCCGCCTTCGACTACGAGCGCAGTATCGAACGCGAAGAACTGGTGCTGATCGTCGACATCGGCGGTGGTACCTCGGACTTCTCCCTGGTGCGCCTGGCGCCGGAGCGCCGTGCCCTGGCCGATCGCGCCGGCGACATCCTCGCCACCGGCGGCGTACACATCGGCGGTACCGACTTCGACCGCCAGCTGAGTCTGGAAGGGGTCATGCCGCTGCTGGGCTACGGCAGCGCCATGAAGAGCGGCGCCACCATGCCCACCAGCCATTACATCAACCTGGCGACCTGGCACACCATCAACGCCGTCTACGCCAAGAAGAGCGTGCTGGCCCTGCGCGACATGAGATACGACGCCCAGGACACCCGCTGCCTGGATCGGCTGTTCAGGCTCATCGAACAGCGCGCAGGCCACTGGCTGGCGATCCAGGTGGAAGACGCCAAGATCGCCCTGACCGACGACTGGCGCCGCACCCTGCGCCTGGATCGCATCGAGACCGGCCTGGCCGCGGATCTGGAGCGACCGCTGTTCGACGCCGCCATCGCCCTGCAACTGGAACGCCTGAGCCGCGGCGTGGACGACCTGCTGGCACGCGCCGACCTCGATCCGGCGCGGGTCGACAGCCTGTTCTTCACCGGCGGCTCCAGCGGCATTCCGGCGCTGCGCCAGGCCCTGGCCAGGCGCTTCCCCGGCGCCCGCCTGGTGGACGGCGACCGCTTCGGCAACATCGGCAACGGCCTGGCCATCGAGGCGTTCAAGCGCTACGGCTGAGTCCTTCGCCACCGCCTGGAGCGGCGCCCACAGGGGCGTCGCTCCACCTCAGGCTTGCTTGCCGACCGCGCTCCGCCATCTCGCTACCGCGAGCCAAGTCGCCGAGACCACGAAGTAGCAGGCACCGAAAGCCACATAAGGCGTCACGCTGGAAACCTCCAGCGGGACTCCTTCAGTCGCCTGCTTCACGAAGAAGCCACCCGCCAGGGCGGACTGGGCGCCACTCAAGGTCATCGCCCACTGGCCAGCGGATGTCCGCCAGCGCCGTACCGCCACGACCAGCTGGAAAAGCCCAGCGGCCATGGCCCAGACCCCGAACACCCCGATCGCGGCGCCTAGGCCGAACGTCAGTGCCAGCCCTATCGCCACCGCGACGCCCAGACTGACGACGGCGTTGAGCCGCTGCCCAGCGTTGTGCCGCAGCCCGCCGCTCTGGCGGGCATCCAGAACGTTCGCCAGGGCATCCCACGCCGGGTAGAGCACGAGCAATAGCGGCCCCGCCCAACCCTGCTCGTGGCCGATGGCGAGGGCCAGCGCGATCCACAGCAGCGAAACCGCGGCCCTGATGAAATAGTAGCGTTGCAGCCAGTGGCTGGCAGTCGAATCCCGGAAGGTATGACTCATGGAGCACTCCAACGATGTTCATCCATGGAACGGCAAGGATGCTTGCCGAGAAAATAATCCACTCACCAGGCGAAAGGCCCTGGCACCCCACGGCGACGAGGGTGCCGCTCAAGCGGGTCGGGCATAGGGATCGAGATGATCCGCGAGGTGGGTGGAACGTTAGGGGCCACGGGCACCGCAGCCCCCGCCTGGATCGATCAGTCGAAGTCGGTCTGCAGGGCGATGTCGCGCCAGGCCGCCATATCAGCGCGCAGCGCCTGCGACTTGCGTTCCGCGATGTCGTAGGCGACCGGTCCAAGCGGCAGATGCAAGGGCGGCTCGGTCGCCATGACGGCCTGCACTATCACCGCGGCAGCCTTTCGCGGATCTCCCGCCTGTTTGCCGTCGTTGCTGTCCCGGTAGGCACGCCGTCGCCCCGCCGTGTCGGCATAGGCCGGGATCACCTGGTTCGCCATGGCGATGGAGCGCCCGAGAAAATCGGTGCGAAACGGCCCGGGCTCGACGATGGTCACGCGGATTCCGAGGGGTTCCACTTCCCTGGCCAGCGACTCGGAAAATCCCTCGACCGCGAACTTGCTCGCGCTGTAGTAGCCGGAACCCGGTCCTCCCGAGAGCCCTGCCCCGGATGACAGGTTGACGATACGGCCGCCGCGGCGCCGACGCAGGACAGGCAATGCCAGGCGGGTCGTTTCGATCAGACCGAATACATTCACCTCGAACACCGGCCGGTATTCGCTGGGCTCTGCCTCCTCCACGGCGCCAATGAAGCCTATCCCGGCGTTGTTCACCAGGACATCGAGACCACCGAACTCCCGCTCTGCAAAGGCAATCGCGGCAGCCACCGAGGCGGGGTCGGTGACATCCAGCTGCACGGCCCTCAGGTTCTCCGGGAATTGCCGAGCCAAGGGTCGCAGTACGGCGGGATCGCGAGCCGTTGCCACGATGCTGTCGCCACGCGCAGCGGCCGTTGCGGCGATATGGCTGCCAAGACCGCTCGAGCAGCCGGTAATGAGCCAGGTCTTTCTCATGCTGTTCTCCTCGCGCCTTGAAAAGCGCTGTTCACTCTGCGTTACAGGCCTCGCACGAGGCGGTCGTCGGGGCGCTAGGCCAGCTCAAAACGGCCGCTAGCGCCAAGGCACCGCCCATCGTCAGGGCGGCAACGGAAAAGGCGACCTGCACCTCTCTCCCGCCAGCGCCATCGGGGGCGAGGGCGAAAAACAGGCCACCGATGAGCGCTACCCCCAGGGCGGCGCTGATCTGCAAGGTGGCATTCATCAAGCCGGCGGCGAGTCCGGCCAGGCTCGGTGCCACCTGATCCGCGTTCACTCTCACCAGGGCCGGAAGCGCTATGCCCTGCCCCAGGCCGATCAACAGCAGCGGCACCGGCAGCCAGGTGGGCCAGCCCGCCAGCGCGGCCGCCAACAACAGGCCCATGACCTCCAGGGCCATGCCAAAGGCGGCGGTGCGTGCGCCCAACCGTTGGGCAAGATGCGGACTGCACAGGGGCCCGCAGAGGAATCCGATCCCCAGGGGCAGGATCGCCCACCCCGCCGCCAGGGCTCCGTGACCCAGACCGGCCTGCTGGTAGACGGCGAAGACGAGAAAGAAAGGCGCCAGGGCATAGAACAGAAAGGTCGCCAGGAGGCTGCGTCTGAGCCGGGAGGCGGTGAGCAAGGAAGGCAGAACCAGGGGCGTCTCGCCGGCCGCTTCCTTGCGTTGTTCGTAGCGCCAGAAGGTGATCAGCAACCCGCCACTGACGATGAGCAGGGGCAGCGACCACCAGGGCCAATGCAGTCGTGGTCCCTCGACCAGGGGTACGACCAGCGCCAACAGCCCAGCCGCGAGCAGGCCGGCACCGATGACGTCCAGCCGGCCCGGTTGCGTGGCCCGGCTCTCGCGCAGCACGACCAGCGCGGCCGGCAGGGCGCAGAGAACGACCGGAAGATTGATGAGGAAGATGCTGCGCCAGCCCAATCCGAAGGGATTGGCCTCTATCAGCACCCCACTCAAGACCTGGCCCAGCACAGCGGCGAGTCCGAAGGTCGCGCCGTACAGGCCGAGCGCCCGATTCTTCTCTTCCGCGGGAAAGGTCGCGTGGATCAGGGCCATGGACTGTGGCGCCATGATGGCAGCCGCTACGCCCTGCAGCAGCCGCCCGGCAATCAGCATGGCTGGCGTTGGCGCGACCCCGCATAGCGCGGAGGCGATACCGAAGCCCAGCATGCCGCCCAGATAGACGCGCTTGCGGCCGAACATGTCACCCAGACGACCGCCCAGGATCAGGGTGACCGCATAAGCCGTCGCATAGACAGACACCACCAGCTGGGCCAGATCCGAGGAGGTAGCGAAGTCACGACGGATCACCGGCAGCGCCACATTGACGATGAAGAAGTCGAGCGGTGGCAGTAGCGTACCGACCAGCAGCACGCCCAGCGCGAACCAGCGACGGCTGTCGGGCTGGGCCATGGGAAGGGATGAGTTCATGGACTTTACCTTTAATCGGGCTGCATCCTGATCCGCGCAGGCGTTGCCGGCCCGCGGCAGGTGGATGCAGCGATTTCTCGAAAAGCGAGACAACAGCCGGCAGGAGCGTGCCCGCGGGCGGTCATAGCGACAGCGAGCGGCGCGTGGCTTGCCGACCGCTGTAGGCGCGGCGAAGGCAACCGCCTGGTCTAGCGCATGCCGCCGGAGCCGAAGATGAATTCGCCGGTCACCCAGCCGGCAGCGTCGGACGCCAGAAAGGCGACGATGGGGGCGATATCCCGTACCTGGCCGATACGACCGAGTGGGGTGCGGGCCTCGTTCCAGGCCTGAAATTCCGCGCCCAGGGCGCCGGCGGTCTGGGTGCCCTCGGTTTCGATGAGGCCGGGATTGACGGCATTCACGCGGATACCACGAGGGCCCAGCTCGCGGGCGAGCACCCCCGTGATCGCATCGAGCGCGCCCTTGGTGCCGCTGTAGACGGCGCTTTCCGCCGGTAGGACGCTGGTGACATTCGAGCTGATGTTGATGATGCTGCTGCCGGCGCCCAGATAGGGACTGGCGGCGCCTATGAGCTGCAAGGGCCCGAGCACATTGATGTCGAATTGCAGCCGATACAGGTCTACCGTGGTGTCTTCGATCCTGGCGAATTGATAGACGCCGGAATTGTTCACCAGGATATCCAGGCGACCGAAGTGTTCGAGGGCCGCCTTCACCAAGGCCTCCATATCGGCCCGCTGGCGGACGTCGGCACGTAGCGCGATGGCCATACCCCCTGCAGTCTCGATGTCCGCCAAGACGGCGTCCGCCCCGTCCTTGCTGGACGCATAGCTGATGACGACCTTGGCGCCGTCCGCCGCCAATTGCCGGGCAATACCCGCGCCGATGCCTTTGGAGGCACCCGTTACAATCGCAACCCTATCCTGCAACCTGCTCATATCTGTTCACCTACACAGAGCCAGTTCGAACATCCCTGGCTGAAGCCAACGGATCTACGTCGATGTGAGCCGCCATGGTCGCCCCTACGATATTGTTTGGGGACTACCTTTCCTGCATATTGAATGTTCATTTTTGAACGTAGGTTCGCCATGGAATGGAGCGATGTACGGATCTTTCTGGCGGTCGCCCGAGGCGGATCCTATGGCGCGGCCGCGCGAGCCTTGGGCATCAGCCACCCAACGGTAGGTCGACGGATCAAGACGCTCGAGGATGAAGCCGGACAGGCGCTGCTAAGGCGCACCCGCGAGGGCCTGATCCTCACCAATTCGGGAGATGCCGTGTTCGCGCTGGCCGAGTCCATGGAGGCCTCGGCCCTGGCCATGGAGCGGCGTCTGACAGGTAACCACCAGCGCCTGGAGGGAATCCTGCGAATCTCTTCGGCGGATTGGTTTGCCGGCTATGTTCTGGCGCCGGTCCTGGCCGACCTCACCCGGCGGCACCCTGCCGTGGTACCCGAGGTCATTGCCAGCTACCGGCTGCTGGATCTCTCCCGACGCGATGCGGACGTGGCCTTTCGCCTGGTGCCCTTCAGCGAACCGGATATCGTGCAGCGCCGTTTCCTGAGGATGCCCTACGGCCTCTATGGCTCCGCCGAGACGGCGCTGGCCGTGCAGGAGGATACGGCTGCGGTCGGGCTGATCCTCATGAACAGCGCGCAATCGCATTTTCCCGATGTCGCCTGGTTGCTCGACCGGCTGCCAGGGTCGCAACGCGCCTTCACCAGTACCAGTCGAACCGTTCAGGCGCAGATGTGCCGACGTGGACTGGGGGTTGCCGTCCTGCCCCGCCCGCTCGGCGACGCGACGGCAGGACTGCAGCTCATCGAGAGCTTCGGCAATCCGCCATCAAGGGATATCTGGGTGGGCTATCACCAGGACCTGCGCCACATGGACAGGCTACGGGCGCTGCTGGATATCGCCGAAGAGGTATTGGGGCCGGCGCACTAGGCTTGCCTGCCGGACAGCCGGCTATCGCTCCTATCGCCTGAGCCTTGGGCGATAGGAGCGCGTGCCGCGATCAGGCGCCGAAGGCGCCGTCGATGGTGTGCATGGCGCCGGTGACGAAGCCGGCCTCGGGGCCAGCCAGCCAGGCGACCATGCCGGCCACCTCCTCGGCACTGCCGTGGCGCTTGATCGCCAGGAAGCTGTGCATCAACTCCTTCATGGGGCCATCGGCCGGATTCATCTCGGTATCGATGGGGCCCGGCTGCACCACGTTGACGGTGATGCCGCGCGGTCCGAAATCTCGCGCCAGGCCGCGGGCCAGCCCCTGCAGGGCGGATTTGCTCACGGCATAGGCGGCCAGGCCGGGGACCGGCATGCGATCGCCGTTCACCGAGCCGATCACGATGATCCGCCCGCCCGCCGGCATCTGCCGCGCGGCCTCCACGGCCGCGTGATAGGGCGCCTGCACATTGATGCTGAACAGGCGATCGACGGCGTCCGGATCCTGTTCCAGGGCATCGCCGAACAGCGCCACGCCGGAATTCACCACCAGCACGTCCAGCGGACCACTGGCGCGCACCCGGGCGATCACCGCGTCGCGGTCGGCGCTGTCGGTCATGTCGGCGGTGCTACCGGTTTCCGCGGCCAGGGCCTGGGCGGCGTCCCTGGAACTGGCATAGGTAAAGGTCACCCGGGCGCCTTCGGCGGCGAAGCGCCGCACGATGGCGGCGCCTATGCCGCGACTGCCACCCAGCACCAACACCTGCTTGCCTGCGAAATTGCTCATGAGTCAGCCTCCTGATTAATGTAGTGAGTGCTACAATAAACCTCACTCGGTCCCTGTCAAAGTATTTTTGTAATGAACACTACAAATAAACCTGGTACCCGTGGCCGCCCGCGCCGCTTCGATCCGGACGCGGCAGTGGTCCAGACGCAGCGCCTGTTCCATGAAAAGGGCTACGACGGGGTGAGCGTCGCCGACCTGACCCAGGCACTCGGGATCAAGCCACCCAGCTTCTATGCGGCTTTCGGCAGCAAGGTCGAGTTGTACCGCAAGGTGCTGGAGCGCTATGTCTCGAACGGTGCCCTGCTGCTGCGGCAGATCCTGGAGACCGACCAGCCACTGGCCATGGCCCTGACCCAGGTCCTGGAAGCGGCGGCGCGCAACTACGCGGCCGATCCGCGGGCCGCCGGTTGCCTGGTGCTGGAAGGTACCCATTGCGACGATCCCCAGGCCCGCGCCGCGGCGGACGGTTACCACCAGGCGGCCCAGGCACTCATCCACGCCCACATCGCCATACGCCAGCCACAGCAGGCGCAGGAGCTGGCCGATTTCGTCGTCACCACCATGGCCGGGCTCTCCGCCAGCGCGCGGCATGGTCAGAGCCTGGAACGCCTGCTGGCCAGCGCACGCCTGGCGGGCCTGGCGCTGCACCAGGCACTCCGCCCAGACCCGTAAAGCGGATCTGGCGCCCTACTCCCCCGCGATGAACAGCGGATTGAAGCCGCTGCGGGCATAGCGTCCCTCTTCCGCCAGGGCGAAGTCCAGCGGCAGGCTGGCGAGGTCGTCGGCCAGGGGATCGGCGCCCAGGTTGAAGCTCTTGCTGACCAGCTTGAGGTAGCTGTCGCAGCTGTCGCAGGTCTCGGCCTGGGCGGCCAGGGGCGTCTTGCCGGCGTCGTCCTCCAGGGCCAGGTAGCGCACCTGGGCACTGGTGTTGCAGCAGCTGCACTTGCTGCGCTCCAGGTGCCATTCGGTGGCGCAGAGACTGCAGTGCAAGTAGCGCACGTTGTCACGATCGCGGTCGGCGTGGACGATGCTGGCCAGCGGCGGCGCGGCGCAGGTCGGGCACAGCACCCGGCTGGCGTCGCCATGGCGCTGGGGTGGCTGGGGCAGGCTCAGCGCCAGGCGCACCCAGGCTACCTGCAGGGCAGCGCCTACCAGCGGTAGCAGCGCCCGGACCTCCGGGGCGCCAGGCTCCTGGGCCAGCAGCTGCTCGGCGAGCTGCTGGCGCGCGGCGGCCGGCAAGGCAGCCAGCTGTTCGAGCACCGGCCGCTGACGTACGCCGATGCGCAACTCCAGGTTGGCCAGCAGCGACTCCAGATCGCCCTGCCAGTCCAGATCCCGCAGCAGGGCCTGGCCCTGCAGCGGCGGCATGCCGTGCTCCAAAGCCAGGTCGAAGGCATCCGGCGCCGGTTGCCAGCGGGGCTGACGTTCCTGCAGGACGGCCTCCTGCGCCTGGACCAGCAGGGCCATGAAGCCGAGGAAGTCGCCCAGCACGGCGCTGCGTTCGGCCAGTTCGCGCAAACGCCGCGCGCGGCGGGCGAACAGCTGGCGATCGGGCAGGACCACCGGCGGCGGATTGAGGATGCCGGTGGGCGAGGTGCCGTACTGATGCATCAGGGAGTCCCCTTGTCGGGCATGCGGTGTTCATCCAGGGGGCGCTCGCCCCGCTCGCCACCTGCGCGGCGCTCCTGTTCGACGATCTCGTCGTACCACAGCCGATGATGGTGCTTGGCCCAGGCGCGGCTGACGCGGCCCTGGGTCATGGCGCGGAAGGAGCCCTTCACCCAGATCGCCGAGTAGACATGGATGATCAGGGTGACGATGGCGATGAAGGCGACATAGGCGTGCACCAGGCTGGAAAAGCGCAGCCAGCCGCGCGGCAGGATGTCGGCGAAATATGGCCGCCAGATGAAGAAGCCGCTGAGCAGCAGCGCCGGCACCGACAGCAACATCACCCAGTACACCAGCTTCTGCCCGGGGTTGTTGGCGCCGATGGGCGGCGCCAACTCGTCGCGGTTGGCGAGGACATCGCCGATGCGCCGCACCCAGGCCACGTCGTGGCGCTTGAACAGGTTGACCTTGAAGAAGCGCACCGCCATGACCACGAAGCCCAGGCTCATGGCCACCCCGATGAAGGGGTGCAGGATGCGCGTCATGGTCGGCCCGCCGAACAGCGCCGTGAGGTCGAAGAAGAATGGGTGAAAGAAGGCCAGGCCGCTCAGGGTCAGGCAGACGAAGGTGAAGGCGATGAACCAGTGGTTCAGCCGGCTGAAGGTGGTGTAGCGCAGGATGCCGTGCTTGTTGTCCGATGGCGTGGTCATGGCCGATCCTCCTCGCGCGCGGCCTGGCGCTCTGCCTCGTCCGGGGATTCCTCGGGTTCTTCCTTGGGCCCCTTGGTCAGGTAGTGGGCGATGCCGGCGATGGCGGTGACGCCCAGCAGCGCCGACATGATCGGCTTGGTCACGCCCTTCCACAGGCTGACCATGGGGCTGATCTGCGGATTGGCCGGCAGGTGGGTGTAGAGTTCCGGCTTGTCGGCATGCTGCAGCACGTACATCACATGGGTGCCGCCCACCCCGGCCGGGTCGTAGATACCGGCACCGGGAAAACCGCGATCATTGAGCTGGCCGACACGCATCTGGGCGTGCTCGGTCATGTCCTCCTTGGTACCGAACATGATCGCCCCGGTTGGGCAGGACTTGACGCAGGCCGGCTCCAGGCCGTGGTAGACCCGGTCGGAGCAAAGGGTGCACTTGTAGGCCTTCTGGTCCTTCTTGGAGATGCGCGGCACGTCGAAGGGGCAGCCCGAGACGCAATAGCCGCAGCCGATGCAGTGCTCGGAATTGAAGTCGACGATGCCGTTGGCGTACTGCACGATGGCCCCCGGCGCCGGGCAGGCCTTGAGGCAGCCCGGGTCGGCGCAATGCATGCAGTTGTCCTTGCGGATCAGCCACTCCAGGTTGCCCTTCTCGTTGACGTATTCGTCGAATCTCATCACCTGGAAGGTCTCCGGGGTGAGGTCCGGCGGGTTGTTGTAGGTGCCGTTGCAGTGACCGACCTCGTCGCGCAGGTCGTTCCATTCCGAGCAGGCCACCTGGCAGGCCTTGCAGCCGATGCAGCGCGACACGTCGATCAGCTTGGCCACCGCCTCCACCCCGCCGATGCGGGTGTGGGGCGACGCTTCGGAGGTGGCCGAACGCGCGACGATGTTCTGGAAGTTGACTTGATCGCCTCTCATAGAACCTCCCTCAGACCTTTTCCACGTTCACCAGGAACGACTTGAATTCCGGTGTCTGGGTGTTGGCGTCGCCCACGAAGGGGGTCAGGGTGTTGGTGAGGAATCCGGGGCGGGTGACGCCCTTGAAGCCCCAGTGGATGGGGATGCCGATGTGGTGCACGGTGCGCCCTTCCACCTGCAGCCCGTGCATGCGCTTGGTCACCACCGCCACCGCCTTGATGTAGCCGCGCTTGGAGCTGACCTTGACCCAGTCGCCGGCCTTGATGCCGAGTTCGCTCGCCAGGTCCTCGCCGATCTCGACGAACTTCTCCGGCTGGGCGATGGCGTTGAGCCGCGCATGGGTGGTCCAGAAGTGGAAGTGCTCGGTCAGGCGGTAGGTGGTGGCCGCATAGGGGAATTCCTCGCGGGTGCCCAGCCGGGCCCGGTCGCCCGGGAAGATCCGCGCCGCCGGGTTGTTCTTGGCCCGTGGGTTGTCCGGGTGCAGCGGATTGTGATCCAGCGGCGATTCGAAGGGCTCGTAGTGCTCCGGGAAGGGCCCCTCGGCCAGCAGGCTGCCGCCGAAGAAGTGCGCGACGCCCTCCTGGTTGAGGATGAAGGGCCCGGCCTTGGCCGAAGGCGGCGAGGTCCAGGGGAAGTCGGGGATGTCGGCCCCGGCCCAGCGTTCGCCGTTCCACCAGATCAGCCGCTTTTCCGGTGCCCAGGAGGTCCCGTCGGGCCGGGCGCCGGCGCGGTTGTAAAGGATGCGGCGATTGAGCGGCCAGGCCCAGGCCCAGCCCAGGGTCATGCCGATGTTGTAGGGATCGGCGTTGTCGCGCCGGTCCATGTTGTTGCCCTGGCGGTTGTAGGAGCCCGAATAGATCCAGCAGCCGCAGGTGGTGCTGCCGTCGTCGGCCAGGAAGCCGAAGTCGTCGAGCAGTTCGCCACGCTTGTGGGAAATGGTCCCGTTCGGCCCGGGCAGGTCGGCCAGGGCGCGACCGTTGTATTCCTGGGCGATGTCCTCGGGATTGGGCTCCTCCGGATTGCTGTAGGGCCAGGTGAGGTTGAGGATGGGATCGGGGAAGGCGCCGCCCTCGTCGCGATACATCCCCTGCAGGCGATGGAACAGCCCGGCGAGGATGGCCACGTCCGGCCGCGACTCGCCCGGCGGCGGCGCGGCGCGCCAGTGCCACTGCAGCCAGCGCGAGCTGTTGACGATGGCGCCGTTCTCCTCGGCGAAGCAGGTGGTGGGCAGGCGGAACACCTCGGTCTGGATCTGGCTCGGGTCCACGTCATTGAGTTCGCCGTGGTTCTGCCAGAACTCGGCGGTCTCGATGGCCAGCGGATCCATCACCACCAGGTACTTGAGCTTGCCGAGCGCCTGGCTGACCTTGTTCTTGTCCGGAAAGGAGGCCAGCGGGTTGAAGCCCTGGCAGAAATAGCCGGTGATCTCGCCGTGGTGCATGCGCTCGAAGGTGTGCAGGACGTCGTAGAGCGGCTCGCTGAGCTTGGGCAGCCAGTCGTAGCACCAGTCGTTGTCCTTGGTCGCCGCCTCGGAGAACCAGGCCTTCATCAGGCTGACGTGGAAGCGCTCGTAGTACTTCCAGTAGGAGACCTCGCCCTCGCGCAGGGGCTGCTTGGCGCGGCGCTTGATGTAGTCGCGGTATTCCTGTTCCTCGTGGGAGGCCAGGTAGAGATAGCCCGGCAGCTGGTTGGACAGCAGGCCCAGGTCGGTCAGCCCCTGGATGTTGGAGTGACCGCGCAGGGCGTTGACCCCGCCACCGAGCATGCCGATGTTGCCCAGCAGCAGCTGCACCATGGAGGCGGTACGGATGATCTGGGCGCCGACGGAATGCTGGGTCCAGCCCAGGGCATAGAGGATGCTCATGGTGCGCTCGGGGCGCGCCGTCTCGGCGATCATGTCCCAGGTGGTCTGGATCTGCTCGCGCGGCATGCCGCAGACGCGCTCCACCAGGTCGATGGTGTAGCGGCTGTAGTGCGCCTTCATCAGCTGGTAGACGCAGCGCGGGTGCTGCAGGGTCGGGTCTTCCTTCACCATGCCCCGCTCGTCGAACTCGTAGCTCCAGCTGGATTTTTCGTAGGCGCGGCGCTTGTCCTCGCCAAAGCCGGAAAAGAGGCCGTCGTGGAAGCCGAAGTCTTCCTTCACGATGAGGGCGACGTCGGTGTAGGCCCTTACGTACTCATGCTGGATCTGGTCCGTGGTGAGCAGGAAGTTGATCAGCCCGCCCAGGTAGACGATGTCGGTTCCGGTGCGGATATAGGCGTGGTAGTCCGCCACCGCCGAGGTCCGGGTGAAGCGCGGATCTATGGTGATCAGCTTGGCGTTGTTCTTTTCCTTGGCCTCCACCATCCAGCGAAAACCCACCGGGTGCGCCTCGGCCGAGTTGCCGCCCATGGACAGGATGAGATTGGCGTTGCGGATGTCGACCCAGTGATTGGTCATGGCACCGCGGCCGAACGAAGGGGCAAGACCTGCCACCGTCGGTCCGTGTCACACGCGCGCCTGGTTGTCGATCGCCAGCATGCCGAGGCTGCGAATCACCTTCTGGGTGAGGTACGCGGTCTCGTTGGAACAGGCCGACGCCGCCAGGAAGCCGGTGGTGATCCAGTGATTGACCAGATGGCCATCGGCGTCATGGGTGACGAAGTTCTTGTCCCTGTCCTCCTTCATGTAGCGGGCGATGCGGTCCAGCGCCTCGTTCCAGCTGATGCGCTTCCACTCGTTGCTGCCCGGCTCGCGCACCTCGGGATGGGAGAGGCGCGATTCGCTCTTGATGAAGTCCAGCACCCCGGCGCCCTTGGGGCAGAGGGAACCGCGACTGACCGGATGATCCGGATCGCCTTCGACGTGGTAGATGTCGCTGACGGTGTTGATGCCGCCATCGCCCCGGCTGTAGAGCAGCATGCCGCAACCCACCGAGCAGTAGGTGCAGGTGTTGCGCGTCACCTTGGCGGCGGCGAGCTTGTAGTAGCGGATGGACGCCAGTGCCGGTTCCGGGGCGAAGCCGAGCAAGGCCATGCTCGAGGTGGCGACCCCCGCCGTACTGAGTTTGAGAAAGTTGCGGCGCGATACCTTGATCGACATTTCGTGGGTAACTCCAGGCACATCACGGTAGGACTTCGTCCTGACCTGGGCGTGGCAGTTCGAGCGAAGCGTCGCCTTTCTTCGTTGAATATTCATTCAAAATCAGTGTTTTAGCGAAGCGGCTGGAAGGCTTCGCAGGGTCTGCGGCAGGCGTTGGCGGCGGCTGCGACCTTTCGTCCGATGGCCGCCCCGGCTGACCGCCGCGCGCCGCTGGAGTAAGGTGGCGGCCTTCATCGCATCTTCGAGAGAGTCTGTCCCATGTCGCTGGAAATCGTCGACCATCCCGCCCTGGAAGTGACCGGTCTGCTGTTCGAGCCTGGCCTGGGCGAAGACATCGCCGCCCTCTGGCGGCGCTTCGCCGACCGCGCCGGGGAAATCACCGGCCGCGAAGGCGACGCCGAATGGTATGGCCTGAGCTGGCGTCAGGCCGGCGCCATGCACTACCTGGCCGCGGTGGCCACGGCACCGGGCGCCCCGCTGCCCACCGGCATGGTGCGCCAGGAACTGCCGGAAGGCCGCTACGCCCGCTACGTGCACCTGGGCACCGCGCCCAGCGTGGCCAAGAGCCTGGGCCGGCTGTTCGCCGAGCTGCTGCCGGCGCGCGGCCTGCAAGCCCGTCCGGGCGCCTGTTTCGAGCACTACACCGAGGCCTTCACCGGGGTGGATGCCCAGGATTCGCAGATCTACATCTACGTGCCGGTGTACTAAGAAGCTATCCACGATCTGCTGCGCGTCGGCCAAACTGCGTTGAAAATGCCTGGAAGGCCAGCCCCGTCGGAATGCTCATTTACCACTCGTAAACTCGGGCCCGAGTCCGATCCGCTTCCGCAGGCCTTTTCGCCTGGTTTGTCTCCAGCCCGCGAGATCGTCAACAGCTTCTGAGAAAGTGGATGCCGCGCGACGGACAGGACGTTCGTCAGCTGCGGCTTGCCTCCCGGCATAACCCTTTCCAAGCTGGGGATATCGCCCGCAACCCCAGGTGCACGATGTCCCTGCCCGAACTCCAGTCCTTCATCGCCCGGCACGAGCGGATCTTCCTGCTCACCGGTGCCGGTTGCAGCACCGATTCCGGCATTCCCGACTACCGCGACCGCGACGGCGCCTGGAAGCGCCCGCAACCGGTCACCCTGCAGGCCTTCGTCGGTGACGAGCTCTTGCGCCGCCGGTACTGGGCACGCAGCCTGATCGGCTGGCCGCGCTTCTGCCAGGCACGGCCCAACGCCACCCACCAGGCCCTGGCGGCCCTGGAGCGGCGCGGCCAGGTGGAGATGCTGCTGACCCAGAACGTCGATCGGCTGCACCAGGCCGCCGGCAGCGAGGCGGTGATCGACCTGCACGGGCGCCTAGACCAGATCCGCTGCCTGGGTTGCGAGCTGCGCCTGCCACGCCAGGAATTCCAGCAGTGGCTGGGCGAACTCAATGGCGACTGGCTGCACTTGGACGCGGCTACCGCGCCGGATGGCGACGCCGATCTGGAAGGCGTGGATTTCATGAGCTTCCGCGTGCCGGACTGCCCGCGCTGCGGCGCCCTGCTCAAGCCGGACGTGGTGTTCTTTGGCGAACACGTGCCCGGTGCACGGGTGGAGCGCGCCTTCGCCCACCTGGGCCGCGCCGATGCGCTGCTGGTGGTGGGCTCGTCGCTGATGGTCTATTCGGGCTTTCGCTTCGCCCAGGCCGCAGCCCGCGCCGGTCTGCCCATCGCCGCCCTGGGCTATGGCCGGACCCGCGCGGACGACCTGCTCTCGCTCAAGGTGGAAGTCTCCTGCGCCCAGGCACTGGCCTTTCTGCTGGAGCATCCCGGGGCAGCGCCGGCGCTTACGCCGGCACTTGCTGACGCCGTGGCGCCCTGCCCAGGTGCATCAGCGGACGCTCGATCCAGCGGTAGCTGAGCATCGACAGCAGGCAGGCGAGCACCAGCACCGGCGGCAGCAGCGCCATGAAGCCGACCGTGCCCAGGACCTCGACCGAACCCAGATCGAGCAGGGTGAAGAGTCCGTAGAGCAGCAGGCCGTGGGTGAGATAGAGGCTGTAGCTGATCTCGCCCAGCACCTTGAGACCGCGACTGCGCAGGAGGCCGAAGAGGTCGTTGCCGGCGGCCATGGCGGCGAAGGGCAACGCCAGCGCCAGCATCTGCTTGAGGTTGTAGTCCGGCTGGGTCATGGCGTAAGCCACCAGCGCCAGCGACAGCACGGCCACCAGGGGCGTGCGCAGCCAGGCCAGCAGCGCCGGCCGATGGACCTTGACGAACACCGGCAGGAAACCCAGCAGGAACAGCAGGCCGAAGCGCGCGCCCAGCACGTGATAGTGATAGCCGGCGGCGACCAGGCCGCCCACCAGCAGCGCCGAGACCAGCAGCGGCAGCCCGAAGCCACGGCGATTGAACAGCGCGGCGATGATCGGCAGGGCCAGATAGAACAGCGCCTCGTAGCGCAGCGTCCAGTGGGCGCCGGCGGTCATCCAGCCGCTCTCCTCCAGGCCGTTGAGACTGAAGCCGGAAAACAGCTCCCAGCTGAGCAGTTCGAGCATGAAGCGCTGGCCGTCGGCGATGACGAAGTGGGTGCGGATCAGGGTGAAGAGCACTACCACGGCCACTACGCAGAGATACAGCGGCATCACCCGCAGCACCCGCGATCTCAGCAGCTCGCCCCAGTCCGGCGTGCGGCGATAGACCTTTCCGAAGAACAGGTAGCCGGTGATCATGAAGAACAGCGAGACCGGTACCACACCCATGTTGTAGAGCAGGTCGCTATCGGGTTCGCGCCACTGGCCCTCGGCCTTGAGGTGATAGGTCAGCACGAAATGCAGGCAGACCACGGCGGTGGCGAGGATGCCGCGCAGGGCATCCAGCGGCGAGGAGCGCGCCAGGGTCTCCTCGGTGAGCAATGGGCTGCGGCGCAGGGCGAAAGCCAGCAGCACCAGGGTGCCCAGGTAGAGGGCGATGGGGAGAGCGACGTCAGTCATATCCGTGACCTTCTTGACAGGAACCGGCAAAGACCCGCCCCCAGACCGCCAAAGCGGTCGCCGGAGCGAGCGAGGGAAAGGCGCGACAGCCGGACACGCTACCGCGCGGTACGCGACCGAGGGCAGAGGGACCGGAAAGAGAGGAGAAAGCGGCGAGCGGAAGGATCCGCTGCCTCAGCAAAGCGCGAGAACGTCCATCAGACAAGTCTTGTTACAGGCGTTCCCTTGGGTCTGACGTTTCGCTGGTCGTCACCTGCTGCTCTGGCATGCAACTTCACGGCTGCATGCCGTTCGTCGGCATCCACGATCAAGAGCAGGCGATCCGATCTCGACGCAGGCCAAAGCTGCCTTTTCAGCTGCACTCGCTGCCGGAAAGGCAGCTTTGGCCACCTGGGTAGCTCTAGCGTCCAGGCTTATCTCAGGGCGCCAACGTCCGCGCCACCACCGGGTAGTGATCCCATACCTCACCGTCCGCCAGGGAGCGCAACAGCTTGACGTACTCGGCATGGGACCAGGCCAGCGGCGTCGCCGAATCGGTGCCCTGCCCCTGGGTGTAGCCGTGGCGCCGGTTGTCGCCCACGCCGTCCCAGACTTGCTCGGGCAGCATCAGGCCGGCGTTGGCGAACAGCTCCAGGCCGCGGACGTAGGTATCGCGAAGACGGGTGAGCGCCGCCGCATCCGGCTTGCCCTGCAGGACCAGGCGCGCCAGCTCGTAATGGCCGCGCTCGCCGGTAAAGATCGGCCAGACCCGGCCACGCAGCCCCGAGTTGGGCGCCGGCTGCTCGGTGGCCGGGAAGTTGATGCCGGAGCTTTCGCTCTCGCCATAGCCGTCGTTGCCGTAACGCCGCCAGCCAGGGAAGGTGCCCTTCACCCCAGGGTACTGGAAGCTGTACTTGACCCGCAGGTTCTCCGGCAGGCCTTCGTCGTCCAGCACCGCCAGGCTCTTCTGCACCAGCGGATCGCCTGCCGGCCGCACGCCATAGCGCACCAGTTCGAGGAAACCGGCGTCCAGCACCTGGTCTTCCGGCAGGCCCGGGCGGCTGTTGTTGTCCACCAGCTTGCCCTTGTCGTTGGGATCGTCGTTCTGGGTGATGCGCAGGTAGTAGTTGCCGGCACCCAGGCTGCCCTGGGTGGTGGCCATGGTCTTTTCCACCTGGCCGGAATAGCGCCGGGCGGTCTCGCGGTAACGGCTGGCATTGGCTTCGTCGCCGGCATGGCGCGCCAGTTCGCTGGCGGTGGCGAGACCGGCGATCACCGCCGCGGTGGTGGACGGCGAATAGCCCCACTGCTCTTCCCAGCGCTCCTGCTGGGTCTGCGGCGGCTTGACCTGCCAGGTGTTCCAGCCCAGGTTGACCTGGCTGTAGCGGGCGAGGAAGTCCGCCGCGGGCCTGAGCATGTCGCGGTACCAGCGGTCGATGTCAGCGTCGCCCAGCAGGCCGCCCTGCCAGAGGCGATAGCCGAGCATGATCGGCATGGCGGTCTGGTCCAATTGCACGCCGACCCACTCGATGGTGCCGTCGACGTGGGTCTTCTGCAGGAACCAGCCGGTGGCGCCCGGTGCCCGCACCTCGTCGCCCTGTTTCTGCTGATGGATGAAGGCCGAGCTGTCGGCCGGCTTGTGCGCGGTGTTGGCGTCCACCTGCACCTGCTTGAGGTAGCTGAAAGCGACCTTGGGCGTCTGCCGATCGCCCAGCGCCAGCAGCGCCATGGCGCACTGGTAGAAGTCCCGCGGCCAGACCGCCTTGTAGCCGGTGGTGCCCTTGGCCGCCGGCACCGTCTCGCCCCAGGGATTGGACAGCGAGGCGATCAGGGCGCCGGCGTGGGTCTTGTCCTCCTGGGCCTTGAGCACCAGGGCGCTGACGTTGACCAGCTTGCCGCCGTCGCCGGCCTGGGCCTGCAGGCGCGGCAGCTGGTCGAGGCTGGCCAGGTAGTCCTGCCAGCCGATGGCGTCGTCCTCGCCGTTGTAGTGGGCCAGCACCTTCCGATAGCCGCGGGCCAGGGTGGCATCCGCCGCCGCCTCGGCCTGGCGCGGATTGGCGCCGAAGCCCACCACCACGTCCAGGGTGGTCTCGGCACCCTTGAGCGGCAGCTTGGCCAGCATGGCGACATTGCCGGCCTGGTCGCCGGTGCTGCCGTAGAGTTGGGTCAGCTTGCCGTTGCGACGCAGGTCGTCGAGGCCGTCGGAGGCGCCGACGAAGCCCACGGTGGGCGTCTGCAGGGGCTGGCTGGCCTTCACCACCAGGGCGTGCTCGCCTTCGCTGGCGTAGAGCACCGCGCCCTTCACCGCCGCACGGTCGTGGCTGCCGCTGTTGGCCAGCGCCGGATCGACATAGAGATAGGGCTGGATGCGCGGGTCCTGGCTGCGAAAGATGACGCGCATGACCAGGGTGTCCTGGTCCGGGTCGGTGAAGACGTGCTTCTCGATCTCGTAGCGGCCCTGGCGGTCGCGATTGACGATCCGGTAGGCCAGGGAGGTGGGCCGGCCGGCGGCATCGGTGGCCAGGTATTCGATGCGGCTGTCGGTGTCGTCGCGCTCCAGGTGGGTGAAGTCGGGGCCGCGGATCACCAGTTGAATCTCGCGCAGCTGCGCCTCGTGGATGAGCCCCTGCATGGTTTCGGTGACCACGCCCTGGGCCAGGGAGAACCACACCCGCGAGACGCGCCCGGTGCTGGCCTGGTCGCTGTAGGCGCCGTCGCGATAGGCCTCGTAGCTGGTGCCGATGCCGGTCTTGCCGGAATAGGACCAGAAGGGCGTGGCACCGGGGGCGCCAGGAGCCTCCAGGGCAGACGCCAAGGGGGTCAGCAGAAAGCTGGCGGAACAGAGCAGCGGACGGACGAAGCGGACGGGCATGGGCGGGCGGGCCTTGTTCTGGTTGTGCCGAAAGGCGCATGACAGAGGGCCTGACGGCCCTCCCCGTCCGTAAGCCTAGTCGGATTTTGGCAGGCTGCCGCCTAGCCTTCGTCCCGCGCCGGTAGCCGGGCCTGCGGCAGGTACCCGGCCAGGGGCGAATCCGGCGCCAGCAGTGAGGTGCGGATGAAGTGCAGGTAGCTGGCGATACGGCGCAGCGGTGAGCGATCGAAGTCACCCGGATTGGGCTCCAGGTGGCGCTGGGCCTGGTGCGCCAGGGCGATGGCCTGGTCCACGGCCGCCAGGGCGCGCGCCAGGTTGGCGGCGTTGGGCTGGCGGAACAATCGCACCAGCGCCCGCCCCAGGGCGCGAATGGCCAGGCGCCAGGCGCGTTCTTCGCGATACCAGGGCAAGGGTGGCAGCGCGGCCTGCTCCAGGCGCAGCTCGATGAGGGCGTGGCCCAGCTCCAGACTGAGAAAGGTCCAGCGCAGCAGCCGGCGCTGCACCGCCGGCTGGCCGACGGTAAGCACCTGCACCTGGTTGAGCAGATCGCGCAGGCCGGAATCGAAGCGGCCACTGAGGCCGGCCAGGGGCGCCCCGATGGCGTGGACCAGTCGCTCGCGCAGGGCATCTTCCAGCCGGCGCCAGACCCAGGGCTGGCTAGGCGGCAGCAGGACGCTGACGGCCACCACCGCCACGCCGCAGGCCACCAGGTAGGCCAGGTAGGTGTTGCAGAAGAGGTCGGCGTCGTAGCGCGGCGGATTGCCCGGCAGCGCCGCCGAGCAGAACCAGACCATCAGCCCGGTGCCATAGCCGGCCAAGCGTGGCCGGGTGATCAACCAGGCGCCGGCGGTGAACACCGGCGCCAGCACCAGCAGCAACAGCGCGAAGCCATCGATCCAGGGCAGCACCTGGAATTGCAGCAGGCCACCGGCCAGGGCCCCGACCAGGGTGCCGCCGGCCAGTTGCAGGCAATAGCGGCGCGGATCGGCCGAGGTGGAGGCCAGCGCCGAGATCAGCGCCGCCGCCAGGGTGCAGGCCGCGCCGCTCGGCCAGGCGGTCTCGATCCAGAACAGTCCCACGCCCAGCACCACCAGGGCGCTGCGCAACCCGGCCATCCAGGCCACCGCCCGACTGGCCAGCGGCGTGAAGGTCTCCCGGGCGGTGGCCGGCAGGTGCGCAGGGGCCTCCAGCGCCAGCTGGGCGCCAAGCAGCAGGTGCAGGTCCTCGGCGAAGCGATAGAGCAGCTCGGCAGCGGTGTCGTAGTCGAGGCGATCGCCTGCGGCGCCGGACGCTGCCTGGCCGAGCTGCTGGCGACCGTTGCGGATCACCGCCATCAGCGTCTCGCGCTCGCCAGCCAGGCGCTCGCTCAGGCGGCGCAGATCGCGTTCCTCCGGCAGGCGGCCCAGCCCAGGTGCCAGGGCGGCCGCGATCAACGCTAGCGCGGGCACCAACGCCTCGCGTACCGCCGGTGGCCGACCGGCCAGACGATCGAGCAGTTGATGGAGCGCATGGAAGCGGGTGTTGAGCAGCATGAGGCGATTGCCCAGGGCCGCCAGGCGCCCGCTGCGCCGCAGCAGATAGGGCTCTTCGAAGACGCTGGCGCTGCGCAGGCTTTCGAAGCCCACGGAGTCGGCGGCGAAGCGGGCGCTGAGCGCGGCGAAGCGTTCGGCGTCGAGGCGACCCAGCAGGCCGTCATGGGCCATGGCGAGGAAGTCGCGCAGGCGCTGCGCCAGGGTACGGCGCAAGACGCCACGGGTGGTCTGCGGCAGGATCGCCACGCTCACCACCCCGGCGCAGCAGATGCCCAGGGCGATCTCCAGCAGGCGCCACACCGCCTGGAGAAAGGCGCCCTGGGGCTGGGCCACCGCCGGCAGCCCCACCAGGCAGGCGGTATAGCCGGCCAGCAGGAAGGCATAGCTGCGAAAGTCGCGATAGCGCGCCGCCCCCCGGGTGCAATAGCCGATCCACAGCACCAGGGCGCCGAGCAGCAGCACCCGCTCCTGGGCGAACAGGCCGATGGCGGCGACGGTGAAGGTGAGCCCGGCGAGACTGCCCAGGATCCGGTAGAAACTCTTGGCCAGCACCTGGCCGCTCTGCGGCTGCAGGACGATGAAGACGGTAACCAGCACGGTGCTCGGTTGCGGCAGCTCCAGGCGATAGGCCAGCCACAGCGCCAGGGCCGCAGCCAGCAGGGCCTTGGCGATGAAGGCCCAGGTCTGGCCATCGGTACGCGCCCATTCGCGACCGGCACGGCGCCAGGCGTTGCGGCTCGGCCAGCGGGTACGGGAGAAGGCAGCGGCGGACCGCGCGAGCGGCGGTGAGGCGAGAGGCATGCTGGGCAACGACGAGAGCGATCGGAAGGGGCGAGACGCAGCGTCTCGGTGGCCATTCTAGAAAGCCCCGCCCGCCTGGATTAAGCCGGGTATGGCAGCAAAGAGCCTTAACCAACGAGCGGGTAATGGCCCACAATGGCCCTTTGTCCGGCCCTGCCCCGTCCATGGATCATCTCTTCAACCTGCGCGCCTTCGCCTGCGTGGCCCAGACCGGCAGCTTCACCGCCGCCGCGCGCCAGCTGGAACTCACCACCGCCTATGTGTCCCGGGCGGTCAGCCAGCTGGAGCAGCACCTGCAGACCCGGCTGCTGCACCGCACCACCCGCCAGTTGCGCCTGACCGAGGCCGGCGAACGCTACCTGGTGCGCTGCCAGCGCATCCTCGCCGACCTCGACGAAGCCGATGCCGAGGCCCGCCACGCCCTGGCCGTGCCGCGCGGCCGGTTGCGCATCCACACCATGACCGGCCTCGGCCAGCACTATCTGATCCAGAGCCTGGCCAGCTACGGCGAGCGCTATCCCGAGGTCGACCTGGACCTGCAACTGACCAACACCTTCACCGACATCCTCAAGGAAGGCTACGACCTGTCGCTGATCCTGGCCGACGGCCTGCCGGACTCGGCCTTCCATTCGGCGCATCTGGGCAGCACCCACAGCGTGCTCTGTGCGGCGCCCGCCTACCTGGAACGCCAGGGCCGGCCGACCACCCCGGCGGAGCTGGCCGGACATCGCTGCCTGCGCCTGGTCAATCGCGCCATGGCGCCGGATCGCTGGTTGCTGGAAGGGCCGGAGGGCATAGCCGAGGTGGCGGTGGATCGACCGCCCTTCCAGGTCAACACCGCCGATGCCCTGGCCGAGGCCGTGGCCAGCGGCCTGGGCATCGGCGCCCTGCCGCTGTACGCCGCGGTCGCCGGCCTCGCCAGCGGTCGCCTGCAACGGGTGCTGCCCGGGCACCGGCTCTATGCCCTGGATATCCATGCGCTCTATCCTTCGCGGCGCTTTCTCGACGCCAAGATCCGCACCCTGGTGGACCATCTGCGTGAGACCCTGCCGGCGCTGCTGGAGCGTGACCGGCAGCGGGTGGAAGGCAGCGCCTAAAATCTTTGCTCGGGCAACATCCGCTCCAGGGTGCCATCGCGGCGGATCGCCACATGCCAGACCACCGCGGCCACGTGCAGGAGCACCAGGCCATAGACGGCGAACTGGCCGGCCACGTGGATGCGATTGGCGAGGATGCCGAGGGCTTCATGCCGGGGAAAACCCGGCAGGGAAAACAGCCCGAACACCGGTACCGGCTGGCCCTGGCCGGCCATCAGGTAACCGGTCACCGGCATCAGTAGCAGCACGGCATAGAGCAGGCCGTGATTGAGACTCGCGAGCAGCCGTAGCAGGCGCCCGTCGCGGGGATGAGCCGGCGGCGCCGGATGTCGCCAGCGCCAGGTCAGGCGGATCAGGAGCAGCAGGAACACCGAGATCCCGGTGGATTCGTGCAGCAGGTACCAGAGGGTCCGCACCGGCCCGGGCGGAAAGTTTTCCGCCACCCAGACGAAGGGCAGCAGCAGGCACAGCAGGGCGACGGTCAGCCAGTGCAGCGCCTGGGCGAAGCCGGTGTAGCGGGCGATGGCCATGGGCGGTGCTCCGTAGCAGAGGTATGCCGATAGTGCCCCAGGCAGAGGGCAAAAATCGCCTTGCCTGAGGATAAGCCGTGACCGTCCGTCAGAGATGGATCAAGGCAGCCAGCGCCAAAACCAGCGCCGGGATCATCACCACGGCGCCCAGCTTGAGGAATTGCCAGAAGCTCACCGAAAGCCCTTCGCGGCGCAGCGCGGCCAGCCACAGCAGGGTCGCCAGGGAGCCGGTGATGGACAGGTTGGGGCCGAGGTCGATGCCGATCAGCACGGCGCCGGCGATCTTTTCCGAGACATGGGCGGTCTGCACCGCCGCCCCGGCCAGCAGACCGGCCGGCAGGTTGTTGACCAGGTTGCTGCCAAAGGCCACCAGCAGCCCGGCGCCCCAGGCGGCGCGCTCCGGCGTCGCCTGGGCGGCGGCCTGCAGCTGATTGGCCAGCGCCTGCAGCACCCCGGTGGTCTCCAGGGCTTCCACCAGCACGAACAGCCCGGCCACCAGCGGCAGGACGCCCCAGGAAATGTGCTTGAGCAACTCCAGGCCGCCGCCACGCTTGCAGGCCACCACCACCAGGAAGGTGGCGAAGCCGGCGAGAAAGGTCGGCAGACCCAGCTCCAGATCCAGTGCCGAAGCGCCGAGCAAGACCAGGATGGTCAGGATCAGACCGCCGCCGGCGATGCGTCCGGTGGTGGGCAGCGCCTCCACCGCGCCCCCTTCGGACAGCCGCTCGGCGCGCAGGACCTTGGCCTGGCTCGCCCAGAGGGTGAGGAAGGTCGCGGCGATGGCCAGGATCGAGGGTACGGTGAACAGCGCCAGCCAGCGGCTCAGCTCGGGCATGTGCTCGGCGAAGACCACCAGGTTGGCCGGGTTGGAGATCGGCAGCACGAAGCTCGCCGCGTTGGCGATGAAGGCGCAGGAGAACAGATAGGGCAGCGGATTCTTCACCTTCGCCGCGCGGGTGGCGTAGTAGACCGCCGGGGTCAGCACCACGGCGCAGGCGTCGTTGGAAAGGAACACCGTGACCAGGATGCCGACGCCATAGACCAGCGCGAACAGCCGCAACGCCGAGCCCTTGGCCGCGCGCACCGCATGGCCGGCGACCCAGTCGAACAACCCTTCCTTACGGGCGATCTCGGCCAGCAGCATCATGCCGATGAGGAACAGATAGACGTCGGTACCCTTGGCGATGCCGTGCCAGACGCCGTCCAGCGGCAACAGGCCGAACAGCGCCAGCAGCGCGGCACCGGCGACGGCGAACAGGGCCTCCGGCAGACCGAAGGGCCGCGAGACCACCCCGAGGGTGGCCAGGGCGGCGATGACCCACGTCAGGACGTGGGGAGTGGTGATGATGGACCCCATGAAAGCGCTGTTCCTTCTAGTCGATTCGCGAGACCGGCCTGGCCGACCTCACCATTTGCGGCCATTGCGATTGGGCCCAGCTGGGTCCCCAGGACACCCCTGGCCCGCCATTCACCCAGCCGGGTGTGATCCGAACCCCAGTCGGCGGGCGCGGCGACGGGACGCAGATGACCGCTCAGCTCGACCTCGTCACGGTCTTCGCCGCCCTGCGCATCCCGGACCCGGACCTGCAACCGGCGGACGCCCTCCGGCACGGGTCGGTCACCCCGATAGCGGCCCTTGCCGAGCGGCTGCAGGGGCCACCAGGGACCGTCGTCGCACTGCCACTCGCAGACCCTGAGCTCGCTCGCGGCCAGCACCAGCACCCGGCACTCCCGGACCTCGGCCACGCCGGCGCCGTTGAGGCGGGCATCACCGGGCGCGGTGATCTGCACCCAGGGCCAGCCGTCGGGCAATTCGCGAAAGCGCCAGCTCACCGCCGGACCGTCCAGGGTGACCAGCGCGAATCCTACACCGCCTTCCTCGATCTGGCCGGTGGATCTGCAGGCGGCATAGAGCACGCCGCCGTCGTGGGCCAGTTCGTTGTAGTGGGTATGACCGATCTCCACCAGGCGCACCGGGCCCTCGTGCAGCAGCCGCGCCACCCGCTCGGCTTCGCCGGGGCCCTGCAGGTCCGCCGGATAGCTGTGCATGAAGACCACGCAGCGCTGCGCCAGCCGGGTCGCCTCGTGCAGCTCCTGCTCCAGCCACTGCAATTGCTCGCGGCCAAGGCGGAAATCCGGCCCGCCGGTGCCCGGTCCGCACATGTCCAGGAACAGGCAACGCACGCCGCCCACCTCTCTGGAATAAGGCAATTGGGGCACCTGCAACTCGGCATAGAAGGGTCCGAGATCACCGCCCTCCATGTCGTGGTCGCCGGTGATCACCGTTACCGGTAGCGGAAAGTCGTCCAGCAGCCGCCTGAGCAACAGATACTGCTCCGCGGTGCCTTTGTCGGCGTTGTCCCCGGGCAGATAGACGAAATCCAGTTCGCTGCGCCCGCGCAGGCGCTGCAGGAGGGTCTGCAGGTCCCGGGCATTGTCCGCTTCGGCGGTGGTCAGGTGCAGATCGCCGATATGGGCGAAGGCGAGGAACTCATCCTGGCGTGCCATTTCAGCCTCCCACCACCGAACCGCTCGAACGCGCCGCGTCCCCGGCGGCGTGCTCGTCGCGGGTCTCGGGCATCAGCAGCAGATAGAGCACGAAGCCCACCGCGGCGATGGCCGCCAGGGTGGTGAAGGCCGCCGCGTAGCCGAAGCGGACGATGATGATCCCGGCGATGGTGGCACTGATGGCCGCGCCCAGCCCCTGGGCGGTGGCGATGGCGCCCTGGCTGACGTTGAAGCGCCCGCTGCCGCGGGTCAGGTCGGCGACGATCACCGGCATCAGGGCGCCATAGATCCCGGCGCCGATGCCATCGAGCAGTTGCACCGCCACCAGGTAGTAGGGATTGTCGGAAAAGGTGTAGAGCACGCCGCGGATCGCCAGCACGGCGAAGGCGAAGAGAAAGATCGGCTTGCGCCCGAAGACGTCGGCCTTGCGCCCCACCAGGATGGCCACCGGCACCATCACGCACTGGGCGGCGACGATGCAGACGGCCACCAGCGAGGTGGCGCTGTCCTTGCCGACGATATGGGTCAGCTGCTGGCCGACCGAGGTCAGCATGGCGGCATTGGCCAGGTGGAAGATGGCGGCCAGCAGCGCCAGCAGTTGCAGCTTGCGATTGGCCAGCAGCGCCTGCCAGGCCGACACCGGCTTGGCATCGCGGGCACCGACTTCGTCACCCAGCCCCTGGGCCAGGTCATCGTCGATCTCGTCCTGGGGCACCCGGACGATGGCGACGATGGAGGCCGCCGCCAGCAGCGCCATCAGCCAGAACACCACGGTGGGACCGAAGAAATAGGCCAGGCCACCCGCCAGCGCCGCCGAGACGGCGTTGCCGGCGTGGTTGAAGCCCTCGTTGCGGCCGATGTGCTTGGTGAAGGCCTTCGGGCCGACGATCCCCAGGGTGATGGCCGCCAGCGCCGGGGCGAAGACGGCCGCCGCGGCGTGGGCCAGCGACTGGGTGGCCGCCACCACGTAGAAGTTGGAGACGAAGGGCAGCAGCACGCTGCAGAGGGTCACCACCAGGGCGGCGACGCCGACCATGAGGCGCTTGTGGCGGGTACGGTCGATCAGGGCGCCGGCGGGGGTCTGGGCGATCAGCCCGGCGATGCCGGCCAGGGTCATGATGAAGCCGGCGGTGGCTTCGTTCCAGCCCTCCCCCGGGCCGCGCACGGCGATCAGGTAGATGGCGAGATAGGGGCCTAAGCCGTCGCGGACGTCGGCCAGGGTGAAGTTCAGGGCATCCAGGGCATGGCGCGCGCGGCGAGAGGGTTCGGCGCTGGCCCCGGGGGTCGGAAGACGGGTTTCGGACATGAGCGGGCATCCGTAGCGAGACATAGGTCGCGGGGCGCAGGCCCCACTGCACCTCTCGCCCCGGCCCGCCAGCAACCCACGGCATGACCCGCTGGGCCCCAGCCAACCACCGCTGCCAGGGGAGATTGCAAAATGTGACCGGAGCGAAGCGGCGCTAGTGCCCTGTGCTCACGAAAGAAATACCTCTGGCGCGGGACTTTCCGCACGTTCTCCATCCTGGCGGCCCGATGTCTCCCAAGTAGCGCCGCCGGTCAGGCCACCCGTCGACTCGGCGCGACGTCGGCCTCGGGCTGGGCCAGGGCCACGGCGCTGCCCTCTTCGCTGCGCGGCCGTAGCATCGACAGCAGGTTGGCCTCGATGGTGGCGCACAGCTTGTCCATGGTGATCTGGTGCTGGCTGTCGGCGAAGGGCGCCTGCAGATCGCTGCCGATGCGCTCCAGCGCCAGCAGCATGAAGCCGACCACGGTGGATACCAGCGGGGTGAACCAGCCGAGGGTCGAGACCAGGCCCAGCGGCATGGCGATGCAGAACAGGAAGCTGAACAGCTGCGGAAAGCAGACATAGGGATAGGGCAAGGGGGTGTTGGCGATGCGCTCCATGCCGCCCTGCCAGTTGGACATGTCCACCAGGGTCTCTTCCAGCCGCGCCAGGCGGATGCTGTCCAGCCGGCCCTGGCGGTATTCGCTGGCGATCAGCTCGGCGGTACCGGCGAGGATGTCGTTGGCGAAGTTGAGGCTGCCTTCGGCCAGCGCCAGTTCGTGGCGGGCCAGATAGGGCGCGGCCGCCGCGGCCGGGTCCTGGCGCTTGAGCTGGGCGCGCAGGGCGTGCAGATAGCCCATGTGCCGACGCAGGAGCACCGCCTTGACCCGGTTCTGCGCCTTGCCCTGGTCGTCGATCAGGGTCAGCACCTGGCGGCCGAAGCTGCGCGAGCTGTTGACCATGGCGCCCCACAGGGTACGGGCCTCCCACCAGCGGGCATAGGCGCTGTTGTTGCGAAAGCTGATCAGCACCACCAGCGCCGAGCACAGCAGGGTCAGGGGCGTGAGCGGCAGGTCGAAGCGCTCGTCGACGAACAGCATGGCGTCCACCGTGACCGCCACGTCCCACAGCAGCAGACCGAACAGCGACCAGCCGACATAGCTGAAGGTGGTGCGCAGGAACTGGATCTTCTTCTGGATGGAACGGAGCTGGATCGGACTGGACATCTGCTACTCCCGGCGACGCGGATTCTCGATTCGCGGTTACCTGGCCGTCCTGTCGTCGCGCCGCGAGCCGCTGAGCCCGTCGCCGTCTCCCCTCCCTGAGAATGCAACCTGTTCACGAGACTAGTCGGCGGTCCTTAAGTCAAACTTAATCCCGAGCGACGGGCGGATCATGGCAAAGTGCCGCGTTAGAGCCTCTGCAACAGGCCGCGGCAGCTCTGGCCGGAGTCTTCATGGCCGCTCGACCGCCGATCGGCCACGTGCGCCTGCGGCCGCTGGAAGGTGCGCAGACCCGATCAGTCCTGCAGTCGGTTGGCGAGTCTGGAGAGATCCTGGGAGACACCCTGCAAGCGCCCGCTGGCGCTCTGGGTCCGCTGCAGATCCTCTTCGTTGTGACGGGCCACGGTGACGATCTCCGCCAGGTTGCGAGCGATGTCCTCGGCCACCGAGGTCTGCTCCTCGGCGGCGGTAGCGATCTGCCGATTCATGTCGCGGATGGCTTCCACCGCCAGGGTGATGCTGCGCAGCCGCTCGCCCGAGGCCACCACCTGATCGCGTCCGGCACTGCTTTCGGCGGTGCCCGCGCGCACCGCCTCGGCGGCTTCGTGAGCCGCGCCCTGCAGCGTCGCGATCAGTTGATGAATCTCGCTGATGGAACTGGAGGTGCGCACCGCCAGGCTGCGTACCTCGTCGGCAACCACGGCGAAGCCACGTCCGGCGTCCCCGGCCCGGGCGGCCTCGATGGCGGCGTTGAGCGCCAGTAGGTTGGTCTGGTCGGCGATGCCGCGGATCACCTCCAGCACGCTGCCGATGCGCTCGCTGTCGTTTTCCAGGCGGGCGATGACAGCGGCGGTGCGGGTGATTTCAGCATGCATCCGCTCGATGGTGGCAATGGTCTGGGTCATGCTCGTCTCGCCTTCCTGGGCCGCGCGATCCGCGTCATTGGCCGCCGTGGCGGCGCTGCCGGAATGGCGGGCCACCTCTTCCGCGGTGGCGCTCATCTCGTGCATGGCGGTCGCCACCTGATCGGTGCGCGAGAACTGGTCACGAATGCCCTCGCCGCTGCGCTGAGCGATGGCGCCCAGTTCCTGGGTGGTGGCGTCCAGCGCCCCCGTACCCTGGCGCAGCTGGCCGGCCAGGTCGGTGAAGAAGTCGCGCAGACGATTGGCGGCGCGGGACAGCCGGCCTACCTCGTCACGGCGCGCTTCGGCCAGCGGCTGACCGAAGCGGCCCTCGCTGAGGCGCACCAGTTGCTCGGTGACCTGGGCCAGCGGCCCGACGATGCGGCGATTGACCAGCCAGGCACTGAGCAGGGCGATCAGGGCGGCGAAGGCGAGCATGGCGCTCACTGCCAGCAGCACGGTGCGCCGCGCCTCGGCGCTCAGGACCGCGGCTTGACCGTTGGCGCGTTCGTGCAGCGCGATGACCAGGCCGGACAGCTGCTCGCTGGTCGCTCGGTCGATGCCCTTGACCGCGGCATCGCCCTGGGCGGCGGCATAGTCCGCTGCCACATAGGCTGCCAATCCACGCCGATAGGCTTCGCCCATCTCCCGATGACTCTGGGCCAGTTGCTGCAGACGCTGGCGCAGTTCGGACTCGTCGGCCCGGCGCTGCAACTGCTCCAATGCCGCCTGGACTCGCGCTTCCTCTTCCTGGAACTGCTTCCAGTAGCGCTCGCGCTCATCGGCGCCGCCGCCGCGCAGGAGTACGTTCTTCCATTCCTGCACCTGCGACTTGAAGGCCAGGTTGGTGGCGTCCACCAGCCGGGCCTCCTCCAATGGTCCATCAAGCAGTCTTTGATAGCCGTCCAGTTGACGGGAAAGCAGCCCGAAACCGGCCAGCGCGAGCGCGAGCAACAGGACCAGACCGCCACCGATGAGCAGCAGCAATTGAGCACGCAGAGAACGAGAAGGATTCATGAAAAAGGACCGAGATGATCGAGCGGGCGGCCACTTCACTACACTTTTATTGCAACAAGGTTTCAGGCAATTTAAAGACTGACTATTACCGCCATACGGTCATCGAGCACCTCCAGAAGGCTGGACCCCACCGCTTTTGGGACACTCACCGCCCTTGTCGCCGGGGGCGCCGTGCCATAATCCGGGCACCTTCGCCGTCCTAGATGCCTGCATGTCCAGAATTGTGAAAGCGAGCCTCGTGCTGCTCGTGCTCTTGGCCCTCTACAGTCTGCTCGGATTCCTGGTCGGACCGCGCCTCGCCCTGCACTACCTCAACCAGACGCTGGCCGAGCGCCTCACGCAGCCGGCCAGCCTGCAGGCCCTGAGCTTCAACCCCTTCACCCTGCAGCTGCACGCCGAAAAGCTGCTGATCGGCCCGGCGGAGCAGCCTGTGGTCGCCGCCGAAGGCTTCTCGGCCGACCTGCAGTGGGACAGCCTCTGGCGCCGCACCCTGCACCTGACCGAGGTGCGCCTCGACCAGCCACAGGTCGATCTGCGCATCGCCAAGGGTGGCCAGGTCAATCTGGCCCGGCTCTGGCGCAGCGAACCCGCCACGCCGGCCACGTCGACGCCAGCCACCACGGAGCCGGGCCAGCCCTTCCCGGTGCACATCGAGCGCATCGCCCTGGTCGGTGGCCGGCTGCATTTCCTCGATGCCCAGGGCGCCCAGCCGGTGGAAGCCACCTTCACGCCCCTGGATGCCACCCTGCAGGATTTCCGCACCCGTAGTGGCGACACCTCGGGCCAGCTGGCGTTGACCGCCACCACCGCCCAGGGCGGCCAACTCACCTGGAAGGGCAGCCTGGATCTCCTGCCGCTGCGCAGCGAAGGCGAGCTGACCCTCGAGGGCGTCAGCCTCGCGCCCTGGTGGCCCTATGTGCGCAACCAGCTGCCGCTGGCGCTGGGCAAGGGACGCCTGGAAGCCAGCACCCACTACCGCCTGGACCTGGCCAAGACCCTGCAGCTGCAGCTCAGCCAGGGTCGCCTGGCGCTGGACGACGTCGCCGTGCAGGCGGTCGGTGCCGAACCCAAGGCCAGCTTCAAGCGCCTGGCCGCCGAGGGCATCGCCCTGGATCTGCAGCAGCGCGAAGTCAGCATCGCCCGCCTGAGCGGCAACGGCCTGGATGCCTGGGGCAATCGCGAGCAGGACGGCAATCTCGACTGGCAGCAGCTGTTCCCTGCCAGCGACGCCCCCAGCAGCAGTGGCCCGGGCTGGCGCGTGCGCCTCGACGACGCCCAGCTCAGCGACAACCAGCTGCACCTGGTGGACCGGGTGCCCCAGGAGCCGGCCAGTCTGTATTTCAGCGGCCTGGACCTCGCCGTGAAAGGCTTCGACACCGCCAGCAGCAAGCCCTTCGGCCTGGAGCTCAAGACCACCCTGGGTGATCGTGGGCGCATCACCGCCAGCGGCCAGCTGGCGCTGACACCGCTGCAGGGCAGCTTCGACGTCGGCATCGACGAACTCAACCTGCGCCAGGCCCAGCCCTATCTCAGCCCCTATGTGCGCCTGGAGATCCGCAGCGGCCAGCTGGCCAGCCGGCTCAAGGTGGCCCTGGCCCCGGGCGAACCCCTGGGCCTCACCGTCAGCGGCGCGGCTCAGGTCACCCAGGTGCACGTGCTCGACACCCTGCACCAGCAGGACTTCATGCGTTGGCAGCGGCTGGACGTGCAGGGCATCGCCTTCGAGCTGGGCAAGCGGCTGGTGATCGACAAGATCGACCTGGAAAAGCCCTATGGCACCCTGGTGATCAACGAGGACCTCAGCAACAACTTCAGCGCCCTGCTGGTGCCCCAGCCGAAAACGGAATCGAAGGACAGCTCGCCACCGCTGCAGGTCCGCATCGGCGGGGTGAGCATCAAGGATGGCAGCGCCGACTTCGCCGACAACAGCTTGAAGCCCGGCTTCGCCACCAACATCCAGTCGCTGGAAGGCGGCATCGGCACCCTGGACACCGCCGCCTCCAAGCCGGCCGACATCCACCTAGCCGGCAAGGTCGATCGCTTCGCCCCGGTGGAAATCAAGGGCCGCCTCGACCCTCTCGATCCCTTGCAGCAGCTGGACGTGACCGCCTATTTCCGCCAGGTCGAACTCACCACCCTGTCGCCCTACACCGGCAAGTTCGCCGGCTACGCGGTGCGCAAGGGGCGCCTCGACCTGGACCTGCAATACCGCATCGACGACGGCCGGCTGCAGGCGCAGAACCACGTGGTGCTCGACCAGCTGGAACTCGGTGAGCGGGTGGACAGCAAGGACGCCGTGGACCTGCCGGTGCGCCTGGCGGTGGCCCTGCTCAAGGACAGCCACGGTCGGATCGACCTGCGCCTGCCGGTGGCGGGCAATCTCGCCGACCCCAACTTCAGCGTCATGCCGGTGGTCTGGCAGACCCTGCGCAATGTGCTCAGCCGCGCCGTCCAGGCGCCCTTCCGCATGCTGGCGGGACTGGTCGGCGGGCACGAGGCGGATCTCAGCGCCATCGACTTCGCCCCCGGCAGTACCAGCCTCTCGGCCCAGGCGCGCGGCGAACTGGACAAGCTGGCCGCGGCCCTGCGCCAGCGGCCGCAACTGACGGTGGAAGTCAAGGGCCATGCCGGCGCCGCCAGCGACGGTCGCGCGCTGGCCGCCAGCCAGCTGGAAAAGGACTTCCAGACCCAGTACTTCAACCTGCTGCAACGTCGTGGCGACAAGGTCCCGGCCGATCCCAGCCAGTTGCAGGTACCCGCCGACATGCGCGCCCCCCTGCTGGAAGGCCTGTACCGCCTGCGACTGCAGGCGCAACCGCCGCAGGAATGGGATAGTCTTGACGATGCCACCCGCACGGCGCGCCTGCGCCAGGCGGTGCTCGAAGCCTGGAGCGGCAACGACGGCCTCCTGCGCAGCCTGGCCCAGCAGCGCGCCGGTGCCATCAAGACCTATCTGGTGGACACGGCGAAACTGGATGCCCAGCGGGTCTATCTGCTGGACGTCAGCACTCAAGCCCAATCCGGTGAATCGCCCACGGCCGCGCAGTTGCAGCTCGGGGTGCTCTGACCGGTCAGGAGACCCCCATGCGTTGCCTGCTCGCCGCCCTCACCCTGCTGGTCGCCACCGGCGCCGCCGCCGATTCCATGAGGTGCGGCAACGCCCTGGTCAGCCGGGGCGATCGCGCCTTCGAAGTGCTGCAGAAATGCGGCGAACCCGCCCACCGCGACCTGGTGGGCTACGAACTGGGCCGCAACGAACGCCGTGAGGCGGTGATCGAGGAATGGGTCTACGGCCCAAGGAACGGCGCCAACTACATCCTCACCTTCGAAGCCAACCGCCTCACTCGCATCGAGCTCCAGCGCCAATGAGCCTGCGCACCCTGGCGTTGCTGCTCCTGCTCGCCACCGGCACCAGCCAGGCCGCGTCGCTGCGTTGCGGCAGCGCCCTGGTCTCCACCGGCTCCACCACCCACGAGGTCCGCGGCAAGTGCGGCGACCCGCTGAGCGTCACGCCCCAGGGCGAACGCCAGGTCACCGATGGCTACGGCTATCGCCAGGTGGAATTCGTCGAGGAATGGGCCTACGGCCCCTGGAACGGCATGCTGTATTTCCTCACCTTCCGCGGCGGCCGCCTGGACCAGGTGGACAGCAAGAGAGCCAACTGAGGCGTTTCGCAGGTTGGCCTGACTGCCGTAGGTCGGGTTGAGCGCCAGCGAAGCCCAACACCGCCCAAGGCCCAACTCCGCTGTTGGGCTTCGCGACGCTCAGCGCCAACCTACGGCGCTTGGCACGGCCATCCCGGGCTTCGACAGGCTGCTGCTGCTCTGGCCCGAACGCCTGTACCGCGATCCCGCCCATGCCTGGCTGCGCGAACGGATCGTCGCCAGCGTCGTGAGCTGAATGCCAGCCTGACCAATCGACTTTCTGCATGGAGGGCATACGGCGGCTTGGCTGTTCGTCCCCTGCCCTGGCCCGGCATCCTTGGTCACCTCGTACGAACGCGGCACGACTGCCCGCAGTCGCATGCTTCGTCATTGTCCCTTCCGGAGCCCCTCCATGGCCAAGCTACGCCTCTTCACCTCGCCGTCCGCCTTTCCCAATCCACAACGGCTGCGGCTGTTCATCCATGAAAAGGGCATCGCCGATCAGTTCGAGGAGGTCATCCTGAAGATGGCGCCGGAAGGCGAGCAACGCCAGTGGCAGCACCTCAAGCGCAATCCCTGGGGCGAGACCCCGACCCTGGAATTCGCCGAAGGCGGTTACCTGGCCGAGAGCGCGGCCATCGCCCGCTATCTGGACAATAGCTATCCCGGTCGCAAGGTGCTGGGCGAGACGCCGCTGGAGCAGGGCCAGGACGCCATGTGGAACGACCGCATCTTCGTCCATGTGCTCTATCGCATCGTGACCATGTTCCATGTGCAGCACGAAGGCCTCGGCCACAAACTGGAGCTGACCCACAATCCGCAATGGGGCGAGCATTGCCGCAAGGAAGCCCTGATGCACGCGGCGCTGGTGGATCGGCATCTGGCCGACGGTCGCGAGTGGCTGCTGGGCGGTGCGGCGCCGACCTTCGCCGACATCACCCTGTGCACCGCCATCGCCTTCTCCAAGTACCCCACCAACCAGACGCCACTGGACGAGCGCTTCGAGCACCTGGCGGCCTTCTGGGCGCGCTGGCAGCAGCGCGACAGCTTCCGGGCAGCCTATGCCGATGGCCACAGCGGACTGGATGAACTGGCGTCCCTGGCGCGCGGCTGACTCCGTGGCAACCGCCCTCCTCCCCGGTCAAGGCCCCGTAGCGTGGAAAACGGCCCAGCCTTTTCCACCGGGCTGATCGCAATCGACCCTGCTCCGATCACCCCTCTCCCCCGGGAGAGGGCCGGGGTGAGGGTCGCATGGCCCTGACCTGCTAGCGCAGCCGTTCGCGCAACACCGCCAGGGCGACCTCCGGCCCGCCGACGACGATGCTGGCCGGCACCGCCAACATCAGGTTGAGCGGCAGGCCGAATTCCTCCAGCGTCCAGCCATCGCGGTCCAGTAGACCCTTTCCCATCCACTCGGGATGCCGCGCGCGAATCCGCTCGGCCAGGCTGCCCTTCTCCGGGACATAGCCCACCACCGGCTTGCCCAGCGCCACCGCATAGCCCACCTCGAAACAGGTGCCGCTGTCGGGCTCGGCGCCGCGAAAGAAGTCCAGACTGGCCAGGACGCCATCGGCCTGCTCGATCAACGCCAGATTCGCCCGATAGATCCAGGCTGCCTGCTCGCGTGGCTCGGTCAGCTCCGAGGGGATGGCGTTGTCCAGTGGAAACAGGCCTACGCAGCCCTGGCTGGCGCAAAGCGCCTTGAGGGCCTCGCCATGGGCGACGGCATCAGGCCGAAACACCTCGGGGCCGGCCAGATAGAGACGGGGTGGCATAGGGAGTCCTCGCTCAAAACGGCCAGTGTAGAGGGCTGGCGAGACCTCGTCTCGGCGGCGAGGACTTCACCCTGTACGCCTGGGTCGGCTAGGCCAGTGCCGACTCCGACAGCGTGAGCGCCTCGCCCAGCAACCGGCACGCGGCCTCGCCCACGCGCCGCACGCCCTCCTCGATCCCCGGGCGCTGGGCCTGGGCATAGTTCAGGCGCAGGCAGTTGCGATACTTGCCCGAGGCGGAAAAGATGCTGCCGCAGGCGATCTGCACGCTCTGGGCGAGGAGTTCGCGATTGAGTCGATGGCTGTCGCAGGCCTCGGGCAACTCCACCCACAGCAGGAAACTGCCCTGGGGTTGGCTGACCCGGGTGCCGGCGGGAAAGTAGCGCTGCACCCAGGCACTCATCAGGTCGCGATTGCGCTGGTACTGGGCGCGCATGCGCCGGACGTGCACGGTGTAATGGCCGGCGGCGATGAATTCGGCGATGGCCAGTTGCGGCTGGGGTGCGGTGCAGCCGGTGCCTATGTACTTGAGGTGCAGGATGCGCTCGGCGTAACGCCCGGGTGCCACCCAGCCAACCCGGAGACCGGGCGCCAGGGTCTTGGAAAAGGAACTGCAGAGCACCACCCGGTCGTCTTCGTCGAAGGCCTTGAGCGCCCGCGCGCGTGGATAGCCATAGAGCAGATCGCCATAGACGTCGTCTTCGATCACCGCCAGGTCGTGCTTGCGCGCCAGGGCCACCAGCTGGCGCTTGTTGGCCTCGGGCATGCAGTAGCCCAGGGGATTGTTGCAACTGGGGGTGAGCTGGATGGCGCGCACCGGCCATTGCTCCAGCGCCAGTTCCAGCGCCGGCAGGCTGATGCCGGTGCGCGGATCGGTGGGGATTTCCAGTGCCTTGAGGCCCTGGCCCTTGAGGGTCTGCATCACCCCGTGAAAGGTCGGCGAGTCCACCGCGACGATGTCGCCTTCCTGGCAGGTGGCGCGCAAGGCCGTGGCCAGGGCCTCGTGGGCCCCGCTGGTGATGACGATGTCATCGGCGGTGAGCACGCAGCCGGCATCCAGCTGCAGCCGCGCCACCTGTTCGCGCAAGGCCGCCACGCCCTGGATGCTGTCGTAGGACAGCCCGGCATTGCCCGGCCGCCGCGCCAGCCGCGCCATGCCGGCCAGCAGGGGGGCCAGGGTCGGCGCCTCGGTATCCGGCAGGCCGCGGCCGAGTTGCACCCGTACCGAATCCGGGGTGGAGGTCATCAGCTCCCGTACCGGTTCCCAGCCAGAGACCTCCACCGGCCAGCGCGCCGGGCGGGTCACCCGTGGCAACGCGATGACGCGTCTCTCCAGGCGGACGAAATAGCCGGACTTGGGCCGTGGCTCCACCAGGCCACGGTCCTCCAGCAGCCGATAGGCCTGCTGCACCGTGGCCAGACTGACCCCGTGCTCCTGGGCCAGGGCGCGCACCGACGGCAGGCGTTCGCCCGGTCGATAGAGACCCTGTTCGATACGGCGGCCGAGGGCGTCGGCCAACAGCTGATAGCGATTCATGCCCGGACTATAGCGGCGTAGACAGGACACGCGCGCCATACAGATGGCCACGCCGTGCACCATACAGCCGAGCGCTGTAAGGCGGCTGTATGGCGGACAACCCACCGGCCTGGATCTGCCCCAGACCGTAGCGGCGGCGGAGCATGGAGACAGCCCAGGAGAGACGCCATGCCCAGAGACCCTAGCCTTCACGACCAGACCCGCGCCAGCGGCTGCTGGCTGCTGTTCCAGCGCCAGCTGACCACCCGCCGCAGCCTGCCGGAGCTTACCGACCGGGAACTGGCCGATATCGGCCTGGATCGCCATACCGCCCTGCGCGAGGCCCGGCGCCCCTGGTGGCGGCTGCTGCTGGAGGCCTGGCGTCAGTCCGGCAGGCGCGACAGCCGCGCCGCCCAGTCCGCCACCGGTGCCGGCGATTCCGGATGCCAGAGTCTGCGCCAGACCACTGCCAGCTGTTCGCGACCGCCGCGCTCGCGCGGCCACAGCGAGGGTTCGGCCACCAGTCGCCAACCGCTGGCCTCCCGCTGAGCCAGGGCGAAGCGGAAACTGTGGTAGCCGGTGGCGCCCAGGCGCAGATCGGTCACCACCAGGTCGTCGCCCAGGCGGTCGTAGCGCAGCCAGTCGTCGGTGAACCAGCGCAGCCGCTGCTCGGCCGACGAGTCGGCGAGGATCGGCGCCAGTTCGCCTCCGCGCGGCAGCGGGATCAAGGCTGGCGGACGGTCGTCGAACAACCCCACCCAGGTCTCCCGGTAGCGCTCGGGGCCGTCATCCACCATGACCCGCCAGAGCAGGCTGGTGAAGGGCAGCGGCGCGCTGAACAGGCGGGCATCCGCCTGCCCCTGGGCCGCCAGCACCTGGCGTACCTGACGCTCGGCGGAATATTTGGCCACCAGGGTCCAGCCCAGGTAGGTCGTGGACAGTAGCAACGCCGCGACGGCCAGCCGAGGGGTTCTGCCCCGGGGGCCAACCGCCAGGCCAGCGAGTACCGCCACCAGCAACGGCAGGGTATAGAGCGGATCGATGATGAAGACGCTGGACCAGGCCACCGGTGTGCTCGGCAGCGGCCAGAACAACTGGGTGCCATAGGTGGTGAAGGCATCCAGCACCGGATGGGTGACGAGCACCAGCCAGAGTGTCAGGAACAGGCGTCCCTGGCTGTAACCGGGATCGCGCCAGCGACCGCAGATCCAGGCCAGCAGCAGGGCCAAGCCGGTCAGCACGAACAGCGAATGGCTGAAGCCACGGTGGTAGGTCATTTCCTTGACCGCATCGCCGTAATCGATGATCACATCGAGATCCGGCAGGGTGGCCAGGGCGGCGCCATAGAGGATGGCGCGCCGACCCTGCCAGCGACCCAGCAGTGCGGTCTGGACGGTGGCGCCGAGCACGGCCTGGGTCAGCGAATCCACCGGTCAGAGCTCCCGGGCGAAGTCGAGCATCAGCCGCGCCAGGGCCTGGGGCGTCTGCAGCGGCATCAGGTGGCCGGCGCCGGGAATGACCTCCAGCCGGCTGTTGGGAAAGGCCGCCAGGGTGGTCCGGCGCTGTTCATCCGGACCCGGCACCTGCTGGTCGTCGGCGCCGCAGACCAGCAGCACCGGATAGTCCAGGGTGTCGATCCGATCGCTCCAGTCCTCGCGACTGCCGTGATCGACCCAAGCACGCCAGGCCGCCAGATTCAGCCGCTGGGCATCGGCGATCACCACCTCGCGGATGGCATCGGGCAGGCGATGCGCGCTGGACTCGTCGACGAAGGCCTCGGCCTCCGCCCGGCTCTTGCCATAGGCGCGCTGGGCAGCGCGATCCGCCTCGCTCATGGGCTGCGGTCCGGGCGGCGAAGGCGCCACCAGGATCAGACCGACCAGATATTCTGGCCGCCGCGCCGCCAGCACCACGGCCACCTTGCCGGTCATCGAATGGCCGACCAGGATGCAACGCTCCAGGCCCAGGGCGCGGATGCTGGCATCCACCTGGTCGGCCATCTCGGCCACGCTGTAGCCCTCGACCTCGGCGGCATCGCCGAAGCCCGGCGTATTGAGCGCCACGCAGCGATGTGCGCCATCCAGGTAGGGTACGGTGGGAAACCAGGTGCGGTGGGAGCCACCGAGAAAGTGCATGAGCACGAAGGTGGGCGAACCGCTGCCCTGCTGGCTGTGGGGAAGCATGGGAGGTCCTCGGTGCGGGGCTGAAGGCGGGTACGTCTCAGATGGAGGGGTAGGCATCGCGCTAAGTTCCGCTTCGCTGCAGGCCTGGCAACCCGGGCCGCGGTGGCCGGTCTCACCCAGGGTCGCCCCCTTTTCCAGGAGTCCAGCATGGCCGATCTGTCGCGCTTTCCCATCACCCACCGCTGGCCCGCCCGGCATCCCGAGCGCCTGCAACTCTATTCGCTGCCCACGCCCAATGGCGTCAAGGTCGCTATCCTGCTGGAAGAACTCGGCCTGCCCTACGAGGTGCATCGCATCGACTTCGGCCAGGACGACCAGCACACCGCGGAATTCCTCTCCCTGAGCCCCAACAACAAGATCCCCGCCCTCCTCGACCCCGACGGCCCCGGTGGCGAACCCCTGGGGCTGTTCGAATCCGGCGCCATCCTGCTCTACCTCGCGGAAAAGACCGGGCAATTGCTGCCCGAGGATCCGGCGCGGCGTTACCAGGCCATCCAGTGGCTGATGTTCCAGATGGGCGGCATCGGCCCGATGTTCGGCCAGCTCGGCTTCTTCACCAAATTCGCCGGCAAGGACATCGAAGACAAGCGCCCCCGCGACCGCTACGCGACCGAGACCCGGCGCCTGCTCGGCGTGCTGGAGGGTCAGCTCAGGGGCCGCGCCTGGATCCTGGGCGAGGACTACAGCCTCGTCGACATCGCCACCTTCCCCTGGATCCGCGCCCTGCTGGAGGTCTACCAGGTGGCCGACCTGATCGGCTTCCAGGACTTCCCCGAGGTCCGTCGCGCCCTCGACGCCTTCCTCGTCCGCCCGGCGGTGCAACGCGGCCTGCAGATCCCGGCAGCGCCCGATGCCGGCTGACGCCGAGCAGCGGCTGCCTCAGAGGGCGCTGGCGAAACGTCCGGCCTTCAGGTGCTCGCAGGCCGCCCCGGTCCTAGCGCAACTGACTGTCCTTGCTCGCCCGCCGGTTGTAGCCGCCGGCGCGCTGGTCCTCGGCGTCCTGCTCGGACTGGCAGCGGATGCACAAATGCACACCTGGGACCGCCTGGCGGCGCGCCTCGGGAATGGCGTCGCCGCACTCCTCACAATGGGTAAGGCTCGCGCCCCGATGCAGACGGCTGCGGGCGCGCTGCACCGCATCGTCCACCGTGCTGTCGATCTGTTCCTGAACCGCGCCGTCTCCGGCCCAACCATTGGCCATGGCTGATCTCCCACTGCGTTTCTCTGATAGCCATTGGAAGCGCCGCGCGCGCAGTTGTTCGCATCCGACCGGCGTCCGCTCGTCGTGGCGGCGCCTGCTGTGGCTGCTGATGCTGGGCGTGGCGCTGACGGGCTGTGCCAACCGCGACCTGCTGCGCCAGGTCACGGCCGGGCTGTGCGTGCCCAATGCCCGGCTCACCGGTCTGGCGACCCCCTGTCGCCAGGTGGTGCCGGATCCCGGCTTCGCCGTGCTGCGCGCGCCGGGTGAGCGACAGCATTTCATCCTGGTACCGCTGCGGCCCCTGCGCGGGCTGGAAAGTCCGGCCCTGTGGCGGCCCGGCCAACCCAACTGGTTCGGCCTGGCCTGGCGCCAGCGCTGGTACCTGAGCGCCTGGGGCCAGGCGCCGGTGGCGGACGAGCGGATCGCCCTGGCCCTCAACGCCCCCAGCGGGCGCAGCCAGGATCAGCTGCATGTGCACCTGGCCTGCCTGCGGCCCGAGGTGCGCGAGCAACTCGGGACGCAGGTGCCCGAGCTGGACGAACACTGGCGCGCGCTGCCAAGGGCGCTGGCGGGCAGTGGTTATCAGGCGCGGCGGCTGAGCGAAGCCCAGCTGCTGGCCGCGGATTTCTTCCAGGCCCTGGCCAGCCAGCCGCCCTACCCGCTGCCGGACCCACGCCTGTCACTGGCGGTGGTGGCGCTGCCGAGCCGGGACGCCAGCCGCCAGTTCCTGCTGCTGGCCGGCCGCGCAGGCAGCCAGCCGGGCGACCAGGGTTCGGCGGAGCGGCTGCTGGCGGCGGACTGCCAGGGAACGACCGGGGCCCCGGCGACTCAATAGCGCCAGCGCGCCAGGAGGCCCCATGCCGCAGGAATTCCAAGACCTCTTCGACTTCATCGATCAGCTGCTCGTCTGGTCCGACTTCTATCTCAAGTCCGGCCTCTTGCTCTGCGGAGTAGGCATGGTGGCCGGGGCGATCGCCTGGAAACGCTGGTGGGGCAAGGCGCTGGCCTTCGGCTGCGCCGGCCTGGGCGCGCTCGCGGCCCTGAGTCTGGATCTGTTGCACCGCCTCTGAAGCGCGGCCCGCAAGATCCTGACTGACCTTGCAACTTTCTTCTGCCGCCACATGGCGGCAAGATGACACTGGCCGTCGCTTTCCGCCGCCAAAGCTTGAACTGCTTCACCGTCTCGAACAGCGGGCGCTACGGGTTGGCGGATAGAGCGCGGCAGCTTGCTAGGGTACTGCCCCACAATAATCCGGCCTGTTCACCACGGCCTTCATCTTTTCAGCTCATGCATACAGACCCGATCATGCCCATGTCCCCATCTCGCCTGCTGTCCCGCCTACCGCATCTCGGCCTCTGCCTGGCCGCCTCCCTCGCTTCCCTGGCCGGCACCGCCGTCGCCCAGGAAGGCACTGCCCGCTGGGTCAGCGACAGCCTGACCACCTATGTCCGCAGTGGACCCACCGATGGCTATCGCATCGTCGGCACCCTCAAGTCCGGGCAGAAGGTCGAGCTGATCAGCACCCAGGGCGACTACAGCCAGGTGCGCGGCGAAGGCGGCAGCACCGTCTGGATTCCCAATGCCGACCTGCAGGCCAAGCCCGGCCAGGCCGAACGCCTGCCGCAGCTGGAACAGCAGGTGGCCGAGTTGAGCGGCCAGCTCAAGACCATCGACGACAGCTGGAAGAATCGCGTCCAGGGCATGCAGGAGACCCTGGATTCGCGCAAGAAGCAGATCGACGAACTGGAGAGCCGCCGCAAGGACCTCGACGCCCAGCTCACCCAGGCCCAGTCCGAATTGCGCAGCACCCAGGCCAAGCTCGGCAACGAGAACAAGCAGGCGCTGATGCAGTACATGGTCTATGGCGGCAGCATCGCCGGCGCCGGCCTGCTGGCCGGCCTGATCCTGCCGTCTATGACGCGGGGTCGCAAGAAGAACGACCGCTGGTTCTGAACGTCGGGGCCGGCCGTCCTCACGGCGGGGTGGAACCCGGGGTCGCGGCGCGTGCCTTAAAAAGGCAGCGCTTCTGCTACCGTGGTCCGACGCCTCCTGCCCAGACGAGCCCCCATGCCTGACACCTCCCGCATTCGCATCCAGCAGGTCGAGACCCTTTCCGCCGACTGGGGCCTGCTGAAGAAGACCACCTTCGACTACCTGCGCCGCGACGGCAGCTGGCAACGCCAGACCCGGGAGACCTACGACCGCGGCAACGGCGCCACCATCCTGCTGTACGACCGCGAGCGGCGCACCGTGCTGCTGATCCGTCAGTTCCGCCTGCCGACCCTGGGCAACGGCCTGGACGACGGTCTGCTGGTGGAGACTCCTGCCGGCCTGCTCGACGCGGCCGCTCCCGAAGCGCGCATCAAGGCCGAGGTCGAGGAAGAGACCGGTTACCGCCTGGACAACGTCCAGCACCTGTTCGACGCCTTCATGAGTCCCGGCTCGGTGACCGAGTTGCTGCATTTCTTCGCCGGTGAGTACCGGGCCGATCAGCGCATCGCCGACGGCGGCGGACTGCCCGAGGAAGGCGAGGACATCGAGCTGCTGGAACTGCCCTTCGACGAGGCGCTGGCCATGGCCCGCGATGGACGGCTGCTGGACGGCAAGACCATCATGCTGCTGCAGTACGCCGCCCTCTACCTGCTGCCGCGCTAACCCATGGAGTTGATCCGCAAGCATATCGAGCGGCAGGTGACGAGCCTCACCGGGCTGGCCCTGGGCGAGGTCGACTACGAGCAGCCGCCGGGCGACCCCGGGCTGTTCGGGCCTGGCAGCGTCCCCTGGCGGGTGCACAGCGACTTCACCTGCATGCTGATCGGCGGCATCGCCGCCCTGCTCATGCAGACCCTGCACCCGCTGGCCCTGGCCGGGGTCTGGGACCATTCGAAGTTTCGCGAAGACATGCTCGGCCGCCTGCGGCGTACCGGCCAGTTCATCGCCGCCACCACCTTTGGCAGCCGCGGCGACGCCGAGCGACTGATCGCCCGGGTCAAGGCCATCCACCGGCATATCCGGGGCCAGGCCGCCGATGGCCGTCCCTACAGCGCCGAAGACCCGGCGCTGCTGACCTGGGTCCATGTGGCCGAGGTCAGTCACTTCCTCGCGGCCTACCTGCGCTATTTCGATCCCCAGCTGCCGGGCGCGGAACAGGATCGCTACTACGCCGAGATCGCCCTGGTCGCCGAGCGCCTGGGCGCGACGGACGTGCCCCGCTCACGGGCGGAGATCGCCGCCTACTACCAGGCGATCCGCGCCCAGCTGATTTGCGATGACCGCAGTCGCGAGGTCTGCCGGGTGCTGCTGCAGGCACCCGCGCCCAGCGCCCTGGCCAAGCCCTTCGGGGCGCTGATGATGCAGGCCGGCATCGACCTGCTACCCGCCTGGGCCAGCGCGGAGCTGGGTTTCCACCAGGGTCCGCTGCAACGGCAGCTGATTCGCACCGGTATCGGCGCCACCGCCCCGGTACTGCGCTGGGCGGTGCGCAACGGCTCTTCCCATCGCGCCAGACGGCGGATGGTGATCGAGAGCTGAGATAGGTTGGGTTGCGACGGCTCCACCGTCGAAGCCCAACGGCAGGAGCTCGAGGTGGCGACAGAGAGTGTCCGCCCCGCCTACAGCATCCTGACCTTGATCGACCGGCCCTTGATCTTGCCCTCGCTCAACCGCTGCAGCGCCTGGCGGGCGATGTCTCTTTCCACGGCGACGAAGGCCTGGTTGTCGAACAGGGTGATCTTGCCGATCTTGGCACCGGGCAGGCCGGCGTCGCCGGTCAGGGCGCCGAGGATGTCGCCGGGGCGCAGCTTGTCCTTCTTGCCGGCCGCCAGGGCCAGGGTGTGCATGGTTGGCACCAGCGGCTCCGGGGTGTCGCGTAGGGCGCCGAGGGGCTGCCAGTCCAGCGGCGAACCCTGCTGCACCTCGATGGCCTGGGCGCGACTGGCCTCGGCCGGCGCCACCAGCGACAGTGCCAGGCCTTGCTCACCCGCGCGACCGCTGCGGCCGATGCGGTGCACGTGCACCGCCGGATCGCGGGACAGCTCCACGTTGATCACGGCCTCCAGGCCGGCCACGTCGATGCCGCGGGCCGCCACGTCGGTGGCCACCAGCACGCAGAGACTGCGGTTGGCGAACATCGCCAGCACCTGGTCGCGCTCGCGCTGTTCCAGATCGCCATGCAGGGCGGCCGCGGAGATGCGCTGGGCATGCAGCGCCTCGACCACTTCCTGGCATTGCTGGCGGGTCTGGCAGAAGGCCACGGCGCTGGCCGGGCGATGGTGCCGGAGCAGGCGCACCACAGCGGCCAGGCGATCCTGGGCGGCGATCTCGTAGAAGCGCTGACGGATCTGGGTCTCGCTGTGCTGACTCTCGACGCTGATGCGCAGCGGTGCGCGCAGATAGTCCTGGGCCAGGCGTTCGATGCCTTCCGGATAGGTCGCCGAGAACAGCAGCGTCTGCCGCCGTGCCGGCGTCTGGCTGAGGATGTCGGCGATGGCCTCGATGAAGCCCATGTCGAGCATGCGATCGGCTTCGTCGAGCACCGCGACATTGAGTCCGTCCAGCACCAGGGTGCCCTTGCGCAAGTGCTCCTGCACCCGGCCCGGCGTACCGACGATGACCTGGGCGCCATGCTCCAGGGAGGCGATCTGCGGCCCCAGCGGCATGCCGCCGCAGAGGGTCAGGATCTTCAGATTGGGCGTGGTGCGTGCCAGGCGACGCAGTTCGCGGGCCACCTGATCCGCCAGTTCGCGGGTCGGACAGAGGACCAGGGCCTGGCAGCCGAAATAGCGCGGATTGAGTCCCGTCAGCAAACCGATGCCAAAGGCTGCCGTCTTGCCCGAACCGGTCTTGGCCTGGGCGATGAGATCCTGGCCCTTGAGGATGATGGGCAGGCTGGCCGCCTGGATGGGCGTCATGCTCAGATAGCCGAGCTCGGCCAGATTGGCCTGCATGGCCTCGGCCAGCGGCAGGGAAGCGAAGGATGAGGGCACGGGAGTCCTGTGAAACGGCTGGTAAAGGTTTACCAGTCTAGCAGAAGGGTACCGGCTCTCCTGCGAATGGACGCTGGAGGAGGGCCTACCTATGCTAAGCGGTACGACAACTCAAGGAAGCTCCACCATGTTCGACCGGCCCGTGCTCTATACCCATCCCATGTCGCGCGGACGCATCGTGCGCTGGCTGCTGGAGGAGCTCGGACAGCCCTATGAAGTACAACGGGTCGACTACGGGCCGGCGATGAAATCCCCGGCCTATCGCGCCATCAACCCCATGGGCAAGGTGCCGGCGCTGCGCCATGGCGCCGCCGTGGTGACCGAGACCGCGGCCATCTGCGCCTATCTCGCCGACGCCTTTCCCGCCGCGGGGCTCGCGCCTCCGCTGAGCCATCCGGCGCGCGGTGCCTACTACCGCTGGCTGTTCTTTGCCGCCGGTCCGCTGGAGGCCGCCGCTACCAACCAGGCCCTGGGCGTGGTCCTGCCCGAGGATCCACGGCAGCGCAGCGCGGTGGGCTATGGCAGTCTCACCGAGGTGCTCGATACCCTCGACGCCGCCCTGGCCCCCGGTGAATACCTGGTGGACGACCGCTTCACCGCCGCCGACGTCTATGTGGGTTCCCATCTCGCCTGGGGCATGGCCTTCGGCACCCTCGAGAAGCGTCCGCACTTCGAGCGCTACGTGGCCGGGCTGGTAAGCCGTCCGGCTGCGGTACGCGCCCGTGAACTCGACGACGCCGAACTCGCCACGCTCAACTGATCCTTTACGACAGCTCCACCGGTCCGCGCGGATGGTGCAACGGGCAGCCGTTGCGCTCGCTGCGAAAGTGCGAAGACATCTCGTAGGCCGGTTGCCGCGACCTCATGATGCCGCCCAGCGGGCGGTGCGCGGCCAGGCCATGCCAGGGGCTGAACACCATGCCGTCGTCCACCTCGCGCGAGCGTGTCGCGTTCCAGGCCGGTTGCGGCCGGACCTCCAGGCGCGCCACCGTGACATAGGGGGTCAGGTCTTCCGGCCAGACCACCGAGGCGTCTTCGATGGGCGTCTGCTCGATGTCCACACCCAGCTGCACGCGGATCTCCCAGACACCGCCATGTTGGGCGAAATGGGCATTGACCGCCTCGCGCAGGCCGTCGGGCTTGCCATTGACCTCCACCGGGGCGTCGGTCAGGGCGGTCAGCTCGGGGGCCACCGGCGCGACGCTGAGCTTGGCGAAATAAGGGCCGTAGAGAAAGGGCACCATGGTGTAGAAGGTTTCGCCGAGCGGATGGGTTTCCGGATGGCCGCCGAGACTCTTGAGCGTCGGACTCTCGCCGCCGAAGGCTTCCACCACCTTCTCGGTGCCGCGCAGCACCGCCGAGGCCACCTTCTTCAGGCCCTCGCCACGGTCGGTGGTCTTGGCCAGTAGCTTCAACGTCTTGAGAAAGGTCTTGGGATCCGGCGCGGTAAAGGCCGGGGCGTTCTGCATGACGAAATCCTGGGTCACCTGACCTTCGCTGCCGGGCAGGCGCTCGCCCGTCACATCGATCAGCTTGAGCGCCAGGCCACGAGGGGTGGAGACGCTGTCGGCCAGGATGTCGCCGGGATTGGTCGAGAATCTCAGCACCGCGGCATAACTGCCCGGCGTGGCGAAGGCGCCCTGGGCATAAGCCGGCGGCAGACCATCCAGCACCGTCACCTGGCCGGTGAGCAGGCCATGACTCTTGGCGTGCACGCTGCGAATGGCATGGCCACCATTGGCATAGGTGGTCTCGGTGATGTCTCTCATGGCCGCGACCATCTCGCGAACGGTTTCGGCTTCGTCATCCGGCACCTGTTCGAAGGTGGGCTGGAACGGCAGCGGGTGGACAGCGTTGGGCGTGGTCATCACGGGACTCCTCGGGCGCCGTCAAGCGGGCGAGACGGTCACCCAATGGACCGCTATCGCGCTAACGACGTTCGGCCACTGGCCACTCGGCCGACACAAGGTCGCTCTCGACAGGCGCTCGGGAACGGCCCCGCCCAGAGGGGTTCGATATCTCTACCACCCACCCAGGAGCCCGCCATGAGCGACGCTGAGCAGAAGACCTACGACAATCCCAGCAATACCCCGCCGCCCGAAGAGCTGCCCTATGCGGACATGGAGCCGGAAGAGTTTCCGGACGACCCGGACGTGGCCGGCGAGACCGAATCGGGCACCCCTGGCTAGGTAACGCCCTGCCCCGCGGACGACAGCCTGAGCGGCGTCCGCGACACTTTGTGACCGGCTGGTTTGACGGGGGCCCGAGGCCCCGCGAAGATGGGCGGGCGTCTGCCGCATCGAGTCCCCCATGCTTTCCACCAAGGTTCCCTTGCTTCTGCGTAGCCTGATCGGCCGGCTGGTGCGTATCGCCATCGCCTCCGGCGTCACCTACCAGACCTTCGATCGCCTGCTGCGCCAGACCTACTTCGAGGTCGCCCAGGATTTCGAGCCGCTGCGCGACAAGCCCAATTCCGACAGTCGCATCTCGGTGCTGACCGGCCTGCCCCGTCGCGAGGTCCGCGCCCTGCGCGAGGCCAGCCCGGAACGCACGCCCTGCACACCCAGCCTGGAATGGCAGGTGCTCAGCGCCTGGACCTCACGGCTGGACCTGCTCGATGCCGAGGGCAATCTGCGTCCCCTGCCCCGCACCCAGCGCCGCGGCGGCGAACAGAGCTTCGACGCCCTGGTCGCCAGCGTCGGCAGCGATGTCCGCGCCCGCACCGTGCTGGATGAATGGCTGCGCAAGGGTTACGCCCGCCTCGACGAGGAAGACCGGGTGGTGCTCACTCCCCGCTCGCTGCTGCGCGGCACCGAGAGCCAGGAAGGCGCAGGGCGGCTGCTGGCCCATTTCACCGGCGACCTGCTGGCCGGCTTCGAGCGCCTCTACCTGCAGGACCGCGCCGCGCCGGACTTCACCTTTCACGTGGTCTACGGCCACAACCTGACCCAGGACTCGACCCTGAGTCTCTATCGCACCGCCTACGACGAATCCATGCAGCTGCTCAACCGCCTCAATCGCCTGGTGGTCGAACACGAAGCCCGCGACGCCGGCAAGGCCGAAGCCACCCAGCGGGTGACCCTGGGCTTCGGCGGCTATCGCGTGGAACAGGACAGGGATGCCGGCCTAGTGCAGGGGCGGGAGGATTAGCGCCAGCAGTCGGTGGCGCTGCCGGAACCCTTGACCCCTTTCACGCCCTGGGCGTTGAGGGTGAGATCGCCACACACCGTGTCGCGAGTCTGGGTACCACTGCGGGTAGCGGTCAGCAGATAGGGACCGTTGCTGGTGTAGTCCGCACTGTTGGCGGCATAGGTGGCGATGCTCAACTGGTAGTAGCCGCTGGTCGAGATCACCGTCTGGCTGCCCGCTGGCGTCCTGTTGTTGACGATGTTCAGATTGGCCACGCTGGTCGGATAGGTATTGTTCTGTGCATAGAAACGCTCCATCCGCGCCGCCGCTTCGTTGAGCAGGGCCTGCCCCTCGCTGCGATTGGAGCGCAGTACGTAGTTCTGATAACTCGGATAGGCGATGGCCGCCAGGATGCCGACGATCGCCACGACGACCATCAGCTCGATCAGGGTGAAGCCTCGTGCTCGCATCGTTACCTCAGGGGTCGGGATTCTGGTTGGAGAAGGTGCGCCAGGTCTGACGAACCGAGGCAGGCCGGAGTTTGACCCCTTCGTTCTGCCCCTGATTGGTAGTCGCTGAGTCGCTCCCGCCATTTTCCGTCGTGATGGTGGTTCCGCCAACGGTGATGAGACCATCGCTGTAAGAAAAGGCGGAAAGTCCGGGAAACAGGCCGGCCAATTTCAGACGGGAATAGTTGATCGTCGTGCCCAGTTGCAGATGATCGGTTCCGCCGCCGGTATAGGGATCCAAGGCATAAAGATAGGTGACAGCGCCCGAATCGCAAGGATCGTCATTGGGCACCAGGGATGCCGCCAAGAGCGTATCTGCCTGGTAGTCAGGATGGGTGATGATCATTTCACCCGTTGATGGCAGATTCAGATACCAACCGTATTTGCCAGTGCCCGTGTTCTCGTCGTACCAATCCACGGCATTGGTGCTCACCGTATTGGCGGTAGTGTTGACCGAGGCATTGGTCGCGCTGGCATAGGTGATCGCCGTATCTCCACCCAGCGTCTGTTGCTGGAGATTCGCGACGGTCAGCCTAGGTGTACTGGTCACCAGGGTACCTGCCGTCTGCCGGTCCCAGATGCCATAGAGACTCATGGCCTTACCGGAAACGGCCGTGGCATCACTGGTTTCCAGGTATTTACCGGTGCCGAACACCAGCAGAACACCGATCCCCGAAGGATGCCGGAGCAGTCGGGGTTCCGCCATGATGGCCTGGGGCTGATCGGCACCGCCGCCGCTATAGCGAGAGGCGCGCGCCCGATAGAGCGGCGCCCCGCCAAAGCCGACCCGGAAGTCACTGACGCCAGCAGTGGCCTTTAGGCTGCTGCCGATCAGGTCGAAACGCCAGAGATTGCCGTGCAGGTCGCCGGCATAGACGTAGTCGGTGATGAGATCGCCATCGACATCCAGCGGAGTCGGCGTGGCCAGGCCGTTGGGGGTGGTCACGCCGTCGTTGGGCTCCGGCGTGAGCGCGGCGACGCGCTTGCCGGTCTTGACGTCCAAGACATAGAGCACCGCCTTGTCATTGGCGCCGTTGTAGCCATTGGCCAGCAGCACTGCCCAATCGCCGGTATGCAACCGGGCGAACACGGGTTTGCTGTAGGTCAGGCCCAACTCGCTGAAATCCGGATCGCTGGCACTGCGCTCCCAGAGTACCTTGGGATCACTGGGATCGGTGATGTCCAGGGCGAACACCGCCCGGCCACCGCCTCTCAGGGTGCCGATCAATACGGTATGCCAGGCATTGTCGAAGTAGACGTCCTGCGTCACCGGCGTGCCATCCACCGAGAACTGGTGAGTACTGCTGGTATAGCTTGGATCGGTGAGCTTGTAGAGAGTGGGGATGACCGCACTGGGAACGAAGGCGAAGGCCTCGTCGCCGTTGTCGTCGAAGGCGTGCAGCATGCCGTCGTTGGCACCAACGTAGATCCGCGTGGCCCGCTTGGCCCACTGTTGCTGGAAGGCACTGTAGCTGCCGGCGGCGCCGAGCGCGTTCATCCTGGCCGCGGGGCTGCTGGGGGTGGTGACCAGCGCCGGCCTGGAATCGATGATATCGCCAAGCAGATGGTTACGGATGCGCAGGGCCGGCATGGCCGTCTGGCTTTCCTTGCTGCGATCGCCACGCAGATAGTTGAGCCGCGCCTCGCCATAGCTATCGCGGGTACCGCTGGCATTGCGATTCAGCGTCGCCTTCTGGTCGTCGCTCAGGTTGCTCCAGATAAACGGCTGACGCACGCCACCTACGCTCATGTACACCTTGCGCGTGGCAAAGCCGCCCGTGCCATAGCTCGCATCCAGGCGACCCTGGGCACTCCAGACCCGAGAGGTGCGGGTCGCGGTGCGCAGGTACTTGCTGAGGTCGCCACTCCAGTCGCTGCTGGAGAAGCTGGGCACATAGCTGTAGTTGGAGCTCTGGGTGCTGTCCAGCGGCGACGAGGCCTGGCCGGCGCTGGTCGACTGGGTCTGGGCAATGCGATTGACCACCTGATTCAGCGAGTCGACCAGGCCATTGGCATCGTCGGCGCTGAAGAAGTCGCCGCGAGAGTTGATCGCCGCGTGCCAGAGGTCATAGACGTTGTTGTCGCTGTCGCTGCTGGCGGCGGGCCAGCTCATGGTCGGGCTGTAGCCGCCGGCGAAGGTGCTGCCGCCCCAGGCCGGACTGGTCAGCGACGAACTCAGACCGAAACCGACGGTATAGGTGACCAGGTGCTGCCAGGTCGCCGGATCGTTCTTGGGATTCCAGTACTGGATGTCGGTGTTGCTGCTGGGATCGCGAACATAGGGCAAGAGCTTGTCCGAGATCCCCGGCTGGGCATCGGTCGCCCAATATTTGAACGCCAGGTCGGCCAGGGTATTGCTCGCGCTGTCGGTAAAGGGCGCCCGCGGTGAGTATTTCATGCCGTCTGGCAAGGTCTGGCCACTGCCATCCACGTTGCCAGCGCCGATGTTGTCCGAATTCCACTTACCATCGGTCATCATGATCTGATAACTCGGTCGGCAGGCGTATTCCGGACTCTGGGTCACCCCGGGATCCTTGGCGTAGGGGCCGTCCTTGCCACCGCTCTGCAGGAAACGCCCAGCGCGATCCAGGGCACTGCGCAGCGGCGTGCCGGTATTGAAGTTGAGATCGCCCAACCACCGGAAGAAATTGGCCCGCGCCTGGCCGTCGAAGCTGCGCAGCTGATTGCTGCCGCGATAGCTGATTCCTTCACAGTCGGTGCCGGAGTTCAGGGTGGTGCAGTTGCTCAGGTCCTGCCAGGTCAGCCTCACCGAGCTGGAAAACTGCGAAAAGGCCAGATTGGCCGACGACTGCATGCTCAGCGCGCGATTGCGATAGAAGGCATACCAGACGGCGAAGTTCTGCCGATCGGCCGCGGAAGTGGGACTCACCAGGGTGTAGCAGTCGTCATTCGAAGTCTGGCAGTTCGGGTTTTCCTTGTTGAATGCGTAGTAATAGGCTGGAACCCCTGCTTCGGTCCTATCGTTCCGCCAGGCATAGAAATCCGCTCTGGGATTTTCGGCCAGGTAGTAGATGGTGCCGGTAGCACCGCCATAGTTGGTCCCAGCGTTGTAGTTCGTATCCTGACCGCGAGCGGTGTCGTATTCCCAGGCCACGCGATAGTCCCGGCTCAGGTCCACCGTACCGGCGGCTGGCCGGAAGCCATTCACGTATACCCGGGTGAAATCGAAGCCGGTGCCGCTGCTGACCGGATAGTCCGCCACCGTCAGGGCACCGTTGCTGAAGGTGACCTTCTTCGGCACGGCATAGCTCACCGCCGGATTGTAGTAGAGCGCATTGAAGGCCGCCGACTTGACCCGCCGCGTGGTGCGCAGGCCATTGGCGCTGTACCCCAGCCAATCGGGGATGAAGCCCCACTTCATGCTGTTGGAGTTGTCCAGCGTGACAATGATGTTGGGATCGACACCGGTGCTGAGGAACAGCGGTTGCTGACTGATATTCAGGTTGCTCGCGCTGGCGCAGCTTGCGGCAAGAAGCGCAGCCAATGGCGCCAGACAGGACGAAAGCTTCATTGCACCTCCAGCTTGACGATGCTTTGCAGGATGACCGGGAAGCGCGCGCCACCGCTGCGCGCGACGGCGGTCACCCGGTAGTAGTAGGAGCCCTTGCCACTGAGGGCTTCGCTGGGGTTTGGACTGGCACTTCCCGCGATGAAGGTCACCACCCAGCGCGGCGCCAGGCGATAGCGGGATTGACCATCGAAGCCGCGGTAACCCACGGAATTCTCCGCAGGTGCATCGCTCAGGGTCTGCAGGGCGGTCTGGGCCCACGTCTGCACCTTGGCCTGGGTGTCCAGATCCTTGCTGTCGCTGAGGATGCACAGATTCTCGACGGTGGGCGCCAGGGCAGTCGCACTGGTCGTGCAGGAGTCGAAGCCACCGCTGGCATTGCCGAAGGCCTGGGTGCCCCGCAGGGTGCTGAGCCGCCGTTCGGCCTCCCGCAGCGCCGATTCGGCGGCGTTGTAGGCGCGTTTCTGTTCGGAGACATTGCCACCCACCCGGTTCTGCAGGGTGGTCTCGCGCATGCTGGTGACGGCCAGCAGGGTGAGCAGCAGGAGCATGACCAGGGCGATCAGCAGCACCGCGCCCCCCTGGTTCCGGGGTGAACGGGACTTCATGGCATCAGATTCCGCAAGGTGACGCTGCCCTGGACGATCTGCAGCACCTGGGTGCTGGCGCCCGCGGGCAGTTCGCGACCGGTCAGGGGCTTCCAGTTGGCGGCCATGGCATTGGCCATGCCCTCCGTGGGTACGGCGCGACTGGAAAACAGCGCGGCATAGCGCACGGCCTGGCTCGACTGCTCTTTCTTGGGCTGCGTGAACCAGACGAAATCCGCCAGGCCGGCGACGATGACCTGGGCCGGCTGGCCCTGGGCGCTGCATTGCAGGGTGCCACGGCCGAGGACGCCATTGGGGTCGGCGACATAGCTGATACGGGTCAGCACCTCGGTGCCATTACCGTTGGTATTTTCGGCGATCAGATTACCCAGGCAGTCGCTGTCCCTCCCCTTCGTCTCGCCCTGGTAGCGCAGGCACAGCCCGGTCTTGTCGTCGGTCAGGGCGATGGCCTGGCCGCTGCTCATCGCCGGACAGCCGTTGGCAGCGGGACGCGCGGCAAAGGCGGCCTCCAGGGTCGTCTGCAGGGCCGGATTGGCTCGGAAGCCCGCACGCGCCAGTTGCTGGTCGAGCAACAGCAGGGCGGTCCGGCCGTTTTCCTCGTTGCTGACCTGGCCTTCCTGGAACAGCGCGTGTCGCTTGTTGTTCAGGTACAGCTGGGTCACCGCCAGGATGAGAAAGCTGCTCAGGGTCAGGGCCACCATCAGCTCGATGATGGACAGGCCACGCTGCGCCCTCATAGCGCACCCCTCAGGGTATAGAAGCACAGCCCCCCACTGCAGCCGGCGCCGTTGCCGGTATTGTCCTGCCAGGCGATGACGATCATCACCATGGAGGCCGTGGGCGACACGCAGGCATCAGGGTCTGCATAGGGCGCGGCGCTGCCCACCTGGGGCGGCTGGCGCGTTGGGCATACCGCGAAATTGGCTTTGAGGATGGCATTGCTGACCGGCAGCAGTGTCCGGACCTGTTGCAGCCAGCAGGCGAGATCCTTGCCGGCGATGGTCTCCCCGCCCTGGCCGCGATCGAGGGTGGCACAGGAGCCATCGGCCGCCTCCAGGGCCTGGGTGGTGAAATCTTCACCGACCGGCTTGGCATAGGGACTATCAGCGAAGAAGCGGCCCTTGTCGTCCAGCGCGGCCCCGGCGTTGCTGCGCATCAGCTCCAGCAGGTCCCCGGCCAGCATGATGGCGTTGTTGCGCTGGATGGCGTCCTGGGATAGCACCAGGCTGCGCGACTGCAGTGCCACCAGTCCCAGCACGCCGATACAGATGATCACCAGGCTCACCAGCACCTCGATCAGGCTGAAGCCCGCCTGGGAAGACTCGCGGCTCAACTGCATCCGCTGCTCGCTGACGTCGGTGTGAAATCGGCCACTTCGGTATGGCCACCCTGGCTGACGGTAAGGACCTTGCCCGGGGTGCTCCTGTCGTTGCTGGCGCAGAGCCGGACGGTGAAGGCGCTCGCCAGGGTGCCGTTGGGCCGGAAGGTCAGGCGCGTGGCGGTCCCCGTGCTGTTGAGGCCGCTGGGCGCCAGCCCGGTGCCTTCGAAGGTCCTCAGGGTTTCCACGGCGCCGGTCACGGTGCTGCTTGCAGTGGTGACCTTGAGCGCCCCGGACCAGTTATTGATCCCGGGAGCCTCGACGCTGACGTTGAGGCCTCGGGTCAAGGCCTCGCTCCGGGCATAGGTGAGCAGATTAGTCAGCTCATTCGTGGCGACGAGGACGCGATTGGATCTCGTCAGGGCGCCGAATCCGGGTGTTGCGATAGAGACCAGGATCGCCACCAGCGCCATGACTATGAGCAATTCGGTAAGAGTGAAGCCCGCAGCCTTCTGCATGCCAGGTCTGCCTTGTGAGTGACGGAATGGTGAGGATGCTGCACTCAAGCAGGCTGAAAATCAGCAATAGCGGGATATTCGGCCATCCTGGCGGGATGACTGGACGGCACGAAGATGAGTGAAACGGGTAATTACCGCATGGCGGATTCCTTTGCAAAACGTAAATAACGCTAGCTATCAATTTGCCATCCAAGCACCTGCTCATAGCCCGCATGCTCTGAAATTGGGGGTCTTGATCGGCTGACGCCCTGGCAAAGGTCAGACTCTTGGATGAAAAGGCCCCAGCGGCTGCTGACCATTGCCTTCCCTACCCTGCCTGCCTCCCGCCGCTCCCGGCGTTGTGTGTGTTCTCTCCTGCCCGGCGCTGTGCCAGGAAGAGCGCCGCTGTATGTCTGATCAAAACCCATTAATTGAACGAACAAATAATAAAATGATATTTAAATTGAAAGAACGAACAATCAAAAACAATTAGAACCACCAACTTCTCATCCAGGCGAGATAACACCAGACATAACTAGCCAAACACCGTGCGATTGTTCTAAAACGGTAATGATCCTATCTGTAGCAGCCGTCACGCCTGGCTTGCAGCCCCTGGACACAAAAGCGAAAAAGCCACGTTCAATCCGCACGACGAAATAGCGAAGCGCCTGTATCCACCCACAGATCGCACTTTCCGCCCTCGGACGCCGCGCTGAATTCACTTCGTAACGCCGCTGCTTTCATCTACCGACAATGACAAGGCCGCTATGCACGACTCGAAGAAAATCGATTATTCGCTGAATACCGCCGACAGCGCCGCACCGCACTCCGCGCTGGACAATGCCGCCATCATTTCCGCCTACCGGCGCTGGGCCAATGTCTATGATCGGGTGTTCGGCGGTGTCTCGGCCCCTGGCCGCAAGCGCGCGGTGGCGGCGGTCAACGCCCTGGCGGGTACCCGGGTGCTGGAGGTAGGGGTAGGGACGGGATTGGCCCTGCCCCACTATGGCGCCGACAAGCGCGTCACCGGGATCGACCTTTCGCCCGACATGCTGGCCAAGGCCCGGGAACGGGTCGCGCGCGACGAGATCACCACGGTGGAAGCGCTGCTCGAGGCCAACGCCGAGGAAACCGGTCTGCCCACCGGCTCCTTCGATATCGCCGTGGCCATGTTCGTGGCCTCCGTGGTGCCCAACCCGCGCAAGCTGATGCAGGAGATGCGCCGGGTGGTGAAGCCGGGGGGGCACCTCCTGCTGGTCAATCACTTCCAGGCCGAGAGCGGCCTGCGCCTGCTGGCGGAAAAGGCCCTGGCGCCGGCCTCGCGCAAGCTCGGCTGGCACCCGGACTTCGCCATGGACTCCATCCTCTCCCGCGAAGACCTGCGCCGCGCCCGTCGCAGCAGCGTGCCGCCCTTCGGGCTGTTCACCCTGGTGCAGCTGACCAACGACTGATGGCTACTCCACCCGATAGCCACGCCCCGCCAGACAGGCCGCCAGCGCCTGGCGGAAGCGCTGGGTGAGGGAGGGATCGCCGACCGCACCGGGTCGTTCGGGATCGAAGCCCGACTCTCCGGCGGCGTAGCGCCGACAGTCGTAGCGATCCGTGGCGTAGCGCTGCGGCGACTGCCCCTGCAAGGGATAGGCGGTGACGTCATAGGCGTCGTAACCCGTTCCTGCAGGCGCTGCCGTCGTGGTCGGCACGGCCGCTACGCTGGGATCGGCGACGGTGACGAAGCCGCCGCCCGGATCGGTGCGGTAGTAGCTGCCCGCGGCGAAGTAGTAGGTGGTGCCGCCCATCCACAGGGTCTCGGCGAAGGCCGGCAGGACGCTGACCCGCACCCCGGTCGGCGGCAGGGTCACCACATAGCGCGGCCCCTGGGGTCGATACCAGTAGCCGTCGGCATAGTAATACTGGCTGTCCCGGTACCAGACGCGGGTGAAGCCGGCCGGCACGCCCGGCACCTCGAAACCCGGTCGCCACTGGGGATTGGCGCCCCAGCCAGGGCGCGGACCGCCCCAGTGGGGATCCCGCTCCGGACGCGGTGGCGGCGGGTAGTTCCGACCCGGCTGGTCGGGCGCCGGCATCATATAGCCGGGACGCGGCAAGGGGACGGGTCGATCCTGCCAGGCCGGCTGATAGCCTGGCCGTGGTGGAGGGGGGTCGTTGCGCTCCCAGCGCTCCAGGGCCGGACCATTGCCGCGCCCAGGACCGTCGCCACGCCCGGGCGGACCACCATTCCAGTCACCCTGGCCACCGCCCTGCCAGCGCCCGGCATTGCCTGGGGGCATGACCGGTGGCGGCTGGGCGCCCGCCGGGGGCGTGACATAGCCGCCGCCGAGGCGATAGTTGTTATCGGCCCAGGCGGGCGCGGCGCTCCACAGGGAAACACCGGAAAGGACAAGCGCACACAGCACGGCAGGCGATTTCATCGCACGGCTCCACGAGGGGATGGCCCAGAGTACCCCAAGGCTTGGACCCTGCCCCAGCCTGGCCGTTAGCCACGCGCCCCTCTGCCATCGAACGGCCCCCGAGGCGAGCCGGGAAACTCGGAGCCCGCAAGGACGGAGCGGACGCCCGTGCCTGCAACCACCCCGGGCTTCGCAGGCTTCCTGGGGTCGACCCCACAAGGCGGCGGGGAAGTTTCTGCCCGTCTGTCATCGCACTTCTAGCGGTCCGCTCGGGTCTATGGCCCCACGCAAGGAGGAAAACACATGTCGAAACACCATCATCACGTTGGCTGGTTCAAGCGCCGCCATGAGGTAAAACCGGACGACCTCACCATCGTCGACAATTCCCTGGTCAAGCGTGCCGTCGGCGCCGCCGCCCTCGGCAATGCCATGGAATGGTTCGACTTCGGCGTCTATGGCTACCAGGCCGTGACCCTGGGCAAGGTTTTCTTTCCCGACGGCGATGCCGCCGCCCAGCTGATCGCCACCTTCGCCACCTTTACCGTGGCCTTCCTGGTCCGCCCGATCGGCGGCATGGTCTTCGGCCCCCTGGGCGACAAGTACGGTCGCCAGAAGGTGCTGGCCCTGACCATGATCATGATGGCCCTGGGCACCTTCAGCATCGGCCTCATCCCCAGCTACCAGAGCATCGGCATCTGGGCGCCTGCGCTGCTGCTGCTGGCGCGTGTGGTCCAAGGCTTCTCCACCGGCGGTGAATACGGGGGTGCGGCGACCTTCATCGCCGAATACGCCACCGACAAGACCCGCGGGCGCATGGGTAGCTGGCTGGAGTTCGGCACCCTCGCCGGCTACATCGCCGGCGCCGGGACGGTCACGGCGCTCACCGCGGCCCTGACCCAGGAACAGCTGCTCGACTGGGGTTGGCGCGTGCCCTTCTTCATCGCCGGCCCGCTCGGCCTGCTCGGCCTCTATATGCGCCTCAAGCTGGAAGAGACCCCGGCATTCAAGGCCCATACCGAAGCCAACGAAGGCAAGGCGGCGGACGGTCCGGCGCACAGCCTGCGCGAGCTGTTCACCCTGCATCGCGTCGCCCTGCTCAAGTGTGTTGGCCTGGTGCTGGTGTTCAACGTCACCGACTACATGCTGCTGACCTACATGCCCAGCTACCTGGCCGTGACCATGGGCTACGCCGAGACCAAGGGGCTGCTGCTGATCCTCATCGTCATGGTGGTGATGATGCCGCTCAACATCCTGGGCGGCTTCTTCAGTGACCGTCTGGGCCGCAAGCCGATGATCATCGGCGCTTGCCTCGCGATCCTGGTCCTGGCGATTCCCTGCCTCAAGCTGATCGGCAGCGGCCACGACTGGCTGATCTTCCTCGGCCTGATGCTGCTGGGCATGGCCCTGGCCTGCTTTACCAGCACCATGCCGTCCACCCTGCCGGCGCTGTTCTACACCCCGATCCGCTACAGCGCCTTGTCCATCGCCTTCAACATCTCGGTGTCGCTGTTCGGTGGGACCACCCCGCTGGTCACCGCCTGGCTGGTGGAAAAGACCGGCGACCCCCTGGTGCCGGCCTACTACATGATGGCCGCGGCCGTGATCGGCATCCTGACCATGCTCACCGTGCGCGAGACCGCCGGCCAACCCCTGCGCGGCTCGCCGCCCTCGGTGGCCAGCGAAGAGGAGGCCAGGGAGTTCCTCGCCAGCGACGCGCCCCTCACCGTGGACAAGCAGCCGCCGGGGCAGGCGTAAGCGGTAACTCCCTTCACCCAACCTCCTCCAGACGCCCCCTCTCCCCCTGGGAGAGGGCCGCCCCTCCTTAAATCCCACCCAAAAGAAAAGGGGAGACCTCGCGGCCTCCCCTTGAATTCGTTGTCCTCTCGCACCGCTCGTGACGGTGGCTGCGATCGACCAGGAATGGTGACCTGGGCGGGCCCGGGCGCGGCGGACGGGATACCGTCGTTGGCGATGCGAAAGACCCTCCTGGGGCGCCTTCGTTGGACAGCTCTACCGGGCTATCGAAGTTGAGTTCAGCTTACGCCCCTGCTGCCGGCAGCGGCTTGCGTTGTACAGCTTCTTTCCTGGCTCTTGCGCAATCCCTGGCCATAAACCTAGGATTAGGCGCAATCGGCTAGCGCAAGGTACACAAAATGGACAAACTCGATCGCTTCGATCTGAAAATCTTGGCAGAACTGCAGCGCGATGCGCGCCTCTCCAACCAGGAATTGGCCGAACGCATCGGCCTGTCGCCCTCGCCCTGCTCGCGACGGGTCAAGCAACTGGAAGACAGTGGCTACATCACCCGCCAGGTCGCCCTGCTGGATCGCAAGAAGCTCGGGCTGACGCTGACCGCCTTCGTACTGATCGGCATGGACAGGCACACCCCCGAGCGTTTCGAGAACTTCCAGGCGATCATCGCCCAGTGCCCCGAGGTGCTGGAGTGCTGCCTAGTCACCGGCATGGATGCGGACTATCAGCTCAAGGTGGTGGTGCCCGACATGGAGCACTACCAGCAGCTGCTGCTGGGCACCCTGACACGCATCGAGGGGGTCTCCAGCGTGCGCTCGAGCTTCGTGCTCAACCAGATCCTGGCCAGCACCGAGCTACCGCTCAACCATCTGCGGCCCTGAGCGCGGTGCGGCCTCGGCAGCCGGGGCGAGAAAGCGCGGCAGCACCAGCATGTGCGGCACGGCGAAGGCGGCCAGCACGGCGAACAGAGCACGGATGCCGGTACGCTCCTGCAGCAGGAACACCAGGCCACCGGCCAGAGTAAACAGCGTAGCGCCCAGCAGGATCGGCCAGGTCAGGCGCAGATAGGCCTCGAAGGTAGGCGCGCCCAGTAATCGCTGACGCACCCCGGTCTGGGGCGCGGCGTGCAGCAGATAGAAGCCCAGGGCGAACCCCACCAAGGGCGGTGCCAGCACCACGGCCAGCAGTGTCACCGTCAACCTGGGGCAACGCTGCTGCCAGGCGGCCAGCAACAGCACTGGCAGCGCGAGCAACCCACCCATGGCGAGGACGCGGGCCAGCCAGTCTGCGAAGGCCAGAGAGGCAGCCGGTCCCATGGCCAGCGCCAGCAGCCGGGCGACGGCCGCCTCATGCAGCACGGCCGGACCACCCACGATGAACAGTCCCAGCGCCAGCGAGGTCAGCCGATTGGGAAACAGCTCGTCTTCATGGGCGAAATGCCAGGCCGAGAGCAGCAGAAACAGCGGCAGCGCCAGCGTCCCCGCCAGTTGCCAGCAGAGCAGGCACGCCAGGGCCGTGGCCAGGTAGCTGCCGAGGAAGGCGAGGCGCCGCGCGGGCGCGACCAGGCGCAGATCGCTGGCGCCATGCAAAAGCCCAAGCCCCAGGCCCACCAGCAGCGCGAAGGCCAGTTGCCCTGCCCCACCCGCCAGGCTGGCCAGCCCGGCGGCCGGCAGCAGCACCCGCCCGCCGCGCCCGGTGGCCGTCATGGTCAGACGCCCGGCCGCGCCAGGGCCGCCTTGAGATTGCGCTCGGAGGTGAAGGCGTAGACCACCTTGGCCAGTACGTCGAGAATCAGGAAGACCCAGACCGTGGCCGCATCACTCACCGCCCAGACACCCTCGGGCCCCACGGCGAAGACCACCGGATAGATCAGCCAGAGCACACTGAGAAAGCCGACGTTCTTGCGATAGGCCGCGCCGAGGGCGGCCTGCTGCCCGGCCAGGGTCGCCAGCGGCTGCCACAGCAGATAGAGCACCCCGGCGAAGGCCGCGCAGGACCAGGCGAAGAACACCCACTTGATCGTCCCATAGGGCGCCAGCGAGGCGACCAGGCCGGTCACGATCATCACCACGTCCAGGGTCACGATGGCCGCCACGAAACCCGCTTGGCCTTCCTGCTCGCGGGCCCCCAGGTAGGCCGAACTCACCACCCCGGCCAGCAGCAGCGGCGTGGTGAAGGTCCAGTCCAGGTAGCGGGCGACATAGGTGATGCTGCCATCCGGCTTGATCAGGTTGCCGACCCCCAGGTACATGGCCAGATAGGCCGTGGCGGCGATGAAGGGCACGGCGGCGTGGACCAGGGTGTGGCCGCGCAGCGGACCGCGGTGCTCACCCTTGGCATAGATGGCCAGGGAGGCGAGCGACATGATGACGAAGCCGAGTAACAGGGGTGTCTGACTCATGGGGTTCTCCAGGGGACATTAGGCGCGCCGCGACGGACCAGGCCCTCTGGAGTAGGGGTTTCTCGGCTATCGCTGCGCTTAGGGTAGAGAAGCGGCCATGTGAGTTGGTTCAAAATGTTTCAGAGCGGTCGATTGGCCGGCGCCTTGACCCGGATCAAGGCGATAGCCGCCGTGCTCAGGCAGGCTGCGCCGTTTCGTGCCTGCCCAGGAATCCGCATGCTGCCGGCCCAGAACGTGATGCTGAGCTATGGACGCTGCTGCGCCAGCCCTGCCTTCTTCGATGATTTCTACCAGCGCTTCCTGGCCAGCTCGCCGCGGGTACGGGAGAAGTTCGCCCACACCGACATGGCCGCGCAGCAGCTGCTGCTGCGCCACGGCATCATGAACCTGGTCCTGGTCGCCCGCGGCATGCCCGCCACCAAGCTGCGCCAGCTCGGCGAAAGCCACTGCCGGGCGCGGCTGGACATCGGCCCCGAACTCTACGAACTCTGGGTCGACTGCCTGCTCGCCACCCTGGCCCAGCACGATCCCGAATTCGCTCCCGCGCTGCGCCAGGAATGGCGGGAGGTGCTGGAGACCGGGATCGCGGTGATGCGCAGCCACTACTGAGCCGGCCTGGGCCCTGCTGGGCTTCGCTGCGCTCAACTGTCGAAGCCCAACGCCCCAAAGCAACGCCCCTGCCCGAACGCCTCCTCTCCCCCAGGGAGAGAGCCGAGGTGAGGGCAAACCAAACCTCTAACAAACGCCCATACCAACACCAAAAGATCCGAATACCGGCCACCTGCCAGCCACCATCGGTCGGCCAACAGCGCCAATCACTCCTGAAAAGCCCTGCCCTGCTTTACCCGCCGCCCCTTGCCTGGCTAACGTATGACGAAAGGATTTTTGTGCGCCAGGTCTCGCTTTACCGCGCCCTGCCGCCTCTCGGAATGGATGACCGATGGCCCGCTTTTTCCCCGCTCGCAGCCAGTGCCAGTTCGATACCCCCGGTGAGCGTCGCTTCGCCGAACGCCTGGAAAAACTGCTCGAAGACGACTACCTCTGCTGGAGCAACGTCCCGGTCGGCCCCAAGGCGCGCTACCCGGATTTCGTCGTACTGCATCCGCGCCGCGGCATCCTGGTGCTGGAGGTCAAGGACTGGAAGCTGGCCACCCTGGAATCCGTCACCCACGGCAAGGTCCGCCTGCATACCCAGGACGGCCTCAAGACCGTCGCCAATCCCCTGCTGCAAGCCCGCTCCTACATCCTCGAAGTCGACCTGCTGCTGAAAAAGGACCCGCTGCTGCGCCAGAGCGCCGGCTCGCCCCATCCGGGCCAGCTGATCATGCCCTGGGGCTGGGGCGTGGTGCTCACCGGCATCACCCGGCGCCAGTTCGAGCAGACCGACCTGGCCGACGTCCTCGATCCCCAGCGCGTGCTCTTCCAGGACGAGATGACCGAGTCCGCCGACCCGGAAGCCTTCCAGCAGCGCCTCTGGGACATGTTCCCCCATGTCTTTCCCTGCGCCCTCACCCTGCCGCAGATCGACCGGGTGCGTTATCACCTCTACCCCGAGGTGCGGGTCAACAGCCAGCCCGGCCAATTCGGCCTGTTCGACGCCGCCGAGGCACCGCTGCCCAGCCTGATCAAGGTCATGGACCTGCAGCAGGAACAGCTGGCCCGCTCCCTGGGCGACGGCCACCGCGTCATCCATGGCGCCGCCGGCAGCGGCAAGACCATGATCCTCGGCTATCGCTGCGCCCACCTGGCCAAGGTCTCGGTCAAACCCATCCTGGTGCTCTGCTACAACAAGTCCCTGGCCGGCCGGCTGCGCCAGGTGATCGAGCAGAAGGGCCTCGGCGAGCGGGTGGTGGTGCAGCACTTCCACGGCTGGTGCGCCGAGATGCTCACCGCCTACCAGGTGGACAAACCGGACCACCGCCTGCCGGTAGCGGCCAAGATGGAGCAGTACGTGCTGCGCACCATCGAGGGCGTCGACCGCGGCCAGATCCCCCGCGGCCAGTACAGCGCCGTCCTGATCGACGAAGGCCACGACTTCGCCCCCGAGTGGTTCCAGCTGGTGGTGCAGATGGTCGACCCCAGCACCCAGTCGCTGCTGGTGCTCTATGACGACGCCCAGGCCATCTACCGCGGCAAGGGCGGCAAGAAGGCGCTGGACTTCAGCTTCGCCAGCGTCGGCATCCAGGCCCAGGGCCGCACCACCATCCTCAAGCTCAACTACCGCAACACGGTGGAAATCCTCGCTGTCGCCCGCGCCTTCGCCACCGAGCTGCTGACCCGCCGCGACGCCAGCGAAGACGGCGTGCCCCTGATCGCCCCGGAAAGCGCCGGTCGCCGCGGCCCCTTCCCCGAACTCATCCAGTGCGGCAGCGACCGCGAGGAATGGGACCTGCTCATCGCCCGCATCCGCGACGAACAGGCAAACGGCCGCCTGCTCAGCGACATGGCCATCCTCTATCGCAGCAGCAGCCAGGCCTACCAGGCCGAATACGAACTCAAGAAGGTCGCCATCCCCTACCGCTCCGGCGCCAGCAACAAGGGCCGCGCCCAACTCTACGACGCCGAAGACAGCCTGAAGATCGTCAGCATGCACTCCAGCAAGGGGTTGGAGTTTGGCCTGGTGCTGATTCCAGGCCTAGGCGAAATGCCCAAGCAGGGCGAGCCGGAGGCGGATGAGGCGCGGTTGTTGTATGTGGCGATGACGCGGGCGATTGATCGGTTGGTGATGACATTTAAAACAGAATCTTCGTTTACAAAGAAATTAAAGACAACCATATACCAATCCCACAAGGAGCAAAAATGAACAAAGTCGAAAAAGTTAAAATTAAAAAGATAGAAATAAAGAATTATAGATCTTGCATAGATACTCAATTCGAGCCAAATTCTGGATTATCATCATTAATAGGACCAAATGGAAGCGGAAAAACAACAATACTAAGCGCCTTTCAGTTATTAAACTCACTATCGACATCAAGATACCAAAACCACAGGAAAAACAGCCCTGACTCATTCTCTTCAGACTGCTTACTAAAAGTAACTTTTGAATGGGAAACGTACAAAATCACTTATGAAGCCAAGGTAAACCTTGTTAACAACGAAAAAAATGAAGACGAAGTATTAAATAGCAGAGAAAGCTGGAGCTTTTATCAAATAACAAAAAGCCGGAAGAAAATCAATCTACCAATATCTATTATATTAGAAAACTACCGCTACAGTGGACACGACATAAGAAAAGAACTAGCTGAATTTCTTGGCAACTTCTATCGATCAGAGCAAGCCGGAAAACTTGCAACGGAAGCTCTACATGATATTGCTCATTTTGCCCAATCAATTAGTTACTATAGCGCATCAATCTTCACCAACCCCTCTAGCTGTCCAATATCCTTTGAGGTTGAAAGCGAGTCTGGTGCGCGCCGTGGAATTTCCATTACGGGGCATAAAAAATTTCTTTACGACCTATATGACGCTTACAAAAAAGACTCTGACGAGTACAACCATTTTATTGAACTGGTTGGACCAGAGGGGCTAAACCTAATTGACGGACTTTCATTCCAAGAAATTCAGACATCGGCTTCAACGTATAAAGTAACCGTTGGCGGACACATTACAACCAAAGAAAAGAAAAACAATTTAATAATTCCAAACTTTAAAATACTTGAAAACTCCCTATCGCCCAGCCAGTTATCTGAGGGAACGTTCCGGACTCTTGGAATACTGTTCTACCTAATAAAAGATCATAGCCCACTGATGCTCATTGAGGAGCCAGAAGTCTGCGTCCACCACGGACTACTATCAAGCATAATTCAACTAATAAAACTATACGCGCAAGAAAAACAAATAATAATATCGACTCACTCTGACCAATTACTGGATCATTTGGAAATTGAGAGCGTATTTAAAGTAGACAGAACCGAAGAAGGCACAAAGATTGAAAATATCAAGAAAAGACTAAGCAATGAAGAACTAAAAGCTCTAAGAGAATACCTCAGAAATGAGGGTGGCCTTGGTGAGTACTGGAAACACGGGGCGCTATAAAATGAGTATAAAAATAGGAATTATCGCCGAAGACCTAAGCGATATCCAGGTCATAACAGAACTCATATCAAAATACATGGAAAAGAATAAATTCTCAGTCAAACACTTTGTTGGCAAAGGTTGTGGAAAGCTAAAAACAAAATGCAGTGCGTGGGTTGACAACCTAAGCATGCAAGGATGTACGCATGTAATAATATTTCATGACCTAGACCGCAATAAAGAAGCGCTTCTAAGAAAAGAAATAGAACAAAGGATACTAAACTGCAACTTTAAAGAAACACATGTAGTTATACCAACAGAAGAGCTAGAAGCCTGGCTTTTATCAGACCCTAGCGCCATCAAGACAATATTTTCCATAAAGGGAGAAATGCGTATATCGAGCGATGTCGAGAGCATTAAATCACCAAAAGAGCATTTGCAAAAACTAATCAAAAAGCACAGCAATAAAACCTATATCAATACAATACACAATAAGAAAATTGCAGAGAAAATTGATATTTCAAAACTAGCAAACTGCCCATCCTATCGAGATTTTGAAAAGTACATCACAGAAAAAGTGGCCCGCTAGTCAAACGAAAACGATAAGGGCATACGGTTATCTATTTCGATAAAAGTAATCCCACAAACGCCTCCGCCTGCGGCGACACCTCATCCCTTCGCCTGAGCAACCACACCGCCGAGGTCGCCTCGGGATCGTCCAGCTCCCGATACACCAGCCCTTCCATCTGGGTGCGCTGGTAGGTGGCGGGCAGTACGGTGACGCCGAGGCCGGCGGCGACCAGGCCGAGGATGATGAGGACTTCGCTGGCCTCCTGGACGATGCGCGGGGTGAAGCCGGCGCGGGCGGCGAGGGTGTGGAGCTGTTGGTAGAGGCCGGTGCCGAAGCTGCGCGGGAAATAGACGAAGGGTTCCTCGGCGAGGGCGGCAAGCGGCAGCGGCGCGGTGCCCTGCTGCGCCAGCGGATGGTCGTGTCTCAGGGCGACCACCAGGGGTTCGCGAAAGAGTTCGACCGAGATCAGGCTCTCGGGCAGTTCGATGGGGCGGATCAGGCCGATCTGCAGGTTGCCGGCGAGCATGGCATCGATCTGTTCGCGGCTGCTCATCTCCTGCAGTTGCAGGCGCACCTCGGGATAGGCGCGGCGATAGGCGAACAGCGTCTTGGGGATGGTGGCGACGAAGGGTGAAGAGGCGCTGAAGCCCACCTGCAACTGCCCGGTCTCGCCACGGCCGGCGCGGCGGACCCGTTCGGCGGCGCGCTCGCTGGCCGCGAGGATCTGCCGGGCTTCGTCGAGGAACAGCCGGCCGGCCTCGGTGAGGGCGACACGTCGGTTGGTGCGTTCCAGCAGGCGGGTGCCCAGTTCGGTCTCCAGGGCCTGGATCTGCTGACTGAGCGGCGGCTGGGAGAGATTCAGACGCTGGGCGGCGCGCCCGAAGTGCAGCTCCTCGGCGACCGCCACGAAGTACCTCAGGTGGCGCAATTCCATGTCGTCTCCATTGAGTCGTAAAACCTATCAATCGAGACGGACAATATATTGGCCATATGAAGGCTATCAACCTAGGGTAGCGAGGTCAGACCTGTAATCCCGACTCGCCATCGAGGTACCCGTGAACACGTCCCGGTCATCCGCTACGCCACCTGCCTCCCCGCTGGACCCCCCCCCTGCCGCCAACGAGGCGCAGCACGTGCCGGACGCCTTCATCGAAAAGGGTACCCCGCAATTCCTGCGCACCGCCCTGGCGCTGTTCTGCGGCGGCTTCGCCACCTTCGCCCTGCTCTATTGCGTGCAGCCGCTGATGCCGATCTTTTCCCAGGCCTTCGGCCTCACCGCCGCGGCCAGCAGTCTGTCGCTGTCCCTGGCTACGGGGCTGATGGCGTGCGGACTGCTGGTGACCGGGCCGATTTCCGATGCCATCGGGCGCAAGTCGGTGATGGTCTATGCGCTGTTCGCCGCGGGCGGCTTCACCCTGCTCAGCGCCCTGATGCCGACCTGGGACGGCATCCTCGTGACCCGCGCCCTGGTCGGCTTGTCGCTGGCCGGGGTGGCTGCAGTTGCCATGACCTACCTGGCCGAAGAGGTGCATCCCGAGCACCTGGGCTATGCCATGGGCCTCTATATCAGTGGCAACGCCCTGGGCGGGATGTCCGGCCGGCTGATCAGCGGGGTGCTGGTGGACTTCGTCTCCTGGCGCATCGCCCTCGGCGCCCTGGGCGTGCTGGCCCTGGTGGCGGCGCTGCTGTTCAAGCGCAGCCTGCCGGCCTCGAAGCGCTTCCAGCCGCGGCCCCTGCGGCCACGCAGCCTGCTCGCCGGCTATGCCCTGCACTTCCGCGATGCCGGCCTGCCCTGGCTGTTCCTGGAGGCCTTCCTGCTGATGGGCGCCTTCGTCACCCTGTTCAACTACATCGCCTATCGCCTGCTGGCCGAGCCCTATCACCTGAGCCAGGCCTGGATCGGCGTGCTGTCGCTGGTCTACCTGGCGGGGATCTACAGCTCGGCCAAGTTCGGCAGCCTGGCCGATCGCTTCGGCCGGCGGCGGGTGTTCGCCGCGGCCATCGTGCTCAAGCTCTGTGGCCTGCTGCTGACCCTGTTCACCCCGCTGTGGCTGGTACTGCCGGGGATGCTGCTGTTCACCTTCGGCTTCTTCGGCGCCCACTCGGTGGCCAGCAGCTGGGTGGGTCGGCGGGCGCGCCAGGCGCGGGGCCAGGCGTCCTCGCTCTATCTGTTCAGCTACTACGCCGGCTCCAGCGTGGCCGGCACCCTGGGCGGTGTCTGCTGGCACCTGGGGGGTTGGACCGGCGTCGGCCTGTTCATCGGCGCCCTGTTGCTCGCGGCCCTGGCCGGGGCCGTCCGCCTGTCCAGGTTGCAGCCGCTGCCAGCGGCGTGACGACAGGTGTAGACCGCTCCCGTCGTGAAGACGACGGCCTTGGCGCGGCCCCTGCAGCCCTGATCGCGATAACCGTCAGCGACGATTTCGCCTTTACGTTCGTCCGCCCCCGCCAAATCGCGGCTTGCACTGCCGCTCGTCGCACGGAGCGGCGTTTCACGCCCTTGCCAGGGGCTCCAACCTCCCCGCCGCGCTAGCCTGTTCCTGGTTCAACGCGGGCGACCACTACCTCTTCGCAACGTTCATGCAAATGTTTGCCTAGGGTAGAAGGCGCTTGGATAATGCGCGCCGAACGCTGCAATACCCTGCTCATCAGGGATAGATGAAACGGCAAGCACGTAGGCTCCGGGGTAGATTCGGCTGTGAACATGCACTTCCAGATTAGCGATTGGCGCGCCTGGGCACCTGGTCTTGGCGACCAGGCCGCCTGGCGGCAGTGGTGCGCCGCGCCCTGGCGTCCGGCGGACGATGGCAGCCAACCCGATGCCAGCTTCCTGCCGGCCATGCAGCGGCGCCGCCTCAGCCGGCTGGCGCGCATGACCTTCCAGGTGGCCTGGCCGCTGGCCGATGCCCATGGCACGCCGCTGCCGCTGATCTTCGCCTCGCGCCACGGCGAGACCCCGCGCACCCTGGCCATCCTCCAGGAGCTGGCCCGCGGCGAGCCGCTCTCCCCGACCCAGTTCAGCCTCTCGGTGCACAACGCCATCATCGGCCAGTGGTCGATCCTGCGTGGCGACCACAGCGAGATGAACGCCCTGGCCACCGGTCGCGACGGCCTCGAACATGCCGTACTGGAAGCCTGCACCCTGCTCGCCGAAGGCGCCAGCGGGGTGCTGGTGGTGATCGCCGAAGAGGCGCCGCCCACCCTCTATGCGCCCCAGATCGACGACGTCCCCTTTCCCTATGCCGTGGGCCTGCTGCTCACGCCTGGCAGCAGCCATGGCCTGAGCGGCGAGCCGGCCCCGGCGGACGCCGGGACGAGCGCCTGGCCGCACGCACTGGAATTGCTGCGCCTGCTGGAAGCGCGCGGCGAGCGGCACCTCGCCTATGCCGGGCGTGCCTGGCACTGGCAGGCGGAGGCCTGCTGATGAGCGGCCGCCTGGACTACGGCTATCGCTTGCTGGCCACGGGTCTCAACTTTGTGGTGTTCGGCTGCGGCGCCCTGGTCTTTCGCTTGCTGATCCTGCCGGTGCTGCTGGTGCTGCCGGGCGATCCTCTGCGCCGCCGCCAGCGCGCGCGGCGCGCCAATGCCCGGCTGTTCCGCTTCTTCGTCGCCTTCATGGTACTGACCCGGGTGATGAACCTGCGCATCCAGGGCCGCGAGCGCCTGGGTCGTCAGGGGCAGCTGATCATCGCCAACCACCCCTCGCTGATCGACGTGGTGGTGCTCATCGGCCTGGTGCCCGACGCCAATTGCGTGGTCAAGCAGGGCCTCTGGCGGAATCCCTACCTCAAGCGGCAGATCCAGGCCGCCGGCTACATCAGCAACAACGGCAGCGCCGAGATGCTCGACGAAGCCGCCGACGCCCTGCGTGAGGGCCAGACGCTGATCATCTTTCCCGAGGGCACCCGCACCACCCCCGGCGAGTCGCCGCGCTTCCATCGCGGTGCCGCGGCCATCGCCCTGCGCGGCGCCCGCTGCATCACCCCGGTGATCATCCGCGTGGTGCCCAGCACCCTGACCAAGGCCACGCCCTGGTACCGCATTCCGTCCCGGCGTTTCGATTTCCAACTGGACGTCGGCGCCGACATAGACCCCTCCACCTTCGCCGGGCGGCCGCTGCCGCTGGCGTCGCGTGAACTCAACGACCAGCTGCACCAGCTCTATCTGAAGGAAACCGGCAACCATGACTGATCTCAACCTCGAGCTCAAAGGCCTGATCATCGAGGCGCTCGGCCTCGAGGACGTCACCGTCGACGACATCGGCGACGACCAGATCCTGTTCGGCGACGGCCTGGGCCTGGATTCGGTGGACGCCCTGGAGCTGGGCCTGGCGATCCAGAAGCGCTACGGCATCCGCATCGACGCCGAAGCCAAGGACACCCGCACCCATTTCGCCAACGTCAACGCCCTCGCGGCCTTCGTCGCCGCCCAGCGTGCCGCCTGAGGAGATCGCCATGCAAAGCCGTGAAGCCATCTTCGAGACCCTGCACAGCGCCCTGGTCGAGCTCTTCGAGCTGGAGCCCGAGCGGGTGACCCTGGAGGCCAACCTCTACGAGGAGCTGGAGATCGACAGCATCGACGCCGTCGACCTGATCGACCACCTACGCCGTCAGACCGGGCACAAGATCGCCGCCGAGCAATTCCGCCAGGTGCGCACCGTGGGTGACGTGGTCGAGGCCGTCCATCGCATCAGCCAGGCGGACGCCTGATCCGCCGCCTATGAGTGCCCTGCCTTCCCGCTCCCCCCTGGGCCTGGTCGCCAGTGCCCTGCTGCTCCTGCTCGGCCTGGCCTATCCCTTCGCCGTCTACTTCGGCCTGCAGCACCTGTCGCCACGGCTGTTCGCCGCCGGCCTCGGTGCCCTCTGGGGCCTGCGCCTGCTGCAACCCGGCCTCAATGGCCTGCAACGCGGCACCGCCCTGGTCGCCCTGGGCTTCTGCCTGCTGCTGGCCCTGAGCGACGCCGCCGTGCTCTTGCGCTGGTATCCGGTGCTGCTGAGCCTCTTCCTGCTGGCGGTATTCGGTCTGAGCCTGCTGCGCGGCCAGCCGCTGATCGAGCGCCTGGCACGGCTGCGCGAGCCCGAGCTGCCACCCCGTGCGGTGCGCTACACCCGGCGGGTGACCCAGGTCTGGTGCCTGTTCTTTCTGTTCAATGCGCTCACCGCCGCTGCCCTGGCGCTCTGGGCGCCCCTGGCCTGGTGGACGCTCTATACCGGCGTCATCGCCTATGGCCTGATGGGCCTGCTGTTCGCCGGTGAATGGCTGGTCCGCCAGCGCGTGCGGAGGCTGCCATGACGTTCACCCCTCTCGCCGCGCTGCTGGGCGCCACGAGCCCGCTGGATGCGGCCCTCAGGCAGCGCGCCCTGCACCTGGCGGCGGCCTTCCAGGCCGCTGGCCTCAAGCGTCTGGCGCTGCACCTGGACGATGCCGAAGACCTGGCCTGCGCCCTGCTCGGCGCCTGGCGCGCCGGGGTCGAGGTCGTCCTGCCGGCCGATGCCCAGCCCGCCACCCGCGCGCGCCTGGCGCCGACGCTCGACGCCTGGCTCGACGATCTTGCCGGCTGGACCGCTGCCGAGCCCCTGACACCCGCCGCGCTCGACCTCCAGGCGCCGCTGCTGACCCTGAGCACCTCGGGCTCCAGCGGCGCGCCCAAGCTGATCGCCAAGCAGCTGTTCCAGCTGGCCAACGAGGTCGCCGCCCTGGAGCGCCTCTGGGGCGCGTCCCTCGGCGAGGCGACCATTCTCGGCAGCGTTTCCACCCAGCACATCTATGGCCTGCTGTTCCGCGTGCTCTGGCCGCTCTGCGCCGGGCGCTCCTTCGCCCGCCAGGCACTGCCCTTCACCGAGGAACTGCAGCGCGATACCGCCGCCTTGCTGCGCGCGGGCCGCCGCGTGGTGTGGATCAGCAGCCCAGCGCTGCTCAAGCGCCTGGGCGAAAACCTCGACGACGCCATCCTCACTCAGGTGGTCCGCGTGTTTTCCTCTGGCGGCGTGCTGCCGGAGGCGGCGGCCACGGCCTGCCAGAGTCGTTTCGGCCAGTACCCTACCGAGGTCTATGGCAGCTCCGAGACCGGCGGCATCGCCTGGCGCCAGGGCCCGCAGTCCTGGCAGGCCTTTACCGACATCGAACTGGGCCAGGACGCTGACGGCGCCCTCTGGCTGACCTCGCCCTATCTGCCCCAGGGCCTGCGCGAGCAGACCATGGACGGCGTACGCCTGCTGGGTGATGGTCGCTTCGAACTGCTCGGGCGCCTGGATCGCATCGTCAAGCTGGAAGAGAAGCGCATCGCCCTGCCGGCCCTGGAAGAACGCCTGCTCGGCCACCCCGCCATCGCCGACGTCCGCCTGGGCGTGGTGCAGCAGGGTCGCGCCCTGCTCGGCGCCCTGGTCGCCCTGAGCGAAAGCGGCCTGCACCAGCTGCGCAATGGCGGTCGCCGCGCCCTGGTGGCCGAGTTGCGCGAACACCTGGTCGGCCACTGCGAGGCCATCGCCCTGCCGCGCCGCTGGCGCCTGCTGCTGGCGCTGCCCTACAGCGCCCAGGGCAAGCTGGCCCAGGCCGAGGTGGAGCGGTTGCTGGCCCAGCCACGGCCGGTGGACATCGAACCGCTGAGCGTCGAGCAGACCGCAGACGGCTGGCGGCTGGAGCTGCAAGTCGCCCCGGACCTGGCGTTCTTTTCCGGCCACTTCCCCTCGGCGCCGGTGGTGCCCGGCGTGGTGCAGGTCGGCTGGGCCCAGCGCCTGGCCCGCCAGCACCTGGATCTGCCAGCGGACTTCGCCGGCATGGAGGTGCTCAAGTTCCAACAGCTGCTGCGCCCCGGCGACCGGGTGACCCTGACCTTCCACTTCGACGCCACCCGCCGCAAGCTGCACTTCGCCTTTCGCCAGGGCACGGCGGCCTGCTCCTCCGGGCGCATCCTGCTCAAGGAGGCACAGCCATGAGCTTTCGTGCCTGCGCGGTGATCCCGGTGTTCGACCATGAGCATGCCCTGCCGCTGGTGGTCCAGGCGCTGCGCCAGCGCGTCCTGCCCTGCGTGCTGGTGGACGACGCCTCCAGCCCCGCCTGCGCCCGGGTGATGGACGAGCTGGCCACGCAACCCGATGTCCACCTGCTGCGGCTGCCGGTCAACCAGGGCAAGGGCGGCGCGGTGATGGCCGGTCTCGCCGAGGCGCAGCGCCTGGGCTTCACTCATGCCCTGCAGGTGGATGCCGACGGCCAGCACGACCTGGCCGACGTGGCCGCCTTTCTCGCCGAGGCCCAGGCCTATCCCGAGGCGCTGATCTGTGGCTACCCGCAATTCGACGACTCGGTGCCCAAGGGCCGGCTCTATGCCCGCTACCTCACCCATGTCTGGGTGTGGATCAACAGCCTGTCCCTGGCGATCCGCGACAGCATGTGCGGCTTTCGCGTCTATCCGCTGGCGCCGACCCTGGCGGTGATCCGCGCCGGCGGCCTGGGCAAGCGCATGGACTTCGATCCGGAGATCCTGGTGCGCCTGGCCTGGCGCGAGCAGCCCATGCGCTGGCGTCCGACCCGGGTGCACTATCCGCTGGATGGCCGTTCGCACTTTCGCCTCTGGCAGGACAACGTGCTGATCTCGCGCATGCACACCCGGCTGTTCTTCGGCATGCTGCTGCGCGCGCCGCGCCTGCTCTGGCGCCGGGTGCGCCCGTGAGCGGCCACTGGGCGCAGCAGCGCGAGCGTGGCAGTCCGGTGCTGATGCGCCTCACCGCCTGGCTGGCACGGCACCTGGGCCGCCGCGCCATCGCCCCGCTGCTGCGGCTGATCGTGCTGTACTTCTTCCTGTTCGGCGCCCGCGCCCGCCGTGGCATCCGCGACTACCAGCAGCGCCTGGCCGGCTGGAGCGGTCGTCCCGACCTGCAGCCCAGCTGGCGCAGCGGCTATGCCCAGTTCATGGCCTTCGCCGAAGCCCTGCTGGACAAGCTCGACGCCTGGAACGGCCGCCTCGGCCTGGATCAGGTGCAACTGCACGACCCGGATCGGGTGCACGGCCGCATGCACGGTCCGCGCGGCGAGATCCTGGTCACCGCCCACCTGGGCAACCTCGAAGTCTGCCGCGCCCTGGCCCAGCTCGGGCGGCGGGTACGCCTCAACGTACTGGTGCACACCCGCCACGCCGAGGCCTTCAATCGTCTGCTGGAGGAAGCCGGCGCCAGCGACCTGCGGCTGATCCAGGTCAGCGAACTGGACCCGGCGGTGATGCTGCAGCTCAGCGAACGCCTGGAGCGCGGCGAATGGCTGGCCATCGCCGGTGACCGGGTACCGCTGCATGGCAGCCGGACCGTCGAGGTGGACTTCCTCGGCGCCCCGGCGCCCTTCCCCCAGGGCCCCTGGCTGCTGGCGCACCTGCTGCGTTGCCCGACCAACCTGCTGTTCTGCCTCCGCCAGGAGGATGGCTACCACCTTTACCTGGAAGACTTCGCCCCGGCCCCGGCCTGGCGCCGCCAGGAGCGTGCCGCCGGCATCCAGGGCCTGGCCCAGGCCTATGCCGAGCGCCTTGCCGCCCATTGCCTCAAGGCGCCGCGGCAGTGGTTCAACTTCTATCCCTTCTGGAGTCGCGATGAACGCTAGTGTTCGCTTTGGTAGCCAGGCCCTCGCCATCGAAGACCTGGTCGCCCTGGCCGAGGGCCGGGCCCAGGCCGAATTGCAGGACGACGCGGCCTTTCGCGACGGCATCGCCCGCGGCGCGCGCTTCGTCGATTCGCTGCTGGCCCGCGAGGGTTCGGTCTACGGCATCACCACCGGCTACGGCGATTCCTGCGTGGTCGCCGTACCCCTGGCCCAGGTCGAGGCGCTGCCGCGCCAGCTCTACACCTTCCACGGCTGCGGCCTGGGTCGCCACCTGGACCCGGCGGCGACCCGCGCGGTGCTGGCGGCGCGGCTGCAGTCGCTGTGCCAGGGCGTCTCCGGGGTGCGGGTCGAGCTGCTCGAACGCCTCGCCGCTTTCTTGCGCGAAGACATCCTGCCGCTGATTCCCGAGGAAGGCTCGGTGGGCGCCAGTGGCGATCTCACCCCGCTGTCCTACGTGGCTGCCGCCCTCTGCGGCGAGCGCCAGGTGCGCTGGCGCGATGAGGTGCGGGAAGCGGCCGATGTCCATGCCGAGCTGGGCTGGACGCCCCTGGTGCTCCGGCCCAAGGAAGCCCTGGCGCTGATGAACGGCACCGCGGTCATGACCGGCCTGGCCTGCCTGGCCTTCGCCCGCGCCGAGTACCTGCTGCGCCTGGCCACGCGCATCACCGCGCTCAACGTGGTGGCCCTGGCCGGCAATCCCGAGCACTTCGACCAGCGCCTGTTCGCCGCCAAGCCGCATCCGGGCCAGGGCCAGGTGGCCGCCTGGCTGCGCGCGGACCTCGCGGCCGAGGGGCCGGCCGCGCCCCTGCACCGCCTGCAGGATCGCTATTCGCTGCGCTGCGCGCCCCATGTGCTGGGGGTCCTGGCCGACAGCCTGCCCTGGCTGCGCCAGTTCATCGAGACCGAACTCAACAGCGCCAACGACAATCCGCTGATCGATGCCGAGGACGAGCGGGTGCTGCACGGCGGTCACTTCTACGGCGGCCACATCGCCTGCGCCATGGACAGCCTCAAGACCCTGGTGGCCAACGTCGCCGACCTGCTCGACCGCCAGCTCGCCCTGCTGGTAGACGCCCGCTACAACCATGGCCTGCCGGGCAATCTCTCCGGCGCGCCCGCCGAACGCGCCATGCTCAACCACGGCTTCAAGGCGGTGCAGATCGGCGCCAGCGCCTGGACCGCCGAGGCGCTCAAGGGCACCCTGCCGGCCAGCGTCTTCTCCCGTTCCACCGAATGCCACAACCAGGACAAGGTCAGCATGGGCACCATCGCCGCCCGCGACGCCCTGCGCGTGCTGGAGCTCACCGAGCAGGTGGCCGCCGCCACCCTGCTGGCCGCCCAGCAGGGCGTCTGGCTCAGGTGCGAGCGGGGCGTGCAACCGCCCGCGCCCCTGGCCGCCATGCACCGCGCGCTGGGCGAGACCTTCCCGCCGCTGATCGAAGACCGTGCCCTGGAAGCCGAATTGCGCCAGACCCTGACCCTGATCCGCGCCCGCCACTGGAGGCTCTATGCGTAAGACCGGTGCCCTGCAGGTGGAGGTGGAGATGCAGATCCCCTTCTTCGACGTCGACATGATGGAAATCGCCTGGCACGGCCATTACGTCAAGTACCTGGAAGTGGCGCGCTGCGCCCTGCTCGACCGCCTGGACCACAACTACCTGCAGATGCGCGACTCCGGCTATGGCTGGCCGGTGATCGACCTGCAGATCCGCTACATCCGCCCCCTGCTGTTCCAGCAACGCGTCCGCGTCCGCGCCGATCTGGTGGAGTGGGAGCATCGCCTCAAGCTCAACTACCTGATCACTGACGCCACCACCGGTGAGCGCCTGACCCGCGCCAGCACCGTGCAAGTCGCCGTGGACCTGGCCAGCCGCGAGATGCAGCTGGCTTCGCCCAGGGTCTTCATCGACGCCGTGGAGAGGGCCCTGGCATGCGCACGCTGATCGCTCTGCTATTCATCCTGGCCGCGCCCCTGGCCCAGGCCTTCGACCTCGACGACCTGGCCGCCCAACTGGCGCGCCCCGCGGCGGTCGAGGGCAGCTTCGTCCAGCAGCGCTACCTGCGCGCCCTGCCGCAACCGCTCACCAGCCGCGGCCACTTCACCCTGGCCCGCGGCCTGGGGTTGCTGTGGCGGCTGGAAAAGCCCCTGGCGCAGACCTATCGCATCACCCCGGGCGCCATCGCCAAGCAGACGCCGACGGGCTGGACGCCCTTGCCCGGCAGCGACCTGGCCGCGCGCCAGAGCGCGCTGTTCCTGGCCGTGCTCGGCGGTGATCGCAGCGGCCTGGAGCGCGACTTCGAGCTGGCCCTGAGCGGCGACGCCAGCCACTGGCAGCTGCGCCTGACCCCGCGCGGCGCCCTGCTCAAGCAGGTGTTCGACGGCATCCTCATCCAGGGCGGCGCCCTGGTCGAACAGGTGGAGATCCGCGAGACCCAGGGCGATCGCAGCCTGCTCAGGCTGGACGGCCAGCCTGGCGACACCCTGAGCGCCGAGCAGCGCGCGGCCTTCCAGTGACCCGGCTGCAGCGCCCCTTTTTGCTGTTGCTCCTGGCCCTGCTGGCGCTCAGCACCTGGCAGTGGCGCCATGGCCCGCCGGTGGCCGCCGATCTGCTGGCGCTGCTGCCCCAGGGCGCTGGCGATGCCCTCACCCTGCAGGCCGAGGCGCGGATGGCCGAGCCGCTCAATCGTGAGGTGCTCCTGTTGGTGGGTCATCCCCAGCGCGAGCGGGTGCCCGCCCTGGCCGAACGCCTGGGCCGGGCCTGGGCCCAGGAGCCGCTGTTCGAAAAGGTACAATGGCAGCTGACGCCGGACCTGCCCGGCCTGCGCCAGCAACTGCTGGCCAGTCGCCTGGCGCTGACCCCGGGGCCGGCGCGTGACCAGCTCCTGCATGATCCAGACAGCTATCTGCAAGCCCGCGCCGTGGCCCTCTTCGATCCCTTCGCCGGCGCCGGCGCCCTGCCCCTGGAGCAAGACTGGTTCGGCCTCGGCCTGCTGGTGCAGCGCCAGCTCACCCCGGCCAGCAAGGTGCAATTCGACGCTGGCAGCGGCCTGCTGCTGACCCAGGGCGACGGCCTGACCTGGGCCCTGGTCCGCGCCCGTACCCGCGCCGATGCCTTCGATTTCGACGCCCCGCCCCAGGTGGAAGTCCTGATCGAGGCCGCCCGCCGTGAGGTGGTCGCCGACGGTGGCCAACTGCTCGCCGCCAGTGGCCTGAGATACGCCGCCGCCGGCCAGGCCACCGCCAGCCGCGAGATGTCGCTGATCGGCGGCCTCGCCACCCTTGGTACCCTGGCCCTGCTGCTGGGGCTGTTCCGCCGCTGGCGGGTGCTGCTCAGCCTCCTGGCCGTGGGCGTGGCCCTCTTGGCTGGCAGTGCCGCCTGCGTGGCGCTGTTCGGTCAGATCAACGCCCTCACCCTGATCCTCGGCGCCAGCCTGACCGGGGTGGCCGCCGACTATCCGCTGCACTACCTGAGCAAGAGCTGGAAGGGCGGCCCCTGGGACGCCACGGCCATCCTGCGCGAGACCCTGCCCGGTTTGTCCCTCAGCCTGGCCACCAACCTGCTCGGCTACCTGGCGCTGGCCTGCACGCCCTTCCCGGCCTTGACCCAGGTCGCGGTGTTTTCCGCTGCCGGCCTGATCGGCGCCTACCTCACCACCGTCTGCCTCTTGCCGGCCGGGTGGCAACGCCTGGACCTGGCGCCGCCCGCCGCGCCCCTGCGGCTGATGCAGCGCCTGCTCGACCTGCGGCTGCGGCTGCTGGCCCGCACCGGCAGCCTGCCGCTGCTCCTGGCGCTGCTGGCCTTCTGCGGCGCGGGCGTCTGGCAACTGCACCTGCAGAACGACCTGCGCCTCTGGCTCGGCCAGGACCCGACCCTGACCCGCGAAGCCCAGACCATCGCCCGCCTTACCGGGCTGCAACCCACCAGCCAGTTCTTCCTGGTGCGCGGGGTGGATGCCGATGAGGTGCTGCGCCGCCAGGCCGCCCTAGGTCAGCGCCTGGATAGCCTGGTCAGTCAGGGCCAGCTGCAGGGCTATCGCGCCCTCAGCGGCCTGGTCGCCCCCGCCGCGGCCCAGGCCGAATTGCGCCAGGCCCTGGCCGGTTGGGGCGAGCGCCTGCAACCCTTGCGGGCGGTAGGCATTCCGGCCGAGGCGCTGGACGCCGAGCTGAGGCAACTGCATCAGCTACCCGACCTGAGTCTCGACCAGGCCCTAGCCGGCCCCCTGGGCGAACCCTGGCGACCGCTCTGGCTGGGCCGCAGGGCCGATGGCGGCGCGGCCGGCCTGGTCAGCCTGCAAGGCCTGGGCAACGCCCAGGTCCTGCAGACGGTGGCCAAGGGTTTGCCCGGCGTGCAGCTGGTGGATCGCCTGGGCGAATTGCGCGGGCTGTTCCTCCATACCCAGCGCCTGGCGGTGGAGCTCAAGCTGCTGGCCTCGGCGGCCATCTTGCTCCTGCTGCTCTGGGCCTTCGGTCGCCGTGCGGCACTGCGTATCGTCTGCCTGCCGCTCTTGGCAGCCCTTGCGGCCCTGGCCTGCCTGGGCTGGCTGGGTCAGCCGCTGACCCTGTTCAGCCTCTTCGCCCTGTTGCTCATCACCGCCATCGGCGTGGACTACGCCATCCTCATGCACGAGGCCATCGGTGGCGCAGCGGTGAGTCTGCTCGGCGGCCTGCTGTCCGGCGTCGGCAGCTGGCTGTCGTTCGGCCTGCTGATGCTTAGCAGTACCCCGGCTATCGCCAACTTCGGCCTGGCCATCAGCCTGGGGCTGGTGTTCAGCTTCCTGCTGGCGCCCTGGGCCTCGCCCCCCGTCTCCCACGAAAAGGACCTTCGTCATGGTTGAACATCATCCCCTGGTCGTCATCGGTGCCGGCCCGGCCGGCGCCGTGGTCGCCGCCCTGCTCAGGCGCCGCGGCCATCCGGTGCTGGTGCTGGAAGCCCAGCACTTTCCGCGCTTTTCCATCGGCGAGAGCCTGCTCTCCCACAGCCTGGACTTCGTCGAGGAAGCCGGGATGCTGCCCGCGGTCGAAGCCGCCGGCTTCCAGACCAAGCTCGGCGCGGCCTTCGCCTGGGGCGAGCGCTACACCGACTTCGACTTTCGCGACACCTACAGTGGCGGGCGCCGCACCTTCCAGGTCCAGCGCGGCCCCTTCGACAAGCTCCTCGCCGACGACGCCGCGCGTCAGGGCGTGGCGATCCGCTACGGCGAGCGGGTGACCGCCGTGACCCTGGGCGAAGGCGGTGAAAGGACCCGCCTCGAGGTACTGGGCGACGACGGCCAGGCCTATGCGCTGACCACCGACTTCCTGCTCGACGCCAGCGGCTACGGGCGGGTGCTGCCCCGCCTGCTGGACCTGGAAGCCCCTTCGGACTTCCCGGTGCGCCGCGCCCTTTTCACCCATGTCGAGGATCGCATCGACGATCCCGGCTTCGACCGCGAACGCATCCTCATCACCACCCACCCGATCTGGCGCGACGTCTGGTTCTGGACCATTCCGTTCAGCGATGGCCGCACCTCGCTCGGGGTGGTGGCCGCCGCCGAGCGCCATGCCGGACGCGCCCCCGATCTCGCCACCTGTCTGCGCGACTGGATCGCCGAGACCCCGAGCCTGGCCCGGGTGCTGCACAATGCGGTCTGGGATACCCCGGTGCGCGAGCTGGCCGGCTATGCGGCTAACGTCAAGCGCCTGCACGGCCCCGGCTTCGCCCTGCTGGGCAACGCCGCCGAGTTTCTCGATCCGGTGTTTTCCTCGGGCGTCACCATCGCCCTGCGTTCGGCCAGCCTGGCCGCGCCGCTGGTGGATCGCCAGCTGCGTGGCGAGGCGGTGGACTGGGAGGGCGAATTCGCCCGACCGCTCAAGGCGGGCGTCGATACGTTCCGTGCCTATGTGGAGGGCTGGTACGATGGCAGCTTCCAGGACGTCATCTATTTCGAACACGCCGATCCCGAGATCAGGCGCATGATCTGCGCCATTCTCGCCGGCTACGCCTGGGATCTTCGCAACCCCTTCGTCAAGGAGCCCAAGCGGCGCCTGCGCCTGCTCGTCGAGCTCTGCCAGCTGAATTCGGCCCATCCTGCATGACCCTGCCCCGTCCCCTCGTCTTCGCGCTGGCCTGCCTGCTGCTGCTCGCCGCCTGCGCCAGCCAGCCGCCGCTGCCCAGCAGTCCGCCCCCGCTGGCGCGCGCCTTGGTCTACCAGGTGGAACGCCAGACCGTGGAGGGCAGCGACGCCCTGCTGCTGGCCATCCAGCCGGAGGGCGCCGCCCTGCGCTTTTCCCTGTTCGATCCCCTGGGCGTGCCCCAGGGGCGCCAGCGGCTGCTCGACGGCGCCTGGCACGCCGACGGCCTCTTACCGCCCAATCCCCGGGCGCGCACCTTCTTCAGCGTGCTGCTGTTCGCCCTGACCCCCGCCGACCAGTTGCCGCGGGCCTATGCCGCGGGCGACTGGCACAGGGCCGCCGACGGCAGCCGCCGCCTCAAGGACTGGCAAGTACGCTATCCCGCTGCCGACCGCCTGGAGCTGGAGGCGCCGGACGGGTCGCGCTATCGCCTGACCCTGCTGCCGGAGTCCGCGCCTTGAGCGCCTACCTGAATGCCCTGGGCCTGCTCTGCGCCCTGGGCCAGGGCAAGGCCGAGGTGGCGCGCGGCCTGTTCGCCGGCGACACCGCCGGCATGCAGCCCACCCCGGGCTGGATTCCCGAGCGCCAGCCACCGGTGGGTACCGTCACCGCCCCGCTGCCGGCCTGGCCAGCGGCCTGGACGCCCTATTTCAGTCGCAACAACCAGCTCCTGCTGGCGGCCCTGACCGAGATCGAGCTCCAGGTGCGCCAGGCCATCGAGCGCCATGGCCCCGCGCGCATCGGCGTGGTGCTGGGCACCAGCACCTCCGGCATCCACGAGGCCAGCCTGGGCATCGCCGTGCACCAGCGCAGCGGCCAGTTGCCCGAGGGCTATCAGTACGCCCAGCAGGAACTGGTGGCGCCGGCGGATTTCCTCGCCCGCTACCTGGGCCTGAGCGGCCCCTGCTATGGTCTCTCCACCGCCTGCACCAGCAGCGCCCGCGCCCTGCTCAGCGCCCGCCGGCTGCTGGTCCAGGGCCATTGCGACGCCGTGCTCTGTGGCGGCGTCGACAGCCTCTGCGGCCTGACCCTGAACGGCTTCGCCGCCCTGGAAGCGGTCAGCGAGTCGCTGTGCAATCCCTTCTCGGTCAATCGTTGTGGCATCAACATCGGCGAGGGGGCGGCGCTGTTTCTGCTGACCCGCGAACCCGGCCCCATCGCGCTGCTCGGCGGCGGCGCCAGTTCCGATGCCCACCATATCTCCGCCCCCGATCCCAGCGGCCGCGGTGCCGTCCAGGCCATGCAGGTGGCCCTGCGTGCCAGCGCCCTGCGGCCAGGCGATATCGGCTATCTCAACCTGCACGGCACCGCCACGCCACACAACGACGCCATGGAAAGCCAGGCCACCCACCAGGTATTCCCGGCCGGGGTGCCCTGCTCCTCGACCAAGCCGCTGACCGGCCATACCCTCGGCGCCGCCGGCGCCCTGGAAGCCGCCTTCGCCTGGCTGACCCTGGACCCGGTCCTCAACCCGGCCGGCCAGTTGCCGCCGCAGCGCTGGGATGGCCAAGCCGATCCGGCCCTGCCACGCCTGGCGCTGACCCACGCCGACAGCCGCCTGGACGGTCGTCGCCACGCCATGAGCAACAGCTTCGCCTTTGGCGGCAGCAACGTCAGCCTCATCCTCGGAGCCACGCCATGATCCCCTGGCCCCTCGCCGCGCTGGTGCCCCACGCCGGCGACATGCTGCTGATCGAGGAGATCCTCGCCTGCGACGACCAGGGCATCGAGACCCGCCTGGTGGTGCGTCCCGGACTCTTCACCGACGCCGACGGCGCCCTGCCGGCCTGGATCGGCGTGGAGCTGATGGCGCAGAGCGTGGCCGCCTTCGCCGGCTGCCAGGCGCGGCGCCGCGGCGAGGCCCCGGCCCTGGGTTTCCTGCTCGGCACCCGCCAGTTCGCCTGCGACGTGGCAGCCTTTCCCGCCGGCGGTGAGTTGCGCATCCAGGCCCAGCCGGCACTGCAGAACGACGATGGCATGGCCATCTTCGACTGCCACCTGCAGGGTCCTGGCTGTCAGGCCAGCGCCCGTTTGAACGTCTATCGTCCGCCCCACGCGGATCTGTATCTAAAGGAGCCCGCGCCATGAGCGTCGCCCCCGCTCCGGTCCTGGTGACCGGTTCCAGCCGCGGCCTGGGCCGCGCCATCGCCCTGCGCCTGGCCGCCGCCGGGCACGACCTGGTGCTGCACTGCCGCAGCCGTCGCGAGGAAGCCGAGGCCGTCCGCGCCGAGGTCGAGGCCCTGGGCCGCACGGCGCGGGTGCTGCAATTCGACGTCGGCGACCGCGCCGCCTGCGCGGCCATCCTCGACGCCGACACCGAAGCCCACGGCGGCTACTACGGGGTGGTCTGCAATGCCGGCCTGACCCGCGACGGCGCCTTCCCGGCGCTGACCGGCGAAGACTGGGACATGGTCCTGCGCACCAATCTCGACGGCTTCTACAACGTGCTGCACCCGGTGGTCATGCCGATGATCCGCCGCCGCGCGCCCGGGCGCATCGTCTGCATCACCTCGGTCTCCGGGCTGATCGGCAATCGCGGCCAGGTCAACTACAGTGCCTCCAAGGCCGGCCTGATCGGCGCCGCCAAGGCCCTGGCGGTGGAGCTAGCTAAGCGCAAGATCACCGTCAATTGCGTGGCTCCGGGGCTGATCGACACCGAGATCCTCGACGAGCACGTGCCGGTGGACAAGATCCTCGAGATGATACCGGCCGGACGCATGGGCACCCCCGAGGAGGTGGCCCACGCCGTGGCCTTCCTGCTCGCCCCCGAGGCCGGCTACATCACCCGCCAGGTGCTGGCGGTCAACGGAGGGCTGTGCTGATGACCGGCCGTCGCGTCGTGATCACCGGGATGGCCGGCGTCACCGCCCTGGGCAGTGACTGGCCGACCATCCGCGACAACTTCCTGGCCGGCCACAGCGGCATCCGCCGCATGGACGCCTGGGATCGCTACACCGAGATGAACACCCGCCTGGGCGGGCCCATCCTCGACTTCCAGGTGCCCGGCCACTGGACGCGCAAGCAGTTGCGCAGCATGGGCCGCGTCTCCCAGCTAGCGGTGGCCGCCGCCGAGCGCGCCCTGGCCGATGCCGGACTGCTCAATGATCCCAGCATCGCCGATGGTCGCATGGGCGTGGCCTGCGGCTCGTCCACCGGCAGCACCGACGACATCAAGGCGCTGGCCAACATGCTGCTCAGCGACGCCGCGGTGGGCCTCAATGCCAATACCTATGTGCGCATGATGCCGCACACGGCGGCCGCCAACCTGAGCCTGTTCTTCGGTCTCAAGGGCCGCCTGATCCCCACCTCCAGCGCCTGCACCAGCGGCAGCCAGGGCATCGGCTACGCCTACGAGGCCATCAAGTTCGGGCGCCTGCCGCTGATGCTGGCGGGCGGCGCCGAAGAACTCTGCCCCAGCGAGGCCATGGTCTTCGACACCCTCTATGCCACCAGCCTGCGCAACGATGCCCCCCACACCTCGCCGCGCCCCTATGACCGCGGCCGCGACGGCCTGGTGATCGGCGAAGGCGCCGGCATCCTGGTGCTGGAAGAGCTGGAACACGCCCTGGCGCGCGGCGCGCACATCCACGCCGAGATCGTCGGCTTCGGCAGCAACGCCGACGGCCAGCACTCCACCCGCCCCGAGCAGGCCACCATGCAGCGCGCCATGGAGCTGGCCCTGGAAGACGCCGGGCTGACGCCGGAGGCCATCGGCTACGTCAACGGCCACGGGACGGCCACCGAACAGGGCGACATCGCCGAGACCCGCGCCACCCAGGCGCTGTTCGGCACCCGCATGCCCATCAGCTCGCAGAAGAGCTACCTGGGCCATACCCTGGGTGCCTGCGGTGCCCTGGAGTCCTGGTTCAGCATCGCCATGATGAACGAAGAGCTGTTCGTGCCCACGCTCAACCTCGATGACCTGGACCCCCAGTGCGGCGAGCTGGACTATCTGCGCGGCGGGCCGCGAGCGCTGCGTACCGAGCATGTGATGAACAACAATTTCGCCTTTGGCGGGGTCAACACCTCGCTGATCTTCCGTCGCTGGTCCTGATGGCCATAGCCCGAGGTACTCCCATGTTGCGTCGCCTGCTGCTCGTCTCCGCTCTGCTGTTCCTGGCGGCCTGCACCCGCGCTCCCCTGGTGACGCCCCAGGAGGTCTTTCCCGCCGATCGGGTGGAGAACGCCGCCGATGTCCGCCGCGCCATCGTCGACACCCTCGAGCGCCGTGGCTGGAGCGTCGGCCAGGAGAGCCCCGGTCTGGTGGTCGCCAGCATCGTGGTGCGCGATCGCCACCAGGCCTGGGTCGACATCCCCTACAGCACCAAGGGCTACCAGATCCGCTACCGCGACAGCGCCGGCCTCGACTACGACGGCGAGCGCATCCATCGCAACTACAACAAGTGGGTCCAGCTGCTCGACGCCGACATCCGCCGACAATTGCAGCTGCCCGCCCCCGCAGCCGACGCGGAGTGACCGCCCGCGGCCTGCGTGACAGCGCAGAACGCCGGTCTCCAGGCTGACGGCGCGGGCGTTCTGGGTTAAACAGTCATCCCCCACCACAAGGAAGTCGCCATGCGTACCCTAGCCCCTACCCTCGCTCTGGTCCTGAGCCTGGCCACCCTGCTGCCCGGCGCCGCCCAGGCCCGCGACACCACCCTGCAACTGCCTTTCGCCGAAGTCGTCCAGGAAGCCCTGGCCGCCAAGCGCCTGGATGGCAGCGTGAAGTTCTACCTGGCCGGCAACCCGGTCCCCGGCAAGGCCACGGTGGTCAACTCCAGCATCACCACCAACCAGAAGACCAACGCCTTCAACAAGACCGACGAGGTCGCCTGCCGCTGGGTGCTGCAATCGGCGCTGATCCGCCTGCAGGGAGCGGCCAAGGCCGCCGGTGCCAATGCGGTCATCGACATCACCAGCTACTACAAGAAGAACGAGTGGAGCGATCCCACCCGCTACGAGTGCCACGCCGGCGCCCTCATGGCCGGTGTCGCCCTCAAGGGCAAGCTGGTCATCCTCAAGTAGGTCGGAACGGCGGCGCGTCCGGGGGAGTCTGTCTAGAAACTCGCCTCGAGGCCGCCGCCATGCCCCTGTTTCGCGTCCACTACCGCAAGGATGGCGAGTCCCGCCAGCTCGACCTCGAGCATCCGCAGGCTGGTCTCGCTCCGCATGAAGCCGCCCTGGCCGTGCTGGAACAGCTGCGCGCCGACGCCGAGAACAGCCTGGCCCTGCCCGCCGCCGATGCGCCAGCCGAAGCCATCCTGCGCCAGGCGGAGGTGCATGGACTGACGGATTTCCGGGTGGAGCCATTGGCCTCGTAAGTTGGCGCGGAGCGCAGCGAAGCCCAACGCCGCCAGACCTCAGCCCAGGAACAACCGGTACGCCGGATTCTCCGTCTCGTCCCAATAGCGATAACCGATGGCATCCAGCGTCGCCAGCAGCTCCGGCCGTTCTGCCTGGCTGGCCTCCAGCCCCGCGAACACCCGGCCATCCGCCGCGCCGTGGTTGCGGTAATGGAACATGCTGATGTTCCAGCGCCCGCCCAGCTTTTCGAGGAAGTCGAACAGCGCCCCGGGTCGCTCGGGGAATTCGAAGCGGAACACCTGCTCCTGGCCGACCCGCGCGGCATGGCCGCCCACGGTGTGGCGGATATGCAGCTTGGCCAGTTCGTTGTCGGTCAGGTCCAGCACCGGGAAACCCTGGTCGCGCAGGCCCTGGATGAGGGCGTCACGCGGATCGCGCTGCGGATGGGTCTGGACGCCGACGAAGATGTGCGCCTCTTCGCCGGTGTGGTAGCGATAGTTGAATTCGGTGATCTGCCGCCGCCCCAGGGCCTCGCAGAAGGCCCGGAAGCTGCCTGGCCGCTCGGGGATGGTCACGGCGATGATGGCTTCGCGCCGCTCGCCCAGTTCGGCGCGCTCGGCCACGTGTCTCAGGCGATCGAAGTTGATGTTGGCACCGGAGTCGATGGCCACCAGCACCTGGCCGCCGGAGCCCGCGCGCTCGGCGTACTTCTTGATCCCGGCCACCCCCAGGGCGCCCGAGGGTTCGGTGATGGAGCGGGTGTCGTCGTAGATGTCCTTGATCGCCGCGCAGATCTCGTCGCTGCTGACCGTGATCACCTCGTCCACGTAGCGCCGGCAGATCTCGAAGGTGTGGTGGCCGATCTGGGCCACGGCCACGCCATCGGCGAACAGCCCCACACGCGGCAAGACCACCCGCTCGCCGGCGGCCATGGCCTGCTGCAGGCAGTTGGAGTCGTCCGGCTCGACGCCGATCACCCTGATCTCGGGCCGCAGGTATTTCACATAGGCGGCGATGCCGGCGATCAGGCCGCCACCCCCGACCGGGACGAAGATGGCATCGAGCCGCCCCGGATGCTGGCGCAGGATCTCCATGGCCACGGTGCCCTGGCCGGCGATGACGTCCGGATCGTCATAGGGCGGCACGAAGGTGTAGCCCTGTTCCTCGACCAGGCGCAAGGCCTCGGCCAGGGCCTCGGGAAAGGCGTCGCCGTGCAGCACCACCTCGCCACCGCGCGATTGCACGCCGATGACCTTGAGCTCGGGGGTGGTGCGCGGCATGACGATGATCGCCCGCACGCCCAGCTCGCGAGCCGCCAGGGACAGGCCCTGGGCGTGGTTGCCGGCGCTGGCGGTGATCACGCCACGGGCCTTCTCGCTGGCCGAGAGGCTGGCCAGCTTGGTGTAGGCGCCGCGGATCTTGAAGGAAAACACCGGCTGCAGGTCTTCGCGCTTGAGCAGCACCTGGCAGCCCAGCCGCTCGGACAGCGCCCGCGCCGGTTGCAGGGGCGTTTCGATCGCCACGTCGTAGACGGGGGCGAGCAGGGTCTTCTTCACGTACTGTTCGAGCATCGGCGGGGCGATCCGGTGGGTGCGGCGGGGGCGAAAAGTCTACTACGGGCACTCCCGGGTGGGTTAGCCAGGCCGTCCGAGCGGCTATAATCGGCGACCCTCCACCCGTTTTCTCTGCGGATACCCCCATGAATCAGGACCAGCTCAAGCAGGCCGTCGCCCAGGCCGCGGTCGACCTCATCCTTCCCCAGCTCTCCCGCGACAGCGTGATCGGCGTGGGCACCGGCTCGACCGCCAACTTCTTCATCGACCTGCTGGCCAAGCACAAGCTGGAATTCGACGGCGCCGTGGCCAGCTCCCAGGCCACCGCCGACCGGCTGAAGAGCCATGGCATCACCGTCTATGACCTCAACGGTGTCAACAACCTGGAATTCTACGTGGACGGCGCCGACGAAGCCGACGGCCACCTCAACCTGATCAAGGGCGGCGGCGCGGCCCTGACCCGCGAGAAGATCGTCGCCGCCGTGGCGCGCACCTTCATCTGCATCGCCGACGCCAGCAAGCGCGTCGAGGTGCTCGGCGAATTCCCGCTGCCGGTCGAGGTCATCCCCATGGCCCGCAGCTATGTGGCCCGCGAGTTGGTCAAGCTGGGCGGCGACCCGGAATACCGCGACGGCGTCATGACCGACAACGGCAACGTCATCCTCGACGTGCACAACCTGCACATCGTCGATCCGCTGGGCCTGGAAGCCCGGATCAACAACATCGTCGGCGTGGTCGCCAACGGCCTCTTCGCCGCCCGTCCCGCGGACGTGCTGCTGCTGGGCACCGCCCAGGGTGTGGAGCGGCTGGAGCGCAGCTGAATCCGTAGCGTGGAAAACCGCGTCAGCGTTTTCCACCGGGAGGCTCGTGCGAGGTCAGTGGATAAGGCTGCGTCGTTATCCACACTACGCGGCCGGTGTCGGGCTTCGACGAGGCAGCCGTCTCAAGCCAACCTACGGGAATCGCCGTAGGTTAGGTCGAGCGCAGCGAAGCCCAACGATCTCCGCACTCAGCGCGCAAAAAAAGCCCCGGTCAGGCGAACCCGACCGGGGCTTTTCATTCCGCCTGGCGGCTTAGAACAGCACGCGGCAACGGATGGTGCCCTTGATGTTCTGCAGCTTTTCCTGGGCCAGGTCGGAGTAGTCGGCGTCGACGTCGATCACCACGTAGCCGACCTTCTCGTCGGTCTGCAGGTACTGACCGGAGATGTTGATGCCGCTCTCGGAGAAGACGCGGTTGATCTCCGACAGCACGCCCGGCACGTTCTGGTGGATGTGCAGCAGGCGGTGCTTGCCCGGGTGCGACGGCAGGGCCACTTCGGGGAAGTTGACCGAGGACACCGAGGTGCCGTTGTCGCTGTACTTGACCAGCTTCTCGGCCACTTCCAGACCGATGTTGGCCTGGGCCTCGGCGGTGGAGCCACCGATGTGCGGGGTCAGGATGACGTTGTCCAGGCCCCGCAGCGGCGAGACGAATTCGTCGTCGTTGGAGCGCGGCTCCACCGGGAAGACGTCGATGGCGGCGCCGATCAGGTGTTCGTCCTTGATGGCGGCGGCCAGGGCGTCGAGGTCGACCACGGTGCCGCGGGCGGCGTTGATCAGGATGCCGCCCTTCTTGATGGCGCGGATCTCGCGCTCACCCATCATCAGCTGGGTGGCGGGGGTTTCCGGCACGTGCAGGGTGACGATGTCGCTCATGCCGAGCAGTTCGGTCAGGGAGCCGACCTGCTGGGCGTTGCCCAGGGGCAGCTTGGTGATGACGTCATAGAAGAACACCTGCATGCCCAGGCCCTCGGCCAGGACCGACAGCTGGGTGCCGATGGAGCCGTAGCCGATGATGCCGAGCTTCTTGCCACGGATCTCGAAGGAGTTGGCCGCGCTCTTGATCCAGCCACCCCGGTGGCAGGAGGCGTTCTTGGCCGGGATGCCGCGCAGCAGCAGGATGGCCTCGGCCAGCACCAGCTCGGCGACCGAGCGGGTGTTGGAATAGGGCGCGTTGAACACGGCGATGCCGCGCTCGCGGGCGGCCTGCAGGTCGACCTGGTTGGTGCCGATGCAGAAGCAGCCGACGGCGACCAGCTTCTTGGCGCAGTCGAACACCTCTTCGGTGAGCTGGGTACGCGAGCGGATGCCGATGAAGTGGGCGTCGGCGATCTTTTCCTTGAGCTGGGCATCCGGCAGGGAGCTGGTGACGTACTCGATGTTGCTGTAACCCGCGGACTTCAGGATATCCACGGCGGACTGGTGGACGCCTTCCAGGAGAAGGAAGCGGATCTTGCTCTTGTCGAGGGAAGTCTTGCTCATCTGCGTTGAATCCAGAGTGTCCAGGGAGAAGGATGCCGGCGCGGCGCAGGCCAGGTCAGCCAGCGGCAAAGGGGTCGCTATCTTAGCATGAGCCACCGGATGCAGGTCCGGTTGCGACCTGAAGCTTTCTCAGGGCGACCATGAGCGCCTTGCGACCAGGACCGCGCCGCGGCCCCCGCTTTTGGTTAAGATCGTGGGCTCAAGATCGCCAGCAGACGTCACTCACCAGGAGCACCAGATGGCCTACCAGCACCAGTACCTCGATGGCACCAAGATCCACTTCCCCCTGGGCAAGGTCGTCTGCATCGGCCGCAACTACGCCGAGCACGCCAAGGAGCTGAACAACCCGGTTCCCACCGAGCCCCTGCTGTTCATCAAGCCGGCCAGCTGCGTGGTGCCGGTGGCCGAGGGTTTCGCCATCCCCACCGACCAGGGTTCGGTGCACTACGAGGCCGAGATCGCCGTGCTGATCGGCAAGCCGCTGTCGAAGAAGCCGTCGGCCGAAGAGGTGCGCGACGCCATCTCCGGCTTCGCCCCCTCCCTGGACCTGACGCTGAGAGAGGTGCAGAGCCGGCTCAAGGAGAAGGGCTATCCCTGGGAGATCGCCAAGAGCTTCGACGGCGCCTGCGTGCTCGCGCCCTTCGTGCCGGGCGATGCCTTCGAGGACCTGGCCGACATCCCGGTGCGCCTGACCATCAATGGCGAAGTGCGCCAGGACGGTAACAGCCGCGACATGCTCAATCCCATCCTGCCGCTGATCCAGACCATCGCCGGGCATTTCTCCCTGCAACCGGGCGACGTCATCCTCACCGGCACGCCCGTGGGTGTCGGACCGCTCAATGTGGGCGATGACCTGGTGCTGGAGCTGCCGGACGTTAGCCGCTTCGAAACGCGCGTGCTATAACCCCCGCCACCCACCGTCGCCTGGCCGGTGCCTGGCGACGGTGTGCCGGCATGGCCACGACGCTCTAGGCTGTGCCTGAAAGGTGCCTATGCTCGGCGACTTTGCAGACAAGCCATAACGAGAAGCCGCCCGAGCCCGCATGTCCAGACTCCCCCGCCTCATCCTGCTGCGCCTCCTCCCCGCCTTCGTCCTGCTGGTGCTGATCGTCCTCACCGTCGTCTGGCACTGGAACGACCGGGCACTGCTCTGGTGGCAGGAATACCGCACGTCGCCGGAAGTGCGCGCCCAGGCGGTCTGGCTGCCGGACTACCAGGCGGTGATCCAGGGCAAGCAACTGCCCGGCCTGGCCGAGGCCGAGACCTCCGACCTCACCTACGATCCCCGCACCCGCTCCCTCTTCGCCGTCACCGGCAGCACGCCCTACCTGGTGCAGCTGAGCCTGACCGGCGACATCCTCAGACGCATCCCGATCCGCAACGTCGCCAACCTCGAAGGGGTGACCGCCCTGCAGGACGGGCGCCTGGCCATCGTCGACGAACGCCAGCGGCGGCTGTCGCTGTTCAAGCTGGCCGACGACACCCAGGAGCTGGACGCCAACACCTTCGAGCACCACGACCTGGGCTTTCCCGACGCCGGCAACAAGGGCTTCGAAGGCATCGCCTGGGATCCACGGCATCAGCGCCTGATCCTCAGCAAGGAACGCGATCCGGCCGCGCTCTTCACCCTGGCCAGCGACGGCCACGGCGTCACCGGCAGCCTCCAGCCCTTTCCGCTGAAACAGCTGGTGATCGACTATTCCGCGGTGGCGGTCGATCCGCGCACCGGTCACCTGCTGGCGCTGTCCGACCAGTCCCACACCCTGGTGGAGCTGACTGCCGAGGGGCAACCGGTCAGCTTCATCAGCCTCAGAAGCGGCCTGCACGGCCTCAAGGCGACCATGGAGCAACCGGAAGGCGTGGCCCTCGACGAAGCCGGCAATCTCTACCTGATTGGTGAACCCAATCTCTTCCACGTGTTTCACAAGGTGTCCGCCGCGGCGCAATGAGCGCCTATTCAGCTTGAATTCAGGGTGGCGCCCTTAGGCTGCGCGGCATTACCGCCTCAGGACCCTGTCGATGCTTCCGCTGTTTTCCCCGCGCACCCTGGGCGCCCTGCTGGGCGGCGCCCTGCTGCTGGCCCTGACCCTGGCGGCCCAGCAGCACCGGCTGTTCGAGCGCCTCTGGTTCAACGTCCAGAGCCAGCTCCAGGCCGAGAGCCGCCAGGCCCGCTCGCTGTGGCTGCCGACCTACCGGGTCACCGTCGAAGCCCGTCCCATCGGCGAGGGCATCACTGACGTCTCGGCGCTGAGCTTCGATCCGGATCGCCGCACCCTGGTCAGCGTCACCAACAAACCGGCACGCTTTCTCGAACTGGACCTGGACGGCCGGCTGCTGCGCCAGGTGGAGCTCAGGGGCTTCAGCGATCCGGAAGCCATCGAGTACATCGCCCCGGGCGTCTACATGATCAGCGAAGAGCGCCGCCAGCGCCTGGTGCGGGTACGGATCGGCGCCGACACCCGGGTGGTGGACGTCGACGACCGCCAGGTCAGTCATCCCTTCAGCCTCAGCGACGTGGCAAGCGACAACCGCGGCAACGAAGGCCTGGCCTACGACGCGGCCCGCGAGCGCTTCTTCGTCGCCAAGGAAAGCGATCCGGTGCGCATCTACGAGATCGACGGCCTGGGCAGCGAAGCCTTCGAGGGCCTGCAGGCGCTATCGCTGCGCACGGACCCGCAGCGTGATCGCCGCCTGTTCGTGCGCGACCTCTCCAGCCTGCAGTTCGACCCCGGCACCGGCCACCTGCTGGCCCTTTCGGACCAGTCGCGCCTGGTATTGGAACTGGACGACGACGGCAAGCCGATCAGTTCGCTGTCGCTGCTGCGCGGCCAGCACGGCCTGAGCCGCAGCGTGCCCCAGGCCGAGGGCGTGGCCATGGACGACCAGGGCCGGCTCTATGTGGTCAGCGAACCGAATCTGTTCTATCGGTTCGAGAAGCCGTGAGGGTGGGGGCTATTGCTGAGCCATAGGCCTGCTCAGACAGCCCCCTCTCCCTTGGGGAGGGTTGGGGTGAGGGCGTGCCTGGCAACCAATCTTCAGGCGGCAAAGGCTGCGCCGTTCCCCACGCTACGCAGCCGGTGTTGGGCTTCGACGATGGAACGGTCTCAACCCAACCTACGGGAATCGCCGTAGGTTGGGTCGAGCGCAGCGAAGCCCAACAGACCGGACCGGTTTCACCCCAACCCAGCCCTCTCCCAGAGGGAGAGGGGCGGTCCAGCACGAGGCGCGGCTCTCATCGCCCTACTCCCCCTGCTCGAACAACTCCTCCAGATAGCGCCGTGCATTGGCCACGTAGACCTGGGCGTTGGCCGCCAGCTGCGCCTGCTGGGCGTCGCTCAGGGTACGCACCACCTTGGCCGGCGAGCCGAGCACCAGGGAGCCGTCGGGAATCACCGCGTTCTCGGTGACCAGGGCGTTGGCCCCCACCAGGCAGTTCCGCCCGATGCGCGCGCCGTTGAGCACCACGGCGTGGATGCCGATCAGGCTGCCGTCGCCGATCTCGCAGCCATGCAGCATGGCCTGGTGTCCGACGGTGACGCCGCGACCCAGGGTCAGCGGCGAGCCGGGATCGGTGTGCAGCACGGCGCCGTCCTGCACATTGCTGTCGGGGCCGATGTGGATCAGCTCGTTGTCGCCACGCAGCACCGCGCCGAACCAGACGCTGGCGCCCTCATCCAGGCGTACCTTGCCGATCACCGCGGCGGTGGGCGCGACCCAGCTGTGCGGATGGGCATCGACGCGGTGTTCTCCCAGGCGGTACTTCATGGCGGTCATCCTCGTGTTGTTAGGGTTGGCGGACACGCCGATTGTTCGCCAAGGCGAGCGGCGGGCGCAATCGGCAGCGACCGGTGTCCCCGACGTTGTTGCAAGTCATTCTCGACAGCGAAAGAATGCCGAGGGAACCTAGGTCCCTCGGGCTGCGACGAATGACCACGGCCACCGCGCTGGGAAAGCAGCCCGGCCTTTGCAAAGCTGGCTGCCGCTGACCGCGTAGCCCCCTGCACCAGCACCGTCAGCCATCCCGGCCCAGGCCGGTTTCCCGAGACCACCGGAATCTGCGAGCGCCCGATGCGTACCACCTGGAAATTCCTGCTGCCCCTCGCCGTCACCGGACTGCTGGCGCTGCTGCCGGCACCCGACGGCCTGCCCGCTCATGCCTGGCTGTACTTCGCCCTCTTCGCCGGCGTGGTGGTGGGGCTGATTCTCGAACCCCTGCCCGGCGCGGTGATCGGCCTGATCGGCGTGGCCCTGGCGGCCCTGCTGGCGCCCTGGGTGCTGTTCAGCCCGGCGCAACTGGCGACCCCGGGCTTTCGCGCGCCCCAGGAGGCGCTGAAATGGGGCCTGGCGGGCTTTTCCAACAACACCGTCTGGCTGATCTTCAGTGCATTCATGTTCGCCCTGGGCTATGAGAAGACCGGGCTCGGGCGACGCATCGCGCTGCTGCTGGTCAAGGCCATGGGCCGGCGGACCCTGACCCTGGGCTATGCGGTGATGCTGGCCGATCTGGCCCTCGCGCCCTTCACCCCGTCCAACACCGCGCGCAGCGGCGGCACCGTCTACCCGGTGATCCGCAACCTGCCGCTGCTCTACGACTCCAAGCCCAACGACCCCAGCGCCCGGCGCATCGGCTCCTACCTGATGTGGGTGGCGATCTCCTCCACCTGCGTCACCAGCACCCTGTTCCTCACTGCCCTCGCACCCAACCTGCTGGCCGCCGCGCTGATCGAGAAGACCGCCCAGGTACATATCAGCTGGGGCCAGTGGTTCATCGCCGCCGCGCCCATGGGCATCCTGCTGCTGGCCCTGCTGCCGCTGCTGGCCTACTGGCTGTATCCGCCGGAGATCAAGCGCAACGACCAGGTGCCGCTGTGGGCGGCCAAGGAACTGGCCGCCCTCGGCCCGCTGACGCGCGACGAGAAGCTGCTGCTGGCCCTGGTGATCGGCGCCCTGGCGCTATGGATCTTCGGCGCCGCCTGGGCCGATCCGGCCCTGGTGGGGATCCTGGTCATCGTGCTGATGCTGCTGCTGAAGGTCATCACCTGGGACGACGCCCTGGGCAACAAGGCCGCCTGGAACACCTTCGCCTGGTTCGCCACCCTGGTGGCCCTGGCCGACGGCCTGACCCGGGTCGGCTTCGTCGCCTGGTTCGGCCAGTGGGTCGCCGGCCACCTGGGCGGCTTCCATGCCGGCACCGCCATGGTGGTGCTGGTCACGGTGTTCTATCTCGCCCACTACCTCTTCGCCAGCTCCACCGCCCACACCACGGCGCTGCTGCCGGTGATGCTGGCCGCCGGCATGGGTATCCCCGGCATCGACCTGCCGGTGTTCGCCCTGCTGCTGGGCACCTCCCTGGGGCTGATGGGCATCATCACCCCCTATGGCACCGGGCCGAGTCCGGTGTACTACGGCAGCGGCTACCTGCCCAGCGCCGACTACTGGCGACTGGGGACGATCTTCGGCGCGCTGTTCCTGCTGGTGCTGCTGGGGATCGGGGTGCCATGGATCATGATGGTGGCGTAAGGGGGCAGGTTGGGCTTTAAGTGCCCAATGCCCAGGCTGTGGTGACCCTGGCGGATCGGCGTAGGTTGGGTTGAGCGATAGCGAAGCCCAACGCTTTGGGCTTGGGACTTTGATCAATGCCTAGGCGGATTACCAAGTGCTTTGATGGTTTTTGTTTCGCCCACCCGGGCGAGTCACTTTTGCCAATCGCGGCTGCGCGCCCCGGACAAAAGTAACCAAAACCGCTGTCCCTACGTTTCGGCACTCCGCTACGCTCCGGGTCCCCTTGCTCCGGCGCCGCTCCGGGGGCGCGGCACGAAGGGACTTCCTGCCCCTCGCGCCTTGCTCGGCGTCCTGCCTCGCATCCCCCTCCGCGACACCTACACTCGGCCTCTCTAACGGGGACGGGGCGCCAGCCTGAGACTGTGGTGATTACAAGCAGAGCCAGAGTGAGTCGTAGCGTGGAAAACCACGCAGCGTTTTCCACGCGACAGTCCTTCAACCACCGAAGCCCAGGCCCCTTGGAGCTCGTTCTTTATCGCGGCCACGCCGGTGCGCCGTAGCGACCGCTCCTACAGAAGCCAGATATCCCGTAGGAGCGGCCGCATCGGCGGACCGGCATGGCCGCGATTTCAGTGGTGTCAGAGCGTGGCGGCGTTTTCCACAAGTGAGCTTGGTCTTGAACAATGGACAAGGCTGCGCCGTTGTCCACGCTACGGGCTCTTCAACCAACACTTTCAGGCTGGCGAATCGCCCCGTTCAGGAGGGCGAACGCCAGTGTCGTGGAGTGGGGCGAGCCGCATGGATGCGGCGAGAGGTCCAGTGGGCCATGGACGGCCCATCTGGACCGACCCCGGAACGGCGCTGGCGTGAGCGGACCTGGAGCGAAGCGGAAGACCGGATGGTCGGGGCAAGCGTTTTTGCTTACTTTTTTCGCGACTGAAAAAAGTGAGTCGCCCGGGTGGGCGAAACAAGAGCCACAAGCAGACCACGATGAACAGCTAGGACACCATTAAGCCAAGGCACTTCGACCGACCTTCGCGATGTTGGGCTTCGCTACGCTCAGCGCCAACCTACGAATACCGATGTTCGAGATGGCTAGGCACCGTTGGGCTTCGCTATCGCTCAACCCAACCTACGCCACACTCCCCCAAAAATTTCCCCTCCCACCCGACCTTTTGCTTAGGGACCTAAGCATCCCTTCGGCGTAGAATCCACATCCTTAGTGTGCTTTCGATAACACCCGCAGAGGTCGTCATGTCCCACCGTATTCGCCATCCCGGTTTCGCCGCCAAGCGCCAGAGCGCCGAGCAGGCCGCGCAGTTCATCCGTCACGGCATGACCGTGGGCATGAGCGGCTTCACCGGGGCCGGTTATCCCAAGGCCGTACCCGGCGCCCTGGCCCAGCGCATCACCGCCAGCCACGGCGCCGGCGAGCCCTTTCGCATCAAGGTGCTGACCGGCGCGTCCACCGCACCTGAGCTGGATGGCGCCCTGGCGCGGGTCGATGGCATCGAGTTGCGGGTGCCCTTCCAGTCCGATCCGGAGTTGCGCAGCCGCATCAACGCCGGTGGCCTGGAGTACATGGACATCCACCTGGGCCAGCTGGCGGAAAAGGTCCGCTATGGCTTCTTCGGCAAGATCGACGTGGCCGTGGTGGAGATCGCCGCCATTCGCGAAGACGGTCTGCTGGTGCCCTCCTCCTCGGTGGGCAACAACAAGACCTGGCTGGACATGGCCGATGCGGTGATCCTCGAGGTCAATCGCTGGCAGCCCGACGCCCTGGACGGCATGCACGACATCTACACCGACGGTGCCTTGCCGCCTCACCGCACGCCGATTCCGCTGGCGCATCCCGGCGACCGCATCGGCTCGCCCTATCTCGAAGTGCCGCTGGACAAGGTGGTGGCCGTGGTGGAGACCGACGCCCCCGACCGCAACAGCCCGTTCAAGGCACCGGACGCCGCCTCCCAGGCCATCGCCGCGCACCTGCTGGACTTTCTCCGCTTCGAGGTCGGCCAGGGGCGCATCCCGGCCAACCTGCTGCCGCTCCAGTCGGGGGTCGGCAACATCGCCAATGCCTTCATGCAGGGCCTGGCCGAAAGCGAATTCGAGGGACTGACCGCCTTCACCGAGGTGATCCAGGACGGCATGCTGGAACTGCTCATCAGCGGCAAGATGGAGCTGGCCTCGGCCACCTCCTTCTCCCTGAGCCCGGCGGGCATCGAGCGCTTCGTCGAGCACGCCGAGTCCCTGCGCCAGCGCATCATCCTGCGCCAGCAGGGGGTCAGCAATCACCCGGAACTGGTGCGGCGGCTGGGCTGCATCGCCCTCAACGGCATGCTCGAAGCCGACCTCTATGGCAACGTCAACTCCACCCACCAGATGGGCACCGGGATGATGAACGGCATCGGCGGCTCCGGCGACTTCGCCCGCAACGCCTATCTGTCGGTGTTCATGGCGCCGAGCACGGCCAAGAACGGGCTGATCTCGACCCTGGTGCCCATGGTCAGTCACGTCGACCACACCGAGCACGATGTCGCGGTGATCGTCACCGACCAGGGCCTGGCCGACCTGCGCATGCTCAGTCCCAAGCAGCGCGCCCGGGCCATCCTCGACCACTGCGTGCACCCGAGTTTCCGTCCGGCGCTGGAGGATTACTTCGCGCGCGCCCTGGCCGGCAGCCACGGCAAGCACACCCCGCACCTGCTGCCCGAGGCCCTGGCCTGGCACGAGCGCTACCTGGTCACCGGCAGCATGCTCGGCCCCGCCGCCCAGGAAGCCCACGACTGAAAGGCAAGGCGCCCGAGGCCTCTCGGGCGCCCTTTCGCCCCGCCATCCCTGCCGTCCGTCGCCCATCTGCAACTAATTGTGACTTTTTGCCAGCGCGCTGTGTAAAAAGCTGCCTTGTCGGATTCCCAGCCGACATTCCGGGTGATAAAAGACGTGAAATCTCCGAGCAATGTCCTTGATCTGCAAGGGGCATTGCCGTTCGCGGTTGTTCTAACCCCGCCCCCTTTTGAGAGCTGCCACCGTGAAGATCTGTCATCAACTTGCCGGCCTGCTGCTGGCTGGCTTGGTCGGGCTGAGTCCGGCCGTCCTGGCCCAGACCCCACCGAAGGTCAAGGCCGCGGCGGCCGCCACCGCCCAGCGCCTGGCCTCGAACCACGCCCTGGTCGTCGACCTCAAGACCAACCAGGTCCTGTTCTCCCAGAATCCCGACCAAGTCGCCCCCATCGCTTCCGTGACCAAGCTGATGACCGCCATGGTGGTGCTCGATGCCCGGCTGCCGCTGGAGCAGACCATCGACATCGACATCAGCGAGAATCCGGCCATGCGCGGCATCTTCTCGCGGGTGCGCCTGGGCAGCCAGCTGACCCGTCGCGACATGCTGCAACTGGCGCTGATGTCCTCGGAAAACCGCGCCGCCACCAGCCTCGCCCACCACTATCCGGGTGGCCAGCGGGCCTTCGTCGCCGCCATGAATGCCAAGGCGCGCGCCCTGGGCATGAGAAACACCCGCTACGCCGAGCCCACCGGCCTGTCGCCGCTGAACGTCTCCACCGCGCGTGACCTGGTCACCCTGCTCAAGGCCACCGAGCACTATCCGCTGCTCGGTCAGCTCAGCACCACCCCGGAAAAGACCCAGGCCTTCCACAACCCCAACTATGTGCTGGGCTTTCGCAACACCAACCACCTGGTCTACAACGCCGACTGGAGCGTGCAGCTGACCAAGACCGGCTACACCGACAAGGCCGGTCACTGCCTGGTGATGCGCACCGTGATGGCCGGTCGCCCGGTGGCCTTCGTGGTGATGGACGCCTTCGGCAAGTTCACCCACATGGCCGACGCCACCCGCGTGCGCCGCTGGCTGGAAACCGGCGCGCTGAGCCCCCTGCCGGGCGCACCCAAGGCCGGTCGCAGCACGGTACTGGCGCGGCAGTGACGCCTACCTGAGCGAGTCCCGAAGCCGCGTTCCGACGCGGCTTTTTCATGCCCGGCGTTTTTCCACGGGTCGGATACGCGCCGCCTCGCCTGGCGGAATCGGCGGCGGACGACAATAGTTATCCCTGGCGCTGGAGACCGCAGTACCGGCTCGCTCACGCCCGTCCGTAGCTGAAGAGGTCGCCCCGATGAAGCCCTCCCTGTCGCGTCGTCAACTCCTGCATTGCGCCTGCTGCCTGCCGGTGGCCGCTGCCCTGGCGCCTCTCGCCCTGCCCGCCCTGGCCGCCCCGACCAAGGCCCATACCACCCTCACCGCCGAGCAGGCCCTGCAACGGCTGATCGACGGCAATCAAGACTTCATGGACGACCAGCCCCTGCATGGGGAAACCAATCGCAATCGTCGTCTGGAGATCGCCAAGGGCCAGACACCCTTCTGCGTCCTGGTGTCCTGCTCGGATTCGCGGGTCTCGCCGGAGCTGCTGTTCGGCCGTGGCCTGGGCGAGCTGTTCATCGTGCGCAACGCCGGCAATACCCTGGACACCACCGCGCTGGGCTCGGTGGAGTACGCCATCAGCCAACTGGGGGTGCCGCTGATCGTGGTGATGGGCCACGAGAAGTGCGGCGCGGTGGAGGCCGCGGTGGCGGTGGTGGAGCAGAACGCCCTCTATCCCGGCGCCATCGGCGCCATGATCGAACCCATCCTGCCGGCGGTGCTCAGCGCCCGCGCTGGCAATCCGCCGGACCTGCTGGAAGCGGCGGTGCGCAGCAACGTACAGCGCACCGTCAGGCGCCTGCGCGCAGCCTCCGAGCCGACCCTGCTGGCACCGCAACAGGACGGTCGGGTCAAGGTGGTGGGCGCCTACTACACCTTGGAGAACGGCCACGTGGACTTCTTCGACGCCTGAGGCGGGCACCCCGGACGTCGGGTGCGGTCTAGGCCTGTAACCCCAATCCGGAACGCCCCATGAGCAAAGACGCGATCGCCCACGAGTACTACGAGACGATCACCGGCCGCTGCTGGCTGGATGACGTGCGTGAATGGCGCCGCTTGCAGGCCGAGGCCCAGGCCGCCGCCGATCGCTACCTGGCCTGCCCGGAGGATCTCGAAGCGCCCGAGCGCCTGCGGCTGGAACAGGCATGGCGCGCCATCAATGAAGAAGCTGGCGCCTTCTGGCAGCGCATGTGGGCGAATCTGGATCGTCAGTGATCGGGCAGAGGCCCTAGCTGGCGGTAGCGAGCAGCGCCCGCAGGCCTTCGGGTACCAGCCGACAGGTGTCGTCGAAGGCATCGAGCGAGCGCCAGGTAGCCATGAAGGCCTCACCATCGCTCTCCTGGCCGGGCAGCTCTGCCTGCGCATAGAGGTGCCGATCGGCAAATTCGGCGGCGTAGACCAGCACCACCTCATGGCCCGGCCGCCCCGCGTAGCTGAACAGCGATTCCAGGGTGCCCAGCAGCCTTACCTCGGCCAGCTCCGCGCCCAGCTCTTCGCGGATCTCGCGCCGCACCGCCGCCTGGCTGGTTTCGCCGAACTCCACGCCACCGCCCAGGGGCCGACAGAAGCGCCGGCCATCGTGCGGGTCCTGCGTCTCACGCACCAGCATGCGCTTGCCCTGACGCAGCACGCAGAGCACCAGGACGCGGATCTGACCACTCATTACACCAGCCCTTCCGCCCTCAACTCGCTCTTGAGATAGGCGTAGTACACCGGCGCCGCCACCAGGCCCGGTAGACCGAAGGCCGCCTCGAACACCAGCATGGCCACCAAGAGTTCCCAGGAACGGGCGCTGATCTGGCCGCCGACGATGCGGGCGTTGAGGAAGTACTCCAGCTTGTGGATGGCGATCAGGTAGCCCAGCGCCGCCACCGCGACCCAGATCGACAGCGACAGGCCGGCGATGAAGATCAGGGTGTTGGACATCAGGTTGCCGATCACCGGCAGCAGGCCAAGGATGAAGGTGAGGATCACCAGGGTCTTGGCCAGCGGCAGATGGACATCGAACAACGGCAACACGCCGAGCAGGAAGATGCCGGTCAGGGTGGTGTTGAGCAGCGAAATCTTGATCTGGGCGAAGACGATGTTGCGAAAGGCCTGGGCCACCAGGCCGAGGCGCACCAGCAGCGCGCCGGACAGCGGGCGCAGGCGCTCGGGATCGGGGGTGGGCTGCAGCGCGACGATGGCGCCGAGGATCATGCCGATCAGCACGATGACAAAGGTCCGCGCCGCATCGCGACCGAACAGCTGCAGTTGCGCCACATGGGCGCGCACCCATTCCACCAGCTCCTGCTTCATGCTGTCGGCGTTGGCCGGCAGGTAGGCGTCCAGCGAGGGCGGCAATTGGGCACGGGCGCGCTCGGTGAGCACCATGAACTTGTCCAGCAGCCGCCCGGGGTTCTGCACCTCCTGGATGATGAAGCTGGTGAACCAGACGAAGAACAGCGTCAGCAGGCTCACCACCAGGGTGCCGAGCAGGGCCACGGCGAGCCAGCGCGCGCCGCCGCCGGGCAGATGGCGCTGCAGGCGCCCGGCCAGGGTGTTGACCAGTTCGTACACCAGCAGGCCGGCTAGCAGGCTGGGCAGGAGCTTGAGCGGGAGAACCAGATAGAGCGCGGTGAAGACGATGATCCAGCTGGCCAAGATGGCCTGGCGTTGCGTGAAGGCGTACATAGATTACCGGCGGCAGAATCCCTGCCCGCAGTCTGACAGTCTGCCGCCTCGCCGCCCAGCCTGGACAGCGAAGAAAGCCTGAGCCTCTGTTACCCGGCGTTACCTGACCGGTCCCCTTTCGACCGATTGCCTCAGCCGACCAGTTCGGCGGCGCAGACCCAGGCGCGGCCCTGGTGCTTGGCCGCATAGAGCTGCGCATCGGCAACGGTGATCAGGGCGGCCGGATCGACGACGGTCGGCGGTAGCGCGGTGGCTACGCCCGACCACCCGGCCGTCACGACCGCGCATGGGCGAGACGCTGACGAGGACGTCGATCAAGTGACCGTCGCGGTGCTGACGACGGGTCTCGAAGTGCGGCACCGGCTCGCCGCGGCCGATGCGCGCGAGCACCGACCACTCCTCGTGCTCCAGCTCGATGGGCACCACCAGATCGAGCTTCGTGGACGAAGCGCTCTTCCTCGTCGACGGGCACCCGGCGGATGAAGCCTATGCCACGGCCCCGCGAAACTCCTGGTTCAGGTCGTGGGTACGACCGTAGTGCTCCAGCAGTTCCCGCGACAGCCCTCGCCGGCCACCACGATGACGTCACGCCCGCCGCTCAGGCTGTACTCATAGACCCGCAGCCGCTCGGTGATCTGCTCGCGCACGTCGGTCGCCGCCGCGTTGAGGGCCGTCTGTACCTGTCGCTCGTTGCGCTCGGTCAGATGGCGCATGGTCAGGCTGGTCAGCAGGACGCCGAACAGAAAGACGCCGAGACTCCAGCGTACGCGAGAGGATTTGTACAGCCTGCTGAACATGAAGCCCCGGGTGGCAAAGGGTGCCACGCCGTAGGTTAGGCGGTGCCAGGAGCGGGAAGCGCGGACGGAGCAGGGCCTCCACCCGACCTGGCGGTAACAGCTAGCCCATCGGCGGGAAAAAAGGCTTTCTTGATACCGCGGATCGGTCGTCGGGCCGAGGCGCAGCGGGCGATACGCGCAAAGCGGCAGGCCAGAGCAAGTTCACGCGCCAATCAGTTTGCTGTTTCTGACGAGTGGTCTAGGCACCATCCGCGTCCGGGGCGGTTTGCTGACCTGCCGGACAGCAAAAAGGAAGAGCCGACCTGACGTCGGCTCTCCCTTTTAGGGACTTGTCGCGGACTAGATGCGGAAGCCGCCCACCAGCCGCTGCAGACGACCGGCCTCGGCTTCCAGGGCAGTGCAGGCTGCCAGGGTGGCCTGGAGGTTGTCGACGCCCTGCTGGTTCAGCAGGTTGATCTCGCTGATGTCCATGTTCAGGGTCTCCACCACCGAGGTCTGCTCCTCGGTCGCGGTGGCCACCGACTGGTTCTGGCCGTCGATCTCGCCGATGCGTTCGGTCACGCTGCCCAGCCGCTCGCCGGCGCTCTTGGCCACCTGCATGCTGTGGGCGCTCTGCCGCTGGCTTTCCTGCATCAGGGCCACGGCGTCGCGCGAGCCGGTCTGCAGCTCCTCGATCATCTGCTGGATCTGCTGCGCCGAACTCTGGGTACGGCTGGCCAGGGAACGTACCTCGTCGGCCACCACGGCGAAACCACGCCCGGCCTCACCGGCGCGCGCCGCCTCGATGGCGGCATTGAGCGCCAGCAGGTTGGTCTGCTCGGAGATGCCGCGAATCACTTCGAGGATCTGGCCGATGTTGGCGGTCTTGCCGTTGAGCGCCTCGATATGCTCGCAACTGGTGCCGATCTTGGCCGACAGCGCCTGCATGGCGTGCAGGGCTTCGTCCAGCACCTCACGGCCCTCCTCGCCCTGGGCACGGGCCGTGCTGGCCTCGCCGGAGGCATGGGCGGCATTGCGGGCGATCTCCTGGGCGGCAGCGCCCAGTTCGTTGATGGCGGCAGCCACGCTGGTGGTGCGCTGGGCCTGAAGATCCGACTGCTGCATGGAGGATTGCGACGACTCCAGCACCCGGCGCGTGCCTTGATTCAGCTCGCCGGTGCTCTGGGCCACGTCGCGGATCGAGGTGTGGATCCGCGCCACGAATTTGTTGAAGGCCTCGGCCAGGGCGCCGAATTCGTCACGGGCCTGCACCGGCAGGCGGCGGGTCAGATCGCCCTCCCCTTCGGCGATGTCGGCCATGGCGCGGGTCAGGTCGTGCAACGGGCGCAGCAGGACGCGGATCAGCAGCCCCAGCAGCAGGATGATGGCGATCACCGCCACCAGGGTGGCGACGATGGCCAGGTTGCGCGCCTGGGTCACCGGGGCATAGGCCTTGGCCTGGTCGATGGACAGGCCCAGGTACCACTTGACCGAGGGCAGGCCTGCGACCGGGGTGAAGCTCACCAGGCGGTCGCTGCCATTCTGGGTGACGACGTGCAGACCGGGCTGCAGGGACGGGGTCTGCTCGGGGAAGACGTCCTTGAGGGTCTTGAGCACCTGCTCGGGGTGGCTGCTGACCAGCACCTTGCCGTCGCCGTCGACCAGGAAGGCTTCGCCGAGGCCGCCGACGTTGAGCGAGGTGATGATCTCCACCAGCGCCGAGAGGTTGAGGTCGCCGGCCACCACGCCCGCGAGTTGGCCATCGCGCTGCAGCGGCGTGGCGATGGTCACGCCCAGCTGTCCGGAGGAGGCGAAGATATAGGGCGGGGTCAACACCGTGGTGCCGGCGGCGGTGGCGGCCGCGTACCAGGGCCGCTTGCGCGGATCGTAGCCGGCCGGCAGGTTGCGCAGCGGACGGGTGGTGTAGGTGCCGTCCACCTCGCCCAGGTAGGTGGAATCGAAGTTGCCGGTGTAGATCTTCTGGTCCAGCAGACCGACCAGGCCTTCGGGCGAGCGATCGCGCGCCAGGGTCTGGGCTTCGCCTTCGATGAGCTTGACCCGCGCATCCAGCCAATAGGCGACGTTGCCGGCGGTGACCCGGCCGGTTTCCGCGAGGTTGGCACTCAGGCTCTGGTCGATGGCCTGGCGTTGCAGATAGGCATTGAAACCGGCGGAAGCGGCCAACGCGGTGGTGATCACCAGCGCCGCGACCAGCAGGATCTTGTGGCTGAATTTCAGGTGTCGCTTCATACAGGTCTGCGTCCGTAGCCAGGGTGGAGCCATGCCGGATTCAGGGCATGGCGATCTCACTCTTTATCGGGCGGCCACGTTACGACTTGAGCGGAGCGGCACCCTCTTTTCGGGTGCCCGCGCTAGATGCGGAAGCCGCCCACCAGCCGCTGCAGGCGACCGGCCTCGGCTTCCAGGGCGGTGCAAGCCGCCAGGGTGGCCTGGAGGTTGTCGACGCCCTGCTGGTTCAGCAGGTTGATCTCGCTGATGTCCATGTTCAGGGTCTCCACCACCGAGGTCTGCTCCTCGGTCGCGGTGGCCACCGACTGGTTCTGGCCGTCGATCTCGCCAATGCGTTCGGTCACGCTGCCCAGCCGCTCGCCGGCGCTCTTGGCCACCTGCATGCTGTGGGCGCTCTGCCGCTGGCTTTCCTGCATCAGGGCCACGGCGTCGCGCGAGCCGGTCTGCAGCTCCTCGATCATCTGCTGGATCTGCTGCGCCGAACTCTGAGTACGGCTGGCCAGGGAACGTACCTCGTCGGCCACCACGGCGAAACCACGCCCGGCCTCACCGGCGCGCGCCGCCTCGATGGCGGCATTGAGCGCCAGCAGGTTGGTCTGCTCGGAGATGCCGCGAATCACTTCGAGGATCTGGCCGATGTTGGCGGTCTTGCCGTTGAGCGCCTCGATATGCTCGCAACTGGTGCCGATCTTGGCCGACAGCGCCTGCATGGCGTGCAGGGCTTCGTCCAGCACCTCACGGCCCTCCTCGCCCTGGGCACGGGCCGTGCTGGCCTCGCCGGAGGCATGGGCGGCATTGCGGGCGATCTCCTGCGCGGCAGCGCCCAGCTCGTTGATCGCCGCGGCCACGCTGGTGGTGCGCTGGGCCTGAAGATCCGACTGCTGCATGGACGACTGCGAGGCTTCCAGCACCTGGCGGGTGCCCTGGTTGAGTTCGCCGGTGCTCTGGGCCACGTCACGGATCGAGGTATGGATCCGCGCCACGAAGTGGTTGAAGGCCTCGGCCAGGGCGCCGAATTCGTCGCGGGACTGCACCGGCAGGCGGCAGGTCAGATCGCCCTCGCCTTCGGCGATGTCGTCCATGGCGCGGGTCAGGTCGTGCAGCGGGCGCAGCAGGACGCGGATCAGCAGCCCCAGCAGCAGGATGATGGCGAGCACCGCCACCAGGGTGGCGACGATGGCCAGGTTGCGCGCCTGGGTCACTGGGGCATAGGCCTTGGCCTGGTCGATGGACAGCGCCAGGTACCACTTGACCGAGGGCAGGCCATTGACCGGGGTGAAGCTCACCAGGCGGTCGCTGCCGTTCTGCAGGACGTGATGGAAGCCCGGGGCCAGGCTCGGCGTCTGCTCGGGGAAGACGTCCTTGAGCGATTTCAGCACCTGATCGGCGTGGCTGCTGACCAGGATCTTGCCATCACCGTCCACCAGGAAGGCTTCGCCCAGGCCGCCGGCGTCCAGCGAGGTGATCATCTTCATCAGGCTGTCCATCACCAGATCGCCGGCCACCACGCCGACCAGCTTGCCGTTCTGCAGGACCGGCGCGGCGATGGTGATGCACAGGAAACTCTGCGGCGGCGCGGTGAGATAGGGCTCGGTGAGGATGGGGCCGCCGGCGCTGACCGCGGCCTTGTACCAGTCGCGCTGGCGGGCATCGTAGCCGGCCTCCATGGGCGTATGGGGTCGGTCGGTGAAGGTGCCGTCGACCTCACCCAGGTAGGTGGAATCGAAGTTGCTCGTGTAGAGCTTCTGTTCGAGCAGGCCCACCGCATTGGCCAGGCTGCTGTCGCGGGACAGGGCCTGCGCCTGGCTGTCGATCAGCTTGACCCGCGCGTCCAGCCAATAGGCGATGTTGCCAGCGGTGATGCGCCCGATCTCGCCCAGCGAGGCTTCGAGACTCTGGGTGATGGCCTGGCGCTGCAGATAGGCGTTGAAGCTGGCGAAGCCAGCCAGGGCCAGGGTCACCACCAGGGCGGCCGCCAGCAGGATCTTGTGGCTGAATTGGAGCGAGCGTTTCATGGTTACCACGCGTAAGGCTGGGGAGTGGGCGGCCACGCTCCTCGCAACTAGTTATTGCGATAGGCATCGAGAGGGCGAACCGACCGGGGGACGATCGAGGCCACACTATTTACGCTCAAATCTGACTTTTTGGCCGGACACAACCGATAAACGTTCTCACATAACCGATGTCTGGCCGGTCCGGTCTAGAGCAGGCTGAATCCCTTCAGCAGGAGCAGGCCGAGATTGGTGGTCAGCATCCCCCCCAGGGTACTGAGCACCACGATGGTCGCCGCTAGCTGGGCATTGCTGCCGGCGGCGCGGGCCATGACGAAACTCGACGCCGCCGTCGGACACCCCAGATAGAGAAAGAGGATGCCCAGCGCCGGCCCCTGGATGCCCAGCGCCAGGGCGCCCAGCACGCCCAGCAGCGGAATCCAGACGATCTTCCACAGGCTGGCACCCAGCGCCAGGCCGCTGCTCTCGCGCAGCGAGGCCAGCGACAGGGTGGCGCCGATGCACATCAGCGCCAGCGGCAGGGTGAGCCCGGCGAAATAGTGCGCCGAGGTGTCCAGCCAGCGCGGCAGGTGCCACTGGAAATAGGCGAAGGGAATCGCCAGCAGGATGCCGATGATCAGCGGGTTGCCGAGAATGCTGCGCAGGAGGGTGCGCCAGTTGGCCTCCAGGTGCGGACTGTAGATCGCCAGCACGATGGCCGAGAGGACGTTGTAGAAGAGGATGACCATGCCGGCCATGATCCCGCCCACCGACAGCCCATAGTCGCCGTACTGGGTCGTCGCCAGGGCCAGGCCGACGATGCCGCAGTTGCCGCGAAAGGCGCCCTGCACATAGACGCCGCGATCGGCATGGGGGCAGCGCCAGATCGCCCAGCCCCAGGCGGCCAGGAAACTCGCCACCGTGGCCAGGGCGAAGTAGCCCAGCAGCAACGGCTGCAGCGCCTCGCCGAGATCGGCCTTGAGGATGCCGAGAAACAGCAGGGTCGGCATGGTGGCGCGAAACACCAGCGCCGAGGCGGTGTTGATGAAGGGGGTATCGATCCAGCCCAGCCGCTTGAGCACGCAGCCCAGCAGCACCAGGGCGAAGACCGGGGCGGTGACGTCGAAGGTCGCCTGGACCAGGGCAAGCACGTCGGACATGGCGGAAGGCATCGCGGGAACGGCTCGCGATGGTAGCAGGCACGACGCGCCACGGGGCCCTTCCTTCCGTCATCGCGAAGTGACATCAGTCAATGCTTAGCTTACTATCTACCCGCCCGATCCAGACGACGCCCCCGATCCAGCCCCCGCTTCGCCTCAACGCGACCGCTCTAGCTTCCTGCCAGGGAAGCCGGCGAAGGGGTGGAACAATAAGACAGACAACAGGTTCAGACGTAGCAGACGACAGATCCGCATGCGGTTCCGATTTGCGATGTCGTCGATCGAGTCGAAGTCTCTTTTCACGATTGCATTGCGAGCGCTGCCATGACTGTCACTTCCAACGCGAGACCGGGAGGCCTGCCTGCCAGGTTACTCGGCATCCTGTTCATCCTCCTGGGCCTCGCCCTCTTGGGGCTGGGCATCAAACTGGCCACCCTCGGGGGCTCCCTGTATTACCTCGGCGGCGGCGTGCTGCTCGCCCTGAGTGGTTATCTGCTGTGCATCCGGCGGGCCAGCGGGGTCTGGGTCTATGCCTTCTTCCTGGTGGTCTCCACCGCCTGGGCCGTACTGGAAGTCCAGTTCGACTGGTGGCAGCTGGTACCGCGCCTGGCGCTCTGGTTCGTCCTCGGCCTGGTCCTGCTGATCCCGGTGTTCCGCCGTCCGCTGGACAGCCGTAGCGGCGGCCTGCCGCTGGCCGGCTCCCTGGTGATCGCGGCGGTCGTCGCCCTGGTCGCCCAGTTCGTCAACTACAACCGTCTGGACGGTGACCTGGGCCGCGACACCGCGGGCACCCAGAGCGCCGCGCCCGCCGTTGCCGATGGCGACTGGCCGTCCTATGGCCGCACCGCCTTCGGTGATCGCTACTCGCCGCTCAAGCAGATCGACGTCAACAACGTGAAGACCCTGGAGCCCGCCTGGACCTTCCGTACCGGCGACATTCCCGGCCCGAACGATCCCCAGGAGACCACCGCGGAAAACACCCCGCTCAAGGTCAACGGCATGCTCTATGTGTGCACGCCGCACAGCCAGGTGATCGCCGTGGACCCCGACAGCGGCAAGGAAATCTGGCGCTTCGATCCCAAGCTGAGCACCCAGCACGCCGACAGCTTCAAGGGCTGGGCGCACATGACCTGCCGCGGCGTGGCCTACCATGACGACGCCACCTACGCCGGCACCACTACCGCGGGCCAGAGCCCGGCCACCGGCAACGCCGTGCCGGTCGACGAGCAGAGCACCCCGGTCGCCAGCAGCTGCCCGCGCCGCCTGTTCCTGCCCACCGCCGACACCCGCCTGATCGCCCTCAACGCCGACACCGGCAAGGTGTGCAGCGACTTCGGCGACAACGGCCAGGTCGACCTCACCGCCAACATGGGCAGCTTCACGCCCGGCGGCTACTACTCCACCTCGCCGCCGGCGGTGACCCGCAACCTGGTGATCATCGGTGGCCACGTCACCGACAACGTCTCCACCGACGAGCCGTCCGGCGTGATCCGTGCCTATGACGTGCACACTGGCAAGCTGGTGTGGAACTGGGACAGCGGCAATCCGGACGCCACCGCGCCCATCGCCGCCGATGGCATCTATACCCGCAACTCGCCCAACATGTGGTCGATGATGGCCGTCGATGAAAAGGTCGGCATGGTCTATCTGCCCATGGGCAACCAGATGCCCGACCAGTGGGGCGGTGACCGTACCCCGGCCTCCGAGAAGTACAGCGCCGGCGTGGTCGCCCTCGACATCGCCACCGGCAAGGTGCGCTGGAACTACCAGTTCACCCACCATGACCTCTGGGACATGGACGTGGGCGGGCAGCCGACCCTGGTGGACATCAAGACCGAAGGCGGCGTGAAACCCGCGCTGATGGCCTCGACCAAGCAGGGCAGCATCTATGTGCTGGACCGCACCAACGGTCAGCCCATCTACCCGATCAAGGAAACCCCGGTGCCCCAGGGCGCGGTGGAAGGCGACCATACCTCGCCGACCCAGCCGGTCTCCTCGATCAACCTGGCCGCGCCGACCCTCAAGGAAAGCGACATGTGGGGCGGTACGCCCTTCGACCAGGCGCTGTGCCGCATCGCCTTCCGCGAGCACCGCTACGAGGGCATCTACACCCCGCCGTCCACGCAAGGGTCGATCGTCTACCCGGGTAACTTCGGCGTGTTCGACTGGGGCGGCATCTCGGTCGATCCGGTGCGCCAGATCGCCTTCCTCAACCCCAGCTACATGGCCTTCACCTCCAAGCTGGTCCCGCGTGAGGAAATCGCCAACCAGCCGGCGCGCAAGAGCGAGACCGAGGGCATCCAGCCCAACAAGGGCGCGCCCTACGGCGTGATCCTGTCGGCCTTCCTGTCGCCCCTGGGCCTGCCTTGCCAGGCACCCGCCTGGGGCTACGTGGCCGGTCTCGACCTGACCACCGGCAAACTGGTCTACAAGCACAAGAACGGCACCGTGCGCGACAACTCGCCGGTTCCGCTGCCCCTGCCCATGGGCGTGCCCAGCCTGGGCGGCACCGTCACCACCGCCGGTGGCGTGGCCTTCCTGAGCGGCACCCTGGACCAGTACCTGCGCGCCTATGACGTGAAGAACGGCAAGGAACTGTGGAAAGGCCGCCTGCCGGCCGGTGGGCAGACCACCCCCATGACCTATACCGGCAAGGACGGTCGCCAGTATGTGCTGGTCTACGCCGGCGGCCATGGCTCGCTGGGCACCAAGCAGGGTGACTACGTGATGGCCTTCGCCCTGCCCGAGAAGAAGTAACGGCGCCTGCGCCTGAGCTCCCCTCTCCTCCGGGAGAGGGGTCGGGACGAGGATGCTTCGAGCATTTTGACATCCTGTTGGAACCCCCCTCGCCCCAAACCGAAATCCCGGCCCAGCCGGGATTTTTTTCGCCTGGGTTTCTCCCTCCACGAAAAGGGCGGCCGCGAGGGCTCTTCTCCTCCCCTTCTGGGAGAGAGCTGGGCTGATAGACCCCAGGCACCCGAGGCCCGGCGGAAAAGACTGCGCCGTTTTCCACGCTACGGCGTCAAGGCCGCGCCCCGAACCGCTCCCTCCTGGGAGAGGGCTGGGGTGAGGGCGGACCCCGCTCCATCCCTTCCCCCTGACTCGGTTAAGCTACCCCCATGCCCACCTCCGCCCCCCTCCACCGCCGCCTGCGCCTGGCCAATGGCCTGGCCGTCGCCCTGTGGCACGATCCCGAGCTGCCCCAGGCGGCCGCCCTGGCACGCATCGGCGCCGGCAGTCACCAGGCGCCGCGGGCCTTTCCGGGGCTGGCGCACTTTCTCGAACACCTGTTCTTTCTCGGCAGCCGACGCTATCCGATGGCGGACGGCCTGATGCCGCTGGTGCAGCGCCTCGGCGGCGAACTCAACGCCAGCACCCGCGAGACCACCACCGACTTCTTCTTCGCCTTGGCCCCCGAGCACCTGGCCGCCGGCCTGGACCGCCTGCTGGACATGCTCGCCGCGCCTCTGCTGGTACCAGACGCCCAGCGCCGCGAGCGCGAGGTACTGCACGCCGAATTCATCGCCTGGGCACGCAGCGCCGATACCCGCCGCGACCTGGCCCTGGCCGCCGGCCTGCCCGCCATGCATCCGGCCGCCGGCTTCCACGCCGGCAACCGCTACAGCCTGCCGCTGCAGCGCCCGACCTTCCAGACTGCTCTGCATGACTTCCAGCAACAGCACTACCGGGCGGAAAATGCCCTGCTGGTGCTGGCCGGGCCGCAACCGCTGGCCGAATTGGCAGAGCTGGCCCGCGAGCACGGCGCCCTGCTGCCACCTGGCGCGGCGCCCAGCTCCGTAACGCCGCAAGCGCTCCCGGCTACAGGCGAACACTGGCAGACCATGACCGCCACGCCGCCCAGCCTGGCCCTGCAATTCGCCCTCGACGACCTGTCGCCCGGCAGCTGGGAAGCGGCGGAGCTGCTGGAAACCCTGCTGCTCGGCGAGCATCCCGGCGGCCTGCCCGCGATCCTGCGCGAGGCGGGCCAGGCCGCACGGCTCAGCCTCGCCTGGCCCTATCGCCAGGCACGCCAGGGCCTGCTCCGACTGGATCTCACGCCCGGCCCTCAGGCCAGTCCCGGCGGCCTGACCAGCACCCTGTTCGCCTGGCTGGACGCCCTGCGCCAGACACCCCTCGCCGCGCTGCAGCAGGGCCACGCCGAACGAGTCCAGCGCCAGTGGGCCACCCTGCCCGCCCTGGCGCTGGTAAGGCGCTTGGGTGAACGCCTCTGGCTGGATCGGCCGGGAGACGCCTGGCCACACCCGGCCCTCTCGCCTGCCGCCCAGGCCGCCTGGCCACGGCTGCTCGCGCAACTGGTTCCGGAGCGCCTCAGCGGTTTCGCCGCCGGCCTGACCGATTCACCGGACAGAGCATCGTCCGTCGCCGCCAGCTTTAGCCTGCCACCGCCCAATCCTTTGCTCGCTGAACCCGTCGTTCCGAGCGCTCCGGCGATGCAATCCTGGCCGATCAGCCAGGCCCTCGCGCCCCAGCAGCGCGAAGGTCTGCTGTTCCTGCGCTGGCAATGGCCGGAACCGGCACCGGTCGCGCCGGACGCCCGGGTGCTGGGCGCGCTCCCCCGGCTGGCCGCCGAAGCAGGCGTCAACCTGCGCTGGAGTCCGCCCGGGGCGCCCTGGGAATTGCGGCTGCAGGGCTGGGCCGCGGCGCTGCCGGCGGTGTTGGAGCAGGCACTTGGCAGCCTGGTGGCAGAGCTGGATAACAGCAGACCGGCACCCGTGGTACCGCCCGAGCCCATGCTGATCCGCCAGTTGCTCAAGGTCCTGCCCGAGCGACTGACCGCGGTCACGCCCCTGGCAGTGAATGGAAAGGGCCCGCGCTGGCAGGCCCTGGCCTGCGGCCTGCCCAGGACGGCGCAGGCGTCCCTGGCCGCCCTCGCGCCGCCGCCCCGGCCCCGGCCCCGGCCCCGGCCCCGGGCAAGGCTGCTGGGCGAACCGCATGGCTGCACCGGTCGCCACTGGCACCCCGAACCCAGCGCCGATGCCCAGCAGGCGCTCCTGCTGTTCTGCCCGCAACCCGATGCGCGACCTGGCACCGAAGCCGCCTGGCGGCTGCTGGCGGCGCGCCTGCAAGGACCGCTGTTCCAGCGCCTGCGCAGCGAGCGGCAACTGGGCTATGCGGTGTTTTCCGCCTATCGCCAGCTGGGCGATCACGGCGGCCTGCTGATCGGCGTGCAGTCGCCCCATGCGCAGGCGGCGGAGCTCCTCGCGGAAATCGAGGGCTGCCTGGCCGCCAGCCTGGCCGCGGTGCAGGCCGAGGCCGTGACACTGGCGCAGAACATTCGCCAGCTGGTGCGCGACTTCAGTCCCGCCACCCCTCAGCGCGCCGCCCTGGCCGAGCGGCTCTGGTGGGGTTTCCAGCGCAGCGGTGCGCTGGATCTTGCGCCCCTGCAGCAAGCCCTGGCCGCCCTGGACGACGGGGCCCTGCAGCAGGCCTGGCAGCAACTCACCGCCGCCGACGCGCCGCGCTTCGCCCTGGCCAATGCCAGCGCGCCATCCGGCTGGATGTCATAGCTTTCAACACTTTCCCGGGAGCGTGGGCCGTTGCCGGCGGTCAATCTGTTGCAGGATCGGTAAGACAGTTATGTCCGCCGGACCGCCAGCGATTCGTCGCGGCAAAAACCCTTAGCTAGGTAACATTTGTTAAACTCAGCGACCGGATCCATCCGGCTTTCGCAGTCAAAAGAGGAGACCTCCCATGTGGACCAAGCCTGCCTACACTGACCTGCGCATCGGCTTCGAAGTCACCATGTACTTCGCCAACCGTTGATGCGCCCCACGCCCCGGTTCGCCGGGGCGTACTTTTTCCAGGTTCAGCCTTTCCCATGCATATCCAGATTCTCGGCTCCGCCGCCGGCGGTGGCTTTCCCCAGTGGAACTGCAATTGCGTCAATTGCGATGGCTTCCGCAAGGGCACCCTCAGGGCCCAGGCCCGCACCCAGTCCTCCATCGCCCTGTCCGACGACGGGGTGAACTGGATCCTGTGCAACGCCTCGCCCGACATCCGCGCCCAACTGGCCGGCTTCGCCCCGCTGCAACCGGCGCGCGCCCTGCGTGACACCGGCATCCGCGCCATCGTCCTGCTGGACAGCCAGATCGACCACACCACCGGCCTGCTCAGCCTGCGCGAAGGCTGCCCCCACGAGGTCTGGTGCACCGAGATGGTCCACCAGGACCTGACCACCGGCTTTCCGCTGTTCAACATGCTCGCGCACTGGAACGGCGGGCTCAGCTGGCAGCCCATCGCCCTGAGCGGCAGCTTCACCATCCCGGCCTGCCCGGATCTGGAATTCACGCCCTTCCCGCTGCGCAGCGCCGCGCCGCCCTATTCGCCCCATCGCCACGATCCGCACCCGGGCGACAACCTGGGCCTGCTGGTCCACGACCGGCGCACCGGCGGCAAGCTGTTCTATGCCCCGGGCCTCGGCCAGCCGGATGCCGCCCTGCTGGAGCTGATGGGCCAGGCCGACTGCCTGCTGGTGGACGGCACCCTCTGGACCGACGACGAGATGCAGCGTCGCGGCGTGGGCACCCGTACCGGCACCGAGATGGGCCACCTGCCGCAGAGTGGTCCCGGCGGCATGCTGGAGGTGCTGGCCGGCTTCGAGCGCCAGCGCAAGGTGCTGATCCACATCAACAACACCAATCCGATCCTGGACGAAGACTCCCCCGAGCGCGCCATCGTCGAGCGCCAGGACGTGGAAGTCGCCTGGGACGGGATGTCCATCGAGTTGTGAACGCCATGCCCAACGCCCTCACCCCCGCCGAATTCGAAGCCGCCCTGCGCGCCAAGGGCGACCTCTACCATATCCACCACCCCTACCACGTGGCCATGTACCAGGGTCGCGCCAGCCGCGAGCAGATCCAGGGTTGGGTGGCCAACCGCTTCTACTACCAGGTCAACATCCCGCTCAAGGACGCCGCCATCCTGGCCAACTGCCCGGATCGCGAGATCCGTCGCGAATGGGTGCAGCGCATCCTCGACCATGACGGCGAGCCCGGCAGCGAAGGCGGCATCGAGGCCTGGCTGCGCCTGGCCGAGGCCACCGGCCTGGACCGCGAGCAGGTGCTCTCCCAGGAACTGGTGCTGCCCGGGGTACGCTTCGCGGTGGACGCCTACGTCAACTTCGCCCGCCGCGCCTCCTGGCAGGAAGCCGCCAGCAGCTCCCTGACCGAGCTGTTCGCGCCGCAGATCCACCAGTCGCGCCTGGACGCCTGGCCGACCCACTATCCCTGGATCGATCCGGCCGGCTACGAATACTTTCGCACCCGCCTGGGCCAGGCCCGCCGCGATGTCGAGCACGGCCTGCAGATCACCCTGCAGCACTACACCACCTGGGACGCCCAGCAGCGCATGCTGGAGATCCTGCAGTTCAAGTTGGACATCCTCTGGACCATGCTCGACGCCATGAGCATGGCCTACGAGCTGCACCGCCCGCCCTATCACAGCGTCACCGCCGAGCGTCGCTGGCACCGAGGAATCGACCTATGAGCTTCGACCGCACCCAGGTGCCGCGCTGGCGCCCCGGCTACCGCTTCCAGTTCGAGCCGGCGCAGGACGCCCATGTGCTGCTCTATCCCGAAGGGATGATCAAGCTCAACGACAGCGCCGCCGCCATCGGCGGGCTGATCGACGGCCAGCGTGACGTGGCCGCCATCATCGCTATCCTCGACGAACGCTTCCCCGGCGTGCCCGAGCTGGACGTCGACGTCGAACAATTCATGGAGGTCGCCCGTGCAGAGCACTGGCTCCTGCTCGGCTAGCACTAGCCTGCCGGGCACGCCTATGCAACTACCCCAGCCCCCAACGGTGGCAGCGCCCAGCGTCGGCCTGCCCCTGTGGCTGCTGGCCGAGGTCACCTATCGCTGTCCGCTGCAGTGCCCCTATTGCTCCAATCCCCTGGACTTCGCCGCCCAGGGTCGCGAGCTGACCACCGCGCAGTGGTTCAAGGTGATGGCCGAGGCACGGGAGATGGGCGCCGCCCAGATCGGCTTCTCCGGGGGCGAACCCCTGGTGCGCCAGGACCTCGCCGAGCTGATCCGCGAGGCGCGCCGGCTGGGCTACTACACCAACCTCATCACCTCCGGCATCGGCCTCACCGAGGCGCGCATCGCCGAATTCAAGGAGGCCGGCCTGGACCATATCCAGATCAGCTTCCAGGCCAGCGACGAACAGGTGAACAACCTGCTGGCCGGCTCGAAGAAGGCCTTCGCCCAGAAGCTGGCCATGGCCAAGGCGGTCAAGGCCCATGGCTACCCGATGGTGCTCAACTTCGTCACCCACCGGCACAACATCGATCGCATCGACCAGATCATCGACCTCTGCCTTGCCCTGGAAGCCGACTTCGTCGAACTCGCCACCTGCCAGTTCTACGGCTGGGCCGAGCGCAATCGCGCTGGCCTGTTGCCGACCAAGGCCCAGCTGGAGCGCGCCGAACGCATCACCAACGAGTACCGCACGCGCCTCAAGGCCGAGAACCATCCCTGCAAGCTGATCTTCGTCACCCCGGACTACTACGAAGAGCGGCCCAAGGCCTGCATGGACGGCTGGGGCAAGCTGTTCCTGACCATCACGCCGGACGGTACCGCCCTGCCCTGCCATGGCGCCCGGCAGATGCCCATCGCCTTCCCCAATGTGAAGGAGCAGGACCTGCGGCACATCTGGTACGACTCCTTCGGCTTCAACCTCTACCGCGGCTACGACTGGATGCCCGAGCCCTGCCGCTCCTGCGACGAGAAGGAAAAGGACTACGGTGGCTGCCGCTGCCAGGCCTTCATGCTCACCGGCGATGCGCGCAACGCCGACCCGGTCTGCGCCAAGTCGCCGCACCACGACCTCATCCTCGCCGCTCGCGCGGAAGCCGAGACCACCACGCTGGGCATCGAAGACCTGCAATTCCGCAACGCGCGCAACTCGCGGTTGATCGCCAAGGCCTAGCGCCTTAGGCGGCGCCAGGCACGCCGAGGTCGCCGGCGGAATCCGGCCCCTCGTGCCAAGGCGCAGGCTAGTCGACGGGACTCACCACCCACGGCTCCGAGGCGTTTGCCTCCCGGCCGGGCAGTGACCATACTGCCCGGCCGGACCTTTTCCCCGCCTCGTCATGCCCTCGATACGCCCGCTGCGCCCCGCCGATATCCCGGCCGTCCTCGCCATCCAGGCGGCCAACTACCCCGCCGACCTGCTCGAAGACCACGCCTTCTACGCCAATCGCCTGGAGCTCGCCCCGGAACACTGCTGGGCGGCCCTGGACGCCGAGGCGCGATTGCAGGGCTATCTGATCGCCTATCCCTGGGACGACGGCCTGCCACCGGTGCTGGGCGCCCGGCTGGAGCAACTGCCGGGCGAGGCCTCGACCTGGTTCCTGCACGACTGCGCCGTGCACCCCGACGTCCAGGGCCAGGGCGTGGCCGGGCGGCTCTATCGCCACGCCAAGGGCCAGGCCCGGCGCGCCCGCCTGCGCCAGGGTCGACTGGTATCGCTGTCCAACGCCATCGGCTACTGGCAACGCCACCACTATCACCCGGTCCCGGCCGACGCCGCGCTCGAGGCCAAGCTGGTCGGCTATGGCGCCGGCGCCTGCCTGATGCAGCGCACTCTCGATACCGCGGACGCCGAGCACCTGTAAAACCTGCAAATCTAAATGCAAGTATTTCGCTTTCGTCTTAACATGGCCTAGCCCAGGAGGGCCTCCGCTGCCCGGCGCTCTGGCGCGGGTATCTTGATCGCCGTTACAAGGAATCCCTGATGAACATCGCTCCAGCGTCTTCGGCCAAGGGCCAGCGCGTCTTTTCCGTCACCCTGCTGGCCACCCTGCTGGCGCTGGGCGGGCAAACCGCCCAGGCGCGCTCCAGCTTCGAAGCCCCCGATCCGGACTACCACGGCGAGATCAAGGCCAGCCCCGTCACCGGCACCGCGATCCTGGCCGGCAGCGAGGTCGCACTGGACGGCCGCGGCTTCACCCCCGGTCAGCAGATCACCCTGTCCCGCGGCGGCGTGGCGCTCAACCCCGATGCCGCCTACGTGGCCGACGCCCAGGGCAACTTCAAGGCGACCCTGCGCATCCCCGAAGACGCCGCCCCCGGCCAGCACCCCATCGTCATCAGCACCGCCCAGCCTTCGGGCGCCGCGGTCTTCCCGCTCAAGGTCTCGCCGGTGGTGCCGCTATCCGGCGCCGACGCCTATAGCCTCACCGCGGTCAAACTGGTCCCCGGCCTCTACCAGGTGGACAGCAGCGCCAAGACCGGCGCCCTCTTCGTCACCTCGGCCGTGGGCCGCCCGCCGGTCAAGGTCTCGCAACTGCTCAAGCTCGACCCCAAGGACCTGGCCATCGAACGCCAGATCACCCCGGCCGCCGCCCCCGGCGCGGACGCCGGTGTCTACGCCGTCTACGGCGTGGGCGTGGACGATCGCAACGGCACCGTCTGGACCACCAACACCCGGCAGAACACCGTGGCGGTCTATCGCCAGAGCGACCTGGGCCTGGTCAAGCAATTCGCGCCCGGCCTCGTGCCCCATGCCCACACCGTGGTGGTCGACGAGACACTCGACCGCGCCTTCGCCTCGGCGGCCATGACCCCGGACATCATCAGCTTCGACGCCAAGACCCCGGCCCTGCGCAAGCGCATCGCCATCGAGTCGGGCGTACGCGGCGAGCAGTTCGCCGTGGTCGGCATGCATCTGGACCCGGCAGTGCACAAGCTCTACGCCGTCAGCCTGAAGACCAACGAAGCCGCGGTGATCGACGCCAAGACCGAGACCGTCGAGAAGGTCTTCCCGATCCAGGGCGCCAAGACCCCCATGGGCGTGGCCCACGATCCCCAGACCGATCGCCTGTTCATCACCGCCCAGGGCAGCGACAACCTGCTGATCGTCGACGCCAAGAGCGGCAAGACCCTGCACAACGTCACCACCGGTGCCGGGGCACTGAACGTGGCCTTCGACCCGGTCAAGCGCCTGGCCTACGTCACCAACCGCGGCGCCGGCACCCTGACCGTGGTCGACCCGGACGGCACCCTCAAGGCCAACCTGGAGCTGGGCACCTACCCCAACCATGCGGTGGTGGACGCCAAGGGCGTGGTCTACGCGGTCAACAAGGCCAAGGGCCAGGATGATGCCGAGGGGGATCGGATTACGCGGGTAGTGGCGAAGTAAGAGGCGCGTAGCCCCTGGCCTGGGCCGGGGCGGCGTTCGGCTTCTGGCTTTCGTAGGTTGGGTTGAGCGTCAGCGAAGCCCAACATCACGGGTCAGCCCTCGATACCTGACTTTACCTGCTGGTGCCCTAGCTGCTTATCAAGGTCTGTTGGAGGTTCTTGTTTCGCCCACCTGGGCGAGTCACTTTTGCCAGTCGCGGCAAAAGTAACCAAAACCGCTTGCCCCGACCATCCGGCCCTCCGCTGCGCTCCGGGTCCGCTCACGCCAGCGCCGTTCCGGGGTCGGCCTACACGGGCCGTCCATGGCCCGTTAGGCCTCTCGCCGCATCCATGCGGCTCGACCCACTCCACGACGCTGGCGTTCGCCCTCCTGAACGAGGCGATTCGCCAGCCTGAAAGTGTTGGTTGAAGAGCTATAACCGTCCGTAGCGTGGACAACGGCGGAGCTTTGTCCACTGATAGCGTCGGTATCCGCCCGTGGAAAACGCTGCGCGGTTTTCCACGCTACAAATCACTGTGAATACCGCAGCCTCAGACTTGCGCCCCGTCCCCGTCAGTGAGGCCGAGTTCCGGTGTCGTGGCGGGGGGTTGCGAGGCAGGACGCCGAGCAAGGCGCGAGGGGCAGGACGCCCCTTCGTGCCGTGCCCCCGCCACGGCGCCGGAGCGAGGGCACCCAGAGCGCAGCGTAGGGCCGAAACGTGGGGACAGCGTTTTTGGTTACTTTTTTGGCGACTGCAAAAAGTATTTCGCCCGGGTGGGCGAAACAAAAACCTCCAAAGCGCTCGATAACCAGCCCTGGCACCCAATAGCACAAGCGTTGGACTTCGCTAACGCTCAACCCAACCTACGTCCTCCCCAAAACCAACAACGCCCACCAAATCCAACCCGGCGGGCGTCATCCAAGGGGCGAAGGGAGAAAACTCACCCCTCCAACGACTCCACCCCCAACTCATCCCACACCGCCTCCGCCAGATGGAAGGTGGCATTGGCCGCCGGGATACCGCAGTAGATGGCGCTCTGCATGATCAGCTCCTTGATCTCCTCCCGCGTCACCCCGTTGCTGCGCGCCGCGCGCAGGTGCAGGCGCAGTTCGCCTTCGCGATTCATGCCGATCAGCATGGCGATGGTGATCAGGCTGCGGGTGTGCCGTGGCAGACCGGGGCGGGTCCAGATGTCGCCCCAGGCGTGGCGGGTGATCATCTCCTGGAATTCTTCGTTGAAGGGGGTCAGCTTTTCCAGGCTGCGATCGACGTGGGCATCGCCCAGCACCGCGCGGCGGACCTGCATGCCGGCTTCGTAACGTTCTCTTTCGTCCAAGATCGACTCCTTCAGGCGCTGAGAAAGGCCAGCACGCGCTGGGTAAAGGCAGTGCCCATCTGCACGTTGGACAGGTGGGCGGCGGGAAACTCGACGTACTCGGCGCCGGGGATGCGTTCCTGCAGGAAGCGTCCGTCCGCGGGGGTGGTCACGGCGTCGTGGCTGCCGGCGACGATCAGTGTCGGCGCGCGGATGGCGTCCAGCACCTCGCGGAAGTCGGCGTCGCGCACCGCCGCGCAATTGGCGGCGTAGCCCTGGGGCGAGGTGCCGGCGAGCATGGCGACGATGCGGTCGACCTTGTCCGGCTCGGCGCTGGCGAAGTCAGGGGTGAACCAGCGACCAATGGAGGCGTCGCGCAGGTCGCGCATGGCCTGCTCGCCACCGGCATCGACGGTCTGGATGCGGGTGTTCCAGACTTCCGGAGTGCCGATCTTGGCCGCGGTGTTGCACAACACCAGGCGGGTGACCCGCTCGGGGGCATTGATGCCCAGCCACTGGCCGATGGAGCCGCCCATGGACAGGCCACAGAAGGCGAATTGGTCGATGCCCAGGGCGTCGGCCAGGGCCAGGACGTCGCGGCCATTCCCGTCCATGCGATAGGGGCCGGGCGTCACCAGAGAGGTGCCATGACCGCGGGTGTCGTAGCGCAGCAGGCGAAAGCGCTCGCTGAAGGCCGCCGCCTGGTCGTCCCACATGCCGAGGTGGGTGCCCAGGGAATTGGACAGGATCAGCACCGGAGCGCCCTCGGGGCCCTCCAGCCGGTAGTTCAGGTCGCCATCGGCGAGACGCACGCGGGTCATCAGGCAGTCCTCTTGTCTTGGGAACGGGAAAGCAGGGTGCGGTGTTCGGCCAGGGCGCGGGTTACCCAGGCGCGGGCCAGGCCCTGGTAATGGGCGGGGTCCAGCAGTCGATCCAGCTCGGCGCTGGAGAGTTCGGCGGTGACCTCGGGTGTATCGCCCAGCACCTGCCGCAGGTGGCGCCCCTCCTGGACGGCGCGCTTGCAGCTCCGCTCCACCAGGTGATGGGCGGCCTCGCGCCCCAGGCGGCCGGCCAGGGCGATGCTGACCGCCTCGGCCAGCACCAGGCCGTGGGTCAATTCCAGATTGGCCTGCATGCGCGCGGCATCGACCTCCAGCCCGGCGACGATGGCCTGGGCCTGCTGCAGGGCACCGGAGACCAGGCAGAACAGCTCCGGCAGGGTTTCCCACTCGGCATGCCAGAGGCCCAGGCTGCGCTCGTGCTCCTGGGGCATGGCGGAAAACAGGGTGCTGACCAAGCCCGGCGCGCGGGTGGCGGCGGCGATCAGCACCGCCGCGCCCACCGGATTGCGTTTGTGCGGCATGGTGGAAGAGCCCCCCTTGCCCGGCGCCGAGGGCTCGAAGACCTCGGCGGCTTCGGTCTGCATCAGCAGTGACAGGTCCCGCCCCAGCTTGCCCAGGCTGCCGGCCACCAGGCCAAGCCAGGCGCCGACCTCGACCAGGCGATCGCGCTGGGTGTGCCAGGGTTGCTCCGGCAGGCTCAGCTCCAGTTCCCGGGCCAGGGCCTCGGCCACCGGCAGGGCGTCAGCGCCCAGGGCGGCCAGGCTGCCCGAGGCGCCGCCGAATTGCAGCACCAGCACCCGTGGCCGCAATTCGGCCAGGCGCTGGCGGTGCCGGGTGATGGCGCCCAGCACTCCGGCCAGCTTCATGCCGAGGGTCACCGGTGTCGCATGTTGCAGCCAGGTGCGGCCGGCCAGCACGGTATCGGCATGGCGCTCGGCCTGGGTGGCCAGGGCCTCGGCCAGTTGCGCCAGGTCGACGTCCAGGAGGTCCAGCGCCTGGCGAACCTGCAAGACCAGACCGCTGTCCATGGCGTCCTGGCTGGTGGCGCCGCGATGCACATGGCGCTCGGCCTCGGGGTCCTGGGCGGCGATCTGCCGGCCCAGGGCCTTGACCAGTGGAATGGCGGAATTGCCGGCGCTGACCACGGCCTGGGCCAGCTCGGCCGCGTCATAGCGCTCGGCACGGCAGGCGGCGGCGATGGGCGCTACCGCCGTCTGGGGGATCACCCCCACCGCCGCCTCGGCGCGCGCCAGGGCCGCCTCGAAGTCCAGCATGCCCTGCAGTCGCCCCTGGTCACAGAACACCGCGCGCATGGCGGCCTGGGTGAAGTAGGCGTCGAACAGCAGGTTGGACATGGGGACTCCTCGAGTGGGGGCGGCTAATAAAACGTAGCGAGCGGTTGTCAGGTGGGTGCGCGCGGGAATCGGACCGGGCTCGCGCACGAGTGCACAAGTGGTACCTGAGGGTTCCGAGCACTGCACGCGCGCCCATGGCGGACGCGCAGCAGGTCTATCAGTTGCTCCTAGTGGTCGTGGTGCAGGTAGGTGGCTTGCCGCGGCAGCCGCAGGCTGACCAGGAAGGCCACCGCCAGCATCACCGAGACGTAGATGTAGAAGACCTCTTCATGCCCCTGGGTCTTGAAGCTCAGGGCGACGAATTCCGCCGAGCCGCCAAAGATGGCATTGGCCACCGCATAGGACAGGCCCACGCCCAGGGCGCGCACTTCCGGCGGGAACATCTCCGCCTTCACCAGCCCGCTGATGGAGGTGTAGAGGCTGATGATGGCCATGGCCAGGCAGATCAGCAGGAAGGCCACGAAGGGACTCTGGACGCTGGCCAGCGCGGTGAGGATCGGCCAGGTGCAGACCGTGCCCAGGCCGCCGAACAGCAGCATGGAGGCGCGGCGGCCGATGCGGTCGGAGAGCATGCCGAACAGCGGCTGCATGAGCATGAACACCAGCAGGGCGCAGGTCATCACGGCGCTGGCGGTCTTGGCGTCCATGCCGCTGGTGTTGACCAGGTACTTCTGCATGTAGGTGGTGAAGGTATAGAAGATCAGCGAGCCGCCGGCGGTGTAGCCGAGCACGGTGAAGAAGGCCGCCTTGTGATGCTTGAACAGGCCGCTCAAGGTGCCGGCTTCCTTGTTGGCGCGGGTCTCGGCGGTGGTGGTCTCTTCCAGCGAGCGACGCAGGAACAGCGAGATCACCGCCGCGGCGGCGCCGACCAGGAAGGGAATCCGCCAGCCCCAGGCGCGCAGGTCGGCGTCGCTGAGCACCTGCTGCAGGATCACCACCACCAGCACCGCCAGCAACTGGCCGCCGATCAGGGTGACGTACTGGAAGGAGGCGAAGAAGCCGCGTTGTCCACGCAGGGCCACCTCGCTCATGTAGGTGGCCGTGGTGCCGTATTCACCGCCCACCGAGATGCCTTGCAACAGGCGCGCGAGCAGCAGCAGGGCCGGTGCCGCGACGCCGATGCTGGCATAGGTGGGCAGGCAGGCGATGGCCAGGGAGCCGGCGCCCATCATCAGGATGGAGATGACCATGGAGGTGCGCCGGCCATACTTGTCGGCGACGCGCCCGAAGATCCAGCCGCCGAGGGGCCGCATCAGGAAGCCCGCGGCGAAGACGCCGGCGGTGCTCAGCAGCTGCACGGTGGGATCGCTCTTCGGGAAGAAGGCGGCGGCGAAGTAGATGGAGCAGAAGGCGTAGACGTAGAAGTCGAACCATTCCACCAGGTTGCCGGACGAGGCGCCGACGATGGCGAAGATGCGCTTCTTGCGCTCCTCGAAGCTGTAATGCGGGTGAGTGCTCATGGAGATCCTTAATTATAGGTATGGATGGACGGAGGACAGCCTACCGCCATCGGACCCGGAGAGACACACGCGGTTACAGGAGGTGTGGGCATGGATAGAGGCTAGGTGTCGAGGAGGTCTGGGTAGTCCGCTGAAGCGACCGCTCCTACAGGTGTCGTAGGAGCGGCCCATGGCCGCGATGAAACCACCACACAAAAAACCTAGATCGACTCCACCCGCTCCACCGCCAGCGCCAACCCCTGGCCGACGCCCACGCACAGGGTGGCGAGCCCCAGGCGGCCGCCAGTCTTTTCCAGGTGGTGCACCGCGGTGAGCACCAGGCGGTTGCCGCTCATGCCCAGGGGATGACCCAGGGCGATGGCGCCGCCATTGGGATTGACCTTGGGGCTGTCGTCGGCCACGCCCAGCTCGCGCAGGACGGCGATGCCCTGGGCGGCGAAGGCCTCGTTGAGCTCGATGACGTCGAAGGCCTCGATGGACAGGTCCAGTTGCCGCAGCAGCTTGCGCACCGCCGGGGTCGGACCGACGCCCATGATGCGCGGCGCCACCCCGCCACTGGCCATGCCCAGCACCTTGGCACGCGGCGTCAGGCCGTGTTTCCTGACGGCGTCCGCCGAGGCCAGGATGATGGCCGAAGCACCATCGTTGAGCCCCGAGGCGTTGCCGGCGGTCACGGTCTTATCCGGGCCGTTGACCGGCTTGAGCTTGGCCAGGCCTTCGGCGGTGGTGTCCGGACGCGGATGCTCGTCCTGCGCCACCACCAGGTCACCCTTCTTGCCCTTGATGATTACCGGAACGATTTCCTCGGCGTAGTAGCCGGACTCCTGGGCCGCGGCGGCACGCTGCTGGCTGCGCAGGCCGAAGGCATCCTGGTCGGCGCGGCTGACGCCATAGTCGGCGGCGACGTTGTCACCGGTGACCGGCATGCTGTCGACGCCATAGGTCTCTTTCAGCGCCGGATTGACAAAGCGCCAGCCCAGGGTGGTGTCTTCCAGTTTCTGGCCGCGCCCGAAGGCACTGTCGGCCTTGCCCATGACATAGGGCGCACGGGTCATGGATTCCACCCCGGCGGCGATCACCAGGTCCATCTCACCCAGGGCGATGGCGCGATAGGCCTGGCCCACCGCCTCCATGCCCGAGGCGCAGAGGCGATTGAGGGTCACGCCCGGCACCGTTTCCGGTAGTCCCGACAGCAAGACCGCCATGCGCGCCACGTTGCGGTTGTCTTCGCCGGCCTGGTTGGCACAGCCCATGAACACCTCGTCCACCGCCGTCCAGTCCACCTGGGGATTGCGCTCCTGCAGCGCCTTGAGCGGAATGGCCGCCAGGTCATCGGCACGTACCGCCGAGAGACCGCCGTTGAGCCGGCCGATGGGGGTCCGAATGGCGTCGCAGATATAGACGGGGCGACTCATTCCTCAGCTCCTTTCTGGCCGCCGTGGGCGGCATTGGTCCGGGCCTGCAGATCACGCAGGGCCGCGAGTTCGGTCGCCGTCGGCGCCGCGCTGGTGGCGACTTGGTCGGCGAAGCGGATGGCCCAGCCGGTGGCGGCCACCACCTGTTCGCGGGTCACTCCGGGATGCAGGGCGGTCACCACGAATTCGTGGGTGCCGGCTTCCGGCTCCATGATGCAGAGGTCGGTGATGATGGCGGTCGGCCCCTTGCCCGGCAGACCCAGCTGCTGGCGGTGATCGCCACCCTCGCCGAAGCCCACCGAGGTGATGAAGGCCAGCTTGTCGACGAAGCTGCGGTGCGACTGCTTTAGGATGATCAGCACCTCCTTGGCCGAACCGGCGATCTCCGGCGCGCCGCCGGCGCCCGGCAGGCGTACCTTGGGCTGGTGGTAGTCGCCGATCACCGTGGTGTTGATGTTGCCGAAGCGATCGACCTGGGCGGCGCCGAGGAAGCCGACGTCGATGCGCCCGCCCTGCAGCCAGTAGCGGAAGATCTCGCCGGTAGGCACCACGGTGTCGGCGGTTTCGGCCAGCTCGCCGTCGCCGATGGACAGCGGCAGCACCGAGGGCTTGGCGCCGATGGGGCCGGATTCGTAGATCAGTACCACGTCCGGCGCATGGGTCAGGCGCGCGAGGTTGGCCGCGGTGGACGGCAGGCCGATACCGACGAAGCAGACGCTGCCATTGCCGAGGCGGCGGGCGGCGGCCACGGTCATCATTTCATTGGTGGTGAAGTCGCTCATGATTCAGGCCTCCGCAGCCAGCTTCGCCTGGAAGGCGGCGAAGTCCGCGGTACCGCGGATGTAGGTGTCGATCCACTGGGTGAAGGTGTCGCGATCGCGGGCGATCGGGTCCCAGGCCTGGTAGAAGCGGTTGTCCCGTTCGTAGTAGCCGTGGGCATAGGACGGATGCGCCCCGCCCGGCACCACGCAGACCGCGCTGAGCGCCCAGGTCGGCAGCACGCAGGCGTTCATCGGCGCCTGGAGATCGTCGACCAGCTCTTCCACGGTGACGATGCAGCGCTGGGCGGCCAGCGCCGCTTCCTTCTGCACGCCGAGGATGCCCTGGATCAGCACGTTGCCCTGGCGGTCGGCCTTCTGCGCATGGATGACGGTGACGTCCGGGCGCACGCTGGGCACCGCGGCCAGCTGCTCGCCGGTGAAGGGGCAGGCGATGGTCTTGATGTCCGGATTGACCTTGGCCAGGTCCGAGCCCTGGTAGCCACGCAGGACGGCGAACGGCAGGTTGGAGGCGCCGGCGACATAGGCGTTGGCCAGGGCCGCGTGGCTGTGCTCGGAAATCTCCAGTTTGTGCGGCCAGCCTTTTTCCACCGCATCGCGCAGCCGGTGCAGGGAGCCGACCCCGGGGTTGCCGCCCCAGGAGAAGATCAGCCGCTTGGCACAGCCGGCACCGATCAGCAGGTCATAGACCAGGTCGGGGGTCATGCGCACCAGGGTCAGGTCGCGCCGATTCTGGCGGATCAGCTCGTGGGCGGCGGCGGTCGGAATGAGATGGGTGAAGCCTTCGAGGGCGACGGTCTCGCCATCGTGGACGAAGCGCTGGATGGCTTCGCTCAGGGACAGGATCTGGGCCATGGATTGTCGACTCGCGTCTTTGTTGTCGGCGCCGCCCGGTGCGGCGGTCTGGAGTCAGACTACAAAGCCCCATCGGCGCAAACAATCCGATAATCGACTAACCGTTCGATTATCGAACAGCATCGTGCGGCAGTCTATCGAGGGCCGCGACGCGCAGCGAGTCGCCGCAGCAGCTACACTGCCCTCCCCTCATCCAGAGCCTAGCCGATGTCCGACAAGCCCCGCGCCTCCCTCGAAGGGATCACCCTCGAAGCCCTGCTCACGCGCCTGGTGGAGCATCACGGCTGGGACGAACTCGGTCGGCGCATCCCGCTGCGCTGCTTCACCCATGAGCCCAGCCTCAAATCCAGCCTGACCTTCCTGCGCCGCACCCCCTGGGCGCGGGAAAAGGTCGAGCAGCTCTATCGGCGACTGCCGAAGCAGGGCTGAGGCGAGCTCCTGCGTAGGTGGGGCTGACACGGCCCCGTCAGCGAAGCGCAACCGGCCAGGGTCAATTGCGCACCGTTGGGCTGCGCTACGCTTGGCGCCAACCTACAACGCTGGTACCTGCTGGAACACCAGCACCTTGAGACCACCCTCGGCGTCCTCGTCGGCGAATTCCGGCGGGTTGGCCAGGCGCTCGACGAAGGCCAGCCCGGGCGCCTCCTGGGCCATGCCGGCGATGAGGAAGTCCGCACCCACGCTGGGATCGTTGACGCAGGCCAGCACCCGGGCGCCGGGGGTGAGCAGTTCGGGCAGGCGGCGCAGGATGCGCGCGTAGTCCTTGGTCAGGGCGAAGCTGCCCTGCTGGAAGCTGGGCGGATCGACGATCACCAGGTCATAGGGCCCCAGCTTGCGCACCTTGCCCCAGGACTTGAACAGTTCGTGGCCGAGAAAGCTGACCTTGCCCAGGTCATGGCCATTGAGTCGGTGATTCTCGCGGCCGCGGGTCAGGGGCCCGCGGGCCATGTCCAGGTTGACCACCTGGCCCGCGCCGCCGGCCAGGGCGGCCACGGAGAAGCCACAGGTGTAGGCGAACAGGTTGAGGATGCGCAGACCGGCGGCCTGGTCGCGCACCCAGCGGCGACCCAGGCGCATGTCGAGGAACAGCCCCATGTTCTGGTGGCGGGTGAGGTCCAGGCCGAACTTCAGGCCGTCTTCGTGGATGACGTGCTCGCCCACCGGCGCGCCGATCAGCGCCTCGCTGGCGGCGTCCAGGCGGTAACGATGCTGCAGGAGCAGGCTGCGGGCGCCGCTGGCGCGCCACGCCGGGGTCTCGCCCAGGACGGTCAGAGTCGTGCGCAGGGCGTCCAGCTCGGCCGCGGGCAATTCGCGAAACAGCCCTACCCGCACCACGCCTTCCAGCCAGTCCACGGTGAGTTGTTCCAGCCCCGGCAGCAGCCGGCCACGGCCGTGCACCAGCCGGCGCGCCTCGGCGGGTGGCGAATCGAGGGCGGCGAGGAGCAGCTCGGAGAGGTGGGCAAGGGTAGCGGTATTCATGGGCGGTCACGACGGCAAAGGAGCGGCATGCTACGGCAAAAGTGCCGGGCTCGCCTCCCGGCGCAGGCCCGCCAGATGCCTGCCGGCAATTGGCTACGAAGGTATTTTGGCGCACCGTCGCCAAGGAACCGACCAGTCCGATGAAAATATGTCTCAGGCGGTAACGACTCGCGGTTGTATCCACTTTGTAAGCCGCTCTAGAATCCGCCTCCCCGAACCCCAGGACGATAACAATGCGCCGGCTGGTCCCTGCTTTCTATCTGCTGCCCCTCTGTGCCCTCCCCCTCGCCGGTCATGCGCAGGAGCAGACGGAAGATTCGCCCCAGGCGCTGTCCGACCTCACCATCGTCGGCGCGGCCGAATCGCCCAACGGTCCGGTCGTGGGCTACAAGGCGGAACGTTCCAGCAGTGCCACCCGTACCGATACCCCGCTGCACGAGACGCCCCAGTCGGTGAGCGTGGTCTCCCGCGAGGCCCTCGACGACCTTTCCGCCACCCGCCTGCAGCAGGCGCTGGACCAGGCCGGTGGCGTCGGCCGTGGCAACAACTTCGGTGGCCAGGGCCTGACCAGCTACACGGTGCGCGGCTTCACCAGCTCCGAATACTTCCGCAACGGCTTCCCCATGAATCGTGGCTATCCCAGCGCACCGGACGCCGCCACCCTGGAGCGGGTCGAGGTCCTGCGCGGCCCGGCGGCGACCCTCTATGGCCGCAGCGATCCGGGCGGCACCTTCAACGTGGTCACCAAGCAGCCGCTGGGCGAGCGCAAGACCACCCTTGGCAGCCAGTTCACCGACCAAGGTCAGAAACGCGGCACCCTGGACACCACCGGCCCGGTGGATGAAGAGGGTCGCCTGGCCTATCGCCTCAACCTGATCGCCGAGGGCGGCGACAGCTTCCGTGACGACGTGCACACCGAGCGCTACGAAGTCGCCCCGGTGCTGAGCTGGCAGGCCACCGACGCCACCCTCATCACCTTCGAGGCGGACATCATCCGCAGCAACGCCCCGCTGGATCGCGGTCGCACCAACTACCTGACCCAGCGCGCCGAGGCCAATCGCTCCACCAATGCCTGGGAAAAGGGCACCACCAACCTGCTGCACAGCGACAGCGAGGCCTATCAGCTGCGCTTCGAGCACCAGTTGAACGACGCCTGGACCCTGGCCGGCGGCTTTCAGTACCTCGACGGCAGCCTCAAGGGCAATGCCGTGGAAGCCAACGGCGTGCAGGCCGACGGCGTGACCCTCGGCCGCAACTTCAACTACCGCAAGCTGGAGTGGACCGATCGCGACCTGCAGCTGAACCTGACCGGTCGCTTCGACACCTTCGGCCTCGGCCACACCCTGATCACCGGGATCGAGGTGGAAGACTACGACTATCAGTCGATCATCCAGCGCTCGCCAGGCAGTGTCAGCGCCTATCCGGTCAACTTGGTCGATCCGGTCCTCGGTCAGCCGCGCCCGGCCCTGACCCGTACGCCGACCCATGACCACGAGACCCTCAAGACCTGGGCGGCCTTCGTGCAGGACCAGATCGCCCTCACCGAGCGCTTCAAGGTGCTGGGTGGCGTGCGCCTGGAGCGCTTCGAGCACGACTACGACAACTTCGTCGCCGGTGGTCAGAGCTGGTCCAATGCCGACAACGCCGTCACCCCGCGCCTGGGCGTCAGCTATGACCTCACCCCGGAGCTGGCCCTCTATGCCAGCGCCTCCAAGTCGTTCAAGCCCAACACCGGCGCGGCGCGCCTGGGTGGCGGCTTCGATCCCGAGGAAGGCAAGGCCTACGAAGTGGGCATGAAGTGGGCGGCGCTGGATGGCCGCCTCGGCGTCGACACGGCGATCTTCCACACGGTCAAGGAAAACGTCCTGACCCCGGACCCGGTCGACCCGAATTTCAACGTCGCCGCCGGCGAGGTGCGCAGCCGCGGCTTCGAAGTCAACGTGACCGGCGACCTGACACCCAACTGGCGCATCCTCGGCGGCTACGCCTTCACCGATGCCGAGGTCACCAAGGACAACACCCTGGCCCGCGGCACGCGCCTGACCAATATCCCGCGCAATGCCGTCAACCTGCTCAACGTCTACGAATTCCATGACGGCGTGCTGCGCGGCCTGGGGCTGGGTGCCAACGTCAAGTACGTCGGTGAGCGCGAAGGCCAGAAAACCATTGCCAGCGACTACCGCATGGACAGCTACACGGTCACCGACCTGTTGAGCTTCTACAAGGTCGACGAGCACCTGCGGCTGAACCTGGACGTGCGCAACGTCTTCAACAAGGGCTACGACGAGAGTTCCTGGAACGCCTACAGCTATCCGGGCGAGCCGCGTACGGTGCAGGCCGGCTTCACCTACACCTTCTAACAGCCTGCTCATAATCTGCTGCGCGTCGGCCAAACCGCGTTGAGAAGGCCCTGGGTCGCCAGCCCGGTCGGAATGCTCATTTACGCTATGTAAACTCGAGCGCGAGTCCGATCCGCTTCCTCAGGCCTTCTCGCGGGGCCGCCCAGGCCTTGTTTGGCTCTAGCTCGCGAGATTATGAACAGGCTCTAAGACCCATGGAAAATCAGGCCTCGCTGAAGGCCTGACCGGTCAGCGGCTGGACCACCGGGCGGCCCTGGCGGTCGTGGAGGATGTCCACCGCCACGCCGTAGGTGGCTTCCAGCAGGTCGGCGGTGACGATGGCGGCGGGTCGCCCGGCGGCCAGCAGGCCACCATTGACCAGCACCAGCAGCGAATCGGCGTACTGGCAGGCCAGGTTGAGGTCGTGCAGCACCACCACGGTCACCCGCTGGTGCAACCGGGTCTCGTGGCGCACGCGATCGAGCAGGTTGATCTGGTGCCGCAGATCCAGGGCGCTGACCGGTTCGTCCAGCAGCATCACCTCGGGTTCGCGCATCAGCACCTGGGCAAAGAACACCAGTTGTCGCTGACCGCCACTCAGGGCGCCCAGCTGGCGCGAGGCCAGGTGGCCGATGCCCACCTCGTCGAGCTTGCCCAGCGCCCGCTCCAGCAAGGCGTCGTCCAGGTGCAGCGTCAGCCGTTCCAGGCGGCCCATGGCCACCGTCTCCAGCACCGACAGCGCCGCCTCGGCATGGGAATCCTGGGGCATGTAGGCCACGCCCTGGCGCCAGCCCTCCCGCTGGCCGCGCAGCGAAGCCCCCGCCACCAACCGCCGCTCGCCGCGCTCGATATGCCCGGCCGCCAGCGGCAGGTCACCGGCCAGGGCGCGCAGCAGGGTGGTCTTGCCGGTGCCATTGGGGCCGAGGATCACATGCACCTGCCCCGCGTGCAGCTCGGTGCAGAGTCCGGAGATCACGGTGCGGTCGCCGCGCTTCAGCGCGAGGTCCTGGAGGCGGATCATGGGCTTGGCCTGCGCGGGGCGAAGATGAGCCAGAGCAGGAAGGGCACCCCGACGATGGCGGTGACGATGCCCACCGGGAACAGCGCCCCGGGCAGGATGGACTTGGACAGCACCGAGGCGAAGGACAGCATCAGGGCGCCGCAGATGGCGGACAGCGGCAACAGGAAACGTTGATCCTCGCCCACCTGCCAACGAGCGATATGGGGCGCGACCAGGCCGACGAAGCCGATCACCCCGACGAAACTGGTCGCCGTGGCGGTCATCACCGCCACCAGGATCAGCACCTTCAGGCGCAGCCGGCGGATGTCCACGCCCAGGCTCTCGGCCCGCGCCTCGCCCAGGCGCAGCGCGGCCAGTTTCCAGGCATCGCGCAAGAGCAGGAGGCAGCACAGCAGGGTCACCCCGGCGACGATGGCCAGGGTGGTCCAGGTGGCGCGACCGAGGCTGCCGAACAGCCAGAAGAGGATCTGCTGGGAAAGCTCCGGCGAGGAGAGGAACTGCACCAGCGACAGCAATGACTGGAACAGGAACAGCAGGGCGATACCGCCGAGTATGATGGTGTCGCTGCCGGTGCGCTTGAGCGAGGCCAGGGCGAAGAGGAACAGCGCCGCCAGCATGGCGAAGGCGAAGGCCCCCAGCGGCACCCCGATCAGCGCGCCCAGGCCGAAGCTGCCCAGCGCCAGGCTGAGGGCGGCGCCACAGCCGGCGGCGGCGGCCATGCCCAGGGTATAGGGGCTGGCCATGGGGTTGTTGAGCAGCGTCTGCATCTGCGCCCCGCCCGCGCCGAGGGCAGCGCCCACCGCCAGCGCCATCAGCGCCACCGGCAGGCGCAGGTCGCGGACGATGGCGTCGGTCATCGGCTGCCGCCCGCCGAGCCCGGTCAGCGACTTGAGCACCTCCAGCGGCGAGAGCAGCGACGGCCCGGTGGCGATGTCCAGCACCAGACCCGCCAGGGTCAACAGCAGAAACACCCCGCAGGCCCGCCAGCGTCGGCGCTCACGGGCGCGTTGCTCGGCGATGGCGTTGCCGTGGCTGGCGTTCGCGGCCTCGCTCATGGCGTCAGGCCTATGGCGAAGGTGCCCTGGGGCTGGATCGGCATGTAGCGGCGATAGTATTCGCGGTAGTTGGCCAGCGGATCCACGTCCTGGAACAGATCCGGATAGAGCTGCTTGGCGATGAACTGCAGCATGGCGAAGTCCTCCAGGCTGCGCGAGGCACCCTGGTAGACGCCATAGAGACGCCCGTCGCGGATCGCCGGCAGATTGGCCCAGCCCGGTCGCTGCATGAAGGCGCGCAGGTGACTGCGGGCATCGTCCGCGGTGACGCCGGGGCCCATGGGCAAGGCGGTGGCATTGCTGTTGTCCTCGCGCCCGGAGATGAAGATGACCTCCGGCTGGGCCATGAGCACCTGTTCCGGATTCATCACCCCCCACCACTGGACGAAGGGCGCGGCGATGTTGTCGCCGCCGGCCAGAGCGACCATGGCGCCCCACATGTTGCGACCGTAGGTGAAGGAGTATTCGGCTGGCCCCTTGTTGCCGAATTCGGCATAGACCCGCGGTTTCGGCCGATTGGCCGCCGCGATGCGGGTCTGGATGTCCCGCACCACCTTGGCGTAGAAGTCGGCCAGCTCGGCGGCGCGCGCCTCCTGGCCGGTGATGACGCCGAGCAGGCGGGTGGAGGTCAGGTGGCGCTCCAGGGTCTGGGCGTTGTAGTCGATCGCCACCACCGGGATGCCGAGTTGTTCGAGGCGCTTGACCTCGCTGTCCAGGGCCTGGAATTGCCAGGCGGCCAGCACCACCAGATCCGGCTTGAGGGCGAGGACCTTCTCCACCGAGAAGCTGTTGTTTTCCGTCTCCCCCACATCGGGAAGGGTCGCCAGGGACGGCCGGTGGGCGACATTGAGCGCCCAGTTGGCCGGCACCTTGCGCTCCCAGGCGCCGCGGGAGACACCGACCACCGCGTCGAAGGCCCGCTCGCCGCCGACCGCCAGGTAGTCGCCATAGTGGAAGCCCAGCACCACGCGCTTGGCCGGCGCCTCGATCGTCACCGTGCGGCCGAGGACGTCGGTGACCTGACGGGTCTCGGCAAAGGCCGGGGCAATCAGAAAACAAGCGATAAGCGTTACCAGCCGGACAGCCCACTGCCCGCGGCGAGCGAAACCTTTCATGGAACCCCTTGGACGTCTGCACCCGCTCTAGACGGGTGACTGCGGAGCGTGCAAAGGGTGCAACTTTACGCGGTGGCAGCGCCTGCGCCTAGCGCCCGCCACCGGCAAAGGGGAAGCCGTCGACGCTAGGTCGCATCGGCATGACTGACCACGCCCTTGATCAGCACCGCCAGGGCGGCGAGACCCGCCGGCAGGAGCAGCGCGGTGAGCACCTGGGTGAAGGTCCAGCCCAGACCCAGCAGGGTCGCGCCCATCCAGGCGCCGGTGATGGCGCCGAAGCGGCCGATGCCGAGCATCCAGGACACCCCGGTGGCGCGGCCATGGGTGGGGTAGTAGCGTGCCGCCAGCGACGGCATGGCCGACTGGGCGCCGTTGATGCACATGCCGGCCACCAGCACCAGGGTAGCGACCAGGGCGACCTGGCCCAGGCTCTGGCCCACGCAATAGGCGAAGACGCCCGCCAGGACGTAGAACAGGCCGATCACCTTGTGCGGATTGAATCTGTCCATGGCCCAGCCGACGAACACCGCGCTGAGCACCCCGCCGAACTGGAACAGCGCGCCGATCAGGGCAGCCTGCTCCAGGCTGGCGCCGGCGTCGCGCATCAGCGTCGGCAGCCAGCTGGTGAGCAGATAGACGATCACCAGGCCCATGAAATAGGTCAGCCACAGCAGCAGGGTGCCGGCGCTGTAGTTGCGGTTGAAGATCACCGCGAAGACGTTGCCGGTCTTGACCGACTGCTGCTCGGGCACCACGAAGTGTCGCGCCTCGGCGGCCTCGCGACCGATGGGCGCCAGCACCCGGCGGATGCGTTCGGCGCGCTTGCCGTGCACCACCAGATAGCGCGCCGATTCCGGCAGCCAGAGCAGCAGCACCACGGCCAGCGCCAGGGGCAGCACGCCGCCCAGCACCAGCAGGCTGTGCCAGCCGTAGGCCGGGATCATCCAGGCCGAGACGAAGCCGCCGCCGGCCATGCCCAGGTTGAACCCGCAGAACATGCTGGTCACCAGCAGCGACTTGAGGCGCTCGGGGGTGTATTCCGAGAGCAGCGTGGTGGCGTTGGGCATGGCCGCACCCAGGCCCAGCCCGGTGAGGAATCTCAGGATCACCAGCTGTTCGAGGTTGGCGCTGAAGGCCGACAGCAGGCTGAAGCCGCCGAAGATGAAGGTGGCGACCACCAGCACGCCCTTGCGACCGAAGCGATCGGCCAGCGGCCCGGAACCCAGGGCGCCAAAGACCATACCGCCCAGCGCGGCGCTCATCACCGGGCCCAGGCTGGCCCGCGGGATGCCCCATTCCACCGACAGCGCCGGGGCGATGAAGCCCATGGCCGCGGTGTCGAGGCCGTCGAGAAAGACGATGAGAAAGCACAGGGCGACGATGCGCCACTGGTAGGCGGACAGCGCCTGGCGATTGATGAAGTGCTGGACGTCCAGGGTGCCGGCTGTCGCCGTGGCCGAAGAATCGGCCAGGGGCACGGCGCCCGCGAGGGTTTGCGTCATGGTGGTCTGCTCGTGTTGTTGTTATCGGCGGATTGCGCCACTGCGCCGACGTTAAGCCCACCTCGAACAGCTGACAATTCGATTATCGGCGATATGGCCGATAATCGACCAGATTCGCTAATGAAACAGCCGGGTGCTCAATTCCTGGCTGGCCGCCAGCAGCACCGGCAGGAAGCGCGTCTCCAGCTCCTGGCGACTGACCCGACTGGCGTGGGTGCCGACGTTGAGCGACGCCAGCACCTGACCGGCAGCGTCTCTCAGGGGCACCGCCAGGGATCTCAGCCCTACTTCCAGCTCCTGGTCGACGATGACGTAGCCCTGCTGGCGCACCTGGCCCAGGCACTCGATGAGCGCTGGCGGCTGATAGAGGGTGCGGCTGGTCTTGGCCTGCAGGTCGGCGTGTTCCAGGTAGTCGTGCAGGGCGGCATCGTCCAGGGCGGCGAGCAGGATGCGGCCCATGGAGGTGCAATAGGCCGGCAGCCGGCTGCCGACGCTGAGGTCCACCGAGATCAGCCGCTGCGGTGTGGCCGAGCGGGCGATGTAGAGGATCTCGTCGCCTTCCAGGGTGGCCATGGAACAGGCTTCGTGCAGCTGTTCGCTGAGGCGGTCGAGCACTGGCTGGGCGGTGACCGCCAGCGGCGTCGACGACAGGTAGGCATGCCCCAGGGTCAGCACCTTGGGCAGCAGCGAATAGGTGCGGCCATCGGTGGTGACGTAGCCCAGCTTCATCAGGGTATGCAGGCAGCGGCGCACCGCGGCGCGCGGGATCTCGGTGCGATGGCTGATCTGGGCGATGGTCAGCTGGCGCTTGCGCTCCTGGAAGGCATGGATGACCGCCAGGCCGCGGGCCAGGGAGGTCATGAAGTTGGGGTCGCCGGTGAAGGCTTCGATGCGCTTGGCCGGCGAGGCGATGATGGGCGGCGCCGCCAGTGGCGGCAGGCCCGTGGCGTGAGCGGTGCGGTTATCGTCCATCGGACCGGTCCTCGGCAGGCTTTTGATCGATTATCGAGCGAGTGGGCGATTATCGCAATCGCATTTCTGCTCGCCGCCGCAGACGCGAGCGCTTATCCGGATCATGCTGAAGTGTCACGCCCAGCCGCCTGGATGCCTGCCGATGAAAACCCTGGAAGATCATCTCAGCCAATACGCGAGCTACCACCGCGATCCGCGCAACATCGCCAGCCACTTTCCCGGCATCCTGCTGATCGTCCTGGCGGTGGCCATCCTGCTGTCGCGTCCGACCTTTACTTTGGTCGGCTGGCCGCTGTCGCCCGCGGTACCTTTGGCCGGGGCGGTGGCGGTCTTCTACCTGCGCCTGGATCGGCCGCTGGGGCTGCTGATGGGCGTCCTGCTCGGTCTTGCCCTCTGGCTGGGTGCCGCGCTGGCGGCCCGGACCACGGGCGTCTGGCTGGGCTGGGGGCTGGGTCTGTTCCTGGTCGGCTGGGCCATCCAGTTCGTGGGCCACCACTACGAAGGACGCAAGCCCGCCTTTCTCGACGACATCGCCGGCCTGGCCATCGGTCCACTGTTCATCGTCGCGGAACTGGTCTTCCTGCTGGGCGGACGCCCGGCGCTGAAGCGGGTGATCGACGAGAGAGCCGGCCCGGTGCGGCGCCGTCAGCCCAGCCGATAGCGAATCGTCGGCCGACCGTCGGGGCCGTCCAGCGTCACCTGCGCCCTCACCCCCCAGACCTGATGGATCAGCGCGGCCGTCAGCACCTCGGCCGGAGCGCCTTCGGCGACCAGGCGACCGTCGCGCAGCACCGCCAGGCGGTCGCAGAACAGCGCGGCCAGATTGAGATCGTGGATGGCCAGCACGCAGGTCGCCGGGAGGCGGCGGACCAGGTCGAGGATCTCCAGCTGGTGCTGGATATCGAGGTGGTTGGTGGGTTCGTCCAGCAAGAGTTCGCTGGGCTCCTGGGCCAGGGCGCGGGCGATCTGGGCGCGCTGGCGCTCGCCACCGGAGAGGCTGTGCCAGCGCCGCGCGGCCTTGTCCACCAGGCCGACCTGGGCCAGGGCGCGCTGGCAGACCTCGGCGTCGCGGACGCTCCAGGCATCGAGCAGGCCGCGATGGGGCGTGCGCCCGAGACGCACCACCTCGGCCACCGACAGATCGGCCTCGGTACCGGCCTGCTGCTCCACCAGGGCGACCCGGCGCGCCAGGTCGCGCCGGCGCAGCACGGCCAGCGGCGTCGCGTCGAGGCTGACCCTGCCCTGCTCCGGCCGGCGCAGCCCGGCCAGCAGCCGCAGCAGACTGGATTTGCCCGAACCATTGGGGCCGAGCAGCCCGAGCACCCCGCCGGGCGGGACCTCGAGGGTCACCCCGGCGAGGATCGGCTGGCCGCCGGCGCTCCAGGCGACGTCGCGCGCGGCGAGGCTCATCGGACCTCCCGTGCGCGATAGAGGATGAAGGCGAAGGCCGGGGCACCGACCAGGGCGGTGACCACGCCGATGGGCAGGGTCTGCTTGGCCACCAGGGTGCGGGCGACGATGTCGGCCAGCACCATGAACAGCGCGCCGATCAGGGCGCAGGTGGGCAGCAGCCGGCCATGCCCGGGACCGACCAGAAAGCGCGCCACATGGGGGATCACCAGGCCGACGAAGCCCACCGCGCCCACCAGGCTGACCAGGCAGGCGGTGATCAGGCCGGTGACGGCCAGCAGCAGCAGGCGCAGTGGTCCCACCGCCACGCCGAGGCTGGCGGCGGCGTCTTCGCCAAAGGCGAAGGCATCCAGCGCCCGGGCACAGGCCAGGCACACCAGCAGGCCGGCGAGGACCACCCCGGCGGCCAGCCAGACATCCGGCCAGCGCACCCCGGCCAGGCTGCCGAGCAGCCAGAACATCACGCTGCGGGCCTGCTCGGCATTGGCCGCGGTGGCGACGATATAAGCGGTCAGGGCATTGAACAGCTGGGAGGCGGCCACCCCGGCGAGGATGATGCGGGTGCTGCCGCCGCTGCCGAGAAAGGGCAGTACCACGGCGAAAGCCAGCACCGCGCCGAGAAAGGCGCCAAGGGACACGCCGAGCACCCCGCCCCCGACGCCCAGCAGCATCACCAGCACCGCGCCGGTGGAGGCGCCCGCCGACAGCCCCAGCACATAGGGTTCGGCCAGGGCGTTGCGCAGCAGCGCCTGGAGGATGGCGCCGGAGACCGCCAGGCCCGCACCGCAGCAGGCCGCCACCAGGGCGCGACTGAGACGGTATTCCCAGACGATGCCCTGGACGATGCGCTCCACCGGATAGGGCCCCAGGCCCAGGCCATTGGCGATGGCCTGCAGACTGGTCAGGGGCGCGATGGGCATCTCGCCGAAGGACGCCGCCAGCACCACGCTCGCCGCCAGCGCCAGCACGGCGGCCAGGCCCAGCAGCCAGCGCCAGGGCCGGGCCCCCTCGGCTGCCAGGGGCAGGCTCATGGTTGCGACTTGGCCAGGTCGGCGGCCAGGGTCTCGACGCTGTCCACCACCCGCAGCGAGGGATTGAGGGTCGGGGCGTCCACCACCAGCAGGTGGTTCTCACGCACCGCGCGCAATTCGCGGGTCAGGGGGTCACTGCGCAGGAAGGCCAGCTTCTTGTCCACGTCATCGGCGGGATAGAGGCGGCGGTCCATGCGCGCCACCACGATATAGTCCGGGTCCAGGCTGGCGATGCGCTCCCAGCTCACCGCCGGCCACTCTTCGGCGCTGTCGACCACGTTGCGCAGGCCCAGGGCACGGGCGATCCAGGCCGGCGCGCCGAGCTTGCCGGCCACCCAGGGATCCCCTTCCAGACGGGGGCTGGAAAACCAGAACAGCACCGAGCGGCCCTGGACCTCGGCCGCCTTGGCCTGCCTACCGGCGGCGGCGATGCGGCGGTCCAGGTCGGCGACCAGGCGCTCGCCGGCCGGTTGCACATCGAGGATGGCGGCCAGCTCCCGGGCTTCACGGGTCACCAGCTGCATGTCGAAGGGGGCGCTGCGGCTGCCATCGCTGTTGGAATCGGCGGTAACCGCCTTGCCTTCGCAATCGCTGGGCGCCACATAGGTGGCGATGCCGAGCTTGGCGAAGCGCGGGAAGTCCGCCACCTCGCCGCCGGGGCCGACGTGATAGGTGTACTGGGCCGCCACCAGGTCCGGTCGGGTGCCGACCACGGCCTCGAAGCTGGGGGCGTTGTCGGCCAGCCGTGGGATGCCCTTGCCCGCCTCCTGCAGATCCACGGGCAAGCCGCCGAACCAGACCCCGGTGCCCACCAGTCGCGCGCTCACGCCCAGACGCAAGAGCAACTCGGTGCTGGCCTGGCCGAGGCTGACCAGGCGCTGGGGCGCGCGCTCGAAGACCAGCTCGCGACCGCAGTTGTGCACGGTCAGCGGATAGGCGCTGGCCGCCTGGGTGGCGAGGGGGGAAACGAACAGCAGGCCGGCGCTGAGCAACGGCAGAAGACGGCGAAACATGGACTCTCCTCGGGATGACGCGTCCCTTGTGGATGATGGATGTCCCCTGGCAAGGTCTGGCTCGCTTCTCGCGAAGCTCACAGTGGCGCGACCGCGCCGGACTCTCACCGGCTTCCCGCCAAGGGATTTAAGAACCTGTCCACGATCTGCTGCGCGTCGGCCAAACAGCGTTGAAAATGGCTTCGGAATGCTCATTTACCACTCGTAAACTCCGCTTCCTCAGCCATTTTCGCCTTGTTTAGCTCTAGCTCGCGAGATCGTGAACAGGTTCTAAGGGGTCGCCGAGGGTGAGCCAGCGGCGACCAGGATTCAAGCACCAAATGTTACTTTATAACAACCCTGGGTCGTACCAGCGCGGCGTATAGACCCATTCGCCGCCGTCGGCCCGCGGAAAGCGTCGGGTATGGCTGGAGCCGAGGATCACCAGGGTGCGCGAATCCACCATCTCGCTGCGCAGGGCGCCGAGGCTGGTGTATTCGAGACCGCCACCGGGACGGCCGACGTCGCGACCGAGGATCACCGGGGTGTTCGCCGAACGGCAGCTGCGCAAGACGTCCAGCGCCCGATCCAGCTGATGCGGCCGGGCCTTGGAGATGGGATTGTAGAAGGCCATGGCCAGGTCCGCCGCCGCGGCCTGGCGCAGGCGCTGCTCGATCACCGCCCAGGGCTTGAGGTTGTCGGACAGGGAGATCAGGCAGAAGTCGTGGCCCAGCGGTGCCCCGGCCAGGGCGGCGCTGGCCATGGCCGCGGTGATGCCCGGCAGGATCTCCAGCTCCACCGCGGCCCAGCGCGGGTCAGCGGCGCCTTCCAGCACCTCCAGCACCGCAGCGGCCATGGCGAAGACGCCCGGATCGCCGGACGAGACCATGACCACCTGGCGGCCGCTGGCGGCCAGTTCGAAGGCGTGGCGGGCACGCTGCAACTCCTCGCGATTGTCGCTGGCATGAGCCAGCTGATCCGGGCGCAAGGGGCCGGCCATCTGCACGTAGGTGGCGTAGCCGAGCACGTCCTGGGCCTGGTCCAGGGCGCGGCGCACCACGGGTGCCATGAGCTCGACCGCGCCGGGGCCGAGACCCACCACGCTGAGACGCCCACGCCGCTGGCCGAGGTCCTCGGCGTCCAGTGGCCGGTCATGCAGGTGCAGGGCGAGGCCCTGGGCCTGGGCCCGCGCCACCGTCGCCCGGGCGAAGTCCGGGGTGCGGGTGTCGACGAATCTCAGGGGTACGGCCAGCGTCTGGCTCAGCTCGGCGAGGCCGGGCGCGGCCATGTCTTCCGCCCGCGCCAGCAGCACCGCCACGGCACCCGGCGCATAGCCGGTGCTGGCGAGCAGCGCGGTCACGGCGGCGGCGGCGGCATCGGCGCGCACCGCCACCAGCACGGCGCGGGGATGGATCAGGAGGGTGTGGTCGTCGGCGCTGGTCATGGGCGAGACCAGGATGCGTTGCCGCGCCTCGGGATCGCGGGCCAGGGGTACCTCATCCAGCCAGGACGCCTCGCCCTCGATGCGCACCGGGGCGCCGGCCAGCAGATCGGCCACCCGGTGCTTGGCCACGTCGACGTCGGCCAGCGCATAGCCGGCCGGTGGATCAAGCAGGCAGGTGCCGAATCTCAGTTCGCCGCTGGTGGTGATGGCCGGGGCCACGTCCAGCAGCGTACCCAGCCGACGGGCCAGGCGATTGGCGCCGGCCAGGCCGCCCAACAGCGGCACCACGGCGCTGCCATCTTCGGCCACCGCCACTACCGGCGGCTCGGCGGTCTTGTCGTCCAGCAGCGGGGCCAGGCTGCGGATGACGATGCCGGCGGCGCAGAGCACCAGCAGCGGGCGCTGTTGCCGATAGAGGTCACGCAGGTGGTCGCCAAAGGCGCTGTAGCTGACATCGCCTTCGACCCGCCCGGCCAGGCCGTGCACCAGGCTGCCCGGCAGGCCGCCCTGCAAGCGGCGGGCAGTGGCCAGGGCACCGGGACCGAGGATGACGATGGCCGGGCTCAACCCTTCCATTTCACCCCCGGCACCACCACCAGCGAGAAATACGGCGAGGCCATGGGGTCGACGGCGTCCAGCGCGACGATGCGCTGGTTGTCCATGGTGGCGCGCTCGATATAGCGGGCACGCTCGTCCAGGCCCAGCTCACGCAGCACCTGGCGCACCTTCTCGAAGTTGCGCCCGAGCTTCATCACCACGGCGGCGTCGGCGCTGGCCAGGCGCGCCTTGAGTTCCTCCGCGGAGAGCACCCCGGAGAGCACCGTGAGGGTCTGGTTGCGATAGACCAGCGGCAGGCCGAGCATGGCCACGCCGCCGAGCATGGAGCAGACCCCCGGCACCACCTGGGCTTCGTAGCGCTCGGCCAGGCGGTCGTGCAGGTACATGTAGGAGCCGTAGAAGAAGGGATCGCCCTCGCAGATCACCGCCACGTCGCGACCGGCGTCCAGATGGTCGGCCACCTGGGCGGCGGCGGTGTCGTAGAAGTCGGCGATCACCGTCTCGTAGGACAGCGGCGGCGCCAGCTTCTCGGTGGTCACCGGATAGACCAGCGGCAGGCGCTGCTGGCCGTCCAGCAGATAGCCCTCGATGACGCCATAGGCATTGCCGCCCTGGCCCGCGCTGGCCTTGGCCTTGGCGACGAAATAGGCCACCACCGGCGCGCCCTGCAGCAGGCGCAGGGCCTTCAGGGTGATGAGTTCCGGATCGCCGGGGCCGACGCCCAGGCCGAGCAGGCGGCCCGCCATCACTCCACCTCCGTGGCCAGGGCATTGACCGCCGCGGCGGCCATCGCGCTGCCGCCCCGCCGGCCGCGGACGATGACATAGGGCACGCCACGACTGTCGGCGGCCAGGGCATCCTTGGACTCCATGGCGCCAACGAAGCCCACCGGCATGCCGAGGATCAGCGCCGGCCTGGGCGCCCCGGCGTCGAGCATTTCCAGCAGATAGAACAGCGCGGTGGGGGCGTTGCCGATCACCACCACGCTGCCGGCCAGATGCGGTCGCCAGCGCTCCAGGGCCACCGCCGAGCGGGTGTTGCCCTGGGCCACGGCCAGCTCGCGGATGCCCTCGTCGTGCAGGGTGCAGATCACCGGGTTGTCGGCTGGCAACCGGGTGCGGGTGACGCCCTCGGCGACCATGCGCGCATCGCAGAGGATGGGCGCGCCGGCCGCCAGGGCCGCGCGACCGGCCGCGCCGGCACCCGGGGAAAAGGCCAGGTCCTGGACCACGTCGACCATGCCACAGGCGTGGATCACCCGCACGGCGAGCTTTTCCAGATCGGCGGGGATGGCCGAGAGATCGGCCTCGGCGCGGATGGTGGCGAAGGATTGGCGATAGATCGCCTGGCCGTCGCGTTCGTATTCAAGCATCACTAGGGCTCCGGGCCAGCCAGGCGGCGGCCTCGTCGAGAGAAAGGTGGGTGGCGCGCCGCCGGCCCGGCCCGGGCTGGGTGGCGTCGCGCACGAAGAGGTCATAGCGACCGGGGGCCACCGCCAGCAGGGTGTGGGGCGCCTGGCCGGCCAGGGCGCAACTGCGCGGGCAGCCGGAGAGGTGCACCTCGACGTCCGCGGGCAGCCGCTCGGCCAGGCGCAGGGCATCGCCCTTGGTGTCGGCCTGGCCCTTGGCGCAGCCCGCGCTGCCGGTACAGGCGACCAGCCGGGCCAGGGGCGCGGCGGGATCGGTGGTCAGCTCCAGGGCAGCCAGGGCGGTGAGTAGCTCGGGTGCCTGGCCGACCGGCACGTCCGGCAGCAGCAGGCCCTGCCACGGGGTGAGGTGCAGGTCGCCATTGCCCAGTCGCTCGGCCAGGTCGGCGACCGCGGCCAGGCTCGCCGCCGACAGCCGCCCGAGGGCGGGCTGGGCGCCGATCCAGCAGCGGCCCGGCTGCCGCTGGAAATGGCGACCCAGGCGCAGCGCGCCGTGCGCGGGGGCGCGGAGGGTCGCTGGAGGCGGCAGCAGATCCAGGCCGGCCAGCAGCTCCGCGACCGGACGCTGCGCCAGCAGCTGGCGCATGCGGCCCTGCTCGGGACCGGCCAGGTCGAGGAAGCGATGCAGCAGTCGCGCGACGGTCGCCACCTCACGGCCTGGAGCGATCAGCCCAACCGGTACGTCCAGCGGCGTGCCGGCGAGACCGAGCGCATAGCCTGCAGGGCGAGCCGACAGCCAGACGTCATGGGGATGATCGAGCCGCGCCAGGGCTTCGCCGCCGTCCAGTTGCAGGGCGAACTTGGGCGACAGGCCATGCAGTCGACGATCGCCTTCCAGCAGTGCGAGCAATCCGGCGGCCAGGGGGCGGACGTCGCGCAGCTGCTGCGGATCGTGCCCCGCCGCGGGGCTGAGCAGCAGATTGCGCACGTCGTCGGCGGCGGGATCGCTGGGGCCGAGACCGGCGGCCTGCAGCTCGGCCACCAGGGCGTCGGCGCCATCCGGGCGCACGCCGCGCAGTTGCAGGTTGGCTCTGTTGGTCAGCTCCAGCACCCCGCTCGCCCAACGCTCGCTGGCGGTGGCGATGGCCCGTGCCTGGGCGGCCGTCAACCGGCCGCCTGGCAACTTCACCCGGCACAGGCCGCCATCGCGCGCGGGCACGATGCGCAGCAGACCCGGACAGGCCGAAGGCCGCGGGACGAGGGCGGAAGGAGACGGAGGATTCACGGCGGAAGGTCGGGCTGAACGGGAAAGACGTTATTATGCCCGCTTTGCCCGACCCCTTGAAAACGGCCGGTCGGCTGACGTTCGATGAGGTTTGTTCATGATCCCCTGGCTGACCGTGGTGGGTATCGGCGAAGACGGTTACCCCGGCCTGGGCAAAAGCGCCCGTCGCGCCCTATTGGAGGCGCAGGTCGTCATTGGCGGTCCACGCCAGCTGGCGCTGCTGCCACCCTGCATCCGCGCCGTCCGCGAGCCCTGGCCGCAACCCTTCGCCCTCGCCCCCGTGCTGGACCGTCGCGGCACCCCGGTCTGCGTGCTGGCCAGCGGCGATCCCATGCTGTTCGGCGTCGGCGCGAGCCTTTCGCGCCAGTTGTCGGCCGACGAATTGCAGGTGTTGCCGGCGCCCTCCTCCTACTCCCTGGCCGCGGCTCGCCTGGGCTGGCCGCTGCAGGACGTCACCCTGCTGTCGGTGGTGGCCCGGCCCCTGGCCGCCGTCGTGCGCCATCTGCATCCTGGCGCCCGCCTGCTGGTGCTGAGCAACGATGGCCACAGCCCCGCCGCCCTGGCCGCGCTGCTGGTGGAACAGGGCTTTGGTGCCAGCCAGCTGCAGGTGCTGGAGCATCTGGGCGGCCCCCTGGAACGCCGTGTTTCCGGTCGCGCCCAGGACTGGTCGCTGGCCGAGGCAGCGGCGCTCAATCTGGTCGCCATCGACGTCCTGAGCGAGACCAGCGAAGCGGGTCTGCCGCTCACCCCCGGCCTGCCGGACAGCGCCTATCGCCACGACGGCCAGCTGACCAAGCGAGACGTACGCGCCGTGACCCTGGCACGCCTGGCGCCGCGCCCGGGCGAACTGCTGTGGGACGTGGGCGCCGGCTGCGGCTCCATCGGCATCGAATGGGCGCGCAGCCATCCCAGTTGCCGGGTGCTGGCCATCGAGGCCGACGCCGGACGCCAGGCCCATATCCTCCACAACCGTGACCACCTCGGTGCCCCGACGCTGCAACTGGTGGCCGGCCAGGCACCGGAGGCGCTGGCCGGTCTGGCCACCCCGGACGCCATCTTCATCGGCGGCGGCCTCACCGCGCCGGGAGTGCTGGACAGCTGCTGGGCCGCGCTGCGCTCCGGCGGCCGGCTGGTCGCGAACGCCGTGACCCTGCAGACCGAAGCCACCCTGGTGGCCTTTCGCGAACGCCACGGTGGCGACCTGACCCGCCTGCAGGTGGCCCAGGCCCAGGCGCTGGGCACCTTCGACACCTGGCGTGCGGCGCTGCCCATCACCTTGCTGGAGGTGGTGAAGCCGTGAATGCTGGTCGCGCCTTGCTTGACGATACCCACGGCGTCCTGACGGAAGCATTCCCATGAAGATCCTCCTGCTCGGCGGTACCACCGAGGCCCTGGCCATCGCCCGGACGCTGCCGGCAGAGGCTATCTACAGCCTGGCCGGTCTCGGTCGGGTGCCCCAGGACCTGCCCTGCCAGGTGCGGGTCGGTGGCTACGGCGGCTCCGCAGGGCTGGCTGCCTTTCTCCACACTGAAGGCATCGAGCTGCTGCTGGACGCCACCCACCCCTATGCGGCGCGGATCAGCCACAACGCCGCGCGGGCTGCGGTCCAGGCCGGCATTCCCTGCTGGGCGCTGCGCCGCTCCGGCTGGCAGGCCGGACCCGACGACGACTGGCGCGAGGTGGCCGACTGGGCCGAGCTGCAGACCGCGCTGGCGTCCTTCGCCCGGCCCTTCTTCACCCTGGGTCGCGAACCCCTGGAACATCTGCAGGAGATTCCCGCCGGGCAGTTCTGGACCCTGCGCCTGCTCGACGCCCATCCCGTCAACGCCCGGGTGCGGATCATCGCCGACCGCGGCCCCTTCGCCCTGGAGGCCGAGCGCGTGCTCTTCGCCCAGGGCGACTTCGATGTGCTGATCAGCAAGAACAGTGGCAGCGCCGCCACCCAGCCCAAGCTCCAGGTGGCCCGCGAGCGGGGCCTGCCGGTGCTGATCCTGCGCCGCCCCACCCTGCCCAGCGTCGATCGTGAATTCGCCAGCGTCGCCGAATTGCTCGCCGCCCTGGCCGAGGAGACCCCATGACCGTCCATTTCATCGGCGCCGGCCCCGGCGATCCCGACCTCATCACCGTCAAGGGCCAGCGGCTGATCCGCCAGTGCCCGGTGATCCTCTATGCCGGCTCCCTGGTACCGCCCGCGGTACTGGAGGGCCACCAGGCCGAGACGCTGATCGACACCGCCCACCTGGACCTGGATGCCATCGTCGGCCATCTGGCCGCGGCCCATGCCCGCGGCCAGGACGTGGCCCGGGTGCATTCCGGCGATCCCTCGCTGTATGGCGCCATCGGCGAGCAGATCCGCCGTCTGCAGGCGCTGGGCATTCCCTATGAGATCGTTCCCGGCGTCACCGCCACCGCCGCCTGCGCCGCCCTGCTGGGTTGCGAGCTGACCCTGCCCGGGGTCAGCCAGACGGTGATCCTCACCCGCTACGCCAGTCGCACGGTCATGCCGGCAGGCGAGGCGCTGGCCGACCTGGCCCGCCACCGGGCGACCCTGGCCATCCACCTCGGCGTCGGCCAGCTGGAACGCATCGTCGCCGACCTCCTGCCGCACTACGGCCCCGGCTGCCCGGTGGCCATCGTCCACCGCGCCAGCTGGCCGGACCAGGACAGCGTCCGGGGCACCCTGGCCGACATCGTCGAACGGACGCGGGACAAGGATTTCCGCCGCACCGCCCTGATCCTGGTGGGCGAGGTGCTGGCGCCGGGGGATTTCCAGGATTCCAAGCTGTATCGGCAAGGGCCGGGCTAGTCCCGTAGGTTGGGCTGAGGCGGCTCCACCGCCGAAGCCCATCACAAAGCGGCATCGTTGGGCTTCGCTGCGCTCAACCCAACCTACGTCGACCCTGCCTCAATACCCCGCCCCACCCTCGCCACCGCTGACGATGGCCACGCCCGAGCTGGTCCCCAACCGGGTCGCGCCGGCCTCCAGCATGGCCAGGGCGGTGGCGCGGTCGCGGACACCACCGGAGGCCTTCACGCCCATCTCCGGACCCACCTCCTGGCGCATCAGCCGCACGTCCTCCAGGGTGGCGCCGCCGTGGCCGAAACCGGTGGAGGTCTTGACGAAGGCGACCCCGAGGTCGCGACAGATCCGGCAGGCCTGGCGCTTCTGGGCCTCGTCGAGCAGACCGGTCTCCAGGATCACCTTGAGCGGTACCGCACCACAGGCGGCCTGCACCGCGGCGATGTCGGCGGACACCTCTTCCAGCAGGCCATCCTTGAGCCAGCCGATGTTGAGCACCATGTCGATCTCCCCCGCCCCGGCAGCGATGGCCTGCTCGGCCTCGAAGGCCTTGGCCGCGCTCAGCCCGGCGCCGAGCGGAAAGCCCACCACCGCGCAGACCTTGACCGCGCTGCCGGCCAGTTGCGCCGCGGCATGGGGGACCTGGGCGGAATTCACGCACACCGAATAGAAGCCATGGGTGCGCGCCTCCTGGCACAGGCGGTCGATCTGGGCGCGGCGGGCGTCGGCGGCGAGCAGGGTGTGGTCGATGGTCTTGGCGAGTTCGCCGGGTTCAAGCTGCATGGGGCCTCCTCAGGCACGGGTAGCGTATGATCGGATCAGAATTCTTGGTTGGTGCGGCCTGCACCTCTAGTCGGACTCCCGTAGCGCACCCCTCATGGATAGCAAGAAAGCCGCTCGGCTCAAGCTGATGCACCAGGCGCTGCAGGACCAGCACGCCATTCACCTGCGCGAGATGGCCCAGCTGCTGGGTGTCTCGGAAATGACCCTGAGACGCGACCTGCGGCTCCCGCCGGACGGCCTGCGCCTGCTTGGCGGTCATGTCACCCGCGATGTCGGCGGCAGCGAGGCGCCCGGCTACCAGGTGGTGGAACAGGACCTGCGCCAGGTCGAGGAAAAGCGCCGCATCGGTCGGCTGGCCGCGGCGCAGATCCGCGCCGGTGATACCGTCTTCCTCGATTGCGGGACCACCACGCCCTTCGTGGTGGACTTCATTCCCGATGACCTGGAATTCACCGCCGTCTGCCACTCGCTCAATGTGCTGGTCAAGCTGCAGCAGAAGGCCAACTGCACCCTGGTGGTCTGCGGCGGGACCTTCCAGCGCAAGAACCAGATCTTCGAGAGTCGCCTGGAGACCGGGGTACTCGATGGCGTGCGCCTCACCCATGCCTTCGTCTCGGCGGCCGGGGTGAGCGCGGACTTCGGCGTCACCTGCTTCAACTTCAACGAGGTCGAGGTCAAGCAGAAGGTCCTGCGCCAGGCCCAGCAGCGGCTGCTGCTGGTCGACCATACCAAGTTCGACGTGGTGCGCGCCGCGCATTTCGCGGCGCTCGACGACTTCGACGGGGTGGTCAGCGACGGGCGCATTCCGCGCAGCTATCGCGAGCGGATCGAGGCGAACGGCGCGCAACTGCTTACCTGATCCGCGCCGGGTCGGCCAGGCGCGCCAACAGCGCCTCGCGTTCGGCGGCGGCGAGGTAGCCGGTGCGCACGCTGAAGGTGCGCCGTTCACCCGGTTGCAGTTGCTGCACCTGGCCCTTGGCGGTCTCGGCCAGATAGCCCTCCGGCTCGCAGGTCGCCGGCAGCACGAAGGCCGCCACCTGCTGATCGGGGTTGTGCAGCACCCAGCGGGTGGCATGGGGCAAGGCCTCCGGGCGATAGGCCGTGTAGAAGGCAGCGCCGCCCGGATGCTCCAGGAGGAAGTGCGCCTCCCCCACCGCGTCGGTACCCGGCGCATCGATGAAGCTGACGATCTCCGGCTGGTAGCGCGCCGGCGCATCCAGCACCCGCAGCCGTTCCGAATCTTCGGCCAGCTCGGCGATGAAGGCCTGCCAGTCGGCGGTCGGCCGCACATGGGCCGGCACGCTGGTGCGTACCCGGGTGCGGGCCACGCCCAGCGGCTCATGGAAGCGGCCGCCGGGCACATAGGCATAATTCATGTGCGCCATGTACATCAGGTCCATGGGCTGGCCGGCCTGGTTTTCCAGCTCCAGGCCCAGCTCGAACACGCCGCTGTCCGGCCTCAGGGTCACGCGGGGCAGGGCGCGATAGCGATCGCCGAAACCCATGGCGTAGTCATGGCGGCCGCCCAGGCGCAGGAAGTCACCCTGCGCATCACGGTCCAGTTCCAGCCAGGCCTCGTCCAGCGGCGCGCAGGGCAGCTCGCCGTGCAGCTCGTGGCTGTCCTCCGGTGCCGGGCAGCCGTTGCGCAGCACCCCGGCGTGGAACATGAAGCAGCCATAGGTCTCGATGATCCGCCGGGTCGGCCGCGGCTGGTCGAACAGCCCCGGCATGGTCAGGCGGCAGCCGTCGAAGGTAGCGTCCCAGACCATCTGTCCCTGGTAGGGCAGCACCACCAGCCGGCCGCGACGATTCTCCAGCGCCAGGGCGCGCACCCCGGAAGGATAGGTCCAGGCGCGCACCTGGAAGGCGTCGCTGGCGAGCAGGGTGCGTTCGCACGCGGTGAATTGCTCAAGGTGCAGTGGAAGGCGTATGGACATGCGGGCGCCCTCCTCAGGCAGCCTGGGCGGCGCCCACCGGCAGCCGCTCGCTGGCCGGATGACGCAGGCAGTAGAGGGCGTAGGCGACGATCACCGTGAAGCACAGCAGCGGCACCGAATAGGCCAGCTGCATGTTGCCACCGGTGTAGTCCGACAGCAGGCCCTGGAAGATCGGGATCACCCCGCCACCGACGATGCTCATCACCAGCAGCGAACCGCCGAACTCGGTGTCCCGGCCGATGCCGTCGACGGTCAGGCCATAGATGGTCGGCCAACAGGGGCCGAGGAAGATGCTCACGCCGACGGCGGCGTATACCGCGGTGATGTTGGGCACCAGGATGGTGTAGGCCAGCAGGGCGATGCACAGCACGCCGTAGACGCCCAGCACCTTGGCCGGATGCCAGCGGCGCATCAGCAGGTTGGCGATCAGCTTGCCGACGAAATAGGCGGCGAAGGTGGTGAGCAGGAACCAGGAGGCGCTGCGCTCGTTCATGCCGCCGAGCTGCATGGCCAGGCGGATGGTGAAGCTCCAGACGCCGACCTGGGCGCCGACGTAGAGGAACTGCGCCAGCACGCCAAAGACGAAGCGCGGATTGCGCCGCAGCCGCCCGAGGCTGGCGGCGATACCGTCGTTTTCGCTGCGCACGGCATCGTTGCCCTTGCAGGACGGATAGCGGGTACAGGCGATCAGCACGAAGATCAGCACCAGCACGCCGATCATCCACTGGTAGGGCGTCAGGGTGGCCTGGATCATCTGCAGCTGCTGGGCGGCGGCCTCGGCAGGATTCATCTGCAGCAGCTGCGCCTGGCTGGCGTCGCCGTCCTTGAACATCACGAAGCTGCCCACGTAGACGCCGGTCATGGCGCCGAAGGGGTGGAAGGTCTGGGAGATGTTCAACCGGCGGGTGCCGGTCTCGCGCGGCCCCAGCAGGGTCGAGTAGGTGTTGCAGGCGGTTTCCAGGAAGGACAGCCCGGCGGCGATCACGAACAGTGCCAGCAGGAACATGCCGTACTTGGCCATGGACGCGGCCGGAAAGAACAGCAGGCAGCCGACCATGTAGAGGAACAGGCCGAAGAGGATGGTCGTCTTGTAGCTGAAGCGCCGCACCATCAGTGCCGCTGGCAGGGCCAGGAAGAAATAGCCGAGATAGAAGGCCGACTGGACGAAGGCGGTCTGGAAGTCACTGAGCAGGAAGGCCTTCTTGAAGTGGGCGATGAGCACGTCGTTCATGCTCGCCGCGGCGGCCCAGAGCGCGAAGATGCAGCACAGCAGGATGAAGGCGAACCACGGGGTGCGGTTCAGGTAGTAGCCGTCGGCGCTGGGCCGCAGGGGTGACTGGCTCATTGTTGTTCTCCGTAGGGATGCCAGGGTGGGGGATCGCCGCGCGTGGGTCAGAGATCCAGGGAAGCGAGGTAGTCTTCGAAGACCGCAGCCTCGGGATAGGAGGTCTGGGTGCCGCGCCCGGTGACCGACAACGCCGAATAGGCCACCGCCCGCTGCATGGCCTCACGCAGGCCCAGCCCCTGGACGCGGCCATGGGCGAAGCAGCCGATGAAGGCATCGCCAGCGCCAGTGGTGTCGAGGGCCGCCACCCGCTGGCCCGGCAGGCTGAATTCGCCCTCCTCGCCCACGTACAGCGCGCCCTGGGCGCCCAAGGTGACCACCACGTGACGGATGCCGCGACCGGCCAGCACTCGCGCGGCGGCGAAGGCGCTCTCGCGATCCTGCACCGGCAGGCCGCTGACCAGGGCCAGCTCGGTCTCGTTGGGAACGAAATAGTCCAGCCGGGCGAGGTGCGCGGCGCTCAGGTCGGCCACCGCCGGCGCCGGATTGAGCAGCACCGGGATACCCAGGCGCTGGCCGCAGTCGATGGCCGCGTAGACCGTCTCCAGCGCGATCTCCAGCTGCAGCACGATCAGCGCGCAGTCGCGCAGGTCGGCTTCCGCGGCCTGGATGTCGGCCGGGCCGAGGGCGGCGTTGGCGCCCTTCACGATGAGGATGCTGTTGTGCGAGTCGGGCTGGACGAAGATCGGCGCCACCCCGCTGGAGCGACCCGGCGCGCGGGTCACGTGACGGGTGTCGATGCCGAAGCGGCGGAAGTTGGCCAGGGTGTTGTCGGCGAAGAGGTCGTCGCCCACCTTGGTCACCATCAGCACCTCGCTGCCCAGCTTGGCCGCGGCGACCGCCTGGTTGGCGCCCTTGCCGCCACAGCCGAGGGCGAAGTCCGGGGCTTCCAGCGTCTCGCCCTGCACGGGTAGACGCTCGATGTAGGTGATGAGGTCGACCATGTTGCTGCCGATGACCGCGATTTTGCCCATGCCGAGCGCGCCTCCGCCTTTCTTGATGTTATTAAATTAACGGTTTTTGTTAATTTTCCATCATAGATACTGCAACTCGGGGCACAGCTCAAGCGCCGGTGATCGTCCACGGACGACAGCGGGCGTCCAGGGCTCGAGGCTGGGAGCTGCGACACGAAATGCGGGGAACGGAGCGATCAGACGGCGGAGCGATACGGCAGCGGGACGCGGCGCACCGGGGACCCGGTGCGCGCGGAGAGGATCAGTGAAACACTTCGGCGATGAAGGCCGCGCCGATGAAGGTGCCGAAGCCGGCGATCAGCGAAACCACCACGATGCGCCAGCCGAGGCGACGGAAGGCCGGGATGTCCTTGGCGATGGACAGGCCGGCGAAGGCCAGCATGGGGGTGATCAGCGCCATGATGCCGACCGCGTTGTGGGCGGCGGTGATCTGCGGCGCCAGCGGGCACCAGGGCGAGGTCAGGAACATGGCCACCAGCGATACCCAGCACACCGCCGGCACCTTGCGGCGGAACAGCTGGCAGAGCAGCTCGCCGACGAAGGCCGCCAGGATCATCACCGCGACCCCCAGGAAAGCAGCCGGTGGCAGCGTCTTGCTCATCACCAGGGTCGCCAGCAGCGCTAGGGCGCCCGAGGCCAGCCAGGCGCTGAAACGTGCCGACCAGCCCAGCTCCACGGGTTCGTCCACCACCGCGGCATCCACCGAACTCTGCTGGAAGGAGGCCCTGGTGGTACGCCCGATGCGCGGCTCCATCACCCGGTAGCCCCAGACCGCCAGCGGCAGGGAGATGAACAGGGTGAAATAGGTGCCCAGGGTCAGGGTAATGAGGTTGGCGGCAGCGGCCAGGGCCATGACCTCCTTGGCCACCTCGGGCGTCTGCTGGGCGGCGATGGCACCGGCCGCGGCGGCCATGATGCTGCCCGAGCCCAGGCCGGCGCCCATGGCCAGGGAATAGGGGTGGAAGATGTTCAGGCTGGCGATGAAGCCGGCCACGATGGCCATGAACACCGCGCCGAACAGGGTGCCGGTCAGGTACTCGGCGAGCACGCCGCGACCTTCCGGGGAATCCATGCCATAGCGTTCGCCGATGATCGCCAGGCTCGGCTCGCGCCCTACCGAGAAGGTGGCACCGATGGCCTCGCGCTTGATGCCCAGCAGCAGGGCCACCGGCAGGCCGAGCAGGATGGTGCCGACGAAATGGCCCAGCTCCTGGAAGGCCAGTGCCCAGCCGGCGGCGATCACCGTGGGCAGCGAGCCCCCCACCACCAGGCCGAGCTTGGCGATGAACACCAGCAAGGTGTATTGCAGGATGGCCGCCGAGCGCACCTGGGCGCCGCGATCGATACCCAGACCCAGCGGCATGCGCTTGCCGACCTGCCCCACCGCCGCACCCAGCAAGAGCGCCCAGATCATCGGCAGCAGCACCACCTTGCCCGGCCCCAGCGGTATGGTGAGGGAGCCGATCAGCTCGGCGATCACCAGCACCACGGCGGCCCAGATGTAGAGTTTCACGGTATCGCTGACAGCGCGGTCCTGGCCGACGGCCAGAGTCGGATGGGCACTCATTCTTCCCCCTGCGGCCCGCTCGCGGGCTCGTTTGTTGGTCTGGTTGGCAGTCGCGAGCGGCTCAGAGCGACCAACAAAACTACTGCGCGTCCGCCAGACGGGCGCGTGCAGTGCTCGGAATCCTCATGTACCGCTCGTACGCTCGTGCGCGAGCCCGGTCCGATTCCTGCGCGCCGCGCGCACCCGCCTGACAACCGCTCGCTACGTTTTGTTAGCCGCTCTTAGGCCCGCTGGGCAGAAAAGGGCTCCGCAAGGGAGCACGACCCGGTCGCTCTGGGGCTCTGGCAGAGGTCGCAAGCAGGGCTTACCGGAGAGTGAAAGCCACGCGCTGACAGTGTCTCGCGTGAGGCTTTCCTTCGTTCCAGGGCTCTGCGTCGAGGGCCTCGGCCAGGCCGGGGCGGCCGTGGTCTTGGCCCGAGTATGGACAGCGGCCTGTTCTCTCTCCAATACTGGAAATGGCCTTTTCCGTTGCCTTTAAGAGAACACACGGATGCGTGGAATTCACGAACAGCGCTTGCATTATTTCGTCGAAGCGGTGCGCCTGGGGAGCGTGCGCGCCGCTGCCGATGCCCTGGATATCGCCCCGTCTGCGGTCAGCCGGCAGATCGCCCAGGTCGAGGCAGAGCTGGGCGTCGACCTCATCGAGCGCCACCGCCGCGGCATCACGCCGACCGAGGCCGGGCGCCTGGTGCTGGACTATTTCCGCCAGCGCCAGACCCAGCTCGACGGCCTGCGCGATGCCATCTCCGATCTCCAGGGCCTGCGCACCGGCCGCGTGGTGCTGGCCATCGGCGAGGGCTTCATCGGCGATCTGTCCTGCAGCCTCGGCGACTTTTCCGCGCGGCATCCGGAGATCGAGGTCAGGGTCAACGTGGTGGGCACCAACGAGGTGATCCGCCAGGTGATGGAAGACGAGGCGCAACTGGGGCTGGTGTTCAATCCGCCGCGCGATCCGCACCTGCGCGTACATGGCAGCCGCGGGCAGCCGCTCTATGCGCTGGTGGCGCCGGAGCATCCGCTGGCCGCGACCCAGGGCCCTGTGACCCTGGCGGAGCTCGGCCAGCATCGCCTGGCCGTGCCGGACATCTCCTACGGCATCCGCCAGATGCTCGACGCCGTGGAGCAGGCCGCCGGCCAGCGCCTGGCGCCAACCCTGACCTGCAACACCTTCGCCCTGCTCAAGCACTATGCCCAGCAGGGCGGCGTGACCCTGCTGCCGCTGTTCGCTGCCACCCAGGAACTGGACAGCGGCGCCTTGCGCGCCCTGCCCCTGGCCGATCCGGGTTTCGCCCGCGCCCACGTCGAGCTGGTGACCCGCCTGGGCCGCAAGCTCGGCCGCGCCGCGGACGAGTTGCGGACCAGCCTGGTGCAGCAGATGACCGCCTTTCGCTGAGCGTCGGCGGCGCTCGCTGCAAGAGGCTTAGACCGGCATCTCCTGGCGCACCAACTCCGCCCACAGCCGCACGGCCGGCTCGATGATGGCGTCGTTGAAGTCGTAGGCCGGATTGTGCAGCGGCGCCGAGGGTCGCTCACCATCGACACCCAGCCAGAGATAGGCCCCCGGACGCGCCGCCAGCATGAAGGCGAAGTCTTCCGAGGCCATGGACGGTGGCACACCGTCGCTGACCCGCTCGGCGCCAAAGGCTGTCACCGCCGCCTGGCGCACCCGCGCTGCCTGCTCGGGATGGTTCTGGGTCACCGGATAGCCGCGGGTGAAATCCAGTTCGCCGCGTACCCCCTGAGCCAGCGGCGCCTGGGCGACGATCTCGCCGATCAGCCGCTCCACCTCGGCGCGCACCGCGCCGTCCAGGCAACGCACCGTACCGCGGAGCCGCGCCACCTCGGGGATGACGTTGATCGCCTCCCCCGCTTCCAGCATGGTCACGCTGACCACCGCGGACGCCAGGGGCGAGATCCGTCGGGCGACGATGGTCTGCAGCTGCAGGATCAGGTCCGCCGCGGCGACGATGGGATCGCGGCCACGCTCGGGCATGGCCGCGTGGCAGCCCTTGCCGGTCAGGGTGATGGCGAAGGTATCCAGCGAGGCCATCATGGCGCCCGGATTGACCACCACCTGGCCGGCCGGCAAGCCCGGCCAGTTGTGCAGGCCGTAGAGGGCGTCCATGGGGAAGCGCTCGAACAGGCCGTCCTCGATCATCTTTTGCGCGCCGCCGAGATTCTCTTCGGCGGGCTGGAAGACGAAATAGAGGGTGCCGCGGAAGTCGCGGTGCTCACTCAGATGGCGAGCCGTGGCCAGCAGGATGGCGGTGTGGCCGTCATGCCCGCAGGCGTGCATGCGCCCGGCGGCGGTGGATCGGTGCGGGACGTCCCCCACCTCCTGCATCGGCAGGGCGTCCATGTCGGCGCGCAGCCCCAGGCTCGGGCCCTCGCCGTGGCGCAACACCCCGACCACACCGGTCCCACCGAGGCCACGATGGACCTCCAGGCCGAAGCCTTCCAGCAATTCGGCCACCCGCGCCGCGGTGCGGTGCTCGGCGAAACCCAGTTCCGGATGGGCGTGGAAATCGCGACGCCAGCGACGGGCGTCGTCCAGCAGAGCTTGGTGAATGGTCATCGGTTACTCCAGGCTGGCGCCGTAGCCGAAGCCGGCGGCGGGGACGGCGGCGGTTTCCACCCAGACGCTCTTCACCTCGCTGTATTCGCGCAGGGCGTCGAGGCCGGAGGAACGACCGTAGCCGCTCTCGCCATAGCCACCGAAGGGCGAGCTGACGTGGATGGTCTTGTAGCCGTTGACCCAGAAGGTACCGGCGCGCACGCCACGGGCCACCCGGTGGGCACGACCGACGTCGCGGGTCCAGACCGCCCCGGCCAGGCCGAAGCGGCTGTCGTTGGCGATGCGGATGGCGTCGGCCTCGTCCTTGAACGGAATGGCCACCACCACCGGCCCGAAGATCTCTTCCTGGGCGCAACTCAGCCCATTGTGACCGGCCAGCACCGTGGGATTGACGTAGTAGCCGGTCCCGGCAGGCAGCGGCTCGACGCCATTGGCGACATGCCGCGCGCCTTCACCCAGGGCTCCTTCCACCATGTTGCGTACATGGGCGAATTGCTTGGCGTTGTGGATCGGGCCGATCTGGGTCTCGGGATCGCTCGGGTCCCCCACCTTGAACTGGCTGGCGGCGCGGGCCACCGCCTGGATGAAGCGCTCGTAGATGGATTCCTGCACCAGCAGCCGCGAGCCGGACACGCAGCTCTGGCCGGCGCCGGAAAAGATCGCCGCCTGGGCGCCGCGCACGGCCAGGTCCAGGTCAGCGTCTTCGAAGACGATGTTGGCCGACTTGCCACCCAGCTCCAGCACCACCGGGATGCAACGCTGGGCCGCGGCGGCGGCGATGTGCCGGCCGGTGGCGGGCGAGCCGACGAAGACCACCTTGCGGATGTCGGCGTGGGCGATCACCTGCTGGCCGACGGTATGGCCCTGGCCGGCGAGCACGTTGACCAAGCCCTTGGGCGCACCGGCGCGTTCCACCAGCACGCCCAGCAACAGCGAGGTCACCGGGGTCAGCTCGGAGGGCTTGAGGATCACCGCGTTGCCGGCGGTGATGGCCGGCGCGACCTGCCAGCCGCCGGTGAAGATCGGCGCATTCCAGGGGGTGATCTGCAGCACCGTGCCCAGGGGTTCGTAGGTCACGTAGTTGAGGTGGCTGGTGGGTACCGGGATGACTTCGCCATGCAGCTTGTCGGCCCAGCCGGCGTAGTACTCGAACATCTCGGCGACCTTGAGCACCTCGACGCGGGCATCGCGGATCGGCTTGTTGGCGGTCAGGGACTCCAGTTGCGCCAGGGCCTCGGCCTCCTCGCGGATCAGGGTACCGACCCGATAGATGATGCGGCCACGCGCCTGGGCGGTCAGGGCGCGCCACTCCTCGCGCGCCCGGCGGGCGGCGGCGTCGGCGCGCTCGACGACGGCCAGGTCGGCATCGGGGTAACTGAAGGCCGGGCTGTCGTCATGGGCGTTGCGCACGGTGATCCGCTCGCCGCTGCCGTCGACGAATTCGCCGTCCACGTAGCTGGCGACCTGCTGGCGGTCGCCCCAGAAGGGCGTGAGCAATTCCAGCGTCTTGGCATTCATCATGATCATTCCCCCTTACCGAACAGGTCTTCGCTGGTGCGTCGCGCGATGGCGCAGAAATCCTCGCCATCGGCCAGGGTCTCGGCGCTGGCCTTCCAGGCCTGGGCCGTGGCCGCGGCCAGCGGCAGGTCGAGGCCGAGTTCGGCGATGAGCTCCTGGGCCAGGCCCACGTCCTTGCGCATCAGGCCCATGGTGAAGCCGGAGTCATAGGCCTTGTTCAGCACCCAGGTGGGGAACATGCCCTGGCTGGCGGCGCTGCGCCCGGAACCGGCGTTGATGCCTTCGAGCAGCTTCTCCGGGGCGACGCCGGCGCGAGCGGCCATGGTCACCGCCTCGGCGGTGGTGATGAGATGCGCCGCGGCCAGCAGGTTGTTGGCGATCTTGGCGATGTTGCCGGCGCCCACGGCGCCTATGTGCACCCGGGTCGCGCTCATGGCTTCCAGCGCCGGCAGCGCCTTGGCCAGGGCCGCCTCGCTACCGCCGATGACCATGGTCATGGTGCCGGCCGCGGCCCCGGCGGGGCCGCCGGAGACCGGGGCATCGAGGAAGTCAGCGCCGACCTCGGCGAAGGCCGCTGCCACCCGGCGGCTGGTCTCGGGGGTGGAAGTGGTGGTGTCGACCACCACGGTGCCCGGCCGCACGCGGCTGACCAGGCCCGCCTCGCCCAGGCACACGGCCTCGACATGCTCGGCCTTGGGCAGCGACAGCACGATCACCTCGCTGGTGGCGGCCAGGGCCGCCAGGTCGCTGGCGATGGCTACGCCCTGGGCGGCGACCCGCTCGCAGGCGGCGCTGGAGGGATCCAGACCGGTGACGGCCATGCCCTTGCGCGCCAGGGTGATCGCCATGTTGCCGCCCATGTTGCCGAGTCCGATGACCCCGATCTGCCTGCCCATGCCCTGTTCCTCTGCTTCGAATGGGGGTGACCGACCCGGTGGCCGGCCTCTGGCGATCGAGTATGGGAGGCGCCAGGCATCACCACCAATACGGCATTCGGACTTTCATGTTGCGCAAAAGGCAACGGCAAGCGAGGGCACCAGCATTGTGCAAAGGCGCGATTCGAGGGCGCCGCCAAGCCCCAGGCTGGTGCGAGGCAAATGACCATAAACGCCTGGACTGCAGGTAAGAGTCCAGTCGCCATGCGCCTTGCCGACGCCTGGCACAGTTCCTGAAAAGCGCCCTGGCGGGCCAGCAGCCCAGCCCAACAACAGCGCACGTTCGCTTAGGAGCCTTTCGCATGAAGCGCCGCCCTCTACTGAAGACCACCCTCGCCGCCTCCGCCCTGCTCATGAGCGGCCTGTTCCCCTGGAGTGCCGCCCACGCCGCGGACACCATCAAGGTCGGCATCCTGCATTCGCTGTCCGGCACCATGGCCATCTCCGAGACCTCGCTCAAGGACATGGCGCTGATGACCATCGACGAGATCAACGCCAAGGGCGGCGTTCTGGGCAAGAAACTGGAGCCCGTGGTGGTGGATCCGGCCTCCAACTGGCCACTGTTCGCCGAGAAGGCGCGCCAGCTGGTGACCCAGGACAAGGTCGCGGTCACCTTCGGCTGCTGGACCTCGGTCTCGCGCAAGTCGGTCCTGCCGGTCTATGAAGAACTCAACGGGCTGCTGTTCTACCCGGTGCAGTACGAAGGCGAAGAGATGTCGCCCAACGTCTTCTACACCGGCGCGGCACCGAACCAGCAGGCCATCCCGGCGGTGGAATACCTGCTGAGCGAAGAGGGCGGCGCCGCCAAGCGCTTCTTCCTGCTGGGCACCGACTACGTCTATCCGCGCACCACCAACAAGATCCTCAGGTCCTTCCTGCACAGCAAGGGCGTGCAGGACAAGGACATCGAGGAGGTCTACACCCCCTTCGGCCACAGCGATTACCAGACCATCGTCGCCAACATCAAGAAGTTCGCCGCGGGCGGCAAGACCGCGGTGGTCTCCACCATCAACGGCGACTCCAACGTGCCCTTCTACAAGGAACTGGGCAACCAGGGCCTGAAGGCCACCGACGTACCGGTGGTGGCCTTCTCGGTGGGCGAGGAAGAACTGCGCGGCATCGACACCAAGCCGCTGGTGGGCCAGTTGGCCGCCTGGAACTACTTCGAGTCGCTGGATAATCCGGTGAACAAGAAATTCGTCGAGGCCTGGAAAGCCTACGCCAAGGCCAAGAACCTGCCCAACTACCAGACCGCCGTGACCAACGACCCCATGGAAGCCACCTACATCGGCCTCCACATGTGGGCCCAGGCGGTGGAAAAGGCCGGCAGCACCGACGTCGACAAGGTCCGCAAGGCCATGGCCGGCCAGACCTTCGCCGCGCCGGACGGCTACACGGTGAAGATGGACGAGAAGAACCATCACCTGCACAAGCCGGTGATGATCGGCGAGGTCCAGGACGACGGCCAATTCAACGTGGTCTGGCAGACCGATGGCCCGGTCCGCGCCCAGCCCTGGAGCCCCTATATCCCTGGCAACGACAAGAAGTCCGACGAGCCGGTGAAGAGCGGCAAGTAAGCCGCTGCCTGATCCCTGGCTCCCCTTCCAAGGGGCGACGTAGGCAAAACCTGAAAGACGGTACCGCGCTCTTCCCCCTCTCCCTCCGGGAGAGGGCCGGGTGAGGGTAGAGACCGGACGCAGCAGAACCACCCGCCCCGCTCCGCCCCCTTTCCCTGGGAAAGGGTGGGATGAGGGCCCGCCAGCGCACCCGGCCAGAGAGCCAGGCGCCGGCACCAGAAACGAGGCCACGCCCGCCCTCCTCCGCGAGCCGGCGCGCAGGAGCCTTTACCCACCGACGAGGCCGCGCATGTCCCTACGCCTTTTTCTTCTGCCCCTGCTGTTGCTGCTCGGCGGCACCGTCCAGGCCGGCCCCGCCGCCGAGCTGGCCGCCGCCAGCGCCAACGACCAGGCCAGACTCCTGCAGGCCTGGGCCGCCGCGCCTGATCCCGCGCAACTCCCGGTCCTCCAGGCGCTGCAGGACGGCCGCTTCTATGTCGATGAAGACAAGCGCCCCTTCTACAGGAGCGGCGACAGCTACAGCGCCGCCGAAGGCGACGCCACCCCCCCCACCGGCACACCCAAGCCGGTACGCCTGAACAACCGCCTGCGCATCCTCATCGGCGCCGCCCAGGCCAGCGGCGGGCTGCTGTCCGCGGAGGCCAGCGTGCGCCTGGCCGCCGTCCAGGCCCTACGCCAGGAGGCCAAGCCCGAACAGCGCCCTTTTCTGGAAAAACGCCTGCAGAGCGAAGCCGACAAGGAGGTGAAGACCGCCCTCGCCGCCGCCCTCGCCAATCTGCAGCTGACCGATTCCGATCCCGCGGTGCGCCTGGCCGCGGTGCGGCTGCTCGGCGAATCCGGCGAGCCCCAGGCCAAGACCCGCCTGCAGGCCCTGCTCGATCCCGCGATGGAAGCCAACGAAGACGTCCGCAAGGCCGCCGCCACCGGCCTCGCCCAGGTGGAGCGCAAGCTGCTGCTGGGCGATCTGCTCGGCCAGGCCTTCACCGGCCTGTCGCTGGGCTCCATCCTGCTGCTGGCCGCCCTGGGCCTGGCCATCACCTATGGCCTGCTCGGCGTCATCAACATGGCCCACGGCGAGATGCTGATGCTCGGCGCCTACAGCACCTATGTGGTGCAGCTGACCCTGCAGCGCCTCGCCCCCGAATGGCTGGCCTGGTACCCGCTGCTAGCGTTGCCGGTGGCCTTCGCCGTCACCGCCGCCATCGGCATGGCGTTGGAGCGCACCGTGATCCGCCACCTCTACGGCCGCCCGCTGGAGACCCTGCTGGCCACCTGGGGCATCAGCCTGATGCTGATCCAGGCGGTGCGGGTGCTGTTCGGCGCCCAGAACGTCGAGGTGGCCAATCCGGCCTGGCTGTCCGGCGGCATCCAGGTGCTGCCCAACCTGCTCCTGCCGTGGAACCGGGTGATCATCCTTGGCTTCGTGGTCTTCGTGTTGATCCTGACCTGGACCCTGCTGAACAAGACCCGCCTGGGGCTGAACGTGCGCGCCGTGACCCAGAATCGCAACATGGCCGCCTGCTGCGGCGTCCCCACCGGGCGCATCGACATGCTCGCCTTCGGCCTCGGCTCCGGCATCGCCGGCCTCGGTGGCGTGGCCCTGTCGCAGATCGGCAACGTCGGCCCGGACCTCGGCCAGAGCTACATCATCGATTCGTTCCTGGTGGTGGTGCTCGGCGGCGTCGGCCAACTGGCCGGCAGCGTGCTGGCGGCCTTCGGCCTGGGCATCGTCAACAAGATCCTCGAACCCCAGATCGGCGCCGTGCTGGGCAAGATCCTCATCCTCGGCCTGATCATCCTGTTCATCCAGAAGCGGCCCCAGGGCCTGTTCGCCCTCAAGGGGAGGGTCATCGATTGAACCAGCCACTCGCGCTTACCGCCGTGCAGAAGGCCGGCCCGCGCCTGAGCCTGGCCGTGCTCGGCCTGGCCCTGGCCGTGCTGATCGCCCTGCCACTGCTGTCCCTGCTCCCGGCCGACAATCCCTTCCAGGTCTCGGCCTACACCCTCACCCTGGTGGGCAAGATCCTCTGCTACGCCATCGTCGCCCTGGCGCTGGACCTGGTTTGGGGCTATGCCGGGATGCTCTCCCTGGGCCACGGGCTGTTCTTCGCCCTGGGTGGCTACGCCATGGGCATGTACCTGATGCGGCAGGCCGCCGGTGCCGGTCTGCCGCCCTTCATGAGCTTTCTTTCCTGGAACAGCTATCCCTGGTTCTGGGCCGGCACCGACCACTTCCTCTGGGCGCTGTGCCTGGCGGTGCTGGCCCCCGGCCTGCTGGCCCTGGCGTTCGGCTTCTTCGCCTTCCGCTCGAAGATCAAGGGCGTCTACTTCTCGATCATGACCCAGGCGCTGACCTTCGCCGGCATGCTGCTGTTCTTTCGCAACGAGACCGGCTTCGGCGGCAACAACGGCTTCACCGGCTTCACCACCCTGCTGGGCTTCCCGGTGGCCGCCCAGGGCACCCGCGCGGTGCTCTTCCTGCTCACCGTGGCCCTGCTGGTGGCCAGTCTCTGGCTGGGCTGGCGCCTGGCACAGAGCAAGTTAGGCCGCATCCTCACGGCGATCCGTGACGCCGAGAACCGGGTGACCTTCTGCGGCTACGATCCGCGCGGCTTCAAGCTGTTCGTCTGGGTGCTCTCGGCGGTGCTCTGCGGCCTGGCCGGGGCCCTCTATGTGCCCCAGGTGGGCATCATCAATCCCAGCGAGATGGCCCCGACCAACTCCATCGAGGCCGCCATCTGGGTCGCCCTCGGCGGCCGCGGCAGCCTCATCGGTCCGGTGCTCGGCGCCGGCATCGTCAACGGCGCCAAGAGCTGGTTCACCGTGGCCTTTCCCGAATACTGGCTGTTCTTTCTCGGCGCCCTGTTCATCGTCGTGACCCTCTATCTGCCGCGTGGCGTGATCGGCCTCATCAAGAAGGAGCGCGACGCATGAAAGCCGCCCCCATTCCCCCCACCGCCGCGGAAGTGCTCGATCCCGGCATCGGCGCCGAGGCCAGCGGCCTCGGCCATCGCGCCGGCACGGGCCTGGACACTCGCCACGGCACCATCCTCAGCCTGGAAGGCATCGAGGTCAGCTTCGACGGCTTCAAGGCCCTGCGCGAACTCAATCTCTACATCGGCGTCGGCGAATTGCGCTGCATCATCGGCCCCAACGGCGCCGGCAAGACCACCATGATGGACGTCATCACCGGCAAGACCCGCCCCGACCGCGGCAGCGCCTGGTTCGGCGAGACCCTGGACCTGACCCGCCTGCAACCGGTGGAGATCGCCCAGGCCGGCATCGGTCGCAAGTTCCAGAAGCCCACGGTGTTCGAGGCCCTGACCGTCTGGGAAAACCTGGAGCTGGCGCAGCGGACCGACAAGTCGGTCTGGGCCAGCCTGGGCGCGCGGCTCTCCGGCGAACAGCGCGATCGCCTGGAGGAGGTGCTCGGCACCATCCGCCTGCAGGAATCCCGCGGGCGCACCGCCGGGCTGCTCTCCCACGGCCAGAAGCAATTCCTCGAGATCGGCATGCTGCTGGTGCAGGAGCCGCAGCTGCTGCTGCTCGACGAACCCGTGGCCGGCATGACCGACGCCGAGACCGAATTCACCGCCGAGCTGTTCAAGTCGCTGGTGCCCCGGCACTCGCTGATGGTGGTGGAACACGACATGGGCTTCGTCGGCAGCATCGCCGACCACGTCACCGTGCTGCACCAGGGCCACGTCCTCGCCGAAGGCTCGCTGGACCAGGTCCAGGCCAACGACCAGGTGATCGAGGTGTACCTGGGGCGCTAGTGCGCGGTCGCGCCCCTGCCCGTAGGTTGGGTCGAGACGGCTCCATCGTCGAAGCCCAACACCGATACGGACCGGGAGCGTTGTGCTTCGCTGCGCTCAACCAACCTACGTCGGCAGGCCACGCGGCCTGCCAGAGACCAGACAACCGGCCGAGGCCCCCATGCTCCAGGTCAACGAACTCCATCAGTACTACGGCGGCAGCCACATCCTGCGTGGCCTGTCCTTCGACGCACCTATTGGCGAGGTCACCAGCCTGCTCGGCCGCAACGGCGTCGGCAAGACCACCCTGCTGCGCTGCCTCATGGGCCTGATCCCGGCCAAGCGCGGCAGCGTCACCTGGGAAGGCCAGGACATCACCGCCCGCAAGCCGCACCAGCGGGTGCAGTCCGGCATCGCCTACGTGCCCCAGGGCCGCGAGATCTTTCCGCGCCTCACCGTCGAGGAAAATCTGCTCATGGGCCTGTCGCGCTTTCCCGCCCGGGAAGCCCGCGAGGTGCCCGAGTCCATCTACGAACTCTTCCCCGTGCTGCGGCAGATGCGCCAGCGTCGCGGTGGCGATCTCTCCGGCGGCCAGCAGCAGCAACTGGCCATCGGCCGCGCCCTGGCCAGTCGCCCGCGCCTGCTGATCCTCGACGAACCCACCGAGGGCATCCAGCCCTCGGTGATCAAGGAGATCGGCACCGTCATCGCCCACCTGGCCAAGCGTGGCGACATGGCCATCCTGCTGGTGGAACAGTTCTACGACTTCGCCAGCGAACTGGCCGACGGCTACCTGGTGATGTCCCGTGGCGAGATCGTCCAGCGCGGCCGCGGGGTCGACATGGAGGCGGAGGGAGTACGGGGACTGGTAGCGATCTAGCGGGCCAAGGTCGATAATCGAACGCTTCCGCAGCCTGCCCTGCCACCCGCCCGCCCGACTCGATTGACGGGATTAACCGGCTGGTACATTTTCTCTCCAGTGCCGGGCAGCGCCTGCTCGGCAAGACAACAAGAGAGAAGGCTGTCATGTCCTCCCGTCGCATCCTGGTCCTCAACGGACCCAACCTCAATCTGCTCGGCACCCGCGAGCCCGCCACCTACGGCCACGAGACCCTGGCCGACGTCGCCCGGCTGTGTGCCGAGACCGCCGCCGCCGAGGGTTACGAGGTGGATTTCCGCCAGACCAATCACGAAGGCGAACTGCTCGACTGGATCCACGCGGCCCGCGGCGCCTATGCCGGGGTGGTGATCAATCCCGCCGCCTGGACCCACACCTCGGTGGCCTTGCGCGACGCCCTGGTGGCCAGCGAGCTGCCGGTCTACGAGGTGCACCTGTCCAACGTGCATCGCCGCGAAGCCTTCCGTCATCATTCCTATGTCTCGGGCATCGCCGTCGGCGTCATCTGCGGCCTCGGCAGCCAGGGATATCGCGCCGCCATCGCTGCCCTCATCGCCCACCAGGGAAACTAACGCCATGACCGCACCCAAATCCGTCCTCGCCGGCCTCATCGGCGCCGGCATCCAGGCCTCGCTGACGCCCGCCATGCACGAGCGCGAAGGCGATGCCCAGGGCCTCAGATACCTCTACCGCCTGATCGACCTGGACGCCCTCGGCCTCGGTGCCGATGCCCTGCCCGAGCTGCTGCAGGCCGCCCAGCGCACCGGCTTCACCGGTCTCAACATCACCTTTCCCTGCAAGCAGGCGATCATCCCCCTGCTCGACGACCTCTCCCCCGAGGCGCGCGGCATCGGCGCGGTGAATACCGTGGTGCTGGCCGACGGCCGCACCGTGGGCCACAACACCGACTGCCTGGGCTTCGCCGAGGGCTTTCGCCGCGGCCTGCCGGACGTGGCCAAGCGCCTGGTGGTGCAACTGGGCGCCGGCGGTGCCGGCAGCGCCGTGGCCCATGCCCTGCTCGCCGAGGGCGTCGACCAGCTGTTGATCTTCGACGTCGAGGCCGAACGCGCCCAGGCGCTGGTGGACAACCTCACCCGCCACTTCGGCCCCGGGCGCGCCGCGGTCGGCACCGACCGGGCCGCCGCGGTCGCCGCCGCCGATGGCCTGGTCAACACCTCGCCGGTGGGCATGGCCAAGCTCCCCGGTATGCCACTGCCGGCCGAGCTGCTGCACCCCGGCCTGTGGGTCGCCGAGATCATCTACTTCCCGCTGGAAACCGAACTGCTGCGCCAGGCCCGCGCCCTCGGCTGCCGCACCCTGGATGGCGGCACCATGGCCGTGTTCCAGGCGGTCAAGGCCTTCGAACTCTTCAGCGGCCGCAGCGCCGACGCCGAACGCATGCAGGCCCACTTCGCCGAGTTGCGCGGGTAACCTCGGTCGCTGCGCTCCACCCAACCTACGCCAGGCTCCCGTAGGTTGGATTGAGACAGCTCCTCCCTCGAAGCCCAACAACCCCGCGCCGGACCTACCGCCCATGAAAAAGGGGAGGCCTCGGCCTCCCCTTTTCGCATGCGCTCGCCTCAGCGCGGCATGTTCGGCTGGCGTCGCGACTTCTTGCGTGGACCGCCCTTGGCGTAGCCGGCGGCCTGGCCTTCCTGCCCCTTGTCCCAGGCCTTGCCGCCATCGCTGGCGCGGGGCGGCAGGCCGGTGTGCTGGGTGAGGACGCGCCCGCCGCCGGTGCCGGCCTTCTTGCTGCCCACCGGGGTGGAATTCTTGCGCCGCGCGCTCTGGTAGCCGGCGTCGCCCACCGGCTGGGTGGCCGGGATCAACTGGTGCTTGCCCGGACCGATCAGGTCGGCGCGCCCCATCTCCTTGAGCGCCTCGCGCAGCATCGGCCATCCCTTGGGATCGTGGTAGCGCAGGAAGGCCTTGTGCAGGCGGCGCTGCTGGTCGCTCTTGACGATGGTCACGCCGTCGCTCTTGTAGGTGACCTTGCGCAGTGGATTCTTGCCGGAGTGGTACATGGCCGTGGCGGTGGCCATCGGCGAGGGATAGAAGGCCTGCACCTGATCCGCACGGAAGCCGTTGCGCTTGAGCCAGAGGGCGAGGTTCATCATGTCCTCGTCCGTGGTGCCCGGGTGCGCGGCGATGAAGTAGGGGATCAGGTACTGCTCCTTGCCCGCCTCCTTGGTGTACTTCTCGAACATCTGCTTGAAGCGGTCATAGCTGCCGATGCCGGGCTTCATCATCTTGTCCAGCGGACCGCGCTCGGTATGCTCGGGCGCGATCTTCAGGTAGCCGCCGACATGGTGGGTGACCAGTTCCTTGACGTACTCGGGCGACTCCACGGCCAGGTCGTATCTCAGCCCCGAGGCGATCAGGATCTTCTTCACCCCCGGCAGCGCCCGCGCCTTGCGGTACAGCTCGATCAGCGAGGAGTGATCGGTATTGAGGTTCTCGCAGATACCGGGGAACACGCACGACGGCTTGCGGCAGTGGCGCTCGATCTCCGGGTCCTTGCAGGCGATGCGGTACATGTTGGCGGTCGGCCCGCCGAGGTCCGAGACCACGCCGGTGAAGCCCGGCACCTTGTCGCGCATCTCCTCGATCTCGCGGATGATCGAGTCATGGGAGCGATTCTGGATGATCCGGCCTTCGTGCTCGGTGATGGAGCAGAAGGTGCAGCCACCGAAGCAGCCGCGCATGATGTTCACCGAGAAACGGATCATCTCGTAGGCCGGGATCCTTTCCTTGCCATAGGCCGGGTGCGGCACGCGCGCATAGGGCATGCCGAACACATAGTCCATTTCCTCGGTGGTCATGGGGATGGGCGGCGGCGTGAACCAGACGTCCACGTCACCATGCCGCTGCACCAGCGCACGGGCATTACCCGGGTTGGTTTCCAGGTGCAGCACGCGGTTGGCGTGGGCATAGAGCACCGGGTCGTTGCGCACCTTCTCGAAGGACGGCAGGCGGATCACCGTCTTGTCGCGGGTCATGCGCGGGCTTGCCAGCAGCTGCACCACCTTGGCTTCGTTGGGATCCTCGACCTCGCCCTTGGCCTGCTCGATGGCACAGGCCTCGGTGTCCTGCGTGTTCACGTAGGGATTGATGATCTTGTCGACGCGACCGGGACGATCGATGCGGGTCGAGTCGACCTCGAACCAGCCCTCGGGCGTGTCCCGGCGGATGAAGGCGGTGCCGCGTACGTCGGTGATGGCCTCGACGCGCTCGCCACGGGACAGCCGCTGGGCGATCTCGACCACCGCCCGCTCGGCGTTGCCGTACAGCAGGATGTCGGCGGTGGCGTCCATCAGGATCGAGCGGCGGACCTTGTCCTGCCAGTAGTCGTAGTGGGCGATCCGGCGCAGCGAGGCCTCGATGCCACCGAGCACGATCGGCACGTGGCTGTAGGCCTCCTTGCAGCGCTGGCTGTAGACCAGGCTGGCGCGATCCGGCCGCTTGCCGGCGACGTTGCCCGGGGTATAGGCATCGTCGGAGCGGACCTTCTTGTCCGCGGTGTAGCGGTTGATCATCGAGTCCATGTTGCCCGCGGCCACGCCGAAGAACAGATTCGGCTCGCCGAGCTTCATGAAGTCGTCCTTAGAATGCCAGTCCGGCTGGGCGATGATGCCCACGCGGAAGCCCTGGGCTTCCAGCAGCCGGCCGATGATGGCCATGCCAAAGGACGGGTGATCGACGTAGGCGTCCCCGGTGACGATGATGATGTCGCAGCTGTCCCAGCCGAGTTGCTCCATCTCCGCCCGACTCATGGGCAGGAAGGGTGCAGGACCAAAGCACTCGGCCCAGTATTTCGGATAGTCGAACAGCGGCGTGGCGGCTTGCATGGCAGCTTCCGGGAAAGGGGTGTTTTCAGGAGGGCGCGAAGAATAGCACAAAAAATGACCAGTTCAGCCCCCGGACATCGATTGCCTTTGGCTATCGACGGTAGCTCGGCCCGGCCCTCACCCCGGGGAGCGAGGGCAAGAGCAACCCCGCGCACCGGCTCTTCCCCCTCCCTCCGGGAGGGCGCCGGGGTGAGGGCATGGCTCTCCCCAAGACCAGGCCCCTGGCGACAGGAGTGCTACCATAGCCGCCCGCTCCCCTCACCACCGAGACACCCCCGTCCATGTCCCAGCCCCAACCCGCCGCCGGCCAGTTGCAGCGCGGCCTGAAGAATCGTCATATCCAGCTGATCGCCCTCGGCGGGGCCATCGGCACCGGTCTGTTCCTCGGCTCGGCCGGGGTACTCAAGTCGGCCGGTCCGGCGATGATCCTTGGCTATGCCATCGCCGGCTTCATCGCCTTCCTGATCATGCGCCAGCTTGGCGAGATGATCGTCGAGGAACCCGTGGCCGGCTCCTTCAGCCACTTCGCCAGCCGCTACTGGGGCCGTTTCCCGGGCTTTCTCTCCGGCTGGAACTACTGGGTGCTCTATGTGCTGGTGGGCATGTCGGAGCTCACCGCGGTGGGCAAGTACGTGCAGTACTGGTGGCCCGAGGTACCGACCTGGGCCAGCGCCCTGGTGTTCTTCGTGCTGGTCAACATGATCAACCTGTTCAATGTGAAGGCGTTCGGCGAGACCGAGTTCTGGTTCGCGCTGATCAAGGTGGTGGCCATCCTCGGCATGATGGCCTTCGGGCTCTGGCTGCTGGTCAGCGGCAGCGGCGGCCCCGAAGCCTCGGTGAGCAATCTGTGGAACCATGGCGGCTTCCTGCCCAACGGCTGGAGCGGCCTGTTCGCGGTGCTGGCGATCATCATGTTTTCCTTTGGCGGCCTGGAGCTGGTGGGCATCACCGCCGCCGAAGCCGACCAGCCGCGCACCGTGATCCCCAAGGCCATCAACCAGGTGGTCTGGCGCATCCTGATCTTCTATGTCGGCGCCCTGACCATCCTCCTTTCGCTGCATCCCTGGGACGAACTGGTAAGCAGCATCGGCGCCGGCGGCGACGACTACGCCGGCAGCCCCTTCGTGCAGACCTTCGCCCTGCTCGGCAGCGACACCGCCGCCCACCTGCTCAACTTCGTGGTGCTGACCGCGGCGCTGTCGGTCTACAACAGCGGCGTCTACTGCACCAGCCGCATGCTCTACGGCCTGGCCGAACAGGGCGATGCCCCGCGCGCCCTGCTGCGCACCACGCGCCGCGGCGTGCCGCTGCTGGGCATCGCCGTGTCCTCGGCGGTGACCCTGCTCTGCGTGCTGGTCAATTATCTGCTGCCGCAGAATGCCCTGGAGCTGCTGATGTCGCTGGTGGTGGCCTCGCTGGTGATCGCCTGGGCGCTGATCAGCCTGACCCACCTGAAATTCCGCGCTGCCCAGCGCCAGGCCGGGCGCACCTCGCACTTCCCGGCGTTCTGGTCGCCCTTCGCCAACTGGCTGTGTCTGGCCTTCGTCGGCATGATTCTGGTGCTGATGCTGCGCATCCCCGGCATCGCCGTCTCGGTCTACGCCATCCCGGTCTGGCTGGCCTTCCTGTTCCTCTGCTACAGGCTGCGCCGCGTCTGATCATCCTCGCACCCATAGCTTGGGCTGAGCGCAGCGAAGCCCAACACCTGGGGCAGGCACCGTTCGTTGGGCGTCGACGACGGAGCCGTCTCAGCCCGACCTACTTCGCTACTCGAACGGCACCCAGGGCCGCTGTGGCTTCATGATGATGCAACCGTCCTCGCCCACCGCCCAGATGTCGTAGAAGCGGTTGTCCACCAGTCGCGTGGCGGCGCCCGGCACGGCCACCCGCTGGCTGCAGCTGTCGCTGTCGGCATCGTCGATCACCCCCAGGTCCAGCAGGCGCTCGGCGATCATGAAGTTGCCCGGCGACAGTCCGAGGATGAAGGGCAACACCGGCACCTGCTCGAAGGTCTTCTGCGCCAGCGGCAGCCAGGCCACCTCCAGCGGACCGCCGGTCCAGAGCATCCGCTTGAGCGGCCGCAGCTCCGGGCGACTGCTGAGGTCGTGGTGCAGCTCCTGGACGAAACCGCGCTCGAAGGTCTTCTGCGCCGAGAGCACCTGGCCATAGGCATAGGCCAGCGACAGCATCCACAGCAGCGGCAGCACCAGCAGCCAGGTCAGCCGTGGCTGGAATCGTTCCAGCAGGTCATGGACCAGCAGCAGCGCCAGGGTCAGGACGACCGCCAGCCCCATCAGGGTGCGGGCCTCGAGGATGAAATCGCTGAACAGCAAGGTGATGCCGGCCACGCCGGCGGCCAGCACCGGCAGGGTCGCACCGTACAGCAGCAGGGGCAGCAGCGCCCGTCGGCCATAGGCGCGGGCATAGGTCAGGGCCCCCAGGCCGTAGCCGATCGCGGCCAGCCCACCGAACAGCCACCACAGCCACAGATTGCCCGGAGTGACCAGCAGGCCGACGCTGTGCAGCACCTCGCCCAGCCGGTGCCAGAGCTCGGGCAACACCTGACCGCCCACGCCGGCGTGCCGGGTGGTAGCCATCAGCTGGTAGGCGGTGAGGAAGTAGAGGGCGCAACCCAGGAGCAGCTGCAGCCCCTGACGCAGCACCAGCCGCAGGGCCTGCTCCGGCGCCTCGCGTCGCTGCACCGCACGGATCAATTCCAGGCAACAGAGGCCGACGAAGACATTGAGCGCCACTTGGTAGAAGGCAATGGCCGCCGCCAGCAGCGCCGCCGGCACCAGCAGCGCCAGCGCGGTATGGCGACTGCGATAGATCGCCGCATAGATCACCGCCACCAGGCTCAGGGCCATGGTGGGGCCATCGTACTGGTAGGTCAGGTTGCCCAGCCAGAAGGGCGAGAACCACAGTGGCAGGAGCGCCAGGCACTGGGTCGGCCGCGGCGCGCCGAAGCAGTGGCGGGCCAGGTCGGTCAGGGCCCAGGCGGCTGCGGCGCAGGCGATCAGCAGCGGCAGGGGAAAGAGATTGAGGGTGCTGCCGCTGAAGGTCAGCAGCCGGTAGAACACCTCGGTGAGCACCCGCCCCTGCTGCCGCCACTCCGGGCCGTTCTCCAGCTGAATACGCCAGTTGTCATCGACGTAAGGGAAGTCGACCAGGATGAAGGGCAGGACGAACAGCAGCAGCGCGGAAAAGAACAGCGCCCGGGTCTGCACCGGGGTGAGCGTCTGGGGCATGGTGGCGGATCCGGATCCGGCTTCGACGGGAGACGCAGCCGCCACCACCCGAAGCGATAGCGGCGCCGGCTGCGCGGGGGTCAGTCCTGCAGGGCCAGCTGGCAGATCCGCTCGCAGAGTTCGTCGAAGTCGATGCCCATGGCCGCCGCCGATTGCGGCAGCAGGCTGGTGGCGGTCATCCCCGGCAGGGTGTTGACCTCCAGGCACCAGAGCCGCCCTTCTGCGTCCAGGCGGAAGTCGGCACGGCTGTAGCCGTCGAGCTTGAGCGCCCGATGCGCGGCCAGGGCTAGGCGGCGCGCTTCCTCGGCGATCTCGGGCGAGACCTCGGCCGGAAACACTTCCACCGCACCCTTGGGCTGGTACTTGCTGGTGTAGTCGAACACCCCGCTCTGGCCGAGGACGATCTCGCCCACCGCCAGCGGCTGGTCGCCCAGCACGCCGACGGTCAGCTCGCGACCGGCGACGAAGCGCTCGATCATCACCTCGCGGTCATAGCGCAGCGCCAGCTCGATGGCCGGTTGCAGGTCTTCGGCGCGGCTGACCTTGCTCAGGCCCACGGTGGAGCCCTGCTGGCTGGGTTTGACGATCACCGGAAAGCCCAGGGTCGCGGCCACGGTCGCGGCAGCCACCGGCGCCATCAGCCAGTCGGCGGTGGGTACCGCGGCGGCACGGAACAGCCGCTTGCTGAGATCCTTGTCCATGGCCACGGCACTGCCCACCCGGCCACTGCCGGTGTAGCGCAATTCGGCCAGGTCGAGCAGGGTCTGCAGGGTGCCGTTCTCCCCGGTGCCGCCGTGCAGGGCGAGGAACAGCAGATCCTGGTCGCCCAACTGGGCACGGCTGAGCACCGCACCGGCATCCTGGCCGCGCATCCGCACCAGGGCGGTCCGCTCCGGCGGTTCGAGCCCGACCCGGGCTTCCAGCAGCGCGCGCTCGGCATCCTCGTCGAGCAGGCCCAGGGCGGTGTCCACGGTCACCACCTGGTGCCCGCGCCGGCGCAGGGCCGCCACCACCTGGGCACCGCTGGCGATGGACACGTCGCGTTCTTCGCTGGTGCCGCCGAGCAGGACCGCGATCTTCAGCTTGTCCTTGACCATCATTCGTCCTCGAAAACGTAGCTGCCGGGCGCGAGATTCTCGAACCGGGTGTATTTGCCGATGAAGGCCAGCCGCGTGGTACCGATCGGACCGTTACGCTGCTTGCCGATGATGATTTCCGCCACGCCCTTGTATTCGGTCTCCGGGTGATACACCTCGTCCCGGTAGACGAACATGATGACGTCGGCGTCCTGCTCGATGGCGCCCGATTCCCGCAGGTCGGAGTTCACCGGGCGCTTGTTCGGCCGCTGTTCCAGCGAGCGGTTGAGCTGGGAGAGCGCCACCACCGGACAATTGAATTCCTTGGCCAACCCCTTGAGCGAGCGCGAGATCTCGGAGATCTCGGCGGTCCGGTTCTCACCGCTGCTGCCGCCGATCTGCATCAGCTGCAGGTAGTCCACCATGATCAGCGCCAAATCGCCGTGCTCACGCACCAGGCGCCGGGTGCGGGCGCGCATTTCCGAAGGACTGATGCCGGCGGTATCGTCGATGAACAGCTTGCGGTCGTTGAGCAGGTTGACCGCCGAGGTCAGCCGCGGCCAGTCGTCGTCGTCCAGCTTGCCGGAACGCACCTTGGTCTGGTCGATGCGGCCGAGGGACGAGAGCATCCGCAGCACGATGGAGTCGGCGGGCATCTCCAGGGAGAACACCAGGACCGCCTTGTCGGTGCGCAGCACCGCGTTCTCCACCAGGTTCATGGCGAAGGTGGTCTTGCCCATCGACGGGCGACCCGCGACGATGATCAGGTCCGCCGGCTGCAGGCCGCTGGTCTTTTCGTCCAGGTCGGCGAAACCGGTGGAGACCCCGGTGATGGCTTCGCTGGAGTTGAACAGGGTGTCGATGCGGTCGATGGCCTTGGTCAGGATGTCGTTGACCCCGACCGGACCACCGGACTTCGGGCGGGCCTCGGCGATCTCGAAGATCTTGCGCTCGGCTTCGTCGAGCAGCTCGTTGGCGCCGCGGCCTTCCGGGTTGTAGGCACTGTCGGCGATGGCGGCGCTGATGCCGATCAACTGCCGCAGGGTGGCCCGCTCGCGCACGATCTGCGCATAGGCCTTGATGTTGGCCACCGAGGGGGTGTTCCTGGCCAGCTCGGCCAGATAGGCCAGGCCGCCCACCTGCGGCAGCTGGCCTTCATTGTCCAGCTGTTCGGACAGGGTCACCACGTCGAACGGCTGGTTGCGTTCGGCCAGACGGGCCACCGCGCGGAAGATGAGTCTGTGGTCGTGGCGATAGAAGTCGCCATCGGACACCTGATCGAGCACGCGCTCCCAGGCGTTGTTGTCCAGCATCAGACCACCCAGCACGGCCTGCTCGGCCTCGATGGAGTGCGGCGGGACCTTGAGGGCAGCGGTCTGCAGATCGTACTGCTCGGGCAGGGAAATCTCGTTCATGCGGAGGTCTTGGGCCCCCATTGCGGGCGGCGAAATGATATTTCGGACGGCAGAAAAGACAAAGGGCACGTCACTGCCTTGGCAATGACGTGCCCGATTGTCGACAGACCGGCGCCGGGGCGCAAGTCCGCCAGTCAGGCGACGGCGCGCTTATTCAGCGACGACGACGATCTTGACGGTAGCTTCGACGTCGGTGTGCAGGTGCACTTCGACATCGTATTCGCCAATGCTGCGCAGCGCGCCGTTGGGCAGGCGAACTTCGCTCTTGTCCAGCTCGACGCCGGCGGCGCTGACGGCTTCGGCGATGTCGCGGGTGCCGATGGAACCGAACAGCTTGCCTTCGTCGCCGGAGTTGGCGGCGATTGTTACGGTCAGGTCAGCCAGCTTGGCAGCACGGGCATCAGCCTCGGACTTCTTCTCGGCAGCCTGCTTCTCGAGCTCGGCGCGACGAGCTTCGAAAGCCTCGACGTTGGCAGCGGTGGCTGCGGTGGCCTTGCCCTGCGGCAGCAGGAAGTTACGGGCGTAGCCGCCTTTGACGTTCACTTTGTCGCCCAGGTTGCCCAGGTTGGCGATCTTTTCCAGCAGGATGACATCCATTGAGTCTTTCCTCTTAACTTTTAACCTTCACCGTCCGCGGGCCCCTGCGGCTCTTGCGCAGACCGCCCACGGAAATCGAACACGCTATCGATCACAGCCAGAATCACCAACAACGGATAGATCAGCTGCCCGAACAGCAGCAGCGTCACGTACAGCCCCACCAGCCAGAATCCTGCCAGGCGCTTGACCGCCACCAGCCCGTGCAGCAGGGCGATGCCGGCAAAGGCCAGCGGCACGCTGCACAGCGGGGTCAGCAAGCCAAGCCCGCTGCCCAGGTTCGGCGCCAGCACCAGCAGGGCCAGAAGGCCGAGCGCGATGGCCGGACGCAGACGCAGGACGCGAAATTCGCGACCGAACCCCTGGGGGTTGTACAGCGCCGCCTGCCAGTAGCGCCCGAGCATCAGGCACAGCAGGCAGGTGATCTGGAAGAACGCCGCCATCAGGCCGGTCAGCACGGGCAGCAGCAACTGCTGCAACTGCGCCTGCTTTTCCGGCGGCAACTGCGCCGCGCTCGGGCCCAACACCTGGGGCAGCAACCGGCGGATTTCCTCCGCCAGTTGCGCGATGCCCTCGGCATAGACCTGCCCCAGCACCAGGGCGAAAACCAACCCCAGCGGGACACTGGCCAACAACACCCGTGTCCAGGACAGGCTCTGGCGCAAAATGGCCGCCAGTAGCGTCGAACCCAGCAACACCAGCACGATGCTGGCATCACCCAGATACAGCCAGAACAGCGCCGGCAGCAGGGCCCAGACCAGCACCCCGGCCGCCGCGGCAGGTCCCCGGCGCAACAGCACCAGGCTGCCACCGGCAGCGGTCATCCAGTACAGCAGCGGCACGACTGCACCCAGTACCACCACGAGGGTGGCTTGAGTACGGCCGCGCATGATGAACTCAGCCAGAGGCCGCATGCCGTGTTTATCCGTTATTCGTGATCAGGCGTCGATCAACGACCGTGGCTGTCGGTGTAGGGCAGCAGGGCCAGGTAACGGGCACGCTTGATGGCGGCGCCCAGCTGACGCTGGTACTTGGCCTTGGTGCCAGTGATACGGCTCGGGACGATCTTGCCGGTTTCGGAGACGTAGGCCTTCAGGGTGTTGAGATCCTTGTAGTCGATCTCTTTCACGCCTTCGGCGGTGAAACGGCAGAACTTACGACGACGGAAGAAACGTGCCATGACAATGATTCCTCGCTAGATCCAGATTACTCGGCGCTGTCGGCGTCGTCGGAGTTGCCTTCGGCGGACTCGGACTCGGACTCGGCAGGACGCTCGCGACGCTCGCGACGCTCGTTGCGGTTTTCTTCGGCCTTGAGCATCTCGGATTGACCGGTGACGGCCTCGTCACGGCGCAGGATCATGTTGCGGATCACGGCGTCGTTGTAGCGGAAGTTGTCTTCCAGCTCGGCCAGGGCCTTGGCGCTGCACTCGATGTTCATGAGTACATAGTGAGCCTTGTGAACGTTGTCGATGGCGTAAGCCAGCTGACGACGGCCCCAGTCTTCCAGGCGATGGACTTTGCCACCGTCTTCTTCGATAGCCTTGGTGTAGCGCTCGACCATGCCGCCCACCTGTTCGCTCTGGTCCGGATGAACCAGGAACACGACTTCGTAATGACGCATTTAATGCTCCTTACGGGTTGCAGCCTGCCGCGGAAACGCGGTCAGACAAGGAGTGAATAGTTCGGATGACTTGCCCTGCGGAATGCGGACGCACTCCGGGCAAGGGGCGACATTCTAGAGAAGGGCGCCGGAGGGCGCAACCGCAGGCATGTCCGGCGCGACCGCCGGACAACCACGGGCACTCAGCGTTGCACGTCGGCCAGGGCCTGGCGGATCTTGTTCAGGTCATAGGGCTTGATCAGCACCCCGACCCGCGCCTCCATGCCCGGCTCTCGCTCGAAGGCATAACCCGAGGCGACGACGATGCGCAGCGTCGGATCCATCGCCAGGGCGCGCCGGGTCAACTCGATGCCGGACATGCCACCCAGTCCGATATCGGTGAACAGCACATCGTGTTCGCGCTGCGGCAGCAACTCCAGGGCAGCCTCTGCCGAGGCGACAGCCGTGACCTGATGGTCCAGCTCCTCGATGACTTCGGTGGTCAGCATGCGCAGCGTGGCATCGTCTTCGACGAGCAGCACTCGCAAGCCTACCGGCTCTTGGATCTCCTGACTCACGCGGGCATCCTCTTGTTGACAGGCCTCGCTCCGGGCATTCCCGGGGCGAGGCCGGTATTCTGCGCACTGCAGCGCGATTCGTATAGTGCGATACACACTGCGTAGGTACCCAGACGTTTCCTGGCGTGGACTACCGGGGCGCAGAGACGCGTCTTTGACGCACCGCCTCGAACAGGCAGACCCCGGTCGCCACCGAGACATTGAGACTGCTGACGCTGCCAGCCATGGGCAAGCGGGCCAGATGATCGCAATGCTCGCGGGTCAGACGGCGCATGCCCTTGCCCTCGGCCCCCATGACCACCACGGTGGGCCCACTCATGTCGACGTCGTAGATCTCCTGGGTCGCCTCACCGGCGGTACCGACGATCCACAGGCCGCGCTTCTGCAGCTTTTCCAGGGTCCGCGCCAAGTTGGTGACGGCCACCAGCGGCAACACCTCGGCAGCACCACAGGCCACCTTGCGCACCACGGCGGTCAGGGTGGCCGACTTGTCCTTGGGCACGATGACCGCCAGGGCCCCGGCGGCGTCGGCGCTGCGCAGGCAGGCACCGAGGTTGTGCGGATCGGTCACGCCATCGAGCACCAGCAGCAGCGGCGGCCCTTCGGCCCGGTCGAGCAACTCCTCGAGCATGGCCTCGCCCCAGACCTGACTCGGACTGACCTGGGCCACCACGCCCTGATGCACACCCTCGGCCAGCTCGTCGAGCAAGGCCCGCGGCTTGCTTTCCACCGCCAGACGCTGACCGGCGGCCAGGTCCAGCAGGGTATCGACCCGCGGCTCGCGCCGCCCTTCGGCGATCCAGAGCTGCTTCACCCGCCGCGGATGGAAGCGCAACAGCGCTTCCACGGCGTGGATACCGTAGACGGTTTCCAACTGGCTCATGCGTCATCCTTAGGGCGCGACTGACCCTTGCGATGAGGCTTCTTCGCCTTGGCCTTGGTCTCGCTCTTGGCTGCCGCCTTGGCCTGGCCTTCGGCCTTGGGCTTGCCTGCCGATTTTTTCTTGGCACTTGCAGCCTTGGCCTTCTTGACCCTGGCATCCACCGCCGCAGCACCCTCGGCAGCCACTCCTTTATCCTGACGTGCTGGCGCCGTGCGGATCTTGGCCGTGTCGCCGGCCTTGCCTTTGTCGCTATTACCCTTGGCTCTGCCCTTGGCCTTGCCTTGGGTTTTGGGCTTGCCGCCCTCGACCTTGGCTTCGGCCAGCAGAGCCTGCTTGACCGCGCGACTACGTCTGACGTCGGTATTACCGAGCAGCTGGTCGTCCTGCTTCGGCGATTTCGGCGAAGTCGCCTCAACCGAGGCTGGCATAGGCGCATTGGCGCCCTGCTGTTGCCCCGCAGCGGCCGCGCGCCGACGAGCGCTGCGCGAGCGCCGCGGTTCGGGCTCCGGCTCTGGTGGAACGCTTGCAGGTGTTGCCTCGACCGCTGCGGCGACACCCTGCTCCTGCGCCGGCGCACCACGACGACCGTTACGCGAGCGGCGGGGTTCACGCTCCGGTTCCGGCGAAAGGCTCTCAGCCGAGGTCTCGGCAGCCGGGACGACGTCTGCTTCTTGCGACGACTTGCCGCGACGACGCCCATTACGTGAGCGGCGAGGCTCACGCTCTGACTCCGGCGAGACGGTAGCAGTCGAGGTCTCGGCGACCGGAAGCGCGCCTGGCTCCTGCGCCGGCGCACCACGACGACGACTGTCACGCTTATGGCGCGGCTCGCGCTCTTCACGCACACGCGGCGCCCCGGCACTGGCCGGCAGCACGAAGTCGATCTTGCGCTCGTCCAGATCGACCCGGGCCACCACCACCTCGAGGGGATCACCCAGCCGATAGCTGCGACCGCTGCGCTCGCCGGAGAGGCGATGGTGGACGCTGTCGAAGTGGTAGTAGTCGTCGGGCAGCGCGGTGACATGCACCAGGCCCTCGACGAAGACCTCGGACAACTCGACGAACAGGCCGAAACCGGTCACCGCGGTGATGACGCCGGCAAAGGTCTCGCCGACGCGATCCTTCATGAACTCGCACTTGAGCCAGTTGGAGACGTCCCGCGTGGCTTCGTCGGCGCGGCGTTCGGTCATGGAGCACTGCTCGCCGAGCTGATCCAGGCGCAATTCGTCGTAGGGATAGATGCGTGCCTTGGCCATGCTCGTCGCGCCTGCACGCTTGACGTGCTTGGTCTCCAGCTTGGAGCGGATGACGCTGCGGATCGCCCGATGCACCAGCAGATCCGGATAGCGCCGGATCGGCGAGGTGAAATGGGTATAGGCCTCGTAGTTGAGACCGAAGTGGCCGTTGTTGTCCGGGCTGTAGACCGCCTGGCTCAGCGACCTGAGCATCACCGTCTGGATCAGGCGGAAGTCCGGCCGCTCGCGGATCTGCTGCAGCAGCGCCTGGTAGTCCGATGGCACCGGGTTGGCCTTGCCCTTGGTCAGCGACAGCCCCATCTCACCGAGGAACTGCCGCAGATTGGTCTGCTTTTCCAGGGGTGGCGCGTCGTGTACCCGGTACAGGGCCGGCACCTTGTGCTTCTCGAGGAATTTGGCGGTGGCCACGTTGGCGCACAGCATGCATTCCTCGATCAGCTTGTGGGCATCGTTGCGCTGGGTCGGGCGGATCTCGGAGATCTTGCGGTCGGCGCCAAAGACGATGCGGGTGTCCTGGGTGTCGAAATCGATGGCCCCCCGTACGTGACGGGCAGCCAACAGCACCTTGTATAGGCTGTAGAGCTGCTCCAGGTGCGGCACCACCTCGCCGAGCTGCTTGCGCAACTGCTTGCCTTCGGCCGACTTGGGCTGCTCCAGCAACGTGGAGACCTTGTTGTAGGTCAGGCGCGCGTGGGAATGGATGACCGCTTCGTAGAACTGGTAGCCGGTCATGCGCCCGGAGGCGGCAATGGTCATCTCGCAGACCATGGCCAGGCGATCCACCTGGGGATTGAGCGAGCAGAGTCCGTTGGAGAGCGCCTCCGGCAGCATGGGAATCACCCGCTCGGGGAAGTACACCGAGTTGCCGCGCTTTTCCGCCTCGGCATCCAGCGCCGAGCCGACCTTGACGTAGTGGGAGACGTCGGCGATGGCCACGTACAGCCGCCAGCCACCGGACTTCTTGGCCTCGGCATAGACGGCATCGTCGAAGTCGCGGGCATCTTCACCATCGATGGTCACGAAGGGCAGCTGACGCAGGTCGATGCGCTTCTGCTTGTCCTTCTCCTCCACCTCGGGCTTGAGCTTGGCAGCCTCCTTCTCGACGGCCTTGGGCCATTCGTTGGGGATGTCGTAGCTGCGCAGGGCGACTTCGATCTCCATGCCCGGCGCCATGTAGTCGCCAAGGATCTCGACCACCTCGCCCTGAGCCTGGCGGAAGGTGGTGGGCCACTCGTCGATGCGCACCTGCACGAACTGGCCGTGGGCGGCGCCGCCGTGCTTGCCTTCGGGCACCAGCACCTGCTGACCGATCTTGGGATTGTCCGGGACCACGTAGGCCAGGCCGCTCTCCTGGAAGAAACGCCCGACCAGGGACTCGTGCGCCCGGGTGACCACCTCGACCAGGCCGCCTTCGCGACGCCCGCGCCGATCATGGCCGGCGACCCGTGCCAGGGCGATGTCGCCATCGAACACCAGACGCATCTGCGCCGGGCTGAGGAAGAGATCGTCGCTGCCATCGTCGGGGATCAGGAAGCCGAAGCCATCGCGATGGCCGGCGATGCGACCGCGCACCAGATCCAGCTTGTCGATGGGGGCATAGGCGCCGCGGCGGGTGTAGATCACCTGACCGTCACGCTCCATGGCGCGCATGCGGCGCCGCAGGGCTTCGAGCTGGTCTTCGGTGACGAGACCGAACTCTTCGGCGAGCTGAGACCGTGTGGCCGGGGCGCCGCGATCGGCGAGATGAGCCAGAATGAGTTCGCGACTCGGAATGGGGTTATCGTACTTTTCCGCTTCCCGGGCGGCCTCGGGATCGAGGGATTGCCAATCGGCCATCAGTCTGGGGTTACCTTCTAAGTCTGGGTTCGGTAGGAACTGCCATGGCGCCTATTGAAACGTGAAAACCGCGCAATAGTTAGCCTGGCGTGCTCAATAAAATATTTTTCACAGCAGGGGTTTACAAGCAAACGCCCCCTGAGTAAAGTGCCGCCCCACGACGCCGTGAGCAATCACGACGCCGGAGATGAGCAATCATCGCCTTGAGTGCCCAGGTGGCGGAATTGGTAGACGCACTAGGTTCAGGTCCTAGCGGTGGCAACACCGTGGAAGTTCGAGTCTTCTCCTGGGCACCACTCATTATAGTCGATCGATTTGCAGATCGGTCGACGAAAAGCCGGCGCTAGCCGGTTTTTTAATCCCGAAACCCGCAAGGGCGACGGGAAGCGACCAGAAGTCGCGCTGCAGGCCCAGGTGGCGGAATTGGTAGACGCACTAGGTTCAGGTCCTAGCGGTGGCAACACCGTGGAAGTTCGAGTCTTCTCCTGGGCACCAATACCAAGCGGACGATCCAGATCGGACGCAACAGAAAAAACCGGCTTCGGCCGGTTTTTTCTTGCCTGCGAAAAGGCGTGGGACCCTCCCCTACGCCTTGAACTGTCCCAGACTGCCACGCAGCTGGGCGGCCAGCTCCGCCAGGGTCCGACTGCTGTGCGCGGTGGCCGCCACCGATTCGGCTGCGCGCAGCGTCTCTCCATGGATGACCTCGACCCGCTGGCGCACCGCCGCGGCGCCCTCCGCCTGGCGCTGCGCCGCCTGGGCAGCGGTGCTCATGCTGGCATGCACCTGATCGACGGCGCGATGGACATCCTGCTGGATGCGCTTGCTATCGCGCAGCACCGCCAGCCCGCTGCTGGCCTGCTGGCGCGCCTCGCCTATGGCGGCGACGGCTTCGCGCGCGCCTTCCTGCAGACCGGCGATGTGCGTCCGGATACTACCGGTGGATTCCTGGGTTTTGCTGGCCAGCGCCCGCACCTCGTCGGCGACCACCGCGAAGCCACGCCCGCTCTCGCCGGCCCGGGCCGCCTCGATGGCCGCATTGAGCGCCAGCAGATTGGTCTGCTCGGCGATCCCGCGGATCACATCCAGCACCACCTCGATCTGCTGGCTTTGCGCGGCCAGCCGCTCGATGACCTGGGCACCGGACTCGACCTGGGTCACCAATCCCTCGATACCCTCGGCCACCTCGGTGGCGATGCGGGCATTGCTCTGGGTCGAGCTGCGAATGGCCTCCACCTGCTGCAGGGCGCCCTGCATCGCCTGGCTTTCGCCTTGGGCCTCCGCGGCGATGCCGGACAAGGCTTCCAGGCTGCGAGCCACCTCTTCGCGCTGACGCAGTGCCGCCGCCTCGGCGGTGGCGCTGCTGCCGGCCAGGCCACGGATTTCCTCACCGGTACGTGCGGCGACGCCATGGGCCTCGCCCACCAGGGGTTGCAGCTTGGCCAGGAAGCGATCGACCGCCCCACCCAGCGCCTGGATCTCATCGCCCTGCCCCAGTTGCAGGCGGCGGGTAAGATCCCCCTCCCCGGCCACCAGATCGTCGAGCGCCCGCTGCAGCACGCCGATCCGGCGCAGCACCCGCCGACCCAGCACCAGCGCCACGGCCACGACCATCACCACGCCGACCACGATCAGCCCCAGGGCGATCTGCCAGCGCAGCGCGCCCGCCAGGGTGGCGACCGTCTCACCGGCATTGCGACTCATGGCCAGGGCGGCCTGGCGGGTACCTTCCAGGCGCGTCGCCAGGGTCGCGGCACTGTCCTTGGCCGCGGCCGTCACGCTGCTGGAGACCAGGCCGCCAGCGTCGTCGATCAGGGTCTTGAAGCCTTGATCCAGGGCCGCGCCGGTGCGATCGATGGCCTGGGTGGAAAGGCCCACCACCACCTTGCCGATCTCCACGCCATTGGGATTGATGGAGGCATCCACGCGATAGACCGAAGGATCCCGGGTCGCGGCATCCAGGACCTTGGCCAGGGCACCCTCGCCCTGCCCCACGGCGAGCAGGCGCGCCACACGCTCGTCCTGGCGATTGAGATAGCGGGTCAGATTCTGGCCCTGGGCATCCTGGAAGACCACGAAGAGCACCTCGGGATTGCCTTGCGCCCGCCGCGCCAGATCGGACAGCGCCGGTACATCGGCATCCCACATCGCCTTGGGCGCCACGCCCGCCAGCAACTCGGCCAGATTCTGCGCATTGCTCTTGAGGGTAGCGGTCAGCGTCTCACCCACCTGCTGCCGCTCGCGCGCCAGGCGCTGGGCAAGCCCCTCGGCCAGCCGCGTGCGGGTCTGCCCGGCCAGCTCGGCAAGACTGCCATCCACCTCGCCACCGGCCTGGCGCAGGGTATCGGCGAGCTGCTCGGATTCGCCGGACAGGCGCGCGGCCAGACCGGACTGCAGCCCCTTCACCGCATCCCGGGTCAGCCATAGCGCCAGGCCCACCTGGAGAACGACGGCGAGCAACAGACTGATGAATACCGGCAACAACAGACGGCTGCGCAGCAGCGACAAGAGAAACGACATGGGGGTCTCCAGCGGCGAGGGACATTTACAGGCTGTCGGCCAACTCGAGAAGAGCTGGAGCCTTAGCGATAAATAGTCATAGCAATATGCTGGCCATTTCGGACCAGCGGCCGTCCCCGGCCTACCAGCGTCTCTCGCACCCCGGAAACAGAAAAGCCCCGCGGGGCGGGGCTTTTCAGGCTGCATCCTTTTAGCGCATCAGGCGAAAGGATGGCGCAGCACGATGGTTTCCTTGCGATCCGGACCGGTCGAGACGATGTCGATCGGCGCCTCGACCAGCTCGGCGATACGGCGGATGTAAGCCTGGGCGTTGGCCGGCAGCGCCTCGAGGCTCTGGGCACCCACGGTGGATTCGCTCCAGCCCGGCATGTCCTCGTAGACCGGCTGCAGACCGGTGTAGCTGTCGGCGTCGGTGGGCGCCTCGGTCAGCAGGTTGCCGGCGGCATCCTTGTAGCCGGTGCAGATGCGCACGGTTTCCAGACCGTCGAGCACGTCCAGCTTGGTCAGGCACAAGCCGGAGATGCTGTTGATCTCGATGGAGCGACGCAGGATGACGGCGTCGAACCAGCCGCAACGGCGCGGACGACCGGTGACGGAGCCGAATTCGTGGCCCTGCTTGGCCAGGTAGGCACCGGTCTCGTCGAACAGCTCGGTTGGGAAGGGCCCGGAGCCGACGCGGGTGGTGTAGGCCTTGGTGATGCCGAGGATGTAGTCCAGATACAGCGGACCCACGCCGGAACCGGTTGCCACGCCACCGGCGGTGGTGTTGGAGCTGGTGACGAAGGGATAGGTGCCGTGGTCGATGTCCAGCAGGGTGCCCTGGGCGCCTTCGAACATCAGGTTCTCACCGGCCTTGCGCAGCTCGTGCAGACGGCTGACGACGTCCATGACCAGCGGCCGCATGACCTTGGCGTGCGCCATGGCCTCGTCGTAGGTCTTCTGGAAGTCCACCGGCGGTTCGTTGAAGTAGTTCTGCAGGACGAAGTTGTGGTAGTCCAGCACTTCCTTGAGCTTGACGGCGAAACGCTCGGGGTGGAACAGGTCCCCCACGCGCAGACCGCGGCGGGCGATCTTGTCTTCGTAGGCCGGGCCGATGCCGCGACCGGTGGTGCCGATCTTGGCTTCGCCGCGGGCCTTCTCGCGAGCCTGATCCAGGGCCACGTGATAGGGCAGGATCAACGAGCAGGCCGAGCTGATGCGCAGACGCTCCCGCACCGGCACGCCGCGCGCTTCCAGCTCGCCGACTTCCTTGAACAGGGCTTCCGGCGACAGCACCACGCCATTGCCGATCAGGCACTGGGTGTCGGCGCGCAGGATGCCCGAGGGAATCAGCCGCAGGATGGTCTTCTGACCATCGATGACCAGCGTGTGGCCGGCGTTGTGACCGCCCTGATAACGCACCACGGCAGCGGCCTGGTCGGTCAGCAGGTCCACGATCTTGCCCTTGCCCTCATCACCCCACTGGGTGCCCAGGACGACGACGTTCTTACCCATAACCTTATCCCCTGTCAGGAAGATTTCTGTCGGCCAGGCCGACGATGCTCACGTTCACCCGGATGCCAGATCCGGTGCTTAGGAATTCAAGGGCACCACGACCCAGGCGCCCTGCTGCTCGACCAGGCGGCGATCGCAACCCGAGCTGTGCAGCTGGTCAACGTCGTCATGACCGGTGGCCTGGACCACCCGCTCGCCGGCGGCGCGCAATTCGCGCACGGCCTGCCAGAGCATTGGCGCATGGCCAGCCGGTGCCCAGATGCCGCGACGCGGCTCGTCGAGCACGGCGGTGCCCAGCTCGACGAGGGTCTTCAGATCGGTGGAAAAACCGGTGGCGGGACGCGAACGTCCGAAGTCGGCGCCGATGTTGTCATAGCGACCGCCCTGGGCGATGGACTGCCCGGTGCCAGGTACGAAGGCGGCGAAGACCACCCCGGTGTGGTAGTGATAACCGCGCAGCTCGCCCAGGTCGAAATACAGCGGCACGTCTGGGAAACGCCCCTGGAGCGAATCGGCCAGGGCGATCAGCTCTTCCAGTGCCTGCAGGACCCCCGCGGGCGCACCCGCCAGGCGCTGCCGCGCCTGCTGGAGCACCGTGGCATCGCCACTGAGTTCGACCAGCGCCCGGAGCCAGCCACGCTCGGCGACAGGCAGGTCGGCCGTCAGCTCGGCGATCTCGTCGACCGCCTTGCGCTGCAGGGCGTCGAACAGCTGTTGCTCGCTGGCGCCGGAAACGCCAGCCGCCTGGCACAGCCCACGATAGATCCCCACATGCCCTAGATCCATGTGGACGTCGGGCACCTGGGCCTGCTCGAGCACGTCGAGCATCAGGCTGATGACTTCCAGATCCCCTTCGCTGCCGGGCACGCCATAGAGTTCGGCGCCGACCTGGATCGGGCTGCGCGAGGTGGACAGGGCACGGGGACGGGTATGCAGCACACTGCCGGCATAGCACAGTCGGCTCGGACCGCTCTGCTTGAGGCTATGGGCTTCCATGCGCGCCACCTGGGGCGTGATGTCGGAGCGGAAGCCCATGAGGCGGCCGGAACTGGGATCGGTCACCTTGAAGGTGCGCAGCTCCAGCTCCTTGGCCGCGCCGGTGAGCAGCGATTCCAGGAATTCCAGGTGCGGGGTGATGACGAACTCGTAGCCCCAGCAATGGAACAGTTCCAGCACCCGACGCCGAGCGCCTTCGATGCGCGCCGCGTCGGGCGGCAGGATTTCCTCGATACCGTCAGGCAGCAGCCAGCGGTCTACCGTAGCCATTAGGCCTCTTCTCCATGTCATGGATCGGCACGCGGCTGCCGAGGTCGGCGCAGTGGATTCCTGGAGAATCCTGCCGCCGGATCGAGCCGCTCTGCCGTGGATTGCTACCCGGATCGGCCAGGGCGTCGCCCTTCCACGGGTTTCGTACGGACGCAAAAAAGCCGGGGATGGCCCCGGCTGATTCATGATAACACGAAAAAATCGGCGATCGGGGATGAACGACGAGCGAAGCCTAGCCGCCGTTCATCCCGGACCTCATTGCCCCGGACTCTGGAAATACTTGAAGAAATCGCTCTTCGGATCCAGCACCAGGACATCGCTCTTGCTGGAGAAGCTGGAGCGATAGGCCTGCAGGCTGCGATAGAAGGAGAAGAACGACGGATTCTTCGAGTAGGCCTGGGAATAGACCTGGGCCGCCTGGGCATCACCCTCACCACGGGCCTGCTCGGCCTGGCGATAGGCTTCGGCCAGCAGCACGCGGCGCTGGCGATCGGCGTCGGCACGGATGCCTTCGGCCAGTTCGCGACCCTTGGCACGGTGCTCACGGGCTTCCCGCTCGCGCTCGGTACTCATCCGCTCATAGACGCTGCGGCTGACTTCCTTGGGCAGGTCGATGGCCTTGACGCGCACGTCCAGCACCTCGATACCCAGCTCCTGGTTGGCCATCTTGTTCAGCGCCGCGGTCAGCGAACCGACCATGGCATCCCGCTCACCGGACACCACCTCGTGCAGGGTGCGACGACCGAACTGGTCACGCAGTCCCGCTTCCAGGCGGCGCAGCAGGCGTTCGTCGGCGATCTGCTTGAGACCCGAAGTCGCGGTGTAGTAGCGATCGGCATTGAAGATGCGCCACTTGGCGTAGGCATCCACCATCACCGCTTTCTTTTCCAGCGTCAGGAAACGCTGCGTCGGGGTATCCAGCGTCTGCAGGCGGGCATCGAACTTGCGCACCCGGTTGACGTACGGGATCTTGAAGTGCAGACCGGGCTCCAGATTGGGCTCGACCACACGACCGAAACGCAGCATTACCGCCCGCTCGGTCTCCTTCACCACGAACAGACTGCTCCAGGCGGCAAGACCCAGAACGACCACGACGATCAGCGCGGCCAGCGATTTGTTGCTCATCAGCGGCTCTCCCTCGTACGCGCTTCGGTGGACTGCGGCAGGTTGCGAATGACCGAAGCGGCCGTATCGCTCGACGCCGCCGGGGCAGCACCGCTGCTGATGGCCGAGGTCGGTGCCGGGGCACGGTTCTGCATCAGCTTGTCGAGCGGCAGATAGAGCAGATTCTGGCCGGCCTGACCGGTGATCATCACCTTGCTCGCCTGGCCGAGCACTTCCTGCATCGTCTCGATATACAGACGTTCGCGGGTCAGCTGCGGATTGGCTGCGTACTGGACCGCCAGCTGGCTGAAGCGCGAGGCATCACCCTGGGCGCGCGCCACGACTTCGTCGCGATAGCCGTTGGCTTCCTCGATGATGCGCTGGGCAGCACCACGGGCCTCGGGGATCACGCCGTTGGCATAGGCTTCGGCCTGGTTCTTCTCGCGCTGTTCGTCTTCGCGGGCGCGGATCACGTCGTCGAAGGCTTCCTGAACTTCGCGCGGCGCCGAGGCGCTCTGGATGTTCACCTGGGTCACGGTGATACCGGTCCCGTAGGTGTCGAGGAAACGCTGCAGACGTTCGCGGACGTTGGTGGCGACCTGCTCGCGGCCATCAGTCAGCAACTGGTCCATGGTCGAGGAGCCGGCCACATGGCGCACCGCGCTGTCGGTCGCCTGCTGCAGGCTGACCTCGGGCTGGTCGATGTTGAGGACGAAGTCCTTGAGGTTGGTGATGCGGTACTGGACGGTCAGCGGCACCTCGACGATGTTCTCGTCCTGGGTCAGCATGGCGCCCTGCTTGCTGTAGGCCCGCTCACGGGTGACGTTTTCCTGGTACTTGGTCTCGAAGGGCGGGAAGTAGATGTTCAGGCCAGGGCCTACCGTCTCATGGTATTTGCCCAGGCGCAGCACGACCGCCTGCTCCTGCTCGTCCACGACGTAGACGGCGTTGTACAGCCAGAGGGCACCGACCAGCAGCACGCCCAGGAGCAGCAGGCCCTTGCCACCGCCCGAGCCGAAGCTGTCGGCGCCGCTGCCGCCGGAGCGCTTCTTGCCGCCGACCAGGCGGTTGATGCGATCCTGAAACTTACGCAAGGCTTCGTCGAGATCCGGCGGCCCCTTGCGTCCACCATTGCCGCCACCGTTGTTGCGGCCGCCCCAGGGGTCTTGATTGTTCGAGTTGCCACCGGGCTCGTTCCAAGCCATAGCGCTCTCCCTACTGATAACGCGAAAACGCGCCGAAATGGCGCGCCGACCAATGCTACCGGATGGTCCCTGCCCGAACAAAAGCGCCGAGCGGGGGTTTATTGCAAAACATGTTGCTGGATAAAGACTTCCGGTTCTTCACCGGCCCGGCTGAGCAGTCGATTGAGTTCGGCGCGGGGTACTCGTACAGACAACAGGATGTTGCCTTCGTCATCATGATCGTCCTGGCGAACCACGCCCAGGTCGAACAGTTGAGCGCGCAGCCGGGCGTGCCGCTGGGGCAGGCGCAGCACCCCGACGAAAAGATCCTCGCCGAGCAATTCGGCCACGGCCTGCCCGACCAGCTCCAGACCGCGACCTTCGCGCGCCGACACCCAGACCCGAATCGGGCGCCCGGTTTCGTCATCGCGCTGGATATGCGGCTCGACTCCGTCGAGCAGATCGAGCTTGTTGTAGATTTCCAGCATCGGCAGCTCATCGGCACCGATCTCGTGCAGCACCGCCTGGACCTGCTCGATCTGCAACTGGCGATCGTCCTCGTGGGCATCGATCACGTGCAGCAACAGGTCGGAGTTGCTGGATTCCTCCAGGGTCGCGCGAAAGGCCTCGACCAGCTTGTGCGGCAGATGGCGGATGAAGCCCACGGTATCGGCCAGCACGATCGGCCCCAGGTCCGGCAGCTCCAGGCGGCGCAGCGTGGGATCGAGGGTGGCGAACAGCAGATTGGCCGCGTAGACGCCGGACTCGGTCAGACTGTTGAACAGGGTGGACTTGCCGGCGTTGGTGTAGCCGACCAGGGACACCGAGGGGATCTCGGCACGGCGGCGCCCGCGACGGGCCTGCTCGCGCTGGCTGCGTACCTTGTCCAGGCGCTGGCGGATCTGGCGGATGCGGATCCGCAAGAGACGACGGTCGGTCTCCAGCTGGGTTTCACCCGGACCGCGCAGACCGATACCGCCCTTCTGGCGCTCGAGGTGAGTCCAGCCGCGTACCAGCCGCGTGCTCATGTGTTCGAGCTGGGCGAGTTCCACCTGCAGCTTGCCCTCGTGGGTGCGGGCGCGCTGGGCGAAGATATCGAGAATGAGGCCGGTCCGGTCGAGGACGCGGCACTCGAAAGCTTTTTCGAGGTTGCGTTCCTGACTGGGCGTGAGGTCATGGTTGAAGATGACCAGATCGGCGGCATGAGCGTGCACCTGATCGTGCAGTTCCTCGACCTTGCCAGTACCGATGAGATAACGCGCTGTCGGCTGGCTACGGTTCACCGTGACAAAAGCCACGGTCTCCGCACCCGCCGATCGCGCGAGTTCGAGAAACTCCTGAGGGTCTTCGCGCGCCTCGGGATGCAGGCCTTCCAAATGGACCAGAATGGCCCGCTCACCACCTTCGTGACGCTCGAAGAACAACAGGGCGCTCCTCTAGTTATTTATTCGCTATCCGACTCGCTCGTCTCGGAGCTGGGCAGACGGACCGGGCGGCTCGGCACCACGGTGGAGATTGCATGCTTATAGACCATCTGGCTGACGGTGTTCTTGAGCAGAATCACGAACTGGTCGAAGGACTCGATCTGACCCTGCAGCTTGATACCGTTGACGAGATAGATGGAAACCGGAACGCGCTCTTTACGCAGGGTGTTCAGGTAAGGGTCTTGTAGCGAATGCCCTTTTGACATCGTGTCGCTCTCCTAAAGAAATGAAAATACCGATCTGGCGACATGCCAGTTTCCGCTGCCCACCATGGACACGCGGACGAAAACGATTCAGCTGTGGGGCGATATGGTGTCACCGGCCAGGCATTTCAAGATCCGCGGCAGATTGTCACAAGCCAGGCTGTCGAAGGTGTGCGCGGCGGGCCAGCCACGCAACCAGGTCAACTGCCGCTTCGCCAATTGCCGCGTCGCCGCAACGCCACGCGCCACCATCTCTTCCCGCGTGCAGTCCCCTTCCAGGAACTCCCACACCTGACGATAGCCTACGGATCGCATGGACGGCAGACCAGGATGCAGATCGGGACGTTCCCGCAAGGCTGAAACTTCGTCGATGAAGCCCTGTTCCAGCATCAGGTTGAAGCGCTCGGCGATACGCGCATGGAGCACCTCACGCCGACCGGGCGCCAGGATCAATTGGGCTACAGTATAGGGTAATTGCGTCTGGGGCGCGCCGTTCGAATCGGCATTGGCGCTCATTTGCAGCGCGCGATGCGCGGTCATCGACTGGCCGCTGACGCGATACACCTCGAGGGCGCGCAGGACGCGCTGGGGGTCGTTGGGATGGATGCGCGCAGCCGACACCGGATCGACCTCGGCCAGTTGCCGATGGATCTCGCCCCAGCCCGCCGTAGCCGCCAGCGCCTCGATTTCGGCCCGTACCCCAGCATCGGCACCAGGCATGTCGGCCAGGCCTTCGAGCAGGGCCTTGAAGTAGAGCATGGTGCCGCCCACCAGCAGGGGGATGCGCCCGGCCGCGGTGATCTCGGCCATGGCCGCCAGGGCATCGGCGCGAAATTCGGCAGCGGAATAGCTCTGGGCAGGATCGCGGATGTCCACCAGCCGGTGCGGATAGGCGGCCAGCAGCTCGGCGTCAGGTTTGGCGGTGCCTATGTCCATGCCGCGGTAGATGAGCGCCGAATCCACGCTGATCAGCTCGACGGGCAGCAGCCGTGCCAGTTCGATGGCGAGATCGGTCTTGCCAGAAGCGGTCGGCCCCATGAGGAAAATGGCGGGTGGCAGGGAGGCGGTCATGAGGGATTCTCGAAGGGCGCCACGCAGGACGCGGCGAGGCAGTCAGCGGCCGCGCAGGAAGAGTTTGTCCAGGTCGTCCAGGCTGAGCTGGGCCCAGGTGGGCCGACCGTGGTTGCACTGGCCGCTGCGCTCGGTGGTTTCCATGTCGCGCAGCAGGGCATTCATCTCCGGCAGGGTCAGCCGCCGGTTGGCGCGTACCGAGCCGTGGCAGGCCATGGTGCCGAGCAATTCGTTGAGGTGCGCCTGGATGCGATCGCTGGTGCCATAGTCCAGCAGGTCTGCCAGCACGTCCTGCACCAATCGCGCGGCCTGGGCCTGCTTGAGCAGCGCAGGGATCTGCCGGATGGCCAGGGTCTCGGGGCCGAGCCGCTGCAATTCGAAGCCGAGGCGCTCGAACCACTGACCGTGCTCTTCGGCGCAATCGGCTTCGCGCTCGCTGACCGCCAGGGATTCCGGCACCAGCAGTGGCTGACCGCGCAGGCCTTCGCTGGCCATGGCCACCTTGAGACGCTCGTAGGTGATGCGCTCGTGGGCGGCGTGCATGTCCACCAGGATCAGGCCCTGGGCATTCTCGGCCAGGATGTAGATGCCCTTGAGTTGCGCCAGGGCATAGCCCAGCGGCGGTACGTCGCCCTGCTCCGCCGGCAGGGACGCGGCTTCGGCACCCTCCGGCAGCGGCGCGAAGAAGGCCTTGTAGGCGCTCTGCACCTCCGCCACCGGCGCACCCGCATAGGGCTGCGGGGTGGGGCCGTAGTGCGCGTCCCCCCCCGACCCGCCGCCACCGGCGAAGGGCTGGGCCGGCGGCGCAGGGCTGTCGTGCAAGACGGCGGCGGCCAGGCGCATCTCGCCCTGGGGTCCGAATTCGCCAGCGGCCGGACCGCTCAGCGGCGCCGACGCCGTGGGCGCCACCACGGCGAGCTGGTCGTCGGGACGGATATCGCCCAAGGCGCGGTGCAGGGTGCCGTAGAGAAAGTCGTGCACCTGGCGGCTGTCGCGGAAGCGCACCTCGTGCTTGGTGGGATGGACGTTGACGTCCACCACCGCCGGATCCACTTCCAGGAACAGCACGAAGGCCGGGTGGCGGCCGTTGTAGAGGACGTCGCGATAGGCCTGACGCACCGCGTGGGCGACCAGTTTGTCGCGCACCATGCGGCCGTTGACGTAGAAGTACTGCAGATCCGCCTGGCTGCGCGAAAAGGTCGGCAGGCCGACCCAGCCCCAGAGGCGCAGGCCGTTGCGCTCGTGCTCCAGCGGCAGGGCCTGTTCGAGAAAGGCCGGGCTGCAGACCGTGCCGACCCGCCGCCCCTGACTCTGGGGATCGCCCGCCGGATGCAGGGCCAGCACGCTCTTGCCGTTGTGGCGCAGATGAAAACCCACATCGAAGCGCGCCAGCGCCAGGCGCCGCACCACTTCCTGCAGGTGATCGAACTCGGTCTTTTCCGCGCGCAGGAACTTGCGCCGCGCCGGGGTATTGAAGAACAGGTCGCGCACCTCCACCGAGGTGCCCTGGGGATGGGCGGCGGGCTGTACCCGCGGTTGCATCTCGCGGCCCTCGGTCTCCACCTGCCAGGCCTGGTCCTCGCCCTGAAAGCGCGAGGTCAGGGTGAGGCGCGACACCGAACTGACCGACGCCAGGGCCTCGCCGCGAAAGCCCAGGCTGGTGACGCTTTCCAGCTCGTCCAGGTGATAGATCTTGCTGGTGGCGTGGCGCGCCAGGGCCAGGTGCAGGTCATCCGCCGGGATGCCGTGGCCGTCGTCGCGAATGCGCAGCAGCTTGACCCCGCCCTGTTCCACTTCGATGTCGATACGTCGGGCACCGGCGTCCAAGCTGTTCTCCAGCAGCTCCTTGGCCACCGAGGCGGGTCGCTCGACCACCTCGCCGGCGGCGATCTGGTTGGACAGCCGCGGGCTGAGCAGCTGGATGCGCCGGGGTTCAGTCATTGCTGGCCGCCAGTTCGTGGGTGGGGATGGTGAGGACCTGACCGGAGCGGATGCGATTGCCGCGCAGCCCGTTGGCGGCGCGCAGGGTCGAGAGGTCGACGTCATAGCGCCGGGCGATGAGGCTCAGGCTTTCGCCGGGCTGTACCCGATGCTGATCGAAGCCGCGCACGCTGCCGACCTTGTCGCCCCGCTGCTCGCGCTGCCAGGCCAGGTAGGTGCCAGGCGGCGGACGGTGCTGAAAGTACTGCACGATACCGGCCTGGATCTGCCGGGCGAGCAGCCCCTGGTGCGCCGGGCTGGCCAGCTTGGCCGATTCGCTGGCATTGGTGATGAAGCCGGTTTCCACCAGGATCGAGGGAATGTCCGGCGATTTCAGCACCATGAAGCCAGCCTGCTCCACCCGCGTGTGCAGGAGCTTGGTGGCGCGCCCGACCTGGCCGAGGATGGTCTGGCCGACCTCCAGGCTGGAAGCCACGGTGGCGGTCATGGACAGGTCCATGAGCACCCCGGCGAGCATGGGATCCTTGTTGTCCAGGGCATCGGACACCCCGCCGACCTGGTCGGAGCGGTTTTCCGCATCGGCCAGCCAGCGCGCCGCCTCGGAGGTGGCGCCGCGCTGAGACAGGGCGAAGACGGTGACGCCCTCGGCGCTGGCACTGGGCGCCGAATCGGCGTGAATAGAGATGAACAGGTCGGCGCCCTTCTTGCGGGCGATGACCTGCCGCTGGCGCAGCGGGATGAAGTAGTCGCTGGTGCGGGTCAGCTCGGCGCGAAAGCCCTTCTGCCGGTTGAGATTGGCCTGCAGCTGCTTGGCGATGGCCAGCACCACGTTCTTCTCGTACAACCGGCCGCGGCCGATGGCACCCGGGTCTTCTCCGCCGTGGCCGGGGTCGATCACCACCACCACGTCGCGCTTGCCGCTGGGGCTGGACGGCAGACGCGTCGCTGGCTGGGCCGGGGTCACCGGGGTGGCCGGCAGATTGGGCGTGACGGTGGCGGGGATGTCGCTGGTGGCCGGATCGGTGCCCTGGTCGTAGAGATCGACCACCAGGCGATTGCCGTATTCCTTGTTGGGCGCCAGGGTAAAGCTCTTGGGCGTCAGGGCGCCCTTGGTGTCCAGCACCAGGCGCACCTCGCCGGGCGAGCGCTGGGCCGCACGCAGGCCGGTGACGGGGGTGTTGCGCAGCGGCTTTTCGTTCAGTCCACCGTCGAGCTGCACGCCGGACAGGTCGATGACGATGCGATCCGGGGCACTGAGGGTGAAGACGCTGGCCTTGACCGGGCCGGTCAGATCGAACACCAGACGGGTATTGTCGGGCGCGCGCCAGACGCGCATGCCCTTGATCTGGGTGGCGGCCAGCAACTGACTGCTGAGAATCAACAACAACAGGCCGAGTCCCGACCTGAAAAAACGCTTGCGCATGCCTGCGACCGTATAGCTGGAGAACGAGGAATCGGCGCCTAGGGCGCGAGGGCGGCGCACCAGGCCTCGCCGTGAACGCCATGACTAGTCAGGCGCAGATCACGGCCGTCGGCGCGTGGCGTAATGGTAATGTCCAGGTCCGGCTTTGGCAAAAAGCCCTGACCGCGCTCGGGCCATTCCACCAGGCACAAGGCCTCGGGTGTGAAGTAGTCACGAATCCCCATGAATTCCAGTTCTTCCGGATCGGCCAGGCGGTAGAGGTCGAAATGGTAGACCGTACCACTGGCCAGGTCGTAGGGCTCGACCAGGGTGAAGGTGGGACTCTTCACCGCTCCGGCATGGCCGAGACCGCGCAGGATGCCGCGCGACAGGGTGGTCTTGCCGGCACCCAGATCACCGTGCAGATAGAGCACGCCACGACCGCCGCTGGCCTGGGCCAGGCGGGCACCCAGGGCATACATGGCGTCTTCGTCGGCGGCGTGCAGGGTCAGTTCAGGCATGGTTGGAGTTCCTCGAGCAACTGGCGGGCGACCGGGGGCAGATCGCTGGCGGCGAGACCGCGGCCCTGACGACCCAGCTCGGCGCCGGCACGGCCGTGCAGCCAGGCGCCCAGGCAGGCAGCCTCGAAGGGGGCCAGCCCCTGCCCCAGCAGGGCGGCGATGATACCGGTGAGGATGTCCCCCAGGCCACCGGTAGCCATCGCCGGATGCCCCTCGCCGCACAGCGCCATGCGGCCGTCCGGATGGGCGATCAGGGTACCGAAGCCCTTGAGCAGCGCCACGCCCTCGTAGCGCCGCGCCAGTTCGCGGACACTGCCGGGGCGATCGGCTTCGATGTCCTTGATCGAGACCTCCAGCAGCCGCGCCGCCTCGCCCGGATGGGGCGTCATCACCCAGGGCCCGCGCGGCGCCTCGACCACGCCGGCGGCCAGCAGATTGAGGGCATCGGCATCCCAGACCTGGGCTGTGTCCAGCGTCGCGGCGGCACTGGCCAGCGCCTTGCCCCAGGCGCCCTGCCCCAGGCCCGGCCCGACCGCGAGCACATCGGCCTTCTTGGCCAGCTCCAGCACGGCGAAACTGGAATGCACCCCGGCGACCATGACCTCTGGCCGCCGCGCCAGCACCGCGGTGACGTTGGACGGCCGGGTCGCCAGGCTGAGCATGCCGGCGCCGCAGCGCAGCGCCGCCTCGCTGGTCATGATGGCCGCGCCACCGGTGCCCTCGTCGCCGCCGATCACCAGCAGATGACCGTATTGCCCTTTATGCGCACCGAGCGGGCGCGCCGCCAGACGCGGCAGGTTGCCGGGCGCCAGGCGCTGGGCGGTGGCGTGGGCGGGATTCTGCGGTTCCTCCATCAGCGGCTCGAACACCAGACTGCCGACGTGATCCGGCCCCTTGCCGGTGAACAGTCCGAGCTTGAGGCCGATGAAGGTGATGGTCAGATCGGCGCGCACCACGGCGCCCGCCGCGGCGCCGGTGTCGGCATCCAGCCCGGAGGGGATGTCGATGGCCACCACCGGCAATTCGCTGGCGTTGATCCGCTCGATGGCCGCGGCATAGGGCTCGCGTGCGGCGCCCTTGAGTCCGGTGCCCAGCAGGGCATCGACCACCAGCCCCTCCAGCGGGGCGTCCGCGCGCCAGGGCTGGATGTCCACGCCGGCGGCCAGGGCCTCGGCATGGGCCAGGGCGGCATCGCCCTGGAGTCCGGCCGGTTCGGCCAGGTGCCAGACCCGCGCCTGCCAGCCGGCCTTGCGCGCCAGACTGGCGACCAGATAGCCGTCGCCGGCATTGTTGCCACCGCCGGCCAGCACGCAGAGGGCGCCGGCATGGGGCCAGCCGTGGCGCAATGACCGCCAGGCCGCGGCCGCCGCGCGTCTCATCAACTCGAGACCGGGCAGACCGCCGGCGATCAGCTGGGCGTCGAGATCCCGCACCTGCTGGGCGCTGTAGAGCTGGAACGGCAGTTCGTCGTGCATGCTGGGAAAGCCTCCGGAGTCTGGCAAAATAGGCGGCCCTCCTGCCTGCGCGTTCCCATCGATGTCCGCTGTCGCTCTCGATCTCGCCGCCCTGGCCGACCTCATCAAGACCTGGGGCCGGGAATTGGGCTTTCAACAGACCGGCATCGCCGGGCTGGATCTGGCACGTCACGAGGAACATCTGGAGCGCTGGCTGGCCGCCGGTTTCCACGGCGAGATGGACTATATGGCCGCGCACGGCAGCAAACGTTCGCGACCGGCCGAACTGGTCCCGGGCACCCTGAGGGTGATTTCCCTGCGCATGGATTACCTGCCCGGCGATACCCGCATGAGCGAGCGCCTGGCCGACGGCACGGCGGCCTACGTCTCGCGCTACGCCCTGGGCCGCGACTATCACAAGCTGATCCGCAAGCGCCTGCAGCACCTCGCCGAGCGCATCCAGGGCGAGATCGGCCCCTTCGGCTATCGCGCCTTCGTCGACAGCGCGCCGGTGCTGGAAAAGGCCATCGCCGAACAGGCCGGCCTGGGCTGGATCGGCAAGAACACCCTGGTGCTCAATCGCAAGGCCGGCAGCTGGTTCTTTCTCGGTGAACTCTTCGTCGACGTGCCGCTGCCGGTGGACGAACCCACCCCGCGCGACCACTGCGGCACCTGTCGCGCCTGCCTGGACATCTGCCCGACCCAGGCCTTCGTCGGCCCTTATCAGCTCGACGCCCGGCGCTGCATTTCCTACCTGACCATCGAGTTCAAGGGCAGCATTCCGCCGGAGCTGCGCCCCTTGATCGGCAATCGGGTCTTCGGCTGCGACGACTGCCAGCTGGTCTGCCCCTGGAACCGCTTCGCCAAGCCCACCGCCGAAGGCGATTTCCAACCGCGCCATAGCCTGGACAGCGCCAGCCTGGCCGAGCTCTTCCGCTGGACCGAAGCCGAATTCCTCAGCCGCACCGAAGGCTCGCCGCTCCGCCGCGCCGGCTACGAACGCTGGCTGCGCAACCTGGCCGTGGGCCTGGGCAATGCACCGACCAGTATCCCGGTACTGGAAGCCCTGAAGCTGCAGCGCGAACATCCCTCGCCCCTGGTACGCGAGCACGTGGAGTGGGCGCTGCAGCGACACGGCGCGGTCTGAGCGGCGGCCTAGGCGCTCAGGGCCCTACCATGGTGCAGGGGATCGGCGCTTTCGCCCCTCGCGCAGGCGCCCTCGGTCGCGCCGCCTGCGTCCAGGCCGATGATGACGCTGCCCGAGCCGCCGATTACCACGCCGCCATGGCTCGTGGCACTGCCGAGCACCGCTGCAGGCCGGCCGTTGATCAGGACGTTGGGGATGACCGCGCCGCTCAGGACCGCGCCACAGCCGCAGGCATGGCCGAGGGTGACGGCGGGCAGGCCATCGAAAGCGACATCGGGGGAGCCCTGGATCAGGGCGGTGGTACCGCATTTGGGGCAGGCGACGGCGTCGCCCGGGCGAGCAGCAGGCTTTCCAGACATGACCGGTATCCCTATCGGCCACCGGGGGCTGGTACGTGCCGCACAAAAGCCTCTGGGACAACTCTTTCAGCGCCATACCGCGCAATACGTCACTGCCTTAGCCGTGGGGATCGTCCGGATAGGTGAAGGTCGGCATCCGCCAGTTGAATCTCAACGCCAGCAGGCGCAGCAGCAACCCCGCGGCCAGGGTGATGAGCAGCGCCTGCTCTTCGCCGAGCCAAGGGCGGCAGAGCAGGTAGCAGCCGGCGGAGAGTACCGCCACGCTGGCATAGAGTTCGCGCCTGAGGATCAGAGGTACGTCGTTGCAGAGGATGTCGCGCAGGATGCCGCCACAGGTGCCGGTCAGGGTCCCACTGACGATGACGATGGCCGGACTCAGGCCCATCTCCAGGGCCACCTGGCAGCCGATCACGGTAAAGGCCACCAGGCCCAGGGCGTCGAGCACCAGGAACAGCCGGCGCAGGTAGCGCATGACCCGCGCGATGGCTACGGTGGCGAGGCCCGCGCCAACGGTGAGCGCGAGGTACTCCGGGTGCTTTACCCAGCCCAGCGGATAGTGTCCCAGCAGGACATCACGCACCGAGCCGCCACCGAGGGCGGTGACGCTGGCGATCAGCGCCACGCCGAACAGGTCCATGCCGCGGCGCCCAGCGGACAGGGCGCCGGTCATGGCCTCGGCGGTGATGGCGACTAGGTAGAGGATGGACAGCAGCACGGACGGGTGGCCGTCAGACCTTGATGAAGTGCTCGCGGTAGTGCCGCAGCTCGGCGATGGAATCGCGGATGTCGTCCAGCGCCAGGTGGCTGCCGCACTTCTTCACGCCGTCACGCACATGGGGCGCCCAGCGCGCGGCCAGTTCCTTGAGGGTGGAGACGTCCAGGTTGCGGTAGTGGAAATAGGCTTCCAGCTCCGGCATGCGACGATAGAGGAAGCGGCGATCCTGGCAGATGCTGTTGCCGCAGATCGGCGACTTGCCCTTGGGCACCCACTGCTGCAGGAATTCCAGGGTCAGGGCCTCGGCCTGGGCGGTGTCGACGGTGCTCTCGCGCACCCGCTGGGTCAGCCCCGAGCCACCGTGCTGACGGGTATTCCACTCGTCCATGCCAGCCAGGATCTCGTCCGACTGATGGATGGCCAGCACCGGGCCTTCGGCCAGCACATTGAGGTCGCTGTCGGTGACGATGGTGGCCATCTCGATGATCACGTCCCGATCCGGATCCAGGCCGGTCATTTCCAGGTCGATCCAGATCAGGTGCTGCGGATTGGGGGCGGTCATGGTGAACTCCTTGATGATGGCACCAGTGTAGCAGCGCGCCTGCCGCGCACCTACCGGCGCCAGAGCAGCAGCCGGCTGCCACGCAGGTCGCCTACCTCCAGCACCCTGTCCGCCGGCTGGCCGGGAATCTCGAAGGTGTTGCTGACCAGCCAGCTGCCGGCGCGCTGCTCCGTGCGGGCCTTGTCGCCCAGGCGTGGCATGGGCGCCGGCGAGAGAAAGCAGTAGACGACATCGAATTCGCCCAGCTCCACCCGCCAGAGATCGCGATAGCGCACCTGACAGTTGCGCCGTGGCAGGCAGCGCAGCCAGGCCAGGGCGAAACTCAGCGGCGCCGTCTCCACGCCAACGAAGGTGGCCTGGGGAAAGCGCCGGGACAGCTCGACCAGGGTATCGCCCAGGCCGCAGCCCAGGTCGACGAAGCGAAAGGTCGGCTCGCGCTCGGCGAGCAGTTCGGCCAGCCGCTCGCGGGTCTGGCGGCCGGTAAGGTAGAGCGGTACCCGCTCGCGCAGGCTGTTCCAGTTCAGCAGCAGGAGCAGCAGGAAGCCGAGTGCGGCGATGCCCGCCGAGAGTCCGCGACCGCTGACCAGGTAGAGCGCCGGGACAAACAGCAGATTGATGAACGCCCACCAGCGGGCGAGCCCCAGCAGCTCGCCCAACAGGGCCGCCAGTACCGCCTGCAGGCAGACCAGCGCCAGCAGCGAGGGGCGCTGGCCGGCGAAGCCGGCCCACAGGCGAATGCCGACGACGGCGACCACCAGGGCGGCCAGTTGCACCAGCACGGCCAGCAACAGCGGATAGCGCGAGGCGAGATGGGCCAGCATGGAGGCTCCGGAGCGACGAGGTACGCCAAGTTTAGGTAATCCGCGAGAGGCGGCCAATGCTAGACTCAGCGGTCCTGAAACCCGCGGATATCCCATGGCCAAACGCCACCTGACCCGTCGCCAGAGCTGGCGGATCGAGAAAATCCAGACCGAACGCGCCGCTCGCGCGGAAAAGCGCGAATCCAAGCTGATCGACGAACTCGAAGGCGGCGATCTGGGACCGGAGCAACAAGGCCTGGTGATCGCCCACTTCGGTGTCCAGGTGGAGGTCGAGGATGACGAAGGCCAGCTGCAGCGCTGTCACCTGCGCGCCAACCTGCCGACCCTGGTCACCGGCGACCGGGTGGTATTTCGTCCCAGCCTCCAGAGCAACGGCGTCATCGTCGCCCAGTTGCCGCGCCGTTCGGAGATCTGCCGGCCGGACATGCGCGGCCTGCTCAAGCCGGTGGCGGCCAACGTCGACCGCCTGGTGATCGTCTTCGCCCCGCTACCCACGCCTCACGCCAATCTCATCGACCGCTACCTGGTGGCCGCCGAGCATGCCGGCATCCAGCCGCTGCTGCTGCTCAACAAGGCCGACCTGATCGACGCGCACAACGGCCCGGCGCTGGACGAACTGCTGGGCGTCTACCGCGAGCTGGACTATCCGCTGCTGGAGGTCTCGGCCCACAACGGCCTGAGCATGGACCAGCTCAAGAGCGAGCTGGACGAGCACGTCAGTGTCTTCGTCGGTCAATCGGGGGTGGGCAAGTCATCGCTGGTGAATGCCCTGTTGCCGGGCGTCGATACCCGCGTCGGGCCGCTGTCCGAGCTGACCAACAAGGGCACCCACACCACCACCACCGCCCGGCTCTTCCACTTTCCCGATGGCGGCGATCTGATCGACTCGCCCGGCATCCGCGAATTCGGCCTCAGCCACGTCAGCCGTGACGACGTCGAAGCCGGCTTCAAGGAATTCGGCGACTACCTCGGCCACTGCCGTTTCCGCGACTGCAAGCACGAGCGCGAGCCTGGCTGTGCCCTGCTCGCCGCCCTGGAGCGCGGTGACATCCATCCGCAGCGGATGGCCAGTTACCGGCATATCCTGGCCAGCCTCGAAGGCGAGTCACGCTACTAAGCACAACGCCGGGCAAGCCCGGCGTTTTCTTGTATCAGTCAACGACCATCAGCCAAAGACGCGGAAGCGCTCGGCATCGTCCATGAAGCCCTTCTCGGGGAAGTCGCCCTCGTTGGAGCCGAAGGGCATCTGGGCGCGCAGGTGCCAGGTCTCCGGCAGCTTCCACTCGGCAGCGGCCAGGGCGTCGGGCAGCGGATTGTAGTGCTGCAGGCTGGCGCCGATGCCGGCATTGGCCAGGGCCGTCCACACCGAGAACTGGGCGATGCCGCTGGCCTGCTCCGACCAGATGGGGAAGTTGTCGGCGTAGGCCGGATACTTGTCCTGCAGGCCGGCAACGACATGCCGATCCTCATAGAACAGCACGGTGCCGGCGCCGGCCGCGAAGCTGTTGATCTTGCCTTCGGTGGCGGTGAAGGCGTCGGCCGGCACGATCTGCCGCAGCGCCTGCATGACGAAGCCCCAGAACTTGTCGCTCTCGGCGCCGAACAGGATCACCGCGCGCGAGCTCTGCGAGTTGAAGGCGGAAGGCGACAGCTTGACCGCGTCCTGGATCAGCGCGGTGACCTGGTCCTGGGCCAGCGGTAGATTCTTGCCCAACGCATACTGGCTGCGGCGGCGCTTGATGGTGTCGATAAAGGCGTTGTTCATCGGAAAGCTCCTGCAAGGGAATCGGAGATCGGGAGACCGCGCGCCAGGGCGCAAGGTGCCCGATCCGGCATGAAACCCCTGCAGCTTAACCAGCCCTGCGCAGGCCAACGGACGAAAAAACCGAACGCTAGCAGCGAATTTTCCTATCGATCACCGCGGCCGTTCAGGGCTTGCCCTGGATGACGCCGGCATCGAAGGCATTGACCTGCTGCTTGAAGGCCGCGTTGTTGATGGGTTGCGCCAGGTTGCCGGTGGCGCTGACGCCACCACTGGAGACCCCGCTCCGGCCCGCCGCCGGTGCGGCGCCAGCCGCGGGCTTGGGCGCCTGGTTGCCGCCGGCGCGGCCTTCGATGGCCTGCTGGGCCTTCTTGGTCAGCACGATGATGTCGATGCGGCGGTTGACCGGATTGAGCGGATGCTCGCGATCGAAGGGTGCCGAAGAGGCATAGCCGACGATCCGCGCCACCTGGTCTTCCGGATAGCCACCGGCCACCAGCGCCCGACGTGCGGCGTTGGCGCGGCCGGCGGACAACTCCCAGTTGCTGAAGTCGCCCTTGCCGTTGTAGCGCGCCGCGTCGGTATGGCCGCTGATGCTGATCTTGTTCGGCACCTGGCGGATGGTGTCGGCCATGGCCAGCAGGATGTCCTCGAAATAGGACTTCAGCCGCGGACTGCCGGAGTCGAACATCGGCCGGTTGTCGGCATCGACGATCTGGATGCGCAGGCCGTCCTGGGTGATTTCCAGCAGGATCTGGTCCTTGAATTTCTGCAATTCCGGATTCTGCTCGATCTTGTTCTGCAGCTCCTGCAGCAACAGCTCCAGGCGCTCCTTGTCGACCTGCTCGGCGAGCTTTTCCGCCTGGCTCGGATCCATCTTCGCCTGGCTGGCATCCTTCTGCTGCTGGGCGGCGTCGTTGGGCTGGCGCTTGTCGGACGGATCGGGCGCCTGGGTCGGGTCGGGCGTGACGCGGTTGGAGTCGTTGGGGTCGGCGCGTTCCTGCATGTCCGGATTGACCTTGTTCTGGGTCGAATCCGGCTGCGCCTGGATCTCGGGATTCAGGGTGCGGTCAGGCGCCGGCGTCGGGGTGCCGCCCAGGTCGATGACATAGGGGCTGGCACTTTCGGTGAAGCCGATCGGATCCTGGAAGTAGCCGGCGATGGCCTTCTTCTGCTCCGGGGTGGCCGAGGACATCAGCCAGAGCACCAGGAAGAACGCCATCATGGCGGTGGCGAAGTCGGCGAAGGCGATCTTCCAGGCGCCGCCGTGGTGGCCGGCGGCGCTCTTCTTGATGCGCTTGACGATGATCGGCTGGTTGTTGTCCATCAGCTGCCCCGCATCGCCTGCTCGAGCTCACTGAAGGACGGCCGGTGCGCCGGGAACAGCACCTTGCGGCCGAACTCCACGGCGACGGTGGGCGGCATGCCGCTGGCAGCGGCGACCAGGCAGGCCTTGATGGCCTCCAGCACATTGAGTTCTTCCTTGGCGTCGTGCTCCAGGCAGGTCGCCAGGGGACCGAAGAAGCCGTAGGCGGCGAGAATACCGAGGAAGGTACCCACCAGGGCGGCGCCGACGTGGCCACCGATGGCCGCCTGGTCACCCTCGCCGAGCATGCCCATGGTGATCACGATGCCCAGCACCGCGGCGACGATGCCGAAGCCGGGCAGGCCGTCGGCGACCCGCGATACCGCGTGGGACGGATGCTCCAGCTCTTCCTTGATACCGGCCAGCTCCATGTCGAACAGGCCTTCCAGCTCGTGGGGGGCCATGTTGCCGGAGGACATCAGCCGCAGGTAGTCGGCGACGTAGGCGGTCATCCGCTCATCCTTGAGGATGTTCGGGTACTTGCTGAAGATCGGACTGGCCTTGGGATCCTCCACGTCCGCCTCGATGGACATCATGCCCTCGCGGCGGCTCTTGTTGAGGATCTCGTAGAGCAGCTTGAGCACGTCCAGGTAGAAGGCGTGGGTGAAGCGATTGCCGAACATCTTCAGCGACTTCTTGAACACCTGCATGAAGGTGCTGCCCGGGTTGGCCTGCAGGAAGGCCCCCAGGGCGGCACCGCCGATGATCAGGACCTCGAGCGGCTGGATGATCGCGGCGATCTTGCCATGCGCGAGGATGTAGCCGCCGAGGACAGCCGCGAATATCACGATGATGCCGATGATTTTTGCCATGGTTGGGAATACTGTGTGCTAAGGAAAATTGAGCCGAGGATCTGCCCTCACGTCCCCTTTATCGGACCCGGCGCCCCGGACTGAAGGCCTTTCATCAAATTTCAAGGCGACCGTCGTATGTCCAGCCGCCCGAACACCGTCGAAGACTGGGTCAAACACCTGGAAGGCGTGCGCCTGCCGGTGGCCACCGCCACCGCGGAGCGTCTGCGCCGAGCCCTGGCCGATGGCCGTCTCACGTTGCATGAGATCGCCGAACGGCTCTGCGAGTCCCCCCCCCTGGCGCTGGCCCTGCTGCGCGAGGCCAATCGCGGCCATGCCAGCCTCGGCGATCCGGCCGCCAGTCTGGAGGCCGTGCTCGGCCGCGTCGGTCTCGGGCCGGCGGAGTACCTGATCGCCCGCCAGCCGACCCTGTCCGAGGAGCGCCTGCCGCGTCCGCTGCGACAGCTGTGCCTGGTCAGCCAGCACGCCATGACCCTGGGGCTGGGCCTGTTCGGCGTGCCCCTGGCGCGGCTGTGGCCGGACATCCGCCTGGCCGCCCTGCTCTTTCTGGCGCCGCTCTGGCCGCTGGCGACCCGCTATCCGGAACTCTTCGAGGAATGGGAGCGGCGGGTGCTGGGCGAGGGCGAACCGGCGCTCAGGGTCGAGCGCGAGCTGCTCGGCGTGCCGGCGATCCGCCTGTGCCAGGCGCTGGCCCGCCACTGGCAACTGCCCGAATGGATCGTGGAGGGCTATCGCCTGCTGGACCAGGATCGCCGGCAGCTGGTCAGGGCGCTGCACATCGCCCATGGCGACGATCCCCTCGAACAGCAGCAGCGCCTCGACGACGACCCCGATCTGCGGCGCTGGCTGACCCATCCCGGCAACACCATCCTGCTGGCCAACGGGCTGGCCCTGGCCAGCCACCATGCCTGGGACGGCCCCCACACCCTGCGCTGGCAGCGTTTCAGCGCCCTCTACCTGCAACTGCCGCTGGCGCGGGTGCAGAGTCGCAGCCATGAACTGGCGGTGCAGGATGCCCAGCGCCATGCCCGGCCCGGCCTCTGGCACCCGGCCGAAGGCCTGGTCTGGCCACCGGGCGAACGGCGCCTCAAGCCGGTGCCCCGGGTGCAGGTCGCCAGCGAGAGTCAGGCCCAGCGCTGGCGCGGACTCTGCGAGCAGCTGCTGCACACGCCCAGCGCCTTCGCCACCCTGCCCCAGCTGTTCGATTGCGCCCGCCATGCGCTGGTGACCTGCGGCCTGCCGCGGCTGCTGCTGCTGACCCCGGATCGCAACGGCCAGAAGGGCAATGTCCAGCTGCACCATGGCCTGGACGACGCCCCCGGTCTGCAACTGGACATCGCCAGCCACCCGCTGCTGGCCACGCTGTTCGGCAGCCCCGGCCAGCTGCGCATCGATGACGGCAACCGAGCGCGCTTCGCGCCGCACCTGCCCGCCGATCTGCGCCGGCTGTTCAGCAACGAACGGCTGTGGCTGCGCAGCCTGGGCTTTGGCGAGCGGGTGGTGCTGCTGGCGATCCTGGACAGCGAACTGCAGCCGGCGGATCCCCGTCGGACCGCGGCGCTGGACAAGACCTTCACCTGCATCGAGCGCGCCATCGGCACCTTCGCCAATCGTCCACGGGTACGACCGACCTGACGCTGGCCGGTCAACCTCGGTACACTTCACCTTTGCTACGGACCGACGGGAAATCCGCGATGCCCTTTTCCGCCCTGCCCCTGGTGATCGAACCGGCCGATCTCGCGGCGCGCCTGGATGCGCCCGAACTCATCCTGGTGGATCTCTGCAGCGCTGCCCACTATGCCGAGGGCCATCTGCCCGGCGCGCGCCATGTCGCGCCCGCCCGTACCCAGCTGGGCAGCAAGCCGGCGCCCGGTCTGCTACCGACCCAGGCGGACCTGGAGCAGCTGTTCGGCGAACTGGGCCAGCGCGACGAGGCCGTCTACGTGGTCTATGACGACGAAGGCGGCGGCTGGGCCGGACGCTTCATCTGGCTGCTCGATGTCATCGGGCACCGTCACTATCACTACCTCAACGGCGGTCGCCAGGGCTGGATCGCCGCCGGCCTGCCGCTGAGCATCGCGGTGCCCGCGCCGGCCGGAGCACCGGTCGCCCTGACCCTGCACGAGGAGCCGACCGCCAGCCGCGCCTATCTGCAAAGCCGGCTGGGCGCCGACGACCTGGCCATCTGGGATGCCCGCGGCGCCGATGAATACCGTGGCGAAAAGGTGCTGACCGCCCGCGGTGGCCATATCCCCGGAGCGATCAACTTCGAGTGGACCGCTGGCATGGATCGCGAGCGCCAGTTGCGCATCCGCGAGGACCTGGCCGCCGAACTCGAACGCCTGGGCATCACCCGCGACAAGGAAATCATCACCCACTGCCAGACCCATCACCGATCCGGCTTCACCTACCTCGCGGCCAAGGCCCTGGGCTATCCGCGGGTCAAAGCCTATGCCGGCTCCTGGGGCGAATGGGGCAACCACGCCGATACCCCCATCGAATGACTGCCAAGGACCTCCCATGAAACTGCAAGACCGACTGTTCATCCTCGCCCAGCACCTGCTGCCGCACCATCTGCTGTCGCGGCTGATCGGCGGCTTCGCCGAGTGCCGGGCGCCCTGGTTCAAGAACCTGCTGACCCGCTGGTTCGTGCGTCACTATGACGTCGACATGCGCCAGGCCCAGGTGGAAGATCCCACCGCCTACGAGAACTTCAACGCCTTCTTCACCCGCGCCCTCAAGCCCGGCGCCCGCCCGCTGCCGGCCGAACCCGGCGTGGTGGTGAGCCCGAGCGACGGTGCCATCAGCCAGCTCGGTCGCATCGAGCACGGCCGCATCTTCCAGGCCAAGGGCCACAGCTACAGCCTGCTGGAGCTGCTCGGCGGCGACGGCCTGCGCGCCGCGCCCTTCATGGGCGGCCATTTCGCCACCATCTACCTGTCGCCCAAGGACTACCACCGGGTGCACATGCCGCTCACCGGCACCCTGAAGGAGATGGTCTATGTGCCCGGACGCATCTTCTCGGTCAACCAGCTCACCGCCGAGAACGTGCCCGAGCTGTTCGCTCGCAACGAGCGGGTGGTCTGCCTCTTCGATACCGCCGTGGGCCCCATGGCGGTCATCCTGGTCGGCGCCATGATCGTCGCCAGCATCGAGACGGTCTGGGCCGGCCTGGTCACGCCGCCGAAGCGCGAACTCAAGCGCTTCGCCTACGACGAGGCCGCGCGCGCGCCCATCACCCTGCGCACCGGCGACGAGCTGGGCCGCTTCAAGCTCGGCTCCACCGCCATCGTGTTGTTCGGCCCGGAAGCGGTGAACTGGTCCGCTGAACTCGGCGCCCTCTCCACCGTCAACATGGGGCAACTGTTGGGGGTTCCGACCACGCCGGCGCCCTTGACCACCGTTTCCGAGCCAGGGCCTCTCGCCTAGATGCGCGGTTCATTGCCCATCGAAACAGGAGTGTGCGCGGCGAATGGATAGCAAAAGGCCACAGCTCATGTTGCGGGTACCGACGCCCGATCAGCGCAGCCTGACGTTTTGTGATGCCACCCCGGCCGGCCTCAAGCGCTGGTTGGAGCACTTGCCGCGCGCCAAGCTGGGCGAATTCGCCCGGCTGCTCTATCAGGGCCTGCTGGAACTTAATCGGCTGATCCTGACGCCGGAAGCGCGTCTGCGCCTGCTCGAATCCCTGCGCCCGGACGTGCAGCGGGTCTGCCAACTGCTCGAACGCCATGTGCTCAACCAGGCCATCGTGCTCGACGAGCGCTCGCGCAAGGTGGCCAATCTCTGCCAGGCCCTGCAGAACCTGCTGGCGGCCGGCTACAAGCTGATCGTGGTCGAGGAAAGCGACCGTGGCGAACGCAGTACGCTCCTCGCGACCGCCATCCAGCGTGCCTTGCGCGCCCTGCTCGGGCCACTGATCCGCGCCGCCCAGCTCTATACCCCGGCTCATGACAACCTCTGGTTGGAGCTGCACCAGCTCTATCGAATCGCGGTGACCGCCGGCCTGCACAACCAGAGGATTCGCGATGAATTGCTGCCCGGCGACGGCAGCCAGACCATCACCCAGGCCTATGGCGCCGCCCTGCTGTTCGGCGCCGCGCGTTGCAACCAGTTGCGCCAGAGCCACATCGCCCAGCTGACGCTGCACCTGGACGACTGGGCCAGCCTGATCCGCCTGCAAGGTCCCGAGCAGAACGGCACCCTGATGGTGGTAGCGCCGCAGATCGACGCCCCGCCGCGCTATCGCTCACTGTTGCGCGAAGCCAATCTCAACGGTCTTCTCGGTCTCGCACCGCAGCAACTGGTGCAGGCCATCGAGGACTACCTGGCGCTGGCTCCGGAACAGCGGCCGCGTGCGCGCCTGCCGGTGCATGGCGATCTGTCCCTGGATCTGCTGCAACACCTGGTCGGGGCCTGGGGCCAGGAGGCGGATCGCGCCTTTCAGCGCATGCCCGGCCAGGGTCAGGTGCAGGTCTGCATCGGCATGAGCGCCCTGCACTACCAGCTCGCCGGTGGTCAGGTGTTCGCCGACACCCTGCGCCTGTCGACCGCGGCCGTGTCGGACGCCTTTACCCCCAAGCCCAAGGAAGACGTCTGGTCGCTGGCCTTCGATGCCGATACCCAGGCGCCCGATGCCCTGGACTGGAGCGCCGAGAATCTGGAAGAAATCCATTACGACGTCCTCCCCGGTGACGGCGACGCAGCCAGCCCGGCCTTTCCGATCCATGCGGTGCAGGTGGTCAACCACAGTCCGGGCGGCTATTGCCTGAGCTGGAGTGGCGAGGTGCCCGAGCAGCTGCAGGCCGGCGAATTGCTCGGCGTGCGCCTGCCCGAGGATCACAACTGGGGCCCGGCGGTGGTGCGCTGGGTACGCCAGGTGCCCGGCAGCGGTACCCAGATGGGCGTCGAACTGCTGGCGCCCACCGCGCGTCCCTGTGGGCTGCAGCTGCTGCGCAAGGCCGAGCAGAACAGTCAGTACCTGCGCGCCCTGCTCCTGCCGGAGATCAAGGCCATCGATCAGGCGCCGACGCTGATCGCGCCGCGACTGCCCTTCCAGGAAGGCAGCAAGGTGCAGATCAACCAGCAGGGCAACGAGCAGCGCGGCATGCTCGACCGGCGGCGCAGCATGACGGTCAGCTTCAGCGTCTTCGAATATCACCTGCTGGAACAGAGCGGCGCTCAGCCCAGCGGTGGTCCCGCCGGCGGTGGCGCTCGGCAGGAAGAAGACTTTGACTCGCTGTGGAAGTCTCTGTAGCTTCGATAAATCATCGTTATCGCCAGGGCGCGAATAGACCATGGCTGCCGAACACAGTGCGATCCGCCTGTTACTGCTCGAAGCATCGCAGAACGAGGCGGAACGCCTGGTCAGCCTGTTCCGCAATGCCGGACGGGCGACGCGGGCCCAGCGCCTGGCCGACCCCGCGGGTCTCGACGAATTGCTGTCCCAGTCCTGGGACCTCGCCATCCTCGCCCCACCGTCGCCTGAGCTCGACAGCCTGGCCGCCCTGCGCCAGTTGCGCCGCCGAGCGCCCCAGCTCGCCGTCATCCAGCGGGTGGCGCCGGACGATCCCGCGGCGGTACTCGATGCCCTGCGCCTCGGTGCCCGCGACGGCATCGCCAGCGACAACGACGAGCACCTGCTGCTGGCCAGCCTGCGCGAACTCGGCAACCTGGCCGAGCGCCACGAACGCCGACGCCTGGAGCAGGCCCTGGCCGAGGCCGAGCAGCGCTGCCAGCTGCTGCTGGCCAACGCCGTGGAGGCGGTGGCCTATGTCCACGACGGTCTGCATATCCACGTCAACTCGGCCTATGTGGCGCTGCTGGGCTATCCCTCCGCGGAAGACCTGGAAATCACGCCGTTGATGGACCTCATCGCCGCCGCCGACCAGCCGGCGCTGCGCGAGGCCTTTCGCCAGTTGCGCGACGATCCCAGCCCCCTCGAACTGGACTGCCGGTGCGTCCGCCAGGACGGCAGCACCCTCGCCATGCGCCTGCGCCTGACGCCGGCCATCTATCTCGACGAACCCTGCGTGCAGCTACACCTGCGCGAGGAACGCGCGGCCCCGGCTGCCGAGGCCCTCGAGGAACGGCTGCGCGAGGTGCGCTTCCAGGACACCCTGACCGGTCTGCTCAATCGCAGCCGCATGCTCGAACTGCTCGAGGATGCCCTGGAACGTGCCCGGCTCGGTGCGCCGGCCAGCTTCGCCTACCTGAGCATCGATCGCTATCCGACCCTGCTGGCCGAGCTGGGCATAGGTGCCATGGACGAGTTGCTGGTGGCCCTGGCCGAGCGCCTGCGCGAGCACTTCGGCACCCTGGTGACCCTGTCGCGTTTCGCCGACGACGCCTTTACCGCCCTCCTGCCGCAGGCGGCCGACGCCAGCCTGGACAGTGCCTTCGAGCGCCTGCTCGGTCGTCAGGAGCGGCAGCCACTGACCCTGGCCGGACGCACCCTGCCGATCAGCTATTCCATCGGCGTGGTCAGCCTGGACAACCATACCAAGAGCGCCGGCGACCTGGTGGACCGGGCGCACCGCTCCGCCCGCCAGGTCGCCCAGCGCGGCGGCAACGCCTGCAAACGCTACGATCCCCAGGAAGAACTGGCCGCTGCCGCCAATCGCGGCAACCTGGTGGCCATGGTCAAGCAGGCCCTGCAGCAGAACGGCTTCCGCCTGCTGTTCCAACCGGTGATCGGCCTGCGCGGCAGCAGTCACGAGTACTACGAGGTGCTGCTGCGCCTGATCAATCCCCAGGGCGAAGAGGTCTCACCGGCCGAATTCGCCCGCACCGCCCGCGACAGCGGCCTGAGCGGCCAGATCGATCGCTGGGTGATCCAGCAGGCGGTGCGTCAGCTGGGCGAACACCGCGCCCGCGGCCACGGCACCCGCATCTTCGTGCACCTCTCGGGCGCGACCCTCGGCGATCTGGAATTGCTGCCCTGGCTGCGGGAAACCCTGCAGGCGCAACAGCTGGACGCCGAGGCGGTGATCTTCCAGCTCAGCGAGGAAGACCTGCTGGCCCAGCCGGAGCAGGCCCTGGCCATGGCGCAACGCCTGCGTCGCCAGGGTCATCCGGTCACCCTGAGCGGTTTTGCCGCCGGCGATCCGCCCCTGGCGGCGCTGCGCCTGCTGGTACCGGATTACGTGAAGCTGTCGGGCAAGCTGATCAAGGACCTGGCGCAGCCCGACCACCAGGAGCGCCTCAAGGCCCTGGTCACCGAACTCAGCGCCCAGAACGTCCAGACCATCGCCCCCTTCGTCGAGAGCGCCAGCGTGCTGGCCCAGCTCTGGCAGGTCGGGGTGCACTTCATCCAGGGCTACTACCTGCAGGAGCCCAGTCAGGCGATGGACTACGAATTCCATCCCGAGTAGCGGCGACCCAGCCTGGGATAGGTTCATCGCGGCCAGGGCCGCGATGGGAGGCTCAGCCCTGGGTAAGACGATCTTCCACGCCGAGCAGATAGAGCACGCCATCCAGGCCCAGCACGCTCACCGACTGGCGAGCGGACTGGCGCACCAGCGGCTTGGCGCGAAAGGCCACGCCCAGCCCGGCCAGGGCCAGCATCGGCAGGTCGTTGGCGCCGTCGCCCACGGCGATGGTCTGCTCCAGCGTCAAGCCTTCACGGCTGGCCAGTTCCTGCAGCAGATCGGCCTTGCGCTGGGCATCGACGATGGGCTCGACGGCACGGCCGGTCAGCTTGCCGTCGACGATCTCCAGCTCGTTGGCATAGACGTGGTCGATGCCCAGCCGCGCCTGCACCTGGCGGGCGAAGTAGGTGAAGCCGCCGGAAAGGATGGCGGTCTTGTAGCCCAGCCGCTTCAACTCGGCGAACAGCCGCTCGGCCCCTTCGGTCAGGCGCAGCCCGGCACCGATGTCTTCCAGTACCTCTTCGGACAGGCCCTGCAGCAGCGCCATGCGCTCGGTGAAGCTGGCGCGGAAGTCGATCTCGCCGCGCATGGCCCGCTCGGTGATGGCCGCCACCCGCTCGCCGATACCGGCGGCCTTGGCCAGCTCGTCGATGACCTCGGCCTGGATCAGGGTGCTGTCCATGTCGAACACCGCCAGCCGGCGATGCTGCCGCGGGAGATCGTCGGGCTGCCAGCCGATATCGGCCTGGCCTTCCTGGGCCAGCGCCAGCAGCCCCGCGCGCAGCGCCTGGGGTTCGTGCGGCTCGCCGGTGACGCGTAGCTCCAGGGCGGCGCGCGTGGTCGCGCCCGGCTCGCTCAGGGCGCGGATGGCGTGGATGTTCAGGCCCTGCTCGCGGCACAGCGCGGCCAGGCGGGTCAGCGGCAGATCGGCCAGAGTGCGACCCATCAGCGTCAGGACATGGGATTCGCCGGTCTCCGGCGCGGGCTGCGCCAGGGGCGCCACCTGCAGACCCAGGGCCTGCAGCGCCTGCCCCAGCGCCGCGCCGGCACTCGCCGGGCTGACCTGCAGGGTCACCGCGGCACTGTTGTCCAGACCCTGCTGCTGCAGCGATTCCAGCCGGGCACCGGCCGCGGCCAGGGCGCCGGTGAGAGCAGCCAACCAGTCGGCGGGCAGGATGCCCACGGCCTGGAGTCCGATAACGTCTTGCATGGCGATCCCCTCGCGGAAAAGCGCGCAGTCTACCCTTTCGCCCCGGCGGTGCCGAGCCGTGGGCACCGGCTGGCGGCGGGAGTCCACCGCCGGCCTCTTTTGCGGGCGAAGCCCTGCATTCGCCGTTTTCGCACCCCTGGCGCGCTGGTTATACTGGCCGCACATTTTTTGTCCAAAGAAACGATTTCTGTGACCCGCCCCGCGACCGTCAAGCCCGATAATTTCTTCCTGCTGATCTACCGAGCCCTGCGCCAGCGTCGTGTGCCGGTGGCCTTGCGCATCGTTTCCCATAGCCTGCTGCTGGTGGCGTCCGCCCTGGTGATCTATGCCGGCATCATGAGCATGCAGTTCCGCCATGCCATGCAGCAGCAGGCCGACGCCGTCGGCCAGAGCCTGGTGACCCAGACGGCCAACTCCGCCGCCGAGCTGCTGGTGGCCAACGACAACCTCAGCCTCAACGTGCTGCTGAGCAACCTGGCGCGCAATCCGCTGGTGGCCCATGCCGCGGTCTACAGCCCGGACAACCGGGTGCTGGCCGAGTCCGGCACGCGCCCGAGCCAGGGCCTGCTGACCGCTACCGACGGCATCTACAGCACGCCGATCCGCTTCCAGGACGTCACCGCCGGCCAGGTACGCCTGGCACTGGACATGGACCAGTTCCAGCAGCCGATGATGATCAGCCTGCAGAACATGGGCCTGCTTGGCCTGATCCTGCTGGCACTGACGCTGATTCTCAGCCTGCGCCTCGGGCGCCAGCTGTCGATCCCGCTGCTGGAGCTGCGCGTCTGGCTGCGCGATCCCGATGACCCCGCACCGGGCGCCGGGCGCCTCGACGAACTGGGCGACCTGGCCCGCCAGCTGCAGAGCCGCCTGGTGCCACCCAAGCCGCCCAAGGCGGAAGTGGCCGAGGACGACGATCCCTTCGCCGACGAGCAGGGTGGCCTGAGCGTCAAGCCGCCGCCCGCGCGCAAGGTCGCCGCCAAGCCTGCCGCGCGCAAGGCGCCCGTGGCGGACGCCGACAGCGACCTGGACGCCGACGCCTTCGCCGAGCTGGTACCGGAGTCCTTCACCGAGCCGCCGCCCACGCCCGCTCCGGTGGTGCCTACCGAGCCCGATATCGTCACCTCCGCGGTGCTGTCCATCCAGCTCGGCGCCCAGGACCAGCTTAGCCGGCTGCCGCGCAGCCGCCTCGAACAGCTGCTGGAGCGCTATCGCGACTGCCTGCAGCAGGCGACCGAGCTCTACGACGGTGAACTCCACACCCTCAAGGACGGCGGCAGCCTGATCCTCTTCCACGAACGCAGCGACGACGACGACTACCTGACCCGCGCCCTCTGCTGTGGCGAGATCATGCGTGCCCTGGGTCACGCCCTGCAGGTGGAAGTGGTCGGCAGCGGTGCAACCCTGCAGCTGCAGCTGGGTCTGACACAGGGCGAACGCCTCGCCGGCCTGGAGCTCGCCCAATTGCTGGAAAACACCACCGTACGCAATGCCCAGGCGCTGAGTCGCCACAGTCGCAACCTGTTGCTGGTCGAGCAGAGCATCGCCGAGGACGAGCTGCTGCGCAAACGCGCCCGTATCCGCACCATCGCCAGCCCCGCCGGGGCCAGTTGCGTGGAACGTCTCCTGGAACCCTACTCCGCGACGCTGGAGCGTCACCTGGTCCGGCTCGAGGCGCGTTAAAGCGCCTGCCCGACCCCACCTATGAGCGCCCTCCTGCCCCGTCTCGCCCTCGCCGCGCTGTTGCTGGCGGCTTGCGCTGTCCAGGCGGCGCCCAACGCGAGCAGCGTGAGACTGCCCGATGGCGGGGTCTATACCGGCGAGATCGTCAGCGGCCTGCTCAATGGCAGCGGACGCATCGAATGGCCCAATGGCAACTGGCTCAAGGGCCGCTTCAAGGACGGGCTGGCCGAGGGTCCCGGCGAGCAGCAATTCGCCGACGGCACCTACTACCAGGGCACCTTTCGCCGCGGTCTCTACCATGGCCAGGGCAACCTGATCAGCAGCAGCGGCTGGGAATACCACGGCAGCTTCGTCAACGGCCGCATGCAGGGCCAGGGTTCCAAGCTCGACAGCGACGGCACCCAGACCATCGGCACCTTCAACGACGGCCATCTCAACGGCGTCGGCCAGTGGCAGGAACCGGGCGGCGATCGCTATGACGGCGAATTCGTCGACGACCAGTTCGAAGGGGCCGGCGTCTATCGCAGCGCCGGCGGCGATCTCTGGCGCGGGCGCTTCAGTGGCGGCGAGCTGACCGGCAACGGCGAATTCGTCGGCAGCGACAGCAGCCAGTACCGCGGTGCCTTCCGCAACTGGAAGTTCGACGGCCAGGGCGTGCTCACCAATAGCGACGGCAGTGTCTATCGCGGCAACTTCGCCGACGGCGTCTATGCCGGCATGGGCATCCTGACCCGCGCCGACGGCCAGGTGGAACGGGGGCTCTGGGAGGGCGGCAAGCGTATCCGCGACGACCAGGGCCAGTACATCGCCGATCCCCTGGAACGCGCGCTGCTCGATCAGGGCAAGGTGCTCGACCAGGAATTGCAGCAGATCCCGGCGTCCACCCCCGCCACCGAACTCTATGGCCTGGTCCTGGCCGGTGACGGTGGCCAGGGCGTGTTCCAGCGCGAAGCCAACTACGTGGCCAACTTCCTGACCACCACCTGGGGCGCTCGCGACGTCGTTCACCTGATCAACGCCAAGGACATCCGCAGTGACCATCCGCTGGCCACCCGCGAGAATCTCTACCAGAGCCTGCAGACCCTGGCGCAACGCACCGGGCCGGAGGACCTGATCCTCATCTACCTGACCAGCCACGGCTCGGCCGACCATCAGCTGGTGCTCTCCCAGCCGGGCCTGGATCTTTCCAGCCTGCCGGCGGCGGAGCTCGGCCGCCTGCTCGCGCCCCTGCGCGGCCGCGACAAGCTGATCATCGTCTCCAGCTGCTACAGTGGCGGCTTCATCCCGCAACTGCAGGACGACCACACCCTGGTGATGACCGCGTCCAAGGCCGATCGCACCTCCTTCGGCTGCACCGACGAAGCCGACTTCACCTATTTCGGCCGCGCCCTGTTCGCCGAGGCCTTCCAGCATACCGACGACCCCGAGCAGGCCTTCCAGCGCGCCCGCGACACCGTGTCGGTGCGGGAGAAGACCGAAGGCTTCGATCCGTCCGAGCCCCAGCTGTGGGCGCCGCCCGCCGTCCTGCAGAAATGGCGCGCCTGGCGCGCGAGTCGCTGAGTGCCGTCTTTGACCAAGGCTTTGACGAACAACCGGAACGTCCGAGGTCCAACCTGACATCAGCGGTCGCCGCTACAAGGAGAGCCCCGTGTACCTGACGCCTCAGCATGCCCTCATCGCCGGCGCCACTGGCCTGACCGGCGAACACCTGCTCGACCGCCTCCTCAACGAGCCGACGGTCCCGCGGGTGCTGGCACCGACGCGCCGTCCGCTGGCGGAACACGCCCGGCTGGACAATCCGGTGGGTGATCTCAACAGCCTGCTGCCGACCCTGGAAGGCCCGCTGGACGTGGCCTTCTGCTGCCTGGGCACCACCATGAAGCAGGCCGGCTCCGAAGCCGCCTTTCGCGCCGTGGATTACGGGCTGCCCCTGGCGGTCGGGCAGCGCGCCCTGGAACTGGGTGCCCGCCACTACATCGTGGTCAGCGCCATCGGCGCCGACTCCCAGTCCTCGATCTTCTACAACAAGGTCAAGGGCGAGCTGGAAGAAGCCCTGCGCGCCCAGGGCTGGACGCAACTGACCCTGGCGCGGCCGTCGCTGCTGATCGGCCAGCGCCAGGAAGAGCGCCTCGGCGAGCGCCTGGCCGCCCCCTTGTCGCAGTGGCTGCCCGGCAAGTGGCATGGCATCGAAGCCGCCGTCCTGGCCCGCGCGCTGTGGCGCCTGGCCCTGGAAGAAGGCAAGGGCGTGCGGGTAGTGGAGTCGGACGAGCTGCGCAAGCTGGGGCGTTGAAGGCTTGGTCGCTCGCAGGAGCAGCCTTCTGGCCGCAATCAACCATAGGTTGGGCTGAGACGGCTCCATCGTCGAAGCCCAACCTCGCCGGTGCCGAGGCAAACGCTGTTGGGCGTCGCTGCGCTCAACCCAACCTACGCCGGATTCCAGGATCGGCCGCATCGGCAGGCCACCCTGGTCGCGATCCGACAGTGGCTCCTACGTCGGTTGCGCCAACACCATCTGGTCGACTTCCTGCACCAGCCAGTCGTGCAGGGCGCGCAGGCGGGGATCGGCCAGGGCGCCCTGAGCATAGAGCAGCATGTACCTCTTGTGCGCCGGCACCGAACGCCCGAAGGGCGGCACCACCAGTACACCACGGGCCAGTTCGTCGGTGATCAGGGCGCGACGGGCGATGGCGACGCCCATGCCGGCGATGGCCGCTTCGATGGTCAGGTGGTTGCGATTGAAGGTGTGACCCCGCCGTACATCCAGCGCCGGCGCGCCGATGCTGGCGAGATAGAATTCCCACTCGGCGTATTCGTAGCTGCCGCGCCAGGCGGTGATGTCGTGCAGCAACGGATAGAACTCCAGGTCCTCCGGCCGCTCCAGTGGTGGTCGCCCCACCAGCAGGCTGGGCGCGCAGACCGGAAAGATCTCTTCCTCCATCAGCGGCGTCGAGGCCAGGCCCGGATAGCTGCCGTCGTTGAGGTCGATGGCCAGGTCGAATTCACCCTCGCGCAACGACCAGCTGCTGTCTTCGGCCACCAGCCGCAGTTGCAGGTCGGGAAAGCGCGCCTGCAGCCGCGGCAGTCGCGGCGTCAGCCACTTGCCCAGGAACGAAGGGATCGACCTGAGGCGCACCACGCCGCCGAACTGGCCGGCATTGAGACGGCGCAATTCGGCGTCGATCAGCCCATAGGCCTGATTCAAGGTGGTCGCCAGGCGCTGGCCTTCGGCGGTCAGCTCCAGGCCACGGGCCACCCGGTGAAACAGCTTGAAGCCCAGGCGCTCTTCCAGCTGGCGCATCTGCTGGCTGATGGCGCCAGGCGTCACATGCAGCTCTTCGGCGCAGCGCGTGAAGGACAGATGCCGAGCGGCGCAGGCGAAGACCTGCAGCCAGGCCTGGGTTTGGGCGTTGAGGATCCGGCTCATCGATGAGTTCCGCTAAAGGATCGCTTAGAAGCTTTCGTTTGTGCGAGCTGAGGGCTTATCACCACTATGAGCCATCCGCCGACAGCTTGTCTGGCGCCCATTCAAGCTCAATCAGGAATTATCGTCATGGCCATCAGCGTCTTCGACCTGTTCAAAATCGGCGTGGGTCCGTCCAGTTCCCATACCGTGGGCCCGATGCGGGCCGGCGCCCTGTTCGCCCAGCGCCTGGTCGACGAAGGCCTGCTGGAACAGGTCAAGCGGGTCGAGGTGCGCCTCTATGGCTCGCTGTCGGCCACCGGGGTCGGCCACGGCACCGACCGCGCCACCCTGATCGGTCTCATGGGTGAATGGCCGGATCGCGTCGATCCCGCCGCCGTGGAGCCGCGCATCGAAGCCCTGCGCAACGAACGCACGCTGCTGCTGGCCGGGCGCCAGGCGATCCACTTCGACTGGCAGGAAGACCTGCTGCTGCTGGAAGAGAGCCTGCCCTATCACCCCAATGCCATGACCCTGACCGCCTTTGGCGCCACCGGCGAGGTGGCCGAGGCGACCTACTATTCCATCGGCGGTGGCTTCGTGGTGGACGCCGCCCAGGCCGCCAGCGGCGTGCTGGACAACGACACCACCGAACTGCCCTATGACTTCTCCAGCGGCGCCGAGCTGCTGCACCTGTGCCGCAGCCATGGCCTGGGCGTGGCCGAGCTGATGCTGGCCAACGAAAAGAGCTGGCGCTCCGAGGAAGAGATCCGCAGCGGCCTGTTGCGCATCTGGAACGTGATGCGCGAATGCGTGCAGAACGGTCTCGCCAACGAGGGCATCCTGCCCGGCGGCCTCAAGGTGCGCCGCCGCGCCGCCCGCCTGCACCAGAGTCTGCAGGCCATCGGCAAGCCCAACGTCATCGGCTCCACCCTCTCCGCCATGGAGTGGGTCAACCTCTTCGCCCTGGCGGTGAACGAGGAGAACGCCGCCGGCGGGCGCATGGTCACCGCCCCCACCAACGGCGCGGCCGGGATCATCCCGGCGGTGCTGATGTACTACATGAAATTCAATCCCGACGCCTGTGACGACGATGTGGTGCGCTTCATGCTGGCCGCCGCCGCGGTCGGCATCCTGTGCAAGAAGAACGCCTCCATCTCCGGTGCCGAGGTGGGCTGCCAGGGCGAGGTCGGCTCGGCCTGCGCCATGGCCGCCGCCGGTCTGGCCGAGGTGCTGGGCGCCAGCCCGGCGCAGCTGGAAAACGCCGCCGAGATCGGCCTGGAGCACAACCTGGGCCTGACCTGCGATCCGGTCGGCGGGCTGGTGCAGGTCCCCTGCATCGAGCGCAACGCCATCGCCGCGGTCAAGGCGATCAATGCCGCCCAGATGGCCCTGAGGGGCGATGGCGAGCACTTCATCTCCCTCGACCAGGTGATCCGCACCATGAAGGAAACCGGCGCGGACATGCACAGCAAGTACAAGGAAACCTCGCGCGGCGGCCTGGCCGTGACCTTCGTGGAGTGCTGAGTCAGCCTTGACGTGGGTGGTGCGGATTACCGACAGTCGGGGTTTGCCTTGCACGGGAAGCCCCATGAGCCTCGACTCCGTCCGCCAGCACCTTGCCCGCATCGCCCCCGATCTCGAGATCCTCGAGGCCACCACCAGTACCGCGACCGTCACCCTGGCCGCGGCCGCCCATGGCGTGGAGCCGGGGCGGATCGCCAAGACCCTGGGACTCAAGGTCGGGGAGCAGCTGTTGCTGCTGGTCGCTCGCGGTGATGCACGACTGGACAACCGCAAGCTCAAGGCCGCCTTCGGTGGCAAGGCCAAGCTGCTCGATGCCGCCACCGTGGAAGGCCTCACCGGGCATCCGGTGGGCGGCGTCTGCCCGTTCGGGCTGGCCACCGCGCTGCCGGTCTATTGTGACGAATCGCTGAAAGCCTTCGACGAGGTGCTACCGGCCGCAGGTGCCATCCACAGCTGCGTGCGCCTCACTCCGGAGCGGCTGGCCGCCCTCAGCGAGGCGCGCTGGGTGGATGTCTGCGAACTGAGCGATCAGCGCAGCTGATCGTTCTTTTCCACGTCGCGACGATCCTTGTTCAACATGACGCAGGCGTAGTAGCCGCTGCCGAGCAGGATGAGTGCGAGCACACCGAAAAGAATCATGAAGATACCATCGTCCATGGCTGCCTCCGAGGGGTGCCAGAAAGGGATGGATAAAGCTTAGGCCCCTGGACGCCAGCGTTACAGCAGCAGGTAGACGCACGAAAAACCGGATCAGATGGCTGGTGCCTCGCTATAGTGACGGTCTCCCCTGACCTGGCCCTGCATGAAGCGCTACGAAAGATTCGCCGACCAGCTCGCCACCCTGATGACCCGCGGCGTCCTCGCCCCCGGGGAACGCCTGCCATCGGTGCGCAGCGCCAGCCAGACCCACGGCATCAGTCCCTCCACGGTGTTCCAGGCCTATTACCTACTGGAGAGTCGTGGCCTGATCGAGGCCCGCGAGCGGTCCGGCTATTTCGTCCGCGAACCGGCGCAGGCGCGGGATGCAGCGCCAGTACTGGCGCCCCTGGAGGGCACCGAAGTCGCGGTGAGCGACCTGGTCTATTCGGTGCTGCAGTCGCTGCAGGACCTGGACATCGTGCCCTTCGGCTCGGCCTTTCCCAGTCCCGATCTCTTTCCCCTGGCGCGCCTGGCCCGCAGCATGGCCCACGGCCTGCGCGACCTGCCCGCCCAGGACCTCACCGCCTACGTCACCCCGGGCCATCCCGAACTGCGGCGGCAGATCGCCCGGCGCTACGGCCTGGCCGGCATGCCGGAAGTTGGCGAAGAACTGGTGATCACCCACGGCGCCCTGGAAGCCCTCAACCTGGGCCTGCAGAGCCTGACCCGTCCCGGCGATCTGGTGGCGGTGGAAAGCCCGGCCTTCTACGCCAGCCTGCAGGTGCTGGAGCGACTGCAGCTCAAGGCGGTGGAGATTCCCGTCGATGCCGAGCGCGGGCTGAACCTGGATGCCCTGGAAGAGGTCCTGAACCGCCTGCCGATCAAGGCCTGCTGGTTCATGAGCGGCCTGCAGAATCCCACCGGGGTCAGTCTCGACGACCGCGGCCAGCAGCGCCTCTATGCCCTGCTGCAACGCCATCAGGTCCCGCTGCTGGAAGACGACGTCTATGCCGAACTCTACAGCGGCAGCGAACCGCACCGCCCGGTCAAGCGCTTCGACCGCGACGGCCTGGTGCTGCACTGCGGCTCCTTTTCCAAGTGCCTGGCGCCCGGCTATCGCATCGGCTGGATCGCCGCCGGACGCCAGGCCGGCGCTGTCGCGCGGTTGCGGCTGATGACCACCATCACCCCCTCGATGCCGGCCCAGGCCGCCCTGGCCGACTATCTGCAGCACGGTGGCTACGATCGCCATCTGCGCCGCCTGCGCCTGAGTCTCGACCGCCAGCGGCAGGCCATGCTGGCGGCGGCGCGGCGCTACTTCCCCGCCGACACCCACGTCAGCCGGCCCCAGGGCGGTTACTTTCTCTGGTTCGAATTGCCCAGGCGGGTGGACAGCCTGGCGCTCTATCGCCAGGCCCTGGCCGAGGGCATCAGCCTGGCGCCGGGGCCGATCTTTTCCGCGCAGCAGGGCTTTCGCCACTGCATCAGACTCAATTGCGGCCATCCCTGGGACGCCCGCAGCGAGGCGGCCATGGCCAGGCTCGGCGAGTTGCTGAAGGCGTTCTAGGGTTTGTTTGAAAGGTAGCCGAGCGAAGGTCAGGCAAGGCAAAAATCAGCGAGGAGGCGGACCGGGCTCGCGCTCGAGTTTACAAAGGGTAAATAGGCATTCCGCCTGGGCTGGCATTCCAGCTGATTTTTAACGCAGCATCACCGAGCGCAGGCACTTTTCAGATAAAGCCTAGAGGCCGCCGCGCACGCTGCCCCGCCCACCGATGGCGGCGGGCAGGGACAGCGGCAGCAACAGGGTGTCGAGCAGGGCGCTGGCGGGCAGGTCCAGCACCGCCCAGGCCGGTGCCTCGGCGCCGAAGCGCTCCTGGGCGCAGCAGCCACCCTGCAGGGCGTAGAGATCCAGCCGGGTACCGGCATAGACCACCGGCGCGCCGGGCTTGGCGGCGTCCAGGGTGCGCGCCGTGGCGCAGCCGCCGAGGACCAGCACGGCCGTCAGCAGCAGACCGAGGCGCACCGCCCTAGTCATCATTGCCGGACAGGTGATGTTCGCCCCAGCGCGGCAGCATGTCCTGGGGAATGCCCAGGGTGTTGAGGATGCGCGCCACCACGAAGTCCACCAGGTCATCGAGGGTCTGCGGCTGGTGGTAGAAGCCGGGCGAGGCCGGCAGGATGGTCACGCCCAGGTTGGACAGCTTGAGCATGTTTTCCAGGTGGATGCTGGAAAACGGCGACTCGCGCGGTACCAGCACCAGTTGCCGCCGCTCCTTGAGCGCCACGTCGGCGGCGCGTTCGATGAGGTTGTTGCTGGCGCCGGTGGCGATGGCCGACAGGGTACCGGTGGAACAGGGGCAGACCACCATGGCCGCCGGGGCGCTGGAGCCGGACGCCGGTGGGGCCATCCAGTCGCTCTGGCCGAACACCCGCACCTGGCCCGGCGCCGCGCCGGTGTATTCGGTGAGAAAGGCCTGCATGGCCTGGGGCTTGGGTGGTAGCACCACGTCCGTCTCGGTGGCCATCACCAGTTGCGCGGCCTTGGAGATGAGGAAGTGCACCTCGCGCTCCTCCTGCACCAGGCAGTCCAGCAGGCGCAGGCCGTACTGGGAGCCGGAGGCGCCGGTCAGCGCCAGGGTGATGCGTTCCGGGCCGGCCATCATGCCTGCTCCAGGGCGGCGGCCAGCTTGCCGTGCAGGCCGCCGAAACCGCCGTTGCTCATGATCACCACGTGGGTGGGGCCGTCCAGCTCGGCCTGGACCCGCTCGATGATGGCCTCCAGGGAATCGCAGACCACCGCCGGTACGGCGCAGGCCTCGGCCGTCCCGGCCAGGTCCCAGCCCAGATTCGGCGGGGCGTACCAGACGACGCTGTCAGCGCCGGTGACGCTGTCCGGCAGCCCGTCACGGTGGGCGCCCAGCTTCATGGAATTGGAGCGCGGCTCGATGACGGCGATGATCCGCTGGCTACCGACCCGGGCGCGCAGCCCCTGCAGGGTGGTGGCGATGGCGGTGGGATGGTGGGCGAAGTCGTCGTAGACGGTCACGCCGCACACCTCGGCGACCTTCTCCATGCGCCGCTTCACGCTGCGGAATTCGCTCAGGGCGGCCACGCCCAGGCCGGGCACCACGCCGACGTGACGGGCCGCGGCCAGGGTGGCCAGGGCATTGGCCACGTTGTGCTGGCCGGTCAGCCCCCAGTTCACCGTGCCCTGCACCTCGCCGTCGAACAGCACCTCGAAGCGCGAGCCGTCCTCGGCCAGCAGGCGCGCCTGCCACTGGCCACCGTCGCCGGTGGTCTGCACCGGGGTCCAGCAGCCCATCTCCAACACCCGCGCCAGGGCCGTCTCGGCGGTGGGATGGATGATCAGGCCGCTGCCGGGGATAGTCCGCACCAGATGATGGAATTGCCGTTCGATGGCCGCCAGATCCGGGAAGATGTCCGCGTGATCGTATTCCAGGTTGTTGAGGATGGTGGTTCGCGGTCGGTAGTGGACGAACTTGGATCTCTTGTCGAAGAAGGCGCTGTCGTATTCGTCGGCTTCCACCACGAAGAAGGGCGTGCCGCCCAGCCGCGCCGAGATGCCGAAATTCTGCGGCACCCCGCCGATGAGAAAGCCCGGGCTCATGCCGGCATGCTCCAGCACCCAGGCCAGCATGCTGGTGGTGGTGGTCTTGCCGTGGGTCCCGGCGACCGCCAGCACCCAGCGACCCTGCAGGACGTGCTCGGCCAGCCACTGGGGACCGGAGACATAGGGCAGGCCCTGGTCCAGCACGTATTCCACCGCCGGATTGCCCCGCGACAGGGCATTGCCGATCACCACCAGGTCCGGCGCCGGATCGAGCTGGGCCGGATCGTAGCCCTGGGTCAGCTCGATGCCCTGGGCCTCCAGCTGGGTGCTCATGGGCGGATAGACGTTGGCGTCGGAGCCGGTCACGCGATGGCCGGCTTCCTTGGCCAGCACCGCGAGCGACCCCATGAAGGTGCCGCAGATACCGAGGATGTGGATGTGCATGACAGGCGGGCTCCGCTGCAGATTGAACGGCGGCAAGGTTAGCACGGGGGGCCGCGCCGCCGGAGCGATGGCCGTCGCGGATACCCAGCGCTGCACCTGCCCCGGCCGAGAGGATTTCGACTAGAGTGCGCAAGGCATCCCTGGCTTTCCGGATGCCCTCATAGCCGTGCCGTCCGTCCTGATAACAAGCACAAGAGGTCGACCATGCTGAAACACCTGCTGATCACCGCTGCAACCCTCTCCTTCGCCAGCCTGGCCCTGGCCGCCACGCCGGCCAAGGTCGCCGACACCGCCCTGGGCAAGGTGCTCGTCGACGGCAAGGGCATGACGCTCTACACCTTCGCCAAGGACAGCGCGGGCAAGTCCGCCTGTAATGGTCCCTGCGCCCAGAACTGGCCACCGCTGACAGCCGAAGCGGGCGCCAAGGCCGCCGATGGCTACAGCCTGGTCACGCGTGACGACGGCAGCCAGCAATGGGCCTACCAGGGCAAGCCGCTCTACACCTGGGTCAAGGACAGCAAGCCGGGCGATACCAGCGGTGATGGCGTCAATCAGGTCTGGCACGTGGCCAAGCCCTGATGCCCGGGCGCTGCCTGGCAAGCAAGGGCAGCGCCTTATCTATCCAATGGTTTAATATTTCATAATCATTCATTTTTAATGATAAGCGATCAGGCTTAGCCTGAAGGCCTTCCCCTTCAGGAGCCCTGCCATGCCGCTTTTCGCCGTTGTCCCAGAGCAGGCACTCAGACCCTTCAGCCAGCTCGACCGCCCACTGGAGGTCATCCGCCAGTTCACGCCCAACTGGTTCGCCGTGACCATGGGCACCGGCGTGCTGGCCCTCGCCCTGGCAGTCTTTCCCTGGCGGTTTCCTGGATTGCACGCCCTCGCCGAGGGCCTCTGGCTGCTCGATGTACTGCTGTTCTGCCTGTTCACCGGGCTCTATGCCGCGCGCTGGTTGCTGTTCTTCGACGAGGCCCGCGGGATCTTCGCCCACGCCACCGTCTCGATGTTCATCGGCACCATCCCCATGGGCCTGGCCACGCTGATCAACGGCCTGCTGTTGTTTGGCCTGCCGCGCTGGGGCGCGGCGGTGCTGCCCCTGGCGCTCGGCCTCTGGTGGCTGGATGTGGCCATGGCGCTGGCCTGCGGAGTGCTGATCCCCTATCTGATGTTTACCCGCCAGGCGCATCGCATCGACCAGATGACCGCGGTCTGGCTGTTGCCGGTAGTGGCCGCGGAAGTGGCGGCGGCCAGTGGCGGCCTGCTGGTGCCGCACCTGGCGGCCGGCGACCAATTCACGATAATCGTCGCCAGCTACGTGCTCTGGGCCTATTCGGTGCCGGTCGCCCTCAGCCTGCTGGTGATCCTGCTGTTGCGCCTGGCGCTGCACAAACTGCCGCCGGCCAGCATGGCGGCATCGAGCTGGCTGGCGCTGGGCCCGATCGCCACCGGCGCCCTGGGGCTACTGGTGCTGGGCAGCGCTGCGCCCGCGGTGTTCGCCGCCCATGGCCTGGTCGGCATTGGCGAGATCGCCCGGGGGCTGGGTCTGCTGGGCGCGCTGCTGCTCTGGGGCCTGGGACTCTGGTGGCTGGCGCTGGCGGTGCTGGTGACCCAGCGCCACGCCCGCGAGGGCATGCCCTTCAACCTGGGCTGGTGGGGCTTCACCTTTCCCCTGGGCGTCTATGCCCTGACCACCCTGCGCCTGAGCGAAGCCCTGGCGGCGCCTTTCTTCACCGGCCTGGGCGCCGTGCTGGTGATGATGCTGGCCTTGCTGTGGATCCTGGTCGCCCGCCGCACCCTGGCAGGCGCCTACCGGGGCAGTCTGTTCGTCTCGCCCTGCATCGCCCACCTTTGCCGGAAGGCGAGCTAGAGACTGCTCAAAGGCTCGCGAGCTAGAGACAAACAACGCCTAGGCGGCCCCGCGAAAATAGCTGAAGAAGCGGACCGGGTTCGCGCTCGAGTTTACAACTGGTAAATGAGCATTGCGTCGGGGCCGCCCAGGCGGGGCTGGCCTTCCAGGCCATTTTCAACGCTGCTTGGCCAACGCGCAGCAGACTTTGAACAGGCTCTTAGTCCTGCGGGCGCTGCAGGCCGTGCTGATGCAGCCAACGATAGAGGGTGTTGCGGCTCACCCCCAGGCGCTTGGCGGCGCGGGTCATCTGCCAGTGGCAGTCGTCCAGCACCGCACGCAGCTCCTCCCGGGCGCTGTCCACCGGTGCCGCGCTGGACGCCACGAGTAGCCTAGCGCCACGGCAGTCGGCGGGTAGTTCGTCCAGGCCGATATGGCCGTCTTCGCTCAGCGCCACCAGGGTGCGCAGCACGGTACGCAGCTGACGGACGTTGCCCGGCCAGGGTTGGGCCAGCAGGCAGGCGCGCGCCGCCGGATCGAGACGGATCGACTCGCCGCGGGCCTCCTCGGTCAGCAACTGATCGAGCAGTTCGCCGCGATCACTGCGCTCGCGCAGCGCCGGCAGCGTCACCACCAGGCCGCGCAGGCGATAGTAGAGGTCTTCGCGAAAGCTGCCGGCGGCCACCAGGGCCTCCAGGTCACGGTGACTGGCGCTGACCAGGCGCAGATCCAGGGCACGGGGCGCGCCGCCGCCGAGGGGGACTACCTGGCGCTCTTCCAGTACCCGCAGCAGCCGCGTCTGCAGCGCCAGCGGCATGTCGCCGATCTCGTCGAGAAAGAGAATGCCGCCATCGGCCTGCTGCAACTTGCCGGCCATGCCTTCCTTGCGTGCCCCGGTGAAACTGCCGCCGCGATAGCCGAACAGCTCGCTCTCGATCAGGGTTTCCGGGATCGCCGCGCAATTGAGGGCGACGAAGGCCTGGCCGGCGCGACTGCTGGCGCGGTGCAGGGCGCTGGCGAAGGCTTCCTTGCCGGTGCCGGTCTCGCCGTGCAGCAGCACCGGCACGTCATGTTCCAGCACCTTGAGCGCCCGGGTGAAATCCCGTGCCAGGGCCGGATCGGCCAGGCAGATGCCGCTGGGCAGGGGCGCCTTGGGCACCGCCACCGGGGTGACCGGCCGCACCTGGGGACCGCGCACCAGGCCATGGAAGCCCTGCCCCTGGCGGCCACGCAGCGCCCAGCAGGCGCTGGGTTGCGGGCGGGCGCGCTCCAGCAGGTCGTCCTGCCGCAGCTCGAACAGGCTTTCCATCCGCAGTCCCAGCACCGCACTGCGCGCCAGCCCCAGCAGCATCAGGGCGGTCTCGTTGGCGGCCTGGACGCGTCCCTCGTCGTCGAAGGCCAGCAGGCCCTCGCTGAGCAGGCCGACATAGGCCGCCTGGGCATGGAAGCGCAAGAGATAGCCGTCGGCGTAACGGTCGAGGAAATAGCAGCTCTCGATCAGCTTGGCCGAGAGATTGACCAGCGCCATGGTGTGGAACTGGCCCTGGCGCGAGGCTTCCTGACGCGCGGTGGAGACGTCCAGCACCGCCAGCAGCTCGCCGGCCGGATCGAAGACCGGACTGGCCGAGCAGGTCAGCTGGGTATGACGACTGCGGAAGTGTTCGTCGCGGTGGATGGTCAGCGCCTGGCGCTCCACCACGCAGGTGCCGATGCCGTTGGTGCCCTCGCAGGCCTCGCTCCAGTCGGCGCCCAGCCACAGCCCGGCCTGCTGGAAGGTCTCACGCTCGGCTTCGGCGGTCACGCAATCGAGGATCAACCCGCGGGCATCGGTGAGCAGCACGGCATGGCCGGCGCCACCCAGTTGCTGGTGCAGGGCGTTCATCTGGCCACGGGCGATCTGCATGACCCGCTGCTGGCGCTGGCGGTGCTCGTCGAAGCGGGCGCGCTCCAGCACCCAGGGCGCTACCGGAGCGGCCGGGTCCAGCTGGTGCTCGTCGAGACAGCGCCGCCAGGAGCGGGCGATGGCCGGATCGCTGGCCGGGCCGTCGAGGACGGCGCCGCGGGCGAGTTCGAGCACCTGGCTGGCATGACGATCGGACGGGGTGGCGGCCATTGTCGTTGTCCTCCGCGGGGGCGTCTGCGCGGCCTCCAGCATAGGCCAAATCGGTCGGACTGCGCACTCTGTCACCCCCAGGTGACAGGCTGTCACGCCAAGGGGTGACACCTCTGTCACAGTGACAGGTGACGGCACTCCCTGGAAAAGACCGCAAGGCGGCAACCATGCGGGTTCGCCCGACTTGGCCCGCGCCTTGCTCAGGATCGGAGCGCCGCTTCATACAAGAACAAACAGGAGACCCACCATGCGCTACGCAGCTCCCGGCACCCAAGACGCCCTGCTGACCCTGCAGGCCCGCTACGGCAACTACATCGGCGGCGAATTCGTCGCGCCGGTGAAAGGCCAGTACTTCACCAACACCTCCCCGGTGAATGGCTCGGTGATCGGTGAATTCCCCCGCTCCGACGCCGCCGACATCGAACGCGCCCTGGACGCCGCCCACGCCGCCGCCGATGCCTGGGGTCGCACCTCGGTGCAGGACCGCTCGCTGATCCTGCTCAAGATCGCCGACCGCATCGAACAGAATCTGGAAAAACTGGCCGTCGCCGAGACCTGGGACAACGGCAAGGCGGTGCGCGAGACGCTCAACGCCGACGTGCCCCTGGCCGCCGACCACTTCCGCTACTTCGCCGGCTGCATCCGCGCCCAGGAAGGCAGCGCCGCCGAGATCAACGACAACACCGCCAGCTATCACTTCCACGAGCCACTGGGCGTGGTCGGCCAGATCATCCCCTGGAATTTCCCGCTGCTGATGGCCGCCTGGAAGCTGGCGCCGGCCCTGGCCGCCGGCAACTGCGTGGTGCTCAAGCCCGCCGAGCAGACCCCGCTGTCCATCACCCTGTTCGCCGAGATCGTCGGCGACCTCCTGCCGCCCGGCGTGCTCAACGTGGTGCAGGGCTATGGCAAGGAAGCCGGCGAGGCGCTGGCCGCCAGCACCCGCATCGCCAAGATCGCCTTCACCGGCTCCACCCCGGTGGGTTCGCACATCCTCTCCTGCGCGGCCAAGAACATCATTCCCAGCACCGTGGAGCTGGGTGGCAAGTCGCCCAACATCTACTTCGAAGACATCATGCAGGCCGAGCCGAGCTTCATCGAGAAGGCTGCGGAAGGTCTGGTGCTGGGCTTCTTCAACCAGGGCGAGGTCTGCACCTGCCCATCCCGCGCCCTGGTGCAGGAATCCATCTATGCGCCCTTCATGGAAGCGGTGCTGAAGAAGATCGCCCAGATCAAGCGTGGCGATCCGCTGGACACCGAGACCATGGTCGGTGCCCAGGCCTCCCAGCAGCAGTTCGAGAAGATCGTTTCCTACCTGGAGATCGCCCGCGAGGAAGGCGCCGAATTCCTCACCGGCGGCAATGTGGAGAAACTGCAGGGCGACCTGGCCAGCGGCTATTACATCCAGCCGACCCTGCTCAAGGGCCACAACAAGATGCGCGTCTTCCAGGAAGAGATCTTCGGCCCGGTGATCGGCGTCACCACCTTCAAGGACGAGGCCGAGGCCCTGGCCATCGCCAACGACACCGAGTTCGGCCTCGGCGCCGGCGTCTGGACCCGCGACATCAATCGCGCCTACCGTATGGGCCGCGGCATCAAGGCCGGTCGCGTCTGGACCAACTGCTACCATCTCTACCCCGCCCACGCTGCCTTCGGCGGCTACAAGAAATCCGGCGTCGGCCGTGAAACCCACAAGATGATGCTCGACCACTACCAGCAGACCAAGAATCTGCTGGTCAGCTACGACATCAATCCGCTGGGCTTCTTCTAGGAGCGACCGGCTGACCCCGGGGTGCGGCCGCCACTGGCGGTGTCCCGGGGTCAAGGCCGCTCCGCGAAGACGACGCCTGGATCGCGCGCCTCAGCAGGACGTCGAGGCGCGCTTCCCGCCTGACCTGGATCAACACCCCCTCCCCGTGGGTGGCCGACGCTAGACGCAGCGGCCGCCCGCGGTGGACAGGTGCGTCCCGGCGCAGGCCCCGTCTGGCTTCATCCACGCATCATGCCTCCATGAGGGACTCGTCATGCCCAAAACAATGAAAGCCGCTGTCGTCACCGCCTTTGGCAAACCCCTGGAATTCCGCGAAGTCGAGGTGCCTACCCCGGGTGCCGGCCAGGTGCTGGTCAAGATCGCCGCCAGTGGCGTCTGCCACACCGATCTACACGCCGCCCAGGGCGACTGGCCGGTCAAGCCCAATCCACCCTTCATCCCCGGTCACGAAGGCGTCGGCCATGTGGTGGCGGTGGGCGCCGGGGTCACCCATGTCCGGGAAGGCGACCGGGTCGGGGTGCCCTGGCTGTATTCCACCTGCGGCCATTGCGAGCATTGCCTGGGCGGCTGGGAGACCCTCTGCGAATCCCAGCAGAACACCGGCTACTCGGTGAACGGCGGCTTCGCCGAATACACCCTGGCCGATGCCGGCTACGTCGGCCGGCTGCCGGACAACGTCGGCTTCGTCGAGATCGCGCCCATCCTCTGCGCCGGGGTCACCGTCTACAAGGGCCTGAAGATGACCGACACCCGGCCGGGCAACTGGGTGGTGATCTCCGGCATCGGCGGCCTTGGCCACATGGCGGTGCAATACGCCCGGGCCATGGGCCTGAACGTGGCGGCGGTGGACGTCGATGACCGGAAACTCGACCTCGCCCGCCGGCTGGGCGCCGAGGTCACGGTCAACGCCCGTGCACAGGATCCGGCGGCCTATTTGAAGAAGGCGATCGGCGGCGCCCACGGCGCCCTGGTCACCGCGGTCTCGCCCAAGGCCTTCGAACAGGCCATCGGCATGACCCGCCGCGGCGGCACCATCGCCCTCAACGGCCTGCCGCCGGGTGACTTCCCGCTGTCGATCTTCGACATGGTGCTCAACGGCACCACCGTGCGTGGCTCCATCGTCGGCACCCGCCTGGACCTGCAGGAGGCGCTGGACTTCGCTGGCGAGGGCAAGGTCAAGGCCACGGTCAGCGCCGAACCGCTGGAGAACATCAACGACATCTTCGCCCGCATGCATGAAGGCGGCATCGAAGGTCGGGTGGTGATCGACATGGCGCTGGGCTGAGAACCAGCACCCCACTCCCGTGGCCGTCACGCCACGGGAGTGAACCTTTGCCCTACCCTGACCTCTGAGCGGCTGGCGTTTTTTCCCGGCGCCGATCTCGACCAGGCCACAAAACCCGGTCCCGGCTGCCCTTATAATCGCCGCCGGACCCTCGCAACCACGGTAGGCACGCCCCATGGAATTCAACCCGATCGATCTGATCCTGCACCTCGACGTCTATCTCAGCGGGTTGGTGGCCCAGTACGGCACCTGGATCTACGTCATTCTCTTCGCCGTGATCTTCTGCGAGACGGGTCTGGTGGTCATGCCCTTCCTGCCCGGCGACTCCCTGCTGTTCATCGCCGGCGCCCTCTCCGCCCTCGGCGACATGGACCCCTATCTGCTCGCCGGCCTGCTGATGTTCGCCGCGGTGGCGGGCGACAGTACCAACTACCTGATCGGCCGCTTCGCCGGCGACAAGCTGTTCAGCAATCCCCATTCCAAGGTGTTCCGCCGCGACTACCTGCTGCGCACCCAGGCCTTCTACGAACACCACGGCGGCAAGACCATCACCCTGGCGCGCTTCCTGCCCATCATCCGTACCTTCGCCCCCTTCGTCGCCGGCGTCGGCCGCATGCACTACCCCTACTTCCTCGCCTACAGCGTGCTCGGTTCGCTGCTCTGGGTCGGCGGCCTGGTGAGCCTCGGCTACTTCTTCGGCAACGTGCCCTTCATCAAGCAGAACCTGACCCTCATGGTGCTGGCCATCATCGGCATCTCCCTGCTGCCGATGATCCTCGGCCTGATCAAGAGCCGGCGCGCCGCGGTCCAGGGCGGAGTCTGAGTCCTTGGGTTTCTGGCGCGCGTGGCGCGAACGGCGCCTGCTGGAGCGGGTCGCCATCGCCGACGAGCTCTGGGCGCGCCTGCGTCAGCGCCTGCCGATCCTCGACGGCCTGAGTGTTGCGGAGGACAGCTGGCTGCGCGCGCACTGCGTGCTGTTTCTCGCCGAGAAGCGCCTCACCCTGCTCCAGGGCCTGGAACTGGACGACGGCGACCGCCTGCTGCTGGCCGCCCAGGCCCTGCTGCCGCTGCTGCACCTGCCGGAAGCGGCGCTCTATCCCAACGTCCGCGAGATCGTCGTCTATCCCGACGCCTTCGTCAGTCCCCAGCGCCATCGCGACGAAGGCGGTCTGGAGCACGAATGGGACGAGGAACGCGACGGCGAAGCCTGGGATCGCGGCCAGGTGGTGCTGGCCTGGCCCGGTATCCAGGCCAGCGGCGGCTGGGAGGCCTACAACCTGGTCATCCACGAGTTCGCCCACCTCCTCGACCTGCTCGCCGGCGGCCTGTGCAACGGCCAGCCGCCGCTGCACCAAGGCATGACCCAGGCAGCCTGGACCAGCGCCTTGCAAGCCGCCTACGACGACCTCAATCGCCAGCTCGACGTCGACCCGGACGCCGACACCTCGCTCGACCCCTATGCGGCGGAAAGCCCCGAGGAATTCTTCGCCGTGGCCTGCGAGTACTTCTTCAGCGCGCCCGACCTGCTCAGCGAACACTATCCGGCGGTCTACGGACAGCTGCAGCAGCTGTTCCGCCAGGATCCGCGCCAGCGTCTCGCCGTCAGCCTGGCGAGCGTGCAACAGCCGACACCCCCGGGGTCCGAGGCTCGAACCCCGATCTGAAAGCGCCTATACTCCCGGCCACTTTTCCCAACCGACCAGAGGGACCCGTTCATGAGCTACAGCAAGATTCCCGCCGGCAAAGACCTGCCGAACGACATCTACGTCGCCATCGAGATTCCGGCCAATCACGCGCCGATCAAGTACGAGATCGACAAGGACAGCGACGCCCTCTTCGTCGACCGTTTCATGGCCACCCCCATGTTCTACCCGGCCAACTACGGCTACATCCCCAATACCCTGGCCGACGATGGCGATCCCCTGGACGTGCTGGTCGTGACCCCCTACCCGGTCGCTCCCGGCGCCGTGATCCGCGCCCGTCCGGTCGGCGTGCTGCACATGACCGACGAAGCCGGTGGTGACGCCAAGCTGATCGCCGTCCCCCACGACAAGCTGAGCGTCCTGTACAAGGACGTGAAGGAATACACCGACCTGCCGGCCCTGCTGCTGGAGCAGATCAAGCACTTCTTCGAGAACTACAAGGATCTGGAGAAGGGCAAGTGGGTCAAGGTCGAAGGCTGGGGCGACGCCGACGCCGCCCGCGCCGAGATCACCAAGGCCGTGGCCGCCTACAAGGGCTGATCCGCGCTGCTGGCGCAAAGCCCGGCTCGCCGGGCTTTTCTGTTTCCGGACATCACACCGGCCACGCCGGGCTTCCTATCCGGCGGCAAAGCGACTACCCTGCACCCCTCGTCGCCATCCGCGACCCTGCGCCGATCCGCCATCTGCCGATCGCCGCCGGAGGCCCCAGGCCTCTTTCTCATCTGCCCGGCAAGGGCAACCCGGGCGGGCCGGGCTCACCAAAAATCAGCTCAACCCGCCCTCGAAAGCCGGCCACAAGCCGGCTTTTTTGCGCCTGCCGTTCGAGCGGCGCATAACCAGGCGCAACGGAGCGACGACCGGTACGGATGCAGGCCGCTCAGGCAGAGCCTTTTGCCCATGTCGGCACCCTGAGTCAGGCCGCCAGGCGAACTCACGAGAAACTCGGGCCCGTTCCGAAGGGTCGACCGAGAACGAGTCCGCCCAGAGCCATCATCATGTGCCGTCGTCTGCGTGTGCCCTTTTTTATCCTCATCGGCCTGATCGTCCTGCTACTGTGTCTGCACCTGGCCGCCCCTCTGGTGATCCGCCATTACCTCAACGAGAAGCTAGCGGACATGGGCGACTATCGCGGACAGATCACCAACGTGGATCTGGCGTGGTGGCGCGGCGCCTATCGCATCGAAGGGCTGGAGATCGTCAAGGTCAACGGCAAGGTGCCGGTGCCTTTTCTCAAGGCGCCGGGCATCGACATCGCGGTGAGCTGGCGCTCGCTGTGGCAGGACCATGCCATCGTCGGTCGCCTGGTTTTCGAGCGCCCCGAACTCAACTTCGTCGACGGTGGTGCGCGCAAGGAGCAATCCCAGACCGGTGAAGGCACCGACTGGCAGGACCAGGTGGACAAGCTGATCTCCATCACGCTCGACGAGGTGCGAGTGGTGAACGGGCGGGTAACCTTCCGCAACTTCAACTCCAAGCCTCAGGTGAATCTGGCGGCCACCGACGTCAACGCCAGTCTCTACAACCTGACCAATGCCGCCGACGCCCAGGGCGAACGCATCGCCCACTTCGAAGGCAAGGCCGCCATCCTCGGCAGCGCGCCGCTGGAAGCCAGCGCTCGCTTCGATCCCTTCAAGGATTTCACCGACTTCGATTTCCGCTTGCGGGTGACCGACATCGACCTGCCCAAGCTCAACGACTTCGCCCGCGCCTACGGCAAGTTCGATTTCCGCGCTGGCAGCGGCGACGTGGTGGTGGAAGCCAAGGCGGTGGACGGTCGGCTCAGTGGCTATGTCAAACCCCTGATGAAGAACGTCGACATCTTCGACTGGCAACAGGACGTCGAGAACCGCAACAAGAACGCCCTGGAGAGTGCCTGGGAAGCCGTGGTCGGCACCGCCCAGACGCTGCTCAAGAACCAGCCCCGCGATCAGTTCGCCACCCGGGTGGATCTCTCCGGCAGCGTGAAGAGTCAGGACATCAGCCCGCTGCAGGCCTTCTTCAATATCCTGCGCAACGCCTTCGTGCAGGCCTTCAGCGCCCGCTATGACGCGGATTGAGGCCACTCTCACCCCCGCCCTCTCCCAAAGAGAGGGCGGGTGACTGGGTTTCGTAGCGTAGAAAACCGCGCAGCGTTTTCCACTGACAGGCTCCGCTGCCAACGGCGGATAAGGCAGCGCCGCTATCCACCCTATCGGTAGATTGGCGCCGAGCACAGCGAAGCCCAACACCCTCTTCACCCGATAAACAACCGATACGCCGGATTCTCCGTCTCGTCCCAATAGCGATAACCGATGGCATCCAGCGTCGCCAGCAGCTCCGGCCGTTCCGCCTGGCTGGCCTCCAGCCCCGCGAACACCCGGCCATCCGCCGCGCCGTGGTTGCGGTAGTGGAACATGCTGATGTTCCAGCGCCCGCCCAGCTTTTCGAGGAAGTCGAACAGCGCCCCGGGTCGCTCGGGGAATTCGAAGCGGAACACCTGCTCCTGGCCGACCCGCGCG
>NZ_JAVHTY010000003.1 GCF_031085165.1 Pseudomonas sp. 102515 | reverse complement strand
GTCATCACCCGGAGGTGAAGGCCAAATGGCGAAGAATCCCTGGACCCCTCGCCCGGCTCAGACCTAAGTGCTTGATTTTCAAGCCGCTTCAGCGTCTGCGCCGGAAGTGGGGCGCATTATAGGGGAGTTTCGGAACAGGTCAACAGGTTATTTTCAGAAAGGCCAAGAAAGAAAGGGGGCTGCTTATGCAGCCCCCTTCTTATAGACCCCTCGTGCCGCTAGCCGCGACCGATACGGCGGTTACGCCAGAGGGTGGTGAAGGGTCCGGAAACCGCGTAGGCCAGGAAGCCCAGCAGCAGGACGCGCGGCGGGTCGGTGAAGACCACGGCGAAGACCAGTACGGCGATCAGGATGACCACGAAGGGGACACGCCCCTTCAGGCCCAGGGTCTTGAAGCTCCAGTACTTGAAGTTGCTGACCATGAGCATGCCGGCAGCGGCCACCATCAGGGCCACCAGCAGAGACAGCTTGGAGCCCTGGATGCCGAAGTCACTGAAGCACCAGACGGTACCGGCCACCAGGGCAGCCGCGGAAGGACTGGCCAGGCCGATGAAGTAGCGCTTGTCCACCGAACCGATCTGGGTATTGAAGCGGGCCAGACGCAAGGCAGCGCCCGCTACATAGATGAAGGCGACGGCCCAGCCGACATTACCCAGGCCGCTCAGGGCCCACTGGAAGGCCAGGATCGCCGGCGCTACGCCGAAGGCGACCATGTCGGAGAGCGAATCGTACTGTTCGCCGAAGGCGCTCTGGGTATTGGTCATGCGGGCGACGCGACCATCCAGGCCGTCGAGGACCATGGCAATGAAGATGGCGGCGGCGGCGGCCGAGAAACCGGCGGAGGCGATGTCGTATTGCCCCTGGATGAAGGCGGTCTGAGCCGCGACACCCTTGATGATCGAATAGAGGCCGGCAAAGAGTGCCGCAGTGGTGAAGAGGTTGGGCAGCAGGTACACGCCACGGCGTCTGATCTTGCGCCCTTGGGCGTCCTGCGTCTCCTCGATGTGTTCATCCACGGGGATGAGGCCGTCGGTGGCGGTGTTGGACGGGGTTTCTTCGGGACGCTCGCTCATGGATTTTCCTTGGGCATTACCTGACGGATTGGACTGACCCGTTAAGGATAGGGTTCAGCCTAACCTCCCATGCTAAGGCATTGCCGGGGTCGTGGGCAGTGCAATAAAAAACGCGGCCGAAGCCGCGTCTTTTACCGCTCGTTACAGGGCTAATGCCCTGCCCGATCAGTTCTTGGTCTTGTCGACGATCTTGTTCGACGCGATCCAGGGCATCATGGCACGCAGCTTCTCGCCGACCTGCTCGATCGGGTGAGCCGCGTTGTTGCGACGGTAGGCGGTCATGGAGGCGTAGTTGGACGCGCCCTCGGCCACGAACATCTTGGCGTACTCGCCGTTCTGGATGCGCTTGAGCGCATTCTTCATGGCGGCGCGCGACTCGGCGTTGATCACCTCGGGGCCGGTCACGTACTCGCCGTACTCGGCGTTGTTGGAGATCGAGTAGTTCATGTTGGCGATGCCGCCTTCGTACATGAGGTCAACGATCAGCTTCAGCTCATGCAGGCACTCGAAGTAGGCCATTTCCGGCGCGTAGCCAGCTTCGACCAGGGTTTCGAAACCGGCCTTGACCAGCTCGACCGCACCACCGCACAGCACGGCCTGCTCACCGAACAGGTCGGTTTCGGTCTCATCCTTGAAGGTGGTCTCGATGATGCCGGTACGGCCGCCGCCGACGCCGCAGGCGTAGGACAGGGCGACGTTCTTGGCATTGCCGGAAGCGTCCTGGTGGACGGCGACCAGATCAGGGATGCCGCCGCCCTTGACGAACTCGGAGCGCACGGTGTGACCCGGGGCCTTGGGCGCGATCATGATGACGTCCAGGTCAACGCGGGGCACGACCTGATTGTAATGGATGGCGAAACCGTGGGCGAAGGCCAGGGTGGCGCCCTGCTTCAGGTTCGGCTCGATCTCGTCCTTGTACAGCTTGGACTGGAATTCGTCGGGGGTCAGGATCATGACCACGTCGGCGGAGGCGACCGCGTCCTTGACCGGCTTGACCGTCAGGCCATGGGCCTCGGCCTTGGCCACGGTGGCCGAGCCACTGCGCAGGCCGACGACGACGTCGACGCCGGAGTCCTTCAGGTTGCAGGCATGAGCGTGGCCCTGGGAGCCATAGCCGATGATGGCGACCTTCTTGCCCTGGATGATGGAAAGGTCACAGTCTTTGTCGTAGTAAACGCGCATTGCAGGTTCTCCTGGAAAAGGGGGTATCAGATGCTCAGGGCTTTGTCGCCACGGGAAATTCCGGTCACGCCGCTACGCACCACCTCGAGAATGGACGCGGCGCCGATCGCCTGGATGAAGCTGTCGATCTTCTCGCTGGTGCCCGCCAGCTGAATGGTATACACGCTGCTGCCCACATCGACGATCTGGCCGCGAAAGATATCGGTGGTGCGCTTGACCTCGGCGCGCTGGGCGCCGGTGGCCTTGACCTTGATCAGCAGGAGTTCGCGCTCGATATGGGCGCTCTCGGACAGGTTGACCAGTTTCACCACCTCGATGAGCTTGTTGAGGTTCTTGGTGATCTGCTCGACCGTCTCTTCCTGGCCGATGGTGGTCAGGGTCAGGCGCGACAGGGTCGGATCCTCGGTCGCGGCGACCGTGAGGCTTTCGATGTTGTAGTTGCGCTGGGAAAACAGGCCGACCACGCGGGACAGGGCGCCGGGCTCGTTTTCCAGCAGCAGGGAGATGATGTGTCTCATGTTCAGGTCCGCTCCGTCTTGCTCAGCCACATGTCGCGCATCGCGCCGTCCTTGATCTGCATCGGGTAGACGTGTTCGGTGTTGTCCACGGCGATGTCGAGGAAGACCAGGCGATTCTTCATGGCGAAGGCCTCGGCCATCATCGGCTTGAGGTCTTCCAGACGCTCGATGCGCATGCCGACGTGGCCATAGGCCTCGGCCAGCTTGACGAAGTCCGGCAGGGATTCCATGTAGGAGTGGGAGTAGCGGCTGCTGTACTGCATGTCCTGCCACTGGCGAACCATGCCCAGGGCACCGTTGTTGAGGCAGACGATCTTCACCGGCAGGTCGTACTGCATGCAGGTGGAGAGTTCCTGGATATTCATCTGCACGCTGCCTTCGCCGGTGACGCAGGCGACGTCGGCGTCCGGGAAGTTGAGCTTGACGCCCATGGCGGCCGGGAAACCGAAGCCCATGGTGCCGAGGCCGCCGGAGTTGATCCAGCGATTGGGCTTGTCGTAGCGGTAGTACTGGGCGGCGAACATCTGGTGCTGACCCACGTCGGAGGTGATGTAGGCATCGCCCGCGGTGACGTCGTACAGGGTCTCGATGACGGTCTGCGGCTTGATGATGCTGCCGTCGCCCTTGTCATAGGGGAACATCTCGCGGCCGCCGCGCCATTCCTCGATCTGCTTCCACCAGGCGGCCTGGCTTTCGGCGTGGGGCTTCTCGCTCAGCTCGCGGACCACGGCGACCATCTCGGTGAGGACGCTGTCGACCGGACCGACGATGGGCACGTCGGCCTTGATGGTCTTGGAGATCGAAGCAGGGTCGATGTCGACGTGGATGATCTTGGCGTTCGGGCAGAAGCGTGTGGCGCCGTTGATGACGCGGTCATCGAAGCGCGCACCCACGGCGAGGATGACGTCGCTGTGGTGCATGGCCAGGTTGGCCGGGTAGCTGCCGTGCATGCCGAGCATGCCGAGGAACTGGCGATCGCTGCCCGGATAGCCGCCAAGCCCCATCAGGGTATTGGTGACCGGCAGGTTGAGCAGGCGCGCCAGCTCGGTGAGGGCCGCGGAGGCACCGCCGAGGATGACACCGCCACCGGCGTAGAGAACGGGGCGCTTGGCCGCCACCAGCATCTCGATGGCCTTGCGGACCTGCCCGGAATGACCGCGCTGCGCCGGATTGTAGGAGCGCAGCTTGATCTTCTTCGGATAGACGTATTCGAACTTCTTGGTCGGATCGCCCATGTCCTTGGGGATGTCGACCACCACCGGACCGGGACGTCCGGACTCGGCGAGGTAGAAGGCCTTCTTGAGGACCTCGGGGATCTCGGAGGGGTGCTTGATGATGAAGCTGTGCTTCACGATCGGCCGGGAGATACCGACCATGTCGGTTTCCTGGAAGGCGTCGGTGCCCACCATGTTGCTTGGCACCTGACCGGACAGGACCACCATGGGGATGGAGTCCATGTAGGCGGTGGCGATGCCGGTGATGGCGTTGGTCGCACCGGGGCCGGAGGTCACCAGGACCACGCCGGCCTTGCCGGTGGCACGGGCATAGCCGTCGGCCATGTGGGTGGCGGCCTGTTCGTGACGAACCAGGATGTGGTTGAGCGCCGGTTCCTTGAACAGGGCGTCGTAGATGTGCAGCAGGGCACCGCCCGGGTACCCGTAGATGTGTTTCACGCCCTCGTCGCGCAAGAAGCGGACGACCATCTCAGCGCCAGTTAATAGCTCCACGTATCACCTCATTCCACGCATGGCGAGCGCCCATTGGTGGACGCTCAAGGTTCGGTTGACTGCAAGGCAGAGCATGGGCGACGGTGGTCACCGACGATTCAGCTGCCTAGAAAGCCTTGTTGGAAGATTCCGATGAATGCTGGAGCTTCCACCCGACGCGAGGTAACGCGGTGCAGGGTATTTGACTGTGGCGGCGCGGGTAGGCACCTCATGGTCTGCCGAGCAGTCAGCTTTGGGCCGACTCGCTACAGCGAACTTTGGATTGTTCGCATTCGACCGGTGCAAGTCAAGCCGAAAGGTGCAACCGGGCGCAATCGATCGTCGCCGATCAGTCGTGGTGAAAAGCTCGACGTCTCCTCTTATAGTGAAGTCCTGTCCTCTCCCCTTCCAGGATTCCCATGCGCTCGATCTTCTTGCTTTCCGCCCTGGCTTTCGCCTGCAGCCTGTCCGCCCAGGCCGCACAGGTCTACAAGTGGACCGACGACAAGGGCGTCACCCATTTCAGTGCCCAGCCGCCCGAGGGCCAGAAGGCCAACGAGGTGGACGTGAAGACGGCGCCGCAGATCAATGGCGGTGGCAGCGCACCCACCTACAAGATGCCCAACGGCGCCCAGCAGCCGTCGGTGTCCAACGATGCCCAGCAGCAGGAGCTGGATCGCCAGGTGAAGGCGCAGGTGCGCGAGGAGCAGAACAAGCTCAAGGGGCAGTGCGACCAGGCGCGCCAGAATCTGGCGCAGCTGCGCAACAATCCGCGCATCCTGGTGCAGTCCGGTCGTGGCGAGACGCGCCGGCTGAGCGAAGAGGAACGTCAACAGCGGTTGGCCGAGACCCAGCTGTCCATCGAGCAGAACTGCGGCAAGTAGCTCAGGGGCTTTCGATGATGCGGTCGAATTCGGCCAGAGACGCGAGCAGGGGCAGGACCGGATCGAGATTGCCCTGGTAGACCATCTCGGCCATCGGCCGGATGCCCGAGCGCGCCGGCAGGACCGCATCGCTTTCGATGATCAGCTTCATCCGCGGCACGAAGATCCACTGCAGCCACTGGGCGAAGCTCAGGGTATCGACGCAGAAGGGCTCCTGGCTGGCCAGGGCCTCGGCGCTGGGCGCCTGCGCCGACCACCAGCCGAGCAGGCGCAATTCACGCTCGATCTGTAGCAGCTGATCGGCCAGGGCGGGCAGGCGCTCGTCCATCAGGTGCCCACCTGCGCCTTCTGCCGGGCCAGGGCAGCCCCGGAAGCATCGCCCTGGGCTTCGCGGGCCTGGGCGATCAGCTGCCAGAGACTGGCCTGCAGGGCCGGACGACCATTGGCGTAGGTCAGGGCGCGACGGGCCAGTTGCTCGCCCTGGGCCGGGTCGTTCTGCGCCAAGCGCACCTGGGCCAGACGATAGAGTACCTGGGGCTCGCGCGGGGCGATGCGCTGGGCGCGCTCCAGGCTCGAGGAGGCGCCGTTGAGATCGCCACCGCTCTGCTGTTGCTGGGCGGTGGTCAACAGGGCCAGCACCGGACCGTCGAGTTGTTCGTCGGCAGCCAGGCCGCCACCACTGGAATTGCTGGTGGAAGGGATGCCGGTCGGCGCCGTACTGGCGGCTACGGAGCCGCCCTGGGTGGCGGGCGGATAGACCGGCTGCGAATAGCTGGGCTGCACCGACGCCTGGGCGGGCGGCGCGCTGGGGCTGGACGAGGTGATCAGCGGCGCCGAGGCCGCCGGCGCGGCATAGGTCTCCAGGGGCGCGGAGCTGCCGCCCGGCACCATGACGGTCACCCCGGAATCGGCCGGCACGCTGGACGCGGCGGCCACGGGGGCCTGACGTTGCGCCGGCAGGGGCCGGTTGTTGCCCTGGCGATAGAGTTCGCCGTTGGACACCGGACCGCCGGAATCGACCACGGGGATGGCGCCACGCTGCGGCGCGGCGCAACCGGCGAGGAGAACACCGGCGATCATCACCGGCCAGACTGCTTTCGTCACCTTGGGACCTCTCAATTCAACCAACCCTTGACCCAATCCATGACTGGATTGCCGCCATTACCGGTGCCGCCGGCGGCGGGTGCGGCCGGCGCGCCACAGGAGGCACCCGGTGGCGGCTCACTGCCGCGAATATAAGGCATCTGCACGGCATTGGGGCACGAGGGATCAGTGCCGCGGCCGGTGGTGGCATCGACCCAGGCCTGGGTGATGTTGTCCGGCACCGGCATATCCAGGGAGACCGGATCGGCGCGACGCATGAAGTTGCTCCAGACCTGCAGGGCGCCGGTCGCACCGGTCAGCGGTGTCTTGCCGTTGTCGTCGCGGCCCAGCCAGACCACCGCCAGCAGATCCTGGCTGAAGCCGGAGAACCAGCTGTCGCGGGAATCGTTGGTGGTACCGGTCTTGCCCGCGAGGTTCACGCTGGTGGGGATCTGGTTGTAGACCGAGCGGCCGGTGCCCTCGCGCATGACGCGCTGCATGGCGTACTGCACCAGGTAGATGGCGCCGGTATCGAAGCGCTGCTCGATCTGGAACGGATAGCGCTTGAGCGGTTCGCCATTGGCGTCGAGCACGCTGCGGATGCTGCGCAGCGGCGTATTGAAGCCGCCATTGGCCAACGTCTGGTACATGGTCGCCACTTCCATGGGCGTCAGGGCGCCGGCGCCGAGCAGGGTCGCCGGGTATGGCGGCAGGGCGCGACTCACGCCCAGGCGCTCGACGGTCTTGAGCACCTCGGGCAGCCCCAGGTCCAGGCCCAGGCGCGCCGTGGAGAGGTTGTAGGAATGCGCCAGTCCCTGATAGAGAAAGATGGTGCCGTGCGCCTTGTGCTCGTAGTTCTGTGGCCGCCAGACCTGGCCGTCGGCGCCTTTCACCGAGAAGGGCTCGTCCTGGATCAGGGTGGTCAGGGTGTACTTGCTGGGGCGTTCCAGGGCGGTGAGATAGACCGCCGGCTTGATCAGCGAGCCGACCTGGCGCACCGCATCGAGGGCGCGGTTGTAGCCGGCGAAGCGTGGGTCGCGCCCGCCCAGCAGCGCCTGGACCTCACCGGTTTCCGGATTGGTCACCACCATGGCCGACTCGACGTTTTCCGCACCCTTGCGGCCATCGATGCGCTTCAAAGCCTCGGCCATGGCCGCTTCGGCCTTGGTCTGCAGGATGGGGTCGAAGCTGGTGAAGATGCGCAGCCCTTCCTCGGTGAGGTCTTCGTCGCGGTAGTCCTGCTTGAGCTGGCGCTTGACCAGGTCGACGAAGGCCGGGAAGGAACTGTTGGTCAGGCTGCCGGCCTTGGTGATGCCCAGCGGGCGGGCCTTGGCGGCCTCGGCCTCGGTGGCGCTGACCACGCCCTGCTCGGCCATGAGGTCGAGTACCAGGTTGCGGCGGGTCATGGCGCGCTCGGGATAGCGACGCGGGTTGTAGTAGGACGGGCCCTTCACCAGACCGACCAGCAGGGCGACCTGATGCAGCTTCAGTTCGCTGAAGGGCTGGCCGAAGAAGTACTGGGCGGCCAGACCGAAGCCGTGGATGGCGCGCGAGCCGTCCTGACCGAGGAACACCTCGTTGAGGTAGGCCTCGAGGATCTCCTGCTTGCTGTAGTGCAGCTCCAGCAGCAGCGCCATCAGGGCTTCGGTGCCCTTGCGGGTGATGCTGCGCTCGTTGGTGAGGTAGAAGTTCTTGACCAGCTGCTGGGTCAGGGTACTGCCACCCTGGCGCACCTGACCGCTGGTGGCGTTGACCCAGACGGCGCGCGCGATGGACTTGGGCGAGACGCCGTGGTGATGCCAGAACTCGCGGTCCTCGACCGCCACCAGGCCATCGACCAGGTGCGGTGGCGCCTGGTCGAGCTTGATGAGGATGCGATCCTCGTTATGCGCCGGATAGATGCCGCCGATCATCAGCGGCTCCAGGCGGGCCACGGCGAGATTGCTGCCATCCAGGGCACTGACGCCGGAGACGGTGCCGCCGGCGAAGCGCACGCGGATCGCCCGGGCCGGCTCGACGCCTTCGTAGAACTGGAAGCCGCGGGTGTTCAGCTCGACCGTGGAGGCACCCACGGAGACGCTGCCGGGGCCGTCCACGGTCTTCTCGCGGCGATAGCCGAGGGCCTCGAGTTCGGTGAGGAAGTCATCACGACTGAGCTTGACGCCATTGAACAATTCCAGCGGCCGGGCATAGACCTTGGCCGGGATGGTCCAGCGCTTGCCGGAGAATTTTTCCTGGACCACGGCATCCAGATAGATGCATACGCCAGCCAGGGCTACCAGCGCGACCAGACCAAGCTTGACTGCCCAGCCGGACAGACGGCGCCAGTCAAAGGTCTTGCGCTTGCGGGAACGAGAGGATCGGGGTCGCTTCATGGCGGCGCATTATACGCACTTGCCCGGTGGCCGACAGCGGCCCACAAGCGCTTCGTCAGCTGGGGTTCACGGATGCCCCTTCCCGGTGTCGTGGCTTGCGTGGACCGCCCTGGCAGCGATAATGCCGCCATCCATTTCCTACAAGGACCGCCCGTGAGCCAGCTCCTGATTTCCGCCCTGCAGAACCCGGCGCTCTATCCCCACCCCACCTCGGCGTTCCGGGTCATCGAAACCCATATTTCCTGGGTCGTGCTGACCGGCGAGGTCGCCTACAAGATCAAGAAGCCGGTGAACTTCGGTTTCCTCGACTTCACCGACCTGGAGGCCCGCGGTCACTTCTGCCGTGAGGAGCTGCGCCTCAATCAGCGCCTGACCCGCGATCTCTACCGGGACGTGGTGGCCATCACCGGCAGCGAAGGCGCCCCCGAGCTGGATGGCAGCGGTCCGGTGATCGAGTACGCCCTGCGCATGCGCGAATTCCCCCAGAGCCAGCTGCTCAGCGAGGTGCAGCAGCGCGGCGAACTGACCGAGGCGCACATCGATGCCCTGGCCGCCCAGATCGCCCGCTTCCACCTGGCAGCACCCCAGGTGGCGACCGAGCATCCGCTGTGCACCCCGGACGCCGCCATGGCGCCGGTACGGCAGAATTTCGAGCAGATCCGCGCCATGCTCGGCGAAGCGGCCGACCTCAAGCAGCTCGACCAGCTGGAAGCCTGGGCCGAAGCCAGCTACGCCCGCCTGCTGCCGCTGTTCGAGGCCCGCTGCCGTGACGGCTACATCCGCGAATGCCATGGCGACATCCACCTGGCCAACGCCACCCTGCTCGATGGCGAGGTGGTGCTGTTCGACTGCATCGAGTTCAACGAACCCTTCCGCCTGACCGACACCATGGGCGATGCCGGCTTCCTGGCCATGGACCTGGAAGACCGTGGCCTCAAGGCGCTGAGCAACAGATTCGTCAACGCCTACTTCGAGGCGACCGGCGACTATGCCGGTCTTGCCCTGCTCGACTTCTACAAGGCCTATCGGGCCATGGTACGCGCCAAGATCGCCCTCTTCCGCCTGGGCCAGGCCGAGGCGCCGGCGCTGCGGGCCGAGATCCTCGCCAGCTATCGCAGCTACACGGCCCTGGCCGAGGGCTACACCCAGGTGCCCCAGCCCTTCGCGGCGGTGATGCATGGCGTCTCGGGCATCGGCAAGAGCACCGTGGCCCTGGCCCTGGTCGAGGCGCTCGGCGCCATTCGCCTGAGATCCGATGTCGAGCGCCAGCGCCTCTATGCCGACAGCGACGAGGCTACCCGTTACAGCGCCGCAGCCGGTGAAGCCACCTATGCGCGCCTGCACGAGATCGGCGCCCAGGTGCTGGCGGCCGGCTATCCGCTGGTGCTCGACGCCACCTATCTCAAGCAGGCCCAGCGTGCCGCGGCCCAGACCCTGGCCGAAGCCCAGGCCGCACCCCTGCTGATCATCGACTGCCAGGCGGACGACGAACTCATCGCCCGCTGGCTGCAGGAGCGCCAGGCCGAGGGGACCGATCCGTCCGAAGCCACCCTCGCGGTGGTGGCGGCCCAGCGCCAGGCCCAGGATCCGCTCGAACCCGCCGAGCAGGATCGGGCGCTGGTGGTGGAGCTGGGGCGCACGGGACAGCTGGAGGCCCTGCCGACTCGCCTGCTGCGCCGCCTGGGTCGCGCCTAGGCCTGATCACGACCTCCTGTGAGGCAGAACAAGCGTTCCGTCACAGCTCGCGGAGTTGTGGATTTACGGTCGCCGACGAGCCGCTTATCGTGCGACCCACGTCACAACCTCTGCGTAACAAGAAGGAATTGGCACCATGTACCTCATCGGCGATCAGCCTCCCTATGTCGATCAGCTGCGTCAGGCGCTGCAGGCCATTCCGGCGCGACTGGTCAGTGGTGTGGCGCCGAGTCGGCAGCCCCTGCAGCTGAGTCCCGCCGCCCTGCTGCAGGACTGGATGCGCAATGACGAGGTCTATCTGATCCAGCGCGGCCCGCTGCGGGTGGTGCTGGATCAGCGGGCGCTGTTCCAGCTCGGCGAGGGCGATCTGATCGGCCTGGGGCGCACCCTGGATCTGCCGACCCTCAACTACGAGAGCGAGGCCGACGTGCGGGTGCTGCCCTACGACCGCGAGACCTTTCTCGCGGCGGCCACCGCCACGCCGGTCCAGCGCGATGCCCTGCTGAGGTACATGCTGGGACAGCAGGCGCTGCTGGCCCAGGCGCTGATCCGGCTCAAGCCGCCGGTCACCCAGCCCGCGACCGGCTTTCGTCGCTATGCCGCCGGCGAGGTCATCATCCGCCAGGGCGACTCCGCCGAGCATGTCTTCGTCATTACCGAAGGGCATGCCGAGGCCTGGGTGGATGGCTGCAAGGTCGGCGAGGTGTGCCAGGACGAGATCGTCGGCGCCCTGGCGGTCTTCACCCATACGCCGCGTACCGCCAGCGTCATCGCCAAGACCGTCTGCACCGTGCTGGTGATTCCCCAGGATCAGTTCGTCTCGTTGATGGAGACCACCCCGCGCATCGCCCACAGCCTGATCGAGAACATGGCACGCCATATCGATACGCTGAACAAGGAAGTCACCCGCCTGCGCGGTGCCCCGGAGCGGCCCGCCGGCAGTAATTAAGAAATATTCTCGAATAGGCTTGACGATGGAATGAGAATTGTTATTATTCAACTCAGCCGGTCGCGAGATCGGTCGATAACTGGGGGTCCAGCAATGGTCTTCGGGTTATCTCCTCATCAGGCTAATCACGGTTTTGGACCCGGCTCTGCCGGGTCTTTTTTTGCCTGAAATCTGGCGCTAACACCGCTCCAGTACAGGCGGCGTACGCTCTGCCAGTGGTTCCTCACCCAGGACATAGGCTGCCTGCAACTGCGCGACAGCCCGCGCTGCGCTGGCGGTGTCGCGGGCATGGACCAGGCCCAGCGGCCGATCCTGGTCCACCCGCTCACCTGGCAATGCCAAATCAGCCAGGCCTACGGCGGGATCCACCTCATCTTCCGGGCGCTGTCGACCGCCACCCAATTCGACCACCAGCAGACCAAGGGCGCGGGTATCGACCTGCTGCACCCAGCCCGGGCGGGCCGGATGGACGGCGCGCACGACCGGGGCTCGAGGCAGATGCTGCCAGGGCCGCTCGGTCAGGTCGGAAGGACCGCCCAGGGCCAGGTTCATCGCCGCGAAACGCGCCAGGGCGGCGCCGCTCTGCCAGGCTTCCAGCACCAGGCGTTCGGCCGCGCTGGCATCGCCGGCCATTCCGGCCAGTTGCAGCGCCTCCTCGGCCAGGGCCTGGACCACCTGCCAGAGGCGCTCGCTGCGCACCTCGCCGGCCAGCAGGGCGATGGCCTCCTCCACTTCCAGGGCATTGCCGGCGCTGCGCGCTAGGGGCTGGCCCATGTCGGTGATCAGGGCGCGGGTACGGACCCCTGCGGCTTCGGCGACCTCGACGATGCTGTCGGCCAGGCACAGGGCGGCTTCCTGCTCGGCCATGAAGGCGCCGCCGCCGGTCTTGACGTCCATGACCAGCACGTCCAGGCCGGCGGCCAGTTTCTTGGCCAGGATGGAGGCGGTGATCAGGTCCACCGATTCCACCGTGGCGGTGACATCGCGGATGGCATAGAGGCGGCGATCGGCCGGGGCCAGATCGGCGTCCGGACCGACGATGGCGCAACCCACCTCGGCCACCACCTGGCGGAAGCGCGCGAGGCCAGGGCGGATGCGATAGCCGGGGATGCTCTCCAGCTTGTCGAGGGTGCCGCCGGTATGGCCCAGGCCGCGCCCGGAGATCATCGGCACATGGCAACCACAGGCGGCGAGCAGCGGCGCCAGCACCAGGCTGGTGAGATCGCCCACGCCGCCGGTGGAGTGCTTGTCCACCACCGGCCCCGGCAGGTCCCAGTGCAGCACCTGGCCGCTGTCGCGCATGGCCAGGGTCAGGGCGGTGCGCTCGGCGGCGGTCATGCCGCGCAGCAGGGTCGCCATGGCGAAGGCGGCGATCTGGCCTTCACTGAGACTGTCGTCGGCGATGCCGCTGACCAGGCGCTGGAGGTCCGCAGCGGACAACTCCAGGCCATCGCGCTTCTGCCGGATCACTTCCTGGGCGAGCCACATGGGCGGATTCCTCTAGAAGTCGTCGAAGGCGCCGGGCAACAGCTCGGCCAGGGTCCAGGTCCGGGTACGGCCGGGCTCGCTGCCGCTGCAGACGATGATCGCGTCGGGCGCCATCAGCTCCAGCAGCACCTGGCGGCAGGCGCCGCAGGGACTGATCAGGGGGACGCCCGGCGCGTGGATGGCCATGGCGGTGAAGCTGCGCGGGAGCAGGCCCTGGCTGACGGCGGCGAACAGCGCGCTACGCTCGGCGCAGTTGGTCAGGCCGTAGGAGATGTTTTCCACGTTGCAGCCATGGACGACCGCACCTTCGGCGGTCAACAGGGCGGCGCCAACGGGAAAATCGGAGTGCGGGCAGTAGGCGCGCCGGGAGGCGGTGACGGCTTCGGCCAACAGGCGATCCAGGGTTTCAGCGGGGACAGCGGACATCGGGAGTACCTCGGAAATCGGAAAAACGAAAGGAGCGAGCTGAGTCTAGCCCGGTCGTACGACCGGGCCGCCGCGGCTCAGAGACTGACGAAGAAGCCGGCCAGGGCCGCGCTCATCAGATTGGCCAGGGTGCCGCCGAGCATGGCGCGCAGGCCCAGTTGGGCCAGCTCGTGACGCCGCTGGGGCGCGATGCCGCCCAGGCCGCCGAGCTGGATGGCGATGGAAGAGAGATTGGCGAAGCCGCAGAGGGCGAAGGTGACGATGACCTGGGTGTGCGCCGACAGCGGCTGAACGCTAGCCGCCGCCGACTTTACCGGATCCAGGTAGGTCGAGAGATCGGCATAGGCGACGAATTCGTTGAGCACCAGCTTCTGGCCGATGAAGCCGCCGGCCTGTACCGCCTCGCTCCAGGGTACGCCGATGAGGAAGGCCACCGGCGCCAGCAGATAGCCCAGCACCAGCTGCATGCTCAGCTGCGGCAGGCCGAACCAGGCGCCGCACCAGCCGAGGATACCGTTGAGCAGGGCGATCAGGGCGATGAAGGCCAGCAGCATGGCGCCGACCGCCAGGGCGATGCGCAGGCCGACCTGGGCGCCTTCGGCGGCCGCGTCTATGACGTTGGCCGGACGCTCCTCGCCCTCCCCCAGGGTCTTCATGGCCTGGTCGCGCGGCCGTTCGGTCTCCGGCTCCATCAGCTTGGCCATCAGCAGCCCGCCCGGGGCGGCCATGAAGCTGGCGGCGATCAGGTACTTGAGTTGCACGCCCATGCCGGCGTAGCCCAGCAGCACCGAACCGGCCACCGCGGCGAAACCGCCGACCATGATGGCGAACAGCTCCGAGCGAGTGAGATCGGCGATGAAGGGCCGTACCACCAGCGGCATCTCCGACTGACCGAGGAACAGGGTGGCGGTGACCGTCGTGGATTCCACCCGGCTGGTGCCGAGCAGGGCGTGCAGCGCCCCGCCTACCAGACGAATGATCCAGCCCATGATGCCCAGGTAGTAGAGCACCGCGATCAGGCTGCCGAAGAAGACGATCAGGGGCAGCACCCGTACGGCGAAGACGAAGCCACCGTTACCGAAGTACTCGAACATCCTCGGCCCGGCGAGACCGCCGAAGAGGAACTCGATGCCCTTGTCGGCATAGAGCTGCAGCGAGGAGACGGCGCCGGAGACGCTGCCGAGCACCTGCTGGCCCCAGGGGATATAGAGCACCAGCAAGCCGAGCCCTGCCTGCAACAGAAAGGCGGCGAGCACGGTACGCACGCGAATGGCGCGGCGCTGGCGGGAAAAGAGGATGGCGATGGCCACCAGCAACAGCATGCCCAACACAGAGATCATCAAGAGACTCCTAACGGGATCGCCCGGTAGCGGCGATCGATGGGCGACAAACGCAAGCAAGGCGCCTGCCAGAAGCTGTCCGACCGATCAGCTTTTGGCTGACCTACTGGTCAGCCAGGCGCAGAGGTCGGCCCAGTTGCAGACCCGCGGGCGAGAGCCGTGCCCCATAAGCCAGCACCTGCACACCCTGGCGACGGGCTTCGCCCAAGGCCAGGGCATAGGCGGCATCGATTTCCGCCGCCGGACGCACCGCCTCGATGCCGTCGAGCAGCACGCAATAGAGCAGCACCGCCCGCTCACCGGCCGCGGCCAGGGCCGCCAGCTCGCGCAGATGGCGGGTCCCGCGGGTGGTCACGGCATCGGGAAAGGCGGCGACCGCGGTGTCGGCAAAACCCAGGGTGACGCTCTTCACCTCCAGGTACAGCGGTCCCGTGGGATACTCCAGACGGAAATCGGCGCGACTGTTCTCCAGGCCGTAGGCCACCTCCCGGCGTAGGGCAGTGAAACCGGCCAGCTCGGGAATGCCACCCGCCAGCAAGGCCTCTTCCACCAGCCGATTGGCGCGGGCGGTATTGATGCAGGCCATTCGTCCGTGATCCGTCTCGACCAGCTCCCAGGTGCCGGGCAGCTTGCGCTTGGGACCACTGGCCCGGCTGAACCAGACGCGCGCGCCCGCCGCCTGGCAGTGGAGCATGGAGCCGGTATTGGGGCAGTGCAGGGTCAGCACCTCGCCGCTGGCGGTCTCGATGTCGGCGAGAAAGCGCTTGTAGCGGCGCAGCAGGCGCCCTTCTTCCAGCGGCGGATCGAATCTCACCGGGCGCTCCAGCGCTGCAGGCCCTGGGCGATGCGGGCGACGGCCTCTTCCAGGCGCGGCAACGACTGCGTGTAGGCGAAGCGCACATGGGTGTCGGCACGATGGCGACCGAAGTCCAGGCCGGGGGTGATGGCCACGTGCTCGGTCTCCAGCAGGAACTGGCAGAAGGCATAGGCATCGCCGCCGAAGGCAGAGATATCGGCATAGAGATAGAAGGCGCCCTGGGGCTCGACGGCGATCTCGAAGCCCAGCCCGCGCAGTGCCGGCAACAGGTAATCGCGCCGACAGGCGAATTCGGCGCGGCGCTCTTCGAAGATGGCCATGGCCGCAGGCGTGAAACAGGCCAGGGCAGCCTGCTGGGCCACGGTGGAGGCACTGATGTAGAGATTCTGCGCCAGCTTTTCCAGCTCCGGCACGGCGGCACGCGGCGCCACCAGCCAGCCGAGGCGCCAGCCGGTCATGCCGAAATACTTGGAGAAGCTGTTGAGCACGAAGGCCGAGTCGTCCACCTCCAGCACGCTGGAGGCGTCCAGGCCGTAGGTCAGGCCGTGGTAGATCTCGTCCACCACCAGGTGCCCACCGCGCGCCTTGAGGGCGGCCGACAGTCCGGCGAGTCCGTCGCGATCCAGCAGGGTGCCGGTCGGATTGGCCGGCGAGGCCACCAGGGCGCCGACGCTGGCCGGCTGCCAGTGACGCTCGACCAGCTCGGGGGTGAGCTGGTAGCGGGTGTCGGCGCCGACCGGAATCAGCTGGGCCGCGCCTTCCACCAGGCGCAGGAAGTGACGATTGCAGGGATAGCCGGGATCGGCCAGCAGCCAGTGACGTCCGGGATCGACCAGCAGGGCGCTGGCCAGCAGTAGGGCGCCCGAGCCGCCGGGGGTGATCAGCACCCGCTCCGGATCCAGGTCGACGCCGTAGCGCTCGCCATAGAAGGCGGCGATGGCGCGGCGCAACTCCGGCAGGCCGCGGGCCGCGGTGTAGCGGGTCTGACCGGCTGCCAGCGCGGCCTGGCCAGCGGCGACCACCGGGGCGGCGGTGGTGAAATCGGGCTCGCCGATCTCCAGGTGGATCACGTCGTGCCCGGCGGCCTGGAGCTGGTTGGCGCGCTCCAGCAGGGCCATCACATGGAAGGGCTCGATGGCCTGGCTGCGTGCACTGTAGGAATTGGACATGGACAGGGTCCGAACTTGTGGCGAAGGCGGGATTCTAACCAAGGCCTCGCAGGCCGGCACCCGCCGCGTCAGCAAGGAGCGGGAGGCCGGTAGTAGCGCCCCCTGGAAGCTTCTGGTAAGTTCGCCGGCTTGCATCCGCAGGGCGACTGGCCAGTCGAGAACATATTCAGCCTGGCGTCGGCATTGCGCGGGACGCCATCGGCAGCCATAGACCCCGGGCGTTCCAACATGGAGAGGCCTGGAAACGCATCCAGCCTGTGGACAGGATCAGCGAAAGTGAGAGGGTCAATCATGCCCAGCGAAGCAAATCAGCAGAACAATCATCTGGCCCGTGGCTACGAACCCTACCAGCCTACCAAGGGCGAGGAATACATGAGTGAGCGCATGCGCGCCCACTTCACCGGCATTCTGAACAAGTGGAAGCAGGAACTGCGCGAAGAAGTCGATCGCACCGTGCACCACATGAAGGAAGAAGCGGCCAACTTCGCCGACCCGGCCGACCGCGCGACCCAGGAAGAGGAATTCAGCCTGGAACTGCGTGCCCGCGATCGCGAGCGCAAGCTGATCAAGAAGATCGACGAGACGCTGCAGTTGATCGAAGACAACGAATACGGCTGGTGCGACTCCTGCGGCGTGGAAATCGGTATTCGCCGCCTGGAAGCCCGTCCGACCGCCAGTCTGTGCATCGACTGCAAGACCCTGGCCGAGATCCGCGAGAAGCAGACCGGGACCTGAGTCCTGCTACCTCACCGACGAGGGCGCTACGGCGCCCTTTGTTCTTTCCAGACTTCGGTTTTTCCGGCATTCACAGGATGAGCTATGCCCAGGCGCCCCTATGTCGGCCGGTTCGCGCCCACACCCAGCGGCTATCTGCACTTCGGTTCGCTGGTCGCCGCCCTCGCCTCCTACCTGGATGCCCGCGCCGCGGGCGGGCGCTGGCTGGTGCGCATGGAAGACCTGGATCCGCCACGCGAGGTCCCGGGCGCCCAGGCGGCCATCCTCACCACCCTGGAGGCCTACGGCTTCGAATGGGACGGCCCGGTGCTGCGCCAGAGCGAACGCCTGGACGCCTATCGCGCGGTCATCGCGCAGTGGCTGGCCAGCGGGCTGGCCTATGCCTGCGACTGCTCGCGCAAGCAGCTCGAAGGCAGTGGCGGACGCTACCCCGGATACTGCCGCAATCGCGGCCTGCCGGAGACGGACGCCGCCATCCGCATCCGCGTCCCTGAGCTGGACTACCGCTTCGTCGACCGGGTGCAGGGCGAGTTCCGCCAGCATCTGGGGCGCGAGGTGGGTGACTTCGTCATCCAGCGTCGCGATGGCTTGATCGCCTACCAGCTGGCGGTGGTGATGGACGATGCCCTGCAGGGCATCACCGACGTGGTGCGTGGCGCCGACCTGCTGGATTCCACGCCGCGCCAGCTCTATCTGCAGGAATTGCTCGGCCATCCGGCGCCGCGCTATCTGCACGTGCCGCTGCTGATCCAGCCCGACGGCCACAAGCTGGGCAAAAGTTACCGCTCGCCGCCGCTGCCCCCCGAACAGGCCGGCGCCCTGCTGGTACGCGCCCTGCGCGCCCTGGGCCAGCCGACGCACCCGGCGCTGGCCGAGGAGCCCCCGACCGAGGTGCTGGCCTGGGGCGTCACTCATTGGGACGCCACGCTGATCCCAGGGGCGCCCCACCTGGCCGAAGCCCAGCTGCCGGACTAATAGTTGGGCCAGAGTCCGGGCGTGACCAGCTCCAGCAGGTGCCCGTCCGGATCGCGGAAATACAGGCTGATCGCGCCGCGTGGCCACTGGGTACGTTCCTCGATGGCGATCTCGGCGGCGGCCAGGTGCGCGACCCAGGCCTCCAGCTCGGCGGCCGTGATCGCCAGGGCCAGGTGCTGGCAGCCCTGGGCGCCATGGGGCGGAATGCAGCCGCCTGGCAGCCGGACCGGTTGTTCGGTAGTGCCCTGCTGGAACAGCAACAAGACACTCGCACCCACAGCGTAGGCGGCCAGGCGTTCATCGGCGAACATCGGAGCCAGCCCCAGCACCTCCTCGTAGAAGCGCTGCGCCCTGGGTAGATCGGCGGCGTAGAGCGCGGTTTCCAGCACGGCGGCGAGGCGGGGTCTGATCATCATCGATCTCCAGCGGGCAAGGAAGCCTTCACGGTAGAAGCCTCTCTCTCCGGGGTACAGCGCTTTTGCTTTACCATGGCGCCATCGCCGTTCGGGAACCGCGCATGTACATCTACCGGCTGGTCCTGCTCCTCGTGGTAGGCATCTATCTGTTCTCCCCCGCCATCATGGATTGGTGGATCGCTCCCAGCGGCGCCTGGTATCGCCCCTACCTGCTGTGGCTCATCCTCATCGTGGTGACCTTCATCCTGCAGAGCCAGCGCGATGCCGACGAGCTTTAGTCTGTCCCAACTGGTCCTGATCAGCGCCGGTTACCTGCTGATCTTCTTTGGCGTCGCCTGGATGACCGAGAAGGGCTGGGTGCCGCGCCGGCTGGTGCGCCATCCGCTGATCTACACCCTGTCGCTGGGCGTCTATGCCAGCGCCTGGGCCTTCTATGGCACCGTGGGCCTGGCCTACGACTACGGCTACGGCTTTCTCGCCTATTACCTGGGGCTGTGCGGCGCCTTTCTACTAGCGCCGGTATTGCTCTATCCCATCCTGCGCCTGACCCGCGCCTACCAGCTGGCGTCCCTGGCCGATCTCTTCGCCTTCCGTTTCCGCAGCACCTGGGCCGGCGCCCTGACCAGCCTGGGCATGCTGATCGCCGTGCTGCCACTGCTGGCGCTGCAGATCCAGGCGGTGGCCACCAGCACCGGCATCCTGGTGCAGGCCCGCGCCCAGGACGCCCCAGCGCTGGGCTTCTGCCTGCTGATCACCCTGTTCGCCATGCTCTTCGGCGCGCGCCAGATCAACTCCAAGGAACGCCACGAGGGCCTGGTGGTGGCCATCGCCTTCGAATCCCTGGTCAAGCTGCTGGCCCTGGGCATCGTCGGCGGCGTCACCCTCTATACAGTGTTCGGCGGCCCCAACGGCCTGGAGACCTGGCTGCAGCAGAACCAGAGCGCTCTCTCCACCCTGCACACCCCGCTGCAGGAAGGCCCCTGGCGGATCCTGCTGCTGGTGTTCTTCGCCGCGGCCATCGTCACCCCGCACATGTACCACATGGCCTTCACCGAGAATCTCAGTCCCCAGGCGCTGGTCAGCGCCAGCTGGGGCCTGCCGCTGTTCCTGCTGCTGATCAGCCTGGCGGTGCCGCCGATTCTCTGGGGTGGCCTGGCGCTGGGTTCGCCGACGCCGCCGGAGTACTTCACCCTGGGCGTGGGCCTGGCGCTGGACAATCCGCTGCTGGCGCTGGTGGCCTTCGTCGGCGGCCTGTCGGCGGCCAGCGGCCTGATCATCGTGGTGACCATGGCGCTGTCGGGCATGCTGCTCAACCACATCGTGCTGCCGCTCTACCAGCCGCCCACCGATGGCAACATCTATCGCTGGCTGCGCATGACCCGGCGCATGCTGATCGCCGCCATCATCCTCGGCAGCTATGGCTTCTATCGCCTGCTGCAGGGCCATGGCGATCTCTCCAGCCTGGGCATCGTTTCCTTCGTCGCTACCGTGCAATTCCTGCCCGGCGCGCTGTCGGTGCTCTACTGGCAGACGGCCAATCGCAAGGGCTTCATCGCCGGCCTGCTGTGCGGCCTGGGCCTGTGGTTCCTGAGCATGCTCATGCCGCTGGTGGCCGACATCAATCCGCTGCACATCGGCGTCTTCAGCTATCGCATCAGTGCCAGCAACTGGCACCTCGCCGCCGTGGCCTCGCTCACCGTCAACGTGCTGGTGTTCGCCCTGGTCTCGCTCTTCACCGAAGCCAGCGAAGAAGAGAAGAGCGCTGCCGAGGCCTGCGCGGTGGACAACGTCCGCCGCCCGCAACGCCGCGAACTGGCGGCCAGCTCGCCCCAGGACTTCGCGGCCCAGCTGGCCAAGCCACTGGGCGCCAAGACCGCGCAGAAGGAAGTCGAACGCGCCCTGGCCGACCTGCTGCTGCCCTATGACGAACGCCGTCCCTATGCCCTGCGCCGGTTGCGCGATCGCATCGAGGCCAACCTCTCCGGGCCGATGGGCCCGCGGGTCGCCCAGGACATCGTCGAGACCTTTCTGCCGTTCAAGGCGGAAAGCGAGGCCTATGCCACCGAAGACATCCACTTCATCGAGAATCGCCTGGAAGACTACCAGTCGCGCCTGACCGGCCTGGCGGCCGAGCTGGACGCCCTGCGCCGCTATCACCGGCAGACCCTGCAGGAGTTGCCCATGGGCGTCTGCTCCCTGGCCCGCGACCGCGAGATCCTCATGTGGAACCGCGCCATGGAAGAGCTCACCGGCATCGACGGCGCCCGGGTGGTGGGCTCGCGCCTGAGCGCCCTGCCCGATCCCTGGCAGGACCTGTTCGAGCGCTTTCTCGCCGAGCCGGCGCAGCAGCACCTCTACAAGCAGCGCCTGCCCCAGGAACACGAGCAGCGCTGGCTCAACCTGCACAAGGCGACCATCGACGAACCCCTGGCGGTCGGCAGCAACGGCACGGTACTGGTGGTGGAAGACATCAGCGAGACCCAGCTGCTGGAAGACCGCCTGATCCACTCCGAGCGCCTGGCTTCCATCGGCCGACTGGCCGCGGGCGTCGCCCACGAGATCGGCAACCCGGTCACCGGCATCGCCTGCCTGGCGCAGAATCTGCGCGAGGAGCGCGAGGCGGACGAAGAGATCGACGAGATCAGCAGCCAGATCATCGAGCAGACCCGCCGCATCACCCGCATCGTCCAGTCGCTGATGAGTTTCGCCCATGCCGGCGGCCGCCAGCAGGCCCACGAACCGGTGTGCGTGGCCGAGGCGGCCCAGGAGGCCATCGCCCTGCTCTCGCTCAATCGCCAGAGCGTGGACGTCGACTTCTTCAATCTCTGCGATCCCGAACACCTGGTGCAGGGCGATCCCCAGCGGCTGGTGCAGGTGATGATCAACCTGCTGTCCAACGCCCGCGACGCCTCGCCGGCCGGCGCGCCGATCCGGGTGCGCAGCGAGGCCCATGGCCAGACCGTGACCCTGAGCGTCGAAGACGAGGGCAGCGGCATTCCCAAGGCCATCGTCAGTCGGCTGTTCGAACCCTTCTTCACCACCAAGGACCCGGGCAAGGGGACGGGGCTTGGCTTGGCGCTGGTCTATTCCATCGTAGAAGAGCATTATGGTCAGATAATGATCGATAGTCCTACCGACCCCGTGACTGGCCAGGGCACCCGCATTCGGGTACTGCTGCCGCGCTATCTCGGGTTGCCGGAGGCGCCGTGACGGACCCATCCGCCTGCTGGATGGATCTGCTAAAGCATTCGGAAGTCCAGACGACCACGAGAAGACACGCTGCCTGGCGTGGGTCGCCTTGCCTTCCCGTAAGAGAGCGCACTTGATGGCCCATATCCTGATTGTCGAAGACGAGAAGATCATCCGTTCGGCGCTGCGCCGCCTGCTCGAGCGCAACCAGTTCCGTGTCAGCGAAGCCGGCTCCGTCCAGGAAGCCCAGGATCTCTACGACGTTCCCAACTTCGATCTCGTCATCAGCGATCTGCGCCTGCCCGGCGCCCCGGGTACCGAGATGATCGATCTCGCCAAGGGCAAACCGGTGCTGATCATGACCAGCTACGCCAGCCTTCGCTCGGCGGTCGACTCCATGAAGCAGGGCGCGGTGGACTACATCGCCAAGCCTTTCGATCACGACGAGATGCTGCAGGCCGTGGCGCGCATCCTGGTGGAACGCGAGCAGCGCCCGCCGACGCCCGCCGAGGAAAGCGTCTCGCCGGCACCGGCCACCGGCGAGATCGGCATCATCGGCAACTGCGCGCCGATGCAGGATCTCTTCGGCAAGATCCGCAAGGTCGCGCCCACCGATTCCACCGTGCTGATCCAGGGCGAGTCGGGTACCGGCAAGGAGCTGGTGGCGCGGGCACTGCACAATCTGTCGCGCCGGGCCAAGGCACCGCTGATCTCCGTCAACTGCGCGGCCATTCCCGAGACCCTGATCGAATCCGAACTCTTCGGCCACGAGAAGGGCGCCTTCACCGGCGCCAGCGCCAGCCGTACCGGCCTGGTGGAAGCGGCCGACGGCGGCACCCTGTTTCTCGACGAGATCGGCGAATTGCCGCTGGAAGCCCAGGCGCGCCTCTTGCGCGTGCTGCAGGAAGGCGAGATTCGCCGGGTCGGCTCGGTGCAATCGCAAAAGGTCGATGTGCGCCTGATCGCCGCGACCCACCGGGATCTCAAGGGCCTGGCCAAGATCGGCCAGTTTCGCGAAGACCTTTTCTATCGCCTCAATGTCATCTCCCTGCGCCTGCCCGCCCTGCGCGAGCGCGGCGGCGACGTCATGGAGATCGCCCGGGTGTTCCTCGCTCGCCAGTCGGCGCGCATGAGTCGTCCAGGCCTGAAGCTCGGCGCCGAAGCCGAAGCCGCCATTCGCCACTACAGCTGGCCGGGCAACGTGCGCGAACTGGAAAACGCCATCGAGCGCTCGGTGATTCTCAGCGAAGGCCAGGAGATCAATGCCGATCAGCTGGGCATCGACGTCGAGCTCGGCGAGCTGGAGCTGGCCGACAGCTACCTGGATCCGCTGCCGAGCACGGGACTGGGTAACGGCAATGGCGCCCACGAGCCCACCGAGGACCTGTCGCTGGAGGACTACTTCCAGCACTTCGTGCTCGAACACCAGGACCACATGACCGAGACCGAGCTGGCGCGCAAGCTTGGCGTCAGCCGCAAATGCCTGTGGGAACGTCGTCAGCGCCTGGGTATCCCGCGGCGCAAGGCCAGCGCCAGCAGCGACGCCTCCTGATCCGCGCCGGGAGGTGACGGCCCCGCACGTCCCGCGGTAACACTCCCCTCGTCCCTCCCCATCCTTTGCAATGTGTTACCGCCGTAACAGCCGGCGGGTTCAGCGGTAACGAAAACTTGCCTGTAGCCCCTGAGCGAAAAGGCTACATTTTTCGTAACCCATTGAAAACAAAGGATTTTATAAAACTGGCACGGCATCTGCTTTATGTCTTCGTACAAAAACAATAAGAACGTACCCACTCCATAACAAAAACAAGACGTAGCGACTCCAGCACAACAAGAACAAGCAGGCGGAGGCGTAGCTAACTGATCATTTTGGAGAAGAGTCGTCTAGCGGGACGGTCCGCGCGATGTCAGGCCAGAGAACAACAAAACTGCCCCGAGGCAGCACCCGTACCAGGCAGAGCAGGAATGATCCTGACGGCATCAGCTTCCAAAGTAATCCGTTTGCTCTTGGCTCTAGACTTCAGAGCCTTTCCGGCGGCAGGTAACCGCACGGAACAGACCACACAAGAAAAACAAGAGGTCTGGATAAACAATAAAAACAAAGCACGTACCACTTTGGGGGGGAGCTTCGGCTCCCCCAGTGCCTTTGACAGCCTTCCCTCCCTCGTTCAAGATCCCCTCCTTATCTATTGCGCAACGGTTCCCGCCGTGGGCCAGATTGCGTATAGCCGTCTCTCCGAACAGAAATTCGCATGCTGAAGAAGCTGATCCAGACTCTGCGCTCGCCCCTGCGGCGTACTCCGCCCGCGCCTGCCTTGCCCATCGAACTGCCCCGCAGTCAGCATGCTCTGGAACGAGAGCGCATCAGCCGCTACGCCCTGAGCGTCGTCGAGCGGCTGGAAAAGGCGGGTTATCAGGCCTACCTGGTGGGCGGTTGCGTCCGGGACCTGCTGTTGGGCTTCGAGCCCAAGGACTTCGATGTCGCTACCAGTGCCACGCCCGAACAGGTGCGGGCCGAATTCCGCAATGCACGGGTCATCGGTCGGCGTTTCAAGCTGGTCCACGTGCATTTCGGCCGCGAGATCATCGAGGTCGCGACCTTTCGCGCCAATCACCCCACCGGGGATGCCGAAGATGAAACCCAGGGCTCGCGCCATGAAAGCGGCCGGATCCTGCGCGACAACATCTATGGCAACCAGGAACAGGATGCCCAGCGGCGCGACTTCACCATCAACGCGCTCTACTACGATGCCAGCGGCGAACGCATCCTCGACTACGCCAATGGCACCCAGGACATCCGCCTGCGGCAGATCCGCCTGATCGGCGATCCGGAGCAGCGCTACCTGGAAGACCCAGTGCGGATGCTGCGCGCCGTGCGCTTCGCCGCCAAGCTGGACTTCCAGATCGAGACCGCTACCGCCGAACCCATCAGTCGCCTGGCCCCGCTGCTACGTGACATTCCCGCACCGCGACTGTTCGACGAGGTCATCAAGCTGCTGCTCGGCGGCAAGGCCGAACGTACCTTCGAGCTGCTCTGCCAGTACGGCCTGTTCGCCCCGCTGTTCCCGGCCAGCGGCGAAGCCCTGGAACGCGACCCGGAATACGCCGGCAGCCTGATTCGCCAGGCCCTGGCCAATACCGATACCCGCATCCGTGAAGGCAAGCCGGTCACTCCGGCCTTCCTGTTCGCCGCTCTGCTCTGGCCGGCGCTGCCCGAGCGCGTGCGTCATCATCAGGACCTCGGGCTGGCGCCGATTCCGGCCATGCAGGAAGCCGCCCACGACCTGACCCTGCAGCAGTGCCAACGCACCGCCGTCCCCAAGCGCTTCACCATGCCGATGCGCGAGATCTGGGACATGCAGGAACGCCTGCCGCGCCGTCAGGGCAAGCGCGCCGATCAACTGCTGGAAAATCCGCGCTTCCGCGCCGGCTACGATTTCCTGCTGCTGCGCGAGAGCGCGGGCGAGGAGACCGGTGGCCTGGGCGACTGGTGGACGCGTTACCAGGAGGTCGGTGACAGCCAGCGGCGCGAGATGATCAAGAATCTCAGCCGGGACGAAGGCGCGCCGGCCAAGCGACGCCGCCGGGGCGGCAGCAATCGCAAGCGGCGCACCTCGGATGCGCCCACCGCCGGCGACGAATGATGGAAAGAGTCTATCTCGGCCTGGGTAGCAACCTGGCCGAGCCGCGGCAGCAGCTGGACGCGGCCCTGGAGGCCCTGGCCAGCCTGCCCGAGAGTCAGCTGGTGGCGGTCTCCGCCTTCTATGCCAGCGACCCCCTGGGTCCGCCCGACCAGCCGCGCTACGTCAACGCCGTCGCCGTGCTGGACACCGCCCTCGCCCCCCTGGCGCTGCTCGACGCCACCCAGGCCATCGAGCAGCAGCAGGGCCGCGTGCGCAAGGACGAACGCTGGGGTCCGCGCACCCTGGACATCGACATCCTGCTGTTCGGCGAACGGCTGATCGACGAGCCACGCCTGCAGGTGCCGCACTATCACCTCCAGGCCCGCGCCTTCGTGCTCTATCCGCTGGCCGATCTCGCCCCCGCGCTGCACCTGCCCGACGGCCGCCGCTTGCCGGACCTGCTGTCCGCCTGTCCTTTCGAAGGCCTGGAACGGCTGCTACCGTCGTCACCCAGCCGGTAACACAGCCGTAACACCGAGCATTGACTTGTGCCGGACGCGCCGGGACTATAGCAGCCGTTTGCGCGCGGCCACCCCGCGCCCGCGGCGCCCAGACAACAACCATAGCGCCGTCCCACGAGGACCCCTTGCATGCCTGATATCAGCCTCACGACCCTTCAGGGGCTCAAGCAGCGCGGCGAAAAGATCGCCATGCTGACCGCCTACGATGCCACCTTCGCCCAGGCCGCCAGTCAGGCCGGCGTGGAGATGCTGCTCATCGGCGATTCCCTCGGCATGGTGCTGCAGGGTCACGACAGCACCCTGCCGGTGACCCTCGACGACATGGTCTACCATACCGCCTGCGTCAAGCGTGGCCACGCGGGAGCCTTCATCGTCGCCGACCTGTCGTTCATGACCTATGCCACCCTGGAGCAGACCCTGACCAGCGCCGGTCGCCTGATGCAGGCGGGCGCGCAGATGGTCAAGCTCGAGGGCGACGCCTGGCTGGCCGAGCCGATCCGCCGCCTGGCCGCCAATGGCGTGCCGGTCTGCGCCCACCTGGGCCTGACGCCCCAGTCGGTCAATGTCTTCGGCGGCTTCAAGGTGCAGGGTCGCGATCCAGTCCGGGCGCAGCAACTGCGCGACGCGGCACGCGAGCTGGAGGAAGCCGGCGCGGCCATGCTGCTGCTGGAGTGCGTGCCCTCGGCGCTGGCCGAAGAAATCACCCGGGCCGCCCGGGTGCCGGTGATCGGCATCGGCGCCGGGGCCGCCACCGATGGCCAGGTGCTGGTGCTGCACGACATGCTCGGCCTGGCCCTGCGCGGGCGCACGCCGAAATTCGTCCGCAACTTCATGGCCGGCCAGGACAGTATCCAGGCTGCCCTGGCGGCCTACGTCGCCGCCGTCAAGGACGGCAGCTTTCCCGCTCCCGAACATGGATTCTCCGCATGAAAACGGTCCATAGCGTCCGCGAACTGCGCGCCGCCGTCGCCGCCGCGCGCCGCCAGGGCCTGCGCATCGGCCTGGTGCCCACCATGGGCAATCTGCACGCCGGCCATATCGCCCTGGTCGACACCGCGCGGCGTCACGCCGACTTCGTGGTGGCGAGCGTCTTCGTCAATCCATTGCAATTCGGCCCCGCCGAGGATCTCGATACCTACCCCCGCACCCTGGCGGAAGACAGCCGCCAGCTGAGCGAAGCCCATTGCGACCTGCTGTTCGCACCGGCGGTGGCCGAGATGTATCCCAGCGGCATGGACGGCCTGACCCGGGTGAACGTCCCCCTGGTATCGGAAGGCCTCTGCGGCGCACGCCGGCCCGGTCATTTCGAAGGCGTGGCGACGGTGGTCACCAAGCTGTTCCAGATGGCGCAACCGGACGTGGCGGTCTTTGGCGAAAAGGACTATCAGCAGCTGGCGGTGATCCGCAAGCTGGTCCAGGACCTGGACATGCCCATCGAGATCGTCGCCCAGCCCACGGTGCGGGCCACCGACGGCCTGGCGCTGTCGTCGCGCAATGGCTATCTCGACGACCACCAGCGGGCCAGTGCGCCCTGCCTGTACAGCCTGCTCAGGCGGCTCGCCGATCAGCTCGCGGCCGGTGCGGCGGTCGAGCCGACCCTCGCCGCCGGTGTCGCCGAATTGCAAGCTCAGGGACTCAAGGTCGACTATCTGGAATTGCGTGAGCAGCTGAGTCTGCAACCGGCCGGCCCGGACACCGCCGCGCTGGTCCTGCTGGTGGCGGCCTACCTCGGCCAGACCCGCCTGATCGACAATCTGAGCTTTCGCCGCAGGGCCCGAGTGTGACGCAACCGAAGGTTAGCTCACCCGAACCTGCCTGAACCCTGGAAGCCCGGAACATACCGGGCTTTTTCATGCTCGAAGCGCGGCGCCACGACCGGCGTCTCGCGGTCACCGACTTTCTCTTGCAAGCCAGCGGCTTGTGGGGCACAACAGCAAACAAGAGCCACCAAGGAAAAGCCTAGCCATGGAGTACTATCAACACCCCCTCGACGTGACCCAGCTCGCCTCCTGGAAAGCCCTGCAGGAACACCGCAAGGCCATGCAGAACTTTCGCATGCGCGATGCCTTCGCCGCCGATCCGCAGCGCTTCTCGCAATTCTCCCTGAGCAGCAGCGGTCTGTTCCTCGACTACTCCAAGAACCTCATCACCGAGCAGACCCGCGACCTGCTGGTGAATCTGGCCCGTGAGGCGGGCCTGGAAGGGGCCATCCACACCCTGTTCGACGGCGCCTACGTCAACTCGTCCGAGCACCGCCCCGCCCTGCACACCGCCCTGCGCCGCCCGGTGGGCGACAGCGTCCGGATCGACGGCCAGGACATCATGCCCGAGGTGCACCGGGTCCTGAACCAGATGACCCAGCTGGTCACCCGTATCCACAACGGTCTCTGGCGCGGCTACACCGAGAAGCCGATCACCGACGTGGTCAACATCGGCATCGGTGGCTCCTTCCTCGGTCCGCAGCTGGTCTCCGAGGCGCTGGTGCCCTTCACCCAGCGTGGCGTGCGTTGCCACTACCTGGCCAACATCGACGGCAGCGAATTCCGCGAGGTGACCTCCAAGCTCGCCGCCGACACCACCCTGTTCATCGTCTCCTCCAAGTCCTTCGGCACCCTGGAGACCCTGAAGAACGCCCAGGCCGCCCGCGCCTGGTGCCTGGCCCAGGGCTGCCCGGAGCCGGAGTTGCACAAGCACTTCATCGCCGTCTCCAGCAACGTCAAGGTGGCGGTGGAATTCGGCATCGCCGAAGAGAACATCTTCCCCATGTGGGATTGGGTCGGCGGCCGCTATTCGCTGTGGTCGGCCATCGGCCTGCCCATCGCCCTGGCCATCGGCATGTCCAACTTCAAGGACCTGCTGGCCGGCGCCTACGCCATGGACCAGCACTTCACCAGCGCCCCCTTCGAAGAGAACATGCCGGTGCTGCTGGGCCTGCTCGGGGTCTGGTACGGCAACTTCTGGGGCGCGACCAGTCACGCCATCCTGCCCTACGACCACCACCTGCGTAACTTCGTGAAGCACCTGCAGCAGCTGGACATGGAGTCCAACGGCAAGAGCGTGCGTCAGGACGGCTCGCCGGTGAGCGTGGAGACCGGTCCGGTGATCTGGGGCGGCGTCGGCTGCAACGGTCAGCACGCCTACCACCAGTTGCTGCACCAAGGCACCCAGCTGATCCCCGGCGACTTCATCGTGCCGGTGGTGAGCCACAACCCGGTGGCCGATCACCAGCAGTGGCTCTATGCCAACTGCCTGTCGCAGAGCCAGGCGCTGATGCTGGGCAAGACCCGCGAAGAAGCCGAGGCCGAGCTGCGCGAGAAGGGCCTGGGCGAAGCCGAGATCGCCAAGCTGGCGCCACACAAGGTGATCCCGGGCAACCGCCCGAGCAACACCCTGGTGCTGGAGCGCATCTCGCCGCGGCGCCTGGGTGCGCTGGTGGCCCTGTACGAGCACAAGGTGTTCGTGCAGAGCGTCATCTGGGGCATCAACTGCTTCGACCAGTGGGGCGTCGAGCTGGGCAAGGAGCTGGGCAAGGACGTCTACCAGCACATCATCGGCCGCAGCGAAGGCAAGGCCGACGATGGTTCCACCCAGGGCCTGATCGACTACTTCCGCGGTCGTCATCGCGGCTGATCGTCTCCGGTCCGTTCCGAAAGGCGCCGCTCTGCGGCGCTTTTTCGTTTTGTCGCCTCGCTGAACCCCGGCAGGGCATCCGCGGCCTAAACTAGGAGCACAAAAACACCAAGAAGGAGCCGGCCATGAGCCAACGCTATCCCGTGCCCGAGAGCCTGACTGCCCGCACCCACCTCGACGAAGCCCGTTATCGCGAGCTCTACCAGCGCTCGGTGGAACAGCCGGAGCGCTTCTGGAGCGAACAGGCCAGCGCGCTGCTCGACTGGTCGCGCACCTGGGACGAAGTCCATAGCGGCGACATGCGCCAGGGCCAGACCCGCTGGTTCAGCGGCGGCCAGCTCAACGTCGCCTACAACTGCATCGATCGCCACCTCGCCGCACGCGGCGATCAGACTGCCATCCTCTGGGAAGGCGACGACCCCGCCGACAGTCAGGCCATCAGCTATCGCCAGTTGCACGAGCACGTCAGCCGCCTGGCCAATGTGCTCAAGGATCGCGGGGTCGGGAAAGGCGACCGCGTCTGTCTCTATATGCCGATGATTCCCGAGGCGGCCTACGCCATGCTCGCCTGCGCGCGCATCGGCGCGGTGCATTCGGTGGTATTCGGCGGCTTCTCGCCCGAGGCGCTGCGCGACCGCATCCTCGATGCCGACTGCCGGGTGGTGATCACTGCCGACGAGGGTGTGCGCGGCGGCAAGCGTGTCCCGCTCAAGGCCAATGTCGACAAGGCCCTTGCCAAATGCCCGGAGGTCCACACCGTGGTCATGGTCGAACGCACCGGCGCCGCCGTGGCCCGCCAGGAGGGACGCGACCTGCCCTACGCCCAGGCGGTGGCCGCCGCTTCGCCCGACTGCCCGGCGGAGCCCATGGACGCCGAGGACCCGCTGTTCATCCTCTACACCTCAGGCTCCACCGGCAAACCCAAGGGCGTGCTGCACACCACCGGGGGCTATCTGCTGGGCGCCACCCTGAGCTTCAAGTACCTCTTCGACTACCACGAGGGTCAGGTCTTCTGGTGCACCGCCGACGTTGGCTGGGTCACCGGCCACAGCTACATCGTCTACGGCCCCCTGGCCAATGGTGCCACCACCCTGATGTTCGAAGGGGTACCGAGCTATCCCGATGCCAGTCGCCTCTGGCAGGTGGTGGACAAGCACCAGGTCAACATCTTCTATACCGCCCCGACCGCCCTGCGCGCCCTGATGCGCGAAGGCGACGGCCCGGTACGGCGCACCTCGCGCAAGAGCCTGCAGCTGCTGGGCAGCGTCGGCGAGCCGATCAATCCCGAGGCCTGGGAGTGGTATCACCGGGTGGTGGGCGAAGGGCGTTGCCCCATCGTCGACACCTGGTGGCAGACCGAGACCGGCAGCATCCTCATCGCCCCGCCACCCGGCGCCCTGGCGCTGAAACCGGGCTCGGCCACCCTGCCCTTCTTTGGCGTCCAGCCGGTACTGCTGGACGAACAGGGCCAGGAAATCGAAGGACCCGGCAGTGGCGTACTGGCGATCAAGGCCAGTTGGCCAAGCCAGATCCGTACCGTCTATGGCGACCACCAGCGGTTGATCGATACCTACTTCAGCGCCTATCCGGGCTACTACTTCACCGGCGACGGCGCCCGCCGTGACGAAGACGGCTACTACTGGATCACCGGGCGGGTGGACGACGTGCTCAACGTCTCCGGCCACCGCATCGGCACCGCCGAGGTGGAAAGCGTGCTCACCGAGCATGCGGACGTGGCCGAAGCCGCCGTGGTGGGCTGTCCGCACGAGGTCAAGGGCCAGGCGGTCTATGCCTTCGTCACCACCAAGGGCGGAGTGACCCCGAGCGACGAACTCAAGGCGCGCCTGCGTCAGCAGGTAGCCGACGAGATCGGCAGCTTCGCCAAGCCCGAATTCCTGCAGTGGGCACCGGCCCTGCCCAAGACCCGTTCCGGCAAGATCATGAGACGAATCCTGCGCAAGATTGCCTGCGACGAACTGGACAGCCTGGGCGATACCTCCACCCTGGCGGACCCCTCGGTGGTCGACAGCCTGATCGATGCCCGGCTCAATCGCGCCCCGCAGGCCTAGCCCCGGTCCAAAGAAAAGCCCCGCCTAGGCGGGGCTTTTCTTTGCGGGCAGCCTTAGTGGGCAGCTTGCATACGGTGCTTAAGGTCACGCATGCGATCATGGGTCGCACGGGCCTTGTCTAGCTGGCTGCGCAGGTTGGCCTGGGCATCCGGCGTGGCGTGTTCATTGACGGCACGCTCCAGGGCGTGCAGCAGGCGGTCTTCCTGCTCTTCCAGCTCGCTGACGTAGGTGACTTCTTCCTTTTCCTTGCTGGCGAAGGACGTTTTGACGTCGGTGTAGTACTTGCGGAAGCTACCGGCGAAGGTACCTTGCTCAGCGGGCTTTTCACCCGCGGCGGATACCTGGCCGCTCAGGGCGCTGATGATCTCGGCCTTGCTCTGGGCGATCTCGGTGAACAGGGCCTTCAATTCGGGGTTCTTCACTTCGGTGAGGGCGTGCTCGTAGAAATTCTTGCCGTCACGGGCGATCTCGATCAGATCGTTGAGGGTTTCGGTCGTGCTGGTCATGGCGGTTCTCCGGGGCGAAGGGACAAGGGGTGATGGCAGCGAGGGTTGCTGCCATCGTACCAGGTGGTGCCGGACGTTCTTACTGAGCGGCTTTCAGCGCGTCAGCCGATACGGCCTTGACGCCCTTGATGGCCTTGGCTTCCTTGATCGCCAGGTCGCGCTGGGCTTCGGTAGCCACGGTGCCGGACAGGGAGACGACGCCCTTGTTGGTCTCGACCTTGATCGAGGTACCCTTGATGTGTTCGTCTGCCAGGAAAGACGCCTTCACCTTGCTGGTGATCCAGGTATCGGACGCGGCTTCTTCGGTCTTGTCCATGGTGTTGTTGGCGGCCAGGGTCATGTTCTGGCTGTTGGCAGCGAAGGCACCGCCGGCCAGCGGCAGGCTCAGTACGGAAGCGGTGACGGCAGCGAGGGCGAAAGTACCGAAAGTCTTTTTCATGAGATGACTCCTGTTTTCCTTGGTTGTACTGCGCTCAGGTCCTGGCAGCAGCGACCTAGATGTAGAGCGCAACGGCCGCGCCGAATTCCGAAGATGATTGAAGACGTTAAAAATCAATGACTTATATAAATACGACGTAGATAACGGGTGGGCAAAATGCAATTGCGAGGTGAATAGGTCTGGTAATTTGCACGAGGTCAGACGACTCTTGAGCCAGAGCCTGGACGAGCTGTCTTCCAGGGCTTCAAAGCCAATGAAGCCGGACGAGAAAAGAAGATTTCCAGGTGACCCGACCAGAACTGCCGTACCTTTATCCGGTCAAAAATCAGTTGAACCCGACACCTGCGATCGGGCCTTGAGGATCCGGCATGCGGCCTCTTTCTCCTGCGCGCATTGCCCTGGTTTATCTGCTGTTGAGCGCCCTCTGGGTGCTCGGCAGCGACGGGCTGCTGTATCTGCTGCTCAGCGATCAGGACAGTGTCTATCCGTGGCACACCCTGAAGGGCCTGGCCTTCATGAGCCTGCTGTCGCTGGTGCTCTATGGATTGCTGCGGCGCCAGGCCAACTATCGCGAAGGCATCATCGAAGAGCTGCAGAACCAGCGCGCCACCCAAGATTTCGTCCAGCGCCTGACCAATACCGGCGACTGGCAGCTGACGCCCGATGGCCGTCTGCTCTGCTCCGAACGCACCCTGGTAATGCTGCACCAGCCAAAGGGCAGCGACCCGCTGGATTTCGCCACCATCGCGGCCTGCGCCCGCGTCGATGACCGCGATCATGTGCACAGCATGCTCGAACGCCTGCAGCACATGCAGGGCCCGCTGAATTTTTCCGCGCATTTCGCCGACGGCCAGGGCGGCTGGCGCTGGCTCAACTGGCAAAGCGACTTCGACGAAGCCGGCATCACCCGCGGCGCCCTGGTCGACATCACCAGCCACAAGCTGGCCGAGCAGGCGCTGCAGGACAGTCAGAGACGCTATCGCGAACTGGTCCAGCACCTGCCGCTGGTGGTCTTCGCCAGCGATCATCGCGGCCGCTGGCAATTTCTCAATCCGGCTTGGGAAGCCCTGACCGGCCAACCCGCCGCCCAGCAACTCAACCACCCCTTGGACCAGGCCTTCCATCCCCAGGATGGGGCTCGCCTGCGCCAGCTGGTGGCCGATTTCGCCGCCGGTCAGCGCCTGCACTGGAATGGCGTGGTACGGCTGCACCTGTCGGTGGAAAGCCATCGCTGGATGCAGATGGAGCTGCGCGCCGGTCTCGATGGCGAGATCCAGGGTACTCTCACCGACATCCATCACGACTACCAGGCGCAGCAGCTGCAACAGGCCCGCAGCGACGTCCTCGACGATCTGCTCACCGGCCTGCCGCTGGCGGAGATCCAGCAGGGCATCGCCCTGCGGCTGGAACGGATCTATCCGGAGATGCGCGTCGCCCTGCTGCTGGACGATCAGGGCGAGCATCTGCGGGTCGCCGCTGCGCCCAGTCTGCCACCCGCCTTCCAGGCGGCGTTGGAAAGCGTGCCGCGCAGCCGCCACGACCAGGGCTGCTGCAGTGCCGTCACCACCAATGCCCCCGTGTTCACCATTGATATCGAACTGGATCCGGCCTGGCAGACGCTGCTACCGGCCGCCCAAGCGGCAGGCATTCGCGGTGCCTGGGCCCTGCCCCTGCAGGACGAGCAGCAGCGCGCCGTGGGCGCCCTGGGCATCTACTATGGAGAGGCGCGGCTGCCCGAAACGGAAACCCAGGCGCTGATCACCGAATTCACCCGCCTGGCGGTGCTGGCCATCCGGCAACAGCACGTGGTCCAGGCCCAACGCGCGAGCGAGGCGCGTTACCGGGGCATCTTCGAGCAGGCCTACACCGGCATCATGCTCAGCGACCTGGAGGGTCGCTGGCTGAGCGCCAACCACCACTTCTGTCAGATGCTGGGCTATTCGCAACCGGAATTGCTGCAGAAGGACACCGCCTCGGTGACCCATCCGGACGAGCGCGCCCTGGGCGCCACCCTGCGGAAGCAACTGGTCGACACCGGCCAGGACCGCTACACCCTGGAAAAACGCTATCTGCATCGCAGTGGCCAGCCGGTCTGGGCCAACGTCACCACGCGCCTGATCCGCGACGACCAGGGGGTTCCCCAGTATTTCATCAGTACCGCCCAGGACATCACCCTGCGCAAGCAGCAGGAAGAAAGCCTGCGCCAGGCCGCGGCGATGTTCCAGAACAGCCGCGACGGCCTGCTGCTGCTCGACGAGCGCCGCTGGATCCTGGCGGTGAATCCGGCCCTTGCCCGGCTGCTCGGCACCCAGGAAGGTATCCTGCTCGGCCAGCGGCTGGGACTGCCCGGCGGGGGACGCCAGGACCAGCGCTTCTATCGCGAACTCTGGCGCACGGTGCGCCGCGAGGGCCGCTGGGAAGGCGAACTGCTCTGGCCGCGACTCGATGGCAGCACCTTTCCGGCCTGGACCACCATCGACACCCTCTACCCCCGGGAAACCCGTCAGTACACGGTCACCGTCAGCGATACCACCCACCTGCGGGAGAGCGAGGCACGCCTGAGTCACCTGGCGAATCACGACCCCCTGACCGACCTGCCCAATCGCCTGCTGGCGCGCACCCATCTGGAACACGCCCTGGCCCTTGCCGAGCCCCAGGAATACCTGGTCGCCGTGCTGATCCTCGATTTCGATCATTTCCGCACGGTCAACGAAAGCCACGGCCATGCCCTGGGTGACGAACTGCTGGTGGAGTTCGCCGCTCGCCTGCGCGCCCTGCTCAGCGAAGACATCACCCTGGCCCGCATCGGGGGCGACGAGTACCTGGTCATCCTCGAGCGGATAGACCGGCCTGAATTCGCCGCCCAGATCGCCCAGGCCATGCTCGGCAAGCTGGAGCAGCCCTTCCAGCTCGGCGAGCACGACATCTATCTCAACGCCAGCATCGGCATCAGCCTCTTTCCTGACGATGGCGTCACCGCCGATGACCTCATTCGCAATGCCGACACCGCCATGCACCAGGCCAAGGACCAGGGTCGCGATACCTTCCGCTTCTATACCCAGGCCCTCACCGAGCAGTCGCGGCGGCGGCTGAATCTGGAATCGCGGCTGCGCACGGCGCTCAAGCGCGGTGATTTCGTCCTCTACTACCAGCCGTTGATGAGCGTCAGCACGGCCCAGACCATTGGCGTGGAAGCTCTGGTGCGCTGGCGGGATCCGGAGCTGGGGCTCATCCCGCCCACCGAATTCATTCCGCTGGCCGAGGAAACCGGACTCATCGTGCCCCTGGGCGACTGGATCATCGAAAGCGCCTGCCAGCAGATGCACAGCTGGCTCGCCCAGGGACTGGAACTGGAAACCCTGGCGATCAACATCTCGCCCCGGCAATTCGCCAAGCGCGACCTGGCCAGCACCATTTCCCGCGCCCTGGCGCGCAGTCGCCTGCCGGCGGAGAATCTGGAACTGGAGATCACCGAAGGCACCCTGATGAACAATGTCGAGGAGGCGCTGCTGTCCCTGGCCACCCTCAAGACCCTGGGGGTGCGCATCGCGGTGGACGACTTCGGCACCGGCTATTCCTCGCTGGCCTACCTGCGCCGCTTTCCCCTGGACAAGCTCAAGATCGACCAGAGCTTCATGCACGAACTGCGCAGCGACAGCGGTACCCACAGCAGCCAGGCCATCGCCGCGGCCATCGTCGCCTTGGGCCAGGGGCTGGACCTGGACGTCCTGGCCGAGGGGGTGGAGACCACCGAGCAGTGGGACATCCTGCGCAAGCTGGGCTGCCAGCAATGCCAGGGCTTCCTGTTCAGTCCGCCGCTGCCGCCGCAAGAGTTCGAGGCCTGGTATGCCGAACGGCAGAAGGCGCGCGCCTAGCGACCGACCGACGAATGTCACTGTTCTGCAATCAAAACCGCTCTAGACTCGGGTTTCCACTTTTCGTCTGTCCCCGAGGGTTTCAGCATGAAGATCGTGGTTCGTCCCCTGCGCAAGTCCACCACCAGTGCCTGGCAGGTCTGCATCGACAAGCAGGCCATCACCTTTCTCAGCGAAGCCGACGCCCGCAGCTACGTGGCCACTCTGGAGGCACGCATCGCCGCACCCCATCCGTTGCCGCTGCCCGAGGCGACCACGGGAATGGCCGCGCCACGCTAGGCCGTCAGCACCCTGACCGTCCGTCCTCTGGATCACCCTGGCACCGCCCGCTCAGCGGCGGCCCAGGGCGGTCAACGGCTGTTCCTTCGTAGGTAATTGGCTAGCCAGCTATCGAAAATGTAACTTTTGCGGCGTCCGCCCCATCCTACCCCTAGGCCCTGCGTTCGCAGGGGCTCGCTGTCTGATGGATCTGGAACGCCCATGCTCGAACTCGCTGCTGCCTTCATCTGCTTCACCTCGCTGCTCACCTACCTCAATTACCGCTTCGTCGGCCTGCCCCCCACCATCGGCGTCATGGTCATCGCGCTGATCTTCTCGGTCGGCCTGCAGAGTCTTTCCTGGCTCGGCTTTCCCGGCCTGGAACACCGCATCGGCGAATTGCTCGGGCAGATCGACTTCAACGACCTGCTGATGAACTGGATGCTCGGTTTCCTGCTGTTCGCCGGCGCCCTGCACGTCAATCTCAAGGACCTGCGCGACTACAAATGGGCCATCGGCGGCCTGGCGACCCTCGGGGTGATCATCTCGACGGTGCTGATCGGCTATCTCAGCCATTGGATCTTCGGCTGGCTGGGCTGGCACGTCGACATTCTCTACTGCCTGATCTTCGGTGCCCTGATCTCTCCGACCGATCCCATCGCCGTACTCGGCATCCTGCGCTCGGCCGGAGCGCCCAAGTCGCTGGAAACCACCATCGTCGGCGAGGCGCTGTTCAACGACGGCGTGGCCGTAGTGGTCTATTCGGTGCTGCTGGGAGTGATCCAGCTGGGCGAGACGCCCACGGTCAACGCGGCGCTCTGGCTGTTCCTCGAGGAAGCCGGTGGCGGCATCCTGTTCGGCCTGCTGATCGGCTTCGTCTGCTACTGGCTGATGCTGAGCATCGAGCAGCACCAGATCGAGGTGATGCTGTCGCTGGCCCTGGTGATCGGCGGCTCGACCCTGGCCAGCCACCTGCACGTCTCGGGTCCCATCGCCATGGTGGTGGCCGGTCTGATCATCGGCAACCTGGGGCGAGCCAAGGCGATGAACGACTTCACCCGGCGTTATCTGGACGGTTTCTGGGAGTTGATCGACGAGATCCTCAACGCCCTGCTGTTCGCCCTGATCGGCATGGAGCTGCTGGTTCTGCCGTTCAGCTGGACGCACCTGAGCGCCGCGCTGCTGGTGACCCTGGCGATCCTCTTCGCCCGCTGGATCAGCGTGGCACCGGTGGTGCTGCTCAGCCCGCACTGGCGCAACATGACCCGTGGTACGGCGCGCATCCTCACCTGGGGCGCCCTGCGCGGCGGTGTCTCCGTGGCCCTGGCGCTGAGTCTGCCGGCCGGTCCGGAACGGGATCTGATCCTGGCCCTAACCTACATCGTGGTGCTGGTCTCCATCCTTGGCCAGGGCCTGACCATCGGCCGGGTGGTCAAGAGCGTCACCGGTGGTACCCCGGTCGCGCGCGACGAGCACCACTGAGTCCCAGAAAAGCAAGAACCCCGCCGTGGCGGGGTTCTCTGGGCAAAGCCGAACGATCAGCGCGGCAGATTGCGGCCGGAGAAGATCTCGCGCATCTCGTGCTTGAGACGCTGGGTGATCTGCTGGCGCTGTTCGGACGAGAGGCTGCGGGAGGCGTCGCCGAACAGGTAGTTGTCCAGTTCGAACTCCTTGAGCAGCATCTTGGTGTGGAACAGGTTGTCCTGGTACACGTTCACGTCGGTCATCTGGTAGGCCGCGCGGGTGTCCTCGGACAGGTAGTTCTGGATCGAATTGATCTCGTGGTCGATGAAGTGCTTGCGCCCTTCGATGTCGCGGGTGAAGCCGCGCACCCGGTAGTCCACGGTGACGATATCCGAGTCGAACTGGTGGATCAGGTAGTTCAGGGCCTTGAGCGGGGAGATCACGCCACAGGTGGAGACGTCGATGTCGACGCGGAAGGTGGCGATGCCGTCGTCCGGATGGATCTCCGGATAGGTGTGCACCGTGATGTGGCTCTTGTCCAGGTGGCCGAGAATGGTCTCGCGCAGCGGACCGGGCGACTCCTCGATCTGGCTCTCGGTCGGCTCGACCGGCTGCTCGGAGATCAGGATGGTCACGCTGGCGCCCTGGGGATCGTAATCCTGGCGGGCGATATTGAGGATGTTGGCCCCGATGATATCGACCACGTCGGTCAGGATCTGGGTCAGACGCTCGGCGTCGTATTCCTCGTCGATGTACTGGACATAGGCCTGTTGATCTTCCGACGTCTCGGCGTAGCAGATGTCGTAGATGTTGAAGCTCAAGGTCTTGGTCAGGTTGTTGAAACCATGAAGCCTGAGTTTGCTTTTCACGGTGGTAAAGCTCCCGTCGTGCGGTCTCTGACCGCGGTCCTGAGTGCCCGTCAGCTGCGGATTGCGCAAGCTGCGTAGGGCGGCGAACACCTCTTCGCGATGGCGATTGGCTGTACTTGTCGGGGCATGCCCCTTAAGAGCGGCGCATTATGCAGATCGGCAGCGGCTGGGGCCAGAGTCTGCCCGGCCCAGGTGATGAATTGATGTCGGCGGGAAGGGATGAAGCAGAGGGCGACGCCCGAAAGGGCGTCGCCTGCAGGCGGCGTCAGGCGAGTTCGACGAGTTCGTAGCTGTGCGTGATCTCGACGCCGGCCCGACCGAGCATGATGGACGCCGAGCAGTATTTTTCCGCCGACAGCTCGATGGCGCGCTTGACCTGAGCTTCCTTGAGACCGCGGCCCTTGACCACGAACTTCAGGTGGATACGGGTGAACACCTTGGGCTCGGTGTCGGCGCGGTCGGCCTCGAGGAAGGCCTCGCAGCTTTCCACCGGTTGCCGCGCCTTGCGCAGGATGCTGACCACGTCGTAGCTGGCGCAACCGCCCAGGCCGATCAGCACGGTTTCCATCGGCCGCACGCCGAGGTTGCGACCACCGCTTTCCGGCGGGCCGTCCATGACCACCACGTGGCCGCTGCCGGATTCACCGAGGAACATGGCCTCGCCTGTCCACTGGATGCGCGCTTTCATCGCTTTCGTCCTACTTATATATACAAATGGTGATCAGCTTAACATGCTGGATGACGTAAACTGGTGCGCAGTGAAGGGTTATTCAGCTCGCATTTAAGCTGCGCATGTTCTTATCCGGTCTTTGAATTGGAACCGGCGCAGCCTGTGCATGCACCGGTTCGGACATCGGTGCCCCCGACTCAGGTTAGCTTTCAACCTCAGGAATCAGCATGGCCGCTATCATCCCACCCGCGAAGTTACAGCACATCGACAAGCTGCTAGCGCACTGCTCGCGTCGCCGCTACACGGCAAAAACCACCATCATCTACGCTGGCGACAACAGCGAAAGCCTGTTCTTCATCCTCAAGGGTTCGGTGACCATCCTCATCGAAGACGATGAAGGCCGCGAAATGATCATCGCCTATCTCAATGCCGGGGACTTCTTCGGCGAGATGGGGCTGTTCTCCAAGGAAGGCAACGAGCCCGAGCGCAGCGCCTGGGTCCGTGCCCGTACCGAGTGCGAAGTCGCCGAGATCAGCTACGGCCAGTTCCGCGAACTGAGCCAGCAGGACCCGGACATGCTGTTTTCCCTCGGTCGCCAGATGGCCGAGCGCCTGCGCCAGACCACCCGCAAGGTCGGCGACCTGGCCTTCCTCGACGTCACCGGTCGTGTGGCCCGCACCCTGCTCGACCTGTGCAAGCAGCCCGATGCCATGACCCACCCGGACGGCATGCAGATCAAGATCACCCGCCAGGAGATCGGCCGCATCGTCGGTTGCTCCCGCGAGATGGTCGGCCGCGTCCTGAAGTCCCTCGAAGAACAGGGCCTGGTCCACGTCAAGGGCAAGACCATGGTGGTGTTCGGCACCCGCTGAGCCCGCCCAGCGGCCCCTGCCGGCAGGCGGGGGCCGCTCCCCCCGCCCGTCAGGGCTTCAGCTCTCGACCCTCGGCTGGACCTTCGCTACCCGCACCGTGGCGCTCTCGTCGACGGTCTTCTCGCCATTCCCCTTGGCCTTGGGCTCGCCCACGACGAAGTGGAATTCTTCGCCGTGCTTGACCGCGCCATAGAGCACCGCCTTCTCGATCAGCTCGGTACCGCGCAGATGCCGCAGCATCAGCGGATCGCAACGCAGATCGCGATAGAGCGCCAGGCACAGCAGCGCCATCACCACCACGAAGGGCAGCGCGACCACAATAGTCAGATTCTGCAGGCCGTTGAGCGCCGCACCCGGGTTGCTCGGGTCACCGATGGCCAGCATGATCGCCGCCACCGCGCCGGTGAGGGCACCCCAGAAGATCACTGTGCGCCGCGAAGGCTCGGTGGTGCCGCGCTCGGACAGGGTGCCCATCACCAGAGACGCGGCGTCGGCGCCGGACACGAAGAAGATCGCCACCAGCACCATCACCAGCACCGAGGTCACCGAGACCCAGGGATAGCTGGTCAACAGGTCATAGAGGGCGAAGTTGCTGTTCACCGCGCCGTCGACCAGGGTGAAGGCGCCCAGGCGCATGGCGTCGATGGCCGCGCCACCGAAGATCACGAACCAGACCACGCTGACCAGACTCGGCACCAGCAGCACCCCGGTGACGAACTGACGGATGGTACGGCCGCGACTGATGCGGGCGATGAACATGCCGACGAAGGGCGTCCAGGAAATCCACCAGGCCCAGTAGAACACCGTCCAGCTGGACAGCCAGTTGCCCATGGCCTCGCCCCCGCTGGCGCTGGTGCGCGCCATCATTTCCGGCAGGAGGTCGATGTAGTCGCCAATGGCGGTGGGCAGCAGATTGAGCATCAGCAGGGTCGGACCGGCGACGAAGACGAACAGGGCCAGGGCCACCGCCAGCACCATGTTGGTGTTGGACAGCCACTGGATGCCCTTCTCGACACCGGACACCGCGGAGATGACGAAAGCCACCGTCAGCACCGTGATGATGCCGATGTAGAGCATTTTTCCGGGTTGCTCGATCCAGCCGTTGTGTTCGAGTCCGCCGGCGATCTGCAGGGCGCCCAGACCGAGGGAGGCCGCCGAGCCGAACAGGGTGGCGAAGATCGCCATCATGTCGATGACGCGGCCGAGGGGCCCGTTGGCGTGCTCGCCGATCAGGGGGCGAAAGGCCACCGAGATCAGTTGGCTGCGACCGCGCCGATAGGTGCCATAGGCGATGGCCAGCCCGACCACGGCATAGATCGCCCAGGGATGCAGGGTCCAGTGGAACAGCGTGGTGGCCATGGCCACCTGCAGGGCAGCGCTGCTCTGCCCCGCGGCGCCACCGGGCGGCGGATTGAGATAGTGCGACAGCGGCTCGGCGACGCCAAAGAACATCAGGCCGATGCCCATGCCGGCACTGAACATCATCGCCACCCAGGAAAGGGTGCGGAATTCCGGTTGCTCGTCGTCGCGCCCCAGGGGGATCCGCCCATAGCGACTGGCGGCCAGCCAGATGACGAAGACCACGAAGCCGGTGGAGGTGAGCACGAACAGCCAGCCGAAGTGGGTGATCACCCAACCCTGGGCGGTCGAGGCGCTGCTGGCCAGGCTGGCCTGGCTGACGAAGCCCCAGATCACGAAGGCCAGCGCGGCGATGCTGGTGACGCCGAAGACTACCCAGTCGGTGGTGCCGGCGAGTCGCCGATCCCGTCGCGACTCCTCGGTCCGGGAGGGATCGGTGACGCTGATATCAAGTGTTTCGCTTTTTTCTTCCGTTGCCATGGTGCTTGCTTGCCCTGGTTATGGATGGCCTGGTGCGGCGGAGCGCTGACTCGTCCTGCGACAGCCGGCCATCTCCGCGCCTCGCCACGGTTCAGCGAGTCGGAGGCCATTAACCGGGTTTATTCCCATGGAAACAAAGCCCTGCGTCGGCAGCGGGCACACGGAGGTCGTTCCCGCCGCCCGGGGTGGGCGCGAGTCGACCTGGATCACCCTGCGGAAAGAAAAAAGCCCCGAGGTCATCCCGGGGCCTTGTGCGAACGACCGACGCCTTAGGCGTCTCTGAGCGGGAACCGGCGATCCGGGAAGAACAGCCGCTGCAGCTCCTGACCCGGTTCGTCGGCGCGCATGAAGGCTTCGCCGACCAGGAAGGCGCGCACCTCGTTGGTTTCCATCAGCTCCACGTCGGCGCGATTGAGAATGCCGCTCTCGGTGATCACCAGGCGATCCTGGGGGATGCGCGGCAAGAGATCGAGGGTGGCTTCCAGGCTGACCTCGAAGGTATGCAGGTTGCGGTTGTTGACCCCCACCAGCGGGGTGTCCAGCACCTTGAGCGCCCGCTCCAGCTCGGCGCCGTCATGCACCTCGACCAATACGTCCAGGCCGACGTCCTTGGCCGTGGCGGCCAGTTCGCCCATCAGGCCGTCGTCCAGCGCGGCGACGATCAGCAGGATGCAGTCGGCGCCGATGGCCCGGGCTTCCACCACCTGGAAAGGATCGATGAGGAAGTCCTTGCGAATCACCGGCAGCTGGCAGGCGGCGCGCGCCTGCTGCAGATAGGCGTTGCCGCCCTGGAAGAAGTCCACGTCGGTGAGCACGCTCAGGCAGGTGGCCCCGCCCAGGGCGTAGCTGTGGGCGATCTCCGCCGGCACGAAGTGCTCGCGGATCACCCCCTTGCTCGGCGAAGCCTTCTTCACCTCGGCGATGATCGCCGCCTCCTTGCGCGCCACCTGGGCCTGCAGGGCGCGGGCGAAGCCGCGCGGGGCGTCGGCGGCACGGGCCTGGGCCTCGAGTTCGGCCAGGCTGGTCCGGGCCTTGAGCTCGGCGATCTCCTCGGCCTTGCGGGCCAGGATCTTCTGCAACACGGTTGGCACACTCACGGGCGACCCTCCTCGCGATAGACGGATGTGAAATGGGCGAGCTCGTCCAGCTTTTCCCGGGCCAGGCCGCTGTAGAGCGCGTCGTGGGCCAAGAGTACCCCCTCGTGCAGGCTGTGGGCGAGATCCGCGGCATAGAGCGCCGCGCCGGCGTTGAGCACGATCATGTCGGCGGCCTTTTGCCCGGCTTCGGTCTTGCGCCGGCCGAGGGCGTCGCGGATCAGCGCCAGGGAGGCCTCGGGGCCGTCCACGGTGAGGCCGACGAGGGTCTGGCTCTTGATGCCCAGATCCTCCGGCAGCACCTGGTATTCGCTGATGCTGCCGTCCTTGAGCTCGGCGACCTGGGTCGCCGCGGCCAGGCTGAATTCGTCCAGGCCGTCGCGGGAGTGCACCACCAGCACGTGGTGGCTGCCCAGCCGCTGCAGCACCTCGGCCAGCGGTCGGCAGAGCGCGGCGCTGAACACCCCGACCACCTGGTGCCGGACACCGGCCGGGTTGGTCAGGGGACCGAGCATGTTGAACAGGGTGCGCAGCCCCAGGGAGCGGCGCGGCCCGGCGGCGTGACGCATGGCGCTGTGGTGCGACTGGGCGAACATGAAGCCGACGCCCACCTGCTCGACGCACCGCGCGATCTGCGCGGGCGTCAGCTCCAGGTAGATGCCGGCGGCCTCCAGCAGATCGGCGCTGCCGCTCTTGCCGGACACCGCGCGATTGCCGTGCTTGGCGACCTTGCCGCCCGCCGCCGCGACCACGAACACCGAGGCCGAGGAAACGTTGAAGATATTGGCGCCATCGCCGCCGGTGCCCACCACGTCGACCACGTGATCGAGGGTCGGCAGCACCACCGGGGTGGCCAGTTCGCGCATCACGCTGACCGCGCCGCAGATCTCGTCGATGGTCTCGCTCTTGATGCGCATGCCCATGAGGAAGGCACCGATCTGCGCCTCGTCGGCGCCACCGGTCATGATCTGGCGCATCACCGCCTGCATCTCGGCCACGTTGAGGTCGAGTTGTCCGCTGATGCGATTCAGGGCCTGCTTGATGTCCATCTAGCGCCGCCCTCCCTGCTGCTGGAGAAAGTTGGCCAAGAGGTCATGGCCATGCTCGGTGAGGATGGACTCGGGGTGGAACTGCACCCCCTCGATCATGAACTCGCGGTGCCGCAGGCCCATGATCTCGTCCATGCTGCCGTCCGGATGCTGGGTCCAGGCGGTGATCTCCAGGCACTCGGGTAGGGTCTCGCGCTTAACCACCAGCGAGTGATAGCGGGTCACGGTGACGGGATTGGGCAGGCCGGCGAAGACGCCTTCGCCGTTGTGGTAGACCGGGCTGGTCTTGCCGTGCATCGGCTCGCGGGCCCGGACCACCTCGCCGCCGAAAGCCTGGCCCAGGCTCTGGTGACCCAGGCAGACGCCCAGCACCGGCAGCTTGCCGGCGAAGCGCTCCAGGGTGGCCAGGGAGATGCCCGCCTCGTTGGGCGTGCAGGGACCGGGGGAGACGACGATGCGCTCCGGCGCCAGCTCCTCGAGCGCCTCGACCGGGACCTCGTCGTTACGGACAACCTTGACCTCGGCGCCCAGCTCGCCCAGGTACTGCACCAGGTTATAGGTGAAGGAATCGTAGTTATCGAGCATCAGCAACATGGTGGATTCCTCAGACGGACTGTTCGGCAAGGGTGACGGCGCGGAACATGGCACGACGCTTGTTGAGGGTCTCTTCCCACTCCAGCGCCGGCACCGAGTCGGCGACGATGCCTGCCCCGGCCTGCACGTGCAGCTCGCCGTCCTTGATCACCGCGGTGCGGATGGCGATGGCGGTGTCCATGTTGCCGTTCCAGGCCAGGTAGCCCACGGCGCCGCCGTAGATGCCCCGCTTGACCGGCTCCAGTTCGTCGATGATCTCCATGGCGCGGATCTTCGGCGCCCCGGACAGGGTTCCGGCCGGCAGGATGGCGCGCAGGGCGTCCATGGCGCTCAGCTCGGGCTTGAGGCGGCCGGTCACGTTGCTGACGATGTGCATCACGTTGGAATAACGCTCGATGACCATCTTCTCGGTCAGGGTCACGCTGCCGGTGCTGGAGACCCGACCCACGTCGTTGCGTCCCAGGTCGATCAGCATCAGGTGCTCGGCCAGCTCCTTGGCATCGGCCAGCAGGTCGCGCTCCAGCGCCAGATCGGCTTCTTCGGTGGCGCCGCGCGGACGGGTCCCGGCGATGGGGCGCACGGTGATCTCGCCGTCCTCCACCCGCACCAGGACCTCCGGCGAACTGCCCACCACATGGAAGGCGCCGAAGTTGAAGAAATACATGTAGGGCGTGGGGTTGAAGCAGCGCAGCGCCCGATAGAGGTCGATGGGCGCCGCCTGGAAGGCGATGGACATGCGCTGCGAGGGCACTACCTGCATGCAGTCGCCGGCCAGGATGTAGTCCTTGATGCGCTGCACCGCGCCTTCGAAATCCTCGCGACTGAAGCTGGACCGGAAGCTCGGCTCCGGGCCGGCCGGGGCGGAAAGATCCAGGCCGCGGCGCGGCACGATGGGCTGGCGCAGGCGGTCGAGGATGTCGGCCAAGCGCGCCTGGGCGGCGTCGAAGGCGTCGGCCTCGTCCGGATCGGCCAGTACGATCGCATGGATCTTGCCGGCCAGGTTGTCGAACACCACCACGGCGTCGGACACCATCAGCAGGATGTCGGGCGTACCCAGCGGATCGGGATTGGGGCAGGCCGCCAGGCGCCGCTCCACGTAGCGCACGCTGTCGTAGCCGAAGTAGCCCACCAGGCCGCCGTTGAAGCGTGGCAGGCCATCCAGCGTCGGCACGCGATAGCGCGCCTTGAAGGCTTCGACGAAGGCCAGGGGATCGTCGCACTGCTCGATCACCTCGACCTCGCGACCGGCATCGCTGACCACCACGCGATGACCATGGACGCGCAGTACACGGCTGCAGGGCAGGCCGATGATGGAATAACGCCCCCATTTCTCGCCGCCCTGCACCGATTCCAGGAGATAGGAATTGGGGCCGTCGGCCAGCTTCAGGTAGATGGACAGGGGCGTGTCGAAGTCGGCCAGGGTTTCGAAGGCCAGGGGAATGCGGTTATAGCCTTGAGCGGCCAGGCGCAGGAAGTCGTCGCGGGTCATGATCAGCCTCGTGGCGAGGAAAACGAAAGGTCGGGTGCACAGCGCGCCGGTCAGATACCGGCAGGGACGAAATCAGGCGCGCCAGCGCCAACGGGCCAGGGCCTTGATGACTTTCATCCATGCTCGCGAGGAGCCTGTGCGGGTGACCACCACGATGCGATCTCTTGCTCTTGAGGCGGGGGTTGAAGGGCCACGTTAGCCTAGCCGGCGCGGCATGGCAACCGGCCGGCCACCTCGGCGTGCTAGATGAACAGCTCGCGCAGATCGTCGACGACCAGATCCGGCTGCTCGCTGGCGATGGGCTCGCCATGGTTGTAGCCATAGCTCAGGGCCACGCAGCGCACCCCGGCGGTGCGGGCGGCACGGATGTCGTTGCGCGAATCGCCGATGAACAGGGCCTGGCCGGCCGTCACGCCCGCCTGCTGCATGACCCACAGCAAGCCGGCCGGGTCCGGCTTCTGCTGCGGCAGGGTATCCCCGCCGACGATCCAGTCGAAGTCACCAAGGCCCATGTCGGCCAGCAGCGGCGCGACGAAGCGCTCCGGCTTGTTGGTGATCACCGCCAGGCGCACGCCCAGGGTACGCAGCAACGCCAGGCTGTCCAGCACGCCGGGATAGACGCGGGTCAGGGCATGGCTGCCGCCGTAGAGTTCCATGAACAAGGCCAGGGCGCTATCGGCAGCGGCATCGTCCACGGCGCCGTGCTCCATGTCATCGGCCAGGGCGCGACGCACCAGCACCCGGGCGCCGTTGCCGATCCACAGGCGCACCTTGTCCAGCCCCGCCGGCGCGCGGCCCAGGCGTGCGAGCATGGCGTCCACCGCAGCGGCCAGGTCCGGTGCCGAGTCCAGCAGAGTGCCGTCGAGGTCGAACATCACCAGGGCGGGCGGATGCCCGCGGCCGAGGCGTACCAGGGCGCTCATACCGAGCGGGCCTTGGCCAGTTCGGCGCGCATCGCCTGGATCACCGCGGCATAGTCGGGCTGGCCGAAGATGGCCGAGCCGGCGACGAAGGTGTCGGCCCCGGCGCGAGCGATCTCGCCGATGTTCTTGACGTTGACCCCGCCATCGATCTCCAGCCGGATCGACCGGCCGGAGGCATCGATCAGGGCGCGCGCCTCGCGCAACTTGTCGAGGGTGCCGGGAATGAACGTCTGGCCGCCGAAGCCAGGGTTGACGCTCATCAGCAGCACCATGTCGATCTTGTCCAGGACGTACTTGAGGACATCCAGCGAGGTGGCCGGATTGAACACCAGGCCGGCCCGGCAACCGCCATCCTTGATCAGCTGCAGCGAGCGATCGATATGCTCGGAGGCCTCGGGGTGGAAGGTGATGTCGGTGGCGCCGGCTTCGATGAAGTCGCCGATGATGCGATCGACCGGCTTGACCATCAGGTGCACGTCGATGGGCGCGGTCACCCCGTAGTTGCGCAGCGCCTTGCAGACCATGGGGCCGATGGTGAGATTCGGCACATAGTGGTTGTCCATCACGTCGAAATGGACCATGTCGGCACCGGCGGCGAGGACCTTGTCGACTTCCTCGCCCAGGCGGGCGAAATCGGCGGACAGGATCGAGGGGGCGATGGCGAAGGGTTGCATGGGATAGCCTCGGCGAAGGTTGAGGAGCGGCATTGTAACGGAGATCCGTCCACGGCTCGGGCATTCCCGCTGCCCCGGCGGGGCGAACGGCGGTAGGCTCGCCAGGGTCAACCGTGCCCTTGTCGAGGATTCCCGTCGATGTCGTCACCCGCCCTGCTGCCGCTGTGCCTCCTCCTGCTCGGCCTTGCCGCCCCGGCGCTCGCCGAAGAACCGCCCACCCCGGTCCCAGAAACGCCTGCGGCTCCGGCAGCCCTGGCCCCGGCGCTGGAGCGCAGCCAGGAGCAGCAGCAGGCGCTGATGCGGCAACTGCCCGCCGAGCAGCAAAAGACCCTACAGGCCGGCGACGAGTCCTTTCTCGCCTTGCTGGTGCCTGCCGCTCGTGCCAAGGCCGCCGGAACGGTGGTGCTGGTGCCGGGCGCTGGCGAATCGGCCGACTGGCCCAACGTGATAGCCCCAGTGCGCCAAGAGCTGCCCACTTACGGCTGGCAGACCATCAGCCTGAGCCTGCCCGACCCCTATGACCCGGTGGTGGCGATCGAGCGGGATACCGCCCCGGCGGACACCGACGCTCAGGCCAACAGCGAGCAGACGGCACCGCCGGTCACCGGTGGCAGCGGCACGGCGCCCGCCGCCCCGACCCAGGCCGAAGCCGGCAGCGGCGAACCGGCCCAGGCGGCGGTCGCGCCGGTCGATCCCGAAGCCGCGGCCAATGCCCAGGCCACCCGGGTGCTGGCCCGCATCGCCGCTGGCATCGACCTGGCACTGCAACAGGGCGCCAACCCCATCGTGCTGGTCGGCCACGGCACCGGCGCCTATTGGGCCGCGCGCTATCTGGCGGAAAAGGAACCGGCCGAGGTCAAGCAACTGGTGCTCATCGACGGTCGCGAGCCCCAGGGCCTGCCACCACGGCTGGACGCCACCATGGGCAAGACCGATCTGCAGATCGCCGACCTGGTGCATGCACCCGGACCGGCCGCCCAACGGCGCAAGGAGCGCGCGACGCAAAAGGCCAACAAGGGCTATCGGCAGATCGACCTGCCGGTGATTCCCGGCGACCGGGCCGCGGAGCAGGAGCAGACCGTCCGCCGTCTGCGCGCCTGGCTGGATCGGCTACCACCGGCCGCTAGCGGAAGCCCCGCCGCGTCTTGATCACCTGGTAGGCGGCATGCAGTTCGGCGGTACGCTGGGCAGCGGCATAGACCGCCGACTGGCCCGCCCCGGCACCGGCCTTCTTGTCGGGGTGATGGCGAGAGAGCAGCCGCCGATAGGCCTGCTTGACCGTGACGGCGTCGGCGTCATCGGTAACGCCGAGCAATTGCAGCGCCTTGCGATACTTCTCCTCGCTGCTCGGCTGGCGCGGAGCTGCCTGCACCGGCGGCTGCAGGGCCAGCACCTGGGCTTCGGCCAGACCCATCGCCTGCCCCCAGCCGAGGATCTCGTCGCGATCCCCGGGACGCACGCTGCCGCTGATCCAGACCATGCGCCAGCAGGCGCGGAGGATGCCCTCGCTGCGCTCGCTGAGACGCTGCAGGTCGGCCGCCGACGGCAGGGTGCCGCCCTTGCCCTGCTCGAAGGCAGCGATGGCCTTCTTGCGGTCGTCGGCGCCGAGCCCCAGCCGCTCGATCTCGCCTTCGGCCTGGCGGATATGGGCGGTCAGCACCCGCCCGCCGCGCTTGGCCAGCCGGCCGAGCATCTGGAATTGCGCCTGGTGCTCGAAGCGTCCGGGGCGTCCTTGCCAGCGCGCCTTCCAACCCGCCAGGGAGGTCAGCCCCAGCTGACGCTCGCCGGCATGGGCGAGCAGCGCCACCAGCAGTGCGCCGGGAATGCTGGCCACGGCCCAGCCGGCCAGGAAGCCCAGCACCGTCAGCGGCCAGAACCAGACCTTCAAGAAGCCGTCCCGAACAGCCGCTCCGCTTCCGCCAGGCGCTCCAGGGTGCCCACGTCCACCCAGCGACCGTCCAGCCACTGGCCCGAGACCTGTCCGGCGGCAATGGCGGGTCGCAACACGTCCACCAGCTTGAAGGCCCCGGCCGTGCGCTCGGCGAACAGCTGCGGATGCAGCACGGCGATGCCGCTGTAGGTGAGCCGCTCCGGGGCATCCAGGGTGATCCGCCCGTCCACCAGGCCGAAGTCGCCGTCCGGGTGATGCAGCGGATTGTCGACCAGCACCAGGTGCGCCAGGCAACCGGCTGGCAAGGCCAGGGTGCCGAAGGCAAAATCGGTGCGGATATCGCCATTGACCAGCACGAAGGGTGCGCTGCCCAGCAGCGGCAATGCGCGAAAGATGCCGCCCCCGGTCTCCAGCGGCTCGCCTTCGGCAGAGAAGCGGATGGTGACACCTAGTTGGCTGCCATCGCCGAGGGCCGCTTCCAGCTGGGCGCCCAGCCAGGCGTGATTGATCACCAGTTCGGTGATGCCTGCCGCCGCCAGTGCCTGGATGTGATGCTCGATCAGCGGCCGGCCGTTCACCTCGATCAGTGGCTTGGGCAGGCTCAGCGTCAGCGGTCGCATCCGCTCGCCCTTGCCCGCCGCCAGGATCATGGCCTTCATGCCTCGACCCGCTCCGCGTGCAGCTCGTCGAGCAAGGCGCCGAGATCGGCGAGCTCCGGTCGCCGCGCCACCACGGTCCGGATATAGGCAAGAAAGCGCGGGGTATCCGCGACGTAGCGCGGCTTGCCGTCGCGGTGCCAGATGCGGGCGAAGATGCCCATCACCTTGAGATGGCGCTGCACGCCCATCAGATCCGAGGCCCTTTGGAAATCGGCGAAGTCGACCTGCACCGGGATGCCGGCGGCACGCGCCTGCTCCCAGTAACCCAGCAGCCAGCGCTGCACCAGCGGCTCGGGCCAACTGAGGAAGGCATCCTTGAACAGGCTGGTGATGTCGTAGGTCACTGGCCCGATGACCGCATCCTGGAAGTCCAGCACGCCCGGACTGGGCGTACTGAGCATCAGGTTGCGCGGCATGAAGTCCCGGTGGACCAGCACCTGGGGTTGCGCCAGGGCGCTGTCGATCAGCACCTCGCAGACGGCCTGCCAGCGTTCGAGCTGACCGGTGCTGAAGGTCGTGTCCAGTTCGCGCCCCACGTACCACTCCGGAAACAGACTCAACTCGCGGGCGAGCAGAGTCCTGTCGTAGAGCGGCAGGCTGCCGTTCGTCGGCTGCCTGCCCTGGAAAGCCAGCAGGGCATCGATGGCCGCCTGGAAATAATCGTCGGCATTGGCCGCATTGATCACCTCCAGATAGGTCAGGGTGCCGAGATCGCTCAGCAGCAGGAATCCCCGCTCCAGATCCTGAGCCAGGATGCGCGGTACATGGACCCCGGCCTCGGCCAGCAGCGCGGCCACCTGGACGAACGGACGGCAGTCCTCCTGCGGCGGCGGCGCGTCCATCACGATCAGGCTGCGGCCCTCGCCCGCCCAGCGGAAATAACGGCGAAAGCTGGCATCGCTGCTGGCCGCGGTCAGGCTACCCTTAGGCACCTCGCCCCAGGCCTGCTCCCGGAAAATTTCCGGTAGAACGGTGGTCAGCCAGTCTTCTATCTGGTTTAAGCGAACATCTTCAGTCATTTACAGCGGATCCCTCGGCCCTAGCCGATGCGCAGGTCATGTTTTATTATCCGCTATCTTTTTGAGCCCATCGAGAGGCCGCGGCCCCTTAATGGCCGGCGTGCAGGACGACTTTAAGGATGGCCGTGAAAACCCCCGCGTTTCGCAGAAAATTTCCCCTCTTGGTAACCGGCAGCCTGCTCGCCATGCAGCCCGTCACCGCCCTTATCGCCGCCCCCGCCGAGCAGTTCAGCTGTAGCGCCGGAGCCGGCGGTGGCTGGTCGTGCAATACCCAGGCACCGACCACGGCCATTCCGCCCCGCCCCAGCAAGGGCGAGACCCAGGGCGTCGCGGCGGAACCCGCCACGCGCGAGGGCGACGCTGCCGTGCTGGTGACCGAGAGCAAGGGCCGCGCCCTCAAGTCCCGCAGCGCCGACTACAGCCACCTGGACTGGGTCCCGCGCGATCAGTTGACCCCGGCCCAGCTGGCCGAGACGGGTCCCTACTGCAGCGGTGCCTACGTCGAGCCGCAGCGTCCGGGCATGTACGACGACACCCCGACCGCCAAGGCCCCGACCTACATCTCCGCCAAGGCCTCGCGCTACGAGCAGGAGCAGCAGGTCGCCACCCTGGCCGGTGACGTGGTGCTGCGCCAGGGCGGCATGCAGGTGGAATCCCAGGAAGCCAACCTGCACCAGCTGGAAAATCGCGGCGAGCTCAAGGGCAACGTCAAATTCCGCGACAACGGCCTGCTGATGGTCGGCGACAAGGCCGATCTGCAGCTGGACAACGGCCAGGTCCAGGTCGACAACGCCGAATTTGTCATGCACCAGAGCCGGGCCCGCGGCAGCGCGCTCTACGCCAAGCGCGGCGACGACGCCATCATCCGCCTCAAGGATGGCACCTACACCACCTGCGAACCGGGCAGCAACGCCTGGCAGGTCAAGGGCAACACCGTCACCCTGAACCCGGCCACGGGCCTCGGCTACGCGACCAACGCCACGCTGCGGGTCAAGGACATCCCGGTCCTCTATACACCGTTCATCTATTTCCCGATCGACGACCGTCGGCAGTCCGGCTTCCTGGCGCCCTCGATCAGCACCTCCAGCGACACCGGCTTCGCGATCACCACGCCCTACTACTTCAACCTGGCGCCCAACTACGACGCCACCCTCTATCCGCGCTACATGGCCAAGCACGGCCTGCAGACCGAGGGCGACTTCCGCTACCTGACCCGCAGCAGCGAAGGCGAGGTCTACGGCTCCTACCTCAAGGACACCGACCCGGAGCACGAGGGCGAACCGGAAGCCACCGACAACCGCTGGCTGTACGGCTGGAAGAACCGCAGCGGTCTGGATTCGCGCCTGATGGCCGAGGTGGACTACACCCGCATCAGCGATCCCTACTACTTCCAGGACCTGGACACCGACCTCGGCATCAACAAGCCGACCTACGTCAACCAGCAGGGTCGCCTGACCTACCGCGGCGACACCTTCGTCGCCGGCCTCAACGCCCAGGCCTACCAGCTGGCCACGGTGTCCGACGTGACGCCCTACAACCGCCTGCCGCAGCTGACCCTGACCGGCGCCCTGCCCTACAACCCGGGCGGCCTGGACTTCACCTACGACACCGAGGCGGTGCGCTTCACCCGCAGCTTCGACGACAACACCTACTTCGACCTGGACGACAACGGCAATCGCACCAACGTGCGCAACCGCCCGGACGTCAACCTGTTCGGCCTGACCCGCGCCGAAGGCAATCGCTATCATGTCGAGCCGGGCATCGCCCGCCCGATGACCGCGTCCTGGGGCTTCCTGACGCCGTCGCTGCGCTATGCCTACACCCGCTACGACCTGGATCTGGACAGCACCGGCCAGAACGACCTGAACTCGCCGCTGGTCGGTGGTGGCCGTCGTGCCTCGGCCGGCTCCAGCGTGACCAGCTTCAACGACAGCCCGACCCGTTCGGTGCCGATCTTCAGCCTCGACAGCGGCCTCTACTTCGACCGCACCTCGAATCTGTTCGGCGAAGGCGGCAAGCAGACCCTGGAACCCCGCGCCAAGTACCTCTACGTACCCGACCGCGACCAGGACGATCTGCCGGTGTTCGATACCGGCGAATACACCTTCAGCTACAGCTCGCTGTGGCGCGACAACCGCTTCACCGGTCGCGACCGCATCGGCGACGCCAACCAGCTGGCCCTGGGTGCCACCAGCCGCTTCATCGAGCCCAATGGCTTCGAGCGCGCCAACGTGAGCTTCGGTCAGCTGTTCTACTTCCGCGACCGGGAAGTGCAACTGCCCGGCCTGACCAAGGACGACCTGGCCTACGCCCGCAGCCTGGGCCAGAACATCGACAATCCCCAGGCCACCACCTCGCGCTCGCCCTATGCCCTGGCCGGCATGTATCGCTTCAACCGCGACTGGCGCGTGAACGGCGAATTCAACTGGGATCCGACCCTGCACCAGACCGACTCCGGCAGCGTCATGTTCCACTACCAGCCGGAAGCCGAGCCGGGCAAGATCCTCAACGTCGGCTATCGCTATCGTGACAACGTCCGGGTGTTCGATCCGAACTTCGGCCGCTTCACCTACAACAGCGACGACTACAAGGTCGACCAGCACGACATCTCCTTCATCTGGCCGATCGTGCCCCAGTGGTCCGCGATTGCCCGCTGGCAGTTCGACTACAACAAGAGCCGCACCCTGGAGGCCTTCGGTGGCTTCGAATACGACAACTGCTGCTGGAAGCTGCGCCTGATCAGCCGCTACTGGCTCAAGAGCGAAGACGACGTCTTCTACACCGCCCAGAGCTCCGAAGCCGATCGCGGGATCTTCCTGCAGATCGTGCTCAAGGGACTCGGCAACGTCTTCGGCGGCAAGACCGAAGGCTTCCTGGACAGAGGCATTCAAGGCTATCGTGAACGTGAAGACCAAGCTATGTAACGCCCTGCGCCCGCTCGCCCTGGGCGCGGCGCTCGCTCTCTCCCCTCTGGCTCAGGCTGCCGTGGTTCCGCTGGACAAGGTCGTGGCCATCGTCGACAACGACGTGGTCATGCAGAGCCAGCTCGATCAGCGACTCAACGAGGTCAAGCAGAACATCACCCGCCGCGGCGCCGCAGCGCCGCCGGAAAGCGAGCTGCGCCAGCAGGTGCTCGAACGGCTGATCCTGGAAGACATCCAGATGCAGCTGGCCGGGCGCATGGGCGTGAAGATCTCCGACGAGGAGCTCAACCAGGCCGTGGCCACCATCGCCCAGCGCAATGGCCTGAGCGTGGCCGAATTCCGCCAGGCCCTGGCCCGCGACGGTCTCTCCTACGACGCCGCCCGCGAGCAGGTCCGGCGCGAGATGATGATCAGCCGGGTGCGTCAGCGTCAGGTCGGTCAGCGCGTGCAGGTCACCCAGCAGGAGGTGCAGAACTTCCTCGCCTCGGACCTGGGCAAGCTGCAGCTGTCCGAAGAGTATCGCCTGGCCAACATCCTGATCCCCGCGGCGGACAACGCCGGCACCGCCGGTCTCGACGCCGCCGCGCGCCAGGCCCAGGACACCTACAACCAGCTGCGCCAGGGCGCCGACTTCAACCAGCTGGCCATCGCCCGTTCGGCCGGTGACAACGCCCTCGACGGTGGCGAGATCGGCTGGCGCAAGGCCGCCCAGCTGCCCCCGCCCTTCGATCGCCTGATCGGCAGTGTCGGCGTCGGCGGCATCACGCAGCCGGTGCGCGTGCCCGGCGGCTTCGTGATCCTCAAGGTGGAAGAGAAGCGCGGAGGCGAGGCCAGCATCGTCGACGAGGTGCACGTCCGGCACATCCTGCTCAAGCCCAATGCCGTGCGCAGCGATGCCGAGACCCAGCGCCTGGCCGCGCGCCTGCGCGAGCGCATCCAGAACGGCGAGAGCTTCGCCACCCTGGCCAAGAGCTTCTCGGAAGACCCGGGCTCGGCGCTCAATGGCGGCGACCTGGGCTGGATCAACCCGGAATCCCTGGTCCCGGAATTCCGCGAGGTGATGAACAACTCGCCGGTCAACCAGCTGTCGCAGCCGTTCCGCACCGCCTTCGGCTGGCACATTCTGGAAGTCCTGGGCCGTCGGGCCACCGACAATACCCAGCAGGCGCGCGAGCAGCAGGCGTTGAATCTCCTGCGTAGCCGCAAGTACGACCAGGAACTGCAGACCTGGTTGCGCCAGATCCGCGACGAAGCCTACGTCGAGATCAAGCAGTAACCCCAAGGCCGCGGGCACCCCCTGCGGCCTTCTTGTTTCCGGAGCCCGCCATGGCCCTGCGCTTCGCCCTGACCCCCGGTGAGCCCGCCGGTATCGGTCCCGACCTCTGCCTGCTGCTGGCCTGCGTGACCCAGCCCCACGCCCTGATCGCCATCGCCAGCCGTGACCTCCTGGCCGCTCGCGCGATCGAGCTGGGACTCGCCATCGACCTCATCGACGTCACCCCCGCGGCCTGGCCCGACCGTCCGGCACCAGCCGGTGCCCTCTATGTCTGGGACACCCCTCTAGGCGCCTCCGTGGTGACCGGCCAGCTCGACACCGCCAATGCAGCCTATGTCCTGGAAACCCTGACCCGCGCCGGCCAAAGCTGCCTCGACGGCACCTTCGCCGGGATGATCACCGCGCCGGTGCACAAGGGCGTGATCAATGAAGGCGGCGTGGCCTTTTCCGGCCACACCGAATTTCTCGCCGAGCTGACCCACACCCCCCAGGTGGTGATGCTGCTGGCGACCGCCGGCCTGAGAGTGGCCCTGGTCACCACCCATCTGCCACTGCGCGAGGTGGCCGATGCCATCGATCGCCAGACGCTGCTGGACGTGACCCGCATCCTGCATGGTGATCTGCAGCGCTACTTCGGTGTGGCCCGGCCACGCATCCTGGTCTGCGGTCTCAATCCCCATGCCGGCGAAGGCGGTCACCTGGGCCGTGAAGAGATCGAGATCATCGAGCCGGCGCTGGACAGCCTGCGCGCCGAAGGCCTCGACCTCGTCGGGCCGCTGCCCGCCGATACCCTCTTCACGCCCAAGCACCTCGAGCACTGCGACGCGGTCCTGGCCATGTACCACGACCAGGGCCTGCCAGTGCTCAAGCACAAGGGTTTCGGCGCCGCGGTCAACGTGACCCTGGGCCTGCCGATCATCCGCACCTCGGTCGACCATGGCACCGCCCTCGACCTGGCTGGCAGCGGACGCATCGATACCGGCAGTCTGAAGGTTGCCCTGGAGACCGCCTACAGCATGGCGGCCCATCGTCGTTCGGTGACCTAAGAGGCTATACATAACCTCGCGAGCTAGAGTCAAACCAGGCGAAAAGTCCTGAGGAAGCGGAGTTTACAAATGGTAAATGAGCATTCCGAAGGTCTTTTCAACGCAGTTTGGCCGACGTGCAGCAGGTTATGAACAGGGTCTGAGCGCTCCGGTGACGGTAAAGGGTCTGCTAAACTGGTAGGTCTTTGCCGTCTTGAAATCGCAGGCCCGCTGCCTGCGCCGGAGCACCTGATGACCGAGCTCTACCAACACCGCGCCCGCAAGAGGTTCGGCCAGAATTTCCTGCACGACGCCGGGGTGATCCATCGCATCCTGCGCGCCATCCACGGTCGACCCGGCGAGCGCCTGCTGGAAATCGGTCCGGGCCAGGGCGCCCTGACCGAAGGCCTGCTCGGCAGTGGCGCCCGGCTCGACGTCATCGAGCTGGACCAGGACCTGATTCCCCTGCTCCGACTCAAGTTCGGCCTCAATCCGCTGTTCACCCTGCACCAGGGTGACGCCATGAAGTACGACCTCTCCAGCATCGCCGCCGGCGATCGACTGCGGGTGGTGGGCAACCTGCCCTACAACATTTCCACACCGCTGATCTTCCACCTGCTCAGCTTCGCCGACATCATCGCCGACATGCACTTCATGCTGCAGAAGGAAGTGGTGGAACGCCTGGCCGCGGTGCCCGGCAATGGCGACTGGGGTCGGCTGTCGATCATGGTGCAGTACCACTGCCGCGTGGAGCACCTGTTCAATGTCGGTCCGGGCGCCTTCAATCCGCCGCCCAAGGTGGATTCGGCCATCGTGCGCCTGGTGCCCCACACCGAGCGCCCCCATGTGGCGCGCGACCCAGTTCTGCTCGAGCGCGTCGTCCGCGAGGCTTTCGGCCAGCGGCGCAAGACCCTCAGGAACACCCTCAAGGGCACCCTGGACAGCGCCGCCATCGAAGCCGCCGACGTCGACCCGGGGCTGCGTCCGGAGCAGTTGGACCTGGCCGCCTATGTGCGCCTGGCCAACCAGCTGGCGTCCAGTTGAAGCCCTTCCATCCGTATCTGCCGAGAATCCTTTCGTGACCGAGCCCGATCCGCGCTACCTCATCACCGTGCAGGTCACCACCCGCTACCTGCCCGAACAATCCAGCGCCAGCCAGGAGCGCTACGCCTTCGCCTACGACGTGAGCATCCGCAATGATGGCCGGCTGCCGGCGCAGCTGCTCAGCCGCCACTGGATCATCACCGACGGCAATGGCGAGGTGCAGGAAGTGCGCGGCCCGGGCGTGGTGGGCGAGCAGCCGCTGATCGCTCCGGGCGAAACCCACAGCTATTCCAGTGGCACCCTGATGCCGACCCAGGTGGGCAGCATGAGGGGCAGCTACCAGATGGTCGCCAGCGATGGCCATACCTTCGAGGCCATCATCCCCACCTTCCGCCTGGCCGTACCCGGCTCGCTGCACTAGTGTGGTGTTTCAGAAATTATCTACACAATTTTGGCGGCGCTTTTTCGCCCTGGGCAGCGTTGCTACTCCTCGCCATAGCCCTGCTATGACTCGTCGCAGCGCCTGGCCCAGACCAAAAAATCACTCGCCAAAACTTGCGCGAACTTCTAAAACCCCACACCAGGAGTCCCGATGACGCTGTACGCCGTTGGCGACCTGCAAGGTTGCCTCGACCCGCTCAAATGCCTCCTCGACGAGGTCCGCTTCGATCCCGCGCAGGACCGCCTCTGGCTGGTGGGTGATCTGGTCAACCGCGGACCGCAGTCCCTGGAAACCCTGAGATACCTGTACGGGATGCGCGATTCGCTGGTCAGCGTCCTGGGCAACCACGACCTGCACCTGCTGGCGGTGGCCTTCGGCGGCGCCAGGCTGAAGAAGCAGGACACCCTGAGCGACATCCTCGCCGCGCCCGACCGCGACGAGTTGCTGCACTGGCTGCGCCACCTGCCGCTGATCCAGCACGATGCCGGGCGCAACTGCGTACTGGTCCACGCCGGCCTGCCGCCGCAATGGACGCTGGCCCAGGCCATGAGCCTGGCGGGCGAAGTGGAAGCCGTGTTGCGCGATGATCAGGCCCATGTGCCCTTTCTCGAGCAGATGTATGGCAACGAGCCGGCACTCTGGCAAGATGAGCTGCAGGGCCAGGAGCGCCTGCGCCTGATCACCAACTACCTGACGCGCATGAGATTCTGCAGCCCGGAAGGTCGTCTGGAATTCAAGAGCAAGGAAGGCCTGGACAGCGCGCCGGCCGGTTTCGCCCCCTGGTTCAGCCACGATCATCGGCTGACCCGCGACGTGCGCATCCTGTTCGGCCACTGGGCCGCGCTCAAGGGTCGCTGCGCGGCGCCCAATGTCGAGGCGCTCGACAGCGGCTGCGTCTGGGGCGGCGACATGACCCTGCTCGACGTCGACGGCAACCGCCGTCATCTCTGCAGTTGCAAGGAGAAGAAATGAGCGAATTCACCTGTATCTCCCCCGAACAGGCGCTGGAACTGCGCAGCGAGGGTGCGCGGATCGTCGACATCCGCGATCCGCACAGCTACGCCACCCTGCACGTCGCCGGCGCCCAACGCCTCGACAACCAGAACATCCACGACTTCATCGCCGCCGCCGATCTCGACGCGCCGCTGCTGGTGTTCTGCTACCACGGCCACTCCAGCCAGAGCGCGGCGGCCTTTCTGGCCGGCCAGGGCTTCAGCCAGGTCTACAGCGTCGACGGCGGCTTCGAAAACTGGCGCACCCGCTATCCCGAGCAGACCGAAAGTGGCGCGACCGTTTAACACAGCGGCTTGACGCTGTGGTTACAAGAATAAACCGAATTGGCTCTTCCACATCTCGCAGATAGGACTATTCTGGAATCAGGCCCTCCGGAAACGGCGGGTTCGATAACCGGCTTTGGACCATCGGTGTAACCACTGGAGATTCGGGGGAATTCCAGGGGGACCGTTTCCATCGGTCTCCTTCGTGCGTCTCTCGAAACCCAACCCTACTTCTGCAGGCGGATCGATTAGGCAAGACGACAACGAAGGTAGTAGAGACGTTATCTTTCGTCGCCCGGCATGACCGCTCCCCACCGGCAGCAAGGCAAGGCTCCAGGCATCGATGCCAAGCTGGTCCAGGGTATCCAGCGAGGAGACGTCATGAGCATTTTCAGTCACTTCCAGGGGCGTTTTGAAGCGACTCGCCAGGAAGAGTATTCCCTTCAGGAATACCTTGAGATCTGCAAGAAGGATCGTACCGCCTTTGCCAGTGCCGCCGAGCGCATGCTCATGGCCATCGGCGAACCCGAACTGGTGGACACCACCAGTGATTCACGCCTGTCCCGCATCTTTTCCAACAAGGTCATCCGCCGCTACCCCGCCTTTGCCGACTTCCATGGCATGGAAGACTGCATCGAGCAGATCGTGTCCTACTTCCGCCATGCGGCGCAGGGCCTGGAAGAGAAGAAGCAGATCCTCTATCTGCTCGGCCCGGTGGGTGGCGGCAAATCGTCCCTCGCGGAAAAACTCAAGCACCTGATCGAGAAGGTCCCCTTCTACGCCATCAAGGGCTCGCCGGTGTTCGAATCGCCCCTGGGGCTGTTCAATCCCGACGAAGACGGCCAGATCCTCGAAGAGGACTACGGCATCCCCCGCCACTACCTGCGCAGCATCATGTCGCCCTGGGCGGCCAAGCGCCTGCAGGAATTCGGCGGCGACATCAGCAAATTCCGGGTGGTCAAGCTCTACCCCTCCATCCTCAACCAGATCGCCATCGCCAAGACCGAACCGGGTGACGAGAACAACCAGGACATCTCCGCCCTGGTGGGCAAGGTGGACATCCGCAAGCTGGAGGAATACCCGCAGAACGACGCGGACGCCTACAGCTACTCCGGCGCCCTGTGCCGCGCGAACCAGGGCCTGATGGAATTCGTGGAGATGTTCAAGGCCCCGATCAAGGTCCTCCACCCCCTGCTGACCGCCACCCAGGAAGGCAACTACAACAGCACCGAAGGCCTCGGCGCCCTGCCCTACAGCGGCATCATCCTGGCCCACTCCAACGAATCCGAGTGGCACACCTTCCGCAACAACAAGAACAACGAGGCCTTCATCGACCGGATCTACATCGTCAAGGTGCCCTACTGCCTGCGCGTCTCCGACGAGATCCACATCTACGACAAGCTGCTGGTCAACAGCTCCCTGGCCAACGCCCATTGCGCGCCGGACACCCTGAAGATGCTGGCCCAGTTCTCGGTGCTCTCCCGCCTCAAGGAACCGGAAAACTCCAACATCTACTCGAAGATGCGCGTCTACGACGGCGAAAACCTCAAGGACACCGACCCCAAGGCCAAGTCGATCCAGGAATACCGCGACAGCGCCGGCGTCGACGAGGGCATGAACGGCCTCTCCACCCGCTTCGCCTTCAAGATCCTCTCGCGGGTGTTCAACTTCGACGCCAACGAGATCGCGGCCAACCCGGTGCACCTGCTCTATGTCCTGGAGCAGCAGATCGAAGCCGAGCAGTTCCCGGCCGAGACCCGCGAGCGCTACATGAGATTCATCAAGGAATACCTGGCGCCGCGCTACGTGGAATTCATCGGCAAGGAGATCCAGACCGCCTACCTCGAGTCCTACAGTGAATACGGCCAGAACATCTTCGACCGCTACGTGCTCTACGCGGACTTCTGGATCCAGGATCAGGAATACCGCGATCCGGAAACCGGCGAGATCCTCAACCGCGCCTCGCTCAACGAGGAACTGGAGAAGATCGAGAAACCGGCCGGCATCAGCAATCCGAAGGATTTCCGCAACGAAATCGTCAACTTCGTGTTGCGCGCCCGTGCCAACAATAACGGCAAGAATCCGAGCTGGCTGTCCTACGAGAAGCTGCGCGCGGTGATCGAGAAGAAGATGTTCTCCAACACCGAGGAGCTCCTGCCGGTCATCAGCTTCAATGCCAAGGCCAGCAAGGAAGATCAGCAGAAGCACAGCGATTTCGTGACCCGCATGGTCCAGCGCGGCTACACCGAGAAGCAGGTACGACTGCTGTCCGAGTGGTATTCACGGGTACGCAAGTCGCAGTAAGGCAGCCTGAGGCTGAACCCGCGACGACGCGCCAGCCGCGTCGTCGCGGTGTCCTGCAATAGCCCGGAGGGCCTGTATGAGCTATGTCATCGACCGGCGTCTAAACGGCAAGAACAAGAGCACGGTGAACCGCACGCGTTTTCTGCGGCGTTATCGTGAGCACATCAAGAAGGCGGTCGAGGAAGCCGTGAGCCGGCGCTCTATCACCGACATGGAGCACGGCGAACAGATCAGCATTCCTGCCCGCGACATCGACGAGCCCGCGCTGTACCAGGGCAAGGGCGGACGCCAGACCATCGTCCATCCGGGCAACAAGGAATTCGTCAGCGGCGAACGCATCCCGCGCCCCCAGGGTGGCGGCGGTGGCCAGGGCCAGGGCAAGGCCAGCAACAGCGGCGAGGGCATGGACGAATTCGCCTTCCAGATCACCCAGGACGAATTCCTCGACTTCATGTTCGAGGACCTGGAGCTGCCCAACCTGGTCAAGAAGCAGCTGACCGGCACCGACACCTTCAAGACGGTACGCGCCGGCATCAGCAACGAGGGCAACCCCGCCCGCATCAACATCATCCGTACCCTGCGCGCCTCCCATGCGCGGCGCATCGCCCTCTCCGGCGGCAGTCGCAACAAGCTGCGCGAAGCCAAGGCCGAACTGGCTCGCCTGCGGATCGAAGAGCCGGATAACCTGGGCGACATCCAGACGCTGGAAGCCGAGATCGAGCGGCTGCGCGCGCGCATCGACAAGGTGCCTTTCCTCGACACCTTCGACCTCAAGTACAACCTGCTGTCCAAGCAGCCCAGCCCCAGCTCCAAGGCGGTGATGTTCTGCCTGATGGACGTCTCCGGCTCCATGACCCAGGCCACCAAGGACATCGCCAAGCGCTTCTACATCCTGCTCTACCTGTTTCTCAAGCGGAACTACGAGCGCATCGAGGTGGTGTTCATCCGTCACCACACCAGCGCCAAGGAAGTGGACGAGGAAGAGTTCTTCTACTCCCGGGAAACCGGCGGCACCATCGTCTCCAGCGCCCTAAAGCTGATGCAGGAGGTCATGGCCGCGCGTTATCCGGTCAACGAGTGGAATCTCTATGCCGCCCAGGCCTCCGACGGCGACAACTGGAACGACGACTCGCCCCTCTGCCGGGAGATCCTGACCAAGCAGATCCTGCCGTTCATGCAGTACTACACCTATGTGGAGATCACCCCGCGCGAGCACCAGGCGCTGTGGTACGAATACGAGAACGTGCGTGGCAGCTTCCCGGATTCCTTCTCGCAGCAGCAGATCGTCTCAGCGGGTGATATCTATCCCGTGTTCCGCGAACTGTTCCAGCGGAGACTCGTGTCATGAAACGTGAGCCCATCTCCACCGGCTCGGAATGGACCTTCGAGCTGATCCAGACCTACGACCGGGAGATCGCCCGGATTGCCAAGCGCTATGCGCTGGACACTTACCCCAACCAGATCGAGGTGATCACCGCCGAGCAGATGATGGATGCCTATGCCTCCGTCGGCATGCCCATCGGCTACAACCACTGGTCCTACGGCAAGCACTTCCTGCACACCGAGAAGCACTACAGCCGGGGTCAGATGGGCCTGGCCTACGAGATCGTGATCAATTCCGATCCCTGCATCGCCTACCTCATGGAAGAGAACACCATGACCATGCAGGCGCTGGTGATCGCCCACGCCTGTTATGGCCACAACAGCTTCTTCAAGGGCAACTACCTGTTCCGCACCTGGACCGATGCCAGCTCCATCATCGACTACCTGGTGTTCGCCAAGCAGTACATCACCCAGTGCGAGGAACGCCATGGCATCGATGCCGTGGAAGAACTGCTGGATTCCTGCCATGCGCTGATGAACTACGGGGTGGATCGCTACAAGCGGCCCTACCCCATCTCCGCTGCCGAGGAACGCCAGCGGCAGAAGGAGCGCGAGGAGCAGTTGCAGCGCCAGGTCAACGACCTCTGGCGGACCATTCCCAAGATGGCCGGCAAGGAGCTGCATGACGAAGGCGCGCGCTTTCCCAGCGAACCCCAGGAAAACATCCTCTATTTCGTGGAAAAGCACGCGCCGCTGCTGGAGCCCTGGCAGCGCGAGGTGATCCGCATCGTGCGCAAGATCGCCCAGTACTTCTATCCCCAGCGCCAGACCCAGGTGATGAACGAAGGCTGGGCCACCTTCTGGCACTACACTTTGCTCAACGATCTCTACGACGAGGGCCTGGTCACCGAAGGCTTCATGTTCGAATTCCTGCAATCCCACGCCGGGGTGATCTACCAGCCGGGCTTCGACAGTCCCTACTACAGCGGCATCAACCCCTACACCCTGGGCTTCGCCATGTTCCGCGACATCCGCCGCATCTGCGAAGACCCTACGGAAGAAGACCGCCGCTGGTTCCCCGACATCGCCGGCAGCGACTGGCTGGCCACCGTCACCTTCGCCATGAAGAGCTTCAAGGACGAAAGCTTCATCCTGCAATACCTCTCGCCCAAGGTGATCCGCGACCTCAAGCTGTTCAGCATCCTCGATGATGACCAGCGCGACGAACTGGAAGTGGCGGCCATCCACGACGACGGCGGCTATCGCCTGATCCGGGAGCAACTCGCCGCCCAGTACAACCTGGGCAATCGCGAGCCCAATGTGCAGATCTGGAACGTGGACCGGCGCGGCGATCGTTCGCTCACCCTTCGCCATTTCCAGCACGATCGCAAGCCGCTGGGCAACTCCACGGACGAGGTGCTCAAGCACCTGCACCGGCTCTGGGGGTTCGACATTCGCCTGGAAAGCATGAGGGGCGAAGACGTTGCGCAGAGTTTCCAGGTTCCGCCCCGCCACGAGAGTCGCGACCATGACCGGCGGCTGGATCTGGCTTCGCCGATCTGAGCGGAGCCGGTCTTTCGGGCTATCCTAGACCTCCGCAAGGAGGTCTTTTTCTATGCAAATCTACAAGGTGGGTGGCGCCGTACGCGATCGCCTGCTCGGTCGACCGGTGACCGAAGTCGACTGGGTCGTGGTGGGCGCCACCGCCGAAGCCCTCGCCGCCCAGGGCTTTCGCCCGGTAGGAGCCGACTTTCCGGTCTTCCTGCACCCCGAGACGGGTGAGGAGTACGCCCTGGCCCGTACCGAACGCAAGAGCGGGCGCGGCTATGGCGGCTTTACCTTTCATGCCGCGCCCGACGTCACCCTCGAACAGGATCTGATCCGCCGCGACCTGACCGTCAATGCCATGGCCGAAGACGACGAGGGACAGGTCATAGACCCCTATGGCGGGCGCGCCGATCTCCAGGCACGTCTGTTGCGCCACGTCTCCCCCGCCTTCGCCGAAGACCCCCTGCGTGTGCTGCGCGTGGCCCGCTTCGCCGCCCGCTATTGCACCCTGGGTTTCCAAGTGGCGCCCGAGACGCTGCTGCTGATGCAGGAGATGGTCGCCAGCGGCGAGCTGGATGCGCTGACCGCCGAGCGGTTGTGGAAGGAAATCTCGCGCGCCCTGCTCGAAGAGCGGCCCGATGTCTTCATTCGGGTGCTGCACGACTGCGGCGCCCTGACCGCGCTCCTGCCGGAGGTGGCTGCCGGATTCGCCGGCGAGCAGCCCGAGCCGGGCGCCCGGGTCCATGCCATCCTGCGCCAGAGCGCCGAGGCCCAGGCCTCGCTGAACGTGCGCTGGGCCTGCCTGTTGCTGGACGTACCGGAAGAGCAACACGCGGCTATCAGCGCCCGCCTCAAGGTCCCGCGTGACCCGGCCGAGCTGGCATTGCTGCTGGCACGTCATTGGCCCACGGCCCTGCAAGCGCGGCAGCTGACGCCAGCAGCCTGGTTCGAGCTGCTGCAGGGTTTCGATGTGCTACGCCGTCCGGCGCGCTTCGAGGAATTCCTCCAGGCCTGCGCCTGTGCGGCGGCGGTCAGGACCGACGAGGGCGAACTACCGCTGGCCCTGCTGCGCCAGGCGGCCGAGGTATTGCGCGAGGTCGAGGTCCAGCCCCTGGTCGCCCAGGGCTTCAAGGGTGCAGCCCTCGGCGAGGCACTCAAACAGGCCCGCATCGACGCCCTGGCGCAGCTGTCGTAGGTTGGCGCTGAGCGCAGCGAAGCCCAACAACCCAACCACGGAGCACCGTTGGGTTTCGACGATGGAGCCGTCTAGACCCAACCTACGGCAGGGGGGCAAGCGCAAGCGGAATTTCCGTAAGCTGGGTCGAGCGCAGCGAAGCCCAACGACCGCCGCGTTACACCAGATCGGCGTTGAGCAACGCGTCTGGCGTCAGCTCGACACCCTTCCAGCGAAAAGCCACCGGCCGCAACACCTGGGTGGTCTGGCCGCGCATCTCTTGCCACAGCTCATCGAGCCGGCGACCGTTGTCCGGATGCCGCCGCTCGCCGGCCAGCAGGGCCAGCGGCCAGAGCACGAAGGCGTTGCGCAGGATCTCGGTGCGCGGCAGGGTCAGGCCGGCGAACGCGCCGGCCAGGTCGCCATGCAGCAGGATGTCGATGTCCAGCGGCAGGCCCTGGCGATCCGGTGCATAGCGACCGCTGCGGGTTTCGATGGCCTTGAGTCTCTGACTCAGGGCCGCCGGATCGAGGTCGGTGTCACCTGCCACCACCAGATTGAAGAAGGGCGCACTGCGGATACCCACCGCCTCGCTTTCGAAGACCGGCGAGCACTGCATGTCGGTCAGCAGCGTTGCGAGCTCGTCTAGGGCCATGCCCAGGTGCTGCTCGCGCTGGATATTGCTGCCTAGCCCCAGATAGACCCGGGTCACGCCTGCCCCCGCTCGATCTCCACGCCCACGCCTCGGGCGGTCGGCACCGCGCCGGGCTTGGTGATGCGCAGGCGCAGCCAGGGCAGCTTGAATTCTGCCTGCAACTGGGCAGCCAGGCGCTCGGCAAAGGTCTCCACCAGTTCGAAGGCGGTCTCGTGGGCGAAGGCGGTGATGCGCTCGGCCACCGCCGCATAGTTCAGGGTGTGGTCGAGTGCGTCGTTCGCGGCCGCCGCGCGGATGTCCCAGCCCATGGTGAGATCGATACGCAGGCACTGGCGGATGTCACGCTCCCAGTCATACACCCCTATCACGGTGTCGACCTCGAGTCCCTCGATGAAAACCTTGTCCACTGCCTTTGCCTCGCACCTTTGCCGTGCTCTGTTTGATCGTCACCACCGGCCTATCGTCGGACGGCGGGCTGTCGGTAGAATCGAGCCTTCTCCTGGCGCGGAACCCTACCATGTTCTGGCTGCTGCTCCTGCTGGCCTATCTGCTGGGCTCGCTGTCCTTCGCCGTGCTGCTCAGTCGCCTGTTCGGCACCCGCGACCCGCGGCACGACGGCTCCGGCAACCCCGGCGCCAGCAACATGCTGCGCCTGGCCGGGCGCAAGCTGGCGCTGCTGACCCTGGCCGGCGACCTGAGCAAGAGCCTGATCCCCGTGCTCATCGCCCAGCACCTGGGACTTTCGCCCCTGCAGCAGGCCTGGATCGGGCTGGCCGCCGTGGTCGGCCATCTCTATCCGCTGTACTTCCATTTCCGCGGTGGCAAGGGCGTCGCCACCGCGGCCGGGCTGCTGCTCGGCCTCTATCCGCCGGCGGCCCTGCTGGGGCTGGTGCTCTGGGCTGTGGTGTTCGCCAGCCTGAGGATCGCCTCCCTGGCATCGCTGGTCGCCGTGCTGGGCATCCTGCCGCTGTTCGCCTGGCAACGTCCGGATTTGCTGCCGCCGATGCTGCTGCTCGCCCTGCTCATCCTGATTCGCCATAGACACAACCTGCGCGCCCTGCGCCAGGGGACCGAGCGTCATTTTTGACCCTGGCGCCGCCCGGGGATTACCCGGCGACGCCCTCCGCCCGTCTCAGAGCGCCGCCAGCTGCTCCATGGGCCAGCGTGCCTTGACGGCGATGGCCGGACCTTCCTGCTGGCCGGCCAGCAGGCGCTGGCAACCGGCGTAGGCGATCATGGCGCCGTTGTCGGTACAGAAGCGCGGCCGCGCATAGAAGACCTGGCCGCCCAGCTCGCCGAGCATCTGCTCCAGGTTCTGCCGCAGCGCCCGGTTGGCACTGACGCCACCGGCGATCACCAGCGACTTGAGCCCGGCTTGCTTCAGCGCGCGCTTGCACTTGATCGCCAGGGTCTCGACCACCGCGGTCTGGAAGGCCAGGGCGATGTCGCACCGGGTCTGCTCGCCATCGTCACCAGCGGCCTTGCAACGCTGCCAGGTGGTGAGGGTGAAGGTCTTGAGGCCACTGAAGCTGAATTCCAGACCGGGCCGATCGGTCATGGGTCGCGGAAAGACGAACCGCCCCACGGCACCACGTTCGGCCAGGCGGGCGATCTCCGGTCCACCGGGATAGCTCAGGCCCAGCAGCTTGGCGGTCTTGTCGAAGGCCTCGCCGGCGGCATCGTCCAGGGACTCGCCCAGCACGGTGTAGCGGCCGATGCCATCGACCTGCACCAGCTGGGTATGGCCGCCGGACACCAGCAGGGCGACGAAGGGGAATTGCGGCGGCTGCTCTTCGAGCATGGGCGCCAGCAGATGACCTTCCATATGGTGAACGCCCAGGGCGGGCACGCCCCAGGCCAGCGCCAGCGCCTGGGCACAGGCCGCGCCCACCAGCAGCGCCCCGACCAGGCCGGGGCCGGCGGTGTAGGCGATGGCGTCCACCTCTTCAGGGCGGCTGCCCGCCTCGTCCAGCACTTCGCGGATCAGCGGCAGCATGCGCTTGACGTGATCGCGCGAGGCCAGCTCCGGCACCACGCCACCGTAGACGCGATGCAGATCGATCTGGCTGAACAGCGCATCGGCCAGCAGGCCGCGCTCGCTGTCGTAGAGGGCGACGCCGGTTTCATCGCAGGACGTTTCCAGTCCCAGAACACGCATGGAGATAAGCCTTCGAGGGTATAGAATGTCAGGCTGCGCATGATAAGCGCCGCTTCTGGCACCGGCCAGCGCTTTTCGTCCGCCGGGGCTTGGCAGCGGGGCAGTTGAAGCGTTACTATCCGCAACCCTTAAAAACCGACGCTTCCCGTGCCCTTTTGCCGCTAGCGTTGGATTAAACCTCGGTAAATTTGAAGGTACGACCTGGATGCCCAACGTCAAAGTCAAAGTCAAAGAAAACGAACCCTTCGACGTAGCGCTGCGTCGTTTCAAGCGTTCCTGCGAGAAGGCCGGTGTACTGGCCGAAGTTCGTAGCCGCGAGTTCTACGAAAAGCCCACCGCCGAGCGCAAGCGTAAAGCTGCCGCCGCGGTCAAGCGCCACGCCAAGAAAGTACAGCGCGAGCAGCGCCGTCGCGAGCGTCTGTACTGAGTTACAGCGCTTCTCTGGCGTCATCAAACAACCCGACCTCTGGTCGGGTTGTCTGTTTCTGGCCTTCCCGCTTCGCCCAGGCGCCCGCTGGCGCTAGACTCTCCTCCTGGCCATTTGGCCTGCCCCGCTCTTCGCCCTTCCATCCAGACGCTGACCATGGCCGGACTCATCCCGCAAGGCTTCATCGACGACCTGCTCAATCGCACCGACATCGTCGAGGTGGTGGGCGCACGGGTGAAGCTCAAGAAGGCCGGCAAGAACTGGATGGCCTGCTGCCCCTTCCATAACGAGAAGACGCCCTCCTTCAGCGTCAGCCCCGACAAGCAGTTCTACTACTGCTTCGGCTGCGGCGCCGGCGGCAACGCCCTGGGCTTCATCATGGACCACGACAACCTCGAATTCCCCGAGGCGGTCGAGGAACTGGCCAAGAAGGCCGGCGTGGACGTGCCGCGCGAAGAGAGCGGTGGCCGGCGCAAGCCACGGCAACCCACCGACTCGCCGCTCTATCCGCTGCTGGCCGCGGCCGCCGAATTCTATCGCCTGGCGCTGCGCAACCATCCCAAGCGCCAGGCGGCGGTGGACTACCTGAAGAAGCGCGGCCTCACCGGCGAGATCGCCCGGGACTTCGGCCTGGGCTTCGCCCCGCCCGGCTGGGACAACCTGGGCAAGCACCTGGGCGGCGATGACCTGCAGCAGAAGGCCATGCTCGACGCCGGCCTGCTGGTGGAGAACGCCGAGAGCGGCAAGCGCTACGATCGCTTTCGCGACCGGGTGATCTTCCCGATCCGCGACAGCCGTGGCCGGGTGATCGCCTTTGGTGGCCGGGTGCTGGGCGACGACAAGCCCAAGTACCTCAACTCGCCGGAAACCCCGGTGTTCCACAAGGGCCAGGAACTCTACGGCCTGTTCGAGGCACGCAAGCACAACCGCGACCTGGACGAGATCCTCGTCGTGGAAGGCTACATGGACGTCATCGCCCTGGCCCAGCAAGGCATCCGCAATGCCGTGGCCACCCTGGGCACCGCCACCAGCGAAGAACACATCAAGCGGCTGTTCCGCATCGTGCCGAGCATCCTGTTCTGCTTCGACGGCGACCAGGCCGGCCGCAGCGCCGCCTGGCGCGCCCTGGAATCGGCCCTGCCGGTGCTCAAGGACGGCTTCCGGGTGCGCTTCCTGTTCCTGCCCGAAGGCGAGGACCCCGACACCCTGGTCCGCGCCGAGGGCGCGGATGCCTTCCAGGCGCGCTTCGTCCAGCAGGCCCAGCCCCTGGCCGAGTACTTCTTCCAGCAACTGATGATCGAAGCGGATCCGGCCACCCTGGAAGGCAAGGCGCACCTGGCCACCCTGGCAGCGCCGCTGATCGAGAAGATTCCCGGCAACAACCTGCGCCTGCTGATGCGCCAGCGCCTGAGCGAACTCACCGGTCTCGGCAACGACGCCCTGAGCCAGCTGGCACCGGCCGCACCGGCCGCACCGGCCGCACCGGCCGCACCGGCGCAGGATGTGCCACCCATGGACTATGGCGACTACGCCTACGCCCACGCCGAAGAGGCGCCGGCGCAGCCGCAGTGGACGCCACGCCGCGAGAGCAAGGGCGGGCGCGACGGCAAGGGCTGGAAAAAGGATTTCAACGGCAAGGGGGGCGGCGAGCGCATCCCGCGCCAGCCACCGGTCAAGGTGGAGACCCCGGTGCTGGCCGCGCTACGCAGCCTGCTGCATCACCCGAACCTGGCCCAGGCGGTGCAGGACGCCCGCAACCTGGCCGAGGAAAGCGATCAGTACGCCCAGCTGCTGGTCGCCCTGGTCGAGGCGCTGCAGAAGAAACCGGGACAGAGCACCCTGGCGCTCATCGCCCGCTGGCACGGCACCGAACAGGGCCGACTGCTGCGCGCCCTGGCGGAAAAAGAGTGGCTGATTGCCGGCGACAACCTTGAACAACAGTTTTTCGACACCATAACGAGGTTAGCCGCCAGCCAGCGTGATCGCTCGCTGGAGCAACTCCTACGCAAGGCGCGACAGAGCGAACTGAGCTCCGAAGACAAGGACCGCCTACGCGAACTCCTCAGCCGTCCGGCGGGGTCCGTGACCTAACTGGCACGACCACCGTCTAACCGGCTATAATGTTCAGCTATTTTTGCCCGCCTAAGCCTTCAGTGGAAGGGTACCTATGTCCGGAAAAGCGCAACAGCAATCCCGTCTGAAAGAATTGATCGCCCGCGGTCGTGAGCAGGGTTACCTGACTTACGCGGAGGTCAATGACCACCTACCGGAGGATATTTCAGATCCGGAACAGGTGGAAGACATCATCCGCATGATCAATGACATGGGGATCAACGTATTCGAGACCGCGCCGGACGCTGATGCCCTGCTGCTGGCGGAAACCGATACCGACGAAGCCGCTGCCGAAGAAGCCGCCGCCGCCCTGGCCGCAGTGGAAAGCGATGTCGGCCGCACCACCGACCCGGTGCGCATGTACATGCGTGAAATGGGTACCGTGGAACTGCTGACCCGCGAAGGCGAGATCGAGATCGCCAAGCGCATCGAGGAAGGCATCCGCGAAGTCATGGGCGCCATCGCCCAGTTCCCGGGCACCGTCGACTACATCCTCAGCGAATACACCCGCGTCACCACCGAAGGCGGTCGCCTGTCCGACGTCCTCGCCGGTTACATCGATCCCGACGACGGCAGCCTGCCGAACGAGAGCGAGGTCCTGCCCGTCCCGAACAAGGCCACCGATGCCAAGGCCGTGGACGACGAGAAGGACGACGAGGAAGAGAGCGACGACGCCGACGAGGAAGAAGGCGACGGCGGTCCGGATCCGGAAGAGGCTCGCCTGCGTTTCGGCGCAGTCGCCGAGCAGCTGGAAAAGACCAAGAAGGTGCTGAAGAAGCACGGCCGCGACAACGACCACGCCGTGGAAGAATTCGTCGCCCTGGCCCTGCTGTTCTCGCCGATCAAGCTGGTGCCCAAGCAGTACGAAGCCCTGGTGATCCGCGTGCGCGAATCCCTGGAGCGGGTGCGTGGCCTCGAGCGCGCCATCATGCAGCTCGCCGTGCGCGATGCGCGCATGCCGCGTGCCGATTTCCTGCGCCACTTCCCCGGCAACGAGACCAACACCGAATGGACCGCCGGCCTGCTCAAGGGCAAGCCCAAGTACGCCGAAGGTCTCGAGCGCTTCCAGGCCGACATCAAGGCCAAGCAGGCCCAGCTGGCCGAGCTGGAGCGTGACTACGAGCTGAAAGTCTCGCAGATCAAGGACATCAACCGCGCCATGTCCATCGGCGAGGCCAAGGCCCGCCGCGCCAAGAAGGAAATGGTCGAGGCGAACCTGCGCCTGGTGATCTCCATCGCCAAGAAGTACACCAACCGCGGTCTGCAATTCCTCGACCTGATCCAGGAAGGCAACATCGGCCTGATGAAGGCGGTGGACAAGTTCGAATACCGCCGTGGCTACAAGTTCTCCACCTATGCCACCTGGTGGATTCGCCAGGCCATCACCCGCTCCATCGCCGACCAGGCGCGCACCATCCGGATTCCGGTGCACATGATCGAGACGATCAACAAGCTGAACCGGATCTCCCGCCAGATGCTGCAGGAGATGGGTCGCGAGCCGACCCCGGAAGAGCTGGGCGAGCGCATGGAGATGCCCGAGGACAAGATCCGCAAGGTGCTCAAGATCGCCAAGGAGCCGATCTCCATGGAGACGCCCATCGGCGACGACGAGGATTCGCACCTGGGCGATTTCATCGAGGACAGCTCCATGCAGTCCCCGATCGAAGTGGCCACTAGCGAAAGCCTCAAGGAAGCCACCCGCGACGTGCTCTCCGGCCTCACCGCCCGTGAAGCCAAGGTCCTGCGCATGCGTTTCGGCATCGACATGAACACCGACCACACCCTCGAGGAAGTGGGCAAGCAGTTCGACGTCACCCGCGAGCGTATCCGCCAGATCGAAGCCAAGGCCCTGCGCAAGCTGCGCCACCCGTCCCGCAGCGAACACCTGCGCTCCTTCCTCGACGAGTAAGGCGCCCACGCTGCACCAGAAACCGGAGCCCAGGCTCCGGTTTTTTTATGCCCGACAAGGGTTTGGCGATCCCCGCCACCCCCGGTATACTCCACCGCGCTATAGGGCCTATAGCTCAGTTGGTTAGAGCAGAGGACTCATAATCCTTTGGTCCACGGTTCGAGTCCGTGTGGGCCCACCAGCTTTCAGGAGCCGCGCGTTGCGCGGCTTTTTTGTGCCTGCACCTCGCCGTTCATGCCTCTGGCGCTCATACATGCAAAAGCGCCAATACCCCAACAACCACCCCTCCCCCCGCCACCCCATACACCGCCGCCTGCAACCAACGCCGCCGGGTCAGCAGAGTGATGGCGGCCAGGGAGATGGCGACCTGCATGAGCATGGTGGCCTGGGCCCAGCGGTGGTGGCGGTGGAGCTGGGTTTCGCTCAGGGCTTCGTTGGCATCGACCTTGGCTTCCAGCGCTTCCGCCTTGATGCGGATCTCGGCCTTTTGCTGGGCGTAGCGCTGGCTGTCCTGGGTGAAGCGCTGGGCGGTGTCGGGGTTGGTCGCGAGCGCGGCGCCCAAGTCGGCAAGGTTCTGCTTTTCGCCCTTGGCCTGGTAGTAGCCCCACTGGTTGGCGGCTTCGGTCTTGGCGATGGCTTCTTCGTTCTTGTAGTAGAGCGCCAGGCTCTCGGCGTTGCCGCCCTGGTAGGCGCAGAGGGCGCCTAGCGTCGCGAGAATGGCGGTGGTGACGGCGATGCGGCCGGTAAGGCTATCGCGGCGATGGGCGCCGTGGGCGGCGTGCTCCACTTCGTGGTCGTGGGGGCCGTGGACTTCGTATTCGCTGGACAAGGCTCAGCTCCGCTGCGGATTCCTGCGGCGAGGCTAGCCGGGCTGGCTTAAGGCCTTCTTAAGAGTTGGGCAAGCGCGCCTGCAGCCAGCGGCGCAACGGACCGGCCACCCAGCGCTGCATGGCCAGGCCGAGCAGGACGATGAGCGCCAGGTGCAGCGGCAGCATCCAGCCGGGGATGGGGATGGGCAGCGCCAGTGCCTCGCTGACGTCCTCGGCCAGGTCTTCGAGGCTATCGCCGGCCAGGTGCATCCAGCCCAGCAGGGTGCGGGTCCAGGGTTCGAGCACGCCGATCAGCGGGGTGTGGACGGCGAAGATGCACAGCGAGGCCTCGCCGAGGCGCTGGGCCAGGCGGCGCACGCCGGCGCGGCCGGGTTCGCCGAAAGTGGCGCAGGCCAGTAGCACCACGGCCTGGAAAGGCGTGAGCAGGCCGTTGTGGACTAGGTAGAACCAGCGGCGGCCATCGCCTTCCAGCAGCAGGGCGCCCAGCCACAGGCCGGTCAGGCCGAACAGCAGCAGCGGCACGCGCAGGCGCTGGGTCGTCTCGGCCACCCAGGGCTCCTGCACGGCGCGATAGAGCAGGATGCCGAGCAGGAATTCCGGTAGGCGGATCAGCGGATTGCGATGGATGACGCCCACGGTCACGGTATCGAAGGCCTGGGCCCAGGTGGCCACCAGCGGACCGAGCAGATAGAGCCCCCAGAGCACGGCAGCGGCCAGGGCCCAGCGGCGCAGGCGCATCAGCCGCGGGCCGAGCAGCGGAAACAGCAAATAGAAGAACAGCAGCGCCGAGATCGACCAGGCAGCGCCGTTGAGCCAGAGAAAGCGCGGCTCCCAGGACTGCAGCAGGAGCAGTTGCAGGAGGACATGGGTGGTGGCGGCCAGCCAGGACAGCGGCAGCATCTCGTCCAGCGCGCCGCCCTCTTCCACCTGCAGATAGGGGTGCTGGTTGTAGTAGACCGGCACCCCGTGTTCCAGCCAGGAATCCTGGGACAGCCAGTAGGACAGTCCCAGGGCCACCAGCAGGGTGAGCAGGTGGATGGGATAGAGGTTGCACAGCCGCCGCAGGACGAAGCCGCGCGAGCTGCCCTTGAGCGCGCCCTGGCGATCCAGGCTGACGTGGGCCAGCAGGAAACCGGAGAGCAGGAAGAAGGTGCTGGTGGCGAAGAAGCCCATACCGGCCAGGCGGCGGAAGGCATCCGGCAGATCGCTGTAGAGGCCGCCCAGGTGGTAGACGACCATGTACAGCGCCATGAGGAATCGCAGCCATTCCAGGCCGTAGTAACGGGCGGTGGGGCGGCTTGCGGTTGAAGAGGTCATGGCGGCGGTTTACGGCGGATAGAATCTGATTATAAGCCGCCCGGGCAGGACCCCTGTCGATGTTCATGACAAAAGCATGACAACTGGTTTCCCAAGATTGCCAGGCGCCGCTCAAGACCCTGCCGCTCGGGAGTCCTGCGGTACTTGAACCGGGCCCGGCTCAGCCAGCGAAAGCGGGCTCCGGCAACCCCTGCACCCCCGGGTCCAGGGCGAACAGCCCACCCGCCAACGGCTGATCGGTGAGATCGCCACCCGGACGGATGGACGTGACGAACAGGGTGTCCAGGTTGCGTCCGCCAAAGGCGCACATGGCCGGCTTCTTGACCGGTACGGCCAGGGAGCGATCGAGGCGACCGTCGGGCGTGAAGCGATGGACCAGGCCGGCATCGTTGCCGCAGATCCAGTAGCAGCCGTCGACATCCACCGCGGCGCCATCCGGCCGGCCGGGATGGGCGTTCATGTCGACGAACAGCCGCCGGTTGCTGGGTATGCCCGTGTCGGGATCGTAGTCGAACGCCCAGATCAGCTGGCGGCTGGGATGGGAGTCGGACAGATAGAGGGTGCGGCCATCGGGGCTCAGGGCCAGGCCGTTGGGTACGATGAGGTCGTCCAGCAGCAGCCGGGTGCCCTCGCCGGCCGTATGGCTGTAGAGGCGACCAACCGGGGCGCCCTTCGCCATGTCCTGCACCATGGTGCCCACCAGGAAGCGGCCCTGACGATCGCAGCGACCGTCGTTGCACCTCATGGCCGGCTGGGCATGGTCGAGGGCGACCAGGCGCTCGCCGCTGAACTGGCCGGAAGCCTCGGCCTGCAGGGCGAAGAGGCCGCTTTCCAGACCGGCGAGCCAGCCGCCACCCTCGCGGGCGGCGATGCAGGCGAGCATTTCCGGTGCGCTCCAGCTGTCCAGGGCGCCAGCCGGGGTCCAGCGGTGCAGCCGTTTGGCCGGGATATCGACCCAGTAGAGCGCCTGTTCGGCGACCTGCCAGACCGGGCATTCGCCAGTGGCGTTGCGGGCATCGACGAGCAATTCGGCAGTCATGATGGCCCTCCTCAGTCGTCGAAGGGGCCGGTGGCGACGAAGGCACCACCCTGGTAGACCATGGACGGATCGTCCGCCGCTGGCATGGGCTGGGCCTCGACCTTGGCGCGGAATTGCTCGGAGTTGTCCTTGGGCTGGAAGCCCAGGTGCGCGGCCAGGCGGTTGTCCCACCAGCTGTCGCGGTTGGCGGAGGCGCCATAGACGATGGTATGGCCGACGTCGGGCGTGGTCAGACTGCGCAGGATGAGATCGGTCAGGTCTTCGTAGCTCAGCCAGGTAGCGAGCATGCGGCGATTCTGCGCCTCGGGGAAGGAGGAGCCGATGCGGATGCTCACCGTCTCGATGCCATAGCGATCAAAATAGAAGGTGGCCAGGTCCTCGCCAAAGGCCTTGGACAGGCCGTAGTAGCTGTCCGGACGCTGGGGCACGCTGGCGTCGATGCGCTGGTCCTGGCGATAGAAGCCGATGACATGGTTGGAGCTGGCGAAGACGATGCGCTTCACCCCGTGACGACGCGCGGCCTCATAGAGATTGAAGGTGCCGCGGATGTTGGCTTCGAGGATGGGTTCGAAGGCATGCTCGGTGGAGATGCCACCGAAATGCAGGATGGCATCGACGCCTTCCACCAGGGCATGGACGCCGGCCTTGTCCGCCAGGTCGCAGATCACCACCTCTTCCGCCGGGCCTTCGGCCGCAGCCATCGGCGCGATGTCGGACAGCCGCAGGATCTCGGCATGGGGTTTGAGCCGCTGGCGCAGCTCCTTGCCCAGGCCGCCGGCAGCGCCGGTCAGCAACAGACGGTGGAAAGGTGACGAGGAGACTTTGGACATGAGCGGGCGCCTTCTTATGGAGTTATCTGGCAAGAGGTACGACATCCCACCTCTTTTCGCGATTCTCGCGGGCGCCTGGAATCCTGTCAATGCTACCTAGGCCGGTAGGCAAGGCAGCCGCAGGCGGAAGGTCGCGCCCTGCCCGGCGATGCTTTCCACGTGCAGGCTGCCACGGTGCGCCTTGACGATCTGGTCGGCGATATAGAGGCCAAGGCCCAGGCCGGCGATGTTCTCGGTGCCGCTGGCGCGCTCGAACTGGCGGAAGATCAGCGCCTGGTGCTCCACCGGGATACCGATGCCGTGGTCCTTGACGCTCAGCTCCACGTCGGCGCCGTCGCTGCGCAGGGAAATCTCCACCGGACGCCCGGCGCCGTATCTCATGGCGTTGGTCAGCAGGTTGGTGATCACCTGCTCGATGCGGAATTCATCCCAGTAGCCAGGTGCCGGGCCTTCGGCGTGCAGCTCCACCGGGCAACCGGCAGCAGCGAATTGCGAGGCGAAGCTGTCGACCACGGTGTTGACCAGGGCGGCGAGGTCGCACTGCGAGGGGCGGATGGACAGCTTGCCGGTGCGGATGCGCGAGATGTCGAGCATGTCGTCGATCAGGTGCACCAGGCGCTGGATCTGCCGCTCGTCACGCTCGGCCATGCCGGCCAGCTTGTCGGGGGTGAAGGCCTCCAGCTTGCCCTTGTCCAGGTACATGCGGCGCAGCTGGGCTTCGAGCATCAGGGTGTTGAGCGGCGTCTTGAGTTCGTGGGAGACCATGGACATGAAGTCGTCGCGAGTGCGTACCGCCTGCTGCAGCTCGACCTGGGTCTGGCGCAGCTCGGCGAGCAGGATCTCCTGCTCCTGGCGACTCTGCTCCAGGGCCACCAGTTGCTCGGCCAGGCGCTTGCGGTGCCAGTAGAGGTCGACGAAGACCCGGGTCTTGCTCTTGACCGCGTGGACATCGAGGGGCTTGTGCAGGAAGTCCACCGCACCACTCTCGTAGCCCTTGAAGGCATAGTTGAGGTCGCGACCGGCGGCGCTGACGAAGACGATGGGGATGTGCCGGGTCTTTTCCAGGCCGCGCATCATCTCCGCCAGTTCGAAACCGTTCATGCCCGGCATCTGCACATCGAGGATCGCCAGGGCGAATTCGTGCATCAGCAGGAGCTCCAGCGCGGCCTCGGCGGAGCTGGCCTGGAAGATCTCCAGCGCCTCGCTGCGCAGCAGGGCTTCCAGTGCCAGGAGGTTTTCCGGCAGGTCGTCTACGAGCAGGAGCTTCGCCTGTTCGACGGGTACTTCAGCCATGGTCGCGTTCCAGCTCGATGAGCAATAGATGGATGCCCGGCACATCCAGCACGAAATCCGGGTGGAATCTCTTTAGCGCCGCCTCGGGCATGGTCGGCACCTCGGCCGACTGCGGCGACTGGACGACGGTGACCGCTCCATTCTGAGCCAGGGCGTGCAGGCCGCTGGCGCCGTCGTGGTTGGCGCCGGTGAGCAGGACGCCGCAGACCTGCTCGCCCAGGGCGTCGGCTGCGCTTTCGAACAAGACATCGATGGACGGCCGGGAAAACTGCACCGGCTCGTCGCGTGACAGCGACAGGGTGAAGTCGTCCTCCACCAGCAGGTGATAACCCGGCGGCGCGAAATACAGGGTGCCGGGCAGTATAGCGTCCTTGTCCTCGGCTTCGCGTACCCGCAAGGCCAGCCGCTGCTGAAACAGCTCGGCCAGGCGCGAGGTGCGATCGTCCGGCAGGTGCAGCACCACGGCCAACGGCAGGCGGTAACTGGCCGGCAGGGTCGAGAGCAGGCGCAGCAGCACCTGCAGCCCGCCGGCAGAGGCTCCGATGACGATGAGGCGCAACGGCTTCAGGGGCGGGAACATGCTAGAGCCTGCGGAACAGCCGTTCCTGCTTCACCACCGGCTCGAAGTGGTTGGCATAGGCGGAGAAGTCCAGCGACTCCTTGCTGCCCAGGCCGAGAAAGCCGCGATGACTCAAGGACTCGTGGAACAGGCCGAGTGCCCGATTCTGCAGATTCTTGTTGAAGTAGATGAGCACGTTGCGGCAGGACACCAGCTGCGTCTCGGAAAAGACGCTGTCGGTGGCCAGGCTGTGGTCGGCGAAGGTCACGTTGGCGATCAGCGACTTGTCGAACAGGGCGCCATCGTAGGCCGCGGTGTAATAGTCGGAAAACGCACGGGTGCCGCCGGCTTTCTGGTAGCTGGCGGTATAGGCGCGCATCCGCTCCAGCGGAAAGATGCCCTGGCGGGCCTTTTCCATGGAGCGCGGATTGATGTCGGTGGCATAGAACAGGGTGCGCTCGAGCAGCCCTTCTTCCTGGAACAGGATGGCCATCGAGAAGACTTCCTCGCCGGTACTGCAGCCGGCGATCCACACCTTGAGCGAGGGGTAGGTGCGCAAGACCGGCACCACCTGCTGGCGCAGGGCGAGGAAGTAGCCGGGATCGCGAAACATCTCGCTGACCGGGATGGTGATGAATTGCAGCAGCTCGGCGAACAGCGCCGGATCGCGCAGCACCCGCTCCTGCAGCGCCGAGATGCTCGGGCAGTCGAAGCGTGTCAGCGCCTGCAGCACCCGGCGCTTGAGCGAGGCCTTGGAGTAATTGCGGAAGTCGTGGCTGTATCTCAGGAAGATGCCTTCCAGCAGCAACCTCAGCTCGATGTCCTGCAGCCGTTCGCTCATGACCTACAGCCGCTCCAAGGACGGCATCCAGACGCGGATCAGCGAGAACAGCCGGTCCAGGTCGATGGGCTTGGCCAGGTAGTCGCTGGCGCCGGCGGCGAGGCAGCGCTCCTGATCGTCCTTCATGGCCTTGGCGGTGATGGCGATGATCGGCAGCTTCTTCATGTGCGGCCGCTTGCGGATCTCGCGCATGGCTTCGTAGCCGTCCATCATCGGCATCATGATGTCCATCAGCACCAGGTCGATGGTGTCGCTGTTATCGAGCTTCTCCAGCGCTTCCAGGCCGTTGCGGGCGATCTCCACCTTGGCGCCCTTCTGCTCCAGGGCACTGGTGAGCGCGAAGATGTTGCGCACGTCGTCGTCCACCAGCAGCAGGGTGCGGCCGTCGAAGGCCTTTTCGCGGCTGCGGGCGCTTTCCAGCATGCGCTGGCGATCGAGCGGCATGTCGGCCTCGATCTTGTGCAGGAACAGGGTCACTTCGTCGAGCAGCCGCTCCGGCGAGCGCGCGCCCTTGATGATGATGGAGCGCGAATACTTGAGCAGCGCCGCCTCTTCATCGCGGGTCAGGCTGCGTCCGGTATAGACGATCACCGGCGGGAAGGAGCAGATGTCCTCACTGGCCATGCGTTCGAGCAGTTCGCCGCCTTCCATGTCCGGCAGCTTGAGGTCGATGACCATGCAGTCGTAGACCTCGTCGCGCAGCAGTTCCAGGGCCTGGCTACCCATCTCCACGGCGGTGATCTCCACGTCCACGTCGCCGATCAGCTTGGCGATGCTGTCGCGCTGCAGGGCGTCGTCCTCCACCAGCAGCACCCGCTTGATGCCGGCGGCGAACTTGGCTTCCAGGCGGGTGAAGGCCTCACGCAGTTCGTCGCGGGTGGTGGGCTTGATGGCGTAGCCGACTGCGCCCATGTGCATGGCGGTCTCGATGCGATCCGAGGCCGAGACCACGTGCACCGGGATGTGCCGGGTCAGGGGATTTTCCTTGAGTCGCTCCAGCACCGTGAGGCCGGAATGATCCGGCAGCCCCATGTCCAGCAGGATGGCATCGGGACGGTATTCCAGCGCCGCGGCGAAGCCTTCCTCGGCCCGATGGGCCACCAGGCAGCTGTACTTCAGTTCGTGGGCCAGATCGAAGAGGATCTGCGCGAAGGGCACCTCGTCTTCGATCACCAGTACCCGGCGATCCGGATAGGGCCAGCTGTCGCGGTCGTCGGCGAAGGCCGCTCCCACGGGAGCCGCCGCCTCGGTGATCGGCGGTGCGGCCGGCGGACGCGGGGTGGCGGCCAGGGCCGGCAGGGGCGCGGATGCCGCGGCCGGAGCGGTGATCGCGGCAGGGGCGGTGACTGGAGTGATGGGCAGAGCGGGCGCGGCGGCTTCCTGGTACTCCAGCGGCAGGCGCAGGGTGAAGGTACTGCCCTCGCCCGGCTGGCTGGTGACGCTCAGGGTACCACCCAGCAGCAGCGCCAAGTCGCGGGAGATCGACAGCCCCAGGCCGGTGCCGCCGTAGCGACGGGTGATGGCGCCGTCCGCCTGGCGGAAGGCCTCGAAGATCAGCTCCTGCTGCTCGGAGGCGATGCCGATGCCAGTATCGCTCACGGCGAAACTGGGCTGGCCGTCTTCCAGCGACAGGCGCAAGGTCACCTGGCCGTGCTCGGTGAACTTGAAGGCGTTGGACAGCAGGTTCTTGAGGATCTGCTCGACCCGCTGGCGATCGCTGAGGAAGGCCGGCGGCATCCGCGCATCCAGCTCCACCACGAAGGCGACGCCCTTGTTCTGGGCCACCGGCTCGAAGGCGGTCTTCAGGGCTTCCACCAGGCGGCGCACGGACATCTGCTCCGGGCGGATCTCCAGCATGCCGGCCTCGACCTTGGAGATGTCGAGGATGTCGTTGATCAGGGTCAGCAGGTCGTTGCCCGCCGAATAGATGGACTCGGCGTAGCGCACCTGCTCGCTGCTGAGGTTGCCGGCCGGGTTGTCCGCCAGCAGCTTGGAGAGGATCAGCGAGCTGTTCAGCGGCGTGCGCAATTCGTGGGACATGTTCGCCAGGAATTCGGACTTGTACTGGCTGGCCCGTTCCAGCTCGCGCGCCCGGTCTTCCAGCAGCTGCTGGGCTTCGTTGAGGCGATTGTTGCGGTCGTCCAGCACGTCGCGCTGCTGCAGCAGTTCCTGGGCCTGCTCGGAGAGCTGCTCGTTGGTCTGTTCCAGTTCGGCCTGCTGCTGCTCCAGATGAACCTGGGATTCCTTGAGCGCCTGGGACTGTTCTTCCAGCTCTTCGTTGGCGGTGCGCAGTTCTTCCTGCTGTACCTGGAGTTCTTCGTTGAGTTGCTGGGTTTCCGCCAGCACCTGCTGCAGCCGTTGGCGATAGCGCGCGGCCTCCACCGAGGAGCCGATGGAGTCGGCGATCAGGGTCAGCAGTTCTTCGTCTTGCGGACGCAGGGCGCGCAGGAAGCCCAGTTCGACCACGCCATTCACCCGGCCATCGTTCTCGATGGGCACGATGAGCGCCGCACTGGCCTGGCGTTCACCCAGCGCCGAATTGACCTTGAGGTAGTCGAGGGGCAACTGGTCGAGCGCCACGAGGCGCCCGTCCAGCACGGCTTGCCCGGCCAGACCCTCGCCCGGCGCCAGGCGCTGGCGACGGCGACGGCCCTCGTCATCGAGGGCGTAGTCGGCGACGCGCTCCAGGCTGCCGTCGTCGAGCCGGACATAGAGGGCACCGGCCGCGGCGCTGAGATAGCGCGCCAGGAATTGCAGGATGCTCTGCCCCAGCGGCGCCAGCGTCGCCTGGCCGATGACCGCTTCCGACAGCTGATTCTGGCCCGAGCGGAACCAGCTCTGGCGCTCCAGATTGTCGGTGTGCTCGACCTGCTGGTCGAGCAGCCGGGTGTAGGTCGCGGAGAGCCGCATGAGTTCGCGGCGACCAAAGAAGGCCATGATGCCCGAGAGCAGCAGGCTGACGATGAGGAAGGCGGCGACGAAGATCACCGTCATGCGGCTGGCCGTCGCGGTGCGCTCGGCGCGCATCTGCTCTTCGTAGGCGATGAAATCAGTGTAGTCGCGACGGATGCTGTCGATGCGATTCTTGCCCTGGCCGTCGCTCAGCGGGGTCTGGAAATCCCCTCCGGTGCGCCGCGCCTCGATCGCCTGGCTGGCGTATTGGCGCCACTCGCGGTGCACCGCTTCGATCCGCTCCAGTCGGCGGATCTGCACGGCGCTGTCGCTGACCAGATTCTTCAGTTCATCCAGTTGCGGCTCGACGTTGGGCAGGGCGCGCTCATAGGGCTGCAGGAACGCGGTATTGCCGCTCAACAGATAGCCGCGCATCCCGGTTTCCAGATCGACCACCAGGCGGAAGTTGGCGTTGGCCTCGCTGATGACACGGTCGGTGTGCTCGACCCACTGGGTGACCTTCAGCAGGTAATAGATGATGGCGATGAAGAAGATCGCGCTGAAGACACCGATGCTCAGCGGCAGGGAAAGATTGCGCTTGAGGATCTGGCTGAAGAGCTTCTGATCGAGGGGCGACTCGCGATTCATGGGGTCTGAAAGCCTTGTACGGGACAAAACGGTCGGCGACGGCAAAGCCTCGGCCTGCGGAGGGGTGTCGTCACTGACCGCGGCGCAACCGACGGTCGATCAGGGATACCGACACGGGCTGGCCGAGAGGCCTCGAACAGGACCATGGGAGGCGCGCCCGCCTAGCTCGGACGTCTTGCTCCCTGGCCCCCTTCGCTCCGGTCGGCGCTGACCCTGGGGTCAGCCAGGCGATCGCGGCATTCGGGCCGCGATCAGGCCGCGGCTTCAGCGACGGGCAATCACCCAGACAGCATGGATGATACCCGGAATGTAACCCAGCAGCGTCAGCAGGATGTTGAGCCAGAAGGCGCCGCCGAAGCCGACCTGGAGGAAGACGCCCACGGGCGGCAGGATGATGGCGAAGATAAGGCGGATGAGGTCCATTTCAGGCTCCAGTAGCGGGCAGGCAAGAAGATGCCTCTAAGACTGGCAGGGCCTGAATCAGGTTCCGGCAGGCAATAAAAAACCCCGCCGAAGCGGGGTTTCGCAGACTTGACCCGACATCCTTGTCGGGCCGCCAATCCTTGGCCATCTATTCCCTGTAAGTCTCTGCCCGACATCCTTGCCGGGGGGCCATCCTGGCCACATTTCCTTGAAATCATCTGGAGCGCTGGGTACATCCTGTACCGCGATCCGATGGGTGTAGATTACGCAGTCAACCGGGTCTGGGCGATGGCTTATCACGGCGACGTCGCGTAAGCCAAAGCTTACACGACATGGCTTTTTACCTTGTCGGTCAACAGTTTAGAAAGCCTCCTCGGCCAGGGCGTAGAGCGGCTGGGCGCCGCTGCGCACGGCAGCCGCCAGGCTCAGGGTGCGTGGCAGCAGGCGAGCGAAATAGAAGCGCGCGGTGGCCAGCTTAGCCTCGGCGAAGGTCGCCTCCTGATCCGCCGCGGCGGCCGCCGCACGCGCCCAGAGGTAGCCATAGGCGACATAGCCGAACAGGTGCAGGTAGTCCACCGAGGCCGCCCCCAGCTCATGGGGATCGCTGGCGCCGGCCCGCAGCAACCATTCGGTCGCGCCGTCCAGCTGATCCAGGGCCTGGCGCAGGGGTGCGGCGAATTCGCTGTCCGCGGGCAGACCGCCCAGATAGCCATGGACCTCTTCGCTGAAGGGCCGGTAGAGGGCTCCGCGGCTGCCGGCCAACTTGCGGCCGACCAGGTCGAGGGCCTGGATGCCATTGGTGCCTTCGTAGATCTGGGTGATGCGCACGTCGCGTACCAGCTGCTCCTGGCCCCATTCGCGGATGTAGCCATGGCCGCCGAACACCTGCTGACCGGCGACGCAGAGTTCCAGGCCGAGATCGGTCAGGAAGCCCTTGGCCACCGGGGTGAGCAGCGCCACCAGGGCTTCGGCGCGCTCGCGCTCGATGGGCTCGGGGCTGTACTTGGCGGTGTCGAGTTGCAGGGCGACATAGCTAGAGAACAGCCGGCCGCCTTCGTTCAGGGCCTTCATGGTCAGCAGCATGCGCCGCACATCGGGATGGACGATGATGGGATCGGCGCTCTTGGCGGCCTGCTGGATGCCGCCCGGCGAACGACTCTGCAGGCGCTCGCGGGCATAGGCCAGGGCATTCTGGTAGGAGCGCTCGCTCGAACCCAGGCCCTGTATGCCGACGCCCAGGCGCTCGTAGTTCATCATGGTGAACATGGCGGCCAGACCCTTGTTGACCTCGCCCACCAGATAGCCCACCGCGCCATCGAAGTTCATCACGCAGGTGGCGGCGCCCTTGATGCCCATCTTGTGCTCCAGGGAGCCGCAGGCCACGGCGTTGCGCGCGCCCAGGGCCCCCGCTTCGTCTACCAGGATCTTAGGCACCAGGAAGAGCGAGATGCCCCGGGAGCCGGCCGGAGCGTCGGGCAGCTTGGCCAGCACCAGATGGATGATGTTCTCGGTGAGGTCGTGCTCGCCGGCGGTGATGAAGATCTTGGTGCCGGTGACCCGGTAGCTGCCGTCGGCCTGGGGCTCGGCGCGGGTGCGGATCAGGCCCAGGTCGGTACCGGCATGGGGCTCGGTCAGGCACATGGAGCCGGCCCACTGGCCACTGTAGAGATTGGGCAGGTAGGCCTGCTTCAGTTCTGTGCTGCCATGGGCGTGCAGGGCCAGGCAGGCACCGGCGCTGAGCATCGGATAGAGACCGAAGGCCAGGCAGCTGGCGTGCATCATTTCCTCGACCTGGGCGGTGAGCACCTTGGGCATGCCCATGCCGCCGTATTCGGGATCACCACCGACACCGACCCAGCCGCCTTCGGCGAAGGCCTGGTAGGCCTGACGGAAGCCCTGGGGCGTGGTGACTTCGCCGTCTTGCCAGTGACAGCCTTCTTCATCGGAATTGCGATTGAGCGGCGCCAGTTCCTGGGCGCACAGCTTGCCGGCTTCTTCGAGGATGGCATCGGCGGTCTCGCCGTCCACCACTTCGGCCAGGGCAGGCCACTGACTCCAGCGGTCCTTGACCTTGAGGACGGCATCCAGCACGAAACGGATATCGCGAAGCGGCGGGGTGTAGTCGGCCATGTCGAGTCTCCTCGGAAGGTGTTCTTGTCGGTATGACTCGAGTGTAAGACCGAACCGGAAGGGAGACATAGGTTCATGATATGACCCCATGGTCAGCCGATCGGAGGTTTGCAATGGGTGGTTTTTTCGCGGCCGCTAAAAGGCGAAAACCCCGCCGTAGCAGGGTTTTCAGTGGAGCTGCAACGGCTTAGTAGCCGAGAGCGAAGTCTTCCTCGGCCAGGGCCATCAGGCTGCCGGCGCCGGCCAGCAGCGCTTCGGCATGGGCGCGGGTACGGGGCAACAGGCGCTCATAGTAGAAGCGCGCGGTGGCCAGCTTAGCCTGGTAGAAGGCGGCCTCGTCGGTACCGGCGGCCAGCTTCTCGGCGGCGACCCGCGCCATGTCGGCCCAGAAGTACGCCAGGCAGACATAGCCGGAGTACATCAGGTAGTCGACGGCGGCGGCGCCCACCTCTTCGCGATCCTTCATGGCGGCCATGCCGACCTTGAGGGTGATCTCGCCCCACTCCTTGTTCAGCTTGGCCAGCGGCTCGACGAAGGCCTTGAGCTCGGCATTCTCGGCATTGGCCTGGCAGAACTTGTGCACCACCTTGGTGAAGGCCTTGAGGGATTCACCCTGGGTCATCAATACCTTGCGACCCAGCAGATCGATGGCCTGGATACCGGTGGTGCCCTCGTAGAGCATAGCGATACGGGCATCGCGCAGGTTCTGCTCCATGCCCCACTCGGCGATGTAGCCGTGGCCACCATAGATCTGCACGCCGTGGCTCGCCGCCTCGAAACCCACCTCGGTCATGAAGGCCTTGGCGATGGGCGTGAGGAAGGCCATCTGGGTCTCGACCTGCTGCTTCTGCTCCTCGTCCTGGCTGTACTTGAGGATGTCCACCAGCTTGGCGGTGTAGTAGATCATCGCCCGGCTGCCTTCGGCGAAGGCCTTCATGGTCAGCAGCATGCGGCGCACGTCGGGGTGCACGATGATGGGGTCGGCGGGTTTCTCGGGCGCCTTGGGACCGGTCAGGGAACGCATCTGCAGCCGCTCGCGGGCGTACTTCAGACCGCCCTGGAAGGCCACCTCGGCATGGGCCAGGCCCTGCAGGGCGGTGCCGATGCGGGCGAAGTTCATGAAGGTGAACATGCAGTTCAGACCACGATTCGGCGGGCCGATCAGGAAGCCGGTGGCGCCGTCGAAGTTCATCACGCAGGTGGCGTTGCCGTGGATGCCCATCTTGTGTTCGAGGGAACCGCAGTGCACGGCGTTGCGCTCGCCGGCCGCGCCGCTGGCGTCGGGCAGGCGCTTGGGCACGATGAACAGCGAGATGCCCTTGGTGCCGGCGGGGGCATCGGGCAGGCGAGCCAGCACGATATGGACGATGTTCTCGGCCATGTCGTGTTCGCCGGCGGAGATGAAGATCTTGGTGCCGGTGATGGCGTAGCTGCCGTCCGCACGCGGCTCGGCCTTGGTGCGCAGCATGCCCAGGTCGGAACCGCAGTGGGGTTCGGTCAGGCACATGGTGCCGGTCCATTCACCGGTCACCAGCTTTTCCAGGTAGGTGTGCTTCTGCTCGTCGGTGCCGTGCTGTTCCAGGGTGTTCATGGCACCGTGGGACAGGCCGGGGTACATGCCCCAGGACCAGTTGGCCTGACCGACCATTTCCGAGAGGGAAATGCCGAGGGACTCGGGCAGGCCCTGACCGCCGTGGGCCGGGTTGTGCGCCAGGCTCGGCCAACCGCCCTCGACGAACTGGGCATAGGCTTCCTTGAAGCCATCCGGGGTCTTCACCCCTTCTTCGCTCCAGGTGCAGCCCTGCTGGTCGCCGATGCGATTGAGCGGCGCCAGGACCTGTTCGCAGAACTTGGCACCTTCCTCGAGGATGGCGGAGACCATGTCGGGAGTGGCATCGCCGCAACCGGGCAGGCTCTGGTAGTGCGCGTCATAGCCCAGGAGTTCGTCGCGAACGAAGCGGATGTCCCGCAGGGGGGCTTTGTAATCGGGCATGACTGTGACCTCTTTGCGAATGCTTGTTGTCGAGGGTGGCGGCAGCGTCGCTGCGGACCTTCCGCCAGGGCGTTTAAACAGTCGTTTGAAACTAATGTTTCAGGCCTGGCCTTGTCAAGCGCGGCGAGAACGAGCGGAGCGACCGGTCAGTCCGCCACGGCCAGGGCTTCGCGCACGGACGCCGCTGTCGCCGGACGCACCAGCCGCGCCAGTTCCTGGCCGTCCTTGAACACGATCAGCGTGGGCCAGAGCTTGACGCGAAAGGAGCGCCCCAGGCGGCGGCCGGAGCCGTCCTCGATCTTGAGATGGCGCACGCCGGGGTAGTCCGCCAGCGCCATGGCCAGCAGCGGCTGGGCGGCACGACAGTGGCCGCACCAGGGTGCGCCGAACTCCAGCAGGGTGACACCCGGCAGGGCCTCGACATCGGTGCGGGCGGGCTCCTTTTCCGCATAGGTGGTCGTCATGGTCATGGCTGGGCTCCTGAAGTCGGTTCCAACGGTGGACAAGTCGCTGGCGGGACTGCTCGGTCACGGCAAAAGGATTAGGGTCGATCCTGCGGTACGCCCCGATTTCATGACAATAAAACAAGGCGCTCCATTTCTGCCTCCGTCTCCGCCCTTTCCCGAGGCCCGCCATGAGCCAGACAGCGACTTCCGTTTCACCCGCCACCCTGCGCAAGGTCATCTCCGCCGCGTCCATCGGCAACTTCGTCGAATGGTTCGATTTCGCCCTCTACGGCTTTCTCGCCACCCTGCTCGCGGCGCACTTCTTTCCCAGTGGCGATGCCACCGCCGGCCTGCTCAAGACCTTTGCCGTCTTCGCCGTGGCCTTCGCCTTCCGGCCGCTGGGCGGCATCGTCTTCGGTCTGCTGGGCGACCGCATCGGCCGCAAGCGCACCCTGGCGCTGACCATCCTGATCATGGCCGGCGCCACCGCCCTGATCGGCCTCCTGCCCAGCTACGCCACCATCGGCATCTGGGCACCGATCCTGCTGACGCTGATCCGCTGCGCCCAGGGCTTTTCCGCCGGCGGCGAATACGCCGGGGCCTGCGCCTACGTGATGGAGCATTCGCCGCGCGATCGGCGCGGGCGCTATGGCAGCTTCGTACCGGTCTCGACCTTTCTTGCCTTCGCCAGCGCAGCCCTGACCGCCTGGGGCCTGGAGCGGCTGCTGGGTGCCACGGCCATGGCCGACTGGGGCTGGCGCATCCCCTTCCTGGCCGCCGCGCCGCTGGGCCTGATCGGCCTCTACCTGCGCCTGAAGCTGGACGAGACACCGGCCTTCCAGGCACTGGAAGCCGACCATGAGGTCAGCCATTCGCCGCTAGGGGAGACGCTCAGGCTGCAGGGTCGCTCCATCCTGCGCCTGGGTGCCTTCATCTCGCTGACGGCGCTGTCCTTCTATATGTTCACCACCTACTTCTCCACCTACCTGCAACTGGCCGGCGGCTTCGACCGGGCCGCGGCCTTGGCCATCAGCCTGATCACCCTGTTCGCCGCGGCGGCCGCCTGCCCGGTGCTGGGGCGCGTCACCGACCGCATCGGTCGGCGCATGACCACGGTGCTGGCCAGCCTGGTCCTGGCGGTAGGCGTCTATCCGGCGCTGCTGCTGGCCAGCAGTGGGCAGTTCGGCAGCGCCCTGCTGGGCAGTCTGCTGCTGGGCGCCGGGGCGGTGCTGTGCAACGTGGTGACGGCGCCGCTGCTCAGTGAGATCTTCCCCACCCGCACCCGCTACACCGCGGGCGCCATCACCTACAACCTGGCCTACACCATTTTCGGCGGCACCGCGCCGCTGATGGCGACTTGGCTGATCGGCGCCACTGGCAGCAACCTCTCGCCGGCGCTCTACCTGATCCTGGTCGCCCTGCTCGGTCTGGTCGGTGGCCTGAGCCTGCCCGAGACGTCGCGCATCGATCTGGACGAGGTCAGCGAAGGCGGGGAGCCCCGCTACCAGACGATCCGCAGCTAGACCGCTCATCCCTTGACCGGCACTTCCTCCGGGCCAGCCTGCCGATAGGCAAAAGGCCCGGAGTTTCCGCCATGCCCGCCGTTCACGATCTGCAACGCTTCCTCGACGCCCAGGCAGACACCTATGCCACCGCCCTGGCGGAGATCCGCGCCGGCCGCAAGCGCAGCCACTGGATGTGGTTCATCTTTCCGCAGATCCAGGGACTCGGGCGCAGCGAGACCGCCCGCCACTACGCCATCGCCTCCCGCGACGAGGCCAATGCCTATCTGACGCATCCGCTGCTGGGGCCACGCCTGCGGGAGATCACCGCGGCGGCGCTGGAACATCCTGAGCTGTCCGCCACCGCGCTGTTCGGGCAGCCGGACGATCTCAAGTTCCACTCCAGCCTCACCCTCTTCGCTGCCGTGGCCGAAGACCCCGAACCCTTTCGCCAGGCGCTCAAGACCTTTTTCGCCGGTCAACCGGACGAAGCCACCCTGACGCGACTCTGCTAGCGCCAGAGTGCTGGCAGCGCGCCCTCACGCCCGGTCACCGGATCGCTCGCCGGCAAGGGCACCCCGGCGATCAATCCGACCGAGCGGGCATGGGCGGCTGGATCGGCGCGCTGGGTGATGAAGTCCTGCTGATCCGGCGGATAGGCGCCTACCACCAGGAAGTCCGCGCTGGACTCCAGGTTGCGGTGTCCGGTACCCGCTGGCAGCACTACCACGTCGCCTGCGGTCACCTGCACATCCTGCCCCTGTTCGCCGCCGAGACGCAGCTTGGCCCGGCCCCTGGCCACGCCCAGCACCTCATGGGCATTGGGGTGATAGTGGTGGTAGCGGTAGACACCATAGCGCCATTGCGGCGGCCAGCCATAGGTAACGAACAGCTCTTCCAGCGCCGCGGCACGGTCAGCGCCCTCCAGCGGCACCTGGCGATAGAGCAGCACGGGCAGGCGGCTGTTGGGGATGACGCCATCATCGGCGAAGCGCAGTCGTTCGGGCTGACCGGCACCCACCGGCGCGGCCAGGGCCAAGGCGGCGGGGGCGAGGCCCAGTACCAGGGAGAGGATGGACAGAGGCGGACGACGTGGCATGCTGGACTCCCTCAGGGCTTTGCCAATGGAGGCCCGCCTGCCGCCTGGGTTCAGCGTCCGCGACGAGGGGTCAGGCCAGCCATTCCCGCAGCAGCGCCGTGGTCCGCTCTGGCAACTCCAGTGGCGGCAGGTGGCCGCAGTCATCCAGCACCACCAGGCGCGAGTCCTGGATACCGGCGTGCATGAGCTCGGCTTCGGCCTGCGGAGTGAGCAGGTCCTGGGCGCCGACCACGATCAGGGTCGGTATGCGGATCTGCGCCAGGGTCGGCCGCGAGTCGGGGCGATCGATGATCGACTGCTGCTGGCGCAGGAAGGCCTCCTTGCCCACCGCCTTGCCCATGGCCAACACGGTATCGGCCACCGGCGTGCCCAGGCGCGAGGCGTGGATCAGCCGCGGCAGCAGTTGCGGACTGATACCGAGGAAACGCCCGCGCTCGGCCAGTTCGAGCATGGCGCGGCGCTGGGCGGCGCGCTCGGGGGCGTCCGGGCTGGCCATGGTGTCGAACAGCGCCAGTCGCGCCACCCGCTCGGGCGCCTGGCGCAGGATCTCGAAGGCCACGTAGCCGCCCATGGACAGCGCGCCCAGGGTGAAGCACGGCGGCGCCTCGGCCAGCACCCGGCGCGCCAGGGCGGCGATGCCCAGATCGCGGGTGAGGTCGGGAATGAGTACCGGACAGACGTCGGCCAGGTCGGCGGCCTGGGTGGCCCAGAGACGGCTGTCGCAGAGCAGGCCGGGAAGCAGGATCAGCGGAAGGGAGTCGGTAGCGGTCATCACTGTAGAGTCTGTTCAAAGTCTGCTGCGCGTTGGCCAAACCGCGTTGAAAAGGGCTTCGGAATGCGCATTTACCCTATGTAAACTTCGCTTCCTCGGCCCTTTTCGCCTTGTTTGTCTCTAGCTCGCGAGCCATTGAATAGACTCTTAAGACTTGAGAGACACTGCGGAAAACGCGCAGTGTAGCGCGGATCACCAGCGAACCCGGCGGGCTTCGCGGGTTCCAAGGGACATTGCCAAGGATCCGGAAACATCCATGCGTACTGAAGGCTTCTTCGATTGGCTCGGCGCGGCGCTGGGCCAAGTCATCCGTTTCATCATCGACCTGTTCGGCTCGGTCCTGGGCGGCATCGCCGATGCCGTCCATGACTTCCTCCATGGCATGGCGCGCTCCATCGGCATGGACGACTCCTATATCAGTTTCGTGGTCCTGGCCGTCGGCCTGCTGCTGCTCTACGCCGCGGTGCGTGCCTTCATGGCCCGCTCGATAGTGGGCGGCGTCATCTGGCTGATCCTGGGCCTGATGGTGATGGGCTGGCTGATTCGCGGCTGACTGGTCGCCAGGCCCGCTGCCTGGCACAGTAGGGATCTCGATCGGCACGGACGCCGCCATGACTCTAGCTTTTTCCCATACCCTGAAGCGCCAGTGGCAACGCCTGCGGCCGGGTACCAGTTGTGCCCTCTGCGCCCGTTGGCTACCTGCCGGATTGCCGCTGTGCGAAGGCTGCGACAGCGAACTCCCCTGGCTCGGCCCTCATTGCCGGTGCTGCGCTCTGCCACTGTCGGTGAACGGCCTGCTGTGCGGCAGCTGCCTGGCCAGACCGCCGGCCTTCGACCAGGTGCTGACACCCTGGCGCTATGCCTTTCCGGTCGACACCCTGATCAACAGATTCAAGCACCGTGACCAGGGCAGTCTCGGTCGTCTGGCCGGGGCGCTGCTGGCGCGGCATCTACAGCATCTGTTCGACGAAGGCCAGCCACGCCCGGCGCTGTTGCTGCCGGTACCTCTTTCTCCACTGCGCCTGCGTCAGCGCGGCTTCAACCAGGCCGCCCTGTTGGCCGGCTGGCTCGGCAAGGCCCTACACCTGCCGGTCGAGGTCGAGCTGCTGCAGCGGGTTCAGGAGCACCACAGCCAGCAAGGGCTGAGCGCCAGCGAGCGGCGGCGCAATCTCAAGCAGGCCTTCGCCCTGGTGAAGGACGCCGCACTGGAGGGTCGTCATGTGGCACTGGTAGATGACGTCCTGACCACGGGCGCGACCGCCGACAGCCTGGCGCTGCTGCTCAAACGCGCCGGCACCCATCGGGTCGACGTCTATTGCCTGGCGCGAACGCCACCGCCCGGTGACTAGCGGCTGTCACCAAAACGTCATTTAGTCTGACTAGCCTCGCCTGCACACCGTGAGGGAGCCATCCGCATGCACAACGACCAGACCGATCTCGAACGCCTCGTCCAGCTGAGCCGTCGACGCTTCATTGGCGCTGGCGCCCTGGCGGGTGCCGCCCTGTTTCTCGGTGGTGGCCTGCTCGGGCGTAGCGCCCTGGCCGACGCCGTAGGCGAGGCTACGGGCAATCCCCTGATCGGCTTCGCCAACATCCCGGCTTCCACCGCCGACACCCTGGTGGTGCCGCCCGGCTATCGCGCCAGCGTGCTCATCAGCTGGGGCCAGCCGCTGCACGCCGACGGCCCGGCCTTCCGTCCCGATGGCAGCCCCAGCGCCGCCGACCAGGCCGTGCAATTCGGCGACAACAACGATGGCATGGCCTTCTTCCCCTTCCCGGACGATCCGGAGCGGGCGCTGATGGCGATCAACAACGAATACACCAACTATCGCTACCTGCTCAGCCACGGCACGCCGCCCAAGTCGCTGGAAGACACTCGCAAGGCCCAGGCCGCCGAGGGCGTCTCGGTGATCGAAGTACGGCGCCGGGACGGCCAATGGCACTTCATCCAGGGCTCGCCCTACAACCGCCGGGTGCATGGCAACACGCCCATCGCCGTCAGTGGTCCGGCCGCCGGCCACGAGCTGCTCAAGACGGCCGCCGACCCGGCCGGACGCGAGGTGCTGGGCACCTTCCAGAACTGCTCCAGCGGCGCCACGCCCTGGCACACCTACCTGACCTGCGAAGAGAATTTCACCGACGTCTTTGGCAGCCGCGACGCCAATCTGAAATTCAACGCCGCCCAGAAGCGCTACAGCGTCAAGCACGCCAGCGTGGAGAACGACTGGCACCTGCACGACGACCGTTTCGACCTGGCGCAAAATCCCAACGAACTCAACCGCCACGGCTGGATCACCGAGATCGATCCCTTCGATCCCGAGCGCAAGCCGGTCAAACGTACCGCCCTGGGTCGCTTCAAGCACGAGAACGCCGCCCTCACCCGCACCCGCGACGGCCGCGTGGTGGTCTACATGGGCGACGACGAACGCGGCGAATTCATCTACAAGTTCGTCAGCCGCGATCGCCTGCAGGACGATCCCAAGGCCAATCGCGACCTGCTCGACCAGGGCACTCTCTATGTCGCCCGCTTCGACGACGGCGACCGCGACCCGAACCGGCCCAAGGGCCGTGGCCAATGGCTGCCGCTGGTGCACGGCGAGAATGGCCTCATTGCCGCCAACGGCTTCGCCAGCCAGGCCGAGGTCCTCATCCATGCCCGCCAGGCCGGCAGCCAGGTCGGCGCCACGCGCATGGACAGGCCTGAGTGGATTGCCGTGAGTCCCAAGGATGGCCAGGTCTACTGCACCCTGACCAACAACACCAAGCGTGGTGAAGACGGCATGCCGGTGGGTGGCCCCAACCCTCGCGCCAACAACCTCTACGGCCAGATCGTGCGCTGGCGCGAGAGCGGCGACGATGCCGCGGCCCTGAGCTTCGACTGGGACCTCTTTGTCATCGCCGGCAACCCCAAGGTGCATCCGGGCATGCCGGAAGCGGGCTCCCGGCAGATCAATGCCGAGAACATGTTCAACAGTCCTGACGGTCTGGGTTTCGACGCCGCCGGCCGGCTGTGGGTGCTCACCGACGGCAAGTACAGCAACAAGGGCGACTACGAGGGCATGGGCAACAACCAGATGCTCTGCGCCGATCCGCGTAGCGGCGAGATGCGCCGCTTCCTGGTCGGCCCGGTCGGCTGCGAGGTCACCGGCCTGGCCTTCTCGCCGGACTACCGGACGATGTTCGTCGGCATCCAGCACCCCGGCGAGGAAGGCGGCTCTCAATTCCCGGAGCAACGACCGGATGGCCAGCCACGCTCCTCGGTGATGGTCATCACCCGGGAAGACGGCGGGGTGATCGGCGCCTGACCGGCGAGCAGATAGCACTCCGGCCTTCGCCAAGGGGCTCGGGCATGCGCTAGCATCTCCCGGATGCAGGGTGGCAATCGCCATCGTCCCCCGTGACCGAGGAGCGCGCCATGTCTCATCCGTTCGAAAATCTGAGTCCCGACCTCGTCATCGACGCCATCGAAAGCCTGGGCTATCTCAGCGATGCCCGGGTACTGGCCCTCAATAGTTACGAGAATCGCGTCTATCAGATCGGCATCGAAGCCGAGACCCCGCTGATCGCCAAGTTCTATCGCCCGGATCGCTGGACCGATGCGGCCATTCTGGAAGAACACGCCTTTTCCGCCGAACTGGTAGAACGCGAGGTGCCGGTGGTCGCGCCCTTGCAGCGTGACGGCCAGACGCTGTTCAGCCATGCCGGCTTCCGCTTCGCGCTCTTTCCCCGCCGCGGCGGTCGGGCGCCGGAGCCGGGCGATCTCAACCAGTTGCATCGCCTTGGCCAGTTGCTGGGTCGCCTGCATGCGGTAGGCGCCAGCCGACCGTTCCAGCACCGCGAGACGCTGGACGTCCAGGGCTACGGCCATGCCTCTCTGGATACGCTGCTCACCGGCAATTTCATCCCCAAGAGCCTGCTGCCGGCCTATGAGTCGGTGGCACGCGACCTGCTCCAGCGCCTCGACGAACTCTTCGAAAGCGTCAGCTACGACGTCATCCGCCTGCACGGCGACTGCCATCCGGGCAACCTGCTCTGCCGTGATGACGCCTACCATATCGTCGACCTCGACGACTGCCGCCACGGCCCGGCCATGCAGGATCTCTGGATGCTCCTGGCCGGCGATCGCCAGGAGCGGCTGACGCAGCTGTCCGAGCTGATGGACGGCTACGAGGAATTCCACGATTTCCAGCCGCGCGAGCTGGCCCTGATCGAGGGGCTGCGCACGCTGCGACTGATGCACTACAGCGCCTGGCTGGCGCGCCGCTGGGACGATCCGGCCTTTCCCAAGAGCTTTCCCTGGTTCGGCAGCGAACGCTACTGGGGCGACCAGATCCTTACCCTGCGCGAACAGCGCGCCGCCCTGGACGAGGCGCCGTTGCGGTTGTTCTAGCCTGGGTGCGACTCAGTGGAAAAGGGCGCCGTATTCCACGCTACAACTAACGACAGGGAGCACCACCCACTCCGACATCCCGCCGTCCCTTGAGCTATCCTGCCCGGACAAGAACGTTGCCTGCCTAAGGATCCCTCATGTCTGCCTTGCGCCAGGGTTACGCCCTGGGCCTCACCGCCTATGGGCTGTGGGGCTTGTTTCCGCTGTTCTTCAAACTGCTGGCGGCCCTGCCGGCGACCGAGATCCTGTTCCAGCGCATCCTCTGGTCCGCCCTGTTCAGTGCCCTGTTGCTGCTGGTCTGGCGTCATCGCGGCTGGTGGGCGGAGTTGCGCGCCCACCCACGACGGCTGCTCTGGCTGGCGGTGTCCGGTGCGCTGGTGGCCTGCAACTGGCTGGTCTACATCTGGGCGGTCAACAACGCCCATGTGGTCGAGGCCAGCCTGGGCTACTACATCAATCCCCTAGTCAACATCCTGCTCGCCCTGGTGATCCTCGGCGAGCGCCTGCGCCCGCTGCAATGGATCGCCGTGGGCCTGGCGGTGCTGGGCGTGGCCCAGCAACTGTGGACCCTGGGACAACTGCCCTGGGTCTCCCTGGCCCTGGCCCTGAGCTTCGCCTTCTATGGCCTGGTGCGACGGCAGACACCGGTGGCCGCCTTGCCGGGCATGGTGGTGGAGAGCTGGATGCTGGTGCCGATCGCCCTGGTCGCGCTGCCGCTGCTGACCCCGGGGGTGAGCCTGCAGGCCGAGACCTGGCGGTCCTCGCTGGGCCTGCTGATCGTGCTGGCCGGCCCGGTCACCCTGATCCCCCTGCTGTGCTTCAACGCCGCGGCGCGCAAGCTGCCCTATTCGACGCTGGGCTTTCTGCAGTACCTGGCACCGACCCTGGTGCTGATCCAGGCGGTCTGGCTCTACGACGAACCCTTCCCCCGCGAACGGCTGTTCGCCTTCATCTGCATCTGGACCGGCCTGGCCGTGTTCAGCTTCGATCTCTGGTGCGCCAGTCGCAAGCTGAAGGCCAGATAGCAGAACGCCCCTGGCAAGGGGCGTTCGTCATCGCAGCGGCGCCGATCAGGCTTCGCCAGCGGTCTGCATGCGCGCCAGTTCCTGGGCGTAGAGGGCGTCGAAATTCACCGGCTGCAGCATCAGCGCGGGGAAGGAGCCACGCACCACCATGTTGTCCAGCGCCTCACGGGCGTAGGGAAACAGGATGTTGGGGCAGAAGGCGCCCAGGGCATGGGCCATGGAAGCGGCGTCCAGGCCCTTGATCAGGAAGATGCCACCCTGCTGCACTTCGGCGATGAAGGCGGTCTCTTCGTTGTTCTTGACGGTCACGGTCAGGGTCAACACCACTTCGTGGAAGTCGTCGCCCAGGGTCTTCTGGCGGGTCGCCAGGTCGAGGTTGACGTTGGGCTGCCACTCCTGACGGAAGATCTCGGGGCTCTTGGGCGCCTCGAAGGACAGGTCGCGGATGTAGATGCGCTGAAGGGAGAACTGAGCGCCGTCTTCCTGGGCGCCATTGGCTTGGTCGGTCATGGTAGGGCCTTGAGTTGTGAGTGTTGGTCAGGCGGACAGCAGCGGATCGAGACGTCCGTTTCGGTCTAGGGCATAGAGGTCGTCGCAACCGCCGACGTGGGTGCTGCCGATCCAGATCTGCGGCACGCTGGTGCGGCCGGCCTTGCGGGCCATCTCGCTGCGCAGCGCCGGCTGACCATCGACGGAAACTTCCCGGTAGGCCACGTTCTTGCGATCGAGCAGGTGCTTGGCACGATGGCAATAGGGACACCAGGCACTGGTATAGATGACGACGTCAGACATGCGCGGTCTCCAGTGGCCGATGAGGCGGCCACGCTTGGGGTTCACTTCACCAGGGGCAGATTCTCTGCACGCCAGGTGGCGATGCCGCCGTTCAGTCGAGCGGCGGTGAAGCCGGCCTTCTGCAGATCGCCGCACACGGCACCGGCTTGCTGGCCGGCACTGTCCACCACGATAAGGGTCTTGGCCTTGTGCTTCTCCAGTAGAGACAGGCTGCTGGCGACTTTCTCCTGAGCGATGTTCAGCGCGCCGACGATATGCCCGGCGACGAAGTCCTTGCTCGGGCGGATGTCGAGGACCACGCCCTGCTCGCGGTTGAGCAGATTGGTGAGTTCAGCGGTGGACAGGCTGCGCCCGCCCCGACGGGTCTCGTTGAACAGCATCAGGGCGACGATGGCGAGGAAGGCGGCGACGAGAAGCGGATGATGGGTGGCGAATTCGACCAACCGACCGATAAATTCCATAATGAAAGAGCTATCCAAGGAGGGCTAAAAATGCTGGCCAGTATACACAGCCCCCCGATGGCGCCATACCCTCGGCGAGCCCGGGTTATCGACAGGTAACCAGCTCATCTCAAACTGCCTCCTTGGCGGTTTTCGTCGCCCTGCCTAGGCTTGGCTTCCCTTCATTTCCGAGGAATCCAGCCATGACCTCCATCGCCCTGCTCGGCGCCACCGGCAACGTCGGCAGCCGCCTGCTCGACGAAGCCCTCTCCCGCGACCACCAGGTCACCGCTCTGGTGCGGGATCCGGCGCGTCTGGCATCCCGCACCGGCCTGACCGTGGTCACCGGCGATGTCACCGATCCGCAGGCCGCCAAGGCCCTGGCCGGTCATGGGGTGCTGATCAGCAGCCTGAGATTCGCCGACCTCGCGCCGAGTGCCTTGATCGACTTCGCCCGTGCCACCGGTATCCCGCGCCTACTGATCGTCGGCGGCGCCGCCAGCCTGAGCCTGCCGGACGGCTCGCGGCTGTTCGATGCACCGGCCTTTCCCGCGGAATACCGTAACGAAGCCGGGGCTGGCATCGCCACCCTGGATGCCCTGCGCGCACTCAGCGACCTCGACTGGGTCTTTGTCAGTCCACAGATGGTCTTCGCGCCTGGCACGCGCACCGGCCGGTTCCGCCTGGGCGACGACGCCCTGCTGTTCGATGCGGCCGGGGACAGCCATATCTCCTATGAAGACTTCGCCATGGCCCTGCTGGACGAGGTCGAACGCCCCGTCCATCACCGCACCCGCTTCACCGTCGGCTACTGAAACGGAAATGCCCCCTCGTTCGCAGCCTGGCCGCCTGGTCGGGCTGTGAATGCTGAACGGCGTGCCTTGCCGTTTTTTTTGCCGGATGTGACGGGCATACTAGGCGCTTCGCCCTTGAAACGTACGACCTCGCATGCGCCGTGTTCTCGCCCTTCTCCTGCTTGCCAGCATTCTCGCTCCCGCCCTGGCCGACGACCGCGCCGATACCCAGCGGCAGATCGAGCAGACCCGCCGGGAAATCCAGGAGATGCAGAAGGTCCTCAAGCAGGTGCAGGCCGAGAAGTCCGGCGTGCAGAAGCAGCTGCAGGGCACCGAGACCCAGATGGGCGAGCTGGAAAAGCAGGTCGACTCGCTGCAGAAGCAGCTGGAGAACGGCGAAAAAAAGCTGCAAGAGCTGGACGGGCGCAAGAAGAAGCTCGACCAGTCTCGCGCTGAGCAACAACAGCTGATCGCCGTGCAGGTGCGCGCCGCCTACCAGAGCGGCCGCCAGGAATACCTCAAGCTGCTGCTCAATCAGGAGCATCCGGAAAAGGTCAGCCGCACCCTCACCTACTACAACTACCTGAATCGCACCCGGCTGGATCAGCTCGCCACCTTCAACGACACCCTGCGCGAGTTGCGCGAGGTGGAACAGGGCATCCAGCGGGAACAGGGCGGCCTGGTCGCCCGTCGCGAAGACCTGGAGCAGCGTCAGGCGGAGCTGGCCGAGGTGCGCAAGGAGCGCCAGGCGGCGCTGGCCAAGATCAACGCGGACTACCGCGACAAGAGTCGCGAGATCGAGAACCGCGAGCAGGATCAGGCAGCGCTCAACAAGGTGCTCAAGACCATCGAGGAAACCCTCGCGCGCCAGGCCCGCGAAGCCGAGCAAGCCCGGCAGCGGCAACTGGCCGAGGCCCGCGCCGCCGAGGCACGGGAAGCGGCGCGGCGTCAGGCGCAAAGCGAGCCGAAAGCCCCGCGCCCCTCGAACGCCCCGGAGCTGGCGGTGTCTAGTGCAGCACCTGCCTATGGCGGCGCCTTCGCCAATGCCCGCGGCAAGCTGCCCTGGCCGGTCGATGGCCGTCTGGTGGCCCGATTCGGCAGTGCCCGCGGCGACGACCCCCGCGCGAAATGGGACGGTGTCCTGATCGCGGCGGGTGCCGGTACCCGGGTCAAGGCGGTGCACGACGGTCGGGTGGTCTTCGCCGACTGGCTAAGAGGCGCTGGCCAACTGGTTATCATCGATCATGGGAATGGCTATCTCAGCCTGTACGGACATAATCAGAGCCTGCTGAAATCTGCGGGTGACGTGGTCAAGGCCGGGGATGCCATCGCGACCGTCGGCGCCAGCGGCGGTCAGGAAGCCTCCGCCTTGTACTTCGCCATCCGCCAACAGGGCCGCCCGACGGACCCGGTCATCTGGTGCCGTGCTCAGGGATAGTGCGACACACCTCGGTTTAGGAGCTGCACATGCCGCATCGCTTTCGTCCCACCGTCCTGGTCCTCGCCCTGTTGTTCAGCGGCGTCGGAGTCGTCCAGGCGCAATCGTCGCAGAGCACGCCGGCTGCGGTGACGCCGGTCGCACCGGGCGCCGCGCCCGCGGCCCCGGCCAGTGCTCCGCTGCCGCTGGACGAGCTGCGCACCTTCGCCGAGGTGTTCGACCGCATCAAGGCCGCCTATGTGGAGCCGGTGTCGGACAAGGTCCTGCTGGAAAACGCCATCAAGGGCATGCTCAGCAACCTGGATCCGCATTCCGCCTACCTGGAACCTAAGGACTTCGCCGAACTGCAGGAAACCACCAGCGGTGAATTCGGCGGTCTGGGCCTGGAAGTCGGCCAGGAGAACGGCTTCATCAAGGTGGTCTCGCCCATCGACGACACCCCGGCGGCCAAGGCACGCCTGCAACCGGGCGACCTGATCGTCAAGATCGATGGCCAGCCGACCAAGGGCCAGGCCATCAACGAAGCCGTCGACAAGATGCGCGGCAAGCCGGGCAGCCCCATCGTGCTGACCATCGTCCGCGGTGGCGGCGTGCCGTTCGACGTCAAGCTGGCGCGGGCGGTGATCAAGGTCAACAGCGTCAAGAGCCAGCTGCTCGAATCCGGCTATGGCCTGCTGCGCATCTCGCAGTTCCAGGTCAACACTGGCGAAGAGACGGTCAAGGCCCTCGCCAAGCTGCGCCAGGAGAACAAGGGCAAGCTCAAGGGCCTGATCCTCGACCTGAGAAACAATCCGGGCGGAGTCCTGCAGTCGGCGGTCGAGGTGGCCGATGCCTTCATGACCCACGGCCTGATCGTCTACACCAAGGGCCGCCTGCCCAACTCCGAGCTGCGCTTCTCGGCCGATGCCGCCGATCCCAGCGAGAAGGTGCCCCTGGTGGTGCTGATCAATGGCGGTAGCGCCTCGGCCGCGGAGATCGTCGCCGGCGCCCTGCAGGATTTCAAGCGCGGCATCCTCATGGGCACCGACAGCTTCGGCAAGGGCTCGGTGCAGACGGTGCTGCCGCTCAACAACGACCGGGCGCTCAAGCTCACCACGGCGCTCTACTACACGCCGAGCGGTCGCTCCATCCAGGCCCAGGGCATCACCCCGGACATCGCCGTGGCGCCGGCCAAGGTCACCCCGCAGAGCGGCGCCGACGAATACTTCCGCGAAGCCGATCTGGCCGGTCACCTGGGCAATGGCAATGGCGGCGCCGATCGGCCCACCGGCAGCAAGGCGCCGAACCAGAGTCCGCGGCCGCAGGATGACGACTTCCAGCTCTCCCAGGCGCTGTCGCTGCTCAAGGGACTCAACGTCACCCATACCCCGTGAGGCCTGGACGCTGGCTACTGGCCGGGGCGCTCGCCCTGGCCAGCGCGCTCGCCCAGGCCGCGACCGCGCAGCTGACCATCGTCATCGACGACCTCGGGCAGCATCCGGCCCGGGACCGTCAAGTCCTGGCCCTGCCCGCGCCGGTGGTCCTGGCGATCATCCCCGAGACCCGCTACGCCGCCGAACTGGCCGCCGCGGCCCACCGCGCCGGGCGCACCGTGCTGCTGCACCTGCCGATGGACCCGGCTGGGGGTCCCTATGCCTGGCATCCGGAGATGTCCTCGGCCGAGCGCCTGCAACGCCTGGACCGAGCGCTGGACCGGGTACCGGAGGCGGATGGGGTGAACAATCACGAAGGCAGTCGCATGACCGCGGACCGACCGGCCATGGCCGAGTTAATGCAGGTCCTGCAGGAGCGCCACCTGCTGTTTCTCGACAGCCGCACCAGCGCGACGACCGTGGCCGCGGCGGAAGCCCAGAAGATCGGCCTGGCCAGCGTCTCGCGCGATGTCTTTCTCGACAACGACGCTACCCCGGCGGCGGTGGCGGCCCAGCTGGCCGAAGGCGTGCGCCTGGCCCAGCGCCAGGGCAGCGCGGTGCTGATCGGCCATCCGCACCCGGCGACCCTGGCGGTGCTGGCCCAGCAGCTGCCGCTGCTCAAGGCCCAGGGCGTGGAGGTCATCGACCTGCCACAGATGATCGCCCTGCGCGCCAATCAGGCCATGCCCGGGCACGGTCGCGCCGGTCGCTATCGCTAGCGACCGCAGGAAGGCCTCCAGGCGTCAGAGGTAGTTGTTGGTGATGCTGTCGACCAGGCCTTCGCGGCGCATGGCATCCAGCGCCTGCTGCAGGCGGGTCACCACCTCGTCGGGGGTGTCCTTGTTCAAGGCCAGGTAGAGGTCGGATTCCTGGAAGCTGAGCAGGGTCTGCAGGTTGCTCACGCCCTGCTGCTTGGCCAGGTAGCGGGCGACCACGTCGGTGGTGGCCCAGACGTCGATCTCGCCCTTCTGCAACTTGGCGATGTTCTCCTGATCACGCAACGCATCGATGGGGACGATGCCCTTTTCCTGAATCATCAGGCTCACGGCGGAATTCTTGTAGGCACCGACGCGCAGCCGGGCCGCCGTGGCCAGGTCTGGCACCTTGAGGGTGCTGCCGGCCAGCGCCATGAACACCTTGCGGGTCTTGCCCAGCGGCCCGACCCACTTGAACAGCGGCAGCCTGGACTCGGTGCGCGACACGGAGAACAGCGCGTAGTTGGGGCTTTCCAGGGTCAGGTTGTAGATGCGATCCCAGGGAAAGCGCAGCGAGAGGTTGTAGTCGATCCCGGCGCGCTTGAACATCTCGCGCACCAGATCGGCGCTGATGCCGTCGATGGCATCGTCACGCGCGAAGTTCTTGTCGTCCACCGCCATGTTGAAGGGCGGGAAGTTCTCGGTCAGCAGCACCACGCGATAGCCCGCGGGCAATTCCGCCCGGGCCGTTTCCAGGCCAAGGGTGCAACTCAACAGCACGGCGACGATGGCCAACCAGGACTTGCGCATAGCTCTCTCCTCAGGCGACCGTCCGCGCCGATCGCTCGGCCCGCCGGGCTCACAGATAACGATTGAAGATGGTCTGAACCGCGCCGCTCTGGCGCATCTCGTCGAGGGCCTTTTGCAGCTTCTGTACCACCTCGTCGGGGGTTTGCTTGTTCAGCGCCAGGAACAGCTCGCCGCTGTTGAAGCGCAGCAGCATCTTGAGTCCGGTCACGTCTTCCTGGCGGGCCAGGTAGCGCCCGGCGGGATCGCCGGTGGCCCAGACATCGATCTGCCCCTTGACCAGGCGCTGCACGTTTTCCTGATCGCGCAGGGCGAGATCCGGCTGGAAGCCCTGCTGGACGAGACTCTCCGCGATGGCGTCGCCCTTGTAGGCGCCGATCTTGAGCTGCTGCTTGCGGACGTCCTCCAGGCTGCGCAGTTGCAGATGGCTGTCGGCGCGACCGAGCAGGACCCAGTCGTCCGGGCCGATGGGACCGACCCACTTGAACAGGCCCTCGCGTTCCGGCAGCCGGGCGGTGACGAAGACGCCGTGGTCGGGCTGATCCAGGGCCATGCCGTAGATCCGCTCCCAGGGAAATCTCAGGGTGAGGTTGTAGGAGATGCCGGCCTGCTTGCACATCTCGCGGACCATGTCGACGGCGATGCCCTTGAGCTCGCCCTCGCGGGCGAAGTTCTTGCCATCCACGGAGAAGTTGTAGGGCGGGAAGTTTTCCGTCAGCAGCGTCAGCTGATAACCCGCCGGAAGTTCCGCACTGATCGCGGTGGATACCAGCAGCAAACCGGCCAAGCAGGCCCAGACTCCCTTGCGCACACCCCTCTCCCTGCCGGCACCGCCGGTGCTTAAGATTTTGTGGAGCGTATCACAATCCCTTTTTCGGCCAGGTACCGTTTAGCCTCGGGAATGGTGCATTCGCCGAAATGGAAGATGCTCGCGGCCAGCACCGCGGAGGCCTTGCCTTCGAGGATGCCGTCGGCCAGGTGCTGCAGATTGCCGACGCCGCCGGAGGCGATCACCGGGATGCCTACCGCCTCGCTGACGGCGCGGGTCACGCCCAGGTCGAAGCCGTTCTTCATGCCGTCCTGGTCCATGCTGGTGAGCAGGATCTCGCCGGCGCCCAGGCCTTCCATCTTCTGTGCCCAGGCCACGGCGTCGAGACCGGTGGGCTTGCGCCCACCATGGGTGAAGATCTCCCAGCGCGGGGTCTCGCCGGGGCCGCTGACGCGCTTGGCGTCGATCGCTACCACGATGCACTGGGCGCCGAAGCGCGCTGCCGCCTCACCGACGAATTCCGGGGTGAAGACCGCCGCGGTGTTGATCGACACCTTGTCGGCGCCGGCGTTGAGCAGGTTGCGGATGTCCTGCACGGTGCGCACGCCACCGCCCACGGTCAGCGGGATGAACACCTGGCTGGCCATGCGTTCCACGGTGTGCAGGGTGGTATCGCGGCCCTGGTGGCTGGCGGTGATGTCGAGAAAGGTGATCTCGTCGGCGCCCTGCTCGTTGTAGCGGCGGGCGATCTCCACCGGATCACCGGCATCGCGGATGTTCTCGAACTTGACGCCCTTGACCACTCGGCCATTGTCCACGTCCAGGCAGGGGATGATGCGTTTGGCCAGCGCCATGACTGAGTCCTCAGACCTTGAAGTTGTCGCACAGCGCCTGGGCCTCGGCGACGTCGAGGGTGCCCTCGTAGATCGCGCGGCCGGTGATGGCGCCGATGATGCCCGGGCTGCGGGCGTCGAGCAGCTTCTGGATGTCACCCAGATTGTGGATGCCACCGGAGGCGATCACCGGGATGCTGGTGGCTTCGGCCAGGGCGCGGGTGGCCGGCACGTTGCAGCCCTGCATCATGCCGTCGCGGGCGATGTCGGTGTAGACGATGGCGCTGACGCCGTCGGCTTCGAAACGGCGGGCCAGGTCGGTGACCTGCAGCTCACTGACCTCGGCCCAGCCGTCGGTGGCGACGAAGCCGTCCTTGGCGTCCAGGCCGACGATGACCTTGCCGGGGAAGGCGCGGCACGCCTCACCGACGAATTCCGGCTGCTTGACCGCCTTGGTGCCGATGATCACGTAGCTGACGCCGGCGCGTACATAGTGCTCGATGGTCTCCAGCGAGCGGATGCCGCCGCCGATCTGGATCGGCAGGCCGGGATAGCGCCTGGCGATGGCGGTGACGACCTCGCCATTGACCGGCTGGCCTTCGAAGGCGCCGTTGAGATCCACCAGGTGCAGCCGGCGGCAGCCGCCGTCGACCCACTGGGCGGCCATGGCCACGGGATCGTCGGAGAACACGGTGGAGTCTTCCATGCGCCCCTGGCGCAGGCGGACACAGGCACCGTCCTTGAGGTCGATGGCGGGGATGATCAGCATGGCAATACCTTGGCTCGGGGGTGAGGGCGATCTAGGGCTTTTCCAGCGCCCAGATGTCGCTTTCCAGGCTGTCGACATGTTCCCTGAGCAGGGCCTGCACGTCGGCAACCGCCTTGTTGTAGTACAGCGGCCCGCACTCGCGGGCGAAGAATTCCAGCAGCTCCTCGACTTCGAACCGCCCCAGGCGAACCTCGAAGCGATCGTCCAGCAGGGTCTGCAAGGCCGTGACCAAGCGCTGGCTCTGCTCGGTCTCGAGCGTCACCAGCGGCGCGGGCGGCTTGCGCGCCATTACCAGCGGCCATCCCAGGCGAGGAAGTTGGCATAGAGCTGCAGACCGCAGTCGGCGCTCTTCTCGGGGTGGAACTGGGTGGCGAAGCGCGAGCCGTCGGCCAGGGCCGCGGCGAAGTCCAGGCCGTAATGGCCGCGACCGACCACCTGGCGCGGATTGCCGGCCTCGACATAGAAGCTATGCACGAAATAGAAGCGGGCGCGATCGGGGATGCCGTGCCAGAGCGGATGGTCGAGCACATGGCTGACCTCGTTCCAGCCCATGTGCGGCACCTTGAGGGTCTCGCCCTCTTCCTGCATGCCGCCTGGGAAACGCCGCACGGCGCCGGGGAACAGGCCGATGCAGTCCACCCCGCCGTTCTCTTCGCTGCGTTGCATCAGTGCCTGCATGCCGACGCAGACGCCGAGGAAGGGACGATCCTGGCTGACTTCGCGGACCAGTTCATCGATGCCCTGGAGGCGGATCTCGGCCATGCAGTCGCGGATGGCGCCGACGCCGGGCAGCACGATGCGGTCCGCTTCGCGGATCACCGCGGGATCGCCGGTCACCAGCACCTGGTGGCTACCAGCGTGCTCCAGGGCCTTGGCCACGGAGTGCAGGTTGCCCATGCCATAGTCGATGACGGCTACCGTCTGCATCACAGGCACCCCTTGGTGGAAGGCATGACGCCAGCCATGCGCGGATCCTCGCTGAGGGCCATGCGCAGGGCGCGGCCAAAGGCCTTGAACACCGTCTCGATCTGGTGATGGCTGTTGACCCCACGCAGGTTGTCGACGTGCAGGGTCACCTGGGCGTGGTTGGTGAAGCCCTGGAAGAATTCGAGGAACAGGTCGACGTCCATGCGCCCCACGGTGGCGCGGGTGAAGGGCACGTTCCAGTGCAGGCCGGGCCGGCCGGAAAAGTCGATGACCACCCGCGACAGGGCTTCGTCCAGGGGCACATAGGCATGGCCGTAGCGCTGGATGCCCTTCTTGTCGCCGACGGCCTTGGCGAAGGCCTGGCCGAGGGTGATGCCGATGTCTTCCACCGTGTGGTGGTCGTCGATGTGCAGGTCGCCGCGGCAGTGGATATCGAGGTCGATCAGCCCATGACGGGCGATCTGGTCGAGCATGTGCTCGAGGAAGGGGACTCCGGTGTCGAAGCGCGCTGCGCCCGTGCCGTCCAGATCCAGGGATACCTTGACCTGGGTTTCCAGGGTATTGCGCTCGACGGTTGCCTTGCGTTCGGCCATAGCCTGCTCCGCGAAAATCGGTGGGCGAAAGGGCCGATATTATAGGGGCGCGGGGGCTGGATCGAAAGCGCGGCGGGACGAGGCGTCCCACCGCGAGGGGCGCCCGCGTGGGGACGCCCGGTTACCGTCCGGTTCGGCTGTGACTCAGCTGAACAGGGCGGCGGTCTTTTGCAGGGTGATCCAGATGCCCCAGGCCAGCGGGATGCCCACGGCCAGCCAGGCGGCGATGGCCAGCGGCTTGGTCTTGGGATCGGCGCTCCATTCCAGCACCTGGGCGCTGCCGGCGTTGCTGTCGTGGCCATTGGCGCGCTCGACGGCGAGTTCGGCCTCGGTCATGAAGTGCTTGTCGGCGACCGGACGCACCAGCAGGTTGCAGATGAAGCCCAGCACCAGCAGACCGGCCAGGATGTACAGGGTGATGTCGTACACCTGGGCGCGGGGGATGCCCATGCTCAGCTGGTACTCGCGCAGGTAGTTGACCAGCACCGGACCGAAGACCCCGGCGGCGGCCCAGGCGGTGAGCAGGCGACCGTGAATGGCGCCGACCATCTGGGTACCGAACAGGTCGGCGAGGTAGGCCGGCACGGTGGCGAAACCGCCGCCGTACATGGACAGGATCAGGCAGAACGCGAAGACGAACAAAGCCACGCTGCCCAGGTGACCGGTCCAGGGCACGATGGCATAGAGCACGAAGCCCAGGGTGAAGAAGACGAAGTAGGTCATCTTGCGGCCGATGTAATCGGAGAAGGATGCCCAGAAGAAGCGACCACCGATGTTGAACAGGCTCAGCAGACCGGTGAAGCCGGCGGCGATGGCGGCGATCTGCTTGAGCTGATCGGCGCTGAGTTCACCGTAGGCCAGGCCATTGCCCAGCAGACGGCCACCGAAGACTTCCTGCAGCAGCGGCGAGGCCATGCCGATGATGCCGATGCCGGCGGTCACGTTCAGGCAGAGCACGGCCCAGACCAGCCAGAACTGCGGGATGCCCCAGATCTTGCTCACATGGACGTGGCGATTGGTGATCATGTTGCTACCGGCCTTCTTGGTGGACGGCGTCCAGCCCGCGGGCTTCCAGCCGGTCGGCGGTACGCGGTAGCCCAGGGCGCCGCTCATCATGAACACGAAGTAGATCACCGCCATGACCAGGAAGGTCTGCCAGACACCGATTTCGGTGGCCGACGCGAAGTGGCGCATCAGGGCATCGGCCAGGGGCGCACCCACCATGGCGCCACCACCGAAGCCCATGATGGCCATGCCGGTAGCCATGCCGCGCTTGTCCGGGAACCACTTGATCAGGGTCGACACCGGCGAGATGTAGCCCAGGCCCAGACCGATACCGCCAATCACGCCCGAACCCAGCCACAGCATCCAGATCTGGTGGGTATAGATGCCCAGGGCGGAGATCAGCAGGCCACCGCACCAGCACAGGGCCGAGACGACCCCGGCCTTGCGCGGACCGGCGTGTTCCAGCCAGCCACCGAACAGGGCGGCCGAGCAGCCGAGGAAAATGAAGAACAGGGTGTAGATCCAGCCGAGCTGGGAAATCTTCCAGTCACAGGTGGCACTGAAGATCTGTTCGAAGAAGCCCATCTCGACCGGGCAGGCCACGGCGGCGGTGATGCCGATCGCCTTGGACAGCGGCAGCCAGAAGACCGAGAAGCCGTAGGCCATGCCGATGCACAGGTGGATGGCCAGGGCAGCGGGCGGCACCAGCCAGCGGTTGAAACCGGGCCGGGCGACGATGCGCTCCTTGGATAGGAAAGCCGGACGTGCCGAAGCGACACCGCCAGCAGTGAGAGTAGTGCTCATGGGTTCAGCCCTTTTCTAGTGTATAGCGTCCAGGCCGGTGGACATTCCCTGCACGCTTCCCCGTAAACGAGTCAAAGAAACGGCGTCGACCGACCAGAGGTGCGCGACATTAAAGCGCACCCTGCCCTCCTGCCACCCCTTCTCATTTACCAGGGTACGGGCGGTGCAAGACCTCCGACGAAACGGGCGAGTACCACCGCTGTCACAGGGCCGACACCGCGATGTCATCGGGGCCAGCCGAGCCCCTATACTGGCCAGTCGCGCCATCGCCCGCCGGAACAGGAATTTCCTCGTCATGAAAGCTTTCGCCAAAGTGCTGGGTATCGTTCTCGTCGGCCTGCTGCTCCTGCTGGTCGCCGTAGGCTTCGCCCTCACCCACCTGGTCGATCCCAACGACTACAAGGACGAGATCCGCCAGCTGGCGCGCGACAAGGCCAACGTCGACCTGCAACTCAAGGGTGACATCGGCTGGAGTCTGTTTCCCTGGCTGGGCGTCGAGCTGCACGACGCCACCCTGGCCAGCGCCGCCACCCCCGATCGCCCGCTGGCCCAGGTGCAGCGGCTGATCCTGTCGGTCCGCCTGCTGCCGCTGCTGCTGCGCCGCGACCTGGAGATGAGCGACATCAAGATCGACGGCCTGGACCTCACCGCCAGCCGCGATGACCAGGGCCGTACCAACTGGGCCGAGATCGGCCGACCCGCGCCCAAGGCGGACGCTGGCGCCTCGCCAGCCGACACCCCCGCCGACGCGTCCACGTCCGGCGAGCCGGCCTCGGGCCGCCAGCCACTCAAGCTCAACGTCGAGAGCCTGACCGTGCGCAATTCCCGCGTCGAATACAGCGACACCCGCAGCGGCGTGCGCTATGCCTTCGACGGCATCGACCTGGAGACCGGTGCCATCTACGCCGGCACCCCCATTCCCATCAAGCTGGCCGGTACCGCCAGCACCACCCAGCCGCCGGTCAACGCCACCGTGCTGCTCAATGGCGAATTCCGCTTCGATCCGGCCAGCCAGCAGTACGCCCTGGACAACCTCCAACTGACCGGCGACGCCAGCGGCGAGCCGTTCAACGGCAAGCTGGTCAACTATTCCGCCAGCGGCCAGCTGGCCGTCGACCGCCGCGCCCAGACCGCCGAGTGGACCAGCCTCAAGCTCACCGCCAACGACCTCAAGGCCCTGGGCGATCTCAAGCTGACCAGCCTGGAGAGCGATCCGCAGCTGGCCGGGCGTGTCTCCATCGCCCGCCTGGACCTGCGCGCCTTCCTCGACAGTATCGGCGTCGAATTGCCGGCCATGGCCGATGCCAAGACCCTGCAGCGCTTCGAGATGAATGCCCAGGTGCAGGCCAGCCGCAACGACCTGGCGCTGGACGACTTCAATTTCCAGCTGGACGACAGCATCCTCAAGGGCCGGGTCGCCGTGGCCGACATCGCCCGCCGCGCCTTGCGCGTCCAGCTCAGCGGCGATCGCCTGGATCTGGATCGCTATCTGCCGGCCAAGGCCGCCGCGGCGCGCCAGGCCAATGGCGCGCGCCAGGAAGAGGTCGCCCAGGTCGATGCCATCGCCACCCAGGGCAACTCGCCGCTGCCCGAGGCACCGACCCAGCACGCCTGGAGCCAGGAAACCCTGCTGCCGGTGGAGCGCCTGCGCAACCTGGACGCCGAGGTCGACCTCGGCCTGCAGCACCTGACCCTCAATCGCCTGCCCTTCGAAGGCGCCAGCCTCAAGGCCAGGGCCGCCGATGGCCAGCTGCAGCTGAGCGCGCTGGAAGGCGAGCTGTTCGGTGGTCGCTTCGAAGCCAACGGTGCCCTCGACGTGCGCGGCGCCCAGCCGCAACTGACCGCCCGCGAGCGCATCAAGGGCGTGCCGGTGGAGCGCATCCTCCAGGCCCAGGGCCAGAAGCCGCCGGTGGAAGGCCAGCTCGACCTGGACGCCGATCTGCGCAGCTCGGGTTCCAGCCAGCGCACCCTGATCGACAACCTGAACGGTACCGCGCGCGTCGCCCTGCGCAACGGCCAGCTGATCGACGCCAACGTCGAAAGCCAGTTGTGCCAGGGCATCGCCCTGCTCAATCGCAAGCCGCTGGAGCTGCCCCATGGCGGCCAGAACACGCCCTTCCGCCAGTTGAGCGGCAGCCTCAGCATCGTCAACGGCGTGGCCCGCAACCAGGACCTCAGCGTCAGCGTGCCCGGCCTTGCGGTGAAGGGCGCGGGCGACATCGACCTGCGTACCCTCGGCCTGGACTATCGCCTGGGCATCACCGTGCAGGGCGACACCAATGCCGCCGCCGATCCCGGCTGCCAGGTCGGCGAGCGCTACGCGGATATCGAGTGGCCCCTGCAGTGCCGCGGCCCCCTGGAACTAGGCGCCAAGGCCTGCCGCCTGGATCGCGAGGCCATGGGCCAGATCGTCGCCCGCGCCGCCGGCAGTCGTCTGAACGAAAAAATCGAAGAGAAGCTCGGTGATAAGATCAGCCCCGACATCCAGAACGCCATCCGAGGGCTGCTGCAACGTCGATGACTGATGACGACTTTGGTACCGCCGTGCTGGCCTGGTACGACCTGCACGGTCGCAAGGACCTGCCCTGGCAACAGGCTGTGACGCCCTATCGCGTCTGGGTCTCGGAGATCATGCTCCAGCAGACCCAGGTCGCCACCGTACTGGGCTATTTCGATCGCTTCATGCAGGCGCTGCCCACCGTCGAGGCGCTGGCCGCCGCTCCGGAAGACGAGGTGCTGCATCTCTGGACCGGCCTCGGCTACTACAGCCGCGCGCGCAACCTGCACAAGGCCGCCAGGACCGTGGTCGAGCGCCATGGCGGCGAATTCCCCGGCAGCGTCGAGGCCCTGGCCGAATTGCCCGGCATCGGTCGCTCCACCGCCGGCGCCATCGCCAGTCTGAGCATGGACATTCGCGCCCCGATCCTCGACGGCAACGTCAAACGCGTCCTGGCCCGCTATACCGCCACCGCCGGCTATCCCGGCGAACCCGCCGTGGCCCGCCGCCTGTGGGAAGCGGCCGACCGACTGATGCCCCGCGAGCGGGTCGGCCCCTACACCCAGGCGATGATGGACCTGGGCGCCACCCTCTGCACCCGCAGCAAGCCCAGCTGCCTGCTGTGCCCGGTCAAGCCGGGCTGCCGCGCCCACCTGCTGGGCCAGGAAACCGAATTCCCCACGCCCAAGCCGCGCAAGACCCTGCCGCAGCGGCAGACGCTGATGCCGCTGTTCGTCAACGACGCCAATGCCGTGCTCCTGCAGCGCCGCCCCTCGACCGGTCTCTGGGGCGGCCTCTGGGGGCCGCCGGAGGTGGCCGACACGGCCGAGCTCGAAGCCCTCGCCGAACGCCAGGGCCTGGTCATCGACGAACGCCAGGCGTTGCCCGGCCTGGTGCACACCTTCAGCCACTTCCAGCTGGCCATCGAACCCTGGCTGGTACAGGTGGACCACCGCCAGCACCGCGTGGCCGAGGGCGACTGGCTTTGGTATAACCTCGCCTCCCCGCCGCGCCTGGGCCTCGCCGCCCCGGTGCAGAAACTGCTCAAGCGCGCCGAGCAGGCGCTCAAAGGAGAACCCGCATGACCCGCACCGTGATGTGCCGCAAGCACAAGCAGGAGCTGCCCGCTCTCGATCGCCCGCCCTACCCCGGCGCCAAGGGCGAAGACATCTATCAGCACGTCTCCAGGCAGGCCTGGGAAGAGTGGCAGAAGCACCAGACCATGCTCATCAACGAGCGGCGGCTGAACATGATGAACGCCGAGGATCGCAAGTTCCTGCAGGCCGAAATGGACAAGTTCCTGTCCGGTGAAGACTACGCCCAGGCCGAGGGTTACGTGCCCCCCAGCGCTTGAGTTGACGGCTAAGCGCCCGAAAAATCTAATTTTTTTTGGGCTCACTGTTGACACAAGATCGAGAAACGCTTTTAATGCGCCCCGTTGCCCAGGTAGCTCAGTTGGTAGAGCAGGGGATTGAAAATCCCCGTGTCGGCGGTTCGATTCCGTCCCTGGGCACCAAGACAAGCTTCCGATCCTGCGGGATCTGGACATCAGAGAAACCGGCCTAGCGCCGGTTTTTTTGTGCCCGCGATATTTGCCCGCCTGTTTCCGGAGCCCCACCGCGCCACCACGCCCCTTCCCTGCCGTCCAGGATGCCCTTGCAACGACCAGCGCTGCCGGCGCCTGAGCCAGAGCACTCAGGCGCCGCCTTGCTCACGTCGGTGCCGAAGTCCCGTCCACCGCGCCAAGATGGATCGCCAGCCACACCGTGGCGACCGCGGGATCGGTGTAGGTCACCCAGTGCTTCGCATCAGCCGGGATGAACAGCGTATCGCCCGGCTCGAGCACCACCTCCCGCCCCTCCAGGGCGATCCGTGCAGCACCCTTCAGCAGCAGCAGCACCCATTCCTCATGGACCTGCTGCCAGGGTGCCTCTGCCGGCGTCGTCTGCCCTTGGGAGACGATCCGCTCGATACGGCAGCCAGGCCGCTCCAGCAGGGACGTGAAGACCTCCGGGCATCGGGCAGGTCGCGAAACAGATTGATCACGGCGTTCTCCCACAGGGCCTGGCGTCAGGACACCCAAGGCTTCCAGACTGAACCTGTCTGCAGGGGTGCGCAAATCGTGAAGAATGCCTGTCCATCCCGGAGTCGCTGTCACGACCGGAGGTCCGCTGCCAATTGCCGTCAAGAGTGCGATCCGCCCGACCTTTTCACGAGGTCGTCCCCCAGCGGTACGGGATTTCGACGATGATCGAGCGCAGGAGAGGCAGCCTGTTCAGGACGCCGCTCGACCTTGGCTGGCCATCAGGTTCAGCCAGACCTCGCATAAGGCGCACGGAGGCGCTCACCGCATGCCCACCCCCTCGATCCCCCTTGTCGCTGCTGCCCTGCCCGGCGCCCTCCCCCAGGAAGCCGTCGATCAGCCCGGTCCGCTCACCATCGAGCCCGCCGCACCCTTCTGGCTCAGACTCCTGAGTGGCGTCAGCCTATGGCTGAACCGGTTGTTTCTCGGCCTGGTCATGGCGCTGATCGGCTTTACCTTATGGCACTGGTGGCAGGGATGAAGCGGCGTCTGGATCAGCTGGAGTTGACCATCCTGATGTGCGGCATCGGCCTGTTGGCCATGGCGCTCATCGTCGCGGTGGGCATGCAGGGCCTGGACTGGGCCTGAGCCGGCGGGCGGCCTTACCGGACCTTTACCTGGCCTGACGTCCGCTGACCGCCAAAGGTGTTTCATGGTGACGCGGCCTATCGAGTGCCGCGAGGAGAGCACCATGGCATCGCGAGCGTCGTTGATTCTGCTGTTGACCGCCACCCTGACCGCCAGCGGCCTGGCTGCCGCCTACGAGGGTCCCGATCAGGGGCGACCCTGGGCGGGCCGCCCCGCGGTGGTCGCCGAGGGCGGCGAATTCCTGCCGGCAGGCGAATTTCGACGGCATCACCGGCATCACCCCTATTACCGTAGGGATCGCTATCCCTACAGCTATTACCAGCCCTACCCACAACCGGGCTATGGCGCCCCCCACTGGCGGCCGGTACCGCAGGGCTACTACCCCTACCAGCCGGCCTATGAACCCCGCCCCTATTACGGTCCGCCCCGCCATTGGTGAACTGCTTGGCATCACGGTGGCGAGATGATGGCCTTTTGCGATGGGCCACACAGGGAGATGTTTGCCAGAGGAGCAGAATGCCATCACCCATTAGGCTTTAGGGCGCTGCCAACATGTATGAGAGAGACGATGTAATCTGCATGGCCTGCCTTGCAACCATGGCTGCGGCCTTCACCGGCTTCATCATGGTAATGGCCCTGTTATAATCGCCAGATAGACGAAACCCCGCCGAGGCGGGGTTTCGAAGGCGGTATGGCACGGCCCTAGATAGGACGACTGCCATATTTGCTGTCGGGTTTCTTGGGCGGATCGGCGACTACGTTGGCGTCGATCTCCTGGACCCTGCCACCACGGGCCAGGAAGTCCTGCATGGCCTTTTCCAACGCGTCCCGCTCGCGTTGCTTGGCTTCCACCGAAGGCAGCTCCTCGGGTTCGACTTCACGCTTCTTCTTGGCCTTGCTCCCGGACGCGGGCGCTTCGCTTTCCCCGCTCTCTTCCTGCTCGGCGTCGTCGGTTGCAGCAGCGAAGTCTTCGTTATCGCCCTCTTCCTCCGCGCCTGTCTCCAGGTCGTCCTGCTCCAGATCTTCGTCGCTCATAAACCGCCTCCACACACTTTGGCAAAATCGGACCGCGCGTTTTGACGCGGCCTCCTAAAAAAAATTCCTGGCTATTCGCCTTGCAGCGTCGCGATCAGGCGCCGTGCGCCACCTTGGTCGCGATGCTCGCCCAGATAGATGCCCTGCCAGGTTCCCAAGGCCAGGCGCCCCGCCTGGACCGGTAGACTCAGGCTGCAGCCGAGCAGACTGCTCTTGAAATGCGCAGGCAGGTCGTCCGGCCCTTCGTAGTCGTGTTCGTAACCGGCCTGCCCCTGGGGCACCAGCTGATTGAAGAACCGCTCGAAGTCGCGACGCACCGCCCCATCGGCATTCTCATTGATGGTCAGCGAGGCCGAGGTGTGCTGCAGCCAGAGGTGCAGCACGCCGATTCGGCATTCGCCAAGCTCGGGCAGTTGCTCCAGCACCTCAGCGGTGACGAGATGGAAACCACGCGCCCGCGCGCGCAGGGAAAAGGTCCGCTGCAGCCACATGAACAACCCCCGCCGACTGACTGGGCGCGCATTCTAGCGCGACGCTCGGAAAAGCAAAGCGGTGATTGCACACCGCTGGCGTGCAGTCTAGACACAGCAGGATGGCGGTTGTTCCAGCCGTATGGCGGACATGAAAAAGGCGCCTCGCGGCGCCTTTTTCCAGAGCGGCGGCCTACAGGTTGTAGCCACGCTCGTTGTGCAGGGTAAGGTCCAGACCCACGGTTTCCTCTTCCTCGTTGACTCTCAGACCCATGACCACGTCCAGCACCTTGAGGATCACGAAGGTGACGATGCCGGTATAGACGATGGTGAAAGCCACGCCCTTGAACTGGATGAACAGCTGGGCGCCGATGTCGGTGACGGTGCCGAAGCCACCCAGGGAGGGTGCGGCGAAGACGCCGGTCAGCAGGGCGCCGACGATGCCGCCGATGCCGTGCACGCCAAAAGCGTCCAGGGAGTCGTCGTAGCCGAGCTTGCGCTTGAGGCTGGTGGCGGTGAAGAAGCAGATCACGCCAGCCGCCAGGCCGATGATCAGGGCACCCATGGGACCGGCGGTGCCGGCGGCCGGAGTGATGGCGACCAGACCGGCGACTACACCGGAGGCGATGCCCAGGGCGCTCGGCTTACCGTGGGTGATCCACTCGGCGAACATCCAGCCCAGGGCGGCAGCGGCGGTGGCGATCTGGGTGGTCAGCATGGCCATGCCGGCGGTGCCGTTGGCAGCGGCGGCGGAACCGGCGTTGAAGCCGAACCAGCCGACCCACAGCATGGCGGCACCAACCAGGGTATAGCCCAGGTTGTGCGGAGCCATGGGGGTGGTGGGATAGCCCTTGCGCTTGCCCAGGACCAGGGCCGCGACCAGACCGGCCACACCGGCGTTGATGTGCACCACGGTGCCGCCCGCGAAGTCCAGTACGCCCCAGTCCCACATCAGGCCGCCGTCACCGCTCCAGACCATGTGGGCGATGGGCGCGTAGACGAAGGTGAACCACAGGCCGGTGAAGACCAGCATGGCGGAGAACTTCATGCGCTCGGCGAAGGCACCGACGATCAGCGCGGGGGTGATGATGGCGAAGGTCATCTGGAAGGTGACGAAGACGCTTTCCGGGAACAGGGCGGTGGCCGAGGTCACGGCATCATGCTGCAGGCTGGACAGGAAGGCCTTGCCCAGACCGCCGATGAAGGAATTGAAGTTGGTGACGCCCTTCTCCATGCCGGTGGTGTCGAAGGCCAGGCTGTAGCCATAGACCATCCACAGGATGCTGATGAGACCGGTGATGGCGAAGCACTGCATCATCACCGAAAGGACGTTCTTGGCACGCACCATGCCGCCATAGAACAGCGCGAGACCCGGGATGGTCATGAACAGCACCAGGGCTGTCGAAACCAGCATCCAGGCCGTATCCCCGCTGTTGATGGCTGGTGCCGCAGCCGCTTCCTGGGCCATGGCCAGGCCCGGCAGCGCTACGAAAGACATGAGGGCTCCTAGCCCTGCGTAGGTGCGCAGAGTCATCGTTGTTTCTCCTGGGGCTCGTGTGGGGTTGGGCGGTCGGTTAGCGCGTCAGATGGCGTCTGTGTCGGTTTCGCCGGTGCGGATGCGGATGGCCTGCTCGAGATTCACCACGAAGATCTTGCCGTCACCGATCTTGCCGGTGTTGGCAGCCTTGGTGATGGCCTCGATGACGCGGTCGAGCTGATCGTCGGCGATGGCGACGTCGATCTTGACCTTGGGCAGGAAGTCGACGACGTATTCGGCGCCGCGATAGAGCTCGGTATGGCCCTTCTGACGCCCGAAGCCCTTGACCTCGGTAACGGTGATGCCTTGCACACCGATCTCGGACAGCGACTCACGCACGTCGTCGAGCTTGAACGGCTTGATGATGGCGGTGACTAGTTTCATGAACTTCTCCCGATTGAGTTGACTGGCCCCAGGAAAACAAACCCCGGCCCAAGTCTAGCGCAGTGACCGTCTGTTTAACCGTTGGCGTGGTAATCGCCTTGGTCACGGCAGAAGCGGCCAGAGGGCGCCTCCACCCCAGGCGCCCTCTGACGCCCGTCTCTGCATCGGCAGTAGCAGAAAGCTTGCCAGGTTCGTGAAGGCGTATGGATTTCGGGCGCCAGCCCGCCTGGTGCGCCTCCTGAAGGGGCAACGCTCAGCCCTGCGGGCAAGACTTTGCACCAACAGCGAACAGCTCTGGCCCGGGACTGGCACCAAAGCGGTGCAGAGCCGTCGCCGGGGGCGGCACGCCCGCTGTGCTACACTCGGACCTCGATCTATTGCAGGGGATAAACCATGTCCACGACCCGTTCGCTGTTCGATTCCCTGACTCAGCAGGCCAGCCGGCTGTTCGGTCAGGACTCGCCGCTGCCCAAGGCCGAGATCGAGAGCCAGTTCAAGGCACTGCTGCAAGGCGCTCTGAGCAAGCTCGATGTGGTCAGCCGTGACGAATTCGATGCCCAGATGGCGGTGCTCGCTCGCACCCGTGCGCGTTTGGAAGCCCTCGAAGCGCGCTTGACCGAGCTGGAGAGCGTCCAGACCCAGGACGTCAAGCCGCCGGTTACGCCGGCCACGGATGTCGCCGCCGCCGACTGACCCTCAAAGGCGCGCCAGGATGGTGCAGCCTGCTGTCTAGCGAGTCACGATCAAGGAGAGATCATGTCGCTTGCCCTCGTTCATACCCGCGCCCAGGTGGGCGTGGAAGCGCCGCCGGTGGTCGTCGAGGCACACCTGGCCAACGGCCTGCCCGCCCTCACCCTGGTCGGCCTGCCGGAAACCGCCGTCCGCGAAGCCAAGGACCGGGTGCGTAGCGCCATCCTCAACGCCGGCTTCGAATTCCCCAGTCGCCGCATCACCCTCAATCTCGCGCCCGCCGACCTGCCAAAGGACGGCGGCCGCTTCGACCTCGCCCTGGCCATCGGCATCCTCGCCGCCAGCGGACAGCTGCCGACGCAGGGCCTCGACGGCTATGAATGCCTGGGTGAGCTGGCCCTGTCGGGCGCGGTGCGGGCGGTGCGCGGCGTACTGCCCGCGGCGCTGGCGGCTCGCGCCGCCGGGCGCATCCTGGTGGTGCCCCGCGCCAATGCCGAGGAAGCCTGCCTGGCCAGTGGCCTCACTGTGCTGGCGGTCGATCACCTGCTGGAATTCGCCGGTCACCTGAGTGGCCAGGCCGTGCTGGCCCCCTACCAGCCCAGCGGCCTGCCGCGCACTCCACTGCCTTATCCCGATCTCGCCGAGGTTCAGGGCCAGCAGGCGGCCAAGCGCGCCCTGGTGGTGGCGGCGGCGGGTGCCCACAACCTGCTGCTGGCCGGCCCACCGGGAACCGGCAAGACCCTACTCGCCAGTCGCCTGCCAGGGCTCCTGCCGCCCCTGGATGAAGAAGAGGCGCTGCAGGTGGCCGCCATCCATTCGGTGGCCGGCCCCGAGCCGCTGGAACACTGGCCGCAGCGACCCTTTCGCCAGCCGCATCATTCGGCGTCCGGTCCGGCGCTGGTAGGCGGCGGCAGCCGACCCGGTCCCGGCGAGATCACCCTGGCCCATCGCGGGGTGCTGTTTCTCGACGAGTTGCCGGAATTCGATCGCAAGGTGCTGGAGGTGCTGCGCGAGCCCCTGGAGAGTGGCGAGATCGTCATCGCCCGGGCGCGGGAGCGGGTGCGCTTTCCAGCGCGCTTCCAGCTGGTGGCGGCGATGAATCCCTGCCCCTGCGGCTATCTGGGCGATCCCAGCGGCCGCTGCTGCTGCAGCCCGGAGCAGATCCAGCGCTATCGCGGCAAGCTGTCCGGTCCGCTGCTGGACCGCATCGACCTGCACCTGACCGTGGCCCGCGAGCACCTGCGCCTGGGCGCTTCACCGGTCGGTGAACTCACGACGGCGGAAGCCGCGCGCCAGGTGGCCGACGCCCGGGCCATCCAGCTGGCGCGCCAGGGCCGACCCAACGCCCTGCTCGGCCTCGATCAGCTGCACCAGGTCTGCGCCCTGAGCGAGGCCGATCAGCGCTGGCTGGAGGGCGCGGGCGAACGCCTGAATCTGTCCCTGCGCGCCCTGCACCGGGTGGTCAAGGTGGCGCGCACCCTGGCCGATCTCGCCGGCCAGGCCGAGATCCAGCGGGCGCAGCTGGCGGAAGCGCTGCAGTATCGCGCGAGTCACTAGGCGCCGGTGGGCGGGCCGTAGTGGCGCGGCGGCTCCTGCAGGCGATCACGCAGCGCCTGGTTTTCCTGGGCCAGTTCGAAGCACATGGCCCGCCACTGGTGGGCCAGCTCGCGATAGTCGTCCCGCTCCGCCCGCAGCGTGGTCAGCATGCGTTCGACGGCCTGCACCGCCTCGTTGGATACGCCCATGTCACCCCTCCTCTTATACTGTATTTGCATACAGTAGTCAGAGTATTGCAGCCAGGCAAGCGCCAAGGCGCACGGGAATGAAAAAGGGAGGCCTGAGCCTCCCTTTCGGTTCTGCCGGAACGCGCCGGTCAGCTGAACCGACCCACCTCGGCGCTCAAGTCTTCCGCCAGATGACGCAGCTCGCCAGCGGTACCGGCCAGCACCTCGGCGGCATCGCGCTGGGCGGCGTTGTCCACGGCGATCGCCTGGATGTTGCGGCTCAGGGCGGTGGCGGTGGTGCTCTGCTCGGCGGTGGCCTGGGCGATGCCGGAGAATTGCTCCACCGCCTCGGCGACCTGCTGGTCGATGCTGCGCAGCGCCTGGGCCACGTCGGCGTTGCGCGCCAGGCCCTGTTCCATGAGGCGATTGCCTTCGTCGATGGCGCCCATGGCGCGCTGGGTCTCGCCCTGCACCGCACCGATCATCTGCGAGATCTCGCGGGTGGCTTCGCTGGTGCGACCGGCCAATTGCCGGACTTCATCAGCGACCACGGCGAAGCCACGGCCCTGCTCACCGGCCCGGGCCGCCTCGATGGCCGCGTTGAGCGCCAGCAGGTTGGTCTGCTCGGCGATTCCGCTGATGACGCCGATGATGCCGCCAATCTGTTGGGAACGGCCATCCAGGCCCTTGATGAGTTCGGCGGTGCTGGCCAGGGAATCGGCGATCTGCTCCAGGGCGCCCGAGGCGCCCTGCATGGCCTGGGTACCGGTGCGGGTCTGCTGGGCGTTTTCCTGCACCAGACGCTCGGTGCGCTGCATGCCGTCGGCGATGTTCTGGGCGGTGGCGCTGAACTCCTCCACGGCGCTGGCCATGCTGTCGATCTGGCTGGACTGCTCGGCGGAGCGTCTCAGGGTCTGGTCGGAGAGTTGGCTCAATTGCTGGGACCGCTCGGTGACCGCGCGCGAGGAGCCACGGACCTGTTCGACGGTAGAGGCCAGGGCATCGGCCATCTGGTTGAAGCTCTGGGCGAGTTCACCGATCTCGTCGTGGCTGCGGGCCTCGACGCGGACGCTGAGCTGACCGCGACCCAGGGCCTGGGCCCGCTCCACCAACTGGCCCAGCGGGCTGAGCTTGCGCCGTAGCAGGACGACCGAGGCGAGTACCGCCAGTACCAGGGCGATCAGGCTGCCGATGGCCAGGCGCAGACCCACGGCGTGCACCGGGGCGTCCAGCTCGGCCTTGGGCAGGGTGGCGACCACGGTCCAGCCTTCGCCGGCGACCGGGGCGCTGACGCTGAGGAAGTCTTCGTTGCCGTCCCGCCAGCTGTGTTCGCGCTGCTTGGGATCGTTCTTGAGGGCGGCGAGGAGCTCGTTGGCCTGCTTGGCATTGGCCGGGGGCACCAGCCAGTTGCCCTGTTCGTCGAGCAGGGCCAGGGAGCCGGTCTCGCCGATGCGCAGCTGGGTCAGCTGGGCCAGCTGCTGAGCCTGGGCGTCGGTGTAATCGAAGCCGACATAGAGCACGGCGATGACCTGGCCCTGGGCATCACGCACCGGGCTGTACTGGGTCATGTAGGAGCGGCCGAACAGCTGGGCGCGACCGACGTAGGTCTGGCCCTGGAGCAGGCCGGCATAGCCGGGGTGCTTGCGGTCCAGCCGGGTACCGATGGCGCGACTGCCGTCCTGCTTCTTCAGCGAGGTGGTGATGCGGGTGAAGTCTTCGCCATCGCGCACAAAGATGGTGGCGGTACCGCCGGTGAGGCGGGTGAAATCATCGACCTGGGTGAAGTCGTTGTTCAGCACTTCACCCTTGTAGAGCAGCACCGGGGTATCGGTGCCGGCGACGAGGGTGCGCTCGCTGCCACGCGTCAGGCCGCCATCGAAGCGGCGCTCGAACAGGTTGGCCAGCCGCTGGGTGCTGATCTTCAGGGTACTGAGAAAGGTCTGCTGCTGATCGGAGAGCAGGCGGGCCTCGCTGCCCAGGTGCTTGCGCTGGGTACCTTCGATGGACACGCTCAAGGCATGCAGGGCGAACAGACAGCTGCCGGCGATCACGACAATCAGTACCAGACTGAGGGCCAAGGCAAGTTGTCGGGCGATACTACGACGCGGGGATATGACCATGGGGGGCTCCAGAGCACCTACATCCCTGTAGGGCAGTACGAAATTTGAGGGCAAGGGTCTACATCAGGACGAACCGCTCTACGGCGGCCTTCTTAGCGATGAACGGTTAGTTTATCGGCTGGAGCATCGCGAACTAAAGCGAATGACGGATGTCTGGCGCCCTATTTGTGGCGAATGACCGCTGGAAGACTCTGGGACGCCACCTCCCGCTGCAGGAAGTCACCCAGCTGGCGAAAGTGCGCCTGCCCCCGGCGATTGCGTGGCCAGACCAGGTAATAGGCATCGCCGCTGGCTACCGCCTCGGGCCAGGGCAAGGCGATGAGCCCGGCCGCCACGTCTTCGGCCAGCATCACCAGATCGCCGATGGAAACCCCGTAGCCACGGGCGGCGGCGGCCATGCCCAGTTCAAGGGTGTCGAACACCTGGCCACCGCTCAGGGGCACCGCCTGGGTCAGGCCCATGGCCTGCAGCCAGCGGCGCCAGTCACGGCGGTCGAAAGTGGGATGCAGCAGCTCTTCCCCCTGCAGCCGCGCCAGGTCCCAGACGCCCTCCCGGGCGGCGGCCGGCGAGCAGACCGGCACCAGCCATTCCTCGAACAGCGGCACCACTTCCCAGTCCGCCGGGAAGCGTCCGTCGCCGAGCAACACGGCGCAATCGAAGGGTTCATGGACGAAGTCGACGCGGTCGCTGGCCATCCAGACGCTGGTGAGCTGGATGTCCAGCTGCGGACTGAGCTGGCGAAAGCGTGCCAGACGCGCCAGCAACCAGCGTAGCGACAGGGTGGTGGGTGCCTTGAGTCTCAGGGTGCCCTCGGCCACGGCGAGATTGCCACAGGCCCGCGCCAGGGCCTCGAAGCCCTCGCTCAGGCCCGGCAAGAGCAGCTTGCCGGGCTCGGTCAGCGCCAGCTGACGCCCGGCACGCTCGAACAGGCGGCAACCAAAGGTCTCTTCCAGCGTCCGCACATGACGACTGACCGCACTCTGCGTCAGCGACAACTCCCGAGCCGCGCGGGTGAAGGAGCCATGGCGCGCGGCGGCTTCGAAGGCGCGCAGGGCGTACAGCGGCGGCAGCCGCGAGGGGACTTCGGGCATGACTCTGACTCATGGATGGCATGGCTATTTTCCGATTGTGGAAGGCGCGACGGCATCCAACAATGAGTTCTTGTCAAAGTCAGCCCTGCTCAGCGAGATCGTCCCATGTCTCTGCCGCGTCACGAATTGCTCGCGCTGTTGCGTCTCGCCCTGCCCCTGATCGGTGCGCAGCTGGCCTATGTGGCCATGGTCTTCACCGACACCCTGATGATGGGGCGCCTGGGCCCGGCAGCCCTGGCCGGTGGTGGCCTGGGGGCGGCGGTCTATTCCTTCGTCTCGGTGATCTGCGTGGGCGTGATCACCGCGGTGGCCAATCTGGCGGCGCTGCGCCGGGGTGCGGGGGATACCGAAGGGGTGGCGGCGGTCACCGCGGCCGGGATCTGGATCGCCGGGGTGCTGGCGCTGCTGGCCGGCACCCTGCTGTGGCACATCGAACCGCTGCTGGCCCTGGCCGGCCAGCCGGAAGAGAGTCGTCAGGCGGCCGGCGTCTTCCTGCGCTGCCTGGCCTTCGCCCTGCCTGGCCACCTGCTGTTCATGACCCTGCGGGGTTTCACCAGCGCCCTGGAGCGACCCGGACCCGTGCTGACCATCGTGCTGGGGGCGGCGGTGCTCAATGCCCTGCTCAACCTGGCCCTGCTGCATGGCTGGGGCGGCCTGCCGCAACCCGGGCTGCCAGGCATCGGCGCGGTGACCGCGGTGGTGATGAACGGCGCGGCCCTGGGGCTGGCGCTGTATATAACCCGGCATCCGGCCTATGCCGCCTACCCCCTGCGCCGCTATCTGCGCCGCCCGGATCGTCGTGCCCTCGCCGATACCCTGGGCCAGGGCCTGGCGATCAGCGGCACCTATGCGGTGGAAGCCTGCCTGTTCCTCTCGGCGGCGCTGTGCATGGGCGCCCTGGGCGCCACGGCGCTGGCGGCCAACCAGATCGCCAACCAGCTGGTGTACCTGGTGTTCATGCTGCCGGCCGGACTCTCCTATGCCACCAGCATCCGCATCGGCCAGCACCAGGGCGCGGGCCGGCCGCGGGAGGCCCTGTTGGTGGGCCGGCTGGCCATCGGCGGCGGCGCTCTGGTGATGCTGGGCATCGCCCTGCTGTTCTGGAGCTTTCCCGAGCGACTGGTCGGACTGTTCCTGCCGGATGGCCATAGTCCGGTCAGCGAACTGGCGCGGCAGCTGGTGCTGATCGCTGCCCTGTTCGTCATCTTCGACGGCACCCAGAGCATCGCCCAGGGCGCCCTGCGTGGCATCCGCCAGGCGCGCCTGGGCTTCTATGGCGGTCTGCTCTGCTACTGCCTGGTCGGCGCCAGCAGTGCCTGGCTGCTGGGCGTGCACGGCGGCTTCGGGCCGCAGGGGGTCTGGTGGGGACTGGCGCTGGGCCTGGCTTGCGCGGCCGTGCTGCTGACCGGTGCCTTCGAGTGGCTGATGCGGCGGCAGTTGGGCGCGGGCTCTGGGGAGGCTCCTCCGGAGCCGCTGGCCGCGCCGCGCGGCATGGCGCAAAACGGTTGAGCGCGGCGGCGGTCCAAACGTTTTACCAAGTGGTCCACTTTCGACCGCTGCGCTAGACTAAAGGCTTTGGGCCATCCCGGAGTTGCGGCCGGAGCCTGTGGCCCCAGGATAGCCAGAGATGCAACGTTTCATCGTCGCCGACGACCATCCGCTGTTTCGTGAAGGCCTGGTGCGCATCCTGCGCCAGCTGCAGCCGCAGGCACAGGTGGAGCAGGCCGACAGCCTGCAACAGGTTCTGGAACTGGCGCGCCAGGGCAAGCCGCCCAGCGGCCTGCTGCTGGACCTGCTCTATCCCGGCCAGGACCTGAGTTTTTCGCTGCGCGCCCTGCGCCAGGAATTCAAGCGCAGCACCCTGATCGTGGTGTCGATGCTGGAAGACGCCACGGTGATCGAGCATATCGTGGCGGCGGGCGTGGATGGCTTCATCGGCAAGGCGCTGCCACCGGCGGCCATCGCCGAGGCGATCGCCGACTGCCTCGCCGGGCAACCGGTGGTGCGCTATGCCACGCCGAGCCTGGCCCCGGTCAACCTGGCGCCCGATAACCGGGTGCAGGCGCTGACGCCGCGGCAGCTGGAGGTGCTCGGCCTGATCACTCAGGGCCTGAGCAACAAGGAGATCGCCCGGAGCCTGGCCATCTCGCCCTTTACCGTGCGTATTCATGTCTCCGCACTGCTGCGCACCCTGGGCGTCGGCAGCCGCGCGGCGGCGGCCGCCTTCGGCGCCAAGGCCGGCCTCGGCGCCCAGCGCTCGCTCAGCTAGCCGCGACGCGAAAGGCCAGCAGCAGGGCACGCAATTCCGCCGGTCGCACCGGCTTGGCCAGCACCGGGATCTCGGCGTCGCCTAGCGCCTGCTGCACCTGGGGAATGTCATGCCCGGTCACCACGATGGCCGGGATGCGCCGGCCCTGCAGCCGATTGAGATAGGCGATGCAGTCGGCGCCCGAGGCACTGCGATCCAGATCGAAATCGCTGATCACCAGGTCGCAGCTCACGGCGCCGGAGGGGATGCTGGTGGCGGTGGTGACCTTGCAGCCCCAACCGCGCAGCAGCGTCGCGGTGGCCAGCAGCACATTGGCGTCGTCTTCGATGAGCAGGATCCGCCAGCCGGCGAGCAGGTGCTGGGGGCCGCTCACCGGTCTTGGTCGTGCCTCCAGCGGTACCGCGGCGAGCGGCAGGCCCTGAAGGCTGACCGCCGTGCCCCGCCCGGGCCGGGAGCGGACGGTCAGCCGCAGCTCGAGCAGGGTCGCGATGCGCTGCACGATGGACAGCCCCAGGCCGACGCCCTCGATGTCGCGATCGCGCGTCTCCCGCACCCGGTAGAACTCCTCGCACAGGTGCGGCAGGTGCTCGGCGGCGATGCCGGGGCCCTGGTCGTAGACCACCAGAGTGAGTCGCCCCTGGCCGCGGCGCATTGCCAGCAGCAGGGGCTTGCCAGGTGCGTACTTGAGGGCGTTGGACAGCAGATTCTGCAGCGAGGTGAGCAGCAGCGCCGGATCGCTGTAGACCTGCAACCCACAGGCACGCCAGCGGATATCCACCCCGGCCCAGCGCGCCGCCTCGGCGTTCTGCCGCACCAGGTCGCCGAACAGGGTATCCAGATCGACCACCGTGCGCCGCGGACTGACCTGCTTCTGATCGAGGGTGTAGATGTCCAGCAGCGAGCGGAACAGTTGCTCGACGCCGAGCAGCGAGCGGTCGATGCTGTCGACCAGCCGGCTCTGATCGGCGCTCAGTTGGCCATCACGCAGGCAGGCGGTGAACAGGCCGATGGAATGGATCGGCTGGCGCAGGTCATGGCTGGCCTGGGCCAGGAAGCGCGCCTTGGCCAGGTTGGCCGCCTGGGTCTCGCGCAGCGAATCCTGGATGCGGGTCAGCAGGAAATACACGTAGCCGGGCACCAGCAGCGCGGTCACCAGCATCATCAGGGCCACCGTGGGATAGCGCTGCAGGAAGGGCATCCCGGCGATGATGGCGGCCAGGGCGGTCAGCGACAGTCCGGTGGCCAGCAGCAGGTAGCCACGCCCATAGCGCAGGCCGTTGCCCACCGTGACCCAGAGCAGCACGCCGAACAGCGGCAGCAGGGCCTCGCCGCTGGCGATGGAGGAAAAGGTGATGGCACTGAAGTCCAGGCTCATGGCCAGCAGCCTTCTCCAGGGCTTCAACCCTGGCCGCCGCCGGACCTCGAAGAACAGGCCGACGGCCACCACGGCGAACAGGGCGTAGCACAGCAGGTTGGCCAGCAGGATGGCGGTACCGAACAGCCCCCAGGCCCAGGCGCCGATGATGTAGGCCGAGGCCGGCAGGATGAAGGCCAGACGGACCTTGGCCTGGCCGAGTTCGGGATCGCGGGGGCTGACGCCCAGGGTCTGGGTCGCGGCGCTCATGACGCCAGATAACCCAGTTGCCAGGCCCGTGGGATCAGGCGAAAGACCACCGCCAGGGTCGCGGCCAGGGCCGCGCCGGCATACCAGGCCGCCAGGCCCAGTCCCGCTTCCAGCGCAGCGCCCAACACCCCACCGAGCAGCATGCCCAGCCAGGGCACCAGCTGGATGCGCCAGCCGTGGCGGCGTTCGCCCAGCAGCCAGTGACCCAGACCGCGTCCGAAGCGCGACAGGGCGCCGGTGACGTAGGTAAGGCCGATGGGCAGGCCATAGACCTGCTCCACCACCGCATTGACCATGCCCATGGCGAACACGCCCGTCAGCAGGGCCAGGCGCCCCGCGGGCAGGCTGGCCGCCACGACCAGCAGCAGGGCCAGCAGGCCGAGCAGCAGGCAGGCCCGCTGGCGGGTCAGCCGCTGCAGCAGCACGCCGCCGGCGTTACCCAGCACGAAGGTGCCTATGGCCAGCGCCAGGTGCCCCGCGGCGGCCCAGCGGCCTGCCGCCACATCGGCAGCCATACGGGTGGTATTACCGCTCATGAAGGAGACGAAGTCGCCGGTGGCGAGAAAGCCGATGGCATCGGTCATGCCGGCCAGCAGCGACAGACCGGCGACCAGCGCCAGGCCGACCGCGCCGTGGCGCGGCATCGCGGGCGGGGCGAGGGGCGGAAGGGAAGCGGAGGGATTCATGGCAGCCATCCTGGCGCGGCAGCTAAACACGGCTGCCAGTGTGGAGCGTCCAGGGTTCGGGCGCCATGGGCGGCCTCCCGGAAGGCGCCCTGGGCTAGACTGGTGGACCCGCCTGGCCGGAGGCCTCGTGACCACGCCCCTGTTCGCTCTGGTATTGCTCGCCGCCCTGTTGCACGCCGGCTGGAACGCCCTGCTCAAGATCGGCCTCGATCGCTTTCTCACCGCCAGCCTGATCCAGATCGGCGCCGGCCTTGCCGCCCTGCTGGCGCTGCCCTTCGTCGCCCTGCCACCCGCCGCGGCCTGGCCCTGGATCGCCCTCTCCGCCCTGCTGCACATCGGCTACAACGCCTTTCTCGCCCGCGCCTACCGCTATGGCGATCTCGGCCAGGTCTATCCCCTCTCCCGCGGCAGCGCGCCCCTGCTGGTCAGTCTGGTGGCCTTTCTCGCCCTCGGCGAAAGGCTCTCGCCACCCGCCCTGCTCGGCCTCGGCCTGCTGGTGACCGGTCTCGCCCTGATGGCGCTGCTCGGGGCCCGACGCGGCACGCCCCCCAGCCTGGCGCTGCTGGTCTGCGCCTTCACCACCGGCAGCTTCATCGCCGCCTACACCCTGGCCGATGCCCTCGGCGCCCGCGCCAGTGGCAATGCCGTGGCCTATGCCCTCTGGCTGTTCGCGGTCAACGGCGTGGTGGCGGCGCTGGTCCTGCGGCTGAGTCGCGGTGCCTCGGCCTTCGCCGGGCTCGGTCCGCACTGGCGCGCCGGGCTGGCGGGCGGGGTCATGTCGATGCTGGCCTACAGCCTGGTGATCGTCGCCACCACCCAGGCGCCCCTCGGACTGGTCTCGGCGCTGCGCGAGACCAGCGTGCTGTTCGCCCTGCTGATCGGGGTCTTCTGGCTGCACGAAAGCCTGCCGCTGGGCCGCATCTGCGCCGGCCTGGCCATCGTCGCCGGGGTGGTGGCGATCAAGCTGGCCTGAGCGGAGCGGCGGGGGAGCAGCTAAGCTGAGCCTTCTTTCGACCAGGACGGACCCATGGGCAAATCGCTGCGACTCTCGGAAAAATGGTTCAACCGCGGCCTCTGGCTGCTGGCGCTGGTGTTCGCCGGCTTCCTCATCGGCCTGGGCGGCACCCTGGTCGGCGATCTGCCCCAGGTCGAGCGCCAGCAGAGCCTGGAAGACTTCATGGACCCGGCCGCCACCGCTGCGGCGCGTGACGTCCAGCGCCAGGCCAATCGGGCCAGGCGCGACGCCCAGGACGCCCTCGACCAGGCCCAGCTGCAGCAAGCGGCCGCGGCGCGCAGCTACCAGGCCAATCGCGAGACCTTCGACAACTGGCTGGCCACCCGCCAGACCACCCAGCGCCCCGAGCAGGATGGCGAACTGATCGCCCGCAGCCGCGCCCTGGACGCGCTCAAGGCCGGCGAGCGCGCCGCCGGGCAGGAGGTCGAACGCCAGCAGCAGGCCTTGCTCGCCGCCGAACAGCGCTCGGCCGCCGCCGCGCGTAGCCTGGCCGACCTGAGCGACGCGGCCCAGCAGGCCTGGTTCGCTGCCCAGCAGCAGGCCGAATTACGAGTTTTCCTCTATCGCCTGGCGCTGACGCTACCCTTGCTGGCCATCGCTGCCTGGCTGTTCGCGAAGAAGCGCAAGAGCACCTGGTGGCCCTTCGTTTGGGGCTTCATCTTCTTCGCGCTGTTCGCCTTCTTCGTCGAGCTGGTGCCCTATCTACCCAGTTATGGCGGCTATGTCCGCTATCTGGTAGGTATCCTGCTGACCGTGCTGGGCGGTCGCTACGCCATCCGCGCCCTGCAGGATTACCGTGCGCGCCTGGCGCTGAAGGAGGCCCAGCCCGATACGGTGCGGCGCGAAGAGCTGCACTACGACACCGCCCTGGCGCGGCTGGCCAAGGGCGTCTGCCCGGGTTGCGAGCGGCCGGTGGATCTCAAGGATGTGGGGATCGACTTCTGCCCCCACTGCGGCATCGGCCTGCACGACCACTGTGGCGCCTGCCAGACACGCAAGAGCGCCTTCGCGCACTTCTGCCACGCCTGTGGGACGGCGGCGCGTGGGTCTGAACAACGCCTGACCGGCATGTCCTGACAGTGCGTCTCAAGGCTTGTTCGAACTGGTATTGACGCCCTTTTCGGTGTGCTCGCCGGCGTGCTTGTGCAACTGGCCGGTGGGGTCCTGCAGCTGGATGACCTGGCCCTGCTGCCAGGCGTCGGCGCCGGAGGCGACCGCGGGGGTCGGCAGATCGGCGCGGGCGGCCTTGGTCTCGGTGGACGAGACGCCCAGGCGGCGGTCACGCTCGGCGAGCAGCTTGGGATCCAGCTGGCCATCGGCGGTGAAGCCCATCATCAGCTGGGGGACGCCCAGGGGCAGCTCCAGGTCCTGATCGGTATGCCAGGTGTGCCAGGTCTTGCCGTAGGTGTGCACCAGCTTGTCCATCAGCCGGTGCTCGGCCACCTGGGGCACGCCGGGCGCGACCAGCTGGCCCGACTTCACCTCGTGCACATGGCTGTGCCAGAGCGCCCTCTCGGCCTCGGGCAGGGTCTTGAACAGCCGCTCGCTGATGATGTACTCGACGCCCATCAGCTTGGCATCGGCGACATTGCCGTCGTAGATCACGCACTGGAACATCTCTTCGCCCAGGACACTGCAATAGTGATGCGCCTCCATCTGGCTATTGGGGTGGCCGTTGTAGAAGTGGAAGCCGTCCAGATAGGTGTTGAGGGCGGCGATGGGCGGCTTGCGCTGCAGCACATCGGCGCCGGCTTCGAGCACCCGGGTATCGGTCTGGGCGGGAGCACCCGGCACCGGTACCGGCGACTGGGTGTCGTTGGCGGCCTGGGTCAGGGGAGCGCAGGCGAGCAGCAGCAAGGCAAGGAGTCGGCGGGCATTCATGGCGGATTCTCGACGGGAGCTTGCCGAGTTCGAAGGCCGGGCAGGCGCCAAGGTTCCACCGCTGCGCTAGGCTCGTCATATGAATGTCATGCAACGGCCATAAATTCGTCATCGTCCGCGCCTGGCCTTTCGGTATAAGCGAAACGCCACAGCCACACCTTTGCACCTCAGTGCTCCTCTCACTGTCGGGACGACTCAATGAACGCACACAGCTCTCCCTCCGGTCATGCCCTGCGCCGCGTGGTCTTCAACAAGAAGGGCGGTGTCGGCAAGTCCAGCATCGCCTGCAACCTGGCGGCCATCAGCGCCCACGAGGGCTATCGCACCCTGCTGGTGGACCTCGATCCCCAGGCCAACTCCAGCCAGTACCTCACCGGCCAGGTGGGCGACGACCTGCCCCACGGTATCGCCGACTTCTTCAAGCAGACCCTCAGTGGCGGCAAGAAGGCCCAGGCCAACATCCACGCCACCGCCTGGCCGAATCTGGATCTGATCGCCGCCTCCGGCGAGCTGAGCGAGCTGCAGTTCAAGCTCGAAGCCAAGTACAAGATCCAGAAGCTCGCCAAGTACCTCGACAAGCTCGGCGAGGACTACGACCGCATCTACCTGGACACCCCGCCGGCGCTGAACTTCTACAGCATCTCGGCGCTGATCGCCGCCGATCGCTGCCTGATCCCCTTCGACTGCGATGTCTTCGCCCAGCAGGCGCTCTACGACCTGATCGAGGAGCTGGAGGAGATCCGCGAGGACTACAACGAGAAGCTCGCGGTCGAGGGCATCGTCATCAACCAGTACCACGCCCAGGCCAGTACCCCACGCCAGCTGATCGAGGAACTCCAGGCGCGCGACCTGCCGGTACTGGCGGCGCCGCTGATGTCTTCGGTGAAGATGCGCGAATCCCACCAGCAGCATCGCCCGCTGATCCACCTCGACCCAGGCCACAAGCTGACCCGGCAGTACCTGGAGCTGTTCGCCCTGCTGGAAGGTTGAGGGCGCACCAGCGCAAGAACGTTCAAGACGGCGGCGACGCGGTGCGGCACCCTGGGTATCCCCTGCCCTCCGGAGCCCTGCCGATGACCGCTTCCCGCCGCCGCGCCTTCCTCCAGGGCGCCTGGCAGATCATGCCGCTGTCGCTGGCCTGCGCGCCCTGGGGCATCCTGGTCGGCGCCCTGGCCATCGAGACCGGCCTCAGCGTGCTGGAAGGCCAGGCCTTTTCCCTGCTGGTGTTCGCCGGGGCGGCGCAACTGGTGGCCCTGGGCCTGCTCAAGGCCGGCGCGGGCCTGGCGACCATCCTGCTGACCACCCTGTTGCTGACCTCCCAGCACCTGCTCTATGGCCTGCACATGAGACGCGTGCTGGCGCCGCAGCCACTACCCTGGCGGCTGGGCTTCGGCTTCCTGCTCACCGACGAATTCTTCGCCCTGAACCATGCCGAACAACCGGCGGGCTTCGACCGCTGGCGCGCCCTGGGCATGGGCCTGAGCTTCTATCTGCTGTGGAACCTCTTCACCCTGGCCGGCCTGCTGCTGGGGCGGGTGCTGCCCAACCTGGCCACCCTGGGCCTGGACTTCTCCATCGCCGCCACCTTCATCGCCCTGGTGGTGCCCCTGGTGCGCGACCTGGCCACCGTGGCCTGCGTGCTCACCGCCCTGCTGGTGTCGGTCTGGCTGCATCACCTGCACTGGCAGGGCGCCCTGGTGCTGGGCGGCCTGGCGGGGATGTGCGTGGGCTTCCTGGTGCGTCGACTGCGGGAGCGTTGCTCATGATCCTCGCCACCCTGCTCGGCATGGCCGCCCTGGTCTTCTTCAACCGCTATGTCTTCCTCGAGCCACGGCTGCCGCTGCGCCTGGGGCGCCACCTGCGCACCTTCCTGGAATTCGCCGTGCCGGGAATGCTCACCGCCATCTGCGGGCCCATCCTGTTCTCGGGCGACGCCTCCCTGGCCGCGACCCTGGTCGATCCCTATCTACTGGCGGGCCTGGCTGCGGTGGGGCTGATGCTCTGGACGCGGCGGGTGCTGACCACGGTGGTGCTCAGCATGGGCGTGTTCTATCTGCTGCGCTGGCTGCTGTAGCGCGCTAAGGTGAGCCGAGTCATCCCGAGGGCATCATGAAGGAACAAGAAGAACGGGGCCGGCTCTGGTCCGCCCCTAGGCTGGGGGGCGTCGAGTTGTTACACGCCCATTATCGACGCCGACGCTTTGTCCCCCATGCCCACGACGGTTATGTGTTCGCCTTGATCGAGTGCGGTGTCGAACGTTTCAACCATCGCGGCGTCGAGCACTTCGCGACGGTGGGCAGCCTGGTGCTGATCAACCCGGACGAGTTGCACACCGGCGCTACGGCGGTGGAAGAAGGTTGGCAATACCGCGGCTTCTATCCGACGCTGGCGCAGCTGGCACCGGTCTTCGCCGAACTGGGACGCCCGCTGGACGCCACCCCGGCCTTCGCCACCAGCGTGCTGCACGATCCCCAGGTGAGCGCGGCTTTCGGCCACCTGCATCGGTTGGCCGACCATGGCGCCGAGGCTCTGGAACAGCAGACCGCCTGGCGTGAGGCACTATTACTGCTGTTCTGCCACCACGCCCGCCTGGGGGCCATCCCGGAGCCGGGTCGCGAACCCCTGGCCGTGCAACGCGCGCGGGAACTGCTCGGTCAGCGGTTGCAGCAACCGCCCAGCCTCGAAGAGCTGGCCCAGGCGGTGGGGCTGTCGCCCTTTCATTTCCTGCGGGTGTTCCGCCGCGCGACCGGCCTGCCGCCCCATGCCTGGCTCAAGCAACAACGCCTGACCGCGCCCAGGGGCTGCTGCGGGCTGGCTGGGCGCCGTTGGAGGTGGCCCTGCAGCTGGGCTTCGCGGACCAGAGCCATCTCACTCGCCAATTCAAGCAGGCCTATGGCGTGGCACCCGGTGCCTATCGCCGCGCCTGGCAAGCCTAGCCGAGCACCGACGAACGGTCTGGGCCGCTGAAGCGGCTTCCCAGAGCCGTGCGAGCGGGAATTGCGCCTGGAATGCGGGGCCCCGGGAGAAACTTTTGGCTGCGGTTCCGGGCCTAGTCAGGATGAGCGCCGGACCGGCCGGCCGCTCTCCCCCGTCCCTTTGGAGGTGACCGGTATGACTCTCGAAGAACGCATCCGCCAGCGCGCCTATGAAATCTGGGAACGCGAAGGCCGTCCCGATGGCCAGGATTTCGAGCACTGGTTTCAGGCCAACCGCGAACTGGAAGACCAGCCCGACGACAACCTGACCCAGGTCGGCGGCATCCAGAGCAGCGTCGCCCCGCCGGCACCCAAGCCGCGCAGCCGGTCGCGCAAGAAGGCGACCGCCAGCGACGCCTGAGTCCAGCCCCGCTTACTTGCGGATCATGTCGGCCGCCCGCTGGGTGGCCTCCGAGGTGCGGGTCGCCAGCTTGCGTACCTCGTCCGCCACCACAGCGAAGCCACGGCCCGCTTCACCGGCCCGTGCGGCCTCGATGGCGGCGTTGAGCGCCAGCAGGTTGGTCTGGGCGGCGATACCCTGGATGGAGCCGACGATCTCGGTCACCTTCTGCAGGTTCTCTTCCATGGTGCGGTGCTGGTTTTCCTGGGTCCCGCGCAAGGATTCCTGCTCATGCAGGGCATGGACGTCGGCCAGGGCGCCCACCACCCGCAGCGGGGTGCCATCGGCGGTGCGCCTGGTCTGGCCGCGGGCGCGGAACCAGCGTACCTCGTTGTTCTTCAGCACCAGGCGATAGGTGATGTCGAAACCGGTACGGCCGCTGCGGTCGTTGATGTGCGAACCGAAGGCTTCGAGTACCCGGTCGCGATCTTCCGGATAGAGGCGCGAGGCCCAGCTGTCGAGCACATCGGGGAATTCCTGGAGGGTCTCGTAGCCGAGCAGGCGCCGGAATTGCGGCGACCACCAGAAGGGATTCTTGGGATTGAGCGGATCGCCGGCGATCACCTCCATGTCCCAGAGGCCGTCGTTGAGCATCTCCCTGGCCAGCTCGAACCGGGTCAGGGTGACGTCCAGTTCCTGGTCGCGCAGGCGCTGCTCATGGATGTCACGCAGGGAGCCGGCCACTCGCAGCGGTACGCCGCGCTCGTCGCGCTGGGTCGCGCCGGTGGCGCGCATCCAGCGGTATTCGCCGGATTTCAGGGCGATGCGGTACTGGACGTCGAAGGGGGTCTGGCCGCTGCGATCCTTCATGTGGGCGGCAAAGGCGTCCAGTACCCAGGCGCTGTCCTCGGGGTGCAGGCGCTTGGCCCAGCTGCCCAGTTCGCTGGGAAAATCGCTTTCATCGCGAAAGCCGAGCATGGCGCGGAATTGATCCGACCACCAGAAGGCGTTGCGCGGATTGACCGGGTCGCCCGCCACCACTTCCATGTCCCAGAGGCCTTCGCTGGAGCCTTGGCTGACCATTTCGAAGCGGGTACCCAGGCGCTTGGCCAGCGCCTCGCTCTCGGCTACCCGGGCGGTCAGCGCGGCATTGTCCTGATTCAGTACCTGGACCTGCTGCTGCAATTCATTCTGCTGCACCAGCAAGGCCTGCAGCCCCTTGGCCAGGCGTGCCAGGGTGGGATTGCCCTGGAAGCTGCCGCTCTCGGCAAGGGGCGTGGCGGTCTCGGTCGCCGCGGCCATAACGTCCAGTGCGCGCATGATCGAATAGTGCTTGAACAAGGCCATGATCGAGTCCTCAAGGGGAGCAGCCGCGGCAAGGGCTGCACGCGATCCGACCCCCTGTATCGGCTTCGCCGCTTCGCTCTTTAGCCCATCCCAGAGCCTTTTTTCACCGCCGACGGATCCCTGGGCGGCTAGCGCCAGTCGTCCAGCAGCCAGACCTCGGGATGATCGTAATGAGCCTCGCCCCGGTGCAGGGTGATGCCCAGGATCTCGCTGCGAAAACCTTCCGCCAACAGCCAGCGGTAGGCCCCCAGGCGGGCGGTGTTGACGCCGGCCAGCAGCCGCTGCTGGCCGTGGTCCCGGGCCAGGCCGTCACAGGCGGCGATCAGCCGGGCGAAGCGCGCCTCCGCCCCCGCGCCGGGCAGGACCGCCGCGCACTTCACGTAGCAGACCCCGGTGCCCGCCTCGCTGCGGGGACCGAAATGGCAGACGGCGAAGCCTTCCGCCCGCCCTTCTTCGTCCTGCAGCAGCAGACTCTCGCCGAGTCCCTGCTCGCGCACCGCGGCCATTTCGGCGGAGACATCCAGCCCCGGGGCATTGGCCCGGCCCAGTTCGGCGCAGGCGGCCAGCAGCCGATCGGGCGCGACCGACAGGGAAAATCTCAGCGCCGGCGGTGCCGGTTGCGTCTGTACCGGACGCGCCATCACCGCGGTCAGGGTGCGTGGCCAGAAGTCGAAGCCCTGGTAGAGCCCCAGGTGACGCGGACTGTCGGGAAAGGTGAAGAGTCCGGCATGCACCAGCTGCCAGGCATCGAGCTGCTCCACCGCGGCGTCCATCAACGCCTTGGCCACCTTGGCGTCCCAGTAATCCGGATGCACGGCCAGTGGCCCGAGGATGCCGTGGCGACCCCAACGGGTGACGCAGATGGCGCCGACCAGCCGCTCGCCGTCGAGGGCCTTGAACCAGGCGGTGTGGGGCGCAGCGAAGCGACTGCGCACATAGTCGCGGTCGTTCCAGAATTCGCCCGGCTCGGCGGCGCCCATCCAGGTGGCGAAGGCCAGGCGCACCACCTCGGTGGTGGCAGCCAGGTCGGCGGCGGTAAGGGGTTCGACACGAAAAGCGGGGCTGGACATGGGGCGGCTCCTTGGCTGTAGGCCTTGGACCCGCCCGGCCGGGGCTTTGCGCCCGGGCGGCAATCGCCGGTTACAGCAGCAGTACCGCCGCCCAGCCGAACAGCAGCATCGGCAGGCTGAAGTGCAGGAAGGACGGCACCACGGTGTCCCAGATATGGCTGTGCTGGCCGTCGACGTTGAGGCCCGAGGTGGGGCCGAGGGTGGAATCCGAGGCCGGCGAACCCGAGTCGCCGAGGGCACCGGCGGTGCCGATCAGGCAGACGATGGCCAGCGGCGAAAAGCCCAGGTGCAGGCACAGCGGTCCCAGGATGGCGGCGAGGATGGGCACGCTGGAAAAGGACGAGCCGATGCCCAGGGTCACCAGCATGCCCAGCAGCAGGAGCAGCAGCGCACCCAGGGCACGGTTGTCACCGATCAGGCCGGCGGCGGTGGCGGCCAGGTCCTTGATCTGGCCGGTGGCGGTGAGCACCTCGGCGAAGCCGCCGGCGGTGAGCATGATGAAGCCGATCACCGCCATCATCTTCGCGCCCTCGCTGAACAGGTCGTCCGCCTCGCGCCAGCGCACCACGCCGGTGGCGGTGAAGACCACGAAGCCGACCAGGGCACCGAGGATCATGGAGTCCAGCCAGAGCTGCACGCCAAAGGCGGCGATCACGGCGACCAGCGCCACCAGCAGGGTGCGGCCGTTGTAGGGGCGGTCGGCCCGCTCGGTGCGCGCCACCAGGCTCAGGTCGTACCGCCGCGGCCGGCGATAGCTGACGAAGACCGCCAGCAGCAGGCCGACCACCATGCCCAGGGCCGGCAGCAGCATGGCGCGACTGGGGTCCACGCCGCTGACGTCCACTCCGGCGCGGGCCACGCTGGCCAGGAGGATGTCGTGCAGATAGAGACTGCCGAAGCCCACCGGCAGGAACATGTAGGGGGCGATCAGGCCGAAGGTCATGACGCAGGACAGCCGGCGGCGGTCCAGCTCCAGGCGCGTCAGCACATAGAGCAGCGGCGGCACCAGCAGCGGGATGAAGGCGATGTGGATGGGTAGGATGTTCTGCGAGGCGATGGACACCGCCAGCAGCAGACCGAGCAGCGCCCAGCGCAGCGAACGTCCGCCCTGGCTGGCCTGCCGCTCCATCAGCGCCAGGGCGCGATCGGCCAGCATGTGCGCCAGACCCGACTGGCTGATGGCCACGGCGAAGGCGCCCAGCAGCGCATAGGAGAGCGCCACCTTGGCACCATTGCCCAGGCCGGCGTTGAAGGCCAGCAGGGTGCCCTCCAGTCCCAGGCCGCCGACCAGACCACCGGCCACCGCCCCGGCGATCATCGCCACCACCACATGCACCCGGGCCAGACTCAGCATCAGCATGAGCCCTACCGCCACCACCACCGCATTCATCGCCAGCTCCGCACCACCAAAAGGGCGCGCACTCTGCCGCAGCCCGGCGCGGGCGTCAAAGGCCGGGGATGGATGGTGGGGCGTGCGGCTTATCCACAGTGGCCGCTGCCGGGGGCGGATGGAAAAGCCCCTAGGCGGCGCCAGGGGCGGCTGGCACAGGTTGCTCGCAGCCGGGCGATCCGCCGTGGCGTGCGCCCTGGGATGAATCCACCCTAAGGCAGACGCTCTGGAATGAACCTTTCATGGCCTGAAGGCGTCTGACGCGGACGCTTTCACGGTCACGCCAAGGACGAACTGCCCATGCAAGACGCCATCGACATGCTGATTACCGCCTTCAGTCCGCACTCCTGCCTGGCGGTCCCGCGGCGCGCGGATCGTACCCTGCTGTTCACCGTCACCGACACCACCCGCGCGGTCACGGTCACCAAGGCCATTCCCCTGTGCAGCCTGGAATGCACGGCCACCCTGGCCACCGTGATCAAGGATCTGCAGCGCGACCTCGACCGGGCGATCGGTACCCTGAGCCCGGCAAGCCTCGCCGACCTGCGCCAGCGCGGGCCGCGGGTGCAGCGGTTCGAGAGTTGAGCGGAGTGGGTTGGGGGGATTGAGCGCAGGTTGCGCCTCCCTCACCCCAGCCCTCTCCCAGGGGGAGGAAGGCACTCGGAGTGAAGGGGCAGCTCTGCCACAGGGTGGATGACGGCGTAGCCTCGTCCACCCCTGGCCATGCCGCTCAGCGCCGGCTGGTGCGGGTGCTGACGTCGACCCAGACGGCCAGGACCAGGATGCCGCCCTTGACGATCATCTGCCAGTAGCTGTCCACGTCGAGCATGGACATGCCGTTGTCCAGGCTGGCGATCACCAGCGCGCCGAGCAGGGCGCCGTAGACGGTGCCCGAGCCGCCGCGCATGGAGGTGCCGCCGATGAAGCAGGCGGCGATGGCGTCCAGTTCGCCCATGGTACCGGCCGACGGCGAGCCGGCGGCCAGGCGGGCGGTGTTGACCAGACCGGCCAGGGCGCACATCACGCCCATCAGGCCGAAGATGCCGAGCTTGATCGCCTGGACGTTGATGCCCGACAGCCGCGTGGCTTCCAGGTTGCTGCCCACCGCATAGATGCGCCGGCCGAATACCGTCTGGCTGGTGATGTAGCTGAACACCCCGAGCAGCACCAGCAGGATCAGCACCGGCACCGGGATGCCGTCGTAGCGGTTGAGGGTCTGGATGAAGGCCACCAGCACCACGCCGATCACCGCCACCCGCAGCACGTCACGCCACAGTGGCGCCAGGCTCAAGCCAAGGGCCTTGCGCTTGCTGCGCTGGCGCCAGGTGAGCACCACGGCCACCGCGAACAGCACCACGCCCAGGGCGCTGCCCACCACCGGCGGCAGATAGCCCTGGCCGAGGTAGACCAGCTCCGGCGACACCGGGGCGACGGTGACGCCACCGGTGAGACCGAGCAGCACCCCGCGAAAGGCCAGCATGCCGCCGAGGCCGACGATGAAGGACGGTATCCCCCGATAGGCGCTGAGGTAGCCGTTGATCAGGCCGATCAGCAAACCACCGGCGGCCACCGCCAGCAGGGTGATCGGCAGCGGCACGTGGTAGGTGACGTCGAGTATCGCCGCCACCCCGCCGAGCAGGCCGAGTTGCGAGCCCACCGAGAGGTCGATCTCGCCGGCGATGATCACCAGCACCATGCCGCAGGCGAGGATACCGGTGATGGACATCTGCCGCAGCAGGTTGGAGAGGTTGCGCGGGGTGACGAAGCCGCCTTCGGTCTGCCAGCTGAAGAACAGCCAGATCAAGGCCACGGCGATCAGCAGGGCGAGCATCTTGTAGCGGGTGAACAGCTGTTTCACGGCGTGCATCAGAAGTGCTCCCGGGCTTGGGCGACCGCCCGTTCGGTGGTGCCCAGGGCCGCGGCCAGTACCCGCTCCTGGGTCAGATTCTCATTGGGGAAATCGCCGCGCAGCCGGCCTTCGCCGAGCACCAGCACCCGGTCGGAGACGCCGAGGACCTCGGCCAGCTCCGAGGAGACCATGACGATGGCCACGCCCTCCGCCGCGAGCAGGCCGATCAGCCGGTAGATCTCGAACTTGGCGCCGACGTCGACGCCGCGGGTGGGCTCGTCGAGGATCAGCACCCTGGGTCGCGCCAGCAGCATCTTGGCGAGCACCGCCTTCTGCTGGTTGCCGCCGGAGAGGCCGGTGATGGGCAGGAAGGGGCTGCTGGTCTTGAGTTGCAGCCGGGCGATCTCGGTGTCGATGCAGGACAGCTCCGCCTCGCTGTCGATGCGACTCAGGTGGGCGAATCTGTCCAGCACCGTGAGGGTGATGTTCGAGCCCACGCCCAGGTCGGGAATGATGCCCTGGCGCTTGCGATCCTCAGGCACCAGGCAGAGGCCGGCGCGAATGGATTTCAGCGGGGAGCGGGTATCGATGCGCTGGCCATGGAGCCAGACCTCGCCTTCGTAGCGGCCGTCGTAGGCACCGAAGATGGCCGAGACCAGCTCGGTGCGCCCAGCGCCCACCAGCCCGGCGATGCCGAGGATCTCGCCGGCGCGCACGGCGAAGGAGACGTCGTCGACGCGCTTGCGCTGGGGATTGTCGACGTCCAGGCAGGTGAAGTGGCGCGCCTCGAAGATCACCTCGCCGATCTGGTGCGGGATCTGCGGATAGAGGTTGGTCATGGCGCGGCCGACCATCTGGGTGATGATGCGATCGATGTCCATCTCGGCCATGGGCGTGGTGGCGATGTGCTTGCCGTCGCGGATCACCGTGATGGTGTCGCAGATGGCCGCCACCTCGTCCAGCTTGTGCGAGATGTAGACGCACGCCACACCTTGCGCCTTGAGGTCGCGGATGATGTCCAGCAGCACGGCGATCTCGGAGGTGGTGAGCGCCGAGGTCGGTTCGTCGAGGATCAGCAGCCGGGCGTTTTTGTTCAGCGCCTTGGCGATCTCCACCAGTTGCTGCAGGCCGCCGCCGTACTGGGACACCGGCAGGGCCACGTTCATGTCCGGCACCTTGAGCCGGCGCATCAGCTCGGCCGAGCGCTGCAGCATGGTCGGGTAGTCCAGCCGCCCGCCGAAACGGCGCGGTTCGTGGCCCATGAAGATGTTCTCGGCCACGGACAGATCGGGCACCAGGGTCAGTTCCTGGTGGATGATGACGATGCCGGCCGCCTCGGATTCGGCGATGGACTGGGCTTCCAGCGGACGCCCGTTCCAGCGGATCTCGCCTTCCCAGGTGCCGTGGGGATAGACCGCCGAGAGGACCTTCATCAGGGTGGACTTGCCGGCGCCGTTCTCGCCGCACAGCCCTACGCATTCGCCCGGACGCACCTTGAGATCGATGCCATCCAGCGCCCGCACCCCGCCGAAGCTCTTGGCGATGCCGTGCATTTCCAGCAGATAGTCGGCCATGGCCGCTCCTTGCCCAGGGGCCGTCCGACGCCCGGCGTCAGACGGCCAGCCGGTGGCCAGTGGTTATTTGCCGTCGATCTGGGCCTGGGTATAGAAGCCGTCCTTGACCAGCAGGTCGACGTTGGCCTTGGTCAGCTCGGTGGGGGTGAGCAGCAGGGTGTCGACCTTCTTGGTGCCGTTGTCGTAGCTGGAGTTGAAGCCCGGCTTCTCGTTGCGCACCAGTTGCACCGACAGCTTGGCCGCTTCGGAGGCGATCAGCTTGAGCGGCTTGTAGACGGTCATGGTCTGGGTCCCGGCGATCACCCGCTTGATGGCCGCGAGGTCGGCGTCCTGACCGGACACGGCGACCTTGCCGGCCAGCTTCTGCGCGGCCAGGGCCTGGATGGCGCCGCCGGCGGTGGCGTCGTTGGAGGCGACGATGCCGTCGATCTTGTTGTCGTTGGCGGTCAGGGCGTTCTCGACGATGGCCAGGGCCTCGGTCGGGTTCCACTCCTTCACCCACTGCTGGCCGACGATCTTGACGTCGCCCTTGTCGATGGCCGGCTGCAGGACCTTCATCTGGCCCTGGCGGAGGATCTTGGCGTTGTTGTCGGTGGGCGCGCCGCCGAGCAGGAAGAAGTTGCCCTTGGGCTGGGCCTTGAGCACGCCACCGGCCTGCATCTCACCGACCTTCTCGTTATCGAAGGAGATGTAGGCGTCGATGTCGGCATTGAGGATCAGGCGGTCATAGGAGATCACCTTGACCCCGGCCTTCTTTGCCTCGGCCACCACGTTGTTCAGCACCGTGGCGTTGAAGGGCACGATGACGATGGCGTCCACGCCCCGGGAGATCAGGTTCTCGATCTGCGACAGCTGGCGCTGCTCGTTGGCGTCGGCGGACTGCACATAGACCTTGGCGCCGAGCTGCTCGGCGGCGGCGACGAAGTAGTCGCGGTCACGGGCCCAGCGCTCCAGGCGCAGGTCGTCGATGGAGAAACCGATCTTGGGATGCTGGGCGTCGGCCTGGGCGAAACCGGTGGTGCACAGGGCGAGCAGACCGGCGAGCAGGGTCGTCTTGAAATTCATGGTGGCGTCCTTGGTTATTGTTGTTGTGGAGCGAGCGGATTTGAGTGTAACGATTCAGCGAGCTTGCACAAGCGGGCCAGCCAGGCTTTTCTGCCGACCCGCTCGCGGTCGTCAGCGATACAGGTAACGGTTGACCACGCCTTCGAGCAGCTCCTGGCGGCCGCTCACCGGCTGGGGCGCCAGGCCCTGGCTGAAGGTGTGCTCGGCCAGTTGTTCCAGGCTCAGCTGGCCACCGAGGATGCGCTGACCGAGGGACTGGTCCCAGCCGGCATAGCGCTCGGCCTTGAACGTGCCCAGGGGGTCGTCCTGCAAGAGCGCCGCGGCGCGCTCCAGGGACAGCGCCAGGGTGTCCATGGCCGCCACGTGGCCATGGAACAGGTCGACGTCGTCCAGGCTCTGGCGCCGCACCTTGGCGTCGAAGTTGAAGCCGCCGCGGGTGAAGCCGCCGCCCTTGAGGATCTCGTAGATCGCCAGGGTCATTTCCTCGACGCTGTTGGGGAACTGGTCGGTGTCCCAGCCGTTCTGCGGATCGCCACGGTTGGCGTCGATGCTGCCGAAGACGCCGAGGGCCACGGCGCTGGCGATCTCGTGCTGGAAGCTGTGCCCGGCGAGGGTCGCGTGGTTGGCCTCGATGTTGACCTTGATCTCCTTCTCCAGCCCGAATTGCTGCAGGAAGCCGAAGACGGTGGCCACGTCATAGTCGTACTGGTGCTTGGTCGGCTCCTGGGGCTTGGGCTCGATCAGCAGATCGCCCTGGAAGCCGATGCGGTGCTTGTGCTCCACCACCATCCGCATGAAGCGGCCGAGCTGCTCGCGCTCGCGCGCAAGGTCGGTGTTGAGCAGGGTCTCGTAGCCTTCGCGGCCGCCCCAGAGCACATAGTTCTCGCCGCCCAGGCGATGGGTGGCGTTCATCGCGGTGCAGACCTGGGTCGCCGCGCAGGCGAACACCTCGGGATCGGGGTTGCTGGCGGCACCGGCGGCATAGCGCGGATGGCTGAAGCAATTGGCGGTGCCCCACAGCAGCTTGAGGCCGGACTCGCTCTGGTGGCGTTCCAGCTCGTCCACCAGGCGGGCGAAGTTCTCGCGGTACTCGGCGAAACTGGCGCCTTCGGGGGCGACGTCGGTGTCGTGGAAGCAGTAGTAGTCCACGCCCAGCTTGCTGAAGAATTCGAAGGCGGCGGCGGCCTTGGCGCGGGCCTGCTCCAGGGGCGAACCCGCCGCCTGCCAGGGCCGCTGGAAGGTGCCCTGACCGAAGACATCGCTACCCGGCCAGACGAAGGTGTGCCAGTAGCAGACCGCCATGCGCAGGTGTTCGCGCATGGGCTTGCCCATGACCAGGCGGTCGGCTTCGTAGTGGCGGAAGGCGAGCGGGGAATCGCTGTCGGGCCCGGCGTAGCGGACCTTCTCGACATTGGGGAAATAGGCCATGGCGTTGTCCTTGTTCTTATCTGTCGCACCCGATACGGCGTACCGGTTTGCGTCGATGGTAGCGCCGCCACCCGGGCTGCCTATTGTGAAAATCACCAGAGCCAGGTGCGATTTTGCCGCTTGAGGCGCGCAGGCGCCGGTCGTAGTCTGGAGCCCCGCCCGCGCCTCTAGCCGGAAATTCCGCCATGCCCAGCCAGCCGCCCGTCCACCGCGTCGCCCTGCTGTTCAACGGCAGCAAGATCTACGACAGAGGCATCCTCGCCGGCATCGGCAACTACCTGAGCGGCACCCGCGCGCGTTGGGATCTGTTCCTGGAGGAGGATTTCCTCTGCCGGCTCAAGGGCATCGAGCGCTGGCAGGGCGACGGCATCATCGCCGACTTCGACGATCCGGCAGTGAGCGCCGCCCTGGCCAGCAGCGAACTGCCGGTGGTGGCCGTGGGCGGCTCCTATGCCGATACCACCGATTACCCGCCCGGTATTCCCTATGTCGCCACCGACAACGCCGCCCTGGTCCGGCTGGCCTATGACCACCTGATCGAGTCCGGCCTGACCCGCTTCGCCTGCTTCAGCCTGCCCGCCGCCGACACCAATCGCTGGGCCGGCGAGCGCGAGACGGCCTTTGCCGCCCTGCTCCGTCGCGATGGCCTGCCGGTGGAGATCTATCGCGGCCTGGAGACCAGCGCACCGCTGTGGGACACGGCGGTGGAACAGCTGATCGCCTGGTTGGAGGCCCTGCCCAAGCCGGTGGGCATCCTCGCCGTCACCGACGCCCGGGCGCGGCAACTCCTGCAGGCGTGTTTCACGGCCGGTATCCCGGTACCGGAGCAGGTGGCGCTGGTGGGCATCGACAACGATCCCCTGGCGCGCACCCTGACCCGCGTGCCCCTGACCTCGGTGATCCAGGGGACCGAGGCCATCGGCCGGGAAGCGGCGCGCCTGCTGCACCAGCGCCTGCACGGCGTCGAACTGGGGGCGCCACGAGTGCTGATCCCGCCGGAGGGCATCAACGTCCAGGCCTCCAGTCGCCATCAGCCGGTGCGCCATCCCCAGGTGATGCGCGCCCTGCACTTCATCCGCCAGTACGCCTGCCAGGGCATCAAGACCGACCAGGTGGCCAGCTATGTCGGCATCTCCCGCTCGGCCCTGGAGGCGTCCTTTCGCCGCGAACTGGGGCGCAGCGTCCACGACGAGGTTCTCGGCTTCAAGCTGGCCGCCGCGGCCGTGGCGCTGCAGGAAGAGGCCCCGAGCCTGGCGGAAGTCGCCCGGCGCTGCGGCTTCACCTCGGCGCAATATCTGCACGCGGTCTTCCGCCGCGAATTCGGCTGCACCCCGCGCCAGTACCAGCGGCAGCCTCGTGCCCTGGCGAGCGCCCATGAAAAAGCCCGTCCGGAGACGGGCTTTCAGGTAGCTTCCGCGGCTTATTTGCCGACGGTCTGACCCAGGAACCAGGCGCGTTCTTCGGCCTGGTCGATCCACTCTTCCAGCAGGCTGGTGGTGGAAACGTCGTTGGCGTCGTCGGTCAGGGTGTGGGTGGTGCGCATGTAGGCGGCGAGCGACTGGTTGTCGTCGTGCAGCTCGGTCAGCATCTGGTCGGCCGACAGATCGGTGGCATCGCTGCTGGCCAGGCGCTTGAGTTGTACCATCTGCTCCAGGGAGCGCACGGTAGGCTGGCCGATCTTGCGGGCGCGCTCGGCGATCAGGTCGGTGATGCCGTACAGCTGGGTGGCTTGCTCTTCCAGCAGCAGGTGGTAGTCGCGGAAGTGCGAGCCCTTCATGTGCCAGTGGTAGTTCTTGGTCTTGATGTACAGCGCGAAGACATCGGAGAGCAGCACGGCCAGGGCTTCACCTACGGCCTGCTGGTTCTGCAGGGTGGCATCTTCGCCCTGGTGGGCCTTCTGCTTGACGCTGGAAACGGTCTTGAGTTCTTGCTTGGCATTGGCAACGGCCATGAGAGATCTCCTGTCAGGACGTGAAGAGGAAAAGGGGTTCGCTTGCATTGGCGCGAACATCAACGTCTGCAGAAATCGACCGCGCCGGACGAAAAATCGTTCATCGAATTTGCATATCGCCACCATGGGCATGACGAATGGTTGCCCCGGGTGCGACTGCGTTTCATTGCCCGCCGCAGACACCACCCTTCCCGTCGCCGCTGCGCTTGTAGCTGGCTTTGCAGGTAAAGCCGTTTGTCCGTTGTGCCATTAAACGACCACCCGGCGCGAACTGCGTGTCGTTCCTCTCGGTCACCTAGAAGGTAAGGCACACGAACGGTCGCCGAGAGCTCTCTGCTGGCCACGACAAGGTTCTGCAACAGGTACCCGAGTATGACGAACTCCCTCGATACTCCGAACGGACCCCGTTCCCAGAGCACGGAAGGCTCTTCGGCCGAAGCCCATCTTCACGATTTGAAAGATGTCGCTCGCGATGCAGTGCAAGACGCCAAGCAAGAGGGCGCCGCACACTATGAACACTACCGCGATACCGCGGCCGATCAACTCGGCGCGATTGCCCAGAGTGCCCAGGCGGCTGCCGACGAACTCGAAGACAAGGACACCTTGGGTCTGGCGCACTATGTGAGCGACATGGCCCGGAGCCTGACCGGGCTGGCCGAGGATCTACGTGGCAAGAGCGCGGAACAGCTGCTGCACCAGGCCGGTACCCTGGCGCGAGACAATCCGGCGCTGTTCCTCACGGGCAGCATCGCCATCGGCTTCGGACTGTCGCGTTTTCTCAAGGCGTCCAGCCAGCCGGATACCGGCCACGACTCGCGTATCGGCGGTACGAACGAGATGCCTTCGCCGACCACCCCTTCGGTCGCGGCGGAAAACGAACTGGTGGAGCCGGCGGCCGGTGCCGACGTCATCCACACCAACAACATCCCCAAAGGCCCCGACCTCCATACGCCGACCACCACCGGCAGCGGCGACCCCATTGGCGGTGCGGCGATCAATCCAGCGCGTACCGGCAGCAGCCTGAACACCGGAACCTCGTCCAGCCACCTGGATCGCCCCACCCTGAGCGGAGACAAGCAGCCATGATCAACGAGAATCCCACTCCGCGGCCCACCGAGGGCGATACCACGGTCGTCGGCCTGGTCAAGCAGCTGGTTCACGAGGTGCCGGCACTGTTCACCAAGGAACTGGCGCTGGCCAAGGCCGAACTGGGCGAGTCGCTGCGCACCACCAAGGCCGGTGTGGCCGGGGTAGCGGCCGGCGCCATCGTGCTGCTGGCCGGCTTCATCGTGCTGCTCATGGGCATCGTCTATTTCCTCTCCCAGTACCTCACGCCCTGGGCCGCCGCCCTGCTGGTGGGCGCCGTGGTCATGGTGATCGGCTTCATCATGCTGCAATCGGGCAAGAAGCAATTCGAGCCGTCCCACTTCACCCCTGATCGCACCGTCAACAGCCTGCAGAAGGACAAGGACGCCGTACGGAGGGCCGCACAATGAGCATCACCGATCAGATCGATCTGGAATCCAGAAAGAATCCCGAGGAACTCGAACGTGAGATCGACCAGAAGCGCGAGCGCATCGAAGACCTGGTAGGGGCCCTGGAAAGCCGCCTGTCACCCGGCCAGTTGTTCGATCAGGCACTGTCCTACACCAAGGGGCACGGCGGCGAGTTCGCCCACAACCTGGGCAATACCCTCAAGGCCAATCCGGTGCCGGCGGTGCTGACCTCGGTGGGCCTGCTGTGGCTGGCGCTGGGGCAGAATCGCACGCCGGCGCCGGCCACCACAGGCACCCCGCTCAAGGACAAGCTGTCCGGTGCGCTGGACGCGGTCGCCAACAGCGCAGGCCATACCCGCGATTCCCTGAACCGTGGCAGTCACGACGCGCGCGACAGGGTGACCGGCCTGGGCGAGAGCGTATCGGCCAAGGCCTCCGAGACCGGGGAGCGGCTGAGCGATACCGCTGCGCACGCCAAGGACACCCTGGCCGACCAGGCGCAACAGCTCAAGGGCACCTTCGAGACCCTGCTGCGTGAACAGCCACTGGTGGTGGGTGCACTGGGCATCGCCCTCGGCGCCTTGCTGGGCGCTTCCCTGCCGCGCACCGCGACCGAGGATCGCGCCCTGGGCAAGCACAGCGACAAGCTGGCCGCCAAGGCCAAGCAGGCGGCCAGCAGCGGCTACGAGCAGGTCAAGGCGGCAGGACAGGACGTGGCGAAAGAAGCGCGCCAGGCCAGCCAAGACAACCACAGCCAGCAGGCGGGTGCGGGGACTGCGCCTAGAAACCTGGGCAACGATCCCGATGCCGGGGTCGAGTCCATGGCAGGCTCGCCGAAGGCAGGCACCGGCAGCACCCTCGGGGCCACCCAGGCGACGGCAGGCATGAGCGTCGGCCGTACCGCCGCCAACGGGAATACCCCTGGAGCGGTAGGTGACGAGAGCGGCATGGCCACCCCGCCGCGCAGCTTCTAGCCGGCAGGATGGCCGGGGTCAGCCGATGACTCCGGCCATGAACAGCAGAGGCGCCCGGGTCTGCACCCGGGCGCCTTTGCTGTTTCTGTGCCCCTGTCAATAACCCGGATCCGGATTCTCCTTGGGCTGCTCGGGTCGCTTGTCGTTCTGTGGGCGCTGTTCTTCACCGCCCTGATTGAGTTCCTTGTGGGTCTCGCCGACCTTGCCGGCGTTTTCCGGCTTGTGGTCGAGATCGTCGCGCTTGGCCATGATGCTCACCTCTTGTGGCTGAGTTCATTAGGCAACACGGCGGGGCCAGGGTGCCCCGCCCCGGCAGATCAACGTAAGGGGGGCGCCATGAACTCCGGCCCCACCGGATCCTTGACGTGCTCGGCGAGGAGGGCGTCGATGGCCGTCAGGTCCTCGGCGGACAGTCGCCAGCCAAACGCCTCGTCCAGCCCCTGCAACTGCTCAGGCTTGCGCGCGCCCCACAGGGCGATGGTCGGCCCCTGATCGAGGATCCAGCGCACCGCGAGGGCCAGCACCGACTTGCCATGGCGCTCGCGGGCAAAGGCGGTCAGGGCCGCCACCGCGGCCAGATACTGGGCGAAGCGCGGCGCCTGGAACTTGGGATCGCCCTGGCGCAGGTCGTCGCCGTCGAAGCGCGTCTCGGCACTCATGCGTCCGGAGAGCAGGCCGCGACAAAGCGCGCCATAGGCCAGCACCACCAGCCCGTGGCGCTGGGCATAGGGCAGCACATCGGCTTCGATGGCGCGCTCGAAGAGGTTGTAGGGCGGCTGAACGGTGGAAAGATTGGCGAACTGGCGGAAGGCCTCCAGCTGCTCGGGCGAATAGTTGCTCACGCCGATGGCGAGGATCTTGCCCTCCTGCCGCAGGCGCTCCAGTTCGCGCGCGGTTTCCTCGTGGGGCACCCGGGGATCGGGCCAGTGCACCTGATAGAGGTCGATGCGATCGGTGCGCAGGCGACGCAGGGAATCCTCCACCTCCTGGCGAATGCGGGCCGCGCTGGCGTTGCGACGCACCTCTTCGTTGGGCCACTCCAAGGCCACCTTGGTGGCGATCACCGCTTGGTCGCGGATACCTTCCAGGGCCTTGCCGATGATTTCCTCGGAACGACCGAAACCGTACACCGGCGCGGTGTCGATCAGGTTGATGCCGCCCTGCACGGCGCCGCGGATGGTCTCGATGGAGCGGGCTTCGTCGGTACCGCCCCACATCCAGCCACCGATGGCCCAGGTGCCGAGGCCGATGCGGGAAACGGGGGTATCGATACCCGGGATACGTAGGGTTTCACTCATAGGGATCTCCAGGCGAAGACGCCAGTCGGAAGGGTTAGCCTTGTGAGGCTAATTCAAAAGGCGTTGAATGGGGCTCAACGAACGCTTGATCCTTATCGCGCGAGGACCGTGCATGCCTACTCTGAATCGCGGCGAACTGGCCGATCTCAACGTCTTCGTCGCCCTGGTCCGGCGGCGCAGCTTTCGCCAGGCCGCCATCGAACTGGGCGTCACCACCTCGGCGCTGAGCCATGCCCTGCGCCAGCTGGAGACCCGGCTGGGAGTCAAGCTGCTCAATCGCACCAGCCGCTCGGTGGTACCGACCCTGGCCGGCGCGGCGCTGGCGGAAAAGCTCGAACAGGGTTTCGCCCTCATCGGCGAGGCCCTGGGCGAACTGGACCAGCACCGCGACGCCCCGGTCGGCCGCCTGCGCCTGAGCGTCCCGCGCGATGCGGCGCGGTTGCTGGTGACCCCGACCCTGCCCCGGCTGCTGGCCGCCTATCCACAGTTGCAGCTGGACATCAGCGTCGAGGATCGCCCGGTGGACATCGTCGCCGACGGCCTCGACGCCGGCATCCGCTATGGCGACACCGTGCCCCAGGACATGGTCGCCCTGCCACTCACCGATGAATTGCGCTGGATCGTGGTGGGCGCCCCTGCCTATCTGGCCCGGCACGGTCGGCCGCAGCACCCGGAGGATCTCGCCGAGCACCGGTGCGTGCGGCTGCGGCTGGGCAATGGCGCTCTCTACCGCTGGGAACTGGGCGGCGGCGCCGCGACCCGCACGCTGGACGTACCCGGCCCGCTCACGGTCAACGAGACCGAGACCTCGATCCAGGTCGCCCTCGACGGCCTGGCTCTGGCCTATTGCCTGGAATGGCGGGTGGCCGACGAATTGCGTGACGGACGCCTGGAGCAGGTGCTGCCCGACTGGGCCTCGCCCGGCGCGCCGCTGTGCATCTACTACCCGAGTCGGCGCCAGCCGCCACCCGGCTTGCGCCAGCTGATCGAGGCCCTGCGCCAGACTTGGAGCGGACGCCACCCCTGAGGGCGCGAACCAACCGCCGCGCCCGGGGGTCCCCTGACCACGCCATGATCGCCTGACCGAGGAGGCCCTCTTGCCCGCTGCCAACGCCGCCGCCGACCTGCCGCTGCCCGTGGAGCGCGAACTCAGCCCCCGGGCGCTGCTCACCGGGGCGCTGCTGGGTATCCTGCTGACCCCGGCCAATGTCTATGCCGGCCTCAAGATCGGCTGGTCGTTCAACATGTCGATCATCGCCCTGCTGGTGAGTTACGGCCTCTGGCATCGCCTGGGACGCCGCCTGCAGCAACCGGGCTGGACGCTGCACGAGAGCAACATCAACCAGACCGTGGCCTCGGCGGCGGCCAGCATCGTCTCCGGCGGCCTGGTCGCGCCCATCCCGGCCTATACCCTGCTGACCGGCCAGGAATTGCCGCCCTTGCCACTGATGGGCTGGGTGTTCGCGGTGAGCTTCCTCGGCATCTGGGTCGCCTGGTATCTGCGGCCCCTGCTGCTGGCCGATGCCAGCCTGAAATTCCCCGAGGGCCTGGCCACCCTGGAAGCGCTGCGCCAGGTCTATGCCAGCGGTGCCGAAGCCCTGACCCGCCTGCGGGTGCTGCTGGGCGCCCTGGCGCTGTCGGCGGCGGTCAAGCTGGTGGACAGCTTCGCCTGGACGCTGCCGCGAGTCGCGCCCTCGCCCGCCCTGGAACGCCTGACCTTCAGCTTCGATCCCTCGCTGCTGCTGCTCGGCTTCGGCGGCATCATCGGCCTGAGGGTCGGGTTGTCGCTGCTGCTCGGCACCCTGCTGGCCTGGGGCGGTGTGGCGCCCTGGCTGCTGGGCAGTGGTGTCGCCACGCCGCCAGCGGATGCCAGCGGTCCGCAATACGCCTTCCTGGTGCAATGGCTGCTCTGGCCAGGGGTGAGCCTGATGGTCAGCGCCACCCTGGCTTCGCTGGCCGTGCGCCTGGTCACCTTGCCCCGCGCCGAACGCCGTCGCCAGGGCTGGCAGCGGCCTCGCGCCTGGCCGCTGGCGCTGCTGCTGGTGGCGGGTCTGCTGGTGGTGGTGCTGCAGGTGCGGCTGTTCGGCATCGATCCCTGGCTGGCCCTGCTGGCCCTGCCCCTGGCGCTGTTTCTCGCCGCCATGGCCGCGCGGGTGGTCGGTGCCACCGGCATCCCGCCCATCGGCGCCATCGGCCAGCTGTCGCAGCTGACCTTCGGCCTGGCCGCCCCTGGGCAGGTCAGCATCAACCTCATGGGTGCCAACACCGCCGGCGGCGCGGCGGGCCAGAGCACCGACCTGATGAACGACTTCAAGGTCGGCCAGGCCATCGGCGCCACCCCGGCCAAGCAGGTGGTCGCCCAGTGCCTGGGCATCGCCCTGGGCGCGGTGACCGGGGTGCTCACCTACCGGCTGCTGATTCCCGATCCCCAGGCGCTGCTGCTCAGCGCCGCCTGGCCGGCACCGGCGGTGGCCCAGTGGAAGGCGGTGGCGGAGACCCTGACCCAGGGCCTGGGTGCCCTCGATGGTGCCATGCGCCTGGGCATCCTCCTGGGCGCCCTGGCCGGCTTGCTGCTGGGCCTGGCCGAAGCCCTGCTGCCCGCCCGGCGCACGTACTGGCTGCCCAGCTCGGCGGCCCTGGGGCTGGCCTTCATCCTGCCGGCCTCGGTAGCTCTGATGATGACCCTGGGCGCCCTGCTCACCGCCCTGGTGCGCTGGCGGGCGCCGGGCCTGGCCGAGCGCTTCGCCCTGGCCGCCGCGGCCGGCCTCATCGCCGGGGAAAGTCTGGCCGGAGTCGGGGCGGCGTTCTGGCAAATGCTCGCCACCTGAACTGCGACAACGTGTCAACTGGACAATAATTTCCAGACGTAATGTCGCGAACCTTTCAATAACCTTTCAAACCCATGAAATTCGGGGGTTCCGGTCCGATTCAGCTTGCCAGCGCGCTTTTGCAACACATAAGGTTACAAATAGCGCGACCCACCCGCGAGAGGTCTGGGCGCCCTGCGCGAGCTGTCTCCATAACAAACCCAATCCGAGCTAGCAGTCATGGCCACCACCTCGAAAGCCAAATCCGTCTTCCGCGTCGTCAGCGGAAACTTCCTCGAAATGTACGACTTCATGGTCTATGGCTTCTATGCCACGGCCATCGCCAAGACGTTCTTTCCCGGCGACAACGAACTCGCCTCCCTGATGCTGTCGCTGGCCACCTTCGGCGCCGGCTTCCTGATGCGCCCCCTGGGGGCCATCTTCCTCGGCGCCTACATCGACCGCCACGGTCGCCGTCACGGCCTGATCGTCACCCTGGCGCTGATGGCCCTGGGCACCCTGCTGATCGCCGTGGTGCCGGGCTATGCCACCCTGGGCGTCGCCGCACCGTTGCTGGTGCTGCTCGGCCGCCTGCTGCAGGGCTTCTCCGCCGGTGTCGAGCTGGGCGGCGTGTCCGTCTACCTGTCGGAAATCGCCACCCCAGGCCGCAAGGGGTTCTTCGTCTCCTGGCAGTCCGCCAGCCAGCAGGTCGCGGTGGTCTTCGCCGGCGTGCTGGGCGCCCTACTCAACCACTGGCTGTCGCCCGCCGAGATGGGTGAATGGGGCTGGCGCATCCCCTTCCTGATCGGCTGCCTGATCGTGCCCTTCCTGTTCATCATCCGCCGTTCCCTGGAAGAGAGCCCCGAGTTCGAGGCGCGCAAGCATCGTCCGACCTTCGGCGAGACCATGACCTCCATCGGCCAGAACTTCGGCGTGGTGCTGGCCGGCGTAGCCATGGTCTCCATGACCACCGCCTCCTTCTACCTGATCACCGCCTACACCCCGACCTTCGGCAAGCACGAGCTGCACCTGACCGATCTGGACAGCCTGATCGTCACCGCCTGCGTGGGTATCTCCAACTTCATCTGGCTGCCGGTGATGGGCGCCCTGAGCGATCGCGTCGGCCGCCGTCCGCTGCTGATCTTCGCCACCGTGCTGGCCATCCTCACCGCCTACCCGGCGATGATCTGGCTGACCCATGCCCCGGGCTTCTCGCGCCTGCTGATGGTCGAGCTGTGGCTGTCCTTCCTCTATGGCACCTACAACGGCGGCATGGTGGTGGCCCTGACCGAGGTGATGCCGGCCCATGTGCGCACCACCGGCTTCTCCCTGGCCTACAGCCTGGCCACCGCGACCTTTGGCGGCTTCACCCCGATGGTCTGCACCTGGCTGATCCAGGAGACCGGCAACAAGGCCGCCCCCGGCATGTGGCTGACCCTGGCCGCCGTGCTCGGCCTGGTCGCGACCCTGACCCTGTTCAAGGGCAACACCGAGCCGCGCTTCAAGACCGTCACCGCCTGACAGGCCTGTCGCAGAGCGGCAGGCCCTGCCGCTCTCGCGCCTCCCCAGGTCGCTCCGCGCATCGAACTGTCATGACCCTTTGCTATGGTCTAGACCAGATGACCGCATACCGCGGTCGCCATGCCGGAGCCCGCCGATGTCCATCCTCCCCCGCCTTCTCGCCGGCCTGGCCGGCGGTCTGCTCAGCCTCACCGCTGCCGCCACCGAGCTGACCCACTGGCCGGCCGATGCCGCCCGCCAGCTCGATGCCCTGATCGCCGCCAATGCCAACCAGGGCAACTACGCGGTGTTCGACATGGACAACACTAGCTATCGCTACGACCTGGAAGAGGCCCTGCTGCCCTTCCTGGAGATGAAGGGCGTGCTGACCCGCGACACCCTCGATCCCTCGCTCAAGCTGATTCCCTTCAAGGACGTCGCTGGCCACCAGGAGAGCCTCAACAGCTACTACTACCGGCTGTGCGAGGTCGACGACCTGGTCTGCTATCCCTGGGTCGCCCAGGTGTTTTCCGGCTTCACCCTGCAGCAGCTCAAGGGCTACGTCGACGAGCTGATGGCCTACGGCAAGCCGATCCCCGCTACCTACTACGGCAAGGACGACAAGGTCGAGACGGTGGAGATCAACCCGCCCAAGCCCTTCACCGGCCAGCAGGAGCTCTATCACAAGCTGATGGAGAACGGCATCGAGGTCTATGTGATCAGCGCCGCCCACGAGGAGCTGGTGCGCATGGTGGCCGCCGATCCGCGCTACGGCTATGGCGTGAAGCCGGAAAACGTCATCGGCGTCACCACTCTGCTCAAGGACCCGGCTACCGGTGCCCTGACCACCGCCCGCAAGCAGATCGCCGAAGGCAAGTACGATCCCCAGGCCAACCTGAAGCTGCAGGTCACGCCCTACCTCTGGACCCCGGCCACCTGGTTCGCCGGCAAGTACGCCGCCATCCTCACCTACATAGATCCCTGGAAGAAGCCCATCCTGGTCGGCGGCGACACGCCGGTCAGCGACGGCCCCATGCTGTTCCAGGGCGTGGACGCCGCCAAGGGCGGCATCCACCTGTGGATCGACCGCAAGTCCAAGTACCGCACCCAGATCGAGGCGATGATGAAGAGCAATGCCGAGGGCCAGGCCAAGGCCGGTGTGGCGGTGAACGCGGACAAGCATTGGGTGATCGTCAAACCCGAAGACATCCAGTAGGCCGGCGACGATCGGGCGGGCTAGACTGGGGGCTCCCTCTGCCCGCCCTGGAGCCCGCCATGGAACACCTGGTCCTGACCGTCATCGCCCCCGATCGCCCCGGTCTGGTGGAAGCCCTGGCCGACTGCGTGGCCGCCCAGGGCGGCAACTGGCTGGAAAGCCGCATGGCCCACCTGGCCGGCCAGTTCGCCGGCATCCTCTCGGTGGAAGTGGAACCGGAATTGCGCAACGGCCTGGTGGAGACGCTGCAGCAGCTGGCCATTCCCGGCCTGCGCATCCTGGTCGGCGAACCCGGCCAGCCGGTGCCGGCGGGTGCGCCGCTGGTGCAGCTCGACCTCTTGGGCAACGACCGCGTCGGCATCGTCCGCGACATCACCCGGGCGCTGCATCAGGTGGGCGTCAACGTCGAACGCCTGTCCACCGAGACTCGCCCGGCGCCCATGAGCAGCGATGTGCTGTTCCACGCCACCGCCCTGCTGGCGCTCCCGGCGGACCTCGCACTCGAGGCGCTGCAGGCCCACCTGGAAACCCTCACCGACGACCTGATGGTGGAGCTCAAGCTCTATCGGCACGGGCATGACTAGACCCTAGCTCCGCCCTTTCTCCAACCGCCGCCGGATGCCCTCGGGGACATCGTCCGGCAGCGGCATCCGGCCGTCCGCCGGCAGGGCTTCCAGGCCGGCTTCGTCCAGCAGCACCAGCACCTCCTCCTTGAGGCGACTCAGAGCGAAGGCCTGCCAGGCCTCGCGCACCGAGGGGAAGAGCTCGAGTTCATAATCGAAGGTGCGGATCGGCCGCCGGCTTTCCAGGGCGGCGCGCAAGAGCGGCTGGGCGTGGGGATGGCGTAGCTGGTGCAGAAAGGCTTCGCGCAGTTCTAGGCGATCGTCCTGGGTCAGGCGCGGCAGCGGCAGGTAGCGTTCGGGATCTTCCAGTTCCTCGCGTTCTTCCAGACTGAGGTCGTCCGGATCGAGCAGGCGCAGGGCGCCGCTTTCGAGATCGAGGAAGTGGGTACCTCGCTCCCGGCTGTCGAGGGCGGCAGCCAGCAGATTGAGGTCGAGGGTCAGGGGGCGCATGGCAGGACTCCGGCACAGGCGAACGGGAACAGAGGCAAACCTCTGCCCCTGTTACGACCGCAGAGCCTGTTCAAAGTATGCTGCGTGTCGGCCAAGCGGCATTGAAGCGGCCTTCGGAAGGCTCATTTACAACGCGTAAACTTTGCTTCCTCGGGCCTCTTCGCCTTGTCTGACTCCAGCTCGCGAGCCCTTGAACGGGCTCTTGGTACCGGAGCCGGCGTTCAGCCCTTGCGCTGATAGGGGAAGAAGCGCCGCTCGCGCAGGTCGTGCTCGATCTGCTCTAGGCTCTTGCCCTTGGTCTCCGGCACCAGGCGCCAGATGAACAGCAGCGCCACCAGGGAAATGCCGGCGTAGAGCCAGAAGGTATGGGCGGCGCCCAGCTTGGTCACCAGACTCAGGGTGGTGAGGGTCACCAGCAGGTCGAATCCCCAGTGGCTGAAGGCGCCGACGCTGGCACCCTTGCCGCGCACGAACAGCGGATAGACCTCGGCATTGATCAGCCAGATGCAGACGCCGAAGCCGCCGCAGTTGAGCATCAGGTAGGCGGCCAGGCAGGCCACCACCGTCCAGCGCTCGACATCGGTCTGGGGACCGGCGCCCTGGAACAGGTAGCCCATGATCGCCAGGGCGACGATGGAACCGGGAATCAGCGTCAGCAGGTAGCGGCGGCGACCGATGCGATCCACCAGGAAGCTGCCGACCACGGTCATGATCACCACCAGGATGGTGCTGCAGCCGGTGGCCAGCACCGCGGTCTGGTCGGAGAAGCCGGCCTGGGTGAGGATGGTCGGTGCATAGTAGATCAGCGCGTTGTTGCCGGTGATCTGCGAGAACATGGCGATGCCGGCGCCTACCAGCAGGGCCGGCCTAACCCAGGGCGAGAAGAGGTCGCTCCAGTTGCCTTCCGGCGCGTTGCTCACGGTCTTGATCTCGGCCAGTTCGGCCTCGGCCGCGGCCTTGCCACCGCGGACCCGCTCCAGCACCGCCAGGGCGTCGCCCTCGCGACCCTTGACCAGCAGCCAGCGCGGACTTTCCGGCAGTACCGCCATGCCGGCCAGCAGGATCAGCGCCGGCACCAGGCCGAGGCCGAACATCCAGCGCCAGTGTTCGTCCAGGGCGAAGCCGGTGAAATAGGCCACGGTGATGCCGAACACCACCATGAACTGGAACAGTACGACCAGCTTGCCGCGGTGCTCCGGCGGCGCCACCTCGGCGATGTACACCGGGATGATCTGGGTGGAGCTGCCGGCCGACAGGCCGAGCAGGAAGCGCGACAGGATCAGGAGGGTGACGTTGGGCGACAGCGCCGAGAGCACCGAGCCCAGGGCGAACACCAGGGCCACGCCGATGATGGTCTTGCGCCGCCCGAGCCGATCGGAGATCGGGCCGGTACCCAGGCAGCCGAACAGGGCGCCAAAGATGATGGCGCCGGTCACCAGTTGCTTGACGGTGTCGTCCATGGCGAATTCGCGGCCGAGGCCGAGCAGGGCGACGCCGATGATGCCGGTGTCGTAGCCGAACAGCAGGCCGCCCAGGGCGGCGATCACGGCGATGAGCACGACCAGCCCCTTGCGCGGGGTGGCCGCCACGGGAGTGGCGAGCGAGGGTGATGAAGCGAGCATGGGGAAATCCTTTCTTGTTTTGCCACGGCAGGGAGCGCGGCGGCGACCTGGCCCACCCGCGCGGGCGGGCCGTGGGGGAGCATGGCCCAGGGAAAAGCGCGATGCGGCAGGCAGAGAAACGTTAGATGAATCGTTTCACCTAATGCTGCCAGTTGTAACAGGACTTGTGAAAAGCATCACGAAAGCCGGATCGGCAGTGACCTAGCTGCCGATGGTCAGTTCCTGGAAGCGCTGCTCGGGCAGCGCCGCCGCGCCCTGCCCCGGGCGCAGGGCCTGGTCGCCCAGGCGCTCGACCAGGAAGTCGATGAACACCTTGAGCTTGGGCGGCAGGTGGCGCGTCGCCGGATAGAGCAGCCAGGCGCCGCCGTGGTAATGCGGCAGAAAGGACCACTCCGGCAGCACCTGGACGATCTCGCCGCGGGCCAGGGCCGCCTGGGCGGTGAACAGCGGCAGGCTGCCGATGCCGATGTGGTTGAGCACCGCGTCCAGGCGCACCCCGGTGTGGTTGGCGGCATAGCGCCCGCGCACATTGACGTGGACCACCTTGGCGCCCTGGCGGAATTTCCAGCGCGAATCGGCCGGCTCTTCCGCCAGGTAGATGCAGCTGTGCCCGGCCAGATCGCGGGGGTGGGCGGGCTGACCGTGCTCGGCCAGGTACCGCGGCGTGGCGCAGAGCAGGTGCTCGATGGTGAGCAACTGGCGGCCCACCAGTCCGGGCGGTGGCCGGTCGGTGATGCGGATGGCCAGGTCGACGTTCTCGTCGATCAGATCGACATAGCGGTCTTCCAGCAGCAACTGCACGTCCACCGCCGGGTAGCGGCGCAGGAAGTCGGCCATGTGCGGATGGATCACCGTGCTGCCCACCGCCTTGGGCACCGACAGCCGGACGATGCCGGCCGGCGCCTGGTTGAACTGGCCACTGACCTCCAGCACCGCCCGCGCGGCGCCGACCATGTCGCTGCAGCGCCGGAAAACCTCCTCCCCCGCCTCCGACAGCCGCAGCTTGCGTGTACTGCGATTGAGCAGGCGCGTGCCCAGGGCCTTCTCCAGGCGCGCCACGCTCCGACTGGTGGAAGACGGGGTCAGACCCAGCTGACGGGCCGCCGCAGAGAAGCTGCCGCTCTCCACCACCCGCACGAAGATGGCCATCTCGCTGAGCAGCGGCAGGGGAAGATTTATGCTCACAGCGCAAAATTCCTTTGGAGGGAAGGTGGATTATCACCCTTGCGTGCGCTCTTTAGAATGAGGATGTTTCTCGTTTTCTAGGTAGTAGACGTATGACCGAGCGCCTGTATTTCCTGAGCGACAGCCTGATCGCCGAGGTCGAGGTCCACGCCTGTAGCGCCGCCGAGGACGGTTATGTCGTCGAATTGCTGGCCACGCCCTTCCATCCCCAGGGCGGTGGGCAGCCCAGCGATGCCGGCTGGATCGGCACCGCCGAGGTGACCCGGGTGGTGCAGGACGGCGAACGCATCCTGCACCACATCACCCGTCCCCTGTCGCCCGGCCGCGTGCTGGCCCGGGTCGACGAAGGCCGGCGCCAGCTGCATTCGCGGCTGCATTCGGCCGGGCATCTGCTCGGTCACATCGGCGAGACCCATGGCTGGAAGCCGGTCAAGGCCCATCACTGGCCGGGCGAAGGCCGCATCGAATTCATTCCGGGCGAGGATACCTGCGCCCTGGACGTCGAATCCCTACAGGCGCACTTCGACGCCCTGGTGGCAGACGACCTGCCACTGCACGTCGAGGTGCAGGCCGATGGCCAGCGCCAGGTGCGCTTTGGCGAGGACGTGGCGCGCTATGCCTGCGGCGGGACCCACGTGCGCTCCCTGCGCGCGGTCGGCGCCCTGAGCGCCCTGGGCGTCAAGGAAAAGAAGGGGCGCCTGCTGGTGAGCTACGACATGGCTGGCGCCTGATCAACCGCTCACCTCACCCGCAGAAAGGAAGCGCCATGCTGCTCGAACTCGACGCTCTCGACACCGAGAGCCTGCTCCGTCTCACCGAAGAACGCCTGCTGGCGGTGCGGGTGCGCCGCTTCGTGCCGCGCCCGCTGGCCGACGACCTCGGCCAGCAGATCCTCGGCAACGGCTTCGCCACCTACACCAATGCCCCCAGCATCGGCCGCATCGGCATGGCCTTCTACGAGGCGGAACACCAGCGCGCGCAGATGGACGACTATTTCGCCAGCGTCGCCAGCAACCTGGAAGAATTGCGCCGACGCTGCCGCCCCTATCTCAACCCCATCGACCTGGTGCGCTGCACCCTCGACGAGGTCTGGCCCGCCGGCGCCCGCCTGCAGACCCTCTGGGGCCGCAAGATGTACGTCGGCCTGTCGCGGGTGGTGAAGCCCGGGGTGCGCTTTCTCGCCCACCACGACATCTTCGCCAAGGACGCGCCGGGCAGCGAGGAAGCCGAAAGCCTGGTCGCCCAGTTGGCCTGCAACGTCTACCTGACCATGCCCAGCCAGGGCGGCGAACTGCAGCTCTGGTCACGCGAGCTGTCGCCGGAGGCCTTCGACGCCCTGCGCGGCGACAGCTACGGCATCGAACCCGACCGGCTCGGCCCGCCCTGCCTGACCATCCGCCCCGAACCGGGCGACCTGATTCTCTTCAATTCCCGCCGCATGCACGCCGTAACGCCCGGCAACGACCAGCCACGGCTGTCGCTGTCGTGCTTCGTGGGCTATCGCGGGGCGGCCGAACCCCTCACGTACTGGAGCTGACATGTCCCCCTACCTGAGCGAATTCCTCGCCCTGGCGACCATCCACTTCCTCGCCGTGCTGGCGCCTGGCCCGGATTTCGCCGTGACCGTGCGGCAGAGCGTGAGATACGGGCGCCTGATCGGCCTGTGCACCGCCCTGGGCATCGGCGCCGGCATTTCGGTGCACGTGCTCTACACCCTGCTCGGCATCGGCGCCCTGATGCACGCCACGCCCTGGCTGCTGGGGGTCGCCAAGGTCGTCGGCGGCGCCTACATCCTCTGGTTGGGCTTCAACCTGATCCGCAGCAAGCCCACCGCCGCGCCGCTGGACGACAGCCAGTGGCAGCAGGCCGACCTGCAGCGGCAGTCGCCCGGCAAGGCCTTCCTCACCGGCTTCCTGACCAATGCCACCAATCCCAAGGCCACCCTGTTCTTCCTGGCCATCTTCACCACCGTGGTCAGCGGCAGTACGCCGCTGGCCGTCCAGGCCCTCTATGGCCTGTGGATGTGCGCGGTCAACGCCGGCTGGTTCGCCCTGGTCAGCCTGCTGTTTTCCAGCCCGCGCGTTCGCCAGACCTTCCTGCGCCTGGGCCACTGGTTCGAGAGAACCATGGGCCTGGTGCTGGTTTTCTTCGCCGGTCGACTGCTGTTGTCGGCGCTTTGACGTCAGTCCATTCGTATTGGAGGTCCTCCATGCCCTACGTCCACCGCGCTCCCGCTGGTATTCCCACGGAAAAGTTCGTCGTCCGCCTTCCCGATGGGATGCGTGAACGCATCGCCGCCGTGGCCCGCTCCCATCGGCACAGCATGAACACCGAGATCGTCGCCTGGCTGGAACGCAGCCTGGTACAGGACGGGGTGCTGGAGCAGCAGCAGGTCGAAGCGGATGACGAGCTGCTCAATGCCAGCGAGCAACTGCTGCTGCAGCGCTTTCGCCAGCTCAACGAACGTCAGCAGAATGCGCTGATCTCGGTGCTGGAGCTGGAGTTGCCCGTTCCCGTACACAGCCGCGAAACCGCCTGAATCCGTCCGGCACCACCGCGGACGGCGCCCGCCGTCGGCGGCGGGGCCGCGACCCAGGCGGCCCTGACGTGCGGCTTTCAAGTATCGCTCGGGACGGCCGATGAAGGGGGTCTTCGTACTCTCTTCCGGAATTTCCATGTCTGTATCCAAAGCCTCCTGGCTGAGCAATCTCGGCATTTCCAAGAAGCTGGCGCTGGGCTTCGGTGCCCTGCTGGTCATGGTGACGGTGGTGGCGCTGTTCGGCTATTTCACCGCCAATACCCTGCTCGAGCGCATCAACAAGACGCGCTACAGCGGCCAGCTCAAGGCGGACGTCCTCAACGTCAGGATCGACGAAAAGGCCTACCTGCTCGATCCCAGCGCCGCCAATGCCACCCGGCAACAGGCCACCCTGGCCAGCGTGACGGAAGACATCAGCAAGGGCCTCACCCTGCTGACCAACCCGGCCAATGTCGCCATCCTGGGCAACATCCAGCAGGAGATGAAGACCTACCAGGAGCGCTTCGCCGCGCTGCAACAGGCCAACCAGACCAGCGCCGACGCGCAAAAGGAACTGACCCGGGTCTCCGACACCGTTACCGAGACCATCGACCAGCTGTTCGAGCTGGTCTTCGCCCCGGGCGGCGGCTACAGCACCGCCGACCTCAAGGCCGTGGCCGAGATGAAGGCGCAGATGGTCGGCGTGCGCCTGGCCATCCGCCGCTTCCTCGGCACCCCCGACGACAGCAAGTCCCAGGCGACCCTCAAGGTCATCGACGGCTTGCTCAAGACCCTGGCCAGCGCCCAGAAGCAGATCGACGGCGACACCGCCGCGCGCCTCTACAGCGCCACCCAGGACGTGACTCGCTATCGCGCCTTCTTCGAATCCATCGTCGCCCAGAACCGCCAGGCCCAGGCCGCGGTCGCCAGTCTGCAGGAGCAGGGCAACAAGCTGGTGCAGTTGCTGGATCAGCTGGGTGAAGGTCAGTTCAAGTCCGCCGCTGCCGAACGCCAGGCCGCCCTGCTCAAGCTGGTATTGAGCAGTCTGATCGCCCTGCTGATCGGCATCGCCGCCGCCTGGCTGATCACCCGCCAGATCACCCAGCCGCTGGCGACCGCCATGGCCATGCTCAAGCGCGTCGCCGCCGGCGACCTGACCCTGCGCAGCGAGGTCAAGCGGCGCGACGAGCTGGGCGAACTGCAGCGCACCACCCAGGCCATGGCCGACGACCTGCGTCAGCTGGTCGGTGGCATCGCCAACGGCGTGGGGCAGCTCAGCAGCGCGGCCGACGAACTCTCGGCCTTTGGCGTCCAGACCAGCCGCGGCGCCACCCAGCAGCGCGACGAGATGCATCAGGTGGCCACCGCCATGAACGAGATGGCGGCCACGGTGCACAACGTGGCACAAAACACCGCCAACGCCTCCAGCGCTGCGCAGAATGCCGACAGCATGGCCCGCGAAGGCAGCCGCACGGTCAAGCGTGCGGCCCAGGAAATCACCCTGGCCGCCGAAGAGGTGCAGGGCCTGGGCGATGCCATGGAGCGCCTGGACGCCGCCAGTGGTCGCATCGGCAGCGTCATCGACGTGATCAAGGCGATCGCCGAACAGACCAACCTGCTGGCGCTCAACGCCGCCATCGAAGCCGCCCGCGCCGGCGAACAGGGCCGCGGCTTCGCCGTGGTGGCCGACGAGGTCCGCTCCCTGGCCCAGCGGACCCAGGAATCCACCCAGGAAATCGGTGAACTCATCGCCACCCTGCAGCAGGGCACCACCGAAGCCAGTGCGCGGATGCAGGCCAGCCGCGACCGCACCCTGGGCACCGTGACCCTGGCCCAGGACGCCGAGCGTGCCTTGGACGTCATCTACCAGGCGGTGGCGGAGATCCAGAATCTCAATCAGCAGATCGCCACCGCGGTGGAAGAGCAGAGCCTGGTCGCCGAGGAGATCAACGGTAACGTGGTCAAGGTCAGCGGCCTGGCCGAGGAATCGGCCACTGCCAACGCCCATGCCGCGGCGTCGGTCAACGAACTGGCCCGCCTGGGCGGCGATCTGCAGCAGATGGTCGCGCGTTTCCGCGTCTGACCGGTCGCGCCGACGCCAGCGCCTGGCGTCGGCGGTCTCAGGCCTTAGGCGTCAGCATCTGCCCCTGGATGCCGTCGCCAATCACCAGGAAGTGACCGCCGGCGACGTGGTGCAGGGTGCGCAGGGCGTCCTGGCCGCGGAAATCCCAGCGTCCCTCGCGAAACACCCGGGTATCGGCCCGGGCGACGAGCACCTCCCCGAGAAACAGGTCGTAGTTCCGCTGGTTGTGCGCCTCGGGCAGCAAGCGGCATTCCAGCCAGGCCACGCAGCCGGCGATCAGCGGCGCGCTGACCTGTTCGCCCGCCAGCGTCTCGATGCCGTAGGCGGCGAACTTGTCCAGCTCGCGGCCGCTGGTGTTGCCCACCGTCTGCACCAGATCCACCTGGGCGGCGCAGGGCACGCTGAGCACGAAGCTGCCCTCGGCTTCCAGCAGTTCGCGGGTCCAGGTCTGCTTGTCGAGCACCACCGCCACCTTGCCCGGCTCGAAATCCACCGCCATGGCCCAGGCCGCGGCCATGACGTTGCGCCGGCCGGCGTGGGCAGCGCTGACCAGCACCGTGGGACCATGGTTGAGCAGGCGATAGGCCTTGGCCAGGGGAACGGCGGCAAGGGTCGAATTCATGGACGCACTCCAGCGGGAAAAGCCCCAGGTTAACGCAGCGCTTGCCGTTCGGCGCCGCGCGGGTAAAAAATTGCCGCTTCGCGACACGTTCGCCAAACGGCGGGAGAGATCAGGGGTCTATCGCCCACTCCCGAGCCGGGAACAACAAGAAACCTGCGTTAAGGATGACCGCTATGCCCACCTGCCTGGCCCGCTCCCTCCTGCTGCTCTGCGCCTGCTGCCTGGGGCTGCCGCTGGCCCATGCCCAAGATGGCAAACCACCGCACGGCGCTCCACTCAGCCAGCCGCTGCTGTCCAGCTCCATCAACGACTTCAGCAACGAAGACTGGGATCGTGGCGTCCTGCGCCGGGTGGCCGGCGTGACCATTCCGGCGACCCCGGCCAACGTCGAGGGCTTCATCGGCGGGCGGCAGGTCCAGCTGGGCGACGGCGAGTGGCGCGCCATCACCGAGGTCCAGCGGGTCGGCAACAATCTGGCGGTGTTCGTCGAGGGCAAGCCGCTGGATGCCGAGGCCGTGGGTTATCCCAGGCGCCTGGTGGTGGACGACACCCCCGGTACCGGGCGCCATCTGCAGCGCCTGCCGGGGCGCTTCAACACCCCGATCAACGATTTCACCAACCAAGACTGGCTCAAGGGCATCTACCGCAAGGCCGCCGGCATTTCCATCCCGGTCACCGAGCGCAATCGCGAGGAATTCAAGGCAGGCGCCATCGTTCGTCTGGCCGACGGCCAGGACTACGCCGTCACCCACGTCAGCGAATTCGGCCGCAGCATGGGCGTGTTCCTCGACAGCCCGGTGCTGCCCGGCGAGAAGTACGGCTATCCGCGCCAGCTGACCTTCGTCGCGCCACCGCCCAAGCCCTGAGAGCCTGCTCGCGAGACTTTGAATCAGGCTCTGACCGCGGGGACTGGCGCTGGTAGAATTCTTGCCCAGCGTCGTCACCCCGGTCCGCCATGTCCAAGCTCAATCCCCGCCAGGCCGAAGCCGTGGCCTACATCAGCGGTCCCCTGCTGGTGCTGGCCGGTGCCGGCTCCGGCAAGACCAGCGTCATCACCCGCAAGATCGCCTACCTGGTACAGCAGTGCGGCGTCCGCGCCCAGTACATCTGCGCCGTGACCTTCACCAACAAGGCGGCGCGCGAGATGAAGGCACGGGTGGCCAGCCTGCTGAAAGCCGGCGAAGGCCGCGGCCTGACCGTCTCGACCTTCCACAACCTCGGGCTGAACATCATCCGCCGCGAGTACGTGCACCTGGGCTACAAGCCGGGCTTCTCGATCTTCGACGAGGGCGACATCAAGGCGCTGCTCACCGACATCATGCAGAAGGAATACCAGGGCGACGACGGCCTGGACGAGATCAAGAACTACATCGGCAACTGGAAGAACGACCTCATCCTGCCGGAAGAGGCCCTGGAAAAGGCGCGCACGCCCAAGGAGCAGACCGCCGCGGTGGTCTACCTGCACTACCAGCGCACCCTCAAGGCCTACAACGCGGTCGACTTCGACGACCTCATCCTGATGCCGGTGAAGCTGTTCCAGGAGCATCCCGAGGTGCTGGAGCGCTGGCGCAACCGCATCCGCTACATGCTGGTGGACGAATACCAGGACACCAACACCAGCCAGTACCTGCTGGTGAAGATGCTGGTGCAGGAGCGCGCCCAGTTCACCGTGGTGGGCGACGACGACCAGTCGATCTACGCCTGGCGCGGCGCGCGACCGGAAAACCTGATGCAGCTCAAGGACGACTTCCCCTCGCTCAAGGTGGTGATGCTGGAGCAGAACTACCGCTCCACCAGTCGCATCCTCAAATGCGCCAACGTGCTCATCGCCAACAATCCCCACGTGTTCGAGAAGCAGCTGTGGAGCGAGATGGGCCACGGCGATCCGATCCGGGTGCTGCGCTGCAAGAACGAGGATGGCGAGGCCGAGCGCATCGCCCTGGAGATCCTCACGCTGCACCTCAAGACCCAGCGGCCCTACGCGGACTTCGCCATCCTCTATCGCGGCAACCACCAGGCCAAGCTGATGGAGCTCAAGCTCCAGCACCACCAGATTCCCTACCGGCTCTCCGGCGGCACCAGCTTCTTCGCCCGCCAGGAGGTCAAGGACGTGATGTCCTACCTGCGCCTGCTGGTGAATCCGGACGACGACAACGCCTTCCTGCGGGTCATCAACGTGCCGCGCCGGGAGATCGGCTCCACCACCCTGGAAAAGCTCGGCAACTACGCCGGCAGCCGGGATCGCTCGATGTACGCCGCCGCCGACGAGATCGGCCTGGGCGAACACCTGGACGCCCGCTTCACCGAGCGCCTGGCGCGCTTCAAGCGCTGGATGGACGGGGTACGCAAGAATTGCGCGGGCGAGGATCCCATCGGCGCCCTGCGCAGCATGGTGATGGACATCGACTACGAGAACTGGATCCGCCAGAACGCCAGCTCCGACAAGGTCGCCGACTTCCGCATGGGCAACGTCTGGTTCCTCCTGGATGCGCTGAAGAACATCCTGGAAAAGGATGAGGACGGCCAGATGACCATCGAGGACGCCATCGCCAAGCTGGTCCTGCGCGACATGCTCGAACGCCAGCAGGAGGAAGAGGAAGGCGCCGACGGGGTGCAGATGATGACCCTGCACGCCTCCAAGGGCCTGGAATTCCCCTATGTGTTCATCATGGGCATGGAGGAGGAGATCCTGCCGCACCGCTCCAGCATCGAGGCCGATACCATCGAGGAGGAGCGCCGCCTGGCCTACGTGGGCATCACCCGCGCGCGCCAGACCCTGGCCTTCACCTACGCCACCCGACGCAAGCAGTACGGCGAACTGATCGACTGCACCCCCAGTCGCTTCCTCGACGAACTGCCGCCCGAGGACCTGCAGTGGGAAGGCCTGGAAGAAGCGCCCCAGGAACAGAAGGCCGCCCGCGGCAACGACGCCTTGGCGGCGATGCGGGCGATGCTCAAGCGGGGTTGAGGACTCTGCCGGCGGCCACCCTCACCCCGGCCCTCTCCCCCTGGGAGAGGGCCCGCTTTACCTCAGACTGCCCCATTAGCGAGCCTGCATCCTCACCCCCAAAACGACACCGCCCCCGCTACCGGTCAGGCAGCGGGGGCGGTGGTCTGGCCGCGCCGGGGTCTTATTTGGCGAAGCTGGTCACCATGTCGAAGATCGGCTTGGGACGCTTGAGGTCATACATCATCCCGAAGTGACGCTCGTGGACCACCGAGAGGGTCGGCTCGTCGAGCAGTTCGTAGACGTTGATCTCGGCCACCACGTCCCTGTAGCTGGTGTTGAGCACCGTGAGCATCTGCTTGACGCTGTCATAGCAGGCCCGATCGCCGTCACGGCCGCCATCGGTGTTGCCCTGGTAGACGTTGCCGCAGTTCATCTCGTTGAAGAACACCTTGGTCTTGTACTTGTTGGCCATGGCGCGTATCTGGCCCAGGTACATGTCCATCCAGTAGCCCTTGTCGTCGACATAGGGGTAGTAGTGGAAGCTGATGTAGTCGAAGTTGAAGCCCGACGCCTTGGCCTGGTCGAGGAACCACATGGCCCCATTGCGATCACCCGGGCAACGGGAAGTGGTGGTGCGATCATCCGAGTTGCACGCCATCACGTTGATGGTGGTCTTGAGGTTGGCGCCCAGTTCATCCGAGGCCTGCTTGATGCCGCGATAGATCCCGACCAGAGTATTGATGCGGTCCTGCGCACCCGCCTTGGCGTAATCCTGCTCGTTGCCGATCTCCCAGATCTTGATGTCGTTGGCGTAGCGCTTGGCCAGGGTATAGGCCTGCGCCTGGGTCAGCTTGTGGGTGATCACCGGCCGCAGGGTGATGTTGTACTTGCGGGCCAGGGACACCAGCCGATCCAGCTCGGGCAGGTTGGTCACCAGATACTCACCGGAACGATAGGTGCGCAGATTGCGCGCCGCCAGTAGCTGCAGACGGGCCTCCATCTCGGCAGGCGGATAGGCGGCGCTGTTGTCGTGACCGACCACCCCCAGGGGGATGTTCTTGTAGCCGGTCAACGGTGCCGAGGAGACGCTGCCACTGGCGACGGGCTGGACCACGTTCTGCACCGGTTGCACGCTGGCCGCGGGGGTCGGCGTGGTCGTGGTGGTGCCCTGGGCCAGAGCGGTGTTCACCTTCTTGTCGAAGGCGATCTTGTCGTCGCCCGCGGCGCCACGCATGACCTCCAGCGGCAGGTTGGCGCGCGAGGTGACGCCGTTGGCCAGGCGACTGGTCCAGTAGGCGCTGCCGCTGCTGTCGGCGCTGCGGCCATAGAGGTTCTGGTAGACCTGGTTGACCAGGGCCGGACCGCTCAGCGAGCCATAAAGGGCGGTCGATTCGCTGTTGCCGGCGAAGTTGGCCGCCAGTTGCTCGACGCTCATGTCGCTGGCCAGGCGCGAGGCCCAGTAGTTGAGGCCACCGGCATCGGCTGCCCGGCCGTAGTAGGCCAGGTAGAGCTGCTCGACGGTGGTCAGCTTGGACGAGGTCGCGGCATTGGCGGTGGTGCCGGTGGCCGCTCCGGTGGTGGCGCCCGCCGTGGCCGTGCCACCCGTGGCGGTGCCCGTGGTGCTGGTACCCGTGGCCGGCGCGGCGCCGGTGGTGGTGCCGGTGGTCGCTCCGGCAGTACCGGCGGCACCGGTCCCGCCGGTGGTGCCCGCGGTCGCGCCACCCGTGGCGGTCTCGGTCTTGGGCGGCGTGGCGGCAGTCGGGGTCACTTGCGGGCCGATGCCGGCGCAGCTGTCCTTGTCCAGGTACTTGGCCAGCACCGCCCACTGCGGACGCTCCTTGCCATTGATCGGCTCGACCGCCTGGTTGTAGGTGCCCCAGCCCGGGCCGGCGGCCCAGTAAGTGGCCGGAATGCAGTTCTGCTTCAGATAGGCCAGCATGCCGTCGAGAATGGGCAACCAGCGCGCATCCGTGTCAGGTACGCCGAAGCCGCCGATGAAGCCGCGCTTGTTGTTGGCTTTGAGCCAGGTGACGAAGGGCTTGAGGCGCTCGACGCCATAGCTGGGCGAGAGGGTCGCCACGTTCAGGCTGGTGTCGAAGAAGGCCTGGGCCATGAAGATCAGGTTGTTGGCCGGGTCCTTGAGCTTGAGCAGGGCGTCGTTCCACTGCGGCCAGCGGGTGGTGTCGGCCCAGCCGTTGCCTTCGATGAAGATCGGGTGGGTCGAATCGGCCACGCGCACACCGTCGATGCCGTACTGGGCAGCGGTCGGCCAGTTGCTCACGGCGTCGTGGGGCTCGTTCATGATGTCGTAGCCATAGAGCGCCGCATGGGTGCCCCAGCGCTGGGCGACACGGGTCATGAGATTCTGGAAGGCTTCGTAGGGGACTTCGCCCGCGCCGATGACCTTGCCCTGGTAGCGGGCGTAGTTGTGCAGATCGAGGATGACCTTGACGCCGTACTTCTGGGCGTAGCCCAGGGTGCGATCGATCAGGGCGGCGTAGGTGGGATCGAGATTGACCCCCATGGACGGTTGCAGGCGCTCCCAGAGAATGGGGAAGCGCACCAGCTTCACGCCCTTGGCGCTCCACTGCTGGAAATGACTCTCGGCCGGGAAGATGAAGTTGCGGTCGTTGACACCGGGCAGTACCTGGGCGGCGAAGGTGGCGCCGGAGAAGTTGAGACCGACCAGGTCAACGGCCTGGGCGGAGGTGGCGAACGAAGCGGTGGCGAACAGGGCAGGCAAGAGCAGCGCCTGACGCGGCAGGCGGCGGGAGATGGAGCTAAGGATTGTCATCAAGAAGGAACCAGATAGGCCGAGGTGCGCGATTCGATCCGTGCATCCCACCTCGGTACAGCAGGAAAACTGCCGGGGAAGATCGTTTCCCTAGCACCTGCAAAGCCTAGTGCAAGCGCTAGACCAATAAGAACCCGTGCCATCACGAAGCAGGGGTGAACGCCGCGTTTTGCCAGATGTACGGTGCCGATGATGGCACTTTCGCTACCGCTCGTCTGTGACCACCCGGTCACCCAGGGAACCTGTCCAGGTGGTGAAGTCAGGCTTGTCCGCTTTCTGACGGCTCAGGGCTTGCCGGCATAGCGGCGGATCAGTTCCATGACCGGTTTCGGGCGGTCCAGGTCGTACATCAGCCCGAAGTGACGCTCATGGGCAATCGGATGGGTCGGCTCGTCGAGCAATTCGTAGACGTTGATCTCGCGGACGATGTCGCGATAGCGCCCATTGAGTTCGGACAGGATGGCTTCGAGGCTGTCATGGCAGCCGCGATCGCCCGGTCGACCGCCATCGGTGGCACCCTGATAGATCTCGCCGCAATTGACCTCGTTGAAGAAGATCCGCGTCCGGTACTTTTCCGCCATGGCGCGCATCTGCCCCAGGTAAAGATCCATCCAGCGGCCGCGATCATGATAGTGCGGGTAGTAGTGGAAGCTGATGTGGTCGAACGCGAAACCGGCGGCCCGGGCCTGATCGAGAAACCACATCGACCCCAGGCGATCGCCCGGACAACGGGCCTTGGCGCCCCGGTCGTCGGGGTTGCAGGACATCACGTTGATGGTGGTCTCGAGACCGGCGTTCAACTCGTCGGAGGCACGGCGGATACCGCGATAGATGTCCACCAGCCGACTGATGCGGATGCCGGCACCGATCCGCGAATAGTCCTGCTCGTTGCCGATCTCCCAGACCTTGATGTCCTTGGCGTAGCGCTTGGCCAGGGCATAGGCCTGGGCCTGGCTCAATTGCTGGGTGATCACCGGTCGCAGGGTGATGCGGTACTGGCGGGCCAGGGCCACCAGGCGATCCAGGCGTGGCAGATCCAGCAGCAGGAATTCACCCGAGCGATAGCTGCGCAGGTTGTAGCGGTCGAGCAGTTGCAGGCGCCTTTCCATCTGCGCATCGGGATAGGCGGCATTGTTGTCGTGGCCGACCACGCCCAGGGGGATGTAGGGCAGGTCGGGCAGGGAGACGGATTCGGCGGCCCGGACCGGGGCACCCAGGCACAGGGCGGCGACCAGGCCTAACCAGGGCGAAATTCGAGGCATCGGGCGCTTCCTTGCAGGTAAAGAGCAGAGCGGCGGAGCATGGCAAAGTGCTGGCAGGGCCTCAATCCCAAGGCTGCCCAGGCTGCGATCTCCGCCACACCGCCGCAGGTTACAGTAGGTGTCCGTGCGCCCTGCCGAGGAACTGCCCATGACCACCCCCTTGCTGCTGGCCCAGGCCTGCAACAATCGCTGGTCGAACCATCGCCTGCTGGCGGCCTGCGCCCTGCTGCCGGTCGCCGCCCTGCGGGCGCCCCAACCCGCCGCCTTCTTCGGCTCGCTCTGGGCCCTGCTCGGCCATCTGCTGGACGTCGATCGCTTCTATCTCGATGCCCTGCATGACCAGCCTCGGCCCTACCAGGATACGGACTGGCCCGACCTGGCAACGCTGCGTGCGGCCCAGATCGCTAGTGACCAGCGCCTCATCGCCCTGTGCCGCAGCCTCGGTCCCTCGCAACTGACCCAGCTCATCACCCTGCCCCGCGCCAGCGGCCCGGTACGGGAACAGCGACTGCGCACCCTGCAGCACCTCTTCGTGCACCAGCTGCACCACCGCGGCCAGGCCCACGCCCTGCTCCTGGCCAGCGGCGTGGCGCCGCCGCAACTGGACGAATTCTTTCTCGCCCAGGACGAACCGCTACGCCGGGCGGAGCTGGCGGCCTTGGCGATCGACGAAGGGGAGCTGTGGGGAATCGCCCCGTAGGTTGGGTTGAGCAGCGAAGCCCAACGGCCCCTACCTCAGCGTGGCGGCAATGTCGGGCTTCGACGATAGAGCTGTCTCAGCCCAACCTACGGTCTATTGCGATCATGGCTGCGATAGGACAGTTGCTCCTACGGAGGTGCGCTCTGCACCCATGGCGATGCTCAGAAATTCGCCGGCGTGGTCGCGCTGATCAATCGGGCGGGGGCTGCGAAGGGATTGCGGAAGCGATGCGGGCGGCTGCTTTCGAAGTAGTAGCTGTCGCCAGGCTCGAGGATGTGCACCTCGCCGCCCACGGTCAGCTCCAGGCGGCCTTCCACCACCAGGCCGGCCTCCTCGCCTTCGTGGGCATACATCTCTTCGCCGGTGTCGGCGCCGGGCGGATAGGTCTCGTCGAGAAAGGCCAGGGCGCGGCTGGGATGGGCACGGCCGACCAGGCGCATGCGCACGGTCTGGGCGCCGCTGGCGATGTCGATGAGTTCGTCCGCGCGATAGACCACCTGGGTCGGGGCGTCCTGTTCCAGGTCCAGGGAGAAGAACTCGACCAGGGACATGGGGATGCCGGCCAGCACCTTCTTCAAGGAGCTGATGGAAGGGCTGACGCTGTTCTTCTCGATCATCGAGATGGTGCTGTTGGTCACTCCGGCGCGCTTGGCGAGCTCGCGCTGGGACAGGCCCTTGAGGGTGCGGATGGTTTGCAGGCGGGCACCGACGTCCAAGGTGGGAAAGACTCCTCGAGCAGGCGGGTGAGACGTGGCCAGGCCACGCACTGAAGGCGTGCCACGGCACGGTGTTCGGCATCATGGCAACGCTGTTCGAGATTTACAACACGCACGACGCTGCTACGGACAAAGCGTCGTGCGCCCCGCCGGCAGAGGCTCAGTCGCTGTAGCTGCGTGGTACCCGCTTGAGGTTGCACAGCAGCTGGTAGGGAATGGTGTCGCAGCGCTCGGCCAGGTCCGCGACCGACACCTGCCGGCCCCAGAACTCCACCTCGCTGCCCACCCCGGCCTGGGGATGAGCGGTGAGGTCGACGGTGAGCATGTCCATGGACACGCGACCGATCAGCTGGCCGGGACGGCCTGCGATAGCCACCGGGGTGCCGTTGGGCGCATGGCGCGGATAGCCGTCGGCATAGCCCAGGGCGACCACCCCGACCCGGGTCGGCCCGGCAGTGACGAAGCGGGCGCCATAGCCCACCGGCTCGCCGGCCGGCAGTTCACGCACGGCGATCACCCGCGAGGTGAGGGTCATCACCGGCTGCAGTCGTTCGGCGGCGGACTGGACCGTGGCGAAGGGCGAGACGCCATAGAGCATCAGCCCGGGGCGCACCCAGTCGCCGGCCGCCTGGGGCCAGCCCAGGGTCGCCGGTGAATTGCGCAGGCTGGTGGGGCCGGGCAGGCCTTCGGTGGCCGCGCGGAAGGTGGCGATCTGCGCGCTGGTGGCGGGGTTGTCCGGTTCGTCGGCGCGGGCGAAGTGAGTGAGCTTGACGATGCCGCTGACCTTGCCGCTGCTCAGCAGCCGGTGATACGCGGCCGCGTAGTCCTGGGGAAAGAAACCCACCCGGTGCATGCCCGAATCCAGTTTCAACCAGACCTGCAGGGGCCGCGCCAGGGTGGTCCGTTCCAGGGCCTCCAGTTGCCAGTCGGCGTGGATCACCGTCCAGAGATCGTGCTCGGCGATCAGCGGCAGTTCGTCGATGCCGAAGAAGCCTTCCAGCAGCAGGATGGGCGCGCGGATACCGGCGGCGCGCAGCTCCAGGGCCTCCTCGATGCAGGCCACGGCGAAGCCGTCGGCCTCCTTGGCCAAGGCGCTGGCCACCGCCACGGCGCCATGGCCATAGGCATCGGCCTTGATCACCGCCAGGGCGCGGGCATCGGAGAGTTCACGGGCCAGGCGATAGTTCTGGCGCAGGGCGGCGAGGTCGATGACGGCGCGGGCGGGACGCATGGGCGGTCTCGGCAGAGAGAGGGAAAGTTTGGCGGGCGTTGAAACACCCTCACCCTAGCCCTCTCCCAGGGGGAGAGGGGGGAACAGCGGTCTTACGCCTTGACGGCGGCGATGACGTTCATCTCCACCAGGATGTCCGGCTTGGCCAGCTTGGCTTCGACGGTGGTGCGACCCGGGGTGGCGCCCTGGGCCGCCCATTCGTCCCAGGCGCGGTTCATGCCCTCGAAGTGCAGGGCGATGTCGCGCAGGAAGATGGTCACCACCAGGATGTGCTGCTTGTCGCTGCCGGCCTCGGCGAGGAATTTATCGACGTTGGCCAGGGTCTCGCGGGTCTGCTGGTAGATGTCGCCGGAAAAGTCGTCGGCCAGTTGGCCGGCCAGGTAGACGGTGCCGTTGTGGATGTTGATTTCGCTCAGGCGGCGATCAGTGTGCAGACGCTGTACGGGCATTGCGCGGGGACTCCTGGGTAGCATGATAACGGGAGATGTCGAGACCCTCGGCGCTGATCTGCGGCTGCTTGCGGGCGATCAGATCGGCCAGCAGGCGACCGGAGCCGCAGGCCATGGTCCAGCCCAGCGTCCCGTGCCCGGTGTTGAGGAACAGGTTGCGATAACGGGTGGCGCCGACGATGGGGGTTCCGTCCGGGGTGGTGGGTCGCAAGCCGGTCCAGAAACTGGCCCGGGCGAGGTCGCCGCCGCGAGGATAGAGATCCCCGGTGATCATTTCCAGGGTCGCGCGGCGACGCGGGTCCAGGCTCAGGTCGAAGCCGCAGATCTCGGCCATGCCGCCGACGCGAATGCGGTCGTCGAAGCGGGTGATGGCGACCTTGTAGGTCTCGTCGAGGATGGTCGAGGTCGGCGCCATGGCGGCATCGACGATGGGCACCGTCAGCGAGTAGCCCTTGAGCGGATAGACCGGGGCGCGGATACCCAGGGGCGCCAGCAGTCGCGGCGAATAGCTCCCCAGGGCCAGGACGTAGTGATCGGCGGTGAGCAGCTCGCCGTCGACCTTCACGCCGTCGATGCGATCGCCACTGGCGCTGAGTTGCTCGATCTGGGCGCCGAAGCGGAATTCCACGCCCAGGCGGCGAGCCTCCTCGGCCAGGCGATTGGTGAACAGGAAGCAGTCGCCGGTCTGGTCGTTGGGCAGGCGCAGGCCGCCGGCCAGCTTGTGCTTGACCGCCGCCAGTGCCGGTTCGACCCGGGCCACGCCATCGCGGTCGAGCAGCTCGAAGGGCACGCCGGAGCGCTCCAGGACGGCGATGTCCTTGGCCGCGGCATCCACCTGCTGCTGGGTACGGAAGATCTGGGTGGTGCCCAACTGGCGGCCTTCGTAGGCGATGCCAGTGTCTTCACGCAACTCATCGAGGCAGTCGCGGCTGTATTCGGACAGCCGCACCATGCGCTCCTTGTTGACCGCATAGCGGGCTGCAGTGCAGTTGCGCAGCATCTGCGCCATCCAGAGGTACTGGTTGGCATCGCCGGTGAGGCGGATGGCCAGGGGCGCATGCTTCTGGAACAGCCACTTGAGGGCCTTGAGCGGCACGCCAGGCGCAGCCCAGGGCGAGGCGTAGCCGGGAGAGACCTGACCGGCGTTGGCATGGCTGGTTTCCAGGGCGGGACCGGCCTGGCGATCGACCACGACCACTTCGAAACCCTGACGGGCCAGATAGTAGGCGCTGGTCGTGCCGATGACGCCGCTACCCAAAACCAGTACACGCATCGCTAGCTCCTGGCCGGCGAGAGGATTTCGCCGGCTTTCGTCGGAATGAAGGCAGATACGGCAAGTATAGAAAGCCGCGCGCAGTGCTAATCACTGAAGAATTGCCTATATTCGGAGTAATTTTCCGGTAAAGACCCCTTTGGCAGAGACCCCGCGATGCGTACCCATCACCAGGCCAGGCGCGAGCTGGACAAGATCGACCGCAACATCCTGCGCATCCTCCAGGAAGACGGGCGCATTTCCTTCACCGAGCTGGGCGAGCGGGTGGGCCTGTCCACCACGCCCTGCACCGAGCGCGTCCGCCGGCTGGAGCGCGAAGGCATCATCCAGGGCTACAACGCGCGCCTGAATCCGCAGCACCTCAAGGCCGGGCTGCTGGTGTTCGTCGAACTGAGCCTGGACTACAAGTCCGGCGACACCTTCGAGGAATTCCGCCGCGCCGTGCTCAAGCTGCCCCAGGTGCTGGAATGCCACCTGGTCTCCGGCGAGTTCGACTACCTGGTCAAGGCACGGATCTCCGAGATGGCCTCCTACCGCAAGCTGCTCGGCGACATCCTGCTCAAGCTGCCCCATGTTCGCGAATCCAAGAGCTACATCGTGATGGAGGAGATCAAGGAGACCCTGAGCCTGCCGGTGCCGGACTAACGCTGGCGACCCTGCCGATCACCGTCTAGGCTGCGCGTTTTGCCTCGACAGCCAAGGAGGCCCGGGCCATGGATCCCCGCCAACGCCAACTCATCACCGCCGCCAATCGCCAGGCCTGGGAGGTGTCGGCGCCGCTCCATGCCCAGGGCGAGGACTGGCAGCGCCTGCTGGAACGGGCCCGCCAACCCGGCTTTTCGGTCCTCGACGCCTGCCTGACCGCCACCCTTACTGACCTGGACATCCGCGGCCTGAGGTGCGCCCAGGTCGGCTGCAACAACGCCCGCGAACTGCTTTCCCTCGCGGCCTTCGGCGCCCGACCGGCGCTGGGCATCGACCAGTCGCCGGCCTTTCTCGCCCAGGGCGAGCAGCTGGCTGCGGCGGCGGGCCTGGCGCCGCGGCTGGTGGCGGCCGACATCTATGCCCTGCCCGCCGGGCTCGGCCAGCACGACCTGGTGCTGATCACCATCGGCGTGCTGAACTGGATGCCGGACCTGCCGGCCTTCTTCGCCGCGGTGCAGGGCCTGCTGGCGCCGGGCGGACGCCTGGTGATCTACGAGACCCATCCCTTCCTGGAAGTCTTCGAGCCCCATGCGGACCAGCCGCTGGTGCCCCACTACAGCTACTTCCGCCGCGAGCCACTGGTCAGCGAGGACCTCATCACCTACGACGGCCTGGATCACGGCCAGGGCGCGCCGAGCTACTGGCACATCCACACGCTGGGCGCCATCGTCACCGCCGGCCTGAACGCCGGCCTGAGGTTGCAACGACTGGAGGAGCATCCGCACTCCAATCGCGAGGCCGACTATGACCGCTACATTGGCCACACCGTCCAGCTGCCGATGAGCTTTACCCTGGTCGCCCACCGCCCGACGGCTTAGCATGGCGCCCTTGTCCCAGCAGACCTCCGTCTTCCATGCAGCCTCACGCGCCCTCCTACTACGCCGCCACCGCCAATCTGGCACTGGATTTTCCGCCCCTGGAGGGCGAGGTCCAGGCGGATGTCTGCGTGGTCGGCGGTGGCTTTTCCGGGCTCAATACCGCCCTGGAACTGGCCGAGCGTGGCGCCCGGGTGGTGCTGCTGGAAGCCCGGCGCATCGGCTGGGGCGCCAGCGGCCGCAACGGCGGCCAGTTGATCCGTGGCGTCGGCCATGACGTCGAGCAATTCGAACCGGTCCTTGGCGCCGAAGGCGTACGCGAACTCAAGCGCCTGGGCTTCATGGCGGTGGATCTGGTGCGTCAGCGCATCGCCCGCCACGGCATCGACTGCGATCTCACCTGGGGCTTCGCCGACCTGGCCAACAAGCCGCGCCACTGGCAGCACCTGCAGGAAGAACACGCCGCGCTGCAGGCGCTGGACTATCCCCATCCGCTGCGGCTGGTGCCCAGGGCCCGGCTGGCCGAGGTGGTCGGTTCCGATCGCTACCAGGGCGCCCTGGTGGACGAGGGCTCCGGCCACCTGCATCCGCTCAACCTGGCCCTCGGCGAAGCCGCCGCGGCCCGGGCGCTGGGCGTGCAGCTGCACGAAGACAGCCAGGTCACCCGCCTGGAATACGGTCCCCGGGTGCGCGTCCACACGGCCCGTGGCCGGGTGAGCGCCGACACCCTGGTGCTCTGCTGCAACGCCTATATCGACGACCTGCAACCCGACCTCGCCGCCCAGGTCCTGCCGGCCGGCAGCTATGTGATCGCCACCGAACCGCTCTCCGCCGAGCGCGCCGCGCGGCTGTTGCCGGGCAATCGCGCGGTCTGCGACCAGAACGTGGCGGTGGACTACTTCCGCCTCTCCGCCGACCGCCGCCTGCTGTTCGGTGGCGCTTGCCACTATTCCGGACGCGATCCCAGGGACATCGCCGGCTACATGAGGCCGAAGATGCTGGAGGTCTTTCCCGAGCTGGCCGAGGTCCGCATCGACTACGCCTGGGGCGGCATGATCGGCATCGGCGCCAATCGCCTGCCGCAGATCGGCCGGCTGCGCGAGCATCCCAACGTCTTCCATGCCCAGGCCTATGCCGGTCATGGGGTCAATGCCACCCACCTGGCCGGTCACCTGCTGGCCGAGGCCATCCTCGCCCAGTCCGCCGGTTTCGACCTCTTCGCGCAGGTGCCCCATGCGCGCTTTCCGGGCGGTCGTCACCTGAGGTCGCCGCTGCTGGCCCTGGGCATGCTCTGGTATCGCCTCAAGGACGGCCTGTGATCCGCCTGGTCGTGCCCCTGTCGCTGGCGCTGCTGGCCGGCTGCGCCACACCCATTCCGCGCCACGCCTCCCAGGTGCTGCCGGTCACCGGCACCGCCCTGGACAACCAGGTCCGCGCAGCCGGCGCCACCCGTCCGGGTCTTTCCGGTCTGCGCCTGCTGGAAACCAGCACCGACGCCTTCACCGCCCGCGCCGAGCTGATCCGCAAGGCCCAGCGCAGCCTGGACATCCAGTACTACATCGTCCACGACGGCCTGACCACGCGTCTGCTGGTCAACGAACTGCTCAAGGCGGCGGATCGCGGCGTGCGCATCCGCTTCCTCATCGACGACACCAGCAGCGACGGCAACGACTACCAGATCGCCGTGCTGGCGGCCCATCCCAATGTGCAGATCCGCGTCTTCAATCCGCTGCACCTGGGCCGCAGCACCGGTCCGACCCGGGCCCTGGGCCGGCTGGTGGATCTCAACCACCAGCACCGACGCATGCACAACAAGCTGTGGCTAGCGGATGACAGCGTGGCCATCGTCGGCGGCCGCAACCTGGGCGACGAGTACTTCGATGCACGCCCGGAGATGAACTTCACCGATCTCGACCTGCTCGCCGCCGGTCCGGTGGCGCGCCAGCTGGGCACCAGCTTCGACCAGTACTGGAACAGTCCGCTGAGCCAGCCGGCCCGGCGGCTACGCTGGTTCGCTCCCTCGCCCACCGCCCTGGTGCGGCTGCGCGCACGGCTGCACCACTATCTCGACAGCGAACGCACCCGCGATCTGGCGCTGTACAACCGCCTGCGCCGCTATGCCACCGCCCCGCAGCTCGACGGCTGGCTGCAGGAGCTGACCTGGGCCCATGCCCAGGCGCTCTGGGATGCACCGCGCAAGGTGCTGGCCGAGGACGAACCGGACTGGCAGCTGCTGCTCACCCATCAGTTGCAACCGACCCTGGACGGCGCCCAGCACGAGTTGCTGCTGGTCTCTTCCTACTTCGTGCCGATGAACCAGGGGGTCGCCTACCTGGGTGGCCTGGCCGCCCGCGGCGTGGACGTCCGAGTGCTGACCAACGCCCTGGAAGCCACCGACGTGCCCGCCGTGCACGCCGGCTATGCGCCCTATCGCGCGGCCCTGCTGGCCCAGGGGGTCAAGCTCTATGAGTTGCGCGCCCGTCCGGACCAGAAGCGATCCGCCCTGCCCTACAGCTTCGGCGAATCCGAATCCAGCCTGCACAGCAAGGCCATGGCCATCGACGGGCGCTGGTCCTTTATCGGCTCCTTCAACTTCGATCCGCGCTCGGTACTGTGGAACACCGAGGTCGGGGTGCTAGTGGACAGCCCCGCCCTTACCGGTCGCCTGCGCCAGCTGATGCTGCAGGGCATGGACCCGAGCGTCTCCTATGCGGTCGAGCGGGTCGGGGATCGGGGGCGGGTGCGGCTGGAGTGGGTCAGCGAGCGCGACGGCCAGCCCCGGGTGCTGCACCACGAACCGGGCAGCGCCTGGCGCCGCTTCAACGCCTGGGTGGTCAAGGCAGTGGGGCTGGAGCGGATGCTCTAGGCCTCACCCCAATCCTCTCCCAGGGAGAGGGGAGTTGGATCCCAGGTCGGGTTGAGACGGCTCCACCGGCGAAGCCCAGCGATCAGCACCGTGTCAACCCGGTTGGGCTTCGCTGGCGCCCAACCCAACCTACGCACTGCCTCGGCATCGCAGGTTGGGCTGAGAGAGCTCCACCGTCGAAGCCCAACGATCGGCACCACGCCAGCCCCGTGGGCTTCATGACTCAGCCCAGCCTACGACTCCATCAATCTCCCTGCATAAAATCCGGCAATTGATCATTTTATGAGCAGTAGTCGACCGGAACTTCGGCTAAGGTCGACCGCATTCATCGGCCCCGCTCCGGCGCCCGGCCGTCCCCTGCATCGAGGATCTCCCATGAGCGCTACCGCCCTGCGTCACGACTGGACTCTCGCCGAAGTCCGCGCCCTGTTCCAGCAGCCCTTCAACGACCTGCTGTTCCAGGCCCAGGGCGTGCATCGCCAGCACTTCGATCCCAATCGCGTGCAGGTCTCCACCCTGCTGTCGATCAAGACCGGCGCCTGCCCGGAAGACTGCAAGTACTGCCCCCAGTCCGGCCACTACAACACCGGACTGGAAAAGGAAAAGCTGATGGAAGTGCAGAAGGTGCTGGAGGCGGCCGCCGAGGCCAAGGCCATCGGCTCCACCCGTTTCTGCATGGGCGCCGCCTGGAAGCACCCTTCCGCCAAGGACATGCCCTATGTCCTGCAGATGGTGCAGGGCGTCAAGGCGCTGGGCCTGGAGACCTGCATGACCCTCGGCCGCCTGGACCAGGAGCAGACCCGCGCCCTGGCCGACGCCGGCCTGGACTACTACAACCACAACCTCGACACCTCGCCGGAGTTCTACGGCAGCATCATCACCACCCGCACCTACGGCGAGCGCCTGCAGACCCTGGCCTACGTCCGCGAAGCCGGGATGAAGATCTGCTCCGGCGGCATCCTCGGCATGGGCGAATCGGTGGACGACCGCGCCGGCCTGCTGATCCAACTGGCCAACCTGCCCGAGCACCCCGAGTCGGTGCCGATCAACATGCTGGTCAAGGTGCAGGGCACCCCGCTGGCTGAGGAAAAGGACGTCGACCCCTTCGACTTCATCCGCACCCTGGCGGTGGCGCGCATCCTCATGCCCAAGTCCCATGTGCGCCTGTCCGCCGGTCGCGAGCAGATGAACGAGCAGATGCAGTCCCTGGCCTTCCTGGCCGGCGCCAACTCCATCTTCTACGGTGAGAAACTGCTGACCACCGGCAATCCCCAGGCCGACAAGGACATGCAGCTGTTCGCCCGCCTCGGCATCCAGCCTGAAGCCCGCGAAGAGCACGCCGACGAGGTGCACCAGGCCGCCATCGAGCAGGCCCTGGTGGAACAGCGCAACAGCGAACTCTTCTACGACGCCGCCACCGCCTGATTCCGCGCGCCGCCCTGCTCTTCCCCCTCTCCCACGGGAGAGGGCCGGGGTGAGGGCGCACTCTACAACCCTCTCCACCGAGAACCCCCATGGCCTTCGACCTCGCCGCCCGCCTGGCCCAGCGTCACGCCGAGCATCTCTATCGGCGCCGCCCGCTGCTGGAAGCGCCCCAGGGCCCCGAGGTGGTGGTGGATGGCGAAGCCCTGCTGGCCTTCTGCAGCAACGACTACCTGGGCCTGGCCAATCACCCCCAGGTGATCGCCGCCCTGCGCGCGGGCGCCGAGCGCTGGGGCGTGGGCGGTGGCGCCTCGCACCTGGTGATCGGCCACAGCGGCCCGCACCACCAGGTCGAAGAGGCCCTGGCCGACCTCACCGGGCGGCCGCGCGCCCTGCTGTTCTCCACCGGCTACATGGCCAACCTAGCGGCGGTCACCGCCCTGGTCGGCCGTGGCGACACCGTGCTGGAAGACCGCCTCAACCACGCCTCCCTGCTCGATGCCGGTCTGCTCAGCGGCGCGCGCTTCGGTCGCTATCGGCACAACGATCCCGCCAGCCTGGCCACGCGCCTGGCCAAGGCCGAGGGCGACACCCTGGTGGTCACCGACGGGGTCTTCAGCATGGACGGCGATCTGGCCGCCCTGCCCGAGCTCTGCCAGGTCGCCCAGCGTCACGGCGCCTGGACCCTGGTGGACGATGCCCACGGCATCGGCACCCTGGGCGCCAGCGGTGGCGGCATCGTCGAGCACTTCGGCCTGGACCAGAGCCAGGTCCCGGTGCTGGTCGGCACCCTGGGCAAGGCCTGCGGCACCGCCGGGGCCTTTGTCGCCGGCAGCGAAGCGCTGATCGAGACACTGATCCAGTTCGCCCGGCCCTACATCTACACCACCAGCCAGCCACCGGCGGTGGCCTGCGCCACCCTCGCCGCCCTGCAGCTTGTCCGCGCGGAAGGCTGGCGCCGTGAGCTTCTGCACACTTTGATCCAGAGATTCCGCAGGGGCGCGACGGCTCTTGGCCTGGACCTTATGCTCAGCGCCACGCCGATCCAGCCCATCCTGGTCGGCGACAGCGCGCGCGCCCTCGCACTCTCCGCCGCCCTGCGCCGACGCGGGATCCTGGTCACCGCCATCCGACCGCCCACCGTACCGGCCGGCAGTGCCCGCCTGCGGGTAACCCTGACGGCGGCCCATCGCGAAGCGCACGTGGACCTCTTGCTCGACGCTCTGGCCCAGGCCATGGCCGAATTACCGCCTGACGCGGATAAGTGACCGACCCATGCGCGATACCCTGATCTTGCTGCCCGGCTGGGGCCTGGGCAACGCTCCGCTGGAGCCCCTGCGTGACGAACTCGTCGAGCAGGCCCCCTTTCTCGACGTGCTGATCGAACCGCTGCCGGCCCTGGCCGACACCCAGGCCTGGTTCACCGACCTGGAGGCCCGTATCGCCGAGGGCGGTTGGCTGGCCGGATGGTCGCTGGGCGGCATGCTCGCCAGCGAATTCACCCTGCGCCGTCCCCAGGGCGTGCACGGCCTCATCACCCTGGCCAGCAACCCCTGCTTCGTCGCTCGCGCCGGCTGGCAGACCGCCATGGCGCGCAGCGTCTTCACCGATTTCTTCGAGGCCTGCTCGCTGGACGCCGACCAGACGCTCAGGCGCTTCACCCTGCTGGTGGCCCAGGGCGCGCGCGACAGCCGCACCCTCGCCCGCCAGTTGCAGGTCACCCTGCCCGAGGTCGACCCCGAGGTGGTCATCGCCGGCCTGGAGCTGCTCGCGCGCCTGGACACCCGCGCCGCCCTGCAGGCCTTCAGCGGTCCCCAGCTGCACCTGTTCGGCGCCCATGACGCCCTGGTGCCGGCCACGGCGGCCCAGGCCCTGCGCGACGAGCTGCCCAACGCCCAGGTCGAGGTCCTGGAGCACGCCAGCCATGGCCTGCCCCTGGAGCGCCCGGACGAGGTGGCCGCCCGTATCCGTGAATTCATCTATGCAGGACGAGATGGCTGACGTATTGCCCGACAAGCGTCAGGTGGCGCTGTCCTTTTCCCGCGCCGCCGCGCAGTACGACAGCGCCGCCCTGCTGCAACGCCGGGTCGCCGACGGTCTTCTCGCCCGGCTACCCGCTCTGCATCCGCAACGCTGGCTGGACCTGGGCAGTGGCACCGGCTATTGCAGCCGCGCCCTGGCCCGCCACCATCCGCAGGCCGAAGGCCTGGCCCTGGACCTGGCGCCCGGCATGCTCCGCCATGCTCGTGCCCAGGGCGCCGGTGCCGGCCACTACCTGAATGCCGACGCCGAACGCCTGCCGCTGCGCGACGCCTGCTGCGATCTCGTCCTCTCCAGTCTGGCCCTGCAGTGGTGCCCGGACCTGCCCGCCGTACTCGCCGAGGCGCGCCGTATACTGCGTCCGGGCGGCGTAGTGGCCTTCAGCAGCCTGGTCGAGGGCACCCTCGACGAGCTGCGCCAGAGCTGGGCCCGGGTGGACGATCAGGTGCACGTCAATCGCTTCCGTCACCGGACGGCCTATGCCGCAGCCGCCCAGGCCAGCGGCTTGCAGGTGCTGACGCTGGAGGTCGCGCCCGAGCGGCTGCACTTCCCCGATCTGCGCGCCCTGACCCAGCACCTCAAGGCCATCGGCGCCCACAACCTCAACCAGGGGCGTCCCCAAGGCCTCACCGGGCGCCAGCGCCTGGCCGCCTTCACCCAGGCCTACGAGGGCCTGCGCGAGTCCGCCGGGCTGCCCGCCACCTACCAGGTGATCCACGTCCTGCTACGCAAGGAATGACCCCCATGTCCGCCTACTTCGTCACCGGCACCGACACCGAGATCGGCAAGACCACCATCGCCGCCGGCCTGCTGCACCGGGCCCGGTTGCAGGGTCTCGCCACCGCCGGGGTCAAGCCGGTGGCCTCCGGGTGCGAACGCACCGCCGAGGGTCTGCGCAACGGCGATGCCCTGGCCCTGCTCGGCGAGACCTCGCTGCCGCTCGGCTACAGCGACATCAACCCCATCGCCCTGGAACCGGCCATCGCCCCGCACCTGGCGGCTCGTGAAGCCGGCATCGACCTCAGCGTCGCCGCCCTGGCCGCACCGGTGCGGCGGATCCTGGCGCTGCAGGCCGACTTCAGCCTGGTGGAAGGCGCCGGCGGCTGGCGCGTGCCCCTGGCCGGCCGGGAGTCCTTGTCCGATCTCGCCCGTGAGCTGGGTCTGCCGGTGATCCTGGTGGTGGGTGTGCGCCTGGGCTGCATCAACCACGCCCTGCTCAGCGCCGAGGCCATCCGCGCCGACGGCCTGCCCCTGGCCGGCTGGGTCGCCAATCTGGTGACGCCGGCTACCCTGCGCCTGGACGACAACCTCGCCACCCTGCACGAGCGCCTGCCGGCGCCCTGTCTGGGCACCGTACCGCATCTGGCCACGGCCACGCCCGCCGCAGTCGCCGCGCACCTGCGCCTGCCTGGCTGATATCAGTCTTTCGGGCGATGGCCGCAGGGCCAGGCCGGCGGCAGACTGCCCTGTCCACCGCTGCCGGATCGCCCCAGTGCCCACCTTCGAATTCCTGACCTGCCTGGGCTTGCTTGGCCTGACCAGCACAACCTGGGCACTGGACAACCAGACCCTGGTGGAGCAGCGCGGCGAGCGCCTCGGCGCCTTCCTGAGCCAGGAGCCGGATACCCGCCAGGGCACCCTGGAGGTCAGCCAGAGCGGTCTTGCCAGCCAGGCCTATCTCACCCAGAGCGCCTCCCAGGGCGACCGTACCCGCGTCGAGCAGGGTGGCGTCGGCAATTTCGCCAATGTCACCCAGGCCGCCGGCGGCGCGCGCGAGGTGCTCATCGACCAGCGCGAGGCCAGCCAGAGCCACGCCTATGTCTATCAGGGCCATGGCCAGCGCAACGCGGTGGAAATCGTTCAGCGCGGCCTGCTCGACGAAGCCCTGGTGCGCCAGGGCGGTGACGACCAGCGGCTGCGCATCGAGCAACAGGGCGCGCGCAACGGGCTGAAGCTGTTCCAGGACGGTCGCGACAGCGCTGTGCGACTCAGGCAGGTGGGCGACGATCATGTCCAGGACGTGCTGAGCCTGGGCGCCCGCAACGAGGTCGAGCTGCTGCAGGGCGGCGGTGTCAACCGGGCGGTGGTCGAGCAGCGGGGTGACGACAACCGGGCCGCGATTCGCCAGAGCACACGACAGCAGGAGGCGGAACTGGTCCAGATCGGCCAGCGCAACAGCGCGACGGTGCAGCAGAACAGCCTCGCCGATCGATCCCAGAGCGTCAGCGTGCGACAGTTGGGCGACGACAACGCTGTCCAGGCGAGCGTGACCGGCACGGGCAACCGCCTCGAACTGCAACAGCAGGGCAATCGCAACAGCGCCAGCGTCTTGATCGGCGGTGACGATTCCCGGCTGGCCCTGGCTGCCCAAGGCCACGATAACGAGATCAGTGCGGTCTGGGTGGGCGACAACGTCGAACTCGGCGTCGAGCAGTTGGGCGACGGCCATCTCCTGCAGGCAGGGCTGGCCAGCGACGCCCGAGTCAGCGCCAGCCAGCAGGGGGCCGGCCAGTACGCCGCGATCAGTCAGGCAGCCCCGGGCAACAGCCTCGACCTGCGCCAGAGCGGCCAGGGCAACCGGGCGACCATCCGGCAATAGCCAGACACAGGCGGCGACACGGGCCGCTGGTTCTTTGGCGTCAAAGCTGCTTCAATAGCCCTTTGACATCACCGTCGAGGACCCTGTCCATGAACGTGACTTCAAGCAATTCGCTTTACGCCGGGGTGCAGGCCTACCAGAACGGTAGCCGCACGGTCGAAAAGGCCGGTGCCGCTCTCGCCTCCCAGACGGCGCGCAACGAGCAGCAAGCCCTGGGCGCGACCACCAACAGCCAGGCCGACCTGGCCAGCGAACTGGTCAATCTGGATGTCGGCAAATACCAGGCGCTGGCCGGTACCAAGGTCATGCAGGCCTCGCAGGAAACCCTGGGCCGGCTGCTCGATACCCGGGCCTGATCAGCAATTCTCTGAGTGAAAGGGGCGCCCTGAGAGGCGCCCCTGCTGCATTCTAGCCAAGACGGAAACGGGTGGTATTGGCCGTCAGGGTGCGACTGCCCGCCTCCAGACCCACCGCCGTGCTCTGCACCGTGCGCGCGTTGCCGAGCAGATCGGCCGCGGCCCCATCGACCTGCTGGATGTTGCCGCTGACCTGATCGGCGGTGACCGCCTGCTGTTCGGCGGCGGTGGCGATCTGCACCAGGGTGTCGGAGACGCCCTGTACCGATTCGGCGATCTCTTCCAGCCGCCGTCCCAGCCCGGTGATCGACTGGGCGTCGCTGGCGGCCTGGCCGCAGGCATCCTGCATCAGGGACACGGCCTGGGCCACGGTGCCGCTCAGGCTGCCGACGGTCCCGGCGATCTGCGCCGTGGAAGCCTGGGTGCGCTGCGACAGCGAGCGCACCTCGTCAGCGACCACCGCGAACCCCCTTCCCTGGTCACCCGCCCGGGCCGCCTCGATGGCGGCGTTGAGGGCCAGCAGGTTGGTCTGTTCGGCGATGCCGCGGATGACGTCCACCACCTGCTGGATCTGCCCAGCCTGGGCATTGACCTGGGCCATGGCCGCAGCCGTCTCGTCCAGGCGCTGGTTGAGGCGCTGGATGCTGGCCGTGGTCTGACGACTGTCGCTCTGGCTGGCCTCGGCGATGTCGCGCATCTGCTCGGCGCGGCCGGCGGCCTCTTCGCAACTGCGCGCCACGCCCTGGGCGGTGGCGGCCAGTTCGGTGGCCGCGGTGGCGATCTGGGTGATCTGCTGGCGCTGGGCTTCCACGGCGCCCAGCGCCGCCTCGGCCTGCTGGCCCAACTCGCCGGAAGCCGTACCCACCTGGCGACTCTCCTGCTCGACCGCCTGCAGGCTGCCCCGCAGCTGCACCACGGCCAGGTCCAGGGCGCGCCCGATCTCGGCCAGTTCGTCCTGCCCACTCACCTGGGCCGAGCGGGTCAGATCGCCGTCGCGCAGGCCTTCGGCCAGGGTGGTGATGCGCCGCGCACTGCCGCGGATGGCGACCTGCATGCACAGCAGCAGATAGCAGGTCACCACCAGCAGTAGGCCGAAGCCGGCGGCGATGGCGCCAAAGCGGCGCACGGCATCGGCGCCATAGTATTGCAGCCGTTGATCCAGGTTCTTCAGGGTCTGCTGGCGGAAGGTCTGCAGACCCTGCAGGACACCGTCCAGGGTGGCTTCGAACTGCTCCGGCTTGAGCGTGATCTCGCCGCCGAACACCCCCTGATCGAGGGTCTTGAGACTGGCGTCCAGCTGGCTGCCGACCTTCTGGTAATCGTCCTTCCAGCCGGCCATGTCGGCGGGCAGCTTGTTGCCGAGCAGGACGGCGACCTTGGCCAGGCTCTCGTTGGAGTCGCCGACGCGGGCGCGCAGGTCGCGCAGCTGCAGGCGGCTCTGCAGGCTGAACTGGCCGGAAACCACACTGGCCTGGCCGACGCTGGCCAGGCGGCCGAGGCGTTCGTACAGCTCGACCGACTGGGTGGTGCCGATCTGCATCAGCAGATAGGTTTCCATCCAGGGATCGAGGATGAGGCCGCTGTCCAGGGCGATTTCCTCGCGCAGCGCCTGGACGGCGCCGAGGGCGGCGGTGAATTTGTCATAGCCGTTCGGCCACCAGCCCACGCCACGCAGATCCGCGACCTCGAGCCCGGCGAGCGCCTGCTGCAGGGTCTTGAAGCGGGCCCGCACATCCGCGCCGACCCCTTCGATCTCCAGTTGCTGTTCGAGCCGGGCGAGCCGCTCGCGACGACTGTCGTTGCGACTTTCCAGGGCGGCGATGGCGGCCTGCACGGCTGGCGTTTCCTGACGGCTGGTGTCGATCGCCTTCCAGCGCGCGGTCAGGTTGCGCCGGAGGGTGAGTTCTTCTTCCACGGCGTCGAGCCGTTGCAGCAGCCGCACGCCACTGCGCTCGCCACTGACGGTGGCCAGCTTGGCCTGGAAATCGGCGCCCAGCAGCCAGAGACTGACCGCCAGCGGCAGGATGAACAGCACCAGCAGCAGGGCGAACTTGCGGGCGAAGCCGAACTGGCTCAGCACGCGAATCCCCGGTGACAACAAAACACCCATGTTCGACCACTCCTGTGCCAGCCACCGGCAAGCGTCGGCTATCCGTTGCGGATAGCTATAAGACGATTTGTCGGCAAACTAACGACTTTCTTGAAAGATAGGGCACAATCGCCGCCCTCCCGTATTCCCAGACCCGGTCCTGTACTCAGGCCCGGGCGTTGCCGTTAAAGGACCGTCCGCGTGGAACGCCTCAAAGCCAAGATTCGCAGCGAAGGCCAAGTACTCTCCGAGCAGGTGCTCAAGGTCGATGCCTTCCTCAACCACCAGATCGATCCGGCGCTGATGCGCGACATCGGTCAGGAGTTCGCCCGCCGCTTCGCCGACGCCGGCATCACCAAGATCGTGACCATCGAAGCCTCGGGGATCGCCCCGGCGGTGCTGACCGGACTGGAGCTGGGCGTGCCGGTGATCTTCGCCCGCAAGCACCAGTCGCTGACCCTGACCGACAACCTGCTGGTGGCCAGCGTCTATTCCTTTACCAAGCAGACGGAGAGCACCATAGCCGTCTCGACCATGCACCTTTCGGCCGACGATCGGGTGCTGATCATCGACGACTTCCTCGCCAACGGTAAGGCGGCCAAGGCGCTGATCTCCATCATCGGTCAGGCCGGGGCCCAGGTCGTAGGCCTGGGCATCGTCATCGAGAAGTCCTTCCAGGTCGGTCGCGCCGAACTGGACGCCCAGGGCTATCGCGTCGAATCCCTGGCCCGTGTCGCCTCCCTGGCCGATGGTCAGGTCACCTTCGCCGAGTAAGCCATGGCTCAGATACTGCGCATTCTCGGGGCCGATCTCGATCGCACCGAAACCTGGATCCGTTACGACAAGGCCATGTGCCTGGACTGTGTGTCCAGCTGCTGCACCCTGCCGGTGGAAGCCCGCCTGTCCGATCTGATCCGCATGGGCGTGGTGGACGAATTCGAGAAGGGCGAGCCGCTCAAGGACATCGCCAAGCGGCTCAAGAAGGACGGCGTGGTCGAACGCCTCAACGCCAAGACCGGGTTGTTCACCCTGGTGCGGCTGTCCAACAACGACTGCATCTATCTGCATCCCAAGACGCGGCTGTGCACCATCTACGACCAGCGTCCGGAAACCTGCCGCAACCACCCAAGGGTCGGCCCGCGTCCGAACTATTGCGCCTACAAGCCGCAGAAGCTGCGTTAGAGGGCGGCCCGTCGTAGGCTGGGCTGAGCGCCAGCGAAGCCCAACGGGGCGTGTCACGGCATGCCCGCATTGCTGGGCCTCGACGAAGCAGCCGTCCCAACCCAACCTACGGGTACCCAAAGCCCTGTAGCGTGGAAAACCGCGCAGCGTTTTCCACAGGCCTGCTCGCCAATACCAGGTGGATAAGACCGGCGCCGTTATCCACTCTACACACAGATCATGGCCAGGGCGGCGCTCAGAACTCGCCGCTCTCCATCGCCCTTTTCATGTCCGCCCGTTCTTCCAGGCATTCCGGACCGGCCATGTCGAAGATCCGGCAGACCCAGGGGCGTACCTCGTAGATGCTGCAATTCATCTGCTCGCGATCCAGGGCCGCGCACCAGCCGTCATCGAGGCGCCTCATGCGGGTGCCGGTCCAGTCTTCCTCGATGTAGCGGGCAGGCACGCCGGCATCGTCGAACAGCAGGACTTCCTGGCGGCAACACCAGGCCTGACAGCTCTCGCAGGTCACGGTAGGGGTGGAAAGATCGTGCAGGGGGATGTCGCTCATGTGCGCAGTGTACCGCCCCTGACCGCCCAGCGGTTTCCGGCCGATGGCTGGACCAGTTACCATGCGCGTCCCTGACGGTTGTAACCAGTTGTGACCATGCCCAAGCCCTCTTCTCGCGCAGGAGCCGCCATGACGGCCGCACCCCGCTATCGCTTCTATGTCGTGGTCGCCGTGCTGATCCTGCTGACCTGCGTGGTTGCTGGCCGCATCACCTACCTCAAGCTGATCGACGCCGCCTTCCTCGGCGACCAGGGCGACCGCCGCTCGGTGCGCCACATTCCCATTCCGGTCACCCGTGGCATGATCACCGACCGCAACGGTGCGCCCCTGGCGGTTTCCACCGAGGTGGTGACCATCTGGTGCAATCCAGCCGAGATGCAGGACAGCGCCGACCAGTTGGGTCGCCTGGCCCAGGCCATCCACAAGCCCGAGGCCGAGTTGCGCAACCTGATCCTCGGCCATCCGGAAAAGCACTTCCTCTACCTGGCCCGGGCGCTGTCGCCCATCGACGGCGAGAACATCATGGCTCTCGGCGTACCCGGGGTACGCCAGATCAAGGAATACAAGCGCTACTACCCCAGCTCCGACCTGGTGGCCCAGGTGATCGGCATGGTCAACATCGACGGCCATGGCCAGGAGGGCCTGGAGCTGGGCTTCGAAGACTGGCTGGCCGGTCGCGGCGGGGTACGCGAGGTGCTGATCAATCCGCGCGGTTCGGTGGTCAAGAACATCCGCGTGGTGCGCCAGCCGCAACCGAGCAAGGACGTGGCCCTGTCCATCGACCTGCGCCTGCAATTCATCGCCTATCGCGCCCTGCAGACCGCGGTGGAGAAGTTCGGCGCCCAGTCCGGCTCCGCCGTGCTGGTCAATCCCAAGACCGGCCAGATCCTGGCGATGACCAACTTCCCCTCCTACAACCCCAACAACCGCGCCACCCTGCAGATCCCCAACATGCGCAACCGCACCCTGACCGACGCCTTCGAGCCCGGTTCGGTGATCAAGCCGTTCAGCATGTCGGTGGCCCTGGCCTCGGGCAAGTTCAACGAGAACAGCACCGTGGACGTGGCGCCGGGCTGGATGACCATCGACGGTCATACCATCCACGACGTGGCCAAGCGCGGCGTGCTGACCATGACCGGGGTGCTGCTCAACTCGTCCAACATCGGTATGAGCAAGGTAGCCCTGCAGATCGGGCCGCTGCCCATCTACGAGCAGCTCAGCCGGGTCGGCTTCGGCAACCCCCTGGCGCTGGGCTTCCCTGGCGAGAACGCGGGCTACCTGCCCGGCCACACCAAGTGGTCGCAGATCGCCACGGCCAGTATGTCCTTTGGCTACAGCCTGGCGGTCAACGTCGCGGAGCTGGCCCAGGCCTACTCGGTGATTGCCAACGATGGCCTGCTCACCCCCTTGACCCTGCTCAAGGACCAGAAGCAGCAGAGCGTGCAGGCCATGGACCCGACCATCGCCCGGCGCATCCGCATGATGCTCAACCACGTGGTGGAAGACGAGGGCGGCGTGATCCGCGCCCGGGTCCCTGGCTATCACGTGGCCGGCAAGTCGGGTACCGCGCGCAAGGCCGGCTCCGGCAGCTACACCGAGCACGCCTATCGTTCGATGTTCGTCGGCATGGCGCCGGCGGCCGATCCCAAGCTGGTGCTGGCGGTGATGCTGGATACCCCGACCAAGGAAGGCTACTTCGGCGGCCTGGTCTCGGCGCCGACCTTCAGCGAGATCATGTCCGGCGCCCTGCGTGCCCTGGCGGTACCGCCGGACAACCTGCCCGACACCAATACCGCCCAGCAGGCGAAATCCGAGCCGCACCCCCACGGCTAGCCGGGGAACGGCCACAAAAAAGGGCGACCCCGGGGTCGCCCTTTTGCATGCCGCGCCCTCTGTCAGCGGTGCAGCACGTACTGACCGGTGAAGCGCACCCCATCGTCACCGCTCTCGGTGACGATGCGCGACTGCAGGGTGATGCGCGCGCGACCGCGGCGGCGGAAGGTGGTCTCGAAGCGGTCCCAGGCGCGCGCCTCGGGCGGCTCGCCATAGGCCAGGGCATCGGCGGTGATGGGCCGCGGATAGCTGATCTGGCCTTCCTGGATGAGGATGTGGCCTTCCTCGATGCCGGCTTCGCGCAGGCGCAGGTACAGCCAGCCCCAGCCGGCCAGCACGGCCACGCAATAGAGGCTGCCGCCGAACATGGTGCTGGCGTGGTTGATGTTGGCATCCAGCGGAGCATGCAGCTGCAGGCGCTGCTCGCTCCAGTCGCGGACTTCCAGGCCCAGGGCCTTGGTGATGGGAATATCGTGGTGCAACAGGGATTCGAGGTGACGGCAGTCGCGGCTCATGCCGGGGTCCTTACAGACAGAATTTCACTATCAGGAGCAGACGCAAGCCATGACCCATGGGTCACGTCCTGGCGCCATTGTGCACCAAGGAAGGCCGCTCCGGGGAAATCGCCGCCGGCAGGCGGAAGCGGATACGGGCGCCGCCCAGACTCGACTCGTCGATGGTCAGGCTGCTGCGATAGCCTTCGAGGATGTCCTGCACCACCGCCAGGCCAATGCCCTGCCCGGGATGCCGACTGTCCATGCGCATGCCGCGGCGCAGCACGCTTTCGCGCCGTTCGGCAGGGATGCCGGGACCGTCATCCTCGATGTCGAGCACCCAGTGCTCGGTATGGCGGCGGGCGCTGACCCGCACCTGGGTCAGGCAGAGGCGATAGGCGTTTTCCAGGAGATTGCCGAACACCTCCAGCATGGCGGCTTCCTCGGCCTGCACCCGCAGATTCGGCGGCAGGTCCATTTCGGCCTGGACGCGTTTCTCGGCATAGACCTTGTCCAGGGTGCTGAACAGGGATTCCAGCAGCGGCGCCAGTTCCAGCGGCCGGCTGAGCACCGCGCCGCCCTGGCGTGTGGCCCGCTGCAACTGGTACATCACCTGCTGGTTCATGCGCTCGATCTGGGTCTGCAGGGTGCCGACCTCCTGATCCAGCTGCGGCCGCCGGCGCAATTCTTCGGTCACCCCCTGCAACACCGCCAAGGGGGTCTTCAGGCTGTGAGCCAGATCGCCCAGGGTGTCGCGATAGCGCTCGCGCTGCAGCCGTTCGTGGTCGAGCAGGCGGTTCAGCGAGCGGATCAGCCGGCTGATCTCGCTGGGTACGTTCTTTTCGTCGAGCAGCTCGCGCTGGTCGGTTTCCACCGCGTCCAGCTGCTGGCTGAGGCGGCGCAGCGGGCGCAGGCTCCATTGCATGACCAGGGCCAGCAATACCAGTAGCGCGCCCAGCACCCCGACCAGCCAGAGAATCACCTGGTGCACGAAGGTCGCGCGCAGCCGTTCGTATTCCTCGGCGGGCTGCATGGTGACGACACTGAAGCCGGCCACCGGCGGATTGCCCAGCAGCACCTCGCGATCGAAGACGAAGAAACCCTGGCCCTGGTCGTCGGTGGCCTTGACCAGCTTGACCCCGCCCCCATCGAAGGTCGGCCGGTAGTTGGGCCGCTCCTTGATCGCGGAGCGCGAGCGCCAGAGCAGGCGACCGTTCTGGTCGTAGACGTAGCCGAGGATCGGCGAACCGGGTCGGTCGAAGACCTCTTCGGCGATCATCTCCGGCATCGCCAGGCGCCCGTCGATGGCCCGCGCCGCGCCGATCAGGGTGTTGGCATTGGCCTCCAGCCGCGCGGCGACGAAATTTTCCACGGTTCGGTCGAAGGCATTGCGGATCGCCGGCACGATCAGCGCCAGGCAGACGATCACCAGCAGCGCCGCGCTGAGCAGCAGCCGCACGCGAAAGGAGCGGATCACTGGCAGCGCTCGGTGAACAGGTAGCCGCGGCCCCGGACCGTTTCGATGGGTTGCATCTGGCAGCTGGCCTCCAGCTTGCGCCGCAGGCGGCCGACCAGCACCTCGATGACGTTGCTGTCGTGCTCGCCGTCATCGTCGTAGAGCTGCTCCATGAGCCGCTCCTTGGTGATCACCTGCTGGTGGTTGCGCATCAGGTATTCCAGCAGGCGGTATTCGTAGGCGGTCAGCTGCAGCGGCTGTTCTTCGTTGAAGGCCTGCTGGCGGCCCAGGTCCAGCTTCAGCGAGCCGGCGCGGATGCTCGGCTGGACGAAACCCGCCGAGCGGCGCAGCAGCACATTGAGGCGCGCCTCCAGCTCTTCGAACTGGAACGGCTTGACCACGTAGTCGTCCGCCCCGGCACCGAGGCCCTCGACCTTGTCCTGCCAGCTGCCGCGGGCCGTGAGGATGAGGATGGGCAGGGTGGCACCCTGGTTGCGCAGCTGACGGATCAGATCGAGGCCGCTCATGCCGGGCAGGCCCAGGTCGATGATGGCGAGATCGTGATGGAATTCGCGGGCGCTGTAGAGCGCTTCTTCCGCATCGGCCACGGCATTGACCACATGACCGGCTTCACCCAGACGCACCTTGAGGTGGTGGCGCAGCAGGTTTTCGTCTTCGACGACGAGGATCTTCATGCAGACTCCTGAACAGCTAACGAGACTCTCTGTGGCTGCGACCGCACGTAGCTCACGCTTCGCGCAGCGGCGCCCGGGTACCGATTATGGCGGCTTTGGCGGGCTGACGGCGAGCGCGGGTAAGGCATGGACGGGGTCACTCACTTTATTCCAGGCAAAAAAAACCTCTCCAGTTGGAGAGGTAAGGAGCACTTCATGGGGATCGGAAACTGCCGTTGGGGGACGGCTCCGTCGCGAGACGGCTACAGGGGACCAGAGCTGACTTGGTGACCCTGCAGTGGAGTTACAAGGATGAACATCGCCAGGTCGGGTCGAAGTGTCCGGGCGATCTGCCGTAGCGGGAGCTGCGCTAGGGTGAACATGTCCGGGCGACCTCGGCGTTGCTGATCTGACAGTTGCAGATTAGGCCAATGGCCCTGAACGCTGCCTGAACTCGTCCTGAACGCTAGCTGAACGGCCGTGAAGTGGCGCGAGAGCGACGGACGGCAGCGGTTGCCGATCCGTCGCCCGGCGGAGGCTCAGGGCAGCTTGCCCAGGCAGCCGCCAAGGGTATCGGCCACGCTCTGCAGGAGCTGGGCATAGCCATCAGCACCGGCCGGAATGTGCGCGCCGAGGGGATCGAGTTCCACCAGGGTCACCGGCAGACCACTGCCCAGGGTGGTGGCGATCTTCGGCTGCAGCGGCGGCTCGGTGAAGACGCAGGTCGGGCCGGCGGCCTTGAGCTCTTCGCGCATGGCGGCCACGTGGCGCGCGCCGGGCTGGACGTCGGCGCCCAGGGCGAAGACGCCGCGATGGCTCAGGCCATAGGCTTCCTCGAAATAGTCGAAGGCTTCGTGGAAGACGAAATAGGGCTTGCCGGCCAACGGCGCCAGCTGGGTGCGTAGGCTCTGGTCCTTGACGGCCAGTCCGTTCTCGAACGTCTTGAGGTTGGCCGCGTAGCGTTGCGCATTGGCCGGGTCGGCCTGGCTCAGGTCGGCGGCCAGCCGGGCGGCGATCACCCGGGCGTTGGCCGGGCTCAGCCAGAGGTGGGCATCCAGGCTGCCCGGACGGTGGTCGTGGTCGTGGGCGTATTCGGGTTCGCCGCCCTGTTCATCACCGTGCGCATGCTCGTGCTCGTGCTCGTGCTCGTGCTCATCGTCGTCATGGGCGTCCGCATGCTCTTCGCCGAAGCGGCGCAGGTGCAGGCCAGGCAGCTCCTGGACGGCCAGGCTTGGGCCCTGGCGCTCCTTGAGCACCGCCGGCAGGAAGGCTTCCAGGTCCGGGCCGATCCAGTAGACCAGGTTGGCCTCGCGCACCTGGCGCAGGTCCGAGGGCCGCAGGGCGTAATGGTGCGGCGAGGCGCCCGGCGGCAGCAGCACGGCGGGCTGGCCGGTGCCGTCCTGGATGGCCGCGGCGATCAGTTGCAGGGGTTTGATGCTGGTCAGCACCTTCACCTCGGCCTGGGCGGGCAGCAGGGTGCAGGCGAGCAGCAGGGAGGCGACGAGGGGTAGGAGGCGCGGCACGTGAAAATCCCGATTCTTAAGAGAGGTGCAATATAATAACGTCCTGGCTCCCAAGGTACCGTTTCATGTCCGACGCCCCCCTGGCCTTTCGGCCCCACGATCATTCGCGCTGCGTCGCCCACGCGTTGGCCGAGGCCGACACACTCTGCAGCCGCGCCGGCGTGCGCCTCACCGATCTGCGCAAGCGGGTGCTGGAGCTGGTCTGGCAAAGCCACAAGCCGCTCGGCGCCTACGACATCCTGGCCGTGCTCAGCGAACAGGACGGTCGCCGCGCCGCGCCGCCCACCGTCTACCGGGCGCTGGACTTCCTGGTCGAGAACGGCCTGGTGCACCGCATTGCCTCGCTCAACGCCTTCGTCGGCTGCAACCATCCCGGCGAGGCCCACCAGGGCCAGTTCCTGATCTGCCGCAGCTGCCAGGTGAGCATCGAGCTGGAACAGCCGGCCGTGCACGAGGCCATCCTCGACGGCGCCAGTGCCGTGGGCTTCCAGGTGGAAGGCCAGACCGTGGAAGTGGTCGGTCAGTGCGCCGCCTGCCGGAAACAGGCATGAGCGAGGCGCTGATCCGGCTGCAGGATGTCGGCGTGACCTTTGCCGGGCAGCCGGTGCTCGACCAGGTCAGCCTGACCCTGGATCCCGGCCGCATCGTCACCCTCATCGGCCCCAACGGCGCCGGCAAGACCACCCTGGTGCGCAGCGTGCTCGGCCTGCTCACGCCCGATCGCGGCAGCGTCTGGCGTCGCCCGCGGCTGCGCATCGGCTACATGCCGCAGAAGCTGCAGGTGGATGCCACCCTGCCGCTGTCGGTGCTGCGCTTCCTGCGCCTGGTGCCGGGTGTGACCCGCACCAGCGCCCTGGCCGCCCTGGGTGAAGTAGGCGCCGAAGGCGTCATCGACAGCCCCCTGCAGAGCATTTCCGGCGGCGAGTTGCAGCGGGTGCTGCTGGCCCGCGCCCTGCTCCGCCAGCCCGAGTTGCTGGTGCTCGACGAACCCGTGCAGGGCGTCGACATCAACGGCCAGAGCGAGCTGTACCGGTTGATCGGCCAGTTGCGCGAGCGCCATGGCTGCGGCGTGCTGATGGTCTCCCACGACCTGCACCTGGTCATGGGCGCCACCGACCAGGTGGTCTGCCTGAATCGCCACATCTGCTGCTCCGGCCATCCCGAGCAGGTCAGCGGCGATCCGGCCTACCAGGCACTGTTCGGCCAGAGTGCGCGCAACCTCGCCGTCTACCACCATCACCACGATCACGCCCACGACCTGCATGGCGGCGTGGTCAAGACCCCGCATGTCCATGGAGCCCACTGCAAGCATGGCTGATTTCCTGCTGTATGCCCTGCTCGCCGGTCTCGCCCTCGCCCTCGTCGCCGGCCCCCTCGGCTCCTTCGTGGTCTGGCGGCGCATGGCCTATTTCGGCGACACCCTGTCCCATGCCGCCCTGCTCGGGGTGGCCGTGGGCTTCCTGCTGGATGTCAGTCCGACCCTGACCGTCACCGTTGGCTGCCTGGCGCTGGCGGTGGTGCTGGTGGTGCTGCAGCGCCGTCGCGGCCTGGCCGCCGATACCCTGCTCGGTATCCTCGCCCACAGCACCCTGTCGCTGGGGCTGGTGGCGCTGTCGTTCATGCACGAGGTGCGCATCGACCTGATGAGCTACCTGTTCGGCGATCTGCTGGCGGTGGGTCCTGGCGATCTGCGCTGGATCCTCGGCGGCAGCGCCCTGGTGCTGGCGGCCCTGGCCTGCCTGTGGCGGCCGCTGCTGGCCATCACCGTGCACGAGGAACTGGCCCAGGTCGAAGGCCTGCCGGTGACCTGGATCCGCCTGGCGCTGATGCTGCTGGTGGCCATCGTCATCGCCGTGGCCATGAAGATCGTCGGGGTGCTGCTGATCACCTCGCTGCTGATCATTCCCGCCGCCACCGCCCAGCGCCATGCCCGCAGCCCCGAGCAGATGGCCTGTGGTGCCAGCCTGCTGGGCATGGCGGCGGTCTGCCTGGGCCTGACCCTGTCCTGGTACCAAGACACCCCGGCCGGGCCCTCGGTGGTGGTGGCCGCTGCCGGGATGTTTCTGCTGGGCTACCTCCTGCCCCGCCGCGCCTAGGCGTACTAGCGCGGCGCCCGCCAGACCGCCTGGCTGACGTCCACCGCCCGGGGAATCAGCCCCTGGGCCTTGAAGATGTCGGCGGTCTGCTGCTGGGTGGCGATGATTTCCGGCGTCAGCGCCGTCGCCCCGTAGCCGGTGCGTGCCTGCCAGGTGGCGATCACCGCTTCCGGCAGCCCGATCTGGGCGGCCAGGATGCGCGTCACCTCCGGCTTGTGGGCATTGGCCCAGGCGCCGGCCCTGGCCAGTTCCGCCAGCAGCAGGCGGATCGCCTCCGGATGAGCGTCGGCGAAGCGGCGTGAACCCTCATAGAAGCTGTTGGCGTGCAGCAGCCCTTGGTAGTCGGCGAGAATCCGCACCGGCTGGCTCTGCTGGATGGCCGCGAGATAAGGATCCCAGACCACCCAGGCGTCCACCGAACCGTTGACGAAGGCAGCGCGGGCGTCCGCTGGTGGCAGATAGACCGGCTGGATGTCCTTGAAGCTCAGCCCGGCCTTTTCCAGGGCGGCGACCAGCAGGAAGTTGGCGCTCGATCCCTTCTGCACCGCCACCTTCCTGCCCTTGAGGCCGGCGACGTCGCGGATCGACGAGGCCGCCGGTACCAGGATGGCCTCCACTGCCTCGCTGGCCGGTTCGGCGCCCAGGTAGACCAGATCGATCCCCGCCGCCTGGGCGAAGATCGGCGGCGGTGAACCGGTGTAACCGACGTCGATGCTGCCGGCGTTGAGGGCCTCCAGCAACTGGGGGCCGGCCTGGAATTCGCGCCAGCTCACCTGATAGCCCTGGGCGCCCAAGGCTTGTTCCAGGGTGCCCTGGGCCTTGAGCACGGCCAGCAGACCGCCGCCCTTCTGATAGCCGATGCGCAAGGCCTGGTCGGCGGCCTGCGCCGGCGTGAGGACGGCGAGCACCAGCAGCAGCGCGCTGCTGCCTCCCAAGAGTCGACGAAGCGAGCAATGAAACATGGCGACCTTCCTTATATTCCATTTGGAAAGGTCAGCCTGGCTCATCTAGACCGGAATGTTTAATACGTTTCTCTACTAAGGCTATGCCCTGGCCCGGTACGGAGCGCAGGCCAAGGTCCGATTGACGCTGACACCAGGATCGCGCCACCCTGCGCCAGCGGCGGCCACCGGGGCCGTCGACCCTATCGGAGCCTGCCATGCCTTTTCTGATCGAGACCTTCGACAAGCCGGACAGCCTGGCCCTGCGCCAGCAGCATCGCCCGGCCCACCTGGATTTCCTGCGCGAGAACGCCGCTGCCTTGCTGGCCTGCGGCGCCAAGCTCAGTGACGATGGCGAGACCGCCACCGGCAGCGTCTACATCGTCGATGTGGAAACCCGCGCCGAGGCCGAAGCCTTCATCGCCCGCGATCCCTTCACCAGCGCCGGTCTGCCGGGCGAGGTCCGCATCACTCGGTGGCGCAAGGCGATTCTGGACGGCAAGGCGTTCGTCTGAGCCTGCCTGCGGCGGCCTGACCGGCCGCCTCCGCCTTACCGCACCTTGGCTTAGGAACCCCTTAAGACTGGCACAATGCCACCTTAATCAACGGCGTTCGCTGCCGTTGCAAGTTCACACTTCCAGGAATCGATTCACAGAAAAGTGATGCAGCGCAAGAAAAGCCGGACTTTTCCCGCCCTCACCACAAGGAAGCTAACGAACTAGCCTAAGCTCACCGGGCTCAGATGATCTGATGCGCCGACATCCTTTCCCACTCCCGTGGAAACGCTGTCTCGCTTAGCTAGTACAGAGGACTCAGCATGACCAAGACCACGCCTGAAAAGGATCTGCGCATCGAGACGATTCGCGGACTGGCGCTGTTTCTGATGGTAGCGGGCCATGTCATCGGCAGTTCGTCGACCCTGGGCATGAAGGTGCCCGACGAATCGGTGCTGCGCTATCTCTACGATTCTCTCGTCTATGTCCGGATGCCGCTGTTTACCGCCATCTCCGGCTACGTCTATGCGCTGCGCCCGGTAAATACCGGCAGCGACCTGTCGCGCTTCTACCAAGGCAAGTTCAAACGCATCGGCATTCCCCTGCTGGTGGTGTCGACGCTGTTCTTCGCGCTGCAGATGGCGGTGCCCAACACCAACTACAAGCCGCAGCTGACCGACATCTTCAGCATCTACTTCTTCAGCTACGCGCACTTCTGGTTCCTGCAATCGATCTTCTGCATCTTCGTGGTGATCGCCCTGCTGGAGAAGGCCGGACTGCTATTGACCCTGCGCAACTTCGGCCTGGTGTTCGCCGTGGCCCTGGCGGCGTCCTTCGCCTGGGAGAGCTTCCCGGACCTGTTCAGCCTCTACAAGGCCGTGCAGCTGTTCCCCTTCTTCCTCCTGGGCCTGGGTCTCTACCGCTTCGGCGCACAGCTCATCACCCGTAGCAACGTGATCACCATGGCCGTGGCCCTGACGATCCTGGTGGCGATCGACCAGGCCTATCTGTTCGAACTGGTCGATCTCGACGAGAACGACATGGCTGTGGTCGGCACCGCCCTGGGCCTGGCCGCCATCAGCCTGCTGATCGCCCGCCGTTTCTACTTCAAGCCGCTGGCCTGGCTGGGCTACTTCTCCTTCGAGATCTACCTGTTCCACGTCTTCGGCACCGCCGGCGCGCGCATCGTGCTGAACAAGCTGCAGGTGCACGACGTCTGGGTGGTCTTTACCGTCAGCATGGTCATGGGACTGTTCCTGCCGGTGGCGCTCAAGCTGGTGCTGGAACGGATCAGTCCGCTGCACTTCCTCAGCGTGGCCTTCTTCGGCGCCAAGACGCGGGTCAACCGCGCCACGCCGCCGCTGCAGAAGAAAGCCACCGCCTAGGACGCCTGCAAGGGCATCTGGCTCGGAAGACCCTCCATGAAAAAAACCCACGCCAAGGCGTGGGTTTTTTCATGGAGGCGAAGATCACTCGACGCTGAGCACGACACGCCCCCGGGTAGGGCACTGCTCCATGCAGCGATGGGCCTCGACGAACTGCTCGAAGGGAAAGACCTGCTTGATCTGCGCCTTGAGCAGGCGATCGCGGGTCAGCTGGTCGATGTGCTGCAAAGCCTCGCGTACCGCGGCGCAATCCGCTTCCAGGCCCATTTCCGGCTGGCCGGTGAAGTCCTGCACACAGTGGATGTAGAGCTTGAATTTCTTCTTGAAGGCCGCGCAGGCCGGCAGCGGGGTCTGGTTGCCACCGTTGAGGCCGTAGAGCAGCAGCCGGCCGCGGGGCGCCATGGCCTCGCCGAGCAGCGCCAGTTGCGGACCGCCCAGGGCATCCAGGGCCACGTGCACGCCGACGCCGTCGGTGATGCTGGCGATGCGGCTGACCAGATCCTCTTCCTCGGCGGCGATGACCCTTTCCGCGCCCAGTCCCCGCAGGTAGTCACGGTCGCCGGCGTCGTGGGTACTGGCGATGACCCGGGCACCCAGGGCCTTGGCCAGCTGGATGGAGGCCGGGCCGCAGCAGCGACTGGCATCGGTGATCAACACCCATTCGCCCGGTTGCAGCCGGGCCTGGTGCATCAGCGCGGTATAGACGGTGAGCAGCGGGTTGTAGTGCACCGCGGCTTCCACCGGGGTGAGCACGTCCGGATAGCGCACCAGCGAGGTGGCCGGATAGACCAGGTCGTCGCCATAGGCGGGGTAGCGATTGATGTCGTGACCCAGGAAACTGGCCACGTGATCGCCCACCGCCAGGTCGGCCACGCCTTCGCCCAGAGCGGTAACCACCCCGGCCAGCTCGCAGCCGAGACCGGCCGGCGGCACGGCCTGCTCGGGGGCCAGATTCTGCCGCCAGAGCACGTCGTACCAGCTCACGCCGATGGCTTGGACCCGCACCAGCACCTCGCCTGGACCCGCCACGGGCGTGGGCCGGTCGATGCACGCGAGCACCTCCGGCGGGCCGAATTCGGTGAACTGGATCAGGCGGGACATGGCATTACCTCGCGTTGATGCCAACCCCGGGACGTTTGCCGAGGCGGACTGCTATGACTAGGACTCTAACCAGCCTTCCCTTAGGATTCTATGCATCCCCATCGATAATGGACATCGGGGGTATCGATCCACTCCCTGCCGGTGCCTGAATGAACCGTACCGATCTGCGTCGCGTCGACCTCAACCTGCTCATCGTGTTCGAGACCCTGATGCTCGAGCGCAGCGTCACCCGTGCCGCGGAAAAGCTGTTTCTCGGCCAGCCGGCGATCAGCGCGGCCCTGGCGCGGCTACGCACCCTGTTCGACGATCCGCTGTTCGTCCGCACCGGGCGCAGCATGGAACCCACCCCGCGGGCCCAGGAGATCGCCGCCCTGCTGTCGCCGGCGCTGGACCAGATATCCAGTGCGGTGAGCCGCACCCAGAGTTTCGAGCCGGCCAGCGCCGACCGGGTATTCCGCGTCGGCCTGTCCGACGACGTCGAATTCGCCCTGCTGCCGCCGCTGCTCAGGCGGATCCGCATCGAAGCACCCGGCACCACCCTTGTGGTACGCCGGATGAACTACCTGACCGCCGCCGGCATGCTGGCCTCCGGCGAGATCACCGTGGCGGTGGGCTATACCGAGGAATTGCCGGCCAATGCCAAGCGCCGGCCGGTGCGGCGCTTCGGCTTCAAGGTGCTGCGCGCCGACAGCAAGCCCGGGCGCCTGACCCTGGACGAATACTGCGCCCGTCCCCATGCCCTGGTGTCCTATGCCGGCGATCTCACCGGCTATATCGACGAATTGCTCGACAAGCTCGGCCGCCAGCGCCGGGTGGTGCTGGCGGTGCCCCAGTTCAACGGCCTGGGATCGCTGCTGGCGGAAACCGACCTGCTGGTGATGGTGCCGGACTACACCGCGCGCCTGCTGGCCAGCACCGGGGGCCTGAGGTACGAGGACCCGCCGGAAGAGCTGCGCGACGGCAGCCATGAATTGCCCATGGCCTGGAGCGGCGCCCAGGACCATGACCCCGGCGAGCGCTGGCTGAGGTCGCGTATCCAGATGTTCATTGGCGACCCGGACAGCCTTTGAGGCGAAGCCCCTGCCCTTGATCCGGCGGAAGGGCTCAACAGCGGCCCTTTCCAGCCAGGGACATCACTGCCAGCGATACCTACAGTAAAACCATCATCGCCATCGATAAATAAGTTCGAGCCCTTCGATTCGTCGTCGCCCCCGACCAGCGGCAGACTCGCCTCCCTGACCTCTTTCCACCTCGGGCGGACTCGAACATGGATCTCTTCGCGAAAACCCTCGGCCCCCTGGCCCTGACCTCTACACTGTTGCTGGCCGCCTGCGGCGATTCCCATCCCCAGGCCAGCGCCGCGCCGCCCGCGCCCAAGGTGAGCGCCGCCGAGGTGCTACGCCAGCCGGTGGTGGAGTGGGACGAGGTGACCGGCCGCCTGGAAGCGCCCGAGTCCGTGGTGGTGCGGCCCCGCGTCTCCGGCTACGTCGACCGCGTGCTCTTCCACGAGGGAGCCCGGGTCAAGCGCGGCGACCTCTTGCTGCAGATCGATCCGCGGCCCTTCCAGGCCGAGGTCAAGCGCCTCGAGGCCGAGCTGCAACAGGCTCGCGCCAACGCCAATCGCACCGCCGACGAAGCCGCCCGCGGCGAACGCCTGCGCAGCAGCAACGCCATCTCCGCGGAAATCGTCGAGGCCCGCCGCAGCGCCGCCCAGGAGGCCAATGCCAGCGTCGCCGCCGCCCAGGCGCAACTGGACGCCGCGCGCCTGAACCTGGGCTTCACCGAGGTCCGCGCGGCCATCGACGGACGTGTCGGCCGCGCCGAGGTGACCGCCGGCAACCTGGTCAACGCCGGTGACACCCGCCTCACCACCCTGGTCTCCACCGACAAGGTCTATGCCTATTTCGACGCCGACGAGCGCGTCTTCCTCAAGCAACAGGCCCTGGCCCGCCAGGGTCAGCGCGGCGCGGCCAGCCCGGTCTATATGGCGCTGTCCAACGAGGACGACTTCTCCCATGAAGGCCACATGGACTTCATGGACAACCAGCTCGATCCGCGCACCGGCACCATTCATGGGCGCGCCGTGTTCGACAACGTCGACGGCCGCTTCACCCCGGGGCTCTATGCCCGGCTGCGGCTGGTGGGCAGCGGCACCTACGACGGCACCCTGATCCAGGACGCCGCCGTGGGCACCGACCTGGGCAAGAAATTCGTGCTGGTGGTGGATGGCCAGAGCAAGACGGTCTATCGCACCGTCGACCTGGGCCCGCGCCTGGAAGGCCTGCGCATCGTGCGCAAGGGGCTGGAAGCCGGCGATCGCATCGTGGTCAACGGCCTGCAGCGGGTGCGCCCGGGCATGACCGTCGACGCCCAGTCGGTGCCCATGGCCGATGCCACCACCTTGACTGCCCTCAAGCGCCAGCGCGACGCGGTCCTGGCCAGCCTGCCCGCGCCTTCGCAGCCGCTCAAGGTGGGTAGTCGCTAACCGACGCCGTACCCCGCTTCCCAGATCCGATCGACAACGCGACCTCAGCGGTCGCTCCTGCCTCCACCGTGAGGCGGGAGCGACCCCGTGTGGCTGCGTTCTGTACGCCTCCTTGCCAGGACATTTCCGATGAACTTCTCCCAGTTCTTCATCCACCGGCCGATCTTCGCCGCCGTGCTCTCGCTGATCATCCTGATCGGCGGAGCCATCTCGCTGTTCCAGCTGCCGATCAGCGAATACCCCGAGGTCGTCCCGCCCACCGTGGTGGTGCGCGCCACCTTCCCCGGCGCCAACCCCAAGGTGATCGGCGAGACCGTCGCCGCGCCCCTGGAGCAGGCCATGAACGGCGTGGAGCACATGCTCTACCTGTCGTCCCAGTCCACCGCCGACGGCAAGCTGACGCTGACCATCACCTTCGCCCTGGGCACCAACCTGGATACCGCCCAGGTGCAGGTGCAGAACCGCGTCACCCGTACCCTGCCCAAGCTACCGGAAGAGGTGCAGCGCCTCGGCGTGACCGCCGACAAGGCCTCGCCGGACCTGGCGATGGTGGTGCACCTGACCTCGCCGGATCAGCGCTACGACATGCTATATCTGTCCAACTACGCCCTGATCAACGTCAAGGACGAGCTGGCGCGACTGGACGGGGTAGGCGACGTCCAGCTGTTCGGCATGGGCGACTATTCCCTGCGCGTCTGGCTCGATCCGGACAAGGTGGCCTCGCGCGGCCTGACCGCCAGCGATGTGGTCACCGCCATCCGCGAGCAGAATCGCCAGGTCGCCGCCGGTGCCCTTGGCGCGCCGCCGGCCCCCGGCAGCACCAGCTTCCAGCTGGCCATCAACACCCAGGGCCGCCTGGTGGATGAGGAAGAATTCGCCAACATCATCGTGCGCGCCGGCAGCGACGGCCAGATCACCCGGCTGCGCGACATCGCCCGCATCGAACTGGGTTCCAACCAGTACGCCCTGAGATCCCTGCTGAACAACCAGCCGGCGGTGGCCATCCCGATCTTCCAGCGCCCCGGCAGCAATGCCATCGACCTGTCCAACCAGGTGCGCGCCAAGATGGCCGAGCTCAAGCAGGGCTTCCCCCAGGGCATGGACTACGAGATCGTCTACGACCCGACCATCTTCGTGCGCGGCTCCATCGAGGCCGTGGTGCACACCCTGTTCGAAGCCATCATCCTGGTGGTGCTGGTGGTGATCCTGTTCCTGCAGACCTGGCGCGCCTCCATCATTCCCCTGGCGGCGGTGCCGGTGTCGCTGATCGGCACCTTCGCGGTGATGCACGCCTTCGGCTTCTCGCTCAATGCGCTGTCGCTGTTCGGCCTGGTGCTGGCTATCGGCATCGTGGTGGACGACGCCATCGTGGTGGTGGAAAACGTCGAGCGGAACATCGGCCTCGGCCTTGATCCGGTGGCCGCCACCCGGCGCGCCATGGGCGAGGTGACCGGGCCCATCATCGCCACCGCGCTGGTGCTCTGCGCGGTGTTCGTGCCGACCGCCTTCATCTCCGGTCTCACCGGGCAGTTCTATCGCCAGTTCGCCCTGACCATCGCCATCTCCACGGTGATCTCGGCCTTCAACTCCCTGACCCTGTCGCCGGCCCTGGCCGCGGTGCTGCTCAAGGGCCACGACGCGCCCAAGGACCGTTTCTCGCGCCTGCTCGACCGGCTGTTCGGCGGCTGGCTGTTCGCCCCCTTCAACCGCTTCTTCGACAAGGCCAGCCACGGCTATGTCGGCGCCGTGCGCCGGGTGCTGCGCGGCGGCTCCATCGTGCTGGTGCTCTATGGGGTGCTGCTGGGCCTGACCGGCCTGGGGCTGGCGAAGACACCGACCGGCTTCGTGCCACCCCAGGACAAGCAGTACCTGGTGGCCTTCGCCCAGTTGCCCGACGCCGCCACCCTGGATCGCAGCGAAGAGGTCATCCGCCGCATGTCGGCCATCGCCCTCAAGCACCCGGGCGTGGAAAGCACCGTGGCCTTCCCCGGCCTGTCCATCAACGGCTTCACCAACAGCCCCAACAGCGGCATCGTCTTCGTGACCCTGAAGCCCTTCGAGGAGCGCCGTGATCCCTCGCTGTCGGCCGGCGCCATCGCCGCCCAGCTGAACGGCGAATTCGCCGCCATCCAGGAATCCATCATCGCCATCTTCCCGCCGCCACCGGTGCAGGGGCTGGGCAGCATCGGCGGCTTCCGCCTGCAGGTGGAGGACCGTGGCAACCTGGGTTACGAAGAACTCTATGCCCAGACCCAGAGCGTGCTGGCCAAGGCCCGGCAGCTGCCGGAACTGGCGCCGGAGTCGCTGTTCACCAGCTACCAGGTCAACGTGCCGCAGATCGATGCCCACATCGATCGCGAGAAGGCCAAGACCCACGGGGTGCCCATCGACGCCATCTTCGACACCCTGCAGGCCTACCTGGGCTCGGTCTACGCCAACGACTTCAACCGCTTCGGCCGTACCTTCCAGGTCAACGTCCAGGCCGACCAGCGCTTCCGCCTGGAGCCCGAGCAGATCGGCCAGCTCAAGGTGCGCAACGACCGCGGCGAGATGGTGCCCCTGTCCACCTTCGTCAAGATCAGCGACACCGCCGGCCCCGACCGGGTGATGCACTACAACGGCTTCCTCACCGCCGAGATCAACGGCGCGCCGGCGCCGGGCTACAGCTCCGGCCAGGCCCAGGCGGCCATCGAGGGACTGCTCAAGCAGGAGCTGCCCAACGGCATGACCTTCGAATGGACCGAGCTGACCTACCAGCAGATCCTCTCCGGCAATACCGCCCTGCTGGTGTTCCCGCTCTGCGTGCTGCTGGCCTTCCTGGTGCTGGCCGCCCAGTACGAGAGCTGGAGCCTGCCGCTGGCGGTGATCCTGATCGTGCCCATGACCCTGCTCTCGGCCATCACCGGGGTGATCCTGGCCGGCAGCGACAACAACATCTTCACCCAGATCGGCCTGATCGTGCTGGTGGGCCTGGCGTGCAAGAACGCCATCCTCATCGTCGAATTCGCCAAGGACCAGCAGGCCACCGGCAAGGACCGCGTCGCCGCGGTACTCGAGGCCTGCCGCCTGCGGCTGCGGCCCATCCTGATGACCAGCTTCGCCTTCATCATGGGGGTGGTGCCCCTGGTGACCTCGACCGGTGCCGGCGCCGAGATGCGCCACGCCATGGGCGTCGCGGTGTTCTCCGGGATGCTCGGGGTGACCTTCTTCGGCCTGCTGCTCACGCCACTGTTCTATGTGCTGGTACGCGCCTTCGTGGAGCGTCGCCAGGCCCGCTCCGCCGTTGCCCAGGAGGCCCAGGCATGAAGGCTTTCGCTCCCCTGCTGCTGGCGCTGGCGGTCTCCGCCTGCGCCGTCGGCCCGCACTACCAGGCACCACAACCGGCGCCCGCCCAGCTCAAGGCCAGCCAGCAGCCCGCGGCCTACGACCAGGGCCACTTCGAGGCGCTCTGGTGGCGCCAGTTCGAGGACCCGACCCTTGACGCCCTGGTGGCCAGCAGCCTGGACGGCAACCGCGAGTTACGCGCTGCCTTCGCCCGGCTGCGCGCCGCCCGCGCGCTGCGGGACGACGATGCCAACGACCTCTATCCCACGGTCACCAGCCGTGCCAGCAGCCAGCTCGGCAAGGCCCAACAACCCGGTTTCACCGAAGAGCGGGTCAACAGCGACCGCTACGACCTGGGCCTGGACATGGCCTGGGAGCTGGACCTGTTCGGACGCGTGCGCCATACCCTGGAAGCCAGCGATGCCCGTGCCGAAGCCGCGGCGTCGGATCTCGCCGCGCTGCAGGTCAGCCTGATCGCCGAGCTGGTGGATGCCTATGGCGACCTGCGCGGCGCCCAGCTGCGCGAACGCATCGCCCGCGACAACCTGGGCAACCAGCGCGAAGCGCGCCGCCTGACCGTGACCCTGAGAGACGAAGGCATGGGCAGCGACCTGGACGTGCAGCGCAGCGAAGCGCGCCTGGCCGCCACCGAAGCCAGCCTGCCGGAATTCCAGGCCCAGGCCACCCGCGCGCGCAATCGCATCGCCACCCTGCTCGGCCAGCGCCCGGATGCCCTCAGCGTGGATCTCGCGCCCAAGGCCCTGCCGGCCATCGCCAAGCGCCTGCCCATCGGCGATCCCGGCGAACTACTGCGCCGCCGTCCGGACGTGGCCGCCGCCGAACGGCGACTGGCCGCCGCCACCGCCGACGTCGGCGTGGCCACCGCCGATCTCTTCCCGCGGGTCAGTCTCTCGGGCTTTCTCGGCTTCACCGCCGGACGCGGGTCGCAGATCGGCAGCAGTGCCGCCCGGGCCTGGGGACTCGGCCCGAGCATCACCTGGCCGGCCTTCGACCTGGGCAGCGTCCGCGCCCGCCTGCGCGGCGCTCGCGCCGGTTCCGAGGAGGCCCTGGCCAACTACGAGCAGCAGGTGCTGACCGCCCTGGAAGAAAGTGCCAACGCCTTCAGCGACTACGGCCGTCGCCAGGAGCGCCTGCAGGCGCTGATCCGCCAGTCGGTGGCCAGCCGCGCCGCCGCCGACCAGGCCGAGATCCGCTACCGCGAAGGGGGCACCGACTTCCTGGTGCTGCTCGACGCCCAGCGCGAACGCCTGGCCGCGGAAGACCAGCAGGCCCAGGGCGAGATCGAGCTCTATCGCGGCATCGTCGCCCTCTACAAGGCCTTGGGTGGCGGCTGGGACGTGCGACCCGCCCGTCTCGCCCAGGGCAACGCTTCCCCCGCGCCGGCGCTCTGACCGCCGGCGCTTACCCCCGACACGCGTGTTCTCTTGCTCCTTTGGCGTGTCGGGTTTTTTCTTCCCGCTACCCGGTGCGGCGCGCCTGGCGCGGCACTGGGTCCCCCCTTCCTGCGGACCTGAGCAAAAGCCCGCTCCAGAGGTCTCAGAGAGACCTGGAGCGCCGCTGCCCGGCGGATATATCCCAGACTGGACGCCTTGCGGCTGTTTCCTAATATTTTGTAAGGGAGACAGGCCTAGGAATCTGTGGTCTCTCTTTTATTATCACCGTAGGTTATTAAACCGTCGGTTCTTGTACGAAACTCAGAGATCGATCCGCGTGCCCCTTGCCGTCCTGGCAAGCTTCCCGGCGCGGGGATCGAATGCCACTCGAGGCCTCTAGGGAGCCCCATCTACCAACCGCCATGAGGCGGCTCAGCTAAAGGATGCAGGCATGGTATTGGCGCTGATCATCGCGTTGCCCTTCCTGGGAACACTGCTGTCGCTGGCGACCGATCGCTTCGGCCGGCGCGCCTGCGCCCTGGGCACCGCCGTGGCCCCCGCCCTGGCCCTGGCCCTGCTGGCCACGCAACTGCCCGCGGCCCTGGACGGCGCCGTGCTGCTGCACCGGGTCGACTGGCTGCCGGCGCTGGGGCTGAATCTCAGCCTGCGCCTGGACGGCCTGGGGCTGATGTTCGCCCTGATGATCCTGGTCATCGGCCTGCTGGTGATCCTCTACGCCACCTATTACCTGAGCAAGGATGAAAAGGTCGGGCGCTTCTTCGCCTACCTGCTGCTGTTCATGGGCGCCATGTTGGGCGTGGTACTGGCGGAGAATCTGCTGCTGTTGATGGTGTTCTGGGAGCTGACCAGCCTGTCGTCCTTCCTGCTGATCGGCTTCTGGAGCCACAGCAAGGAAGCCCGCCAGGGCGCGCGCATGGCCCTGACCGTCACCGGCGGCGGTGGCCTGGCCCTGCTCGCCGGCATCCTGCTGCTCGGCCATATCGTCGGCAGCTTCGAGTTGACCGACGTGCTCGCCGCCGGCCCGCTGATCACCGGCCATGCCCTCTATCCGCTGGCGCTGATCCTGGTGCTGCTCGGCGTCTTCACCAAGTCCGCGCAATTTCCCTTCCACTTCTGGTTGCCCCAGGCCATGGCCGCGCCGACGCCGGTGTCGGCCTATCTGCACTCGGCGACCATGGTCAAGGCCGGGGTCTTCCTGCTGGCGCGGCTCTATCCGGCACTGGCCGACTCCGAGTGGTGGTTCTACATCGTCACCCTCACCGGCCTCACCACCCTGGTGGTGGGCGCCATCCTGGCGCTGTTCCAGCACGACCTCAAGGGCCTGCTGGCCTACTCCACCATCAGCCACCTCGGCCTGATCACCCTGCTGTTCGGCCTCGACACCCAGCTGTCCACCGTGGCGGCGGTGTTCCACATCCTCAACCACGCCACCTTCAAGGCCTCGCTGTTCATGGCCGCCGGCATCATCGACCATGAGACCGGCAGCCGCGACATGCGCCGCCTGGCGGGACTCTGGCGCTACATGCCGCATACCGCGGTGCTGGCCATGGTCGCCGCCGCGGCCATGGGCGGGGTGCCGCTGCTCAACGGCTTCCTGAGCAAGGAGATGTTCTTCAACGAGACCCTCAACCACGGCCTGTTCGGCAGCTTCAGCTGGATCGTGCCGGCGGTGGCGGTGCTCTACGGGGTCTTCTCGGTGGCCTATTCGCTGCGCTTCATCCACGACGTCTTCTTCAACGGCGAGCCGCGCGACCTGCCCCATTACCCGCCTCACGAGCCGCCGCGCTACATGAAGATCCCGGTGGAGATCCTGGTGCTGCTCTGCCTGCTGGTGGGCGTGGTGCCCGGCTATACCGTGGCGCCGCTGCTGGCCGCCGGGGCCAGTGCCGCCCTCGGCGGCAGCCTGCCCGACTACAGCCTGGCCATCTGGCACGGCTTCAACACCGCCCTGGTGATGAGCATCCTGGCCATGGTCGGCGGGGTGCTGGTCTATGCCTTCCGCCGGCCGCTGTTCCGCTGGCAGGCAGGGCTGCCTGACGTCGATGCCCGGCTGGTCTTCGAACAGGGCCTGAACCGCCTGATCGGCTTCGCCCAGCGGCTCACTGGGCGCCTGGAAAGCGGCTCGCTGCAGGGCTATATCGCCCTGATGCTGTCTGCCACTCTGGTGTTGCTGGTGGCGGCGCTGTCCGGCCTGGACAGCCTCGAAGGCCCGGTGGCCCTGTCGCCCTTCGATCCGCTCACCGCCCTGGGCCTGGGCATCCTGATGCTGACCGCGGTGCTGACGGTGTTCTTCCACCGCAATAGACTCAAGGCGCTGATGACCCTGAGCACCGTGGGCCTGATCGTCTCCCTGCTGTTCGCCCGCTACTCGGCGCCGGACCTGGCGCTGACCCAGCTGTCGGTGGAGGTGGTGACCATCATCCTGCTGGTGCTGGCGCTGTTCTTCATGCCCGATCGCACCCCCATCGAATCCAGCAGCCTGCGCGGCCTGCGCGACGTCCTGCTGGCCGGCGGCCTGGGGCTGCTGGTGGCGCTGCTGGCCTATGCCGTGCTGACCCGCCCCTACGAGGGCATCGGCGACTTCTTCCTGGCCAATTCGGTGTCTGGTGGCGGTGGCTACAACGTGGTCAACGTCATCCTGGTGGACTTCCGCGGCTTCGACACCCTCGGCGAGATCACCGTGCTGGCCATCGCTGCGGCGGGCGTCTACGGCCTGCTCAAGCACCTGCACCTGCCGCATCCGCTGGTCGATCCCAAGGGCACGCCCTGGTCGCGCGACAGCCATCCGATGATCCTCAACAACGTGGCGCGGGTGCTCCTGCCGCTGGCGCTGCTGGTGTCGGCCTTCATCTTCGTGCGCGGCCACAACCTGCCCGGTGGCGGCTTCATCGCCGGCCTGATCACCGCCATCGCCCTGATCCTGCAGTACGTGGCCCATGGCGTGACCTGGACCCAGCGGCGCCTGCCGATCAGCTACCACGCCCTCTGCGGCCTCGGGGTGCTGATCGCCGCCCTCACCGGGCTGGGCTCGCTGGCCTTCGGCCGGCCCTTCCTGACCACCGCCTTCGACTACTTCGCCATCCCCCTGATCGGCAAGACCGAACTGGCCACCGCGCTGATCTTCGATCTCGGGGTCTACCTCGCCGTCGTCGGCGCCACCCTCCTGATCCTCTCCAACCTGGGCCACGTCAGCCGGGACGAGAAGGACACGGACGGTTCCAGCCAGGAGGTGCTCTAGCATGGAAATCCTGTTCTGCACGGCCCTCGGGGTCCTCACCGCCAGCGGCGTCTACCTGCTGCTGCGGGCGCGCCTCTATCCGGTGGTGCTCGGCCTCACCCTGCTGTCCTACGCGGTCAACCTCTTCCTGTTCGCCATGGGCCGCCTGCGCACCGGCGTGCCGGCGGTGATCGGCAAGGCCGCCGAACAGGCCGACCCAGTGCCCCAGGCCCTGGTGCTCACCGCCATCGTCATCGGCTTCGCCATGACCGCCTTCGTGGTCGCCCTGTCGCTGCGTGCCCTGGGCGAATTGCGCACCGACCACGTGGATGGCGAGGAGCCGCGCCGATGAAGCACCTGATCATCCTGCCGATCCTCGTGCCGCTGTTCATGGGCGCCTTCCTGCTCATGCGCCCGCGGCTGTCCGCCCGCACCGCGCGCGGGCTGTCGCTGCTCGCCACCGCGACCCTGCTGCCGCTGGCACTGCTGCTCCTACAACGGGCCAGCAGCGGCCAGCTGGAGGTCTATGCCCTCGGCGACTGGCCGGCGCCCGTCGGCATCGTTCTGTTGCTGGATCGCCTGGCCGCGCTGATGCTGGCTACCGTGGCGGTACTGGCCGCGGGCGCGGCGCTCTACGCCTGCCGCGGCGACGACGAGCGCGGTCCGGATTTCCATGCGCTGTTCCAGTTCCAGTTGCTGGGCATCAACGGCGCCTTCCTCACCGGCGACCTGTTCAACCTCTTCGTCTTCTTCGAGATCCTGCTGATCGCCTCCTATGCCCTGCTGGTGCACGGCGCCGGCCCCGCACGGGTGCGCGCCGGCCTGCACTACGTGGTGCTCAACCTGGTGGGCTCGGCCCTGTTCCTGATCGGCATCGGCCTGCTCTACGGCCTGCTCGGCACCCTGAACATGGCCGACCTCGGCCTGAGGGTCGCCAACGCCGATCCCGCGCAGGCGCCGCTGCTGGCGGCGGCGGGCTTCCTGCTGCTGGTGGTGTTCGGCCTCAAGGGTGCGCTCCTGCCGCTGTACTTCTGGCTGCCCAGCGCCTACTCGGCGGCCAGTGCGCCGGTCGCCGCCCTGTTCGCCATCATGACCAAGGTCGGGCTCTACGCCATCGTCCGCGTCTTCCTGCTGGTGTTCGGCGCGGCTGCCGGGCCCCTGGCCCACTATGAACTGCCCTGGCTCTGGCCACTGGCAGCGGTCACCCTGGCCGCCGGGGTATTCGGCGCCCTGGCGGCTCATCACCTCAAGGCGCTGTTCGGCTATCTGGTGGTCATCTCGGTGGGGATGCTGCTGACCGGCGTGGCCCTGGGCAACGTCGCCGGGCTCGCTGCCAGCCTCTTCTACCTGGTCCACAGCACCTGGATCGCCGGCGCCCTGTTCCTGCTGGCGGATCTCGTCGCCCAGCAGCGCGGCCCCCAGGGCGATACCCTGGGCAGCGGTCCGCCGCTGGCGCATCCACGGCTGCTCGGCGGACTGTTCTTCCTCGGCGCGGTATCCGTCGCCGGCCTGCCGCCCTTCCCCGGCTTTCTCGGCAAGGTGATGCTGCTGCAGGCCACCGGCACCGCCTGGCCGGCACTGATCATCTGGCCGGTGGTGCTGCTCGGCGGGCTGGGCATGATCATCGCCCTGTCCCGCGCCGGGACCACGCTGTTCTGGCGCGGTAAGGGCGCAGCCCTGGATGTCCGCCTCGATCCCGTCCAGCTCGCCGCCACCCTCGGCCTGCTGCTGGGCAGCCCGCTGCTGATGGCGCTGGCGGCGCCGCTGCATGGCTATGCCCTGGAGACCGCCCGGCAACTGCTGGACGTCACACCCTACTTCGACATCGTCCGGGGGGTTGGCCCATGAAGCGCTGGCGCCTGTTGCCACACCCGCTGCTCACCGTCCTGCTGACCCTGACCTGGCTGCTGCTCAACAACAGCCTGGGCCTCGGCCAGCTGCTGCTGGGCCTGCTGCTCGGCTGGGGCATCCCGCTGCTCTGCCAGGACTTCCTGCTGCACGCCCCCCGCTTGCGCCGCCCCCTGCTCCTGCTGCGCTACATGCTGATGGTGGTGTACGACATCATCGTCGCCAACCTGCACGTCGCGCGCCTGGTGCTGGGCCGGACCGAGGCGCTCAGGCCGGCGTTCATCGAGGTCCCCATCGACATCGAGGACGAATTCCTGCTCACCCTGCTCGCCTGCGTGGTGTCCCTCACCCCCGGCACCGTTTCGTCCGGCCTCAGCGGCGATCGCAAGACCCTGCTGCTGCACGGCCTCGATGTCGCGGACAAGGACGAGGTGATCCGCCAGGTCAAGACGCGCTATGAAGCCCCGCTCAAGGAGATCTTCGAATGCTCACCTACGTGACCCTGCTGTGCATGGGGATGATGGGCGCGGCCGCCGTGCTCAACGTCTATCGCCTGGTGAAGGGACCGGACATCCCGGATCGGGTACTGGCGCTGGATACGCTCTATATCAACGTCCTGGCGATCATCATCCTGTTCGGCATCTGGCTGGCCACCGACGTCTTCTTCGAAGCCTCGCTGCTCATCGCCGTGACCGGCTTCGTCGGCACCGTGGCGCTGGGCAAGCACATGCTGCATGGCGAAATCATCGATTAACGGAGCGCTGCCCCATGCCCTTCTGGCTCGAACTCCTCATCTGCGCCCTGCTGCTCATCGGCAGCAGCTTCGCCCTCATCGGCGCCATCGGCCTGTACCGGCTGCCGGACTTCTTCATGCGCCTGCATGGTCCGACCAAAGCCACCACCCTGGGCGTGGGCAGCACCATCGTCGCCTCGATGCTGTTCTTCAGCGTCCAGGGCGAGGGCCTCAGCCTGCACGAACTGCTGATCGCCCTGTTCATCTTCGTCACCGCGCCGGTAAGCGCCCACATGTTGGCCCGCGCCGCCATCCAGCAGAAGGTCAAGCAGGTAGAGCGTACCGACGGCCAGCCCTGGCGCTAGGGCTGGCCGCGCACCGCTCGCCGTACCGGAACGGGCGAGCCGCAGGCGGTTCTAGCGACCGCCGCTGACCTTGCTGAAGTCCTGGCGGCCGAAGGGATTGGGCTGGTAGCCCTCGACGCCGCTCCTGGCCAGCACCGTCACCGTCGGGTGCGCCAGCGGCAGCCACAGCGCCTGGTCGTGGATGATGCGCTGCGCCTGGTGGTACACCGTGGCGCGCGCCATCTGGTCGGACAGGGTCTTGCCCTTGCTGATGGCGCCATCCAGGGTCTTGTCGCAATAGCGCGCGAAGTTCAGGCCCGACTGCACCGAAGCGCAGGAGAATTGCGGCGTTAGGTAGTTGTCCGGATCGCCGTTGTCGCCGGCCCAGCCCATGAACAACAGATCGTGCTCGCCGTTCTTGGCGCGGCGGATCAGCTCGCCCCACTCGATCACCTGGATCTGCGCATCGACGCCGATCTTCTTCAGGTCGGCCTGCAGCATCTGGGCACCCAGCTGCGGATTGGGATTGAGCAGGCTGCCGCTGGGGCGCGTCCAGATGGTGGTCTTGAAGCCGTCCTTGAGGCCCGCCTGGGCCAGCAGCGCCTTGGCCTTGGCCGGGTCATAGGGATAGGCCGGCACGTCCTTGGCATAGCCCCAGGTGGCGGGCGGATAGACGTTGTCGGCGGCTACCGCGGTGTCCTGGAACACCGCCTTCAGATAGCTCTGCTTGTCGAACGCCAGGTTGATGGCCTGGCGCACCTTGATGTTGTCCAGCGGCGGATGGCTGGTGTTGATGCCGACGAAGGCGGTCATGAAGGCCGGCGTCTGCACTACCTGCAGGCTCTTGTCCTCCTGGGCGCTCTGCAGATCCTGGGGCTTGGGCGACAGGGCGATCTGACACTCGCCGCGCTTGAGTCGCTGCAGGCGCACCGCCGAATCCGGGGTGATGGCATAGATCAGCCCATCCAGCTTGGGCTTGCCGGCGAAGTAGTCCGGATTGGCGGCGTAACGTACCGCGGCATCCTTCTGGTAGCGCTTGAAGACGAAGGGGCCGGTGCCTATGGGTTCGTCGTTGAGCTGGGCGGTCTTGCCGGCCTTGAGCAACTGCTCGGCGTACTCGGCGGAGTAGATGGAGGCGAAGCCCATGCTCAGGGTCGGCAGGAAGGTGGCGTCCGGGGTGTTGAGCACGATGCGCACGCCGAGGTCGCTGGTCTTTTCCACGCTCTTGATCAGCTTGGGCCACTGCATCGATTGGGCATGGGGATAGCCGCTCTTGGCCACCGCGTGCCAGGGGTGATCCTTGTCCAGCATGCGCTGGAAGCTGAACACCACATCGTCGGCGGTCAGGGTACGACTAGGGGTGAAGTAGTCGGTCTGGTGAAACTTCACGTCCGGGCGCAGGGCGAAGTCATAGGTCAGGCCGTCGCCCGACACCGTCCAGCTCTGCGCCAGGCTCGGCGCCAGCTTGGCTTCGCTGGCGTCGTATTCCACCAGGCGATTCATCAGCACGTCGGCCGAGGCATTGGTGGTGGTCAGCGAGTTGTACTGCACCACGTCGAATCCATCCGGACTGGCTTCGGTGCAGACGCTGAGCGTGGCGGCCTGCGCCAGCAGGGGCGCGAAGAGCAGAGGCAAGGCGGCGAAACGCATAGAACGATTCCTTGTGGATCCGAAGTGGCAGACGGCGCCCGAATGGCTGGCAACGGATGACGGGGCGCTGCGGGCGGTCGTCTGACGGACGTGGATTGAAAATGGCGGTCGCTCTAAACTAGACCACCCGTCCGTCCGTCACAATGCTTCTGACCGACGAACGGTTGGCATTCCAGCCGGGCTCGCACGGCACCCGGTGCGCGGGCGTTTCATCCGTCGCCCTACCTTGTTATGCCAGAGTACTTCTGGTATAAAACAGCGCTCTTTTTTCGGGGTATGGCCGCCTAAGGTCCCCGGCATTTGCCGGCTTTCCCCGTCAAAACAGGAATCAATACAGTTACAAGCGGCCAACCCATGCCGGGTTTGGCATGAGGTTTATGAGGGCTGAGCCATGTCGAGAGTTTGCCAAGTAACCGGTAAGGGTCCGATTACTGGGAACAACGTTTCCCACGCTAACAACAAAACCCGTCGTCGTTTCCTGCCGAATCTGCAGCACCACCGTTTCTGGGTAGAATCCGAGAAGCGCTTCGTGCGTCTGCGCGTTTCTGCCAAGGGCATGCGTATCATCGACAAGCGCGGTATCGAAACCGTACTGTCCGAGCTGCGTAGCCGCGGCGAAAAATTCTAAGGGGATTCGTCATGCGTGAATTGATCCGTTTGATTTCCAGTGCCGGCACCGGTCACTTCTACACCACTGACAAGAACAAGCGCACCAAGCCCGAAAAGATCGAAATCAAGAAATTCGATCCGGTCGTGCGCAAGCATGTCATGTACAAGGAAGGCAAGATCAAGTAATTGATCGCCCCTTGGACAAGAAACCCGCCTCGGCGGGTTTTTTGTTGTCTGGCGTCTGGCCCGGCGGCGGGTGCCGCCGGAGTCTGGTCAGCGGTTCACTTGAACTGGCCGGTCAGCTCGCGCAGGGCGGCTTCGGCGCCCAGGATCTTCTGCATGCATTCCCGGGCCTTGGCCGGATCGATGCTCAGCCGCGCATAGAGCGCGTCGGGAATGGGTTGGGCCGGGCCGTTGCCGATGCCCTCGGCGCGCAGCAGCTGCACGGCGAGGAAGATCAGGTTGGGATAGAGCGCCTGCTCGCCCTGGTAGCCCGGATCACCCTGGAAGCGCAGCGCCGTCACCACCTCTTCGGGCATCTCCCAGCAGCGCATCAGGGCCGCGCCGATCTGCTCGCGGGTGATGCCCAGCAGGTGGTGCTCGATCACCTGGTGATCCAGCTGGCGGTTGGCCTCCAGATGGCGGCAGATCAGCGAGAAGTGTGGCGGGAAGACGTGGGCCAGCACCAGGTAGCCGAAGTTGTGCAGCAGGCCGCCGAGATAGGCCAGGCCCATCTCCGGTCGCTCCGCGCGTGGCATGGAACGCGCCAGGCCCTCGATCAGGGCGGCGGTGTAGATGGCCTGTTTCCAGTAGGGCGTTTCCTGCTGGGCTTGGTCGCTGGGCAGGCTCAGGGTCTTGCCCAGCGCCAGGCCGAGGGCCAGGTTGATCACCAGGTCGAAGCCCAGCACCCGCACGATGGCGTCTTCCACCGAGCGGATCTTGCCGGGTGCGGCATAGTAGGGCGAGGCCGCCCAGCTGATCACCTGGGCCGCCAGCGCCGGATCGGTCTCCACCACGTTGGCGAGGTCGTCCACCGTGGCGTCGGGGTCGACCCGCAGCTTGATGACCTTTTCCGCGGTCTTGGACAGCGGCGGGATCTCCAGGGTCTCCTCCAGGCGCTGGCGGATGCGCCGCGCGGTGAAGGCGGTGGCGGCATGGAGGATTTCCGCTTCGTCACGCTCCGGTTGCCGCAGATTCGGCTGGATACCGGCCGCCGGGATGCCGAAGCTGCCGGCGGTGGCCTGATTCAGCAGGCGCCTATAGTCCGATGTTTCAACTTCCAGCAGCAGCGAGCGCTCACCGGACTCCAGCAGCAGTCGAGGCGCCTCCAGCAGGCGCTCGTCATACAGGCAGGGGGAATTGGTCAGCGACGGCAGCCCCGGCAGGACATCCAGTTCATAGCGCTCGAGGGTGCGCATCAGTCGCTCCGGCGCCACCACCGTCAGCTGCCGCCCGGTGAACTCCACCAGCCGGCGCAGATCCAGCAGCTGATCCTCGGGCAGCAGCACCAGCAGCATGCCGACGCTGTCGCTCAAGAGCACCGTGTGTACCCGATTCGCCTGCGGCTGGCGCGTCGTCGCCGGTGTCGGCCGATAAGCCAGGTTCAGCTGGGCAAGCAACTGCTGGATCGAAGGGGGGACTTCAGGGAGGGGCGAAGCGAGCGCTACATCGGTCATGGCATTTTCTTCCTCACGTACGCTTCGGAGTATAACCATTCGGCCTCGTAGGTAGCGTCGTCTGTATAAGCTTTGTCAAACCTGGCCGTATTGCTGCCCGTGACGCAACCAGCGCTCCAGCAGCGGACCGGCATGACCCGGCCAGCGTGCCAGCAGCTCCTGGGCAGCATCCCGGACCGCCGGCAGCCAGTGGGCGTCGCGCATCAGGTCGGCCACCTTGAACTGCAGCAGGCCGGTCTGGCGGGTCCCCAGCATCTCGCCCGGGCCACGCAATTCCAAGTCCTTCTCGGCGATGATGAAGCCGTCGTTGGTCTCGCGCATGATAGCCAGCCGCTCGCGACCGATCTGCGACAGTGGCGGATGGAACAGCAGCACGCAATGGCTGACCGCACTGCCCCGCCCGACGCGACCCCGCAATTGGTGCAACTGGGCCAGACCCAGGCGCTCGGGATTCTCGATGATCATCAGGCTGGCGTTGGGCACATCCACCCCGACCTCGATCACCGTGGTGGCCACCAGCAATTGCAGGTGGCCGGCCTTGAACTCGGCCATCACCGCGGCCTTTTCCGCCGGCTTCATGCGCCCGTGGATCAGCCCGACGTGCAGTTCGGCCAGGGCCAGCTGCAATTCCTCGTAGGTGGTCTCGGCCGCCTGGCAGGTGAGTTCCTCGGATTCCTCGATCAGGGTGCAGACCCAGTAGGCCTGGCGCCCTTCGTGACAGGCGGCGCGCACCCGCTCCACCACCTCCTCGCGACGGCTGTCGGTGACGCTCACGGTATTGACCGGCGTCCGTCCCGGCGGCAGTTCGTCGAGCACCGAGGTGTCCAGATCGGCATAGGCGCTCATGGCCAGGGTACGCGGGATGGGGGTGGCGGTCATGATCAGTTGGTGCGGCGCCAGGCGGCCTTCGACGCCCTTCTGGCGCAGCGCCAGGCGCTGCTGCACGCCGAAGCGGTGCTGTTCGTCGATCACCACCAGCGCCAGGCGGGCGAAGCGTACCTCGTCCTGGAACAGCGCATGGGTGCCCACCACCATGGGCGCGCCGGCGGCGATGCGTTCCAGCGAGCTGGCGCGGGCCTTGCCCTTGAGCTTGCCGGCCAGCCAGGCCACCTCGATGTCGAGGGCCGCGAACCAGCGCTGGAAGTTGAGGAAATGCTGCTCGGCGAGGATCTCAGTAGGCGCCATCAGCGCCACCTGGTAGCCAGCCTCGATGGCCTGCAGGGCGGCCAGGGCGGCGACCACCGTCTTGCCCGCGCCGACGTCGCCCTGCACGAGCCGCAGCATGGGCTCGGACTGGGCCAGGTCATGGGCGATCTCGCGACCCACGCGCTGCTGGGCGCCGGTGGGGGTGAAGCCGAGGTTGTCCAGGTACAGCTGCGGCAGTCGGCGGGCGGCCGGCAAGGGCACCGCACGCTGGGCGCGCAGGGTCTCGCGCAGGCGCTGCAGGGACAACTGGTGGGTCAGCAATTCTTCGAAGACCAGCCGCTCCTGGGCCCAGTGGCGACCCTCGGCCAGCTCTTCCAGGTCCGCATCCGGCGGCGGTCGGTGCAGATAGCGCAGGGCGTCGGCCAGCGGCCCCAGGCGATAGTGCTCGGCCATCTCCGGCGGCAGCCAGTCCGGCAGGGATTCGGGCCCCAGCCGCTCCAGCGTCTGGGCGCTGAGCTGGCGCAGGCGCAGCTGGGTGAGGCCTTCGGTGGTCGGGTAGATGGGCGTCAGCGTCTGCTCGACCGGCGCCGGGGCGTTCTCGTCCTGGGCGCGGTATTCGGGGTGGTAGATCTCCAGGCCCGAGGCACCGGGGCGCACCTCGCCATAGCAGCGCAGCAGGGTGCCGCGCTTGAGGCCGTCCTTTTGCGCCTGGCTGAAGTGGAAGAATCTCAGCGACAGGGTGCCGCTGCCGTCCTGCAAGCGCACCAGCAGGCTGCGGCGGCGGCCCATGAGCACCTCGGCGGAGGCGACCATGCCCTCCACCACCGCGTCCTGACCGGGCCGCAGGGCCCCGATGGGCACGATGCGGGTGCGGTCCTGGTAGCGCAGCGGCAGGTGGAAGAGCACGTCCTGCAGGGTTTCCAGGCCGACCCGCGCGAGTTTTTCCTGCAGGGCGGCGCCGACCCCCTTGAGGGCGGTGACCGGCGTCGCGGCCAGTTCACTCATGCCGGCTGCACGACGCCCTTGGCTTCAGGCCGCGCCACCGAGCACAGGCGGACCGAGTCGGCCAGCACCTCGATGGCCTTGGGCCGCGGAAAGCTGGCGCGCCAGGCGATGGCCACGGTGCGGTAGGGCACCGGCCGCTCGAAGGGGCGCACCTCGATGATCCCCGGGGCATAGTGGTGACTCTCAACGGCCGAGAACGGCAGCACCGAGACACCCAGGCCCGAGGCCACCATGTGGCGAATGGTTTCCAGCGAAGAGGATTCCACCGTGGAATTCTTGTTTTCCTCGTGCTTGCGCACGGTCGGGCAGGCTTCGAGGACCTGGTCGCGGAAGCAGTGGCCTTCGCCCAGCAGCAGCAGGCTCTTGTCGCTCAGCTGGTTCTGCGGGATGGCCTTGAGCTTGGTCCAGGGGTGCCGCGCCGGCATCATCACGTAGAAGGGCTCGTCGTACAGCGGCAGGGTCAGGACGTCCGGCTCGTTGAACGGCAGGGCGAGGATGACGGCATCCAGCTCACCGGTGCGCAGCTTGTCGCGCAGCAGGTGGGTGAAGTTTTCCTCGATGTACAGCGGCATCTCCGGCGCCACCCGGTTGAGCTGCGGGATGAGGTGCGGAAAGAGATAGGGCCCGATGGTATAGATGGCGCCGATCTTCAGCGGCGCGGTGAGCTGGTTCTTGCCGGCCTGGGCCAGTTCGCGGATGCCCTGGGCCTGCTCCAGCACCTTTTGCGCCTGGGCGACGATGCCCTCGCCGGTGGGCGTGAGGCGCACGGCACTCTTGCTGCGCTCGAAGATCAGAATGCCCAGCTCGTCCTCGAGCTTCTTGACGCCCACCGACAGTGTCGGCTGGCTGACGTGGCAACGCTCGGCAGCTCGGCCAAAGTGCTGTTCCTGGGCGAGCGTGACGATATAGCGCAGTTCAGTCAGGGTCATAGTCAAATTCCATGGGGTGCCGGCCAATCTTAGCGGCTGTCTCTATCAACGGCCAAGCGCGACGGGCAGGAGCCTACTCGCCATGATTGGACCACGGCCAGGCACAGGCTACCCTGGCCGTCTGTCCAGGCCTTTGCAGAAGGAAACACCGATGAGCACCATCCTGATCGCCGGTTGCGGCGATGTCGGCAGCCGTCTCGGCCTGCAACTGGTCGCCCAGGGCCACCGCGTCTTCGGCCTCAGGCGCAACGTCGCCGCCCTCCCCGCCGAATTGCTGCCGGTCGCGGGCGATCTCGCCGATCCCACGCCACCGGCCGCCTGGCCGCGGGAGTCTATCGATCAAGTGGTCTATGCCACCGCCGCGATCCACCATGACGAGGCCGGCTATCGCGCCGCCTATGTCGATGGCCTGCGCCACCTGCTCGGCTGGCTGGCCGCCTGCGGCCAGCGTCCACAGCGCCTGCTGTTCGTCTCCAGCAGCGGCGTCTATGCCCAGGGCGACGGCGCCTGGGTCGACGAGACCGCCCCCGCCGAACCCGAGCGCTTTTCCGGGCGCATCCTGCGCGAGGCGGAAGACCTGGCGCTGGGCAGTGGCCTGCCCGCCAGCGTGGTCCGCCTGACCGGCATCTACGGCCCAGGCCGCGAGGCGCTGCTGCGCCAGGTGCGCGAGGGCTCCCGGGTGACCCGCGAGCCGCCGCTGTATGGCAATCGCATCCATGTCGAGGACGCCGCCGGCCTGCTGGCGTTGCTGCTGCAGCGGGATCGCGAAGGGATCGCCCTGGACGCTCTCTATCTGGGCGTGGACGACGATCCGGCGCCGCTGGACGAGGTGGTGGACTGGCTGCGGGCGCGACTGGGCATCACCTTTTGGTCCGACGCAGCCCAGCTGCGCCGCGCCGGCAGCAAGAGGTGCAGCAACGCCCGCGCCCGGGCGCTGGGTTGGACGCCCCGCTACCCCAGCTATCGCGAAGGCTACGCGGCCATTCTCGACCGCTGAAACGACAGAGCCCGGCACGGGCCGGGCTCTAGATTCAACTAGCGATCCACTCAATCACGCAGGGCGTCGCCACGGGTGGCCTGAGGACGCTCCTCGACCTTGGCGGTGCGCTTCAGGTGCGGCAGAGCCGCCCAGTAGGCGGCGCCCTTCTCGGCGTCGTAGAGGCCTTCCCACTTGGCGATGACCAGCGCGGCCAGGGCATTGCCGATCACGTTCAGGGCGGTGCGCGCCATGTCCATGATGCGGTCCACACCGGCGATGAAGGCCAGGCCTTCCAGCGGGATGCCGACGCTGCCCAGGGTGGCCAGCAGCACTACGAAGGAGACACCCGGCACGCCGGCGATGCCCTTGGAGGTGACCATCAGGGTCAGCACCAGCAGCAGTTGCTGGCTCAGCGACAGGTCGATGCCATAGAGCTGGGCGATGAACAGCGCCGCGATGCTCTGGTAGAGGGTGGAACCGTCGAGATTGAAGGAGTAGCCAGTGGGCACCACGAAGCTGGTGATGGACTTGGGTGCGCCATAGGCCTCCATCTTCTCGATGATGCGCGGCAGCACGGTTTCCGAGCTGGCGGTGGAATAGGCCAGGATCAGCTCGTCCTTGAGGATGCGGATGATGCGGAAGATCGAGAAGCCGAACAGCTTGGCCACCATGCCCAGGACGCCGAGGGCGAAGAAGCCGATGGCGACGTAGACCAGCACCACCAGCTTGGCCAGCGGCAGCAGGGAGGCGAAGCCGAAATTGGCCACGGTCACCGCGATCAGGGCGAAGACGCCGATGGGGGCGTAGTTCATGATCATGTGGGTGACCTTGAACATGGCTTCGGAAATGCCCTGGAAGACCCGCACCACCGGCTCGCGGGTGGCTTCCGGCAGGGCGCCCAGGCCTAGGCCGAACATCACGGCGAAGAAGATGATCGGCAGCATCTCGCCGCGAGCGACGGCGGCGAAGACGTTGGACGGGATCAGGTTGAGGATGGTCGCGATGAAGGCGTGGTCATGCTGCACTTCCGCGGTGGTCTTCTGGTACTGGGAGATGTCGGTGGTGCCCAGGGTGCTCATGTCGATGCCGGCACCCGGCTGCACGCTGTCGGCGAAGAACAGGCCGACGACGATGGCCAGGGTGGTGACGATCTCGAAGTAGAGGATGGTCTTGAGGCCGATGCGACCGAGCTTCTTGGAATCGCCGACCCCGGCGATGCCGACCACCAGGGTGGCGATGACGATGGGCACCACGATCATCTTGATCAGCCGGATGAAGATGTCGCCGGCCGGCTTGAGGACGTTCGAGATCCACCAGGCCTTCTCGGCGCTGAAGTGGTTGAGCAGTGCGCCGACGGCGATCCCCAGCACGAGGCCGATGAGGATCTGCCACGCGAGGCTGAGCTTGGGCTTGGTCATGTACCGACACCTTTGTTCTATTTGGATGGAGTTCGGGACGAACGTCACCGTGCCGGGTCGTGATGCGCGAAGCGCATGCAACGCCAACGTGGAGGGTGCGTTCAGGCTGCGGAAACGGTGCTCGAAAAGGACGAGGAGCACCAAGGCGTCACACTTTTGCCAGAGGGTAACGGGGTATGTCTAATGCCGCTGTCGCCTGCCCTATGCCGATCCGGCATGAGGTGTCCCGAAAGGGCCGCGCAGCATACAGGCACTGGCGCCTTGCGCGCCAGGCATACAGAGGCGCCGCTCATCGCGGCGCCCCGTGAACGTCAGCCGTTGAAAGTGGAGGGATCGGGGCCGAGGCGCTTGTCTTGGTTCAGCCCGGCGATCTGCCGCAGGTCCTCGTCGTCCAGGGCGAAGTCGAAGATCTGCATGTTCTCTTCGATGCGCTTGGGCGTCTTGGATTTGGGGAAGATGATGTTGCCGAGCTGGATGTGCCAGCGCAGCACCACCTGGGCCGGCGTCTTGCCGTGCTTGGCGGCCAGTTGCTGCAGCACCGGGCTGCCCAGCAGCTCGCCACCCTGGGCCAGCGGACTCCAGGCTTCGGTGGCGATGCCCTTGTAGGTGTTGAAGTCGCGCAGCTCGTGCTGCTGCAGCAGCGGATGGCACTCGATCTGGTTGACCACGGGCACCACGCCGGTCTCGGTCAGCAGGGTCTCGATGTCGGCCTGGCGGAAGTTGGAGACGCCGATGGACTTCACCCGGCCCTGGTTGCGCAATTCGATCAGCGCCTTCCAGCTGTCGAGGAACAGCCCCTTTTCCGGCAGCGGCCAGTGGATCAGGTAGAGGTCGACATGCTCCAGGCCCAGCTTGGCCAGGCTGGTGTCGAAGGCGCGCAGGGCGCTGTCGTAGCCCTGGTCGGCATTCCACAGCTTGGTGGTGACGAACAGCTCGTCACGCGGCAGACCGGCCTGGGCGATGGCCTGGCCGACGCCTTCTTCATTGCCGTAGATGGCGGCGGTATCGATGTGTCGATAGCCCAGGTCGAGGGCCGTCTTGACCACCTGGGCGGTCTCTTCGGCCGGAGTCTGCCAGACCCCCAGACCGAATTGCGGAATGTGGTGACCGTCGTTGAGCTGAAGACGGGTGATCGCGGACATGCGTCGCTCCTCTGGAATGGATGGGATACCAGAGGTGTGACTGGCGGCGGTGGCCTTTTGCTCCCGATCAATCGAGGCGCATGGCCTCGGGCACGCTGTAGCTTTCCACCCAGCCCAGCACGGTACGGCCATCCTGCTGCAGCTCGATGCGCTTCCAGCGCTGGAAGGAGCGGGTCTCGATCACCCGCACCTGGGTGTCGCCATCCAGCCGCACCAGGGTATTGCGCGCGCGCTCGCGGCTGCGGTCATAGACGAAAGGCCACTTGAGCACGTCGACCGGACCACGCAGCATCCAGCCCTGCCCTTCTTCGGCGAAGCGAAAGGACACACCGCCCTCGGCGCGAACAGCGGTACTGCCTAGCAGCAAGAAGGCCACGAATAGCGCGGGGACGATACGGCGAAGGGTCGAAAGGACATTCGGGATCATACTGGCCTCGTCTGTGGCACCAAAAAAACAGCGCCCGGGGCGGACGCTGCGGAGGTAGACCCTCCGGTACGACAAACGACTGCACGGCTTGCCCGAGAAATGCCAAATGGCCAGCAGTCTCGGGCAAAATCCTTAGTGCAATAGCTAGGCCGCGCTGAACAGCCTGTGCGGATCGATGACGAATTTCTTCGGCACGCCCGAATCGAATTCGCTGTAGCCGCGCGGGGCCTCGTCCAGGGTGATCACCTGCACGCCGACGATGTCGGCGATCTTGATGCGATCCCACATGATCGCCTGCATCAGCTGGCGGTTGTATTTCATCACCGGGGTCTGGCCGGTGTGGAAGCTGTGGGACTTGGCCCAGCCCAGACCGAAGCGGATGCTCAGGGCACCCTCCTTGGCCGCGGCGTCCACGGCGCCTGGGTCGTCGGTGACGTAGAGGCCGGGAATGCCGATCTTGCCAGCTACGCGTACAACGCCCATCAGCGAGTTCAGCACCGTGGCCGGGGCCTCGCTCTTGGCGCCTTCGTGACCATGGCCACGGGCTTCGAAGCCGACGGCGTCGACCGCGCAATCCACTTCAGGCGTGCCCAGCAGCGCGGCGATCTGCTCGTGCAGCGGGGTGTCCTGGGACAGGTCGGCGATCTCGAAGCCTTGGGCCTTGGCGTGCGCCAGGCGCACCGGGTTGACGTCGCCGACGATGACCACGGCGGCGCCCAGCAGGCGCGCCGAGGCCGCCGCGGCCAGACCGACCGGGCCGGCACCGGCCACGTAGACACTGGTGCCCGGACCGACGCCGGCGGTGACGGCGCCGTGGTAACCGGTGGGCAGGATGTCGGACAGGCAGGTCAGGTCACGGATCTTTTCCATGGCCGCGTCGCGATTCGGTAGCTTGAGCAGGTTGAAATCGGCATAGGGGACCAGCACGTATTCGGCCTGGCCACCGACCCAGCCGCCCATGTCGACGTAGCCATAGGCACCGCCGGCACGCGAGGGATTGACGGTCAGGCAGACGCCGGTGTCCTGCTCCTTGCAGGTGCGGCAGCGACCGCAGGCGACGTTGAAGGGCACCGAGACCAGGTCGCCGACCTTGAGCGTCTCGACGTCACGGCCCGCTTCGATGACCTCGCCGGTGATCTCGTGGCCGAGCACCAGGCCTTCGGGCGCGGTGGTCCGGCCACGCACCATGTGCTGGTCGGAACCACAGATGTTGGTGGAGACCACGCGCAGGATGACGCCGTGGTCGATACGCTTGCCCTGCGGGGTTTCCATCTTCGGGTAGGGGATGGTCTGCACCTCGACCTTGCCCGCGCCCAGATAGACGACGCCACGATTACCGGACATGTTGCACCTCGCTCTTATTGTTGGACTGGCTCTGGGCGTTGTCGGAAAAGTGCCTGGGCCTCGGCGATGCGGCGTCAAAAATCAGCTCGGAATGCTCATTTACCGGTCGTAAACGCCGCTTCCTCGCCGATTTCTTCCTTGCCTCACCTTCGCTCGGCGACTTTTCAAACAAGCCGTAGCGGTTCGAGCCTAGTCCTCGCGAAGCGTGGCGTCTGTGGGGATGGCGTTTTTGGTGATGCCGAGGTCGTGCTTGCGGGTTGGCCTGGCGATCCCGGTCACGCCGCCGGTGCGGGCGGCGCGACCGGGCGGGATCACGCGGGCGCCAGGGCAGCAGCGCGGCGTTCGCGGCTGAGCAGGTAGCAGCCGATGCCCACGCCCAGCAGGGCCAGCCCCATGACGTACCAGGCCGGGCCCAGCGGATGCTCCTTGAGCATCAGGGTGACGACCATGGGCGTCAGGCCGCCGAAGATGGCGTAGGCGACGTTGTAGGAGAAGGACAGCCCCGAGAAGCGCACCTTGGGCGGGAAGGCCAGCACCATCACCCGCGGCACGCCGCCGATGACGCCGACTGCCGCACCGGCCAGGGCATAGAGCGGGAACAGCCATTCCGGATGGACCTTCAGACCGGCATAGAGCGCCCAGCTGGCCACTGCCAGGATCAGGCCGCCGACGATGAACACCGGACCGCTGCCGAAGCGATCGGACAGGGCGCCGGAGACGATGCAGCCCAGGGTCAGGAAGACGATGGCCAGGCTGTTGGCCTTGAGCGCCAGGGCGGCCGAGAAGCCGTACTGGGTCTGCAGCAGGGTCGGGGTCATGAGGATGACCACCACGATGCCGGCGGTGAGCATCCAGGTCAGCAGCATGGACAGGATCACGCTGCTGCGGTGGTCGCGCAGCACCGCCTTGAGCGGCACTTCCTCGGCCAGCGACTTGTGGATCGCCAGCTCGGCGAACACCGGCGTCTCGTGCAGCCAGCGGCGCAGGTAGACCGAGAACAGGCCGAAGACCCCGCCGATCAGGAAGGGGAAGCGCCAGGCGTAGTCGGCCACCTCCAGCGGGGTGAAGACGGTGTTGATCAGGGTCGCCATCAGCGAACCGAGCAGGATGCCGAAGGTGAGGCCGGCGGTCAGGGTGCCGCAGGCATAGCCAACGTGCTTGCCGGGGACGTGTTCGGAGACGAACACCCAGGCGCCGGGCACCTCGCCGCCGATGGCCGCGCCCTGGATGATGCGCAGCACCAGCAGCAGGATCGGCGCGGCCACGCCGATCTGGGCGTAGGTGGGCATCAGGCCCATGCCCAGGGTCGGCAGCGCCATCATGAAGATGCTCAGGGTGAACATCTTCTTGCGCCCGAGCAGGTCGCCGAAGTGGGCCATGATGATGCCGCCCAGCGGGCGCGCCAGGTAGCCCGCGGCGAAGATGCCGAAGGTCTGCATCTGCCGCAGCCAGTCGGGCATGTCGGCGGGAAAGAACAGCTTCCCCACCACCGCGGCGAAGAAGACGAAGATGACGAAGTCGTAGAACTCCAGCGCACCGCCCAGGGCGGACAGCGAGAGGGTCTTGTAGTCGTTGCGGCCCAGAGGGCGCGACGTGAGCGGCGCGGAGGCGGATTGCAGTTTCATCGAGGATCCCGGACAAGAGAGGAGCGCAAAGGAAATTCGGCCTCTGGCATCCCTCCGGGTGTAGCGGACAAGACGCGGCCCCGAGTGACCGTCCGCCTGGAGCGGCTGGCAGGGATCGGGCGGGTCGCCGGATGGGCGCCGGACCTGCACCGCGCCGCCAGCGCTCTTGTGGAGCACGGCAGCAGCAGGTCTACCGATCATTACCTGATCATCGGACGTGCACGACCCTCTGGATTGCCTGGCCGTGCACGGTCTCCACGATAGCAAATCTGCAAGGAATTTCCGCTATTCATTCAGTGCCCATTCAGGGCTCATCTGCCGAGCTATGGCTGTTCCATCCTGGTGCAAAAGCGGTCGAGCCGCCCTGCCCCAGGCGTTATACTGTAGCCCCCTAACGATCTCCGCCGAGAGATTGGCAGCATTCTTGCGTGCAGATGCTGAACGTTACCTACCTATCCGGGCTCCCGAGGGCCCTGTCATGATCGAAGAGCTCGAACAAGAAGATCCCATCCCCCAGGGCGACCTGGCCATGCAGATCACCGCACTGCCCCGCGAGACCAATGGCTTCGGCGATATCTACGGCGGCTGGCTGGTCGCCCAGATGGACCTGGCCGGCAGCGCCATGGCCAGTCGTTTGGCCGCCGGGCGCGTGGCCACGGTGGCCATCGACCGCATGGCCTTCATGACGCCGGTGCCCGTGGGCGCACAGCTCTCCTTCTATACCAACACCCTGGAGGTGGGCCGTAGCTCCATCCAGATCCTCATCGAGGTCTGGAGCGACGATCCCCTGTCCAGCGAATGGAGCAAGGTGACCGAGGCGGTGTTCGTCTTTGTCGCCATCGACGGCAGCGGTCGCACCCGGCCGCTACCTGCGCGGCGCTAGCGCAAGCTTGCCCGACCGCTAGCGCTCCTGGACCAGCGGCGTCTCGCGCACTTTGGTCGGCCGTCCGTGACGGATGCCTTCGACCTGATCCAGCGCCCGCCGGACCTCGGCAGCGGTGGCCAGCAACCGATAGTCGAGGGTGAAGTCGCGCGTGCCGCCGGCTTCGATCCGCGGCACCAGCCCCAGGGCCCGCTGCTGGCTGCGGTTGTAGGAAAAGCTGGTACCCGGCTCCAGCCCGGTGACATAGCCCTGGGCCTTGGCATCGGTGTTCTTCCACAGGGTGAAGACCGGCAGCTCCCGTACATTGAAGGCCAGCGCCACGCCCTGGTGGGCACTGCGATCGTACAGTACCGCCAGGCTGCGCCCTTGATTGTCGCCCCAGGGATAGAGGTTGTAGACCGTCTCGCCATAGCCAGGCGTGGGCGCGCGATAGGTCTGCCATTCCCCCAGCTCCTGGCGCGCCCGTGCATCGAAGGGTGACACCTCCCGCACCGGGGCGGCGAATGCCGAGCCCTCGCCGAGCAGCGGCGGACCGAAGTTGCTGTGGTAGAGCACCTGGTACTCGGCGGTATGCGCCCCCTGGTTGGTCAGGCGGTCGTGCAGGGTGAAGCCGGTGGCCCCGGCGTGGGTGACCAGTTCGGTGTCGATGCGAAAGCTGGCCTGCTTGAAGGCCTCTTCGTGCAGCACGCCCTTGAGGCTGATGCGGTGCGGCGGCTGTTCGTCGATGGTCAGCACCACCTGGCTGGCCGGCAGGTAGCTGGCCCGCCCATGCAGGGTCAGCAGTTGCCCCCGGTCCAGGCCCGGATGGCCGACCCACTCGAAGCCGGCGCGCGCCACCAGTTCGTTGAAGCCTTCCAGCCAGCCCAGGCCATTGCGGCTTTCCAGGTTGACGAAGGCCGGATTGACCACCTCGCGCACCGGGGAATCCCAGCCCAGTCGCAGGGTGCCGGCCTGGGCGCGCAGGACGTTCATGCCACGGGTCGCCACCACGGTGAGTTGCAGGGCGCCGGTGTCGATCTCAATCAGCACCGAGTCCTCCTGGCGCCCGCCACTCAGGCGGTGCACGCCGACGGCAAAGGCCAGGCCATCGCGCAGGCCCAGGCGATCGCTGCTGATGCTCCAGTTCCGCACCGGCTTGTCGGGGGCGATGAGGGTGTATTCCCAGGCCGCGGCGCCGGCACTGACAAGGAGCAGGAGACAGCCAGACAACAGACGAGCGCGGATCATGAAGTCCCCTTGGCAGCGCGATCGTCCTGAGTCTAGACCAGCCTGCCCCAGGCTGCAGACCCTGCTCCAGACGCGGTCAAAGGCGTGAGACCCACTATTCCCGTATAGATTTGTTCAAGGAAAACAAAGGAATGGGTAAAGGAAACCTTTACCATTCAAACGACCGTTCGGTACTTGCCATGGCAGCGATTTTTGCCGAGGATCGGCTCGTCTCTACCACGGAGTGGACTCCATGAAACCTTCAGCCCTGTTCTTGTTGCTTGCCCTGGCGGGCGTTGCCCCGGCTTATGCGGGCAATACCGAAGCCGGACTCGGCGGCGCCGTGGGTGGTGTGCTCGGTACTCTGGTCGGCCAGCAGGTCGGCGGCAGCACTGGTGCGGCCATCGGTGCCGGCGTGGGGGGTGCAGCAGGTGGTGTACTGGGCGCTGACCGTCGCAATCGGACCGAGGCCGCTATCGGCGGCGGTCTGGGCGCGGCGGGCGGCAACGTGATCGGCAATCGGATCGGTGGCAGCACCGGTGGCCTGGTCGGCGCGGCCCTGGGTGGCGGTGCCGGCAGTGCCCTGGGCAACAACCTGGGCGACAGCGGCCGCGACGACCGCCGCTATCGCGACCATCCCGGCAAGGGCTGGAAGCACGCCAAGCACAGACACAAGCACTGGGATCGCTAACAAAAACGCCCGGCATCGCCGGGCGTTTTCTTTTGCGCTCGAACCTACTGGCCGAGGTCGCGCAGGCGCTTGCCCTGCATCAGATTGCGTTCGATGCGCTCCAGGGTGACACCCTTGGTTTCCGGTACCAGCAGGAACACCAGGAAGATGAACACCACGTTCAGTCCGGCATAGATCCAGAAGGTGGTGCCCTGCCCCAGGGTGCCCAGCATGGTCAGGAAGGTGGCGCCGACGATCATGTTGGCGATCCAGTTGGTGAAGGTGGAGCAGCCGATGCCGAAGTCGCGGCCCTTGAGCGGCTGGACTTCCGAGCACAGGGTCCAGATCAGCGGACCGGCCGACATGGCGAAGCCGACGATGAAGATCAGCAGCATGACCACGGTAAAGGTCTGCTGACCATGACTCAGGTTGCCCATGCCGAGCATGGTGCCGACCACGCCCAGGCCCACGGCCATGACCACGAAACCGGTATAGAGGATGGGTTTGCGGCCCCACTTGTCGACCAGGAAGATGGCGATGAAGGTGGCCAGCACGTTGGTCAGACCCACCGCGGCGGTAAACCACATCTGGGGGGCGGTGTCGTAGCCCATGCCTTCGAAGATGCGCGGCGCGTAGTACATCACCACGTTCATGCCAGTGAACTGCTGCACTACCTGCAGCAGTACGCCCAGGCCTACCGAGCGGCGGAAGTTGGGATTTTCCTTGAACAGCGACCAGCCCTTTTGCGGGACCTTGAGCTGCTCTTCGATCTCGGCGACCTCTTGCTGGATGACCTTTTCGTCACCGCGCAGCCGGTGCAGGACCTTGATCGCCTCCTCCCGACGACCCGCCATGATCAGCCAGCGCGGGCTGTCGGGCAGGGCGAAGACGCCGATCAGGAACAGCACCCCGGGGATGGCGATGATGCCGAGCATCCAGCGCCAGGCCTCGTAGTAGCTGAAGGCGGTATTGGAGAGGAAGGCGATCAGGATGCCGGCGGTGATCATCAGCTGATACAGCGAGATCATCGAGCCGCGGATGTTTTCCGGAGCGACCTCGGCCAGGTACAGCGGAGCGGTGAAGGAAGCGATGCCGATGGCCAGGCCCAGCAGGAAGCGGGCGAAGATCAGCATGGTCGGCGAGGTGGCCAGGCCACAGAGGATCGAGCCGATCACGAACAGCACGGCGCCCAGCATCAGCGACTTCTTGCGCCCCAGCTTGGCCGACAGCGAGCCGGCGCCGAGGGCACCCAGCGCGGCACCGGCCATCATGCTGGAGACGATCCATTCGATCACCTGATCGGAGATCTGGAATTCCTGCTGGATGAATTTGGTGGCACCGGAGATGACACCGATGTCGAGGCCGAACATGAGGCCGGCCAGGGCGGCCATCAAGCAGGCGAAGATCGCCTTGGGTTGGGCCTTTTCGGTGACGTGACCGTCGGCGTTGGTGGTGGTGTTGCTCATGGCAGAGGCTCCTCGCTCGCCTTGTGGGCGATCTTGTCGTCGCGGGTCGTTCCGTATCCGTTTGTTACAGACCCGTCCGACGACCCTTGGTTCGGCTGGTAAGAAGTCCTTACCAGAGCCGGGCGGGCTGGGCGTTCACATAGGTGGCATAGAGCGAACCGCCGCCGGTGATGAACAGGCGATTGTCCTTGAGGCCGCCGAATTCGACGTTGGAGACGGTTTCCGGCAGGTGCAGGGTGGCCAGCGGCTGGCCGCTCGGATTGAAGATCCGCACGCTGTTCTGCTCCGCCGAGCCGGCCCAGCTGCACCAGAGATTGCCGTCGCTGTCGACGCGGAAACCGTCGATCACGCCCTGCTCCTTGGCGTCGATCAGCACCTCGCCACCGCCCAGGGTGCCGTCGTCTTTCACGTTGAACGCCCTGACATGATTGGGCTTGCCGGGGTTGCCGCCGCCGGCGGTGTCGCTGATGTAGAGGCGCTTGCCATCGGGGGCGAAGGCCAGGCCGTTGGGGCGGCCGAAATCCCCCGCCGCCACCGTCGCCTTGCCCTGGGGATCGATGCGATAGACGTTGGTAGGCAATTCGAATTCCGCCTTGTGGCCCTCGTAGGCGCCGAGGATGCCGTAGCCCGGATCGGTGAACCAGATGGCGCCGTCGGCACCGACCACCACATCGTTGGGGGCGTTCAGCGGCTTGCCGTCGAAGCGGTCGAGCAGCACCGTGACGCTGCCGTTCAACTCGCGGCGGGTCACGCGGCGGCTGTCGTGCTCGCAACTGATCAGCCGACCCTCGCGATCGCGGGTGTGGCCGTTGGCGTTGTGGGACTGGTCGTCATAGACGCTGACATGGCCGTCGTCGGCGCTCCAGCGCATCACCCGCGCATTGGGGATGTCGCTGAACAGCAGGCAGCGCCAGTCGGCCATCCACACCGGGCCCTCGGTCCAGAGACCACCGGACCAGAGGCGCTCGACGAAGGCGTTGCCCAGGCGGCCCTTGAAGGCCTGGTCGTGTATCTCCCAGGCGGGATCGGGCATGACGATGGGCGGCTTGCCCTCCCAGTTGCGGGTGAGACCGAACTTGTCGTCGGCCAGGGCGCGACTGGCGACCAGACCGGCCGAGGCGGCCAGGGACACGCCAAGAAAGGTGCGGCGGGCGAGAGGCATGAGGAGACTCCTTTGTTGTTGTCGTTATGGGTCCGGCAAGGCCGGTGGCGGAGCGCCTCCGCATCCAGGATGGAAGGCGCCTCCTGCGAGTGCTTCTTTAGTCGCCCTTATTCCGGCAGACGTTCCACCTTGCCCACCACCAGGCCGTAGCAGAGGGCACCGATCAGCGCGGTCACGCCGATGAAGGCGATGGCCGGGGCGAAGCTGCCGTCCTTGACCAGGAAGCCGATGACGATGGGCACGCAGATGGCCGAGAGGTTGCCGATGAAGTTGAACATTCCGCCGGTGAGGCCGATCAGTCGCTCCGGCGCCATGGCCGAGACCATCGACCAGGTGATGGAGGCCAGGCCGTTGCCGAAGAAGGCCAGCGCCAGGCAGGCGATGATCAGGGCGGGCGAGTCGACGAAGTTGGCGCCGACGATGCTGGTGGAGATCAGCAGGCCACCGATGATCGGCAGCTTGCGCGCCAGGCCCACGGAGGCGCCGCGGCGGATCAGCCAGTCCGACAGCAGGCCCGAGCAGATCACGCCGAGAAAGGCGGCCAGGAACGGCAGCGAGGCGAGGAAGCCGGCCTTGATGAAGTCCATGCCACGGTATTTCACCAGGTAGGTAGGGAACCAGGTCAGGAAGAACCAGAGGGTGGAATTGAGGCAGAACTGGCCGATGTAGATGCCCCACAGCTTGCGCTTGTTGAGCACGCTCCAGAGGTCACGCCACTGGAAGGCCGCACGGCTGCGATTCTTCTGCTCCAGATCGACCAGGCCACCACCCTCTTGGATCAGCGCGACCTCGGCGGCATTGGCGCCGCGGAAGTCCTTGGGTTCGCGATAGACCAGGTACCAGATGGCCGCCCAGAGGATACCGACCCCACCGGTGACGACGAAGACCATGTGCCAGCCAAAGGTCTGCTGCAGGTAGATCAGCACCGGGGTGAGAAAGGCCAGGCCGACGAACTGGCCGGAGGTGTAGAAGCCGATGGCGGTGGCCCGCTCGCGCTCGGGAAACCAGGTGGTGACCACGCGGTTGTTGATCGGATAGGCCGGTGCTTCCAGGGCGCCCACGGCGAGACGCAGGATGATCAGGCCGATGAAGCTGCCGACGAAACCCAGGCCGATGGTGGCCAACGACCAGAGCGCGATGGCCACCGGATAGAGGATGCGCGGGGCAACCTTGTCCACCAACCAGCCGCCGGGGATCTGCATGGCGGCATAGGTCCAGCCGAAGGCCGAGAGGATCAGCCCCATCTGCACCGGCTCGATGCCCAGGTCCTGGGCCAGATGCGGGGCGGCGATGGAGAGGTTGCTGCGGTCGAGGTAGTTGATCACCACGGTGACGAACAGCAGCGTCATGATGAAGAAGCGCGCCCGGCTGGGCTTGGCCAGGGTCGGCGCGGCCGCGGCTGCCGCCGGGGCGGCGTGGGTAGGGGTTGGCATGGCTCGGGTCCTGTAATTGACGTTGTGGCGAGCGTTGTTGCTGTCTGGGGGTCAGGGCGCGGGTGCGGCCCTCGCCCTCTCCCAGAGGGAGAGGGGATGGTCGGTGCGGTAGTCGAGGCAGGTGCTTCCGCTCTTGCCCCCTCTCCCCTCGGGAGAGGGTTGGGGTGAGAGAGCAGCGGCGCCAATCTTCGAAAGCAACGCGTCGCGAGCGCAGGCGGAGCAAGGCGAAAGCCGGTGAGAAAGCGGAGTGCACATCAAGTGCATGAGCATTTCGAACCGGCTTTCAACGCCGCTCCGGCAAGCGCAGCAGCGTTGCATCGAAGAGTTACCACTCGGCGAAACTGCCGTCCTTGTGCCGCCAGATCGGGTTGCGCCAGCGATGGCCGATGGCGGCCTGTTCCTTGACGAATTCCTCGTTGACCTCGACGCCAAGCCCTGGTCCCTGGGGGATCTTCACGTGGCCATCGGCGTAGTCGAAGACCTCGGGATTCTTGATGTAGTCCAGCAGGTCGTTGCCCTGGTTGTAGTGGATGCCCAGGCTCTGCTCCTGGATGAAGGCGTTGTAGCAGTTGGCGTCCAGCTGCAGGTTGACCGCCAGGGCGATGGGACCAAGGGGGCAATGCAGGGCGATGGCCACGTCATAGGCCTCGGCCATGTTGGCGATCTTGCGCGTCTCGGTGATGCCGCCGGCATGGGAGGGATCGGGCTGCAGGATGTCGACGTAGCCTTCCTGGAGGATGCGCTTGAAGTCCCAGCGCGAATAGAGCCGCTCGCCCAGGGCGATGGGCGTGTTGCTCATCAGGGCGATCTCCTTGAGCGCCTCGTGGTGCTCGCTGAGCACCGGCTCCTCGATGAACATCAGGCGGAACTGCTCCAGCTCCTTGACCAGCACCTTGGCCATGGGCTTGTGCACCCGGCCATGGAAATCCACCCCGATGCCGAAGTGCGGACCGCAGGCGTCGCGGATGGCGGCGACGTTGGCGATCACCTGGTCGACCTTGTCGTAGGTGTCGACGAACTGCATCTCCTCACTGGCGTTCATCTTGATGGCGGTGAAGCCCTTGGCCTGGCGCTCTAGGGCCTGGGCCGCGGTCTCCGCCGGGCGATCGCCGCCGATCCAGGAATAGACGCGGATGCTGTCGCGCACCTGGCCGCCGAGCAGTTCGTGCACCGGTACGCCCAGGGCCTTGCCCTTGATGTCCCACAGGGCCTGGTCGATGCCGGCCAGCGCGCTCATGTGGATGCCGCCACCGCGATAGAAGCCGCCACGATAGAGCACCGTCCAGTGGTCTTCGATGTTGCGCGGATCCTTGCCGATCAGGTAGTCGGCCAGTTCCTCGACCGCCGCCGCCACGCTATGGGCGCGGCCTTCCAACACGGGCTCGCCCCAGCCGTGGATGCCCTCGTCGGTCTCGATCTTGAGAAAGCACCAGCGCGGCGGGACGACGTAGGTGGTGAGTTTGGTGATCTTCATGGTGTGGAAATCTCGACTGTAATTATTGGATCGAGGGATCAGACGCCCTTGGTAGCCTGCCAGCCGGCCGCGAAGGCCTGGGCATTGGCGCTTACCTGGGCAGCGGTCAAGCCCGGCTTGTACAGCGCCGAGCCGAGGCCGAAGCCGTTGGCGCCGGCGGCCAGGTAGGGGCCCATGTTGTCCGGCGTGATGCCGCCCACCGGCAGGAGCGCCAGCTCCTTGGGAAACACCGCGCGCCAGGCCTTGACCACCGCCGGGCCGAGTTGCTCGGCGGGAAACAGCTTGAGGCTGTCGGCGCCGGCGTCGAGGGCGGCGAAGCCTTCCGAGGGGGTGGCCACGCCCGGGGCACTGACCAGGCCGGCGGCCTTGCTGGCACGGATCACCGCCAGGTTGGCGTTGGGCGAGACGATCAGCCGGCCACCGGCGGCATCCACCTCGGCCACCTGGGCCTCGGTGAGCACCGTACCGGCGCCGATCAGGCAGCTTTCGCCCAGCTCTGCGGTGAGCCGGCGGATACTGTCGAAGGGCTGCGGCGAGTTGAGCGGGATCTCGATGACGCGAAAGCCGGCGTCGTACAGGGCACGGCCGACCGGGACGATCTCGTCCGGGGTGACGCCGCGCAGGATGGCGATCAGCGGCAGGTCCTTGAGATAGGTATCAAGCATGGGAGCCTCCAGAGGTAGGGAGCAGGCCGGCGGCCTGGGCCAGGCGCCAGAGCCCGGCCCGGGTGGCCTGCTCCAGCAGGCGGACCTGGTGGATATCGAACAGCGCCAGGGCGTCGCGATAGCGCTGGCAGAGCGCCGCATCGCCGATCAGCACCAGGGGTGGGCAGGTGGCGCCCTTGAGGGCGGCGACCTGGCTGCGCAGCTCTTCGCCGATCAGCAGGCCAGAGAGGTAGTCGAGGCTGTGCGTCGCCCCCAGTTCGCCGGCCAGCACCCGGCTGCGGGCCGTGAAGAGGCGGCCGAACAGGCCCTCGGCCCCGGCGTCGCGGGCGGTGACCAGGCCCAGGCGGAAGGCCTCGGCACTGGCTTCGGGGCCGGCCTCGGTGGCCGGACGCCCGAGGATCGAGTGGTCGCGCAGCACGGCGAACAACTCGCCGGTCATGTAGGTGGCGAAGTCGGTCAAGCGGCCGTCACGCACCCGCACCCACTTGCTGTGGGTGCCGGGCAGCACCAGCAGGGCTTCGGCAGCCAGGTCCGGCTCCAGTTCGAGGGCGCCGAACACCTGGGTTTCCTCGCCGCGCAGGACATTGGGCAACTCGCCGCGCTGCATTACCCCGGGCACCAGATGGAGCTCGCCGCAGCCGCTGTCCAGGCGCAGCAGGCCGGCGGCCAGGCTGTGGACGTCGGCCGGGCAGTCGGCATAGGGCACCTCGCGCCAGCCGCCGCGACTGCCGACCATGCCGCAGGCGATGGCGGGCAGGTCCGGCTGGGCGTCGTGCCAGTCGCCCACCAGGGTGCGATACGCCGCGGCGAAGTCGCCATCCGGCACATGCATGATGCCCCAGGGGCGGCTGCGGGTTTCCAGCACGGCGCCCTGGGCGTCGAACAGCTGGGCCCGCAGGGACGAGGTGCCCCAGTCGAGGCCGATGAGGTGCGGGGTGGCGGTCATGCAGGACTCCAGCCGAGTTCGCGGGAAATGGCCCGGGCGCAGGCAGTGACCTCGGGCTGCAATTCATGCAGCCGCGCCTCGGGCATGTAGGGAATGGCACTGGCCACGCTCAGGGCCGCGACGATGACGCCATCGGCGCCGCGGATGGGCGCGGCCACGCAGCGGATGCCCAGTTCGTTCTCTTCCAGATCCAGGGCATAGCCCTCGGCGGCGTGGCGCCGCAGGCGCGCGCAGTAGTCCGCCCAGGGTAGGAAGTCCTCGCGCAGGCCGGGCTGGCCGGTACGCCGGGCCACGCCCTCGCCATAGAGGGCTTCCCATTCGCCCTCGGCGAGATCGAGCATCAGCGCCTTGCCGACCCCGGTCAGCGCCAGCGGCATGCGCAGGCCGACGCGAGATCTCATCTCCAGCCCCCTGCTGCCCGGCAGCTTGTCGAGATAGAGCACATCGCCGCCCTCGCGCACGCCGAGGTGCACGGTGTCGCCACAGTGCTGGGCCAGCCGTTGCAGATGGGGGCGGGCCACGCCGGTCAGCGGCAGCTGCTCGCGGGCCTGGTAGCCCAGGGCGATGAGATGGCTGCCCAGGATCAGCCGCCCGCCGTCATGGCGCAGGTAGCCGGCCTGGGTCAGGGCGGCGACCAGGCGATGGGTGGTGCTGCGGGTGCAGCCGATGGCGGCGCCGACCTGGGCCAGGCTGTCGGCCCCGGCGGCCACGGCTTCGAGCACGGCCAGGCCGCGAAACAGTGCCTGGGCCCCGCTGGGCGCTTCGCCCTTGTTGGAATTGTTGTCGTTCATGGCCTTCACTTTAGAAGCCTCACGGGCAAATCTCAATATGTGATACGTGATCCCATATTGTGGGATTTCAGTTAGATATGACAGCCTTGTCACATAGCTGCAATATTGGCGCTATCTAATGCACGGCACATTGCAAGGACTCGAGAGGCAGAGCGCTCCATGACGGGTAAATCCATCCTGATCGTCGACGATGAGGCGCCCATTCGCGAGATGATCGCCGTGGCCCTGGAAATGGCGGGCTATGAATGCCTGGAGGCGGACAACAGCAAGGACGCCCACGCCCTGATCGTCGATCGCAAGCCCGATCTCATCCTGCTCGACTGGATGCTGCCTGGCACCTCCGGCCTGGAACTGGCCCGCCGCCTCAAGCGCGACGAGCTGACCGACGCCATTCCCATCATCATGCTCACGGCCAAGGGCGACGAGGACAACAAGGTCCAGGGGCTGGAAACCGGCGCCGACGACTACATCACCAAGCCCTTCTCGCCCCGCGAGCTGGTAGCGCGCCTGAAAGCCGTGCTGCGCCGCACCGGCCACATGGAGAGCGACGGTCCGCTGGAGGTCAACGGCCTGATCCTCGATCCGATCAGTCACCGGGTGACCATCGACGGTGCTCCCGCCGAGATGGGCCCCACCGAGTACCGGCTGCTGCAGTTCTTCATGACTCACCAGGAACGCGCCTACACCCGCGGCCAGTTGCTGGATCAGGTCTGGGGCGGCAACGTCTATGTCGAGGAGCGCACCGTGGACGTGCACATCCGCCGCCTGCGCAAGGCCCTCGGCGAGACCTACGAAAGCCTGGTACAGACAGTGCGCGGCACCGGGTATCGCTTTTCCACCAAACTCTGACGCGGGATCACCGCCGACGTGAACATCAACTGGCGCTCCCGTCTGGCCACCCAGCTGTCGACCGTGGTCGCCGGCTGCGCCCTGGCCGGCTGGCTCTTCGGCCATGTCGGCCTGGCGGTGGCCCTGGGACTGGCGGTCTACCTGGCGGTGACCCTGAGGCACCTGCTGCGCCTGCACGCCTGGCTGCTGAGCGAGGCCCCGGGCGCGCCGCCGGAAGCCGAAGGGCTATGGGGCGAGGTGCTCGACCGGCTCTATCGCCGCCAGCGCCACGAACAGCGTCAGCGCGAGGAACTGCTCGCCGTCATCGGCCGCGCCCAGGCCTCCACCGAGGCCCTGCGCGACGCCATCATCCTGGTGGATCGCCACGGCAACCTGGAGTGGTGGAATCGCGCCGCGGAAACCCTGCTGGGCCTGCGCCAGCCCCAGGATCTTGGCCAACCCATCACCAACCTGGTGCGCCATCCGCGCTTTTCCGACTACTTCCTCGGCGGCGACTACGGCGAGCCGCTGGAACTGGCCTCGCCGCTCAACGACGATGAATACCTGCACATCCTGGTCACCCGCTTCGGCGAGGGCGATCGGTTGCTGCTGGTGCGCGACGTGACCCGCCTCCACCAGCTGGAACAGATGCGCAAGGATTTCGTCGCCAACGTCTCCCATGAGTTGCGCACTCCGCTGACGGTGATCACCGGCTACCTGGAGACCCTGCTGGACAACGCCGACCATGCCACCCCGCGCTGGCGGCGAGCACTGGGGCAGATGCAGCAGCAGGCCGGACGCATGCAGCACACCATCGACGACCTGCTGCTGCTGGCGCGCCTGGAAGCCACCGACTATCCCGCCGACAACCGCCCGGTGGCCCTGGAGCCGCTGCTCGCCTCCATCCTGCAGGACGGCCGCGCCCTGTCCGGCGCTGTTGGCCACCGGCTGAGCCTGGAGTGCGAGCCGGGCCTGGCGCTGCTGGGCAGCGAGACCGAATTGCGCAGCTGCTTTTCCAACCTGGTGTTCAACGCGGTCAAGTACAGTCCCGAGGGCGGCGAGGTGCGGGTGCGTGCCTGGCAGGACGCCGAAGGCGCCCACGTCGCGGTGCAGGACAATGGTCCCGGTATCGACGCCCGCCACCTGCCGCGCCTGACCGAGCGCTTCTATCGCCTCGACGCCAGCCGCGCCTCCAGCACCGGCGGCACCGGCCTGGGCCTGGCCATCGTCAAGCACGTGCTGATCCGCCATCGCGGCGGCCTGGATATCCACAGCGTGCCCGGCGAGGGCAGCTGCTTCACCTGCGATTTCCAGCCCGAGCAGATCGCCCAGCGCACCGCCGCCTCGGCCTGAGCCGGCCTCTCCCGCCGTGCTATCGTCCGGCCATCCCTGTCGCGGTCCCCTGCCATGCCCCAAGCCCTACGCCTGCTGCCGGTCCTGCTGCTCGCCCTGCTCGGCTGCCTGTTGCTGGGAAGCCAGGCCTGGCACCGCGCCGAACAGGCGAGCCTGGCCGAGGCCAGCCTGCTCGGCCAGGAACAGTTGCGCCTGCATGCCAGCGGCCTGCAGACCCTGATCGACCGCTTTCGCGCCCTGCCGACGGTGCTGGCCCAGGACCCGGAGCTGATCGCCGCGCTCACCACCCCGCCCGATGCCGCCGCCACCGAGCGCCTCAATCTCAAGCTGGAGCGCCTGAACACGGCCGCCCAGTCCTCGACCCTGGAGCTGCTGGATCGCACGGGGCTGGCCATCGGTGCCAGCAACTGGCGGCTGCCCTCCAGCTATGTCGGCCACAACTACGGCTTCCGGCCCTATTTCCGCGAGACCCTCGCCGGCGGCAGCGGCCGCTTCTATGCCGTGGGGGTCACCACCGGCATTCCCGGCTATTTCCTCTCCCACGCGGTGCTGGACGCCCAGGGGCGCTTTCTCGGCGCCGTGGTGGTCAAGCTGGAATTTCCCGCCATCGAGGCACGCTGGGGCGAGCATCCCGAGGTCCTGCTGGTGAGCGATGCCCGCGGTGTGGTCTTTGCCGCCAATCGCCCGGCCTGGCGTTATCGCCTGCTGCGCGAGCTGACCCCGGCCGATCGCGCCGAATTGGCCACCACCCGCCAATACGACAGGCGCACCCTGCAACCCCTGCCCTATCGCCAGGAGCGGGTGCTCGGCGAGCAGCGCCAGGTAGCGCACATCCAGGCCCCCGAAGGCAGCGCCGACTACCTCTGGGACAGCCTGCCGCTGCCCAGCGAAGGCTGGACCCTGCACCTGCTCCGGCCTACCCAGGACCTGCAGGGCGGCGGCCCGGGCGCGGCGCTGGCCGCCGCCTGCGTCTGGCTGCTGCTGGTCTGCGCCGGTCTCCTGTGGGCGCAACGGCGCCGCCTGCAGCGCCTGCGCCAGCGCAGTCGCCTGGAACTGGAGCAGCTGGTGGAGGCCCGCACCGCCGAATTGCGCACCGCCCAGGATGGCCTGGTGCAGGCCGCCAAGCTGGCCGCCCTGGGGCAGATGTCGGCGGCCCTGGTGCACGAACTCAACCAGCCACTCACCGCCCAGCGCATGCACCTGGCGAGTCTGCGCCTGCTGCTGGATCACGGTCGGCTGGACGAAGCCCGCGCCGCCCTGGAGCGCCTCGATGGCCTGCTGACCCGCATGAGCGGCCTCACCGCCCACCTCAAGACCTATGCGCGCAAGACGCCTGCCGGGCTGCGCGAGCGGGTCGATCTGGCCCGGGTGGTGGACCAGGCGCTGGAGTTGCTGGAGGCGCGGCGCGCCGAGCTGGCCGTCGAACTCGTGCTGGAACTGCCGCGCCCGGCCTGGCTGCTGGGCGATCCCATCCGCCTCGAGCAGGTGCTGGTCAACCTGCTGCGCAACGCCCTGGACGCCGTGGCGGAGCGACCCCGGCCGCAGGTCCGAGTCAGCCTCGCGCGGGAGGGGGAAAACTGGTTGCTGGAGGTGGCCGACAACGGCGGCGGCATCGCCGCCGAGCACCTCGACCAGGTGTTCGATCCCTTCTTCACCACCAAGCCGGTCGGCGAAGGCCTGGGCCTCGGCCTGGCGGTGTCCTCGGCCATCGTCCAGGCTCAGGGCGGCAGCCTGGACGCGCGCAACGGCGCCGAGGGCGCGGTGTTCCAGCTGCGACTGCCTGCGGTGGCCGAAACCGGCTAGCGCCCACGCGGACTACCGCACCGCTGAACCGGCGCCCAGTCGGGGACTCGACCGGCTGCCAACGTTCGGGCAAGGTAGCGGCCACCGGCCGCGAGAGGACGCCCCCATGCAAGCCCAGGTCTATCTGGTCGACGACGAAGCCAGCATCCGCGAAGCGGTGCGCCAGTGGCTGGAGCTGTCGGGGCATCAGGTGCGGCTGTTCGCCCGCGCCGAAGACTGCCTGGCGGCCGTGACGCCGGATTTCGCCGGCGTGGTGGTCAGCGACGTGCGCATGCCCGGCATGGACGGCCTGGCCCTGCTGGACCGGCTGCAGGCGCTGGATCCCGACCTGCCGGTGATCCTGCTCACCGCCCACGGCGATGTCGCCCTGGCGGTCAGCGCCATGCGCCAGGGCGCCTACGACTTCCTGGAAAAACCCTTCAGCCCCGAGGCCTTGCTCGGCGATCTCGGCCGCGCCCTGGAAAAGCGCCGGCTGGTGCTGGAGAACCGCCAGCTGCACCGACGGGTCGACGACCAGAGCGCCCTCGCCCGCCGGCTGCTCGGCGTCTCGCCCGGCCTCGTGCGCTTGCGCCAGCAGATCCTCGATCTGGCGCCGACACCGGTCAACGTGCTGCTGCGCGGCGAGACCGGCAGCGGCAAGGAACTGGTCGCCCGTTGCCTGCACGACTTCGGTCCCCGAGCCGGCAAGGCCTTCGTCGCGCTCAACTGCGCGGCCATTCCCGAGCAGCTGTTCGAGAGCGAGTTGTTCGGCCACGAGAGCGGCGCCTTCACCGGCGCCCAGGGCAAGCGCATCGGCAAGCTGGAATACGCCAACGGCGGCACCCTGTTTCTCGACGAGATCGAGAGCATGCCCCTGGCGCAGCAGGTCAAGCTGCTGCGCGTGTTGCAGGAGCAGCGCCTGGAGCGCCTCGGTTCCAACCAGAGCATCGACCTCGACCTGCGCATCGTCGCCGCCACCAAGCCGGACCTGCTGGAAGAGGCCCGCGCCGGGCGCTTTCGCGAGGACCTGGCCTACCGCCTCAACGTCGCCGAGCTGCACCTGCCGCCGTTGCGGGCGCGGCGCGAAGACATTCCGCTGCTGTTCGATCACTTTCTCGCCGAGGCCGGCGCCCGCCTGGGGCGCCCGGTCACCCCGCCCGGCGCGGCGCGGCTGGCCCAGTTGCTCTGTCACGGCTGGCCGGGCAATGTCCGTGAACTGGCCAACGCCGCCGAACGCGAGGTGCTCGGCCTGGGCACGCCGGCCGCGGCCCAGGGCCATTCCCTGGCCGATCAGCTGGAAGCCTTCGAGGCCCAGTGTCTGCGCGCGGCCCTGGCTCGCCATGGCGGCGAGATCAAGGCGGTGATGGACGAGTTGCAACTGCCGCGGCGCACCCTCAACGAGAAGATGCAGCGCCATGGTCTGGTGCGCGCCGACTTCCGCGACGACGACTGAGGCGCCATAGGCGGAAATCCGCTCATTGCTAGATGGGTTTCGGCGATCTTTCGCCGATCCCCGCTGAAAAACCCAGTCAGGACGCGGCTTCGTGACCTGGCACGCCCCCTGCTATAGCCCTTGTCGACGCCCCGAGCGCCCTAATAACAACGACAAGAGGAACATCCCTGTGGATAGCACCGCTACCCTCGCGGCCGGCCAGACCGCGCCCAAGACCACCTCGCAGCGCATCAAATCCATCTTCAGCGGTTCCGTCGGCAACCTGGTCGAATGGTACGACTGGTACGTCTACGCCGCCTTCTCGCTGTATTTCGCCAAGGCCTTCTTTCCCAAGGGCGACCAGACCGCCCAGCTGCTCAACGTCGCCGCCATCTTTGCCGTGGGCTTTCTCATGCGCCCCATCGGCGGCTGGCTGATGGGCCTCTATGCCGACAAGGCCGGCCGCAAGTCCGCGCTGATGGTCTCGGTGATCATGATGTGCGCCGGCTCGCTGATCATCGCCCTCACCCCCAGCTACACCACCATCGGTGTCGCCGCCCCCATCATGCTGGTGCTGGCGCGGCTGCTGCAGGGCCTTTCGGTCGGAGGTGAATACGGCACCTCCGCCACCTACCTGAGCGAGATGGCGACCAAGGAAAGCCGTGGTTTCTACTCCAGCTTCCAGTACGTCACCCTGATCTCCGGCCAGCTACTGGCCCTGGCCACCCTGATCGTGCTGCAACAGACCCTGACCGTCGAACAGCTGGAAAGCTGGGGCTGGCGCATTCCCTTCCTGATCGGCGCCGCCTGCGCCGTGACCGCGCTCTACCTGCGCCGCGGCATGGAAGAGACCAGCTCCTTCAAGAAGGCCGAGAAGTCCAAGGAATCCCTGATGCGCACCCTGGCACGCCACCCCAAGGAATTCCTCACCGTGGTCGGCCTGACCATGGGTGGTACCCTGGCCTTCTACACCTACACCACCTACATGCAGAAGTACCTGGTCAACTCGGTGGGCATGAGCAAGACCGACGCCACCTCCATCTCGGCGGCGACGCTGTTCCTGTTCATGCTGCTGCAGCCCGTCGTCGGCGCCCTCTCCGACCGCGTCGGCCGGCGCCCGGTGCTGATCGCCTTCGGCGTGCTCGGCACGCTGTTCACCTATCCGATCCTGACCGCCCTGGGTAGCGTCACCACCTGGTGGGGCGCCTTCGGCCTGATCATGGTGGCGCTGGTGATCGTCAGCTTCTACACCTCGATCAACGCCGTGGTGAAGGCCGAGCTGTTCCCCACCGAGATCCGCGCCCTGGGCGTCGGCCTGCCCTATGCGCTGACCGTGTCCATCTTCGGCGGCACCGCCGAATACCTGGCGCTGTGGTTCAAGAGCATCGGCATGGAAAGCGGCTACTACTGGTACGTGACCGGCTGCATCGCCTGCTCGCTGCTGGTCTACGTCTTCATGAAGGACACCCGCGATCACTCGCGCATCGTCCACGAATAACCGCTCGTCCCTGGGTGCGGGCCTCTCGGTCATTAGATTTGGCCGTCCGGCCCGCCCCCCTTTGCCTGGGCTTTGGGGCACGCCATCGTAGTGCCACCGGCAGCGCTCACAACGGTCATTTCGCTGGCCACTGTGGCGAGTTCGCCCCCTCCTCCCAAGCCCCGGTTACACACTCATGGAAATCGACTACGGTCCCAGCTACGCCAAACTGGGTATCCAGTTTCAATACCAGTGGAGCACCCTGCTACGCGATGCCCTGAAGAAGCACGGCATCACCGACGCCCAGGCCAAGGCCATCTGCGGCGACTTCGCCTTCGATCTTTCCAAGCTCATCGACGAAGCCGAGATCAAGGCCGACGGCCTGTCCTATCGCCCGGTGATCGCCTTCACCGAGGACGAGGAAACCCTGCTGGTGCAGTCCGCCGAATTCGACTATCACGAAGCGGCCTATGCCACTGCCGCGGCGGCGTTCGAGAAGAAATAAGTCACGCGGGGCCTCGCGCCCCCACCCCGACCCTCTCCCACTGGGAGAGGGAGCGGTCTGGAGCGGTAGTGGGCTTCTCCTCCAGACGTGAGTCTCAATATTGTTCCAGTGTTACTGCGATAGTGATTCGCGACGCCCAGGCTAAGGCCAGCTCCAGCGACTGCACCTCCTGATCTCCACGCCGCCCTCAGCCAGGCTTGACCCTCGGCTTGCGCGCGCGCGTCGGCGCACCACCCGGCTTGGCTTTGGCCTTGGTCCCGCCCGTACGCCGCTTCTTCCAGGGCGCGCCCTTGCCCGCCGGCGGCGGACCGCTGATGGTCAGGGTCAGGCCCAGACAGCGCTCCACCTGCTTGCCCATCCAGGCCGACTGCTTGGTGACGAATTCGGCCAGGCTCAATTCGCCTTCCTGCACCCGATCCAGCGCCTGCTCCCAGAGCGCCGTGGTGCCTGGATCGGCGATGGCCCGGGGCACGGCGTCGATCAGGCCGAAGGCCGCCGGCGTCGCCGCCAGGGCCTTGCCCTGCTTGATCAGGTAGCCGCGGTCCAGCAGGCCCTGGATGATGCTGGCGCGAGTCGCCTCGGTGCCAATGCCGGTGGTGTCCTTGAGCTTCTGCTTGAGCGCCGGATCCTCCACCAGCTTGGCGACATTCTTCATCGCCTTGATCAGATCACCCTCGGTGAAAGGCTTAGGCGGCTGGGTCAACTGATCCTTGCAGCGCACCTCCACCACCGGATAGGACTCTCCCTCGCGCAAGGCGGGCAGTGCCTGGGGCGGCGGGGCCTCGCGCCCCTTGGGCGGCGTGAGCGACTCGGGCAAGGCGCGACGCCAGCCCGCTTCCACCAACCGCTTGCCGGTGGCCCGCAGCCGTTCGCCGCCCGCCTCGAAGTCGGCCTGGGTGCGATCGAATTCGTGCTGCGGCAGGAACTGCGCCAGGTAACGGGCGCGGATCAGGCCATAGACATTGCGCTCCTGCGGGCTCAGGCGTCCCAGGTCGCGGGTCACCCGAGTCGGGATGATGCCGTGGTGGGCGCTGACCTTCGCATCGTTCCAGGCCCGTGAGCGGCGACTGGCATCCAGATGGTCGCGCAGGGGTGCGAGGCTGCTATCGGCGCTCAGCAAGGCGGCCAATAGCGCCGGCGCCTCGCCGTGCTGCGACAGCGGCAGATAGCCGCAATCGCTGCGCGGATAGGTGATCAGCTTGTACTTTTCGTAGAGCGCCTGGGCCACGTCCAGGGTTTGTTGGGCGCCGAGATTAAAACGTTTGGAGCAGACCTCCTGCAGGGTGCCCAGATCGAAGGGCAAGGGCGCTGCCTCGCGGATACGCTCGGTCTTGAGCTTGATCAGTCGCGCCTGCCCGGCCGCCTCGATGGCCTTCGCCGCCGCCTGGGCCACCTCGGGCTTTAGGCAGCGACCCTGGTCGTCACAGACGTCCTCTGGCGGCTGCCACTGCGCTTGGAAGCGACTACCCGAGGCGTCCAGGGTCGCCTCCACGGTCCAGAAGGGCACTGGCACGAAGGCGGCGATGGCGCGATCACGGTCCACCACCAGGCGCAGGGTCGGGGTCTGTACCCGCCCGACCGAGAGCACGCCTTGGTAGCCGGAGCGACGCCCCAGCAGGGTGAACAACCGGCTCATGTTCATGCCGATCAGCCAGTCGGCGCGCGAGCGTCCCAGGGCGGACTGATAGAGCCCATAGGTCTCGGCACCGGGTTTGAGCGCGGCCAGGGCGCGGCGGATGGAGACGTCATCCAGCGCCGACAGCCACAGCCGGCGAATCGGCCCCCGATAGCGGCAGTGCTCCACCAGCTCGCGGGCGATCATCTCGCCTTCGCGATCGGCGTCGGTGGCGATCACCAGTTCGCTGGCCTCGCCCAGCAGGCGCTTGACCGCCTTGAACTGGCTGCCAGTGGTCTTCTTGACCTGCAACTTCCACTGCTCGGGGACGATGGGCAGGTCGTCCAGCGACCAGCGCTTGTAGCGGGCGTCGTAGGCGTCCGGTGGCGCCGTTTCCAGCAGGTGGCCGATGCACCAGGTCACGGTCACGCCCTGCCCCTGCAGGCAGCCCTCGCCGCGGCGGCTGGCGCCGAGGACACGGGCGATGTCCTTGGCCTGGGAGGGTTTTTCGCAGAGATACAGCTGCATGGCGGACGTCGCAAGAGGGGAATCGCCACAGGATGCAAAGCCTGCGCGAGTGGCGCAAGGCCTAATCTGTATATCCGTACAGAAAATGGCCTTTGCGCAAATTCGCCCAATAGGCCACAGCGCACTCAGGACGTGGATCACAGCTTGAACGGTGGCCGCCGCGGACGCGGAATCTTGCCGGTGCTGGACAGTCCTTGGGCTACGGCACTTTCGCCGTCTTTAGCCGAGCTCTGGGAGGCGTCAATGAACACTGTAGCTATGGATCGCGCCACGGCCGAGAGCACCGGCGCCGGAAATTTCGTCGACACCGCCAGCGGCCAGGCCCTGCGGGCCAGCATTTCGGCCATGCGCCGTACCACCAGCCAGGTGCAGCGCATCAACGATCAACTCTGGGAAGTCTGGCCGGATGGTCGTCGCAAGCTGCTGCTGCGCTAAAATCCTCTACCCGACGCCCTAAGGGGGCGTCGGCGTAGCCAGTTCGGCCAGATAGGTCGCGACCTCGGCCTGGATCCAGGCGCTGAAGCGCTCCTGCTTTTCCGCCGATTCGACGCGTTCCGGCCAGACCAGCCAGTAGGCATAGGGATAGGGCGCCATCACCGGGCTGAGCTGGACCAGGCGACCCTCGTTCAGCGCGGCCTGCACCAGGCTGCGCCGCTCCAGCGCCAACGTCTGTCCAAGGCGCAGCGCCTCCAGCACCACATTGGAATCGTTCACGCTGATGCCGCGATTGGGCGCCGCTTCGCCCAGACCGGCCATTTCGCCCCAGTGCTGCCAGGTTTCCTCCGTGTGCAATAGCGGCTGCGCGAGGGCCTCCTCCAGGCTGCGCGGCAGTTGCCCACCGTTGTAACCAGGCGCCGCCACCAGCAGCACATCGTCTTGGAACAGTCGCAGCGCCGTCAGGCCATCCCAATGTCCCTCGCCCATGCGCACTCCGATATCCACCATGCCCTGGCGCAGATCCTGGAAATCCAGGCTGGTCTGGATACGGATGCGGTACTCCGGATGCAGGGCGCGAAAGCGCGGCAGCCGGGGCAATAGCCAGTGGGTGGCGAAGGAGGGAAAGGTGGCGAACACCAGTTCGTTGCGCCGCGGGCGGGCCTGCAGGCGCCGGGTCGCCTCGCCCAGGTCGTCGAGCAGCTGGCGAACCTGCTCGGCATAGACCCGACCGTCGCCCGTGACCTCGATCCCGCGCCCCTGGCGCTCGAACAGCACCATGCCCAGCTGATGCTCCAGGCCCTTCACCTGCTGACTCACCGCGGCATGGGTGAGGTTCAGTTCGCTGGCGGCACGGGTCACGCTGCCCAGACGGGCAACCGCCTCGAAGCAACGTAGGGCATTCAGCGGCGGCACGCGCGACATGTAAGCCTTCCTTAACGATCCGGTCAGAATTTCTTGCTGGTGGCAGCTTCGCCGAATCCTTAATGTCTTGTCCAGAGCGGCACCCAGCGTGAAGCAAACGGCAAGGGTGACGTTCCACGTGAAACAGGATTCACTCTTTCTGACAGGACGCCCCCATGCAACTCATCGGCATGCTCGACTCCCCCTATGTACGGCGAGTCGCGATCTCCCTTCGCCTGCTGGTGCTGCCCTTCGAACTGCGCCAGGTGTCGCTGTTTCGCGAGGTCGAGCGCTTTCGCAGCTTCAATCCGGTACTCAAGGCCCCCACGCTGATCTGCCTGGACGGTCAGCGGTTGATGGATTCGTCGCTGATTCTGGACTATGCCCAGCATCTCGCCTGCGGCAGTCGGCAACTGCGGCCGAGCGGCCATGCGGCCCGGGCGACCGCCCTCGGTCGCAGCGGCCTGGCCCTGGCCCTGTCGGAGAAGGCGGTGCAACTGGTGTACGAGCGTGACCTGCGGCCGGAGGAGAAGCGACATGCACCCTGGCAGCAGCGCGTGGAAGGGCAGTTGCGCGCGGCCTGTGGCGCCCTGGACAAGGCCTGGCTGGGCCCGCGTCCACCGCTGGGTGAAGACAGTATTGGCCAGGACGCCATCGACACGGCCGTGGCCTGGACCTTCCTGCACTTCGCCCTACCGGGGCTGATCGAGCGGCGCAATTACCCGACGCTGGAGGCCCTGGCCGCCGAAGCGGAGGCCCTGTCGGTGTTCCGGGATTATCCGGTGGCTTGAGGGGCCGTTGGGCTTCGCTTCGCTCAACCCAACCTAAGAGAGCATGGCCGTAGGTTGGGGTGAGCAACGCGAAGCCCAACACGCAGATCAACCGCGGTAATACCGCTGCGGCACGAAGGGGGTCTTGGCGACCTTGACCGGCACCTGCTTGCCGCGCACCACGGCGAACAGCTGGGTATCCAGGGCGGCGAAGTCGCTGTCGACATAACCCATGGCCACTGGCGCACCCAGGGTCGGGCCGAAGCCGCCACTGGTGACACGGCCGATACTGGCGCCGCTGGCATCCACCAGCTCCGCGCCTTCGCGCACCGGCACCCGCTCCTGCACCAGCAGACCGACGCGCTTGCGGCTCACGCCCTCACGCTGCTCGGTGAAGATACGCTCGGCACCGGGGAAACCGCCGGCGCGACCGTTGCCTTCACGACGCACCTTGGACAGCGCCCACCCCAGGTTGGCCATCACCGGCGTGGTGCCGGCATCCATGTCATGGCCATAGAGGCACAGACCGGCTTCCAGGCGCAGGGAGTCGCGCGCGCCCAAGCCGATGGCCTCGACTTCCGGCTCGGCCAGCAGCTGGCGTGCCAGGGCTTCGGCGGCAGCGCTCGGCACCGAGATCTCGTAGCCGTCTTCGCCCGTGTAGCCACTGCGGCTGACGATGCAGGGCTGGTCCAGCAGCTTGACGCGGCGCACCTGCATGAAGGTCATCTCGGCCACCTCCGGCGCCAGGCGCGCCAGCACCGCGGCAGCGGCGGGACCTTGCAGGGCCAGCAGGGCGCGATCGAATTGCGGCAGCACCTGGCAGCGATCGCCCAGGTGCTTTTCCAGGTGGGCGAGGTCGGCTTCCTTGCAGGCGGCATTGACCACCAGGTAGAGGCAGTCACCCAGGTTGGCGACCATGAGGTCGTCGAGGATGCCGCCGTTGTCGTCGGTCAGCAGGGCATAGCGCTGCATGCCGCTGGGCAGGTCGATGATGTCGACCGGTACCAGGGTCTCCAGCGCCTCGGCGGCTTCCTCGCCTTCGAGCATGACCTGGCCCATGTGGGACACATCGAACAACCCGGCCTGGGCGCGGGTGTGCTGGTGCTCCTTGAGCACGCCGAGCGGGTATTGCACCGGCATCTCGTAGCCGGCGAAGGGCACCATGCGGGCGCCGAGTTCCAGGTGCAGGGCGTGCAGCGAAGTCTTGAGCAGGGACATGGTGGGGCTCCGTGTCGGGTGGCGGCTTGCTCACTCCTGGCAAGAGGAGCGAGCAAGCGCTGAACTGTCGGGTCGCAACGTCTAACGCGATCGCCACCTCGGCCCTCTCCCAGGGGAAGAGAGCCGAGGGTGAGGGCCTAGGCCTCGCCGTAGGCTTCGATCGGCGGGCAGGAGCAGACCAGGTTGCGATCGCCATAGACGTTGTCGATGCGCGCCACCGGCGGCCAGTACTTGCCGTCCACCAGGCTTGGCAGCGGGAAGACCGCCTGCTCGCGGCTGTAGGGGTGGGTCCACTCGCCCGCCAGTTCGCGCGCGGTATGGGGCGCATTCTTCAGCGGGTTGTCCTGGGGATCCAGGGTGCCGGCTTCCAGGGCGCGGATCTCTTCGCGGATGGCGATCATGGCGTCGCAGAAGCGATCCAGTTCCTGCTTGGACTCGCTCTCGGTGGGCTCGATCATCAGGGTGCCGGCCACCGGGAAGGACATGGTCGGCGCATGGAAGCCGAAGTCGATCAGGCGCTTGGCCACGTCGTCCACGGTCACGCCGCTGCTGTCCTTGAGCGGACGCAGGTCGAGGATGCACTCGTGGGCCACCAGGCCACCGGTACCGCTGTAGAGCACCGGATAGTGCTCTTCCAGCCGGCGGGCGATGTAGTTGGCGCTGAGGATGGCGATCTGCGAGGCGCGGGTCAGACCGGCGCTGCCCATCATCTTCAGGTACATCCAGGAGATCGGCAGGATGCTGGCGCTGCCATAGGGCGCCGCACAGACCGCGCCTTCCTTGCGTTCCAGCCGGGCATGGCCGGGCAGGAAGGGCGCCAGGTGCGCCTTGACGCCGATGGGGCCGACGCCCGGACCGCCACCGCCGTGGGGGATGCAGAAGGTCTTGTGCAGGTTGAGGTGGGAGACGTCGCCACCGAACTGGCCCGGAGCGCAGAGACCGACCATGGCGTTCATGTTGGCGCCGTCGATATAGACCTGGCCACCGTGGTCATGGACCACCTGGCAGATCTCGCGGATGGCCTCTTCGAACACCCCGTGGGTGGAGGGATAGGTGATCATCAGCGCGGCCAGGCGTTCGCTGTGCTGCTCGGCCTTGGCGCGCAGGTCGTCGAGATCGACGTTGCCGCGCTTGTCGCAGGCCACCACCACCACGCGCATGTCGACCATGCTGGCGGTGGCCGGGTTGGTGCCGTGGGCCGAGGCCGGGATCAGGCAGACGTCGCGCTCCCCCTGGCCGCGGCTCTGGTGATAGGCGCGAATGGCCAGCAGGCCCGCGTACTCGCCCTGGGAGCCGGCGTTGGGCTGCAGGGAGACGGCGTCGTAGCCGGTGGCGGCGCAGAGCATGGCCTCCAGCTCGGTGGTGAGCTGGGCATAGCCCTCGGCCTGGTCGGCCGGGGCGAAGGGGTGGATACCGCCGAACTCGGCCCAGGTGACCGGGATCATCTCGCTGGCGGCGTTGAGCTTCATGGTGCAGGAGCCCAGCGGAATCATGGTGCGATCCAGCGCCAGGTCCTTGTCCGCCAGCTTGCGCAGGTAGCGCATCAGCTCGGTCTCGGATCTGTGGCTGGCGAATACCGGGTGGGTCAGGAAGGCCGACTGGCGCCGCAGTGCCGCGGGCACTTCCACGCCCTGGGCATCGCCCAGCTCGGCGACCTGGGGGGCGGGCTTGCCGTCGGCCAGGATCTCCAGCAGTGCCTGGACGTCGGCCAGGGTGCTGGTCTCGTCCAGGGACACACCCAGCGCCTCGGCGCTGACGTCGCGCAGGTTGTAGCCACGGGCACGGGCGGCCTCGTGCAGGGCAGCGGTGCGCGCGCCGAACACCAGGGTCAGGGTGTCGAAGGCGGTGTGCTGGGTCTCGTGGCCCAGGCGCTGCAGGCCGGCGGCCAGCAGGCTGGTGAGGCGCTGCACCCGGGTGGCGATGCGGGTCAGGCCTTCGGGACCGTGGTAGACCGCGTACATGCTGGCGATGTTGGCCAGCAGTACCTGGGCGGTGCAGATGTTGCTGGTAGCCTTCTCGCGGCGAATGTGCTGCTCACGCGTCTGCAGGGCCAGGCGATAGGCCGGGTGGCCGTGGCGGTCGATGGAGACGCCGACGACCCGACCGGGCATGTCGCGCTTGTACTTGTCCTGGGTGGCGAAGTACGCCGCGTGCGGGCCGCCGAAACCGAGCGGCACGCCGAAGCGCTGGGCGGTGCCGATGGCCACGTCCGCACCCAGTTCGCCGGGCGGCGTGAGCAGGGTCAGGGCCAGCAGGTCGGCGGCCATGGCCACCAGGGCACCAGCAGCCTGGAAGGCCTGGATGCTCTCGCGGTAGTCACGGATCTCACCGGTGGTCATCGGATACTGGAACAGCGCGCCGAAGAAGCGGCCGTGGTCCTCGATCTCGGTTTCCACGCCCACCACCACCTCGATGCCCAGGGGCTCGGCACGGGTGCGCAGCACGTCCAGGGTCTGCGGATGGCAGTGCACGGAAGCGAAGAAGGCGCTGGCCTTGTTTTTCGCCAGGCGCTTGCAGAAGGTCATGGCTTCGGCGGCGGCGGTGCCCTCGTCCAGCAGCGAGGCGTTGGCCACCGGCATGCCGGTGAGGTCGCCGATCAGCGTCTGGAAGTTGAGCAGGGCCTCCAGGCGACCCTGGGAGATCTCCGGCTGGTAGGGGGTATAGGCGGTGTACCAGGCCGGATTTTCCAGCAGGTTGCGCAGGATCGGCGCCGGGGTGTGGGTGTTGTAGTAGCCCTGGCCGATCAGGCTCTTGAGCAGGCGATTCTTGCCGGCGATGGTGCGCAGCTCGGCCAGGGCGTCGGCTTCGGACAGCCCGGCGGGCAGGTCCAGCACGCTGGTGCCCTTGATGCTCTCGGGGATCACCTGGGCGGTCATGGCGTCCAGGGACTCGTACCCGAGCAGATTCAGCATGGCGATCTCGTCCAGCTCGCGCGGACCGATGTGGCGCGGGACGAATTCGTCGGCGGTGCTGAGGGTGTCGTGCAGCGACATGGCGGTCTTACCCCTTGATCAGTTGCTGATAGGCGGCTTCGTCGAGCAGCGCGGCGAAGGCTTCGGCATTGGCGGGCTGGAAGCGGAAGAACCAGCCGGCGTTCAGCGGATCGCTGTTGATGGTCTCGGGCGCATCGTTGAGCGCCTCGTTGACAGCCAGGACCTCGCCCGCCAGCGGCATGGTGATGTTGCTGGCGGCCTTGACCGACTCCAGCACCGCCACCTCATCACCCTGGGCGTAGCTGCGCAGCTCCGGCAGTTGCACGAAGACCAGGTCGCCGAGCGAGTCCTGAGCATAGTCGGTGATGCCGACGGTAATGCTGCCATCGGCTTCCTGACGCAGCCATTCGTGTTCTTCGGTATAGCGCAGACTCATTGCCAGACTCCTGCGGACCTTTGTCCTGATGGATAGATGGGTCTGGTGGTGCAAGGGTGATGCCAGGAGTGAAGGCCAGTGTTTTCAAGGGGTTAGCTAAAGAACCCGCATTGCGCTGTAGCGAAATCGTTACAATTGACCCGCTACCCCACTACAGCCGTATCGATTAACAAACGACGTATCGAAATCGTTACGACATTAGCTATGCTCCTAGGCCTGACAGCTGGGCTGTACGCTATGGAGCACGCCGCTCCTTATTCATGTGATGCAGACAAAGGCGGATCGAGCGTCTTGCTCGCTAATTCCCTGTAGCGGTAACCCAGTCTTCAACACGCAAGCCTGGCACTCGGTCAAACTCGCGACGGTTATTGGTGACCACGATCAGGCCCATGGAGCGCGCATGTCCCGCGATCATCTGATCGTAGGGACCGATTTGCTGACCTAGTCTGGCTAATTCGGCACGCAACTGCCCGGTGTGCGCCGCGGCTTCGTGACCGTACTTCAACACCTCTAGACGCGCGGCGAAGCCTTCGATCACCGCCAGGTTACGCTCCGGGCTGGAGGACTTTTCCGCACCGTAGATCAGCTCCATCAGGGTGATCGTACTGATGCACAACTGTCCTTGGTGCCGAGTGAAGGCCTCGCGAACCGACACCGGTCGGTTCTTGATGGTGAAGATGCAGGTATTGGTGTCGAGCATGAACTTGAGCATTAGAAGCCTTCGCGCTCCTGCTCGGCGGGCTGGTCCCGTTCCGCCATGAAATCCGCCGTGACACCCTCTCCCTCGAACCAGGAATCCCAGGATTCCCCAGCCGGGGTAATGATCCTCGTGCGGCCGACAGCAACCACATCGACGCGCTTCACATCTTCGGGCAGGGCAACCGCCTTTGGCAGTCTCACCGCCTGACTGCGATTGCTTTGAAATACGGCACCTTGATCCACGATCGGCCTCCTGGGATATATCAGGTGTATATCCCATATTAGGGAAGAGGCTGGATCTGTCAATCGGCACGCTCTCGACCCTAGGCGACACGGCTGGTATAGCGCTCTCCGCGCGAATGGCACCTGGCGAAGCCTGAGCAAGAACGCCGGAGGTGGAAACGTCACCTGAGCCCGGGGCCAGATTCGGACAAGAGCACCCAACGCGAACTTCCGCCCCGCTTCGTCGGACCAAGAAGGCACAACAAGACCTCTGCCAAGCGGCTTTGCCCTCTCCCATCCTTGTCTGGAGTCTTTGTCATGGCTGTGAAAACCGTTGCCGATCTGCTCGTCGCCACCCTCGAAGCCGCTGGTGTGGACACCATCTGGGGCCTGCCGGGCGATTCGCTCAACGGCCTCACCGAAAGCCTGCGCAAGCGCGACCGTATCCGCTGGCGCGGCGTGCGGCATGAAGAAGCCGCGGCCTTCGCGGCCAGCGCCGCCGCCGACACCAGCGGGCGCCTGGCGGTCTGCGCCGGCTCCTGCGGCCCGGGCAACCTGCACCTGATCAATGGCCTGTTCGACGCCCAGCGCAGCGGTGCGCCGGTGCTGGCCATCGCCGCCCAGATTCCCTCCAGCGAGATCGGCCTGGGCTACTTCCAGGAGACCCACCCGGAGCGCCTGTTCCGCGACTGCAGCGACTTCTGCGAGGTGGTCTCCCACCCCGAACAGCTGCCGCGCATCCTGGAAACCGCCATGCGCTCGGCCATCCTCAACCGTTCGGTGTCGGTGGTGGTGATTCCCGGCGACGTAGCCCTGGCCGAGGCGCCGATCAAGGAAGCCCAGTGGAGCGAGCCGGTGCGTCCGGTGGTGGTGCCGCCCGAGGCCGAACTGGATGCCCTGGCCGAATTGCTGGCCGGTGAAAAGCGCATCACCCTGCTCTGCGGCGCCGGTTGCGCCGGTGCCCATGCCCAGGTGGTGGCCCTGGCCGAGCGGCTGCAGGCCCCGGTGGTCCATGCCCTGCGCGGCAAGGCCCATATCGAGTATTCGAATCCCTATGGCGTGGGCATGACCGGGCTGATCGGCTTTTCCTCCGGCTATCACGCGCTCAAGGAGTGTGACCTGCTGCTGATGCTGGGCAGCAACTTCCCCTATCGCAACTTCTTCCCGGACCACGGCCGGGTGGTGCAGATCGACGTGCGCGGTGCCCACCTGGGCGTCCGCACTCCCCTGCTCAAGGGCCTGGTGGGCGATGTCCGTGCCACCTTGGACGCCCTCTTGCCGCGGCTCAAGCCCAACGGCCACGGCCGCTTCCTGGAAAAGGCCCAGCAGCACTACCGCAAGACCCGCGCCGAGCTGGACGAACTGGCTACCGCTACGGCCGATGGCGAGCCGCTGCATCCGCAGTATGTCACCACCCGCGTCAGCGAACTGGCCGCGGCGGACGCTCTCTTCACCTGCGACGTCGGCACGCCCACGGTGTGGGCCGCACGTTATCTGGCGATGAATTTCGAACGCAAGCTGGCCGGCTCCTTCAGCCACGGCTCCATGGCCAACGCCCTGCCCCAGGCCATGGGTCTGCAGGCGGCCTATCCCGGGCGCCAGGTGGTGGCCCTGGCCGGCGACGGTGGGTTGTCCATGCTGCTGGGCGAACTGGCGACCCTGGCCAGCGAAAAGCTGCCGGTCAAGGTCATCGTCTACGACAACGCTTCCCTGGGCTTCGTCGCGATGGAGATGAAGGCCGCCGGCATGATTGATGAGACTACGGACCTTGGTGGCGTCAACTTTGCCCAGGTAGCCGAGGCCTGCGGCGTGCGCGGCTGGAAAGTGGAGTCGGCCAGTCTGCTCGACGCCACCCTGGAAGAGGCCTTCGCCCACCCCGGTCCGGCGCTGGTGGACGTGCGCATCGCCAAGCAGGAGCTGTCGCTGCCACCGAAGATCGAGGCCGCCCAGGCCAAGGGCTTCAGCCTCTACATGCTGCGCGCGGTGATGAGTGGTCGCGGCAGCGAGGTGGTGGATCTGGCCAAGACCAACGTGCTGCGCTGATCCGGACGCCCGCGGCGTTCAGCGCCGCGGGATGCCGTAACGCCGCAGGCGCATGGCGATGGCCGAGTGGGATGTCTGCAGGCGCGCGGCCAGCTGGCGACTGGACGGATACTGCGGATAGAGCCGCTCCAGCAGCGCCGCCTCGTAGCCCTGGACGGCGGCCTCCAGGGTGCTGACCTCGGTCTCGACCTGGCCGGCCACCGCAGTGCCGGCCAGGTCGAGGTCGTCGACGTCGATCTGGCCACTCTCGCTGATGGCGGCGGCGCGAAAGAGGATGTTCTGCAATTGCCGTACGTTGCCCGGCCAGGCGTTGCCCAGCAGCACGCCATAGGTGGCCGGGGCCAGGCGACACGGCGGCCGACCGATCTGGGCGCAGGCCTGCTGCAGGAAGTGCCGCGCCAGCAGCAGGATATCCTGGCCACGCTCGCGCAACGCCGGCACCTGCAGGCTGAGCACATTGAGGCGATAGAAGAGGTCTTCGCGAAAGGTGCCGGCCGCGACCATGGCCTGCAGATCGCGATGGGTGGCGGCGAGAATGCGCACATTGACCTTGGTTTCCTGGGCCCCGCCAACGCGGCGAAACGTGCCATCCGAGAGGAACCGCAGCAACTTGGCCTGCAGATAGGGCGACATCTCCCCGACCTCGTCCAGAAACACCGTGCCCTGGTCGGCCAGCTCCAGCAGGCCCGGCTTGCCGCCGCGCTGGGCGCCGGTGAAGGCGCCCGGGGCATAGCCGAACAGTTCGCTCTCGGCCAGGCTCTCCGGCAGGGCCGCGCAGTTCAGCGCCAGAAAGGGCGCCTCGCGGCGGGCGCTGGCGGCGTGGCAAGCACGCGCGACCAGTTCCTTGCCGGTGCCGGTCTCGCCGAGGATGAGCAACGGCGCCTCCAGGGCAGCCAGGCGCTGGGCCCGAGCCTTGAGGGTGCGGATGGCGGCGCAGTCGCCGAGCAGCGAATCGAAGCCTTCGGGGGTGTCATGGCGCAGCGCCGAGAGGCGGCCGCCGATGCGACTGGGCGCATAGAGGGTCAGCAGCCCGCCGGCCAGTCCGCCTACGGGTTCGCCGATGGGGGTGGCGTCCAGCAGCAGCGCCTGGCCGCGCAGCACCACTTCGCGCAGCGGCAGGCGAAAGCCCTGGTCCAGCAGTTCAGTGGGCAATTCGCTGTCGTTGAAGAGTTCGGCCAGGGTATTGCCGGCGCCTTCGCCCGCCAGGGCGGCAAAGGCCGGGTTGGCCAGCAGGATACGGCCTTCGCCGTCCACCGCCAGCACCGGGTCGGCCATGGCGGCGAGCAAGGCGTCGAGCTGCAGTGAACGCCGCTGGCCGGGCAGGATGTCCACCACCCGCACCGCCTCGACCCCCACCACGGTGAGCAAGGCGGCGCGCAACTCCTCCAGCACCGCCGCGCTCAGGGTCGGCGCATCGATGTAGACGTTGGGGGGCACCATCTCCACGGCGTCCAGGTTGAGATTGCGCGCACCGAGCAATGCCAGGACTTCCTGGGTGATGCCGACACGATCGATGAACGACACATGGATACGCATGGAAACCCTGGGGTCTGAAAGCGAAAGGGCTAATGCTACCCAAATGCTCGGGGTAGAATCATTTCTCATTTACCAGGCGGGACCGCCATGACCCATAAAGACCCTCTTCTACTCGATCAGCAGCTGTGCTTCGCGCTGTATTCCACCTCGCTGGCGATGACCAAGGTGTACAAGCCGCTGCTCGAAGAGGTGGGCCTGACCTACCCGCAATACCTGATGATGCTGGTGCTCTGGGAAAACGACCGCCTTCCGCTCAAGGAGCTGGCGCGTCGGCTGCACCAGGATTCCGGCGCCCTGACCCCGGTACTCAAGCGCCTGGAGGCCGAGGGCTACGTGAGCCGGCAACGCAATGCCGAGGACGAGCGCAACCTGTCCATCGAACTCACCGAGTCTGGCCGGACCCTGCGCGACCAGGCCCAGAAGATCAACGGCACCATCAGCGGCTACTGCGCGCTGGGTGATGCGGAGATGACCCGCCTGCGCGAAAACCTGATGACCCTGCGCGCCAAGCTGGAGCGTTGATCCTCGCCGACCGCTGCCACTGGTCGGCTGCTCCCGAAAATATATTTGCGCGATAACGAATATCGCGATAACTTAAATCCGTACCCGGGCCAACCCCTCGGTAACAGCCCAACCAATTAGTTATCGCGATACTTAAATCAGGAGCACGCCATGAACATCCTCTACACCGCTTCCGCAACCAGCACCGGTGGCCGTGACGGCCGTTCCATCAGCAGCGACAAGGCCCTGGACGTGCAGCTGTCCACGCCAAAGGAGCTGGGCGGCGCCGGTGGTGCCGGCACCAACCCCGAGCAGCTCTTCGCCGCCGGCTACTCGGCCTGCTTCATCGGCGCGCTCAAATTCGTCGGCGCCAAGGAAAAGATCGCCGTGCCGGCTGACGTCAGCGTGACCGCCCAGGTCGGCATCGGCCCGATCCCCACCGGCTTCGCCCTGGACGTCGAGCTCGTCGTCAGCCTGCCGGGCCTGGAGCGCGCCGTGGCCGAAGACCTGGTCGAGAAAGCCCACCTGGTCTGCCCCTACTCCAACGCCACCCGCGGCAACGTGGACGTGCGCCTGACCCTGGCCTAAGGGTCGCGGCACCCCAGGCGCCTCAGCCGAGGCGCCCGGCCTTTCCCGTTCGAGGAGTCATCTGTCATGCGTACCGTCTCTCGTTTGCTTGGCCTGTCCGCACTCACCCTGGCCCTGGGCAGCGCCTTCGCCGCGCCCCAGCCCGATCCCGCCCTGGAGCGCACCACCCAGGGCTTCGTCGATGCCCTGAACGGCAGCGGTGGCCAACCGCTGGAAACCCTGAGCCCCAAGGACGCCCGCGCGGTGCTGTCCGGCGCCCAGTCCGGCGTCAAGGTCGACCTCTCGGGGGTCAAGACCAGCGAAAAGACCATCCAGGTCGACGGCAAGCCGCTGCAGCTGACCATCGTCCGCCCGGCCAACGCCAAGGGGCAGACGCCAGCCTTCATGTTTTTCCACGGTGGCGGCTGGGTCTTGGGTGACTTCCCCACCCACCAGCGGCTGGTGCGTGACCTGGTGGTGGCCTCCGGTGCCACGGCGGTGTTCGTCAATTACACCCCGAGCCCGGAAGCCCACTTCCCGGTGGCCATCAACCAGGCCTATGCCGCGACGAAATGGGTCGCCGAGCATGGCAAGGAGATCGACGTCGACGGCAGCCGCCTGGCGGTGGCCGGCAACAGCGTCGGCGGCAACATGGCCGCGGTGGTCAGCCTGATGGCCAAGGACAAGGGCACGCCCACGCTGCGTTACCAGGTGCTGTTCTGGCCGGTGACCGATGCCAGCTTCGACAATGGCTCCTACCAGACCTACGCCGAGGGCCGCTTCCTCACCCGCAACATGATGAAGTGGTTCTGGGACAACTACACCACCAGCGAAACCGAGCGCGCCAACATCTATGCCTCGCCGTTGCGGGCCAGCGAGGCCCAGCTCAAGGGCCTGCCGCCGGCGCTGGTGCAGACCGCCGAGAACGACGTGCTGCGGGACGAAGGCGAGGCCTATGCGCGCAAGCTCAACGCGGCCGGTGTCGATGTCGTCCAGGTGCGCTACAACGGCATGATCCACGACTACGGGCTGCTCAATGTCCTGGCCAAGGTGCCTGAGGTCCAGGCGTCGCTAACCCAGGCGGGCCAATTGCTCAAGCAGCATCTGCAGTAAGACCAGGCCTGGTACCCGAGGGGGTGGTTCCGTTCGCGGAGCTACCCCCTTTGCGTTTCAGGGCTGCTTGCCCAGGGCGGCGAAGCGCTCCGCCAGCCAGCCATGCAGCTGCCGCACGGCGGGTGAAAACTGTCGCCGGTGCGGACAGAACAGCTGCAGCGGCAGGGCCTCGCCAGGCTGGTCGGGCAACACCCGCACCAGCCGTCCGGTCTCGAGATTGTCGCGCATGTCCAGCCAGGACTTGTAGACGATGCCCTCCCCGGCCACCGCCCAGCGCCGCACCACCTCCGCATCGTCGCTCTGCAAGGGCCCGCTGACACCGACCTGCCGCTGGCCACCCTCGGGCAGCGGAAAGCTCCATTTGTCATAGGTGCGACCATGCAGCTGGTAGAGCAGGCAGGCATGCCCGACCAGGTCATCCAGGCAGCGGGGCGTACCCTGGCGCGCCAGGTAGGCCGGGGCCGCCGCCAGCAGCCGGCGGTTGTCAGGGGCGAGTGGCAGGGCGACCAGGCTGTCGTCCTGGCTGCGGCCGTAGCGGATGGCGATGTCCACCGGATCGCGATAGACGTCGGCCTGCTGGTCCGAGACGTACAGCCTGAGGGTCAGGCCGGGATGCCGCTGGCGAAACTCGGCCAGCCAGGGCAGCAAGAGATTGCGCCCCAGATCCGAAGGCGCCGCCACCTGCAGCACACCCCGCAATTCCGGGCTCTCCCCCTGCAGCCGCTCGCGTCCTTCGCGCAAGGTCTCCAGCACCTCCCGGGCATAGGGCAGATAGGCCTCGCCCTCGGCGGTGAGCCTCAGGCTGCGGGTCGAGCGAGCGAACAGGCGAATGCCTAGTTCGCGCTCCAGCCGCCCGATGGCGGCGCTCACCTGGCCCGGCAACAGGTCTGCCTCGCGGGCGGCGCGGGAAAAGCTGCCCAGGGCGGCGGAGCGCACGAAGAGCCCGAGGTCGTCGAAGCGGATCATTTTCACTCCTGCAGTGAAGGTGCTATCCGATTCTGCCGCTTTTTCCGACCGACAATGAAGACGACCATGGCCTCACGTTTCTCATCGTACCAAGGAATCCGCCCATGAAAGCCATCATCCACGGTGACACCACCCTGCCCGCCAGCGATCCCCGCGCCCTGCAGGACGCGGTGCTGCCCGATCCCACGCCCGAGGCCCACGACCTGCTGGTAGAGGTCCGTGCCGTGTCGGTCAATCCGGTCGACACCAAGGTGCGCCAGGGCTTGGTGCAGCGGGAGTCCAAGGTGCTGGGCTGGGACGTCTCCGGTGTGGTTCGCGCCGTGGGCAGCGCCGTCAGCCGCTTCGCCGTGGGAGAGGAGGTCTACTATGCCGGCGAACTGTTCCGCCCCGGCTGCAACAGCGAGCTGCATCTGGTCGACGAACACCTGGCCGGGCACAAGCCCAGGAGCCTGGATCACGCCCAGGCCGCTGCCCTGCCGCTGACCGCCATCACCGCCTGGGAATTGCTGTTCGACCGTCTCGGCGCAACCGAGGGCGGCGGCGCGGACCAGCAGTTGCTGGTGATGGGCGCTGCAGGCGGCGTCGGCTCCGTGCTGGTCCAACTGGCCCGCCAACTCACCGAGCTGACCGTGATCGGCACCGCCTCGCGGCAGGAAACCCAGGACTGGGTGCGTACCCTTGGCGCCCATCACGTCATCGATCACCACCAGCCGCTGCGGCCCCAACTCGAAGCCCTGGGTCTGGATGGTGTGACCCTGGTCGCCAGCCTCACCCACACCGATGTGCATTTCACCCAGTTGGTGGATGTCCTGCGGCCCCAGGGTCGTCTGGGCGTGATCGACGATCCGGCGCAACTCGACGTGGTGCCGATGAAGGCCAAGTCGCTGTCGCTGCACTGGGAACTGATGTTCACCCGCTCGCTGTTCCAGACCCCGGACAAGGTGCGCCAGCACGAGATCCTCGAACGCGTCGCCGGGCTGATCGACCAAGGCACCCTCAAGACCACCCTGGGCGAGCACCTGGGCCGGATCGATGCCGCCAACCTGCGCCGCGCCCATGCCCAGCTGGAAAGCCACCAGGCCCGCGGCAAGCTCGTGCTGGAGGGTTTCTGATGCCTCGCTTCAGCGCCCTGACCCTCGCCGTCGCCCTGGCCGTGGGTAGCCTGACGGGCCAGGCCGCGCCGCTGCCCCAGGAGCGCACCCTTGGCCAGCTGGAGCAGGTCTTCGCCTTCCACGACGCCATGCCCACCGGGGTCACCGTCAGCGAGACCGGCCGGATCTTCGTCAACTATCCCCGCTGGGGCGACGAGGTGCCCTTCACCGTCGCCGAACTCAAGGACGGCAAGGCCGTGCCCTACCCGGACGCCGCGTTGAACGTCGAGACCCCGGGCCAGCCGGGCAAGGGCTTCATCAGCGTGCAGAGCGTGGTGGCCGATGGTCGGGGGCACCTGTGGGTGCTGGACACCGCCGCCCCCGGCTTCGCCGCGCCCAAGGCCGGTGGCGTCAAGCTGGTGGCCATCGACCTCAAGACCAACAAGGTCGCCAGGACCCTGGCCTTCCCCGCCTCGGTGCTTCAGTCCAAGAGCTACGTCAACGACGTGCGCTTCGACTTTCGCGTCGGTCGGGCCGGGGTGGCCTATGTCACCGACTCGGCGCCGCCGGGCGGCCTGATCATCCTCGACCTCGCCACCGGCCAGGCCCAGCGGCGCCTGACCGGCGCGCCCCAGGCCAACGTCGATCCCAGCTTCGTCCCGGTGGCGGAAGGCGAGCCGCTGCTGATGCGGCTTCCCGATGGCAGCACCGTGCGCCCGGCCATCGCCAGCGATGGCATCGCCCTGTCGCCGGACGGCGGCACCCTCTACTTCAGCCCGCTGTCCAGCCGCCATCTCTATGCCGTGCCCACCGCCCTGTTGCGTGATCCCACGGCGAGCGAGGCCCAGGTGCGCGCCGGGGTACAGGATCTCGGCGAGAAAGGCGCCTCCGACGGCCTCGAAGCCGATGCCCAGGGCCGCGTCTATGCCGGCGACTACGAGCACAACGCCGTGCGCCAGCGCCAGGCCGACGGCAGCTGGAAGACCCTGGTCCACGATCCGCGCGTGCTCTGGCCCGACACCTTCAGCATCGGCCCGGACGGCTACCTCTACTTCACCGCCAACCAGCTCCATCGCCAGGCCCAGTTCCACGATGGAAAAGACCTGCGCGAGAAGCCCTACAGCCTGTTCCGCGTCAAGATCGACGCCCAGCCGGCCCCTACCCACTGATCCGATCAGGAGTTATCCATGCAGCTGTCCCAGATCGCCCGCACCCGTTACACCACCAAGGCCTTCGACGGCTCCCGCAGCATCCCGGCCGAGCAGGTAGAGGAACTGCTGGAGCTGCTGCGCCAGGCGCCCTCCTCGGTCAACTCGCAGCCGTGGCACTTCGTGGTCGCTGCCAACGCCGAGGCCAAGGCCCGCATCGCCCGTGGCATGCAGAGTCCCTACAACGAACCCAAGGTGCTACCGGCCTCCCACGTCATCGTGCTCTGCACCCGCCTGGAGATGACCGAAGCCCATCTGGCCCAGGTGCTGGAGCAGGAAGCCCAGGACGGTCGCTTCGCCAAGCCTGAAGCCCGCGTCACCCAGGACGGTACCCGCCGCCACTTCGTCGATCTGCATCGTCATGAGCGCCAGGACGTGCAGCACTGGATGGAGAAGCAGACCTACCTCGCGCTGGGCACCTTGCTGCTCGGTGCCGCCGCGCTGGGCATCGATGCCACCCCCATGGAGGGCTTCGACGCCAACAGCTTGGATCAGGAACTGGGTCTGCGCGAGCAGGGCTACACCGCCCTGGTGGTGGTCGGCCTGGGCTATCGCGGCGAAAGTGACTTCAACGCCGCCCTGCCCAAGTCCCGCCTGACCCGTGAGCAGGTCTTCACCTTCCTGTAAAAATTACCGCTCCGTAGCGTGGATAACGGCGCAGCCTTATCCACAGTGCGCACCGGTAGCCGTCAGTGGAAAACACTCCACATGCCGTAGGCGGAGCTGAGTACAGCGACGTCCAACATGGGCAGCAGCGCAGCTTTCTTACGGACATGAAAAAGCCGACCGTTACAAACGGTCGGCTTTTTTCGTTGGGACCTGGCGGGCGTAGGCGAACGAGCCGTCTCAACCTGCCCTACGGTCAATCAACCGCCCTTCAGATCCGCCAGGATCGAGAAGGCGCGCAGCCGATCCGCCTGCTCATAGACGTCGCAGGTAAAGATCAGCTCGTCGGCATCGGTCTTCTCCAGCAGCAGCTCCAGGCGCTCGCGAACCTTGTCGGGCCCGCCGATCACCGCCATGCCGAGGAAGCTCGACACCGACTCCTTCTCGTGGGGCAACCAGACCCCTTCCATGCTGCGCACCGGCGGCTGCAGACGCATGGTGTCGCCACGGAACAGCGCCAGGATGCGCTGGTAGACGGTGGTGGCCAGGTAATTGGCCTCGTCGTCGCTGTCGGCCGCCACCAGGGGCACCCCGAGCATCACATAGGGGCGATCGAGCACCGCGGACGGCTTGAAGTTTTCGCGATAGAGACGGATCGCCTCGTGCACATAGCGCGGCGCGAAGTGCGAGGCGAAGGCATAGGGCAGACCCTTGGCCGCCGCCAGCTGGGCACTGAACAGGCTCGAACCCAGCAGCCAGATCGGCACCTGGGTGCCCACGCCCGGCATGGCGATCACGCCCTGCCCCGGCTGCTGCGGCCCGAAGTAGTGCTGCAGCTCTTCCACATCCCGTGGGAAGTCGTCGGAACTGCCCAGGCGATCACGGCGCAGGGCATAGGCGGTGCGCTGGTCCGATCCCGGCGCGCGGCCCAGGCCGAGCTCGATGCGGCCCGGATACAGCGAGGCCAGGGTGCCGAACTGCTCGGCCACCACCAGGGGCGCGTGGTTGGGCAGCATGATGCCGCCCGAACCCAGGCGCAGGGTACTGGTGCCGGCGGCCAGGTAGCCCAGCAACACGCTGGTCGCGGAGCTGGCGATACCATCCATGTTGTGGTGCTCCGCCACCCAGTAGCGGGAAAAGTCGAGCTGCTCGACATGGCGGGCCAGGGTCAGGGCATTGTGCAGCGCCTGGGTCGCATCGCCGTCGTCGCGGATGGGGACGAGGTCGAGGACCGACAGGGCGGTCTTAGAGAGACGGGTCATCAGGATTCTCCTCGGCGACCTGGTCGTAGGCCGCCCTGTGGCGCTGAATGAAAGGCTGCTTCGCGGAAGCCCAGGCGGCCAGTGCGCCTACCGGCACCATCAGGCTCTGACCCAGCTCGGTGAGGGCGTATTCCACCTGGGGCGGCTTGGTCGGCGTCACCGTGCGGGACACCAGGCCGTCGCGCTCCAGCTGGCGCAGGGTCACGCTGAGCATGCGCTGGGATATACCGTCGACCCGCCGGCGCAATTCGTTGAAGCGCAGCGGACCGGGTTCCAGGGTGAAGAGCGTGAGCAAGGACCAGGCATCGCCGATCCGGTCCAGCACATCCCGAATGGGACAGGCATGGGCATGCAGGCGGCGACGGCTGGAGATACGACTGACCACGGCGTCCATGGCGATCCTCGAAGCAGAACTGGTTCCAGCCTACGCCTTTCGGGCGGTTATTAAAAGTAACCACCTGTCAGGACTGGTATTGTGGCTTTGGCCAGGGCACAATCCAGGAGGTCGTGACCGTTTTTATTGATTGAACGTTCAATAAAAAATAGTTACCCTCCGAGGCTCCTTCCGCTCTGTTCAGGAGATGCCTCGTGCCCAAGGTCGGGATGCAGCCCATCCGCCGTTCGCAGCTCATCGCCGCGACCCTCGAAGCCGTCGACGAAGTCGGCATGGGCGACGCCAGTATCGCCTTCATCGCCCGCAAGGCCGGCGTCTCCAACGGCATCATCAGCCACTACTTCCAAGACAAGAACGGCTTGCTCGAAGCCACCATGCGGCATCTGATGAATGCCCTGCGCCAGGCCGTGCGCGAACGCCGCGCCGCCCTGCCCGGTGACGATCCCGCCGCCAACCTGCGCGCCATCATCCAGGGCAACTTCGACGATACCCAGGTCAGCGGCCCGGCCATGAAGACCTGGCTGGCCTTCTGGGCCACCAGCATGCACCAGCCCAATCTGCGCCGGCTGCAACGCATCAACGACCTGCGCCTCTACTCGAACCTCTGCTGGCAATTCCGTCGCCTGCTACCCCACGAGCAGGCCCGCGCCTCGGCCAAGGGCCTGGCCGCCATCATCGACGGCCTGTGGCTGCGCGGCGCCCTCTCCGGCGACACCTTCAACACCCAGCAGGCCCTGCAGATCGCCTACGACTACCTGGACCTGCAACTGGCCAAGGCCTGACCTCCTCTCTCGCCTCCTAGGCCCCGACCCGTCCACTCGGCTCGGGGCTTTCCTCTCGCGTTTCCCACACCTCCCTCTCTTCGACAGAACCGCTCTGGGCCGCCATCGCCCCGTTTCGGCATGCCTCTGAATTTTTCATTGATTGAACGTTCAATAAAAATTAAGTAGACTGGATCCATCGCTGGCGCAGAGAGCCCTTTCTTTCGCGCCCCCTGTGTTCCTTGCGGGTGCCACGGCGCCCGCCCAGATTGGGAGAACGTCCATGGCCCGTTTCGCCGAACAGCAGCTGTACATCGGTGGCCGTTATGTCGCCGCCACCGGTGGCGCCACCTTCGAAACCCTGAATCCCGCCACCGGCGAGGTGCTCGCCACTGTGCAGAGCGCCAGCCGTGCCGACGTGGACAGGGCGGTAGCCGCCGCCGCCGCCGGCCAGAAGGTCTGGGCCGCGATGACCGCCATGCAGCGCTCGCGCATCCTGCGCAAGGCCGTGGACATCCTCCGTGAGCGCAACGACGAACTGGCGCTACTGGAAACCCTCGACACCGGCAAGGCCCTGTCCGAGACCCAGGCCGTGGACATCGTCACCGGCGCCGACGTGCTCGAGTACTACGCGGGCCTCGTCCCGGCGCTGGAAGGCGAGCAGATCCCGCTGCGCGAGACCTCCTTCGTCTATACCCGCCGCGAGCCGCTGGGCGTGGTCGCCGGCATCGGCGCCTGGAACTACCCGATCCAGATCGCCTTGTGGAAATCCGCTCCGGCCCTGGCCGCCGGCAACGCCATGATCTTCAAGCCCAGCGAAGTCACCCCGCTGACCGCGTTGAAACTGGCCGAGATCTACACCGAGGCCGGTCTGCCCAATGGCGTCTTCAACGTGGTCAATGGCGTCGGTCCGGAGGTCGGCGTGGCCCTGACCGAGCATCCCGGCATCGAGAAGATCTCCTTTACCGGCGGCGTCGCCACCGGCAAGAAGGTCATGGCCAGCGCCGCCGGCTCGACCCTCAAGGAAGTCACCATGGAACTGGGTGGCAAATCGCCGCTGATCGTCTGCGACGATGCCGACCTGGAGCGCGCCGCCGACATCGCCGTCATGGCCAACTTCTTCAGCTCCGGCCAGGTCTGCACCAACGGCACCCGCGTCTTCGTGCCCCAGGCGCTCAAGGCCGACTTCGAAGCCAAGGTGGTGGAGCGGGTCAAGCGCATCAAGCTGGGCGATCCCCTGGCCGCCGAGACCAACTTCGGGCCGCTGGTCAGCACCCCGCACATGGAAAAGGTGCTGGGCTACATCGCCCAGGGCCAGGCCGAAGGCGCCCGCCTGCTCACCGGTGGCGAGCGCGTCACCCAGGGCGCACTGGCCAAGGGCAACTTCGTCGCCCCCACCGTCTTCACCGATTGCCGTGACGACATGGCCATCGCCCGTGAAGAGATCTTCGGCCCGGTCATGAGCATCCTCGCGTATGCCGACGAAGACGAGGTGGTGCGTCGCGCCAACGACACCGAGTACGGCCTGGCGGCCGGCGTGGTCACCCGTGACCTGGCCCGCGCCCACCGCATGATCCATCGACTGGAAGCCGGCATCTGCTGGATCAACACCTGGGGCGAATCCCCCGCCGAGATGCCGGTGGGTGGCTACAAGCACTCCGGCGTCGGTCGCGAAAACGGCCTCACCACCCTCGGCCACTACACCCGCATCAAGTCGGTGCAGGTCGAGCTGGGCGACTACGCCTCGATCTTCTAGGCCGCTCAGGCAGCGCTTTTCTCCCCTCTCCGCTGGAGAGGGCCCGGGGCTGGGGCCAGACCCCACCCGCCGTCAGGAGGAGACTTTTTCATGGCACACGAATTCGATTACATCGTCATAGGCGCCGGCTCGGCCGGCAACGTCCTGGCCACCCGGCTGACCGAAGACCAGGACGTGACCGTCCTGCTGCTGGAAGCCGGCGGCCCCGACTACCGCCTGGATTTCCGTACCCAGATGCCGGCCGCCCTCGCCTATCCGCTGCAGGGCAAGCAGTACAACTGGGCCTACCAGACCGAGCCCGAGCCGCACATGGACAACCGCCGGATGGAATGCGGTCGCGGCAAGGGCCTGGGTGGCTCCTCGCTGATCAATGGCATGTGCTACATCCGCGGCAACGCCCTGGACTATGACAACTGGGCGCAACTCGATGGCCTGGACGACTGGAGCTACCTCGACTGCCTGCCCTACTTCCGCAAGGCCGAGAAGCGCGATGCCGGTGCCAACGACTGGCACGGCGGCGACGGCCCGGTCTCGGTGACTACCGCCAAGCCGAACACCAATCCCCTGTTCGAAGCCATGGTCGAAGCCGGTGTCCAGGCGGGTTATCCGCGCACCGAAGACCTCAACGGCTATCAGCAGGAAGGCTTCGGCCCGATGGATCGCTTCGTCACCCCGAACGGCCGGCGCTCCAGCACCGCCCGCGGCTATCTGGACCAGGCCAAGGGTCGCCCGAATCTGACCATCGTCACCCACGCCACCACCGATCGCATCCTCTTCGAGGGCAAGCGCGCCAACGGCGTCGCCTACATGAAGGGCGATTCCCTGGAAGCCATCACCGTGCGCGCCCGCCGCGAGGTGCTGCTCTGCGCCGGCGCCATCGCCTCGCCGCAGATCCTGCAGCGCTCCGGCGTCGGCCCCGCGCCGCTGCTGCGTCGCTTCGACATCCCGCTGGTCCACGACCTGCCCGGCGTCGGCCAGAATCTGCAGGACCACCTGGAGATGTACCTGCAGTACGAGTGCAAGCAGCCGGTCTCGCTGTACCCGGCGCTGAAGTGGTACAACCAGCCGCAGATCGGTCTGGAATGGATGCTCAAGGGCACCGGCCTGGGCGCCAGCAACCACTTCGAGGCGGGCGGTTTCATCCGCTCCAGCGAGGAGTTCGACTGGCCCAACATCCAGTACCACTTCCTGCCGATCGCCATCAATTACAACGGTACCAATGCCATCGAGGCCCATGGTTTCCAGGCCCACGTCGGCTCCATGCGCTCGCCCAGCCGCGGCCGCATCGAACTGACCTCGCGCGATCCGCGCCAGCATCCGAGCATCCTGTTCAACTACATGAGCAGCGAGCAGGACTGGCGCGAATTCCGCGACGGCATCCGCCTGACCCGCGAGATCATGCAGCAGCCGGCGCTGGACCCCTATCGTGGCGAAGAGATCAACCCGGGCCGCGATTGCGTGACCGACGCCCAGCTGGACGCCTTCGTGCGCTCCCATGCCGAGACCGCCTACCACCCGTCCTGCTCCAACAAGATGGGTACCGACGACATGGCAGTGGTCGACGGCGCCGGTCGCGTCCACGGCCTGGAAGGCCTGCGCGTGGTGGACGCCTCCATCATGCCGATCATCGCGACGGGCAACCTCAACGCCCCGACCATCATGATCGCCGAGAAGATCGCCGACAAAATCCGCGGTCGCGCCCCGCTGCCACGCAGCAACGCCGCCTACTACGTCGCCAACGGCGCCCCGGTACGGGGTACCCCGCTGCGTGACGTCAACGGTCAGCGCGCCGCCGAGCCGGTACCGGAACGTCGCAACCAGCCGGCCGCCTGATTCCAGGCAGCCGAACGCAAGAAGGGCGCCTGAGGGCGCCCTTCTTCTATCTAGCTTTCTGACTGGCCGCGGTAGCCTGGCCAAGCCAAGCAGCTGCCGGCAACCCGCTCTTCCCCTGGGAGAGGGTCGGGGTGAGGGACCGCCCTGCAGCTCACCTCACAGACAATCCTTCACCGCCGTCAAAATGGTGCGCGGTCGTAGCGGATTGTTGGCCATCTGCTCCCGCAACTCCACCCGTGTCCCGCGAGACGCCGACCCTATATCAATGATCGCCGCAGTAGCTCCCGGCACCTTGCTGTCCACCAGCACCCGCTGGCCATTGCCCTGCGGTTGGCTAACCACGTGGCGGCCTTCCTTCTCCAGTCCGGCGACCAGGCAACCGCGATAGTCCTCGGCGCTCTTACCCGTGCGCAACTCCATCGATGGATTGCGCTCGAGGTTCGCCTGGCTGGTACAACCCGCCAGCGCAGCGGCCAGGATGGCCAAGGTCTTCGTTCTCATCAGCGGCTCCTCGCAAACTCTTCGCTTCATTTTAACCGCCCCTGGCTTACGCCAGCCTTAACCGCCGCACATCCTTGGTTTACAAGGGCTTTTCCATGGCTATAATGGCCTCCCCCTTGCCGGTATAGCTCAGCTGGTAGAGCAACTGACTTGTAATCAGTAGGTCCCGGGTTCGACTCCTGGTGCCGGCACCATCTACGCTCCGCATTTCTCGTACTGATCGCGCACATCCGCTTGCCTTCCGTCGGATCCTACTGCCGCTGTCATACGACTGCCTCTGTATGATCCATGGTCATTGCCACGAATGGACCTGACCATGGCCCAAGTACTTAATCGTAGTACCTCCCCCTACAAGGAAAGCTATTTCGTTCAGGCCATCTACGCCGATGGAACCATACTGCGCGGATCCGGCACCGTAGTAGGTGCGAACGATGTACTCACCGCCCTGCATGTCATCTATAACGCCAGCCACGGCGGATGGGCTACTCAGGTCATCGTGACTCCAGGTGCTTTAATCAGTGGCAGTACGTTTTCCGCTCCCCTGGGTACCTATTCAGCCGCCAGCTGGACGGGCTACTCCTCGAACTGGGATACCAATAACGACGGCACTCCCAGTCTCGCCGAATCCGGCCATGATCTCGCCTTGCTCAATTTTGATCTGAATCTGGCCAACCTGACAGGCAATTTGGCGGTCACGGATACCCAACAGAATTTTAACGGGACCATCGTTGGTTATCCCGTACGGGGCAACGGTCTGATGCAGGAGCAGGTAAACGCTACCTACCTGCCCAATGAATCCGTTTTGTGGGTCGATGGTTCTCTGGGCGCGGGTGCTTCAGGTGGCGCACTTGTCGACTTCAGCCAGGGTACTCCTACTGTCAGCGGTGTGCTGTCCGCGGGAGACAGTGCCTATACCTATGCGATCTACGCGGCGATGACCGGCGCCAATTTGACGTGGTATCAGTCCGTTTCCGCCGCCAATGATGTAATGCTTAATGCCAGTAGCGTCTACCGGCCAATGGGAGCCGGTGTCTCCAGTGGTAGTGATCAAGATGACCTCCTACTAGAGACGCGTCTTGCTTACGATTCCTCAAATACTTCATTCGTCTATGGCTACAAAGGGACGGATAGCCTGATCATGCGTGGAAACTTCGCAGACTACAGCATGACAACCAGAGAAGGAGATTTGTGGGTATCAGACCACTACAACGGTGCACATCTTGCGTTGTACGATATCAATGCCTTGATTTTTAACGATCGAACGCTCTATGTAATGAGTGAAGAGCAAGCGCAGATTGCGCGTCTATACACAGTGTTTGGGCGCACCCCCGATCTGGCCGGCCTGAAAAGCTGGGTAAATGCTTATGAACACGGAGCCTCGCTCAAGGCTATCACCTCTACATTTACGCAGTCTCAGGAATTTGCTAATCACTATAACGCTGTTGATAGTCAAGGTTTCGTTTCTCAGCTGTATAGCGCCGTCCTAGGCCGCACAGGTGATAGTATTGGGCTAGCGAATTGGACCTGGGCATTGAATCATGGCATGAGTCGCGACGATGCAGTAGTTGCTTTCACTAATTCACAAGAAAGCATCAACCGCACTTCGGGTAGCGATGGCTTTATTAAGATTGTCAGCCATAGCGCTTGGTCTGATGCTGATACGGTCATCCAGAGTGGAGTTGCCTTTGGCAGTTCCTACAATGATCGAATTCAGGAAAATCAGCTCAGTTTTGATGCAGGTAATCGTGCGGAGTTGTTTGGCTATCAGGGTGGAGATATTCTTTATCTAGAAGGATCCTCGACTAGTTATCAGCGTAGTCTCGGAAGCCCCAACACCCTTAGTTTGAGCAATGTCAGCTCAGGCGACCGGATGCTACTGAACGACATAAACATGTTGAGCTTCACGGACAAGAACGTCTTCGTATTGACTGATGCCCAGGCACAAATTGCCCGTCTCTACACCGTCTTTGATCGGGCACCCGATTTCGATGGGCTACAAAACTGGCTGAACGCGAATAGCCATGGTATGACCTTCAATAGCATCGCTAATGGTTTCGCACAGTCGCAGGAGTTTGCTCTTCGTTACAACGCCGTGGATAACCAGGGCTTTGCCAATCAGCTCTACCAGACCGTTCTGGGACGGGATGGTGAAGCAGCGGGCCTCGCCCATTGGACACAGCAGCTAGATGCCGGCATGAGTCGTGGAGATGCCATGATCAACTTTACTAACTCTCAGGAAAATCAGCTTTTAACAGAAGGCGCCAACGGTTTCATCCAGATCATCGGGCAAAGCGATTGGGTCTAATAGGTATATAAAGAAAAACCCGCCAAATGGCGGGTCCTTCTTTATCCGACACGCGGATCATCCCTTTGCCACTTCCCCTTCCTTCACCCCAGTCTTGCGCTCTTCTCCGGGGGTCGGTACCGCCAGCCAACCATTGATCTTCTGGATGTCAGTGTCACGGAAGCCGCCGCTCCAACGCAACAGCACCAATTGATTGGTGACGAAGTCGTACTGCGCCTGCAGGTAATCCCGCCTGGCGCTGTATTCCTGCTGCACCGCATTGAGCACATCAACGGCAGTCGCCACCCCCAGACCGAGCGAGCGCTCGCTGGCGGTGCGGGACTTGATCGCCGAATCCAGTGCATTCCGCGAAGAGCCGATCTTGGCCAGGTCCGCAGCGCTCTTCATATAGGCCGTGCGCGTTTCCTTCACTACCTGCCGGCGGATCGATTCGTACTCCTGCTCAGCGGCATCGCGCGAGCCATAGGAGCTGGCGACACGGGCGCTAGTCGAGCCGCCGCTATAAAGCGGAATCTGCACGCTGATGGTGGCGGAATAGGTGTTGATCGCAGAGGAGGCGATGACATTGTCATAAGCGAAGTCGCTGCGTTGCGCGCCAAGGTTGAAGCTCAGGGTCGGCAGATGACCGGCCTTGGCCTCGGAGATACTGTAGTTGGCGGCATCCACGGCGCGCTGCTTGGCCTCCAGTGCAGGGTTGTTCGCCACTGCCGAACTCACCCACTGTTCTTCGTCACCTTGCGGCATGGCCAGTTGGGCTTTTTCGTTGAGGCGCTTGAGCGGCTGATAGACCGCGCGGCCGATCAACTCGCCCAGGGCCTCACGGGTTACCTGGATCTGATTGCGCGCTTCGATCTCCTGGGTTTTCAGGCTGTCCACCTTGGCGGAGATCTGCAGGACGTCGGTGACGGTGCTCATCTGCTTGTCGAACAGGGCCTGGGCACGATCCAGATTACGCTGGGTCGCCTTGCGCTCGGCGGTGACCAACTCGAGGGTATCTTCCGCCGCCAAGGCAGCGAAATAACGCTGCACCAGATCCGCAGCCGATTGGCTCTTGGCATCCGCGTATTGGGCACGATACTGCTCGGTGAGTTGCTCGTAGCGCTTGAAGCCGCGCCAGGCGGCCGCGTTATACAGCGCCTGGCTCAGGCTGAGGTTGTAGCTCTCGCCATTGTAATTGAGCGTCTGCAGGCCTTCTTCGCGTCGAACCCGGCTGGTGGAAGCCCCACCACTCAGCTGCGGAAGAACCTGGCCAAACGCGGAACGCTCCTGGCCCTCCAGGTTCTTCACCTGAGCTTCGGCTCCGCGAATGCGCGGGTCCGATACGGCACTGTCCTGGTAGAGCTTCCAGAGATCGATATAGTCCTGCGCGCTGGGTGCCTCGGACGTCTGTGCCTGCGCCAAGCTACAGCCACTCAACAGCAAGGCCAGAGCGATACGTTTACCGTTCATGGTTGCCCTACTCCTCGATCAGCGAGCGAGCCATCGCATTGCGCGCTGGCTTGAGCAGGTATTGCAGCATGGTGCGGGACCCGGTGTTGATCAGCACGTCGGCCGGCATGCCCGCGACCAGTTCGCGATGGCCCAGATCCTTACGACCCTGGTCGGTCAGCTTCACCCGGCCTAGGTAATAGGGCGTACCGTCACGCTCATTGGTGATGCGGTCGGCCGACACATAGATCAACTCGCCCTCGATGATGGGTGTGGTGGCATTGCTGAAGGCACTGAAGCGCACCTCCGCCTTGGTCCCCAACTCCACCCGGTCGATATCCTTGGGTTCGATGTGCACCTCGACGATGAGCTTGGCGGCATCCGGCACGATATCGAGCAGAGTGGTGCCTGACTGAACGACGCCCCCGATGGTATGCACCGCCAGGTTCATCACCATCCCGCTGACCGGTGCCTTGACCTCGGTCCGGTTGTACTTGTCCTGCAAGGCACCCACCCGTTCACGGGCCTCATAGATCCGCGACTGAGCATCGGCCAGCCGACCAGCCACGTCCGATTTGAATTTCTGGGTGGCCTGCAGGATCTGCAGACGAGTCTCGCCGATCTGAACCTTGGCCCGCGCGATGGAAGAACGGCTATCGGCAATCTCCGCCTGCAAACGGGAGAGGTTGCGCTCCTGATCGCGAAGGCGTTCGTTACTGACGAAGCCTTCCTTCAACAGCCCGGTGAGATCCTTGATCTCGCTGGCATAGGATTTAGCCAGGCTCTCCTTGCTGGCGATGACGTCGTTGTAACCACGGATCTGCTGTTCGAGTTCAGCGGCGCGATTCTTCAGGACGTCGATCTCACCACGGCGAGCATCACGCCCGGCCAGGAAGATCTGCCGCTCACTGGCCCTGGCCTCCTGGACACGCTTGTCCGCGGTTGGAAAGTCGCTCGCGCCAAAGGTGATGTCATTGGCATCGTCGCGCTCGGCGATCAGCCGTGCCTCTTGCGCCTGGGTAGCGATCAGTTGGCCGCGGGTCGCTTCCAGTTCTGAGCCTGCCTGGGTACTGTCCAGCACGATCAGCACGTCTCCGGCCTTGACCTCGTCACCATCGTGTACCCGCACCTCGCGGACGATGCCGCCCTCCAGGTGCTGGACCGACTTGCGATAGCTATCCACTGCCACCACGCCGGTGGCATAGGCCGCACTGTTCAGCGGCGCCAAGGCTGCCCAGCCACCGCCGATGCCGAACACGAAGAACAGAATGATGAAGCCCAGTCGGCGTACGGGAGCATCATCGACCTTGAGGCCCGCCGCCTTAGCTTCCAGATAGACGTCCTTCATGCAGGCGCTCCTCCTGTACTACCGGGCTTGGGTGGCAGCGGAGTAACCGAACCCGGGTTGGGCACAGCCTGCGGTCCACCCGACTGTTGCGCCTTGAGCTGGGCGAGCACCTGATCACGGGCGCCAGACATCACAATCTGGCCCTCGCTCAGCACTAGGAGGTTATCCACATAGGCCAGGGCACTGACCCTGTGGGTAATGATGAACAGCGTCGTGCCCTTCTGCTTGAGCTTGATCAGCGCTTCTCCGAGTGCTCGCTCACCAACGTCGTCCAAGTTGGAATTGGGCTCATCGAGAATGACCAACTTCGGATCACCGTAAAGCGCCCGCGCGAGCCCGATCCGTTGACGCTGACCACCGGAAAGAACACCACCATGGGCACCGATGACCGTGTCGTAGCCTTGCGGTAGACGCAGGATCATCTCGTGTACACCGGCCATCTGGGCCGCCTCGACGACCTTGGCAGCATCGACCTCGCCAAAGCGGGCGATATTCTCGCCGATGGAGCCTTCGAACAGTTCGATGTCTTGGGGTAGATAGCCCAGATACGGGCCTACGGCAGCACGATCCAACTGGAACATGTCCGCTCCATCCAATCGGACCTTGCCGCTCTGTGCCGGCCAGATGCCCAAGAGCGCGCGGGCCAGTGTCGATTTACCAGCAGCGCTTGCGCCTAACACGCCAACCGAGGCGCCAGGCGGGGCACGAAAGCTGATTCCTTTTAACACAGGGCCGTGAGCACCGGGAGGGGTGACAACTATCTGCTCTACAAGGAGGTCGCCTTTAGGAGCAGGTAACGACATTCGCTCTGGTGTAGGCGGAACGTTCTTGAATATTTCATTGAGTCGCGCGTACTGCTCCCTCGCTGCAACAAAACCCTTCCAGTTTCCAATCATCTGATCTACTGGTGCCAGCGCTCGCCCTACTAGAAGAGAGGCGGCAGTCATCAATCCGGGAGTAATTTCGTTATTAATAACTAGATAGGCACCAAGGCCTAAGACAAAGGATTGCAAGAGCAGGCGCCACGTTCTCGATACATTGCTGACAGTACCGCCCAACTCACTGGCACGTCCCTGCAGGGCCAGCACTGCAAAGCTATGCTTGCGCCATCTGTCTCGAAGATGGCCCTGCATACCCATGGACTCAACAACTTCCGCGTTACGTAGCCCTTTGCTAGTTATATTAAGAACCGACACCTGTTCGCGGTTAGCTTCAGCGAGACGCTTGCCGGTAGCTTTTTCGTTAGCGAGTGCCAGGGCAATCGCGACTAGGGCACCTACGAGAGTTAACCAACCAAACCATGGATGAAAAAAAAACATAACTCCAATATAAATTGGTAGCCATGGAACGTCGAAGAAAGCAAAAAGTCCGCTACCCGTTAGAAATTGACGTAAACCTGCCAAGTCACTTATAGGCTGCGCTGACGACCTCGCTCCATTGCTATACAAAGCTTGCTTGAAACTCGCCTCGAAAACCCGCGGACCAAGCTTCAGATCAAGCTGAGCTGAAACTCTTATCATAATTCTCGAGCGCACCCACTCTAATGCGCCATAGGTCGACATCAGAATGATGATAAGAATTGTCAGCATCACAAGCGTTGTTACGCTTCTACTGCTGACAACTCTATCATACACCTCAAGCATGTAAAAAGACGGAGCTAGCAGTAATATGTTTATAAAAAAGCCGAAAAAACCTACCGCAATAAAGCTACTTTTACAATCTGCTAAAGCCTTGAGTATTTCTGACTTTGGCTCAACCATAAGATTCAAACTCGGATAGTGATTTCAAAACTAAATTTGCGTATTTAATGACAGTTCTCTCGTAGCGCCAAAAGCCACGCCTGGACTATGGCCTAGATTGTATAAAGCAACAACTCATAAGCTATCATTTGCCAACCGTCAATGGAAGCCTAGAGCCTCTGCAAGATGATTTTTTAAAACAAAACCGGAGCTGAGGCCGAAATCGGTACTTGTAAAAAGCTTCAAATCCACTTCATGCAAGGTATTGCTGTATTGCTTGCTCAAAATATTTTTATAAACCCTAAAATCAAAAAAGTAGGTGCTATCAAACCCATTCAAATTTTCTGATAAAAACTCAGAGTCTTGCTCTGTTAAGTCCTTTTCACTAGCCAAACATAATAAACCTGTTCTGTTTGTGCCTGACTGGCTAATGAAATTCTTTATCATATCCAACGAATGAACAAATTTCGTCCTATCTATAATTTTTAACTGGGAGATATCGGTGAACGTTAGCCAAGATATAATTCCCCCAAAAGGCAATGGCAAGCCTCTATCAGGAATCTCTTTACATAAGGCATACCCTTGGCCTTCAAGCCGTCCTATTGAAAATTTATTGACAAGTCCACTTGGTGATTTTTGTAGAGAAAAACATTCATCCCCGAGTTCGACGTGGACCGAATTTTTTTCTAAGAAAGCCATATTTTTTCGTAGACTTTTATAACCGCTTTTTAAAACCCCATCTACCACTGGATTTTCCGCTTCTCGGGAAGGAACTCCGGCCCAGTAGTCTAATACGCTGCCTATATCTAGAGCGAACCCTCCACGCTTTTTTATTTCAGAGCAATATATTTTCCCTAGGAAACCTGCCCCTACCAGAAACAAATGTCTACCAGGATAGACCTTTATTCCTTTTATTGTTTCTTCAAAAACGTAAGGATAGTGCTCACTACTAGCTTGCTCGCCTAACAATCTGAAATTTCTTTCAGAAGGTATTAAAACGTAATCTTTCAGTTTCCCAGGATATAGACGTTCAATACTGCCAGCGACGTCTCTTCCCGAAATAACCGATACCGAATCACATCGACTTAAAAGATCTTCTATACATCCATGTGTTTGAAGATAGAAATGTATATTAGGATCACAGAACGTATTTTTTAAAAGCTCCAGCTCACCCTCTAGGTAGTCTATGTAAAATCTTTTCAGAACATTCTCTTCTTTTGAAGAATATATACCCAACAAATCAGAGTCGTTTATCGCATCCAAAATTCTGAATTTTATGTTATTTATTTCATGGCCTTGGTACTCCCTACCCTCTAAAGCACGGCTCATGACATATTGAATTCGGGATTTCGTGCAATAATTCGGATATTGAATAATGGAATTTTCGCCATCACCTAGTCTGATCATAGAAAAGGGCTCTGCTTTATCGAATTTTTTACTTATAAGATCCCAAGCTTTTGAGCCCTTCAGGTACATTTCTTCACCATAGATTAAAAGCGCGCTGATATTCTATACTAGTACCAAATTATAGACAAAGCTATAGCAGCGCCGAAAATTAGAATCTAACGCCTTAATTTATAAAAGGCATAGAATCAATTCGAATCTACCATATCAACTGGCGACTCGAGGGAAGACGTTTTTTTTGTGCTCTTAGGTAATCTTCGAGCTGCTCATGAATAGTGCCTGCAATAGCAGTTGGATTTAAAACAACATTGAAACGAATATCATTAACCTCTATAGCACCCATGACTCCACCACGAGACATGCAAAGGCAGCCAAACGCTCTCTCTATTACGTGAGCTATGTTACCGTCGTTCTCACCCGTTTCTGGCGCAAAAGAGCTTAAATCCAAATGATCGACTAGATGCTTTAGACATTGCGGCCTCACCCAAAACATTGTGCCCGCAAAGAAATTAAAATTACTTCTCGATTCACCGATCAGCTTATCAACCAAAACCTCATGACCTGTCATCGGATACTTTTCCAAAGACACCAAGAGTGGCGCCGGGCCGATCATATTTAGCGTAGAGTATCGCTCGAAACATCTCGCGACCTCCTCAATAACGCGCGGAGTGCCTGCCAAATGATTCAACGCAAGCTTGCGCCATGCGTCCCCCATATCCACTCTCAGCTTCCCCGCCTCATAGTATCCTTTTTTAGTTTGAATCTTCAGAACTGCCACATAATTCCGATCAATTAGGTAAGGAATCAAATCGATAAAGGGACCAATGTCTCTTCCCCTATTTGGGTATCTCAGAATTAGAGCCTTCGGATATCTCGCCTTAGCTTTTTTCTCGATTTGGTCACTACCCCATAGTGGAAGGGTAAATATTAAATCGCATTCTATTTCGATATTATCTATGCGACTAAACAACTCTTCCAAAAGATCAAAATAATAGAGATGCGCTACTAAAGCATAACGTGCCTTACTGAAACCAGCCCCTTCAATTAGCCTATTTTTTGTGTCTATAGCTTCTTTTTCTTCTAGGGAAAAATGAAAGACTGAACTATCTAGATTTTTTACAAGATGCGTGCATAGCTCGGTCAGCATCGACAACAAAGCCGGTCGACTTTTTGCCTTTTCAAAAGATGCCTTATAACCATGACGTATGATACTCATAGGCAATCTTCCTTCGGCTTCGCCGAACATACAAAAATGCGTTAGAGGATCTATACCTGAGCTTTCCACGTCTGGGTTTGAACGCAAATAATATTCAGCATCGAATAGTTCAAGCAGAGTCAGTAACTGAGCTTTTTTTCCAATTACCGCCCAGCATTCATTTAGCCAAGCGGCGATGTCATCGGATCGCTCAAGGCCGGATATGCTTCTCAGCTTCTCAAAGATTGTTTTCTCTCGCGCCAGACCTAACTCAAAAAATGGGCTATCTCCGAGTTTTTCGGCTGAGCTAGCCGTTTTCACTACATTGACTTTTGGTAGAGAATAATCGTTGACTCCGGCTTTAGATATTCCGTAAACCATAGCACTTTCATAGTGGCTCGACTGGCTATGCCTGACGGAGGCATATAAAGCTTCGCAGATCTCGTACGGAGTTCGAAGTCCTGACTTCCATATCCCTACCATAGTACAGAGTCGGCTATAGAAAAGCGCAGAATCCTTTACTATATTTTTCGGTATCAGATATGCCTCAAAAAAGAACTTCCTGAGGACGCCAATTTTCTCTAAATAGGTACCTCTGTCAAAGTTCCCAGTGATAACATCATCTAGAGTAGGGAAAAGGTTTTTGGGCTTGTATATAGCGTCCCCTAGAACAACTACCGTTTTATCATAATATAGCGCTTCAAACCCAACCGAGCTATTGACTGTCACGACTAAATCGGACACAGCTAGCAATCTTGGATTTGAAAAATCCCCTCTCTCCGTATCGCACCAGTACAATTCATCCGAGGTAAAGCTAACACTGGCTTTGGCGGCAAGATTTTCCAGTTTCGCATTTATCCGATGTTTAGCACTCGGATGTGGCTTAACTATTAAAAAATAGCCAGCATCGATAAGCTTAGGCACTACATCACGCACGACCTCAGAAACTGTTTTATAGCTCGAAAAGCGTAGTAAATTGGCATCATCGTACAGTTGAAGAGGTAGGAATGCGACTTTCTTTCTAGTCTTCAGCAACATTGAAGATAGCTCAGAATCGAATGCCTCGAACTGGCGCTCGTAGCCGAGGCTATCTAACGATGATGAGTAAGCCATCAACGCGTAGCTAGCAGACATTGATTCGTTACCTACAATGCTTGCCAGTTGTTCAATCGTTACTTTTGAAATAGCTGCTGCGCCATTAGTCCCTAGAAGATCGAGAACATATGACTCTAGAAAAGGCTCTCTAGTACAACCTAGCTCCATAGCGAGTTTTACTATAGGCTTCTTCCTGCAGAACGCTTCAATCGCGCCGTTCTCGCCCCAGTGAATTATCGCTTCAAATGGAAATCTGTTCCATAAGTCATCCAAAATATCTTCATAGACGCTGGCCAAGCCTGTCCCTTGCATAAGATCTTGCCAATGCGCAATACCTAGCTCATCCCAATCTAACTCATGGCTTTTGAATATCTCAGCCTCCTCTCTGGTCGGCCTTATCAAAGACTTTTCTTCAATCAAGCCGGTTATTGAGGAAAGTTGATCTAAAGTTTCACTGTTAGAAAATATACGTAGATCAAAATGCACATTGTTTTTTATCAGGAATGCTGCTTTTTTTGCGACATCCACAAAGTGCAACATTGAATTTCGTATCGGATAAGGCTCAACATAGAACAAGATTCTCATAAAAAAGCCTCAAGATCTTTTTTAGCGCTAGCCGTCAACTTTTCCAGATTTAACCTGTTAACGTCTGCAGAAGCCACTAGCTCTTCTTTTGAGCTGCGAGTTGATAAAAAGTTATACCAGTCGTTTTTGCTTGAAGCGAGATCGATGAAATCTGATCCGATTTCAGACATATCAGGTATAGGGGAAGCAACAAGTCGACAGCCTGCCAAAGCCGACTCCAGATACTTGACTCTGGACTTACACCTATTGAAACTAGTCTCTTCCAAGGGCGCAATGACAATACTGCACTGTTTCATCAAGCTTGGCAGACGCCAATAGCCAACGGCTGATAACTTTGTCACATTAGGAAGGGAACTAATCCCAGGTGGCAAGTCCACTGGACCGACAACTAAAAGGCTCGACTTTCGGTTTTCACTCAAAATCTTATGCAATACGTCCGAGACAATCGGAAAATCACTGTTATGACTTTTAGTGCCCGAAAAGTAGCCTAATCTAAACTCGCTCCTTGGGGTTGAGGACGTGTCTAAGTTATCGTGTACCTCTAGAACGGAGGGAGGTATGAAATTGTGCAGTACATTGACACGGGCTGAAGGATTGAATTCTAAAACTTTTTGTGCCAACGCCTGGGTCGACGTGGTTACTAGGTCAAAGAACCCTAGCGCCTCTAGATTTGAGCCGAAAGCTGTAATGGCTGCTGATTCGCTCAATGTTCCATTTTTGACCGCAGAACTTACTAGCGCAAGTTTTTCACCGCCGAAAATCAGATCATCATAATCAGCAACCAAAATTTTACCTAAAAACTTGAGCTTACCAACTGTTTGAGAAAATCTTTTACGAGCCACGTTGGGCCGGTGAAATATATAAACATCATAATCCAAGCATGGAGCATCGTAGAATCGGGCAGCTGAATAGATAGCTACCGTACGACCCATCTTCCCGAACAATTCACCCGGGTGGAAACATCTGTATCTAACGGAGGGATCCAATATTGGCCTGTCGATTCTTCCAGTTTCCGACACATAGCAAATAGATCTCACGTTCCACCACCATCAATATTCAAATGATAATCCATTATAATTCCCCAAGGCCCACTCGGCTGCTAATAGCGGGTGATACGACGGATCGTACCTAAAGCGCTCGCCCCACCTTTCAATCAAAAACAGCTGTTCTCTTATCGAACGGGCTTGTTTATCTTTGGAACTATCCTTTCCCCGACTCGCCGACTCTGCATGAATCAGCTCGGCAAACGGCGTCCAGAGAATCTTCAGGCCGAGCTCATTGATGCGCAGGCACATGTCCACGTCGTTGAAGGCAACAGGGTGCCGGACCTCGTCCATGCCCTCGATCTGCAGATAGAGATCACGACGCAGGATCAGGCAGGCGGTGGTGCAGGCGCTCTGGCGGCGGACAAGGTGGTTAAAACCCAGGTAGCCCGGATCGTTGCGCATCCAGTTGTTGCCCGTGTGGGCGGCCAGGCCGTTGATGCCGATGACGACACCGGCGTGCTGGACCATGTCGTTCTTCCACAGCAGCTTGGCGCCCACCGCTCCAACATCAGGTCGTACGGCCAGACTCATCATTTCCTTGAGCCAATCCGGATGCAGGATCTCGATGTCGTTGTTGATGAGACCTATGTATTCCCCGGTGGCGAACTCGACACCGACGTTGTTCAAGGTGGCGTAGTTGAAGGGATAGGGATGCGGCAGGATGCGTACGCCGCGCCCCTTGAGTTCGTCGAAGTAGGCGAGCGTTTCGGGATCGCTGGTCTGGTTGTCGACGATGATGAGTTCCAGGTCCAGGTAGTCGGTCTGGGTCAGCAGACCCTCCATGCAAGCATGTAGAAGCTGGTAGGCATCCCGGGTGGGGATGATCAGGCTGACCTTGGGTAGACGCTCGGGCAGCGGCCAGTGGGTGCGTAGCGCACCGGGCAGCTTGGACTGGCGGCTCAGACGGGTACCCGGACGCAGCTTGCCCACCAGCCAGGTCAGGCGCTCCAAACGCTGCGGCTTGCCGGCGTCGCAGCCGGCCGGCGTGGCGGGGCTCTTGGCACTACGATGGCTGAGCACCTGGGTCACGCGGGCAACGCCTAGCCTGTCTTGCTCCGTGGCCAGGATAAGGGCGGCGAGTACCCCTTCCTGATCGCGTGGCAGCTCGGGCGCTGCGTTCAGCAATCGGACGGCGCGCTGGATGATGTCGCGGCCAAACAGGGCACCGGCGGTAAAGAGGTCAGCCCCCAGGTAGAGGTCCAGGTCCCAGCTCGGTTTGAACCAGGGGTTGCTACGCTGGCCATCCGCTGCGTCCTGATCGCTATCGGCGAAGGCCCAGGCAACGTGCTTGCCTGCCTCCTTCGGTTGCAGTGCCAACGCCAGTTGATCGAGGGCGTGGGGTAGCAGACGACTATCCAGTGGCTGGAACAGCACGGCGTCGGCCCCCTCCTCCAGCAGCAGCTGCAAGGAGGTGGATACGTCAGCGGGATCGGCAACGGCCTGGGTGAAGAGCCGCAGGCGTTGTTGGCTCAGGCTGTCCAGGCACGCCTGCCGCTCGGTTTCACCGGCTTCGCCATGGAGCAGAACGGCGATCCTGCTACCGGCCACGGCTTGTGGGTACTCAGGGGCGCGCTGGTAGTGAGCGAACCACTCGGGGTAATGGCCGAAGCCGGCGCTACGTGGACAGCGCTGCTCGTAATCGCGCGCCAGGCGAATGAGCAGGTCGCGGGGTGCCGGGTCGGCCTGCGCAGGCCAGTGCGCGGCCACCAGGGCGCCGAGTCCTTCGGCGTGGCAACAGACGGTGATGGGGCTGCCGTGCAGCGGTCGGCCTTGATCGTCCTCGATATGCACCTCGCGGCGCTCGCCGTCACCGAACTGCCAGGGCAGCTCCAGGCTGTAGCCGTGATCGGCATCGGCGCGATAGATGAGTGCCGGATGGTGCAGATCCGCCAGGCAACGGGCGACGATCTGATCGCCCAGGCGCGCCCGTACCTCGACGTGACGTCCCGGGGTGGTGTCATCCCAGATCCAACCCGCTACGACAAGGCCACCGCCGTACCAGACCTGACTGCCCGGCACCTGGGACTCGCCCTTGACAGGCTTCTCGTTGGGTAGCTCGAAGGGCTCACCGATCCAGGGGCCCTCGTTGGCCAACCGCACGGCGATACGCCGAGCCCGGCTGAGCCAGGCCGGTTGCAACTGGAGGGCGAAGCCATGAAAGCCGTCACCAGCCAGCGGATCGTGCTGATAGGTGTCCGCACGTACCAAGGCTACGCACGCCCCATCGATGACGACTTCCAGCGCCAGACGCAGATCGGGCTGGGCAGGATCGAAGGCCCAGCCCTCGAGCACGTTGCCGTGAAGACCCTGGATCTGGCCTTGCACGGTGACCAGGGCGGGAGCTTGGAAGAGTTCAGTCATGGAGAAACCTGTCGGGAAGGGCGTCGCCTAGCAGGGCGTTCAGGGGCGCGGGCAGCAGACCGAGGGGATGGGCGCCCACTTCGGTCGCGACCACCCCTGCGGGTGCATAAAGGGGCAAGGCGGTATGCCGGGCAATTTGAGGCGCGAACCAGACACTGGCTGGTGCGGCCTCGAGACTCAAGGCCAGGGTACAGCCGGCCAAGGCAGGTATCCGGGACCGGGCGATACCAGGTAACTCGATCAGGGGGCTGACATTGCCACTGGCAAGCAGGCTCCTTTCCCAAGGCGTGCGCTCGAGGAGCAGGAAGCGACAGGCCAGGCCCTGCCGCCGGCTCAGGCGAACCAGCTGCAACCAGGCCTGGGCCAGTCGTGGATCCGCGAGGGAATCAGCGATCAGGATATTGCCCAGGCGCGGGGTCGGTGGCTGGTCGAGCGACGCAAAAGGCGCGCCCGCCGCAACGGGGACCTGGGGATTGCTCATCAGCAGCGTGGTGGCCAGCGCGGCGAAGGTCACGCGCTGCTCGCTAGCTGCCTCGCGGAAGCCAGTGGCTGGGGAACCGGTATCGGCGGCCGGATCGATCAGGCGATAGGGCACGCCGAGCCGCGCGGGAAGGGTCTGCAGCAACGCAGGACAGCGCTCGGGCTGAATGTAATCCAAGGCGCTAGGCCGCAACCGTTGCAGGTCCGTGATCAGTTGCTCCACGTCCGCGGCTAGACGGTAGTCCAGGAGCACCGGCAGCCCCTGGCCGTCAACCTGCAGGCTGACCTCCAGCTCGGTATCCGTCTGCCGAAAGGCGAGGACAAAGGCAGGTTCGTCGCCGCCCAGCGCCGCGAGAAGATCGAGCCGGTCGGCCGCGATGATCGTTGCGCAGGTGTTGGCCGACGCCAGTTGTGCGCCGAGCTCGGTAAGTCGCTCGCGCTGCAGCCGCTGACGATAGGGCTTGAGCGGATCGTGACGATAGAAGCGCTCGAAAGCACGCTCTGCGCCGGGATAACGCTGGCGCAGGATGGCGTTGTTGAAGGCTACCCGCTCGAGCTTTTCCGCACCGAAGGAAACGCCGCCCCGGTGTGCGACGAAGACCCGCTGCGCCGCCACGTGCCGCCAGCCCTGCGCCTTGGCCCTGAGACACCAATCGGTTTCCTCGCCATAACCGCGCTTGAGCTGGATCTCGTCGAGCAGGCCGACCTGCTCCAGCGCCCGGCGCTTGATATAGAAGCAGAAGCCACAACCCACCTCGATATCGGGCGGCGCCGAGAGGTCGCTGGCTGCCTGGCGATGCAGGACGCGCTGTTCGTCCAGCGTGGGCATGACATGGCTCTTGCGGCTTTCCGGGAAGCTGAGCAGCTCGCCGTTATTGCTGAAAGGCGTGGCGGTGGCGACATCGGCTGCGGAGTAGGCCGCGTCGCGCAGCCTGTCCAGCCAGTCATCGCAGACCCGCGCATCGGCGTTCAACCACACCACATCGCGCCCGCGATGCAGGGCCATGCCCCGATTCATGTTGCGGATGAAGCCAAGGTTGGCCGGGCTGCGATGGAGTTCGATCCGGCCCGTCTCGGCCAATTCGCGCAGCGCCTGGCTCAACTCGGGCTCGGGGCTTTCGTCGTCCAGCACCACCACGTTCATCGGGGTCTGGTTGGCGTCCAGGCTATCGAGCACGCCCTGGATACAGGCGAGCGATGCCTCGCGCCCGCGGTAAATGGGAATGAGCACATCCACGACGGGGTCGATGGATTCCACCGGCGCTTCAACCGGAATGGGCCGTAGCGCTTCGACGGCCGCCAGCGGACTGCCCAGAACCTCGCTGCCATCCGCCCAGCACAGGCGCACACGGCCGAGCGGAGCAGGCAGACGGAGGCGAATGCCACCATGACGCCCGCCATTGATCGACTTGGCCAGTAACGGACTGGGTAGGTTGGCGACGATGGTCTGTTGACGATCACCCAGTTTCAACGTGAGTTTGACCGGCGTTTGTGGATGCCGGGTATCCAGCACCCAGCCACGGATTTCCTGGGTGGCCGGATCGAACTCGACGTGTCCCCAACGCCGAGGCGGTAGCTGCTGCAACAGCACGGCCAGTTCGTCGGCGCTGTTGAAGTAGGGTAGTTGCTCGACCAGTCGCGCCGGTTTGACGCCAGGTAGCGCGATGAGTGCACGCAAGCGCAACAGCCGAACCGCAGGGGTATTACGGGCAGGATTGGCCGGGTCGGCGAGAAAGTCGTAGGCGGCTTGGGACTCGCCCTTTTGCAGGAGCACGTGGGCGAGCAATGCTGCCGTTTCGCCCTGCCGTGCCAGGCTGGCGTTGGCGTTGGCTTCGGCCAGGGTCAGGAAAGCCTGATCCAGCGCGCCTCTGTTGAGCGCCGCAAGACCGGCGGAGACCAGCGCTACCGGGCGCTGATCGGGAATCTGGAGTGCCAGCTCGAGACGACGTTGAGCCTCGTCTGACTGTCCGGCCTGGAGCAGAGCCTGATAGTGCTCCATGAGTGTCGATTGGCTCATGGGCAGCGGTCTCCGCGAAAAGCCAGGTGGATCAGAAGGTTACTGGTTTGAAAAAGACTTCCGGCCCTAGGGCCGGAAGTCTTGTCTCAGGTCAACGAAACGCCGTTAGACCTGGCCGGTGACCAAGATGACGCTGGTGTCGTGAGTCTGAGCCTCCGCGGAACCCACGATGCCGATAGCGACATCGGCGCGGGTGCCACCGGTAGCCAGCAACTGAGCCCAGGTGACCAAACCTTCGGCATCAGCGGTACGGTCCAGAACGTTGCTGTACAAACTCTGGATGTACTGGGCATCGCTCAAGTTACCCAGGCTGGCGAATTCGGCAGAACCGAGGAAGCCGTTAGCGATGGCCTTGAGATCACCGCCGTTGCCAGCGAACGCCTCAGTCCAAGCCTGAGCACCACTGGCATCGGCGTTGCGATTGAACAGACCTTCGTACAGCCGCAGAACAGTCGCTTCGGACTGCGACGACGCAATAGCGACAGAGCTGGTGCCCGAAGTATCCGTCACGAACTGCACGTTGCTGAGCGTCACGGTACCCGTGCTGCTGGTCAGTACCACCGAGTTGCTGGTCGAGGTCACGGTGTAATCCGCCAGGCTTCCACTGACCCTGACCACATCGTAGCCGGTACCAGCGTCCACGATGTCGTTGCCATTTCCGGTATAGATCAGGTCGGCGCCGGCACCAGTGCTGACGGTGTTGTTGCCACCATTGAGGATGACGACATCATTACCACCAGCAGTCGTGATCTTGTCATTACCCGCGCCAGCATCCACCAGGGTGTTGACGTTATCGGTCACGGCAATGATGTCATTGCCCGAGCCGCTGATAATCGCGCGATTGATACCACTGGCATCGACGGTGGCCTGAGTGGTGACGGCGTTGCCCACGGTGAAGGTGACGTTGGCGGCCGAGTTGATCAGGAACACCGAGGCGTTCGCCAAGGTCGGGCCAACCGGAATGTTGACGTCGGTCCCAGCAGCACCAGCCACATCCAGGGAGACGAATTCAGGAGTCTGCAGAGCGCCAGTGACCGGGTCGACGGTCAGGCTCAGCGACTTGCCGTTGTAGCCAGCGGCAGTGACGGTGGAGTTGGACACGTCCAGGTCCAGGAGGTCGGCAATGACGCTCTTGGTGGTGACGTTCAGCGAAGTGGCGGCCAGAGCAGTAGTGAAAGCAGCGGACGTAATGGCGGCATCGTATTGCATGAAAAGAATCTCCTAGGTCGCGCGTCAGGTGGTGACTTGCGCGGGATGAAGCGGGATTTGGGTGAGATCTTCCCTGGGAGACTGGTAGCGGGCAGCGTTCATCTCGATGCGGGGGGTGATCGATACATGTAGAGCGACGAGCTTGGCCTGCCCCTGTTGGGCAGTAACTTCCTGGCCGTCCACGAGGTCTTGCGGATCACATCCGGCAAAGACCGCCTGGGCATCCAGAACGTATTCGGCGCGGCGTGGCCCGACCAGGGCCATGGCCACCGCAGTGATGGGCGCGCGCTTGCCGCGCGAGCCGGAGAAATTGCCGCTGAGCACAGCGGGCTGCAAGACATCGGCGACCTTGCAGCTGTAGGCGATATCCACACCCTGGGGCTTGTTCGGCCAGATGATGGCGAAACCTTCGAGGCGGGCTTCCTGTTCGGTATTGCCCACCCACTCGTGGGCCTTGACGTCCCCTTTGGCCTGAACATGACCGAGGAGCTCGAGCAGCAGGGGGCTGCCATGCCGCTCGGCCCGCGCTGCCGATTCCAGCGCCTGGCTCGCGACGACGGGAGCCTGCTGCTGTTCGGGACGAATGATGTCGACGGAGGTATCGATCCGATCGACGCGCAGGTCGACCTTGCGTACCGGCAGATCGGCACGCTGATATTCGGTGATGAGCAGGGTGCCGGCGCCGTTCTTGACGCGCACGATCAGGGTGTCACCCAGACGGGAGAGGGTATTGCGGACGACGGTTTCGCCTGGAAAGAAATCGACCGAGCTCTTGCCGATGGGGGCAGGCTGCAGGCTGATGAGGCAGGGCTGCTCGGCGTTGTCCTGGGAGGCATATCTGAGGATATACATCCCGGGCTCGAGAGTGAGCAGCCGAGTCTTGAAGGTGAAGGGTGAATCATCCATAAGATCCATTCGTTCGTGACCGATGTCCTTGGAAGCCCAGGATGAACGCATCTGGGCCTTGGTCAGGTGCCAACCCTATCACACATCTTGTGTGACCGCGCCAGCTTCTTGACGAGGTCAGGATAGAAGAAAATCACTCAATCTCAACGTCAAATCGTAGCCCAGGCACTACCGTTCGGTAGAAAAGTTCAATCGATTTGATAGCAAAAAGCCATAAAAAGGATCGATTAGCGCGCAAGTCATTGATTCCTAGCACCTAGATTCAGAGCTGCATACTAGACAGCTGTGCTAGGGTGCCTTCCTTTTGAGTTCACCTTCGCCATGCGCATTTTGCATGTCTTCAAGACCTACTTGCCCGACACCCATGGCGGCGTCGAACACGTCATTCGCCAGATGTGCCTGGCTACGAAAGGCTTCGGAATCGATCATCGAATTCTGACGCTCAGCAAGCATCCCGTTCCGGAACGCGTGGAGGTGGATGGCATTCCTATCCGGCGTATCAAACAGGATCTCGACCTGGCTTCGACGGGTCTTTCCTTGAGCGCTTTCCGGGTTTTCGCCGAGGAGACCCGTGCGGTCGACCTGATTCATTTCCATTTTCCCTGGCCGTTCATGGACGTCCTGCAGCTGGCGATACGGCCAGGCAAGCCCTATGTGGTGAGCTATCACTCGGACATCGTCAAGCAGCGCCATCTACTCAAGCTCTATTCACCGCTGATGCACGGCTTCCTGGGCAAGGCGGCCCGCGTGATAGCGGCGACCGAGCCCTATCGCCGGTCCAGCCCTACCCTACAGCGCCTGGGCAGCAAGGTAAGGGTGATTCCCTATGGCCTGGATCCAGCCAGCTATCCCGAGGCGGATCCGCAGCGCATGGCAAGCTGGCGCGGGCGTCTCGGACCGCGCTATTTGCTGTTCGTGGGGGTATTGCGCTACTACAAGGGGCTGCACCTGCTACTCGAAGCGCTGCAGGGGCTCGACTATCCGCTGGCCATCGTTGGCGACGGGCCGGAAGGCGAAGCCCTTCGCGCTCAGTGCGAACGGTTGGGCCTGAAGAACTGCCATTTCCTGGGACGTCAGAGTGAAGAAGACCTGGCAGCGCTATATGCCGGCTGTGAAAGCTTCGTCTTCCCCTCGCATCTGCGCTCCGAGGCCTTTGGCATGGCGCTGCTGGAAGCGGCCATGTACGGCAAGCCCATGCTCAGTTGCGAGATCGGCTCAGGCATGAGTGAGATCAACCTCAACGGGCGGACAGGGATCGGCGTGCCACCGGAGCCTGCGGCTTTGCGCGAGGCGCTGATGACACTGTGGGAGGATGCCGAGCTACGGACCCGCTACGGCCAAGCCGCCCGGGCACGCTTCGAGGCGCATTTCCGCAGCGAGATCATGGCCAGCAAGCTCATCGAGGTCTATCGCGAGGCCCTTGCCTGAGCAGGGCCTAGCGCCCTTGCAGGGCGAGGCGATAAACCTCTAGCGTCCGAGCAGCGCAGGCGTCCCAGGTGTAGTGACGAGCCCGGCGTTCGCCCTCTTCCACTCGCTGGCTCACAGCTAGAGGATCGTCGAGGACTTCGAGCATAGCCTGGGTTATGGCCTTGGAGTGCTCTGGATCGGCTTGCAAGGCCGCCTCGCCGACCACTTCCGGCAGCGACGTGGTGTTGGAGCAGATCACGGGACACCGCGCGGCAAAGGCCTCGATGGCCGGTAGTCCGAAGCCTTCGAACAGCGACATGAATACCAGGGCTGCCGCACTCTGGAGCAAGGCAATGACGTCTGCCTGCGGTAGATATTCCAGCCACTTGCCCTCTCCCCTGGCTTCCAGAGCACGCAACTCCTCGACCAAGACTTCGGCACGCCAGCCGTTGCGTCCTACCACGACCAGGGGATGCCGCTTGCGCAGTGCCTCCGGTAGTTGGGCATGGGCAGCCAGGACGGCCGCGAGGTTCTTGCGCGGCTGCAGCGTGCCGACGAACAGGAAGAAGCCAGGCTCCAAGCCGTGCCTGCGCAACACCTCCTGGCGCGTGAGCTCGGGTTGCCGAACGAAATACTGCGTATCGACGCCAAGCGGGGTGACATGGACCCGCTCATCCGCGATGCCGAGCAGCCTGACGATATCTCTCTTGCTATACTCCGAGATGGTGATGACCTGATCGGCCCAACCCACACTCTGATTGAACAGCCAGTTCTTCAAACGGCGCAGTTTGAGCGTGACCCATTCGGGATGGATCTGCGGAATCAGATCCATCACGCTGGCCACCATGGCGACATTCTTGAGCCGAGGGATATGGTGGTCGGGCGCGTGGAAAATATCGACGTCGCTTGCCAGGCGTTGGTCGACCTTGGAATCGGCACCCAGCAGCGCGTTCTTCAGGACGAACTTGGGGAAATGGGGCGCAAGGCTGACCGGCAGCCCGCACTCCAGCGTCGGTGTATGGATGCCGAAGGTGTAGGGCTTGACCTCGACATTTGCGACCGCGGTCAATCCTTTGGATAGCGACTGGGTATAGATACCGATGCCATCGAGATGACCTTTGGCTACACCGGAAGACCAGACCGTAGTGCCCAATCCGACTTTCAAGGCCGTCAACGAGCGCCCCCCAGGGCCGCGTAGAGATCCTGGAGCGTTCGCTCCAGAGTAATCAGCTCCCTACCCCCCACCACTTCGCGCAGGCGTGCATCACTGCCGCGGAGCGTGGGAATTTCATTGGCTCTTACAAAGGCCGGATTGACCCTGACTTCTATCGAATAACCCGCAATGCGCTCCATCATCTCGACGATGGTCCGCAGCGCCGTCGCGTTGCCGGAGCAGACGTTGACGGGGTTCGAACGGTAGTCACTGTCGAGCAACCCCAGATAGGCCTGGGCCAGGTCGCGGACGTCCGAGAAGTCCCGGCTCACATCCAGATTGCCCAGCTCGATCACCCGCTCGCCGCGGGCGAAATGACCGACGATCTTGGGGATGAGGAAGCGCTCGTCCTGGCCTGGCCCGGTGTAGTTGAACGGCCGGGTGAGGACGATGGGCAGACGGTCGTACCAGGTGGCGACCATGTGTTCCATGGCCAGCTTGCTGCAGGCGTAGTGGTTGACGGGCGCCGGACAGACCAACTCGTCGATCACCTCGATACCAGGAGTACCGTAGATATTGGCACTACTCGCGATAAGTACCCGCTGCGGTTGACGCTCGAGTGCGCCGAGCGCCTCCAACAAATTCAACGTGCCGAACAGGTTCACCCGGTAAAAGGCCTCCTGATCGGCATGGCCAACAAAGGCCAGCGCCGCCAGATGGATGACCCAATCCGGTTGCGCCTGCGCCACGGCGGCAGCGACGGCCGCCTTGTCGGTGAGATCGCATGCCAAGGTGACATCCGCATAGGTAGTACCACTACCGAATCCGACTACCTTGAATCCCCGCGCCTTGAGCGCCTGGATGAGATAGCGTCCTGTGAAACCCGATGCGCCTGTGACCAGAGCAGTTGGCATGCCTATCCCCTTGGTTAGAACGAGAAGCCTTGTTCGTTGCGACGCAGGTCAGCCTCGACCATCATCTGGCACAGTTGCTCCAGGGTAGTCTTGGGCTCCCAGCCCAGCTCACGCTTGGCCTTCTCGGGGTTGCCGATCAGCAGGTCCACTTCGGCGGGACGGTGGAATTTGGGATTCACGGCGACGATCTTCTTGCCGCTGCGAGTGCAGTAGCCCTCTTCCTTGTCCGCTTCGCCCTTCCATTCCAGCTGGATGTCCACGGCTTTGGCCGCCAGGCTGACGAAGTCCCGTACGGTTTCGGTACGGTTGGTGGCCAGCACGTAGGTGTCGGGCTTGTCGGCCTGCAGCATGCGCCACATGCCTTCGACGTATTCCTTGGCGAAGCCCCAGTCACGCTTGGCGTCGAGGTTGCCCAGCTCCAGCACGTCCAGTTTGCCCAGCTTGATCTTGGCGATGCTGTCGGTGATCTTGCGGGTCACGAACTCACGGCCGCGCAGCGGGGATTCGTGGTTGAAGAGGATGCCGCTGGTGCCGAAGATGCCGTAGGACTCGCGGTAGTTGATGGTCATCCAGTGGGCATAGAGCTTGGCCACGCCATAGGGACTGCGCGGATAGAAGGGGGTGCTCTCGATCTGCGGAATGGCCTGGACCTTGCCGAACATCTCCGAGGTGGACGCCTGGTAGAAGCGGATCTTCGGATTGACGATACGAATGGCTTCGAGCAGGTTCACCGGGCCAACGCCGGTGATCTCGGCGGTGGTCACCGGCTGGTCGAAGGACACCCCCACGAAGCTCTGGGCAGCGAGGTTGTAAACCTCGGTCGCTTCGGTGGTCTGCAGTAGGCGGATGCTGGCGGACAGGTCGGTCAGGTCGTACTCGACCAGGTGCAGGTTGGGATGGCCGGCGACACCGACCTCCTCGATACGCCAAAAGTTGACCGAGCTGGTACGGCGGTAGGTGCCATAGACCGTATAGCCTTTTTCCAGCAGCAGTTGCGCCAGGTAGGCGCCGTCTTGGCCAGTGATGCCGGTGATGATTGCTTTCATAAATGTACCTAAAGTCGATTGAACCCTAACTAGAACCTAGAACGCAAAGACGCCGTATTACAGGATACCTGTTGTTTCGGCAGCTTCCACGACAAATTCAGAGATCGCCGATGCCTTCTAGTTGGTCAGGAGATTTTTGCATGAAGGAATTAAGCTCTTGGGGAGTACCTAATACATGGACGTCTTCGACTGGTAAATCGAGAATCGAAATTTTCAGCCCTTGAAGAAGCAATTCTTGATAGAGCGGAGCAATATAACGCTCGCCTCGAACTAAGCTATCGGGCTTGGAGAAGAAGTTTTCATAGGCTTGAGAAAAATAATCTGCTCGCGCGAACCAATAAAGCCCAATCGAAGCGAAATCAGATATTCTTTTTTTCTCTGAAAATTCAATCGCCCATTGGTCTGAGCCAAGCTTCACAAAACTCCAGTGATCACCGGGGACCTGAAAACATGGAATCCATGCATCAGATCCTTCTCTAATTTGCTTGGGACCAAGAGAGGACGGCGTGACAAATGTATCGATATTGTACACGAGTAACGGCAAATCTACTCGCCAAAGATTTCTTGTCAGGTAGGCACTAGTTGCTTGTCCATCTGTAAGGCCATCCAGCTCAACTATCTGGACATTTTTTAAACCTAGACTGTGGCAGCGGCTAAGGACATATTCAGAAGACCTATTACTTTTCAAGCATACAAAAATCAGGTGACAATCAGGGGAGAAAAAATTTTTCAGCGACAGCATCGACCAATCGAACAGACTTCTACCATGCGCGAGTATTTCATATTTCGGCACCGTAAATCCGGCTTCGGTGAAGCGGGACCCTCGACCAGCCATTGTAATAACAATATTAATTGACATTTATGCCGCTCCTAGTCCTGACCTAACAAGGTCTGAATTTCTTCCTCGCTAAGGGAAAGAAATTCATCGGGCCGAATAGCGCGATCATCAATATAGAATCCGCGCCTCATAGGCCATGGTTTACCGAACAAAATCTCGTCATATGGCACCTCCCATTTATCTAACCATTCCAACAGAACGGGAGCAGTATGCTTGTTCAACAAACCAATATTGCCATTAAATGTTCGCATATTACGCGCGGTAAACAACAGTATCTTATAACCTTTACTCTTATACTCCTTGAGCTTTTCGATCATCGCAAGTTTTGGTTCGACGTCGGCATATGTTTGTCCTGCCGATTTAATCTCGCACAGCGTACCGTCGACATCCACTATCAAAACTCCATCTAACTCCTCTTGATAGCTATCCATATTCAATCTCGTCAAGTATTTTCCCAGACGTTACTAGGAAAGCCATTATTTTCTTAGGGTGATCTAGATGTAACGGCAGCATGGATAAGAATAATGATGCCTCCCCTAAGCGCATGACTTTTGCGTTGTAGCCTTGGGTCGCTATAGACTTCAAGAAAAGTTGTTTGAGACTCGACATATTGCCTTGATTGATTGTTAGCTTAAGAGCGCTCTCCTCTGTAAATCCAACTTCGAAAAGCCCATTGTTAATGAAATCATAATCACCCATGATGCTATGTGAAATCTTGCAAAGATCATAGAGCGGATGAGTCCAAATCTCGTCCTGGCTTATAGCCCCTTTGGGATCTATAAGCTTAAGCAAATAGCGCTGCTGATCGTACAGAATATTTGAAAAACATGGATCACCATGACCAACAACCAAATGGGCTTGTTCAAATGATTTTTGATGACGATGATACAGTCGAAGATAGCGCTCAACTTGACTATTCAACTCAAGATGTGGAGTAGCGCTCTTCACTAAATCATTTATGCTACGACCCCGCTCAATGGAAAGAAATTCTTCTGCCCTGTGCTTGACCTTGTCAACGAATAACTTTTTTGCAATTTTCGCAACGTCTTCTTTATTTTGTAACTGCTGCGGTCGAGACGCGAGAAAAAATAAAATCCGCTCAACAAAGGGCTCGAAAGTATCTCTTTCAAATGCTCCATGTACCCATTGCAATGCTGCGTCAGCAAGGTAGTAACGCATCATTTTATATGAGGCCCGCCCACCTTCGTCTTGATAATCAAACGGCTGAATCAGCCAAGGTCGCATAGACTCAGGAACAAGATTGTAAAAAGAATATTCGGCTAACATCTTGCGCTTATCTGTCGAGCGCTTCGTGTAAAAGAACGTATCTATCTGCACCTCGTTGAAGTGCCGAGTAGCCGTAGAGTCGCAGGTAAAGGACAGAAAATCTCTTATATTGGAAAGATCAAATGGCTCAATAGATTGAACTCGCTGAAAACCTTGCCATGCACGGTCCCACATGTGCAGCGGACTAGCTACGAAGGTTGACCAATTCTCTACCAAAAAGTGAGCATTTTGGAGGAACAATATTAATGGTTTATACAGGCGATCTATGAAATCCTCTTCGGCATAGGGCATTCGCTGCATGAGTTGATTCAAATACTGCAATTGGCGAAACCCTGCTCGCCCTGCCACTACGCAGACCGCTGTAGACTCGCTGCTTGTTTCTAGAGTCCTCCGCAACTCAGGGAGATCGTCCGCACTTCGCAAATGAATAAAGTTTTTACTCATCCAATCCGGAACAGCACTAAAAAAATGTCGAATAAGCGTTTTTCGCTTAAAGACAATTTCTCCGTATCGACGATGGCCAACTAAGTTCCTAACGTCACCGCTGACTATCTCGCGATCGTCGAATATTAGTATTATATTTTTCTGCTTATCTAGCATCTCGAGACCTAGATTCCTTTAGCCAAGTAGCTGTGCCAGCAAGCATCAGAAAAACGGACGCTAATAAGGCAAGCGCCAGTGATTGATGTAGCCCAAACACGCTCAATTGAGTATTAGATCCATCTGCTGAACCACCTAACAAAACCGAATAAAATAAACTGGCCATACTCGGCTCACTTGCTTCTATAACTTTCACAAATACAGCGATAGCCAGCATTTCAAGGGCCCAAACAAGAATAGTTAGCAGAAGAATACCAGACAACCGTCCTTCGACAGATTTGACGACGTCAGTTTCTAAAAGACGCAAACCATGACTAACCTTAAGGAGTGAAAGACCGTGGCTACTACGGCTCACCAATACGAGATGCCTATTAAGATAGACGAATACCTTTGAGACGGCGAACATTCCAAACAAACCAAGGAGACAAGCCGAGAGGAACACCATAAAAACCACACGCATTTCGGCTGGAACTTCAACGTTAAAAATATACAATCCAACAATGCAAACGACGAGTACAACAATGTCCGAGAATCGTTCAGCCAGCCAAATCGCCAGGGCTTTCCTTCTTCCACTATAAACATAGAAAAATCCCCCTAACCGCAAAAATTCACCTATTTTAAAAGGCAAAAAAGCACTTGGAAATGCGGTTAGTGCATGAGCCCCCATAAGTGGCAATGCCTTTTCTCTTTCATCCAACGTCAACAAAGACAGCCGTAACATACGGACACTATGCGAAGAAAAATAAAGTGCAATTATACAAAATAGCGCAAAAGGCTGCTCACTTGCCAAAAGATGAAGTATAGAAAATCCGAATAAAAAAAGCCACGCCGCAAGTGAGGCAAAAACAAACAACAAGAAGAAGCCCAATAGCGCGCGCTTATTCATGAGCATTTTTATCGTGCACAATCTTTCCGCTATAAGAAGAAACTACTTTGCTACGCATCTCTTCCTCAAAAAAAGCATTACCTTTAAACAGGCAGCCCCCAAGCAAACCTAGAACTTTGAAAGCCTGACGAAACAGTCTTACATTAGATGCCTGATCTTCCTCTCTCCAGCTAATTGGAAAAAAAGCAACATTCTGCTTGCGATGAAAGCTAGCCAACAGCATGACGTAGTTGAAAGTCAAATCATCAGGAAATTTTTTATAATAAAACTCTTTAAACGCATCCAATCTATACAGATTCAAACCAGACCCGAGATCATAGACTCGCCTGTTTGCCACTAATCCGAATAGCACATTATAGACCCTATTGCCGAGGGTGCGGAACCTCGAATATCCCATCAAGCGGCTACCTTTCATAAAGCGGGCCCCTAGCAAGCAATCCACTTTTCTGTGAGTCTGTTTTTTAAATGCAGGAATAAGGTCATGTATATCTGCCTGATCGTCACCGTGCAAAACAACCAGGTATTCGTAGCCTTCCTCCAAAGCATAACGGAAAGCTGCCTTGTGCGAGCCGCCAAGACCATAATTATCATCATTTTTCCAGGCGATGAATCTACAACTATTGATAGTTACGGCCGAATCTATCGCAGCTTGCAGGGTTCCATCTGGAGAGATATTATCGACAACGATAACGGTATCGATTAACGCTTGGACCTCAGCATCGAATTGACCGATCACTCTGGTAATCTGCGCCTGACAACGATAGGCGGGAATAAAAACCAGAACGCGTTCATTTCCTTTCATTTGATCCACTCAAGCCTCCTTAATGACTGTCTTAATCAAACCGCTAAGCCAGCGCATAAACAGAAAATTGGACAATAAATTAATTGGCGTGACTACTATCTTGGCAGTTATCGATGAATATGAAAGCCACATTCCACCCGCGAAGTATTCGGCCATAAAACCATCTACTCCCTGTATGATTTTAGAATAAAAAAAGATAGAAACAGCCTGCCAACCCCAGTACAAAATCAAGAAATAACGCCTGCGTTTAGAGGTCACCTTAAAAAGTGACTTTATTGACAGGAACCACACAAGCGTGACGCCTATGAAAGAAGACAAAATGTTGGCTGAAAAGGCAGACGCCAAGAAGACATGCGTTGCCACGAAATATGCCATGACATCACTAATCCACCCCAGCCCAGATACCAACACAAACCCTAGAATCAGTCTTATTTCTGGTCGCCACTCAAGTTTGCGCGCCAGTATCATTGCTCAGATACTCGCAAAATACTAACTTTGCGTACAGATAAATTGCCCTGACCATTATACCAAGCTCGTATTTCAAATTGCTCTATTTTGTTTTTTAGGGTAAACCGCTTTGCGGTGGAATTTACTGTGGTTAGAAAATTCCCCGAAGAGATCGTTAAATTTTTTTCTGGATCGTTGAATCTACCTGCATCCCAACGGCTTCCCGAAGCACTAGCGCTGTAGTCAATGGTCACTTGGTACTCACCCGGAGGAAGATCGATATAGGGTCCATACATTAGAAAGCCTTCACCGCTTCTACCAGCTACAGCGGTCCGCTCATGCTGTTCGGCGCCTCCTATGAGGCCAAGCACTTTATCTCCTTCAACTTCATATCGACGAAACTGCCCAGTTTGACCGAGAAAGCTATCAATTTTAGCCTGCATAAAATCGTTGAGGCTTTGATCAGAGTAAAACCAAATTTCGAGGTCAGTGCCCGCACAGGTGAATACCTGCTCAGGTTTTGGCAAGCTTCGACCTATTGTCTCGGGTAACAAATCGAACTGAGAGCGCGTACCTGAGCGATTCAAGATCGCAAAATTGTAAGGCTTCAAATCATAGCGCCCCCGATCCTTCAATGGACCCAGAGTCATCATATGAAAAAAAGGATCAGCGTTTTGCAGCACTGGTAGAATGTAAGGGGAAAAACTTGATTTATAGGAGACGCTACGAGCATTCCAAAAATCCGCGACTCCAGATCCTAGGTTTAAACCTTGCCTGGCAATCCCATCTATACAGCTAGCAACATAGTCAGAAGGCCCTTTTACCCCTTTCTTCACTAGGGTAGCGTAGTCCGGCTGACCACTGCTTACCAAGAGCGGCTTAAACGAAAGCACACCCAAAACGGCTATCAACCCTAGCGAAGATTGGATTGCTAACTGAGCGGTCTTCCTCTCGAAAGCATCACAAAAACTCAACTTTACGATCGATAGCAAAATTGCTAGAACAAGAGGGAAAGCGAAATACCGATAACCTGCCAAATCGAGGAAGCCACCTGAGGCAACGACCCCAACCACTGACACAGGAATGACTAAGCAGAGGAACGCGAAGCAAAGGAATAACTGCCATTGTTCACGTGGAAATTGAAAAACTAAAGCAGAGGCTCCATCTGATGTCTGTTTATTACTCAAAGACAAACGCCGAGCACAGTCAATTGACAGCCAAGCCATAGCCACAACAATTACTAGGGCCAAAGTAAAGGTGTAGAGATTATCTCTTCCAAATACTCCCAGGGTTGCGGCATATAGATATTTTGCCGCGACTAGGGCACCTTCAACAGTCATCGGAGCTCGACCGCTAAGAGCATCATACGAGATCAACAGGCGACTGACACCAGTCGAGAGCAAATGTCCAAGGCAAAGAGCGGCCAGAATTTTCGCCCAAACTTTCACCTTGGCTTTCGAGCGACGACTAATCAACATGCTCGTGAAGCTCATGATCACCATGGGCAATGTGAAAGACAAGATAAATATGGAAGTCGACACTGTACCGGCAACGACACAAATGGCCAATAGCAAGTAGTCAAAACCACGATCCCTCTCCACAATACCTAAAATTAGTGATAGCGCAAGAATTGGGAAGAGTAGTGCTGCAAAATGATTATTAGTGCTGTTAAAAAACAACCACATCCCTGAGTGAGAGGCAACAAATGTTAATAGTGCGAGCGATCCAAGTACTACCAATCTGGTATTAACAGAAAGATCAGGCTGCAATACTCTGGCAAGGCGAAGACAAGCCATGGCCAAGGTTATAGCCTGTATCACACAGACGAAAACGACCCTTAACGCTGGATTAGGCAGTAACCAGTAACCGATCGCGTAGCTGAGTACATCTGGAAAATAGGCAGGCGCAGGAGTTATTTTCCAGTCACGCCAGCTACCATTGTTCTGAAATATATCCACCATTACGCTATCCAAGAATAGCAAATCACTATGGAGATAAGTCTTAAACAACAGTAAAGACGATATTAATAAAAGGACAAACCAACCAAAAACAAGACGTAGCATTTGCATATCACCAAGGGTTTCTCTCAAAGTATTTAGCAAATCGTCGCTGGCGCGTTATTTAGCTTTATCCGCCCTAAACTTGAGCAACATAGCCTCTACTTGAAGTTTGCTTTCCTTCCACGTCAGCCATTTTATTTTTGAAGAATCTGGCATCGGTCGGCCTAACTTTTTAGACTCCATCCATTGTGAAATGCAATCTGCCAATACCTGAGCATCTATACCGCGAAAATAGGTAACATGCTCGCCGGCAATCTCACGAAAAACAGGAAGGTCTCTTGCGATGATTGGCAACCCATGCTGGGCAGCTTCGATGAGCGGCAGGCCAAAGCCCTCTCCCTTGGAGCTGAATATTAGGCCGTTTGCCGTATTATAGATGTCAGTCAAATATTCATCGCTTATCCCCTTCAACCAGAACAGCTTGGCTCCCCTCATGGGGTGGGAATCGAGTCGCTCGATGAGAGCATCGACGTTCCAGCCTGCCTGTCCCACCAAAACCAGGTTTGCGTCTACGCCGCGCTGCCAGAGCACCTCAAAGGCAGCAAGGGTCTGATCGTGCCCCTTGCGTGGTTCTATCGTGCCCACCGACAAAAAAGTCGGTCGCTCACGCAGCCGCGCGAGAACACTTTCGGCATCCTCAGGATAGCCTCGCGTCGGGATGGAGCCTTCCACGTCGGCCCCCAAGTGGAACCAACCAACCTCCGGTCGTGGGCATCCTTCGGGCAAGTGCTGCGCGAGCCACCGCTGCATGTCGTCAGCCACCGCCGCAGAGATGCAGAGCAGTCCATCATTCTGGGCGATAGCGGTCAGCCAATCCTGATGCAACTCGCCAATGAAGTCGCGGAACACTTCAGGCATGGTGATGGGCAGCAGGTCGTAAACGACGAAGACGACCTTTACGCCAGCATTGCGCATGGCCAGGTGCTCTTCTTGCTGGCGCATCACGACGTGATGCTGCAGGTCCAGACCGAAGAAGACATCGCCGGCCCCGTAATCAATGGCGGTATCTTCGCTGGAATCCAGAGATACGAATTCCGCAAGACTTTCCTTCACGAAGGCATTGGCATGTCGATAGCCACGACTATCCATGGTCGCATATACAGGCTTGACCTCGTACCCCACGGGTGGTGCGACGAGCAACTCTTTGAGAATGCTACGGACGACTCGCTGGATACCGCTTTTCGAGTCGACGTGGACGAGTTGCGAGATATCCACGAACAACTTTCTGCTCGACCGCGATTGGAAGTTTCTGGCCATGGCGACGGCACAGGCCTTGAGGTCGTCATAGGTAGGCACACCAGTCTCGATGGCAACAACCCGTTCCCGCAGCAGGGACAACCGAGACTCCGGCGCCAGCTGCAACGACGTTTCCGCAAGAGTAGCCAATTGCTCAAGCGCATGGATGCAGCGATTGGCAGTAAGGTCCCAGGAAAAATGACCAGATTGCTCAAGACCGCGGCGGATCAATTCTTGACGGAAAATTTCGTCGTCCAGGACGCGCTCTATCATCTCAGCCATACCCGTCACGTCCAGCGGATCGAACAGACTATCTGGGTTGCCGATAACCTCAGGAATACTAGACCTGTTGGAGCCTATGACGGGCGCACCGCAGCTCATGGCCTCGAGCGCCGGCAATCCGAAACCCTCATGCCAAGAGGGAAACACGAACACCTTACATAAGGTGTAAAGTCCTATCAGCTCATGATCGGTGATGTAGCCAGTGAAAATGAGTTCGTGCTCGGCGATGCCAACCCGGGCAGCATGAGCCTTGAATGCGGCGATGCTCTGCTCAGGCATCTTGCCAGCGAGTACCAATTGGTGCGCAGCTCTGGACGGTGCCGACAGGCGAGCATAGGCCTCGATTAGACGCTCAAGGTTCTTGCGAGCATCGGCTCCTCCGGTATAAAGGGCAAAGTCCTTCTGGATGGAGAACTTCTCCAACAGCAACGCCCGGCGCTCAGGCTCTAAAACCTGAGGGGCGAATTGCGGATCGGCAGCGGTGGAAATGTTGAATAGGCGCTCCTGCGGCAACCCGATGATCTCTCGTCCCTCACGGCAGGAAGACTCGGAAATACCGAGCCATCCGGTTGCGGCCTGCAGCTGTTCGATCTTGTCCAGATAGAAGCTCTTGAATACCGGGTGGGGATCCAGGTACTGCTCGGGATTCATGAGCGGAATCAGATCATACAGGATGACTGCGGTAGGACAGCCGGCCTGAAAGCGATCGAGGCTAACGATGGCATTGTCCGCCGTACCTTCGAAAAGACTGCAGATCAGCACGACATCCGGCTCTAGGGTAGCAATGAACGCTTCCCTGAGCAGTTCCGCAGCTGCACGTCGCCACTCGTTCCCAGGTAGGCAGACTGCGGTAGGTTGAGTACCGTACCAAACCTGAATGGCTGAAGCAGGTAGCAAGTCCTGGAACTGCTGCCGGATAGGAAGGATGGTGTCTGCAAACTGTCCGTTGAGCAGCAGGATGAGTTCATGCTCTCCACGGTTCCGGGCGATTCCCTGGGCAAGGGAAAGGCAATAGCGCCCGATGCCCCGGTAGCGGCTCTCGGTCTGGGCGCCCTGCAGATCGAGTACGATGCGCATCAGTTGCTCTCCTTTGGAGGCTTGTTTTCCAGCGCCGACTTGAGGAACTGGTAGTGCTCGCGCGCAGCTACGCTCATCTCTGAAAGATCGGGCTCCAATCCCTGGATATAGTGGTGGGGATCGTGGGGTGGCTGAGAGGCGCGCTGAACCTCATGTAGGAGGTTGTCCCGGGTGGCCATAGCAGCAAGGCGTGCATAAAGTCCCGGGAAACGCCGCAGCAGCGCCGAGGCGCGCTGGCGCTGCCCAGGGCGGACCAGCACCTGACGCATCAATCGCATCAACCAAGGACGAAGGGTCTTCTTGGCCGCCAGCCTCAGACCTCCCGGCCGTTGACGAAGGCGCAGTACCCGGTGCCGAGCCTCGCGTAGCGGTCGGGTCAGTCGCCAAGACTGGCTGGTGATCAGCCGCTGATAACGGGCCTGCGCGTCCAACTGCTCGGACCTGTAGCGGGCCAGCTCAGCACTTAGCTGGCGAATGCTTCCAGCGATGTCTCGGTCGGGAGATACCAGCGTCGGAAAGCATTCGCTTAAGATTTGGCGCAGGCCTAGTAATTCTTTATCACTCTGCTCCAATTGCGCGAGTTTGAGACCGGATTCCGCCAGCTGTGCTTCAGCACTCTCCAGTCTATGCCTGAGCGTTTCCTGGCCCAGTAAGGACTTCTGGTGCTCTAGCTCGGCCTTCAAATACTCGTTTTCCAAAGCAACGATCTTGATACTCACATCCACATTGCGTTGCTCGGCTTCAGCCAGAGCTTGGGCAAGCTCTTTTCCCTGCTGGGCAAGTTCTTCGCCCCGACGGGCCAACTCGTGGCACCTGTGCGACAGCTCGCCAACTTGCTCCATCACGCTCAAGTGACCGATTGGCAAGTAGTCATCGAAGACATTGGGAGGGGCGTCGAAGTGGCACCCCAGCTCCGCGCGCTCATCCGCCAGATAAAAGCGATTCAAACCATCGAAATAAACGAACGTGTAACCTTGATTCGTGACGAGATCTTCCCATTCCTCGTGATTCCGCCGCTGCGATAGGGGCTCGGTCGACTCGACCAGGATGATCCAAGGACGAAGTCGCGTGAGGTCGAGGCCAAGCAGGACCTCACGTTCCGCACCCTCGACATCGATCTTGAGGAAATGCACCTCGTCGATTTCCCAGAGGCTGCAAAGGTGCCCTAGGGTATCGACCTGCACTTGCGTCACGCGATGATCGAAGCCCTTTTCTCCATGCCGATCGGCTACGAGCTTGCTGGATGTAGACAGGCCACTGTCAGCCACCTCGTAGAGAGTCATAACACCCTCACGGGAGCCGGCGGCGACTTGCAAATTGATATCGCGCGGACGTGCCTCACGTAAGCGGTCATGCCACTGTTGCACGGGCTCGACATTGAGGCCATGCCAGCCACGATCGTAGAACGCCTTGGTCACGGAGTGCTCGACCGGATCGTTGGCCCCCACATCTATGTAGAAACCCTTTTCCAGATGTCCGAGCGCGCGCCAAAGAATGACGTCTTCCCGGTTCTGTGCGAATGAAATGAAAGTCATGCCTTGGAAATCTCGATATCCGGATTGAGCCAGTTGCAGCCAGCGAAATAAATCTTGTCGAAGTTAGATACGGTGAATACCAAGGCCAGATCACGCCACTCGTAGTTCGCCGTCAGATGGGTTTCCTTGTCCACCAGCGCCGTCTGCACGGAATAGCTTCCCGGCCCCAGATTTGCCTTGAAGATGATATCGAAAGTGTAGAGATCCCCTGCGCGGGGCTGCTCGATCGACTGTTGGGTGTACCAGGTATTGGTCCCGTGCATGACTTGGCCGAGACGATCCTTGATGCCATAGCCCAGAACCAGACTGTCCAGATCTCGGTAGACTTTCACCTTGATCCGTAGACGCGCGGGCTCCCCAACATTCAGATGTTCAACTGCCTGGCCTGCTTCGTTATAGAGCGCGATATGCTCAACACGTGCTTCGCCGGTACCAGAGCTGACCTGTACCTTGCCATCTTCGAGCGTCTTGAGCTGTACCGTCGAGTTTTCCTTTTCGGCGATCAGGGCATTGTAGAAATCCATGACCTCTTCCGGGGCGCCATCCTTAATAATGCCCCCCCGCTCCAGCAGGATCGCACGATCACAAAGCGCCTGGATCGAGTCACGGTCGTGGGAAACGATCAGCAGGGTCGTACCCTGCTGCTGGAATTCTCGGATCTTGGCGAAGCTCTTATGTTGGAAATAGCTATCGCCGACCGACAGGGCCTCGTCGACAATAAGAATTTCCGGACGAAACGCAGTAGCCACGGCGAAGGCAACTCGCATCTGCATACCGCTGGAATAGGTGCGAACAGGTTCGTCGAAATAGTCACCTACCTCCGCGAAGGCCTCGATGTTACCCATTTCGCGCTGGACTTGCTCGCCACCGAATCCCATGAGGCCTGCAGCATGCATCACGTTCTGCCGACCGGTGAGTTCGGGGTTGAACCCCATGCCCAGCTCCAAAATGGCAGAGATCCGACCATTGAGCTGGATGCTACCTTCGGTAGGCTGAAGCGTTCCGGTAATCATCTTGAGCAGAGTGCTCTTGCCTGCCCCGTTTTGTCCGACGATGCCGATCGCTTGGCCAGGCTCTACGGTAAAGCTGATGTTGCGCAGCACCCACTTTTCTTCGAGTACTCCACCTTTGAAGCCAAACCAGCGAGCAAAGCGAAACCATTCGGATGCATAGGTCCGATAGGACTTTCCGAGTCCCGATATTTTAAGCAGGCTCATAGTGCATCCACCATCTCTGGACTGGCTCGCCGAAAGACAAACAGGCCAATTAACAACAGCAGACTGGCCACGCAGACCACGGTTAGCAATGCCAGGGAATCGGGCGCGCTATTGAAGACCAGTACTTGGTGATAAGCCTCGATGACGGGTACCAATGGATTCCAGCTCAGATAGGGGCGCAACGTTTCAGGAATGATGCTGGCGGGATAAACAATGGGAGTGAACCAGAATAGCAGTTGCAGAATGATGGGCACGACCTGGCCCACATCCCGTACGAAGACATTTAATACTCCCAGTAGCAAACCGACCCCAGTGGCAAGGGCAATGACAACGAGTGTAAGGGGTAACAACCAAAAGACATTCCATCCCGGATAATGCCCCATCAACAGGAAGACTACCAAGGCTGAAACAAGCAACAGAATATTGTTTAGAGTTGCACTCCCGACGACGATAACCGGCAGAGCTATCTTCGGAAATCTCATTTTCTTCATCAAGTTGCCTTGATCGATGAAGAGAGTCAGACAGCGCCCTACAATTTCTGAAAATAACGTCCAGCCAAGCGTTCCAGCGATTAGATAGATCGCGTAGGCATACTTGTTCTGAATACCAGGCAGCTTGGCCGAGAGAACGTTCGACAGAATGATGGCATAGATAGCAACCTGGACTAGCGGATTGATAATCATCCACAGGCCACCCAATTTGCTACGAGAAAAGCGAGTCAGGAATTCATTTCGGATAGAAGAAAGGATGAATTCCCGATAAGCGATGACGCTCCTGAACATGCCAAGCATCAATTACCATCCAAATTAGGTTCTGAGTGATGGGAAAACGCATCGTCGCGCCGAGTGATCACTCGCGGCCATCCAGACGTAATGGCTGCGGTCGGCGGCGTGGAGGGAGATAGAGCAGAATGACTGCCATAGGTTCTACCGAACGCTGATCCGACCACCCCCTGATGGTCAGATAGCGGCTCGCGATGCCGACGGTACCCCGCCATGAAGCCGCTGAGGCGGAGGCAGTGAGGTGCAGTTGAAGTGAACATGAGCTCCCTGAAATGCGGATAGGCCTCTGTACAGTCCGGTAGCCTGCATCTAGAGGCTCGGTGGCACCTAAATAACGCGGCGCGTGATGTTAACCCATAGCGTTGGCACTGACCTCCTAAGGGATCGCGCTTTGCGTATTTTCCCCTACGGATTGGCTAGACGTAGCACACGCAGTGGCTTCGGCCTTGCCTGCTCCTACTGCGGTAAGGAGCCGTGGAGTAGCCCATCGTCCATTCGTCGAGCAAGGCTCAAGAAAGCTTCGGTACCAGCAGATATCTCGCTGGTCAGCCCATCACTCCGGTATCTCGCGCCGCAGACTTGCGTGTCGACGCTCGATTCCAGACGTGGCCATGACATTCCAGAATTGACATGGCAGCCCCCACCGATGATTTATTCGAAGCTCTTGTGCAGTACCCTGGCCATCATCTGCATGACCAGCGCCCTATGCGCCAAGGTCAAGGCCGAACAGGTCTCGCTGGTCGGCCTCAACCTTTCCGGCGCTGGGTTTGCCTCCCAGGTGCTGCCCGGGATAAATGGCACGAACTACATCTTTCCCGTGGAAGCGCACTTCAGCCAATGGAGCGGCCGGGGAGTGAAACTGATCCGCTTTCCCATTCTATGGGAGCGTCTGCAGCCAACACTGGGTAGCTCGTTCGATCCGACCTATGCGGCACTTATTGACCGTACGTTCGGTTACGCCAATAAGTACGGTATGAAGGTCGTCTTGGACCTCCACAATTACATGCGCTATCGCGGTGTGGTGATTGGCACTGGCAATGTCTCCTATGCCGCCTACCAGGACGTCATGGCACGTATTGCGCAGCGCTGGAGTGCTCAGCCTTCGCTTTATGCCTACGACATCATGAACGAACCTCACGACGCCGTGGCTCAGTGGTCTGTAGCCGCCCAGTACGGCATCAACGGCGTTCGCTCAGTCGATTCGACCCGGCCGATCATGATCGAAGGCAATGGTTGGGCGGAAGCTACCCGTTGGCCACAGTGGAACGACTCCCTGCTTGCCTTGAAGGATCCAGCCAACAATCTGATCTTCCAGGCACACACCTACTTCGATGGCGAGGGAGGCGGTGGTAACTACGCGGTGACCAGTGCCAGTGCCTATCCGGACGACTACGGTGTCCAGCGGGTGAAGCCTTTCGTCGACTGGCTAAAGAAGAACGGCAAACGCGGTATGATCGGTGAATTCGGGATCCCGGACAGCGATCCTCGTTGGAATGTGATCATGGGCCGGATGCTGGCCTACCTGAAACAGAATTGCATACCAGCGACCTATTGGGCTGCCGGCCCAGGCTGGGCCAATTACAATCTTTCCGTTGAGCCTATCAATGGCGTGGATCGGCCTCAATGGGCCACCCTGAAGGCCTATCTGGATGATTCAAGTTGCACGAGGATCGGCCCTCTGACTGGGACTAATGAAACGGCCACAGCGCTAGCTAGTGCAAATTATGTTGATACCGTTGCTGGGCTATATCGTGACTACTTAGGCCGAGAGGCCGAACAGGCTGGCCTCGTGTATTGGTCAACGCAATTGGCTAATGGTGGCATGACTCTAGCAAGCGTCATCAACGCAATAATGGGTAGCGCTGAATATCAGAACCGCTCAGCTGTCGAAAAGCTATACCAGACCTATCTGGGTCGTACTGCCGATAGTGCTGGCTTAAATTATTGGTCAGGCCAACTGAACAGTGGCGCCATGACGACCAATGCCGTCGCAGCAGCCTTAATAGGAAGCTCCGAATATCAAGGTAACCTCCAGGCAACAGTTAATCAGCTCTACGTCTCCTATCTAGGACGCAATGCCGATCAGCCGGGCCTAACCGGTTGGGTCCAGCAAATATCCAGCGGAGCAATGACGACTGCAGCCGTGAAGGCAGCTATTGCTGGCAGTGCGGAGGGTGTTGCTCATGCCCAGTCGGCGATCCAGCAGTTGTATCGAACCTATTTGGGCCGTGATGCCGATAGTGGCGGCATGAACACTTGGATGTCTCAGGTCACCAGCGGCTCCATGACGCTGGATGATGTGGTGACAGCTATTAAAGGCAGCGCCGAATATCGTAACCGACAATCCTGACCGAGCCTGCTTAGGCAGCCCCTGCCCCACCCCGCCGATCGATCTTCCGATTCAGGATGATTGACGTCTGCATCTGCTTGACCCCTTCGAGGTTGCCGATGCGGTCGAGCAGGTCGTCGAGCTTTTCGTGGGTGGTGCAGCGCAGGAAGACCAGGTAGTCGAACTGGCCGCTGACGGAGGAGACTTCCTCCACCTCGATCATCTTTTCCAGCGCGCGGATGACGCCGACGGTGCTGCGCGGCAGGACGCTGATGGCGCAGTAGACGCGGACGGTGGCCTGTTCTAATTCGGAGCCCAGGCACTGGATGATGCCGTCGCGCTCAAGCCGCGCCAAGCAGGTCACCACGGTGGTGCGCCACGCCCAGCTGGTGGGCCAGGGTGACGTAGGAGATGCGGGCGTTCTGTCGCAGCATGTGGATGAGCTGCCAGTCGGTCGGATCGAGTCTTGTGAACATCGTGGCTGCCTGACAGGGGCGGGCGGGGGCTTCGCTCAAGCCGGCAATGTCGCCTCCATTAGCTCTTTCGGCGTCGTGTTGGTTGGACAGTCTGCGCAGTCTATGGACACTCACTAACTAACCTAAAGGGCCACATCTTCTGCGTTGACAGTAATGGCCGAGGCAGAAGGTGAGGCTCTATCAGCACCCAAACCCTATGCGTTGGATGAACAAGGCGGGAAGAAGGTCTGGCCACAGTAGACGCGGCGGAAACGGGGGCGCAATCCGTGGCAACTATTTGCAGTCGCTGGGCCTAAACGTTAGATTTTACGGGTCACGGTCAATCCCGTGGCCGGGTGTAGCAACCTGACAAACCAAGGCGCGGCAGCGTCATAGCTCACAGCCAATGCTTAGCATCTGGTTGTGCGCGTTCTATGGCGGGCCGTGCGGGGCAGGCTTCGGCCTGGCCGGTTCCCTTGGTTCCCGGTTTGCTACCCCCGTACGGTCCGCCTCCATACCGCGTAGCAACGGTGGTGGCGGCTCCTTAACCGAACCAAGGAGCAGCATGAACATGCATCGTCTTCCTTTTAAGCTCGCGCCCCTCCCCAACCTTAGCTCGTTGCGTTGTACCTCCATGGTGGAGGTGAACAATGGCTGAGATGAAAGGCGCGGTCCTTCCCTTCCCCGCCAACCTAGCCTCGTTGCGACAACCCGAACTCACCCGGGAGTCACCAGAGGCAGACGCGGATATACGGGCTTCAATGCTCAGCGACCTGTTGGATCGCCTAGCCAACGATCAGGGCAACGCGGATAGCCCAACAGACCTACGTCAGCGAATTTCGGCCTATATGGCTCGAGATCTACTCGATGAAATGGTGACGCTCTATCGCAGAGCGCTATCAGAGGCACGTCACCCCTAGGTGAGGAGACAGCTGAGCGTCGCTCGTGTGGCGCTCAGCTGTCCATGAGGTTATGACGACTAGAAAAGCCTATGGGCTTTGGCGAGGGATTTCTCTAAGGCAGCTACCACCGCTTTTTCATCAGCGTAGGCTGCAAATCTGTAGTCGAGACGCGACCTGGTCATGGATACTCCGCAGCCAGGTCACTTGGCTTCGTGACTTAAGCTTCTTTCTACCCTTCCTTAAGCCAGCGCTCGAACGTCGCGTCCTGTGCTCCATCCATCTGTGGAGCGTAGTAAACCAGCCGTAGATGGCGGTCCACATCGACAGTGAGCGTCGTGTGTTCGAACACCACCTTGCCTATCCCGTCCAATTGGAAGTACCGGATGCCTTGGCAGGGCCCATGGATATCCTGGCGATTCCACCAGTCACAAAATTCCGGCGCTACCCGCTCCAGGTCCTTTACCAGTCCCACGATGTCTGCGTCCTGGGTTCCCTGAACAAAATCGCGCCGAAAGCTCGAAAAGATCTGGACTGCCTGGCCCTCCCACGGATCGAGAAGCTGGCGTAACCGCTTGGACGTAAACAGCATCCAAAGCAAATTACGTCGCTCAGGGGTCTGCTCCGAAAAGCCAAACAGTCGGTCGGCCGCGTCATTCCAAGCCAACACATCCCAGCGCAGGTTCAAGACGTAGGACGGGCGGGCATTCAGATCCTCTATCAACCGGATAATCAGGGGCGGAACCACGCACCACGTCCTGCCGGGCTCACACGGTGGCCGCTGTTGGGCGAGTAGATAGAGATGACGACGCTCCGTGGCATCGAGCTTGAGTGCACGGGATAGATTGTCCAGAAAAGTCGAGGACACGCTGATTTCTCGGCCTTGTTCGAGCCAGGTGTACCAACTGAGACCCACTCGTGCCAGCGTCGCTACCTCTTCACGCCGTAACCCAGGTGTCCGTCGTCGACCACCGGACGGCAACCCAACCTCTTCAGGCGTCAGCCGCTCCCGGCGGCTTCTTAGAAACTCTGCAAGCTCAATCCGAGAACGTTCGAAAGACCGCGCCGCCGACATGCAATTACTCCCAGTAATAGTATAAGCAACCAAATTGTAACAGGCTCAAAAGGGTGCGAAGAATAGCGCGTCCTGGCGCCGAGTGCCTTACGTCAGGGCTGCCGCGCGAGGAGAAATAGACGCGCTTGCTATTACTGCCTAGGAGTCACACCGATGTACAACACACTCTTGCATCAGAAGCTGGAAGCCCTGAAACAAGCCAACCAGTACCGCACCTTTACGACCTTGGACCGCTTATGTGGTCGTTACCCTTTGGCTCGCTTGGCCGACGACTCGCAATCAGCGGTCGTAATGTGGTGCAGCAATGACTACCTCGGAATGTCCCAGCATTCCGAGGTACGTAACGCCATGCACGAGGCCTTGGACACCTACGGTGCAGGTTCGGGGGGGTCCCGCAACATTGGGGGCTCCCATGCGTTGTACGGACAATTAGAGCAAAGCTTGGCCGACTGGCACGGCAAGGAAGCGGCGCTAGTGTTCCCTACCGGCTTCGGGTCTAACGAAGCCACTTTGCAGTGTCTGCTGCGAGAGCTGCCCGATTGCGTGGTGATCAGTGATGAGCGTAACCATGCTTCGATCATCAACGGTATCCGCTCAACTTCGAATGAGCGCCACATCTTCCGGCACAACGATCTCGAGCACTTGGAGCAACTGCTACAAACCTACTCTTCTGACCGACCCAAGATCATTGTCTTCGAGTCGATTTACTCCATGGACGGCGATGTCGCACCCGTTAAAGAAATTGTTGCGCTGGCCAAGCGATACAACGCTCTAACCTACCTCGACGAGGTACATGCGGTAGGCATGTACGGGCCTCAGGGCGCCGGTGTTGCGGCTGAACTAGGCGTTGCGGAGCAGGTAGACATTATTCAAGGCACTATGGCCAAAGCCATCGGTGTAATCGGTGGCTACATCACCGCAAACTCCGTCATCATTGATGCTGTACGTTCCTTTGCAACGGGCTTCATCTTCACCACGTCGCTGCCGCCCGCGGTAACGGCAGGCTGCATCAAGAGTATCGAACACCTCAAGGACAGTGACGCAGAACGGCAGCGACTGCACGCGCATACCGCCAAGCTGCGCGGCAAGCTTCTGGAACAAGACATCCCCGTCATGCCCTGCTCACGCACCCACATCTTGCCGGTACTAATCGGCGATGCCGAGCGTTGCAAAGCGGCTGCAGGACGCCTATTGCAAACCCATCACATCTATCTCCAGCCGATCAATTTTCCTTCGGTCGCCGTAGGCACGGAACGCTTCCGCGTTAACGCAACGCCCAACCATAGCGATGAGCAGATCGAGCAACTGGCCCTTGCCCTACGGGAAACCTTCGAGCACTTCGCCATTCCTTTTGCCTCCCAGCGGGTTGGTGCGGAGGTTGCGTGATGAGCATCTCCTACGACATCCGTCGTGCTACGCCTGACGACATCCCTGCGCTCATCGAGCTCAGAGCCCATCTACTCGATGCCGGCGGAGCGCCTTACGCCAGCCGTACACCCACAGACACTGAGCGTTGGCGCAGGGCCTACCCGCTTTGGCTGGCCACCTGTCTTGAAGGGTCAGATCGGGTACTCATCCTGTGCGCTGAGCATAAGTACACCCAAGCCATACTCGGCTGCGCCACAGGCATCATTGATGACCGTGCCCCGGCTCCCGACTGTCTTAATGGCCGATCGGGTTGGGTTCAATCGGTTGCCGTAGCGCCTGAGCTACGCCGCTGCGGTATCGCAAAGGCACTCATGCAGCGGCTTCTAGACTGGTTCAGGACGCGCCAAGTGAACTCGGTCGCTCTACAAACTACGCCTGCTGCTACCTCGCTCTACCAGAGGCTCGGATTCGCCTCGACTGGCGAAGCCCTATTGGTACGTGCGGAGGGCCGGCCATGAACGTCCTGATCATCGGTCTGGGCTATGCCGGTCACCGTTTTTGGCGTGCCTTTGAACACCTGTGCGTCAGTACTGGCATGCCCTTGCGCTTGGCGTATGTTGATCGGAAACCCAAGGCATCAGAACTGCCATTCTTTCCTACGGTGGCGTCCGCGCTTCATCACTTCGAGCCCGACATCGTCGTGGTCAGCGTCAACGATGAAAGTCATGCACGAATCTTGACGGAGCTAAGCGGATATCGTGGCTTCGTGCTGTGCGAGAAACCACTCGTTACTCCCGCTGACGACCTGACACTTGTTGCCGAGCAGCTAAGTCAGGTAAGTGGTTTTGCCTTGGACTTGGTAGAACGGTACTCACCCGCCACAGAATCTCTGCGTCGGCAGATCAGCGCACAGGGTTGGTCGCTGGTGAGGGCCAGCTTTCACTGGGGTAAGGACCGGCTCAATGACTACCGCCCTACCTGCGGTGTCACCAGTGAAGTCATCCATGCGCTGGATTTGGTGTCGTGGATCTGTTCCTCCGCTGATCCTTTGCAGATTCACGATGTGATCGGAGTACGTTCGGACTTCTCGATTTCCGGACATTCCGTGCTGGATACCGTCTCTCTCACCGGAACGTTGGGCCAGGCCACACTCGCAGGCTATGCCAGCTTCGTGAACATTGTGCGTCAGCGCACGGTGGACTTCAGCTTCATCGATCAAGAACAGCGAGTCATTCAGACGCGCCTGGTCTTCGATACGCCGTCCTGGGATCAGGATTATCTGCGAATTTGGACGCGCAATGATCAAGGGCGGGAGCAACTGATCGATGAACAGTGTTTTAGCCCTGCCCAACCCGGACTCGAAACCCTACACAAGCTGAGTCGCCTCTGCCGCCACGTAGTGCGATGGGTATCCCTTCGCGAGATGCCCTCACAGCCCTTTGCCGACCTGCAAACGGCTATCGCTCTACAGCACCAGCTTAACCTGATTGAGTCCTCAGCCCGCTGCCCTGCTCCGGCCTGCTATGTCCCTTACGGGAACCGCAGCCTGCTGCCGGAAACGAGTGACTTGGAAACTCTGGGCTGATTTCAAAGGAGACCGCCAATGTGTGGCATTACTGGCTGGCTGTCTTTCAGCCAAGATCTTAACTTCCAGCGTTCTACCTTGGAGCGCATGACCGCAACGATGACGCGACGAGGACCTGACGCGGGCGGCCTGTGGATTGATGGACCAATTGGATTCGGACATCGACGCCTCTCCATCATTGACCTCGAAGGCGGTCGCCAGCCAATGACGGCGGCCTTCGGCTGCGACCCTGAGGCGGTAGCCATCACCTACAGTGGCGAGGTCTATAACTTCCAGGACCTCCGGCGTGATCTGCAAGTACTCGGACATCAGTTCGAGACTCGCAGCGACACCGAGGTAGTCCTGCACGCCTATCTGGAGTGGGGCTATGACTTCGTCGAACGACTCAATGGCATGTACGCCTTCGCGATCTGGAACAGACGCAAGCAAGAACTGCTACTGGTCCGTGACCGGATGGGGGTCAAGCCGCTTTATTACTTTCCAACTGCCGATGGCGTGATTTTTGGCTCCGAGCCCAAAGCCTTGCTGGCGAACCCTCTGGTACCTCGCAAGATTCAAGCAGACGGTCTGCGTGAAATCCTTGAGATGGTGAAAACCCCAGGGCAGGCCATCTTTGCTGGCATGCGCGAAGTGCTACCCGGCGAATGGATCAGGATTGCCCGCAGTGGTCTGCAACGGCAGCGTTACTGGAAGCTTGAAGCACGGGAGCACGAGCACTCGTTGGACCAGACCATTGGCCACACGCGTGATCTACTCGAAGACATAGTTGAGCGTCAGGTCGTTTCGGATGTGCCCTTGTGTAGTCTGCTTTCAGGCGGACTCGACTCTTCTATCATCACAGCGCTGGCATCGCGCAAGCTACTTGCAGCGGGAAAAGAGAACATCCGTTCTTTCTCGTTGGATTTCGCTGATCATGGCCAGGGCTTCGCAAGCGATGCTGTTCGAGGCACGGCCGATGCACCCTTCGTGACGGACTTGGTGCAGCAGATCCAGTCCCACCATGGCGAGGTCGTCCTCGACAGTCGGGAACTTGCCGATCCGCAACTGCGAGCTCAGGTTATCCGAGCGTTGGACCTACCCCCCGCCTTTTGGGGCGATATGTGGCCGTCGCTTTACCGACTCTTTGAAGAGGTCCGACGGCATTCTACTGTCGCCTTGTCCGGAGAAAGCGCAGACGAAGTGTTCGGCGGCTACCGCTGGTTCCACGATCCAGTTGCCATCCAAGCGCGCACTTTTCCCTGGTTGACTTCCGTGACGGAAAAATATTTCGACGGCAAGACGTTGTTCGATCCAGGACTATTAAAACATCTGGATATGCACAGCTTCCTGCAGGACAGCTATTCGCAGGCTATTGCTGAAGCGCCCGGCTTGCCGGGTGAGGCCGCCGGTGATCGCCGGATGCGGGAGATGAGCTACGTTAACCTGACCCGTTTTGTACAGACGCTACTAGATCGCAAGGACCGGATGAGTATGGCGGTTGGACTGGAAGTAAGGGTGCCGTTCTGTGACCACCGCTTGGTCGAATATGCATTCAACATCCCCTGGCAGATGAAGGCCTTCGACGGTAGAGAAAAGAGCATTCTGCGCGCGGCGACACGCGACCTTCTGCCAGCGTCTATCGTCGAGCGCGTGAAGAGCCCCTACCCCTCGACGCAAGATCCCGCTTACGAGCAGGGGCTACGCAGAGCCCTAGCCGCTATCCAGGATGACTCGAATGCGCCCGTCCGCCCCTTCCTCGACTTCACCCGTGTAGAGGCAGCGTTAGAAAGGCCCCTTGGCGCCCACTCGCCTATGTATGACCGCATGGGTATGGAACTCGCGGTCGGGCTTGATACTTGGTTGCGCGAGTACGACGTCAGCGTCGAGCTTTTCTAGCTACTTGGGCGACCGCCGCGTCGCCCCTTCACTTCCTATTTACCGACTCACCTCCGTGAGGACTTTGTCATGCCTTCAAATCGTACTTCACCTACCTATCTCATCGCTCTGGGCGCTTTCGCCCTTGGGATGGCCTCCTATGTGACAGCAGGGCTCATCCCGCTCATCCAAAGCTCCCTCTCAGTGTCAGTAGCCATGGCGGCCCAACTGGTTACCGCCTTTACCCTTGCTTATGGCATCGGCTCGCCTGTGTTCGTCGCCCTTGTGCCGCCCAACCGGCAACGTGCTGGACTGTTACTCGCCCTACTGGTCTTCGTACTTGCGAACGCAGGAAGCGCCCTTTCTGATAGCTTTCTGACGCTTGTAGTTTGCCGCGCAATCGCCGGTATTGGTGCCGGTGTCTACCTCGCCATGGGCATTGCTGCCGCCGCATCGCTCTCTACTCCGGAGCGCCGCGGCAAAGGTATCGCCGTAATTTTGGGCGGCATGGCCAGCGGTGTGGTCCTTGGTGTACCGCTGAGTTTGCTATTGGCTGACCAATGGGGCTGGCAAGCAGCTCTATGGTTGATCACGCTCCTGGGCGCTGTGAGCTGGGCGGGCCTTTACCTGCGTCTGCCAGCGCTACCCAAGGCGACCGCCAGCTCCCTTGGCCAAAAACTCGCCATGCTCAGCGATGGCCGAGTCCTGACCATTTTGCTCGTGTCGTTGCTGGCGGCCGTATCCAGCCTCGGCATGTATACCTTCATCGCCCCTCTGCTGTCCGACCCTGCCTACGGTGGTATCCACTCTGTCACGCCCTACCTCTGGGTATGGGGTATCGGCGGTGTACTAGGAAGTTTCTTAATTGGCCCCCTGGTTGATCGCGTTCGTGGTGCGGTGCTGACCCTAGGGATCATGGTCGTTCTGGCACTGTCTCTGCTTTTTCTTCCTCAAACCGCGCAGTGGAATCAGTGGCTTGTCATGCTACCCATTGCCGCTTGGGGCGCGGTCGGCTGGGCCCTGCAGGTACCGCAGAACAACGAGCTGATCCAGGCGCGCCAACACCATGGTGATGGCAACCTTGCCGTGGCCTTGAATGAATCAGCCTTGTACTTGGGGAGCGCTCTTGGTGCGGCTGCAGGCGGGTTCGTTCTACTGCTCGAACAACCGGTCGGTAATCTGGCGCTCTACGCTGCCGGCGTAGCCGCACTTGGCGCCTTTGCCCAACTGCTCCTACTACGCCAGAAAGGCACGGCATCCAATCACACCTATCTCGACTCTAAACACTGACTGAAGGAAAGGCTGTGGAACTGCGCCACTTACGCTGTTTCATTGCCGCGGCAAAAGAACGTCATGTTGCCCGGGCAGCGGCACGACTGCATATCGAGCAGTCGGTTTAGGGAGAGCGCCAGAAGCGATTTAACCCTGGTATCTCCTGTTGGTCGTGCGCTATGAGGGCGTTTCCACCGACGGTGGCACCGTTTGCAGGCGCCACGGAGACCGGACCTATTCACTCCAACTCAATTGACCTTACGTCTGCCATGCACACGTATCCTCATAAAGCCGCCGGCTCTGACGAGCCGATCAAACCTGACTCACTTGACCCGCTGGCCCGAACAGTTTCCGGCGATGCCGAATCCCATGCCTCCCGACAGGGCGTTCCTGCCAAGGCTCACCAAGATAGCCCGGTAGAAGATTCTCGCCTGGAGCCCGAAACGTACAAGGCAGGAACGGCCTACGAGTCACTCCGGATTGTCACCCTCGACGAACTGCGTCCCTTTGATCATAACCCCCGTACGGTAAGGAATCCGGCCTATGACGAGATCAAGGCCTCGATCCGCGAGCGTGGTCTGGACAGCGTACCTGTCATCACGCGGCGTACTGGCGAGTCTCACTACATCATCTACAGCGGGGGTAATACGCGCCTGTCGATCCTGCGCGAGCTCTATGCCGAAACTGGCGAAGAGCGCTTTTTCCGGCTGACTTGCCGGTATCGTCCGTGGACTGAGCGTGGCGAGCTGGAGGCACTGACGGGCCACCTGGCCGAAAACGAGCTCCGTGGCGGCCTGACGTTCATCGAACGCGCTAAGGCCATCCAACGGGCGCAAGCGCTTTACGAACAAGAAGCCGGACGCACCCTCTCCCAATCCGAACTCTCGCGGCGCCTCAACGCGGATGGCTACCCCGTTCGCCAATCCCACATCAGTCGTATGCAGGAAGCGTTGCGCTATCTGCTACCGGCCATACCCACCGTGCTGTACGCCGGCCTTGGACGGCATCAAGTGGAACGCCTTGCGATTCTAAGACGGGCGTGCGAACGCACCTGGCAGCGTCTGGCAAACCACCGCGAGCGCCACACCTTTGCCGAATTGTTCCAACACGTATTGGCGCAGTTTGATTCCACGGGCGAGCACTTTTGCCCACGACGCGTACAGGACGAGCTGATCGCACAAATGGCAGCAGCGCTCGGGATGCATTACGAGGCGCTGGCACTGGACATCGATCAACAGGAAATGCGCCAACGTGCGCTCTCGCAAACGCCACCGCGCACTTCGCATGTGCCGGGACAGACACCCAATGAGACTGATTCGGGTACCACCCCACGGCTCATGGCCATTCAGCAATTGATTGCCCGCCATACCGGTGAGCCCTTCGCGCAGGCGGGAAACAAGTCCCACATGGCTCAACCTTCTCTGGGCAGGGATAAATCCAGCGGCCATGCGACGCCCCCTGAATCTGTGCGCACCCAACCTGAGCACCTGCGGGAGCAGATTGCACACCTTGCGCAGCAGCTGGCTCGAGACGCAGGTGTCGAGCCCTACGTGAGCGACCAGACAAGTCACCTGGGCTTCTCCTGTACGTGGCCGACCGATGCTCATGCCCTGCAGCCCGCCGCGCGTACCGTGTTGCTTCTGCTGCACGCGCTCAACGGCACCGCTCAGACGCTACCCCAGGCCGACCGTGCAGCCCTTGCCGATGGACTCGGCGCGCTCTTGCAGGGTCAGGCGGGCAAGATCGCTCCGCTAAGTGGATCTTCGCTCTCACTGCTATTCCGGCTCATCCGCCACACCCGTCGCCTCAACCGCCTAAAGGCCGGTTCTTTCTCTTGATCCTGTGCAATGTTCCGAGAACCTCTGTCATGTCGACCAGCCACCCTCTGAACCAAGCCGTCCTGACCCAAGCCCTGCACCACTTACATCACGGCGAGCTTCGCCGCTGCCAAGCGATGGGATTTGACGAGGAGGAGCTCGCCGCTCTGAAGCAGCCAGACCTGGTCAGCCTTCTGGTGAATGCGCCAGTCTCATGGTGCACGGTGTCGATCAATCGCGACGTGATCAAACGTCTGCTTGGACAATCTGCCGATGTGAGTCAGGAAATCGCGCAGATTGATCGCATGCTGCGCCTGGGCAGTAGCAGCGAGATGGTCAGTCACCGCTTCGGGCTCACCCACCAAGAGGTTGCCTTACGCCGCAAGGTGCTGGGCTTACCCAAGCGCAAAGGCCGTTATCCCGCACTGGACGATGCGCAGGACGCTGCACTTTGGCGGCAATGGAAAACCGAGGTAGCGCAGCGAGGGCTATCAACCGACGACGAGACCGCCATGCTTGAGCTGGCCATGGAGCTCGCTGAGGCGCATGAAGTACCGCTGGCCCTTCTCTGGTCGTCGGTTCGTCGCTGGACCGGCCAACAGGGAGCGTAGGCATGGCCCACGAGGCGTTGCGGCGCGCGAGTCCCGCGCCCCTGACAGCTGTCTTCAATGACGTCCTGCGCACCCTCAAACCATCCCCAAAGGCGGACGGCACGCCCCAGGATGGTTTCCTCTACAGCGGTAACCGCCACGACAGCCTGCCGCGCGCGCTCCTGCTTGATCGGCGCCTGACGCCGCTAGAGCGCAACGCCTGGCAGGTTTTGCACGTGCTGCTGGATCGCAGCGGCCTGACAGCCTTTCCGACCTACGAGCGGCTCCGTCCGTATTTAGCGGTCATGCCTTGCGCCGCGCAAGCGTCCAATGAAACCGTCGCCCGCGCTCTGGCCCTCCTCCGACTGACGCGCTGGCTGAGCCTCGTCAGGCGACAACGTGATCCTCACACCGGCCGTATCCAGGGCAACCTCTATGTCCTGCACGATGAGCCTCTCACGCCGTTCGAAGCAATCCAGCTGGATCCGGACTATCTGAAGCTGGTGAGCCAAGCACTGAGCCACGCGGCGAAGGCAGTGCAGGTGGTCGCGCGACAGGTGCTAAAGGAGGTAACTGAAGATCCGCAGGTCAACCAGCGGAGCCTTCCCACTCGCCTGCAGATTGTTGCTCAACGTCTCGCTCAGCAGGGCTGGACGGACAAAAGCGTACTGGCGGTAACGGACCGTGAAATCCCGAAATCCGAAGACAGTACGCCCGCACCGTCTTCGGATTCCGAAGCAGGTGCAATCCCTAATTCTGACGACGCCCTTCGGAATCCGAAGGCAGACCGTACTGTACGTAAAGTAGATAAAGAATTAGTACGTACGAAGATGACCTTGTCTAACGACCTCGTACTCCCCCCACGCTTTCTTGCTCTTGACCGTGAGCAACAGTCCGGCGCCCTGGCGGCCCTCAAGCCCGTGGAGCCTGCACAGCGACAGGCGATTCTTGATGAATGGGCGGCCCGCTGCGAACGCTCAACGGTTCGCAATCCAGCGGGCTATCTGTTCGGCATCATCCAGAAAGCTTTGCGTGGCGAATTCAACCGCGCTGCAGCGTCCACCCCAACCCCACCACCGCTGCCGCCTGAGCCGACCCCGATCGTTCCTGCCGAAGCGCCACCCGCGCGTGCGGCGTGCCAGACGTCGCGAAATCCTGAGGTAGGCCGGGCTCACTTAGATCAACTGCGATCAGCGTTGCGTCTTCCTCCCCGGGACGCTATCCCCAGGGGATAGCTCGGGGCAGGATCATTTGGAAACGTTCTCAGCACGGCAGTACGCTTCCAGAGAAGCTATCCCCAGGGGATAGATTAGGCAGGTTTAACGGGCGCAACATTGTTCAGCACCGCCGCGTTCACTCCTGAAAGCTATCCCGGGGGATAGTTTGGAATTGGCTCACAGGGCGCAGCTTTGCTCAGCACTGCTGTGTTCTCTATGGAAAGCTATCCCCCGAGGATAGCCTGAGACAATGCTGCTCAGTCTGGAGCAGGCGCCGAAGGTATCTATCCCCAGGCGATAGTGCGGGTAAGGCTCATCTGAGACAACGTTGGTCACCTCGGCGTCGTCCTTCAGGCCATCCTACGTAAAGAGATTCAGACGCTGTTGAGCCTTCTTTGTGACATCGCATCGCCATATGGCTCATTGATGGTCACTCCTATGAGATGGCTTTGCTGGCCCGAAGCTGATCAATGGAGGCGCGAAGGCGCTTGGCGTTAGCCGACGATCCCAGGAGGTATATGGTTTCGCGCATACCGTTGTAATCGTCCAAAGAAATCATCACAACAGGTTCGCCACGCTGACGCGTGATTACAGCAGGCTCGTGGTTTCGGCAAACCTCGTCCATCGCCTGCTCAAGGTCGGCGTAAGCCTGGCTAAAGGTCAGTACACGCATTCTTCACTCCCGTCTCAAACGTCGCTTGAATTCGGTGCTAAAAGCCCTTCGGCCGGCTTAGAAGCATTACCGTAGGTCCTAAAACCGCAGCAGAGGTTTTTTTTGCAAGCAGAAATGCCTCTCGACATTGTACGCAGATCGAAGATTCTGGCTTGAGCTACCCATGAAATCCATGGAGCCGCAGATCGTTCATGCCGTCGATCTGAGGGCATGCGGACAAATTGTGTGGATCGATACAGCAGCCACACGTACTCGCTGGAACGTCGCAAGAATTACCGTACGACCTGCTCATAGCTATCCCCAGGGGATAGCTATCGCGTGGCACGCAACCAACCTGCTTAGCTAACGCCTAGCGAAAACGGGTAAAGCCCCAGTACGCCTTAATCGCAGCCTCAAGACGGCCCTGCATTGGAAAGTAGGGACTCGCCTTCTCGGGAGTCTTCCATGCGCGCACCCTACGCCACCGCTTGCCTTATCCCTGCCTGCACCGGGGCGGCCCTAGGCCTACTGCTCCAAAGCTGCACCCCGCTGCCATCCGACCCAGCAAGCGTGCTGTCCGACACCCCTCTTGCGCGCTCGCCCGCGCCCGTGTCGGAACAGGATCTTTTGGTTGTCCGCCAGGGACGCTACACCTTGGTCGAGCAAGGACCTGAACTCGCTCAACGCAACCTGATGCGCCAGGTTGTGGACATTTCCATCCCCGCCGGCGCCGACCGTACTGTGGGCGATGCCCTGCGCTATGTGCTGATCCGCTCCGGCTTTTCGCTGTGCGAGACGCAAGAGGCGGCTCAGCTCTATGCGCTGCCCTTGCCGGCCGCACACCTGCAGTTGGGGCCGCTGCCGCTGCGTGACGCCCTGCAGACCCTGGCAGGCCCTGCCTGGACGCTACAGGTTGATTCGCTCGCTCGGCGTGTGTGCTTTGCACCTGCGCCGACCTACCCAACCGAGGGCCGACCATCGTGAGGGTGCGAGCGTCCTTTTTGGCCATGCGTGCTGATCGCCTACAACGCCTGGGCGGCGCCGCCTGGTTACTCGCACTCAGCATCCTGATCGTGCATGACCACATGGGCCAATCGCGCCTGCGTCAGCAACTAGCTCAACACGATGACCAGCCGAACCTTCATGCGCTGCAGGCAGATATGGCCACCCTCACTGCCCGACTGGATGCCCTGCCAACGCCAGAGCGCCTGGTCAGCCTGACCGAGCTAAGCGCAGTACGCGAGGACCTTAAAGCCAGCCTGGCTGCCGTTGTCCAGCAACAAGAAAAGCATGCCCAGGCTGCGGACGTGCTGACCTTGCAACAACGCACTGACCGACTTGAGGCTCAGTTGCACGCCCTGAAGCACCAGGCAACGGCGCCTCGCGAGAAGCGCCAAACACCGGCACGACCTGCACCAAAGGCCAAGGCGTCCAAACCGCCCTTTCAGCTACTCGGTGCAGAGCAACGTGGCGGCCACACCTTTCTGTCCCTGTTACCAGTTCACCAGGAAGGGCTCAACGCCGTCACGCTGCTCCGCGTGGGTGAGTCCTTGGGCCAATGGCAGCTCACCGGCTTGACCCAGGACACCGCGACATTTCGGGTGGATGGCCTGGTGCGGCGTCTGCCGCTGCCTGGAGGAGACACGCGATGACACAACGGTTACCTGCTACCGCGTTGCTTAGCCTGATCCTCAGCTCTCTTCAGGCTGTTCAGGCATCTCCTGCGCCCGCCTCCCACGACCAGACGCATTGGAGCGATACCCAACACAGCCGACTCATCCTGAGCGAGGACGCACAGGCCCAGGCCTGGGGTCTGCAGGCCAATGAATGGGCCCGCTATCGCGAGCTGATGCAGGGACCGCTGGGTATCTACGCGCCGCACCTGGACCCGTTAACCGCCTTGGGTATCGAGGCGCGCAGTGACGAAGAGCGTACGCGCTATGCGGAGTTGCAGGTCAGAGCTGAGGCCCGACGCGTCGAGAAACTGCTGACCTATCAGCGCGCCTACGACGCTGCCTGGCAGCGCCTTGCGCCTGACTTGCAGCGGGTCACGCTCGAGGATGACAAGGTGGCCGAGGAAGCGCGCCTTTCCGTATTCGTCAAAGCGGACTGCCCGCCCTGCCTTGAACGTGTTCGGCAGATGCAGGCACAGGGTCGGGCCTTCGACCTGTACCTGGTGGATAGCAAAGGCGATGACGCACGACTACGGCGTTGGGCGCGTCAGGCTCGCCTGGATCCCACGCGCGTTCAGCAGCGGACCATTACCCTTAACCATGACAATGGCCGCTTTCAGTCGCTAGGCCTTACCGGCGAATTGCCCTTCGTCGCACAGCGGGTGAATGGACAATGGCAGCGCCAGTAGCCACGCCAGCAAGGCGTCATCAAGCAGTCGCTGGCCTGGGGTTTTTGTTGTTGGCTTTGGCCAGTGTCGCCGCCTGGGCGCAACCTCAGCTGCCGCCACCGGCCTATCAGCTTGCGGCCCAGCATGCCGGCGTTCCCTCTCTGGTTCTGTATGCCATAGCACTGCAGGAAAGCGGCCGACGCTGGCAAGGACGATCAGTGCCATGGCCCTGGACCCTGAACGTGGCTGGCGAGGCCAAGCGGTTTGCCAATCGCCATACGGCGTGCAGCGGCCTGGTGAAGGCCATGGACAGCACCCCAGACCGCAAAATCGACGTGGGTCTCGGCCAGATCAACCTGGGTTACCACCGCCATCGCGTCACCCATCCGTGTGACTTGGTAGACCCCTATCAAAACCTTGCGATTGCCGCTGCGATCCTCGTCGAGCAGCGCGCAGCCGCGCCTGACTGGCCAGCCGCCATCGGCCGCTATCACCGCCCGGCCGGCGGCGCACTTGCCGCACGCTATCAGCGCCTCGTCCAGGCGCATCTGGATCGCCTACAGGGTCAGGTAGCCAGTGGACTGCAGGTGGGAGAGCTGCCGTGAGACCTGGGTTCGGAAGACGCTCGCTGTTCGTACTCGGTACGGGATGGCTATCCCTGCAGGCAATGGCGGACCCACTCATCGTGGTGGGTCACGAGGGAGGTGTTTCCACCCGGCCGTACTTCGAGCCGTTCAAACGAACAGCTCCACCACGCACGGCCACTGTGACCCTATTTCCTGCCGATGCTTACGAGGCTGAGACCGCAATGCTACCGGTGCGGTCGCAAAGACTGACTCCAGGCGAAGCTTCGACACGAGCGCTCCAAGCACCTGGGCTTAGCCCCCTGTTTCTCATCGGTGATGATGAGTACTCACGTCATTGGCTGAGCCAGAAGCAGCGGCAGCTGAAGGACCAGCAGGCTATTGGCCTGGTGGTAAATATCGACACTGCCGCGGCCTTGGCCGAACTTCGGCGCCTGGCCCCCGACCTCACTCTCATTCCAACCTCGGGGGATGACCTCGCCCAACGCCTGGGGCTGCACCACTACCCTGTGCTGCTCCTGCCAATTGCGGATGACAGGTAGCGCAGGCCATGTCCCATCCAACCGGCTATGAGCGCTGGCTTCGTCCAGCCGTGGAGTTCTACAGCGTCGCCGCCTGCACGTTAGCGGCTGGCCTTGTTGTCTTCCTCCCCGAGACGCTTGGGCTTCCAGCCCCAATGGCCTCGTTCGCCACAATGGCATTCCTATGCCTCGCCGCTGTACGGCTGTATCAGGCCCATCGCATCCTGCGTTACCGACGTAATCTCCGGCGGCTGCCTGCCTACACCTTGTCCAGCGCTGCGATACCGGTCAGCACGCAGACGCTGTTCATCGGCCGTGGGTTTCGCTGGGAGGCGCGGCATACCCAACGCTTGCTCGAAACTTATTTGCCGCAGTGCCGCCGCTATGTCGAGCCAAGCCGGTACGACCGCTTTATCCAACACCTTTTCAAACAGCCTTCGCGGCGCGGTCACCTGACTCAAGCCGCCATTGGCGGTTTACCTCGCCTGCATGGCGTCGAGCCTGACGAGCAAGACGTCTGCCTACCCTTGAACGAGCGTGTGGGCCATACGCTGGTACTGGGTACAACGCGGGTCGGCAAGACGCGGCTGGCCGAGCTCTTCATTGCGCAGGACATCCGCCGCCGCAATGCGCAGGGCGAGCATGAAGTGGTCATCGTGTTCGATCCCAAAGGCGATGCAGATCTGCTCAAGCGGATGTACGCCGAAGCCAAACGCGCCGGCCGTGAACAGGAGTTTTTGGTGTTCCACCTGGGCTGGCCCGACAGCTCGGCTCGGTACAACGCCGTCGGCCGTTTTGGTCGTATCTCCGAGGTGGCTACTCGTCTTGCCGGGCAACTCTCAGGTGAAGGCGATAGCGCCGCCTTTCGCGAGTTTGCCTGGCGCTTCGTCAACATCATCGCGCGCGCTCTAGTGGAGCTGGGTCAGCGCCCTGACTATCGGTTGATCCAGCGCTATGTCATCAACATCGATGCGCTGTTTATTCAGTACGCCGAACACTACTTCGCCACACGTGAGCCCGAGGCGTGGGAGGCGATCCTCAAGCTTGAGGCGGGATTGAACAACCGTAATCTGCCGCGGCACATGATTGGGCGGGAGATCCGAGTCGTTGCCCTCGAGCAGTACCTTTCCAGTACGCATCACTTCGATCCGGTGCTCGATGGCCTGCGCAGCGCCGTGCGCTACGAGCGCAGCTTTTTCGACAAGATTGTGGCGTCCCTCCTGCCGCTGCTGGAGAAGCTCACCACGGGCAAGATCGTCCAGTTGCTCTCGCCGGACTATGAGGATCTGCAAGATCCGCGGCCGATCTTCGACTGGCTGCAAGTCGTTCGCCAACGCGCCATTGTTTATGTGGGCCTGGATGCCCTGTCCGATGCCGAGGTCGCCGCAGCCGTAGGCAATTCCATGTTCGCGGATCTGGTTTCGGTGGCGGGACACCTCTACAAGTTCGGCGTCGACAGTGGATTACCCGGTGGCAAGCCAGGCACCAAGCCAACCATCAATCTGCACGCCGATGAGTTCAACGAACTGATGGGTGATGAGTTTATTCCCCTGGTCAACAAGGGCGGCGGCGCTGGCGTTCAGGTGACGGCCTATACCCAGACCCTGTCGGATATCGAGGCGCGCCTAGGTAATCGCGCCAAGGCAGGTCAGGTGATTGGCAACTTCAACAACCTGTTCATGCTGCGGGTACGCGAAACAGCCACAGCCGAACTGCTGACCCGCCAACTCCCCCAGGTCGACGTCTATACACCCGCGCAATCCAGTAGCGTCACCGATACCTCTGATCCACAGGCCGCCAGTGTCTTCACCTCCAGCACCCAAGATCAGCTCGTGGGCTCCCGCCGGCCTCTGATTGAGCCTGCTCATCTCGTCGCGTTACCCAAGGGGCAGTGCTTTGCGCTGCTTGAAGGCGGCGCGCTTTGGAAGGTGCGCATGCCCTTACCGCTACCAGACACCGATGATGATTTACCGGCTGATCTTCGCGCGTTGACCGCTGCCATGCGTCGGCGCCCGTTCGGACCCAAGACGGCTGAGCCATCTGGCGAACCAGACTCACCACTCCCGACCGCCCCAGAGCCACCGGTGACTTCGATTGCTGAGGCATCTCCTCATGAGTGAAGCTGTAGACGCCCAGCCGCGTCGTTACGGAGGGTTTACCCAGCTTCTGCTACTGCCCTTTACCGTCCTGGGCCTGCTGTGCGCCGCGCTGCTCCTTCGGCTTTTGCTGGAAGGCTTCGGCATGCTGTTCGTTTGGCCGGATAACCGCGATCTGCACGCGCAGATCCTTTACGAGCAGGATCGACGCGATCTCGCCCGCATGCCTTGGCCGGATCGATGGCAGTCGATCTCCCGTACGTGGCTAAATACCAAACGCTCAGTGCAGCTCATGGCGCTATCCAACCCATGGATCGAGCTGCAGGGCAGGCTCCCAGCCGTACCCAGCATCCTTGGCTATAAGACGCCGCGTTTGCCTTGGGCAAAAGAACGTTCGGGGCTAAAAGAGGCTTTATCTGCAGCTCGGCACAGCACGCTGAGCGTTGGCATACGAAGCCTACTGCTGCTTCAGGCACTGCCTCTGCTGATACTGAGCGTGCTCGTCGGTACCGTAGACGGCTTGGTCCGACGGCAAGTGCGTCGCTTCAACGTACAGCGTGAATCGGGCTATCTCCATCACCGCGCGAAGGCCCTCTTCGTTCCACTGACACTGCTGCCAGGGTTCATGTACCTGGTACTGCCCATCAGCCTGTCTATTGCCAGCTTTGCGATTGTGAGTGCGATCCTGTCAGGCCTGATGGCCGCAATTGCCATTGGGACTTTCAAGAAGCATCTCTGATGAACAGCTTTGGCTATTCCATCAAGCAAGACATCTAGGGCAGTGATCGCCAGCCAGGCTAAGACACGTTTCACGTGGAACCCTGCACTGTTTATTGATCGTGCGAGCCTAGATATAACCCTTAGCAGTTTTCCAGCTGTTTGCTCATCAAGCCAAGCACGATAAGCCGCCCAACGAGCGGTCCTTTTACTTCATCACCTGAGGATAGAAGCTGCTTCCAGACAGGGCTTTAGGGATCAGCCGGAATCTCATGAAGACGTTACGCTCTGGTCGTCTCAAGTAGCTCAGCATGCTGTTCGAAGTCATCCGCTAGCTGCTGCAGCGTGATACTTCGCAGGCGCGTCAGCAGCAAAGCCTGCGCGGCATCGAATGCCTCGGTCAGCGCATTGTTTACGGCTCGCTCAACCAGACATTCAGGATGATCGGTCGCCAAACCTATGGCGAAAATCGACGACGACCCGAGCGCCTGATGGATATCTAGCAGTGTGATCTGTGCAAGGGGCTTTGCCAGCATCCACCCTCCCCGATGACCCTTTTCAGAACGAACGTACCCCTGCTCCTTGAGCAGGGCCATCGTCCTGCGCACTACTACCGGATTGGTACTCAGCATCTGAGCCAAGGTGTCAGACGTCGCAGGCTGTTCATGGCGAGCCATGTGAATCAGCGTATGCAGCATCCGCGATAGGCGCGTGTCATTTCTCATAGCTCAAAAGCCTCATTCAAGCCGGCCAGCATCTCTCGACACAGGAAAAGTTACAAGACCTAGACTTTCGCTCATCACGTAACTTATGTTGTTTCCTGAAATTCAAAAGGGAAATTCCATGATCTACGATGTGGTCGTTGTGGGGGGTAGCTACGCCGGTGTGTCCGCTGCCATGCAACTGGCTAGGGCGCGCCGTTCTGTATTGGTGATTGATGCTGCGCAACGCCGTAATCGATTTGCTGCCATGTCTCATGGGTTCCTGGGGCAAGACGGCAACAGCCCAGATGCAATTGCTGACCAAGCACGTCGGCAACTACTCGCCTACCCATCCGTCACCTGGCATGACGCGTCTGCGGTTGCAGCAGAGAAACAGGCCGATGTGATCTCTATCGCTACAAGCGATGGCCTCACCTTCAATGCCCGTCGGCTGATTCTGGCTTCCGGCGTCACCGATGAGCTACCAGATATTCCTGGCTTGGCTGAGCGCTGGGGGCGACAGGTCTTCCACTGCCCTTACTGCCATGGGTATGAGCTGGACAAAGGAAACATCGGTGTCCTGGCTAGCTCACCACTCGCTATCCATCAGGCCCTAATGCTGCCTGATTGGGGAGCAACAACCTTGTTCCTTAACGGCACCTTCCAGCCCGATGCAGAGCAAAGCGAGAAGCTTGCACAGCGTGGCGTTTCGCTCGAGCAAGAGCAGGTTGTTTCTATTGGCGGGGAGCGGTTGGAAGTAACGCTGGCCAGTGGTCGTGTGATTACTCTTGCAGGACTGTTCGTCCAACCACGCACGCATCTGAACAACCCCCTGATCAAGCAGTTGGGCCTTGCCGTTGAAAGCGGTCCCTTGGGCAACTTCCTCACCGTAGACCAGATGCGGGAAACCAGCGTAGCAGGGGTGTTTGCCTGCGGAGATGCGGCAGTGGCTGCCGGTAACGTGGCGATCGCAGTCGGCGACGGTGCTCGCACAGGTGGCGCAGCTCACCAGTCGTTGATCTTTCGCTGAGCGAAGCAACTTCGGGCCGCCGGCTTTCTACCAAAGCACTAGCACGTATTAACCTGTCTTCTTGGCAAAGACAGTAGCGCACCTGCCAGCGCTACCTTATCTGACAGGTGCAGCGTCATTGCTCAAGAGGGTTGTTAACGTCGTGCTTCTGTCAGGGCTTGGCGGTAAAGCACGACAACATCGTTAAGCAACTCGCGCATCATCGACGCAAGCAGTTGCTGACGAAGTTCTCCGTTCTCTACCGACTCAGACGCCAACTGATCCAGCAGATCGTTCAGCACTGACACGCGCAACTCCGCTTCGGCTTCCGGCGTATCTGACTCGAAGTCTGGCTGGCGCGCCCGAAGCAGAGGCGTTGGAAAAGGAACAATGGTGCTGGTGCGACTAGTCATGGCACACCTCCGTGCGAGAGGTAAGACACGTAGTTGGATGTGCCAGGCGGAGCCCGAGCTTAAAAGGAGGACGAGGCATTCTACTTATGCTCCCTGGTTTGATTAAGGAGCTGCCACCATCCGTTCTGACGCAGAAGTGGTGGCAGACCGTACGGGGGTCAGAAACCGGAAACCAAGGGAACCGGCCAGGCAATAGCCTGCCCCGCACGGCCTGCCATAGAAAAGCGGAACGGATCAAACGACCCATATTCGCCTGGCTATGACGCTGCCGCGCCCTGGTTTAACGGGTTCTGACGCCCGGTCGCGGGATTGACCACGACAGCCAAAATCTAACGTCCGTAGTTATCGGTTGCAACCAACAAACCGGCTGGCATGCGCTCCGCTTTCTCGGTGAGGCCGCCGTCCACAGAAAACTGGGTACGCGCTGAATCGGATTTTCTGCGGTGTAACGCTCCAGTAAACGGCACCTTCGCGCCATCGAATCGCTCAGGATGCGAGCAAGATGGCAACGCGCAAAGGCCCTGCCCTACTTCACTGGCCACTCCTCCTCACATCGCTCTCGGTTGCCCTAAGCACCCCCCATGCGCGGGCGGGCGACAGTGACGCTGAACGTGAGCAGCTAGCTGCCGTCATCCGGCAACTAACGATCACCGAACGCTTGGCCGTCCAGACCGCTGCGTTGTCAACGCCCGAAGGTACGCGCTACCACTTCGACTATGCCCGTCTGCAGGAAGACCTGCAGCGCGTCCGGCAGGGCATCGAACACTACCTAACACCGTCTCGTGCCCAGCCCAGGGATCTGCAACCGCTGGCAGGTGACTACGTTCGCGAGGTTGATCCACATGAGGCGTCCTCGCCATGACCCTCTCCGCCGCACAAAGCACGGCCTTTCAGGCCAGCGGTGGCTTCACCCCTGCTGCCGTCTCCACGGTCGTGCTGAGCCTGGTCTTTGCCGTCTTTCAGCTCTGGGGCGTGTGGGCCCTACGCACGGCCTTCGTGAGCTGGGCCGAACACCGCATGACCCAACGCCAGCTGCTGGGCGTCGCGGTGCGTTTTTTCTTCCTGTACGTGGCCCTGATTTTTCTACTGCTCTCCTGACCCATGGAGGACCTGAACGTGTCTACGTCGTTGTTGCGTACCTGCCCTCGCCATCTTGCTCAACCCCTGACGGCCGTCAGCGGTATCGGGTTGATTGAAGGAGCCCACGCCGCTGGCCTGCCCAAGATGGAAGCGCCCACCCGGGGGCAGGGCACCGGCATCCTGCAAACCCTGCAGAACTATGGCTACGACATCGTCATGCTGGTCGCTCTGCTGGTTGTGGCGTCCATGTTTATAGGCGTGTGCTACCACGCCTATACCCGCTACTCCGAGATCCATACCGGCCGCGCCACCTGGGGGCAATTTGGTCTCACCGTAGCCGTAGGCGCCATGCTGTTGGTCGTGGGGATCTGGCTACTGACCACCGCCATCGGTGTGCTCTGACACGAGGAGCTGCCCCTCACCATGGAGACCGTACGCGCCGAAGACGGCCAGGTTCTGTTCCTGCCCCACCGACTCAATCGCCAACCGGCCGTTGTCCGAGGGCTGACCGCGGACGAGCTCTGGTTTGCCACCACGCTGTTTGCGTTGGTCGGGCTAGGGCTGAGTCTGCCACTGGCGGTTGTGGTTGGGCAGCTGGCGGTGCTGCCCACCGGCATCCTCATCACCCTGGCGATTGGGCTCTACCTGAGTAGCGGAGCGCTGCAGACCCTCAAGCGCGGACGACCTGACACCTGGCTGCATCGGCACCTGCAATGGCAGGTAGCAACCCGCCTCCCCCTCCTGGCCGCCTGGGTCGGCGGACAGGCGTTGATCCTGCGCTCAGGCACCTGGAGCACACGACGCTCCCGGCCGGTCCTGCGTGAAGGGGAGCGCTGGTCATGAGCCGCTTTCGCCACGAAATCGTGCATCTGCAGGCGCACATACGCACCCTTCGCCTGGCCGCCGGTGCCCTGGCCCTACTGGCATTGCTACTGGGCCTTGGCTGGTGGAGCGCACCGCGAGATTTGACCATCCACATCCCGCCTGACCTGCGTTCAGGCAGCACCCGACCCTGGTGGGACGTACCGCCCGAAAACGTCTATGCCTTCGCCTTCTACATCTGGCAGCAGCTGCAACGCTGGCCCAGCGATGGCGAGGCGGATTACCCGCGCAACCTCAAAACCCTCTCGGCCTACCTTACGCCCGCCTGCCAGGCCTTCCTCGAGCAGGACTATCAGCGTCGCCGCGCCAACGGCGAGCTGCGGTTACGCGTCCGGGGAGTCTACGAGATCCCAGGGCGCGGCTACGGCGAGGACCCGGCGGGTCGGGTCAGGGTGATCTCGACTCGCGACTGGATCGTCACGCTGGATCTGACGGCGGACGAGTACTACAGCAGCGAGCAGATCAAGCGGGCGCTGGTGCGCTACCAGCTCAAGGTCGTAAGGCTGGATCAAGATCCTGAGCACAACCCGTTCGGCCTTGCGCTGGACTGCTATGCCCAGCCGCCACAACGCATCGACATCCATCCGGACCCGACGCCTGCTCAAGCCCCAGGAGCCGCCACATGACTCGCCAGCCCCTATCCCTGCTCGCCGCGCTGTTCCTTGGGCTCGGTGTGGCAGCACCCGGTCAGGCCACACAGATCCTCCACTGGAAGCGCCTGCCCCTCGCAGTGCCGCTCACGGTAGGTCAGGAGCGTGTCGTGTTCCTCGACCGCAAGGTGCGCGTTGGCATCCCTACAGCTCTAGGTGATCGCTTGCGTATCCAAAGTACCGGCGGCGCGCTGTACCTAAGCGCCAGCACCGTGCTTCCGCCCACGCGGCTGCAGGTACAGGATGTGCAGACGGGCATGATCATCCTGCTCGACGTCGCCGCAGAGCCGGCCAAATCGGGGCGACCGGCAGCGGAGCCGATTCGTATCGTTCTGGATGCGCCAGACGAAGAGTCGCGGCCCGCGCCGACTACGCCTGAAGCCGGTACTGCGCAGAGCGTTCCGGACGCGGCCCTTGCGATGACCCTGACCCGCTATGCCGCGCAGCGTCTCTATGCACCCTTACGCACCCTCGAGCCGGTCGAGGGCATTCGCTCCGTCGCGGTGGAGAAAGCGCTGCCGCTGGACAGCCTGTTGCCGGGGCTACTGGTTAGGGCACACGCCCTTGCCGTCTGGCAACTGCAGCACCTGCGAGTCACCGCAGTTCGCCTGAGCAATCAAAGCGCACGTCCTATCGCGTTGGTACCCGAGGCACTACAGGGCGACTTTGTGGCCGCCACCTTCCAGCACCCCGACCTTGGCCCGTCCGGTCAGGCTACCGATACCACAGTGGTTTATCTCGTCACTCGCCACCAGGGACTGCGGGGCGCCTTGCTCCCCAGGATCACGCCCTTCCCAGACGTCACACCTCGCCCTCCTGTCTTGCCCGCGCTGCGCCACGGTAATGTCGATGAAGATCAGTAGCCTACTCAAATGGGCAGCCATTCCCCTGGCCGGAATGATGGCTGCTATCGGCCTTACGCGATGCACCGGGTCATCCAGTACGTCTGATGTTGACCCCGAAACCGCTCATGCGCTGACCCGCGAGGAACGCGCCGCCCTGGGGATTGAAGGTGACTCCCCTCGGGATACCGTCGCGACCCTGGTGGCGCAGGTCAAGCAGCTGCGTCAGGAACTGGAGACTGCGACGCGCGATGTGCAGCACTCGCGTCAGGCGTCCGGCCGTCCTGAGGATGCAACCGCGCTGGTCGATCAGCGAATCGAACACGCCCTGCAGGCTGAGCGGGCGCAGCGGCAGCAGGCTCAGGAGCAGCTGGCGCGTGAACGGCAGCAGACCGAACAACTGCTCAACGACGTCAAGCAGCGCCTGCACACCCCCGCACAGGGCGATGCCACGGAGCTGCCGGTAGGACTCGGCCTGGAGCCCACCCAAGAGGGGTCGACTGAAGTACCACTGCGCTGGATTGAGCCAAGCGATGTGCCGCCTGACGCTGCGCCCGGCAAGAGCCAAGCGCACCCACTGCAGCTTGGATTAGCCTCTGAGTCGCCACCTGCCCCAGTCCCTGACGACCGAATGAGCCACGCGCCTGATGCTCCGGCCAAACCGGTCTATACCTTGCCAGCCAATGCCACCCTGGTGGGCTCGGTCGCCATGACGGCCCTGATCGGCCGCGTTCCCGTCGACGGCACGGTGAATGACCCCTACCCCTTTAAGGTGCTGATCGGCCCGGACAACCTGACCGCCAACGGCATCGAATTACCCGACGTGGCCGGCGCCGTGGTTAGCGGAACGGCCTCTGGCGACTGGACCTTGTCCTGCGTCCGCGGACAGATCCGCAGCCTGACCTTCGTCTTTACCGACGGCACGATCCGCACTCTGCCTGACGATGACCTGCCCAGCGGCCAGGCCCGGCGCGGTGAGTCGGCGGACAACGCCCTGGGCTGGATCAGCGATGACCAGGGCATTCCCTGCGTAGCAGGCGAGCGGCGTAGCAATGCCGCTCAGTACCTGGGCTCGCAAGCCTTGATCACCGCTGCAGGTGCCGGCGCGGCATCGCTCCTGTCAGCCGACAAGGGCACGCATGCCGTCTTCAGCGGCGCCGGCACGTTCGGCACCACCAGCACGTCCGGACAGGGGGCGCTCAACCAAATCCTGGCCAGTGGCATGCAGGACCTGTCGCAGTGGGTCAATCGGTTCTATGGCCAAGCCTTCGCGGCGGTGTACGTCAAGCCCGGCGCCCAGGTTGCGGTGCACCTGGAGCGGCCCGTCACGCTGGATTACGCCCCTCAGGGGCGACGAGTTCATCACCTGACAGGAGGCTTCCATGCAGCACCCTTGGACTGATGTGACTTTCGCGCTTGCCACTCCGCTGCTAGCCCTAGCGCTGGCGGGCTGCGCCAGCAAGGACACGCTACTGCCGCCCGGTGATCACACCATGCTCGACCTCTGGCGTACCCACACGAGCAGTGTCCAGGGCGCCGAGGCTCGCCTAAACGAGGCCCGGCAGCTGGTTCGTCGTCCGTTGTCCGTCGGGGATGAGCACCTCTCCAGCAGCATGCGTACGAACCTGCGCCAGCGCGCTCAGGCCCTCAATCAGCAATTTCCCCGTCTGCCCAACCCGGACCTGGTGATGTATGTCTTTCCGCATTTGGCCGGTGAGGAGGCTGTTCCAGTGCCAGGCTACAGCACGGTGTTTCCGCTCTATCGATACGCACCCTACGCCCTGCCCGGTGAGCGCGTGGAGGACTACTGATGCGCCGCGCTTGGCTCCGCTGGCCGCGCCTGCGCCAGACGACACCGGACCCTCGCTCGTCGGATGCCTGGCAGGCCCATGTCATGCGGCTGGCCAAGCACGGGCTGGCCGCCCCAGGCGCCTGCCTGGACCAGGCCGGACGCCGGCCCGCTACCCAGGCGGATCAGGACAGGCTGTACGCACAGGCGCCCTCGCTCGTCGATCTCTTGCCGTGGGTGGAATACCTGCCGGACTCACAGTGCATGCTCTTGGATGATGGCCGCTCGGTGGCAGCCTTCTTCGAGCTGCAACCGCTGGAGACAGAAGGACGCGAGCCTGACTGGTTCGCGCAAGCGCGCGACGCCGTAGAAACCGCCCTGCAGGAAACGCTCGATGAGCACGACGAGAGCCCCTGGGTCGTGCAGTTCTATTCACAGGACGAACCCGCCTTCGAGACCTACCTCGACACACTGTCCGACTACGTCCGCCCTCACGCCCGCCACAGCGTTTTCACGGACTACTACCTGCGCCTGACCGCCCGCCACCTGCAGGCGGTCAGCAAGCCCGGCGGACTGTTCGACGACACCACCGTGACCCATTTGCCCTGGCGTGGGCAGCACCGCCGTACCCGGATGGTTGTCTACCGGCGAATTCCTACCACCGCGCGCCGCAGCCCTGTCTCAGCGCCTGAGCAGGATCTGAATGCAACCTGCGACCGCCTTACCGCAGCGCTTGCCAGCGCGGGTGTGTCCAGCACACGCCTGGACGCTGCCGCCATCCACGATTGGCTGCTGCGCTGGTTCAATCCCGATCCCACTCACCTGGGCCATACCGATGCCGACAAGGCACGCTTCTACGCCCTGACCCGCTATCCGGACACGACACCACCCGACGCCTTGGAATTGGCCAGCGGGACCGATTTTGCGCAGCGCCTTTTCTTCACGCCACCTCGCTCAGACCGAACAACAGGGGTGTGGTACTTCGACGATCAGCCTCATCGCGTCCTGGTGGTTGATCGACTGCGTCAGCCTCCGGAAGCAGGTCACCTGAGCGGTGAGATGCGGCATGGTGAGGCCCTCAATGCGGTAATGGATCAGCTACCAGAGGGCACGGTGATGTGCCTGACGGTAGTCGCAACGCCGCAGGATGGATTGGAAGCGCAGCTCAATACCCTGGCGCGCAAGGCCGTGGGCGATACCCTCGCCTCCTTGCACACTCGCCAGGACGTCGAGCAGGCCCGAGCCCTAATCGGTGGACAGCATAAGTTGTATCGAGGCGCGCTGGCGTTCTATGTGCGCGCACCGGCGATGGAGAGCCTGCGCCAACGCTGCCACACGCTGACCAACGTGCTGCTGACAGCGGGCCTGCAAGTGGTACGCGAAGACGCGGAGGTTGCGCCGCTTAACAGCTACCTTCGTTGGCTACCCGCCGTCTTTGATCCTGCGGCCGACCGCCGGCATTGGTATAGCCAACTGATGTTCGTGCAGCATGCCGCGAACCTTGCGCCGGTCTGGGGCCGTAGTAGCGGAACGGGTCATCCCGGCATCACCTTCTTCAATCGAGGTGGGGGCCTGGTGACCTTCGACCCGCTCAACCGCCTGGATCGCCAGATGAACGCCCACCTGTTTCTGTTCGGCCCAACTGGGTCGGGCAAGAGCGCGACCTTGAACTACCTGCTGCAGCAGGTGACCGCGCTGTACCGACCTCGATTATTCATCGTCGAGGCCGGTAACTCCTTTGGGTTGTTTGCCGACTTCGCCGCCCGCCTGGGGTTATCCGTTCACCGCGTAACCCTTACACCGGGCAGCGGCATCAGCCTGGCCCCCTTCGCTGATGCCTGGCGGCTGGTCACACCGACCTCCTCCAAAGCGCTCGACAGTGCAGAGGATGAGCCGTCGGATGAGCAGCGTGATGTGCTGGGCGAACTGGAGATCATCGCGCGCCTGATGATTACCGGCGGGGATCCACGCGAAGATGCCCGCATGACCCGTGCCGACCTAAGCCTGCTGCGCCATTGCCTATTGGCCACCGCCGAGCGCTGTGTAGCACAGGGACAGCCCGTGCTGACCCGTGACCTCTGCACCACGCTGCGCGAGCAGGCGCTCGACGACGCCCTTCCCGAACCTCGACGCGCCCGCCTCTTGGAAATGGCCGAAGCCATGAGCCTGTTTTGTCAGGGCAGCGACGGCGAACTCTTTGATCGCCCTGGCACGCCGTGGCCTGAGGCTGACATCACCCTGGTGGATCTGGCGACCTTTGCCCGGGAGGGCTATGGCGCGCAGCTTGCCGTGGCCTACGTTAGCCTCATCAACGCCGTGAACAACCTGGCTGAGCGCGATCAGTTTCGGGGACGTCCTTTGATCAACGTCACCGACGAAGGACACATCATCACCAAGAACCCACTGCTGGCACCCTATGTGGTCAAGATCACCAAGATGTGGCGAAAGCTCGGCGCCTGGTTCTGGCTGGCCACTCAAAACCTGGACGACTTGCCAGCAGCGGCCGAACCCATGCTCAACATGATCGAGTGGTGGATCTGCCTGTCAATGCCTCCCGACGAGGTCGAGAAGATCGCTCGCTTCCGCGAGCTGACGCCGGCGCAGAAGGCCTTGATGCGTTCGGCGCGCAAGGAAGCGGGCAAGTTTAGCGAAGGGGTTATCCTGTCCAAGTCGATGGAAACGCTCTTTCGCGTGGTACCACCGAGCCTGGTTCTAGCCTTGGCCATGACCGACCCGGAAGAAAAGGCCGAACGCTACCGCTATATGCAACAGGACGGGCTCAGCGAGTTGGACGCAGCGTTCAAAATGGCAGAGGCGCTTGACCGGCAGCGTGGCATTACCACGGCCCTCCTTGACCCTCCTAGGCCGCAGCCTAACTGAACGAGCGGCCGCTCAGGCAGACCTGTCGCTCATTATCCGCAGGGATGATCAGTCGCCGCACTGCCATAGGCTTTATAGAAAACGCATGCCCTAATCTGCATGCTCCACCCAAGCGTGGCCAAATCGATTTATCAAAGCGAGGCGGTAATTTACCGTCAGCAGGAGCGGTGCTTCACATCCGTAAGGCTGGTTTCACGCTGGAAAATCCACCCGAAAGCACGCGAAACGCAAATCAGAGTTATGAGTTTGCGTTAGCAAGCTTTTGATCTTTCTACTCTTCGCCCACTTTTTTAAGCAATCTCGTATCGAGGCCAAACCGCTCCTGGCTTTCCAACCGGTATGAGCCTTCTGCCAAATCGCAACTCATGAGCAGATTCCACGAGTGTCTAGACACTGTGGAGGGTATGAGGACAAACGGATGCTTATCTAACAGGTTGTCCCCGAACTGACACTGATTCGGAGAAGGCCGGGCACTTGTTAACCAATTGGGGTTAGGAACGTCCTCGGGTTGCACGACCTTGATCAGGTCTGGATCAAGTACAGTGAAGCAAGTCAGCACATGCGGGACGATATCCAGCAGGTCAAACCCGGTGTGGACCGCGACTTCCAAGATCGCGGTAGCAGGATCCGCAGCCGCGTACACAACGTGGCGCCCCGGCGGATTCCATCGGCCACCCACCTTATGGGCTCCGATTCCTTTGTCCCATGTGTCCGCAAACTCAGCACGGTCGAGGCGCCAGGCATGCCACGCTCCCGACCAAGGCAAAGCATTCACTGATAGACCCCGTACTTAATCCGCTCTAGATAGTCTTCGACCGCCTGAAACCCCATCGGGTTATGGATAACATCTAAAGGAATGTCTCCGTCGAGATACTTACAGGGCCGACTCAACCACTGCTCTGCAAGCTGCTGGTCACCGAACACATTGATCGCGTCCTCTAGCACCTTGGCGTACTGGAACGCGACAGCGCTTTGAAGAGCATCCAGCCTTTCGGAGCGGCCTGAGCTGTTCTGGCGTTGCAGCGTACGGATCGATTTGCCAATGATGCGGCTGGTGATCTTTTTGTGCGCCAAAGGCTGATATGCCGAAATCAATGCATCTACGTCGTGACGGTGAAAGCCCTCTGTAGTGCGTTTGTAGATGTCGTAATCACTAAGCTGGCCAGCATCAATATGGATGAGAAACCATGTCGGCTTGGCTAGGTTGTAATCTTTGGTCGACCGGCTGGTGACAGTAGTCATGACAAAACCCTCTAGCGTCATTTGGCGTATACATTACCGTCATTTGGCGCCTGACGCACTATACCTATGAGCGATTGTGCGCTGGCCTAGCGCTCATTCCAGCCTTACAACGCAGCACGGGGCAGTGTGATCCAGACCCGCTGCCAGTTGAGTATGTGTTGAGCGTCGATCACTGCAGCTCACAAAGGGTGTTCTCCGGTGCTGACCGCATGCGCGGTCAAGCAAAAACGTCGCTAAAAATCCGGTAAGGCTCGCTTCCCTATTCTTTCTGGTACTCGGCTTCGTCGTCTTTTGAACTAGGCATATTCCCGCGCCTGGAGACGACTGCCGCCATGACCCATCGTAACGCCCGGTATCGCCCTATCTGTCTGGGCCCCTTGGTCCTGGGGCTAGCCTGCCTTCGCGCAGAGGCAGTGAATGTTGTGGCCTATACGGACCGCCACCATCCACTCACCCAGACTCAGGGTACCCGTGTCGTTCTGCTCGACGAGGCCTCGTGGCTGCAAGGAGAGCTTTCTCGAGACCTACCACCCGACCTTGCGACTGCTGAACAACGGGTTCGCCATCGCCTAGAACAGAGGCCGGCCCTCGCCCCGCAACTGGCCCATGCCTACCAAGATCTTCTACAGGCCTGGCATCTGGGCCTTACCCACCTGCCGGCCGTAGTGATTGATCACCGCTACGTCGTCTATGGCGATACGAACGTGGCCCGGGCCGTGGCACGCATCGAACGCCAGCAGGGCCGCCGGCCATGAAGCGTTCTGCTCGCCTGCGTCCTCTGCTGCTGGCCGGCACCCTTGCCAGCACGACCGCAGCACTGGCACTGGATACCCCGGTGATCGTGGCTTCAGTGGCTTCACCCGACTGTCTGCAGTATCGCGTTGTCGGCATCTGCTACTGGCTTTATTGCACCTTAAGCGGCTGTAGCGTCCGCACCTCGCTCAAGGTCAGGCATTACGTTCCGGACGCCGTCGTTGCCAGCTATTCAAACACCGGTGAAAACCCGTGGCAGGCCCTGCGTGCGCTTAGCCCGGCGACTTCCATGGCGCGCTCAGGCGGCGCAGGAACCAGCGCCGATGCTCATGAAAACAACCTCGCCCTGTTCAAGAACGCTGATGTGATCGGTCATCCCGGCGCTGCTGCCCTGGGTCAGTACGCCGACCAGTTTGACTACACCTGCGGTGGCGCCGGCACGCCGTTCAAACCCTATTTGCTTAGCACCCTCGATACCCTGGCGTGGCGATATGGCGTACCCGAGCGCGCCTATCCTGAAGCGGTGTCACCCGGCCTCCGGGAAATTGGCACCCGCGCGCAGGCCAACCTCTGGGGCACCGTCTATCCCCGTACCGGCTTTGTGCATCAAGCCGATGACTACAAGGGCGCCGCCGTTATCGCCCAACGCGCAGGCGATATCGTCACACGCGAGGGACAGCCCCACGTCTACCATCCGCTGCGGGCGCAGCCGCAACCGGGTTACTGGCCCGCCGGCCCGCTCAAAGAGGGCGATACCCAGACCGGTAGGTGGCAGCCCTTGGCGCCTCGACTTTCGTCCACCTGCGTGGTGTTCCCGCATGAGCAAGTGGGCCCACAGGCGCCCCAAGGCGACTATGCCTGGGCGTTGTGGCGCCCCTATGCCTGCTGTGAGCGCCAGGGCCAGGTGCTGCTAGGCAGTCAGGACTTTATGTGGCGATCTCAGCAGGTATCTCCATGACCCCTCCTCATCGAATGGGCCTCTGGCGGGCCTTGCACCTCGCCGCAGGCATGCTGTTGCTCACCAGCAGTGGCGCGCAATCACTCCGCGTGGATAACACAGGCATCAACCTCAGCGGACCGGTCTTCAGTGACCAGGTGTTCTACAGCATTGGCGGCGGCCGGGCTGTGTCCATGAGCCCGGCGGGCAACATGGAGAGCTTGGGTGTGGGCGTTGGGTGGAACAGCAACCTGGTCTGCGGCGACATGAGCCTATCGACCACGGTGCAAAACCAGCTCAATGGCATCACCGACGGCTTTCACACCCTGATGAACAACGTCATCCAGAACGCCACGAGCGCGGTGGCCTCACTCCCCGCGCTCATTATCCAGCGGGCAGATCCTGCCCTGTATAACCTCCTCACCAATGGCATCCTGCAGGCACGCCTCGATTTCGATCGCTCCAAGGCCAGCTGTCGCGCCCTGGCCAGTCGCATGGCAGATCTCGCTGGCGGAAGCGCCGGGTGGGATCAGTTGGCAGAAGGCATGGCGCTTAAACAAACCCTCGCCAGTCGCGATGGAGTGTCCGCGGTTGAGCAGGCTGAAACCCGCAGGGGTCAGCAGGGCGTGCCCTGGGTTGCCGGCGCGCCAGCGGGAGGACGTGATCAGCCCCCGATCCGCCTGATCAGCGATGTCACCCGGGCAGGCTACAACCTGCTCAACGGGAGAAATGCTCAAGAGACCACCGACCTGGACCCCGCGCAGTGCCACGACCGGTTGATCTGTCAGGTCTGGCCGTCGCCCCACGCTGCGACGGCTTGGGCCAATCGGGTCTTGGGAGAGCGCGAACTTAGAACCTGTACGCAGTGCACCAAGACCCAAACCACACCCGGCGTAGGCCTGACGCCACTGATCCAGGAGGAGTACGACAAGGTCCTGCGCGCGCTGCGCGACCTCGTTGCGGGCACCACGTCCACCACCTCCGAGCAGCTCGCCGCTGCCGGTAGCCGCGCCCTGCCCGTCACCCGAGGCGTCATCGAGGCCTTACGCGATGAGCCGGACCGAGACGTACTGAGCGAGCGCCTCGCCTCCGAGGTGGCCTTGTCACGCGTCGTGGAGCAAGCGCTGTTGCTCCAGCGGTTGCTGCTGACCGGTCTCAAGGAGCCCAACGTCGCCGCGAATGAGATCGCCACGCGCACCCTTCGTACCGAGCAGGAAACCCTGACCCAGGAGGTCGGTAACCTGAAGACCGAGCTGGAGCTGCGCAGGACGTTAACGACCAATGCGGCATCGCGCGTGGTAGATCGCCAACGCGAACGCGCCGCTCGCTCAGGCGGCATCTTCCAAGGAGATGCCACGCCCCGCCGCCTGGATGTGATTCAGGCCCCTCAGGAGGATGCGCCATGAGGCAACTCATTTGGCGCGCGGTACGCGAGCAATGCCTGCGGCGTCGCTCACTGGCCGCCTTGGTGCTCCTGGTGGTGTTCCTTCTGGCACCGCAGGTCGGCCAACCCTCCCTAGACCGGCTACAGGCCTGGACTGCTTGGCTGGAGACGCACGCGACGCTCCTGGTGCTGTGGCGGCTGTGTCTGTATGGCCTCACGGCGTGGGGCTGGTATGGGCTGCACCAACGGGTACGCGCCCGCGAAGGGTCATTGCGCGGCGTGGTACGGCTGTATCTGCTGGAAGGCCTCGCCCTGTCGACGCTGGCGGTTGCGGAATGGCGCCTTTGGGCCTACGCCGTGTAGTGAGGACAACCTGTCATGACGCTCTATACCACGGAGTACCTCGAGTACTACCTCACCCTGGTCGGCTGGCTTATCCATAACGGCATCTGGAATCTCTTGCTGGCCAGCGGTCTCTTTGCGCTGCCCTTTCTGCTGATCGTGGTCCAGGAATGGCTACACGCCCGTACCGTCAGCGCGGATGAAAGTCAGCAGAGCTTGCTGTCCAGTCGGCGCATCGAAAGCCGCATGCTCCTGGCGATCGGCGTCATCGCCTTTGCAGCGATTCCCATGATCCCGGTATCGCTGAACACCCTTCAGTTTGATATGACCCGCTCCCGCCAATGCCAGGTCGATGTTGCGGCCCCTGCCAAGACCGGCTGGGCCCTGAGCTATACCCAGCTCAATGGACAGCAGGCTCTTATACCGGTCTGGTGGTTCTTTGTGCATGCGCTGTCCAAGGCCGTCACCGGCGCGGCCATTGCGGCCATTCCCTGCGGTACGGACTTGCGACAGATCCGTATGGAGCTTGATGCCACCCGCATTGCCGATCCACTGCTCGCACAGGAGGTAGCCGACTTCACCCGTGAGTGCTACGGCCCCTCGCGCGCCCGGCTGTTCATGCAGCGCCCTGGCCTGGCTGCGGATCAGCGTTATGACGTCACCTGGATCGGCTCTCGCTATTTTCTCAACTCACCCGGCTTTTATGACATTGACCGGGCGCGTACCCCACGCGCCGCCTGGCCTTACGAAGCGACGCGTGATGCAGGCCTGGCACCGGGCGCAACTGGTGCGGGCTATCCGACCTGTCGCCAATGGTGGTCCGATCCGGAGCGTGGGCTGCGCGAACGATTGCTGGCCCAGGTCGATGCCGGCCTGCTGAGCCGTCTGGCGCAGTGGGCAGGCTTTGCCTCCCGGCAGACCGTAGACGATGCGGTCATACGCGCCGTCGTCGCGCCGCGCCAGCAGAAGCTCAATCAGGGTCAGGTCTATACCGACTATGGTGGGCAGGTGGATATGTCTCTGCCCAACATGGCCGCACGCCTGGCTGGCGACACGGGATTAGCCTTGGGATCCCTGGGGTTCTTTCCCGCCATGGACGTCGTGCGTCAGGCACTGCCGATGGTGCTGTCGCTGCTGAAAATGGCGCTGGTGATTAGCCTTCCCTTGCTGCTGGTCATAGGCACCTGCGACCTCAAGACCACGATGACGCTCAGCACCGTGCAGTTCGCGCTCTTCTTTGTGGAGTTCTGGTTTCAACTGGCACGCTGGCTCGACAGCACCATCTTGGATGCTCTCTATGGTTGGGGCTTTGGCGCCGGACGTCCCCACCGAAATTTCGATCCGCTGATCGGCTTGAACAACGCCTTCGGCGACCTCCTGCTGAATTTCGTCATGGCTACGATGTTCATCGCCTTTCCAACGTTCTGGATAACCGCCCTGACCTGGGCAGGCCTTCGGGCCGGTGCGGCCCTTCAGGCGCTGGCGACGGCCACCCAAGACGCACGAGGCGCAGGCGGCAAGGGAACGCAAGCGCTGCGACAAGGGATGCAGTAAAGGCTTTTTCCTGACTCACCAGGCACAACCCGTGAACCAGCACATACGCTTCTTCCATCAGGTGATGCGATTAGCCGGAGACCTCAGCCTGCTTAGACGCTGGTTCAATCGCCGCACCGACGCCTCTCCACCGCCTGGTCCAGACCCGACGACAGAGTCAGCTCAACGCCTGCGTCACCCCCTACCGGGAGACGTCTTGCTGGCACGTCCTGCCCGCGCTGTCCTGGTAGAACAGATCTGGCAGCGTACTGCGGTCTCACGCGAGCAATTCAAACAGCTGTACCTGGCGCCCTTGCAGCGGTACGCCCATTTGGTTCAGGAATTTCCCGCTTCACAGGACGGACACTATCGGTACGCCGGAGGCATGCTCGATCAGGCACTTCACCGCGTCATCTGCGCACTTCGCCTGCGTCAGGCCTGCCTGTTACCTGCAGGCGCGCCACCCGAGGAGCAGGCAGAGCAAGCCGAAGCCTGGACCGCCGCAGTGGCCTACGCCGTGCTATTGCAGGATCTAGGTAAGCTCGTTGTCGATTTCTACGTAGAACACGATGACGGAACGCCATGGCGACCCTGGCAAGGCCCGCTGCAGCGGCCCTATCGCGTTCACTATCCGGCTGAGCGGCCCTATCGCCTACAGGCTGCAGCCACCGCACTGCTCCACGTCCACGTGCTGGATCCGGACCTGCTCGCCTGGCTCTCAAGCTACGATGTGCTCTGGACACAGATGCTGTACGTGATCAGCGGCCAGGAAGCGCACGCAGACATCGTGGGGGATCTGGCCTTTCAGGCCGCTCAAGCCGTGGCAGATCAAGCCGCCTGTTGAGCGCGCGTAAGGGGATTTAGGCTAAGCTGCGGCTTGAATAGCGCAAGCGGATAAACCATTTCTACGCTACTAACCAGGTTCCACGTGAAACGTGTAAAACCTGGGCTAGGCCAGACGACGGGCGTCGCGTCGGATCATCTGTGGCGGCACGCCGAAGCCGCGCATGAACACCTCGCGCAGATGGCGGCGATCACGAAAGCCGGTCTCCTGCGCCACCGTTTCCAGCGAGTGACGGGTCTGCGCGATCATCAAACGCGCCGCCTCCAGGCGCAGACCTTCAATGGCCTTGGCGGGCGACTGCCCGGTTTCGGCGGTGAACACGCGGCTGAATTGCCGAGGACTAAGGTGGGCGACCTCAGCCAGCTCCTCGACACTCAGGGGCCGGCTCAGGTGCTGGCGGGCATAGGCCAGGGCGGTCTGGATGCGATCCGACTTGGGCGTGAGGGTCAGCAATTCCGAGTGCTGGGTCTGGCCGCCCGAGCGGAATTGCTGCATGACCAGCCGATGCGCCACCGAGCGCGCCACCTCCATACCCAAGTCCTTCTCCACCATGCCCAACGCCAGGTCCAGCCCCGCCGTCATGCCGGCGGAAGTCCACACAGGGCCGTCGACAATGAAGATGCGGTCCTCCTCGACACGGATCTGTGGATAACGCTCCTGCATGGCCCGGGCGAAGGACCAGTGGGTGGTAGCCCGGCGCCCGTCGAGCAGACCGGCCGCGGCCAGCGCAAAGCCACCGGTACAGATCCCCGCTGTGCGGCGCGCCTGGGCGCCGGCGTGGCGGACGAAATCCAGCAGTGTGGGCGAAGGCTCAGTGGCCAGGGGCGTGAGGTTGCCGACGATGAACCAGGTATCAGCGCGGCCCGGCGCGCCCAATGCCTCGGTTTCCACTAGCAGCTGCTGCGAGGAACGCACCAGGCCGCCCTGCTCGGAAAAGATCGCTTGGGTATAGAAGGTCTCGCCTAGCACCAGATTGGCGAACTCGAAGACGCTTTGGGTCGCCAGCGCCATCACCTGGAAGCGCTCACCTAATACATAGCCGATCCGGTGCATCGCTGTCCCTAATGTCCTAAATCATGACTATACGCGTCATTTGCGCCATCGACCAGTCGGCTCATCATCACTCCACGCCCATCCTGGAGATTTGATGATGACCCGCTCCTCACAAGGTACTGCCCTGATCACTGGCGCCTCTTCCGGCATTGGTGCCCACTACGCCGAACAACTGGCTCAGCGCGGCTATGACCTGATGCTGGTTGCCCGTGATCGCGCACGTTTAGATGCTCTCGCCGAGCGCCTGACCGACGCCACCCGCCAGAGCGTCGAGGTCCTGCCCGCCGACCTGGCCGACCCCGCCGCCCTGGTAGAAGTGGAGCGCACCCTGCGTGAAGACGCCAGCCTCACCCTGCTGGTCAACAACGCCGGGATGGGTACGCACACGCCACTGCTGCAGAGCGATCCGGCGCAGATGTCGCGAATGATCGCTCTCAATGTCACCGCCCTCACCCAGCTGACCTATGCCGCCGTCCCGGCCTTCGTCGCCCGCGGTCGCGGCGCCATCATCAACATCTCCTCCCTGTTGCCTGACCTAGGCTGCCGGGCGCCTCTCGCGGTCGGCAGGTATAAGCGGCCGACGTGAACGTCTCTCCAGCAGCGGCACGTAGGCATCGACACCATTTCGTTTATTTCGAATATTGCGCGTTTCGTATATTTCGACTATAAACGCTAGCAGCGTATGAGATGCTAGAAATGTGCGTTGCTTTTGGGAGAGACATCATGACCACCGCCGATCTTGCTCGGAGTATCCTCCCGGATGAGAAAGCAATCGCTGCGGCTACTGAATCAAGCCGTCAGATCGCTGCTTTCGTTTCGACGAAGCTCGATACTCAGCGTATTGAACTGGTTGACGAGGCCCAGCAACGCCAGGTCGTTGAATTACCTACGCTCGCGCTTAAATTGCTCGGGGACATACTCAGCGAGCTGGCCTTAGGCAACACCGTGAAAGTAGTGCCGATTCACGCAGAGCTGACGACCCAAGAATGCGCCGACATGCTCAATGTCTCGCGTCCTCATCTTGTTAAGCTGCTGGACGAAGGCCAGATTCCACACACCAAGACCGGTAGTCATCGACGCATTAAGTTCACCGACCTCATGGTCTACAAAGCTGACCGTGATAGGGCGAGTCAGGACGCTATGGAAGAACTGGCTGCGCAAGCCCAAGCGCTTAACATGGGGTATTGATGAGACATTCACCGTTCACTGTCATCTACGATGCCTGTGTTCTGTACCCCGCACCTCTGCGCGATTTGCTGATGCAACTGGCCCTCACTGGAGCGTATCGAGCGCGCTGGTCCGAGCAGATCCATGATGAGTGGACGAGAAACGTGCTGAAGAACCGTCCCGACCTGACAAGCGCGCAGCTCGATCGCACTGTCGAACTCATGAATCGGGCAGTTCCTGACTGTCTTGTAAAGGACTATGAGCCTTTGGTGAAAGGGCTCGACCTACCAGACGAAGACGACCGGCATGTATTAGCCGCTGCCATCAAATGCGGTGCTTCGGTCATCGTCACCTATAACCTCAGGGACTTTCCTGCTGAAATCCTCAAGTGCTTCGAGATCGAGGCGTTGCATCCCGACGTCTTCCTGTCCGACATATGGGACTTGGATCAAGCAGCTGTGCTTGAAGCAGCCCGAAGACAGCGTGCTTCTTTGAAGAACCCTACCCATACGCCCTGCGAGCTACTCGATACGCTGCTTAAGCAGCAGCTCCCCGAGCTCGTTAAGCATCTCTCCAACTTCGAGTCATTGATCTGACTTCTGCTAGGGCCAGAGCTCTAGGACGATAGGTGCGGGCCTTGTTTGGAACGGGATATCACCAACAAAAAGGCCCCTGACCGGGGCCTTTTTCATGCTCAGGCGACGGGTGGAAAATCCACTTCGGTCGCTGCCAGGTTGTTCAGGTAGTTGGTCAGGGTAAGCAGGCTGACCTGGGCCACCACCTCGACGATCCTGGCGTCATCCAGACCGGCTGCCCGGGCGGCCTGCAACTGCTCGTCACGCAACTGGCCACGCTGCTCGGTCACCTCTCGCGCCAGTCGCGCCACGGCGCTGTGCGTACCCGCCTGGGCGGCGGCCAGCTCCGCAGCGGTCAGGCCCGTCTTGCCGCCAAAGAATTCATGGGCCGCCAGGCAATAGTCACAACCGTTGACCGCCGAGGCGGCCAAGGCAACCACCTCTCGCTCCTGGGCGCTGAGTCCGCTCCTACCTAACGCTTGGGCCAGCGCCAGATAGCCTTTGAGTGCTGCCGGCGAATGCGCCAGGGTTGCGAAGGCATTGGGCAGGAAACCCAGACCTTTCTGGATACCCTGCAGGGCGGTTTGAGCCTCGGCGGAAGCCTGGTCGAGGGTAAGGGGGACGATACGGGTCATGATGGTGCTCCTTGGGTTGCGGCCTGGTCATCAGGCGTGGAACCAGATTAGGCGGAGCGACTTGACGCCTGGATGCCCAGCGTCCAAACATCGCGATAGATCGTCCAAATCGGTACCTCTTCCATGGATCGTCTCGCCGTCTTGCTCGACCACTTCGCCTTTACTACGGATAGCTACCACCAGGGCGCCTTCTGTGGCGTGAGCCGCCATGAGGACGGTGAAGCGACCGGCCAGATCCACCTGCTGCGCGGCGGACGCCTAAGCTTCGCAATCGCACGGGGCGAGCGGCAGGACTTGGTCGAGCCCAGCCTCATGCTGGTGATCCGCCCGCGCGCGCATCAGCTGAGCACGCCGGACGATAGCCCTGCCGAGCTGGTGTGTGCCTCGCTGGCCTTTCGCGGTGGCCCGGATAACCCGCTGACCCGCGCCCTGCCGGATTACCTGGTCAGTCCGCTGCACCAGCTGCCAGGTCTCGCCGCCAGCGCCGATTGGCTGTTTGCCGAGGCCTTTGGCGACCACTGCGGGCGCGGCCTGGTGCTCAACCGCCTGTTCGAACTGATGATCATCCAGCTGCTACGTCAGCTACTGACCCGCCCGAGCGCCACGCCTGGCATGCTCGCAGGCCTGGCAGATCAACGGCTCGCGCGTGCCCTGACCGCCCTGCACGAACGGCCCCATCAAGCATGGACCGTAGCCGAGCTGGCGGGCCTGGCCGGCATGTCACGCGCGGGTTTCGCCGCGCATTTCCAACGTGTCGTCGGCAGTGCCCCAGGCGACTACCTCACCCGCTGGTGCATCGCCCTGGCACAACAGCGCTTGCAGCAGCGCCGCCCCCTGGCGCTGATCGCCGACGAGGTCGGCTACGAAAGTCCCTCGGCCCTGGCCCGCGCCTTTCGCCGCATCACCGGCGCGAGTCCGACCGAATGGCAGCGGGCACAGGCCTAGGCCTTGCCGGCAGCCGCCCCATCCCGCCATTCCACCACCAGATCCGCCCGCGCCCGGTCGCCGTCGATCAGTCGTGCATTGGGCTCGTCGGTGCTTTCTACCCAGGCCTCGGCATCCGCGCGGCTGCGGCCGAAGTGCATGTGCCGGGCGACCAGCCGCTCGCGACGCTCTTCAGGATCGACCCGGACGTACCAGCACTCGTCGAATACCTCGGCGACATCGCTCCAGGGCGCCTGGGTCAGCAGCAGATAGTTGCCTTCGCTGATCACCAGCTGGGTGTCTGCGTGGACTGGAATGGCATTGGCGATGGGTTCTTCGATCTCGCGATTGAACAGCGGCGCATAGACGGTCTCGCCGGCCACCGGCGTTTTCAGCCGCTGCAATAGCGCGTGATAGCCGCGGGCGTCGAAGGTGTCTGGTGCCCCCTTGCGCTGGGCGCGGCCTAGACGGGCCAACTCGCGATTGGCCAGGTGATAGCCGTCCATGGGCACCACCACGGCGCGCTCGCCGAGTGCCGCCGCCAGCAGCTCGGCCACCGTCGACTTGCCCGCGCCCGGAGTACCGGCGATGCCCAGCAGGCGGCGTCCACCCTGGGCCAGCAGCGCCTCGGCGCGGGCGAGGAGTTCGGCGGGGAGTTGCAGGCCATCGACCGGACGCTGACTGCTCATACCGGCACCCCCTTCAGCGAAACGGTAGTGAGGGCAGGCAAGCAGTGGGAAGCGGTCATGGCGGAGGTTCCGGCAATGGGGATCGCGGCAAGCTAGCACCCAGCAGAGCGGTCGTCGACTCGGCGCCGGCACCGCCGGAAAGCCATCACAGTCTGCGGCCCGGCGAGCCGATCCCGGCCTCTCCCCCTCGGCATCCACCCGGCGCTCTCGTACACTCCGCTTCCTATCGGCCGCGCGCCGCCGTGAGCCTCATACAAAGGGATTTGGTCACCATGAAGAAACTGCTACTTACCACCCTCGCCGGTGTGGCCCTAGTCGCCGTCGGCACCGCCGTGGGCGGCGCTTGGTATACCGGCACCCGGCTGGAAGGCGAATTGCGCCAGGCCGCGAGCCAGGCTCAGGTAGCCCTGCAGACTCAGTTGCCTGGGTACCCCTTGCAACTTCAACTGGTTGAGCTGCAGCGCGGTGTATTCAGCAGCACTGCTACCTTCAGTCTGACCGTACAGGCCGAGGATCGGCCGCCCGTGGAGGTGCTGCGGATCCAAGACGACATCCAGCACGGTCCCTTCCCCCTGACCCGCCTCAAATCCCTGCAGCTGGCGCCGGTCATGGCGGTCAACCGCTTCACCCTGGCGCGTACGCCACTCACCGCCGACCTCTTCACCCTGGCCAAGGGCGCCGAGCCCGTGCGGCTCGACGCCACCCTGGGCTACGACCGCGCGGTGGACGGTGGTCTCGCCCTGGCCGCCCTGCACGTGGACCAGTCACAGGGCGCGGTGGCCTTCTCCGGCCTGAACGCCACCTTCCGCACCGACATGGAGGCCAGCCGACTGCGCCTGGACAGCACAATGGGGCAATTCAGCCTCAATGTGCACACCCCGGATGGCTGGGCCAAGCTGGAAACCGAAGGCTTCGGCCTGACCGGCGACAACCGCCGCAATGCCGATGGTTTCTGGCTCGGCCCGGGTCAGTTGCGCCTCGGGCGCCTGCTGCTGGCCATGCCCGGCAAGCCTGCGGTCGAGCTGCGGGATCTGCAGCTCCAGGGCGACACCCAGCAACAGGGCCAGCAACTGGCGGGTACGCTCAACGCCAGCCTCGGCCGGCTCGACATCGCCGGCCAGACCCTGGGCAAGGCGACCCTGAGCAGCCACTACAGCCATCTCGACAGCCCGGCCCTGGCTCAGCTCAACACCCTACTGCAGCACCTGCAGCTGGATGCCGAGCAGGGTCTCGATCCCACCACCCAGGCGACCCTGCAGCAGCATCTCGGCGATGTGCTCGCCGCGCGTCCCCAGCTGGTGGTGGATGACCTGCGTTTCGATACCCCCAGCGGCAGCAACCACCTGCGCCTGGACCTGACCCTGGCCAAGCCGGCGACCTACGATCTGCCGCCCGAGCAACTCGCGGCCCAGATGCTGGCCGGTCTCGATGCGCGCCTGTCGGTGGCGCGAGGCAGCCTGGTGGATGGCGTCCTGTTTCAGACAGGCGCCCAGCGCACCCAGCCGGCCATGCAGCAGCAGGCCCAGGCCACCGCCGAAGCCTTGGCCGGCATCGGCCTGAACAGCGGCCTGCTGAAGGCCGACGGTGAGGATCTGGTGGCTACCCTGAATTACAGCGCCGGGCGGCTGATGCTCAACGGCCAGGAAGTCCCGCCAGAACAGCTGCTGGCCTTGCTGGAGCGTCCGCAACCCGCCGCACCCGCCAAACCGCAGAACAAGGCGCCGAAGCGCTAGCGGATGCTCGAAACGTTAGGCTTCGACGATAAGGCCTGCTCAACTAACCTACGGCGAAATCCGGTAGGTAGGTTGAGCTATGCCAAGCCCAACACCCCAACCGCCCTACTTCAACTCCAGCCCGCCACTGGCCTTGTTCAGCTCGCGCAGGTGCTTGCCGAGCAGGTCCAGGTTGGCTTCGGTCAGGTCCAGGCCATCGCGGGCCTCCGGCGAAAGCAGCTGGCGGACCTCGTTGTTGAGGGTGTCCCTGAGACTGCGCAGGTGCGCCTGGCGCTTCTGGCTCTCGGCGGTCAGCTGTTCCCACTCGCCCGGTTGTGGCAGGCCATAGCCATCGGTGCCGAGCAACTCGGCCGGCCGGCTCAGGTAGCCGCTGTCCTTGAGGATCTGTTCCAGGGCGCCACCGGCCTTGCCGAAGCGCGCCTTGTCCACCGCGTCCTGGCCCAGGTAACGATCCTTGAGCTCGGTCTGCGCCTGCAGCAGCGCCCGGCGATAGGCCGCCTGCTCCAGCAGCAGCAAGGCGGCGCTGGCGCGCAGGTCGGCGCGCTGGAACTGCTCGCGGCGCTGTTGCGGGGTCAGTGCCAGCCAGGCTTCGACATCCGCCTGGGGCAGCTTCAGGCGCTCGCGGGCCACCTTGAACATGGCCTGGAAGCGCTCGCGGAAGCTGTCGAAGCGATAGCCCAGCCGCAAGGCCTCGCGCGGATCGTCCAGCACCGAGGTGTCCACCAGGCCCTTGAACCTCAGGGCATCCATCAGCCCGGTGGGGGTGATGACATCGAGCTGGGCATCGGCCAGGCGTGGCACCCCGTCGTGCAGGAGCTTGAAAGTCTCCACCGCGCAGTTGTTGGTCACGAAGTAGTACTGGCCGTCATAGCTCCAGTGCACCTGGGCGGTTCGTTCGAGGAAGTCGGCGATCTCCGGGCGGGTCAGCTTGAGCGGCACGGATTGCAGGCCACGCAGCTCCACCTTGGTGTACTCGTCCACCACCTGGGCCAGCGGCAGCACGAACAGCCGAGAGGGGTACGAACCGGTCAGGCCACGCCAGCTGGAAAGCTGGACGTCGTTGACGAAGGCGCGAAACGACAGCACCAGATGGTATTGCAGATCCAGCCGGCAATCCGGGCCACGCGGCCGGCCCGGGGCGCACACCACCAGGCGCAGCATGCTGTGCCCCCAGCGGCTCATGACCTGTTCGTTGCCCTCGGCCAGCAGGTAGTCGACCGCATAGACGCGCTCCGGATCAAGCCAGCCCAGAGGCGCCTCGCCGAAGTCGTTGCCAGCGTTGAGATAGGGATAGCGCCCCGGGCAGGCGTCGTGCGCAGGCGACCAGCCGAAGTGCTTGGCGAAGTAACGCTGCAGCGCCGGCCGCCGGCAGGCGTAGCTGGGGTCGAGCAGGAAATACTCCATGTTCACCGCCACGAATTCCTTCGGGTTGGTGACTTCATAGAGATCGGGACTGCGGGCGATGAAGAGATTCTTCGACTCGCGATTGCCGTGTTTGCGGGTCTTCACCTGCCAGCCGGCCAGGTCCAGCAGCCGTGGATCGTCGGACAGGGTGTAGCTGCGCCCGGCCTGGCCCTGGCATTTCACCGGCAACTGGTCGGAGGTCAGCCCCAGGCCGCCGCAGGAGAGGATCAGCTGGCGCTGCTCGGGCGTCCAGACGCGCTCGCGGTCATAGAAGTGGGTCAGCTCGTGCAGCACCGTCGCCAGCAGCTCGCGGTGCTGGGTGCCATGGGGCCGGCCGGTCTGGATGCGGGTGTCGCTGCCGTCCACCAGACTGGACAGCAGGCGGCGATTGAGCAGCAGATTGCGTCGATCCGCTTCGCCATAGGCCTCTTCCAGCAGTTCGCTGCTCCAGCGCACCGGGATGCGTTCGTCGAGCGCCGCCTTGAATTTGGGTGGCAGTAGGGCCTGGGCTTCAGCCAGCAGTTGCTGGGTCGCCTGGATCTGCGCGGGCGTCAGGCCCTGGGTATCGAGTTCGAGGTGCAGGGCGGCCTGGGCCCCACCGAGGGCCAGGCCGGCCGCGAGGCCAGCCAGCCACTGCCGCAGCCGGCCGGCGCGGTTCTTCACAGCGCCAGGATGGCCTGGGCCAGCTGCAGGTCGTTGGCCTGGCGCGCGACCGGGAACTGGTCGCGCAGGCTGCGGAAGGCTTCTTCCAACTGCACGCCACGAATATCGCCGTCGGTGGCGACAAAGCTGGCGGCATCGCCACGCGCGGCCTGGATCATCTTGGCGTCGCGGATGGAGGTGGTGGTATCGGAGGTGAAGTCGATGCTGCGCTGCAGCGCCCGCACCACGATGTTACTGGTGGCCACCAGGGTCTGGGCCTGAGCCAGGCTCGAAACGCCCAGGGTCAGGGCAGCGGCGATAAGCAGGGAACGGCGCATGGATACTCCAGGGATGTCACGGAATTGAAACGGACTACTGACTCAGAATCGCCTGGGCGAGTTCCCGGTCGGAGGCCTGCAGCACCGGATCGGCTGCGCGCAGGGCGCGGAAGGTTTCCTCCAGCTGGGCACCACGTAGGGCGCCGTCGGTGGCGACGAAGGCCGCGGCATCGTCACGCGCCGCCAGGACGAGCTTGTTCTGGAACGGGCCGGTGGTGAGCTGGCTGGTGCCATAGATGGTCTTCACCAGCCCCTCGGTGGTGGAGTCGAACGCCAGGACCGGCGTGGCGAGACAGAGACCGAGCAACAGCGCGGCAGAACGACGGATATACATGGATGGCGACCCTCCGGTGGCAGATGGTCGCCAAGGCTAACGCAGCCCCCCGCTCCGGGCTAGCAGGCACGGGGTACGGGGGTATCGCAGTGTTGCGCGTCAGATGGCGAGAATCGCCTGGGCCAGTTGGTCATCGCTGGCCTGACGCAGTTCGGGCGCCTGGCTGCGCAGGTGGTCCAGCGCCGCCTCCAGGCGTACGCCGCGGATGTCGCCGGCGCTGCCGACGAAAGTAGCCGCATCGTCACGGGCTTCCTGTACCAGCTTGTCGTTCTTGAAGGAGCCGGTGATGGACGAGGTGGTGTCCGAGGTCGCATCGATGGCGTTGACGATGATGTCGGTGGTGACATAGAAGCTCGACGCCGAGGCGGCGGTGGACAGGCAGAACAGCGCCGCGGCGGCGCCCAGGTGCAGGGTTTTCATGGGGGACTCCCGTCTGGATAGGCCTGGGTGAGACTACCGTCCGCCCGAGGAAGTCGCATCCCCGCGCAGATTTTCATTCTCGCCAGAAGGGTTTGCCGCCTTCCCGGTACTGATCGGCCCGATTCAGCCCCAGATCGCCCAGCGCGCGGCCGTCCAGTTGCTGCAGTTGCCGCCGGCCCAGCGCCCGCGAGCGCCAGCGCAAGAGCAGCGCGAACAAGGCGCGGCATCCACGCCGAGGGGAGACGAAACGGGTAATGGCAGTGTCGGGCGAGAGGCGATCCATGGCGATATCCAGCGAAGCGGTGGAGTAACCCCAAGCTTCGGTGCTGGCGCAGGACCAGACCACTTACAGCTGCACAGTACTGTATCCGTACAAATAGTTGAGTTTTAGATCTGTACCTGTCCGTCTCGCTTGAAGCGCGCTGATCCGGCTCACTGCGCCGGTCGGACGAGACACGGCTGTATCCGCTTTGCGCGGCGTATGCCTGATCTGCCTGAGTCGCTACAATCGAGGCTTTCAGCGCCCATCCGCGAGAGGCACCGCCATGAGCTTCAAAGTTTTCGTCGACGGCCAGGAAGGCACCACCGGCCTGCGTCTGCTGGACTACCTGACCGGCCGTTCGGACATCGAACTGCTGCGCATCGACGAGAGCAAGCGCAAGGACCCGGCCGAACGCGCGCGTTTCCTCAATGCCGCTGATGTGGCCTTTCTCTGCTTGCCCGATGCTGCCTCTCGCGAAGCAGTGAGCCTGGTGACCAATCCCAACACCTGCATCATTGACGCCAGCACCGCCTTCCGCACCGACAGCGGCTGGACCTACGGCCTGCCGGAACTGGCGCCCGGTCAGCGCGAAGCGCTGCGCGCCAGCAAGCGCATCGCCAATCCCGGCTGCCACGCCACCGGCTTTATCCTGCTGGCCCGGCCGCTGGTGGACGCGGGCCTGCTGGCCCCGGACACCCCGCTGTCGGCCTTCTCCCTGACCGGCTATAGCGGTGGCGGCAAGCAGATGATCGCCGCCTACGAAGCCGGCGGCGACGCCCGCCTGCTGAGTCCGCGCCCCTATGCCATGGGCCAGGGCCACAAGCACCTGCCGGAAATGCGCGTGCAGAGCGGCCTGGCCGCCGCGCCGGTGTTCAGCCCCATCGTCGGTCCCTTCCTCAAGGGCCTGGCGGTGACCATTCCGCTGCACGCCAGCCAGCTGCGCCCGGGCACCACTGCCGCCGACCTGCAGGCAGCGCTGGCCCGTCACTATGACGGCGAAGCCTTCATTCGTGTGGCACCGGTGGCCGCCGAGGAGGAGCTGGACAATGGCTTCTTCGACGTCCAGGCCAGCAACGACACCAACCGCGCCGATCTCTTCGTCTATGGCAATGCCGAGCGGATGACGCTGGTGGCGCGCCTGGACAACCTGGGCAAGGGCGCGGCCGGCGCCGCGGTCCAGTGCATGAACGTGCACCTAGGCGTCGACGAGGGTCTGGGACTCGCCAGCGGCCGCTAGTCAGGGCGCCGGCTTTCTTCCCGGGCGGGGCGAACCTTTCTCGAGGCGCCCCGTCTGAATTGCTGAACGGTTCGGATAACCGTTCTGCTCCTTTGCTGTTTAGTGTTGGCAGATGCTGGACCCCTGCTTTGGCGGTCCAGTCTTGAGCTCCAGACTTCTCCCCTCCCCCGATGGAAGTCTGGAGTTTTTTTATGCCTCGGCGAGGCCCAGCCAGCTGGCCAGCACCCGCTGGGCGTCTTCCACACCCTGGCGCTTGGGCGCCGAGAACAGCTGGATGCTGGCGGTATCGCCCCAGCCCTGACGCACCTCGCGCTGCACCTGGAGCAGGGCATTCTTCTGGGCACCGAAGGCCAGCTTGTCGGCCTTGGTCAGGAGGATGTGCAGCGGCATAGAGCTGGCCTGGGCCCAGTCCAGCATCAGACGGTCGAATTCGGTCAGTGGATGGCGGATGTCCATCATCAGCACCACGCCGCTGAGCGAATTGCGGCTGCTCAGATAGGCTTCCAGGTGCTCCTGCCAATGCTGCTTGAGCGGGATCGGCACCTTGGCGTAGCCATAGCCGGGCAGGTCCACCAGGCGCCGCTCATCGTCGAGGGTGAAGAAGTTGAGCAGCTGGGTACGCCCCGGCGTCTTCGAGGTGCGCGCCAGGTTGGCGTGGGTCAGGGTGTTGAGCGCACTGGACTTGCCGGCGTTGGAGCGACCGGCGAAGGCCACTTCGCGGCCGCTGTCGAACGGGCACTGATCGACCTTGGCGGCGCTGATGAGAAAGGACGCCTGCTGGCACAGGCCGACGATGGGATTCTTGAAGCTGGACATGGGGGTACTCGCGAGGGCGCGGCAAAGCCAGCAGTATATCGGATGCGCCGGGCGAGAGCCGCGCCCCCGGTAACCTGAACGAAGCCTGAACATGGCCGGCCTCGGGTGCCCAGGCGACTAGGCGCGGCGATGCACCCGGCTACAATGCCCGCAATCCGTCATGCCCGGTTGGTGGGCGTGCCTTCTTCCAGGAGTAGTCCCATGCGCAACCTGCTTTTCTCCGCCGTGTTCGCCGCCGCCAGTCTGTTCGGCGCGGCCGCCCATGCCGACGACATCCAGGCCGGCAAGCAGTACACCGAACTGAGCAGTCCGGTTCCGGTGTCCGAACCCGGCAAGATCGAAGTGGTTGAGCTGTTCTGGTACGGCTGCCCGCACTGCTACGCCTTCGAGCCGACGCTCAACGCCTGGTCCAAGAAGCTGCCCGACGACGTCGCCTTCAAGCGCGTGCCGGCCATGTTCGGTGGCGTCTGGAACGTTCATGGTCAGCTGTTCGTGACCCTGGAAGCCATGGGCGTGGAAGCCAAGGTGCATGACGCCGTCTTCGCCGCCATCCACAAGGACCACAAGAAGCTCGCCACCCCCGAAGAGATGGCCGACTTCCTTGCCACCCAGGGCGTGGATCGCGACAAGTTCCTCAGCACCTACAACTCCTTCGCCGTGAAGGGCCAGGTGGAAAAGGACAAGAAACTGGCCATGGCCTACCAGATCACCGGCGTACCGACCATGGTGGTCAATGGCAAGTACCGCTTCGACCTGGGCTCCTCGGGTGGTCCGGACGAAACCCTGAAGGTCGCCGACTTCCTGATCCAGAAAGAGCGCGCCGCCAAGTAAGACCCCGCCGCCGCCGCGTCCTGCGGCGGCGGTTCCTCAGCTCGTCCCTCTCAAGCGGCCTCCGGTCGTCCTGCTCAAACTTTCCCCGTAACGGCCGATACCCTAGCCATTATCAAGTCGGCTGGCCGCCCCATCGTGCCTGCCTGCTGGCCACCCTCAAGCCTTTGGAGCGGGCGGATGGAGCGCGCGGACGTCGAACGCTGGAAAAGCAAATACCTGGAGAGCCTCGAGAATCTCGAGCGCCTGGAAAGCCGGTGGGAAAACCGCCTGGACCTGGTGCGTCGTGGCCTCGTGCGCAGCAGCCTGGCCGCCGAAGGTAACGACGCGGCGGTGGACGCCTGCCTGGTCGAATTGCGCGACATCCTCCGCCGTGACGACAGCGACGCCGACCTCGCCAAACTGATTCCGCGCCTGGAGCGCACCGTGCTCGATTCCGAGCAGCGTCGGGAAATGCGCGCACGCCAGGTGGCCGAGGCCTTTGCCGAACTCTGCCGGCTGCTACAGACCCTGGAGTTGCCGCGCGACCAGCGCAAGGCGCTCAAGGGTTTCGCCAAGCGTGCCCAGGCCGCCGCCGGACAACCGGGCGAATTGCCCGCGCTGCTGGGCGAATTCAGTCGTCTGCAGCAACAGGCGCTGAGTCGGCTGCACCCCGAACAGCCCGCCCGCGCTGGCTTCCTGCAGCGGCTGCTGGGCGGCCGGGGCGAGGTGACGGAAGAGGCGCCTGCGACAATCCCGAGTCCGGTCGCTGAAGACGCCTCGCCGGCGACAGCCGCCGCGCCAGCGGCGGAAACGTTGGCAGTGCCCGAACCGCCGCCGCTGCCAGTCGAAGGTACGCTCGCCGCGCCGCCTGAAACCGCAGCAGAGCCCCTGGCCGTCCAGGCCGACCCGGCCTATGCCCTACCTCCGGTGCCCGAGCCTGGCTACAGCGCCATCGCGCCCCATCTGGAAGCCACCCTGCTGCGGCTGCTCGACGACCTGGCGCTACCGGACAGCCACAAGCCCCAGGCCGAGCACCTGCGCCAGCGCATCCAGGGCAGTCTGAACTGGTACGAACTGGTGCCGGTGCTCGACGATCTGTCGGTACTAGTCCTGGCCCTTAACCATTCCGGGCAGAGCGAATTCCAGCTCTACCTGCGTCGTCTCAACGAGCGCCTGGCCGCCTTCCAGACCGGTCTGCAGGACGTCCATGTCGGCCGCCAGGACGGCCAGACCCAGGAGCGCGCCTTCGGCGACGCCCTACGCGGCCAGGTCAATGAATTGCAGAACGAGGTGCAGGAGGCGACCGACCTGGACAGCCTCAAGCTGTCGCTGGACAGCCGCCTGGAAGGCCTGCTGACCAGCCTGGCCGACCAGCAGAGCCAGCGCGAGACCCGCGAGCAGGAAGCCAGCGAAAGACTCAGTGCCCTCACCGAGCGCGTCGCCGGCATGGAGCGCGAAGCCCAGCAGTATCGCGGCCATCTGGAAGAGCAACGGCACAAGGCCCTCTGCGATCCCCTCACCGGCCTGCCCAATCGCGCCGCCTGGAGCGAGCGCCTGGAGCTTGAAGTGGCCCGCTGGCAACGCCATGGCGGTGATCTGCTGCTGGCGGTGCTCGACGTCGATCTGTTCAAGCGCATCAACGATGGCTACGGCCACCTGGCCGGTGACAAGGTGCTCAAGATCATCGCCAGCGAATTGCAGCGCCGCCTGCGCAAGACCGACTTCATCGCCCGCTTCGGCGGCGAGGAATTCGTCATGCTACTGGGTGCCACGCCGGTCGCCGGTGGGGTCACCCTGATCGAGCAGTTACGTGCCGCGGTCGCCGCCTGCCCCTTCCATTTCAAGGGCGAGCGGGTGGTGATCACCCTGTCCGCTGGTCTCGCGGCCTTTGCGCCGGGCGAGGATGCCGATACCGTATTCGAGCGTGCCGACCAGGCGCTCTACCGCGCCAAGCGTGCCGGACGCGATCGCCTGGACGTGGCCTGACCCCTTCCACGTTCGCGAGGTAATCGTGCGAAAGCCCTTCAAGCTCCTCCCCTGGCTGCTCTGCGCCCTGCTCCTAGCCGGCTGCTCCAGCGGTCCGCGTATCAATGACGACTACACCGCCCGCGATCAGGACAGCCGGGTGCAGTACATCGTGCTGCACTACACCGCGGCCGATTCCAAGCAGTCGCTCAAGCTGCTGACCCAGGCCGGCGTCAGCGCCCACTACCTGATCGATACCGACGGCACCATTTATCGTCTGGTGGACGAGAATCGCCGCGCCTGGCATGCCGGCGTGAGCGAGTGGGAGGGCCGCACCTGGCTCAATTCCACCTCCATCGGCATCGAGATGGTCAACCTGGGCTTTCGCGACACCCCGGCCGGGCGCCAGTGGTATCCCTTCAGCGAAGCGCAGATCAAGGCGCTGATTCCGCTGCTCAAGGACATCGAACAACGCCATGGCCTGGATCGCCGCGCTATCGTCGGACATAGCGACATCGCCCCGGGGCGCAAGCAGGATCCGGGTCCGCTGTTTCCCTGGGCGCGCCTGGCCGCCGCGGGCTTGATCAACTGGCCGGATCCGGCGGTGGTCGCCCAGCGTCAGGCTAGCCTAGGCGGCGTGTTGCCGCCGCCGGCCTGGTTCCAGGATCAGCTGGCACGGATCGGTTACGCGGTGCCCCGCACCGGCGTGCTCGATGCGGCCACCCGCGACGTCATCGGCGCCTTCCAGATGAAGTACCGGCCGGGCCGTTTCGACGGCCAGCCGGATCTGCAGACGGCGGCGCTGCTGCTCAGCTTGCCCGGCGGTCGCTAGGCGGCCTGAGGCGGCTTACAGCCGCACGCTGGCAAAGGTGGATTCGCCCTGGGCCTGACTCAGAGCCGCCAGCGCGGACGAGGCCGGCATCAGCGACAGCTCCTGGGACAGCGGCATCAGCGCGATGGGCTGCTGGATGGTCGGGCCCTGGCGCTCGTCGCGCGGCGGGATGCCGAAGTATTCGCGGTAGCACTTGGAGAAATGCGGGGTGGAGACGAAGCCGCACACCGAGGCCACCTCGATGATCGACAGGGTGGTCTGCTTGAGCAGCTGCCGGGCGCGGATCAGCCGCAGCTTGAGGTAGTAGCGCGACGGCGAACAATGCAGGTACTTCTGGAACAGGCGCTCCAGCTGGCGCCGGGACACGTCCACATAGACCGCCAGTTCGTCGAGGTCGATGGGCTCTTCGAGGTTAGCCTCCATCAGCGCCACGATTTCCTGCAGCTTGGGCTGGTTGGTGCCCAGCATGTGCTTGAGGGGGACGCGCTGATGATCCTGCTCGTTGCGGATGCGTTCGTAGATGAACATTTCCGAAATCGCCGCCGACAGCTCACGGCCGTGCTCGCGACCGATCAGGTGCAACATCATGTCCATCGGCGCGGTACCGCCCGAAGCGGTGCAGCGATTGCGGTCGATGGTGAACAGCCGGGTGCTGAGCACCACGCGCGGATAGGCTTCCTGCAGGGCCGCCAGGGTTTCCCAGTGCACGCTGCAGTCGTAGCCATCGAGCAGGCCGGCACGGGCCAGGGCCCAGCTGCCGGTACAGACCGCGCCCAGCTTGCGGCCCTGGCGCGCCTGGCTCTGCAGCCAGGTGCAATGCTCGCGCAACACGCTGCGCTGGATGCCCACGCCGCCGCAGACGATCACCATGTCCATGACCGGAGCGGCGCTCACAGCGCTGTCCGGAGTGATCTGCAGGCCATCGCTGGCGCGCACCGGGCGACCGTCCAGGCTCAGGGTGCACCAGCGATAGAGTTCCCGACCCGACAGCTGGTTGGCCATGCGCAGCGGCTCCACCACCGACGCCAGGGAAATGAGTGTGAAGTTGTCCAGCAGCAGAAAGCCGATGGACTGGATCGCACGGGCCTGTGACGAGGTGGGAATGGGCGACATGGTTTGAATCTCCTTCACGCAGGCTGGGCCCTTGGCTGGGCTCTAATGAGGTGCGGCGGACAACGTTGGGCGAAAGATGTGTCGCGGACGCATAAGTCATGTCGCAATTCCCATGCCGAAAATGGGTGAACCCTCGCGCAGGCAGACTGTCTGGGATGAACAACCCATTCAGCAGCTGTCAATGGCGTTGATTAGATAGGGTTTTTAATTGCGACCTTTCGGGTCCAAGACCGACCTTTTGCCGATGGCACTTCGCCAGATGTATTCCATCGGTAACACCGGGACGTAACCGACGCGCGCCAAAATGTGGCATGACGACCCAGTGGGCACGGTTGTAGGTCAGCCGTTTCAACCATCTGTCGCCCTTCTCGCTACTTGTAGCGAAAAGCGACCAAGCCCCGAGCCAGACGGACCGGTACGTGCAGTGACCCGGGCTTCCCCTTCGCGAACCCTGGAGGTCAGGATGAAAATCTCCCAAGCGCTGTGGTTGTTCGGTCTGTTGCTGAGTTCGACCGTGCAGGCGGGCGAGGCCGAGCGTTGTCAGCAGGTCCGCCTGGCCGATGTCGGCTGGTCAGATCTTAATATCACCAACGCCACGGCCCGCTATCTGCTCAGCGCCCTGGGTTACGAGACCGAGGTGCTGCGCCTGTCCCTGCCGCAGACCTACGACGCCCTGGCCGCGGGCGAGGCCGATGTCTTTCTCGGCAACTGGATGCCGGCGCAGGCCAAGCTCAGCCAGCCCCTGGTCGATGCGGGGGCGGTCGAACGCCTGCACGCCAACCTGCAAGGCGCCCGCTACACCCTGGCGGTACCCCAGTACGTCTATGACGCTGGCGTGAAGAACGTCGCCGACATCGCCCGCTTCGCCGACCGCTTCGATCACACCCTCTACGGCATCGAGCCCGGCAACGACGGCAACGCCCTGGTCAAGAAGATGATCGCCAGCAACGCCTTCGGCCTAGGCGACTTCAGGCTCGACGAATCCAGCGAGCAGGGCATGCTGACCCAGGTGCGGATGAAGGAATTGCTGGACCACCAGTGGATCGTCTTTCTCGGCTGGGAACCCCATCCAATGAACGTCCGGCACAAGCTGGCCTACCTCGACGGCGGCGATGACTATTTCGGGCCGAACCAGGGCGGGGCGACGGTCTATACGGTGGTGCGCAAGGGCTATGCCCAGCAGTGTCCCAACGTAGCCCAGCTGCTGGGCAACCTGGAGTTTTCCCTGGACATGGAGAACCAGCTGATGGATCGGGTGCTCAACGAAAAGGACAATCCGCGCCGCGCCGTGCGCAACTGGCTCAAGCGCAATCCCGAACGGCTCGACGCCTGGCTCAAGGGCGTCACCACCCGCAGCAGCGCACCGGGCAGCGCCGCGGTGAAGGCCAGTCTGGCCAATTGATACAAGGCCGGTCCGGCCGCCGCCAGCGTCTCCGGTCAGCGTTCCGCCACGGCGAAGGACGCTGCTGCCCGCCTCTTTCGCTCTGCCGCCGCGCCCCGGGCGCGGACATGCCCTGGGGCTCACGCTGGATACGACATCTCCGCTTCTGGTTACGACGCCGCGTACACTGGTAGCGACGCAGGCGGTAGGCGAGCCTGGGGGGATGGGTTACAGATAAATACACGTGGGGCGCACCGAAAGGTACCCCGCCAAACGCAAGGAGATGTGTCCATGAAAGGTTGTTCCCATTGGCTCTTGAGTGCCGCCCTGCTGGCGCCACTCGCTGTTCAGGCAGCCGAGCCGGCTTCCTGTGCCAAGGTGCGCTTTGCTGACGTCGGCTGGACCGACATCACCGTGACCACGGCCGTGACCAGCGAGGTGCTGCACGCCCTCGGCTACCAGACCACGACCAACATGATCTCCGTACCGGTCACCTACAAGTCCTTGCAGAACAAGGATATCGACGTCTTTCTCGGCAACTGGATGCCGAGCATGGCGGCGGACATCAAGCCCTATGCCGACAACGGCAGCGTCGAGACCGTGCGCGCCAACCTGGAGGGTGCCAAGTACACCCTGGCCGTGCCCCAGTACGTCTACGATGCCGGGGTGAAGAGCTTCGCCGACATCGCCAAGAATGCCGACAAGTTCGACGGCAAGATCTACGGCATCGAGCCGGGCAACGATGGCAATCGCCTGATCCAGGGCATGATCGACAAGAACACCTTCGACCTGGGCAAGTTCAAGCTGGTGGAGTCCAGCGAGGCGGGGATGCTGTCGCAGATCCAGCGCGCCGAGCGGCGCCAGCAATGGGTGGTATTCCTCGGCTGGGAACCCCATCCGATGAACACTCGCTTCAAGATGGCCTATCTCCAGGGCGGCGACGACGTCTTCGGTCCCAACTATGGCGGCGCCACCATCTACACCAACGTCCGCAAGGGCTACGTCCAGGAATGCCCCAACGTGGGCAAGCTGCTGACCAACCTGTCCTTCACCCTGGACATGGAAAACCAGCTGATGGACAAGGTCCTCAACGAAAAACAAGCCGCGAGTGCCGCCGCCAAGGCTTGGCTCAAGGCGCATCCGCAGGTGCTCGACCAGTGGCTGGCCGGCGTGACCACCCGCGATGGCAAGCCTGCGCTGGAGACGGCGAAGACCGCCCTAGCCCCCTGAGCGAACACTAACATTCGACTGTCCCGCGCCAGTTCGGGCGGGTACTGCCACAGCCGAAGCACGAATCAGCGGTTCTCGTGCTTCGACCTGTCCACTCCTACCTGACGGGCACCGTTATGTTAATCACCGACCACAAGCTCCCTCTTGGCCAGCAGATCGCCGATTTCATCGACTGGCTGACGCTGCATGGCGCCAGTGTCTTCGACAAGATCTCCGATGTGCTGTCCGGCCTCATCCACGGCCTCACCGCCGGCCTGATGTGGTTCAACCCGCTGGCCTTCATTGCCCTGGTCGCGGTAGGGGTCTATCTGCTGCAACGCAGCATCGGCCTGGTGATCTTCGCCCTCGTCTCCCTGCTGCTGATCCTCAACCTGGGGTACTGGCAGGAAACCATGGAAACCCTGGCCCAGGTGGTCTTCGCCACCCTGGTGTGCATCGCCGTGGGCGTGCCGCTGGGCATCGTCGCCGCGCACAAGCCCTGGTTCTACACCGGTCTGCGCCCGGTCCTGGACCTGATGCAGACGGTCCCCACCTTCGTCTATCTGATTCCGACCCTGACCCTGTTCGGCCTGGGCGTGGTCCCCGGGCTGATTTCCACGGTGGTGTTCGCCGTGGCCGCACCGATCCGCCTGACCTGCCTGGGCATCCAGGACGTTCCCTCCGAGCTGATGGATGCCGGCAAGGCTTTTGGTTGCTCGCGCTGGCAGCTGCTGACCCGCATCGAGCTGCCCCACGCCATGCCCAGCATCGGCGCAGGTATCACCCAGTGCATCATGCTGTCGCTATCCATGGTGGTGATCGCCGCCCTGGTGGGCGCCGACGGCCTCGGCAAGCCGGTGGTGAACGCCCTCAACACCGCGGACATCGCCCTGGGCTTCGAAGCCGGCCTGTCCATCGTCCTGATCGCCATCCTGCTCGACCGGGTGTGCAAGCAACCCGCCCCTCGCGAGGTTAAATAAGTCATGACTGCCATTCGTTTCGAACACGTCGACGTCATCTTCGGCAAGCAGAACAAGCGTGCCCTGGAGCTGCTCGATCAGGGCAAGGGTCGCAGCGAGATCCTCCAGGAAACCGGCCAGGTGCTGGGCGTCGAGGACGCCTGCCTGGAGGTCCAGAAGGGCGAGATCTGCGTGCTGATGGGCCTGTCCGGCTCGGGCAAATCCAGCCTGCTACGCTGCATCAACGGTCTCAATACCGTGAGCCGCGGCAAGCTGCTGATCGAGCACAAAGGCAGCGAGGTGGACATCGCCAATTGCTCGCCCGCGGTGCTCAAGGACATGCGCACCACGCGCATCGCCATGGTGTTCCAGAAATTCGCCCTGATGCCCTGGCTGACCGTAGCCGAGAACGTCGGCTTCGGCCTGGAGATGCAGGGCCGCTCGGCCGCCGAGCGCAAGAAGCTGGTGGACGAGAAGCTCGAGTTGGTCGGCCTGACCCAGTGGCGCAACAAGAAACCCGACTCCCTCTCCGGCGGCATGCAGCAGCGTGTCGGCCTGGCCCGCGCCCTGGCCATGGATGCCGACATCCTGCTGATGGACGAGCCCTTCTCCGCCCTCGATCCGCTGATCCGCCAGCAACTGCAGGACGAACTGCTGCAGCTGCAGGCCAAGGTCAACAAGACCATCGTCTTCGTCAGCCACGACCTCGACGAAGCCCTCAAGATCGGCACCAACATCGCCATCATGAAGGACGGCCGCATCATCCAGCACGGCCGTCCCGAGGACATCGTGCTCAATCCGGCGGACGAATACGTGCGCACCTTCGTCGCCCACACCAATCCGCTCAACGTGCTCAGCGGCTACAGCCTGATGCGCGGCCTGGACAAGTGCGGGCGCGAGGGCAACGAGATCTGCCTGGAGCGCAGCCACGACATCTGGCTGGCCCTGGACAACCAGACGGTCAAGGCCATACGCCGCGGCGGCGAAAGCCTGGCCCTGCAACGCTGGACCCCAGGCATGCCGGTCACCAGCCTGCAACGCCAGCCGACCCTGGCGCCGGCCGACATCCGCATGCGCGATGCCCTGGAGATTCGCTACCACACCGGGCACAAGCTGGTGCTGGAGACCGACGGCCGCGCCGTGGGCATCCTCGGCGACAAGGAGCTCTACCACGCCCTGCTGGGCAAGAATCTGGAAAAGGCCGGCGAAGACGTCGCCCCGCCCGCGATCCGCTCGACCCTGTCCCAGGCGGGCTGACCGCCCGCCCCGCCACCCGCCTCTCCGCTGCAGAGGCGGGTGCGCACCTCCCCTCCTGCCCCACTGTCGGCAGAGCCAGCAGGCTCGCCTGGCCGGCTCCCGCCTCCCGTGATCCTGAGCTACGCCTTTGGCCCTGGCCAAAAGACGCGCAGGCGCCTTCTTTGGCAGCGCCTGATGAGTGCTGCCGAGCGACTGGGACATGATCGAGGTAATACAAGACAGGCAGGCTGCGAGCGCCTCGGCGATCTCGCAGCCTGCCAGGAGAGGTAGCAGGAAGACCTTAGAGCACCACCGTCCGCCCGGCATTGAGGAAGACGCGGCGTTCCAGGTGATAGCCCACCGCCCGGGCCAGGGTCAGGCACTCGATGTCACGGCCGCGGGCCACCAGGTCCTCGGCATAGTGGGCATGGTCCACCGACTCGACGCCCTGGGCGATGATGGGGCCCTCGTCCAGGTCGTTGTTGATGTAGTGGGCCGTGGCGCCCACCAGCTTGACCCCCTTGGCATAGGCCTGGTGATAGGGCCGCGCGCCCTTGAAGCCCGGCAGCAGCGAATGGTGGATGTTGATCGCCCAGCCATCGAGGCGACGGCACAGCTCGGGCGACAGCACCTGCATGTAGCGCGCGAGGATCACCAGCTCGGCGCCGGTCTCCTGCAGCACCTGCCAGACCTTGGCCTCCTGGGCCGGCTTGTCCTGGGGATCCAGCGGGAAGTGGTGATAGGGAATGCCGTGCCAGGCCGCCAGGGGCTCCAGATCCGGGTGATTGGAGATCACCGCCACCACGTCCATGGGTAACTGGCCGATGCGCTGGCGATAGAGCAGGTCGTTGAGACAGTGGTCGGCCTTGGAGACCATGATGGCGACCTTGGCGCGATAGCCGGGCGGGGTCAGCTCGAAGGTCATGTCGAAGGGCGTGAAGCGCAGGTCCAGGCCGACGCGGAACAGGCCTTCGTTGAAGTCGCTGGGCACCTGGAATTCCACCCGGATGAAGAAGCGCTGGGCCTCGCGATCGTCGAAGCTGTGGTGCTGGGTGACATAGCAGCCCTGCTCGAAGAGGTAGCGCGTGACCACGTCCACGGTGCCGAGGCGACTCGGGCTCTGGGCGGTGAGGATCCAGGTATCGGGCGTGCGGCTCATGATGAATTCCTTTGCATGGAGATGAAGCCAGAATCACAAAACCCGACCTGCGCGCAACGCAGGTCGGGTTCGAAAGAGCGACTGAACGCAGCGACCGATCAGGCCTCGATGCGCAGTCCGTACTCGGCGCTCGCGTCCTGCAGCCACAGCCAGACGTAGTCGGCGAAGCTGCGGCGCACCACCAGCTCCCAGGTGTCCGGCGCCGTGTGGCGGATCATCAGCTGGGACTTGGCGAACACCGTCCCGACGGCCTTGCCCACCGGGAAGTTGTCCGGATGGACGTCGTAGGAGGTGGACTTCATCAGCACTTCACGCACCTTGGGCCCCTTGAGCTCGACCAGCGTCTGGCCGCCACCGACATTGATGATGGCGACATGGCGCTCGCCCAGGGCCTGGCGCAGGGCCTGCTCGGTGGCGAACTCGCTGCCACCGGGCACCACCAGCAGCCACTCGTCCGGGCCGAGCCACTGCAGCGAGCTCTCGCCCTTCTGGGTGATCGCCAGCGGACCGGGTACTTCCAGGCCGACCACGCTCTGCACGGCGCCGGTGAAGCCTTCGTCATGGGCGTCGCCACGCAGCACCAGGTGCCCCAGCAGGGCCCGCTCGCGCAGGGTCACCCCGGCGGTGGCCGGGCCGCGACCGACGAGCTTGTTCAGCTCGGCGTGGAACAGCGGGGATTCGGCGCGCGCCGTGGCGGAGTATTGGTCGTACACATTGATGTTGTTCATGGGCGCTATCCTCGTTAGGCGACGTTCTGCCGCTCACCCTTGGGGTCGTAGAACACCGGCGAGACGATCTCGGCAGCGATGTAGCGGCCATCGGCCAGCGGGGCGTAGACGGTCTGCCCCATGCGGCCCAGCCCACCCTTGACCATGGCCATGGCGAAGCCGTAGCCCAGGGTCGCGCTGTGGTAGCTGGAGGTCACGTGACCGACCATGTCCATGGGGATCGGCTGGTTGCGCTCGAACACCAGCTGCGCGCCTTCCGGCAGGACGTCGCGAGCATCCAGGGGCTTGAGGCCGACCAGTTGCTTGCGATTCTCGCGGACGCAGTCCACGCGATGCATGCCGCGCTTGCCGATGAAGGAGAAGCTCTTGTTCAGGCTCACCGCCCAGCCCATGCCCAGGTCCTGGGGCGTGACCGAACCATCGGTGTCCTGACCGATGATGATGAAGCCCTTCTCCGCCCGCAGCACGTGCATGGTCTCGGTGCCATAGGGGGTCAGGTCGAATTCCTTGCCCGCGGCGACCACCTGCTCCAGCACGCCCATGGCGTAGTTGGCCGGTACGTTGATCTCGTAGGAGAGCTCGCCGGTGAAGGAGATGCGGAACACCCGCGCCGGCACCCCGCCCACCTGGCCTTCCTTCCAGGCCATGAAGGGGAAGGCGGCGTTGTCCAGATCGATGTCGGTCAACTTGGCCAGCAGCTTGCGGCTGTTGGGGCCGGACAGGGTCAGGGTCGCCCAGTGGTCGGTGACCGAGGTGAAGTACACCTCCAGTTCCGGCCATTCGGTCTGGTGGTAGAGCTCCAGCCATTCGAAGACGCGCGCGGCGCCGCCGGTGGTGGTGGTCATCAGGAAGTGGTTGTCGGCGAGACAGGCGGTGACGCCGTCGTCGAAGACCATGCCGTCTTCCTTGCACATCAGGCCATAGCGGGCCTTGCCGATGTCCAGCTTGGTCCAGGCGTTGGTGTAGACGCGGTTGAGGAATTCCCGCGCGTCCTTGCCCTGGATGTCGATCTTGCCCAGGGTGGAGGCGTCGAGCAGGCCGACGCTGCGGCGCACGGCCAGGCACTCGCGGTTGACCGCGGCGTGCAGGTCCTCGCCCGCCTTGGGGAAGTACCAGGGGCGCTTCCACTGGCCGACGTCCTCGAACAGGGCGCCCTGCTTGAGGTGCCAGGCGTGCAGCGCGGTGTAGCGCTTGGGCTCGAACAGGTGGCCGCAATGCCGTCCGGCGATGGCGCCGAAGGTGATGGGCGTGTAGTTCGGGCGGAACATGGTGGTGCCGACCTCCGGGATCGCCTTGCTCTGCACGCGGGCGGCGATGGCCAGACCGTTGATGTTGCCCAGCTTGCCCTGGTCGGTACCGAAGCCCATGGCGGTGTAGCGCTTGACGTGCTCGATGGACTCGAAGCCCTCGCGGCAGGCCAGTTCGATGCCGGCAGCGGTCACATCGTTCTGCAGGTCGACGAACTGCTTGGGGGCCCGCGACGAGGGCTTGTCGTGGGGCACCTGGAACAGCGCCAGACTCGGTTCTTCCTGACGGAATTCGACCTGGGGCAGCTCACCGCTGACCACCTTGGCGCCGGCTTCGGCCGCGGCAGTGGCGCCCGCCTCGAAACCGTCGGCCAGGACATCGCCCAGGGCGAACACGCCATTCACGCCGCCAGCGCAGACGCGCTTCTGCGGTGCCGGGCCGGGCACGAAGGCCTGGATGTCATCACGCCACTGCGGGCGACCGCCCAGGTGCGAGGCCAGGTGGACCACCGGGCTGTAGCCGCCGGAGGTGGCGATGAGGTCGCAGTCCACCCACTCGCCGCCACCCAGGGTGCGGAAGGCGGTCAGGTCGATGGTGGCGATCTTGGCCCCGGTCACCCGGGTGTTGCCGCGGGCTTCGCTGACGGCGGTACCGCCCATGACGCGTACGCCACGCTTGCGCACTTCCTCGACCCAGGCGCCGCGGGGATTGGGCCGCGCATCGGCCACGGCCACCACCTGGCGACCGGCTTCGAGCCAGTCCAGGGCCACGCGGTAGGCGTAATCGTTGTTGGTGGACAGCACCAGGCGCTGACCAGGAGCCACGGCATAGCGGCGGATGTAGGTGGACACGGCACCGGCCACCATGTTGCCCGGCAGGTCGTTGTTGGCGTACACCAGCGGCCGCTCGTGGGCGCCGGTGGCCAGTACCACGCGGGTGGCACGGACGCGGTGCAGGCGCTGACGCACCTGGCCATGGGGCGCGCGATCACCCAGGTGATCGGTGAGCCGCTCGTGGATGGTGAGGAAGTTGTGGTCGTGGTAGCCGTTGACCGTGGCGCGCGGCAGCAGCACCACGTTGTCCAGACCCTGCAGCTCGGCCACGGCCTTGGCGGCCCAGTCGGCGGCCGGGGCGCCATCGAGGCGCTCGCGGCTGTCCAGCAGGCTGCCTCCAAATTCTTCCTGTTCGTCGGCCAGGATCACCCGGGCGCCGCTGCGACCGGCGGCCAGGGCCGCGGCCAGACCGGCAGCGCCACCGCCCACCACCAGTACGTCGCAGTGCTGGTTGAAGTTGTCGTAGGTATCCGGATCGACCTGGGTCGGCGCACGGCCGAGGCCAGCGGCCTTGCGGATGTACTTCTCGTAGGTCATCCACAGATTCTGCGGATACATGAAGGTCTTGTAGTAGAACCCGGGCGGCATCATCTTGCCGCCGACCTTGCCGAGGATGCCCATGAGGTCGTTGTTGACGCTCGGCCAGCCGTTGGTGCTGGCGGAGACCAGGCCCTGGTACAGCGCCTGCTGGGTGGCCCGCACGTTGGGCACCTGGGTGGCCTCGGTGGCGCCGATCTGCATGATGGCGTTGGGCTCTTCGGCACCGGCGGCGACGATGCCGCGCGGCCGGGAGTACTTGAAGCTGCGCCCGATCACGTCCACGCCGTTGGCCAGCAGCGCCGAGGCCAGGGTGTCACCCTTGAAGCCCTGGTAGGTCTGACCGTTGAAGGTGAAGCTGATGGCCTGGCTGCGGTCCAGGCGACCGCCCTGGGTGAGTCGATGGACCTGGCTCATGTGCGCTCTCCTCGCTCGGCGGTGAAGCGGGGTCGCTCGCCGATCGGATAGGTTTCGAGAATTTCGTAGGTCTCGGTGTTACGGGTCGCATTGAAGTACTGGCGGCAGCCCGACGCATGGACCCACAGCTCGTGACGCAGGCCGCGGGGGTTGTCACGGAAGAACAGGTAATCGCCCCACTCCGCGTCGCTGCAGGCCTCGGGATCCAGCGGACGCGGGATATGCGCCTCGCCGGCGGCGTGGAATTCTTCTTCGGAGCGCAATTCCCCGCAGTGGGGGCAGTGGATGTACAACATGCTCGGGCTCCTTAGTGCGCGACGGCCGCTGCGCCGTGTTCGTCGATCAGCGCGCCGGTGTGGAAACGGTCGATGGAAAAGGGCTTGGCCAGCGGATGCATCTCGCCGGAGGCCAGGGACGCCGCGAAGACGTTGCCCGAGCCAGGGGTGGCCTTGAAGCCGCCGGTACCCCAGCCGCAGTTGAAGAACAGGTTTTCCACCGGAGTCTTGGAAATGATCGGGCAGGCGTCGGGCGAGGTGTCGACGATGCCGCCCCACTGGCGGTTCATGCGCACCCGCGAGAGGATCGGAAACATCTCGACGATGGCCTGCAGGGTGTGCTCGATCACCGGGTAGGAGCCGCGCTGGCCGTAGCCGACCCAGCTGTCGATACCGGCACCGATCACCAGGTCGCCCTTGTCGGACTGGCTGATATAGCCATGTACCGCGTTGGACATGATGACGCTGTCGATGATGGGCTTGATCGGCTCGGACACCAGCGCCTGCAGCGGGTGGGATTCCAGCGGCAGGCGGAAGCCGGCCAGCTTGGCCATGTGTCCGGAGTTGCCGGCGGTGACCACCCCGACGCGCCGGGCGCCGATGAAGCCGCGATTGGTTTCCACGCCGATCACCTTGCCGTCCTGCTTGCGGAAGCCGGTGACCTCGGTCTGCTGGATCAGGTCCACGCCCAGGGCGTCGGCGGCGCGGGCGAAGCCCCAGGCCACGGCGTCGTGGCGGGCCACGCCGCCACGGCGTTGCACGGTGGCGCCGAAGATCGGATAGCGGGTGTTCTTGCTGCAGTCCAGGTAGGGAATCTCCTCGGCCACCTGGCGGGTGTCGAGCAGCTCGCCGTCCACGCCGTTGAGACGGTTGGCGCTGACCCGGCGCTCGGAATCGCGCATGTCCTGCAGGGTATGGCAGAGGTTGTAGACGCCGCGCTGGGAGAACATGACGTTGTAGTTGAGGTCCTGGGACAGGCCTTCCCACAGCTTCATGGCGTGCTCATAGAGATGCGCCGACTCGTCCCACAGGTAATTGGAGCGGACGATGGTGGTGTTGCGTGCGGTGTTGCCGCCGCCCAGCCAGCCTTTCTCGATCACCGCGACGTTCTTCACGCCGAACTGCTTGGCGAGGTAGTAGGCGGTGGCCAGGCCGTGACCGCCACCGCCGACGATGACCACGTCGTACACCGGCTTGGGCGTCGGGGTGCGCCACATCCGCTGCCAGTTCTCGTGATGGCTCAGAGAGTGCTTGAAGAGGCCGAAGCCGGAATAGCGTTGCATCTGGAGACTCCTGCAGACGACGCCCCTTGCCACTGCGGGGAAAGGGGTTGGATAGGGGTTGCGTCAGGCGCGCGGCGACTAGCGGTAAACCGGGTAGTCGCGGCACAGCGCGGCCACCTGGCGCGCCACCTGGGCTTCCACATCGGCATCGCCGAGGTGGTCGAGGATGTCGCAGATCCAGCCGGCGACGCGTTCGCTTTCGCTGACGCCCAGGCCACGGGTGGTCAGGGCCGGGGTGCCGATGCGCAGACCCGAGGTTACGAAGGGCGACTGGGGATCGTTGGGCACGGCGTTCTTGTTCACGGTGATGCAGGCGCGACCCAGGGCGGCGTCCGCATCCTTGCCGGTGATGCCCTGCTTGATCAGGCTGACCAGGAACAGGTGGTTGTCGGTACCGCCGGAGACCACGTCGTAGCCGCGCGCCTTGAACACGCCGGCCATGGCCTGGGCGTTCCTGATCACCTGCTGCTGGTAGGTCTTGAAGCCCGGCTCCAGGGCCTCCTTGAAGCACACGGCCTTGCCGGCGATGACGTGCATCAGCGGGCCGCCCTGGGCACCCGGGAACACCGCGGCGTTGAGCTTCTTCTCGATGTCGGCGTTGGCCTTGCACAGGATCAGGCCGCCACGGGGGCCGCGCAGGGTCTTGTGGGTGGTGGTGGTCACCACGTCGGCGAAGGGCACCGGATTGGGATAGACACCGGCGGCGACCAGACCGGCCACGTGGGCCATGTCGACGAACAGCAGGGCACCCACGCTGTCGGCGATGGCGCGGAAGCGCGGGAAATCCAGGGTCTTGGAATAGGCGGAGAAGCCCGCCACGATCATCTTGGGCTTGTGCTCCTGGGCCAGGCGCTCGACCTCGTCGTAGTCGATCAGCCCGGTGTCGGTGTTGATACCGTACTGCACGGCGTTGTAGAGCTTGCCGGAGGAGCTGACCTTGGCGCCGTGGGTCAGGTGACCGCCATGGGCCAGGCTCATGCCCAGGAGGGTGTCGCCGGGCTGCAGCAGCGCCAGGTAAACCGCCGAGTTGGCCTGGGAGCCGGAGTGCGGCTGGACGTTGGCGTAGTCGGCGCCGAACAGCTGCTTGGCGCGCTCGATGGCCAGTTGCTCGACCTTGTCGACATGCTCGCAGCCACCGTAGTAGCGCTTGCCCGGATAGCCTTCGGCGTACTTGTTGGTCAGCACGCTGCCCTGGGCTTCCATGACGCGCTGGCTGGTGTAGTTTTCGGACGCGATCAGTTCCAGATGATGCTCCTGGCGCCGCGCTTCCTCGCCCATGGCGGCGAACAGCGCATCATCGTAGCCCTGGATTTGGTCCTGCTTGCTGAACATCGCGGCGCTCCTAAAGTCTGTGGCGGTGAAAACCACCCCCTTGGCCGCGATGGTAGGCCCGGCCCCAACCCCCAAGATGCCTGTTTACGCCCCGGGCCGGCGCGTTTGCGACAGCCACTCAACGGCCGGGTTCTGCCGTTCGCCGGGTCCCGTCAAGTCGGCTCGCTTGGCGCCGATAGGCTGGCTACGTCTTTATCCCAGCCAGCGAGTTCTGCCATGTTCAATGCGCATCTAAAGAAGACCATCGCTCGGCTGGAAGCCGAGCTGCACGCCAACCAGGGCCTGACCCAGGCACTGGAGCGTTCCATGGCGGTGATCGAGTTCGATCCCGATGGCACCATCCTGCGCGCCAACGACAACTTCCTCCGGCTGACCGGCTACCGCGCCGACGCCCTGGTCGGCCAGCACCATCGCCGTCTCTGCCCCGCCAGCGTGGTCCAGGGTCGCGACTATGGCGATTTCTGGACGCGCTTGAAGCGCGGCGACTTCGTTTCCGGCACCTTCCAGCGCCTGGACGCCCAGGGCCGTACGCTCTGGCTGGAAGCCAGCTACAACCCGGTACCTGATAGCACCGGCAAGATCGCCAAGGTGGTGAAGTACGCCCTCGACGTCACCGCCCAGGTCGAGCGCGACAGCGAAGCCCAGAGCAAGCTCAAGGCGCTGGACCGCGCCCTGGCGCGGATCGAATTCGACCTGGACGGGCGCATCCTGGACGCCAACGACAACTTCCTGGCCACCCTCGGCTACGGCCTGAAGGAGATCCAGGGCCAGCCGCATCGACTGTTCTGCGAGCCGGCCCTGGTCAACAGCAGCGAATACACCGACTTCTGGCGCCGCCTCAATGCCGGCGAATTCTTTCGCGGCCAGTTCAAGCGCCTGGGCAAGCACGGCCGGGTGATCTGGCTGGAGGCGAGCTACAACCCGGTGTACGACGCCACCGGCCGGCTGTACAAGGTGGTGAAGTACGCCAGCGACATCAGCGAGCGGGTGGAAAAGCACGAAAGCGACGGCCGCAGCGCCTCGCGGGCCTATCACATCTCCGCCGAGACCGAGAAGGTCGCCGAGCACGGCACCCGGATCATCCAGGCGGCGGCCGGCGAGATGCGCGAGATCGCGCACAACGTCAGTCAATCCGCCGAGGTGATCGGCCAGCTGGGCCAGCGTTCCGAGCAGATCACCGCCATCGTCAACACCATCCGCGGCATCGCCGACCAGACCAACCTGCTGGCGCTCAACGCCGCCATCGAAGCGGCCCGCGCCGGTGATCAGGGCCGTGGCTTCGCCGTGGTCGCCGACGAGGTTCGTCAGCTGGCGGGGCGCACCAGCAGCGCCACGGCCGAGATTGCCGAGATGATCGGCCGGATTCTCAACGAAACCCAGCAGGCGGTCGCCAGCATGGAAAGCACCCAGGGCCGGGCGGCCAAGGGCGTCGAACTGGCGGACCAGGCCGGCGCGGTGATCGTGCAGATCCGCGATGGCGCCAGCGACGCCGTGGAAGCCGTAAGCATGTTCGCCAGCAAGCTGGACGAATCCGAGGTGATTCCCAAGGGCGCGCGCAACTGGGTGGGGCATTGAGGCCGCAGGCTTGATCGGGATCAAGCGACCCTGACAGCCAGGGTCTAGCATGAAGGCATACCCCTCTCGTGGAGATGCCCCATGCACACTGTCCTGGTCGCCTACGACGGTTCCCCCAGCGCCGACAACGCCCTGCGCTATATCCTCGACCTGGTGAAGGCCGGGCTGTCGCTGCAATTGCACCTGCTCAACGTCCAGAACGAGCCGGAGATCTACGGCGCGCCCTTCGACGATCGCATCCTGCGCGAATGGCGCGGCAGCCTGCAGGACAAGGCCGAAGACATCCTGGTCCGGGCGCGCCCGGCCCTGCTCGAAGCCGGTATCGAGGCCCAGACCCACGTCGGCTTCGGCGGCATCGCCGAGACCATCGGCGAGACGGCACGGCGCCTGGAGGTGGACACCGTGGTGATGGGCACCCGTGGCCTGGGATCGCTCAGTGGCCTGCTGCTCGGCTCGGTGGCCCATCGCGTGGTGCACCAGGTGCCCTTGCCGGTGATCCTGGTGAAATAGCCGCCCAACAAAAAACCAGCCCGTGGGCTGGTTTTTTCGTTTCCGGGCGCCGCTTGGATCAGATGCTCAGGGTCCAGTCGTAGTCGACGATCAGCGGCGCATGCTCGGAGAAGCGCGGTTGCCGCGGCAGGCGCGCCGAGCGGACGAAGCGGCGCAGACCCGGGGTGAGGATGTTGTAGTCGAAGCGCCAGCCCAGATTCAGGTGCTCGGCCTGGTCGCTGTCCGGCCACCAGCTGAACTGGTCGCCTTCGCGGCTCACTTCGCGCAGGGCATCCACATAGCCCATGTTGCCGATCACCTCGTCCATCCAGGCCCGCTCGGGGGCGAGGAAACCGGGGATCTGCTGGCAGTCGCGCCAGTTCTTCACGTCCTGCTTCTGGTGCGCCACGTACAGCGAGCCACAATAGATGTACTCGCGGCGCTTGCGACGCTGCTTGTTCAGGTAGTGGGTGAAGTCGTCCATGAACTTGAATTTCATGTTCAGGTCTTCATCGCCGCGCTTGCCCGAAGGCAGCAGCAGGGTGGCGATGCTGACCTTGTCGAAGTCCGCCTGCAGATAGCGACCGAAACGATCGCAGGACTCGAAGCCCAGGCCACTGATCACCGCCTTCGGCTGGACCCGCGTATAGAGCGCGACCCCGCCCTGGGACGGCACTTCGGCGTCGCAGGCATAGAGGATGTAGCCCTCCAGCGCATAGGCCGGGTCGTCCATGTCGTAAGAAGAGGCGCGGGTATCCTGCAAGCAGATCACGTCGGCATTCTGCGCCTTGAGCCAAGGCAACAGGCCCCGCTCCACAGCGTCCTGAATACCATTGACGTTCAAGCTGATGATCCGCATAAATGGCCCCCAAAAAATCGTGGATGTATGATACCCGAGCTAAACCGGTTTAGCTAAATACAAGCCGCGCAAGGACTTATATGCAGGCGTACCAGCGTAATTTCATTCGTTTCGCCATCGAGCGCGGAGTTCTGCGCTTTGGTGAATTCACCCTGAAATCGGGACGCATCAGCCCCTATTTCTTCAACGCCGGCCTGTTCCACAGCGGTACGGCGCTGGCCCAGCTCGGCCGGTGCTACGCCGATGCGCTGGTCCAGGCCAACCTGCCCTTCGACGTCCTCTTCGGTCCGGCCTACAAGGGCATCCCCCTGGCTGCGGCCACGGCGGTGGCCCTGGTCGAACATCACGGCCGCGACGTGCCCTGGTGCTTCAACCGCAAGGAAGCCAAGGATCACGGCGAAGGCGGCCTGCTGGTGGGCGCGCCCCTGACCGGCCGGGCACTGATCATCGATGACGTCATCACCGCCGGCACCGCCATCCGCGAGGTCATGCAGATCATCGAAGGCCAGGGCGCCAGCGCGGCCGGGGTGCTCATCGCCCTGAATCGCCAGGAGCGTGGCCGCGGCGAATTGTCGGCCATCCAGGAAGTCGAGCGCGACTACGGCATCCCGGTGCTCAGCATCGTCGCCCTGGATCAGGTGCTCGAATACCTGGCCGAGGACGCCGAGCTCAAGCGTCACCTGCCCGCCGTCCAGGACTATCGCGCTCAATACGGCATCTAGCCGTTCGCCCAGGAGAGTTGGCCATGGTCGTACGTCGCGCCGCTGCCAGCCTGTTGCTCATCGCCCTGCCGCTGGCCGGCCAGGCGGCCGAGCTGTATCGCTATCTGGACCGCAACGGCACCCTGGTCATTGATCGCCAGGGCGTGCCGCCGGAATACGCCGGCAAGGGCTACGAGGTGCTCAACGAGCAGGGCCGGGTGATCCGCAAAGTCGCCCCGGCCCTGCCCGCCGCCGAACTCGACCGCCAGGCACGCGAGCGCCAGCAGGCCGTGGTCGATGGCCAGTTGCGCAAGCTCTACAGCAATGTCGAGGACGTCGACCGCGCCAAGGCGCGCAAGCTGGCCGAGCTCGACGGCCTGCTGCAGATCAAGAAGGCCAATCTGGAGGCCACGCGCCAGCTGCAGAGCCAACTCATGGAACAGGCGGCCGTTCAGCAGCGCAATGGCCAGGCGCTCCCGGCGGATCTGCAGTCTCGGCTCGACGCCGCAGCGGCCGATCAGGTGCGTCTGCAGGCCGATCTGCAGCGCTTTGACGAGCTGCGCACCAGTACCAGCGCGGCCTTCGACGCCGATCGTGCGCGCATGCAGCGACTGGAAGCAGCCCAGGCCGCGGATCACTAGTCATTCAGAGCGCGCTGCCAGCGCTTGCCTCCGCCGATTGCCTCCTGGGCAGCACGACAAAGGCCCGCCTTTTCGCGTCAGATTCTGGCACGCACCGTGCAAACCGATTTTCAACGCATTGTTGAACAATCGGGCGTGAAGACTCATGAGTGGCAAAGACGCAGGCGCGCTGTCCCTAGGGGCTCAGCTGCTGCTGGAAATGCGCGAAGACATCATCGGCGGTCGCCTGCTACCCGGTACGGCGCTGGTCGAGGGTGAGCTGGTCAAGGCCTACAACGCCTCGCGCAACACCATCCGCGAAGCCCTGCACCAGCTGGATCGCGAGGGCCTGGCCACCTACGTGCGACACAAGGGGGTGATGGTGCGGCGCCTGGGCCTGGCCGAGGTACGCGACCTCTTCACCGTGCGCCGCGCCCTGGAATTGCAGGCCATCCTCACCAGCCGCCCGCTGCGCGAATACCAGTCCGATCGAATGCTGGACGCCCTGGAGGCCGCAGAACTGGCGCAGTCGCGCGAGGACTGGCGCGCCCTTGGGACCCATAGCCTGCACTTCCATCAGCACATCGTCGGCCTGCTGCGCAGTCCGCTGTTCGATGAATTCTTCGCCACCGTCGCCGCCCAGATGCGCCTGCTGTTTTCCCTCGCACCCGACGAGGAACATTTCCAGCGGCCCTGGATAAGCCGCGACCGCCAGATCCACGACCTGCTCGCCGCCGGGCACCGCCAGGCGGCGGCCGAGGCCATGACCAGCTATCTCGACGATTCCGAAAACCGGCTGCTGGATCTGCTGAGCACAGCCAGGCCGCTCTGACCGAGGAGACCTCCCATGTACAAGGACTACCCTGCCGCCTACCAGTCCACCCAGGGCTCGGCCCTGCAGGTCGATCAGGCCTTCTACGATCGGCTGCGCGAACGCAAGGACGGGCGCACCCTGATCGAGCAATTCGAGATCCCGATCCGTACCGGTCGCGCCTGGAAGGTCCCGGCGGGCCATCTGTTCCGCGTCACCACCCCGCACGGGCCTCAGGTCGGCGACTTCAACGTCTGGAACGCCGAGGATCCGCGCGAACGCATGTGGGCCGCGCGCACGCGGCAACTGCAGGGCGCCCATGTCAGCACCCATGACCGCCTCTGGTCGAACCTGCCCTTCCTGCGTCCGCTGCTGACCATCACCGACGACAGCCTGGCCGGCTATGGCATCGACGAGCACGGCGGCCGCCTGCACGATCTGCTCGGCACCCGCTGCGATCCCTACGTCAACAAGATGCTCACCGGCGAGGACTTCCACCACCACTGCCACTCGAACCTGACCCGCGCGGTGCTGCCCCACGGCCTCACCGAATTCGATGTCCACGATGTCCTGAACATCTTCCAGTGCACCGGCCTCAACCACGACGACCTGTACTTCATGAAGGCCTGCCCGGCCAAGCCCGGCGACTACCTGGAATTCTTCGCCGAGATCGACGTGCTCTGCGCCCTGTCCACCTGCCCGGGCGGCGACCTGTCCCTGGCGATGTGGGGCCCGGAGGCCGAGGACCCGCTCAAGGTCTGCCGTCCGCTGGGGGTGGAGATCTACCAGGTCGAGGAGGAGCTGCTGCAGGGCTGGGAGTCGCCCAGGCGGGCGGCCTACAACGGCCAGCACGGCCTGACGCTGCCCAGGCCCAGCTGGGAGCAGTGAGTCCGGGCCAGCAATGAAAACGGCGCCCTGGGGCGCCGTTTTTGGTCCGACCGCAAGCGCTCAGCGCTTGCGGTTGGAGATCAGCGTACCGACGCCGACGTCGGTGAAGATTTCCAGCAGCACCGCGTTGGGCACCCGGCCATCGATGATGTGGGCGCTCTGCACCCCACCCTGCACCGCTTCCAGCGCGCAGCGGATCTTCGGCAGCATGCCGCCGTAGATGGTGCCGTCGGCGATCAGCGAATTGACCTGCTCGGTGGACAGCCCGGTGAGCACCTGGCCCTGCTTGTCCATCAGACCGGCGATGTTGGTCAGCAGCATCAGCTTCTCGGCCTTGAGCGCCTCGGCCACCTTGCCCGCCACTAGGTCGGCGTTGATGTTGTAGGACTCGCCGTCCGGACCCACGCCAATGGGTGCGATGACCGGGATGAAGTCGCCGCGCACCAGCATGTTGATCAGGTCGATGTTGACCCCGGTGACCTCGCCGACATGGCCGATGTCGATGATCTCCGGCTTGGTCATCTCCGGCGTCTGCCGGCTGACCTTGAGCTTGGTGGCGCGGATCAGGCCCGCGTCCTTGCCGGTCAGGCCGATGGCCTTGCCGCCATGACGGTTGATCAGGTTGACGATGTCCTTGTTGACCTGGCCGCCCAGCACCATCTCCACCACGTCCATGGTCTGGGCGTCGGTGACGCGCATGCCGTCGATGAAGTGGCTCTCGATGGACAGCCGCTTGAGCAGGTCGCCGATCTGCGGACCGCCGCCGTGCACCACCACCGGGTTGATGCCCACCGCCTTCATCAGCACGATGTCACGGGCGAAACCGGCCTTGAGCTCGTCGCTCTCCATGGCGTTGCCGCCGTACTTGATCACCAGCGTCTTGCCGACGAACCGGCGGATATAGGGCAGCGCCTCGGACAGCACCTCGGCGACGTGCGAGGCATCCTCGCGGCTCAGGGTCATGGCTCACCTCTCAAGGTCGACTAAGAAAAGACAAAGGGCGCCTAGGCGCCCTCTGTGCTACCGCTGACCCGAGGTCAGAACGGCAGGTTCAGATCCGGCTCCACCGCCAGCAGCTGCTTGCGGAACACCGTCTTGATACGCTCCAGCTCCTCGAGGGTTTCCGCCTCGAAGCGCAGCACCAGCACCGGCGTGGTGTTGGACGCACGCACCAGGCCCCAACCGTTCTGGTAATCGACGCGAACGCCGTCCAGGGTGGTGATCTGGGCATCGCCCCACTGGGCGTCGCGCTGCAGGGTCTCGATGATGCCGAACTTGCTCTCTTCGGTCACCTGGATATTGATCTCCGGGGTGGAGATGTCTACCGGGAAGGTATCGAACACCTGTTGGGCGCTGTTCTTCTCCTGGCTGAGGATCTCCAGCAGGCGCACGGCGCTGTAGATGCCGTCGTCGAAACCGAACCAGCGTTCCTTGAAGAACACGTGGCCGCTCATCTCGCCGGCCAGCAGGGCGCCGGTTTCCTTCATCTTCTTCTTGATCAGCGAGTGGCCGGTCTTCCACATGATAGGACGACCGCCGTAGCCGGCGATGAGGTTGTTCAGGCGACGGGTGCATTTGACGTCGAAGATGATGTCGGCGCCCGGGTTACGGGAGACCACGTCCTTGGCGAACAGCATCAGCAGCTGGTCGGGATAGATGATCTTGCCTTCGTTGGTCACCACACCGACGCGGTCGCCGTCGCCGTCAAAGGCCAGACCCAGGTCGGCACCGGTTTCCTTGACCTTGGCGATCAGGTCTTCCAGGTTCTCGGGCTTGCCCGGATCCGGATGGTGGTTGGGGAAGTTGCCGTCCACCTCGCAGAACAGCGGGATGACCTCGCAGCCCAGGGATTCGATCAGCTGGGGCGCGTTGACCGCGGCCACGCCGTTACCGGCGTCCACCACCACCTTGAGCTTCTTGGCCAGCACCACGTCGTTGCGGATGTAGTCGGCGTAGCTCTTGAGCACGTCGACCTGCTTGATCTGGCCCTGGCCGCTGGCCACGTCGCCGGTCTCGATGCGCTCGCGCAGACGCTGGATGGATTCGTTGGCCAGGGTCTCGCCGGCGATGACGATCTTGAAGCCGTTGTAGTCCGGCGGGTTGTGGCTGCCCGTCAGCATGACGCCGGACTTGCCTTCGAGCACGTTGGCGGCGTAGTAGAGCACCGGGGTCGGCACCATGCCGACATCGCTGACATTGGCGCCGCTGTCGGCCACGCCCTTGATCAGTTGGGCGACCAGCTCGGGGCCGGACAGGCGGCCGTCACGGCCGACGGCCACGTTGGGCTCGCCACGTGCCAGGCTCTCCGAGCCGATGGCGCGCCCGATCCAGTAGGCGGCTTCGGCGGTCAGGGAGTCACCCACCACGCCACGGATGTCGTAGGCGCGGAAGATGCTGGCGTTGAGTTGGGGGGCTTGCGGGGTAGTGCTCATCGGGGGTTTCTCCAATCCCAGGAGATCCTGGTCTTCGTCGAGGATACTGATATCGAGGATGTCGGTGGTCTGGAACAGCGGCTCGCTCTGTTGGGTGCGGCCTCTGTCGGCAAACTCCGCCAGGGTCTTGGCCACTGCATCGCTCGGAGCGGTGGCGTACAGGTCCGGCGACGACCCGGCCGATCGGCTGGCCAATCGGGCCGTCGACTTGGCCACGGGTTCCATTACCGCCAGGCGCAAAGTCGGGCTTTTGGCTATCTGATTGGATTCAAGTTCCTCGGCATAGGCCGTCAGACTGCGGACGTCGTCACGGAGCCGGCGTGACAGCTCCCGGGAAAACAGCCAAAAGCCCGTCAGCACGCCAAACAGCGCCAGCAGCAGCGCCACCAGGGGAATGCCGATGGGTGTATCGGCGCCGGCCTCGGCAGCAGGTGCCAGCTCCAGCGTCCAGAGCGGGCTGCCGGTGGCGAGCCGCCGCATCAGAGACGGATCACCCGGGGTGCCGCCATTGGCCAGCACCTGCACACTGCCGCCGGGGAACTGCTGCAGTAGGCGCCACTGGCCGACATTCGCCGGTGGCGTGGCCCAGCCCTGCAGCACGGCGGGCAGCTCTTCCACCAATACGGCACTGCCCAGCAGCTGATCGCCGCGGCGGATGGGCTGGGCGCTGTAGACCAACCAGCGATCGCCCAGCCGGTAGGCTTCCGGCGGGGTCCGCTGGCCGCCTTCCAGGCGCTTGAGCAGATCGAGGGCGGCATAGTTGAGGGGACCGGGGCGATCGTCTTCGATCTGGCGCATGCCGGCCGGTACCACCAGGACATCGACCACGCCGAGGCGCTCGCGCAGCTGGCGTTCTGCCGCCGCGCGCGCCGTGGGGTCGTCGCCCTGCAGGGCCTGCAGCACCAGGGCATCCCCGGCGACGCCTTGCAGGCGCCGGGTCAGGCCGACCAGCAGCTGATTGAGGGAGGTGGCCTGGGCCTGCAGCGCCTGATCCGCCTGCTGCTGCTGGTTGCGCGCGCCCTGCGGCTGCAACACCAGGAACCACAGCAGCAGCGCGGCCAGCAGCAGGCCGGCGAGCGCCAGCAGCAGCCCCGCGCCCATGCCGGGCAAAGCCGCGCCCCGCGGGGCCGCCTTGCGCACATCCTTGCCGTTCTTGCCCCTTGCCATGCCGTTCTTCTCCTTTATGTCACGGCGCGCCTTGCGTGTCTGGCGTCAGCGGGTACCGGAATGCCCGAAGCCGCCGGCGCCCCGCTCGGTCTCGGTAAAGCTCTCGACGATGTCGAAGTGTGCCTGGACCACAGGTACGAGCATCAGTTGGGCGATACGTTCGCCGATGCTCACGGTGAAGGTGGTCTGGCCGCGATTCCAGCAGGAGACCATCAGCTCGCCCTGGTAGTCGGAGTCGATCAGGCCGACCAGGTTGCCCAGCACGATGCCGTGCTTATGGCCGAGCCCCGAGCGCGGCAGGATCAGCGCCGCTAGGGACGGATCGGCCACGTGGATGGCGAGCCCGGTGGGGATCAGCGCGGTCTGGCCCGGCTCCAGCACCAGATCCTCCTGCAGCATGGCGCGCAGGTCGAGGCCGGCCGAACCAGGGGTGGCGTAGGACGGCAGCGGGAAATCGCGCCCCAGGCGCGGGTCGAGGATCTTGGCTTGAAGGCTATGCATGGTTCTGGGCGGTATCTTTGAGATGGGTGGAAATCAGGGCGATGAGCTGCCGGGCGATCTTGCCCTTGCTGGTCTGCGCGAAGCGGATCTCGTGCAGGCCACGGTCGATCACGGTGACCGCGTTGTCTTCGCTGTTGAAGCCGATGGCTGGATTGGCCACGTCATTGGCGACGATGAGGTCGAGGTTCTTGTCACGCAGCTTGCGCTGGGCGTACTCCAGCAGATTCTGGGTTTCCGCGGCGAAGCCGACGCTGAAGGGCCGATCCGGGCGCCCCGCCAGGGTGGCGAGGATGTCCGGGTTGCGCACCAGCTCCAGCAGGAGACCGTCACCACGGGTGGGGTCCTTCTTCAGCTTGTGCGGCGCGATGACCTCGGGGCGATAGTCCGCCACCGCCGCCGAGGCGATGAGCACGTCGCAGGGCATCAACGCCTCGCAGGCGGCCAGCATGTCGCGGGCGCTGATCACATCGATGCGCTCGACGCGATCGGGGGTCGGCAGATGTACCGGACCGCTCACCAGGCTGACGCGCGCGCCCGCCTCCGCCGCCGCTTCCGCCAGGGCGAAGCCCATGCGGCCGGAGCTGTGGTTGGTGATGTAGCGCACCGGGTCGATGTTTTCCTGGGTCGGGCCCGCGGTGATGACCACGTGGCGACCGGTCAGGTCCAGGCGCTGGAAGCAGTCGGCGGCGAGCTGGGCGAGGTCGGTGGCCTCCAGCATCCGGCCGGGGCCGACGTCGCCACAGGCCTGGCTGCCACTGGCCGGGCCGAATAGCTTGATGCCACGGCTACGCAGCAGTTCGGCGTTGGCCTGGGTGGCCGGATCGCGCCACATGGCCTGGTTCATGGCCGGTGCCAAAGCGACCCGGGCATCGGTGGCCAGCACCAGGGTGGTGAGCAGATCGTCCGCCACGCCCTGGGCCAGGCGCGCCATCACATCGGCGGTGGCCGGTGCGACCAGCACCAGATCGGCCCAGCGGGCCAGCTCGATATGACCCATGGCCGCTTCGGCGGCCGGATCCAAGAGGTCCAGGTGCACCGGCAGCCCGGACAGCGCCTGGAGGGTCAGCGGCGTGATGAATTCGCGCCCGCCGCGGGTCAGTACCACCCGCACCTCGGCGCCCTGATCCTTGAGGCGGCGCACCAGCTCGGCGCTCTTGTAAGCGGCGATGCCACCTCCGACGCCCAGCACGATGCGTTTACGATGGAGCCGCTGCATATAGCCTTTCCGTTCTCGAAGCGTCTAGAACGGGCATCGCACGGCCAATCGAGGCCCGTGCGCACCCGTGAATGATCCGGTTAAGATAGCACAGCGCCTGCAGGACGCAGACGCCCCGCCAGACAAGGAGCGCCCATGAGCATCAAGGATTGGCCGGCCCAGGAACGGCCGCGGGAGAAACTGCTGGAACAGGGCGCCCAGGCCCTCACCGACGCCGAGTTGCTGGCGATCTTCTTGCGCACCGGCGTGGCCGGCAAAAGCGCCGTGGACCTCGCCCGCCAGCTGCTCGGGGAATTCGGCAGCCTCAGGGCCCTGCTGGAGGCCGATCTCGCCGCCTTCAGCACCCACCTCGGCCTCGGCCCGGCCAAGTTCAGCCAGTTGCAGGCCGTGCTGGAAATGGGCCGCCGCCACCTGGCCGAGGGCCTCAGGCGCGACTCGGCCCTGGAAAGCCCCCAGCAGGTCCGCGACTATCTCAAGGCCCGCTTGCGCCACGAACCCCACGAGATCTTTGGCTGCCTGTTCCTCGATACCCGCCACCGGGTGCTGGCCTTCGAAGCCCTGTTCCACGGCACCATCGACGGCGCCAGCGTCTACCCTCGCCAGGTGGTCAAGCGCGCCCTCGCCCACAACGCCGCCGCCGTCATCCTCACCCACAACCACCCTTCCGGCATCGCCGAACCCAGCCACGCCGATCGCCTGCTCACCACCCGCTTGAAGGAGGCGCTGGCACTGGTCGATGTACGGGTGCTGGATCATTTCATCGTCGGGGATGGGGAGCCACTGTCAATGGTCGAATATGGTTGGCTTTAGCTATTGGATCTACTGTCGTTAAAACGAGTCAGGGCGCCATTTTGATTTTTTTATTTCGGATCACTCTCGTTGGAAAACTTACTGGCGTCGTCCTTGAAAACCATAGATTTCTGGACCTAGTCTTGTAGTCCCTAGCAAATGCTTTCTTACTGCTCAAGAGCCGTCTGACATCAGGCGCATCTGGAGAATGTAAAAGCATTGCGGAAAGTTCTTCAAGAATTTCATCAGACAGCCATGGAAAAGCTTCGAAAGCCAGAACATTCAGCTGCTTTCGATTTTCCAGCCATGAGCACCACTCCAATAGGATTTCAGCAATCCTTGCGGCCCTATGCTTGATTTGAATTCTTGCTCTTCGATGGCCTTGGCTTGATCTCTAATTATCTCGCCCTTGATGCACTCCAAATCCTTTAATACTCGTGATCTATACTCGTCCTCAAGCGATTTTCGATCCAGGCCTTTCCTAAAAGCCCTATAAGTAAGGCACCTAGACCTGCCCCAACAAGGAGTATACAAAAGACCAGCACCCTTCCATTGCGGCATCCAAGATGGCTTAAGAACTTCCTGATAAGCCTATACGAGTTTTTTTATTCTGCTTTCCAACAACCCCGGAAACCTCGTATACCACGTCTGATTCAGCGGCGACGGATGTGGCAGTGGATAAAGGGTCAGCGTCTTGCACGTGCCCTCCTCCGTTTCCAGCGTGACCTCGATGCTGCTGTCGAAACGCTCTTCGCTCTTCCAGAAGGCTTCCAGGCGGGCGCGTTCTTCCTTGGATTGGCCGATGCCGAACCAGAGGAAGGCTTCGCGGCCCAGGGTGATGAGCTGGGTGCCGTGCCAGCGCTCCACCAGCAGGCGGCGCATCAGGGGGTGGAAGGTCTTTTTCACCCGTTCCGACCAGGCTTTGTTACCGAGCGGCTTGTAGGGCACGGTGTTGGCCCAGAAGAATTGCCGGCTCAGGCTGCGGGTGGCATCGAAGTCAGCCGGGGGCTGGCCGTGCAGATGCTTGTAGAGGACCTTGCGGGCGATCTGGCCGCCACTGCCGATGAAGGGCTCGCCGTACTTCACTTCCTCCCGCCCCGGATCACGACCGAAGAAGCCCAGGGGCGCCTCGGGATCGCCCAGACCGATGATGGGATCCAGCGGGTCCTTGGCGAACTGTTCATAGACCGGAAGATCGACACCTGGAAGATCGGCAGCGAGCTGGCGAAAGGCTTCGCGCTCTGCGGAAGACAGCGGCATGCAACAGGTCTCCATCGAGGAATTAATCCCTCTAGTAGAGCCCTGCCCTGCGGGTGACGTTCCGTAACGACTGGCGGAGCGGCAGCCCTGGGGCGATAGGGTAAACTGCCCGGCTCGACCGACCCTCAAGGTGAATCCCGTTGATCAATCTGCTACGCAACGGCCTCGGCCAGGTGATCGTCGGCCTGGATCTGGTGACCCGGCCGCGCAAGCTCAAGCGCACCGAGCAGGCCCAGGCTGCCATCGAGGCGGAGCTGGCGAATCTGTCGCTCTATCAGTTCCAGGCCTGCCCCTTTTGCGTGAAGACGCGGCGGGCTCTGCATCGGCTGAACCTGCCGGTCCGCCTCAAGGACATCAAGAAGGAGCCGCAACTGCGCGCCGAGCTGGAACAGGGGGGTGGCCGGGTGAAGGTGCCTTGCCTGCGGATCGACGAAGGCAGCCAGAGCGTGTGGATGTACGAGTCGGACGACATCATCGCCTATCTGGAGCAGCGCTACGGCGAGCGGCAGCCGGCCTAGGGTTTAGCAGGTGAGGGATGGTGGACAAGGCTGCGTCGTTGTCCAGGTTACGGCGGTGTGCTTGTCGGGCTTCGACGGTGGAGCCGTCTCAATCCAACCTACGGCGTTAGAGATCGCTTTCTTCGACCTTGCGGACCTTGCTGGCGTCCAGGGTATAGGAGGCTTCGGCCAGGGCGTTGTCGACCGCCTCGGTGTGCAGGGTACCGATGACCCAGTAGGGCTCGTAGATGTCGGGTAGCGGCACGCCCTTCGGGTAGCGCACCAGGACGATCTGATTCGGCGGTGGCGGCGGCACGTGGATGCAGGCGCCCGGATAGGGCACCAGGAAGAATTCGCGGAAATTGCCCTTGGCGTCGGTCTCAAGGGGCACGGGGAAACCACCCAGACGCACGTTCTTGCCATTCAGGGCGGCCACGGTGCGGGTGGAGTGCATCACCTCGGGCAGCCCACTGTCCTTCTGTTTAAGTCCGCCGGGCGCGCCGAAGCCGCCTGGAGCCTCAGGGCTGTTGTGGCTGATCTCGGGCATGGTTTCCAAGGCGTGGCGATCTTCTGCGGTGAGCAGGTCGAGCCAGTTGGTTTCCGGCGGTTCGCCCTGGGCGGCGTGGGTCAGCAGCGGCAGGCTGGCGAGCAGCAGGGTGATGAGCAGTCTGGGCATGGTCGGCAGGTCGGAGGTAAAAGGCCGAGTGTGCGGCGCGCCAGGCCAGGGGTCCAGTCGCTAGGCGGCAAAGCCGAGCCTCGCCCATGAAAAAGCCCCTGGGTCGACGGGCGACACCAGGGGCGGAAACGCTGTGCTACTTGGCTTCGCCGAGGCGAAGCGGCGTCTTAGCGACGCTTGGTCACCATGCCGTAGATGAACAGCACGATGATGGCGCCGACCACGGCACCGATGAAACCTGCGCCTTCACCGGCACGGTAGATGCCCAGTGCCTGGCCCAGGTAGGTGGCGACCACGGAGCCGACGATGCCCAGGATGATGGTCATGATCCAGCCCATGCTGTCGTCGCCCGGCTTGAGGAAGCGGGCAATCAAGCCGACGATGAGACCAATGATGATGGTTGCGATGATGCCCATGTGAAAAATCCCCTTTTTGAGTGCTGGTAAGACAACGCCGGTCAGCAGGCGTCGTTGTACTCTCCGACCATCGGTAATCCGCCGAGGTTCAGGGGAAAACGGCTTCCGTGTGCGGAAGCCGTCTGGCATCAGTCCTGGATCAGGGCTTCCAGGGCAGCGATGCGGGTCTGCAGGGTCGCGGCGTCGGCGCTGCGCAGGGTGGCGTGACCGACCTTGCGTCCGGTCTTGAAGGCCTTGCCATAGTGGTGCAGGTGGCAGTCTTCCAGGGCGGTGACGGCGGCCACCGGCGGCACCGAGCCGATGAAGTTGACCATGGCGCTCTCGCCGACCTTAGCGGTAGAACCCAGCGGCAGGCCGGCCACGGCGCGCAGGTGGTTCTCGAACTGGCTGCACTCCGCGCCTTCGATGGTCCAGTGCCCGGAGTTGTGCACACGCGGAGCGATCTCATTGGCCTTGAGGCCACCCTCGACCTCGAAGAATTCGAAGGCCAGTACGCCGACGTAGTCGAGCTGTTCCAGCACGCGGCGTGCATAGTCTTCGGCCAAGGCCTGCAGCGGATGATCGGAGCTGGCCACCGACAGGCGCAGGATGCCGCTCTCATGGGTGTTATGCACCAGCGGATAGCAGGCCACCTCGCCGTCGCGACCACGCACGCTGACCAGGGAGACCTCGCCGGTAAAGGGCACGAAGCCTTCCAATAGCAGCGGTACGCTGCCCAGTTCGGCGAAGGCGCCGGTGACGTCTTCCAGCTGGCGCAGGACCTTCTGGCCCTTGCCGTCGTAGCCCAGGGTGCGGGTCTTGAGCACCGCCGGCAGGCCGATACGAGCCACGCCAGCGTCCAGGTCGGCCTGGGAGAGCACGTCGGCGAAGGCCGGGGTGGGAATGCCCAGGTCGCGGAACATGGACTTCTCGAACAGGCGATCGCGGGCGATGCGCAGGGCTTCGGCGGACGGATAGACCGGCACGAATTGCGAGAGAAAGGCCACGGTCTCAGCCGGGACGCTCTCGAACTCGAAGGTCACCAGATCGACCTCGTCGGCCAGCTGGCGCAGGTGGTCCTGGTCGCCGTAGTCAGCGCGCAGGTGCTCACCCAGGGCGGCGGCACAGGCGTCCGGCGCCGGATCGAGAAAGGCGAAGCTCATGCCCAGCGGCGTGCCGGCCAGGGCGAGCATGCGGCCCAGCTGGCCGCCCCCGATGACGCCGATCTTCATGCCTGCTCCCTCGGATCAGGGTTGTCCAGCACGGTGCGGGTCTGCTCGTCGCGGAAGGCGTTCAGCCGCTCGTGGTACTCGGGGTACTTGCCGCCGAGGATGCTGGCGGACAGCAGCGCGGCGTTGATGGCACCAGCCTTGCCGATGGCCAGGGTAGCGACCGGTACACCGGCCGGCATCTGGACGATGGACAGCAGGGAGTCGACGCCCGAAAGCATGGACGACTGCACCGGCACGCCCAGCACCGGCAGGTGGGTCTTGGCGGCGCACATGCCCGGCAGGTGAGCCGCGCCACCGGCACCGGCGATGATCACCTCGATACCGCGGCCAGCGGCCTCTTCGGCGTACTGGAACAGCAGGTCGGGGGTGCGGTGGGCGGAGACCACCTTCACTTCGTGGGGAATGCCCAGCTTGTCCAGCATGTCGGCGGTGTGGCTCAGGGTGGACCAGTCGGACTTGGAGCCCATGATCACGCCTACGAGTGCGCTCATCGTCGTGCCTCTGAAATGAAGAAGCCACGCGGTGGACGTGGCTTGGGAAATGAGCGGGACAGTATAGACGAAAGCGGGGCGGAGCGTGCTCCTGCGCCGGGTATCGCTTGTCGGTTGCAGGCCAGGATGTGGCGCCCATGGGATGGGTGGTGGCGTAGGGTGAGAGGTGCGGGCTAGAGCCCTGGGTGATTCGGGTGGGATCGCCCTGAAGAGCGCCCTCACCCCAGCCCTCTCCCGCAAGCGGGAGAGGGGGCGGATCGGCTCAGGTGGAAGTCGGCCTCAGATCCCCACATCCGGCAGTTGCGGGCGGGTTTCCAGGGCCTTGGCCATCAGCCGTTCGACGAAGGCGCGGTCCACGTCGGGCAGGGCCAGACGGGGCGGACGGGTCAGGGCGCTGCCGCGGCCGGCGAGTTCTTCGCAGAGCTTGATGCACTGCACCAGGTCCGGACGGGCGTCCAGGTGCAGCAGCGGCATGAACCACTCGTAGAGCGGCATGGCTTCGGCGAAGCGGCCGGCCTTGGCCAGGCGGAAGATGGTTTCGCCTTCGGTGGGGAAGATGTTGGACATGCCCGAGACCCAACCCTCGGCGCCTACGGCGATGCTTTCCAGCACCACGTCGTCGAGACCGGCGAAGAGCACGAAGCGATCGCCTACCTCGTTGCGCACGTCGATGAAGCGGCGGGTGTCACCGGAGGAATCCTTGAAGCAGACGATGTTGTCGACGTCGGCCAGGGAGATGAGGATGTCCGGGGTGACGTCGTTCTTGTAGATCGGCGGGTTGTTGTAGACCATCAGCGGCAGGTCGAGGGCGCTGGCCACGCTGCGGAAGTGGGCAGCGGTCTCGTGGGGCTTGGCCGAGTAGACCAGCGCCGGCATGAGCATGATGCCGTCGGCGCCGGCGCGACCCACCGCCTGGGCGGTGCGGGTGGCATTGAGGCTGGTGAATTCGGCCACGCCGCAGATCACCGGTACGCGACCGCCGGCGGCGTCCTTGGCGACCTCTACCAGGGAGATCTTTTCTTCCAGGGTCAGGGAGGTGTTCTCACCCACGGTGCCGCACATCACCAGACCGGAGACGCCATCGCGCACCAGGTTGCTGATCACGCCATGGGTCTTTTCCAGGTTCACCGAGAAGTCATCGTTGAATTGGGTGGTGACGGCGGGAAAGACGCCGCTCCAGTTAACGCGGGGAGTGCTCATGCGGGGGTTTCCTCCAGACGGGAACGGGGCTTGAGAGAGTCGCGGTATTGCCGGGGCGACAGGCCGGTGAGACGGCGGAACTGGCGGCTGAAGGCGCTGTGGTCGGTGTAGCCACAGGCCAGGGCCACTTCGGTGACGGGCAGATCGCGGGCCAGCAGGCGCGAGGCGGCGTCGAGCCGGGCCTTGTGCAGCAACTGCTGGGGCGTGAGGCGCAGGATGCGCTTGCACTGGCGTTCGAGCTGGGAAACCGACAGGCCCACCCGCTGGCTCAGCTCGCCCACCGAGAGCGGCTGGGCATAGTGCTCGCGCAGATAGCGATCGACCTCGGCCACCTTGGCGTGGGCCGGATGATCGGCGGCGGGCGCCTGCAGATCGTGGGAGATGCCGGCCATGCCCATCAGTTGGCCCTGGGCGTCATGCAGCGGCAGCTTGCGGGTCAGGCACCAGCCCGGGGTACGGCCGGCATAGAGGTGCAATTCCAGCTGGTCGTCCAGTGCCAGGCCTTCGCGCAGCACGCGGCGATCCTGTTCGGCGTAGGCGCCACCCAGAGGCGCCGGGAAGACTTCCTCGGCGGTCTTGCCGAGCAATTCGCTGACGTCTTCATAGCCGCAGCGCTGGGCCAGGGTCAGGTTGACCAGCACATAGCGCGCGTCCAGGTCCTTGACGAAGAACACCACGCCGGGGATGGCATCGAGCAGCGGTGCCACCAGGCTCAGGCTGGCGAGCAGCGCGGGCAGGTCGGCGGGCCGGGCGCGGCTCAGGGCGTCCAGGTGGGCGGCGGCATTCATCTCTCGTCCTCGGTCAGGGCCAGCAGGCTGTCGATACGGGTGGGTTGCAGGGGAAAGCGCGGCGCCGGCGGCGTCCAGCCCAGCAAGACGCGAGTGGCCTGGCCACAGACGCGGCCCTGGCAGGCGCCCATGCCACAACGACTGCGCAGCTTCGCCTGGGTCCAATCGGCATGACCGACCAGGGCGCCGAGGGCGACGTCCTCGCAACGGCAGACCAGGGTATCCGGCTGGGCGAGACGGGCAATGGCCGGATGCAGGGCGAAGGTGCGCGCCAGCTGGGCGGCGAAGCGGCGCCAGGCACGGGCCTCGGTCTGCACGCTAGCGATGGCGTCGAGCCGGTCACTGGCGACCAGGCCGGCGATCCGCCCAGTGACCTGGGCCAGTTCGTTGCCGCCGATGCCGGTGCATTCACCGGCGGCCAGGATGTGCGGCTGGCTGGTGCGCTGGTGGTCATCCACCGCCACGGCGCCGTCCAGGGTCGCGCAGCCCAGGCTCTGGGCCAATTCGACATTGGGTACCAGGCCGTAGCCACAGGCCAGGCGGTCGCAGGCGATCTCCCAGCGACGGTCGCCCTGGCGCAGGCGCACGGCTTCGAGACGATCACTGCCGAGCGCCGCCTCGACCCAGGTGCCCGGGCTATAGCGGGGGGTGGCCAAGCTCAGCGCCTGGCGCAACTTGTTCGGCCAGCGCCAGAGCCCCAGGCCGAACTCGAGCACGGCGCGGCGCGCGGCCTGCTCGGCGACCAGGGCGACCCGGGCACCCGCCTGGCGCGCAGTGGCGGCGCTGGCCAGCAGCAGCGGACCGGTGCCGGCGACGACGATGCGTTCAGCGGCGACTTCCACGCCCCCCTTGATCAACGCCTGCAGGCCGCCAGCACCGGTCACCCCGGGCAGGGTCCAGCCGGGAAACGGCAGCAGCAGTTCGCGGGCACCGGTGCAGAGGATGAGGGTGTCGAAGGCCAGCGTTCGGCTGCCCGTGGCGTCCTCCAGCAGCAGCTGGTGTGAACCCAGAACCGCAGCGACCCGGGTCTGGGTGAGCAGGGTGACATCGGCCGGCAGCTGACCGACTTCGGCGGCGACCTGGCCCACCCGGGCGCGCCAGATCTGGCCGCCGGGCAAGGGATTGTCGTCCAGCAGCACCAGGCTCAGGCCCCGACCACTGGCCGCGCGGGCGGCGGCGAGACCGGCCGGGCCGGCGCCGATGATGAGCAGATCACAGCACGTGGCATTCATGACAGGCGCTCCACCTGCATGCCGTCCTGGCACGGCGTCTGGCAGGCCAGGCGGCGCACGCCGTCGACCTGCACCCGGCACTCCTGGCAGATGCCCATGCCGCAGAAAGGCGCCCGGGCTTCACCGCCTACCGAACGGCGCGCGGCGGGATTGCCGCTCTTGGCCAGGGCGGCGGAGAGCAGACTGCCGGGACGGATCTCCAGGCGTTCGCCATCGATGAACAGGGTCAGCATGCCTGGCTCCTCGGCGCGAGCGTGAAGCGTGTAGGTGCGAAGGGTTCCACGTGGAACGTCGAGCGCTCACCGAACAACCCGTTGGCGATGGCTTCGGCGGTGGCCGGAGCGGTGGTGACGCCCAGGCCTTCGTGACCGACCGCCAGCCACAGACCGGGCTGGTCGGGGTGTGCGCCGATCAGCGGCAGGCCATCGGGACTGGCGGCGCGCTGGCCGGTCCAGCCACGGATCAGCGAGGTATGGGTCAGGCCCGGCAGGAAGTCCAGGGCACGACGCAGCAGCTGGCCGACCACCGCAGGTTCCACGGCCATATCCGGACGCTCGAATTGCCGCGACGAACCGATCAGCAACTGGCCGGTGGGTCGCGGCTGGACATTGAAGGCCACCGAGGCGCCGCTGCTGGCGTGGGCGCTGGCGCCATAACCGATCTCCACCAACTGATGGCGGACCCGCTCGGGATAGCGGTCGGTGATCAGCAGATGGCCCTTCTTGGGCACCAGGGGCAGGTCCGGGCAGAGACTGGCGGCCTGCAGGCCGGCGGCGAGTACCACGGCATCCGCGGTCAGCCAGCGCCCGTCGTCCAGGCGTACGCGCTGGCCTTCGACGGCGCTCACCCGGACGCGTTGGAATTCGATCAGCGGCGAGCGTTGCAGCAGCCAGGCGGCCACCACCGGGGCATAGAGCAGGCCATCGCCGGGCACCTCCAGGCTGCCGGCCAGGGCAGTCAGCGCCGGTTCGGCAGCGGCGGTCGCCGCGGCGTCGAGCGGCTGGTTGGCGACGCCCTGGGCGTCCAGGCGCTGACGTTTCTCTTCGAGAAGATCCAGTTCGGCGGCGTCGCGGGCCAGCCAGAGGGTGCCGCAGTTGCGGTAGTCGGCGGCGCTGGGCAATTGGGGCACCAGCTCACGCCAGAGTGCCAGGGAGCGGGCGCTCAAGGTCAGTTCGGCGGGGTCGTCGTCCATTACCACCAGGTGGCCCATGCCGGCGGCGGAGGCGCCGGGCAGGCCGGCGTCCAGCACCCGCACGCGACAGCCGCGCGCGGCCAGGGCCGCGGCGCAGCTGGCACCGACGATGCCGCCGCCGACGACGAGGACCTCCGCCACGGCCTTCACCCCGGGATACCCCAGGCGAATGGATCGTCGGCGGCCAGCAGCAGGGTCGCTTCGGCCATGACGTGGGCGCGGCCGCGGATCACCGGCAGGATACGGCCCTCGTCGCCGGGCTGATAATGCGCTTCGAAGCGACTGCCGATGACACTGGCCTGCTGCCAGACGGCGCCGGGTGCCAGGTCACCGTCGGCCGCGAGGCACGCCAGCTTGGCGCTGGTGCCGGTACCGCAGGGCGAGCGGTCGTAGGCGCGGCCCGGGCAGAGCACATAGCTGCGACTGTCGGCGCCGTCCGGATCCTCGGCGAAGAGTTCGATATGGTCGATGTGGCCGCCCTGGTCGCCGGTGATACCGGCGGCCTCCAGCGCGCCACGCAGGGCCAGGCTGAAGGTGAGCAGACCGTCGAGGTTGTCGGCGGCGATGCGCTGGCCGTGATCGGCACAGAGGAAGAACCAGTTGCCGCCCCAGGCGATGTCGCCGCTGACCGGGCCATGGCCGGGGACCTCCACCTGGACGGCATGGCGATGGCGATAGGCCGGGACGTTGCGCACGCTGACGCTGCCGTCGTCATGCAGGGTGGCGGTGACGTCGCCCACCGGGGTCTCGATCAGGTGATCGCCGGGGCCGATGCGACCGAGATGGGCCAGGGAGACCACCAGGCCAATGGTACCGTGGCCGCACATGCCCAGGTAGCCGACCTCGTTGAAGAACACCACCCCAGCGCTAGCCTCGGGCGATACCGGCGCGCAGAGCAACGCCCCGACCAGCACCTCGTTGCCACGCGGTTCGCGCATGCAGGCCCGGCGAAAGGCGTCATGCTGCCCGGCCAGGCGACTGCGGCGCTCGGCCATGCTGCCCTGGCCGAGATCGGGAAAACCGTCCAGCACCAGGCGGGTGGGTTCACCACCGGTATGGGAGTCGATGACGCGGATGCGCTGCATGGCTGACCTCCGTGAGAGAGGTGCCAGTGTCGCGCAGATAACGGCAAAAGGCTTGCAGGACGTCGGCTAGCCGAATGCCGAAATCAGCACAATTCAATAGCGTCGATCAGCCGCCGTGGCTCTGGCTTTCCAGATGCCGCCAGACCTGTTGCACCAGGCGCTTGCGCAACAGGGCACAGCGGTAGAGGCGGATCTCCAGGCCGACCTGCCAGGCGGCGTCGCCACAGATGGCCAGTTCGCCACGAGCCAGTTCCGCCGCCACCGACAGCTGCGGCACCCAGGCCACGCCCAGGCCCTGCAGCGCCATGGTCTTGAGGCTGTCGGCCATGGCGGTTTCGTAGAGGGTCACGGCGCGCAGCTTGCGCTGGCGCAAGAGCAGATTCACCGAACGGCCGAGGAAGGCGCCGGCGCTGTAGGCCAGCAGGGGGACGCTGCTCTGCCCGTCCAGCTGGAACATGGGCCGCCCTTCGCCATCGGTGGCGCAGACCGGCAGCATGGCGGTGTGCGCCAGGTGCAGCGAAGGAAAGAGCTCCGGGTCCATCTGCAGAGCCGCGTCGGGATCGTGGAAGGCCAGCATCAGGTCGCAGGCACCGTCGCGCAGGGCGTGGATGGCATCGCCGACGTTGGTGGCCACCAGCCGGCTGGCCAGCGCCAGGCCCTGGCCGCGCAGGCCGGCGATCCATTGCGGAAAGAAGCCCAGGGCCAGGGAGTGGGCGGCGGCGAACTGCAGCACCTCGCCCTGCCCGCCTTCGAGGTGGTGCAGGTGCCGTACCGTCTCGCCCAGTTGCTCCACCACGCTGCGCGCCGTGACCAGGAACAGCTGACCGGCCTCGGTAAGGCTGATCGGGGTGTGGGATCGGTCCACCAGGGTCAGGCCAACGCTTTCTTCCAAGGCGCGGATGCGCCGGCTGAAGGCGGGCTGGGTGACGAAACGCTTTTCGGCGGCCTGGGAAAAACTGTAGGTGGCCGCCAGGGCCACGAAGTCTTCCAGCCATTTGAATTCGATGTTCATGGCGCCCATACGTCGTCGGATCTCGTGAGGTCACAACCAGAGTTATGCCGATCCGGCATGAGGCTTGGCGGATCGGCATTGGCCGGGATCGGCTGGCAGGCCTAGATTCTAAGGTATCGCGGCGCCCGCCGCTCGATCGAAGCCTAACGCTATCATGTCCGACTCTGCATCATCCGTCCGCCTCGAAAAAGATCTCCTTGGTACCCTCGATGTCCCCGCCGATGCCTACTACGGCATCCAGACCCTGCGCGCCGTGCAGAACTTCCGCCTCTCCGGCGTGCCCCTCGGTCACTACCCCAAGCTGGTGGTGGCCCTGGCCATGGTCAAGCAGGCCGCGGCCGACGCCAACCACCGGCTCGGCCACCTGCCGACGGAAAAGCACCAGGCGATCGTTGACGCCTGCTCGCGCATCATTCGTGGCGAATTCCACGACCAGTTCGTGGTGGACATGATCCAGGGCGGGGCCGGCACCTCGACCAACATGAATGCCAACGAGGTGATCGCCAACGTGGCGCTGGAGCTGCTCGGCCACGCCAAGGGCGAGTATCGCCACCTACACCCGAACAACGACGTCAACATGGCGCAGTCGACCAACGACGCCTACCCCACCGCCATCCGCCTGGGCCTGCTGCTCGGTCATGACGCCCTGCTCGCCAGCCTGGACAGCCTGATCACCGCCTTCGCCGCCAAGGGCGTGGAATTCGCCGAGGTGCTGAAGATGGGGCGCACCCAGCTACAGGACGCGGTGCCCATGACCCTCGGCCAGGAATTCCATGCCTTCGCCACCACCCTGGGCGAGGACCTGGCGCGGCTGAAGACCCTGGCGCCGGAACTGCTCACCGAGGTCAACCTGGGTGGTACCGCCATCGGCACCGGCATCAACGCCGACCCCGGCTATCAGCTCCTGGCCGTGCAACGCCTGGCGGACATCAGCGGCCAGCCGCTGACCCCGGCCGCCGACCTGATCGAAGCCACCTCGGACATGGGCGCCTTCGTGCTGTTCTCCGGCATGCTCAAGCGCACCGCGGTGAAGCTGTCGAAGATCTGCAACGACCTGCGCCTGCTCTCCAGCGGTCCGCGCACCGGCATCAACGAGATCAACCTGCCGCCGCGCCAGCCGGGCAGCTCCATCATGCCGGGCAAGGTCAATCCGGTGATCCCCGAGGCGGTCAACCAGGTGGCCTTCGAGATCATCGGCAACGACCTGGCGCTGACCCTGGCGGCCGAGGGCGGCCAGCTGCAGCTCAACGTCATGGAGCCCTTGATCGCCTACAAGATCTTCGACTCCATCCGCCTCTTGCAGCGCGCCATGGACATGCTGCGCGAACACTGCATCACCGGTATCACCGCCAACGTCGAGCACTGCCGCCGCCAGGTGGAGCACTCCATCGGCCTGGTCACCGCGCTCAACCCCTACCTGGGCTACGAGACCTCCACCCGCATCGCCAAGACGGCGCTGGAAACCGGTCGCGGCGTGCTGGAACTGGTGCGCGAGGAGAACCTGCTGGACGAGGCGACCCTGGACGACATCCTGCGCCCGGAAAACATGATCGCGCCAAGGCTGGTACCGCTCAAAGCCAAGGTCTGAGTCCCGCACGCCAGACCTGAGCGGCAACCGACGGCAACTCCCCGTGGGCGCGGTATCCTTCTTGCTTGGAAGGCTGCCACCGCCCCGGGGAGTTTGCCCATGCGTCAGTCCGGTCTGATCAATCTCAACCTGGTGTCCCTGGTGCTCCAGCAACTGGCGGCCGACACGCCCGCCCGGGCGGCGCCCCTGCTGGCCGGCAGCGGCCTGCGGCTGGACGACCTCGAACAGCCGCATCGGCTCATCACCCTGGCCCAGGAACAGCGGGTCATCGCCAACGCCCTGCCCGTCGCGCCGCCCGAACTGGGGTTGCTGCTGGGCTGGCGGCTGCGGGTCTCCGGCTATGGGCTGCTCGGCTATGCCCTGCTCAGTGCCCCGACCCTGGGCGTGGCACTGCAGGCGGCGCTGGCCCACCAGGGCCTGCTCGGTGCCTATTTCACCCTGCGCCTGGAACGCCACGGCGAGCTGGCCTGGCTCAGGGCGGATGACCACCCCTTCGCGCCAGACCTGGAGCGCTGCAACGCCGAGTGCTGCCTGGCCTCGCTGCGGGCGATCTGCTGCGACCTGCTGGGTACGCCCCTGCCCCTGGTGCAGGTGGTCTTTCGGCACCCCGAGCCGGCCTATCGCGAGCGCTATGGCGACTGCTTCGGCGCCACGCCCCTGGCCTTCACCGCCGCCTTCAATGGCCTGGCCTTTCCCGCCGCCTGGCTGGAACGCGGGCTGCCGCTGGCCGATCCGGTGACCCATCGCGACGCCCTGGAGCAGTGTGGTCGCCTGGCTCCCGAACAGGATCGCCAGCGCGCCCTGCTCGCCCGCATCCGCACCCTGCTGGGCGCCGATCTCGCGGCACCGCCCTCCTTCGCGGCCCTGGCCGGCCACCTCGGCATGGCCCCGCGCAGCCTGCGTCGCCACCTGCAGGCGGGTGGCAGCGGCTATCAGCAACTGCTCGACGAGCTGCGCTTCGCGCGGGCACGTGATCTGCTGGCCCAGGAGCGGCTGCCCATCTATCGCATCGCCGAAGTGATGGGCTTCAGCGAGACGGCCAGCTTCCGTCATGCCTTTCGCCGCTGGAGCGGACAATCGCCGCGGGGTTATCGGCTCTAGCGGCTGGCGTATGCTGGCGACTCCTGCACAATGAGAGGCTCTGCCATGCCAGCCCTGCACCTGCTCGCGGACCGCGGCCAACCCACCGATCAATACCGCCTGCCGGCGGAAAAGCGCCTGGCAGGCGATCCGCTGCAGAGCCTCTGGCTCGACTACGAGGATGGCAGTGGCGTCTTCGCCGTCGGCCACTGGCACAGCGAGGTGGACGCCTGGCGGGTGAACTACACCGAGGAGGAGTACTGCCAGATCCTCGAAGGCGTGAGTCTGGTCACCAATGACCAGGGCCACGCCACCCGTCTCGGCCCCGGCAGCAGCTTCGTCGTGCCGCGCGGCTTCCAGGGCACCTGGGAGGTGCTGGAGCCGACCCTGAAGCGGTTCGTAGTCTACGAAGCCAAGGGCGGCTGATGGCCGACGCCGGGCGCAATCTGGCCGGATCTATCCCCTTTTGGCCGCTGCGCCTCTCGTCCAGGGGCGCCGGGCTGGCAAGAATCAGGGGAGAGCCCGCCGCCCGGAGTCGCCATGCGCATCCACCACAGTCCCGATCACGCCCTGCACCACGGTCGCTGCGAATTGATCGATGGCCAGTTGCAGCCCTGTTTCGAAAAACCCCAGCGCGTCGAATTCATCCTCGCCGAGTGTCACCGCCGGCAGCTCGGCGAGGTGGTGGCACCGCGGGACTTCGGCCGGGCGCCCCTGGCACGCATCCATAGCGCGGCCTATCTCGACTTTCTCGCCGGCGCCTGGGACGAATGGGCGGCCCGCGGCGAGACCGTGGACCTGCTGCCCTATACCTGGCCAGCGCGTACCCTGCGCCAGGTGCTGCCGCCCACCAGCCTGCACGGACGCCTGGGCTACTACAGCTTCGACGGCGGCGCGCCCATCACCGCCGGCACCTGGCAGGCCGCCTACAGCGCCGCCCAGGTGGCCTTGAGCGCCGGGGCCGAGATCGCGGCAGGCGCCCGCAGCGCCTTCGCCCTCTGCCGCCCGCCGGGCCACCACGCGGCCGCCGATGTCATGGGCGGCTACTGCTATCTGAACAACGCCGCCATCGCCGCCCAGGCCGCCCTCGACGGTGGCGCCCGGCGGGTAGCCATCCTCGATGTCGACTACCACCACGGCAACGGCACCCAGGACATCTTCTATACGCGCGACGATGTGCTGTTCCTCTCGCTGCACGGTGATCCCGGTTTCGAATTCCCCTTCTTCCTCGGCTATGCCGACGAGACCGGCAGCGGGGCGGGCCAGGGCTTCAACCTCAATCTGCCGCTGCCCGCCGGCAGCGCCTGGGACAGCTGGAGCACCGCGCTGGAGGTGGCCCTGACGCGACTCCGGGACTATGCCCCGGACCTGCTGCTGGTCTCCCTGGGCGTGGATACCTTCAAGGCCGATCCCATTTCCCAGTTCAGGCTGGAGAGCGACGACTACCTGCGCCTGGGCGAACGCCTGGGGCGGCTCGGCCTGCCGACCCTGTTCGTCATGGAAGGCGGTTACGCCGTGGCGGAAATCGGCATCAACACGGTGAACGTCCTGGCCGCCTTCGACGGCGCCTGATCCCTATCGCGAGGAATCCGACCATGCACAGCCTCCTGCATCCGCTCACCGCCCTGCTCGGTGGCGCCCTGCTCGCCACCGCCGTCCAGGCCGCCGATCCCGGCGAGCTGCGGGTCTACAACTGGGCCGACTACATCCTGCCCGAGACGCCCAGGGACTTCGCCAAGCAGACCGGCATCCGCGTCACCTGGGACACCTTCGACAGCAACGAGTCGCTGGAGGCCAAGCTGCTCACCGGTCGCTCCGGCTATGACCTGGTGATTCCCTCCAACCAGTTCCTGGAAACCCAGATCAAGGCCGGGGTCTTCCAGAAGCTGGACAAGCGCAAGCTGCCCAACTGGCAGAATCTCGATCCCGGGTTGCTCAAGCTGCTGGAGGTCAACGATCCGGGTAACCAGTACGGCGTGCCCTACATGTACGGCACCATCCTCATCGGCTTCAACCCGGCCAAGGTCAAGGCGGCGCTGGGTGCGGACGCACCGGTGGACAGCTGGGACCTGGTGTTCAAGCCGGAGAACATGGCCAAGCTCGAGAGCTGTGGCGTGGCCATGCTGGACTCGCCCTCGGACATCCTGCCGGTGGTGCTGCACTACCTGGGCCTGGACCCCAACAGCGCCAACGCCAAGGACTACGAAAAGGCCACGGCGCTGATGCTCAAGATCCGCCCCTACATGGCCTACTTCAACTCCACCAAGTACATGACCGACATCGCCAATGGCGACATCTGCGTGGCGGTGGGTTATTCGGGCAGCTTCTACCAGTTCGGCAATCGCGCCAAGGAAGCCGGCAACGGCGTGGTGGTGGACTGGCGCCTGCCACGCGAGGGTGCGCCGATCTGGTTCGACACCTGGGCCATTCCGGCCAGCGCCGCCAACGTCGACCAGGCCCATGCCTTCATCAACTACCTGCTCGAACCCAAGGTGATCGCCGGGATCAGCGACTACCTCGGCTATCCCAACGCCAACAAGCCCGGCATGCCGCTGGTGACCGCCGCCATCCGCGACAACCACGACCTGGTGCCTACTCCGGACATGCTCAAGAAGCTCTATGTGGTGCAGCCGCTGCCACAGCCCATCGAGCGGGTGCGGACGCGCGCCTGGAGCCGCATCAAGTCCGGTGGTTGAAGGCCAAGGCGTCCACAACGGACCACATGGTAGCCAATGGCTACCATTCGGCGGCTGCCCTCCCGATCCGGGAACCCTCTATCGCGCTAAGGGACTTATTGTGCTGAAGTGATCAATCGGATTTTCCCGCCAGGTACGGCACCATGTCCCTCGGTCTCGCCCGCGCCCGAGCGCTGGCTCGCCCTTTTTGGGCCCTGCGCTTCGAGCCGGAATTGGAACGGCACTACCAGCACGACATCGCCCATTCGCGGCGGCAGCACCTGCGCATCAGCCTGACCGTGGCCATCCTGGCCTATGCCAGCTTCTCGGTCTGGGACTGGATCCTGATGACCGAGGCCTTCTGGCTCATCAGTCTGCTCAGCGCCCTGGTCGTGGTGGGTGGCGGCGCCGTGCTGCTGGCCCTCAAGCTGATGCCGGCCGAACACCCCTCGCGTGAGTGGCTGGGCATCCTGCCCAGCCTGCTGGCCTACGCCCCGCCGCTGTTCGAGGTCGAGGCTTCCGATACCGCACATCGCGCCCTCTGGCTCGCCACCCTGCCGCTGATGACCCTCTTCACCAACAGCTGCATCGCCCCACCCTTGCGCCAGGCCACGGTGCACAGCCTGGTCGCCCTGCTGACCATCGGCCTGGCGACCCAGATACACAACCTGCCCGCCATGGAAGCCTCGCTGGTGCTCACCCTGGCATTCGCCACCGCGGTCTTCACCCTGCTCGCCAACTTCTGGATGGAGCGCGCGCGCCGTCAGGGCTATCTGTTGATCCTGCGCGACCGCTTGCGCAACGAAGAACTGACCGCCTCCAATCGCTTCCTGGCGCAGCAGTCCGCCACCGATCCCCTGACCGGCGTGGCCAATCGCCGGGCGCTGATGCAGGCCCTGGCCACCGCCCTGGCCCATCCCCCGCCACGCCCGCTGCTCCTGCTGATGATCGACGTCGACCACTTCAAGGCCTTCAACGATCGCTACGGGCATCCGGCGGGCGATCGCTGCCTGCAACAGGTCGCCACCGCCCTGGCCGACGAGTTGCGCGCCGGCGATTGCCTGGCCCGCTACGGTGGCGAGGAATTCGCCATCCTCTGCACGCCCTCGCGTGAGGAGGATGCCGGCAAGCTGGCCCAGCGCCTGCTCGATGCGGTACGGCGCCTGGAGATCCCCCACCTCGGGCCCCATGCCGGTCCGCGCGTGACGGTGAGTATCGGCGGTGCCTGCGCGCGGCCGGACCACGACTGCGCCGAGACCTTCATCGAAGCCGCCGATCGCCAGCTCTACTGGGCCAAGCAGGCCGGGCGCGACCGCGCCATCCTCGAAGACTGCGAGCGCTGCCGCCCACCGATCGAGGAACCCCTCTAGCCCAGGCGATAGACCCGATCGACCAGGGCCACGCTGGCCAGGCGCTGGCGTAGATCGTCGTCCAGGCTGGGATCCTGCCAGTCGTAGAGGCCGATGCGGGCATAGGCCTGACCCCGCTGCGGCCGGGTGCCGAGGTACTCCCAGACCACCCGGGTGCAGGCTGGCTCGCGGCGGTCGGAGGCGCTGACGCCCAGCTTGAGTCCGTTCAGGCGATCGATGCGGTTGCGCGCACTGGGCAGCAGCACCGTCTGCGACAGCTCGTTGCCGGTGAGGGATTCGTAGTCGGTGAAGAACAGCCGGCTTTCCAGGCTCATGGCCAGGCCCAGGTATCGAAAGCGCGCCTGGCTGGTGGCTTCGTCCCGCCGGCGCAGGCGCTCGAAACGCACGTAGCGGAAGACGCCCTCCTCCGCGAACAGCCGGACCAGTCCGCAGAGCACCACGCCCGGCGTGGACAGCGACGGATAGTATTCGTGGTAGTAGCCCTGGTAGCGCGCCAGGCCTTCCTGGCGCTCGCCGAACAGGGCCAGTGCCTGCCCCGCCCAGCCGGCCTCCTGAGCGACCGGCGCCCCCAGGCGCGCCGCGAATTGCCGCTGTGGCAGCTGCAGATCGCCCACCGGCAGCCCGAAGAATCCCGCCAGGCGCTGCAGGTTGTAAGGCGACGGACGGCTCTGCCCGTTGAGGTAGCGATTGAACTGGGCGCGGTTGATGCCAACGGCGCGACAGACGGCGGCAATCGAGCGGTGGCGCTGGCAGAGCAGCTGCAAATTGGCGGAAAAATCGCTCATGAATCCGGCCCGAGCTTGACAGACGGCCAGAAAACTAGCATCAAGTCGCGCCATTTTGAAGCGAGGCGCGGAATTGTTCACGCCAGTGGGATAGCCGAATCTAGGCGCCCGGTCCGTCTTACTGCCCGTTCCACGCGGACCGACCCGTTCCAGAGCCTGTTGCCGTCGTCTCCCCACGCCGGGAGCAGGCCCTGCAGGATATTCCACAATAATAGCCCCAAGGCTTGCGAGCCGGCCTTGGAGCATCACTAGCATGCTCGAGGATTCTTCATGCACTACCTAGAAATGCTCAACGACTTCCTGTCCGGCCACGTGCTCATCGTGCTGATCGTCGGCCTGGGCAGCTATTTCACCCTGCGCTCGCGATTCGTGCAGGTGCGCCATTTCCCGCACATGTTCACCGTCTTCAAGGACTCCCTGCGCAACAGCGGTGATGGCCTGAGTTCCTTCCAGGCGCTGATGCTCAGCCTGGCCGGTCGCGTCGGTGCCGGCAACATCGCCGGCGTGGGCCTGGCCGTGACCCTGGGTGGCCCCGGCGCGGTGTTCTGGATGTGGGTGACCGCCCTGGTCGGCATGGCCAGCAGCTTCTTCGAGTGCACCCTGGCGCAGGTCTACAAGCGCGCCGACGATGACGGCCTCTACGTGGGTGGTCCGGCGTACTACATCCAGCACGGCCTCGACAAGCGCTGGATGGCCCTGATCTTCTCGGGCCTGCTGCTGGTGACCTACGGCTTCGCCTTCGTCGGCCTGCAGTCCTTCACCGTGACCCATTCGCTGGAAAACGCCTTCGGCCTGCCGGTGCAGTACACCGGGATCGCCCTCGCCATCCTGCTGGGCCTGGTATTCATCGGCGGCATCAAGCGCATCGCCGCGGTCTCCGACATCCTGGTGCCGGTCAAGACCCTGGCCTACATCGCCGTCACCCTCTATGTGATCGTCACCCAGATCGACCTGGTCCCCGGCACCCTGCTGACCATCGTCAAGAGCGCCTTCGGCCTGGAGCCGGCGTTCGCCGGCCTGCTGGGCGCCGCCATCACCATGGGCGTCAAGCGTGGCGTCTTCGCCAACGAAGCCGGCCTGGGCGCTGCGCCCAATGTCGCTGCCGTGGCCGCGGTCAAGCACCCGGCCGCCCAGGGCGTGGTGCAGGCCTTCAGCGTCTTCCTCGACACCTTCGTCATCTGCACCTGCACCGCGCTGCTGATCCTGCTGTCGGGCTTCTACACCCCGGGCTTCGAGGGCGACGGTATCGTGCTGACCCAGAACTCCCTGGCCGCGGTGGTCGGTGACTGGGGCCGCATCTTCATCAGCGTCGCCCTGTCGCTGTTCGTCTTCACCTGCATCCTCTACAACATCTACCTCGGCGAGAACGGCCTGCGCTACCTGCTCGGCCGCGGCAAGGCCGTGCTGCTCGGCTATCGCGGCCTGGTGCTGGTGCTGATCTGCTGGGGCTCGATGCAGAACCTGACCACGGTGTTCGCCTTCGCCGACATCACCATGACCTGCCTGGCCTTCGTCAACCTGATCGCCCTGGCCATGCTGATCAAGGTCGGCATGCGCATCCTCAACGACTATGACGCCCAGCGCCGTGCCGGTGTCGACCAGCCGGTGTTCGATGCCGACCAGTTCCGTGACCTGGACCTGGATCGCCAGGCCTGGCCGGCGCTGGAGCGTCTGGAAGAGACCGTCGCCGAAGCCCGCGCGGCCCAGCCGCGCCAGGCGCACTGACCGCCGCCGCCAGGTCGCGCTGACCCGGACCGCGACCGTTTTCCTGCCCCCACCCTGTGTGGGGGCAGTCTTATCAGGAAGTCCCTATGAGCTCACCCTACCTGCACATCCTCTACACCGGCGGCACCATCGGCATGCAGGCGACCGCCGCCGGCCTGGCCCCCGCCGCCGGTTTCGAGGCGCGCATCGACGCCCTGCTGGCCAGCCGTCCGGCGCTGGGCACGCCGGCCTGGCGGCTGCAGGAACTGCTGCCGCTGATCGACAGCGCCAACATGACCCCCGCCGCCTGGGAGCGCATGGCCCAGGCGATCCTGGCGGCAGCCACCGACCCCGCCTGCCGCGGCGTGCTGGTGCTGCACGGCACCGACACCCTGGCCTACAGCGCCGCCGCCCTGGCCTTCCGGCTGCTGGGCCTGGCCGTTCCGGTGCTGCTGACCGGCTCCATGCTGCCGGCCGGCGTACCGGACAGCGATGCCGACGGCAACCTGGCGGACAGCTTCGCCGCCTTCGCCAGCGGGCTGGCGCCGGGGGTGCAGGTGCAATTCCATGGCGAACGGCTGCCGGCGGCACGCTGCACCAAGCAGGCCAGCAGCGGCTGGAAGGCCTTCGTGGAAAGCGCCCGGCCGCGCAGTGGCGAGGCCTTGGTCGCAACGCCAACCGCGCTGCGCTTCGACCAGCCACGTCAGCCGGTGCGGGTGGCGGTGCTGCCGCTGTTTCCGGGCGTCGACGGCGCCACCCTGCGCGGTCTGGCGGGCAGTGGCGTGCAGGGATTGGTGCTGGAGTGCTATGGCAGCGGCACGGGTCCGGCGGATGACGCCGATTTTCTCGCCGCCCTCGCCGAACTGCGTGCTGCCGGCGTCCCCGTGGTCGCCCTCAGCCAGGGCGCCCGCGGTACGGTGGAGCTGAGCACCTACGCCGCTGGCAGCGGCCTGGCCGACGCCGGGGTCCTCTCCGGCCGCGGCATGACCCGCGAAGCCGCCCTGGGCAAGCTGCACAGCCTGCTCGGCTGCGGACTGGATCGCGCGGCGGTCGCCGAGTGGATCGGGCGGAATCTGTGCGAAGAGTTGTGATCGTCGGCTAGGTGCCGGCTACCCCCTCACTGTCCGCTCAGCGCCTTACAGCGCTTCGCGCCACAGGCTCACCGCCATCTCGGCCGAGGCACCCGGCGCCACGGTGAGGACGTCGTCCATCACCCGGGCGGTCTCGATGCACAGCATGCCGGTCCAGGCGTCGTCGGCGAACTGGCTCAGGCGCGCAGCCTTGTCGATCCAGGGATTCCACAGCACCGCCGAATGGCTGTTGCGGGTCTCCACGAACAACCGGCGCCGCCACTGCGGATCGCGGATCGCCAGGCGTGCCGGCAGGCCGACATAGACCCGGTCGGTCTCGGCGGTGATGGTCGGCTCGCCGTTCTGCCGCTTGCGGGTCCAGCCGTCCAGGCAGTCGTAGTAGTCGGCATTGGCCAGACCTTCGATGCCTACCTCGCGCACGTCGCTCACGGCGAAATAGGTGTGCAGCGCCTGGCTCAGCACCAGCGGATGATCTTCCAGATTGCGTACGTTCAGGGTCAGCTCCAGGCGTTCGCCGACACTCAGGCTCAGGGTCAGCTCGGTGGCATGGGGCCAGCCCGGGGTGGTCTCGGCGGAGGTGCGGTGGTGGAAGTCCAGGCGCACCCGGTCGGTGTCCACCTCGACGCCGCCGGCCTGCCAGGCGACCTGGCGCGCCAGGCCGTGGGCCGGGGCGTCCTCGGTGGTGGTGCACATGGCCTGGACCGCGGCCGGATTCTTCAGCAGGTCGCCGAACCAGGGCCAGCAGACCGGGATACCGCCGCGGATCGGGGTAGCGGGCTCGAACACGGCTTCCGGATTGCCCCAGACGATGTCCGGTTCGCCGTCGAAGCCGTAGCGCAGCACATGGGCGCCCTGGCAGGCCACCAGGGCTTCGGCCTGGCCGACGCGGATGCGCCAGACGGGCAATTGGCCCAGTTGGATCTGTTCGACGAGGGGGGCAGCGGACATGGGATGACTCCTGGAAAAGGGAAGAGGCGACTGTAGTCCAGTCGAGGACCGGGCTCCAGCCAGCCATGGACAGCACCGGCGGCAAAATCTTCCAACGCTGGCCGCGTCTCATACCTGAGCAGCAACGCTCGGCTAGACTCCTGGCCTCCCCTCCTCAGGAATCGGTCCCGCATGTCGGCTTTCCTGCGTCTTTCCCTGCTGCTCGGCCTGGGCCTGACCCTGCCGCCCCTGGCCACCGCGGCCGATCCCCTCGACGCCGAGATCCGCGCCGCCGCCCATGCGGTGATGGCCGAGCAGGACATCCCCGGCCTGGCCGTGGGGATCACTGCTCCAGGCCTGCGTCGGCTCTACTACTTCGGCACCGCCGATCGCCGCAGCGGCCAGCCGGTGGACGCCGCCACCCTGTTCGAGATCGGCTCCCTGAGCAAGACCTACACCGCCACCCTGGGTGGCTACGCGGTGACCACGGGCCGCCTGCGGCTGGACGAGTCCGCCGCCCAGGTTCGTCCGGCCCTGGCCGGCAGCGCCATCGGGCAGGCCAGCCTGCTGCAACTGGCCACCTACAGCGCCGGCGGGCTGCCGCTGCAATTTCCCGACAGCGTCACCACCGAAGATCAGGCGGTGGCCTTCTACCGCACCTTCCAGCCGCCCTTCCCCGCCGGCAGCCGCCGCCTCTACTCCAATCCCAGCATCGGCCTGTTCGGCGCCCTGGCGGCCCAGCGACTCGACGAACCCTTCGCCACGGCCCTGCAGCGCCACGTGCTGAAACCCCTGGGCCTCAGGCATACCTATCTGCAGGTGCCGGCGGCGGCGCAGGCCCACTACGCCTGGGGCCATGGCAACAACGACCAGCCGCTGCGGGTCAATCCGGGCGTCTATGCCGAAGAGGCCTATGGCATCAAGACCACCGCGGGTGATCTGCTCGCCTTCGTCGAGGCGAATCTGAATCCTGGACGGCTGCCGGCGCCCCTGGCCAAGGCGCTCGGCGCCACCCAGCAGGGCTACTACCGCAGCGGCTCCATGACCCAGGGCCTGGGCTGGGAGGCTTATCCCTATCCGCTGGCCAAGACCCAGCTGCTGGCCGGCAACACCCCGGCGATGGCCCTGGAGCCGCAACCGGCGGACTGGCAGCACCCGCCATTGCCCGCGACAGGCGCCCGGCTGCTGAACAAGACCGGCTCCACCAACGGCTTCGGCGCCTATGCGCTGTTCGTGCCGGAGCGCCAGCTCGGCCTGGTGATCCTGGCCAACCGCAATTATCCGATCCCGGCGCGGATCGAGACGGCGTGGCGGATTTTGCAGAAGCTCAATGGCGGGGTGCAGTGAGCGAAGGTGTCATCGCGGCCATGGCGCTCCGCCGAGGCAGCCGCGCTACGGACCGCCGTAGGTTGGGTTGAGCGCAGCGAAGCCCAACATCGTCTCGGGGCCCTGGCAGTGCTGGGCTTCGACGATGGCGCTGTCTCAACCCAACCTACGGTCTATCGCCGCCAGAGCCGTGATAAGGCTTAGCCACTCGCCCGAATGACGGCGCAGCCTCATCCACGAACCCCTACGTCAAACCGCGGCCTCAAACCCCGCTCGACTCCTCGCGCCCTTCCATCGGCACCTCGTGCTCGGTGGCGTAGCCGGCATCGGCCGCCTCCAGCACGCCGTGGGCGATGCTGCAGAACAGCGAATTGACCCGGCGCATGTCGCTGAGCAGGCCCAGGTGCAGGGAGCTGGTCTCGAAGCTCTCCACCACCTGCTGGTGCAGCCGCTCGACGTGGGCATGGGCATAGCGCCGTTCCAGCAGGCGGAAGCGCTGCTTGAGTCGGCGCAGGCGGCGGGCAGCGTCCAGGTCGCCGGAGAGATAGACCGACAGGCACAGCTTGAGGCTGTCGACCAGCAGCCGGTGCAGGGCGGAGAGTTCGTCCACCCCGGAAGCCGAGAAGGAACGCCGCGCGGCGATCTTCTTGCTGTCGACGTCGCTGGCCATGCGCTCGATCAGATCGCCGGCCTGCTCCAGGTTGATCGCCAGTTCGATGGTCTCGGCCCAGCGCCGGCTGTCGCGCTCGTCCAGGTCGTCGCGCGGCATGCGCGCCAGGTACAGCTTGATCGCCGTGTAGAGGGCATCGACGTCGTCGTCGAGACGGCGCACCTCGCGGGCCAGCTGCTTGTCGCCGGCGTTGATCAGCACCAGCAGGTGCTGCAGCATCTGCTCGATGACGTCGCCCATGCGCAGCAGCTCGCGGGAGGCGTTGGTCAGCGCCAGGGCCGGCGTGTCCAGGGCGGCGGTGTCCAGGTGGCGCGGCCGCAGGATGGTCTCGGCGCTGTCCTTGGCCGGCAGCATGGCGGTGCAGAAGCGCGCCAGGGGCCCGGTGAGCGGCAGGAACAGCAGGCAGCGCACCAGGTTGTAGGCGACGTGGAAGCCGATCACCACCTCGGCGTCATTGAAGTCGTAGCCCTGCAGCCAGTCGGCCAAGAGGCCGATCCAGGGCAGCACCAGGATGCAGCCGGCGAGCTTGAACAGCAGGCTGCCCACCGCCACCCGCCGTGCTTCCACGCCCTGCTTGGCCGCGCCCATCAGCGCCAGCACGCCACTGCCCAGGTTGGCGCCCACCACCAGGCACAGCGCCACCTTGAGCGAGATGACCCCGGAGCCGGCCAGGGTGGCGGTCAGCAGTACCGCCGCCAGGCTGGAATAGGAAACCATGGCGAAGACCGCGCCGGTCAGGGCATCGAGCAACTGGTCGCCGGTCAGCGAAGAGAACAGCACCTTGACCCCGGCCGCATGGGTCATGGGCGAGGCCGCCTCGACGATGAGTTGCAGCGCCAGGATGATCAGCCCGAGGCCGATGGCGACCCGGCCGAGCTGGCCGGCGCGGGTCTGCTTGCGACCGAGAAAGAACACCACGCCAAGAAAGATCAGCAGTGGCGACAGCCAGGACAGGTCGAAGGTCAGCACCCGCGCCATCAGTGCGGTGCCCACGTCGGCGCCGAGCATGATGGCCAGTGCCGGGGTGAGCGGCACCAGGCCCTGGGCGACGAAGGAGGTCACCAGCAGCGCCGTGGCGTTGCTGCTCTGCACCAGGGCGGTGACGGCGATACCGGAAAGAAAGGCCAGCGGCATGCGCTGCATGCTGCGGCTGAGCACCCGGCGCAGGCTGGCACCGTATACCCGCAGGATGCCGGTGCGCACGATATGGGTGCCCCACACCAGCAGGGCAACGGCGGATAGCAGATTGAGCAGTGTCAGCATCGTGGCGCCCTCCCGGCGCGTGTCCAAGAGCTCCTGGCGAGCTTGTCACAAAATCGTAATGACCGTTCTGCACAGACGCACGAGCCCGAAGGCAGGGCACCTTCGGGCTCGTGGGGACTTGCTGGTTTAGGCGGCGGAGAGCCGGGTGGGTTCCGCCGCCGCGATCAGATCTGCTCCTTGCGCAGCTTGACCGCCTCGCGGGCCTTGGCCTTGCCGCGCAGGCGGATGTTGATGGCTTCCACCGCCAGCGAGAAGGCCATGGCGAAGTAGACGTAGCCCTTGGGCACGTGGACCTCGAAGGCTTCGGCGATGAGCACGGTCCCGACCACGATCAGGAAGGACAGCGCCAGCATCTTCAGGCTCGGGTGCTTGTCGATGAAATTGCTGATGGCGCCGGCCGCCAGCATCATCACCAGCACCGCGACGATGATCGCCGCGACCATCACCGGCACGTGGCTGACCATGCCGACCGCGGTGATCACCGAGTCCAGCGAGAAGACGATGTCGATGATGGCGATCTGGATGATGGTGCCGATGAAGCCGCTGCCCTTCTTCTGGGGCGCGTCCTCGTCGTGCTCGTCTTCGCCTTCCAGGCCTTCGTAGATCTCGGCACTGCTCTTCCACAGCAGGAACAGGCCGCCGAAGAAGAGGATGAGGTCACGGCCGGAGATGCCCTGGCCGAAGACGAAGAACAGGTCGGCGGTGAGGCGCATCACCCAGGTGATGGACAAGAGCAGCAGGATGCGGGTGACCATGGCCAGGGCCAGGCCGAAGAAACGGGTCCGCGCCTGCATGTGCTTGGGCATGCGGCTGACCAGGATGGAGATCATGATGATGTTGTCGATGCCCAGGACGATCTCCAGGGCCGTCAGGGTAAAGAAGGCGACCCAGATTTCCGGGTTGGTCAACCACTCCATTGCGAATCCTCTCGTAGCGAAGGCGCACTCGGGCGTGCGCTCTAATGGAAAAGGCGCATCGGATGACGCGCCGTTTTCGAACAGCCGGCAAGGCTAGTCGTACCTCTGACAAAACTCTAGCGGCTGTACAGCGGAAACACACCCAGTAACAAAGCGCCGACCAGCAGGAACATGCAGGTCACGGTGGCCCATTTCAGGGTGAAGCGCTGATGGTCGCCGAACTCCACCTTGGCCAGGCCCACCAGCAGGTAGGTCGAGGGCACCAGGGGGCTGAGCAGGTGCACGGGCTGGCCGACGATGGAGGCCCGGGCGATCTCCACCGGACTGATGCCATAGGCCGCCGCGGCCTCGGCCAGCACCGGCAGCACGCCGAAGTAGAAGGCGTCGTTGGAGATGAAGAAGGTGAACGGCAGGCTGACCAGGGCGGTGATCACCGCCATGTACGGGCCCAGGGCGTCCGGGATCACCGCCAGCAGGCCCTTGGACATGGCGTCGACCATGCCGGTACCCGAGAGGATGCCGGTGAAGATGCCCGCGGCGAAGATCAGCGAGACCACCGCCAGGACGTTTTCGGCATGGGCGGCGATGCGCTGCTTCTGCATGTTCAGGCAACGGTAGTTGACGGTCATGGCGATGCCGAAGGCGATCATGAACAGCACCGGCATCGGCAGCACGCCAACGATCAGCGCGGCCATCAGCGCCAGGGTCAGCAGGCCGTTGAACCAGCGCAGGTGCGGGCGGCGGGCCTCGGCGCACTGGGAGACGGTGACGTCGGCGCCTTCGGTCTCGCCGATCTGCAGGATGCCCAGGCGCGCGCGCTCGCTGCGGCCATAGAGGTAGGCGAGGAAGAACAGCCAGGCGATGGCCAGCAGCATCGGCGCGATCATGGGCACGAAGACGTCGGCCGGATCCACGTGCAGGGCACTGGCGGCGCGGGCGGTCGGACCGCCCCAGGGGGTCAGGTTCATCACGCCACTGGAGAGCAGCATCAGGCAGGTCATGATCAGCGGATTCATGCCCAGGCGCTTGTACAACGGGAACATGGCGGCCACGCAGATCATGTAGGTGGTCGAGCCGTCGCCGTCCAGGGAGACCACCAGGGTCAGGAAGACGGTGCCCATGGCCACCTTGAGCGGATCGCCCTTGACCAGCTTGAGGATCCAGCGCACCGCCGGATCGAACAGGCCGGTGTCGATCATCACGGCGAAGTAGAGGATCGCGAACAGCAGCATCACGCCGGTGGGCGCCAGCTTGCGGATGCCATCGAGCATCATCGGGCCGAGGGCGTCGAGCTTGACGCTGCCGAGGCTGGCGAACTCGCTGGACAGCGCCCAGGCCAGCACGGCGAAGGCGATCGGCACCATGGTCAGGGCGATCAGTGGAGACAGGCGCTTGGTCATGATCAGGTACATGAAGGTCATGACCATGGCGAAGCCGAGGAAAGTCAGCATGGGAATACCTCTGAATTTTCGCGAAGAGAAGGAAGGTTCAGCCGCGGCGCAGGGGCGCGGAGAAGGCGAAAATCCAGGGGAGACGGGCGCGCGGGGACGCCTGGAAGGACAGATACGACATGGCAAGAATCCTGGTTATTTTTGTAGGCACGTCGCCCGCTCACGGGGGCGGGTCTTGAGCGGATCCTAAGCCGTCAACCTTTCGCCAGCCTTGCGTGGTGGCGAGTGGATGTTGCCGGATGTCACGAAGCCGACACGGACGGGTGCCGTTCGCCCCGCTGCCAGCCGGGGGCGCTCAGGTGCTCGACGAAGAAATCGAGCAGCACCTGGATCTTGGTCGGGCGACTGCGCGCCGAGGGGGTCACGAAATAGAGACCGCCATGGGTCAGCTGCCAGTCCGGCAGCAGCTGCACCAACCGGCCATCGGCCAGGTAGTCGGCGGCGATGAATTCCGGCAACTCGGCGATGGCCAGGCCTTCCAGCAGCACCGGCAGCAGCGCTTCGGAGTTGGTGACGCGCAGGGGACCACGCGGCAACACGCTTTCCTCGCGACCATCGTCCCCGCTGAAGCGCCACACCTGGCTGCGCGCCCGGTAGGCATAGCTCAGGCAGGCATGTTCGGTCAGTTCCTGCGGATGTCGGGGATGCCCGTGGCGCTCGACATAGGCCGGCGCCGCCACCAGTAGCTGGCTGACCGCGCAGAGCCGCCGGGCGACCAGCGAGGAGTCGGGCAAGGCGGCGATGCGCAGAGCGGCATCGAAGCCCTCCGCCACCAGATCCACGGTGGCATCGGACAGGTGCAGATCCACCGTCAGCTGGGGATAGCGGCGCAGCAGCTCGGGCAGCAGCGGCGCCACCCAGCGCAGGCCGAAGGCCATGGGCACCGCCAGCCGTACCTGCCCACGGGGCTGCACGGCGCGCGCCTGAGCGGCGCTTTCGGTCGCCTCCGCCTGGCGATAGAGATCACCGGCCTGGGCGGCCAGCTCGCGGCCGAATGCGGTCAGCGCCAGCTGCCGCGAGGTGCGATTGAACAGCCGCCCGCCGAGGCGCTCCTCCAGGCGCGTCACCGCCCGCGAGACGGTGGCCACCGATACGCCCAGTACCCGCGCCGCAGCGGCGAAGGAACCCTCCTCGGCGACCTTGGCGAACATCGCCAGCCCTTCGAAATCCGGCAATCTGTTCATTTCATTTCTGCAACGATGACTTGCCAATCATTTTATTTTGAAAGGAGGGCTTGGTCGATAGGCTGACTCCACCTGATCACAACCTCTCGGAGATCCCGCCATGACCCTCAAGCTCACAGACAAGATCGCCCTCGTCACCGGCGCCACCAGCGGCATCGGCCTGGCCGCTGCCAAGCTCTTCGCCCAGCAGGGCGCCCACGTCATCCTTACTGGCCGGCGGCAGGCGGAACTGGAGGCCGCGGTCGCCCAGGTCGGCAACGCCACCGGCATCGCCGTGGACTCAGCCCGCCTGGACCAGCTCGATGCCCTCTATGAGCGCATCCGCCGCGAGCACGGGCGCCTCGACGTGCTCTACGTCAACGCCGGGGGTGGCAGCATGCTGCCCCTCGCCGAGGTGACCGAGGCCCACTACGACGACACCTTCGATCGCAACGTGAAGGGGGTGCTGTTCACCGTGCAGAAGGCTCTGCCGCTGCTGGCGGACCACGCCTCGGTGATCCTGGCCGGCTCCACCGCCGCCAGTACCGGCACCGCGGCCTTCAGTGTCTATGGCGCCTCCAAGGCCGCCGTGCGCGCCTTCGCCCGCAACTGGATCCTGGAACTGCAGGGCCGCGGCATCCGCATCAACACCCTGAGTCCGGGCGCCACCCGCACCCCGGGCCTGGTGGAGCTGGCCGGTCCGGATGCCGCCCAGCAACAGAGCCTGCTGGATCATCTGGCCAGCCAGATCCCCCTCGGTCGCGTCGGCGAGCCGGAGGAGATCGCCAGGGTCGCCCTGTTCCTGGCCTCCAGCGACTCCAGCTTCGTCAACGGCGCCGAACTCTTCGCCGATGGTGGCCAGGCGCAGGTCTGAACGGTGTCTTGGCGGCATGAAAAAAAGCGGACAGCGCTCAGGGCGCTGTCCGCTTCTTTTGCCGACTAAATGCGGGCGTCAGCCGCGCAGCCGCGTGTTGAGTACGGCGATATGCTCCGGGCCGATGCCGCAGCAGCCGCCGATCAGGCTCGCACCGCGCGCCTGCCAGTCCTGGGCGAAGCTCAGGTAGCCGGGCGGATCCAGGTCCGGACGCAGGGGGTCGAGGCCGTCGTTGGCGGTGGCCTCTTCCGGCTGGGGCGGGAAGGCATTGGCATAGGCGCCAAAGGGAATCTCGACACCCGCCGCGGCGAACGTCGCCCGTGCGGTATCCAGCGCCGCGGCCATCACCTCGGGCTGGCTGCAATTGAACAGCAGCGCCCCGGCGCCCAGCTCCACCGCCAGCTGCGCGGCCGCGGCCACCGGCTCGCCGGACCTCAGCCGTGGGGTCTCGTCGACGTCTTCGTCCTTCAGGGTGAAGGACAGCCACAGCGGCTTGCCATCCCCGGGCAGCCCGGCGGCGATGGCGCGCACCTCGGCCAGGGCGCTCTGGGTTTCCGCCAGCCAGAGATCGACATGGGGCGCCAGGCCGCGGATCAGGGGCTGCAGCAGCTCGTCCACCCGCGCCGGCTCGAACAGATCGGGACGATAGGAGCCGAACAGCGGCGGCAGCGAACCCGCCACCCGCACCCGCTGACCACTGGCCACCACGGCCTGCCGTGCCAGCTGGCCGGCCCGCGCGGCCAGGGCCTCGCCTTCTGCCGCGAAGCGCTCTTCGCCGATATGGAAGGGCACCACCGCATAGCTGTTGCTGGTGATCACCTGGGCACCTGCCTCGATGTAGGCACGATGCACCGCTTCCACCTGCTCGGGCGCCTCGCTCAGGGCCAGGGCCGACCACTCCGGCTGGCGAAAGGGCGCGCCGCGGCGCTGCAGTTCGCGGCCCATGCCACCGTCGAGCAGAACAAGATTCATGTTGGCCATATAGCTATTTCACTTTTCCTTATAACCAAAACAGAGTTCAATATCGGTTCTCATATCTCTCTAATACCAGGCCCTCTTTCCCTTTGCAAAGGACGCCCCATGAGAACCGCTCTGCTATCGGCCCTCGGCCTGACCCTGGCGCTGGTCGCCACCTCGGCCTCGGCCGGCGCCACCCTGGACCGCATCAAGGCCAAGGGCGAGCTGGTCAATGTGCTCATGGAGAGCTATCCGCCCTTCTCCCAGCTCAATGCCCAGAACCAGCTGGAAGGCTTCGACGTTGACGTGGCCAAGGCGGTGGCCGACAAGCTCGGCGTCAAGCTGCGCCTGGAAACCCCTTCCTGGGACGTGATCGCCGCCGGTCGCTGGAGCGGTCGCTACGACGTCTGCATCTGCTCCATGACGCCCAGCCAGGCGCGCGCCCAGGTATTCGATTTCCCGGTCGACTACTACGCCTCGCCGGCGGTGATCGTGGTCAATGCCAGTGACGACCGCATCGAGGGCGCCAAGGACCTCTCCGGCAAGAAGGTCGGCGTCACCAGCGCCTCTTCCTACGAGAGCTACCTGAACAAGGACCTGATCATCGAAGGCCAGGAAGATCAGCCGCTGAGCTATCCCTTCGACCAGGTGCAGGTGGTGCCCTTCCCCGACGACAATGTCGCCTTCCAGGACCTGGGCCTGGGTGCCGGTAAGCGCCTGGATGCGGTGCTGACCAACTTGGTGACCGCCCAGCCGCGCCTGGCTCAGGACGCCAAGTTCAAGCTGGCCGGCGCACCGCTCTATGCCGAGCCCAACGCCGTGGCCATCGAGAAGGGTGACCCGGAATTCGCCGCCAGGCTGCGCGAGATCATCGAGGGGCTGCGCCAGGATGGCACCCTGAAGCGGATCTCCGACAAGTGGATCGGTGCCGACATCAGCCAATGAGTCAGCTACCACCCCCGGTCGAATCGCGTCCGCTGCTGAGCTTTCGTACCCGTGTCTGGCTGACCTGGCTGGCGCTGCTGGCCGGGGGCGTGGTCTTCGTGCTTGGCTTCGACCTCAAGTTCGCCAGCGTCTGGCCGCGCCTGCCCAACCTGGTGGGCTGGCGCCTGGGGCCCAGCGGCTTCCTGCAGGGCGCGGCCCTGACGCTGTTCCTCAGCCTCAGCTCCATCCTGGTGTCGGTGCTGCTCGGCTTCGCCGCGGCCCTGGGCCGGCTGTCGTCCAGCGCCCTGGCCTATGGCGTGGCGACCTTCTACGCCTCCTTCTTTCGTGGCACCCCGCTGCTGATCCAGATCCTGCTGATCTACCTGGGCCTGCCGCAGATCGGCGTGGTGCCCGGCGCCATCAGCGCCGGCATCCTCGCCCTGTCGCTGAACTACGGCGCCTACCTCAGCGAGATCTTTCGCGCCGGCCTGCTCGGCGTCCCCGCCGGTCAGCGCGAGGCGGCCCGGGCCCTGGGCCTGTCGCCGCGGGTGATCTTCTGGCGCGTCACCCTGCCCCAGGCCATGCGCAGCATCATCCCGCCCACCACCAGCCAGTTCATCTCCATGCTCAAGGACTCCTCCCTGGTCTCGGTCATGGGTGTCTGGGAGGTGATGTTCCTCGCCCAGTCCTATGGCCGCTCCAGCTATCGCTACCTGGAAATGCTGACCACCGCGGCGGTGCTCTACTGGCTGATGTCCCTGGCCATGGAGTTCATGCAGTCGCGCCTGGAGCGGCACTATGGGAAGGCGTATCGGGGGCGTTAAAGCCTCCTACTACGCCTTCCAGGCCATGCTAGCCCTTTGATGCCAAACCCGCTTTCAGTGAATCAGGTCACAACGTCTCTGGAGCAAGCCTCTACCATTCCCTCCTCCTAAATTTTCGCTTCGGAAAGGACTCGTCATGAAGCCTCGTCATCGCCTTGCCGTTCTCTGCCTGGGTGGCAGCCTCGCCGTCACCGGCTGCTCCAACCTGTCGCAGAACGAATGGCTCAATCAGGAAAACGTCGGCACCGTGGTCGGGGCGGCGGCCGGCATCCTTATCGGCAGCCAGATCGGTGGTGGCAGTGGCCGTACCGCCGCCATGCTGGCCGGCGCCCTCGCCGGTGGCGCCCTGGGCAAGACCCTCGGGGCCAAGCTCGACCAGCGTGATCGCGAGGCCCTGGCCGTGCAGACGCAAAAGGCGCTGGAGCACGCCCAGGATGGTCAGGTGACCACCTGGACCTCCGACCACAGCGGCGCCACCGCCCGCATCGTGCCGGTGGCGACCGAGACCGAAGCCCGCCAGGTGGCGGTCAAGCGCACGCCCAAGGTGCAGAAGGTCGAGCAGTTGACCCTGCTCAACAAGCCCTATCAGTCGATCAAGTCGGCCAATCTGCGCGCCGCACCCAACGACAATGCCGCCAAGGTCGGCGGACTGCCCACGGGTACGCGCTTCACCGCCCTGGGCCGTACCGGCAACGACTGGATCGCCGTGGGCCGCAAGGGCGTGACCATCGGCTATGTCTATGCGCCCCTGGTCACTCCCGCAACCGCCGCCAACGTGGCGACCGCTGGCAAGACCCAGGTTCAGCCAGCGCCCGCGGTCGATTTGGATGCCCTGGACGTGGCCAGCGCCAAGCAGCAGGGCGTGGACCTCGACGCCGCCGATCTCGATGCCGCGCCGGTGCAGGACAAGGTCGCCGCCAAGACCACCTGCCGCACCCTGAACTACAGCCTGAGCCAGGACGGTCAGCAGGATCAGCAGACCACCAAGGCCTGCCAGGCCGCTGACGGTGCCTGGGAACTGATCTAAGGAAGGATGACCATGAAACCCACCCTGCTGGCCCTGACGCTGCTGGCCACGGCCACGGCTGCCCAGGCCGAAAGCACTCGCCTCGCCTATTCCAAGGCCGAAGACGTCGAGGTCTTCGTCGATCACTCTGCAGCCGCCTGGTGCGCGCCCGATCTGGCGCTGCGCTTCGTCTATGGCAAGCCCGCCGAGGCCGTTGCCGTCGAACGCCTGATGCCCAAGATCGGCGCGCTGCTGGGCAAGCAGTGCGACCAGGCCGAACGCCTGAACTGGACGGCCACCGGCACCACCGACGCCCGGCTGAACGGCACGGCCACCAAGGCCACGGCCTGGACGGCGCAGGTACAGCATCCGGCTGCGCTGACGACAGCGCCTGCCGTTGCCGAAGTCCCGGTCGAGCCGCCCAAGGCGACGCCGCCTGCCGACGCGCCCGCTGCGGCGGCGCCTGAGACGGCCAGGCCCGCCACTCCGCCGGTAGTCCCAGAGGCACCGGCATCCGCAGCTCCGCCGGCCCCGGTTGCTGAGTCGGCACCTGCCGCGCCGGCCAAGGTCGAGCCTGCACCTGCAGCAGCCGAGGCGCCTGCCGGTCAGATCGCCACCGATTTCGATGTCGCCGGCTGGCGCCCGGGCGATGGCGAAGCCGAACTGGCCAAGAGCGACTTCATCACCGCCCTCAAGGACAGCCAGGGTTGCGCCTTCCGCGTACCCTTCAAGGTCGAGGAAGACAGCCGCTACCTGCAGGTTCGCTCCAGTGGTATCCATTGCGAGAACGGCCTGGCCCAGGGCGAGGGTGAGCTCGCCCTGGAGCGGAGCGACGGCAAGCAGTTGCAGCGCTGGAAGGGTTTCTTCCTCAACGGACTGCCGCTGGACGACCCCCTGCCTCCCCTGCGGTTTGTCGGTTTCGATGATCAGAAGCGCGCCCTGTTCCTGCTGGCTAGCGACCCGGCCACCGCCAGCTACAGCCTCTTGCGGCTGCGCTACTCCTATCAGCGGGGTTGGCTGGTGAACTATCCAACGGTCCTCTTCGTGACAGCCGATAGCGAGCAATTCCGCCAGCTTTCACGGATCCAGCCCATCATCGAGCAGATCCAGCGCCAGATCTCGGCACTAAAGACAGGCATCCAGCAATTCTCCGTTCTTGCCATGCGGGATTTCCACAAAGGCTCTACGCAACAGCCATGGGATAGCGGCGAGGTCAGCCAGGACTACTGGCTCTACGAGGTTGCCATCGGTCAGAACTGGCGCAACAAGGCCTGGCAATTCAATCCCGAACAGGCCACCAACTACCTTTTCCGCTGGGACGAGAAGCAGGTGCGCCAGCGCGAGCAGGCCGCACGTGAGCGGGAGCGTGAAGCCCAGCAGGCCCGACTGCAGGTTGCGTTCAAAGCCCGCCAGCAACTAGGCCTCTACCAAGCCTTGGCTGAACAGGCCCGGTCCAATCCGCAGGGACTGTTGGCAAGTCAGGTCAACGATGTGGACTACATGCCGGGCAGTGGTGGCGACTATGGCGACCTGGTGCGTGGCGCTACCCATCCCGTACGCCTGATCGCCAGGGTCACCAAGACGAATAGCGACGGCTGGACCCTCGACTATCCTTATCCGATCCAGGCGCAGGTACCAACCGGCGCCCCGGCCAAGACCGGCTGGTATGTCCTGAGCGGCACCCTGCAGCTCGATCCGAAGGCACGTGATGTCGACGACCTACCCCTGACGCACCTGACGGCCAAGGTCGTGCAGCCCTGCACCAGCGAAGGCTGCAGCGACCTGCGCGATCCCCTGGCGCTGGCACGGGTGCAATTCGAAGATCCCGCCTGGACCCCCGAGGCGGCCCGCCAACAGCTCAAGGATGCCGGTCTCGGCGAGGAGCGCTTCTGATGAAACGGACTCTCAATGTCAAACTCCTGGCCGGTGCGGCGCTGGTCGTGGTGGTCGGTGGCTATTTCGGTCTCAAGGCCTACGCCGCTCATGTCGCCGATGGACGTCTGCGCGACTGGCTGTTCGAACACCGCCTGCAGGACAGGATCAGCTGGCAGTCGCTGTCCTCCTCACCGCTGGGCGGCACGATCGAGCTGCACGAGGTGCGCATCAGCGATGGGCCGAGCATCGCCCAGTTGACCCTCTCCGACCTCGAGGACGAACCCGCTCACCGCCGGGCCGATGTCCAGTTCGAAGGCGTGGCTTTTCCACCCGACGCCAAGGGGCGCTCGACGGCGCTGCACCTGCCTCTGGTTGGCGGTCTGCTGCTCGCCAGCGGACGTGCCGAACTGGCGCCCTTTTCCGGCCGGCTGAAATGGAACGTCGAGGATGAGCTGGCGGACATCGGCCTGACCCTGGACCTGCCGGAGCTGCTGGACGTGGAGGCGAGCCTGTCGCTGGCGCAGGTTCGCCGCCTGGCCGAAGACCTGAGTGATATGGCCGAAAATGGCCAGCAGGTTGGCCAGCGCGGTCTGCTGTCATCCTTCGGCCTGCTGGGCAAGCTGCAGCAGAGCGCGCAACGCGCCGAGCTCAAGGGCTTGCAGGTGGACGTCAAGGATCAGGGCTATTTCAAGCGCAGCCTGGCCCTGACCCGTCGCTACCTGCCGCTCGACCCTACCGCGGGCGACTTCGACAAGCAGCGTGACCGGGCCTTGGCCGCCGCGCACCAGCAGCAGCGCAATGACTGCCTGCAGGACTTCCAGAACCTGGGTGCGCGCGGCAAGGACCTCTGCAAAGGCCTGGTCGATCTGGCCTCCGGGGAGGAAGACGGTCTGCGGGTAAGCCTTGCGCCCCAGGAACGCGTGCGTCTGGGCGATACCCTGGAAGTCGCGCTGACCGCGGCCCTGGATCCTGCAGGCGCCGCCGGATTGCTGGACCGCCTCAACCTGGAGTCGAAAAGCCTCTGACGGCAGCGCTCAGGCCCAGGCCCCCCGCAACCTGGCCAGCGCCTCGACGATCCGCGCCTCCGGCACCGCCGCGAAGCCCAGCACCAGTCCGGCGCGGGCGTCGGGCGGGGTCGGGCCCTCGGGCAGCCAGTAGCGCGACAGCGCATTGAGCTCCACCCCGACCGCGGCCGCCCGGGTCACCAGCTCGGCTTCGCGGGCCAGGTGGGTGACCGGCAGGCACAGATGCAGGCCGGCCACCGGGACGCCCGGCGGGGCGCAGCCGGCAACCTCTGGCCAGCCGGCCAGCAGGGTATCGCGGCGATTGCGCGCGGCCCGTCGCATGCGGCGGATATGGCGCTGGAAGTGGCCCTGTTCGATGAAATCGGCCATGACCGTCTGGGTGGCGCTGTCGAGATGACGGATGCCGGCCCGTTGCAGCTCTAGCAGCGCCGGCACTAGCGCGGGCGGGGCCACCAGATAGCCCAGGCGCAGGCCGGGAAAGGCGATCTTGGAAAAGGTGCCGACATAGAGCACCCGGCCGTGGCGATCCAACGCGGCCAGGGGTGCCAGCGGGGCGCCCTGGTAGCGGTACTCACCGTCGTAGTCGTCCTCGACGATCCAGCCGTCCGCCTGCCGCGCCCAGTCCAGCAGCGCCAGGCGCCGCGGCAGGGACAGTACCGCGCCGGTGGGATACTGGTGCGACGGGGTGACATAGACCAGCCGGCAGTCCGGCCGCCCTGCTAGCTGCTCCACCACCAGCCCGGCCCCATCCACCGCAACGCCCTGCAACCGCGCCCCGCCACTCTGCAAGGCCAGGCCCGCGGCGCGATAGCCGGGATCCTCCATGGCCGCCAGGGCTCCGGGCGCCAGCAGCAACCGCGCGCAGAGTTCGATGGCCTGCTGGGCGCCGCTGGTGATGAGGATCTGCTCGGGTGCGCAGACCAGGCCCCGCGCCTGGCGCAGGTAGGCGCTCAGCAGTCGGCGCAGCCGCGGTTCGCCGCCGGGTTCGCGGTAGCCCAGCAGCGCCGGTTCCGGCTGGCGCCAGAAACGCTGCTGCAGCCGCGCCCAGGTGGCGAAGGGAAACAGGTCCACCGCCGGCAGGCCGACCCGAAAGGCGCACGGCGCGCCGGGCGGCACGCTGGCCAGGGGCACGGGGGCGGTCCTGGCCGTGGCTTCGGGAGCGGCCAACGCCTGGGCCACGGGCGCGACATAGGTGCCGTCGCCCAGGCGGCTGTCGAGAAAACCCTCGGCCAGGAGCTGCTCGTAGGCGGCAGTCACGGTATTGCGCGAGATACCCAGCAACCGCGCCAGTTCGCGACTGGCCGGCAGCCTTACCCCGGCGCCCAGCTCCCCGGCCAGGATGCGCCTGCGCAGGCCCTGGTAGAGCTGGCGCGCCAGACCCTGACCCGACTCAAGCAACAGCCCCGACGGCTCGAATCCCAGCATGGATTGGCACCCTGAAAGTCATGAGAATTGGCTCTTACAGGGAGCCAAAGTCGACCTTAGCATGGCCGGACGTCGCTGGAGTTCCTGCCCATGTATCCCAATCCCGCCTTCTGTCTCGACGACCTGCCCAGGCTGCACCAGCACCTGCGCGATCACGCCCTGGCGCTGCTCATCAGCCAGACCGAGACCGGTCCGCTGGTAAGTCATCTGCCGCTCTGGCTGGCTCCCGATGAGGGCCCCTATGGCACCCTCTATGGCCATCTGGCGCGCAGCAATCCCCAGGCCCAGGCACTGCTCGAGGCGGGACAGGCACTGGCGGTGTTCCAAGGGCCTCAGGCCTATGTCAGCCCCGCCTTCTATCCCGGCAAGGCCGAGCATGGCCGGGTGGTGCCGACTTGGAACTACCAGGCCGTGCACGCCCGCGGCATGGTCGAGGTGTTCGATGACCCCGAGCGCCTACTACAGCTGCTGGAGCGCCTCACCGACCAGCACGAAGCCGGGCGCGCCCGGCCCTGGCAGGTCGCGGACGCGCCGGCCGACTATGTGCAGGGCATGCTGCGCGCCATCCGTGGTCTGCGCCTGCCGCTGGACAGCCTCCAGGGCATCGCCAAGCTCAGCCAGAATCGCACCGCCGCCGACCGCGAAGGCGTCCGCCAGGGTCTGGCCACCAGCCCGGTACCCGGCGACCAGGCCCTGGCCGCCCTGATCCCCTCTCCCGCCTGACCTTGGAGCCACCCATGACCATCCGCCCCCTGAGCGAAGCCGATCACGCCCCCTGGCACGCGCTGTGGCAGGCCTACCTGGCCTTCTACGAGACCGTCCTGCCGGAAACCACCTATGCCCGCACCTGGCAACGCCTGCTCGATCCGAGCGAACCCGTCCACGGTGCTCTGGGCTGGGACGGCGAGCGGCCCCTGGGCCTGGTGCACTTCATCTATCACCCGTCCTGCTGGACCGAGACCGACTACTGCTACCTGCAGGATCTCTATGTCGCCGAAGACCATCGCGGCAACGGTCTGGGCCGCGCCTTGATCGAGCACGTCTATGCCCGCGCCGAAGCGGACGGCTGCGACCGGGTGCACTGGCTGACCCAGGAGACCAACTACCCGGGACGCCAGCTCTACGATCGCATCGCCACCCGCTCCGGCTTCATCCAGTACCGCCACCTGCTGGGAGACAGGACATGACCCCTCTCGACTGGACCCCGGCCCATCTGCCTCAGCCCCGCCTGCTGCAGGGTCGCCATGTACGCCTGGAACCGCTCGACCCGCAGCGCCATGGTGCCGATCTCTGGCAGGCCCTGCACGACCAGGATCCGGCCCTGTGGGACTATCTGCCCTATGGGCCCTTCACCGAGCGGGCCGCCTTCGACACCTGGCTGGCGGGCTTGGCAGAGGGTCGTGATCCGCTGTTCCATGCCGTGGTGGATCCCCGCGACGGCCGCGCCCTGGGGCAGCTCAGCCTGATGAGCATCGTTCCCGAACACGGCAGCATCGAGATCGGCCATGTCGCCTTTGGCGGGCGCCTGCAGCGCACGCCCCTGGCCACCGAGGCCTTCTATCTGCTGATGCAGGAGGCCTTCGCACTGGGCTATCGGCGCCTGGAGTGGAAGTGCGACGATGCCAATGCCCGCTCGAAGCGTGCCGCGGTGCGGCTGGGCATGCGCCCTGAAGGCCTGTTCCGCCAGCACCGGGTGGTCAAGGGTCGCAACCGCGATACTGCCTGGTTCAGCCTGCTGGATCACGAATGGCCCGCGGTGGACGTAGGCTTCAGGCGCTGGCTGGCGGCGGAGAACTTCGATGCCGAAGGTCGTCAGTTGAGCGCCCTGGCTGTCGCGGCTGGCAAATGAGAAGCAATACCAACGAAGCGGACAAAGCGCTATCCTAGAGGGGTTGCTACCATCAGTCTCCATTGCCGTGACCGCCATCCACGTCCTGCTCGTCGACGACCACCGCAAGCTGCGCGAACCGCTGGCGATCTACTTGCGTCGTCAGGGGTTGGAAGCCACCACCGCGGCCGATGCCACCCGAATGAAGGCGCTGCTCGCGCAGCAGCGCTTCGATGTCATCGTCCTCGACGTGATGCTGCCGGATGGCGACGGCTTCAGTCTCTGCCGTGAGCTGCGCCAGCGCGACACGACGCCGGTGATGCTGCTCACCGCCCGGGGCGAAGTGGATGATCGGGTGCTGGGCCTGGAACAGGGCGCCGACGACTACCTGACCAAGCCCTTCGAACCGCGCGAACTGGTGGCGCGGATTCGCACCCTGCACCGGCGCTACCAGGCGACCACGCCAACCGTCGCGGTCGAACCCACACCCGCGGCGGCCTATCGCTTCGCCGACTGGCATTACATCCCCCTTACCCAATGCCTGCGCCACGCCGACGGCAGCACCCGCCGCCTGGGCCAGGCGGAGGCTCGCCTGCTGCTGGCCTTCCTGTGTCAGCCCCGGACCGTGCTGCATCGTGATCTATTGCTGCACCAGGTACGGCCGCCCGATCGCGCGCTGGAAGACCGCAGCCTGGATCGCCAGGTCAGCCGGCTGCGCCTGCGCCTGGCCGATCCGGCCGGCGAGTCGCCACTGCGGACCGTCTGGGGCCGCGGCTATCTGCTGGACTGCCCGGTAGAGGCCTTGGACGGGCCATGATTGCCGCCTGGCGTCGCTGGCTGCAAGGCATCACGCCCCGCCTCTGTCTGCTGTTCTGCGCGGTCTTGCTGCTGGCGCACGCGACCGCGGCACTGGTCCTGCACCAGACCGGCTCGCTGGTCCATCCGTTGTCCTATGGTCAGGCCTTGGAGCGCCTGGCGGTAGCCCGTACCGCGGTCGAGCGCTTGCCGGTGGCGCAGGCACAAGCCCTGCTGCGGGTGCTGGCCGAGTCACCGGCGCAGGTCTGGGTCGCCGCGACGCCGGAGGTGGCGCCCTTCGCCATGCTCGCCGAGGAACGCCGCCTGACCCGGGATCTAGCGCGACGCCTGGGGCAAGCCGAAGAAGGCCTGGTGATGCAGTTGGAAGGCCTCGCGGGCGACGCCGCCCGCGCCTCACCGCTGACCCCGGCCGGCTGGGCCCCCCTGCGCTTGCGCAGCAGCGTGCTCCTGCCGGACGGTCGCTGGCTCAATGCCGTGCAGTATCCAGCGCGCAGCGACGGCTGGCTGACCGCCCTGGGCAGGTCGCTGCTGCTGGGTGCCCTGCCGGTGCTGCTGCTGGCCTGGCTGCTGATCGGCCAATTGGTACGGCCGCTCCAACGACTCACCCGTGCCGCCGAGCGACTCAGCCGGGGCGAGCGCAGTCGACTGGAGGTCCGCCAGGGCCCGCGCGAGGCCAGGGAGTTGGCCGCGGCCTTCGAGCTGATGCAGGAGCGGCTGCTGCGCCATCTGGACGATCGAGTGCGCATGCTGGCCGCCATCAGCCATGACTTCAATACCCCGCTGGCCGCGCTGCGGGTCCAGCTGGCCCTGCTGGAACCCTCGGCCGAACGCGACGACATGGAGGAAAGCCTGGGCGAGCTGGACGCCATGGTGCAGGAGACCCTGGATTTCATCCGTGGCGAGCGCCAGACCGAAGCCCACCAGGGTATCGACCTGAGCGCCCTGCTGCAGGACTTGCGCGAGCGTTACCGGGCGCTGGGCCAACCGGTGACCTGGCCGGAGGACGGACCGGTCCCGCTACGGGGTCGCCCGCTGGCGCTCAAGCGTGCCCTGGGCAATCTGCTCGACAATGCCCTGCACCACGGCGGCAGCGCTACGCTCGAGCTGTCGCGTCCCGCGCCACAGCTACTCCGGCTAGACATCCTCGATGACGGCCCCGGCCTGCCGGAGGATCAGCTGGAGCAGGTCGTCGAACCCTTCTACCGGCCCCCGGGGCAGGACTCCGCCCGCGGCCTGGGCCTGGGCCTGGCCATCGCCCGCGCCTGCATCCTCGCCCATGGCGGGGAACTGCACCTGCACAATCGCCCGGAAGGCGGCCTCTGCGCCCGGATCCTGCTGCCGTCGGCCACCTAGCAGCCCAACGGCCTTTGCGTGGGCAGGCAATTGCCGGGCTTCGACGTTTGAATCCTCTCAGCTGATCGCGGCCAGGGCGGTCCGCCGATGCGGTCGCTCCTACGGTTACGTCGGAGGCTGCAGGAGCGGTCCATGGCCGCGATAGTCCAGGCCAAAGCGACCATAGCGGCGGACCACCCTGGTCGCGCCAAGACAGTGGCTTCCAAGGTGGCGACACCATGATCGGTCAGGATCTTGCTGGTGTTGGAGATGAACGCCTGCTCGGCCAGCCCGCTCCCTTTGGGAGAGGGCTGGGGTGAAGGCGCGCCTCGCAGCGAACTACCCGGTGGAAAAGGCTACGCCGTTTCCAGGCTACGACTCCGACAGCGACCGTGCGCTTACCACGCAGAGGTTCCACGTGGAGCATCCAGGTCCCCCTAGAAACTCAGGGTTGCGCTCACCCAGAGATGCCGGCCGTAGTTCACCGTGCCATAGGTCTCGTCGTCCAGGCGGCGGTCACTGAGGTTGCGGATCGCCGCATTGAAGCTCAGGTTGCGCGTCGCCACGAAGCCGCCGCCCACATCCCAGGTGGTATAGGCCGGCGCCGCTTCGCCGGTCAGGGTGGCGTCGTATTCCTCACCGTAGTAATCCAGCGCCGTCCACAGATTGAGCCGGTCCGACAGGGTCCAGTCCAGGCGGACGTTGGCCTTGCGCTCCGGGGTCAGGGCCAGGGGCGCACCCTGGTTGGGGCCGCTGCGCTGCTCCGAGTCGAGATAGGTGAAGTTGCCGCCCAGACGCAGGGCCTCGGTAATATCCCAGCCACCGCTGAGCTCCACACCGCGGATCACCGCCTCGTCGACGTTGATGCGATCCATGCGGATGTAGTTGTTCCAGCGCTGGGTGGTGGTGACGGTGGAGAGCTTGTCCTGGAAGTCGTTGTAGAACAGTGTCGCCGCCGCCTCCAGATTGCGACGGTTGGACCAGAGCGCCGCCACCTCGTAGTTGGTGCTGGTTTCCGGCTTGAGCTCCGGATTGCCGAGCATGACGAAGCGGTTGCGCCGCAGATAGGCATAACCTGGCGCCACGGCGCGGATTTCCGGCGCCTTGAAACCGCGCGAGACGCCGCCCTTGAAGGTCCACTCAGGGGTCGCATGCCAGACCCCGTAGAGCCGCGGACTCCAATGATTGCCGTACAGCTCATGGTGATCCAGGCGCAGCCCGCCGGTGAGGGCGAAGCTGTCGGTGATGGCCCACTCGTCCTCGGCGAACAAGGCCTGCTGGGTCACCGCGAAGGCATACTGGCGGCGATCGTTCAGCCCCTGGTTCCAGTCCTGCACCTCGCCGCGGTTGTATTGCAGACCGGTGGTGAGCAGGTGGTCGTCCAGGGGGGTCACCAGCTTGGCGTCGAACACGGTGTTCTCGACCTGCGGCTTGCGCCCATAGACATCGGTCTGCGCCGGCGTGGCCAGACCTTCGCGAGAGGTTTCCTCATGCGCCAGGGACACGTCCGACCGCATCCCACCCTGCCAGTGCCCGGTATGGCTCAGCGACCAGTGATCGCGGTCATTGTCCTGCTGGCGAGTCGCCCAGTCATTGCTCAGGCCATCGCCGTTACGCAGCCGCGTCTGGCCGGCTTCGAGCAGGATCTCGTGATCCTCGTTCGGGGTGAACACCAGACGCCCGGTCAGGTCGCGGTGGCGCGCCTTGCTGAAGCCCTGGGTCTGCTGGACGTCGTCATCGGCCTGGCGATCCAGGTAGCGACCCCAGAGCTGCAGGCCGAGCAGGTCGGCATGCAGCGGGCCGCCGAGGAAGAACTGGCCCTGCCGCGAATTGCCCTGATCCTTGTGCTGCTGGGCTATGTAGTCGGTGGTCAGGGAGCCATGCCACTGCGCGACATTCTTCTTGGTGATGATGTTGACCACCCCGCCGATGGCATCGGAGCCGTACAGCGAGGACATGGGCCCCCGCACCACCTCGATGCGCTCGATGGCCGCGGCTGGCGGGATGAAGCTCTGCTCGTAGCCGCGGTTGCCGTTGACCCGAGATTCCCGCGCGCTCTGCCGCTTGCCGTCGACCAGGATCAGGGTGTAGTCCCCCGGCATGCCGCGGATGGAGATGTCGGTCTCGTTGGCCGCGCCGTTGACCACCACGCCCTCGACGTCGCGCAGGGCATCGCCCAGGTCGCGCACCGGGCGCTTGCGCAGGGTCTCGGCGTCGATCACCGTGACCGAGGCCGGGGCGTCCTCCAGCCGCTGTTCGAAGCCGGAGGCGGTGACCACCGTGGTGTCGAGATCGGTGACCTCTTCGGCCTGGATCGCCAGACTGGCCACAGCCAGGCCGAGCGCCAGGGGCGTGGGGATGAAGCGTTGCAACCTTGCCATGCAGCGTGCCCTCCAGACGGGAAAGGGCACGGATGGTAATGATTGGCGTTACGAAAAATGGGACAGGTTGGGACAGCTGCCCTCACTCGCCGCGGATGTAGCCTTCCAGCTGACGGATCAGCGCGGCCTGCTCGACCATGATTTCCTTGACCAGGTCGCCAATGGACAGTAGGCCGATCAGTTGGCCGTTACCCATTACCGGTAGGTGACGCAGGCGATGTTCGGTCATCAGCGCCAGGCACTCGGCGACACTCTGCGATGGCAGGATGATGATCACCGCGGCGGTCATGATGGTGCTCACCGGGGTGGCGTAGGAGGAACGCCCCTGTAGCACCATCTTGCGGGCATAGTCGCGCTCGCTGACGATGCCCACCAATTCGCCTCCGCGCATCACGGGCAGCGCCCCGACGTTCTTGTCGGCCATCAGTTGCAGCGCTTCGAGCACCGAGGCTTCCGGCATGGTGGTGTAGACGTCCTGCTGGGCTTTGGCGGCGAGTAACTGGGCAACGGTTTTCATAATTGTTCTCCTGAGGGAAGGCGAGCGTGACCGGGAGCGCCTGGCCAGGCCAGTCAACCGATTACATCAGGCCGATTGAACGCCCTTATCGCCCGAGCGACGTCGATCCCGCCACAGGCGCCATGTCAAGGCGAGCAGGAAACCCGCGGTCAGCAACACCACCATGGTCGGCGCCGGTGCGCTGTCCCAGGCCAGGCTCAGCAGCACCCCGCCCAGGGCCGCCGCCACGGTCAGCGTCGTGGCCACCAGCAGCATCCAGCCAAAGGAACGGGTCAACAGAAAGGCGGTGGCACCGGGGGCGATCAGCAAGGCCACCACCGGCACCATGCCCACCGCCTGCAGGGCGCCGACCACGGTCAGGGCGATAAGCCCGAGCAGGCCGTAGTGCAGCACCTCCACCCGCAGGCCTAGGGCCCGTGCCTGGGCCGCATCGAAGGCCAGCACCAGCAGGTCGCGCCAGCGGCAGGCCAGCGCCAGTACCACCAGGGCGGCGATCACCGCCATCTGCCAGAAGGCCTCCGGCGTCACCCCCAGCAGATCGCCGAGCAGGATGTGGTCCAGGTGCAGCTCGGTGGGCAGCCTGGCGTGCAGCACCAGGCCCAGGCCGAACATGCCGGAAAAGACCACGCCCATCAGGGTGTCCTGCTTCACCCGGCTGTGGCGCTTGAGATAGCCGGTGGCCAGGGCGCACCCCAGCCCCGCGACGAAGGCGCCCACGACCAGCGGCGCCCCCAGCGCCGAGGCCAGCACCAGGCCGGGAAACACCGCATGGGCGATGGCGTCGCCCAGCAGCGCCCAGCCCTTGAGCACCAGAAAGCACGACAACAGCGCCGTCGGGATCGCTACCAGCACGGCCATCAGCAGCGCCTGGCGCATGAAGTCGATTTCCAGGGTCAGCCGCAACCAGTCCATCAGCCCGCCTCCGCCGTCTGCCGCGCCCGGTGGCGGTTGGCCAGCAGGCCGTGGCGCGGCGCCAGGACGAAGGCCAGCAGGAAGATCAGGGTCTGCAAGACCACCACGCAGCCCCCAGTGGCGCCGTCGAGGAAGTAGCTGAGATAGGTGCCCAGCAGCCCGCTGCCGACGCCGATGGCCACGCTGATCAGCACCACCCGGGAGAAGCGGTCGCTGAGCAGATAGGCCGTCGCCCCCGGCGTCACCACCAGGGCGATGACCAGGAAGGCGCCCACCGTCTGCATGGCCGCCACGGTGCTCAGGGCCAGCAGGGTAAAGAACAGCAGCCTGTACAGGGTGGGATTGAGGCCGCAGGCGCGCGCCTGGCCTTCGTCGAAGAACACCAGCAGCAGGTCGCGCCACTTGAGCAGCAGGACCAGCAGGGAGATGGCGGCGATGATCAGCAACTGGCGATTGGCCTCGGGGGTGATGGCCAGGATGTTGCCGAAGACGATGGTCTGGATGTCCACCGCGACCGGCGCCAGCGAGACCAGGAACAGCCCGCCGCCAAAGAAGGCACTGAAGATCAGCCCGATGATGACGTCTTCCTTGAGCCGGGTGTAGTGCCGCAAGCCGAGCATGGCCCCGGCCGCCGTGCCGCCGGCGAGAAAGGCGCCCAGGGCCAGCGGCAGGCCGAGCAGATAGGCGCCGGCTACGCCGGGCACCACGGCATGGGACAGGGCATCGCCGATCAGCGACCAGCCCTTGAGCATCAGGTAGGCCGAGAGGAAGGCGCACAACCCGCCCACCAGCGCCGCCGCACCCAGGGCATTTCTCATGTAGCCGTAGGCCAGGGGTTCCAGCAGCCCTTCCATCAGGCACGCTCCCGGCGCCGCGGCTCCGCCTGGCCAGCCTCGAACAGGCGCAGGGTGCCGCCAAAGGTGCGTTCCAGATTCTCGCGGGTAAAGACCTCGGCCGTCGGCCCCTGGGCCAGCACGGTGCGATCGAGCAATACGGTGCGGTCGCAGAAGCGCTCGATGCTGGCCAGATCATGGGTCGACACCAGCATCGAGCGACCCTCGGCGCGCAGGGCCTGGAGCAACTCGATGATGGCCCGTTCGGAGGTGGCGTCCACCCCGGTGAAGGGTTCGTCCAACAGGATCACCCGGCTGTCCTGGGCCAGCGCGCGCGCGAGGAAGACCCGCTTCTTCTGGCCACCGGAGAGTTCGCCGATCTGCCGTTTGCGCAACTCGGTCAGCCCCACCCGGGCCAGGGCGGCGTCCACCGCCCTATGATCGGCGGCGCGCGCCAGGCGCAGGAAATTCATCCGGCCATAGCGACCCATGAGCACCACGTCTTCCACCCGCACTGGAAAGTCCCAGTCCACGTCTTCGCTCTGGGGCACGTAGGCGACGAGATTGCGCTTGAGCGCCTGGGTCACCGGCAGGTCAGCGATCCGCACCTGGCCGGAGCGAACCGGCACGAAGCCCATGATCGCCTTGAACAGGGTCGACTTACCGCTGCCATTGACCCCCACCAGGGCGGTGATGGAACCGCCAGGCACCACCAGGCTGGCCTCGCGCAAGGCGGTATGGCCGTTGCGATAGGTCACGCTGACTGCGTCGAGGGCGATCATGGCGCCAGCCCCTTCACCAGGGTTTCGGTGGTGACCCGCAGCAGATCGAGATAGGTCGGTACCGGCCCGTCGGCCGCGCTCAAGGAATCCACATGGAGCACTCCGCCGTAGCGGGCGCCGCTCTCCCGCGCCACCTGCTCGGCCGGTGCGGCGGAGACGGTGCTTTCGCTGAACACCGCCGGAATCCGCTCGGCGCGCACCGTCTCGATCACCCTACGGACCTGCTGCGGCGTGCCCTGGGCATCGGCGTTGATCGGCCAGAGATAGAGCTCCTTCAGCCCCAGGTCGCGCGCCAGGTAGCTGAAGGCGCCCTCGCTGGACACCAGCCAGCGCCGCTGTTCGGGAATCGCCTGCAGTTGCTGGCGCAACGGGTCGAGGGTGGCGGTGATGCGCGCCTTGTAGGCCTCGGCGTTGCGGCGATAGGTCTCGGCCCGGGCCGGGTCGTGCTCCACCAGGGCATCACGGATGTTGTCGACGTAGATCAGCGCTGCCCGGGGTGACATCCAGGCATGGGGATTGGGCTTGCCGGCATAGGGGCCCTGGGCGATGGCGATGGGCTCGACGCCGCGGGAGACCACGGCGCTGGGCACGGCCTTCATGCGGCTGAAGAAGCGCTCGAACCAGAGCTCCAGATTCAGGCCGTTCCACAGCACCAGCTGGGCATCGCGCGTCTTGAGCAGATCGCCCGGGGTCGGCTGGTAATTGTGGATCTCGGCGCCGGGCTTGGTGATGGATTCCACTCGCGCGGCGTCGCCCGCCACGTTGCGCGCCATGTCGGCGATCACCGTGAAGGTGGTGACCACCTTGAACGGCTCGGCGGCCTGGGCGGCGTTGCCCAGCAGCAATCCCAGCAGACCCGTCAGGGTCCAGCGTCTCGTCTTCTCTAGCATGCGGCCCGCCTCTCGGTGGTTATAGCCTTGGCTAAATTAGATAGCACAACCTATCAGAGGTGCAGGAAGACTTTGTAACCTGGGATGAGAGGGGTAAAGGACAGAGGTGAACAGGGAAAGCGCCTCGTTCGGACGTAACCCTCGTTCAGAACGTAAAAGGGCGCTGATGAGGGCTGCAGAGGCCAGGCGGCCTCTCTTGATCAGCAGGGATCAGTGAGCGGCGTGGGCTGTCATGCTGCGCGAGCGCTCGGACTGCGCATCCAGCGGACGACGTTCGGCAGGCTGGTCGATCAGCTTGTCCAGCAGGCCACGCAGGGCGCGTCTCTTGAGATCTTTCAGCATCGCGAATCCTCCCGGGATCGTTATAGCCTTGGCTATATTAAATAGCAGACCCTATCGAGAGGTGTTAGTGCTTTTTACTAATCGATCGGATAGAAGCCGCCCATAAAAAAGGGGGCCTAGTGGCCCCCGAGGGAAATCGAAGGGATCTCAGCCTTCGATTTCAATCAGGACTTCACCCGGATTGACCCGGTCGCCCTTGGCCACCCGTACCGCGGTGACGGTGCCGGCGATGGGGGACTGGATCTCGGTTTCCATCTTCATGGCTTCGGTGACCAGCACGCCCTGCCCCGCTTTGACCCGATCACCCTCCTTGACCAGCACCTCGACGATGTTGCCCGGCATGGTGGTGCTGACGTCGCCCGGCCGCTCCGCCTGGCGCCGCCGCTGAGCGCCCTCGGCGACGAAGTCGCCACTGGCCTCGAACACCACCTCTTCCGGCACCCCGTCGATGGACAGGTAGAAGTGCCGCTTGCCCTCGCTCTTGAGACCGATGCCGGTGATGTCCACCTGGTAGGTCTCGCCGTGCACGTCGACGCTGAAGGCGGTCGGCACGCCCTGGCCGCCCACCGCGGCCACGCCATCGGCCGACGGCATGGGCAGCAAGGCTTCCGGCACCAAGGTGCCCGCGGCGCGTTCCTCGAGGAACTTGCGCCCGATGTCGGGGAACATGGCAAAGGTCATCACGTCTTCTTCGCTCTTGGCCAGGTCGCCGATCTCGGCGCGCAGCCGGGCCAGCTCGGGGCTGAGCAGGTCGGCCGGGCGCACCTCGATGACCTCTTCCTGGCCGATGGCCTGCTTGCGCAGCTGCTCGCAAATCGCGCCCGGCGCCTTGCCGTAGCGCCCCTGCAGATAGAGCTTCACCTCGTTGGTGATGGTCTTGTAGCGCTCGCCGGCCAGGACGTTGAAGAAAGCCTGGGTGCCGACGATCTGCGAGGTCGGCGTCACCAGGGGCGGGTAGCCCAGGTCCTTGCGCACCCGCGGGATCTCTTCCAGCACTTCGTTCATGCGATTGAGGGCGCCCTGTTCGCGCAACTGGTTGGCCAGGTTGGAGATCATGCCGCCCGGCACCTGGTTGACCTGCACCCGGGTATCGACCCCGGTGAATTCGCTTTCGAACTGATGGTACTTCTTGCGCACCGCATGGAAGTACAGGCCGATTTCCTGCAGCAGTTCCAGGTCCAGGCCGGTGTCGTAGGGCGTGTCGCGCAGGGCCGCGACCATGGATTCGGTCCCCGGGTGGCTGGTGCCCCAGGCCAGGCTGGAAATGGCCGTGTCGATGCGATCGGCGCCATTCTCCACCGCCTTGAGCTGGCACATGGCGGCCACCCCGGCGGTGTCATGGGAGTGCACCACGACGTCCAGGGTCAGGGCCTCCTTGAGCGCCTTGACCAGCTCGCCGGTGGCATAGGGCGTCAGCAGGCCGGCCATGTCCTTGATGGCGATGGAGTCCACGCCCAGGTCGGCCATGCGCCGCGCCTGGTCGACGAAGGCCGCCACGCTGTGCACCGGGCTGGTGGTGTAGCAGAGGGTGCCCTGGGCGTGCTTGCCGCTGGCCTTGACCGCGCGGATGGCGGTTTCCAGGTTACGCACATCGTTCATGGCATCGAAGATGCGGAAGACGTCGGTGCCATTGGCTGCGGCGCGTTCGATGAAGGCCTCGACCACGTCATCGCTGTAGTGCCGGTAACCGAGCAGATTCTGGCCGCGCAGGAGCATCTGCAGCCGGGTATTGGGCAGCGCCTCGCGTAGTTGGCGCAGGCGCTCCCAGGGATCCTCCTTGAGGAAGCGCACGCAGGCGTCGAAGGTGGCGCCGCCCCAGACTTCCAGCGACCAGTAGCCGACCTGGTCGAGCTTGGCGCAGATCGGCAGCATGTCTTCGGTGCGCATGCGGGTCGCCAGCAGCGATTGGTGGGCGTCGCGCAGGATGGTGTCGGTGATCTGGATGCTTTTCATTGTTCTGTCGTCCTTACAGACCGGCGTGGGCGGCGATGGCGGCGGCGATGGCGATGGCCAGGTGCGTCGGGTTGCGCTTGATCGAGTACTGGGTCAGCTCCGGATGGCTTTCCACGAAGCTGGTGTTGAAGCGCCCGCTGCGGAATTCCGGATCGCGCAGGATGGCCTGGTAATAGGGCGCGGTAGTCTTCACCCCCTGCACGCGCATGTCGTCCAGGGCACGCAGGCCGCGATCCATGGCCTCTTCCCAGGTCAGCGCCCAGACGATCAGCTTGAGGCACATGGAGTCGTAGTACGGCGGGATCACGTAGCCGGTGTAGATGGCGGTGTCGGTACGCACCCCCGGCCCACCCGGCGCGTAGTAGCGGGTGATCTTGCCGAAGCTCGGCAGGAAGTTGTTCTTCGGGTCCTCGGCATTGATGCGGAACTGCAGGGCGAAGCCGCGGTGCTGGACGTCTTCCTGGGCGAAGGACAGCGGCAGCCCCGAGGCGATGCGGATTTGCTCACGGACGATGTCGATGCCGGTGATTTCCTCGGTGATGGTGTGCTCCACCTGGACCCGGGTATTCATCTCCATGAAATACACCTCGCCCTCGGCGAGCAGGAATTCCACGGTGCCGGCGTTCTCGTAGCCCACCGCCTTGGCGGCGCGCACGGCGAGATCACCGATGTAGGCGCGCTGCTCGGGGGTCAGCTGGGGGCTGGGCGCGATCTCGATCAGCTTCTGGTTGCGCCGCTGGATGGAGCAGTCGCGCTCGAACAGGTGCACGGTGTTGCCGTGGCTGTCGGCGAGGATCTGCGCCTCGATGTGCTTGGGATTGACGATGCACTTCTCGAGAAACACCTCGGCCGAGCCGAAGGCCTTGGTCGCCTCGGAGATTACCCGCGGATAGGCTTGCTCCAGTTCTTCGCGGGAGTTGCAGCGACGGATACCGCGCCCGCCGCCGCCGGAGGTGGCCTTGAGCATCACCGGGTAACCGATACGATCGCCTTCGCGCAGGGCCTCGGCGATGTCCGCCACGTTGCCCTCGGTGCCGGGGGTGCAAGGCACGCCAGCGGCGATCATGCTACGCCGCGCTTCGGTCTTGTCGCCCATGCGGCGGATGACCTCGGCGGATGGCCCGATGAACCGAATGCCACGCTGGGCGCAGATTTCCGCCAGTTCGGCATTTTCGGAAAGGAAGCCATAGCCGGGATGCAGGGCGTCGCAACCGGTCTCCACGGCGAGGTTCACCAGCTTGCGCGGATTGAGATAACCCTCCAGCGGATCGCTGCCGATCCCATGGGCCTCGTCGGCACGTTTCACGTGGAGCGCTTGGCGATCGGCGTCGGAGTAGACCGCTACCGAGCGAATGCCCATCTCGGCACAGGCACGCACGATGCGCACGGCGATCTCGCCCCGATTGGCGATAAGTATCTTCTTGATCACACCTGGCTCCTTGTCTGCTGCAGGCTGCAGCCGCTTGTTATTGCCGGTGATCTGACGCTACGCCAGCACCTCTCTTATGGAAAATAAATAATTGTTGGATACTCCATAAGTCATTCCTTATGGATCTCGCCGATGCCGATGCGCAAGCCGTTGATGCGACTCACCTTCCGCCAGTTGCAGGTGTTCGAGGCCGTCTGCGAGGCGCGTTCCTACAGCCGCGCGGCCGACATCATGGCGCTCACCCAGCCGGCGGTGAGCCTGCAGGTACGCCAGCTCGAAGAGGTGGTGGGCGCGCCCCTGTTCAACTACCTCAATCGCACCCTCTACCTCACCGAAGCCGGCGAGGCCCTGCGCCAGACCGGGCGTGACCTCTTCGCCCGCCTGGGCAGCCTGGACATGCAACTGTCGGATCTGCGCGGCGCCCTGCACGGCCAGCTGCGACTGGGGGTGGAGAGCAGTGCCCAGTACCTGGCGCCGCACCTGTTCGGCCAGTTCCGCAGCAGCCATCCCCAGGTAGACCTGGCGCTGACCGTGGGCAACCATGCCCGGGTGCTGCGTCGGCTGACGGAGAATCGCGAGGACGTGGCGCTGATGTCCGGGGTGCCGAGCAACGCGGACCTGGATTTCCTGCCCCTGCTGGACAATGCCATCGTCGCCGTGGCGCGCCCGGGCCATGCCCTGGCCGGGTGCAACGGCCTCAGCCTGCGCGACCTCACGGCCTATCCGCTGCTGGTGCGCGAGGTCGGCTCCGGCACGCGCCAGGCCTGCGAGGACTATCTCAAGCAGAAGCGCGCGCACTTCGCCGAACAGCTGGAGATCGGCGCCTTCGAGGCGCAGCGCGAGGCGGTCCGCGCCGGACTCGGCCTGGCGCTCCTGCCGCGCCAGGCCATTCGCAGTGATCTCGCCGCCGGCAGCCTGGTCGAGCTGGACGTCGCCGAGCTGCCATTGCGCCGTTCCTGGTGCGTGGTCCAGGTACGCGGCAAGCCGCTGTCGCCGGTGGCCCAGGCCTTCGTCGACTATCTGCGCGGCCAGCGCAGCCTGATCAATGCGTTAGGTATTGCCCTGGAGCCTGCTGCCGGCGTTGGGCCTGGCGTTCGTTCAGCAGTTGATTGAGAAACAGCAGTTCATCGACTTCCACGGCGAGTCGCTGTTCTTCGGCACGGGCCTCGATGGCACGGCGGAATCTCATCCGCCGTTGATCCTGTAGCTTTCTGCGGGCCTTGCTGTCGAGACGAACGCTGGATTGCTGGATGAGAGCGGTCATGCCAATTCCTCCGGGCTGGGATCGGAATGGGCAGCTTCACCCTAACAGGTGACGGTTTGGCGACAGCGAGACGACTATTGGGTGTCGCTGTGCTTGGTCGACTTCGACGACAGCCGCAGACTGCGCAGGCTGCGCTTTACGCCCTTGAGGTGCTCGACCAGCGCCGGACCACGGGACATGGCCACGCCCATGGCCAGCACATCGATCACCACCAGGTGGGCGATGCGCGAGGTCAAGGGCACATAGATGTCGGTGTCTTCGTGCACGTCGATGGCGATGTTGACCGTGGACAGGTCGGCCAGCGGGGTCTGTCCCGGGCAGATGGTGATCAGGGCCGCGCCGTTGTCGCGTACCAGATTGGCGGTGATCAGCAGGTCCTTGGAGCGCCCCGACTGGGAGATGCAGATGGCGGCGTCGGAAGGCGTCAGGGTCGCCGCCGACATGGCCTGCATGTGCGGATCGGAATAGGCGGTGGCGCTGAGCTGCAGGCGAAAGAACTTGTGCTGGGCGTCGTTGGCCACCGAGCCCGAGGCGCCGAAGCCGTAGAACATCACCCGTTGCGCCTTGGCGATCGCCTCGATGGCCGTTTCCAACGCCCGCATGTCTAGGCGCTCGCGCACGTCCATGAGGGTGTGCAGGGTGGTATCGAAGATCTTCAGGCTGAAGTCTTCCACCGCATCGTTCTCGTGGATGGCGAACTGACCGAAACTGGCGCCCGCCGCCAGGCTCTGCGCCAGGCGCAGCTTGAGATCCTGGAAGCCATCGCAACCGATGGCCCGGCAGAAACGCACGATGGTGGGCTCGCTCACGCCGACGTTGTGGGCAAGGTCGGCCATGGAGCTGTGCATGACGGCAGCCGGATCCACCATGACCTGCTCGGCGACCTTGAGCTCCGACTTGCGCAGCAGGTGGCGGGATTGAGCAATGTGTTGCATGAGGTTCACAGGCGTATCTCGTCTAGCGGGCGGATGTAGTGCGTCGTACTTATACTACATAACGGTCGCCAAGGCTCTTGGTCATTACGATTCAGCACGGTCTTTTTCGCACTCCCATCGGCACTTGGTAGTCTCCTGGACAGGTGACTACCAAGTGCCGGAGCAGCTTTTGAACCGCTCTGCGCACGGCCTTGCGCAGATTCCTGGGCAGTGGCATGCAGTAGTCCTGCCCACACCTTGTAGTCCTTTTGCAAGCCACTGATCAGAAAGGATTTTTCCAGTTCTGGCATGGCCCTTGTCAAGTCCTGGTACCCGGACCAAAAAGCCCTATCACCAGGCAAGGAGCGCACCATGCCAACCCTGCGTACCTGTCCCTCGAAGGCACCAGGCAAGGTCTGGTCACCGCCGGCACCATTACCGAGGACTCGGTCGGCAACATCTTCCAGGAAGGCCACGAAGACCAGATCCTGGTCCAGGCCCTCAATCACCAGGTGATCGTTCCCCGCGATCCCCAGTCGGGTCAGTCCACCGGCCAGCGCGTCCCCTCACCTCCAGCGAACGCCTCGGCAAGTGCCGCCTGGAGTGGTACCGCATCTCGGCCACCGGCACTCAGGAGCACTACTTCACCCTCGAGCTGGAGGGCGCCATCATCGTCGATGTCCAGTCGCGCATGCCCAACTGCCAGGACCCGAGCATGGCGCACTTCACCCACCTGGAAGACGTCTACTTCACCTACCGCAAGATCGTCTGGACCCCACGAGGTCTCCGGCACCTCCGGTGCCGACGACCGGCGCCTGACGCGCCGGTCCCGGGCGTTCGCCTGCCCCGCGCCACCCGCCTCGCCTCCCATCCGTCCGGTTTGGCGCTCCTTCCACCGCATCGGTAGAATGCGGCGATGAACGACGACATCTCCCTGCTGCTCAATTCTCTCAACGATGCCCAACGTCAGGCCGTGGCCGCGCCCCTGGGTCGCCAACTCGTCCTGGCCGGTGCCGGCTCGGGCAAGACCCGGGTGCTGGTGCACCGCATCGCCTGGCTGATCCAGGTCGAGCGCGCCTCGCCGCACTCCATCCTCTCGGTGACCTTCACCAACAAGGCCGCCGCCGAGATGCGCCACCGCATCGAGCAATTGCTCGGCATGAGTCCGCAGGGCATGTGGGTCGGTACCTTCCACGGCCTGGCCCACCGCCTGTTGCGGGCGCATTGGCAGGAAGCGGGGCTGTCGCAGAATTTCCAGATCCTCGACAGCGACGACCAGCAGCGCATCGTCAAGCGGGTGATCCGCGAGCTGGGCCTCGACGAGCAGCGCTGGCCGGCGCGCCAGGCACAGTGGTTCATCAACGGCCAGAAGGACGAAGGCCTGCGGCCGCAGCACATCCAGGCCGCCGGTGACCTCTTCCTGAGCACCATGCGCAGCATCTACGAAGCCTACGAGGCAGCCTGTGCCCGCGCCGGAGTGATCGACTTCTCCGAGCTGCTGCTGCGCGCCCTGGATCTCTGGCGCAACAATCCCAGCCTGCTGGAACACTACCAGCGGCGCTTCCAGCACCTGCTGGTGGACGAATTCCAGGACACCAACGCCGTCCAGTACGCCTGGCTCAAGCACCTCGCCCAGAATGGCGCCAGCCTCATGGTGGTGGGCGACGACGACCAGTCCATCTATGGCTGGCGCGGCGCCAAGATCGAGAACATCCAGCAGTTCAACGAGGACTTCTCGGCCGAGATCATTCGCCTGGAGCAGAACTACCGCTCCACCGACACCATTCTCAAGGCCGCCAACGGCCTGATCGCCCACAACTTCGGCCGCCTCGGCAAGGAGCTGTGGACCGATACCGGCGAAGGCGAGGCCATCACCCTCTATGCCGGCTTCAACGAGCACGACGAAGCCCGCTATATCGTCGAGACCATCGAGAGCGAGTTCAAGAAGGGCAGCCGGCGCAGCGAAATGGCCATCCTCTACCGCTCCAACGCCCAGTCGCGGGTGCTGGAAGAGGCCCTGCTGCGCGAGAAGATCCCCTATCGCATCTATGGCGGCCTGAGATTCTTCGAGCGCGCCGAAATCAAGAACGCCATGGCCTACCTGCGGCTGATCCAGCATCGCCACGACGATGCCGCCCTGGAGCGGGTGATCAACGTGCCGCCACGGGGCATCGGCGAGAAGACCGTGGAGGCGCTGCGCAGCGCCGCGCGGGCCCAGAACACCTCGCTGTGGCAGGCGCTGCACGACCTGGTCGGCGCCCGCGCGGTGTCGGGTCGCGCCGCCTCGGCGCTCAACGTCTTCGTCGAGCTGGTCGATACCCTGGCCCTCAAGGCCGAGGACCTGTCCCTGCACAACCTGGTGCAGCAGATCATCGAGCAGACCGGCCTGGTCACCTTCCACAAGGAAGAAAAGGGCGAAAAGGGTCAGGCGCGGGTGGAAAACCTGGAAGAACTGGTCAGCGCCGCGCGCTCCTTCGATTTCAGCGGCGACGAGGAGATGACGCCCCTGGCGGCCTTCCTCGACCACGCCGCCCTGGAATCCGGGGACACCCAGGCCGACAGCCATGAAGACAGCGTCCAGCTGATGACCCTGCACAGTGCCAAGGGCCTGGAATTCCCCCTGGTGTTCCTGGCCGGCATGGAAGAAGGCCTGTTCCCGCACAAGATGAGCCTGGAAGAGCCTGGCCGTCTGGAGGAGGAACGCCGCCTGGCCTATGTGGGTATCACCCGCGCCATGCGCCGGCTGGTGATGAGCTATGCGGAGACCCGCCGACTCTACGGCAGCGAGACCTACAACAAGGTTTCGCGCTTCGTCCGCGAGGTACCGGATGGCCTGATCCAGGAGGTACGCCTGTCCAATGCGGTCAAGCAGCCCTTCGCCGGCAGTCGTCCCAACCTCTTTGCCCAGGCACCGGTGCCGGAAACCACCTTCAGCCTCGGTCAGCCGGTACGCCACGCACTGTTCGGCGACGGCGTCATCCTCAACTACGAGGGCTCCGGCGCCCATGCCCGGGTGCAGGTGAACTTCAAGTCCGACGGCAGCAAGTGGCTGATGGTGAGCTACGCCAAGCTCGAACCCCTCTAGCGATGACGACCTCCTGGCTGTTCTGGGCGCTCCTGGCGGCGGCCTTCGCCGCCCTGACCGCCATCTTCGGCAAGCTAGGCGTGGAACACGTCAACGCTGATTTCGCCACCCTGCTGCGCACCCTGGTGGTCGTGGTGGTCCTGGCGGCCATCGTCCTGGCCACCGGGCAGGCGCAACCCCTGGCCAGCATCGCCGGGCGCAGCTATCTGTTCCTGGTGCTCTCCGGCGTGGCCACCGGCCTGTCCTGGCTGTGCTACTACCGGGCGCTCAAGCTGGGCCCGGCGTCGCTGGTGGCGCCGGTGGACAAGCTGAGCGTGGTGCTGGTGGCGATCTTTGGCGTGGCGCTGCTGGGTGAGCGCCTGGACCTGCGCCAGTGGTGCGGCATCGCCGCCATCGGCGGGGGCGTGCTGCTGCTCGCCTGGCGACCTTGAAGGGGCGCAGGAAAAGGGCCTGACCGCCGGTGGGAGATTGCCGGACGGCAGAAAGCGGCCAAGCCGATTTCCTGCATTGCGCATTCCCTTGCCATCGTCCCGTTCATTCAAACGGGCGACTTAGAGCGATTCTGCCGCGTCGATCCCCAGCCGGCAATGGCTGGATTCCGCAAAAGCGGCCTAATGGTGTCCGCCCTTGTCCTGCTCCAGGGTTTCGATGAAGGCGATCTGCAGTCGCGAATGGACACGGATGAACCAGCGCCACAGCACCGCGATCACCACCACCGCGACCAGGCCGATCAGCAGCAACAGCTCGCCGCGCGGCAGGATGCTGCTGCTCAGGGCGGCCAGCAGCACCAGGATGCCGGCCAGCGACAGCAGGGGGATCAACTCGCTGACCAGTCGCCGTACCGGCTGCGTATAGCGCCCGGCCTGGTTCTGCCGCACGCTGAGTTCGGCCATCAGCATGGCCAGGGCCTTGAGCTTGCGATAGGCGGCGATCAGGCAGGGCAGTGACAGCAGCAACGCCCCGCCCCAGATGCAGGCCTTCTGCAGGTCGGGATCGACGATCCAGGCGCTGAGCCAGCCCGCCAGTCCGCCGGCGAAATAGGCCCCACCCAGGAAGATGGCGATGACCAGCGACAGGTTGATGCCGACCTGCAGCAGGATGCGTCTCATCATGCCGGCCAGGACCGCCTTCTCGCCCTGGGGCTGGATGCTGCGCAGCCATTCGCCATAGATGCCCAGCACCCGCTGCAGGGGCTGCGGCAGCCAGCGACCGATCCACAGCGCCAGTGGATCGGCGGCCTTGATCAGATAGGGCGTGAGCAGCGTGGTGACCGCCGACACGGCCACCGCCACCGGATAGAGGAAATGGCTGGTGACGCCCAGGGTGATCCCCAGGGTGGCGATGATGAAGGAGAACTCGCCGATCTGCGCCAGACCCATGCCGACCCGCAGCGAAGTCCGACCGTCGTTGCCGGCGATCAGGGTCCCCAGGCTGCAGGCGAGGATCTTGCCCAGGACTACGGCGACGCTGATGACGGTGATCGGCCAGGCGTACTCCACCAGCACCTTGGGATCGAGCAGCAGGCCGATGGCGACGAAGAAGATGGCGCTGAACATGTCGCGCAGTGGCTCCACCAGCTTCTCGATCTTCAGCAGCTGGCGCGACTCGGCCATGATGGCGCCGATCAGGAAGGCGCCCAGTACCACGCTGTATTCCAGCTTGGCCACCAGCAGGCAGAAGCCGAAGCACAGTCCCAGCACCGTGATCAGCAGCATCTCGTTGCTGTCGAACTTGGCCACGTAGGCCAGCAGGCGCGGTACCAGCAGGATGCCGATGACCAGGGCCACGATCATGAACAGACTCAGCTTGCCCAGGGTCGAGGCCACCGCGCCCGGCTCCACCGAGCCGCTCACCGCCAGGCCCGACAGCAGGGCGATGATGCCGATGCCGAGGATGTCCTCGACGATCAGCACGCCAAAGATCTGCTGGGCGAAGCGCTCGTGCTTCATCTTCAGCTCGTTGAGCGCCTTGACGATGATGGTGGTCGAGGAGATGGCCAGGATGGCGCCGAGGAACAGCGAATCCATGTGCGACCAGCCGAACATCTGCCCCACCTGGTAGCCCAGCCAGAGCATCAGGCTGATCTCGAGGAAGGCGGCGATGAAGGCCGTGGCGCCCACCCGGAACAGCTTGCGCAGCGAGAATTCCAGACCGAGGCTGAACATCAGGAAGATGACCCCCACCTCGGCGAGGGTCTTGATGCTTTCTTCGTCGTGGATCAGACCGAATGGCGGGGTGTGGGGTCCGATGATGAAGCCGGCGAGGATATAGCCCAGGACCACGGGCTGCTTGAGGCGGTGGAAGAGGATGGTCACCACGCCGGCCACCAGCATGATGACGGCCATGTCCTGGATAAAAGCTAGAGCATGCATCGGCCGGGCCCTCCTATGACGGGCCGGGCAATCTCCCGACACCTGCGCTGACTGGAGTCCAAGACTAGCACCTGCAAACTCTTGTGACGGATTTTGCAAAAATCTGTAATAGATTGATGTGCTTGGAAATTTTCAACCGTCGCAAGCACTTGGCGCATGGCTTCCAGGGAACGCCGACAGGGCAAAATACCGAAACAATTCACGCTGGCTGTACTTGACCGGGCAGCGCAAGATGTATCCAACACCAGACTCTTCACAGAGAGAACACCACATGCAACGCCTGATGAGCTTCTTCATGATCCTGTGCCTGGGCCTCACGCTCAGCCTGGATGCCAATGCCAAACGCATGGGCGCCGGCAAGTCCGCTGGCGCCGCGCCCATCCACCAGACCCGCCAGGCCGCGCCGACCCAGCAACCGGGCATGGCCGCTCCTGCCGCCGGTGCTGGCGCCGCCGCCGCTGCCCGTCCCAGTGGCGCCTCGCGCTGGCTCGGCCCGCTGGCCGGTATCGCCGCCGGTGGTCTGCTGGCCTCCATGTTCATGGGCGACGGCTTCGAAGGCTTCCAGTTCTTCGACTTCCTGATCCTGGCCCTCATCGCCTTCGTGATCTTCCGCCTGATCGCCCGTCGCAAGCAGCAGGCTGGTCCGCAGCCCGCCGTGGCGGGTCATGCGCCCATGCAGCGCGAGATGCCCAACCAGCCCAACAATGGCGGTCTGTTCGGGGGTGCCGCTGCTGGTGCCGCACCGGTGATCAACGCACCGAGCTGGTTCAATGCCGAGCGCTTCGTGGCGGCCGGTCGTGATCACTTCATGAGCCTGCAGCAGCACTGGGACGCCAACGAGATGGACAAGATCTCCGAGTTCGTCACCCCGCAGATGCTGCAGTGGCTGCGTGACGAGCGCGCTGCTCTGGGCGAAGGCTTCCAGTCCACCTACATCGAGAACCTGAACGCTACCCTGGACGGTGTCGAGGATCTGCAAGGCAAGACCATCGCCACCATCACCTTCAACGGTGTGTCCAAGGAATCGCGCTTCGACCAGGGCCAGCCGTTCAGCGAAAGCTGGCGCATGGAGCGCATGGCGGGCGAGAACCAGCCCTGGCTGCTGGCCGGTATCCGCCAGAACGCCTGATAAGGGCGCGTCACCGAAAAGCCCGGCTCTACGCCGGGCTTTTTCCTGGGCGCCGCCTGCCGAACATCTCTCGAAACCGCTATCAAGTCCGCACGGAAGCTGCCGTTATCCCGGACTGAACTGCTAACCTTGCGCGCCTCTTTTCCCTTTATCCGGCGCGCATTTCGAGAGAGGCCTGCTATGGAAGACGTCATCGAACGCCTGCGTGAAGAAAACGAACCCGTTCCCGTACCCCTGGAGCTGCCCGACGAAGACCTGCTGGTCGAGATCGAGGAAGAACTGCTCATCAGCCTGCCGCCGGAATTCCGTGAATTCCTGCTGACCGTCAGCGACGTGGTCTATGGCCGTATCGAGCCGGTGACCGTCACCGATCCCCAGTCCCATACCTACCTGCCGGAAGTGGCAGCCACCGCCTGGGACGAAGGCCTGCCGCGGGAGTACATTCCCCTCTGCGCCAGCGACGACGGCTACTACTGCGTCAGCCAGGAAGGCGAGGTACTGTTGTGGGAAGACGGCGACCTGACCGACGAATCCTGGGATTCGGTCTGGATCTGGGCCCGCGACGTCTGGCTGGAAGGCTGACCGGGCCGGTACTGAACGACCCTGCCCGACACGGGTCTGGATAAGGCCATTACTCCGGAGGAAGCGTCATGAGCACTCCCGTCGTCCTGATCACCGGCGCCGCGGGCGGCCTCGGCCGCGCCCTGGCGCAACGCTTCGCCCAGAGTCGCTGGCGCGTTGCCGCCGCCGACCGCGATGCCGAGGGCCTGCATGGGCTGAACGGCATCGTCGGCCTGGATTCCAGCGTGACCGCCGATATCTCCAGCGCCGAGGGCTGCCGGTCCCTGGTCAGCAAGGTCATGGCCCGTACCGGGCGCCTGGATGCCCTGATCAACGCCGCGGGCATCTGGCGCGAAGGCGAGGTGGAGACCTTTACCGAGGATGACTACGACCTGGTGATGGCGGTCAATCTCAAGGCCACCTTCTTCATGTGCTCGGCGGCCATTCCCTTCCTCAAGGAAAATCGCGGCGTCATCATCAATGTCGCTAGCGGAGCCGGGCGTCAGCCCATCGCCGGTGCAGCGGCCTATGGTGCCGCCAAGGCAGCGGTGCGCTTCTTCAGCCAGAATCTGGCGGTGGAACTGGCGCGCGATGGCGTGCGGGTCAACGCCGTCTCGCCAGGCGACATCGACACCCCCATGCTGGACTTCCAGGCTGCCCACTACGGCAGCGGCGATCCGGCGGGCTATCGTCGCAACCTGCTCAATCGCTATCCCCAGGGTGAGACCGCGCGCTTCATCCAGCCGGAAGAGGTGGCCGAGTTCGTCTATTTCCTCTGCCAGCCCCAGGCGGCGGCCATTTCCGGCGCCGACCTGCCCATCGACTTCGGGCTTTCCGCTGGCCGTTGATGGCTGTGACAGACGGCGTCGGTGCGCCGTCTACAGGATTTCCCCCCTCGAGGATTCGCCCATGGAAGCCGGCAACCACCAGTTGAGCATGACCATCCTGATGACCCCGGACCTGGCCAACTTTTCCGGCAATGTCCACGGCGGTGCCCTGCTCAAGTACCTCGACGAAGTGGCCTACGCCTGTGCCAGCCGCTATGCCGGACGCTATGTGGTAACCCTGTCGGTGGATCAGGTGATCTTTCGCGAGCCGGTGCATGTCGGCGAACTGGTGACCTTTCTCGCCTCGGTGAATTACACCGGGACCACCTCCATGGAGATCGGCGTCAAGGTCATCACCGAGAATATCCAGCAACGCTCGGTACGCCACACCAACAGCTGTTTCTTCACCATGGTGGCGGTGGACGAGCACGGCAAGTCCTGCCCCGTCCCCCAGCTCGAACCGGTGACCGCGGACGAGAAGCGACGCTGTGTGCAGGCCCAGCAGCGCCGGCAGATCCGCCGGGAACTTCAAGAGCGCTATCAGGCACTCAAGGAAACCTTTTGAGTTTTGCCGGCTAGGTCGCCGTCGTTCGACGGCAGCGGCTCCAGGATCTGGCAATCCAAATCCCTGGAGCCAGCATGTCCCACGACACCCCTCTGATATCCACCCTGGCGATCGGCCTGGTCCTGGCGTTCGCCTTCGGCACCCTGGCCACCCGCCTGCGCCTGCCGCCCATCGCCGGCTATCTACTCGCCGGGGTGGCCGCCGGACCCTTCACGCCTGGCTTCGTCGCCGATCCCAAGCTGGCAAGGGAATTGACCGAGATCGGCGTCATCCTGCTGATGTTCGGCGTGGGTCTGCACTTCTCCATCAAGGATCTGCTGGCGGTCAAACGCATCGCCATCCCCGGCGCCATCGTGCAGATCGCCGCCGCCACCCTGATGGGCATGGGCGTGAGCCATTTCCTGGGCTGGGGCCTGGGCAGCGGCCTGGTCTTTGGCCTGTCGCTGTCGGTGGCCAGTACCGTGGTGCTGCTGCGGGCGCTGGAAGAACGGCAGATGGTGGAAAGCCGGCGCGGACGGATCGCCGTGGGCTGGCTGATCGTGGAAGACCTGCTGATGGTGCTGGCCCTGGTGGTGCTGCCGGCGCTGGCAGGCCCTCTGGGGGGTGACGGCGGTGAAGAGCAGGGTGAGAGTCTGGGCCTGGAACTGGGCCTCACCGCGCTCAAGGTCGGCGCCTTCATCGCCCTGATGCTGTTGGTGGGCCGGCGAGTCATCCCCTGGCTGCTGGCCCGGGTGGTCCGTACCGGTTCCCGAGAACTCTTCACCCTGGCGACCCTGGCCATCGCCATGGGCATCGCCTACGGCTCGGCCTCGCTGTTCGGGGTGTCCTTCGCTTTGGGCGCCTTCTTTGCCGGCGTAGTGCTCAACGAGTCGGAACTCAGCCACGACGCGGCGGAGAATTCGCTCCCACTGCGCGAAGCCTTCGCCGTGCTGTTCTTCTTTTCGGTGGGCTGCCTGTTCGATCCGGAGATCCTGCTGGAGCAACCCCTGGCGGTACTGGCCACGGTGGCGGTCATCGTCTTCGGCAAGTCCCTCGCCGCGACCCTGATCGTTCTGGCCTATCGCCGACCGCTGAGCGTGGCCCTGACCATCGCCGCCAGCCTGGCGCAGATCGGCGAATTCTCCTTTATCCTGGCCAGTCTCGGCCTGTCGCTGAAATTGCTCGACCAGGGCGCTCACGACCTCATCCTGGCCGCCGCCATCATCTCCATCATCCTCAATCCACTGCTGTTTCACGGCATTGATCGCCTGCAGCCCTGGATGGAACGCCGCGAAGGCCGGCGGCTGATCAATGCCAAGGGCAAGCATGCCCCGGAACTGGACGACGAACCCGAGCCGGTCGAGCAGAGCGGTCATCTGGTGCTGGTGGGCTATGGGCGGGTGGGTCGTTACATCTGCGATCGCCTGGACTTCCAGGGTCCGCCACTGATCGTCATCTCGGACGAGCCCGAGCACGTCACGGCGCTACGCCAGCAGGGCGTCAAGGCGATCCTCGGCAATGCGACCCAGGACAAGGTGCTGGCGCGGGCCAAGCTCAAGGAGGCGCGGGCGTTGCTGCTGGCGATTCCCAACGGCTTCGAAGCTGCCGAGATCGGCCGCCGGGCGCGTGAGCTGGCGCCGGATCTGCACATCCTCGCCCGCGCCCATCACGACGACGAGATCCGGCATCTCGAAGCCAATGGCGTGGACGAGGTGATCATGGGCGAACGCGAGATCGCCCATGGCATGTTCCGCTATCTGGGCCTGGAGCGGCCCGGGGAGCACGAGGCACAGCCCAGGGGCCTGACGACCTAGCGGCGCTGGATCTTGAAGTTGAAGGTCTTGGTCGCCTTGCGCGGCACGATCTGACCGCCGGAGACCCGCGGGGCGAAGCGCCATTCGCCCAGCACCTCGAGCACGGCTCGCTCCAGTTGCTTGTTGGAGGCTTCCAGCACCTGGATATCGGCCAGTCGACCGTCCGCGGTCACGGTGAACATCACCCGCACCTCGCCACCCACACCGCGACGACGCAGCATTTCCGGATATTCCGGCGGCGTCATCTTGACTGGCCGGATATCGGCGTCGTCGATGCTGCCGGTAGGCAGGCCCGCAGTCTTTGGCGGGCCGGACGGCGCCGCGGCCGGTGCCGGCTGACTGGGTGCGGCGGTGGCCGCAGGCGTGGGTGCCGGTGACGGCGCGGCCTGGGCGACGGGCTCCGGTGCGGGCTCGACCTTTTTCGGCAGCGGCTTCTGCTGGCTGTGTGCGACCGGCTTGGGCTTCGGCTTGGGTTTGGGCTTTTCCACCACCGGCTTGGGCGGCTCCACCGGCTTTGGTGGTTCCACGGGCTTAGGTGGCTCCGGGGGCGGCGGTTCGGGTTGTGGTGGCGGCGGCGCTGGTGGTGCCGGGGTCGGCGCCGGGGGTTCAGGAACCGGCTTGGGCAACTGGATGAAGCTGACCTGCATGGGTTCGTCACCCTTGGCGATCTTCAACTCCGGCGGCGCCTGGACCACCAGGAACAGGGCCGCTGCCATGCTGGCGTGCATGATCAGCGACAGCGCCGAGGCGGCGCCCCAGCCGCGGCTACGCGGTGGTTGCTCGCCCGGTTCGGCAGCGCCTACCGGAGTCAGCACCGGAGTGAGTATCTCTTCGTTACGCTCGGGCATGCGGAACGACAGGATGGTGGCCGAAGGCTCGCTTCGCTCGGCATTGACTCCTGCCACCGGCTCCACGTCGCCGGCCAGGGCGGCCCTGACGGGTCCCTGGACAGATTCCATCTCGTCACCGTCGGAACGCGCGGCAATTACGAGGGGTTCAGGCTTGGCAAGCGACGTTGGAGCCATGGGAGCGATACGCAGAGGAAGTAAATTTAATAATCATTATCATTAACTGAACAAATTTGGCAACCTCAAATATCGCGAATGGTCCCGCACAGCTCCTTTTCGAGAGCCTCTAGATCCGGCCTCTCCTCTAGGATCAGCTCTAGCCGGTTGTCACGCCGCCATAGGGTCGGTTCCCAGCGACCTTCTCCGGCGAGACCATTGTAGGCCTGCCAGCCGTCCGCCAGCTGCAGGACCGCCTTCAGTCTGAGCAGGCCAGGCAGATCACCCAGCAGAGCCAGCAGCGCCGGCCCATCGAAGCTGTGGCTGGGATGCCAGCGCCAACCGGCGGCCTGGTGCCCCTCTTGGGTATGGCTGAAGCGCAACGGGCGCCCGGGTAGCAACAGTGCCTGCGGACCGGACGTCGCCACGGGCTCGGGCAACTCGCCGTCACTCAGGGCCTCACTGTCAGCCAGGGGTAGTTCGGCCAGGGTGATCCGCCCGCCTTCGGTCCAGGACAGCGGCCGGTCGCCCAGTTGCGCAGGCAGGAGTGTGCGGTCCAGACCGGCACTCTTGTTGAGCACGACCAGACCGGCCTGCTGCAGCGCCTGTTGCTGGGCCTCCGGCAGGGGCTGGCGTTTCAGCACTTGCCGGGCATCCACTACCCAGACCAGGGGTTGCAGGCTCAGCACCCCGGCCCAGGGCGAGGCCTGGAGTTGCCGATAGAGGCTGGCGGGATGGCCAAGACCGGAGGGTTCGATGAACAGCCGCTGCGGCCGGGCGCGCCGTAACAGTCGCGTGAGAGCCACCTGCAGGGGTACGCCCTGGATGCAGCACAGGCAACCGCCCGGGACCTCGGCAATACTCAGGCCCTCGTCGTCCGGGGTCATGAGCGCCGCATCGAGTCCGACCTGGCCGAATTCATTGACCAGGATCGCCCAGCGCTCATGGGCGGGACGCTGGGCGAACAACTGGCGGATCAGGGTGGTCTTGCCGGCCCCCAGAGGACCGGCGATCACATGGGTCTTGATATCGGCGAGGCGCATGGCGAGAGGTCGAATGCTAGAGTGGCGATTTGATCGAGGAGATGGGCTGGAATGTGGCGATCGCTGATCCCTCTGCTGCTGTTGCCGTCACTGGCACTCGCCGATGCCTGCGTGGTCCGCAGTCGTCAGGGCAGTGTGGACGTGCAGATCTGCCAGAGCAACATCGACATCCCCGCTCAACTATTTCGTGACGGCTTCTGCCAGCCGCAGCTCAAGAACCAGCAGACCGAAGTCCGCTTCGTCGATCGCTGTCCGGTGGGCGAGATCGGTATCTGCCAGGGTGCACGCAGTCCGGGCGTGCCCTATCGGCAGGACATCCACTATTACGGCGAACCCGGCGACGGCCGTTTTCTGGCCGTCGCCTGCAGCCAGCAGAATCAGGGCAGCTGGCGCGTGCCCTGAGGTTCCACGTGGAACCGCTTATTCCACGGTCACCGACTTGGCCAGGTTGCGCGGCTGATCCACGTCGGTGCCCTTGAACACGGCCACGTGGTAGGACAGTAACTGCAACGGGATCGTGTAGAGGATCGGCGACAGGGCGTCATGAATGTGCGGCATGGGCACGATCCGCGTCCCTTCGCCTTCCTCGAAGGCAGCGCGCTCGTCGGCGAAGACGATCAGCTGACCACCCCGCGCGCGCACCTCCTGCAGGTTGGACTTGAGCTTTTCCAGCAGCTCGTTGTTCGGCGCCACCGTCACCACCGGCATGTCGGCATCGACCAGGGCCAGGGGGCCATGCTTGAGCTCGCCCGCCGGATAGGCCTCGGCATGGATGTAGGAGATTTCCTTGAGCTTGAGCGCCCCTTCCATGGCCACGGGATACTGTTCGCCACGCCCGAGGAACAGGGTGTGGTGCTTCTCGGCAAAGGACTCCGCCAGCTTTTCCACGGTCTTGTCCATGGCCAGGGCTTCATCCAGGCGCGCCGGCAGCCGTCGCAGCTCGGCCACCAGCTCGGCTTCGACACCGCCATCCAGGCGTTGCTGGCAGCGGCCCAGGCTCAGGGTCAGCAAGAGCAGCGAAACCAGCTGGGTGGTGAAGGCCTTGGTCGAGGCCACGCCGATCTCCGGACCGGCCTGGGTCAGGAAGCTCAACTGGGATTCGCGCACCAGGGAGCTGGTCGCCACGTTGCAGATCGCCAGGCTGCTCAGATAGCCGGATTGCTTGGCCATGCGCAGGGCCGCCAGGGTATCGGCGGTCTCGCCGGACTGAGAGATGGTGACGAACAGGGTGTCCGGGCTGACGGCGACGCGGCGATAGCGGAATTCGCTGGCCACCTCCACCTGGCAGGGAATGCCCACGTATTCCTCGATCCAGTAGCGCGCCACCGAGCCGGCATGGAAGCTGGTACCACAGGCGACGATCTGTACCTGGCGCACCTTGGCGAACAACGCGGACGCCGACGGCCCAAAGGCCTCGGGTAGTACCTGCCCATCACCCAGGCGCCCTTCCAGGGTGCGCTGGACCACGCTGGGCTGCTCGTGGATCTCCTTGAGCATGAAATGACGATAGGCGCCCTTGTCGGCCGCCTCGCTGCCTTCGTGGTACTGCACCGTCTCGCGCTGGACCGGCGTGCCGGTCACGTCCCAGAGCTTGACCTGATCCAGACGGATCTCGGCCACGTCGCCCTCTTCCAGGTAGACGAAGCGATCGGTCACCTGGCGCAGCGCCAGCTGATCGGAAGCCAGGTAGTTCTCGCCCAGGCCCAGGCCGATCACCAGGGGGCTGCCGCTACGGGTCGCCACCAGGCGATCCGGCTGCTGGCGCCAGACCGCCGCCAGGCCGTAGGCGCCGTGCAGCTCCTTGACCGCCAACTGGAGCGCCATGGTCAGGTCGCCGCTGTCCTGCAGTTTGAGGTGCAGCAGGTGGACAATGACCTCGGTATCGGTCTGGGAGGTGAAGACATAGCCCTGAGCCTTGAGCTGGGCGCGCAGGGCATCGTGGTTTTCGATGATGCCGTTGTGCACCACCGCCACGTCACCCTGGGAGAAATGCGGGTGGGCATTGGCTTCGGTGGGCGCACCATGGGTAGCCCAACGGGTGTGGGCGATGCCCAGGCGACCGGCCAGAGGATCGGCCAACAGCGCCGTTTCCAGTTCGCTGACCTTGCCGATGCGGCGCAGACGCTGCAACTCGCCCTGGGCATCCAGCAGGGCGAGGCCGGCGCTGTCGTAGCCCCGGTATTCCAGGCGCTTGAGACCCTCGACCAGAATGGCGGTGATGTTACGCTCGGCAATGGCGCCGACGATTCCACACATGCTTACCTCCCGTTGCCGGTTTATCCACAGCGACCCGGCGGGGCCGGCTGTGGATGACCTGATTGTCTAGTTTTCCACAAGGGCGCAGACCACCTGCACCCCCCGGTTTTCGATCGCCCGGGCCGCCTCGGCGGGCAGGCGCTCATCGGTGATGAGCACGTCCACCCTTTCCCAAGGTAGTTCCAGATTGGGAATTCGCCTGCCCAGCTTGCTCGCTTCGGCCATGACCACCACTTCTCGCGCCACTTCGGCCATCACCCGCGACAGCGACAGATGCTCGTTGAAGGTGGTGGTGCCGCGCTCCGGATCGAGGCCGTCGGCGCCGATGAACAGCTGGTCGAAGTCGTAGGAGCGGAGCACCTGTTCGGCGACCTGGCCCTGGAAGGATTCCGAATGCGGATCCCAGGTGCCGCCGGTCATCAGCAGCATGGGTTCCTGCTCCAGTTCGCGCAGCGCCATGGCCACCTGCAGGGAATTGGTCATAACCACCAGCCCGGGGCGGCGATCGAGTTGCGGAATCAGCGCCGCCGTGGTGCTGCCGCAATCGATGATGATCCGTGCATGTTCACGCAGGCGCTGGGCAGCGGCCCGGGCGATGGCCTGCTTGAAGGGCGACGCCTGGGGCGGTGCCTCGGCCAGCAGTTCCTGGGGCATGGCCACCGCGCCGCCGTAGCGACGCAGCAGCAGGCCATTGCGCTCAAGGGCGGCCAGGTCCTTGCGGATGGTGACCTCGGAGGTCTCCAGCCGACGGGCCAGCCCGTCCACGCTGACCTCGCCCTGCTCCTGAAGCTGGGCGAGGATGGCGTGACGGCGCTGCGCGGTGTTGCGACGGGTCATAAATTTCGATTCGAAAGATAATGGATCGAATCAAAACCTAATAGCGAGCAGCCGTCAAGTCTCGGAGGTCTTCTTCGGCCGCTGCCAGCCGGTCTTGTTGACCTGCCGGGCCCGACCCAGGGCCAGGGCATCAGCGGGCACATCTGCCGTAATGACCGAGCCTGCCGCCGTGGTCGCGCCCGCACCGAGGCTAACCGGTGCCACCAGCGAACTGTTGGAACCCACGAAGACATCCGCGCCGATTTCGGTTCGAAACTTGTTGGCCCCGTCGTAGTTGCAGGTGATGGTGCCCGCCCCTATGTTGCTGTCCGGGCCAATGCTGGCATCACCCAGGTAGCTCAGGTGCCCGACCTTGGCCCCAGCCTGCAGATGAGCGTTCTTCAGTTCGACGAAGTTGCCCACATGGGCCTTGCTGCCCAGTTCGCTGCCGGGTCGCAGACGAGCGAAGGGACCGACGTCGGCGCCCTCCCCTACCACGGCGCCGTCCAGATGACTGTTGGCCTTGATGATGGCGCCGCGCTTGAGCACGCTGTCCTTGATCACGCAATTCGGACCGATGCTCACGCCATCTTCCAGCACCACCCGACCTTCGAGAATGACATTGACGTCGATGGAGACATCGCGACCCGCCTCGACCTGCCCGCGCTGATCGAAGCGCAGGGGATCCAGCAGGGTCACGCCCTGCAGCATCAGGCGCTCGGCGGCGCGTTGCTGGAAGTGCCGTTCCAGCTGCGCCAGTTGCCGGCGATCGTTGGCGCCCTGCACTTCCATGGCATCCGCCGGCTGGCTGGTGGCAATGGTCAGGCCGTCCGCCACCGCCAGGGCGATGACGTCGGTCAGGTAGTACTCGCCCTGGGCATTGCGGTTGGACAAGCGGCCCAGCCAATCCGCCAGTCGCTGACCGGGTACCGCGAGGATGCCGGTATTGCCTTCGCGAATGGCGCGCTGGGCGTCGCTGGCGTCCTTGTGCTCGACGATGGCGGTTACCCGTCCCTGGTCATCGCGCAGGATGCGGCCATAGCCGGTGGGATCGTCCAGCTCCACGGTCAGCAGCGCCAGGTGATCGTCATCCACTTGCTGCAGCAGGCGCTGCAGGGTCTCGGTCTGGATCAGGGGGACATCGCCATAGAGGATCAGCACCCGCTCCGCCGTCAGCGCCGGCGCCGCCTGGGCCACGGCATGGCCGGTGCCGAGTTGCTCGGCCTGGACCACGAAGCTCACGTCGTCAGCGGCCAGCTGACTGCGGACCTGGTCGGCGCCATGACCGATGACGACGTGGATGCCGGCCGGCTGCAGCTCACGGGCGCGATCGAGGACATGCCCCAGCATGCTGCGACCGGCCACGGGATGCAGCACCTTGGGTAGAGCGGATCTCATGCGGGTGCCCTGGCCAGCAGCCAGGATGACGATTTCCAGGGACATCGGAACCTCGGAGACAGGAGGAAGAAACGGGCCGGCGACCAAAGGCGGCAGGCGCCTTCCGAATCCGACCACGCGAAATTTCTCGCCCACTTTTCGGGCGACAAAAGAAAAGGGTAGCCGAAGCTACCCTTGTCGTTACAGCCTGACCTTGCGCTTAGCGCTTGGCCTGCCGCTTGAGCTGCTGGATGGTGCGCAGCTGGGCGGCGGCTTCGGCGAGCTGAGTGGCGGCAGCGGTGTAGTCGAACTCCGTGCCCTTGTCGCTCAGGGCTGCCTCGGCGCGCTGCTTGGCTTCCAGAGCGGCAGCTTCGTCGATGTCACCGGCGCGGCTGGCGGTATCGGCCAGCACTTCGACGACATTCGGCTGCACTTCCAGAAAACCGCCGGAGATGTAGAACACCTCCTCGGCGCCTCCGGCCTTGACCAGGCGGATGGGGCCCGGTTTCAGATCGGTAAGCAGCGGCGCATGGCCCGGGGCGATACCCAGATCACCCAGGTGGCCGTGGGCGATGATCATCTCCACCGCGCCGGAGAAGATTTCCCCTTCCGCGCTGACGATGTCGCATTGGACTGTCTTGGCCATAGCGTGCCTCTAAGAGCGCCCGTCGCCGGGCGCGGCAGTTACAGTTTCTTGGCTTTCTCGATGGCTTCGTCGATGCCGCCGACCATGTAGAACGCCTGCTCGGGCAGGTGATCGTAGTCGCCACGCAGGATCCCGGAGAAGCCGGCGATGGTGTCCTTGAGGGACACGTACTTGCCGGGCGAACCGGTGAAGACCTCGGCCACGAAGAACGGCTGTGACAGGAAGCGCTGGATCTTACGAGCACGGGATACCAGCTGCTTGTCGGACTCGGACAGTTCGTCCATGCCCAGGATCGCGATGATGTCCTTCAGCTCCTTGTAGCGCTGCAGCACGTACTGGACGCCGCGAGCGGTGTCGTAGTGCTCCTGGCCGATCACGTTCGGGTCCAGCTGGCGCGAGGTGGAGTCCAGGGGATCGACCGCCGGGTAGATACCCAGGGAGGCGATGTCACGGGACAGAACCACGGTGGCGTCCAGGTGGGCGAAGGTGGTCGCCGGGGACGGGTCGGTCAAGTCATCCGCAGGGACGTAGACGGCCTGGACGGAGGTGATCGAACCCAGCTTGGTGGAGGTGATGCGCTCCTGCAGGACACCCATCTCCTCGGCCAGGGTCGGCTGGTAGCCCACCGCGGACGGCATACGACCCAGCAGCGCGGACACTTCGGTGCCGGCCAGGGTGTAGCGGTAGATGTTGTCGACGAACAGCAGGACGTCACGGCCTTCGTCACGGAATTTCTCGGCCATGGTCAGACCGGTGAGGGCCACGCGCAGACGGTTGCCCGGCGGCTCGTTCATCTGGCCATAGACCAGGGCGACCTTGTCCAGAACGTTGGAGTCCTTCATCTCGTGATAGAAGTCGTTCCCTTCACGGGTACGCTCGCCCACGCCGGCGAACACGGAATAACCGCTGTGCTCGATGGCGATGTTACGGATGAGTTCCATCATGTTGACGGTCTTGCCCACGCCGGCGCCGCCGAACAGGCCGACCTTGCCGCCCTTGGCGAAGGGGCAGACCAGGTCGATGACCTTGATGCCGGTTTCCAGCAGGTCGTTACCACCGGCCTGCTCTGCATAGGACGGGGCCTTGCGGTGGATTTCCCAGCGCTCTTCCTCGCCGATGGGGCCGGCTTCGTCGATGGGGTTGCCCAGCACGTCCATGATACGGCCGAGGGTCTTGACGCCGACCGGGACCTTGATGGCCTCGCCGGTGTTGCCCACGTTCAGGCCACGCTTGAGGCCTTCGGTGCTACCCATGGCGATGGTACGGACCACCCCGTCGCCCAGCTGCTGCTGGACTTCCAGGGTGGTTTCGGCACCCTGCACCTTGAGGGCGTCATAGACGCGCGGTACCGCGTCGCGCGGGAATTCCACGTCGATCACGGCGCCGATGATTTGTACGATACGTCCGCTACTCATTTCGCGTTCCTCGAATGTTTAAGCTGTCCGTCAGACCGCGGCGGCGCCGCCGACGATTTCCGAAATTTCTTGGGTGATCGCAGCCTGGCGAGCCTTGTTGTAGACCAACTGCAGCTCCTTGATGAGATCGCCGGCGTTATCGGTGGCGTTCTTCATCGCGATCATCCGCGCAGCCTGTTCGCTGGCAGCGTTCTCGACCACGGCCTGGTACACCTGGGATTCCACGTAGCGCACCAGCAGACCGTCGAGCAGGGTCTTGGCGTCGGGCTCGTAGAGGTAGTCCCAGTGCTTGCCCTGCAGCTCACCGCCCTCGCCTGGCACCAGGGGCACCAGCTGCTGGATGGTCGGCTTCTGGGTCATGGTGTTGACGAAGACGTTGGACACCACGTACAGACGGTCGATACGGCCGTTCAGGTAGGCGTCCAGCATCACCTTGATGCTGCCGATCAGATCGCCGATCGCCGGGGCTTCGCCGAGGTGGCTGATGGCCGCGACCACGTTGCCGCCGAAACTGCGGAAGAAGGAGGCACCCTTGGCCCCGATCACCGCCAGATCGATTTCCACACCCTTGCCGCGCTGGTCGCTCATGTCGCGAACCAGAGCCTTGAACAGGTTGGTGTTCAGACCACCGGCCAGACCCCGATCGGAGCTGACCACGATGTAGCCGACGCGCTTGACCTCGCGTTCCACCATGAAGGCATGGCGGTACTCGGGGTTGGCGTTGGCCAGGTGGCCGATCACAGCGCGGATGCGCTCGGCATAAGGCTTGCTGGCAGCCATGCGGGCCTGAGCCTTACGCATCTTGCTGACCGCAACCTTTTCCATGGCGCTGGTGATCTTCTGTGTGCTTTTGATGCTCGCGATCTTGCCGCGAATCTCTTTTGCGCCTGCCATGTGACACCTATCGGGTTGGCAAACGGGGGCTGGCGCCCCCGTCGCGGCTTACCAGGTTTGCGTGGCCTTGAACTTCTCGATTCCCGCCTTGATGCCGGCGTCGATCTCGTCGTTGAAGTCGCCCTTCACGTTGATCTTGGCCATCAGGTCGGCGTGATCGCGGTTGAAGTAGGCGATCAGGGCCTGCTCGAAGCTACCGATCTTGTCCAGGGACACATCGCTCAGGAAACCACGCTCGGCGGCGTACAGGCTCAAGGACATCTCGGCGATGGACATGGGCGCGTACTGCTTCTGCTTCATCAGCTCGGTGACGCGCTGACCATGCTCGAGCTGCTTGCGGGTGGCTTCGTCCAGGTCCGAGGCGAACTGGGCGAAGGCCGCCAGTTCACGGTACTGGGCCAGCGCGGTACGGATACCGCCGGACAGCTTCTTGATGATCTTGGTCTGGGCCGCACCACCCACACGGGATACCGAGACACCAGCGTTGACCGCCGGGCGGATACCCGAGTTGAACAGGCCGGCTTCCAGGAAGATCTGGCCGTCGGTGATGGAGATCACGTTGGTCGGAACGAAGGCGGACACGTCGCCGGCCTGGGTCTCGATGATCGGCAGCGCGGTCAGCGAGCCGGTCTTGCCGGTCACGGCGCCGTTGGTGAACTTCTCGACGTAGTCGACGGAGACGCGGGAAGCACGCTCGAGCAGACGGCTGTGGAGATAGAACACGTCGCCGGGATAGGCTTCACGGCCCGGCGGACGACGCAGCAGCAGGGAGATCTGGCGATAGGCCACGGCCTGCTTTGACAGATCGTCATAGACGATCAGGGCGTCTTCACCGCGGTCGCGGAAGTATTCGCCCATGGTGCAACCCGAGTAGGGCGCCAGGAACTGCAGGGCAGCCGATTCGGACGCACTGGCTGCCACCACGATGGTGTTGTGCAGAGCGCCGTTCTCTTCCAGCTTGCGCACCACGTTGGCGATGGTCGACTGCTTCTGACCAATGGCGACGTAGACACAGCGGATGCCGCTGTTCTTCTGGTTGATGATGGCATCGATCGCCATGGCGGTCTTGCCGATCTGACGGTCACCGATGATCAGCTCACGCTGACCGCGGCCTACCGGGATCATGGCATCGACGGCCTTGTAGCCGGTCTGCACCGGCTGGTCGACCGACTGACGCCAGATCACGCCCGGTGCGACCTTCTCGACGGCGTCGGTGGCGCTGGCGTTCAGCGGACCCTTGCCATCGATGGGGTTGCCCAGGGCGTCGACGACGCGGCCCAGCAGTTCCGGACCAACCGGGACTTCCAGGATGCGGCCGGTGCACTTGGCGCTCATGCCTTCGGCCAGACCCAGGTAGCTACCCAGGACCACGGCGCCGACGGAGTCCTGCTCCAGGTTCAGCGCCATGCCGTAGATGCCGCCGGGGAATTCGATCATTTCGCCGTACATGACGTCGGCCAGACCGAAGATCCGCACGATACCGTCAGACACGCTGACGATGGTGCCTTCGTTGCGGGCTTGCGAGGTCACGTCGAGCTTGTCGATGCGACCCTTGATGATTTCACTAATTTCGGAAGGATTGAGTTGCTGCATGCTACTGCCCCTTCAAACTCAAGGTTTCAACGCTTCGGCCAGTTGCGCGAGCTTGCCGCGAACGGAGCCATCGATTACCAAGTCGCCGGCGCGGATAACCACACCACCGATCAGGCTCGCATCCTCGGATGCATTTAGTCGCACTTGTCGACCTAGCCTTGCGCTGAGAGCCTTGGCGAGTTTGTCTTGCTGTTCGTCGCTCAGGGCGAAAGCACTGGTGACTTCCGCCTCGATGGATTTTTCCTGCTCGGCCTTGTACGCCTCGTAGATCTCGGCGATGGCCGGGAACAGGTCGATCCGGTTGTTTTCTGCCACGGTCCGAACGAAGTTCTGGGACTGTGCATCCAGCTGATCGCCACATACATCGATGAGCAATCCGGCCTTGGCGTCCGCAGTCAACTGCGGCTGCTGAAGCAGCTGGCGCACGGTCCCATCTTGGGATACCGCGGCGAGCAGCCCTAGCGCGGCCGACCATTGGGTCAGCTGCTGCTGGGACTGTGCGAACTCGAAAGCCGCCTTGGCATAGGGCCGGGCCAGCGTGTTCAGTTCTGCCATTGGTGGCCTCGCTTAGATTTCCGCTGCCAGTCGGTCGACCAACTGGGCATGAGCATTGGCATCAACGGTAGATCCGAGGATCTTCTCGGCGCCGGCCACGGCCAGCACACCGACGCGAGCACGCAGAGCGTCCTTCGCGGTGTTGATTTCCTGCTCGATTTCCGCCTGAGCCTGCGCCTTGATCCGGTCGCCTTCGGCACGGGCCTTGGCCTGTGCGTCCTCGACGATCTGAGCGGCACGCTTGTTGGCTTGCTCGATGATCTCGGCTGCCTGACCCTTGGCTTCGTTCACTTTCTGGTTGGCTTGCTGCTGTGCCACTTCCAGATCACGAGCCGCGCGGTTGGCAGCGTCAAGGCCATCGGCAATCTTCTTCTCACGCTCACGCAGCGCCGAGATGATCGGCGGCCACACGTACTTCATGCAGAAGAGCACGAAGATGAAGAAGGCAACGGACTGGCCTATCAGGGTTGCATTAATGTTCACGCCAACACCTCGCTCGTTCGTTGTCCATCAGTCCTGCCTACACCCGAGAGGGTGATCAGCCGGCGATCTGACCAACGAAGGGGTTAGCGAAGGTGAAGAACAGGGCGATACCAACACCGATCATGGTCACGGCGTCGAGCAGACCGGCGACGATGAACATCTTGACTTGCAGCATCGGAACCATTTCCGGCTGACGAGCGGCGCCTTCGAGGAACTTGCCACCCAGCAGACCGAAGCCAATGGCGGTACCTAGAGCGCCCAGGCCAATCAGCAGAGCAACGGCGATCGCGGTCAAACCAACTACAGTTTCCATCTTTCCTCCCGACTTTTTTAGTCGTCTTGGTTAAGGTTGAAGCGAAAAAGTTTTCCCAAGTTACCCGGCGGACACTGTCCTCCGGGACTCACGGCAGAACCGCCTCCGGACGCCGTCAGCAGCGTCCGCAGGCCATTCCTTAGTGACTTTCTTCGTGCGCCATCGACAGGTAGACGATGGTCAGCATCATGAAGATGAAGGCCTGCAGGGTGATGATGAGGATGTGGAACACCGCCCACGCCCACTGCAGCACGATACCCAGGCCACCCAGCGCCAGGCCGTTGGCGAACATGATGGCGATGAGGATGAAGATCAGCTCGCCAGCATACATGTTGCCGAACAGTCGCAGCGCCAGCGAGATCGGCTTGGCGATCAGGGTGACGAATTCGAGCAGGAAGTTGACCGGGACCAGGATGATCTGCAGCAGCATGTTCTTGCTGCTGAAGGGGTGCAGGGTCAGCTCGCCGAAGAAGCCGCCCAGCCCCTTCATCTTGATGCTGTAGAAGATCAGCAGGGCGAACACCGACAGGGCCATGCCCAGGGTGGCGTTCGGATCGGTGGTGGGCACCACGCGGAAGTAGGTGTGCTCGCCGAACAGCATGCCGGCCACGGACGGCAGCCAGTCCACCGGCACCAGGTCCATCAGGTTCATCAGGAAGATCCAGACGAAGATGGTCAGGGCCAGGGGCGCGATCAGCGGACTCTTGCCATGGAAGGTGTCACGGACGCTGCCGTCGACGAATTCGACCAGCACCTCGACGAAGTTCTGCAGGGCGCCGGGCTGACCGCTGGTGGCCTTCTTGGCGACGCTGCGGAACAGCACCAGGAAGATCAGGCCGAGGGCGACCGACCAGCCGAGGGTATCCACGTGGAAGGCCCAGAAGCCCATTTCCTTAGCTTCAGCGGGGGTGTGGGCGAAGCTCCAGCCGTTCACCGGGTGCATACCATAGGTCAGGTTCTGCAGGTGGTGCTGGATGTAGCCCGAAGCGGAGTCTGCTGCCATGTGTGCCTCGAATGCCTTAAGGTCTAGTCGGTTTTTTCAGTAGCAGGGGCGCGCCGGCATTGACCATCAGCGTCAACAGGTAGACGCCGAACAGTGCAGGAGCCGAAAGCGGTTTTACCCCAGCAAACGTCAGTGCAAAGAGCACTGCCGTGAGAATCAGTTTGCCCGCCTCGCCCGAGTAGAAAGAACGGACGATGTCTTGGGCGGCATGGGCGCCGCGATAGCGGAACGCCTTGAACGAAAAATACAGATTGGGCAGCCAGGCAATCAGCCCGCCCAACAATCCGGAATAACCGGCGACCTTACCGACGAAGCAAGACAAGACAACGGCGGCACACGACGCGACAGCCAGTTGGACGAGCAGCAGGCGAAAGGCAGGCTGGTGATGGAAAGGCAGGCGTTTGGGCGTGCGGCGGTCCATCGGCTCGAAGTCCTCTGGTGTCGGCTTAATAGTTGTTTTCACTGGCATGCTTTGTGCCGACAAAAAGCGGGCAAAGTATAGGGGCGCGTCCGGAGTGGTTCAAGCCACCCCGGACAGATTGCCGTCCAGGCTCGCAGGCATTTGTGTCAGCGAATGTGCGCCAGTACGCCTTGAAGTTCGTCCAAAGAGGTGTAACGGATCACCAGCTGGCCTTTGCCTTTCTCGCCATGGCGGATCTGCACGTTAGCGCCCAAACGTTCGGCCAGACGCTGCTCCAGCCGACTGATGTCGGGATCGACCACCGCGGCCTTCTCCTCCGGCTCCGCGCCGCTGAGCCACTGGCGCACCAGGGCTTCGGTCTGGCGGACGGTGAGGCCCCGTGCGACAACGTGCCGCGCCCCTTCGCCCTGGCGCGCCTTGGGCAGACCGAGCAGGGCCCGGGCATGGCCCATTTCCAGCTCGCCCTTGGCCAGCAGATCCTTGGCGTCTTCGGCCAGCGCCAGCAGGCGCAGCAGGTTGGTCACGCCCGAGCGTGACTTGCCGACGGCTTCGGCCACCTGGGCCTGGGTCAACTCGAATTCGTCCTGCAGCCGCTGCAGGGCCATGGCCTCTTCCAGCGGATTGAGATTCTGCCGCTGGATGTTCTCGATCAGCGCCAGGGCGATGGCGACCTGATCGGGCACGTCGCGCACCAGCGCCGGGATTCGCTCCAGACCGGCCTGCTGGCTGGCACGCCAGCGGCGTTCGCCAGCGATGATCTCGTAACGGCCTTCACCGATGGCACGCACCACGATGGGCTGCATCAGCCCCTGGACGCGGATGGAGTTGGCCAGCTCTTCCAGAGCGGTCGGGTCCATGTGCCGGCGTGGCTGGTACTTGCCGCGCTGGATGATGTCCAGCGGCAGCGATTGCAGTTCGCTGACCGGCGTGGCGGCAGCCTGCTCCTGCAGGACCTTGACGCTGGCACCGCCGAGCAGGGCGTCGAGACCGCGGCCCAGACCTCGTTTCTTCACAGCCATGGGGATTCCTTAGGCAGTCTTGGCGACGCGAGCCGCCTTGCGCTGACGTTTGACCAGCTCGCTGGCCAGTTCCAGGTAGGCCGCGGCCCCCTTGGAACTCTTGTCGTAGACCAGGGCGGGCATGCCGTAGCTGGGCGCTTCGGCCAAGCGGACGTTGCGCGGAATGATGGTTTCGTAGAGCTCGTCGCCGAAGTGCTGCTTGAGCTGGGCGGCGACGTCGTTGGCCAGGCCGATGCGCGGATCGAACATGGTGCGTAGCAAGCCCTCGATCTTCAGCTGCGGATTCAGTCGCTGGGCGATGTGCTGGATGCTGCCGACCAGATCGGTCAGGCCTTCCAGGGCGAAGTACTCGCACTGCATGGGAATGATCACGCCATCGGCGGCCACCAGGCCGTTGATGGTCAGCATGGACAGCGACGGCGGACAGTCGATGAGCACGTAGTCGTAGTTGTCCCGCACCGGCGCCAGGGCATCGCGCAGGCGACTCTCGCGCCCGGGCAGTTCCAGCAGCTCGACTTCCGCGGCGGTGACGTCGCGGTTCGAGGGCAGCAGCTGGTAGCCGCCGTGCTCGGAGAAGTGCATGGCGTCGAGCAGGCCGCAGGCGCCGGTGAGGACGTCCAGCACCGAATGCTCCAGGGCATGCTTGTCCACCCCACTGCCCATGGTGGCGTTACCCTGGGGATCGAGGTCGATCAGCAGCACCTTGCGCCGGTTGGTGGCGGCCAGAGAAGCGGCGAGATTGATGCACGTCGTGGTCTTGCCCACCCCGCCCTTCTGGTTGGCTATCGCGTAAACCTTTGCCATGTACCGCCTTACCCCTCTCCAATCGTGCGGCGCAGTATCAGCAAGTGCCGCTGGCCTTGGCAACCGGGAACCGCGAGGACGTGCGCTGCCGCAACCCGGAAATCCGCTGGTAGCTTGGCCAGCTCGTCGTCGGGGTGCAGCCCCTTCATCGCCAGCCACTGTGTTTGGTTGTCGCCCAGGTGGCGCGTCCAGGTGGCGAAGTCGTCGATGGCGCTGAACGCCCGCGAGACGATGCCGGTGAAGGGCGCGGTAGGCTGGAAGGCCTCGACACGGGCATGGACCACCTCGAGATTGGCCAGGCCCAGTTCGATCTTGGCCTGGGTCAGGAAGCGGGTCTTCTTGCCGTTGCTGTCGAGCAGGGTGAAGCGCGACTCCGGAAAGAGGATCGCCAGGGGAATGCCCGGCATGCCGCCGCCACTGCCCACGTCCAGCCAGTGCCCGGCGCCCACGTAGGGGACGATGCTGAGGCTGTCCAGCAGGTGCCGCGAGACCATCTCGTTGGGGTCGCGCACCGCGGTGAGGTTGTAGGCCTTGTTCCACTTGACCAGCAGGTCCAGGTAGCCCAGCAACCGCTCTTCCACGGCGGCGGACAGCGCCACGCCCAGGGTATCGGCACCCTGGCGCAGTTCGTTGGCTTGGATCGCGCTGGCCATCAGGCGCTGTGCTCCAGGCTGCGACCGGCGCTGCGTTTCTTGAGGTGGATCAGCAGCAGCGAGACCGCCGCCGGGGTGACGCCAGGAATGCGCGAGGCCTGACCGAGGGTTTCGGGACGAGCCAGGGCCAGCTTGTGCTGGATCTCCTTGGACAGGCCGCAGATGCTGGCGTAGTCGAGCTCCGCCGGCAGTGCCACGGCATCGCTGGCGCGCAGCCGCTGGATCTCGTCCTGCTGGCGATCGATGTAGCCGGCGTACTTGGTCTTGATCTCGATCTGCTCGGCGACCTGGGTCTCGGCCGGCGCCTCGCCCACCGCGGCCATCAGGCCGGCATAGTCGATCTCCGGGCGGGTCAGCAGATTCTGCAGGTTGTATTCGTGGTTGAGCGGGGTGCCGAAGCGCTCGGCCACCGCCGTGCCCTGGGGCGTACCCGGACGGATCCAGGTCGCCTTGAGGCGCTGCTCTTCCAGCGCGATGCCCTCGCGCTTGGCTTCGAACAGCGCCCAGCGCTGGTCGTCCACCAGGCCCAGCTCGCGACCCTTCTCGGTCAGGCGCAGGTCGGCGTTGTCTTCGCGCAGGATCAGCCGGTACTCGGCGCGCGAGGTGAACATCCGATAGGGCTCCTGGGTGCCCAGGGTGATGAGGTCGTCCACCAGCACGCCGAGGTAGGCCTCGTCGCGGCGCGGACACCAGGCCTCACGGCCCTGGGCGCGCAGCGCGGCATTGGCACCGGCGAGCAGACCCTGGGCGCCGGCTTCCTCGTAACCGGTGGTGCCATTGATCTGGCCGGCGAAGAACAGGCCGGCGATGACCTTGGTTTCCAGGCTGTACTTGAGATCCCGCGGATCGAAGAAATCGTATTCGATGGCGTAGCCGGGTCGCAGGATGTGGGCGTTCTCCAGGCCGCGCATGGAGCGCACCACCTCGAGCTGCACATCGAAGGGCAGCGAGGTGGAGATGCCGTTGGGATAGAGCTCGTGGGTGGTCAGGCCCTCGGGTTCGAGAAAGACCTGATGGCTGTCCTTGTCGGCGAAGCGGTGGATCTTGTCTTCGATGGACGGACAGTAGCGCGGCCCTACCCCTTCGATCACGCCCGAGTACATGGGCGAACGATCCAGGTTGGCGCGGATGATGTCGTGGGTGCGGGCGTTGGTGTGGGTGATCCAGCAGCTGACCTGCGCCGGATGCTGCTCGCGACTGCCGAGAAAGGACATCACCGGCAGCGGAGTATCCCCGGGCTGCTCGGTCATCACCGAGAAGTCCACCGAGCGGCCGTCGATACGTGGCGGCGTGCCGGTCTTCAGGCGGGAGACCCGCAGCGGCAGTTCCCGCAGGCGCTGGGCCAGGGCGATGGCCGGCGGATCTCCCGCTCGTCCACCGCTGTGATTCTGCATGCCGATGTGGATAAGACCACCGAGGAAGGTCCCGGCAGTCAGCACCACGTTGTCGGCATGGAATTTCAGGCCCATCTGGGTGATCACGCCGGCGACCCGATCGCCTTTGACGATGAGGTCGTCACAGGCCTGCTGGAATATCCACAGGTTGGGCTGATTTTCCAGGACGTGGCGGATAGCCGCCTTGTACAGCACGCGATCGGCCTGGGCGCGAGTGGCGCGGACGGCAGGTCCCTTGCGGCTGTTGAGAATGCGGAACTGGATGCCGGCGAGATCCGTTGCCGCGGCCATGGCGCCGCCCAGGGCATCGATCTCCTTGACCAGATGGCTCTTGCCGATGCCGCCGATGGCGGGATTGCAGCTCATCTGGCCGAGAGTTTCCACATTATGCGTGAGCAGCAGGGTGCGCACACCCATGCGAGCGGCCGCCAGGGCCGCTTCGGTACCGGCATGGCCGCCACCGATCACGATGACGTCGAAACGGGAAGGAAAGTCCACCACGCACCTCGTGCCTGTTGGCAGGAATTCGAAGGAAAGCCGGCAAGTATAAGGCCTAGGCCAGTCTTGCAGAAGGGCCCTGGCCAAAAAATGACCAGGCACCGTGGTAGACGCTCAATATAAACAATAGAGAAGAAAGTTTTAAAAGGATTGATATAGAGCTTATGTATATGCAGGCCCTTCGCTGTGGATAAGCTTATCCACCCCTTGGCAGCCCTGGGCTGGGGAAAACCTGAACCCCGTGCACGCCCTGTGCTGTGGATGAACACAAGCTCTCAGCATCCTGTGGATCCTTTGCCTGCTTATCCACAGCCCTGGTCATGGACAGTTCGTGCACCGATTTATGGGCAGACCTCAGGCGGGTTTATCAACAGGGCTCTGGAAGGGGGAAGTGAGGACAGACAAGGCCTGCATTGCACAGGCCCGATATAGCAGAGAGGAAGTTACTTGCCGATGCAGAAGCTGGAGAAGATGCGGCCGAGCAGATCGTCGGAGCTGAAGGCGCCGGTGATCTCGCCGAGCACCTGCTGGGCCTGGCGCAGGTCTTCGGCCAGGAGTTCGCCGGAGCCGGCCAGGGTGAGCTGGCGATAGCCGTGGTCCAGGGCGCTGGACGCCCGCTGCAGCGCATCCAGATGGCGGCGGCGGGCGCTGAAGCCGCCTTCGGTGGTCTGTTCGAAGCCCATGCAGGCCTTGAGGTGCTCGCGCAGGGCCTCGACCCCACCGCCATCGGTGGCGCTCAAGGCGATCTCCACCGGCGCCGTCGACGCCAGCAGCCCGATGGGCTCACCGGTGAGGTCGGCCTTGTTGCGGATCACCGTCAACTTGTCCAGCGGCGGCCTGGCGCTCAGCAGTTCTGGCCAGAGCGCCTGGGGATCGCGGGCTTCCGGTGCGCTGGCGTCCACCACCAGTAGCACTCGATCGGCTCCGGCGATGGCGTCCAGGGCACGCTGGACGCCGATCTGTTCCACGCGGTCATCGGTGTCGCGCAGACCGGCCGTATCGACCACGTGCAGCGGCATGCCATCGAGGTGGATATGTTCACGCAGGACATCGCGGGTGGTGCCGGCGATGTCGGTGACGATGGCGGCTTCGCGGCCGGCCAGGGCATTGAGCAGGCTGGACTTGCCGGCATTGGGGCGGCCGGCGATCACCACGGTCATGCCGTCACGCAACAGGGCACCGCGGTTGGCTTCGCGGCGGACCTCCTGCAATTCGGCCTGGACGCCCTCCAGCAGGCCCTGTACCCGGCCGTCGGCGAGGAAGTCGATCTCTTCCTCGGGAAAGTCGATGGCGGCCTCGACGTAGATACGCAGCTGGATGAGTTGCTCGACCAGGCTTTCCACGCGGCGGGAGAATTCGCCCTGCAGCGAGCGCAGGGCATTGCGCGCCGCCTGTTCGGTGCTGGCCTCGATGAGGTCGGCGATGGCCTCGGCCTGGGCCAGGTCGAGCTTGTCGTTGAGGAAGGCGCGTTCGCTGAACTCGCCCGGGCGGGCCAGGCGCGCGCCCTCTTCCAGGGTGCGGCGCAGGAGCAGGTCGAGGATCACCGGGCCGCCATGGCCCTGGAGTTCCAGCACATCTTCGCCGGTGAAGGAGTTGGGGCCGGGGAAGAACAGGGCGATGCCGGCGTCCAGCACGCTGCCGTCGGCAGCGAGGAAGTTACCGTAGTAGGCATGTCGCGGGGGCAGCTCGCGGCCGCAGATCGCCCGCGCCAGAGGGGCGGCCAGGGCCCCGGAGACGCGGACGATACCGACTCCGCCGCGCCCGGTGGCGGTGGCGATGGCGGCGATGCTGTCGGAAGGCAGGGACATGACGATCCTCCAGAAAGCACGACGCCCCAATCAAGGGGCGTCGTGTGGACAGGGTGAGCGGGGTCAGGCCTTCTTGCTGGCCGCCTCGATCTTCCGGGTAATGTACCACTGCTGCAGGATCGACAGGCAGTTGTTGACGATCCAGTACAGCACCAGACCGGCCGGGAACCACAGGAAGAAGAAGGTGAAGATGATCGGCATCATCTTCATGACCTTGGCCTGCATGGGATCCGGCGGTGCCGGGTTGAGCATCTGCTGCACCAGCATGGTGGCGCCCATGATGATCGGCAGGATGAAGAAGGGATCCTTGGCCGACAGGTCGGTGATCCAGAACATCCAGGGCGACTGGCGCATCTCGACGCTTTCCAGCAGCACCCAGTACAGCGCCAGGAACACCGGCATCTGCACCACGATGGGCAGGCAGCCACCCAGGGGATTGATCTTCTCCTTGCGGTAGAGCTCCATCATCGCCTGGGACATCTTCTGGCGATCGTCGCCATGCTGTTCCTTCAGCGCCTGCAGTCGCGGGCCGACGGCGCGCATGCGGGCCATGGAGCGGTAGCTGGCGGCGGACAGCGGGAAGAACAGCATCTTGATGATGATGGTCAGGACGATGATCGACCAGCCCCAGTTACCCAGGATGCTGTGGATATGCTGCAGCAGCCAGAAGATCGGCTGCGCGATGAACCACAGGAAGCCATAGTCGACGGTCAGTTCCAGGCCGTGGGACAGGGTCTTGAGGTGCTCCTGGATCTTCGGACCGGCATAGAGGGTCAGCGAGGTCTCGCCCTTGCCACCCGCCGGCACGCTGAACTGCGGACCGGTGAAGCCGACGATGTAGTTGCCCTGGGCGTCCTTGCGGGTGGTGATCTGGTGCTGCTCGTCCTTGTTCGGCACCCAGGCGGTGACGAAATAGTGCTGCAGCCAACCGACCCAGCCACCCTGCACGGCTTCCTGCAGGCGGTTCTTGTCCATGTCGCTCATGGACACCTTGCGGTAGGGCTCGGCCGGGGTACCGACCGCGGCGCCCAGGTAGGTGGACACGCCAGTGGCGGTGGTGGCCGACGGGTCGCCGCTCTTGTCACGCTTGAGCTGTGCATAGAGCACGCCGTTCCAGGCGTTGGCGCTCTGGTTGTCGATCAGGTAGCTGACCTGGATCTGGTAGGCGTCCGGGTTGATGCAGGTGATCTTCTTCTGCGCCTTCTCGGCGTCCGAGCAGTCGACCTTCAGGCCCCGATGGAAGGTGAATCTCTTGATGTAGTCGACGCCATTGGCCCGGTACTTGAGATCCACCGCCAGTTGCGGCTGGCCATCGGCGAGCACGTAGCTGGACTGGGCCGAGGTGTACAGCGGACGACCGGCGCTGTTGGCGTCGGGACCGTTGGCACCGGTCAGCCCGCTCTGGGCCAGGTAGAGACGCTCGTTGCCGTTGTCGAACAGCATGAAGGGAACGTCGGGATGATCCTGGCGACGGGGATACTGCACCAGACCGAGCTGGACGATGTCGCCGCCGCGGGGGTCGATGGCCACATCCAGAACGTCGGTACGCACCTTGATGAGCGCGGTGCTCGGCTGGGCGGCCGAGTTGTCCACCGGGGCGGCGGCCTTGGCATCGGCCGGTACATCGGTGGGCACGTTGGGGGTATCGCCCGGCAGGACGCTGGTCTGCGTCTTGGCCGTGGGCAGATCGCCTTGGCCGTAATCCTTGTTCCACTGGAAAACCAGGGTGTAGGACACGATCGCCAAGGCGGCAATGAGTAGCGGGCGCTTGATATCCATGTTTACTCGGCCATCGAAGAGGTCGGGGCTGGGTTCTTTGCGGGAGGAACGGGATCGTATCCGCCTGAGTGCCAGGGATGGCACCGGCACAGTCGCCGTGTGGTCAGCCAGCCACCACGCAGCAGCCCGTGGCGCTCGATGGCTTCGAGGGCGTAACCGGAACAGGTCGGATAGAAACGACAGTGACTGGCCATCAAGGGGCTGATGGCATAACGGTAGAAGCGAATCAGCAGCAGGGCCGGTTTACGCATGAGCACCGTCGGGACTGTCAATGGGGTGGGCAATCGTCTTGCTCGCCTGGCGATTGAGACGTTTCCACAGTTGCAGCAGCTGATCGTGCAATTCGGGATTGTCGACCTCGCCAAGTCCCTTGCGGGCGACGAAGACCAGATCGAAGCTGCCCAGGCGGTCCTGATTCAGACGGAAGGAATCCCGGATGACCCGCTTGATGCGATTGCGCTCGACAGAAAGCTTGACGCTTTTCTTGCCGATGACCAGCCCCAGGCGGGAATGGTCGAGCCCATTGGCATGGGCGAGCAGCAGCAGGTGCTTGCCGGATGCCTTGTGGGTGGGAGAGTCAAAGACCGCTTGGAACTGTTGGGAGCTCAGTAAGCGCCTGTCCCGACCGAAACCCTGACTCACCACCTGACCGGGCAATCAGATCGCCAGACGCTTGCGGCCTTTGGCACGGCGACGGGCGAGAACCTGACGGCCGTTCTTGGTTGCCATACGAGCACGGAAACCGTGGACACGGGCGCGCTTCAGGGTGCTGGGTTGGAAGGTGCGTTTCATGGACTTTTACCTAGGTGAAAGCGGCAAGGCATGAGTGCCCCGCGCAAAGAGACCGGCGATTCTAGAGAAAGCCTCGGTACAGGTCAATTTCCAACCAGCACCGGCTGGCAGGCGAACGCGTAAATAAAATCAACAGGTCAGAAGGCTTTAAAAGACTGTTGAAGTGAATATGTATGGTGCAGCGGATTTCTGTGGATAGATCCTTGCAACACCGATCCAGAGTGGTCGGAGCAGCAACGGAAAGTCTGTTTTCAACAGGTGGGGCGAGGGTGGTCAGGCTGTCCAGAGGCTGTGGATAAGGGGAGCTGTTACGCACAGCTCGATTATCCACAGAGAAAAACCCTAGGATGTCCAGAGAGGTCAGACGGCGTTATCCACAGCGCTGACGGTCATGCGTGCAGCCCGGGCGGTCTTGCCCGATATTCACCGGGAACTGCGCGGTCATGTGGATAACCCGGGTGGGGAGGGATACAATGGGCGTTTGCTCATGGCCCGTCCGGGCCGCTCCAGTTCTTGGGAGACGCTGTGTCGGTCGAACTCTGGCAACGTTGCGTGGATGTGCTGCGCGACGAGTTGCCTTCGCAACAATTCAATACCTGGATCCGGCCACTGCAGGTGGAAGCGGAAGGGGATGAGCTGCGGGTGTTCGCGCCCAATCGCTTCGTGCTCGACTGGGTCAACGAGAAATACCTGGGTCGCCTCCTCGAGTTGCTCGAAGAGCATGCCGACGACGGTATCGCCCCGGTGCTGTCCTTGCTGATCGGCAGCAAGCGCAGCAACAAGCCGCGCGCGGTTCAGACGCCGAGCAGCCAGAGCGCTCCGTTGCCACCACCGGTGCAGGCGCCACAACCGATCCAGTCGGATATCGTCACCGCGGGCGTCGCCCTGGAAGACGTGACGGCGGAATTGGCCGACGAGCCGGTCGTCAAGACCGAACGTACCGTGCAGGTGGAGGGTGCGCTCAAGCACACCAGCTATCTGAACCGCACCTTCACCTTCGAGAACTTCGTCGAGGGCAAGTCCAACCAGCTGGCCCGCGCGGCGGCCTGGCAGGTGGCGGACAATCCCAAGCACGGTTACAACCCGCTCTTCCTCTATGGGGGTGTGGGTCTGGGCAAGACCCACCTGATGCACGCGGTGGGCAATCATCTGCTCAAGCGCAATCCGAACGCCAAGATCGTCTATCTGCATTCGGAGCGCTTCGTCGCCGACATGGTCAAGGCGCTGCAGCTCAATGCCATCAACGAATTCAAGCGCTTCTATCGTTCGGTGGATGCGCTGCTGATCGACGACATCCAGTTCTTCGCCCGCAAGGAGCGTTCGCAGGAAGAGTTTTTCCACACCTTCAACGCCCTGCTCGAAGGTGGACAACAGGTGATCCTCACCAGTGATCGCTATCCCAAGGAGATCGATGGCCTGGAAGAGCGGCTCAAGTCGCGCTTCGGCTGGGGTCTCACCGTGGCCGTGGAGCCGCCAGAGCTGGAAACGCGGGTGGCGATCCTGATGAAGAAGGCCGATCAGGCCAAGGTCGACCTGCCCCACGACGCTGCCTTCTTCATCGCCCAGCGCATCCGTTCCAACGTGCGGGAACTGGAAGGCGCGCTCAAGCGGGTGATCGCCCATGCCCACTTCATGGGCCGGGACATCACCATCGAGCTGATCCGTGAGTCGCTCAAGGATCTCCTGGCGCTGCAGGACAAGCTGGTCAGCATCGACAATATCCAGCGCACCGCGGCCGAGTACTACAAGATCAAGATCGCCGATCTGCTGTCCAAACGCCGCTCGCGTTCGGTCGCCCGGCCGCGGCAGGTCGCCATGGCGCTGTCCAAGGAATTGACCAACCACAGCCTGCCGGAAATCGGCGACGCCTTTGGCGGACGCGATCACACGACGGTGTTGCACGCCTGTCGCAAGATCGCCGAACTTCGGGAATCCGACGCGGATATCCGCGAGGATTACAAGAACCTGCTGCGTACCCTGACCACCTGACGGACGCGGCCCTGGCAAGGACCTGACCATGCATTTCACCATTCAACGCGAAGCCCTGTTGAAACCGCTGCAGCTGGTGGCCGGTGTCGTGGAACGTCGGCAAACGCTGCCGGTGCTGTCCAACGTACTCCTGGTCGTGGAAGGCCAGCGCCTCTCGCTGACCGGTACCGACCTGGAAGTCGAGCTGGTTGGCCGGGTCGATCTGGAAGAAGCCGCCGAAGCCGGCGAGATCACCGTGCCGGCGCGCAAGCTGATGGACATCTGCAAGAGCCTGCAGCCCGATGCGCTGATCGACATCCGCACCGAGGAGCAGAAGCTGCTGATCCGCGCCGGACGCAGCCGTTTCACCCTGTCCACCCTGCCCGCCAACGACTTCCCCACCGTGGAGGAAGGCCCGGGCTCGCTGAAGTTCAGCATTCCCCAGGGTCGCCTGCGCCGCCTGATCGAGCGCACCGGGTTCGCCATGGCCCAGCAGGACGTACGCTATTACCTCAACGGCATGCTGCTGGAAGCCAGCACCGGCCGCCTGCGCGCCGTGGCCACCGATGGTCACCGCCTGGCCATGTGCATGCTGGAGGCCGATGTCGACCAGGCCGAGAAGCATCAGGTCATCGTGCCGCGCAAGGGCATCCTGGAGTTGTCGCGCCTGCTCACCGAACCGGAAGAGCCGGTCAATGTGATCCTGGGTCAGCACCATATCCGGGCCACCACCGGCGACTTCACCTTTACCTCCAAGCTGGTGGACGGCAAGTTCCCCGACTACGAGCGGGTCCTGCCGCGGCATGGCGACAAGCTGGTCCTGGGCGAGCGCCAGCATCTGCGCGAGGCTTTCAGCCGCACCGCCATTCTTTCCAACGAGAAATATCGGGGCATTCGCCTGCAGCTGGAAAACGGCTTCATGAAGATCCAGGCCAACAACCCGGAGCAGGAAGAAGCCGAGGAAGAGCTGCAGGTCGACTACGACGGCGGCAGCCTGGAGATCGGCTTCAACGTCAGCTACCTGCTCGACGTGCTCGGCGTGATGACCACCGACCAGGTGCGCATCACCTTGTCCGATTCCAGCAGCAGTGCGCTGTTGCAGGAGGCGGGCAACGACGATTCCTCCTATGTCGTGATGCCGATGCGCCTCTGATCGCCGCTCGATGACGCTGATCCGCTTCAATGCCGACCGCCTGCGCAATCTGCAGGCGGTCGCGCTTCAGCCCTCGCCACGGGTCAATCTGCTACATGGCGCGAACGGCAGCGGCAAGACCAGCCTGCTGGAAGCCATCCACCTGCTGGGCCTGGCCCGCTCCTTTCGCAGCACCAAGCTGGCGCCGGTCATCCAGCACGAGCAGGCCAGTTGCACGGTGTTCGGCCAGGTGCGGCTGCCCGGTGGCCAGGACTGCAACCTGGGCATCCAGCGCGAGCGCGGCGGTGACTACCAGATTCGCATCAATGGCGAGAATGCCCGCAGCGCGGCGCAGCTGGCCGAGGTACTGCCGCTGCAGCTGATCAACCCCGACGGCTTCCGGTTGCTCGAAGGCAGCCCCAAGATCAGGCGGCAGTTTCTCGACTGGGGCGTGTTCCACGAGGAACAGCGATTTCTGCCGCTGTGGCAACGCCTGCAAAAGGCGCTCAGGCAGCGAAATCATTGGCTCAGACGTGGTAAAATCGACCCTGCGGCGCAGGCCGCCTGGGATCAGGAACTGGCCCTGGCCAGCGCCGAGATCGATGGCTTTCGCCAGGCCTATATCCAGCGTCTGAAGCCCGAATTCACCGCGGTACTGGCCGAGCTGATCCAGCTCGATGGCCTGACCCTGAGCTACTACCGCGGCTGGGACCGCGAGCGCGATCTGCGCGAGGTGCTGGCGGACAGTCTGCCGCGGGATCTGCAGCTGGGACATACCCAGGCCGGTCCCCAGCGCGCCGACCTGCGGATCCGCATCGGCAACCACAACGCGGCGGACATCCTGTCGCGCGGCCAGCAGAAGCTGGTGGTGTGCGCGTTGCGCATCGCCCAGGGGCGGTTGGTCAACCAGGTCAAGCGGGGCCAGTGCGTCTATCTCATCGACGACCTGCCCTCGGAACTGGACGAGGGACACCGGCTGGCCCTGTGCCGGCTGCTGGAGGCACTGGAGTGCCAAGTCTTCATCACCTGTGTCGAGCGCGAGACGCTACAGGCCGCCTGGCGGCCGGAGACAGAGGTCAGCGTGTTCCACGTGGAACACGGCCATATCAAGCAGACCCACACTAGCGGGAGCCAAGCATGAGCGAGACCAATACCTACGACTCTTCCAGCATCAAGGTGCTGAAGGGACTGGATGCCGTGCGCAAGCGCCCCGGCATGTACATCGGCGACACCGATGACGGCACCGGCCTGCACCACATGGTCTTCGAGGTGGTGGACAACTCCATCGACGAGGCCCTGGCCGGCTTCTGCAGCGAGATCAGCATCACCATCCACATGGATGAATCCATCACCGTGCGCGACAACGGCCGCGGCATCCCGGTGGACATCCACAAGGAAGAAGGCGTCTCAGCGGCTGAGGTCATCATGACCGTGCTGCACGCCGGCGGTAAGTTCGACGACAACACCTACAAGGTGTCCGGCGGCCTGCACGGCGTGGGCGTCTCGGTGGTGAACGCCCTGTCCGAGGAGCTGCGGCTGACCATTCGCCGCGCCGGCCAGCTGTGGGAGCAGGTCTATGTGCACGGCGTACCCCAGGCGCCGCTGGCGGTGATCGGCGAGACCGACACCACCGGTACCCAGGTGCATTTCAAGCCGTCCGCCGAGACCTTCAACAATATCCAGTTCAGCTGGGACATCCTGGCCAAGCGGATTCGCGAACTGTCCTTCCTCAACTCCGGCGTCGGCATCGTCCTGCGTGACGAGCGCAGTGGCAAGGAAGAGCTGTTCAAGTACGAGGGCGGCCTGCGCGCCTTCGTCGATTACCTGAACACCAACAAGACCGCGGTGAACGAGGTATTCCACTTCCAGGTGCAGCGCGAAGACGATGGCGTCGGCGTGGAAGTGGCGCTGCAGTGGAACGACAGCTTCAACGAGAACATCCTCTGCTTCACCAACAATATTCCCCAGCGCGATGGCGGCACCCACCTGGCGGGCTTTCGCTCCGCGCTGACGCGCAACCTGAACAGCTACATCGAGGCCGAGGGCCTGGCCAAGAAGTTCAAGGTGGCCACCACCGGTGATGACGCCCGTGAAGGCCTGACCGCCATCATCTCGGTCAAGGTGCCGGATCCCAAGTTCTCCTCCCAGACCAAGGATAAGCTGGTCTCCTCCGAGGTGAAGACCGCGGTGGAACAGGAGATGGGCAAGCACTTCTCCGACTTCCTGCTGGAGAACCCCAACGAAGCCAAGGCGGTGGTCGGCAAGATGATCGACGCGGCCCGGGCCCGGGAAGCCGCGCGCAAGGCGCGGGAGATGACCCGCCGCAAGGGCGCCCTGGACATCGCCGGCCTGCCGGGCAAGCTGGCGGACTGCCAGGAGAAGGATCCGGCGCTGTCCGAACTCTACATCGTGGAGGGTGACTCCGCCGGTGGTTCGGCCAAGCAGGGCCGCAACCGGCGCACCCAGGCGATCCTGCCGCTCAAGGGCAAGATCCTCAACGTCGAGAAGGCGCGTTTCGACAAGATGCTCTCCTCCCAGGAGGTGGGCACCCTGATCACCGCGCTGGGCTGCGGCATCGGCCGCGAAGAATTCAACATCGACAAGCTGCGCTACCACAACATCATCATCATGACCGATGCCGATGTGGACGGTTCGCACATCCGTACCCTGCTGCTGACCTTCTTCTTCCGCCAGATGCCGCTGCTGATCGAGCGGGGCTACATCTACATCGCCCAGCCGCCGCTGTACAAGGTGAAGCGTGGCAAGCAGGAGCAGTACATCAAGGACGACGAGGCGATGGAGGAATACCTGACCCAGACTGCCCTGGAAGAGGCCAGCCTCCACGTCAACGAGAATGCCCCGGGCCTGTCCGGCGTGGAACTCGAGAAGCTGGTGAACAGCTATCGCCAGGTGATGAAGACCTTCAAGCGCCTGTCGCGGCTGTATCCGGCCGCCGTCAGCGAACACCTGCTGTATCTGCCGCGGGTTGGTGTCGATCAGCTGGCTGATGAAGCGGCGATGCGTCAGTGGCTGGAAGGCCTTAGCGCACGCCTGCAGACCTCCGAACGCTCTGGCACTACCTACCGCGTCAGTTTGCGCGAGGACCGCGAGCGAGGCCTATGGCTACCAGAGGTGGAAACCCGCGCCCATGGCCTGTCCAGCTACGTCACCTTCAACCGGGATTTCTTCGGCAGCAACGATTACCGCCTGGTGACCGAGCTGGCCGCCCAGCTGGACAACCTGCTGGAAGAAGGCGCCTATGCCAAGCGCGGTGAACGCCGTCGCCCGGTCAGCACCTTCAAGGAAGCCTGGGAATGGCTGATGAACGAGACCAGCAAGAGATTCAACATCCAGCGCTACAAGGGCCTGGGTGAGATGAATCCGGATCAGCTGTGGGAAACCACCATGGATCCGAACGTGCGCCGCATGCTGCAGGTAACCATCGAGGATGCCGTAGCTGCCGATCAGATCTTCAATACCCTGATGGGCGATCACGTGGAGCCGCGTCGCGACTTCATCGAGAGCAACGCCCTGGCGGTGTCGAACCTCGACGTCTGATCGACTGTGGTTATGCACAAGCCCCGCCATGCGGGGCTTTTTTGTGGAAAACATTCTAGCTAGAGAGTCGCGCCGTTTCGTTCCCTGGGAACGAACGCCGTTCATCTTATAGCCGAAGGTTTTGTGGATAGTTTTCCTCAGCCGCTTTTGATCAAGGCCGAAAAGATACGCAAAGGGGCCGTGCCATGCGGCATAGAGACACAGGCTATAACGAAGAGTCCTGTGGATAAGCCTGGGAATAAGCTTGTCGGTACTTGTGGATGAAGGGCAATCCGCGCTAGCAGGTTAAAATTCGGAAGCGCGAAAAGCTCGACACAGCTTGTGGATAAGTCTGTGGGAAAAGGGAGGAAAAGAGGTGGAAACAGCCAGGCCTTGCGGCCTGGCGATCAGGCTACGCAGCGCTTGGCCGGGCTGGCGTCGGGCTTGGGGGCCAGGGCCTGCTCGATGAAGGCGAAGCAACGGGCGTTGAGATCGACGATGGCGCGGGGATCCTGGCCCTGGGGATAGAGCAAGGGGCCGATGCTGACCTTGATGGTCCCCGGCGACTTGATCCAGGAGCGATTGGGCCAGTAGGCGCCGGCATCGTGGGCGATGGGCAGGATGGGTACGTTCAGGCTGCAGGCCAGGGCGGCGCCACCGCGGGAGAACTTGCCCATCTGGCCGTAATCGATGCGGGTACCCTGGGGAAAGATCAGTACCCAGCAGCCCTGCGCGAGATAACGGCTGCCCTGCTCGGTCAGCTGCTGCAGGGCCAGCTTGCCGTTGTCGCGGTCGATGGCGATGGGCTTGAGCAGCGAGAAGGCCCAGCCAAAGAAGGGAATCCTGAGCAATTCGCGCTTGATCACCTGGGAAGTGGGCTCGAACTGGGCGGACAGGAAGAAGGTTTCCCAGGTGCTCTGGTGGTTGGCCACGATCACGCAGGGGTGCGCCGGGACGTTTTCCAGGCCGTCGATCTCGTAGCGGATGCCGCAGATGACCTTGGCCAGCCAGACGGCGAAACCGGTCCAGGCCTTGACCACCAGCCGATAGCGGGCGCGATAGGCCAGGAAGGGCGCGATCAGGAGGCTGACGCAGGACCAGAGGATGCCGCTGGTACCCAGCAGCACATAGAACAACAGGGTACGCAAGAGCCGCATCAGGGCGCTTCCTCGAGCAGATGATCAGCCACCGCGGCCAGGTCGGCGAAGACCTGGGTGCCGGATGGTAAAGGCTTGGCCAGGGTGCGCTCGCCCTTGCCGGTACGCACCAGACAGGGCGTGCAGCCAAGGGCCACGCCGGCTTCCAGGTCGCGCAGGCTGTCGCCCACCACCGGGACACCGCTCAGGTCGGTACGGCCATAGTGGTGGGCGATGGCGCGGAACAGTCCGGGCAGCGGCTTGCGGCAGCTACAGCCCGCTTCCGGGCCATGAGGGCAGTGCAGGATCAGGTCGACCCGACCGCCCTCCTCCGCCAGCAGCCGTTGCAGTTTCTCGTGCATGGCCGCCAGGTCGTCTTCGGTGAAATAACCGCGCGCCAGCCCGGACTGGTTGGTGGCCACGGCCACCTGCCAACCAGCCCGGTTCAGCCGGGCGATGGCCGCGAGACTGCCGGGCAGCGGTTGCCACTGCTCGGCGCTACGTACGTAGTCATCGGAATCGACATTGATGACGCCGTCGCGGTCCAGCACGATCAGTTTCATGCCCTAGCCCAGCACCGAGATGTCGGCGATGCCGAGGAACAGGCCCCGCAGGTGGGCGAGCAGCGCATAGCGGTTGGCACGGACGCGCTCGTCCTCGGCGTTCACCAGGACCTCGTCGAAGAAGGCATCCACCGGGGCACGCAGACTGGCCAGACGCTCCAGGGCTTCGCGATAGCGACGGGCTTCGGCCAGGGGCGCGGCATCCCGCTCGGCCTCGGCGATGGCGGCGGCCAGGGTACGTTCAGCCTCGGTTTCGAACAGGGCGGCATCGGCCTGGGCCGCGACCTGGCCTTCGAACTTGCCGAGCAGGTTGGAGACGCGCTTGTTGGCGGCCGCCAGGGCTTCGGCCTCGGGCAGGCGACGGAAGGCCTGCACGGCCTGGACGCGCTGGTCGAAGTCCAGCGCCGAGGCCGGACGTAGGGCGCGTACCGCCAGGTAGGCAGCGGTGTCGACGCCTTCGTCCTCGTAGCGGGCACGCAGGCGGTCGAAGACGAAGTCCAGCACCTGCTCCTGCAACCCCGCGGCCTTGACCCGCTCGCCGTAGCCGGCGATGGCGAAGGCGACGGCGGCCGGCAGATCCAGCTCCAGTCCTTTCTCGATGAGGATGCGCAGCACACCCAGGGCCTGACGGCGCAGGGCGAAGGGATCCTTGCTGCCGGTGGGCAGCATGCCGATGCCGAAGATGCCGACCAGGGTGTCGAGCTTGTCGGCCAGAGCCACGGCGGCACCGGTCAAGGTCTGCGGCAGCTCGGCGCCGGCACCACGCGGCATGTACTGCTCGTTGAGCGCCAGGGCCACGTCTTCGGCCTCGCCGCCCTTCCTGGCGTAGTAGTAGCCGGCGATGCCCTGCATCTCGGGGAATTCGCCAACCATCTCGGTGGCCAGGTCGCACTTGGCGAGGACGCCGGCACGGTGGGCGCGCTCGGCATCACCGCCGATGCGCTCGGCGATGGAGGCGGCCAGGGCAGCGACGCGCTGGGCCTTGTCGTAGACGGTACCGAGCTGGGCCTGGAAGACCACGTTCTTGAGGCGCTCGTTGAAGCTTTCCAGCGGCTGCTTCTGGTCCTGCTTGAAGAAGAACTCGGCGTCGGTGAGACGGGGCCGGACCACCTTCTCGTTGCCGCTGACGATCTGCGCGGGATCCTTGCTCTCCAGGTTGGCCACGGTGATGAAGCGCGGCAGGAGCTTGCCCTGGGCGTCCAGCAGGCAGAAGTACTTCTGGTTGTCCTGCATGGTGGTGATCAGGGCTTCCTGGGGCACGTCGAGGAAGCGTTCCTCGAAGGCGCAGACCAGGGGCACCGGCCATTCCACCAGGGCGGTCACCTCGTCCAGCAGCGCGGGCGGCACCACGGCGCTGCCCTGCTCCGCCGCGGCCAGTTCGGCCACGCGGGATTCGATCAGCTTGCGCCGCTCGGCGAAATCGGCCAGCACATGGGCGGCGCGCAGGTCGGCGGCATAGTGGGCTGGCGCGCTGATGCGCACGGCGTCGGGATGGTGGAAGCGATGGCCACGGGAGTCGCGCCCGGCCCGGCGAGTGAGGATCTCGCAATCGATGACCTCGTCACCGAGCAGCATCACCAGCCACTGGGTCGGACGGACGAATTCCTCGCGGCGGGCGGCCCAGCGCATGCGCTTGGGAATCGGCAGCTCGGCCAGGGAGGCTTCGACGATGCCGGGCAGCAGGCTGGCCGCCGGCTGACCGGGAATGCTCTGGGAGAATCTCAGCTTGGGACCGCTGCGATCGATGGCGCTGATGTCGACGCCACACTTGCGGGCGAAGCCCAGGGCCGCCTGGGTCGGCTGGCCATCTGCACCGAAGGCGGCCTGGATCGGCGGGCCGTCCAGATTGACGCTACGCTCGGGCTGCTGGGTCTGCAGGGCTTCGACCAGCACGGCCAGACGGCGCGGGGCGGCATAGGCACGGGCGCTGGCATAGCCGAGGCCGGCCTGCTTGAGGCCCTTCTCGATACCGGCGAGAAAGCTGTCGCCGAGGGTCTTGAGCGCCTTGGGCGGCAGCTCTTCGGTACCCAGTTCGACCAGGAAATCCAGAGTGGTGCTCATCATTCGCCCTCCTTGAGCAGCGCCTGGACATCGTCGCGACCCAGGACCTCGTCACGCAGCGCGGGGCTGGCCAGGGGGAAGCCCAGCCGGGCACGGGCCTTGAAATAGCCTTGGGCGACGCTGCGCGCCAGGGTGCGCACGCGTAGGATGTAGCGCTGGCGCTCGGTCACCGAGATGGCTCGGCGGGCGTCCAGCAGGTTGAAGGTGTGGGAGGCCTTGAGCACCATCTCGTAGGTGGGCAGCGGCAGGTCCAGGGCGATCAGGCGATTGGCCTCGGACTCGTAGAAGTCGAACAGCTCGAACAGCTTGGGCACATTGGCGTGCTCGAAGTTGTAGGTGCTCTGCTCCACTTCGTTCTGGTGGAAGACGTCGCCGTAGGTCACGGTGCCGAAGGGGCCGTCGGCCCAGATCAGGTCATAGACCGAATCCACGCCCTGCAGGTACATGGCCAGGCGCTCCAGGCCATAGGTGATCTCCCCGGTCACCGGGTAGCACTCGATACCGCCCGCCTGCTGGAAATAGGTGAACTGGGTGACTTCCATGCCGTTGAGCCAGACTTCCCAGCCGAGACCCCAGGCGCCCAGGGTGGGCGATTCCCAGTTGTCCTCGACGAAGCGCACGTCGTGCACCAGCGGGTCCAGGCCAATGGCGGCCAGGGAGCCGAGGTAGAGCTCCTGGAAGTTGTCCGGATTGGGCTTCAGGACCACCTGGAACTGGTAGTAGTGCTGCAAGCGATTGGGGTTCTCGCCGTAGCGGCCATCGGTGGGGCGGCGGCTGGGCTGCACATAGGCGGCGTTCCAGGTCTCGGGACCGATGGCGCGCAGGAAGGTGGCGGTGTGGAAGGTACCGGCGCCGACTTCCATGTCATAGGGCTGGAGTACCACGCAGCCCTGCTCGGCCCAGTATTGCTGCAAGGCCAGGATCAAGTCTTGGAAGGTGCGCACGGTGGGCTTGGACTGGCTCACGAAAAATACCCGTTCGGCTGCGACGAAAAGCCGGGGAGTATAGCCGAAAGGCGCCGTCGCCCGCATGGGGCGCGTGTCGCGGCCGGGCGGCTGGCCGGGTTGTCCGGACGGGCTGTCTCCGCTGGCGGGCAATTGCGCTAAGGTGAGGCCTTCCCTTCTCGACCGGGCTTTCGCCATGCCGCGTTGCTTCTGGTGCACCACCGATCCGCTGTACATCGAGTATCACGACCACGAATGGGGCGTGCCCCAGCGCGATCCGGCGGTGCTCTTCGAATTCCTCCTGCTGGAAGGCTTCCAGGCTGGACTGTCGTGGATCACCGTGCTGAAGAAACGCGAGCGCTATCGTCAGGTGCTCCATGGCTTCGATCCCGAGCGCCTGGCGCAGCTGAGCGATGCCGAGATCGCCATGCTGATGCAGGACCCGGGCATCATCCGCAATGGCGCCAAGCTGCGCGCCGCCCGTCAGAATGCCCAGGCCTGGCTGCGCCTCGAAGACCCTTCCCGCTGGTTGTGGTCCTTCGTCGGCGGCGCGCCGAGGATCAATCATTTTCGCGATCGGCAGGAGGTCCCAGCGATCACTCCGGAAGCCGAGGCCATGAGCAAGGCGCTCAAGCAGGCCGGTTTCACCTTCGTCGGTCCGACCATCTGCTATGCCTTCATGCAGGCCATGGGCTTGGTGATGGACCACACCCTCGATTGCGACCGCCATGCCGAATTGGCACCTTCGTCGGCAGAACTGCAGGAAAAGTCGAATGTATAGGCGCCAGTTGGCGCGAACCTTACGCTTTCTTAACGTTTCCGGGACTTGTAGACGGTAAACTGTCTGGGCATTCAGACAGGAGTCCCTCTTTTGGAAAGATTCAAAGGCGCGCTGATGATCGCCTTCCTGCGCCTTTTCGCCCTGCTGCCCTGGCCGCTGGTCCAGCGCCTGGGTGGATTCATCGGCTGGTGCATGTGGAAGCTGCCGACCCGTGCCAGCAAGGTCACCCGCATCAACCTTGCCCACTGTTTTCCCGAACTCGATGCCGCCGGTCTGGAGCGACTGTCGCGCGAGTGCCTGCGCGGCATTGGCAAGACCCTGACCGAAAGCGCCTGCGCCTGGATCTGGTCGCCCCAGCGTTCGCTGCGCCTGGTGCGCGAGGTGGAAGGCATGGACGTCCTGCAGGAGGCTCTGGCTTCCGGCGATGGCGTGGTGGGCATCACCAGTCACCTGGGCAACTGGGAGTTGCTCAACCACTTCTACTGCTCCCACGCCAAGCCGATCATCTTCTACCGCCCGCCCAAGCTGAAGGCGGTGGACGACCTGCTCAAGCGCCAGCGGGTGCAGCTGGGCAATCGCGTGGCGCCCTCCACCCCGGAAGGCATCATCAGCGTGATCAAGGAAGTCCGTCGCGGCGGCGCCGTGGGTATCCCGGCCGATCCCGAGCCGAGTCGCAGTGCCGGCCTCTTCGTGCCCTTCCTCGGTACCACCGCCCTGACCAGCAAGTTCGTGCCCTCGCTACTGGCGCGCGGCAAGGCCCGCGGAGTGTTCTTCCATGCCGTGCGCCTGGCAGACGGCAGCGGCTACAAGGTGATCCTGGAAGCCGCGCCGCCGGCCATGTACGACCCGGATCCGGAGGTCTCGGTGGCCGCCATGAGCGAGGTGCTGGCCGGCTACGTGCGGCGCTATCCGACGCAGTACATGTGGAGCATGAAGCGTTTCAAGAATCGCCCGGATGGTGAGGAGAAGTGGTACTGAGTTCGCTCGCCCGGGCCCTGCCCGGGCGCTGAGGGGCAGGCGATGGTCCTCTGACCTATCGCTCGGCGCTTCGCCGCCACCGTTCGGTCGGTGCGCGGCTGACAGGCGCAGGGCTTTGCCGGAAGCTGCCTGGACCTCAAGGGAGCGCCTAAGCCAGGGAGTCAGGCGATGAATTCACGCGATCAGCGCCAGCATACCCGTACCCCGCTCAAGTGCCGGCTATGGATCGCCTATCCGGATGGCGAGATCGTCGGTGAGACCCGTGACCTGTCCGATGGCGGCGTCTATGTGGTGCACCCCGAGCTGACCCGGCTGCCGCAGGGCACCCGGGTGGTCGGCCAGGTGCTCGACCTGCCGATCGAAGCGCCCAAGGTGACCATGGAAGTCATGCGCACCGACGGCGACGGCGCGGGCCTCAGGTTCCTGCGCGATCAGGACTGAGCGCGGCGCGCCAGGCGCTTGAGAAACACCGTCATCTCCTTTTCCGCCTGCTTGTCGCCCTTGGCCTGCGCCGCCTGCAGGCCCTGGGCCCAGGCCGCCTCGGCGCTGGTCAGGTCGCCACTTCCCTCATGGGCCTTGCCCAGCAGCTTCCAGGCCGCCGAATAGGCCGGATCGAATTCGACGCAGCGTGCCAGGTGCTCGATCGCCCGTGCGGGTTCTCCGGCATCCAGATAGCCCTTGCCCAGACCGAATCTGAGCAGGGCATTGTCCTGGCCGCGGGCGAGCATCTTCTCCAGGGATTCGAGCATGGCGAAGTCTCCTACTTGGCGATCTTGATCAGCTTGCAGTAATAGAAGCCGTCGTGGCCGTCGGGCTGCGGCAGGAGCTGGCGGCCGTGGGGCTGGGCAAGGCCCCAGGGGGCGGGAATGTCCAGCTCGCGGGCGCCCGGGGTGCGGGCGAGAAAGGCGGCGAGGTTGTCGCTGTTCTCTTCCGGCAACACCGAGCAGGTGGCATAGACCAGGATGCCGCCCACCTCCAGCGTCGGCCAGAGGGCGTCCAGCAATTCACCCTGCAGCTGGACCAGGGGCGCGATGTCGCTGGCCTGGCGGGTCAGCTTGATGTCCGGATGGCGGCGGATCACCCCGGTGGCGCTGCAGGGGGCGTCCAGCAGGATGCGCTGGAAGGGCATGCCGTTCCACCAGTCAGCCACGGCACGGCCGTCGGCGGCCAGGGTGCGGGCGGTGAGGCCCAGGCGTGCCAGATTCTGCTCGACCCGCTCCAGACGGCCGGCATCGGCGTCCAGCGCCACCACCTCGGCCAGCGCCGGCTCACGTTCCAGCAGGTGGCAGGTCTTGCCACCGGGCGCGGCGCAGGCGTCCAGCACCCGCTGGCCGGGCGCCAGCTCCAGGAGTTCGGCGGCCAGCTGGGCGGCTTCGTCCTGCACGCTGAGACGCCCCGCGGCAAAGCCCGGCAGGGCGGTGACGTCCTGGGGCTGCAGCAGGCGGATGCCGTCGGCGCTGAAGGCGCAGGGCACGGCATCGATGCCGTCGGTGGCCAGCTCGGCCAGATAGCTGTCGCGACTGCCCTGACGGCGATTGACCCTGAGGATCAGTGGCGGATGCAGGTTGTTGGCGGTGGCGATGGCCTCCCACTGCTCCGGCCAGCGCGCCTTGAGCGTCTTCTGCAACCAGCGCGGATGGGCCAGGCGCGCGGCGGGGTCATGTTCCAGGGTGGGGAGCAGGCTGTCGTATTCACGCTGGGCGCGGCGCAGCACCGCATTGAGCAGTCCCTTGGCCGAGGATTTCTTCAGCTTGTCGACGCAGCCCACCGTCTCGCCGATGGCGGCATGGGCCGGGATGCGGGTATGGAACAGCTGGTAGAGACCGATCAGCAGCAGGGCCTCCAGGTCACGGTCGCCGGCCTTGAAGGGTTTCTGCAGGAGCTTTTCCGCCAGCAGCGACAGTCGCGGCTGCCAGCGGGCGGTGCCGAAGGCCAGATCCTGGGCCAGGGCGCGGTCACGCGGATCGACCTTGGCCAGTTGCTCGGGCAGGCTGCTGCCGAGGGAGGCGCGGCCGGCGAGGACCGCTGCCAGGGCGCGGGTAGCTGCCAGCCGCGGATTCATAGACCCAGCACCTGACCGGGGGCGAAGCGCTCGCGACGGGCGTTGTAGAGATCGGCGAAGCCCAGCGGCTTGCCACCGGGCAGCTGCAGCCGGGTCAGGCGCAGGGCACCTTCACCGCAGGCGACCAGCAGGCCGGAGCGATCGGCATCCAGCACCATGCCGGGAACGCCCTGCCCTGCGGCCAGCTCCGCGGCCCAGACCTTGAGCGGTTCGCCGGCCAGGGCGGTGTGGCATAGCGGCCAGGGATCGAAGGCACGGATACGCCGCTCCAGTTCCACCGCCGGACGACCCCAGTCCAGCCGGGCCTCGTCCTTGTTGAGCTTGTGGGCATAGGTGGCGAGGTCGTCGTCCTGCACCTCGCCCGGCAGATTGCCGTCGGCCAGGCCCGGCAGCGCCTGGACCACGGCGGCGGCGCCCAGGCTGGCCAGGCGATCGTGCAGGCTGCCGCCGGTATCATCAGCGGTCAGTGGCGTGGTCACCTTGCTCAGCATGGGGCCGGTATCCAGACCGGCTTCCATGCGCATCACGGTAACTCCGGACTCGGTATCGCCGGCCTCCAGGGCGCGCTGGATGGGCGCCGCGCCGCGCCAGCGCGGCAGCAGCGAGGCATGGCTGTTGATGCAGCCCAGACGCGGGATATCGAGCACCGCCTGGGGCAGGATCAGGCCGTAGGCCACCACCACCAGCAGGTCGGGTTCCAGCGCCGCCAGGGTGGCCTGGGCCGCGGGGTCGCGCAGGGTCGGCGGCTGCTGCACGGGAATGCCGTGGGTCAGCGCCAGCTGCTTGACCGGACTCATGGCCAGTTTCTGGCCACGTCCGGCGGGGCGGTCGGGCTGGGTGTAGACGGCGGCGATGGGATAACCGGCGTCGATCAGCGCCTGCAGGTGCACGGCGGCGAATTCCGGGGTTCCGGCGAAGACGAGGCGAAGGGATCTGGACATGGCGGACCTGGCGGAAAGGGCGAGCGGCGGACGCCGAAGACGCCGTCCGCCAGGGCGATCAGGCCTTGTGGCGCTGCTGCTTTTCGAGCTTCTTCTTGATGCGATCGCGCTTGAGCGGCGACAGGTAGTCGACGAACAGCTTACCGTCGAGGTGATCGATCTCGTGCTGGATGCACACCGCCAGCAGGCCGTCGCATTCCAGCTCGAAGGGCTTGCCGTCGCGATCCAGGGCTTTGACCCGGACACGCTCGGGGCGGCAGACCTTTTCGTAGAAACCGGGGATCGACAGGCAGCCTTCCTGGTACTCACCCAGTTCCTGGGTGAGCGGCTCGGCCTCGGGATTGATGAAGACCAGGGGTTCGCTCTTGTCTTCGCTGACGTCGATCACCACCAGGCGGCGATGAACGTTGACCTGGGTGGCGGCCAGACCGATGCCGGGCGCTTCGTACATGGTCTCGAACATGTCGTCGATGGTCTGGCGCAGGGTGTCGTCCACCGTGTCGATGGGCTTGGCGACGGTACGCAGGCGGGGATCGGGGAATTCGAGGATGTCTAGGATCGCCATGGCGTTGAGGGCACTTGTGGAATACAGTCAAGGGGCGCTGCTAAGATGCCGCAGCGTTGTTTCCACCCGGCTCGGGCTGGTCCCGAGTGGTGGATGACGTCGGTCGACGGGGACGGGCGCCTGCGCTGCCCGGTGCCGACAGAGATGGCGATCAGGGCACGACTGGGGCGATTCCCCGACGTTTGCGTGAAGACGGTTCTTCAAGGCCAAGAGTGTAAAGGGATTCGACGCATGAGGAAATCTTTGTTCGCCCTGCTGCTGGTTGCAGGGGGCGCCCTGCAGTCGGCGTACGCAGCGGTTACCCTGCGTCAGGATCACCCGGAAAGCTACACCGTGGTTCGCGGCGATACCCTCTGGGACATCTCCGCCAGATTCCTCAGCAAACCCTGGGAATGGCCGGAGATCTGGCAGGCCAATCCGCAGATCAAGAATCCCCATCTCATCTATCCCGGCGACACCCTGGTGCTGAGCTATGTCGACGGCCAGCCGCGCCTGCAGCTCAACCGCGGCGCCTCGCGCGGCACGGTCAAGCTGTCGCCCACGGTGCGCAGCACGCCCATCGCCGAAGCCATCCCGGCCATTCCGCTGGAAGCGGTCAACAGCTTCCTCTTGCAGAATCGCGCCATCGATTCGGCCGAACAGTTCCAGGCGGCGCCCTATGTGGTGGCCGGCAACGCCGAGCGGGTGGTGAGCGGCGCCGGCGATCGCATCTATGTGCGCGGCAAGCTGCAGCCGGGCGTCTCGGCCTATGGCATCTATCGCCAGGGCAGGACCTATGTCGATCCCAAGACCGGTGCCTTCCTCGGCATCAATGGCGACTTCATCGGCAGCGCCGATCTGGTCACCCAGGAGGGCGACATCGCCACCCTGCGCCTGACGCGTACCACCCAGGAGGTGCGCCTGGGCGACCGGCTGTTTCCCACCGAGGAGCGGCTGGTGAACTCCACCTTCATGCCCAGCGCCCCGGCCCGCGACATCAACGGCCTGATCCTCGATGTGCCCCGTGGCGTCACCCAGGTCGGCCAGTTCGATGTGGTCACCCTCAACAAGGGCGCCCGTGACGGTCTGGCCGAGGGCAATGTGCTGGCGGTCAACAAGACCGGCGAGACGGTGCGCGATCGCATCACCGGCGAGCTGGTGAAGATCCCCGACGAGCGCGCCGGACTGCTGATGGTCTTTCGCACCTACGACAAGATCAGCTACGGCCTGATCCTGACCGCCACCCGCCAGCTGGCGATCATGGACAAGGTGCGCAACCCCTAACCCCTGCGGGTCGCCAGGACGGCGACCGGCCACCCCTCAAGGATGACACCATGGCCAGCCTTTCTCCTGCCGAGCTGGACGCTCGGCTTCGCCTGCACGCCCTGCCGGAGCTCGGTGCCGTGCGCCAGCGCCTGTTGCTGGATGCCTTTGGCAGTGCGGCCGCTGCCCTCAGTGCCCCCGCCTCGGCCTGGTGCGCCCTGCGCCTACCGGCGGTGGCCGCGGACGCCCGCCGCAGCCCGGCCACCCGCGAACGGGTCGACCAGGCCCTGGCCTGGCTGGAAGGACCCGCGCGCCACCTGCTTTGCCTGGGTGACGACCGCTATCCGGCGCTGCTGGCCGAGATCGCCGATCCACCCCCGCTGCTGTTCGTCGAAGGACGGGTCGAGTTGCTCGAACGACCGCAACTGGCCCTGGTCGGCAGTCGCCAGGCCAGTGCCCAGGGACTGGACAATGCCCGGCGTTTCGCCCACAGCCTGGCCGCGGCCGGCTTCTGCATCACCAGTGGCCTGGCGCTGGGCATCGATGGCGCGGCGCATCAGGGTGCCCTGGATGCCGGCGGCGGCACGGTTGCCGTGCTGGGTACCGGCCTGCGGCAGCTCTATCCGCGTCGGCATCTGGGTCTCGCCCGGCGCCTGCTGGCCGAGGGTGGCGCACTGGTCTCGGAATTACCGCTGGACTGCACGCCCCAGGCCGCCAACTTTCCGCGGCGCAACCGGATCATCAGCGGTCTCAGCCTGGGTACCCTGGTGGTGGAAGCCAGTCCCTCCAGCGGTTCGCTGATCACCGCGCGACTGGCCGCCGAGCAGGGCCGCGAGGTATTCGCCCTGCCCGGCTCCATCCATCATCCCGGGGCCCGCGGCTGTCATCAGCTGATCCGCGAGGGCGCGCAGTTGGTGGAGAGCGTGGAACACATCCTCGAAGCCCTGCAGGGCTGGCGTAGCCTGGCCCCGGCCGCCACACCCGCTGCGGTCGAGGATCATCCCCTGCTGCGCCACCTCACCGCCGGATCGCTCAACAGCGAAGAGCTGGCGCGGCTCTGCGGCCTGTCGCTGCCGGAGGTGCTGGTCCAGCTGACCGAGCTGGAGCTGGAGGGCCGGGTAGTGGTGCAGCAGGGCAGCTGGACGCGTCTCGGCTGACGGCGGATGACTGGCATCGGCAGCGCGCTCGGGTAGACTTCAGGGATTTGGCGGAGGCAAGGCGATGCACAACAGCTGGCGAGTGCGGCAGGCGGCGCGAATCGTGCGGGAGGGTGGCGTGCTGGCCTACCCTACCGAGGCCGTCTGGGGCCTGGGCTGCGATCCCTGGGATCAGGCCGCGGTCTATCGCCTGCTGATGCTCAAGCGGCGGCCCCTGGAAAAGGGTCTGATCCTGGTGGCCGACAACATCCGCCAGTTCGACTTCCTGCTCCACGATCTGCCGGAGGCCTCCCTGGCCAAGCTGGCCAGCACCTGGCCGGGCCCCAACACCTGGCTGGTGCCGCACCACAATCGCCTGCCCGGCTGGGTGACCGGCGCCCACGCCACCGTGGCGTTGCGGGTCTCCGAGCATCCGCTGGTGGGCGAACTCTGCGCCCTGACCGGTCCGCTGATCTCCACCTCGGCCAATCCCGCCGGTCGCCCGGCCGCGCGTACCCGGCTACGGGTCCAGCAGTACTTTCCCGATAACCTGGACGGCATCCTCATGGGCGAACTGGGTGGGCGCAAGAATCCCAGCGTGATTCGCGACCTGGTGACCGGCAAGGTCTTCCGGCCCTAGGTCAATCGAGCAGTTGGCGCAGTAACCGCGCCAGCGCATCGATCTGGAACGGCTTGGCTAGCGAGAGCTCGCCGTTCGGGGTCGGCCGCTTGGCGTGACCGCTGACGAATAGCACCGGCAGCTCCGGCCAGCGTTCACGCAGGCGCTCCGCCAGTTCGGCGCCGTCGAGATCCGGCAGGCCGAGATCGGTGATCAGCAGGTCACAGGGCAGATCGCCGTCGGCCAGGGTGAGCGCCGCCGAGGCACTGGCGGCGGTGCGCACGCGGTAGCCCAGCTCGGTGAGCATCTCGCGTAGCAGCAGCCGCACCGAAACATCGTCCTCCACCAGCAACAGGCGTTCGCCCCGACTCTGGGCGATGGCCGCCTGGGGCGTGTCGCTCACCGCCGGCCGCTCGGGCTGCGCACAGGGCAGCCAGAGGCTGACCCGGGTGCCGCTGCCCAATTCGCTCTCCAGGGTCACATGGCCACCCGACTGCTTGATGAAGCCATAGAGCATCGACAGGCCCAGACCGGTGCCCTGGCCAATGGGCTTGGTGGTGAAGAAGGGATCGAAGGCACGATCCACCACCTCGGCCGGCATGCCACTGCCGGTGTCGGCGATGGTCAGGCGCACGTAGTCACCCGGCGGCAGGTCATGTTCGGCGGCCAGGTCGGTGAGGTGATCAAGGGCGGTTTCCAGGGTCAGGCGACCCCCTTCGGGCATGGCGTCGCGGGCGTTGATCACCAGATTCAGCAGGGCGTTCTCCAGTTGGTTGGTGTCGGTGCGCGCCGGTGGCAACTGCAGCGCGAGGCTGCTGCGCAGGCTGATGCGTTCGCCCAGGGTGCGCTGGAAGAGTTCTTCCAGGGACAGGATCAGGTCATTCACGTTTACCGGCCGCGGATCCAGCGTCTGCCGGCGCGCGAAGGCCAGCAGGCGATGGGTCAGGGCGGCGGCGCGGGTGGCGGATTGCTCGGCGGTGTCCAGGTAGCGCTGCAGGTTGTCGTGGCGACCCTGGTCCAGGCGTCGGCGCAGCAATTCCAGGGAACCGCTGATGCCGGTGAGCAGGTTGTTGAAGTCATGGGCGATGCCGCCGGTGAGATGCCCGATGGCTTCCATCTTCTGCGCCTGGCGCAGCGCGGCCTCGGCGTTCTGCAGCGCCAGGGCGGCGTCGTGTTCGACGGTGACGTCGCGACCGAAGACATAGATGCGCCCGTCGTGATCGGCGGTGGCCTTCCACATCATGTGGCGCCAGTGGCCGTCGCGCGTGCGCAGGCGCCCGGGCAGATCGCTGAGCACCTCGCCGTGGCGCAGGGCGGCCAGGCGCGGAAACACCGGCGGATCGTCCGGGTGCTCCAGCGAGGTCGGCGGTTGATGACGCAATGCCTCGTCGTCCCAGCCCAGGGTGCGGCCCCAGGCGGGATTGCGGCTGAGCCAGCGTTGCCCCTGGATGACGCCGAGCAGGTCGTCGGCCACCCGCCACATGCGGTCACGCTCGACGGTGCGTTCGTGGACGCGCTGTTCCAGCAGTTCGGCCAGCCGGCGCAGGCGATGCTCGGCCATGCGGATCTCGCTGACGTCGGTGTGCACGCCCACCCATTCGCAGACCACGCCATTCTCCCGCACCGGCAGGGCGCGCACGCTGAAGGTGCGCCACTGGCCGTCGCGACAGCGCAGACGATGTTCGTCATGGAAATCCACCTGTTGCTGTACCGCCAGGCGCCAGCGGCGCAGGGTGCGGGGGGCATCCTCGGGATGCAGGGCATCGGCCCAGCCGTCCTGCTGATACTGGGCATAGCTCTGCCCGGTCAGGGTGCTCCAGGCGAGTTGTTCGCCGAGCAAATGGCCTTGGGCATTGCTGGTCCAGACCACCCCCTGCACCGCCTCCACGGCATTGCGGAAGCGCTGGTTGGACAGGTGCAGCGCGGCTTCGGCCTGCTTGCGCTGGGTGAGATCCACCACCACCAGGCTCACCGACAACTCCTGGCCGACTTCCGACTGCAGCGGCGAGCCGTGCAGGCTGACCCAGACCACCGAGCCATCCGGACGCAGGAAGCGCTGGTCCAGCTTGAAGCTGTCGCCCCGCTCGCGCAGGGTGTCGAGATGACGCTCCAGGATGGCCCGGTCCTCGGGATGGGTCTGGGCCTGCAGGGTCTGTTCCAGCACCCCGACTTCGTTGCGATCGAGCATTTCGCAATAGCGACGATTGGCGAGCAGGATGCGTCCGCGGGCATCGGTCTGGCAGATGCCGACCGTCGCCTGGTTGATCAGGCTGGCTAGCCGCGCACTGTGCTCGCGCAGGGCGGTTTCCGCATCGACGCGCTGCTGGACGTCGTCGAACAGGGTGACCGAGGCGATCACCTCGCCGGTGGCCGAGCGGACCGGCGCGCTGGAGACCTCCAGCAGCCGGATGCTGCCGTCGGGCCGCCGATAGCGCATCAATTCGGGCGCCACCGCCTGGCCGCTGCGCAGTACCCGTACCGTGGGGTAGTCGTCTACCGCATAGGGCTGGCCATTGGCGTGCAAGGCGCCGATGGTGCCATAGCGTTCGTCCAGCGTTTCGCCGGCCGGGCGTCTGCCCAGCAGGATATCGACGCGGTCGTTGAGCATCACCGCTTCTTCGCTGCCAGCCTCGGTGATGGAGATGCCCAGCGGCGCTTGCTGCAGCACGCTGGCCAGCAGTCCCTGTTCCAGCGACAGCCGCCGCTCCAGTTGTCGGGCCTGGTCCTGGGTCTGTTGCCGTACCAGCAGGGCGCCCAGCAGCAGGCCCAGCTGATCCAGCAACAGCCGGGTGTCCGCCTCGACGGCGCGGCCCAGTTGCAGATACCCCAGGGGCTGGGCGGCAGGGCCGAACGGGATCAGCAACTGACCCGCCGGCGGATTGCCCGCCTCGGCCACGGACAGCAGCCGCGCCTGGGGGTCGTCGGCCACGTCACGCAGGGCCTGGGTGGCGCACAGCCGCAAGGTGGCCAGATCCGTGGTGCCGCTGAGGCGCCTTGACCATTCGCCGAGCGCCTGCAGGCGTTGCGGTAGATCCCGCTCGGCGCTGCGCCGGGCGGCGAAACGGGCACGGCTCGCCGGGGCCTGCCAGACATGCAGCAACCAGCCCACCGCGACCTCGGCCCGGCGCAGCGGCACCAGATGCAGGTCAAGGCGTACCAGATGGCCATCGCGGTGGCGCAGGCCCTGGGTCTGGCAGCGTTCGAGGGCGGTCAGCCAGCCGTCGGCCGGTGGCTCCGGGAGCAGCAGGCCGACGATGGATTCACCGAGCCAGTCCTGCGCCGTCCAGCCCAGCAGCCGGGCGACGGCCGGGCACCACTGCCCGATCCGCCCGTCGGCGGTCAGGGTGATCAGCGCCGTGTCCGTGGCGGTGTCGAGCAGGCTGGCGAGGGGGCTGGAGATAGGCATGACGAGGGCAGCGATCCGGCCGATTCTTGAAAGAACGTCGAGGTCGTGACGACCTGACTGTCCGAGATAGACCGGCGTTTACCCCCGTCGTGCCGCCTGGCTGCGGGAAACTTAATGGCCGTCACGATTTCCCCGGCCAGGCACGCGGGCGCGTCGCCTCAGGGCAACAGGATGGTCGAGCCGCTGGTCTCGCGACCCGACAGCGCCCGATGCGCCTCCTGCACTTCGGCCAGTGGATAGCGCCGGCCGATGTCCACCTGGATGCGGCCGTCGGTGATCAGCTCGAACAGCTGATCGGCCATGTCCTGCAGGGCTTCGGGCGAGGCAGCGTAGGTGGCCAGGGTCGGCCGGGTGACATAGAGCGAGCCCTTCTGCGAGAGGATCCCCAGGTTGACCCCGGTGACCGCGCCGGAGGCGTTGCCGAAGCTGACCATCAGGCCGCGGGGCGCCAGGCAGTCCAGCGACATCTCCCAGGTGTCCTTGCCAACGCCGTCGTAGACCACCGGCACCTTGGCGCCGCCGGTCAATTCGCGGACCCGCGCCGGGACGTCTTCCTGGCGGTAGTCGATCACTGCCCAGGCGCCCAGCGCCTTGGCCTTTTCCAGCTTTTCCGGCGAGCCGGCGGTGCCGATCAGGCGTACGCCCAGGGCCTTGGCCCACTGGCAGGCCAGGGAGCCGACGCCCCCGGCCGCGGCATGGAACAGCACGGTGTCGCCGGCCTGCACTGGATAGGTCTGGCGCAGCAGGTACTGCACGGTCAGCCCCTTGAGCATGACCGCGGCGCCCTGTTCGAAGGAGATCGTCTCCGGCAGGTGCACCAGATGGCGCTCGGGCAGCACATGGACCTCGGCATAGGCGCCCAGCGGGCCGGTGGCATAGGCCACGCGATCGCCAGCCTTGAAGCGGGTGACGGCGCTACCGACCGCTTCCACCACCCCGGCACCCTCGGTGCCCAGACCCGAGGGCAGTGCCGGCGGCGGATAGAGGCCGCTGCGGTAATAGGTCTCGATGAAGTTGAGGCCGATGGCATGGTTGCGCACCTGCACCTCGTCGGGGCCGGGCGCGGCGGGTTCGAAATCCACAAGTTCGAGTACTTCGGGACCACCGGTGCGGCTGAACTGGATGCGCTGGGCCATGCTTGCGTGTCTCCTGGTTGGAGCCCTTGGCCGGGCTCTCTTGGGGTGAGCCTTCATCCAAGCCGCAACCGCGGGCCACGTCAACCGGTCGGATACGGGTGTTATGCTCTCCGCCCTCCCCGCCTGTTGTGGAAATCCTTGCGATGAATCCCTCCCTGGAGGCCGTCAAGGCCTATCTGCTCGATCTGCAGGAGCGCATCTGCGCCGCACTGGAAGCCGAGGATGGCGCCGCCGCGTTCGTCGAAGACGCCTGGACCCGGCCGACCGGCGGTGGTGGCCGCACCCGGGTGATCGCCGAGGGCGCCCTGCTGGAAAAGGGCGGCGTGAACTTCTCCCATGTGCATGGCGACAGCCTGCCGCCCTCGGCCAGCGCCCATCGCCCGGAACTGGCCGGGCGCAGCTTCGAGGCCATGGGCGTCTCCCTGGTCATGCACCCGCGCAATCCCCACATTCCCACCGCCCATGCCAACGTGCGCTTCTTTCTCGCCGAGAAGCCCGGCGAGGCGCCGGTCTGGTGGTTCGGCGGCGGTCTCGACCTGACCCCCTACTACGGCAACGAGGCCGACTGCGTGCACTGGCACCAGGTCTGCCATGACGCCTGCGCGCCCTTCGGCGCCGACGTCTATCCGCGCTACAAGGCCTGGTGCGACCGCTATTTCCACCTCAAGCACCGCGGCGAGCCACGCGGCATCGGCGGCCTGTTCTTCGATGACCTGAACGACTGGGACTTCGACACCTGCTTCGCCTTCCAGCGCGCCATCGGCGATGCCTTCGTCGACGCCTACCTGCCCATCGTCCAGCGCCGTCGCGACCAGCCCTACGGCCAGGCCGAGCGGGAATTCCAGGCCTATCGCCGCGGCCGCTACGTGGAATTCAACCTGGTCTATGACCGCGGCACCCTGTTCGGCCTGCAGTCCGGCGGGCGCACCGAGTCCATCCTCATGTCGCTGCCGCCCGAGGTGCGCTGGGGCTATGACTGGAAACCCGTGCCCGGCTCGCCGGAAGCGCGGCTGACCGACTTCTTTCTCACCGACCGCGACTGGCTCGCGCTCGCCCCAACGCCTGCAGGATAGAGCTCATGGATCGCTACGCCGTCTTCGGCAATCCCATCGCCCACAGCAAGTCGCCGCTGATCCACAGCCTGTTCGCCGACCAGACCGGGCAGCGCCTGCACTACGGGCCGCTGCTGGCGCCGCTGGACGGCTTCAGCGAAAGCGCCCGCAGCTTCTTCCAGAGCGGCCTGGGCGCCAATGTCACGGTGCCCTTCAAGGAAGAGGCCTATCAGCTGTGCGCTGAACTCACCCCGCGCGCGCGGCGGGCCGGGGCGGTGAACACGCTCAAGCGCCAGCCCGATGGTCGCCTGCTGGGCGACAACACCGACGGCGCCGGGCTGGTCCGGGATCTCACGGTCAACGCCGGTCTGCAGCTGGCCGGCCAGCGCGTCCTGGTGCTGGGCGCCGGCGGCGCCGTACGCGGCGTGCTGGAGCCACTGCTGGCCTGCAATCCCGGGCAACTGGTACTGGCCAATCGCACCGAACTCAAGGCGGTGCAACTGGCGCGGGAATTCGCCGAGCTGGGAACCATCGAGGTGGCGGCCTTCTCCACCCTGAGAGAGCCCTTCGATGTCATCATCAATGGCACCTCGGCCAGTCTCGGAGGCGGTCGTCCACCCCTGTCGGAGGCGGTCATCGGCCCGCAGACGGTGACCTACGACATGATGTACGGCAAGGACCTTACCCCCTTCAACCGCTGGGCCCTGGACGAGGGTGCCTTCCACACCCTGGACGGCCTGGGCATGTTGGTGGAACAGGCTGCCGAGGCCTTCGAACTCTGGCGCGGCGTGCGTCCCGAAAGCGCCCCGGTGCTGGTGGAGTTGCGGCGGCAGCTGGGTTAGTACCGCGACGCTGTTGGGCTTCGCTGCGCTCAACCCGACCTACGGGAGCGCTGTCGTAGGTTGGGTCGAGGCGACTCCATCGCCGAAGCCCAACGGGATTAGGTACCGGCGCGCACCGCTTGTGTCCCCTCCTCCCCATACCCCTCGGCCAGGTGCTGGTCCTTGAGCTTCACGTAGTTGCCGGCGCTGTAGGTGAAGAAGGCGCGTTCCTTGTCTTCCAGCGGGCGGATCTGCTTGACCGGGCGGCCGACGTAGAGATGGCCGCCTTCCAGCCGCTTGCCCGGCGGGACCAGGCTGCCGGCGCCGATCACTACCTCGTCTTCCACCACCGCGCCGTCCATGACGATGCTGCCCATGCCCACCAGCACCCGGTCGCCAATCGTGCAGCCGTGCAGCGTCACCTGGTGGCCGACGGTGACGTCGCTGCCGATCAGCAACGGATAGCCGTCCGGATTGAAGGGGCCGGCGTGGGTGATGTGCAGCACGCTGCCGTCTTGGATGCTGGTGCGGGCGCCGATGCGGATACGATGCATGTCGCCGCGGATCACCGTCAGCGGCCATATCGAGCTGTCTGCGCCGAGCTCGACCTCCCCGATCACCACGGCGGTGGCGTCGACGAAGGCGCGTTCGCCCAGGTGTGGGGTCTTACCCTGGAAAGTCCTTATGGTCACGATAGATACCTTTTCTCGTCGGAAGGGTCTTGAGACCTATTAGGATGGGCTCCATATATAACTGTCAAAGCCATCGCCCCGAGGGGAACGCCGTGAGCGCCAGCAATCCGCTGCTTCAGTCCTACGACCTGCCGCCCTTTTCCGCCATCAAGCCCGAGCACGTCGAGCCGGCCATCGACACCGTACTGGCCGAGAACCGTGCCGCCCTGGCCAAGTTGCTGGAGACCCAGAAGGAGCACCCCACCTGGGCTGGCCTGGTGCTGGCGATGGATGAGCTGAACGATCGGTTGGGCCAGGCCTGGAGCCCCATCGGTCACCTCAACGCCGTATGCAACAGCGCCGAGCTGCGTGCCGCCTACGAGGCCTGCCTGCCCAAGCTGTCGGCCTATTCCACCGAGATCGGCCAGAACAAGGACCTCTTCCAGGCCTACAGCCGCTTGGCCGAGAGCGAGGAAGCCAAGGGCTTCGACGTCGGTCAGAAGACCACCCTGGAACACGCGCTGCGCGACTTCCGCCTGTCCGGCATCGACCTGCCGCCGGCCGAGCAGCAGCGCTATGCCGCCATCCAGGCGCGCAAGTCCGAGCTGGGCAGCAAGTTCTCCAACCAGTTGCTCGACGCGACGCAAGCCTGGACCAAGCATCTCACCGACGAAGCCGCCCTGGCCGGCCTGCCCGAGTCGGCCAAGGCCCAGCTGCAGGCCGCCGCCCAGGCCAAGGCGCTGGACGGCTGGCTGGTGACCCTGGAATTCCCCAGCTACTACGCGGTAATGACCTACGCCGATGATCGCGCCCTGCGTGAAGAGGTCTATGCCGCCTACGCCACCCGCGCCTCCGAACAGGGCCCCAATGCCGGCCAGTTCGACAACGGCCCGGTGATGGAAGAGTTGCTCGACCTGCGTCAGGAACTGGCCCGCCTGCTGGGCTACGCCAACTACGCCGAGCTGTCGCTGGCCACCAAGATGGCCGAGAGCAGCGACCAGGTGCTGGGCTTCCTGCGCGACCTGGCGGTGCGCTCCAAGCCCTTCGCCCAGCGCGACCTGGAAGAACTGCGTGCCTTCGCCGCCGAACAGGGCGTGCAGGATCTGCAGAGCTGGGACACCGGCTACTTCGCCGAAAAGCTGCGCCAGCAGCGCTATTCGCTGTCTCAGGAAGAGGTCCGCGCCTGGTTTCCGGTGGACAAGGTGCTCTCCGGCCTGTTCGCCACGGTACAGAAGCTCTATGGCATCGAGATCGCCGAGCTGCGCGACTTCGAGAAGTGGCACCCGGACGTGCGCCTGTTCGAGATCAAGGAGAACGGCACTTCCATCGGCCGCTTCTACTTCGATCTCTATGCCCGCGCCAACAAGCGCGGTGGCGCCTGGATGGACGGTGCCCGCGACAAGCGCCGCGATGCCCAGGGCCGGCTGATCGATCCGGTGGCCTACCTGGTCTGCAACTTCACCCCGGCCAGCCCCGGCCAGCCGGCGCTGCTCACCCATGACGAGGTGACCACCCTCTTCCATGAATTCGGCCACGGCCTGCACCACCTGCTGACCCGCGTCGAGCATGCCAGCGTCTCCGGCATCAACGGCGTGGCTTGGGATGCGGTGGAGCTGCCCAGCCAGTTCATGGAGAACTGGTGCTGGGAGCCCGAGGGCCTGGCGTTGATCTCCGGTCATTACGAGACCGGCGAGCCGCTGCCCCAGGAGCTGCTGGACAAGATGCTGGCGGCGAAGAACTTCCAGTCCGGCCTGATGATGCTGCGCCAGCTGGAATTCTCGCTGTTCGACTTCGAGCTGCACGCCAGCCACGGCGACGGCCGCAGCGTACGCGAGGTGCTGGAAGGCATCCGCGACGAGATTTCCGTCGTACGGCCGCCCGCCTACAACCGCTTCCCCAACAGCTTCGCGCACATCTTCGCCGGCGGTTATGCGGCGGGTTACTACAGCTACAAGTGGGCCGAGGTGCTGTCCGCCGACGCCTTCGCCAAGTTCGAGGAAGAAGGCGTCTTCAACCCGGAAACCGGTCGGGCCTTCCGTGACGCCATCCTGGCCCGCGGCGGCTCCCAGGCGCCCATGGTGCTGTTCGTCGACTTCCGCGGCCGCGAACCCAGCATCGACGCCCTGCTCCGCCATTCCGGGCTGAGCGAGGAGGCGGCGTGAACGAGCCGATCCGCAAGAGGTTCATCGCCGGTGCGGTCTGCCCGGCGTGCCAGGCGCAGGATACCCTGAAGATGTGGACCCAGGACGGCACGCCCCATCGCGAGTGCGTCTCCTGCGGCTACAGCGACACCCTGGACGAGCGCGGCAATTCGATCCCCAAGGAATTGCCGACGCGGGTCAACATCAGTACGCTGAAACCCAAGAAGCCCGATCCCAAGGTGCAGGCCGTGCAATTCTTTCCCAATCCCAAGCTGAAGAAGCCGGACTAGGAAAAGGCGACCTCCAGAAAAGCCGCGCCCGGTCATTCAGGCGCGGCTTTTCCGTTTCTGGGCTAGGGAAATTGGTCCGCGTGAGGTTCGACTACCGGTGAAAACGGGAGCTGGCCTGGGGGGGGTCTCAAGCTTTATCCACAAAAAGCGGATTCGATAGCCAGCCGATCATCTTTTTAATTCATTGATAATAAAGGGTTTTTATTTGATCTCTGACGGGATTTAGAGATATCTTCCGAAGTTATACCGATTTTATCCCCGATTTATCCACAGCTTATGAGCCCGGGAATGACCCAGGAGTCTTTTTCAGCGACCAGACTCCAAGTGGATAACCCATGCCGTCATCCCTCATGAGGAAAGCCCTCGATGCGTACCTTCCTCTCCGCTGCAGCCCTCTGTCTGATCGGCAACCTGGCCCTGGCCGCGCCTCCGGATCACGGGCCGGGTGGGCCCAAGGGTCCGCATGGACCGGGCTGGCAGGAACAGCGTGGCTCCCATGGCCAGGGACCGGGTCCCAAGGCGCGTGGCCAGGGTCACCCGGATACCGGACCGGCCGCCGGTGGATCGCCGGATCTGGGACCGGCGCGGGAGCGCATCCAGGCGCTGCGTGGCCAGATCGGCCGGGGTGGCGACCTGCCGCCGGGGCTGCGTCTGGAGCGTGGGCGCCCTCTCCCACCCGGTTATGGCCGACCGCTGCCGCCGGGCATCGCCCGCCAGCTACCGGACTACCCGGGCTACGAATGGCGGCGCCTGGGTGCCGACATGGTGCTGGTCGCCGTGGGCACCGGGCTCGTCTACGCCATCCTGCAGGGCGTGCTGGACTAGCCCGGCCAATTCTTTTACCGGCAGCCCTCGGCCAGCGCCGAGTTCACCGCGGGCTCTGGCACGGCCTCCTCGGGCCGGTCGGCCCGACGTGGACCGCCAGCGCGCCGACGCAGGCGATAAATGGCGAAAGGCCTCTGGCACAGTGCCAGCCCGGATTTCAGTAGAATAGCCGCCGCGCGCGGCCGCCTTCCGCCTCCAGGCGGTAGGGAAACCGGGCCGCCTCGCATCGGTCTCAACGCCCATCGCTCGCCAAGGATTTCCCATGAGAGCTCTGCCCCGTCTGCTGCCGCTGGCCCTGTTCGCCCTGCTCGTCGGGTACAACGCCCCGGCCCGCGCCGAGCCCGGCCTGTTCAATCTGCTGGTCGGCAGCTACACCGCGGGCAGCAGCCAGGGGCTGTATGTCTATCGCTTCAACAGTCGCAATGGCCAGATCGATGGCCCGCTGCGCATCGTCAAGGCGTCCAATCCGTCATTTCTGACCCTGTCTCGCGATGGTCGGACCCTGTTCACCGTCAACGAGAATGGCCGGGGTTCGAGCGGCGACAGCATCGGGCGGGTCACCTCCTATCGCTTCGAACCCGGCAATGGCCGTCTGCAGCAGATCAGCCAGGTCAAGAGCCTGGGTGACGAGCCGACCCACTCCAGCCTCAGCACCGACGGCAAGTTCCTGTTCGTGGCCAACTACTCCAGCCTGCCGGAAGGCTCCCTGGCGGTGCTGCCGATCCAGGACGGCGGCGTGCTCAGCCCGGTGGCGCAGATCGAATTCCACCAGCCCAGCGAACAGCACCCGCGCCAGCAGTCCAGCCATGTGCACGCGGCGGTGACCACCCCGGACGGTCGCTTCGTCTTCGCCCCGGATCTGGGCGCCGACAAGGTATTCGTCTATCGCTATCTGCCGCAGCAGCCGGAACGGCCGCTGGCGGCCGCCGAGACGCCCTTCGTGCCGGTGCCGGAAGGCAGCGGGCCGCGCCACCTGGTGTTCAGCGCCGATGGCCGCTACGCCTACCTGACCCTGGAACTGGCCGGCCAGGTGATGGCCTTCGCTCATCAGGACGGCATGCTGCGGCAGTTGCAGAGCTACAGCCTGACGCCCCAGGAATTCACCGGCGAGCGGGATGCCGGTGCGCTGCACCTGTCCGGCGACGGGCGCTTCCTCTATGTCGCCAGCCGCGGTACCGATAACCAGTTGGCGGTGTTCGCGGTGAATCCCGACGGCACCCTGACCTTTGTCGAGCGCCATCCGGTCAACGGCCTGTCGCCACGGGAATTCGCCATCGATCCGTCCGGGCGCTTCTTGCTGGTGGCCAACCAGAAATCCAATCAGCTCAAGGTCTTCGCCCGGGACCCCGACAGCGGCAAGCTCGGCGACGAACTCCAGAGCCTGGACGTTGGCGCCCCGGCTGACCTCAAATTCGTCGCGGTACCCTGAGAAGCTGTTCGCGATCTGCTGTGCGTCGGCCAACCTGCGTTGGAAAATGCCTTCAGAATGCTCATTTACCCTACGTAAACTGCGCTTCTCTAGTCGTTTTCGCCTTGTTTGGCTCTAGCTCGCGAGATCGTGAACAGCTTCTTATGACTCCTTTCGACCGTCTGCACCACGTGGCGCTGATCTGCGCCGACTACGAACGCTCCCGGCACTTCTACACCGAGATCCTCGGGCTGCCGGTGATCGCCGAGACCTATCGCGAGACCCGGCGCTCCTGGAAGCTGGATCTGGCGGTGGGCGCGCATGCCCAGCTGGAGCTGTTCTCCTTTCCCGATGCCCCGCCCAGGCCCTCGCGCCCGGAAGCCCAGGGGCTGCGCCACCTGGCCTTCGCCGTGGCCGACCTGGACGCCACCGTCGCCCACCTGCAGGGCCATGGCGTGGTCACCGAGCCGATCCGCACCGACGAGCTGACCGGCAAGAGATTCACCTTTTTCGCCGACCCGGACGACCTGCCGCTGGAAGTCTACGAGCGCTGAGTGCGGCTCAGGTCGCCAGCCGCGCGCCGGCCAGGGACTCGCGCGGCATCTCCAGCTCTTCCAGCAGCCAGTCGAGAAAGCGCTGCACCAGCCGCTGGCGCCGCTTGCGCTCGGGCAGGATGGCGTAATAGCCATAGCGCGAGGTGGCCAGTCCGGCGAAGGGGCGACAGAGCAGTTCCTGCCGCAGCAGCTCGTCCACCAGGTGGCGCCAGCCGATCGCCAGGCCCTGGCCGGCGATGGCCGCCTGGATCACCAGGGTGTAGTTGTCGAAGCTCAGCACCGCGCCGGACGGCGCCGCGGGCAGGGGCGCCAGGTCCAGCGCCGGCAGCAGGGTCTTCCAGTCGTACCAGCGGCTGTTGGGCGCCGCCTTGAGGTGCAGCAGCGGCCAGTGGCCCAGTTCCGCAGCGGGCAGCGGCGGCTGCCGGCCCTGGAGCAATCGCGGACTGCATACCGGGAAGACTTCCTCACGAAACAGCGGCCAGGCCTCACCATGCTTGAAGCGACCGTCGCCGAAACCGAGGGTGATGTCGATTTCCGGGCCGGGCAGGGGGACGCGGTCGCTGGTGACCAGGCTCACGTCCAGCGCCGGATGGCGGGCATGGAAGCGCGGCAGGCGCGGTAGCAGCCAGTAGGAAGCGAAGGCGAAGTCGGTGGCCACCCGCAGGATCTCGTGAGCGGGGCGGGCGGTGACCTGGCGCACACCCTCGTCCAAGGTGGCCAGTCCGGCCTCGACGTATTCCTGCAGCAGCCGACCGGCCTCGGTGAGCAGGATGCCGCGGTGCACCCGGTCGAACAAGCGCACCTGCAACTGGGCTTCCAGGCGCTTGATCTGCTGGCTGATGGCCGGCTGAGTGGTACCCAGTTCGCCCGCTGCCGCGGTAAAGCTCAGACGGCGCGCCACCACTTCGAAGGTGCGCAGGCTGTCCAGCGCCAGGGCAGGGCGGTCGGCAGGGGTAGTGGCGTCCAAGAGAGCGTTTCCCTGGTGATCAGACATAAGTCCAGCTTATCCGAAACATCACTCCGGATGGCCTTCACGCAAATTTCTCGGCGTTGGATGATGGGTCAACCATAAGCAACCCTGATCCTAGCGGAGGCGCTCTTGTCCAAGCCGATGAACATCCTCTTCCTCATGGCCGACCAGATGGCGGCGCCCATCCTGCCGCTGTACGACGCCGCCTCGCCGATCAAGCTGCCCCATCTGCAGCGCCTGGCCGAGCGCGCCGTGGTGTTCGATTCCGCCTACTGCAACAGCCCGCTGTGCGCACCCTCGCGCTTCACCCTGGTGAGCGGCCAGCTGCCGTCGAAGATCGGCGCCTACGACAACGCCGCCGATTTCGCCGCCGACATTCCCACCTATGCCCACCACCTGCGCCGCCTCGGCTATCGCACGGCGCTGTCGGGCAAGATGCACTTCTGCGGACCGGACCAGTTGCATGGCTACGAGGAGCGCCTGACCAGCGACATCTATCCCGCCGACTACGGCTGGGCGGTGAACTGGGATGCTCCGGACGTGCGCCCGAGCTGGTACCACAACATGTCCTCGGTGCTGCAGGCCGGGCCCTGCGTGCGCACCAATCAGCTGGATTTCGACGAAGAGGTGGTCTTCAAGGCGCGCCAGTACCTCTACGATCACGTGCGTCGTGGCGACGACCAGCCCTTCTGCCTGACCGTGTCCCTGACCCATCCCCACGATCCCTACACCATTCCCCGGGAATTCTGGGACCTGTACAACGAGGTCGACATCCCGTTGCCGGAAGGCGCCATTCCCCAGGCCGAGCAGGATCCTCACAGCCAGCGGCTGCTCAAGGTGATCGACCTCTGGGACAAGCCCCTGCCCGCAGCCAAGATCCGCGACGCCCGCCAGGCCTACTACGGTGCCTGCAGCTACGTCGACGCCCAGGTCGGCCATCTGCTCAAGACCCTGGAAGAATGCGGTCTGGCCGACGATACCGTGATCGTCTTTTCCGGCGACCATGGCGACATGCTCGGGGAGCGCGGGCTCTGGTACAAGATGCACTGGTTCGAGATGGCCGCGCGGGTACCGCTGCTGATCCATGCACCCGGGCGCTTCGCCCCGGCGCGGGTGCAGGCCTCGGTATCGACCATGGACCTGCTGCCGACCTTCGTCGAGCTGGCCGGTGGCCAGCTGCCGGCCGAACTGCTGCTGGATGGCCGCTCGCTGCTGCCGCACCTGGAAGGCCGGGCAGGGCACGACGAGGTCATCGGCGAATACCTGGCCGAGGGCACCGTCAGCCCGCTGCTGATGATCCGTCGCGGCGCCTACAAGTACATCCATTGCGAACTGGATCCGCCGCTGCTGTTCGATCTCCGGAACGATCCGCTGGAGCGCGAGAATCTGGCCGCCAGTGCCGACCATGCCGAGCTGCTCGCCAGCTTCCAGGCCGAGGTCCGCCAGCGCTGGGACCTGCCGCGCCTGCACCACGAGGTGCTGGCCAGCCAGCGGCGGCGGCGCTTCGTCGCGGCGGCCCTGGCGCAGGGCGAGCGGACCAGCTGGGATCACCAGCCCTTCGTCGATGCCAGCCAGCAATACATGCGCAATCACATCGACCTCGACGACCTGGAGCGTCGCGCGCGCTACCCTCAACCCTGAACCGCTAACAGGAGCACGGCCATGAAACACGGAATCATCGCTACCTTCACGCTGGCCCTGGTCAGCCTGTCGGCCCAGGCCGAGGACCAGGCCTGCGCAACGGTTCGCCTGGCCGATCCGGGCTGGAGCGACATCGCCGCCACCAACGCCCTCACTGGCGCGATCCTGGGTGCGCTGGGCTATACCGGCAAGGTCGAGACCCTGGCGGTGCCGATCATCTACGGCGGCATGCGCAACGGGCAGGTGGATGCCTTCCTTGGCAACTGGATGCCGGCGCAGCAGGCGCACTACGACCAGTTCGTGAAAACCGGACAGGTCACCGAGCTGGCGCGGAATCTGGTCGGGACCGAATTCACCCTGGCGGTGCCCACCTATGTCTGGGAAGGCGGGGTGAAGAGCTTCGACGACCTGGCCAAGCACGCCGACCAGTTCGGCAAGAAGATCTATGGCATCGGTGCCGGCGCGCCGGCCAACCAGTCGCTGCAGAAGATCATCCAGGACAACGAATTCGGCCTGGGGGGCTGGCAACTGGTGGAGTCCAGCGAGCAGGCCATGCTGTCCCAGGTCGGGCGCGCGGTGAAGCGCGACAAGTGGGTGGTCTTCCTGGGCTGGACGCCGCATCCCATGAACGTCGACTACCCGATCAAGTATTTGACCGGCGGCGACAAGTATTTCGGTACCGCCGGCACGGTGAACACCCTGACGCGCAAGGGCTACGCCGAGCAGTGCCCCAATCCGGCTCGCCTGCTGGCCAACATGAAGTTCACCCTGGACATGGAAAACGCCGTCATGAGCGCCGCGCGAGACAAGGGCGGCAGCTACGACGCCGCCGCCAAGGCCTGGCTCAAGACCCATCCCCAGGTACTGGAGCCCTGGCTGCAGGGGGTCACCACCCGCGACGGCCAGCCCGGTCTGCCGGCGGTACAGAAAGCGCTCTGAGCGCTACGTTCCGAGGGCTACTTGAGGCCGAGCCGCCGCGCCAGGCGGGCGAGGTTGGCGCGGTCCAGATCGAGGGCGGCCGCGGCCAGGGTCCAGTTCTGGCCGTGCTGTTCCAGCGCCAGGGTGATGGTCTGGCGCTGGAAGGCGTCCGTGGCCTCGCGCAGTGAAGTGGCGGGCAGGGCGGGATCGTCAGCGAGCAGGGGCGTCGCGTCCGGCGGCAGGCCGAGCTGATCGCTGTCCAGGGTCAGGATGCCGCCGCGCTCCCTGCTGCCGGCATGGGCCTTGAGCGCCGCCCGGCTGATGAGGTGCGACAGTTCGCGCACGTTGCCCGGCCAGTCGTAGGCCAGCAGGGTCCGTTGCGCCGCGGGGGTCAGCCGGAGGCCGCGCAGGCCCAGGCGGGCGCGATTCTGCTCCAGGTAGAAGCCGGCCAGCAGCAGGACGTCGCGGCCACGCTCGCGCATGGCCGGCACCGCCAGCGGATAGACGCTCAGGCGATGGTAGAGATCGGCGCGGAAGCGCCCGGCACGCACGCACTCGGCCAGGTCGCGATTGGTGGCGGCGATGATGCGCACGTCCACCTTGAGATCGCTATCCGAGCCCAGCCGCTGCAACTGGCCGCTCTGCAGCACCCGCAGGAGCTTGGCCTGCACCGTCAGCGGCAATTCGCCGACCTCGTCGAGAAACAGGGTGCCGCCGTCGGCCAGTTCGAAGCGCCCACGGCGTTCGCTGACGGCACCGGAAAAGGCACCGCGCACATGGCCGAAGAGTTCGCTTTCTACCAGGGCCTCGGGCAGGGCCGCGCAATTGAGACTGATCAGGGGCCGCTGCTGGCGCAGGGAGCGCGCATGCACGGCTTCGGCCACCAGCTCCTTGCCGACCCCGGTCTCGCCGGTGATGAGCACGGTCAGATCGCTGGCCGCCACGGTCTCGATCTCCTGGCGCAGGCGCAGGCTGGCCGGACTCTGGCCGATGAGTTCGCGAGGCCGCTGGTGGCCCACCGATTGCTGATAGGCCACGGTCAGCTCGTGCTCGCTGACGATGCGGGCGGAGAGCTGGCCGATGCGCTCGGCGGCGGCCACGGTGGCGGCCGCCAGACCGGCAAAGGCGGCCAGGGTGGTGAGATCCTCGGGCTGGGCGTTCTGCGCCTGCAGCGAATCCAGGGTCAGCAGGCCCCAGAGCTGGTCCTGCACATAGAGCGGGCAGCCCAGGCAGTCGTGGACCTCCAGATGCCCCTGCACGCCTTCCACCAGCCCATCGTAGGGATCGGGCAGGTCGCAATCGAGGGCGAAGCGGGTGGGCGTGCGATTCGCCAGCAGCAGCGCCAGGCGCGGGTGCTCGCCGACCTTGAAGCGGCGGCCCAGGGTGTCGGCCGCGAGGCCGCGTACCGCCAGGGGCACCAGCACCTCACCCTCCAGGCGCAGCAGGGCCACCGCATCGAAGGGCAGGACCTGGCGCAGGGCATCGAGCAGGCTGGCGTAACGCTGCTGGTCGGGCAGGTCGCGGGCCAGATCCGCCACCAGTGGCACCATCGCTTCGAGCAGGGTGGGGCGGGTCAATTTGACCTCGGCGAGTCATGGGGACCTGGTCATTATGACCTGCTCTCCGGATAAAAGCCTGATCTAGCGCAGTTTTTCGGTTGGCACGACTCGTGATACGGCCAGGGCAGTCCTGTTTGGAGATCCTTGCCATGCTGTCATCAGACCAAAAAGCCATCATCAAGGCCACCGTCCCCCTGCTGGAAACCGGTGGTGAGGCCCTGACCCGGCATTTTTACGACAAGTTGCTGGGCGACAATCCCGAGATCCGCCCGCTGTTCAACGGCGCCCACCAGGCCAGTGGTGCCCAGGCGCGGGCGCTGGCCCGGGCGGTACTCCTGTATGCCCGCTACATCGACCGTCTGGATACCCTGGGGCCGCTGGTGGAGCAGATCGTCAACAAGCACGTCTCGCTGCAGGTGCAACCGGATCACTATCCCCTGGTGGGTATCGCGCTGCTGCAGAGCATCCACGAAGTGCTGGGGGCCGAGGTGGCCACTGACGCCGTGATCGATGCCTGGGCCGCCGCCTATGGCCAGCTGGCCAATCTGCTGATCGGCGCCGAGGAACGACGCTATGCGGCCCAGGCCGAGACGCCCGGTGGCTGGCGCGGCGGGCGACCCTTCCGCATCGTCCGGATCGAGCCGGAAAGCGAAGAGATCAGCTCCTTTTACCTGGAGCCGGTGGACGGCCTGCCCACCAGCATCGCCCAGCCTGGCCAGTACCTGGGGCTGAGTCTGATCCTCGATGGGGTGGAATACCGCCGCAACTATTCGATCTCGGCGGCCAGCGATGGCCGTGGCTACCGGATCAGCGTCAAGCATCAGGCGGGTGGGGTGGTGTCGCGCTTCCTGCACACCGACGCCCATGAAGGCAGCGTGCTGCAGGTCTTCGCGCCGGCTGGTGAATTCGTCCTGCAGGATTCCACCAGGCCGCTGCTGCTGATCGCCGGCGGGGTCGGCATCACGCCGTTGCTGCCCATGGTGTCGGCGGCCCTGCCCAGCGGCCGGCCGATCCAGCTGATCCACTGCACCCGTCACGTCGGGGTGCAGGCCTTCGGTCACTGGCTGGAAGAGCAGGCCGCCCATCATCCGCAATTGCAGCTGTACTTCTGCTACAGCGAGCCGGTGGCGGAAGAAGCCTATGCCTCGCGCCTGGATCGGACGCGCCTGCAGCGCTGGTTGCCCAAGGATCGCGACCTCGATGCCTACGTCCTTGGTCCGCAGCCATTCATGAGCCAGGTAAGGCGCGATCTGCTGGAGCTGGGCGTACCGGAAAAGCAGATCCGTCACGAGTTCTTCGGACCTGCCACGGACCTCTAGATGTGACAACGCCCGCTACCTTTCGGGAGCGGGCGCTTCATAGGCCGCCGCGGACGCTGCCCGGGGCGACACCCGCAGCCAGAGACCTAGCGACGCTGGTAGACGATGTCCTTGCTACCGCCTTCGCAACTGCCTACCACCTTGGCGGAGGCGCTGGCGCTGCCCTTGTCCACCACCTCGAGGCTGTAGTGCGCCACCTGCTTGGCCTGCAGCTTGGCATCGATATCGGCCTTGACCGTGTCGCACGAGGTGCCAGCGGCGAAGGCGCCGCCGCTCAGGGCCAACAAACCGAGGGTGATCACGACTCTACGCATCTTGCCTGTCCTTTTGCGAGGGGAGGGAGGTCTTGAGTAACTGCTCAGCTGGCTTCGATACGGAAGCCGATCTTCAGGGTGACCTGATAGTGGGCCACCTTGGCGTCTTGGATATGACCGCGGATTTCACCCACTTCGAACCATTCCAGGTTCTTGACCGACTTGGCGGTCTCGGCGAGGGCGTTGTTGATGGCGTCCTCGACACTGGTGGTGGAAGAGCCAACGATTTCCAGCTTCTTGTAGGTGTGATGATCGGACATGAGAATCTCCTGGGTCAGCAATGACGGGCGTTGCAGCGGATAGCCGGCAACGCGTTGACCGGTGTCGCGGTCGACTCGCCGGGAAGGGTGCCTCTGCCATTTGAGGCCGCGAAAGGCCCCGATAAGTTCACTGCCCAGGCTCTCGCCCACGGCTTTGCAGCACTTTCCAACGGCTCGGTAGTCACATTTCCTGAATCCGTCCATCCCAGGAGGTTGTCATGGCCCGTAACACCGATTACCAGGCGTCCATCGCCAGCATCGAGAACGAAATCAACAGCCTGCTCGACTCGCTGGCGTCGCTGAAGAAGAATGCTGCGCGCGATTCCCGCAGCAGCCTGAATTCCTTCAAGAGCACCGCTCGCGAAGCCCTGCACCATTCGGGCGATTCGCTGGAAGAGGTCTACGACGACGTGCGTCGCCTGACCCGTCAGTACGGTCGCGCCGCCAGCGGCGTGGCGCGCGAACATCCCTGGGCCACCGTCGGCATCGCCGCCGGCGTGACCGTCCTGGTCGGCTGGGCCCTGCTGCGCGGCGACCACTGATCGCGGCGGTTCGAGGCATCCTAAGGGTGCCTCGGGCGCTAGCGCCCGGCCAGCTCGGTTCTGAGCCAGGCGGCCAACCGCTCCACCCGTTCATCCGCCAGCCGACCCGGCGCCCACAGTGCCAATTCCGCACCCGTCGCCGCAAAGCCCCAGGGCGCCACCAGCCTTCCCGCCTTGAGATCCGCCGCCACCAGTGGCTCCGGCGCGATCGCCACGCCCAGTCCCGACAGCGCCGCCTCCAGCAGGTAGTAGAGGTGCTCGAAACCCTGCCCGTACTCCAGCACCGGTGCCTCCAGGGCCTGGGTGGCGAACCACTGTGGCCAGGCCTGGGGCCGTGACAGGGTGTGCAGCAGGCGCTCCGCCAGCAAGGCCTGCAGATCGCCGTCCCGCAATCTCAAATAGGCCGGGCAATAGGGACTCAGCACCGGGCCGATGCGCTCGGGTGCCAGGTGATAGGGCATCACGTCCCGCGGCGGCGCGGTATCGGTGAACAGCAGGCTGGCGTCCAGGCCGGCGGCGGCCAGCGGGGTATCGTCGGTACGGGTCGAGAGGTGCAGGCGCAGCTCCGGCAGATCGCGATTGAGGCGATCCAGCCGTGGAATGAACCATCGCGCTACCAGACTGCCCGGGCAGCCCAGCACGAAAGGCCCCTGGCGATTGCCGGCCTTGAGTTCGGCGCACACCTCGCGCAGTCGCTCGAAGACCTCGCCACTCACCTCGCGCAGGCGCAGACCGGCTTCGGTCAGCGCCAGGCCGCGGCCTTCGCGGCGAAACAGCGCCACCCCGAGCTGTTCCTCCAGTGCACGGATCTGGCGACTCACGGCGCCGTGGGTCACATGCAGCTCGTCCCCGGAACGGCTCATTCCGCCCAGACGAGCAGTGGCTTCGAAGGCACGTAGGGCATTCAGAGGAGGTAGGTCGCGGGGGTCGCTCATCTGTGAGATTTCCTGACGGGTCATGGCGATCTTATCGATTTATCGGCGGCACTCAAGCAGGTAAGGTAGATCCATCTTCGCAGGAGAATCCCATGATCCAGACCGCTTATCGCCAGGGCCCCGACGCTCAAGGCATGTTCGGCCAGTTCGGTGGCCGCTATGTCGCCGAAACCCTGATGCCGCTGATCCTCGATCTGCAGCGCGAATACGAGACCGCCATGGAAGATCCGGCGTTTCTCGAGCAGCTGGCCTATTTCCAGCGCGACTACATCGGCCGCCCCAATCCGCTGTATTTCGCCGAGCGCCTGACCGAGCACTTCGGTGGCGCCAAGATCTATCTCAAGCGCGAAGAGCTGAACCACACCGGCGCGCACAAGATCAACAACTGCATCGGCCAGATCCTGCTGGCCAAGCGCATGGGCAAGACCCGCATCATCGCCGAGACCGGCGCCGGCATGCACGGCGTGGCCACCGCCACCGTGGCCGCGCGCTTCGGCCTGCCCTGTGTCATCTACATGGGCACCACCGACATCGATCGCCAGCAGGCCAACGTCTTCCGCATGAAGCTGCTGGGCGCCGAGGTGATCCCGGTCACCGCCGGTACCGGCACCCTCAAGGACGCCATGAACGAGGCGCTGCGCGACTGGGTCACCAACGTCGCCGACACCTTCTACCTGATCGGCACCGTGGCCGGTCCGCACCCCTACCCGGCCATGGTCCGTGACTTCCAGGCCGTGATCGGTCGTGAGACGCGCGCGCAGATCCTGGAAAAGGAAGGGCGCCTGCCCGATAGCCTGATCGCCTGCGTCGGCGGTGGCTCCAATGCCATGGGCCTGTTCCACGAATTCCTCGATGACACCGACGTCGCCATCGTCGGCGTCGAAGCCGGCGGCCACGGCGTGGACACCAACAAGCATGCCTCCAGCCTCAACGGCGGAGTGCCCGGGGTGCTGCACGGCAACCGCACCTTCCTGCTGCAGGATGACGATGGCCAGATCATCGACGCCCACTCCATTTCCGCTGGCCTGGACTATCCCGGTATCGGCCCGGAGCACGCCCACCTGCACGATGTGCAGCGGGTGGAATACGTGCCGATCAACGATGACGAGGCGCTCAAGGCCTTCCACCAGACCTGCCGTCTGGAAGGCATCATCCCGGCGCTGGAATCCGCCCACGCCCTGGCCGAGGCCTACAAGCGCGCTCCGCACCTGCCCAAGGACCACCTGATGGTGATCTGCCTCTCGGGCCGCGGCGACAAGGACATGCAGACCGTGATGAGTCACCTGGGAGACACGCTATGAGCCGCCTGGAAACCCGCTTCGCCGCGCTGAAGGCCGAGGGCCGCGCGGCCCTGGTCACCTACACCACCGCAGGTGATCCGGACTATGACACCGCCCTGGCCATTCTCAAGGGGCTGCCGGCGGCCGGTGCCGACGTCATCGAGCTGGGCATGCCCTTCACCGATCCCATGGCCGACGGCCCGGCCATCCAGGCCGCCGCCCTGCGTGCCTTGCAGGGGGGCCAGAATCTGGCCAAGACGCTGGAAATGGTGCGCGATTTCCGTCGCGGAGAAGGTGAGACGCCGCTGGTATTGATGGGCTACTACAACCCTATCCATCGCTATGGCGTGGAGCGCTTCCTGGCAGAAGCCGCCGAGGCCGGCGTGGATGGCCTGATCGTGGTCGACCTGCCGCCCGAGCACGACGCCGAGCTGGCGCTGCCGGCCCAGGCCGCCGGCATCGACTTCATCCGCCTGACGACCCCGACCACCGATGACGCGCGCCTGCCACGGGTGCTCAACACCAGTTCCGGCTTCGTCTATTACGTTTCCGTCGCTGGCGTGACGGGTGCAGGCTCGGCCACCACCGAGCACGTCGAGGCCGCCGTGGCGCGCCTGCGCCGCTTCACCGATCTGCCCCTGGCCGTTGGCTTCGGCATCCGTACTCCGGAGCAGGCACGGGTGATCGCCCGGATCGCCGATGGCGTGGTGGTAGGCTCGGCATTCGTCGACCAGATCGCCAAGGCCGAATCCCCGGGCGTTGCCATCGACGGTGTGCTCGGCCTCTGCAAGCAATTGTCGGACAGCGTACGCACCGCGCGCTGAGCACTCGCCAGTGTTTGGAAAGACCGCCTAAGGCGGTCTTTTTTATGCCTGAACCCATTACAAGCTGTGCATAACTCTGTGGGCAGTCTGTTCGCTATCGACGCAAAGGCGCGTGCCATAGGGGCTGCGAAGATGCCGAGCTTGTTGATCGAATTCGGTACGGCTCGGTCCGCTCGGTCAGGCTGCGGACGTTTGTCGATCTTGCCGTCATTGCCTGACAGGTAAAGGCTGTGGATAAACCCTGGGCAAGTTGTCAGCAACCGTAGGAACGCGTGCCCGAGGGAAATTGCTCAACAATTAACCAATTTCGTCCAGGTCGTTCATAAGGTCAGAGGACGTTTCCATTCCCCGGTTTTCCCACATCTGCTGTGTGCGTGCCTGTGGAAAAGGTGTGGGACCTGACCTGTACGCTAAGGCTGGCAAGGCCTGCAGAGAATCGTACAAAAAATGATCAATACTGATTCAGATGTTTTCCACAACCCACAATAGCGCTGCATAGGGTTGTGGATAGGTTGTTCGTCCAGTGCTAGAGGCCAGAGCCGGCGGGGCTTTCAGGGGATCGATCAAATAATGACCAGTTTTTTGGAATATTCCCGAGTCAAGGTATTTATTCCACGAACCCAAGGAGTTATCCACGCCTGTTCAGTACAGGGGTCAGCGATCACCGCTAAAAGCGGTGTGGATAACTCTGTTGATTTTCTGTTTGGAAGCCTGTGCACGACATCTGCTTCCTAGCGCAGCGTCACCTGCTGGCGCAGGCCTGAGGCCGGCACGGTGAAGGCGCATTCCTCGAAGGTGGCCATGCGCATGCGCAGCGGCGGATTGTTGCTGTAGCCGTATTGTTCGGTGGGCATGCCGATGAAGTTGGTATCCAGCTGGCTGTTGCCGTTGCTGTCGTGGATGACCGACACGGCGTAGCGGCCGGACGGCAGGTCGAAGCGCTGTTCCTGGGCACCTGGTTGTGCAGCGAGATGGGCTTGGGCCACCGGCGCCTTGTGCTCCCTCCAGGCCGCTTCGCTGTCGAACACCGCTAGCAGCAACTGGCCCCCCGAGGCATCGACCGTCTCCACCCGCACCTGCAGCTCGGCGGCGTGCAAGAGACCACTCAGACAGAAACCAGCGACCAGCAACAGAGACTTCATGGGCAATCCTTCAGCAGGGAGAGGGCAGCAGCCGCAGCAGCTCGGCCGGTTGTTCGAAGAAGAGATCGGGCTGCTGCGCGCGCAGCGCCGCGGGGCAGCCATAGCCCCAGGCCACGGCGGCGCAACCCAGCCCGGCACGGCGCGCGGCCTGAAGATCGCGTAGCTCGTCGCCGACATAGAGCGCCTCGGCCGGCATGATGCCCTGGCGACGGAGCAGACGCGTCAGGTGGCGGGCCTTGCCCAGCAGGGGGATATCGAATTCGCCATCGGGGAACAGACGTCCGGCCTGGGGCAGTACCTGGTGAGCGGCGGCGGCGGAATTGGAGGTCGCAAGACCCAGTGCCAGGCCGCTGGCCTGTAACCGGTCGAGGACGGAGGGGATCTGGGCGAAGGGTGCCACCTGGTCGCTGCGCTGGACCAGCAGGCGGCGATAGTGGCGGGCGATGCGCGGTACCCGCCACAGCGGGATGCCCAGGCTGTCGAGCAGGCCGCTCAGGGAGGCGGCGCGCAACTGGGGCCACTCGTCCGGTGCCGGCTGGCGAAAGCCATGGGTCCGTGCCAGCTCGCCGAGACAGCTCAGCAGAAAGGGCAGGCTGTCCGCCAGGGTGCCGTCGAAATCGAAGATGACGTAGCGGTAGCTCATGCGAGAGGGGCGCGGTGGGCGAAGGCGCCAGCGTAGCGGGCGCCTCCCGGTTTTGCCACCGCGCCGGGAGTCGGCAGGGGCAGCCCTGCCGGACAGGTCACACGCGGAAGCGGCGGATCTGGCCGTTGAGCTCCACTGCCAGTTCGGAAAGCTGCTGGCTGGCCGCGCGGGTCTGCTCGGCGCCGGCGGCGGTCTGCACCGACAGATCGCGGATGCGCACCAGGTTGCGATCCACTTCGCGGGCCACCTGGGCCTGCTCTTCGGCGGCGCTGGCGATCACCAGGTTGCGCTCGTCGATGCCCGACACCGACTGGGCGATGGCGGCCAGGGCGGCGTTGGCCGACTGCGCCTGCTCGCGGGTCTGGCGCGCCTGGTCGGCGCTGGTGAGCAGCGCATCGACGGTCTGGCCGGTGCCCTGCTGGATGCTGCCGATCATGCCTTCGATCTCGCGGGTGGATTCGCCGGTGCGATGGGCCAGGGCGCGGACTTCGTCGGCGACCACGGCGAAGCCTCGGCCGGCATCACCGGCACGCGCTGCTTCGATGGCGGCGTTGAGTGCCAGCAGGTTGGTCTGCTCGGCGACCGAGCGGATCACGTCCAGCACCTGGCTGATGTTGCGGGTCTGCTCGGCCAGCTGGCGGGCCTGTTCGCTGGCGCCCAGCACGTTCTCGGTCAGGACCTCGATGGCACCCAGGGTATCGCCCAGCTGACGCTGGCCCTGGCGAGCGGTATCGGCGGCCTGGCGCGATTCGGACGAGGTGGAGGTGGCGTTGCCGGCCACCTCGTCCACCGCCTGGCTCATCTCGGTGACGGCGGTGGCCGCCATCTCGATCTCGCTGTTCTGCTGTTGCAGGCCGTGGGCGCTCTCCTGCATGACCGCGGTCATTTCCTCGGCGGCCGAGGCCAGCTGGGTAGCGGAATGGCCCAGGTGCCCCAAGGTGTCGCGCAGATTGGTCTGCATCTGCTGCATGGCCTGCAGCAGCTGGGCGGCTTCGTCGTGGCCGCGGGTATCCAGGCTTTGGGTCAGATCGCCGCTGGCGATGGTCTTGGCCGCGGCCACGGCCTCGGCGATGGGCCGGGTCATGCTCAGGGTCAGGCGCCAGGCCAGCAGCACGGTCAGACCCAGGGCCAGGGCGATGACGATCCAGGTGATGGAGGTGGCCTGGGCATAGGTGTCGCCGGAGTGCTGGGAGGCGGCCTTGATGTCTTCCTGATTGATCTTGCGCAGGGCTTCGGTGCGCTCGTTCATCTGCACGCCGAGCTGGGCCATGCTGGTCTGGATCAGGCTGCGCGCCTCGTCGAGTTTGCCGGCACCGATGAGGTCGGCCAGTTGCGCGGTGTAGCGTACATAGTCGCCATGGATCTGGCGCAGGGCATCGAAGGCCTGGCGCTCGCGATCGCCGCTGACGAGTTTTTCATAGCGACCGAAACTCACGCCGATGTCGGCATTGATGCTGTCGATCTTCTTGCGCGTGTTGGCGACGGTGGTGGCGTCCGGAATGGCCAGCAGGCGCAGCACCTCGACCCGAGTGCGGGCCAGTTGCAGGGCCAGGTTGTCGGCCTCGACGATGCTGGGCACGTTATTGGTTTCGATCACCTGGCCCTGGGTACGGATCTGCGACAGTTGCAGCAGCCCGAACAGGCCCAGACTGACCACGAGGATGGCCAGCAGGCCGAAACACAACACACTGCGAATGGCGAGGGAGAAGGAACGAAAGGTCACGGCGGCAGCCCCGTTGAAGATTGAGGCCCCCTTTAACGGCTAGGGGCGCCGCGACTTTATGGTCATTCGTCTTAAATCCGACCCAGGCGCAGCTGGCGCCGACATGGTGTCAGGGCTGGCCAATCGCCATGCTAGACCTGCTGCTAGAACTGGAAGCGCTGTACCTGGCCGCTGAGGGTCACCGCCAGATCCGCCAGTTGCTGGCTGGCCCCCCGGGTCTGCTCGGCGCCGGCGGCGGTCTGCACCGAGAGGTCGCGGATACGTACCAGGTTGCGATCCACTTCGCGGGCCACCTGGGCCTGCTGCTCGGCGGCACTGGCGATCAGCAGGTTGCGTTCGTCGATGCCGGATACCGCCTCGGCGATGGCCGCGAGACCGGCATTGGCCGCCTGGGCCTGTTCCCGGGTCTGGCGCGCCTGGTCGGCGCTGCTCAGCAGCGCCTCGACGGTCTGGCCAGTGTTCTGCTGGATACTGCCGATCATCTTCTCGATCTCGCTGGTCGAGTCCCCGGTGCGCTTGGCCAGGGCCCGTACCTCGTCGGCCACCACGGCGAAGCCGCGGCCTGCCTCACCGGCCCGGGCGGCTTCGATGGCGGCGTTGAGCGCCAGCAGATTGGTCTGCTCGGCCACCGCGCGGATCACGTCCAGCACCTGACTGATGTCGCGGGTCTGGCTTTCCAGCTCACGGGCCTGGGCGCTGGCGCCGAGGACCTGCTCGGTGAGGGCTTCGATGGCGCCGAGGGTCTCGCCCAGCTGGCGCTGGCCCTGGGCGGCGGTCTGGGCAGCCTGGCGCGACGCGGTGGAGGTCGAGCCGGCATTGCCGGCGACCTCTTCGACCGCTTGGCTCATCTCGGTGACGGCCGTGGCGGCCATCTCGATTTCGCTGTGCTGCTGGCGCAGGCCGTGGGCGCTTTCCTGAGTCACCGCGGTCATCTCCTCGGCGGCCGAAGCCAGCTGGGTGGCCGAATCGCCGATGTGCGCGAGGGTCTCGCGCAACTGGCCCTGCATCTGCCGCATGGCCTGCAGCAGCTGGGCCGCCTCGTCGCGACCGCGGGCGTCCAGCGGCTGGGTCAGGTCGCCGGTGGCGATGGTACGCGCCGCCGCAACCGCCTGGGCGATGGGGCCGGCGATGCTGCGGGTCAGCCGCCAGGCGAGCAGGGCGGTGAGGGCCAGGGCCAGCAGGATCGCCAGCCAGGTCACGTTCGTGGAGCGCGTATAGGATTCGTCCGCCTCGGTGCTGGCGGTGTGGATATCCTCCGCCACGGCGGCGCGGAGCGTATCGACACTGACGTTCATCCGGATGCCCAACTGCGTCAAGCTCTGGACCGACTGACGGGCTTCGTCGAGTTGGCCGGCCGTGACCAGGTCGGTCAGCTGACGCACGCCCTGCATGTACAGGCCGAGCACCTGGCGCAGATCGTTCAGCGCCTGCTGGCGCTGCGGGGGGAGCGGCCGTCGCTGATAGCTATCGAAGAGGGCCACGACCTGCTGATTCAGGCTGTCCAGCTTCTTGCGGGTGGTGGCCAAGGTATCGGGATCGGGCATGGCCAGCAGGCGTAGGGTCTCGCTGCGGATTCGGGCCAGCCCCAGGCCGAGATCGTCAGCTTCGACGAGGGCGGGAACATGCTGTTGCTCCACCTGGTGCCCCAACTGGCGGATCTGGGCCAGCTGATACCAGCCGAACAGTCCGAGGGCGGCGACGAGCATCACCAGGATGCCGAAGCAGAGCAGGTTGCGGGTAGCGATGGAGAGCGAGCGGAGAGTCATGACGGCCTGCAAGGATGACTTAATGGGAGCAGGGTCACAAATCTAGAGGATTTACTGGCTAAAAGGCTCGGTGCCGAGGTGCGTCAAAAAGTCGCACAAAGTGAAAAGACAGCTTATTGACAAATACCCCGGAGTCGTTTTGACCCCGGGGCAGCAGCGGAGGCTGGTATCAGTCGCCGCTCACCTGGCGCAGATGCGCTGCCGGCGCCTCTTCTCCCAGGCTGTTCAGCAGGCGCTCGCTGTACCAGTCGACGAAGTTGATCACGCCGAATTCGTATGTCTTTGAATAGGGACCCGGCTGGTAGGCCTTGGAGTTGATGCCACGCTGATTCTCCTCGGCCAGGCGGCGGTCCTGGTCGTTGGTGGCATCCCAGACCTTGCGCAGGTTGACCGGATCGTAGTCGACGCCTTCCACGGCATCCTTGTGCACCAGCCACTTGGTGGTCACCACCGTCTCGGTCGGACCCAGCGGCCAGACGGTGAAGACGATCATGTGATCGCCCATGCAGTGGTTCCAGGAGTGCGGCAGGTGCAGGATGCGCATGGAGCCCAGGTCCGGGTCCTTGATGCGACCCATGAGCTTCTTGCAGCCAGGCTTGCCGTCCAGGGTCATGGACACGGTGCCGGCGAGCAGCGGCATGCGCACGATGCGGTTGCGCAGGCCGAAGCTGGCATGGGCGTAGGGGATGTTGTCGGCGTCCCAGCGGCTGGTGCAGGCGGCGACCTGGTCCTTGAACGCCTGGGAGGCGCGCGGATCGGTGACGTCGTCCCATTCCAGCAGGGTGTTCAGCAATTCGGGGTGGGAGCCACTGCAGTGGTAGCACTCGCGGTTGTTTTCCAGCACCAGCTTCCAGTTGGCCTGCTCGACCAGGTCGGTGCGCACCGCGACCTTGGTGTTCTCCATGTCGTACGGCTCCATGTAGTGCTCGAGCGTACGCAGGAAGTCGTCGATGGCCGGCGGTTCATCGGCCAGGGAGATGAAGATGTAGCCGCCGGCGGTCTTGACGTGGATCGGCTTGAGGTTGAAGTCGGCCATGTTGAAGTCGGCGCCCATCTCGGTGCCGGCGAACAGCAGACGGCCGTCCAGCTCGTAGGTCCACTGGTGGTAGGGGCAGACCAGCTTGGCGACCTTGCCCTTGTCGCTCACGCAGAGGCGCGAACCGCGGTGACGGCAGACGTTGTGGAAGGCGTGGACCTTGCCCTCGGCACCCCGGACCACCAGGATGGGGTTGTCACCCAGCTGCAGGGTGATGAAGTTGCCCTTGGTGGGGATCTCGCAGGTCATACCGGCGATCAGCCATTCCTTGCCGAAGATCTCCTGCATGTCGATCTGGAACAGGCGCTCGTCGTTGTAGAACGGCTGGGGCAGGGAGTAGGTGCGCTCGCGGGTGCGCAGCATCTCGGCCGTGGCCTTGCGGGCCGGATCGAGAGGGTCGCCCAAACTCAAGGTGCTGACGTCCATCGTACATCCTCGTGGCCACCGCGGCGGGTGGCGAAAGTGGTTGGTCACGGTATTGCAAGGCTGTTGGCCGACGGGCAGGGCCGCCGAATGACCCCGGGTTCCGCCCGTCGCGCGCTGTTCAGGTTCGGCTTGGGGCGGAGTGTGGGGCCGGAGCCGGGAGGGGGCCTTGCTCATGGGCGACATGGCCGACGCTGTTCACGACGCCCCAGCCCTTGCCACTGCTGGGCCGGTCGCCATCGGCATGTGGATGTCGCGATTGGGAAAGTGGCGGTCGTGGGGCCCTCCCAGAATCGCCGCCAATAGCCCAGCGGCAGTCGAGGTGCGTCATGAATACCTTCCTCAATCCCGTAACCACCCAGACCTGGACCAATGGCCGCCACCCCGTGCGCTGCGTCAAGGTCATCCAGGAAACCTGGGACGTACGCACCTTCTGCTTCACCGCCGAAATCCCGCTGATGTATTTCTTCAAGCCGGGCCAGTTCGTGACCCTGGAGCTGGAGATCGACGGCCGTCAGGTGATGCGTTCCTACACCATCTCCAGCTCGCCCTCGGTGCCCTACAGCTTCTCCATCACCGTCAAGCGCGTGCCGGGCGGCCAAGTATCCAACTGGCTGCACGACAACCTCAAGGTCGGCGACAACCTGGCCGTTCACGGTCCGGTGGGCCTGTTCAACGCCATCGACTATCCTGCCGACAAGGTGCTCTACCTCTCCGGCGGTGTGGGCATCACCCCGGTGATGTCCATGGCGCGCTGGTTCTACGACACCAACGCCAGCGTCGACATGGTCTTCGTGCACAGCGCCCGCACCCCGCGCGACATCATCTATCAGGGCGAGCTGGAGCACATGGCCGCCCGGATCGACAACTTCGCCCTGAACCTGGTGTGCGAGCGCACCGAGCACGGCGAGTCCTGGGCCGGCTATCGGGGCTACTTCGACCGCCGCATGCTGGAGCTGATGGCGCCTGACTTCCGCGAGCGCGAGATCTTCTGCTGCGGCCCCACGCCCTACATGAATGCCGTCAAGACCATGCTCCGCGAGCTGGACTTCGACATGACCCACTACCACGAGGAATCCTTCGGCGCGACGCCGCCGGAAGCCAAGGTCGAGGCGGCCGAACAGGCCGAAGCCGCAGCCGAGCTGCCGCCGATTCCCCTGGAAGCCCAGTGCAACATCGCCTTCACCGAGAGCGGCAAGAGCGTCAACATCGGCCCCGGCGAAACCATCCACGGCGCCGCGGCCAAGCTCGGCCTGCACATTCCCAAGGCGTGCGGCATGGGCATCTGCGGCACCTGCAAGGTGCTCAAGAAGAGCGGCGAGGTGGTCATGGACCACAACGGAGGCATCACCGAGGAAGACGAAGCCGAAGGCTACATCCTGTCCTGCTGCAGCATTCCGCAGGGGGATGTGCAGATCGAGTTCTGAGGAGGAGGGCGGTTGGGCTGAACCTAAGCGAAGCCCAACGACCCCTGGGGCGAGCTCGCGCTGTCGGGCTTCGACGGTGGAGCTGTCTCAGCCCCACCTACATCCGATCCGTAGGCGCCGGGCTAGGCCAGGCGTAGCGGCAGGTGGAGGGTGATGACCACCTCGCCCGCGCCGTTGGCGAAGCGCGCCTCGCCGCCGAAGCTTTCGCTGAGTGCCTTGACGATGGGCAGGCCCAGGCCCCAGCCGCGCTTGTCGCTGCGGGTGGAGATGAAATAGGGCGTGGCTAGGTTGGCCAGGACCTCGTCGGGAAACTGGCCGAGGTTGCGCAGCTCCAGCATGACCTGGTCATCCGCCAGCCACTGGCGGACCCGGATCGGCGTCCCCGCTTCGCCATGCTTGGCCGCGTTGAGCACCAGGTTGTCGAAGATGCGCAGGAAGGCGTATCTGTCCCACAGCACTTCCAGCTCCGGCGTCTCCAGCTGCAGGTCGAGGGGATTGCTGAACTGCAGCCGCAGGTTGGCCGCCGCGTCGTTCAGCAGCGGACCCAGCACCAGCGGATCGCCGCTGAGGCGGACACCGCCGCCCAGGCTCATGTGACTGATGTCCAGCACGTCGGTGATCATCTGGTTCATGCGCTGCAGGTTGTCGTGCAGGGTCTGCAGCAGGTCGTCGGTGCGCCGCGCCGGGCTGCGCTGCATCAGGTTGACCACCATGGTCGCGGCGGTGAGCGGCGAGCGCAGGTCGTGGTTGAGCGATCTCATGAAGCGTTCGAGCATGACCTTTTCCGCCTGCAGGTTCTCGCTGCGGGCGATGGCCGAATTGCGCTGCTGCTCCATGTGCCCGACCCGGGAGCTGGCCTTGAGCAGGGCGCCGACGGTGGCCAGCACCTCTTCCGGATTGATCGGGTGGGTCAGGTAGGCCTGGGCCCCGGTGTTGAAGCCCTGGGCCTTGTCCTTGCCGGAGACGAAGGTAGCCGAGATGTTGATGACGGCCGGCAATCGGCCCCAGCCGCACTTGCGCTCGATGGCCTGGATCAGCTCGAAGCCGGTGGTGTCCGGCAGATTGACGTCGATGATCACCAGCTCGACGGATTCGTCGATCAGTGCCAGGCCGCCGGCGCCACTGGCCGCTTCCAGTACCTGATAGTGGCTCTGGCTGCCAAGGATCTTGCGCAGCACATAGCGATTGGCCTCGGTGTCGTCGATGATGACGATGCGGCGCAGGGCGCTAGTCATCGGACAGGCTCCGCGCCAGCCCACAGACCTCGGCCAGCAGCCGCTCGGCGTGATCGGGCGCATGCTTGAACAGGATGGCGTGGCAATAGTCCTGCAGCCGCTGGCAACCCGCCTCGTCCAGCGGCTGGGCGGTATTGATCAGCACCCGCCGATGCATGCTCCAGTCCATGCTGGCGAGCAGGTCCTCGCCGTTGATGTCGGGCAGGTCGAGGTCGAGGATGATGATGTCCGGGCGCACGGCGTTGAGCCGGTCCAGGCTGCTGCGGGCGCTGTCGGCCTCCAGAAGGACCGGATTGAGGCGTTCGAGGGTCCGGCGGACCAGATAGCGATCCCCTTCGTTGTCCTCGATCACCAGCACGGTGAGGCCGCTGAGATCGGGTTCCGGCGCGGCATCCCGGTGGCTGGCGTAGTGGCGCGGCAGGCGCAGGGTGAAGCGACTGCCGCGACCGACCGCGCTGTCGAGGGACAGCTCGCCACCGAGCAGCACGGCCAGGCGCTGGGCGAGCGGCAGACCCAGGCCGGTGCCTTCGATGTGGGTCAGGTGCGGCGAACGGATCCGCTCGAATTCCTCGAAGATCTTCTGCTGATCCGCGGCGGCGATGCCGATGCCGCTGTCTTCCACCAGGAATTCCAGGCTGGCGTCGTCCGGCTGGAATACCTGGATGCGCACCTGGCCCTGGGGGGTGTACTTGAAGGCGTTCGAGATCAGGTTGCGCAGCACCTGGAACAGCCGACTCTCGTCGGTATCCAGCAGTACCTCCGCAGGCGGCGGGGCGACGCGGAAGCTGACCTGGGGATAGCGCGGCGCCAGGGCCGCGGCGAACTGCTCGAGGCGGTCGATGAATGGCCCCAGCGGGAAGGGCTGGGGCACGATGGTCAATCGGCCGGACTGCACCTCGGCCAGGGCCAGCAGTTCGCCGACCAGGTTGGCCAGTTCCAGCGCCGCATCGCTGATGAAGCGTACCTGGCGCTGTTGTTCGGCATTGAGCGCCCCGTCCACGCCGCTGGCGAGCAGCTTGGCGACGTTCTCGATGATGTTGATCGGGGTGCGGAATTCATGGGTCATGTTGGAGAAGAAGCGCGTCTTCGCCTCGCTGGCCTCCTTGAGTTCCTGGGTGGCCTTTTCCAGTTCGGAATAGAGCGCCACCACCCCCTGGTTGGTGTTTTCCAGTTCCTTGTTGGTGACTTCCAGTTCCGACTGGCGCAGTTGCAGCTCGGTGTTGGTCAGCAGCAGCTCTTCGCTCTGCAGGCGGATCTGCTGATAGGGGTCCGGTGACGGACTGCCCTGCAATTCGGCCGTCAGCGCCTGGAGCAGCTCCGGCTCGGGAAAGGGGCGCGGCGTCTGGTACTTGCGGGCGGTGATGCGGGTACCGGCAGGGGAGGTCTGGATGTCGAAGTCGTCGAACAGCCGCTGGGCGCCGCGCAGGCCGATGCCCATGCCGGTGCTGGAGCGATAGCTGCCCGCGCGGATGGCTTCCATCTCGGCGATGCCCGGCCCCTGATCGATCGCCTGCACCTCGAGGCCGCGCAGGCGCTGGCCCTCGCCACGCAGCAGGGCGAAGTGGAAATGGCCGTTGCCGGCGTACTGATGGATGTTGCGCGCCAGTTCGGACACCGCGGTGGCCAGGCGGATCTGCTCCAGCACCGGCCATTCCAGGGCCGCGGCCAGGCGCTTGGCGGCCTGGCGGCAGTGCACGATGTCCTGCTCGCTGTGCAGGGCGAGGGTCAGCAGGGGCAAGACGTCAGACATGCTTGAGTACCAGAACGGTGGCATCGTCGGCGGAGCGCCGGAAATCGCGGTGCAGGAGGGCGGCGATCAGTGCCGGATGACGCGCCCCGAGCCCGGAGTGCTCGCCCAGTCCCACCTTGGACGTCAGTCCATCGGAGTTCAGCACCAGCAGGGTGCCGGGTGTCCAGGGGTAGGTGTAGGTCTGGATCCGCCCGATCCGATAGCCCAGGGTGCCATTGTTGGACACCAGGCTGCGCGTGGTGTTGCCCAGCAGGCGTCCGGCGATGTTGCCGATGCCGCAAAAGCTCACCTGCCCCTGATCCGGATCCAGCTCGGCCAGCGCCAGGGCGGCGCCGCGGGTTTCCATCAGGGCCTGGTGCAGATTCTCCATCAGCCGCTGCAGCGGCAGGTGCGCGCCATGGCGCAGGAACAGCTCCCGCGCCCGCCGACTGGCCGTGGCGGCCTGCTGACCATGCCCCAGGCCGTCGCACACCAGCAGACGCCGTCCGCTGACCGCCCAGGTGTCACCGCAGGCCTGTTCCTCGGGGTGCGGTGTGCACAGGGCGCCATGCTGCAACCGGGTACCGGGCGCCCCGGTCAGATGGAAGCGCGCCAGGACCACGGTGCCCTGGCCCGGTCGCGAATGGATGTCGAAGACATCGGACTGCCGGCGGATCGCTCCCAGGCCTGCACCCATCGTCGCTGCCGTGCTGTAGTGATCGCTCAGGCAGCGGGCGACGTCGTGCATGCCCGGCCCGCGATCCACCGCCAGCACATCGAGCACGCCTTCGCCGCTCAGGGTAGCCAGGAGTTCGCCATGCCCGGCATGGCGAACCAGGTTGTAACCCAGCTCCTGGGCGACGATGGTCAGGCGCCCGAGCAGGGTTTCATCGGCGGTGACGGTGCCGGCCAGCCGGACCAGGGCGCGCCGGGCGGCATCGACATGGACGGTGGTGGTCACCGGCAGCACCAGGCTGCACGGCTGGTCGTTCATCGCCACTTCCAGAGTTCGACGGTGGTGCCCTGGCCGGGCTGGCTCTCGATGTGGAAGTCGTCCACCAACCGCCGCGAGCCGGACAGTCCCAGCCCCAGGCCCTTGCCCGAGGTGTAGCCGTCGACCATGGCGCGGTCGAGATCGGCGATGCCCGGACCCTGGTCGCGGATCACCAGGCGGATCGCCGGCTTGCCGGCTCGTAGCGTCTCCTCGATCAGGCATTCGCCGCCCAGCCCGTAGACCAGGCCGTTGCGCGCGATCTCGCTGGCCGCGGTGACGATCTTGGTCTGGGAGATCAGGCCCAGGCGGATGGCTTCGGCGACCTTGCGCACCTGCTGACGGATCAGCACGATGTCAGTCTCCTGGCGGAGTGGAAGCGTCTGTGTCTTCGCCACCCTCTGACTCCTCCAGCGATTCGTCCGCGGCCACCATGGCTTCCAGCCGGCGCATGCCCTTTTCCATGTTCAGCGCCGTGGCGATGCCCTCCAGCGACAGCCCCAGTTCCACCAGGGTGATGGCTACCGCCGGCTGCATGCCGACCACGATCACCTTGGCATCGAGGATGCGTGAGACCTGGGCGATGTGGGACAGCATCCGGCCGATGAAGGAGTCGACGATTTCCAGCGCCGAGATGTCGATGAGTACGCCCTTGGCCTTGTGGCGGACGATCTGCTCGGTGAGGTCTTCCTGCAGGTCCAGCGCCAACTGGTCGTGCATGTCCACCTGGATGCTCAGCAACAGGAAGGGGCCCAGCTTGAGGATCGGAATCCGCTCGATCATGACGCGCTCCTCAGCCCTTGGTGAGGGCGGCCAGGCGCACGCCCTGCTGGCGCAAGGCCAGACGGAAGGCATCGGCCAGGGACGCCTTGGTGATCACATCGCCCAGGTCCACGCCCAGATGGACGATGGTGGCGGCGATCTGCGGGCGGATGCCGCTGATGATGCACTGCGCGCCCATCAGGCGGGCGGCGGTCACCGTCTTGAGCAGGTGCTGGGCGACCATGGTGTCCACCGTGGGCACGCCGGTGATGTCGATGATGGCGAGGTCCGACTCGGTCTGGACGATCTTTTCCAGCAGCGACTCCATCACCACCTGGGTGCGATTGCTGTCCAGCGCGCCGATCAGCGGGATGGCCAGGATGCCGTCCCACAGCTCCACCACCGGGGTGGACAGCTCCAGCATGCTTTCCTGCTGCTCGCGGATCACCGTCTCGCGACCGTTCATGTAGCTTTCCATGCTGTACAGGCCGAGATCGTCGATCAGCCGGGTGGCGGCCCAGATCTCGGCGAGTGGGTCGTCGCACTCGTTCTGGATCAGGTTGAACAGCGGTTCCTTGAGCGAGAAGACGAAAGTCGCCGTCTGTGCGGGCGTCAGGCCCGCGCGGCTCTGGTCGAAGGAAAACCGCTCCAGCAGCGCCCGTACCGGCTGCCAGTGCGGCTCGCGCAGATCGCCCAGGCCCTGGGCGGCGGCCACGGTGATCCGCCGCAGCAGCTCGGCGGAGTTGGCCAGGATGGTGGTTTCGTCGAGCAGGTCGATGCGCATGCCGGCCGCGCGCTGGGCGCCGATCCAGGCATCGAGCAGCGACCGCTCATGGGTGCGCAGCAGCTCGACCAAAGCGGTACTGTACATGGGGGTTCCTAGGTGACGGAGAGGGCGGCTCAGGACGGGCCGACCGGACGAAGAAGGTGCGGGAAGAGACGGCAAGCGCGAATGGGGACCCGGCTGTACGGCCAGGTCCCCCGAGAGATCACATGTCCATCTTTTCCTTGGTGATCTTGCCGGTCTTCGCGTCGGCATGGAAGTCGTACTTCATACCATCTTTCTTCATGCCTTCGCCTTCCCACTGACCGTCATCGGCTTCGATCTTGGTGATCGAGGTGTAGCCCTGCTCCATGAGCTTGGACTTGACGTCGTTCATGGGCATCCAGTCGGCGCCGGGCTGGTCGGCCAGGGCCACGGTGCTGGCCAGGACGGAACAGGCAAACAGGGAAGCGAGCAGCTTGGATTTCATCGCGAGACCTCGTCGTGGTGGTATGCCCAGGCTTGGACCACCACCACGCGCGACAGATCCCCTCTATCCCAGGCGTCAGCCAGCCGCTTCCTCGACCAGGTGCGGCAGCAGCCCAGCAGGGGCCTCGGCGGTTTGGCCCTTGGTCTTGCGCGGCGTATAGGGACGGCTGGCCAGCCGCCACAGATCCCGCCAGCGCTCGGCGAGGGCGGTGGGCTTGTCCAGATAGAGGCGCAGGCCCAGGGAAAAGGCCTTCGCCTGCAGCCGCTCGCGCTGCTGGGCCAGGCTCTCGCCGATGGCCAGGCGGGTGTTGCTGGCACCGAACAGGGTCGGCTCGTCCACCAACAGCTGCTGCATCACCGCCAGGTCGTGATCGTCGCCCAGGTATTCCGAAAGGCGCTTGAGGCTCTTCTGGCGGGTCTTGAATTCCGCCGGCCAGGCCGCGGCGAGCAGCTGGGTGTGATACCAGTGATCCTTCACCCGCTTGCGCCAGTCGTGCAGGCTGTCGTCGGTGGGCTTGTCGCGTGCGGTCTTGAGCGCCTGGCGCCCGGCCTTGTAGTTGTCTTCCAGGCCGCGAGCGAAGAGGGCGAAGCCCTTGCCGGAGAGTTTCCAGCCGGCCACCTCCTCACGCATGGCGGTCAGTTCCTCGAGCAACTCGGGGTGGCCGCTGGCCGCGGCGATCTGCTGGTCGGCGCGCTCCTGCAGGCGCTGGCGCACGCGCTTCATGGCCGGCGAGGCGAATCTCTTGCGGTCGGACTCGCCCAGCTTGTCCCAGCTTTCCACCAGGGCGGCGCTGTCACGCAACGAGGACAGCTCGCGGCCGAGGTCGCGCAGGCGCCGATTGCGACTGGCGAAGGCGCGCTTGCCCAGGGCGCCGTGCAGCAGCCGCAGGAGGGCGCGCAATTCCTTGAGTCGCTTGCGCGTCTCGTGGACGCCCTTGGGAGTACCGCCCGCCAGGGACGTCTCAGCCTGTACCAGACGATCCGTCACCACGCGGCGGACTTCCTCGTCAGCAGATTGCCGCGCATCGAAACGAAAGGCCATCGAACTCTCCTCAATAGGTGGACTGCAGACCCGCTTGCGCGGGAGCGTAACGGTAAGAAAGACCTCCACGACAGCGGGAGATGCCAAATTTCATCTAAACGTCATATTTCCTTCATGAGGTTAGCTGCGGGCACCGCCTGACGCCGGGTCGGTCAGAAGGGCTATAGTTGCCCGACCACCTGAGCGAGGAGATCCGGATGTTCGAAGCCGCCGAGAACGAACACCTGCTCGACGAGGCCACCTACGACGCCAAGCTGCCCAAGCTGCGCGAGGCGCTGCTGGCCGCCCAGTACGAACTCAAGACGCAAGGCCGCTTCCCGGTGATCGTGCTGATCAATGGTATCGAGGGCGCGGGCAAGGGCGAGACGGTCAAGCTGCTCAACGAGTGGATGGATCCGCGGCTGATCCGCGTCGAGACCTTTCTCCAGCCCACCGCCGAGGAAGGCCAGCATCCGCCGGCGTGGCGCTACTGGCAGCGCCTGCCGGGCAAGGGGCGGATCGGCGTGTTCTTTGGCAACTGGTACAGCCAGATGCTGCATGGCCGGGTCAACAAGGAGCTCAGCCGCGTCGAGCTGGACGCCGCCATCGGCCAGGCGGAGCGTTTCGAGCGCATGCTCGCCGACGAGGGGGCACTGATCCTCAAGTTCTGGTTCCACCTATCCAAGCCCCAGCTCAAGCAGCGCCTGAAGCACCTCAAGAACGATCCCCGCCTGGGCTGGAAGCTTAGTCCGCTGGACTGGCGCCAGGCCAAGGTCTATGACCGCTTCGTCAAGGAAGGCGAGCGGGTGGTGCGGCGGACCCATCACGACTACGCCCCCTGGCACGTGGTGCCCGGTTTCGACGAGCGCTTTCGCAGCCTGACCGTCGGCACCGTGCTGCTCAAGGCGCTGCAGCGCGCCCTGGCCAACAAGCCGCGCAAGCAACGCCGGGCTGCCGCGGTGGTGCCGCCGCCGGTGGATGGCCGCGGCGTGCTCGAGGCCATGGACCTGAGTCAGCGTCTGGACAAGGCCGATTACGAAGACCAGCTGCTGGCCGAACAGGCCCGCCTGGCGCGGCGCCTGCGGGACAAGAAGTATCGCCGTCATGCCCTGGTAGCGGCCTTCGAGGGCAATGACGCCGCCGGCAAGGGCAGCGCCATCCGCCGCGTCACTGGCGCCCTGGATCCGCGCCAGTACCGTATCGTCCCGGTGGCCGCGCCCAGCGACGAAGAACTGGCCCAGCCCTATCTCTGGCGCTTCTGGCGACATATCCCGCGGCAGGGCAACTTCACCATCTTCGACCGTTCCTGGTACGGCCGGGTGCTGGTGGAGCGGGTCGAGGGTCTGACCCCCGCCGCCGACTGGCAGCGTGCCTACGGCGAGATCAACGACTTCGAGGAACAGCTCCACGACGCCGGCCTCGTGCTGGCCAAGTTCTGGCTGGCCATCGACCAGGACACCCAGCTGGAGCGCTTTCGCGCCCGCGAGGAAACACCCTTCAAGAGATTCAAGATCACCGAGGACGACTGGCGCAACCGGGACAAGTGGGATCTCTACAGCCAGGCGGTCAACGACATGGTGGTCCAGACCAGCACGGCCATCGCGCCCTGGACCCTGGTGGAGGCCAATGACAAGCGATTCGCGCGGGTGAAGGTGGTGCGGACGCTCAATGAGGCGCTGGAGCGGGCGTATGACAAGGACTGAGTGAAGCCCGGCTTTCGGTAAAAGCGGTTGCTCAGCTCGTTATTGTCCCTTAGGGATACTTCTGTTTCGCCCCCGCCGGGCGACTCACTTTTTTCAATCGCGAAAAAAGTAAGCAAAAACGCTCGCCCCGCCGTCCGGCCCCGGCTGCGCCGGGGTCCGCTCTCTCCATCGTCGTTCCAGGGGCCCGCCGCGAAGGGCCTTCCATGGCCCTCGTGGCTCTCGCGGCATCCATGCCGCTCGACCCCTTCCGCAACGATTGCGTTCGCCCTGCTGGAAGGGGCATTGGGCGCGTCTGGATCTTGAGCTGCCTGAGAAAATGATCGGCGTGAAGCGTAGCCGGGCTAGCCTGGGTCAAATCCCAGAAACGAAAAAGCCCCGCCGAAGCGGGGCCTTTCTGCAACCGGATCAGTCGTTAGACGACTTGAACCTGGTCAGCTTGCATACCCTTCTGGCCTTTGACAGCCACGAAAGTGACCTTCTGGCCTTCGCTCAGGCTCTTGAAGCCGGCGCTTTCGATGGAGCGGTAGTGCACGAACAGGTCGGCGCCGCTTTCCGGGGTGATGAAGCCGTAGCCTTTCTCATCGTTGAACCACTTGACGGTGCCATTTTCACGATTGGACATGAGTATCTCCAGGGGTGTAGGGGGAACAACCACGTTAGCGAGACATTCGCTAGCGGGACTGTAATGCGAGAGTGAGACGAGCCAGGAGATGAAAATGAAGCAACATCAAGCAGGTATCGAGTAACTATTGCAGTAGCAGTGCCCACACCATACTCGCTTTCGCGAGCTTGTATAGCCCCGATTCGCATATTTGTTGACCAATGGCGTTGCTTGCGCTGCCAGAGCGTCTCACTCAGGCTACGGATTCCCCTGCTCGAAAGAGACTCCGCATGGACAAGCTGCACCGGATCAAGGGGGCCTGGCCCTACCTGATCGCCGTCTTTCTCAACGCCTTCGTCGATCTTGGCCACAAGATCGTCATCCAGAACACCGTATTCGAGGTCTTTGACGGTTCCACCCAGGTGGTGCTGACCGCCCTGGTCAATGGCATGATGCTGTTGCCCTTCATCCTGCTGTTCAGTCCCTCCGGTCATGTGGCCGATCGCTTCGCCAAGGTCCGGGTGCTGCGCCTCGGCGGCTGGGCGGCGGTGGCCATCACCCTGGGCATCACCCTGGCCTACTATGCCGGGCTGTTCGAACTGGCCTTCGCCATGACCCTCCTGCTGGCCATCCAGGCGACCTTCTATTCGCCGGCCAAGTACGGCTACATCAAGGCACTGTTCGGCAAGCAGCGGCTGGCCGAGGGCAATGGCCTGGTGCAGGCCAACTCCATCATCGCCATTCTCGCCGGCACCGTGGTCTTCACCGCCTTCTTCCAGCTGCACCTGGGCCAGGGCCATGCCACGCCCCACGTCATCCTGCAGGACATCGCTCCGCTGGGCTGGCTGCTGGTGCTCTGCAGCCTGGCCGAGGTGGCGCTGCTCTATCGCTTGCCGGTGCTGGAAGAGCCCAAGCCGCGGCAGGCCTTCGACTGGCACGCTTATGTGCGGTTGCGGAGCGCCCGGCGCAACCTGGCGGTGATCGGCGAGAATCCGGTGATCCGCCTGTCGATCATCGGGCTCGCGGTGTTCTGGTCGGTGGGCCAGGTGCTGCTGGCGAGCTTTCCGGCCTATGCCAAGGAGCACCTGGGCATCGACAACGTGCTGCTGCTGCAGGGCATCCTGGCCTGCGCCGGGATCGGCATCGCCATCGGCTCGGCGCTGGCCAGCCGGGCCTCCCGCGGACGCATCGAGACCGGGCTGATCCCGGTGGGCGCCCTGGGCATCGCCCTCGGCCTGTGGTGGCTGCCGGCGCCCAGTTCGGCGTGGGTGCATGCGTTCAACTTCATCTTCATCGGCCTGATGGGCGGGCTGTTCATCGTCCCGCTCAACGCCCTGATCCAGTTCCATGCCCGCGAGGACCAGCTCGGTACGGTGCTGGCGGCCAACAACTGGGTGCAGAACGTCGCCATGCTGAGTTTTCTGGTGCTCACCGCGGTGATCGCCTTGCTGGGCCTGGACAGTCGCTGGCTGCTGCTGCTGATCGCCGCCGTGGCGCTGATCGGCGGGGCCTACACCGTGTGGAAGCTGCCGCAGAGCCTGGTGCGTTTCCTGCTCGGCCTGATGGTCACCCGGCATTACCGCATCCAGGTGCAGGGGCTGCAGAACCTGCCCGCCCAGGGCGGGGTGCTGCTGCTGGGCAACCACATCAGCTGGGTCGACTGGGCCATGGTGCAGATCGCCAGTCCGCGCCCGGTACGCTTCGTGATGCTGCGCTCGATCTACGAGCGCTGGTACCTGAAGCCCTTTCTCAAGGCCATGGGCTGCCTGCCCATCGCCCAGGGCAGTGGCTCCGGCGCGGCGCTGGAGCAGGTGGCCGGGCTGCTGAGCGCCGGCGAGGTGGTCTGCCTGTTCCCGGAAGGGGCGATCAGCCGCACCGGTCAGCTCGGCGAATTCCGCCGCGGCTACGAAAAGGCCTGCGAGCGGGTCGGTCCCGAGGTGCAGATCGTGCCCTTCTACCTGCGCGGCCTCTGGGGCAGCCAGTTCTCTCGCTCTTCCAGCAAGCTCAAGGAGCTGCGCGACAGCCCGCTGCACCGCGAGGTGGTGGTGGCCTTCGGCAAGGCGTTGCCCAAGGACACTCCGGCCGATGTGCTCAAGCGGCGGATCTTCGAATTGTCGATCCGCTCCTGGGAGCGCTACATGCACGGCCTGCCGTCGCTGGCCGATGCCTGGGTCGCCAGCGTCAAGCGTAGGCCGGGCGGCCTGGCGCTGATCGACGACCTGGGCGCACCGCTCAAGGCCGCCCAGGCGCTCACCGGCGCCGCTTGCCTGGCGCGGCGGATGCACAAGCGGCCCGAGGCCAATCTCGGCCTGCTGCTGCCCACCAGCAGCGGTGGCATGCTGGCCAACATGGCGGTACTGCTGGCCGGCAAGACGCTGGTCAATCTCAACTACACGGCCACGCCCGAGGCCCTGGCTTCGGGGTTGGACCAGGCCGGTATCCGTACCGTCTACACCTCGACGCGCTTTCTCGACCGTCTGCGCAAGCGCGGCCTGCCGGTGGACGAGTTGCTCGCCGGGCGCGAGGTGGTGGATCTGGAGACGCTGCGCGCCGGTATCGGCAAGGCCGAGTTGCTGGCCAACTGGCTGGCGGTCTGGCTGTTGCCCACCGCGATGCTGCAGGTGCTGGTGAGTCGCGCCCACGATCCCGAGGCCACCGCCGCCATCCTCTTCTCCAGCGGCAGTGAGGGCACGCCCAAGGGGGTGATGCTCAGCCACAGCAACCTCATGGCCAATCTCAAGCAGACCTCGGACGTGCTCAACACCCAGGACGACGACGTCTTCATGGCCTCGCTGCCGCTGTTCCACGCCTTCGGCCTCACCGTCACCCAGTTCCTGCCGCTGGTCGAAGGGGTGCCGGTGGTCTGCCAGGCCGATCCCACCGACGTGGCCGGCATCGCCAAGGCGGTGGCGACCCATCGCGCCACGGTGCTCTGCGGCACCTCGACCTTCCTGCGGCTGTTCGTGCGCAACACCAAGGTGCATCCGCTGATGCTGGAGAGTCTGCGCATCGTGGTGGCCGGTGCCGAGCGCCTGGATCCGGCGGTGCGCGAGGCCTTCAAGCTCAAGTTCAACCAGGACATCTACGAGGGTTACGGCGCCACCGAGACCGCCCCGGTGGCGTCGGTCAACCTGCCCGACGCCCTGGACGTCAGCTACCTGCAGGTGCAGCGCGGCGGCAAGCTCGGCACCGTGGGCATGCCGCTGCCGGGAACCGGCTTCAAGATCGTCGATCCTCAGACCTTCGCCGAATTGCCCACCGGCGAGGCGGGCATGGTGCTGATCGGCGGACCGCAGCTGATGCAGGGCTATCTGAACGATCCCGAGCGCACCGCCAAGGCCATTCGTGAGATCGATGGCGAACGCTGGTACGTCACCGGCGACCAGGGCCGGCTGGACGAGGACGGCTTTCTCACCATCGTCGACCGCTATTCGCGCTTCGCCAAGATCGGCGGCGAGATGGTCAGCCTGGGCGCCGTGGAGCAGGCCCTGGCGCGCGCGGTACAGGATCCGGACATCGAGCTGCAGGCGGTCAATCTACCGGATGCCAGGAAGGGCGAGCGCATCGTGGTGCTGCATACCGGCACCCTGGACGGTGCGGCGGTGGAGAAGACCCTGCTGGCCCAGGGCGTGAGCGGACTGCTGCTGCCCTCGGCCTGGCTGGCGGTGGACAGCCTGCCGAAACTGGGGACCGGCAAGGCCGACGTGGCCGGCGCGAAACGTCTGGCGCAGACGCGGTTGAACGAGACGGGGGAGGCCTAGGCGATAAATCGTCCATCCGCTGCCAGCGAACCCTAAAGCCTGGCGCCGTTTGGCCGATCATGAGGGGGCTAATCATTTTTTCGAGGAGTCTCCGGTGAAGCTTCGCTCCCTCAACATCGCCCCGCGGGCCCTGGTCGCCTTTGGATTCTTCGCCCTGCTGGTGATCGGCCTCGGGCTGTTTTCCCTGGGCCAGAATCGCGTCATCAAGGAGGGCGAGGAGCAGATCGTCGGTAACGTGATCCCCAGCGTCCAGACCATCGGCGAAATCCGCGCCGACCTGCTGAGTCTGCGCATGCACAACCAGGGGCTGATGCTGGCGACCTCCAACGCCGAGACCCAGGCGGTACACAAGGCCATCGAAGCGGCCAAGGCCGCCCTGGAACAGCACGTGCGCCAGTTCGACGCCCTGCTGCTCACCGACACCGGGCGTGAGGTCTATACCCGGATGACCGGCCAGCTGGCCACCTACCTGGACAACCAGAATCGCTATCTCAAGGCGCTGGACGACCAGAACGACGCCGAGCTGCTCAAGCTTGCCGGTCAGGACGGCGAGATGGCCCGCAGCGGCAATGCCCTGAGCGCCACCGTCAACGAACTCGCCGGGCTGGTCGATGGCAAGGTCACGCGCCTGGCCGCCGCCTCCACGGCCAGCTACCAGAACGCCACCGCCATCACCGTGGCGGTGATGGCGGTGGCCCTGGCCGGTACCCTGCTGCTGGCCTGGCGCTTTACCCGCAGCCTCACCGGACCGCTGGAAAAAGCCCTGGCGGTGGCCGAGCGCATCGCCGCCAATGACCTCGGTCGGCCGGTCGAGCAGGACGGGCGCGACGAACCCGGCCGGCTGCTCGCCGCCATGGCGCGGATGCAGGACAACCTGCGCGGCACCCTGGAGCGCCTGACCCTGTCGTCCACCACCCTGGCGTCCACTTCCGAGGAGCTGTCGACGGTCACCGAGACCGGCCTGCGCGGCATCCAGCGGCAGAACGACGAACTGGCCCAGGCCGCCACCGCCGTCAACCAGATGACCGCCGCGGTGGAGGAGGTGGCGCGCAACGCCGCTGCCGCCAGCGCCGCCGCCCAGGACTCGCGCGCCTCGGCCGATCTCGGTCAGCGCCGGGTCGAGGAGACCCTCACCACCATTCACGCCCTGCACACCGCCGTGGCGTCCAGCAGCGGCGAGATCGATGGCCTGGCTGCCCAGGTACAGCGCATCAGCGGGGTGCTCGACGTCATCCGTGGCATCGCCGAGCAGACCAATCTGCTGGCGCTCAACGCCGCCATCGAAGCGGCGCGCGCCGGCGAGGCGGGGCGGGGGTTTGCCGTAGTGGCCGACGAGGTGCGCGCCCTGGCGGCCCGTACCCAGCAGTCCACCGGCGAGATCGAAGACATGATCGGCGCCATCCAGGGCGGCGCCGGCAAGGCGGTGGACGCCATGGCCACCAGCAATCGGCAGGCCGGTGCCTGCCTGACGGTGGCCGCTGCCGCCGGCGAGGCCCTGGCCGAGATCGGTCGCCACATCGTGCAGATCACCGAGCGCAACCTGAGCATCTCCGCCGCCACCGAGGAGCAGGCCCAGGTGGCCCGCGAGGTGGATCGCAACCTCACCAGCATCCGTGACCTGTCCACCCAGAACGCCGCCGGGGCCGGGCAGACCGCCGCCGCCAGCAGCGACCTGGCGCGCCTGGCTGGCGACCTGAACGGCGCGGTACGGCAGTTCCGGCTCTGACTGCGGGCCCGACTAGCGGGCGATGTCCTCCAGCGCCCGGTTGCGGGTGCGCGGGCCGTACAGGCCGATGGTCAGCACCACGATCAGCATGCTGGCGACGATGAAGGCCAGCACGCCCGGAGTGCCCAGGCGCTCCAGCAGGGTGCCGATCAGCAGGCTGCTGAACACCGTGGACAGCCGGCTGAAGGAATAGCAGAAGCCCACCGCCCGGGCGCGGATGGCGGTGGGAAACAGCTCGGCCTGGTAGGAGTGGAAGGCGAAGGTCAGCCAGGCGTTGCAGAAGGTGATGCCGACGCCACAGAGGATCAGGCCGAGGGCACCCTGCTGCAGGGCGAACAGGCTGCCGAAGCCCACCGTACCCAGGGCGGAGCCGACGATTTGCCACTTGTTCTCGAAGCGATTGGCGATGCGCACGAACAGCAGCGGACCCAGTGGATAGGCGAGGGTGATGACGAAGGCATAGCCCAGGCTGTGGGTCAGGCTCACGCCCTGGCCGGACAGCAGCGCCGGCAGCCAGTTGCCGAAGCCGAAGAAGCCGATGGCCTGGAACAGGTTGAAGACGATCAGCATGATCACCCGGCGTCGATAGGGCGGCTGCCAGAGGGCGGCGAAGCGCGCGTTTACCGCGCGTTCTTCCACCACCTCTGCAGGTGGCGGCAGCGGCTGGCCGCTGTCGGCCTGGCAGGCGGCTTCCAGGCGCTCCACACCGCGTTCGGCTTCGTCCAGCCGGCCCTGCTGCGCCAGCCAGCGCGGTGATTCGGGCAGGCGCTGGCGCAGCCACCAGATGAACAGGGCGAAGACGGCACTGGACAGCACCACCCAGCGCCAGCCGGAGATGCCCAGCGGCGCCTGGGGTACCAGCCACCAGGACAGCAGCGCCACCGCCGGCACCGAGAGGAACTGAAGGGCGAAGGCGAAGGCGAAGGCCGAGGTGCGCATGGCCTTGGGCACCAGTTCCGACAGATAGGCGTCGATGGTCACCAGCTCCAGGCCCAGGCCGATGCCCACTACGAATCTCAGGGCGATCAGCCCCAGGGCGGTGGTCTGCAGGCCCATGGCGAGGGTCGCCAGGGTGTAGCCGACCAGCGCCCAGGTAAAGATCGCCCGGCGGCCGAAGCGGTCGGCGATGGGGCTGAGCAGGCTGGCGCCGACGAACAGGCCGAGAAAGGTGGCCGCGGCGAAGGCCGCCTGGTCGGAGACCCCGAATACCCCGGCCGCGCCGGTCTGGAAGACGCCATCACGCAAGAGCCCGGGGCTGATGTAGGCGGTCTGGAACAGGTCGTAGAGTTCGAAGAAGCCACCGATGGACAGCAGGGCCACCAGGCGCCACAGACTGCGGGTGGCCGGCAGGCGATCGAGACGCGCCGAAAGGGCGGCGGCCCGCTGGGAGGCGGGCAGGGCAGGGGCGGTGGCCGAAGCCGAAGAGGCAGAGGTCATGGGACGCTATCCAGAGAACGGTCGTCCTACAGCTTACGGATCAGCCCGTGCCGAATGTTGCCAAAGATTTCCACGCCGAGCGTGCCGTTTGGCAGGGAATCGCGTTTTCGAGTGCAGTTTTGGCAGCGTCTTGCGTCGATCAGGGTATCAGCGCTAGGGCGGTGCGCAGATCGACCACCAGGACATCCAGATAACCGCCTTGCAGCGCGCCGCGGATGGCGTTGACCTTGCGCAGGCCCCCGGCCAGACCCACCACGCGGTCGATCTTTAGCAGTTGCGGCAGGTCCACCGCGACCACGGTCTCTTCGCTGTCGTCCAGCACCGGCCGGCCCTGGGCATCGAAGTACCTCAGGCAGATGTCACCCACCGCGCCGCGGGCGGCCAGCACCTCGAGCATGGCCTCGCCATGGTAGTTGCCGCTGTTGCGCAGGAGCTGCGAAGGCTCCAGCTCACCGATGCCGACCAGGGCCACGGTGAGCCGGGCGAAGCGTTCGGTGACCTCGCGCACCTCGTCCAGCTGCAGGATGCGCTGGCGACTTTCCGGTGACTGCTCGATGCTCTGGGACGGCAGCAGATAGGCCGGGCAACCCAGCAAATTGGCCAGTTGCTGGGTCAGCAGGGTGGCCTCGAAGGCGCCCTTGTTGCCGACCCCGCCGAGCAGCTGCACCACCTCCGTGGCGCCCTGGCGACTGCTGCCCCGGTGCATGTGGCCGACCATGGCGCGGATGGTGGAACTCCAGGAGGAGATGCCGATGTGGTCCTTCTCGGTGACGCTGGTTTCCAGGTAGTGGGCGGCGGCCGAGCCGATGGCCTGCTTGATGGCCTCTTCGTCGTCACCGGTGGGCTCCACCACGATGGCTTGGCGGATGCCATAGCGCTGCTGCAGCTGGCGTTCCAGTTCCAGGTGGAAGTTGCGCGGGCGCTGCACCGAGATGCGCACGATGCCTTCCTTGAGCGCTCGGCTCAGGGCCCGGCTGACGAAGGATTGCGACAGGTCGAGCTGTTCGGAGATCTGCGACTGCTTGAGTCCTTCTTCGTAGTAGAGGGAGGCGATCTTGGTCAGCAGGCGTTGTTCTTCGAGGTTACTCATCCAGATTCCCGGTACCAGCGGATACGCCGCGTTCGCGGCGGCCAGCCCGGACCGGGAAGTCCCCTGACCGCGACGAACTACCGAAAAGCAGGCACGTACCTGTTAGAAAGGCGCATTTTCCAGCTATTTTCCCTCAGCCTCCCGCCGGACGCCAAGGCTTTTGCGGCCTGGCGTCCCGGGGGGTCGATCAAGACATGATCAGGCCACCGTCCACATTGATCGCCTGCCCGGTGATATAGGCGGCGTCCGCCGAGGCGAGGAAGGCCACCAGGCCGGCTACGTCGGCGGGAGTGCCGGCGCGCTTCATGGGGATGTTGCCGACCCATTCGGTCATCAGTTCGCCCTGACCATAGCGCTTTTCCGGGGTGGAAAGGATCTCGCCCCAGACCCGGTCGTTGTAGTCCCACATCTCGCTTTCGATGATACCGGGGCAGAAGGCGTTGACCGTGATGCCGTGGCGCGCCAGTTCGTGGGCCAGACTCTGGGTGATGCCGATGACGCCCATCTTGCTCGCCGCATAGTGCGGCGTGTAGATGAAGCCCTGGCGACCCTGGCCGGAGCTGGTGTTGATCAGGCGCCCACCACGGCCAGCGGCGACCATGCGCTTGGCCGCTTCGCGGCAGCACAACCAGACGCCGGTGGTGTTGACCTGCAGGATGCGGTCGAAGTCCTCGCGCGGCATGCGGTCGAAGGCGTCGATGGTGATGACGCCGGCGTTCTGCACCGAGACGTCGACGCGCCCGAAGCGGGCTTCGGCCTGGGCATAGAGATCGGCCACCGCCGCCTCGTCGGTGATATCCACGATTAGCGGCAGCACCTCGGCACCGGTCTCGGCCGCCAGCCGCGTGGCGGTGTCGTGCACCCGCTCGGCGTTGGACACCAGCACCAGGTTGGCACCCTCGCGACCGAAGCGCTCGGCGATGCCCTCGCCGATGCCCCGGCAACCGCCGGTAATGACCACCGTTTGACCTGCGAAGCGATGTTCCACGTGAAACCTCCTAGAGCGGTTGGCGACCCGGTGCGCGTGATCGCCAGAGGGTTGTTACCAGCAGACGAAACCGCCATCGACGATTAGATCGACGCCCGTGCAGAAGGACGCGGCCGGGCTGCAGAGGAAGATCGCCGGGCCGACCATTTCTTCCACCTCGGCCATGCGGCCCAGTGGGGTGGTCTGCTCGAAGATCTTGACCTGGTCGGCCACCTCGGGGCGGGTGTTCATGGGGGTGGCGGTATAGCCGGGGCTGATGCAGTTGACGCGGATGCCGCGCTCGGCCCATTCCATCGCCAGGCTCTTGGTCAGGTGGATGACCCCGGCCTTGGACGTGTTGTAGTGGGCCTGCAGGAGGCCACGGTTGACGATGCTGCCGGACATGGAGGCGATGTTGACGATGGCACCGCGACCGCGTGGCAGCATCACCCGTGCCTGGGCTTGGCAGCTGAGCATCACCCCGGTCAGGTTGATGTCGAGCATGCGCTGCCAGCGCTCCAGCTCCAGCTCCTCGGCCGGCTGGGCGTTGGCGATGCCGGCGCTGTTGACGGCCAGGCTCAGGGGGCCGAGTTCGGCCTCGGTGCGGGCCACGGCGGCTTCCAGGTCGGCGGCGCTGGTCACCGAGCCTTCCAGAGCCAGGGCGCGGCGGCCGTGGGCCTGGATGCGCTCGACGGTACCGGCCAGGTCGCGACTGCCAGGCAGGTCGAAGCAGGCCACCTGCGCCCCCGCCTCGGCGAGACCGATGGCGATGGCCTGGCCGATGCCGCTGCCGGCACCGGTGACGAAGGCGGTCTGGCCGCCGAGATCGAAGAGACGCATGGGAAAACTCCTAGTCAGGCGGTAGCCAATTCCATCACGGCCACCGGAGTGGCCTGTTCACGTTCGAGAATGCCCATCTGCTGGCCACGGCTCATCACCATGACCCGGTGCGACAGGCCGAGGACCTCGTCGAGATCCGAGCTGACCACGATCACCGCCATGCCGGTGGCCGCCAGTTCGGCGATCACCTGGTAGATGGCGGCGCGGGCGCCGACGTCGATGCCGCGGGTGGGCTCGTCGAGGATGAAGACCTTGGGATTGCGGGCCAGCCACTTGGCGATGATCACCTTCTGCTGGTTGCCACCCGAGAGGGCGGCGATGGCCTGCTCCGGTTGGCCCTTCACGCCGAGCCGCGCCACCGCCTTGCGGGCGAAGGCGCGCAGGCCGCCGGGGGAGACCCAGCCGCCGGCGGCGAGCAGATCGGTGTTGCCATAGATGAGGTTTTCCTCGATGGCGTGATCGACCACCACGCCCTGCTGCTTGCGATCCTCGGGCACCAGTACGATGCCGGCCTGGATGGCTTCGCAGGGACTGGCGAAGCGGCAGGTCTGGCCTTCCAGCACCAGGGTGCCGGTGACCTGCTCGGCAGCGCCGGCGATGGCGCGGACCAGTTCGGTACGGCCGGCGCCGACCACCCCGGCCACGCCGAACACCTCGCCGGCGCGCACCGCGAAATCGATGTGCTTGAGCGGCATCTCGCGGCAGCTGAGGTCCTTGACCCGCAGCACCTCCCGCGTACCCGGTGCGGCCATGGTCGGGAAGATGCGCTCCACGCTGCGCCCGACCATCTCTTCCACCAGTTGCCGCACCGGCACCTGGGCGGTGGCGTGCAGGGCGATCTGGCGGCCGTCACGCAAGACCAGCACCCGGTCGGCGATGCGCGCGATCTCTTCCAGGCGATGGCTGATGTAGATGAAGGAGACGCCCTCGGCCTTGAGCCGCTCGACCTGGGCGAACAGCAACTCGGTCTCTTCGCCACCCAGGGCCGCGGTGGGTTCGTCGAGGATCAAGAGGCGCGCCTTGAGGGTCAGCGCCTTGGCGATCTCCACCAGTTGCTGGGCGGCCACGCTGAGGCCGGCCACGGTGCGCGTGGCGGGTACCTTCAGGCCCAGGCGATCCAGCTGGCGCTGGGCCTCGGTTTCCATGAAGGCGCGATCAATGCGACCGCCGCGCATGGGCAGGCGACCGACGAACATGTTCTCGGCGATGGTCAGTTCCGGCAGCAGGCGGATCTCCTGGTGGATCAGGCCGATGCCGGCGGCCAGCGCGGCGCCGGGGGAATCCGGGGCGTAGTCGCGACCCAGCCAGGTCATGCGACCACCGGCTTCGGGCGGCACCAGGCCGGCGATGATCGACGACAGGGTGGACTTGCCGGCGCCGTTCTCGCCGAGCAGGGCCAGGACCTCACCGGGCTGGATGTCGACGTCCACCCCGGCCAGCACCTCGATGCCGGCGTATTTCTTGCCGATGTTTCTCAGGCTGAGGGCCGCGGGCTGTTCCAGGGGCATGACGGCGGACATGGGGCCTCCGAGGGGGGAGCTGAAACGGCGCCTCCAATCGGGAGGCACCTGGTGCAGGAGCCGACACGATCTTGCGAGGTGGAGCCGACCCAGTTGAATGCGGCTGGGGGATGTCAACCAGGTGTGTGCTCGGATTTACGCGTGGTAAATGAGCAGTCCGACCGGGCTGGCGATCCAGGCTGTATTCAACGCAGGTTGGGCCAACGCGCAGCAGATCGTGGTTACGGGTGGTTCTCGATGAAGGGGGCGACGTTGTCCTTGGTGGTCAGGATCGCCTCCTGCAGCTGCTCCTTGGGCACCTGCTTGCCTTCCTTGAGCGCCACCGCCGATTCCAGGGCCATGCGTCCCATCTTGCGGGTCTGCTGGGTCATGGTGGCTGACAGGGTGCCGGCGGCCACGGCCTTGAGGCCGGCCACGTCGCCGTCGAAGCCGACGATGGTCACCGGATGGTCGAGGTTGGCGACCTTGACCGCCTGGGCAGCGCCCAGCGCCATGGCGTCGGCTCGCCCGAAGAAGACATTGATGTTGGGATCGCGCTGGAGCATGTCCTGGGCCACGGCGAAGCCCTTGTCCTGGGCCCACTCGGCAGGCTGCTGGGCGACCACCTTCAGCTCGGGAAAGGTGGCCAGGCCTTCGGAAAAGCCCTTGGCGCGATCGTTTTCCGGCGTGGTGCCGATCTGGCCCTGGAGGATGGCGACGCGGCCCTTGCCATTGGTGACCTTGCCGACGTATCCGGCCAGGGTGCGGGCGGCGGCGACGCTGTCGCTGGCGATGAAGGTGTCACCCGGAGCGTCGGGGGCGTTGCGGTCCACCGCCACCACCGGGATGCCGGCGGCCTTGGCCGCCTTGACCGGGACACCGGCGGCGGTGGCGCCGGCCGGGATGTAGATCAGGGCGTCGACCTGGCGGGTGATCAGGTCCTGGATCTGGTTGACCTGGGTCGCCGAGTTGCCCTGGGCGTCCACGGTGATCACCTTGATGCCCTTGGCCTTGCCTTCGGCCTCGACGGCCTGCTTGATCTGGTTGAAGAAGTCGGCCTGCAGGTTGGCCACGGCCAGGCCCACGGTGAGTTCCTTGGCCTGGGCATTGAGGGCGCCGGTGCAGGTCATGGCGGCGAACAGGGTACTGAGCAACAGCTTCTTGGGGGTCAGCATGGATGGCACTCCGTTGTTATTGTTGTACTGCGGTGACGAGACGAAGCAGATCTGACCTAGCGCTGCCCGTTACGGCGGCGCAGGGTGTCCAGGGTGACGGCCAGGGCGATGACGATGCCGATGATCACCTGCTGCACGAAGGGCGAGACCCCCAGCAGGTTCAGGCCGTTGCGCAGCACGCCGATGATCAGCACCCCTACCAGGGTGCCACCGACGCTGCCGACGCCGCCGCTGAGGCTGGCGCCGCCGATCACCACCGCGGCGATGGCATCCAGTTCCATGGACAGGCCGGCGCTGGGCTGGGACGAATCCAGGCGCGCCGCCATGGCCACCGCGGCCAGGCCTGCCAGGGCGCCGCTCAGGGCATAGATCCAGACAGTAATGGTGCGCACCTTGATGCCCGACAACCGCGCCACCTCGGCGCTGCCGCCCATGGCATAGAGGTTGCGGCCACCGGCGCGAAAGCGCAGGAAGACCCAGGCCACCAGCAGCATCAGCAGGAACAATCCGACGGTGACCGAGAGGAAGCCGAAGTGCCGCACCGTGGCCAGGTTGGTGAACCAGTCCGGGAAGCCGACGATCTGGCGGCCGTCGGTGAGGATGTTGGCGAGGCCCCGGGCCACCGACATCATGGTCAGGGTGGCGATGAAGGCGGGTAGCCGGGCCTGGGCGATGAGCAGTCCCGAGACCAGGCCGCAGACCAGGCCACCGAGGATGGCTGCGGGAATCGCCAGCCCCAGCGACCAGCCGAGGTCCTGGTAGAGCCAGCCGAGCAGCATCATGGCGAAGGCCAGCACCGAGCCCACCGACAGGTCGATGCCGCCGATGACGATGACCAGGGTCATGCCGATGGCCAGGATGCCGAGCACGGTCACCTGGTCGAGGATGTTGAGGGCGTTGCGCAGGGAGAAGAAGTACTCCGAGGCAAAGGAGAACACGGCGATCAGCAGCGCCAGGCCGATCAGCGGGCCGCCGACGTTGCGCGGCAGGCGCAGTGCCAGGCGGGCCAGGGGCTTGGCGGGTGGCGAGGCGGTCGGGGCTTTGGCGTCCACGAACTTCTCCTAGAAGTTATTGTTCTTGTGTCCGGCCCGCGTGAATATTTATGCGTGCCTGATTTTTAATTCAGACTCCGCCTGTTACGGATGGAAGTCAAGCGCCTTTTCATCGCCGCATGCCGAACGCGATGGCTTCGGCAATCCCGCATCCCGCCACGTATTCTATCCGCTCGCCACGTCGCCGACGGCCTTTCCTGGCTATTGACTGCCCTGCGGATTGGGGTCTAAATGATAAATATATTTTCAGTGACGAATAAATATTCATAAGACGCCCACTGAAACCTCGGCAGGCGTCTGCTCCATCGCAGCTTCGGATAACCCGAGGGGGTCGCCTGATGAATCCGTTCCAGTACGACGTCGCGCAGATTCGCGAAAAGGCCCGGCTGATCCGCCGGCGCGTCATCCAGCTCAATGCCGGCTCGCCCGCCGGCGGCCATACCGGGGCGGATCTGTCGGAGACCGACATCCTCGCCACCCTCTATTTCCGCCTGCTCGACGTCGCCCCGGAACGCCTCGCCGATCCCCGGCGCGACATCTACATCCAGAGCAAGGGCCATGGCGTCGGCGGCCTTTACTGCTGCCTGGCCGAGGCCGGCTATTTCCCGCCGGAATGGCTCAACACCTACCAGCATTTCGACTCCCACCTGCCGGGCCATCCGGTGCGGCAGAAGACCCCGGGCATCGAGCTCAACACCGGCGCCCTCGGCCATGGCTTGCCGGTCGCCACCGGGATCGCCCTGGCCGCGCAACGCGATGGCAGTCCGCGCCGCGTCTATGTGCTGACCGGTGACGGCGAACTGGGCGAGGGCTCCAACTGGGAGTCGGCGTTGACCGCCGCCAAGTATCGGCTGGACAACCTCACGGTGATCGTCGACCACAACCGCCTGCAACTGGCCGGTCCCACCGCGGAGATCCTGCCGCTGGAGCCCCTGGCCGAGAAATGGCGCGCCTTCGGCTTCCATGTGGTCGAGTGCGACGGCAACGACGTGGCCCAGCTGGTGGAGACCCTGGAAGCGCTGCGCGAACACCGCGGCCAGCCCCAGGTGCTGATCGCCAATACCGTCAAAGGCAAGGGGGTTTCCTTCATCGAAGGCAAACCCGAATGGCACCACCGCGTGCCCAAGGGCGACGAGATCGCCGCTGCACTGGAGGAACTCGACCATGGCCACTGATACCCAGACCCCGGGCGAAGCCCATCTCGCCAACGTCATGGTCGAGGCCTTCATCGCCGCGGTGGACGCTGGCGTCGACCTGGTGCCGGTGGTGAGCGATTCCACTTCCACGGCCAAGATCGGCCCCTTCGTCAAACGCTTCCCGGAGCGCCTGGTCAACGTCGGCATCGCCGAACAGACCCTGGTCGGGGTGGCCGCCGGCCTGGGCCTCGCCGGCAAGGTGGCGGTGACCTGCAACGCCGCGCCCTTCCTGATCTCCCGGGCCAACGAACAGGTCAAGGTGGACGTCTGCTACAACAGGTCCAACGTCAAGATGTTCGGCCTCAACGCCGGGGCCAGCTACGGTCCCCTGGCCAGCACTCACCACAGCCTCGACGACATCGCCGTGATGCGCGGCTTCGGTAACGTGGAAATCTATGCGCCGGCCGATGGCAGCGAGTGCCGGCAGATCGTCGAGCACGCCCTGGCCCATGACGGTCCGGTCTATATCCGCCTGGACGGCAAGGCGCTGCCCGATCTGCACGGCTCCGACTATCGCTTCGTCCCCGGTCAGGTCGACGTGCTGCGCCAGGGTCACGACGTCAGCCTGGTGGCCCTGGGCTCGGTGGTCCACGAGGCGGTGGACGCCGCGCGGTTGCTGGCCGAGCAGGGTATCAGCGCCCAGGTGATCAACCTGTCGTCGATCCGTCCGCTGCAGCGCGAGGCGTTGCTGGAAGCCCTCTGCGCCGCTCGCGGTGGGGTGGTCACGGTGGAGGAGCACAACGCCAACGGCGGGGTGGGCAGCCTGGTCGCCGAGGTCATGGCCGAGGCCGCGCTGGGCGTGCCGTTGATCCGCCTGGGCATCGCCGATGGCGAGTATGCCGCTGCCGGTGGCCGCGGTCCGACCCGCGCCAAGCACGGTATCGATGCCGCCGGTATCGTCGCCGCGGTGCAGCGCCTGCGCTGAGGCGCAGGCGCTGCCACGATAAGAACAACAGGAGCTGCCATGGCCGCCGAACCGCTGATCCTCGCCCTCGACGAGGGCACCACCAATGCCAAGGCGATCCTGGTGGATCGCGCCGGTCGGGTCGTAGCCCGCGGTTCCCGGCCGCTGACCGTCCAGCATCCGCAGGCGGGCTATGCCGAGCAGGATCCCCTGGCCATCTGGCAGGCCCTGCAGGGCGCCATCGGCGACTGCCTGGCCCAGACGGACGCACCCTTGGCGGCCATCGCCATCAGCAACCAGCGCGAATCCGCCCTGGCCTGGGAGCGCGGCAGCGGCCAGTTGCTCGGCCCCCTGGTGAGCTGGCAGTGCAAGAGATCCCAGCCGCAGTGCGAGGCCTTGCACACCGCCGGCCACGGCGAGCTGATCCGCGAGCGCAGCGGCCTGGCGCTGGACCCGATGTTTTCCGCCGGCAAATGGCGCTGGCTGCTCGACCAGATCCCCGACGGCACGGCGCGTGCCGCCGCCGGCGACATCTGCCTAGGGACCGTGGACAGCTGGCTACTCTGGCAACTCAGCGGCGGCACGAGCTTTCTCATCGACGCGGCCAACGCCGCCCGTACCCAGTTGCTCGACCTGCGCGGTGGCGAATGGGATGCGCAGCTGCTGGATCTGTTCGGCATTCCCCGGGCGGCGCTGCCGGAGGTTCGCTCCAGTGCCGGCTGCTTCGGCGAGACCCGTGCCCAGGGTCCGCTGCCGGCCGGTCTGCCGATCCTGGCGATGATCGGCGATTCCCATGCGGCCCTGTTCGGCCAGGGCGGTTTCGTCCCGGGCAAGGTCAAGGCCACCCTGGGCACCGGCTCGTCGCTGATGACGCCCATCGCCGAACCGGTGGTTTCCGCCCATGGCTTGGCCACTACCCTGGCCTGGCGCCTGGGGGATACTCCGACCTTTGCCTTGGAAGGCAACATCGTCCATACCGGCGCCGCCGTGGGCTGGACGGCGCGGCTGCTGGGTGGCTCCGGAGAGCTGGAGGCCCTGGCCGCGGAAGCCGCGGCGCTGCCGGACAACGGCGGCGTCTACTTCGTCCCGGCGCTGGGCGGCCTGGGTGCGCCGCACTGGCGGGCCGAGGCGCGCGGGCTGTTCTGTGGCCTCGCCGAGAACTGCGGCCGGGCGCACCTGATGCGCGCGGCTCTGGAGGCCATCGCCTACCAGATTCGCGACGTCTTCGACGCCATGCAGCAGGACAGTCCGACGCCCCTGGACGAACTCTGGGTGGATGGCGGCGCCACGCGCAACGAATGGCTGCTGCAATTCCAGGCCGATCTCCTGCAGCGCCCGGTGATCTGCAGCCTGTCGCCGGAGGTCTCGGCGCTGGGTGCCGCGCACCTGGCCGGCCATGCCCTGGGCTGGTGGCAGGACGCCGCGGCCCTGGCCGATCTCGAACGGCCACGTCGCCGCTACGAACCTCGCGCCAATGCCGTGCCCGAACTCTACGCCGGCTGGCGCCAGGCGCTAGAGCGGACGCTGCGGTAAGCCGGACCGTAGGTTGGGTTGAGACGGCTCCTTCGTCGAAGCCCGACAAGGCGGACTTGAACCGCCGCTGTTGGGCTTCGCTGCGCTCGACCCAACCTAGGGCGGCCCCGTGCCGCCTGGCTCAGGTCGGCAAGGTCATGAAGATCTGGGTGCCCTGACCGGGGCGGGAGACCACGCCGATGCGGCCACCGTGCTGGCGGATGATTTCCTTGCACAGGGCCAGGCCCAGGCCGGCGCCGCCCTTCTGGCTGCCGATCTGCACGAAGGGCTCGAACACCCGGCCTTGCTGGGCGTAGGCGATGCCTTCGCCATTGTCCTGCACCGCCATCAGCAGCTGCTCGTTCTGGCGCATGGCCTGGATGACGATACGGCCGCCCGCCGGGGTATGACGCAGGGCATTGCTCAGCAGGTTGTCGAACACCCGACCCAGTTGCTTGGGATCCAGGCTGACCCGTGGCAGCGGCGTATGCAGCAACTCGACGGCCAGCTCGACATCGCGCTCGCGGGCCTCGTCGGCATGGCGGGCGCGGGCTGCTTCCAGCAGGTCGCCGATCTCGCTCGGCAGCTTTTCCGGGCGCTGCAGGCCGCTCTGGTGACGGGAGTAGTCCAGCAGGTCGTTGATCAGCTGCACCAGTCGATGGGTTTCCTCGTCCACCGTCTGCAGCAGAAAGGCCTCGCGGGATTCCGGCGCCACCTTGAGACGCTCGCGCAGCAGACCGAAGGCCATGTGCATGCCGGTGACCGGGGTGCGCAATTCGTGGGAGGCGCGCAGGACGAACTCGTTGCGCACCCGGTCGAAGGCGCGCTGCTCGGTGACATCGCGCAGCACCATGAGCGCACCCACGCTGCGGCCATCGGCGTGGTTCACCGGGGTCAGACTCCAGGCCAGCAGCCGCACCTCGTCGTCGACACGGATCTCCAGGTCTTCGGGGGCGGCATCCAGGGCCCCACCGGCCAATACCCGCTGCACGCTCGCCTCGATCTCCGGCCGTTCCAGGGCGGCGATCAGGGATTCGCCCAGGTGGTTCTCGTTCCAGCCCAGCTGGCGGCAGGCCACCGGATTGGCGTGTTCGATGTTGCCCTGGGGATCGAGGATCACCAGGCCGTAGTCGATGCTGTCGAGCACCGCCTGCAGGCGCCGCTGCCCGGCCACCAGGGCCTCGACATTGGTCTGGCTGAGGCGGTGCAGGGCCTGGGCCATGTTGCCAAAGCGGCGGCTGAGCAGGGTGAATTCGGCGATCTGCGAGGTGGGCAGCTGGACGTCGAAATTGCCCTGGCTGATGCGCTCGGCGGCCTTGGCCAGGCCGTCGATGGGACCGGTGAAGCGCTTGGCGATGCCGTTTGCGGTCACCACCCCGGTGACCAGGATGGCCACGCCGATCAGCGCCAGGAGCATGGCGATGATCACCGCCCGATCATGGGCCTCGTCCTGCATGCGCTCCAGGGTCACCACATAGCTTTTCTGCAGGTCGTAGATGCGATGCCGCAAGGCGTCGAGGGTCTCCTGGAAACCCGGATCGGCGCGCAACTGGTTGTAACCGCCAGGCGGCGAACGCAGGTAATCGGCGAAGCGCTCGTAGCGCCGCTTGACGTCTTCCAGCACGGCCAGCTGCTCGGGCTTGTGCATCTCGCCCTGGACCAGCTGCAGGTTCTGCTCGAAGCGTTGCTGGGCGGCGACCAGGGATTGCGGATCCGGGGCGCCATCGAGCATCTGGAACAGGCTGTTGCTCAGTTCCTGGCGCATGTTCAGCGTCAGGTTGATGAAGTCCAGGTTGCTGCGGGTCTGGACGCTCTGCTCGCGGGCCAGGTGCAGGACGCTGACCAGTCCCACCAGCAGTCCGATGAGGGCCACGGCGATCAGCGCGGAAATGCTGAGGAAGAGGCGGGTGTGCAGCTTGATCGGCAGCTTCATAGCCCGTACTGCTTGCGTTTTCGATAGAGCGTGGAGGCATCGATGCCCAGGGTCTTGGCGGCTTGGTCGAGGGTCTCGCTGGTGGCCATCACCGCGGCGATGTGGGCCCGTTCCAGGGCTTCCAGGCTCAGGGCCTCGCCGACCCGCGGCGCGCTGGCGGCGCCGCTGGTGGCCGGGCTGTCACCCATGCCCAGGTGATTGACGTCCACCAGGTCCTGGCCACAGATGATGCTGGCCCGTTCGATGACGTTGCGCAGCTCGCGGACGTTGCCCGGCCAGCCATAGTTGCGCAGGGCTTCCAGGGCCGCCTCGCTGAAGCCGTGGGCAGGTCTGTTGTAGTCCTTGACGAAGCGGGCGAGGAAGCGCTCGGCGAGATCGACGATGTCCTCCTTGCGCTCGCGCAGCGGCGGCAGGTTGAGCACGATGACATTGAGGCGATAGAGCAGGTCTTCGCGGAATTCGTTTTCCGCCACCATCTGTTCCAGGTTGCGGTTGGTGGCGGCGAGGATGCGCACGTCGGCGCGCCGGGTGACCGGATCGCCGACGCGCTCGTATTCCTTGTCCTGGATGAAGCGCAACAGCTTGGGCTGCAGGGCCAGGGGGAAGTCACCGATCTCGTCGAGGAAGAGGGTACCGCCATCGGCCTGGCTGACCCGGCCGAGGGTGCTCTCGCTGGCCCCGGTGAAGGCGCCGCGGGTGTGGCCGAACATCTCGCTTTCCATCAGATCGGCGGACAGCGACGGGCAGTTGATCGTGACGAAGGTCTTCTTGGCGCGCCGACTCCAGGCGTGGATGGCCCGGGCCAGTTCGCCCTTGCCGGAGCCGGATTCACCGAGGATCAGCACGTTCGCATCGGTGGTGGCGACCTGCCGGGCGGTCTCCAGGATGCTCATCATCGTCGGACTGCGCGAGTCCAGGCCGGCGCTGGACTTGCGCACCTCGCCTTCGAGGGCTTCCAGGCGCGCCGAGAGCTGGCGGAATTCAAGCTGCTTGGCCGCGGCCATGCGCAACTGATCGGGGCTGCAGGGTTTCACCAGGTAGTCGGCGGCGCCGGCCTGCATGGCATCCACGGCGGTATCGATGGCCGAGTGGGCGGTGACGATCACCACCCGCATCCAGGGCGCCTGGATGCGCATTTGCTGCAGCACGTCCAGACCGTTGTCCGCGCCCAGGCGCAGATCGAGAAAGCAAAGATCGTAGACCTGCCGCAAGAGCAGGGCTTCGGCCTGGGCCGCGCTGTTGGCCGTGGCGACGCTGTAGCCGGCGTCTTCCAGACAGAAACGGAAGGTACGCAGGATGGCGGCTTCGTCGTCCACGAGCAGGATGCGACCGCTGGTTTGTTCCATGACGGGAGAACTCCGGGCCAAAGGGCCGAAACACACTAAAGGAGGGGGGTGGGAGTTAGTCCATGATACATCGTGCAAGTTGCAATCCGCAGGACCACTAGACGACTCGTCGAAGCCGCCGGGGGTATCGTGCAGATCGCAACCCAGAGGGTCAAACGAGGGAGAAAGGCGACTTTCTGCCCCAGGGACAGGGCGCTTATGGCCGCTTTCGCCGCTGCGCTCGGTGAGCAGACAGCCTGGCGGCGACGAATACCCCTCCGGCGATCATGCAAAACGCAATGCTTCAGACGTTGCACCTTGCAAGGTGCATGTGTGGCTGTCCCTGGTTGAAATAATAAGTACTTGTTTTTAAAAGGAAAAATAATTTTCGGAAAGCTGGCACGCAGTCTGCACTCTTCTTGGCAAGCCGGCCTTAGGGCCAACGGACTGCAGGAGAGACCCGATGATCAGCCAGACCCTTCGCAAGCACTTGGTAGGTACTGCGCTCTTCGCTTGCTTCGCCAGCGCCGTCGTCGCAGCCCCCCAGGGCCAGGACGTCAGCCGCGAACAGGCACTCATCGCGTCCACCCGCATTGCTGCCCAGGCCATGGTGCCTGCAGCCAAGCCGCTGGCAAGTCAAGGTCGTGGGGAACTCAAAGCCATCCCGGCACAGTCCAAGGGTGACCGGCTGGTGAAGCAGACCCGTTGGGTATTCTGAGGTCATGGCCATGATGTGGATGCTGCTGATGATCGTGTTGTTCGCTGCAGCGGCGGTCGTGAGCATCGGTATGTTGCTCAGTGCTTTGATGATGGGTCGTGCGCTCAATCAGACGCACAACCTCAACGGTCTGGATTTCGATCTGGACGCTGTGGAACCACGGATGGCGAGTCTGGATACCCAGGATTTCGCTAACAAAACCACTGCTCGCTGGACAGGTGCTGTCGTCCACTGAGTGCACTTGCAATACATAGGAGAAACACCATGCTGAGCTGGGCTATCACTTTCCTGATCATCGCGATCATCGCAGGCGTCCTGGGTTTCGGTGGCATCGCCGGTACCGCCACCAGTATCGCCAAGATCCTGTTCGTGCTGTTCCTGGTGCTGTTCGTGGTGTCGTTCTTCATGGGTCGTCGTCGTCCCTGACGGCAGATCTGTGAGCTGAACACGCTGCCGGTCGCGATGACCGGCAGCTGAGGCTCTGTCATCGGATTGCAGCTTTAAGCCGATTCAATGGACAACCTCGAAGCCGTCCCCTAACCCGGGACGCAATGGCCACATGGTCGGAACGCTCTGCAGCAAGGGAGGGTTCCAAGAGTACAGGGAGTACTTTCGCACTCGCGGCGGACTGGGCTGGTTACGACCACACCCCTGAATTCGACCGGTTTCGTCTCTCGCGAAACCCGCCGACGTCAGGGGTGTTGTTGTTTGGGAACAGAAAAAATCTGGCGTTTGGCAGGACTCAGCCCTGCCAGAAGGCATCCCACCAGGAGCGCTCGCCGCGGGCGTCTTCCAATACGACGGTGCAGGTGGTACCGGCTGCGAGCAGCAGCCCCTCCGGCAGCGGATCCAGAGCGATACGTACCGGTACCCGCTGGGCCAGGCGTACCCAGTTGAAGGTGGGATTCACGTCGGCGGTGAGTTCGCGACTCTGGGGATTGTCGCGGTCATAGATGCCGCGGGCGATGCTTTCCACATGGCCCTGTAGCGTCTGGCCGCTCATCAGCCGCATCTCGGCGACCGCCCCCACCCGTACATGGGGCAGCTTGGTCTCTTCGAAATAGCCATAGACCCAGAACGAATGGGCATCGATGACGGCCAGCTTGGGTGCGCCCGCAGCGGCGTAGTCGCCCTTGAACACCGAAAGGTTGGTCACGTAGCCATCGACCGGCGCCAGTACCCGGGTGCGCTTGAGGTTGAGGCGTGCCGATTCCAGCTGGGCCTGGGCCTGGCGCAGATCGGCCTCGGCGGCCAGGGCGGCGCTGCTGGCGTCTTCGCGGTTTTCGCGGGAAACCACCAGGCTGTCGATGTCGGCGCGGCGGCGCGCGTTCTGCTGGCGCATGGCCAGGGTGGCCTTGCGCGCGGCGACCGTGGCCTCGGCCTGGTGCACGGCGATCTCGTAGTGCTCGGGATCGATCTGCAGCAGCAGGTCGCCCTTGTTGACCCACTGGTTGTCGCGCACGGCGATCTCGGTCACCAGGCCCGCCACGTCGGGCGCGATGGTGATGACCTCGGCGCGTACCCGGCCATCGCGGGTCCAGGGGTCGTTCATGTAGTGCACCCAGAGCAGCCGCCCGAGGATCAGCGCCAGGCAGACCACCAGCAGGGTAAAGAGCACGCCGAAGAGTTTCTTGAGGATCATGGCAGGAGTCCTAGCGATAGACGCACAGCGCCAGGGCGCAGTAGAGGCAGATGAACAGGGCCAGGCGCAGCAGCGCCGGATGCCAGACGACGTGGTAGAGGCCGACCACGGCGAGCACCCGGTCCAGCGCCCAGGCGAGCAGGGCGGCGACCAAGAACAGCACCGTCACGGTAGGCAGGTAGAGGCCGTGGAAGGCGATTTCACGGGGCATGGGGGATCTCGTGATAGCGGGCCAGCGGCCCCTGGGGATCGAGCAGGGCGCTGCGGATGAAGTGCAGGTCGCTCTGCACTTGGCGCAGGGGCGACTCGTCATAGGGCAGTTCCGGCGGTTCGGTCACGGTCGCCACGGCAGCCAGGGCCGTGTCCACCGCCACCAATGCCCGCCGCAGATGCTCCGCGCCGGGCTTGAGGAAAAGGCGCACCAGGGCACGCCCGAGCACCCGAATGGCCTGGCGCCAGGCGCTGCCCTCGGCATAACGCGGGGCCGCGGGCAGGCGGGCCTGCAACTGGCGCAGTTCGATCACCGCATGGCCGATCTCCAGCACCGCGAAGGCCCAGCCGATCAGGCGACGCTGAGCCTCGCCGCGTCCGGCACTTACGCCATAGGCCTGGTTGAGCAGGTCGCGGGTCTGGCCTTCGAAGGCTGGCGCCAGGTGCGGCAATGGCGCGCTCACCGCCCGCACCAGCTGCTGGCGCAGGTCACGCTCCAGCCGGCGCCATAGCCAGGGGCTGTTGGGTGGCAGCAGCACCGCCGAAACCGCCGCGGTGATCACCATCGACAGGACCACGGCGATGCCGTTGTTGATGAAGGCGTAGGCGTCGTAGACCGGCGGATTGTCCGGGATCGAGGTGAAGCAGAAGAACACTAGGCAGCCCAGGCCATAGCCGATCCAGCCCGGGCGCAGGGAGATCCAGGTGCCCAGCATGAACACCGGTGCCAGGGTCAGCAGCAGCAGCGGCAGTCCGGTGATCCAGGGAAAGACGAAGAAAGTCAGGAAGAAGCCCAGCACCACGCCGCCGCTGGCGCCGACGGCCATCTGCAGCGCGGTGCGCTTGGGGTCCGGCGAGGCCGAGGCCAGGGCCGAGACGGCCGCGGCGTTGAGCGCCAGCATGCCGCCACTGGGATAGGCGCTGGCAATCCAGAAGGCGCCCAGCACCAGCACCAGAAAGGCGCTGCGAATGCCGGTGACCGCCGCACCCAGGGCATTGGCCTTGGCTACGAAGCGCGGCTTCCACTGCTCGCGGCTGTGCCGCGGCGCCGCCAGGGAGGCATGGGTCTGCAGATAGCCGTGCCATTCGCCGGTGAAGCGAAAGAGCAGTTCCACGGCGGTCTCGAAGTCGCGTCGGTCAGCTTCACTCAAGGGTGGCAGCTCGGCACGCAAGGCGCGGATGCGCGGTCGCAGACCCTGGTGCAGGGCTTCCAGCCGGGCGGCGGCAGCAGGCGCGGCGCTGTCGCTGAGGGACTGGCCACGCCACTGCTCGAACAGATCGAGCAGCGGTGCCCAGAGGCGTTCGAGGGCGGCCAGCGGCAGCTGGGCCTCGTGTTCGCGCAGCCGCATCAGCAGGCGACTCAGGGCGTGCAGGCGGGTGGTGAGTCCCATGAACTCGGCATTCAGGCGGGCCAGGCGCCCGCTGCGCATACGCATGTGCGGGTCTTCGAAGGCCGAGGCGCTGCGCAGGCTTTCCAGCCCCACCGCCTCGGCGGCCAGGCGTACTCCGGCAGCCTCCAGGGTGGCACGGTCGAGACGACCGCGCAGGACGTCGGCGGCCAATCCGGCGAAGCCCCCCATGCGCCGATAGAGGGTCGCGCGCATGGCCGTGGCGCTGGTCTGCGGAAAGACCGCCGCACTCACCGCGCCGCTGCAGAGTACGCCCAGGGTGATGGCCAGTACCCGCATCACCGCCGACATGAAGGCGGTATCGGCATTGAGCGCGGCGGGAATGCCGATCAGCGCGGCGGTGTAGCCGGCCAGCATGCAGGCATAGCTGCGAAAGTCCCGGTAGCGCGCCGAACCGGCCACGCAGAGGCCGATCCACAGCGCCAGGCAGATCAGGAAGGGCACCCGTTCCTGGGCGAACAGGGCGATCAGCACCAGCATCACCGCCAGTCCCAGCAGCGTGCCCATGACCCGGTAGAAGCTCTTGGCCAGGACCTGGCCGCTCTGCGGCTGCATGACGATGAACACGGTGATCACCGCCGAGCTGGGGTGCGGCAGTTGCAGGCGCATGGCCAGCCAGAGGGTCAGGCTGGCGGCGAGCAGCACCTTGGCCTGGTAGAGCCAGAGGCTGCCATCGCTGCGTGCCCAGGCGCCGAGGGCCTGGCGCAGCGGCGCGCCGATGGCGGTGCCGGCACTCATCGGGGGGCTCGCTCGACGGCGACGCGTGCCGGCACCAGATCGTGGTCGCCCGGGCCGCGTTCGAGGTCCGCACCGCCGCCGAGGGCGACCAGGGCAGCGGCCTGGGCGGCCAGGCGCAGGGCGTGGACCTGGGCGGTGACGCGTTGCTGGGCGAACAGCCGGGTCTGGGCGTCGAGCACGTGCAGGTAGTCGGTCAGGCCGCGACGGAAGGCCTCGCGGGCGATGTCGTAGGTGCGCTGGGCCTCCTGGCTGGCCTGGTCGGCGAGGGTGGCCTGCCTGGCCGCCGAGTCGGCCTTGATCAGGGCGTCGGAGATGTCCTTGAGGGCGTCCACCAGGGTCTGGTTGTAGGCGCTGACGGCCACGTCGTAGGCCGCCGACTCCGCGCCGAGGCGCCCGCGTAGGGCGCCGCCGTCGTAGATCGGCAAAGAAAAGGCGGGACCTATGAAGGAGCCAGTCTTGGCGTGGGTCAGCATCTCGCTGAGGCGACCCAGGGTCAGGAACTGGCCGACGTTGGCCACCAGGTCGATGTTGGGATAGAAGCTGGCGCGGGCGACGTCCACGCCCTTGGCCGCCGCGGCGATCTGCCAGCGGCGCGCCACCACGTCGGGGCGCTTGCCGACCAGTTCCAGTGGCAGGGCGCTGGGCAGGCGCGGTGCGGCGCCCAGGGTCAGGCGCGGGCGCTGCAGGCGGGCGCCGGCACCCGGGCCCTTGCCGGCCAGGGCGGCGAGCTGGTTGCGATCCAGCGCCAGGGTCTCGTCCAGGGCTTCCAGCTGGCGCTCGGTCTCGGGCAGCAGGGCGCGCGCCTGGCTGACCTCGAACTGGGTGCCGAGGCCGCCGTCCAGCTGGCGCTGGGCGAGGTCGGCCAGGTGCCGCTGCTGCTCCAGGGTGGCGGCGAGGATGTCGCGCTGATCGTGGTGCAGGGCGAAGCCGATGTAGCTGCGGACGATGTTGCCGGTCAGTTCCAGCTCGGCCGCGCGCACCTCGGCGGCGGCCTGGTGGGCCTGGTCCAGGGCTTGGGCGCTGGCGTCGCGTTCGCGGCCCCAGAAGTCCAGGGCATAGCTCAGGCCCAGCTCGGCATTGTTGTTCCAGGTGGTGCGATCGGCCAGCTCGCCCGGGCCATAGAAGCCGTCGGTGGGCCAGCTGTAGCGCTTGAAAGCGCCCTTGCCCTCGACCTGCAGGGCTTCGCGGGATGCCGCCAGGCCGGCCAGGGACTCGGCGCGGCGCACCCGGGCGGCGGCCGTGGCCAGACGCGGGTTGTCGGCCAGCGCGCCGCTGATCCAGGCATCCAGCTGGGGATCGCCATAGGCGCGCCACCATTGACGCTCCGGCCAGGCGGCCTGGCTGGCGGCGGCCTGGATGGCACCGTCGGTGGCCAGCGCCTGGTCGTCGAGGCGCTGCGCCTGGGGCGCGTTGTGACCGGTACCGATACAGCCGGCCAGCAGGGTCGCGAGGGCGACCACCGTGAGCGCGGGCCAGGCTCTGCTAGAGGAAGGCGACACGTGGGGGGTCCGTTGGCAACAGGGCCATACCTGCGTCTGGCATGAGACGGCGCAGCGAGGTCGGCGAGATGAGCTGGAACTGAAGAGGACGCCCGTAGGAGACGCCCGTGAACCGAGCGGTCAGCGGACGTTACCATTAGGCTGCTAACGATTCTATAAAATTCCGAGGTGGTCGATTAGCGCGCCAACCCGCGAATCTTTGTTTCACATACTGAAATAATATGGAGAATGACGCTTTTCCCGACTGTCGAGGCGGCATGGACACCCTGCACAACATGCGCGTTTTCGTCGCCGTGGTGGAAAGCGGCAGCTTCACCGGCGCGGCCCAGACGCTGCAGACCACCACGGCCCACGTCTCCCGGGCGGTGGCCCATCTGGAAACCCATCTGCGCACCCGCCTGCTGCACCGCACGACGAGACGCATCGCCCTGACCGAAGCCGGCCAGCGCTACCTGGCGCGCTGCGAGCAGATCCTCGCCTATGTCGAGGAGGCCGAAGCCGAGGCCGGACACGCCCAGGCGCGGCCCGAAGGACGACTGCGGGTGCACAGCATGACCGGCATCGGTCAGCACTACGTAATCCGTGCCATCGCCGGCTATCGCGCCCTGTACCCTGAGGTGCGCTTCGACCTGACCATGGCCAACCGCATCCCCGATCTGCTCGAGGAGGGCTTCGACCTGGCCATCGTGGTCGCGGCCGAGCTACCCGATTCCGGCTTCGTCTCCCAGCAGATCGGCCACACCTACAGCATCCTCTGCGCCTCGCCCGCCTACTTGCAGGAGCACGGCCAGCCGCAGACGCCGGCGGAACTGGCCAACCACGCCTGCCTGAGATTCATCAGCCCGGTGGTGTCCTTCGACCGCTGGCAGTTCGACGGGCCCAACGGCCCGGAAACCTATCGCATCGGCGAGACCCCCTTCCAGGTCAACGTCGGCGACGCCATGACCGAGGCCCTGCGCCAGGGGCTCGGCATCGGCGTGCTGCCGCTCTATTCGGCGGTGGACGGCCTGCGCGACGGCAGCCTGGTGCGGGTGCTGCCGGCCTATCGCCTGCAGCGCCTCAACGTCTATGCCCTCTATGCCTCGCGGCAGTACCTGGATGCCAAGATCCGCACCTGGGTGGCCTATCTGCGCGAACAGATCCCTGGGGCGCTGGAGGCGGACGAGGCCTTCGTGCGGGCCGTCAGCGAAGTCGTCGGACAATCGCATTGAGATCGGCGGGGCGCTTGGACTAAGCTCGGGGGAGACCGGGCTGCACGCCGGGTCATAGTTAGTAAGCTATTGAAATATCGCCCGGTATCGCGGTCCTGAGGGCGACAGGACGGCTGCTCGACGGCACGCTCCGCTGTCGTCGAGGTCCATGTCCCGAGTCGGTGGTCATGCCGACGGACCGCCGTGCAGGGCGGCCGGATCATGCAGGCGGTCAGGGACCGCCGTCAGAGTGTGTTCAACGTCTCGCGAGCTAGAGACAAACAAGGCGAAAGTGCCTGAGGAAGCGGAGTTTACAAAGGGTAAATGAGCATTCCGAAGGCATTTTCAACGACGTTTGGCCGACGCGCAGCAGGCTTTGAACAGACTCAAAGCGCCACGGGAGTCCAATGAGCGCCCAAGCAGGACCCACTCTGAGATTCGCCGACCAGCCGCTCAAGGGCATCGCCCTGATCTGCTTCGCGGTCTGGCTGTTCGCCTCCCACGATGCCCTCTCCAAGTACCTGTCCGGCTTCTATCCGGTGGTCATGGTGGTCTGGGCCCGCTACCTCTCCCATACCCTGCTGATGATGGGCATCTTCATCCCGCGCTCGGGGCTGGCGGTGATCCGCACCAAGCGGCCGGGGCTGCAGGTACTCAGGGCGCTGTGCCTGATCGGCTGCAGCCTGTTCTTCACCACCGGGCTGCGCTATCTGCCGATGGCCGAGGCCACCGCGGTCAACTTTCTCGCCCCGCTGATGGTGACGGCACTGTCGGTGCCGCTGCTCAAGGAAACCGTGACTCGCAGCCAGTGGGCGGCGGTGCTGGCCGGCTTCATCGGGGTGCTGATCATCGTGCGGCCGGGTGGCCAGCTGTTCACCCCGGCGGTGCTGCTGCCGGTCTGCTCGGCGGTGTGCTTCGGGCTCTACCAGCTGCTGACGCGCCTGCTCAGCGGCATCGACAGCCCCACCACCAGCAACTTCCTCACCGGCATCATCAACACCCTGGTGCTGAGCAGCGTGGTGCCCTTCTTCTGGGAAATCCCGACCCTGACCCATGGCTTCATGCTGGCGCTGCTCGGCCTCTTCGGCATGTCCGGCCACCTGCTGCTGACCCAGGCCTTCCGCTATGCGCCGCCGGCGCTGCTGGCGCCCTTCAGCTACGGCCAGATCGTCACCGCCGGCATCATCGGCTATCTCGTCTTCGGCCATGTGCCGGACAGCGGCGCGCTGATCGGCATCCTCGTCATCTGCGCCAGCGGCCTGGCGGTGGCCTGGCAGCAGAGCCGCAAGGCGTCCAGGGCCAAGAAGGCCCGGGCGGTGCCGGCGGCGCAACCCGAGGCGCTACCGGAGGAGGTGGCCGACGCCGCCGCGGGCGCTCCGGCTCAGCGCAGTCCGTAATCGGCGATGATCCCGATGAGGATCGCCAGACCCGCCCAGTGGTTGTGCAGGAAGGCCTTGAAGCACACCAGCGGGTCACGGTCGCGGGTGACGTGGAATTCCCAGGCGAAGCAGCCAGCCGCCACCGCCAGGCCCAGGTAGAAGGGCAGGCCCAGGCCGAAGCGACCGCCGGCCAGCGCCAGGCAGAACAGGGTCAGGCCCTGCAGGGTGGCAATGATCACCCGGTCGGCATCGCCGAACAGGATGGCAGTGGATTTCACCCCGATCTTGAGATCGTCTTCGCGGTCGGCCATGGCGTAGTAGGTGTCGTAGCCCACCGTCCAGATCACGTTGGCGACGAACAGCAGCCAGGCCGCGGCCGGCAGTTCGCCGGTCTCGGCGGTGAAGGCCATGGGCATGCCCCAGGAAAAGGCCGCGCCCAGCACCGCCTGGGGGTAGTAGGTGTATCTCTTCATGAAGGGATAGAGCGCGGCCACGCCGAGGGCGCCAAAGGACAGCCAGACGGTGGTGGCATTGGTGCAGAGCACCAGGCCGAAGCTGAGCAGCACCAGCACGGCGAAGAACAGCAGGGCTTCCTTGGGCGAGATGCGCCCGGTGGCCAGGGGGCGATTCCTGGTGCGGGCGACGTGGCCGTCGAAGTTGCGGTCGGCGAAGTCGTTGATCACGCAGCCGGCCGATCTCATCAGCACCACGCCGAGCACGAAGATCACCAGATTCTTCAGGCTCGGCACGCCCTCGGCGGCGATCCACAGCGCCCAGAGCGTGGGCCAGAGCAGCAGATAGATGCCGATGGGCCGGTCCAGCCGGGTCAGCTGGACGAAGTCGCGGATGCGCTCGCGGCGGGGGCGCGTGGCGATCACCCGGGCGCTGGGCTCGGGGCCGCGGGGCGCGGCAGGACGGCGATCACGGGGGCGGGAAGCGTTCTTTTTCATCGGACGGCTGCGTGGCGAAGGGCCTCGCGATTATAGGGGCCCTGTCGCGTCGCCGCTGCCGTCCTGATGATTCGACTCGCCTTCGCGCCGGGCGTGGGGCCAGAAGGCCGGTAGAAAGACCTCGCCCACCAGGATCGCCAGGGGACCGCGCCGGAACACCGAGCGCCGGGCCCAGCAGGGCGCGGTTGCCGGCCCTGCGGGCAGCCAGGCCAGCGGATAGCGGCAGGCTTCCAGCGGCCCACGGACAAAGGCCGGCGCCTGGAACAGCCAGTGGCCGAGCGGGCGCTCGCCCAGCGCCGCCAGGTCGAAATCCGCCGCTTCCAGAGCCTCGCGCGCCGCCACGCTGCGGGCGAAGACCCAGGCCTCGCCGCCACCGCGCAGCCAGACCTCGCGCACCCAGCCGGGGCTGGCCGGTGGTACCTCAAGCGCCTGGCACTCGTCCGGGCGCAGCGCTTGCCAGCCCTCGGCGATCACCTCGACGGCGAAGCGCCCCTCGCTGAGGGCGGTCAGGCGTTCGGTGAGGGAGCCGCGGTCCGCATAGAGCCAGCCGAGCGGCGCCTCGGCGCAGTCCGGCTCAACGCTGGCCGCCGCGCGGGTCCGCCAGCGCGGTGCGCCGTCACAGGCCCCAGACATTGCCCAGGGTGCTCAGCAGGGAGGGCTGGGTGCCTTGCTTGCCGAGATAGCCGAGGATCACCTGGGCGAACTGGCTGGTCATGCCACTGTTCATGCCCAGGGCGTTGAAGGTCTTGTCGACGTCCTGACGGCTGTCGACATTGCCCAGCAGGCTGCCCAGCGGACTCTGCTTGGCGTCCTGACCGCCGCCACCGAGCAGGCTGCCCAGGCCGCCCAGTTGCGCGAGGCCGCCGGTGGCGTTGGCACCGGTCAACTGGTCCAGCCCTGGCACGGCCTTGGCCAGCTGGCGATAGTCGTTGCCCACCAGCTGGCTCTTGGCCAGGCCGAGCAGGGCACCGGTACCACCCACCGCCTGTTGCGGAGTGACGTTGAGCTGGCTGGTCAGCGCCTGTAGCAGGCCCTGGGCCTGGGGCGTGGCCGCGGCGGCGGCGGTGGCCTTGGCGTTGTTGTTGCCGTTGGCGCTGTTGTAGGCGTTGACGGCGTCGTTGAGGTTGAAGGCGAACACGGGGCTGGCGGCGAGCACCAGCGGCAGGGCGAGAACGGACAGACGCATGGGCGGACTCCAGCGGGTTGCGTGAAAGGTCAGAGGATAACCCGACAGCGATGACCACAGACTGAACGGCGTCCCTGCAGGGAGCGGACGCTGCGGTTATCATCGCCGTTTTGCCGGGAGAACCGAGATGCTCAACGGGTTGTGGCTGGGCTTCTTCATCGTTGCCGGGATCAGCGCCTTCGGCCAGTGGCTGGTAGCCGGCAACGCCGGGGTCTTCGCCGCCATGGTGGAGAGCCTGTTCGCCATGGCCAGGCTGTCGGTGGAGGTCATGGTGCTGCTGTTCGGCACCCTGACCCTCTGGCTCGGCATCCTGCGCATCGCCGAGAAGGCCGGGCTGGTGGACGCCCTGGCGCGACTGCTCGGGCCGCTGTTCGCCCGGCTGATGCCCGAGGTGCCACGCGGTCATCCGGCGCTGGGGCTGATCACCCTCAACTTCGCCGCCAACGGCCTGGGCCTGGACAACGCCGCCACGCCCATCGGCCTCAAGGCCATGCGCGCCCTGCAGGAACTCAACCCCAGCAGCACCACGGCGAGCAATGCGCAGATCCTCTTCCTGGTGCTCAACGCCTCCTCGCTGACGCTGCTGCCGGTGACGGTGTTCATGTACCGCGCCCAGCAGGGCGCCCCCGATCCGACCCTGGTGTTCCTGCCGATCCTGCTGGCCCACACCTGCGCCAACCTGGTGGGGCTGTTCTCGGTGGCCTTCATGCAGCGGCTGAAACTCTGGGACCCGGTGGTGCTGGCCTGGATCGGCGGGGGCGCCCTGGCCTTCGGCGCCTTCGTCGCCTTTCTCTTCACCCTGACCGCCACGGCGCTGGCCGGGCTGTCGTCGCTGCTCGGCAACCTGACCCTGTTCGGTATCATCCTGGCGTTCATGATCCTCGGCGCCCTGCGCAAGGTGCCGGTCTACGAAGCCTTCGTCGAAGGCGCCAAGGAAGGCTTCGACGTCGCCAAGTCGCTGTTGCCCTACCTGGTGGCCATGCTCTGCGCGGTCGGCGTGCTGCGCGCTTCGGGCGCCCTGGAGGCCATTCTCGAAGGCATCCGCCATGCGGTGACCTTCTTCGGCTGGGACACCCGCTTCGTCGAAGCGCTGCCCACCGCCCTGGTCAAGCCCTTCTCCGGCAGCGCCGCCCGCGCCCTGCTGATCGAGACCATGCAGACCCACGGCGTGGACAGCTTTCCGGCGCTGGTGGCGGCGACCATCCAGGGCAGTACCGAGACCACCTTCTACGTGCTGGCGGTGTACTTCGGCGCGGTAGGTATCCAGCGCGCCCGCCATGCGGTGGGTTGCGCCCTGCTGGCGGAATTCACCGGGGTCACGGCGTCGATCCTGATCTGCTACTGGTTCTTTGGCTGAGCCTTGGGTTCCAGGTCGACCATCCAGTCGTCCTGCACCATGCGCCGCTGGCGGCGCGTGGTCAGTTGCTGGGTCTGCCAGTCCTCGGCGATCAGCGCACAGTAGTGGCCGTCGTGCTGGCCCAGGCGAAAGCGCCGGCGTACTCCGATGGGATCGTGATCCGAGCCATAGAAGGCTACCGCGCGGATCTCCAGGCCCTCGAACACCCAGCCCTCGGGCGGCCGATGGTTTTCCAGGGTCAGGCCGTTGTACTCGGCGGCACGGCGGATCAGGCCCTGGAAGGTACCGATATGGGTGAAGTCACCGGTGTTGAGCGGACCCTGGTGGGTCGCCTCGCCCAGCACCAGATCAGGGTCGAAGTCATCCTGGCCGCTCTCGCGGATGTCGGTGACATCGGTGTAGAGCGTCTCGCGATTGGTCTTGAGGATCACCGTGAGCTGGTTGATGAACACCGGCTCGGCGCTCATGTTGGACAGCAGGCAGAGGGCGCCCACGCCCTTGCCGGCGCCGCGGTTGATGATCAGCCGCGGCTGGCGCTGGCGCTTGTAGTTGTTGAGCAGGAGCTGCGCATAGAGCACCCAGACGCCCAAGGTGCAGCACTGGGCAAAGAGCGTGAGGACTTGGGAATTGTCTTTCAACCACTGGAACATGGGGGCACTTCACTGGAAGGATTGAGCATCGGAAATACCGTTCGGGTTCCAGGTTCCACCGCTTCGCTGGCCAAAGGGCAGCGCTGAGAACATCGCCACAGCTCGGGCGTCCAAGCCTGAGCGGTCATCACGCCAAGGAAAAATCGCCATGCTGCGTCTATCGCTACTTTGCTGCACCGCCCTGCTGAGCACCGCCGTGCTGGCCGAACCCCTGTCCTGCGACCAGCTCAAGGCCGACATCGAGGTCAAGATCCAGTCGGCCGGGGTGACCGCCTATACCCTCGAAGCGGTCCCCAATGCCGAGGTGCGCGATCCCAACATGGTGGTGGGCAGCTGCGCCAACGGGACCTACAAGATCCTCTATCAGCGCAACGACTGACCCTGCCTCAGGGGACAGACCGTTCATCCGCTGGATACTTGTACAGTTTCGCTTGGCTTAGTACTGTTTGCGCATACAGTATTTAGCCAAGAGGGTAATGCCATGTCGCCGTTCGCCCGGATTCGCCAAGCTCTGTCCCTTGCCCAGCCCGCGCCGCGCTGGATGGAACGCGAGGATTTCCTGCGTATGAGTCGCCAGCTGCGTGAGCAGAAGAGTCGCCCGCTGGCGGTCCGTACCCAGGACCGCAGCCAGGACGGCTGGCTCAGCGTGCCCGCCTAGCGGTCCGTCTGCTGGCCGCTTTGCCAGCCGCGGGTCAGAAGGGCGAGCAGATGCCTCGCTCGGAACTCACCAGTTCGCGCGGGCCGTCGTAGAGGGTGATCTCGCCCTGGCCGAAGGTGTTCTCGGCCTCCAGGCGATAGCGCCGACCGGCCTGGAAGTCCGCGTAGTCCAGCTCCAGATAGCACTGGATCTGCAGCGGTTCCCGCCAGCCGAATCGCGAACCGAAGCCACCGCCGCCATAGAGTTCGTAGCGATAGCTCACCTTGAGGCTGTGGCTACCGGGGGTGAGCTGGAAGTAGCGACCGTCGTCGAGACGCCTGCCGTCCTGGGACTCGGCCAGCAGCGAAGCGCTCACCGCGGGTTCGCGCAGCACCAGGTCGACCCAGGCCTGGTGGGGATCTTTGGGGGGCAGCGGCGTGGTGCAGCCGCTTAGCAGTAGCAGCAGAGGGAGCAGCAGGCGCAGACGCATGGGCGGCGACTCGCGGCAGGGAGATCAGCCGAGTCTACACGTCGCCGCAACGACTGGCAGTGCTGCGCGCCACTTCCTGATTGCGCTCGTCATAGAGGCGCGCCCAGGGCCGCCAGCCGGTCTGGCCGGCTTCCAGGCGATAGCGCTCGCCCGCGGCGAAGGCCTTGTAGTTGAGGGTCACCAGGCAGGTGCGCGCCAGCGGATCGGCCACCTGGGCGCCGATGTTGGTGGGCTGCACCTCGAACTGGTAGCGTACCTGCAGATCATGGCTCCCTGGCCAGACCTGGAAGTAGCGTTTGTCTTCGAGATCCTTGCGATCGGCGCGCAGGGCTTCCAGCTTGGCCCTGCCGTCGCTGTCCAGATCGATCCAGGCCTGTGCCGGATCGGGCTTGGGCAAAGGCCACAGGGAACAGCCACCTAGGAACAGCACAGGCAACAGCAGGCACAGTCTACGCATGACGGCTACAACTCCGGGCAGGGAAGGGCGCGCCACCCAGCCAGGCACCCTGCCTGCGCAACGCACGAGCCGCTGGCTGGCGCTGCTGTCCCTCGTGATCGGACTGAGCGGTTGTACCTCGGTCGGGTACTACGGCCAGATGGTACAGAGCCAGTGGGCGCTGATCCGTGATCGCGAGCCCATTGCGATGGTCGTCGCGGATCCCGCGCGCCCCGCTGCCTTGCGCGAACGCCTCGCTGCCGCGGCGGCGGCTCGACGCTTCGCCAGTGCCGAACTGGCGCTGCCCGACAACGCCAGCTATCGCAGCTTCGTCGAACTCAAGCGGCCCTTCGTGCTGTGGAATGTCTTCGCCACCGCCGAATTTTCCACCCGGCCCACCACCCACTGTTTTCCCATCGCCGGCTGCGTGGCCTATCGCGGCTACTACCAGGAAGCCAGGGCGCGGGCTGAGGCGCAGCGGCTGCAGGCGCAGGGCCAGGACACCTATGTCGGTGGCGTGCCGGCCTATTCGACGCTGGGCTGGTTCAGCGATCCCCTGCTCAGCAGCATGCTGCGCTGGGACGACGACCAGGTGGCGGCGACGATCTTCCACGAATTGGCGCACCAGCGGTTCTATCTGCCTGGCGATACCGCCTTCAACGAATCCTATGCCACCTTCGTCGAGGGCGAAGGCCTGCGGCAATGGCGCGCCAGTCGCGGCCTGCCGCCACCGGATGCGGGGCGCGAAGCCCGCTATCAGCAATTCCGCGGCCTGCTGCTGACCACCCGCGCAGACCTGGCCAGGCTCTATGCCCAGCCATTGACGGCCGAGGCCAAGCGCGTGGCCAAGGCCAGGCGCTTCGTGCAGCTGCGCAACGATTACCAGCGACTGCGCGCCACCCCGGCCTGGCGGGACGACCGGCGCTTCGATGGCTGGATGCAGCAGCCGCTGAACAATGCGCGGCTGGTGCCCTATGGCCTGTACGAACAGTGGGTGCCAGCCTTCGCCGCCCTCTATCGACAGCACCCGGGCAACTGGCCGGCGTTCTTCCATCGGGTCCGGCTGCTGGGCGAGCGTCCGGCGGCCGAACGCGAGCAGGTGCTGCGGACCCTGCTCGGGCCGGCGACAATCCCTCGGTCCTAGCGCGGTGCCCGCCAATTGGACCAGGCGGCGACCAGACCCAGCGTTGCCGCCAGGACCAGACCTAGCCGCGGGGCCAGGCCGCCATCCAGATGCAGTAGCAGCGCCAGGGCCGCGGCGCCCAGGGCCATGCCGGTCTGCCGCGCCGTGGCCTGGACACCGCCGGTGGCGCCATTGCGACCGGCCGGGGCGGCGGTCAGCATGATCCTGTTGTTGGGCACCTGGAAGAAGCCGAAGCCGATGCCACCGAGGATCAGGCAGGGGATCAGCAGGGCGGTCGAGCGCTCCAGCGGCATGACCGCGGCGGCCGCGAGACCCAGGGCGATGCCCAGGCCGCCGAGCATGCACAGCCGCTGCGGCGGATGGCGGTCGGCCAGCCGCCCGGCCACCTGCGCCGAGACGGCCACGGTGAGCGGCCAGGCCAGCATCAGCAGGGCGACCTGCAAGGGCACCAGCCCGAGCTGGTGTTGCAGGTAGAAGGGCAGGGCCAGAAAGCAGAGCATCTGCGCGGCGAAGGAGCAGACCGAGGCCAGCACCGAATGACGCATGGCCGGCAGCCCCAGCAGATCGACCGGCAGCAGAGGCGCCGGCAGGCCGCGCTCGCGGCGTACCAGCAGCACCAGGCTGGCCGCGGCCAGCAGCAGCAGGCCCATGCCCTGCAGCGGCGCGGCACCGAGGCGTTCGAGACCGCCGATGCCGGCGCAGAACAGCAGGGCATTGAGCAGCACGCTGAACGGGTCGAGGCGGCGCTGCGCACGGGGGCTGTCGGGCAGGTTATGCACCAGCAGCGCGATCAGCATCGCCACGGGCACATTGACGGCGAACAGCCAGGGCCAGCCGCCCAGGGCCAGGATGGCCGCCCCCAGGCTGGGTGCAGCGGCCGATCCCAGGGCCACGCAAAGGGCATTGATGGCGATACCACGACCGAGGCGGTCGCGTGGATAGGAGAGACGGACGATACCGGCGCTGACGCACATGATGGCGGCGGCGCCTACCCCCTGCAGCGCCCGTGCGGCCACCAGGCTGGCGAGATCCGGCGCCAGGGCGCAGCCCAGGGAGGCCAGGCCGAAGATCCCGACCCCGGCGGTGAATACCGGCCGCAGGCCAAGGCGCTCGGCCACCGCGGCCAGGGGAAACAGCAGCGCCACCAGACTCAGCTGATAGGCGCTGACGATCCAGACCGCGGCGGCAGCCGAGACATCCAGGGCCTCGGCGATGCTGGGCAGCGCCAAATTGGCGATGCCGCTGTCCAGCACCGTCATGCTGATGGCCAGCAGCAAGGCGGCCACGGCGCGACAGCGGCGTGGCGGAGGCAGGCCGTCGGTGACGGCGGCGGTGCTCAATCCTCGACCTTCACGTGCTGGTCGCTCTCGCCGAGTTTCCAGTAGCCGGCCGCCTTGACCCAGTCCCGTGGCAGTCCCTTGGCCAGTAGCGCCTGGCGCGCGGCGCGGGCTTGCGTGGCCTCACCGGCGATCCAGGCATAGCCTTCACCTGCCGGCAGCTCCAGCCGCTCCAGGGCTTGCACCAGGGCATCGGGCTCGGTCTCGCGATAGACCCAGTGGAGCTCGGCGGCAGCAGCCGTCGGCAGGGCGATCTCCAGGCCCGCACGGGCCACTTCGGCGATGACCGTCACCCGGACGCCAGCGGCCAGCTGTTCCAGGCGGCGGGCGATGGCGGGCAGGGCGGTCTCGTCGCCGGCCAGCAGGTACCAGTCGAAGTCCTCGGGCGGCACCAGGGCCCCCTTGGGTCCGCCGATGATCAGCTCGGCACCCGGCTGCGCCTGGCGTGCCCAGGTGGTCAGCACCCCGGCTTCATGCAGATAGAAATCGATGGCCAGTTCGCCACGCGCGCCATCGTAGTGGCGCGGCGTGTAGTGGCGACCCACCAGCTGCTCGGGGCTGGCGGCGCGAATCGGGGTGGTGTCGGCGGGGACGAACAGCTTCACGTGCTCGTCGAAGGCCGCGCTCTGGAAATCGGCCAGGTCGCTGCCACCAAAGGTCAGGCGCAGCAGGTCGCCACCGAGTTCTTCGCGGCGGACGACGGTTGCCCAGCGCCGCTTGAGGTCGAAACGCACGCGCTGGAAAAGGTGAGGGGCACTGGCATCGCCCTCGCGGCTGTGAAAAGATGTCGCCATTGCGGAGGTACCATTCATTGAGGTTCCTCACTATGTTCGAGGTAAGGAGCTTTCATGTCAACCGCCGCCGCCATTGCCGAAGCCCTGATGGATCTGAAACGGCAGATGCGCCAACAATTGGATGAGACTCTCAAGGCCTCCGGACTTTCCTTCGCCCGCTACAAGGTGCTCAAGGTGCTGGAACGCATGGGCCCCTGCCGTCCGGGCGAGGTCGCCGAACAGCTGCGCCATGCGCCGCGTACCCTGACCGATGCCTTCGATGCGCTGGAGCGTGACGGCCTGGTCCGTCGCGAGCCTCATCCCCAGGATCGCCGGGCGCTGCTGGTCCATCTCACCGAGCAGGGCCGCCAGGCGCTGGACCAGGCCCAGGCGCCGCGCACCCAGGCACTGGAAGCGGTTTTCGCGCCGCTGGATGCGAGCGAGCAGGCGCAGTTGCTGGCCTATCTGGAGCGGGTCCGTATTCGCAAGTAAGCGGCGAGCGAACTCCGCAGCGGTCGTCGCGCTCGAAAGAAGGACCCTACCGAGGAGAGCCTCTCATGAGCGACCAGCGTTCCGATGCCCATCTGGGCAAGACCCCACCCAATGAACCCGTGCTCGACGAGGCGGGGCGGCCGGTGGATGTGGTGAGAAAGGACATGGAGCAGCCGGAATCGACGCCGACCGATGGCATCGACAAGGTCATCACGCCCACCGATATCAAGACCAAGGAACAGGAAGCCGAAGAGATCGAGCGCAAGACCGCCGAGGTCGAGCGCAAGTTGGAACGCTGATGCTCCACGTGGAACCTCGGGCCAGCCGGGGCTTCCACGCGTCACCGGCCATGGCTCGCCAAGGTCCAGACCAAGGCCCGGCATGGCGACTTCGCACTGATCGAGAACAGGCCGGCACCCTTGGCCTGGAGGATGGTTAGCCCCTCTCAGGGTGAGGCGCACCCTCGGATCAGGCCACCTTCATCGAGCAACTCGCCCGGGAGGTCTTCCACCTGGCCACCCACGCGCCGCATTCGGAGCTGTTCGGTACCGAGGGCGCGCGTGACCTGCAGGTCGGCGACCGGCCTAGCCCTCGCTGTCGTTCTTCTCGATGTCCTTGCGCTGGCGATTGAGGATCACGCAGCCATAGATGCCGCCGCCCAACAGCAACAGGGCGAGGATGGAAAAGAGGGTCATGAAGAGGGAGTCGTTCATCGTGCTCTCCGAAAGCAGGGTCGGAGCAGTCTAGCGATTCGGCCTATCGCTGCGGACGGCCTTTATGACGCGGTGTTGCCGATGCCAGACGGCACCGGCAGGCACCTCTGACCCTTAGCCTTCCAGCGTGGCGTTCAGGTTGATCTTGGCGCCCTTGAGCACCTTGGACACCGGGCAGCCTTCCTTCGCCTGGTTGGCGATGGTGGTGAACTGCTCCTGGGTGGCACCGGGGATCTTGGCTTTCATGGTCAGATCGATGGTGGTGATCTCGAAGCCGTCGCCGACCTTGTCCAGGGTCACGTCGGCCTTGGTCTCGATGCGCTCGGGGGTCAGACCGTTCTGGCCCAGCAGCATGGAGAAGGCCATGGAGAAGCAGCCGGCGTGGGCCGCGCCGATCAGTTCTTCGGGGTTGGTGCCCGGAGTGCCTTCGAAACGGGTGTTGAAGCCGTAGGCATTGTCCTTGAGCGCGCCGCTCTCGGTGGTGATATGGCCCTTGCCATCCTTCAGACCGCCTTGCCAGACCGCGGAAGCATATTTCTTCATGGAGCGTCTCCGGTTGTGGATGAGAATTCATCTAGAACCAGGCGGCCGCCGAGAAGTTCGTTGCAGTCGATCCGGGAATGCCGTGGTCAACCCTTTTCGACTACCCCTGGAGGCCCCCATGAACTACCGCAACCTAGGCCGCACCGGTCTGAAGATCTCGCCCCTCTGCCTCGGCTGCATGACCTACGGCGTCCCCGAGCGCGGCAATCACCCCTGGACCCTGCCGGAAGACCAGAGCCAGCCGCTGCTGAAGAAGGCGCTGGATCTCGGCATCAACTTTTTCGACACCGCCAACAGCTACTCCGACGGCACCAGCGAAGAGATCGTCGGCCGCTTTCTCAAGGCCAACGCCGTGCGCGAGGAGATCGTGCTGGCGACCAAGGTGTACTTCCCGCTGCGGGACAAACCCAACGTCGGCGGCTTGTCGCGCAAGGCCATCTTCGCCGCCATCGATGCCAGCCTGCAGCGCCTGGGCACCGACTATGTCGATCTCTACCAGATCCATCGCTGGGACTATCACACGCCCATCGAGGAGACCCTGGAGGCCCTGCACGACGTGGTCAAGGCCGGCAAGGCGCTGCACATCGGCGCCAGCAGCATGTACGCCTGGCAATTCGCCAAGGCGCTGCACACGGCCGAGCGCCATGGCTGGACGACATTCGCCACCATGCAGAACCACGTCAATTTGCTCGCTCGTGAAGAGGAGCGGGAGATGCTGCCGCTGTGTCGCGATGCCGGCATCGGCGTGATCCCCTGGAGTCCGTTGGCCCGGGGTCGCCTGACCCGCGACTGGGACGCCAGCACGGCGCGGACCGAAAGCGACGCCTTCGGCAAGACGCTCTATACCGCCAGTGAAGAATCCGATCGGCAAATCGTCGCCGCTGTGGCGCGCATCGCCGAAGCCCGCGGCGTACCGCGTGCCCAGGTGGCCCTGGCCTGGCTGCTACAGAAGCCGGGCATCGACGCGCCCATCGTCGGGGCGTCCAAGCCGCAGCATCTGGAGGATGCGGTGGCGGCGCTGGAATTGCAGCTGAGCGCAGAAGAGATCAGTGCCCTGGAAGCGCCCTATGTGCCGCATCCGGTGGTGGGATTCAGCTGAGGCGGTGCCTTGCCCTCACCCCGGCCCTCTCCCGGAGGGAGAGGGGGGCGTGGTATTTGGACTGGATTTTGGTCCCCCAACCGGCGCTAGCGCTGCCGGCTTCGTTTCCCTCGCCTAGCTGGAGGGGGGCTGGGGGTGAGGGCGCCCCGATTCAGGCGTACTGGTCGGCGATCTGGCGTTCAGCGCTGGCCAGGGCCGCGCGCTTGGCTTCGTCGCCATAGGCCAGGCCTTCGGCGCGGACGATCTGGATGTCGGTGATGCCAAGAAAGCCCAGCAGCAGCTTCAGATAGTCTTCGTGGGCGATGCCGGTGGGCTTGCCGGCATGGATGCCGCCCGCGGTGGCGACGATGATCGCCTTCTTGCCGCCACACAGGCCTTCCGGACCGGCTTCGCCGTAGCGGAAGGTGGTGCCGGCCACGGTGATGCGGTCGATCCAGGCCTTGAGCTGGGTGGGAATGGTGAAGTTGTACATGGGCGCACCCAGGACCAGCACGTCGGCGGCGAGGAATTCCTGCAGGGCGCGGGCATTGCGCTCGGCCTCGTCGCGCTGTTCGGCGCTGCGCTGCTCGGCAGCGGTCGCACCGGCAGCCAGACTGGCGGCGGAGAAGTGACCCAGGGAATCGTGGGCGAGGTCGTGGTAGCTGACCTCAAGGCCTGGCGTAGCGGCCTTGAGGGCGCCGACGACCTTGGCGGTCAGGGCACGGGAGGCGGAATGATCACCCAGGATGCTGGAATCGATGTGCAAGAGTTTCATGGCGGTAGTCCTGTAGGGTTCGACGCGATGAGCCCAGACTACCGATAAGACGATCGGCTGATTAGTCGCCTAGAATGCGATGCTTCGTCCCATGGATAGGACAATCGCCCTTGCAAGACCTCAATGATCTCGCCTACTTCGCCAAGGTGGTGGACGCCGGGGGTTTCGCCGCCGCCGGGCGCCTGCTGGGCATTCCCAAGTCGCGGCTGTCCCGGCGCATCGCCGAGCTGGAGACCCGCCTGGGCGCGCGGCTGCTGCAGCGCACCACCCGCACCCTGACCCTGACCACCCTCGGCGAGCGCTACCTGGTGCACTGCCAGGCGCTGCTGCGCGAGGCGGAGAGCGCTGCCGAAACGGCGGCCAGCCTGTCCAGCGAACCGCGCGGGCCGCTGCGGGTGTCTTGCCCGGTGGCCCTGGCTCAGGACTACCTGCCCGACGTCGTCACCCGCTTCCTGCAGCGTTATCCCCTGGTGCAGCTGGAGATGGTGCTGGTCAATCGGCGGGTGGACGTGGTCAACGAGGGCCTCGACGTGGCCTTGCGGGTGAGGGACGTCGACGACGTGGAACCGGGGCTGATCGTGCGCCGCCTGCGCCAGGCCTCCGGGGTGCTGGTGGCCGCACCCGCCTTTCTCGTCGGTCGCCAGCTGGATGCGCCGGAAGCCCTGCTGGGCGTCCCGCTGCTCGGCGCCCTGGAGCTGGATCGCCGGGTGCACCTGCGCATGGTCGGTCCCGACGGCCAGCGCCGCGAACTGGTACTGGAAGCCCGGCTGGGCATCGACGACTTCAGCGTACGCAAGACCGCCGCCCTGGCGGGCCTCGGCTACACGATGCTGCCGCTGCTCTATTGCGAGTCCGAACTGGCCGAGGGTCGCCTGCAGCGCCTGCTGCCGGACTGGTCGCTGCCCGGCGGCCATCTGCAGGCCGCCTATGCCCACCGACGCGGCCAGTTGCCGGCGGTACGCGCCTGGCTGGAGCACCTGGAGGAGAGCTTTCGCGATCAGGGCGGGATGCCGGTGTGATCGATAGGCCTGCTTGGTCTTTATTTAGTCTGTATTTGGGTTTCGCGGTGCGTCCCGGTAAGCTGACAGCCATGCAATGACGCCTGTGTCTTCCCTAGAAGGGACGCCCAGGCATTCGGCCCAGGAGGACATCCGATGAAAACCGAAACCATCAGCTACTTGAAGCGCCACGCGGCCAATCTTGATCTTGACGAACCCATGGTCGTTACCCAGAACGGGGTACCTGCCTATGTCATCGAGTCCTACGAGGAGCGCAAACGTCGCGACGAGGCCATTGCCCTGGTCAAACTGCTGGCCATGAGCGCGCGTGAGGATAACGAGGGGCAGCATCAAACCGCTGCACAGATCAAGGATCGCTTGGCCGGGCGTTTTTCTGGAGATTGAATGAGCCTAGCGCTACGTTTTACCGAGTGTGCGGCCTTGAGCCTCGAAGATCAGGTTCATCACCTGGCCGATCACAGCAACCAGCGGAATGCGCTCGCCAGGATCACCGGGCTGATCGACGCTATCGAGAGCCAGCTGCCAGCAGCGCCCCCGGCTTTTCCCATCAGCCGCCAGGCCAGTGAATTAGGCGTCCTGCATTACCGCGAATTCAACCATGACGGCTTCCGGGTCTTTTACGAGATCAAGACTGCAGAGCGGGCGGTAGTGGTACTGCTCGTGCTCAGACAGAAGCAGAGCGTGGAAAAGGCGCTGATCCGCTACTGCCTGTTGCGCTAGATCACCGTCGCCCAGGCCGAGGCGAGCAGCAGCGCCGCCATCCCCAGGTTGAAGCCGCGCCAGGCGCGGGTCGATTTCAGGCCATGCGCCGCGACCCGGCCGAGCAGCGCCCAGAGGCCCAGGCAGGGTACGGACACCAGCAGGAACACCAGGGCCAGCACCAGCACCTGCTGCCAGAGATCGGCACCGGGTTCGGCGTAGACGGTGACCACCGCCAGCGCCATGCTCCAGCTCTTGGGGTTGAGCACCTGCAGGCCGGCGGTGCCGCCGAAGCCCAGGCGGGCGCTGTCGTCCGCCACCGCGGGCGCTCCGGCACGCGCCAGTTGCCAGGCCAGCCAGCTCAGCCAGAGCACTCCGGCCCAGGCCAGGCCGCGCTGCCAGTCGGGATGTCGCGCCAGGGTCTGGCCAAGACCGAAGCCCACCACCAGCACCAGGGCCACCGCGCCCAGGCTGCCGCCCAGCACCAGCGGCAGGCTGGCCCGGGCACCATGGCGGGCGCTGTGGCCGAGGATGAGCACATTGGTCGGTCCGGGGGTGATGGAGGCGACCAGGGCGAACAGCAGGAAGGGCAACAGGGACATGAGAGACTCCTGGAAGGACTGAGCCACCAGGGTCGCAAGCCTCGCCTCTAGCGGTCTGGAAGATTCGAGCAGCGCGCGCGATAGGCCGCCGGGGTCAGGCCATAGGCGCGGCGGAACCAGCGACCCAGGTGACTCTGGTCGGCAAAGCCCAGGGCGGCGGCGGTTTCTGCCGGCGACAGGCCATCGGCCAGCAGCCGCCGCGCTCGCGACAGGCGCAGCTGTACCAGATAGGCATGGGGCGCGAGACCGAAGGCCGCCTTGAAGGCGCGGGTCAGGCGAAATCTGTCCACCCCAGCGGCCCGGGCCAATTCATCCAGACCGATGTCCTCGTGGTGATGGGCATGCAGGAAGTCGCGGGCGCGCAGGGCCACCTGGGGCAGGCGCGGATCGCCGGTCTGGGGCGCCCGCCATTGCAGCTGCGGCAGGAGGCGCAGCAGCAGGGCATCCAGAGCGCTCTGGCGGACGATACGCAATTCCGGACGACTCAGGACCTCATGGGCCCAGGCCACCGCGCGATGCAATTCGGCCTGCTCCACCAAGGTCCGGGCGAAGCCGGGTTCGCCCAGTGGCCGGGCGTCGCCATGCAAGCCCTGCAGCTCACGCGCCAGCCACTGGGGATCGAGGTAGAGCATGGAATAGGTGAAGCCCTCGGCCTCCGGCGCCTGGCCGTCGTGCAGTTCGCCGGGCTCCAGGAGAAAGACCTGCCCGGGGGTGCTCAGGTGGCGCTGGCCGCGGCAGTGGAATTGCTGCAGGCCCTGCTCGGTGTAGCCCACCAGATAGGCGTCGTGCCAGTGCGGGTCATAGGCATGGCCCTCGAAATGGGCGCGCAGGGTCTCGATGCCGGTCTCGGCGTCCTGCTGCAACTGGATCCAGTGATCGTCGGCCATGGCGGGAAAGAGAAGATCTGCGGGCTTTCCAGTCTAGGGTGAGATCCCCCGGCGGTCTGGAAGATTCGTGCAACCTAGTGTGGTGTTTCAGAAGTTAACTGCACGATTTTGGCGGCGCTTTTTCGGCTTGGGCGGCGTTGCCACTCCTCGCCATAGCCCTGCTCTGACTCGTCGCGGCGCCTAGCCCAATCGGAACGCCGAACCGCCAAAAAATCACTCGCCAATTCTTGCGCGAACCTCTGAAACACCACACTAGCGTCCCAGCCGTGCGGGCAGTTCCCGCGCCAGATGACGGATCAGTTCGGAGATCCGCCGTGGCACGTGGCGCTGCTGGCGATAGACCGCATAGATGGCCGCCGCTGGCGCCTGGTGATCGGCCAGCACCTGTACCAGGGCGCCGCTGGCGATCAGCTCGGCCACGTCCCATTCCGATCTCAGGATCAGCCCGTGGCCTTCCAGCGCCAGGCGCACCACTACTTCGCCGTCGTTGCTGCTCAGGCTGCCGCTGACCTTCTGGGCGAAATGCTGGCCGTCCCGGATGAAGCGCCAGACGGCGTAGTCGCCGGCGTCCTGGCGCAGCACCAGGCAGTTGTGCCGCGCCAGGTCGGCCACGCTTTCCGGCACGCCGGCCCGGGCCAGGTAGGCGGGGGCGGCGCAGAGCAGGCGGCGGTTGTCCAGCAGGCGGTGGGCGATGACCCGGGCATCCGGGGGCTCGCCGACGCGGATGTCCAGGTCGAAGGGACCGTCCAGCAGATTCACCGGATGGCTGGAGAGGTGCAGGTTGAGCTCCAGCCCGGGGTGACGGCGGGCGAAGTCCGACAGCAGCGGTGCCAGGTGGCGGCGACCGAAGCCAAAGGTGGCGTTGAGATTGAGCGTTCCACTCAGGGGCGCATCGGGCCGACCGACCGCGGCTTCCAGGTCTTCCAGCTGGGTCAGCAGCGGGCGGGCGCCTTCCAGATAGCGCAGGCCTTCCGGCGTCAGGTCCAGGCGTCGCGTGGTGCGGCGGATCAGTTGCACACCCAGCCGGCGCTCCAGGGCGGTGAGTCTCTTGCTCACCGCCGCCAGGGACAGGCCCAGTTCCCGGGCGGCGGCGGTCAGGCTGGGGTGGCCAGCCAGGCGGACGAAGAAGGCGAGCTCATCGGCGGACAAGATTCTTGATCTCAGGTTAAGAATGGCTTTCTCTTGAGTGGGATTGTACGTCCCCGGCGCAGGACTACACTGGGTCCATCCCACCCAGACTGCCGGAGAAGGCCCATGCAAGCGTCCAAGCCCCACAAGATCGCGGTCATCGCCGGAGACGGCATCGGCAAGGAAGTCATGCCCGAAGGTATCCGCGTGCTGGACGCCGCCGCCCAGCGCTTCGGCATCGTCCTGCAGTGGGATCACTTCGACTTCGCCAGCGCCGAGTACTACCAGGCCCACGGCAAGATGCTGCCGGACGACTGGTTCGAGACGCTCAAGGGCTACGATGCCCTCTACTTCGGCGCCGTCGGTTGGCCGGACGTGGTGCCCGACCATATCTCGCTGTGGGGTTCGCTGCTGCAATTCCGCCGCCGCTTCGACCAGTACGTCAACCTGCGCCCCTGCCGCCTGATGCCTGGCGTCAAGGCGCCCCTGGCCAATCGTCAGCCGGGCGACATCGACTTCTATGTGGTGCGCGAGAACACCGAGGGCGAGTACTCCAGCGTCGGCGGCATCATGTTCGAGGGCACCGAACGCGAGGTGGTGATCCAGGAAACGGTGATGACCCGCCATGGCACCGACCGCATCCTCAAGTTCGCCTTCGACCTGGCCCAGCAGCGGCCGCGCAAGAAACTGACCTCGGCCACCAAGTCCAACGGTATCGCCATCACCATGCCCTGGTGGGACAGGCGCGTGGAGGAGATGGGCAAGGCCTATCCGGACGTGGCGGTGGACAAGTTCCACATCGACATCCTCACCGCCAACTTCGTCCTGCACCCGGACTGGTTCGACGTGGTGGTGGCCAGCAACCTGTTCGGCGACATCCTCTCCGACCTGGGCCCGGCCTGCACCGGCACCATTGGCATCGCCCCCTCGGCCAACATCAATCCGGAACGCAATTTCCCCAGCCTGTTCGAGCCGGTGCACGGCTCGGCGCCGGACATCGCCGGCCGTGGCATCGCCAATCCCATCGGCCAGATCTGGTGCGGCGCCATGATGCTGGAGCACCTCGGCCATGCCGACGCCGGTGCTGCCGTGGTGGCGGCCATCGAGGCGGTGCTGCGCCAGGGGCCCGAGCAGGCGCCCCTGACCCGCGACCTCGGCGGCCAGGGCACCACCGCGAGCCTGGGGCAGGCCATCGCCGCGGCGCTGGCCTGAGATGGACGGCCTCTTTGCGGGCTTCGAACAGCGGCGGCTGAACGTCGACGGCGTCGAGCTCAATTGCCGCGTCGGCGGCCAGGGCCCGGCGCTGCTGCTGCTCCATGGTCATCCCCAGACCCATGTCATGTGGCACAGGGTGGCGCCGCGGCTGGCCGAGCGCTTCACCCTGGTGGCCGCCGACCTGCGCGGCTATGGCGACAGCGCCAAGCCCGAAGCGGGTGCCGAGGCGTACAGCAAGCGCACCCTGGCGTGGGACAACGTCGAGCTGATGCGCCTGCTCGGCCACGACCGTTTCGCCGTGCTGGCCCACGACCGCGGCGCCCGGGTCGCCCATCGCCTGGCGCTGGATCATCCCGCAGCGGTGGAGCGGCTGATGCTGCTGGACATCGCGCCGACCCTGGCCATGTATCGGCAAACCGACGAGGCCTTCGCCCGCGCCTATTGGCACTGGTTCTTCCTGATCCGCCCGGCGCCGCTTCCAGAACGGTTGATCGAGGCCGATCCGGAAGGCTATCTCAAGGGCGTGATGGGTACGCGCAGCGCCGGCCTCGCGCCCTTTCCGCCGGAGGTGCTGGCCGAATACCTGCGCTGCCTGAGCCTGCCCGGCACCGCCCGGGGTATCTGCGAGGATTATCGCGCCAGTGCCGGGATCGATCTGGCGCACGACCAGGCCGACCTGGATGCGGGTCGCCGGCTGGCATTGCCGCTGCGAATACTCTGGGGCGCGGAAGGCACCGTGGGACGCTGCTTCGATCCCCTCGCCGAATGGCTCCAGGTGGCCACCCAGGTCAGCGGCCGCGCCCTGCCGGGCGGGCATTATCTGGCGGAAGAGTTACCGGATCTGGTCGTGGAAGAAGCCCTGGCCTTCTTCGGTTGAATCGGTGACTGCAAAGGACCGTTGCGTCATCTGGCTGTAACAAAGTGTGACGTTATCGAGGTCGGACGGGTCTATTCGTGAAATTTTCGTGAAAAGAGACCTCGATGAACGCTCCCCTCTTCGTTTCCACCTGGCAGTGGCGTCGCCTGGTGCTGTGCCAGGGCCTGGCCCTGGGCCTGCTGCTGCTCTGGCTCATTCCTGACGTTCGTGACCACCTGCTGGCCTTCGACGCCGGCTTGTTCCACGCCCTCAATGCCCCCCTGGCGCAGTCCACCGCCTGGCTCTATCTCTGGACCTTCTTCAGTCTGAGACCGGTGGATGCCCTGGTTGGCCTGATCCTGCTGGCACTGCTGGTCCGCGGTGGCTGGGCCTATCCGGCCCGGCAGGTACGGCCAGCGCTGGCGGCCTTCGTCGGCCTGCTGGTGATCCTGCTGATCGTGCGCACCCTGCTGACCAAGGGCATCGAAGCCTGGGGCCTGCAGCATGCCAGTCCGTCCGACGTGCTCCCGGGCGCCTATCTACTCAGCGACCGCTTTCCCGGGCTGGAGCACGGCTGGGAGTTGAAGGACAGGTCCGGCGCCAGCTTTCCCGGCGACCATGCCTCGGTGCTGCTGCTCTGGGCGCTGTTCATGGCGCGTTTCACCCGCGGTGGACGGCGGCTGGTGGTGGCCGGGCTGGCCGTGCTGTTCATGCTGCCGCGCCTGGTGGCCGGCGCCCACTGGGGCTCGGATGACTATGTCGGCGGCCTGGCGCTGGCTCTGGGCGTGATCAGCCTGGGCCTGCATACGCCGCTGGCCGCTGCCTTCGCCCGTCAGGGCGAGCGCCTGTTGACGCCACCGTTGCGGGGCTTGGGACGGTTGCCGCTGCTGGGCCGGCTGAGTCTGCTGCGGCCCTAGCGTCCGCTAGGCGCGCTGCTGGGCCAGGGCCGGCAGCAATTGCTGGTCGATGGCCTGGCGTACCGCTGGGAGCAGCGCCGCGCTGCCGGACAACAATTCCTGGATCAGTTGCCGCAGGGCCTGGGCGCGTTCCTGGTTGAGGCCCGTCACCGCCTGGCGACAGGCCTCGTCCACCGTGGCCGCGGGCGTCACGTTGAAACCCAGCGCACGCAGGCGGTCGCGGAAGTCGTCCTGGTCGATCAAGTCGGCGATCATCATGGTGCTGCCCTCTCCGGTGGAATGCCTGGATTCTCCCATTGGCGCCGCAGACGGCAAGCCGGGCTGGCGTCGCCGCATAGCCGGATGTCGTTTTTGGAAAGTGCCTCGCTTGCCAGCCGGGCAATGTAGATTTATTACGACGCCATGCCTGGACAATCTGCCGCAGGGTCAGGATCGACGTTCGTCGTTAGAATGGCGCCTATCCACGACATTTTCCGGTTGTTCGCCACCAGAGTCGAGCAGCCCCCGGTTACACACTGAGGCCCATCAGGGCGTTTGAACCTCTTCCGTCTCCAGCGGTTGAGGTTTTTTTTTGTCTTTTGCCAGGTCAGTGGCGGGCAGGGCGCCCAGTTCGCCAACGAGAAAGGCTTCCAGGGCCTCGCGCAGGGCTTCGGCCCGCCGGCCCCGGGCGCGCAGGGCGCCGTGCAGCAGACCGGCGCCTTGCCACAGGCGACAGGGCGTCCCGCCGCCACGCAGGGCAGTGGCATAGGCACGGCCCTGGTCAGCCAGGGGATCGCGCTGGGCCACGGCGACAAAGGCGGGTGCCAGTCCACTGAAATCGCCAGCCTGCAGGGGCAGGGCGAGAGGCTCGCGGCGCTCCGCCGGGCGGGGCAGATAGACGTCCAGACAAGCCCGCCAGTCGGCGGCGCTCAGCAGCGGCGCCTGAGCCTGCCGGCGTTCGCTGGGCAGCACCCGCGCGGTCAGCGCCGGATAGATCAGCGCCTGGGCCCGGGGCTGGGCACGCCCCTGCTGCCGTAGCGCCAGGCACAGGGCGGCGGCGAGAGTGCCGCCGGCACTGTCGCCGGCTACCGCCAGCCGGCTGTCATCCAGCCCCAGGGTCAGGGCTTGCTGCTGCAACCAGTCCCAGGCCTGGCGGGCATCGTCGAGGGCGGCGGGATAGGGGTGTTCGGGCGCCAGGCGATAGTCCACCAGCAGCACCGCCAGCCCCAGTCGCCGCGCCAGACGTGCCGCGAGAAAGCCGTGGGAATCCAGGTCGCCGAGCATCCAGCCCCCGCCGTGCAGATAGAGCAGGGCGGGGCGGCCAGCGGCGGCCTCCCGCGGCGCCACCAGGCGCAACGGCACGGCGCCGGCGCGGTGATCGCTGATCGCCAGGCCCCTGTAGTCAGCCGGCGCCAGGGCGGCGCAGAGCCGCGCATAGGCCTGGCGCTGCGCCTGGAGGTCCGGATCGGTAGTGACGAAGGCCTGGCTGGCCGCGACGAAGGCGGCCATGTCCGCCGACAGCGGCGGCGCCTTCATGGGCGGGGCGGGGGCAGGCCGATGACCCGTCCGACATGCTCCGGCCAGGGCGCGTCCCTCTGACTCGCCAGCCGGGTCGCCAGCCAGTCGTGCACCCGTGGCGCGAAGGGCGCGGAGCGGGGGCCGTCCAGGTGGACGTGCAGCAGCAGCTGCTCGGAGGCGGCCAGCAGGTCGGCCTGGCCCTGGTGATGGAGGCCGAAGTGCAGGTGCAGCCGCTTGGCGTCCAGCGCCAGGAATCTCACCCGCACCTCCAGCCGGGCCTCCGCCTTCACCTCATGGAGGAAGTTGAGGTGGCACTCCAGGGTGAACAGCGAGTGCCCGCTGGCGGCGCGGCCGGCGGCGTCCAGGCCCATGGTGTCCATCAGGGCGTCGGTGGCGTGGCTGAAGATCAGCAGGTAGTAGGCGTCGCGCAGATGGCCGTTGTAGTCGACCCACTCGGGCGCGACCGCGGTGCGATGGATGATCATGGCCGCTCCTAGTCCCGAATCCCATGGCGCGTCTTGCAGCCAGCGATGGCCGCCTGCACCGCCAGCAGGCAGTCGTCGCGATAGCGCTCCAGCGCCGCCAGTTCCAGGTCGCCCTGCTGGGCCTGGGTGCCCTCGACCACGGCGTCGATCAGGCCGTCGGTCAGCGCCGGGGCCTCCAGGTAGGTCCAGGGCAGCTTCAGCGCCGGGCCGAATTGCTGCATGAAGTGGCGCATGCCCGCCGGGCCGCCGGCCAGGGTGTAGGTGAGGAAGGTGCCCATGAACGACCAGCGCAGGCCGGCGCCATAGCGAATGGCGTCGTCGATCTCGCCGGTGGTGGCGACGCCATCGTTGACCAGGTGCAGGGCCTCGCGCCAGAGCGCTTCGAGCAGGCGGTCGGCGATGAAGCCGGGCACCTCCTTGCGCACCCGCAGCGGCCGCATGCCCAGCTCGCGATAGAAGGCTTCGGCGCGCTCCAGGTTGGCCGTCGAGGTCTGGCTGCCGCCCACCACCTCCACCAGCGGCAGCAGATAGACAGGATTGAACGGATGGCCCACCAGGCAGCGCTCGGGGTGCAGCGCCTCGGCATAGAAGTCGCTGGGCAGCAGGCCCGAAGTGCTGGAGCAGATCAGGGCGTCGGGCCGTGCCGCGCGACTGACCTGGGCATGCAGTTCGCGCTTGAGCTCCAGGCGTTCGGGGGCGCTTTCCTGGATGACGTCGGCGGTGGCCACCGCGGCTTCCAGTTCGGTATGGAACGTCAGCCGGTCAAGACTGGCGCCCGGCGCCAGCCCCTGGGCTTCCAGCGCCGGCCAGGCATTGGCCAGGCGGGTGCGCAGGGCGGCCTCGGCACCGGGCGCCGGATCCCAGGCGCGCACCGTAAGGCCCCGGGCCAGGGCCCGGGCGATCCAGCCGGCGCCGATCACGCCGGTGCCGAGGGCGGCGAAGACGGCGCTCATCGGGCACCTCCCAGCTGCATCCGGTCCCGCCCTTCGGCCGGGCTCAGGGCGCGTCCGCCCAGGCGTTCGATGATCTGGATGACCCGCTCCACCAGGCTGCCGTTGGTGGCATGGACGCCACGGTCCAGCCAGAGATTGTCTTCCAGGCCGACGCGGACGTTGCCGCCCAGCAGCATGGCCTGGGCGGCCATGGGCATCTGCATCCGCCCGATGCCGAAGCCGGCCCAGCAGGCGCCCGCCGGCAGGTTGTCGACCATGGCCTTCATGGTGGTGGTGTCGGCCGGGGCGCCCCAGGGAATCCCCAGGCACAGCTGGAACAGCGGATCCTTCAGCAGGCCCTCCTTGAGCAGCTGCTTGGCGAACCAGAGGTGGCCGGTGTCGAAGATCTCCAGCTCGGCCTTCACCCCCAGTTCGGTGATGCGCCTGGCCCCGGCGCGCAGCTGCGCGGGGGTGGAGACGTAGATGAAGTCGCCGTCGCCGAAGTTGAGGGTGCCGCAATCCAGGGTGCAGATGTCCGGGCGCAACTCTTCGATGTGCAGCAGGCGGGTGAGGGGGCCGACGAGGTCCGAGCCGGGGCCGAAGTCGGTGGGTGTCTCGCCCGGGCCGATCTCCAGGTCGCCGCCCATGCCCGCGGTGAGGTTGATGACGATGTCGGCGTCCGCCTCGCGGATGCGCTCGACCACCTCGCGATAGAGGGCCACGTCGCGGCTCGGCTTGCCGGTGGCAGGGTCGCGTACGTGGGCGTGCACCACGGTGGCGCCGGCGCGGGCCGCTTCCAGGGCGGCGGCGGCGATCTGCGCCGGGGTAACGGGGACATGGGGATTGCGGCCTACGGTATCACCGGCGCCGGTCAGGGCGCAGGTGACGATGACATCGGTGTTCATGGGGTCTGTCCTTGGGCGATCAGAGCTTGATGGCGGCGGGCTGGCCGGTGCGGGTGGTCACGCCCTGGAGAAAGGCGTCGAGGCGTTGCGGGTTGTTCTTGAGCCAGGCACGGGCGGCGTCCTTGGGCGCGGTGCGCTCCAGGATGGGTGCCATCACGGCACTGACCTCGGCACTGTCCATGTGCAGATTGCCGAGCAGGCGCTGGACGTTGGGGCAGCGCTGCGGATAGTCGGCGGTGGTCACCGCCGAGACCGTGGCCTGGCCCTCGTTGGGGCCGAAGACGTCTTCGCTGCCGGTCAGGTAGCGCATCTTGATCTGCAGGTTCATCGGGTGCGGCTTCCAGCCGAAGAAGACGATCCACTCCTTGCGCTTCTCGGCGCGGCGCACGGCGGTGAGCATGCCCGCCTCGCTGGACTCCACCAGCTGGAAATCCTTGAGGCCGAAACGATCGGCCTTGATCATCTCGGCGGTGCCCCGGTTGGCGCCGCTGCCCGGCTCGATGCCGTAGATCTTGCCGCCGAGCTTGTCCTTGAAGCGGGCGATGTCGGCAAAGGTCTTCAGGCCCCCCTCGTGGACGTACTCGGGCACCGCGAAGGTGGACTGGGCGTCGGCCAGCAGCGGTGGGGTCAGCACCTTGACCTGGCCCTTGTCGACGAAGGGCTGCACCACCGGCTGCATGGTCGGCTGCCAGTAGCCGAGGAACACATCCAGATTCTTGTCGCCCATGGCCGCCATGATGATCTGCTGGGAGGCGGTGGTCGGCTTCACCCCGTAGCCGAGGCCTTCGAGCATGACCTCGGCCAGGGCACTGGTGGCGACCACGTCGGTCCAGCCGACGATGCCCATCCGCACGGTCTGGCAGCTGTCGGGATCGGCGGCGCGGGCGCTGCCGAGGGTGGCGGCCAGGAGGCCGCAGGCGAGGAGGGTGGCGCTGAGGGTCTTGTTGGGCATGACGAACTCCCTGGAGCGGCGGGCGGGGATGACTGCCGGTTGCCTTCTACCCTAGGCGCCTCGCCCAGCCGCCATGCGCAGCCCGACGACCGGAATTTGCACCCTGGCGACCTTCTTGCTTGCAGAAGCCGATCGTTACCGAGGACGCCCCACCCATGCCGCAGTCCTTCGCCTTTCTCCTGCTGCCCGGCTTTTCCGCCCTGGGCTTCATCGCCACCCTGGAACCCCTGCGGGTGGCCAACCGCTTTCGTCCGGGCAGCTATGGCTGGCGCATCCTCGGTCGCGAAGGGGCGGCGGTGACCGCCAGCAACGGCATGTCGGTCAATGTCGACGGTGGCCTCGACGTCCTGGAAGCGGGCACCACCCTGTTCGTGGTGGCCGGTTTCGAGCCCCTGGCCCATTACGACGACGGCCTCGCCCGCTGGCTGCGCCAGGTCGCCCGCCACGGCCATCCCCTGGGCGGCATCGACACCGGTGCCCTGGTGCTGGCGCGTGCCGGGCTGCTGGACGGCCACCGGATCACCCTGCACTGGGAGGCGGTGGCGGCCTTTCGCGAAGCCTGGCCGCACCTCGAGGTGACCGGCGAGCTGTTCGAGATCGACCGGGGTCGCATCACCTGCGCCGGCGGCACGGCCAGTCTCGACCTGCTGCTGGAGCTGATCGGCCGCAGCCACGGCAGCGAACTGGCGGTGCAGGTCTCCGAGCAGTTCGTGCTCGGGCGCATCCGCCCACCGCGCGAGCACCAGCGGCTGCAGGTAGCCCAGCGCTACGGCATCGCCAACCGCAAGCTGATCCGGGTGGTGGAGCGCATGGAGCGCCACACCGAGACGCCCCTGGGCACCCTGGAGCTGGCCGCCGGCATCCAGGTGACCCGCCGCCAGCTGGAGCGGCTGTTCCGCCTCCACCTGCAGACGACCCCCTCCACCTTCTATCTGCAGCTACGCCTGGACCGGGCGCGCCAGCTCCTGCAGCAGGGCGAGGCCAGCGTGCTGGACGTCGCCCTGGCCTGTGGCTTCGAGTCCGCGTCCTATTTCTCCCGCTGCTACCGCCAGCGCTTCGGCCTGAGTCCGCGGGAAGACCGGCCACACCGGTCGTCGGCGCCGGAGTCCGCGGCGGTGGTCGCTGGCCTGCCGCCGGGGTAGGCCGACTCGGTCACTGACGCTTCTGGTGATACCCCTGTCGTTTTTGCATCCGGTCGGCCAGGACCCCGGGGCTATGCTGGCCTCGAATCGCCGGCACCCGTTCCGGCGCGAGCCCAACGCCGGAGCCTGTCATGAATGCCACCGAACTCCACGCCGACAGCATCGTCATCGACGGGCTGATCATCGCCAAGTGGAACCGCGAACTCTTCGAAGACATGCGCAAGGGTGGCCTGACCGCCGCCAACTGCACCGTCTCGGTATGGGAGGGCTTCCAGGCCACGGTCAACAACATCGCGGCGAGCCAGAAGCTGATCCGCGAGTGCAGCGACCTGGTGGTCCAGGTACGCACCACCGCCGAGATCCGCCAGGCCAAGGCCCAGGGCAAGACCGGCATCCTGTTCGGCTTCCAGAACGCCCATGCCTTCGAAGACCAGATCGGCTACGTCGAGATCTTCAAGCAGCTCGGCGTGGGCATCGTGCAGATGTGCTACAACACCCAGAACCTGGTGGGCACCGGCTGCTACGAGCGCGACGGCGGTCTGTCGGGCTTCGGGCGCGAGATCGTCGCCGAGATGAACCGCGTCGGCATCATGTGCGATCTCTCCCACGTCGGCTCCAAGACCAGCGAGGAAGTCATCCTCGAGTCGAAGAAGCCGGTCTGCTACTCCCACTGCCTGCCGTCCGGCCTGAAAGAGCATCCGCGCAACAAATCGGATGCGGAACTCAAGTTCATCGCCGACCACGGCGGCTTCGTCGGCGTGACCATGTTCGCTCCCTTCCTGGCCAAGGGCATCGATTCGACCATCGACGACTACGCCGAGGCCATCGAGTACGTGATGAACCTGGTGGGCGAAGACTCCATCGGCATCGGTACCGACTTCACCCAAGGCCACGGCCATGACTTCTTCGAGTGGCTGACCCACGACAAGGGCTACGCCCGTCGCCTGACCAACTTCGGCAAGATCGTCAACCCGCTGGGCATCCGCACCGTGGGCGAATTCCCCAACCTGACCGAGACCCTGCTCAAGCGCGGCATGCCCGAGCGCACCGTGCGCAAGGTCATGGGCGAGAACTGGATGCGCATTCTCGGCGAAGTCTGGGGCGAATGATCCTGATGTAGGTCGGGTTGAGCGCAGCGGAGCCCGACGCACCTTATCCAACCTCTCCCGACCGTCGGGCCTGGTCACTGCCCAACCCGACCCAAGACCTTTTGCACTGGAGTTCCCGCATGGCCAGCCACGCCCCCGAAATGCCCATCCAGGTCGACGACGAAACCGGCGTCTGGACCACCGACGCCCTGCCGATGCTGTACGTACCCCGGCACTTCTTCGTCAACAACCACATGGGCATCGAAGAAGTCCTGGGCGCCGACAAATACGCCGAGATCCTCTACAAGGCCGGCTACAAGTCCGCCTGGCACTGGTGCGAGAAGGAAGCCGAGTGCCATGGCATCCACGGCGCCGCGGTGTTCGAGCACTACATGAAGCGCCTGTCGCAGCGCGGCTGGGGCTTGTTCGAGACCCAGCAGCTCGACCTGGACACCGGCTATGCCGAGGTCAAGCTCAAGCATTCCGCCTTCGTCTACGTCTACGGCAAGGTCAATCGCAAGGTGGACTACATGTTCACCGGCTGGTTCTCCGGCGCCATCGACCAGATCCTGGCAGCCAAGGGCAGTGCCATCCGCACCGTCACCGTCCAGGAATACAGCGGTTCCGAAGAAGGCCACGACGACGGCCTGTTCGTCACCCGCCCGAAGTAACGCCCCGCCCCCGGGTGGCCGCCGACCCGCTCGCCGCCACCCCAGCGACACCCCAGAGCAAGAGCGCGGCTTAAGACCGCGCACCAGCCGATCGAGGAGAAGGTCATGGCCTTCGAAGCAATGTTCCAGCCGATCCAGATCGGCAAGCTCACCATCCGCAACCGCGTACTCTCCACGGCCCACGCCGAGGTCTATGCCACCGACGGCGGCATGACCACCGAGCGTTACGTCAAGTATTACGAAGAGAAGGCCAAGGGCGGCATCGGCCTGGCCATCTGCGGGGGTTCCTCGGTGGTCGCCATCGACAGCCCGCAGCACTGGTGGAGTTCGGTCAACCTCTCCACCGACCGCATCATTCCGCACTTCCAGAATCTGGCCGACGCCATGCACAAGCACGGCGCCAAGATCATGATCCAGATCACCCACATGGGGCGCCGCTCGCGCTGGGACGGCGGCCACTGGCCGACCCTGATGTCGCCGTCGGGCATCCGCGAGCCCGTGCACCGTGCCACCTGCAAGACCATCGAGCCGGAAGAGATCTGGCGGGTGATCGGCAACTTCGCCCAGGCGGCCCGCCGGGCCAAGGCCGGTGGCCTGGACGGCGTCGAGCTGTCCGCCGTGCACCAGCACATGATCGACCAGTTCTGGTCGCCGCGGGTCAACAAGCGCACCGACGAATGGGGCGGCAGCTTCGAGAACCGCATGAGATTCGGCATGGAGGTGCTCAAGGCCGTGCGCGCCGAGGTCGGTGACGACTTCTGCGTCGGCATGCGCATCACCGGCGACGAATTCCACCCGGACGGTCTGTCCCACGACGACATGAAGCAGATCGCCAAGTACTACAGCGACACCGGCATGCTCGACTTCATCGGCGTGGTCGGCTCGGGTTGCGACACCCACAACACCCTGGCCAACGTCATCCCCAACATGACCTATCCGCCGGAGCCCTTCCTGCACCTGGCCGCGGGCATCAAGGAAGTGGTCAACGTGCCGGTGCTGCACGCCCAGAACATCAAGGACCCCAACCAGGCCACCCGCATCCTGGAGGGCGGCTACGTCGACATGGTCGGCATGACCCGCGCCCACATCGCCGATCCGCACCTGATCACCAAGATCAAGATGGGGCAGATCGACCAGATCCGTCAGTGCGTCGGCGCCAACTACTGCATCGACCGCCAGTACAACGGCCTGGACGTGCTGTGCATCCAGAACGCCGCCACCAGCCGCGAATACATGGGCCTGCCGCACATCATCGAGAAGTCCACCGGGCCCAAGCGCAAGGTGGTCATCGTCGGCGGCGGCCCGGCCGGCATGGAGGCCGCGCGCGTCTCGGCCGAGCGCGGCCATGACGTCACCCTGTTCGAGAAGCAGGAGCAGCTCGGCGGCCAGATCACCCTGGCCTCCCGCGCCCCGCAGCGCGACCAGATCGCCGGCATCACCCGCTGGTACCAGCTGGAGCTGGCGCGCCTGGGCATCGACCTGCGCCTGGGCACCGCCGCCGATCCGGCGACCATCCTCGACCTGCGCCCGGACATCGTCATCCTGGCCAACGGCGGCCATCCCTTCCTGGAGCAGGTCGACCACTGGCACGCCGCCGACGGCCTGGTCGTCAGCAGCTGGGACATCCTTTCGGGCAAGGTCGAGCCGGGCAAGAACGTGCTGGTGTACGACACCATCTGCGAATTCACCGGCATGTCGGTGGCCGACTACCTGGCCGACAAGGGCGCCCAGGTCGAGATCGTCACCGACGACATCAAGCCGGGCGTGGCCATCGGCGGGACCACCTTCCCGACCTACTACCGCAGCCTCTATCCCAAGGAAGTGATCATGACCGGCGACCTGATGCTGGAAAAGGTCTACGCCGAGGGCGACAAGAAGGTCGCGGTGCTGGAGAACGAATACACCGGCGCCCGCGAGGAGCGCGTGGTCGACCAGATCGTCATCGAGAACGGCGTGCGCCCGGACGAGGGGCTCTACTACGCCCTCAAGGAAGACTCGCGCAACAAGGGCCAGATGGACATCGAGGCGCTGTTCGCCATCGAGCCGCAGCCGGCGCTGGGCGAGACGGGCAACGGCTACCTGCTCTACCGGATCGGCGACTGCGTGGCCCAGCGCAACACCCACGCCGCCATCTACGACGCCCTGCGCCTGTGCAAGGACTTCTAAGACGGCTAGACCTATCGCGGCCATGGGCCGCTCCTACCTGAGGCGAAACCCGGTAGGAGCGGCCCACGACCGCGATAAGCCCACCTCTTGCGGCCAACCCGGCCGCGCCTGCGGGGCCCGCCCTGTGAGGATAGATCGATGTTGAACACCATCCTCCCCATCCTGCTCTTCGCCGCCCTGGCCCTCACGGTGATCGGTGCCGTGCGCCGCTTCAGCCTCTGGCGACAGGGGCGTCCGGCCGACGTCGACTGGCTGGGCGGGCTGCTGAAGATGCCGCGGCGCTACCTGGTGGACCTGCACCACGTGGTCGACCGCGACAAGTACATCTCCAAGACCCACGTGGCCACCGCCGGCGGTTTCGTCCTGGCGGCGCTGCTGGCCATCCTGGTGCATGGCTTCGGCCTGCACAGCCGCATCCTCGGCTGGGCGCTGCTGGCGGCCACCGCCTGCATGTTCACCGGTGCCCTGTTCGTCGCCAAGCGCCGTCGCGATCCGCCGGCGCGGCTGTCCAAGGGCCCCTGGATGCGCCTGCCCAAGAGCCTGCTGGCCTTTGCCGCGAGTTTCTTCATCGCCACCTTGCCGGTCGCCGGCATCCTGCCGCCGGACTTCGGGGGCTGGCTGCTGGCCGCGGTGCTGGCGGTGGGCGTGGCCTGGGGCGTGTCCGAGCTGTTCCTCGGCATGACCTGGGGCGGTCCCATCAAGCACGCCTTCGCCGGTGCCCTGCACCTGGCCTGGCACCGTCGCGCCGAGCGCTTCAGCACCCCGCACAACGCCAGCGCCGCCCGCTCCAGCGGCCTCAAGGCGCTGGACCTGCACGATCCCAAGGCACCGCTGGGCGTGGAAAAGCCCGCCGACTTCACCTGGAACCAGCTGCTCGGCTTCGACGCCTGCGTCCAGTGCGGTCGCTGCGAAGCCATGTGCCCGGCCTTCGCCGCCGGCCAGCCGCTCAATCCCAAGAAGCTGATCCAGGACATGGTGGTCGGCCTCAAGGGCGGCAGCGACGCCCGCTACTTCGGCTCGCCCTATCCCGGCAAGCCGGTCGGCGAGCACGCCGGCGGTCCGCACCTGCCCATCGTCGCGCGCCAGGGCAAGGCGCTGGTGGACGCCGAGACCCTCTGGTCCTGCACCACCTGCCGCGCCTGCGTCGAGGAATGCCCGATGATGATCGAGCACGTCGATGCCATCGTCGACATGCGCCGGCACCTGACCCTGGAGCGCGGCGAGACGCCGAACAAGGGCGCCGAGGTGCTGGAAAATCTCATCGCCACCGACAACCCCGGCGGCTTCGCCCCCGGTGGGCGCCTGAACTGGGCCGCCGACCTGGACCTGCCGCTGATGAAGGACAAGGGCCAGGCCGAGGTGCTGTTCTGGGTCGGTGACGGCGCCTTCGACATGCGCAACCAGCGCACCCTGCGCGCCTTCGTCAAGGTGCTCAAGGCGGCCAAGGTGGACTTCGCCGTGCTCGGCCTGGAAGAACGCGACAGCGGTGACGTGGCCCGTCGCCTGGGCGACGAGGCGACCTTCCAGCAACTGGCCAAACGCAACATCGAGACCCTGGGCAAGTATCGCTTCCAGACCATCGTCTCCTGCGATCCCCACAGCTTCCACATGCTCAAGAACGAATACGGCGACCTGGGGGGCCACTACCAGGTGCAGCACCACAGCACCTTCATCGAGACCCTGCTCAGCCGCGGCACCCTGCACCTTGGGCAGCACGCCCTGGCCGAGCAGGGCGCCACCATCACCTATCACGATCCCTGCTACCTGGGCCGCTACAACGGCGAGTACGAGGCGCCGCGCGCGGTGCTCAAGGCGCTGGGCATCGCGGTCAAGGAGATGGAACGTTCCGGCTTTCGTTCGCGCTGCTGCGGCGGTGGCGGCGGGGCGCCCATCACCGACATCCCCGGCAAGCAGCGGATCCCCGACATGCGCATGGCCGACATCAAGGAAACCGGTGCCGAGCTGGTGGCCGTGGGTTGCCCCCAATGCACCCTGATGCTGGAAGGCGTGGTCGCCCCGCGCCCGGAGATCAAGGACATCGCCGAGCTGGTGGCCGAGGCCATCGTCGAGGCGCCGGTGGACAGCAAGCCGGCCGCCGTGCGACGGCCGGTAGCGGAGGCGCTCTGATGACCCGCCGTCTTGCCTACCCCATCAACCTCCGTTCCGAGGAGCGCCCAGCATGAGCATCATCCGTCGCGATCCGCGCCGCGAGTGGATCGCGCGCAACCGTCTGCATCCCCTGCATGCGAGTATCGCCAGCAGTGCCGATGCCGAAAGCCGCTGGATGGGCCCCAACGGCCTGGTCCGCAAGAATCCCCATGCCGCGGCTGCCGGCTTCCTTGGCCCCCAGGGCGTCAAGCGTATCGACCGCAGCGGCGCCCAGCAGGGCGGCGGTCGCCGGGGCGCCGCCCAGGCGGTGGAAGAACAGCTGCCGCTGCACCGGATCGCCGAACCGGCCTTCTACATCGCCGTGGTGCCGGATCTGGTCAGCGGTCGCCTGACCGCCCATGACCGTGACCTGCTGGGCCTGGCCCGGCAACTGGCCGGCGCCGAGGGCGCCGTGCTGGCGGTGGTCTTCGGCGAGGTCAAGGAAACGGCCTTCGATACCGCCGGGGTGGATCGCCTGCTGCATCTGGAAGGCGAGCAATTCCAGGGCTATGCCCCCGAGCAGCGGGTACTCGCACTGCGCGCGGTCAACAACGAACTGCAGCCACGCCATTGGCTGCTGCCCGACAGCCGCAGTGGTGGCGGCGAACTGGGTCGGCGCCTGGGCGCGGCCCTGCACGAGCGCCCTGCCACCCGCGTCTGGCAGGTCAAGGACGGCCTGGCCACCGGCCGCGCCGGTGCCGGGCGCCAGGATCTGCAGCAGCCGCTGCCGCGCCTGGTGCTGGCTCTGCCGGAATGCGCGGAGCCGGTTGGCGAGACCTGTCACGAAGTCCTGCCCGTGCAGCTGGAGGGCAACATCGCCCGCCACCTGCCGCGCATCGAGGATCTCGGTCCGGTCGCTGTCGATCCCATGCAGATTCCCTTGGCCGAGGCCGAATTCATCCTCTCCGGTGGCAACGGCATCCGCGACTGGAACCTCTTCCACAGCACCGCCGCACTGCTGGGCGCCACCGAAGGTGCCTCGCGGGTGGCGGTGGACGACGGCCATATGCCGCGCAATCGTCAGGTCGGTGCCACCGGGACCTGGGTCACCGCCCGGGTCTATCTGGCGGTGGGCATCTCCGGCGCCGTGCAGCACCTGCAGGGCATCGCCAGTTGCGACAAGGTCATCGCCATCAACACCAATCCAGGCTGCGACATGGTCAAGCGCGCCGATCTCTCGGTGATCGGCAACGGCGACGCCATCCTGGCCGCCCTGGCGCGGCTGGTCGAACAACAGCGGGCAGGGGAGTTGCAGCATGTCGCTTGAGCAAAAGCTGCCGTCGCTGGACGGTGTCAAGGTCGTGGCCCTGGTCTCCGTCGGCGCCCACCCCACCTCCGGGCGAGCCCGGCGGGCGGAGCAGGATGCCCGCGCGGTGGAACTCGGCCTGCGCCTGGTGGGCGAAAAGCTGCGCGTGCTGCACGCCGGTGATCCCGCCGAAGAGGCACTGCGCGGCTATCTGGGCATGGGCGTGCCGGCCCTGCACGTGCTGGAACAACCGGCGGGCGCCGATGCCCTGCCGGCCCTCGGCGATACCCTGCGCGAGGTCGGTGCCAGCCTGGTACTGACCGGCAGCCAGGCGGAGACGGGCGAGGGCTCGGGTCTGCTCCCCTATCTGCTGGCCGAGACCCTCGGCTGGCCGCTGGTGGTCGGCCTCGCCGCGGTGGAAGCCGTGGAAGGCGGCCAGGCCACGGTGCTCCAGGCCTTGCCGCGCGGTCAGCGCCGCCGGCTGCGCGTACGCCTGCCCTTCGTCGCCAGCGTCGACAGCGCCGCGCCGGCGCCGCGGCAAAGCGCCTTCGGTCCGGCCCGGCGTGGCGAGCTGCAGGTGGAGACCACCGAGGTGGTGCAGGACAGCCTGTTCGACGGCGGCGAGCTGCAGCCGGCCAAGGCGCGCCCCAAGCGCCTCAAGGTGATCAAGGCCAAGACCGCCGCCGACCGCTTCAAGGCCGCCACGGCCAAGGCCTCCGGCGATGGCGGCCAGGTCCTCAAGGACCTGACCCCGGAAGCGGCCGCAGCCGCCATCTTCAAGGTGTTGCGCGAGGAAGGCGTGGTGCGCTGAAGCCCTATCCTCTCTCCCTCTGGGAGAGGGCTAGGGTGACCTTGGCATCAGGCTTCCAGTGGAAAAGGCTGCGCCGTTTTCCATGCTACCGGGCTACCACGACGTGCAGGACCCGCAGGTTGGGCTGAGCTGGCGAAGCCCAACGATCCCAACCTCCAGCGCCCGTCAGTGCGCCTCGTCCCAGTTACCGCCCACGCCCGATTCCACCAGCAGCGGCACGTCCAGCTCGCCGGCGCCGCTCATCAGCGGTAGCAGGCCTTCGCGCAGAGGCTCCACCTGGTCTTCGCGGACCTCCAGCACCAGTTCGTCGTGCACCTGCAGGATCACCCGGGCGTCCAGCTCCGGGGTCGCCTGCAGCCAGGCGTCCACGGCGATCATGGCGCGCTTGATGATGTCCGCCGCAGTGCCCTGCATGGGCGCGTTGATCGCCGCCCGCTCGGCTGCCCGACGCAGGCCCTGGTTCTTGGAGTGGATGTCCGGCAGGTACAGCCGGCGCCCATAGAGGGTCTCCACGTAGCCCTGGTCCACCACCTGGGCGCGGGTGCGCTCCATATAGGCCAGCACCCCTGGATAGCGCTGGAAGTAGCGATCGATATAGGCCTGGGCCTCGGCCCGGCCGACGCCGATCTGCTTGGCCAGGCCAAAGGCGCTCATGCCATAGATCAGGCCGAAGTTGATGGCCTTGGCGCGGCGGCGATCCTCGTTGCTGACCTCTTCCAGGGGTACGCCCATCACCTCGGCGGCGGTGGCGCGGTGCACGTCCAGATCGTTCTGGAAGGCGTGCAGCAGACCCTCGTCCTGGGCCAGGTGGGCCATGATGCGCAACTCGATCTGCGAATAGTCCGCCGCCAGCAGGCGATAGCCCTGGGGCGCGACGAAGGCCTGGCGGATGCGCCGGCCCTCGGCGGTGCGGATCGGGATGTTCTGCAGATTCGGGTCGCTGGAAGACAGCCGGCCGGTCGCCGTCACCGCCTGGTGATAGCTGGTATGGATGCGCCCGGTGCGCGGATTGATCTGCTGCGGCAGCTTGTCGGTGTAGGTGCTCTTGAGCTTGCTCATCTGCCGGTACTGCATCAGCACCTTGGGCAGCGGGAAGTCCTGGTCGGCCAGTTCCTGCAGCACCGCCTCGGCGGTGGAGGGTTGGCCGGAAGCGGTCTTGCTGACCACCGGCAGGCCCAGCTTGACGAAGAGGATCTCACCCAGCTGCTTGGGCGAACCCAGGTTGAATTCCTGGCCGGCCAGCTCATAGGCTTTCTTTTCCAGGGCGATCATCTTCTCGCCCAGCTCGCGGCTCTGCACCCCGAGCAGTGCCGAATCCACCAAGGCGCCATTGCGCTCGATGCGCGCCAGCGCCGGCACCAGCGGCATCTCGATGTCGCGCAGGACCCCAGCCAGGCCGGGGATGGCCTCCAGCTTGGGCCAGAGCGTCTCGTGCAGGCGCAGGGTGACGTCGGCATCCTCGGCGGCATAGGGTCCGGCCTGCTCGATGGCGATCTGGTCGAAGGTCAGCTGCTTGGCACCCTTGCCGGCGATGTCCTCGAAACGGATGGTGCTGTGGCCCAGGTACTTGAGCGCCAGGCTGTCCATGTCGTGACGGGTGGCGGTGGCATCCAGCACATAGGATTCGAGCATGGTGTCGAAGGCGATGCCCTGGATCGCGATGTCGTAGCGGGTCAGCACATTGAGGTCGTACTTGCCGTGCTGCATGACCTTGAGCTTGGCCGGGTCCTCCAGCAGCGGCTTGAGCGCCGCCAGCACCGGCTCCAGGCCGAGCTGGGCCGGCGCGCCCATGTAGCTGTGGGCCAGGGGCACGTAGGCGGCCTGGCCCGGCGCCACGGCGAAGGACAGCCCTACCAGCTCGGCGCGCTGGGCGTCGATGCTGGTGGTCTCGGTGTCGAAGGCGAAGCGGTCGGCGGCCTGCAGGCGCGCCAGCCAGGCGTCGAAGTCGGCCTGCTCCAGCACGGTATCGTAGTGGGTCTCCACCTGGGTGGTGGCGGCGTCCTCGGCCAGCGGCAGGGGCGCGCCCTGGCGCTTGGTATCGCGGATCAGGTCATCCAGCCAGGACTTGAATTCCAGCTCCTGGTAGAGCGCCATCAGGGCTTCCACATGGGGCTCGCCGACGGTGAGCTCCTCGAAGGTCAGCTCCAGCGGTACGTCCAGCTTGATGGTGGCCAGCTGGTAGGACAGGTAGGCCTGCTCGCGATGCTGGTCCAGCTTGGCGGCCAGCGACTTGGCACCGCGCAGGGGCAGGGCGGCCACGGCGTCGAGATTGGCGTAGAGGGTATCCAGGCCACCGCCGATGCCATTGAGCAGCCCTGCGGCGGTCTTCTCGCCCACCCCCGGTACGCCGGGGATGTTGTCGATCTTGTCGCCCATCAGCGCCAGGTAGTCGATGATCAGCTCGGGGCCCACGCCGAACTTGGTCCTGACCCCTTCCACGTCCAGCACGCTGCCGCTCATGGTGTTGACCAGGGTGACATAGGGGCAGACCAGCTGGGCCATGTCCTTGTCGCCGGTGGAGATCACCACCGGACGCTCGGCGCTGGCGCAGTGACGGGCGAGGGTGCCGATGACGTCGTCGGCTTCCACGCCTTCGACCGCCAGCAGCGGCAGGCCCAGGGCGCGGATGCAGGCGTGCAGCGGCTCGACCTGGCCGCGCAGGTCGTCGGGCATGGCCGGGCGCTGGGCCTTGTAGTCGGCGAAGAGTGCGTCGCGGAAGGTCGGGCCCTTGGCGTCGAAGACCACCGCGAAGAGGCTGTCCGGGTACTGGCGGCGCAGGGACAGCAGCATGTTCAGCACGCCCTTCACCGCGCCGGTCGGCTTGCCGGTGGAAGTCATCAGCGGCGGCAGGGCATGGAAGGCGCGATAGAGGTAGGAGGAACCGTCCACCAGGACGAGAGGGGCGTGGCTCATGGTCTGGACCTTTGTCGTGGCGTGTGCGGCGTCTGTCCGGCCAGTCTCGACGACGGCAAGGCCGGGTTCTAGAATCGACCACTCGCTCCGTTCAAAAGGTCAAAGGTTACCATGGGTGCTCGTCGCTTCCTCTTCGCCGCGTTGCTGCTGGCCCCGCTGGTCCAGGCCGGGGAACCGCTGCCACCGGGGGAAAAGCCCCTGCCTGACGAGATCAAGGTGATCCGCTACCAGGCCGGCGGCCAGACCATCGAGGAGACGCGCATCCGCGGCGTGCTGCAGTCCACCCGGGTCATCCCCAAGCATGGCGCGCCCTACGAGCTGGTGCCCGCCGATGGCAGCAGCACCGCCGCCAACGACAAGCCGACCCTGCACGTCCCCAGCTGGCGGCTGTTCAGCTGGTAGGCGCAGGGCGTCTGGACCGGTAAACTGCGCGCCGCTCGCACATTCTCCCGTCAGGCCCCGTCATGTCCGTCTTCACGCCCCTCGATCGTCCCACCCTCGAAGCCTTTCTCGCGCCCTATGGCCTGGGCCGGCTGCGGGATTTCCAGGGTATCGCCGAGGGGTCGGAAAACACCAACTACTTCATCAGCCTGGAAGGCGGCGAATTCGTCCTGACCCTGGTGGAGCGCGGTCCGGTGGCGGAGATGCCGTTCTTCATCGAGCTGCTCGACGTCCTCCACGACGCCGACCTGCCGGTGCCCTATGCGGTGCGCACCCAGGATGGCCAGGCCCTGCGCGAACTGGCCGGCAAGCCGGCGCTGCTGCAACCGCGCCTGGCCGGTCGCCACGAGCGTGCGCCCAATCCCCATCACTGCGGCGAAGTCGGCCACCTGCTGGGCCATCTGCACCGGGCCACCGCCGGCGAGCGCCGCATCGAGCGCGCCAGTGATCGCGGCCTGGCCTGGATGCTGGCCGAAGGCGAGCGCCTGGCGGCGACCCTGGACGCGACCGCCCGGCCATTGCTGGAGCGCACCCTGGCGGAGATCCGCGAGCTGCTGAGCGAGCAGCCCCCGCTCCCCGAGGCCAATCTGCACGGCGACCTGTTCCGCGACAACGTGATGTTCGACGGCCCCCGGCTGTCGGGCGTCATCGACTTCTACAACGCCAGTTCCGGCTGGATGCTCTATGACCTCGCCATCACGGTGAACGACTGGTGCTCCACCGAGAGCGGCGCGCTGGACCTGCCGCGGGCCCGGGCGCTGCTGGCGGCCTATGCCGCCGACCGCCACTTCACGCCGCGCGAAGCCGAATTGTGGCCGGTGCTGCTGCGGGTCGCCTGCGTACGCTTCTGGCTGTCACGGCTGATCGCTGCCCAGGCCTTCGCCGGCCAGGATGTGCTGATCCATGATCCGGCGGAATTCCAGCAGCGCCTGGCGGCGCGGCAACAGACCCCGCTGGAATTGCCGCTGACCCTGTAGCCCGCGGTTCCACGTGGAACCTCTGCGCTGAGCTACAGCTGCAAGCGTCGCTCGATGGCGGACTGCACCTGTCCCTGCCGCTGCCAACTCAGCGTCGCCTCGATCAGACTGCCCGGCGCGGCGCCCAGGCGCGTGGTGACCGGGCAGCCATCACCCCTGGCCTCGCCGGCCTGGCGGGTGCGAGCGACACCGCCCGGACCCTGCACTTCGACGATGAGTTCGTAGCGCAGGGGTGCGTCTTCGCCGGTAAAGCACAGCTGCACCTGGGCGCCCGCCGTTTGCGGCTGCAACTCCAGGCGGGCGCTGGCCGCGGCGCCGCCCGCCAGGGGCAGGAGGGCCGCGAGCAGCCAGGCAGCACGCGTCACCGCTGGTTGATGGTGGCGCTGTTGCCGAAGCCGCTCTGCGAGATCTGCGCGCTGTCGTTGAAGCCGTTGAAGTTGGCCGAGGTCTGCAGGATGCTGGCGCGGTTGCTGTCGCCGACCTGGCTGACGCTGGCCGTGCTGATGGCGCTGGTGACGTCGAGACGCGCCTCGTTACCGTTGCCGGTCTGGACGACGCTGGTCTGGTTGCTGTCGCCCTGGACGGTGACGCTGGCCAGGTTGTCGTCGCCGGTGGAGCTGCCGCTGAAGCGATTGCCGCGGCCGGCCTGGTCGACGTTCAGGGTGTTGCGATTGCCGTCCTGGGTAAAGGTCAGTTCGTTGAACTTGCCGGAGGAAAGGACCGTGGCGACATTGGCCTGGCCACGCTGGGTCAGCTCCACGGTGTCGACCGAGTAGCCCTGCTGGGTCAGGTCGATGCGGTTGTCGGTGCCGGACTGGGTGAGGGTGGCCGTCACGGCATCGCCGCTCTGGTCGACCCGTACCTGGTTGTTGTCGCCGTTCTGCTCCAGGGTCAGCTGGGCGCTGGAGGCCGACTGGACCAGGGTGCCGCTGTTGCTGCCCATGGAGGCGATGGTGGCCTGGTTGCCGAAGCCGTCCTGGGTCAGGCTATGGACGTTGCTGCCGCCTTCCTGGCGCAAGCTCGCCACGTTGCCCTGGGCGTAGCCGTAGAGGTCGCCGCCCTGGGTGATGGTGGCGCTGCTGGCGCCGGTCTGGACCACGCTGATCGCGTTGCTTTCGCCCTGCAGCTGATAGAGCGACGCGCTGTTGCCGGGGCCGCTCTGGTCGAGGGTGATCGTGCCGCTGTTGCCGTCCTGCTGGACGGTGGCGGTGCTGTTCTGGGCGAGGGCGTTGGTAGCCACGAGGGCCAGCGTCAGGGCGGCCAGGGGCCTGAGTAGGAACATCTGTCTGATCTCCATGAGTGCCATCAGCGGTACTGGCGTACCACCGTGTTCTGGTTGCTTCCGTACTGGACGATGCGGCTGGACAGGCCCGAGCCGTGCTGTTCGATGCGGGCGTTGCCCTGGACGCCGAGTTGCAGGATGTCGGCCTGGTTGCCGCTGCCAACCTGCTCGATGCGCGCCACGTTGCCGTAGCCGCCCTGGAGGATGATCGCGCTCAGCTCCGTGCCGTCCTGCAGGATGCGGGCTTCCTGGGCGGCGCCGCTCTGGGCGACCTGGGCGCGCAGCGCGGTGCCACGCTGGTCGATGAGCGCCTGGTTGCCTACGCCGAGCTGGCGGATGGCGGCGTCGCGCCCCGCTGCGGGCGCCTGACCCAGGTCGCCGGTCTCCATGAGGTCGGCGGCCGACGCCAGGGCATCCAGGCCGAGTGTCAGGGCAAGGACCACGGCCAGGCCGCGGGTTGGGCTGCGCATCTCTGTCACCGTCATTGCCTAAGGTTCTCCGCCTGGCATTGTCCGGAGCCGCCTGGCCCATCGCTATCGCTCCAGGGAGCGAATCCCGCGGGGCCTGCGGCTTAATCCCTAGCGCCGGGTCGGCTCCAGGTACTTGGTCAGCGCCGGATCACGCGGATCGCGACCGTCGGCCACCACCCACAGGCGCCGGTCCACGCCCTGGGCGACCAGATGGGCCACCGCCGCCTCGATGGCCGAGAGCACGCACAGCTGGGCCGGCTCGTTGGTGGTGTAGCCGGACTCGGCTTCCAGCAGCTTCTTGAATTCGATGAACTTGAAGACGCCGGCCTGGCGACCGATGGAATAGATGGTCTTGGAAGTCATGACATTGGCCAGCACCCGGCCGCTGCGGGTATCGATGGCGCGCAGATTGACCGTCACCTGATCCACCCGGTACTCCTCGGACAGGCCGATGCCCAGGTAGCGCGCCCCTTCGCCGCCACTGCGGACGTTGGTGTCATAGGCCACCACGCCGCCTTCCAGCAGCAGGTTGGCCGCCTGCAGCGAGGGCAGCGCCTGCTGCAGGTTCTCCGGCAGGTCCGGCTTGTTCTGGGTGGCACGGATGATCTTGCGCTCGGTCAGCAGGTTCTGCAGGCCCTCGCGTTCGAGCACCACGAACCAGCCGCTGGCCTGCAGGGCGTCCACCAGCATGCTGCCCGCGCCCTGGGTGACGGCGGTGGAAAAGGAGCTGGCCGGATTGGGCTTGTACTGCCCGGTCTGGTCGCGGAAGCCGTAGACGGCGGCCACCAGCGGGCCCTTGGGCGGCGGCAGCGCCAGCAGGTCATAGTAGGTGGAGGCGCGCGGTGTCAGGGTCGGGGCGGCGTGCTGTTCGGCGGGCATGGGGTCGCGCACGCAGCCGGTCAGGACGAGGGCGGCGGTCAGGGCCGCCGCCAGGGAAAAGGCGTTCATGGCAGGCATCCGTGCTCAGGGTTGGTTGAAGCCGTTGACGGAGATTTCCGATATCTCTCCGGTACCGCGGTCGGTGATCTGCACGGTCAGGTTGCCGGAATCGTCGACGATGTTGACGATGAACTGGTCGGTGGAGAGCGTGCCCGAGTTGCCGTCCTTGATATCGGTCAGCACCTGGGAAAGCAGTCGCGATTCCAGCTGGCTGGTGAAGCGCTCGAGGGGCGACTGGCTGCTGGCGCTGCCGCGCAGGTCGGGATCCTTGTGGCGATCCTGGGCGGTGGCGTTGTTCAGCAGGTAGGTGCCATTGAGCGGGTTGCCGCCAAAGGACGGATTCACCGGCGCGTAGACCAGCTCGGTCGCCATGGCCGGGGCGACGCCTAGGATGCAGAGCAGGGGCAGGGCCTTCCAGGCGTGCGCGTTCATAACTCGTCCTTTTCCATGTCGAAAGTGTCCTGCAGCAGGTTTTCCAGGCGCCGGCGGGTGATGCCCTCGTGGACCTGGTCCGCCGCGGCGTAGGCGGCATCCTTGAGTTCGCTGTTGTTGGGCGGAATGAACTGCCGATAGAGCAGCCGCTGCTCGTACTCCACCCAGACCAGGCTGCCCCAGCGCGCCGAGGGGCGTTCGCGCACCACCAGGTTGAAGTCCAGGTCGGTGGTGTCGGTGAGGCGGTCGGCGAAATGGCGATAGAAGTCGTGGCCGAAGCGGGAGATGGTGTTGTCCACCAGCAGCCCCTGGATGATGTCACCCTCGGCCCGCAGCGGTCCGGCCAGCAGCAGGCCGAACAGCAGCCAGACCGCCTTCATCCCGGCAGGTCCTGCCCGGCATGGAAGCGCAGCGCCGCCTCGGCGCGATTGGCGGCGCCGGTCTTGCGCAGCAGGTTGTGCATGTGGCTCTTGACCGTGTGGGTGCTCAGGCACAGCGTCTCGCCAATGGCGGCGTTGGACAGCCCGCGACCGACCAGCCGGAGGATCTCCCGCTCGCGGCGGGTCAGGCCGTCGGCGGCGATGCTGGGACGCTCGCGGGAGCGGCGCAGCAGGTGGGCCAGGATGGCGCGGGGCAGCCAGTCCTCGCCGGCCAGCAGTGTGCCCAGCCCCTGCAGCAGCTGGTCGCGACTGGCCTGGGGGGCGAATACGCCCTGGATGGCGGGAAAGCGCTCGACCCAGGGCAGGGCCTGTTCGACGCTGGCGTTGAGAAAGGCCACGGTGACCGCCGGCGTCAGGCCTTCCAGCCAGCGCTCCAGCGCCGGCTCGGGCACGCTGCCGAGATCGACCAGCACCAGGCCGGCCTCGCCGGCTGCGTCCAGCTCGCGAGCGCAACTCAGCTCGATGCCGTGGCGTTCTTCCAGAAAGGGTTTGAGCAGTTCTGCCAGGAGGACGTTTCCTGTCGTCAGGCAGACCTTGCTCGCAGGTATCGCGCGCATGTCCATATGGGCTGTCTCATCATCCGTTGCGCGAACGCTGAGACAAATCGCCGGGAGCGACAAGAAAAAATTGATCGATTTCCGGCGACTTACCGGCTCTGTGGACCGCTTGGCAGATTACCCGTCGACCAGCCAGCGGCGGCTAGCTCCAAGGACTTAGCTCTTTGGGTTGAAGCGCAGAACCAGGCGCGCCGGATGGCGGAGCGCCTGGGCCGGCGATCGTCGCCTCAGCGGGTGAGGGTGACCTTGCGCAGGTGGCGCGGCCGGTCCGGGTCTTGACCCCGGGCCTCGGCCAGCAAGGCGGCCATGCGATAGAAGCTCTGGATCGCCAGCAGGCCGTCCAGATCCGGATGGCCGGCGACGGCGAGGGGCAGGTCACGCTCGGCGACCTCGTCCGGCGCGGCCAGCAGCACCCGGGCGCCGCGTCCGCGCAGGTCCCGCGCCAGTTGCAGCAGGCCGGCCTGCTCGGGGCCACGCAGGGCGAAGATCAGCAGCGGATAGCCGCGCTCCACCAGCGCCAGGGGGCCGTGTTGCAATTCGGCGCCGCTGAAGGCCTCGCCCTGCAGCGCCGAGGTCTCCTTGAGCTTGAGCGCGGCCTCCTGGGCGATGGCGAAACCCGGCCCGCGGCCGACCACCATGCAGCGTTCGGCGTCGCGCAGCACCGGTAGCGCCGGTGCCCAGCTCAGCTCGGCCGCGCGATCCAGCGCCTCGGGCAAGGCGGCGCCGGCGGCGAGTAGGGTCTCGTCCTGCTGCCAGTGGGCGATCAGCCGGGCGGCGGCGGCCAGGGTGGCGATGAAACTCTTGGTGGCGGCGACGCTGTGTTCGGGGCCGGCCTGCACCCCGATGGCGTGGCGGCAGGCCAGGGCCAGCGGCGAGTCGATCTCGTTGACCAGGGCGGCGGTGCGGGCGCCGTAGCGATCCAGGGCGGACAGCGTCTCGATCAGATCGGGGCTGCGCCCTGACTGGGAAAAGCCCAGGGCGAGCTGGCCTTCGACGCGCAGCGGCGCCTGGCGCAGGGTCACCAGCGAAGGCGGCAGGGACAGCACTGGCAGGCCCAGGTGGGCCATGGCCAGGTAGGCGAAATAACTGGCCGCATGGTCCGAGCTGCCACGCGCCACGGTCAGCGCCAGCTGCGGTGGCTGGGCTCTGAGGTCGTCGGCCAGGGCCGCCAGGGCCTGGTCGATGGTCGCCAGTTGGCGAGTGACCGCCGCGCCGCTGGCGGCGGCTTCTGCAAGCATGAGCGAGGTCAAGAGGGGTCTCCTTGCGCGAACGCCTGTTGCACGACGCTTGAGTACTGCACTCTGCCACTCCTGGGCAGGCGCGACCAGCCGCCCTTAGTCGCCCTCGTCCGCCGCGCCGCCGGTGAATTGCAGATCGTGCTTGCGCAGCTTGTCGGACAGCGTCTTGCGCGGCAGGCCCAGGGCTTCGGCCAGGCTGCGCAGGGAGGCGTGGGGACGGGCCAGTTCGCGCTGGATGAGCTCGCGTTCGAAGGCCTCGACCTGCTCGCCCAGCCCGGCTGCGAGGGCGGCGGCGGGCGTTGCCGCCACCGTGGAAGCGGCTACGGGCGCCGCCGTCATGGGCGCCAGGGACGCATAGGCGCTGTTGTCCAGCGCCAGGTCCAGGCCCAGGGCGAAGCGCTCGGCGGCGTTCTGCAATTCACGCACGTTGCCCGGCCAGCTGTGGGCGATGAGGGCTGCACGCTGCTCGGCATCGGGTTCGCGTAGCGGGGTGCCATGGCGCTGGGCGGCGGCCAGGACGAAGTGGCGGAACAGCGGCAGGATGTCTTCGCTGCGCTCGCGCAGGGCGGGAATGCGCAGGGTGGCGACATTGAGCCGGTAGTAGAGGTCGGCGCGGAAGCGGCCCTGGTCGGCGGCCTGGCGCAGGTCTTCCTTGGTGGCGGCGACCACCCGGATATCCAGCGGGATCTGCTGGTTGGAGCCGAGGCGCTCGACCTTGCGCTCCTGCAACAGGCGCAGCAGCTTGACCTGGACATCCAGGCTCATGCTCTCGATCTCGTCGAGAAAGAGGGTGCCGCCACTGGCGTATTCGAACTTGCCGATGCGTCTTTTCTGGGCGCCGGTGAAGGCGCCCTGTTCGTGGCCGAAGAGTTCGCTTTCCACCACGGATTCGGCCAGGGCACCGGCGTTGATGGCGACGAAGGGGCCGTCGCGACGATTGGACAGGTCGTGCAGGGCGCGGGCCACCACCTCCTTGCCGGCACCGGTTTCGCCATGGATCAGCACATCGGCCTGGGTCGCGGCGAGGGCGCCGATCTGGTCGCGCAGCCGGGCCATGCCTGGGGTCTGGCCGATCAGCCGGGTCTGCAGTTCATGGCGCTCGGCCAGCGCCAGGCGCAGGCTGCGGTTTTCCAGTACCAGATACCGGGCGCCCAGGGCGCGGCGCACGCTGTCGATCAGGGCATCGTTGGCGAAGGGCTTTTCCAGGAAGTCGTAGGCGCCAGCGCGCATGGCCTGCACCGCCAGGGGCACATCGCCGTGACCGGTGATCAGCACCACCGGCAGTTCGGCGTCACGCTGGTGCAGCTGGGCCAGCAGCTCCAGGCCATCGATGCCGGGCATACGGATGTCGCTGACCACCACGCCGGGCCAGTCGCGCACGGCCGCCAGCTCCAGCTCGCGGGCATCGGCCAGGGTCGTCACCTTGAAGCCGGCCAGGTCCAGGGTCTGGCTCAGCGCCAGGCGCAGGTGGGCGTCGTCGTCGATCAACAGGATCTGGCTGGCGGGATCGAAGGGGGGCAGGGCACTCATGACTGGGACCTAAGGTGGAGGGCTGACGGTCAACCGCGGACTTCTTCCTGGGGCACCGAGGCGACTCCCGGCTTGCCGTGCAGCAGATAGAGACGTACCTCGGCGCCACCGTCACCATGGTTGGACAGGTGCAGGTGGCCACCGAGGGTCCGCAACAGGTTATCGCAGATTGCCAGGCCCAGGCCGAGACCCTGGGCGGTGGCCTTGGTGGTGAAGAAGGGTTCGTGGGCGCGGGCCAGGGCCTCGCTGGAAAAGCCCGGCCCGTTGTCTCTCAGGATCAGGGTCACGCCGCGTTCGTCGATGCTGGTCGTCAGCCACAGCCGGCGGGTGCTGGTCTTTTCCGCCAGGGCGTCGAGGGCATTGCTCAGCAGGTTGCTGATGATCTGCCGCAGGCGGGTTTCGCCGGCCTGCACCCACAGCGGTGCATCGGGCAGGTCGCGGATCAGCTCCACCTGCATGGCCCGACGCCGCGCGGCGACCAGTGCCAGGGCATCTTCCAGGGCGCCCTGCAGCACCACGCTCTCCGGCGCGCGGCGGGCGCCACGGGCATAGGCCTTGAGGTGGGCGATGATGTTGGCCATGCGCGTGGTCAGCTCGCCGATCAGCTTGAGATTGCCCCGGGCATCGTCCAGGCGATCGTGATCGAGGAGCACGACGGCGTTTTCCGTGTAGCTGCGGATGGCCGCCAGCGGCTGGTTGAGTTCGTGGCTGATGCTGGCCGACATGGTCCCCAGGGCCGACAGCTTGCCGGCCTGGACGGCTTCGTCCTGGGCGCGCATGAGTTCGCGCTGGGCCTGCTCGCGATCGTGCACCTCCTGCTGCAGCCGCGCGTTGAGCGTCTGCAAGTCGCGGGTGCGTTCCTCCACGTTCAGTTCCAGGTCGCGCTTGGCCCGGGCATCCAGCGCCAGGCGCTCGATGAAGTGGCGCCGTCTCAGAGTCATGACCACCAGCAACAGCAGCAGCGCCAGCAGGGTCGCCGCGCCGACATAGAGGGCGCTGCGCACCTGCCGCTCGACCATCTCCCGCGGTGCCAGGATCTGCGCCTTCCAGCCCACCTCGTCGAGATCGCGGGTCTGGGTCAGCCAGTCGCCGGGTACCAGGGTCAGGGGCGCGGGATTGATGGTGGGGTAGGGCCGGTTGGCGTTGACCTGCTCGCGCTGGCGCTCGTCCAGCGGATGGGTGGCGCGAAAGCGCCAGGCGTCATGGGAGGTGAGGATGACCACGCCCAGGTCATCGGTCACCAGCAACTGCTCGGGCGCGTTGCCCCAGAGCCGTTCCGCACTGTCCAGATCGACCTTGACCACCACCACGCCGATGGCGCGCGCACCGTCACGCACGGCGGCGGCGAAATAGTAGCCGCGCTTGCTGGAGGTGGTGCCGAGGCCGAAGAAGCGTCCCGGCTGGCCCTGCATGGCCGCCTTGTAATAGGGCCGGAAGGAGAAGTCGCGACCGACGAAGCTGTCCGCCTGGCGATAGTTGGAACTGGCCAGGCAGGTGCCGTCGTCCTGCATCAGGTAGATGACGTCCGCCCCGGTGCGCTGGCGGATGTCCTCCAGCATCTGGCTGGCGGCATCCTGCGCCGTGCTGTCGCCCTGTCCTTCCAGCGCATGGCGCAGCACCGGCAGATCGCCCAGCAGGTCCGGCAGCACCTCGTAGCGCCGCAGCGTGCCCAGCAGGTTGGCGACATAGAGATCCAGGGTCTGGCCGTTCTGCTCGCCCAGTTGCGCCTCGTAATAGTGCTGGGCCGCATAGCGTAGCGGAATCAGCAGCAGCGTCAGCCCCAGGGCCAGCAGCAGCAGGCTGCTCCAGCGGGGGCGCTTGGGAAGGTGAGGACTCTTGGGCATGCGCGGCTACGGTAAGGGGGCGTCCCGGCATTATGCCCAAGCCGAGCCCCCGGCGAAGAGATCGCCAGACTGTTAACGCCTTGGCAGTCGATTGAAATATCTTGTTACCAATGGCCCTGGCTGTGGAAAGGGACACGGTTTTACCGGGCGAAAGGCGGCTAACTGAGGGTGCAATCAGCCACCGAAGGAGTGACTTCCATGAAAAGCACCACCCTCTGCCTGACCCTCGCCGGCCTCCTGGCCACCTCTGCCGCCTTCGCCCAGACGGCGCCCGCCGATCCGGCAGCGCCGCCTGCCGCGACCAGCAGCAGCCCGGCCAAGACCGGCAAGCAGGCCACGACCCATCACAAGAAGGTGGCCCACAAGAAGGTTCACAAGGCCAGCACCAGCGGCAGCTGACCCACGGCGTGGCACCTCCCTGCGCGGGAGGTGCCTAAACGGGAGTGAATCCGTCCAGAGGAGTCCTCCCATGCGCACGTCCCTGCTGCTTCCCACCTTGATCCTGGGCCTGGGCCTGTCCGGCGCCGCCCTAGCCCAGACCAGCCCGACCAATCCCCCGGCCACCCCCGCGCGCCCCGATCCCACCAGCACCCACGGCATGGAAAAGGCGCCCAGCACCGGCGTCGGCGCGGCCGACAACGGCTCCAGCGGCGGTTCGGGCAGCGATACCGGTGCCGATCACGTGAAGAAGCCCAAGGCCCAGCACAAGGATCACTAGGGCAGCAGCTACCGGTGCGCCCATTCCCCAGGGGAATGATCCAATGAGCAAAGATCGCTTGAGCAGCGCGCGGCGGCGTGTCGAAATCGACGTCTAGCCTGAGCCAGGAGCCGCTCCCATGACCGCCGCGTCGCTGCTTTCCCCGGACCTGATCCGCACTCGCTTTTCCCAGGCCATGTCGACGATGTACCGCCAGGAAGTGCCCCAGTACGGCACCCTGCTGGAACTGGTCGCCGAGGTGAACGCCGGACAGCCGGCCTTCGCCGGGGATTCCGCGGAGCGCCTGGATCTGGAACGCCATGGCGCCATTCGCGTCGGCACGGCCGCCGAGCTGGCCACCCTGCGCCGCCTGTTCGCCGTGATGGGTATGCAGCCGGTCGGCTACTACGACCTCAGCGTGGCTGGGGTGCCGGTGCATTCCACCGCCTTCCGCCCCGTCGAGCCTGCTGCCCTGCAGGTCAATCCGTTTCGCGTCTTCACCTCGCTGCTGCGCCTGGAGCTGATCGAGGACGCCGAGCTGCGCCAGCTGGCCGAAAAGGTCCTGTACGCACGCCACATCTTCACCCCGGGCGCGCTGGAGCTGATCGAGCGCGCCGAGGCCCAGGGTGGTCTCACCGATGCGGAAGCCGATGCCTTCGTTCAGGAAGCCCTGGAGACCTTTCGCTGGCACCGCGAGGCCAATGTCGACGCCAGCCTCTATCAGCGCCTGCACGATGCCCACCGGCTGATCGCCGATGTGGTCTGCTTCAAGGGTCCGCACATCAACCACCTGACCCCGCGCACCCTCGACATCGACGCCGTCCAGGCCCGGATGCCCGCCGGTGGCATCGCACCCAAGGAAACCATCGAAGGTCCGCCCCGCCGCCAGTGCCCCATCCTGCTGCGCCAGACCAGCTTCAAGGCCCTGGAAGAACCCATCCTCTTCCAGGGCGAGGTCCAGGGCTCGCACACGGCGCGCTTCGGCGAGATCGAACAGCGCGGCATCGCCCTTACGCCAGCCGGTCGCCAGCGTTACGACGAGCTGCTGCAGGAGGTGCGCCAGCGCAGCAAGGCTGCCGGCAGTGACTACGCAACGGTACTGGCCGAGGTGTTCCAGGCGCTGCCCGATGACTGGGATGAGCTGCGCCGTCAGGGTCTGGCCTGGTTTCGCTATCGCGCTGCGCCTGGCAGCCAAGCGGCGACCGATAGCCGCGATCCCGAGGCCCTGATCGCGGCCGGCCAGCTCCTCGCCGATCCCATCACCTACGAAGATTTCCTGCCGGTCAGTGCCGCGGGCATCTTCCAGTCCAACCTGGGTGCCGGCACCCAGCAGGAATACCAGAGCGGCGGCAATCGCGCCGCCTTCGAAGCCGCCCTGGGTGCGCCGGTGCTCGACGAGATGGCGCTGTACGAACGCCAGCAGCGTGAATCCCTGACAGCGGCCCTGGCTGCCCTCGGTCGCCCCGCCTAGAATGGCGGCTCCCGCGTCGGCGGCCCCCGGCTCCGACGCCCGCCCCTGGCAGGCAGCCACGATGTTCACCAAACTCGATCCGACCGATTGGCAGCTCATCCACATGCTGCAACAGAACGCCCGCGCCTCCAATGCGACCCTGGCCCGCCAGCTGGGCCTGGCGCGCACCACCGTTGTCACCCGCCTGGCGCGCCTGGAGCGCGAGGGCATCATCCAGGGCTACGGCCTGCGCCTGGGCTCCGAACTGGAACAGGCCGCCGTGCGCGCCTACTGCGCCATCAGCGTCCTGCCGCGCAGCACCGCCGGCGTCATCCGCGCCCTGGAAAAGATGGTCGAGGTCGAGGAGGTCTCCTCGGTCAGCGGCCAGTTCGACTACCTGGCCTTCCTGCGCTGCACCACCCACGAAAAGCTCGACGAGCTGCTCGACCGCATCGGCAACCTCGAAGGGGTCAGGCAGACGCAGACGTCGATCATCCTGAACCGGAAGATCGACCGGCGTTTGGGTACTTGATAGCTTGGCCTTCTTGGAGCTTACCGGAAGTACCTTTACTGCTTGTTTAAAAGCCGCCACCTGCGTTTAACCATGCCTGTTCGTCCGGAGTGTTGAGCCGGCCTAAGACATGATTTCGGTGCGGAAAACGACCGAATCGAACGATCACCTCCAGATGAGCCTCCGCATAGTGCCGGTAGTGCTCGATCCCCAAGGCCTCGAAAAGTATGAGCGACTGATGCTGATCGTCCAGCGCCTCGGAGTGCTCGAAGGGCAAATAGAAGAAGGCGCGCAGTTCGGCTTCGATCTGCTGATCAAGGCCGGCGTCGATTGCCTGTCGCGCGTGCTGCAGGGCTAGGCCATCCGTGGCGAAGGCGTGGCCGCTGTGGCGGAAGATATTGCGCGGGATCTGATCGAGCAGCAGGCAGAGGGTCAGGGCGCCTTCGACGCTGGTGGCCCAGCCGTCCAGTTCACCGCGGCTGGCGGCCAGATGCGCGGCCTTGAAGCGAGTGCAGCATTCAGCGTCGAAGTCAGGGCCGCCATTGAACCACTGGCGGCGACCGGCGGCGCGCCAGAAGGTGACGACCTCTGCTGGATTCATGCCTTGCTCCTCGGCTAGCGATCTTGCCTGATCGGGGTCCACGTCGAACCCCTCAGCCCCGACCCACATAGGGCATCTTGGTCGCCATCACCGTAAGGGTCTGGACGTTGGCATCCAGCGGCAGGCTGGCCATGTAGCGGACTGCGTCGGCGACGTGCCTGACATCCATGCGCGGCTCCACGGCGGTGCTGCCATCGGCTTGGAGCACGCCGTTGGCCATGCGCTCGGTCATCTCGGTGGCGGCGTTGCCGATATCGATCTGGCCGCAGGCAATATCGAAGGCGCGGCCGTCGAGGGCCAGGGCCTTGGTCAGCCCGGCCACGGCATGCTTGGTGGCGGTATAGGGCGCGCTGAAGGGCCTGGGCGTATGCGCCGAGATGGAGCCGTTGTTGATGATGCGTCCGCCACGGGGTGTCTGCTCCCGCATCAGGGCGAAGGCTGCGCGGCTGCAGAGAAAGACGCCGGTGAGGTTGGTGTTGACCGCCCGGTGCCAGGCGTCCAGTTCCAGCTCGTCGATGGGCACCGCTGGGGCGCCGACGCCGGCATTGTTGAACAGCAGGTCCAGGCGGCCGTAGGTGTCGCGGATGCGGGCGAACAGCGCCTCGACGCTAGCGGCATCGGTGACGTCGCAGAGTACGGCCAGGGCTTCGCCACCCTGTTGCCGGGCTTCTTCGGCGAGCGCCTCCAGGGGTTCGGCGCGGCGGGCGGCGAGGACCACGCGGAAGCCGTCCTGCAGCAGGCCGAGGGCGACGGCGCGGCCGATACCCTGGGAGGCACCGGTGACGAGGGCGATGGGGTGGACGGTGGTCATGGGCGGTCCTTGGCGGGAGAGGAGCTTCCAAGGCTAGCAGGTAGGCAGGGGTGGTGGGCGGCCCTCACCCTAGCCCCCTCCCGGGGGGAGAGGGGATGGTTACGGTGTGTTGGGAAGGTAGGTGGTCACTGGTAGCCCCTGTAGGCTCACCGCAGCCTGAAGTCGGTCGCCACCAGGATCGCCTGGCCAGAGGGTCGCACGCGCAGGCGGTCGAGGTAGGCGGCGAGGCGGGGCCAGGTTGCCCGCCAGCGAAGTTCCGGCAGGGGCTCCAAGTAGTCCAGCATGGGCGCCAGGAGGGCGTCGGGCAGGCAGAACTCGGCGCCGCAGAGAAAGGCCTGGTCGCCCAGCTGGCGATCGAGCACGGCCAGGGTCGTGTCGACCTCGGCGATGGCGCGCTGCTGCTCCTCCAGCGAGCGGAAGGGTGCGGGTCGCGGCCCGCTGACCCGCAGCAGATAACGGCGGACCAGGCGGGTATCCACGGTGGTGAGCAGGGCGCTGCTCCAGGCGTCCTGCTCCGGGTTGCCGCCGCGCTCCGGCAACAGCTGCCGATCGAGATAGCGGCAGATGGCGAGGGTCTCGAAGATCCGGCGCTCGCCATCGAGCAGCACCGGCACTTGGCCGAAGGGATGTAGCGCCAGGTGGGCCTCGCTGCGCCAGGCGATGGCCTGGCCACCCGGGGCGAGGCCACAGGGCAAGTCCAGGCCGCGCTCCAGAGCATGGAGGCGCACGCTGCGCACCAGGGTGCTGAAGGCGGGGCCGAAGAGATAGGGCTTCATGCTGCAGACTCCTTGTAAAGAAGCCGCGATGCTGGCAAAGGAGACCTTATGTTCAAGAACATAATCTGGAGCAACCATGGCCTGGCCCCTTGATCAGCGCGCGCAGACCCGCCAGCGCATCCTCGACAGCGCCGCCCGGCTGTTCGCCCTCCGGGGCTTCGATGCGGTCGGACTCGATGACCTGATGGCCGATGCCGGTCTCACCCGCGGCGCTTTCTATCACCACTTCCGCACCAAGACCGAGGTCTATGACCAGGCCATCGCCCATGCCGCCCAGGTCGGCAGCGCCCGGCTCGACAGTCTCGGCGGCTCAGGCCTCGGCCAGCTGGTCGAGCATTATTTGAGTCGCGAGCATGCCGAGGGCGAGCCGCTGCGCTGTCCGCTGGCCTTTCTCGCGGCCGACGTCACCCATCGGGAGGCCGCCATCCGTGACAGCTACACCCGCTTCTTCGCGCGCTTCGTCAGCCGGTTGGAGCGAGATCTGCCAGGACCGCCGGCGCAGCGGCGCGCCCGGGCGCTGCAGTTGGCCACTACCCTGATCGGTGGCGTGGCCCTGGCGCGGGCGCTGGACGACGAGGGCCTGGCCGAGGAGTTGCTGGCGGCCTGTCGCCAGGGCGGTCAGGGACTGCTGGAAGAGGGCGATGATTTGGCAGCGGCAGCCGGCTAGGCGACACTGGCGACTCTTTCGTCCACCGGAGTCACCTATGCAGATTCGCCCCTTCGTAGCCGCCGATTTCGATCAGGTCTGGCCGCTGATCCAGCAGGTCGCCCAGGCCCGGGAGACCTACGCCTACGACCCGGACATGAGCCGCGACGACGCCTGGCGACTATGGGTGGAATTGCCCCGGGCAACCTTCGTCGCCGAACGCGATGGCCAGATTCTCGGCAGCTACTACCTCAAGGCCAATGCCATGGGCCCGGGCGATCACGTCTGCAATTGCGGCTACATGGTCGCCCCCGCCGCCCGCGGCCAGGGCGTGGCTGGCGCCCTTTGCGAGCATTCCCTGCAGGTGGCCCGCGAGCTGGGCTTCCAGGCCATGCAATTCAACTCGGTGGTGGCCAGCAACCAGGTGGCGGTGCGGCTCTGGCAGAAGCACGGCTTCGAGATCGTCGGCACCCTGCCCAGGGCCTATCGCCATGCCAGCCTGGGGCTGGTGGATTGCCTGGTGATGTATCGGTGGCTGGCGGACTAGCGCCACTCGCTCAGCACGGCTTTCAGCGAGGCCGGCAGCATGGGTCCGTGGCCCAGGCCTGCGAGCACCTCGTAGCGCACCTGGATGCCGGGGATCCGGCCGAGGCGGTCGGCCAGGCGCCGGGTGGCATCGGCAGGGACCTCGCTCTGGAAGTGCGCGGGCAGTTCGCGTTCGGCGCCGCCCTGCAGCAGCACCAGGCGGGCTGGATGGGTCTTGAAGCGCGCCTTCAATTGCTCGTCATCTTGCGGCAGCACGGTAGGGCTCCACCACAGCGAGGGGCTCACGGCGTAGCCCTGGGCGAAGGCGTCGGGGCGGGTGAGCAGGGCGTGGAGGACGAACAGCCCGCCCAGGGAGTGACCCCAGAGCGCACGCTGGCGGGGATCCAGCGGCACCTGACGGCCAACTGCCGGTTCCAGGTGGTCCAGCAGCCAGGCGAGAAAGACGTCGGCGCCACCGGTGGCCATCTCGCGAAAGCGTTCGCTGGTAGGCGCCGACGGCGTGTAATCGTAGGCCCGTCCGGGGCCGTCGATGCGCTTGCCGCCCACATAGCCCACCGCGACCAGCACGGGCGGATGGGGCTGCTTGGCCAGGGTGTTGAGCAACTCGGCGTTCAGCCCGCCCAGGGCGGCGTTGCCGTCAAGCAGATAGAGCACCGGATAGCCGGCGGCCGGTGCCGGGGTGGCGGGTCGGGCGATCCATACCTGGTAGTGCCGGGCCCCATCGACGGAATCCAGCTGGAGTTCGCTGAAGGCATAGCCGTGGCCCGGCTGCTGGAGCACCTGGGCGTTCATGGGCTGATCGATGGGGCGGGCCTGGCCGGGAGCGGCGAGGGCGAGCAGCAGCGGCAGGGCCAGCCAGGCGCTCTGACGGACGAAACGAGGTGAAAGCGGCATCAGCGAACAAGACTCATTTCCAGTGGAGCGGTCGAGCCTACCGATCTCTGTTGCCGCTCGCCATACTGGCCAGGATTTCCTGTTGCCAGGACACCCCATGCATTACCCTCATCTGCTGTTCGATCTCGATGGCACCCTCACCGATTCGCGCCTGGGCATCACCCGGGCGATCCAGGTGGCGCTGCGCGCCGAGGGGATCGAGGCGCCCGATCTGCGGGCGTTGGAAGTCTTCATCGGTCCGCCGCTGCTGGAGAGCTTCAGGCTCCACTATGGCTTCGACGAGGCGCGGGCCTGGCGCGCGGTGGAGGCCTATCGAGTGTATTTCCGCGCTACCGGCCTCTATGAGAACGAGGTCTACGCGGGCATCCGCGACCTGCTGGCCGATCTGCAGGCGGCCGGGCGGCGGCTCTATCTGGTGACGGCCAAGCCGCGGGTGTTCGCCGTGGAGATCCTCAGGCACTTCGCCCTGACGGAGTTCTTCACCGCGCTGCATGGCAGCGAACTGGACGGCACCCGCGCCGACAAGACCGAACTGCTGCGCTTCGTGCTGGAAACTGAAGGCCTGGCGCCGGAAAGTTGCCTGATGCTGGGTGACCGCGAGCACGACCTGATCGCCGCCCAGGCCAACGGCGTGGCGGCGGTGGCCCTGGGCTATGGCTTCGGCAGTCGGGAAGAACTGGAACGCCACTGTCCGGCCTTTCACTTCCACAGTGTGGCGGCCCTGCGCCAGGGCTTCGGCCTCTAGTGGAGCGCGCCGACCTGCGCGGCCGGGGCCGGCAGGTCGAGGAGCGTAGGGGTCAGCCGCAGGTGGCGGTCTGCACCACCAGGCTGGCGCTGGTGGTGATGGTCAGCCGCTGGGAGTTGAAGTCCATGGTCATGGGGTCCTGCGGACGGACCACCCGGACGACCTGGGCACCGGCGCGCTGCCGGCCTTCTTCGGCCAGGGCCGGGGAGAGGGCCTTGCCGACCAGATCCTGGACCGCGTCGGAGTTGCAACGGCCACTGCTGCTGACGGCGCCGCTCGGGGCCGAGGAGGCCGCCGCTGGACTGCTCTGGGTTTCGTGCGAGCCGCAACCGGCCAGCAGGGTGAAGAGCGCGGCACCAGCCAGCAGGAGAGGGGTCTTGGAGCTCATGAGTTCGCCTTTTCGATCGTGAGAGGAGGAACCTTAACCCGTACGGGCCTCCTGATGGACCCCTCTCGGGTGGGCATTGTTACAAATCGCGATACAGAAGACGTTGAGAGCCCTGGCTGACCAGTCGTCCTACAGGGATAAAGTTAATAAAGATAACGTTCGGTAATCGGCCAGATTCGGCCTGGATGGCTTGATCCATTTCTGCCATGGACCATCATCGAGCCAGGGCTAACCGCCCCCCGGTGACGACAACAACAACAAAGGGACACCCGCCATGTCAGCTCGCTATCCAACCACCCTCCTTCCTGACCGCTACCCGATCCGCGCCCGCTAGGCCCTGATCCGCGCGCCCCGGCGGCGCCTTCCGCTTCCTCAGTCAGGACGGTCATCTCATGTCTTTTTCGCGCTCGCTTCCGGCCAGCGCACGGGCCCGCTCGTGCCTCGCCTTTACCGCTCTCGCCTCCTTGCTGGCCAGCCAGGACGTGCTCGCCGCGCCTTCCACCACCCTGGAAAGTGCCCGGCCCAAGCCCCTCAACAGCCTGGAGACGGCGCGTCCCCTGCCGCCCGGACCGCCGCGCTGGGCCGAGGACTATCGCTTTCTCGACGATCCGCAAAAACGCACCGATCCCTTCGACGGGCTGCGCTACCAGCGCCTCGGCGAGTCGGCCTGGCTGCAGACCGGCGGCGAGGCGCGCTATCGCTTCGACAGCATCCGCAATCCGGTCTTTGGCCGGCGCGGGGTGGCCACCGATCACTACATCCAGCAGCGCCTGCAACTGCACGCCGACCTGCACCTGTTCGACGACGCCGTGCGCGCCTTCGTCCAGCTGGAAAACACCCGCGCCTGGAACAAGGCGCTCTACGGCCCCTACGACCAGAGCCACACCGAGCTGCACCAGGCCTTCATCGACCTCAACACGCCGCTGGCCGGCGGCAAGCTGATGACCCGCATCGGGCGCCAGGAACTGGGCTACGGCAACCAGGCCTTCGTCACCTACCGCGACGCCCGCAACATCCGCCTCAACTTCGACGGCCTGCGCCTGGCCTGGAGTCGTCCGGACGGCTATCGGCTGGACGCCTTCGGCCTGAGGCCCGTGGTGACCGGCGAAGACAGCTTCGACGACGGCTCCAACAACGCGGTCAAGTTCTATGGCCTCTACGGCACCCTGCCGCTGGCCGGGCCGCTCAAGCTCGATGTCTACGGCTTCGGCCTGGACACCGACCAACGCACCCTGGATGGCCTGACCGGCGTGGAAAAGCGCTACACCGCCGGCCTCCGGCTGTTCGGCAACGCTGGTCCCTGGGACTGGAGCTGGGACCTGGCCGGGCAGGGCGGGCATCTGGCCGGCGCCCGGATTCGCGCCTGGGGGCTGAGCAGCGAAACCGGCTATCGCCTGGCCGGCGCCTGGAAGCCGCGGCTCGCCCTGCGCCTTGATGCCGCCAGTGGCGATCACGGCCTGGGCGACGACCGCGTCGGCACCTTCGATCCGCTCTATCCGAAGAACGGCTTCTACGGCGACTCCGGCCTCACCACCCTGGCCAACCTCTATCTGGTCGGCCCGCTGCTGACCCTGGCGCCGCGACCGACCCTGCAGCTGGAGAGCGGGCTGTTCGGCGTCTGGCGGCAGAGCACCGAAGACGGCGTCTACCTGCCGGGCATGACCACGGTGCCGGGCACCACGGCCAGCTCGGCGCGCAAGGCCGGCACCCTCTGGCGCAACAACCTGCGCTGGATGCCCACCGCCAACCTGACCCTGGACCTGGAATACAGCTACTTCCAGGCCGGCGCCGCCGTGCGTCAGGCCGATGGCGACGACACCAGCTTCCTGATGGCCGCCACCACCTTCCGTTTCTGAGGAGTCCACCATGCGCCTGCTCTCGACCGCCCCGCCCGGGGCCCGCCTGACCCTTCTGCTGTGCTTCATCGTCGCCCTGCTGGAGGGCATGGACCTCCAGGCCATGGGCATTGCCGCCCCGGCCATGGCCAAGGCCTTCGGCTTCCAGCCGGGGCAGATGGGCCTGGTGTTCAGCGCCAGCATCCTCGGCCTGCTGCCCGGCGCCTTCATCGGCGGCTGGTGCGCCGATCGCATCGGCCGCAAGAAGGTGCTGATCGCCTGCGTGCTGATCTTCGGGGTCTTCTCGGTGGCCACCGCCCATGTCTGGAGTCTGGAGAGCCTGCTGCTGGCGCGGCTGCTCACCGGCATCGGCCTGGGCGGCGCCCTGCCCAATCTGATCGCTCTGTCCGCCGAATCGGTGGACGAGCGCGCCCGCGCCACGGCGGTCAGCCTGATGTACTGCGGCGTGCCCCTGGGTGGCGCCCTGGCGGCGGTGGTGGGGCTGCTGGACGTCGGTCGCTGGCAGACGGTGTTCTATGTCGGCGGCCTCGCGCCGCTGCTGGTGGCGCCGCTGCTCGGGCGCTACCTGGCGGAGACCGCCGGCTTTCTCCGCACGCACGGTGGGACGCAGGCGGACGGCCCGCGCGGGGCCTGGCTGGGCGCAGTGCCGCTATCGACCACCCTGCTGCTGTGGCTCGGCTACTTCTTCACCCTCACGGTGATGTACATGCTGCTCAACTGGCTGCCCTCGCTGCTGGTGGGCCAGGGCTTCAGCCGCGGCCAGGCGGTGGGGGTGCAGATCCTCTTCAACCTGGGCGGCGGTATCGGCTCGGTGCTGTTCGGTCTGCTCATGGATCGCTGGCGGCCGCGGCTGACGGTGCTGGCCATCTACCTGGGCATCCTGCTGGGTCTGGCCGGCCTCGGCCTGGCCAAGGCCTATCCGCTGGTGGCCCTGGCCGGCTTCGCCGCCGGGTTGTTCGTGGTCGGCGGCCAACTGGTGCTCTATGCCCTGGCGCCGCAGCTCTATCCAGCGGCGGTACGCGCCACCGGGACCGGCGCGGCGGTGGCGGTCGGGCGCCTGGGCGCCATGGCCGGGCCACTGCTGGCCGGCCAGGTACTGGCCGTGGGCGGTGGTGCGGCGACCCTGGTGGTGGCCACCACGCCGGCGGTACTGGTGGCGGCGGGCGCGGTGCTGGCCCTGCTGCAACGGCGGGCAGCGGCGCCAGCGGCCGCAGCCCGCGCCGAGGCGCCTGGTCATGCGTAGCGGCATGGGTGCGCTCTACGACGATGTCCTGTTGCTGGATGGCGTGCGCACGCCCTGGACCGATCTGAATGGCGCCCTGGGGCAGGTATCGCCCACCGACCTGGGGATCGCCGTGGCCCGGGCGCTGCTGGCGCGCGGGCATGAAGCCGGCGCAGTGGACTCCGTGCTGGCCGGCTCGGTGGCCCAGGCCAGCTTCGACGCCTATCTGCTGCCACGCCATATCGGCCTCTATGCCGGGGTGCCCGAGGCGGTGCCGGCGCTGCAGGTGCAACGGGTCTGCGGCACCGGCCTGGAGCTGCTGCGCCAGGCCGGCGATCAGTTGCAGAGCGGCCAGGCCAGCCAGGTGCTGTGCGTGGCGGCCGAGTCCATGACCCGCAATCCCATCGCCGCCTACACCCACCGCAGCGGCTTTCGCCTCGGCGCGCCGGTGGAATTCCACGACTTTCTCTGGGAGGCGCTCAAGGACCCGGCGGCCGGGCTGGACATGATCGCCACCGCGGAACGCCTGGCGCAGCGCCATGGCATCGCCCGCGAGGCGGTGGATGCCTGGGCGCTGCAGAGCTTCGAGCGGGCCCTGGCGGCCCAGCGCCAGGGCTGGTTCGCTGAAGAGATCGTGCCGGTGGCGGCGGCGCGTTTCGAGGCCGAGGGCCTGGCGCCGCGGGCGTTGCGCCTGCCGCGGGGCTGCGCGGTGCTCGAGCATGACAGCCATCCGCGGGAGACCTCGCGGGAGGCCCTGGCACGGCTGACACCGGTGCATCCGGGCGGGGTCCAGACCGCCGGCAACAGCTGCGCGGTGGCCGACGGCGCCGCCGCCGTGCTACTGGCGCGGGGCGCGGATGCCGCGCCGGACCAGGCACTGGCCTGGGTGCGCGGCAGCTGTGTGGTCGGGGTACCGCCGGACGTCATGGGCAGCGGCCCGGTGCCGGCCATCCAGGGTCTGCTCGACCGCGCCGGCCTCAGGCTGGAGGCCATCGACCGCCTGGAGATCAACGAAGCCCAAGGCGCCCAGTTGCTGGCAGTGCAGCGCGCCCTGGAACTGGATCCGGCGCGACTCAATGTGCATGGCGGCGCCATCGCCCTCGGCCATCCGCTGGCCGCCACTGGCCTGCGCCTGGCCATCACCCTGGCGCGTCAGTTGCGCGCCGAGGGGCTCAGGTATGGGGTAGCGGCGGTGTGCATCGGCGGTGGGCAGGGCATGGCGGTGTTGCTGGAGAATCCGGGGTGGCGGGGATAGGGTAGAACACCGGGATTTCGATCCGCGCCGGACAGCCCCCTCTCCCATGGGGAGAGGGCTGGGGTGAGGGGGTAGGCTCTGCCGTGTTGGGCCTCGCTGCGCTCAACCCAACCTACGAGGCCTCCGGCAGCGGCACGACCAGCGGTGGGAAGTGAATGGCCACCCGTAGGCCGTGGCCGCTGGTCGCGGTCGCCAGTTCGATGCCGGCGTCGTGGGCGGTGGCGATGTCGCGGACGATGGCCAGACCCAGGCCGGTGCCGTGGATGCCGCTGTCGAGGCGATAGAAGCGCTCGAAGATGCGTTCGCGCTCCGCCTCGGGGATGCCCGGGCCGTCGTCCTCCACTTCCAGCACCGTCGCCCCGGTCTGACCGCGCAGCCGAACCGTGACCTGACCGCCACGCGGGGTGTATCTGAGGGCGTTGTCCACCAGGTTGTCGAGCAGGTCGCGCAGCTGGAAGGCGTTGCCCAGTACCGTTTGCGGCTCCAGTTCGTACCCCAGGTCGATGCCGTGGCCATCGGCCTGGGACAGCTGGCTGGGCATGGCCTCGCCGATCAGTTCGTCCAGCCGCAGGGGCTCGCGCGGCGGACTTTCCAGCCGCGCGGTGGCGGCGCGGGCCAGGGTCAGCAACTGGTTGGTCTGGCGGGTCATGCGCTCGGTGGCGGCCTGGAGTTGCGCCAGGGCGGCGGCGCTCTCGGCATCGCCGGCATGGCGCTGGTGCAGCCACTGGGTCAGGGTGCTGATGCCGGCCAGCGGGGTACGCAGCTGGTGGGCCATGTCGTCGAGAAAGGCGCGCTGGTTGCGCGCACCCTCGCGGATGCGCAGCAGCAGGCCGTTGAGCGCGGTGACGAAGGTGCCCAGTTCGCGGGGCGCACCCTCTTCGCGCAGTGGCGCCAGGTCATCGTAGTGGCGGCTGTCGAGCTGACGCTCCAGCCGCTCCAGGGGCTTGAGGCCGCGGCGTACCGCCCAGAGCAACTGGGCGGCGATGAGCAGGGCGACCAGGATCTGCACCGCCACCAGGGTCAGCACCATGCGTTGCAGGGCGGCGGTGTGGCGACTCAGGGTCTGGGCCGCGCTGGCCACCACCGGTTGCCCGGCCACTACGCCCAGGCGGCCGACCATGAACACCGAGCGGTCGTTGATGCGGGTGCGCAGCGCGGTGGTATGGCCGTCGCGCATCTCGTCGGTGATCTCCTGGACCGGCATGGCGGCATCGCCGAACAGCAGCTGGCCGTCGAGGCTGCGAACGGCCAGCCAGACGTGGTCGTGGCTGTTGTGGCGCAGCAGGTAGTCCGCTTCCGTCGGCAGCCACAGGCGGCCGTTGCCGTCCACCTCCAGCTGTTCGAGCAGCAGGATCGCCGCGTCGGTGAGATCGCCGTCCAGGGCGCTGAAGGCCGGTTTGCGGGCGAACTGGTAGCTGACCACGGCGCCGCCGAGATTGACCAGCAGCACCGGCAGCACCAGCCATTTCAGCAGCCGCCGGCGCAGGCTGGGCGCGGTGGCGGTCATGGCGCGGCTTCTTCCAGGCGATAGCCGAAGCCGCGCACGGTGCGGATGCCGACCCCGGAGTCGGCCAGTTTCAGCCGCAGCCGCGAGACATAGACCTCCACGGCGTTGTGGGTCAGGTCCTCGCTGCCCCAGGGGGCCAGGGCGTCGATGATCTGCTGCTTGGAAACCACCTTGCCGGCCTGGCGCAGGAGGTGTTCGAGCACCGCCCACTCCCGGGCCGAGAGATCCAGCGGCGTGTCGCCGAGACGCGCCTGGTGGGCGGCGGTGTCCAGGCGCAGGGCGCCCAGCGTGAGGTCGGCGCTGTTCTGGCCACCGGCGCGGCGGACCAGCGCCTTGATCCGCGCCACCAGTTCGGGCACGGCGAAGGGCTTGACCAGGTAGTCGTCGGCGCCGACCTCGAAGCCATGCACCCGGTCGTCGATGGCATCGCGGGCGGTGAGCAGCAGCACTGGCTGGTCGCTGCCGCGCTGGCGCAGGCGGCGGACCACCTCGAAGCCGTCCAGGCCACCGGGCAGGCCGATGTCCAGCACCACCACGGCGAAGCGGGTGGTGCGCAGCCAGGCGTCGGCCTCGGCGCCGGTGCGCAGGAGGTCTACCTGCATGCCATGGCCTTCCAGGACGCGGCGGATGCCGTCGGCCAGGGTGGCGTCATCTTCGACGAGGAGGATGTGCATGGCGGACGTCCTCAACGAGGCAGGGTGCAGAAGTCGCCCAGCGCCCGCACCAGCGCCAGGCGGTGGAGGTCGTCGGGACGCGCGGCGGCGAAGTGGACGGCGAGGGCGCGGTCCAGTTGCGTGGGGCAATCCGCGGTCGCGCGTAGCCCACCAGTGGCGGCCAGACCGCCGAGCAGACGTGTCTGCAGCTCGTTCAGCTGGGTTCTGAGCGCGGCCAGCTCGGTGGTCGCGGCGGGTAGGGGGCGCTCGCCACGGCGCCAGGCGTCGAGCAGGCCGTATTGCACCAGCTTGTTGGCTTCGATCTGGGCGGCGAAGAAGGTCTGGGCGGTAGCGGAGCTGACGTCGGCACCCGGAGCCGCCTGGGCGACGCGGTCGAGCACCTGGCGCTCACGGACTTCGTCCAGTACCGGCTTGCCCGTGTCGTATTTGCTGCGGGCGACCCGATCGGCCACCGCGAGCCGCTGCGCCATGGCGTCCAGCAGCTCGGGCAGGGGCGCCGGGGCGGCCTGGGCGCCGAGGGTGAGGCTCAATAGGGGAATGGCGAGCCAGCGAACGCCGGGCATGACGACCTCCAGGGCGCGGGAAAGGGCCCCGAAGCTCGCACGGGGCGGCGGGGTGGTCAAGCGGGCGGGGCAGGGGGGCCGGTTGGGATGGCGTAGGGTGGAAACCGCACGGCGTTTTCCGCGCGGGTGCTGTGCCTCCGTGGATGAGGCTACGCCGTCATCCGCCCTACGGCGGCGCTGAGCCGAGCGGTGTCTTCACGACCCTCTGTCGACGGGCGAGAGGGCAAGGCGCAGCCCTAGCCTTCCTGCGCGGCGTGCACCTCGGCGGTCAGGGCCCGGAGGCGGGCGTCGAGGGCGCTCAGGGCGCCGGCGTCGGCGGCGGTGTCCAGGCTCAGGCGCAGGGCGGCCAGCACCAGCAGCTCGGTCGCGTCACCGCGGCGGCGATCGCCCTGGATGGCGACCAGTTCGTCGCGCAGGCGGGCGGCGGCCTGTTGCAGGGCGGCGCGGTCGCCTTCGGCCACCTTGAAGCGGTAGCGGCGACCGAGCACCTCGACCTCGTCGTCGGCGCCTGCAGTCTTCACTCGACGCTGGCCGCGTGGCGTTGCTCGGCGTCGGCGGCTACGGCCTGCTCGACGGACTGCGCGGACAGCAGGGCCAGCAGGCCTTCCACGCGCTGGCGGGTGCTGGCGCCGTGCTCTTCCTGCTCCAGCAGACTCAGTTGCAGGATGTCGTTTTCCTCGCGTGCGGCCAGCAGGGCCTGCTCCAGTTCCTGGGTGCGGGCGGTCAGGCGCTGGTTGCGCTGCAGCAGGTCGCGGATGGCGGTTTCCAGTTCGCTCAGGGTGTTGTCCAGCATGGGCGCGGTCGTCTCTCGTGTCAGGTTCAGGACTGCCAAGGGGGCAGGGGTCGGCATTCTAGGCCTCTCACCGACCACCGGCACCCCATTCGTAACAGGCTAAGCCCTTGTTTTGCCAAGAGGTTCACGGGGGTGGCCAGCGAGCTGACCGGCTGTCAGGCAGTTGTCAGGTTGCGCTAAGGGGGCCGTAAGGCAAGACGCCTTAGCCTGGGCTCATCGCGTCGGCTGTCCTGTCCCGGCGCCCCTCGCTTCGGATGAGCCGCCATGACCGATCTGTCCCAGAGCACTGCCCCGCGTCAGCTGGACGAGCCTTTCCTGCCGTTCTCCCGGCCCAGCATCGGTGCCGAGGAAGTGGCCGCGGTGAGCCAGGTGCTGACCTCGGGCTGGATCACCACCGGGCCCCAGGCCAACCTGCTGGAAGAGCGCTTCGCCGATTCGGTGGGCGCCGCCCACGCCGTGGCCCTGTGCTCGGCCACTGCCGCCATGCATGTGACCCTGCTGGCGCTGGACATCGGCCCGGGCGACGAGGTGATCACTCCCTCGCTGACCTGGGTCTCCACCGCCAACATGATCACCCTGATCGGCGCCACCCCGGTGTTCGTCGACGTCGACCGCGACACCCTGATGGTTTCCGCCGAGCAGGTGGCCGCCGCCATCACCCCGCGCACCAAGGCCATCGTGCCGGTGCACTACGCCGGTGCCAGTTGCGACCTGACCCCGCTGCGCGCCCTGGCCCGCGAGCATGGCGTGGCGCTGATCGAAGACGCCGCCCACGCCGCCGGCACCCGCTACCAGGGCGAGCCCATCGGCCAGCGCGGCACCGCCATCTTCAGCTTTCACGCCATCAAGAACCTGACCTGCGCCGAAGGCGGCATGCTGGTGACCGACGACGCCACCCTGGCCGAGCGCGTGCGCCGGCTGAAATTCCACGGCCTGGCGGTGGATGCCTTCGACCGTCAGACCCTGGGCCGCAAGCCCCAGGCCCAGGTGCAGGAACCCGGCTTCAAGTACAACCTCTCGGACATCCACGCCGCCCTGGCGCTGGTGCAGCTGGATCGCCTGGGCGACATCAACAGCCGCCGCCGGCTGCTGGCCCAGGCCTACACCCAGCGCCTGGCGCACCTGCCGGTCGCCCCTCTGGCGCTGCCCGGCTACGCCCAGACCCACGCCTGGCACCTCTACATCCTGCGCATCTGCCCCGAGCGCTGCGGGCTGGAGCGCGAAGCCTTCATGGCCGGCCTCAAGGCGCGTGGCATCGGCACCGGCATCCATTTCACCGCCACCCACCTGCATCCCTGGTACCGCGAGCGCTGGCCGGCGCTGGCGCTGCCCAACAGCGAATGGAATTCGGCACGGCTGTGCTCCATCCCGCTGTTTCCCGACATGACCCTCGCCGACGTCGACCGCGTGGTCGGCGCCATCGAAGACCTGCTGGAGAAAGGCGCATGAAGCCCTATGCCATCGACCGGGTATCCGTGGTGATTCCCGTCTACAACGAAGAAGCCAGCCTGCCGGAATTGCTGCGCCGCACCCGCGCCGCCTGCCGCCTGCTGGATTGCCAGGTGGAGATCATCCTGGTCGACGACGGCAGCCGCGACCGCAGCGCCGAACTCCTGCAGCAGGCCGCCAGCGAGCCGGACAGTCCCGTCGTGGCGGTGCTGCTCAATCGCAACTACGGCCAGCACTCGGCGATCCTCGCCGGCTTCGAGCAGGCCCGGGGCGATCTGATCATCACCCTGGACGCCGACCTGCAGAATCCGCCGGAAGAGATCCCGCGCCTGGTGCACACCGCCGCCCAGGGCTACGACGTGGTCGGCACCGTGCGCCAGCAGCGCCAGGATTCCTACCTGCGCACCCTGCCGTCGCGGCTGATCAACCGGGCCGTGCAACGTTCCACCGGCGTCGCCATGCGCGACTACGGCTGCATGCTGCGCGCCTATCGCCGCCAGGTGGTGCAGTCGATGCTGGCCTGCCACGAGCGCAGCACCTTCATTCCGATCCTGGCCAACAGCTTCGCCCGCCACACCACCGAGATCGAGGTGGCCCACGCCGAGCGCGAACACGGGGATTCCAAGTACGGCTTCCTCAAGCTGATCAACCTGATGTTCGACCTGCTGACCTGCATGACCACCACCCCGCTGCGCATGCTCAGCCTGTTCGGCGGTGGCCTGGCCGTCTTCGGCTTCCTCTTCGCCGCGCTGCTGCTGGTGCTGCGCGTCACCCACGGCGCCGAGTGGGCGGCCGATGGCGTGTTCTCGCTGTTCGCCGTGCTGTTCATCTTCACTGGCGCCCAGTTCGTCGGCCTCGGTCTGCTCGGCGAGTACCTCGGCCGGGTGTACCACGACGTCCGTGCCCGGCCCCGGTTCCACGTGGAACAAGTGATCCGCGCCGCCACCCTTTCTCCTTCGCCGGCGCCGCTGCGCCAGGTCCAGTAACAGGAAAGCCCCTGATGAAAACCGCCATCGTCTTCGCCTACCACGACATCGGCTGCGCCGGCCTCGCCGCGCTGATCCAGGCCGGCTATCCCCTCGCCGCCGTCTTCACCCACCCGGATGACCCGAGCGAGAATCGCTTCTTCGGTTCGGTGGCCCAGCTCTGCGCCCGCCATGGCATCCCGGTGCACGCCCCGGAAGACGTCAACCACCCGATCTGGGTCGAGCGCATCCGCGCCCTGGAGCCGGATTTCATCTTCTCCTTCTATTACCGCAACCTGCTGTCCAACGACGTCCTGGCCTGCGCCAAGCGTGGCGCCTACAACCTGCACGGTTCGCTGCTGCCGCGCTATCGCGGTCGCGCCCCGGCCAACTGGGTGCTGGTCAATGGCGAGAGCGAGACCGGCGTGACCCTGCACCGCATGGTCCAGCGCGCCGATGCCGGCGCCATCGTCGCCCAGCAGCGCGTCGCCATCGCCGCCGACGACACCGCCCTGACCCTGCACGCCAAGCTGCGCGAAGCCAGCCAGACGCTGCTGCGCGACAGCCTGCCGGCCCTGGCCGAAGGTCGTCTGGTCGAGCGCGAGCAGGACGAAAGCCAGGCCACCACCTTTGGCCGCCGCAGCGCCGCCGATGGCGAGCTGGAGTGGAGCCGTCCGGCCGCCGCGCTGGCCAACCTGGTGCGCGCCGTGACCCAACCCTATCCGGGCGCCTTCGGCTGGATCGGTGACCGCAAGCTGATCGTCTGGAGCGCCCTGGCCCGCCAGGAAGCCCATGACCAGGCCCCCGGCAGCGTGCTGAGCCTGGAGCCGCTGCGCATCGCCTGTGGCGAGGGCGTCCTAGAAATCCAGGCCGGCCAACTGGGCGACAACGGCCTCTATCTGTCCGGTCCGCAACTGGCCCGCGAAGCCGGTCTGGTGGCCGGTGCCCGCCTGCATCGCCAGGATCGCCGCGCCAAGCGCCGCACCCGGGTGCTGATCCTGGGCGTCAACGGCTTCATCGGCAACCACCTGTCCGAGCGCCTGCTGGCCGACGGCGAGTACGAGGTCTATGGCCTGGACATCGGCTCCGACGCCATCGAGCGCCTCAAGGCCAATCCGAACTTCCACTATGTGGAAGGCGACATCTCCATCCACACCGAGTGGCTGGAATACCACATCAAGAAGTGCGACGTGGTCCTGCCGCTGGTGGCCATCGCCACCCCCATCGAATACACCCGCAATCCGCTGCGCGTGTTCGAACTGGATTTCGAGGAAAACCTCAAGATCGTTCGCCACTGCGTTAAGTACAACAAGCGCGTGATCTTCCCGTCCACCTCCGAGGTGTACGGCATGTGCCAGGACGAGCGTTTCGACGAAGACCGCTCCAACCTGGTGGTCGGCCCGATCAACAAGCAGCGCTGGATCTACTCGGTCTCCAAGCAGCTGCTCGACCGGGTCATCTGGGCCTACGGCGCCAAGGGCCTGAAATTCACCCTGTTCCGCCCGTTCAACTGGATGGGTCCGCGCCTGGATCGCCTGGACTCGGCGCGCATCGGCAGTTCCCGCGCCATCACCCAGCTGATCCTCAACCTGGTGGAAGGCACCCCGATCAAGCTGGTCGACGGCGGCGCCCAGAAGCGATGCTTCACCGACGTCGACGATGGCATCGAGGCGCTGTTCCGCATCATCGAGAACCAGGGCGGTCGCTGCGACGGCCAGATCGTCAACATCGGCAACCCGGACAACGAAGCGAGCATCCGCGAGCTGGCCGAAGAGCTGCTGGCCCAGTTCGAGGCCCATCCGCTGCGCCACGAATTCCCGCCCTTCGCCGGCTTCCGCGAGGTGGAGAGCAAGAGCTTCTATGGCGACGGCTACCAGGACGTGGCCCACCGCAAGCCCAGCGTGGAAAACGCCCGCCGCCTGATCGACTGGCAGCCGACCACCGCCATGGCCGCCACCGTCGGCAAGACGCTGGACTTCTTCCTGCGCGAAGCCATGGCGCAGCGGGAGGCCTGATGAACACCCTGATCCCGGCCAGCCTGCGCATCGACGTGGACACCTATCGCGGCACCCGCGAAGGGGTACCGCGACTGCTCGACCTGCTGGACGAAGCCGGGGTCAAGGCCACCTTCTTCTTCAGCGTCGGGCCGGACAACATGGGGCGCCACCTCTGGCGCCTGGTGAAGCCCACCTTCCTGTGGAAGATGCTCCGTTCCAAGGCCGCCAGCCTCTATGGCTGGGACATCCTGCTGGCCGGCACCGCCTGGCCGGGTCGGCCCATCGGCCGCGACCTCGGTCACCTGATGCGCGAGACCCGCGCCCGTGGCCACGAGGTCGGGCTGCACGCCTGGGACCACCACGCCTGGCAGGCCCATACCGGCAGCTGGAGCCTGGAGCGCCTGGGCGCCGAGTTCGGCCGTGGCCTGCAGGCCCTGGAAGACATCCTCGGTACCAAGGTCGACTGCTCCGCCGCCGCCGGCTGGCGTGCCGATCCACGCGTGGTGCTGGCCAAGGAAGCCTTCGGCCTCAGGTACAACAGCGATTGCCGCGGCAGTGCGCTGTTCCGCCCGCGACTGGGCAACGGCAGCCACGGTACCCCCCAGGTGCCGGTGGACATGCCGACCTTCGACGAGGTGGTCGGCCCGGAGCTGGCCGCCGGTGACTGGAACAACTATCTGCTCAAGCGCTTCCGTCCGGGGGCGCTCAATGTCTACACCCTGCACGCCGAGGTGGAAGGCATCGCCTTCGCCGAGGACTTTCGCGCCCTGCTCAAGGCCGCGCGGGAGGAAGGCGTCCTCTTCCTGACCCTGGGCGATCGCCTGCCGGCCGATCCGCGCCAGTTGCCCGCGGGCAACCTGGTGCGTGGCAGCCTGGCCGGCCGCCAGGGCTGGCTAGGGGTCCAGGCATGAGTCGGCGTCGCCTGTGGATGCTGCTGCCGCTGGCGCTGCTGGCCTATGCCTTGCCGCTGGCCTGGCGCGGCCTGTGGATTCCGGACGAGTCGCGCTATGCGCAGATCGCCCAGGAGCTCTGGCGGCGTGGCGACTGGGTGGTGCCGCACTTCCTCGGCTTGCCCTATTTCGAGAAACCCATCGGCGGCTACTGGACCCAGGCCATCGCCCAGGCCTGGCTCGGTGACTCGCTTTTCAGCGTACGCCTGGTGCCGCTGCTGGCCAGTCTGGCCACCGCCGCCCTGGTGGTGCGCCTGACCCGGCTGATCTGGCAGGACCGCCCGCTGGCGCTGCTCGCCGGGGTGGTCTATCTCTCCTGCGTGGCCGTGGCGGGCCTGGCCACCTACGTGACCCTCGACGCCCAGTTCGCCTTCTGGATGGCCCTGGCGCTGCTCGCCCTCTGGCAAGCCCAGGCCGCCGAGACCCGCGGCGCGGCCCTGGGGCAGTGGGCGCTGCTAGGGCTGGCCTGTGGCTGCGGCCTGCTGACCAAGGGCTTTCTCGCCCTGGTGCTGCCGGTGCTGGTGGCCGTGCCCTTCTTCCTCCTGCAGCGGCGCCTGGGCGAGTTGCTCCGCCGCGGTCCCCTGGCGGTGCTGGTCGCGATCCTGGTGGTGGCGCCCTGGGCGCTGCTGGTGGCCCAGCGCGATGCGGATTTCTGGAATTTCTTCTTCTGGCACGAGCACATCCAGCGCTTCGCCGGCCAGGATGCCCAGCACGAGCGGCCGTTCTGGTTCTATGGCCCGGTGCTGCTGCTGGCCATCCTGCCCTGGGCCGGCCTCCTGCCGCGTACCCTGGGCCGGACCTGGCAGGAGCGCCGCCATGCCGGTACCGCCTTCCTCGGCATCGCCGTGGTCGGCCAGCTGCTGTTCTTCAGCTTCAGCCGCGGCAAGCTGCCCACCTACCTGCTGCCGACCCTGACCGCCCTGGTGCCGCTGCTGGCGCGCACCCTGCTGGAGGCGGGCCGGCGCGGCGCCACCGGCACCCTGCGCCTGAACGGCCTGTGCAACCTGTTGCTGGGCATGGCCGGCGTGGCCGCCCTGCTGGTCTATGGTGGCCGGCTCTATGCCGCCGGCGAGAGCCTGACCCACGCGCTGGCCCTGCTGGCGCCCCTGGCGCTGCTGCTGGCCGGCCTGGCCGCCCTGGTCTGGCCGCGGCGCACCCTGCTGGCACCGGCCCTGGCGCTCTGGGTGCTGCTGCCGCTGCTGTCCATCGCCCTGCCCAACGGCCTGGTCGACAACAAGCTGCCGAGCACCTTCATCCAGGCCCAGCTCGGCCACTTCAAGAATGCCGGCCTGCTGGTCAGCAACGACCTCGGCGTGGCCGCCAGCCTGGCCTGGGCCACCCACCGCGACGACGTCGTGCTGGTGGGCGGTCCGGGCGAACTCAAGTACGGCTTCACCCGCGAGCCCGCCAGCGGGCGCCTGATCGAGGAGCGCGACCTGGCCGCCTGGCTCGCTGCCCATCGTGATCAGGGTCCGGTGGCCATCCTGCTGCGGGTCGACGGGCCCAGCGATCGCCAGTTGCTCGACAGCCTGCCCGAGCCCGGCGAGAGCATCGCCAGCGAGCGCCTGGTGCTGCTGGTCTATCCGAGGCCGGCGCCATGACGGCCCTCGACGGCCTGCTGATCGCCGTGGTGATCGGCCTCACCAGCGCCGGCCAACTGGGCCAGAAGCGCGCGGTGGCCGCTGGCAACGCCCTGGCCGCGCGACTGCGCTCGCCATGGCTGTGGGGCGCCCTGGTCTGCCTGGGCCTGGCCCTGCTGGTCTGGTGCGCGGTGCTGCAGCGGGTGCCGGTGGGCGTCGCCTATCCCCTGCTCTCGCTCAACACCCTGGCGGTGACCCTGCTGGCCCGCCTGGTGTTCGGCGAGGCGGTGGATGCCCGCGCCTGGTGTGGCTGCCTGTGCATCGTCGCCGGCGCCGCGCTGCTGGGCGGCCAGCTATGAACGGCCTGTTGCCGCTCGGCCTGAGCATCCTGCTCACCACCCTCGCGCAACTGTCTCTGCGCGCCGCCCTGGTGCGGCTGCCGGCGATGGCCACGTGGCTGAGCACACCGTCGGCGCTGTTCGGCGCGGCCGGGCTGCTGCTGGCCCTGGGCATCCTCTGCTACGGCCTGTCGCTGCTGGCCTGGCTGGCGGCCCTGGCGCGCCTGCCGCTGGGCCGCGCCTATGCGGCGCTCGGCCTCTCCTACGTCTTCGTCCACCTCGGCGCGGCCTGGCTGCCAGGCGCCGCCGAATCCTTCACCCCCTGGAAAACCCTGGGCGTCGCGCTGGTCGTGGCCGGCGTCGCCCTCGTCGGCGGGCCCCGCGCCAGCGCCGCTCCCACCCTGAGGAATACCCTATGAACATCAGCGTTTTCGGCATCGGCTACGTGGGTCTGGTGCAGGCCGCCGTGCTGGCGGAAGTCGGCCACCAGGTGGTGTGCATGGACATCGACCGCGCCAAGATCGACAAGCTCAAGCGCGGCGAGGTGACCCTCTATGAGCCGGGTCTGGAAGAGCTGGTGCGCAGCAACCTGGCCGCCGGCCGCCTGGTGTTCACCCACGAGGCCGCCGAAGCCGTGGCCCATGGCGCCGTGCAGTTCATCGCCGTCGGCACCCCGCCGGCCGCCGATGGCTCGGCCGATCTGTCCGCCGTCTTCGCCGTGGCCGAGACCATCGCCCGCCTGCGTCGCGAGCCGCTGATCGGCCAGCCGGTCTCCCGCGATCCGCTGCTGGTGGTGAACAAGTCCACCGTACCGGTGGGCACCGGCGACCGCGTCCGCACACTGATCCACGAGGTGCTCGCCGAAGAGGGTCGCACCCTGCACGTGGAGGTGGTCTCCAACCCGGAATTCCTCAAGGAAGGCGCCGCCATTGCCGACTGCAAGAAGCCCGATCGCATCGTGGTAGGCACCGACTCGCCGGTGGCCCGCGACGTGATGCGCGAACTCTATGCGCCCTTCAACCGCAACCATGACCGCATCCAGTGCATGGACCTGCGCAGCGCCGAGCTGGCCAAGTACGCCGCCAACAGCCTGCTGGCGGTCAAGATCAGCTTCATCAACCAGATCGCCGAACTCGCCGAGCACGTCGGCGCCGACATCGAGGCGGTGCGCCAGGCCATCGGCGCCGATCCGCGCATCGGCCACCATTTCATCTACCCGGGCTGCGGCTACGGCGGCTCCTGCTTCCCCAAGGACCTGCAGGCGCTGATCCGCACCGGCGAGGAAAACGCCGTGGAGCTGGACCTGCTGCGCGCCGTGGAAGCCATCAACGTGCGCCAGAAGACCAAGCTGTTCGAGCGCATCAATACCTACTTCGACGGTGACCTGCGCGGTCGCACCTTCGCCCTCTGGGGCCTGGCCTTCAAGCCCAACACCGACGACATGCGCGATGCGCCCAGCCGGGTACTGATGGAAGCCCTGTGGGCGGCCGGCGCCAAGGTGCGCGCCTTCGACCCTGTGGCCATGGCCGAGGCCCAGCGCCTCTATGGCCACGACGAGCGCCTGGCGCTGATGGGCACTCCCGAGGCGGCCCTGGCCGGGGCCGATGCCCTGGTCATCTGCACCGAGTGGCAGCAATTCAAGGCGCCGGACTTCGACCTCATCGCCCGCCAGCTCAACCAGCCGGTGATCTTCGACGGTCGCAACCTGTTCGATCCCGAGCGCATGGAGCGCCGCGGCATCGAATACTTCGCCATCGGGCGTGGCGCCGCCCTGGGCGGTCCCCAGGTCACCCGCCGCGTGGACGCCGCCTGATGGTCTCGCCCATGCCCCTGACCCCACGCAGCGCGCCCCTCGCCACGCTGCCGGCGGCCAGTCGCCTGCGCCGCGAAAGCCTGCTGCTCGGGGTGGTCGCCACCCTGATGTTCACCCTCGGCATCTGGAACCAGGCGCCCCAGGGTTTCGACGGTCGCTGGGCGGTCTTTCTCGGCGAGATGTTCCGCCATGGACCGGCCTTTTTCGCCACCACCTACGGCCAGCCCTATCCGGACTATCCCGGCACCGCCACCTGGCTGAGCTGGCTGGCCGCGCGGGTGATCGGCGCGCCCAATCACCTGGCCAATGTCCTGCCCACCGCCCTGGCCTCGGCCGCGGTGCTGGCGCTGACCTATCGGCTGCTGGCCGACACCCGCCGCGCCTGGGCGCTGCTCACGGTGCTGCTGGTGGCCCTGACCCCGCAGTGGCTGGAAAAGGCCCGCGCGGTCTGCCTGGACCAACTGGTCGCCCTGGTGGTGGTGCTGTGCTTCTACCTGCTCCATAGCGCTGATCGCGACGATCGCCCACTGCGCCGCCTGCTGGTGCTGCCGCTGTTCGCCCTGGGCTTCGCCATCCGCGGACCGCTGGGGCTGATCGAGCCCTGCGGCGTGGTCTGCCTCTACTGGCTGGTGGTCGCCTGGGGTGAACCGGCCCGCCGCACCTTCGCCCTGCAGCGCCTCTTCGGCTATGGCCTGGCCGGTCTGGCCCTGCTCGCCCTCGGCTGGTGGACGCTGATCCAGCTCGCCCACCACGAGGGCGGGGCGGACTTCGCCGCCGAGGTATGGCACATGCAGGTCAGCGGCCGGCTGGACGAAAGTGGCAAGCCGTTCTGGTTCTATCTGCAGCTCGGGCTCTATCGCTATCTGCCGGTGCTGCCCCTGGCGCTGCTGGTGCTGGTGGCCGAGCGCCGCCGCCTGCTCGCCTGGCCGCACACCGCCCAGCGCCGTCTGCTGCTGGGGCTGGCCGGCAGTGGTCTGCTGATCCTGGTCGGGCTGTCCATCCCGCATTTCAAGCGCGCCTACTATGTGGTGCCCATGGTGCCCTTCCTGGCCGCCATCGCCGCCCATGGCCTCTTGCGCGCCGCGGGCGGGTTCCGCCGGATCGCGCCACTCTACACGGTGCTGGTGCTGGCCCTGCCGGGGCTGGCCCTGGTGGCCATGCTGGTCTGTCGTCACCTCTGGCAGCGCCACGGCTACTGGCCGGATATCTCCCTGGCGCTGCTGGTACCGGTCTTCGTCGCCCTGCAGATCGCCGCCCTGGTCAGCTGGCGTCGCCTGCACGGCAACCGCCGCTTGCTCACGCTGAGCGCCCTGGCGCTGGCCGCCCAGTGGCTGATGCTGGTCACGGTGGTGGAGCCGGCCCAGGACCTGCAGTACGACACCCGTGGCTTCGTCCAGCAGGTGGAAGGCCTGCGCCAGCAGCAGCCGGGTCCCTTGGTGTTCTTCGGCCTCGGCCAGGACAGCTGGGCGATCCGCTACATGATGAACCTGGACCACGACGAGCAGCCGATCTTCATCGCCCGGCCGCAGGTCGCGGACCTGGCGCACCTGCCGTCCGGCGCCTGGATCATCCTCGCCCGCGACGACCGTGAACTGCTGGCGGGCACCCCGCTGGCCAACCTCACCCCGGTGCTGGGTCGCCGCCTCAACGGCAATCCCTGCCTGGTGTATCGCCTGCCCTGAGGCCCCCGGAGCCGACCTAGAGCTGTTCATAATCTCGCGAGCTAGAGCCAAACAAGGCGAGAAGGCTTGAGGAAGCGGAGTTTACAGATTGTAAATGAGCATTCCGAAAGCCTTTTCAACGTAGTTTGGCCGACGCGCAGCAGATTATGAGCAGACTCTTAGCGAGCGGCTCCGGCTTCTCGCGAGAGCTCCAGGATGCGGTTGCGCCCCTGCTCGGCGACCAGGTAATGACCGTCGCCGCGCGGGATCAGGGTCTGCGCCGAGCGCAGGTGCGAGAGCACCGTGACCAGGCGGCCGTCGGGCTGCACCAGCAGCACCCGGGCGCCGTGGGTGGCGTCTTCGGTGATCCACAGGCCGTCGGCCGAGCACTGCACGAAACCGGGGGCGTCGAGGCCCGCGGCGACCAGGGTATCGGTACCCCCGGCCTGCCACTGCTTGACCCAGCCCTTGGCCTTTTCGGTATAGAACAACCGGCCATCCGGGCAGCGCGCCACCCCTTCGCCTTCTTCCAGGCCGTCGCGCAGCACCGCCAGGCGACGCTGCACCGGGTCGTAGCTGAGCAGGCGACCGCGCGGCAGGTCCTCGATGGCATAGAGGGTCTGGCCATCGGTGGCCACGCCCTCGACGTCGTTGCCGTCGAACAGGGCCTGGCGCTGGCCATCGCGCAGGAGAAACACCGGCAGCGGTCCGCCTTCCTGGCTGACCACCAGGCCGCCCTGGAACATGACCAGGCCATCGGGCTTGGACAGCTCGCCCAGCACCGGCTGGCGTTCGCCGCTGGGCAGCAGCCGCAGGAGGCTGCCGCGGCGACTGGAGAACTCCTGGGTCACGAACAGGCTGCCATCGACGTCCAGGGCCAGGGCGCTGACCATGGGGATGTCGGCGGCGACTTCCCGGTAGCGCCAGCCCTCGGCCGCACTGACCGGATGGAAATGTCGCCAGGCCGGATAGGCGAAGCCCGCGGCCAGCACGGCGACGCCCAGCGCCAGACCCTGGCGCCAGCCCAGGCGCGGAACACGTCCCATGGCGACCTCTCGAGGTTGGGGATGACCCTGCAGTCTAGCGGCCCACGCGTGAAGATTCCGTCGCCGACACCCTGGGTGAGGGTGCCGGCGGGGAGCGGCCTCAGGCGGTGAGGAAGGCCTCGGTCAGCTTGACCCAGTAGCGCGCGCCCACCGGCAGCAGGGCGTCGTTGAAGTCGTAGGCCGCGTTGTGCAGGTTGGCGCTCGGGCCATTGCCGACGAACAGGTAGCAACCGGGCACCTGCTGCAGCATGTAGGCGAAGTCCTCGCTGGCCGGGATGGGCGCGAAGGGATGCAGGGCCTCGGCGCCGAAGTGCTCGACCGCCACCTGGCGGGCGAAGGCGGTGGGGCCGTCGTGGTTGACCAGCACCGGATAGCCGCGCTGGTAGTCCAGTTCGGCAGTGGCGCCGAAGCTTTCCGCCTGGGCGCGCATCAGGGCGCCGATGCGTTGCTCCAGCAGGTCGCGGGTGCTGTCCTGGAAGGCGCGGATGGTGAGCTTCATCTCCACCGCATCGGGGATGACGTTGGAGGCCTCGCCGCCGTGGATGCTGCCCACGGTGATCACCGCGGTGTCCAGCGGCGCCACGTTGCGCGAGACCACGGTCTGCAGCGCCATCACCGTGGCCGCACTGGCGACGATGGGGTCGACCGCCTTGTCCGGCACCGCGCCGTGGCCACCCTGGCCGCGGATGCGCAGGAGGGCGGTGTCGGACGAGGCCATGGCGGCGCCGTCGACGAAGCAGAACTTGCCGGTGGGCACACCGGGCATGTTGTGCAGGCCGAACACCTGGTCGCAGGGGAACAGCTCGAACAGGCCGTCCTGCATCATCTTCAGGGCGCCGCCCAGGCCTTCCTCGGCCGGCTGGAAGATCAGGTGCAGGGTGCCGTCGAAGGCGCGGGTCTCGGCCAGGCAACGGGCGGCGGTGAGCAGGGTGGTGGTGTGGCCGTCGTGACCGCAGGCGTGCATGCGGCCCGGGTGCTGGCTGGCGTAGTCGAGGCCGGTGGTTTCCAGGATCGGCAGGGCGTCCATGTCGGCGCGGATGCCCAGCACCTTGCTGCCGCTGCCGGCGCGCAGGGTGCCGACCACCCCGGTGCCGCCCAGGCCGCGATGGACCTCGTAGCCCCAGCCGGCGAGGGCGGCGGCCACCAGGTCGCTGGTGCGCTGTTCCTGGTAACCCAGCTCGGGATGGCGGTGGATGTCGCGGCGCAGGGCGACCATGTCCGGCAGGTAGCCGGCGATATGACGGGCGGTGGCGTCTTGATCCGCAGCGGTGGCAAGGCTCATGGCGATCTCTCTCAATCCAGGTGGCGTTCGGGATAGCTCAGCAGTGCCAGCCATCCTATCAGCAGCATGACGATCAGGTACCAGGCCGGGGCGAGCGGGCTGCCGGTGGCGCCGATCAGCCAGGTGGCGATGAACTGGGCGGTGCCGCCGAACAGGGTCACCGCCAGGGCGTAGGTCATGGCCAGGCCGGTGGCGCGCACCGGTCGCGGCAGGCCGGCGAGGATCAGCAGCAGCCCGGCGGTCATGTTGACGCTCATGGCGGTGATCACCACGAAGCGGGCGGCGAAGGCCAGGCCCTGGGTGGTGGGATCGTTCAGCCAGACGAAGGCCGGGTAGATGCCCAGCAGGGCCACCGCCAGGCTGACCAGGGCCACCGGCTTGTAGCGCCCGAAGCGATCCAGCAGCAGCCCGGCGGCCAGGGCGGCGGCCATCTGCACCGCGCTGGAGGCCACCCCGGCCAGGTAGGCGCTGGTGGTCGGCAGGCCGACGATGCGGGTCATGTAGGTAGGCATGTAGAACTGCATCAGGTAGGTCAGCAGGGTCGCCGACATCACGATCAGCAGGCCCAGGCCGAAGCGCCGCGGATGCTCGCGCAGGAAGGCGCGCACCGGGCCGCCCTCGACCGTGCCGGCGCCGCTCCAGGTCTCGTCCACCTGGCGGCGGATATAGAGGCCGACCGGGATGATCAGCAGGCCGACCAGGAAGGGGACGCGCCAGCCCCAGGCGTGCAGCTCGGCCTCGGACAGGCTGCGGGTGAGCAGGGCGCCCAGACCGGCACCGAGCAGGGCGCTGCCGCCCTGGCTGATCACCTGCCAGCTGACATGGAAGCCGCGCCGGCCCGGGCTGGCCGACTCCAGCAGCAGGGTGGTGGCGGCGCCGATCTCGCCACCCGCGGAAAAGCCCTGCAGCAGGCGCCCCAGGAGCAGGATCAGCGGCGCGGCGATACCGATCTGGGCGTGGGTCGGGGTAAAGGCGATCAGGGCGCTGCCCAGGCCCATCAGGGTAATGGTCAGCAGCATGGCCTGCTTGCGACCGTGGCGATCGGCATAGGCGCCCAGCACCATGCTGCCCAGCGGCCGCATGACGAAACCGACGCCGAATACGCCAACCGCCATCAGCAGGGAGCCATAGGGCGTATCCGAGGGAAAGTAGAGTTGGCCGATGATGGCGGCGAAAAAGCTGAAGACGGTGAAGTCGAACATCTCCAGTCCGTTGCCGAGACTGGCCGCGGCGATCAGCTTGGCGCGAGAGGGCGTGGCGCCCGCGGCGGCGGCTGCCCCGCCGGTGGGGGAGGAGGACGTCGGAAGAGCCTGGGCCATGGTGCGTTCCTCTGCACTGAGATGAATGCTTAGCTATGCAAATGATGGTCCGGTCCGCTGGCGCCGCGTACCTTAGGGCGTTCGAACCGGCATACCGGCGCTGCCCCCGCGCCAGGTTGGTGCAGGCACGGCCTCATTGCAGCCTAGTCGAACCCGTCGCCACGGCTGGCGGTCTCTCATAAATCCGTCACAATGCCCGGCTAAAGTGCCAGGCCGCGTCTGAGCGTCGCCGGCCCAGACCCGTCTCCCATCCCCGCGAGGAATCCGGCATGGACATCAAAGGTCCGCTGACCGCTGTGGCGCTCGCTCTGGCGCTGAGCGGCACGACCGCTCGGGCCGAGGGCGTCGACCCGGCCATCCCCGACTACCAGAAGGTGAGCGGGATCTCCGGCAATCTGTCGAGCGTGGGTTCCGACACCCTGGCCAACCTGGTCACGCTCTGGGCCGAGAGCTACAAGCGCCAGTATCCCAACCTCAACATCCAGATCCAGGCGGCCGGCTCGTCCACCGCGCCGCCGGCGCTCACCGAGGGCACCGCCGGCATCGGCCCCATGAGCCGCAAGATGAAGGACGCCGAACTGCAGGCCTTCGAGCAGCGCTTCGGCTACCAGCCCACCGCGGTGCCGGTGGCCATCGATGCCCTGGCGATCTTCGTCAACAAGGACAACCCCCTGCGCCAGCTGACCCTGGAGCAGGTCGATGCGATCTTTTCCAGCACCCGGCTCTGCGGTGGCCCGCGCGAACTCAAGACCTGGGGCGACCTGGGCCTGACCGGCGACTGGGCCAAGCGCCCGATCCAGCGCTTCGGCCGCAATGCGGTATCGGGCACCTACGGCTACTTCAAGGAGGCGGCGCTGTGCCGTGGCGACTTCCGCGCCAACGTCAACGAGCAGCCCGGCTCGGCCTCGGTGGTCCAGGCCATCAGCCAGTCCCTGGGTGGCATCGGCTATTCCGGCATCGGCTACCAGACGGCCAGTGTCCACACCCTGGCGCTGGCCCGGCAAGGCACCACCGACTACGTCGAGGACAACCAGCAAAACACCCTGTCCGGGCGCTATCCCCTGGCGCGTTACCTCTACGTCTATGTCAACAAGGCGCCCAACCGCCCGCTCAATCCCCTGGAAGGGGAATTCCTGCGCCTGATCCTCTCGCGCGACGGCCAGGAGGCCGTGCTCAAGGACGGCTATATTCCCCTGCCGGCCTCAGTGGTGCAGCAGGCGCGGAAGACCCTGGGCTACTGAGCGCGCGGCACCCTGCGCCCGCACCGGGCGTAGCGCCTCTGGCTGCCCATTCGCTGTAACCTTTCTGTCACACGACGTGATTAGGCTCTGCGCCATGAAATCCCCGGTACCTCCGTCCCTGCCCGATCCTCGCGGCCCCGCTCGGCTGGACTTCAACACGCCTGCGCTGCGCCGGCGGCGGCGCTGGCGGGCTCTGCAGGATCGACTGGTACGGGGCTCGGTGCTGGCCGGCGGTCTGGCCGTGCTGGCCACCATCACCCTGATCTTCTTCTATCTGGCCTACGTGGTGCTGCCCCTGCTGCGCGGCGCCAGTCTCGAGGCCCAGCCGCTGCCCCAGCCGGACTGGCTGGCGGCCGCCGGGGCGCCGCTGCTGCTGGGCATCGACGAGCAGAATCGCCTCGGCCTGCACCTCTCCCAGGCCGGCGAAGCGACGTTCTTTACCCTGGCCGACGGCCAGCCGGTCATGCGCGAGCGCCTGCCGTTGCCGCCTGGCGTCACCATCAGCAGCCAGGCCCAGGATGCCCCCCGTGGGCTGATCGCCCTGGGTCTGTCCGATGGTCGCGTGCTGGTGGCGCACAAGCGCTACGTCTCCCGCTATCCCCAGGGCGAGCGGGTCATCACCCCTGAACTGGATTTCCCCTACGGGCGCGAGCCGCTGGAGCTGGGCGCAGCCCGTGCCGTCCTGGAACGCGTCGCCATCGCCGGTGACGAGGACCTGCTGGTGCTGGCCGGTGCCCAAGGGAACCGGGTGACGGCCCTGCGCCTGGCTGGGCTGGCGGAGCCGGTGACCGGTGGCAAGGCCGCGCCGGTACGCACCTCGATCACCCTCGGGCCGCTCAATGCCGCGGTCAAGGCCATTCACCTCGATCCTCGCGGCCGCTGGCTCTATGCCCTCAATGGCCGCGCCCAGGCGGATGTCTTCGACCTGCGCGACGGCAGTCTCAATGGCCACTACAAGCTGCTCGACGCGGCCGACGACGAGGTCACCGCCAGCACCCAGCTGCTGGGCGGCGTGTCCCTGCTGGTGGGTACCGCCAAGGGCGGCATCGGCCAGTGGTTCATGGTCCGTGGCCAGGATGGCGAGCCGGTGCTGAGACATATCCGCGATTTCCAGCTGGGCAGCGCCCCCATCGTCCAGCTGGTGCCCGAGCAGCGGCGCAAAGGCTTCGTGGCGCTGGATGCCGCGGGCGAGCTAGGGGTCTTCCACAGCACCGCCGGGCGCACCCTGCTGCGCGAGCAGCTCGCCCCCACCGCCGGGATGCTGGCGCTGTCGCCGCGCGCCGATCGGCTGCTGCTGGAAGAGCAGGGCCGGCTGCTCGGCTTCCGCCTGGACAATCCGCACCCGGAAGTTTCCTGGTCGGCGCTCTGGGGCAAGGTCTGGTACGAGAACTACGAGGCGCCGGCGCGGGTCTGGCAGTCGAGCGCCGCCACCGCCGATTTCGAGCCCAAGCTGAGCCTGGCGCCGCTGACCTTCGGCACCCTCAAGGCGGCCTTCTACGCCATGCTGTTCGCCGCGCCCCTGGCCATCGCCGCGGCGATCTATACCGCCTACTTCATGGCGCCGCGCATGAGGCGCACGGTCAAGCCGGTCATCGAGCTGATGGAAGCCCTGCCCACGGTGATCCTCGGCTTCTTCGCCGGGCTGTTCCTCGCGCCCTTCGTGGAAAATCACCTGCCAGGACTGTTCAGCCTCTTGCTGCTCCTGCCGCTGGCCATCCTCGCCGCGGGCTTCGGCTGGTCGCGCCTGTCACTGGCGCTGCGCGAGCGCATTCCGGAAGGCTGGGAAAGCTTGCTGCTGCTGCCGGTGGTACTGCTGACCACCGCCCTGGCGCTGTGGCTCAGCCCCTGGCTGGAGGGCCTGCTGTTCGCCGGCGACCTGCGCCTCTGGCTGAGCCAGACGCTGGGCATCGCCTACGACCAGCGCAATGCCCTGATCATCGGGCTGGCCATGGGCTTCGCGGTCATTCCCAACATCTTCTCCATCGCCGAGGACGCCATCTACAGCGTGCCGCGCAGCTTGACTCTGGGCTCCCTGGCACTGGGCGCCACTCCCTGGCAGACCCTGGTGCGGGTGGTGCTGCTCACCGCCAGCCCGGGGATCTTCTCGGCGCTGATGATCGGCCTGGGTCGCGCCGTGGGCGAGACCATGATCGTGCTCATGGCCACCGGCAACACTCCGATCATGGATGCCAACCTGTTCGAGGGGATGCGCACCCTGGCGGCCAACATCGCCGTGGAGATGCCCGAATCCGAGGTGGGCGGCACCCATTACCGGCTGCTGTTCCTGGCCGCGCTGGTGCTGCTCAGCTTCACCTTCCTGATGAACACCCTGGCCGAACTGATCCGCCAGCGGCTGAGGAAAAAGTATGCGGCCCTCTAGCGCTGGCGCGCCGCAGGGGCAGGGCACCGGGCAGCGGCGCTCCCTGGGTGCCTGGCTGCGCGGCGGCGCGCCCGGGGTCTGGCTCAGCGCCGGCGCCGTGGCCATCGCCGTGCTCATGACCCTGGGGCTGATCGGCATCCTCGCCGTACGTGGCCTGGCGCATTTCTGGCCAGCCGAGGTGGTGCAGGCGCGCTACACGCCGCCGGGCCTGGAGCCGCGCCTGGTGCTCGGCCAGGTGGTGGAGCAGGAGACGATACCGGTCGAGCGGCTGCGCAGCGCCGGGGTGCCCCTGCCGGCGGACAGCGGTGACACCCTGACCCGCGAACTCTTCAAGCTGGGCAACCGCGATCTCTACGGCAGCGACTTCGTCTGGCTGGTCGGCGACTGGCTGCAGGATCGGAAGGCCCCGGCCGACGCCCTGGTGCTGGAGCGCCGCGAATGGGGCAACTTCTACGGCTATGCGCTGGAGGTACGTGAAGAGGGACGCCAGGTGGCCAAGGGCGCCGCAGCGGTGCCCGAGTTGCAGCGCCGCCTGCTGCGCGCCCGCGACCTGAGCGAGCGCCTGGAGCGCCTGGAAAAGCAGGACATCGGCAGCGTCAACCATGCCTTGGAGCGCCTGCGCCTGGAGGGTCGCGGCCTGGAGCTGGACGGCCGTCTCGACGCCACCGCCCAGGCCGATCTCGCCGCCCGCCGCGCCGAGCTGGACGCGCGCTATGGCCAGCTGGAAGACCAGTTGGCCAGCCTGCGCCAGGAACGCCGCCGCGACAGCGTGGTGCTGCGCGACGTCGAGGGCCGCACCCTGGAACTCAATCTCGCCCGCATCGTGCGCGCCTACCAGCCCAATGCCATGGGCCTGGGCGCCAAGCTCGGCTTCTATGGCAGCAAGCTATGGGAATTCCTCAGCGCCGATCCGCGCGAGGCCAACACCGAAGGCGGCGTCTTTCCGGCCATCTTCGGCACCGTGATGATGACCCTGCTGATGGCGGTGATCGTCACCCCCTTCGGCGTCATCGCCGCCATCTACCTGCGCGAATACGCCCGCCAGGGTCCGCTGACCCGCACCATCCGCATCGCCGTCAACAACCTCGCCGGGGTGCCGGCCATCGTCTATGGCGTCTTCGGCCTGGGCTTCTTCGTCTATGTGCTCGGCGGCTCCCTGGACCAGCTGTTCTTCCAGGCCAGCCTGCCGACGCCGACCTTTGGCACCCCGGGGCTACTGTGGGCTTCGCTGACCCTGGCGATCCTCGCCGTGCCGGTGGTGATCGTCGCCACCGAAGAAGGCCTGGCGCGCATCCCCCGCAGCATCCGCGAGGGCTCCCTGGCGCTGGGCGCGACCCAGGCCGAGACCCTGTGGAAGGTGGTGCTGCCGCTGGCCAGTCCGGCGCTGATGACCGGGCTGATCCTGGCCGTGGCCCGCGCCGCCGGCGAGGTGGCGCCGCTGATGCTGGTGGGGGTGGTCAAGCTGGCGCCCTCGCTGCCGCTGGACGGCAACTACCCCTATCTGCACCTGGATCAGAAGATCATGCACCTGGGCTTCCACATCTATGACGTCGGCTTCCAGAGCCCCAACGTGGAAGCCGCCCGCCCGCTGGTCTATGCCACCGCGCTGCTGCTGGTGCTGGTGATCGCCGGGCTGAACCTGTCCGCCGTGTTCCTGCGCAACCGGCTGCGCGAAAAGTACCGGCTGCTGGAAGACTAGCGCCCGCGGCCGAGGAGACCCCATGCCTTCCGATTCCTCCATCTTCAGAACCGCCGCCGCCTACGCGGCCAGTGCCCAGCCCGCGGCGAGCGAAGGTGGCGTGGCCCTGTCGGTGCCGCGGCTCAATCTGTTCTACGGCAAGAAGCAGGCCCTGCAGGACATCGCCCTGGAGATCCCGCGCCAGCGGGTCACCGCCTTCATCGGCCCCAGCGGCTGCGGGAAGTCGACCCTGCTGCGCTGCTTCAATCGCCTGAACGACCTGGTGGAGGACTGCCGCATCGACGGCGAGATCCTGCTCGATGGCCAGAACATCTATGCCCGCGGCACCGAGATCGCCGAGTTGCGGCGGCGGGTGGGCATGGTGTTCCAGAAGCCCAATCCCTTTCCCAAGAGCATCTACGAGAACGTGGTCTACGGCCTGCGCATCCAGGGCATCAAGCAGAAGCGGGTGCTCGACGAGGCGGTGGAGTGGGCGCTGCACGGCGCGGCGTTGTGGGAAGAGGTCAAGGACCGCCTGCACGAGTCGGCCCTGGGCCTCTCCGGCGGCCAGCAGCAGCGCCTGGTGATCGCCCGCACCATCGCCGTGCAACCCGATGTGCTGCTGCTCGACGAACCCTGCTCGGCGCTGGACCCCATCTCCACCCTCAAGGTGGAAGAGCTGATCCACGAACTGAAACAGCGCTACACCATCGTCATCGTCACCCACAACATGCAGCAGGCGGCGCGGGTGTCCGACTACACCGCCTTCATGTACATGGGCCAGCTGGTCGAACACGGCGACACCGACACCCTCTTCACCAACCCGGCGAAGCGGCAGACCGAAGACTACATCACCGGCCGCTACGGCTAGTTCCAGGCAGGCCGGTGCCCCACCCGGCGACTCGCTCCTCTCAGGCAGGACTGACAGCATGATCAACAAAGAAGGCCACACGCAGCACATCTCCCAGCAATACAACGTCGAACTGGAAGAGGTCCGCAGTCACCTGCTGGCCATGGGCGGTCTGGTGGAAAAGCAGGTCAGCGACGCCGTGCGCGCGGTGATCGACGCCGATGCCGGCCTGGCGCGCCAGGTGCGCACCATCGACGACCAGATCGACATCATGGAGCGCGGCATCGACGAGGAATGCCTGCGCATCCTGGCCCGCCGGCAGCCCGCGGCCTCCGACCTGCGCCTGATCATCAGCATCTCCAAGTCGGTGATCGACCTGGAGCGCATCGGCGACGAAGCCTCCAAGATCGCCCGCCGCGCCATCGAGCTGACCGAGGACGGCGAGGCCCCGCGCGGCTACGTCGAGGTCCGCCACATCGGCGAGCAGGTGCGCAAGATGGTCCATCAGGCGCTGGACGCCTTCGCCCGTTTCGACGCCGAACTGGCGCTGTCCGTGGCCCAGTACGACAAGCTGATCGACCGCGAATACAAGTCCGCGCTGCGCGAACTGGCCACCTACATGATGGAAGACCCACGCTCCATCTCGCGGGTGCTGAGCATCATCTGGGTGCTGCGCTCGCTGGAACGGGTCGGCGACCATGCGCGCAACATCGCCGAGCTGGTGATCTACCTGGTACAGGGGACCGACGTACGGCACTTGGGCCTCAAGCGCATGGCCGAAGAGGTCAATCGGTCGCGCGAATGATCCGCCCGGTCACTCCCCGGGTGGCGTCCCGGACCTGCCTGCTATGCTGGAAGACTTGGCATGGAGTGACCGATGAGCAAGTTGAACGTACTGGTGGTGGATGATGCGCCCTTCATCCGCGATCTGATCAAGAAGGGCCTGCGCAATCTGTTTCCCGGGCTCGTGGTGGACGAGGCGGCCGACGGTCGCCGCGCCCAGACGATGCTTGGCAAGCAGCGTTTCGACCTCATCCTCTGCGACTGGGAAATGCCCGGCATGACCGGTCTGGAATTGCTGGCCTGGTTCCGTGCCCAGCCGGACCACAAGGGCGTGCCCTTCATCATGGTCACCAGCCGCGGCGACAAGGAAAACGTCGTCCAGGCCATCCAGGCCGGCGTGTCCGACTACATGGGCAAGCCCTTCTCCAACGAACAGCTGGCGGCCAAGGTCAAGAAGGCCCTGCAGCGCACCGGCAAGCTCGCCGAGCTGCAGGCCGGCGCTCAGCCACGCCCGGCCACTGGCTTCGCCAACGATTCGCTCGGCGCCCTGACCGCCGGCCGCAGCGACGTGATCCAGCCCGTCGCCGCCCCGGTAGCGGCCTCGGTCGCCGCCTCCAGTGCCGCCCTGCTCACCGGCGGCGCGCCGCCGCCACCCGCCCGCGGCAAGCCGGCCGCCAACTTCGGCCAGGGCCAGCTGCGGCTGCCCAACGCCAGCATGGCCTGCCTGATCAAGGCCCTCAGCATCAAGGAGGCCCTGCTGGTGGTCCGGCGCGGCGATCCGCTGCCGCAGATTCTGGAAACCGCCGTGCTCGACCTGGAGCAGGGCGAGGACGGTGGCGACGTGGCACGCCTCAATGGCTATCTGCATTCCCTCAGCGCGGTGGAAGCGACGCCGGCCAGCGAGTGGGTGCAGGTCAACTTCCGCTTCATCGACCGTGACCCGGCCAAGCTCGACTACCTGTCGCGGCTGATCGCCAAGGGCACCGCCCAGCGGCACTACGTGCCGGGCGCCTAGGGCAGGGCGGCGCCATGAAGAGGCTGGCACGGAGACTGCTTCGCGCTGAAACACCGCGGATTTCTGACGCCCTGCCCATGCCCCTTGCCTGTCGCCTGTTGCTGCTGTCGCTCGCCTTCTCGGGTCCCGTCCTGGCGGCGCCCATCTACAAGTACGTCGATGCCAACGGTGTGGTCACCTACACCGACAAGGCGCAGAAGGGCGCCAAGGTGATGACCTTCAGCGACGATCCCATCGAGCGGCTCGACCAGCGGGTCAAGCTGCAGCCGCGGCACTATGCCGGCGGCACGGTGCTGGAGGTGCGCAACGACAGCTTCCTGCCGGTGACCGTCACCCTGCGCCTCTCGGCGCTGCAGAATGTCAGCGGGGTAGGCGAGGCGCCCATCCGCAAGGTCCTGCCGGCGCGCAGCCTGACGCGCCTGGCGACCCTGATCGCGCCCGATCCAGGCCGTCCGCAACGCTATACCCCGCAGCTCACCACCCTGATGGGCAGTGCCACCCCCGTCTTCGCGTCCGGTTTCGCCTATCCGTTGCCCTGGCTGGGCGGTCCCTTCAACGTCAGCCAGGGCGCCGGCGGCGGTTTCAGCCACAATACGCCCAAGAGTCGCTATGCGGTGGACATCGCCATGCCCGAGGGCACGCCCATCGTGGTCTCGCGCGCCGGTCAGGTGGTGGAGGTGGAGAACGATCAGGACGGGCGCGGCAATCACCCCTCCGGCAACTTCGTGCGCATCCTCCACGACGACGGCACCATGAGCGTCTACCTGCACCTGCAGCGCGGTTCGATCAAGGTCGCCGAAGGCCAGTGGGTGCGCCCTGGTCAGGCGCTGGCGTCTTCGGGCAACACCGGGCGCAGCACCGGGCCGCACCTGCACTTCGTCGTCCAGCGCAACACCGGCGAGGCGGTCGAATCCATTCCCTTCCGCTTCGCCCAGGCGGTGGACAGCCTGCCGAACTTCGCCGTGGGCGGACCTTGAGAGCCTGTTCAAAGGCTGCTGCGCGTCGGCCAAACGGCGTTGAAAAGCCCTTCGGAATGCTCATTTACCCTCTGTAAACCCGAGCGCGGGTCCGATCCGCTTCCTCAGGGCTTTTCGTGGGGCCGCCTAGGCCTTGTTTGGCTCTAGCTCGCGAGCCTTTGAGCAGGCTCTTACCCTTGTCTAGTTTCAGCCCTGGGCGTCGAGGTATTCGCTGGGCGAGACGCCCAGCACCCGGCGGAACATCCGGGTAAAGGCCGAGGGCGAGGCATAGCCCAGATCCAGGGCCACCCGGGTCACCGGCTCGCCGGCGGCCAGCCGCGGCAGGGCCAGCATCAGCCGGGTGTGCTGGCGCCAAGTGGAAAAGCTGGTGCCGGTTTCCTTGAGAAACAGCCGCGCCAGACTGCGCGAGCAGAGGTGCAGTTGCTGCGCCCAGGTCGCCAGCGCCGTGTCGTCGGCGGGATCGGCGTGCAGACTGGTCTGGATGGTGCGCAACCGCCGGTCGGCCAGCGCCGGCAGGTGCAGGGCGGTCTCTTCGAGAAACACCAGTTCCGCCAGCATCAGCGCCCGTACGTGGCTGCCCAGTTCGGCATCGCCGTAGGAGGCGCCACCGCGTCTCAGGCAGCGCAGCAATTCGCGCAGCAGCGGCGAGATAAGCACCATGCGGGTGGCCGCCTGGGGACAGGGCAGGCCGCTCGGCAATTCGATGATCACCACCTGCAGGGTGGCTTCGCCGTTGGCCCGCGCCTGGTGCTCGATGCGCGGCGGGATCCAGATCGCCTGCTTGGGCGGCACGTACCAGACCCCTTCGTGGGTGGTGACCTCCAGCACGCCGTTCACCGTGTACATCAGGTGCGCCTGATCGTGCACATGCGGCGGCCACACCTGGCCATGGGCGAAGGTGCCTAGCTGGGACACCAGGGGACCGGCAGGCGGGACGGGGGCATCCGCCACCACGCTCCGCGCTCGGTCGATTGTCTGTTCCTGCATAACAGCTGTCCGTTTCGGTTGGGCCGGGTCCAGGTGCCAGAGCCTAACCTGCAGCACTATGGCCGGAGCATCGCGCGCGTCCAGGGGTGACCCCTCTGCACGCCTAAAACCTGCCTCTTGCGGGAGTGTCGCACAGAACACCCGCCGCTTGGCTGACCTGCCTGAACCATCAGGCCTGTATTTGAACTACCGTCCGATCGGTGGCAGCGTGGCACAGGGATTTGAGTGCCACGCTTTTTTATTTGCGTCGATGCTTTGCCAGCGGCTTCACAAAGCCGTGGTTTGGCCATCGCCCACCCTGCACGGCTTTGTTAGGTTCTGTCCTTGCCCATCATGGTGGCCCTATGCCATGGACCGACGCCTGACCGCCCTGATCACCTGCCTGACCCTCGCCCTGGCCGTGCCCACTCTCGCGCCGGCTGCCGAGAAGGCGGCCCTGACCAAGACCTCCGCCAAGAGCCCGGCCCGCAAGGGGCAGGTCAAGCTCAAGGTGCGCAATGCCAGTGAAGGCCGCATCTTCGAGGTTCGCAACGATTTCGACGTGCCCGTGCGGGTCGAGCTGCGCCTGCAACGCACCGTCAACGTGGCCGGTGCCGAGCGCCCGATCCGGCAGGTCATCGAGCCACGCTCCACGGTGCAGCTGGCGGTGATCCGCAAGCGGCAGCAGGGCTTTCCCATGCACTTCGATCAGGCGTTCAGCTACAGTCCGCAGTTGCCGGTCGGTACCCTGCCGCCGCTGGCGACGGGTGTCGCGGCCAGCGCCGACAACGGCATCGGTTATGGCTACGCCTGGCCCTGGCGCCAGGGTGTCTACTACGTGACCCAGGGCGCGGGTGGCGATTTCAGCCACAACACGCCCAAGGGTCGCTATGCGGTGGACATCGCCATGCCCGAGGGCACGCCGATCAGCGCTGCCCGGGCCGGCACGGTGATCGACGTGGAAAACGGCCAGTTCGGCCATGGTCCCAACCCCTCCGGCAACTTCGTGCGCATCGCCCACGAGGACGGCAGCCAGAGCGCCTATCTGCACCTGCGCCGCGGCTCGGTCAAGGTGCGGCCCGGCGAGCGGGTGGAGATCGGCACGCCCCTGGCGGAGTCGGGCAACACTGGGCGCAGCACCGGTCCCCATCTGCACTTCGTCGTTCAGGCCCACGCTGGCGGTGAAATGGTCTCCATTCCCTTCCGTTTCGTACGGCCGCTGGCGGCCCTACCCAACATGGCGCTGGGCGACCGCTAGGACCACGCTCCAAGGCGTTCCAGACAGGGTGGCGCCACTGGGTCCGTCCCGGGCCCAGGCCTCTGGTCGCCTGCAGAAATCCCTTGGCAGGAACAGGCTTGATGGCGTTATGCTATCAACACGCTTTTTTCTCCAGGGCACTGGTGCTACAGCTGCCTTATCTTCCTCCAGGCTGTGGATGCCGCCCCATGAATGGATTCCTGGCCGCCCTGTGCGCCGGTGGGCGCAATCGAGCTTTGCACCTGCTGGTATGGCTGTTGATCACCCTCGACGGCCAGGCGCAGGTCTTGCGGCTCGATGACCCGGGACGCAGCTACGATCCCCGACCGGCGCTGGAGATCCTCAAGGCACCTGCCAGTCTGACGTTTGCCGAGGCCGCCGCACGCCCCAGTGGCGGCGAAGATGGCTGGCATGCGCCCGATGAACTGGAGATGCTGCTCCATGACGGTCGCCAGGGCCTCTGGCTGCGCTTCGCCATCCAGGGGCGCGACGACCAGGCCTGGTGGCTGATTCCGACCTGGCCGGTGCTGGACCGCCTGGACCTGCGCACCCGCGGTGCCGATGGTCACTGGAGTCCGCTGCAGCAGAGTGGCCTGGTCCTGCCGGCGTCGCAGCGGGCACTGCCTGGTCGGCAGTTGATGTTCGCCCTGGCACCAACCGCCGGTGCGGTGGAGGAGGTCTATCTGCGGTTGGATTCGCGGGAAACCTTCGTCCTGCCGCTGCGGCTGGTGACCCCGGCCGCCTATCTGCGCGAAGCCCAGCAGGACGCCTGGCTGATCGGCGGTTTCTTTGGCTGTCTGTTCACCATCCTGCTCCTGACCCTCACGCTATGGAGCTTTGGCCGCCGCTCCGGCTTTGGCCGGTACGCCCTCTATCTGTTCAGCGTCATCGGTTATCAGGCGGTCACCACCGGTTATGGCGCCTGGCAGCTCTGGCCGGAGAGCCCGACCTTCGCCCTGCGTGCCCATCTGGCCTTTGCCGCCCTGTGCCTGCTGAGCGCCGGGCTGTTCGTCCGCTATCTGCTCAGCCTCTATCAGGGCGGCCGCTGGATCGACTTCGGCAATCGCCTGCTGATCGGCTACTGGAGCGTGGCGCTGGTCGTCGCACTGTTCTGGCCGAATCTGCTGAGCTTCCAGGAACTGCTCGGCATGATGGCGCTGAGTTGCCTGGGCCTGCTGGGCACCACCACCTACCTGGCACTGCGCGGCAGTCGCATGGCGCTGTGGTTCAGCGCCGCCTGGGCCCTGTTGCTCATGGGCAGCCTGGTCCAGCTGCTGGCGGTGGCCGGTTGGCTGGCCGCGGACGGCCTGGCCTTCCACGGGCAGATGGCTGGCTTCGCCTTGGGCTTCGTGCTGCTGTCGATGGGACTCACCGAGGGCCTGAGTCTGCAGCGGCGGGCGCGGATCGAGGCCCAGCGGCAGGCCCTGGAAGCCTCCACCGCCCTGGCGCGGGAGCGCGAGGCCTCCTTTGTCGAGCTGGAATTGCGGGTGGCGCTGCGCACCGTGGAGTTGCAGCAGGCCAAGGCCAGCCTGGAGCGACTGAATCGCGAGCTGCTGCACCAGAGCCAGACCGATTCCCTGACCGGCCTCGGCAATCGCCGGCATTTCGAGCGGGTCTTCCAGCAGGAGATCCGCCGTGCCATCCGCGCCGAGCTGCCGCTGGCGGTGCTGCTGGTGGACCTCGACCATTTCAAGGCGGTCAACGACACCCATGGCCATACCCTGGGCGATGAATGCCTCAAGTGCGTGGCCCAGGTGCTGCGCCAGCACGTCCAGCGGGCGGGGGAGGTGGCGGCGCGTTATGGCGGTGAGGAATTCGTCATCGCCCTGCCCGGTAGCGACCAGGTCGCGGCCCGGACGCTGGCGGAGCGCATCCGCCAGGAGGTGGCGGGGCTGGAGTTGCAGACCGAGCGGGGGCGCTTGCGGCCGTCGGTCAGCATCGGCGTCGCCGTGACCGTGCCGAGCAATCTCGAACACGGCCTGGGGCTCCTGGAAGACGCCGATCGCGCGCTCTATGCGGCCAAGCGCGGCGGGCGCAATCGCGTCTGCCTGAGCGATGGCCTGCCGGCCCTGGGCAGCGGACGCGGCTGAGGCCGCGTCGGCTCAGCGCTCCTCTGGCTGGCGCCGGCGGACGTCCTTGGGATCCAGCTTGATGACCTTGGCCAGGACGATCTTCGGGCCCTTCATCTTCTTGACGATGATGCGCAGGCCCTCGGCCTCCAGCACCGTTTCCTCTTCGGGAACGCGCTTGAGGCTGTCGTAGATCAGGCCAGCCAGGGTCTCGGCCTCGACGTGATCCAGGTCGATGCCCAGCAGTCGCTCGACCTTGAACAGCGGGGTGTCGCCACGCACCAGCAGCTTGCCCGGCTGGTAGGCGACCACGCCGCGTTCGGTCTTGCGGTGTTCGTCCTGGATGTCGCCCACCAGGACCTCGAGCACGTCTTCCATGGTCAGGAAGCCGATGACCTTGTGGTCGGCTTCCTCCACCAGCACGAAGTGCGCGCCGCCGCGGCGGAATTGCTCCAGCAGGTCGGACAGCGGCATGTGCTTGGTCACCCGCTCCAGCGGATGCACCAGGTCGTCGAGGTCGAAGGAGGCGGCTTCGCTGTCCAGGCCGGCGATGGCCAGGAGCAGGTCCTTGATGTGCAGCACCCCGGTAAAGGTCTGGCTGTCTTCGTCATAGACCGGGTAGCGGCTGTACTTGGAGCGGCGGATCTGGGTGAGGATCTCGTCCAGGCTGGCCTTGCTGTCCAGGTAGATGAGGTCTTCGCGGGAATTGGCCCAGTCCACCACCTCCAGCTCGCCCAGTTCCACGGCCGAGGCCAGTACCCGGGCGTCCGGGTCGGTGGCGCGGTTGGAGTGCAGGATCAGCTTGAGTTCGTCGCGGCTGTAATGGTGCTCGTGGTGCGCGCCCGGCTCGCCCTGGCCGGCGATGCGCAGGATGCCGTTGGCGCTGGCGTTGAGCAGCCAGATGGCCGGGTACATCAGCCAGTAGAACAGGTACAGCGGCACCGCCGTCCACAGCGAGAGCAGGTCGGGCTTGCGGATCGCCCAGGACTTGGGCGCCAGCTCGCCGACCACGATGTGCAGGTAGGAGATGATGAAGAAGGCCGAGAAGAAGGCGATGCCGTGGATCACCTCGGGGCTGCGGACGCCGACGGCACCGAGCAGGGGTTCGAGCAACTCGGCGAAGGCCGGCTCGCCGACCCAGCCCAGCCCCAGGGAAGCCAGGGTGATGCCGAGCTGACAGGCGGAGAGGTAGGCGTCGAGCTGGTTGTGCACCTTCTTCAGGATGCGCCCGCGCCAGCCATGCTTCTTGGCGATGGCCTCCACGCGGGTGGCGCGCAGCTTGACCATGGCGAACTCGGCGGCGACGAAGAAGCCGTTGAGCAGCACGAGGAAGAAGGCGAAGAACACGAGGCCGAGATCGGCGAACAACGTCGAGGCGAGACTGGTGGAAGGGTCCATTAGGGCCGAGAGCTGGAGAAAGGTCGGCTAAGCATGGGGGCGGGGCAGGGCAGTTGCAAGATGTTGCGCCCACCGGAGGGACGGGGCGCACCCTGGGCTGACGGGCAGCGGCTCTGGCACCGACCTTTGCCGGCGGGCCTTTTTCGCTAGATCCAGCCTTCCAGACGCATGGTAGCCCGCACCAGGCGCTGCTCTTCCTGTTCGATCTCGCGCAGGCTGTCCCTGACACTGTGGATGTGCTCGCGGGCGGCGGCGTGGGCTTCGTCGGGCAGGCGCTGGCTCACGGCGGCATAGAGGCGGGCATGCTGGGCGTCGATTTCGCGGCGCTGCGGCGGGCGATGGTAGAGGTTGGCGATGCAGGCGAACACCGAACCCAGCAGCAGCTCGTTGAGCGATTGCAGGGTGTGGACCAGCACCGGGTTGTGCGAGGCCTCGCTGATCGCCAAGTGGAAGGCGTGGTCGAGGCGGGCGTGGGTTTCCGCCGGCAGGCTGGCCGGGTCCTGGCAGGCGGCGCACAGCTCGTCGTAGCGGCGGCCTATGAGCACCAGGTCGGCGGTGGTGGCGCGCAGCGCGGCCAGGCGTGCGGCTTCGCCTTCCAGCAGGGCGCGTACCTCCAGCAGGTCGTAGAGGGTGCGCGGCTGGCTGCTGAACAGGTGCAGCAGCGGATTCTCCGCGGCCGGCGCCGCCAGGCGAGCGACGAAGCTGCCCTGGCCGTGACGGGTCTCGATGATGCCGCGGGCGCGCAGCAGCCCCAGGCCCTCGCGCAGGGCGGTGCGGGAGACGCCGAGCTTGTCGCACAGGCGCCGCTCGGACGGCAGCGGCTGGCCGACCTTGAGCACCCCGTCCACCACCAGGCGTTCGATCTGCTGGCTGACGTTCTCGGCGACGGGGAGGCGGGGGGCGGGCACAGACATGGGTTTCCTGCTGGTATGACCACGAGGTTTAGCGCTAGTGAGCCACTGGCCGCTTTAGCTGTCAAGTGTGCTGAATATGGCTCATCCTTTGGTCGAATAGGGTGTAAAAACTGGTATGACCAGTGCTCTGGGCCATGGACGCCCCGATTGCAGTCGGGGTACAACGAAGCCTTTCCAGCCAGAACAACAACAATGGCGGTTACCCGATGAGCCTGGTCTACGACGAACGTCTCGACGGCGCCTTGCCCCGCCCGGACAAGGCGCAACTGCTGCAGCGGCTGCGCGCCGAACTGCCCGAGCACTGCCTGCTGCACGACAGGGAAGACCTCAAGCCCTACGAATGCGACGGCCTGGCGGCCTATCGCACCACGCCGCTGCTGGTGGTGCTGCCGGAAACGGTGGAGCAGGTGCAGGCGACGCTGCGCCTCTGCCACGAACTCCAGGTGCCCCTGGTGGCGCGCGGCGCCGGGACCGGCCTTTCCGGCGGCGCCCTGCCCCTGGAGCAGGGCGTGCTGCTGGTGATGGCGCGCTTCAATCGCATCCTCGAGGTGGACCCCGATGGCCGCCGCGCCCGGGTCCAGCCCGGGGTGCGCAACCTGGCCATCTCCCAGGCCGCGGCGCCCCACGACCTCTACTACGCCCCCGATCCCTCGTCGCAGATCGCCTGTTCCATCGGCGGCAACGTGGCCGAGAACGCTGGCGGCGTGCACTGCCTGAAATACGGCCTGACCGTGCACAACGTGCTGGCGGTGGAGATCGTCACCCTGGAGGGCGAGCGCCTGACTCTGGGCAGCGCCGCCCTGGACAGTCCCGGCTTCGACCTGCTGGCGCTGTTCACCGGCTCCGAGGGCCTGCTCGGCGTCGTGGTGGAGGTGACCGTCAAGCTCTTGCCCAAGCCGCCCTGTGCCCGGGTGGTGATGGCCAGCTTCGCCGACATCGAACGCGCTGGAGCGGCGGTGGCCGACATCATCGCCGCCGGCATCATCCCCGGTGGCCTGGAGATGATGGACAACCTGACCCTGAGAGCCGCCGAGGACTTCATCCACGCCGGCTACCCAGTGGATGCCGCCGCCATCCTGCTCTGCGAGCTGGATGGCGTGGAAGCCGACGTGGCCGCCGACATCGAACGGGTCAGCGCCCTGCTGGCGGCCGCCGGCGCCACCGAGATCCGCCTGGCCCGCGACGAAGCCGAGCGGCAGAAATTCTGGGCCGGGCGCAAGAACGCCTTTCCCGCGGTGGGGCGGCTGTCGCCCGACTACTACTGCATGGACGGCACCATTCCACGCCGCGCCCTGCCCGAGGTGCTGCGCGGCATCGAGGCGCTGTCGGCGGAATACGGCCTGGCGGTGGGCAATGTCTTCCATGCCGGCGACGGCAACCTGCATCCGCTGATCCTCTTCGATGCCAACCGGCCCGGCGAGCTGGAGCAGGCCGAGGCCCTGGGTGGCCGCATCCTCGACCTCTGTGTGGCGGTGGGGGGCACCATCACCGGCGAACACGGCGTGGGTCGCGAAAAGATCAATGCCATGTGCACCCAGTTCCAATCCGGCGAACTGCTCTTCTTCCACGCGGTGAAGGCCGCCTTCGACGCCCCCGGGCTGCTCAATCCCGGCAAGAACGTGCCGACCCTGCAGCGCTGCGCCGAATTCGGTGGCCTGCACGTGCATCGTGGCCAGTTGCCCCACCCCGAACTGGAGCGCTTCTGATGGACAGCCTGGAACTGCTCCTCGACCAGGTCCGCGAGGCCTTGGTCCGCCGCCAGCCGCTGCGCATCCATGGCGGCGACACCAAGGCCCGGCTGGGGCGCCCGGTGGACGGCGAGCCGCTGGACGTCAGCGGCCATCACGGTCTGGTGCACTACGATCCCACCGAACTGGTGGCCACGGTACGCACCGGCACGCCGTTGGCCGAACTCGATGCCGCTTTGGCCGAGCGGGGGCAGATGCTGCCCTGCGAACCGCCACGGCTGGGAGAGGGCGCCACCGTCGGCGGTACCCTGGCCTGCGGCCTCTCCGGTCCGCGCCGGCCCTGGGCCGGCAGCCTGAGGGATTTCGTCCTGGGCACCCGCTTGATCACCGGCACCGGCGAGCACCTCAGATTCGGTGGCGAGGTGATGAAGAATGTCGCCGGCTACGACGTCTCCCGGCTGCTGGCTGGTAGCCAAGGCTGCCTGGGGGTGGTCACCGAGGTGTCCTTCAAGGTGCTGCCCAGGCCGCGTTGCACCCAGAGTCTGAGCCTGGAACTGGACGCCGCGCGCGCCCTGCAGCGCCTCGCCGTATGGGGCCGCGAAGCGCTGCCGATCTCGGCGGCCTGTCATGATGGCCAGCGGCTGCAGCTGCGCCTGGAGGGCGGCGAGGGCTCGGTGCGCTCGGCCGTCGATCGCCTGGGCGGTGAAGCCCTGGGCGAGGCCTTCTGGGACGAGCTCAACGAACAGCGGCTGGCCTTCTTCGACGACCCCAGGCCGCTGTGGCGGCTGTCGGTACCGGTCAATACCCCGCTGCTGGACCTGCCCGGCAGTCGATTGCTGGACTGGGGCGGTGCCCAGTACTGGCTCAAGAGCGATGCCCCGGCCACGGTCCTGCGCGAGATCGCCGAGCGTGCCGGTGGCCATGCGCTGTGCTACACGCCGGACGCCGAGCGCGAGGCCCAGCATCCGCTGCCGGCCGCGCTGCTCGACTATCACCGCCGCCTCAAGGCGCGCCTGGACCCCCAGGGGATCTTCAATCCGGGTCGGCTGTACGCCGGGCTGTAGGGGAAAGACGTCATGCAAACCAATCTGAGTCCCGCCGCCCGCGAACTGCCCCGCGCCGCCGATGCCGAGCGGGTGCTGCGCAGCTGCGTGCACTGCGGTTTCTGCAACGCCACCTGCCCGACCTACCAGTTGCTCGGCGACGAGCTGGACGGTCCGCGCGGGCGCATCTACCTGATCAAGGGCATGCTCGAAGGCGGCGAGGTCAGCGAAAAGACCCGCGAGCACCTCGACCGCTGCCTGACCTGCCGCAACTGCGAGACCACCTGCCCCTCGGGCGTCTCCTACCACGAATTGCTCGACATCGGCCGCGCCGAGGTGGAGCGCCGGGTGCCGCGGCCGCTGGGCCAGCGCCTGCTACGCGCCGGGCTGCGCCAGGTGCTGCCGCAGCCGCGACTGTTCGGGGCGCTGCTGAAAGGCGGCCAGGCGCTGAAGCCGCTGCTGCCGGCAGGTGTCCAGGCCAAGCTGCCGGCGCGCATCGCCGCCCCGGGCGTGCGCCCGGCACCGCGCCATGCCCGGCGCATGCTGATCCTCGAGGGCTGCGTGCAGCCGGGGCTGTCGCCCAATACCAATGCCGCCACCGCGCGGGTGCTGGATCGCCTCGGCATCAGCCTGGACGCCGCGCCCCGCGCCGGGTGCTGTGGCGCGGTGGACTATCACCTCAATGCCCAGGAAGCCGGCCTTGATCGCGCCCGGCGCAATATCGACGCCTGGTGGCCAGCCCTGCAGGGCGGCGCCGAAGCCATCATCCAGACCGCCAGCGGCTGCGGCGCCTTCGTCAAGGAATACGCCAGCCTGCTGAAGGACGACCCGGTCTACGCCGACAAGGCGCGGGAAGTCTCGGCGCGCACCCGTGACCTGGTGGAGGTGCTGCGCGAGCTCCCGCTGGAAGCGCTGCAGCTGAAGGACACCCCGCGGCTGGCCTTCCATTGCCCCTGCACCCTGCAGCACGCCCAGCGCCTGGGTGGCGCCGTGGAAGGCGTCCTGCAGCGCCTCGGCTTTCCGCTGGCGCCGGTGCCGGACGGTCACCTCTGCTGCGGCTCGGCCGGCACCTATTCGCTGACCCAGCCGGACTTGTCGCGGCGGCTGCGTGACGCCAAGCTCGATGCCCTGGAGAGTGGTCACCCCGAGGTGATCGCCACCGCCAACATCGGTTGCCAGAGCCATCTCGACGGCGCCGGGCGCACCCCGGTGCGCCACTGGATCGAAATCCTCGACGCGGCCCTGGCCGCCCCGACCCAACCCTGAACCCTGGAGGCCCCATGAACACCAAAGCCGTGCTCACCCTTGCCGAGATCGACACCCTGCTGGCCGCCGGTCGCGCCGAAGCCGAACGCCAGGGCTGGGCCGTGTGCATCGCCGTGGCCGATGACGGCGGCCATCCGCTGGCGCTGTTGCGCCTCGACGGCGCCGCGCCCAACAGCGCCTACATCGCCCCGGAAAAGGCCCGCAGCGCTGCTCTCGCACGCAAGGAGTCCAAGGTGCTGGAAGAGATGATCAACAACGGCCGTACCGCCTTTCTCAGCGCTCCGCTGATGCAGGGCATGCTCGAAGGCGGGGTACCCATCCTGGTGGACGGCCAGGTGGTGGGCGCGGTCGGCGTCTCCGGCGTCAAGGCCCCGGAAGACGCGCAGGTCGCCAAGGCCGCCATCGCGGCACTGGGTTAACCCTCTCTCGACAGTTTCGTTATCAAGGAAAGCCATCATGACCGACCGCACTACCCTGGGCCGCCTGCAGGTGGCCACCGAACTGCAGCGTTTCATCGACGAGGAAGTGCTGCCCGGCACCGGGCTCGACACCGCCGCCTTCTGGTCGGGCGTGGACACCCTGGTGCACGAGCTGGCGCCGCGCAATCGCGAACTGCTGGCCGAGCGTGATCGCCTGCAGGTGGAGCTGGACAACTGGCACAGCGCCCATCCCGGCCCGGTCACCGACCTGCCCGCCTACCAGGCCTTCCTCGAAGGCATCGGCTATCTGCAACCGGTCCCCGGCCAGGTGCAGGCCTCGACCTCCGGCGTCGACCGCGAGATCGCCGAGCAGGCCGGTCCGCAGCTGGTGGTGCCGGTGCTCAACGCCCGCTACGCCCTGAACGCCGCCAACGCGCGCTGGGGTTCGCTGTACGACGCCCTCTATGGCACCGACGCCCTGCCCGAGACCGACGGCGCCGAGCGCGGCAAGGGCTACAACGCCACCCGTGGCGCCAAGGTGGTGGCCTTCGCCCGCCAGATGCTGGATGGCGTGGCGCCCCTGGCCAGTGGTTCGCACCGGGACGCCACCGCCTACCGCATCCAGGACGGTCGGCTGGTGGTGGATCTCAGGAGCGGCACCAGCGAACTGGCCGATCCGGCCGCCTTCGTCGGCTACCAGGGCGACGCCGCCGTGCCGTCCGCGGTCCTGCTGCGCCACAACGGCCTGCACCTGGAGATCCAGATCGACCGCGACAGCGCCATCGGCAAGACCGACGCCGCCGGGGTCAAGGACCTGCTCATGGAAGCCGCGGTCAGCACCATCATGGACCTAGAAGATTCCATCGCCGCGGTGGACGCCGCCGACAAGGTCTTGGCCTATCGCAACTGGCTGGGCCTGATGAAGGGCGATCTGGCCGAGGAGGTCAGCAAGGGGGGCGAGACCTTTACCCGTCGCCTCAACCCCGATCGCGAGTACCAGGGCGCCGACGGCCAGCCGCTGAGCCTGCACGGGCGCTCGCTGCTGTTCATCCGCAACGTCGGCCACCTGATGACCAATCCGGCGGTGCTGCTGGACGATGGTCGCGAGATCCCCGAGGGCATCCTCGATGCCGTGGTCACCGTGACCATCGCGATGCACGACCTCAAGCGCCAGGGTAATTCCCGCAGCGGCTCGGTCTATATCGTCAAACCCAAGATGCACGGTCCGGCCGAGGTGGCCTTCGCCGTCCAGCTGTTCGACCGCGTCGAGGCCCTGCTGGGGCTGCCGGCCAACACCGTCAAACTGGGCATCATGGACGAGGAGCGCCGCACCAGCGTCAACCTCAAGGCCTGCATCGCCGCCGCCGCCGCGCGGGTGGCCTTCATCAACACCGGCTTCCTCGACCGCACCGGTGACGAGATGCACACCGCCATGCTGGCCGGGCCCATGCTGCGCAAGGGCGACATGAAGACCTCCAGGTGGATCACCGCCTACGAGCGCAACAACGTGCTGGTCGGCCTGGCCTGCGGCCTGCGCGGCAAGGCGCAGATCGGCAAGGGCATGTGGGCCATGCCCGACCTGATGGCGGCCATGCTGGAGCAGAAGATCGGCCATCCCAAGGCCGGCGCCAACACCGCCTGGGTACCGTCGCCCACCGCCGCCGTGCTGCACGCCCTGCATTACCACCAGGTCAACGTCCAGCAGGTGCAGCAGGAATTGGAACGCAGCGACGTCGACGCCGCCCGCGGCGAATTGCTCGCCGGCCTGCTCAGCGTGCCGGTGGCCGCAGCGCCGGACTGGTCCGCCGAAGCCATCCAGCAGGAACTGGACAACAACTGCCAGGGCATCCTCGGCTACGTGGTGCGCTGGGTCGACCAGGGCGTCGGCTGCTCCAAGGTGCCCGACATCCATGACGTCGGCCTGATGGAAGACCGCGCCACCCTGCGCATCTCCAGCCAGCACATCGCCAACTGGCTGCACCACGGCGTGGTCACGGCCGAACAGGTGGACGAGACGCTGCAGCGCATGGCCAAGGTGGTCGACGGCCAGAACGCCGGCGATGCCCTCTACGAACCCATGGCCGGCCACTTCGACAGCTCCTACGCCTACCGCGCCGCCCGCGACCTCATCTTCAAGGGCCGCGAGCAGCCCAGCGGCTACACCGAGCCGCTGCTGCACGCCTGGCGCCTGAAGAAGAAAGCCGGCGCCTGACCCGACCCGGCCAAGGCTCCCGTCCGGCGCGGGCGGGAGCCGCCTCTGCACGGAGCGGTGCCGGTGGTCCTCCGACCACCGCCTCTTCCCTTGCCACTGGCGAATTTTTATACTATCGGGTCCCCCGTTCCCGGGATCATCATCGCCACGAGGAAGACCATGGCCCGCGTTACTGTCGAAGACTGCCTGGATAACGTAGACAACCGATTCGAGCTGGTCATGCTCGCCACCAAGCGCTCGCGCCAGCTGGCCACCGGCGGCAAGGAGCCCAAGGTACCGTGGGACAACGACAAGCCCACCGTCGTCGCCCTGCGCGAGATCGCCGAAGGGCTGGTCGACGAGGAAGTCATCCGCCTGGACGACATCGTCGAAGAAGAGCCGCTGTTCGCCGCCTTCGAAGTGAACGAAGAAGCGGACGGCGAGGCCCTCTAAGCCATGGCCGCCGAGCCTGCGTATGGTGACGTCCGCCCGACCGGCATCGATTTGCTGGCCGAGCGTCTGGCGGACTACCTGACCCCCGACCAGGTCAATCTGGTCAGGCGGGCCTACTACTACGCCGAGCAGGCTCACGATGGGCAGCGCCGCCGCAGCGGCGAGCCCTATGTCACCCATCCGCTGGCCGTCGCCAACATCCTCGCCGACATGCACATGGACCATCAGAGCCTGATGGCGGCCATGCTGCACGACGTGATCGAGGATACCGGTATCGCCAAGGAAGCCCTGGTCGCCCAGTTCGGCGAAACGGTGGCGGAGCTGGTGGACGGGGTCAGCAAGCTGACCCAGATGAAGTTCGAGACCAAGGCCGAGGCCCAGGCGGAGAACTTCCAGAAGATGACCATGGCGATGTCCAAGGACATCCGCGTCATCCTGGTCAAGCTGGCCGACCGGCTGCACAACATGCGAACCCTGGACGCCATGCCGCCGGACAAGAGCCGGCGCATCGCCAAGGAGACCCTGGAAATCTACGCGCCCATCGCCAACCGGCTGGGCATGCACGATTTCTACGTGGAATTCGAGGATCTGGGTTTCCGCGCCATGCACCCGATGCGCGCCGAACGCATCCAGCGCGCGGTCAAGACCGCGCGTGGCAATCGCCGCGAGATCCTTGGCAAGATCCAGGAATCCCTGGCCAACTGCCTGGCCCGCGATGGCCTGGACGGCGAAGTGGTCGGGCGCGAGAAGCACCTGCACAGCATCTACCAGAAGATGCGCGGCAAGCGTAAGTCGTTCAACGAGATCATGGACGTCTACGGCTTCCGCATCATCGTCGACAAGGTCGACACCTGCTACCGGGTGCTCGGCGCGGTACACAATCTCTACAAGCCGTTCCCAGGACGCTTCAAGGACTACATCGCCATCCCCAAGGCGAATGGCTACCAGTCCCTGCACACCACCCTGTTCGGCATGCACGGCGTGCCCATCGAGATCCAGATCCGTACCCGCGAGATGGAAGAGATGGCCAACAATGGCATCGCCGCCCATGGCCTGTACAAGGCCGGGGGCGACGAGCCGCGCGCCAGCCACCTGCGCGCGCGCCAGTGGGTGAAGGGCATCCTCGAGTTGCAGCAGCGGGCGGGCAACTCCCTGGAATTCATCGAGAACGTGAAGATCGACCTCTTTCCCGACGAGGTCTACGTCTTCACGCCCAAGGGCCGCATCATGGAGCTGCCCAAGGGCTCCACGGCCGTGGACTTCGCCTACGCGGTGCACACCGACGTCGGCAACAGCTGCATCGCCTGCCGCATCAATCGTCGCCTGGCGCCGCTGTCGCAGCCGCTGGGCAGCGGCGAGACGGTGGAGATCGTCACCGCACCCGGCGCCCGGCCGAATCCGGCCTGGCTCAACTTCGTGGTCACCGGCAAGGCCCGCACCAACATCCGCCATGCCCTCAAGCAGCAGCGTCGCTCCGAGTCCATCAGTCTCGGCGAGCGCCTGCTGAACAAGGCACTGTCCGGCTTCGGCACCCAGCTGTCGAAGATCTCGCCGATGCGCATCCTCTCGGTGCTGGGCGAGTACAGGGGCGTGGTACTGGAGGACCTGCTCGAAGAGATCGGCCTGGGCAATCGCATGGCCTACGTGGTGGCGCGGCGTCTGGTGTCCGGCAGCGAGCAGGAAGAGCCGCTGGAGCCGCAGCCCGGCACCACGCCGCAGGGGCCGCTGGCCATCCGCGGCTCCGAAGGCCTGGTGATCAGCTACGCCAAGTGCTGCACGCCGATTCCGGGCGATCCCATCATCGGCCACCTGTCGGCCGGCAAGGGCATGGTGATCCACCTGGAAAACTGTCGGAACATCGCCGAATTCCGGCACAACAGCGAAAAATGCATCGTGCTCAACTGGGCCAAGGACGTCACCGGCGAATTCAGCGTCGAGTTGCGTGTCCAGCTGGAGCACCAGCGCGGCCTGATCGCCATGCTGGCCAACCACGTCACCGCGGTGGACGCCAACGTCGAGAAGATCGGCATGAACGAGCGCGACGGCCGGGTCAGCGTGGTCCAGCTGGTGGTCAGCGTGCATGATCGCGTGCACCTGGCGCGGGTGATCAAGAAGCTGCGCACGCTCAAGGGCGTCGCTGGTATCACTCGAGTTCGCAGCTGAGGTTGCAGCGGGTCGCCACGGGCTTGCAGAATCGGGCCTTTCCCGCACAGGAGCGACCCATGAGCAAGCAAGTGATCCACACCGACAAGGCGCCCGCCGCCATTGGCACCTATTCCCAGGCGATCAAGGTTGGTGACACCGTCTATCTCTCCGGGCAGATCCCGCTCAACCCGACCAGCATGGAGCTGGTGGACGGCTTCGAAGCCCAGGTGGTCCAGGTGTTCGAGAACCTCAAGTCCGTCGCCGAAGCCGCCGGTGGTTCCCTGGCCGACATCGTCAAGTTGAACATCTTCCTGATCGACCTTTCGCATTTCGCCACCGTCAACGAAATCATGGGTCGCTACTTCCAGCAGCCGTATCCGGCTCGTGCCGCCATCGGCGTTGCCGCGCTGCCCAAGGGCTCCCAGGTGGAGATGGACGGGGTGCTGGTGTTGGGTTGATCCCGGCGCAGGATCCGTAGGTCGGGTTGAGCGCAGCGAAGCCCAAGAGCAGAGCGCGCGGACGGCTCGCCCTGTTGGGCTTCGACGATGGCGCCGTCCCAGTCCAACCTACGGATGCATCGCGGCCTTGGGCCGGACAGGCAACGACCGCGATAACCCCTAACGAAAAAAGCCGACCGTCTCGCGACGGTCGGCTTTTTTCATGCCCGCGTGACTAGGCCGGGATGGACTTGATCTTCGGCATCCGCGCCCAGCAACGGTGCTTGGCGATGGCGGCGAAGAAGTCCTGCTGCACCGCCTTGAAATCGCCGCCGGTGAGCAGCGCCTCGTCGGGGCTCAGGTAGACCGCCTGGAGCAACTGTTCGGCTTCGCCGGTGAGGGCGATGGCCTTGAGGTGCTTGTAGGCTTCCAGCAGGTAGTGCTTGATCACGCCGTCGTCGAGCATGGCCTTGACGCTCTCGGCGCCGCCCGGCACATAGACCGCGTCCAGCGCCACCGAGGGCATGCCTTCGGCCGAACCGTCCACGGCCACTTCGCTGCCATCGGCGGCCTTGACCGGTCCTGCGGTGGGGCCGAGCACCTTCACATGGGCACCTTCGGCTTTGAGTGCCTGCTTGATGGCCTCCACTTCGCTGGCGATGACGCCGTCACCCACCAGCACCGCCACCTTGAAGCCCTTGATGTTGCCGGACAGCAGGTTGAGCTGGCTCAGCGCCGGCGACTTGTCGATGGAGATCTTGCGCGGCTGCACGGTGGGCGCGGTGGGCGGGATCACACCGACCTTCTTGGCCACCTTCTGCGCCAGTTCCAGATCGATGTTGGCGAGGATCTCGTTGACCTGCCGCTCGCGAATCCACATCCGCTCGACCTTGCCCAGCTCGAAGCTGTAGGCATCGGCGACGTGCGCCTGCTCGGCTTCCGACAGGCTGTTGTAGAACAGCGTGGCCTGGGAGAAGTGGTCGCCGAAGGTCTCGCTGCGTTCGCGCACCTTATGACCGTCGATGCGCTCGTAGTAGCTCTCGAAGCCACCGTCCTGGGGCGCCGGCGGGGTTTCCTTGGGCCAGCCGCCATCGATGGAGTTGGGCTCGTAGGAGGCGCGACCCTTGTCGATGGTCATGCGGTACTTGGCGTCGCGCTGGCCATTGTGGTTCGGCACCACCGGGCGGTTGACCGGCAGTTCGTGGAAGTTCGGCCCGCCCAGGCGGCTGATCTGGGTATCGGTGTAGGAGAACAGCCGGCCCTGCAGCAGCGGATCGTTGCTGAAGTCGATGCCGGGCACGACATGACCGGGGCAGAAGGCCACCTGCTCGGTCTCGGCGAAGTAGTTGTCCGGATTGCGATTGAGCACCAGCTTGCCCAGGGGCGTGATGGGCACCAGCTCCTCGGGGATGATCTTGGTGGCGTCGAGGATGTCCCAGTCGAACTTGTGCTCGTCTTCCTCGGGGATGATCTGCACGCCGAATTCCCATTCGGGATAGTCACCGGACTCGATGGCTTCCCAGAGGTCGCGACGGTGGGCATCGGTGTCCTTGCCGGCCAGCTTCTGGGCTTCGTCCCACACCAGGGAGCGCACGCCACCGGCGGGCTTGAGGTGGATCTTGACGAAGACGCCCTTGCCGGCCGTGTTGATCATGCGGAAGGTGTGGATGCCGAAACCCTGCATGCTGCGCAGGTTCACCGGGATGGCACGGTCGGTCATGGTCCAGAGCACCATGTGCGCCGACTCGGGCACCAGGGAGACGAAATCCCAGAAGGTGTCGTGGGCGCTGCCGCCAGTGGGGATCTCGTTGTGCGGCTCGGGCTTCACCGCATGGACGAAGTCGGGAAACTTGATGGCGTCCTGGATGAAGAAGACCGGCATGTTGTTGCCGACCATGTCCCAGTTGCCTTCCTCGGTGTAGAACTTGATGGCGAAGCCACGTACGTCGCGGACGGTGTCACCCGAGCCACGCGGGCCCTGTACGGTGGAAAAGCGCACGAACACCGGGGTCTGATGGTTGGGATCGCGAAAGAGCGCGGCCTTGGTCAGGTCGGACCAGTCCTGATAGGGCTGGAAGTAGCCATAGGCGCCGGTGCCACGAGCATGGACGATGCGCTCCGGGATGCGCTCGTGGTCGAAGTGGGTGATCTTCTCCCGCATGATGAAGTCTTCGAGCAGGGAAGGCCCGCGGGTGCCGGCGCGCAGCGAATTCTGGTTGTCGGCGATCTTGACGCCGTGATTGGTGCGCAGTGCCTGGCCGGTGGCATCGGAGCGGAACTGCTCCAGCTGCTCGAGTTTCTTCGAGGTGTTCTGGCGATCCAGGGTATCGGTACCGGCGAGTTCACTCTTGGGGGGCGTAGCCATGGGAAGTCCTCATCAGGCGCCTGGAGGGCGCTCTTTGCGTCCCCTACGGAATGTGGGGCGAATTCAGGCAGTCTTCTAGTGACTCGCGGTCCAGAGCCGGTGTTCCGCTTGGCTGATGCGAAGCGACGGGCTGTTCGCCTGGCGCCCGGCTGGGGTCTGGGCTGGCCATATGCCTTTATTGGCGTAATACCCGACAACAAGTGCTAAGCAGATATAAGCGCGCACGTTAAACTGCACGGCTGGATCACCATCCTGTTGTCTGACGATACCCACAAGGTTTTTCCATTGATCGAATTCCACGCTGTCCACAAGACGTACCGCACGCGCGGTCGCGAGGTCGCGGCGCTCCAGCCGGTCGACCTGAGGATCGAAGCCGGCGAGATCTTCGGCCTGATCGGCCATTCGGGTGCCGGCAAGAGCACCCTCTTGCGCCTGATCAACCGCCTCGAAGCCCCCAGTGGCGGTCGCCTGCTGGTCGATGGTGCCGAGGTCACCACCCTGGGTTCGACCGAGCTGCGCGATTTCCGCCGCCGCATCGGCATGATCTTCCAGCACTTCAACCTGCTCTCGTCCAAGACCGTGGCGGCCAACGTGGCCCTGCCTCTGGAACTGGCCGGCGGCCGCTCGCGGGCGCAGATCGCCCAGCGGGTCGAGGAGCTGCTGGCGCGGGTCGGCCTGTCCGACCAGGCGCGCAAGTATCCGGCGCAACTGTCCGGCGGCCAGAAGCAGCGCGTCGGCATCGCCCGCGCCCTGGCCACCGAGCCGAAGATCCTGCTCTGTGACGAGGCCACCAGTGCCCTCGATCCCCAGACCACCGCCCAGGTGCTGCAACTGCTCGCCGAGCTCAATCGCGAACTGGGCCTGACCATCGTGCTGATCACCCACGAGATGGATGTGATCCGTCGCGTCTGCGACCGCGTCGCCGTACTCGATGGTGGCGCCGTGGTGGAGCAGGGCACCGTCGCCGATGTCTTCCTGCATCCGCAGCACCCCACCACCCGCCGGTTTGTCTTCGAGGCCGAGCACCAGGACGAGGCCGACCTGGCCGACGCCTATGCCCACGTCGAGGGGCGCATCCTGCGCCTGACCTTCCGCGGCGAAGCCACCTATGCACCGCTGCTGGGCCACGTCGCCCGCGAGACCGGTGTGGACTACAGCATTCTCGGCGGTCGCATCGATCGCATCCGGGACGAGCCCTATGGCCAGCTCACCATCGCCCTGGTGGGCGGTGACCTGGACGCCGCCCTGGCTCGCTTCCAGGCCGCCGACGTCACCGTGGAGGTCCTGCGCTGATGGACGAACTCTTCAGCAACATCGACTGGGCCGAGATCTGGCAGGCGACCCAGGACACCCTGGCCATGCTCGGCTGGTCCATGCTCTTCACCCTGATCCTCGGGCTGCCGCTGGGCGTGCTGCTGTTTCTCACCAGCCGCCGCCAGCTGCTGGAGCAGCCGCTGGTCTACGGCATCCTCTCCTTCGTGGTCAACGTGCTGCGCTCGGTGCCCTTCATCATCCTGCTGATCCTGATGATCCCCATCACGGTCTGGCTGATCGGCACCTCCCTGGGTGTCGAGGGCGCCATTCCGCCGCTGGTGGTGGGCGCCGCGCCCTTCTTCGCCCGGCTGGTGGAGACCGCCCTGCGCGAGGTCGACCGCGGCATCATCGAGGCGACCCAGGCCATGGGCGCCAGTCTCTGGCAGATCGTCACCCGCACCCTGTTGCCCGAGGCCCTGCCCGGGCTGATCGCGGCCACCACCGTCACCGCCATCGCCCTGGTGTCCTACACCGCCATGGCCGGGGTGATCGGTGGTGGTGGCCTGGGCGATCTGGCCATCCGTTTCGGCTACCAGCGCTTCCAGACCGACGTCATGGTGGTCACGGTGCTCTTGCTGCTGGTGCTGGTCCAGGTACTGCAGATGGTCGGCGATCGCCTCGTCGCCCATTTCAGTCGTCGTTGATTCAGGCTTCATCCACTCGAAGGTTTTGCACAAGGAAAATCCCAGATGTCGCTGAAACGTACCCTGCTGTCCCTGGCCTTCGGCCTAGGTGTCGCCACCGCCGCCCAGGCCGCCGAGACCCTGACCGTCGCGGTCAATCCGGTGCCCCATGCGGAGATCCTGGAGTTCATCAAGCCGCAGCTGGCCAAGGAAGGCGTGGACCTGAAGATCAAGGTCTTCACCGACTACATCCAGCCCGATCGCCAGACCGATCAGAAGCAGGTGGATGCCAACTACTTCCAGACCAAGCCGTACTACGCCAGCTACCAGAAGAGCAACCCGAGCAGCGACCAGGTGCCGGTGGTGGCGGTGCACGTCGAGCCCTTCGGTGCCTATTCGCAGAAGATCAAGGACATCAAGGAACTCAAGGATGGCGCCACCGTGGCGATCCCCAACGACCCGAGCAACTCCGGTCGTGCGCTGCTGCTGATCGCCAAGCAGGGCCTGATCACCCTCAAGGATCCGAGCAACGTCACCGCCACCCCGCGGGACATCGTCGAGAATCCCAAGCACCTCAAGTTCAAGGAGCTGGAAGCCGCGACCCTGCCGCGCGTGCTGAACCAGGTCGACCTGGCGCTGATCAACGCCAACTACGCGCTGGAAGCCAAGCTGGTGCCGACCAAGGACGCCCTTTTCATCGAGAGCGGCGAGTCGCCCTACGCCAACCTGCTCTACACCCGCGCCGACAAGGCCAACGACCCGGCCATCCAGAAGCTGGCCAAGGCCCTGACCACCCCCGAGGTGAAGCAGTTCATCGAGAAGAAGTACCAGGGCGCCGTCGTTCCCGCGTTCTGAGCCTCCGCTCCACTGCCGTCGGCGCCCGCCAGAGGCGCCGACGGTTCCACCCCGCTTTAGGAAACTGCCATGAAGAAATTGCTCGCCACCGCCGCCCTGCTGGCCGCCAGCCTGAGCGCCCACGCCGCCGAGACCCTCAGCGTCGCCGCCACCCCGGTGCCCCACGCCGAGATCCTCGAATTCGTCAAACCCCAGCTGGCCAAGGAAGGGGTGGACCTGCAGATCAAGGTCTTCACCGACTACGTGCAGCCCAACCTGCAGGTGGCCCAGAAGCGTCTGGACGCCAATTTCTTCCAGCACCAGCCCTACCTGGATGAATTCAACAAGAGCCGCGGTACCGACCTGGTGACCGTCGCCCAGGTGCATGTCGAGCCCTTCGGCATCTATTCGCGGAAGATCAAGCAGCTCGCCGAACTCCGCGAAGGCGCCGTCGTGGCCATCCCCAGCGATGCCACCAACGGCGGCCGTGCCCTGCTGCTGCTGGAAAAGGCCGGCCTGATCACGCTCAAGGACAGCGCCAACATCCTGGCCACGCCCAAGGACATCGCCGAGAATCCCAAGCAGCTCAGGTTCAAGGAGCTGGAAGCCGCGACCCTGCCGCGCGTGCTGAATCAGGTCGACCTGGCGCTGATCAACACCAACTACGCCCTGGAAGCCAAGCTCAACCCGACCCAGGACGCCCTGCTGCTGGAAGGCAAGGAATCGCCCTATGCCAACATCCTGGTCGCCCGCCCGGACAACAAGGACAGCGACGCCGTGCAGAAGCTGGCCAAGGCGTTGAACACCCCGGCGGTGAAGCAGTTCATCGAAGAGAAGTACAAGGGCGCCGTGGTGCCGGCGTTCTGAGCGCTGCCTGACATGAAGAACGCCGGCCCAGTGCCGGCGTTTTTCATGGGGCTCAACGGCGTTTCAGGGGTCTGACGCCCATTCCCAGGCCAAAGGGTCGAAAGACCGCCTGCAGCGTCGCCAGGGTGGGATTGCCTTCGTCCGGCAATCTAGTGCCGAAATCCCGGCTCTAAGGAATAAATTTAGGCATTAAATTGCCGTTTTAGCTGTAACCGGCGCGCTGCCTCGGCGGCTGACGATCACCAGCAGCACGGCGGCGCCGACGGCCATCAGCAGCGGCAGGGCGTGACCGGTGAGCCACTGGCTGGCGGCGCCGGTGACCAGCGGACCGACCAGGCAGCCGAGCCCCCAGAGCTGGGCGATGCAGGCATTGGCGCTGACCAGTTCGGCGTCGCGATAGCGCTCGCCGACCAGGATCAGCGCCAGGGTGAAGAGGCCGCCGGCGGTGGCGCCGAACAGCACCAGCAGCGGCCAGACGCCGGAGGTGTGCAGCAGCAGCGGCAGGGCCAGGCTCACCGCCAGCAGGCCCAGGGTGCAGCCGAGAAACAGTCCCTGGCGCGAGAGGCGGTCGGCGAGCAGGCCCAGCGGCAGCTGCAGCAGGGCATCGCCCACCACCACGGCGCTGACCATGTACAGGGCCAGTTGCTGGCCGAAGCCCTGGTTGAGGGCGTAAACCGGCAGCAGGGTGAGGATCATCGCCTCGAAGCAGGCGAACAGCGCCACCGCCCAGGCGATGGCCGGGGCGCCGCGGCAGAAGTCCAGCAGCGCTCGCCAGGCCGCGGTGTGGCCGCCGGCGGCCGGGGCACCCTGGCGGCCGAGCAGCAGGGTGGCGCCGCCGAGCATGAGCAGGGCGCCCAGCCAGAAGCCCTGGTCGCCCTCGGTCCCCAGCACCCCCAGTAGCAGCGGACCAGCCAGCTGGCTCAGGGCATAGCTGCTGCCATAGAGCGCCACCAGGCGGCCGCGCCAGCGATCGGTGATGACCTGGTTCATCCAGCTTTCGCCGAGCACGAAGACCAGGGTGAGGATGGCGCCCAGGGCCAGGCGCAGGAGCAGCCACAGTGGATAGCTGGGCAGCAGCGACAGCAGGATCAGCGAGGCGGCGCCGCTCATCAGGCACAGCCGCATCAGTCGGGGTGTGCCGAGCCGCGCCGCCAGGCGCCCGGCCAGACTGGCGCCGGTGAGGATACCAAGGGCCGGTGAAGCGGCCATGACGCCGATGGCGAAGCTGCCATAACCCCAACCTTCCAGGCGTAGCGAGACCAGCGGCATCGACAGGCCGATGGCCAGACCGACGCTGATGACGCTGCCCAACACGGCGAAGTAGATGGCCCAGGGCATGGGCGGGGACGAGGAATTCATGGACGCAGCCTAGCTGTGAACGCGGATGACGGACAGCCGCCAAGAGCAGCTATGGAGCGCTGGGTATCCGTCCGGGTTCCGGTACGGTTGGCCTTTGCCGGGCTTTCGCGTAGCGTGCGCGCTACCTGAAGCCGGTTGGGAGATAACAGAAAATGCGGAAATGGCAGTGCATCGTGTGCGGCTATATCTATGACGAAGCCCTGGGCTGGCCGGATGACGGCATCGCGCCGGGGACGCGCTGGGAGGATGTGCCCGAGGATTGGCTGTGCCCGGATTGCGGCGTGGGCAAGGGCGACTTCGAGATGATCGCCATCGGCTGATCACCCCGCTCCGCGTCCTCCGCGCGGACACAAAAAAGGCATCGCAGGGGCGATGCCTTTTGGCTGCAGCGGCGATCCGTGCCGCCTCACGCTCAGCCTTCGATACTGTCCTTCAGCGCCTTGCCGGGCTTGAACGCCACCGTGTTGCTCGCACGAATCTTGACCGGCTCGCCGGTCTGGGGATTCTTCCCCATGCGGGCACCGCGGTGACGCGGCAGGAAGGTGCCGAAGCCAACCAGGGTAACGCTGTCCTTGCGATGCAGCGCATTTGCGATCTCATCCAACAGCGTGTTGAGCACGACGTTGGCCTGTTCCTTTGGAAGTCCGACTTTTTCAGCGATCACAGTCGCCAATTCAGGCTTGCGCATAGCTACCTCTCGTGGGGTCATTTTTAGCCGTGTGGGCGTCGCATGGCTTTCCTGGCAAAGCGATTACCCCCGAGATAGAGGGTGGCCCGACACAAAGATCGTTGGTGCGACAAAAGTCGAACCAAATAGCGTTATAAGGCAAACCCGAGAAGAGCGAAAGTTAATTAGCAGACTATTACCCATTGGTAGGATGACCGACGCCAACTTGGACATTTATCAGCCAATTCAGGCGCTTTTTGTGGACAGAGTGTCCACTTCGTGGAGTGGCCTTTGCATGGCACCGGGGCGCTGCGAGGCTCTGGCAAGCCAGTATCGCGATCAGCGATCGGTGATCGTGCTGGGGCTTGGCCGTCCATCGATGGGCCGCTAGCGTGGGGTGAGGCGTGGCGGAGCGCCTCCTGGCCGCTCCGCCACCCGGATCAGGCCGGTGCCTGGGTCGGCATGACCGGTTGACCCGCCGGGGCCTGGCCTTCCAGGCGCCGCTCCAGTGCCTTGGGCTCGATCACCAGCCGCATGCCATTGCTGGCCTGGGTCCGTCCCCAGTCCTCCAGCAGCTCCATGCAGGCATGATCGATATAGGAGACGTGCTCCAGGGGCACGTGCAGGGTGGTGCCCGGCTTGACCTGCTCCAGCACCTTGGTCAGCTGGGGTACGCGCAGGAAGGTCGCGGCGCCCAGCAGACGCAGATCGGCCTGGCCCGGCTGGTCCTCGCGATAGATCAGGCTCACCTTGAGCTGAGCTGCCTTGACCGCCAGGAAGGCGATCGACAGACCAAAGCCTACCAGCACCCCGGTCAGTAGATCGGTGGCGACGATCATGAGGGCGGTCAGGGCATAGATGACCATGGGGGTCCGGCCATAGCGCTTGAGTCCGGTCAGCGACTTGGGATCGGCCAGCTTGATACCGGTGAATACCAGCACGCCGGCCAGGCTCGCCACCGGCACCAACTTGAGCACGAAGGGCAGGGCGGCGACGAAGGCCAGCAGCCAGAGACCGTGGAAGATGGTGGAGGCGCGACTGGTGGCGCCGGCCTGGACATTGGCCGAGCTGCGCACGATGACCCCGGTCATGGGCAGCGCGCCGACGGCACCGCAGAGCAGGTTGCCGATGCCCTGGGCGCCCAGTTCCCGGTCGAAGTGCGAGCGCGGCCCGTTGTGCATGCGGTCCACCGCGGCGGCCGAGAGCAGGGTCTCGGCGCTGGCAATGAAAGCCAGGGCGAGGGCGGCCACCACCAGTTCGGCATTGGCCAGCATGCCGAGGTCGGCGAAGGTCACCCAGTCGATGGCATCGGCCAGGTTGTTGGGCACTTCCACGCGGCGGATGTCCAGCGCCAGCCAGAGACTGGCGAGGGTCGCCAGGGTCACCCCGATCAGGGCGCCGGGCAGGAAGCGCAGCGTCTGCGGGCGGAATTTCTCCCACAGCCACATGCTGGCGATGGTCAGCAGACCGATCAGCGCCGCCTGGGCGCCGCTGCCACTGCCGTTCCACTGGCCCGCCGCGGTGAGGGCGGCGCCCGGGAAGGCCAGCAGGTTGGAAAGACCCGAGGCCGCCGGTTTGGCATCCAACATCACGTGCAGTTGCGAGAGCACGATGAGAATGCCGATGCCGGCGAGCATGCCGTAGACCACCGCCGGTGAGGTGACGCGGAACCAGGCGCCCAGCCGGGTGAAGCCGGCGATGAGTTGCAGCAGACCGGCGAGCAGCAGGACCGGGCCCAGCGCCTCGATGCCATGGCGGTTGATCAGGTCGAAGACCAGCACCACCAGGCCGGCGGCCGGACCGCTGACCTGCAGCGGCGAGCCGGCGAGAAAGCCGACCACCAGGCCACCGATGATGCCGGTGATGATGCCCTTGGCCGGCGGCATGCCGGAGGCGATGGCGATCCCCATGCACAGCGGCAGGGCGACCAGAAACACCACGAGTGAGGCCAGGGCGTCGCGCGACAGGTTGCGCCCCGGGGTCTGTTGATTGCCAAGCATGGTCCTGGTCCTCCAGCGACTAGGAAAAAGGGTGCCCGCGTGTCATATCACGTCATATGACACGGTTCGGGATTCAGGCGGCTAGCGGCTAGGGTGGGCGATCCCGATGGAGCCCCAGGTGGGATCGTCCGGCGCGGTGCGCTGTTATGGGGACGGGTCGATCGGCCCCTCTCGGGGGTGGCCAGCCGGCGGACCGGCTGGCCGCGGTGGGTCAGGCCGGTTGCAGGCGCGGACGCGGGGTGGCGACTGGCATGTTTTCGCCATCCAGGGGCAGGAAGCGCTCCTGCTGGGCGTCGTACGCCTTGATTTCGCTGGTCTCGATGGAATAGACCCAGCCGTGGATCTGCAGCTGACCGCTGGCCAGACGGGAAGCCACGGAAGGATGGGTGCGCAGGTGGACCAGCTGGGCGACCACGTTTTCCTCGGTGAGGAAGCCCAGGGTGCCGCCGTGGCCGCAGTCGCAATGACCATGGTCTTCGACCACGGTACGGGCGACCTCGGCGTGGCGCAGCCAGACCTTTACCGTCGGCATCTTCTCCAGTGGATCGGGATTGAGCACGGCTTTCATGGCGCCGCAGTCGGAGTGGCCGCAGATGATGATGTGCTTGACGCCCAGGGCCACGACCGCGTACTCGATGGCGGTGGAGACGCCGCCGTTCATCTGGCCGTAGGGGGGCACCACGTTGCCGACGTTCCGGGTCACGAACAGATCGCCCGGCGAGCTTTGGGTGATCAGTTCCGGGACGATGCGCGAGTCGGCGCAGGTGATGAACATGGCCTTGGGTGACTGCGCACTGGCGAGTTTCTTGAACAGCGCTTCCTGTTCGGGAAAGACATCCTGGCGGAAACGCTTGAAACCATCGACCAGCTGCAGGAGGGCCTCGTCGGGTGCGCCGAAGGTATCCGTGTTGTCGCTCATCTGTTTCTGACCTCTTCTCAAGTACGCAATGGCAGCGGCAAGCGCTGGTTAGTGGCTAGACGCCCCCTGGCATCGCCTCGATACGCCCCGGCCCTCTCGGGCGCTGGCGGCTTCATTGTCTGGCGGTCCATCGCGTATCCGGGCGTTGTCCTGGCACCCGGTAGGCCATCTTGGTGACCTCAACCTTAATCCACGCTGAAACAATAGCTCGTGACGGACAACGCGGAAGATATTTCAAACTTATACTGAGATCATCCCGCCATTATCGCCACACGATCATTACATTTCGCCCTTTTATCGGCACGAACCCGGAATTTCGCCACCGGATCGCGGTTTTCCCCGTGAAGAAAACGTGAATCGCGATAGCCGAGCAGATTTCCTTGGCGATCAGTGGCTTGCGAGAGATGTGCAAAAATGTGAACGCAATGCCGCTGGCGGAAATCGAGCGTCTTTCGCCCGCTTTGCATCCGGCCTGTGATCTGCGGCACAGTGCCGCAGCCTAGACCTTTCGCCAGGCTTTCAATAGTCCCAATGCCCTATAGGACAAGGGTCTGCTGCGTTTGCTCGATAGTGGCGGGGAAATGCGGGCCGACAAGCCGCCTCAGGATTTGCACCTTGCGGTCGATAGCGGGGGCTTTCCAGGCTCAACGGAAACTCTCCATGTCCTTTCGTAATCTCTCCATCGCGCGGCGCGCTACCCTTGGTTTCGCCTTTATCGGTCTGCTCCTGCTGCTGCTCGGCGGCACCGCCCTCGTCAAGATGAACGATATCCGCGCCTCGGGCCTGGCCATCGAGGACCGCGCCATGCCTCGCGTGGCGGCTCTCGACGAACTGACCGCCCTGACCCTGCGCCTGCGGGTACTCTCCTATCGCCTGCTGCTCAATCGCGAGCCCGAGATCATCGCCAAGACCCAGGCGCTGTTCCAGCAGCGCAACGGCCAGATGCGCGCCGCCCAGCAGCGCTACGAGGCGCTGATCCAGTCCGATGAAGAACGCACCGCCTACGGCCGCTACGGTCAGCTGATCACCCAGTACGATGGTCTGCAGCAGCGCATGCTGGCGTTTTCCGCCGCCGATCAGCTGGAGCCCCTGCGCCGCCTGCTCAACGAAGACCTGCTGGCCAACTCCGATGCGGTCAACGGCGTGCTCAAGCAACTCACCGACCTGGTGGATCAGCAGACCGCCGCGGCCAACGCCCAGTCCGCTGCCGACTATCGTCACGCCATCCAGTGGCTGCTGCTGCTGCTGGCGGCTACCGCGCTGCTGACCGTGGTCTTCGCCTGGCTGCTGATCCGCAGCATCACCCAGCCCATCGCCCGCGCCGTGCAGGCCGCCGAGGTGATCGCCACCGGCGACCTCAGCCAGGAGATCCACAGCGAAGGCCGCGACGAGGCCGCGCGCCTGCTGCAGGCCATGAAGACCATGCAGGGCCAGCTGCGCCAGACCCTGCAGGGCATCCTCGGGTCGGCCACCCAGCTCGCCTCGGCGGCGGAAGAACTCAATGCCGTGACCGATGAATCCAGTCGCGGCCTGCAGCGCCAGAACGCCGAGATCGAACAGGCCGCCACCGCGGTGAACCAGATGTCGTCGGCGGTGGACGAGGTGGCGCGCAATGCCGTCAGCACCTCCCAGGCCTCCCAGGAGTCGGCCGGTGTGGCCCGTGACGGCCGCGACCTGGTGCAGGAGACCGTGGGCGCCATCGCCACCATGAGCGACGACGTCCAGCACGGCGCCACCCTGGTGGGCGACCTGGCGGTCCAGGTCAACGACATCGGCAAGGTGCTCGACGTGATCCGCAGCGTGGCCGAACAGACCAACCTGCTGGCGCTCAACGCCGCCATCGAGGCGGCGCGCGCCGGTGAAGCGGGTCGTGGCTTCGCCGTGGTGGCCGACGAGGTGCGGGCGTTGGCCCATCGCACCCAGGAATCCACCCGCGAGATCGAGACCTCCATCGCCACCATCCAGCAGGGCACCGATCAGGCGGTGGCGGCCATGCGCAGCAGCACCGAGCGCGCCCAGTCCACCCTGGAAGTGGCCCGCGGTGCCGGCCATGCCCTGGAGCGCATCCATGGCGCCATCGGCGGCATCAACGAACGCAATCTGGTCATCGCCAGCGCGGCGGAAGAGCAGGCCCAGGTGGCCCGCGAAGTGGATCGCAACCTGGTGAACATCCGCGAGTTGTCGGTCCAGACCGCCGCGGGTGCCGAGCAGTCCAGCGCCGCCAGCGCCGAGCTGTCGCGCCTGGCCGTGGACCTCAATGGTCTGGTGACGCGCTTCCGCCTGTGATCCAGGCGGGGCCGGCCGCTTCGGTGGCCGGACGCTGCGGCCCTAGCCGGGGCCGAGCAGCTGCAGCACGCCGGTCAGCAGCACCAGCAGGCCCAGGGGCGAGGCGAGAAAGGACAGCAGCAGGCACCTCAGGCGAGGGCCGCGCGGGGTAGGGCAGGTCGTCATGACGTCAGGCAGCTCCTTAGCGAGAACGGGCGCCACGCCTGGCGCCCGGGGCCAATTTTCGCCTGTAGCGGCGACGACGTCATGCCAAGAAAACGTAAAGTTGGGTAAAGCCGCGGCTACCGCCGGGACGCCTGGTCCCGAGGGTAGCGGCGCGTCGGGCTAAACGCGAAAGCGCGCCGCCAGGCCGTGGATCTCGCGGGTCAGCGCGACGAGCTGGCGACTGGAGGTCTCGATCTGGTCGGCGCCGCGCTTGGACACGCCTGCCAGTTCGCGGATATTGATCAGGTTGCGATCCACCTCCCGCGCCACCTGGGCCTGTTCCTCGGCGGCGCTGGCGATGACCAGGTTGCGCTCGTTGATGTCGCCGATGGCGACGAAGATGTGCTCCAGGCTCTCGCCGGGGCGTTGGGTGGTGCTCAGGGTGGTGCCGGCCAGGGTGCTGCTGCGCTGGATGGCAGCCACCGCCTGACCGGTGCCGGTCTGGATGTTGCCGATCATCTGCTCGATCTCCAGGGTCGACTGGCGGGTACGCTGGGCCAGGCTGCGCACCTCGTCGGCCACCACGGCGAAGCCACGGCCGGCATCGCCGGCGCGCGCGGCCTCGATGGCGGCGTTGAGCGCCAGCAGGTTGGTCTGCTCGGAGACGGCGCGGATCACGTCCAGCACCTTGCCGATCTGGTTGGCCTGCTGCGCCAGGCTGGCGATTACGGCTTCGCTTTCGTTGACTGTGGTCTGCATGCTCTGCAATTCGCTGAGCACCTCGGCCACCTGGCCGCGACTGCCCGCGGCCAGGCGATCGGATTCGCGGGCGGTATCCGAGGTGGACGCGGCGTTGCGTGCCACCTCTTCCACGGCGGTGGTCATCTCGGTCACCGCCGTCACGGCCTGTTCCAGTTCCTGCTGTTGCTGATTCAGGGTGCGGTTGCTCTGGGCCGTCACCTGGCCCAGTTCCTGGGCGGCGCTGTCGAGTTGCTCGGCGGTGCGATTGAGCTGGGCCAGGGTGTCGCGCTGGCGACTCTGCAGGGTGGCGAGGCCGGCGAACAGCTGACCGATCTCGTCATGGCTGCGCACCTCGATACGGCGGGTCAGATCGCCTTCGCTCATGGCGGCGAAGTGCTCGCCGGCCTCGTTGAGCGGGGCCAGCACGCGGCGGGCGATGAACCAGCCGGAGAGCACCGCCAGCAGCAGGGTCAGACCGACCAGCAGCAGGCTGCCGATCTGGGCCTGGGACACGCGACTGTCGGAGGCGGCGAGGGTGGCCGCGATGCGGCTGGTGATCTCGTCGGTGAAGGCCTGGCGGGTATCGGCGAAGGCCGTGCTGGCACCCTTGGCCCCGTCGCTGATACGGATGTAGCCGGGCAGGTCGCCGGCGCGGCAGGCGGCGATCTGCCCTTCGACGATGACCTTGTAGGCGTCGAAGGCCTTGAGCATGGCTTCGATCTGGCCACTCAGTTTGGGATCGCCGACGCTGGCCTGCATGTCGGTGATCAGCTTGCGGGCGATGTCCAATCGCTCCAGTGCCAGCTTCACGCCTTTCTCGGCCTTGGCCGCATCGCCGTTGACCCGGTCGAGCATGGCGGTATGGGAGTTGGCGCTGGCGCGGCTGATCCAGGTGGCGGCGTTGTTGACCCGGTCCAGCTGCTCCATGGTCAGACTATCCAGGTCGCGGATCTGCTGGGCACTGGTCCGGGCGCTGAGCCACCCATAGAGGCAAGCCAGCAGCAGGCAGGCGACGAACAGGCTGAGCACGCTGTACATCCCGGTACGGATTCTTGTTGTTTTTTTCATGTTGGACTCTCTGACGACGTCGCTGGCTGGGATGCGCAATACGACTTTGGTAAGGCTTTCCGCCAGCAGTACGCCAAAGGCGCGAGTAGGCGTCGATGACCTGGAGCCAGTCGGTATCAGTTAAGCGCCGAAGAGTCGTCGGATGTCTTCAGAAGGGCAGGCAGGGGTGGGCCCGACGGACGCCGGGCCCGGAGGGATCAGGACAGCGGGGTGAACTGGATGACTTCGACCCAGTAGCCATCGGGGTCCTTGATGAAGGCGATTTCCTTCATGCTGCCGTCGGTCAGGCGCTTCTGGAAGGCGACGCCAAGTTGCTCGAACCGCTCGCAGGCGGCGCGGATGTCCGGGACCGCCACGCAGGTGTGGCCGAAGCCGCGTGGATCGCTGTTGCCATTGTGGTAGCTGAACTCCGCGTCGTTCTCGGTACCGTGGTTATGAGTCAGCTCGAGAATGCCCGGGGTCGACTTGCGCCAGCGCTGGCGGGCTTCCGGGTCCTCCGGCACCTGGTTACGATCGACCAGGGCAAGGAAGGTCAGGCTGAACTTGGCGTCCGGGAAATCCTTGTGATCGACCACGGTGAAACCCAGCACGCGGGTATAGAAGTCCAGTGAGGTCTCCAGGTTCTTGACCCGCAGCATGGTGTGGTTGAAGACGAACTCGCGGGTGGCGGCGTCGGGCTGGGCGGTCACGCCCGGCAGGTTGTCGAATTGGCTCAGCGACATCAGAAGTCTCCGGTGAAGGGGTGTGGAAAATTGGAGAGGCGGCCCCGCGCAACGTTCCCGGCGGGAAAGGCGCCTGGGCGGTCGCTCACGAAAAAGGGCGGGCAGTCTAAAGGCTTCCAGCGCCGCTGCCCAAAGCTTCCGGGCGCTGCTCGCCGCTGCGCTGTGCGACGAATGGTCGAAACACCCGGCTAGAGCCGCAGTCGGATTTTACAAGCGCACTGCCTGTGCGATCCCAAGGAGACTGATATGAGCAGCACCAGCGACAAGATCAAGGGTACCGCCAAAGAAGTGGCCGGCAAGGTCAAGCAAGGCGTCGGCGATGCCACCGACAACTCGCGCATGAAAGGCGAGGGTCGTGCCCAGGAAGCCGAAGGCAAACTGCAAAAGAACGTCGGCAAGGGTAAGGAAGCGGTCAAGAACACCATCGACCGCGCTTGAGTCCAGGCTGTACGGAAAAGGCCGCCCCAGGGCGGCCTTTTCTTTTGCCCGTCAGGCCGGATCCAGCTCCGGATAATGGCGGAAGATGCCGTTCTCGCTGAAGGGCAGGCGGCGGGGCGAGGCCAGGTAGGCGGCGATGTTGGGTAGCGCGGCTACCCGCTCGGCCACGGCCAGCACCCGCGGTATCTCGGGCGCCAGGCGCCGCATGGCGTTCGGGAAGGCATAGGTCAGGCCGGCCACCACCTGGAACAGCGACAGGTCGACATAGGAGCGACGCTCGCCCACCAGCCAGGTATCACCAGCTGGGTTGTAACCCAGCACTCGCTCGAAGTAGCTCAGATAGGTACGGATCCGTTCCCCGGCAAAGGCCTTGGCCCGGCGCCGGGCTTCGTCCTGTTGCTCTTCGTAGGTCAGGGAGATGGCCACCGGATGATGGGCGTCGTGGGCCTCGGCGGTGAGGTCGGTGATGGTCAGCTGCAGGCCGTGGACCCAGAAGCGGGATTCTTCATCGGCCGGTACCAGGTCCAGCCGTGGCCCGAGGAACTGGAGGATGTTGGCGACATGGGAGACGACCTCGTCGCCGGCCTTGATAAAGGGCGGGGCGAAGGGCGGGCGGCCGGTCTTCTGGCCCTGCAGGTAGTCCTGCAGGGTGGGTACGCCCAGACCTTCGTCCTCCGGGGCGTTGCCGACATCGAGATAGTCGGCGCCAGCCTCTTCGAGCGCCAGGCGGACGAATTCGCCGCGGCCCTGGATACTGGGCCAGTAGTGCAGTTCATAACGCATGGAAACCTCCGTCGTCTGCTGGGAATACGGGTCCAGGAAAGCTGACCCCCGGCCCGCTGCGGAGGTTTGCCCACCACGCGGCTTTCACGACGAAGCGCACAACCAATTCCCGTCGCTGAGACTCCTATCAACCAGCGGCTCGCGATAAGGACGGTGGGATGACAGGCAACAGCAGGCGGACGGTTCCATGCGCATAGGCATTCTTACCCATGTGAAACACCCGGTACGCCAGCCCTTCGCCGGCGGTCTCGAAGCCTTCACCTACGACATCACCCTGCAGCTGCGCGAACGTGGCCACGCGGTGACGCTGTTCGCCAGTTCGGCCTCGGCGCCGGAGCTGGAGGTGGTGCCCATCCTCGACGACGGCAACTACGGCGCGGATGGCTGCCGGCGCAAGCGCAACGTGCTCAGCTCCGAGTACCTCGACGAGCACCACGGCTATCTCGACTGCATGCAGCGCATCGATGGCCATGGCTTCGACGTCATCTTCAACAACGCCCTGCACTATGTGCCGGTGACCATGTCCGGGCTGATCCGCACGCCCATGCTCACGGTGCTGCACACCCCGCCGTTCTTCGAACTGATCAACGCCATCGGCGAATTGCACAAACGCGGTGGCGGCCATTACTGCACCGTCTCCCAGGCCAATGCCGACAACTGGGCGCACCTCGCGCCGGCCTGCCACGTGATTCCCAATGGCATCGACCTCGACGCCTGGCGCCCACGCGATACGCCGATCGGCGACCACGCCCTCTGGTTCGGCCGCCTGGTGCCGGACAAGGGGCCGCACCTGGCGCTGGATGCCGCGCGCGAGGCCGGCGTGCCGCTGCGCCTGGCCGGCCAGGCCACCGACGAGCGCTATTTCCGCCAAGAGATCGAGCCGCGCCTGGGTGACCGGGCCGTCTACCTCGGTCACCTGGACCGTACCGCCCTGGCGACGGAAGTCGCCCAGGCCCGCGCCTGCCTGGTCACGCCCTGCTGGAACGAACCCTTCGGCCTGATCGTCGCCGAGGCCCTGGCCTGTGGCACACCGGTCGCCGCCTTTGCCCGCGGCGCCCTACCGGAACTCCTCACCGCCGAGACCGGCGCCCTGGCCCCGCCGGGCGACGTCCCGGCCCTGGCGGCGGCCCTGCGCGAAGCCCTGTCGCTGTCTCGCGACGCCTGCCGGGCGCGGGCCGAGGCGCAGTGGAGCCTCGGGCTGATGATCGACCGCTACGAGCGCCTGCTCGCCGATGTCGCTGCCGGCCGGGTGGCCCGTGGCTAGACCGCCCTTGACTGAGCTGAACATCGGTTACTACGCCCACCATCATGGCGCCGGACATGTGACCCGCGCCCTGGCCATCGCCGCGGCCTTCGACGGCTCCCTGACCCTGTTCGGCAGTCGCCTGCCCGAGCAGGTGGCGCTGCCCAACGTCCGGCTCTGCCCGCTGCCGCCCGACGTGGCCCCTGGTGTCGAGGGCGAAGCCTTCACCTGCCTGCACTATGCGCCGCTGGGCGTGGCAGGACTGCGTGAGCGCATGGGCCTGCTGGTGGACTGGTTCCGCCGCGCCTGGCCCTGCCTGCTGGTGGTCGACGTCTCGGTGGAGGTGGCGCTGCTGGCCCGGCTGTGCGGCGTGCCGACGATCTACCTGCGCCAGCGCGGCAGCCGCTTCGATGCCGCTCACGAACTGGCCTATGCCAGTGCCAGTCGCCTGCTCGCGCCCTATCGTGAATGCCTGGAAGAGCCTGGTACCCCGGCCCCCTGGCGGGCCAAGACCTGCTATGCCGGCAGCCTGTCGCGCTATGCCGGGCAACGGCACGGCAGCCTGCGTGAGCTCGGCACGGTCACCGTCATCGCCGGCCATGGTGGCACCGCCTTCGGTCGCGCGCGACTGGTCGCGGCGGCCCGGGCCTGTCCTGACTGGCACTGGACGGTGCTGGGTCCGGTGCTGGACGACGCCGCCGCGGCGCCGTCCAATCTGAGTTTTCTGGGCAATGTGGCCGATCCCGCACCCTGGCTGATCCGCGCCGAACTGGTGATCGGCTCGGCGGGCGACAGCCTGGTGGCGGAGCTGGCCGACTTGCGCTGCCGCTTCCTCTGCCTGCCGGACGCCCGGCCCTTCGACGAGCAACTGTCCACCGGGCGCCTACTGGCCGCGCAGAGCCTGGCGATCACCTGCGAAACCTGGCCTGGCGACGCTGACTGGCCAGGGCTGCTGGCCAGGGCGCGCGAGCTCGATCCCGAGCGCTGGGCAGCGGTAAGCGATGGCGAGGGCGCCCGACGCGCCGCGGCCTGTATTCGACAGGTCGCCCGCGAGGTGCTGGCATGATCGTCCTGACCCTGGTGCATGGTCGCGAGCGGCAACTGGCCAATCTCATCCGCGGGCTGGAATTGGCACCGACGCCTCCGGTTGCCCTGGTGGTGGTGCAGATGAACGAGCCGCCGCGCGTGCTGCACAGCCCCCGCTTTCCGATCCAGGTGCTTGGCGTGGAAGGCGACGGCATCCTGCCCCTGGCCGCCGCGCGCAACGCCGCCGTAGCCGCCGCCCCAGGCGAGGCGCTGGTGTTTCTCGACGTGGACTGCATCCCCGCACCTGACTTGCTCGACGCCTATCGCCAGGCGCTGACAGTGCGCCCCGAGGCGCTGCACCAGGGGTTCGTCCACTACCTGCCGGCCGGCATCGCGGAAGGCGACTGGACACCGGACGAGCTGCTCGCCACTGGCGTCGTCCATCCCCTGCACCGGGATCGTCCGCGTGGCGAGGCGATCCCCCATCCACTGTTCTGGTCGCTGAATTTCGCCTGCACCCGCGCCACCTTCAGCCGCATCGGCGGTTTCGACGAGCGCTATCGCGGCTATGGCGGCGAGGACACCGACTTCGCCTTCCGTGCCCGCGAAGCCGAGGTGCCCGTCTATCAGGCCGAGGCGCGCGCCTTCCACCAATACCACCCCACCTATCATCCGCCACTCAATCATTTCTCCAGCATCCTGGAGAACGCCCGGCGCTTCCAGGCACGCTGGGGACTCTGGCCCATGGAGGGCTGGCTACGCGAATTCGCCGCCGCCGGCTATATCGACTTCGAGGAAAGCCGCGGAATAGAGGAAATCCGAGCACCCACGGCCGCCGAAATCGCCGCCTGCCGGGACGCTTCCGATTCCGGCTTCTGACACCTGGGCGCAACGAACCCAGCCGCTGCCACTCTGAAGGTAGGGCTGGTCTGAAAAGCCGCCGGGCGCAGGCCCTTGCGGACAGCCCGCAGAAATCCTTTCCGGGGAGCGTTCGTCAGGAGCCTTTTATGTCCTTGTTTGCCTTCAGCCTGCGCGGCGTTGCGCCGTTCACCCTCATCAAGCGTGCCGTCCAGGAGTTCGTTGCCGACGACATGCCCACCTATGCGGCAGCCCTGGCCTACCAGATGCTGTTTTCGCTGTTTCCCTTCCTGCTGTTCCTGATCGCCCTGATCGGCTTCCTGCACCTGCCGGATTTCTTCACCTTCCTGCGCGAACAGGCCGCCTATCTGCTGCCGCCCACCGCGCTGGATACGGTCAATCCCATCATCGACCAGCTGCAGACCCAGCAGGGCGGCCTGTTGTCCTTCAGTATCATCATCGCGCTGTGGTCCGCCTCGGGCGGCTTCCGTTCGCTGATGACCGCGATGAACAGTGCCTACGACGTGGTGGAAAGCCGCCCGGCCTGGAAGCGCATCCCGCTGTCGGTGCTGCACACCATAGGTCTCGCCGGGCTGCTGCTCAGCGCCGCCGCCCTCATGGTACTGGGTCCCCAGGTGATGAACTGGCTGGCCGCCTATGTGGGTCTGGAAGACTACATGGTGACCCTCTGGGCGCTGATCCGCTGGCCGCTGGCGGTGTTCCTGCTGATGATCGCCGTGGCAGCGCTCTACTACGTCACTCCGGACGTCAAGCAGAGTTTCCGCTTCATCACGCCCGGCTCGATGCTGGCGGTGGTGGTCTGGATCCTGGCATCGCTGGGCTTCGGCTACTACGTGCAGAATTTCGCCAACTACAACGCCACCTACGGCAGCATCGGCGCCATCATCGTGCTACTGCTGTACTTCTATCTGTCTTCCGCGGTGCTGCTGTTCGGCGCGGAGATCAATGCGGTGATCGAGCACCACAGCGATGACGGCAAGGAAAAGGGCGAGAAGACCCCGGGCGATGGCGGGGTGGAAGGCGACGAAGAGATCCAGGCGGTCCAGGCGGAAGAAGAGGGCGTGCTGGGCGAGGCGCGGGTGGTTAAGCGCTAGCAGGAACAGCTGTTTTCACGTGCGCCGATCGCGGCCCTGGATCGTAGGTTGGGCCGAGACGGCTTCACCGTCGCAGCCCAACCTGGCCAGCCCCTCGAAACGAGACCTGTTGGGCTTCACTGCGCTCGACCCAACCTACGGCGACCCGTGGCCACGACAAGGGGCAGTCGGCAGGGTGGACGACGGCTTCAGCCTTATCCACCGCTCACCCCTCGTCGACCCTGTGGAAAACCTTGCAAGGCCTCCATCCGAGGAAGGACGAAAGAGGCCTTACTTCGCCTTGCCCTGATTGGCCACCGCGGCCATCTTGGCGGCGACCTCATCCGGGTCGGCCAGGTAGTAGTGCTTGGTGGGCTTGAGGTCCTCGTCGAACTCGTACACCAGCGGCACACCGTTGGGGATGTTGAGGCTGACGATGTCGCTGTCGGAGATGTTGTCCAGGTACTTGATCAGGGCGCGCATGGAGTTGCCATGGGCGACCACCAGCACACGCTGGCCGCTGCGAATGGCCGGGGCCAGGACTTCGTTCCAGTAGGGCAGCACGCGCTCGACGCAATCCTTGAGGCACTCGGTGCGTGGCACCTGGTCCAGCGACAGACCGGCATAGCGCGGATCGGCGGCCAGGGCCTTTTGCTCCTCGACGCTCTGCTCGGGCGGTGGCACGTCGTAGCTGCGGCGCCAGACCAGCACCTGCTCTTCACCGTACTTGGCGGCGGTCTCGGACTTGTTGAGGCCGGTCAGGCCACCGTAGTGACGCTCGTTGAGGCGCCAGTCGCTCACCACCGGCAGCCACATCTGGTCCATGCCTTCCTGCACGTGCCAGAGGGTCCGCACGGCGCGCTTGAGCACCGACACGTGGGCCACGTCGAAGAGGAAGCCGGCGTCCTTGAGCGCCTGGCCGCCTTCGTGGGCCTCGCGGATCCCCTGTTCGGTCAGATCCACATCCGCCCAGCCACTGAAGCGGTTTTCCAGGTTCCACGCCGACTGGCCATGGCGGATGAATACGACTTGCGACATGCGACCTCCATCTTGGGATTCATTGTTTGGCTCACGCCTACGCGAAGCTGTGCCAAACATACCGCAGATGGAGGCGGCCGGCATCGGCATCACGGAAACCGTGATGCGTCCGGCACTCGTGTGGCGCTTCAGGCCACCAGGGCGCGGCGGGTACGGGCGATGACCCGCTCCAGCCCGTCGGCAGCGTTGTACTGCTCGGGATAGAGGCGCTCGCTGCGACAGGCGACACCGCGCTCGTCGAGCACGGTAAAGCTAAAGCCGCCCTTGCGCGAAGCCGGGGTGGTGATGCATTGGAACGGCGCGAAGGCCGCCTGGAGGTGTTGCATGGCCGCGATGGCCTGGTTTTGAATGTTCATCTGACTATCCTTGGGATCCACGCTCAGTCGGCGCGGTGAAATAACTCCAGCAACCTCGTACCCATGACGGCCGACGGCTGAATCTCTGGCTGGAGGAAGGCAGCGTGTGGGCAAGATGCCCAGGCATGCAGGTAAGTACTTGGGAAGGCAGGCAACCGGCCGGGCGCGAGATTCAGAGGCCAGGGCGGCAGATCCTGAGCAATCGAGGGATCGATTCGATCCGGATGACGCTTATTTCGCGCTGCTACAACGAGCGGAAAGGCGTCCAGCGATTGGGGTCAGCTTGGTACTAACCCGATCAAGCTAGCAGGATCGATGCCAACCGCGCAAGCCCGTCGGTCGGCGACGGGCTTGATGGTCACTAGCGCTCGACGAGCTGCATCCAGGCGGCGGGATAGCGCGTACCGGCCACTTGCTCCGGGGTGAACAGTCGATCCAGTTCGACGCCCTCGTCTGCGCTCAATTGCACCTCGAGCGCGGCGAGATTCTCCAGCAGATAACCGCGCCGCCGGGTCCCCGGGATGGGCACGATGTCCTCGCCCTGGGCCAGCACCCAGGCCAGGGCCAACTGGCCAGGCGTGACGCCCTTGGCGCTGGCCAGGGCGCGTACCCGTTCCACCAGTTCCAGGTTGCGCTGGAAGTTGTCGCCCTGGAAGCGCGGACTCAGGCGGCGATAGTCATCCGCGGCGAAGTCCTCCGGCGATTTCAGGGCGCCGGTGAGAAAGCCGCGGCCGAGCGGGCTGTAGGCCACCAGGGCGATTCCCCGTTCGCGGCAGGTGGCGAGCACCCCGTGTTGCTGCGGATCGCGCGACCACAGCGAGAATTCGCTCTGCAGGGCAGCGATGGGATGGATCCGGTGAGCACGTCTCAGGGTCTCGCTGGAGGCCTCGCTCAGCCCCAGGTACCGCACCTTGCCGGCCTGCACCAGCTCGGCCATGGCGCCCACGGTCTCCTCGATCGGCACCTCGGGATCGACCCGATGCTGGTAATAGAGATCGAGATGCTCGACGCCCAGTCGGCGCAGGCTGCCTTCCACCGCCTGACGCACGTATTCGGGCCGGCCATTCACACCGCGGGCGGTAGGATCGGCACTGCGCACCAGGCCGAACTTGCTGGCCAGGAACACTTGCTCGCGGCGTCCGCGCAGGGCCCGGCCCAGCAATTCCTCATTGCGGTGGGGACCATAGGCATCGGCGGTATCCAGCAGGGTCACGCCGCGTTCCAAGGCCAGGTCCAGGGTGGCCAGGGCCTCGGTCTCGTCGGTGGCGCCATAGAACTCGCTCATCCCCATGCAGCCCAGCCCCAGGGCGGACACCCGTGGGCCGTTACGGCCCAGTCGTCGTTGCAGCATGACGTTCGCTCCTCTCGTGAAAGATGGGATCAGTCTCGCTATTGAGCCAGGCTGAACAAAGCTGCTATCACGACAGGCAGTATTCGACAGGAATGAATGATCTTGGATCGATTGGCAGCCATGCGCGGCTTCGTGCGTATCGTCGAGCGTCGCTCCTTCAGCCGGGCGGCCGCCGATCTTGGCCTGTCGCCAGCGATGGCGACGCTGCTGGTGCAGCAGCTGGAAGCCCACCTGGGGGTGACGTTGCTGCACCGGACCACTCGCCGCGTCAGCCCGACCCTGGATGGCACCGCCTACTACGAGCGCTGCGTCAGCTGGCTGGCCGAGCTGGACGATATCGAGGGGGCCTTCAGCCAGCGGCGGCGCCAGCCGCGCGGTCGGCTGCGGGTGGATCTGCCGGGGTCCCTTGGGCGCGCCCTGGTGATTCCGGCGCTGCCGGACTTCTGTCAGCGCTATCCCGGCCTGGAGCTGGTGATCAGCGCCGATGACCGGCCGGTGGACGTCATCGGCGAAGGTATCGACTGCGTGCTGCGCAGCGGGCCACTGCTCGACGAAGGCCTGGCCACCCAGCCCCTGGGCGAGCTGGTACAGGTGACCTGTGCCAGTCCGAGCTATCTGGCCCGCCAGGGCCAGCCGGACAACCTCGCGGAACTCGCCCATCACCAGTTGGTACGGTACCGCTCCCAGCGCAGCGGCCGTCGGCTGCCCTTCGAATTTCTCTGCGAGGGTGAGCTGCAGTGCCTGGATCAACCCGCACGGCTGACCCTCAGCGGGGCCGACGTCTATGTCGGTGCCGCCCTGGCTGGGCTGGGCCTGATCCAGGCGCCGCGCTATCACGTGGCAGCAGACCTGGCCGCCGGCCGGCTGTGCGAAGTCCTGCCCGGCCTGCCACCGCCGGGCTTGCCGCTGGCGGCGATCTACCCCCCGGCCAGCCAGACCTCACCGCGGGTACGCGCCTGGGTCGAGTGGCTGGTGGAGGTGTTCGCCGCGGTCGATCCGGCTTGGCTGCGCCGCTGACGCGACCGCTATTTACCCGTCTCAGGCGTCTCAGGCTGACCGTGACCGAAGGCCTGGCCCAGGTCATCACCGGACGTGGTGCGATTGTCATCGGTGCGCCACCTGGCGACGTCGGTGGCGCTGACCGACGCAGCGGCATTGCCCCAGCTGGCGCGGATGAAGCTGACCACGTCGGCCACCTGGGCGTCGTTCAGCCGCCAGCCGAAGGGCGGCATGACGATCGTCGACGGCGCCGTGTGCAGGCCAGGCAGGGTGCCGCCCTTGAGCACGATGTTGATCAGCGAACTGGCGTCGGCCGTGCGCAGCACCGGATTGCCGGCCAGCGCCGGGAACACCCGGTCGTAACCCTGACCATCGGTGCGGTGACAGGCGGCGCAGTTGTCCACATAGACCTGGGCGCCACGGGCGTTGTCGTCGCCGCGCCAGAGCGCCGCGGCGGTGCGTCCGTCGGCCTGGAAGGGCGCGTCGTGCGGGTCCTTGGCCGGCAAGGTCTTGAGGTAGCGGGCGATGGCCTGCAGGTCGGCGTCGCTCAGGTACTGCAGGCTGTGCTGCACCACCTCGGTCATGCCGCCGAACACGGCGCTGTCGGCGGAGCGCCCGGTCTTGAGGAATTGCACCAGCTGCGCTTCGCTCCAGTGGCCCAGGCCGTCCCGCTGATCGCCGCGCAGATTCTTGGCGATCCAGCCTTCCAGGGGCGCGCTGCCGGCCAGGAAGTCCTTGCCGTCGGCGGGGGAGAGCGCCTTTTCCTGCATGGTGATGGCACGCGGGGTATGGCAGGCGCCGCAGTGGCCGAGGCCTTCCACCAGATAGGCGCCGCGAGCCACCACCGGATCCTGGTCCGGCGCGGGCTGGAATTGCACCACCTCGGGCGCGAACAGCTGGCGCCAGATCGCCAGGGGCCAGCGCATGGACAGCGGCCAGGGGATGTCGCTGTCGCGATTGGCCTGGGCCACCGGGGTCACGCCGTGCATGAAGTAGGCATAGAGGGCGCGCATGTCGCCCTCGCTGACCCGGGCATAGGAGGGGTAGGGCATGGCCGGATAGAGGGTATGGCCCTCCTTGGCGATGCCCTGGCGGATGGCGGCGTCGAAGTCGGCGAAGCGGTAGTCGCCGATGCCGGTCTGCCGATCCGGGGTGATGTTGGTGGAATAGAGGGTGCCGATGGGCGTCTGCATGGGCAGGCCGCCGGCGAAGGGCTGGCCGCCCGGCGCCGTGTGGCAGGCCACGCAGTCGCCGGCCCGCGCCAGGTACTCGCCTTTCTTGACCAGCGCCGGGTCGGCGTCTTCCGCGGCCTGGGCCGCCAGCGCCAGGCCACTGCCCAAGAGCAGGATCGCGAGGGTACGAAGGATCATGGGCGCGCCTCTCATGCCTGCACCAGCGGGCCGGGATTCTTCAGGTACTGCTCGCGGATGGCCCGCGCCGACCAGTAGGTCAGGGCCGCCACCAGGCCGGTGGGGTTGTAGCCCAGGCCCTGGGGAAAGGCCGAGGCGCCCGGCACGAAGACGTTGTGCACGTCCCAGCTCTGCAGGTAGCGATTGACCGCGCTGGTCTTGGGGTCGGTGCCCATGATGGCGCCACCGTTCAGGTGAGTGGTCTGGTAGCTGGCGGTGTTGAAGTGACCACCGAAATCCTTGACCGAGACGCTGATGTGCTCGGGATTCATGGCCTCGGCGATCTTCTTCATCTTGGCCGCCATGAAGCGGGTCATGCGGATGTCGTTGTCCTTCCAGTCGAAGGTCATGCGCAGCAGCGGCTGGCCGTAGGCGTCGCGGTAGGTGGGGTCCAGGTCCAGGTAGTTGTCGCGATAGGACTGGTGCGCCCCGTGGGCGTCCATCGACAGCTGGTGGTTGTAGTAGCCGGCCTGGGCCTTTTTCCAGGCGCTGCCCCATTGCGGCGTGCCGGGCGGGTTGGCCGCCCCGGCGATGGGGCGGGTGCCGGCCTGGTTGACCCACATGGGCGAGCCACCGACGAAGCCGTGGGGGCCGTGGTCGAAGTTGTCGGCGTTGAAATCGTCCACCGCCACGCCATTGCCACCGGCGCCGATGAAGGGATTGGTGTGGTGCTGATCCTGGCGGAAGAAGGCCTTGATGGTGGCCATGTTCTGGTAGGCGAAGTTGCGCCCGACCACACCCTCGCCGGTCCTGGGGTCATAGGGCTGGCCGATGCCCGACAGCAGCATCAGGCGCACGTTGTTGAACTGGAAGGCGGCGAGGATGACGATATCGGCCGGCTGCTCCAGCTCCTGGCCCTGGGCGTCCAGGTAGGTCACCCCGGTGGCCCGCTTGCCGGTGCTGTCGAGATTGACCCGGAGCACATGGGCCTGGCTGCGCAATTCGAAGCGCGGCTCCTGCTTGAGCGCCGGCAGGACGTTGAGATTGGGCGAGGCCTTGGAATACATGTAGCAGACGTAGCCGCTGCAGTAGCCGCAGAAGTTGCAGGGACCCATCTGGCACCCGTAGGGGTTGGTGTAGGGTCCCGAGGTGTTGGCCGAGGGCAGGTTGTAGGGGTGATAGCCCACCTCCCGTGCGGCCTTCTCGAACAGCTGCGCCGAGACGGTGTTCTTTTGCGCCGGCAGCGGGAAGTCGCTGGAGCGATCCGGCGCATAGGGATTGCCGCCCTTGCCGTCGCCCACCACCTGGCCCTTGACGCTCCAGGCGGTACCCGAGGTGCCAAAGACCTTTTCCGCGAAGTCGAAGTAGGGCTCCAGCTCGGCGTAGCTGACGCCGAAATCCTGGATGGTCATGCCGTCGGGGATGAATGTCTTGCCGTAGCGCTCTTCATAATGACTGCGCAGGCGCAACTCCACCGGGTCGACGCGGAAGTGCACCCCCGACCAGTGCAGGCCGGCGCCCCCCACCCCATCGCCGGGCAGGAAGACGCCGAGCTGGCGGTTGGGCAGGGCGACGTCGTTGACGCCGTGGCGGATGGTGACGGTTTCCTTGGAGACATCGACGAACAGCTTCTTGCGGATGCTGTAGGTGAGTTCGTCGATCACCTGGGGATAGGAGCCGTCGGGATAGGTGTCGCGGTAGCTGCCACGTTCCAGGGCCACCACGTCCAGGCCGGCCTCGGTCAGTTCCTTGGCCATGATGGCGCCGGTCCAGCCGAAACCGACGATCACTACCTGTTTGCTGGGCAATACCTTGGCCATCAACCGCGCTCCCCACGAATGGAGACCGGCGGCAGCGGATAGCGCTCGTCGCGCTCCACCCAGTCCATGAAGTCGGCGCGGGCACCGGGGAAATTCACCAGCTTCCAGCCGACCAGTTCCTTGTTGCCGCCATGCAGCGGGTCGCAATAGAAGCCTTCCCGGGTGTTCTGCAGCAGCTGGGCGAAGAACAGCTTGGCCGGCACGCCCTCGAGAGCGGCGTCACCGCTTTCCAGGGCCTTGAGGGCCGTGTCCTGCTCGGCGGGTGCCAGCTCGGCGAAGACCTTGCCATGCTGCTGGCGGCTCCAGCGATCCACCGCGGCGATGCCCAGGCGATAGAGGTCCTGGGGTACCAGGCGACTCTGGTAGCCCATCTCCGGTGCGGCATCGGCGGCGAAGGGGCCGTGCATGTACCAGAGGCCGCCACGGGCATAGGAGGTCTGCATCTGCCGATCGATGAATTCCGGCGCACCGGCTTCCAGCGCGCCCGGGCCGAGTTCGTCCGCCGGAATCAGCCGGGCCACCGCGGCCCGCACGAAGGCCCATTCCTCGGCGGTAAAGAACACCGGCTGATAGTGGTCGGCGCGCGGACTGCTGCCCGGCTTGTTGTCCGGGGAGGGCGTGGCGAGGGCCAGGCCCGAGGGGGCACCGCCCGCCAGGGCGACCACGGGAATCAGGCTCAGGGACTTGCGCAGGAAGTCGCGGCGGGCCGGGACGGGATCGTCTGCGGACATGGTCAGGGTCTCATCAGGTGCCCGACGTGAAACCGCAGGGCTTATGGTTAGCTAGCTAATCTGTTGGAATATTACCAACATCTGCTGGTCGCGGTTACATTTTGTCGCAGGTGTGGAGGCTTGGCGGCCTGGCAAGTTCCCACTGTTGCAGCATCGGCATGGAAAAGCGCCCAGGCCGCGCCCTTGGGCGGTCCCTGACACCCAAGCGGGCCGGCGGCAGGCGCCGGGCCGAGGGGTCTTTTGGTTGTGTCCAGGTTTTGTGGCCAGACAGAAGAGGGCGCGGCGGCTAGCCCAGGCCTGGAGTTACCTAAGGTTCCACCCGGGCAAGCACCATAAGAGTGCAAGTTGCACAAGGTGATACCTAACGAAGCAAGCCAAAGGGCATCCGTATCCAAAAGAAATCGCTTTTTACATCAGTTGGTTAGCGCGATAGCTCGATGGAACGCCGCTTTTTCGCCGCTTTCCGCGAGGTGATGCACCCTTTGTGTTCATTTTGTGCCAATTTCAGCCCGGGTGGCGCGCAAGTTGCACTTGGCAGGCTTTCCGTTGTCAGGTAACACCTTATGTCCAACGTCGAATGCAACCTCTCTCCGGCGCTCAAACCGCGCCATGTGACCATGTTGTCCATCGCCGGGGTGATCGGTGCCGGTCTGTTCGTCGGCTCCGGTCATGCCATCGCCGCGGCCGGCCCGGCCGTACTGCTGGCCTATGCCCTGGCCGGTACCCTGGTGGTGCTGGTCATGCGCATGCTGGGTGAAATGGCCGTCGCCTCGCCCGATACCGGTTCCTTCTCTTCTTATGCGCAGCAGGGCATCGGCCGCTGGGCCGGCTTCACCATCGGCTGGCTGTACTGGTGGTTCTGGGTGCTGGTGATTCCGCTGGAGGCGGTAGCTGCCGCAGCCATCCTCAATGCCTGGTTCCCGGCGATCGCCACCTGGCAGTTCGCCCTGATCATCACCGGCATCCTGACGGTGACCAACCTGTTCAGCGTCGCCAAGTACGGCGAGTTCGAATTCTGGTTCGCCCTGCTCAAGGTCATCGCCATCGTCGCCTTCATCGCCCTGGGCGCGGCGGCCCTGGTCGGGGCCCTGCCGGGTCGCGAAGTCAGTGGCCTGAGCAACCTGATGGCCCATACCGGCGGCTTCATGCCCAATGGCTTCGGCGCGGTGCTGGGCGCCCTGCTGACCACCATGTTCAGCTTCATGGGTACCGAGATCGTCACCATCGCCGCCGCCGAGTCCAAGGATCCGTCGCGGCAGATCAGCAGGGCCACCAACTCGGTGATCTGGCGGATCGCGCTGTTCTATCTGGTCTCCATCTTCCTGGTGGTGTCCATGGTGCCCTGGAACGACGCCCAGCTGCCGCTGGTGGGTTCCTATCAGCGCGCCCTGGAGGTCCTGTCGATCCCCAACGCCAAGCTGATCGTCGACTGCGTGGTGCTGGTCGCCGTGGCCAGCTGCCTGAACTCGGCGCTCTACACCGCGTCGCGCATGCTCTATTCCCTGGCTCGCCGTGGCGATGCCCCGGCCAAGATGGGTCGGGCCTCCAGCAGCGGCGTGCCGCGCGCTGCCGTGCTGGCCAGTACCACCGTGGGCTTCCTCACCACCATCGCCAACTACACCATGCCCGAGGCGGTGTTCAGCTTCCTGCTGTCCACCTCCGGCGCCGTGGCCCTGCTGGTCTATCTGGTGATCGCCGTGACCCAGTTGCGCCTGAGACGCAAGCTGATGGCCCGCGGCGAGCACCTGGAATTCCGCATGTGGCTGTTCCCCTGGCTGACCTGGGCGGTGATCGTCTTCATCGTCGGCGCCCTGACCGTGATGCTGTTCAGCGAAGCGCATCGCTTCGAGATCCTGGCGACCGGTCTGCTGGCCCTAGTGGTCGTGGCCATCGGCACCTGGGTCGGCCGTCGCCAGCCCGCCACGCCGAGCCTGGCTGCCGCCGCACGTTGATCGCGAGAGGCTTCCGACGTCGATGGACGTCGGGAGCGCTCTTTTCTGGAGCACGGAGGTGTTTCCAGGCTGGACAGCTGGAGCGGTAACAGGTAGAACAGCACTCCTGTTTCTTGGCCTTCGGGCCAACTGTATAGCTCAAATTCTCGCGATGTTCCCTCTGGTAACCAAGTTTTGCACTGCAGTGGTGCAATACGTTACAGAATGACCCAAATTGCAGCAGTACAGTTGCAATTGTGTGCCGGGTGATCCGCGAACCTTTCCCTGGACTGTTACTGGTGGTAGCACTCGCCTGGCGAGACAATGGCGCCATTCGATGACCAGTACCCGTCACAAGCGGGAAGGAAAGCCACCATGGAACGCACCTTCAGTTCCTCGCTGTACAACGCCAAGCCCAGCAACCGTGTGCCCGCTGCCCTGCGCGTTATCTCCACCCTGTCCACTTGGCAGCGCCGCATCGCCAGCCGCAACGAACTGGCCCGCCTGGACGCCCGTATGCTGGCCGACGCCGGTATCACGGAGGCCCAGCGCTACCAGGAAATGCACAAGCCGTTCTGGCGCTAAGCCCGGCAGCTGCACCCTTTCCTCAAACCCCGCTTCGGCGGGGTTTGTCTTGTCTGCAGGCCGCACTGCAGACAGCAAAAAGCCCCGGTATGCCGGGGCTTTCTGTTACCGCCAGGAAACGACGGTTACTGCGTGTTGTTCTGGTTGCGGGCGTCGACCTTGTTGGGCTTGTCGCTCTTGAAGGGCACCTCGGCAGCGCCGTCGGCACCCCCTTTGACGGTGGTCTTGCCCGGCACCTCGGTGGTGGCGGAGCCGTCGACGGCCGTGGCGCTCTTGGAGGGATCGGCCGCGAAGACACCCGTGGCCATCGACAGCATCACAGCAGCGGTAGAGGTGATCAGCAGCTTTTTCATGAGTTCGGCCTCGTCGAAATGAACCTGTGAATCCGATGGGGCCCGCACCGGGAGGGCGGCGGGCATCAGCTGCAGACGGACAGGTCCACAGCGCACGTCTCAGTTGACTGCCGCCTGGAATGTCGGGTTCCAGGGCATTTGTGAACATTTGTGGGTGAGTGGCCGCTCCGGGAGCGGGCGTTTGCACCTGGCCCTTGGCGTAACGCTTCCCAAGTGGCGTCAGGCACCTGACAATTCGCTAGACGAACCCCCTGCGGCGCGCGTGGTCAGTTCGCAGATCGCGTCCCTTCCACCAACAAGGACAATCATGAGGGCTCTCCGCCTTGCTCGCCTCTGCCAGGTAACGGCTGCTCTGACGCTGGTAACGCTGTTACCGGGCTGCTCCCAGGAGCAACCCCCCACCGAGGAACTGGCACGGGTGGTGGTGGCGCAGCTGAGTCCGATACGGGACAGCCAGCGCATCCCCTTCACCGGAGACATCCAGGCGCGCGTCCAGGCGCCGCTCGGCTTCCGGGTGAGCGGCAAGATCAACGAGCGGCTGGCGGACGTCGGTGATCGCGTGCGCGAGGGCCAGGTGCTGGCCCGGCTCGACCCCCAGGATCTGCGCAACAACCTGGCCGCCGCCCAGGCCCAGGTGGAGGCCCAGGAAGCCCGCACGCGGCTGGCACGCGTCGATTTCGAGCGCCAGGCCGCGCTGCTGCCCAAGGGCTACACCAGTCGCAGCCAGTACGACCAGGCCCAGGCCACCCTCGACGGTGCGCGCAGCGCCCTGCAGACCGCCATGGCCCAGCGCGACGATGCGCGCAAGCAGCTCGGCTACACCGAACTACGCGCCAGCGCCGCCGGGGTGCTGACCGCCCGTCACGCCGAGGCCGGGCAGGTGGTGCAGGCCGGGGCGGCGATCTTCGATCTGGCGGTGAGTGGCGAACTCGACGCCGTCTTCGATCTCTACGAATCCCTGGCCCGCGAACTCAAGGTCGGCCAGACCCTGCCCGTCACCCTGCAGGCGCAACCGGCGATCGCGACCCAGGGCACCCTGCGCGAGATCGCCCCGACGGTGGCCAGCAGCGGCACGGTGCGCATCAAGGTGCAACTCGACCGGCCGCCAGCGCCCATGACCCTGGGCGCGGTGGTCAACGCCCAACTGGAGGGCGTGGCCGAGCAGGGCTTCGCCTTGCCCTGGACGGCGCTGAATGGCACCACCGACCAGCCCGCCGCCTGGCGCCTCAATGACGATGGCCGGGTCAGCCTGCAGCCGCTGCGCATCGAGCGCTACACCCGTGACAGCATCATCGTCAGCGACGGGCTCAAGGCCGGTGATCGCATCGTGGTCGCCGGTGGCCAGGCGCTCAGTCCCGGGCAGAAGGTCGAGCTCGCCGAGCGCTCCGCCTTCAACGAGGTGCGCCCATGAAGCCTCTGCTGCCGCTGTGCCTGCTGCTGGTCCTGGCCGGCTGCTCCGACGACGAGGCCCCGCCGCCGCCGATCCGGCCGGTGGCGACCCTGACCCTCAGTGCGCCGCCGCCCGGGCGTGAGGTCTTCGCCGGCAGCATCCAGGCGCGCTACGAAAGCGTGCTGGGCTTTCGCGTCGGCGGCCGCATGACCCGTCGCCTGCTGGACGTGGGTCAGCCGGTGCGTCGCGGCCAGTTGCTGGCGGCGCTGGACCCCACCGACCAGGACAATGCCTTGCGCAGTCGGCAGGGCCAGAGCGCCGATGCCGAAGCCCAGTGGCGCGATGCGCGCAACGATGCGCGGCGCCAACAGCAGCTGTTCGACCAGGGGGTCGGCTCGCGCTCCCAGCTGGACCAGGCGCTGACCCGGCTGCACACCTTGGAAGCCTCCCGCGAGCAGGCCCAGAGCGCCGAGCGCCAGGCCCGCGACCAGCGCAACTATGCCGAACTCCAGAGTGATTTCGACGGGGTGATCACCGCCTGGCAGGCCGAGGTCGGCCAGGTGGTGTCCGCCGGTCAGCCGGTGGTGCGGGTCGCCCGGCCGGATGTTCGCGAGGCGGTCCTGGATCTGCCGGCTCAGGCCATCGGCCAGCTGACCCCGGGGCGCGTCCTGACCGTGCGCATGGCCCTGGATCCCGAGGTGGCGGTGACGGGGCGGGTGCGCGAGATCGAGCCCCAGGCCGATGCCACCACCCGTACCCGGCGGGTGCGCCTGACCCTGAGCGATCCGCCGGACGCCTTGCGTATCGGCACCCTGGTGCAGGGCGAGCTGGCGTCGCCACCGGCCGCGGGCCTGCCGCTCCCGACCCAGGCGCTGCGGCGCCAGGACGGCCAGGCCTCGGTCTGGGTGGTGGAAGGCCAGGGCGAGCAGGCTCAGGTGCGCCGGCGTCCGGTCGAGGTGCTGCGCGAGGCCGCTGGCCTGGCGTGGATCGGCAAGGGCCTGAAGGCGGGTGAGCGGGTGGTGACGGCAGGGGTGAACAGTCTCGAGGAGGGACAGCGGGTGAAGGATCAGGAGGGCGCTCGGCCATGAAAGGCTTCAATCTGTCGGACTGGGCGCTGCGCCACCAATCCTTCGTCTGGTACCTGATGTTCGTCGCCCTGCTGATGGGCGTCTTCTCCTACATGAAGCTGGGACGCGAGGAAGATCCGTCCTTCGCCATCAAGACCATGGTCATCCAGACCCGCTGGCCGGGGGCGACCACCGAGGAGACCCTGCGCCAGGTCACCGAGCGGGTGGAAAAGAAGCTCGAAGAACTGGATTCCCTCGACTACACCAAGAGCTTTACCCGGCCGGGGCAGTCCACGGTGTTCGTCTATCTGCGTGACACCACACCGGCCAAGGCGATTCCCGACATCTGGTACCAGGTGCGCAAGAAGGTCTCGGACATCCAGGGCGAATTCCCTCAAGGCATCCAGGGACCGGCCTTCAACGACGAATTCGGCGACGTCTTCGGCAGCATCTATGCCTTCACCGGCGACGGCTTCAGCATGCGCCAGCTGCGCGACCAGGTGGAGCAGGTACGCCGCGAGATCCGCAGCGTGCCGGGCATCGGCAAGGTGCAGCTGATCGGCGCGGAGAACGAGGTCATCTACCTGGACTTCTCCACCCGCAAGTTGGCGGCCCTGGGCATCGACCAGCGCCAGGTGATGCAGAGTCTGCAACAGCAGAATGCGGTAGCCCCCTCGGGCACCATCGAATCCGGCGCCGAGCGCATCAGCGTGCGCACCAGCGGCGAATTCCGCTCCACCGCCGATCTGGCCGCGGTCAATCTGCGCATCGACGACCGCTTCTATCGGCTCACCGACCTGGCCGACATCCGCAGTGGCTACGCCGATCCGCCCAGTTCGCTGTTTCGCTACAACGGCCAGCCGGCCATCGGCCTGGCCATCGCCATGAGCAGCGGCGGCAACATCCAGACCTTTGGCGCCGCCCTGACCGAGAAGATGCAGGAACTGACCGGGGCCCTGCCGGTGGGCATCGGCGTACACGTGGTCTCCAACCAGGCCCAGGTGGTGGAAAAGGCCGTCGGCGGCTTTACCCGGGCGCTGTTCGAGGCGGTCATCATCGTGCTGGTGGTGAGCTTCATCAGCCTCGGCGTGCGCGCCGGCCTGGTGGTGGCGCTGTCGATCCCCCTGACCCTGGCGCTGGTGTTCGTCTTCATGGAATACAGCGGCATCACCATGCAGCGGATCTCCCTGGGCGCCCTGATCATCGCCCTGGGCCTGCTGGTGGACGACGCCATGATCACCGTGGAGATGATGGTGACCAAGCGCGAGGAGGGCGAGTCGCTGCACCGCTCGGCGACCTTCGCCTACGAGTCGACCGCCTTTCCCATGCTCACCGGCACCCTGGTGACGGTGGCCGGCTTCGTGCCCATCGGCCTCAATTCCAGCAGCGCCGGCCAGTACACCTTCACCCTGTTCGCGGTGATCGCCGTGGCCCTGCTGCTGTCCTGGATCGTCGCGGTGTTCTTTTCGCCGGTGATCGGCGTGCACATCCTGCCGAAACAGGTGAAGAAGCACGATCACGACCAGCCCGGGCGCCTGGCACGCTGGTCCGACGGCCTCTTGCTGGGCGCCATGCGCCATCGCTGGCTGACCATCGTCCTCACCGTGCTGCTGTTCGCCGCGGCGCTGTTCGCCATGAAGTTCGTGCAGAACCAGTTCTTCCCGTCCTCGGACCGGCCCGAATTGCTGATCGACTTCAACCTGCCGCAGAACGCCTCCCTCGACGCCACCCGCGCGCAGATGGACAGATTCGAGAAGACCCTGGCCGACGATCCGGACGTGGCCCACTGGAGTTCCTATGTCGGCCAGGGTGCGGTGCGCTTCTATCTGCCGCTGGACCAGCAGCTGGAGAATCCCTTCTACGGCCAGGTGATCCTGGTGGCCAAGGACCTCGAGGCGCGCAATCGCCTCTTGCCCAAGCTCAAGCAGCGGCTACGCCAGGACTTCGTCGGCCTGTCCGGCTACGTCCAGCCCCTGGAGATGGGTCCGCCAGTGGGCCGGCCGATCCAGTACCGCATCAGTGGTCCGGACGTCGCCGAGGTGCGTCGCCAGGCGCTGGCGCTGGCCAGCGTGCTGGGCAGGAGTCCGCAACTGGGGGACTTCCTCTACGACTGGAACGAGCCGGCGCGGATGCTCAAGGTCGAGGTCAACCAGGACAAGGCGCGGCAGCTGGGCTTCTCGTCCCAGGACGTGGCGCAGATCCTCAATGGCGTGGTGACCGGTACCCCGGTGACCCAGGTACGCGACGACATCTACCTGGTCAACGTGGTGGCCCGGGCCAGCGAGGCCGAGCGGCGCTCGGTGGAGACCCTGGAGAATCTGCAGATCATGACGCCCCAGGGCGTCGCGGTGCCGCTCAAGGCCTTCGCCCGCATCGACTACGCCCTGGAGCAGCCGCTGGTGTGGCGCCGCGACCGCTTGCCCACCATCACCCTCAAGGCCTCGATCCTCAGCGAGACCCAGGCGCCGGATCTGGTCAAGCAGCTGCAGCCGGAGGTGGATGCCTTCATCGCCAAGCTGCCGCCGCGCTACCAGGTGGCGGTGGGCGGCACGGTGGAGGAGAGTAGCAAGGCCCAGGGTCCGATCGCCGAGGTGGTGCCGCTGATGCTGTTCCTCATGGCCACCTTCCTGATGATCCAGCTGCACAGCATCCGCAAGCTGTTCCTGGTGGCGAGCGTGGCGCCCCTGGGCCTGATCGGTGTGGTACTGGGGCTGATCCCCTTCGGCCAGCCGCTGGGCTTCGTCGCCATCCTCGGGGTGCTGGCGCTGATCGGCATCATCATCCGCAACTCGGTGATCCTGGTGACCCAGATCGATGCCTTCGAGCAGGCCGGTCGTTCGCCCTGGGACGCCGTGGTGGAAGCCACCCGGCACCGCCGCCGGCCGATCCTGCTGACCGCCGCGGCGGCCAGCCTGGGCATGATTCCCATCGCCCGCGAGGTATTCTGGGGCCCCATGGCCTACGCCATGATCGGCGGCATCGTCGCGGCGACCCTGTTGACCCTGCTGTTCCTGCCGGCGCTGTACATCGCCAGCTATCGCATTCGCGAGCCGGGGCGTGAGGGGTGACGAGTGAAAGAGTCGGGCAAAAAAACGGCCCTCTGGCGGAGGTCTCCAGAGGAGACATCTGCCAGAAGGCCGCAAGGAGCTATCCAAGGAGCCACTGCCGGAGGGAAGGATTCGCGCGGTCAGAATGTCGAATCCACAGCAGCTCACCGCACCACTATCGTGCGTGCGACTTTTTCAATAAAGTGACGGCTTGACGAAACTCCATTGCGAAAAAGGCAATAATGGATATTTTCCAAGGCATGCGCATCTTCGTCCGGGTGGTGGATCTGGGCAGTCTCACGGCTGCCGCCCATACCCTCGCCCTGTCTACCGCCCAGGTGTCGCGCCTGCTGGCGGAACTGGAAAGCCATTTGCAGACCCGCCTGCTGCACCGCACCACCCGGCGCCTGGCGCTGACCGAGGCGGGCGAGCGCTATCTCGAACGCTGCCGGCGCATCCTGCAGGACGTCGGCGAGGCCGAAGCCGAGGCCAGCGGCGCCCATCTAAAGCCCCATGGCCATCTGCGCCTGCATTCCATGACCGGCCTGGGCACCCAGTTGCTGGCGCCGCTGGTGTCACGCTTCTGCGCGCGCTATCCCCATGTCGAGATCGTCATGACTCTCTCGCAGAACCATCCGGCGCTGCTGGAGGATGGGCATGACATCGCCATCACCCTGGACACCGAGCTGGCCGATTCGGATTTCGTCGCCCAGCGTCTCGGTGGCGTCTACAGCGTGGTCTGCGCGGCGCCCAGCTACCTGGCGCAGCGCCCGGCGCCCAAGGTACCGGCCGATCTCGCCGAGCACGACTGCCTGCGCCTGCTGGATCCGAACTTCTCCGAACGCTGGGTCTTCGCCGGTGAAGACGGCGAGCAGCAGGTCGCGCCGCGCTACGTCTTCCAGGTCAACGTCGCCGAGGCCCTGGCCAGCGTGGCCCGCCAGGGCATGGGCATCTGCCTGCTGCCCAGCTACATCGCGGTCAACTACCTGCGCGATGGCAGTCTGGTGCGCTTGCTGCCCAATTTCCGCCTGCGCGAACGCAACATCCACGCGCTCTATCCCTCGCGGCGCTTTCTCGACGCCAAGATCAAGACGTGGATCGATTTCCTCAAGGAAGAGCTGCCCGAACGTCTGCAGCTGGAGAATCTGGTCTTGGAGGACCAGCGCTACTGGGCCAAGGACTAGGTCAGGGCTTGTTGCAATACTTGCAACAGTCATTTAATTAGCATGCTATTTATTAGGCGGCGTTCTTTCCCTAGAATGGTCCCGTACCCCGATGAACACGACCTTTCAGGAGTTCGCCATGAAACGTTCTCTGTCCGCCCTGTTGCTGACCCTTGCTGCCCTGACCGCTGCCCAGTTCGCCGCTGCCGACGACAATCCCAGCCTGAGATACAAGCTGGTCGATCAGAATCATGCCGCCATGCAGCACTACGGCGATCAGGCCGCTCCCGCCGCCGACGTGCGTCGCTGAGCCGCTCCGCTTTCGAAAGACCACCCCTCTTTGCTCCTTTGGTCTTTCTCCGCCGCACCCTTCGGGTGCGGCTTTTTTATATCTGCGGCACACTGAGCCCCTGACCTTGTCGAGGTGCTCATGACCGCCACTTCCGCTCAACGACTTGCCGACCTGCGGGCCTTCCTGGCCGAGCAGAGCGCCGATGCCTGCCTGATCCCCAGCGCCGATCCCCATCTGTCCGAATACCTGCCGGAACACTGGCAGGGCCGTGCCTGGCTGTCCGGTTTCACCGGCTCCGCCGGGCTGCTGCTGGTGACGCGCCAGGCCGCCGGCGTCTGGACCGACAGCCGCTACTGGGAGCAGGCCACCCAGGAGCTGGCGGACAGCGGCATCGACCTGATGAAGCAGGTCGCCAGCCAGCCCCAGGCCCACCTGCAGTGGCTGGCCGAGCAGGTGCCCGCGGGCGGCACGGTACTGGTGGACGGCCAGGTGCTGTCACTCGGCGCGGCGGCGGCCCTGCGCCGGGCGCTGGAGCCCAAGGGTATTCAGTTGCGGACCGATCTCGACCCACTGGCGGCGATCTGGAACGGGCGCCCCGCGCTGCCGGCCGCGCCGGTCTATGCCCATGCCGCCCCCCAGGCGCCCCAGCCGCGCAGCGCCAAGCTCGCCCAGGTGCGCCAGGCGCTGGCGGACGCAAAGGCCGACTGGCATTTCATCTCTTCGCTGGACGACATCGCCTGGCTGCTCAACCTGCGTGGCGCCGACGTGCCCTACAACCCGGTGTTCCTCGCCCACCTGCTGCTGGGTAGGGACAGCTGCCAGCTGTTCATCGATCCGGCCAAGGTGCCGGCCGAGATCCGCACGGCTCTGGAAGCAGACGGCGTGACCCTGGCCGACTACTCCCAGGCCGCCGTCGAACTGGCCAGCCTGCCGGCTGGTAGTCGCCTGCTGGTGGACCCGGCGCGGGTCACCCTGGGACTGGCCGAGGCCGCCCCCCAGGGCGTCGAGCGGCACGAGCAGATCAATCCCTCGACCCTGCTCAAGGCCTGCAAGACCGTCGAGGAGGTGGCCCAGGTGCGCCTTGCCATGGAAGAGGATGGCGCGGCGCTGTGCGTCTTCTTCGCCCGCTTCGAGGCGGCCCTGGCCCGCGGCGAACGCCTCACCGAGCTGACCGTGGACGACTGGCTGAGCGAGGCGCGTGCCGCCCGTCCCAACTTCGTCTCCCTGAGCTTCGCCACCATCGCCGGCTTCAATGCCGGTGGCGCCCTGCCGCACTACCGGGCGACCGAAGAGGCCCATGCCGAACTCCAGGGCGACGGCCTCTTGCTGATCGACAGTGGCGGCCAATACCTGGGCGGCACCACCGACATCACCCGGGTGGTGCCCATCGGCACCCCCAGCGCCGCCCAGAAGCGCGATTTCACCCGGGTGCTCAAGGGCATGCTGGCGCTGTCGCGGGCGCGCTTTCCAGCCGGTGTCGCCGCGCCCATGCTCGACGCCCTGGCGCGCGAGCCGATCTGGGCCGCCGGCATCGACTACGGCCACGGCACCGGGCATGGCGTGGGCTACTTCCTCAATGTGCACGAGGGGCCGCAGTCGATTTCCTTCTATGCCACGGTCACCCCGCACCATGTCCTGCGCGAGGGTATGATCACCTCCAACGAACCGGGCATCTATCGCCCTGGCCAGTGGGGCGTGCGGCTGGAGAACCTGCTGCTGTGCACCCGTGCCGAGACCACCGAATTCGGCGATTTCCTGGCCTTCGAGACCCTGACCCTCTGTCCGCTGGACACCCGCTGCCTGGATCTGGCCCTGCTGCGCAGCGACGAGCTGGACTGGCTGGATGGCTATCACGCCGAGGTCCGCCGCCGCGTGTTGCCGCTGGTCGAGGGCGCCGCGCGCGACTGGCTGCTGGCCCGCACCGAACCCGTCGCGAGGACCGCCCGATGAGCAGCAACGCCCAGCAATTCGCCAGTGACAATTACTCCGGCATCTGCCCGGAAGCCTGGGCCGCCATGGCCGCGGCCAACGTCGGCCACGAGACCGCCTACGGCAACGACACCTGGACGGCGCGCGCCGCCGATCGCTTTCGCCAGCTGTTCGAGACCGATTGCGAGGTGTTCTTCGCCTTCAATGGTACCGCGGCCAACTCCCTGGCCCTGGCGGCACTGTGCCAGAGCTACCACAGCGTGATCTGCTCCGACACCGCCCACGTCGAGACCGACGAATGCGGCGCGCCGGAATTCTTTTCCAACGGCTCCAAGCTGCTGCTGGCGCCGGCGCACCAGGGCAAGCTGACGCCGGGCGCCATCCAGCAGATCGCCACCAAGCGCGCCGACATCCACTTTCCCAAACCGCGCGCGGTGACCGTCACCCAGGCCACCGAGGTGGGCACCCTCTATGGCCTCAACGAACTGCAGGCCATCAGCGCCACCTGCCGCGACCTCGGCCTGCACCTGCACATGGACGGCTCGCGCTTTTCCAATGCCGTGGCCGGCCTGGGCTGCACCCCGGCCGAGGTGACCTGGAAGGCTGGCGTCGACGTGCTCTGCTTTGGCGGCACCAAGAGCGGCATGGCGGTGGGGGAGGCGATCCTCTTCTTCAACCGCGAACTGGCCGAGGACTTCGAATACCGCTGCAAGCAGGCTGGCCAGCTGGCGTCCAAGATGAGATTCCTCTCCGCCCCCTGGCTCGGCGTGCTGGAAAACGACACCTGGTTGCGCCACGCCCGCCATGCCAACGCCATGGCCCAGCTGCTCGCCGAGCGGGTGCGCGGGGTACCCGGCGTGGACTTCATGTTCCCGGTGGAAGCCAATTCGGTATTCCTGCAGCTCTCGGAACCGGCGCTGGAATTCCTGCGCAACCGCGGCTGGCGCTTCTACACCTTCATCGGCAGCGGCGGGGCGCGTTTCATGTGCTCCTGGGACACCGAGGAAGCGCGGGTACTGGAGCTGGCGGCGGATATTCGTACGGCGATGGGCGGGTAGGGCGTATCCCGGCCATGGCAGGCCGTCGATGCGGTCGCTCCTCCGGGGAGGGTACAGCGCCGTGGGGGCGCGAACCGTAGCGTGGAAAACGGCGTAGCCTTTTCCACAGGGACTTCCATGGCCGGAGCCCCCTCACCCCAACCCTCTCCCGCGGGGAGAGGGCGCTGCCCGAGCAGCCGGTCGTCGCCAGTAGCCCCGGTAGGATCGCGATCAGGGCGTAGGATGGATGGCGGTGTAGCTAGACCACCGCTGCCAAGGCCTCAGGTTGAGAATGTTGCGTGGCGTCGCGATCAACAAAGCATCGCGCCGCTCATTCGTCGATGCTCCACTCCGACGTGGAAAACGCTGCGCGGTTTTCCACGCTACGGTGTTCACCGGGGACGCCGCCCGCCCCAACCGTTACCATGGCCGATCTCTTTCCCGTCTCCAGCGATCCATGGCCAAGAAGTCCAGCAAAGCCCTCTCTGCCGCGGTCAATTCCGCTGCCCCCACGCTCATCGACGTGGCCCGGGTCGCCGGGGTGTCGCCGATCACCGTCTCGCGGGCGCTGAATCGACCGGAGATCGTCAGCGAGGCGGCGCGGGAGAAGGTGCTGGCGGCGGTGCAGGCCACTGGCTACGTGCCCAACCTGCTGGCCGGCGGCCTGGCCTCCAATCGCAGTCGCCTGGTGGCGCTGTTCGTGCCGACCATCGTCCACTCCATCTTCGCCGAGACCGTCCAGGCCTTGATGGCGCGCCTGTCCCAGGCCGGCTACCAGACCCTGCTGGGCCTGACCGGCTACAGCGCCGAACAGGAAGAGCAACTGCTGGCCGCGGTGCTGGGACGCAAGCCCGATGGCATCGTGCTGACCGGTACCCTGCACACCGCCGCCAGCCGCCAGCGCCTGGCCCAGGCCGGCATCCCGGTGGTGGAGTCCTGGGACCTGGGCGAAGACCCCCTGGACATGCAGGTGGGCTTTTCCCACGAAGCCGTGGGGCGCGCCCAGGCCGAGCATCTGCACGCCCGCGGCTATCGGCGCTTCGCCGTGGTCTCGGTGGATGACCCCCGCGCCCTGCGGCGCTGTCGCAGCCTGGTCGCGCGGCTGGCAGAGCTGGGCTTGGCGGAGCCGCCGCTGGAGATCCTGCCAGCCCCCGCGCTGGTGGAGTCCGGGCGGGCTGGCCTGCGCCAGTTGCTGGCCCGCGACGAGGCTTTCGACGTGGTGGTCTGCAGCTCGGACACCGTCGCCCAGGGCGTCATGGCGGAAGCCGCCAGTCGCGGTCTGCGCCTGCCCGAGGACCTGGGGGTGCTGGGCTTCGGCAATCTCTCCAGCGCCGCCCAGATGCACCCGGCGCTGTCGTCGGTGAGCGTCGAGGGCGATCGCATGGGCACCCTGGCGGCAGAGGCGCTGCTGCAGCGTTTCAACGAGGGCGACCAGGCCCGGGAGGCGGTGCGCATCGACACGGGTTTCCATATCATCGACCGCGCCACGACCTGACCGCCGGTCCTGATCTTGTTAGACATCATACTTGTATGGTTGCGCAATCATGGCTTAGTCTTGAGCAAACGCAAGGGCTGAGGCCGATTGTCGCATCGAGATATGATTGCGCAATCATCCAGCGGTCCGCGCCTTCAATAAAAACAATCACGCAAGAGGGATCCCCATGGATGCCACAAGACCGACCCGGGTGCGCTACCTGATCCTGTTGATGCTGTTCGTCGTGACCACCATCAACTACGCCGACCGCGCCACCATCGCCATCGCCGGCTCCAGCCTGCAGAAAGACCTCGGCATCAGCGCCGTCACCCTCGGCTATATCTTCTCCGCCTTCGGCTGGGCCTATGTGGCCGGGCAGATTCCCGGCGGCTGGCTGCTGGATCGCTTCGGTTCGAAGAAAGTTTACGCCGGCAGTATCTTCTTCTGGTCGTTCTTCACCCTGCTGCAGGGGCTGGTCGGTGGTCTGCCGGTGGCCTGGGCGGTAACCACCCTGTTCATGCTGAGATTCCTGGTCGGGCTGGCCGAGGCGCCGTCCTTCCCCGGCAATGCGCGCATCGTCGCTGCCTGGTTCCCCACCGCCGAACGCGGTACCGCCTCGGCGATCTTCAATTCGGCGCAGTATTTCGCCACCGCGCTGTTCGCGCCGATCATGGGCGGCATCGTCTTCCACTTCGGCTGGGAGCACGTCTTCGTCATCATGGGCGCCCTGGGCATCCTGTTCTCCGGGGTCTGGCTGAAATACATCCACAATCCCAAGGAGCACCCGCGCATCAACGCCGCGGAGCTGGCGCACATCCGCGACAACGGCGGTCTGGTGGACATGGATAACAGCGCTCGCCAGCGGGATGGCGGGCCGAAGTGGCACTACATCACCCAGTTGCTGACCAACCGCATGATGCTGGGCGTCTACCTCGGCCAGTACTGCATCAACGCCATCACCTATTTCTTCCTGACCTGGTTCCCGGTGTACCTGGTGCAGGAGCGCGGCATGACCATCCTCAAGGCCGGCTTCATCGCCTCGCTGCCGGCGATCTGCGGCTTCATCGGCGGGGTACTGGGCGGGGTGATCTCCGACTACCTGCTGCGTCGCGGCCATTCCCTGACCTTCGCCCGCAAGCTGCCCATCGTCTGTGGCCTGCTGCTTTCCACCAGCATGATCTTCTGCAACTACGTCGATGCCGACTGGATGGTGGTGGGCTTCATGACCCTGGCTTTCTTCGGCAAGGGCATCGGCGCCCTGGGCTGGGCGGTGGTGGCGGACACCTCGCCCAAGCAGATCGCCGGGCTGTCCGGTGGCCTGTTCAACACCTTCGGTAACCTGGCTTCCATCACCACCCCCATCGTCATCGGCTATCTCATCGCCGCCACCGGCTCCTTCAAGTGGGCGCTGGTCTATGTCGGGGCCAATGCCCTGGTGGCCGTGTTCAGCTACCTGTTCATCGTCGGTCGCATCCAGCGCGTCGAGCTGCGTACCGCCGACGGCGAGATCCTGGGCGCGACCCAGCCCGACCCGGCCCGGGCCTGAGCCCCGGCGGAGGATAAGAATATGCACCTGATCGATCACCGTGATTCGCCGCGCTACATCAAGCTCCACCTCCAGGACAACGTCGGGGTGGTGGTCAACGAACCCGGCGTGGCCGCCGGCACCGCCTTCGCCGATGGCCTGACCACGGTCGAGGCCATTCCCCAGAGCCATAAGGTCTCCCTGGTGGATCTCGCGGAGGGCGCCGAGGTGGTGCGCTATGGCGAGGTCATCGGCTATGCCCTGCAGGACGTTCCCGCCGGCAGCTGGATCACCGAGGCCCTGCTGCGCATGCCGGAGCCACCCGCGCTGGACAACCTGCCCAAGGCCACCGCACCCGGTCAGGTCGGCGAACCCCTGGAGGGCTACACCTTCGAGGGCTTCCGCAATCCGGACGGCAGCGTCGGCACCCGCAACATCCTGGCGGTGACCACCACCGTGCAGTGTGTGGTGGGCGTGCTGGACCACTGCGTGGAGCGGGTACGCAAGGAGCTCCTGCCGCGCTACCCCAACGTCGACGACGTGGTGCCACTGTCCCACAGCTACGGCTGCGGGGTGGCCATCAACGCCCCGGATGCGGTGATCCCCATCCGTACCCTGCATAACATCAGCCGCAACCCCAATTTCGGAGGCCAGGCGCTGGTCATCGGCCTCGGCTGCGAGAAGCTGCAGGCCAGCCAGCTGATGCCGGGCGATGACCTGACCGCCGGGCAGAACGAAGAGGACTGGCTGTTCCGCCTGCAGGATTCGGCCAACGGCTTCGCCGGCATGGTCGAGCAGATCATGAGGCTGATCGAGGCGCGTCTGGAGGTGCTCGATCAGCGCCGCCGCGAGACGGTGCCGGCCGCGGAGCTGGTGGTGGGCATGCAGTGCGGCGGCAGCGACGCCTTCTCCGGCATCACCGCCAACCCGGCCCTGGGCGTGGCCGCCGATCTGCTGGTGCGGGCCGGCGCCACCGTGATGTTCTCCGAGAACACCGAGGTGCGCGATGGCATCCACCTGCTGACTCCGCGCGCCGCCACCCCCGAGGTGGCCGATGCCCTGATCCGCGAGATGGACTGGTACGACCGCTACCTGGAGCGGGGCATGGCCGATCGCAGTGCCAATACCACCCCAGGCAACAAGAAGGGCGGGCTGAACAACATCGTCGAAAAGGCCATGGGCTCCATCGCCAAGTCGGGTACCAGCCCCATCGCCGGGGTCATCGCGCCCGGTGAGAAGATCCGCGGCAAGGGCCTGTACTTCGCCGCTACCCCGGCCAGCGACTTCATCTGCGGTACCCTGCAACTGGCCGCAGGCATGAATTTGCACATCTTCACCACCGGTCGCGGCACCCCCTATGGATTGTCCATGGTGCCGGTGATCAAGGTCTCGACCCGCACCCAGCTGGCCGAGCGCTGGCCGGACCTGATCGACATCGATGCCGGTCGGGTGGTGAGCGGGCGGCTGTCGCTGGAGGAGATGGGCTGGGAGATCTTCCAGTGCTATCTGGACGTGGCCAGCGGCCGCCGCCAGACCTGGGCCGAACGCCATCGCCTGCACAACGACCTGGCGCTGTTCAATCCGGCTCCGGTGACCTGATCCACACGGCAATGAAAAAGGGCCGATCCCCCTGGGATCGGCCCTTTTTTGTGCGGCGATTTCACACTGTCACGGCGCGGCGCGCTCAGTCGGCGAGGGCGCTGCCGCTGACCGGCCGCAGGCGCTGCTGGCCGTCGTCTTCCGGATCACGCATCAGCACGTAGCCGAGGATGATGCCGACGAAGAGGTTGCCGACGCCGATATCGAAGAGGTCGGTGGTCCAGCCGATCAGGCAGAGGCAGAAGGCGATGGCCAGCAGGGTGTGGCTGAGGCGGTCGGGATTGGTATGCAGGCGGATGAACACCGGCAGCTGCATGGCATAGCCGAGGATGCCGACCACGCCGAACACGCACCAGAGATAGACCACGCTGCTGTCGCTGGTGACGAAGAGGTCGATCCCGGGGACCGGGAAGGCGGCCATGGAGCTGCCGAACAGGCCGAAGCCGGCGCCTTCCACGGTCCAGCCATGGCGGCTCATCTCCGCGACGACATTCGGCCAGGTGTTGACCAGGCGATCGTAGAAGGAGGCCAGGCCGCTGTCGCTCGTCACCACCAGGGGATCGAAGTCGCGGACCAGGCTCAGCACCGGCAGCAGCATGCCACCCACCACCGCCAGCAGGATCAGCGCATAGGTCGGCCACTGGAAGCGGCGGGTCATCATCAGCGCCAGGGTAAAGGCGAAGGCCGCTGCCGGCGCCTTGCTGGTGGTGAGCAGGATGCCGAAGAAGCCGACCAGGGCGACCACCAGCCAGAGCGTCCTGGACCGGGCGAATTGCGCGAGGAACAGGCAATAGACCGCGATCAGCGCCGCCAGCACGTTGGATACCCGGGCGAAACCGGCGATCCGGTCCTCTTCACCGGCTACCCACTGGGTATTGCCGGCGATGTCGTTGCCGCCGAGGTTGTAGCTGTAGCCTTTCCAGGGCACCGAGGTGTACTTGTCCAGGGCGATGCCGATCAGGCTGGCGAGCAGCAGCAGGAACATGGCCCGGCCCAGCAGGCGGCGCTGCTTGAGCAATTCGCGTCCGCAGACCAGGCCGAACAGCAGCGGGCTGTAGACGAACAGCGAGAACAGCACGTTGTTGAAGGTCCCGCCATGCAGCAGGGCGAGGGCGGCGTAGGCCAGCCCGGCGAACAGGCCGACCCAGATCACCCGGGGCAGCTTGACCGTCGCCACCTGCAGGGCGAACAGCGCCAGACAGGCGATCTTTGGCAGATAGACCAGCGCCGAGGCACCGACCATGTCCAGGGCATAGCGCAGAAAACCGGAAAAGGTCTCGACGACCAGCAGGCCGATGGCCGTCCACACCATGAGGGTGGAGTAGCGCCATTCGAGCACGCGCTGGAAGGGGGAGGGGGTGGCGGTTGCAACCGACATGATGATCATCCCTGTCTTGATGCCGATGGCGCCGGAGGCCACCAGTCTGACGTAAGAAGCGAGGACCGTCGGGGCACGCCACCTTGGCGTTATCGACGGACTGCTGAGGCAAAAGCGCAAAGGCGGGCACGCTACCGCCAGCGACTCTCGAAATCGGTCGCGGCGAAGGCGTGAGAAGTAAGCCGAAGGGATGATAGCGGAGGGCTTCCGGCGCCTGTCAAACGACGCCGGGCCGACTGGAAATCCTCAGCGCGGATATCAGAAGCAGGCCACAAAAAGACCGCTACTTCACCATCCGCCAGGTCAGGGGGTAGCGGTAGTCGCGGCCCTGGTTGGCCTTGATGCCGGCGATCACCGTCAGCACGAAGGCCACGCAGGCCACCAGCAGCATCAGCGGAAAACCGATCAGCACCCACACCAGCAGCCAGCAGATCATGTGCAGCAGGGTGACGGTGAGCTGGAAGTTCAGCGCCTCCTTGCCCTGGCGGTCGATAAAGGGGTCGTCCTCGCGCTTGAACTGCCAGACCACCAGCGGACCTATCACGTTACCGATGAAGGGCACGACGAAGCCCAGGAAGGCAGCGTAGTGGCAGAGCATGGCCCAGCGCCGGGCTTCGGCGCTGGGGGCGGGGATGAGATCGTGCATGGCTGGTCTCCCTTAGAGCCTATCCAAAGGCTGCTGCGCGTCGGCCAAACGGCGTTGGAAATGGCTTCGGAGCGCTCATTTACCGACGGTAAACTCGAGCGCCAGCCCGGTCCGCTTCCTCAGCCATTTTCGCCCTGTTTGACGCTAGCTCGTGAGCCTTTGACTAGGCTCTTACTCGCCACGCAGGGCGGCTTGCTGGAGCTCGAACAGGTCGCGCAGGCCACCCTGGGCCAGTTCGAGCATGGCGTTGAGTTCGGCCGGCTGGAAGGGCGCGCCTTCGGCGGTGCCCTGAACCTCGATGAAGCCACCGGCGTCGGTCATGACCACGTTGAGATCGGTCTCGGCAGCGGAGTCTTCCAGGTAATCCAGGTCGAGCACCGGGGTGCCCTGGTAGATGCCCACGGAGATGGCGGCCACCATTTGCTTGAGCGGATTGCCCTTGAGGTTGCCGCGGCGCTTGAGCGCGCCCAGGGCGTCGACCAGGGCCACGCAGGCGCCGGTCACCGAGGCGGTGCGGGTCCCGCCATCGGCCTGGATGACGTCGCAGTCGATGTAGATGGTGTTCTCGCCCAGCTTGGACAGGTCGACAGCGGCGCGCAGCGAACGGCCGATCAGACGCTGGATCTCCAGGGTACGACCGCCCTGCTTGCCCTTGGCGGCTTCACGTTGGTTCCGCTCGCCGGTCGCGCGCGGCAGCATGCCGTATTCGGCGGTGAGCCAGCCCTGGCCCTTGCCCTTGAGAAAGCGCGGCACCCCGGCCTCGACGCTGGCGGTGCAGATCACTTTGGTATCACCGAACTCCACCAGAACCGAACCCTCGGCGTGCTTGGTGTACTGACGGGTGATGCGGATGGGGCGCAGCTGATCGGCGGCGCGGCCACTGGGACGCTTCATTGCGGGCTTCCTGTAAGGCGTAGATATCAGGTCCATAGTATAGGGAGCGTCCGGCTCATGCGACACGGATGCATTGGGTCGCTCCGATCAGGTGCGCTAGAATCGTGCGTTTTACATGCGTGGTCGCTCGGGATCGCCCCAGATCCGCGCATCGTCAGACGAGGATCCTGCCATGGTGCATAGCATGACGGCGTTCGCCCGGGTCGAGCGGCCGGGGCCCCAGGGCACCCTGAGCTGGGAGTTGCGCTCGGTCAATCACCGCTACCTGGAGCCCCACCTGCGGCTGCCGGAGACCTTTCGCGATCTGGAGTCCGGCGTGCGCGAGGCGCTACGCCGGCGATTGTCGCGGGGCAAGCTGGAGTGCGTGCTGCGCGAGGAGCGCGACGAGAGCGCGGCCCTGCGCGTCGATGCCCGCCGGGCCGCGCAACTGGTGGCCGCTGCCGAAGACATCGCCGCGCTGATCGCTCGCCCGGCCAAGCTCGATCCCCTGGCCGTGCTGGCCTGGCCCGGGGTGCTGGCGGGCGCCGAGGTGGATGGCGCCGAACTCAAGGCCCAGACCCTGGCGCTGTTCGAGGCGGCGCTGGATGAATTGCTCGACGGCCGGCAGCGCGAGGGGCGCGAGCTGGCGCGACTGATCGAGGAACGCCTGGCCCAGGTGCTGGCGGAGGTGGCGACCCTGCGCGCGCTGCTGCCCGAGCTGCTGGCCCTGCAGCGGCGCCGTATCCTCGAGCGCTGCGCCGAGGCGGGGGTCGAGTTCGAATCGGCGCGGCTGGAGCAGGAACTGGTGCTGCTGGCGCAGAAGAGCGACGTGGCCGAGGAACTGGATCGGCTGGAAACCCACGTGGCCGAGGTACGGCGGGTGCTGGCGGGCAGCGGCGCGGCCGGACGGCGGCTGGATTTCCTCATGCAGGAACTCAATCGCGAGGCCAATACCCTGGGTTCCAAGGCCATCGACGCCCGGGCCTCCCAGGCGGCCATCAATCTCAAGGTGCTCATCGAACAGATGCGTGAGCAAGTGCAGAACATCGAATAGGCGGACTCTCATGACAGCCCTTCCCGGCACCCTCTACATCGTTTCCGCGCCCTCTGGCGCCGGCAAGACCAGCCTGGTCAAGGCCCTGCTGGATGCCCTGCCCGACATCCGCGTGTCGGTCTCCCACACCACCCGCGCCATGCGCCCGGGTGAAACCGACGGGGTGAACTACCACTTCGTCGATTGCGCGACCTTTACCAACCTGCTCGAGCACGGCGACTTCCTCGAGCACGCCGAGGTGTTCGGCAACTACTACGGCACCTCCCAGGCGGCACTGGAGCGCACCCTCGCCGAAGGCCACGACCTAATCCTGGAAATCGACTGGCAGGGCGCCCAGCAGGTCCGCCGCAAGCTGCCCCACGCCCAGTCGATCTTCATCCTGCCGCCGAGCCAGGCCGCCCTGCGCCAGCGCCTGGACAATCGCGGCCAGGACAGCGCCGAGATCATCGAACGCCGCATGCGCGAGGCGGTGAGCGAGATGAGCCACTATGTCGAGTACGACTACCTGATCATCAACGACGATTTCGCCAGCGCCCTGGAAGACCTCAAGTCGATCTTCCGCACCCGCCAGCTGCGCCTGGATCGCCAGCAGCGCCGACATGACGACCTGCTGGTGGACCTGCTGGGCTGAATGTGAGGGTTGGCGGTGCCTGCCGGGCACCACCAGAGGCGCTTCAACTTACAGCTTGATCCAGGTCGCCTTGAGCTCGGTGTACTTGTCGAAGGCGTGCAGGGACTTGTCGCGGCCGTTGCCGGATTGCTTGAAGCCGCCGAAGGGCGCGGTCATGTCGCCGCCATCGTACTGGTTGACCCAGACGCTGCCGGCGCGCAGGGCGCGGGCGGTCTTATGGGCCTTGGAAATGTCGCGGGTCCAGACCGCGGCGGCCAGGCCGTAGGGGGTATCGTTGGCGATCTGCACGGCTTCCTCGGCGGTGTCGAAGGTGATCACCGAGAGCACCGGGCCGAAGATCTCTTCGCGGGCGATCTTCATGGCGTTGCTCACGCCGTCGAAGATGGTCGGCTCGACATAGACGCCGCCGGTCTCTTCCAGGGTGCGCTTGCCACCGGCCACCAGGGTGGCGCCTTCGGCATGGCCGGCCTCGATGTAGCGCAGTACGGTTTCCAGCTGGGTGGCGTCCACCAGGGCGCCGACGTTGGTCTCGGGGTCCAGCGCATGGCCGGGCTTCCAGCCCTTGAGGGCCTCGACCACCAGCGGCAGGAATTCCTCCTTGATGGAGCGCTCCACCAGCAGGCGCGAACCGGCGGTGCAGACCTCGCCCTGGTTGAAGGCGATGCCGCTGGCGGCCGCCGCAGCGGCGTCCTTGAGGTCGGGGGCATCGGCGAAGACGATGTTGGGGCTCTTGCCGCCGGCTTCCAGCCAGACGCGCTTCATGTTGGATTCACCGGCGTAGGCCAGCAGCTGCTTGGCGACCCGGGTGGAGCCGGTGAAGACGATGGTATCGACGTCCGCATGCAGGCCCAGGGCCTTGCCGACACTGTGGCCGTAGCCCGGCAGCACGTTGAACACCCCGGCCGGGATGCCGGCCTGCTGGGCCAGCTGGGCGACGCGGATGGCGGTCAGCGGCGATTTCTCCGAGGGCTTGAGCACCACCGAATTGCCGGTGGCCAGCGCCGGGCCGAGTTTCCAGCAGGCCATCATCAGCGGGAAATTCCAGGGCACCACGGCGGCGACCACGCCGACCGGCTCGCGAGTGACCAGGCCAAGCTGGTCATGGGGCGTGGGGGCGACCTCGTCGTAGAGCTTGTCGATGGCCTCGGCGCTCCAGCGGATGGCATTGGCCGACGCCGGCACATCGATCTCGAGGGAGTCGGCGATGGGCTTGCCCATGTCCAGGGTTTCCAGCAGCGCCAGCTCTTCGGCATTGGCCAGCAGCAGGTCGGCGAAGCGGATCAGCACGCGCTTGCGCTGGGCCGGCGCCAGGTGCGCCCAGGTGCCCTTCTGGAAGGCGGCGCGGGCGGCGGCCACGGCCAGGTCGGCATCGGCGGCGTCACAGCTGGCGACCTTGGCGAGGAAGCGTCCGTCCACCGGACTCAGGCAATCGAAGGTGGCGCCGGCGGCGGCGTCGACATAGGCGCCGTCGATGAAGGCGCGACCTTCCAGGGTGAGACCTTGGAAGCGCTGCTCCCATTCGGCGCGGCTGGGCAAGCTCATGGGTGACTCCTCGCTAATGGCGGTGAGCAGCCACCCTAAACCAGGCCCGGAAGGGTTATCAATATATTTGACAGTCGGCCGCCAAAGGCGCGGAAACGTGCGTTTTATCGAACGCTGCGCTGGCGTTGGCGACTCAAGGTCAGGGCTGGGCGGGCCGCGGCCAGGGTGCCGCGCCGTTGCCGGGGCTGAAAGCACTGCTGGGTGAGCGGCGCTTCGACGCTGGCGTCCAGGTCATCGAGCCAGCCCTCCACGGCGTCTTCCAGGGCCGCGACGGTGAGTTGTCCCAGCACCTGGTGGGCGATGAGATTGCCCAGGCTGGGCGCGGTGGATTCGCCGGTGGTGCCCCACCAGGCGGCCAGGCGTTGCTGGAGGCCTTCGAGCAGGCGGTGGAGGCGATAGGCCGCGGCCAGCAGCGCCAGGCTGGCGGAAGGCGCCTGGGCCAGCGCCGCCGGGGCGAAGCCGGCCAGGGCGCGCTCGACCACCCCGGCCAGGGGCGCCTCGAAGGCCACCGCCCGCGCCTGCAGCAGCAGGGCTTCGAGGGCATCCGGCACCTTGTCGACATAGGCACTGGCGAAGCGCTCCAGGGCCGGGCCACGCGAGGCATCGGCGCTGGCGGTGCGCGCCGCCTGGTCGGCGAAGGTGCGGCTGGCCTCGCCACTGTCCCGAGCGCGCGCCTGGGTGGTCTGGATCACGAGGCGCAAGGCGGCGGTATTCATGGCAGGGTCCTGCAGGGGTGAGCTGTGTTGGACGCCCCCAGGGTGGACGGGTCACACCGTTCGTCCGGTGCCGGCGGCCTTCAGTGCCGGAGCATGAAGGTGTCGTACTCCAGGTCGTCCAGCACCCGGTCCAGGCGGTGCAGGCCGAGCAGGACGCAGCAGGCCAGGGAAACGGTGAAGCCGTAACCGAAGAAGCTCGGACCCAGCTCGATGCTGAGCAGGGTCAGCGCCAGGTTGAGACCCAGGAAGAGGGTGCAGAGCATCAGCACGGTGTCGCGCCGGTCCAGGTAGAAGAAGACGTTGAGCAGGGCCATGAACACCACCTGGATGCTCACGCCCACCACGTCGATGTAGAACAGCGGCAGGTAGTAGTGCGACATGCCGAGCCAGGCCAGCAACTGGGGCGCCAGGAGGAACACCAGCACCAGGGTCAGGCCCTGGACCTTGCAGATCTCCAGCAGGCCCTGGCGGATGGCCAGGATCATCTGCTCCTTGAGCTGGCTGATGTGCTGCAGGGTCTCGCCGCCGCGCACGGCGTTGAACACCCGCTCGTACCATTCGGCGAAGTCGGTCTCGATGCGGACCAGGAACACCGCCATGCCGGGGATGATGGCGAGGTAGGCGAGAAAGATCGGCAGGTCGTAGAGGATGGAGGCGCGCAGGGGACCGATGACGGCGTCGGAGGTCAGCGGATTGAACCAGAAGACGAATTTGTCGACCCAGATGCCCAGGTTGTAGAACAGCCCGGTGACCAGCAGGCTGACGAAGATCTGCTTGCGGTCGAGGAAGTCGAAGGCCACCAGGCGGTCGGCCGGATACTCGCGGATGATGTCGTAGAGAAACATGAACAGCAGCGCGGCGTGGCCCAGCAGCAGGGCCATCAGCAGGCCGTCCATGCCGAGGAAGCGCAGCACGAAGGCGGCGGCGATCATGATGGCGTAGCCCAGCGTCATCACCACCAGGATGCGGTTGTAAGCCTTCATCCCCGACAGGAAGATGATCACCAGCCAGAGATCGCAGAGGGTGACGAAGTTGGCCAGCACCAGCAGCCGGTAGGCGAAGGGCTGATCGAACAGGGTAGCCAGCAACAGGAAGCCCAGGCCACCGGCGACCAGGGTCACCAGCAGCAGGATGCCCACCAGATTGGGCAGGATGCTCGTCTGTTTCTCCTCGAACAGCCGGTCCGAGACGAAGCGGGTGAAATACAGCTGCAGGCCGCCGGTGAGGATCAGCGAGCTGGCCATGAGGTAGGTCACCGTGACCAGGAATTGCCGGATCAGCACGTTGGGGGTGACGATGCCGGTGGCCAGCACGCCGATCAGCATGACGCTGATGATCGACAGCACCCAGGGGCCGGAACTGATCAGGCCGGCGTAGACATAGGCGCGCAGGGTGGCGGTGTAGGAGTCGCGCGCGAGGATCTTGCGCAGTTCGAAGCCGATGCCGGCCATGTCAGACGACCCTCCCGATGGCATCCTGGTAGAGCTCGCGATAGCGTTCCAGCATCAGTGGCTCGGTGTAGTAGCGATTGACCCGGGCCAGGCCGGTGCGCTGCGCGGCCTGCCAGCGACCGGGATTGCGCAGCAGGGCGAGGATGGCGCGAGCGGTGGCCTGGGGATCGGCGATGGCGACCACGCTGCCGCCGGTGCCCAGGGCGCGGTCTTCGGGGATGGAACCCTCGATCAGCTCGCGACAGGAACCCACGTCGCTGCTCACCACCGGTACCCCGGCGGCCCAGCCTTCGAGGATCACCAGCGGCTGGGCCTCGCTGATGGAGGTCAGCACCATCAGGCCGAGCTTGGGCAGGATGTCGCCGATCTTCTGGAAACCGAGGAATTTCACCTTGCCCTCCAGGCCCAGGCTGGTGACCAGGCTGTGGCATTCGGCGGCGTATTCTTCGTCTTCGTCTTCCGGACCGACCACCCAGGCCTCGGCCTCGGGCATGGCGCTGATCACCCCGCGCATGGCGCGGATGAAGGTCTTGACGTCCTTGATCGGCACCACCCGGCCGAGCAGCCCGACCACCGGCGGCACGCCCTCGGGGCGGCGCTCCAGGGCGTCCTGCCACTGGGTGAGGCTGATGCCATTGGGAATCACCCGGCAGCGGCCCGGCTCGGCGCCGTCCTGGATCTGCCGGCGGCGGTTGCCGTCATAGAGCGAGATGATCGGATCGGCGGCCTTGTAGGTGAGCAGGCCGATGCGCTCGAAGAAGCGGATCCACAGCCGGCGGATGTAGCTGACGTCCACGTCCAGCCCGGTGCGCAGGGCCTCGTCCGGGCCTTCGGCGATCCACTTGGCCTGGGCCAGGTCGATCTTGCGCTCCTTGGTGTAGATGCCGTGCTCGCTGAGCAGGAAGTCGCAGCCCCAGCGCCGCTGCAGGATGGCGCCGAGCATGCCGGCATAGCCGGTGGAGATCGAATGGATCATCCGCGGCCGCGGCAGGCGCCGCGCGGCCTCGGCCAGCATCAGCAGCGGCGCCTGCATGGCGCGCAGGGTCCAGAGGTAGTCGACGAAGGACGGGTCGGTGCAATAGCGCTCGTAGCCCTCGGTGATGGCTTCCCAGCTGGCGCGGCTGTACATGAAGTCGTCCAGGGTCACGCTGCCCTGGGCGAAGGCATCCACCAGGGCATCGCCCTGGGCGGCGCTGGGTTCGTCCGGGTGGTGCAGGAAGGCGTGCAGGTCGCGCAGCAGTTGCACCGGCGCCTGGCGCCGCGGGCTGATGGGCGCGCCCTTGGGTACCCAGGAGCCGGCGAGGAAGTGTTCCTCGATGTGCACCACGTTGGGCGGGATGGCGTAGTGGCGCTTCTCGTAGTTCTCGCGCTGGCCGCCGATGAAGAACACCGAGAAGGTCAGCTCCGGCAGGCCGAGGATCAGCTGGTTGACCCAGCTCGACACCCCGCCGCGCACATAGGGCCAGGTGCCCTCCAGGAGCAGGCAGACATCGGGCGTCACGGTCGCGGCAGGGGCGTCTTTCATAACCAGTACTTCACCAGGGCGGCGAACGGCGGCCGCTTCTTCAGATCCGCCGGCAGGCTGTCGAGCAGGGCCGGGATGACCGCGTAATCGCGGCGTAGAAAGGCGATCTCGGCACGGAAGGGCGCCAGCTGGGCCAGGGGCACGCCCGCCGCCTCGGCGGCCTGGAAGAATGCCAGGGCCCGTTCCGGCTCGCCCTGTTCCAGGGCGATGCGCCCGGCGAGGATGCGCAGCTCTTCGTTCTCTTCACCAGCCAGGGCCAGTTCGATGTGTTCCCGCGCCTGGCCGAGCACGTGGCGCAGGACGCTGCCCTGGGCCAGGCCCAGGTAGGCCAGCTCCCAGTAGCCGCGGGCCAGGGTGCCGTGCAGCGCCGGCTGGCGCTCGGCAGGGGTGCTGGCCAGTTCGCCGAGCTGGGTCTCGATGCGCTGGTTGATCTGGCTTTCCTGCTGGTCGAGCATCGAATAGGCGAGCAGGCGCACGTCGTCGGCCGGGTCGCGCAGGGCCAGCTTGAGGATCGGAATGGCGTCGCGCCCCGGCATGCGGCGGGTCGCGAAGAGCGCGGTCAGGCGCTTGTCGGTGCTGGGCGCATGGCGCAGGACGTCCTGCAGGCCGCCATCGCTGAACAGCATCTCCTCGCGCCGCTCCAGTGGGCGGAACGGCAGATTGGGCACGCTGCGTGCCTCCCAGGCGATCTCGCGGTGCTTGCGCGGCAGATAGAGCGCCGGAAACACCGCGGCGATCACCCCGGCCGCGCCCAGCAGCGGAATGAAGAAGGCCAGGGCGAAGAGAAACAGCGGACTCCAGGGCAGCGGGCGCTGGTAGCGCCGCGGCAGCAGCAGCCAGGCGCCGCCTGCCAGCAGGGCGCTGCCGGCGGCATGGGCGGCGGCGAAGGCCAGGGCCGCCGCCGCCACCGGCAGGTTGGCGAACAGCAGCGCCCAGCTGCTGGCCTCGAAGGCGAAGGCGCCGCTAAACAGCCACTTGCTGTTCATGCAGGCCACACTCGTTGAACAGGAAGACGCGCAGCTCCTGGGCGCGGGTCTTGGGCAGCAGCTCGTGCTCGTGGCTGCGCACGCCCAGGCTTTCCAGGGTGCTGTCCTGGCCATGGCGCTCGGCCAGCAGCTGGCGTAGCCGGCGGCGATAGCCTTCCAGGCCATCGGAGGAGGTCAGCGGCAGGAGTACCAGCAGGCAGGAGTGGCCCGCCTGGTTGGTCAGGCGCAGTTGCAGGTCGAGGCCGCGGCGACTGCCTTCCAGCAGCGCCAGGGCACGCTCGCCACCCTCGGCCTCGGTCATCTCGAAGCAGAACAGGCAGGCGGGCAGGGCGTGCTGCTGGGCATCGCGCAGCGAACGCTTGAGATGCTGGGAGAATTGCTGGGCGTCGTCGTCGGCCAGGGCCAGCGCCTGGTGATCGCTCCCCAGCAGGTCGGCGATGTGGCCGGCGAGGATGGTCAGCAGATTGAGAGTGCGTTCGTTGAAGGAAAAGAACGGCATCTGTTCGATGGCCAGCACCGCCAGCAGCCGCTCCTCGGTGTCCAGCAGCGGCACGCAGGCCTGCAGCGCCGAATGTTGGGTCTCGCCGCGCTCCAGCAGCGCCTGGCGGATGCTCAGGGTCTCGCCGCGCTCCAGGGCCAGGCGCACCAGCAGGTCATCGGGATCGATGCCGGGCATCTCGCCCTGGCTGGCGAGGGCGCGACGATCCACCCGGCCATTGCCGTCGACCCGGTACAGCCCGGCCACCCGCAGCGAGCCGTACTGGGTCAGCAGACCGACGATGGGTTCGGCCAGGGCCTGCAGGGAATCCTGCTCGCGGGGCACCTCGCGCAGCTGACGGCGCAGATCCAGCAAGGAGCTGCGCAGGCTGAGATCGTTGCCCGCGACGCGCTGTTCCAGGCGATCGTGGGAGATGCGCAAGAGGTGGTGGGCGCGGGTGAATTCGTCCAGGCGCAGCTGGCGATAGTCGTTGGCCAGGTCCAAGCGTTCCAGGCGACGATTCCAGAGGTCGCGGAATTCACCCACCAGCATGGCGCTGAGCAGCACGCCGACGATGAAGGATGGCGGGATTTCCTCGTAGGCCGGATAGCCCTGGCGATGCAGATAGAGCAGCGCCACCACCAGCAGGCTGGCGCTCACCAGGCCACGTATGAAGCCATAGCGCACGCCCATGAGGATGGGCGCGAACACCACCCAGGGAAAGGCCAGGCCGACCATCAGGGGATCTTCCGGCACCAGCCAGAATCCCAGCCCCAGGGCGGCCGCCGTGACCAGCAGCGTTTCCAGCCAGGACAGGCGGCCGCTGGCACGGGGCGCCAGGGTGTAGTCCTTGTGGACGGATTGCAGGGCCATCAGCGCAACTGCAGCTCTTGCGCGGTGCCGCGCAGGACCTTCTGTGCGGTGGCCGCCAGGCTCTCGCGCGACCAGCCGGAGCGGGCGCCGCTGTTGCTCCAGACCACCCGGCCGCTGGCCGGCTCGATGACCTGGAGGGTCACGCCCACCGCCGGCTCGCCGTCCAGGCCGTTCTTGTACTGCCACTCGTCGACGCTGCCGGTGAGCACGTATTGCAGATTCTGCTGTCGCGCCCAGTCCAGGGCCGCGCGCTGGCGGGCCTTTTCGTCGTCGGCAGGATTGCCGCCCTGGCTGTCGTCATAGACCTGCGGACGGATGCCGCGCTCGCCCAGCACGCTGACCAGGATCTGCGCAGCACGATCGCCGGCCATGGGCGCCTGGGCATAGTTGGCCAGGGGCACCAGGCCCCAGCGCGCATCCTTGGGCAGGGCCTCGCCGCTGGGACGGGTAAAGCTCGAGCAGCCGGCCAGGAGCACGGTGGCGACACTGGCGACGAGCAGACGCGTGATGTTCATGAGGTCTCTCCCTTGAAGCGGTCTAGCGACCGATTCGATTGCTGTATTGAATGCCCAGGGTGCTGCCGGCCTGACCGCCGCTGCCCTGGGGCGCGGACTGGTAGCCGGCGGTGAACGCCAGTTCGTCGTCGCCGAGCACTACCATGCCCAGGCCGACATTCAAACCGTAGTTGAATTCGCGCTCGGTCCACTGCCAGCCGACCAGGGTGTCCACCAGCCAGCTGTACTGGGGATGGGTGCGGTTGAGCGAGCCGGGAATGCCGCGGCGCCAGCTGCTGCCGACATAGAGCTGGCCATAGCGATCCTGCAAGAGCTGGGTGCCGCCCAGGGCTTCCAGGTCGGCCGCGGTGACCTCGCCGTTCCCGCCACTGCCGGCCAGCGGCTGCAGGTAGCGGGTGACGCTGGCGGGCAGGGTGCTGCGCGCACTGTTCTGCTGGTAGGTGATGCCGCTGCGCACCTGCCAGGTGGGACCTTCGAAGAAGATCATATGGCTCAGCTCCAGGTTGAAGGCGAAGCCACTGCCCAGGGCATCGCCGTCCCGACTGGAATAGCGATTGTGCGCCGCCCGCCAGCTCAGCTGGTCGCGTGGCGTGAGGTTGTGGCGACCCGCCAGGCTGACGCTGTCACGCCGGCCAAGGGCGCGCAGATAGCCACTCTCGTCGGGTTGCCGGTGCCAGTCCAGGGCCGCCTCGATCTCGGTGTTGCCATCGATACGCCAGGTGCGGGCGACGCCCAGGCCCAGGCGATTGCTGTCCGAACGCTGACTGGCGTCCACGGTGGTTTCCAGACCGCCGTCGGCCAGATTCTTCAACACCTTGAGCAGCATCTGGTGTTCGTTGCCCAGGGCATCGGACTTGAGGCCGCTGCTCTCCACGCGATTCTGCTTGAGCTGGACATCGGCATAGACGTCATCGCCGAGCCGCCGGGCGGCGCGCACCTCGGTGCCCTGTTCGACCAGACCACCATAGTCGCGGCGCTCCCAGCCGGCCTGGACGCCATTGGGGGTGCGTTCGGCCTGCTCGGTGGCCTGGCGCAGCAGCTGTCGCTGGATGACCTCCGGTGGTTCGTCGCCGGCGGCCGTCAGGGCTGCGGCCTGGGCGTCGCCGGCATGGCCGAGGCGCTGCAGCACCTCGACGCGCTGCGCCGGATCCAGATCGCCGGCCGCCAGTAGCTTCTCCAGCTCACCGCGATTCTGCCGGCGCAGGACCTCCTGCAACTGCTCGTACTGGCGCACCTTCAGGCCACGACTCTTGGCCCAGGCCAGCCATTCGCTCTTGAGGCCGTCGTCGTTGTTCTGGCTGAGGGCGTCGAGCCACTGGTCGAACCAGAGTTGCAGCATGCTCGGCGAGCCATCCTGCCAGGCGCGCGCCTGGGCCAGCGCCGCCTGGGGACCGCGCAGGCTGGAGAGCAGGCGCAGGTAGGTGGCATAGCGCTCGGGGGTGGCCGGCACCTCGTCGTTGGCCAGGTGCGGCGTGACGGCCTTGCGCAGCCGCAGCGCCGCGTCCTGGTGACCGGCGGCGTCCAGGGCATCGGCGTAGGCGGCCTGCACCAGCCAGTCCTGGGGGTGGGCGTCCAGGTAGCGGCGATACCAGCCAAGCGCCTCTTCCGCCTGACCCAGGAGCACCAGGCCACTGCCGAAGGGCAGCCAGAGCACATCGCTGCCCCGGGCCCGGCCCTTCCAGTCGCGCAACAGGGTGGCCAGTTCGGTCTGGCGATTCTGGTCGATGAGCAGCCACAGCAGCCGTTCGCGGAAGCGGTCGTCGTCCGGGAAGCGCTGCAGCGCCTGGCGATAGCCCTCTTCGGCCTGGGCGACGCGGCCACGCTGGAAGTCCAGACCCGAGCGCGCCAGCCAGACGGCGGGATTGTCGGCCGAGGCCGGCTCGCGCGCGGCACTGGCCAGCAGCCGCTCCAGCGCCGCCGTGTCCTTGAGTTGCTCGGCCCATTGCAGGGCGTCGGTCAGGCGCTTCTGGCTCTTGCTCTTTTCCCAGCTCTTTTCCAGCAAGGCCAGGGCCTTGCGCGGCGCCGTGCGCAGATAGATCGCCAGCAGCCGATCCTCGTCGTTGGCGGCCAGGCCCTTGTCGCTCGCGGCCAGGCGTTCGAAGGCCAGCTGGGCCTCGCCATCGCGCTCCAGTTCCCAGGCCAGCTCCGCTCGCAGGCGCCAGTAGTCGACGCCCTGCCGCTGCTTGGCCGGCATGCCCTCGAGCACCTTCCAGGCCTCTTCGGGCTTGAACAGCCGCCACAGGGTGCCGGCCCAGGTCAGATACTCCGCATTGGTCAGCGGGAATCTCTTGCCGAACGCTGCCCAGCCCTCGGCTTCGGCATCGCCCTGCTCGGTACGGGCCAGCAGCTGCTGCAGCCGCTCCCAGGCCAGGCGCTGCTTCGGTTGACGCTTGATGTAGTCCCGCAGCCAGCGCTCCTCGGCGGCGGGATCCCCCAGGGACTCGTAGGCGAAGATCAGCGCATCCAGTTCGGTCTTGTCCAGCTGGCGCTGCCGCGACGCTCCGGCCAGCAACTCGACCACGGCATCGAAGCGAAACGCCCGGGCGGCCAGCTTCCAGGCGTGGTCGCGGCGGGCCGGATCGTCCTGGCGGGCCAGCAGGCGCAACCAGAGGCCGAGGGCTTCGTCCATATGGCCGGTCCATTCGCCCAGCTGGGCCAGTTCCGCGAGCAGTTTTTCATCGTCCGGACGCAGTGCCAGCAGCTGATGACCTTCCTCCCAGGCACGTTCGGTGTCGCCCCGTCCCAGGGCCAGGCGGTAGCCGGCCTCCAGGGCGGCAGGATCGTCCGGTTGCCACTCGCGCCAGCGATCGATCAGGCGCTGGGCCAGGTCCAGGCGCCCGCTGCCCTGGGCGGCGGCCACCCCGGCCTGCAGCCAGGCCAGACCGCTGGCATCGGCTTGCAGACACGGCAGTTCCTGCTCCAGCAGGGCGGCGGCTTCGGCGCCCTGGCCGGCGGCGAGCCAGGCATCGAAGGCCTGGTGCCGGTAGCCTTGGCGCTGTTCGGCCGAATCGGCGAGATCGGCCAGGCGCAGATAGAGGCGGGCGGCCTCCGGCTGACGACCGCCGGCCAGACTCCAGCGCGCCGCCTGTTCCAGCCACTGCTGGCGCCGGGACGGATCGCGCTGGGCCAGTTCGACGTAACGCTGCGCCGCCGTGGCCGGATCCGCCAGTTGCAGGGCGCGCTCGGCCACCCGTTGCAGCTGGGGCGTGCTCAGGGTCGCCACGTCCAGGGCGCTCAACCGTTGCGCCAGGCGTTCGCGATCGGTGTCGGCCAGGCCTTGCGGCTGGGCTTCTGCCTGCAGGATGTCCAGTTCCAGGGCGTAGAAGGGCGTCGACGCCAGGGGCTCGGGCAGCAGTTGCAACTGACGCCGGGCCTCGTCGATGCGCCCCAGGGCGATCAACTGGTCGATCAGCTTCATGCGCAGCCCGGTATCGTCCGGCGTCGCCTTGAGCAGCACCTGGGCATAGCTGATGGAGACCTGATCGGCCGGCTCTTCGCCGGGCAGGAAGACCTGCTTGCCGTGAAAGGTCAGCACCAGCACCAGGGCGGTGAGGAGCGCGACCCCCAGCAGTGTCCAACCGCTCAGGAGCCGGGTTTTCTTAGCCGCAGACGATCTCACCGTCACTCACTCGTGTTAGCGGAAGTTTGAACGTCAGCAGTCCGGCCTGGCCTGGCTGGCCCTTGTAGCGCTCGCGACCGACCCGCACCTCGCAGGCCGAGGGCGCGCGCAGGGTCATCTCCAGCGGAAACTGCCCGGCGAAGGCGAAGCGGATACGCGTAGGCGATAGGTAGTCCCACTGCTGCAGCGGGATGTTGGCCTCTTCGAGGGCGGGAGTGGGGTCGCGGCTGTCGCGCAGTACCAGCCGCGCCTGATCGCCGGCCAGGTGGACATAGCGTCCCTGCGGCAGGTCGCGGACTCCGGCGATGCCCTTCGAACGCTGCAGGTCCGGCCAGCCCAGGCGCGGATCCAGGCGCAGGGTACGCAGGCCGTCGAGGGCCTTGATCGACCAGCTGCCGTCGTCCTCCCGGGCCAGACTGGCGGTATAGAAGCCCCGCAGTCGACTCAGGTAGTCGCTCATCCACAGCGACAGCGGGTGCTCGGCGGCCATGCCCTGGTAGATCTCTTCCATGACCTTGAGCGAGGCCTGCTTGGTGCCCGAGTAGAAGTGGTAGTAGAGATTCAGCCCGCGCAGGCGCCGGGGGTGCTCGGTACGCTCGAAGGTATAGAGCAGATCGCGAAAGCCGTAATAGGGACCGCGCCAGAGATTGGTGTAGACGTTCTCGTTGATGATGGGCGCATAGAACTGCAGGCCGCCCGGGGTGGGGCGAATGAAGGGGTAGAGACCGCTCACCGAAGGCTGCGACCGGGTGATGTGCGAGTTGCCGCCGTTCACGTTGAGCAGGCCGTTGTCGTAGGCGAGCTTGAGGGTGGCGGCATCGGGCTGGGCGTCACCGGACCAGAACACCATCTTCACCGGCTTCTGCGGGGTGGTCAGGCGCTCGTTGATATAGCGCGTCGAACCTACGATCTCCCGGGTGAAATCCACCTTGTCGTAGCCGGGAATCTGCATCATGTAGCCGTACTGGGCTTCGAAGTTCTCGCTCTGCTCGGAGACCGCCGGTTGCCAGAAGAACGGATGGCTGAAGGTGTGGGTGGCCACCTCCACCTTGGGATCGGCGAACAGGCGGCGGGCGATGGGCTCCAGTTGCGCGGTCAGCTCCGGATAGCGGCCCTTGGGGCCGACCTCGCCTTCGATGATCGAGGCCGAGGTCAGAAAGGGGTGCGGCTGGATGAACTGCTCCAACACCACCTGGCCGGAAAAGGGCGCGCCTGGAATCTCCGCCTTGGACGCGAAGGCGTCGCCGTCGATGTGCACGGTGGCGATGCGCCGGCCGTTCTCCGTGGTCGGATCGGGCACCGGCAAGGGCGGCAGTTGCAGTGTCTTCGCCGTGAAGGCGAAGGGGTCGATGATCCAGCGACTGGCTTCGGGACCGTCTTCCATGACATAGGAACCGAAGGCGAAGCCGCCCCAGGAGGCCACGCCCATGGGTACGAAGGTCCCGCCCGGGCCGGTCAGGCTGACCACCGGTGTCGGCCCGCCGGGCAGCGTCTGCACGGCGGGCAGGTCACGCGTCCGCAATTTGACCGGTGCCTCGAAGTTGCCGGCGAGGGCGGGGTCCAGCACCTTGAGGCTCAGGTTGTCGGGCAGCGGCTTGCGACTGACGCCAAGGCCCAGCCGCTTGAGCAGGGCCTCGTTGTCCAGCGGCAGGCCGCCGAGGATCAGCAGCGGCGTCTTTTCGTCCAGGCGCTGGCCGATCCAGTCGCTGAACTCCCGCGAATGGGGTGGCGGACCGCTGGTCATCCATGTCACGACTCCGGCGTAGAGCGCGCCAGGCCAGGCCGTGGGCAGCGGCTTGGAGGCATCGAAATAGTCCAGGCGATAGCCCTGGTATTCCAGGGCGCTGCCCAGGAAGCGGTGCACCGCCGACTGGCGCAGGGCGCCTTCGCGGCCATCGTAGAGCAGCGCCAGCCGTCGTGGCTGCAGGGCTACCGAGCTGATACCCAGGGTGTTGAGGTCGGGGGTGGTGATATAGGGCACATAGCCTTCGTCGCGCAACCGCTTGGCCAGGCGCCGGGCTTCGTCGCGCTGCTCCGGCGGCAGGTACTCGATGGCGATGACCGGGAGGCCGGCACTGCGCGCCGCCTCGATCCGCGGCTTCAGCCAGGCGCGGTCCTGCTCGCTGACCGGGCGATAGGTCTTCTTGCCGGCATCCCAGCCCGCATAGATGGATTCGACCGCCATGGCGGCGGCGACACCGGGCAATTCGGGTTGCACCTCGAAGCCACGATTGAAGAACAGCTTGAGCGACGGCTGACGGCGGTGCAGTTCGGCCAGCAGGCTCTTGAGCGCCAGGCGCTGGCTTTCCCGCTGTTCTTCGGCCACCAGCTGGAAGCTGTCGAGGGTATCGAGGAAGAGCCCGGTGTAACCGGCCTTGGCCAGCTGGACGGCGCGTTCGAGCAGATGGGCACGCCAGACCGGGGACGCCAGATTCATCACCTGGCTGCCCCAGGCCTTGTTGGCCACCGGGCTGGCACCCGCGCTGAGGCCGGCCATGTCCAGGGCGGCCGCGTCTCCGGCGAATTCGCCGATGGACAGATAGGCGAAGGGCTGGGCACCGGCCTCGTGCAGGGCGCGGACATCGGCGGCGCCGGCATGGCCGGGTTCGAGCACCACCCAGTCGAACTGGGCGAGTTCGGCTACCGGCGGTTTTTCCGCGTACCAGAACGCCACGCTGGCGGGCGCCGCCAGGGCCGTCCCCAGGAGGGACAGGTAGCCCAGGAGCCCTACTGTCAGCCTGCGCCACCAACCGAAGCGGGACCTTGCTCTCGTTGCCTTGCCTGACGCCACACCCAGTCCTTAAACGTGCCCAACTTCGGTATCAGGGTAGCTACATTACGCAAAAGCGTGACGAAAAACTGCCTGTGCCAAGCCGAGCGGCAGCAATTAGGGGGCCAACAGGTATCGAAATAACCAATGACTGGAGGGCAAGGCTCTCTAGGCAGCGGATTTCAAGCGTTTTGACGGGGGAGGTGAAGCGGGGAATACAGCGGGGATGTGGCGATACGTCCAGAGGAATTGCCGTCATGCGCGGCGGTAACCGGCATGACGGCAACGGGCACCGTTACTTGAAGCTGCTGTTCAGGTTGGCGCTGGTGGAGAGGATGTTGGTCGAGCCCAGCAGCTGGCTGACGAAGCGGTTCCAGCGGGTGATACCGGCCGGGCCGACGAAGACCACGTCCTGCGGCTGCAGATGGAAGTTCTGCGCCAGCACATAGGCGGTGGGGTTCTTGGCCGCCAGGTGGAAGACCTGGGCAGTGGCACCCGGAGCCTTCAGGTCTTCCGGGCCACGGATGACGTAGACGGCGTCGGCGTTGGCGGTTTCCTGCTGGATGCCGCCGGCCTGGCTCAGGGCTTCCATCAGGTTCAGGTTGGTGATCTTGTAGCTGACCGCTGCCGGAGCGCGGACTTCACCGACCACATAGACCTTGCGGGCATCGTTGTAGGGCAGGTGGAGGCTGTCACCGTCCTTCAGGTAGATGCCGTACAGCTTGGAATCCTTGCGGTTCAGGCTGTCGGTATCCAGGCGGTATTCCTTGCCGTCGCGGACCAGGGTCACGCCAGTCAGGTCGGCGTCACCGCTGTTGGCCACACCGGCCTGGCCCAGGGCTTCCACCAGGGTGATGGGCTTGGTGGTCAGGGGAATGGCGTCGCCCTTGTTCACGGCACCGGAGATGGTGACCTTCTGGCTGCCGAACTTCAGCACGCTAACGTCGACCTGGGGATTGTCGATGAAGGTGGCCAGACGGCGGGAGATATCGGTGCGGATCTCTTCCAGGGTCTTGCCGGCGGCGCGCACGGTACCGACGTAGGGGTAGAACAGGGTGCCATCCGGACGCACCAGGCGACCGTTGGCTTCCAGCTGCTGCTGGGCGCCGGACGGAGCGGTCAGTTCGGGGTGATCCCAGACGGTGATGTAGAGCAGGTCGCTCGGACCGACGCGGTAGGCCTGCGGCTTGTAGTCCAGCAGGGGCTTGAGGTCGGGAGCCTTGGACAGGGCCGCGGAATCCTGGCTCATCAGCAGCGAGCTGGTGATCGGGATCAGCTGGACCTTGGTGCCCTGGATGCTCGGATCGCTCTTCAGGTCGTCCTGGTCCAGGTACTGACCCGGGGAGTAGGCGCAACCCTGCAGGACGATGCCGGACAGCAAGGCCAGAGCGGTAAATTTGGTTTTCATGTCATTCGTCCTTGATTGCTGATTGAGTGTGAGCAAGAGGAATAAATCGGAAGGTAGAAGCGACGAGCCGGTTATTCATGGTGTTCCTTCGCGAGACGCAGCGAGCCTCGACGGTGGACCAGGTTCCATGTGACCAGCCTGTCCAGCGTGCGAGAGAACTCGAGGTCTCAGCTTCTAGTTGTATGAGCACCTGAGTCTGCTGGTCTAGGACTGGCCTTTAGCCATCGAGTTCAGCACCCCGGGAACGGAAAAGGTGACGCCGTTCGAAATCTGTCACATCTCCGCTAACGAGGTCCTATGACCTGGCAGTCATGTTTGTTCAGGTGTTTTTGCAGCAGGGCCGTCTGCGGCTTTTCCGCACCGTTCTTCGGTTCGATGGCCAGAGGATAGTCGCCCCAACCCGGACCGGCCGCCCAATAGGCGCTGGGTACGCACTGCTCGCCCAGATAGCTCAGCAGATTGTCCATGGCTTCCAGCCACTGTGGGTGTGCAGGTATCCCATATTCGCCAATGAAGCCGCGCAAATTATGCTTTTTCAGCCACTCGATGAAGGGGCGGGTTCTTTCCACGCCGATCATGGGATGGACGCCCTTCATGCCCGAGGCGTAATTGCCGCTGGAATCGTCGTCGAAATAGATGTGGGCTTCGTAGATCAGGTTGTCCGCCGGATCCTTGATCAGCAGATCGCCATTCACCTGGGGCCAGCGCTGGGCACTGGACCAGCTGTCGCCGGCGATGAAGATCGGCGTCTTCATGTCGACGCTGCGGATGCTGTCCACGGCCGTCTGCGCCGCCCGGGGCCAGAGACCCTGGGTGTCGTGGGGCTCGTTCATGACATCGTAGCCGTACAGCGCCGGATGCTTCTGGAAGGTCAGGGCCAGGCGTTTCCAGGCATCGGCGTAGCTGGCGTAGGGCACCTGGTACGAGCCGATCAGCTGACCGCGATAGCGCGCGTAGTTGTGCATGTCCAGGATCACCCGGATGCCGTACTTGTCGGCGAAATCCAGGGTGCGCTGCAGCAGCGCGACCTGGGCCTGGTCCAGTTCACCGCCGAGCTGGGGTTGCACCCGCTCCCAGAGGAAAGGGAAGCGGATGAAGCGGATGCCCTTGTCCGCGTAGCGGCGGAAGTACTCTTCGCCGGGATAGAAGTAGTTGGTACCTTCCACGCCGGGCAGGACCTGGCCGGCGAAGCCGGCGGCCGACATGTTGATGCCGATGAGGTCCACCTTGGCTGTCGCCGGTTGTGGCTGAGCCTGGCCATAAAGCGCTGCGGACAACAAGACGGTGGCCAGCAGGCCACCACCGATACGACGTTTCACTCGTGACACGGACAGCACCTCTCGTGTGTTGCGTAAGTTCGTCAGGGCAGGGCTCCCTCAGGAACTCTGCTGATAGACCGGCGTGGGTTGCAGCGGCGGTGTGCGCCGGGCGAAGTATTCCAGCGCCAGATAGTCCACGGTCACCCGGATGGTCCAGGCGATGGCGGCGCCCATGATGGAGAAATGCTGGATGCAGACCACCAGCAGGCCCAGGTAGGGCAGCAGTTCGGCGAGATGGATCATCGCGGTGGTCCGCGAATGGCCACGGGCCTGGATCTTGGCGAAGGGAATCTGCGCCAGGGCGTTGAAGATGAAGCCCACTACCAGGATGCGCAGGATCTGCGCGGCATCGCCGCCGTACTCCGGGCCCATCCACACGGTCATGATCCAGGGCGCCAGCGCCAGGATCGGCAGCACCATCGCCAGGCTGATCAGCAACAGGCCCCAGAAGGCCTTGTTGGCCTGGCGCGCGGCGTCCTCGCCGCTCTTGCTCAGCAGCGGGAACACCACGCGGGCCACGGCATTGGGGATGATCAGCATCCGCGAGACCGCCTCGGCCGGGGCGGTGTAGAAGGACACGCGGCTGGCACCGACCATGTGCGAGAGCACGAAGCGGTCGAAATAGACCATCAGCGGACTGATGATGTTGCTCACCGTCATCCAGCTGCCGAATTTCAGCAGCTCCTTGAACACCTCGACCTTGAAGGTACGGATGCCTTCCGGGAAGTCCTTGTGCAACGGCCAGTAGGCCAGCGCCATGGAGACCACCCGGGCCAGCACCAGGCCGATCACGGTGGCGGAAAAGCTCGGTTCGATCAGCACCGCGATCAGGGGCGCGATCGCCAGCAGGCTATTGGAGAAGGTCCGCAGGATGTTGAATTCGCCGAAGCGCTCGTTGCCTTCCAGGTAGGCGAACCAGACCGTCGCCAGCAGGAAGGGCGGGACGCACAGGCTCAGCCAGCGAAAGCCGGCCACGGCGTTGTCGAAGTGCTCGGGCGAGACGTGCAGCAGGCTCACCACCTTGCCCGCGCCGAACCACAGCAGCAGTGTCGCCAGCAGGCTCAGGCCGATGACGGCGCCGGTGGCCGTGCCCATGACCAATCGGTTGAGCGCCTTGTCGCCGTGGTGCATGGCGACGGCGCGGATCACCGCGCGCGACAGGCCGGCATCGAACAGGGTGGCATAGCCGACGATGGCGAAGGCCAGGGTGAACAGGCCGAACTGCTCGACACCGAGCAGGCGCGACAGCACGCCCATGGTGGGCAGCGCGATGGCACTGGGAATGACGACACCCAGGATGTTCCAGGTGCTGTTTTTGATCATCGACATCGTGGGGGTGAAAACTCCTTGGGGCCGCCCGGCGGACTCCGGGCGGCACGAGGGATCAGACCGGGCGAGCCAGCGGGCTGCTCGGACGCGGGTAGGGACTGCTGACGTAAGTCTCCTGGACCGGGGCGGAGCTGTAGTGGTGCAGCGCGCGCAGGGCCTGGATCACCATCAGGTAGCAGATGGTGGCCTGGAGGTACTCGAAGAAGCCGGCCAGCGGCCAGATCACCAGCTGGGCCAGGGTGGCGGTCACCACGAAGCCGGTATCGGGGTGCAGCATCTTGGCCCAGCGATAGTAGAGGAACAGCGATACCGGGATGATGATGAAGGCCAGGAAGCCGAAGCGGAACAGGGTGCCGAACACCCCGACGTCGGAGAGGAAGAAGTACTCGCCGAAATAGGGGATGAAGCCGTTGTTCCACATCAGCGACAGCGAGCCGCTCGGCAACCAGTGGTTCTGGCTGAGGTGGGAGAAGATGTAGCCGATGGTCTGCTCACGCACGCCATCGGTGGGACCGTCCTCCACCGACTGGGCATAGAAGTCCAGATTCAGCCCCAGCACCTTCATCAGGTCCGGGAAGATGAAGAAGGGCGACAGCAGCAGCGTGGAGACGCAGATCCAGACGATCGACTTGCTCTTCAGGCAGAACACGGTGAAAACCAACGCCAGCACGATCAGCTGCCGGGTCTGGGTACCGAATACCAGGGTCAGCAGGAAGACCATGGCCAGCACGATGTGGACGGTCTTGCTACGCGTCGAGCCATCGATCGGCGAGATGCCCTTGTTCCAGGTCTGGATGCAGTAGAAGTAGGCCAGGCACAGCGCCGGCGCACCGATGGAAGAACGGTCCGGGCGGTCGAAGGAGGACTGCTTGTCGCGCAGGTCCGGCAGCACGCCGAACTTGAACATCCAGGCCATGACGGCGGCCAGCAGCGCCGTGATCAGCAGGGCTTTCTCGAATTGCGAGGCGCTCATGTTGCGCCCGAGGAACATCAGGGTGGCGAAGCCGAAGCTGAACAGGATCCGCCGCTCTTCGATCAGACCGTAGAAGATCGGCTGACCGTAGAACAGAAAGGAAAAGATCGCCGGCAACCCGATGAAGATCGCCGAAGAATAGACGGCGTAGGTCATCAGGATCTTGAATTCGCGCTGCTGGGTACCAATGCTGGTCAGCAGGTAGAAGAAGGTGAAGGCCATGCAGATGGCCAGATACAGCTCGTTCAGGTAGAGGATGCCGACCGGGTTGTGCGGGCTTTCGCCGAACACGTCCAGGTGCAGGATCAGCAACGGGATCAGGAGAACGAAGGAAACGGTACTTTTACGGAGAATGCTCATAGACCTACCCATCCAGACGGGACCACCGGACTGCTTGTCCGGTGGTCATCTTCCTTGCGGCTGAGAAAGCTGCGGGGCAGCCACTCAGGTGCGTCGACTGCTGCGTTCCTTGAGATAGATGGGCAGGATGCTCAGCGCATCGTGCACGTAACGCTTGGCCAGCCGCTTGGGCTCCGAGCACAGCCGGTGCAGCCATTCCAGCCTGGCTTTCTGCATCCAGCGCGGTGCGCGCTTGACGGTGCCCACGGCGAACAGGATGGACGCGCCGATGCACAGACCGACGCCGGTACGCTTGCTGCTGTCGATCTGCCGCGCGAGCTTTTCCTGACGCGGAGCCCCTACGGCATAGAGGATGAATTCCGACGGATTCTGCATCACGAAGTCGACGCATTTCTGCGTCTCCAGCGGATCGTTGATGAAGCCCATCGGCGGGTTGTAGTGCGCCAGCTGGATGTGCGGATACATCCGGCGCAGCTTGCCGACGTCATTCTCGCTGGAACCGATCAGCACCACCGACAGGCGCTCGTCGTTGGCCTTGCGCAGGATGCTCAGGGTGAGATCGCTGCCGGTGATGACCTCGGGCACGGCGACGCCGAGCGACTTGAGGATGGGCATCAGGATCCGGCTGTCGCAGATGCGCTTGCCGGCGCGCTGATAGGACTCGCGCATGTCGGAGTTGCTTTGCAGCTGCACGACATGGTCGATGTTCGGCGTGACGATGTAGCTGTAGGGCCGATGGATGTCCTGGCTGATCGAGCTCATCAACTCGTCCTTGGTACCGGTGAAGAAATCGATACCGAAAGCTTGGGTGCGTAGGTTAGACATGCATCGTCGCTCCCTTGAAGGCGCCCTTGACGCCGGACCAGGCCAGTTTCGGATTCTTGAATTCCTTGAGCACGGTGATGCCGGACAGCAGCACGGCGGAGACCAGTGCGTAGGGGGCGCCGTGGAACTTGCGATTGAAACGGGTCGCCGCGCGATTACGGAAGTAGTGGTAGAAGGCGCTGCGGCCGCCAGAGCTCATGGAGCCATAGTGATAGAGCTGGCTCTCCCGCGAGACCTTGAGGGCGACGCCCTTGCGCTTGGCCTGGTGCTGCCAGTCCACCTCTTCGGAATACATGAAGTAGGCTTCGTCCATGAAACCGATCTCGGTCAGCAGGCTGGCGCAGAAGGCCATGCTGCAGCCCATGATGTAGTCGGGTTCACGGTCCAGCTTGGAGATCTCGCTGACCTCGATGTCCTTGCCCAGCAGCTTGGACTTGCCCAGCAGCGGATAGAGGATGCCGCCGCCATAGCACTCCAGGCGACCGGTCTGGGAACTCAGGATCACCGAGCCGACGATGGTCTTGGGTGCGCGCTGCAGTTCGGCCAGCAGCGGCGCGAAGGCATCGTCCTTGACGTAGGCGTCGTTGTTGACGACCCAGAAATGCTTGACCGCCAGATTGTCCAGCGCCCAGCGCATGCCGTAGTTGTTGCCACCGGCGTAGCCGTCGTTGCGCGGACTGGCGAGCACGGTGACCTGGCTGAGGCCGTTTTCGGCCTGCCAGCGTTGCAGGACGTCGATGGAGCCGTCCTGGGAATCATTGTCCACCACCACCGCGTGATCGATGGACGGGCAGTGCTTGAGGATGCTCTCCACACAACTGATGGTTTCGTTGGGGGCCTTGTAGTTGAGCACCATGACTACGTTCATTGGCGTGTTCCTATTCTTCAGAATCATCAATCCGGTACAGCGTCGAGATCCAAGGCTGCCAAGCGTGGCCGGGTTCAGGAGCGAACCCTTCGAAATCGCTGTGTGAGGTAGTTTCTTGTTCGTGCGCCTGTACGAATACTGCCGCGATCCCTGAAGGGATTGGCTGGACGGCGCTCAGGCCGTCCAGCCGGGGTAGTGCATCAGCTCTTGGCGTCCTGCTCGTAGGAGTAGTGGTAGTTGCCATAGGAGCCGTAGTTACTGGCCTTGCGTTCGACGGCGTTGAAGATCACGCCCTTGAGCGGAATGCCGTTGAGGTCGAAGCGGCGCTTGGTCGCCTCAAGCTCCTTGACACTGTTCACGCCGAAACGTGCGACGATCAGGCTGGTACCGGCGTGGCTGCCGATGATGCCGGCCTCGGTCACCGCCAGGATCGGCGGGGTGTCGATGATAACGATGTCGTACAGCTCGCTGAATTTCTTCAGCACGGTGGTGAAGCGGAGGCTCATCAGCAGTTCCGACGGATTCGGCGGGAACTGGCCGCAGGAGACGAAATCCAGGCTGCCCACTTCGGTCTTCTTGATGGCGTCGTTCAGCGCGATGCGGCCACTCAGCAGATCGGACAGACCGTCCTGCTGCTTGGTGTTCATCAGCTTGTGCAGATAGCCCTTGCGCATGTCGCCGTCGATCAGCAGGACACGTTGACCGGATTCGGCGATCACCGCGGCCAGGTTCGAGGACACGAAGGACTTGCCGACGCCCGGGCTGGGACCGGAGATCATCAGGATGTTGTTCTTGGCCTCGATCATGGCGAAGTGCAGGCTGGTACGCAGGCTGCGCAGCGCCTCGGTGCTCAGATCGGTCGGATGGGTGATGGCGGTCAGCGAGGATTCGCCCGGCTGCTTGGTGCCCAGTACCTTGGTGGTGTCCGCCTGGTTCTTGCTGTAGGGGATCGAGGCGTAGACCGGCAGACCGATCTGCTCGATGGCTTCCGGGGTCTCGACACCGCGACGCAGGGTGTGACGGGTGTAGACGATGGCCAGGCCGACGATGCCACCGAGGATGATGGCGACGGCGATGATCAGCGGCTTGTTGGGGGCGGACGGATCGTCGACGTTGGCGTTGGCGTTGTCGATGATGCGGACGCTACCCACGGTACCGGCGCGAATGACTTCCAGTTCCTGAGCCTTGTTCAGCATCAGCGCATAGGTCTGGCCGGTCACTTCGATGTCGCGGTTCAGGCGCAGCAGTTCCTGCTGGGTTTCCGGCAGTACTTCGACGCGCTTCTGCAGCTTGGCGCGCTCGGCCTGGAGTTGGCCCAGCTGGCTCATCAGCGCCTGGTAGGCCGGGTGCTGGCGAGTGAACTTGCGATCCATCTCGGTGCGCTTCAGGTTAAGCTCGGAGATCTGGTTGTCCAGGGCAACGGTCTGTTCCAGGACACCCTTGGTCTCGCTGTCGATATCGACCGACTTCTTGTTGGTCTGATAGTAGTTCAGCGCGGACTGGGCCTTTTCCAGGTCGGATTTCACGACCGGGATCTGGGCACGCAGGAATTCCAGACTCTGGGTGGACTCGGCGGCGTTGCGATCGATGTTCTGCTGAACGTAGATGTCCGCGACTTCCTGGACGATGGCCTGGGCCTTCAGCGGATCCGCGTCCTGCAGACCGACACCGATGATGCCCGACATCTTGCCGCGCTCACCGGCGACGATGCGACCCTGGTATTCCTGGATGGTCTTGGAGAAGCGCTTCTTCATGATGGTGAATTCGGTGCCAGGACGAGCCTGCAGCGTAGTCACCTTGATCTGGTAACCGGCATTGCTCACCGGCTGGCCGAGGCCACCGTGCAGCACCACTTCGTCGTCGGCGTTGAAGACGGTGAAGTTCTGGTTGTCCTCGACCTTCAGCTTCATCGGCTTGTCGAGATTGCTGTCCGGTACTTCCAGCTGGTCGATGACCAGCTTCTCGCCGCCCCAGGCAAAGCTGTTCAGGCCGAGCAGGGGAGAGGCGACGTCGGTTTCATTCTGCGGCTCGAAACGACGCGCGACGAAGTTGCCGATCAGCGGGAAGTAGCGCGGCTTGACCTCGATATCCAGCTTGAGGTTCTCGATCGCCCTGCCGATCACGGAACGCGACTTGAGCAGTTCGATCTCGGTCACCGCCTCGGGCATGGGCGGCGGCATGCCGGTGGACTGATCGGTCAGTCGGGTAACGCCCTTCTTCTCCATTTCGATCTGGATCATGGCGTTGGACGAATACATCGGCGTGGCCAGAATGGCATAGCCAATACCGAGCGCAGCGAAAATACCGATTACCGACAAGAGTTGCCATTTGTAATCGATCAACATACCGAAGAGTGCGGAGAAGTTGATATCCGACTCATTCTTAACTTCGGGAGTAAAGCGAGGCATCGTGGTCATGAAATTCCTTCTTCCCTATTTGATGTATGGAAGCCAACTGTCTACACAGCGCGTCAAAAGTATTTGGACATTTTGAAACATCTCTTTAGAAAGGCGATAAGGGTCTGGTACTTCTTGATTGCTCAACCATTTCCCGATCAGAAAAACCTTACCCCTGACTTCAGGAGCAATACTTTCGACGGAGCGTGAGTGGAACTCTTCCATGGTCAAAATCAAATCCGCCTTGCGCAGCATCTCTGCATCCGCCTGGCGAGCTTTGTGGGTAGTGAAATCGATGCCGTTCTCCCGTAGTAGTACCTCCTGAGCGGTCTTCTCGATGCCATGGCCGACCAGCGCCCTGATGCCGGCCGAGCCGACCTGGACGTCACGGCCTTCCAGGGCCTTGGCCAGTAGTGCTTCTGCGACTGGGCTACGGCAGATGTTCCCTTCGCATACAACCAATATCGACTTGATCATTCTTCAAAACCTTCCTGTTGTCCGGACAACAGATATCTACGGCAGATAGCCCAGCAATCCCTTCGGGAGTTGCTCGCTGCCGATGTAATTAGAGTCAGGAGTCCAGGCTCCAGATCGTCGTGCTGAGCAGTGGGGCCAGCGGCCCCGGCCAGACTCAGTATGCGTTCTTATTGATGAAGCCTTTGAACAGCGTGAGGAAGATGATCTTGACGTCCCACCAGAAGGACCAATGGTGGATGTAGTCCAGATCGAACTCGACGCGTTTCTGCATCTTGTCCAGGGTGTCGGTCTCGCCGCGCCAGCCATTGACCTGAGCCCAACCGGTAATGCCGGGCTTCATCTTGTGGCGGAGCATGTAGCCCTGCACCAGCTTGCGGTACTGCTCGTTGTGAGCGACCGCATGAGGGCGGGGACCGACGATGGACATTTCGCCGCGGAGTACATTAATGAATTGAGGCAATTCATCGAGAGACGTACGTCGTAAAAATGCACCGAAGGGGGTGATCCGGGAGTCATTCTTGGTGGCCTGGGTGACCTTGGCCCCGTTTTCCATGACCTTCATGCTGCGGAATTTCCACACTTCGATCGGCTTGCCGTCCATGCCGTAGCGCTTCTGCTTGAAGAAGATCGGGCCGGGCGAGGTGATCTTGATGCCGATGGCGATGGCCAGCATGGGCAGGGAGATCATGGCGAGGATGATCGAAGACAGCACGATGTCCTCGATACGCTTGACGATGTGGCTGGCACCATCCATCGGGGTATCGAAGATGCTGATGCTGGGCAGGCCGTCCAGGCTTTCGCTGCGGGCGTGCAGCAGGTGGAACATGAAGATGTCCGGGATGATGTAAACCGAGGCCGTGGTGTCGCTCAGCTCCTGGACCAGCCAGTTGATCTTGCTCTGATCGGCCATGCCCAGGGTGATGTAGACCTTGTCGACCTGGCCGGAGCGGACATCCTGCATGAGCTGCTCGAGGCCGCCGTTCAACGCCGGGCTGGGCACGCCTTCTTCACCGGTGTCCTGGTTTTCGCTATAGAAGCCGGCGATGCGCAGGCCCATCCAGGGCGCCGTGCTGATGGTGTGCGCCAGACGCTGGGCGACCATGCCGTTGCCGGCGATGGCGACGTTGCGGGTATTGATGCCGGCCTTGCGCAGGGAGTGCATGATCGAGCGCAGCAGGACGCGATAGCCGCACAGAGTGCCCAGCGTCAGACCCAGCCAACCCTGCATCACGCCAGGCGTCAGATAGGACTGATCGAAGAAGAAATAGTCCACCATGAACACGGTCGCGAAGGTCAGCACCCAGTAGGTGGCGATCTTGAGCAGTTCATCGGTGATGCGCTCGCCGCGCCAGGAACCATAGACGTGGTTCAGCTCGGTGAGGAAGTGGAAGATCAGCAAGGACAGGAAGATGACGACCCAATGCTCGGGACGCATGCCGGTGTCCGACGCCCAGGTGCCTGCCACGTAGGCGCTCAGCGTGATCACGGCGAGATCGAGCAGGCGGTGTGCGAGCGAGATTGCCGAGGAATTCGTATGCAAAATGCCGCGTTCTTTCAAATTCATGGTTCCATCCTTGTGCGTATACCGTGCACGAACTTTCAACTGGGCGAGGCAGCTACCAGCGTATGAAATGTTCACTATGGCGCTCTAGGACCGATGACTGACCACCGATCGCTAAATGCCATGATGGCTGTAGCGACGTTAGGACTCGGCACTGATTAAGAGGTTCACACGGTAGAAAGGCCGGACGACGCTGTCGAGTTGCCCCAGTTCGGGGCAAATAGCACGCCAGTCGGGCTGCGGCAGGGGAGGCGAAGTGAAGAAGGGCGGAGTGCGTCACAACGCGGGCGGACGGGTGGCACACTTCTCTCGCATCAGGGTGCGATGAATGGCTTGCCCGGGCAGCGGGGGGAGGTAAAACGTTCCGTCGGACTTTAATGCGGGATGCGGAAATTGTGAGCTGCTTCACTAAACAATGAGACAGCCAGACCGTCAGGTCGGGTGTAGGCCAGTCCCTGGCCTGGAGCACGCCTCAATGGCGATGGTGGGACTGAAAACTCAGGGGGGAGTTGACGGGGAGGCTGGAGATCTTGGAATGCCAGGCTGAGCTTCTCGCGCTGTCGTGCGAGAACAACAGGAAAGACCAGCTGACAAGGAGGGAGGCCACCGCAAGCCAGGGCAGCTGGGCTTGGGCGAAGACGAGGCAACCGGCAACGCCGGTCCAAACGGGCAGGTAGTAGCGCATTTTTGTTATTCCTGCTTTTTTTGCGAGATTGCGACTTAACTATTGTGCAGACTTTGTGAGAAGTCCATCACCAAAAGGTATTTTTTACACTCCTCTGCGCAGATTCCGACAAACGTGCAGGGTAGAGCGGCTGTAGGCCTATACCAAACGGCGTTTTTCCGCGGTCAGCAGCAGGTTTCGCGGTGTCAGGCTGACGGGACAGAAGGTCCCCAACGTCACACTGTAACCTTGCTCCTGTAGGAACAGCGCCTGGTCCAGCACCAGCCAGAGCTCCAGCGGGCGCCGGAACAGACCGGGCAGCAGTTCGAGATTACGAACTTCTGCCAGCCGCTGGAAGCCCCGTTGTTCCCAGAGTGGCCAGTCGATCCTGGTAGGAAGCCGCAACGCCTTGCGCCGCGCCAGTTCCGCACCGAAGGCCGAGAAGGGCTGGCGCAGCCAGTGGCTGGGCAGGGGTGGCGTATTGAGATAGGCGTCGCAGCCCCTGATCTCGCGTTGCAGGAGATCGAATCCCAGCCGGCGGGCCATGGACAGGTCTCTGTCCCGCCGTACCCGCTGCCCGCCGGTAACGGTTTCACAGAGGGCCAGGCGCAGGGCTTCCCGGTCCAGGCGCAGCGCCGAGGCCTTGGCCGGCACCGACAGCGGGCCATATGTCGCGGCGGTGATGCGATCATAGCAGCAGGGCGCCAGGGCCAGCTGCTGACAGCCGCGTTCCGCGGTCACCCTGAGCAGCTGGACGTGCAGGTCGCCGCAGGCGTGCAGGGCGACGGGGGTGTCGCGACTGCCGAGCGATTCCCCTGGCAGCGGTTGGAGCACATCGGCCTGATAATGGTGTACAGGGGTTCGAGCCCGGTGGCTGAGCCTTGCGCCTTCCTCGACAAGGGCCGCATCGACCTCCAGGCAGACGGCTGGCGCACCCTGATGGGTCAGGTGCCTGGCGAGGTGGCCCTTGCCCGCGCACCAGTCGACCCAGCGCTGCACGGGTTGCTGGAAATCCAGCGTGCGGGCGAAGGCTTCTATCTGCAGCCATTTGCGTCCGGGCACGTCGACTTCCTGCTTGCCAGGCAGACCGCGGCGGGGTTGCGCCTGGCGTTCGTCGACCTGACCCAGTGCCAGCGAGGCGGCTGCCAACGAGCGGAAGGGTTCAGGTGCATCCAGCAGCTGGGGAGTATTATGGGCCGCCTCGGCCTCTTCCAGACTGCGGGCCCGCAGCCAGCGGGCCAGATCCGGATGGCTCGACTCCCAGGCCAGTTCCCGTTCGACGAAGGGTCTGGGCCGCCACAGGTGCTGATGCCGGGTCAGGAAGAGATCCAGGGCGGTGAAGCGGTCTAGGAAGTCAGCGGCAAGCATGATGGCATTAGGCAATGACGGGATTGGCAGGAAGGCAGGGCCTGGCCACTATTGTCACTTCGCCCGGGCATGCTTGGGTATCGAAATTTCCGGCGCCTGGCTGCGCTGGCTGATCCCTGCTCGATGACGTTCGGACCCTGGCTTCCGGTACCTGAAGATTGCGAGGCCGAGCGGTGACCGTGAGTCAGCTTGATGAATCGATTTATCTCAAAGCCGGACATCTGGTCGTGTCACCACTACTTGTCGCGCTAACATTGTCTGTTCGGTATATCCCAGAAGGAAAATCCTATGAAGCCAACCTCCCCGCACAAGCTGCGTCTAGCGTTCAGATCCCTGCTGAAATCGGACAGCTGCTACCACACGGCGTCCGTCTTCGATCCCATGTCGGCGCGCATCGCCAATGATCTCGGTTTCGAAATGGGCATCCTCGGCGGGTCGGTGGCTTCCCTGCAGGTGCTGGCCGCGCCGGACTTCGCCCTGATCACCCTGAGCGAGTTCGTCGAGCAGGCCACGCGCATCGGTCGGGTCGCCCGGCTGCCCATCATCGCCGACGCCGACCATGGCTACGGCAATGCGCTGAACGTGATGCGCACCATCACCGAGCTCGAACGTGCCGGAGTGGCTGCCCTGACCATCGAGGACACCGTGCTGCCGGCCGGCTATGGCCGCAAGTCCACCGACCTGGTCAGCGTCGAAGAAGGCATCGGCAAGATCAAGGGCGCGCTGGAAGCCCGTATCGACGAAGCCCTGAGCATCTTTGCCCGGACCAACGCCACCGAACTGAGCACCGAGGAAGTCATCTCCCGCACCAAGGCCTACGAGGCAGCGGGTGCGGACGGTATCTGCATGGTCGGCATTCGCGACTTCGCCCACCTGGAAGAGATCACCCAGCACCTGAGCGTGCCGGTGATGCTGGTGACCTACGGCAATCCCCAATTGCGTGACAACGCCCGCCTGGCCAAGGCCGGGGTAAGGGTCGTGGTGAACGGGCATGCCGCCTACTTCGCGGCGATCAAGGCGACCTATGACTGCCTCAGGGAGCAGCGCGACATCACCGCGTCCGACCTGTCCGCGTCGGAACTCTCCACCAAGTACTCGACACTGCAGGAGTATCGAGTCTGGGCGCGGGAATTCATGGACGTGAAGGAGTAACCATCAGGCCGTGCTCAGCGAACTCGGTTGCAGGCCCTTGCTGGGAAAGGGCGTGACGATCTCCAGATCCAGATCGGCCGGCAGGTGCAGGGCGGCGACCCGGGCTTCGACGAAGGCCCGCATTTCCTGACGGAAGCGCTTGGTGGCGAAGCGCTCGGCATTCTGCCGGCACGCCTGCTGGCTGATCGGCGTTTCCAGGGCCTCGAACTGGCGCACGGCGGCGCATAGCGAGGCTACGCTCTGCTCCGGGTAGAAGACGCCGGTGGGATGGGCCGTATCGAGGCCACGCACGGTTTCCAGGACGCCACCCCGGCCATAGGCGATGACGGGGGTACCGCAGGCCTGGGCTTCAATGGGGGTGATGCCGAAATCTTCCTCGGCGGCAAAGACGAAGGCCCGCGCCCGGCGCATGTGGTCCAGCAGGCAGTCGAAGTCCTGGTAGCCCAGCAGGGTGACATTGGGGCCGGCGACTTCCTTGGCCTTCTCGAATTCGGGGCCGGCGCCGATCACCACCAGCTTCTTGTCGGGCATCGAGCTGAAGGCTTCGACGATCATCGGCATGCGCTTGTAGGGCACCATGCGCGACGCCGTGAGATAGAAGTCCTCCTTGCCGCCGCTGGGCGTGAAGCGACTGATGTCGACCGGCGGATAGATGACCTTGGCTTCGCGGCGATAGGCCTTGCTGATGCGCCGGGCGATGAAGTGGGAGTTGGCGACGAAGGCGTCCACACCAGCGGCGGTGCGCTGATCCCAGATCCGTACGTAGTGCAGGATGACCCGCGCCAGCTTGCCCTTGAGGCCGCGGTCGAGACCGGCTTCCTTGAGGTACTGGTGCTGCAGGTCCCAGGCGTAGCGGATGGGCGAGTGGACATAGCTGATGTGCAGCTGGTCCGGACCGGTCAGGACGCCCTTGGCCACCGCATGGCTGCTGGAGATGATCAGGTCGTAGCCGGACAGGTCGAGTTGCTCGATGGCGTGCGGCATCAGCGGCAGGTAGGTCTGGTAGCGCTTCTTGGCCTGGGGCAGGCGCTGGATGAAGGTGGTGGTCGCCCGCTTGCCCTGCAACTGCGCCCGATCCTCGTCCGAGAGGAAGTCGATCACGCTGAACAGGTCCGCCTCCGGCCAGATATCGAGCAGTTCGGCAAGCACGCGTTCGGCGCCAGCAAAGGTTACCAACCAATCGTGAACGATGGCGATTTTCATGTCGTCTTCCTTAAGCGTGAAATGAAATCAAGTGCTGGTGCTGACTCATGGAGTGCCGGTCTTTCTGGTCACTGCATATCCCCAGGGCAGCCGGGTTATCTCGATGCTGTCCGAAGGGCCGTCGAGCGCGTGCAACTTGATGGTTGGGCTTTTTGCAAAGACGGTGTCTGTTGCAGGCATTTCGCAAGAATCGGCGTTATCCGGGCATTCCGCGGTCTCTGCCGAGCCTCCTTGCAGAAGGTGGCATTCAGCGAGCTGAAGGGCGCGCCCGGACGTTCTCGTGTCGTTGTCGAGCGCCAGGGGTACCGAGGAACGGCTCTGGCCTGCCATGGCGTTGCTTGTCTCTTCCATGAGTTCTTGATCGCTGAATTATTGTGCTGTGGTCGTTTCAGGCGGCCCTGGCCGTGGCCTTCGAGGCGGTCGCCAGGGCGCTGTCCAGCAGGTCGGAGACCTTTCTCGCGGAGGTCTGCCAGTTGAAGCGCTGGATGTTGGCCAGGCCCTTGGCGCGGAGCGCTTCTCTGAGCGGTGCGTCCTGGAGGATGGTGCGCATCGCCTGGGTGATGCTGGCCGTCTCGTAGGGGTCGAAGTAGAGGACGCTGTCCTGCAGCACTTCCGGCATGGAGGCGGTATTGGCCGAGATCACCGGGCAGCCGCAGGCCTGGGCTTCGAGGGGCGGGATGCCGAAACCCTCGTAGAGCGACGGAAAGACGAAGGCGGTGGCCTGGCGATACTGGCGCGCCAGTTCGGCATCGTCGATGCGGCCGAGCAGCTTGACCCGCGGATCCCTGGCAGCCAGGGTCGCCAGATCGCTCTGGCCGAACACGGCGTGGCTGTCGCCGACGATGCGCAATTCGACCTTCAGATCCCGCGGTAGGGCGGCGAAGGCTTCCAGCATCCGCGAGAAGTTCTTGTGGTAGCTGGGCGAGGACACCGCCAGCAGATAGGGGATGTCGGCGCTGTCGATCCGCGGCTCCAGGGTGAAGGCGTCGGCGACGGCGTTGGGCACGACCGTGATCGAGTCGCTCGGGTAGCGATAGAAGCGCGAGATCTCGTCCCGGGAGAACTCACTCACGGTGATCAGGGCATTCGAGCGCTTGAGCAGCATGGGGATCAGGCAGCGGTACGAGGTGCGGAATTTCCACGAGTAACTCTCGGGAAAGCGCACGTAGTTGATGTCGTGGTGGGTGGCGATCTGGTTGGTGTAGAGCAGCGGTGCCGTGCTGCACAGCGACAGCAGCAGGGGGCTGCCCTGGCTCTTCAGCCAGTTCGGCAGGTCCCATTGCTCCCAGCGCTGGCCCTGGCGGGTGCCGATGATCTCGATGTTCAGCCGCTTGGCCACGTCGGGCCTGACGACACCGGGCGGCGCGACGAAACGCAGGTCGGATCTCAGCTTCGCCAGCTCCAGCGAGATGCATTCCGCGAAGCGCTGAACGCCGCGAAGATCCTGGGTGATGAAGCGGGAATTGACGATGATCATGATTCTGCCCGTTGCCGTGACCTGGGATGGATCAGTTGGAAAGCTGTGTGTGAGGTACGTGAAGCTGCTTGGCGGAGCCGTGTTGCGCCTTGCCCAGGACGTCCTCGAAAAGCGCCAGGTACTGGTCGAGCATGGTGTCCATGCTCAGCAGATCGGCCACCGCGGTACGACTCAGCAGACTCAGTCGCTGGCGCAGCTCGGCATCGTCGTGCAGGCACTGCAGGGCGCGGCCCAGGGAGTCGCGGTCGTCGGGGTTGCAGAGCAGGCCGTTGACGCCATCGCGGACGATCTCCGGCAGGCCGCCCATGCGGCTGGCGATGACCGGTTTCCGGAAGGCGCAGGCCTCGACGGCGACCATGCCGAAGGGCTCGGCCCACAGCGACGGCGCGACGAAGACGTCGATGCTCCGATAGAAGGCCTCGGGCTTCTGATAGCCGACGAAGTGGACCCTTTGCGGATCGGCCATGGCCTTGAGCTGGGTTTCGTAATCCAGCTGGCCCTTGCCGGCGATGGTCAGGGTCGCGTTGAGCGACAGCCGCTGGAACTGCTCGATCAGCCAGCCCACGCCCTTGTTCTCCGACAGGGTGCCCATGTAGCCGAAGCGGACGACGCCGTCCGGATTGGGGGGCGCGGTCTCGGCATTGCTGCCGGCGATCAGGCTGGCGTTATGGATGACCTGGCGCGGAACGCCGCCGAAGTAGCCCTTGTTGACGATGGTATCCAGCAGGTAGCGACTGACGCCGACGACGGCATCCACCTTGGCGGACTGCTCGGCGTGGGGCCGGCGCAGGGCGGCGCAGCTGCCACAGAGCTTCTGGCAGCTCTGGCCCTTCTTGAACAGGGTGTTCTTCGGGCACAGCAGGTACATGTCGTGCAGCACCTGCACGATGGGAACGCCGCTGGCGCGGATCTCGTCCCAGGCCGCGACCGACCAGCCGGACAGGTTGTGGCACACCACCAGGTCCGGCTTTTCCTGTTGCAGCACCTGGCGCAGGGGCGCCCGCATCGCGCTGTTGTACTGGTCGCGAAAGTGCCAGCCGAAGCGCGCCAGCGGACCGGGACGCTGCTGGGTCAGGGGCCAGTAGAAATTCTTCAGCCCGGCGCGATAGACGCGAACGTCGTTCACCGTCTCCTGCCGCACACCCTGCTCGGGACCGGTCACCAGCACGGCCACGTCGTGACCGCGCTGCTGGAAGCCTTCCACGCTGCGTTGCAGGATGAGCTCCGCGCCACCGCCCACATGGGGCGGATAGAAGCTGTTGAGAAAGAGCAGTTTCATAGCGGATAGCTGCGGTTTATTCCCAGCGCGCCGGTTTCGCCGTCCTGGACCGCCTGCCGGATCAGCGCCAGGCGCTGACGGCTCTTGTCGTCACGGGCGAATAGCTTGAGCAGGGTGTGGAAGACGTAGCGGTTGAGGCTGTACATCGGCCGGGAGCTGGCCCAGACGTTCTTGTCGAACCAGGCCTGGTTGCGCGCGGCGTAGTAGGCACGGAAGTCCGAGCCGGCCTGCAGGTAGTTCTGGTAGACGTTGCTGGTGCCTTCCTTGATGTTCCAGGAATGCTCCAGTTCTTCGAGCTCCGCCTCGGTGACCATGAACAGCTTTCCGCCGGCCTGGGTGATGCGGTAGGTGTACTCGGTGTCATCGGAGTAGAGCACCAACTCGCGCAGGGGCAGGCCGATGCGCTCATAGAGGCTGCGGTGGGCGAGCATGCCGCCATAGGGGGCGAAGGGCAGCTCGACCAAGGCTTCCGGCTGGCCCCCGCGCGGACGGCCCCAGGGCAGGCGGCGCCAGATCTTGTAGGGGATGCGGGCCACGTGGAAGCCGAAGTAGCTCGAACGCGGCTGGGTGATCATCCTGGTCGGGATGCACTGGGCGATGTCGGCCTGCTGGGTCGGCCGGTAGCCGAGCACGGCGACCTTGTCGCGACCGTGGACGGCGCCGAGTTCGTCGAGGCGACGGTGCAGCACGTCGAGGGCATCGCCCAGGGGTGCGTTGTCGTCGTCCATCATCCAGATATGGGTGGTATCGGTGGCCAGGGCCGCTTCCAGGGCCACGGCGTAACCGTTGGCGGAACCGGTGTTCTCGCTCAGGGCGATCACCTTGACCTGACCGGGCCAGCGGGCTTCGAGGCTATCCAGCGACACCGTCGCCGCATTGCTCACCACGACGACCTGGTGAATGGTGCGTTCGGCCAGGGCGCGGGTGACCAGCTGCTCCAGATAGCCGAGGCGATTGCCGTAGGTGACGGTAACGACCGTGGTCTTGCATTGCATGAATAGATTCCTCCAAAGGGCCTTACAGTTCTTGGTCAGGCGCGCAGCCGCTGGTTGACGGTGGCGACTGCCGACAGTTGATCAAGAGCGACGCTGACCCGTTGTTCGCGTTGCAGGATGCGTAGCAGGATGATGGCCCGCTCGTTGCCATCTGCGCTCAGGAACACGGCGTCCATTTCCAGCTCCTGGCTGTACTGCACCCGCACGGTCTCACCGGGCTGATGGCTGGGTGCGGGCTCCGCCAGCGCGGCGAGTCGCTGGCGGATATCGTCGATGATGCCTTCGCTCACGGCCGTCGGCTGGGTGCCGAAACTGACGATCCGATTGACGCCGCGCGTCGAGCGGATGGGGTACCAGTTGTCGTTCACATCGTTGAGCTGGATGAACAGATACCCCGGGAACAGCGACTCGCTGCCGCTCGCACGACTTCTGCCGGAGGCCTTGCGCTCGCGCTGGGGCCGGAAGCAGACATAACCCTGTCTGCTCAGGTTTTCTTCGGCGCGGACTTCCTGATTGGGCTTGGTCTGCACCAGATACCAGTGACCGGCGGGATGGGCGAGCGTCATGGGCGAGTTCCTTCTCTAGGGGCAGTCAGGCGCGGCGGAGCGGCGTATCAGGTACGGGGGCCGTATTCGTAGTAGCCGTAGGCGCCATCGTCCTCGATGGCCATCGAGGCCTTGCGCTGTACGCCGTTGAGGATGGCGCCCTTGATGGTGATACCGTTCTGGGCGAAGCGACGACGGGAGTTCTCCACCGCCTTGAGGGTGCTCTGACCGAAACGGGTGACCAGCAGCGTGGTGCCGGCGAGGCGCCCCACCAGGGCGGCATCGGTCACCGCCAGGATCGGCGGGGTATCGATGATCACCAGGTCGTAGAGGCTGCCCACTTCGTCCAGCAGACGGGAGAAGTTGGCGTGCATCAGCAGCTCCGAGGGATTCGGCGCGGCCTGGCCACAGCTGATGATGTCCAGTTGGGCGATACCGCTCGGCACGATGGTTTCACGCAGCTTGCTGCGACCGGTCAGCAGCTCGGACAGGCCGGCTTGCGGTTGCAGGCCGAACACGCGGTGCAGATAGCCCTTGCGCATGTCGGCGTCGATCAGCAGCACGCGCTGACCCGACTGGGCGACCACGGCCGCGAGGTTGCTGGAGACGAAGGATTTGCCGACGCCCGGGGTCGGGCTGGAAATCATGATCACCCGGTTCTTGGCTTCCAGCATGGCGAAGTGCAGGCTGGATCTCAGGCTGCGCAGGGATTCCACCGCCAGGTTGGCCGGCTGCACCACGCTCAGCAGATTGGGTTCGCCGGTACGGGTCTTCTTCTTCAGGCGACGATTCAGGCGCTCCTGGTCCTTGGTGAAGGGCAGGGTGGAATAGACCGGCAGGCCGATCTGCTCGACGGTGTCCGGATTCTCGATGCCCTTCTGGAAGGCCTGGCGGACGAAGACCACCACCACGGAGGTCACCAGACCCAGCAGCAGCGACAGGATCAGCGCGATCTTGCGGTTGGTGGCCGGCTCGTCGAGGTTGACGTCGGCGTTGTCGACCAGGCGCACGTTGCCGATGGTGCCGGCGCGGATGATGTCCTGTTCCTGGGCCTGGTTCAGCAGCAGCTGATAGGTCTGGTTGGTGACCTTCATGTCGCGGTTCAGGCGCAGCAGTTCCTGCTGGGTGCTGGGCAGGGCTTCCACCTTGCGCTGCAGACTGCGTTTTTCCACTTCCAGCTGGGCGAGCTGGTTCAGCAGGGTCTTGTAGCTGGGGTGATCGCGGGTATAGAGGCGATCGTATTCGGCCTGCTTGAGCTTGAGCTGGGAGATGGAGGTGTCGAGGGTGACGATCTTGTCCAGGACGCCCTTGGTTTCCAGGCTGATGTCCACGGAGCGGCTGTTGGTCTGATAGCTGTTCAGGGCCGCTTCGGCGCTTTCCAGGTCCTTGCGCACCGCCGGCAGTTGGCCGCGCAGGAAGTCCAGGCGCTGGGCGGCTTCCGCCGAGCTGCGTTCGACGTTCTGCATGACGTACAGGCGGCTGATCTCGGACAGGACGCTCTTGGCCAGGTCGGGATTCTCGTCCGCCAGGGACAGGTAGATGATCCCCGACTCCTTGCCGGCTTCGCTGGTCTTGATGCGATTCTGATAGAGCTGCGCGGTGGTGATGACGCGATTGCGGGTGACCTTGAATTCGGTGCCGGGGCGCGCGGTCAGGGTCTTGATCTGCATGCGGTAGCCGTTCCCGGCGGCCATCTGGCCGACCTGGCCGTCGAGCAGGGGCTGCTTGTCCTTGTCCAGCAGGCGATAGCGGCCGTTGCTGCCGGCGACCACCGTCAGGGTCTCGCCGTACATGTCGTCCGGGACGTCGAACTGGAAGACGTCGATCTGCTCGCCGCCCCAGGCGAAGCCACGCAGTTGCGGCCAGCTGTCCGCCAGCTGACCCGGCTTGTCGGCTTCGTAGTGGCGCCACAGGTAGTGGCCGATCAGCGGGAAGAAGCGCGGCTTGGCCTCGATGTCCAGGCGCAGGTTCTCCACGGTCTTGGTCAGCACCGCGCGCGACTTCAGCAGCTCGATCTCGGCCACGGCCGGCGAGGCCGAATTGGGTCGCACCACGGTCTCGGCGACCGCCGTGAGCGCATTCTTCTTGGGTTCGATCTGGATCATCGCCCCGGCGACGTACTGCGGGGTGGACAGCACGGCGTAGGCGATGCCCACGGCCAGAAAGCCCGCGGTGATGCCCGCGATCAGCTTCTTGTGGTCAAGAAGCGTGAGGGCCATCGTCTTGAGATCCAGGTGTTGTTCTTCGTGTTGTTCGAACGAAGAGCGCTGCATGACGGTCATTGGGGTCCCTTCCTTTTAGCTGGATACAGCGCAGCCGGAAAACTGCTCTGTGTAAGTTCAGTAGGTGACGCGTTTGGGGGCGAAGCGTCGGCCGATGTTGAGGGTGATGTTGCTCACCGCCCGCAGGAGCGCCTTGACCTTCTGCGTCGGTGGAATCGAGGACAGCGAAAGACTCAGGACCTGGCGCAGGAAGAAGACATGCAGGTCGCGCTCGCCCAGCCGGTAGTAGTAGTTGGCCAGGCAGTACTGGGTGTGGAGATCCATCTGCAGGCGCTTCTGGCTGGCACGCATGGAAAAGATCCCGCCCTCGTGCACGCGGTAGGCGGCGGGGCGGATCTCATCCATGAACTTGCCCTTGCCGTGGGCACCGAGCAGCGACCACCAGACGATGTCCATGAGCGCGGCGGTTTCCAGCTCCGGCGGCAGTTCCCGCAGGACATTGCGGAAGCAGGCGGTCAGGGTGGACAGCGGTAGCGCCTTCTTCAGGTCGGTTTCGCTGCGATCGTAGTGATCCTGGCCATCGAAACGCTGCGGATTGACGATCCCCTTGCTGTTGAAGGCATAGGAGGCGTGGAAGGTCAGGGCGTAGTCCCGGTTGTTCTCCAGGAAGTCCACCTGCAGCTGCAGCTTGCGCGGATCGTTCCAGTAGTCGTCGCCTTCGCAGTAGGCGATGTAGTCGCCGCGGGCGTGCTGGAACACCGGCATGCCATAGGGCTTGCCCTGGCTGTACTGGTTTTCCTTTTGCAGGATCAGGCGGATCAGCCGGGGGTAGCGGCGCTCGTAGTCCTGGAGGATGTCCCGGGTGCCATCGGTCGAGGCGTCGTCGTTGACGATTATCTCGAAGGGGAAATCGGTCTGCTGGCGCAGGAAGCCGTCGATGGCCTGGCCGATGTAGTCACGATGGTTGAAGGTCAGGCAGACGATGCTGGCGACCGGCCGACTGCAATCCGTCGGCCAGTGCTTCATGATCTCTGCTTCGGTCCGAGCGTCCATGTCAGATACCTGCTTTGTAGAGTTGGGAAAACAGGCGCGAGCGGGTCTGTTTCGGAGAACAGAGCACGTAGCTCAGCGCCATCAGCACCAGGGTCAGGCCACCGCCCAGGGCGAGGGTGGCCAGGATGGCGAACCGCTCCTGCGGTTGAATCTCTTGGTACAGCAGCTTGCTCAGGCCCACGCCGATGGCGGTCACCACCACGGCCACCAGCAGGTCCTGGTTCCAGTAGCGCTGCAGAGTCGGCGCGAAGCGGCCGTGGACGATCATCGGCCAGATCACGAAGGGGATCAGGCGCATGAAGAACCAGGCCAGCGCCGCGCCATAGGCGCCGTAGTGCAGGACCACCAGGATCACGATGGGCACCGAGATGGCCGCGGATACCAGGCTGTACCAGACGTGCAGGCGCAACTTGCCGTAGGCGTACTGCAGGTAGAACTGGAACTGGCTCAGGGCGAGCAGCGCCGAGCCCAGGGCGTACCAGAACAGGATCGGCTCGCTCCAGTGGGCGGAGACCTTGTCGCCGGTCCAGGCGAAGACCAGCGCTTCGCCGTGGAAGGCCACCATGGCCGCCAGCGGCAGCAGGATGGCGAAGGCGAAGCGCGCCGCGTTGCGATAGAGCCGTTCCAGTTCGAGCGGTTTGTCCTGGGACACCAGCACCGTCATGCGCGGCAGCAGCGCCTGTACCAGCGGGTTGGTCAGGGTGACGATGCCGGTGGAGATCAGCGCCACCAGGCTGAAGTAGCCGTACTCGGCCAGGGGCAGCGCCTTGGACAGCACCAGCTTGTCGAGCTGGGTCAGGGCGATCCACAGGATCGAGGTGAAGGACATGCTCAGGGCGAAGGGCACGATGGGCTTCACCCGCTGCCAGTCGAAGCCGCTCCACCAGGTGGGGTTGGGCAGCAGCCGATAGGCCTTGAGCGCATAGACCAGCATCTCGAAGACGGCGACGAAGGCCTGGAACACGAAGAAGTCCAGGGGCTCCTGGGAAATCCACATCACCAGGATCAGGCCGCCGAAGTAGCGCACCGTGGCGATCAGCACATTGACCAGATTCAGCCAGCCGTGCAGCTCGACCCCCTGGACCCCGCTCTTGTACAGCGTCGACAGTAGGCGGAAGGCGATCATCAGCCCCATCAGGCCGATGCAGTGGGCCACAGTCTCCGTGGGCAGGCCCTGGACGTTGAGCCAGTGGCCCGCCATCCAGTCCGAATTCAGCTCGATGGCGACGAAGGCCAGGGTCGCCAGGGGGATGAAGATGAATTCCAGCGAGCGCAGCAGCTGGCCGCGGGTGCGCCCGGCGCCGGTCTGGCCCCGGCCATGGGCGACGTCGCGCACCAGGGAGGCGGAAATGCCGACGTCGAGGAGTTGCAGCCAGGTCTGCAGCACGGCGAAGAAGCCGATCAGACCATAGGTTTCGGCACCCAGATGACCGAGATACATCGGCTGGATCAAGATGCCGATCAGCAGCGCATAGGCTTGGCCGGCATAGTTGATCAGGGTGTTGCGCAACACCGACACTTTCGCGGGACTGGTCATGGGAGATAGCGGGCCAGGATCAAGTTAGGGCAGGAGAGGAGTCGCCGGGAAAATCCCAGCTCGGCAGCAACTGTGCCGGGGTGATGAGTGCCCGCAGGGATTCCATGCTGGTCTTTTTCTGCTGCGCCAGGAGCAGGGTGTCGATCAGCAGGTCCTGGGTCGCCTGCGGCAGGTCCGGATAGAGCGGCACGCAGAGGATGCGGTGACTCAGCTTGCGCGAGACCGGCTTGATCGCCTGGGGCTGCAGGTAATCCAGGGTTTCCAGCGACGGATAGAAGTAGCGGCGCGGATTGATGCCGACGGCGTTCAGGGCCTTCTTGGTGTCCAGCAGACTCGGCTCGTCACGCAGGGCCACCGGGAAGTAGCTGTAGTTCAGCTGGGTGCCGTAGGTGGGGCGCTGCAGGTCGAACGTGCCCTGCAGGCGTCTTTCATAGTGCTGACCGATGACGGCGCGGCGGGCCAGGATGTCTTCCAGCTCGTCGAGGATGCACAGCCCCATGGCCGCGGAGACCTCGTTGAGCTTGGCGTTGATGCCCACGCCTTCGATGCGTTCGGCATCGACGATGCCGAAGTTGATCATGCGGCGGATGCGCTCGGCGAGCTCGTCGTCCTCGGTGATGATCGCACCGCCTTCGATGGTGTGGAACAGCTTGGTGGCGTGGAAGCTGACGGTGGTGATGTCGCCCCACTGCAGTACCGAGCGGCCTTCGAACAGGGTGCCGAAGGCATGGGCGCCGTCGTAGACGACCTTCAGGCCGTGGCGGTTGGCGACCTGCTGCAGGCCGCGCACGTCGCAGGGATTGCCGAACACGTGGGTGGCGACGATGGCCGAGGTGTCATGCTCGATGGCGGCTTCGACGTTGGCCGGATCCAGGTTCCAGGTTTCCGGATGGATGTCGGCGAAGACCGGCCGGATCCCTTCCCAGTGCAGGGTGCTGGTGGTGGCGACGAAGCTGAACGGCGTGGTGATGGCGCTGCCGGTCAGGCCCAGGGCGCGATAGGCGACCTGCAGGGCCAGGGTACCGTTGTTGACCAGGATGATGTTTCTGACGCCCAGATAGTCGCGCAGGCGCTCTTCGAGCTGAGCGTGCAGAGGACCCTGGTTGGTGATCCAGTTGTTGGCGTAGATCTTGTCGATATACGCCTTGAAGCGTTCCTTATCGCCAAGGTAGGGCTTGGTCACATTGATCATGATCCGGTACCTGCTTATCGAGTCCTTGATACGTGTCGGTTCGGTCAAGCGTGTTCGGCGACCGGGCTGGCCGGTCGCCGGAAGGCGGCGCCGGGCTTGTCCAGACGTTCCAGAACCGACTCCAGGGCCTCGCGACTGGCATCGTTGTGGAACTGCCAGACCCCGTAGATGCGTCCGGAAAAGGACGCCTCGCTCCCCAGGCGGGGATCCACTGCCAGTCCCGAGCCCAGGCCGAACAGGTGCAGGCCCTTGAGGCGCTGGCCATGCTGGTCCAGCGGGCTGCCGGCGGCATCGGAGTCCAGACCGCCGCGCAGGGTGCGCAGGGTCAGCGGACGGCCGTCCTGGCAGCGCAGCTCGGGCACGATGGGCTGGTAACCCATGCCCTGTACCAGCAGGGCGGCGCTGTCGAACAGCGCCTGGGCACTGGCGAGTCGTTCGGCGCTGCCATCCAGTTGCAGCGTCCTGACCTTGACCGGGGTACCACCGATGCCCTGGCCGGCAAGGACCTGGCGGCCGATCTCGTGGGCGCGGTAGCGCAATCCGCCGGAGCGATTGACCCGCCTGGAAATGGGGCAGATGTCCTGCAGCGGGTCGAAGGCGTAGCCGGCGGCCAGGGCTTCGGCGGCGGTCTCGTAGAACAGCCGGATCGGTGAGCGATGGACCAGGGTCAGTTCGCGCAGACCATCGTGGTGCAGGGCGCTGGCCAGGTTGTCCAGGGCGGAGAAGGCGCTGTGGGAGCCGCCGACCACGCAGATCGGCCCGCCATCCTTGAGGCGGGCCCGATAGCGCTGGCGCAGGGCTTCGGGTTGCAGGCGCAGCAGGTTGTCGGAGCTGTCGATCGAGGCGCTCTGGGGCAGTTGCAGGCCCATGGCCTGGATGCTCTCCTCGAAGCTGGACCGGGTCTGCTTGCCGCCCAGGTTCAGTACCAGGCTGGAGGTGCGGACGCGGCGGATGGCGCCGGCCTGCTCCAGCCAGACGACATGGCTCGAGCCTTCGCAGGTGACTTCAGTGATGCGCGTCTGGCGCCAGGTGGGGATGCCGTACTGGCGTTCGAGCCAGGGCAGGACCAGGCCGGCGGCCTGCTGGAAGAGCTGGCCGACGATGGGCAGCGCCGGTGCTTCCTGGGCATTCAGCTTGAGGTGGCGAAAGGTCGGGGACGCTTGCAGCGGGGCCAGGATGGGTGCCAGCAGCGGATCGCGCAGGCAGTCCAGAAAGACGTCGCTCACCGAGTTGGCGATGATCTGATAGTCACCCAGCTTGCCGGCACCCAGTTCGCTACCCGCATCGACGATGACGGTGCCGGCCTGGGCGAGTTCCTTCAGGGCGCCACGCTTGATGGCATTGAACAGGAAGCCCAGGCCGGCCGGACCCATGCCGCCAATTAGACATCCTAATGTCGATTCCGACAGGTCATTCCTTGCCATCGGGTCTTCCTCTCTGTGCGCGTTAGGGCGCAATTAACGTTGTTGAAACTGGCTTTCGCAGTGCCCGGCAGTCAGCAAGAAATGCAGCGGATCGTTTTAATCTTTATTGAATTAATGACCGTCTGATGAATGTCGGTCGGTACCGGCGGTAGCCGTTACCGATAACTAATGCTTGGGCGCCGGTACCAGAACTTCGCAAACGTGCACAAGACCATCTGCCTGGCATTTTCAATCTTTTCGGACTAATGCCGGCCTGGAACACAGGGCGCGGGATCGTGCTGAAGTTCACTTGCCTGGGCAGCCATTCGCTTGGCTGTTTTTAGGCAGGATCGAAGTTGAGTAAGCGAAAAGAGTTAAGTCCGGTCCAGGTGACATCCATGTATTCCTGCAGGTACTCGCTGGCATGCTGATCGTCCCTGTCTGTCCAGCGCCTGGGCGTGGCTACCGCACAGGTTTGCCGTGTCTTGGCTGCAACCGGTCCTGTTCGGACATGGCTACCGCACGGGTTTGCACCTGGACAGGATGAACAGAGGGTTATTTACCGATATCAAGACCCGACAACGCAGCAGACAGGAACTTGAGAAGCCATCGGCGAGACGCAGAGGAGGGGGAGGTAATGCTGTCTTCCCTGACCTGTACGGCAGCAGGTCCAGCGCGCAATCCCAGCGCTACTTCGAACCTGTGGCAATGATTGTCAAAAGGGTTTGGACTGTCAACGCAAGGTCCGCGAGGAAGATTTGGTCAGCGAGACGGCTATTGGCGTCGTTGTTATTCGGGAATCGATAAGCAAATGAGGCGTGCTTGGCAAAAAATCGTCCGACCCCGGAGCATTTGGTGAAAGGGGTCGCAAAGTGATTGCTATCAAAGGCGACAAATGTGACGAATATTTTGGCGATTGGTTATCAGAATCGAAGGATTAAGCGGACGGCTGGCGAGTGCTAAAAAATCAGCTTTCCATAATTTTGTATGACTATTGATTCGATTTGTCCGACCAGCCTGCCAGCACGGCAGGGAGCTCGCCCAGGCTGCGAATTTCCGCATCCGGTTTGCCTGGATCCATCCAGGGATGCCGCAAGGGGTTGAACCATACGGCGCGGATGCCCGCACGCTGCGCGCCCTGGACGTCATCCACGGGGTTGTCGCCCACGTGCACGGCGGCGTCGGCGGCGATGCCAGTGAGACGCAGGGCTTCGCGGAAAGGCGTGGGGTCGGGTTTGCCGACGCCCAGCTGCTCGGCATTCAGGGCGAAGCGGAAGTAGTCGGCCAGACCGATGGTCTGGACATCCGCATTGCCATTGGTCAGCACCCCCAGGGTATAGCGATCGGCGAGGCGCTCCAGGGTGGGGTGGACGTCGTCGAACAGGGTGACCTGCTGGCGAGCGGCCAGATAGACCGCGAAGCCCGCTTCGGCCAGCTGGGCGGCCTCGGGTTCGATATAGCCGGCATCGAGCAGCGCCTGATGGATGACGCGACGGCGCATCTCGCTGACCCGGTGCTTGAGACCAGCGTCCTGCTGCAGCAGGCGATCGCGGATCGCCCAGAGGTGCTCGACCGGAACGCTGCCCAGCCGCGGCGCGGAGGCGGCGAACCAGTCGCGCAGCAGGGCTTCGGCGGAGTGGATGACCGGCGCGATTTCCCAAAGGGTGTCGTCGAGGTCGAAGGTCACGAGGCGAATCGTCATCGGCTGGCCTTGCGCTTGGCGCGGGGGTGCGCCTTGTCATAGACCTCGGCGAGTTGGCCGAAGTCCAGGTGGGTGTAGATCTGGGTGGTGGCGATGTCGGCGTGGCCGAGCAACTCCTGCACCGCGCGCAGATCGCCGGAGGCGCTGAGCATGTGGCTGGCGAAGCTGTGCCTGAGCATGTGCGGATGCAGGTGCTGGCCCAGCTCGCGCACGCCGGCCTCGCGCACCCGCAGCTGTACCGCGCGAGGCGTCAGGCGCAGACCGCGCTGACCGATGAACAGGGCGTCGTCCCGCGGTGCGGCCTGGAGCCGGACCTTGAGCCAGCCCTCCAGGGCGTTTCGGGCCTTGCTGCCGATGGGCAGCACCCGCTCCTTGTTGCCCTTGCCGCGTACCTGGACCAGCCCCTGGGCCAGATCCACGTCCGCGAGGTCCAGCCCTACCAGCTCGGCGAGTCGCAGTCCGGAGCTGTAGAAGAGCTCCAGCAGCGCCTGATCACGCAGGCCGAGGAAGTCGTCCTCCACGGCGCCATCGAGCAGCTGCATGGAGCGGTCGACGTCGAGCACCTTGGGCAGGGCCTTCTGTGCCTTGGGGGGCGTGAGTCCATGGGCCGGGTCCTGGCTGCAGTGGCCTTCGCGGATCAGGTAGAGATAGAAGCCGCGGCAGGCCGACAGCAGCCGCGCCAGGCTGCGACTGGAGGCGCCGGCCCGGTGCAGCTGGGCGATCAGGGCGCGCAGGCGGCGACTGTCCAGGCCGCCCCAGTCGCTCAGGCCTTCGGCTTCGACGAAGGTCAGCAGCTTGCGCAGGTCGCGTCGGTAGCCGTCGAGCGTGTGGGGCGAAACCTGGCGCTCCAGGCGCAGGTGGTCGAGATAGGCATCGAGCTGGACCTGCATGCTCCGCTCCCGGGCTCAGCGCACCGTACGCAAGGGGACGGGAAAGCGCGGCAGTACCCGCGCCAGGACTTCCGCCACGTGGCTCAGGAACAGCGTGCCCAGGCTGCTGCGATAGTGCTGGGGATCGGGGCTGCCGATCGCCAGGACGCCATGCAGGCCCTGGTGGGAGAGGGCGGCGACGGCCGCGGAGCCGACCTCTTCCTTGGCCGAGTCGCCGAACAGGAAGGCCAGTTCGTGGGCGCGCAGGACACCGCTGGTGGTCTTCTCGCCGCCCAGCAGGCCGCCGATCACCTTTTGTGCCTCGGCAGGCGTGACGCTGCGGCCGACCGGCAGGGGATGCTCGTGGAACAGGATTAGGCCGACGTAGGGCACCTTGAATTCATGGCGCAGGCTGTCCTCGACGGTGCCTATCACCTCTTCGAGGCTGTTGGCGTCGAGCAGGCCGATGATCAGCCGACGGGTCTTGTCGAACAGCCGGTCGTTGTCCCGCGCTACGTCCATCAGGTGGGTCAGGCGATGGCGCATCTCGCCATTGCGATCGCGCAGCAGACCCAGTTGCCGTTCGACCAGGGAGATGGCGGTACCCCGCTGATGGGGCACGCGCATCTCCGCCAGCAGCTCTTCGCGATCGGCGAAGAAGTGCGGATGGTCCAGCAGCCAGTCGGCGACCTGGTCCGCGGTCAGTTCGGGGATGTCGCTCATACTCTTACCTGGCCTTCGTAGACGCGGGTGGCCGGACCGGTCATGAGTACCGATTGACCGACGCCGTCCCACTCGATGTTGAGCAGGCCGCCCGGCAATTCGATGCTGACCGGCGATTTCAGCCAGCCCTGGCGGATACCGGCCACCGCGGCGGCGCAGGCGCCGGTGCCGCAGGCGCGGGTCTCGCCGACGCCGCGTTCCCAGACCCGCAGACGGGCGCGCTGGGCGTCGATGATCTGCAGGAAGCCGATGTTGGCCTTTTGCGGAAAGCGCGGATGGCATTCCAGCTTGGGCCCGAGGGTGAGTACCGGCGCCTGGTCGACATCGGCGACCCGCAGCACGCCATGGGGATTGCCCATGGAGACCACCGCCAGCTCGACCGTCTCGCCCTCGACCTGGACGGCATGACTCAGGGTCTCCGTCTCGGCGATGAAGGGGATCTCGGCCGCCTGCAGGCGCGGTGCGCCCATGTCGACGCGGACCTGGCCGTCGCTCTTGAGCAGCAGCTCGATGATGCCGCCGCGGGTTTCGACGCGGATCTGCTTCTTGACCGTCAGGCGCTTGTCGAAGACGAAGCGGGCGAAGCAGCGGGCGCCATTGCCGCACTGTTCGACTTCGGAGCCATCGGCGTTGAAGATGCGATAGCGAAAGTCCACGTCCGGGGTGCTGGGGGTCTCGACGATCAGCAGCTGGTCGAAGCCGACACCGGTCTTGCGGTCACCCCACAGGCGAACGTGCTTGGGCTGGATGTGCGCGTGCTGGCTGATCAGGTCGAGGACCATGAAGTCGTTGCCCAGACCGTGCATCTTGGTGAAGCGCAGTTGCATGGATCTCCCCTCAGGCCGGCAGCCGGCTCTCGCCTGCGAAGAGTTCTTCCAGCGTCTCGCGCCGACGGACCAGGTGCGCCTGGTCGCCATCCACCATCACCTCGGCCGCACGGCCACGGGTGTTGTAGTTGGAACTCATGGTGAAGCCATAGGCCCCGGCGGAGCGGATGGCCAGCAGATCGCCTTCGGCCAGGACCAGCTCGCGGTCCTTGGCGAGGAAGTCGCCGGTCTCGCAGATGGGGCCGACCAGGTCGTAGCGGCGGGCTTGGCCCTGGCGCGCGGCCACCGGCTCCACCGCCATCCAGGCCTGGTACAGCGCCGGACGGATCAGGTCGTTCATCGCCGCGTCGACGATGGCGAAATCCTTGTGGGCGGTGTGCTTGAGGTATTCCACGCGGGTCAGCAGGATGCCGGCGTTGGCGACGATGAAGCGGCCGGGTTCGAACACCAGGGTCAGGTTGCGCCCGGCGATGCGTTCGCGGATGGCCTGGATGTAGTCGCCGGCCAGCGGCGGCTGCTCGTCGCGATAGCGCACGCCCAGGCCACCGCCGAGGTCCAGGTGGCGCAGGACGATACCGCGCTCGGCGAGGCGATCGATCAGCGCCAGCAGGCGGTCGAGGGCGTCGAGGAAGGGCGGCAGGGTGGTGAGCTGGGAGCCGATGTGGCAGTCCACCCCGAGGATGTGCAGATTCGGCAGCTCGGCGGCGCGGGCGTAGACCGCCTCGGCGTCGGCGATGTCGATGCCGAACTTGTTTTCCTTGAGGCCGGTGGAGATGTAGGGGTGGGTACCGGCGTCGACGTCGGGGTTGACCCGTAGCGAGATCGGCGCGACCACACCCCGCTCCGCGGCCACCTGTTGCAGCCGCTCCAGCTCGTCGGTGGATTCGACGTTGAAGCAGTGCACGCCCACTTCCAGGGCGCGGTGCATGTCGTCACGGGCCTTGCCGACCCCGGAGAACACGACCCGGTGCGGATCGCCACCGGCGGCCAGGACGCGCTCCAGTTCGCCGCGGGAAACGATGTCGAAGCCGGCGCCGAGGCGGGCCAGGACATTGAGCACGCCGAGGTTGGAGTTGGCCTTGACGGCAAAGCAGACCAGGTGTGGCAGACCGGCCAGCGCATCGGTATAGGCGCGGTACTGGCCCTCGATGTGCGCTCGCGAATAGACGTAGGCGGGGGTGCCGAATTCCTGCGCCACGGCGCTCAGGGCTACCCCTTCCGCATGCAGTTCACCTGCACGGACAGCGAAGACTTCCATGGTGGCTCCTTAGAACACGTCGTGGCGGTGTTCTTTGGCGGCTTTCTGGTCGTCGGGCAGGTACAGCGGGCCTTTCTGACCGCAGCCGGCCAGCAGGCAGGCGCAGGCGATGAAGAGGAGAGACAGGCGCTTCATGACGCTAAACCTTTATTCAGGCGAATATTGCCCGGAGTATAACGGGGTTGAGCGACTCTTTGACACGCCCGGATGGCTGAAGCGCAGCTGCCGGCAGCAGCCGCGACTGGACGTCATGTGGGCGGCCCGCTACCGTGCGGCGATTCTTTCCCTTCTTTCGAGGATCGCCATGAGCCGGCTCAGCGAAGCGCAATTCCATCACCTCGTCGACCAGACCCAGCGCCAGGTCGAAGATGCCTATGACGACAGCGGGCTGGACCTCGATCTGGAAAATGCCGGCGGCGTGCTGACGATCAAGTTCGACAACGGCAGCCAGGTCATTCTCAGCCGCCAGCCGCCGCTGGTGCAGCTCTGGGTGGCGGCGCGTTCGGGTGGCTATCACTTCGACTGGGATGGCCAGAGCTGGATCTGCGACACCTCGTCCGAGACCCTCGGCGCGCTGCTGGTGCGGGTGACCCTGGAGCAGACCGGCGAGAGCGTGGCCCTGCCCGGGCTGTAACGACCTGTGGTCGGTGCGGCTTGACCTCTGCCGCGACCCCTGTGCTAGCGTGACCTAACGGCGCCTTTCGAGCGCCGTTTTCTTTTGCCGCCCGTGTCGCGGCTTCCCACTGGGCGTCTGTTGCCCGTCATCCCGTTGGTCCGCCGCTGCTCGCGGCAGGGGCCGCGTCGTCTTGTCCTCCAGGAGTCCGCCATGCGCCATGCATCGCCCATCACCGTTTCCGCCGTCGACCTGCCCCGTCTCGAAAGGCTGCTCGACGCCCTGCCCGAATTCGGGCCCGTGGCCGAGGCCCTGGACGAGGAACTGTCCCAGGCCCGGGTGGTGGCGCCCGAGGAGATCGGCGCGGTGGTCACCATGAATTCGCGCGTACGCTGCCGCGAGACCGATACCGGCAAGGAGTACCAGGTGGTGCTGGTCTATCCGGAGGACGCCGGTGGCGAGGGCCGGGTCTCGGTGCTGGCGCCGGCCGGCAGCGCGCTGCTCGGGGCGACGCCCGGCGAGCACCTCAGCTGGCCGGTGCCCGGCGGCAAGGAGCAGCAGGTGGAGCTGCTGGCGCTGGAGCCGGCCGAGGCCTAGTCGTCCGCGACCTCGGGCAGGTCCGGCAGGGCCCGTAACAGGCGCTCGTAGTGGGCGCCGTCGAAGGGACGGTCGGCGTCGAGCATGGCTGCGATCTCGCAGGACAGCGCCTGGGCCATCAGCAGCACCGCTTCCTCGCGGTCATAGCCGACCAGGGTCAGCTTGTTGAGTACGGCCTGGACATAGTCCGGCTCGCCGGCGGCGAGCTGATTCTCCACCGCTTCGATCAGATGGGAGGACACGAAGGATTCTTCGTCATCGGCGTGGTCAATCATGTCTGGATACCTTTTGTTACAGTGCGACCCCTGATTCTGGCCTGGAGTCTTCTCGATGATCACCTGCTATCGCCTATCCGCCGACGAGCTGGTCGCGCAGCCCTTGTCGCCGGGAGACCCGCTGCCCGCGGATCTGCTCTGGGTCGATCTGCTCGATCCCAGTGAGGCGGAAGAGCGCTATCTGGAGCAGGCGCTGGCGATGGACATCCCCACCCGGGAAGAAATCGCCGAGATCGAGGAATCCTCGCGACTCTATCAGACCGACCAGGCCCTGCACCTGACCACCACGGTGGTCAGCGGCTTCAGCGAGCATCAGCCGCAGGCCTCGGTGGTCAATTTCGTGCTGACGCCCGAGTGGCTGGTGACGGTGCGCTACGCCGAACTGGCCGCCTTCAAGACCTTTCTCGGCAAGGCCCAGCAGCAGGCGAGCCAGCACTGTCGCAGCGATGTCATCTTCGCCTCGCTGCTGGACAGCCTGGTGGACCGCGTGGCCGACATCCTCGAATCGGTGCAGGCGCACCTCAATCGCCTGGCCAAGGCGGTGTTTCGCGAACCCCTGGATCCCCATCAGGAAAACCAGCAGCCCAAGACCGATCTGCAATCCATCGTCAAGCAGCTGGGTCGCAGCAACCAGCTGCTGGCCCAGCTCAGCGAGAGTCTGCTGGGCATCAATCGCATCGTCTCCTACCTGCGGCGAGCGGGGGCGACCTGGATCTCCGGTACGGCCAAGACCTGGTTCAAGACGCTGGAACGCGACGTCCGCTCGCTGAGCGACTACCAGACCAAGATGAACGGCGAGATCGGCTTTCTGCTCGACGCCACCCTGGGGCTGATCAGCGTGGAGCAGAACAACATCGTCAAGGTGTTCACCATCGCCTCGGTGCTGTTCCTGCCACCGACCCTGGTGGGCACCATCTACGGCATGAACTTCAAGGTCATGCCGGAGCTGGACTGGCGTTTCGGCTATCCGCTGGCGCTGGGCGCCATGGTGGTCTCGGCGCTGATTCCCTATGCCTGGTTCAAGTTTCGCCGCTGGCTGTAGCCGGCGGCATCCATCGCATCTCGAGGAGGCAAATCTATGCGTATCGGATTCATCGGCCTGGGTGGCATGGGCCAGGGCATGGCCGCCAATCTGCTCAAGGCCGGGCATGAGGTGGTGGTCTGGAATCGCTCCCCGGAGCCGGTCCAGACCCTGGTCGAGCAGGGCGCCCGCGCGGCGGCGACGCCGGCGGAGGCCTTCGACGTGGAGGTGGTCTTCAGCATCCTGGCCAATGACGCCGCCACCCGCGAGGTGATCCTCGACAGTGGCGCCCTGCAACGGGCGCGGGCCGGACTGATCCACGTCAGCATGGCCACCCTGTCGGTGGCCCTGGTCGACGAACTGGTCGTGCGCCATGCCGAGGCCGGCGTGGGCTATGTGGCGGCGCCGGTGTTCGGGCGCACCGACGTGGCCGCCAGTGGCCAGCTCAACATCGTGGTGGCGGGGGACCCGCAGGCGATCGCGCGTGTCCAGCCGCTGCTCGATGTGCTGGGGCGCAAGACCTGGCCGGTGGGCGCGGCGCCGCGGCAGGCCAATGTGGTCAAGATCGCCGGCAACTTCATGATCGCCAGCGCCATCGAGACCATGGGCGAGAGCACCGCTCTGGCACGCAGCTATGGCGTGGAGCCGGCGGCGCTGCTGGAGATCCTCACCAGCACCCTGTTCGCCGCGCCGGTGTACCAGAACTATGGTCGCCTGCTGACCGAGCGACAGTTCTCGCCCGCGGCCTTCAAGCTCAGCCTGGGGCTCAAGGACGTCGGCCTGGCCCTGGCGGCCGGTCAGGAGAAGGCGGTGCCGCTACCCTTCGCCAGCGTCCTGAGAGACAACCTGCTGGAGGCCGTCGCCCAGGGCGAGGGCGATCTGGACTGGGTCGCGCTGGGGCAGCGGTCCCACAAAAAGGCCGGCCTCGACTGAGAGCCTGCTCAAAGTCTGCTGCGCGTCGGCCAAACTACGTTGAAAAGGCCTTCGGAATGCTCATTTACCACTCGTAAACTCCGCTTCCTCAGGCCTTTTCGCCTTGTTTGGCTCTAGCTCGCGAGCCTTTGAATAGGCTCTCGCGGCTACTTGCAGGCGGTGCCCAGCGCCGCCAGCGACAGTGGGTAGAACTGCAGGTTGTAGCCGGAGGTCTTGGCCTGGCTGCAGCGCTTGGTGCTGTAGAGACCGTAGTCGATGATCATCACCGGCTTCTTCTGGGTGCGGAAGTAGCTGTAGGCGTTGCACTCGGCGTAGTCGTAGCAGCTCTCGTTGAGGGCGAAGTCGAACTTGGTGTAGAGGCTCGGCACCAGGTCAACGGCATTCTTCAGGCCCACCAGCAGACTGCGCTTGTGTGCCTCGTCGGCCAGCCAGTTGAGAAAGTCCAGCTGCTGGGCCTTGGTCAGCTTGAGGCCGTTGGGATTGCTGAAGCCGTCGACGTTGTCCGGGTCCACGCCCTGGCAGCCCTTCTGCACCGCCAGGTCCAGGCGCTTGGCCAGCAATACGCGGACGTCGGCGCGGCGGATGTCCAGCCAGCGTTCGCCCGGCCAGGCGTCCAGCGCCTTGCCCAGGGCCGCCTTGGGATAGAGGGCGGCATCGGGTCGCCAGTCTTCCCAGGTGCCGGCGCTGAAATAGCAGATCACCGTCTTCCCATTGCCCTTCAGGTTGGCGATCACCGCCTTGCTGGTGTCATAGAGGTCGATGTCGTAGAGGGTACGATTGGGCTTTTGCAGCACGCCGTTCAGCTGGACATGCCAGGTGAGCGTCTGTGGCAGCGGCGGCGGCAGGGCGGCCTGGCTGGAAGCCGCGGCGAACATTCCGCAAAGCAGGATGGAACAGGCTGAAGGGCGCATGAGGCTTGACTCGAACGGCTGGTCAAGTCTCCAGTATCGGCTGCCCGGTCGCCGTCCTGAGCGCCAGTCGTCGTACCTATCAACGGCTGGTCGGCCATCGTCTGACGGGCTTTCAAGTCCCTTTCCGCAGAGAGCCCTGGCCTAGAGCCCTTGCCGTCGGATCAGGCGCCTGCTGGACGGTGGAATGAGCACTTGCGCCCGTTCGCGCTGCCGATGAGCGGCAGGGGTAGGGTCTTCGGCCGGCGGCCTGCTCGCCCGCCCCGCCAAGGGGTGAGCGAGAAGCGCAGTGACGGGGTTAGCGCTGGCCCAGCAGCGCGCGACCGCGTTGCACGGCGGCGCGGACCTGGGCCGGAGCGGTACCGCCGATATGGTCGCGGGCGTTGACCGAGCCTTCCAGGGTCAGGACGGCGAAGACGTCCCGCTCGATCTGGTCGCTGAAACGACGCAGTTCATCCAGGCTCATCTCGGCCAGGTCCTTGCCGCTGTCCACACCGTACTTCACCGCATGGCCGACGATCTCGTGGCAGTCGCGGAAGGGCAGGCCCTTGCGCACCAGGTAGTCGGCGAGGTCGGTGGCGGTGGAGAAGCCGCGGCGCGCTGCCTCGCGCATGATCTCGCGCTTGGGCTTGATGGCCGGGACCATGTCGGCGAAGGCGCGCAGGGAATCGCGCAGGGTGTCGGCGGCGTCGAACAGCGGTTCCTTGTCTTCCTGGTTGTCCTTGTTGTAGGCCAGCGGCTGGCCCTTCATCAGGGTCAGCAGGCCGGTGAGGGCGCCGAACACGCGGCCGGTCTTGCCCCGGACCAGCTCGGGCACATCGGGATTCTTCTTCTGCGGCATGATCGAGGAGCCGGTGCAGAAGCGATCTGGGAGGTCGATGAACTGGAACTGGGCGCTGGTCCAGAGCACCAGCTCTTCGGAAAAGCGCGACAGGTGCATCATCGCCAGGGAGGCCGCGGCGCAGAACTCGATGGCGAAGTCGCGATCCGAGACGCCATCCAGGGAATTGCCGCCGATGGCTTCGAAGCCCAGCAGTTCGCAGGTGACCTGGCGCTGGATGGGGTAGGTGGTGCCGGCCAGTGCGGCGCTGCCCAGGGGCATGCGGTTGACGCGCTTGCGGCAGTCGACCAGGCGCTCATGGTCGCGGGAGAGCATTTCGAACCAGGCCAGCAGGTGGTGGCCGAAGGTCACCGGCTGGGCGGTCTGCAGATGGGTGAAGCCGGGCATGATGGTGTCGGCTTCGGTCTCGGCCAGTTGCAGCAGGCCTTCCTGCAGGCGATTCAACTCGACGAGGATGGCGTCGATCTCGTCGCGCAGCCACAGGCGGATGTCGGTGGCCACCTGGTCATTGCGGCTACGCCCGGTGTGCAGCTTCTTGCCGACCACGCCCAGGCGCTCGGTCAGGCGCGCCTCGATGTTCATGTGCACGTCTTCCAGGTCGACGCGCCACTCGAAGGTACCGGCCTCGATCTCGCCGCGGATCTCGTCCAGCCCGGCGACGATGGCGTCGCGCTCGGCTTCGCTGAGCACCCCGGCCTGGGTCAGCATGCGCGCATGGGCCTGGCTGCCGAGGATGTCGTGGCGGTAGAGGCGCTTGTCGAAGTCCACCGAGGCGGTGAAGCGGGCGACGAAGGCGTCGACGGGTTCGCTGAAGCGTCCGCCCCAGGACTGGTTGGTTTTTTCGCTGCTCATGGATCGGCCTGCTGCTGGGCTTGTCGGTAAGGGTAGGAGAAGGCCGATGATAGCAGTCCTGCGCGGGTTCCGGCCCGAATCAGCGGAGCCGACTTGCCGACGAGTGGTATCTGACCCACACTGCCCGAATGATACTCGAACGCCGTAAAACCCCCCGACCGGTCAAGGTCGACGACTTCTTCGTCCCGGCGCTCTGCGAACCGGAAGCCCTGCTCGTGCTGGTGGTGCTGGCCGAGTTGCTGGTGCTGGTGCTGGTGCTGGCGGAACCCTTCACCCTGCAATTCAACTGGATCCGCCTGGCGCTGGTGTCGCTGTTCGTGCAGTGGATCGTGCTGCTGTCGGCGGCATTGCTCTGTCGCCTGCGGCCCTGGCTGGCGCGTCATCGGCCGGTGGTGGCGGGCGGCTTCTGCTGCGCCATCGTAGTGGCCCTGACCCTGCTCTGCACCCTGGTGGCCGACTGGCTGCAGCTGGCCGGACCGCTGCAGCGGGTCGGCGAGGTGCGGCTGTACATGAGACATGCACTGATCGCCCTGATCATGTCCATGCTGCTGCTGCGCTATTTCTGGCTGCAAAGCCAGTGGCGCCGCCAGCAGCAGGCCGAATTGCAGGCGCGCATCGAGTCGCTGCAGGCGCGGATTCGCCCGCATTTCCTGTTCAACAGCCTGAACAGCATCGCCAGCCTCGTCGCCTTGGACGCCGACAAGGCCGAGCGCGCGGTGCTGGACCTGTCGGCGCTGTTTCGCGCCAGCCTCGCCCAGCCCGGCACCAAGGTGCGCTGGATCGAGGAGCTGGAACTGTCGCGCCGCTATCTGGAGATCGAACGCCTGCGCCTGGGCGACCGGTTGCAACTGCAATGGGACGTCGACGGGGTGCCGGCGGACCTGCCGATTCCGCAACTGACCCTGCAGCCGCTGCTGGAAAACGCCTTGATCTATGGCGTCGCGCCACGCATCGAAGGGGGTCTGGTGACCATCTTCGCCACCTACCGGGACGGGGTGTTCGAACTGGTCATCAGCAACCCCTATGATCCCGAGGTGGAGCAGCAGCCACGCCCACCCAAGGGCACGCGTCAAGCTTTAAGCAATATCGAGGCGCGATTGACGGCACTTTTCGGACCAGCTGCGAGTCTCAAAATCGAACGCCGCGACCAGCGGCATACAACGTCTCTTCGCTATCCATGCGAGCGACTCATGCGGGAAGCCTGAGCTTATGAATGTCCTGATCGTCGATGACGAACCCTTGGCGCGCGAGCGTCTGGCCCGTCTGGTGGGGCAACTGGACGGTTATACCGCCCTGGAGCCAACAGCCACCAACGGTGAGGAAGCCCTCGCTTTGGTTGAAAACCTCAAGCCCGATATCGTCCTGCTCGACATCCGCATGCCGGGTCTGGACGGTCTGCAAGTGGCCGCGCGTCTTTGCGAGCGTGAATCGCCGCCCGCGGTGATCTTCGTGACCGCCCACGACGAATACGCGCTCGACGCCTTCCAGGTGAGTGCCGTCGGCTATCTGGTCAAGCCGGTACGCCAGGAGGATCTGGCTGCCGCCTTGGGCAAGGCCCAGCGTCCCAACCGGATGCAGCTGGCCGCCCTGACCAAGCCGCCGGCCAGCGGTGGCCCGGGCCCGCGCAGCCACATCAGCGCCCGGACCCGCAAGGGCATCGAGCTGATCCCCCTGGACGACGTGGTCTACTTCATCGCCGACCACAAGTACGTGACCCTGAGGCATTCCGGCGGCGAGGTGCTGCTGGACGAGCCGCTCAAGGCGCTGGAAGACGAATTCGGCGAGCGCTTCGTGCGCATCCACCGCAATGCGCTGGTCTCCCGCGAGCGGATCGAGCGCCTGCAGCGTACGCCCCTGGGCCACTTCCAGCTGTTCCTCAAGGGCATGAACGGCGACGCCCTGACCGTCAGCCGCCGCCACGTGGCCGGTGTGCGCCGCCTGATGCACAGCATCTGACGCGTTCATGGGCCGATGACCGGCGCGCAGCGCGGAAGCGGCGCCGGTCGATTTGCTATCATGGCCGGCAATCTGACGTCCTGACGTGCCGGTAATGCCCATGCCCCGCAAAATTCGTATCGCCACGCGCCAGAGTGCCCTGGCGCTCTGGCAAGCCAACTTTGTGAAAGATCGCCTCGAGGCGGCGCATCCGGGGCTGCGGGTGACCCTGCTGCCCATGATCAGTCGCGGCGACAAGCTGCTCGACGCGCCGCTGGCCAAGATCGGCGGCAAGGGCCTGTTCGTCAAGGAACTGGAAAACGCCTTGCTCGACGGCAGCGCCGACATCGCCGTGCACTCCATGAAGGACGTGCCCATGGAATTCCCTGCGGGCCTGGGCCTGTACGCCATCTGCGAGCGGGAAGACCCACGCGATGCCTTCGTCTCCAATCGCTATTCTTGTCTTGCCGAATTGCCCCAGGGCAGTGTGGTGGGCACCTCCAGCCTGAGGCGCCAGGCCCAGTTGCTGGCCCTGCGCCCGGATCTCGAGATCCGCTTCCTGCGCGGCAACGTCAATACCCGCCTGGCCAAGCTCGATGCCGATGACTACGACGCCATCATCCTGGCCGCGGCCGGGCTGATCCGCCTGGGCTTCGCCGCGCGCATCCGTGAATACCTGACCGTCGAAGACAGCCTGCCGGCGGGCGGCCAGGGCGCCGTGGGCATCGAGTGCCGGACCGATGATGCCGAGGTCCATGCCCTGCTCGAACCCCTGCACCATTTCGACACCGAACGCCGGGTCGCTGCCGAGCGCGCCCTGAATCGCCGCCTCAATGGCGGCTGCCAGGTGCCCATCGCCTGCTATGCCGTGCAGCAGGGCGAGTTGCTCTGGCTCCGTGGCCTGGTCGGCCAGCCCGATGGCGGCCTGCTGCTGCGCGCCGAGGCCCGCGGGCCGCTGAACGATCCCGCCACCCTTGGCGTGGCGGTGGCCGAAGACCTGCTCGCCCAGGGCGCCCAGGCCATCCTCGATGCCGTCTACGGGACCAGCGGCGCATCATGAGCGGCTGGCGGCTGCTGCTGACCCGGCCGGCGGAGGAGAATCCACCGCTCGCCGCCGTTCTGGACCAGGCGGGCATCGCCACCGCCAGCCTGCCAGTGCTGGACTTGCAGCCGCTGGCGGAAACGCCCGAGCAGCGCTCGCTCTGGCTCGATCTCGATCGCTATGCCGCCGTGCTGGTGGTGAGCAAGCCGGCGGCCCGCCTGGGCCTCGCCGCCCTCGACCGCTACTGGCCGCAGCCACCGCTGCAGGCCTGGTTCGCCGTGGGCGCGGCCACCGCCGCTGTGCTCGAAGACTATGGGCTGCGGGTGCACCATCCCCGGCGTGAGGACAGCGAAGGCCTGCTGGCCCTGCCGGCCTTGCAGGAAGCCCTGCAAGGCCCGGAACCCGAGGTGCTGCTCCTGCGCGGGGAGGGCGGCCGCGACCTGCTGGTCGAAACCCTCGCCGCCCGCGGCGCCCGCGTCGAGGTGCTCGAACTCTATCGCCGCCAGTGCCCGGAGTACCCCGCAGGGCAGGTCCTAGAGACCCTGGCAGCGGAACGCCTGAATGCCATCATGGTCAGCAGTGGGCAGGGTTTCGCGCATCTGCAGGCCTGTGCGGGTGCGGATTGGCCCGCGGTGCGCCGTTATCCCCTGCTGGTACCCAGCGCCCGTGTGGCCGAACTGGCTCGCGCCAGCGGCTGCGACCGCATCATCGAGTGCCAGGGCGCCAGCGCCAGCGCCTTGATCGCCGCGCTTGCCCATCACCATCCGGATTGACCCTACAAGGAATTCCCGTGAGCGAAACTCAAGCCCCCCGCGCCGACGACGTCTCTCCCGATCCAGTCGTGACTCCCGCCTCGCCGCCGCCGGCACCGCCACCGGCAGGCGTGCGCCGCAAGGGCTCGGGCAAGGCGTCTGGCCTGGCGCTGCTGGCCCTGCTGGTAGCCGCCGGAGGCCTGGGTGTCGGTGGCTGGAGCGTCTGGCAGCTGCAGCAGGTGCGCCAGGCCGAGCAGAGCCAGGCCGCCCAGGCCGAAGATCTGCGCAGCCAGCTGCGCCAGCTGGAAAACCGCAACCAGGCGTTGAGTGCCGATCTGGGCCGCCTGCCTTCGGCCAACGAGCTGGAAGAGCGCCGCCGTCAGCTCGGAGCCCTGCAGGGCGACCAGCAGCACCTCGCCGAACAGTTCAAGGAGGTGGTCGGCCAGAGTCGCCAGGCCTGGCGCCTGACCGAAGCCGAGCACCTGCTGCGCATGGCGACCCTGCGCATGACGGCGTTGCAGGACGTGCCCAGCGCCCAGAATCTGCTGCAGGGCGTCGATGACATCCTCAAGGCGCAGAACGACCCGGCGGCCTTTGCCGCCCGCCAGCAACTGGCCAATGCCCAGCAGACCCTGCGGCAACTGCCCGATCTGGATCGCACCGGGCAGTTCGTCCAGCTGGCCTCGCTGCGCAACCAGGTGCAGAGCCTGGAGCCCCTGCCGCCGCGCTTCTCCACCACGGTGGCCGACCAGCCCGGCGTCGAGAAGGCCGCGGTCCCGCCGAGCAATGCCCTGCAGCAGTGGTGGCAGGACTTCCGCCAGCGCATCTCCAGCTATTTCCGCATCGACTTTTCCGCCGACCAGCCGATCCGTCCGCTGCTGGCCGAGGAGTCCCTGGCCCAGGTGCGCCTGGCCATGAGCCTGGCGCTGGAGCAGGCGCAGTGGGCCGTGCTCAACGGCAATCAGGAGGTCTATCGGCTGTCCATCGAGCAGGCCGAAGACGTCCTCGCCGCTCACTTCAACAACCAGAATCCCGATAGCCGTGCGGTCAAGCTGCGCCTGCAGGAGCTGGCCGAGCGTCCGGTTACCTTCGAGGCGCCTGACCTGACGCCGGCCCTGACCGCGCTGCAGGCCTACATCGCCCAGCGTCAGCAAATCCAGCCGAACAATGCCGCCGCCGACGCGGCTCAGGAGAATCGCCCATGAAGCGCCTGTACCTGCTGTTCCTGTTCGCCCTGCTCGTCGGCCTGGGCGTCGCCGTGGTGCTGGCCAAGGAGCCGGGCTACGTGCTGCTGTCCTACAGCAACTTCCGCTACGAATCGAGTCTCTGGGCCTTCCTGGCCCTGTTGGTGGCCGTGTGGCTGGCGCTCTACATCCTCAAGCTGGTGCTGGGTGCCCTGGGCCTGACCGGCAAGGTGCTCAACCCCTGGTCGCGGCACAATCGCCAGCGCCGCCTGGAGCAGGCTCGCCACAAGGGGCAGCTGGAACTGGCCGAAGGCAACTGGAGCGGTGCCCTCAAGCATCTGAAAGGCGCCGCCGAGCACGCCGACCAGCCGCTGTTCGTGCTGCTGGGCGCCGCCCGCGCCGCCAACGAGCTGGGTGACCTGGAAGAACGTGATCGCCTGCTGCGCCAGGCCCGCGAGCGTGAGCCCCAGGCCGAGCTGGCCATCGGTCTGCAACAGGCCCGGCTGCAGATCGACCAGGGCCAGTACCTGGAAGCCCGTGACAGCCTGGCGCCGTTGCAGGCCAAGTATCCGAAGAATGGCGAGGTGCTGCTGCAACTGCAGCGCCTGCAGGTGACCCTGCGCGACTGGCCGGCGCTGATCGCCCTGCTGCCGCAACTGCGCAAGCAGCAGGTGCTGCGGCCCCAGGAGCAGGATGACCTGGAGCGCAAGGTGTGGATCGCCACCCTCGACGAGGTTCCCGCTCAGGGCGCCGAGTCGGCGGTGGATGCCCAGTGGCAGCAGGTGCCCACGGCGCTCAAGGGTGACACCTCGGTGGTGCTGGCCTATGCCCGTCAGCTGCGCGCCATCGGCCGCGACGATCTGGCCGAGGAGGTGCTGCACATCACCCTCAATCGCCAGTGGGACGAGCGCCTGGTCGATCTCTATGGCCAGCTGCGTCCGCGCGACGCCAGTCGCCCACTCCACCACGCCGAGGGCTGGCTCAAGGACAGACCCCAGGATGCGGTGCTGCTGCTGGCCCTGGGCCGGCTGTGCATGAGCAACCAGCTGTGGGGCAAGGCGCGCGAATATCTGGAGCGCAGCCTGGCGCAGCGGCCATCCGCGGTCACCGCCGGCGAACTGGCGCGGGTGGCCATCCAGCTGGGCGATGTGAACCGCAGCCAGCAGCTCCTGCAGAGCCAATGGCGCGAGTACGACGCTACTTCGCTGCCGACCCCCAGGGTCTGACGGCGCGCCTCGTCTGCCCGGGTCCTTGAAAGGTGCCCGGGCTTTCACTACCGTAACGTCCCAATTCCCTGTTGGAGACGGCGCGTCCGTGACTAGTCCCCGCTTCATCTTCCTGTTCATGGCCGCCACCTGCGCGGTGCTCATGGGCGTCGGTCTCTATCTCGAACACGTGGTCGGCCTCGAGCCGTGCCCGCTGTGCGTCATGCAACGGATCTTCTTCATCCTGGTCGGGGTGGTGGCGTTGATCGCCGGCATCCAGGCACCGGGCAAGCGCGGACGGCGCATCTATGGCGTGGTCCTGCTGCTGCTGGCCGCGGCCGGTGCCGCCACCGCCGGCCGCCAGGTCTATCTGCAGACGGTCCCAGCGGAAGAGCTGGCGGCCTGCCTGCCGAGCCTGGACTACATGATGCAGGCGCTGCCCTTCCAGGAGATCATCCGGCTGGTCCTGCATGGCACCGCCGACTGTGCCGAGGTCAACTGGACGCTGTTCGGTCTGAGCATCCCGGAATGGAGCCTGCTGGCCTTCGTGCTGCTCATGGCCCTGAGCCTGGTCAAGGTCTTCCGCCGTCGCTGAGCTTTCTCCGAGCAACGGCACTCGCCTGGCGAGACGATGTCGGTATAGTTCCTGATAACACCCGGGCGCCCGCGCCCGGACCGTCTCGCCCGTATAGAGAGCTGCCGTCATGCTAGAAACCTGCCGCAATGCCCAGGAACGCTGGGGTGGGGTCCACCAGCTGATCGACCGCTGGCTGATTGCCCGCCGCGAGCTGGTGACCGCCTACGAAACCCTGGACATGGAGCCCCTGCTGGGACCGGTGCGCGAGGTCGGTGAACTGGAGCGACTCTGCGACATGCTGGTCGACTACATGTCCACCGCGCATTTCGAGATCTACGAGCAGCTGGTGGCCGAAGCCCGCGAATTCCAGGACGAGCGCGCCATCGAGTTCGCCGACAGCGTCTATCCGCGCCTGCAGGCCCTGACCGACGCCGCCCTGAACTTCAACGACAGATTCGAGCGCGGGGCCTACCGGGACCCGGGTCTGCTGACCATCGAGCTCAAGCTGCTGGGCGAAACCCTGCGCGAGCGTTTCGAGCTGGAAGACTGCCTCATCGAGGTGCTGCACACCTCGCACCAGCAACCGCGCCTGGCTTCGGTCTAGACCTTTATCATCCGAGTCGCCTCGGCCAGCAGGTCGAGGTCCGCTACGGCCGCCTCGCGCGGTGCCAGCGCGTGCAGCCAGTCCCCCGGGCCCTGTGCCTCGCGGCACGGCCAATGGCCCGCGAGTCGCGCCAGGCGCGCGAGCTGTTCACGTTCCGCGGCCAATTCCAGTCCCTTGAGCTGCTCGCGGAGTGCCGCCAGGCTTTCGTCCGCGCTGGACGCTGCCTTCCAGGCCTGCCGTAGCTGGCGCAGCGGACGTACCACCGTGTCCTGCCAGTGCTGCGAGGCGCGCTGCAGCCGCGCCAGGCCTTCGCTGTCGAGGGCGCAGGCACGCCGATCCAGCCAGAGCGCCGTCAGCACCAGGCAGACATCGGCGCCGGCTTCCTGCAGACGCAAACAGGCTCCTTCCACGCCGGGCCGGGCGTATACTGCCAACGCGAATTCCCACAGGTCCTCTTGCATGTCCGCCTCCCCATTCGTGGGTGGTGGAGCTGCTACACTCCGCCGCCATGATCCGACTACAGAACCTTACTCTACAGCGTGGTCCCCAGCGCCTGCTCGAAAGCGCTGAGCTGACCCTGCATCCCGGCCAGAAAGCCGGTCTGATCGGTGCCAATGGTGCCGGCAAATCCAGTCTCTTCGCCCTGCTGCGCGGCCAGCTCGGTGCCGACGCCGGCGACTGCCACATCCCGGCGGCCTGGCGCATCGCCCACATGCGCCAGGAGGTGGATACCCTGGAGCGGCTGGCGGTGGACTATGTGCTGGATGGCGACATCGACTTGCGCGGCATCCAGCGCGAACTGGCGGCGGCCGAAGCGGCCCAGGACGGCAACGCCCTCGGCCGGCTGCATGCCGACTTCGAGGCCGCCGACGGCTATACCGCCGATGCCCGGGCACGCAAGCTGCTGGCCGGTCTGGGCTTCACCGCCGCGCAGATGGAGCGCCAGGTCGGCGACTTTTCCGGTGGCTGGCGAATGCGCCTGAATCTGGCCCAGGCGCTGATGTGCCCCTCGGACCTGCTGCTGCTCGACGAACCCACCAACCACCTGGATCTGGACGCCATCCTCTGGCTGGAAGACTGGCTCAAGGGCTATCCCGGCACCCTGATCCTGATCTCCCACGACCGCGACTTCCTCGATGCCGTGGTCGATCATGTGGTGCACCTGGACCAGCAGAAGCTGGTGCTCTATCGCGGCGGCTATTCCAGCTTCGAGCGTACCCGCGCCGAACGCCTGGCGCAGCAGCAGCAGGCCTACGACAAGCAGCAGGCCCAGCGCGCCCACATGGAGAAGTACATCGCCCGCTTCAAGGCCCAGGCCACCAAGGCCCGCCAGGCGCAGAGCCGGATCAAGGCCCTGGAACGCCTGGAAGAACTGGCGCCGGCCCATGTCGACTCGCCCTTCGAATTCGCCTTCCGCGAGGCGGACAAGCTGTCCAGTCCGTTGCTCGACCTGGCCGAAGGCCGACTCGGCTACGGCGAGACCACCATCCTGCACCCGGTCAAGCTGCAGCTGACGCCGGGGGCACGTATCGGCCTGCTCGGCCCCAACGGCGCCGGCAAGTCGACCCTGATCAAGACCCTGGCTGCCGAACTCGAACCCCTCGGCGGCCGCCTGCAGCGCGGCGAGAACCTGGCCATCGGCTACTTCGCCCAGCACCAGCTCGATTCCCTGGACGCCAAGGCCAGCCCGCTGCTGCACCTGCAGCGCATCGCCCCCGGCGAGCGTGAGCAGGGTCTGCGCGACTTCCTCGGCGGCTTCGATTTCCGCGGTCCGCGCTGCGACGAGGCGGTGCTGAATTTCTCCGGTGGCGAGAAGGCCCGGCTGGCCCTGGCGCTGATCGCCTGGCAGAAGCCCAACCTGCTGCTGCTGGACGAACCCACCAACCACCTGGACCTCGACATGCGCCTGGCGCTGACCCTGGCGCTGCAGGAGTTCGCCGGGGCGGTGCTGGTGGTCTCCCACGATCGTCATCTGCTCAAGAGCACCACCGACGAATTCCTGCTGGTGGCCGATGGCAAGGTGCAGGCCTTCGACGGCGACCTGGACGACTACAGCCGCTGGCTGGTGGATTTCCGTGCCCGGCAGGAGTCCGTGTCGGACGGCGACCCGGCGGTCGACAAGACCGATCGCAAGGCCCAGCGCCAGGCCGCCGCCGCCCTGCGCCAGCAGCTGGCGCCGCTGAAAAAGGCCGCCGACAAGCTGGAAGCCGAACTGGGCAAGCTGCAGGAAAAACTCGCCAGCCTGGAAGCCCGCCTGGGTGACAGCGGACTCTACGACGCCTCCCGCAAGGAGGAACTGCGCCAGGCGCTGGCCGACCAGGCCACTGCCAAGACCCGCGAAGCCGAGCTGGAAGAGCAGTGGCTGGAGGCCCTGGAGCGGCTGGAAGGTCTGCAAGCTGAACTCGAGGGGGCCTGATGACGCAGTGGCTGTACACCTGGTTGCCGGGTTGGGGCGACTACCTGCTGGTGGCCGGTCAGGTGGCCCTGGTGCTGCTGCTCGGCTACGTGCTGCAGCGTATCGTGGCCCGCGCCGTCACCGGCCTGGGCGAGCGCTATCCGCTGCCGCCGCAGATCGTCCTCGGGCTGCGCGGAGTCCTGCGCTGGCTGATCATGGGCAGTGCCATCCTCATGGCGCTGGAGCGCTTCGGGGTCTCCGCGGCGGTGCTCTGGACGGCCATTTCCGGTTTCGTCGCCGTGGCCGCGGTGGCCTTCTTCGCCATCTGGAGCGTGCTCTCCAACCTGTTCTGCGCGGTGCTGATCTTTACCGTCGGCCCCTTCCGCCTGGGCGACCGCATCGAGGTGCTGGACGCCTCGGACAAGCCGGGCATCAAGGGCCGGGTGGTGGCCATCAACATGCTCTTCGTGACCCTGCAGGAACTGGACGACAACCAGGAGGGCGCCCTGGTGCAGATCCCCAATACGCAGTTCTTCCAGAAATCGGTCCGGCGCTGGCGCGATGCCGACGGCTCCTTCGATTTCCATCTCGACAGGTGAATCCATGAGTCTGCAGGTCTGGACCGGTTTCTTCATTGCCTGCTGGATGATCAGCCTCTCGCCGGGGGCGGGCGCCGTCGCCTCCATGAGCGCGGGCGTCAACCACGGTTTCCGTCGCGGCTACTGGACGGCGCTGGGCCTGCAGCTGGGACTGGCGCTGCAGATCGCCGTGGTCGCCGTGGGCGTCGGCGCCTTGTTGGCGACCTCGCAGCTGGCCTTCACCCTGATCAAATGGTTTGGCGTGGCCTATCTCGCCTACCTGGCCATCCGCCAATGGCGCGCGGCGCCGCTGGACCTGGGTGAACAGGTGGTCGGCGAACGTCTGCCACCGCGGATCGGTGCCCTGGTCATGCGCGGCTTCCTGGTCAACGTGAGCAACCCCAAGGCGCTGATCTTCCTGCTCGCGGTGTTGCCGCAGTTCGTCGATCCCCACGCGCCCCTGGCCGCGCAGTATCTGGTCATCGGGGTGACCATGGTCACCGTCGACCTGATCGTGATGGCCGGCTACACCGGTCTGGCTGCCCAGGTGCTGATCCTGCTGCGCACGCCCCGGCAGCAGCGCATCACCAACCGGGTGTTCGCCAGCCTGTTCCTCGCCGCGGCCGCGCTGCTGTCCACGGTGCGCCGCGCCGCGGTCTGAAGCCGGGCGCTACCAGATCACCGGCTGGCCCTGCCAGTCCCAGAAGCTGCCGGTCTCGGCCGGCACCCGGGTGGCCAGCACCTCCAGCAGACGTTCTGCCGCATAGGCTGGCGTGAACAGCTTGTCGGCCGGTACCCGGGCCTGGAAGGGCCGGGACAGCGCCGTATCGGTGGTGCCAGGGTGCAGGGCCAGCACGCAACTCTGGGGATTGAGCCGGGCGAGTTCGATGCTGGCGCAGCGCAAGCCCTGGTTGAGCGCAGCCTTGGCCATCCGATAGCCGTACCAGCCGCCCAGCTGGTTGTCGCCGATGGAGCCGACCCGTGCCGAGAGCGCCGCGATCTGACAAGGATGGTGGCCTTTGAGCAGCGGTATCAGCTGGCGGATCAGCAGCAGCGGCAGCACGGCATTGGCCAGATAGCTTTCCAGCAGCCCGGCCTGGTCCACCTGCGCCAGACTCTTCTCGGCGCGCGCCCGCGCGCCCTGCAGCAGCCCCGCGGCGCACAGCAGCAGATCCAGGCGGGGCGTCTCGTCAGCCAGGCGGGCCACCAGGTCGGGTTCCGCCAACGGATCGACGTCGAGGCGGCGCAGGCGCGGGCCGTGGCGGCGCTCCAGCGCGGCCAGACCGGCATGCCCTTCGGCCTGACGGGCACCGGCCCAGACCCGCGCGACGTCGTCGCGGGCCAGCAGCTGTTCGCACAGGGCCAGACCGAGGCCGCCGGTGGCGCCATACACCAGGACCTGGGCGGGTTGCTCCAGGCGTTGCCAGAAGGTCATGGGAGACTCCAGTCAGCTCGCTATCCCTGTCGGACCGCGCCGCTGCGCTGGGGTGCGCCGCGGCGGCGCGGTATCCTGGGGTTTTGCCGGAGAAATCCCCGTGATCCTGTGGATCGATGCCGATGCCTGTCCGCGCGCCGCCAAGGAGCTGGTCTGCAAGTTCGCCCTCAAGCGCAAGCTGGAGGTGGTGCTGGTGGCTGGCCAGCCGCAGATCAAGCCGCCCTTCGCCTGTGTGCGCCTGGTGGTGGTGCCCAGTGGCCCCGACGCCGCCGACGATCATCTGGTCGAGCAGGCGCAGCCCGGTGACCTGGTGATCTGCAGCGACATCCCCCTGGCCGACCGGCTGGTGAAGAAGGGCGTGGTCGCCCTCGATCCGCGCGGCCAGGAATTCGACGAGCGCAACATGGGCCAGCGCCTGGCCATGCGCAATCTGATGACCGACCTGCGCGACCAGGGCCAGATGGGCGGAGGCCAGGCCGGCTACGGCGAACGTGATCGCCAGGCCTTCGCCAATGCCCTGGATCGGCTGATCACCCGTCTCCAGCGCAGCGCGACTGGCTAGGAACGATACGTCGGCTAGGCCGGGACGGCCGCGATCGCGGGTTGCTGCAGCCAGGTGCGCAGTTGCGGCAATGGCATGGGCCGGCCGAACAGATAGCCCTGCATGAAGTTGCAGCCGTTGGCCTGCAGGAACTGGCGTTGCTCGCCGGTTTCCACCCCTTCGGCGACCACATTGAGGCCCAGCTTGTGCGCCATGGCGATGATCGCCGCGGCGATGGCCATGTCGTTGCTCTGCTTGGGAATGGTGCGAACGAAGGCGCGATCGACCTTGAGCGAGTCCACCGGCAGCCGGCTCAGATAGGCCAGTGACGAATAGCCGCTGCCGAAGTCGTCGATGGACACCCGCACGCCCAGGGTACGTATCTCGCCGAGCACCTCGACGGCTACGTTGAGGCTGTGCATCAGGGCGTTCTCGGTCACTTCGAGGATCAGCGCCGACGCTGGCAGGTCCTCGGCCTGCAGGGTCCGGGCGATGGATTGGGGCAGGAGACGATCACTCAGATTCAGTGCCGAGCAATTCACCGAAACGCGCAGTTCTGAGTGACCCTCGCGGTGTAGCTGGGCGAGATCGGCGCAGGCCTGGCGCATGACCCAGCCATCCAGATCGGCGATCAGTCCGGTTTCCTCGGCGACGCGGACGAAGCGTTCGGGGCTCAGTGGGCCCAGGACCGGATGCTGCCAGCGCACCAGCGCTTCCAGGGCCACCGGAGCACCGTCCGGATCGACGATGGGCTGATAGGCGACGTGCAGGCCACCCTGGGCCAGGGCATGGCGCAGGTCCATCTCCAGGCTGAGCAGGTCGTCGGCATCGCGCTGGAGGTCGGTGGTGAATCTCTGGCTGCGATTGCGTCCGCTGCGCTTGCAATGACCGACCGCGAGGCCCGCACTGCGCAGCAACTGGCCGGCATTGGCACCGTCCTGGGGATAGTGGGCGATGCCCAGGCTGAAGGTCATGGCAATGCGCTGTCCGGCCAGCTCGAAGGGCGGGCGCAACTGCTCCAGCAGGCGCATGGCCAGGGGCTGGCTGTCACCGCGCTGGCCGAGCGGCAGCAACAGGCTGAATTCGTCGCCGGCATAACGGGCCAGTGGCAGGTCGTTGTCGAGCACCGCGCGGATCCGCTGCGCCATCTGGATCAGCAATTCATCGCCGAGGGCGTGGCCGAGGCTGTCGTTGATGCGCTTGAAGTGATCGATGTCCAGCATCAGCAAGGCGAACTGCTCACCGGTGCGCGCCTGGCCGATGGCCCGGTCGACGGTCTGGATGAAACTGCCGCCGTTGAGCAGGTGGGTGAGGGGATCGTGCAGGGTGATCTGATCGAGGGTGGTCGAGACCCGCTCCAGCCGCAGGCGCTGGGCATGGAAGCGTTCGCCGGCCCAGGCGGCGAGCAGGCCGACCATGATGATGAACAGGGTGCCGAGGGCGATGCCCATGCCCAGCTCCAGGTGCTGATTCACTTCTACCAGGCCGTCGGGTTCGAAGCCGATGGGCACGGCGAGGGTCAGGGCGGCCATGCCGGTGAAGTGCATGGAAACGATGGCGAAACCCAGGACCAGACTGCCCAGCAGGCGCAGCCAGAGGGTCCTGAGGCCGGTCCTGCCGCGTAGGCGGAAGGCCAGCAGCAGGGCACCCAGGGACGCCAGGCTGGCGATCACCACCGAGATCACCACCAGCAGCGGATCATAGAGCTGCACGGCGACCGACTGCATCGCCAGCATGCCGGTGTAGTGCATGGTCGCGATGCCCAGGCCGGCGGCCAGGGCCGCGAGCAGGTATTGCGGTGCGGTCAGGGATTCGCGCCCGATCAGATGCATGACCGTGTAGGACACGGCGATGGCGATCAGCAGCGAGGCCAGGGTCTGCAGGGGCGCGTAGTGCACATGGATGCCGATCTTGAACGACAGCATGGCCAGGAAGTGCATCGACCAGATGCCCCCGCCCAGGGCGATGGCACCGATCAGCTTGGCCAGCTCGCTGCCGCGGCGGGAGCGACTGTTGGTCACCCAGTCGGCCATGGCCAGGGCGGTGTAGCCGGCGGCGCTGGCGATCAGGTACGCCAGGACCACGAGCAGGCTTTCGTACTCGTTGGCAGCCAGGATCTGATGGTCGGGGGGAAGCAAGGTGGAGAAGTTCAGCATGCTCAATCGCCAGCTTGCATGGAGAGGTCGGGAGAGGTTGATGCTCAGGGCATCGGCAGCGGCAGCCGAGCCTTTAATCCGTTCGATGGACGTAGCGGGACACGGGCTGTCCGGCCATCAGGCCTTGGGCGTGCGGTTGCGTCGCCACAGCCAGAGCAGCAGGCCGATCACCACCAGACCGCCCAGCACCATCAATTCGTACCGCTTGAGATTGCCCAGCACCCCTTCGAGGACGGCGCCGAAGTGATAGGCGGCATAGCCCAGCACCGTGGCCCAGACGATGGCGCCGATGCCGTTGAGGATCAGATAGCGCGCCGGCGGATAGCCCGACAGGCCGATCGCCACCGGCATCACCGTGCGCAGGCCGTAGACGAAGCGAAAGCTCAGTACCCAGAGATCCGGGTGACGCCGGATGTGCGCCAGCGCCTTCTCGCCCGCGGCTTCCCACTTGGGTTTGCGCGCCAGCAGCTTGCGCCCATGGCGCCGGCCGAGGAAGTACCAGAGCTGATCGCCGGCATAGCTGCCACAGAAGGCGACCAGGATGACGGTCTGGATATTCATGTAGTCGCGGAAGGCCAGGAAACCGGCCAGCACCAGAATGGTTTCGCCCTCGAAAAAGGTGCCGAGAAAAAGGGCGAAATAGCCGAAATCATGGAGGAATTGTTGGAGCATTCGGCGCTACACGAGGTGAATAAAGATGGCGCAGCCTACCCCGGTTGGCGCCTGGAAAGAAAGTGTGACGGACTTCCGTCCGCCAGGTGCCAGACGGTCAGGCAGGGATTTCGCTGCGACCCTGTGTCACGCCGGGTCCAGCCGGCGTCTGCCTTGGATAGGACCTATAGGCACACCATATTGTCATCTGCTGTTACCAATCGGTCATGATTGTGGCCTATAACCCATCACACTGACCCGTGATCCGGGTCTGGGAGTCGATCGTGAGTTTTACCCCCATCAACCGTAGCTATCCTGCCACTCGCATGCGCCGTCAGCGACGCGACGAGTTTTCCCGCCGCCTGATGCGCGAGCATGTGCTGACGGTGGATGACCTGATCCTGCCGGTATTCGTGCTCGATGGCGAAGGCCGCCGCGAGGCCATCCCCTCGATGCCCGGCGTCGAGCGGCTGTCCATCGACCTGCTGCTGGAAGAAGCCGCCGAGCTGGTGGCGCTGGGGATTCCCGCGGTCGCCCTGTTCCCGGTCACGCCCACCGAGCGCAAGTCGCTGGACGGCGCCGAGGCCTACAACCCCGACGGCATCGCCCAGCGCGCCACCCGCGCCCTGCGCGAGCACTTCCCCGACCTGGGGGTGATCACCGACGTGGCCCTGGATCCCTTCACCACCCACGGCCAGGACGGCATCCTCGACGAGCGCGGCTACGTGCTCAACGACATCTCGGTCGAGGTGCTGGTCAAGCAGGCGCTGTCCCATGCCGCTGCCGGGGCCCAGGTGATCGCCCCGTCGGACATGATGGACGGTCGCATCGGTGCCATCCGCGCCGCCCTGGAAGACGCCGGCTATCACAACGTGCAGATCATGGCCTACTCGGCCAAGTACGCCAGCGCCTACTATGGGCCGTTCCGCGACGCCGTCGGCTCGGCCGCCAACCTGGGCAAGGGCAACAAGGCCACCTACCAGATGGATCCGGGCAACAGCGACGAGGCCTTGCACGAGATCGCCGGCGACCTGGCCGAGGGCGCCGACTCGGTGATGGTCAAGCCGGGCATGCCCTACTTGGACATCGTCCGCCGGGTCCGCGAGGAATTCCGCGTGCCGACCTTCGTGTACCAGGTGAGCGGCGAGTACGCCATGCACATGGCCGCGATCCAGAACGGCTGGCTGTCCGACGCCGTGATCCTCGAGTCGCTCCTGGCCTTCAAGCGTGCCGGGGCCAACGGCATCCTCACCTATTTCGCCAAACGCGCCGCCCAACAACTTCGCCAGGGGCCTTCGCGTTCCTAAGGAGCTTCAATGAGTAGCCAGGGTTTCGTCGAGACCGATCTGCAACAGCCCGTCACCGCCGAGTCGCTGGAGACTGCGGAAGAGACGCTGGCGCTGGACGCCGAAGTACCGGCGCCCGCCGCCGAGGTACCGGCCGCGCCCAGTGTGCCGGCGGCCAACGTGGACGACAGCAGCCTCTACATCCATCGCGAGCTGTCGCAGCTGCAGTTCAACATCCGGGTACTGGAACAGGCCCTCGACGAATCCTATCCGCTGCTCGAGCGGCTCAAGTACCTGCTGATCTTTTCCAGCAACCTGGACGAGTTCTTCGAGATCCGCGTGGCGGGCCTGAAGAAGCAGATCGCCTTCGCCCGCGAGCAGGCTGGCGCCGACGGTCTGCTGCCGCACCAGGCGCTGGCACGCATCAGTGACATCGTTCACGGTCAGGTGGAGCGGCAATACGCCATCCTCAACGACGTCCTGCTGCCGGCCCTGGCCGAGCAGCAGATCCGCTTCATCCGCCGACGTTACTGGGACGTCAAGATCAAGGCCTGGGTACGCAAGTTCTTCCGCGACGAGATCGCCCCCATCATCACTCCCATCGGCCTGGATCCGACCCACCCCTTCCCGCTGCTGGTGAACAAGAGCCTCAACTTCATCGTCGAGCTGGAGGGCATGGACGCCTTCGGCCGCGACTCCGGTCTGGCCATCATCCCGGCGCCGCGCCTGCTGCCGCGGATCATCCGGGTGCCGGAGGAGGTCGCAGGCCCCGGGGACAACTATGTCTTCCTGTCCTCGATGATCCACGCCCATGCCGATGACCTGTTCCCCGGCATGAAGGTCAAGGGCTGCTTCCAGTTCCGCCTGACCCGGAACGCCGATCTCTCGGTGGACACCGAGGACGTCGAAGACCTGGCCCGCGCCCTGCGCGGCGAACTGTTCTCCCGGCGCTACGGTGATGCGGTGCGGCTCGAGGTGGTGGACATCTGCCCGAAACACCTCACCGACTACCTGCTCAAGCAGTTCAATCTGGGCGACAGCGAGCTGTACAAGGTCAATGGTCCGGTCAACCTGACCCGGCTGTTCTCCATCACCGGCCTGGACAGCCATCCCGAGCTGCAGAACGCGCCCTTCACGCCGACCATTCCCAAGCTCCTGCAGAAGAAGGACAACCTCTTCAACGTCCTGGGCAAGCTCGATGTGCTGCTGCTGCACCCCTTCGAGTCCTTCACCCCGGTGATCGACCTGATGCGCCAGGCCGCCAAGGACCCCAATGTCCTGGCGATCAAGCAGACGCTCTACCGCAGCGGTGCCAACTCCGAGATCGTCGACGCCCTGGTGGATGCGGCACGCAGCGGCAAGGAGGTGACCGCGGTCATCGAGTTGCGCGCGCGCTTCGACGAGGAGTCCAACCTGCAGCTGGCCAGCCGCCTGCAGCAGGCTGGCGCCGTGGTCATCTATGGCGTGGTGGGCTTCAAGACCCACGCCAAGATGATGCTGATCCTGCGCCGCGAGAACGGCGAGCTGCGCCGCTACGCCCACCTGGGCACCGGCAACTACCATGCCGGCAACGCCAAGCTGTATACCGACTACAGCCTGCTGACCGCCGACGTGGCCCTGACCGAGGACGTGCACAAGCTGTTCAACCAGCTGATCGGCATGGGCAAGACCCTGCGCATGAAGAAGCTGCTGCACGCGCCCTTCACCCTGAAGAAGAACCTGCTGGAGATGATCAACCGCGAAGCGGTGGCGGCCAGCGAGGGACGGCCGGCGCAGATCATGGCCAAGGTCAACGGTCTTACCGATCCCAAGGTCATCCGCGCCCTCTACAAGGCCAGCCAGGCCGGGGTGAAGATCGACCTGGTGGTGCGCGGCATGTGCTGCCTGCGCCCCGGTGTACCGGGCGTGTCCCACAACATCCAGGTGCGCTCCATCATCGGCCGCTTCCTGGAGCACAGCCGGATCTACTACTTCCTCAACGGTGGTGACGAGAGGCTCTATCTTTCCAGTGCCGACTGGATGGAACGCAACCTCGACATGCGCGTCGAGACCTGCTTCCCGGTGGAAGGCAAGAAGCTCATCAGCCGGGTCAAGAAGGAGCTGGAAGGCTACCTCACCGACAACACCCAGGCCTGGGTGCTGCAGGAAGACGGCAGCTACGTTCGGCAATCGCCGACCGGCAACCAGAATGCCCGCAGTGTGCAGGCGACGCTGCTGGAGCGACTGGCCAGCCCGGTGGTGAATACACGCTGAGGGAGTTTCGGGCCCATGCCGACGTGGGCCCTGGCCGGTTTCGTAGGTTGGGCTTCGCTACCACTCAACCCAACCTACGAAAAATCCCCTCAGCGAACGCTCAACTTATACCCCACCCGCTCCAGCCATTGGGCTTCCAGCTCGAAGTCCGCCTGGGTCAGCGGATTCTCCGCCAGCCAGCCATCGGGGAATTGCACGTCCAGGCTGCGCTCGCCGGCGCTGAGCTGGACGTCCGGGATGCTCTTGTGGCGGATGTGGTGGAAGAGGATGGCGAAGCGCAGCAACAGGGTCAGGCGCAGCAGCGGCTCGCCTTCCGGGCCCAGCTCCTGCAGGCGCTCCAGGGGGATGTTGCGGCGATGGCCGCGCACCAGCAAGGCCAGGGCCTGCTGGTCGCGGCGGGAGAAGCCGGGCAGGTCCGAGTGCTCGATCAGGTAGGCGCCGTGCTTGTGGTACTGGTAGTGGGCGATGTCCAGGCCGACGCCGTGCAGGCGCGCCGCCCAGCGCAGCAGTTCGGCATGATTCTCGTCGGTCAGGGCCCAGGCCTCGGCGACCTGTGCCAGGGACTTCAGGGCGCGCTTTTCCACCCGCTCGGCATGGCGCTGATCGACGTGGTAGCGCTCGGCCAGAGCGTTGAGGGTGCGTTCGCGGACGTCCTCGTGGCTGTGCCGGCCGATCATGTCGTAGAGCACCCCTTCGCGCAGGGCGCCTTCGGAGAGGTGCATCTCCTGCAATTCCAGAGCCTTGAACAGGGCTTCGAGGATGGCCAGGCCGCCCGGCAGGATGGCGCGTCGATCCGGCTTCACGCCGTCGATGTTGAGCAGGTTGATATCGCCCTGCTTGAGCAGCTTGCGCTTGAGCCACTCGATGCCATCCGGGGTGATCTCGCCATTGCCGCGGCCGGCGGCCTGGATCGCCAGGGCCACCGCGCGGATGGTGCCGGAGGCGCCCAGGGCCTGGTGCCAGCCCATCTCGCGCAGGCCCTGGTCGATGTTCATCAACTCCAGGCGGGCAGCGGTGTAGGCACGGGCGTATTGGGCGGCGGTGATCTTGCCGTCGGCGAAGAATCGCTTGGTGAAGCTGACGCAACCCATCTGCAGGCTCTCGCGCTGCAGGGTCTCGAAGCGCTGGCCGATGATGAATTCGGTGCTGCCACCGCCGATGTCGGTCACCAGGCGGCGTCCGGGCACATCGGGCATGGAGTGGGACACGCCCAGGTAGATGAGGCGGGCCTCTTCGCGACCGGAGATGACTTCGACCGCATGGCCGAGCACGGCTTCGGCGCGCTGGATGAATTCGCCGCGGTTGCGCGCTTCGCGCAAGGCGTTGGTGCCCACCACCCGCACGGCCCCGCGCGGCATGCCGGCGATCAGCTGGGCGAAGCGGCGCAGGCAGTCCAGGCCGCGCTGGATGGCCTCTTCGCTGAGCAGGCGCGACTCGTCCAGGCCGGCGGCCAGCTGGATCTTTTCGCCCAGCCGCTCAAGGATGCGGATCTCCCCGTGGGAATGGCGCGCCCGGACGATGTGAAAGCTGTTCGAGCCCAGGTCGATGGCGGCGATCAGTTCGTGGGGTTCGGCTGGCGAAGGCTGCATCTGGAGGCTCTCGGCGATAAACCGCGCCATCGTGCCAGCTAGCCGGTGACGGCTTCAAGCGCACAGCGGTTACGGTTGCGCAAAGTGGCAGAAAAAATAGGGTTTCTCCGCCTCAGGAAGCCACCTGACCGATGAACTGGGCCAGTTCCGGTGTCTGCGGACGGGCGAACAGCTCCTGGGGATGACCGCTTTCGTGGACCTTGCCCTGATGCATGAACACCAGCTTGTCGCCGACCTCGCGGGCGAATCTCATCTCGTGGGTGACCATGATCAGCGTCATGCCCTCGCGGGCCAGTTGCTTGACCACCGCCAGCACCTCGTTGACCAGCTCCGGATCCAGCGCCGAGGTGATCTCGTCGCACAGCAGCACCTTGGGCGACATGGCCAGGGCGCGGGCGATGGCTACCCGCTGCTGCTGACCGCCGGAGAGGCGGTCCGGATAGCTGTCGAATTTCTCCGCCAGCCCGACCCGGTCGAGCATCTGCCGCGCCAGGGCGCGGGCCTCGTCCTTGCTGGTCTTCTTGACCACCTGGGGCGCCAGCATCACGTTCTCGCCCACGGTCAGGTGCGGAAAGAGGTTGAACTGCTGGAAGACCATGCCGACCTTCTGCCGCAGCGATCGGAGATTGACCCTGGCCGCGTCCAGGTATTCGCCATCCACCTCGATGACGCCGTCGTTGATGGATTCCAGGCCGTTCAGGGTGCGCAGCAGGGTGCTCTTGCCGGAACCGCTCTTGCCGATGATGGCCACCACCTGGCCTTCCTCGACGGTCAGGTCGATGCCCTTGAGCACATGGTGGTTGCCATAGTGTTTGTGCAGGGCGGTCACTCTAAGCAGCGGCATGCAGTCTCCTTTCCAGCCAGCGCGCGGCCAGCGACAGCGGATAACAGAGGATGAAATAGCCCAGGGCGGCGAGGCCGTAGACGGTGAAGGGCTGGAAGGTGGCGTTGGCGAGCATGCCGCCGATCTTGGTCAGTTCGGTGAAGCCGATGATGGAGGTCACCGCGGTGCCCTTGACCACCTGCACCGAGAAGCCCACGGTGGGCGCCACGGCGATGCGCAGGGCCTGCGGCAGGATCACGTGGCGCAGCTGCTCGAAGCGGGTCATCGCCAGGCTTTCCGAGGCTTCCCACTGGCCGTGGGGAATGGCTTCGACGCAGCCGCGCCAGATCTCGGCGAGATAGGCGCTGGTGAACAGGGTAAGGGCCAGGCCGGCGGCCAGCCAGGCAGGGACTTCCAGGCCCAGCAGCGACAGCCCGAAGAAGGTCAGGAACAGCTGCATCAGCAGCGGGGTGCCCTGGAACAGCTCGATGTAGCCGCGCGCCAGCAGGCGTAGCGGCCGGAGCGTCGAGTTGCGCGCCAGCAGGACCAGGGCGCTGGCCAGGCCGCCGAAGAGGAAGGCCGCCAGGGACAGCACCAGGGTCAGGCCGAGGCCGCTGGCCAGGCTGCGCAGGATGTCGGCGAGAGTGAAGTCCATCAGCGCCTCCTGACGATGAAGAAGACGCCCAGCCAATGCAGCGCCTGACGCACGCCAATGGCCATGAGCAGATAGATGAGGGTGGTCAGCAGATAGGTTTCGAAGGCGCGGAAGTTGCGCGACTGGATGAAGTTGGCGGCAAAGGTCAGCTCTTCGGTGGAAATCTGCGAGCAGACCGCCGAGCCCAGCATCACGATCACCAGCTGGCTCGACAGCGCCGGCCAGACCTTGGCGAGGGCCGGACGCAGGATCACGTAGCGCAAGGTTTCGAAGCGGGTCATGGCCAGGGCCGCCGCCGCTTCCAGTTGGCCACGCGGTATCGCCTGGATACCGGCGCGGATGATCTCGGTGGAGTAGGCGCCGAGGTTGACGACCATGGCCAGCACCGCCGCCTGGCCGGCTTCGATCCGCACCCCGATGGAGGGCAGCCCGAAGAAGATGAAGAACAGCTGGATCAGGAAGGGCGTATTGCGGATCAGCTCGACGTAGATCCCGAAGGCCTGGGCGAAGGGTTTCAGGCGCCAGGCGCGGCAGGTGGCGCCGACGATGCCGATGAGGATGCCGAAGAAGCCACCGATCACCGTCAGCTCAAGGGTGTAGAGCGCCCCCTTGAGCAGCAGGTCGCTCTGCGCGAGCACGGGCTGGAAGTCGAACTGATACGCCATGGCGCGTCGATCCTCAGAGAGCGTTCGGCAGGGGGTCGCCCAACCACTTTTCGGAGTTCTTGCTCAGGGTGCCGTCGGCGCGGGCCGCATCGAGAAGGGCGTCGACCTTGGCCTTGAGCGCCGGCTCGTTCTTGTTGATGCCCACGTACACCGGCGAGTCCTTGAGCTTGACCTTGAGGACCGGTTCCTTGGCCGGGTTGCGCGCGCCGATCACCTTCATCACCACGCTGCCGCTGGCGATCAGCTCGGACTGCCCGGCCAGGTAGGCGGCGATGGTGGAGTTGTTGTCCTCGAAGCGCTTGATCACGCTGTCCTTCGGCGCCACGTCGGTGAGCGCCAGGTCTTCGATGGAGCCGCGCGTGACCGAGATCACCTTGCCGGCCAGCTGCTCGGGTGTGCTGATGGCGGCATCCTTGGGGCCGAAGACGCCGAGATAGAAGGGTGCATAGGGCTTGCTGAAGTCGATGACCTTTTCCCGGTCGGGATTCTTGCCCAGGCTGGAGATGACCAGGTCGACCTTGCCGGTGGTCAGGAAGGGAATGCGGTTGGTGCTGTTGACCGGGGTGACTTCCAGCTTCACGTTCAGCTTGTCCGCCATCAGTTGCGCGGTATCGATATCCAGGCCACGCGGTTTGAGATCCGGGCCGATCGAACCGAAGGGCGGGAAGTCCTGCGGAACGGCGACCTTCAATACGCCGCGCTGCTGGATGTCGGCCAGTTGATCGGCCCGGGCGGGGGTGTGCAGGGCGGTCAGGCCCAGGGCGAGCAAGGAGAGGGCGGTCCAGCGCTTGAGCATGACGAGACTCCGGAAGCAGGTTGGGATGGCTCTGCCCAGTGCATTTCATGTGCCAGCCACCTGCCGGAAGGGCGCAAGGGCCGTCAGGCCTGAGGATTGGTCTTACTGGTCTGAACAGTTGCGTTGGGCAGTCACCTGCGCTGGCGCTTGCCGTGAGCCGCTTTGGTGCGCGGCTATGGCGGCGTGCTCTGCCTTGGGGCTGCACTTGAAGTCGCTGGGAATTGGGCATAAAAGGCAAGCTTCCGGACTGACTGGCCTGACCACGCCATGCCCCTCGCTGCCACCCGCGCCGTACCCCAATATGCCGTCGACGCCATTCGCCGACTGATCGAGACCGAAGGCTATGCCCCCGGCGCGGCCTTGCCCGCGCAGCGCGAGCTGGCCGAGCGGCTGGGGGTGAGCCGCGCCTCCCTGCGCGAGGCGCTGTCCACCCTGAGCGCCCTGGGCCTGGTCAGTGTCCAGCCCGGGCGCGGCGTCTATGTGCAGGAGGCGACGGGTGCGGTGGATGGACACTGGCCCTTCGCCGACGAGGTGACGGCCGCCCACGTGTTCCAGCTGAGATTCGCCCTGGAAGGCTTCGCCGCAGGGCTGGCCGCCGTCACCCTGGGGCCCGCCGACCTGGATCGCCTGGAGGTCAACCTGGCCGCCCTGCACCGGGCGCTGCGGGCCAACGAGCTGGAGGAGGCGGCCGTGCTGGACTTCGACTTCCATCGCCAACTGCTGCTGGCGGCGGACAATCCGGCCATGCTGGCGGTGATCACCAGCAGTCCCGGACGCTTCCACGAAAGCCAGAAGCTGCCCTTCGTGCGCCCCGAGCGAGCCCTGGAAACCTGGCAGGAACACCGGCGCATCCTCAGGGCCCTGAGCCGCCGCTCGCCTGCGGCGGCGCAAAAGGCCATGCGCGAACATATCCGCAATGCAGCCCTGCGCAGTGGAACCCCCTTCACGGTCCCTGCTGTCTAAACGACGTTCCATGATTGGCTGAGCGGTGATCGACCAGGGTTGCGAAGGCCTCGGAAGCGCACCTTAACTCCGCTTTCCCAGGCCTTGCCGCCCGCTCGCCAGATTGTGAACCGCCTCTGCCATCAATGCCGGTCATAGCCACCATCAATGTTCGAATGCTTTCGAAGTGACGGCGGCAGGGCTATCATGGCCATACTTCAAGTCGCACCCGAATTCGGAGAGAGTCAATGAGCGAATACATCACCAATGTCAGCGACGCCAGCTTCGAGCAGGACGTGCTGAAGTCCGACAGCCCCGTGCTGGTCGACTACTGGGCCGAATGGTGCGGTCCGTGCAAGATGATTGCCCCGGTTCTGGACGAGATCGCCAAGGACTACCAAGGCAAGCTCAAGGTCTGCAAACTGAACATCGACGAAAACCAGGACACCCCGCCGAAGTACGGCGTGCGTGGCATCCCGACCCTGATGCTGTTCAAGAACGGCGCGGTCGAGGCCACCAAGGTCGGCGCCCTGTCCAAGTCGCAACTGGCCGCCTTCCTCGACGCCAACGTCTGAGGCAGCCAGTCGAAAGCCCCGCCATGCGGGGCTTTTTTATGCCCGGACGGCTGGACGAGTACCCATGCAAGTGCTAGATTCCAGCCACGACCCCATCAGCGGGCCGTCTTCTCATCTGCTGTAGCCGTCAGTTCTCCTCTTCGGAACGCATCCCGCGAAGCTAATCTCGCATCCGGCCGCTCAGCTCGAATCCCTCCTTCGCCTCTTCTCACGTCAACATACGTCTATGAATCTGACCGAACTCAAGCAAAAGCCCATCACGGAACTGTTGGAAATGGCGGATGCCGCGGGCTTGGAAAACATGGCCCGGTCCCGCAAGCAGGACATCATCTTTGCGCTGCTCAAGAAGCACGCCAAGGGTGGCGACGAGATTTCCGGGGATGGCGTGCTGGAGATCCTGCAGGACGGCTTCGGCTTCCTGCGTAGCGCCGACTCCTCCTACCTGGCCGGTCCCGACGACATCTATGTCTCCCCCAGCCAGATCCGCCGCTTCAACCTGCGTACCGGCGACACCATCATCGGCAAGATTCGTCCGCCGAAAGAGGGCGAGCGCTACTTCGCGCTGCTCAAGGTTGACACCATCAACTTCGACCGTCCGGAAAACGCCAAGAACAAGGTGCTGTTCGAGAACCTCACGCCCCTGTTCCCCACCAAGCGCCTGACCATGGAGGCCGGCAACGGCTCCACCGAAGACCTCACCGGTCGGGTCATCGACCTCTGCGCCCCCATCGGCAAGGGTCAGCGCGGGCTGATCGTCGCGCCGCCCAAGGCCGGCAAGACCATCATGCTGCAGAACATCGCGGCCAACATCACCCGCAACAATCCCGAGTGCTACCTCATCGTGCTGCTCATCGACGAGCGTCCCGAGGAAGTGACCGAGATGCAGCGCACCGTGCGCGGTGAAGTGGTGGCCTCCACCTTCGACGAGCCGCCGACCCGCCACGTGCAGGTCGCCGACATGGTGATCGAGAAGGCCAAGCGCCTGGTCGAGCACAAGAAGGACGTGGTCATCCTGCTGGATTCCATCACCCGTCTGGCACGGGCCTTCAACACCGTGATCCCCAGCTCCGGCAAGGTGCTCACCGGTGGTGTCGACGCCCACGCCCTGGAGAAGCCCAAGCGCTTCTTCGGCGCCGCGCGTAACATCGAGGAAGGCGGCAGCCTGACCATCATCGCTACCGCGCTGGTGGAAACCGGCTCGAAGATGGACGAGGTGATCTACGAGGAATTCAAGGGCACCGGCAACATGGAGCTGCCCCTGGAGCGTCGGATCGCCGAGAAGCGCGTCTTCCCGGCCATCAACATCAACAAGTCCGGCACCCGCCGCGAAGAGTTGCTCACCGACGAGGAAGAGCTGTCGCGCATGTGGATCCTGCGCAAGATCCTGCATCCGATGGACGAGATCGCCGGCATCGAATTCCTCCTCGACAAGTTGCGTCAGACCAAGACCAACAACGAGTTCTTCGATTCGATGAAGCGCAGCAAGTAAGGCGCAGTCGCATGCAAAGGCCGGGAAATCCCGGCCTTTGGCGTTTCTGGGCCAGTGCTTTCTCGATGCGCGACTCAGGCGGTAGACTGCCAGACTTTCCCCAGCGCCAAGAGGCCGCATGCAATATCGAGATCTGCGTGACTTCATCCGCAGCCTGGAGCAGCGTGGTGAACTGAAGCGCGTGACCGCCCCGGTCTCGCCGATCCTCGAGATAACCGAAATCTGCGACCGGACCCTGCGCAAGCAAGGCCCGGCGCTGCTGTTCGAGAATCCCGTGGGCTTCTCCATGCCCGTGCTGGGTAACCTCTTCGGTACGCCCCAGCGCGTGGCCCTGGGCATGGGCGCCGAGGACGTCGGCGCCCTGCGCGAGATCGGCAAGCTGCTGGCCTTTCTGAAGGAACCCGAGCCGCCCAAGGGCCTGAAGGACGCCTGGTCCAAGCTGCCGATCTACAAGAAGGTCATCAGCATGGCGCCCAAGGTGCTCAAGGATGCGCCCTGCCAGGAGGTGATCGAAGAGGGCGAGGCGGTCGATCTGGGCCAGTTGCCGATCCAGCACTGCTGGCCGGGCGACGTGGCGCCGCTGATCACCTGGGGCCTGACGGTTACCCGCGGCCCCAACAAGGAACGCCAGAACCTCGGCATCTATCGTCAGCAGGTCATCGGTCGCAACAAGTTGATCATGCGCTGGCTGAGTCACAGGGGCGGTGCCCTGGATTTCCGCGAGTGGTGCCAGAAGCATCCCGGCCAGCCCTACCCGGTGGCCGTGGCCCTGGGCGCCGATCCGGCCACCATCCTCGGTGCGGTCACCCCGGTACCCGATACCCTGTCCGAATACGCCTTCGCCGGCCTCCTGCGCGGCAGTCGCAGCGAACTGATCAAGTGCGTGGGCAACGACCTGCAGGTGCCGGCCAGTGCCGAGATCGTGCTGGAAGGGGTCATCCATCCGGGCGAAACCGCGCCGGAAGGGCCCTATGGCGACCACACCGGCTACTACAACGAGGTCGATACCTTCCCGGTGTTCACCGTGGAACGCATCACCCGCCGCCGCGACCCCATCTATCACAGCACCTACACCGGGCGGCCGCCGGACGAGCCGGCCATCCTCGGCGTGGCGCTCAACGAAGTCTTCGTGCCCATCCTGCAAAAGCAGTTTCCGGAGATCGTCGACTTCTACCTGCCGCCGGAAGGCTGCTCCTACCGCATGGCGGTGGTGACCATCAAGAAGCAGTACCCCGGCCATGCCAAGCGGGTGATGCTGGGCGTCTGGTCGTTCCTGCGGCAGTTCATGTACACCAAGTTCGTGATCGTCACCGACGACGACATCAATGCCCGCGACTGGAACGACGTCATCTGGGCGGTCACCACGCGCATGGATCCCAAGCGCGACACCGTGATGATCGACAACACTCCCATCGACTACCTGGACTTCGCCTCGCCGATCTCCGGCCTGGGCTCGAAGATGGGCCTGGATGCCACCCACAAGTGGCCGGGCGAGACCACCCGCGAATGGGGACGGGTGATCGTCAAGGACGAAGCGGTGGTCAAACGGGTGGACGAGATGTGGTCCAGTCTCGGGATCGATTAACGGAGACGACGATGAAGGTCACCCTGCAGCCCTCGGGTGCGGTACTGGAAACCCAGCCCGGCGAAGCCATCCTGGCCGCCGCGCAGCGCCTCGGCTACAGCGGGCCGCACAGCTGCCGCAACGGCAATTGCCAGCTCTGCGCCGCGCTGCTGGTGGAGGGGCAGGTCACCCAGCATGGAAAGACCGCCGATCATGGCGAAATCTATGTCTGCGTGGCCGTACCCCTGAGCGACTGCCTGCTGCAGTGGGACGGCGTCCTGGCGCCTGGCGAATTGCCGGTGCGCCAGCTGGCCTGCCAGGTGGTGGCCCTGGACGATGTGGGGGGCGATGTCCGTCGGGTGCGCCTGCGTGCTCCAGCCGGGCGGCCGCCGCGCTATCACGCCGGCCAGTACCTGCTGATCCAGCGCGACGACGGCAAGCAATCGGCCTTTTCCCTGGCCTCAGCGCCGCACCAGGGGCGTGAGCTGGAATTGCACGTGTTGGCCCGCGAGGCCAGCAGCCAGGCGCTGCTGGCGCAACTCGAAACCAAGGGCATGGCCCAGGTCGAGCTGCCCTATGGCGACGCCCACCTGGCCGAATTGCCCGACGGCCCCCTGGTACTGATCGCCGCCGGGACCGGCATGGCGCAGATGCACAGCCTGATCGAGGACGCCCGCACCCGGGGTTTCGTCCAGCCGGTGCACCTCTACTGGGGGGTGCGGACGCCGGACGACTTCTATGCCATCGAGGCCTGGGACGCCTGGGCGGAGCTGCCCAATCTCGTTCTGAACCGGGTGGTGAGCGATGCCTGTGGCTGGGAAGGGCGCTGCGGTCTGCTGCACGAGGTGGTGCGTGCGGATTTCGCCGACCTGGACGGCCTGCACGTCTACGCCAGCGGCTCGCCGGCGATGGTCTATGCCACCCTGGACGCCCTGGTGGACGCCGGCATGGACGCGCACCAGATGCGCGCCGACGTCTTCGCCTACGCGCCGCGGGGGTGAGCCTGTCGCGGCCATGGCGCGGCCGCGATGAATACGGCCGTAGGGTGGAAAAACCGCGTAGCGTTTTCCACCTTGAGCCTCGGTGGATGAGGCTACGCCGTCATCCACGCCACGGGGATCGTGTCCAAGCTCAGCGCGCCGACTTGGCCACCATGCCGGTGTGTCTCAGGGTCATCGCCAGGAAGACGATGGCCAGGACGCAGGAGCCGATCAACAGCATGAAGCCGCCATCCCAGCCGAAGTGGTCCACGGTGTAGCCGACCAGGGCGTTGGCCGCGACCGAGCCACCCAGGTAGCCGAACAGTCCGGTGAAGCCCGCGGCGGTGCCAGCGGCCTTCTTGGGTACCAGCTCCAGCGCCTGCAGGCCGATCAGCATCACCGGGCCGTAGATCAGGAAACCGATGGATACCAGGGCCGCCAGGTCGATGCCGGGATTGCCTTCCGGGTTGAGCCAGTAGACCAGGGTGGCGACCAGCACGCCGAGCATGAACACCACGCCGGTGGCGCCGCGGTTGCCGCGGAACAGCTTGTCCGAGAGCCAGCCGCAGAGCAGGGTGCCGGGGATGCCCGCCCATTCGTAGAAGAAGTAGGCCCAGGAGGTCTTGTCCACCGAGAAGTGCTTGGCTTCCTTGAGGTAGGTGGGGGCCCAGTCCAGCACGCCATAGCGCAGCAGATAGACGAAGACGTTGGCAAAGGCGATGTACCAGAGCAGGCGATTCTTCAGTACGTACTCGACGAAGATCTCCTTGGTGGAGAATTCGCGTTCGTGACCTTCGCTGTAGCCCTCGGGGAAGTCCTGTTTCCAGTGTTCCACCGATGGCAGGCCGCAGGACTGCGGGGTGTCGCGCATGGCGATGAAGGCGAAGGCCGCCACCGCCAGGGCAACCACGGCCGGGACATAGAAGGCGGCGTGCCAGTCGTTGAACCAGGCCAGGCCGAGCAGGAACAGCGGGCCGATCAAGCCGCCGCCGACGTTGTGGGCGACGTTCCACACCGAGACCACCCCGCCACGCTCCTTCTGCGACCACCAGTGCACCATGGTGCGACCGCTGGGCGGCCAGCCCATGCCCTGGAACCAGCCGTTGAGGAACAGCAGGACGAACATGATGCTGACACTGGAGGTGGCCCAGGGCGCGAATCCGAACAGCAGCATCACCAACGCCGACATCACCAGCCCGAAAGGCAGGAAGTAGCGCGGATTGGAGCGGTCCGAGACCAGCCCCATGAGGAACTTGGACAGGCCGTAGGCGATGGCTACCGCGGACAGCGCCACCCCCAGTTCGCCCCGGCTGTAGCCTTGCTCAACCAGGTAGGGCATGGCCAGCGAGAAGTTCTTGCGCAGCAGGTAGTAGCCGGCGTAACCGATGAAGATCCCGGCGAAGATCTGCCAGCGGAGGCGGCGGTAGACGGGGTCGATGCGATCGGCGGGCAGCGGCGTGCGATGGGCCGCAGGGGCAAAGATTCCAAGCATGGGAGCCTCGGTATTGTTATAGGTATTAATCGAAAGCGAACATTCCAGGTTCGTTTTCGAATATTACAATGATATTACAGCCTGCACAGGCTTTTCCGCCCTGTGGCAGCGAGCGCCCGGATTCCCCCTTGATCTGTACGGGTTGCGCGCCTAGGGTGGCGCGTCTTTGCTGCCGTTTTCACGAGTCGTCATGCCTGCCTGGAAAGTCCTGTCCTCCCGCGCCCTGACCCTGGCCACCGCCCTGTTCGAACGCTATCCGCGGCTGATCGCCCTGGCCGGCTTCATCTCGGGGATCTGCAGTTTCCTGCTGGTGGACCGGCAGAAGGGCTTCGCCCCGGTGATGGCCGTGGTCATGCTGGCGAGCTGGGTCTGGCTGATGCTGGAAAACGTGCTGCGGGGCTGGGTCAGCCGGCGCTTCGGCTGGGAGTTGCCGCCACCGCTGCTGCGCTACGCCACCCAGCTGATCCACCAGGAAAGCCTGTTCTTCTGCCTGCCGTTCTTTGCCATCACCACGGCCTGGAACAGTGGCCAGGCGCTATTCACCGGGTTGATCGGCGCGGCCGCGCTGGTCTCCATCATCGATCCGCTCTACTACAAGGCCCTGGCGCCGCGGCGCTGGGTCTTTCTCAGCTACCACACCCTGACGCTGTTCGCGGTGCTGCTCACGGCGCTGCCGATCATCCTGCACCTGACCACCACCCAGAGCTACGAACTGGCCCTGAGCGTCGCCGTGCTGCTGTCCTTTCCCAGTCTGGCGGTGGCCTTCCGGGTACGCCTGGGCTGGCGCTGGCTGGGACTGCTGGGCCTGTGCCTGGCCATCGGCGTCTTCGGCTGGCTGGGTCGTGCCTGGGTGCCGCCGGCCACCCTGTGGCTGACCGACATGGGCATGAGCACCAACTTCGACAGCCTCAAGCGCCAGCCGGGCGATGCGGTGAAGAGCCTGAGCAGCACCCAGCTGCGTGCCCAGGGGCTCTATGCCTTCACCGCCATCAATGCGCCGCGCGGCCTGAACGAGCGCATCTACCATGTCTGGCGCCATGCCGGTCAGGAGGTGGATCGGATTCCCCTGGATATCAGCGGCGGTCGCGAGGCCGGTTATCGCGCCTGGACCCACAAGCAGAACTTCCCCGGCGACGTGACCGGCCGTTGGCAGGTGCAAGTGGTGACGGACGTCGGCCAGGTGATCGGAACCCTCAGGTTCGAGGTGACCCCTTGAATCCCGCTGGCTATGCTGCAGCCATCCACCCTCTAGAGGATTCGCCGTGAAAGCCGTCGCTGCCGTTTTGTTGTCCTTCTGCCTGGCCTTCACTGCCTGGGCGAACGAAGAGAAGAAGGAAGGGGAGGCACCCAAGACCGAGTTCTACAACCTGACTCCGGCCCTGGTCGGCAACTATGGCAGCGGTCCCAAGCTCAAGTACTACAAGGCCGACATCGCCCTGATGATGACCGGCAAGGAGGCCAAGGATAAGGTGGAGTTCCACGAGCCGCTGATCCGCAATCAGCTGGTGATGCTCTTCGCCCAGCAGACGGACGAGACCCTGGCCGGCGTGGAAGCCCGCGAGAAACTGCGCCAGGAAGCCCTCAAGCAGGTGCAGAGCGTCCTCACCCAGGAGGAAGGCAAGCCTCTGGTGGAAGACCTGCTGTTCAACAACCTGATCATCCAGCCCTGACGTAGACGGTCAGCCGCGGGCCGCGGCGACGATCGCCGCCCACTCCTCTGCGCTGACCGGCATCACCGACAGGCGATTGCCCTTGCGCAGCAGGGCGAAGTCGGCGAGTGCCGGCAACTGGCGCAGGCGCGGCAGGGTCAGGACCCGCGGAAAGGCCTCGACGAAGGCTACCTGGCGCGCTGTCCAGGGATTGTCTTCGGCGCTGGCCTTGGGCGCATGGTAGGGGCTTTCGGGATCCAGGGCGGTGGGGTCCGCGAAGGCTTCGCCGACGATGCGGCCGATGCCGGCGATGCCCGGTTCGGCGCAACTCGAATGATGAAAGAAGAACAGCTCGTCGGGTGCCATGGCGCGCAGGAAGTTACGCGCCTGGTAATTGCGCACTCCATCCCAGCGCGCCTGGCCCAGGCGTTCCAGGGCGGTTAGCGAGAACTCATCGGGCTCGGATTTCAACAGCCAGCAGGCCACGGTTCGTCTCCTGACGAATGGAGGCTCGGGAGCTTCCAGGAAAGGGTCTGGTCGATTGCAAGGGGCGACCGCTTGTCGCAGAATGCCGCGCATTCCGGATGTAGTCTGATCGTACGCGCTGAGCATAACAGGGCGACGTCCTGTCCTGCCCAAAGGTGCCAGCAAGGGGGTGGCCCAGCTCGATGAAACGCAAACCTGATTTGTTGTGGGTGCTGGTCCTGATCTTCACCCTGGGCGTGGTCACCACTGGGTACACCCAGAGTTTCTGGGAACAGCGCCAGAGCCAGCAGCAGTACGCCCGCTATGCCAGCGACGCTCAGCCGACGCGGGAAGTCTCTCCCATCCGCTGAGCGTACCAGTCGCCATCGCTCACCACGGCCGCCATGGGCACGTCCCAGGCCGCCAGTGCCAGCCGTTTCACCTTCTGACATTCATGGGCGCAGCCGATCAACTGCGGACTGTGCCATTGCCGTCGGCGCGCCAGGTAAGCCAGGTTGCGGTCGTAGAAGCCCTTGCCCATGCCCAGGCGTCCGCCCTGGGGATCGAAGCCTACCAGCGGCATCAGGATCAGATCCAGGGCCCAGGTCGGCCGACCCAGGCGGCGATCCGGGCGTGGCTCGGCGATGCCGAAGCGGTTGCGCACCCAGGATTCGCCGTGCCCGACCCGCTGAAAGATCATCGCCGTCCGCGGCCAGCGCGAGAGCACCGGCAGGTAGGTCGCCTTGCCACGGCGCTGGGCTTCTTCGAGCAGTGGACGCGGATCGATTTCGCCATCGCTGGGCAGATAGAAGGCGATATGCCGGGCACGGCGGAACAGCGGGTGCTGGGCGAGTTGCCGATAGAGCTGGCGGGCGGCCTGGCGTTGCTGGACGGCGGTGAGGGCGCGACGTCGCTGGCGGAGGAGCTTGCGTAGCGCGGGCCTGCTGAGATCGGGGGAAGGCGGGGTGGTCATGAAGGAAATGAGCTCTCCGGAATGCCGCTGCCGGTGTAGCCCTTGAACCCTTGGTTCAAGGTGGGAGAAGTCGTAGACCTTTAGGCTTTCCGCCGTAGCGGACATGCACACCAGCCTTACGAGCAACCCCCGGGGTGTTGCTTATCGGCTCGGGGACATGACCGACTGGCGCACACACCAGAGAGTGACCTCCAGTATACGCCCCTGAGCCGGGATGCAAACCCCCACCTATCTAAGCTCGTCGGTCAGGCGGTGGTGTCGTGTTCGGTGATCAGCGCCCGGTCGACGCGATCCAGCAGGTCGCGGACCCGCTCGCGGGTGCTGCTGACTTCCAGGCTGACGTCGTCCTGACGGTGCAGCAGTTCGTGGGTGATGTTGAGGGCGGCCATCACGGCCACGCGGTCGGCGCCGATGACCTTGCCGCTGCCGCGGATCTCGCGCATCTTGCCGTCCAGGTAGCGAGCGGTGCTCTCCAGGTTGGCGCGCTCGTCAGCCGGGCAGCTGATGCGATATTCCTTTTCCAGTATCTGGACGGTCACGGTCTCGATGCTCATGAGTCCTGCTCCAAGGCTTTCAGGCGTAAAATCATCGCTTCGACCTTCGATCTGGCCAATTCGTTCTTCTCGATCAACTCGGCGCGCTCCTGGCGCCAGTTGCGCTCGCCCTGGCGCAGTTGTCGATTCTGCCGCTGCAATTCCTCAAGACGCAGGAGCAGGCGCTCCACACGGTCACCGAGGGCTTCCAGATCGGCGTCGAGGGGCGTGTCGCGAGACTCGCGCATGAGGGCTACAGCTCCAGAAGGGTGCAACGAGATTGGCCGCCGGCGGGGTCAGCGCGTAGGATAAGGCTTCATTCTAGCCAGCGCCTCCCCTCGACGCCATGTCCAGCTCAGCATCCGCCTACGCCGCCTTCGCCACCCTGCTCGCCGAGGCCGCTCTGCCGGTCTCGCCCGCCGAACTCCACGGTCACCTGCTCGGGCGGGTCTGCGGGGGCGCGGGCTTCGACGAGAACGACTGGCTGGCCGCGGCCAGCGAGCTGCTCGGTGGCGCGCCGGGCGAGCGTCTGCAGGCGGCGCTGTCGGGGCTGCTGGGCATGGTGCAGCAGGAATTCGCCGGCCAGCAGGTGGCCCTGGTGCTGATGCTGCCGCCGGACGAGGTGACCCTCGCCGAGCGCACCGCCGCGCTGGGCCAGTGGTGCCAGGGCTTCCTGGCCGGTTTCGGGCTGTCCGGGCGCACCGGCGAGGTCTCCGGCGAGGCGCGCGAGGTGCTCGAAGACCTGGCGGCCATCGCCCAGATCCAGGAGCCCGCCGAAGAGGGCGAAGAGGGCGAGAACGACTTCATGGAAGTCACCGAATACCTGCGCGTCGCCCCGCTGCTGCTCTATGGCGAATACGGCCGTGGTCCCACTCCCGAACCTGCGCCCGTGGTGCACTGAGCGGCCATGCCGCGGATCCACAAGGCCGAATTCGCCCGTCGCCGCCGCGCCCTGATGGCCGAGATCGGCCACGGCGGCATCGCCCTGCTGCCCGCCGCGCCGGTGTGCCTGCGCAATCGCGACATCGAGCAGCCCTATCGCCAGGACAGCGATTTCCAGTACCTCACCGGTTTTCCCGAACCCGAGGCCCTGGCCGTGCTGATTCCCGGCCGGGCCCACGGTGAATACCTGCTGTTCTGCCGCGAGCGGGACGCGGAGCTGGAGCGCTGGGAGGGTCGGCGCGCCGGTCAGGAAGGCGCACTGGCCGACTATGGCGCGGACGATGCCTTTCCCATCGGCGATCTGGACGACATCCTGCCCGGGCTGCTGGAAGGGCGCGAGCGGGTCTACTACGCCATGGGCGCCCATCCGGAATTCGAGCGGCAACTGCTCAACTGGATCGAACTGATCCGCGCCAAGGCCGACCAGGGCGCCTCGCCGCCGCGGGAACTCCTGGCGCTGGATACCCTGTTGCACGACAGCCGGCTGTACAAGTCGGCCGCCGAGGTGCGCCTGCTCAAGGCCGCCGCCGAATTGACCTGCGCCGCCCACCTGCGCGCCATCCAGGCCTGCCGGCCGGGGCTGCGTGAGTATCACCTGGAGGCGGAGCTGGACTACTGCTTCCGCCAGGGTGGTGCCCGGCTGGCGGCCTATGGCTCCATCGTCGCCGCCGGAGCCAATGCCTGCGTCATGCACTACCAGGCCAACGATGCGCCCCTGCGCGACGGCGACCTGGTACTGATCGATGCCGGATGCGAGCTGGAATGCTATGCCAGCGACGTGACCCGCACCTTTCCGGTCAATGGCCGCTTCTCGCCGGAGCAGCGGCAGCTGTACGACATCGTGCTGGCCGCCAACCAGGCCGCCATCGCCTGCGTGGCGCCCGGACGGCACTGGAACGAACCCCACGAAGCCACGGTCAGGGTGATCACCGAGGGGCTGCTCGCCCTGGGCCTGCTCCAGGGCGAACTGGACGCGCTGATCGAGGCGGGCGCCTGTCGCCAGTTCTACATGCACCGCGCCGGTCACTGGCTGGGGCTGGATGTCCATGACGTCGGCGAATACCGCATCGGCGATCAGTGGCGGATGCTGGAGCCCGGCATGGTACTGACCGTTGAGCCCGGACTCTACATCCCTCCGGAGGCCGAGGTGCCGCGCAAATGGCGCGGCCTGGGCCTCCGCATCGAGGACGAGGTGCTGGTGACGCGCTGTGGTCGCGAGGTGCTGACCGCCGGCCTGCCCAAGGCGGCCGCGGAGATCGAAGGCTTGATGGCGGCCGCGCGCGACCGCCGGGAGAACGCTCATGCAACGTCCTGATATCGCCATCATCGGTGGCGGCCTGGTGGGCGCCAGTCTGGCCCTGGCCCTGCAGGCCGGGGCCAAGGCGCGCGGCTGGCGCATCCTGCTGGTGGAGCCCTTCGCTCCCGGCGACACCTATCAGCCCAGCTACGATGCCCGCTCCTCGGCACTGTCCTATGGCTCGCGGCTGATCTACCAGCGCCTCGGCGTCTGGGACGCCCTGGCCGAGCATGCCGAGGCGATCCGCGAGATCCAGGTCTCCGATCAGGGCCGCTTCGGCGTGACCCAGCTGCTCGCCCGCGACGAGCACCTGCCGGCGCTGGGCTATGTGGTGGAGAACGCCTGGATCGGCCAGGTGCTCTGGCAGGCCCTGGATCGCGAGGTGGTGGAATGGCGCTGCCCGGCCGAGGTACGCAGGCTCACCGCCGTTGCCGACGGCTATCGCCTGGAGCTGGATGATGGCGACATCCTCGAATGCGGCCTGGCGGTGCTCGCCGACGGCGGCCGCTCGGCGCTGCGCGAAGCCCTCGGCATCGAGGTGCGGCGGACGGTCTATGAGCAGACCGCGCTGATCGCCAACGTCTCGACCAATCTCGGCCATGGCGGTCGCGCTTTCGAGCGTTTCACCCCCCACGGCCCCCTGGCGCTGCTGCCCCTGCCGGGTCAGCGCAGTGCCCTGGTCTGGACCCAGCCGGACGGCGAGGCCCTGCGGCTGCAACAGGCGCCCGATGCCGTCTTTCTCGCCGAATTGCAGCAGGCGGTGGGCTATCGCCTGGGCAGCTTCACCCAGGTCGGCACCCGCCATGCCTATCCGCTGACCCTGCTGGAAGCCAACGAGCAGGTCCGCCCGCACCTGGTGGTCCTGGGCAATGCCGCCCACAGCCTGCACCCCATCGCCGGCCAGGGCTTCAACCTGTCCTTGCGCGATGTCGACAGCCTGGCCGAATGCCTGCTGGAAAGCGCCGCGGCGCCCGGCGATTTCGCCACCCTGCAGGACTACCTGCAGCGCCAGCGTCTGGACCAGCAGCTGACCATCGGCTTTTCCGATCGCATCACCCGGCTGTTCTCCAACAGCCGGCTCTGGCTCAGTGCCGGACGCAACCTGGGCCTGGTCGGCCTGGAGCTGTGCCCGCCGGCCAAGAGCGCCTTCGCCCGCCAGGCCATGGGCCTGGGTACCCGTCCCTGACCTGCGAGGAGAAACGAGCATGCTGACCCATGCGGATCTGGTGATCGTCGGTGCCGGCATGGTCGGCAGCGCCCTGGCCCTGGCCCTGGCCGACAACGGCCTGTCGGTGGTGCTGCTCGACCGCGGCACTCTCGAGCCTGGCGCCACCGAGGCCGACCTGCCCTTCGAACCCCGGGTCAGCGCCCTGTCGCTGGCCAGTCAACGCATCCTGCAGCGCCTCGGTGCCTGGGACGGCATCCTCGCGCGGCGTGTCAGTCCCTACCAGGCGATGCACGTCTGGGACGGCTCCGGCACCGGCGCCGTGCATTTCGATGCCGCCAGCGTGCACGCCGAGGTGCTCGGCCACATCGTCGAGAATCGCGTGGTGCAGGACGCCCTGCTCGAACGCCTGGCCGAGGCCAACGTCCTGCTCCTGCCCGAGGCGCGCCTGGAGTTGCTGCGCCGCTCCGGCGACCAATGGCTGGTGCAACTGGCCGGCGACCGCCAGATCCGGGCACCCCTGGTGGTGGCCGCCGATGGCGCCACCTCCGCCGTGCGCCGTCTGGCCGGTCTGGAAACCCGCGAGTGGGACTACCTGCACCATGCCATCGTCACCAGTGTGCGCTGTGCCGAATCGCACCAGCGCACCGCCTGGCAGAGGTTCACCGATGACGGTCCGCTGGCCTTCCTGCCGCTGGACCGCGGTGGCGATACCCGCTGGTGCTCCATCGTCTGGTCCTGCACGCCCAAGCAGGGCGAGCGGCTGATGGCACTGGACGACGCGGCCTTCTGCCAAGCCCTGGGCGAGGCCTTCGAGCATCGGCTGGGCAAGGTGGAATGCAGCGACACGCGGCTGTGCATCCCGCTGCGCCAGCGTCATGCCAAGCGCTATGTGGAACCCGGCCTGGCCTTGATCGGCGATGCCGCCCACGTCATCCACCCGCTGGCTGGACAGGGCGTCAACCTGGGCTTTCTCGACGCCGCGGTACTGGCCGAAGAGTTGCGCCATGCCCAGGCACGCGGTGAATCCATCGCCGAACAACGGGTGCTGGAGCGCTACGAGCGCCGGCGCATGCCGCACAACCTGGCGATGATGGCGGCGATGGAAGGCTTCCAGCGGCTGTTCCAGGATGATCGTCTGCCGCTGCGCTGGCTGCGCAACGCCGCACTGAAGCAGGTCGATCGCCATTTCGAGGCCAAGGCACTGTTCGTCCGTCGTGCCCTGGGCCTGTCCGGCGATGTGCCGGAACTGGCCAAAGTAGTGGCCTGACGGCCTCAGGCGTCGCCCAACGACCCGGCCAGCGCCAGCACCTGCTGCCGCCATTCGGCCTCGCGCGGCAGGGCGAGGAAGTGCGGGTTGAGAAAGGACTCGCGCATCTCGTACGTAAGGGGCTGGCCGTCCAGGGTCAGGACCTCGCCGCCGGCGCCTTCCAGCACGCCCTGGGCGGCGGCGGTGTCCCACTGGGAAGTGGGGGCGAGCCGGGGATAGAAGTCGGCCAGGCCTTCGGCCAGGAGGCAGAACTTGAGCGAGCTGCCGACGCTGACCCGCTTGGGTTCGCCTACCAAGGTGCTCAGTCCGTCCAGCAGGCGTTCCTGCGCCGGACTGCCGTGGCGGCGGCTGGCGACCACGGTGAAGGCGTCTTCCGGTTGGATGCGCACGCCGATCTCGATGCCGTCTTCGCCCTGGATGCGGAACGCACCCAGTTCGCGGCCGCCGCTGAAGCAGACGTCACGGGTGGGGATGCCGACCACGCCGAAGATCACCTGGCCACGCTCGACCAGGGCCACGTTGACGGTGAATTCCTCGCTGCCATCGATGAATTCCTTGGTGCCGTCCAGGGGGTCGACCACCCACCAGACGTCCCAGGCGCTGCGTGCCGCGAAGGGAATGTCGCAGGCCTCTTCCGACAGCACCGGTACGTCTGGGGTCAGGCGCGCCAGGCCTTCGGCCAGCACCCGGTGGGCGGCGAGGTCGGCGGCGGTCACCGGCGAGTCGTCGCTCTTCTGCCGCACTGCCACGCCCTGACGCCAATGGGGCAGGATGGCCGCGCCGGCCTGGCGCACCAGGTCGACGACGTTGAGCACCAGCGGAGCGGTAATGGAAACGGGCGCCATCATGCCGGCAATTCTCCGCGTTGGGTGAGCAGGTCGCGCACCAGATAGAGGGCGGCTAGGGCACGGCCTTCGGAAAAGCGCGGATTCTGCACCAGCTGCGACAGCTCGCGCAGGTCGACGCTGCTGACCTCGAGGGGCTCGGGTTCGTCACCGGGCAGGCGCTCGGGGTAGAGGTCGCGGGCCAGCACGACGTGGATACGCTGGCTCATGTAGCCCGGGCTCAGCGACAGCGCGGTGAGGTATTCCAGCTGGTGCGCGCCGAAACCCGCCTCTTCCTTGAGTTCGCGATTGGCGGCGTCGAGGATCTCCTCGCCCGGCTCCACCAGGCCCTTGGGCAGCGACAGTTCGTAGTCTTCCACGCCGCCGCAGTATTCCTCGATGAGCAGGGCGCGGGTGGCGTCCTGCAGGGCCACCACCATCACCGCGCCGTGGCCGGTACCCTTGTTGGCCAGGCGCTCGTAGGTGCGCTCCTCGCCGTTGGCGAAGCGCAACTGCATCTCCTCGACGGTGAACAGACGGCTCTTGGCCACGATCTGTCGGGCGAGAACAGTGGGTTTCTGGCGCATGGGCGGCTCCTGGGCTGGGCGGACGGGTATGATAACCCGCCTGTTACATGATCCGGAGTCACCATGACCCCTCTCGACTGGAGCCGTATCGACACCGTGTTGTTGGACATGGACGGCACCTTGCTCGACCTGCATTTCGACAACCATTTCTGGCTGGAGTACCTGCCGCAGCGCTATGCCGACCGCCACGGCCAGTCCCTGGCGCTGGCCAAGGCCGAACTGGAGCCGCTGTTTTTCAGCCACCAGGGCAAGCTGACCTGGTACTGCCTGGATTTCTGGAGCGCCGAGCTGGGCTTTTCCATGCGCGAACTCAAGGAGGAGATCGCCCACCTGATCGCCCTGAGACCCGACGCCGACACCTTTCTCGCCGCCCTGCAGCGCGCCGGCAAGCGGGTGGCGCTGATCACCAACGCCCACCGCGATTCCCTGTCGCTGAAGCTGGAGCGTATCGAGCTGGCGCCCTATTTCGACCGGCTGATCAGCTCCCACGACTATGGCTTCCCCAAGGAAGAACAGCAGTTCTGGCATGCCCTGCAGGCCGATTTCGCCTTCGATCCGGCGCGCACCCTGTTCATCGACGACAACCTGCCGGTCCTGCGCAGCGCCCGCGATTACGGGGTCGCCCACCTGCTGGCGATCCACGAGCCAGACAGTCGCCGCGGACCCAAGGACAGCGAGGAATTCGAGGCGGTGCGGGATTATCGCGAGCTGCTGCCGCAGTGACGACTGTCCCCACCGCGGCTCGCTCCCAGGGGGAGAGGGGGCAGAGCGCCCGGAGGTAATCGGTGGATATCAAGCAACTGCGTTTTCTCATCGCCCTGGACGAAACGCGCCACTTCGGCCAGGCGGCGGCGCGCTGCCACGTCACCCAGCCGACCCTGTCCATGCGCCTGCGTGGCCTGGAAGACGAGCTGGGGGTGGAGCTGGTGCGTCGCGGGCAGCGCTTCGAGGGTTTCACCGAGGCGGGTCAGCGCATCCTCGCCTGGGCGCGCACCCTGATGGCCGCCCATGACGGTCTCTATGCCGAGGCCCAGGCCTTCCAGGGGCAACTGGTGGGCACCCTGAGGGTCGGCCTGGTACCGCTGGCCAGCTTCGATCCCATGCCGCTGCTGCAGCACCTGCGCCTTTTGCACCCCAAGCTGCATTTCCAGCTGCAGGTGCTGAGCACCGAGCGCATCCTCGAAGCCGTGGCCAGCAATCGCCTGGAGCTGGGCATCTCCTACCTGGAGCATCTGGATCCGGCGCGCTTCGACAGCCTCACCCTGACCGAGACGCGCATGGGCCTGCTCTATGACGAGCGGCATTTCAGCTTCGACCAGGCCGCGCTGGGCTGGCAGGCGGTGGCCGGATTGCCGCTCGGCCTGCTGACCGGCGCCATGCATTTTCGCCAGTCGGTGGACCACGGTTTTCGCAGTCTGGGGCTGACGCCGCAGCCGGTGCTGGAGACCGACGCCGTCTATCTGCTGCTGCAGGCGGTCAATGCCGGCCTCTGCTGCGCCGTGGTGCCCCTGGCCGGCGGTTTCGACCGCCTCACCCCCCACGCACGGCTGATCCCCATCGACACCGCCCGTACCCTGACGCCCCTGGGCCTGCTCATTCGTCGGACCGAACCCCGACTGGCGGTCGCCGATGCCTGTTTCCAGGCGGTCAAGGCGCTTTACGCCGGGAGTGATAGATAGCGTTTATCAAGGCATCGGTCATAGCGATTAGACGCCCCGGGATGTGCTGGTTAATCTTTGATCTGTGTCAAACCGCCGCAGGTCGTTTTCGCCCATGTCCCAGGAATCGCCAGACCTCGTTGCCGCGCCCCCCGCCGGCTATGCCTTCGCCGAGCTGGAGCAGCCTGCCGTGCGGGGCGAACAGCCGCTGGCCGAGGAGGTGGCGCTGGCCATCGCCTACAATGGCATCAGCCATGCGGTGATGATGGCGACCCCGGCCGACGTGGAAGACTACGTGGTCGGTTTCAGCCTCAGCGCCGGCATCGTCGATGCCATCGACGACATCTATGGCATCCAGGTGCGTCGCGTCGGTGAAGCCCTCAACGTCGACGTCGAGATCAGCAGCCGCACCTTCTGGGCGCTCAAGCAGCAGCGTCGCCAGCTGGCCGGCACCAGCGGCTGCGGCCTGTGCGGGGTCGAGGCCCTGGAGCAGGCGCTGCCGCAACTGGATCGCCTGCGCAAGGTGCGGCTGCCTCCGGCCGCCCACCTGCATGACCTGCGCCAGCGCATCGATGCCGCCCAGGACCTGGGCCAGCGCAGCGGGGCGGTGCATGCCGCGCTGTTCATCGACGGCCAGGGCGAACTGACCCTGTGCCGCGAGGACATTGGCCGCCACAACGCCCTGGACAAGCTGATCGGCGCCCTGCTGCGCCAACGCCAGCCGGTGCGTGAGGGCTGCGTGGTGGTCACCAGTCGCTGCAGTCTCGAGCTCATCCACAAGGCGGTGCGGGCCGGACTCGCCACCCTCATCACCCTGTCGGCCCCCACCGGGCTGGCCGTGGAGTGGGCGCGCCGCCACCGTCTCAATCTGATCCACCTGCCACACCGGTCGCCGCCGCGGGTCTATGCCCCGGCGCCGCTGGCCCCTTGATCCCACGGGAATCGCCATGAACAAACCTCAGCAGTCCTTCAAACCCTATCAAGGCCCCGCCGCCGGCTGGGGCGCCCTGAAGAGCGTGGTGCACTTCTGGCTCGACAGCGGCAACGCCTTCAAGAACCTGCGTACGCTGCTCAAGACCAACCAGGACCACGGCTTCGATTGCCCGGGCTGCGCCTGGGGCGAGGCCCCGGAAAACGGCCTGGTGAAGTTCTGCGAGAACGGCGCCAAGGCGGTCAACTGGGAGGCCACCAAGCGCCGCGTCGATGCCGCCTTCTTCGCCCGCCACAGCGTGACCTCGCTGCTGGAGCAGAGCGACTACTGGCTCGAATACCAGGGCCGGCTGACCGAGCCGCTGCGCTATGACGCGGCCACCGACCGCTATGTGCCCATCGCCTGGGACGCCGCCTTCGCGCTGATCGCCAAGGAGCTCAAGGCCCTGGCCAGCCCCGACGAAGCCGAGTTCTACACCTCGGGGCGCGCCAGCAACGAGGCGGCCTTCCTCTATCAGCTGTTCGTGCGCGCCTACGGCACCAACAATTTTCCCGACTGCTCGAACATGTGCCACGAGGCCAGCGGCGTCGGCCTGGGCCGCAGCATCGGCGTCGGCAAGGGCACCGTGACCTATCACGACCTGGACGAGGCGGATGCCATCTTCGTCATCGGCCAGAATCCCGGCACCAACCATCCGCGCATGATCGAGACCCTGCGCAACGCGGTGAAGCGCGGTGCCCAGGTGGTCTGCTTCAACCCGCTCAAGGAGCGTGGCCTGGAGCGCTTCCAGCATCCGCAGAGTCCGCTGGAGATGCTCACCAACGACTCGCGGCCGACCAACACCGCCTACTTCCGCCCGGCCCTGGGTGGCGACATGGCGGCACTGCGCGGCATCGCCAAGTACCTGCTGCAGTGGGAGCGCGAGGCCGCCGCCAAGGGCGCCAAGCGCATCTTCGACCATGACTTCATCGCCGCCCACACCCTCGGCATGGACGACTACCTGGCCCAGGTCGACGCCACCTCCTGGGAGCTGATCGAGCGCCAGTCGGGGCTGTCGCTGCACGAGATCGAGCAGGCCGCGCGCATGTATGCCCGCGCCGAGAAGGTCATCATCTGCTGGGCCATGGGCATCACCCAGCACCGCCACTCGGTGGCCACGGTGCAGGAGATCGCCAACCTGCAGCTGCTCTGCGGCCACATCGGCCGACCCGGCGCCGGTCTCTGCCCGGTGCGCGGCCACAGCAACGTCCAGGGTGATCGCACCATGGGCATCGACGAGAAGGCCCCGGCCTGGCTCAGCGATGCCTTGGCCAAGCGCTTCGCCTTCGAGCCGCCGCGCCAGCGCGGGCACAACACCGTGGAGGCCATCGCCGCCATGGAGCAGGGCTTGGCCAAGGTCTTCATCGCCCTGGGCGGCAACTTCGCCCAGGCCACCCCGGATACCCCGCGCACCCACAAGGCGCTGCGCAAGTGCCGGCTGACCGTGCACATCGCCACCAAGCTCAACCGCAGCCACCTGGTGACCGGTCAGCAGGCGCTGATCCTGCCGTGCCTGGGGCGTACCGAGACGGACGTGCAGAAGGGCGGCAAGCAGGCCATCACCGTGGAAGACAGCTTCAGCATGGTGCACGCCTCGGCCGGCATCCTGCGGCCGCTGTCGCCGCAGATGAAGTCCGAGCCGGCCATCGTCGCCGGTCTGGCCAAGGCGACCCTGGGCAACCACCCGGTGGACTGGGACTGGCTGATCGAGGACTACGACCGCATCCGCGACCTGATCGCCGACGTCATCCCCGGCTTCCAGGACTTCAATGCCCGGCTGGCCGCCCCTGGTGGCTTCTACCTGGGTAACAAGGCCGGGCGCCGGGAGTGGAACACCCCCACTGGCAAGGCCAACTTCGCCGCCAATGCCCTGCTGCACGACCTGCTGCCGGACGCGGTCCGTCGCCAGGGCATCAAGCCGGACCTGATCCTGCAGACGATGAGATCCCACGACCAGTACAACACCACCATCTACAGCCTCGACGACCGCTATCGCGGCGTGAAGGGCCAGCGCGACGTGGTCTTCGTCAACCAGGCCGATCTGGATCGCCTGGGCGTGGCCGCCGGCGAGAAGGTGGATCTGGTCGCCCTGTGGGACGACGGCATCGAGCGCCGGGTCCGCGGCTTCACCGCGTTGCCGTTCGACATCCCGGTCGGCCAGGCCGCCGGCTACTACCCGGAGACCAATCCGCTGGTGCCCCTGGAGAGCTACGGCGAGGGCAGCTTCACGCCCACCTCCAAGTTCGTCGCCATCAAGGTCGAGAAGGCCAGCGCCGGCAACCGCATCGCCTCGGTTGCCTGAGGCCTTCCCGGAAATGAAAAAAGCCGTCGCGAGACGGCTTTTTTCATGGCGCGGTGATCACTGCAGGGTGAAGAGTACCTTCACCTTGTCGGTGACCGCGGCCTTGTCCACATAGCCGATGGCGTCGGCTTCGCCGGCCACCTGGGCGACCACGGCGTCGTCGCCGGCCACGCTGGGCAGTGGCTGGCCCTTGCCGGTGAACACCAGACCGGACCAGTAGGACTTCAGCTGGGCTTCGTTCTTGTTGGCGACCTTGGCATAGAAGGTCTCCTTGGTGGCCGACCAGTCCTTCTGGTCGACGCCCTTGAGCGACTTGTCCTTGCCCAGGAAGATGTTGGCTACTACATCCTGGCTGGGCGTCTTGGCGGTGGCCGGATTGACGATCACGGCGACTTCGGCGTGGACCAGGCTGACGCTGAACAGCAGGGCGGCGCCGGTGAGCAGGCGGAGAGAACTCATGGGCGGATTCCTTAGAAGATGAAGTCGAGGCCGATGCTGATGATGTCGCCGTCGAAGTTTCGCGTCGGCGCGCCGAAGCGACCGCCGCTGCGGTCATAGACGGCATTGGCGATGGTCTCGCTGTCGGTGGTGACGAAGGCGCCGCTGTAGCCGCCCCGGGTGTCTACGCGCTTGTACTCGCTCTTGAGCACCAGGCTCGGGGTGATGTTGTAGTTCAGGCCATAGGTCCAAGAGCTCTGGCGACCGGCGCGTTCTTCATCCTGCTGGGCATAGGTGACATGGGCCAGGAAGTCGCCGAAGCGGCGGCCGGCCATGAGGTAGAAGGCGTTGCTGCTGCCCTGGTTGTCACCCTCGATGACGCGGCGGGTCCATTCGTTGCTGGTCAGCCAGGTGCCGTTGTCGTACTGGTAGCCGAGCGAGGTGAATTTGCCCTTCTGCTCGTCGAGGGTCAGCAACGGGTAGTGCAGATCGATGCTGGACTCGGTGTAGGCCAGGCGCACGGTGCCGTAGTCGTTGGTCGCCAGGCTGACGTTGGCCGCGGCGATGCGCTTGTAATCGATGTCGTAAAGGTCGTCGTTGATGAAGTAGTTGCGATTGACCGCCTGGCCACCGCTCACCTGGAAATTCAGGGTGCCGAAGGCGACCGGCAGACTCCAGAGGGCGTCGGCGCCTTCGTAGTTGGAGACCTGCACCTGGCTGTAGACCTCATCGGGTAGGCGCAGCCAGGGGTAGGTGATGCCCACGTCCAGGGTCTCGGAATACATGAACACCGGCGTGCGCAGGCGACCGGCGCGGAAGGTCAGGTTGTCGGTGGCGTGGAAGGCCAGATAGGCCCATTCCAGGTTGGCCTTCCACTGGTCCTGCTCGGCCTTCGCAGTGACCTGCACGGTGGCGTCCAGCTTGTCGGTCAGGCCGTACTGGAGCTGACCGCCCAGCTTGCTCAACTGATCGCCGCGCCAGTGATCGTTGGTCTGGCCGTTGATGCCGAAGCTGCGGCCATCGTCTTCGCCGCCCAAATGGGTGATGCCGGCGGTGCCGAAGCCGTTGAAGCGGTAGTCACCCTGGTCGAGGGCGAGCGCGGATCCCGCGCAGGTGAAGGCCGCGCCGAAGGCGAGCAGACGTGCAAAAGCCATGGAAGTGCTCCTAGGTGGTTCTTGGTATAGGGATAGCTAGATGCGGAAGCGCGAGGTCGCCTGCCGCAGATCAGTGTCGACCACCACCAGTTGCTCGCCCATGCGGGCGGTGGCGGTGGTGCTGTCCGCACTGGACTGGGTATCGCTCTGCAGGCGTCGGGTGTCGCTGCTGATCGAGTCGGAAAGGCTCAGCTGCTCGCCGGTGAGCAGGGCGATCTGAGCGTTGTAGTCGTTGATGCGCGCCACGGCCTGGGCGATGCCTTCGAGCATGGCGGTGGCGGCCTGGGAGCTGCTGGCGCTCACCTGGGCCTGGGTGTGACTGCCCTGCATGGCCTGCAACACACGCTGGGCGTTGCTCTGCAGGCGCTCGATGATCTGCTGGATCTCGGCAGTGGAGCGTGCGGTCTTCTGGGCCAGATTGCGGACCTCGTCGGCCACCACGGCGAAGCCGCGGCCCTGTTCACCGGCGCGTGCGGCCTCGATGGCGGCGTTGAGCGCCAGCAGATTGGTCTGCTCGGCGATGGACTTGATCACGTCCAGCACCAGGCCGACCTGGCGAGTCTCCCGTTCCAGCTCCTGCATGGATTCGGCCGACTGGCGCACGCTGTCGTCCAGTTCGCCCATGTTGCGCGACAGCTGGCCGATGCTGGTGCGGGCGGCGGCGGATTGCTCGGCTGCGGCGGAGGCCTGGTCGGCGGCCTCGCGCGAGCGGTCGGCCACCTCGTGCAGGTTGGTGTTCATGGTCTGGATGTCGCGGCCGATGGATTCGGTGTGGCCCTGCTGGGAGCGGGCGTTGTTCTCCACCGTCTGGGTGAGGCGATAGAGTTCGCCGGAAACCTGGCCCAGCGGATGGGCGGCGTCGACGATGGCCTTGATGGTGCTCTGCAGCTGATCGAGAAAGACATTGAACAACGCGGTCATCTGGCCGATCTCGTCCCGTGAGCCCACCTGCAGGCGGCGGGTGAGATCGCCATCGCCTTCGGCGATGGCGCGCAGCGAGGCGATCACCTCGCGGATGCTGCCGAGCACGCTGCGGATGGTCAGCACGGCGGCGCCAGCCAGGAACACCACCAGCAGCAGACTCAGCCAGATGCCGACCCGGGTGGTCTTGCCGTTCTGGTCCCGGGCCTGGGCCAGGGTCTGCTGGAAGTCGGTGTAGGCATGGCTGCGCAGGGTGGTGCCCAGTTGCTGGGCGGCGGCAAGATCCGAAGCCATGCGGTCCAGGTTGGGGCGCAGGGAGTCGAAGGAGCCACTGCCCTTGATCAACTGCTCGGAGGCGCCCAGGGCGTTGTCCACGTAGCGGTGAATGCCCTGGCGCCACGCGGAGATTTCTTCGTTGCGCGCCGAGGTCCGACGGGTGAGCTCGCTCATTTCCTGCAGGCGGCTGTCGATGGCGTCGACCACCGTGCGGGCCTCGCCCAGGGTTTCCAGTTCGCTGGCGGTCACGGCGCTGTTGAACAGCCCGGGCAGACGGGAAAACTGGAAGAGTACGACGTCGGTCTTTTCCAGCAGCGGATAGCTGTGGTTCTCCAACTGGTCGAGGCGTTGATCGTTGCCGGCCAGTTGCGATGAGGTGTAGGCCACGTAAAGCAGCAGGCCCAGCAGAGCGGCGGCGGGCAGCAGCGAGAGCTTGAGCGTGAGCGACAGATTACGAAACATCAACACCTCGAAAACCATGGGCAGTAGCAAGCGTCGAGGTGTGGTGCCTGTTTTGAATGAAGGCTTGCCAGTGGTCATATCCTGACCGATCACCGCGTCCCGTTGGCTTCGCGAGTGCGAACAAGCGAAGCCGTCACATTTTCGACATATGCCTGTAAAACTTAAGACGACTAACCCTTATTGCGATTATTGGCGATGGACGTTGCGAAAGCTGGTACAGGCGGTCAAGGTCCGAGTTCTAGACTGATGAGTCGGGCCATGACCTCTCCGTTTCCTCAGATGGAACACTGGCTGAAGGCAGATGCCGAACGCTTGCTGCTGCGTGTGGCCGCTGACCTGCACCTGCCGGGCGCCTGGCTGGTGGCCGGCTTCGTGCGCAGTCTGGCCTGGGATCGGCGGCATGGCCATGCCGAGTCGACGCCACTGGCGGATCTGGACGTCATCTATTCGATGCGGCCGGCTGCCGCCGCGAGCGAGACAGGGAAGTCGAAGCGGCGCCGGGATTGCCCTGGTCGGTACGCCATCAGTCGGTCATGCATCTTCGCAACGATGACGCTCCCTATGCCGACAGCCTGGATGCCCTGCGCTTCTGGGTCGAAGTGGCGTCCGCACTGGCGCGCGTCTGACCGTGGCGGGCGCTATCGAGGGGGCCAGTCCCTTCGCTCAGGAGGGGCCCTTCGCCCTGCGCCTCACCCCCAATCCCTGCGTCCTCGACCCGAGGCCTTTCGCCAACGTCTGGCCACCAAGGGCTGGTGCGAGCGCTGGCCGCGACTGCAGGTGCAAGAGCCCGGATCGCGGCGAGGCGCCTGGCCTATCCGACCTTGAAACGTGCCGACAACTCTTGCAGCTGCAGGCTAAGGCGTGCGAGTTCGCCGCTGGAGCGGGCGGTTTCCTCGCTGGCGGCGGCGGTCTGGTCGGTTACCTCGTGCACCTTGACCACGCTACGGCTGATGTCCTCCCCGGCCGAACTCTGCTGCTCGACCGCGGCGGCGATCTGCTCGTTCATGGACTCGATCTCGCCTACCGCAGTGCTGACGCTGCCGAGCATGGCCCCGGCCTGGCGGGTCAGCTCGACGCTGCTGGTGGTCAGCTGGATATTGCGGTCGAGCGCGGCGCTCATTTGGTCGGTGCTGCCGTGCAGGCTGCCGATCAGGGTAGCGATTTCGTCGGTGGAGGAGCGGGTTCGTTGGGCCAGGCCGCGCACCTCGTCGGCCACCACGGCGAAGCCGCGACCCGCTTCGCCCGCGCGGGCGGCCTCGATGGCGGCGTTGAGCGCCAGCAGGTTGGTCTGCTCGGCGACCGCCTTGATCACGTCCAGAACCCCGCCGATGCGGTCGGCGTCCTGCTTGAGCGACGCCATGGTGGCCTGGGTGGTATCCACTTCCCGGGCGAGGTCTTCGATCTGGGTGACCACCTGGCCGACCGCCTGGTCGCCCTGGCGGGTCTTGAGCGCCGCTTCGCGCGCGGCCACCGAGGCTTGGCCAGCATTGCGCGCCACCTCGGCGATGGTGGCGGTCATCTGATGCATGGCGGTGGCGATCTGTTCGGTCTCGACCTTCTGCGCCGACGCACCGGCCCGGGTCTGCTCGGTGATGGCGGAGAGTTCTTCGGCCGCGCTGGCCATCTGCACAACGCCGTCGCGGAGTTCGCTGATGAGCGCGCGGAGGTTTCCCGTCATCCGTTGCATGGTGCTCTGCAGTAGGCCGAGTTCGTCCTGGCGCGTGACCGCGACCTGCACGCTCAGATCGCCGCTGGCGACCTGTTCGACCAGGCGTATCGTCTCGCGCAAGGGGGTGACGATGGAGCGGGTGATGAGCCAGGCCGTGGCCAGGCTGAGCGCGATGACGGCGAGCAACCAGCCCAGCAGCGAGTACTGTGCATTCTGCATGTCGGCCTGACGTAGCTCACCCTGCAAGGCCTTGAGCTCGTCGGTGATATCGAGCAACTTCTGGATGGCTTGGTCGAGGCTCTTGCGGATCTGGACGGCCTTGGTCTGGAGCTCGACCCGGTGCTCGAAGTACTGGGCAAAGGCCTCGATCTGGCCTTGCAGCGCCTGGAGTTGTTCTGCGGGCAGGAAAGCAGCCACATTTTTGAGCTCAGCATGGACCTGGTCGAAGCTCTGCCTGGCACGCTGCTGTTGATTGGCGGTGGGGCTGGCCCGGTAGGCGCGCAATTCCAGGCGCATCCGCTGACTGGCCGCGAAGAGTTCACTGAGTTGCTGCTGGGCTTCCGGGAGGGCCGCCTCCCGTTGGGCGCCGACCAGGCTCTTGAGGCGGTCAGTGAGTTGCTCGCCGATCTGGGTTCCTGTCTCGCGACTCTTGGTCTGTTCTGCTGAGAGGTCCACGCTGTCCTGCTGCAGTGCACGGTAATGCTTGAGTTGCTCCTGAGCCCGCTGGAGGACGTTCTGGATGCGTGGGGCTTTCGCGCTCGCAGCGACGCTTTGCAGCTCAGCTGCGAGACGGTCCGTAGACTTGACCCACTGAGCGGCCTGCTCAGGGGTGTCGTCGAGGGCGAACGCCTGGCTTTCGATGCGCATGTCCCGGCTATAGAAACCCAATAGATTCATGGACTCTATTCGGCCGCTGCGCCTGTTCAAGGATTCGATGCCACCCCAGCCGCTATAGGCGATCAGCAGGGTAGGAATGATGAGCAAGGTGAAGCCCAGGAACAGCTTCGAACGGACACTGATGTTTTTCAATTGCATGACAAAGCCTTGGCCGCACTAGCGCAGTCGATAAAGAAGTAAGTTATTTAGATCTTCAATAAGTAGAGAAATTGTGAGTCGTGTCAACAAATTTTATTTTCTAGTATTATTAATTTGGTTTTTAGTTTGGTCGACGGTTGCTTTGATCTTTTCTATCGAGGCTAAACTCAGCGTTGGTAAGGTTTTTCAAATTTCCTAGTTTGCCTTGTTCAATTAATAGTACTTCTATATAAATGATGAACTATATTGGTTCAGTACGGGGCGCCAGGGGGCGAGCCGGCGATCGGCTCGTGCTTCGTGGTGGCTCTGATCGAACCCTGTGAAGCCGCTGGACTCGATAGAGGGTGTCTCGTCCTCTTCTCCGACAAGGAATCCAATGTCCCTCTCGGATCGCCGCCGTGCCTTTCTCCAGCATCCGGGCTTTTCGCGCCTGTTCGCACCGGGTCGGCTGACCCTGGGTTTTCTGTTGCCACTGGAAGGCTATCCCGACGATCCCATGCCGACCCTGCGCGACCACGCCCGGCTGGCACGGATGGCGGATCAGTTGGGCTTCGCCGCGCTCTGGGCACGTGACGTGCCCTTCTACGACCCCGGCTTCAACGACGCCGGCCAGGTGTTCGAGCCCTTCACCTACCTTGGCTATCTGGCCGGCATCACTCAGCACCTGACTCTGGCCACCGGCAGCGCCGTCATCACCCTGCGCCATCCCGTGCACCTGGCCAAGATGGCGGCTTCGGTCGACCAGCTCAGCGACGGTCGTCTGGTGCTGGGGGTGGCCTCCGGTGATCGGCCGGTGGAATACCCGGCGTTCGGCCTGGAGAGTGAGTTCGAACGGCGCGGCGAGCGCTTTCGCGATGCCTTCGAGATGTTCCGCCTGGCGGGCGAGACAAATTTCCCCTTAGGCAAGTTTCGCCGCTTTGGTGATCTGCAGGGCGTGGCCGACCTGGTGCCCAAACCAGTGCATGGCCGCATCCCGGCGCTGGTCACCGGGCGCAGTCGGCAGACGGTGGACTGGATCGCCGCCAAGGCCGATGGCTGGTTCTACTACTTCGTGCCCGCCGAACACGTCCCGGCCCTGACCAAGGTCTGGCGCGCGGCGCTGGACGAGATTGGCGGGCGCGAGTTGTTCAAGCCCTTCGCTCAGGGGCTGTTCTTTGAACTGGCCAGCGATCCGTTTCAGCCGCCACGGCTCATCCATGCCGGACTGTCCTGCGGGCGGCGAGCGCTGGTGGACTACCTCGGGCAGCTGCAGGAAGCAGGGGTCAACCACCTAGCCCTCAACCTGCGCCCCTCGCGGCGCCCGGTCAGCGAAGTGGTCCAGGAACTGGGCGAATTCGTGCTGCCGCACTTTCCGTCGCTGGTCTAGCGCCACCGCCTCGGTGTGAAGCCAGGTAACACTTGCCAGGCTAACGATCTGTCTTCGTCCTTTTTCGTCTGGCGGGCTCCCCTGTGGTAAGGGTTCAACCCGGTAGCAACCCTTGGCCTGATCTCTGCATAGCTTTGCGTTCTGTTACCGGCTTTAGGTGCAACCGGATCGACGGTAGAACCTTGAGGGTTGCACCTGGTTGCACTTTTATTTCGGGTGGCGCTAAGCTGCGCCGAATTTCGACGCCTTCTGCTTGAGGATCTGCGCATGGCCACCACCACCACCCTGGGCGTAAAGCTCGACGAAGCCACCCGCGATCGCCTCAAGGAAGCCGCGCGCCGTATCGATCGAACGCCCCATTGGCTGATCAAGCAGGCCATCTATACCTATCTGGAAACCTTGGAAAGCGGTGCGACCCTGGCGGATCTGCAGGGCATCGCCCAGCGTCTGGCCGAGGGCGACAACGAAGCCGTCGAGGCCCTGGCCGATCCGGTCTACCAGCCCTTCCTGGAATTCGCCGAGAGCATCCTGCCGCAGTCCGTGCTGCGCTCGGCCATCACCGCCGCCTATCGCCGGCCGGAAGAAGAGCTGCTGCCACTGCTGCTGGAACAGGCGCGCCTGCCCACGGCCCAGGCCAAGGCTACCCATGAATTGGCCCATCGCATCGCCGAGAAGCTGCGCAACGCCAAGGGTGCAACCGGGCGCTCCGGAATGGTGCAGAGCCTGCTCCGCGAATTCTCGCTGTCGTCCCAGGAGGGCGTGGCCCTCATGTGCCTGGCCGAAGCCCTGCTGCGCATCCCCGACAAGGGCACCCGCGATGCCCTGATCCGCGACAAGATCAGCACCGGCAACTGGCAGCCGCACCTGGGCAACAGCCCCTCGCTGTTCGTCAACGCCGCCACCTGGGGCCTGCTGCTGACCGGCCGCCTGGTCTCGACCCATAACGAAGCTGGCCTCACCAGCTCGCTCAATCGCCTCATCGGCAAGAGCGGCGAGCCGGTGATCCGCAAGGGCGTGGACATGGCCATGCGCCTGATGGGCGAGCAGTTCGTCACCGGCGAGACCATCGCCGAGGCCCTGGCCAACGCCAGCAAGTTCGAGGCGAAGGGCTTTCGCTACAGCTACGACATGCTCGGTGAAGCCGCCCTGACCGAGGCCGACGCCCGCCGCTATCTGGCCTCCTACGAGCAGGCCATCCACTCCATTGGCAAGGCCTCCCATGGTCGCGGCATCTACGAAGGTCCCGGCATCTCCATCAAGCTGTCGGCGCTGCATCCGCGCTACAGCCGCGCCCAGTACGACCGGGTGATGAGCGAGCTCTACCCGCGCCTGCTGGAGCTGACCCTGCTGGCCAAGCGCTACGACATCGGCCTGAACATCGACGCCGAGGAAGCCGATCGCCTGGAGATCTCCCTGGATCTGCTGGAGCGCCTGTCCTTCGAGCCGCAACTGGCCGGCTGGAACGGCATCGGCTTCGTCATCCAGGCCTACCAGAAGCGTTGCCCGCTGGTGATCGACTACCTGATCGACCTGGCCAAGCGCAGCCGTCGCCGCCTGATGATCCGGCTGGTCAAGGGCGCCTACTGGGACAGCGAGATCAAGCGCGCCCAGGTGGAAGGCCTGGAGGGCTATCCGGTCTATACCCGCAAGGTCTACACCGACGTGGCCTACCTGGCCTGTGCCCGCAAGTTGCTGGCCGCGCCGGAATCCATCTACCCGCAATTCGCCACCCACAATGCCCACACCCTGGCGGCCATCTACCAGCTCGGCGGGCAGAACTACTACCCCGGCCAGTACGAGTTCCAGTGCCTGCATGGCATGGGCGAGCCGCTGTACGAGCAGGTGGTGGGCAGCGTCAAGGACGGCAAGCTGGCGCGTCCGTGCCGTATCTATGCCCCGGTGGGCACCCATGAGACGCTGCTGGCCTACCTGGTCCGCCGCCTGCTGGAAAACGGCGCCAACACTTCCTTCGTCAACCGCATCGCCGACCACTCCATCTCCCTGGACGAGTTGGTGGCCGATCCGGTGGTGCAGATCGAGCAGCAATCCGCCAACGAAGGCGCCATCGGCCTGCCGCATCCGCGTATTCTCCATCCCAGCGCCCTCTACGGCGCCGAGCGCTGCAATTCCAGCGGCCTGGACCTGTCCAGCGAACACCGTCTGGGTTCGCTGTCGGCGGCGCTGCTGGCCAGTGGCAACACCGCCTGGGAAGCCCGGCCGCTGCTGGGTCGTGCCAGCGAGCCGTCGATTGCGCAGCCGGTACTCAATCCGGCCGATCGCCGCGATCGCGTCGGCCAGGTCAGCAACGCCACCCGCGCCGATGTCGACATCGCACTGGAAGAGGCCCTGGCCGCCGCGCCCATCTGGCAATCCACGCCGCCGGAGCAGCGCGCCGCGGCCCTGGATCGCGCCGCCGAACTGATGGAGGCGCAACTTCAGCCGCTGATGGGCCTGCTGGTGCGTGAGGCCGGCAAGACTTACGCCAACGCCATCGCCGAGGTGCGCGAGGCGGTGGACTTCCTGCGCTACTACGCCGCCCTGGTACGCCGTGACTTCGCCAACGACAGCCACCGCCCGCTGGGCCCGGTGGTCTGCATCAGCCCCTGGAACTTCCCCCTGGCCATCTTCAGCGGCCAGATCGCCGCGGCCCTGGCCGCCGGCAACACCGTACTGGCCAAGCCGGCCGAGCAGACGCCGCTGATCGCCGCCCAGGCCGTGCGCCTCCTGCTGGAAGCCGGCATCCCCGAGGGCGTGCTGCAACTGCTGCCGGGCGAGGGCGCCACCATCGGCGCCGCCCTGGTCAACGATGTGCGGGTCAAGGGCGTGATGTTCACCGGCTCCACCGAGGTGGCCCAGATCCTGGCGCGCAACATCGCCGGACGGCTGGACGCCCAGGGCCGACCGATCCCGCTGATCGCCGAGACCGGTGGCCAGAACGCCATGATCGTCGACTCCTCGGCCCTGGCCGAGCAGGTGGTGGCCGACGTGGTCGCCTCCGCCTTCGACAGCGCCGGTCAGCGTTGCTCAGCCCTGCGCGTGCTCTGCGTGCAGGAGGACGTGGCCGATCGCGTACTGGAAATGCTCAAGGGCGCCATGGCGGAATGTCGTCTGGGCAACCCGGAGAACCTGGCCATCGACATCGGCCCGGTGATCGACGGCGAGGCCAAGGCCACCATCGACAAGCACATCCAGGCCCTGCGCGGCAAAGGCCGTCGGGTACACCAGGGCGGGCGGGTGGAAGGCGATGCCATCCACCGCGGCACCTTCGTCATGCCCACCCTGATCGAGCTGGAGAGCCTGGCCGAGCTGGGTCGCGAGGTCTTCGGGCCGGTGCTCCACGTGGTGCGCTATGGTCGCAAGGACCTGGACCAGGTCATCGACCAGATCAATGCCACCGGTTACGGCCTGACCTTTGGCGTCCACACCCGCATCGACGAGACCATCGCCAAGGTGGTGGAGCGCGCCCATGCCGGCAACCTCTACGTCAACCGCAACATGGTCGGCGCGGTGGTCGGGGTACAGCCCTTCGGCGGCGAAGGCCTTTCCGGCACCGGTCCCAAGGCCGGTGGCCCGCTGTACCTCTATCGCCTGCTCAGCACCCGACCGGATGGCGATCCCGCCGTGGCCCTGGCCAAGGGCAGCACCGGTGAGACCGAATGGCAGGTGCGCGATGCGCTGCGCCAGCAGGCCGGCAATCCGCTGGGTGCCCTGCACGACTGGGCCAAGCAGCAAGGCCTGGGCGAGCTGGAACAGGCCTGCCTGAGATTCGCCGAGGAATCCCTGAGCGGCCTGACCCGCCTGCTGCCGGGCCCGACCGGCGAGCGCAACAGCTACAGCCTGCTGCCGCGCAGCCGAGTGCTGTGCCTGGCGGCCGACGACAGCGATCTGTTGCTGCAACTGGCGGCGGTCATGGCGGTGGGCAGCACGGCCCTGGTCGAGGAAGCCCACAAGGCGACCCTGACGCGCCTGCCGCACGCCGTGCGCTCGCGGGTGCAGGTAGCGGCCGACTGGCGCAAGGACGAAGTCGCCTTCGAAGCGGTCCTGCACCACGGTGATTCGGATCAACTGCGCCAGGTCTGCCAGCAGGTGGCCAAGCGCAATGGACCCATCGTCGGCGTCCAGGGCCTGGCCCGTGGCGAGACCGCCATTCCGCTGGAGCGCCTGCTCATCGAGCGCGCCTTGAGCGTGAATACGGCAGCGGCCGGTGGCAACGCAAGTCTGATGACCATTGGCTGAGGGATCGTCGAGCTGGGCTGAATGCAGCGAAGTCCGACATTCGTGTATCCGTTGGGCCTCGACAGTGAGCTGTCTTAGCCCAACTTACCGGGCTGCTCGAACTCGTACCTTGAGTTAGGGTGAGCGCAACAAAAAGCCCTGCATGTCAGTGCTGGGCTTTTTGTTTTCCGAGCTGTCCTGACGTAGCTAAGAACAATCCCCGGCCACGCGCCGGCTGCTAGCCGTCAGTATTGCGCCCCATACCCCTCCGGCTCCACCGGAAAGCCGCCGTCGTTGGCGGCGATCAGCTTGTTCAGGCGTACCGGGATGGCCTTGGCCGCCGGCACCTTGCTGCCTTCGGCATGGTGCCAGAGCGGAATCAGTGCGTTGCATTCGGGGTAGTAGCCGCCACAGGCCCCTTCCGGGATGTTGTAGGGCGTGACTCGCAGCGGCCCTACCTCACGGCGCACGCCGTCGCCAGCGACCGTCGACACCTGCACCTTGTCGCCTTCGGCAAGGCCCAGGCGTTCGATGTCGTTGCGATTCATGAAGAGCACCGCACGGGTGCCCTTCACGCCGCGGAAACGATCGTGATAGCCGTAGATGGTGGTGTTGAACTGATCGTTGCTGCGCAGCGTCATCAGGGTCAGGACGTCACGCCCGCTCGCGGGCATGTCCGGATCTTCTTCCAGGCTGCGTGGCACGATGAGGTTGGCCTTGCCGGTTTCGGTCTTCCATTCGCGTTTGGCCGCCGGCAGCGGGCGATGGAAGCCACCCACCTCCCACATCCTGGCATTGAAGTCATGGAAGATCTCCGGGAAGGAGCGGGCGATCTCTTCGCGGATCAGGCCATAGTCAGCGACCCAGGCATCCCAGGTGACCTTGGGGTTGTCCGGCAGGGTAGCCTTGGCCAGCCCGGCGATGATGGCTGGCTCGGACAGCAACTCGCCCTCGGGCGGCTCGGCCGCGCCGCGCCAGCCGTGGATGCAGCCAGTGCTGTCCTCGGTGCTGTGGGCCTGCTCCACGCCGCGCTGACGATCGATCTCGGTACGGCCCAGGCAGGGCAGCAGATAGGCCTTGTCCGCCGGCACCAGATGATTGCGGTTGAGCTTGGTGGCGATCTGTACCGACAGGCGCAGGGTGCGCCAGGCGGGCTCCATCAGGCTGGTCTCCGGAATGGCGCGCAGGAAGTTGCCGCCCAGGCCGATGAAGGCCTTCACCGAGCCGTCGAGGATGCCTTCGCAGGCCTCTACGGTATTGCGGCCCTTGTCTTGCGGCGGGGTGAAGCCGAAGCGCTCGCCCAGCTGCTTCAGCGGCGCCAGTTCCGGTTTTTCGGTGATACCCACGGTGCGCTGGCCCTGGACATTGGAATGGCCCCGGACCGGACAGATACCGGCGCCAGGCTTGCCGAGGTTGCCGCGCAGCAGCAGCAGGTTGGCCAGCATCTGGATGGTTTCCACCCCGTAGCGATGCTGGGTCAGCCCCATGCCATAGACGCCGATGACCTTCTGGCAGCGGGCATAGACGGCGGCGGCGGCTTCCAGAGCGCTGCGGGTAAGGCCCGACTGGCGCTCCAGCTGCGCCCACTCCTGGCGTTGCAGCCATTCGCAGAAGTCGGCGAAGCCATGGCAGTGCTCGGCGATGAAGGCATGGTCGAGCACGGCGGGCTGACCTTGTTCGCGGGCCTGATCATCGGCGGTCAGCAACGCCTTGCACATGCCGGTGAGGGCCGCGAGGTCGCCACCCGGCTTGAGCTGATGGTACTGGGTGCTGATCTGGGTGGGGTGGTCGGTCAGCATTTCCACCGGCGATTGCGGATTGACGAAGGTTTCCAGACCACGTTCGCGCAGGGGGTTGAAGGTGATGATGGGCGCGCCACGTTTGCGGGCTTCCTGGAGGTCATGCAACATCCGCGGGCTGTTGCTGCCCGGATTCTGACCAAAGAACAGCAGGCAGTCGGTCTGATCGAAGTCGTTGAGGGTCACGGTGCCCACGGTCACGCCGATGCTCTTGGGCAGGGCCACCGAGGTGCTCTCGTGGCACATGTTGGAACTGTCCGGCAGATTGTTGGTGCCGTACAGGCGGGCATAGAGCTGATAGAGGTAAGAGGTCTCCAGCGCCGCGCGACCCGAGGCGTAGAAGATCACCGAGTCCGGATCCAATGCCTTGAGTTCGGCGCCGATGTCGGCGAAGGCTTCGGCCCAGCTCACCGGGCGATAGCGGTCGCTGGCGGCGTCGTAGCGCAGGGGGTGGGTCAGGCGTCCGACCTCTTCCAGATCGTAGTCGCGCCAACCGCGCAGTTCGGTGAGGGAATGGCCGGCAAAGAATTCCGGTCCGCACCTCTTGCTGGTGACCTCCCAGGCGGTGGCCTTGGCGCCGTTCTCGCAGAATTCCAGTGGGTGAGGCTTGCCGGGCTTGGCCCAGGCACAACTCACGCAGGCGAAGCCGCCATGCTTGTTCTGCCGGGCCAGCAGGGCACCGGATTTGAGCGGCACTCGTTCGCGCAGGACAATCTCGGTCACCGAGCGCGCCGAGCCCCAGCCACCGGAGGGCGCATCGTAGCGTTCAACCTTGGGTTTGCCGATCTTGCTCATGGTGCGCCTCATGTGACGGTCTGGCGATGTGCCTGTAGGTCATGGGACGACGCGTCTGGCGGGAAGGTTCTGGCGGTCAGCCCGACGGCGCGGCGAAGCCCAGTTGGCGCCAGCCTTCGTAGACCGCCACGGCCACGGTGTTGGACAGGTTGAGGCTGCGGCGATTGGGCAGCATGGGCAGGCGCAGGCGCTGTTCGGGCGGCAGGGACTCCAGCACCTCGGCCGGCAGGCCGCGACTTTCCGGGCCGAACAGCAGGGCGTCGCCCGGGGCATAGGCGATCTCGGTGAAGGGATGGCTGGCCTTGGTGGTGAAGGCCAGCAGTCGGGGCGGCTGCAAATCTGCTATACAGGCCGCGAGGCTGGCATGGGTCCGCACGCTGGACCACTCGTGGTAGTCCAAGCCGGCGCGGCGCAATTTCTTGTCGTCCAGCGCGAAGCCCAGCGGCTCGATCAGGTGCAGGCGGCAGCCGGTGATGGCGCATAGGCGAATGACGTTGCCGGTATTGGGCGGAATTTCCGGTTGGTAGAGGATGATGTCGAACATGAAGGGCAGGGCGCCTGGCAAAGCGCCTATGGTACTGCGCCGCCGTCGCGCCGTCGCGAGCGGGGTAGGGCGATGAGGGGCTGGCGCCGGCTGGTCGACTGGCTGCTGCGCGAACAGCGTGCCCGCCGGGACGAACTGGCGCGGGTGGAAGATCCCGACCTGCTCAAGGCCGAATGGCGGGGCCAGCGCCAGCGCCTGACCCTCTGGCTGGCCTCGGCGGCCCTGGGCGCCGGGTTGTTCGGCATGATCATCGGCCAGCTGGTGTACCAGCGCACCCACCCCGATCCCTGGTCGGCCGAGGCCCGCCGCCCGGTCATCCTGGGCGTGGACAGTCGCCAGGAAGCCGGCCGCTTCGAATTGCTGATCACCGCCGACCGCTCGCTGTTCTACGAACGCTATCGCCCCGAGGGCGCCCTCAGCCTGCGCCTGCCTCGGGCCCGCTGGGATGGTGGCGAACGCCAGGGGCGGGTGGCGCGGCCGGGCGGCAACTTTTCCTGGACCGTGCGCCAGGACGGACAGGACCTGAAGGTTTTGCTGGTAGGCGTCGGCGGCGCCTTGCAGGCCAGCGATCGGATCGTGGAAGAAGGCGAGGACTGGGTGCTGCACATCGAGGTCCCGCTGACACCCTGAAATGCCCCGTTATCAGGCAAAAGACTGCGGCGCTGCACCAGAGCTGAACGCTCTTTGCTGCTGGGTATCACGGGTGACGAACCTTCGCTGATCGACCTGGGTTATCTCGGAAACTCGCCAAAGGCGCGCTGCCGCTGGGTTTCCGGCTTTTCGCGGGCAAAAAAAGAGGCCATCACGTTCGGTGATGGCCTCAAGAAGAAAAGAGGGGATTCCCCAGCCTGCCTGTACCGAGGTCCCCAAAAGGGTAGTTACCTAGGATATTGCAGGAGGTGTGCCAAGTTTTGGGTTAGGTGGTGTTGAGGATTTTGTAGGCGGGGTTGAGCGTTAGCGAAGCCCAACGTTTTGGGGTTGGGCTTATCACGGCCTAAGCTGATCATCGCGGTTTGCTGAGGGTTTTATTTCGCCCGCCCGGGCGAGTCACTTTTGCCAATCGCGGCAAAAGTAACCAAAAACGCTGTCCCCACGTTTCGGCCCTCCGCTGCGCTCCGGGTCCCCTCGCTCCGGCGCCGCTCCAGGGGTACGGCACGAAGGGGCATCCTGCCCCTCGCGCCTTGCTCGGCGTCCTGCCTCGCACCCCCTTCCGCGACACCTGCACTCGGCCTCACTGACGGGGACGGGCGCAAGCCTGATGTCTGGTGCTTACACCCTTGTAGCGTGGAAAACCGCACAGCGTTCTTCACTGAGGGAGTAACGCTTCCTGCGTGGACAAGGCTGCGCCATTGTCCACCCCGCGGGCTCTTCAACCAACCCTTTCAGGCTGGCGAATCGCCCCGTTCAGGAGGGCGAACGCCAGTGTCGTGGAGTGGGTCGAGCCGCATGGATGCGGCGAGAGGTCCAGTGGGCCAGGGATGGCCCATCTGGACCGACCCTGGAACGGCGCTGGTGTGAGCGGACCTGGAGCGAAGCGGAAGGCCGGGGCAAGCGTTTTTGCTTACTTTTGCCGCGACTGGCAAAAGTGAGTCGCTCGGGAGAGCGAAACAAGGAGTTCCAGCAAAACTCGGTAACCGGCTAGGGCACCATTAGTCCAAAGCGTTGGGCTTCGCTATCGCTCAGCCCGACCTACCGCACCATGGAGAACTCTCAGTCCTCCCCCTCTTCATCCGGCCCATCGACCTTCATGCCCAATTCCTTGATCTTGCGGGTCAGGGTATTACGCCCCCAACCCAGCAGGACGGCGGCGTCGCGGCGGCGGCCGGCGGTGTGCTTGAGGGCGGTCTCGATCATGATGCGTTCGAAGGCCGGCACGGCGTTGTCCAGCAGGCTGGATTGACCACGGGTGAGCGCCTGGTCGGCCCATTGGCGTAGCGCCTGCTCCCAGTTGGCGGCGGGGGCGGCGTCCTGGGGCTGGTTGAGCAGCTCCGGCGGCAGGTCGTCGATCAGCACCTCGCGGCTAGAGGCCATCACCGTGATCCAGCGACAGGTGTTCTCCAGCTGGCGCACGTTGCCCTGCCAGGGCAGGCCCTTCATGTATTCCTCGGTCTCGCCACGTAGGGTCTTGGGCTCCACCGCCAGTTCCTGGGCAGCGCGGGCGAGGAAGTGGCGGGCGAGGGCGGGGATGTCCTCGCGGCGATCGGCCAGGCGCGGGATGTGGATGCGGATGACATTGAGGCGGTGGAAGAGGTCTTCGCGGAACTTGCCCTCCCGCACCAGGCCTTCGAGATTCTGGTGGGTGGCGGCGATGATGCGCACGTCCACCTTGACCGGGGTATGGCCGCCGACGCGATAGAACTCGCCATCGGCCAGTACCCGCAGCAGGCGGGTCTGGGTGTCGGCCGGCATGTCGCCGATCTCGTCGAGGAACAGGGTGCCGCCATCGGCCTGCTCGAAGCGGCCCCTGCGCTGGGCGGCGGCGCCGGTGAAGGCGCCTTTCTCATGGCCGAACAGCTCGGACTCCATCAGGTCCTTGGGGATGGCGGCCATGTTCAGGGCGATGAAGGGCGCCGCGGCGCGCGGACTGTGGCGGTGCAGGGCGTGGGCGACCAGCTCCTTGCCGGTACCGGACTCGCCATTGATCAGTACCGTGATGTTGGAGTGCGAGAGGCGGCCGATGGCGCGGAACACCTCCTGCATCGCCGGCGCCTCGCCGATGATCTCCGGGGTACGGGTCAGGTGCGCCGGCTCGGCGAAGCCCTGCTGCTCCTGGGCGTGCTGTCCGGCGCGCTTGACCAGGGCCACGGCTTCGTCGACGTCGAAGGGTTTGGGCAGGTATTCGAAGGCGCCGCCCTGGTAGGAGGCCACGGCGCTGTCCAGGTCGGAGTGGGCGGTCATGATGATGACCGGCAGGCGCGGGTGCATCTCGCGGATGCGCGACAGCAGGTCCAGGCCACTGGTCCCCGGCATGCGGATGTCCGATATCACCACGTCCGGCTGCTGGCGGCCGAGGCGGGTCATGACGCTGTCGGCACTGTCGAAGGCGACGGTGGTCATGCCCTCCTGTTGCAGGGCTTTTTCCAGGACCCAGCGGATGGAACGGTCGTCGTCGACGATCCAGACGGTCTCCTGACGGCTCATGCGTACTCCTCGTTATTCCAGCGGCAGGAAGATGCTGAAGGCGGTGTGGCCAGGATGGCTTTCACACTCGATCAGCCCCTGGTGCTGGGTGATGATGTTCTGGGTGATGGCGAGCCCGAGGCCGGTGCCGTCGGGGCGACCGCTGACCATGGGATAGAAGATGGTTTCCTGCAGGTCCTGGGGGATGCCCGGACCGTTGTCGGTGATCTCCACCTTGCACACCAGGCGATGGCGGTGGTGGCCGATGGTGAACTGGCGCAGGGTGCGGGTTCTCAGGGTCACCCGGCCCAGGCGCAGTTCGTTCTGCTGGGAGATGGCCTGCATGGCGTTGCGCACGATGTTGAGCACCGCCTGGATCATCTGCTCGCGGTCGATCATCAGATCGGGAATGCTCGGGTCGTAGTCACGCACCAGGTTGATCAGCCCCTGGCTTTCCGCTTCCACCAGGCTGCAGACCCGTTCGAGCACCTCGTGCACGTTGGTGACGGCCAGCTTGGGCAGCTTGTTGGAGCCGAGCATGCGGTCGACCAGATTCCGCAGGCGATCCGCTTCCTCGATGATGACGTTGGTGTAGTCCTTGAGCGCCTCTTCCGGCAACTCGCGCGCCAGCAGCTGGGCCGCGCCGCGGATGCCACCAAGGGGATTCTTGATCTCGTGGGCCAGGCCGCGCACCAGCAGCTTGGTGGTCTCCTGCTTGGAGATCTGCGCCTCTTCCTTGGTGATGCGCAGCAGTCGGTCGCGCGGATGGACTTCCAGCAGCAGCAGGGTGTTGTGGCGATCCAGGATCGGGGTTACCGCATAGTCCACCGTGAGGCTGTTGCCCGAGGTGGAGATCAGCAGCGCCTCGCGCTTGGTGAAGGGATGGGCATGATCCACCGCCTGACGCAGTGCCTGCAGGGCCTCGGGCGATTCGGTGAACAGCTCGCTGATGAACTGGCCATGGCTGCGCTGGCCACTGATGGCCAGCAGCATCTCGGCCGCCGGGTTCATGTACTCCAGACGCAACTCCGCATCGAGCAGGATGACCGCGGTGGTGAGGTTGTCGAGCAGGAGTCGGTGGATGACGTCGGTAGGCATGAGGGGCCACAGCGCTATAGGGACGATAGGAAAATGCAAGAAGCAAACCAAGACGCCCCGAGTTAGGGCAGATGGCTGTAACGTGCACTAACAGCCGCCGCGCGACGGGTGGAGCAGAACCGGATTTGTATCAAGATGGTGCACAATGAAAAAGCGCACCAAATAGGTGCGCTAGAGGAAGGGTAGCCAGGATTTCCTGGGTTCGGGCGGTTTCATGTCCATTGGGCATTCAGGTCGCTTGCCCCAGTCCTTGTCCGTGCAGGGATGGGCGCGGCGTTTCTGCTCCAGGGAAGGGCGGCGCAGATGGAAGGGTTGGGCGGGCGTCCGCTCCAGCACGTTGCCATCGGCGGCGAGGATCTCCGCCACCAGGCTGTGGGTGCCGCGATCCAGGTTGCCCAGGGGAAACACCGGGCTGCGCCCGGCACCGGCTTCCCTGTCGTCCAGCAGCAGCCGGTAGCTGTGCCCCGACTGCAACGCCGGCTCGCTGACCAGGCTGACGATGAGCTGGCCTTCCTGATCGATCACCGTGGCATCGGGCTCAGGCACCAGGATGCGCAGCATCTGGTAGCGGAAGGGCGCCGCCTTGGGCGTCCTGGCCACCGGGGCGGCGGGTGCCGGACTCAGCTTGCGGATCGGCTGGCCCTGCTGGTTGAGGTTGTTGGGCACCGTGATCGGCACCTGGGTGGCCTTGACGCCCTTGGGTGGCTGGTCGGTGTAGACGCGATTGCCTTCCTTGTCGACATAGCTGTAGACCGCCGCCTGGGCAGGCGGCAGCAGGCAGAGCAGCAGGATCAGGAGCGGACGCATCAGCGGGCCGGGCTGTTGACGCTGATGCGCTGCACGGTCACGGTCTTCTCGGCACTGGTCTGGATCACCTCACCGGTGCCGGACAGCACCTGGGCGGCGAAGCGGTGCTCGCCGCGCTCCAGGTTGGCCACGCCGAAGCGGGTGCTCTGGCCGGGGCTGCCATAGGGTGCGTCGTCCACCAGCAATTGCAGCGACTGCCCCGGGCCCAGGGCCGGTTCCACGGCTACCCCCACCGAGAAGGTGCCGTTGTTGGCGCGGATGGCCTCATCGTCGGGCACATTGAGCTCCAGGCGGCTGAAGGCCGGACCGGCCGGGGTCGCCGCCGCCGGAGCGCTGGGGATGGGCGGCGCCGGCCGTGGATTGTCCACGGTGTTGGTGGGCGCCACCTGCACCGCCTTGGCATTGGCCGAGGGCTGGTCGCTGAATACCGTGTTGCCTTCGGCATCCACCGACTGGTAGATCGCGGCCTGGGCGGAGCAGGTGAGGCAGAGCAGACAGCAGGCAAGCAGGCGAGGCATGGCGGAATCTCGGCCGGGCGATGAAGATCAAGGGTAGCAGGCGCGTCGTGTGGGCAGGTAGGCAGCTCGGCCGCTCCGTGCCGGCGTCGGTCGCGGCGGTTTTCCCTGGGCAAAAGAAAAGGCCTCCCGAAGGAGGCCTCTTGGCGTTACCGCAGAGGGATCAGACGCTGTAGTACAGGTCGTATTCCAGCGGGTGCACGAAGGTACGCACCTTGATCTCTTCCTCGGACTTCAGCTCGATGTAGGCATCGATGAACTCGTCGGTGAAGACGCCGCCCTTGGTCAGGAACGCACGACCGGCGTCCAGGGCTTCCAGGGCTTCCTTCAGGCTGCCGCAGACCTGCGGGATCTTCTTGCCTTCTTCCGGCGGCAGATCGTACAGGTTCTTGTCGGCGGCATCGCCGGGGTGGATCTTGTTCTGGATCCCGTCCAGGCCGGCCATCAGCAGGGCGGCGAAGCACAGGTAGGGGTTGGCAGCCGGATCCGGGAAGCGGGCTTCGATGCGGCGGGCTTTCGGGCTCGACACATAGGGGATACGGATGGAGGCGGAGCGGTTACGGGCCGAGTAGGCCAGCATGACCGGGGCTTCGAAGCCGGGCACCAGACGCTTGTAGCTGTTGGTGGACGGGTTGGTGAAGCCGTTCAGCGCCTTGCCGTGCTTGATGATGCCGCCGATGAAGTACAGGGCGGTATCGGACAGGCCGGCATAGCCTTCGCCGGCGAAGGTGTTCTTGCCATCCTTGGAGATGGACATGTGCACGTGCATGCCGGAGCCGTTGTCGCCGTACAGGGGCTTGGGCATGAAGGTGGCGGTCTTGCCGTAGGCATCGGCCACGTTGTGCACGACGTACTTCAGGGTCTGGGTCTCGTCGGCCTTCTTGACCAGGGTGTTGAACTGCACACCGATCTCGTTCTGGCCAGCGGTCGCCACTTCGTGGTGGTGGACTTCCACGACCAGGCCCATCTCTTCCAGGGCGTTGCACATGGCGGTACGGATTTCGTGGTCGTGATCGACCGGCGGTACCGGGAAGTAGCCGCCCTTGACGCCCGGACGGTGGCCCTTGTTGCCGGACTCGAAGTCGGCATCGGTGTTCCAGGACGCCTGCTCGGAGAAGATCTTGAACATGGAGCCGGAAATGTCCGACTTGAACTTCACTTCGTCGAAGATGAAGAACTCTGGCTCCGGGCCGACGAACACGGTGTCGCCGATGCCGGTGGACTTCAGGTATTCCTCGGCAGCACGGGCGATACCGCGGGGGTCGCGCTCGTAGGGCTGCATGGTGGAGGGTTCGATGATGTCGCAGACCAGGATCAGGGTCGGCTCTTCGGTGAACGGATCCAGAACGGCGGTGCTGTCGTCGGGCAGCAGGATCATGTCGGAGGCTTCGATGCCTTTCCAGCCGGCGATGGAGGAGCCGTCGAACATCTTGCCGTGGGCGAAGAAGTCTTCGTCCAGCGCGTCACGCGCCGGCATGGTGACGTGTTGCTGCTTGCCTTTGGTGTCGGTGAAGCGCAGGTCTACCCACTTCACGTCGTTTTCTTTGATCAGTTGAACAGCCTTCGACATGGTTTCCTCCAGAGGAATTTCGGCCGGGAGCGGTTGGCGGTACTCCCGGTATCAGCTGTGCCCTTGAGGGGCGCTCCCGTACTGCCTGGTCAGCGACCGGCGTTCCACGAAAAGCGCCCTATGCTGGCCCAGGGGCGGCTGCCTCACAAGAGAGCAAGTTGTATGCCAGTGCCCTCAAATGGGCTGGAAGCCCTTCCTGACGCCAGCCATGCCGTTTTCAAGCCAATCAGCGACGCATCTACGCACCAAATTGGTGCTCATAAAATCATTCCTGCACTCAAATGGCGCCGCAGGTGATTTTGTCGGCTGGATTCGAGTGCGTGATGGTTTTCAGGTATGATATTCGCCCTTTTCTTTCGCGTTACCCGCCCCCGTCTCCCGCTCATGAAGCTCATCGTCAAGGTCTTTCCGGAAATCACCATCAAGAGTCGCCCGGTGCGCAAGAATTTCATTCGCCAGCTGGTGAAGAACATTCGTGTCGTGCTGCGCGATCTGGATCCGGATGTCCGCGTGGAAGGGGTCTGGGACAACATCACCCTGGAGACCGCGCTCGACGAGCCGCGGCTGCTGGCGGAAATGAAGCAGCGCCTGGCCTGCACCCCTGGCATCGGCCAGTTCCTCGAGGTGCACGAGTATCCGCTGGGCGACTTCGAGACCATCCTTGAACTCTGCGTGCGCCATTTCGGCGAGCGGGTACGCGGCAAGGTGTTCTCGGTGCGCTGCAAGCGTGCCGGTCGCCACGGCTTCTCCTCGATGGATGTGGAGCGCCATGTCGGCGGTGGCCTGCGCGAGCGCTGCGGCGGCGCCGGCATCGCCCTGAAGAATCCCGAGGTGACCGTTCGCCTGGAGATCCGCGACCAGCGGCTGTTCATCATCGACGAGCACCACGAAGGGCTGGGCGGCTATCCGCTGGGCGCCCTGGAGCAGGTGCTGGTGCTGATGTCCGGTGGCTTCGACTCCACCGTGGCCGCCTACCAGATGATGAGACGCGGGATGGTCAGCCATTTCTGCTTCTTCAACCTCGGCGGGCGCGCCCACGAGCTGGGCGTGATGGAAGTGGCCCACTATCTTTGGGAGAAGTACGGGCGCTCCCAGCGCGTGCTGTTCATCAGCGTGCCCTTCGAAGAAGTGGTGGGGCAGATCCTCACCCAGTGCGACGACAGCCACATGGGCGTGATCCTCAAGCGCATGATGCTGCGCGCGGCCAGTCGTATCGCCGAGCAGCTGCAGATCGAGGCGCTGGTGACCGGCGAAGCCGTCTCCCAGGTCTCCAGCCAGACCCTGACCAACCTGGCGGTGATCGACAAGGCCACCGATACCCTGGTGCTGCGCCCGCTGCTGGCCAGCCACAAGCAGGACATCATCGACACTGCCCAGCGCATCGGCACCGCCGACTTCGCCAAGCACATGCCCGAGTACTGCGGCATCATCTCGGTGAATCCCACCACCAAGGCCAAGGCCCTGCGGGTGGAGCACGAGGAAGGCAAGTTCGACCTGGCGGTGCTCGACGCCGCCCTGGAACGCGCGCGTTTCATCACCGTCGACAAGGTGATTGAGGAGCTGGGCAAGGACGTGCAGGTGGAAGAGGTGGACCAGCCGCTGCCCGGGCAGATCGTGGTGGACATTCGCCATCCCGACGCCCAGGAAGACCTGCCGCTGGAGCTACCCGGCATCGAGGTGCAGACCATGCCGTTCTTCGCGCTGAACAGCCGTTTCAAGGAACTGGACGAGAATCGCCAGTACCTCCTTTATTGCGACCGCGGGGTGATGAGCCGGCTGCACGCCCATCACCTGCTCACCGAAGGGCACGCCAATGTGCGCGTTTATCGTCCGGCCTAAGCAGCCGGGCCTGCTGGGTGGCAGTATCCGCCACCGCCCTCCCGACCCCTTCTAGCCCACCGGCCACGTACCGGTCGGCCGCGTTTCGCGCCTTTGCAATCTCCGGCTGTCAGCCTGCTGGCTGAAGCTCCTTCATTTCTATACCGAGAACACCACTGTGATCGAGAATCTACGCAACATCGCCATCATCGCGCACGTCGACCATGGCAAAACCACCCTCGTCGACAAGCTGCTGCGCCTGTCCGGCACCCTGGACCGCAAAGAAGCGGAAAACGAGCGGGTGATGGACAGCAACGACCAGGAAAAGGAACGTGGCATCACCATCCTGGCCAAGAACACCGCGCTGAAGTGGAAGGACTACAACATCAACATCGTCGACACCCCCGGCCACGCCGACTTCGGTGGCGAGGTGGAGCGCGTGATGTCCATGGTCGACTCCGTGCTGCTGGTGGTCGACGCCCAGGACGGCCCCATGCCGCAGACCCGCTTCGTGACCCAGAAGGCCTTCAAGGCCGGCCTGCGTCCGATCGTGGTGGTCAACAAGATCGACCGTCCCGGCGCGCGCCCGGACTGGGTCATCGACCAGATCTTCGACCTGTTCGACAACCTCGGCGCCACCGATGAGCAGCTGGACTTCCCGATCGTCTACGCCAGTGCCCTGAACGGCATCGCAGGGCTCGACCACGAGAAGATGGACGACAACATGGATGCCCTGTTCCAGGCCATCGTCGACCACGTCCCGGCCCCCCAGGTCGACCTGGACGGTCCCTTCCAGATGCAGATCTCCCAGCTGGACTACAACAGCTTCCTCGGCGTGATCGGCATCGGTCGTATCGCCCGTGGCCGCATCAAGGCCAATACCCCGGTGGTGGCCATCAGCGACGACGGCAGCAAGCGCAACGGTCGTATCCTCAAGATCATGGGCCACTCCGGCCTGCAGCGCGTGGAAGTGGCCGAAGCCGAAGCCGGCGACATCGTCTGCGTCTCGGGCATGGACGAGCTGTTCATCTCCGACACCCTGTGCGATCCGCAGAACGTCGAAGCCCGTCCGCCGCTGACCGTCGACCAGCCGACCGTGAGCATGACCTTCCAGGTCAACGACTCGCCGTTCGCCGGTCGTGAAGGCAAGTTCGTCACCAGCCGCAACATCAAGGACCGTCTGGAGAAGGAACTGCTGCACAACGTGGCCCTGCGCGTCGAGCCGGGCGAGTCCGCCGAGAAGTTCAAGGTCTCCGGTCGTGGCGAGCTGCACCTGTCGGTACTGATCGAGAACATGCGCCGCGAAGGCTTCGAGATGGCCGTGGGCCGTCCGGAAGTGGTGATCATCGAGAAGGACGGCGAGAAGCAGGAGCCCTACGAGAACGTCACCATCGACATCGAAGAGCAGCACCAGGGCTCGGTGATGGAGCAGATGGGTCTGCGCAAGGGCGATCTGACCAACATGATCCCCGACGGCAAGGGTCGTATCCGCCTGGAATACACCATCCCGGCGCGTGGCCTGATCGGCTTCCGTAACAACTTCCTGACCCTGACCTCGGGCAGCGGCATCCTGACCTCGACCTTCAGCCACTACGGCCCGATCAAGGCCGGTGAAGTGAGCAACCGTCAGAACGGCGTGCTGGTCTCCATGGCCACCGGTACCGCGCTGACCTACTCGCTGGAAACCCTGCAGAGCCGTGGCAAGCTGTTCCTGGCTCCGGGCGACGAGATCTACGAAGGCCAGCTGTGCGGCATCAACAGCCGTGACAACGACCTGGTGCTCAACCCCACCAAGGGCAAGAAGCTGGACAACATGCGCGCTTCGGGCAAGGACGAAGTCATCGCCCTGGTGCCGCCGATCAAGTTCACCCTCGAGCAGGCGCTGGAATTCATCGCCGACGACGAGCTGGTGGAAGTGACGCCCAAGTCCATCCGTCTGCGCAAGAAATTCCTGAACGAGAACGACCGCAAGCGCTTCGAGCGTTCCAAGGTCTGATCCCGCTCGGGTCATGCAGGAAAGCGCCTTCGGGCGCTTTTTTGTTGCCTGTTTTTCGGCGGATGCCGCGCGCGGAACCAACGGCTCTGCTAGCTTTGCCCTACGGCCGCGCCACTCGGGACGGCCCCTTTTGCAGGATGCTGCCATGCTCAAGACTACCCTCGTCGCCGCCCTGACCCTGACCGGTCTCTGCGCTTTCGCCATGGCCCAGGCCGCCGGTTGCGGCACGCCGCGCAATGCCTTCGATACCGTCTACTGCGCCAGCAACCTGTTCGCCCAGAGCGACAAGTCGCTGAACCAGACCTATGGCGAACTGCGCAAGCAGCTGCCGGCCGATCAGCAGGCCGTGCTCAAGCAGAGCCAGCTGGCCTGGATCAAGCAGCGCGACAGCCAGTGCGCCCGCGAGGAAGCCGATGGCTACTTCGTCAACCTGGACTGCGCCGTCAGCCTGACCGACAGCCGCCTGGAGACCCTCAAGGAGCGCCTGCGCGAATGCGCCAGCACCGGTTGCGAGGCGGGCAAGCTGGGGCAGTGAGGTAAGTCGCGGTAGTGGGATCCGGCGGCTCGCTCGCCTCAACCCTCTCCCATGGGGAGAGAGGGAAAGCGGCCCCGGGTAGGTTGGGCTGAGCGCAGCGAAGCCCAACACCCCCCAATCATCCAGAGGTGTTCCGGCCCTTGGCAGGGCTCGAGGTGCGAGCGCAACCGCAGCGGCTTCCCGTTGCGCCATTGCCCGAGCAGCCCCTCTGGCTCCCGCCTTCCAGCTCTGCCACGAACGTCTCGTACTTTTTTGTCCACCTCCGGATACAGGGACACAAAAACCGTCTAGCGTGAGGCGACACGCCCTGACGCGTGCTCCGATAACAACAATCAAGGATGCAGGCATGACATCTTTCCTCAGGCAACGCCTGCCGCTGGCCATCGCCCTGGCCACGGCGCTCGCGGCAACCGCCCAGGCGGCTCCCAATCCCTACGGTGGCTTCACCGTGTTCGGCGACAGCCTGCTCGATGCCGGGCAATTTCCCGACACCCGGGTCACGGGTGCCGGTCTCAGATTCACCAACCGCGTCGGCCCTGGCTACAGCCCGGCCAGCGGCGCGGTGACCGGACCGGTGTCCTCGATCCTGCTCGGCCAGCGACTGGGCTTCGATGTCCGTACCCTGGACGCCTCGACCTCGGTGATCAATCGGCTGCTGGGGCTGAGCGATGGCGACAACTGGGCCACGGGCGGCTACACCACGGCGCAGATCCGCGATGCCATCACCGCCCGCAACGGCTCGGTGGTGGCGGTGGCTGGCCTGACCTTGCGCAGCCGTGACGGCTATCTGCCCGGGCTCGCCAGTCAGGGACTGAGCCTGGATCCCAGCACCCTGTTCTACATCAGCGGCGGGGGCAACGACTTCCTCCAGGGGCTGGTCACCTCGCCGGCCAGCGCGGCGGCCGCGGCCAATCGCCTGGGCGACGGTGTCGCTGCACTGCAGCAGGCCGGTGCGCGCTATATGGTGGTCTGGCTGCTGCCCGACATCGGCCAGACCCCGGCCCTGGCCGGTTCGCCGCAACAGGCGGCCAGCTCGGCCCTGAGCCGGGTCTACAACCAGGCGTTGGTCGCGCGTCTGGCCGGCATCGACGCCGAGATCATCGGCCTCAACGTGCCCCAGCTGCTGGCCGAGGTGGTGGCCGAACCGGACCGCTATGGCCTGGCCAGCGGGCAGAATCTCACCGGGACCTGCTTCAGCGGTGACAGCTGCACCCGCAACACCACCTATGGCCTGGGTGCGGCGGCGGCCGATCCCAGCCAGCTGCTGTTCAACGATCGTGTCCACCCGACCATCACCGGTCAGCGGCTGATCGCCGACTACGCCTATTCGCTGCTGGCGGCGCCCTGGGAGGTCACCCTGTTGCCGGAGATGGCCCAGTCCACCCTCAGGGCGCACCAGGATGGCCTGCACCAGCGCTGGCTGGGCGACTGGCATGCCTGGCAGCCGGTGGGGCGCTGGCAGGGCTATGTGGATACCAGCGCGCGGCGCCTGGACGTCGACGACCAGCGCAGCACCGCCGGCGGCGATGGCAACGGCTACAGCCTGGACCTGGGTGGCAGCTATCGACTTAGCGAGGTGTGGCGCCTCGGCGTGGCCGCCGGCGTCGCGCGCCAGCACCTGGAGCCTGGCGCGGCCGATTCCGACTATCGCCTCAACAGCTATCTGCTCAGCGCCTTCGCCCAGTACCAGGGCGAGCGCCTCTGGGGCGATCTCACCGCCACCGGTGGGCGGCTGGACTACGACGATCTGAGCCGGCACTTCGCCCTCGGCCCGACCACCCGCAGCGAACAGGGCGATACCGACGGCGACCTGCGCGCCCTGTCGGCGCGGCTGGGGTACGACCTGGCGGCGGCCGGCAGTCCCTGGCACCTGAGCCCCTATCTCAGCGCCGACTATGCCCGCGTCCAGGTGGACGGCTACCGGGAGCGCGGCAACGACGCCACGGCGCTGGAATTCGACGACCAGTCGAGTACCTCGCGGCGGCTGGGGCTGGGCCTGCAGGGGCGTTGGCAACTCGCACCGGCCACGGCGCTGTTCGCCGACCTGGGCCGCGAACGGGAATTCGCCGACGGCACCCGTGACGTGACCATGCGCCTGAACAGCGTACCGGGTCTGGACTACACCCTGGACGGCTACCAGCCCGACAGCGACCGCACCCGGCTGAGTCTGGGCGTGGTCCAGCGGTTGACGCCGGAACTGACCCTGCGCGGCGGCTACAGCTATGCCGGTGCGGGCGATACCCATCAGCAGGGTGTAGGCCTGGGCCTGTCGCTGGACTTCTAAGCGCAGCGATCCGAGCGATGCCCACCGAAGGGCTGTCAGTGGGCATCGCCGCTAGACCCGGCTGGAATCGCCCAGGCGCTGGCGCTGCCAGTCGCGCAATTCATCCAGGCGCCGTGGTGGGCAGACCAGGAAGCCCTGCAGGAGATCGCAACCGGCCTGTTGCAGGCAGAACTGCTTGAGTTCGGTGTCCACGCCCTCGGCGATCACCTGGGCGTTTCGGGCATGGCAGAAGGCGATGAGCGCATCCAGGCTGGCTTGGTTGCCGGGCTGGCTGAGGCGCTCGACGATGAGCCGGTCGAACTTGATGGTGTCGGCGGGATAGTCGGTGACCTGCTGGATGGAGGTGTAGCCGACGCCGAAGTCATCGATGGCCACGCGAAAGCCCTCGGCGCGCAGCTCGTGCAGCAGCCCTAGGGTCCGCTCGTTCAGCTCGGCGGCGAAGGTCTCGGTGAACTCCAGTTCCAGGTGCCCCGGATCGACGCCGTGGTGGCGTACCCGCTCGCGCAGATAGGGGACGATGTCGGCCTGGTCCAGTTGCGCGGACGACAGGTTGACGGACAGCACCAGCTCGCCGCCCAACACCTCCTGCAGCGCCGGATATTCGCGGCAGGCCTGGTCCACCACCCAGCGATCGATCCAGCGGAAGTGCCCCTGGCGTTCGGCGATGGGGATGAATTCCGCCGGTGATACCGGGCCGAGGCGCGGCGAATTCCAGCGCAGCAGGGTTTCGGCGGAGCGCACCTGGCCGTTGTTGTCGACCGCCGGCATGTAGACGAGGTGGAATTCCTCGTCCGGATCCATCCGCCGCAGGTGCTCGTCCAGCAAATCCTGGCGGCGCTGTCGCGCGGCCAGTTCCGGGGTGAAATGCACCAGGCGATTGCCGCCTTCGTTCTTGGCCCGCTCCAGGGCCAGGTCGGCCTGGGCCAGCAGATCGGCTAGATCCAGCGGCGCTTCGGGGGCCGCCAGGCCGATGCTCAGGGTCACGGCATAGCGGCGTTCGCCAACCAGGGTACCGTTGGCGTAGTTCTGCTGCAGCTGGTGACCCAGGGCGAGGGCATCGGTCGCCGCCGCCGGGCCGCGCAGCAGGATGGCGAATTCATCGCCTGCCAGGCGCGTGAATACCAGCTCGTTGTCCACCCGATGGGCTTCGAGCAGGTGCTGCGTCTGCCGGGCCACGGCCTGCAGCAGTTCATCGCCCACCTCGTGGCTGAATCTGTCGTTCACCGACTTGAAGTGGTCGAGGCCGAAATAGAGCAGGGCGATACGGCGACCGTCCGGCTTGCCCGCCAGCCAGGATTCGCCCATGAGCTGGAAATAGCGGCGGTTGCCGATCTGCGTGAGGACGTCGGTGCGCAAGGCCGTGCGCAATTGCGCCAGGATGGCCAGGTTGTTGTCGTGCAGGCGCTTCATGTTGGCGCCCAGATGGCCGATCTCGCCGGGTTCGTCGCCGGTTTCGAGCGCCTGGCGCTGGCCTTCCAGCACCTCCGTGAGCTGGCTGTCCAGGCGGGCGATGGGCCGGGTGATGTAGCGGCGGATCAGCACGATCAGCACCAGGATGCAGGCCAGGGTCACCAGCAGGCCGCCGCTGAAGTAGGCGATCGCCAGGCGGCGCAACTCCTTGTCCAGGCGCTCCGGGTCCGGAGTCAGGCGGACATAGAGATCAGGCGACAGTCGCTCGATGGCACTGAAATCGCTGGTGCGGGTGGGCGGTGTCCGGGTGAATTCCAGGGGCGCGCCATAGCTCTGCTCCAGGCTGAGGCGCAGGGCTTCCATCCGGTCCGCACTGACCGCCAGTTGCAGCGTCATCGCCAGGCCGCGCTGGCCCGGCAGGGGCGGTCCGGCGGTGCTCGGCAGCAGCGAGGTGGTCGCCACCAGCAGTGAGCGCCCCTGTTCGTCGAGCAGATAGTCGCGCCGCTCCAGCGGACCGTTCAGCTCCTTGGCCAGGCGTGCGAGCAACTGATGCTGAACGCCGCTCAGCTGGGCGAAGGGATCGCCGCTGCGCTCGTAGTAGTACGCCAGGCTGAGATCAGGGCGGGCGATCGCCAGGGAGATGTGGCTGGGCGCATCGTCGCCAGCAAGCTGGCGCACCGCCAGTTGCAGCTGGGTACCCAGGGCTTCGTTACGATAGGGCACCTCGGTCTGCCGCAGGAAGTTGCCCAGGGCGGCGCTGTTGGACAGGGCATAGAGCAGGTTGCGGCTGAAGTGATCGTATTCACGATAGGTGGTTTCCAGCGCCGCCAGGTCATGGTTGAGCCGTGAGCGTTCGAGGCCGATCACCGCCTCGCGCTGCACCGTGTAGCCCAGCCCCACCAGGGTCAGGCTGCAGAGCAGGGCGACCGGCAGGATCAGCAGCAGGGCGCGCCTATTGAGCGTCATGGCGACCTACCAGAGCGCTGCCGATGCGTTGCCGGGTTTGGAAGGTGTCGGGCGGGCCTTCACGAAAGACCTGGCTGCGGGCGAGCACGTCGTCGGGGGGGAACAGGCTGGGATCCTCGCGCAGGTCTGCCGGCAGCAGGCGCAGGGCGCCAGCATTGGGGGTCGCCAGGTGCAGTTCCTCGGTCGCCAGCACGGCATTGCGCGGCTCGTTGAGGAAATCGATGAAACGCCAGGCGGCCGCCTGGTGCCGGGAGCTGCTGAGCAGGGCCACGCAGTCCACCCACAGCAGGCTGCCTTCGCGGGGCGTGACGAAGCGCCAGGGCTGCCCGGGCGTCGCGGCATTGAGCAGGTGCTGGTCGCCACTGTAGCCCAGGGCCAGCTCGATGCGATCGCTGTAGGCCGGATTGCGCAGCGCGCTGACCACGTACTGATAGGTCAGCACCGCCGGGGCCTGGGCCCTGAGCAGGGCGAAGCTGCGCCGGAGCACCTCGGGATCGTCGCTGTTGATGGCCGCGCCCAGGGTGATCAGGGGGGCGACCAGCAGATCGTCATGGTCTTCGAGCATGGCGATATGACCGTGCAAGGCTGGCTCCGGCTGCAGCAGCGGCTGCCAGGACGAGGGCGCCTGGGCCAGGCGGTCGCTGCGATAGAGCAGGCCCAGGGTGCCCCAGACGTAGGGCACGGCATAGTCGCCGCAACTCTGGCGCCAGTGCGGGTCGAGCTCGCTCAGATGGGGCAGGCGCTGGGGGTCGATGCGTGTCAGCAGGCCGTCCTGGCCAAGGCGGGTGGCACTGACCTCGTTGATCACCACCAGGTCGAGATCGACATCGCCGCGCGCCAGGGTCGCGTCGCGCACGTCACTGCTGTCGAAATGGATTTCCTGCACGGAGGGGTGGGCCTTGGCCCAGCGCTGCAGCAGGGTGTCACTGAAGTAGCCTTCCCAGGTATAGAGTCGCAGGGACTCGGCAGCCGCCACGGGTGACACGGGCAGCCCGGTGAGCACCAGGCTGCAGACAAGGGGGAGGCAGTAGCGCATGCGGACGACTCGGCAAGGGCTGACTTAGATAGGAGGGGCGAAAGGCCCCGGCGTTCACCCCGGGAACGTCGGGGCTTCTGCCAGTCTAGGAGCCCTCTGGGTATTCGCCAGCCGCGGTGCCGTCTATTGCACGCGCCGAGGCTGAGTCCCTCAATTCTGCAGCGGTGCCACCCCGGCACGCTGATGGGCGCGGGTCCAGGGATTCTGCTCGTCGGCGAATTTCACCGCCAGACGTTCCAGCACCCGTTGCGTCGGGGCGTTGGTGCCATGCAGCAACAACAGGGGCAACAGCAGCAGGCTGGCGCCCAGGGCGGCCTGGCGCGGTTTGAGGTTGACCTCCTGGCCACGCAGCAGCCACAGCAGGCTGCCGCTGGCGGCGTAGCCGATGGGCAGGCCGGTCACCACTTCCGAGATCGAGTGATAGCCCAGCACCACCCGCGAGATGGCGATGAGCAGGGCGCACAGCGCGCCGAGGGCGGCTGCGGTCAGCTGCAGCGACGACCGCGCCCGGCTGGCCAGCAGCCAGCCGAGGACCGGCAGCACGCTGCCCACCAGCATGGAATGGCCGCTGAATCCGGTGAAGTCCAGGCGGGGAATGCCCAGGCCCCAGCCGAAGAAGGCGATCTTCGACAGGGCGACGCTGAGCCCGGCGGCACCGAACAGCAGCAACCAGAGCAGCGCCGCCCGCGCGGACAGACCAGCCAGCAGCCAGAGCGCGATCAGCACGGCGCAGGGAAGCATCACCGAAGAATCGCCGAAGTTGGTGATGAACAGCCACATGGATAAGCAGACTCCTGGGAAGACGAGGCATTCTGACCACCGGATGCCCAGAGGTTGCATCGCGCGTGCCAGGCTGTGGACTGGCGCAAGAAAGCGCTGGGATCCCGGTTGCAGACCCGGAAAAAAGCCCCGGCACCAGGGGTGGCGGGGCTGTTTGCCGGGAGGCGTGTTACAGGCCGGCGGCGGCGCGCAGGGCGGCGGCGCGGTCGGTGCGTTCCCAGGTGAAGGTGGTGAAGGTGTCATCGCCCACGGTGACTTCCTGCGGGTGGCGACCGAAGTGACCGTAGGCCGCGGTGGCCTGGTACATCGGGTGCAGCAGGTCGAGCATGGTAGTGATGGCGTAGGGGCGCAGGTCGAAATGCTCGCGCACCAGCTGCACGATCTTCTCGTCGCTGATCCTGGCGGTGCCGAAGGTGTTGATCGAGATGGAGGTGGGCTGGGCCACGCCGATGGCGTAGGACACCTGGATCTCGCAACAATCGGCCAGGCCGGCGGCGACGATGTTCTTGGCCACGTAGCGACCGGCGTAGGCGGCGCTGCGGTCGACCTTGGACGGGTCCTTGCCGGAGAAGGCGCCACCGCCGTGACGGGCCATGCCGCCGTAGCTGTCGACGATGATCTTGCGGCCGGTCAGGCCGCAGTCACCCACCGGGCCGCCGATGATGAACTGGCCGGTCGGGTTGATGTGGAACTGGGTGTCCTTGTGCAGCAGCTCGGCGGGGATGACGTGCTTGACGATCAGCTCCATCACGGCTTCGCGCAGGTCGGCGTACTTGACCTCGGGATTGTGCTGGGTGGACAGCACGATGGCGTCGATGCCGACCACCTTGCCGCCTTCGTAGCGGCAGGTCACCTGGGACTTGGCATCCGGGCGCAGCCAGGGCAGCAGGCCCGACTTGCGCGCCTCGGCCTGACGTTCCACCAGGCGATGGGAGAAGGTGATGGGCGCGGGCATCAGCACATCGGTCTCGTTGCAGGCATAGCCGAACATCAGGCCCTGGTCACCGGCGCCCTGGTCTTCCGGCTTGCTGCGATCGACGCCCTGGGCGATGTCCACCGACTGCTTGCCGATGATGTTGACGATGCCGCAGGTGGCGCCGTCGAAGCCGACGTCCGAGCTGTCGTAGCCGATGTCGACGATGACGTCGCGCACCAGTTGCTCCAGGTCGACCCAGGCGGAGGTGGTCACCTCACCGGCGACGATGGCCACACCGGTCTTGACCAGGGTCTCGCAGGCCACGCGGGCGTGCTTGTCCTGGGTGATGATGGCGTCGAGCACGGCATCGGAGATCTGGTCGGCGATCTTGTCCGGATGGCCTTCGGACACGGACTCGGAGGTGAACAGGGAATATTCGCTCATCGAATGGTTCCTAAATTACCAAGGGGTAGGGGCCCGCAGGCCGGTCGAGACAGCAGTTTCCTTGCTGGACATGACGCCCTTGGGCGTCGGGTCCGCCCGCCACTGGCCAGTTGGCCTCATGACGGGGTGTTTCCCTGATCCGGGCGCGCGAACTGGCGCACCTGGATCTGAAAGCCGTTGCGCAGGCCCAGGTAGAGGCTCTCGCCCGCCTGCAGGCCGGCCGCCTGGGCCCAGCGCGCCAGTTCGTCCTGGTCGAAGCCCAGCCAGAGATCGCCACAGGCGGCGCGCGCCCAGGTCTGGTCGTGGGGGCAGAGGTCGGTGATCACCAGGCTGCCGCCCGGCGCCACGCGCCGCGCCAGCTGCTGCACGGCTTCCGCCGGTGCGGCCAGATGGTGCAGGACCATGTTGAGGACCACGCAGTCGGCCGCTGGCAGCGGCTCGGCGAGGGCGTCGGCCAGTTGCAGTTCGACATTCGCGAGACCGTCGCGCTGGCAGCGCTGGCGCGCCAGTTCGAGCATGGCCGGGCTGTTGTCCACCGCCACCACCCGGACGAAGCGCCGCGCCAGGTCCGGCAGGAAGGCGCCGTCGCCCGGGCCCACCTCCAGGGCGCAGCCGCGCGGATCCAGGGCCAGGGCGTCCAGCAGGCTGAGCAGGCCGTCGCGGTACTGCGGCAGGCTGGCGATCAGGTCCTGCTGGGCCTGGAATTTTTCCGCCACCCGGGCGAAGAAGTCGCGACTCACCGCCGCGCGCTGGGCATGCACCTCGCCGATCCGCGTCTGCACGGCGCTGGGCAGGGCCAGGGCGTCCACCTCTTCGAGCAGGGCGGCGTGCAGGGCGCCGCCCAGGCTGCCGGGACGCGGCAGGGCGCGGCGATAGAAGATGGCATTGCCCTCGCGGCGGGTGGCCACCAGCTGGGCCTGGGCCAGTACCTTGAGGTGGTGGCTGATGCCGGACTGGCCGGTGGCGAAGATCTGCGCCAGTTCCAGCACGCCGAAGGAGGCGCTGTGCAGGGCGCGCAGGACGTTCAGGCGCAGGGGATCGCCGCCGGCCTTGCACAGGGCGGCGAGGGTGTCTCCTGGTTCCTGGCCGAGCGCCGGCACGCGTAGTGGATTCATGGGGCGCTAGTCTAGAGACCCGCCCCGGGCCTCGCAAGAAAAGCATCAAAAAGTTTTGATGCTTTTCCACGGCGGCTGGCCGCGCATACCTTCGTCGAGGAAGGTAAGATGCCGGGGCCTTTTGCGCAGCGGTCTTCGCGGCGTTGCGGTAACGACCGCGAGACTCGCGCGTCCAAGCTGCAGCCCCCTTCCAGGAGCTTCACCGGGTAACCCATGTCCGTCCAACCACCATCCCCTTCCGCGCCTGCTGCCGGCACGCGCCTGGTGATCTGCGAGCACTGCGATTCGGTGCATCGCCTCGAACCCCTCGCGGCGGGCGAGCGGGCGCATTGCCTGCGCTGTGGCGCCTTGCTCTATCGCGCCAGCCGCCTGGACATCCAGGGCTTGCTGGCCCTGGCGATCGCCGCGGCGGTGCTGTTCGTGATCGCCAACGTCGGGCCGATCCTGCAACTCAGCTTTCGCGGCCTGCATAGCGAGGCGACCCTGCTGGAATCGGTGGTCGCCATGAGTCGCGGCTTCGCCGGACCCATGGCGCTGGTGGTGGCCATGACCCTGTTCGTGGTGCCGCTGCTGCAGATCGTCCTGCTGCTCTGGGTGCTCGGCTTCGCCCAGCTCGGCCGCCGTGCCCCCGGCTTCGCCACGGCCATGGTCACCCTGCATTACCTGCGGCCCTGGAGCATGATCGAGGTCTTCGTGCTCGGCGCCTTGGTGGCGGTGATCAAGCTAGCCGGGCTGCTGCACGTGGTGGTGGGCCTGGGGCTGTTCGGCATGGTCGGGCTGATGGTGGTCCTGCTGATCATCGCCAAGCGCGACCTGCACCCGCTATGGGACGCCGTCGGGGAGCGCGAGTCTTGACCGCGCCCCAGCTGCCGCCGCGCGCCGACGAACTCGGCCTGTGCCTGTGCCACGTCTGCGGCAAGGTCTGCACCGCGCCGCGCCGGCACAAGGCCGGCTGCCCGCGCTGCGGCTCGGCGCTGCACCGGCGCAAGCCCAATGTCTATGCCAAGACCTGGGCCTACCTGCTCGCCGCGCTGATCCTCTATATCCCGGCCAATACCCTGCCGGTGATGTTCACCGGTACCCTGGGTCGCGGCGTGGAGAGCACCATTCTCGAAGGGGTGATCGAGTTCTGGGAAGGCGGCTCCTGGGGCGTCGCCCTGGTGATCTTCATCGCCAGCGTGGCGGTGCCCTCCATCAAGTTTCTGGTGCTCGGCACCCTGCTGGTGAGTTGCCAGCGCCGCAGCGACTGGGCCACCGCCCAGCGCGCCCGGCTCTATCGCTTCGTCGAGCTGATCGGCTACTGGTCGATGCTCGACGTGATCGTGGTGGCCCTGGTCTCGGCGCTGGTGCACTTCGGTGCCCTGAGTTCGGCGGCGCCGCGCCTGGGTATCGTGTTCTTTGGTTTCGTGGTGGTGCTGACGATGCTCGCCGCGATGAGTTTCGATCCCCGCTTGATCTGGGATGCAGAGGTGAACGATGACGGACAGGCATGAACCCGACGCCCTGGCGCCTACCCCCGAGGTACGCCGCAGTCGCTGGAGCGTATCGCTGATCTGGCTGGTGCCCATCGTGGCGGCCCTGATCGGGCTGTCCATGGTGATCCACAGCTGGGCCTCGCGCGGGCCGACCATCACGGTGACCTTCCTCACCGCCGAGGGCCTGGAAGCCGGCAAGACCCAGGTCAAGTACAAGAACGTGGTGATCGGCACCGTCAGCGACATCCAGCTGGCGCCGGATCGCAACCGGGTGATCACCACCATCGAGCTGGAAAAGTCCGCCGAGGGCTTCGCCACCAAGGACGCGCGCTTCTGGGTGGTGCGCCCGCGCTTCGGCGTCAATGGCGTGTCTGGGGTCGACACCCTGGTGTCGGGTGCCTTCATCGGGGCCGACATCGGCGACTCCACCGAGTCCCATCGCGACTTCCGCGGCCTGGAGCAGCCCCCGGCGCTGATCCACGGCGCCTCGGGCAAGAGATTCATCGTCACTGCCGACGACATCGGCTCCCTGGACGTCGGTTCGCCGGTCTACTACCGGCGCATCCAAGTCGGCCGGGTGGTGTCCTTCCACCTCAACCAGGACGGCAAGGGTGTCAGCGCGCAGATCTTCGTCGATTCGCCCTACGACCGCTTCGTCACCGCCAACAGCCGCTTCTGGAACGCCAGCGGCGTCGATGTCTCGCTCAGCGCCTCCGGACTCAAGCTCAATACCCAGTCGTTGGCCACGGTGGTGGCGGGCGGCATCGCCTTCGTCACCCCGGAATGGCCCAAGGATCCGCAGGAGGCTCAGGAAGACCAGAGTTTCACCCTGTTCGACGACCAGACCAGCGCCCTGGCCCCGCCGGATGGCGAGCCCATCTACGTGCGGATGAGATTCCAGCAGTCGCTGCGTGGCCTCGCCACCGGCGCGCCGGTGGAATTCCTCGGCATGAACGTCGGCCGGGTAGTCTCCCTGACCCCCGATTACGACGATGCCCAGGATCGCTTCTCGCTGATCGTCGGCGCGGTCATCTATCCCCAGCGGCTGGGTGACGTCGGCAAACGCATCGAGACCAAGGACCGCGACGGCAAGCTGTTCGCCGGCTGGGTGGCCCGTGGCCTGCGTGCCCAGGCCCGCACCGGCAACCTGCTGACGGGGCAGCTCTACATTTCCGTCGACTTCGTGCCCAATGCGCCCAAGGTGGCCTTCGATCCCCAGGCCAAGCCGCTGTCGATCCCCACCGTCACCGGTAGCTTCGATCGCCTGCAGGAGCAGATGGCCGGCATCGTCAACAAGATCGACAAGATCCCCTTCGATTCCATCGGCAAGAATCTCGACACCAGCCTGGCGCAGCTCAGCGGCACCCTCAAGCAGCTCAACGCCGGCGTCCTGCCGCAGCTGACCACCACCCTGATGGGCGTGCAGCAGCTCACCGGCAGTGCCAGCCAGAGCCTGGGCGCGGATTCGCCGGTGCAGCAGAATCTGACCCAGACCCTGGAGGAGATGCAGCGCATGGCGCGCTCCCTGCGCGTGTTCGGCGACTACCTCGGCCGCCATCCGGAATCCCTGATCCGCGGTCTGGTGACCGATCCGCCGCCCAAGTTCGAACCGGGCTCCCGTGATCCCGCCAAAGGAAAACTGCAATGAAGCGCCTGACCTGCCTGGCTTTGCCCCTGCTGCTGGCCGCCTGTTCGTCCAAGGCGCCGCTCAACTACCACACCCTGACCAGCGCCGCGGAGCCCGCGGCCAAGGCGCGCACGGCGGGCTTTCGCTTCGCCCTGCAAGGCGTCTCGGTGCCGCCGCAGGTGGATCAGCCGCAACTGGTGGTGCGCCAGGGCGACGGCATCGCCCTGCTGGAAAACGAACGCTGGATCGCGCCCCTTGCCGACGAGGTGCGCAGTGCCCTGTCCGCCGACCTGTCCCGGGACCTCGGCACCCTGGACCTGGGCGATGCCCCGCGCGGCAGCGGCGCCCCCGTGCTGCGCATCAAGGTGGATCTGCAGCGCTTCGATTCGCAGCCCGGTCGCGGCGTCCAGCAGGACGCGCTCTGGACCCTGCGCCTGGCGGAACCGGGCGGCGAGCGGGTGCTCACCTGTGGCAGCCGGATCAGCCAGCCCGCCGGCGCCTCCTATGCCGAGGTCGTGGCGGCGCACCGCCAGGCCCTGGCGACCCTGGCCAGGCGCATCGAACCGGTGGCGCGGGCCTTCGTGGTCGACGGCGATACGGTCTGCCCGGCGGGCTGAGGCGACCGCGCCGATTGCTGGAAGTGCCCTGGCTGGGCCAGAATAACGGCCCCTTCGCTCTGCCTCTGCCAGGAGACACCGCAATGCCCAGCCGTCGTGATCGAGCCAACGCCATCCGCGCCCTCAGCATGGATGCCGTGCAAAAGGCCAACAGTGGCCACCCCGGCGCCCCCATGGGCATGGCCGACATCGCCGAGGTGCTCTGGCACGATCAGCTCAAGCACAACCCTGGCAATCCCCTGTGGGCCGACCGCGACCGCTTCGTGCTGTCCAACGGCCACGGCTCCATGCTCATCTATTCGCTGCTGCACCTGTCCGGCTACGACCTGTCCATCGACGATCTGAAGAATTTCCGTCAGCTGCACAGCAAGACCCCGGGCCACCCTGAATACGGTTACGCCCCGGGCATCGAGACCACCACCGGTCCCCTGGGCCAGGGCATCGCCAACGCCGTGGGCTTCGCCCTGGCGGAAAAGGTCATGGCCGCCCAGTTCAACCGCGATGGCCACCGGATCGTCGATCACCACACCTACGCCTTCCTGGGCGATGGCTGCATGATGGAAGGCATTTCCCACGAGGTCTGCTCCCTGGCCGGCACCCTGGGCCTGTCCAAGCTGATCGCCTTCTATGACGACAACGGCATCTCCATCGATGGCGAGGTCGAAGGCTGGTTCACCGACGACACCCCCAAGCGCTTCGAGAGCTACGGCTGGCAGGTGATCCGCAACGTCGACGGCCACGACGCCGACGAGATCAAGACCGCCCTGGATACCGCGCGCAAGAGCGACCAGCCCACCCTGATCTGCTGCAAGACCGTGATCGGCTACGGCGCGCCGCACAAGCAGGGCAAGGAAGAGTGCCACGGCGCCCCCCTGGGCAACGACGAGATCCAGGCCGCCCGCGAGCTGCTCGGCTGGTCCCACGCGCCCTTCGAGATTCCCGCCGACCTCTATGCCGACTGGAGCGCCCGTGAGCGCGGCGCCGCGGCCGAGGCCGAGTGGAACGAGCGGTTCGCCGCCTATGCCCAGGCCCATCCGCAGCTGGCCGCCGAGTTCAAGCGCCGCATGGCCGGCGACCTGCCCGCCGATTTCGCCGAGCGCGCCGCCGCCTTCATCCAGGACGTGGCCACCAAGGGCGAGACCATCGCCAGCCGCAAGGCCAGCCAGAACGCCCTGCAATTCTTCGGTCCGCTGCTGCCCGAGCTGCTCGGCGGTTCCGCCGACCTGGCTGGTTCCAACCTGACCCTGTGGAAGGGCGCCAAGGGCGTCACCGCCGAAGATGCCAGCGGCAACTATGTCCACTATGGCGTGCGTGAATTCGGCATGAGCGCCATCATGAACGGCGTCGCCCTGCACGGCGGCCTGGTGCCCTACGGCGCCACCTTCCTGATGTTCATGGAATACGCCCGCAACGCGGTGCGCATGTCGGCGCTGATGAAGCAGCGGGTGCTCTATGTCTTCACCCACGACTCCATCGGACTCGGTGAGGACGGCCCCACCCACCAGCCGGTGGAGCAGCTGGCCTCGCTGCGCTACACCCCCAACCTGGACACCTGGCGTCCGGCCGATGCGGTGGAATCCGCCATCGCCTGGACCGCGGCCCTGGAGCGTCGCGACGGTCCCAGCGCGCTGATCTTCTCGCGCCAGAACCTGGCCCACAGCGTGCGCGACGAAGCTACCCTGGGCAACGCCGCCCGCGGTGGCTATGTGCTCAAGGACTGCGTGGGCGAGCCCGAGCTGATCCTCATCGCCACCGGCTCCGAAGTCGGCCTGGCGGTGCAGGCCTACGAGCGCCTGACCGCTGAAGGTCGCAACGTGCGCGTGGTCTCCATGCCCAGCACCAGCGTCTTCGACCGCCAGAGCCCCGAGTATCGCCAGCAGGTCCTGCCGGTGGAAGTCGGCGCCCGCATCGCCATCGAAGCCGGCATCGCCGACTTCTGGTACAAGTACGTCGGTCTCGACGGTCGCATCATCGGCATGCACACTTACGGTGAATCCGCCCCGGCGGCGGCGCTGTTCGAGCACTTCGGCTTCACCCTGGACAACGTCCTGGCGGTGGCCGGTGAGTTGCTGGAAGACTGAGGTCGCAGCGGTCATACGAAAGCCCCGCCTAGGCGGGGCTTTTTTGTGCCTGACCGGCAGCACAGGCCCTCAGGGATTCACCCGCAGGCTCGGCCCTGCCAGGGCATCGCCGTGGATCTCTTCGCCGACCGGTCCGGGGACCACCGCGGTCTGGCATCCGGCAGCCTGTGTCTGGGCTGGCGCAGGGGCAGGAGCAGGCGGAAGGGCAGCGTCCAGGGCCGGGCGACAAAGGTATTGCGATAGCCCTGGCGGAAGTCGTTAGCGCCGACTTTCTTCCAGTACTTGGGGCTGGCGCCCCTAGTGGCGGACTTCGGTCAGCAGCCAGAGCTGCGTCCAGTCGGCGCGCGGATGCTGTTCCAGCCGCAGGAAATGCCCGCTCACCAGGCTGGGCTGGTCGCTCGCGTCCTGGGCTGGGTGGGCGTCGCCTCCCAGGCATTCCAGGTGCCGGCTGCTCAGGCGCTGGCCGCTCACGCGATCGGTGAAACGACTGGGAAAGCCATAGTCTTCCTGCGCGGGCCGGGCCAGGGTATCGGTGGCGCTCTGCAGGCGCAGCCGTGGTTGTAGCGGGTCGTGATCGCGCAGGGTGGCTGCGCTGCTGCGGACTTGCAGACCGACCGCCAGGTGGCTGATCACGGGTTCGTCCGCCACCAGGCCGCTGCCGGGCCGATAGCGGGTGGCATCCAGTTGCGCAAAGCCGGTGGCGTCATCACCAAACACCAGCCCATGACCGTCGCGACGATGCTGGTGATGAAAGTGCAGGCCCTCTTCCTCGCAGAGGCGGGTGAGAAAGGCCAGATCGCTTTCACCGTACTGCACGCAGTAGTCGCGTGGCGGATAGCGCGTGGGCCCCAGGGCGAAGCGATAGTCGCCGTCGAGGATGCCGTGCTCCTCGAGGAGCTGCGCCAGGATCTCGGGCACGCTGCGCCCCTGGAAGATGCGGGAATCGACGCAATGAGCCAGGTGGGCCAGGCGTGGCACCAGCTCGGCGCGATAGCGGGTCAGGCGCCGGACGGAATCGCCTGGGCCACGGCGGCGCGCTGGCCGTGGATGCCCTGGTCACCCGGACCCAGGCGAGAAAGGCGGGTCGCTGCAACAGTGATTCCAGCGGCCGTCGAAGGCGAGCATCGGGAAATCGTCGGCGACGCCGTCCAGCGTCAGGGTGAAGATCGGGGCATTGGCTGAACTGGACATCGCATCGCGTCCTTGCGAATCGAAAGTCCAATTTGCGCTACCGGACTGCTCCGGCTCAAGTGCTGGGAGGCGCATTATAGAGCCTTTTGACAGGTGAGTTTGGGTGCGGTGCCGGGCTAGGACGCGGCGAAGAGATCCCGCGGCGGCGGCAGCGCGCCTTCCAGCTCCAGCAGGAATTGCTTGGTCGGCAGGCCGCCACCAAAACCGGTCAGGGCGCCGGACGCCCCTATCACCCGGTGGCAGGGCAGCACGATGGGCAACGGATTGCGCCCGTTGGCGGCGCCCACCGCGCGCATCGCCTGGGGCCGACCGAGGTGGCTGGCCAGCTGACCATAGCTCCAGGTCTGGCCGTGAGGAATCTTCGCCAGGGCCTGCCAGACCGCCAGTTGGAAGGCGGTGCCGCGCGGTGCCAGCGGCAGTTCGAACGTCTGGCGCTGTCCGGCGAAGTACTCGCCGAGTTGTGCGCGGGCCTGGGCCAGGATCGGATGGTCGGCGGCGCTCCAGCTGGCGTCGCGCTTGGCCAGGTAGCGATTCTCGGGAAATTCCACCACGCGCAGGCCACTGTCGTCGGCGGCCAGGGTGAGCGTACCTATGGGGCTGTCCAGCAGGCAGTAGGCGATCATCGGGGCGACTCCTGGGCGAAGTGGGTGGGAACGGGTTCGGCGGGGGCGTCGGCGGGCGCCTTCCAGGTGGCTTCGCGCCAGACCTGCATCACCCCGTAGGCGCGCCAGGGTCGCCAGGCTTCGGCGCGGGCGTACAGGGCCTTGGCGGTGAGGCGCTCGCCAGGCGGCGCCAGGCGCTTCTGCAGCACCAGGTCTTCCACCGGGCAGGCATCGGGATGGGCGAGGGCGCGCAGGGCGATGTACTGGGCGGTCCAGGGGCCGATGCCCTTGAGCGCGATCCAGCGCCGGGCGAAATCGTCCAGGGTGCGCCCGGTGTCGAAGTCCACCTGGCCGGCGCGCAAGGCCCGGGCCACCGTGCCCAGGGTACCGGCGCGGGCGCGGATCAGGCCGAGGCCGGTGAGGTCTTCCAGGGCGGCATCGGCCAGGGCGTCCACCGTGGGAAAGAAGTGGTGCAGGCCTACTGGCGGTCGACTGGCCTCGTGACCGGGCTCGCCCCACGGGCGACCGAAGCGCTGCACCACCCGGGCGGTCATGGTGGTAGCCGCCACCACGCTGACCTGCTGGCCGATGACGGCGCGGACGGCGATCTCGAAACCGTCCCAGCCACTGGGCAGGCGCAGGCCGGGCCGGCGTGCCACCAGATCGGCCAGGGTCGGGTCGACCGCCAGGCCCTGGGCGATGGCCTGGGGATGGGCGTCCAGATCGAACATGCGACGAATACGCGCCACTGCCGCTTGCAGCTCTCCAGGCGCGGCGCCGTGCAATTCCAGGCGCAGAGCCGGCGTATCGGCGTCCCAGGCCGAGACGCGCAGCCAGCCGGGTTGTTCGGGGGTGCCGATCACCCGGGCGTAGCTGGTGTCGTCCAGCACCTCGACGCCGGGCAGGGCGTGGCCGCGGAGGAAATCCAGCTGGGCGGTGAAGTCGTAGGGCGGTCTATAGCCCAGGCGCAGGACCAGCACCGGCGAGGCTGCGGCCTGCCCCTTGCGCACCTGACTGGGGGCCAGGTCGTAGGCGTCGCGAAAGGCGGTGTTGAAGCGTCTCAGACTGCCGAAGCCGGCGGCCAGGGCCACCTCGGTGATGGGCAGCCGGGTCTCGCTGAGCAACTGCTTGGCGAACAGCAGCCGGCGGGTGGTGAGCACCGCCAGGGGCGCCGCGCCCAGGCGCTCGACGAACAGCCGGCGCAACTGGCGTTCGCTGAGGTCGAGACGGGCGGCGAGGGTGGGCAGGCCACCTTCCTCCAGGCCTTCGTCCATCAGTCGCAGGGCCCGCGCCAGGGTCGCATCGCCGCGTTGCCAATGGCCGCCTGCGGGGGAGAGCTCCGGGCGGCATCTCAGGCAAGGGCGATAGCCGGCGGCCTCGGCGGCCGCGGCGCTTGGGTAGTAGCTGACGTTTTCCGGGCGTGGCGGTTGCGCCGGGCACACCGGCCGGCAATAGATGCCGGTGGTGAGCACCGCGGTGTAGAACAGGCCGTCGAAACGCGGGTCCCGCGCCAGGCGGGCGCGTTCGAAGACAGGAATATCGGGGAAGGCGTTCATGGCGGCAGGTTAGCACCGCCGGGTAGGGGTGACTGGCCGTTTTCGGACGGGACCGCTGAGGTGGAGGCCGTCGCGGCCATGGCTACGATGAACCGTAGGTTGGGCTGAGACGGTTCCATCGTCGAAGCCCAACAGCGCGGACGCCGAGGCAAGATCTGTTGGGCTTCGCTGTGCTCAACCCAACCTACCGCAGCTGCGATCGGGGCTCAGAAATTCCAATCCTCGTCCTCGGTACTGACCGCCTTGCCGATGACATAGGACGAGCCCGAGCCGGAGAAGAAGTCGTGGTTCTCGTCGGCGCCGGGCGACAGGGCAGCCAGGATCGCCGGGCTGACGTCGGTCATGCTGCTGGGGAACAGCGCCTCGAAACCGAGGTTCATCAGCGCCTTGTTGGCGTTGTAGTGGAGGAATTTCTTCACGTCCTCGCTCCAGCCGACGCTGTCGTAGAGGTCCTCGGTGTAGGCCACCTCGTTGTCATAGAGGTCCTGCAGGAGCTCGTAGGCGAAGTCCTTGACCTGCTGGCGACGCTCCGGCGCTTCCTTGGCCAGGGCCTGCTGGAACTTGTAGCCGATGTAGTAGCCGTGCACCGCCTCGTCGCGAATGATCAGGCGGATCAGGTCGGCGGTGTTGGTCAGCTTGGCGCGGCTGGACCAGTACATCGGCAGATAGAAGCCCGAATAGAAGAGGAAGGACTCCAGAAAGACGCTGGCCACCTTGCGCAGCAGCGGATCCTCGGCGTGGTAGCGCGCGAGGATCAGATCGGCCTTGGTTTGCAGATAGGGATTCTCCTCGCTCCAGCGATAGGCTTCGTCCACGTCCGGCGTCGAGCAGAGGGTGGAGAAGATCGAGCTGTAGGAGCGCGCATGCACGGCTTCCATGAAGCCGATGTTGGCGATCACCGCTTCCTCGTGGGGAGTGACGGCATCGGCCAGCAGGGTCGGGGCGCCCACGGCGTTCTGGATGGTGTCCAGCAGGGTCAGGCCGGTGAAGACGCGGATGGTCAGCTGCTGCTCCTTGGGCGTCAGGGTCGCCCAGGAGGGGATGTCGTTGGACAGCGGGATCTTTTCCGGCAGCCAGAAGTTGCCGGTCAGGCGGTTCCACACCTCCAGGTCCTTGTCGTCCTGGATGCGGTTCCAGTTGATGGCGTTGATGCGGTTCAGGCGCGGGGCTTTGACGGATGCATTCATGACCTTTTCCTCACAGGCTGCAGGACACGCAGCCCTGCACCTCGGTGCCTTCCAGGGCGGCCTGGCGCAGGCGGATGTAATAGAGCGTCTTGATGCCCTTCTTCCAGGCATGGATCTGCGCCCGATTGATGTCGCGGGTGGTGGCGGTGTCGCGGAAGAACAGCGTCAGCGACAGTCCCTGGTCGACATGGCGAGTGGCCTCGGCATAGGTGTCGATGATCTTTTCCGGGCCGATCTCGTAGGCGTCCTGGTAATACTCCTGGTTGTCGTCGGCGAGGTAGGGCGCCGGGTAGTAGACGCGGCCCAGCTTGCCTTCCTTGCGGATCTCCACCTTGGCGACGATGGGGTGGATGCTCGAGGTGGAGTGGTTGATGTAGGAGATCGAACCAGTGGGCGGGATGGCCTGGAGGTTGCGGTTGAACAGGCCGTGCTGCATCACCGAGGCCTTGAGTTCCTGCCAGTCCGCGCGGGTCGGCAGGCGGATGCCGGCCACCTCGAACAGCTCGGCCACCCGCGGGGTACGGGGGGTGAAGTCGCCCTCGGTGTACTGGTCGAAGTATTCGCCGCTGGCGTACTTGGAATCGGCGAAGCCGTGGAAGCTCTGGCCGCGTTCGATGGCCAGGCGATTGGAGGCGCGCACCGCGTGATAGGTGACAGTGTAGAAATACAGGTTGGTGAAATCCAGGCCTTCCGCCGAACCATAGTGGATGTGCTCGCGGGCCAGGTAGCCGTGCAGGTTCATCTGCCCCAGGCCGATGGCGTGGGAGGCGGCATTGCCGGCGGCCACCGAGGGCACGCAGCGGATGTCGCTCATCTCCGAGACCGCGGTGAGGCCGCGGATGGCGGTTTCCACGCTGCGGCCCAGGTCCGGTGAATCCATGGTGCGGGCGATGTTCAGCGAGCCCAGGTTGCAGGAGATGTCCTGGCCGATGTGCTCATAGCCCAGGTCTTCGTCGAAGCGGCTGGGGGTGTTGACCTGCAGGATCTCCGAGCAGAGGTTGCTCATGTTGATGCGTCCGGCGATGGGATTGGCGCGGTTCACCGTGTCTTCGAACATCAGGTAGGGATAGCCGGACTCGAACTGGATCTCCGCCAGGGTCTGGAAGAACTCCCGGGCGTTGATCTTGCGCTTGCGGATGCGCGCATCGGCGACCATCTCCGCGTACTTCTCGCTGACGCTGATGTCGGCGAAGGGCACGCCGTAGACTCGTTCCACGTCGTAGGGCGAGAACAGGTACATGTCGGCATTGCGCTTGGCCAGCTCGAAGGTGATGTCCGGGATGACCACGCCGAGGGACAGGGTCTTGATGCGGATCTTCTCGTCGGCGTTCTCGCGCTTGGTGTCGAGGAATCTCAGGATGTCCGGGTGGTGGGCGTTGAGGTAGACGGCGCCGGCGCCCTGGCGCGAACCCAACTGGTTGGCATAGGAGAAGGCGTCTTCCAGCAGCTTCATGATCGGAATGATGCCCGAGGACTGGTTCTCGATGCGCTTGATCGGGGCGCCGACCTCGCGCACGTTGCTCAGCAGGAAGGCCACGCCACCGCCGCGCTTGGACAGCTGCAGCGCCGAATTCACGGCGCGGCCGATGGATTCCATGTTGTCTTCGATGCGCAGGAGGAAGCAGGACACCAGCTCGCCGCGCTGGCGCTTGCCGGCGTTCAGGAAGGTCGGGGTGGCCGGCTGGAAACGGCCACTGATCATCTCGTCCACCAGGGACTCGGCCAGCTGTTCGTCACCGCGCGCCAGACTCAGGGCGACCATGCACACCCGGTCCTCGTAGCGTTCCAGGTAGCGCTGGCCGTCGAAGGTCTTGAGGGTGTAGCTGGTGTAGTACTTGAAGGCGCCGAGAAAGCTCTGGAAGCGGAATTTGTAGGCATAGGCGCGCTCGAACAGCGCCTTCACGAAGGCCGGCGCGTATTGCTCCAGCACCGCCGCCTCGTAGTAGCCCTTCTTCACCAGGTAGCCGAGTTTCTCGTCCAGGTTATGGAAGAACACGGTGTTCTGGTTGACGTGCTGCAGGAAGTACTGGCGCGCCGCCTGGCGGTCCTTGTCCAGTTGCAGCTCGCCGTTGGGACCGTAGAGATTGAGCATGGCGTTGAGCGCGTGGTAGTCCGCGTCGCTGCCGGTCGGGGTCAGGCCTGACGTTGCCAAAAGTCGTTCACTCCCGTGCGCACCCGGTCGACATCCTCCGTCGTGCCGAGCAATTCGAATTGGTAGAGCAGGGGCACCGCGCATTTCTGGGCGACGATGCGTCCGCCCAGGCAGTAACCCTCGCCGAAGTTGGTGTTGCCCGCGGCGATGACGCCGCGGATCAGGGCGCGGTTGTGCGGATCGTTGAGAAAGTGGATGACCGGCTTGGGCACCGCGCCCTTGCTGCCACCGCCGCCATAGGTGGGCAGCACCAGGATGTAGGGCTCGCGGGCCTGGAGCGGTTCGGCGGCGGGGTCCTGGGGGATGCGCCGCGCCGGCAGGCCGAGCTTCTCGACGAATCTGTGGGTGTTCTCCGAGGTGCTGGAGAAATACAGCAGCTCGCCCATGGTCTGAGCGCCTCAGGCCACCAACTGGCCGAGCTTGTCCGGGCGGAAGCCGGCCCAGTGGTCGTCACCGGCCACCACCACCGGCACCTGGCGATAGCCCAGGGATTCCACGGTCTGGCGCGCCTGGGCGTCCTGCTCGATATCCACCACCTGGTAGGTGATGCCCTGGCGATCCAGGGCACGATAGGTGGCGTTGCACTGCACGCAGGCGGGCTTGCTGTAGATGGTGATGGTCATGGCTGACTCCTGTCCTCAGTGGGGCGAATTCAAAGGAAAAAGCCTGACGCCAGCCGGCGTTTGCCAGGGCGGCGCGGGTCTCTTCCTTCGAGTTCGGCTTGGGCCTCAAGTTCGGTCCAGATACTACATATGGTGTTTTGTAATTTCTATAACACAACAAGTGGGGTTTTTGATCTGGGTCATGCTGTTGATCTATCACCCCTGGGTAACGATTGCTGCTTGCCCCTGAAGGGCTCCTTGGGTAGTCCTGACGTTCATGGAACTACCTTCACCGTTGCTCGGCTGACAACGATCCCGCGCGGATGCGGCAGGAGGCCCAGGCTAGGCGGCGGATTTCTTTCCTGTCTGCCAAGGAGAACGCCTTTTTGTAGTGCGAAAGTCGACCTGACTACCCTGGCGACTCCCATTCGTCGTCGAACCGCCGCATAATCGGCCTTTCGCTTGCGCCCGGGTCCGTTCACGCATGAGTTCCGCTCGCTATCGCCTCGCTCTCAACGGCTACGGTCGCATCGGTCGTTGCGTGTTGCGTGCGCTGCACGAGCGCGGCGCGGCCACCGAGCTCGCCATCGTCGCTCTCAACGATCTGGCCGACCGGCCCAGCCTGGAATATCTCACCCGCTTCGACTCCACCCATGGCCGCTTTCCCGGGCGGGTCGCGCTGGAGGGTGAACGCCTGCGCATCGGCGACCAGGCCCTGGCGATCCGCCGGGAGGCCGAACCGGAGCGGGTCGACTGGGCGGCACTGGACGTCGATCTGGTGCTGGAATGCTCCGGTGCCTTCAGCACCCGCGCCGAGGCCGGGCGCTTCCTGGCCGCAGGCGCGCCGCGGGTGCTGTTCTCCCAGCCCATGGTCAGCGAGACCGACGTGGACGCCACCGTGGTATACGGGGTCAACCAGCAGGCGCTGCGCGGTGACGAGACGCTGGTCTCGAATGCCTCCTGTACCACCAACTGCAGCGTCCCGGTGCTGAAACTTTTGCACGAGACCCTGGGTCTGGAGTACGTCTCCATCACCACGATCCACTCGGCCATGAACGACCAGCCCGTGATCGACGCCTACCATGCCGAAGATCTGCGGCGGACGCGCTCGGCGTTCCAGTCGATCATCCCGGTGGCGACCGGCCTGGCGCGAGGCATCGAACGGCTGCTGCCCGAGCTCGGCGGGCGCATCCAGGCCCGTGCCGTGCGCGTACCCACGGTCAATGTCTCCTGCCTGGACATCACCTGCATCGTCGGCCGCGACACCACGGCCCCCGCCCTCAACACCCTCTTGCGTGATGCCGCCCGGAGCGGTCCCCTGGCCGGGCTGATCGACTACACCGAGTTGCCCCACGCCTCCTGCGATTTCAACCACGATCCCCATTCCGCCATCGTCGATGGTAGCCAGACCCGCGTCTCCGGTCCCCGACTGGTCAATCTGCTGGTGTGGTTCGACAACGAATGGGGCTTCGCCAACCGCATGCTCGACGTCGCCGGCCATTGGCTGCGCATCGCCAAGCCCACCTGAAACAAGCACAACTAAGGGATTGCCTGTATGTCCGTGTTGAAAATGAGCGACCTCGATCTGAAGGGTAAGCGCGTCCTGATCCGCGAAGACCTCAACGTTCCGGTGAAGGAAGGCCAGATCAAGAGCGATGCCCGCCTGGTCGCCGCCCTGCCGACCCTCAAGCTGGCCCTGGAAAAGGGTGCCGCCGTCATCGTCTGCTCGCACCTGGGCCGTCCCACCGAGGGCGAATTCAGCGAGGAAAACAGCCTGGCACCGGTCGCTGCCTATCTGGGCAAGGCCCTGGGCCGCGAGGTGCCGCTGGTGAAGGACTACCTGGGCGGCGTCCAGGTCGACCCGGGTCAGCTGGTACTGCTGGAGAACGTGCGCTTCAACGTGGGCGAGAAAAAGAACGCCGATGACCTGGCGAAGCGCTATGCCGCCCTGTGCGACGTCTTTGTCATGGACGCCTTCGGCACCGCCCACCGCGCCGAGGGTTCGACCCACGGCGTGGCCAAGTTCGCCAAGGTCGCTGCGGCCGGTCCGCTGCTGGCCGGCGAGCTGGACGCCCTGGGCAAGGCGCTGGGCAATCCGGCCCGGCCGATGGCGGCCATCGTCGCCGGCTCCAAGGTGTCCACCAAGCTGGACGTGCTCAATTCCCTGGCGCAGATCTGTGACCAGCTGATCGTCGGCGGCGGCATCGCCAACACCTTCCTGGCCGCAGCTGGCTACAAGGTCGGCAAGTCGTTGTACGAAGCCGATCTGGTGGACACCGCCAAGGCCATCGCCGCTAAGGTCAGCGTGCCGCTGCCGGTCGACGTGGTGGTCGCCAAGGAATTCGCCGAGACCGCCGAAGCCGTCACCAAGTCGATCAACGACGTGGCCGACGACGACATGATCCTCGACATCGGCCCGGTGAGCGCCCAGCAATTCGCCGACCTGCTGAAGTCGGCCAAGACCATCCTCTGGAACGGTCCGGTCGGTGTCTTCGAATTCGACCAGTTCGGCGAAGGCACCCGCACCCTGGCCCAGGCCATCGCCGACAGCGATGCCTTCTCCATCGCCGGCGGTGGCGACACCCTGGCCGCCATCGACAAGTACGGCATCGGCGAGAAGGTCTCCTATATCTCCACCGGCGGCGGCGCCTTCCTCGAATTCGTCGAGGGCAAGGTCCTGCCGGCCGTCGAAGTCCTCCAGCAACGCGCCCAGGAGTAATCGCCATGCGTACGCCGCTGCTCGTCTGTTCCGCTGTCCTGATGCTGGCCGGTTGCGCCGGTGGCAATGCCGACAAGGCCTGCGCGGTGTTCGCGCCGCCACCCGCGGCGGCCGCCACGCCCACGGCGCAGAACGGCGAGCGCGTCGATACGCTCACTGGCAACGCCAGCCGTCCTGCCAGCGGTTGCGCCCAGTGAAGGGGCGCACGCTCGCCCTCGGTCTGCTGAGTCTCGCCCTGCTGGCCGGTTGCGCCGGCCGTGGCGCGCAGCAGACCGGCGGCTGGACCCACTGGGTCTGCGATTCCACGGCGGCCTTCGACTGGCGCTATGTGGATCGCAGCCAGTCCATCGTCGACCTCAAGCTGGAAGGCGATGGCCTGATCCGTCATCTCAACCGCGAACCGGCCACCGACGGCCAGTCCTATACCGACGGGCTGGTGGCTTTGCATATCCGCGGCGACCAGGGACTCGTCTACTGGATCGCCAGCAACGACCTCATCGGTCGCGGCTGCCGGACGCCTTGAACGGGCGAATGTCAGCTGAACCGATTAATCCAGGGCGGCCAGGGGTCGGCCGCTTGAACCCTGCCAGCCGCTCATGCAGGCTGGCGCCACCACCGCCTTTGTAGGGAGATAATCACCAATGGCACTCGTCAGCATGCGTCAGCTGCTGGATCACGCCGCCGAATTCGGCTATGGCGTTCCGGCCTTCAACGTCAACAACCTCGAGCAGATGCGCGCCATCATGGAAGCCGCCGACAAGACCGATTCGCCGGTCATCGTCCAGGCCTCCGCCGGTGCCCGCAAGTACGCCGGCGCTCCCTTCCTGCGTCACCTGATCCTGGCCGCGGTGGAAGAATTCCCGCACATCCCGGTGGTCATGCACCAGGACCACGGCACCACCCCCGACATCTGCCAGCGTTCCATCCAGCTGGGCTTCTCCTCGGTGATGATGGACGGCTCGCTGATGGCCGACGGCAAGACGCCGTCCGACTACGACTACAACGTGCGCGTCACCCAACAGACCGTGGCCTTCGCCCACGCCTGCGGCGTGTCCGTGGAAGGCGAGCTGGGCTGCCTGGGCAGCCTGGAAACCGGCATGGCCGGTGAAGAAGACGGCGTGGGCGCCGAAGGCACCCTGGATCACAGCCAGCTGCTGACCGATCCGGAAGAAGCCGCCCAGTTCGTCAAGGCCACCAAGGTCGACGCCCTGGCCATCGCCATCGGCACCAGCCACGGCGCCTACAAGTTCACCAAGCCGCCGACCGGGGACACCCTGTCGATCCAGCGCATCAAGGAAATCCATGCGCGTATCCCGGACACCCACCTGGTGATGCACGGCTCCAGCTCGGTGCCCCAGGAGTGGCTGAAGATCATCAACGAGTACGGTGGCGACATCAAGGAAACCTACGGCGTGCCGGTCGAGGAGATCGTCGAAGGCATCAAGTACGGCGTCCGCAAGGTCAACATCGACACCGACCTGCGCCTGGCCTCCACCGGTGCCATCCGCGAGTTCATGGCCAAGAACCGTAGCGAGTTCGATCCGCGCAAGTACCTGGCCAAGACCGTGACCGCCATGCGCGATGTCTGCATCGCCCGTTACGAAGCCTTCGGCACCGCCGGCCAGGCCTCCAAGATCAAGCCGATCTCCCTGGACGTCATGTTCGAGCGTTATGCCCGCGGCGAACTGGATCCCAAGGTCAACTGATCCGGGATGTAGAAAAGGCCCCGCAAGGGGCCTTTTTTTCGCCTGTCGATCGCTTGGCGCATGAACGGCGGCGCGCCGCTCCTTACCGCTCGGTCGCGGTCAGGACCTCTTCCATCCAGGCGACCATGGCGGCGCCGTCCATGCCCAGGCAGACCGTTACCAGCGGGTTGCCGGACCAGCGCCCGTCCAGGTAGGCGCGACCCTCGGGCGCGAAGAAGGTCTGGCCTTCCGCCAGACCTTCGGTACCGACGCTGAGGTGACCGCGCGCGGTGTGGAACAGCTCGGGGCGGCGCAGGTAGGCGAGGGCGCAGCTGTCATGGGGATGGCAGCCGTCGATGTCCTTCACGCTGCGGTAGAAGTCCGCATAGAAATCATAGCTGCGGGCAAGCACCTCACCGAGGGCGCCCTGGCGCGCCGCGATGCGCTGCAGGCGCGGCGGGTCGAGCACGGCGCGGTGGGTGGCGTCCAGGCCGACCAGAGTCAGCGGCCAGGGGGCGGCGAAGACCCGCGCCGCGGCATGGGGATCAGAAAAGATATTGGCTTCGGCCACCGGCGTGACGTTGCCCGGCTCGACGATGGCGCCGCCCATCACCACCACCTCGCGGACGCGCTCGGCGACCGTGGGATCCAGCGCCAGGGCGAGGGCCAGGTTGCCCAGCGGCCCGACCGCCACCAGGGTGATCTCACCCGGTCGCAGGCGGGTCTGCTCGACGATGAAGCGCGCCGCATCCAGGACATGGGGCGTCTGGCTCGGCGCGGGCAGCTGCTGGTTGCCCAGGCCATCCTGGCCGTGCACGTGCAGGGCATGGTTGCCGGCCCGCTTGACCAAAGGTTCGGCGACACCCGCAGCGACGGGCGTATCCCGGCCGGCCAGCTCGGTGAGCAGCAGGGCGTTACGGGTCGCCGTGGTGACCGGCACATTGCCAAAGGTGGTGGTCAGGCCGATCACCTCGAATTCGGGATCGGCAAACAGCAGGGCGATGGCCTGGGCGTCGTCCACGCCAGGATCGGTATCGAAGATGATGGGAAGGGACAAGAGGCTTTCTCCGGCTCAGATCTCTTCCCAGGCTACCCGAGGGGTAGCGCCCCTGCTAGCTGGGCAGGTCCAACTCGCCCAGTGCATCCGGCTGGTTGCGAAACGCCCGGGCAAAGACCTCGCGATTGCGGGCCATGAACAGCCCCAGGTCTTCGCACTGCTTCTCGGCAAGACCGGGTACGGCCTTGTCCAGCACGCTGGCGAGCGACTCAGCCAGCTCCAACATTTTATCGTGACGATCGGCTTCGGCTTTATCCATGAACAGGCGCTCCGGATCTCGGCTGCTGCGATACAACACTTCGACGGCCATGCGTCACCTCGTATTCTGTATCTGGTTATATATACAGTAGTTGGCTTGCCACGGGATTGCAAGGACTACCGCTCGGCGGTCAGCCTCCGGCGAGTCATGGCAATTTGCCAATCGTTCGACATTTCTGCGTGTCTCCGAATTTGCCTCGGGAAACTTAAGCGCGGAAGCTGGTCTCTGAGTCTGGACCAAACGGGCATCACAGCCCGCCTTTATCCGGATCACCTCCGGCTCACGGAACGAGACCGCCCATGCCTGCCATCTTTATCCGTCCGCTTATTGCCGCGCTTGGCCTCTCTGGGTCGACCGAGGTGCGGGCGTGAGTTCGACCCTCATCATCCTGGCCATCACCGTCGCCAGCTTCCTGCTGGGGTTCCTGCGGGACCTGCTGATCGCCCGGCAATTCGGTGTGAGTTGGGAAGCCGACCTGATCTTTGTCGCGCTCATCCTGCCAGTGTTCTTCGAGAGCTTCTTCGGCCTCGCCCTGCGCGATGCCATGATTCCCTATCTGCAACGTATCCGTGACCGCTGCAACGTCCAGTACGAGCAGGTCGGTCGCTGGCTGTACTGGCGCATCGGCCTGTTCGGCCTGCTGCTGTCGGTGATCGGTGTCCTCGCCAGTCCCTGGTTGATGCATGCCCTGGCCCCCGGCTGGAGCGATGAGCAGGTCGAGACCGGCAAGCTGGTCTTCGCCGTCGGGACCCTGCTGATCTGCGTGCAGGCCATCCTCTATTGCCAAGGCGCGCTGCTCAACCTGGATCGCATCTTCATCCTGCCGATGACCCGCACCCTGATGCTCAATCTGGGCGCCATCCTGGCCATCGTCATCCTGCAGCCGAGTGGCATCGCGCTGTTCACCGGCATGCTGCTGCCCCAGGTGCTGCTGATCGTCATCCAGCACCGGCGGCTGGGTTATCTCAGCCAGCGCTCGGTAGCCTTCGAGAAGCCCGAGGGCAGTCCCTTCGCCGTGACCTTCGCCCCGGTGCTGCTCGCCGCCGGTGCCCAGCAGGGCTGCATGCTGGCGGAGCGCTTCTTCGCCTCGCTGCTGGCCGAAGGCAATATCACCATGCTGTCCTTTTCCTACCGCATCGTGACCATTCCGCTGACGCTCTATGCGCTGTCCATCCTGGCGATGATCTTTCCCGAGCTGACCCGCAGCTGGAACGAGGGCAATGCCGACAAGTACAGCGCGCTGATGCGCAAGGCGCTGCTCGGGACCCTGCTGTTCCTGGTGCCGGCCGCCGTGGTGCTGTTCAGCTATTCGGAGCCGGTGGTCAAGGTCCTGCTGGAGCGCGGAGCCTTTGGCGCCGAGCAGAGCGCGGCGACCGCGACCCTGGTGGTGGCCTATGCCCTGGGCCTGCCCTGGATGGGACTGGCCCTGCTGTGGGGGCGTGCCCTGCTGTCGCAGCAGCGTGCCCGGACCTTCCTCTACACCACCCTGGCCAGCTCCTTCATCACCGTGGCGCTGGACGCTGCCGTTTACCAGCCGTTCGGTGCCCAGGGGCTGGCCTATTCCTTTACCACCGGGGCCTTCCTGCAGGCCGTGTTCATGGCGCTGGCGCTCTATCGCCACTCGCTGGCCGGGCTGCACCTGTCGCTGCTGCTGCGCTGGTTCAGTGCCGGCAGTGCGGTGGCCCTGCTGAGTTTCCTGTTGCCCAAGCCGGTCGGCCTGCTGGAGCTGATCATCAGCGTCAGCGTGGCGATGCTGGGCTTCCTGGTGCTGTTGCTGGCGCTGGGCGAACGTGACCTGTTCCGCCGCGGCTATTGGGCGCGCGGTAATGACGGCACGGGGCGCGCAGAACCGACGAGTTGAACCGCCGTCGCTGGACGGCAAGGAAAAAGGTGGCGATCTGCAGCCATTGATCGCTATCTGTTACGAAGTCGTGAATTTTTGATTTGGCTTCGAGTCGCACGGAAAGATTGATCCCAGTCAAAGAATTTCTGATGGAAGCGGTTTTTCCATTTGCAAGAGATCGGACACGCAGTTGGGGTCGGCACTTCGCATGGTGGCTTTGCTCGCCACCGACATTCTCTTTGAAAGGAATCGATCCTATGTCCTCCCAATCCCCCGTCACCCGTATCGGCATCGTCGGTACCGGCATGATCTCGCGCTGCCTGGCCCGGCTCATCAGCCGTCACTATGACGACATGACCGTGACCCGCGTCCTGACCCGCCGGCCCATCGCCACGGTCACCGACTATCCGCTGACCGAGGCGCTCACCCAGTCGGTGGCGGATCTCATCGATCATTGCGATCTGCTGGTGGAATGCAGTGGCGACCCCTACCACGGTACCGAGATCATCGAGCGCGCCTTCGAAGCTGGCATCAAGGTGGTCACCATCAATGCCGAACTGCAGGTGACGACCGGTTCCTACCTGGCTGGCAAGGGTTTCCTGACCGAGGCCGAGGGCGACCAGCCGGGTTCGCTGGCGGCGCTGCACGAAGAAGCCGTGCAGATGGGCTTCAAGCCGCTGGTCTACGGCAACATGAAGGGCTATCTGAACCATAACCCGACGCCGGAAGACATGGCCTACTGGTCCGCGCGCCAGGGCACCAGCGTCGACCAGACCACCTCCTTCACCGATGGCACCAAGGTGCAGATCGAGCAGGTGGTGGTGGGCAACAACTATGGCGCCACCATCACCCGCCAGGGTCTGGAAGGCCTCAACTCGACCAACCTGCAGGACAGCGCGAACATCCTGGCGCAGATGGCCGAGCAACTGGGCAAGCCCATCGTCGACTACGTGATCCCGAGCGGCTACTCTGCGGGTGGCGTCTTCGTCGTCGGTCGCCATGACGAAGACCAGGCCGGCGCCATCGAATACTTCAAGCTGGGCAAGGGTCCGTACTATGTTCTGGTGCGCCCCTTCCACCTGTGCTCCCTGGAGGTCGGCAAGACCCTGAGACGCGTCATCGCCGGCGGCAAGATCCTGCTCAACAACTCCACCACGCCGACCCTGAGCGTGGCCGCCATCATGAAGAAGCCCATGGCGGCAGGCGACGTCATCGAGCGCGGCATCGGTGGCTACAGCGTGCGCGGCGAAGCGGTGAAGATCGCCGAGTGCCCGGATCACCTGCCGATCGGCCTGCTCAAGCACAGCGTCCTGAAGCGAGCCATGGAGCCGGGTCAGATCGTCACCTTCGACGACGTCGAACTGACGCCCAGCCGCGCCCTCGACATCGTCCTGCAACAGCACCGCGAAGCCATCCATCGCCAGCTGCTGGAAACCCAGCTGAGCGAGGCGGCCTGGAACGCGGCTGCCGACCTGGCACCGGTGGCGCTGCCCAAGGCGGTGGGGGCGGTCCTGTCCTGATTCCGCTGACACGGAAAGCGAAGGGGCCCTGAGGGCCCCTTTTTTATTGCCCGCCGCTGGCGGCTACGCGGAGGCGGGCAACGGTCGCGGGCAATTCGTCCATATGGGCGATCAGCGCGGTCACGCCCAGGGCGCTCAGGGTCTCGCCATGGCTCGGCGGAATATGGCTGGCACCGGTGAAGCCAATGACGCGCATGCCGGCGGCCAGGGCCGCGCGTGCGCCGGTGGCGCTGTCTTCGATCACCAGGCAGCGCTCCGGCGCGACGCCCAGGGTCCTGGCCGCGAGCAGATAGACATCGGGTGCCGGCTTGGGCTGGGCGACCATGTCGGCGCTGAAGATGTGGCCCGCTACCCGCGCCACCAGATCGGCCCGGCGGACCGAGGATTCGACGCTGTGCCTGAGGCTGTTGGAGGCGACCGCCAGCGGCAGGTCGATGCTCTCCAGGGCACGCTTCACCCCGGGAATGGGCTCGACGCTGGTAGCGATCAGCGTTTCCGCCTGGGCGCGCAGGTCGCTGAACAGCGCCGGCGGCAGGGTGATGCCGAAGCGCTGTTCGACCAGGGCGAAGATATCCCGGGTGGTCAGGCCGAAGGTGCCGTGCAGCAGGGCCTCGAGTTCGGCGCGCGGCGCATGGGCGGCCAGGCCGTCGAGGACGACCCGCTCGGCGAGGATCTCACTGTCGACCAGCACGCCATCGCAATCGCTGATCAGCAGTTCCACAGGGGTGACGTTCATCGGTATTCCTTGCAGGGGGATTTCAGGGCGGAGCAGTGGGCTCCAGGCCCTTCGACAGAGGCGGCAGACGGCGGCGAAGCAGTCTGGGCGCGGTTTTGCAGGGCTGTCCGGGTGGTCGAAAACCGGCTCGACAGTACCTTGCGCGGCATGACAAAACAGCCCTTGTCAAAAAGGATTTCGCCCTCCGGAGGGTAATCGCTTTCCAGAAAAATATGGCGTAGAGTTCGAGAACTGTGTTTGCTTGGGTCGCCGTCGATCGTGACCTGAGGCGGTAGGCTCTTCGTCCACCCCTTGCTGCTCGATTCTTGTTACTCCTTGCAACTCAGTACCGGGCGTCTGGTCAATGCAACGCATTACCGCGCCAGCCAGTGTCAATAACAAACTCGTGATTCCAAGGAGCAACACCCGTCATGTCGAATCGTCAGAACGGTACCGTCAAGTGGTTCAACGAAACCAAAGGCTATGGCTTCATCACTCCCGAGAGCGGTCCGGACGTGTTCGTGCACTTCCGCGCCATCGAAGGCACTGGTTTCAAGACCCTGGCTGAAGGCCAGAAGGTCAGCTTCGAAGTCGTGCAAGGCCAGAAGGGCATGCAGGCAGAGCGCGTACAGGTCGTCTGACACCTGACGTCGCCCGAAGCTCACGAAAAACCCCGGCCTGGCCGGGGTTTTTCGTTTCTGTCGGTTTGATCGGCGTGGCCAGCCGCCTCACTCCACGTTCTGCGCGCTCTTTTCCGGCTCGGCCGCCAGCGGCTTGACCCGCCGGCCGGTCTCGCGCGAGGCCTGCAGGAAGATCGCCGCCGCCAGCATCGACAGGGCGCCGACGCTGAGAAAGGTCGCGCGAAAGGCGGACAGCACCTCGGTGTCTCCATAGTCGTCCTGGAAGCCGCCCAGCAACGCGGCGGCGCAGGCGACGCCGAAGCTCATGGCCAGTTGCATCACCACCGACAGCAGGCTGTTGCCACTGGCCGCCTGCTGGTCGTGCAGGTCGATGAGGGTGATGGTGTTCATGGCGGTGAACTGCATGGAATTCACCGCACCCAGGATGCCCAGGTGGATGAGCAGCCAGACGAAGGGCGTGGCAGGGCCGATCAGGGCGAGACTGGCGATCAGGCAACCCAGCAGCAGGGTGTTGCCCACCAGCAGGCGCCGATAGCCGAGCAGCCCGATCAGCGGACCGGCGATGGGCTTGGCCAGCATCGCCGACAGCGCCAGGGGCATCATCAGCAGGCCGGCCTGGGTCGGCGAATAGCCGAGGCCCACCTGGAACAGCAGCGGGATGAGAAAGGGCAGGGCGCCGCTGCCGAGGCGGGCGAAGAGATTGCCGAAGATACCCACCGCGAAGCTGCGGATGCGAAACAGCTCGGCGGAAAACAGCGGCTGGTCGTGGTGCAGGGCGCGCAGCCAGTAGGCGACCATGCAGGCCATGCCGCCCATCAGCAGCAGCACCACCCGCACATGGGGCAGGTGCAGTTCGCCGAGGCCTTCCAGGGCGATGCTGATGAGGATCATGGCGGTGCCGAAGAGCAGGAAGCCCAGGCCGTCGAAGCGTTGCGGGAGGGGGCTGCGCAGATCCGGCAGTAGGCGGCGGGTGGCCAGGCAGCCGATGATGCCCACCGGCAGGTTGATCAGGAAGATCCAGTGCCAGGACACGGCTTCCACCAGCCAGCCGCCCAGCGCCGGGCCCGCCAGGGGACCGATCAGGCCGGGAATGGTGATGAAGCTGAGGATGCGCACCAGTTCGCTGCGCGGATAGACGCGCAGGATCACCAGGCGCCCCACCGGCAGCATCAGCGAACCCCCGAGCCCCTGGATGACCCGGGCGGCGATCAGCAGGTTGAGGCTGGGTGCCAGGGCGCAGAGCAGCGAGCCAAAGGTGAAGAGGGCGATGGCGGTGAAGAAGACGCGGCGACTGCCGAAGCGATCGGAGATCCAGCCCGAGGCCGGAATCAACAGTGCGACGGTGAGCAGGTAGGCGATCACCACCCCCTGCATGCGCAGCGGATTCTCGCCGAGGTCGGCGGCCATGCGCGGCAGGGCGGTGTTGACGATGGTCGCGTCCAGCGACTGCATGAAGAAGGCGACGGCGATCAGCCAGGGAAGCCAGCGGGTCGTGGTGGTATCCAGCGTCGGGGTGGGCATGAGAGATCCTTGTCGAGACAGCCGACTACCCGCTCTCTGACTGTCTGCACGCGGCAGGGTGCCCCGCTCGATCAGCGCGAGCGGGAATCTAGCAGCGCCTCGATCCGCTGGTCCTTCTCTGCCCAGAGCGTGCTGACCCACTGCTGGAAGCCTGCGCGAAATTCCGCATCTTCGCTGTAGTCACCCGCCCAGCGCGCCGGATCCAGAGGTCGCGCGCGAATATCGATGATAACGCGTTTGACGCGTCCGCAGAGCAGGTCCCAAAAGCCGGGCACGCGACCGTCCGGATAGACCAGGGTGACATCCAGCAGGGTGTCCAGCTGCTCGCCCATGGCGGCGAGGACGAAGGCCATGCCACCGGCCTTGGGCTTGAGCAGGTGGCGATAGGGCGAGTGCTGCTCGGCATGCTTGGCGGCGGTGAAACGCGTGCCTTCCAGGTAATTGACGATGGTCACTGGCTGGCGGCGGAATTTCTCGCAGGCGCGGCGGGTGATGGCCAGGTCCGCACCCTTGAGTTCCGGGCGGCGGGCCAGCTGGGCGCGGGTGTATCTCTTCATGAAGGGGTAGTCCAGCGCCCACCAGGCGAGCCCCAGGAAGGGCACCCAGATGAGCTCCTTCTTCAGGAAGAACTTGAAGTAGGGCACCTTGCCATTGAAGGTCTCGATGAGCGCGGGGATATCGACCCAGGACTGGTGGTTGCAGATGACCAGGTAGGAGCTGTCCCGGTTGAGCGCCTCGGTGCCGCGGATGTCCCAGGCGGTGGGGGTGAGACGGGCGAAGATGGCCTTGTTGATCTCGGCCCAGGTCTCGGCGATGGCGGTGACCACCCGGGAGCAGACGTCGCGCAGCGCGACGCTGGGCAGCAGCTTGATCAGGGCGAATGCCAGCAGCGGACCGATCATGACCAGGGTGTTCAGCAGGAGCAGCGCGGAGACGGTGATACCGGTCAGGAGGTGCATGGATTCTCTCGTCTAGAACTTGGGGCGATGGTCTTTGGCGTGACATAGCATTTTGCGATCATCCGCTCGGGATGGCTGCTGCCGATCAGCTGCGAAGTGAACGCCGATGCTCAAGAAGGTTACCAGTGCCGAGGTCTGCCTCGGCATGTACATCCACAGATTCGAAGGCAGCTGGATCGACCATCCGTTCTGGAAGGCGCGCTTCCTGCTACAGGAACCGCGCGACCTGCAGAAGATCCAGGACAGCGCCGTGATCGCCGTGTGGATCGATATCGCCAAGGGACTGGATTGTCCGCCGCAGGCCGAATGCTCGCCTGCGGTGGATCCGCTGCTGCTCCCTGAGCCCCTCGCCGCGCAGGCCATTGCCCCCGATATGCCCCCAGTCGCCGTTCCGGTTCCGGGCACAGCGCCGGGCGCCGCCTTGAGCTGTCCGCAGGAAATGGCCCAGGCTTCCGCGGTGAGCGCCCACGCCAAGCAGGAGGTGGCGCGGCTGTTCCAGGACGTGCGCCTGGGCCAGGCCATCGAGCTGAGCGAGGTGGCGACCGTGGTCGAGCAGATCTCGGCGTCGGTGTTGCGGCATCCCACGGCGCTGGTCAGTCTGACGCGGCTGCGCACGGCCGACGAGTATACCTACATCCATTCCGTGTCGGTCTGTGCCCTGATGACGGCGGTGGCACGGCAGATGAAACTGCCGGCGGACCAGGTGCAACTGGCTGGCCAGGCCGGCCTGCTGCATGACGTGGGCAAGATGCGCACGCCCCTCGAGGTGCTCAACAAGCCGGGCAAGCTGACCGAGGGGGAATTCGCCGTGATGCAGCGGCACCCCGAGGAGGGCGTCGCCTTGCTGCAGCAGTGGGGCGCGACCGCGGAGGTCATCGATGTCTGCCTGCACCATCACGAGAAATTCGATGGCAGCGGCTATCCCCATGGCCTGGCCGGTACCCAGATCAGTCTGCTGTCGCGCATCGCCGCGGTCTGCGACGTCTACGACGCCATCTCCTCGACCCGACCCTACAAGACCGCCTGGAGTCCCGCCGAAGCGATCCGGCGCATGGCGGAGTGGAAGGGGCATTTCGATCCCCGGGTGTTCCAGGCCTTCGTCAAGACGCTGGGCATCTATCCGATCGGCTCCCTGGTACGGCTGAGCAACGAGCAGCTGGCGGTGGTGATCGAGCAGCACCCGGACAGCCTGCTGACCCCGCAGGTGCGGGTATTCTTTTCCGCCCGCTCGCGCACGCCGCTGCCGCAGCGGCTGCTGGACCTCGCCCGGCCGCCCGCCGATGAGCGCATCGTGCGGCGGGAGGAACCGGAGGAGTGGGGTTTTCGCAATCTGGAGCGGCTCTGGCAGCAGGCCTAGCCGGCTCAGGGACGGGTCGTCTGCAGCGAGGGACGCTCGCCGGTACGGGCGTACCAGGCGGCGATGCGCGGGCAGTCGCTGCGCCAGGCGAAGGTGGGGATGCGGAAGTCTAGATAGCCCAGCAGGCAGGCCATGCCCAGGCAGGCCACGTCGAATTCGCCTTCCAGCTCGGCGATGGCCTCGCGCTCGAAGTAGTCCAGCGCCCGGGCGATCTTTTCCTGCTGGTTGTCCAGCCAGAGCTTCCACTGCATACCCGGCGGGCGCATGAAGCTCTCGTAGCGGATCTGCACCGCGGCCTCCATCATGGCGTCGCACAGCGAGGCCAGGGTCAGGCGTCGCCAGCGCTGCGGGCCCTGGCGCGGGATCAGCGGGGTGCGCTCGTGGAGGGTGTCCAGGTAGTCGAGGATGACGCGACTGTCGTGCAGGCAGGTGCCATCGGCCAGGCGCAGGGCGGGTATCTTGCCGGCGGGGTTGGTATCGAGGACGTCGCGATTGGGATTGAGCGGCGTCTGCTGGACGATTTCCACCTCCACCTGCTCGATCAGGTCCGTCTCGTGGAGCATCACCACGACTTTGCGACCGAAGGGCGAGGCGGGAGTGTGGTACAGGATCATGGACATGGGCCGGGCTCTCCAGAATGCAGGACTGCATTCGCTCGTGGCGAATCCCTGCACTGTAAGCCCTAGGCCGGCTCGGATAAAAGATGGCCTTGGTCGTAGCTGGCCGGATCAGGCCAGGCCGGGCAGCTCGACGTACACCCCCAGCCCGCGTCCTTGCAGGCCTTCGCCCAGGTGCAGGCTGCCGCCATGGATTTCGACGATACGTTTGACGATGGGCAGACCCAGGCCGCTGCCGACGTTCTGGCCGGCGCTCTCGCTGCGGTAGAAGCGGGTAAAGATCACCGCCCGCTCTTCCGGGCTGACCCCGGGGCCGCTGTCACAGACATTGATGCGTACCCGGCCGGGCACGTCCTCGACGACCCGCACCAATACCTGGCCACCGCTGGGGGTGTAGCGGATGGCGTTGCCCACCAGGTTGGTGAGCAGCACGCTCAGCCAGGTGGGAATGCCGGACAACGTGACCTCCTGGTCCTCCAGCACCAGGTCGATGTTCTTCTCGATGGCCAGGGGCGCGAGTTCCGACAGGGTATCCGCCGCCAGCCGGCCGAGGTGGACGGCGACGAACTGCTCCTGCAGGGCACCACTGTCCAGGCGGGCCAGGAGCAGGATCTGCTCCATCAGCTGGCTGATGCGTTCGGCGCTGCGGCGCACCTGCACCAGGCCGCGGGCGTGGGCCTGGGGATCGCTGGAACGCAGGGCGACCTGGGTGTGGGTCAGCAAGCTGGCGAGGGGCGTGCGGATCTCGTGGGCGGCGTCACTGGTCAGGCGCCGCTCGGCTTCCAGGGCACCGTCCAGGCGCTGCAGCAGGGCGTTGATCTCCTCGACCAGGACCGCGGCTTCCAGGGGAACCCGATTCAGCGCCAGGGGCTCCAGGCGTTGGGCGGAACGCTGCTTGATCTGCGCGGCCAGCTGGCGCAGGGGTTCCAGACCATGGGTGACGCCGAACCAGATGAGTGCGGCCAGCACCGGCAGGGCCAGCGCCAGGGGAAACAGCGAGCCGAGCAGCAGCAGGTTGGTGGCACCGCGGCGATCGGCCAGGTTCTCGTAGATCCAGATGCGCCCGTCGCCGCTGCTCAGGCGCAGCACGCGCCAGTGCTGCCCCTCGGCCAGCAGACTGCTGAAGCCGGGCGGCTGGTCGGCCAGGCCGGCGGGCGGTGCGGGGGTGCCGAGGCGCTGGTCACCGGCCTGCAGCAGATAGCCCAGGGCGTTGCGGCGCTTGAACAGCGGCAGGTCGGCGATGGCCGTACGGCTGCGCTCCAGGGCGCGCGCCGCGGGCGGCAGGCTGTGGTCGCCACCCTCGCTCAGGGTGGCCAGGTGCAGGGCGGCCGAGCCGAAGTCGAGCATGTCCTCGTCCGCCAGGCGATTCACCTGGCGCAGCACCAGCTGGTAGGTCACCAGCGCGGCGATCAACCAGCAGGCGAAGATGCCACACAGCAGGAGGGTGAGCAGACGCCGCCGCAGCGAGACGGCCGGGCCGTCGGTCATGGGGCCGGCCGCTCGGGCTGGTCGATGCCGTAGCCGATGCCGCGCACGGTGCGGATCAGGCTGCTGCCGAGCTTACGCCTGAGGTGATGGATATGGACCTCGATGGCGTTGCTCTCGACGTCGCCGTCCCAGCCATAGAGCGCCTGTTCCAGGCGATTGCGCGAGAGCACCTTGCCCATGTTTTCCAGCAGCAGGCGCAGCAGGGCGTATTCGCGCGGTGCCAGTTCGACCGGCTGACCGGCCAGGGTCACCCGGTGGGTGGCCGGATCGACCCGCAGGTCGTTGTGCTCCAGTTGCGGCAGCGCCCGGCCGGCGCTGCGCCGGGTGAGGGCACGCACCCGGGCGAGCAGTTCGTCCAGATCGAAGGGCTTGGTCAGGTAGTCGTCGGCACCGGTGTCCAGGCCGGTGACCCGGTCGGTGACCTTGTCGCGGGCGGTGAGGATCAGCACCGGGGTGGCATCGCCGCGCTTGCGCAGGGCGGCCAGGACCTCGAGTCCCGAGCGGCGGGGCAGGCCGATGTCGAGCACCACCAGATCGAAGGGATCGGTTTCCAGCGCAGCCTGGGCAGCCTGGCCATCGGTCACCCAGTCGACGGTGTCGCCTTCCAGGGCCAGGCCGGCGCGGATGCCGTCGCCCAGCAGCATGTCGTCTTCGGCCAGCAGTATTCTCATCGGATTTTCCCAGGCGGTGGAGCGGTTGTACCGCTCCGGGCCGGCCTCGGCAAGAGCGGTGACCATCCCCCAGGATGGTCGGCTTCTAGCCTAGGTCAGGGCGCTTAAGGCCGGATTAACGAAATCTCAGGGGCGCTGGGCGCTGACCCGCCAGAGGGTATTGCCGACATCGTCGGCCACCAGCAGGCCGCCGCGGCCATCGTTGACCACCCCGACCGGGCGCCCCTGGGCCTCCTCCTTGCCATTGAGGAAACCGGTCAGCAGATCCCGCGGCGGGCCGCTGGGCTTGCCGTCCTGGAAGGGCACGAAGATGACCTTGTAGCCGCTCTTGGGATCGCGATTCCAGGAGCCGTGCTGGCCGACGAACAGCCCCTGGCGGAAAGCCGTCGGCAACTGGCTGTCGGCGCTCGCGAAGGCGAGGCCCAGAGAGGCGGTATGGGCGCCCAGGGCGTAGTCGGGCGTCAGGGCCTTGGCCACCAGATCCAGATGGGGCGGCTGCACCCGGCTGTCCACGGTCTTGCCCCAGTAGCTGTAGGGCCAGCCATAGAAGCCGCCGTCCTGAACCGAGGTGGCGTAGTCAGGCACCAGGTCGCTGCCGATCTCGTCGCGCTCGTTGACCACCGTCCACAGCGTGCCGGTGGTGGGCTCCCAATCCAGCCCGTTGGGATTGCGCAGGCCGGTGGCGAACAGGCGCTTCTGGCCATTGGCGCGGTCCAGCTCCCAGATGGCGGCGCGACCTTCCTCGATATCCAGGCCGTTTTCGCCGACATTGCTGTTGGAGCCCACGGTGAGATAGAGCTTCTTGCCGTCGCGACTGGCGATGACGTTCTTGGTCCAGTGGTGATTGATGCCGGCCGGCAGGTCGGTGACCCGGGTGCCCGGGCCTTCCAGGTGGGTGGCACCGGAACGATAGGTGAAGCGCACCAGGGCATCGGCGTTGGCGACATAGAAGTCCTCGCCCACCAGCGCCATGCCGAAGGGCGAATGCAGCTGCTCGGCGAAGACGCTGCGGGTCTCGGCGACGCCATCGCCGTCGGCATCGCGCAGCAGGGTGATGCGGTCGGCGCTGGGCACCCCGGCGCCAGCCTTCTTCATGAATAGGCCGGCGATCCAGTTCTTGAGGCCGGGAAAATCATCGCGCCTGGGCGCATTGCTTTCCGCCACCAGCACATCGCCATTGGGCAGCACATAGAGCCAGCGCGGATGGTCCAGGCCGCGGGCGAAGGCCTGGACCTGGGTGCCGGGCGCGGCAGTGGGCTTGCCGCCCTCGGACCAGCCGATCGCCGGCGCCACGTTGATGGTCGGCAACAGGGTCTTGTGGGGCTCCGGCAAGGTGGGGGTCGGGCCATACCCGGCTTCGCGTTGCAGTCGCGCGGTCTCGCCGCAGCCGAGCAGGGTCACGGCGGCCAGGGCCAGGGCCAGGGCCAGGGTACGCAAGGGATAGGGTGCGCGCAGGGGCATGGCGGGGCTCTCGCGAAGGTCTCGCAGGATAGAGCCCGGCTTGCGATGAACGTTCCGAGCCCGGTCCTGGGGTCATCCTCCAGGTCCGTTCCGGTCGGTCTTGAAAATGACTCTTTGTAGAAGACTGGTCCTTTTGCGTGTCACCACGTCTCGCTCGGTCTTTTATGGATACAGAATGTCTTGCCGATTCAAGGCGTTAGCTCGGCTGTGCCGCCGGGTGCGGAAAAGTGGCGGCTATCTGGCGCGAATTAAAAGGTAACCGACTGTTTTTTCAGGGAAAAATTCGCTAAAGCCGGGGGCGGTGATGCCGATAGCAGCCCCAACAATGACGACGAAGTCGCACCCAGCGGCGCCGCAACGGGACGCGGCTGCCTGAGCTCGCCCACGCCAGAACCCGTTAGCTTGCGGGGGCGGGGAGTATTCTTTTCCACAGGTGCAGTCATGCAATCCCTCACCCGGCGCTTGCGCCAGTTTTCCCTGCGTCTGGCCGGTACCCTGGCCCTGAGCAGCGCCCTCTTCGGTTCGGCCCAGGCGGTCGAACTGGTCGGTCTCAACTTTTCCGGTGCCGGCTTCGCCAGCCAGGTGCTGCCTGGTCTCAACAACCGCAACTACATCTTCCCCAGCGAACAGCACTTCAAGGACTGGAGCGCCAAGGGCATCAAGCTGGTGCGCTTTCCAATCATCTGGGAGCGCATTCAGCCGACGCTGAATTCGATGCTGGACCCGGACTATGGCGCCCTGGTCACCCAGACGCTCAACTACGCCCAGAAGTACGGCGTCAAGGTGATCCTTGACCTGCACAACTATGCGCGCTATCGCGGCGAGGTCATCGGCGCCGGCAAGGTCACCTATTTCAACTACTGGGACGTGACCTATCGCCTGGCTTTCCGCTTCGGCAAGCATCCGGCGCTCTATGGCTACGACATCATGAACGAGCCCCACGACGCCGTGGCCTTCTGGCCGACCGCCGCCCAGCACGGCATCAACGGCATCCGTACCGTGGACAGCGTCCATCCGATCATCGTCGAGGGCAATGGCTGGTCCAGCGCCACCCGTTGGCCGCAGTGGAACGATCCGTTGCTGGCGCTCAAGGACCCGGCCAACAAGCTGATCTTTTCCGCCCACGTCTATTTCGATAACGATGGCGGCGGCCAGTACGCCAGCAAGGACATGAGCGGCTTCGATCCCATGGTCGGGGTGAATCGCGTCAAGCCCTTCGTCGACTGGCTGAAGAAGAACGGCAAGCAGGGCTACATCGGCGAATTCGGCGTGCCGGACGACGATCCGCGCTGGCTGGTGGCCATGGACAACATGCTGGCCTATCTCAAGCAGCACTGCATCCCGGCCTCCTACTGGGCCGCCGGTCCGGGCTGGGGCACCTACAACCTGGCGGTGGAACCCATTAACGGCGTGGATCGACCCCAGTGGGCGACCCTGAAGAAGTACGTCGACAACAGCAGCTGCGCGAGTATCGGGCCCAATTAAGCCCGGCCGGCGATGGCGGTCCCCGGGGTCGGCAGGCTACCCTTGCCTTTTAACCGTGCCAGCCCCGAGGACCTCTCATGAGCCAGATTCCCGCCGACCTGCGTTATGCCGCCAGCCACGAATGGGCGCGCCTGGAAGCCGATGGTAGCGTGACCGTCGGCATTTCCGACCATGCCCAGGAGGCCCTGGGCGATGTGGTCTTCATCGAGCTGCCGGAAGTCGGCAAGACCTTCGCCGCCGGTGACCAGGCCGGAGTGGTGGAGTCGGTCAAGGCGGCCTCGGACATCTATGCCCCGGTGGGCGGCGAGGTGATCGCCGTCAACGAGGCGCTGGCGGACGCGCCCGAGCAGGTCAATGGCGAACCCTACGGCGCCTGGTTCTTCAAGCTCAAGCCGCAGGATGCGGCCGAGCTGGACAGGCTGCTCGACGCCGACGGCTATCGCGCGGCCAGCGAAAGCTGAGGCGCCGCTCGCCGTCCTGAGCCCGGATAAAAAAGAACCCCGCTCGGCATGGCCGGCGGGGTTCTTTTTTGCCTGGCCCTTATTGGGTCAGGATACGCATGGCGAGATCGCTGTCGCTGGCCTGCAGGCCCGGCTCGGCGGCGCGCATGTCGCGCAGCGCAGCTTCCAGGTAGGGACCACGGATCTGGCCGTTGCTGGCCAGGTAGGAACTGGCATCGTCCTGGGTGGCAGCGACGATCTTGTGGTCGTCCCGGCTGGTGGTATAGAACGAGCCGGAGGTCGCCCCCAGGGTCGCGGCATGCCGCCAGAACCGCGCATCCGCATGGGCGGCGGTGGTCGCGGCCAGCAGTGGCAGGCCGATCAGGGAAACCAGGGCAAGCTTCTTCAGGCGCATGGATGAAATCTCCTTCTTGAGGTTTCCTATAGAGAGCTCAGACGTCCTTTGAGTTCCAGAGCGCCGTGCAGGCACCTTTTCCACAGCGCTAGCGCTGGATCATGCTGTGGATGCGTTCCGCCAGGGCATCGATGTCGAAGGGCTTGATCAGCATGTCCATGTTCTCGCCGAGGAATTCACCGCGTACCTTGGCGTTCTTGGCATAGCCGGTGATGAACAGCACCTTGAGCTCGGGCCGCCGGCCACGGGCGATCTCGGCGAGCTGGCGGCCGTTCATGCCGGGCAGGCCGACATCGCTGATGAGCAGGTCCAGCCGCTGATCGCTTTCGATGATCGGCAGGGCGCCATCGGCATCGCTCGCCTCCAGGGCGGTGTAGCCCAGTTCCGCGAGCACCTCCAGCACGATCATGCGCACGGCGTATTCGTCCTCCACCACCAGCACGGTCTGGCCGGCCTCGGCACGGGGCGCGACCTTGACCGTCGGCTGATCGGTGCTGGCCGCCGCGACCTCGGGGTGGCGCGGCAGATAGAGACTGATGGTGGTGCCCTGGCCCTGTTCGGTGTCGATGCGCGCGGTGCCCCCGGACTGCTTGACGAAGCCGTAGATCATCGACAGGCCGAGCCCCGTGCCCTGGCCGGCCGGCTTGGTGGTGAAGAAGGGCTCGAAGGCCTTGGCCTTGACCTCCGGTGGCATGCCGGTGCCGGTGTCGGCCACGCTCACCCGAACATAGTCGCCCGGGGTCAGGGATTCGCGCGCGGCGGCCTCGGCGTCCAGGCTGAGGTTGGCGGTGGCGATGCACAGCTCGCCGCCGGCGGGCATGGCATCGCGGCCATTGATGACCAGGTTGAGCAGGGCGTTTTCCAGCTGGTGGGTATCGCTGTGGGCGAGCCAGGCCACCGGTGCCAGATCCAGGCGCAGGGCGACGTTTTCGCCCACGGTGCGCACCAGCAGATCCTGCAGCGAGCCGACCAGCTGGTGCACGTCCACCGGCTGCGGGTCCAGGGTCTGACGGCGGGCGAAGGCCAGCAGCCGATGGGTAAGGGCGGCGGCGCGGTCGGCCGAATTGACCGCGGCGTTGATGTAGCGATCCAGATCCTGGGTGCGGCCGTTGGCGATGCGCAGGCGGATCAGGTCGAGGGCGCCGACGATGCCGGTGAGCATGTTGTTGAAGTCATGGGCGATGCCGCCGGTGAGCTGGCCGATGGCTTCCATCTTCTGCGACTGGCGCAGGGCTTCCTCGGTGCGCTCGCGTTCGTAGATCTCGGCGATCAGCCGCGCATGGCTGCGCCCCAGCTCCTGGGTACGTTCGGCGATGCGCTGTTCCAGCTGGTCGGTGGTCTGGCGCGCCTCGGTGACGTCCACGCCACAGCCCACCAGGCCATGGAATTCGCCGTCGAGCTCCAGGCGCGGGGTGCCCTCCAGGCGTAGCCAACGCCATTCGCCCTGGGCATTGCGCACCCGCACCTCGGCGCGCAGTGCGCTGCGGGTGGCGACGGCCTGCTTGAAGGCGCCCTCGAAGGCTGGGCATTCGCTGTCCGGGAGCAGGGCGCTCCAGCCCTGGTCATGCAGATCGGCGTCGTGCAGATCGAATTCGCTGGCGAAGCGCTGGTTGACGAATTGCAGCTGGCCGTCGGCATCGCAGGCCCAGATCAGCACCGGAGCGCTGTCGGCCATGAGGCGGAACCGGCCCTCGCTCTCGCGCTGGGCCTCCTGGGAGCGTTGCCGGCAGATGGCCGACCAGAGCCGGTCGGTGACGTCGCGCAGGAATTGCACCTCACCTTCCGTCCATAACCGGGCGCGCTGGTCATGGGCGACGAAGAGCGCGCGCGCACGGCCATCCTCGTAGAGCGGAATGTCGATCAGCGCCGCGATCTCCAGATCGAGCAGGCGCTGGGCATTGGCCTGGGCGCGCGGATCCTGGCTGACGTCGTCGATCACCAGGGGCGCTTCGCCCTCCTGGTTGCCCAGGCTGTCGGGGGCGAGCAGCGGATAGGCCAGGGCCTGGTCGAAGTGGCCGTTGGACGTCCACATCTGGTGCGGGACGAAGGTGCCGCTGCTCTCGTCCAGGCGGGCATAGCCGACCCGGCGCAGGCCCAGCCGCGTGCCGACCAGTTCCAGGGCGGCGGCGACCCCGACGCTTTCCGGATCGCCTTCGCGCAGGCGATCGCCCAGCTCGATCAAGGCATGCTGGCGGGCCTCGGCTTCGCGGCGCTCCTCGATCTGCCGGCGCAGCTGGCGATTGGTCTCGCTGATGCGATCGGCGTCGTGGCGTTCGCGGGTGATGTCGCGCGCGATACCCACCAGTCGACGGCGTCCACCGGGCTCCAGGCGTTCGCGGCCGCGGATGCTCAGCCACACCGGTTCGCCCTGGCGCGGACTACGGACGCGAAAGGTCAGCCGCAGGTCATAGGCATTGCCGCCGCCCTGGATGGCCGCGCTGACATAGGCCCGCACCCGCGGCGCATCGGCGGGGTGCAGGGCGCGCAGCAGCGCCGCGCCGCGCAGGGTGCAGCGGCGCTCCGTGGCGCCGACCAGATGGGCGAGGCGGGTATCCCAGCTGATCAGGTCGCGGTCGATGTCATAGTCCCAGACACCGAGGTCGGCGACGTCCATGGCCAGGGCGATGCGCTGCTCGGCCAGGCGCAGGGCGTCGGCCGCGGCGGTGCGCTCGATGACGATGCGGATGCGCTCCGCCACCTCGCGCACCAAGGCCACGTCGCCAATGGTCCAGTGACGCGGCGTATCGGCATAGAGGAACAGCAGGCCGACCAGCTGTTCCTCGGCGAGCAGGGGTACCACCAGGCCGGCGCGTACGCCATGGTCCACCAGCTTGGCACGCATCTCGCCCAGGCGGCTGTCCTGGGTGCTGTCTTCCACGCTGACGATGATGCCGCGGCGCAGTTCCTCCACCGCCGAGGTGTGCCAGTGCGCCAGGCTGGGCAGATTGAGACGGTGGGTTCGGCCCTGTTCGAGCCAGTCGCTGTCGATGGTCAGGCTGCCGTCGCGGCCGACCCGGGCATAGCCGATGCGCTGCACGGCCAGCAGGTGGCCGAGGCTGTCGCCCAGCACCGAGGCGACTTCGCCGGTGTGGGTCACGCCGTGCAGCAGGTCGCCCAGTTCGAGCAGGAAGCGCTGGCGATCATGGCTGCGGATGCGCTCGCTGAGGTCGACGAAGGTGCAGATGGCGCCCTGGAGCTCGCCATCGCGCCAGAGCGGCTGGGCGCGCCATTCCACCGGCAGCAGACTGCCGTCCTCGCGCAGCAGGGCGTCGGCGGACAGGTGCAGGGTGGCGCCTTCGCTGGCGGCGCGCTGCAGGGCTCGCGCACCCTCCTCGCTGCGTGCGGAGCTGAGCCGGGTGTCCAGGCGCTCGCCGAGGAGGTCGCGCTCCTCGGACAGGCCGAGCATCTGCCGGAAGGCGCGGTTGCAGAGGGTGGCGCGACCCTCGCGATCCAGGGCGCAGAAGCCTTCATGGGTCGATTCGAGCAGCAGATGAGCGAAGGCCTCGCTCTCCCGCAGCGCCGTTTCCGCCCGCTTGCGGCTGTCGATGTCCTGAGCCACGCCGACCCAGTGCTCGATCTCGCCGCTGGCGTTGGTGAAGGGCATGGTGCGGGTTTCGAACCAGCGATAGTGGCCCTCGGCATCGCGCAGCTGCAATTCCAGGCGGCCGGCGACTCTCTGCTCGCGCACCTCGCGCCAGCGCCGCAACAGTTGCGGACGCTGCTGGGGATGGATGGCATCGGTCCAGAGATCGGGGTCGGCGACGACGTTGGCCGGACTCAGGCCGCTGTATTCGTACCAGTAGCGATTGGCGTATTCGAAGCTGCCATCGGGACGCGCGAACCAGATGATCTGCGGATTGACGTCCATCAGGGCGCGGTAGTGGGTTTCGTCGAGGGTGCTGTGCCGCGCCGGCGACGCCGCCTCCAGCCGCGTCTCGAACAGGCGTAGCACCTGGCGTGCGAGCCGCTCGAGTCCGCTCAGGCGCGCGGCGCTCAGCTCGCGCGGTTGCCAGTCGAGCACGCAGAGGGTGCCGAGAAAGACGCCTTCGGTCGTGCGCAATGGAGCCCCGGCGTAGAATCTCAGGCCCGCCGGATCGGTCACCAGGGGATTGCCGGTGAAGCGCGGGTCCTGGCTCAGGTCTTCGATCTGCCGCGCCTCCCGGGCCGCGTGCAGGTGCTGGCAAAAGGACAGGGCCAGGGGGATTTCCGCTACGCCCAGGCCGCGTTCGGCAATGAACAGCTGCTGCTCTTCACCAAGCAGGTTGACCGCGGCGATAGGGGTTTCGCAGAGGGTGGCCGCCAGCTCCACCAGATCGTCGAGGGCCGGCTCCGGCTGGCTGTCGAGCAGGCCATAGGCGGCCAGGGCCTCCTGCCGGCGGCGGCGCTGCTCGGCGTCCTCGACACCCACGGCAGGGTTCACGAAGGTTGTCTGCACGGCTGGCTATCCTTGTTCCGCTCGCGGGCTGCTGGGCCTTAACGTTCGCTCTGGGGCGTGACACGCAGGACTTCTTCCACGGTGGTGAAGCCGGCGGCGATCTTTTGCGCACCGGACAGCCGCAGGCTGCGCATGCCTTCCTTGAACGCCTGCCGCCGCAGCGCGGTGATGTCGGTATCCACCGTCACCAGTTCGCGCAGACTATCGGAGAGAGTGAGGATTTCGTATACCCCGGCACGACCGCGATAGCCGGTGTCGCGACACTCCGGACAACCCACCGGCTGCATGGCGCCAGTGGGCAGCGGCGCGTTCCAGGGCTTGGTCAGTTCCTGCCAGGTGGCCGGGTCCAGTTCGATGGGCGTCTTGCAGGCCGGGCAGAGGGTGCGCACCAGGCGCTGGGCCATGACGCCCAGCACCGTGGCGCGGATCAGGTAGTAGGGCACGCCCAGTTCGATCAGCCGGCTCACCGAGCTGGGGGCGTCGTTGGTGTGCAGGGTGGAAAGCACCAGGTGCCCGGTCAGGGCCGCCTGGATGGCCATCTCGGCGGTCTCCAGGTCGCGGATCTCGCCGATCATGATGATGTCCGGGTCCTGCCGCATCAGCGCCCTGACGCCGCTGGCGAAGGTCACCTCGATGTTGGGCTGCACCTGCATCTGGTTGAAGGCGTCTTCCACCATCTCGATGGGGTCTTCGATGGTGCAGACGTTCACCTCGGGCGTGGCCAGCTGCTTGAGGGTGGTGTACAGCGTGGTGGTCTTGCCCGAACCGGTGGGACCGGTGACCAGGATGATGCCGTTGGGTTGCCCGGTCATGCCGGCCCAGCGGCGCAGGTCGTCGGCGGAAAAGCCGAGCTGGTCGAAGCTCTTGAGCAGCACGTCCGGGTCGAAGATCCGCATCACCAGCTTTTCGCCAAAGGCGGTGGGCATGGTCGACAGGCGCAGTTCGACTTCCTTCTCGCCGGCCATGCGTGTCTTGATCCGGCCGTCCTGGGGCTTGCGCTTCTCGGCGACGTTCATGCGGCCGAGGTTCTTGATCCGGCTGACCACCGCCAGGGTGACCTGGGCCGGGAACTGGTAGACGGTGTGCAGCACCCCGTCGATGCGAAAGCGCACCGCGCCCTGCTCGCGGCGCGGCTCGACATGGATATCGCTGGCGCGCTGCTGGAAGGCGTACTGGAACAGCCAGTCGACGATGTTGACGATGTGGGCGTCGTTGGCATCCGGCTCGCCATCGGCGGCGCCGAGATTGACCAGTTGCTCGAAGTTACCGACGCCGCTGGTCTTCTGCTCCACCGCCGAGGCGCCGGTGACCGAGCGGGCCAGGCGAAAGAATTCCTGGGTGTAGCGGGTGATGTCCGCGGGGCTGGCCACCACGCGCTTGATCGGCCGCTGCAGCACATGGGTGAGGTTACTCTCCCAGCTGTGCACGAAGGGCTGAGCGCTGGCCACCGTCACCTCGTCCGGGCTCACCGCCACGGCGAGGATCTTGTTGCGCTGGGCGAAGGCGTAGGACATCAGCGGGGTGACCGAGGCCACGTCCACCTTGAGCGGATCGATGCGGTAGAAGGGCTGGCCCGAATACTCGGCGAGCCAGCGGGTGAGGCTGTCCAGGTCCAGCTTGCGCCCCGGGCGACTGAGGTCGTCCACGCTCTGCGCCGCGAGGAATTCCAGCGGATGCTGCTGCGGATTGGCCGAGCCGCGGCGCAAGAGCAGGCACTGCTCGGCGGTCTGCTGATCGATCCGCTGCTGGCTGACCAGCTCGCGCAGGATGTCGCCCAGGTCGAGCCAACGATCAGCGGAAGGGGAAGCTATGGCGGACATCTGGACTCCTTGGAAAGGTGGTCGCACCGGGGTGACACCCGGCGCCTGACCGGGGACGACCCGCCTGCCGTACCCGTCAGGATGGTCGCCTCCTCCAGCATAGCGATTTTGTTTTAAGGAATCGCTCGCGGCCTTGTGCCATCAGGATGGACGGCTGGACGCGCCAGGCGTTCCTGCCATCCGGCGGCTCAGGCCAGGGCTTTCCACGGCGCCAGGCCGTAGACCAGGCGCGCCTGTTCGGCTACCCCGGCGAGATCGCCACGGGCGCTCAGCGGCGCCAGCTTGCCCAGCTCGCCATACAGGCGGTCGGCCTCAGGCAGCTCCAGGGCGCCACGCGCCAGGTGCAGCCAGACCTGCATCCGCTCCAGGCGCGGCAGCTGCTGCTGGATCAGCTCGGGTTCGGTGATGGCGCGCAGCAGCGGCAGTTCGGCCGCCTCCTGGGCCAGGAGGCGCGGCAGCCATTGGCCCAGCGGCGTCACGCCCTGGCGCTCGCCGCGGCCGGTACGCCCCTGGATCCAGGTGCGCTCATGCAGCCAGCGCGCGGCGCGCAGGGAGAACAGGCCCCAGCGCGGCTGCTCCAGTTCGGCGGCGAAGCGCTGCGGCGCTTGGCGGCGGGCTTCCTCGTCGTCCTGGCCGATGGCGGCCAGCGGTCGCCAGTCGGCGAGCAACTCATCGAGGGCCTGGCGCAGGTCGCGGCTGGTGGCCCGCGGGGCGGCCTGGCCGAGGCTGCCGAGCAGGGCGCGCAGGTCGATCAGCTGGTGCACCCAGTCCACCAGCAGGCGCCAGTGGCCGTTCCAGCGATACTGTTCGGCCAGGCGTTGGCTGCCGGCCAGCAGGTGCCAGCCGAGGCGGGCGACGGCCTCGTCCAGCGGCGTCTCGGCGTCCAGTTCCGGGGCGGACAGATAGAGGGTGTAGCTCGATGCATCGTGCAGGCGATAGCCGCGCTCGGCCTTGCTGATGTCGCAGGGCATCAGCGGCAGCTCGGCGGCCAGTTGCTCGGCCAGCTCCAGCAGCGTCGCCGGTTCGCCCTGGCGCAATTCCAGCTCGACCTCGGCGATGGCCTCGCGCTGGTCGCCGGCACGCACCTCGCCCTGGTCGAGGGCGACTTCGATGATGGTCCGGGCCTTGCCCCGGCCCCAGGCGATTTCCGCGGCGTCGCGGACGAAATCGGTATCGAACACCGGCTGCAGGCGGCGCAGGTCCAGGTCGGCCAGCTCCGCCGGCCAGCAGCTGTCGTCGAACAGCGCGGTGTCCAGGGTGGCATCGGCCAGTGGCCATTCCCATTCGTTGCGCTCGGACAGCCCGGCCAGGCTCTGGCCGCGGCTCTTGAGCGTCTGGATATAGCGCTCGCCATCACGCCGCACGCGCAGGGCCACCTTGGCATGGGCCAGGTCGCGGGTGTCGGTGTCGTAATAGCAGTTGGAGAGTTCGTGGCGTTGCCAGCCCTCCTTGCAGCGCTTCTTCAGCAGCGGATGAGCGCGCAGGGCGTCGAGGGTGGCCGCACTGGCGCGCAGCTTGATTTCGGTTTCTTTGGCCATCGGAGGATCCTGGCGCCGGAAGAGAACGGTCCGGCTCCGTGCCGAGCGCGTCATGACGACGGACGGCGAGAACGTGGCCGCTAGTTTAGCCGGTCCGCGTCGCCAAGGCCCATGAAGGTTTCATCGCACGGCGGATGGCGCCATGATGGAGCCGTGACCAGGAGACCCCGCATGACCCTGCCCGCGCTGAAAGCTCTGTTCTCGACCCTCATCGCCGAAAGCTCGGTGAGCTGCACCCAGGCGGCGCTGGACCAGTCCAATGCCGGCGTCATCGCCCGCCTGAGCGACTGGTTCGGCGCCTTGGGCTTCGCCTGCGAGACCCAGGAGGTGACGCCGGGCAAGTTCAACCTGATCGCCACCCTGGGCAGCGGGCCGGGCGGCCTGGTGCTGGCCGGCCATACCGATACCGTGCCCTACGACGCCGCGCTCTGGCAGGCCGACCCCCTGCGTCTGCGTGAAGCCGACGATCGCTGGTACGGCCTGGGCAGCTGCGACATGAAGGGCTTCTTCGCGCTGATCCTCGAGGCGATGCGCGAACTGGATCCGCGCCAGTTGCGCCAGCCGCTGATCGTGCTCGCCACCTGCGACGAGGAATCCTCCATGGACGGCGCCCGGGTGCTGGCCGAGGCTGGCCGCCCCCTGGGCCGCGCCGCGGTGATCGGCGAGCCGACCGGGCTGCGGCCGATTCGCCTGCACAAGGGCATCCTCATGGAGCGCATCGACATCCTCGGCCAGAGCGGCCATTCCTCCGATCCGAGCCTGGGCCACAGCGCCCTGGACGCCATGCAGGCGGTGATGGGCGAGCTGCTCGACCTGCGCGCCCAGTGGCAGCGCGAATACCGCAATCCGCTGTTCCTGGTGCCCCAGCCGACCCTCAACCTGGGCTGCATCCATGGCGGCGACAACCCCAACCGCATCTGCGGCCAGTGCGCCCTGGAATTCGACCTGCGCCCGTTGCCGGGCATGCAGCCCGAGGCCTTGCGCCAGGCCATCCGCGGGCGGCTGCAGCCGGTCGCCGAGCGCTTCGGGGTGCGGATCGACTACCAGCCGCTGTTTCCCGCCGTGCCGCCCTTCGAGCAGCCGGCCGAGGCCGAGCTGGTGCGCCTGGCCGAACGCCTGACCGGGCACCGCGCCGACGCCGTGGCCTTCGCCACCGAGGCGCCCTATCTGCAGGCGATCACCCAGGAGGTGCTGGTCCTCGGCCCCGGCGACATCGGCTGCGCGCACCAGCCCGAGGAACACCTGGCGCTGGCGCGGATCGCGCCTACCGTCAGGCTGCTGCAGCAACTGATCGGCCACTACTGCCTGGGCGAGGCCGCCGTCGCCCGATGAACAGACCCGCGCGCCCGGCGTGACTTTTTGTAAACTCCAGGCGGTCTACTGACGCTGCCTGCCCATCCGCTCCCTGTCGAGGAACCTCCGTGCTGCGACGACGCTGAACGCCCTGCCTGCCCTCGTTCACCCTCCCGCCTATCCTCCAAGGGTCTTCGTCTCGATGCACGATTACGTCAACTGGCTCCGCCACGCCTCGCCCTATATCAACGCCCATCGCGACGCCACCTTCGTCGTCATGCTGCCCGGTGACGGCGTCGCCCATCCCAACTTCGGCAACATCGTCCACGACCTGGTGCTGCTGCACAGCCTGGGCGTGCGCCTGGTGCTGGTGCACGGTTCGCGCCCGCAGATCGAATCGCGCCTGGCCGCCCGTGGCATCGAACCGCGCTTCTACAACGACCTGCGCATCACCGACGGCCCGACTCTGGAGGCGGTGATCGACGCTGTCGGCAGTTTGCGCAGCGCCATCGAGGCGCGGCTGTCCATGGACATGGCCGCCTCGCCCATGCAGGGCTCGCGCCTGCGGGTCGCCAGCGGCAACCTGGTCACCGCGCGCCCGGTGGGGGTGCAGGACGGCGTCGACTTCCACCACACCGGCGAAGTCCGCCGCATCGACCGCCGCGGCATCGGTCGCCTGCTCGACGAGCGCACCATCGTGCTGCTCTCGCCACTGGGTTATTCCCCCACCGGCGAGACCTTCAACCTGGCCTGCGAAGACGTCGCCATGCGCGCCGCCATCGACCTGGGCGCCGACAAGCTGGTGCTCTACGGTGCCGAACCGGGTCTGCTGGACGAACAGGGCGCGCTGATCCGCGAGATCGGCCCGCAGCAGATCCCCACCCATCTGGCGCGCCTGGGCAGCTCCTACCAGGCCGAACTGCTCGACGCCGCCGCCCAGGCCACCCGCGGCGGGGTGCGCCGCTGCCACATCGTCGGCTACGCCGAGGACGGCGCCCTGCTCACCGAACTCTTCACCCGCGCCGGCAGCGGCACCCTGGTGGCCCAGGAACCCTTCGAGACCCTGCGCGAGGCGACCATCGCCGATGTCGGTGGCCTGATGGAGCTGATCCGCCCGCTGGAAGAGCAGGGCATCCTGGTGCGCCGTTCCCGCGAGGTACTGGAGCGCGAGATCGAACAATTCAGCATCGTCGAACGCGAAGGCCTGATCATCGCCTGCGCGGCGCTCTATCCCATCGCCGACTCGGCGGCGGGCGAGCTGGCCTGCCTGGCGGTCAATCCCGACTACCGCCACGGCGGCCGTGGCGACGCCCTGCTGGCGCGCATCGAACAGCGCGCCCGCGAGCGCGGCCTCGGCACCCTGTTCGTGCTCACCACCAAGACCGCCCACTGGTTCCGCGAGCGCGGCTTCGAGCCGAGCGGCGTGGAACGCCTGCCTGCCGCGCGGGCGTCGCTGTACAACTTCCAGCGCAATTCGAAGATCTTCGAGAAGGGCCTGTAAGGGCGCGCTCGTAGGTTGGGCTGAGACGGCTGCATCGTCGAAGCCCAACGGTACTGTGGGTTTGGCCTACGGGCGCATCAGCTAGTTATTGAAGTTTGCTGGTGGCTCTTGTTTCGCCTGGCCGGCGACTCACTTTTCTTTGCTCGTGCAAAGAAAAGTAAGCAAAAGAAAGCACGCCCCGACAGTTCGGCCCTCCGCTGCGCTCCGGGTCCCCTCGCTCCGGCGCCGCTCCAGGGGCACGGCACGAAGGGGCCTCCTGCCCCTCACGCCTTGCTCGGCGTCCTGCCTCGCATCCCCTTGCGCGACACCTGCACTCGACCTCACTGACGGGGACGGGGCGTCAGCCTGATGCCTGGTGCTTACACCTTTGTAGCGTGGAAAACCGCACAGCGTTTTCCACTGGTACGCATGTCCATGCTCCGTGGACAAGGCTGCGCCGTTGTCCACGCTACGGGCTACGGGCTACGGGCTGTTCACGGCTCTGCAACCAGAACTTTCAGTCTGGCGAAACGCTCCGTGCAGGAGGGCGAACGCCAGTGTCGTGGAGTGGGTCGAGCCGCAGGGCTGCGGCGAGAGGCCTAACGGGCCATGGACGGCCCGTGTAGGCCGACCCCGGAACGGCGCTGGCGTGAACGAAACGTAGCGTAGCGGAGTAACAGCCGCAGGCTGGCCCGAAGGGCGAGCAACGCGAGTCATCCGTAGCGTAGCGGAGGGCCGGATGGTCGGGGCAAGCGTTTTTGCTTACTTTTTTCGTGACTGAAAAAAGTGAGTCGCCCGGGTGGGCGAAACAAGAAACACCAGCAAAGCTCAATGAACAGCTAGGGCACCAACAAGCTCTTTGGCACCACAACGTTGGGTTTCGACGATGGAGCCGTCTCAACCCAACCTACGTATCTACACCCCGATCGTCGCCAGAATGCTCGCCTGATAGGCCGCTACGAAGGTATCGAAATCCCCCTGGGGCGCCGCCTCGATCTCCGCCTGCTCGTCCAGCGACTGACGCGCCATCTGCGCATAACCCTCACGCTCGCCATCGTTTAGCGGGTGGCTGGCGAAATAGGCCGCATGGGCCTCGCTCTGGCGCAGGCCGAATTCGGCGAAGCTCTCGTTGCGTTCGCGCAACTCCTGCAGCACCCGCGCCGAGGGGGTAAGGCGGACATCGGCGACCTTCTGCCGCTGCACTGCCACCGCCCGGCGATGGGCGTCACCGCCCAGGCTGGCGTCCAGGGTCTCGGCGCAACGCTCGATCTGGTCGAACATCTCCGCCGCCCAGTCGATCATGGTCACCGAGGCGCCGTGCCGCTGCAGACGCAGACCGGGCTTGCGGCCTTCACGCACCACGCTGGCGAAGTTGTCGGTGCATTCGCTGCACTCGCCGTTGAGCGGCGGGCTGCCTTCCAGGGCGCAATAGAGCAGGAAGGCGTCGAGGAACAGGGCGGCGGTGGTATCGATGCCCAGCGGCAGGAAGGGATCGATGTCCAGGCAGCGCACCTCGATGTACTGCACGCCGCGCGCCATCAGCGCCTGCACCGGCCGCTCGCCGCTGCGCGTGACGCGCTTCGGGCGGATGGTGGCGTAGTACTCGTTCTCGATCTGCAGGATGTTGGTGTTGAGCTGCACCCACTCGCCGTTCTGGTGCGTGCCGATCTCCGCATAGGGCGGGTAGGGCGTGCCCACCGCACGTCTCAGGCTCTCGGTGTAGGTGGTCAGGTCGTTGTAGTCCGGCGTCAGGCTGGCCTGGGCGTTGCTCTGGTAGCCCAGGTCGCTCATGCGCAGGCTGGTGGCATGGGGCAGATAGAGGGTCCGCTCATCGAGGGTCTGCAACTGGTGCGGCCGGCCGCGCAGGAAGCCCACGTCCAGCGCCGGCGAGGCGCCGAACAGGTACATCAGCAGCCAGCTGTAGCGGCGGAAGTTGCGGATCAGGGCGATGTAGCGTGCCGACTGGTAGTCGCGGGCATCGCGGGCGTCACCTTCCTGCTGGCGCAGGCGCTCCCAGGCCGCTTCCGGTAGCGAGAAGTTGTAGTGGATGCCGGCGATGCACTGCATGGTGCGGCTGTAGCGCAGGGCCAGGCCGCGGCGATAGACATGCTTGAGCCGGCCGATGTTGGAGCTGCCGTAGTCGGCGATGGGGATCTCGTCCTCCGCCGGCAGCGCGCAGGGCATGGAGCCGCTCCAGAGGCGCTCGCCCTCGAGTTCTGCGACCGCGGCGCGGTGTACCCGGTCCAGCGCGTCCAGCACCTCGGGCGTGCGGGTGCCGGTGGGGGTGATGAATTCGAGCAGGGCCTCGGAGTAGTCCGTGGTGATCTGCGGATGGGTCAGGGCCGAGCCCAGTGCCCGGGGATGGGGGCGACGGGACAGCTGGCCACGGGCGTCCACCCGCAGGGTCTCGCGCTCGATGCCGTGTAGGCATTCGGCCAGAAGGGTGGGATCAGCGCCGAGCAGGGCCAGGCGGCGGGACAGGATATCGCTCAAGTTGACTTCCTTTGGCGGTACTCGCCCCGGGCAGGGTAGAAGAAACCGACTGAAATGAGGGTTGCCGGCCAGGACCGACGCGGGGGCAGCAGTCACTGCCGCGGTCCGGGTTCAAGCCTCAGACCGCAACCCGCTCGGTTGGCTCCCAGCGTAGCTCAGGCGACGGCAAAGGGCGATATGCGCCGCTTCGCCGCCACCCGGCCGGGCCGGTCACAGGCAGGCGAAGGTCGCCTGGGCCAGGGCGATCAGCTTGTCGCCCTGATGCACCTGGGCTTCCAGCACATGGGTCTTGCGGCCCGGGTGGATCACCCGGGCGCGGCAGACCAGTTCGCCGTCCCTGACGCCACGCACGTAGTTGACCTTGCACTCCAGGGTCACGCTGCCGGCCTGGCCGTCGAACAGACTGTGGCTGGCCTGGCTCAGGGCGGTGTCGATCAGCGAGAAGATGGCACCGCCGTGCAGCTTGCCGTGCAGGTTGATGAGCCTGTCCTGCACGCTCATGCGCACCTCGGACTCGCCACCCTCGGCCTTGTGGATGGTCATGCCCAGCAGGGTGCTGAAGGCGCTGTCCTTGCCTGCGAGAGATCCGCTCATACCTATTTCCTCAATTGCTTGGCATTGGCGAACAGCGACGCCATGGCCTGGTTGGCCGGAGCCGGTTGATTCTGGCGCGGGGCGCCCTTGTCGGCGCGGGGCTTGCCGCCGTTGCCGCGGGCCTGAGCGCCGGGCTTGCCGTCGACCTTCTCGCCGGGGGTGTCGCCCATGCGCATGGACAGGCCCACGCGATTGCGCGGCACGTCCACCTCCATCACCTTGACCTTGACGATGTCACCCGCCTTGACCACCTCGTAGGGATCCTTGACGAATTTCTCCGACAGGGCGCTGATATGCACCAGGCCGTCCTGGTGCACGCCGATGTCGACGAAGGCGCCGAAGTTGGTGACGTTGGTGATGACGCCCTCCAGCACCATGCCGGGCTTGAGGTCGGAGAGTTTCTCCACGCCGTCCTGGAACACCGCGGTCTTGAATTCCGGACGCGGGTCGCGACCGGGCTTGTCCAGTTCCTGGAGGATGTCGGTCACCGTCGGCAGGCCGAAGCTCTCGTCGGTGAATTTCTTCGGATCCAGACGCTTGAGGAAGGCCGAATCGCCGATCAGCGAGCGGATGTCGCGGCCGGTATCGGCGGCGATGCGCTGCACTAGGGGATAGGTCTCCGGGTGCACCGCCGAGGCGTCCAGCGGATTGGCGCCACTCATCACGCGCAGGAAGCCGGCGGCCTGCTCGAAGGTCTTCTCGCCCAGGCGCGGTACCTTCTTCAGGGCCTCGCGGGTGGCGAAGGCACCGTTGGCGTCGCGGAACTGCACGATGTTCTGCGCCAGGGTGGCGTTGAGACCGGAGATCCGCGCCAGCAGGGCGGCGGAGGCGGTATTCACGTCCACGCCCACGGCGTTCACGCAGTCTTCCACCACGGCGTCCAGGCTGCGCGCCAGCTTGAGCTGGGAGACGTCGTGCTGGTATTGGCCGACGCCGATGGACTTGGGCTCGATCTTCACCAGCTCCGCCAGCGGATCCTGCAGGCGGCGGGCGATGGACACGGCGCCACGCAGGGAGACGTCCAGATCGGGGAATTCCCGGGCGGCCAGCTCCGACGCGGAGTACACCGAGGCGCCGGCTTCGCTGACCATCACCTTGGTCAGGCCCAGGCCCGGGTACTTGCTGATCAGTTCGCCGGCCAGCTTGTCGCTCTCGCGGCTGGCGGTGCCGTTGCCGATGGCGATCAGGTCCACGCCATGCTTGGTGCAGAGCACGCCGAGGGTAGCCAGGGTCTGGTCCCACTGATTGCGCGGCGCATGGGGATAGACCGTGTCGGTGGCCAGCAGCTTGCCGGTGGCATCCACCACCGCGACCTTGCAGCCGGTACGCAGACCCGGGTCCAGCGCCAGGGTAGTGCGCGGACCGGCCGGCGCGGCCAGCAGCAGGTCGTGCAGGTTCCGGGCGAAGACCGCGATGGCCTCTTCCTCGGCCTTTTCGCGCAACTCGCCGAGCAGGTCGGTTTCCAGGGAGGTATAGAGCTTGACCTTCCAGGTCCAGCGCACCACCTCGGAAAGCCACTTGTCCGCGGCACGACCTTGGTTCTTCAGGCCGAAATGCGTAGCGATCAGTCCCTCGCAGGGATGGGCGATGCCCGGGCCTTCTTCGCCGAGCTTGAGCGCGGCGCTGAGGATGCCTTCGTTGCGGCCACGGAAGATCGCCAGGGCACGGTGCGACGGCACCGCCTTGAAGGGCTCGTCATGCTCGAAGTAGTCGCTGAACTTGGCGCCTTCGGTCTCCTTGCCCGGCACCAGGCGCGCGCTGAGAATGGCGTCCTGCTGCAGGACGCCGCGCAGCCGAGCCAGCAGGTCGGCGTCCTCGGCGAAGCGTTCCATGAGGATGTACTTGGCGCCTTCCAGGGCGGCCTTGGTGTCCGCCACACCCTTGTCCGCATCGACATAGGCGGCCGCCTCGGTCTCCGGGGTCAGGGTCGGATCCTGCAGCAGGGCGTCGGCCAGCGGGCCGAGGCCGGCTTCCAGGGCGATCTGGCCCTTGGTGCGGCGCTTCTGCTTGTAGGGCAGGTAGAGGTCTTCCAGGCGCGTCTTGGTGTCGGCCAGATTGATCTCGCGGGCCAGTTCGGGGGTCAGCTTGCCCTGCTCCTCGATGGAGGCCAGCACCGCGCCGCGGCGCTCTTCCAGCTCGCGCAGATAGCGCAGCCGCTCTTCGAGATGACGCAGCTGGGTGTCGTCCAGGCTGCCGGTGACTTCCTTGCGATAACGGGCGATGAAGGGCACGGTCGACCCTTCGTCGAGCAGGGCCACGGCGGCGGCGACCTGTTGCGGGCGGGCGCCGAGCTCTTCGGCGATGCGACTATTGATATCCATCGGGCTACCTGGCTTGCACGAGAAAAAGCGGGCCGCAGTATACCCGAGCCCGCCGGAGCCCTGCCTCCCGTGCCAGCGCCGCCGCCCCAGCGCGGGCAAAATCTGCTAACAATGGCCCAATGCCGCGGTCGGATGGCCTACGGCATAATCCAGTGCTAGATCACAAGGAGATATTATGAGCACCCCCGTTGCCCCGGAAGGTGAAAAGATCCTGGTCGTCGACGACGACGCCCGGCTGCGCCGCCTCTTGGAGCGTTTTCTGGCCGAACAGGGCTATCGCGTACGCACGGTCGAAAGTGCCGAGCAGATGGACCGCCTGCTGGCCCGCGAGGTCTTCAACCTGGTCGTGCTGGACCTGATGATGCCCGGCGAAGACGGTCTGTCCGCCTGCGGCCGACTGCGCGAGAGCGGCAATCGCATCCCCATCATCATGCTGACCGCCAAGGGCGACGAAGGCAGCCGCATCCAGGGGCTCGACCAGGGCGCCGACGACTACCTGGCCAAGCCCTTCAATCCGCTGGAGCTGGTAGCCCGCATCAAGGCCGTGCTGCGCCGTCAGGCCCCGGTGGTACCTGGCGCTCCTGCCGGTACCGACGAGGTGGTGACCTTTGGCGACTACGCCCTGCACCTGGCCACCCGCGAACTCAAGCGTGGCGAAGAGACCCACATGCTCACCACCGGCGAATTCGCCGTGCTCAAGGCACTGGTCGACCACGCCCGTGAGCCGCTGACCCGCGACAAGCTGATGAATCTGGCCCGTGGTCGCGAATGGGATGCCCTGGAGCGCTCCATCGACGTCCAGATCTCGCGCCTGCGCCGGATGATCGAGCCCGATCCGTCCAAGCCGCGCTACATCCAGACCGTCTGGGGCGTGGGCTACGTCTTCGTGCCGGACGGCGCCGGCAAGTAAGTTCTCAGTACCAGGCGTATGCAGAGCGTGTTCAAAGTCTTGCGAGCTAGAGCCAAACGAGGCGAAAAGACCTGAGGAAGCGGACCGGGCTCGCGTACGAGTTTACAAAGCGTAAATGAGCATTCCGACCGGGCTGGCGACCCAGGGTCTTTTCAACCCTGTTTGGCCGACGCGCAGCTGACTTTGAATAGGCTCTCAGGCGAATAGCCCCTGGTGCACGCCCACCAGCAGGAAGATCCCCAGTAGCGCGCGATAGATGATGAAGGGCCAGGTCGAGAAACGCTCCAGAAAGCGCATCAGGCCCCAGATCGCCGCGAATGCCGACAGGCTCGCCACCAGCAATCCCACCAGCAGCAGCGACCAGGCTTCGGCCGGGATGTGCGCGTGCCAGAGCACCACCAGCTCCTTGAGTCCGGCCAGGGCGATGGCCGGCAGGCCGAGCAGGAAGGAGAAGCGCGCGGCTTCCTCGCGCCGCAGATTGAGGAACATGGCGGCGGTCAGGGTCGAGCCGGAACGGGACACGCCCGGAATCAACGCCCCGACCTGGGCGATCCCCACGATCAGCGCATCGCGCAGACGCATCTGCGAGATGTCTCTGTTGTGCCGGCAGATCCGCTCCGCCAGCGCCAGCAGGGCGGCCATGGCCAGGCAGGCGTAGCCGATGACACCGAGGCCCCGCAGCGGCGAGTCGCAGGCATTGAGCAGGGGCGCCAGCAGGAGGCCGGCGATGCAGATGGGAATGGTCGCCAGCACGATCATCATCGCCAGCAGGAAGTCCGGGCTGTCGAAGTCACGCTGGCGCACCGCGGCGAGGCTGCCGCGGGTCACGCCGCTGACGTCGCGCCAGAAGTAGCTGATCACCGCGGCCAGGGCCGCCATCTGCATGGCGGCGGAAAAGGCCGAGCCGGGATCGCGCCAGCCGAGCAGGGCGGGAACCACCCGCATGTGCGCGGTGGACGAAATGGGAAGCAGCTCGGTGATACCCTGCACCACGCCTAGAAAGGCGATCTGCGCGTAGCTGAGCGAGGCGAAGCCGATGTCCAGGCCGGTCTGGCAGATGTCGGACACGAGAGAACTCCAAGTTGAAGGGAAGAAATGGACGAGCAAATGTATCCGAATGTGTCCGCGTCGGGTGGCCTATCTGGACCCTGCAACCCCAGAGGTTGTGATGGCTTTCGCGCCGTTTCGCGCGGAAATCCTGATCGATGAAGGCGCCCAGCTGGTTTCCCCAGAGTTTCTTCGCCCGCTCGCTGTGGATGGTCCTGCTCGCGGTGCTGTTTTCCAAGGCGCTGACCCTGGTCTATCTGCTGCTCAACGAGGACGTCCTGGTCGATCGCCAGTACAGCCATGGCGCGGCCCTGACGCTCAAGGCCTACTGGGCCACTCCGGAGTCCGAGCGCCCGCGCATCGCCCAGGCTGCCGGCCTGCGCTACGAATCACCCGAGACCGTGCCGGCCGGGGAATACCATTGGCCCTACAGCGAGATCTTCGAGCGCCAGATGAAACAGGAGCTGGGCGAGGAAACCGAGGTGCGGGTGCGGGTCCAGCATGGTCCGGCCATGTGGGTCCTGGCGCCCTCCCTGGGGCCGGACTGGATCAAGATCCCGCTCATGGCCCATCCCCTGCGCGGGCAGCACATCTGGAGCGTGCTGGGCTGGTTTTTCGCCATCGGCCTACTGTCCACCGGCGCCGCCTGGGTCTTCGTCCGGCAGCTCAACCAGCCCCTCAGGCGCCTGGTGAATGCCGCCCGCGAGCTGGGCAAGGGCCGCAGCGTACGGCTGCCGGAGACCGATGCCCCGAGCGAGATCCAGGATGTCTACCATGCCTTCAACCAGATGGCCGAGGACGTCGAGCAGGCGGGCCGCGAACGCGAACTGATGCTGGCTGGGGTCTCCCATGACTTGCGCACGCCCCTGACCCGCCTGCGTCTGGCGGTGGAACTGATGCCGCCGGCCGAGCGCGAAGAAGCCGAGGACATGATCCGCGACATCGAGGACATGAACGCCATCCTCGACCAGTTCCTCGCCTTCGTCCGCGACGGTCGCGACGAACCCCAGGAGCTCACCAATCTCAACGAACTGGCCCGCCAGGTGGTGGCGCCCTACAACCAGGAGACGGAGCGGGTACGGCTGATGCTGGATGTCCTGCCGCCGCTGCCGGTACGGCGCATCTCCTTCAAGCGGCTGCTGACCAACCTGGTGGAAAACGCCCTGCGCCATGGTGGCGGTGGTGGTATCGAAGTGGTCGGGCAGGTCGCAGGCTCCGCCACCGCGCCCTATGTCGCCCTGAGCGTTATGGATCGCGGTCCCGGCATCGATCCCAAGGACCTGCAGGACATCTTCAATCCCTTCACTCGTGGCAATCGTGCCCGTACCGTCAGCGGCTCGGGGCTGGGCCTGGCGATCGTCAAGCGCATCGCCGCGCAGCACGGCGGCAGCGCCGAGCTGCGCAATCGCGACGGCGGCGGGGTGGAAGCCCGAGTACTGTTGCCCTTGGGCCTGCTGCTACCCCGTAGCGCCAGCTGAAGCTCGTGTAGGTTGGGCTAGGCGCTAGCGAAGCCCAACAACTCCTAAAACGGAAGCCTCAGCCCTTGCCCTTGGTCCGGGTCAGCCCCGGCTCGGCGTTCTTTTCCAGGTACTCGATGATGATCCCGGCCACGTCCTTGCCGGTGGTCTGCTCGATGCCTTCCAGGCCGGGCGAGGAATTGACCTCCATCACCAGGGGACCGTGATTGGATCTGAGGATGTCCACCCCCGCGACGCTCAAGCCCATGGCCCGGGCCGCGCGCAAGGCGGTCATGCGCTCCTCGGGGGTGATCTTGATCAGGCTGGCGGTGCCACCACGATGCAGGTTCGAACGGAACTCCCCCGGCGCCGCCTGCCGCTTCATCGCCGCGATCACCTTGTCGCCGACCACGAAGCAGCGGATGTCCGCGCCGCCCGCCTCGCGGATGTATTCCTGCACCATGATGTTCTGCTTGAGACCCATGAAGGCCTCGATCACCGATTCGGCCGCCTTCTCGGTCTCGCAGAGCACCACGCCGATGCCCTGGGTGCCCTCCAGCACCTTGATCACCAGGGGGGCGCCGTTGACCATCTGGATAAGGTCCGGCACGTCGTCCGGCGAATGGGCGAAGCCGGTCACCGGCAGGCCGATGCCCTTGCGCGAGAGCAGCTGCAGGGAGCGCAGCTTGTCGCGCGAACGGCTGATGGCCACGCTCTCGTTGAGCGGAAAGACGCCCTGCATCTCGAATTGGCGCAGCACCGCGCAGCCATAGAAGGTCACCGAGGCGCCGATGCGCGGAATGACCGCATCGAAGCCCTCCAGCGGTTTGCCGCGGTAATGGATCTGCGGCTTGTGGCTGGCGATGTTCATGTACGCGCGCAGGGTGTCGACCACGACCACCTCATGGCCGCGGCTGACGCCGGCTTCGACCAGGCGCCGGGTGGAATACAGATTGGGGTTACGCGAGAGAACGGCGATTTTCATGGGGCACCGGAGGCCGGAGAAAGGGACAACTGGGGTTTGTCTTGCGCATAGGAGACGGCCGGATTCACCAGCAGGCCACCATCGATCAATGCCTTGGAACCGAGCAGCATGCGATAGCGCATGCTCTTGCGGCAGGCCAGGGTGAATTCCACCGGCCACTGGCACTCGCCCAGGGCGAGCAGGGTGCGGATGACATAACGGGTCTGGGCGATGCCATTGGAGCTGCGGATGGTCTTTTTCGCCACCAGGGGTGCTTCGCAATGGCGATGACGGGACTGGACCAGTGTCCCCAGGTGCACGGTGAACCTCACCCAGCGTTCCTTGCCGCGCATGAACGGCTGGACTTCCGTCGCATGCAACGCCGAAGTGCTGGCACCGGTATCGATCTTGGCTCTCAAGCCCACCACGCCCAGGTCGGGCAGGGCCACCCACTCACTCAGGCCGATAATGACCGGTTCGGCGGAATTGCTCATCGCTGCTCCTTGAAATCAGTGGCCTCCGCCTAAATGTTGCGGGTCAATGAGCTGTTTGAAGGCTGGTTTGGCGAACAGATACCCCTGCATCAGCTCGATGCCGAGGTCACGCAGGCAATCGCGTTCGGCCACGGTCTCCACCCCTTCGGCGATCACCTGGGTACCCAGTTCGCGGCACATGACGATCAGGTTGCGCACGATGGTCCGCCGCACCTGGTCCCGGTCGATGTGGCGAATGAGCGCCATGTCGAGCTTGACCAGGTCCGGCTGGAATTCGGCCAGCAGCGTCAGGCCGGAATGACCGGCGCCGAAGTCGTCGATGGCGGTCTTGAAGCCGAATTGCTGATACTCGCGCAGGATGTTCGTCAGATGGTCACTCGCGACGTGTTCGGTTTCCACGGTCTCGAAGATCAGCCGTTCCAGCGGAAAGCCATGCTCGCGTGCGGCGGCCAGCGTACTGCGAATGCACAACTCCGGGCGGTAGACGGCGTTGGGCAGGAAGTTGATCGACAGGCTCTCCCGCATGCCCAGGGCCGCCGCGGTGGCAATGGCCTTGGTGCGGCAAAGCTGGTCGAAGCGATAGCGGTTGCTGTCGGTCACCTGGTTGAGTACGGACAGCGCGCCTTCGCCGCCTGGTCCGCGCACCAGCGCCTCCCGGGCGAAGACTGCGCCTTGGCCCAGGTCCACGATGGGCTGATAGGCGAAGTCGAAGTCGAAGCCCAGGGGTTCCGACTGCTGGCACCCTGTGCAGCGGGTCTGGCCGGTCAGGTCGGAAGGGAAGAATGTGGTCATGGCTCTCCAGAGGCGCGCTTGCAGCGTCGGTCCGATGGTTTAGAGTTCTTGAGAAGAGTCTAAGACCTAACAGGGGACCTTTTATTCGATGTATGCAGTAGATCACACTGAAGAACGGATGCGCCTCGATAAATGGCTATGGGCCGCGCGTTTTTTCAAGACCCGCGCGTTGGCCAAGGCGGCTCTGGAAGGCGGCAAGATCCAGTGCCGTGGCGAACGCTGCAAGCCGAGCAAGGAGCCGCGCATCGGTGACGTCCTCACCATCCGGCAGGGCTATGACGAAAAGACGATAGTGATCGTCGCCCTGTCGCAGAACCGCCGGGGTGCGCCCGAAGCTCAGCAGCTCTATACCGAGACGCCGGAAAGCCTCAAGGCGCGCGAACAGGCCGCGGCCGCCCGCAAGGCCGGCAACCTCGGCGTGCAGACCGATGGCCGTCCCACCAAGAAGCAGCGGCGCCAGATCCATCAGTTCCGCGAGTACGTCCATCCGTTCGACGACTGAGTTCGTCGCGGCTCGCCGGAGCCTCTCAATGGCCAGGTCCGCTCGCCGGTCCTGGCGTGCGCCGTGAACGCCACGCTTCGCGGCCTCCTTCCTTATATAGGTAGTTCATGACTTCCCACGATTTCACCCAACGTTTCCTGTTCGACGAAACCGACGTCCGCGGCGAACTGGCCACCCTGGATCGCAGCTACGTCGAGGTCCTCGCCAAGCATGCCTATCCGGAGCCCGTGGCCCAGCTGCTGGGCGAGCTGCTCGCGGCGGCCGCGCTGCTGTGTGGAACCCTCAAGTTCGAAGGGCTGCTGGTGCTGCAGGCGCGCTCCAGCGGTCCCATCCCGCTGCTCATGGTCGAGTGCTCCAGTGAGCGCGAGGTGCGCGGTATCGCGCGCTACGAAGAGGCCGAGATCACGGCGTCCGCCTCCTTGAGCGAGCTCATGCCCGATGGCGTCCTGGCCCTCACCATCGACCCGCGCCATGGCCAGCGCTACCAGGGTATCGTCTCGCTGGAGGGTGCGAATCTGGCTGAGTGCCTGTCCGGCTATTTCGCCACCTCCGAGCAGTTGCCCACCCGTTTCTGGCTGAACGCCGATGGCCGCCGCGCCCGCGGCCTGCTGCTCCAGCAATTGCCGCCGTCGCGGATCAAGGACGCCCAGGCCCGCCAGGACAGCTGGGAGCACGTGGTCACCCTGGCCGATACCCTCACGGCCGAAGAGCTGCTGGGTCTCGACAACGAAGTGATCCTGCACCGCCTGTTCCACGAGGAAAAGGTACGCCTGTTCGACGAGCAGCCAGTGGCCTTCAGCTGCAGCTGCTCCCGTGACCGCGCGGCCAATGCCCTGGTCAGCATGGGCCAGCCGGACGTCGAGAGCCTGCTCGACGAACAGGACGGACAAATTCGGGTCGATTGTCAGTTTTGCAATGAACAGCAGGTGTTCGACGCTGCCGATATCGCGCAGATTTTTGCGGGCGGCGGCACGCAAACCCCGGGAAATACCCGGCACTAGCCGTTGCAAAAGCCCGAAGGCTTTCTGGCATAATCCCGCAACGTGTAGTTCTGCCGTGTAAGAGCTACAAGCATGAGGAACGGCCCAGGGCCATGGGGAACGAAATGACGAAAGCCAACGTGTATACCGATATCAGCGTCGCGCAGTTAGTGGAAGAGTCCCTGCGACGTGGCGAAGGAGAGCTGGCCGCCAATGGCTCGCTGGTCGTCAAGACGGGGCATCGCACGGGGCGTTCGCCGGTAGATCGCTTTATCGTCGAGGAAGCCTCCACGCGCGATGCCATCCACTGGGGGCCGATCAATCGTGCCTTCCCGGAGGAGAAGTTCGCGCCGCTGTGGGAGCGCGTCAGCGCTTACCTGGACGAGCGTGATCAATTCGTCTCCCACGTGCATGTAGGCGCTGATGTAGAGCACTACCTGCCCGTCGTCATGCGTACCGAGACCGCCTGGCACAACCTGTTCGGCCGCTGCCTGTTCATCAATCCGGCCGAATACAATCCCCAGTCCAAGCCGGCCTGGGAGATCATCAACGCGCCCGAGTTTGTCTGCGAGCCCGCGCGTGACGGCACCAATTCCGACGGTACCGTCATCATCAACTTCGCGGCCCGCAAGGTGCTGATCGCCGGTATGCGCTACGCCGGCGAGATGAAGAAGGCCATGTTCTCGGTGCAGAACTTCCTGCTGCCGGAAAAGGACGTGCTGCCGATGCACTGCGCGGCCAACGTGGGCGAGGAGGGTGACGTCACCCTGTTCTTCGGTCTGTCCGGTACCGGCAAGACCACCCTTTCCGCCGACCAGAGCCGCTACCTTATCGGTGATGACGAGCATGGCTGGGGCGTGGGCACCGTCTTCAACATGGAAGGTGGTTGCTACGCCAAGTGCATCGACCTGTCCGAGAAGAACGAGCCGGTCATCTGGAAGGCCATCCAGTTCGGCGCCGTCCTGGAGAACGTGGTCCTGGATCCCCAGACCCGTCACCCCGACTATGCCAACGACAGCCTGACCCAGAACAGCCGGGCGGCCTATCCGCGCGAACTGATCGACAAGCGCGCCGAGCACAATCTGGGTGGCGAGCCCAACGCGGTCATCTTCCTGACCTGCGACCTCACCGGCGTCCTGCCCCCGGTATCCATCCTCAATAACGAGCAGGCGGCCTACCACTTCCTGTCCGGCTACACCGCCCTGGTCGGCTCGACCGAGATGGGTTCCGGTCCCGGTATCAAGTCGACTTTCTCCACCTGCTTCGGCGCACCCTTCTTCCCGCGTCCGGCGGCCGAGTACGCCGATCTGCTGATCAAGCGCATCCAGGGCTTCGGCTCCAAGGTGTACCTGGTCAACACCGGCTGGACCGGTGGCGGTTACGGCGTCGGCAAGCGCTTCAACATCCCGACTACCCGTGCGGTCATCGCGGCGATCCAGAGTGGTGCCCTCATCGGTACCGAGACCCGCCACGTGCCGGTCATCAATCTCGACGTCCCGGTCGCCGTTCCCGGCGTGGACAGCGTCCTGCTCAATCCCCGCGACACCTGGCAGGATGGCGCTGCCTATGATGCGGCGGCGCGCGAGCTGGCTGGCAAGTTCGTCGAGAACTTCAAGAAGTTCTCCGGCGTATCCGAAGGCATTCTGGCCGCCGGTCCCCAGCTGTAAGCAGGGGCGATTGTCTGCAAACAAAGGCCGCCGCTAGGGTGGCCTTTGTTTTTTAAGCTTTTTTTGCGTCTTGGGGTTGCATGGTCCACTGCGATTGCATAAACTGCGCCCGCTTTCGCTGATAACGCTAGCGAGCGAGGCGAAAGCATTGATTGTTAAGGAGATTTTAAAAAGATCCTTGACAAGAGGGGGGCAGATGAAGAAAATGCCGCCTCACTTTGGAGGGGTTCCCGAGTGGCCAAAGGGATCAGACTGTAAATCTGACGTCGCAGACTTCGAAGGTTCGAATCCTTCCCCCTCCACCAGATTGCTAGAGCGCTTAGGCTCTGCGGGTATAGTTCAGTGGTAGAACCTCAGCCTTCCAAGCTGATGATGCGGGTTCGATTCCCGCTACCCGCTCCAGTTTGACTGGCAAATGTTTCGCTCATGTAGCTCAGTTGGTAGAGCACACCCTTGGTAAGGGTGAGGTCAGCGGTTCAAATCCGCTCATGAGCTCCATCTTAAAAGGCAGATATGAAAATATCTGCCTTTGTTTTAATGGCGGCATTGCTTTGCTCAATTCGTGAAGGGAGAGAGTGTCGATGGCTAAAGAAAAGTTTGAACGTAACAAGCCGCACCTGAACGTGGGCACCATCGGTCACGTCGACCATGGCAAGACCACGCTGACCGCAGCGCTGACCAAGGTCTGTGCCGACACCTGGGGCGGTTCCGCTCGTGGTTTC
>NZ_JAVHTY010000002.1 GCF_031085165.1 Pseudomonas sp. 102515 | reverse complement strand
GGCGTCCCCTAGGGGACTCGAACCCCTGTTACCGCCGTGAAAGGGCGGTGTCCTAGGCCACTAGACGAAGGGGACGAAACCTCTTTCCACAAGGCCTTTCACCTTGCATCCCACTGTCATGCAACCGTGAGATTGTGTTTGGAGCGGGAAACGAGACTCGAACTCGCGACCCCGACCTTGGCAAGGTCGTGCTCTACCAACTGAGCTATTCCCGCAATATGGCGTCCCCTAGGGGACTCGAACCCCTGTTACCGCCGTGAAAGGGCGGTGTCCTAGGCCACTAGACGAAGGGGACGAAACCTCTTTCCACAAGGCCTTTCACCTTGCATCCGCCCGCCCGAGGGCAACCGGATTGTATTTGGAGCGGGAAACGAGACTCGAACTCGCGACCCCGACCTTGGCAAGGTCGTGCTCTACCAACTGAGCTATTCCCGCAATTTTGGCGTCCCCTAGGGGACTCGAACCCCTGTTACCGCCGTGAAAGGGCGGTGTCCTAGGCCACTAGACGAAGGGGACCAGGTAGAATCCGTCAGGACTCTGGCCTACCACTCGGCTGACGCTTGCCGCCGTTGGGAGTGCGCGCATTCTAGGGAGCCTTACCCTGGGCGTCAATAGCTGATTAAATACTTTTCAAATCAACGACTTCGCTCGTACGACAAACGGCGGGCAAGCACCATGGAGAAGGTCATGTCCTCAACGATGATTGCAGCAGTAGTGGGGCTTGGCATCCTCCTGTTGATCATGATCGCCTTCGTCAACCAGAAGCTCGAAGCCGGACGCCTGGAAAAGCAGCGCCTGGTCGCCGACCTCACCGACCGCATCAAGCGCTGCGCCCAGTTGGGCGGCAGTCTGCCCGGCCAGCTGATGACCCCGGCGCTCAAGCAGCTGTTCCACCGCATCGAACTGGGGCTGATCGCCCGCCTCGCCGCCCTGCAGACCCCGTCCGCCGGCCTCACCGCGCGCAAGACCGAACTGGAAGAAGCCCTGGCCAAGGGCGACGACATCGAAGTCGGCAATGTCGCCCGGCCCGTGCACACCGAAGCGCGGGTCAAGGAAGTCCGCGGCTATCTGGAGATGCTCCATGCGCTCGTCGCTCATGCCAACCAGATCGGCATTCTCGATGGCCAGGAGGCGCAGCGCTGGGTCGGCGAGATGCGCTATCTGCTCACGGCGACCTATGTGGAATTCTTCCGCTATCAGGCCGAACAGCAGATCAAGAGCGAGCATTACATCCAGGCGCGCCAGTCGTACGAGCGGGCGATCATGCAGATTCGCAAGCAGCAGCAGCCCGAGCGCTATACCGAGTTGCTGGCCTATCTCGAGGAGCAGATCACCCAGGTGAAACGCCAGCAGAGCGAACTGGTCGAGCAAGCCAGCAGCAGTGCCAACGAGCTGTCGGACAGCGTGGACACGCTCAAGGACGACAGCTGGCGCAAGAAGAACGACTACGAGTGAGGGCTTCCCTGCCCTCCTCCGGCGATCAGCAGTCGGTCGCGACCAGAAAGGCCTCTACCAGCGCCTCGATACCAGCCTGATCCGCCGCGCTGAAGCGCCCCGGATTCGGACTGTCCAGATCCAGCACGCCGATCAGCCGACCGTCCTGGACCAGCGGCACCACCAGCTCGCTGCGCGACGCGGCGTCACAGGCGATATGCCCGGGAAAGGCATGGACGTCCTCGACGCGCTGGGTACGCCGCTCGCGGGCAGCCGCCCCGCACACGCCCTTGCTGAAGGGAATGCGCATGCAGGCGACCTTGCCCTGGAAGGGCCCGAGCAGCAGCTGGTCCTCACTCTCGACGAAATAGAAGCCGGCCCAGTTCAGGTCCGGGACTTCCTGATAGATGAAGGCCGACAACTGGGCGGCATTGGCTACCAAGTCGCGCTCGCCGGCCAGCAGGGCTTCCACCTGAGCGGCCAGCATGGCGTAACCCTCGAGTCCCGCCCCTACGCCCGTCAGTTCTACGGTCATGCTTTCTCCAAGAGTTTGAGCCCGACCCACTGCCGGGCAAATTGATAGGCGCAGCGGCCGTTGCGGTTGCCACGACCGGAAGCCCAGCGGATGGCCTCGCGATCCGCTTCTTCCGACCACTCCAGCTGCAGGCCGGACTTGCCGGCCAGGGTCGCGCACCAGTGGCGCACCACGGCCAGGTAGTGATCCTGGGTAAAGGGATAGAAGGACAGCCAGAGGCCGAAACGATCCGACAGGGCGATCTTGTCTTCGGCCGCTTCGCTGGGGTGCAGTTCACCGTCGACGTGCTCCCAGTTGGCATTGTCGCTCTGCCGCTCGGCCACCAGGTGGCGCCGGTTGGAGGTGGCGTAGAGCACCACGTTGTCCGGCGCCTGTTCCAGGGAACCGTCCAGCACGCTCTTGAGCACCCGGTAGTCGTCGCTGCCGGAATCGAACGACAGGTCATCGCAGAACACCACGAAGCGCTGTGGCTGACCGGCGAGCTGCTCCACGGCCCGCGGTAGATCGGCGAGATCGTCACGTTCGATTTCGATCAGCCGCAGACCCTCACCGGCATATTCCGCCAGCAGCGCCCGGATCAACGACGACTTGCCGGTGCCCCGCGCGCCCCACAGCAGACTGTGGTTGGCCGGCAATCCAGCCACGAACTGGCGGGTGTTGCGGGCGAGCTGATCGCGTTGGCGATCGATACCCAGCAGATCGGCCAGGCGCAGTTCCAGATTGACCTCGAGCGGCTGCAGATAGCCGCCATGCCCTTCCCGGCGCCAGCGCGCGGCATAGCAGCGCTGCCAGTCCAGCGGCTCGCGACGATGGGGCAACAGGGGTTCGAGACGCTCCAGCACCTGCCGCGCGTGGAGCAGAAAGTCTTCTAGGGAGGCATTCACAGGGATGATCCTTGACGACAAAAAGGGAAGCGGGCCAGCCGCCCGCCAGGCCGGACATTATCGTATGACCTTTACCATCCAGACAAAGGGCGGACGAGCACGGCGCTAGGAGGCCAGCGCCTGGCGGACATGCTTTTCCAACTGCGACGGCCGAGTGATGGGCGCGAAGCGCTGAACGCGCCCCTGCGCCGGCGTGACCAGGAACTTGGTGAAATTCCAGCGGATCGCGCCACCCAACAGCCCTGGCGCCGCCTTCTTGAGCGCGACGAACAGCGGGTGGGCGCCTTCACCATTGACGTCGAGCTTGGCCATCACCGGAAAGCTGACATTGAAGCGGGTCAGGCAGAAGGTCTGGATCTCGGCATTGCTGCCGGGCTCCTGGCCGCCGAACTGATTGCAGGGAAAGACGATCACCCGCAGCCCTTCGGCCAGATAGCGCTGCTGCAGCGCCTCGAGGCCATCGTACTGGCGGGTGAAGCCGCAACGACTGGCGGTGTTGACCACCAGGTAGGCCCGCGCCGGCCAGTCGGCCAGGCAGGCCCGCTGGCCGTCAGCCGTGTCGAACGGCAGACTGAGGATGTCCTTGATCACGCCGAGGCCCTGGGTTGCAGCTGCAGCGCCACCGAATTGATGCAGTAGCGCAGGCCGGTCGGCGGCGGACCGTCGGGGAAGACGTGGCCGAGATGGGCGTCGCACCGGGCGCAGAGCACCTCGACGCGGTGCATGCCGTGGCTGAGGTCTTCCTTTTCCCGCACCGCCTCGGCATCGATGGGTGCGTAATAGCTGGGCCAGCCGCAACCGGAGTCGAACTTGGTGCTGGAGTCGAACAGCGCCAGTTCGCAGCAGGCGCAGTGATAGACGCCGGGTGTCTTGGTGTTGCAGTAGGCGCCGGTGTAGGGTCTTTCGGTCGCGGCCAGGCGACAGACGCGAAACTGATCGTCGGTCAGCCGCTCACGCCAGTCTTCCGGGCTACGCTGTACTTTTTCCATGATGACCTCTCTGGATGCCGGCGCATCTTTTGTAACAGGCGATGCAGCCGTATGATTCCCGCTCAGTCTGGCATCCACCCCCGGATGCTGCCAAGCGCCGGTCGACGTCCGTCCCCACCGAGTCTTTCTCGCCCTTTTCCAGGATTCATTCCACCATGCAGGTCTCCAAGTCGAACAAGCTCGCCAATGTCTGCTACGACATCCGCGGCCCGGTCCTCAAGCATGCCAAGCGCCTCGAAGAGGAAGGCCATCGCATCCTGAAGCTCAACATCGGCAATCCGGCACCCTTCGGCTTCGAGGCGCCCGAGGAGATCCTGCAGGACGTCATCCGCAATCTGCCGACCGCCCAGGGCTACAGCGACTCCAAGGGCCTGTTCAGCGCGCGCAAGGCGGTGATGCAGTACTGCCAGCAGAAGCGCATCGAGGGTGTCGGCATCGAGGACATCTACCTGGGCAACGGCGTCTCCGAGTTGATCGTCATGGCCATGCAGGCGCTGCTCAACAACAACGACGAGGTGCTGATCCCGGCGCCGGACTATCCGCTATGGACCGCCGCGGTCAGCCTGGCCGGCGGCAAGCCGGTGCACTACCTGTGCGACGAACAGGCGGGCTGGTTCCCCGACCTGGCGGACATGGAAGCCAAGATCACCGGCAACACCAAGGCGCTGGTGCTGATCAATCCGAACAACCCCACCGGCGCGGTCTATTCCAAGGAGGTGCTGGAAGGCATCGTCGAACTGGCGCGGCGGCACAACCTGGTGCTGTTCTCCGACGAGATCTACGACAAGATCCTCTATGACGAAGCCCAGCACATCTCCACCGCCTCCCTGGCGCCGGACGTCCTGTGCCTGACCTTCAACGGCCTGTCCAAGTCCTATCGCGTCGCCGGCTTCCGCTCGGGCTGGCTGATCGTCTCGGGCCCCAAGCATCGCGCCCACAGCTATATCGAAGGCCTCGATATCCTCGCCAACATGCGCCTGTGCGCCAACGTGCCGGCCCAGCACGCGATCCAGACCGCGCTGGGCGGCTACCAGAGCATCAACGACCTGGTCCTGCCGCACGGACGCCTGCTGGAGCAGCGCAATCGCACTTGGGAGCTGCTCAACGACATTCCCGGTGTCAGCTGCGTGAAGCCGATGGGCGCGCTCTACGCCTTCCCGCGGATCGACCCCAAGGTCTGCCCCATCCACAACGACGAGAAATTCGTCCTCGACCTGCTGCTCTCGGAAAAGCTGCTGGTGGTTCAGGGCACGGCCTTCAACTGGCCCTGGCCCGACCACTTCCGCGTCGTCACCCTGCCCCGCGTCGATGACCTGGAGCAGGCGATCGGTCGCATCGGCAACTTCCTCGGCGGCTACGCCCAGTAGCGCCAAAGCATTTCCGGGTCTTTCACCGGTTGGCGTCCCTGGCGGCGTCAACCGGCGCTGGCACTCGCGCGCTGGCCGCCGCCAGGCCAGCCGGCCGGCAGACGACACAGTTTGCAATAGTGGAAACATTGAATGGACCGGGGCGGAACCTTATATAGCCGGCAGATAAACCTGTGAGGAGCTGTACCCCACCATGATGCGCATTCTGTTGTTTCTGGCTACCAACCTGGCGGTGCTGATCGTTGCCAGCATCACCTTGAAGGTGCTTGGCGTGGATCGCTACACCGGTCAGAACTATGGCAGTCTGCTGGTGTTCTGTGCCGTGTTCGGTTTCGCCGGCTCACTGGTCTCGCTGTTCATCTCCAAGTGGATGGCGAAGATGAGCACCCGTACCGAGGTCATCAGCCAGCCGCGTACCCGCCATGAGCAGTGGCTGCTGCAGACCGTCGAGGAATTGGCCCGCGAAGCCGGCATCAAGACCCCCGAGGTCGGCATCTTCCCGGCCTACGAGGCCAACGCCTTCGCCACCGGCTGGAACCGCAACGACGCCCTGGTCGCGGTCAGCCAGGGCCTGCTCGAGCGTTTCTCGCCCGACGAGGTGCGTGCGGTGCTGGCCCACGAGATCGGCCACGTCGCCAACGGCGACATGGTGACCCTGGCCCTGATCCAGGGCGTGGTGAACACCTTCGTGATGTTCTTCGCGCGGATCTTCGGCAACTTCGTCGACAAGGCCATCTTCAAGAACGAGGAAGGCCACGGCATCGCCTATTTCGTGACCACCATCATCGCCGAACTGGTCCTGGGTATCCTGGCCAGCATCATCGTCATGTGGTTCTCGCGCAAACGCGAATTCCGCGCCGACGAAGCCGGTGCCCGCCTGGCTGGCCCCAACGCCATGATCGGCGCCCTGCAACGCCTGCGTGCCGAACAAGGTATCCCGGTGCAGATGCCCGACACCCTGAACGCCTTCGGCATCAACGGCTCGCTGAAGAACGGTCTGGCTGGTCTGCTGATGAGCCACCCACCGCTGGAAGACCGCATCGAGGCCCTGCGCCGCTACGGTCAGCGCTAAGCGCGAGCGATGAAAAGACCCGGCCTTGGCCGGGTTTTTTCATGGGCGGGTCAAGGTACGGATGGCTTCGCCGAGGCCTTCGCCGGTCAAGGGAAACATCCGCTGGGCCATGAGTTCGCGCAGCAGCCGGATCGAGGTGCTGCTGGCCCAGCCCTCCTGCGGATAGGGATTGAGCCAGACCGCCCGGGGGAAGTGCTGGCACAGCCGCTGGATCCAGAGCGCGCCGGATTCTTCGTTCCAGTGCTCGACGCTGCCGCCGGGATGGGTGATCTCATAGGGCCCCATGCTGGCATCGCCAACGATCACCAGCCGATAGTCCGCGCCATAGCGGCGCAGGAGCTCGCTGGTCGCCAGCCCCTCTTCGTGGCGCCGGGCATTGTCCCGCCAGACGCGTTCGTAGACGCAGTTGTGGAAGTAGTAGTACTCCAGGTGGCGGAACTCCAGCCGACAGGCGCTGAACAACTCGCTGCACAGCCGCACATGCAGATCCATGGAGCCGCCGACATCGAGCAGCAGGAGCACCTTGGTCGCGTTGTGCCGCTCCGGACGATAGCGCACGTCCAGCAGGCCGCCCTCGCGCGCCGTAGCCGCGACGGTCCCCTCCAGGTCGAATTCCGCCGCCGCGCCCTGGCGGGCGAAGCGCCTGAGCCGGCGCAGGGCCAGCTGCAGGTTGCGGCGGTCCAGCGGGGCGCGATCGTCCAGATTGCGGTAGTCGCGTTGCTCCCAGACCTTGGCCGCCCGCCCTTGCCGGGTACCGGCCTCGCCGGCGCGCACGCCGAAGGGATTGTAGCCACCGCTGCCGAAGGGACTGGTGCCTCCCGTGCCGATCCACTTGTTGCCACCGGCGTGCCGCTCGCGCTGTTCGGCGAGGCGCTGCTGCAGGGTGGCGAGCAGCTCATCGAGGCTACCCAGCGCCTGGAGCCGCTGGCGCTCCTCCTCGGACAGTCGCCGCTGCAGCTCCAGTCGCAGCCAGTCCGCGGGAACCGCCTGCGCATCCGGGGAAGGCTCCGACCTGGCCATCTCGCCGGCATAGACCCGATCGAAACGGTCGAAGAAGCGCTCGTCCTTGACCAGTACGGCGCGGGCCAGCAAATAGAAGGCGTCGGGATCGGCCACTGCCAGGCCGGCATCCAGCGCGGCGTGCAGGTCCAGCAGTTCGCCCAGGGACACGGGGATGCCCGCCGCCCTGAGTCGGGTGAAGAAATCGAGGAACATGCCTCTCCTCAGCTCCGGCGACGGCGCATGAAGGCCTGGCGTTCGAGCAACTGCAAATCCTGCTCGTTCTTCAACAGGGCGCCCGCCAGCGGCGGCAGACCACCCTCGCCATGCAGTGTCCGTTGCGCCACCTCATCGCCCAGCAGCAGCGCGAGCCAGTCCACCAGCTCCGAGGTGGACGGCTTCTTCTTCAGCCCCGGCACGCTGCGCAGGTCAAGGAAGAGATCCAGGGCCTCCTTGACCAGACGCTGCTGGAGGTCGGGATAGTGCACCTGGACGATGCGCTCGAGGGTTTCGCGCTCGGGAAAGCGGATGAAGTGAAAGAAGCAGCGGCGCAGGAAGGCGTCCGGCAGTTCCTTTTCGTTGTTTGAGGTGATGATGATGATCGGGCGCCGCTGGGCGCGGATGGTCTCGCCGGTCTCGTAAACGTGGAACTCCATGCGATCGAGTTCCAGCAGCAGATCGTTGGGAAATTCGAGGTCGGCCTTGTCGATCTCGTCGATCAGCAGCACCACCGGGTCCTCGGCGGTGAAGGCGTCCCACAGCTTGCCCGGCTTGATGTAGTTCGCCACCTCCTGCACCCGGGGATCGCCGAGCTGGGAGTCACGCAGGCGGCTCACCGCATCGTATTCATAGAGGCCCTGCTGCGCCTTGGTGGTGGACTTCACATGCCAGGTGATCAGCCGCGCGCCCTGGCTCTCCGCCACCTGTTCGGCCAGCAGCGTCTTGCCGGTACCCGGTTCACCCTTCACCAGCAGCGGACGCCCCAGCTGGATGGCGGCATTGACCGCCAGACTGAGTTCGGCCGTGGCCACATAACGCTCGGTACCCTGGAAGGCCATCACAGATCCTCGGCAGCTGTTTCGCCTGACGATAGCATGCCGCGCCCGGGCTGGACGTCATCGGACGCAAGGCCTAGGCTGCGAGTTTTCCGCGCCGTACAGGATCCGCCATGAGCCGCATCTTCGCTGACAACGCCCAGTCCATCGGCAATACGCCGCTGGTCTACATCAATCGCCTCGGCCCCAAGGGCGTGACCCTGCTCGCCAAGATCGAGGGGCGCAACCCGGGCTATTCGGTCAAGTGCCGCATCGGTGCCAACCTGATCTGGGACGCCGAAGCCAAGGGGCTGCTCAAGCCGGGCATGAGCCTGGTCGAGCCGACCTCGGGCAATACGGGCATCGGCCTGGCCTATGTCGCCGCCGCGCGGGGTTACCGCCTGGTACTGACCATGCCCGCCTCCATGAGTCTGGAGCGGCGCAAGGTGCTCAAGGCGCTCGGTGCGGAGCTGGTGCTGACCGAGCCGGCCAAGGGCATGAAGGGCGCCATCGAAAAGGCCCGGGAAATCGCCGAGAGCGAACCCGATCGCTATTTCATGCCGCAGCAATTCGACAACCCGGCCAATCCAGCCATCCACGAGAAGACCACCGGCCCCGAGATCTGGAACGACACCGATGGCGCCATCGATGTACTGGTAGCCGGCGTGGGTACCGGCGGCACCCTGACCGGCATCTCGCGCTTCATCAAGAACACCAAGGGCAAGCCGATCCTCTCGGTGGCCGTCGAGCCGGAGACCTCGCCGGTCATCAGCCAGACCCTGGCCGGTGCCGAGGTGAAACCCAGCCCGCACAAGATCCAGGGTATCGGCGCCGGCTTCGTGCCCGGCAATCTTGATCTCACCATGGTCGATCGCGTCGAGCAGGTGAGCGATGAGCAGGCCAAGCTGATGGCCCAGCGACTGATGCGCGAGGAAGGCATTCTCTGCGGCATTTCCTGCGGCGCCGCCATGGCCGCCGCGGTCCGGCTGGCCGAGACACCGGAGATGCAGGGCAAGACCATGGTGGTCATCCTGCCGGATTCCGGTGAGCGCTATCTGTCCACGATGCTGTTCGACGGCCTGTTCGACGAGCAGGAACTTGTCCAGTAATCATCTGGAAGCGCTGCCCTCTCCCTGCGGACGCTGCCAGCAAGACCTGGCCAGCGTTATCGCCGCCCAAGAAAAAGCCCGGTTTCCCGGGCTTTTTTCGTATCAGAGATGCTTGATCTCGGCCTTGGCATCCAGGGCCCGACGATAGGCCGCGAAATCGACCTGTCCGGCGCGCGAAGCCAGGTAGCGACGGTACAACGCCTTGTCCTCGGCGCTCAGGGCTTCCTTGGGCACCCCTACGCCCTGCAAGCGGATCAGCACGAAGTCACCGTTCTGCAGGCTGATTCCGGCATAGGACGGCTTGTCGGCTTCCGGCTTGGCCATGCGGAAGGCCGCCTGCAGCACCTGGGGATCGACGCCCTCCTGGTTGCGGGTGGCGGCTTCGACCGTACGCCAGTCACCTGCGGCCGCCTTGCCACCGGCACGCAGGGTCTTGAGCTGCTCTTCGCCAGCCTGCTTGGCAACGGCTGCGGCCTTTTCCTGAGTCAGGCGGGTCACGATCTCTTTCCTGACCGCATCCAGGGGTTGCAGCTGAGGCGTGCGGTGCTCCTTGTCACGAATCACCACCAGGGTCTCCGGATCGAGTTGCAGCGCGGTGCTGTTGGCACCGTTGCGCAGGACGTCTTCACTGAAGGCCGCCTCGATCACCTGACGGTTGGCGGTCAACCCTTCGCCTCCTTCGCGACCGAAGGGAGCGCTGGTCTTGACCTGCAGACCCAGCTCCTGGGCCGGCTGGCTCAGGTCGGAGGACTCATAGGCGGAGCTTTCCAGCTTGCGGCCCGCTTCCACGAACAGGCGGTCGGCGTCTTCCGCCTTGAGCTGCTGCTCCAGACGCGGCCGGACACTGGCCAGCGTCGGCACTTCCGGCGCCTGGACGCCCTGCAGCTTGATCAGGTGCCAGCCAAAGCTGGTACGCACCGGTGCCGACACCTGCTGGGGTGCCAGGGCGTACAAGGCCTCTTCGAAGGCCGGATCATAGACGCCGCGACCGGCGAAGCCGAGGTCACCGCCATTGGCCGCCGAACCCGGGTCCTGGGAGAACTCCTTGGCCAGCTTGCCGAAGTCTTCACCCTTCTTCAGGCGTTCCTGGATCTGCTGGATCTTGGCCTTGGCCTGGTCGTCGTTCTGCTTGTCGTTGACCTCGATGAGGATATGGGCGGCGTCACGCTGCTCCGACAGATTGGCGATTTCGGATTTGTAGGCGGCCTGCAGGCGGCTTTCGTCGACCTTGGCCTTGGCCAGGAAGGCATCCTTCTTCAGCTCGACGTACTCCATGACCACCTGCTCGGGGGTCATGAAGGCGTTCTTGTGGCTGTCGTAGTAGGCCCGGATCTCGTCCTGGGTCGGCGTGATGCCGGCCGGCGAGGCCTTGACGGTACGCATGGCGAAATCACGGGTCTGACGTTCGAGGGCGGCGAAGGCCTCGATATCGGCATCGGTGACGAAATTGCTGCCGACGATGCCAGCGCGCAGTTGACCGATCAGCATCTCGTCGCGCAAGAGATCGCGGAATTGCAGGCGGTTGTAGTTCATTTGGCGAACGGCCTGGTCGAAGCGCTGCGGATCGAAACGCCCTTCGGTCTGGAATTCGGGGGTATTGAGGATCAGTTGATCCAGTGCCTGCTCGGAGAAGGCGAAGCGATCGGCCTTGGCGCTCTGCAGCAGCAGTTGCTTGTCGATCAGTGCCTTGAGCGCGGATTCACGCAGCAGACGATCATCCAGGGTGGACGGATCGAAGCCCTGCCCCAATTGCTGCTGCAGCTGGCGACGCTGCATTTCCACGGCCTGGGCCAGTTCCGTCTGCTTGATCTCGTCGCCGTTGACCAGGGCAACGGCGCCCTGGTGACCCGTGGCGCGGATGATCGCTTCGAAGCCGGTCAGTGCCATCAACAGGATGATGAATCCGATGATGACTTTGGCAATCCATCCCTGCGAACGGTCCCTGATGTTTTGTAGCATGTTCCCCCCACGAGCTGTGGCCGGACCGGCCATGGCGAAATCGTCGAATAGCAAATAGCGAAAAGGCGCATCTCGAGATGCGCCTTTTCGTCAATCAAGGACCTTGCATCCAGCAGGACGGCGGAGCACCAGCAACCTCGTCTGGCAGCCCGCCCATCAAGCCCAGGTACGCTGTCAGTGGGTACTGACGCGCTCCTTGCCTTCCTGATCCCGCTTCTCGTCCTTGCTGACGAGCTCCGGACCATCGTCCGGAAGCGGCTCCGGGGTGTATTGCAGCGCAACCTCCAAGACCTCGTCAATCCATTTGACCGGCTTGATCTGCAAGTCGGCCTTGATGTTGTCCGGAATGTCCCGCAGATCCCGGACGTTTTCTTCCGGAATGATCACGGTACGGATGCCGCCACGGTGGGCCGCGAGCAGCTTTTCCTTGAGGCCGCCGATGGCCAGGACCTGACCACGCAGGGTGATCTCGCCGGTCATGGCCACGTCGGCACGGACCGGAATGCGGGTGGCCGCCGAGACCAGCGCCGTGCACATGCCGATACCGGCACTCGGACCGTCCTTGGGCGTCGCGCCTTCGGGGACGTGGATATGGATGTCGTGCTTCTCGTGGAAGTCCTTGGGAATACCCAGGCTGCGACCACGGCTGCGGACCACGGTCAGGGCCGCGGTGATGGACTCGGCCATCACATCGCCCAGCGAACCGGTCTTGATCATCTGGCCCTTGCCGGGAACGACCGCGGACTCGATGGTCAGCAGTTCGCCACCCACCTGGGTCCAGGCCAGCCCGGTCACCTGACCGATCTGATCCTGCTGCTCGGCGAGACCGTAGCGGAACTTGCGTACGCCCAGCCAGTGCTCCAGGGTGTCCACGGTGACGCTGGCGGTACGCTCCTTGCTCAGGGCGTGCTGCTTGACCACCTTGCGGCAGACCTTGGCCACCTGGCGCTCCAGGCTCCGGACGCCCGCTTCGCGGGTGTAGTAGCGGATGATGTCGCACAGCGCGGCCTCATCGAACTCCACCTCGCCCTTCTTCAGGCCGTTGGCCTTGACCTGCTTGGGAATCAGGTAGCGGGTGGCGATGTTGACCTTTTCCGCCTCGGTATAGCCCGGCAGGCGAATGACTTCCATGCGATCCAGCAGCGGCGCCGGAATGTTCATGGAGTTGGCGGTGCAGACGAACATCACGTCGGAGAGGTCGTAGTCCACTTCGAGGTAATGGTCGTTGAAGGTATGGTTCTGCTCCGGGTCCAGGACCTCGAGCAACGCGGAGGCGGGATCGCCGCGCATGTCGTTACCCATCTTGTCGATTTCGTCGAGCAGGAACAGCGGATTGCGCACCCCGACCTTGGTCATCTTCTGGATGAGACGACCCGGCATGGAGCCGATGTAGGTGCGGCGGTGACCGCGGATCTCGGCTTCGTCACGCACGCCACCCAGGGCCATGCGTACGAACTTGCGACCGGTGGAGCGGGCGATCGACTCGGCCAGGGAGGTCTTGCCCACCCCGGGCGGACCGACCAGGCACAGCACCGGGCCGCGCACCTTCTTCACGCGCTTCTGCACGGCGAGGTATTCGAGGATGCGTTCCTTCACTTCCTCGAGACCGTAATGGTCCTTGTCGAGGACTTCCTCGGCACGCCCCAGGTCCAGGCGGACCTTGCTTTCGGCCTGCCACGGCACGTTCACCAGCCAGTCGATGTAGGAGCGCACCACCGTGGCTTCAGCCGACATCGGGGACATCTGCTTGAGCTTGTTCAGCTCGGCATTGGCCTTGGCCAGGGCATCCTTGGGCAGACCGGCGGCTTCGATGCGACGCTTGAGGTCATCGACCTCGTTGTGCCCTTCGTCGATGTCACCCAGTTCTTTCTGGATGGCCTTCATCTGTTCGTTGAGATAGTACTCGCGCTGGCTGCGCTCCATCTGCTTCTTGACACGGCCGCGGATGCGCTTCTCCACCTGCAGGAGGTCGATTTCCGCATCCAGCAGGGCCAGCACGTGCTCGACACGCGCACCCAGCTCGGTGATCTCGAGGATTTCCTGCTTCTGCTCGATCTTCAGCGCCATGTGCGCGGCCATGGTGTCGACCAGGCGGCTGGGGTCCTCGATGCTGTTGAGCGAGGACAGCACCTCGGCGGGAACCTTCTTGCCGAGCTGCACGTATTGCTCGAACTGACTCATCAGGCTGCGCGAGAACACCTCGGATTCGCGATCCGGAGCTTCGCTGTCCTCGATCAGCGTGACCAGTGCACGGGCGTAGGCCTGGCTCTCGACGAAGGACTCGATACGGCCACGCTGCTCGCCCTCGACCAGGACCTTGACGGTACCATCGGGCAGCTTGAGCAGTTGGAGAACGGTTGCGACCGTACCCATGTGATACATGTCATCCGCCGCCGGGTCGTCATCGCCGGGATTCTTCTGCGCGACCAGCAGGATCTGCTTGTCGCCAGCCATGGCGGCCTCGAGGGCCTCGACGGACTTTTCCCTTCCGACGAACAATGGGATGACCATGTGGGGATAGACCACTACGTCACGTAGGGGCAGCAGGGGAAGTTCTATCGTCGTAGTCATGGGATACGGGTCTCGGCAAATAATCGGCCGCAGATGCGGTTAAGGCCTCGGTTTCCTCTAACATGAGGTTGGCCGCCGCAAAATACAACCGTCGCTGAAATGAAAAAGGGGCCGAAGCCCCTTCTGTCACGCGTCCGGCGCCGCCTTGGCGGGCTCGCTGTTCTCGTAGATGAGCAGCGGCTGGGAACTCCCGTCGATGACGCTCTCGTCGATGACCACCTTGCTGACTTCCTTCTGCGAAGGAATCTCGTACATGGTCTCGAGCAGGATGCCTTCGAGGATGGATCTCAGACCCCGGGCACCGGTCTTGCGCTCCAGCGCCTTGCGGGCGACCGCCTTGAGGGCGTCGGGACGGAATTCCAGATCCACGTCTTCCATCTCGAACAGCTTGGCGTACTGCTTGGTCAGGGCGTTCTTCGGCTCGGTCAGGATCTGCATCAGCGCCGGCTCGTCCAGCTCGTCCAGGGTCGCGATGACCGGCAGACGGCCGACGAACTCGGGAATCAGACCGAACTTGACCAGATCCTCGGGCTCGGCGTCACGCAGGGATTCGCCGATCTTCTTGCCCAGCTCCACGCTGCGTACCTCGGCGTTGAAGCCGATGCCGCCACCCTTGGTGGAACGGTTCTGAATGACCTTTTCCAGACCGGCGAAGGCGCCACCGCAGATGAACAGGATGTTGCGGGTATCGACCTGCAGGAATTCCTGCTGGGGATGCTTGCGGCCACCCTGAGGCGGAACCGACGCCACGGTACCTTCGATCAGCTTCAGCAGGGCCTGCTGCACGCCCTCGCCCGACACATCGCGGGTGATGGAAGGGTTGTCGGACTTGCGCGAGATCTTATCGATCTCGTCGATGTAGACGATACCCATCTGGGCCTTTTCCACATCGTAGTCGCACTTCTGCAGCAACTTCTGAATGATGTTCTCGACGTCCTCACCCACATAACCGGCTTCGGTCAGAGTGGTGGCATCGGCGATGGTGAAAGGCACGTTGAGCAGGCGCGCCAGCGTTTCCGCCAGCAAGGTCTTGCCCGAACCGGTCGGGCCGATGAGCAGGATGTTGCTCTTGCCCAGTTCGACGTCGTCCTTCTTCTCGCGCTGATTCAGACGCTTGTAGTGGTTGTAGACGGCAACGGCGAGGACCCGCTTGGCACGCTGCTGACCAATGACATACTGGTCGAGGATGGCGCTGATTTCCTTCGGCGCTGGCAGCTTGTGCGCATTGCTTTCGGCCTGAGCTTCCTGGACTTCCTCGCGGATGATGTCATTGCACAGGTCGACGCATTCGTCGCAGATGAAGACGGAGGGTCCAGCGATCAATTTACGTACTTCGTGCTGACTCTTGCCGCAGAAGGAGCAGTAAAGCAGCTTGCCGTTATCGTCGCTATTGCGCGTATCTGTCATTCGATCGATCCAATGGAATGTGCTTACATCAACAAGATGGAGCCTATTGCACGGTTTTTCAAGCCTACCTGCCCAAACGACGGCGCCTGGGCAGGTGGTCGAGGGGGGGTCAGGCGGGGATGTTGCGCTTCTCGAGGACCTTGTCGATCAGGCCGTAGGCAACGGCTTCGGGGCCACTCATGAAGTTGTCACGGTCGGTGTCGCGGGCGATCACGTCCATGGGCTGACCGGTGTGATGCGCCAGTACCTTGTTCAGACGCTCACGGATGGTCAGAATTTCACGGGCGTGAATTTCGATGTCCGACGCCTGACCCTGGAAGCCGCCCAGCGGCTGGTGAATCATCATCCGCGAGTGCGGCAGGCAGAAGCGCTTCTCGGCGGCACCGCCTGCCAGCAGCAGGGCGCCCATGCTGCAGGCCTGGCCGATGCAGATGGTCGAAACGTCGGGCTTGATGAACTGCATGGTGTCGTAGATCGACATGCCGGCGGTCACCGAACCACCCGGGCTGTTGATATAGAGGTGGATGTCCTTGTCAGGATTCTCCGCTTCCAGGAACAGCAGCTGGGCGACGACCAGATTGGCCATGTAGTCCTCGACCTGACCCACCAGGAAGATGACCCGCTCCTTGAGCAGCCGGGAGTAGATGTCGTAGGCGCGCTCGCCCCGGGCGGATTGCTCCACCACCATGGGTACCAGACCGCCAGCGGCTTGAATATCGGGCATGGATTGCATGTATGAATTGCGGGACATGTCCTGCACTAGCTCCCTATCTGGATGACCTGTCAAAAACACATAAGCCAGCACGAGGCTGGCTTAGGTGAACTAGCAACTGGAGGCAGATCAGGCTGCTTGCGGAGCCTCGGCCGGTTTGACCGCGTCCTCGTAGGAGACCTGCTTGTCGGTGACTTTTGCCTGCTTGAGGACAGTATCCACGACTTGTTCTTCCAGTACAACCGAACGCACTTCGTTCAGCTGCTGCTCGTTCTGGTAGTACCACTTCACTACCTGCTCGGGCTCCTGGTAGGCCGCCGCCATTTCCTCGATCAGCTCGCGGACGCGGGCATCATCGGGCTTGAGCTCGAACTGCTTGACCATCTCGGCGATGATCAGACCCAGCAGCACGCGGCGCTTGGCCTGTTCGCTGAACAGCTCGGCCGGCAGTTGCTCGGGCTGGATGTTGCCACCGAACTGCTGGACGGCCTGAACGCGCAGACGATCCACTTCGTTGCTGATCAGAGCAGCCGGAACGTCGATCTGGTTGGCGGCCAGCAGACCGTCCATGACCTGGTTCTTGACCTTGGTCTTGAGGGCCTGGCGCAGCTCGCGCTCCATGTTCTTGCGCACTTCGGCGCGGAAACCTTCGACAGTGGTCTCTTCCACGCCGAACTGCTTGAAGAAGGCTTCGTTCAGTTCGGGCAGCTCGGGCGCGGCCACTTCCTTGACGGTGACCTTGAACTGGGCGGCCTTGCCGGCCAGATCCAGGTTCTGGTAGTCCTCGGGGAAGGTCAGGTCGAGCACGCGCTCGTCACCGGCCTTGGCACCGACCAGGCCGTCTTCGAAACCGGGGATCATGCGACCCGAACCCAGCACCAGCTTGGTGTTCTCGGCGGAGCCACCGGCGAAGGCTTCGCCATCCTGGGTGCCGACGAAATCGATGGTGACCTGGTCATCGTTGGCGGCAGCACGGTCAACGGCCTCGTAACGGGTGCCCTGCTTGCGCAGCACGTCGAGCATCTTGTCGATGTCGGCGTCTTCGACGCTTGCGTCCTGACGCTCGATCTCGATGCCGTCCAGGCCCTTGACTTCGAACTCGGGGAAGACTTCGAAGGTGGCGACGTATTCCAGGTCCTTGCCCTTTTCGAACACCTTGGGTTCGACGGCGGGTGCGCCGGCCGGATTGAGCTTCTGCTCGACAACGGCTTCGTAGAAGGTTTCCTGAATGAGATCACCCAAGGCTTCCTGACGAGCCGAGGCTTCGTAGCGCTGGCGGATGACGCTCATGGGTACCTTGCCCGGGCGGAAACCGGGAACCTTGGCACGCCGTGCAGTCTGCTGCAGACGCTTGTTCACTTCGGTTTCAATACGCTCGGCCGGCACGCCAATGGTCATGCGACGCTCGAGAGCAGAGGTGTTTTCAACGGAAACTTGCATGGATATTCCTCGTGGCACAGAAACAGGCCGGCACTCCGACCCCCCAGAATCAAGGGCGACCATTCTAGAGACAGTCTCAGGCGAAGTCACCTGGCTTGATCCCGCGGTGCGTACGGGCGTTACCGAAGCGAGCCCGACGGGGCAGGTCGAGAGCAACATTTTGTTGCCCGCCTTTAGTTGTACGACGTCATATGTAGTGCTAAACCCTGAAGGGCAAGCTAACGGAACGGCCGCCTCCGGCCTTATTCACAACAACAACAATCGTTAGGAGAACCGCCCCAATGGACCAATCCGGTTCCGTCGAGAAATCCGTCCCCGAGATCAAGGAGCAAACCTCCGGACTACGCCGCCTGGCGAAGCTACTGGGCCCCGGCATCATCGCGGTGCTGTCCTGGCTGGGCGCCGGGGACCTCATCACCTCCTCGGTGGCAGGTGCCAACTACGGCTACGCCATGATGTGGGTGCTGGCGGTGTCCCTGCTGCTGCGCTTTCTCATCGTCAACATCATCGCTCGCTTCCAGCTGTGCAATAACCGCGGCATGTCGATCCTCGAAGGCTATGCCCAGCTGCACCCGGTGTTCGCCTGGTTCATGCTCGGCTATGCGCTGATCATGGGGCACCTGACCAACGCCTACATGCTCAAGGGCGCTGGCGAGGCCCTGGCTACCCTCCTCCATGTCGACTATCCGCTGCTCTGCTCGGTGGCGGTGGTGATTGCGGTCTGGCTGCTGGTGGGGCGCAACTTCTATGCCCTGATCGAAGGCGTGATGAAGGTGCTGCTGGCGGTCATGACCCTGGCCTTCATCACCCTGGCGGTGATGTCGGGCCCGGACCTGGGCGGCATCCTGCGCGGCACCATCGGCTTCAGCATTCCGCCGGACGAAGGCGTGCATGGGGCTCTGCTGGTGGCCGTGTCGGTCATTGGCGCCGTGGCCGGTTCCATCGCCAACTTCGTGCATCCCTATGTGATGAAGGAAAAGGGCTGGACCGGCCCGGAGCACAAGCGCATCCAGCGCAACGACCTGCTGTTCGCGGTGGTGGTTGGCATCATCATCAATCTAGCCATCTGGGTCGTCGGCGTGGAAATCCTCAGACCCAACGGCCTGCAGGTGAACACCCTGAATGACCTGGGCTCGGCGCTGGAACTGTTCTTCGGCTCGGGCGGCTGGTTGATTTTCTTCACCGGCGTCTTCGCCACCCTGTTCGCCAGCGTGGTGGGCAAGACCACCGCCTTCCCCATGCTGATCACCGACGCCCTGCAGCACATCCGTCCGGAACGCCGCGAACGCTATGGCAAGACCTTTCACAAGGACCCGGCGCACAAGTGGTTCCTGCTCTTCATCCTGGTGACGCCGCTGGTATGGTCGCTGCCGGGCATGCCCGACTTCGTGACCCTGACCATCGGCGTGAATGCCCTCAACATCGTCGGCCTGCCGGTGATCTCCCTGGGGCTGCTGATCATGTCCAACCAGAAGTCACTGCTGGGCGACGAGTACCGCAACAACTGGTTCGAGAACCTGGCGCTGGGCTTCGCCACCCTGCTGGCGATCTGGGTCGCGATCCAGCTGGGCCTGCAGTTGCTGGGCTAAAGCCCTGCCGTTTCGGGGCGGGTTCGCCGCCCCTGCTTTTTCCAAGGAGTCTAGAGATGCCTGAACAGAACGAACGTCCACTGCTGCTGCAGGTGGGTCCGCTGCTGCCTGCCCTGCAGGACGCCCTCGATTCACGCCATGAGGTGCTGCGGCTCTGGGAAGCGCCCGACCCGTCCGCACTGCTCGCCGCGCGTGGCCAGGACGTGGTGGCCCTGGTCACCTCCGGGGTCCATGGCGCGACGCGCGAGTTGATGAGCGCCCTGCCCGGCCTGCAGGCGGTGTTCAGTTTCGGGGTGGGCTACGACAGCATCGACATCGCCGCGGCACGAGACCTGGGCGTGGTCGTGAGCAACACCCCGGGCGTGCTGGACGACTGCGTCGCCGACACCGCCTTCGCCCTGCTGATCGATGTGGCGCGGGGCATCAGCGCCGCGGATCGTTTCGTGCGCCGCGGCGACTGGCGTTCGGGCAGGTTTCCGCTGACCTCGCGCCTGGCCGGCAAGACCTGCGGCATCGTCGGGCTGGGTAATATCGGCAAGAGCATCGCCCGCCGGGTGGAGGCCTTCGGCATGGAGGTGGCCTACCACGGTCGCCAGCGGCAATCGGACGTCCCCTATCGTTATCACGCCGATCTGGAAGACTTGGCGAAGGCGGCGGATTTCCTGGTCCTGTCGCTACCAGGAGGCCCCGCCACCGACGGGCTGATCGATGCCCGCATCCTCGCCGCCCTGGGTCCGCGGGGCTATCTGATCAATATCGCCCGCGGCAGCGTGGTCGACGAGCAGGCCCTGGTAGACGCGCTGCAGGCGGGAGCCCTGGGCGGTGCCGGCCTGGACGTCTTCGCCGACGAACCCCAGGTCCCCGAGGCCTTGCTGGCGCTGGACAACGTGGTCCTCACCCCGCACCTCGGCAGCGGCACCCGGGAAACGCGCCAGGCCATGGCCGATCTGGTGCTGGCCAACATGGAGCGCTATTTCACCGATGGGACCCTGGTGACTCCCGTCTGAGAAGCGGCGGCCCGAGCGGCCGCCTCCCCTACTCGATGGCGGGCAGGGTCTTGCCGCGGATACGGCGGGCCAGGGAGTCGTAGATCTCGCGGCAGCCCTCATCCCAGAAGCGGTCGGGATCGTCCTGGGGTTCCAGGGCGACGGAGAATTCGCCCTCGCGCTCCTTCAGTACGAAGTGATCGTTGGTATAGAAGAAGGACAGGCCGATGGCGAAGGTCTGGGGGGTGCCGGCCAGGTCATCGACGATCACCGTGAGGTCGTAACGCGCATAGACTTCCAGCTCGCGCACGATGTTGCCATCGACGCGCTTTTCCAGGCCCAGCCCGGCGTCTACCTGATCCGCCGGAGTGAGCCCCAGGTAGCGGGTGAAGCAGTCCGGCAATTCATGCAGGCGACGCTCCAGCTCTTGCCAGTAGGCTTCTTCCCGCTCGGCCGCCTTGCTCAGCGCCTGACTCAATGCCTGATATCGTTCCATTGCCGTTCCCATCTGTTCACTGGAGGCCGTCGAGGGACGGCCGACAGCTCTGAGACCCCAGCCGGGTCCTGGGGTGCCGCACCGATCGGCGACGGGCTTCAGGACGCCGGCCAGCCCAGCACCGGCGCGCGGGTTTCACCGAGCAGGAAGTCGCGATTGGCGTCGGTGCAGGCGCGCAGGTAGTCGGTCACCAGGGTGATGCGGCGCAGGCGGCGCAGGTCTTCGCGGTAGTAGAGCCAGAACTGCCGGGTGATCTGGATCTGCTCCGGCAACAGCGCCACCAGTCGCGCATCGGGCTCGGCGACGAAGCACGGCAGGATGGCCAGGGCGTGTCCGCACAGGGCGGCCTGGTACTGGGCGATCACGCTGGTGCTGCGCAGGCCGCTGCTGGCCTCGGGCAGGATGCGCTCCAGATAGAGCAGCTCGGGGCTGAAGGCGAGATCGTCGACGTAGGTGATGAATCGGTGGCGCTGCAGATCGGCCAGCTGCGTGATGGGCGGATGGCTGGCCAGGTAGTCGGCGGTGGCATAGAGCCGCAGGCGGTAGTCGCAGAGCTTGCGACAGACATAGGGCCCGCGCTCGGGCCGTTCCAGGGTGATGGCGATGTCGGCTTCGCGGCGCGACAGATTGACGAAGTGCGGCACCGGCAGCACCTCCAGGGTGATACCGGGATAGCGATCCTGGAAGAAACTCAGCTGCGGCGCGACGAAGTAGCTGCCGAAGCCTTCGGTGGCGCCGATGCGGACCTGGCCGGACGGCGCCAGCCGGGTATCGGAGATCTGCTCGCAGGCGGTCTGCAGGGTGCTCTCCAGGGTCTCGGCATGCACCAGCAGGCGCTGGCCCTCCATGGTGAGGCTGAAGCCGGTACTGCGCGATTTCTCGAACAGCAGGGCACCGAGCGCCTTCTCCAGCGCCGCGATTCGCCGCGAGACGGTGGTGTAGTCGACCCCCAGCCGCCGAGCGGCGGCGCTGGCCTTCTGGGTGCGTGCCACCTCCAGGAAGAACCTGAGGTCGTCCCAGTCGAGCCGCGCAGCCGGGTTATTGGATTTTTGCATATCGGTCGGGCGTTTTTGTCGGAAGCCAGGGGACTTTTGCCGGAACTATACTGCTTACCGAGTCGCGTCACGAGCGGTGACGGCGCGAACTTCTGCCAGCCAACAACAATAAAGAGCAGGCCACCATGACCCATCCGCACGCCCCCTCCCGGCGCCAGGCCGGACGCTGCCCTTCCTTTCCGACCCTGCAGGCCGCGGGGTATCGCCCATGACCGCGGGCGACGCTTTCCGTGACGCGCGCGACTTCCTGCTGCGCCATCGTACCGACTACGCCACGGCCGCCCGCGACTTTCGCTGGCCGGAGCTGGAACATTTCAACTGGGCGCTGGACCATTTCGATCGCCTGGCCGAGGAGCATGCCGGTCCGGCGCTGTGGCGACTCGATGCCGAAGGCCGGGAAGAACGCTACAGCTTCGCCGAGCTGCGCCAGGCGTCGAATCGCACCGCCAATTTCCTGCGCGCCCAGGGCGTGCAGCGCGGCGAACGCATCCTGGTGATGCTGGGCAACGAGGTGGCGCTGTGGGAGACCCTGCTCGGCGCCTTCAAGCTGGGCGCCGTGGTGGTGCCCGCCACCACCCTGCTCAGCGATGCCGATCTGCAGGATCGGGTGCAGCGCGGGCGTATCGCCCATCTGGTGGTGGGCAGCGCCCACACGGAGCGTTGCACCAGCCTGGATCCGGGCCTTACCCGGATCTGCGTCGGGTCGCCGGTCGCGGGTTGGCAGCCTTACGCACCCGCCGCCTGCGCCAGCGATTTCCTGCCCGATGGGCCGACCCGGGCCGCGGATCCACTGCTGCTCTACTTCACCTCGGGAACCACTTCGCGGCCCAAGCTGGTCCTGCACAGCCATAGCAGCTATCCGGTCGGGCACCTGTCCACCCTCTACTGGATCGGCCTGCAGCCAGGCGACGTACACCTCAATATCTCCTCGCCCGGCTGGGCCAAGCATGCCTGGAGTTGCGTCTTCGCGCCCTGGAACGCCGGCGCCTGCGTGTTCATCCAGGACGTGCCGCGCTTCAAGCCCCAGGCGCTGCTGGAGGTGCTGGCGCGCTATCCGATCACCAGCCTCTGCGCGCCGCCAACGGTATGGCGGATGCTGATCCAGGAGGATCTCGCCGCCTATCGTGATCGACTCGATCTGCGCGAACTGGTCGGCGCGGGCGAGCCGCTCAATCCCGAGATCATCGACAGCCTGCAGGCGGCCTGGGGGCTGCCCCTGAGAGATGGCTTCGGCCAGTCGGAAACCACCGCCCTGGTGGGCAACACCCCCGGACAGCCGCTCAAGCCAGGCTCCATGGGGCGCCCGCTGCCCGGGTGCCACGTCGAGCTGCTGGATGCCGATGGCCAGCCGGGCGATGACGGCGAGGTGGCCCTGTCGCTCCAGCCGCGACCGGCCGGGCTGATGCTGGGCTACGAGGACAGTCGGGAAAAGACCGCCGAGGTGATGCGCGACGGCCACTACCGGACCGGCGATACCGCGGTGCGTGATGCCGAGGGCTATATCACCTTCGTCGGTCGCGCCGATGACGTCTTCAAATCGGCGGACTACCGCATCAGCCCCTTCGAACTGGAGAGTGCGCTGATCGAGCACCCGGCGGTGATGGAGGTGGCGGTGGTACCGAGCCCCGACCCCTTGCGTCTCAATGTGCCCAAGGCTTTCATCATCCTCGCCGCCGGCCACGCGCCTTCGCCTGCGCTCGCGCAGGAGCTGCTCGGCTTCGCCCGTGGCTGCCTGTCGCCCTACAAGCGGGTGCGCCGCCTGCAATTCGTCAGCGAACTACCCAAGACGCTGTCCGGCAAGATCCGCCGCATCGAGCTGCGCCTCGGCGAGGCCCAGCGCCGCGCCCGCGGCACCTCCGATCTCCACGACTACGCCGAAGAAGACTTCGCCGCCCAACCTGCCCCTGCCGCCACGGCCACCGCTCAGGAATCCCTGTCATGACCCAGACCGCCATCCAAGACGTGCCGCTGCTGATCGACGGCCACTTCGTCACCTCCACCAGCCGCGAAAGCCGCGAGGTGATCAATCCGGCGACCCAGGAGGTGCTGGCGCGGGTGCCCTTCGCCACCGCCGAGGAGGTGCAGCGCGCCGTGGCCAGTGCCAAGACGGCCTTCGCCACCTGGCGCAAGACACCCATCGGCGCCCGGGCGCGCATCTTTCTGCGCTACCAGCAACTGATCCGCGAGCACATGAGCGAACTGGCCGCCCTGCTCACCGCCGAGCAGGGCAAGACCCTGGCCGACGCCGAGGGCGATGTCTTCCGCGGCCTGGAGGTGGTGGAGCACGCCGCGGCCATCGGCAACCTGCAACTGGGCGAACTGGCCAACAACGTCGCCAGCGGGGTGGACACGTACACGCTGCTGCAACCCCTGGGCGTCTGTGCCGGCATCACCCCCTTCAACTTCCCGGCGATGATCCCGCTGTGGATGTTTCCCATGGCCATCGCCAGCGGCAACACCTTCGTCCTCAAGCCCTCGGAGCAGGATCCGCTGGTGACCATGCGCCTGGCCGAGCTGGCGCTGGAAGCCGGGGTGCCGCCCGGGGTGCTCAACGTGGTCCATGGCGGAGCGGCGGTGGTGGACGCCCTCTGCGATCACCCGGACATCAAGGCACTGTCCTTCGTCGGCTCAACCCGTGTCGGCACCCACGTCTATCGCCGCGCCAGCGAGGCCGGCAAGCGGGTCCAGTGCATGATGGGCGCCAAGAACCACGCGGTGGTGATGCCCGACGCGCCCCGCGAGCAGACCCTGGCCAACCTGGTGGGCGCCGCCTTCGGTGCGGCGGGTCAGCGCTGCATGGCGGTCTCGGTGGTGGTGCTGGTCGGTGAGGCCAACAGCTGGGTGCCGGACCTGGTGGCCAAGGCGCGCAGCCTCAAGGTGGGTGCGGGTCACGAGAATGGCACCGACGTCGGCCCGCTGATCTCCTGCCATGCGCTGGACCGGGTCAGCGGCCTGATCGAGCGCGGCGTGAGCGAAGGCGCGACCCTGGAGCTGGACGGCCGCAACATCCAGGTCGAGCGCTACGAGAAGGGCAACTTCGTCGGCCCGACGCTGTTTTCCGGGGTGACCACCGACATGACCCTGTATCGCGAAGAGCTGTTCGGGCCGGTGCTCTGCGTGATGCACGCCGCTACCCTCGACGAGGCCATCGCCCTGATCAACGCCAACCCCAATGGCAATGGCGTCGCCCTCTTCACCCGCTCCGGCGCCGCGGCCCGTCGCTTCCAGGAAGACATCGATGTCGGCCAGGTCGGCATCAACGTGCCCATCCCGGTGCCGGTGCCGCTGTTTTCCTTCAGCGGTTCGCGCGCCTCCAAGCTGGGTGACCTAGGGCCCTATGGCAAGCAGGCGGTGCTCTTCTACACCCAGACCAAGACCATCACCACGCGCTGGCCCGACGAGCAGGACGTCGGCAGTGCCGGGGTCGTCAACACCACCATCACCCTCAAGTAAGGGAGGCGCCAGCATGCATCTGGGATTTCTGGGACTGGGCAACATGGGCGCGCCCATGGCCCGCAACCTGCTCAAGGCCGGCCATCAGCTGACCGTCTATGACCTCTCCCCCGCCGCGCTGGAGGTGCTGCGCGCCGAAGGGGCCGAGGTCGCCGCCTCGCCCACCGCCGTGGCGGAGAGTGGCGCGGACGTGATCATCACCATGCTGCCCGCGGCCGCCCAGGTCAAGACGGTCTATCTCGGCGAAGACGGGCTGATCGCCCGGACCCGGCCGGGCACGCTGCTGATCGATTCCTCCACCATCGATCCGCTCAGCGCCCGGGCGGTGGCCAGCACCGCCGCCGAGCGCGGCCTGGAACTGCTGGACGCCCCGGTCTCCGGCGGCACCGGTGGCGCCGCGGCGGGCACCCTCACTTTCATGGTCGGCGGCAGCGAAGCCGGCTTCCAGCGTGCCCAGCCATTGCTGGCCGCCATGGGCCGCAACCTGGTCCACTGCGGCGCCAGCGGCAATGGCCAGGTGGCCAAGGTCGCCAACAACCTGCTGCTGGGCATCTCCATGATCGGGGTGGCCGAGGCCATGGCCCTGGGCACCCGCCTGGGCATGGACGCCAAGACCCTGGCCGGGGTGATCAATACCAGCAGCGGGCGCTGCTGGAGTTCGGAGGTCAACAACCCGTATCCGGACGTGCTGCCCCAGGCGCCGGCTTCGCGCGGCTACCAGGGCGGCTTCGCCGCCGAGCTCATGCTCAAGGACCTGGGCCTGGCCACCGAGGCGGCGCGGGCCGTGCGCCAGCCGGTGATCCTCGGGGCGGTCGCGCAGCAGCTCTACCAGAGATTCAGCCGCGCAGGTGGCGGCGCCCTGGATTTCTCGGCCATCATCCAGGACTACCTGGACGAGGACGGTGCATGAGCGACGCCAAGGTGCTGCTGGAAAGACGCGGCGGGGTCGGCTACCTGACCCTGGATCGAGCGGCCGGGCTCAATGCCCTGGATCTGGAGATGGTGCGCGCCCTGCACGGGGCGCTGCGCGACTGGGAGCAGGACCCGGGGATACGGGTGGTCGTGCTCCGCGGCAACGGGCCCAAGGCCTTCTGCGCCGGCGGCGATGTCCGGGCGCTGTACGACAGCTACCAGCGCGGCGACGACCTGCACCTGACCTTCTTCACCGAGGAATACGCCCTCGACCTGGCACTGCACCGCTATCCCAAGCCGGTGCTGGCCCTGGCCCACGGGCTGGTGCTGGGCGGCGGCATGGGCCTGGTCCAGGCGGCGCGGCTGCGGATCGTCAGCGAGCGCACCCGGATGGCCATGCCGGAAACCGCCATCGGCTATTTCCCCGACGTCGGCGCCAGCCATTTCCTGCCACGCCTGCCCGACCAGCTGGGTCTCTATCTGGGCCTGACCGGCGTGCAGATCGGCCCGGCCGACGCCCTGGCCGCCGGCCTGGCCGACGTCTTCATTCCCGCAGCGGCCAACGACGACCTGCTGCAGCGCCTGGAGGCGGCCACGGCACAGGGACCGACCGATCTGGCCGCGCTGCTGCAGGAGTTCGCCGCGGCGCCGGCCGAAAACGCGCGCCTGACCGATTTGCGCCCGGCCATCGCCGAGCACTTCGCGGCAGCCACCGTCGAAGAGCTGCGCGCCGGCCTGCAGGCCGAGCAGCGCCCCGCCTATCGCGACTGGGCGCAGGACACCCTCGCCACCCTGGATGCCCGTTCGCCGCTGGCGGTTGCCACCGCCCTGGAGCTGCTGCGCCAGGGCAGCGGGCTGGCGCTGGAGCAGTGCTTCGCCCTGGAGCTGCACCTGGATCGCCGCTGGTTCGAAAAGGGCGAGATCGTCGAGGGGGTGCGCGCCATGCTGGTGGACAAGGACCGCACGCCGCACTGGAATCCGGCCCGCTGGCAGGAGCTCGATCCCCGCCGCGTCGCAGCCTTTTTTTCCGATTTTCGCCATTCCTGAGGGAGGCTCTCATGCACGACATCGAACTCTCCGAAGAACAACGCATGATCCGCGACCTGGCGCGTGACTTCGCCCGTCGCGAGGTGGCGCCCCACGCCCGGGCCTGGGAAAAGGCCGAATGGATCGACGACGCCGTGGTCGCCCAGTTGGGTGAACTGGGGCTCTTGGGCATGGTGGTGCCCGAGCAATGGGGCGGCACCTATATGGATTACGTCGCCTATGCCCTGGCGGTGGAAGAGATCTCCGCCGGCGACGGCAGTCTCGGCGCCCTGATGAGCATCCACAGCTCGGTGGGCTGCGGCCCGTTGCTGCGCTACGGCAGCGCCGCACAGCAGGACCGCTGGCTGCCCGACCTGGCCGCCGGCAAGGTCATCGGCTGCTTCTGCCTGACCGAACCCCAGGCCGGCTCCGAGGCGCACAATCTGCGCACGCGGGCGGTACTGGAAGGCGACAGCTGGGTGCTCAATGGCAGCAAGCAATTCGTCAGCAACGGTCGCCGCGCGGGCCTGGCCATCGTCTTCGCGGTGACCGATCCGGAGTTGGGCAAGAAGGGCCTGTCGGCCTTTCTGGTGCCTACCGACACCCCCGGCTTTCGCGTCGAGCGCACCGAGCACAAGATGGGCCTACGCGCCTCCGACACCTGCGCGGTCACCTTGGACAACTGCCGCATCCCGGCGGCCAACCTGCTGGGCGAGCGCGGCAAGGGCCTGGCCATCGCCCTCTCCAACCTGGAGGGCGGTCGCATCGGCATCGCCGCCCAGGCCCTGGGCATCGCCCGCGCGGCCTTCGAGGCGGCGCTGGGCTATGCCCGCGAGCGCATCCAGTTCGACAAGGCGATCATCCAGCACCAGAGCATCGCCAACATGCTGGCCGACATGCATACGCGCCTCAACGCCGCGCGGCTGCTGATCCTGCATGCCGCGCGGCTGCGCACGGCCGGCCAGCCCTGCCTGAGCGAAGCCTCCCAGGCCAAGCTGTTCGCCACCGAGACGGGCGAGTGGGTGTGCTCCAAGGCCATCCAGATCCATGGCGGCTACGGCTACCTGGAGGACTATCCGGTGGAGCAGTACTACCGCGATATCCGTATCACCCAGATCTACGAAGGCTCCAGTGAAATCCAGCGGCTGTTGATCACCCGGGAACTCGATCGCTACGAAATGTGAGGGCGTCCGGGATGACGGCCGTGACCTGCCCAGCAAAAGCCGAAGATGACATCCAGGCGTCATCTGGACGGCGCTGGGCCGGTGCTACGCTCCTGACAGGGATCGTGTCTGGTCCCGGTCTCGCCAAGGAATACCGTTATGGCCTCCCTGCTCGCCTGCATCGATGGATCCCCCCACGCCGAGAGCGTCTGCGACCACACCGCCTGGTTGTCGCGACGGCTGGATGCACCCGTCACCCTGCTGCATGTGCAGGAGTCGGCCAGCAGCGGCAAGAAGGTCGCCAACGGCGCCCCGGTCTATCTGGACGATGACGTCGGCGCCGGCCTGGCCAAGGCGCTGCTGCTCAATGCCCGCCAGCGCCTGCTGCAGCAGGGCCTGACCTCGGCGCCGCAGATCCTGCGCCGCCCCGAGGGGCTGGTGGACACCCTCAAGACCCTGGAGGCGGACACCCGCCTGCTGGTGATCGGCAAGCGGGGCGAGCGCTCCGGAGACAGCGGCATCGGCAGCCAGCTCGAAGCCGTGGTGCGCGCCGTGCACCGGCCGATCCTGATCTGCTCGGGCCCCTTCAAGCCACCGCGCCAGTTCACCATCGCCTATGACGGCCGGGAAGCCACCCACCAAGGCATCCTGGCGCTGGCGCGCAGTCCGCTGCTGGCCGGCATGAGCGGCACGCTGCTGCGCGTTGGCGAAGACGATCCGATCCTGCGCAAGCGCCTGGATGACCTGGCCCTGCTGCTGCGCAGCGCCGGTTGCCGGGTGGACACCACCGTCGCCCATGGCGATGTGGAGCGCATCGTCCCCCGCCACCTCGACGAACGCCGGGCCGATCTACTGATCATGGGTGCCTACAGCCACTCCTCGGTCTGGCGCTTCCTGCGCGGCAGTCGCACCACCCAGCTGCTGCACAAGACCGAGGTGCCGATGCTGCTGCTGCGCTGAAGCGCGGTCAGTCCCTGCCGGATGCGTTTCGTCGGCGAGCCGGCGCCGGCACTCAAGCCGACCCGAAAGTCGCCGAAGCAGAAGACATAGAGCCCTGCCCTCCGCCGGGCTCCCCGGCGCGTCGGTAGGCCCCATGAGCACCCATGTCATCCATTTCACCGGTCCCATCAATTCCACCAGCTGCGGCCAGCTGATCGCCCAGTGCTCCCAGGCGGTCCAGCAGGACGCCTCGCGCATCCTGCTGAAGATCGCCACCATGGGCGGCGATTGCAGCTACGGCTTCACGATGTACAACTTCTTGCTGTCCCTGCCGGTGCCGGTGCACACCCACAACCTGGGTACCGTCGAGTCCATGGGCAACATCCTCTTCCTGGCTGGCGAACACCGCACCGCCAGTCGCCACAGCAAGTTCCTCTACCATTCCTTCTACTGGAATCTGAACAACTCGGTGGACCATGCGCGCATGGCCGAATACGCCATGTGCCTGGACTACGACCTGGATCTCTACGCCCGCATCGTCGCCGAGCGTACGGCCGGTGCCGCCGAAGCCCTGGACATCCACAGCTGCCTCAAGGCCAATGCCCGGCTGCTGAGCCCGGAAGCGGCCCTGACCACCGGCGTGATCCATGCCGTGGACGAATGCCGGGTGCAGCCGGGTGAGGTCACCACCTTCATCCATCTTTGAGCGGGCAACAAAAAACCCGGTGACCAATGGCCACCGGGTTTTTTGTTGCCCGCTCCTGGCTATCAGCGGCTGAAGGACACCAGGGTGTTGGGGTAGCCGACGCTGGCATCCAAGCGGCTGGCGTCGAAGAATACCCCCAGGTTGCTCGCGCCCTCCTGCACATAGCTGATCTTGAGGATCTGGCCATTGACGAGGCGTACCGAGCCACCCAGCTTGAAGGCCGAGCGATTGGCCGCGGTGGCCGGGATGGAGATGGCCGCGGCGCGACGGTAGACGCCGCGATTCCAGTCGGAATTGGTGAAGTCGTTGATGGTGCTGCTGACGCTGGCGGCGCTGGTCACGCCGGTAGGCGACACGGTCACGGTCTTGGGATAGCCCACGGCGTTGCCGTTGAACGGCGTGCCCTCGGTGAAGACGCCCAGGCTGTTGCCGACCTGCACCCCGGAAATCCGCCGCACCTGGCCATCCGCGGTGGTCAGGTAGGCACCGGCCTTGAAGGCGGCGCGATTCACCGCGGTCCCGGGTACCGAGATAGCGGCCTTCTTGAGGAATACCCCCTTGTGCCAGTCCGGGTTGGTGAAGTCGTTGACCACCGAGGTCACGGTACCGGCGGTCGCACCGGTGCTCGGCGGAATCTGCACCTCGGCGTTGCCACCGGTGTTGCCTGCGTTGCCTGCGTTGCCGGTGTTGCTGCCGCTACCGGAATTGCCCACGGCGCCGGCGCTGCCGCCTGCCGAGCCGCTGTTGCCGGTGGCGGTACCGCCGGTAGCCGGCGCGGTGCTGCCACTGGCGACCGGGCCGATGGCGGTGCAGCTGCTGTCGTCCAGGTACTTGCGCAGGGTCGGCCACTGCGGTCGCTCCTGGCCATTGATCGGCTCCACCGACATGAAGTAGCTGCCCCAGCCGGGACCGGCAGCCCAGTAGGAGGCCGGGATGCAGTTCTGCTTGAGGTACGCCAGCATGTTGTCCATCAGCAGGTTCCAGCGCGGATTGTTGTCCGGGACGCCGAATTCACCGATGTAGCCGCGCTTGCCGTTCTTCTTCAGCCAGTCGACGAAGGGCTTCACCCGGGTCACGCCATAGTTGGCATCGAGCTTGTTGACGTCGGTCTTGTCGTAGCTGCCGCCGGCGTTCTCGTCGAAGTAGGAATGCGCCGAGAAGATGATGTTGTTGGCCGGGTCCTTCAGCCCCAGCAGGACATCGTTGAATTCGGCCCAGCGGGTGGCGCTCGACCAGCCGTTGCCTTCGACGATCACCGGCCGGGTGCTGTCCACCGCGCGCACGCCATTGATGCCGTACTGGGCCGCGGTCGGCCAGTAAGCCATGGCATCGTGGGGCTCGTTCATGATGTCGTAGGCGTACAGCGAGGACTGACCGCTCCACTGCCGCGCGATATGGGTCATGATCTCCTGGTAGCGGGCGTAGGGTACGCCACTGGTGCCGATCACCTGACCGCGATAGCGGGCGTAGTTGTGCAGGTCGAGGATGATCTTGATGCCGTGCTTCTGCGCATAGCCGAAGGTCTGGTTCACCAGGGCCACGTAGGCGCTGTCCAGCGGTCCGCCCAGGCTGGGCTGCAGGCGCTCCCAGATGATGGGGAAGCGAATCAGCTTCACGCCTCGCGCGCTCCACTGCTGGAAGTAGGCTTCCACCGGGAAGATGTAATTGGTGCCGTTTATGCCGGGCAGCACCTGGGGCGCGAAGCCCGCACCAGACAGATTCAGACCGACCAGACTGACAGGCTCGGCCTGGGCGAAGCCAGCGGACAGCGCGACGACAGCAGCGGCCGCGGCGAGCGGACGACGAAGGGCGGTAACAACAGAGCGAATAGGCGTCATGGACAGGTACTGCTTTGGGAGGCGTGGCGTCGATGTCCTTTGTGTACGAGCGAAGCCTGGGTTTAGGTAAGGCCACTGGGACGTGACAAGAAAGTACTCTGCGTCCTGCAGTTCTCTACCTAATACAAGTCATATGCCAGGTCGCTGAAACCTTTCACTCGACTGGCGGTCCTTCCGCTTCGCTGTCACGCTGAAAGTCCCGCCCCAGAGCCATTAAAGGAAACGTAACCAAATGTGCGCGACATGGGGTCGCAGCATCGAAAAGCTGCGTCTGAAAACATAATCACACCCTTGAGACAGAAATCTGACGCCAGATTCATTGGCACGCAGGCTGGGGAATTTTCCCGGGTCGCGGCTATCCAAGGTTCAGCAACGTCTTGTATATAAGGTCCAGTCATGCGCGCAGAACAGCCGGGAACCCCTGTCTTCCGACCCACTCTCCTGGTGGTGGACGACGAGCCACTGGTCGCGGATTTCGTCCGCGAGATCCTCGAACCCGAAGGCTTCAACATCATCGCCGCTGACTCCGCCGACACCGCTCTGACGCTGTTGGAAAAGGAAGACGCCACCATCGACCTGCTGCTCACGGATATCCGTATGCCGGGTTCGATGGACGGGGCGCAGCTGGCCAACATGGTCTGCAAGCGCTGGCCAGACATGCCGATTATTGTCATGTCCGGCTATGAAACGCCGTCCACCGCGAGCATCAAATGCCAGGTGCGCTTCCTGCCCAAGCCCTGGTCGATCGGTCAGCTGATCGATGCAGTGAACGGCGTCGCCTATTCGGTTACGCCCAGCGCCTGAAGGTTGAGGAACCCAGGCGATGTGAACAGTGTCACATCGCCACCTCGACCCTCCGGATGCCTCCCCATGCTCGCCCTCACCCACGCCTTCGCTGCGCAACTGCCCAACGTCGACTGCCTGTTCGGCCCGCTGACCCCGGATGGCGGTCTGCCGGTACAGTGCGGCCGCGCGTCCAGCGACCGCCGCCTGATCCTGATACTGGATATCGCCCGACTGCGGGACAGCGCCTATTGTGCCGCCCAGGCGCAGCAGGTCCGCCACTCGCTGGGTGTCCGCTAGCCCCCCTCCTTCCGTCAGAGCAGCGGCGCCGGCCTGAGCAGGACCGCCTTGAGCGAAAAGGCCGAGGTCACGCTGGACACTCCGGGGATGCAGGTCAGCGTCTCGGCGAGAAAGTGCTGATAGCTCGCGAGATCCTGCACCACCACCCGCAGCACATAGTCGGCATCCCCGGTCATCTGGAAACAGCTCATCACCTGGGGTGCCTTGACGATCTCCCGTTCGAAGGCCCGCAGGTAGTCGGTGGATTGCTTTTCCAGGCGCACCGAGACGAAAACGCTGACACTGCCGGCCAGCCGGGTTTCGTCGAGTTGGGCGTGATAACCCTGGATGTAGCGCTCCTCCTCCAATCGCTTGACCCGCCTTAGCGTCGGGGTCAGCGACAGCCCGATCCTTTGCGCCAGATCGCGCCAGCTGAGACGGCCATCGGCGGACAGGGCGTTGAGGATGCGCAGGTCGATACGGTCCAGACCAGCCATGGTGCAAAGCCTCCACTGTTGTTCTTGTACTGAGTTCAATAGCACCAAAAGCCCAGGCTGCCCACCGCGAAATTGCGGCAAAACGGCTAGCAATGCCGGCCTATACTCAGGTGACCAATAACAAGAATGCCGAGGCCTCCACCATGTGGCACCCTGCATCGCATCCGGACGGTCAACCCGTCCTGCGACCCGCCCGCACCCTCATCCAGCTGGAGGGGCGGTCATGAGCGACTACCCACCCCTGCGCCTGCACGTCCCCGAGCCCAGCGGCCGACCGGGACGCCCCACCGATTTCAGCTACCTGCAACTCTGCCCCGCCGGCCGTGCGGAAAAGCCGCCGGTGGACGTGGCGCCAGTAGATACCCGTGAACTGGCCACCCAGCTGATCCGCATCCTCGACGAAGACGGTCGCGCCGTCGGCCCCTGGGCGACAGAAGAAGCGCCCGAACTGCTGCTGCAGGGCCTCAGGGCCATGCTCAAGACGCGGCTGTTCGATGCGCGGATGCTCAAGGCCCAGCGGCAGAAGAAGCTGTCCTTCTATATGCAGTGCCTGGGCGAGGAGGCCATCGCCGTCGGCCAGACCCTGGCGCTGCGCCCGGACGACATGCATTTCCCCACCTATCGCCAGCAGGGCATCCTCATCGCCCGCGAGGCGCCGCTGGACGAGATGATCTGCCAGCTGCTGTCCAATGCCCGCGATCCGCTCAAGGGTCGCCAGCTGCCGGTGATGTACTCCTACCGCGACCTCGGCTTCTTTTCCATCTCCGGCAACCTGGGCACCCAGTACATCCAGGCGGTGGGCTGGGCCATGGCCTCGGCGATCAAGGGTGATACCCGCATCGCCGCCGGCTGGATCGGCGACGGTGCCACCGCCGAAGGCGACTTCCATGCCGCCCTCACCTTCGCCCACGTCTACCGGGCGCCGGTGATCCTCAACATCGTCAACAACCAGTGGGCCATCTCCACCTTCCAGGCCATCGCCGGCGGTGAGGGCATCACCCTGGCCACCCGTGGCCTCGGCTATGGCATCGCCGCCCTGCGGGTGGATGGCAACGACTTCCTCGCCGTGCTGGCCGCCTCGCGCTGGGCCGCCGAACGCGCCCGTCGCAACCTGGGGCCGACCCTGATCGAATGGGTGACCTACCGCGCCGGCCCCCACTCCACCTCGGACGATCCGTCCAAGTACCGTCCCGCCGATGACTGGACGCATTTCCCCCTGGGCGATCCCATCGACCGGCTCAAGGCGCACCTGATCGGTCGTGGCCTCTGGTCGGACGCGCAGCACCAGGCGCTGACTGCCGAGCTGGAAGCCGAGGTGGCCGCCGCGCAGAAGGCCGCCGAAGCCCACGGCACCTTTGCCAGCGATCTCGCCCCCAGCGCCGCCGACATGTTCGAGGAGGTCTACCAGGACCTGCCGCCGCACCTGCGCCGCCAACGCCAACAGCTCGGGAAGTGACGCCATGACCGTACAACAGGAAACCGACCTGCCGACCCAGGCCGGCAGCCGCAGTACCCTGACCATGATCCAGGCCATCCGCTCGGCGCTGGACGTGATGCTCGAACGCGATGACAACGTGGTGGTGTTCGGCGAGGACGTCGGCTATTTCGGCGGCGTCTTTCGCTGCACCGAGGGCCTGCAGGCCAAGTATGGCGCCTCGCGGGTGTTCGATGCGCCCATCTCGGAAAACGGCATCGCCGGCGCCGCGGTGGGCATGGGCGCCTATGGCCTGCGGCCGGTGGCGGAAATCCAGTTCGCCGACTACGTCTACCCGGCCATCGACCAGATCGTCTCCGAGGCGGCGCGGCTGCGCTATCGCTCGGTGGGCCAGTTCACCTCGCCGCTGGTGTTTCGCATGCCCTGTGGTGGCGGCATCTATGGTGGCCAGACCCACAGCCAGAGCCCGGAGGCCATGTTCACCCAGGTCTGCGGCCTGCGCACGGTGATGCCCTCCAACCCCTACGACGCCAAGGGCCTGCTGATCGCCTCCATCGAGAGCGACGATCCGGTCATCTTTCTCGAACCCAAGCGCCTCTACAACGGCCCCTTCGACGGCCACCACGACCGCCCGGTGACGCCCTGGTCGGGCCATCCAGCCAGTGCCGTGCCGGACGGCTACTACCGGGTCGAGCTGGAACGGGCCGCGGTGGTCCGTCCCGGCAAGCAGGTCACGGTGCTGACCTATGGCACCACCGTCTGGGTCGCCCTGGCGGCCGCCGCCGAGACCGGCATCGACGCCGAGGTGATCGACATCCGCAGCCTCTGGCCGCTGGACCTGCAGACCCTCACCGATTCGGTGAACAAGACCGGCCGCTGCGTGGTGGTCCACGAGGCCACCCGCACCTGCGGCTATGGCGCCGAGCTGGTGTCCCTGATGCATGAGCACTGCTTCCATCGCCTGGAGGCGCCCATCGAGCGCGTCACCGGCTGGGACACCCCCTATCCGCATGCCCAGGAATGGGACTACTTCCCGGGTCCGTCCCGGGTCGGCGCCGCGCTCAAGCGCGTCATGGAGGTCTGAGATGGGTACCCATGTCATCAAGATGCCCGACATCGGCGAAGGCATCGCCGAGGTGGAACTGGTCAAGTGGTACGTGGCGGTGGGGGATGAAGTCGGCGAAGACCAGACCCTGGCCGACGTCATGACCGACAAGGCCATGGTGGAGATCCCCTCCCCAGTGGTGGGCCGGGTGGTCGCCCTGGGCGGCGAGCCCGGCCAGGTGCTGGCCGTGGGCGCCGAGCTGATTCGCCTGGAGGTGGCCGGCGCCGGCAATCTGCGCGACGCCAATCGCCCCGCGCCGGAGGAAGCCGCTCCGGCGCCAGCAGCAGCACCAGCACCAGCACCCACGGCGGAAGCACCCACGCCCGAGACGGCCGCAGTCCCGCGACGTACGGACCCGGAGCTTCCGCATGACGCCGAGCGACCGGCTTCCCGTCCGGTCTCCGGCAGCCCGCCGCTGGCTTCGCCGGCGGTGCGCCAGCACGCCTGGGACCTGGGCATCGAGTTGCGATTCGTCACCGGCAGCGGTCAGGGCGGGCGCATCCTGCATGGCGATCTGGAAGCCTATGTGCAGCAACGCGACGCCGGACTGCCGCCCGCCACCGGCGGCGGTGGCCTGGCGAAACGCAGTGGCGAGGAGCGCATCCCGCTGATCGGCCTGAGACGCAAGATCGCCGAGAAGATGCAGGCCGCCAAGCGGCATATCCCCCACTTCACCTATGTGGAAGAGGTGGACGTCACCGAGCTGGAAGCCCTGCGCGCCACCCTCAATCAGCGCTGGCAGGGTCGTCGTGCCCATCTCACCCTGCTGCCCTTCCTGGCTCGCGCCCTGGTGGTGGCCGTGCGGGACTATCCGCAGATGAATGCGCGCTTCGACGAGGAGAGCAGCACCGTGACCCGCTACGGCGCCGTGCACCTGGGCATCGCCACCCAGGGCGAACAGGGGCTCGCGGTGCCGGTGGTGCGCCACGCCGAGACACTGGATCTCTGGGGCTGCGCCCAGGAAGTGGCCCGGCTGGCCACCGCGGTACGCAGCGGCAAGGCCGGTCGCGACGAACTTTCCGGCTCGACCCTGACCATCAGCAGCCTCGGTCCGCTGGGAGGCATCGCCTCCACACCCATCATCAACCATCCCGAGGTGGCCATCATCGGCGTCAATCGCATCGTCGAGCGCCCGGCCTTCCGCAATAGCCTGGTGGTGCCGCGCAAGCTGATGAATCTCTCCGCCTCCTTCGACCACCGGCTGATCGATGGCCAGGACGCCGCCAGCTTCATCCAGGCCGTGCGCCAGCTGCTCGAACAACCCGCCACCCTCTTCCTGGAGTAGCAGCCATGGACACCCGACTCCTCATCATTGGCGGCGGCCCCGGCGGTTATGTCGCCGCCCTGCGCGCCGCCCAGCTGGGCATCGCCACCACCCTAGTAGAAGGCGCCGCCCTCGGCGGAACCTGCCTCAACGTCGGCTGCATCCCCTCCAAGGCCATGATCCACGTGGCCGAGGAATACCATCGGGCCTGCGGTCGTGCGGAACAGGGCAGCCTGGGCATTCGCCACGGGCGCCCGGAACTGGACCTCGGCCAGGCCGTGGCCTGGAAGAATGGCATCGTCGACCGTCTCACCACCGGCGTCGCTGCCCTGCTCAAGAAGCAGGGGGTGACCGTCGTCGAAGGCTGGGCCGAGATCCTCGACGGCAAGACCGTCGAGGTGCAGCGCGAGGGCGGCGAGCGGCTGCGCATCCGCACCGAGCACCTGGTGCTGGCCATGGGCTCCACCTCGGTGGAATTGCCCAGCCTGCCCTTCGGTGGTCCGGTGATTTCGGCTACCGAAGCCTTGTCGCCCACGGCGATTCCCGAACACCTGGTGGTGGTGGGCGCCGGCTATATCGGCCTGGAGCTGGGCATCGCCTATCGCAAGCTGGGCGCCCGGGTGGCGGTGGTGGAGGCCCAGTCGCGCCTGCTGCCCGGCTACGACGCCGAACTCACGGCGCCGCTGCGCCAGCGGCTGGAACGCCTGGGTATCGAGCTGCACCTGGGCTGCACCGTCGCCGGTCTGGCCGCGGACGGCGCGGGCCTGCGTATGACTCATGGCGAGGGCCAGGAACAGATCCTACCGGCCCAGCGCATCCTGGTCGCCGCCGGCCGCCGTCCCCGCACCGAAGGCCTGGAACGCCTGCCGCTGGATTACGACGGTCGCTACATCCGCGTCGACAACGGCTGCCGTACCAGCATGACCGACGTCTGGGCCATCGGTGATCTCACTGGCGAACCTCTGCTGGCTCATCGCGCCATGGCCCAGGGCGAGGTGGTGGCCGAGCTGATCGCCGGCAAGCGCCGCCGCTTCGCCCCGGCGGCCATCCCGGCGGTCTGCTACACCGATCCGGAGATCGTGGTGGTCGGCCTCACCCCCGAGCAGGCCAAGGCCCAGGGGCTGGAGACCAGGGTCGCCAGCTTTCCCTTCGCGGCCAATGGCCGCGCCCTCACCCTGGAGGCGCCGGAAGGCTTCGTGCGGGTGGTGGCCCGCGCGGACGACCACCGTATCCTCGGCTGGCAGGCCACCGGGCAGCAGGTGGCGGAACTGGCCACGGCCTTTTCCCACAGTCTGGAAATGGGCATGCAGCTGGAAGACGTCGCCGCCACCCTGCATCCCCACCCCACCCTGGGCGAAGCGGTGCAGGAAGCGGCGCTGCGGGCCCTGGGCCGGGCCCTGCATCTGTGACCGGCCTGCCGCGCGACAGCCTGGCGCGAGGCATCCTCGACGAGGCCCTGGCCGGGCTGTGCCGGCGCAGTAATCTGGCGCCGGACGCCCTGCTCGCCGCCGAAGGCGTCCAGCTCGCCGACCTCCTGCTTGGCCACGAGCGCCTCTCGGCGCCGCTGTTCGGCCAGCTGTGGTATCGCCTGGCGCGGCGTTTAGATGACGAGTTCTTCGCGCTTGGCCCACGTCCGCTCCCGGCCGGCAGCTTTGCCTTTCTCTGCCAGAGCACCCGCCTGCAACCGACCCTGGGCGACGCCCTGCGCCAGAGCGCCGACTTCCTGCGCCTGACCCTGGGCGTCGACCTGCGCCTGCAGCGCAATGGCGAGCAGGCGACCTTGCGACTGGCAGCGGGCAGTCTGCCGGGCAGCTTCGCCGTCTTCACCCTCTGGCTGATCCTGCACGGCCTGGCCTGCTGGCTGGTGGGCCGCCGCTTGCCACTGGAGGAGATCCGCCTGACCGCCGAGGAGCCGCCAGTGGAACTGCTGGCCGACTATCACCAGCGCTTCGGCTCCAACCTGAGCTTTGCCAGCGGCGAAGACTACCTGGTGCTGGACGCCGCGGTGCTGGGCCTGCCGATCCGCCGCAGTGCCGCGGATGCGCGCCGCTTCATCGCCGCCGCCCCGGGCAATCTGCTGGTGCACTATCGCGACGACGCCAGCCTGATCGCCCGCATCCGCGCCCTGTTACGCACTTGCCCCCCAGAGGACTGGCCGGATGCCGTCAGCCTGGCCGCGACCCTGGGTCTCGCGCCCGCCACCCTGAGGCGCCAGTTGGCCGCGAGCGGCCAGACCTACCAGCGCCTCAAGGACGAACGCCGGTGCCGCCTGGCCTGTCGCCAGTTGGACCAGGGCGCCCTGCCCCTGGACGAACTGGCCCTGCGCCTGGGTTTCGCCGACCCCCGCTCCTTCCAGCGCGCCTTTCGCAAGTGGACGGGGCTCAGCCCCCTCGGCTATCGCCAGCGCCAGACCCGGGCGGGTTAGCCCTCGGCAAGCTGGGCAGCGATTGCAGCAATATCGATCACCGAGCGCACTTCGCGGATTCGTCCTTTCTCGAAGCGATAGAAGACGTGCTCGCTGAAGCGCACCTGTCGTCCGTTCACCGCCAGCCCGAATAGCTCGCCGCGCGGTGTGCAGTCGAAATCCAGCTGCGCGGCCAGCCAGGGCGCTTCAACCACTTGCAGCCGCGCGGTGAAGTGCAGAACGAGAATGGCGGCATGATCGCCTTCGAGCATGGCTTGGTAACCCGCCAATCCCAGCGGCCGGCCGTTGTGCGCGACGGCCTCGTGGACATAACGGCCAAGCTCCGTCCAAGCCTGGCGGTTGAGGCAGTCGAGGTAGGCCTGGTAGCGGCTGCCGAGTTCGGTTGCGGCAAGGTGCATCGCGAGTTCTCCATGGGCGTTGACTGCTACATTGCGACCGCGCCAAGCCGGCAAGACGCCCTTCACGCGAGGCGATTCCTCACCAGGCGGCCACCTTGCAGGATGACGTCGAGTCTTTCGCCCTGCCCCACGAGGCAGGAGATATCGGTCAACGGATCGCCATCCACGACCAGCAGATCCGCCAGGGCGCCGGTCGCGATGCAACCCAGCTCGCCCTCGCGCTCGAGGATGCGCGCCGCGACACTGGTGGCGCTGCGCAGGGCTTCCAGATTGCCCAGCACCTCGGCGCGAATGCGCAGTTCCTGGGTCTGGTATTCGTGCATCTCGCCCAGCAGGTCGGAGCCGTAGCCCATGGGTACGCCCGCCTCGGCGAAGAATTCCAGGGCGTGACGGCCCGCCAGGCGGACGTCTTCGATCTTGGCCACGGAATCGGCGGGCAGCCCATAGCGGGCGCCGTGCTCGGCGAGCATCTCGTAGGTCACCTGGGTGGGCACGGCGAAGGCGCCCCGCTCGCGCATGAACTGCGCCGTCTCCCGGTCGACCAGATTGCCGTGTTCGATGGTGCGTACCCCGCACGCCACGGCGCGGCGAATGGCGCGGGCAGTATAGGCATGGGCCATCACATAGGTGTTGGCCGCCTCGGCTTCCTCGACGATGGCGCGGATCTCGGCTTCGCTGTACTGGGTGTTGGCGATGGGATCGGTGGGCGACGAAACACCGCCGGAGGCCATGATCTTGATCTGGCTGGCGCCCTGTTGCAGTTCTTCGCGCACCGCCTTGCGCACGTTGTCCACCCCGTCCACCACCCGGGCGATGGCGCCAGCACGGAAGCAGCAACTGCACGGCTCGTTCAGCAAGAGCTCCCCACGCGCCCGCATGTCACCATGGCCGCCGGTCTGCGACAGCGCCTTGCCGGAGGCGAAGATCCGCGGGCCCGGCACCAGACCCAGGGCAATGGAGCGCGCCAGCGCCCAGTCCGCACCGCCGGCATCGCGAACGGTGGTAAAACCGCGGTCGAGCATCGCGCTCAGGATCGGCAAGGCGCGGTACATGATGATGGCGTTGGGCTGCAGGGCGTTGAAACCCAGGTTGGCACTGGACGCCAGCACATGCACGTGGCAATCGATGAGGCCCGGCATCAGGGTACGGCCGCCCAGTTCGATCACCGTGGCATCGCCTGGCGGGTTAGCGCTCTGGTCACGGACCGCGGTGATGCGTTCACCTGTCACCAGCACTTCCTTGCCGGTGATCAGGGTACCGCTCGCCAGATCCAGCAGCTTGCCGTTGCGCAGCAGCAGGGGGGTGCTTCGAGTCATGCGGATTCTCCCGATGGTTGGCCGCTGGCGGCGTCGCGGAACAGCGCGGCGCCCACGGCACTGATGGCCGCGGCGAACATGATGTAGAAGGCCGGCGCCAACGGGCTGCCGGTGGCGGCGATCAGCCAGGTCACGGTAAAGGTGGCGAAGCCGCCGAACAGCGTCACCGCGAAGTTGTAGGCCACCGACAGCCCGGTGGAGAGCACCCGGGTCGGCAACAATTCGCCGAAGGCCGCCAGCAGGCCGCCCAGATAACCGGAGATCAGCAGCCCCAGCACGGCCTGGAACACCAGCAGGGAAGCCAGGCCCGGCCAGCGATTGAGCATCCAGAACAGCGGCCAGGCGGCACAGAAGATGGCCACGGCCGACCCCAGCAGCCAGGGTCGCTTGCTATGGCGATCCGCCAGGCGCCCTACCAGCGGTGTCGCCACCAGCAGCACCAGGCCACCGAGCATGCCGGCGGTGAAGCCCAGGCCACTGGGCAGGCCCAGCACCCGGGTCGCATAGGACGGCAGGTAGAACAGCACGGCATAGGTGCATACCGTCCACAGCACGACCATGGAAAAGCTGGTCGCCGTCTGCCGCGGGTAGACGCGCAGGACCTCGCGCAAGGGCGACTGGGCCCGCTGGACGGTGGCATAGGCCGGCGTCTCGTCGATGCGGCTGCGGATATAGAACCCGATGGGGCCGATCAGCGAGCCGAACAGGAACGGCAGCCGCCAGCCCCAGCTCTCCAGTTGCTCCGGCGTCAACAAGGCCGACAGCAGGGCGCCGAAGCCCGCCCCCAGCGCCACGGCCACGCCGATGCTGGCCTGGATCCAGCTGGAGTAATAGGCCTTCTGGCCAGCGGGTGCGTGCTCGGTGAGAAAGGCGGTGGCGCTGCCCATTTCGCCCCCGGCGGAAAAGCCCTGCAGCAGCCGGGCGAAGACGATGAGCGCGGGCGCGAACAGGCCGAGCTGGGCATAGCCCGGGGTCACGGCGATGATCAGGGTCCCGGCGGCCATCAGCAGGATGGTCAGGGACAGCGCCGCCTTGCGGCCGCTACGATCGGAATAGATACCGAGCAGAATGCCCCCGACCGGCCGCATGAAGAAGCCGACCCCGAAGGTGGCGAGGGCCAGCAGGTAGGAGGTCAGCTCGTTAGCGCTCGGAAAGAACACCTTGGCGATGATCACGGAGAAGAAGCTGTAGACGGTGAAGTCGAACCATTCCAGACCGTTGCCGATCACAGTGGCGACCACCGCCTTGTTGGCCTGGCGGCGCTGAAGGATGGACGGCTGCGAGAAAGTCGTAGCGCTCTGCATTGTTGGCTCCCTGAATGCGAGTCACGCAGGAAACTCGGGAGTCCCTGCACCGGCGACGGCAGTTTCGATGAAGGAAACAGGACGAGGATCTCTGCCCTCTGGCGCCGAGCTTAAGGGGCTACCCGGAACGCGGCAAAACGCTGATTGCAGGTGTTTGCATGCGCCTGGCGCATGCAAGAGGAGGTCAGTGCGGCGCGCTCAGGCTGTCGTTCAGCCAGGCTTCGAAACGGCGTGCCGCCAGGCCCGGCTGACGATCGCCCGGCCACAGCAGGTAGTAACCTCCCTGCCCCTGCACGCATTCGCCACAGGCTGCCACCAGGGCACCCGCGTGCAGATGGGCATCGATCATGGGGCGCCAACCCAGGACGATACCGTGGCCGGCCACCGCCAGATCGACCAGGATGGGGTACTGACTCACGGTAAGGCGCTGGTGGATCCGCGGGGCGGGATAGCCTAGCCGCGCGAACCATTCCACCCAGGACAGCCAGCGCCGCTGCCCGTCCTCGATCATCAGCAAGCGCCGGTCGAGCAATTCCAGGGGGGACAGCTGACGCCCGCCCAGGTAGGCCGGCGCGCAATAGGCGCCCACCCATTCGGGAAACAACTGGCGACCGGCCAACCCCGGGGGCGGTGGCTCACGCAGGAAATAGAGCGCCAGATCGAATTCGGGCTTGAGCAGGGTATCGAGGTTGTCCAGCACTCGCAGGCGCACGTCGATGCCGGGAAAGGCACTGGCGAAGCGGCCGATCAGCGGGCCCAGCCACAGCGCGGCCACACCCGAGGAGCAGGCGAGCACCAGCTGCTGCTCGCCGCTGAGATCCATGACGTCCGCGGTGGTTTCCGCGAGACCCGCGAGCAACTGCTGAACCCGCTCGGCATAGCGCTGCCCGGAGACGGTCAGGTGCAGCCGCTTGTGCTCTCGACGAAACAGTGCGCGACCGAGAAAGGCCTCCAGCTGCGCCACCTGACGGCTGATGGCGCTCTGCGTGAGGTTGAGCTCCAGCGCCGCCCGGGTAAAGCTGCCCAGCCTGACCGTTGCCTCGAAGGCAACCAGATTGGTCAGGGGTGGCAAGGGCTCGATACGCATCCGAAGACTCTGCGACGCTGGGCTGAAACGGTCAGTCTAGCGCCTCTGACGAGCGCGGGGTGTGCTCAACGATGCTCGAACTTCGCCGGGCGCTTCTCGACGAAGGCGGCCATGCCCTCCTTCTGGTCGGCGCTGGCGAACAGCGAATGGAAGACCCGGCGCTCGAAGCGGATGCCCTCGGCCAGGCTGGTCTCGAAGGCGCGATTGACGCTCTCCTTGAGCAGCAGGGTCGCCGGTAGGGAACGACTGGCGATGCCACGGGCGGCTTCCAGGGTGCGCTCCAGCAACTCGTCGGCGGGGAACACCCGGGCGACCAGGCCGGCGCGCTCGGCTTCGGCGGCGTGCAGCTGCCGCCCGGTCAGGCACAGTTCCATGGCCTTGGCCTTGCCCAGGGCGCGGGTCAGGCGCTGGGTGCCGCCGATGCCGGGAATGACGCCCAGGGTGATCTCCGGCAGGCCGAAGCGCGCGGTGTCGGCGGCATAGATGAAGTCGCACAGGAGCGCCAGTTCGCAGCCACCGCCCAGGGCGTAGCCAGCGACGGCGGCGATCAGCGGCTTGCGCCGCTCGGCGATGCGGTCGGCGACGCGGAAGTAGTCATCCAGGTAGATCTGTGGATAGCCCTGCCCGGCCATTTCCTTGATGTCGGCGCCCGCGGCAAAGGCCTTGGCCGAGCCGGTGAGCACCACGCAACCGACCTCGGGATCGGCGTCCAGGCGCGCCAGCATGGCGTCCAGCTCGTGGAGCAACTGGGCATTGAGGGCGTTGAGCGCCTTGGGGCGGTTGAGGGTGATGAGGGCGACACGCGCCTCGATCTCCAGCAGCAGGGTCGATTCGGCAGAGGGTTCGCTCATGGTCTTCTCCTTGTCCTTGTCTAGTCGTTGAGTTCCAGCGCCATGGCCGTAGCCTCGCCGCCGCCGATGCAGATGGCGGCCACGCCCCGGCGCAGACCGCGCTGGCGCAGCGCCTGGATCAGGGTGACCAGGATCCGCGCGCCGGACGCGCCGATGGGATGGCCCAGGGCACAGGCGCCACCGTGCACGTTCAGGCGTTCCGGGTCCAGCCCCAGGGCGTCCTGGGCGGCCAGGGCCACCACGGCGAAGGCTTCGTTGATCTCGAACAGGTCGACGTCGCTCAGCTGCCAGTCGATGCGCTCGAGCAAGGTGCGGATGGCGCCGATGGGCGCGGTGGGAAAGTCACCCGGGGCGCCGGCATGGGCGGCATGGCCACGGATCGTCGCCAGCGGTCTCAGGCCTTCGCTCGCCGCCATGCTGGCCCGCATCAGCAGCAGCGCCGCGGCGCCATCCGAGATGGAGCTGGCGTTGGCCGCGGTGACAGTACCGCCTTCGCGAAAGGCCGGCCTGAGGGTGGGAATGCGCGCCGGATCGGCGCGACGGGGTTGTTCATCGGTGTCGATGCTCAGGGTTTCCTTGCGCCCCGCCACCTCCACCGCGACGATCTCGGTGGCGAAGGCGCCACTGGCCTGGGCCTGGCGCGCCCGGGCGAGGGACTGCTGGGCATAGGCATCCTGGCGCTCGCGGCCGATACCCAGCCGCGCCGCGCAATCCTCGGCGAAGGTGCCCATCAGGCGCCCAGGTTCGTAGGCGTCCTCCAGGCCGTCGAGAAACAGGCTGTCGATCAGGGCGCCGTGGCCGAGGCGGTAGCCGCTGCGGGCCTTTTCCAGCAGATAGGGCGCGCGACTCATGCTTTCCATGCCGCCCGCCACCACCACCTCGGCACTGCCGGCGCGCAGCAGGTCATGGCCGAGGATGGCCGCCTGCATGCCCGAACCGCACATCTTGTTCAGGGTGGTGCAGCGCGTGCTCTGGGCCAGGCCCGCGCCAAGGGCCGCCTGGCGGGCGGGTGCCTGGCCGAGGCCGGCGGGGAGCACGCAGCCCAGCAGCACCTCGTCGACCCGTTCCGGCGCCCAGCCGGCCCGCTCCAGCACGGCGCGAACCACGGCACTGCCCAGGTGCGGCGCCGAAAGCGCCGCCAGTTCACCGCCCAGGGCCCCCATGGAGGTACGGGCGGCGGCGACGATGACAATGGGATCGTTCATGGCAAATCTCCTAGCGCGGGGCCATGCGCAGCGCGCCGTCGAGGCGGATCACCTCGCCGTTGAGCATGGGATTCTCGATGATGTGGCGGACCAGGGCGGCGAATTCCTCGCCGCGGCCGAGGCGCGGGGGAAAGGGCACATTGGCGGCCAGGGCGTCGCGCACCTCGAGGGTCATGCCGGCCATCATGGGCGTCTCGAAGACGCCGGGCGCTATGGTCATGACCCGGATGCCCTGCCCGGCCAGTTCGCGCGCCGCCGGCAGGGTGAGCGCGGCGACGCCGCCCTTGGAGGCGGCATAGGCGGCCTGGCCGATCTGGCCGTCGAAGGCGGCGATGGAGGCGGTGTTGACGATCACGCCGCGCTCACCACCCGCATCGGCCTCACCCTGGGCCATGGCCGCGGCGGCCAGGCGCAGGACGTTGAAGCTGCCCACCAGATTGACGTTGATGATGCGCGCGAAGGCGGCGAGATCGTGGGGGCCGTTGCGTCCGAGGATGCGTGCGCCGCCCACGATACCGGCGCAGTTGATCGCCCCCTGCAGACTGCCCCAGCGGGCCAGGAGGGTATCGATGGCGATGCTCAGGGCTTCCGCATCGGTCACGTCCACGGCGAGCGCCAGGGCCTGGTCGCCGAGCCGTTCGGCCTGGGCCTGCGCGGCGTCGGCCTGGAGATCCAGCAGCGCCACCCGGGCGCCTGCCGCGATCAGCGCCTCGGCGGTGGCGGCGCCGAGGCCGGAACCGGCGCCGGTTACCAGAAAGGTTCGCTCGTCGATGCGCATGGTGGCACTCCCCAGGATGATGGACTCATCTTCGATCCTCGGCCTGGGTCGGACAAGGGCCGGATCGCTCAGCCGCACCGAGCGATCCGGTTCCTCGCTCACCAGGGCAGGGCTTGCCCCTGATAGTCGAGAAAGGCGCAGCCGCGTTGGCTGGCCTTGGCCTCCATGGTCGCCACCAGGCCGGCGACGCTATCGGCCACCGCGACCGGCGCGCTGGTCCCGCCCAACTCGGTACGCACCCAGCCCGGGTGCAGCGCCAGCACGGCGAACGCCGGTTGCTGCCCGGCGACCCAGCTCTGCAACAGGCTGTTGAGCGCCGCCTTGCTGGCGCCATAGAGCGGCATGTCGGCGGCGCGTGCCAGGCTGACGCTGCCCATCTGCGAACTCAGGCAGGCTGCCACCCCCGCGGTGGCCATCCGCGGTGCCAGGGCCTCCAGCAGCCGCAGCGGCGCCAGGGCATTGGTCAGGAACAGCTCGCCCAGCTCCGCGGCGGTCGCCCGCTGCCCCGGCGCCTCCTTCGGCCCCGTGATGCCGGCATTGACGATCAGCCGATCCAGCGGCTCATCGCCGCTTTCGCTCAGCAATCGTGCGCCCAGCTCGGGATCGCACAGATCGCCGGTCACCACCCGCAGCCGCCCCGCGGCGGTCGCCGCCAGGCCGTCCAGCGCCGCATTCGGCGTGCGTACCAGCGCCAGCACCTGGTCGCCACGACCCAGGTAGCGCTCGACCAGCCCCAGCCCTATGCCTCGCGAGGCCCTATCACCCAGACCTTCATCGCCTTCTCCTCAGTCCGCCCGTGTGATGCGCAGATGCCGCTTCTTGCCCAGACTCACCCGTCGACCGACGTCGCCCGCCGTGAGCAGCACATCGGGATCGGGCACGAGCCGCTCGTCCAGCCGCAGGCCACCGCCTTCCGCCAGGCGACGGACCGCACTGCGCGACGGCTGCAATCCCGCTTCGACCAGCAACTGGACCAGGCTGACACCCGCCTCCAGCTGCCGGCGACTCAGGGCGATGTCCGGTAACTGACCCGTACCTTCCTGGTCGGCGAACACCCCGGCGGCAGCTGCCTCTGCCGCGCGCTGCGCCTGCTCGCCATGGGCCAGTCGGGTCGCCTCGTTGGCCAGCACGACCTTCGCCAGATTGATTTCCGCGCCAGCCAGGGCGGCCAGCCGCCGCACCTCGTCCAGCGGCAATTCGGTGAACAGCGCCAGGAAGCGCGCGACGTCGGCATCGTCGCAGTTGCGCCAGAACTGCCAGAAGTCGAAGGCCGATAGCCGCTCCTCGTTGAGCCAGACCGCGCCTTGGGCCGACTTGCCCATCTTGCGCCCATCACGGGTGGCCAGCAGTGGCATGGTCAGGCCATGGAGCTGGGGGCCGCCCTGCCGGCGCGACAGCTCCACGCCGTTGATGATGTTGGCCCACTGGTCGGCGCCACCCAGTTGCAGGGTGCAGCCATAGCGCCGCGACAACTCGACGAAGTCGTAGGCTTGCAGCAGGGTGTAGCCGAACTCCTCGAAGGACAGCGAATGCTGGCGGTCGAGACGACTTCTGATGGCATCGAAGGTCAGCAGGCGATTGATGGAAAAGTGCCGGCCCACGGCGCCGAGGAACTCCAGGTAGCCGAGGCCGTCGAGCCATTCGGCGTTGTCCACCACCTGGGCGCGGCCATGGCCATCGCCGACCTCCAGGTAGCGGTGGAAGGCCTTGGCGATGCCGGCCATGTTCAGGGCGATCTGGCCGTCGGTGAGCACCGGGCGGCTGCTGTCGCGAAAGCTGGGATCGCCGATGCGGGTGGTGGCGCCGCCGATCAGCAGGAGGATAGGGTGACCGGCGCGCTGCAGCCAGCGCATCAGCATCAGGCCCTGCAGGTGGCCGACGTGGAGGCTGTCGGCGGTGGCGTCGAAGCCGAGATAGCCGGTCACCGGTCCGGCGGCAAGGGCGCGCGCAAGGCCGTCACGATCGGTGGCCTGGTGCACGAAGCCGCGGGCTTCGAGGGTGGCGAGCAGGTCTCGCTGGGTGCTGTCCATGGGGTCTCCTGTGGCTGGACGGTGCCTGGGAGACCGGGAGAAGTTGCCTTGACCGAGCCGCCCTAGGCGGTTCGGTCATGCAGCGCAGTACCTACCACCCGATGTTGGTCAGGTAGTAGTAGTAGGCGCTGATGGGGCAAAGGAAGGTTCGCATGGGACGTCACGCTACCGGCTTGCCCAGCGGTTGGCAACTGCGAACCGCTCGCACTGCCGCTTCGACCAGATGTCGCACCTCCCCTGGCAGGCGCTGAACGAACGGCGACAGTGGCGTTCCGACACCTGTCCTTTGCCAGCAGTATCGAGACGCAGAGATGAGCGCACCTGCTCCACCCCCCGAGATCCCCAGCACCGGCATGGCCGTCCCAGGTGTATCTGGACAAGGAACAGCCCTTGCGTGAAAGGATCTCCCCGATGAAAAGCATTACCCCGGCCAACCTGCTGTTGCTGCTGCTCTGCCTGACCGTGCTGGCCTATGCCACCGACCTGATCGGCTAGACGGAGGCGGCCCGAACGTCCGCCACGCGGATCGCTCAGCCGGCAGACGGTTGCCCTCGGGCGTCTCTTGGCCTAGCGTTCAGGGCCTGTCCGCCAGAGAACTACCGCGCCATGCCCAGCCAACCCTCCAGTACCGTCGAAAGCATCGAGCTGCTGGCGTCCCTGGACTCCGTCGCGGCGCTCCTGCGCGTCGTCTGCGATGTCAGCGGCCTTGGGGTCGCCACTGTTGCCGAGGTCACCGAGCAGCGCTGGATCGCCTGTGCGGTGGAGGATCGCATCGCCTACGGCCTGCAACCCGGCGCCGAACTGGATCTCGAATCCACCCTCTGCAACCACGTGCGCTCCTCCCACGACGCCGTGATCATCAGCGACGTGACCCAGAATCCCACCTACTGCGACCATCCGGCGCCCGGCCTCTATGGCTGGAAGAGCTATCTGTCGGTCCCGGTGTTTCGTCCCAACGGCACCTTCTTCGGCACGCTGTGCGCCTTCGATCCCCAGCCCGCGCCGCTGCTCGAGCAGCGCCCGGTGATCGCTACCCTGGACGGCTTCGCCCGCCTGCTGGGCGAACTGCTCGCCCGGGAAGAACAGCGTCGCGAGGAAAGCCCCGGTGCGCGTGGCGACGTCGATCTCACGCCGTTGCGCGAACAGCTGCTGGTGCTGCTGGAAGAGGATCTGCAGCGGCCGCTGCAGGCGCTGGCCAAGAACGCGCCCGCGGATGCCTCCCAGGCGCAGCGCTGGCAAGCCGAGGCCCAGCGCCTGGCCGAACGCAGCGCCGCGGCTGCCGACTTCGTGCGCGCGCGCCTGGGCCATGGCCTGCCCCTGAAGCCGGCCCTGGTGGAAGGCGTCAATGATCGGCTCCAGGACCTGATCGCCAGGCTGCAGACGCGTTTCCCCGACCAGACCCTGCGCAGCGAGTTGCCCGCGCTACCCGCCGCCCTGCGCCTCGACCTGCCGCGCCTGCTGCAGGCCGTGGGCGCGCTGCTGGAGTGGGTCGCTTCCCGCAATCCTGCCGGCGGCACCCAGCTGCTGCGCGGCGTGCTCGACGAACGCTGCTATCGCCTCGCCGTGGAAAGCAGCACCGCCGTAGTGGACCCCGCCACCCTGAACCAGGTGTTCCAGCCGCTGCTGACCCAGGCCGATGCCGGGCAACCCGCCCGCCTGGACCTGGGCTGCTGTCTCGCCCAGGAAATCGCCCGCGGCCATGGCGGCAGCCTGGTCGCGCGCCTGGAAGACGACCGCCTGCGTTTCATCCTTACCCTGCCCACTGCCCTGGATTGATACCCTTGCCCTTCCCCTCTCCCCTGCTGGTGATCCGTCACGGCGAAACCGACTGGAACGCCAGCGGTCGCCTCCAGGGTCGCCAGGACATACCGCTCAATGGCCGCGGCCGTGCCCAGGCCGAAGCCGTGGGCCTGGCCCTGCGCGAACGCCTCGACATCTCTCGCTTCGCCTGCCTGAGCAGTCCGCTGCAACGCGCCAGTGCAACGCTCGACCTGATCCTGGCGCAGCTGCCGGGCACGCCGAGAAGCCTGGCCCGCGATGCGCGCCTGGCGGAAAAGGCCTTCGGTGACTGGGAGGGACTGGACATGCCGACCATCGCCCAGCGCTATCCCGAGCAGCACGCCCGGCGCGCCGCCGAGCCCTATACCTTTCGGGTACCCGGTGGCGAAAGCTATGCCGATGCCGCCGAGCGGGTGCGTCCGCTGCTGGACGAACTCCAGGGCCCCACGCTGCTGGTGGCCCATGGCGCCCTGATCCGCAGCCTGCTGGTGGCGACCGGTCTGGCCAGTCCGGAGGTGGCGACCCGGATGGTCATCCACCAGGGCCGCTGGCTGGAACTCGATGCGGCCGGTTATGCGTGGTACAGCGCCCCCGGCTGGGACGAACAGCCTTAACTCAGCCGCCGGGCGAACTGGCTGACCGCGCCCACCACCTGGCGGGCACCCTCCTGGATCTCGGTGATGCGCACCCCGGCGTTGCTCGCCAGGTGCAGCCCCTGCTCCGCCTGCTGCCGGCTGGCGGCCATGTTGCTGACCGCGGTTTGCGCCAGTTGCTGGTTCTGCTGCACCACCCCGACGATTTCTTCGGTCGCCTTGCTGGTGCGCCCGGCCAGTTGCCTGACCTCATCCGCCACCACGGCGAAGCCACGCCCTTGCTCGCCCGTCCGGGCGGCTTCGATGGCCGCGTTGAGCGCCAGCAGATTGGTCTGCTCGGCGATGCCGCTGATGGTCTTGACGATGGCGCTGATCACCAGCGACTGCTTGCCAAGGTCTTCGATGCCATTGGCGGCGACCTGGATCTCGCCGGCGATGCGAGTCATCACCGCTACCGTGTCCTGCACCACCGCCGCACCCTGACGGGCGCTTTCGTCGGTGGTCTGGGAAATGTCGAAGGCGACCCGGGCCGCTTCGGCCACCGCCAGTTCCTGCTCCACCTGCTCGGTGATGACGGTGGCGAACTTGATGACCTTGTACAGCTCGCCGCGGGTGTTGAGCACCGGATTGTAGGAGGCCTCCAGCCAGACCGTGCGGCCATGGCTGTCGATGCGCTTGAAGCGACTGGCGACATAGTCGCCCCGGTTGAGCCGCTCCCAGAAGACGCGATAGTCGGCGGATTCCGACTCTTCGCGGCTGCAGAACATCCGGTGGTGCTTGCCGACGATCTGCGCCAGCGAATAGCCCATGCCCTGCAGGAAGCGCTCGTTGGCGGTGAGCACCTCGCCGGAGAGATCGAATTCGATCACCGCGGTGGAGCGCAGCAGCGCATTGATGATGCCCGAGTGCTCGGTGGAGGTTTCCACCTGCTCGGTACGGTCATAGGCGTAGCAGCGGATCTGCTTGACCCGCCCCTGGGTATCCCGCACCGGCGTCCAGATCGCATAGAGCCAGGCGACGCCGCCCGTCCCGCGTAGTAGCCGATAGATACCACTGGCCTGGCGACCTTCATTGAAGCTGCGCTTCAGATCGCCATAGCAGACCAGCTTCTTCACGTAGTCCGGAATGAGGTCGTCCAGGCTCCGTCCGGTGAGGCTACCCGGCACGTACCCCAGGCACTGGGCGAAGTTGTCGTTGAAATCCTCGATCCGGCCCTGGGCGTCCAGCAGTAGGCAAAGGGCATCATTGCAGAACGCCGCGCGCAGCTGACGGTGCTCGGCCAGCTCGGCTTCGAGGTCAGCGATACGGCGTTTGAGTGCGGAGTTGAACATGGGATCACCCAGGAAAGTTGTGTCTTTCTCTGGTTCGACGCGCCGCGAGATTTCTTGACGAGATGCTGATGAACGCCTCGATCCGGGTCAGGCGAAAGGAGCGCCGATGGCGCACCTCGCCTGGTACCAACGGGAAAACACCGCGGGCTCTAGCCTACCGTTGCCGCTTCGATGAGGGACGCCTGCGGCGCCAGCCAGAGCCACGGGTGACCCGTTACCCGACCGCTGGGCGAAGTGACGAGCGGTATCGTCAAATCGCCGCAGCAATCTGCTCCGGGAGGGTCTGCCGAGCCTGACCTTCCAGACGTTTCACCAGCGCACCGAGGTCGATCAGGGTCGCCTGGCGACTGTTGCCCGGGGACCCTACGCCCACCCAGCTCTGCGCCCGCTGCGCAGGTACCGCCCCGCCCTCGCCTGGCAACTGCCAGCTGCGCGCCAGGGCATCGGCTCGCAACTCGGTAAAGGCCTCGATGGCCTCCACCCGCTGCACTACGAAACCCAGGCGCTGGCGCTGCCCTTCCACCACGATCACCTGATCGCCGGGACCGGACTCGACCGCTGCCGCGCCGGCCAGGGTACGCAGGCAGACCAGGGTGATCTGCTGGCCGCGGACCTCCATCAACCCCAGCAACCGCGGATCCCGCTGGCCGAGCCGCAGGTAGTGCGCTGGCAGGGGCAGGACCTCGGCCACCTGCTCCAGCGGGACGGCGAACAGCAATTCGGCGAGAAAGGTGAGGCACGGCTGGCGCCGGACCTGACGCCGCGCTTCGCGCAGCAAGTCGCGATCGGTGCGATAGATCCGTGCATAGGCCACCGCCGCCTCCTGGCAACCCAGGGCCAGGTGATCGATCACGATCGCCGCCTCGCCATCCGCTTCGCTGAATATTCCCCGCAACAGCCCGGGCCGCTCCAGGCCGAAGCCGAGCAGCGGCGCGCACTGCGCCGGATCCCGGCGCCACATGCCGAGCAGCCGCGCGAAACCGAAAGCGACGCGGTACTGACCCTGGTCGCCCGCTGCCAGCACCAGCAAATGCTCATGGCGACTGTTCGCGGGCGGGACAAGGCCCAGCAGCTCGGACAGCTCCAGCACCGGCAAGGCCTGGCCCCGCAGCTGCACTTGGTAGCGACAGCTGTCGCTGGCGAATTCGCTGGGCGTCAGCTGCGGTCGATCCACCAGCTCCTGCACCACCGCCGCATCCAGGCACAGGCGCCGCCCATCGCACTCGAACAGCAGATAGAGCCGCTCTTCTTCCGTGACAATGGCGGCCTGCCGCTGGAGCGCTGGCGGCCTGTCGGCACTGACCTCGAAGCCCGGCAAGGCCGCCAGGGCCGGCAGATCCAGCAGATGCACCAGCCGGCCGGTCTCCGCCTGGAGATGCAGCTGTCCCAGCAGGCGCCCGGGCGCCCCCTGCAATTGCACGATGGCGTCATCCGCCAGCTCGAGGATGTCCACCACCCCATCGATGGCCAGGCCGAAGCGTCCACCCCCATGACGGATCACGGCGATCCGGCGCTCGTGCTCGACCGCCGGCAGCCCCAGCAGGCGATGACCGTCCACCAGCGGCAGCGGCTGGCCGCCCAGCTCGAAGAGGCCCAGCAGCCAGGGCACCGGACTCGGGTGAGGGGCCAGGCGCGCCGGCCAGGACACCACGCGTTCCAGGGCCTGGGCGGACAGGGCGACTTCCAGTTCGCCGATCCGCACGACGCCCTGGGTCGAGGTCACGATCGCGCTCCCCCGGTCACCAGCGTGAGCGTGGTGGCCGCGTCCAGCTCCTGGATCAGCTGATTGACCCGCGCCGCATCGGCGAGCTGGGCCGCGGTGGAACCGTTGATGGCCTCGATGGACTGCTGGGTCTTGCCCACCCCTTCGGCGATCAGGCCGAAGGCCTCGCCCACGCTGCGCGAGATTTCGCTGCCCTGGGCGATGCTCTTCACCGATTCCAGGATCAGCTTGTTGATCTCCTTGGTCGCCTGGGACGATTTCTCGGCCAACTTGCGGACCTCATCGGCCACCACTGAGAAACCCAGCCCGTGCTCACCGGCGCGGGCCGCTTCGATGGCGGCGTTGAAGGCCAGCATGTTGGTCTGGTTGGCGATGTCGCTGATCACCTGGACGATGTCCTGGATGCCCCCCGCCGTGGTGCCTATGGCCTCCATGGCGTCCAGCGAGCGGGTCAGCGTCAGGGAACCGCGCTCGGCTTCTTCCAGGGTGCGTCGGGCCATGCGGTTGGCGTCGTCGGTGGTCTCGGCGATCTGGTTGATGGAGCGGGTCAGGGCGTGCAGCGAAAGATTCATCTGCTCGATCTTCTGGCGCACGTGCTGCTCCATCTCCACCTGCCGGGTGATGTCGGTGGCGAATTTCACCACCTTGTGCACCTGGACTTCGGCGTCGAAGATGGGGTTGTAGGTGGCCTGGATCCAGATGCGCTGGCCGAACTTGCTCAACCGCATGAAACGCCCGCCAAACACCTCGCCCTGGGCCAGGCGCGCCCAGAATTCACGGTATTCGCCGGAGGCGACGTGCTCTGCCTCGCAGAAGATACGGTGATGCTGGCCACGGATTTCTTCCAGGCGATAACCCAGCGTCGCCAGGAAATTGCGATTGGCCTCGAGGATCTTCCCGGTCAGGTCGAATTCGATCACCGCCTGGCCGCGATCGACGGCCGCCACCTTGCCGGCGTAGTCGCTGTTGCGAATCTGGCTCTCGGTGATGTCCACGGCGAACTTCACCACCTTGCACGGCTTGCCATCGGCGTCGAATATCGGGTTGTAGGTCGCCTGGATCCAGATCTCCTCGCCCCGGCTGTTGCGCCTCTTGTACACCCCCGCGTCGAATTCGCCCCGCGCCAACTTATCCCAGAACAACCGGTAATCCGCCGAGCGGGCATAGTCGTCGGGACAGAGGATGCGGTGATGCTTGCCCACCACTTCATCGGTCTGGTAACCGAGGGCCAGCAGGAAGTTGCGGTTGGCGGCGAGCACCGTGCCGTCGAGGGAGAACTCGGCGATGGCCTGAGATCGGTCGATGGCCGCCACCTTGCCTTCGTAGTCGCTGTTGCGCAGCTGACTCTCGGTGACGTCGCTGGCGAACTTGACCACCTTGTAGGGCTTGCCCTCCGCATCGAGGATGGGGTTGTAGGTGGCCTGGATCCACACCTGGCGGCCGTCGCTGGCGCGTCTCTTGTACAGCCCGGCATCGAAATCGCCGCGGCCGAGCTTTTCCCAGAACAGACGATAGCCTGGCGAGCGAGCATGCTCGGGTTCGCAGAAGATCCGGTGATGCTTGCCGCGCACCTCGTCCAGGCTGTAACCCAGGGCCGACAAGAAGTTCTCGTTGGCCGTCAGGATGTTGCCATGCAGATCGAATTCGATCACCGCCTGGGCACGGTCGATGGCGGCCATCTTGCCTGCGAATTCGGCGGCCTGCAGTTGCGCATCGGTGACATCGGTGGCGAACTTCACCACCTTGTAGGGCCGCCCGTCGCCATCGAGGATGGGATTGTAGGTGGCCTGGATCCAGATCGGCCGGCCATCGCGGCGGATACGCTTGTAGACCCCGGTATCGAAGACCCCCTGCCCCAGCCGATTCCACAGCAGGGCGTACTCCGCCGAACGCGCGTAGTCGGCAGGGCACATCAGGCTGTGATGACGCCCGCGCAACTCTTCCAGCGCATAGCCGGTCATGCCGAGGAAGTTGTCATTGGCCCAGAGCACAGTGCCCTGCAGATCGAATTCGATCACCGCCTGGGAGCGATGGATGGCTTCGATCTTGCCTTCGTATTCGACCGCCTGCAGGCGCGCCTCGGTGATGTCGGTGGCGAACTTGATGATGCGTTGCGGACGCCCTTGCGCATCCAACAGCGGATTGTAGGTGGCGTGGATCCACCTCAGGCTGCCGTCCTTGTGTTTGCGGCGATAGACGCCGCTGTGGAACTCGCCACGCCCCAGCGCCGCCCAGAAGTCCTGATAGTCTTCGCTCTCCGCCACCCCGGGCGGGCAGAACAGGCGGTGCTGTCGTCCGCTGATCTCGTCGAGGCGATAGCCGAAGGTCTGCAGGAAGTTGTCGTTGGCGTGAAGGATCGTGCCCTGCAGATCGAATTCGATCGCCGCCAGGGAGCGGTCCAGCGCCTGGCGCAGGGCATGGTACGCGGAAGCATCGTCGACAACGACGGATTCGGCAGAGGCGGAAAACATGGGCAGCTCCAAGAGAGAACTCGACGAACAGGTTATCGGCAATCGCGATAACGAGCTGAGTACCGCCTATCCTAGAAATGTTTTCTCCTGGCGGATCGCCAGTAGTCGTCCGATGAATGTCCTCAAGTTTGTCGCGGGTGTTCAGACCACCAGCTTGGTGCCTATGACCAGCAGCATGATCGCCAGGCAGGGCCGCAGCACGCCATCCGGTATGCGCCCGGAGAGATGGCTGCCCAGGAAGATGCCCGGCAAGGAACCTAGCAGCAGAAAGCCCAGCACATGCCAGTCCAGATTGCCCAGGCCGGCGTGACCGAGTCCCGCCACCAGGGTCAAGGGTACCGCGTGGGCGATCTCGGTGCCGACCAGACGCCGGGTCGCCATCAGCGGATAGAGCAGGAACAGCGCCACCGTGCCCAGGGCCCCCGCGCCGATGGAAGTCAGGGTCACCATGAAGCCCAGCACTGCGCCGGTAAGCACCGTCAGGGCATTGAGCCGCCCGGGACTCAGGTGAAAGCGGTCGCTGGCATGACGACTGGCAAAGGCGAAGATCTGTTTTTTGAAGAGGATGGCCAGGGCCGTCAGCAGCAGCACGATGCCCAGGGCATGCTTGATGAGGGTATTGGTAGCGTGCTGATCACCGGGCAGCAGCGCCAGGGCGAGCAGCGTCAGGGCTGCCGCGGGCACGCTGCCGGCAGCCAGCCAGCCGGTCACCGTCCAGTCGATGTTGCGATTGCGCTGGTGGACGAAGACGCCGCCCGCCTTGGTGATGGCGGCATAGAGCAGATCGGTGCCTACCGCTGCAGCAGGGTTGATCCCGAACCAGAGCAGGATGGGGGTCATCAGCGAACCGCCGCCCACGCCCGTCATGCCAACGATGAAGCCAACCACTAGCCCCGCGACCACGAAGCCCAACGACCCTACTTCCATTACAGTCCCAATTGCCGCTGTCGGCTCATCTGGCGGCCGCACAGGATAACCACTCAGCCTATACCGAACTATATTGAAAGAATCTTTGCTTATAACCAATAACGCTAACCTCGAGGATCATCGGGCCTGGTGTGCATCCAGATAGGCCGCGACCTCCCCGTCGCCATAGCCCGCGCGCCGCCCATGGGCCTCGATGGCGGCGCGGCAGGCCGGATCGCTGATGGTCGTTGGCATGACAGTGCCGCAAGGCGCCAGGGTCGCCTGCGCCAGGAAGCTCTCGAGATCCTGCTTGTGTTCGTCCGCGACCGGATGGGTACCCGTGGTGGGTGCATGGGCCGCTACCGGCGGCGTCGTGGTCGCCACCACGGCTGGCTCGCTACTGGTCGAATCGCTGCGGTGGGTGGTTGCCACTGCAGCCACTACCAGCAGGCCGAAACCTGCGGTCAACACCAGCAACTTGCGAGTTGAAGTCCCGCTCATGATTTCTTCTTCCCTATGAAAAAGCTGACACCTCGGACCTGAAAACGACGTGGGCTGCCGGAAGTCCGACTTTTAACCAATGAAGTCAGACAATATTTTTCCAGCCTGTGTTCAGTCAAAGGCGGCGCATGCCACACTCGGCGGTATCAGGAGACAGGAGCGGCTCATGCAGCACAAGGATTTCATCGGTCCCCGGTTGCGCCAGCTCAGCGCGGATCTCTCGCTCGCCGATCGCCTGGCGGAGAGCGCCCAGGTCGATCTCAATGCCGACCTGAAGCGCCGGGTCCGGGAAGACCTCGAACGGGCGCTGCGCGAGATCGGCCAGCTCAGCGAAGAGCAGACCCTCTGGCTGAACTGGGCGACCAGCTAACCTGGCACGCCCGCCGTCGTCGCCCTGTAACGCGCGGCTGCTATCTGTAGCGGCATCCACCCTCTGGAGCCCGGCATGAAAGCGGAATACGAAATCAGTGACGACATCGCCCACTTCGTGGGGGGTGCCTTGATCAGCCTGGTACTGCTCGGTGGCGGAGCCATCGGCGGCGCCCTGTTCCTGCTGGCCGAGACGCTCAACTGACCGTCCGTCGCCAGTCACGCCGCTCCCGCGCCAGTTGCAAGACCGTCCTTGACCGGGTGAATGTTCGACAGCGCAGCCGTCACTCGCCCGAATCCGCCAGCACCTTGCATTACCCGCCCGCCGCATTAGTCTTGAAAGTGCCCATAACAATTAGTGCAGACGGCAAGAGGTCGGATCATGCGAACCCAACTGACCCGCTCGATCACCCTGTTCGACAGCCCGGATCATCAGCCTGCGACCGCAGAGGTCTCCTCCGCGCCGGGCAATCGCAAGCGCAACCTGCAGAGGTGGACCAAGGCCCTGGTGTTCGGTACCCCGCTCGCCTTCGCGCTCTGCGCGCCGCTGCTGCGGCATCTGCATTGAGGCCCGGTACCAGCGCTGGCCGATACCTGAATCGCAGGCACAAAAAAACCGGCACTGGGCCGGTCTTCTGCTGTGCATCTTGATTGGTGCGGACGGAGAGACTCGAACTCTCACACCTTGCGGCGCCAGAACCTAAATCTGGTGTGTCTACCAATTCCACCACGTCCGCGAGACGCTTGAAAGACGAACGCCAGACACGAGGTCTGGCGTTCGCTGAATATGGGGTGGACGATGGGAATCGAACCCACGACACCAGGAGCCACAATCCTGTGCTCTACCAACTGAGCTACGCCCACCATATCTTACGTGCTTGCCGTCGCCGAACCGCCAATGGCGCGCCCGGCAGGACTCGAACCTGCGACCATCCGCTTAGAAGGCGGATGCTCTATCCAGCTGAGCTACGGGCGCCTGTTACGGCAGCTGCCCTAGCAGAGACCTCCTTGGTGAGAAGCCTCTTGCCTGGCCCTTGTCAGTGACTTGGGCTGTGCTCGGCAAGCGGGGCGAATGTTATAAAGCTCCCGCCGGGCCGTCAACTAATTTTTAAAAAATTTTTAAGCAGAAGAATGAGTTAGCCGCCGTGGAGGCTTCTCTGTTGTCAGCGGGCCCGTCCATGCGAAAATAGCCGACCCTTTTCCGTCACCACCAGAAATCGCCCATGACCGCCCAACTGATCGACGGCAAGTCCATTGCCGCCCGCCTGCGCCAGGATATTGCCCAGCGAGTCTCTCAACGTCGTAGCGCCGGACTGCGCGCCCCTGGCCTCGCCGTCATCCTGGTCGGCAACGATCCCGCCTCGAGTGTCTATGTGGCGCACAAGCGCAAGGATTGCGAAGAGGTCGGCTTCGACTCCTATGCCCATGACCTGCCAGCCAGCACTACCCAGGCAGAACTGGAAGCCCTGATCGACCGGCTCAACGACGACACCAGCGTCGACGGCATCCTGCTGCAGTTGCCGCTGCCCGCGCACCTGGATGCCACCCAGCTCCTGGAACGCATCCGCACCGACAAGGACGTGGACGGCTTCCATCCCTATAACCTGGGTCGCCTGGCACAGCGCAATCCCCAGCTGCGCCCCTGCACGCCCAAGGGCATCATGACCCTGCTGCACAGCACCGGCGTAGATCTCTATGGACTGGATGCGGTAGTGGTCGGCGCCTCCAACATCGTCGGTCGTCCCATGGCGCTGGAGCTGCTGCTGGCCGGTTGCACCGCCACGGTGACCCACAGGTTCACCCGCTCCCTCGAGCACCATGTCAGCCAGGCCGACCTGGTGGTGGTCGCCGTGGGCAAGCCCGGACTGGTAAAGGGTGAATGGATCAAGCCCGGCGCCATCGTCATCGACGTGGGCATCAATCGCCAGGCCGATGGCCGCCTGGTGGGCGACGTGGAATTCGACCGTGCCTGTGAGCGCGCCAGTTGGATCACTCCGGTCCCCGGCGGCGTCGGCCCCATGACGCGGGCCTGCCTGCTGGAAAACACGCTGTACGCGGCCGAGCAGTTGCACAGCTAGCAAAACGGGCCCCGCGGGGCCCGTCCTCCATTCAGCCAACCCTCAGGGCAGCCAGGACTTCACGCGATCCGGATGCGCAGTGATCCAGGCCTTGGCGGCCTCTTCCGGCTTCTTGCCCTCTTCCACGGCCAGCATCACCTCGTTCACCTCACCCGGCTGCCAGGCGAACTTCTTCAGGAAGTCCCAGACCGGCTTGGCCTTGGCTTCCAGCGCGGGGTTGGCCACGGTGTCCACGTGCTCGGAGCCGCCGAACACACCCTTGGGATCCTCGAGGAACTTCAGCTTCCACTTGGCGAACATCCAGTGCGGCACCCAGCCCGTCACCACCACCGGCTTCTGGTCCTTCTCGGCCCGGGTCAGCTCGGCGATCATGCCGCTACCCGAACTGGCCACCAGCTTGTAGTCCAGGCCATAGTCCTTGATCGCCTGGTCGGCCTTGAGCATGACCCCGGCACCGGCATCGATGCCGACGATACGGCCACCGAACTCGGCCTTCTGCGCCTGCAGATCGGCGATGCTGTTGGCCTTGACGTACTCCGGCACGATCAGACCGATCTTGGCATCGGGAGTGTTGACGTTCAGATCGACCACCTGATCCTTCATCTTCTCGTAGTAGGCGCCATGGGTGACCGGCAACCAGGCGGACAGCATGGCGTCGAGCTTGCCGCGCGCGACCCCCTGCCACATGATGCCGGCGGCAACCGGCATGAGCTTGACCTCGTAGCCCAGATTCTGGCGGATCACTTCAGCTGCGGTATGAGTCGTGGCCACGCTATCGGCCCAGCCATCGACGTAGCCGATGGTGATTTCGGGCTTGGCCGCCAGGGCCAGGCTCATGGCCGAGGTCAGCGCGACACCGAGTCCTATTCCCAACAGTTTCTTCACCATGCTCATGCAGCAGTCCTCTCGCTATGGAAGTCGGGCGGTTGCCCCATCCCCATCATTCGGGCAATGCAAGATGGCCACTACCGCCTGGGCGACGCATATCGACCGGTTAGCGACAAAGGCTGCACTTTTCACGACATGCGATGTCGCTTGACGCAGCCCGTCGACCGCTCTGTAATCGACGCCTCACGGAAACCTGCACCTGCCGATGCAACCTATTGGCGGGCCGTTGTCTTACCTACGCTCTCAAGCCCTCTGAAAGGACTCTGTCCATGCGTCTTTCGTTGCGCGTCGCCGCCCTGCTGGGCGCGCTGTTTTCCGGCCTCTGGGGTACCGCGCACGCGGCCACCGAAGTGGATGCCGCCACCTATGGCTATCCACTGGTCAATCCTTTCGAAGCCACCATCGTCACCACGCCGGAAAAATTCCGTCCCGAGCTGCCGCCCGAAAGCACCATCGACCAGGATGACTACAGCCTCAACCTGCGTCCGGAGCGGGAATACCAGCTGCCCGGCAACTTCTGGCCGGTCAAGAAATTCCACTACCGCCTCGCGCGCCAGGACCATCCGGCACCGCTGATCTTCCTGATCGCCGGCACCGGAGCCAACTATTCCTCCAGTACCCAGGAATACCTCAAGCGGCTGTATTACGCGGCCGGCTACCACGTGGTGCAGCTGTCCTCGCCGACCAGCTGGGACTTCATGGTGTCGGTGTCGCGCACCGCCACCCCGGGCTACACCCCGCACGATGCCGAGGATCTCTATCGGGCCATGCAGGCGGTACGCGCCCAGCATCCCAAGCTGCCGGTCACCGACTACTACCTGACCGGCTACAGCCTGGGTGGGCTGGACGCCGCCTTCGTCTCCTACCTGGACGAGAGCCAGCGCAGCTTCAACTTCAAGAAAGTGCTGATGGTCAATCCGCCGGTCAATCTGCTGACCTCGGTACGCAACCTGGATCGCCTGGTGCAGACCGAGGTGAAGGGCGTCACCAACAACCGCACCTTCTACGAGCTGATCCTGTCGAAGCTGACCCGCTACTTCCAAGAAAAGGGCTACGTCGACTTCAACGACGCCGTGGTGCGCGACTTCCAACGCTCCCCGGAGCGACTGAGCAACGAAGAACTGGCCATGCTGATCGGCTCGTCCTTCCGCTTCTCGGCAGCCGACATCGCCTTCACGTCCGACCTGATCAACCGCCGCGGCCTGATCACCCCGCCGACCTACCCCATCAGCGAGGGCACCAGCCTGACGCGCTTCTTCGCCCGTTCGCTGCAGTGCGACTTCGACTGCTACATGACCGAGCAGGTGATGCCGTTCTGGCAGAAGAACTTCAAGGGGCAGAACCTCGACGACCTGGCGCGCAAGTCCAGCCTCATAGCACTGGAAGACTATCTGAAGAGCAGCCCGAAGATCGGTGTCATGCACAATGCCGACGACATCATCCTCGGCCCGGGCGACCTGGGTTTCCTGCGCAAGACCTTTGGCGATCGCTTGACCGTCTATCCCCACGGCGGCCATTGCGGCAATCTCAACTACCGCGTCAACGCGAACGCCATGCTGGAGTTCTTCGCCCGTGGTTAAGTCTCTGCTCGCTCTCCTCCTGATGGCCAGTGCCTCGGTCTTCGCCGCCGAATCGAGTCCGCCGCCCTCCTCCACCCTGACCATCGGCTCGGACACCATGCCGGCCGCGCCCGTGGGCGCCGATGGCTTCAGCAATCCGCTGTCGACCCTCAAGTACAATCCGGGACTGGACCAGCGTGAATTCGAACGGGCGTCCCTGGTGGCCCTGGACGTCTACGATCCCTTCGAATCCTGGAACCGTCACGTCTACCACTTCAACTATCGGCTGGACGAGTGGGTCCTGCTGCCAGTGGTCAACGGCTATCGCTGGATCACCCCGCGCTTCGTGCGTTCGGGCGTCAGCAACTTCTTCAGCAATCTGGGCGACGTCAACAACCTGCTCAACAGCCTGCTGCAGTTCAAGGGCCGTCGGGCCCTGGACGCCACCGGCCGGCTGTTGCTCAACACCACCGTCGGGGTGTTCGGCCTGTGGGATCCGGCGACCCGTGTCGGGCTGATCAAGCAGCCGGAAGACTTCGGCCAGACCCTGGGCTTCTATGGCGTGGGTGACGGTCCCTTCCTGATGCTGCCGATCCTTGGCCCGTCCAACCTGCGCGACACCGGCGGCCTGGCGGTGGACTTCGCCGCCGAGGCGCAGATCAACTTCCTCAACGTCAGCGACGAAAGCGGTCGTCATCCAGAGATCATGGTGCTGCGCGGCATCAACCTCAGGTACGTGACCGACATGAGATACGGCCAGCTCAACTCGCCCTTCGAGTACGAGAAGATCCGCTATTTCTACACCAAGGCGCGGGAACTGCAGATCGCCGAATAAGGCCTAGGCGCCGCCGAGGAAAGCCCGCAGCTCGGGCAAACGGGCCTGGGCGTCGGCCCGCCCCAGTGCCATGAGTTCCTGGCAGTAGGCAGCCTCGAACAGCAGATAGCTGAGCAGCGCACTGCCCGAAGGCCGGTTCACCCCGACACCCCGCAGCAACTGCCGCAACGCCGGCGGCAGGCGCTTGCGGTGACAGGTGGCGATATCCGCCAGCGGCTGGCTGGGCGAGATCACCAGCATCTCCACAAGACGGCAGAACCGTCCGCTGACCGGATCTCCTGCCGGCAGGGCGCTACTCAGCAGGTTGAGGCGCCGAAGGGTCTCGGTATCGCTGTCCAGGGCATCGACGAAGGTGCTGTTGAGCAGGTGACCGCCGACCTGCGCCATCGTTGGCGGCCGGCCCTGCAGGCCGTGCTCGTGACCCCCTGGCGCGCCGAGCCCGATCACCAGGATGCGATCCGCCCCCAGATGCAGCGCCGGACTGATGGGCGCTGTCTGCCGCACCGAACCATCGCCCAGGAACTCACGCCCGACCTTCACCGGCGGAAAGAACAGCGGAATGGCCGTGCTGGCCAGGAGGTGGTCGACCGCCAGCCGTGCCGGCACCCCGACACGCCGATGACGAAACCAGGGATCGAGCGCGCCATGACTCTGGTAGAAGGTCATCGCCTGCCCGGAGGCATAGCCGAAGGCCGTGACCGCCACCGCCCGCAGGGCGCGCTGGCGCAAGGCCGCGGTGATCCCGGAGAAATCCAGTTCGCGGCTGAGCAGCGCGCGCAGGGGTGCATTGTCGAGCAGCGCCAGTGGTTCCTGGCGCCAAGCACCGAACAGCGTCTGCAGGCCGAAACGCGCGGCCTGGCGGGTCGCCCCGGCCCAGTCGCTGCGATAGATCATCGCCGTTTCCAGGTTAGACCAGACCGCCGCCAGGCGATCCACCGCACGGCCGAAATCCAGGGCGCCGCAGCCCAGCACGGCGGCGTTGAGCGCACCCGCCGAGGTACCGACGAGGATCGGGAAGGGATTGTCGGAACGGACCGCCAGGGTATCGGCCACCACCTGCAGCACCCCGACCTGATAGGCGGCCCGCGCACCACCGCCTGCCAGAATCAGCCCAGTGCGCCGCTCGCCGTCCAGGCTCATCTAGCGCTTCTTCCTCGGATAGAGTTTGGGCTCGCCGGGCGGGCGGGTCTTGAACCGCCGATGGGCCCAGAGGTACTGCTCGGGCAACTCGCTGACGCAGCGCTCGACCCAGTGATTGATGCGCAGGCAGTCGGCTTCCTCGCTCTCGCCGGGGAAGTCGGCCAGCGGTGGATGAACGACCAGGCGATAGCCCGAACCGTCCGCCAGGCGCTCCTGGGTGAAGGGCAGCACTCGCGCCCGCCCCAGCCGGGCGAACTTGGTAGTGGCCGTCACCGTGGCCGCCTGGATGCCGAACAGCGGCACGAAGAGGCTCTGCTTGGCGCCGTAGTCCTGGTCGGGCGCGTACCAGATGGCCCGCCCGGCCCGCAGCACCTTGAGCATGGCGCGCACGTCCTCCCGCTCGATGGCGGTGGCGTCCTGGTTGTGGCGCTCGCGACCGCGACGCTGGATGAAATCGAATACCGGATTCTTGTGCTGGCGGTACATGCCATCGATGGTGTGCCGCTGCCCGAGCAGGGCAGCACCGATTTCCAGGGTGGTGAAATGCAGCGCCATGAGGATCACGCCCTGACCCTCGCGCTGAGCGGCCTGCAGATGCTCGAGGCCTTCGATCTGGGCCAGCCGGGCCAGGCGCTGCCGCGGCCACCACCAGCTCATGGCCATCTCCAGCAGGGCCATGGCGCTGCTGGCGAAGTTGCGGCGTAGCAGCCGGTCGCGTGCCCGCTCGTCGAGCTGCGGGAAGCAAAGTTCCAGATTGCGGCGAGCGATGGCCCGGCGCTGGCCGGCGATATGATAGAAGATCCAGCCGAGTCCCTGGGCGAGACGCAGCAGCACGGCATAGGGCAATTGCACCAGCAGCCAGAGCACACCCAGTCCCAGCCAGAGCGGCCAATACCGTGGATTGAGAAAGGCGAGGCGGAAAGACGGCCGCTCCATCGGAACTCCTGCATGAAAAGGTCGCGCCATTCTACAGGCCTCGCGCAGATTTCCCGTAGCCTTCACAGTCACGGCCCCCCACACCCGGTGAGGGTTGCGGCACGCGGGGCATCCCGCTATAAGTCCCGCCATCCAAGCACAAGTACCCACCATGACCGCAGCCGATCCTTCCGAAAGCGACTCCGTCTTCCAGCTCAAGGGCAACATGCTCGCCGTGACCGTGCTGGAGCTCCTTCGTAACGACCTGGGGCGCCTGGACCGGCAACTGGCCCAGAAGGTCGCCCAGGCACCCAACTTCTTCCAGGAAACGCCGCTGGTGCTGGGCCTGGACAAGCTCCCCGAGGATGCCGGCCCGCTGGACCTGGGCGCCCTCCTCGACCTTTGCCGCCGCCACGGCCTGCGCACCCTGGCCCTGCGCGCCAGTCGCCACATTGACCTGGCTGCCGCCAACGACTACGACCTGCCGATCCTGCCGCCCAGCTCCGGCGGCCGCGAGCGCCAGGTCGAACCGCGCGACCGTGAGCCGGTCAAGCCAGCGGAACCGGTCAAACCGGCCGTACCGCCCGCCCCCACGATCAATCCGACCAAGATCATCACCGCCCCAGTGCGCGGCGGGGTGCAGCTCTATGCCCCGGCCGGCGACCTGGTGGTGCTGGCACCGGTCAGCCCAGGCGCCGAGTTGCTCGCCGACGGCAACATCCATGTCTACGGACCCATGCGTGGCCGAGCGCTGGCCGGCGTAAAAGGTGATACTAAAGCGCGGATTTTCTGCCAGCAGCTGACCGCGGAACTGCTGTCCATCGCCGGCCAGTACAAGGTCGCCGAGGACCTGCGACGCCATCCACAATGGGGCAATCCGGTACAGGTCAGCCTGGTGGGAGATGTGTTGAACATCACCCGTCTTTAACGGATACTTCCGCGAATTTTTCGCACTTGGCGCCTAAGCCGCCAACGGCAACACGAAGCGCGACACTGCCTGCAATCTCGTCACCGAGGGCACCGAGTCGCTTCAGTTATTACTTTCGATCAAGGTGAATCAGTTTGGCCAAAGTACTCGTAGTCACCTCCGGCAAGGGCGGCGTCGGCAAGACCACCAGCAGCGCCGCCATCGGTACCGGTCTCGCCCTGCGCGGCCACAAGACCGTCATCGTCGACTTCGACGTCGGCCTGCGTAACCTCGACCTGATCATGGGCTGCGAGCGCCGCGTGGTGTACGACTTCGTCAACGTGATCAACAACGAAGCCACCCTGAGCCAGGCCCTGATCAAGGACAAGCGTCTCGAGAACCTGTTCGTGCTGGCCGCCAGCCAGACCCGCGACAAGGACGCCCTGACCCAGGACGGCGTCGAGCGCGTGATCAACGAACTCAAGCAGACCTTCGACTTCATCGTCTGCGACTCCCCGGCCGGGATCGAGAAGGGTGCCCACCTGGCGATGTACTTCGCCGACGAGGCCATCGTGGTGACCAACCCCGAAGTCTCCTCGGTCCGCGACTCCGACCGCATGCTCGGCCTGCTGGCCAGCAAGTCGCGCCGCGCGGAAAAGGGCGAGGAAGCCATCAAGGAACACCTGCTGCTGACCCGCTACAACCCCGAGCGCGTCACCAAGGGCGAAATGCTCGGCGTCGAGGACGTGGAAGAGATCCTCTCCATCCGCCTACTGGGCGTGATCCCCGAATCCCAGGCGGTGCTCAAGGCGTCGAACCAGGGTATCCCGGTAATTCTCGACGAACAGAGCGACGCCGGTCAGGCCTACAGTGATACCGTGGAGCGGCTGCTCGGCAAGGAAGTGGCCTATCGCTTCCTCGACGTGAAGAAGAAAGGCTTCCTGCAACGTCTGTTCGGGGGTGGTAGCGAATGAACATCTTCGACTTCTTTCGCGATCGGAAGAAGCAGAACAGCGCTTCGATAGCCAAGGAGCGGCTGCAGATCATCGTGGCCCACGAACGCGGTCGCCACGAGCAGCCGGACTATCTGCCGCAACTGCAGAAAGACCTGCTGGAAGTGATCCGCAAGTACGTGCCCATCGAGCAGGACCAGATCCAGGTCGAACTGGAAAACCAGGGCAGTTGCTCGATCCTCGAACTCAACATCACCCTGCCCGACCGCTAAGGCGAGCGAAGCAGGACAGCGGCGGCCCCAGGGCCGCCGTTGGCGTTTAAGCCATGGCGAAGCCTCGGCACCTGTCCTGCGCGGTGCCGCGATTCGCCGCCAGGCCCCCAGGAAGCCCATGCCCCTCTCCAACATCCGCATCATTCACCAGGACGCCGCCCTGCTGGTGGTCGACAAGCCCACCCTGCTGCTGTCGGTCCCCGGTCGCGCCGAAGACAACCGCGACTGCCTGGTGACCCGCCTGCAGGAAAACGGCTATCCCGAGGCACGCATCGTCCATCGTCTGGACTGGGAGACCTCTGGCGTCATCGTGCTGGCGCGGGATGCCGACAGCCATCGCGAGCTGTCCCGGCAATTCCATGATCGCGAAACGGAAAAGGCCTACATCGCCCTCTGCTGGGGCGAACCGGAGGCCAACAGCGGCCGCATCGAACTACCGCTGCGCTACGACCCGCCAACCAAGCCGCGCCATGTGGTGGATCACGAACTGGGACGCCATGCGCTGACCTTCTGGCAGGTACTGGAGCGCCATGGCCACTACAGCCGTGTGGAGCTCACGCCCATCACCGGCCGCTCCCATCAGCTGCGCGTCCATCTGCTGAGCATCGGGCATCCGCTGCTGGGCGATCAGCTCTATGCCGAGGGCGAGGCGCTGGCGGCCCAGCCACGCCTCTGCCTGCACGCCAGCCTGCTGACGCTGACCCACCCCCTTTCGGGCGAGCGGATGAGCTTTACCAGTCCCGCGCCTTTCTGAACGTCGGCGCTGGCATACTAAGGCACTCAGCCAGAGGAGTGCTGCTTGTCTCACTGGACGTCCTACTACACCGCTACCGCCGCGGGCGGTCCGCGCGAGACCTTGCTGCAGGCACTCTCATCCCGCTCAGATCCGCCAGGATTGGCGCTGGATCTGGGCTGTGGCACCGGGCGCGACACCCTCGTCTTGCTGGAACGCGGCTGGCAGGTGCTGGCGGTGGATGCCGAGGCCGAGGCGCTGAGCACCCTGCGCGAGCGCACGCCGGTCCTGCTGCAGACACACCTGGAAACCCGCCAGGCACGCTTTGAAACGCTCGAAATCCCTCCCTGCGACCTCGTCAATTCCAGCTTCGCCCTGCCCTTTTGCGAGCCAGCACGCTTCCCGCTGCTCTGGACCGGGATCACCGCGGCGGTGCGCCCGGGTGGCCTGTTCTGCGGCCAGCTGTTCGGCGAGCGGGACAGCTGGGCCAGCAAGGGCGTGACGGTCGTCGACGCCGCGCGCCTGCAGCAGCTGCTCCGGGACTGGCAAGTCCTGCTGCAGCGGGAAGAGGAAGAGGACGGCCATACCGCGGTCGGGCGCCCCAAGCACTGGCACATCCATCACCTGGTGCTGCGGCGGCGCTGAGTCCTGAGCTGCCATCAGGCCTGGGCGCTACGCTCGACTCCCCTCGGTCCAGAACCTAGACTGGACGCCTTGTCGTCCGGAGTCGTCCATGCGTACCGATCAGATCCAAGGCCTCATCGATTTCCTCGCCAGTTCGCCCACCCCCTTCCACGCCACCGCCACCCTCGCCCGCCGTCTCGAAGCCGCCGGCTATCAGCGCCTGGACGAGCGCGAGAGCTGGTCCGTGCAGCCGGGTGGCCGTTACTACGTCACCCGCAACGATTCCTCGCTGATCGCCGTGCGTCTGGGCGCCCAACCGCTGGAACGTGGCCTGCGCCTGGTCGGCGCTCATACCGACAGCCCCTGCCTCAAGGTCAAGCCGCAGCCGGAGCTGCAGCGCCAGGGCTTCTGGCAACTGGGCGTCGAGGTCTACGGCGGCATGCTGATGGCGCCCTGGTTCGACCGCGACCTGTCCCTGGCGGGCCGGGTGACCTTTCGCGCCAGGGGCCGGGTGCAGAGTCGGCTGATCGACTTCCGCAAGCCGCTGGCGATCATTCCCAACCTGGCCATCCACCTCAATCGCGAAGCCAACCAGGGCTGGGCCATCAATGCCCAGAACGAATTGCCGCCGATCCTGGCCCAGGTGCCTGCCGGCGAGCGGCGCGACTTCCGCGCCCTGCTGGCCGCGCGCCTGCAACAGGAGCATGGCATCGGCGAAGCCGAGGTGCTGGATTTCGAACTGAGTTTCTATGACGTCCAGCCGGCTGCCCTGGTCGGCTTGGAAGACGACTTCATCGCCGCCGCCCGCCTGGACAATCTGCTGTCCTGCCATGCCGGCCTGGAAGCCCTGCTGGCCGCCGAGGGTGACGAGAACGCCGTGCTGGTCTGCACCGATCACGAGGAAGTGGGCTCCACCTCCTGCTGCGGCGCCGACGGTCCCTTCCTCGAACAGGTGCTGCAGCGCTTGCTGCCCGCCGGGGATGCCTTCACCCGCACCCTGCAGCGCTCGCTGCTGATCTCGGCCGACAACGCCCATGGCGTGCACCCCAACTATGCCGACAAGCATGACGGCAACCACGGTCCGAAACTGAACGCCGGGCCGGTGGTCAAGGTGAACGCCAACCAGCGCTATGCCACCAGCAGCGAGACCGCGGCCTTCTTCCGCGACCTCTGCCAGCGCGAAGGGGTGCCGGTGCAGAGCTTCGTGGTGCGCAGCGACATGGGTTGCGGCTCCACCATCGGCCCCATCACCGCCGGACAGCTGGGCGTACGCACCGTGGACATCGGCCTGCCCACCTTCGCCATGCACTCCATCCGCGAACTGGCCGGCAGCCACGACCTGGGCCACTTGATCAAGGTGCTGACGGCCTTCTATTCGAGCAGCGAGCTGCCGCTCTGAAGCCGGCCTAGTCCGGCACCTCGACCCTGACCTGGATGGCGTCATGCCGCCAGAATTCCAGGTCGCAGTCGATCAGTCGCCCCTGCTGGTCGTGGTTGATGCGCGCGATGTGCAGCGCCGGACTGCCCTGGGCCACCCGCAGGGCCTGGGCCGCTTCCGGCAGCAGCGCCGTAGGCAGGATCTCGAAGCGCACCTCGCCGTAGCGGATGTCGTAGCGGTCGCGATACAGCTCGGTGAGGGAGCGCTGCAGGTCGTGCTCCAGCAGGCCCGGGAAATAGGCGGCATTGAGGTAGTGCTCGACATAGAGCACCAGTCGGCCGTCCACCCGGCGGACCCGGCGGATCTGATAGACGCTGGACAGCGCCGGCAACTCCAGCAGCCGACAGACCTCCGCCGAGGCCAGCATCTGCCGCGCCGCCAGCACCTCGGTGGCCGGTCGGCGACCCTGGGCTTCCACCATGGCATGGAAATGGGTACGGGCCAGGGGGTTGTAGGCCAGGCGCGGCGGCGCGACGAACCAGCCGCGGCGTTCCTCGCGATAGATCAGGCCCAAGGCTTCCAGCTGCAGCAGGGCTTCGCGCAGGGTGATACGAGTGGTGGCGAAGAGTTCACTCAGCTGGCGCTCGGAGGGCAGGCGCTCCATCGCCGGCAGCAGGCCATGGGCGATCTGCTCCTGCAGCGCCTGGCGAATGGCACCGGCACCCAGTGCACTTCTATGGACTAGACCAGTTTCGGATTGGTGCACCCAGAACGCCTCGGATAGGGTTTGGTTGGAGACTAAGACGGCCAGATGACCGCTTGGTGACGATTGCAGCGGCCGTGCCAGCGGTGAAACAGGGCGTATTGCCATCAAATCGTCATACCCCGGTCCTAGATTGGCCTGTGTCTTGCTGACCTAGACCAAGCCCTAATACCTGGAGCACCCGTATGACCCGTCTGCTTGCTTCCTTGTTGGCCTCTGCCGTTGCGCTACAGGCCGGTACCGCCTTCGCCGATACCGCCGATCTCAAATCCCTCGAAGCCGCCGCCCGCAAGGAAGGCGAGGTGAACAGCGTCGGCATGCCCGATACCTGGGCGAACTGGAAAGGCACCTGGCAGGAACTCGAGCAGAAATACGGGCTCAAGCACCAGGATACCGACATGAGCTCCGCCCAGGAGATCGCCAAGTTCGCCGCCGAAGGCGAGAACGCCTCCGCGGACATCGGTGACGTCGGTGCTTCCTTCGGCCCCATCGCCGTGCAGAAGGGCGTTACCCAGCCCTACAAGCCGAGCACCTGGGACCAGGTACCGAGCTGGGCCAAGGACAGCGACGGTCACTGGGCGCTGGCCTACACCGGCACCATCGCCTTCATCGTCAACAAGCAGACCGTCAAGGACGTGCCCCACTCCTGGGCCGACCTGCTCAAGGGCAACTACAAGGTCACCATCGGCGACGTCAGCGCCGCCTCCCAGGCGGTGAGTGGCGTGCTGGCAGCGGCCTATGCCAACGGCGGCGACGAGAAGAACATCAAGCCGGCGCTGGACTTCTTCGCCAAGCTGGCCAAGCAGGGTCGCCTGGCCTTCACCAACCCGGTGGTGGCCAACCTCGAGAAGGGTGAAGTGGAAGTCGGGGTGGTGTGGGACTTCAACGCCCTGAGCTATCGCGACCAGATCGATCGCTCGCGCTTCGAGGTGCTGATCCCCTCCGATGGCTCGGTGACCTCCGGCTACACCACCCTCATCAACAAGTATGCCAAGCACCCCAACGCCGCCAAGCTGGCCCGCGAGTACATCTTCTCCGACGCCGGCCAGATCAACCTGGCCCAGGGCTATGCCCGGCCGATCCGCGCCGAGCACCTGACCCTGCCGGCCGAGGTCCAGGCCAAGCTGCTGCCCCAGGCGCAATACGCCAAGGCCCGCCCCATCGCCGATGCCAAGGCCTGGGAAGAAACATCCAAGCGCCTGCCGCGGCTCTGGCAGGAACACGTCCTGATCAACATGCAGCAGTGACGTCATGAAGGTCATCCTGGTCGTGCTGGACGGACTCGCCCTGAGGGTCGCCGAACACGGACTCGGCTTCCTCCAGGCGCTGTGCCTGGCCGGCCGGGGTCGCCTCTACCGCCTGGAATGTGAGCTACCCTCGCTCTCCCGGCCACTCTACGAATGCCTGCTCACCGGGGTGCCCCCGGTGCGCAGCGGCATCGTCCACAACGGTGTCAACCGACTCTCGACCGAGACCAGCCTGTTCCATCTGGCCCGGGCCGCTGGTCTCACCACCGCGGCGGCCGCCTATCACTGGGTCAGCGAACTCTACAACCGCAGCCCCTTCGAGCCGGGCCGAGACAGGCATGTCAGCGATACCAGCCTGCCGATCCAGCACGGCCACTTCTATTACGCCGACCACTACCCGGATTCCCACCTGTTCGACGACGCCGAGCACCTGCGCCTGGCCCATGCCCCGGACATCCTGCTGGTGCATCCGATGAACATCGACGACGCGGGTCACAGGCACGGGCTCTCCAGCCCCGAATACCACAACGCCGCGCGACGGGCCGACGGCCTGCTGTCCCACTACCTGCCCGCCTGGCTGGACGCCGGCTACCAGGTGCTGGTGACCGCCGATCACGGCATGAACGACGACCGTAGCCATGGCGGGACGCTCCCGGAAGAACGCGAGGTTCCGCTGTTGGTGTTCGGCGAAGGCTTCTCCCTGGATGAGGCTACGCCGCACCAGGTGGAGATCTGCGGTACGGTCTGCAGCCTGCTGGGGCTGGCCCACGACAAACCCCTGTGCCGGGAGTTGCTCGCATGAGGCGGTCCTGGCTCGCCCTGCTGCTGATCCTGCCTTTCCTGCTGGTGTTCGGCGCCTTCCAGCTGGCGCCCCTGGCCTGGATCGCCTTCAACAGCTTCAACTCCAGCGACAGCGGCTGGGGCCTGGGCAACTACGCCGAGATCCTCGGCTCGCCCTTCTACCTGCAGGCCATCCGCTTCTCCCTGGAGATCTCGCTCTGGTCCAGCGTCTATGGCCTGCTGATCGCACTGCCCGGCGCCTATTCGCTGACCCGGGTGGACTCGCGACTGCGCGGCTTCGTGGTGGCCTTCACCAACATGACCAGCAACTTCGCCGGGGTGCCGCTGGCCTTCGCCTTCATCATCCTGTTGGGCATCAACGGCTGCCTGACCCTGGCGCTGAAGCAATTCGGGCTGATCGAAGGCTTCAACCTCTATACCAAGGGCGGCCTGATCCTCATCTACACCTACTTCCAGATTCCCCTGGGCGTGCTGCTGCTGTTCCCGGCCTTCGAAGCCTTGAAGCAGGACTGGCGTGACGCGGCGGCGCTGCTTGGCGCCGGCACCTGGCAATACTGGCGGCACATCGGCCTGCCGGTGCTCAGTCCGGCACTGGTCGGCACCTTCATCATCCTGCTGGCCAACGCCCTGGGCGCCTACGCCACGGTCTATGCGCTCACCACCGGCAACTTCAACGTGGTGCCGGTGCGCATTGCCGCCCTGGTTTCCGGCGACATCTACCTGGAGCCCAACCTGGCCGCGGCGCTGGCGATGCTGCTGGTGGCCTTCATGACCCTGATCACCCTCGTCCATCAATGGCTGCTGCGGCGGAGTCGTCATGTCCAGAGCTGAGCGCCTCTACCATCGGCTGGTGGTCTGGGGCCTGTTCCTGATCCTGTTCACGCCCCTGGCCGCTACCCTGGTCTATTCCGTGGCCACCCAGTGGTCGGCGACCCTGCTGCCGGCCGGTTTCACCTTCAAGTGGTACCTGCAGCTGTGGAGCGATCCGCGCTTTCTCGCCGCCTTCGGCCGCTCCCTGGCGATCTGCTTTGGCGCCCTGGCGCTGTCCTGCGTGCTGATCCTGCCGGCCATGTTCGCCGTCGCCTATCACTTCCCGCGGCTGGATGCGCTGATGAACGTGCTGATCCTCCTGCCCTTCGCCGTGCCACCGGTGGTCTCGGCAGTGGGCCTGTTGCAGCTCTACGCGAGCGGCCCGCTGCCGCTGACCGGCACGCCCTGGATCCTGGTGTTCTGCTACTTCACCATCGCCCTGCCCTTCATGTACCGCGCCATCAGCAACAACCTCCAGGCGCTGAATCTGCGTGACCTGATGGACGCCGCCCACCTGCTCGGCGCCAGCTCCTGGCGCGCCGCCCTGCTGGTGGTACTGCCCAATCTGCGCACCGGGCTGATGGTGGCGCTGTTCCTATCCTTCTCCTTCCTCATCGGCGAATTCGTCTTCGCCAATCTGCTGGTGGGGACCCGCTACGAGACGCTGCAGATCTATCTCTACAACCTGCGCAACGGCAGCGGCCACCTGACCAGCGCCCTGGTGATCTCCTACTTTTTCGCGGTCCTGCTGCTGACCTGGATCGCCAATCGCCTGAATCGGGAGCGGACATGAGCTATCTCGCGGTCAAGGGACTGCACAAGCGCTACGGCGCCAACACCCTGTTCGCCGACATCGAATTCCACGCCGGCCAGGGCGAACTGGTCACCCTGCTCGGCCCCTCGGGCTGCGGCAAGTCCACCCTGCTGCGCTGCCTGGCCGGCCTCACCGAGGTCGATCGCGGCGCCATCGTGCTGGCCGGCCAGGACATCACCCAGCTGCCACCGCAGCGCCGCGGCATCGCCATGGTGTTCCAGAGCTACGCGCTGTTTCCCAACATGACGGTGGAGCAGAACGTCGCCTTCGGCCTGCGCATGCAGCGCCTGGCACGGGACGAGGTGCAGCAGCGCGTGCAGGAGGTCCTGACGCTGGTGGAACTGCTAGGCTTCGCGGCACGCTATCCTCATCAGCTCTCCGGCGGCCAGTGCCAGCGCGTGGCCCTGGCGCGCTCGCTGATCGTGCGGCCACGCCTGCTGCTGCTGGACGAACCCCTCTCGGCGCTGGATGCCCGCATCCGTCGCCACCTGCGCGAGCAGATCCGCGCCATCCAGCAGGAGCTGGGCCTGACCACGGTGTTCGTTACCCACGACCAGGAAGAAGCCCTCACCCTGTCCGATCGCATCGTGCTGATGCGCGAGGGCCGCATCGTCCAGAGCGGCGATGCCGAGACCCTCTACACCGCGCCGGTAGACGCCTTCGCCGCCGGCTTCATCGGCAACTACAACCTGCTCAGCGCCGACCAGGCCAGTCGGCTCTTCGGCCAGACCTTCCAGGGGCAGGTGGCGATACGCCCGGAAGCCATACGGCTCGGCGTTGCCGGCGGGTTCGGCGGACGCATCGTCAGCCACAGCCTGCTGGGCAACGTGATCCGCTACCGGATCGCCACCGAAGCCTGCGAACTCAATGTCGACGTTCTCAACCATGGGCCGACGGCCTTGCAGCCGAACGGCACAGCCGTCACCCTGGCCGTCGATTCCGACAGCCTGAGAGAAGTGGCATGACCCTGGCGATTTTCGATCTCGACGAAACCCTTATCGACGGTGACTGTTCCAGCCTGTGGAGCCAGCAGATGGGCGTGCTCGGCTGGGTCGACCGCGAGTCCTTCGTGCGGCGCGACAGCGAGCTGATGGCGGCCTACGCCCAGGGCGAACTGGCCATGGAAGACTACATGGCCTTCCACCTCGAACCCCTGGTGGGCCGGACGCCCGAGGAAGTGGATTTCGAGGTCGGCCCCTGGGTCGAGGACGTCATCGAGCCCCTGATCTTCAGCGACGCCATGAAGTGCATCGCCGCCCACCGTGCGGTCGGCGACCGGGTGATCATCGTCTCGGCCTCCGGGGTGCATCTGGTGGCGCCCATCGCCGAACGACTTGGCGTGGAAGAGGTATTGGCCATCGACCTGCAGGTCAGCCACGGCGTCTACAGCGGCCAGGTGGAGGGCGTAATGACCTTTCGCGAAGGCAAGTTGACCCGCCTGCTGGAACGGCTCGGCGGCGACCGCAGCTGGCTGGCGACCGCCAGCTTCTACTCCGACTCGCGCAACGACCTGCCGCTGCTCGAAGCGGTGGGCAAGCCGCACGTGGTCAATCCGGACCCAGTGCTACGCGAACGTGCCACACAGGCCAGCTGGCCGATCCTCAGCTGGCGGTAACTCGCATCGCGGACGCTCCCACGGGTTGCCGATGTTTTCGTAGGTTGGGTCGAGACGGCTCCATCGTCGAAGCCCAGCATCGCCGGCTCCGAGCAAGCCCTGTCGGGCTTCGCTGCGCTCGACCCAACCTACGCCCAACCTAGGGCGGCGATCAGCAGACGCTTGCTGGCATCACTCCAGCCCTTCGTCCAGCACCAGCACCACCTTGCCGTTCACCTCGTTGCTTTCCAGAGCGGCAAAGGCGGCTTCGGCGTTCTGGGCGGCGAAGCGACGTTCCAGGTTGACGTGCAACTTGCCTTCGGCGAACAGCGGCCAGACCCTGGCTTCCAGGGATCTCATGGTCTTGGCCTTGAACTCCACGGATCGGTTGCGCAAGGTCGAGCCGATGATGCGGATGCGCTTGCCAAGCACCTTGCCCATGTCCAGCTCGGCCTGACGACCGCCCATGAGACCGATCAGCACCCAGCGGCCATCCTGGCCCAGCAGGTCCAGGTTGAGCGACGCATAGTTCGCCCCGACCGGATCGAGGATGACGTGGAAGGGGGCGAAATCGCGCAGGCCTTCCAGGTCGGTCTTGCGCAGCACCCCACCCTCGGCGCCGAGACGCTCGCAGTGGGCCAGGCGGTCCTGGGAACCGACGCTGACCCAGCAGGGATTGCCGAAGGCCTTGCACAGCTGGATGGCGGCCGAGCCGACGCCGCTGGCACCGGCGTGCAGCAATACCTTTTCGCCCGGCTGCAGCGCGGCCAGGTCGAACAGGTTGCTCCAGGCGGTCGCCCAGACCTCGGGCAGCGCCGCGGCCTCGATCAGCGACAGGCCGTCCGGTACGGACGCCGCCTGGCGTCCATCCACCACCACCTCGCTGGCCATGCCACCGCCGGCCAGGAGCGCGCAGACGCGATCACCCACCTGCCAGCGCGAGTCCGCGGTGGTCTCGCTGACCACCCCGGCGCATTCGAGGCCCAGGGTGGCCGGCGCGCCGGGCGGCGGCGGATAGTTGCCGGCCAGCTGCAGCAGGTCGGCGCGGTTGAGACCGGCGGCCGCCACCTTGATGCGAATTTCCCCGGGCGCCAGCGCGCGAGCGCTCAGTGACTGCCATTCCAGTTGCCCTTCGATACCTTGCAATGCGTTCACGGTGCCTCCATAGTGGCCCAGGCTTTGACGAAAAGCGCCTGCGCCGGCGGGTTCTGCGGGAGTCGAGCGGACCGGAAGACGCGGGGCTGTCACAGCCTTACCCTCCGATCGCCGCTACCCTTCAGACCGCCGTCAGACGACTTTCGTCAGCGCCCGTCATACTTCCCCTGGCCGCGGAACCGCCCGGGCCGGGAAGGGCCTATAGCCTATTCCTTTCCGTGCATTAGTCGAATACACATGAAGCAGCTCTTGTCCCGTACCGCCCTCGTTGTCCTGCTTGGCGTCAGCGCAACGCCCCTCTTCGCCAAGCCCAACGCGCCGGTAGGCGCCGAGAAACTGCAACCCGACCGTGACCAGGTCATCGCCAGCCTCAACATCGTCGAGCTGCTCAAGCGACACCATTACAGCAAGCCGCCGCTCAACGATGCCCAGTCGATCAAGATCTACGACAGCTATCTGAAGATGCTTGATCCCGGCCGGCTGTATTTCAATGCCGCCGACATCCGCGAATTCGATGCCTCGCGCACCCGCTTCGACGACTACCTCAAGCAGGGCAACCTCGAACCGGGCTTCGCCATCTACCGCCGTTATGCCCAGCGCATGACCGAGCGGCTGAACTATGGCCTGGGCCTGCTCAACACCGGCATCGGCAAGCTCGACTTCACTGTCGACGAATCCTTCGACACCAATCGCGAGAAGGCGGCCTGGCCGGCGGACACCGCCGCGCTGGAGGATCTCTGGCACCGCAAGCTCAAGGACGAGGTCCTGCGCCTGCGCCTGTCCGGCAAGACCGACCCGCAGATCCAGCAGCAGCTGACCAAGAGGTATAGGAATCAGCTGGCGCGCCTCAACCAGACCCGTGGCGAAGACGTCTTCCAGACCTACATCAACGCCTTCGCCGAGTCCTACGACCCGCACACCCAGTATCTCTCGCCGGAGAGCGCGGAGAACTTCGACATCAACATGAGCCTGTCGCTGGAAGGCATCGGCGCGGTGCTGCAAAACGACAACGACTACGTGCAGATCCTGCGCCTGGTCCCGGCCGGTCCTGCCGACAAGTCCAAGCAGATCGCCCCGGCGGACAAGATCGTCGGCGTCGCCCAGGGCGATGGCGAGATGGTCGATGTCATCGGCTGGCGCCTGGACGAGGTGGTCAAGCTGATCCGTGGACCCAAGGGCTCCAAGGTGCGCCTGGAGGTCATCCCGGCGAGCAATGCGCCGAACGACCAGAAGACCAAGATCGTCACCATCACCCGCGAAGCGGTCAAGCTCGAAGAGCAGGCGGCGCAGAAGCACGTGATCGACGTGCCCCACGAGGGCAAGCACTACAAGCTCGGCGTGATCGACGTGCCGGCGTTCTATCTGGACTTCAAGGCCTATCGCGCGGGCGATCCGAACTACAAGAGCACCACGCGTGACGTGAAGAAGCTCATCGGCGAGTTGCAGAAGGACAAGGTCGACGGCATCGTGCTGGACCTGCGCAACAACGGCGGTGGTTCGCTGCAGGAGGCTACCGAGCTGACCGGGTTGTTCATCGACCAGGGGCCCACGGTGCTGGTGCGCAACGGCGACGGCAAGGTCGAGGTGCTGGCCGACGACGAAGGTGGCGCCTTCTACAAGGGCCCCCTGACCGTGCTGGTCAATCGCCTGTCCGCTTCGGCCTCGGAGATCTTCGCCGGCGCCATGCAGGACTATCACCGGGCGCTGATCGTCGGGGGCCAGACCTTCGGCAAGGGCACCGTCCAGACCATTCAGCCGCTCAACCATGGCGAGCTGAAGCTGACCATCGCCAAGTTCTATCGCGTCTCCGGCCAGAGCACCCAGCATCAGGGCGTACTGCCGGACATTGACTACCCGGCGGTGGTGGACACCAAGCAGATCGGCGAGAGCGCCCTGCCCGACTCCATGCCCTGGGACACCATCGCCCCAGCGGTGACCGGTCTGAGCAATCCCTTCGCCAACTACCTGCCGGAACTGGTCAAGCGCCACGACGTGCGGGTGCAGAAGGATCCCGACTTCATCTTCGCTCGCGAGCGCCTGAAGCTGGCCCAGGAACTGGCGGCGGACACCACCGTCAGCCTCAACGAGCAGAAGCGCCGGGCCGAGCAGACCGCCCTGGACAATCGCCAGCTGGCCATGGAAAACCAGCGGCGCCAGGGCAAGGGTGAAGCCCCGCTCAAGGAGCTGAAGAAGATCGACGAAGACAACCCGGCGATCGACGACGACAAGACCAAGCCACAGGACGACGCCTACCTGATGGAGTCGGGTCATGTGCTGCTGGACTATCTCGACCTGAGCCAGACGCCACCCAAGCGCTGACATCAAAGCGTCATAGCTCTGTCGTGAAATGCCCGGGGGTCGCCAAGTGCGACCCCCGGGCATTTTCGTTTCTAGGTTCCTGCAGGCTTACCATGACGCTTAACGACCAGGCTGGGGTGTTGGATCGCATTCTCGCCAACCGCGAGTTGCATTCGCTCTTTCAGCCCATCGTTTCGCTGAGCGAGCGACGCATCCTGGGCTACGAGGCCCTCATTCGTGGCGCCTCCAATAGTCCGCTGCACTCCCCGCTGCCCCTCTATGCCACCGCGCGCCAGGCCGGTCGCCTGTCCGAACTGGAAATCGCCGCCCGCCAGCAGTCCTGTCAGACCTTTCGCGAACTGGCCCTGGATGGCCTGCTGTTTCTCAATGTCTGCCCGGAAACCCTGCTGGAGCCGGCGCATCAGTCGGGCCAGACCCTCAAGCTGTTGCAGCGTCTGGGGCTCTCGCCAGCCCAGGTGGTGATCGAGCTGACCGAGCAGGCGCCCATCGATGACTTCGCGCTGCTGGCCACCGCCCTGCACCACTACCGCGCCATGGGCTTTTCCATCGCCCTCGACGACCTGGGCGCCGGCTATTCCAGTCTCAGGCGCTGGTCGGAATTGCGCCCGGACTTCGTCAAGATCGATCGTCACTTCATCGAGTCCATCCACCGCGATGCGGTGAAGCGCGAATTCGTCGGCTCCATCCTGAAGATGGCCGAAGCCTCCCGCGCCCAGGTGATCGCCGAAGGCATCGAGACCCACGAAGAGCTCTCGACCCTGGCGAGCATGGGGGTGGATCTGGTCCAGGGCTATCTGCTGGGCCGTCCGACAGCCGCGCCGCCCCGCGAGATCCAGACCCTGCTGCCGGTGATGGAGGTCCGCAGTTCCGACCTTGCCGAAGAGTCGACCACCGTCGCCAGTCTCAGGGTGGAGCAGGTCGCGGTTGGCCAGGACATGCTCATTCCCGAGGTGCTGGAGCGTTTCCGTCTGCAGCCGAGCCTCAATACCCTGGCGGTGGTGGACGAAGATGATCGCCCGGTGGGCATCGTTCACCACCACGAGCTGAGTTCGGCGCTGCTCAAGCCCTTCGCCCACGAGGTGTTCGCGCGCAAGCCCATCGCCCGACTGATGAGCCAGGACTTCCTGGCGACCGAATCCGGCCAGTCGCTGCAACAGGTCAGCCGCCTGCTCACCGCCCGGGCACGCCAGCGCATCGAAGAAGACTTCATCATCACCGAAGGCGGTCGCTATGTCGGCGTCGGACGGGTGATGGACGTGCTGCGCCTGATCACCGAGCAGCGCATCCAGCAGGCCAAGCATGCCAACCCCCTCACCCAGCTGCCCGGCAACGTCCCCATCCAGCAGTGCCTGACCCGGCTGCTGGATCAGCAGCGCGAAGCGGTGGTGTGCTACGTCGACATCGACGGCTTCAAGCCCTTCAATGACCTCTATGGCTACGCCAAGGGCGACGAGGTGCTGCTCTCGCTGGCGCAGACGCTTTCCGAGCGCGTGGATCCGCAGCAGGACTTCGTCGGCCACATCGGTGGCGACGACTTCCTGGTGGTGCTGGGTTCAGCGGACTGGCGGCAGCGACTCAACGGCCTGATGGCGGGCTTCCAGGAGCGCTGCCGGCATTTCTATCGCAGCGAGCACCTGGAGGCCGGCTGCTTTCTGGCCTACGACAGAGACGGCCGCCGCCGCGAGTATCCGCTGTTGTCACTGTCCCTGGGAGTGGTGGAACTGGACCGGGAGGCCGGCCAGCGGGTGGATGCCAGCGGTGTGGCGGCCCTGGCCTCGGAAGCCAAGCGCAACGCGAAAATGGTGCCCGGCTACAGCCTGCACCTGATGCGCGCCTGACGCCTATTCCTGGCGATGGTCGGGATAGTGGTGATCGAACACCCGGGTCACCTCGGCCGCATGCCAACTGATGGCGTCGGTGACGGGTGGCGAGCCTTCCAGGGCACCCAGGCGCAAGGCACAGTCGAAGAAGCCTTCACGCGGGATACGGGTGCCACTCTGGCTGACCACCAGGGCACTACGCAGCGGCCGCCCCGCGCGCCGATCGAGGGCGGCCAGGTATTCCAGCGCCGTGGTCAGGGTCACCATGGCCGGCTGGGGCAGCCCCAGCCGTTCGATCACCGAGCGGTAGGTCAGCAGGCTGCGGCTGCGCCGCGCGCTCTCCAGTTCATCCAGCAAGGCCAGCCAGTGCTGCCGACTGATGCGTACGCTCAAATCGCTCAATCCCGCAATTGATCGAGGACCACGCCGGGCGCCGGCCGCTCGTGCTTGTCGGGCAGCGCGGCCAGGGCCGCCTGCTGACTCGCGGTGCGGTTGGCGCGCCAGGCCCGAAAGCCGTCCAGTTCATCGCTGCAGGCCTTGCCGACCCAGGCCAGGACCGCAAGGTCGTCGAGCAGACCGAACATGGGCACCCAGTCGGGAATGAGATCGATGGGCAGGAGGAAGTACACCAGGCCACCGGCCACGGTCAACAGCGTCTTGCGGCTCACCCCGCGGTACTGGCCGCGCCACCAGGCCAGGAGTAGCTGGTGAAACAGACCGAGGGTCTCGCGGGCCTCGCCCAGCTTGAGCCCGCGCTTGCTGGTCTTGCGTGCTACACCCAGCAACAGGGCTGGCAGTCGCCCACGGATCAGCAGCCGCTGGGCGATACCAAGGTAGCGATCAAAATTCTTCGGCGGCTTCATGGGTACCTCATGCAGGAGAGGACAGAATGCAGGGACCCGTTTGGCACAGGTCTTTGCGCCCTAACTTGGATCGCACCGCTGCGTCAGGGTTTCCCGCGGCCCAATGTAAAACGCCCTGCAAGGCAGGGCGTCTGGCACAGCGGGAGCAGCTTACTTCTTGGCCGGGGCCTTTTCGGCAGCGGCCGGCGCCTCGGCGGCGGGAGCGGCCGGAGCGTCTTCGGCGTCCGCGGCAGCGGCGTCCTTGATGCCGAGCAGTTCCAGGTCGAACACGAGCACGGAGTTGGCCGGGATCGCCGGGCTCGGGCTCTGGGCACCGTAGGCCAGCTCGGAGGGGATGTACAGCTTGATCTTCTCGCCGACGTGCATCAGTTGCAGCGCCTCGACCCAACCCGGAATCACGCCGTTGACCGGCAGGTCGATCGGGGTGCCACGCTTGATGGAGCTGTCGAACACGGTGCCGTCGACCAGCTTGCCCTCGTAGTGCACGGTGACCACATCGGTGGGCTTGGGCTGCGGGCCGTCTGCCTTCTTGACCACTTCGTACTGCAGGCCGGAGGCGGTTGTGATCACGCCAGGCTTCTTGCCGTTCTCTTCGAGAAACTTCTTGCCGGCCTTGGCGTTGTCTTCGCTGACCTTGGTCATCTTCTCTTCGGCGCGCTTCTGCAGGGCGGCGAAGGCTTCGGTCAGCTGCTGATCGGTCAGCTTCTGGTCCTTCTTGCCGACGGCGTCCTCGATACCCAGGGCGACGGCCTTGGGATCCAGGTCGTCGATGCCTTCCTGGGCCAGGCTCTTGCCCATGTTCAGGCCGATGCCGTAGGACGCCTTCTGGGCCGGGCTTTCCAGCTCGACCTTGGGCTTGGAGTCGCAGCCGCTCAGAACCAGACCCACCAGGGCCACCGCTGCTGCCAACCGATACTGTTTCATGTTGATTCCTTATCCGTGCGCATTGTGCGCGTTCAAATAACTGATCGAGCTTACAAGGAGACCTGCTCGCTTGCCATCGTCAGGCCTCTAAATGGCTGCAAAGGATAAGATTTCAAGCTTATGTCTGCCTGAACATCGCGTGAACGAGCGGCGGGCGACCCCTGCGACGTCTTGTCCGACGTGCCCGAGCAGTGGCGACCGGCGCGAGTCCAGGCGCTAGACTAGCGCCTTCTTCAGTGCCTGCCAGAGACCTCCATGTTCGAGCCCAACGATCTGAATCGCCCGCCCCTCGACCTCGCCCGCGAATCGCGCAAGGCCGGCGGCTACGGCCTGCTGTACTCGGTGCTGCTGGCGATCGGCATTCTGCTCTATCACCATTGGGTGCCCAGCGCCTTCCCCGGCAGCCTGCTGGAGATGTCCCTGGCACTGCCCATCATCCTGTTCGCCGGCAGCGCCGTGTACTATCTGACCATGGTGCGCAAGTGCGAGCGCCTGCAGCGCGAGGAAGACGAAAAAGCCGGCAAGGGCAAGGCCAAGCGCCGCTGACCGCGCTGAACGTCGCCGCCCGCGCCCGGTCGATTGCAGACCACGACCGGCGCTGGAGGCGCGATGCTGACCATCACCGATCTGCACAAGAGTTATCCGACGCCCCAGGGCCCGCTGCCGGTCCTGTGCGGCCTGGACCTCAGCCTGGCGCGGGGCGAGAGTCTGGCGCTCATGGGCGAATCCGGCAGTGGCAAGAGCACCCTGCTGCACCTAGTCGCCGGTCTCGACCGACCTGACCGAGGCCATATCCAGGCCGCCGGCCAGGCACTCGGCAACCTCAACGAGCGGGCCCTGGCCGCCTGGCGCCGCGAGGGCATCGGGCTGATCTTTCAGCAATTCAATCTGATCGCCAGTCTGACGGTGGCGGACAATCTCGCCTTCCAGGCACGACTGGCCGGGCGCCATGATCCGCGCTGGCAAGCCGAGCTGGCCGAGCGCCTGGGCCTGACCGCCGTGCTGGAACGCTATCCGGAACAGCTCTCCGGCGGCCAGCAGCAGCGCGTGGCCCTGGGACGTGCCCTCGCCTCCCGCCCACCCCTGCTGCTCGCCGACGAACCCACCGGCAATCTCGACGAGGCCAGTGGCGACCAGGCCCTGGCCCTGTTGCTGGAACTGGTCGCCGAGACCGGCAGCAGCCTGCTGATGGTGACCCACAGCGCGCGCATCGCCAGTCATCTCGATCGCACCCTGCAGCTGGAGCGCGGACGCCTCGGCGGCGCAGCCGTGGGCCAGCCATGAGGCTGCTTTACTGGAGTCTGCACAGCCTGGTCAGTCATTGGCGGCGGCATCCCCTGCAGCTGGCCGGCCTGGTCGCCGGCCTGTGGCTGGCGACCGCGCTGCTGACCGGGGTGCTGGCGCTCAATGCCCAGGCCCGCCAGAGCTATGCCCAGGCCAGCGCCCTCTTCGGCGCCGACCAGTCGAGTCTGGAAGCCCGTGACGGCAAGCACTTTCCCCAGGCGCTGTTCGTCGAGCTGCGCCGCCAGGGCTGGCCGGTGTCGCCCGTCCTGCAGGGGCGCCTGACCCTGGCCGAGCGCGAGGGCGCCCTGCCGCTGCTGGGCATCGAACCGGTCAGTCTGCCCAGTGATCGGGGCGTGGCGGCCAGCGCACCGCCTGAGGCCCTGTTCGACTTTCTCAGTCCGGCCGGGACCACCTGGATCGCGCCGGAAACGCTGCGTGAATGGCGGCTCCGGGCCGGTGAGGTGCTGCATCGCGCCGATGGCCTGGCGCTGCCACCGCTACAGCCGCGACCCGGCCTGGCGCCTGGCACCCTGGTGATGGACATCGGCCAGGCCCAGCGTCTGCTGGATGCGCCAGACCAGCTCTCCCGGCTGATCCTGCCAAGGACCTTCCAGCGTGCCCTGCCCACCTTTGACGGTGTCAGCCTGCAACGGGTGGAGAACGACCAAGGCGCCGAGCTGGACCGCCTGACCGACAGCTTCCATCTCAACCTGCTGGCGCTCGGCCTGCTGGCCTTTGCCGTCGGCCTGTTCATCGTCCATGCCGCGACCGGTCTGGCGCTGGAACAGCGCCGTGCGCTGCTGCGTACCCTGCGCGCCGGTGGTCTGTCGGCGGCGACCCTGGTGCTGGCGCTGACCCTGGAACTGGCGCTGATCGCCCTGGTGGCGGGTGCCCTGGGGGTTGCCAGTGGCTATCTTCTGGCAGCGCTGTTGCTGCCCGATGTGGCGGCCAGCCTGCGCGGCCTCTATGGGGCCGAGATCGCCGGCAACCTGACCCTGCGTCCAGCCTGGTGGCTGGCCGGACTCGGCCTCAGCCTGGGCGGTGCGCTGCTGGCCGGTGCCGACGGTCTGTGGCGCGCGGCGCGGCTACCGCTGCTGGCACTGGCCCAGGGCGAGGCCTGGCGCGCCGCCCATGGCCGTTGGCTCCGTCGCCAGGCGGTGGGTGCCTTTTTGGTGGGCCTGGCGGCGTTGGCCCTATGGCTGGGTGGCAACAGCCTGGCCAGCGGCCTGGCGTTGCTCGGCTGTCTGCTGCTGGCGGCGGCCCTGGCGCTGCCACCGCTGCTGAGCGCCTTGCTGGATCTGCTCCTCAGGCAGGCCCGGCGCCCCCTTTCGCGCTGGTTCCTGGCCGACGCTCGCCAGCAGCTGCCCGGGCTGTCCCAGGCGCTGATGGCGCTGCTGCTGGCGCTGGCGGCCAATGTCGGCGCCGGCAGCATGACCGAGGGTTTTCGCCGCACCTTCGATGGCTGGCTCGACCAGCGCCTGGCCGCCGAACTCTACGTGCGCCCGCAGGATGCCACCCAGGCCCCGGCCCTGCTCGACTGGCTGCCCCGACAACCCAGCGTGCGCGCGGTACTGCCGGTGTACGAACTGGAGACGGGGATTCAAGGCCAGCCGTCCACCCTGAGCGGTATCCTGGACGCTGATCTCTATCGTCGACACTGGCCGCTGCTCGATGCCGGTGACGAGGCCTGGACGCCGTTCTTCGCCGGTGATGGCCTGATGCTCAGCGAGCAACTGGCCCGTCGCCTGGGGGTGGTCAAGGGGCAACGGGTGGAGCTGCGGGGCAGCCAGGGTCGCTGGTCCGCCCCGGTGCTCGCCACCTATGCCGACTATGGCAATCCGCGTGGCCACCTGCTGTTGTCCCAGGCGCGGCTACGGGCGCTATGGCCGGAAGCCACCCCGGTGCGCCTCGTCATCCGCATGGCGCCTGCGCAGGTAGAGGCCCTGCGCAGCGAACTGCAGCAGCGCTTCGGGCTGGACGCCAGTCACTCCATCGACCAGGGTCAGCTGCGGCGCTACGCCGATCAGGTCTTCGAGCGCACCTTCAGCGCCACCGCGGCGCTCAATGCCCTGACCCTGGCGGTGGCCGGTCTCGCCCTGTTCATCGCCCTGCTCGGCCAGGCGCAACGACGTCTCGGCCAGCTCGCGCCGCTCTGGGCGCTGGGCATCGAACGGCCGCGGCTGATCCTGCTCAGTCTGGGCCAGTTGCTGGGGCTCGCCCTGCTGACCCTGGCGCTGGCCATCCCGCTGGGTATCCTGCTCGCCTGGTGCCTGGTGGCGGTGGTGAACGTCCAGGCCTTCGGCTGGCGACTGCCACTGCAGGTCTTTCCGGGCCAGTTGCTGGCACTCTCCGTCATTGCCCTGCTGGCGGCCCTGCTGGCCGCCGCCTGGCCCCTGATTCGGCTGCAGCGCAGTCAACCGCTGGATCTGCTGCGAGAACTCAGTAATGAACGCTAGGGTCCTGCTGGTCGCACTCCTGCTGCTCACCGGTTGCGATCAGCAGCCGCCGTCCGAGGGCTTCGCCGGGCTCGGCCAGGGCAGCGAGAACTTCGCTCCGGTCGTGCCGGGCAAGGTCTTCAGCTTTCCGGCCGATCACGGCGCCCACCCGGATTTCCGCATCGAATGGTGGTACGTCACCGCCAATCTCAGCGATGCCGAGGGCCACCGCTACGGCGTGCAATGGACGCTGTTCCGCAACGCCCTGCGACCCGGCGCCGACCAACCCGGCTGGAGCAACGGCAACCTGTGGCTGGGCCATGCCGGTCTCACCAGCGAGACCCGCCAGTTCTCCGCCCAGACCCAGGGCCGCGGCGGGATCGGCCAGGCCGGGGTCACGGCCGCGCCCTTCGCCGCCTGGATCGACGACTGGCGCCTCGCCGGTGACCTGGCCGGTCGGGCGCAGGTCCAGGCGCAAGGCCCGGGCTTCGCCTATCGGCTGGAACTCGCCGCCAACGGCCCGCTGGTGCTCCAGGGGGAAGGCGGGGTCAGCCGCAAATCCGCCAGCGGCCAGGCGTCCTACTACTACAGCCAGCCCTTCTTCCAGGCCCAGGGCGAACTGCAGATCGAAGGCCGGCGCGTGCCGGTCAAGGGCCTGGCCTGGCTGGATCGCGAATGGAGTAGCCAGCACCTGGCCACGAACCAGCTCGGCTGGGACTGGTTTTCCCTGCACCTGGACGATGGTCGCCAGCTGATGCTCTATCGCCTGCGCCAGGCCGACGGCCAGCACTATCTGTTCGGCAACCTGATCGGCGCCGACGGCCACAACCAGCCCCTGCATCCCGGCGATATCCGCCTGGCACCGGAGTCCACCCACAGGGTCGCCGGACGCGAGGTGCCGGTACGCTGGTCCATCACCCTGCCGGGGCAGCAGCTGGATCTGCATATCACGGCGATCAACCCCGATGCCTGGATGGCCCTGGGCACGCCCTACTGGGAAGGTCCGGTCAGGGTGGAGGGCAGCGCCAAAGGAGTGGGCTACCTGGAAATGACGGGGTACTAGTGCAGCACGTTGGCAAGGAACTGTCGGGTGCGTGGCTCCTGTGGCGCGCCGAACAGCTGCGCCGGTGCGCCGCTCTCCAGGATGCGTCCACCGTCGAAGAACAGCACCCGGTCCGCCACCTCACGGGCGAAACCCATCTCGTGGGTCACCACGATCATGGTCATGCCCTCGCGCGCCAGATCCTTCATGATCGCCAACACCTCGTTGACGGTCTCCGGATCCAGTGCCGAGGTTGGTTCGTCAAACAGCAGAAGTTGCGGCTGCAGGGCCAATGCCCGAACGATGGCTACTCGCTGTTGTTGGCCGCCGGACAGCTCCGCCGGATAGGCATCGGCCTTATGCGCCAGTCCTACCCGTTCCAGCAACGCCCGCGCCTGGCGATCGGCCTCGGCGGCGCTGAGGCGCCCCAGCTTGACGGGCGCCAGGGTCAGGTTGCGTAGCACCGAAAGGTGCGGGAACAGGGTGTAGTCCTGGAATACCATTCCCACCTTCTGGCGAAGGGTCGCCAGGGCGCGACGGTCGCCGGCATGCACCGGTACACCGTCCAGCTCCACGGTACCGGCCGAGGGCTCCTCCAGGCTGTTGAGGCAACGGATGAGCGTCGACTTGCCCGAGCCGCTGGGACCTATTACTACCACCACCTCACCGGCCGTGACGTCGAGGTCCACGCCGCGGACGATCTGCTGCTCGCCAAAGCTCTTGGTCAACCCCCGTACTTTCAGCAGCGTGCTCACTGGGTCAGCGCCCGCAGGCTGGCATCCAGGCGCGCCTGACTCTGCGCCTGCCGCGTACGCCGGGCCTCCTGCCGCTCCCGCTCCAGGGTAAGACGTGCCCGCGCAGCCGCCAGGGTCCGCATGAGCGCAGGCTCGGCGGGACCTCCCGGCGATTGCCGCGAGGCGACGTTGGCAGTGGGGTCCAGGCTTTCGCTGACCCGGGCAGCATCCAGCCCCAGGGGCCGCCCAATCACCGCCTGGGCAGCCTGGTCCAGCATGGCGCCGTCGATAGCGCGAGCCGGCAGACCTGCATCCAGCGCCTGCCGCACCACGGCTCCAACGACATGATGCGCCTCGCGAAACGACAGCCTGCCGTCGCGCACGATGAGGTCGGCCAGACCCGTGGCCGTGGAGAAATCCAGGGCGCTGCGCTCCAGCCCACGCACGGCATCCGGTTCAGCCGTGCGCAGCACCAGGTCCAGGAGCCGCAAGCAACGCAGGGTTTCTTCCGCGGCCTCCCAGAATCCGCGGGTGCCTTCGCGATTGGCGTCACCGCTGTGGCTGAAGTGGGTGCCCTTGACCGTCATGGTGGCAGCCATCAGCAGTCCGGCGATATGGCCACTGCGGCCCTTGAGGTATTCCAACACGACCGGATTCTTCTTCTGCGGCATGATGCTGGAGGTGCCGGCGACGCTGTCGGGAAATTCCACCAGACCGAATTCATGGGTAGCCCAGACGAAATAATCCTGGGCTACCCGACTCCAGAACACCGCCAGCAGGCTCAGATGGGACAGGCCTTCGAGGATGAAATCCCGCGAGGCCACAGCGTCCAAGGCGTTGTCCAGGTAGCCGTCGAAACCCAGCAGATCGGCGGTGCGCGCCCGGTCGATGGCGAAGGGGGTGCCGGCGAAGGCCGCTGCCCCCAGCGGACTCTGATTCATGCTGTCGAGGGTTGCGGCCAGGCGCAGGCTGTCCCGCTCCAGCGCCTGGGCCACGCCGGCCAGATAGAAGCCATAGGTGATCGGCTGCGCCGGCTGCAAATGGGTATGTCCCGGCATCACCGTGGTGGCATGGCGCTCCGCGCCCTCCAGGGCAGTCGTACGGACCTGTTGCAGCGTCTCCAGCACCTCGGCGAGAACATCCCGCGCCCGCAGGCGGTCGAGGGTGGCGAGGATGTCGTTGCGGCTGCGACCGATGTGCAGGCGACCGCCGATATCCGCGCCCAGGCGCTCGATCAGCGCGGCCTCGTAATTGAAGTAGGCATCCTCGCGCAGCGGATCCAGGGGCACCGCCCCCGGGCCTGCCGTCTCCAGTTCGAGGATACCGCGGGCCAGGGCTGCAGCCTGGGCGCGGTCGATGAGTCCCTGCTCGGCAAGCATCACCACATGGGCCTTGTTGACGTCGCCCAGATAGGGAAAGCCTTCGGCGAAACCGGCGAGGCGCGGCGCGTAGATGAAGTCGCAGACCTCGGGCGCGGTGGCCTCTCGGAGCCGACGGCTGACCTTGGATTCTTGCATGGGATGCCTCTCTAGGATGGATTACGGGTCAGCGGACGACCCAGGCGCCGCTCGAGGTAGCGGCTGAGCCAGCTGAGCAGCGAGCAGATGACGAAATAGACGAGCAGCACCGTGCCGTAGACGGTGAAGGCGGGACTGGCGCCGGTCATCATGGTGGTGCGCTCGATCAGGGTCTGACCGGTCTTGAGGAACTCGCCCACTCCGACCAGCGCGCCCAGGGAGGTGGCCTGGACCAGCAGGGTGAGCAGCCCGGTGTAGGCCGGCAGGATGGCTTTGAGCGACTGCGGCCCCAGGATATGCAGGTAGATACGCCAACGCGGCAGACCCAGTGCCCAGGCACTCTTCCACTGGTGCCGGGGTACTGACAGCAAGCCACCACGGACGATTTCAATACCGTTGGCGCTGCCCCAGAGGGTCAGGCCAGTGGTGACCGCGGCGAAGGGCGACAGATCCAGCCCGAGCAGGGGCGCGCCAAAGAAGATGAAGAAGACGTTGACGATCAACGGGATCGAGCGGAACAGCTCCACATAGCCATGGATCAACCAGCCCAGCCAGCGCTGGGGCAAGGTAGCCAGCACCCCGAACACCACCGAAACCAGAGTGGTGAAGAGCAGCACGACCAGCGCCAGCTGCAGGGTCATCAGCAGGCCCTTGACCACGAAATTCCAGTTTTCCAGAAAGAAACTCATGGGCGCCTCACTGCCGGAACGGCCGTTGCAAATGAGCCGACAACCGCTGGGTTGCCAGCGCGAGCACCGCTACCAGCCCCAGGTAGAGCACACAGATGGCGCTGAACATCTCCAGGGCGCGGAAATCCGTGGCAATGCGATCCACCGCGACAAAGGTCAGCTCGGTCAACCCGATCGCCTGCAGGTAGGAAGAGTTCTTCAGCAGCGAGATGGCGGTATTGAGCACCGCCGGCAAGGCCGTGCGCACGGCGATGGGCAAGGCGATCAGGCAGAAGTACTGCCAGGGTTTGAGATTGAGCGCCAGACTCGCCTCGCGCATGCCCCGCTCCACCGTCGCCAGGCCGCCACGCAGATTCTCGACCTGATAGGCACCGGCCCAGAGCGACAGACAAAGCACTCCCGACCAGAACAGTGACAGGCCCAGACCTACCGCAGGCAGGCCGTAGAAGATGAAAAACAGCTGTACCAGGATCGGCGTATTGCGGATCACCTCGACATAGAGGGTGGTCAGCTGTGCCAGCAGCGGGACGCGAAACAGCCGCACCGCGCCGCCGACGACGCCTATCACCAGAGACAGTCCGATCGCCAGCAGCGAAACCTTGAGCGTCATCATCAGGCCGTCGAGCAACGCCGGCCACTGGGCCATGAGATAGTCGAGGTCGAAGTCCATGGCCGCGCTCCTAGTGGCTCTCTGCGGGACGCGGCTCTTCGAATACGCTCAGGTAGTAGCTGCGAATGTTTTCCGGGACCAGTCGCTCCACCCAAGGGCGAAACAGGTGTTCCTCGTGCATCCGCGCCACGGCGGCGCTGAGATAGTCACGCCATTGCGCCTCGTTCTTGCGCACGCCAATGGCCGCATCGGAAATCTGGAAAGGCTCACCCACCAGCCGGACGCTATCGTCATGGGCGGTCACCACCACCAGGGTCGCGCCATCATGGGTATAGGCATCGACCCGGCCCTGGCGAAAGGTCTGCAAGGCGTCGGCGGCGCTGTTCATGCGCAGCGTCTTGACCTCCGGCTCATGGTCCTCGAACCACTTGGCCTGTACCGAGCCTTTGAGCGTCGCCAGGGTCTTGCCCCGGAGGGCGGCGATAGAATCGATGCCGCTGTCCTTGCGCACCAGTACATCGCTGGCACCCCAGCGGTAGGGGGTGGAGAAATCGATTACCCGCTGCCGCTCCGGGGTCAACCCGAGGGTAGCGATCAACATGTCTACCTTGCGGCCGAGCAGCTGCGGCACGCGATTCTCGGCGGTCACACAGGTAAAGCTCACCTTGTCCCGCGAACCCAGGGCCCACTCGGCAATCTGCCGGGACATCTCCACCTCCACGCCGGCGAAATCGCCGTTGGTGTCCTGATAGCCATAGGGAGGCTGATCGCAGCGTACCCCGGCGCGCAGCAGGCCGGCCTCGGTGAGCGCGGCGGGCACGGTCGGCAAGGGGGCAGCCTGAGCGAAGCTGAAAACGCCGAGCGCCAGAACGGCCGCGAAAGACGCGCGATACGACATGTTGCCTCCTAGAAGAAAGGTGACTACCGCCGGCAGCAGCCGGAGACAGAACTATGAGGGCAGATCGGAAGATGCAGCGTGGGTCGTCGGTGCCTGGCGTTCATCGCGCCTTGGTTCTTTTGTAAGACTTATGGCGCCATGCTGGCAAATGCCAATACGCTAGGCAGCCATACGGATCTGATATGGGGTAGGCGAATGAACATGAAACAGGTGGAGGCTTTTCGCGCGACCATGCTGTCTGGCTCCATGACCGCAGCGGCCGAGGCCCTGCATACCTCGCAACCCAATAGCAGCCGGCTGATTGCCCAGCTGGAACGCAGCTGCAGTTTCCGCTTGTTCGAGCGTATCGCCGGCCGCCTGCTGCCCACCGAAGAAGGCACGGCGCTGTTCCGCGATGTCGAGCGCGCCTTCGTCGGTCTGGACAGCCTGCAAGCCTCGGCGCGTGCCATCGCCCAGGGCGGTACCGGGCGCCTGCGCCTGGCCGCGGTACCCTCGCTGTCACTCACCCTGCTACCTCGGGTCGTGCAGCGCTTTCGCGAGCGTTATCCACACGCCGCCATCACCATCCACACCAGCGATTCGCCGACGGTGGCGCACTGGGCAGCCTCGCAGTTCTGTGATCTGGGACTTGCATCCTATGTAGGCGAACAATTGCCGGGGATCACGGCGGAGCTGCTCAGCGACGTGCCTGGCGTCTGCGTCTTCCCGCGTGGCCATGGCCTGGGCCAGCTGGAGCGGGTGACGCCCGCGGATCTGGCCGGCGAGGAATTTATCTCGCTGGTTCCGGGCGACAGCGCTCGCACGCGCATCGACCGCCATTTTCAAGAGCCCGTGGAGCGACGCCGATTGAATCTGGAGACGCCCTATGCCGCCACCATCTGTGCCATGGTCGGCCTTGGTCTGGGCGTCAGCATCGTCAGCCCGCTGGTGGCTCAGGACTATCTCCATGCCGGTCTGGACTGGCGGCCTTTCCAGCCGGCGATCCGCTTCACCAGCTACCTGCTGCTGGCGGATCACCGCCCGGCGGGCACCCTGGCTCTGGCTTTCGCTGAGGAAATGCGCGCCACCCTTCACGAGGCGGTACGGCAATGGCAGTGACCGGAACTCCCAGCCCCGCTCCCGCCTCGAATCCCTATCTCCCCCTGCCGCTGCGCAGGGCTCGTTAGCGTGATAACCGAGGTGTGTCGATGAATGTCAAAGAGCTGAATCAGCAGATCAAGGCCGGCGCGGTAGAGGAAGTCAACCTGGTGTCCATGGAAGGCGGCTCCTACGTCATCCATGCGCTGGTGGAAGGCACCTCGGTACCTGTCGCCGATGACAAGGGCGCGACCCTGCACGTGGCCTCGGTGGAAGAAGCCCGGCGTATCCTCGACGACGTCAAGGATGTGCGCCTGTTCATCGCCCAGCCAGCGGTCTATGAAGAGATGGTCGGCCAGCCGGTGAGCCAGACCGACTCCCGCGAAGAGATACCGCTGCGCTCGAAGATCGAGAATCGCTGAGTAGTCCGCCTCTGCCGTCGCCGGCTGCCGACGGCGACGCCTCCCGTCAGGACCCGGACCACCTCGGCCGGCATCATCCTCTAGCGGTCTGGCCATGCCACGTACCTGCTCAGTGGCATTGTTATATTATAACAATGCCATGTTCGCTCGAGGATAACGCTATGTCCGTTGCCTGTCCTGCCCATGCGCCTGCTCGCTCCAATGAAGGGATCGCCTGCCTGGCCGGAGCCAAGGCCGCCCTGTACACCTGGGCGGCGACCGTCGGCACCCGCGACGTGGAAGCCATTCTGGCCCTCTATGCAGCGGACGCCATCCTGGTGCCTACGCTTTCCAACGAGGTACGGGACAACGAGGAAAGCCGCCGGGAGTACTTTCGCAACTTCTTCGCCAACGACGGGCTGGTGTGCGATGTGCAGATCTTCAAGAAGAGGGTCAGCAGCAAGCTAAGCACCGTGGTGGTCGGCGGTCTCTATGTCTTCCACTATCGCGACGGCGAACAGGTCATCAACGTGCCCGCGCGCTTCCTCTTCACCTTCGAACAGATCGAGGGCCGCTGGCTGATCACCGGCCATCATTCCTCCCGAGAGGCCTGAGCCAGAGCGGTTGCATTTTGTAAAACTGCAGTCCTTGCCGAACGTGCGCGAGTTCGAAATCCTGTGCTGGTGACCCGGGCCCCTCTGACGGTATGTGCCGCCATGTCGAGTCATAGTCTTGCAACTTGACTAAGGAGGGGCTCATGAACGCCCTGCATGCATTCTTCTTCGCCGACTTCCTCGGCACCGCCACCTGGATGTGGCTGACCTTCTTCGCCGTCGTCATCGCCCTGCTGGCCTTCGACCTGGGTGTCCTCCACAAGGAGAACAAGCCCATCGCGGTCAAGGAGAGCCTGCTGCTGTCCGCGGGCTACATCACCGCGGGCCTGCTATTCGCCCTCTTCGTCTGGCAACTCAAGGGCGCCGACGCCAGTCTCGACTACGTCACCGGTTTCCTCATCGAGAAGTCGCTGTCCATGGACAACGTCTTCCTCATGGCGGTGATCTTCGGCTTCTTCGCCATCCCGCGGGAATACCAGCACCGGGTGCTGTTCTGGGGCATTCTCGGGGTGATCGTGCTGCGCGCCATCATGATCGGCCTGGGCGCCGCCCTGATCCATCGGTTCGACTGGATCCTCTATGTCTTTGGCGCCTTCCTGGTGATCACCGGGGTCAAGATGCTGTTCGCCAAGGTGGACGAGGAGCCCAAGCTCGACGACAACGTCTTCATCAAATTCCTGCGCAAGAAGCTGCGGGTGACCGATGAGTTGCACGGCCAGCACTTCTTCGTGCGCCAGCCCGATCCCAGCGGCAAGACGGTGCTCTGGGTGACCCCGATGTTCCTGGCGCTGATCGTGATCGAGTGCGCCGACCTGGTGTTCGCGGTGGACAGCGTGCCGGCGATCTTCGCCATCACCCAGGACCCCTTCATCGTCTACACCTCCAACGTTTTCGCCATCCTGGGCCTGCGCGCGCTGTACTTCGCCCTCGCCGCGATGATCCACCGCTTCGCTTACCTCAAGTACGCCCTGGCGCTGGTGCTGGTGTTCATCGGCTGCAAGATCTTCCTGGTGGGCATCATCGGCAAGATCCCGCCGGCGATTTCCCTGAGCGTGACCCTGGGTCTGCTGGCTGGTGGCGTGCTGGTGTCGCTGTACAAGACCCGCAGCGAGGCCAAGCCCACCGCTGCCGGTCATGAGCCGCGCGGCCCCTTGAACAAGCCTTCGTGAAGGAGCGGACGATCATGACTACCAAAGCCATCCTCGGTCTTACCGGCATCCTCCTGCTGCTCGGCCTCGGCGGCTGCGACAGCGCCGAGAAGGCAGCAGACAGCTTCGCCACCAAGGTGGAAGAAGCCGCCCGCGAACAGGCGAGGGAAACCCTGGGCGGGACCCTCGACGAGCTGAACAAGAAGGTCGACGAGGCCCAGAACCAAGGCCGCGCCTGGCTGGATCAGCATCGGCCCGAGCAGGAAAAGCAAGAGGCAGCACCGCCCAGGGCCAACCGGTCGGTGGAGGGCGTTGAAGCCTGAGCCTCTGGTCGCAGAGGATCGTAGGTTGGGTTGAGACGGCTCCATCGTCGAAGACCAACAGGAGCAGCACCGAAGCCAGGCCTGTTGGGCTTCGCTGTGCTCAACCCAACCTACGGTGGTCCCTGGAGCAGCCTGACGTTCAAATCACCGCCAGGATCTCCTGCCGGTGCACCTTGCCGTCCACCGTCACCGCCACCTCATCCCCCTCCTCCCGGCCCAGCAATGCCTGGCCCAGGGGCGCGCGCGGCGAGATCACCAGCACCTCCTGGCCATCCAGCCTGACCTTGAGTCCTGCCGCATCCGGGCCGAGGAACAGCCAGCGATTGGCCGTCGCGGTGGTCAACTCGACCAGGGCGCCGACGCGAATGCCGTCATTCATGGCCCCGGGTGTCAGCGCCCGGTAGGCCGCCAGGGCCAGCTCGATCTCGTGCAGGCGACGGCGTTGACCATCCGCCAGATAGGCCGCTTCCAGGCCGCGGGTGTCGTACTTGTTCTCGGCCTTGCTTTCGCTGTGGGTGGCCGCCTCGTGGCTGGCCGCGAGCTGCTGGCTGATGACCTCGCGGTCGGCTTCCAGTGCCTGAAGAATGAGAATGAGCAGTCGAGTCTTGTCCATGAACCGGTCGCCGGGGCAAAGGGTGCGAGCCTAAGCCCTAACGCAGTGTCCCGCCAGCACCCCGGTGCGCCTGTCCGCCCGCGAGAACCCGCACGCGAACCGCCGGTCAGTACAGGGCAGGATGTAACAGGACATAACAGATGCGCACCCGTACCGGACTCACCCTCCTGGCCCGCGGCGGCTATGCCGCCCGTGGTCTCGTCTATCTCATCATCGGCGTCCTGGCGCTGCTGGCCGCGCGCGGCTCCGGCCAGCCGGCGGACAGCCATGACAGCCTGCAGGCCCTGCTCGCCCAGCCCTTCGGGCATTTCCTGGTCGGCCTGGTGGTGGTCGGCCTGGTGGCCTTCGCGGCCTGGCGCATCCTCCAGGCCGTGCGCGATGTCGATGACCATGGCCGCAAACCCAAGGGCCTGGTGATCCGCGCCGGCCTGCTGGTGGGCGGCATCACCTACGGCGCCCTGGCCTTCTTCGCCCTGGGCCTGCTGGTCAGCGGTCTGCGCCAGGGCGGTGGTTCGGGTGGGGAAACCAACGATCTGCTGCAGACGATCCTCGGCTGGCGCTATTCCAATCTGCTGGTCTACGTCGCCGCGCTGATCCCCCTGGGCGTAGGCCTCGCCCATTTCGTGAAGGGCTGGAAGGCCAGCTTCGAGCGTTATCTGGAAGCCAGTCCGGAACAGCTGCGACTGTTCCGGCCCATCGGTCGCTTCGGCCTGATCGCCCGGGGCGTGGCTTTCGTCGAGATCGCCGTCCTGCTGGTGATCAGCGGCTCACGCTACCAGGCACTGCATCCGCCGGGCATGAAGGACGCCCTGAACGGCCTGCAGAATCTGCCCTTCGGCGGACTGGTCCTGTCGGTGGTAGGCCTGGGCCTGATCGCCTTCGCCCTCTACAGCTTCGCGGAAGCCTGGTGGCGGCGTATCGAGATGGACCTGCCGGATGTGGGCGGATCGCTGCGCCAGGTGCTGCCGCCCTAGACCCGCGCCAGACGTTCACGCATCGCGCGCCAGTGACTGCCTTCCCAGAACAGCTTGTCGCAGTGCGGACGGTGCAGAAAATGCCGGTGGCGTTCCCGTACGCGCGGGGGCAGCCGGTCGGCAACCTCCGCCAGAGTGACCGCCTGTAGACTCGAGTTGCAGGCCAGGCAGCGGGAAAAGGGCAACGCCCAAGGGCGCAGACCCAGGCGCTGGTAGAGCTCCTGCAGTTGCGCCTCCGGGTGCACGGCATGGATATAGCAGCCGTAGAGCACCTGCCGCCGCTTGAGCAATCCGCGATCCCGGGTCAGCAGGACACGCGCCTCGCGCCGGGCGAGATCGGCCAGGGCAGGATCGGCATAGGCGTTGTCGTAAAGCGTATCGAAACCCGCCATGCGCAGGCGCCGCGCCAAAGCGCCGAGGTGCGCATCGGCGACGAAGCGCGGACGCGCTGATCCCGGATGGCCGGGAGCGGATTCACCGGAAAGGTTGGCCTGGGCAGGATGGACGACGACTTGGTCACCGTCTGCCAGACGCTGCGTCAGCGCAGCGGGCTGCCCATTGATCAGCAGCCGACCCACCTCGGTATGGGGCACGCCGAGCGCTTCGATCTGGTGTTTGACGCTCGCCACTGCGGCGCACTCGACCCGGATCACCCCGCCTCTATGGATCGGGGCCAGGAAGCGTTCGAGGGCGCCGTGGAAGCGAAAACTGGCCTGGGTCATGGCTCACTATGCCAGCGGCCGGCCCCGACCTGGAGTGGTTCCGATGGATGACCGTGCTAGGCCTCTACCTGACTCCACTGCTTGTTCAGCCGCTTGTCCGACACCGGCATCCGCGTGCCCAGCTGCTGGGCCCAGAGCGATACCCGATACTCTTCCAGCATCCAGCGATAGAGCTCCAGATTGGCGTCGCGCTTGCCCTCCTGGCCGTGCTTGGCGGCGCGGGCGCGGTACTGCTCCCAGAGCCCGGCCAGTTCGCCGCTCCAGACGCGATCGCGCTGCACCTGGCTGCCGAGCTTGTCGAAGCGCTGCTCGATGGCCTTCAGGTAGCGTGGATACTCCTTGAGCCATTCCAGCGGCGTATCCCGGACGAAACCGGGATGGACCAGGCTGGCCAGTTGCGCCTTGATGTCGTTCAGGGCCACTGCCTGGGCCAGGTCAATGCGACCCTTGAATTTCTTCTGCAGGCCATGCCAGAGCTTGAGGATCTCCAGGGCCAGGCGCGCGATCCGTTCGGCCTGTTCGGTCCAGCCGGCCTTGCGCCGCTCGGCCAACGAGGCCAGACCGGCGCCATCGCGGGGCAGTTCGGTCTCGTCGGCGAGGATGGCGGCGTCCAGGCTGGCCAGCAGGATGTCCTCCACCAATGCTTCCGGACGTCCCAATTCGCGGTGCAGCAGGCCCAGCTCGGTGAGCCCGGGCAACTTGCCGCGCAGGAACTTGGCCTGTTCCGCCAGTTGCTGCAGCAGCAGTCGCTGCAGGGCGCGGCGGTGCTGATAGCGGGCTTCGGCCTGGGTGGCGAAGCGGCCTTCGCGCACCGTACCCTGCTCGTCCACCAGCGCCGGATAGACCGTCATCGACAGCCCGGCCACCTGCTGCTGGGTCTTGGCCGCCACCTCGGCGAAGGCCTTGGCCTCCACCGGGCGCTGCTCCTGGCGTTTCTGCGTCGGCAGGGCCAGGGCCGCCTGGCTTTCCTGGGCGAAGCGCGCCGTCACCTCGGCCAGGTCACGCCCCTCGCCCAGCGGCTTGCCCTGGGCATCGACCACCTCGAGATTCATGCGCAGGTGCGGATCCAGGCCGGCTTCGGCCTGCGGCCAGGCCTCGTCGGGAATACGGGCGCCGGTCATGCGCTGCAGTTCGCGCCCCAGGGCCTCGTGCAGCGAGCCCTCGCCGAAGGGGATCTTGTCCAGCGCCGCACGAACGAAATCCGGCACCGGCACGAAGTTCTTGCGCAAGGCCTTGGGCAGGTTGCGCACCAGGGCCACGCAGCGATCATAGAGGAGTCCCGGCACCAGCCAGTCGAGGCGCTGGGGCGGCAGCTGCGGCAACAGCGGCGCCGGCACTCGCAGGGTGACGCCGTCACGCGGATGGGTCGGGTCGAATTCATAGGACAGCGGCAGGGTCAGCTCGCCCAGGCGCAGCGTGTCCGGGTATTGGGCAGCGGTGACCTCGCTGGCTTCGCGGGCGAGGACGTCTTCCTCACGCATGATCAGCAGCTCGGGCCGCTTGGCGCTCTCGCGGCGGTACCAGCTGTCGAAGGTGGCGGTCTGGTAGACGTCCGCCGGCAGGCGCGCGGCGTAGTAGTCGAACAGCGTCTCCTCGTCGGCGAGGATGTCGCGGCGCCGCGCCTTGGCTTCCAGCTCGTCCAGCCGCTCCAGCAGCGCCCGGTTGGCGGCCAGGCATTTGGCGCGGCTGTTGATCTCGCCGCGCACCAGGCCTTCGCGGATGAAGAGCTCGCGAGCGGCGGGCGGATCTATGGGGCCGAAATGCACCGGGCGGCGGCCGACCACGATCAGGCCATAGAGGGTGACCTGTTCATAGGCCACCACCTGGCCGCGCTTCTTCTCCCAATGCGGCTCCAGATGGGTCTTCTTGACCAGGTGGCCCGCCACCGGCTCGATCCAGTCCGGTTCGATCTTGGCCACCATGCGGGCGAACAGCTTGGTGGTCTCCATCAGCTCCGCGGCCATGATCCAGGTGGGTTTCTTGCGGCCGATGACGCTGCTGGGATGGATCCAGAAGCGCCGCTGGCGAGCGCCCAGGTAGTCGCCATCCTCGCTCTTCTGGCCGATCTGGCTGAGCAGGCCGGCGAGAATGGCCTTGTGCAGCGCCGCGTAGCCGCGGGCACGCACCGCCGCCTCGCTGGCCTCGGCCTGTTGCTGCGCCTTGGCATTGACGTGCTTGTCGGTGGTCGGCGCGGGTTTGTTACCGACGTCCGCCGGTGCCGGCGCCGGGCTGTCGGCCTTGCGCGCCTGGAGCCCCAGTTCGCGGCACAACAGGGTCAGCTGGCGATGGGCATCGCGCCATTCGCGCAGGCGCAGGTAGTTGAGGAAGTGCTTGCGGCACCAGCTGCGCAGGGCATTGGAACCCAGCGCCTGGCGCTGCTCTTCGAAACCATGCCAGAGATTGACCAGGGCGGCGAAGTCCGAATCCGGGTCCTTCCACTGGGCATGGGCCTGATCGGCCTGGGTCTGGCGATCCGCCGGACGCTCGCGCGGGTCCTGCACCGACAGCGCGCTGGTGACGATCAGCACCTCGGCGAGACTGCCCTGCTCGGTCGCCTCCAGCAGCATGCGCCCCAGGCGCGGATCGACGGGCAGGCGCGCCAGCTGCCGGCCCAGGGGCAGCAGCCGGCCTTCGACATCGACCGCCGAGAGCTCCTGCAACAGGGTGAAGCCGTCCTTGATCGCCTTGCCATCCGGCGGCTCGATGAAGGGGAAGTCTTCGATGCGACCCAGGCGCAGATGCAGCATCTGCAGGATCACCGCCGCCAGGTTGGTGCGCAGGATCTCCGGATCGGTAAAGGTCGGTCGACCGAGGAAGTCTTCTTCACTGAAGAGGCGAATGCAGATGCCCGGCTCGACCCGCCCGCAACGACCCTTGCGCTGGTTGGCGCTGGCCTGGGAAATGGCTTCGATGGGCAGCCGCTGGACCTTGGCGCGATAGCTGTAGCGACTGATGCGCGCGGTCCCGCTGTCGATCACGTAGCGGATACCCGGCACGGTCAGCGAGGTCTCGGCGACGTTGGTCGCCAGCACGATCTTGCGCCCGGGGCGCGGCTGGAAGATCTTCTGCTGCTCGGTCGGCGTCAGTCGCGCATAGAGTGGCAGCACCTCGGTGAATTTCAGCTGGGCCTTGCGCAGGACCTCGGCGCAATCGCGGATCTCGCGCTCGCCGGGGAGGAACACCAGCACATCGCCCGGGCGCTGACCGACGCTGCGCTCGTGCGCCTCGATCTCGTCCAGCGCCTGGAGGATGCCCTGGTCCACCGAGAGATCGTCCACCAGCCGTTCGCCGTCTTCGTCCACCTCGGCGCTGAGCGGGCGGTACCAGGTCTCCACCGGATAGGTCCGCCCGGACACCTCGACGATGGGCGCGCCGTCGAAGTGCCGGGCGAAGCGCTCCAGGTCGATGGTGGCCGAGGTGATGATCAGCTTGAGATCGGGGCGACGCGGCAGCAGGGTCTTGAGGAAGCCCAGCAGGAAATCGATGTTGAGACTGCGCTCGTGGGCCTCGTCGACGATGATCGTATCGTAGCGCTCGAGAAAGCGGTCGTGCTGGGTCTCGGCCAGCAGGATGCCGTCGGTCATCAGCTTGATCAGGGTGGCATCGGTGCTCTGATCCTCGAACCGCACCTGATAGCCCACCAGTTCACCCAACGGCGAACCCAGTTCCTCCGCCACCCGGGCGCCCACGCTGCGCGCCGCCAGCCGGCGGGGCTGGGTATGGCCGATCAGCCCCTGCACGCCCCTGCCCAGTTCCAGACAGATCTTGGGCAGCTGGGTGGTCTTGCCCGAGCCGGTCTCGCCGGCGATCACCACCACCTGATGGCCGGCGATGGCGCGCTTGATCTCCTCGCGCTTGGCGGCGATCGGCAGGGCGTCGTCGTAACGGATGCGTGGCACACTGGCACGTCGCGCCTCGACCTTGGCGCAGGACGCCTGGAAACGCTCCAGCCACTGGGCTTCGCGGACCGGATCGGGTTGTTTCTGCAGGGCCTGGAGCTGGCGCCTCAGGCGATGGCGATCGGCGTTGAAGGCCTGATCCAGGTTGGCGGCGAGACGGGCAACGGAGGGGGTATCGGTCATGAAACTCTTTCGACGGCGGTCGCTTGGACCGGTAAGTGTAAAAGAGTTGGGGGGTGCGGCGGGGCTTTACAAGAACGGCGGGCGGAAAACAGCCGGGTTGCCTGCCCCTGCGCGACACCTGGTCGCGCAGGGGCGGTCCCGCATCAGCGCTTGGCCTGGACGCTGGCTACGTTCAGCTTGGCCGGCGGCGTGCGCAGGGCCATGTCGAGGGACTGCAGGGCCTTCCAGGCGTCCTGTTGCAGATCGGCGGGGTCGGCGTGATCGAACTTGATCTTCTCGCTGGCGGCCGGCAGCGGCGGACGGGTGCCGTAGATCAGCGCATAGAACACCGAGGCGGTCAGGTAGGTGCCGGTGAAGGACGGGTGGCTGCCGTCGGGCAGGAACAGCCCGGGCGGCGGCTGATCGGCCAGGGCCTTCTGCCAGGCCTGGCCCACCGGGGCCAGCAGCGCGCCGGTCTCCTTGGCCAGGGGGGTGTAGACGCTGTCCAGCTGCGCCTGCATCGTCGGGTTGTTCTGCCGGGCCCAGGTCAGGTAAAGGATCGGCTGGGCGCCGTCCTTGCGCGCCAGGTCGGCGATCAGGCGCACGTACTGACGGGTGAGATCCGGATTCTTCACCGGCATCATGCTGTGATCCTGGATCACCACGTAGTCGTAGTTGGCCTTGGCCAACTCGTCCTGCACGTCGTGGCGCTTCCAGTGCTCCTCGAGGCTGGCACCACTGAAGGTCACATGCTTGACGTCCAGCGGGCGCGGCTGGCCGGCGTCGACAGACATTTGACGGACCATCGCCGGCAGGTCGTTGACGAAGGTGTAGCTGTTGCCCACGAACAGGACGCGGATGGGTTCACCGGCCTGGACCTGACCGAGCACGCTGGAGCCCAGCAGGAGGAGGCCCAGCACGGCCTGGCGTACGCTAATTCGCATGGTGTGTCCTCAAGGAAAGAGGTCGGAAAGATGACGGCAAAATGCCGCCTGCGGTTTATACCCGAACCTCTTGCGAAAACCATGCTTGAAGACCAGCGGCACCGCTACCAATCGACGAGAGGTAGCGGCGCAGGGGCCGTAGTGCGTCCTGTTACGCCTTCTTGAGTTCGGCGTCACGCAGTTCGCGACGCAGGATCTTGCCGACGTTGGTGGTCGGCAGGCTGTCGCGGAATTCCACCAGCTTGGGTCGCTTGTAGCCGGTGACGTTGTCGTGCATGTGCTTGAGCACCTGCTCGGTGGTGAGGGACGCACCGGGTTTGGGCACCACGAACACCTTGATCTTCTCGCCCGCCACCTCGTCGGGAATACCGATGGCCGCGCACTGCATCACCCCGGGCAGCTGGGAGAGCACCTCTTCCAGCTCGTTGGGATAGACGTTGAAGCCGGACACCAGAATCATGTCCTTCTTGCGATCGACAATGCGCAGATAGCCGTCCGGCTCGATCACGGCGATGTCGCCGGTACGCAGCCAGCCCTCGGCATCCAGTACCTCGGCAGTGGCCTCGGGGCGCCGCCAGTAGCCCTTCATGACCTGGGGGCCCTTGACGCACAACTCGCCGGGGGTGTCGAAGCCCTGGGCCACGCCATCGGCATCCACCACCTTGCAGTCGGTGCCCGGTACCGGCATGCCGATGGTACCCAGCCGACGACGCTCCAGCGGATTGAAGCTCACCACCGGACTGGTCTCGGTCATGCCGTAGCCTTCGCAGATGCCGCAGCCGGTGACCTCTTCCCAGCGTAGGGCCACGGATTGCTGCAGTGCCATGCCACCGGAGAAGGTCACCTTGAGCTGGGAAAAATCCAGCTGGCGGAAATCCTCGCTGTTGCACAGGGCGGCGAACAGAGTGTTGAGACCGACGAAGCCGTTGAAGCGCCACTGCCTGAGTTCCTTGACCAGCGCCGGCAGATCGCGGGGATTGGTGATCAGGACGTTGTGGTTGCCCTGGATCAGCATGGCCATGCAGTGGATGGTGAAGGCATAGATGTGGTAGAGCGGCAGCGGCGCGATCATGACCTGGGCACCGCCGCCCAGGTACTTGGTCATCAGCACCTGGCACTGCAGCATGTTGGCCACCAGATTGCGGTGGGTCAGCATGGCGCCCTTGGCGATGCCGGTGGTGCCGCCGGTGTACTGCAGCACGGCGACGTCTTCCGCCGCCGGGTCGGCGTCGACGAAATCGACGTGCTCGCCCTTGGTCATGGCATCGACGAAGCGGATGGACTGGGGAATGCGATAGGCCGGCACCATCTTCTTGACGTGGCGGACCACGGCGTTGACCAGCAGGCGCTTGAAGGTCGGCAGCAGGTCGCCGACCTCGGTGATGATGACGTGCCGGATATCGGTCTGTGGCAGCACCTGTTCGGCCAGGTGCGCCATGTTGGCCAGGCAGACCAGCGCCCGGGCGCCGGAATCCTTGAACTGGTGCTGCATCTCGCGGGCGGTGTAGAGGGGGTTGGTGTTGACCACCACCAGGCCGGCGCGCATGGCGCCGAAGACCACCACCGGGTACTGCAGCACATTGGGCATCTGCACGGCGATGCGATCGCCGGGCTGCAGGTCGGTGTGCTTTTGCAGATAGGCGGCGAACTGTCCGGACAATTCATAGAGTTCGCGGTAGCTCAGCGTGCGACCCAGATTGCTGAACGCCGGGCGCTCGGCGTAGGTCTGGCAGGCCTCGCGGAACACCGCCAGGACGTTGCGATAACGGTCCAGGTCTATGTCTGTCTGGATGCCCTCGGGATATTTGTCACTCCAGAAATTCGGCATCATGCAGCCCGCTCCCGCTCTATGGTTATTGTTCGTTGGCGTGCCGTGATCAGCGCTGAACCGGCCCTGCGAGCCTAGCAGCTTTGCCTAGCCCGCAACAGCATCAATATCCGCCCTTTACGTCACTTAATGACCGAAAATTCATTTATGGTCACGCTCTCTGCCGGCTTTTCCGGGAGGCGATTAGCCTCCGGCGGCGAGGCTGGGTAGAATGCCCGGCTTCGCGGCGTCCGCCGCCTTGTCACAGCTGCCGGAGCGCTTCATGAGCCTGACCGAAAACATCCCTTATGAAGCCCTCGAAATCGGCCAGAAGGTGACCGTGACCCGCACCATCGAGGAGCGCGATGTGCTGTTGTTCGCCGCTGTCTCCGGCGACTGCAACCCGCTGCACCTGGACGCCGATTTCGCCGCCAAGACGCTGTTTCGCGAGCCCATCGCCCACGGCATGCTCAGTGGCGCCCTGATCAGCGCCGCGGTGGCCTGCAACCTGCCGGGACCGGGCACCCTCTATGTCGACCAGACCATGACCTTCGAAAAGCCGGTCAAGCTGGGCGATACCCTGACGGTGGAAATCGAGGTGCTGGAAAAGCTGCCGAAGTTTCGCGTGAACCTGGCTACCCGGGTGTTCAACCAGCACGGTGACAAGGTCGTCGACGGCGTCGCCAAGGTGGTCGCGCCGCGCAAGTCGGTGCAGGTGCAGCAGGTCGAACTGCCCCCCGTCACCGTCGGCTGAGCCAGCCTCTCCGCGTCAACTCAGATCGGCCAGGCCTCGCTGCAGCGGGGCTCGCAGACTGAACTCGCTGAACGCCACTTCCATGCCACCCCGCTCCGGGGTGCCGCACACCGGGCCGACACGGTATTCCGCGGCCGCGGGCAGGCTGGCCAGGCGCAGCAGCGGCCAGCGCTGACCGTCGAACGAGGACTGGACCCGCAGGGTGCCCTGGGTCAGGGTGATCCTCAGCCACAGCTCCTCCCGCTCGCCCAGCGGTGCGCCCACGGCCAGATCCGAGCGCCCCAGGGTCAGGACGCTGAGCAACTGCGGGGTATCGTCGAAGTAGCCGATGCCGACGCGCAGCCACTGCTGCTCATCGATCCGCACCATCAGCCCGGCGTGGTCGCCCTGGTTCTTGCAGCGCGCCGCCACCCGCAGCTGGGCGGTGAAGCCGCTGGTGACCCGGGCGCCGAAGAAGTGGCCGCTGTGGCGCTCGGCGCCGTCGTGGGTCTGACGCCAGAAGTCACTGTGGCGATCGGTGATGACCCGGAGCCGCTCGGGCTCGGCCAGCCAGGTCTCGGGTTCATTGATCCAGTGGCAGATGTCGAACATGGGGCTCTCCTCGCGTGCTCGCGCTTGGAGTCCCGCCCGCCCCGCAAGTTCGTCTAGACCCCGCCCTTGAGAATGGCGGCGGCGATCTGGTTAAGGCCGATTTCCTGCTCCACCGCGCCGAGCTTCATGGCTTCCTTGGGCATGCCGTAGACCACGCAGCTGTCTTCGTCCTGGCCGAGGGTGCGGCCGCCGACGTCACGCAATTCCTTGAGGCCGCGGGCGCCGTCGTCGCCCATGCCGGTCATGATGATACCGAGGGCATTGCTGCCGGCGGCCCGCGCCACCGAGCGAAACAGCACGTCCACCGAAGGTCGATGGCGACTGACCGGCGGGCCATCGACCACGTCCACCTGATACTGGGCACCACTGCGCTTGAGCAGCATGTGACGACCACCCGGCGCGATCAGCACCCGCCCCGGCAGGACCCGATCGCCGTGCCGGGCTTCGCGCACCTCGAGTTCGCAAAGGCGATCCAGGCGCTCGGCGAAGGCGGCGGTGAAGCGCTCGGGCATGTGCTGGACCACCACGATGCCGGGACAGACCCGCGGCAGCGAGGTCAGCACCGCCTCCAGGGCCTGGGTACCGCCGGTGGAGGTGCCGAGGGCGACGATGCGCTCGGTGGTGCGCGCCATGGCCGGGCTGCCGCCGGCCGGCAGGATGGCGTCGGCGCTGAGCTTGGGTGTCGGCACCACCGGCACGCCACGGGGCGCCAGGCGCTTGAGGTTGGCCCGGGCGGCAGCCTTTACCGCGCTGGTGAGGTCATCCGAGGCGTCCTTGAGGAACTGCTTGAGGTTGGCCTGGGGCTTGGTGACGATGCTGACCGCCCCGGCGGCCATGGCCTGCAGGGTGGTGGCGGCGCCCTTTTCGGTCAGGGTCGAGCAGATCACCACCGGGGTCGGGCGCTCGGCCATGATCTTCTTGAGAAAGGTGATGCCGTCCATGCGCGGCATCTCCACGTCCAGGACGATGACGTCGGGCCACTGCTTGCGCATCTTGTCCTGGGCGAACACCGGGTCGGCGGCGACCCCCAGCACCTCGATGGCCGGATCCTCCGCGAGACTCTGGGCGAGCACCTGCCGCACCACGGCGGAGTCGTCGACGATAAGGACCTTGATCTTGTTCATGGAGTAAGTCTCGTAAGCGGCGGAACATAGGGTAGCTCCACCTGTTGCATGAGCACCCGGCCGTCGACGAGGTCCAGGGACAGTTTGCGATGGCCGGCGCCCCGGACATGGGTCCGCGCCGAGTGGATACCGGCTTTGGCCAGCTGCGCCAGCGCCGCCTCGACGTTGACGTCGCCGATGTTGCGGACGCGATCGCGCAGGAGCTGGGGAAACATGTTGCCGCCGCCGTAGAGGTGCACCTGGTAGCCGGGCAGATCACCGCCGTGGCGGGCGATCGCCCCCAGCAGCAACTGCAGGGACTCGTCGACATAGTGACCGTCGCCGGGCGCGCCGGGCGCGCCGGGCGCGGCGCGCTGGCGCGTGGGCAACAGCGCATGGGTCATGCCGCCGAGGCGCCGCCGCGGATGCCAGAAGACGAAGGACACGCAGGAACCCAGAATGGTCCGGATCCGCAACTCGCCCTGGCCGAAATACCATTCGCCTGGACGCAGAAACAGCTCCGGCGTGGCTGCCATGGCTAGAGCGGACGTTGATAGATGGATGGACTGACCATTTTCAGGACGTCGGTCACCCCGTTGAGGCTCTCGGAATGGCTGACGAAGAAGTAGCCGCCGGGCCGCAGGTGGCGGACCAGACGGGCCACCACCTGGCGCTTGGTGGGCACGTCGAAGTAGATCATCACGTTGCGCAGGAAGATGATGTCGAAGGTGCCCAGCTCCGGTAGCGAGTTGTTCAGATTGATCTGGCGAAAGGCGATCCGCGCGGTCAGGCGCGGATCCACCAGAAAGGTGCCGTCGTTGTCGCCCACGCCCTTGAAGCAGTAGCGCCGCAACAGCGCTGGCGGGATGTTCTCGGCTTCGGCGAGCGGATACTGGGCATTGCGCGCCTTGGCCAGCACCCGGCTGCTGAGGTCGGAGGCGACGATTTCCCAGGCGCGCTCGCCCAGCCCTTCAGCCAGGGTCATGGCCAGGGTATAGGGTTCCTCACCCGAGGAGCAGGCGCCGCTCCACAACCGCAACGGCTGGCGTCTTTCCCAGTTCGGCAGCACCTGCTCGCGCAGGAAGTCGAAGTGCTTGGGCTCGCGGAAGAAGTAGGTTTCATTGGTGGTCAGCAGATCGACCGCCATCTGACATTCCGCCTGGTCGCGCTGGATCAGCTGGAAATAGGCGTCATAGCTGGGCGTGCCGCGCTGGCGCACGCGTTTGGCCAGGCGACCGCTCACCAGCGGGCGCTTGGCATCGGACATGCTGATGCCAGCGACCCGGAAGATGAAGCTGCGGAACTGGCGGAATTCGCTGTCGGTCAGCGCGGGGAGTTCCATGGTCTAAGACTCAGGCAGCCGTCATGGCGGCGAGCTGGGCGAGATCGTCTGCGCCCAGGACCCGATCCATGTCGAGCAGGATGACGAAACCCGCACCCTGCTTGGCCATGCCGAGGATGAAGTCGGTGCGGATCGAGGCGCCGAAGCGCGGCGCCGGCTCGATGCCGTCGGCGGCGATCTCCAGCACCTCGCAGACCGCGTCCACCACGATGCCGAACACCTGGGGGCCACCGTCGACCTGGATCTCCAGCACCACGATGCAGCTGCGGCGGGAGGTCTCGGTCACCTCGTTGCGAAAGCGCACGCCGAGGTCCATGACCGGCACGGCGGCACCGCGCAGGTTGATGACGCCACGGATCGCCGGCGGCAGCATGGGCACCGTGGTGACCGCGCCGTACTCGATGATCTCCCGCACGCAGCCGGTGTTCACGCCGTAGAGATCACCGGCGAGCTGAAAGGTCAGAAACTGGCGCAATAGCATCAGGCTTGCTCCTCGAAACGGGCGAAACCGGCCGGCACGCTGCCACGGGGCGCGCGACGGGGCGAGTCGATCAGCACCGAGGCGCGCTCCGCCAGGCTCGGACCCGAGCGCTTGGTGCCGGGACGGGCGACCTGCTGCGCCACCGGCGAACCGCTCAGGGTGAAGTATTCCATCATCTGCTGGAGCTGCTCGGCCTGGCCGCTCATCTCTTCCGCGGTGGCGGCCAGCTCTTCGGACGCCGAGGCGTTCTGCTGAGTGATCTGGCTCAGTTGCAGCATGGCGCCGTTGATCTGCTCGACCCCAGCGCTCTGCTCTTCGGAGGCCGCGGTGATCTCCTGCACCAGGTCGGAGGTCTTGTTGATGGAAGGCACCATCTCGCCCAGCAGCGAGCCGGCGCGCTCGGCGAGGGCCACGCTGCTCTTGGCCACGGTGCCGATTTCCTGGGCGGCGACCTGGCTGCGTTCGGCCAGCTTGCGCACCTCGGCGGCCACCACGGCGAAGCCCTTGCCGTGCTCGCCGGCGCGGGCGGCTTCGATGGCGGCGTTGAGCGCCAGCAGGTTGGTCTGGTAGGCGATGTCGTCGACGATGCCGATCTTGTCGGCGATGGTCTTCATCGCCACCAGCGTCTCGCGCACGGCCTGGCCGCCCTCGTCCGCTTCTCGCGCGGCCTTGCCGGCCATGCCGTCGGTGACCTTGGCGTTCTCGGTGTTCTGGGCGATGGAGGCCGACATCTCCTCGATGCTGGCGCTGGTTTCCTCGACGGAGGCTGCCTGTTCGGTGCTGGCCTGGCTCATGCTCTGGGCGGTGGCCGAGACCTCTTCGGAGGCGCTGGCCAGGCCATCGGCCGAGCTGCGCACGTCGCTGATGATCTGCGCCAGGGTGGTGGTCATGGTGCGCACGGAAGCCAGCATGCTGGTGGTATCGCCCTCGCGGGTCACCACCTCGACGCTCAGGTCACCGCGGGCGACGCGCTGCACCACCTCGGCGGCATAGGCCGGTTCGCCACCCAGCTGCCGGATCAGGCTGCGGGTGATCAGGTAGCCGAGCAGGACGGCGATCAGGGTCGCCACCGCACCGATCACCAGCATCAGGTTGCGCGCGTCCACATAGGCAGCGGTCGCCGCTTCGCCGGCTTCCTGCATACGCTGGGCCTGCAGGTCGTTCAGGGCGCCGAGGGCGGCGACCAGCTCGTTGTTATTGGGGGCGAAGACGTTCAACAGGTAGTCCCGGGCCTGGCCGCGGTCGGTATCGAGCAGGCGGAAGAATTCACCGTACTTGTCCTGCAGACGCTGGCGCGCGTCCGTGGCAGCGGCCAGCTTCTGCTTGCCATCCTCGCTGGTGATCTTCTTTTGCAGATCGGCGAGGATCTCTGCGTTGCCGGAGCGAACCTTGGCGATGTCTTCCCTGGTCTTGGCCAGGACGCGCTCATCGTCCAGCAGCAGCAGGTTGCGCATCAGGCGGCCGCTGTCCAGGGTGTTGCGTACCAGGGTGTTGGCCTGGACGGTCATGGGGAAGCGGAACTTCGACATGTTGTCGGCCGAGTCCTTCATGGTGCCCATGTTCAGCAGGGCGACGCCCATGACCAGCAGCAGCATCAGGATGGCGGCCCCGAAACCGATCGCCAGCTTGGTCGAGACGCGAAGTTTATTCAGCATGGTGAAAGCGCCTCCGGCGCCGGTTACGACTGTATCGATTAGGAGGCGCCGGTTACCGTCGCCCGTGCAATGCGGGGTCTTTCAGCTGGCGGCCTGGGCCAGACTCGCCAGTTCGTGTACGTCCAGTACCCGGGCCACGTCGAGCAGGGTCACGAAGCCCCCCTCGGACTTGACCATGCCGGCGATGAAATGCGGCGCCAGGCGACTGCCAAAGGCCGGCGCCGGGCGGATGTCCGCCGCGGCGATCTCCAGCACCTCGCTCACCGCGTTAACCACCACGCCCAGCACCTGGGTGTCTTCGCCATCGCACACCTCCAGGATCACGATGCAGGTGCGCGGGCCGACCCGGGTCGGCTGGCCACCGAAGCGGGCCTCCAGATCGACCACCGGGACCACGGCGCCGCGTAGGTTGATCACGCCGCGGATGCAGGCCGGCATCAGCGGGACCTGGGTCAGCTGGCCGAACTCGATGATCTCGCGCACCGCGAGGGTATCCACCGCATAGGTCTCACCATCCACCACGAAGGTCAGGTGCTGATGGCCGTGGTGCTCGTGGGCGATGTCGCCAAGGGTCAGGGCAGTCATGAGGACACTACTCCGGGAAGCGGACGTAACCGTCCGGCAGGCCGCCCGCGGCCATCTGCGGACGACGCGGGGCCGGCTGGGACGCGCGGGTCGCGGCCGGACGCGTCTGCTCGATGGCACGCTCCAGGTCCTGGACCGCACGACCGTCGCCGGTGTGGAAGAAGCCCATCAGGCGCTGCAGCTGCTCGGCCTGACCGCTCATTTCCTCGGCGGTCGCGGCCAGCTCTTCCGAGGCCGAGGCGTTCTGTTGGGTGATCTGGTTGAGTTGCAGCATGGCGCTATTGATCTGAGTGACTCCGCTACTCTGTTCTTCGGACGCCGCAGCGATTTCCTGTACCAGATCGGAGGTCTTGCTGATGGACGGTACCATTTCGTCGAGCAGTGACCCGGCGCGCTCGGCCAAGGCCACGCTGCTCTTGGCCACGGTGCCGATTTCCTGGGCGGCGACCTGGCTGCGTTCGGCCAGCTTGCGCACCTCGGCGGCCACCACCGCGAAGCCCTTGCCATGCTCGCCGGCGCGGGCAGCCTCGATGGCGGCGTTGAGCGCCAGCAGGTTGGTCTGGTAGGCGATGTCGTCGACGATGCCGATCTTCTCGGCGATGGTCTTCATGGCCACCAGGGTCTCACCCACCGCTTCGCCGCCTTCGTTGGCCTCGCGCGCGGCCTTGCCGGCCATGCCGTCGGTGACCTTGGCATTCTCGGTGTTCTGGGCGATGGAGGCCGACATCTGCTCGACGCTGGCGCTGGTCTCCTCGACCGAGGCCGCCTGTTCGGTGCTGGCCTGGCTCATGCTCTGGGCGGTGGCGGAGATCTCTTCCGAGGCACTGGCCAGGGCATCGGCCGACAGGCGCACGTCGCCGATGATCTGGTTCAGCTTGCCGACGGTGCCGTTGATCGACTCCTTGAGTTCCAGCAACTGCCCCTGGTAGTCACCGCGCACGGTGCGGCTCAGGTCGCCCTGGGAGAGGCCGGCCATCACGCCCATGGCTTCGTTGACCGGCGCGACGATGGCATCGAGGGTGCCGTTGATGCCGGCGACGATGCGGCGGAAATCGCCCTGGTGGGCACTGGCATCGGCACGGGTATCGAGACGTCCGGCCATGGCGGCCTGGCTCAGCTGGTTGGCGTCTTCGACCAGGCGCTGGATATTGCCACGCACCTGTTCGAGGTTGTCGTTGATCACCGCCTTCTGTCCGGGGAAACGCTCCAGCTGTACCGAAAGATCGCCTTCGCCAAAGCTCTTGACGCAGGCCATGGCCTTGCTGGAATCGCTCAGGTGCCCGGCGACCATGCCGTTGACCCCTTCGGCCATGCTGCGATACGCACCCTGGAAGCGCTCGGCCGGAATGCGCACCACGGTTTCGCCGCGGTCGTGGGCAGCCGACATGCTGCTCATTTCGCTGATCAGACCGCGCAGGGTGGTGACCATGTTCTGCATGGCCGCCATCAGGCTGGTCTTGTCGTCGCTGCGCAGCTTGATGTCGTCGGGCAGATCGCCGGCGGCCACGCGACCGGCCAGGGTCGCCACGGCCGCGGGCTCACCGCCCAGCTGACGCAGCAGATTGCGGGTGATGAAGAAGCCCAGCAAGGCCACCGCCAGCAGGGTCGCCAGGGCGATAGAGAGGGCCAGCCAGGTGGCCTCGACCTTGGTCGTCTGGGCGACCTGCACGCCTTGCAGTGCCAGGGTCTGGTTGTAGCTGACGTGCTCGTCGAGGGCCTTGTTGATGGCGAGCATCACGTCGGTGCGGCTGCGCATCAGGGTCTGGGCCTCGTCGTTGCGATTCTGCCGTGACAGAGCAACAACCTGCTCGCCCAAGGCGAACAGGGCATTGAAGGCGGTCCGATCGGTCGCCAGCAGTCCGCGATCCCGATCATCCGAGACCAGCGCCTCGTACTTGACGAGGCTCTGGCCGATACGCTCCTTCGCGGCAGCGATATCCTGCTCCACCGTGGTCATGGCCTCGGAGCTGGTCGACAAGACGTGGCGATAGATGCCCACCACGTAGTCGGAGCGGCTGTCGTTGACCTCACCGAGCGCCTTGAGGCTGGGAACGGTGTTGTCGTTGCCGTAGTTGGCCGCCTGGAACACCTGGTCGATTTCGTATTGCCCGGTGCCGGCCAGCACGAGGATGCCCAATAGCGCGGACAGCACCAGCAGCAGCATTTTCTTGATGACGGTCATGTCGATGGTCTCAAAAAGGCCACCCGCAGGTGGCCATTGGATAAGGGTCAGGATTCGAAGGGGACGTAGCCGTCAGGTACGCCGCCCGAGGTGCCATTGCGTAACGCTTTGCCCGGGACCCGCATGGCCTTGGGCCGCGAAGCCTCCAGCGCGCGCTCCAGGTCCTGGACCACCCGGCCTTCGCCGGTATTGAAGAAGCCCATCAACCGCTGCAGCTGCTCCGCCTGGGTACTCATTTCCTCGGCGGTGGCGGCCAGCTCTTCGGACGCCGAGGCGTTCTGCTGGGTGATCTGGCTCAGTTGCAGCATGGCGCCGTTGATCTGGCTCACCCCGCTGCTCTGCTCTTCGCTGGCGGCGGCGATTTCCTGCACCAGGTCGGAGGTCTTGCTGATGGACGGCACCATCTGGTCCAGCAGGGTGCCGGCGCGCTCGGCGAGGGCCACGCTGCTCTTGGCCACGGTGCCGATTTCCTGGGCGGCGACCTGGCTGCGTTCGGCCAGCTTGCGTACCTCGGCGGCCACCACCGCGAAGCCCTTGCCATGCTCGCCGGCGCGGGCAGCCTCGATGGCGGCGTTGAGCGCCAGCAGGTTGGTCTGGTAGGCGATGTCGTCGACGATGCCGATCTTGTCGGCGATGGTCTTCATCGCCACCAGGGTCTCGCCGACCGCCTGACCGCCCTCGCCGGCTTCACGGGCGGCCTTGCCGGCCATGCCGTCGGTGATCTTGGCGTTCTCGGTGTTCTGGGCGATGGAGGACGACATCTGCTCGACGCTGGCGCTGGTCTCCTCGACCGAAGCGGCCTGCTCGGTGCTGGCCTCGCTCATGCTCTGGGCGGTGGCCGATATCTCTTCCGAGGCGCTGGCCAGGGAGTCGGCCGACAGGCGCACGTCGCCGATGATCTGGTTCAGCTTGCCGACGGTGCCGTTGATCGACTCCTTGAGTTCCAGCAACTGCCCCTGGTAGTCACCGCGCACGGTGCGGCTCAGGTCGCCCTGGGAGAGGCCGGCCATCACGCCCATGGCTTCGTTGACCGGCGCGACGATGGCATCGAGGGTGCCGTTGATGCCGGCGACGATGCGGCGGAAATCGCCCTGGTGGGCACTGGCATCGGCGCGACTGTCCAGGCGACCCGCCATGGCCGCCTGGCTCAGCTGGTTGGCGTCTTCGACCAGGCGTTGGATGTTGCCGCGGACCTGTTCGAGGCTGTCGTTGATCACCGCCTTCTGCCCGGGGAAGCGTTCCAGCTGCACCGACAGATCGCCTTCGCCGAAGCGCTTGACGCAGGCCATGGCCTTGGCGGAATCGCTGAGGTGACCGGCGACCATGGCGTTGACCCCTTCGGCCATGCCACGGAAGGTGCCCTGGAAGCGCTCCACGGGGATGCGGGCATCGGTGTCGCCGCGATCATGAGCCGCAGACAGCTGCACCATCTCCGCCACCAGCAGCTGGATGTTGTCACGGACCTGTTCGAGGTTGTCGTTGATCACCGCCTTCTTGCCGGGGAAACGTTCCAGCGGCGCGGCCAGATCGCCCTCACCGAAGCGCTTGACGCAGGCCATGGCCTTGGCGGAATCGCTGAGGTGGCCAGCGACCATGGCGTTGACGCCATCGGCGACGTTGCGGAAGGCGCCCTGGAAGCGCTCCAGCGGAATGCGTGCCTCGGTCTCGCCGCGATCGTGCTCGCTGGCCATGGTGCTCAGTTCCTGCACCAGACCGCGCAGGGTCACCACCATACGCTGCATGGCCGCCATCAGGCTGGAGTCGTCGCCCGCGCGCAGCTGCAGATCGTCGGGCAGGTCGCCCGCGGCGGTGCGGTTGGCGACCTTGGCCACCTCGGCCGGCTCGCCACCCAGCTGACGCAGCAGATTGCGGGTGATGAAGAAGCCGAGCAGGCCGACCACAAGCAGGGTCGCCAGGGCGATGCCGATGGAGAGGACGGTGGCCCGGCCCATGGTATGGCCGGCGATCTGCGCCTGCTCGCTGCCCAGTTTCTGGTTGTAGGCGCGGTGCGCGTCGAGGGTATCGCCGACGTGGTCGATGACCTTGCGCTTCTCGCCGAGAATGCGTTTGACGTCCTCGTCCTGACTGGCGCGGGACAGCGGCACCACGATGGCCACGAGATCGTTCAGCTGGGCGATCGCCTCGCGATCGTCCTGCAGCATGCGCCGATCGGTGTCGTCGGAAATGAGCGGCTCATAGTCCTTGAGCGCCTTCTCGGTCAGCTGTTGGGCCTGGGTCAGCTCCTTCTCGGCATCACGGGTGGCTGCTTCGCCATCCGCAGCCAGATGGCGGTAGATGCCGGTGATGATGTCGGCGGAGTGGGCGTCGATGGCATCGATACCCAGAATCGAAGGGACGGTATTGTCGTTGCCGTAGTTGGCGCGCTCATACACCTGGCTCAGTTGCTGGTAGGCGATGCCGGCCAGCAGGATGATGCCCAGTAGCGCGGAAAGGACCAGCAGGAACATGCGTTTGGTAACGGTCATGGGATCGAATTCTCCAGTCGATCAGGCCAGCACGGGAGCGGCCACGGGCGCGGATGATGCCTCGCCAATCAGGCCGGGCACGTTGAGGATCAGCGCCACGGCGCCGGTACCCAGGATGGTGAAACCACCAAGGCTGCGGTTGTGGCCGAACAACGGACCGAGCGGCTTGATCACGGTCTGGAATTCGCCGAGCAGTTGATCGACCACCAGGCCGGCGCGCTGGCCGGCATAGCGCACCACCACCACGTTCTGCCGCCGCGGCGGCGCTTCCTCGATGGCGAACAACTGGCGCAGGCGCAGCACCGGCAGCACCTCGCCGCGCAGGTCGAGGTAGTCGTTGCCGTTGGCCTGGACACTGGCCGTCTCGGTCAACTCGATGCACTCCTCCACCGCTTCCAGCGGCACCACATAGGTGGCCTTGCCGACACCGATGAGGAAGCCGTCGATGATCGCCAGGGTCAGCGGCAGGCGGATGGTCACGGTGGTGCCGCGGCCTTCCTCGCTGGTGAGATCGACGCTGCCGCGCAGGGCGGTGATGTTCTTCTTCACCACGTCCATGCCGACGCCGCGGCCGGACAGGTTGCTGATCTGCTCGGCGGTGGAGAAACCCGGTTCGAAGATCAGGTTGAACACGTCCTTGTCGGCCAGCACCTGGCCTTCGGCGATCAGGCCGCGCTCGGTCGCCTTGCGCAGGATGCGCTCGCGCGACAGACCGCCGCCGTCGTCGGTGACCTGGATGACGATGCTGCTCGCCTCGTGATAGGCGTTCAGCCCCACGGTACCCTGGGCCGGCTTGCCGCGCGCCAGGCGCAGCTCGGCGGACTCGATGCCGTGGTCCATCGCGTTGCGGATCAGGTGGGTCAGCGGATCGCCGATTTTTTCCACCACGGTCTTGTCCAGCTCGGTCTCGCCACCGCTGATGCGCAGGGCGATGTCCTTGCCGATTTCCTTGGAGACGTCGCGGACCACGCGCTGGAAGCGATTGAAGGTGGTACCGATCTGCACCATGCGCAGGGTCAGGGCGGTGTCCCGGACCTCTTCCACCAGGCGCGACAGCACCCCGGTGGACTCCACCAGCGCCGGCAGGCCGCTCTGCTGGGCGATCAGCTGGGTCCCGGCACCGGCGATGATGAGCTCGCCGATGAGGTCGATCAGCTGATCGAGCTTGGTCGCGTCGATGCGGATCAGCTGGCCTTCGCCAGCCGGCGCGCGCTGCTCCTTGATCTTGCGCTGCTTGTTCAGGGCCGCATCCACCACCGGCGGATTGACCAACTGGGCTTCCACCAGGGCTTCGCCGATGGGCTGGCGCGGCGTCGCCGGATCGGCCTGCCGGCGCAGCACCTCGTCCAGCTCGGTGGCGGTCAAGGTGCCGCAGCGCACCAGGATCTCGCCCAGGCGCAGGTCTTCCTCGGCCAGGTCGTCGATCAGCTGGCAGTAGTCGCTGCTGCGGCTATGCGGCGGAAGAATGCGGATCTGGCTGTCTTCGCGGACGAATTCGAACGCCGCTTCGATGGTCGCCTTGTCGGCGTCGCTGTCGAAGGCGACCTCGAAGCCCAGGTAGCAGGTCTCCGGATCCATTTCCGCCGCGGCCGGGATGGCATCGGTCAGGGTGACGATGTTGACGATGCGGCCAAAGCTGTTGAGGTAGCGGACGAAGGCCAGCGGATCCATGCCGTTGCGCAGCATGTCCGGACCGAAGCGCAGCGACAGGTGCCAGTGGCCGGCGGCCACGCCATCGACCGGTGCCGCCAGAGTACGGGCGGCGGTGACCGGCTGGGTCGCCTTGGCGCTCGGCTGCAGATAGTGCTCCAGGCGCTGCACCAGCACGGCGCCGGCGGCCTGGAAGTCGGCCTCGGGCTCGCTGCCGGACGCTACCCGGGCGATCAGGCCGTTGAGGTGGTCGCAGACCTCCAGGAACAGCGCCGACAGGGTCTCGTCGAACGCCAGCTCATTGCTGCGGATCCGGTCGAGCACGCTTTCGGCGACGTGGGTGAAGGCCACCACATGGTCCAGCCCGAACAGGCCGGCCGAACCCTTGATGGTGTGCGCGGCGCGGAAGATGGCATTGATCAGCTCGACGTCATCCGGCGCCTGCTCGATCTGCAGCAACGCCGCTTCCATCTGCTGCAGCAATTCCTCGCTCTCGGCGATGAAGGTCTTGAGGATCTCGTCCATGTTCATGCGGCAACACCTTCCGCGGCGGCCGCGGTAAAGAAGTCGGCGAGACCTGCCAGCTCGAGCAGTTCGGTCACGGCGGGGCTGGGGTCGACCAGTTCCAGGCTGCCGCCCAGACGCTGCGCCTCGCGGTGGGCCAGCAGCAGCAACTGCAGACCGGCGGAGTCGAATTCATCGACCTCGGCCAGTTCCAGCGCCACGGTGACCCCGGCGGTCAGGGGCTCCATCAGCAGCGGCTTGCTGTCGGCCGCGGTGTAGATGGTCAGCGGCCCGGTGAGGGGCAAGCGGGTACGAACGACATCGTTCATGGGGGCAGCCTCCAGGGCCATCAGGGCATGATCAGCTTGGAAACCGCCGCCAGCATCTGCGCGGGCTGGAACGGCTTGACCATCCAGGCCTTGGCACCGGCGGCCTGGCCGGCGGCCTTCTTCGCGGCGTCGGACTCGGTGGTGAGCATGATCACCGGGGTGAACCGGTAGGCCGGCAGCTTCTTGGCCGCGGAGACGAAGGTGATGCCGTCCATGTTGGGCATGTTCACGTCGCTGATGATCAGGTGCACCTTGCGACCGTCCAGCTTGGTCAGGGCATCGCGGCCGTCGCAGCCTTCGATGACGTCGTAGCCAGCGCTTTTCAGGGTCATGGACACCACTTGGCGGATGGAGATGGAGTCGTCGACGATCAGAATGGTCTTGTTGCTCATGACAGCTTTCCTTAAAAGAAGGTGATATCGGATTCGGCAGCGGCGGCGGCCGGTCGCTTGCCGTGATGCACGGCGACCTGCTCGGCCATGGTGTAGGTACGGGCCAGTTCGGCGAGCCAGCCCTTGGTGTCCAGGGGTGGCAGCGGCTGACCGCTGGCGGCCAGGGCGCGACGGTCGATCACCAGGCGCTCGAGGCGGGCCTGGTCGTCACGGATGTGGCCAAGCATCTGGCTGACGCGATCCTGGAATTGCAGGGCGACCAGCACCTCGGCGATGGCGCCACCGACGGCAGTGGCGTTCTCGGCCAGGGCATCGCTGCGCTCGACCACGTCACGTGTAGTGCCGCCAAAGGCGCCGATGACCTGTTCGATGGTCTCGCCGGACTGGTTCAGGGTGCCGGTGTCGCGTTCGGCATGGAGCTGCGACAGTTCCAGGGTGCGGGCGATGGCGCCGTTCACCGTTTCCACGGTTTCACCGATCTTCTGCCCGGTATCGCCGGACAGGGTGGAGAGCTTGCGCACCTCGTCGGCGACCACCGCGAAGCCACGCCCGGCCTCACCGGCACGGGCGGCTTCGATGGCGGCGTTGAGCGCCAGCAGGTTGGTCTGGCGGGCCACGTCGCCGACGTCCTTGGCCATGCTCTTGAGCTGCTCGGTCAGCCCGGCCAGGCCGTTGACCTCGTGCAGCAGCGCGCCCTTGCTCGACAGCGCCTCACGCAGCGATTGCAGGATGCCATCCAGCTGGTTCTGGCTGCTGGCCATGAGATTGACCAGGCGATCGCCGCTGCCGTGATCGGCGCCGGCGACGCTGTGGATGCGGCCGGCCAGTTCGGCGAAGCGACTGGTCAGGCTGACGATTTCCTGCTCGGTATGGGCCCGCGCGGCTTCGATCTGTTCGGACCACACCGGCAGGACGGCCACGCAGAGGGCTTCCAGGGCCTCGTCACGGCCGCCGGCAGGGCTCTGGCTCACGGCCTGCCCGGACGCGCGCGCGGCCTGCCCTACCTGGGCGCGACGCAGTTGCCAGAAACCCAGGCCCACGGCCAGTGCCAGCTGGGTAGCACTCAGGACCAGGGTGGCCGAGGTCACGCCGCCAGCCAGCAACGTCGCTCCGGTACCGCAGGCACCAAGCAATGCAGGGGTGAATGTAAGGTCGATGAGCGAGGGCGAAGAAGGGGCGTGTTCCACAGGAAGATACCGGTCTAGACGCCAGCGAAGGCGGGAAGGTGTGACCGGGTTATCAGCTCTGAAACGCTAAACTTTAGCCGCGGACGGATAACTTGTTGTAGTAGCCTAGTGCCACTACGGGTTTTTCCGCCAGTTTTTTTAGAGTTCATCCCGCCGTTTGGCCCGTGCCAGACGGCCTGCCATGGCTCCGGCCTCCTCCAGAACCTCGCGCACATAGCCCAGATGGCGGCTCGCCGCCTCGCGCGCCGTTTCCGCTTCACCCGCGACAATCGCCTGGTAGAGCGACCGGTGCTGCTCCAGCAGGCGTTCGCGGGTTTCGCCCCGTTGCGCCTGCATGCCACCGATATTGGTCACCATGTGATGGCGCAGCAATTCGAACAGGCTGCGGATGCTGTGCAGGTAGACGGCGTTGTGACTGGCTTCGGCGATGGCCAGGTGAAAGGCCGCATCGGCCTCGCCCTCCTCTTCCCGGGTCAGGGTCTCGCGCCGGCGGTAGCAGTCCTCCAGGCGCTCCCAGGCCAGGGTCAGTCGTGCCAGATCCGGTTCGGTGGCGCGCTGCGCGGCGTAGTAGGCGCAGGCGCTCTCCAGGGTGTGACGAAACTCCAGCAGATCGCGCCGGGTTTCCTCGCGGCTTTCCAGCAGCGGCAGCAAGGGATCGGTGAAGGCGCTGTTGAGCGCCTCGGTGACATAGGTGCCGCCGCCCTGCCGGCTGAGCAGCAACCCGCGCGCTACCAGTTTCTGGATGGCCTCGCGCAGCGAGGGTCGCGACACCCCGAACCGCTCGGCCAGCACCCGCTCGGCCGGGAGGCGCTCGCCAGGGCGCAGGGAGCCTTCGGCGATCAGCGCTTCCAGGTGCTTGACGATGTCGTCCGACAGACGACGTTGCTTGACTGGTTCGAACCCCATGAAAAACCTCGAAAAAGCCGTGGGCGGTGGCGGGCGTCCGCCAGGCAGGCGGTGCTGGCCGACGAAAGTCGCACATCAAGGGGTTTGACAGGCGCAAAGACCCCGCTTAACGTGCGTGAAGTCGCTCTTGTAAATTGGTCTTACCAATTTTTGCCACAGGCTGCGATCTTGTGCAACCCCGTCCTGCCGCCTCCCTACAAAAACAATCAAGGAGCACCCGATGGATACCTGGCAACAGCTCTACCTCCCCCTCGGCAGCCTGGGCCTTTCGGCCTTCGTCGCTGCCCTGCCTATCCTGTTCTTCTTCGTCGCCCTCGCCGGTCTGAGACTCAAGGGCCATGTGGCCGGCGCCATCACCCTGGCGATCGCCCTGCTCATCGCGCTGTTCGTCTATCGCATGCCGGTGGACAAGGCGCTGGCCTCGGCCGGCTATGGGTTCCTCTACGGCCTCTGGCCCATCGCCTGGATCATCGTCACGGCGGTGTTCCTCTACAAGCTGACGGTCAAGTGCGGCCAGTTCGACATCATCCGCAGCTCGGTGCTGTCGATCACCGACGATCAACGCCTGCAGGTACTGCTGATCGGCTTCTGCTTTGGCGCCTTCCTGGAGGGTGCGGCCGGCTTCGGCGCGCCGGTGGCCATCACCGCCGCTCTGCTGGTCGGCCTGGGCCACAATCCGCTGAAGGCGGCCGGGCTCTGCCTGATCGCCAACACCGCGCCGGTGGCCTTTGGCGCCCTGGGCATCCCGACCATCGTCGCCGGCCAGGTGACCGGCATCGACGCCTTCAAGATCGGGGCCATGACCGGTCGCCAGTTGCCCTTGCTGTCGCTGCTGGTGCCGCTGTGGCTGATGTTCATGATGGACGGCATGCGCGGCCTGCGGGAAACCTGGAAGCCGGCGCTGATCTGCGGTGGCACCTTCGCCGTGTTCCAGTACCTGACCTCCAACTTCATCGGTCCGGAGCTGCCCGACATCACCTCGTCGCTGGCCGCCATGATCGCCCTTACCGGCTACCTCAAGCTGCGCCAGCCGCAGCATGCCACCACGGGCGCCACTGCCGTGGTCAGTGGCGGCGGCGCCGCCATGCTAGGTGGCGGGGCAGGCTTCGGCAGCGGCGGCCGGCTGCCCCCGGAGCATTCCCTGGGTACCGTGATCAAGGCCTGGTCGCCGTTCCTGATCCTGACCGTGGTCGTCACCCTCTGGACCACCAAGGCCTTCAAGGCGCTGTTCACCACCGGCGGTGCCCTCTATGCCCTGGTGATCAACGTGCCGGTGCCCTACCTGGACAAGCTGGTGCTCAAGACGCTGCCGATCGTGGCCACCCCGACGCCCATGCCGGCAGTCTACAAGCTCGACCTGCTGTCGGCCTCGGGCACCGCCATCCTGATCTCCGCCCTGATCTCCATGGCCATCTTCCGCATCAAGCCGTCGACCGCCCTGGGCGTGTTCAAGGAAACCCTGGTGGAGTTGCGCAAGCCGATCCTGTCCATCGGACTGGTGCTGGCCTTCGCCTTCGTCGTCAACTACTCGGGCATGTCCACCACCCTGGCCCTGCTGCTGGCCGGTACCGGCGCGCTGTTCCCCTTCTTCTCGCCGCTGCTGGGCTGGCTGGGGGTGTTCCTGACCGGTTCGGATACCTCGTCCAACGCCCTGTTCGGCTCGCTGCAGGCGACGACCGCGCACCAGATCGGCGTTTCCGACACCCTGCTGGTGGCAGCCAACAGCTCCGGCGGCGTGACCGGCAAGATGATCTCGCCGCAATCCATCGCCGTGGCCTGCGCCGCCACCGGCATGGTGGGCAAGGAGTCGGACCTGTTCCGCTTCACCGTGCGCCACAGCATCGGCTTCGCCGTGCTGGTCGGGTTGATCACCCTGGCGCAGGCCTATGTGTTCACCGGCATGCTGGTGCACTGATCGCGCGGTTCCGGGCGGCGGCCCCGGTCGCCACCGGCTCTCTTTCAACCGGGCCAACCCGGAGTTAACCTATGAACGACCTCTTCCACAACGCCGCCCTCAACGCCACCCGCACCGCGCCGCCCCTGGCGCCGCCGCGGACTTATCCGCAGCAGAAGCCGACCCAGGTCTATCTCTTCGGCACCTGCGTGGTGGACCTCTTCTATCCGGAAGCCGGCATGGACAGCATCCGTCTGCTGGAGCGCGAAGGCATCCGCGTGCACTTTCCCCAGGCGCAGAGTTGCTGCGGCCAGCCCGCCTACACCTCGGGCTACACCGAGGAAGCCCGCGCCGTCGCCCGTACCCAGCTGGCACTGTTCGCCGAGCCCTGGCCGGTGGTGGTGCCCTCCGGCTCCTGCGCCGGCATGCTGCGCCATCACTATGCCGAGCTGTTCGCCGACGAACCCGAGACCCTGCGTCAGGTAAGGGACCTGGCCGAGCGCACCTACGAACTGGCGGAATTCCTGCTTCACGTCTGCCAGGTGGACTACCAGGATCGCGGCGCCCCGACCAAGGTGGCGCTGCACACCTCCTGCAGCGCCCGCCGCGAGATGCAGACCCACCTGCACGGCCGCGCCCTGCTCGGCCAGCTGCAGGCCGTGGAGCGCGTCGACCATGACCACGAGAGCGAATGCTGCGGTTTTGGCGGCACCTTCTCGGTACGGATGCCGGACATCTCCGGCGCCATGGTGGCGGACAAGACCCGTGCCCTGCAGGACAGCGGTGCGGCCCAGGTGCTCACCGCCGACTGCGGTTGCCTGATGAACATCAACGGCGCCCTGGAAAAGCAGCGCGCCGCCCTGCGTGGCGAACACCTGGCGAGCTTTCTCTGGCGCCGTATCGGAGGTGCAGCGTGAACGAGAGGCTGAAGATCCCCCTCACCGACGTCAGCGAGGCGCCCCCTTTCAAGACGCGGGCACGCCAGGCCCTGGGCGACGACCAGCTCAGACGCAACTTCCGCACGGCCATGGATTCGCTGATGACCAAGCGCCTGGCCAGCATGAGCGATGCCGACGAGCGCGAGCGCCTGCGCGAACTGGGCAATCGCACCCGCGCCCGGGCGCTGTCCAAGTTGCCGGAGCTGCTGGAACGACTGGAAGCCAACCTCACGCGCAACGGCGTCCAGGTGCACTGGGCCGAGACCACCGCCGAGGCCAACGCCATCGTCCAGCAGATCGCCGAGCGCCATGAAGCGCGGTTGCTGATCAAGGGCAAGTCCATGGTCAGCGAAGAGATGGACATGAACCATGTCCTCGGCGCCCAGGGCATCGACTGCCTGGAATCGGACATGGGTGAGTACATCATCCAGCTCGCCGGGGAGAAGCCGTCTCACATCATCATGCCGGCCATCCACCTCAACCGGCAGCAGGTGGGCACCCTCTTCCACGAGCACCTGGCCGAGCCCTATACCACCGACGTCGACGAACTCATCCAGACCGGCCGGCGGGTGCTGCGGCAGAAATTCTTCGAGGCCGACATCGGCATCTCCGGGGTCAACTTCGCGGTGGCCGAGACCGGCACCCTGCTGCTGGTGGAAAACGAGGGCAACGGGCGGATGTCCACCACGGTACCGCCGGTGCACATCGCCGTGACCGGCATCGAGAAAGTGGTGGAAAACCTGCGCGACGTGGTGCCACTACTGTCACTGCTGACCCGCTCGGCCCTGGGCCAGCCGATCACCACCTACGTCAACATGATCTCCGGTCCGCGCAAGGCCGAGGAACTGGACGGACCGCGGGAGGTGCACCTGGTGCTGCTGGACAATGGCCGCAGCCAGGCCTTCGCCGACAGCGAATTGCGCCAGACCCTCAACTGCATACGCTGCGGTGCCTGCATGAACCACTGCCCGGTCTACACCCGCATCGGCGGCCACGCCTATGGCGAGGTCTATCCCGGCCCCATCGGCGCCATCATCACCCCCCACCTGGTCGGCCTGGAGCGCGCACCCGATCATCCCAGCGCCTCCTCGCTGTGCGGTGCCTGCGGTGAAGTCTGTCCGGTCAAGATCCCCATTCCGGCGCTGTTGCGGCGCCTGCGCGAGGAAAACGTCAAGGCGCCCGATGCCAAGCCCCATCTGCTGCGCGGACAGGGCAGCAAGTTCTCCGCCCGTGAGCGCTGGACCTGGCATGCCTGGCAGCATCTCTACACCTCGCCGCTGCTCTATCGCGGCTTCAGCTACCTGGCCACCCGCTTCGGCCGCTTCACCCCGGGCCAACTCGGCCCCTGGACGGAGCACCACAGTGCGCCCAGGCCGGCAACGCGCTCGCTGCACGAACTGGCCCGCGACCACCTGGAGAAACGCCCATGAGCGCCCGCGACAACATCCTCGCCAAGCTGCGCGGCAGTCTGCAGGGTACCCGGCCGCTGGCGGACACCTTCGACGAAGCCCTGGTGACCGAACCCTGGCGCTATCCACCCGAAGAGCGCGTCGCTCGCCTGCGTACCCTGATGGAGACGGTGCATACCGAAACCCATCTGACCACCGCGGCGGACTGGCCGGCGCTGGTCGAGCGCGTCCTCGCCGAACGCGGTTTGGAGCTGTTGCTGATCGCTCCCGGCACGCCCCATGGCGCACGCCTGGTGGAGCGCTGGCAGGGCGACGGCTCACCGCGCTGGAAGGCCTATGATCGCCCCGTGGAAGAGTGGAAGGCCGAACTGTTCAACGACACTCCGGCCAGCCTCACCGGCACCCTCGGCGCCCTGGCCTCCACCGGCAGCCTGGTGCTGTGGCCGGATCGCCAGGAACCACGCCTGATGAGCCTGGTGCCCCCGCTGCACATCGCCCTGCTCAAGGCCAGCACCGTGGTGGACAACTTCTACGAGTTGCAGCAACAGCACCGCTGGCAGGACGGCATGCCGACCAACGCCCTGCTGATCTCCGGACCGTCCAAGACCGCCGACATCGAGCAGGTGCTGGCCTATGGCGCCCATGGGCCCAAGGATCTGGTGGTGCTGATCGTCGAGGACGAGTGAAGCATCCGGCCGGGGTGAGTCGGGATAGCCTGGCATTATCCTCGCGTGGAAAACGCTGCGCGGTTTTCCACCCTACGACGTCAGGCTAGGCGTAGGGTGGAAAACCGCGCAGCCTTGTCCACGAATTCGCCGATCTTCCGCGCGCAGCCGAGCCCGACAATCTCTGCCTCACTCCAGCTGCCCAACCCGCTGCAGATCCGGCCAGAACAACGCCGCCTGACCCAACCGCTGCCCGTCGACATCGACCAGATTCCACACCACCCCCGCATGGATCTCGAAGGCCTGACCTGCCTTGTCCACTCGCCAGCCTTCGTAGCCTGAGGCATAGCCCTTGCGCCCCACCGCTTCCATCAGGCGCTGTCGCTCGTCCCTGTCCTTGGGGGAGGCGCTGAACCTTGAAGGCATGCCAATGAATTCGTCGCGGGGATAGCCGAAACAGCTCAGCGCCTGCCTGTTGGCATAGCAGAACAGCGGATCGCTTTCGGTACCGTGCGCCAGCAGGGCATAGGGTGCCCGCTCATGCAGCCAGGCGGGAAGTTTGGGCTCAGGCAGTCCGGCGGGACGCGGCAGCGGCTCGCCGAGCCAGCGGCGGTAGGAGCCTTCCAGTAGCGGAAGCAGGCTGAGATCGGTGGCGGACAAAGCGGCAGCTCCTTGATGGTAGGCGCCATGCATTCAAGAGCAAGCCGGCGGGCTTGGGAAGCCCAGGGCCACCGCAGCAGGACGCGGCGGCAGCCAAGGGCGGCGCGATCTACTTCACCGCGGAGAGGTCGATGCGCACCACGCTTTCCGGCGCGGTGTTCATGTATTCCTTGTCGAAGGGCGTCTTCACCGTCGCGTACAGCGTCTGGCCATCCGGGCTCACCAGCAGGCTGTTGGGATTGGGCTTGAGGTCGTAGGCCTTCTTCTCGGCGTAGGTGGTGGCGTCGAGGATCAGCAGGCGGCCGGTCTCGCGCTGGGTGATGTACAGCTCGTTACGCTGGGTATTGAGCTTGATGGCCAGGGCGTCGCCCACCGGCAGGCGCTTGATCACCTTGCCGCTGCGGATATCGAAGACCAGCACGGTCTTGGCTTCGGAGTTGTCGGTGACGAACAGCTGGTGGTTGGCGCGATCCTCGGCCAGGTTCAGCAACAGGTACTTGCCACCATCGCCCGGGGTCCAGCGGTGCTCGATCTTGCGGGTGCGCGGATTGATCACCAGCACTTCGCCGCTGCCGTTGGCCGCATAGAGGCGCCCGGTGTCCTCGGAATACAGCAGGCCGGTCACCCACTTGCCGGCATTGGGAATGCGCGCCTTGAGGGTCAGGGTCTTGGCGTCCACCACCCAGATCACCCCCGGATCGCCGACGCCGCCGACGTACAGCATGCCGTCATGCAGGATGACCTGGCGCGGATTGACCGGATGGCCGTCCCGGCCCATCTCGTTGAATTTCAGCCGCTTCTCCACCTTGCCGGTGCGCAGGTCGATGCGGCTGAGGCCGCCGTCCAGGGAGTTGGTGACGAACAGCGTCTCGCCACTGGCATCGGTGGTCAGGGCGAAGTTCTTCAGATCGGTGTGGATCTGGCCGGTGATGGCCAGGGTGGCCGGATCCAGCTGATAGATCACCCCGCCGGTGACGCCCTTGGTCAACTGGGCGGTCGCCGCATAGACCGACTGCTTGGCCGGGCTGTAGGCCAGCTCGTAGACGCCGTAGCCCAGCTCGATGCGGTTGAGTTCGGCCGGCGCCTGGGGCACGGCAGGCTGCGCGGCGACGGGAGCCGGCGCGGGTGGCGGTGGCATCGGTGCCTCCGGGCGATTGGAACAGGCTGCGACTGCCAGGGACAGCAGCGCCATGGCGCCCAGCGTCGAGACCTTGTTGAAAGACACCGCCATTTGCTTCTCCTAGGGACGAGGTGCGAGGGATCGGAAGGACCCAGAATGATAAACGTTCGCACTATGCCCAAGGAGAACAGGTCAGACAAGACCGAAGCGTTTCAACCTCTTTCCTGCTGCGGGTCGCCATCCCCTGCCCCGCCGCTCTGGCCCAGGGCTTTCAGGCGACCCTGACGATCCAGGCGAAAGCGGGCGAAATCCTCGGCCAGGTGCAAGTCGCCGCCATAGTGGGCAGCGGCCTCCTCGCGTAACGCCTCGATGGACGGCGAACGCCCCGCCTCGGCCTGATAGCGCGGACTGAAATGAGTGAGCAACAAGGCCGGCAGTTCCTGCGCCTCGGCGAAACGAGCGATGCCAGCCGCGCTGCTGTGGCCCCAGCTCTGCCCGGTCTTGTCGATCTGCGCCTGGGCGTAGGTGGCTTCATGGACCAGCAGCTGAGCGTCCCGGCAGGCCTCCGTCAGCAAGGCGGGATCGTCATTGTCTCCCGCCACTACCAGCCGTCGCTCCCCATGGGCCGGCCGCAGGAAGTCGGCGCTGCGCAGCAGGCGGCCTTCGTGCAGCACATCCTCGCCCCCATGCAATCGCCCCCACAGCGGCCCGCGTGGCACCTGGGCCGCCGCCAGGGCCGCGGGATCCAATCGCTGCGGCCGGCGGGTCTCGCGGAAGCGAAAGGCGTGACTGGGCACCCGATGGGAAAGCGCGAAGGCGTCGATATCCCAAGCCCCGACGGAGACGCCAGTGAATTCTTCCAGTGCGTGGAAGCTTAGCTCGAAGGGCAGATGCAGGGCGGTCAGCGCCTGGGTGGCGGCGAGCCAGTCCCCTACCGCCTGAGGCGCGATCAGCACCAGCGGCTGGCTGCGTCCGGTCATGGCGGCGCTGGCCAGCAGCCCTGGCAGGCCATAGCAGTGGTCACCATGGACATGGGTGATGCAGATGGCGCGCAGATCCGCCGCCGACAGCGGGGTACGCAGCAGCTGGTGCTGGGTGGCCTCGCCGCAATCGACGAGAAACCAGCCCTTGCCCTGGTCCTCGATCAGGGCAAGGGCCGAGACGTTGCGCCGCCGGGTCGGCACCCCCGCCGAGGTGCCAAGAAACAAGAGGTCCATGGGGACTCCAGGCAAAAGGCCAGTCTAGCGCGGTCGACCCGCTGTCGCCGGGGCAACAGCGGCCAGGCAGTCCTGCTGCTGGCCAGGCAGCCCAGGCCCGGCGAACCCCGAGAAAGCGACCTTTCAGGCCCTGGCAGCGCTCTTGCAAAGCCTCTGGCGTCGACCTTCCAACCGCCGAGGATCACCATGAATCTGCCCGCTCGCCACCTGCCGCCCACCCCTTCGCACAGCCCCGACTACGAACAGCTGGCCGCTCGCTTTCGCCCGCTCTTTGCCCGGATCGCCGAAGGCGCCCTGGAGCGCGAACGCCATCGCAATCTGCCCTATGCACCCGTCGCCTGGCTCAAGGAGGCTGGCTTCGGCGCCGTGCGGGTGCCCGTGGAGTTCGGCGGCGCCGGCGCCAGCCTGCCGCAACTGGTCCGACTGCTGATCGAACTGGCGGCCGCCGACAGCAACCTGCCCCAGGCGCTACGCGGCCACTTCGCCTTCGTCGAGGATCGCCTCAACGCCCATGCCAGCACCTCCCAGCAGCTCTGGTTCGAGCGCTTCGTCGCCGGCGACCTGGTGGGTAACGCCTGGACCGAGATCGGCACCGTCAAGCTCGGCGAGGTCATCACCCGGGTCAGCCAGCAGGACGGCGAGTGGCGTCTCAACGGCACCAAGTACTACAGCACTGGTAGCCTGTTCGCCGACTGGATCGACGTCTACGCCCAGCGCGACGACACCGGCGGCGACGTCATCGCCGCCATCCGCACCGACCAGCCGGGGGTGCGCCAGTCCGACGACTGGGACGGCTTCGGCCAGCGCACCACCGCCAGTGGCACCTCGGTGTTCGAAGACGTGCGCGTGGCGCCCGAGAATCTCATCGACTTCGCCACCCGCTTCAAATACCAGACCGCCTTCTACCAGTTGGTGCTGCTGGCCGTGATCACCGGCAGCGGCCAGGCGGCCGTGCGCGAATTCGCTGCAGAAGTACGCGGGCGCACCCGGGTCTACAGCCATGGCAACGCCAGTGCGGCCAGTGCCGATCCCCAGGTGCAGCAGGTGGTGGGCAAGGCGTCCGCCTTCGTCTATGCCGCCGAAGCCGCGACCCTGGCAGCCGCCGTTTCGGCCCAGGTCGCCTTCGAGGCCCGCTATGCCGGGGATGCCGTCGCCGAGCACAACGCCAACGTGGCGGCGGAACTGGAATCGGCCCAGGCGCAATCGGCGGTCGCCGAGCTGGTGCTGCGGGCCACCAGTGACCTCTTCAATGCCCTCGGGGCCTCGGCGACCCGTGCCAGCAAGGGCCTGGATCGCCACTGGCGCAATGCCCGCACCGCCGCCTCGCACAATCCGCTGATCTACAAGGAACGCATCGTCGGCGCCTGGGAGATCGATGGCAGCGAGCCGCCCTTCGTCTGGCAGATCGGCGGCGGCAGCAAACAGGGCTGACAGCGGGTGACCGCCCAGATGCACAACGGCGCCCTGGGGTTGCCGTTGTGCTTTCAGGGGCTGGATCAGTTCGACAGCTGGCGGGCGAAACGCCCCACGGCGCCGACCACCCGCTGGGCGCCGTCCTGGATCTCCACGATCACCTGCCCGGCCTGCCCGGCCAGCTCCAGGCCCTGCTCGGCCTGGCGACGCCCGTTCTCGATCACCGTCACCGCTTCGCCGGCCAGTTGCTGGTTCTGCTGCACCACCCCGACGATCTCCTCGGTCGCCTTGCTGGTACGCGAGGCCAGTTGCCTGACCTCGTCGGCCACCACGGCGAAGCCGCGGCCCTGCTCGCCGGCCCGGGCCGCCTCGATGGCGGCGTTGAGCGCCAGCAGGTTGGTCTGTTCGGCGATGCCGCTGATGGTCTTGATGATGGTGCCGATCACCTGGGACTGGTTGTCCAGCGCCTCGATGCCCTTCACCGCCTCCTGCATCTGGATGGCCAGGGCCCGCATCACCTCCACCGTCTGCTGCGCCACCGCGGCACCCTTGCGGGCGGTGTCGTCGGTATGCCGGGAAGTTTCGAAGGCCACACTGGCCGCCTCGGACACCGCCTGTTCCTGCTGGACCTGATCGGTGATCACGGTGGCGAACTTGACCACCTTGTACAGGCGATCATGGGCGTCGATCACCGGGTTGTAGGAGGCCTCCAGCCAGACATCGCGGCCATGGGCATCCAGGCGCTTGAAGCGATCCACGACGAATTCGCCACGACGCAGGCGCGCCCAGAATTGCTGATAGGCCTCGGAGTTGGTCTCGGCCGGCTCGCAGAACAGCCGGTGGTGCTTGCCCTTGATCTGCGCCAGGGAATAGCCCATGGCCTGCAGGAATCTGTCGTTGGCGTCGAGCACCTCGCCGTCGAGGTTGAATTCGATGACCGCCGTGGAACGGCGCAGCGCCTTGAGCAGGCTTTCGTGCTCGCGCGAGGTTTCGATGGTTCTCGTCAGGTTGTTGCAGAACAGTCGGAAGCGCGTCACCTGGCCCTGGCTGTCGTGGAACGGGTGCAGGATGCCTCTCAGCCAGGCTTCCCGGCCGTCGCCGCGCAGGAGATGCAGGGCCCCGCTATAGGGCTCGCCGCGGCTCAGGCTCTGCTGCAGGCGACGGTTGTACTCCTGGTTCCGGACATGGGCCGGCACCAGATCCACGAGCGGACGACCCAGCAGATCCGCGGCACGCAGACCCATTTCCTGTTCGAAATTGGCGTTCACCGCGGTCACGCGACCCTGGCCGTCCAGCTCCAGGCCAATCATCTCAACGTCGAGCTCGGCCTTCAGGCGTTTGAAGGAATCGACCTGCTCGCGAAGACGCTGCAATTCTTGTTTTAGTCCTTTGTTGAACATGACATGCCCCTGAGCGGGAGATTGAGTTAAACCTGTATCGACCAGTACTAGTCAGGTCTTTAATCCCGGGTTAGACCCGGCGAGCTGATTTTCCAACCACCGGGAAAAAGCGCCGCGCCATTAACTAATAACAAAAAAATATTTCAAATCAGGGTTTGGCTCGCATTACGTTCTAACGCCTGCCAGCCTTCTCCACTGCACGAGTCCCCCATGCCCGATTCCCTGCTGGATCCCCTCACTCCCCTGCTGGAACGCTTCGCCGCCACCGCGGCGACGCGTGATAGGCAGGGCGGCACGCCCAAGACCGAGCGTGATGCCCTGCGCCAGAGCGGTCTCCTGGCCCTGAGCATTCCCGAGGAGCTAGGCGGCCTCGGCGCCTCCTGGGATCGGACGCTGGAGGCGGTGCGGCGGCTGGCCCGGGTCGACAGCTCCCTGGCCCATGTCTTCGGCTTCCACCATCTGCTGCTGGCCACCGCCCAGCTGTTCGGCCAGCCCACGCAATGGCGACCCTGGCTGGAGGGCACCGCGCACGATGCCCTGTTCTGGGGGAACGCGCTCAATCCCCTGGATCGCCGTACCCTCGCCCGCCGCCACGGTGATGCCTGGCAGGTGGATGGCCAGAAGAGCTTTTGCAGCGGTGCCCTGGACTCGGATCTGTTGCTGCTCTCGGCGCTGGAAAACGATGACAGCGGACGCCTGCTGATCGCCGTGGTGCCCACCGGCCGTGCCGGCATCCAGTTGTTCGACGACTGGGACAACAACGGCCAGCGCCAGACCGACAGCGGCAGCGCGCGCTTCGACGGCGTACGGGTCGAACAGCAGGAATGGCTGCTCGACCCCGGCCCGCTGAGCACGCCCTTCGCCTGCCTGCGGCCACTGCTGGCCCAGCTGGTCTTCGCCAACATCTTTCTCGGCCTGGCCGAGGGCGCCTTCGCCGAGGCCCGCCGCTACACCACCACCCAGGCGCGCCCCTGGTTCAAGTCACCGGCCGCCAGCGCCAACGAAGACCCCTACATCCTGCGCCACTACGGAGAGTTCTGGGTGGCCCTGGAGAGCAGCCGGCTGCTGGTGGAGCGCGCCAACGTCGCCTTCGCCCAGGCCTGGCAACAGGGCACGGCGCTTAGCGCAGCGGCACGGGGCGAACTGGCCATCGCCATCGCCACGGCCAAGGTCGTCACCAGTCGTCACGGCCTCGATCTCGCCAGCCGCCTGTTCGAGGTCGGCGGCGCCCGGGCCACCGCGGGTGCGCTGCGCCTGGATCGCTACTGGCGCAACCTGCGCACCCAGACCCTGCACGATCCGGTCGACTACAAGTTGCATGAGCTGGGCGACTGGGCCCTCAACGACACCCCGCCCGCCCCCAGCTTCTACTCTTGAGGAATCCGCGATGACCCTGCTGACCCTGACGCGCACGCCCGAGGTGCCCCGCTACCGCGCGACCGCCCAGGTGTTCGCCGATCCCAAATCGCGCGACCTGCTCGCCCACCTGGAAAAGATCGCGCCGAGCGACGCCAGTGTGCTGGTGATCGGCGAGACCGGTACCGGCAAGGAACTGATCGCCAGGCATATCCATGCGCTGAGCCACCGCCATGCCGGCCCCTTCGTAGCCGTCAATTGCGGCGCCTTTGCCGAGAGCCTGGTCGAGGCTGAGTTGTTCGGCCATGAGAAAGGCGCTTTTACCGGCGCCCTCGCCGCGCGCGCCGGCTGGTTCGAGGAGGCCAACGGCGGCATCTTGTTTCTCGACGAGATCGGCGATCTGCCGCTGTCGGTGCAGGTGAAGCTGCTGCGCGTCCTGCAGGAGCGCGAGGTGGTGCGGCTCGGCTCGCGCCGCAGCGTGCCGCTGAACGTGCGGATCATCGCCGCCACCAACGTCCCGCTGGAGCGGGCGGTGGCCGAAGGCTCCTTTCGCGAAGACCTCTGGTACCGCCTCAATGTGGTCAGCCTGCCGCTATTACCGCTGCGCCAGCGCCAGGGCGATATCCTGCCGCTGGCCCGGCACTTCCTCCACGCCTATGCCCAGGCGCCGGTCGCCCTGACACCGGCGGCGGAGCGACGCCTGCTGGAACATCCCTGGCCGGGCAATATCCGCGAACTGGAAAACACCCTGCAGCATGCTCTGCTGCTCAGGCCCCAGGGCCTGCTGGATGCGGGTGACCTGTCTTTCGTCCAGCGTCCCAGCCTGGTCCCGGGCGCGCCACGGCCAACCGAGTCGGCACCGGTCGACCGTCTGCTGACCGACGCCTTCGCCCAGCTGTTCGAAGAGCAGCCGGAGGCCCTGCACGAGCGTGTCGAAGATGCCCTGGTGCGCGCGGCCTACCGCTTCTGCCATCGTAACCAGGTCCACACCGCGCGCCTGCTGGGGCTGAGCCGTAACGTCACCCGTGCTCACCTGATCCGTATCGGCGAACTGGTGGTCAATCACCGTCGACCACTCGCGCCCCGGCCGGAACGCGAGGTGCGCTTCTCCATTTGAAGGGCGCTCTTCACGCCTGGGGTACCCGCCTGCCGAGGTGCCCCTTAAACTGGGGTTTTGCCCCCGCGAGGCCCCGCATGACCGCCCGTACCCTGCTGCACCGCCATCCCGCCCGGCGTGACGACATCGGTGACCTCCGGACCCGCCGCCCGCTGCCGGGCCCCGGCCTGCCGCATCTGGATCCCTTCCTGTTCCTCAATCACCACGGCCCCCAGGTCTATCCGCCGCACAATGCCGGCCTACCCTTCGGTCCTCATCCTCATCGCGGCTTCGAGACGGTGACCTTCATCCTTTCCGGTTCGCTGGCCCACCGCGACAGCGGCGGCCATGAAAGCGTCATCGAAGCCGGGGGCATCCAGTGGATGACCGCGGGCAGCGGCCTGGTGCATGCCGAGCTTTCGCCCGCCGCCTTCAAGCGCGACGGTGGCGACCTGGAGATCCTGCAGCTGTGGGTCAATCTCCCCGCACGCCTCAAGTTCACGCCACCGGCCTACCACGGCGTTTCCGCCGCGGACATGCCCCTGATCGAGGCGGATAGCGGCCGGGTACGCCTGCGCCTGGCATCAGGCAGCCATGAGGGCATCCAGGGCGCCGTGGCCACGCCGACGCCCATCACCCTGATGACCGTCGAGATCGCCCCCGGCGGCCGCGCCACCTTGCCCGCTCCCGCGGGTGCCACGGTGTTCTGCTATGGCGTACGCGGCACCCTGCAGATCGCTGGCCACGACGAAGCGCCGTGGCAGCTGTTCGAATTCGCCGATGACGGCGACCACATCGAGGTCGCCAGCCGCGGTGGCGCCGTGCTGCTCTATGGCCATGCGGTGCCCTTCGCCGAACCCATCGTCGCCCACGGCCCCTTCGTCATGAACAGTGCCGAGGAGATCCGTCAGGCGATCCGCGACTACCAGGCCGGTCTGTTCGGCGACGTGCCGGAGTGAGCCGGCCAGCCAGGCTAGAATTCGGCTTTTGCCTGGAGCATGGCGATGAGTGACGAATTGCGAATCGAGGATCAGGTCGTGGGCGACGGCAAGGCCGTGGTCAAGGGTGCGCTGATCACCACCCATTACGAAGGCTGGCTGGAGGACGGCACCCTGTTCGATTCCTCCCGCGCCAAGGGACGGGCCTTCCAGTGTGTCATCGGCACCGGCCGGGTGATCAAGGGCTGGGATCAGGGACTGATGGGCATGCGGGTGGGGGGCAAGCGGCGCCTGGAGGTACCGGCGGCCCTCGCCTATGGCGAACGCCAGGTTGGTGCGCTGATCAAGCCACATGCCAACCTGACCTTTGAAATCGAATTGCTGGAAGTCCTGACGCGGGACGATTGAGGGCTAGCCGACTTCAGTTCGGTGCCTTGGTATTCCGGCGCACCAGCTCGAGCTGGGCTTCGAGCACGCTTAGCCGGGCGAACTGCCGGGTGTAGATGACGAATTGCTCCTGAAAGCTCTGCCGGCTCCGGGCGAGGTCCTGTCGATGACTGCGGATCTGCTCTTCGAGAGTCTGCAGCCGCTCCTGGGTGGTTTGCGTCATGGCACCTACTCCTTGTGCTTGGGGTGTCAAATGGACTCTAACCGCGCCCTGACAAGTCGAGCTATAGCCGTTCGTCGTCCCTTAAACCACCGCCACAGAGCCGTTTCGCCTCGCGAATCTGTCATTGCTAGGCGTGAAAAGCGCGTCTTTCTTCACCGAGCGGTCAAGAAAAAAGGCGACGAACCTCGGGAGGTTCGCCGCCTTCAGGACAGGCGCAGCAAAAGCTAGCGCGGTCCTACTGCCGTGCAGCTGTTGCTGGCATCGACATACTTCTTCAGCGTCGGCCACTGCGGACGCTCTACGCCATTGACCGGCTCCACCGCCAGAGTGGAAGTCCCCCAGCCCGGACCTGCCGCCCAGTAGGTCAGCGGCATGCAGTTCTGCTGCAGATAGGCCAGCAGGTTGTCGGTGGCGGTCAGCCAGCGGCTGTCGCCTGCCGGTACGCCGAACTCGGCGATCATGCCCCGCTTGCCGTTGCGCTTGAGCCATTCGACGAAGGGCTTGACGCGATTGACCCCCACCTGCGGATCGAAGTTGTTCATGTTCTGCGCGGCATAGGTGCCACTGCCGTCCTCGTCGAGGTAGACGTTGGCCGCATAGATCAGGTTATTGGCCGGATCCTTCAAACTGAGCAAGGCGTTGCTCGCGCCCGGCCAGTTGGCCGCGCTACCCCAGGCATTGCCCTGGACGATCACCGGGTGGGTGCGGTCCATGGTACGCACCCCGTCGATGCCTGACTGCGCCGTCACCGGCCAGCTGCTATCGGCGCCATTGGGCTTGCCCATGATGTCATAGCCATAGAGTGCCGCATGGTTGCCCCACTGGTAGGCCAGGCGGTACATCAGATCCCAGTAGTTGAAATTGGTGACGGTACCTGTGCCGATCAGGGTGCCCTTGTAGCGGCCACCGTTGTCCAGCGCCAGGATCACCTTCATGTTGTACTTCCTGGCCAGCTCCAGCACCTGGGTGACCTGTTGGGTGTACGCCCCTTCCAGGCTACCGAAGAAGCGCGTCTGCAGACGTTCCCAGATTACCGGGAAGCGGATCAGTCGTACGCCCTTGGCGCTCCACTGCTGGAAGTTGGCCTCGCCCGGCATGATGTAATTGACGTTGAGTACCCCGGGCAGCGTCTGAGGTGCAAAGGCGGCACCCGAGAAGTTCAGCCCCACCAGATTGAGCTTGGCGCTGTTGGCGGGCGTACCGCTCGATCCCGTCGGCGTGGCCGTGGAACCGGCTGCCGGCGTGGTGGAACCGGAGGACCCCGAGCTGCCGGTACCGGTCGCAGGCTTCACCTCGACCACCGGTGCTGTCACCGCCGGAGTCCCACTGCCCGCGTTGCTGCCCGAGCTGGCGCTGCCGGTACTGCCCGTCGTGGTCCCGGGCACCGTCGCCGGCGTGCCGGAGGGGGTGGTACCGGTCTTCAGGGTCTTGGGATAGCCATAGGCATTGCCGTCGAGCTGCGGGCTCTCGATGAAGACGCTCATGTTGCTGCCGACGACCTGGGCATAGGTCACCTTGTAGCTCTTGCCATCGGCTGGCGTGAGCTGCGCGCCCACCTTGAAGGCACCCACGTTCGCGGCCGACGCCGGAATGGAGAAGCCGGCCGACTTGCGATAGACGCCGTGCAGCCAGTCTTCGTTGGTGAAATCGTTGATCGAGGTAGTCACCCCGGTCGTGGCCGAGCCGCCGGTATTGCCGGTGCCCGCAGGGGTACCGGTACCCGAGCTGCCACCGTTGCTCGAACCGCTATTGCCACTGCTGGAGCCACCGCTGCTGCCCGTGGAGCCGCTGGTGGCACCGGTACCGCTGGTCGGCGTGCTACTGGCGCCGCTGCCAATCGGGCCGATGGTGGTGCAGCTGCTGTCATCGATGTATTTCTTCAGGGTTGGCCACTGCGGCCGGTCGGCACCGTTGACGGGCTCCACCGACAGGAAGTAGTTGCCCCAGCCCGGACCTGCCGCCCAGTAGGTCGAAGGAATGCAGTTCTGCTTGAGATAGGCCAGCATCCGGTCCATCAGCGGCAGCCAGCGGGGATCGTTATCCGGCACGCCGAATTCGCCGATCATGCCCTTCTTGTTGTTCTTCTTCAGCCACTCGACGAAGGGGCGGACACGCTCTACGCCGTAGTCCTGGCTCAGCTTGCCGACATCGATGCCGGTGTAGTTGCCGCCGGCGCTTTCGTCGAAATAGGAATGCGCCTGGAAGATCAGGTTGTCGGACGGATCCTTGAGCGCCAGCAGGGAGTCGTTCCACTGCGGCCAGCGGGTCGCCTCCGACCAGCCATTGCCCTCGATCATGATGGGCTTGGTCTTGTCCACCGCGCGGACCCCGTTGATGCCGTACTGGGCGGCGATCGGCCACTGCGCCATGGAGTCGTGGGGCTCGTTCATGATGTCGTAGGCGTACAGCGATGGCTGACTGCTCCAGCGCTGGGCGATCCGGGTCATGATCTCCTGGTAGCGGTCATAGGGTACCGCCGCGCTGCCGATCACCGATCCGCGATAGAAGGTGTAGTTGTGCAGGTCGAGGATGATGCGCATGCCGTATTTCTGCGCATTGGCGAAGGTCTGGTCCACCAGCGCCGCATAGGTCGGGTCCAGCGGACCGCCCAGCACCGGTTGCAGGCGCTCCCAGATGATAGGGAAGCGGATCAGCTTGATCCCCTTGCCACTCCACTGCTTGAAGTAGGCTTCGACGGGAAAGATGTAGTGGGTACCGTTGACGCCCGGCAGTACCTGGCCAGCGAAACCGGCCCCGGACAGATTGAGACCGACCAGATTGACCTGCTCGGCCTTGGCACCGGTAGCCAGGGTCAGGGCGGCAACGAACGGCAGCACCCGGGCGGCCCTGCGGGAAAACTTCAGGAAGGATGGATTCATCATCACCAACTGCGCTAAATCGACAGCGCACTCCCTGAACACTGGCCGATATGAAGTGAGAGAAGCGTCGCGCAGTCATGGCTGACGCGACTTTGCCTCCAGGCATCTTGACCCATACAAGCCACATGCCAACTTCATGGCCAATGACTATGGCCATTACTTAGACATCATTTCGTTTAATGACAAGCAACTGATCAATAAGGAGTTTTTAAAACAACCGTTCATCGCCGCCGACAGATGAATCCTTTCACCTCACGGCGTGAGCACTTCAACCCCGGTCCTCCGTCAAATTTATTCCTTCAACTATCGGATAACCGCCCAAAAGTTCCCTAAGGTGCCAAAAAAAGTAAGTCATAAATTAATGAGAAACAAATCACATAATGATAGTCAAGGAACTGCCTATCTCTCGCTCGGGTCATCGCTATAACCCTTTCCGGAGCGCTCCATGACCTCCCTTACCCTTGCGACCTATAACGTCAATGGCATTCGTGCCCGGCTCCCCATCCTCCTGCAGTGGCTGGAGCGGGAGCAGCCCGACATCGTCTGCCTGCAGGAACTGAAGGCGAAGTCCGCCGACTTCCCGCAGGCGGAACTGGAAGCTGCAGGGTACGGTGCGCTGTGGGACGGTCAGCCTTCCTGGAACGGGGTCGCCATCCTGGCGCGTGACGACCAGCCACTGGAGATTCGCCGCGGCCTGCCGGGAATGGCCGACGATCCGCAACGCCGCTATCTGGAGGCCGCGGTGAAAGGCGTGGTGGTGGCCAGCCTCTATCTACCCAACGGCAATCCCTGGCCGGGCCCCAAGTTCGACTACAAGCTGACTTGGTTCGAGCGCTTCATCGATCATGCCCAGGGTCTGAGCGAAAGTGGCCATCCCGTGGTACTGGCGGGTGACTACAACGTGGTGCCAACCGATCGGGACATCTACGATCCCAAGTCCTGGCGCAAGGATGCCCTGCTGCAACCCGAGAGTCGTGCCTGTTTCGAACGCCTGCTGGGCCAGGGTTGGCTGGACGCCCTGCGGGCCTGCCATCCGGATGAGGCGATCTACACCTACTGGGATTACTTCCGTCAACGCTGGCAGCGCAATTCGGGTCTGCGCATCGACCATCTGCTGTTGAGTCCGATGCTGCAGGATTCCTTGCAGGACGCTGGGGTGCATCGCTGGGTACGCGACCTGGAAAAGACCAGCGACCACGCCCCCACCTGGATCCGCTTCACGGCGCCTCGCTGAGCGTTCAGGCGTCACGCAGCAAGTCGTTGGCATTGAGCAGTGCGAAGAGCACTTCCGGGCGCTGGTTGAGACCGCGACGCACGGCCGCCGGTATCGACTGATGCAGCTTGCGGCACAGTCCGGGTCGTGGCTGCAGCTCGATGAGCATGCCACGCGCGCTGCGCACCTCTCCCGGTCCCGCCCTGACGTCCAGACGAATGCCGAGCTGCTCCATCAGGCGCTGCTGTAGGCGTTGCAAATCAGCGACGCTGGCGACGTTTTCCAGTCGCTCCAGCAGCCGCTGCTCTTCCTGGCGATTGAGCAGTAGCGCCCGCGCGTCGGCCGCGGGATCCGCCAGCACGGCTTCACGCTCGCAGGTGCAGACGCCAGCGGGACAGGGCGCACGCAGGGAAGGCATCCGAATCCAACTCCTCTTCTTCAAGGCGACCGAGATGTTCCAGCCGCCTAATGTTGGCGATAGTGGCAGCTGTATCCAGTCTTTTGGCAGACCCTCGGACCAACGCCCGGATTCCTCGGCTTACCGCCGACAGACAACTTGATCATCTAAAAATAACCAAAAACTCTAAATGCATAGCGAAAGCTTATTTTTTGGCATAACCGTTCAAAGGATAGGATGGTGCTTTGACTGCCTATGACTTCACCATGCCCACACACTCGCCCGACCTCCTTATCGTTCCTGCGGATCAGCAAAGCGCCCTGACCATCCGCGCCAAGGCGCTGGCCTTCGCCGATCCGCGCTCCCGACAGTTGCTCGAACGACTGGATGAGCGGGCACCTCAGCCCAACCCCGTGGTGCTGGTGGGCGAATGGGGAACCGGACGTGAGCTACTGGCACGCCGGCTACACGAACGCAGCGGCAGGACCGGGCTGTTCAGCAGTCTGAATTGCGCCTCGCTCAGTCGCCGCCATGGGGCTGCCGAACTGTTCGGCTATGTTCCCCGAGCCTATGCCGGCACCTCTGGCAGTCGCGTGGGCTGGTTCGGTACCGCCCATGGAGGCAGCCTCTATCTCGACGAGATCGCCGACCTGCCTGGCGAGTTGCAGGAGGAGTTGGTGGAGGTGCTGCTGGATGGCAGCATCCTGCGCCTGGGCAGTAGCGTGCGCACGCCCGTGGACGTCCGCCTGATCGCCGGTTCCAGCGTGGACCTGGCACGGGTGGTCGAGGCTGGCAACTTCTCCGCGCGCCTCTGGGCGCTCCTCGCGCCGGGTCTGGTGCCCGTGCCGCCGCTACGCGAGCGCCCGGCCGACCTGCTGCCCCTGGCTCGGCATTTCCTCCAGCAGCATGCAGACCGCCTCGATCGCACCGCGCCCGAGTTGACCGCTCAGGACGAAACGGCGCTGCTCGCCTATCCCTGGCCGGGAAACGTCCGCGAACTTGAACAGGTTCTCCATACCGCCCTGCTGACTGCCTCGACGTCTGGGCTCCAGCTTGGCAAGCTGTTGCCTTCATCCTCCGCTACGCGCTGAACTCCGCCGACAGACGGCAGTCCTAGCCGCGTACGTCATTTTGCTCGAGTTCTACCATGACCTCCCTATCCAATCAGTCGATGCCCACTCCGCCATAGCCAGCGGCTGCCACCTTTCTCCGTGAAGGTGACCGGAACTCTCGATTTGTCGCCTCGCGCGGCAGGTTTTGGTTCGTGCAGGAAAAGCCCGTGGCTTTTCTGTAATCGACTACTTTGGATTACGCCTTCCGTGGAAGGCGTTCAGGCATGGTTTCATGAATATTGTGATCACTGGCCGTTCCGGCCAGGTTTCGCGCGCCTTGCAGCGCGAGTTCGGTAGCACCCATCACTTGACCGTCCTCGGACAAGCGGACCTGGACCTCGCCCAGACCGGGCAACTGCGGGCGGCTTTCGACCGACTGGAACCCGACCTCATTCTCAACGCCGCCGCCTATACCGCCGTGGATCGGGCTGAAGAGGACATCGAGCGCGCCGAGGCCATCAACGCCCGGGCGCCACAGATCCTGGCCGAGCTGGCGCGCGAACGGGATATTCCCTTCGTGCACTACTCATCCGATTACGTCTTCGACGGCAGCCGTCGCCAACCCTACACCGAGGCCTGCAGCCCGGCGCCCCTGAGCGTCTATGGCCGCTCCAAGCTGGCGGGCGAACAGGCGGTGCTGGCGGCCGGAGGTCGTGCGCTGGTGCTGCGCACCTCCTGGGTCTATTCCCACGACGGCCAGTGCTTCTTCAATACCATGCGCAAGCTGCTGGCCGAGCGCGATGAACTCCATGTAGTCGAGGATCAGCTCGGCGCCCCCACCTGGGCCCCCACCATCGCCACCGCTACCCGCCAGTTGGTCGAACGCCTGCTGGAGCAAGGCGATGTCGACGGCCTCTATCACCTGACCAATGCCGGCCAGACCTCCTGGTACGGCTTCGCCGCCGCCATCGCCGAGCGCCTGGCGCAACGCGGCGAGCTGCGCGCCCGTCTCTACCCCACTACCACCGAACACTACCCTACCCCGGCGACGCGACCGCTCTATTCCTGCCTGGACTGCCGCAAGGTCGAGGCGGTCCTGCCGACTGCCTTGCCGGACTGGCAGGCCGACTTCGACCGCTGCTGGGCGTTGTTCGAGCGCGACAGAAAGCTGAACTGAGCGTGCAGGACCCCGGCGAACGCTGTCCGCCGGGTCGCCCCAGGTCGAAGGTCAGGACGGGTCGCGGTCTCTCACTGGCGCTCCAGTTCGCCGCCCTGGTAGGTGGGCTCCGCCACGTCTTCGTTGGGCGCAGGATGGCCAGGCAGATTCGGTAGCGCCTTGGCTCTTTCCAGGTCGATGTCGGCGCCCTGGGCCACCCGGGTGCCGTAGTCCGGATCGCAATGCCAGAAGTGCCAGACCATCCGCAGCTGGATGTCCTCCGGACAGGCCTGCATATCCGCGACCAGATTGGCGATGAGATCGTCCCGCTCCCAGTCCTCGAAGCTGCGATAGCGCGCGCCGGTCTGCTGGTAGTCGGCGGCCGTCTTGCGGGATTGATAGCGTCCCAGATGCCCCTCGATCCACTGGCGATACTCGTGCTGCGGCCGTGGAGCTTCGCGCAGGCCGCCCTGGGAGCTGGGTTCGTAGTTCACGTGGGGATTGCTCCCGCTGCGATCCACCTGCAGCGCCATCTGGCCATCGCGCTGATTGGTCGCATAGGGGCATTTGGGGGCATTGATCGGCAACTGCAGATAGTTGGCGCCGACCCGATAGCGCTGGGTATCGGAATAGGACAGGGTCCGCCCCTGCAGCATCTTGTCGTCGGAAAAGTCGATGCCCTCCACCAGCACCCCCGTGCCGAAGGCCGCCTGCTCGGTTTCGGCGAAGACATTGGACGGATTGCGATCCAGCACCAGCCGGCCCACTGGCAGCAAGGGAAACTGGTCTTCAGGCCAGCGCTTGGTATCGTCCAGGGGATCGAAGGGCAATTCATCGTGTGCCTCATCGGTCATGATCTGCACGCACATCTCCCACTCGGGATGCTCGCCGCGCTCGATGGCATCGTAGAGATCGCGGCTGGCATGGCCCACGTCGTATTTCTGGATCTCGGCCGCCTGCTCGCTGGTGAGATTCTTGATGCCCTGCCTGGGCTCGAAGGAAAATTTGCACAGCACCGCCACGCCCTGGTCATTGACCAGCTTGTAGGTGTTCACACTGGAGCCCTGCATGTGTCGATAGTCCGCCGGGATGCCCCAGGGGCTCTTCACCCAGGTCACCATGTGCAGGGCTTCCGGGTGATGCTGGACGAAATCGTAGAAGCGCCAGGGCTCCTGGCGATTGGTGATGGGGTCGGGCTTGAACGCGTGGATCATGTCGGGAAACTTGATGGCGTCGCGAATGAAGAACACCTTCAGGTTGTTGCCCACCAGATCCCAGTTGCCGTCCTCGGTATAGAACTTGATCGCGAAGCCCCGTGGATCCCGCGCTGTCTCGGGAGATTCCTTGGCGCCGATGACGGTGGAAAATCTCAGGAAGACCGGCGTCTTCACCCCGGTAGTGGTCAGCACCTTGGCGCAGGTGTAACGGCTGGCGGGCGCGTCGCCGATGGTGCCATAGGCTTCGAACCAGCCATGGGCCGCGGTGCCCCGGGCATGCACCACGCGCTCGGGTACCCGTTCCCGATCGAAATGGGTGATCTTCTCGATGAACTGGTAGTTTTCCAGCGTGGCGGGTCCCCGCTCGCCCACGCTGCGCAGGCTCTGATTGTCCCGTACCGGATGACCCTGGCGGGTCGTGAGAGTGATCTTGTCGTCGCTCATGATGGTCTCCAGGCTAGTCACGTCGAACACAAAGATGACCGGGCCTAGCCGCGGCAGTTGTCCGCCATCAGACGAGCTGTCCTGAGACGAAACGGCGCCACCACCGTTTCCGCCGACCACCCAGGGCTCTAGCCGATACCTCCTGTCCGTTCAGCGGAAAAAATCGCTGATCGCGCTATCGACCCCATCCAGACTGCTCATCGTCAGTCGATAACCTTCACGGCGATACTCTCCAACAAGAACAGCAGCGGGAGCCCCCCATGCCAGAAGAATACGAAAGCGATCTCCGTCCCTATTCGAAATCGGCGCGGAAATCCGATTTCAATGAAATGGCCGCCGCCGTTGCCGCCGCCACCTCCGCCTGGGCCCTGGCCACCTTGGTCGCCGTCATCGCGGGCTATCACGGCAGTGGGCCGACCAATACCATCAACCTGTTGGTAATGGTCTCGGGTGGCCTGGGGTTCGTGGGACGACGCTGGCAACTGGGACGACGATAGCAATCCGGGACCTGCACAGGTCCCTGGCCCAGCGCTAACAATCTGTCTACTGATTCTCGCCAGGAGCGGAACTGGTTATCATCAGCGCCCTGAAATCATGGCAGGGATGCTCATGTCCTATCTGGTCTTGACCCGTCGTACCGACGAAATCATCAATCTATCCCTCAAGCCGGGAGCCGATGAAGAACGGCTGCTGGACCTGTTGTTCAATGGCGGAATCAATATCCACATTCTCAAGGTGCAGGGCGATCGCGTGCAGGTAGGCGTCCAGGCGCCTGCCGACATCAGCATCATGCGTCAGGAGCTGCTGCCCTTCTAGGTCGGCCGGTAACCGGCACGCGCTAACTGGACCAGGGCGAATTGCGATTGCGCACGTATTCGAAGCGCCCTTCCAGTCCCCGCCATTCCACACCCTGCCAAAGTTCGGGAGCCAGCGTCCCTTCGGCCTGCAGATCCGGACGATAATGGGCGAAGAACGGCTGGCCATCGCGCAGCACGATGACGTTGTGCCGCTCCTCGATCTGGGCGATGAGGTCCAGAACGGCTTCGGCCGAGCGTCCGCCACTCAGGCAATAGCAGCTGCCATATTGGTGAAGCATGCTTTCGAAGCGATAACGATAGAGGGTGCAGCGATCGGTTTCGAGATGAACGCTCTGTCCCTTGGCGTCCTGCAGGGCGTGATGAACGCAGCGGTCGCAATCCTCGAATTCCTGACGCGATTCCACCCACTCACCGAGAAACTGCTTCTTCCACCGCCACACCAGCAGCCCACGATCTTCAGGCCGTGAGTACACGCTGACCTTGTAGAACATCGCTCGACTCCTCTTATTGTTATGCGCCGAAGCCATCGTCCAACGGCCGCCGCCTACTGCTCGGCCATCGGAGATCGCACGCTCTATGGCGTACGTTTCCAGCATCGCTCCATTTGTCCGAGGCGTCCAGACATTCCCGGACGCTGTTCACTACCGCTCGACGGCGTGCGACTTCCATGGATATCGCTTGCGCGGGTTGCCGAATTAACCGCGGCTTCGTCCAAATTCGATACAAGATGCCAGCGGCCTTGCCCGACAGATAATTCGCGTCAGACCAGGGCAAACCATCGAGCCAGAGCCGAATACAAGACAGGTACAGCTTTTGCTACCGCTTATCAGACGATCCGATATCGCCTGCTTCCGGCTTCTGCAGCGGACTAGTATTCAGCCAACATCAGCGCCTGGATCGGCAGAAATGGCCGTCTCAACAAGGACTTGAAAGGCCCGGTCGGCGCCTGCCCGTCTTGCCCATGAGCAACGTGCGCAGACGACTTGAAGAGGCCTTGCCGCCCCGGCTGCGACCGAGACATAGCTATTTGAAGAAGCCCTTATCGACTCGAGGATCTTTTATGTCCGCCCTGGATAGCGGCTTCAATGAAGCGCTCCGCTATGCCATCAGCAACTGCCCTGCACGCACGACCGGGCAACTGGCAGCCATCGATTATGCCGAGAGGGTCATCCGTCAGGGGCCGGCCGCGCTCTCCCCGCTGGAGCGCAGGACCCTGACCCTTGAACTAGGCTTCTGGCTGGACCGTTACCAGCGCCTCCAGGAATTCTCTGGCCAACGCCTGGCAGATACGGACGCGAGCCCCTTGGTAGCCTCTGTTCCGGACAGGAACAAGGCTGGCTAGCCGAAATCCGGCCAATAAAAAACCCCGAGGTGCCTGGCACGCTCGGGGTTTTCGTATTTGGCGGAGAGATAGGGATTTGAACCCTAGGAGCCATTGCTGACTCAACGGATTTCGAATCCGTCCCGTTCGACCACTCCGGCATCTCTCCAACGCGGCGCATGATACCAGCCATGCGGGCAAAAGCGAACAAGCAATTGCAAAAAAAGCTCTGGTATCAGCGGCTTGCGTTTAGAACGGGACGCCCAGGCGCTGGGCGACCTCTTCGTAGGCCTCGATCACGCCGCCGAGACCCTGGCGGAAGCGATCCTTGTCCATCTTCTTGCGGGTTTCCTTGTCCCAGAGGCGGCTGCCGTCCGGGCTGAATTCGTCGCCCAGCACGACCTTGCCGTGGAACAGGCCGAACTCCAGCTTGAAGTCCACCAGCAGCAGGCCGGCGCCGTCGAACAGCTGCTTGAGGATATCGTTGATGCGGAAGGTCAGCGCCTTCATCTCGGCCAGTTGGTCGAGGGTAGCCCAGCCAAAGGCCTGGACGTGGCTTTCGTTGACCATCGGATCGTGCAGGGCATCGTTCTTCAGGAAGAGTTCGAAGGTCGGCGGCGTCAGCTCCAGGCCTTCTTCCACGCCCAGGCGGCGCACCAGGCTGCCGGCGGCGAAGTTGCGCACCACGCATTCCACCGGAATCATCTCGAGCTTCTTGACCAGGCATTCGTTGTCGCCCAGCAGTTGCTCGAACTGAGTGGGGATACCGGCGGCTTCGAGCTTCTGCATGACGAAGGCATTGAACTTGTTGTTCACCATGCCCTTGCGCTCGAGTTGCTCGATGCGCTCGCCATCGAAGGCAGAGGTGTCGTTGCGGAACAACAGGACCAGGCGATCGGGATCGTCGGTGGTGAATACCGACTTGGCCTTGCCACGGTAGAGTTCTGCGCGTTTTTCCATCTTGGACTCCGGTTCGAATGGCTTGCAGGCTGTGGACGAACGCAGGTGAGGCGACCGGTTCGGGACGAGTACAGCCGGGAAGCGCAGTTTACATAGGATCGTGGATCTTTTGGCCGTGCAGCAGCGCCCGGCCACGAAAGAAAACCTGGTCAGCGCCTCAGGCGATGGCCTGCCATTCCAGCCCCTGCTGCTGGTCGGCGATCTGCAGCCAGTCCGCGTCGCAGCCCAGTACATTGGTGAAGCAGGCGCGGGCGAGCCAGGGGTTGTTGTTCTTCTCGCTCAGGTGGGCGAGCACCAGGTGCTGCAGGCCCGGACAGGCCAGCTCCATCACCAGCTCGGCCGATTGCCGGTTGTTGAGATGCCCGCGCACCCCGCCGACCCGTGCCTTGAGGTGATAGGGATAGGGCCCTGCGGCGAGCATGTTGCTGTCGTGGTTGGCTTCGATCACCAGGGCATCCAGGCCACGATAATGCGCCAGCACGCCAGGGGTGGCCTCGCCGAGATCGGTGAGCACGCCCAGGCGCTTGCGGCCGTCGTCGAACACGAACTGGGTCGGCTCCAGGGCGTCGTGGGACACCTGCACCACCGTCACCTCCAGCGCACCCAGCACCAGCCGCTCGCCGTCCACCAGCAGCCCCTGCGCGGTTACCGGCTTGCGCAGCCCGTGCCCGGTACCGGCGCTGTAATAGACCGGAACGCCGTGCTTGCGCGCCAGGAGCTCGACGCCCTGCACGTGATCGGAATGTTCATGGGTGACCAAGACGGCGTCCAGCTGGGCAGGTACCACGCCCAGCCGGGCCAGGCGACGTTCGGCTTCCCGCAGGGAGAAGCCGCAGTCGATCAGCACATAGCTGTTATGGCTGTGCACCAGGGTCGAGTTGCCCCGACTGCCGCTGCCCAGGATTGCGAAGCGCATATTGCATGCTCGTCTGAAGCTTTTTCAGCACGCCTTCGGCGATGTCCTGGGGTGCTGCGGTGTTGATGGTCTTGTCCAGGGTGACCTGGACGGTATTGCCCACCGAGGTGAGGCGCACCTGGAAGCGCCGTGCCCGGGCATCTTCCTCTTCCTTGGTCTCGCCCTTGCCGAACAGGCGACCGAAGAAGCCCGGCTTGCGCTCTTCAGGCTTCTGCGCGCCTTCGGCGATGTTCACGTAGTACACGCCCAGGCTGCGATCCATGTCGTCGACGCGGATGTCGGCGCCTTCGATGGCGCGACCCACGCTGGACCAGGCGCGATTCAGATCGCTTTCCAGCACCAGCATGGGCACGCCGCTGCCGTCGACCTCGTAGGTGACGCGTTCGGGGGTATCGTAGCCACCGGCGGCCAGCAGCGAGACCGAGCCACTGCCCTGCTCGCTGCGGTCCAGGCCGGCCAGCACCTGATTCAGCAGGGCGTCATCGAGCGCCGAGCTGTTCTGGCTGCTGGACCAGGACGGCTCGCTGGAGCTGCCCTGGCTACGGGTCTGGGTCTGGATGAAGATCTCGCTGCTGCCCGACTGCACGCCCGGCTCGATGCGCAGGCGGGTGCGCAGCTCGTTGCCCGGTTGCAGGCGGCCGTTGGTACTCAGGCTGCGGGCCAGGGGCGTCGACAGCTCGGTGGGCGCCTGCCAGGCGGTGATGATCTCCCCGGTCTGCGGACGCTCTTCGGCAATGCGGAAGCCGTTGTCGGTCAGGTACTGACGGGCCACCGGCCAGACGGTGGCCGGGACCTTCTGGGCGGCCAGCCAGCGGGCATTGCCGCTGCGCTGCACGCTGAACTGTTCGTTGCCACTGCCCTGGACGGCCAGCGCCTGGGGTTTCGGCACTTCGAAGCCATAGGAGCGGTTCTGGGTATCGGCCACGTTGGCCGGGATCGGCAGCAGCGGATCCATCGGCTTGGCCTGGACATCCGTCGGCACCTGCATGGGGCCGGTCTCGCGGGATTCGAGATAGTCGTTGCCGCGATCACGGAAATAACCATGCTCGCCCCACACCCAGCTGCAGCCACTGGCGGTGGCCACGGCCAGACCCAGCGTCGTCAAACCCAGAACACGTTTCATCGACTGCTTCCTAATCACGCCAGCACTCCCGCCTGACGCAGGGCCTGACGTACCACTTCGTGGCAGCGCGAGCTGAGCCAGGTCAGCGGCAGGCGGATACCGGCGTCGATCATGCCCATTTCGTGCAGGGCCCACTTCACCGGGATCGGATTCGATTCGATGAACAGATTCTTGTGCAGCGGCATCAGCTGTTCGTTGAGCGCGCGTGCGGTGCCGGCATCGCCCCGCATGGCGGCGGCGCAGAGTTCGCTCATGGCGCGCGGCGCGACGTTGGCGGTCACCGAGATATTGCCCTTGCCGCCCAGCAGCATGAGTTCGGCGGCGGTGGCGTCATCGCCCGAGTAGACCAGGAAGTCCTTGCCGACGCGGGAGAGGATGTCGCGTGCGCGCGCCAGGTCGCCGGTGGCTTCCTTGATGCCGATGATGTTCGGCACCTTGGCCAGGCGCTCGACGGTCTCGGCCAGCATGTCGCAGGCGGTGCGGCCCGGCACGTTGTAGAGGATCTGCGGGATGGCGACGGTTTCGGCGATCATGCGGAAGTGCTGATAGAGCCCTTCCTGGGTCGGCTTGTTGTAGTAGGGCACGACCAGCAGGCAGGCGTCGGCGCCCGCGTCCTTGGCGGCGCGGGTCAGGTCGATGGCCTCACGGGTGGAATTGCCACCGGTGCCGGCGATCACCGGGATGCGCCCCTTGACCTGCTCGACCACATGACGGATCACGGCTACGTGCTCGTCGACGTCGACCGTGGCGGATTCACCCGAGGTGCCCACCGCGACGATGGCGTCGGTGCCTTCGGCGAGATGGAAGTCCACCAGCTTGGTCAGGTTGTCCCAGTCGATACGCCCCTGGGCGTCCATAGGGGTGACCAGCGCCACCATGCTCCCCGCAATCATGCAACCGCTCCTGCCGGAAAAAGAGAGCGGTAATGGTACTGACGCCTCTGCGCCAGCACAAGCAACGTGCCCCCAACGGGCATTCCCCCCGCGAGCGCTTTTCGCTACCCTTCCGCCTTTGCCAGTCTGTATCTCCCCCTGCCAGGAACCCTAATGTCCGCTACCCCCCCGATTCGCGAACAATTTCTCGTCATCAGTGCGCTGGGCGCCAATCCCATGGAGCTGACCAACGTGCTCTACCGCAGCTGCATGGACAACCGCTGCGCGGTGGTCAGCAGCCGGCTGAGCCGGCACGGGGAATACAGCGCGCTGATCCTGCAGGTCTCCGGCAACTGGGACGGCCTGGCGCGCCTCGAAGGCGGCCTCGCCGGTCTCGGCAAGCGCCACGGTTTCACCGTCGGCGTCACCCGCAGCGCCGCCCTGGAAAGTCGTCCCCAGGCCCTGCCGTACGTCGTCTATGTCAGCGCCGCCTATCGCCCGGACATCCTCAACGAACTCTGCCAGTTCTTCGCCGACCACAAGATCGAAGTGGAGAACCTGGTCTGCGACTCCTACCAGGCGCCCCAGACCGGCGGCACCATGCTCAACGCCACCATCACCGTGACCCTGCCCGCCGGCACCCAGATCAGCTGGCTGCGCGATCAGTTCCTGGATTTCGCCGACGCCCTCAATCTCGACGCCCTGATCGAGCCCTGGCGACCGCAGAGCAACTGACAGAACCCGCAAGGAGCTGCCCATGAGCGTGACCCTCGACCAACCGCTTCCGGACTTCCAGGCCCAGGCCACCAGCGGCCTCGAGGTCTCGCCCGCCAGCCTGCGCGGCCACCAGGCGGTGCTGTACTTCTATCCAAAGGACAACACCCCCGGCTGCACCACCCAGGGCCAGGGCTTTCGCGATCTGCACGAGCAGTTCCAGGCCGCCGACACCCTGATCCTGGGCGTCAGCCGTGACAGCCTGCGCACCCACGAGAATTTCCGCACCAAGCAGGGCTTTCCCTTCGAGCTGATCAGCGACAAGGACGAGACCCTCTGCCAGCTGTTCGATGTGATGCGGCAGAAGAAGCTGTATGGCAAGGACTACATCGGCGTGGATCGCAGCACCTTCCTCATCGACCGGGACGGTGTGGTACGCCAGATCTGGCGCGGCGTGAAGGTCCCCGGCCATGTCGCCGAGGTGCTGGCCGCCGCCCAGGCACTCAACCAGGCCTGATCAGGCCTTGCGCAGCCAGTAGCGGAAGGTCTCTCCGGCAACCTCTTCGCCCACCAGGGCATGTCCCGACAGCTTGGCGAAGGTGCGGAAGTCGCGTTGCGAGCCAGCATCGGTCGCCACCACGGCCAGTACCTCGCCCGAAGACAAGCGATTGAGTTCCAGCTTGGCCTTGAGCAGCGGCATGGGGCAGCTCAGGCCACTGGCGTCCAGCTGGGCGGTCACCGCACCGGTGTAGGGTTGGCTCAGATCGGCCATGGGATTCTCCATTGGGGGCTACGTCAGTGCCCGGGTTTGCTAGGCACCCAGACGGCGGGCCGCTAAAGTAGCCCTTTTGCGGCCACGAGTCTTGCCATGAACGTCCTGCGCCCCGTCCTGCTGTCCCTGGCGCTGCTCGCCATGCCCCATCTGGCGCAGGGGGCGAACGATCTGCCGTCGCTGGGCGATGCCAGCTCTTCGATCGTCTCGCCCGAGCAGGAGTTTCAGATGGGCCGCGCCTGGCTGAGCATGCTGCGCGGCCAGGTCCCCAGTCTCAACGATCCCCAGCTCAAGCAATTCGTCGAGCAGTCGGTCTATCGCCTGGCGGAAACCAGCGATCTGCAGGATCACCGCCTGGCCTTCATCCTGATCAAGGATCCGGAGATCAACGCCTTCGCCGCGCCCGGCGGCGTCATCGGCGTGAATGGCGGCCTCTTTCTCAAGGCGGAAAACGAATCCGAATACGCGGCGGTCATGGCCCACGAACTGGGTCACCTGATCCAGCGCCACTTCGCCCGCGGCGTGGAAAACCAGCAACGCATGCAACTGCCGCTGATGGCGGCGCTGCTCGCCGGCATCGTGGCCGCTGCCGCAGGCGGAGGCGATGCCGGGATCGCCGCGATCGCCTCGACCCAGGCGGCGGCCATCCAGAGCCAGTTGCGCTTCTCCCGCCTCAACGAGCAGGAGGCCGACCGCGTCGGCATCGTCAACCTGGAGCGCGCCGGCTACGATCCGCGGGCCATGCCGGAAATGTTCGGCCGCCTCGCCCGTCAGTACCGCTACGACCGCACCCCGCCGGAATTCCTGCTCACCCACCCGGTGACCGAGAGCCGCATCGCCGACACCCAGGCCCGCGCCGAGCGGCTGCCCAAGGGCGGCGTCGAGGACAGCATGCGCTTCCAGCTGATGAAGGTGCGCACCCAGATGTACTTCGAGGAGACCGCCGGCCTGCTGGTGAAGCGCTATCGGGCCCAGTTGCAGGAGGCGCCGGACAACGATCCGGTGCGCTATGGCCTGGCCATGGGATTGACCAAGCAGGGCCAGCTCAACGAGGCGCGCGACACCCTGGCGCCGCTACTGCGCAAGGCGCCGGACGACATCAGCTACAACCTCGCACAGGTCGATCTGGACATCACCGCCAACCGCCTGCCCGACGCCCAGAAACGCGTGCGGCGGCTGCTGGACCTCTATCCGGACGATCTGGCCGTGAGCCTCGCCCAGGTGGACATGCTCGGCCGCACCAAGCAAGCCAAGGCCGCCAGCCAGTTGCTCGACAAACTGATCAAGCAGCGGCCGATCGATCCGGACCTGTGGAATCAGGCGGCGGACGTTCGCGGCCAGGCCGGTGATCTGGTCGGGGTGCACCAGGCACGGGCCGAGTACTTCGCCCTGACCGGTGACTACAACCAGGCGATCCAGCAACTGGGCTTCGCCAAGCAGCGCGCCGCCAGCAACTATCAGCTGGCCGCGCGGATCGATGCTCGCCAGCAGGAGATGATCGCCCAGCGCAAGCTGAGCGAAGAGATCCTGCGCTAGGCGTTTCCCTTGGCCTGCAGCTGCAGGGCCTGGGTGAAGTCGAGCATGCGCTTGAGCGGCTTGACCGCCCGGGGGATGAGCGCCGGATCGACCAGCACCTCGCCGGAGCCGTCGAGCAGGCAGTTGAGGGTGCGCTCCAGGGTGTTCATCGCCATCCACGGGCAGTGGGCGCAGCTGCGGCAGGCGGCGCCGTTGCCGGCGGTGGGCGCTTCGATAAAGACCTTGTCCGGGCAGGCCTGCTGCATCTTGTAGAAGATGCCGCGATCAGTGGCGACGATGAACTGGCGATTGGGCAGCGTCTGGGCCGCCCTGATCATCTGGCTGGTGGAACCGACATGGTCGGCCAGTTCGATCACCGCCTCGGGCGACTCTGGATGCACCAGGATGGCCGCCTCCGGGTAGAGCCGCTTGAGGTCTTCCAGCTGGCTCGCCTTGAATTCCTCGTGGACGATGCAGGAGCCCTCCCACAGCAGCATGTCGGCGCCGGTCTCGCGCTGGATATAGCGACCCAGGTGGCGATCGGGGGCCCAGAGGATGGTCTCGTCGTTGTCCATCAGGTGCTCCACGATGTCCAGCGCGCAGCCGGAGGTGACCACCCAGTCCGCGCGGGCCTTCACCGCGGCCGAGGTGTTGGCGTAGACCACCACGGTGCGCTCGGGATGCTGGTCGCAGAAGGCGGAGAATTCGTCCACCGGGCAACCCAGGTCCAGGGAGCAGGTGGCCTCCAGGGTTGGCATCAGCACGCGCTTTTCCGGGTTGAGGATCTTGGCCGTCTCGCCCATGAACTTCACGCCAGCCACCACCACGGTGGACGCCGGGTGGCGATTACCGAAGCGGGCCATCTCCAGGGAGTCGGCGACGCAACCGCCGGTCTCCTCGGCCAGGGCCTGGATCAGCGGATCGGTGTAGTAATGGGCGAGGAGCACCGCGTTCTGCGTCTTGAGCTCGCGGGCGATGGCGGTCTTGTAGGCCGCGATCTCGTCCGGCCCGAGCGCCTTGGGCTGCTTGGCGGCCAGATGGGCCTGGACCAGGAGACGTTCGGAAATCTGCACCATGGCGGGTACCTGAAAACGGGGGTCGTCAAGGCCGCGCATCATAGCAGCATCCTCGGCGACTCCCTATGGGCGCCAGCGGCAGCCCCCGCGATGAGTGGCCATCTGCCGCTAATGTCTGGCAACACTTGGCTTTTCACTTCTGCGGCGGCCATGGGTCCGAGACAGGAACGCCCGGTGAGCGTCTCGCCTGGGCCCTCTGCTGGAGACCTATCGTGCCGCCCCGTTCGACCTCGCGTTCCCGGTCCCCCGATCAGGCTCTCGCCACCCTGCTGGATAAGCTACGCGCCCTGCAGGGTGCCCTGGAGCAGGCTGCCGCGGAGCCACGGCTGGATCGGCAGGCGCTCAATCCCGCCTACCGGGCCAGTGCCCAGAATCTGCTCGCCTATCTGGCGCTGCGCGCCGGCGATCTGCATGACCTGCAGTTGCAACTCTCCGCCCTGGGGCTGTCGTCCCTGGGGCGCTCCGAAGCCGCGGTGCTACCGACCGTGGCGACCCTCATCAACACCCTGGAACGCCTGCTCGGCGGCAGCCCGGCGGCGCGGCCGACGACCAAGGCGGTCAATCCCCTGGCAGATCACGCGCGAGCACTGTTCGGCACGCCCGCCTCCGCGCGGGAGGTACGCATCATGGTCACCTTGCCCAGCGAAGCCGCAGACGATTATGCGCTGGTACGCGACCTGCTGGCAGGACATATGGATTGCGCGCGCATCAACTGCGCCCACGACGAACCGGCCAGCTGGACGCGCATGATCGAACACGTGCGGCGGGCCAGCGCGGAGCTGGACCAGCCCTGCAAGGTATTCATGGACCTGCCGGGGCCCAAGCTGCGCACCGGGCCTATCGCCACGGGCGCGGCGGTAAAGAAGGTGAAGCCTGAGCGCGACGCCCAGGGCCGCGTCCAGCAGCCGGCGCGGATCTGGCTGACCGGCCGCCGCCGGCCGCGACCGGCACCCTCCCCGGCGGCTGCCAGCGTCCAGGTGGGCGAACGCTGGCTAGCTGGCCTGCAGGCGGGCGAGCGGATCCAGCTAAGGGACACGCGCCAGGCGCAGCGTCGCTGGACGGTCGTCGAGGTCGGAGATCGCGGCTGCTGGGCGGAGGCAACCAAGACCACCTACCTCACGCCCGGCCTGCGCCTGAGCGTCGAGCGCGATGGACGCGGGAGGCACAGCCGCATCGGCGACTTCGCCCCGCAGCCAGGCGCCCTGCGGCTGGCCGAGGACGATCTGCTGATCCTGACCGCCGACCAGACGCCCGGTCGGCCCGCCAGCCAGGACAGCGGCGGGCACCTGCTGACACCCGCCACCCTGGGCTGCACCCTGCCCCAGGTGTTCACCGACGTCCGTAGCGGCGAGCCGGTCTGGTTCGACGACGGCAAGATCGGCGGGCTGATCGAGCACGCCGATCAGGACGCGCTGGAGGTCCGCATCACCCAGGCGCCGGGCGGCGCCAAGCTCAAGGGGGACAAGGGCATCAACTTTCCCCAGAGCACCCTGCGGCTGGCAGCGCTGGGCGAACAGGACCTCACGGCCCTGGCCTTTGCCGCCGAGCATGCGGACGGCATCGAGATGTCCTTCGTCAATAGCGCGGATGATGTCCGCGCGCTGCTCGCGGAACTGGAGCGCCTGCGGGCCGAGCACCTGGGTGTGGTGCTGAAGATAGAAACGCGTCGGGGCTTCGACAACCTTCCCGCCCTGCTGCTGGCGGGCATGCAGCGCGGCGGATTCGGCGTGATGATCGCCCGCGGCGATCTGGCGGTGGAAGGCGGCTTCGAGCGTCTGGCGGCGCTGCAGGAAGACATCCTCTGCCTGTGCGAGGCGGCCCACGTGCCGGTGATCTGGGCGACCCAGGTGCTGGAGAATCTGGCCAAGAAGGGTTCGCCTTCGCGCGCCGAGATCACCGATGCCGCCACCGGGGTCCGCGCCGAGTGCGTGATGCTCAACAAGGGCCCGCACATCCTCAAGGCGGTCGCCACCCTGGATGAATTGCTGGTGCGGATGCAGGGCTACAACAGCAAGAAGCGCCAGCTGCTGCGCAAGCTGGAACTCGCCTCGCCCTGGGCGGACTGATCCGCCTGGGGCTGACCAGGCCTAGAGCACCTGCAGGCGACCCGCTTCCAGACGCACCCGAGCGCCATAGGGCCAGGCCTGGTTGTCCGGCCCATGGCCGCTGGGCAGGCCGCGATAGAGGGCGATGCCGCGCGGCGCCAGCCATTCGGCGAAGATCTCTTCCAGCGGCTGCTCGACGTTACGCGGCGGGCAGTCGGTGAAGGTGCCCAGGCAGACCGCGCCGATGCGGTGCTCGGTGAGGTTGCCGAGCAACTGGCAGAGGCTGCGCTCCAGTCGATAGTAGGGTTCGCCGACGTCTTCCAGCATGAGGATGGCGCCGTCGTGGGGGCGCAGGGCGGCGGCGGTCCCGACCACGCTGGCCAGGGTGGTCAGGTTACCGCCGATCAGTTCGCCGGCGGGCACCTGGACCGGACCGGCCAGGCGCTCCAGCTGCCAGGCCGGACGGCCGCCGGCGCACAGCTCCAGGACCGATTCCAGCGAGCGGGTCCGGGCCGCCTGGGTGGCCGGATCCTCGTCACGGCGGCCCCAGTCAAGGGCGCCAGGACCGTGGATAGCCGTGAGGCCGCGGCGGTGAAAGGCCTCCAGCAGCACCGTCAGGTCGGAATAGCCGATCAGGGGCCGGCCCTTGCTGCTGGACAGCCGCGACCAGTCCAGCCAGGGCAGCAACTGGGCGGAGCCGTAACCGCCGCGCAGGCACCAGACCGCATCCACGTCCGCCTGGCTGAAGGCCCAGTGCAGATCCGCGGCGCGCTCCTCGGCGGTACCGGCGAGATAGCGATGGCGCTTGAGCGCCTGCTCGCCCAGGACCGCTTCGATGCCGGCGGCCTGCAGCTGCCCGATCGCCGCCGTGACCAGCTCTTCCTTGACCGCACCCGCCGGACTGACCAGCGCCACACGCCGCACGGGATTCATTCCAGCACCTCCACCGGCATGCCGGCTTCGATGACGCCGCGCCCCAGGGGGATGACGTTCATGCCGAACAGCATGCGATTGTCCTGGAAGCGATATTCGCGCAAGGCAGTGAGCGGCTGCCGATCCGGGTCCTTTTCGCCGGTCACCGGATCCTGGGTGATGACGATGCAGCGCGAGCAGGGACAGGCGACGGCGAAGTCCACCGTGCCGATGCGCAGGCGCTTCCAGCCGTCTTCGGCGTATGCGGGCGTACCCTCCACCACCAGATTCGGTCGGAAGCGCAGCATTTCCAGCGGCTTGCCTACCCGTGCCACCAGATCGGCCAGGGAAGCCTCGCTGGTCAGCAGCAAGGGGAAGCCGTCGGCGAAATGCACCTTCTGCCCCGGCTCGGCGAAATCGGTGCTGATCTGGCGGGCATGGCGTTCGGCGATGTGCACCAGGCGGCAGCGGCGACCGAGGAAGTCGCTCAGCCAGGCATCGGCTTCGGCGGCCACCGGCGCCTGCAGGGTGTCGCGCCAGATGGTCACGCCCAGTTGCTCGCCGCCGGCATCCGGCACCGCCACCTCGAGCGGCGGCCGTCCCGGCGCGCTCAGGCGCAGGCGATCGGCGGCCAGCCAGCGCGCCTCGATGTGATTCATCTGCGCCAGCTGGCGCAGGGTCAGGAAGCGGCCGGTGTCGGCATCCACCACCATCCAGCGGCGATCACCCACCAGGCCCAGGGCATCCACCTCGGCCTGGGCGAGTGATTCCACGGCCGTCGACTTGACGGGATAACGATAGAGGGCACTGAGGTGCGACATGGGCGCGGCTTCCTGGCGGCGGACAAAGGCCGCCAGTGTAAGGGAGGCGCCGGAGCGGCGAAACCGCGAGGATCAGCCCTCGGCCAGCGCCAGGCGCCGGCGAACTTCCTCGACCAGCTGATCGGGCTGGAACTTGGAGAGGAAGGCGTTGCAGCCGACCTTCTTCACCATGGCTTCGTTGAAGCTGCCCGACAGCGAGGTGTGCAGCACCACATAGAGGTCGGCGAGGCGCGGATCCTGGCGGATCTCGGTGGTCAGGCGATAGCCGTCCATTTCCGGCATCTCGGCATCGGTCAGCACCATCAGCAGCTTCTCGGTCAGCACCACGCCTTCGTCGGCCCAGGCCTTGAGCTTGCGCAGGGCCTGCAGGCCGTCGGTGGCCACGTGGAATTTCAGATCCAGCTGCACCAGGGTGTCGCGCAACTGGCCGATGGCGGTGCTGGAGTCGTCCACCAGCAGCACCTCGCGACCGCGGGCCTTGGCCAGCAGCGGATCGGCCAGGCGCTCCTGGGAGACCTTGACGTTGTAGGGGGCGATCTCGGCCAGCACCTTTTCCACGTCGATCACTTCCACCAGGCGATCTTCGATACGCGTGATGGCGGTCAGGTAGTGCTGGCGTCCGGCGCCGCCGGGCGGGGCCTGGATGCTGTCCCAGTTGAGGTTGATGATGCGATCGACGCTACCGACCAGGAAGGCCTGCACCGAGCGGTTGTATTCGGTGACGATGATGGTGCTGTTCTCGTCGGGCGTGATGGGTCGCATGCCGATGGCGGCAGCCAGGTCGATCACCGGCAGGGTCTGGCCACGCAGGTGGACCACGCCGCAGATCATCGGATGGCGCTTGGGCATCTGGGTCAGGCGGGGCAGCTTGAGGACTTCCTGCACCTTGAACACGTTGATGGCGAACATCTGTCGGCTGGACAACTGGAACATGAGAATTTCCAGACGATTCTCGCCAACCAGCTGGGTGCGTTGATCGACGGTGTCGAGAATGCCGGCCATGGAAAGTCCACTCCAAAGATAAGTCAGGTCACAGGCTATCGGCGGCAGCGGTCGATTCTTGAGGCCTGGAAACAACGAAGCCGCCCAACAGGCGGCTTCGCTCGAACCCCGGTGGATCAGGCGCGTGGCAGGGTCACGCCACGCTGGCCCTGGTACTTGCCACCGCGATCCTTGTAGGAGACCTCGCAGGCCTCGTCGGACTGCAGGAACAGCATCTGGGCCACGCCCTCGTTGGCGTAGATCTTGGCCGGCAGGGTCGTGGTGTTGGAGAACTCCAGGGTCACGTGGCCTTCCCACTCGGGCTCCAGCGGGGTGACGTTGACGATGATGCCGCAGCGGGCATAGGTGCTCTTGCCCAGGCAGATGGTCAGGACGTCGCGCGGGATGCGGAAGTATTCCACGGTGCGGGCCAGCGCGAAGGAGTTCGGCGGAATGATGCAGACGTCGCTGACCACGTCGACGAAGCTCTTGTCATCGAAGTTCTTCGGGTCCACCACCGCGGAATGGATGTTGGTGAACACCTTGAATTCGTTGGCGCAGCGCACGTCGTAGCCGTAGCTGGACACCCCGTAGGAGATCACCCGGCTGTCGTCCGCGCCGCGCATCTGGCGCTCGACGAAGGGCTCGATCATGCCGTGCTCCTGGGCCATGCGGCGAATCCACTTGTCCGATTTGATGCTCATGGCAGGTCTAGCTCCGGGGCGAAAAAATTGACCGCGCATTCTAGTGGATAGACGCGCCGTCTCAAAGGCGAACGGACGAAATCAGTCGTCGCTGACGGTGATCGTGGGCATGCCGCCGCCGGCCTGACCGCCCTGGGCGATGCGGGCCCCGACCTTGCGCGCCAGTTCCTGGTAGATCAGCGCGATCTGGCTGTCGGGATCGGCGATGGCCGTGGGCCGCCCGGCGTCGGCCTGCTCGCGGATGGCCATGGCCAGCGGCAGCGAGGCCAAGAGATCCACGCCGTACTGCTCGGCCAGCCGGCTGCCGCCGCCTTCGCCGAACAGGTGCTCGGCATGGCCGCAGTTGGAGCAGATGTGCACCGCCATGTTCTCCACCACCCCGAGCACCGGGATGTTGACCTTCTGGAACATCTCCACGCCCTTCTTGGCATCCAGCAGGGCCAGGTCCTGGGGCGTGGTGACGATCACCGCCCCGGCCACCGGCACCTTCTGCGCCAGGGTCAGCTGGATGTCGCCGGTGCCCGGGGGCATGTCGATCACCAGGTAGTCGAGGTCATTCCAGGCAGTTTGCGTAATCAACTGAATCAGGGCGCCCGAGACCATGGGACCACGCCAAGCCACCGGGGTCTTGTCATTGGTGAGGAAGGCCATGGACATGACCTCCACGCCATGGGCCTGCAGCGGGATGAACCACTTCTCGTCGCGCACCTCGGGACGAGTGCCCTCGGCGAAACCGAACATGATGCCCTGGCTGGGACCATAGATGTCGGCGTCCAGCACACCGACCCGCGCGCCTTCGCGGGCCAGGGCCAGGGCCAGGTTGGCGGCGGTTGTGGACTTGCCCACTCCGCCCTTGCCCGAGGCCACGGCGATGATGTTCTTGACGTTGCCCATGGCCTCCAGCTGCGGCTGGGCCGCATGAGGCGCGATGGTGCAGTCGATCTGGATCTCGGCGGTCTCGACCCCGGGCACGTTCTCCAACGCGGTCTTGAGCACCTGGGCCAGGCCACCCTTGAACAGTCCGGCGGCATAGCCCAGCTCGAAGCGGGCGCGCACCCGGCCACCGTCCAGCGCGAGATCGCGCAGGGCGCCGGCGCTGAGCAGGTCCTGTTCGAGATAGGGATCGTGATACTGGCGCAGCGCGGCCTCGATGGCCTCGCGAGTCGGAGCGGTCATGCAGACTCCCGGAAACAGCGGATAGGAAAGAGAAGCTGCAGCCTATGCTACCCACTGTCCTTGCTAAAGCCTATCCACGCGGCGCTACACTCCCGGCTTTCCCCTCGCCCGTGGAGCCCTGCGTGAACGCCTCTTCCCTGCACATCAGTTCCACCTTCGACAGCGGCGCCGTCGAGGTGCTGTCCCTGGCCGACCACGCCGACATCCGCCTGCGCATCCGGCCGGACACCGCCTCGCCCTTCACCCAGTGGTTCCATTTCCGCCTCGAAGGCGCCCGTGGCCTGCCCTGCCAGCTGAGCTTCGACAATGCCGGCGAGTGCGCCTACCCCGAAGGTTGGCGCGACTATGGCGTGGTCGCCAGCTATTGCGGCCAGCAGTGGTTTCGCATCCCCAGCCGCTATGACGGCAAGACCCTGAGCTGGACCGTCACCCCGGAACACGACAGCCTGTTCTTCGCCTACTTCGAGCCCTATCCGGAGAGTCGCCACCTGGCCTTCATGGGCGAAGCGCAGCGACATCCCGCCGTCCGTCTGGAAACCGTCGGCCGCTCGCTGCTCGGGCGTTCGCTGGACCTGCTGCGCATCGGCACGCCGGGCGCCGGCAAGAAGAACATCTGGATCATCGCCCGCCAGCACCCCGGCGAGCCCATGGCCGAGTGGTTCGTCGAAGGCCTGGTGCGCCGGCTGCTGGGCCTTGGCGAACACCAGGGCGATCCGGTGGGCGGCAAGCTGCTGGAGCACGCGGTACTGCACGTCGTACCGAACATGAACCCCGACGGCTCGGCCCTGGGCAATCTGCGCACCAACGCCGCCGGCGCCAACCTCAACCGGGAATGGCTGGAGCCGGACGAAGGACGCAGTCCCGAGGTGCTGGCGGTACGCCGCGCCATCGCCGCGAGCGGCTGCGACCTCTTCCTCGACATCCACGGCGACGAGGCCCTGCCCTACGTCTTCGTCGACGGCTGCAATGGCCTGCCCACCTTCGGCGAGCGCGAGGAAGCCGAGCAGCTGGCCTTCCTGCAGCGCTTCCAGCGCGCCAGTCCGGATTTCCAGACCCAGTACGGCTATCCGCGCGGTCATTTCGGCAGCGAGACCCTGAAGCTCGCCACCAAGTACGTCGGTCACACCCATGGCTGCCTGGCCCTGACCCTGGAGCTGCCGTTCAAGGACAACGCCAACGATCCCCGTCCGGACGTCGGCTGGAACGGCGCCCGCAGCGCCGCCCTAGGCGCGGCCATGGTCAGTGCCCTGCACTGGCAGCTGGCGGATATCTGAATCCGGACAGGCCCCCGCCCATCCCCACGGATGAAACCGACCGGCCATTTCGCTATGATGGTCGGTCACCTTATCAGCGTCGCGATCCAGCCAAGACCATGACCGAGCCCCGCAAGATTCTCGTCACCAGCGCCCTGCCCTATGCCAACGGTTCCATCCACCTCGGCCACATGGTCGAGTACATCCAGACCGACATCTGGGCCCGCTTCCAGCGGCTGCGCGGCAACCAGTGCATCTATGTCTGCGCCGACGACGCCCACGGCTCGGCCATCATGCTGCGCGCCGAGCGCGAAGGTATCACCCCCGAACAACTGATCGACAACGTCAAGCGCGAGCACAGCGCCGACTTCGCCGACTTCGGCGTCGCCTTCGACAACTTCCACTCCACCCATGCGGAAGAGAATCGCGAGCTGTCGCGCGCCATCTACCTGAAGCTGCGCGGAAACGGCCACATCGCCACCCGTCCGGTCACCCAGTACTTCGACCCGGACAAGCAGATGTTCCTGGCCGACCGCTTCATCAAGGGCACCTGTCCCAAGTGCGGCAGCGCCGACCAGTATGGCGACAACTGCGAGAAGTGCGGCGCCACCTATGCGCCCACCGAGCTGAAGGATCCCAAGTCGGCCATCTCCGGCGCAACCCCGGTGCTGCGCGAATCCGAGCACTTCTTCTTCAAGCTTCCCGACTTCGCCGAGATGCTCAAGGGCTGGACCCGCAGTGGCGCCCTGCAGGAATCGGTCGCCAACAAGATCGCCGAGTGGCTGGATGCCGGCCTGCAGGAATGGGACATCTCGCGGGATGCGCCCTACTTCGGCTTCGAGATCCCCGATGCGCCCGGCAAGTACTTCTATGTCTGGCTGGACGCGCCCATCGGCTACATGGCCAGCTTCAAGAATCTCTGCGACCGCCGCGACGACCTGGATTTCGACGCCTTCTGGAACAAGGACAGCACCGCTGAGCTGTACCACTTCATCGGCAAGGACATCGTCAACTTCCATGCGCTGTTCTGGCCGGCGATGCTCGAGGGCGCCGGCTATCGCAAGCCGACCGCGCTGAACGTCCACGGCTTCCTCACCGTCGATGGCCAGAAGATGTCCAAGTCCCGCGGCACCTTCATCAAGGCACGCACCTACCTGGATCACCTGAATCCCGAGTACCTGCGCTACTACTTCGCCGCCAAGCTCTCGCGCCATGTCGAGGACATCGACCTGAACCTCGAGGACTTCGTGCAGAAGGTCAACTCCGATCTGGTGGGCAAGGTGGTCAACATCGCCAGCCGCTGCGCCGGTTTCATCCACAAGGGCAATGCCGGCCTGCTGGTGGACTCCCAGGCCGCGCCCGAGCTGGAAGCCGCCTTCCGCGCCGCCGCGCCGAGCATCGCCGAGGCCTACGAGACCCGCGACTTTGGCCGCGCCATGCGCGAGATCATGGCCCTGGCCGACCGCGCCAACGCCTGGATCGCGGAGCAGGCGCCCTGGAGCCTGGCCAAGCAGGACGGCAAGGCCGACGACGTCCAGGCCATCTGCGCCCAGGGCATCGAGCTGTTCCGCCAGCTGGCGATCCTGCTCAAGCCGGTACTGCCCAACCTGGTCGCTGCCGCCGAGCGCTTCCTCAATGTCGCGCCCCTGAAATGGGCCGACCTCGACACGCGCCTGGCCAACCATCAGCTCAACGCCTTCCAGCCGCTGCTCACCCGCATCGAACCCGCCAAGGTGCAGACCATGATCGACGCTTCCAAGGAAGACCTGGCCGCCCAGGCCACAGCCCAGCCCGCCGGCAATGGCGAATTGACCAAGGCCCCGCTGGCCGAGACCATCGACTTCGATACCTTTTCCAAGGTCGATCTGCGCATCGCCCTGATCGAGAAAGCCGAATTCGTCGAAGGCGCCGACAAGCTGCTGCGCCTGACCCTGGACATCGGCGATGCCAAGCGCAACGTCTTCTCCGGCATCAAGAGCGCCTACCCCGAGCCGAGCCAGCTCGAAGGCCGCCTGACCCTGTACGTCGCCAACCTGGCGCCGCGCAAGATGAAGTTCGGCGTCTCCGAAGGCATGGTCCTGGCCGCCGGCACTGGCGGCAGCGAGATCCACCTGCTCAGCCCCGACAGCGGCGCCAAGCCCGGCCAGCGGGTGATGTGACAGCGACGGCGCCCCAGGGCGCCGTTCTTCTCCCAGCCTCGACCCTGATCATGAACGCTCACGTCACCCTCATCACCGCCATCGACGCCCTGCTGCCCCAGACCCAGTGCGGCAAGTGCGGCCACCCCGGTTGCCAGCCCTATGCGGTGGGCATCGCCGCGGGCGAGGCGCACAACAAGTGTCCGCCGGGCGGCACCGTGACCATCGTCGAACTGTCCGCGCTGCTCCAGCGGCCCACGCTGCCGCTGGATTCGCCCTATCCGGTGACGCCCAGCCAGCGCGCGGTGATCCGCGAAGCCGAGTGCATCGGCTGCACCAAGTGCATCCAGGCCTGCCCCACCGATGCCATCCTGGGCGCGGCCAAGCTGATGCACACGGTCATCGAAAGCGAATGCAGCGGTTGCGAGCTGTGCCTGGCGCCCTGTCCGGTGGACTGCATCGATCTGCTGCCGGTCCCGGCGCCGGTCGATCGCCAGGCGGAACGTCAGCGTGCGCAGTACTACCGGCGCCGCTTCGACGCCCGCCAGGCGCGCCTGCAGCGCGACCGCGAGCGGCTGGAGGCCGAGCGTCAGCGCCGTCAGCCGCTCCCGGCAGCCACTACGGCGGCAGCGCCGCCGGCCACCGCGGAATCTGCGCTCAAACCCTTGAAGATCGCCGCCGCCATGGCCCGGGTTGCCCTGCAGAAGGCCGAACGGCAACTGGTCCAGTACGGTACGCCAGCCCTGGAGGCCCAGGTGCGGCAACTGCGCGAGGCCACCGAGCAAGCGCAGACGGCGCTGGACAGGGCGCAGCAGGGGCCCGCCAGCGTCAGTACGTCGACCCAGGCGACGCAGCTGGCCGCCGGCCCCGCCGCCCTCAAACAGGCGCGGATCACTGCCACCCTGGCACGCGCCCAGCTGACCAAGGCCGAGCGGGCCTTTGGTACCGAGCCCACCCCCGCGCAGAGCGCCCAGCTGGAAACCCTGCGCAGCGCCGCCCAGCAGGCGGCTCACCGCCTCGCGGCCCTGGAAGAGCGAACCAATCCATGAACGCCGCCAAACGGCTGGAAATCTTTCGCCGCCTGCACGAGGACAATCCCGATCCCAAGACGGAACTGGCGTACGCCTCGCCGTTCGAGCTGCTGATCGCGGTGATCCTCTCGGCCCAGGCCACCGACGTCAGCGTCAACAAGGCCACCGCCCGCCTCTATCCGGTGGCCAACACGCCCCAGGCCATCCTGGACCTGGGCGTGGCGGGGCTGTCGGAGTACATCAAGACCATCGGGCTCTACAACAGCAAGGCCAAGAACGTCATCGAGACCTGTCGCCTGTTGCTGGAGCGCCATGGCGGCGCGGTGCCCCAGACCCGTGAGGAACTGGAGGCCCTGCCCGGCGTGGGGCGCAAGACCGCCAACGTGGTGCTCAACACCGCCTTCCGTCAGCTCGCCATGGCGGTGGACACCCACATCTTCCGGGTCAGCAACAGAACCAACTTGGCACCAGGCAAGAACGTGGTGGAAGTCGAGCTCAAGCTGCTCAAGGTGGTGCCAAAGGATTTCCTGCTGGATGCCCACCACTGGCTGATCCTGCACGGCCGCTATGTCTGCCAGGCGCGCAAGCCCCGCTGCGGCAGCTGCCGCATCGAGGATCTCTGCGAATACAAGGCAAAAACCTCTGACGATTGAAAAAGGGCGCATAAAAGCCCTTTCGCGATTGAAAAAATCTTTTTTACCGGCCCCTGCTTTGTCGCTATAAGGTGCGCGAAAAGGTCCGCAGCCCCGTCGATGACTGGCGTGTGACCCTGTCCAGCCTTGCAGGAGTTACCCATGGCCGAAGACAAAAGCGACATCGATGTAGACGAAGATTTCGAGACCGATGGCGAGACGCCCGAAACCGTCGAGCCCATCGTCATCAGCAAGACCAATCTGACCAAGCGGCGACTGATCGACGACATGCTCGAAGAGCGTCGCCTGAAGCGGCAGATCTCCGAGTACGACTTTGATCTGTAGACCATGAAAAACCCCAGCCGAGGCTGGGGTTTCGCATTGCAGGGCGACCCTTACAGCAGGGTGCGGCCCTTGCCGGCGGCGATGCGCATGCGCAGGGCGTTGAGCTTGATGAAGCCCGCCGCGTCGGCCTGGTTGTAGGCGCCGCCGTCTTCTTCAAAGGTGGCGATGTTGGCATCGAACAGCGACTCGTCGGACTTACGGCCGACGACGATGACGTTGCCCTTGTACAGCTTCAGGCGTACCACGCCGTTCACGCTGGCCTGGGAGGCGTCGATCATCTTCTGCAGCATCAGCCGCTCGGGGCTCCACCAGTAGCCGGTGTAGATCAGGCTGGCGTATTTGGGCATCAGCTCGTCCTTGAGGTGAGCCACCTCGCGGTCGAGGGTGATGGACTCGATGGCGCGGTGGGCCTTGAGCATGATGGTGCCACCGGGCGTCTCGTAGCAGCCACGGGACTTCATGCCGACGTAGCGGTTCTCGACGATGTCCAGGCGACCGATGCCGTTCTCGCCGCCGATGCGGTTCAGTTCGGCCAGCACGGTGGCCGGGCTCAGCTCCTGGCCGTCGATCGCAACGATGTCACCGTTGCGATAGGTCAGCTCCAGGTAGGTCGGGGTGTCCGGCGCGGCTTCCGGGGACTTGGTCCAGCGCCACATGTCTTCTTCGTGCTCGGTCCAGGTGTCTTCCAGCACGCCGCCCTCGTAGGAGATGTGCAGCAGGTTGGCGTCCATGGAGTACGGCGACTTCTTCTTGCCGTGGCGCTCGATCGGGATCTGGTGCTTTTCGGCGTAGTCCATCAGCTTCTCGCGGGACAGCAGGTCCCACTCGCGCCAGGGCGCGATCACCTTGACGCCCGGCTTGAGCGCATAGGCGCCCAACTCGAAACGCACCTGGTCGTTGCCCTTGCCGGTGGCACCATGGGAGATGGCATCGGCGCCGGTCTCGTTGGCGATCTCGATCAGGCGCTTGGCGATGAGCGGACGGGCGATGGAGGTGCCCAGCAGGTACTCGCCTTCGTAGACGGTGTTGGCACGGAACATCGGGTAGACGAAGTCGCGGACGAATTCTTCGCGCAGGTCGTCGATGTAGATTTCCTTGACGCCCATGGCCTTGGCCTTGGCGCGCGCTGGTTCGACTTCCTCGCCCTGGCCGAGGTCAGCGGTGAAGGTCACCACTTCGCAGTTATAGGTATCCTGCAGCCACTTGAGGATCACCGAGGTGTCCAGGCCGCCGGAATACGCCAGGACTACCTTCTTCACATCCGCCATGCCGTTCGCTCCCGTGTGTTGCGTTGAGTCGGAAAGCGGCAATTCTACTGGTCGCCTCGCTGCTTTTACAGGGGCGCGACGCACTCTGACGCCTGGGCGACATGCGGTCGGGGCGGATCAGCCCTTGGGCTTGGCCGGCGGTGCCGGGGTGGGCGCCGGCGGTTCGGCCGGATTGGCCGCGGTGCTGGTGGTTGGCGCAGGCGCTGGTTCGCTGCTTGCCGGCACCCGCGAGAACACCAGGGTCACCCGGCGATTGAGCGCGCGATTGGCCTTGCTGCTGTTGGACGCCACGGGATACTGCTCGCCAAAGAAGCGCAGTTCGATCTGCTCCGCGGCGAAGCCCTTGCTCTTGAGGTATTCCATCACGGCGATGGCGCGCAACCGCGACTCCTGGCGGTTGTCCAGACGCGTGCCCTGGTTGTCGCTGTAGCCGGAGACGATGACGTGATTGACCGTCGGATCGGCCTTCAGGTACTCGTCGATGAGATCGAGCTTGGCCTTGGCGATGTCGTCCAGGGTATCGCCACCGCCCGGGAAGCCGACCTGGGAATGGCGGATCTGCTCGAAGTTGACCGCCAGCAACTTCTGGGTGCAGGCCTGGAACTGCTGATAGGCCGGCTCGAAGCGCACGGGCAGCAGCCGTACCTCAACCCGATCATCCAGGGTACCCGGCCGACTGACCTGCGGCATGCGCCCTTCCATCAACCCCGCCAGCAGGCGCTGAGCCTGCTGCGCGCTGGTCATCAGGGCCTGCTCGCCCTCGACGACCTTGACCGAGCCGAGGCTGATATCGCCCAGCCCCGGCTTCCAGGGCACCGCCGCCGCCTTCAGGCTGGCACTGCCTGCGGGCAACCACTGGCCATTGGGCCGCAATTCGAACACCGTGGACTCGCCCGCGCGGCGCAGGAAGCCGCCACTGCCGAAGCGCGGAATGGGCTGCAGCAGGCGACAGGCGAAGATGTCGCCCTCGACCTTCCATTCCACGCTCTCGAGCCGACTCTGGAAGGTCATCCCCCAGGCCGGCACGGCAAGCAGCAGAAAGGAAAGGAAGAGGTAACGCGGGCGCACGTCGGACTCCGGAAAGAAAAAGTACCTGGGCTTCTTATCGGTCGAAGGCGCGGAAAACTTGAGCGCGGTCCCGCCGCACGGGTGCCGGCCACCCCCTTTTCCGGTAGCATTTCCCCACTTTCCCGCATCCTGGAATCCCGCATGACCGACCGGATCACCCTTGCCCGTCCCGATGACTGGCACATTCACCTGCGCGACGGCGCCGCCCTGCAGCAGACCGTCGCCGACGCTGCTCGGGAATTCGGTCGCGCCATCGTCATGCCCAACCTGGTGCCACCGGTGCGCAATACCGAGCAGGCGGCCGCCTACCGCGAGCGTATCCTGGCCGCGCGCCCGACCGGCAGCCGCTTCGAACCGCTGATGGTGCTCTATCTCACCGATCGCACCAGCCCGGAAGAGGTACGCAGCGCCAAGGCCAGCGGCTTCGTGCACGCCGCCAAGCTCTATCCGGCCGGCGCCACCACCAATTCCGATTCCGGCGTGACCTCGCTGGACAACCTCTTTCCCACCCTGGAAGCCATGGCCGAGATCGGCCTGCCGCTGTTGGTGCACGGCGAGGTCACCCATGCCGAGGTGGATGTCTTCGACCGCGAGAAGCAATTCATCGACGAGCACCTGGTGCGTATCGTCCAGCGCTTCCCGACGCTGAAGGTGGTGTTCGAGCACATCACCACCGGCGACGCGGCGGCGTTCGTGCGCGAGGCCCCGGCCAACGTCGGTGCCACCATCACCGTCCACCACCTGCTGTACAACCGTAACCACATGCTGGTGGGCGGGATCCGGCCACACTTCTATTGCCTGCCGATCCTCAAGCGCAACACCCACCAGAGCGCCCTGCTGGACGCCGCCACCAGCGGCGATCCCAAGTTCTTCCTCGGCACCGATTCGGCACCCCATGCCCGCCACGCCAAGGAGGCGGCCTGCGGCTGCGCCGGCTGCTACACCGCCTACGGCGCCCTGGAGCTCTATGCCGAGGCCTTCGAGAGCCGCAATGCCCTCGACCGCCTGGAAGGCTTCGCCAGCCATTTCGGCGCCGATTTCTACGGTCTGCCGCGCAATACCGAGACCGTCACCCTGGTTCGCGAGGACTGGCAGGCCCCCGCCTCCCTGCCCTTCGGTGACCACGAGGTGATTCCGCTGCGCGCCGGCGAAACGCTGCGCTGGCGTCTGGAGGTGGGCGCATGAGCATGGACGAGACCTTCAGCGACGAACTGGACGCCAGCCAGCCGATGTCCGACTCGCGCATCCCCATGGCGCGCCGCTTCCGCGGCTACCTGCCGGTGGTGGTGGATGTCGAGACCGGTGGCTTCAACGCCGCCACCGACGCCCTGCTGGAAATCGCCGCCACCACGGTGGCCATGGACGAGGACGGGGTGCTCTATCCGGACCACACCTACTTCTTCCGCGTCGAACCCTTCGCCGGTGCCAATATCGAGCCGGCAGCGCTGGAGTTCACCGGCATCAAGCTCGACCATCCGCTACGCATGGCGGTGGGCGAAGAGCACGCGCTCGGCGAGATCTTCAAGGGCGTGCGCAAGTCGCTCAAGGCTAACGGCTGCAAGAGAGCCATCCTGGTCGGCCACAACAGCAGCTTCGACCTGGGCTTTCTCAATGCCGCGGTGCTGCGCTGCGGCCTGAAGCGCAATCCCTTCCACCCCTTCTCCAGCTTCGATACCGCCACCCTCGCCGGCCTGGCCTATGGCCAGACGGTGCTGGCCAAGGCCTGCCAGGCCGCCGGCATCGAATTCGATAACCGTGAAGCCCACTCGGCCCGCTACGACACCGAGAAAACCGCCGAGCTGTTCTGCGGCATCGTCAATCGCTGGCGGGAAATGGGCGGCTGGGTCGATCTCGACTGACCGTCCGTCGCCCACCCTGCCGTTAATGAGATTTTGCCGCCTACAACTTTGACAATCATTCTCATTGTCATTAGCTTTGGCGGCACTTCCACTCAGACAGCAGGCGATCCATGTACGTGTGTCTTTGCCGTGGCGTGACCGACAAGCAGATTCGTGAAGCCATCTACGACGGCTGCTGCAGTTATCGGGAAGTTCGGGAAAGCACCGGTTGCGCCACCCAGTGCGGCAAGTGCGCCTGCCTCGCCAAACAGGTGGTAAAGGAAACCCTCGGTGAGCTGCACGGCGCCCAGCAGCTCGCCTATGCGCTGGACGTCCCGCGCGCCTGAGCGATGCCCCTGCAAAAAAAGCCGGACCTTGGGTCCGGCTTTTTTATTGTCTAATCAAACGCTTACGGAATGGATGGAAAAGCTTTCGATTACCGTTCGATTTTCGTCGATTTTTCAACAACTTAAGCTTTTGACAAAGGGCCCTCCCACGCTCAGACTGCCGGCAATCCCACCCCATTCGCAGGTCCGGCCATGAAAGGCGATATCACCGTCATCCAGCATTTGAACAAGATCCTCGGCAACGAACTGGTGGCCATCAACCAGTATTTCCTGCACTCGCGGATGTACAACGACTGGGGTATCCGCAAGCTGGGTCATCACGAGTACAAGGAATCCATCGACGAGATGAAGCACGCCGATCGCCTGATCGAGCGCATCCTGTTCCTGGAAGGCCTGCCCAACCTGCAGGACCTGGGCAAGCTGATGATCGGCGAGAACACCCAGGAGATGATCCAGTGCGACCTGCGCCTGGAAATCAGCGCCGTGGCCGACCTGCGTGAAGCCATCACCTACTGCGAGAGCGTGCGGGACTACGTGAGTCGCGACATGCTCAAGAGCATCCTCGAATCCGAGGAAGAGCATATCGACTGGCTGGAGACACAGCTGAGCCTGATCGCCAGCGTCGGGATCGAGAACTACATCCAGTCGCAGATGCACGACGACGATTGATCAGGCAGCCGCCCATGAAAAAGCCCGCAGCGTGCGGGCTTTTTCATGGGCCAGGGACTCAGGCGTCCTTGGCTTCCACGGCTTGCTTGATCAGGGTCTGCAACTCGCCCTTCTCATAGAGCTCGGCCAGGATGTCGCTGCCGCCGACCAGCTCACCGCCGACCCACAGCTGGGGGAAGGTCGGCCAGTTGGCGTACTTGGGCAGGTTGGCGCGGATCTCCGGATTCTGCAGGATGTCGACATAGGCGAATTTTTCGCCACAGGCCATCAGCACCTGAGCGGCGCGGGAAGAGAAGCCGCACTGAGGCGCGTTCGGCGAACCCTTCATGTAGAGCAGCACAGGATTGTTGGCGATCTGGTCTTTGATGGTATCGATGATTTCCACGATGCACCTCGCTAATACGGTGGGACGATTGTACCGGAAAGGCCGGCGGAACGCCGGGATTTCCGCGACGTCCAGCCCATGACAGGCGCGGCTCGACCTGCAAATCGACCACGCTCCGGCACCACCGTTCGCCACCGTGACCACGATCCGGAGCGCCGCCGAGCAAACTTTGCAGGCGCGGCCGTGGTCAGGTTAAGGGTAGGCGCCGCTCGGTGCGCCTGATCCAAGACCCCAGGAGAACTCCATGAGCCTGTTCAGCACCATCCTATCCAAGCTCGGCATCGGTGAAGCCCACGCGGACACCCCCGCCGCCGCGCCCACTACCGGTGCCACCGAGACCACCACGCCCGCCGGTAGCAACGCCCCCGCAGGCGCTGGCAGTCACCTGAGCCAGGTGGACGTCGCTGCCAAGTTGGACGGTCTGGCCGCCCAGAAAGGCGAGCAGCTCAACTGGAAGACCTCCATCGTCGACCTGCTCAAGCTCCTCGACCTGGACAGCAGCCTGACCGCACGCCAGGAACTGGCCAAGGAATTGAACTGCCCGGCCGACAAGCTGGGCGACTCCGCCCAGATGAACATGTGGCTGCACAAGGCCGTCCTGCAGAAGCTGGCCGACAACGGCGGCAACGTTCCCGCCGACCTGCTGTAAGGCTACCGCCCGCCGATCCGTCTCAGGCCAGCCGCTCTGCATGAAGGGCCTGGCCTGCGATGGTGGTAAAATGCGACATGAACTTATACCATTTCGCCTTTGGTCTTTCCGCCGTTCGAAACGGCATGCTCTCAGGTTCGCCGCGCCCTCCATGGACGGCCGTTACCGGGACGGGACGCTAGGGTAACGAAATGACGGTTCGCCACTTTCTCTCTTTCATGGACTGTTCCCCTGAGGAACTCCGGCAACTCATCGCACGCGGCATCGAACTCAAGGCCCTGCGCAACCGGGGTGTGCTGCACGAACCCCTGCGCAATCGCGTCCTGGGCATGATCTTCGAAAAGGCCTCGACCCGTACCCGCCTTTCCTTCGAGGCCGGCATGATCCAGCTCGGTGGCCAGGCGATCTTCCTCTCTTCCCGTGATACCCAGCTCGGTCGCGGCGAACCTGTCCCGGACAGCGCTCGGGTCATGTCGAGCATGCTCGACGGCGTGATGATCCGTACCTATGCCCACGAGATGCTCACCACCTTCGCCGCTCATTCCCAGGTGCCGGTGATCAATGGCCTGTCGGATGACTTGCACCCCTGCCAGCTGCTGGCGGACATGCAGACCTTCTTCGAACACCGTGGCGATATCCGTGGCAAGACCGTGGCCTGGATCGGCGACGGCAACAACATGTGCAACAGCTACATCGAGGCGGCCGAACAGCTCGACTTCAGCCTGCGCATCGCTTGCCCGGAAGGCTATGAACCCAATCCACGCTTTCTCGAACGCGCCGGCAACCGCGTGCAGCTGACCCGGGATCCACGCGAGGCGGTAGCCCAGGCACACCTGGTCAGTACCGACGTTTGGACCTCCATGGGCCAGGAAGAGGAAACCCGGCTGCGCCTGGCGGCCTTCAAGCCCTACCAGGTCACCGCCGAACTGCTGGATGGTGCCGCACCCGACGTGCTGTTCATGCACTGCCTGCCGGCGCACCGCGGGGAAGAGATCAGCCACACCCTGCTGGACGATCCGCGCGCCGTGGTCTGGGACGAAGCCGAAAATCGACTGCATGCCCAGAAGGCGCTGCTCGAATTCCTCATCAAGCCACCGCTGCACGCCTGAATCCCGCAGAGGCCTCGGCTGCGCCAGGCCGTCGAGGCCTTTCCGCTACAGCAACAGCTGTCCACGCAGGACCGTCACCGCCCGTCCAGCGATACTGACCCGGTCACCCTCGAGGCGACACCTGAGCTGGCCGCCCCGAGCCGAAAGCTGCTGCGCAGTGAGCATTCGCTTGGCCAGCCGTCGCGACCAGTAGGGAATCAGGCTGCAATGCGCCGAGCCGGTGACGGGGTCTTCATCCACACCCACCGCGGGGGCGAAGAAACGCGAAACGAAGTCCACCTCCTGCCCCCGCGCGGTCACGATGACGCCTTGCCAGGGAAGCCGGGCTATAGCCGCCAGATCCGGCTTGCAGTCACGCACCGCCTGCTCCGACTCCAGCAATACCAGCAGCTTGTCCGCCGCCAGGGCATCCACCGGCGAGACTCGCAGGGCGCGCTCAAGCTCGGGAGTCACCCCCTGCTCCGTGGGTACCAGCGCCGGGAAATCCAGCGCCAGCAGCCCATCGGCTTCGCGAAACACGCGCAGGACGCCCGACTGGCTGATGAACTCCAGACGGTCGCCCACTTCGCCGTAGACCTCGAACAGGATGTGCGCTGCAGCCAGGGTGGCATGACCGCACAGGGGCACCTCGGTCCGCGGGGTAAACCAGCGGATGCGCCAGGTGTCCCCTTCCCACACCACGAAGGCGGTTTCCGAAAGATTGTGCTCGGTGGCGATCCGCTGCAGCAGCTCGTCGGCAGGCCAGCTGTCCAGGCGGTAGACCGCGGCGGGATTGCCACGGAAGGGCTGATCGGTGAAGGCATCGACCTGATGAAATTCTAGGGGCATGCGCGCTACCTGAGCAGAGGAAGAGAAACAGCAAGCATCGACGTCACGTGGGCACCCAGCCTCTGATGATCCCTAGCAGCGACGGCTATACCTTGAGACCTGCCAACGGGCCGGTTGTCGCCAGAAGTCCTATGACCAAAATAGCAGGCGGCGTCGCATCGGCAATGAATTGTCGAACGTCGTCACTGTTTTTGCGCTCAGGAGCTTTGACAGTTTTCATATTTGAAATTAGATTTTCGGTTGCGAACAAATGGCTCACCGGCCACCTATAAATACAACAACCACGAGGCTCCTCCATGAGTACTCTTCTCGCTCCAACGCTACGCGGTCAATGCATCGCCGAATTCCTCGGCACAGCCCTCCTCATCTTTTTCGGTACCGGTTGCGTGGCGGCCGCGAAGGTCGGTGGTGCCACCCTCGGCCTGTGGGAAATCAGTATCATCTGGGGCGTCGGCGTGAGCATGGCGGTCTACCTGTCCGCCGGGGTCTCCGGTGCGCATCTCAGCCCGGCCGTCACCATCGCGCTCTGGCTGTTCGGTGGCTTCGAAAGGCGCAAGGTCCCGGCCTACATCCTGGCCCAGGTGGCCGGCGCCTTCTGCGGCGCGGCACTGGTCTACGGCCTCTACAGCAGCCTGTTTTTCGATTATGAACAGGCCCACAACATGGTCCGCGGCAGCCAGGCGAGCCTGGAGCTGGCCGGTGTCTTCTCTACTTATCCCCACCCGTCCCTGTCGGTTGGCCAGGCCTTCCTGGTCGAAGCCGTCATCACCGCCATCCTGCTGGCCATGATCATGGCCCTCACCGACGACGGCAACGGTCTGCCCCGTGGTCCGCTCGCGCCCCTGCTGATCGGCCTGCTGATCGCCGTGATCGGTGGCTCCATGGGCCCACTGACCGGCTTCGCCATGAACCCGGCCCGGGATTTCGGACCCAAGCTGATGACCTTCTTTGCCGGCTGGGGCGAGATCGCCTTCACCGGTGGCCGCGACATCCCCTACTTCCTGGTGCCCATCTTCGGCCCCATCGTCGGTGCCTGCCTGGGCGCCGCCGGTTACAAGGCGCTGATCTGCCGCCATCTGCCCGGCTTGGCTTCGGGTGCCTGCGACGTCCCGGCCAAGGCCGAGGACAGTGCCCGCACCGAAGTGACCTCCGCCTCCAAAGCGTCCTGATCGCCGCGAATCACAACAAGGAACAAGACCATGACCGACCAGAACAAGCAGTACATCGTCGCGCTCGACCAGGGCACCACCAGTTCGCGCGCCATCGTGCTGGACCGTAACGCCAATGTGGTGACCATCGCCCAGCGCGAATTCGCGCAGATCTATCCGCAGGCCGGCTGGGTCGAGCACGATCCCATGGAGATCTGGGCCACCCAGAGCGCGGTGTTCGTCGAGGCGCTGGCTCAGGCCAGCATCAGCAACGAGCAGATCGCCGCCATCGGCATCACCAACCAGCGCGAAACCGCCATCGTCTGGGACAAACTCACCGGTCGTCCCATCTACAACGCCATCGTCTGGCAGAGCCGCCAGAGCACCGCGATCTGCGACCAGCTCAAGCGCGATGGCATGGAAGACCATATCCGCAAGACCACCGGCCTGGTGATCGACCCCTATTTCTCGGGCACCAAGATCAAGTGGATCCTCGACCACGTCGAAGGCAGCCGTGAGCGCGCCCGCCGCGGCGAGCTGCTGTTCGGCACCGTGGACACCTGGCTGATCTGGAAGATGACCCAGGGCCAGGCCCACGTCACCGACTACACCAACGCCTCGCGCACCCTGCTGTTCGATATCCACAAGCTCGAGTGGGACGCCACCATGCTCGAGGTGCTGGACATCCCGCGCGAGATGCTGCCGGAAGTGAAGTCCTCCTCCGAAGTCTACGGCCAGGCGCACCTGGGCAGCGGCCAGACCACCGGTATCCCGATCGCCGGTATCGCCGGCGACCAGCAGGCGGCCCTGTTCGGCCAGATGTGCGTGGAGCCGGGCCAGGCCAAGAACACCTATGGCACCGGCTGCTTCCTGCTGATGAATACCGGCGAGAAGGCGGTACAGTCCCAGCACGGCCTGCTGACCACCATCGCCTGCGGTCCCCGTGGCGAGGTCAACTACGCCCTGGAAGGCGCCATCTTCAACGGTGGCTCCACCGTCCAGTGGCTGCGCGACGAGCTCAAGGTGATCAATGACTCCCTGGACTCCGAGTACTTCGCCACCAAGGTGACCGATAGCAACGGCGTCTACCTGGTCCCGGCCTTCACCGGCCTGGGCGCGCCCTATTGGGATCCCTATGCCCGCGGCGCGCTGTTCGGCCTGACCCGCGGCGTCAAGGTGGACCACATCATTCGCGCCACCCTGGAATCCATCGCCTTCCAAACCCGCGATGTGCTGGACGCCATGCAGCAGGATGCCGGCGAAGCCCTGAAGTCCCTGCGCGTGGACGGTGGCGCCACCGCCAACAACTTCCTCATGCAGTTCCAGTCGGACGTGCTCGGCACCCGGGTCGAGCGACCGGAAATGAAGGAAACCACCGCCCTGGGCGCGGCCTACCTCGCGGGTCTCGCCACCGGCTTCTGGAGCAGCCTGGACGAGTTGCGCAGCAAGAGCACCATCGAGCGCGTGTTCGAACCGGCTTGCGACCCGAGCAAGAGAGATACCCTGTACAAGGGCTGGAAGAAGGCCGTCGAGCGTACCCGCGGCTGGGCGCTGGACTGAGCCGAATCCGACCGGAAGGCGGCCGACGATTGCCAGGCCGCCTTCCGGACGCCCCCCACCAGGCCGGCGTCTTCCGACGCCGGTCTTGCTTTGCGCGACAAGCGCTTTCCACCTTGAAAGAGCTACGGCATCCTCTGTGAATTTACTCGATCACCTCAAGGAAGCCGTAATGAGCCTGGCGCCTCGCCAACAGCAGATTCTCGAACTGGTCCGTGAGCGCGGCTACGTCAGCATCGAAGAGCTGGCCCAGCATTTCTCCGTCACCCCCCAGACGATCCGCCGCGACATCAACCAGCTCGCCGAAGCCGGGCTGCTGCGGCGCTACCACGGGGGGGCCGCCCACGACTCCAGCGTGGAAAACACCGAATACAGCATGAGAGCCGGGCAGATGCGCGAGGAAAAGCGTCTGATCGCCGAAGCCGTGGCCGCGGCCGTACCCGACCATGCCTCGCTGTTCATCAACATCGGCACCACCACCGAGGCCATCGCCCATGCCCTGCTCGGGCATCGCAGCCTCAAGGTCATCACCAACAACCTGCACGTGGCCAACATCCTCAGCGCCAAGGACGACTTCGACGTGCTGATCGCCAGCGGCAAGGTACGCAGCGACGGCGGCGTGGTGGGCCAGGCCACCGCCGATTTCATCAAGCAATTCAAGGTCGACTACGCCCTGGTGGGCATCAGCGGTATCGACGAAGACGGCACCCTGCTGGACTTCGACTACCAGGAGGTCTGCGTCTCCCAGGCCATCATCCATAACGCCCGCCAGGTGTTTCTCGCCGCTGACTCCAGTAAGTTCGGCCGCAACGCCATGATCCGCCTGGGCAGCCTGGAACAGATCGACCAGCTGTTCACCGAGCAGGAACCCTCTCCGACCTTCGCCCGCTGCCTGCGGGAATGGCAGGTCAAGGTGGAAGTGGCGCGCCCGCGCTGACCTTCCAGGGCGACGACCATTCGTCGCCTGACCTCTCTCTATATTCGTTTTTTTTCGTTTTAGTGGTCTGAAGACACGGACCTGGCTAGAACCTGAGTTTTTGCTGGGCTATTATGTTCGAAACCGAATAATTATGTTCGTTTCACAGGAGGCACCATGGCCCAGGCACCCACTGCAACTCCCCGGACTTACGATCTCGCCGTCATCGGCGGTGGCATCAACGGCGTAGGCATCGCGGCCGATGCAGCCGGTCGGGGGCTGTCGGTGTTTCTCTGTGAACGGGACGACCTGGCGAGCCATACCTCGTCCGCCAGCAGCAAGCTGATCCACGGTGGCCTGCGCTACCTGGAACATCACGAATTCCGCCTGGTACGCGAAGCCCTCGCCGAGCGTGAGGTGCTGCTGGCCAAGGCGCCCCATATCGTCAAGCCGATGCGCTTCGTCCTGCCCCATCGCCCGCACCTGCGCCCGGCCTGGATGATCCGTGCCGGTCTCTTCCTTTATGACCACCTCGGCAAGCGCGAAAAGCTGCCAGGTTCCCGTGGCCTGAAGTTCGATGCCCAGGGGCCGCTCAAGGCCGAGATCAAGCGCGGCTTCGAATACTCCGATTGCTGGGTGGATGACGCCCGCCTGGTGGTACTCAACGCCATGCAGGCGCGCGACAAGGGCGCCGACATCGTCACCCGCACCCGCTGCGTCAGTGCCCGTCGCGTCGAGGGTCACTGGGAGGTCGAGGTCGAGGGTCCCCAGGGCCGCCAACAGATCCGCGCCAAGGGCCTGGTCAATGCCGCCGGTCCCTGGGTCGCCAGCTTCATCCGCCAGGACCTGCAGCAGAAGTCGCCCTATGGCATCCGCCTGATCCAAGGCAGCCACGTCATCGTGCCCAAGCTGTACGAAGGCGAGCAGGCCTACATCATGCAGAACGAAGACCGCCGCATCGTCTTCGCCATCCCCTACCTGGGCCAGTACACCATGGTGGGTACCACGGATCGCGAGTACCAGGGCGATCCGGCCAAGGTGACCATCACCGACCAGGAAATCGACTACGTCCTCGGGGTGGCCAACGCCCACTTTCGCAAGCAGCTCAGCCGCGACGATGTCCTGCACACCTTCTCCGGTGTCCGTCCGCTGTGCGACGACGAATCGGACAACCCCTCCGCCATCACCCGCGATTACACCCTGTCCCTGGCCGAAGAACAGGGCGCGCCGCTGCTGTCGGTGTTCGGTGGCAAGCTGACCACCTACCGCAAGCTCGCCGAGTCGGCGATGGCGCAGTTGCAGCCTTTCTTTCCCCAGTTGGGCAACAGCTGGACCGCGTCGGCGCCGCTGCCCGGTGGTGAGAACATGACCACGCCCCAGGCGTTGACCCGCGAATTGCTGGACAAGGTCAGTGGGCTGACCCCGGCCCTGGCGCAGCGCTGGGCGACTACCTACGGCAACCGGGTCTGGACCCTGCTGGGTGACGGGCGCTCGGTGGAAACGCTGGGCAAGGTGATTGGTGCCGACCTGTACGCGCGGGAAGTCGAGTACCTGCAGCAATACGAGTGGGTCACCAGCGCGGATGACGTACTCTGGCGGCGGACCAAGCTGGGCCTGGTGTTCACCGACGCCGAACGGGCTGCCTTGGAAGACTTTCTGGTGCATTCGGAACCGGCCCAGGCGACCAAGGACAGCAACGCGGCCTGAGGGCGATGCTGACCTGTCCCCGGGCAGGCGAACTGCTCGGGGACAATCGGTTCATCAATCGCATTGGACTCTGCAACGGCTGGCGTGGCGAAGGATGGTCAGCACCATGAAAAGTCTTCATGATGCGGCTTTATCCTCAGCGCCGGCGCCATGTTCGAACTTCGTCACCTGAAAACCCTGCATGCACTCCGTGAATCCTCCAGTCTGGTGGAAGCCGCGGAGCGGCTGCACTTGACCCAGTCCGCCCTCTCCCATCAGTTCAAGGAACTGGAAGAGCGCCTGGGTACCCCGCTGTTCATCCGCAAGACCAAACCCATCCGCTTCACCAGTGCCGGCCTGCGGCTGTTGCAGACCGCTGACGCGGTGTTGCCGCATCTGCGCAGTGTCGAGCGGGATCTGGCGCGGCTGGTCGGAGGGACGGCAGGCCGCCTGCACATGGCCATCGAATGCCACAGCTGCTTCCAGTGGCTGATGCCGACCATCGACCAGTTTCGTGATTCCTGGCCGGAAGTGGAGCTGGACCTGGCCTCCGGCTTTTCCTTCGCGCCCCTGCCGGCCCTGGCGCGTGGCGATCTGGACCTGGTGGTGACAGCCGATCCGGTGGACCTCTCGGGCGTCACCTACGTGCCGCTGTTCACCTACGAGGCCCTGCTGGCGGTAGCCAATCAGCATTCGCTGGCGCAACGGACCTATATCGTGCCCGAGGACCTCGCTCAGGAGACCCAGATCACCTATCCGGTGGAGCGCGATCGGCTGGATATCTTCACCCGCTTCCTCGATCCGGCGGACGTCGAACCGCTGTCGATACGCACGGCGGAGATGACGGTGATGATGCTGCAACTGGTGGCGTCGGGGCGTGGCGTCTGCTGCCTACCCAACTGGGCGATCCACGAGTACAGCTCCCGTGGCTACGTGACGGCGCGGCGGCTGGGCGAGAAAGGGCTCTATGCGACGCTCTATGCGGCGATCCGCGAAGACATGCTGGAGGCGCCCTTCATGCAGGACTTCCTGCTGACCGCCAAGGACACGTCCTTCGCCACCCTCGAAGGGGTCAGCAGCGCGCGATGAGCCGGCGCGCTGCTCGCGAGGGGCTTACTTGCTGTTGCCGCCCGGGAAGCCGGCGAACTTCTTGTTGAAGCTCGAAACGCGACCTTCGACCTTCATCTGACGCTGCTCGCCGGTGTAGATGGGGTGGGAGGCGCTGGACACATCGAGGCTGATGTAGGGATAGGTCTCACCCTCGTATTCCTGGGTGCGGTCGCTCTCGGCAGTGGAGCGAATCAGGAAATAGGTGTCCGACGTGGTGTCATGGAACAGCACAGGACGGTAGTTGGGATGGATACCGGGTCTCATGAAGTCTCTCCTGATCTGAGGCACCGACGACAGGATGTCTTCGGCACACACGCTAAAGATACATTATAACATATTTATGCCTGTTGGACAGCTACACCTGTGACGGTGACGGCAGCCACGGCCATTCGCATGGAACCATCCGCCGCGCCCGGGGCTCGTAACCTGAGGCCCTGACCGGCGGCATCCTACCCTCTCTGAGACCTGCTGTCGGTCGCTGCGTGCGTTCAGACCTGGAGCGCCAGACAGACGACCTGTCCGCCCCACGTCTCCCGCGCGCACAGCGCCCCCGCATTGGCTTCTCAAGGATGGCGAGAAGTCCACACGCATTGGATGCGCACGCCGGGTTCGGGACTGAACTCACCGCGCCGCATCCCAAGGATTCAAGAGGCACAGCACCATGTGCGGCATCGCCGGAGAGCTTCGTTTCGATCGTCAACCTGCATCCATCAGCGCGGTGGAGCGCATCACCCACCGCCTCGAACAGCGCGGCCCCGACGCCTGGGGTTTCCATAGCCAGGGGCCGGTCGCCCTGGGCCATCGGCGGCTGAAGATCATGGATCTGGCGGAAGCCTCGGGCCAGCCCATGATCGAGCCGGAGCTGGGGTTGTCGATGGTGTTCAACGGCGCCATCTACAACTACCCGGAACTGCGCAGCGAGCTGGAAGCCAAGGGTTACAGCTTCCACTCCGGCGGCGATACCGAGATCCTGCTCAAGGCCTATCATGCCTGGGGCAGGGACATGCTGCCCAAACTCAATGGCATGTTCGCCTTCGCCATCTGGGAGCGTGACAGCGGCCGGCTGTTCATCGCCCGGGATCGCCTGGGGATCAAGCCGCTGTATCTATCCTTCACCGACAAGCGCCTGAGATTCGCTTCCAGCCTGCCCGCCCTTCTGGAAGCCGGAGACATCGACACTCGCATCGATTCGGTCGCGCTCAACCACTACCTGAACTTCCACGCCGTGGTGCCAGCGCCGCGCACGATCCTGCAGGGCGTGCAGAAGCTGCCGCCGGCGACCTGGATGACCGTGGATGCGTCTGGCCAGCAGCATCAGGAGACCTGGTGGAACCTGGACTACGGCCCCCGTGAAGACGAGCGCCGCTACACCCTGGACGACTGGGCCGAGCGCGTCCTGCACGGCCTCAAGGACGCCGTCGCGATCCGCCAGCGAGCGGCGCGCGAGGTCGGCGTGCTGCTCTCCGGCGGGGTGGACTCCAGCCTGCTGGTCGGCCTGCTGCACGATTCGGGAGTGAAGGACCTGCTGACCTTCTCCATCGGCTTCGAGGATGCGGGCGGCGAGCGTGGCGACGAATTCCAGTATTCCGATCTGATCGCCAATCACTACGGCACCCGCCATCACCAGCTGCGCATCGCCGAGGATGAGATCATCCAGCAGCTGCCACGCGCTTTCTCGGCGATGAGCGAGCCGATGGTGAGCCACGACTGCATCGCCTTCTATCTGCTGTCACGCGAGGTCTCCAAGCACTGCAAGGTGGTACAGAGTGGCCAGGGCGCGGACGAACTCTTCGCTGGCTACCACTGGTATCCCCAGGTGCATGGCGCCGCCGATCCCTTCGCCGCCTATCGTGCCGCCTTCTTCGACCGCGACTATGCCCAATACGCTGCCACCGTGCAGGCGGGGGTGCGCCTGGAGGAAGACGCCGCCGAGGCCTTCGTCCGCCAGCACTTCGCCAAGCCGGGCGCCAGCGCCGGCGTTGACAAGGCCCTGCGTCTGGACAGCACCGTGATGCTGGTGGATGACCCGGTCAAGCGGGTCGACAACATGACCATGGCCTGGGGCCTGGAAGCCCGGGTGCCCTTCCTCGACTATCGCCTGGCCGAACTCTCGGCGCGCATTCCCGCCGAATTCAAGCTGGGCGACGGTGGCAAGCAGGTCCTCAAGGCCGCCGCGCGCAAGGTCATCCCCCAGGAGGTGATCGACCGGCCCAAGGGCTATTTCCCAGTGCCGGGCCTCAAGCACCTGGAAGGCAACACCCTCAACTGGGTACGAGAGCTGCTGCTGGACCCCAGCCAGGATCGCGGCCTGTTCGACACCGCGGAGATCGATCGCCTGCTGACCAATCCGGCGGACCGCATCACGCCCCTGCGTGGCTCGAAGCTCTGGCAACTCGCCGCGCTCAACCTCTGGCTGAGCGAACACGGACTGTGAGGGTGCAAGACGCATGAAAGCGACCAGCTACAACCAGCGCCTCCAGCGTGCCCAGACGCCCTCCTACGAACGGCTGCAGGCGCGCCTGGCGGAAGGCGACCATCCGACCTCCCAGCCGCTCTGCCTCCATTGCGGCTGGGGACGGCTGCTCGTCGGCCACACCTATCCCGATCCCGCCAGTCTGGCCAAGGAACTGCTCACTGAAACGCCGGGCGAGCGCGATATCGCGCTCTATGTGGCCGCGCCCCACCAGGTGCTGGCCCAGGCACCCCAGCAACTGTTCCTCGACCCCAGCGATACGCTGCGGGTCTGGTTCAGCGACTATCGCCCGGCGCGCCGGATCTATCGCGGCTTCCGTATCCGCCGCGCCTGCTCCGCGCAGGATTGGAACGAGATCAACCGGCTCTATCAGCAGCGGCACATGCTGCCCGTCGACACGGAGCGGCTGACGCCCCGGCACAAGGGCGGCCCGGTCTACTGGCTCGCAGAGGATGACGATAGCGGCGCCATCATCGGCTCGGTGATGGGCCTCAATCACGTCAAGGCCTTCCAGGATCCCGATGGCGGCTCCTCGCTGTGGTGCCTGGCCGTCTCGCCCGAGTGCAGCCGACCCGGCGTCGGCGAGGCGCTGGTTCGCCATCTGATCGAGCACTATGCCAGTCGCGGCCTGGCCTATCTGGATCTGTCGGTGCTGCATGACAATCTGCAGGCCAAGCGGCTCTACGACAAGCTGGGATTCCGGCCGCTGCAGACCTTCGCCATCAAGTGCAAGAACGGCATCAACCAGACGCTGTTCCTCGGTCCCGGGCCAGCGGCCGAACTCAATCCCTATGCGCGCATCATCGTCGACGAAGCCCTGAGGCGTGGCATCGAGGTGCAGGTTGATGACGCCGAAGGCGGCCTCTTCACCCTGATCCAGGGCAACCGTCGTATCCGCTGCCGCGAGTCCCTGACCGACCTCACCTCAGCGGTCACCATGACCCTCTGCGCCGACAAGGTGCTGACCAGCCGTACCCTGGCCCGCGCCGGGCTGAAGGTCCCTGAGCAGCAACTGGCAGGCAGCGACGAAGACAACGCCGCCTTCCTGGAGAAGCATGGCGCCCTGGTGGTCAAGCCGGTCAATGGCGAGCAGGGCAAGGGTGTGGCCGTGGATATCCGCGACGCCGAACACCTCGCCACCGCCATCCAGGCGGCGCAGCGCCATGACGATCGCGTGTTGCTGGAGAGCTTTCACCAGGGTCTCGATTTGCGGGTAGTGGTCATTGGCCACGAGGTGGTGGCCGCCGCCATTCGCCGGCCGGCAGAAATCGTCGGCGACGGTCAGCACAGCGTCAGGGACCTGATCGAGGCCCAGAGTCGCCGTCGTCAGGCCGCCACCGGCGGCGAGTCGCGCATCCCGGTGGACGAGGAAACCGAACGCGCCATCCGCGGTGCCGGTTACGAGTGGGACAGCGTGCTGCCCGCCGGCACCCACCTGGCCGTGCGCAAGACCGCCAACCTGCACACCGGCGGCATCCTGGAGGACGTCACCGACAGCCTCCATCCGGTGCTGGCCGATGCAGCCATCCAGGCGGCCCGGGCGCTGGACATCCCGGTCACCGGCATGGACCTGCTGGTGCCTGCCGCCGATTCGCCCGACTACGTCATCATCGAAGCCAACGAGCGACCGGGCCTGGCCAATCACGAGCCGCGCCCCACCGCCGAACGCTTCATCGACCTGCTGTTCCCGCTCTCCCGGGAGGTTCCGCTATGAATCACTTGCCCGAGCCCGATCTGGATTACCTGCGCAAGGTCCTGCTGGACATGCTGGCGATCCCCAGCCCTACGGGTTTCACCGATACCATCGTCATGTACGTCGCCGAACGGCTCAACGAACTCGACATCCCCTTCGAACTGACCCGCCGCGGCACCATCCGCGCCACCATCAAGGGCCACAAGGAGAGTCCCGACCGGGCCGTGTCCGCGCACCTGGACACCATCGGCGCCATCGTCCGCGAGATCAAGGACAACGGTCGCCTGGGCCTGGCGGCCGTGGGCCACTGGTCGAGTCGCTTCGCCGAAGGCAGCCGCGTCAGCCTGTTCACCGATGACGGCACCCTGCGAGGGAGCGTGCTGCCCCTGCTGGCCTCCGGCCACGCCTTCAACACCGAGATCGACAAGATGCCGGTGACCTGGGACCACATCGAGCTGCGGCTGGACGCGGTGACCAAGAGTCGCCACGAGACCGAGCAGCTGGGCGTGCAGGTCGGCGACTTCGTCGCCTTCGATCCACTGCCCGAGTTCACCGACAGCGGCTACATCAGCTCGCGCCATCTGGACGACAAGGCCGGCGTCGCCGCCCTGCTCACGGCCTTGAAGATGCTCAAGGAGACCGGCCAGACCCCGCCGATCGACTGCCACCCGCTGTTCACCATCACCGAGGAGGTGGGCTCGGGCGCCGCCGGCGCCCTGCCCTGGGACGTCAGCGAATTCGTCGGCATCGACATCGCCCCGGTGGCTCCCGGCCAGCGATCCGACGAGCACCGGGTCAGCGTGGCCATGCAGGACTCCGCCGGCCCCTACGACTATCACCTGTCGCGACACCTGCTGCGCCTGGCGCAACGCAACGACATCCCGGTGCGTCGCGACCTGTTCCGCTACTACTACAGCGACGCCCACTCGGCGATCAGTTCCGGCCAGGACGTGCGGGTCGCCCTGCTGGCCTTCGGCTGCGACGCCACCCACGGCTACGAGCGCACCCATATCGTCAGCCTGGCGGCGCTCAGCCAGCTGCTGACCGGCTACATGCTCAGCCCGCCGGTGTTCGACAGCGATGCCCAGCCGGCCGACAGCTCGCTGGACCGCTTTGGTCACCAGCTGCTGCCGGAAGACACCCAGATGGACAACCAGACGCACCTGCCGCCGCTGGAGGTGGTCGTCGGCGACGGCAGCAAATAGCGTTCGATCAACGCGCCTGGGGTATCCTGGGCGCCTTTTTCCAGGCACATCCCCATGATCATCCCCCACGACCAGCTCGCTGCCGCCACCCTCGACAACCTGCTGGAAGACTTCGTCACCCGCGACGGCACCGACAACGGTGACGAGACGCCCCTGGCGACCCGTACCCAGCGCGCTCGGCGCGCGCTGGAAACCGGCGAAGCCGTCATCCTCTTCGACCCGGACAGTGCGCTGTGCCAACTGGTGCTGCGCCGCGACGTCCCCGCCGAACTGCTGAACGACTAGCGCGTCTCGCGCCTGTCAGGCACTGCCGCGCGGCGCCAGCAGGATCACCAGCGCCCCCGCCACGCAAAGCAAACCACCCGCCAGATCCGTCCAGGTCGGCCGGATGCGCTCGACCAGCGCCAGCCAGCCCAGCGAGGCCACCACGTAAATGCCGCCATAGGCCGCATAGGCGCGCCCGGCGTAGGCCGCCTCGATACGGGTCAGCAACAGGGCGAAGAGCACCAGGCTGGCAAGCCCGGGCGCTATCCACCAGGGACTGCGATCCAGCCGCAGCCAGAGCCAGAAGGCATAGCAGCCGGCGATCTCGAACAGCGCCGCCAGCAGGAACCAGAGATAGTTCAGCATGGGGCCGCGCCGTCGTCCTGGCGATAGGGCAAGGCCTCGGCGGCCCGCCGTGCATAGGCCTGGACGCCATCGCGCTCCTGGTCGAGAAACTCCGCCACCGCCGCCCTCAGGCCCGGATGCACCAGGTAGTGCCAGGAGCGGGTCAGGGTCGGCTCGAAGCCGCGAATCAGCTTGTGCTCGCCCTGGGCGCCCGCATCGAAGCGCTGCAGTCCTTCGGCGATGGCGTACTCGATGCCCTGGTAGAAACAGGTCTCGAAATGCAGCTGATCGAATTCCTGCAGGCAACCCCAGTAACGACCATAGAGGGTGTCACCGTCCTTGAGATAGAACGCCATGGCCACCGGCCGACCGCCCTGGCGGACCAGGACCACCCGAATCGCCTCGGGCAGCCGCTCGGCCAGCAGACTGAAGAAGGCGCGGGTCAGATAGGGATCCTGGCCGCGCACCTCGTAGGTATTGGCATAGCAGGCATAGACGAAATCCCACTCCGCTTCGCTCAGCTCACCGCCCCGGCACCATTCGAAGCTCACCCCGAGCCCGGCGACCTGATCACGCTCCTTGCGCAGCTGCTTGCGTTTGCGCGAGGTCAGGGCCGCGAGGAAATCGCCGTAGTCGCCGTAGCCGCGATTATGCCAGTGGAACTGGCAACCAAGCCGCGCCAACCAGCCTTCGCGATCCTGGAGCAGGGCATCGGCCTTGGGATCGGTGAAGTTGACGTGCAGACTGGAGAGCTCCAGACCGGCCAGGCTGCCGGTGGTGGCGTCGAGCAAGGCCGCGCAGGCGGCCGGATCGCCCAGCAGGCGTGCGCCCTGCACCGGCGAAAAGGGCACGGCGGCCAGCAGCTTGGGGTAGTAGTCGATCCCGGCACGGCGGCAGGCATCGGCCCAGGCCCAGTCGAAGACGTATTCGCCATAGGAATGCGTCTTCAGATAGGCCGGCATCGCGGCCCGCAGGTGCCCCTGCTCATCCTTGAGGATCTGGTGCGCCGGCTGCCAGCCGGTCCCCTGCCCCAGGCTGCCACTGTCTTCCAGGGTAGAGAGGAATTCATGCCGCAGAAAGGGCTGGTCGTCCGCCAGCAGCGCGTTCCACTGGACGGCAGGCATTTGGGCCAGGCTGTAGAGATACTCGACGATCATCCTACTCCCCTTGCTTGGACTCGGCCTACAGGTCTAACACAGATGAGTACCCGGACGGGCACCTGTGAAAGACTCTGGCGGCTCGCTTTCGTGCGGGCGAAAAAAAACCGCCGTGAGGCGGTTTCCTTCGAGTGTGGCGTCCCCTAGGGGACTCGAACCCCTGTTACCGCCGTGAAAGGGCGGTGTCCTAGGCCACTAGACGAAGGGGACGTTACCCTGGTGCGATCCTTGCGGATCACGAATTTGGTGGAGCTAGACGGGATCGAACCGTCGACCTCTTGCATGCCATGCAAGCGCTCTCCCAGCTGAGCTATAGCCCCAAGTACAGCATCTTGCCACGCCTGGGATGCGTGACCGATATGGCGTCCCCTAGGGGACTCGAACCCCTGTTACCGCCGTGAAAGGGCGGTGTCCTAGGCCACTAGACGAAGGGGACGTTACCCTGGTGCGATCCTTGCGGATCACGAATTTGGTGGAGCTAGACGGGATCGAACCGTCGACCTCTTGCATGCCATGCAAGCGCTCTCCCAGCTGAGCTATAGCCCCAAGTACAGCATCTTGCCACGCCTGGGATGCGTGACCGATATGGCGTCCCCTAGGGGACTCGAACCCCTGTTACCGCCGTGAAAGGGCGGTGTCCTAGGCCACTAGACGAAGGGGACGAAACCCTCTACCGATTCCCCCCGAAGGCGAAACCGAAATTTGGTGGAGCTAGACGGGATCGAACCGTCGACCTCTTGCATGCCATGCAAGCGCTCTCCCAGCTGAGCTATAGCCCCGTCGGTCAGGACGGGGCGCATGTTAAGAGCCCCGGCCTCCCCTGTCAACACCAATAAGAAAAAAACCTGCTAGTAACAGACACTTAAGCCGGAAAACGGCTAGATCGCCCGCGACAGGGCCGCCCGCTGGGCGCGGGCCGCCAGCAGGTAGGTGAACTTGCCGTCGCTGGCGGACAGCTTGCGCAGCACCTTCTTGTCCAGGGCCCGATAGCCACCCATCTCCAGCGCCGTACGCCCCGAGCTGCCGATCAGCATGCCGGGGTTGGCCACCATCAGCCGGGCAGCCTGCTCCACCGCCTTGGCGTAGCTCTTGCGATCGTCGAGATCGTAGCCCTGCAGGGGCAACAGCATGCGCAGCCACTCGGCCCAGTAGAACTCGAGGAATTCCGACGGCAGCACCCGACCGTCCGGCGTACGCGGCTTGTCGTAGCCGATCTGGCGGGCGAAATAGACCAGGGCGCGATAAGGATCGTCGGCCATGGCGGTGAGCCCCAGGGTTTCCGGGAGCTGTTCAGGCAGGATCGGGCGGCCCTGGGGGTCCTTGAGCCAGGCCTTGCGCTCGTCGAGCAGGCGAATCCAGAACTCGGCCATGCTCGCAGCACCACTGAAGTCGTCGGTGACCCTGACCCATACCGAGGTTTCCGGGCCACCGCCGGGATGTTCCCAGAAGGCGGAAAAAGTGTGGTGGCCATCGGTGAGATAGAGCTGCCGTCCGGGCCCTATGACGACGGTCTTCATTTCATCCGGACAGCTACCCGGCGGCCGTACCCCGAGGGCATCGCCGGCCGAACGCAGACTGGTGCTCGGCTGGAAGCCACCACTCAGGTGCTGGCCGTTGGCTTCGCAGTAGTCGTCGAACAGCTTGCGCCGGTCGCAGGCGTACTTGCCAAGCTTGTACAGCACCTGGTCGTGGCCGATCGCGGGCTGGGTGGGGCGCAGCTGACGCAGCTGGACCTGAAGCAGGCTTCCTGGCGGCACGGGGTCTCCCTATATCAAGAGGTCTTCCCAGGTCCGACAACGGTCATCCCGGGAAGACTCCTGCCGTCGATCAGACCTTGCGTAGCACCACGCTGCCGATGGAATAGCCGGCGCCGAAGGAGCTGAGCACGCCCAGGCTGCCACTGGCCAGATCCTCGTGGTGCAGATGCATCGCGATGACCGAACCGGCCGAGCTGGTGTTGCCATAGGTGTCGAGGATGACCGGAGCTTCGCCAGACTCGGGCTCGCGGCCCAGCAGACGCTTGACGATGAGCTGATTCATCGCCAGGTTGGCCTGGTGCAGCCAGAAGCGCGAGACCCGCTCGACGGGGATGTCCAGTTCGGCGAGGTGATTGGCGATCAATTCGGCCACCAGTGGGCAGACCTCCTTGAACACCTTGCGCCCTTCCTGGACGAACAGCTTGTCCGGGTGGGTCATGCCCTCCTCCGCCGCGCGGTTGAGGAAGCCGAAGTTGTTGCGGATGTTGTTGGAGAACTGGGTGAACAGCCGGGTCCCGAGGATCTCGAAGCGATGCGCCGAGGTCGCTTGGTCGGCGCGCTCCACCACCAGGGCGGTGGCCGCATCGCCAAAGATGAAATGGCTGTCGCGGTCGCGGAAATTCAGGTGGCCGGTGCAGATCTCCGGATCTATCACCAGCACCGCCCGCGCCTGGCCCAGTTGCACGGCGTTGGCCGCGGTCTGCAGGCCGAAGGTCGCCGAGGAGCAGGCGACGTTCATGTCGAAGCCGTAGCCCTGGATTCCCAGCGCGGCCTGCACTTCGATGGCTACCGCCGGATAGGGGCGCTGCAGGTTGGAGCAGGCGACGATGACGCCGTCGATGTCGGCGGCCGTCCGCCCGGCGCGCTCCAGGGCCTCGCGCGCCGCGGCGACACCCATCTCGCAGAGGATCGAGGGCTCGTCGTTGGAACGTTCGGGGATATGCGGCACCATGCGCGCCGGATCGAGGATGCCGGCCTTGTCGACCACATGGCGGCTGCGGATGCCGGAGGCCTTCTCGATGAAGGCGGCGCTGGATTCCGGCTGGGGCGCCAGGCTGCCCTGGGCGATGGCGTCGGCATGCTCGGCATTCCACTGGCCAGCCCACTGATTGAAGGACGCAACCAGTTCGTCGTTGGAAATGCTTTCGGGCGGCGTATAGAGCCCACTACCGCTGATGACCGCGTGCTGCACGGCTATTCCTCTTGTTGTCGGGATGACGCCGTGCCAGTTTGCCGCAAATCCGGGGTGGACGCCCGTGCAATCTCAGCGCCGATTGGCGGCCTCGGCGGCGCGCAGGACGTCGCTGCCCACTTCACTTTCGTACCGCTTGATCAGGGGCGCCACCGCCGCGCGCCAGGCATCGCGCTCGGCCGCCGTCGGCACCAGGATCTTGCTGGTATTGGCCGCCGCCACCCGCTCGCGCGCCTTGGCGTTGATGGCTTCGGCATCGCGGTTCACCGATTGGGAGACCTCGTCGAGGATGGCCTCCAGCTCGCTGCGGATCTCGAAGGGCAGCCCGTTCCAGAAGGCGGGGTTGGTGATGAGCATATAGGTGAGGAAGCTGTGATTGTCCTCGACGATATAGGGCTGCACGGTATTGATCTTCTGCCCCAGCAGATTCGACCAGGGATTCTCCGCGCCCTGGACCTTGCCGGTGCGCAGGGCGTCGTAGACCTGGGCGAACGGCAGCTTGACCGCCTGGGCGCCCAGTTGCTGGTAATAGGCCGCCAGGACATCGGAGGACTCGACGCGGAAGGTCAGGCCCTTGAGGTCGGCGGGGACGTGGATTTCCCGCGTGGCCGAGAGCTGCCGGCCACCGTTGTTCCAGTAGGCCAGCCCGGTGATACCGTGGGGGACCAGGCTGCCCAGCAGTTCGCGACTCTTGTCGCGCCGCTGGAAGCGCTTGACCGCCTCGATGTTGTCGAACAGAAAGGGCAGATCGTAAACCTTGAGCGGCTTGGCCAGGGCATTGAGCTTGGAAACCGAGGGCGCCAGCAGCTGGACCCGGTTGCTGCGCAGGGCCTCCAGTTCGTCGGCATCGCCCACCAGGCTGGAGTTGGGATAGACCTCGATCCTGACCTTGCCGGCCAGCCGTTCCTGCACCAGCTTCTGCACCTGCAGGGCACCGCGGCCCTTGGGCGTATCGTCCGTCACCACATGGGCGAACTTGATGACGATGGGTTCGGCCACAGCGAAGGGCATGGCCAGAGCGATAAGCGAGCCGGCCACGGTGGCGAAGAAGGTCTTGATCATGGGATTCCCTGCGTTGAACGATCCGTCGGATCGCCTGCGCGACCCCGGTCGCGATGCGGGCGCGACGCAATTACCTTAGCAGTCGCGGCGGGAAGGGCTGGTCAACGGAGGAAAACGGCACGACGAGTGTGCAAGAAAGCCAGATCAGGGGTAGGGGTGGCGCCGCCGAAACGGCGCCAAGAAACCATCAGGGCGAGATGGGATCGCTCGCGGGAAAGGTTTCCTCGACGGATTCGTCGAGCTGTTCCTCGCTCACCTCTTCTTCATCGTCGGCGACGGGCGGATCGTTGGGCTGCTGCTGGGCATGGACGGCATTCATGGCAAGTCTCCGGACATGGAAGGGTCTGCAGGGCTGAATGCTTCCAGCCCTGTAGGTTTAGTCATGACTATGCAGACGGACGTTCAGCTCGTCGACGATCGGCGCCCAATCGGCGTCTCCCATGATCTCGTCCTTGAGAAAAGCCTTCTGCGCCGGCGACCAGAAGTCGGCTTCGGATACCTTGACCGCGTCGGGCAGCGGGGAGTGGCTGGCGATGAAGTCATCGATGGCAGCCGGATCGGAGTCCAGGCCCAGTTGCTCGAAGAGGGTCGTCAGATCGTGAACGGGAAGTTCCATGGGGGTCTCCAGGCGGTTGTCGGTCGTTACGCTCAGGTATCTAGAAAGACGCCGGCCTTGAGGGGTTCCCCAGCCTTAATAAATCCTTCAGCGTCGAGCCCTAAGGTAAGCCCACGTTTCGCCAACCAGGGCCTCTGCCATGTCGCTTCCCGTCTCTTCCATCCCATTCACCGCCGCGCCGCGCCGCATCCTCGTTACCGGTGCCACCGGCTTTCTCGGCGGTGCCGTCACCCTGCGTCTGCTGGAGCTGGGCCATGTCGAAGGGCTGAGATTCCTGGTCCGTGCCGCCACCCCGGCGGAGGGCCTGGAGCGTCTGCTGCAGAACCTTCGCGTCCATGACATCGACGAGCGCCTTGCCGCCCTGCTCAAGCCCGAACAGATTCTTTGTGGCGACCTGCTCGACACTCACTGGATCGAAGCCGCCAAGCCGCTCCTGCGGACGCTGGACGAAGTCATCAACTGCGCGGCGGTGGCCTCTTTCTCGCGCAATCCGAAGATCTGGCCGGTCAACGTCGAGGGCACCTTCGCCCTGGCCGAGGCGTGCGCCCAGTCGCGGCGACTGAAGCGCTTCCTGCACGTCAGCACCGCCATGGCCTGCGGTCCGCAGCGCCAATCGCCGGTCGCCGAGACCTGGGATTTCCCCGAACCGGACCAGCAGCTGGTGGACTACACCGCCTCCAAGGCCGCCATCGAACTCAAGTTGCGCAACGAGTTGCCGCTGCTGCCGCTGGTGGTGGCGCGCCCCTCCATCGTGGTGGGTCATCGTCGTTCGGGCTGCAAGGCGTCGGGCAGCATCTTCTGGGTGTTCCGCATGGGCTTCGCCCTGGAACGCTTCACCTGCGGCCTCGATGAGCAGATCGATGTCATTCCGGTGGACTACTGCGCCGAAGCCCTGGTGGAACTGGCGCTCAAGCCCAAGCTGAACTACAGCCTGTACCACATCTCCGCAGGCAACGCCGGCGCCTGCACCTTCGGCGAAATCGACGAGGCCTATGCCGGTGCCATGGGCGACGCTCCGGTCGGCGAGCGCTATCGCCAGGTGGACAGCGCCGACCTCAAGGAGCTGGCCGCCGACTTCAACGAACGCATCGGCCCGGCCAATCCGCGCCTGGTGCTGCGGGCGCTCAAGCTGTACGGCGGGTTCGCCGATCTGAACTACCTGTTCGACAACCAGCGTCTACTCGACGAAGGCATCGCCGCCCCGCCACGCTTCACCGACTACCTGGATGTCTGCGTGCACTCCTCGCGCGACATCAGCATCCCGGCGCAGATGCAGTGGGACTTCAAGTAACGCCCGGGCCCGGTGCGGGCACTTGCCGGCACCGAGCCCTGCTCAGACGGAATCCTTCTCTGGCGAACTCAGCCGCGAATCCCGCACGATCTCGCTGACCGAGGCGTACCCCCCGCGGGCATCGCGCAGCATGGTGCGCAGGTTGCCCTCGATGGTGTTGCAGATGGTGCCCATGGTGATCTGGTGCCGACTGCGCTGGAAGGGATTCTGCAGGTCCGTACCGACCTTTTCCATGGCCAGGAAGATGAAGCCCACCACGGTGGAGGCCAGCGGTGTGTACCACTCCAGGCTCTCCACCAGGCCGATGGGCATGAGCACGCAGAACAGGAAGATGAACAGCCGCGGGAAGTTCACGTAGGGATAGGGCAAGGGCGTGTTGGCGATGCGCTCCATGCCACCCTGCCAGTTGGACATGTCGACGAAGGTGGCTTCCAGGCGCTCCAGGCGAATGCTGTCCAGCCGACCGGCGCGGTATTCCAGGGCGATCAGGCTGGAAGAGCCGCTCAAGATGGCGTTGGCGAAGTTGTTGGTTTCCTTGCGCATCGCCCACTCCTCCTTGCCCAGGTAGGTGCGGACTTCCTTGGGCAACGGGTCACCGCTGAGCTGGCAGGCCAGGCAGCGGACATAGGCGAGATGGCGCTCGATGAGCACCGTCTTGATGGCGTTGAAGTGCTCGTCGCCATCATCGATGAGCGACAGTACCTGCCGGGCGAAGCTGCGCGAACTGTTGACCATGCCGCCCCACAGGGTGCGCGCCTCCCACCAGCGCTGATAGGCACTGGTGTTGCGGAAGCTGGTCAGCACGATCAGCGCCGAACCGATCAGGGTCAGGGGAATGGTGGGCAACTGCGCCCGCTGGTCGACGAAGAGCATGTAGTCGACGGTGACGGCGATATCCCACAGCAACAGCCAGAAGACCGACCAGCCGACGTAAGTGAAGGTTTGCCGAAGGAATGTCAGGATGCGGTGGAAATAGCCCACGATGATAGTCCTTAGCGCGTGAAAGAAGGGGTGCCGCCATAGGAACCTGGGGTCGGAAACAGGTTCAAGGCAAGCGTCTGGAGCGCGGATCGCCGCTCAATTCACGTAATTGACCGGTGGCGATTCCGTTTCCGGATATGAAGAGCTATCCGCTCGCAGGCTGCTGGCTTTCGCGGCCGCAGGACCTGACCGGTGCCCGATTGCCCAGGGATATCGGCCGCTTCACCGAACATCCGCGCCCGGGTGCGGTCCGACGGACACCATGCCCTTCCGGAGCACTGCCATGACCGCCATCCCGCGCGTTCGTCTGGATGTCTGGAGCGATTACGTCTGCCCCTTCTGCTACCTCGAGCTGCCCCAGCTGGCGCGTCTACAGGAGGAATTCGGCGACCAGCTGGCCATCGAGTGGCATGCCTTCGAATTGCGTCCCGAACCCACGCCCACCCTCGATCCCGCCGGTGACTACCTGCGCCGGACCTGGGATCGCGCCGTCTATCCCATGGCGGCGGAGTACGGCATGGTGCTGCGCCTACCGCCCGTGCAACCGCGCAGTCGCCTGGCGCTCGAGGCGGCGGAATTCGCCCGCGAGCACGACCGTTTCGACGCCTTCCACCTGGCGGTCTTCCAGGCCTTTTTCGTAGAGGGGCACGATATCGGTGAGCTGGACGTCCTGCTCGAGCTCGCGCGGCGCAGTGGTCTGGACAGCCAGGCGTTGAAGGCCAGTCTTGCCCGGGGCGATCACACCGACGTGGTGCTGCATGCCGAGGATCGCGCCGAAGCCCTGGGCATCACCGCGGTGCCGACGCTACTGCTGCGCTCCGCCGGGGCGCCCGTCGAAGAGGCTCAGGCGCTGGATGGCGCGGTGCCCTACGCCCAGTTGGCGGTGGCCGTCAGGGCGCAGCTGGAGACTGCCGGCGCCTAGCGCTGGGCGTCCGGCGTCAGGTCGGGGAACAGCACCTCGGTAAAGCCGAAGCGGGCGAAGTCCTGGATCCGCGAGGGATAGAGTCGCCCGATCAGGTGATCGTATTCGTGCAGGACCACCCGTGCATGAAACCCCTCGGCTTCCTGGTCGACGGCGCGGCCGTCGCCATCCACGCCACGATAGCGGATCCGCCGTGGCCGCGGCACCTCGCCGCGCAGTCCCGGGATCGACAGGCAGCCTTCCCAGCCCAGCTCTTCGCGGGCGTCCAGCACCTCGAGCCGCGGATTGATCAGTACCTGCAGCGGCACCGGAGCGGCCTCGGGATAGCGGGCATTGCGCTCGAAGCCGAAGACCATCAGTTGCAGATCCTCGCCGATCTGGGGCGCCGCGAGGCCCACGCCACCGGCGGCGGCCATGGTGTCGAACAGGTCCTGGATCAGGCCGTGCAGCTCGGGCGAGCCGAAGCGCTCGGCCGCCACCGGCGGCGCCACCCGCAGCAGGCGCGGATCGCCCATCTTCAAAATGTCGCGAATCATGCGAGGATTCCTCCTTTTGGCCGGTCCAGCCGCCGGCGTTTCGCCAGGAGCTTAAACCAGATGTCTTCCCTACTGCTCGCCAGCGCACTCGGCCTCGGCCTGAGTACGCCCCTCGCCCAGGCCGAGGACGCCACCCTCGCCGCCCGCCTGGATCCGATCTTGGAACGCGCCATCGCCCAGCAGCATATCGTCGGGACCGTGGTCATGGTCGCCCGCCAGGGCCGGGTGGTGTACCAGCGCGCGGCTGGCTTCGCCGATCGCGAAGCCCAGCGGCCGATGCGCGAAGACCAGCTGTTTCGCTTCGCCTCCCTGACCAAGCCGCTGGTGGCCGTGACGGCCTTGCGACTGGCGGACCAGGGACGCCTGGATCTGCAGGCCCCGGTCAGTCGCTACCTGCCCTACTTCACCCCGCAGCTGGCCGATGGCACCCCGGCCGTCCCCACGCTGGCGCAGCTGCTCAGTCATACTGCCGGCCTGCACTACGGCTTCGGCGAAGACGCGAACGGTCCCTATCACCGCGCCGGGGTCTCCGACGGCCTGGATGGCGCGCCCCTGACCCTGGAAGAAAACCTCCGGCGCCTGGCGGGCGTGCCTCTGGACTTCAAGCCGGGCACCCAGTGGCGCTATTCCCTCGCGCTGGACGTGATGGGCGGCGTGCTGGCGGCCGCGACCGGGCAGCCCCTGCCCGAGGTCGTCCAGCAGGAGGTGGCCGCACCGCTGGGCCTGCACGATCTGAGCTTCCACGTCAGCGATGCCGGGCGCCTGGCCACGGCCTATCGCGACGGCTATCCGCGCCCCGAGCCCATGAGCGAGCCCTATCTGCTGCCCATGCCCAAGGGCGGCATTCTCTATTCGCCGGCGCGTGCCCTTTCGGCGCAGGCCTTTGCCTCGGGCGGCGGTGGCATGCAGGGCAGCGCGGGCGACTATCTCGCCTTCCTGGAAGGGCTCCGCCAGGGCAAGCTGCTCAAACCGGCCAGCCAGCGCCTGATCATGGAAGACCAGATCCCGGGGCTGCAACGCGACGATGCACCGGGCTGGGGCTTCAGCCTGGGCGCGGCGGTACTGCGCGATGCCCGGATGGCCAGGACCCCGCAGACGCCCGGCACCCTGCAGTGGGGCGGCGTCTACGGCAATGCCTGGTTCATCGATCCAGCGCGGGAGCTGAGCGTGGTGATCCTGACCAATACCGCGATCGCCGGCATGAGCGGGCCCTTCCCCGAAGCCATCCTCGCCGCCCTCTACCGCGACTGAGCCGCCTCCGGGCGGTCCTGTAGCGCCTGCAGCTGCTCCTGCAGCGCGACAGGCTCGTGCTGCAGGGCCTGGTAGCTGTCGGTAAGGGCATCGGTATCGATGAACACCTGCTCGATGAATTCCTTTTCCACCGGGGTCCGCGACGGCTTCGCCCGTTCCTCTTCGAGGCTTTCGCGCAGGGTCTAGGGGCAGGCCGCGCCGACGGTTGCGCAGCGCGACAGAGGCGACGGTTGAGGGGATGGCCGGTGAGCCAGGAGCCGCACACCACCGCTCAGAGGGAAGAAGGCGCACCCGCGTCAGTCGAATGCCGGGACGCCGAATCCGCCTTGCGGCTGGGCTGGACCTCGGCCAGCAGAGCATCACGCTCCTGGCGCATCTGGGCGAGGCTGGTCTGGGTCCGGGTCAGCTCTTCCTGCAGGCGTTGGGCGTGGGCTTCGGAGGCGCGCAGCTCGCGATTCTGCGCGCGCAGGCCGGTCACCACCTTGTGCGCCCGGGTCAGCCGCATGACCATGTTGTCCACCTTGAGCTCCAAGGCTTCGCGGTGCGACAGCAGCTCCTCGACATAGGGGTCGTCGCTCTTCTTCCACTCGGGATAGTTCGCGTCGTACACCTCTTCCGGTCCCTCGTCGAAGAGGTCGACGTTGCGGTTCGCCGCAGGGCCGGTGCTGGCAGGCAGTGGTGGTGGAATGTCGGCAGGCAGGCTGTCCACCGCGTCGGACACCGGAGGTGCCTGCTCCTCGCCGCTGGCGTCCTCGACCTTGGCCGCGGCGTCGCCGGCGAAATGACGCTGCCACAGGAGCAATACCACCAGGGCGATCAGCAGGATATTGCACAGGGTTATCAGGACGAATCCCCAATCCATCAGCTGTGCATGACTCATCTGCCGCTCCGCGCTCTTCCGGTGATTAGGGCCTGGGTGCCGTTCGAAACACCCTGCCCACCCTGTCGGCGGCGGCGCTTCATTCTGCAGCTGATTTGAATACAACTGACCGCCTAAAGCATTTCCAGCAGCCAAGCGGCGCCAGAGTGGGGACGAGTCGCCAGGCATGGGGCCTGCGCCGCCTTTCCGCGGGCGGGGCCAGGGGCTGTGGCTGCAGGGAAAAGCGGGACGAAAAAAAGCCCGACGCGGGGCGTCAGGCTTTGCAGCAGCGGGCCATGTTGGGCTTCGCGGGGCTCAATCCCAACCTACCTATGCCTCGGTAGGTTGAGTCGAGACGCCTCTATCGTCGACGCCCAACAAGGAGCGCTCCCGAGCAGACCTACGCCAGGCTCTTGCTCACCACCTCGTAGACGTCGCTGGACAGTTCGCCGCTGGCCAGGATGCGCTCCAGCTCGGCGCGCATCAGTGCCTGGCGCGCGGGACCGTACTTCTTCCACCGGGTCAGGGGCGTGAGCAGGCGCGACGCGATCTGCGGATTGAGGCGGTTGAGGCTGATGATCTGGTCGGCCAGGAAGCGATAGCCGCTGCCATCCTCGGCGTGGAAATTGACCAGGTTGGCGTTGGCGAAGGCACCGATCAGCGCCCGCACCTTGTTGGGGTTCTTCAGGGTGAAGACCGGGTTTTCCATGAGTGCCTGGACGCGGGCCAGACCGCCCGGCAGGGGACTGGAGGCCTGGACGCTGAGCCAGGTGTCCATCACCAGCGGATCGGCCTTGAATTCCTCGTAGAAGCGCGCCAGCACCTCCGCCTTCTCCTGCTCGAAGCCGGAGTTGACCAGGCCGCTCAGCGCGGCCAGGCGCTCGGTCATGTTGTCGGCGTGTTCGAACTGCTCCAGGGCGGCATCGCGGGCTTCCGGCTCTTCCAGCAGCATGAGGTAGCCCAGGGCGGCATTCTGCAGGCTGCGGCGGGCGATATGGTCGGCGCTGGCCTGGTAGGGCGTGGCGCGGGAGGCTTCGCGGGCACTGCGATAACGCTGCCAGAGCACGTCGCGCAGGGCTTCGGCGATAGCCCGGCGCGCCTGGCGACGAGCGCCGTGGATGGCACAGGGATCGGCCTGCTCGGATAGCTCCACCAGATAGGCCTCGGACGGCAGCGACAGCATCTCGGCGACCATGGCCGGGTCGAGGGACTCGTCCGCGGCCACGGTACGCAGGGCCTCCACCAGCCGGGTGTCCAGCGGCTCGCCAGCGATCATGCCCTGCAGCACCTGCACGGCCAGCTGCTGGCCGGCATCCCAGCGATTGAAGCCGTCGCTGTCGTGCTGCATGAGGAAGGTCAGCTGCTCGCGACTGTAGGGAAAGCTGAGCTTGACCGGGGCGGAGAAGCCACGCAGCAGCGACGGCAGCGGTTGCTCGGGCACGTCGACGAAGGTGAAGGTCTGCTCGGCCTGGGTGACCGACAGCACTCGGTCGGTACCCTGGGCAGTACCCTCACCTTCCAGGCGCAGCGGCAGGTCGCGGCCCTGGCCGTCCAGCAGACCGAGCTGGACCGGGATGACGAAGGGCTCCTTGGTCGGCTGACCTGGCGTAGGTGGGCAGCTCTGGCGGAAGGTCAGGCGATAGGTCCTGGCCGCCGCGTCGTAGTGCTCGCTGACCGCCAGGCGTGGCGTGCCGGACTGGCTGTACCAGCGCTTGAACTGGCTGAAGTCGGCGCCGTTGGCGTCTTCCAGGGCCTTGATGAAGTCGTCGCAGGTCACCGCCTGTCCATCGTGGCGCTCGAAGTAGAGATCGGTGCCCTTGCGGAAGCCGTCCGCGCCCAACAGGGTGTGCAGCATCCGCACCACCTCGGCGCCCTTCTCGTACACCGTCAGGGTGTAGAAGTTGGAGATCTCGATGAAGTGATCCGGGCGCACCGGGTGGGCCATGGGGCCGGCGTCCTCGGCGAACTGGTTGGTGCGCAGGAAGGCCACGTCCTCGATGCGCTTGACCGTCGGCGAATTCATGTCGGAGCTGAAGCCGGCGTCGCGGAACACGGTGAAGCCTTCCTTGAGCGACAGCTGGAACCAGTCGCGGCAGGTCACGCGGTTGCCCGACCAGTTGTGGAAGTACTCGTGGGCGACGATGGCCTCGACGCGCTGGTGGGCGGCGTCGGTGGCGGTGCGCGGGCTGGCCAGCACGGCGCTGGAGTTGAAGATGTTGAGCCCCTTGTTTTCCATGGCGCCCATGTTGAAGTCGTTCACCGCGACGATCATGAAGATGTCCAGATCGTATTCGCGGCCATAGACCTCCTCGTCCCAGCGCATGGACTTCTTCAGGCTGTCCATGGCGTGCTGCAGCTTGCCGATGTTTTCCGGCTCGACGTAGATGCGCAGGGCCACGTCGCGGCCGCTGCCGGTGCGGTAGCTGTCTTCCACGGACCAGAGGTCACCGGCCACCAGGGCGAACAGATAGGCCGGCTTGGGGAAGGGATCTTCCCAGGTCGCCCAGTGACGACCGCCCTCGGCGTCGCCACTGGCCACGGGATTGCCGTTGGAAAGCAGGATCGGGTACCTGGCCTTGTCGGCCTCCACCGTGGTGGTGAAGACGCTCATCACGTCCGGCCGGTCCAGGTAGTAGGTGATCTTGCGGAAGCCCTCGGCCTCGCACTGGGTGCAGAACATGGTGCCGGAGACGTACAGCCCTTCCAGGGCGGTATTGCTTTCCGGATGGATGCGCACCGAGGTCTTGAGCACGAAGGTCTCTTCCTGCGGCTGCAGGGTCAGGCTGCCCGCCTCGACCTGGTAGTCGCCAGCCGCCAGGGTCTGGGCGTCCAGCGCCACCGCCAGCAGTTCCAGCTCCTCACCGTGCAGCACCAGCGGCGGCAAGCCCGCGCCACGCGTCGGGTTGCGCTGCAGGCGCAGCTCGGCATGCACCAGGGTCTGGTCGTCATGCAGCTCGAAGCGAAGGCGGGTTTCCTCGATGAGGTACTCGGGCGCCTGGTAGTCCTTCAGGTAGATGGTCTGGGGCTGGTCGGTGCGCATGGCTTACGTCCTTACATCTCTGCTGCGGAGGCGGACACGGCCAGCTGATAGGCCGTGTACTTGCGAATGTTGATCACGCCGGTGTCGAACATCAGGTATTGACCCTTGATGCCCAGCAGCGTGCCTTCCACCACGGGGGTCTTTTCCAGGTCGTGGCTGACCACCTTGGTGGGATAGACCGTCACCGGATAATGGATCTCGATGGGCGCCATGTCGACCACCGGCTGGATCGCCTGCAGGCCGAAGCGACCCTGGAGATCGTCCAGGCCCTGGGCGCAGGCATCGAAGATGCGCTCGCGCACCGCGACCAGGTCTTCCGGGGCGGCCATACCCTTGAGCATCGCCCGCCAGTTGGTGCGATCGCCCACCTGGCTGCGCAGCACGTCCTCCACCAGACCGGATTGCTGGCGGGTGGCGACCCTCAGGATCGGCAGCGCCTGGTAGGCGCCCTGGTCGATCCAGCGGGTGGGCAGTTGGGTAGCGCGGGTGATGCCCACCTTGAGGCCCGAGGAATTGGCCAGGTAGACGATGTGGGGCACCATGCAATGGGCCTCGCCCCACTCCGGCTGGCGGCAGGTGCCGTGTTCGTAGTGGCACTTCTCGGGACTGACGATGCAGCTGTCGCACTGGGCAAGGGCGGTGAAGCAGGGATAGCAGTAGCCCTGGCTGAAGCTCTTGCGGGTCTTGCGGCCGCAATGGGAGCAATGGATGGCACCCAGGTATTCGAGCCGTACGCGGCGACCGATCAGCGGATTGACCGGCACCTCGCGCTCATTGAGGCGAAAGGCATAGTTGACGGGGTCGGCCAGGGTCACGGCCATCTTGCGCAGGGCGCCACGGCCCAGTTCGGTCATCACGGTAGGAAGATTCTCGATTTCTAAAAGACGCGAGGTGCCTCTTCTCGCGAAGGGCACCTCGTCGGGTAAGGCGCGGACGATCAGTGAATGGCGTCGGACTTGAACAGGATGTTCTCGATGGGTACCGACTTGGAGGCGCACTCCTGGGGACCCATGTAGCCGGTCCGCTGGTCTTCCGGCAGGTGCTTGGCCTCGTAGGCGATTACCGCCTGCAGACAGAGCTCGACCTGGTCACGACTGAGTTTGCGGCCGTCCGGCCACTTGCCGATCTCCACGGCCATCTTCAGGCCCTCGTAGATATCGGGGGTGATGTTTTCCAGCATCTGGGCGAAGGATGTCGACATGGGTCGCTCCGGACTCTAGTGAACCGCCAGTTTACCGGGCTGCCGGCGACGGTGCACCTGGCCTGGCTCAATGGTGGTCATAGGCTCTACCGTCCCAGCGGATCGCGCCCATGGCGGTCCGCCGCTGCGACCGCTCAGGCTAACTGCAGGAGCGCCCCATGGCCGCGATAGCCCGGTCAAGACAGTTCCTACAGATACCCCGATGAAGGCGGTCGCAGATCAGCTCAACCAGGCGCCGCTGCTGCCCAAGACGGGACACTGCTGAACCCTGCCACCTGGCTGCCATCAGAGCAGGAAGCGTTTTCTGGAGACCCCATGCCTGCCTATCACTCCCTCATCCTCGCCGGTGTCGAACTCTGGCTGCTCGCGGAAAAGGCCATCTACTGGCCGGCACGCCGGGCGTTGCTGGTGGCGGATATCCACTTCGGCAAGGCGGCGGCCTTCCGGGCCCTGGGCCAACCGGTGCCCCATGGCACCACCGCGGGCAACATCGCCCGACTGGACAGCCTGCTGGCTCGCTACGACTGCCAGGAGATCATCTTTCTCGGTGACTTCCTGCACGCCCCGGAATCCCGCGCGCCCCTGACCCTGGACACCCTGGAGCGCTGGCGGGAACACCAGGCCCATCTGCGGCTCCTGTTGATCCGCGGCAACCACGATCGTCGTGCGGGAGATCCCCCCGCCGCCCTGGGCATCGATGTGGTGGGTGAACCGTTGGAACTGGATGGTCTGTCGCTGCAGCACGAACCCGATCCACACCCGCGCCTGCCGGTGCTGGCCGGCCACATCCATCCGGCGTTTCGCCTGCAGGGACGTGGGCGCCAGGCCCTGCGCCTGCCCTGTTTCTGCCTGGAGAATGACGAGGTGCTGATCCTGCCGGCCTTTGGCGACTTCACCGGCGGGCACCTGCTGGCGCCCGATCCGGTGCGGCGAATCTTCGTGGTCGGGGATGGCGGTATCTGGCCCTTGCGCTAGAGCCAGATACCCGGGCGATCAGCCTTCCTCGGTGATCCCGGTGATGGTGATGCCGTGGCGCTCCAGCAGGGCTACCGTGGGTTCGTCGTAATCCCGTGGGACCTCGCTGTCGTCGTACTCTTCCAGGGCATCGTCACGAACGATCTGGGCAACGCGCTCCATGTCCGGTTTCTGGTCGGCGTCGGTGGTGACCACCGAGGTATTGCCGTCAACGTTGCTGTAAGCAATTTTCCACTTCGACATCTCAGGACTCCTCACAGGGAAACAAGGCTATCGAGAGATTAGAGGGCGGGATGCCCAGTAATTCGCCCTAACGCGGACGAAAGACGATATCCAGCAGGCCGGCCAGGGCGCCATCGGCGCAATCGGCCTGGGCCAGAGCCTCGCGGGCCTGCTTGAGGTGACTTTGTAACTGGCGTTGAGCGTAGTCGCGGCCGAGCAGGCTGACCAGGGTGGACTTGTCGCCATCCTTGCCGGCGTCCTTGCCCAGGCCCTTGCCGTCGTCGAGATCGTCGAGCAACTGGAAGGCCAGGCCGAGCTGGCAGGCGAAGACCTGGAAGGCCTCGCGCTGCGCTGCAGTGGTAATCAGGGCGACTCCGGCCATGCCCATGGCCGCCGAAAACAGCGCCCCGGTCTTGAGCTGGTTGGTCAGGGCGATGGCGTCGGCCGGACGCGCCTGGCGACCGCCGTGCAGGTCATGGTACTGGCCGCACACCAGACCGGCGGTGCCGACCGCATCGGCCAGTTGGCAGACCATCTGGGTACGGGTTTCCGCCGGCACCCCTGCCAGGCCCGCGACCAGGCGCAGGGCATGACTGAGCAGGGCCACCGCGGCCAGCATGGCGACGTCTTCGCCGAACTCGACGTGCAGGGTCGGGCGACCGCGGCGCAGGCGGGCATCGTCCATGCAGGGCATGTCGTCGAGGAACAACGACGCGGCGTGCACCATTTCCACGGCGCAGCCCAGATCGAGGACGGCTTCGTCGGATTGGCCCAAGTCCTCGGCCGCCAGCACCATCAGCAGCGGACGCAGCCGCTTGCCTGGTGCCATGACCCCACTGCGGATCGCTGCGGCGACCGGATCGCCACCGGCCGGTAACAGTACTGCCAGACGCTCGTCGATACGGGTACGCTGCCACTGCAGCGTAGCGGCAAAATTGTCTGTCGCGTTCGGCACTAATACGGTCGCCATGAGTCGAGATACTCCATATGTGGAACCGACGAACGGTCGCACCTCGGTGGATTAGGTCTTCGCTAAGCGAACCCGTCGTCCCCTACCAGACCACAACGACCGACGAAAGGTCATTCAGGGCGGACTCTAGAAGACATGGTGGATTGGGAACTGGCAAGCCGCAAGAACGATCATCTGGACATCGTGCTGGATCCCCACAAGGCCCGTAGCGTCGTCACCACGGGCTTCGACGCCTACCGCTTCACGCACTGCGCCCTGCCCGAACTAAATCTTGACGAGATCGACCTGGGCACCCGCCTGTTCGATCGTCCCCTGGCGGCGCCGCTGCTGATCAGCTCCATGACCGGCGGGCCAGAGCGCGCCGCGCTGATCAATCGTCATCTCGCCGAGGCGGCCCAGGCCCTGGGTATCGCCCTGGCGGTCGGCTCCCAGCGCATCGCCCTGCAGCAGGGTGGCGACCAGGGCCTGACCGGCGAATTGCGTCGCCTGGCGCCGGACGTGCCGCTGCTGGCCAATTTCGGCGCCGCGCAGCTGGTGGCCGGCTACGGCATCGACGAAGCCCGGCGTGCGGTGGAAATGATCGAGGCAGACGCCCTGATCGTGCATCTCAATCCCCTGCAGGAAGCCGTACAGGCCGGGGGCGATCGCCGCTGGCGTGGCATTCTCATAGCGCTGGAAAATCTGGTTACACAACTGCCCGTGCCCGTCGTCGTCAAGGAAGTCGGCGCCGGCCTGTCGGGCCGGGTCGCTACACAGCTGCTGGAGGCAGGGGTAGCGGTGCTCGATGTCGCCGGAACCGGCGGCACCAGTTGGGCAGCGGTGGAAGCCGAACGCGCCCGCGACGAGCAGCAGCGCGCCATCGCCCGCGCCTTCACCGACTGGGGCATCCCCACCGCCGAGAGCCTGCGCCAGGTACGTGCCGCCTGCCCGCGGGCGACGGTGATCGCCTCGGGCGGCATCCGCGACGGCATCGACGTGGCCAAGGCCATCCGCCTCGGCGCGGACCTGGCCGGCCAAGCCGCTGCGGCCCTGCCAGGCGCCACCGAATCCACCGAGGCGGTGATCGCGCATTTCCAGGTGGTGATCGAACAGCTGCGCATCGCCTGCTTCTGCACCGGCTCGGCGGATCTGGCCGGCTTGCGCCAGGCTGAGCTGCTGGACGCCGCGCCGCTGCGGTGCCCATAGTGGCCGACACCCGACCGGACGCCGCCATGCATGTCGCCCTGATCTCGCCGCCGCTTCCTAGCCACCTGTCCACCCATCTGGTGCTGGGCGAGGCGCTGGTCGCGCTCGGCCACCGCGTCACCCTGCTGCACCAGGTGGAGGTGGGCGATCGTGCGCTGCCGGCGGGTATCCATTTCCAGGCCCTGGGCGCGACCAGCCACCCGCGCGGCAGCCTGGCGCCGCTGCTGGCGCGTACCGCCAGCAGCAAGCCCTGGTCGGTGTTCGGGGTGATCGCCGACATGGCGCGCAACACCGAACTGCTCTGCCGCGAAGGCCCGACCGCCTTGCGTGACCTGGGTGTCGACTGCCTGATCGCCGACCAGATGGAACCGGCCGGTGGACTGCTCGGCGAGCACCTGGGCCTGCCCTATGCGTCGCTGGCCTGCGCCGTGCCGATGAATCGCGAGCCCCATCTGCCGCTGCCCACCCTGCCCTTCGCCTATCCCGCCACCGAGCGGGAGCGGCAGATCGTCCAGGGCGCCACCCAGGTGTTCGACCTGATGATGCGCGGCCAGGGCAAGGTCATCCAGCGCCAGGCCCAGGCCTTTGGCCTCGGCGACCGGCGGACCCTCGACGACTGCTTCTCGCCCCATCTGCAGCTGAGCCAGTGCCTGCCAGGCTTCGACTTTCCGCGTCGCGCCCCGCCGCCGCATTTCCACGAGGTCGGGCCGCTGCGTTCGCCGGTGGTGCGTGAGCGACGGCTGGAACTGGAGATCGATCCAGGCCGGCCCTTCGTCTTCGCCTCCTTCGGCACCCTGCAGGGTGGCCGGCTACCCCTGTTCCGCCGCATCGCCCAGGCCTGTCGCCAACTCGACGTCCAGGTGCTGATCGCCCACTGCGGACGTCTGGATGCCGGTGCCGAACGCCGTCTGCTGGACGACGGCGCCACCTGGGTCACGGACTTCGCGCCCCAGGAGGCAGCCATCGCCCGCGCCGACGCGGTCATCACCCATGGTGGCTTCAACACCGTGCTGGACGCCCTGGGGGCCGGCAAACCCATGCTCGCCCTGCCCATGGTGTTCGACCAGCCGGGCATCGCCCGGCGTCTGGAACGGGTCGGCGCCGGCATCTGCCTGGCACCGCGCCTGGCCAGCAGGGCCCGCCTGACCCAGGCCCTGGGCGCCGTGCTGGCCGACCCCGGCTATCGCCGGGCAGCCGAACGCTTCGTGCCCATTACCCAGGCGGCCGGCGGTGTCGCGGCTGCCGCCCGCCTGGTGGATGGCCTGGCCCGACGAGGACTCGCGCGTGCGTCCTGACCTGCTGATCGTCGGCGGCGGCCTGGCCGGCGGCCTGCTAGCCCTGCGCCTGGCCCAAACCCGTCCGGAGCTGGACTGGCGCCTGGTGGAAGCCGGTCCGCGGCTGGGCGGCAACCACACCTGGTCGTTCCACGAGCCGGATCTCACCGCGCCGCAGCACGCCTGGATCGCGCCCCTGGTCGCCCACCGCTGGCCCGGCTACGAGGTGCGCTTCCCCAAGCGCCAGCGGCAACTCGGCAGCGGCTACGCCAGCATCAGCGCCGAACGCTTCCATGAGGTGCTGAGCGCCCGGCTACCGGCAGAGCGCCTGCTGCTGGGACGCGAGGTGCTGCGCCTGCAGGACGATGGGGTTGTATTCGCCGGTGGCTACACCCTGGCCGCCGGCGCGGTGATCGACGCCCGCGGACCACGACCCGATCCGGCGCTCTGGCTCGGCTATCAGAAATTCCTCGGCCAGGAGGTGCGCCTCGTTCGCCGCCACGGCCTGGCCGAACCCATCGTGATGGACGCCACCGTCGATCAGCTGGACGGCTATCGCTTCGTCTACAGCCTGCCACTGGCGCCCGACCGGCTGCTGATCGAAGACACCTACTATGCCGATGGCGAAAGCCTCCCGGTCGAGCGCCTGCGCCAGCACCTGGCCGACTATGCCGAGCAGCAGGGCTGGGAGATCGCCGAGGTGCTGCGCGAAGAACAGGGCGTGCTGCCCATCACCCTGGGCGGCGACCTCGACCGCTATTGGGACAACGTCACCGCAGGCGCGCCCATCGGCCTGGCCGCGGGCCTGTTCCACCCCACCACCGGTTATTCGCTGCCCGAGGCCGTCCGCCTGGCGGAGCACCTGGCCGCCCAGCCCTTCACCTCCAGCGCCGTGCTGCGCGACAGCCTGCGGCAGTACGCCCAGGGCCGCTGGCAGGGCCAGGGCTTCTTCCGCCTGCTCAATCGCATGCTCTTTCTCGCCGGCCGCCCCGAGCATCGGGTGCGCGTCATGCAAAGGTTCTACGGCCTCGGGGAACCGCTGATCCAGCGCTTCTACGCCGGCCGCCTCACCGCCTTCGATCGGCTGCGTATCCTCTCCGGCAAACCGCCGGTACCGCTGAAACCGGCCCTGGATGCCGCGCTGGCTCGCCCTCCTCAGTCCAAGGAAGCACCATGACCCAAGGTAACGTGCCCAAGCGGGCCATCGTCATCGGCGCCGGCTTCGGCGGTATCGCCCTGGCGATCCGCCTGCAGTCGGCCGGCATCGCCACCACCCTGATCGAGGGCCGCGACAAGCCCGGCGGCCGTGCCTACGTCTATGAGGAGGCAGGCTTCACCTTCGATGCCGGCCCCACCGTCCTCACCGATCCCTCGGCGCTGGAAGAGCTGTTCGCCCTGAGCGGCCGGCAGATGAGCGACTATGTGGAGCTCTTGCCGGTCAGCCCCTTCTACCAGCTGTGCTGGGAAGACGGCACCCGCTTCGACTACGTCAACGACCAGGCCCGGCTGGACGAGCAGATCCACGCCCTGGAACCGGACGACGTGGCCGGCTACCAGCGCTTCCTGGCCTATTCCCAGGCGGTGTTCGAAGAGGGTTATATCCGCCTCGGCACCAAGCCCTTCCTCAAGGTCGGCGACATGCTCGCCGCGGGTCCCAAGCTGGCCAAGCTCACTGCCTGGCGCAGCGTCTACACCCAGGTGTCGCGCTTCGTGAAGAGCGAGAAGCTGCGCCAGGCGCTGTCCTTCCATACCCTGCTGGTAGGCGGCAATCCCTTCGCCACCTCCTCGATCTATGCCCTGATCCATGCGCTGGAACGCAAGTGGGGCGTCTGGTTCGCCAAGGGCGGTACCCATCAGCTGGTCCTGGGCCTGCTGAAGCTCTTCACCGACCTCGGCGGCGAAGTGCGCCTGAATGCGCCGGTGGAACGCATCCTCACCGAAGGCAATCGCGCCACGGGCGTCTGCCTGGCCGACGGCAGCCAGCTCGAGGCCGATCTGGTGGCCTCCAACGCCGACGTGGTGCACACCTATCGCAAGCTGCTCGGTCACCACACCCATGGCGTGGTCGAGGGCAATCGCCTCAAGCGCAAGAGACACAGCATGTCGCTGTTCGTCATCCATTTCGGCCTGAGCCAGCCACCGGTGGGCCTCGAACACCACATGGTCTGCTTCGGCCAGCGCTATCGCGGCCTGATCGACGAACTGTTCAAGGGCCCGGGCGTGCCGGACGACTTCTCGCTCTACCTGCACTCGCCCTGCGTCACCGATCCGTCGCTGGCGCCGCCCGGGCACAGCTCCCACTACGTGCTGGCGCCGGTGCCGCACCTGGGCAATGCCGACGTCGACTGGAGCGTGGAAGGCCCGCGCCTGCGCGACAAGATCCTCGCCTACCTGGAAGAGCGCTACATGCCCGGCCTGCGCGAGCACCTGGTCACCTCGCGCATCTTCACCCCGGCCGATTTCCGCCAGGAACTCAATGCCCACCTCGGCTCGGCCTTCTCCCTGGAGCCCATCCTCACCCAGAGCGCCTGGTTCCGGCCGCACAATCGCGATAGTGTCATCCCCAACCTCTACCTGGTCGGCGCGGGCACCCATCCCGGGGCCGGCGTTCCGGGCGTGGTCGGTTCGGCCAAGGCCACCGCCAGCGTCATCCTCGAGGAGCACGGTTAGCCATGCCAGCCACCCATGACGTCGTCGACCATGCCGAGCAGAGCATCGCCGTCGGTTCCAAGAGCTTTGCCGCGGCCGCCAAGCTGTTCGCCCCCGAGACCCGCGAAAGCGCCGTGCTGCTCTATGCCTGGTGCCGCCATTGCGACGACGTCATCGATGGCCAGGAACTGGGCCATGGTCAGGTCGAGGGCGACCGCCGCGCCGGGCGGGACCGCCTGGCCGAACTAGAACGGCTGACCCGTGCCGCCTACGGCGATGAGCCGCTGCAGGATCCCGCCTTCGCCGCCTTCCAGCGAGTGGTCAGGCGTCACGGCATTCCCCTGGCGCTGCCGCTGGATCACCTCGCCGGTTTTCGCATGGACGTCGAGGAGCGCGTCTATGTGGAGCTGGAAGACACCCTGGAGTACTGCTACCACGTCGCCGGCGTGGTCGGGGTGATGATGGCGCGCATCATGGGCGCCGAAGACGAAGAGACCCTGGATCGTGCCTGTGACCTGGGCATGGCTTTCCAGCTCACCAACATCGCCCGCGACATCGTCGAGGACGCCCGCATCGGCCGCCTCTACCTGCCGCGGCTATGGCTCGACGAACTCGGTGTGCCGGCGGACGAACTGGCCGAGCCACGCCATCGCGAAGCCGTCGCCCAGCTGGCCGAGCGCCTGGTGCGCCTGGCCGAGCCCTACTACGACTCGGCACGCCAGGGTATCGCCGCCCTGCCCCTGCGCTCGGCCTGGGCCATCGCCACCGCCCGCGGTGTCTATCGCGAGATCGGCATACAGGTGCTGCATTTGGGCGCCCACGCCTGGGACCAACGCGTCAGCACCAGTACCGCCGACAAGCTGCGCCTGGTCTGCCGTGGCGCCGCCCGCGCCATGCTCTCGCGGCACCAGCGCGACGAGCCACGCCCGAACGAACTCTGGACCCGGCCGCGGCGCTGACGCCAGCGATCGCGCTTCGGTCACATTTGTGCGCATCTTGGGGCTGCCCACACTCAAACTTTTATGCGATAAACGGGTCGGATTAAAGCGACCCCTGGTGGGCCGCGGATGGATGGATGCCTGAGCCAGAGCGCTGCATCCGGTAGTCAGCCTACGAGTATGGGATTTGCACATGCACAAGACGGAAACGGCTGTTTCACACGATCGCTTCGCTGCCTCCTCGTCACTACTTGCCCTTGGCCTTTCCGCTAACGCGCAGTCCGGTTACAAGCCCGAATTCTTCAACGCCACCCAGTGGCGGACCCTGGTCGCCCTCTGCGCTCACCTGCAGGCCGACAGCGAGCAGGCCGATGCCCGGCTGCCCGAGTTCATCGACCGCCACATGCTGACCCCCTACGCCCACGGCGATCGCTCCAATATCGTCGATCCCTTCGACGAGCAGGCCCAGGTCCAGCAGGGCGCCAACCTGCGCGATCTGCTGCGTGACGGCCTGGCCGTGGTAGACAGCTATTGCACCGAGCGCCTGGGGAACGGTTTCGCCGAACTGGCGGCCGGTGAGCAGGCCCAGGTGGTCACCGCCGCCGAAGCGGGTACGCTGAATCCCCCGGCGAAGGAATTCATCGATCTGCTGCGCAACGAGAGCGAGCGCAGCCAGTACGCCCACTCGCTGTTCGCCGCCTACGACACCCCCGCCGTCGCCTGACCCCGGTTAGCGCCTCCCAGGGGGCGCTCCCCTCTCCCGCCTAGTCCGCGCCTTCCTGCTGATCCCGCGCCTTACGTTCGCGCGAGGAATCAAGCGCACCGCCGTGGATCTCGCGCAACTGCTGCTTGAGCTGCTGGGTGGTGGGCGCCAGCAGGAAACCGAAGGACACGCAGCCGTCCTTGCCGTCCACCGCATGGTGCATGCGATGCGCCTGGTAGAGCCGCTTCAGATAGCCGGTGCGCGGGATGTAGCGAAACGGCCAGCGCTGGTGCACCAGGCCATCGTGGGCGATGAAGTACAGCAGGCCATAGAGGGTCATGCCGGCACCGATCCACTGCAGGCGCCAATAGCCGGCATTGCCCAGGGCGATCAGCAGGATCGCCAGGCCGGCGAAGACCACCGCATAGAGGTCGTTCTTCTCGAACCAGCCGGTACGCGGGCGGTGGTGGGATTCATGCCAGCCCCACCCCCAGCCATGCATGATGTACTTGTGCGACCACCAGGCGAAGGCTTCCATGCCGGCCACGGTGGCCAGCACGATTCCCGCATTGATCAGTAGCTCCAACGTTACCTCCGCAGGCGCCTGCTCAGGACGTCGCCGCCGGTTCGGCCAGGGTGCCGGCGGTCGCGCCCAGCAGGGGCGAATCCACCGGTAGACAGACCTGCAGGATACCCGGACGCACCTCGAATCTCACCCGGTCGCGCTTGACCGGTTCGCCATCGAGGTTCATGTCCAGGCCTTCGTCGGCTTCCAGCTCTAGCCAGGGCAGGCGGGCGCGAACGAACATCTCCTCGGTGCTGAAGCCCTTGCTGAGGAATTCGCCGAGGGTGCCGAGCACGTCCTGGGACGCCGGCAGGATGCCCACATCGAGCAGGCCATCGTTTACCACGGCGGTGGGACAGAGCACATGGCCACCGCCGGCCTGGCGACCGTTGCCGATGCCCAGGGCGAGGAATTCGCCTTCCCATTCGAAGCCGGGACCGCGGAAGCGACCGTGGGCCGAATGCACCTCGGCGAAGCGGGTCAGGCCGGTGAGCAGGTAGGCCGCGCCCCCCAGCAGGCGCTTGAGTTCGCCGGGGGTGTTGGCGGTGACCTGGGAGCCGAAGCCGCCGGTGGCCATGTTGAGGAACAGTTGACCTTCCGCTTCGACCAGATCGATGGCACTGGCCGGCCCATCCAGCAGCGCCAGGGCCGCCGCGGGCTCCACCGGCACACCGGCCGCCCGGGCGAAATCGTTGGCGGTGCCTAGCGGCAGCAGGCCGAGGCGTGCCTGGCTGTGATTCTGCGCCATGGCTTCGGCCACGGCGCGCAGGGTGCCGTCGCCACCGGCCGCCACCAGCGTGCCGTAGCCCTCGCGGGTGGCCTGCTCGACGAAGCGCGCGGCGTCGTCTTCCTCCCAGGTCACCCGCACATCGATGCGATGACCGGCGGCACGCCGTTCGAGAATGGCCTCCCGAACGTCCTCGTTACCGGTTTCCTTGCCATTGAGAATGACCAGGGCTGCGTCAGCCAGGGTGCCTGTCGTCGTCATGTCTGTCGTCCAAGGTTGGCGCTACGCGGCGAGATGCCGCGTCAGGTACCGGGCAGAGCCCGGCGAGCGAATCTGGAGACTAGGACTGTGGCCCAACGGCCACGTTCAGTCCTGACCACCGGTTGGCTACGCCTTGAGCAATTCCGCGAGGGGAATGAAACGCACCGGATCACCGACGGCGAAGGTGCGGTCCTCGCGGATCTCCACCAGGCCATGGGCCCAGGCCGCGGTCTGCAGCACATTGGAGCCCTGGTTGCGATGGGGTACCGCCCGGCCATTCTCCAGGCGCGCACGCTGGTATTCACGGCGTGCCCCGGCACGCGGCCAATCGAAGCCGGCCGGCACCTCGACGCTCAGCGGCGCCACGTCGATCTTGCCGGCCCGGCGCAGCAGATAGGGTCGCGCCAGCAGGCCGAAGGTCACCAGGGTCGAGGCGGGATTGCCCGGCAGGCCGATCAGCGGGATGCCGCGGAAGCGCCCACAGGTCAGCGGCTTGCCCGGCTTGAGCGCCAGCTTCCACAGGGTCAGCTCGCCCTCCTCGCGCAGGGCCTGACCCAGATAGTCGGCCTCACCCACCGAGACACCGCCCGTGGACAGGATCAGATCGGCCTGCAGCGCGCCCAGCCGCTGGCGGGTCTCGGCGAGATCGTCCGGCAGGATGCCCTGGTCCGACACCTCGCAACCCAGCCGCCGCAGCCAGCTGATGAGCAGGGCGCGATTGCTGTTGTAGATCTGCCCCGGCCCGAGCGGTTGTCCGGGCGCCACGAGTTCATCGCCGGTGGACAGCACCGCGACCTTGAGCCGGCGAAAGACGTTCAGCCGGGCGCGGCCGAGGGACGCGGCGACGCCCAGCTCCGCCGGGCCCAGGGCCGTCCCGGCCGACAGGACCTCGTCACCGACCTTGACCTCGTTGCCGCGCCGACGGATGTTGCGGCCCGGCCGCAGTTGCTCGACGAAGCGGACCCGGCCGTCGTCCAGCACCTCGGTGTTTTCCTGCATCTCCACGCAGTCGGCACCCGCCGGAACCGGCGCGCCGGTGAAGATGCGGGCACAGGTGCCCGGCTCCAGCGGCGCCGGTGCCTGACCGGCGAAGATGCGCTGGGAGACCTGCAGCGGCTCGCCCTGCCAGTCATCCAGGCGCAGGGCATAGCCGTCCATGGCACTGTTGTCCCAGGGCGGCAGATCCAGATCGGCCACCAGGGGCGCGGCCAGGATGCGCCCGTCGGCGTTCTCCAGGGCCACCTGCTCATGGGGCAAGGGACCGTCTTCGGCCGCCATGGCCAGCAGTCGGGCCAGGGCCTCTTCCAGCGACAGCAGGCTCATCCGCGCGGCCCGCAGGGCTCGGCCTGCTTGAGATGCGGCACGAAGTTGCAGGGACGATGACGGTTGTCCAGCTGCTCGGCGAGGATGCCGTCCCAGGCGGTACGGCAGGCGTTGGTCGAACCTGGCAGGCAGCAGACCAGGGTGCCATTGGCGAGGCCGGCCAGCGCACGGGACTGTACGGTGGAGGTGCCGATGTCGGCCACGGAGATCTGGCGGAACAGCTCGCCGAAGCCATCCACCTGCTTGTCCAGCAGGCAGGCGACGGCTTCCGGGGTGCTGTCGCGACCGGTGAAACCGGTGCCGCCGGTAATGAGCACCACCTGCACCTGGTCTTCGGCGATCCAGTGGGCGACCTGGGCGCGGATCTTGTAGAGGTCATCCTTGAGCAGCACGCGGTCGGCGAGGAAGTGGCCGGCGGCCTCCAGGCGGTCGACGAACAGCTGACCCGAGGTGTCGGTCTCGAAGGTGCGGGTGTCGCTGACCGTCAGGACAGCGATGTTCAGCGGTACGAAAACCGCCTCGGCTTTATGGCTCATCTGCTTGGGTTTCCGAAGAGTGCGAAGGAAAGGGCGCAGCGGAAGACCGCTGGACGGGCAGCGGGTTTCCCGCTTGGGGCGAGCGTCGGACTGGCAGCGGCCGGGAGGTGGCCGCTCCGACAGTGAGGATCACCGTCGACCCCGGTCGACGTGAAGGTCCGAGAAGGCTGCATCGTCACAGCCTAGAGGAAAAGCCGACGCCCCTTCAACCGCGAGCGCGCCGTTGTCATGACCTAGCGCTGGCGCTGTTCGCCTTCGGCGTGAGTCTCCCACCTGATGGGACGCGGATCGGCGATGTCGTTGGCATCCTGGCTGAAGCGGCCGTATTGCGGGGCGATGTTCGGGTCTTCTTCCCAGGTCGCTTGCTGGGTGAAGGTGCCGGCCTTGCGATCGAACGTGAGGAAATGCCGGGCTGTCTTGCCGCCCCAGTCCGCGGACGGCAGGGAGATGAAGTCCACCTGGTACTGGTCGTCGGTCAGCTTGCCGTGCACCACGTAGACGCCGTAGTGCTCCTCGCCGGGCGAGATGATCTTGTAGACGCCATTGCTGCAGTAATAGAGGGTGGCATCGGGGTAGGGCTTCTTCTCGTAGAGCTTCTCGTAGAACAGCTTCTGCCGGACGGTCGGCTTGCCAAAGGTGACCTTGACCGAAGGGGGTTCGCCACCGCCCGCGCCAAGGGCGGGCAAGGCAGCCAGGGCCAGGACGGCAAGCAGCATCGTCTTCATCGTTTGCAAACTCCTTCTGGGCGGGGACTCGCCTCCAACAGGCGGAGGGGATCAAAGGTGTCTAACACGCCCCTTTGCACGGGGCGCGCTCGAGTCTAGCCCAGCCGTCCCGCCCGGATAAACCCTGCCTTGGCCGGCCGCCAGCGGCGAAACCGGCTAGGATGGACGCCCGATCCCCGCATCCGAAAGCCCGAGGCCTCCTGCATGCCACTGTTGCCCTCTTCCATCCTCATCCTGGCCGGCGGTCGCGGCCAGCGCATGGGCGGGCGCGACAAGGGCCTGGTGGAATGGCAGGGCCAGCCGCTGGTGGCCCAGGTGCAGGCCGCGGTACGGGCGCTGACCGATGACCTGGTGATCTCCTGCAACCGCAATGGGCCACGTTATGCCCAGTGGGCCGATCGACTGGTGGCCGATGACCAACCGGACTTTCCCGGCCCCCTGGCTGGCCTCCTCGCCGGGCTCGCCGTGGCGCGGCATGACTGGGTGCTGCTGCTGCCCTGCGATGCGCCGCGGATCGACCCCGCCCTCGCCCTCCAGCTGCTCACCGCGGCCCAGGCGACCGCGGGCCCGGTGATGGCGCGCCAGGGTGGCTATTGGCAACCGCTGTTCAGCGCCCTGCCCCGACGCCTGCTGCCGGCACTGCGCCAGGCCTGGGCGGACGGCGAACGCAGTCCGCGTGGCGCCCTGCTACCGCTGGGCCTGACCGCCGTGGAGTTCGCCGAAGACGATGTCCGTCTGGCCAACTTCAACGATCCCTCCGCGCTGGAAAGCGCGGTCTGACCCCAGCGATCCGCCAGCTCAAGGGACGTGACCCACCGGTTCCGGGACGAACTCGGACCGGCACCCGCGGTCCTAAGCCCGCTTGGTTGCCAAGAAAGGAGACCGTCACATGAACAAGCACCTGCTCCCCGCCGCCCTGCTGGTCGTCGCCAGCGCCCTGCTCGCCGGCTGCTCCACCCCCAGCGTCATCACCCTCAACGATGGTCGCGAGATCCAGGCCACCGACACGCCGAAGTACGATGACGACTCCGGCTTCTATACGTTCAAGCAGCTCGACGGCAAGCCGACCCGCATCAACAAGGACCAGGTTCGCACCATTAAGGAGCTCTGATTCCTGCCCGGCGCGATTTTTTTACCTAACCCCTTGTGCTTGCATGAGTTTTAGGTAGAATGCGCGCCATCCATTACGGAGCGTAGCGCAGCTTGGTAGCGCGTCTCGTTCGGGACGAGAAGGTCGCTGGTTCGAATCCAGTCGCTCCGACCAATCTGATCCGCAAGGATCACCCAAGGCCCGCCTAGTGCGGGCCTTGTCGTTTCTGGCGTTTGGCTTTGTCCCCCGCCCTCTCCCTCTCTACCGGCGACTCACCGCCAGCTTGGCGGCGAACAGCAGAAAGACCACGCCCGTCGCCCGATCCAGCCAGCGGATCACCGCGGCCTTGCGCAGGGTTTCGCCCAGGGTGCGGGTGGCGCCGATCAGGGTCAGGGACCAGAGCAGGCCCAGCGCCACATGGATGGCGACCAGGCCGAAGGTCCAGGCGACCAGGGGCTGGCCCCGGGGAATGAACTGGGGCAGGAAGGACACATAGAAGATGCCGACCTTGGGATTGAGGGCATTGCCCAGCAGGCCCTTGAGAAACCAGTTGGAGCCTGTGCCGCCCTCGCCTGTCGCTGGGGCGATGGCCGTACGGGGACGCAACAGCAGGTTGAGGCCGAGCCAGCAGAGGTAGGCGGCGCCGCAGTACTTGAGCAGCGTATAGGCCAGTTCCGAGACCGCCAGCAGCGCACCTAGGCCGAAGGCCACGGCGGCGCCCCAGAGCAGGCAGCCGGCATTGATCCCCAGGGCCGCGCGCCAGGCCTGGACGTGCCCTTCTACTGCAGCGGTGCGCAGGATCAGCGCGGTATCGAGACCCGGGGTGATGGTGAGCAGGGACGCGGCCAGGGTGAAGGCCAGCAGGTTGTCGGCGAGGGGCATGGCAGGGCTCGTTTCGGCTTGGGGCTTCGAAACGGTAGCACGGGCCCAGGACGACGATCAGCCTGCCCTCGTACCGCGATGGCCGCCCGCAGGCGGCCATGCCGAGGCTCAGCCGGCGGCGCGGAAGGCGGGTTCCTGGTCGGCGATGTAGCGAGCGGCGGCGCGGCGGGCTTCCAGCTCGAAGGCCTGGGGATTGCGATCGACGATGCGCTCCAGAGTACCGCGGGGAATGCCGTCGGCCTCGAAGTCGGTACGGCACTGCAGGGCGCCGGCGTGGCAGACGTTGCGCTCGACAGCCTCGATCAGGCCTCCGGCGCGCAGGCTCTTGACGATGTTATGGGGCAGTCGGCGGCTGCGGCGCAGGGCGGCCGTGGCCGTGGCCAGGACGTCGAGAATCTCGTTTTCCACCGGGCTGAAGGGGCCGTTGCCGAGCTTGCCCTTCTGCAGCAGGTAGCGGCGCGAGAGCAGATTGCCCTGGCGGTCGAGGGCTTCCCTGGCCGCCTGCTCGAGGCGACCGCGGCTTTCCAGGCTGCGCTCCAGCGCAATGAGAAATTCCCAATCGGTGATCTGAGAAATCTGGGTGATGACTGCGTCCATGAAGCGCTCCTTGCCAGTCGGGAATAGATGGCACATTGATAGCGTTCAGCGCATTTGGTTCCCTGCAAGCCAGGCATGCCGACGGACGTCATATCATTTGGCCAGTCGCGACCGGTCGCGGCCGACGAGCGTGTCTATTCGGGGGACGAAAGAAAGGATGGCAAGACCTGGGGAGTCAGGCATCGGCAAGCCCCTCCACCCCAGGAAACAGGTCGCTAGCGACGCGGCAGCAGGTTCTCGACCAACTGGCTGAGGTCGGCCACGCTCCAGGGCTTGGGCAGGAAGGCGGCGCGGCGCGGCAGGATGGCGAGATCCTGGTCGATGTAGCCGGAGATGATGATGAAGGGCACCGTGGGCCAGCTCACCGCGGCCAACTGGGCGAACGCCAGGCCGTCCAGCATGCCCGGCACGTTCACGTCGGCGATGACCATCTTGGTGTCGCTGCCGCGGGTGTCCATGTGGGCCAAGGCCTCGTCGCTGGAAGCCACCGCCACGACGTCCAAGCCCTGTTCGGTGAGGATTTCGATCAGCAGTTCGCGCTGCCCCGGATCATCTTCCAGAACAAGAATTTGTCTTTGTATTTCAGGGCTTCTCGGCTTCATGGCAGGTCAGACAGCTGAGGTCGAAGAGGTTCTCCCGAAACTTACCTAACGGTCACCTGAGGCAGGTGAGCGGTACGCTGGCAAATTGCCGTCAAGGCCGCGCCACCCCTGGCTGTCAACCCCGGAAAAGGCGATGCCAGGCGGCCTCATACGGGGGACAAATGAAGTTTTTCCACCGCTTGGCTGTCTGAGGGGCAAGCTGCCCATTTTGCCTGCGCAAGGATTCCCCCCGTGAGCCAGAAGCACCCACCCCGCAAGGCGCGGGTCGACAATTCCGCGACGAGCGATGTCTCGCACGAGGGCAAGAACATCTTCTTCGCCGCCGTGGAAACCACGCGGATGCCGATGCTGATCACCGACCCCAAGCAGCCGGACAATCCGATCCTCTTCGCCAACAATGCCTTTACCGACATGACCGGCTACCGGGTGGATGAGCTGCTGGGGCGCAACTGCCGTTTCCTGCAGGGGCCGGAGACGGATCGCTCGGTGGTCGCCCAGGTTCGTGAGGCGGTGGAGCAGGAGCGCGAGCTCTCGGTGGAGATCATCAACTATCGCAAGGACGGCTCGACCTTCTGGAACGCGCTGTTCGTCTCGCCGGTCTACAACGATGCGGGTGAATTGACCTACTATTTCGCGTCTCAGCTGGATGTCAGCCGGCGGCGCGACGCCGAGGATGCCCTGCGTCAGGCGCAGAAGATGGAGGCGCTCGGTCAGCTCACCGGCGGCATCGCCCATGACTTCAACAACCTGCTGCAGGTGATGATGGGCTACATCGACATCATCCACCGCACCGCGGAGAGGCCCAGCCTCGATCAGGAGCGCATCGTGCGCAGCGCGACCCATGCCAAGTCGGCGGCCGAACGCGCCAGCACCCTCACCCAGCAGCTATTGGCTTTTTCGCGCAAACAGAAGCTCGAAGGCCGGGTGCTCAATCTGAACAACCTCGTCCGCGGCGCTCATGAGCTGGCCGAGCGTACCCTGGGCGATGTGGAGATCCGCACCCAATTGGATCCTGAGCTGTGGAATTGCCGGATCGACCCCACCCAGGCCGAGGTGGCGCTCCTCAACATCCTGATCAACGCCCGGGACGCCCTGGTGGATTGCCCGCAGCCCAGCGTGGGCATTGAAACGCGCAACGTCGAGGTACGCGAGTTGGCCAGCATGTCGTACGACGGGCTGATGCCCGGCCGTTATGTCAGCCTGGCGATCACCGACAACGGTCATGGCATGCCGGCCAGTATCCGGGACCGGGTGATGGACCCCTTCTTCACCACCAAGGAAGAAGGCAAAGGCTCGGGGCTGGGGCTATCGATGGTCTATGGCTTCGCCAAGCAGTCCGGTGGCACGGTGCGCATCTATTCGGAAGAGGACGTCGGTACCACGCTGCGCCTCTACTTCCCGGTGGACGACAGCCACATCACCCATCAGCAGGCGGAGCAACGCTCGGAGCGGCGCAGCGGCACGGAGCGCATCCTGGTGGTGGAAGATCGTCCAGACGTCGCCGAGTTGGCCAAGCTGGTGCTGGAGGACTACGGCTACACCGCGCAGATCGCCTTCAATGCCAGTGAAGCCTTGCGGGTACTGCGCGAGAGCGAGCAGCCGTTCGATCTACTTTTCACCGATCTGATCATGCCCGGCGGCATGAACGGGGTGATGCTGGCACGGGAGGTGAAGCGGCTGCATCCTCCGATCAAGGTGCTGCTCACCACCGGGTACGCCGAGAACTCCCTGGAGCGCACCGACATCGGCGGTTCGGAGTTCGAGGTCATCTCCAAGCCCTATATCCCCAATGATCTGGCGCGCAAGGTACGCCGGGTGCTGGACGGACCGAACGGCATCGCCTAGACACCACGATGTGCCGTTAGAGCACCGGGAAGCACCGGCGGCGCGTCGAACGCTACCGCCGGAGTGGCCCGAGGCAAGCGACGCGATTAGACTGACGATAATGTCGGGGCGACAGGTGCCTTCGACTTCCTGTACCGCCGTCTTCCGGCGCACTTCCATCAGTTGCCTACACCGTCGTCCCAACGTCTGCTGGGAAGCCATCTGCGCGGCGGGCTTGCTGTCCTCTTTCGTTCCCTTCGCCGCGAGGTCCGGTCACCCATGAGTTTTCCTAGCCCGTCAATTATCGCGACAGGCAATCCCGGCCTGGACGCGGTACTGCGCGGTGGCTTGCCGAAAGATCGGCTCTATCTGCTCGAGGGCACTCCGGGCTCGGGCAAGACCACGCTGGGCCTGCAGTTTCTCTTCGAAGGCGTGCGCCAGGGCGAGTCGGTGCTCTACATCACGCTGTCGGAGACCGGGGAAGAGCTGCAGAGCGTGGCCGAGTCCCATGGCTGGAGCCTGGACGGCGTGCATCTTTTCGAACTGTCGGCCGCCGATGCGGTACTGGGCGGTGCGCAGGAGCAAACCATCCTGCACCCCTGGGAGTCCGAGCTGGGTGACACCATAGGGCTGATCCAGGCTCGCGTGGATGAGCTCAAGCCTCGTCGCCTGGTATTCGACAGCCTGTCCGAGATGCGCCTGCTCGCTCAGGACCCGCTACGCTATCGGCGCCAGGTATTGGCGCTCAAGCAATTCTTTGCCGGGCGTGGCCTCACCGTTCTGCTGGTGGACGACCTGACCACCAGCGGCGGCGAACGGGACAATCACCTGCACAGCCTCTGCCACGGCGTCTTGACCCTGGAGCGGCTGACGCTGGAATTCGGTGCCGCCCGCCGTCGCCTACAGATCCAGAAGCTGCGCGGCGTGGACTTCGTCGCCGGCTATCATGACTTCACCATCCGCCGTGGCGGGCTAGAGGTCTATCCGCGCATGATCGCGGCAGGGCGCTACCAGGATTTTGCCGGCGAACCCGTGCCCAGCAACATCGCCGATATGGACGCCCTGCTGCACGGCGGGCCGCTGCGGGGCACCAGCACTCTGATCACTGGCCCGGCCGGTGCCGGCAAGACAACCCTGGCCCTGCAGTATGTGATGGCCGCCTGCGCGCGGGGCGAGAAGTGCGCCGTCTATGAGTTCGACGAGCGCATCGGCACCCTGCTCAAGCGCGCGGACAGCATGGGCATGCCGCTGCTGCGCTATATCCAGGAGGGGCTGCTGGTGGTCCACCAGATCGATCCCGCCGAGCTGTCTCCGGGCGAGTTCGCCTGGCGCGTGCGGCGGGATGTCGAGGAGGACGGCTGCCGAATGCTGGTGTTGGACAGCCTCAACGGTTACCTGGCTGCCATGCCGCAGGAACAGCAGCTGATCCTGCAGATGCACGAACTGCTCTCGTACCTGAGCCAGTCCGGGGTGGTGACCTTTCTCATCAATCCCCAGCACGGGCTCGTCGGCTCGATGACCTCCAGTCTCGACATCTCCTATATCGCCGACACCGTGGTGCTGATCCGCTTCTTCGAGGCGCAGGGGCGCCTACGCAAGGCCATTTCCATCCTCAAGCACCGCGGGGGCGGTCACGAGGACGCGATCAGGGAATTGCGCATCGACACCCAGGGCATTCGGGTCGGCAAACCCCTGGTGGACTTCCGCGGCGTACTGACCGGCACGCCGGAGTATTTCGGTGCCAAACAGCCCCTGATGGAAGAGCGCGATTGACAAAGAACGCAGTGCCGTCCTGCGAACTCATCATCTGCGCGCCCTTGAGAGGTGACGCAGCCAGCCTGCAGCGGCTCTTTACCCAGGGCTACCACACCCGTTATCTGTCCACCCTGGACGAGGTGGCGGCGACGCTTGGCGACGACATCGGGATCATCGTCTTCACCGAAGAGGCTCTGCGCCAGGACATGAGATCCCTGGCCGGGGCACTGGAACGGCAGCCGACCTGGTCGGACATTCCGCTGGTGCTGCTGGCGTCCGATTCCAAGCGTTCGGGACGGGGCAATGATCTCCTGCGCCGTCAGTTGCCTGCGGCGGCGACCAATCTGGTCATCCTGGAACGGCCTCTGAGTGGGGCTTCCCTGCTGAGCAGCGTCGCGGCCGCATGGCGCTCACGCTTGCGCCAGTTCGATATGCGCGATCGCCTCGCCGAACTCGCCCAGGAGCGCGAGCGCATGCAGACGCTGCTGGAAAACCTGCCAGTCGGGGTGTGCTTCATGGACGGTGAAGGCCGCACTCTGGTCAGCAACCCCTTCTATGACCAGCATGTGTCCGGCCGCCAGATTCCGTCGCGACACCCTGAGGAGGCGCTACGCTGGGCCGCTCTCGACACTGCCGGTCAATTGCTACCACCCGATCAGTTCCCGGGGGCGCGGGCCTTGCGGGGCGAGCGGGTGAAGGGACAGGACTTCTATCACTCCAACGACGCGGGCGAGGAGTCCTGGCTACGCGTCAGCGCGGTGCCCTTGCACGACGAGGCTCAGCGGGTCATCGGCGCGACGACAATGATTGCCGACATCAGCGAGGAAAAGCGCGCGGAACTGGCATTGCGGCGCTTCAACGAAGAACTGGAATCCCAGGTGGCGGAACGAACGCGCACCCTCGCCCATACCTTGAGCGAGTTGCAACGGGAAACCACCGAGCGCGGTCGCGCCGAAGAGCAGCTCCGCCAGTCGTTGAAGATGGAAGCGGTCGGCCAGCTCACGGGCGGTATCGCCCATGACTTCAACAACATGCTGACCGGCGTACTGGGCGCGCTGGATCTGATGAGACTCAAGGGCAAGCGCCAGCTGGAAGGCCTGGAGCGTTACATGGATGCGGCGCAGCAGTCGGCGCATCGGGCAGCATCGCTCACCCAGCGATTACTGGCCTTCTCGCGCCGGCAATCGCTGGAATCCCGGCCCATGTCCGCCAACGAACTGATCCTGGCGCTGCAGGAACTGCTGCAACGCACGGTGAGCGAGCAGATCGCGGTGACCCTGGTCCTTGCCGATGACCTGCCCTGGATCCTGGCCGACGCCAATCAGCTGGAGAACGCCCTTCTCAACCTGGTGATCAACGCCCGCGATGCCATGCCGGACGGCGGGGTCATCACCCTGGCGACGTCCCTGGTCGCCGTTACCGAACAGGGGACCGAGGACGATGCCCTGGCTCCGGGAGACTATGTCTGCATCGAGGTCCGGGACACCGGGACCGGCATCCCGGAGCGGCTGCTGGGCAAGGTGCTCGAACCCTTCTTCACCACCAAGCCGCAAGGTCAGGGCACGGGGCTGGGCCTGTCGATGGTGTATGGCTTCGCCCGGCAGAGCAACGGCCGCCTGACCATCGTCAGCGACGAGTGCGGCACCCGGGTTCGCGTCTATCTGCCGACGGTGGAGCAGATAGCCGAGCCGAACCGATCCACGCCTGCGGAATTCACCCAGGGCGCTGGCGAAACCATCCTGCTGGTGGAAGACGACGACGCCGTCCGCCTGGTCAACCAGGAGGCGCTGGAAGCGTTGGGCTATCGAGTCTGGAGCGCGGCCGAAGGCAAGATCGCGCTGCGCCTGCTGGAGCAGATCCCCGAGTTGAACCTGCTGGTAACCGATGTCGGCCTGCCGGGCCTGAATGGGCGCCAGCTGGCGGAGGTGATCCAGCAGCTCAGACCACGGCTGCCGGTGCTGTTCCTCACCGGCTACGCCGAGGGCGCGCTCAGTAGGACGGCCTTCCTGGGTGGTAACATGGAGCTCATGACCAAGCCCTTCACCCTGGACCAGCTGGCCGCGCAGGTCGCCGCCATGCTGGCCGGGTCCGCCAATCGGGTGACGGCCACCTCCTGAGGTCGCCGGCGCTCCAGCGACCTAGCCAAGGAACCCCCATGACGCTCCAGATCCGCCCTGCCCGCCGCGAGGACGCCGCCCGTATCCATGCCCTGATCGTCGAGCTGGCCGACTACGAAAAGGCCGTCCACGAGGTGCTGGCCAGTCCGGCGCAGATCGAGGCCACGCTGTTCGCCGTCGACACCCCGACCCGTGCACTGGTTGCGGAGCACGAAGGCGCGGTGGTGGGCTATGCCGTGTATTTCTACAGCTATTCCACTTGGCTGGGCCGCAACGGCATCTACCTGGAAGACCTCTATGTGAGCCCGATCGCCCGCGGCACCGGCCTGGGCAAGGGGCTGCTGCGCGAACTGGCTCGGGAGGCGGTAGCCAATGACTGCGGCCGCCTGGAATGGAGCGTGCTGGACTGGAACACCCCGGCCATCGACTTCTACGAAAGCCTGGGCGCCCAGGCCCAGAGCGAATGGGTGCGCTATCGCCTGGACGGTGCCGCACTACGGGATTTCGCGGAAAGCGGGCGGTAGCCAGTTCGGCGTAGGTTGGGTTGAGCGCCAACACCGCACCGTTGGGCTTCGACCATAGCGCCGTCTCAACCCAACCTACGGTAACCGCGGCCGCGCCTACGTAAATCCGGCGCCGTAGCCTGGAAAACGGCGCAGCCCTTTCCACTGGGACTTCGGCATGGCGCCTGCCCTCACCCCCAGCCCTCTCCCAGAGGAAGAGGGGGCCCTGTCCGAGTGGGCATCAGGTCCTTGCCAGTCCTGAGAAATCGCAAGCGACCGGCACCCGCCCGTCCGCATCGCCCGGCCGCCCTGACCGCCATCCGCTACTGATCCGCCAGCGCCACCTGGGCCGGGCGGCGCTGCATCAGCACCTTGCCGTTACGGATGGAATACAGCGGCAGGCCCTGGCTGCGGACCATTTCGTAATCGCTGTCGGCGGAGAGCACCAGCAGGTTGGCTGGCCGCCCCTCCTCCAGGCCGTAGCGGTCGCCCAGGCACAGCGCCTTGGCGCTGTTGACCGTGACCAGGTCCAGCGCCGATTGCAGGTTGCGATAGCCGAGCATGTGGCAGATGTGCAGCCCCGCTTCCAGCACGCGCAGGATGTTGCCGTTGCCCAGCGGATACCAGGGATCGACGATGGAATCCTGGGCGAAGCAGACGTTGAGGCCGGCTTCCAGCAACTCGTTGACCCGGGTCACGCCGCGGCGCTTGGGGAAGCTGTCGAAGCGGCCTTGCAGGTGGATGCTCTCGGTCGGGCAGGAGATGAAATTGATGCCGGCGTGGGTCAGCAGGCGGAACAGCTTGGCGCAGTAGGCGTTGTCGTAGGAGCCCATGGCGGTGGTGTGGCTGGCGGTGACCCGCGAGCCCATGCCGCGGCTGCGCGCCTCTTCGGCCAGCACCTCAAGGAAGCGCGAGTGGGGATCGTCGGTCTCGTCGCAATGGACGTCCACCAGGCAGCCGGTGCGCTCGGCCAGGTCCATGAGGAATTTCACCGAGCTCACCCCCTGGTCGCGGGTGTATTCGAAGTGCGGGATGCCGCCGACCACATCGGCGCCCAGGCGGATCGACTCCTCCATCAGCTCGCGCCCGTTCCTGAAGGACTCGATGCCCTCCTGGGGAAAGGCGACGATCTGCAGATCGATCAGGTGACGGGTTTCCTCGCGCACCTCCAGCATGGCCTTGAGCGCGGCCAGGGACGGATCGGTGACGTCGACATGGGTGCGTACGTGCTGGATGCCGTGGGCGGCCAGGGCGCGGATGGTGCGCGTGGCGCGGGTCTTGGTGTCTTCCTGGGTGATGGTGGCCTTGCGCTCGCCCCAGCATTCGATGCCTTCGAACAGGGTGCCGCTCATGTTCCAGCGCGGCTCGCCGGCGGTCAGGGTGGCGTCGAGGTGGATGTGCGGCTCGACGAAGGGCGGCACCACCAGGTTGCCGGCGGCGTCGATGTCGTCCGGCCCCACCGCGGGAGGCATGAGCTGCTCGGCGATGGCGGCGATGCGTCCGCCTTCCAGGCGGATGTCATGGAGGCCTTCGCGGTCACGCAGGCGGGCGTTGAGGATGCGCATGGTCGATCTCCTAGAGCGAAGCGGGGGCGGCGGCACGGCGACCGCGACTCAGCCCATTGAACACGCCATAGCCGAGCGCCGCCACCCCGATGCCTACCAGGGGCGCGACCCAGGGTGAACCGAAGGCGGCCAGGGTGCCCAGCCCATAGGCGGCCAGGCCCGGCCAGTTGTAGTGCGGCAGGCGGGCCTCGGCGAGGAGCGGGTAGCGGCCATGGTGGCGCAGCCAGAAGTCGGCGACGATCACCCCGCCGATCGGCGGGATCACGGTGCCGAGCAGTACCAGATAGGGCACCAGCAGGTCGTACATGCCCAGCACCGCCAGGGCGGTGCCGATCAGGGCGCCGGCCAGGGTCACCGTCTTGCGGCGGCTGGTGCGCACCAGGTTGCAGCCGGCCACGGCGAAGTTGTAGATGGTGTTGTCCTGGGTGCTCCAGATGTTGAGCAGCAGCATCGCCAGGGCAGCGGTGGCGAAGCCCTGCAGCATCAGCACCTCCACCACGTCCGGCTGCTGGTAGACGATGGCGCCATAGGCGCCGATCAGCACCATCAGGCCGTTGCCGATGAAGAACCCGATCAGGCTGGCCAGCACCGCCACCCGGGTGGAGCGGGCGAAGCGCGTCCAGTTGGTGGCCTGGGTGGCGCCGCTGACGAAGGTGCCGAACACCAGCGTGATGGCGGTGGAGAGGTCCAGGCTGGCGCTGGGCTGGATCGCCAGCAGGCCGGCCAGGCCGCCGGCCTTGGCGGTGGTCACGCTCATGGACAGGATCAGCAGCAGCGCCATGGCCGGCACGGCGATCCAGGAAAGGATCTCCAGGCCCCGATAGCCGATGTAGGCGGTGGCGCAGAAGCCCAGGCCGAACACCGCCATCAGCGCCAGCACCGCGCCCTGCTCCAGGCCGAAGTACTTGCCCAGCACCACGGCAGCGGTGGCCGTACCCCAGGCGTACCAGCCGATCTGGGTGAAGCCGAGGATGAGGTCGCACAGCTTGCTGCCGCGTTCGCCGAAGGCGAAGCGCCCCATCAGCACCGAATTGAGGCCGCTGCGACAGGCGATATGGCCGAGGGCCGCGGCGTAGAGTCCCAAGAGCAGATTACCCAGGGCGATCACCAGCAGCAGGTCGGCGAAACCGAAGGCCACCCCCAGCTTGCCGCCGGCGAACATGGTGGCGGTGAAGAAGGTGAAGCCCAGCAGCACCATGGCCAGGGAGGCCAACCCCTTGCGGGCGTGGGGCGGGACTTCGCTCAGGGGATAGTCGTTGCCAGCGTTGCTCATAAAGGACTCCTCGGGATGGGCGTGCCTCTCCTGTAGCAGTGGCCATGCCAGACCCTGCCAAGGGGCGTGGCAGAGCCCGGAGTCCCGTAGCGAACCCATTACCAGGGCCCGCCTTTGGTGCAAGGCGGCATCCCGTGCCTTGGCCGGGGGCGGTCAAGTGTGAGACGGTTGCCGCGGCCGTCTCACAAGGAAAAGATCATGACCACGCCACGCCTCGCCGTCCTGGGTTCCGGTCTCATGGGCATCGGCATCGCCGTGCGCCTGGCGCGCCATGGCCATGCCGTGCGGCTGCAGGACGTCGACCCCGCCCGCCTCGCCGAGGTGGCCGCCACCGCGCGCACCCTGCTCGCCGAGCTGGAAGAAGCCGACATCGCGGTGGACCCCGAGGCGGTCATCGCCCGCCTGACCACCACGACCGACCTGGCCGATCTCGCCGACTGCGACCTGCTGTTCGAAGCCGTGCCCGAGCGCCTGGAGCTCAAGCACCGGCTCTATGCCCAGCTCGAAGCCGTGCTGCGCGCCGATGCCCTGATCGCCAGCAACACCAGCGGCCTGCCACCGGACGAGCTGGCCGCGCACCTGCGCCATCCCGAGCGCCTGCTGATCGCCCACTTCTGGAATCCGCCGCACTTCATTCCCCTGGTGGAGCTGGTGCCCGGCACGGCCACCCTGCCCGCTCACCTGGAGGCCGTCCGCCAGCTGCTGGAAGCCGCCGACCTGGAAGCCGTGGTGCTGCAGCGCGCCATTCCCGGCTTCGTCGGCAATCGCCTGCAATTCGCCCTGCTGCGCGAGGCCCTGCACATCGTGCAGAGCGGCGCGGCGGATGCCGAGACGGTGGACCGGGTGATGCGCGCCTCCCTGGGTCGGCGCTATGCCATGGTCGGTCCGCTGGAAGCGGCGGACATGGGTGGCCTGGATACCTTTCGCGACATCGCCCGGCATCTCTGGCCGACCCTGGCGCGGGACGAGGCGCCGCTGCAGCTGCTGGAAGACCAGGTGGCGGCCGGCCGCACCGGGTTGCGTAGCGGCCACGGCTTCTATGATTGGGACGCGGCGCGGCGCGAGCGCATCGTCCAGCGGCGCCTGCACCAGCTGCGCCACGCGCTGAAGCCATGAGCCGCACCCCGCCGGGTCTGCCCGGGCTGGAAGACTACGCCGACATCCGCCAACGGGCGATCCGCTCGCTGTTCGAGATCATCGAGCAGACCAGCAACGGCACGGTGATCGTCGACCGCGAGGCACGCATCGTCTGGATCAACCAGAGATACGCCCAGCACTTCGGCCTGCCGGATGCCGCCGCCGCCATCGGCCAGCCAGTGGAACAGATCATTCCCCACAGCCTCCTGCGCGAGGTGGCGCGCAATGGCCAGCCGATCCTGCTCGACATGTTGGAGACCCGCAACGGACCGCTGGTGGTGATGCGCCTGCCGATCCATACCGACGAGGGCGAGTTGATCGGCGCCATCGGCTTCGCCCTGTTCGACCAGTTGCAGCAACTGGCGCCGCTGGTGACCCGCTACCTGCGCATCCAGGAGGAACTGGCCACCACCCGGCGTTCGCTGCAGCATGCGCGCACCGCCAAGTACGGCTTCGGCCACTTCGTCGGCAGCGGACCGGCCAGCCTGGAGGTCAAGCGTCGCGCCCGGCGCGTCGCCGCCAGCGAGGCCGCGGTGCTGCTGCTGGGCGAGACCGGCACCGGCAAGGAGTTGCTGGCCCACGCCATCCACGGCGCTTCGCCACGGGCCGGGCGGCCCTTCGTCAGCATCAATGCCGCGGCCATCCCGGAAAGCCTGTTGGAAGCAGAATTCTTCGGCACCGCGCCCGGCGCCTTCACCGGCGCCGAGCGACGGGCCCGACCGGGCAAGCTGCAGATCGCCCAGGGCGGCACCCTGTTTCTCGACGAGATCGGCGACATGCCGCTGGCCTTGCAGGCCAAGCTGCTGCGGGTGCTGCAGGAAAAGGAATACGAGCCCTTGGGCTCCAACGAGGTGCTGGCCTGCGACGTGCGCATGATCGCCGCCACCTCCCGTGACCTGGAGGCCGCCGTGGCCGAGGGGCGCTTTCGCGCCGATCTCTACTACCGCCTCAACGTGCTGCCGATCCGCATTCCGCCGCTGCGTGAACGCCTGGACGACCTGGCGGTGCTGGCGGAAGCCATCCTCGACAGCCTACCCCAGGTAGGCGGACAGTCGACGCCCGACCTCACCGCCGATGGCCTGGCGCTGCTGCAGCGCCAACCCTGGCCCGGCAACGTGCGCGAGTTACGCAACGTGCTGGAGCGTGCCGTGCTGCTGGGTGACGACAGCCAGCTGGATGCCGCGGCGCTGGCGGTGGCCCTGGGCGTTTCCGCCGAACTGCCAGCCAGGCAGCCCCTGGCGAGCGCCACCGGCGAAACCTATGCCGAAGCCCGCCAGCGCTTCGACCGGGATCTGTTCCAGGCGACCCTGGCCACCTGCGGCGGCAAGGTGGACGAAGCCGCCCGCCGCCTGGGTCTGGGGCGGTCCACACTGTACAAGAAGCTGGTGGAGCTGGGACTGACGTCTCTCAAATGAGACATATCCAGATAAAGAGACAGTCTTTAGGAACGGCTGTAGGTTGGGATGGGACGGCTCTATCGTCGAAGCCCGACATTGCCGGCATCATGCCGATGTCGGGCTTCGCTTCGCTCAACTCAGCCGGCAATGTCCACCTTTTGAGACAATTTATCGATAGCGGATGACGATCGAAATAAAAATTCATATAAAACAATAAGTTATAAATCTGGCACGGTTCTGGCTGCTGCATTCGGGCGATCCCTGCATCGCCCTTATAACAACAAGAACCGCTTCGCCCCAGGCGAAGCTCTAGGAGAAGCCATGAGTGTCCTGATCGCACTCGCTGCCCTGGCGCTGCTGATGTTCGCCGCCTACCGGGGTTTCAGCGTCATCCTCTTCGCCCCCCTCGCCGCCCTCGGCGCCGTGTTGCTCACCGATCCGTCCGCCGTGGCGCCCGCCTTCACCGGGGTGTTCATGGACAAGATGGTGGGCTTTCTCAAACTCTATTTCCCGGTGTTCATGCTGGGCGCCCTGTTCGGCAAGCTGATCGAGCTGTCGGGTTTTTCCCGCGCCATCGTCGCCGCGGCCATTCGCCTGCTCGGTCGCGAGCGGGCCATCCCGGTGATCGTCGCGGTCTGCGCCCTGCTCACCTATGGCGGTGTCTCGCTGTTCGTGGTGGTCTTCGCCGTCTATCCCTTCGCGGCGGAGATGTTTCGCCAGAGCGACATCCCCAAGCGGCTGATCCCGGCGACCATCGCCCTGGGCGCCTTCTCCTTCACCATGGACGCCCTGCCAGGCACGCCGCAGATCCAGAACATCATCCCCACCAGCTTCTTCCAGACCACCGCCTGGGCCGCGCCCTGGCTGGGCCTGGCCGGTTCGCTGTTCGTCATCGCCGTGGGCCTGACCTACCTCGGCAGCGCTCGCCGCAAGGCCCGCACCAGTGGCGAAGGCTATGCCAGCGTGCCGCTGCGCAACGAGCCGGAGACCGCCGCCGACCTGCCGCTGCCCAATCCCTGGCTGGCCCTGGCGCCGCTGGTGCTGGTGGGCGTGCTCAACCTGCTGCTGACCCACTGGATTCCCGACTGGTACGGCGCCACCCATAACCTGGCGCTGCCCGGCATGGCCAAGCCGGTGACCCAGGAGGTCGCCAAGCTGACCGGTATCTGGGCGGTGGAAGGTGCGCTTCTGGCGGGCATCCTGCTGGTGCTGGCGACCGGCTTCGGCGCCATCCGCGGGCGCCTGGCCGAAGGCAGCAAGACCGCCGTCTCCGGCGCCCTGCTGGCGGGGATGAATACGGCGTCGGAATACGGCTTCGGCGCGGTGATCGCCGCCCTGCCCGGCTTCGTGCTGTTCGCCCAGGGCCTCAAGGCCATCCCCGATCCGCTGATCAACGAAGCGGTGAGCGTGACCCTGCTGGCCGGTATCACCGGCTCGGCGTCAGGTGGCATGAGCATCGCCCTGGCCGCCATGAGCGACACCTTCATCGCCGCCGCCAACGCGGCCGGCATCCCGCTGGAGGTGCTGCACCGGGTGGCGGCCATGGCGAGCGGCGGCATGGACACCCTGCCGCACAACGGCGCGGTCATCACCCTGCTGGCGGTGACCGGCCTGACCCACCGCGAAGCCTATGGCGGCGTGTTCAAGATCACCCTGATCAAGACCGTGGCGGTGTTCTTCGTCATCGCCCTCTATTACCTGACCGGCCTCGTCTAAGGAGACCACCATGGACCTCACCGGCAAGACCGCCCTGGTCACCGGCTCCACCAGCGGCATCGGCCTGGGCATCGCCCAGCGCCTGGCCACCGCTGGCGCCACCCTCATCCTCAACGGCTTCGGCGATCCCGCTGTGGCCCAGGCCAGCCTCGTGGGCCGCTCGGGTTTCCATGGCGCGGACCTGTCCAGGCCGGAAGAGATCGAAGACCTCTTCGCCTACGCCCGGCGCGACTTCGGCGGCGTGGACATCCTGGTCAACAACGCCGGCATCCAGCACGTGGCGCCGGTGGAAGATTTCCCGGTGGAGCGCTGGGACGCGGTGATCGCCCTCAACCTCTCGGCCGTCTTCCACACTACCCGCCTGGCCCTGCCGACCATGCGCGAACGCGACTGGGGCCGCATCGTCAACATCTCCTCGGTGCATGGCCTGGTCGCCTCCACCGGCAAGGCCGCCTACGTCGCCGCCAAGCACGGCGTGGTGGGCCTGACCAAGGTCACCGCCCTGGAAACCGCCCGCACCGGCATCACCTGCAACGCGCTCTGCCCGGGCTTCGTGCTCACCCCGCTGATCCAGCAGCAGCTGGACAGCCGTGGCAGCGACCCGGACCAGGCCCGCCGCGACCTGCTCAGCGAGAAGCAGCCGTCGCAGGAATTCGTCACCACCGACCAACTGGGCGAACTGGCGCTGTTCCTGTGCAGCGATGCCGCCGCCCAGGTGCGCGGCGCCGCCTGGACCATGGACGGCGGCTGGACCGCCCAATAACGACAAGAGGATCTCTGCCATGAACAAGCTCTATCCCAATGCCGCGGCCGCCCTCGACGGGCTGGTCAGCGACGGCATCACCCTGGCCGTGGGCGGCTTCGGCCTCTGCGGCATCCCCGAGGCGCTGATCGCCGCCCTGCGCGACACCGGCGCCCGCGAACTGACCGCCATCAGCAACAACGCCGGGGTGGACGGCTTCGGCCTCGGCCAACTGCTGGAGACGCGGCAGATCCGCAAGATGATTTCCTCCTACGTGGGCGAGAACAAGGAATTCGAGCGCCAGTACCTGGCCGGCGAACTGGAGCTGGAATTCACTCCCCAGGGCACCCTGGCCGAGAAGCTGCGCGCCGGTGGCGCGGGCATCCCGGCGTTCTACACCCGCACCGGCTACGGCACCCTGGTGGCCGAGGGCAAGGAGGTCCGCGACTTCGATGGCCAGCCCCATGTCATGGAACGGGCGCTGACCGCCGACGTGGCCCTGGTCAAGGCGCAACGCGCCGACAAGGCCGGCAACCTGGTCTTCAACAAGACCGCGCGCAACTTCAATCCGCTGTGCGCCATGGCCGGTCGCGTCTGCGTCGCCGAGGTGGAAGAGCTGGTGGAAATCGGCGAGCTGGACCCCGACCAGATCCACCTGCCCGGTATCTTCGTGCAGCGCCTGGTGGTCAACGCCAACCCCGAGAAACGTATCGAGAAACGCACCCTGAGCGAGGAGAAGTAAGATGGCCTGGACCCGCGAACAGATGGCGCAACGCGCCGCCCGGGAGCTGCAGGACGGCTTCTACGTCAACCTCGGCATCGGCTTGCCGACCCTCGTCGCCAACTACATCCCCGCCGGCATGGACGTCTGGCTGCAGTCGGAGAACGGCCTGCTCGGCATCGGTCCCTTCCCCACCGCCGAGACGGTCGATCCGGACCTGATCAACGCCGGCAAGCAGACCGTCACCGCGCTGCCCGGCAGCAGTTATTTCGACAGCGCCGCCAGCTTCGGCATGATCCGCGGCGGCCACGTCAACCTGGCCATCCTCGGCGCCATGCAGGTGTCGGCACAGGGCGACCTGGCCAACTGGATGATTCCCGGCAAGATGGTCAAGGGCATGGGCGGCGCCATGGACCTGGTGGCCGGCGTGCAGCGCGTGGTGGTGCTGATGGAGCATACCGCCAAGGGCGCCCACAAGATCCTGCCGGCCTGCGACCTGCCGCTGACCGGGGTCGGCGTGGTCGACCTGATCATCACCGACCTGGCCGTGCTGGAGGTGACCGAAGGCGGCCTCAGGCTGGTGGAACTGGCCGCAGGCGTCAGCCTCGATGAACTGCGCGCCGCCACCGGCGCCCCCATCCAAGCCTGAGGAGACCCCTACCATGCAAGACGTCGTCATCGTCGCCGCCACCCGCACCGCGGTCGGCAGTTTCCAGGGCTCCCTGGCCAATGTGCCCGCGGTGGAGCTTGGCGCCACCGTCATCCGCGCCCTGCTGGAGCAGACCGGCGTGGCGCCAGCGCAGGTGGATGAAGTCATCCTCGGTCAGGTACTCACCGCCGGCGCCGGCCAGAATCCGGCGCGCCAGGCGGCGGTCAAGGCCGGCCTGCCCCACGAAGTACCGGCCCTGACCCTGAACAAGGTCTGTGGCTCCGGCCTCAAGGCGGTGCAGTTGGCCGTCCAGGCGATCCGTTGCGGCGACGCCGAGATCGTCGTCGCCGGCGGCATGGAGAACATGAGCCTGGCGCCCTATGTGCTGCCCAAGGTGCGCACCGGCTTGCGCCTGGGCCATGCCGAGCTGGTCGACTCCATGATCAGCGATGGGCTGTGGGATGCCTTCAACGACTACCACATGGGCCAGACCGCGGAGAACCTGGTGCTGCAGTACCAGCTCAGCCGCGAGGCCCAGGACGCCTTTGCCGCGCGCTCCCAGCAGCGCGCCGCGGCAGCGGTGGAATCCGGCCGCTTCCGCGCGGAGATCACCCCGGTGGCCATTCCCCAGCGCAAGGGCGAACCGCTGCTGTTCGACACCGACGAGGGCATCCGCGCCGACACCACCGCCGCAGGCCTGGCGCGGTTGCGCCCGGCCTTTACCAAGGACGGCAGCGTCACGGCCGGCAACGCCTCCAGCCTCAACGACGGCGCCGCGGCAGTGCTGGTGATGAGCGCGGCCAAGGCCGCCGCCCTGGGCCTGACGCCGCTGGCGCATGTCACCGCCTATGCCAGCGCCGGGGTGGACCCGGCGATCATGGGCATCGGCCCGGTCTCGGCCACCCGCAAGGCCCTGGAAAAGGCCGGCTGGCGGTTGGCCGATCTGGACCTGATCGAGGCCAACGAAGCCTTCGCCGCCCAGGCCCTGGCCGTGGGCCAGGAGCTGGGCTGGGATGACGAGAAGGTCAACGTCAACGGCGGCGCCATCGCCCTGGGCCACCCCATCGGCGCCTCGGGGTGTCGGGTGCTGGTGACCCTGCTCCACGAATTGCGCCGCCGTGATGGGCGTCGAGGCTTGGCGACCCTGTGTATCGGTGGCGGCCAGGGCGTGGCGCTGGCGGTGGAGCGGCGGTAGCAAGCGTCGGTTGGGTTGAGCGCAGCGAAGCCCAACGATCCCAAGCCGCGTTCCTCGTGTTGGGCTTCGATGATGGAGCCGTCTCAGCCCAACCTACGTCTCGCCTGGTACCGCGCCACTCCAGCGTCTTCCCATACAAAACAACAACAAAAGGATCTCCCATGACCACCACCCCCTCCCGCGATTCGCGCAGCGCGCGGTTCGCCCTGGCCTGTTCCAACTGGGCCGAACGCTGGTTTCCCGATTCCTGGGTGTTCGCCGTGCTCGCCGTGGCCGTGGTGGCCCTGGCCGCCCTCGGCATGGGCGCGCCAGCAGCCAAGACCGCCAAGGCCTTTGGCGACGGTTTCTGGAGTCTGATTCCCTTCACCATGCAGATGGCCTTCGTGGTCATCGGCGGCTACGTGGTGGCCAGTTCCGGTCCGGCCGGGCGCCTGATCGAGCGCCTGGCGCGGGTGCCCCGCACCGGCCGCGGCGCGGTGTGCTGGGTGGCCCTGGTGGCCATGCTCGCCTCCCTGCTGAACTGGGGCCTGAGCCTGGTGTTCGGCGGCCTGCTGGTGCGAGCCCTGGCCCGCCGCGAAGAACTCAAGATGGACTATCGCGCCGCCGGCGCCGCGGCCTACCTGGGTCTGGGCGCGGTCTGGGCGCTGGGCCTGTCGTCGTCCGCAGCGCAACTGCAGGCCAATCCGGCCAGCCTGCCGCCGTCGATCCTCGCCATCACCGGGGTGATTCCCTTCAGCCAGACGCTGTTCCTCTGGCAATCCGGCGCCCTGCTGCTGGTGCTGCTGGTGGTCTCGGCGGTGATCGCCTATGTCACCGCGCCGGGGCCGGACAGCGCCCGGGATGCCCGCGCCTGTGGCGTCGACGTCACCCCGGCACCCAAGCCGGCCGCCAGGCCGACCCGTCCGGGCGAATGGCTGGAATACAGCCCGATCCTGATCGTGCTGCTGGTGCTCCTGGCCACCGGCTGGCTGGTACAGGAATTCGCCAGCAAGCCGGCCATCGAGGCCATCTCCGGGCTGAACACCTACAACCTGTTGTTCATCTCCCTGGGCGCCCTGCTGCACTGGCGGCCGCGGCACTTCCTCGACGCCGTGGCCCGCGCCGTACCGGCCACCACCGGGGTGCTGATCCAGTTTCCGCTGTACGGCTCCATCGCCGCCATCCTGACCAAGGTCAATGGCGCCGATGGCCAGACCCTGGCGCACCATATCGCGGCATTTTTCACCCAGATCGCCACCCACGACACCTTCGCCCTGCTGATGGGCGTCTACTCGGCGCTGCTGGGGTTCTTCATCCCGTCGGGCGGGGGCAAGTGGATCATCGAGGCGCCCTATGTGATGCAGGTAGCCAACGATCTGCAATATCACCTGGGTTGGGCCGTGCAGATCTACAACGCCGCCGAGGCGCTGCCGAATCTGATCAATCCCTTCTATATGCTGCCGCTGCTGGGCGTGCTGGGGCTGAAGGCGCGCGACCTGGTCGGCTTTTCCTTCGTGCAGCTGCTGGTCCATGCACCCTTGGTGCTGGTGCTGCTGTGGCTGTTGGGGGGAACGTTGGCCTATCTGCCGCCGGTACACCCGTAGCTCGGGTGAGGCGCAGACGGTAAAGCGGGAGAGGTAGAGCGGGAGCCGGCTGAAACTCAGCCGGCGATGGCCAGGCGGGTGCTGTCGATGATGGCCTGCAGGCGACTCGGGTTGCTGTATTCGTCGCGATAGATCCGGCGGGTGTGCTTGGCCACGCCATGCTCGTTGACCACGATGAAGGAAAAACCACGCTTGCTGGGGGCGTCGATGACGCAGCTCATCGGCGCGAAAGCGGCGCTGAGGGCATGCATGGCGTTCTGGGCTTGGGCTTGTATGTTCATGACTTCAGTTGTAAACCTCACGTGTGACGCTGCTATGACAAAGGTCTTGACCGATAGTGCCTAGACCTTCCAGTTATTGTTAGCAATAGGCGTGCCGGAATGTAACAAGGCCTTTTCCGACACGCCCTGCCCTCACTTGCCGGCAGCCTGCTGGCGACGCCTGGCCCGCCGCGACAGCATGTTCAGACCCTCGATCAGCGCCGAGAAGGCCATGGCCGCGTAGATGTAGCCCTTGGGCACATGGGCGCCGAAGCCTTCGGCGATCAGGGTCATGCCGATCATGATCAGGAATCCCAGCGCCAGCATCACGACGGTGGGATTGCGGTCGATGAACTTGGCCAGGGGGTCGGCCGCCAGCAACATGACGGTCACCGCCACCACCACCGCGATCACCATCACCGGCAGGTGCTCGGTCATGCCGACGGCGGTGATGATGCTGTCCACCGAGAACACCAGGTCCAGCAAGAGGATCTGCACGATGGCCGAGCCGAAGGCCAGGGTCGCCGTCTCGCCGCCCTTGGTCAGGGCGCTGTCGGGCTCGGGATCGACGTTGTGGTGGATCTCCTTGGTCGCCTTCCACAGGAGGAACAGGCCACCGGCGATGAGGATCAGGTCCTTCCAGGAAAAGCTCTTGCCGAACACCTCGATGATGGGTTCGGTGAGCTGGACGATCCAGGCCACGGTGCCGAGCAGACCCAGGCGCAGGATCAGCGCCAGGCTGATGCCGATGCGGCGGCCCTTCTGCTGTTGGTGAGCGGGCAGCTTGTTGGTCAGGATGGAGATGAAGATGAGATTGTCGATACCCAGCACCACCTCCATCACGATCAAGGTGGCCAGGGCAGCCCAGACGGTCGGGTCGGCGGCGAGTTGTAGCAGATAGTCCATTGCGGCGCGGTTCCAGTGGGAAGAGAAAGGCCTGACAGGGTCAGGCCGCAGGTCTCACCATCAGAGCCTCGCGCCTGTGAAATGCTCGTGAAGGCCTCTGCCGCAATTGTTTCAAACTGTCGCAGCGGTACGCCGCTGGACGAAGCGCGCGACGTAGTCGTCGGCCGGCTGGCCGAGGATTTCCGCCGGGGTACCGACCTGCACCAGTCGGCCATCGCGCAGGATGGCGATGCGATTGCCCAGGCGCAGCGCCTCGTCCAGGTCATGGGTGATGAAGACGATGGTCTTGTGCAGGCGCTGTTGCAGCTCCAACAGTTGTTCCTGCATCTCGGCGCGGATCAGCGGATCGAGTGCGGAAAAGGCCTCGTCCATCAGGATGATCTCGGTATCGGCCGCCAGGGCGCGGGCCAGACCGACCCGCTGGCGCATGCCACCGGACAGCTGGTGCGGCCACTTGCGCTCGTAGCCGGCCAGGCCGACCACCTCCAGCCAATGCAGCGCCCGCTCGCGGCAAACCGCCTTGGGCTCACCGCGCACCTTGAGGCCATAGGCGACGTTGTCCAGCACCCGCCGATGCGGCAAGAGGCCGAAGCTCTGGAACACCATGCTGATGCGCTGGCGGCGCAATTCGCGCAGCGCCGGCAGCGGCAGCTGGAGGATGTCCTGGCCATCGATGAGGATGCGCCCGCTGCTCGGATCGATCAGCCGGTTGAAGTGGCGCACCAGGGTCGACTTGCCGGAACCGGAAAGGCCCATGATGACGAAGATCTCGCCCTCGGCGATTTCCAGGGACAGATCGTCCACGCCCACCACGCAGCCCGTGCGGGCGAGGATATCGGCCTTGTCGTGTCCCTCGCGCAGCAGGGCCAGGGCCGCCCGCTCGCGCTTGCCGAAGATCTTGGAGACCCGCTCGACGACGATCTTCATCGCTCCACCTCGTGACGCTGGCGGCCATAGGCCTGGGTGATGCGGTCGATGACCACGGCGAGAATGACGATGGCCAGGCCCGCCTGCAGGCCCTTGCCCACGTCCAGGGTCTGGATGCCCACCAGCACCTCTTCACCGAGGCCGCGGGCGCCGATCATGGAGGCGATCACCACCATGGACAGCGCCATCATGGTGGTCTGGTTGATACCGGCCATGATGCTCGGCAGGGCCAGCGGCAGCTGCACGCCGAACAGCTGCTGCCAGCGACTGGCGCCAAAGGCGTTGACCGCTTCCATGACCTCGCGATCGACCTGGCGGATGCCGAGATCGGTGAGGCGAATCAGTGGCGGCGCGGCGTAGATCACCGTGGCGAAGATCGCCGGCACCTTGCCCAGGCCGAACAGCATCAGCACCGGGATCAGGTACACGAAGCTGGGCATGGTCTGCATGATGTCCAGCAGCGGCATCAGCACCAGGCGCAATCGGGCGCTGCGGGCGCAGAGAATGCCCAGGGGCACGCCGATGATGACCGCGATGGCGGTGGCCACCAGCACCAGGGCCAGGGTCTGCATCAGCTTGTCCCACAGCCCCAGGGCACCCACCAGGAACAGCAGGCCGGTGATCGCCAGGGTCGGCAGCACCCGGCGGGTGGCGTGGGCGGCCAGGGCCGCGACGATCAGCAGCAGCGCCCACCAGGGGGTGCCGCGTAACAGGCCTTCGAGCCAGACGATGGCCTGCAGCAGGGTGTCGGAGATGGTGCGGAAGACGTCGCCGTAGCGTGTCACCAGCCAGTCGACCCCGCGATTGACGGCGTCGGCGAAGGAAAAGGTCAGGCCCTCGGGAAACATGCTAGAGCGCCGCCTGGATCTTGCTGCGCGCCACGGCGTCGGTTACCCAGGCCTGCCAGAGTTCGGGATGGGCCTTGAGCAGCGCCTTGGCAGCGGCCGGGGCGTCCTGCTTGGCGTCGGCCTGCTCGGCCAGGGTGCGGTTGAGCAATTCGATGGGCACATTGACCCGACTCAGCACGGCGACCAGCTCGGGAGCGCCGTCGCGGAAGGGCTTGGAGAGGCCGGCCTGCACCTGGATACGTTTTTCTTCGCCATCGCGCGGCTTGAGCTGGACCATGTCGACCCGGCCCAGCAGCGGTGTCGGCGACCAGTAGTAGGTGAGGATCGGCTGCTTGCGCTTGGTGGCGGAGACGATGGCCGCATCCAGCGCCGGTCCGGTGCCGGGGCGGAAGTTGGTGTACTTGTCGCTCAGGCCGTAGCTCTGCAGCATCTGGGTGTTTTCCAGTTCGCAGGTCCAGCCGGCCGGGCAGTTGTAGAAGCGGCCCTTGCCCGGTTCTTCCGGATCGCGGAACAGTTCGGCGTACTGGCCCAGGTCGGCGATGCTCTTCAGCTTGGGTGCCTTGGCGCCCTCGCCTTCCACCAGATAGCGCGGCACGTACCAGCCTTCGGTGGCGCCTTCGATGGGCGCGCCCACGCCGACCACCTTGCCGGCCGCGGCGGCCTTGTTCCAGGCCTCGCTGCGGCCGATCCACTCCTCGGCGAACACCTGGATGTCGTTGTTGCCCAGCGCCTGCTCCAGGGTGATGGAGTTGCCGGGGATGCTGTCGATGGTGCAGCCGTAGCCGTGCTGCAGGACGAAGCCCATCAGTTCGGAGAGCAGCATGCCGCTCTCCCAGTTCACCCCGGCGAACTTGACCGGCTTGCTGGCACACCAGCTGTCGGCCTGGGCGGTGCCGGCGGCGAGCAAGCCAAGGGAGAGGCCGGCGGCCAGGAGGGAACGGCGGGGAAAGGCTGTGGGCATGGGTGGCTCCGTCTGCACTGGGAGGGCCAGGGCGGCAGAGCCGGTCCGCTGGCGATCCTACCTTGGTCAGCGCCGCGGGCTCAGGGTTCAGCCAGAGGCCCTGGCACTGCCTGCACGGGGTTCGCGGGCGCTGAACAGCGCGACCCGGCCCACCTGGCGCAGCTCGACCTGCGCGAAGTGCCGACGCAACTCGCGCTCGAGATCCGCCAGGGTGTCGCCGGCGTTGCCGAAGATCCCCTTGCGGTTGTACAGGGCCATCAGCCATTGGCCGAAGCCGTTGTGGCCCGCCGCATCGCCCAGGATGGTGGCACCGAACAGCACGCCGCCAGGCGCCAGCACCGGTGCCAGCTGGGCGAACACCCGCCCCTTCTGCGCCAGGCTGCCGGGCAGGCAATGCAGGAGATAGTACAGGGCGATGGAATCGAAGGGGCCGACCGTCGGCCCCAGCGGCTCCAGCACGTCGTGGCGCAGGGTCTGGGCGGGCCGTCCGAAGCGCCCTCGCGCGGCGGCCAGACTGGCCGGATTGAGATCCAGCAGGGTGACCTCGGTGGCGGCCGGCAGCTCCGCCTTGGCCAGGTAGTAGCCGGTGCCCACGCCCACTTCAAGGTGGCGCTGCCCGACGTGCTGACGGAAGAACGGCAGCAGCACCTCGGCGGTCGGACAGCCCCAGGCATAGCGATTGGAGATGCCCAGAACCCAGGCGTCGTAGAGGCGCAGGGTCAGCGGCGAATAGACGGCGGCGCCCGCCTGGCTGTCGTTACCCAAGAATCGCGCTCCGGTCGATTGATCGTCGCCACCCTAGGCCCGTCCCTCCCTCCTGGCAAGCCTTGACGTACGCGCGGACGACCGCTGCGCTCGAACTTTGCCGGTGCTTGCCTCTTCTACCGGAGGACACCCTCGCGGAGCCGATCATGCGTATCCATCACCTCAACTGCGGCTGCATGTGCCCCCTGGGCGGGGCGTTGTACGACGGTCTCAGCCGCGGACTCGCCGCCCACCTCGCCTGCCATTGCCTGCTGGTGGAAACCGACGGGGACGGTCTGGTACTGGTGGATACCGGCTTTGGCGAAGCCGATCTCCGGGAGCGTGGCCGGCGATTGAGTCCGTTCTTCCGGCTGATGAATCGCATCCAGTACGATCCCGAACTCAGCGCCCTGGCGCAGCTCCGCCGCCTGGGTTTTCGTCCGGGCGACGTTCGCCATATCGTGCTGACCCATCTGGATTTCGACCATGCCGGCGGCCTGGACGACTTTCCCCAGGCCCAGGTCCATGTGCTGCAGCGCGAATGGGATGCGCAGCGGCAGCGCCACGGCTTCATCGGCCAGCGCCGCTACAGTCCGGCGCAGTGGCAAGGCATCCGCCACTGGCACTTCCATGAACCCCGGGGCGAGGCCTGGCACGGCTTCGCCAGCGTCCGCGACCTGCCTGGCCTGCCGCCGGAAATCCTGATGATCCCATTGCCCGGCCATACCCCGGGCCATGCCGGTATCGCCATCCAGCATCAAGGCGGCTGGTTGCTGCATGCTGGGGACGCCTACTTCTACCGTGGCGAGATGGGCCGACCGGAACGCCACTGCACGCCGGGCCTGAGGTTCTACCAGCGGCTAATGGAAGCCGACCGTACCAGTCGCCTGGACAACCAGGCCCGCCTGCGCGAACTCTCCCTGCGCCAGGACCTGGGGCTGACGCTGTTCTGCAGCCATGACCTGGTGGAGTTGCGACGGTTGCAGGAGAGCACGACAGTCGAGATGCCGTAGGTTGGGTTGAGCGCAGCTAAGCTCAACGCCACCAGGCTGAATCCTTCGTTGGGCTTCGACGGTGGAGCCGTCTTGGCCCAACCTACGCAATCACCGGGTAGCCCTGCTCCACCGCTTCGCGGCGCCAGTCCAGCAGGGGCAGATAGGTCGTCTCGTCCACCGCCGTCACACCGTCGAAGGCGAGCGTTTCGGCCAGCGCGGGATCCGCGGCCAGGCTGTCGTTCAGGGCCGTGCGCAAGTCCTCCACTTCCGCATCCGAACGACTGGCGGCGCTGATGAAGGGCAGCGTCGGACTGGTACGGGTGCGTTGCAGCAGGCGCAGATCGGCGACCCGCTCGGGTTGGGCGCGGCGCAGATAGCCGTAGGTCACGGCATCCACCGAGGCCACATCGGCGTGCCCTTGCTGCAACAGCGCCAGGCTATTGGCATGACTCTCGCTGACGATCATCTCACCGAAGAAGCGGGCCCGCTCGGCCAGGGGGGCCACGGCGTGGCGCAGCAGATTCATGCCGGTATTGGAATCCAGGCCGTTGAGGGCGACACGCTTGCCGCGCAGATCGGCCAGGTCGGTCGCCTCCAGCGTCTCGGGCACCAGGATAAAGGCGCAGTGCTCGGCCGCATGGCAACCCTCGAAGCGATAACGCGGCGCCGCGACCAGGCGTACCTGGCCGCGCAGGCGGGTCGCCCAGGGATAGCCACAGGTCTGGGCCAACAGCAGCTCCGGATGAGTCCAGAGCGCCGGCAGTTCCTCGGGTGCAGGGCCGAGTGTCTTGCCCAGGCGCAGCGCCACGGCCTCGGCCAGCCGGCGATAGGCGTCGCGCACCTCGGCAGGCTCGACGTACATGGTAAGGGCGGCGACGGTCATGGGCGGCTCCAGCACGGAAAACCGCCATTATCCCCTATCACCGCGCCTAGAGCGCCGCCTTTACCCGCTCGGCGTTTTCCGCCGGCAGCCAGGTCGTCCAGACCTCCGGCTGCTCCTTGAGGAAACGCTTGGCCACGACCTGGGCGTCTTCGCGTTTCTCGGCCATGCCGGCGAGGATGCCGTTGAACTGGCCGAGGGGGAACTCGACCTTCTCGAACAGCGCCACCAGGGCCGGCGCCTTGTCGTGCAGGTCGCGGGAGACGCCGATGGTGATCTTGGCCGGCAGCGAGCGCGACGGCAGCGGATTGGGGTTCTTCGGATCCGAGAGGGTCTCCCAGGCCTTCTCGCTGAACGGCGGCTCTTCCAGCTGGACCAGCTTGTAGCGGCCCATCAGCGGGGTCGGCGACCAATAGTAGAAGAGCACCGGCTCGCCACGGCGCATGGCGGTGGCGATGGCCGCGTCCAGCGCGGGACCGGTACCGGTGCGGAAGTTGGTGTAGCTGTCGGTCAGCTGGTAGGCCTTGAGCTTCTGGCTGTTGACGATCTCGCAGGTCCAGCCGGTCGGGCAGTTGAGGAAGCGGCCCTTGTCGGGCTCTTCCGGATCGCGGAACAGCTCTTTATAGCGCGGCAGATCGGCGACGCTCTTCAGGTCCGGTGCCTTGGCCTGGATGCCACGCGCGGGGTCGCCCTTGACCAGGTATTCCGGTACCCACCAGCCCTCGGTGGCGCCCTTGACCGTCTCGCCGACGGCGAAGACCTTGCCGGCCTTCTCCGCCGCGCGCCAGGCCGGACTGCGCCCGGCCCACTGCTCGCCGGTGACCTGGATGTCGTTTTGCGCCAGGGCGTTTTCCAGGGTCACGGTGTTGCCCGGCACGCTGTCGGTCTGGCAGCCATAGCCCTTCTCCACCAGCAGGCGCAGCACCTCGGTGGTGAACATGCCGCTCTCCCAGTTGGGGCCGGCGAATTTCACCGTCTGCGGATAGGGACAGCCGCCGTCTGCGGCGAAGGCCAATGGCGTGATGGCAAGGCTGGCGAGGGTCAGGGTGAGACGCAGGCGCATGGCAAATTCTCCGACGAGGGACTGGGCCTTTCGACCCAAGGTATTGCCATTCGTCGCCGCGGGCCAGGGCTATTTCACAGCGGACCTCCCTCGGCGGTCTTGCGCAGACCGGCGATCACCGTCTCGCCGGTTTCCCGGGCCAGCTCGGCGTACCAGGCCTGGGTGGCCAGCGGCTCGTGGCCGTGGGTGATCTCGCAGCGCTTGCGCGCCCGCTCGACGATCCCGGCGACCCGCTCCAATCGAGCGTGTTCATAGGCCTGAAGCGCCGCGCGCGGATCGGCCTCGGCGTCCAGGCAGCGCGCCAGCACCCAGGCATCCTCCATGGCCTGGCAACCGCCCTGCCCCAGGTCCGGGGCCATGGCATGGGCGGAATCACCCAGCAGCGCCACCCGCCCCTGTACCAGCGTCGGCAGTGGCCGGGTGTCGTGGATCTCCACCCGGGCCACGCCCTGGGGATCTAGCCGTTCGATCAGGCGTTGCACCGGCGGCGCCCAGCCGGCGAAATGCTCGGCCAGCTCCGCGCGGTAACGGCTGCGATCGTTGGGCGTGCCCTTGGGCAGGGGTACGTCGAAGAAGAAATAGAATTCATCACCGCCCATGGGCATCAGCGAGACACGCTGGTGCGCCCCGACGAATTGCGCCCAGTCGTGGGCTTCGGCCAGCTCCGGCGCGATCCTCACCCGCCCGTTCCAGTTCACGTAGCCGCAATACGCGCGGGTGATGGCCTGGCCCACCACCCGCTCCCGCAGGCGCGAGTGGGTGCCATCGGCGGCGATCAGCAGATCGGCCCGCTCACGCCGACCGTCGCCGAGCAGCACCGTCACCCCGGCTGCATCCTGCTCGAAGCCCTCGCAGCCGACACCCAGGGTCACCCGCTCGGCGCCCACGGCGTCCAGCAGGAGGCGCTGCAGGTGGGCGCGGGCGATGGGGCGTGCTGGCCGTCCGACGGCTGCATAAAGAGGCAGCAGGCTGAACTGGGTCAGCAACTGTCCCTGATGGTCGCGGTAGCTCATGGTCTGCATGTCGCCGCTGACCGCGGCGATGGCGGGCCCCAACCCCAGGTGTTCGAGTACCTTGACGCCGTTGGGCCAGATGGAGAGGGCCGCGCCGATGGGGGCCAGGTCCTGCGCCCGCTCGAACAGGCGAACCCGGTGCCCGGCCTGCTGCAGCGCCAGGGCGGCGGTGAGGCCGCCCATGCCGGCACCGGCGATGATGATGTCGAGAGATGGCATGACGGACCTCGTTGACCGGTAACAGATGCCTCGAGCAAGCAATTTCTTGTCCAAGTGGTCAAGTATTGCCTTCCGTGCGCTGCCCGGATGCCAGGGGCCCGGAAACGCACCAGCGTGGTGCCCCGTGACCATTGGTCGCTTCGTTTCCAGGCACGCTGCCCTTCGTCGGTTCGCATGACGCATTCCAGAGCTCTTCTATACTCGTATAGTAGTCGCCCGTTGCGTTTTACTCAGCGTTCGCCCATCCACAAAGGCCCGCCTGCGGCGACTACAGCGGGTGAGGAGCAGGATCATGATCAATCATGTCTGGGGCTTGCTGGCCCATCCCGATCGCGAGTGGCAACAGATCCGTCGCGAAGGGGAAACGGTCGGGCACTTCTTTGCCCATCATGTCGCCTTCCTGGCGGCCATTCCCGTCGTCGCCTCCCTGGTGGGCACCACGACCTTCGGTTGGCGCTTCGGTGGCAGTGAAGCCCATGTGCTGGACCTGCCCACGGCGGTGGTCCTGGCGGTCATCAGCTATGCGCTGATCATGGCGGCGGTGGTGGCCATGGGGCATGTGATCCATTGGCTGGCACGACGCTATCCGGATCGGCCCAGCGCCAACCGCTGCATCCTCTTCGCCGGCTACGTGGCCACGCCCATGCTGCTGAGCGGCCTGGCGGGCTTCTATCCGCTGGTGTGGCTGTGCGCCATCGCCGGGATCGTCGGCCTGGCCTATTCGGCCTACCTGCTCTATACCGGCATTCCCTCCTTCCTCAATATCGACCAGCGGGAAGGCTTCATCATGTCCGGCTCCACCCTGGCCATCGGGGTGCTGGTGCTGGAGGTACTGATGGCCACCACGGTACTGATGTGGGGTTATGGTCCCAAGCTGTTTGGCTGATCGAACGGCGTTTTGTAGTTAGCGAAAAGCCCGGATCCGTTATCGATCCGGGCGTTTTGTTGGCGAGCGGCTAGTGGCGGTAAAAGCCGTAGAGATCCATGGCCAGGATGCGATGGGCGATGCCGTCGTGATGGACGCTGAAGGTGCCCTCGGGATCGGCCGCGCCCAGGGCGACAAACAGCGGCAACAGGTGCTCGTCGGTGGGATGGGCCTGACGGGCCTGCGGCGCCTGACGCCGGTAGTCGAGCAAGGCGTCCAGGTCCCGCCCGCGCAGCCGCGTCTGCATCCATTGCTGGAAGTCCCGCACATAGCTGGGGGAGTCGGCGCCTCCACGGCGGAAATCACCGAGGTTGTGGGTCAGGCTGCCCGAGCCGATCAGCAGGGTGTCCGCCGGTAGCACCCTGGCCAGCGCCTGGCCCAGGGCATAGTGATAGTCCGGTCCGCGGGCAGCGCTCATCGACAGCGGCACCACGGGGATCCGAGCGTCGGGATAGAGATAGCGCAGCGGCACCCAGGCGCCATGATCCAGCCCCTGCTCGCCGGTTTCGGCCTCCCAGCCCTGGTCACGTAGCCCCTGCGCCAGCTGCTCGGCCAGGGCCGGAGCGCCAGGCGCGGGATAGTCCAGCCGGTGGAGGGCCTCGGGAAAGCCATAGAAGTCATGGACGGTAGCCGGCCGCTTGGCGCTGCCGAACAGCGGAACCCGGGTATCGAAGTGCGCCGAGACCACGACGATGGCGGCCGGGGTCGGCAGCGACCGTCCCAGGTCGCGCCAGGCCGTTCCCGCCGCGCCGGCGTCGAGCGCCTCCATGGGCGAACCGTGGGAAACGAACAAGGTGGGAAGCGACATGGTGGCGACCTCTCGGGCAGGGTTCAGGAACGCTTGCGGGCATCCCAGGAGAGCTGGCCAGCGCCCAGCAGCGCCAGGGCGGCGGCGGTCACGGCGAGAAAGACCGGATATTCCCAGCCGCCATGGGGATTGGAGAAGGACCAGCCGTTGCCGAAATGGACCGTCGCGGCCGCGAACAGTTGGACGGCGGCGACTGCCGCGACCGGACGCACCCAGGCGCCGAGGATCAGGAGCACGCCCGCGCCCAGCTCGAAGAAGGTGGCCGGATAGGCCAGCCAGCCGGGAAAGCCCACCGAGGCGAAGAAGCCTGCCGTGCCCGGTAGCGTGAACACCAGCAGCTTGGTCAGGCCATGGGCCAGGAACATGGCGCCCAGGGCCAGGCGCAGCAGCAGCGGGGCATAGGATGCAGTACGGTCAGTCATGCTGATTCTCGGGCAGGGAAAGATGATCCCATTGTCCTGTTTCCAGCACGCGAATAAAGGCGCACCCTGGGAATGAACTGTGCACATTGTGGAAACAATCTTTGGATACCCTCAGAGCCCTGCAGGCCTTCATCAAGATCGTGGAACTCGGCAGCCTGACCGCCGCGGCGGAGCGGCTGGAGCTGTCACGCTCGGCGCTCACCAAGCACCTGGCCGCCCTAGAACGGCATTACGGCACGCGGCTGCTGCAGCGCACTACCCGTACCCTGAGCCTGACCGAGGCCGGACGCACCCTGCATGAAGGACTGGTGCCCCTGCTGGGAGATCTGGAGGCCCTCGAACAGCGCCTGCAGGAGGGCCACGAACGGCCCCAGGGGCGCCTCCGGGTCAGTGCGCCCCTGACCTTTGGGGTGCGTCACCTGGCGCCCCTGGTGAGCAGCTTCCTGCACGAGTATCCCGAGGTCGCCATCGACCTGGAGCTGAGCGATCGCCAGGTGCGCCTGGTCGAGGAAGGCTTCGACCTGGCCGTGCGCATCGGCGACCTCAGCGATTCCAGCCTGGTGGCGCAGCCGCTGGGGGCGGTCGAGCTGTTCATCTGCGCCGCGCCCGCCTATCTGCGGCGCCACGGTCGCCCCGAGCATCCTGCCGAATTGCGTGAACATCGCTGCCTGCTCTACAGCTACGCCAGCGACGGCGATCTCTGGGAATTCCAGCGTGAGGGGGCGCGCCTGCAGGTCAAGGTCAGCGGACCCCTGCGCGCCAACAATGGCAGCGTCCTGCACCAGGCGGCGCTGGACGGCCATGGCATCATTCGCCAGCCGGATTTCCTGGTGGGCGATGACCTGGCGAAGGGTCGCCTGGAGCGACTGTTCGCCCCCTGGTACACCCAGGCCATCGCCATCCATGCCCTCTATCCCCATCGGCGCCTGGTGCCGGCCAAGGTGCGGCTGTTCATCGCCTGGCTGCAGCGACATCTGGTCACACCCGAGCACCTGAAAAGACTGCCGTAGGTCGCCGCCGAACGGTCGTTGGAGGGGCTTCGCAGCCTGCGGGGGCTTGCCTAGAATCCGTGCCTGTCCCGCCGGCGCTGCCGGTTCCTGCGATGGCTGTCGTCCATGTCGACCGAGAATCCTTGCCTGAGCTGTGGCGCCTGCTGCGCCCATTTTCGCGTGTCTTTCTATTGGGGCGAATGCCAGTCGGCAGGCGGCCTCGTGCCTGACCACCTCACCCTCGCGGTCAGCCCGCATCTGGTGGCCATGCAGGGCACCGAGCAGAAGCCGGTACGCTGCGCGGCACTGCTGGGCGAGGTGGGCTGCGGCACGCGCTGCACCCTCTACGAGAACCGTTCCAGCACCTGCCGCGAGTTCACCGCCGCCTGGGAGAACGGCGAAGCCAATCCGCACTGCGATGCGGCCCGCGCCGCCTATGGGCTGCCGCCCCTGACGCCGCCGTTGCAGCCGCAGCTATCACCCGACCGCGTAGCTTAGGCACTGTACGAAAACTGCCTGCGCTCGGTGATGCTTCGTTGAAAAACCTTTCGGAATGCTCATTTACCACTTGTAAACTCCGCTTCCTCAAGGTTTTTCGCCTCGCCTCACCATCGCTCGGCGACTTTTCGTTCAGCGCCTAGAGGAAACCAAACGGCCATCGCCGCTGCCCAAAAAGGCGACGGCTGGGCTGTGAAGCGTGGAAAATGCAGTGCGGATCAGGTTTTCACGCCCCTGCTAGATCGAATACCCTATCGTTCTTTCGCCCGCTATGCGTATCCTGTAGCGCCGAATAACAAGGCTGCTTCAACCGGCCACGTAGAGGCTCACAAAGGCTCTACGCAAGGCAAAGCTGCCGCTATACTGCCTGGCCAATACTCACACATGGAGTTTTTACATGAATAAAGCTGAGCTGATCGACGCCATTGCCGCGTCTGCCGACCTGCCCAAGGCCACCGCTGCCAAAGCCCTGGACGCCTTCACCACTGCGGTGACCGACGCCCTGAAGCAAGGCGACAGCGTCAGCCTGGTCGGTTTCGGAACTTTCGCAGTGAAAGAGCGCGCTGCTCGCGAAGGCCGCAACCCGCAGACCGGTGCCACCATCAAGATCGCCGCTGCCAAGCTGCCCGGCTTCAAGCCCGGCAAAGGCCTCAAAGACGCCGTCAGCTAAGACTGCGTTGGTCGATTCTTGTCTTCCGGGCGCTCCAGAGCGCTTCGGAAGACAGTCCCCCGCTCCACCCGCTCTCTCCCTCCCCGCTTTTCCCCGTCCGCGTCCTAGTGAAAATCCCGACTCGACACCATGAGCTCGTCGAGCAGCGGACTCAGGTCGGTCAGGCGACCGGCGATCAGATGCTGCACCCCCGCCTCCCGTTCCAGATGCCCCTCGACCTGTAGCAGCCGTGCCTGCAGCAGGGGTCGACGCTGCTGTTCGCCCACCGCGCGCCAGACCACCACATTGAGCATGCCGTGCTCGTCTTCCAGGGTCACGAAGATCACCCCGCTGGCCGTGCCCGGGCGCTGTCGTCCGCGCACCAGTCCGGCTACCCGTACCAGGGCACCGGGCCTGATCTCGTCCAGCTGACGGAAATCCCGGCAGCGCCGTGCCTGGAGTTCGCCGCGCAGCAGACTCAGCGGATGCGGCCCCAGGGTGGTGCCCAGCATGCGGTAATCGGCATGGACGTTTTCCGCGACGCTGGGTACGGGCAAGGTCGGCCGTTCCTCCAGGGCGCTGTCCGCCGACGCGAACAGCGGCAGCTGGCGCTCCACCCCGGCCATGGCCCAGCGTGCCTGATGGCGATCCCCGGCCAGCTCCGCCAGGGCGCCGGCCTCGGCCAGTTGCCCGCGCGCCCGGGCATCCAGCTCGGCCCGGCGACAGAGGTCCTCGACGTCGTGAAACGGCTGCGTGCCCCGTGCCGCTACCAGGCGCTGGCCAGCCGCTTCCGCCAGCCCCTGCACCAGGCGCAGGCCCAGGCGGATCGCCGGCTGGTGGCCGGCACCCGCCTCCAGCCGGCAATCCCAGTCACTGGCCTGCACGGTCACCGCGCGCACCTCGATGCCGTGGCGCCGGGCGTCCTGCAACACCTGATCCGGACTGTAGAAACCCATCGGCCAGCTGTTGACCAGGGCACAGGCGAAGGCGGCCGGCTCGTGGCACTTGAGCCAGGAACTGGCATAGGTCAGCAGGGCGAAGCTGGCGGCATGGGATTCGGGAAAGCCGTAGCTGCCGAAGCCCTTGATCTGCTCGAAGAGGCGCGCGGCGAACTCCGGGCGATAGCCGCGCTCGACCATGCGGCTGTGCAACCGTTGGCGATGGGGTTCGAGGCCGCCATGGCGCTTCCAGGCAGCCATGGAGCGGCGCAGCTGATCGGCCTCGCCGGGCGTGTACTGGGCGGCGACCATGGCGATCTGCATCACCTGTTCCTGGAACAGCGGCACCCCCAGGGTACGCTCCAGCGCCGGACGCAATTCGTCATGGGGATAGTCGGCCTCCTCTTCCCCGTTCCGGCGGCGCAGGTAGGGATGCACCATGTCGCCCTGGATGGGACCGGGACGGACGATGGCCACCTCGATCACCAGGTCGTAGAGGGTTTGCGGCCTGAGGCGCGGCAGCATGGCCATCTGGGCGCGGGATTCGATCTGGAACACCCCCACCGTATCGGCACGGGAGATCATGGCGTAGGTGGGCTGGTCTTCCTGGGGCAGGCTGGCCAGGGTCCAGCGCTGGCCGCGCCAGCCGGCGACCAGGTCGAAGCAGCGGCGCAGGGCGCTGAGCATGCCCAGGGCGAGGATGTCGACCTTGAGCAGGCCCACGGCATCGAGGTCGTCCTTGTCCCACTGGATCAGGGTGCGTTCGGGCATGGCGGCGTTTTCCACCGGCACCAGCGTGGCCAGGGGCGCCTCGGAGATGACGAAGCCGCCGGGGTGCTGGGAGAGATGCCGGGGAAAGCCGATCAACTGGCCGGCAAGGATGAGCACCCGCTGCAGCAGGGGGCTGTCAGGATCGAAACCGGCTTCGCGCAGACGTGCGGGGCCGGGGATCTCGTCGGTCCAGCGCCCGGCGCACCCGGACAGGGCGTCGAGCTGGTCGCCCGGCAGACCCAGCGCCTTGCCGACATCGCGCAGGGCGCCGGCGGCATGGTAGGTGCTGACCACCGCGGTGAGCGCGGCCCGCTCGCGCCCATAGCGGCGAAAGACGTACTGGATGACCTCTTCGCGCCGCTCGTGCTCGAAGTCGACGTCGATGTCGGGCGGCTCGTCGCGCTCGCGGGAGATGAAGCGCTCGAACAGCAGATTGCCGGTGAGCGGATTCAGCTCGGTGATGCCCAGCACATAGCAGACCACCGAGTTGGCCGCCGAGCCGCGGCCCTGGCAGAGGATGTGCTGGCGGCGGGCGTAGTCGACGATGTCGTGCACGGTGAGAAAGTAGTTCTCGTAGCCCTTCTCGGCGATCAGCGCCAGCTCCCGGGCCACCTGGTCGGTGATCCTTTCCGGCGCGCCCTCTGGCCAGCGCCAGGCCAGGCCGCGACGGGTCAGCTCGGCCAGCCAGGAGCCGGCCGTCTCGCCGGCGGGTATTACCTCCTGGGGATAGCGATAGCGCAATTCGCCCAGGTCGAAGCGGCAGCGGGCGGCGATCGCCAGGGTCTCGGCGCGCAGCGCCGCGGGATAGAGGCCTTCGAGCACCGTCAGCGGACGCAGATGGCGCTCGCCGTTGGGATGCAAGCGATAGCCGGCCTCGGCCACCGGCAGGTGATGGCGGATGCCGGTGAGCACATCCTGCAGGGCCCGGCGCCCGCGCGCGTGCATGTGCACGTCGCCACAGGCCACTGCCGGCACAGCCAGCTGGGTGCCCAGTGCCTGCAACTGCATGAGTCGGGCGGTATCGTCGGCGCCGCGCAGCAATTCGACGCCGAGCCAGAGGCGCTCGGCGAAGACCTGCTTGAGCCAGGCGCCCTCCTCGGCCGCGGGTTCTTCTCCCGGCAGCCAGATCGCCAGCAACCCGGGCAGCGGCGGCTGCAAATCCGCGCGACCCAGCTGGTAGCGCCCCTTGGGCGCACGACGGCGCGCCCGGGTGATCAGGGCGCACAGGCACTCGTAACCCGGCAGATCCTCCACCAGCAGCACCAGGCGCAGGCCGTCGTCGAGGGTCAGCTCGCTGCCGACGATAAGGGGCAGCCCGACCTGGCGCGCCGCCTGCCAGGCGCGGACGCTGCCGCTCAGGGTGCCTTCGTCGGTGATGGCCAGCGCGGCGTAGCCCAGCGCCTTGGCCCGCTCGAACAATTCCAGGGCACTGGAGGCACCGCGCTGAAAGCTGAAATTCGACAGGCAGTGCAACTCGGCATAGCCACTCATGCGAACCAGCCCTGGATCCACCAGGGCGTCTCCTCGCCATAGCGGCGAAAGGCCCAGGCCTGGCGTCCGTCGGCCACCTCGATGCGGTAGTAGTCGCGGCGCTGGTCGCCTCCGTCCCACCAGCCACTTTCGATACGTTCAGGGCCCGCGAGGACCCGTCTTGGCTGACCGTCGAGAGGACGCGGTTCGCTCAGCAGCCAACCCGGACGCAGACCGGGCAGCGCGATCTCCCGGCGTCGTTCCTGGCGCCAGACCAGGGCGCGCTCGGGGCGATGATCCGCCTGGATGCCGAGGCCCAGCACCGCTTCCTCGCCCAACCGGGCACGCAGGCGTTCGCGCAGCACCTCCCAACCCACGGCCTGGGCCGGGCGTTCGTCGAACAGGCCATGGCGTTCCGGCACGAAGAGGGGCAACTCCTCGCTTTCCAGGCGCAACGCCAGCACCGGTGCCACTACCTGCAGCTGTTCGAGGCGACCACGGGCGAATTCGAACAGCAGGGCGGCATCGCGTTCGGGGGCCAGCAGGCCGATGGCCAGGGTGGTGGCCGGACCCTGGCGATGTTCCAGCCAGAGCAGGAAGCGCTGCACGCCACGGTCGCGACTGGCCAGCCAGGCGGCCAGGTCGGCGGTGAGGCGGCGCAGCGGGAACAGCAGCGCCTGGTGGGATTCCACTTCGAAATTGAGTTCCACCCGCGCCACGAAACGATCGGGCGGCCGGTAGAACTCCAGCGCCAGGCCGCGACTGCCCCTCAGCAGATCCAGCTGCTGCAGGAGCTCCGGGGCGAAGCGCCGGGCCAGGGCGGCCCTGGGCAGGACCTTGAGTTGCTCCAGGCGGCGGATGCCCATGCGCACCAGCGCCTGGGCCTGCTGGGGGGCGAAACCGGCACGCTCCACGGGCAGTCGATCGAGCAGGCGCGGCAGGTCATCCGGGGAGGCGATGAGACCGTCGGCGACATTGGTCAGCATCCGCGCCGCCACGGGATTGGGCGCCAGGGCCAGCCGATGGCGAAAGCCCAGGTCCTGGAGCTCCTGGCGCAGACGCCGTTCCAGGCGCGGCCAGGGCCCCAGCAGCGGCAGGCTGGACTGGATCTCCAGCAGCAGCGCCCGGGGATAGTGGCGACTGACCTGGGAGCTGAAGCCATAGCCCCAGGCCGCCAGCAGCGCCTCGGCCGTCTCGATGAGCGCCGGATCGTGCTCCTGCTGCTCGAAGTCGCGGGTCAGTGCCTGGGCGGCGGCCAGGGTCAGCCCCGGGCGCAGTCCCAGCGCCCGGGCGGCCGGATTGACCGCCTGCAGCAGGCGGCGCTGCGGCGGTCCGGAGAGCAGCACCAGCGGCTGCTCCGGCTGCGGATGACGGCGCAGCACGGCATCCAGCGCCAGCTGCGGAAAGAGGATGCAGGCCCAGCGCATGACAAGCTCAAGCGCCGCCGGCCAGATCGAGCACGCCGGGCTGACCGCCGCGGCATTTGCGGATGTGCAGTCGTTCCAGCGGCGCCCTGAGTTCCAGGCGCAAGGCCGCCGGCGAGGGATTGTCCAGGGCGGCGACCGGGCGCAGGGCGAAGGCCAGGGTCCGACCGCTCTCGGCGGCGACCTGCAGCCGGCGCAGTTGGCGGTCGTCGGCCCGCTCGGGCCAGCAGAGCACCGCGCCGAAGCAACCGGAGCGCAGGCACTGCTCGGCGGCCCAGAGCACCTCGGCACTCTGGGCGCGGATCACCACCAGGGAATCCAGCGCCACGCCGGCCGCCTGCCAGGCCAGGGGATAGGGCAACAGCGGCGGCCCGATCAGGGCGATGCGCTCGGCGGCCAGGCTCAGGCGCGCCAGGGTCGGCCAGAGCAGCCGCAACTCGCCATGACCGGGGCCGGCGAGCAGCAATTCGGTCAGGGCCGCCTCCGGCCAGCCGGCGCCGGGCAGATGGGCATCCAGGGCGGCGACCCCGGTGGGCTGGCAGCTGCGCCGGGCGTCGGGACTGGTCTGTCCCTTCCACAGGCGCCGTTCCTCGAACAGCCGGGCCAGGCTGGCGCCGCCGCTCATACCGCCAAACCTGCAGGGGTGTAGTCCATGGCCATCGCCTCAATCTGTATATGCATACAGTATTAAAGGCGATTCGCATCGAGGTCAAGTCGAACCGCTGTCTTTGCGGTTGAAGGGGGCCGGTCAAATCCAGATCACCACGCCGACCAGCGCGGCCAGCAACAGCCACTGTTCGAGGTAGTAGCGGAAGCGGTTGCGCTTCTTCAGCGCCTTGCCGCGTTGGCGGATGCGATAGAGATGCCGGAAGGCGCGATTGAGGCCACCAGTCTTGTCACTGGCGTCATTGGGCGAGGCCGCCGAAGCCAGCAGGGTACCGCTGACCCAGCGGTTGAAGGCGCTCGCCCAGCGATAGCGCAGCGGCCTTTCCACGTCGCAGAACAGGATGATGCGATCCTGCTCGGTGGTGTTCTCGGCGTAGTGGATGAAGGTCTCGTCGAACACCACTGCCTGGCCATCGCGCCAGTGATAGCGCTGGCCGTCCACCTCGATGAAGCAGCGCGGATCGTTGGGCGTGGCCAGGCCCAGGTGATAGCGCAGGGAGCCGCCATAGGGATCGCGATGGCGCACCAGCCGCGATCCGGGCGGCAACTCGGCGAACATGGCCGCCTTGACCGTGCCGATGCCGCGCAGCAATTCGGTGGTCCTGGGGCACAGCTGCATGGCGGAAGGATGGCTGTCGCCGTACCACTTCAGATAGAAGCGCTTCCAGCCGCTCTTGAAGAAGGAGTTGAAGCCGGCATCGTTGTGCTCGGCGGCTTTCTTGATCTGGCCGGCGCGCAGCAGGTCGAGGGCCTCGTCGCGGATCAACTGCCAGTTCTCCTGCAGCACCTGGAGTTCGGGAAAGTGCTCCACGGCGTGATAGGGCGCGTTGGGCACCCGCGAGGTCAGGAACATGAAGGTGTTCAGCGGTGCCAGAAAGGTCGAATGATCACTGAGCTGACGCAGGAAGCGATGGCGCACCCGACCGCGAAGGTGCACATACAAAACACAGAGAAAAAAACCGCCAATCACGAACCCCTTCACGCGCCGCTACCCTGAAAAGAATGTTTCCGGATGTTATACGCCTCACCTCAGACCGGCCTAGTCTTTACAGTCTGACGATTAGCTGAATGCCTGGCGTCGAGCCGGGTAGCAGCACTGGGAGCCGTAGCGGGCATCTTGTATCCTGCCGAAGACAATTCGAGTGTCCGGAGGGCCTCATCATGCGTTCGCTGCTCTATGGCCTGCTGCTCGCCAGTGGCGTCGTGGCCGCTGAGGATGTCTACAAGTGCGTGGACGATCAGGGCCGGACGACCTATACCCAGGGCGCCTGCCCGACGAATAGTCAGATCACCGCCATTCCGCTGCAGAGCCTGCCCGACAGCAACGGCTTCACGCCGCCGCCCAAGCCCGCGGCGCCCCCGCCGATCAGCACGCCGCGCGAGGTCACCGTGGTACCCGCCCCCGCCTCCACTCGCCAGCGCCCGGTCGACGACGTCACCGTGGTCGGTGGCTCTTCGTCCTCTTCCAGCTTTCGCCAGGAAAGCGAGGTGCGCGGTTCCGGCATCATCTATCAGCCGGTGCCGGTCTACATCGACCGCCGGCCACGCAACGAGACCTGGCACATGGTGCCCCATCCCCAGGCCCAGCAGCCCCAGCCGCCCGCGGCTCCACCGCCGCCGAACCGGGGCATCCCGATCGATCGCTAGCGCTAGAGCTGTGCAGGAAGTTGACGACGAACTTGCGCCCTCGGTGCGGTTCTCGGCGTCCTGCTCGAAGTAGCTGTTGACGGTGACCAGGTTCTCCCGGGAATAGGCGTAGGTGAAACCCGGCCCCAGGCCCAGACCTTTTCCCGCCGCCCGCCGACCGCGTGACCATCGACCTGGGTATCGGTGATCTGCCGAAGCCAGTAGCCGCTCAGGCCGACGCTGAGCCGATCGTTCAGCGCGTACTGGATGGCGCAGTTGGCGTGCAGTGCCTGGCCGGCCTGGGTGTCGGAGACCGCGCCGAAGCTGCGTAGCGGCTGGTCGTTGTTGCCATTCCACAGGTACCAGAAGCGCCCGGTCACCGACCACTGGGGCGTCAGCCAGTAGGTGGTGGCGTAGTAGGGATTGAAAGACCAGAAGTTGCTGCCCGGATTGATCGCCCGGTCACGGTCGTAACGACCGGTAGGCGCGACGATCTCGGCCTCGATGCGCTGCGCCCAGCGCGGACCGCCGTCGGGGCGGGTGGTGGTGGGCAGTTGCAGGAAGGCACCCAGGGTCAGGTCCCCTACCCCTCGCGGGTGCTCAGCGCCTGGCCGCCGAGGCCGTCATCGACATCGGCATGGGCCAGCCAGGGCAGGATGGCGGTAAAGCCGGGCATGGCGCCATTGGCCAGGGGCTGGCCGACATAGATGATCTGGGTGACCGGGCGAAGGTGGTCAGCTCCTGCTTGGGCAGGGGCAGGGGCAGGGGCAGGGGCAGGGGCAGCTTGCGGCCGTCCTGATCGTTGAAACGACTGGTCTTGCCATAGATCAGGTACTCCGACAGGTACCAGCGGGGGCCATCCGGCGCCGGCGCGCCGTCATAGAAGCTGGTGGAGCCGAGATTGAGACCGGGCAGATCGTAGGCCTGGACCTGCAGCGAGGCGAGACTGGCCGCGGCCAGCAGACCGAATCCGAAACGTGTGCGCATGACGTCGTCCTGGAGTTGTTCTTGTTGTGGGAAAACGCGACCACCGCACCCGGGCAGGTGCGGCGGAGCGCGAGATCGAGCGCGTCGGCGACAGCCGCACCCTCAGGGTGGACGTGCGGGTAGTCGCCGCCACCAACCTGGACCTGCGCGACGCGGTAGGCCACGGCGACTTCCACGAAGACCTCTTCTACCACCTCAACGTCTATCCCATCGGCATCCCGCCCCTGCGGGACCGTCGCGACGACGTGCCGCTGCTGGTGGATCTGTTCCTGCGGCGCTGCTGCGCCGCCTACGAACGCCCGCCGGTGGGCCTGACCATGCGCGCCCTCAAGGCCCTGCTGCGCTACGACTTTCCCGGCAACGTGCGGGAATTGCAGAATCTGGTGGAGCGCGGGGTGATCGCCAGCGATCCGGGCGAACTCATCGACCTGCCCCACCTGTTCCGCGGCGAGCCGTTGCCGGCCGAGTTCCTGGACGTGGCGTCGCCCGCAACCGGCTGGCTGCAGCGCCTCGGCGTGGCTGGCGAACGCCCGCTGCCCCTGGCGCAGCTGGAAGCCGAACTGCTCGACGAAGCCCTGGCGCGCAGCCAGGGCAACATGGCCGCCGCGGCGCGACTGCTCGGCCTGAGCCGCGCCCAGTTCGCCTATCGCCATCGCCGCGCGCGCCAGGATCTGGACTAGAATGCCCCTGATGCCCTCCTCTCGCCATCTCCGACGGAAGCCCTTCCCGCCGATGAGTTCCCCTGACGACGCCACGCCCCTGGACCCTGCCGCCACTCCCTGGCTGGACACCGCCGTAGGCTATGCCCTGCGCCGCGCCCAGATGAAGATGTTCCAGCACCTGGTGGACAGCCTGGCCGCCTATGACCTGCGCCCTGCACAGTTCACCGCCCTGGTGATTCTCGAACAGGAACCCGGCCTGATGCAGGCCGACCTGGCGCGGCGCCTGGCCATCGAGCCGCCCCAACTGGTTCTGCTGCTGAACAAGCTGGAACGCCAGGGCCTGGCCGAGCGGGTGCGCGGCACCCAGGATCGCCGCGCCTACGCCCTGCACCTCACCGAGCAGGGCCGCGCCCTGGTCGGTGAACTCAAGGAGCGCGCCGCCGCCAGCGACCGCGCCGCCAGTGCCCCGCTGGAGGATGCCGAGCGGGCCGAGCTGTTGCGCCTGCTGCGCAAGCTCAATGGGGAGCTGGGGTAGCGGGGGCTGGTCAAGCGGGAGCTGAAAGAGGTAGCGGTTTTGTTGGGCTTCGCTGCGCTCAGCGCCAACCTACGATGTGACCACCACCCACAGCCCTGCCTTAGCGCCCTCTCTCCCTTGGGGAGGGGGCTGGGGTGAGGGCCGCCGGCAGCCGCTGAGATACGGCCCTTCAGAAGCCGTACAGACTGACCGGGTTATCGCGCAGGATGGCGTTGCGTATCTGCTCATCCGGAGCCCAGTCGGCCAGCAGGTCGAAGATGTGGCCGTCGTCCGGCTTGTTACCGGTCGCCATCGTGGGATGCGGCCAGTCGCTGCCCCACAGCAGCCGCTCGGGATGGCGCCGCACCAGCTCCCGGGCCACCGTGCCCACGTCGGCGTACTCCGGCGGGCCACTGCGCGAGCGAATGTAGGGCCCCGACAGTTTCACCCAGGTACGGCCACCGTCCAGCAGGTGGGTGACGACGGCGAAGGCCTGGGAATTCACGCCTTCCGGCTGGGGCACATGGCCCATATGATCGATCACCAGCCGCGCTGGCAACCGTTGCAGCCGGCTCTCCAACTCCACCAGTTGATTGCCTGGCGCGACCACCTGGACATTCCAGCCCAGCTCATCGACCCGTGCCGCCAGGGGCTCCAGATCGGCCAGGTCGGCGCCACCGTAGCTGAGGTTGAAGCGGATGCCGCGCACCCCGGCCTTGTGCAGGTCCTGCAACTGGGCATCGGTGATGCTCCGGTCGACGACTGCCACGCCCCGGGCCTGGCCCTGGCTACGCGCCAGGCCGTCGAGCAGGCAGCGATTGTCGGTGCCGTAGGTGGACGGCGTGACGATGACCATCCGGTGCAGCCCCAGCAAGGCCTGCAGCTGGCGATAGTCGTCCAGGGAGGCGTTGGGCGGCAGCAGCTTGGCGCCCGGCGCTGCCGGGTAACGGTCGTCGTAGAGGTGCATGTGGCAGTCGACGCTGCCGGCCGGCGCCTTGAGCCGGGGCGCCGTCTGGATACTGGAAAAGGCTGTGGCGGCCTGGGCGCCCAGGGTGTTGAACAGGCACAGGGCGACACCCGTCTGGGTGCTCGCTTGCAGGAAGCGCCGACGATTGAAGGTCATGGAGGATTCCTCGAAAGGACGGCCGGCCCGAGCGGGCCAGCCGTGACCGGCGCTAGCCGGCGTTGACCGGTGCGGCCTGGGCTTCGGCCTTGGCGCGCATGGCCTTACGCCCCATGACCAACACCAGCAGGCCGCTGATGGCGCACAGGGTGGCCAGCGGCAGTACCGCCAGGGCATGGCTGTGAGTGGCGCCATGGATGGCGCCATAGACGTTGACCATCACCCCGCCGCCGATGAGGTTGGCCAGGGCGCCGATGGCGGCCAGGCCCGCCGCGGCGGTAGAGGACGACAGCCAGCCCGAGGCCAGTGCCCAGAACGGCCCCTTCATCGAATAGGCACCGATCAGCACCAGGCTCAGCAGGATCACCGTGGCGGCCAGCGACGAGGTGAACATGCCCGCCAACAGACCCACCGCGATCAACAGCATGGTGAGCGAGGTGTGCCAGCGACGCTCGCCGGTCCGATCCGAGCTGCGGCCCCAGAGGACCATCGCCACGGAGGCCAGGCCATAGGGAATGGCGTTGGTCAGGCCGACCTCCAGGTTGGACAGGCCAAAGGACTTGAGCAATTGCGGCGCCCAGACGCTCATGGTGCTGCCGGCCGCCGAGGCGCCCGAATAGATCAGCGCCATCACCCAGATATCCTTGTGCTTGAGCAGCTGCCACAAGGAGATATGGCCGATGCTGGTCTTGCGCCCGCGCTCCTCGGCCAGCTTGAGCGTCAGCCAGCTGCGCTGCTCGTCGCTCAGCCACCTGGCCTGTTCCGGGCGGTCAGTGAGCACGAACAGGCAGGCGATGCCCAGCAGCACCGCTGGGATGCCTTCCAGGATGAACAGCCAGTGCCAGCCACGCATGCCCATCCAGCCATCCAGGCTCAACAGCAGGCCCGAAAGCGGCGAGCCGAGGAAGTTGGCGCCTGGTATCGCCACCATGAAGATGGCGACCATCCGCGCTCTATAGTTGGAGGGTAGCCAGTAGGTAAGGTACAGCAGCACCCCAGGGAAGAAGCCGGCTTCCGCAGCGCCCAGCAGGAAGCGCATCACGTACAGCGAATTGGCGCCCTGGACGAAGGCGGTACCGGCCGAGATCAGACCCCAGGTGATCATGATCCGGGCGATCCAGATGCGCGCGCCGAAGCGTTGCAGCGCCAGGTTGCTCGGCACCTCCACGAGGAAATAGGAAAAGAAGAACAGGCTGCTGGCGAAGCCGAAGATCGCGGGCGTCAGGCCCAGATCCTGGTTCATCTGCAGCGAGGCCATGCCGATGTTGCCACGATCGATGATGGCGATGAGGTAGCAGACGATCAGGAACGGCAGGATGCGCCAGGCGACACGGCGCATCGTCGCGCGTTCCAGTTCGCTGATCTCGGGCGTGGAGGTAGTCATGCAGGCTCTCCGTCTTATTGTTGTGGAGATAGATGCAGCAGGCGGCTATGGAATCGGCGCCGCCCGCGTTGGAGCGCGATCAGGCCGCGATCAGGTGACGATTGACCACGGCGCGGGTTTCCACCGCCTTGCCGTTCCAGTGATCAAGGACCTGCTGCACCGCCACCAGCCCGACCCGGTCGCGGGCCTCGGTGGTGTTGGCACCCACATGCGGCGTGGCGACCAGGTTGGTAAGGCCCCAGAGGGCGCTGTCGGCCGGCGGCGGTTCGGGGTGGAAGGTATCCAGGCCGGCACCGCCGATCTGGCCGTCGCGCAGGGCTGCAACCAACGCCTGGGTGTCGATCAACTCGCCGCGGGCGGTATTGATCAGCAGGCTGCCGGGACGCATCCGGGCGAACTGGGCGGCACCGAAGAGGTGGCGGTTGGCCTCGGTCAGCGGGCAATGCAGGCTGATGATGTCGCACTCGGCCAACAAGTTGTCGAAGCTTTCCTCACGACGCACGTGGTCACGCACGGGCAGGGTCTGGAGATAGGGATCGTAGACCCGGACCTGCATCCGCAGCGGCGCCACCAGGTCCATCAGCACGCTGCCGATGGCGCCCAGGCCCACCAGGCCGAGGGTCTTGCCGAACAACTCGGTGCCGTTGGCCTGGGTCTTGTCCCAGTGCCCGGCGCGCATCCGCGCATCCAACCAGGCGGTCTGCCGGGCCACGCTGAACATCAGGGCGAAGGCGTGCTCGGCCACCGACTGGGCATTGGCGCCCAGGGCGATGGTGACCGGAATCCCCCGGTCGGCGGCGGCCTGCAGGTCGATGGTGTCGTAGCCGACGCCGTGCTTGGCGATGATCTCGAGCTTGGCCGAGGCCTCGATCATCTCGCGGGTCAGCTTGCCCTGACGGACGATGATGGCGTCGGGCTGCTCCTGGCGGATCAGCGCGACCAGTTCGTCATGGGGCATGTAGGGCTGAGTCGGCACGACGCGGATGCTGTGGGCGGCAGCCAGGGCCATGGCGTCGGGAGCGAGTGCGGGGCCGGTGAGGAGCAGGGTGCGGGTCATGTGGGTAATCCCTTGTTGTTATGACGAGGTCCGCCGAGCGGACAGCCAAAAAGGCAGGCTTTGACCTTAGCACAATAGAATAGCGTTGCAATAAGCAGCGTAGAATGGAATCCAATATCGCCAATCAACCCGTTGAATCTAAAAAAAAGAAATGCCATTCTAAAAATTCATTACCCGCTTCAGCGGCATCCAACAAAGCCCACAAGAGAAATGCCCATGACCATCGGATTCAGAGTTCTCAATGCCCAACGCAAGGTCGCAGCGGACTGGGTCGCGCGCTACCGTGAAGTCCCGGTCGCCAACGTCAGCGACTCCATGAACCGGATGACCGCTGGCGGCTCGCGCCTGCGCCCCATGCATCGCCAGGGCGTGCTGGCCGGTCCGGCGCTGACCGTGAAGGCGCGCCCGGGTGACAACCTCATGCTGCACTACGCCCTGGACATCGCCGAGCCGGGCGACGTCATCGTGGTGGATGCTGGTGGTGACCTGACCAATGCCCTGATCGGCGAGATGATGGTGGCCTATGCCATCAAGCGCGGCGTGGCCGGCATCGTCATCAACGGCGCCATCCGTGATGCCGCCAACATCGGTTCGGGCGACTTCCCCCTGTTCGCTGCCGGCATCTCCCATCGCGGCCCCTACAAGGACGGCCCGGGCGAGATCAACGTGCCCATCGCCATCGACGGCATGGTCATCGAGCCGGGCGACTTGGTCATCGGCGATGACGATGGCCTGCTCTGCGTACCCTACGACCAGGTCGCCGAGGTCTACGACCGCGCCAGCGCCAAGCATGCCGCCGAAGAGAAGCAGATGTGCCAGATCGCCGAAGGCACCAACGATCGCAGCTGGGTCCTGGAATCGCTCAAGAAGAAGGGCTGCGCCCTGCCCTAGTCTTCCTCCAGTCCAGCCCGAGCACGGGCTGGACCGCTAGCCCCCGAAACGCCCGCTGCCCGCAGCGGGCGTTTTGCATTCAGGACCCAGTAATGCCACGCGGTGCGATCGCGACGCCCGATTCCCTTACCTATCAGCGAGTGCCTGGATAGCCTGGCTGGACCAAAGCGTTCGGGCGGTCGCGCTAGTCGTCTTCAGCGAGCGACAGCAGCCCATATCCTTCGTGAGTAAGGACTACAGCGAACGCCCATCGCCCTCGTTGCGCCTGCCGCCGGCAACGCCACCCGGGACCGGTGCCAGGCCCGCACAAGAAGAAGGCGGCTCCTGACCGCCTTCTTCGTAACTCAAACAGACTCAGGTGCGCAGCGGCGCCTCGCCACCGGCCTTGAGCGGCGCCCGACGACTCGGATCGCCCAGCCAGAGCATCATGACGACGCCCAGCGCCAGTACCGAAGCCACCACATAGAAGGGTCCGGAGTAACTCTGGGTCGCATCCTTGACCAGGCCGATGGCGAAGGGCCCGACGAAGCCGCCGAGGTTGCCGATGGAGACGATCAACGCCAAGCCACCCGCTGCCGCCCGACCGGTCAGGAAGCTGGAGGGAATGGCCCAGAAGGTCGCCTGGAAGGACAGGATGCTGGCCACCGTCACGCTCAGGCAGGACATGCGCAGCAGCGGATCGGCCGAGAGCGCGGCGCCTATCAGACCCACCGCGGCAAGCCCCAGGGCGCCTGCCACATAGGGCAGCCGGTGCGTACTCAGATTGGCCTGCCGCGCCCAGAGCGTCATGGCAACGGCGCCGAGAATATAGGGGATGGTAGCCACCAGCCCCACGGTAGTGTTCTGCATGCCCAGGCTCTTGATGATCTGCGGCATCCAGATGCCGATCCCCACGGAGCCGACGATGCCGCAGAAGTTGATGGCGGCCAGCATGAACACCTTGGGATTGGTCAAGGCATCACGCAGGGTGGAGCCATGGGCCGCGCCGATCTCGCGCTGCTCGCGGGCCAGTCGCTCGGTCAGCCAGGTACGCTCGCGGGTCGAGAGCCAGCGTGCCTTGGCCGGCGAATCCACCAGTACGAAGAGGCAGAGGATGCCCAGCAGCACCGCCGGCAGCGCTTCCACCACCAGCAAGAATTGCCAGTTCTTCAGGCCCATGAAGTCGTGGATGTCCAACAGGAAGCCCGACAGCGGAGAGCCGATGATGTTGGCGGTCGGGATGCCGAGCAGGAAGGCCGCGGTCGCCTTGGCGCGCCACTTCCCAGGGAACCAGTAGGTGAAATAGAGATAGACCCCCGGGGTGAAACCGGCCTCGGCCACTCCCAGCAGGAAGCGCAGGATGCTGAAGCTGACCGGGCCGGTGGCGAAGGCGGTGGCCATGGAGATCAGGCCCCAGCTGATCATGATCCGGGCGATCCAGATCCGCGCGCCAAAGCGCTGCATCAGCAGGTTACTGGGAATCTCGAAGATGAAGTAGCCAAAGAAGAACAAGCCGGCCGCCCACCCGAACATCGTTGCCGTCAGGCCCAGGTCCTTGTTCATGCTGATGGCGGCGAAACCGACGTTGGTGCGATCCAGATAGCTGATTACATAGCAGGCGAAGATGAACGGCAGGATGCGCCACAGGGCACGCCCGAGTAGTTGCTCACCCTCGGCATCGGTCAAAGGCGGCTGCATACCCGTCTGGGTCTGGTTCATGGGTAACCTCTGTTGTAGTTGTTGTGGTGCTGACAGGACCGCCTGAGCGCGGCCTAGAGATGGGAGAACAGCGGTAGCCCCCGTATTGCGGTCTCAACCCGCAGGATGCTGCCGGTTTCGGATTCGGTGATGAACAGGCTGCGTCCTTCGGGGCCGCCAAAGGCCAGGTTGGTGTTGCTGATGCCGGCGCAGGAGCGCAGGCGCGCCAGGGGTTCGGCCACCGGCGAGAGCTGCCACACCGAGCCGAAGCCGGTGTGAGCGATGTAGAGATTGCTCTCCTCGTCCAGCGCCAGGCCATCGGGGCCGCCCAGGCCGCCATGCAGCTGGGCGAAGACGCCGACCTTGCCGATCAGCGGGCCGTTGCCCAGGGGAATGCGCCAGACCTGCTGGGCCCGGGTCACCGCCACCAGCAGGTGATTGAGGCGCGGATCGAAGACGATGCCGTTGGGGCTGGGCACCGTCGCCAGCAGGCAGCTGAGCTGGCCATCGGCGCCCAGGCGATAGACCCGGCCGCTAGCGTCCTGCAGACCGGTCTGCCCCTGGTCGGTGAAATAGAGATCACCGGCCGGCGAGAACACCAGGTCGTTGACGCCCTTGAAGCCCTCCGAACCGGCGCTGCCCAGCACCGTCTCCACCTCGCCGCGCAGCGGGTCGAGTTGCAGGATGCCGCGCTTGTAGTCGGCGATGAAGATGCGCCCATCGCGGTGGATCTTCAGGCCGTTGGGCCAGCCGTCGTATTCGCAGACCAGTTCCCACTCGCCCCTGGGGTCGATGCGAAAGATGCGCCCATTGGGGATGTCGGTGACATAGAGATTGCCCTGGCGATCGAAGGAGGGCCCTTCCAGAAAGGAATCGATGGCCCGGCCCTGGCGATTGGCATCGGCCCAGGCGGTACGCTTCGGCTGGCGATAGCGCTCGGGCAGGCGGGTGAAGATGGACGTTTGGATCGTTGGCGGCGCAGCGAAAAAGCTCATGACCAGGCACCTGAGAGAGGCTGAAGCCCCGCAGAAAGGGACCTCGCAATTTTATTTTTAACGAAATGCCGTTGCAAAAATAAAACACTTAAGGCCAATTGCAAGCAAAAGTTTTCAGATACCAGGGGTTGAATATCCCAGGCTGCTTGACAGATACAGCTTTTCTAAATACTCCTTAAAAGAAATGGCATTTCAAAATAACAAGGAGAACGCCATGCCGCAGCCGTCCGGCCGCTCGTCCCGCCCCGCCCTGCGCCAGCTCGCCCGCTTCCTGGGCCTGGCCGCCAGCCTTACCTTGGCTACCGTCCTCCCCGCTCAGGCCCAAACCGAACAGCCCCAGGTCACCCTGGCCATCCAATACGGCTATGCCTATCTGCCGGTGACCCTGGCCGACAAGCTGGGCTTCTTTCGCGAGCAGGCCAAGGCTGCCGGCCAGCCCGACACCCAGTTCGAGATCAAGCGCATCAGTGGCTCGCCCGCCATCAACGACGCCTTGATCAGCGGCAATATCGACATTGGCGGCTACGGCCTGCCCGGTACCCTGGTGGCCTGGCAGAAGACCCAGAAGTCCCTGGACATCCGCGCCCTCTGCGCCCTGGTGGCCGGCGACAATGCCCTGTTCGTCAACGATCCCGCGATCAAGTCGCTCAAGGACTTCAAGCCCGACCAGAAGATCGCCGTCAGCTCTCCCACCGGCCAGCAGGCCCTGCTGCTGCAGATGGCCGCCGAGCGCACCTTCGGCCCGGGCCAGGCGCACCAGCTGGACAATCTGATGGTGGCCCTGCCCCATCCCGACGCCACCGCCAGCCTGCTCAACAAGGCCGGGATCACCGGCTACATCGGCCCTAACCCCTACAGCTATCTGCTGGCCAAGGACGCCAGGGTCACCAAGCTGTTCGACTTCGCCAAGGAGCTCGACCTGCGCATGACCAGCGGGGTGTTGACCACCACCGGCAAGTTCGTCAAGCGCAACCCAAAACTAAGCGCCGCAGTGGTCGCCGCCATCGGCCAGGCCCAGGACTTCATCAAGGCCGAGCCGCGCAAGGCCGCCGAACTTTTCCTGCAGTCCGAGCCTTCCAGCCTAAGCCTCGACCAAGTGGAGGACATGCTGCGCGGCGTCAGTAGCGAGTGGTCGGTGCAGCCCATCGGCGTCATGGCGCTGGCCAACTTCATGGTCAGCAGCGGCGCTCTGAAGGAAGCGCCCCAGCGCTGGCAGCAGCTGTTCTTCGAACCCGTGGCCAGCGGCGAGGGCAATTGAAATGAATACCGCCCAGCAAGCTGCACCAGCCGCCACACCCGCCAGCGCCGCCTGCCTGTTGCAGGTGGATGAGGTCACCCTGCAATACAAGACCCGCGAACAGCTGATCACCGCTACCCACCAGGTGTCCTTCGCGGTCCGCGAATACGATCGCTTCATCCTGCTCGGCCCCTCGGGCTGCGGCAAATCCAGCCTGCTCAAGAGCGTGGCCGGCTTCCTCGAACCGGCGGCGGGCCACATCCGCCTCCATGGCCAGGACGTGCGCGAACCCGGTCCGGATCGCATGATGGTGTTCCAGGAATTCGATCAACTGATGCCCTGGAAAACCGTGCTGGGCAACATCCTCTTCCCGCTCCAGGAAACCCGGCGCTTCCCCGCCGCCGAGTTGCGCGACCGGGCCCGGGCCGCCGCGGTCAAGGTGGGCCTGGAGAAATTCGTCGACGCCTATCCGCACCAGCTCTCCGGCGGCATGAAGCAACGCGTGGCCATCGCCCGCGCCCTGGCCATGGAGCCGGCCATCCTGCTGATGGACGAACCCTTCGCCGCCCTCGACGCCCTGACCCGGCGACGCATGCAGGAGGAGTTGCTCGGCCTCTGGGAACAGTCGCCCTTCACCTTGATGTTCGTCACCCACTCCATCGAGGAGGCCATCCTGCTCGGCTCGCGCATCCTGGTGCTCAGCCCCCATCCGGGCCAGGTCCGCGCCGAGCTCGACGCCAGCCAGTACGGCTTCCGCCAGCAGGGCGCCGCCGGCTTCACCGCCTTCCACAACCGCATCAGCCAGATGCTGTTCGGCCCCAACGCCAGCGAGACCGCCCATGACTAAGCCCGCCGTCGCCCTGCAACCCCGCCCGGACCTCGAATACACCCCCGTCGCCCCCGGTCACGTCGGCGACATCGCCCGGCGCCTCGGGCTGGCCGAGCGCCTATTCGCCCAGGCCGGCGTGCGCCGCACCTTGGTGCTGATCGCGCTGGCCATCATCTGGGAACTCTATGCCCGCTATCTGGACAACCCCCTGATGTTCCCGACCTTCAGCGAGACCGTCGTGGCGCTGTGGACCGATCTGGTCAACGGCGCCCTGCCCCTCGCCGTGCTCAGTTCGCTCAAGGTACTCATGGTGAGCTACGGCCTGGCCATCGCCCTGGCCATGCTGTTGACCACCCTGGCGGTATCCAGCCGGGTCGGCACCGATATCCTCGCCACCCTCACCGCCATGTTCAACCCGCTGCCGGCCATCGCCATCCTGCCGCTGGCCATGCTCTGGTTCGGTCTCGGCGTACAGAGCCTGATGCTGGTCATCGTTCACTCGGTGCTCTGGGCGGTGGCGCTCAACACTTACTCGGGCTTCCTCTCGGTCAGCCAGACCCAGCGCATGGCCGGGCGCAACTACGGGCTGCGTGGCATCCGCCTGGTGGCCAAGGTGCTGATCCCGGCGGCGGTGCCCTCGATTCTCGCCGGTCTGAAGATCGGCTGGGCCTTCGCCTGGCGCACCCTGATCGCCGCCGAGCTGGTGTTCGGCGTTTCCGGCAACTCGGGCGGCCTGGGCTGGTACGTCTTCCAGCACCGCAACGCCCTGGAGACCTCCAATGTCTTCGCCGGTCTGCTGATGGTGATCATCATCGGCCTGGTGGTGGAAGGCCTGGTGTTCCGCAGCATCGAGGTGCTCACGGTCCGCCGCTGGGGCATGCAGAATTGAGCCACCGCTCCACGCCCAAGGGAAGCTCCCGGAGCCGTCGTCATGGCTGACGCCCCAGCCTCGCCCCATGCCCCGGTTCGCGAAGACTGGTTGGCCCAGGTGCAGGAACCGATCCTGGAACCCGAGCTGCCGATCATCGACGCCCATCACCACCTCTGGGACCGGCCCGGCCAGCGCTACCTGCTGCCCGAGTACCTGGCCGATACCAAGGGCGGCCATCGCATCCTGGCTTCGGTCTATGTGCAGTGCCGGTCGATGTACAGCGCGGACAGGGCCGCGCCCTTCGATGCCGTGGGGGAAGTGGAATTCGCCGCCGGCATCGCGGCCCAGAGCGCCAGCGGTCTCTATGGCGAGAGCCGGCTCTGCGCCGCCATCGTCGCCGGCGCCGATCTCTGCCAGGGCGAGCGGATCGTCCCGGTCTTGGAAGAGATGCAGGCGCGCAGCGGCGGGCGCCTGCGTGGCATCCGCAACGCCACCGCCTGGCATCCGGATCCACGCCTGGTGTCCAATCCGCGGCCACCGCCGGCGGGAGTCCTCATGGATGAGCGCTTTCGTGCAGGCGTGGCCTGTCTCGCCCGCCATGAGCTTTCACTGGATATCTGGGCGTACCACACCCAGCTCGAAGAGGTCCTGACCCTCGCCCGTAAATTCCCCGAACAGCCGATCGTGCTCGATCATTTCGGCGGCCCGCTCGGCGCCGGACCCTATGCGCCCCAACGCCAGGAGGTGTTCCAGGCCTGGTCCCTGGCCATCCGGGAGCTGGCCAGCTGCCGCAACCTGCGCCTGAAGCTGGGCGGCCTGGGCATGAAGGTCGCCGGCTTCGCCTTCGACGAGCGCGCCACCCCGCCCACCTCGGCCGAACTGGCCGAGCGCTGGCGACCCTATGTGCTGACCTGCGTGGAGGCCTTTGGCGCCGAACGCTGCCTGTTCGAAAGCAACTTCCCCGTGGACAAGGGCATGTTCTCCTACGGGGTGCTGTGGAACGCCTTCAAGCGCCTGACACAGGGCTGGCGTCAGACCGACCGTGAAGCCCTGTTCAGTGGCACAGCGATGGACACCTACCGCCTTTCATTAACTAGCTGACCAGCCGTGGTTAGCGCACGATCCTGAGGCTGTCGCGACGGACCTCGCTGGGACTCTGAATACCCAGCAGCGCCATGTTGCGCGCCACCTCCGTCGCCAGGATGCCGATCGCATGCTTGATGCCGGGCTGCCCGCCCACGGCTCCGGCATAGTTCATCGGTCGGCCGATGAAGACGAAGGTCGCGCCCAGGGCGAGCGCCATGAGGATGTCGCTGCCGCGGCGAAAGCCGCTGTCGATCATTACTGGATAGTCCGGCCCCACCACCTTCACCACCTGCGGCAGGATGGCGAGGGGCGCGATGCTGCCATCCAGCTGGCGCCCACCATGGTTGGAGACGATGACGCCCTCCGCCCCGTATTCCTTGGCCGTCACGGCATCTTCCGGCGCGAGGATGCCCTTGACCACCAGGGTACCCGGCCAGTGGCGGCGGATCAGCTCCAGGTGCCGCCAGCTCAGGTGATCGCGGGCGCCAAAATCGCGCATGACGTTCGCCGACAGGATAGGCGCGCCGCGGCCGACGCCCGAGTTCTCGAAGTGCGGCATGCCGTGGCGCAGCAGCGTTTTCAGCGCGGTGCCCAGCAACCAATGCAGATGGGTGAGGCCTTGCCAGGCCAGGTGCATATCCGGCTTGAGCGGGGTGGAAAAACGCGCCCGGATCAGATTCTCTCGATTGGCCGATACCGGTACGTCGGCGGTGACCACCAGCGTCTTGAAGCCGGCGCGTTGGACGCGGTCGAGGAGGGCGAGGATCTTGGCATCCTCGCCCGGCACATAGGCCTGGAACCAGGCATCCGGATTGGCCTGCACCACGGTCTCCATGGGCAGCAGTGATGAGCCGCTCATGATCGCCGGAATATTGGCCTCCCGGGCTGCCCGGGTCTGGATGAGATCGCCTTCGAAGGCGGTGAGTCCGCTGATGCCCATCGGCGCGATGCCGAAAGGCGCGCTGTAGCGTTGCCCCAACAGGCTGGTGTCGAGACTGCGCGTCGAGGTATCGGTGAAGGCACGCGGGACCCAGGCATAACGGTCGAAGCCGGCGTGGTTGTCACGCAGCGACTTCCCCTGTTCCGCGCCACCGCTGACATAGGCGAAGAGCGGCTTGGGCAGGAGGCGGCGTGCAGCCACCTCGAAGTCGTCCAGCGACAGGATGGGGTGTAGCCGCCGGGGTATCCGGTAGCCGTCACCACCCTTGGGCAGCGTATGGGAAGCCAAGGGATAGTCTTGCAATCTCAGTGTCTGTGGCATGCCGAGGGTCCTGTCGTTTTTGGCCAGCATAGGCAGCCTGTCGGCGAAGAAAAGTTATTCTTTGTCGATCCAAAGACGAGAAATCCTCATGAAACTCGAAGCCTTCGCCACCCTGCAGGCAGCGATCGCCTGCGGCTCCTTCGCGGCGGCCGCGGAGGTGGTGAATCTCACCCCTAGTGCAGTCAGCCTGCAGATCAAGCAGCTCGAAGCCTACTTCGGCCAGGCGCTGTTCGATCGCTCGGGGCGTGCGGTACAGCCCACCCCTTTCGCGGTACAGCTGCTCGATACGCTGGCTCGCCCCTTGGCGGACATCGAAGGCCTGCGCAATCAGCGCGCCCAGCCGCTGACCGGTCGCGTCCGCCTGGGGGTGACGGGCTCGATCCTGACCACCCTGCTGCCGAAGGCGGTCGTTGAACTCCAGCGGCGCGCACCGGGCATCACCCTGCAGTTGGAAAGAGCCAATACGCCCGAGCTGATCGGGGCGTTGAAGGCGGATCGCCTGGATGCGGCCATTCTGGTCAGGCCACCTGGTGGCGGGTCGGCCCGCCTGCACTGGCAGGACTTGCTCCGCGAGCCGCTGGTGCTGGTCGTCCCGGCGCAGTTTGAGCACCAAGAGCCGGAGCACTACCTGCGGCGTTATCCCTGGCTGCGGCTGGATCGCAAGCTGGTCGTCGGCCGGCTGGCGGCCTGCTTCGTCGACGCCCTGGTGCCCCAGCGCGAGGCCTTGCTGGACGTACCCAGCGCCGATGCCATCATCGCCATGGTGGGCCTAGGCCTGGGTGTTTCGGTGCTACCCCGGCTGCGCCCGGAACAGCTGGACAGCTACGCGGTGCGCGAGGTGTCCCTCGGCGTCTCAGCCCCTACTCGTCAACTCGCCATGGCGCGGCGCAAGCAGGACTCCGAGAGTGCCCTGCTCGATACCCTCGAGCAGGCCTTCGCCGTCGCCTGTCGCTAGCGTGAAAGGTCCTGGGGCGCCGGCCTAGGTCCGGCGCCCTCCCCCTCAGGCCTCTTCCTCCTGGAACGCCTCTTCCCGCTTCCGGCGAAATGCCGGCAACACCATCATCACCAGCAGGATGGCCGAGGCGGCGAACAGGGTGGCGCTGATCGGCCGCTGGACCAGTACGGCCGGATCACCCTGGGAGATCACCAGGGCGCGCCGCAGATTGGTTTCCAGCAAGGGTCCGAGAACGAAGCCCAGCAACAGCGGGCCCGGTTCGCACTTCGCCTTGCGGAACAGATAGCCCAGCAAGCCGAAGATGATCACCAGAGCGACGTCGAAGCCGCGGTTGTTGACGCTGTAGACCCCGACACAGCAGAACAGTAGGATCGCCGGGAACAGCAGCCGATACGGTACCTGCAGCAATCGCACCCAGACCCCGATGAGCGGCAGGTTGATGACCAGCAGCATCAGGTTGCCGATCCACATGCTGGCGATCAGGCCCCAGAACAGCGCGGGCTGGTGGGTGATCACCGAGGGACCGGGGGTGATACCGTGGATCATCATGGCGCCAAGCATCATGGCCATGATCGAGTTGGACGGAATGCCCAGGGTCAACAGCGGAATGAAGGACGACTGGGCCCCGGCGTTGTTGGCCGACTCGGGCGCGGCGACGCCTTCCACCATCCCGGTGCCGAATCGCTCCGGCGTCTTCGAGACCTTCTTTTCCAGCGAATAGGCACTGAAGGCGCTCAGGGTCGCACCGCCGCCCGGCAAGACGCCCAGGAAGGTCCCCAACGCCGTGCCCCTCAGGGTGGCCGGCCAGGCCTTGCGGAAGTCCTCACGCGTGGGCCACAGCCGAGTAATCTTGCCGGCCAGGGTGCCGCGCGCTTCGCGGGATTCGAGGTTGACGGCGATCTCGGCGATGCCGAACAGGCCCACAGCGATCACCACGAAGTCGATACCGTCATAGAGATCGGTGGAGCCGAAGGTCAGGCGCGTGGTGCCACTGCTGACATCCATGCCCACCATCCCGAGCAGCAGTCCCAAGCAGACCATGCCGACCGCCTTGATTACCGAGCCGCTGGCCAGGATGGTCGCCGCCAGCAGACCGAACACGGTCAGCGCCACGTATTCCGCCGGCCCGAAGGACAGGGCGAAGCGCGACAGCACAGGGCCGGCCACCGCCAGGGCCACGGTGGCAACGGTGCCGGCGAAAAAGGACGCCAGGGCGGCGGTGGCCAGGGCAGCACCCGCCCGCCCCCGCTTGGCCATGGCGTGGCCGTCGAGCGCGGTGACCACGGCCGAGGCCTCGCCCGGCAGATTGACCAGAATCGCCGTGGTCGAGCCACCGTATTGGGCACCGTAGAAGATGCCCGCCAGCATGATCAGAGCGGCCAGCGGCGGCAGGAAATAGGTGATCGGCAGCAGGATCGCCACCGTGGCCGTGGGCCCGATGCCAGGCAGCACGCCGATCAGGGTCCCGAGCAGCGCCCCGATCAGGCAGAACGCCAGGTTGGTCGGACTCATGGCTTCGGAGAAGCCCAGGTAGAGCGCGTCGAAGATCTCCATCAGAAAGGCCCCACACGCATCTGGACATCCAGTCCATAAATGAAGACCAACACGCCGAACAGGGTCAGCACCACGCTGGAGATCAGCACCTCGCGCAGCCGCCACTCGCGGTCGGCCATGCTGCCGGAGATCACCAGCCCGGCCGCCGCGACGATGAAGCCGGCGTACTCGGCCGCCAGGGCGAAGCCGCCCACGGACGCCAGCAGGATCAACAGGGGCCTTAGCTGCACGGCCGCGATCGGCTCCGCCCGCTGCCACAGCCCCAGCAGGCCGATGGCGATGCCGAGGATAATCACCAGCGAGCCGACCAGCACCGGCAGATAGCCCGGCCCCATCATGGCCGCACTGCCGAACGGCAGATCCTTCGACGACCAGAGCACCAGCGCGCCCAGGCCGATGAAGATGGCGCTGGCGAGGAAGTCGGGTCGGCTACCACGCACCGCGCGCGTCACTGCACCCATGGCGAGACGCTCCACAGCTTCTGGTAGCCGGCGAGCTGTGCCGGCATCTGGGCGGCCCAATCCTCACCCGACAAATAGGCCAGCGGCAGCGACAGGTCCCCGGCCTGCTTGACGAAGGCCGGATCCTCGATCACTTCCTTCACGGCCTGCGCCATCCGCTGCTCGATGGCCTCGGGCACTCCCGACGGAGCGGCGATGCCCCGCTCGGAGGTCATGACCAGGTCCACGCCCTGCTCCTTGGCAGTAGGTAGATTGGGCTGCTGCGGCATGCGCTCGGCGGAGAATTGCGCCAGCACGTGGAAGTCGTCGTCCGCGTTCATCTCGCTGATGTTCTGCCCGGCCGCACTGATATGGCCACCCATCAGGGCGGTACGGGATTCGGAGGCGCCACTGAAGGGTACGTGAGTGAGCTTGATGTCGGTCAGCTGTTGCAGCTCCACCATCATCAGGTGGTCATCCGTGCCGACGCCGGAGGTGCCGACCGAAAACCTGCCAGGCGCCGCCTTGGCGGCCGCGGTGAAGTCGGCCAGGGTCTTGTAGGAGGAATCCTTGGGGACCGCCAGCACTGTGGGATCGTCGACGATGCGCGCCACGGGGCGGATCTTCGCTGGGTCGTAGCCGACCTTGCGCTGCACGCGGGTGCTCAAGAAGCCGGGGGTATTGATGAAGGCGAAGGTGTAGCCATCGGGCTTCGCCTTGCTCAGCATGGTGTAGGCGATCTCACCGGCGGCACCCGGCCTGTTCACGATGACGATCTTCGCGCCCAGGCGTTTCTCCAGATAGGGCTGCATGGCACGCGCCATGACGTCGGTGCTACCACCGGGGGCATAGGCGACCAGGAATTCGATCGGCCGGTCTTCCGGCCAGGCGGCCTGCGCGGTGGCAGAGCCGAGGGACAGCGCCAGGAAAGAGGCCAGTACAGCGCTCGCGGTCTTGGTCATGGATAGCTCTCTGTTGTTCTTGTTGGTATGGACGGGCACCTCGTCAGGCGCCCCAAGGCGCCGAGTACCCTGGCCAGCTGGCTCCCCTGCGTGGGAACGCCAGCAAGAGCCCTCACCGCAAAACCAAGATAATGCAATGCCATTTCATAAACGAGCAGTCAAGATTCATGATTCTAGGAGAATTCGTAACCAGAAAAGACAGAGGAGCCTAAGTTCCAGCTTCTTCAAGATTCGATGGCTGACGCCGAGAAAGATCATCTTAAGTTTTTAGAATGATATTTTTTATTGAACAGGGTCGATGCTCCAGATCGCCATGCAGACGACGGAGGAAATCTTTGCAGGACCCGTCTTGGTCATCGTTTGAGCCGGACGGAAACACCCGGACCCAATTGAGCCATGCCTCGCCAGGCCACCCGAGCGACTGACACGAGCGACTCTCTAGGCGATGCACGGACGCTAGCGGATAATGGAGTGATAGCTACCCATTCAGGAACTTGAGTTGAACACAACCCGTCCTCGCCCAGGCGTTTCCGGGGTCGCTTCCGCGGACCGCGTCTTGACTGTTCTCACTGCCTTTCGCGTTGGAGACGCTGCCTTGAGTCTTGCCGAACTGGCCAGCCGTACCGGCCTGATCAAGAGCACAATCATGCGCCTGGTGGTATCGCTGGAGAAGTATGGCCTGGTCACCCGTCTCGCCGACGGCAACTACATCCTGGCCAGCGAGGTAGTGCGCCTCAATGCCGTCTACCAGGACTCCCACGATGTGGGCCGCCACATCATGCCGCGGCTGGAGCACCTCACAAACGAAAGTGGGGAAACCGCCTCCTACTACGTCAGACACGGCGCCTACCGCCTCTGTCAATACCGCGTGAACTCCCCGCATCGTCTGCGCCTGCACCTGCAGCCCGGTGACATGCGGCCGATGGACAAGGCGGCCGGTGCCCTGGCTCTGCAGACTCCCTACGAGGTGGCCGAGGCCGGTATCGATCCCTATTACTCCTGCGGCGCTACCGATCCTCATGCCGCCTCAGTGGCGCTACCCATCTACGATGCCCAAGAAGAATTACTGGGCGCGGTAGTGATCTCGGGGCCCGCAAATCGTCTCAACCTGGAGCGCGCCGAGAGCCTCTACCCGATCTTGCGCGAAGCTGCCGACGAACTGACCCGTAGCCTGGGGGGTAAGCCGTTGTATGGCACGGGGCAGCCGGAAACCAAACGTCGTAAGAGTTGAGAAACGCTGGCGCCTGGGAGGCCTGGGCTTCGCTTAGCCGCAACCCGAGGCGCTAGACGCCTTCTCTCTCCGACCGAGCATCGGGACAAGTACCCCCGCCGCCACCTCACGCCCTGATCAACAGCGGCGCCGTTCCCCGGTAGCAGGCGTCCAGCCGCTCGGCGCGATGGGTCAGGACGTTGCGCTGGTTGAGGGAGCCCTTGTCGGTGATCTCGCCGCGGTCGGCGGATGGCGGCTCTTCCTGCAGGGCGATCCATTCCAGGCGGCTGGCGTTGCCCGAGGCCTCGCGATTGAGACGCCCCAGCCAGGCGGCGAACCAGTCGTGCACCGGGGCGCTGGCCAGCACCGTGGCGGCATCGACGCCGTCGTCCAGCCCGGCCAGTTGCCGGCAATCCGCCAGGCGCGGGAAGACCAGCAGTCCCAGACACTCCCGATCCGGCGCGGCCACCACCACGTCCTGCACCAGCGGCGTGCCCTCCAGCACCGCGCGATTGCGCAGGGGGCCGACGCTGACGAAGACTCCGGACGACAGCTTGAAGTCCTCGGCGATGCGGCCATCGAACATCAGGCCCAGCTGTGGATTGGCCGGATCGACCAGCTTGAGCGCATCGCCCGAGCAGTAGAAGCCCTCCTCGTCGAAGCAGGCGGCGGTCTGGGCGGCATCGCGCCAGTAGCCGGGCATGATGTGCGGGCCGCGGAAGCGCCCTTCCAGCTTGCCGTCCACCGGCACCAGCTTGAGTTCGCAACCCGGCGCCGGTACCCCGACGTAGCCGGCCACTGACAGCGGTCCGGTGGTGAAGGTGCAACTGGGCGAGGCCTCGGTCATGCCCAGGCCGGCCATCATGCGGATGCGTTCGCCGCAGTGGGCCTCGGCGATGCGATCCAGGCGATCCCAGACGCTTTGCGACAACCCCGCCGCGGCAAAGAAGAACAGTCGCATGCGGGCGAAGAAGCGCCCGCGCAACTCGGCGTCGCGCTCCAGGGCATTGGCCAGCTCTTCCCAGCCGCGCGGCACCGTGAGGTAGGCGGTGGGCGACACCTCGCGCAGGTTGCGCAGGGTCTCGCCGAAGCCCTGGGGCGTCGGCTTGCCTTCGTCCAGGTAGAAGGTGCCGCCGTTGTAGAGCACGATCCCCAGGTTGTGGCTGCCGCCGAAGGTGTGATTCCAGGGCAGCCAGTCCACCAGCACCGGCGGCTCTTCGCCGAACACCGGAAAGGTCTGCAACAGCATCTGCTGGTTGGCGCAGAGCATGCGCTGGGTGGTGGTCACCGCCTTGGGCAGCTTGGTGGAACCCGAAGTGAAGAGAAACTTGGCGATGCTGTCCGGCCCGGTCGCGGCGAAGGCGCGCTCGGCCGCGGCCAGTTCACCGCGGGCGAGCAGCGCCGCGAAGGCCAGGGTGCTGCGACCCTGCACCTGGCCGCGGGTCGCGATCACCGGTACGTCGGCGGGCAGCACGGCGTCCAGCGCCTTCTGGAAGGCCGGGCCATCGCTGACGAACACCAGCCCCGGCTGCAGCAGGCCGCAGACATGGCGCAGCTTGGCGTGGTCCTGGGACAGCAGCGCATAGCCGGGCGATACCGGGCAGAAGGGAATGCCGGCATAGAGCGCCGCCATGGCCAGCTGCAGGTGTTCGGGGTCGTTGCCGGAGAGGATCGCCAGCGGACGCTCGGCACAGAGACCGAACTCCAGCAACGCGGCGGCCAGTTGGCGCACCCGCTGCAGCATCTCGCCATAGGAGAATTCGCGCCAGGCACCGCCCGCCTCGCGGGCGGCGAAAAAGGTGCGGCTCGGTGCCACCTCGGCCCAGTGCAGCAGGCGATCCAGCAGTCGTGGCGGCGGTGGCGTCAGGGCTTCCTGGGAGGCCATGTAGAGCAGTCCGCCCCGCTCTTCCACGGTGACGCCGGGTTGTCCCAGGGTCACCGGGCGATAGCGCAGCGGCTGATCGGCGGGCGCGCGGGTGTACGTGACGTGACTCACCTTGAATTCTCCTCTGGGCTGGCGCCCGGAGGCGCCTCTTATTGTTGTCGCGACAGGAGCGAGGGACGGCGGACGCGGATCAGATCGGGTAGTGGCGCGGCCCCGTCTGCAGCGTCACCCAGCGCAACTGGGTGAAATGGTCGATGGAGGCCCGTGAGCCGAAGCTGCCATAACCGCTAGACTTGACGCCGCCGAAGGGCATCTGCGCCTCGTCATGCACCGTGGGGCCGTTGATGTGGCAGATACCGCTCTCCACCCGCTGGGCCAGCGCCAGGGCACGGGCGGTGTCGCGACTGAAGATGGCCGACGAAAGGCCGAATTCGGAGTCGTTGGCCAGGCGCAGCAGGGCCTCGTCACCCTCGGCACGGATCACCACCGCGACCGGTCCGAAGGATTCCTCGGCATAGAGCTGCATCTCGGCGGTGACGCCATCCAGCAGGGTCGGCTGCAGGATGCTGCCGTCGAGTCCGCCACCGCAGACCAGCCGGGCGCCCTTGCCCACGGCGTCGTCGATCAGCGCCTTGATGCGGGTCCCGGCACTGGCGTCGATCAGCGAGCCCAGCACCGAATCGGCTGCACTCGGATCACCGGCCTTGAGGGTGCGCACCTTGGCCGCCAGGCGCTCGACGAAGGCGTCGGCGATGCGGCTGTCCACCAGCAGGCGCTCGGTGGACATGCAGATCTGCCCCTGGTTGAAGTAGGCGCCAAAGGCCGCCGCGGCGACCGCGGCATCCAGGTCGGCATCCTCTAGCACCAGCAGCGGTGCCTTGCCGCCCAGTTCCAGCACGGCCGGCTTGAGATGGCGCGCCGCCAGCTCGCCAACGATCCGACCCACCCGGGTGGAACCGGTGAAGTTGACCCGCCGCACCGCCGGGTTGGCGATCAGCCTTTCGACGATGGCCGGGGCATCTTCCGGGGCGTTGGTGACGACGTTGACCACGCCGTCGCCCAGGCCGGCGTCCTGCAGCACCTGGCCGATCAGCCGGTGCACGCCGGGGCTCTGTTCCGAGGCCTTGAGCACCACGGTGTTGCCGCAGGCCAGGGGCATGGCCAGGGCCCGGGTACCCAGGATCACCGGCGCGTTCCAGGGCGCGATGCCCAGCACCACGCCACAGGGCTGGCGCAGCGCCATGGCGAAGCTGCCGGGGATATCGGAAGGAATGACCTCGCCCTGGATCTGGGTGGTCATGGCCGCCGCCTCGCGCAGCATGTTGGCCGCCAGGTGGACATTGAAGCCGTACCAGTTGGCCATGGCCCCGGTCTCCCCGGCCAGGGCGACGAATTCGCTACTGCGCGCCGCCAGGCCATCGGCCGCGGCCAGCAGACAGCGACGGCGTTCGCCCGGCGGCAACGCGGCCCAGGCGGGAAAGGCGGCCTGGGCCGCGGCAACGGCGGCGTCGGCATCGTCCAGGGTGGCGGCGGCCACGGTGGAGACCACCGCGCCGGTCACCGGATGGTGACGCCGATAGCTGCGACCGTCGCCGGCCGGGCGGCTGACGCCACCGATGAGCAGGGAAACTTCGACCATGACGCGACCTCTTGTTGTTGTGCGTGGGGCGGTGGCGATCTAGCGCTTGTAGGTCTGCAGACCCGGTTTGATGCTCTTGTCGTCGAGGAACTGCTTCATGCCCTGTTCGCGACCGCCTTCCGGATCCTGCAGCCGCGACTGGTCGAGCTTGGCATAGAGGTAGTCCTCGTTCTGCTCCCAGGTCAGCTCACGGCAGCGCTTGAAGCCGACCTTGGCGGCGCGTAGCACCACCGGATTCTTGTCCAGCAGCTCACGCGCCAGGGCGGTGGTCACCTCGCGCAACCGAGCGCGCGGCACGCTCTGGTTGACCAGGCCCATGGCCGCGGCCTCGGGACCGCTGAAGGTCTTGCCGGTCATCACATAGTAGAGGGCGGTGCGATGGCCCACGGTATCGGCCAGGGCCTTGCTCACCAGGTTGCCCGGCGGGATGCCCCAGTTGATCTCGGACAGGCCGAAGGTGGCCTCGTCGGCGGTGATGGCCAGGTCGCAGGCCACCAGCGGGCTGAAGCCGCCGCCAAAGCACCAGCCGTTGACCATGGCGATGGTCGGCTTGGCGTACATGCGCAGCAGCTTCCACTGCCAGTGGGAGGCTTCCCGGCGAATCTTTTCCTGCAGGATCTCGGGGCCGGCATCGGTCTCGCGGAAGTATTCCTTGAGGTCCATGCCCGCGGTCCAGGCCTCGCCGGCGCCGGTCAGCACCAGCACGCCGGCACTGGCGTCCTGCTCGAGCGTTTCCAGCACCTCGACCATCTCGCGGTTGAGGGTGGGACTCATGGCATTGCGTTTTTCCGGACGATTGAGCGTCACCCAGGCGATACCGTCCTCGATGTCCACTTTGACCGTCTGCCAGCGTCCGTCGTAACTGCCCATGGCGTGTGCCTCTTGTTGTTGGGTGGGTATGGGGCTGAAGCTACGCCAGGGAATTAGTTACGTCAATTAACTATTTTGCCAGGCGTGAACGATGCGGGGGAACGAGAGGGACGTCTGGGCAAACAGGATCCAATCGAGCAGGAACGGGCGCCACACCCGTAATGCCATTCGTCCTGAGAGGGCCTTCATATGGCGAATGCCGTTGACAGGAAAGGTTAACCGTCATAACCATTGGATCCAATAGACAACAACAAGAGGTCCCGCTCATGTACCCGAAGAACGCCTGGTACGTCGCCTGTACCCCCGACGAAGTCCAAGACAAGCCCCTCGGTCGTCAGATCTGTGGCGAACCCCTGGTCTTCTATCGTGATGCCAACGGCCAGGTGGTGGCCTTGGAAGACTTCTGTCCGCACCGCGGCGCGCCACTGTCCCTAGGCTTCGTCCGCGACGGCACCCTGGTCTGTGGCTATCACGGCCTGGAGATGGGCTGCGGTGGCAAGACCCTGGGCATGCCGGGGCAGCGGGTCGGCGTCTTTCCCGCGGTACGCCCCTATGCCGCCGTCGAGCGGCATGGCTTCATCTGGGTCTGGCCAGGTGATCAGGCCAAGGCCGATCCGGCGCTGATCCCCCACCTGGAATGGGCCGAGAGTCCCGACTGGGCCTATGGCGGTGGCCTCTATCACATCCAGTGCGACTACCGGCTGATGATCGACAACCTCATGGATCTCACCCACGAGACCTATGTCCACGCCTCCAGCATCGGCCAGAAGGAGATCGACGAGGCGCCGCCGGCCACCCGCGTCGAAGGCGACGAGGTCATCACCAGCCGGCACATGGAAAACATCTCCGCCCCGCCCTTCTGGCGCATGGCCCTGCGCGGCAATGGCCTGGCCGACGACGTCCCGGTGGATCGCTGGCAGATCTGCCGCTTCACTCCGCCCAGCCACGTGATGATCGAGGTGGGCGTGGCCCATGCCGGCCATGGCGGCTACGACGCGCCGGCGGCGGTCAAGGCCGCCAGCGTGGTGGTGGACTTCATCACCCCCGAGACCGAGACCTCCATCTGGTACTTCTGGGGCATGGCGCGCAACTTCAAGCCGGACGATGCCGAGCTCACCGCCAGCATCCGCGAAGGCCAAGGCAAGATCTTCGGCGAAGACCTGGAGATGCTCGAACGCCAGCAGCGGAACCTGCTGCGCTATCCGGAGCGCGGCCTGCTCAAGCTCAACATCGATGCCGGCGGCGTGCAGTCGCGGCAGATCATCGACCGCCTGCTGGCCGCCGAACAGGCCGCCAACGGCATCCCGGTCCGGCAGATCGCCTAGGAGACAGTCATGCTCGACCTGATCGTCACCGCCGTGCAGCGCGAGGCGCCCACCATCCTGGCCTTCGACCTGGCCCGGGCCAACGGCGGCCCCCTGCCCGGCTTCGCCGCCGGCGCCCATCTGGAACTCATCCTGGACGACGGCCTGGTGCGCCATTATTCGCTGTGCGCCACGCCCGAACCCGCCCCGAGCCGCTATCGCATCGCCGTGCTGCTCGTCCCCGACTCCCGCGGCGGCTCCCAGGCCATGCATCGCCTACAAGTGGGCGATCGCCTGCAGGTCAGCGAGCCCCGCAATCTGTTCGCCCTGGTGCCGAGCGCGCGCCGCACCCAGCTGCTGGCCGGAGGCATCGGCATCACCCCGCTCCTGGCCATGGCCGAACAGCTCCATCAGCAGGGGGCGCGTTTCACCCTGCGCTATCTGGTGCGCGACCGCGAGCACGCGGCCTTCATCCCTTGGCTCAAGGCGCGGCCCTATGCCGAGCAGGTCAAGGTGCATTTCAACCAGCACGACCCGGCGCTGCGACCCAATTTCCAGCACCTGCTCGGCCCGGCGGCACCGGACGACCATCTCTATGTCTGCGGTCCCGGGGGCTTCATGGCCGCGGTGGTGGACGCCGCCCAGGCCCAGGGCTGGCAACCCGGCCAGATCCATCGCGAATACTTCGCCGCCGATCCCGCCGCCCAGGGCGAGCAACGCCCCTTCGAGGTGGAGCTGGCGCGTAGCGGGCGCCGTGTGCAGGTACCGGCCGAGCGCAGCGTGGTCGAGGTCTTGGCGGACCTGGGTGTCGTCCTGCCAGTGTCCTGTGGCCAGGGCCTCTGCGGCACCTGCCTGACCCCGGTGCTGGCCGGCGAACCCGAGCACCGCGACCTCTTTCTCTCCGAGGCCGAGCACGCCGCCAACGATCGCTTCACCCCCTGCTGCTCCCGCGCCAAGGGCGAGCGGCTGGTCCTAGACCTTTAGCGAGCACCAACCTATCCCCTCTCCCTTTGAGAGAGGGCTAGGGTGACGGAGCGCCATACCGCTACACCAGCACCTTCATCGCCCCCGCCTCACCCTCTTCCCCGCCAAACCAGCGCGCATAGCCCAGGGTCGCCTGGGCGTGCTCGCGCATGATGCCTTCGGCGCGGGCGCCCTGGCCGCGCACCAGGGCGTCGAACAGCGCATGGTGCTGCAGGTGGGCGAAGTTGAAGCGGCGGTATTCGCGCTCGAGATTTTCGGCATCCACCGCCAGCGCGCTCACCGAGGCGAAGGGCAGGTGCTCGTGGCGGCCCAGGGCCAGGGCGATGGCCGAATTGCCGCTGGCCGCGACGATGGCCTGGTGAAAGGCCCGGTTGAGATCGTGGTATTCCTCCAGATCCTCAAGTAGCACGTGGCCCTTGGCGAACAGCCGATCGCCACGGCGCAGGCAATCCTCCAGCGTGGCGCGTGTAGCCGCATCCAGGCCGCGCTCGGCCGCCTGGCGCGCGGCCAGACCCTCCAGTACACCGCGCACCTCCACTGCACCCTCCAGATCCGCGCCCGTCAAGGCCCGCACCCGATAGCCGCGGGCGCCGCTACTCTCCAGCAAGCCCTCCTGGGCCAGGGTGCGCAAGGCCAGGCGCACCGGCATGCGCGACACGGCGAAGCGTTCGGCGGTAGGGATCTCCGCCAGCCGCTCGCCCGCGGCGAGCTCGCCGGAGAGAATCATCTGCCGCAGCGCGGCCAGTACCCGCTGACCCGGCTTGCTCATGGCTGCCCCTCTCCTTCGTGGATCTCGGCCAGCAGCCACTGACGAAAGGCCTGCAGCGACGGCAGCCCCTCGTTGCGTGGCGGATAGACCAGGTAATAGCTGCGTCGGCTGACCAGCGCCGGACCGCAGGCCAGCAACTCGCCTTGGGCCAGTTCGTCTTCCACCAGCACCCGCGGCACCAGGCCGATGCCGATGCCGGCGCGCACCGCCTGGATCAGGTGCGAGGTCAGCTCGAAACTCGGCCCCGGCCGCATCGCCCGGTGCGGTAATTCGTGATGCCGGAACCACTCGCCCCAGGCCTGGGGATTGTTGGCCACACCGAGCAGCAGCTGACCGACCAGGGTCGCGGGGCGCGCGTCCGGCAGGTCGGCCAGGGTCATTGGACTGGCGATCACCACCAGGTGCTCGGCTTGCAGCGGATGGGCACGGAGCCCTGGCCAATCGCCGCTGCCGACGCTGATGGCGGCGTCGATCTCGCTGGCGGCGAAGTCCACCGCCTGGATGCGCGAATGCAGGTGTACCAGCATGCCGGGGTGGGCGGCGTAGAACCTGCCCAGGCGCGGCAGCAGCCACTTGGAACCAAAGGTCGGCAGCACCGCCAGGCGCAGGGTGCCCTGCCCGGAGGCGAAGGCCATGGCCTGCAGGGTGGCGCTGCGGATCTGCCCGAGCGCCAGGCCCAGCTCGCGACTGTAGGCGCGACCGACATCGGTGAGCACGATCTGCCGGCCCTCGCGGCGAAACAGCGTCAGCCCCAGCAACTGTTCCAGGGCCTGCACCTGGCGGCCGACGGCGCTCTGGGTCAGCGACAGCTCCTCGGCCGCCCGGGTGTAGCTCTCGTGGCGCGCCGCCGCCTCGAAGGCCAGCAGCAGCGACATGGAAGGCGTCAGGCGGCGGTGATTCATTCAGGATCTTCCGGCATAGGCGGCGGAATCTTCGGTTGTGGCTCCGCCGCGCTGTGGTGAGAATGCCCACTATAGCCAGAAAAGGTCGACGCCATTCCTTCGCTCGCTGAAGGAGACGGCCGTCCGCCGCCAGAGAGCCCGCCTGATGAACATGATCGCCCGCCTGCCGGCCCCGGCGCCCCTCGCCGCCGCCTACACCGACTTCCTGACCACCCTCGCCGCCAGCGGCTTCCAGGGCGAGATCGCGCTGGACCATGCCAGCCGCACGGTCATGGCCACCGACAACTCCATCTATCAGCGCCTGCCCCAGGCGGCGGTCTTCCCCCGGGACAGCGCCGATGTCCAGCGCCTGGCCACGCTGATGGGCGAGGCGCGCTTCCAGGGTGTGGTCCTGACCCCGCGCGGCGGCGGCACCGGCACCAACGGCCAGTCCCTCACCGACGGCATCGTGGTCGACCTCTCCCGCCACCTGAACAAGATCCTCGAGATCAACGTCGCGGAGGGCTGGGTGCGGGTCCAGGCCGGCGTGGTCAAGGACCAGCTCAACGCCGCGCTCCGGCCCCACGGCCTGTTCTTCGCACCGGAACTGTCCACCTCCAACCGCGCCACCATCGGCGGCATGATCAACACCGACGCCAGCGGTCAGGGCAGCGTGACCTACGGCAAGACCCGCAACCACGTGCTGGAACTGGATGCCTACCTGGTCGGCGGCGAGCGCCTGCAGAGTCGCCCGGTGGACAACGCCGAACTGGACGCCCTCTGCGCCCGCGACGACCGCACCGGCGCCGTCTACCGCTGCGCGCGGGACATCGCCGAGAACCAGGCCGAACTGATCGAGGCGCGCTTTCCCAAGCTCAATCGCTGCCTGACCGGCTATGACCTGGCGCATCTGGTCGAGCCCGATGGCCGCTTCAACCTCAACAGTGTGCTCTGCGGCGCCGAAGGCTCGCTGGCCTTCATCGCCGAGGCCACGCTCAACGTCCTGCCGATTCCCAAGTATTCGGTGCTGGTCAACGTCCGCTACGCCAGCTTCATGGACGCCCTGCGCGACGCCCGCGCCCTGATCGAATTGCAGCCACTGTCCATCGAGACGGTGGATTCCAAGGTGCTCCTGCTGGCCATGCAGGACATCGTCTGGCACAGCGTGGCGGAGTATTTTCCCGAAGACGTCGCGCGCCCCACCCTGGGCATCAACCTGGTGGAATTCAGCGGCGACAATCCCGAAGAAGTGGATGCCCGCGTCCAGGGCTTTCTCGAGCACCTGCGCCAGGACGATACCGTCGAGCGCCTGGGCCACACCCTGGCCATCGGCCGCAACGCCGTGACCCGCGTCTACACCATGCGCAAGCGCGCGGTGGGCCTCCTGGGCAATGTCCAGGGCGAGATCCGCCCGCAGCCCTTCGTCGAGGACACCGCGGTGCCGCCGGAGCGCCTGGCCGACTTCATCGCCGAATTCCGTGCCCTGCTCGACGGCCACAACCTGCAATACGGCATGTTCGGCCATGTCGACGCCGGGGTGCTGCACGTGCGTCCGGCGCTGGATCTCAAGGATCCACGCCAGGCGGCGCTGGTGCGGCCGATCTCCGACCAGGTGGCCGCGCTGACGCAAAAATACGGCGGCCTGCTCTGGGGCGAACATGGCAAGGGCGTGCGCTCGGAATACGCGCCGGCCTTCTTCGGTGACCTCTACCCCGCGCTGCAGGCGCTCAAGGGGGCCTTCGATCCGCACAACCAGCTCAACCCGGGCAAGATCGCCACGCCGCTCGCCAGTGGTGCCGAGCTGCTCAAGGTCGATGGCGTGACCCTCAGGGGCGAGCTGGACCGCACCCTCGACGAGCGCGTCTGGCAGAGCTACGGCACCGCCATGCACTGCAACGGCAACGGCGCCTGCTACAACTACGATCCCGACGACGCCATGTGCCCGTCCTGGAAGGCCACCCGCCAGCGCATCCACTCGCCCAAGGGCCGGGCGTCCCTGATCCGCGAATGGCTGCGCCTGCAGGGCCAGGCCGGCATCGACGTTTTGGCTCCGGCCCCGCGTGGCACCCTGAACTGGCTCAAGGCCCTGCCCCAGCGCTGGCGCAATGGCCGCCAGGCCGAGGCGGACTTCTCCCACGAGGTCTATGACGCCATGGCCGGCTGCCTGGCGTGCAAATCCTGCGCGGGCCAGTGCCCGATCAAGGTCAATGTGCCGGAATTCCGTTCGCGCTTTCTCGAGCTCTACCACCGTCGCTACCTGCGCCCCCTGCGCGACTACCTGATCGGCTCCCTGGAGTTCAGCCTGCCACTGTTCGCCCATGCGCCGGGGCTCTACAACGCCATCATGGGTGCCACGCCCATCCAGCGGCTGTTCGCCGAGCGCATCGGTATGGTCGACAGCCCCCTGCTCAGCCGTTTCGACCTGGTACCGGTCATGCATCAATGGCAGGTACAGATCGCCACCCCCGAGCGGCTGCTGGCCCTGAGCGATGAAGAACGCGCCAAGACCCTGGTGCTGGTCCAGGACGCCTTCACCCGCTACTTCGAGACGCCGCTCACCGCCGCCTTCCTCGAGCTGGCCGCGCGGCTCGGCCAGCGGGTGTTCCTCGCGCCCTATCGCGCCAATGGCAAGCCGCTGCAGGTACAGGGCTTCCTTGGCGCCTTCGAGCGCACGGCGCGGCGCAACGCGGCAGGGCTCGCCAGTCTGGCCGGCTTCGGCGTCAAGCTGGTCGGTCTCGATCCGGCCATGACCCTGGTCTATCGCCAGGAATACCCCAAGGTCCCCGGCATCGCCCGGATGCCCGAGGTCCTGCTGCCCCAGGAGTGGTTGCTGCAGGTGTTGCCGGGAGACAAGAAAGTGGTCGGCGACAAGGTCTACCGCCTGCTCGGCCACTGCACCGAGAAGACCAACGCCCCGGCCAGCGTCAGCCAGTGGCAGCAGGTGTTCGAACGCCTGGGCCTGGGCCTCAAGCCGGAAAGCACCGGGTGCTGCGGCATGTCCGGCACCTACGGCCACGAGGCACGCAACCTGGCGACCTCCAAGGTGATCTACGACCAGTCCTGGGCCCGCGCCCTGGCGGTTCCGGCGGAACAGGGCGAAGCCCTGGCCACCGGCTATTCCTGCCGCAGCCAGGTCAAGCGCATCGACGACCGCCGCCTGCGCCATCCGCTGGAAGCGGTGCTGGATGCGGTGCGGGGCTGACAGTCCTGTTGGGCTTCACTGCGCCTAACCCAACCTGCAAGGACGCACCCTTTCTGTAGGTTGGGTTGAGACAGCTCCATCGTCGAAGCCCCAACAACCGCCGTAGCGGGGAAAACCGCGCAGCGTTTTCCACGCGTCCAGGCGCACGCCTCGACCCGCCTGCTGGCAGATCGCGCGACAGGAGCGCCAGGAAGGAAAGGAAGGCACCGGAGGACACGACCAGAAAAATCGCGCCCAAACGAAAAAGCGGCCACCAGGGCCGCTCTTCGATGGCTGCTGGCGTTCAGGACCAGACAACCTTTAAATGGCGCAGCGGACGGGACTCGAACCCGCGACCCCCGGCGTGACAGGCCGGTATTCTAACCGACTGAACTACCGCTGCGCATTACCTCGAGTGGTGGGTGATGACGGGATCGAACCGCCGACCCTCTGCTTGTAAGGCAGATGCTCTCCCAGCTGAGCTAATCACCCGTTTGCTCTCGAAGTGGGGCGCATTCTACGGAGGGGCTTACGACCTGGCAACCCCTTTTTGAAAAAAAATTTCCCGCACTTCCAAAGGCTTAGCGCTGCCCGCCCGCGCAACCGGAGAAAGCGCGCATTCCCGACGACCACCGCGATCCGGGGTTGGCCTCCGGGGCGGACGACGCGGATAATGCGCGCTTCGTTTTTGGGAGTGACACCATGTGGTTCCGTAATCTGCTCGTCTACCGTCTCACCCAGGAAGTCGCCTTCGAGACCGAAGCCCTCGAAGCCGCCCTCGCCGCCAAGCCGGCCCGCCCCTGCGCCAGCCAGGAATTGTCCACCTATGGTTTCGTCGCCCCCTTCGGCAAGGGCCCGGACCTGCCGCTGGTGCACGAAAGCCAGGGCTTCTTCCTGATCGCCGCGCGCAAGGAAGAACGCATCCTGCCCAGCAGCGTGGTCAAGGAAGCCGTGCAGGAAAAGGTCGACGAGATCGAAAACCAGCAGATGCGCAAGGTCTACAAGAAGGAGAAGGAGCAGATCAAGGACGAGATCGTCCAGGCCTTCATGCCGCGCGCTTTCATCCGTCGTCAGACCACCTATGCCGCCATCGATCCCAAGCAGGGCTGGATCCTGGTCGACGCCTCCAGCGCCAAGCGCGCCGAGGACCTGCTTTCCACCCTGCGCGATGCCCTGGGCTCGCTGCCGGTGCGTCCGCTGGGCGTGAAGCAGGCACCGATGGCCACCTTCACCGACTGGGTCAAGGCCGGTGACGCCACCCATGGCCTCTACATCCTCGACGAGTGCGAGCTGCGCGATGCCGGCGAAGACGGCGGCGTGGTGCGCTGCAAGGGTCAGGACCTGACCAGCGAAGAGATCCAGAACCACCTGGGCGCCGGCAAGCTGGTCACCAAGCTGGCCCTGGCCTGGCAGGACAAGCTGGCCCTGCTGCTGGACGACAAGGTCACCATCAAGCGGCTGAAGTTCGAGGACCTCCTGCAGGACCAGGCCGAACAGGACGGCGGCGAAGACGCCCTCGGCCAGCAGGACGCCAGCTTCGTGCTGATGATGATGACCCTGGCGGAATTCCTGCCACAGCTGATCGAAGCCCTGGGTGGTGAAGAGCTGCCCCAGGGACTGTAAGCTCCAATCAAGGCCGGCGCAGACCGGCCTTTTTTCTGCCCTCTCGAAAAGGAGTTTGCCATGCGCGCCCTGGCCGCCTTCAGCCGCTTCGTCGGCAATACCTTCGCCTTCTGGGTGCTGCTCGCCGCCCTGTTGGCGTTCTTCGCCCCCGCGGCGTTCAAGCCGCTGAGCGTGGCCATCGTGCCGCTGCTGGGGGTGATCATGTTCGGCATGGGCCTGACCCTCAAGGTCGAGGACTTCGCCGCGGTCGGCCGCCATCCCTGGCGGGTGCTGCTGGGCGTGGTGGCGCACTTCGTCATCATGCCGGGCGTGGCCTGGGCGCTCTGCCAGCTGTTCCATCTGCCGCCGGAGATCGCCGTGGGCGTCATCCTGGTCGGCTGCTGCCCCAGCGGGACGGCGTCCAACGTCATGACCTGGCTGGCCAAGGGCGACCTGGCGCTGTCGGTGGCCATCGCCGCGGTGACCACCCTGCTCGCCCCCCTGCTGACCCCGGCGCTCATCTGGCTGCTGGCGTCCACCTGGCTGCCGATCTCCTTTGACGGCTTGTTCTGGTCGATCCTGCAGGTGGTGCTGCTGCCCATCGCCCTGGGCCTCGTCGCCCAGCGCCTGCTCGGCCAGCGCGTCGGCGCCCTGGTGGAGGTGCTGCCGCTGGCCTCGGTGGTGAGCATCGTGGTGATCGTCGCCGCGGTGGTGGCTGCCAGCCAGGCGCGCATCGCCGAATCCGGGCTGCTGATCATGGCGGTGGTGATCCTGCACAACGGCTTCGGCTTCCTGCTCGGCTATCTCACCGGCAAGTTCTGCAAGCTGCCGGTGGCCCAGCGCAAATCCCTGGCCCTGGAGGTCGGCATGCAGAATTCCGGGCTTGGCGCCGCCCTGGCCACGGCGCATTTCTCACCGCTGGCCGCGGTCCCCAGCGCCCTGTTCAGCGTCTGGCACAACATCTCTGGGGCGCTACTGGCCACCCTCTTCCGCCGCTTCAAGGACGACGTCCGCCCCTGAGGGCTCGCGCCACACCTGCCGGACCAGCGCCTGGCAGGTGGCTTCGGTGAAGGGCTGCGGCCGGGCGATGCCGTAGCCCTGGGCATAGTCGACCTCCAGCGCGGCCAGCGCCGCTACCACCGCCGGGTTCTCGGCGAATTCGGCGATGGTCTTCTTGCCGGTGAGATGGCCCAGCTGGTTGATCGCCTCGACCATGGCGCTGTCCACCGCATCCTCCAGCAGATGGCGAACGAAGCTGCCATCGATCTTCAGGTAGTCCACCGGCAGGTGCTTGAGATAGGTGAAGGACGACATCCCGGCACCGAAGTCGTCCAGGGAGAATCTCACCCCCAGGCCGCGCAACTCGTCCATGAACTGGCGTGCCGCATCCAGGTTGGCCACGGCACTGGTCTCGGTGATCTCGAAACAGATCCGCGCCGGCGCGATCTGCCAGCGTTGCAGCTGCTCCCTGACGAAATCCGCCAGCCCCGCCTCGCCCAGCGAATGCCCGGACAGGTTGATGGCAAGGGTGTCGAGCAGCCCGTCGGGCAGTTCGGCGAAACGCGCCAGCGCCGCGGCGATCACCCAGCGATCCAGGTCCGGCATCAACCCATAGCGCTCCGCCGCCGGGATGAAGGCGCCCGGCGCGATCAGCCGCTCGCCTTCTTCAAGTCGCATAAGCACCTCCACATGGCGATCCGCAGCGGTCTCCTGGCCCAGCCCCAGGATCGGCTGGACATACAGGCGGAAGCGGTCCTCGGCCAGCGCCCGGTGCAGGCGCTGCACCCAGGCCATCTCGCCATGGCGCTGGTCCAGCTCCACATCGCCCGGGGCGAAGACCTGGATGCGATTGCGTCCCTTGTCCTTGGCCGCGTAGCAGGCCAGGTCCGCCAGGCGCAGCGCCTCCTCGGGCGCCAGGGCCTGACCGCCCAGGTGCACCACGCCGATGCTCAATCCGACCCGAAAGCCCTGACCGGCCGCTTCGAATTGCAGGGTACCCACGCAGCAACGCAGGCGCTCGGCGACCGCCTCGACCTGCGCGGGCGTACGGTTCTCCAGCAGCACGCCGAATTCGTCACCGCCCAACCGTGCCAGGCAGTCCTCCTCGCCCAACTGCTGACCGAGCAATTCGCACAGCTGGCGCAGCAGGCGATCGCCATGGAAATGACCGGAGGTGTCGTTGACGATCTTGAACTGGTCCAGATCGATGAACAGCAGCGAGGCACAGGCCAGGTCCTCGCGCGCCAGCAGGCGCTCCAGACGGGTCTCGAATTCGCGGCGATTGAGCAGCCCGGTGAGGGCATCGTGACTGGCCTGCCAGGCCAGATCATGCAGGAAGGCGCGCTCGCGGGTCTGGTCGTGCATCACCAGCACCACCCCGGTACCGGATTCGTCCCGCGGCAGCATGGTCACCGTCAGGGCCACGGGCACCCGGGTGCCGTCGACGCGCACCAGCTGGTGCGCCAGGGGCTCGTTGCCCGCCAACCAGTCCTGGCTGCGCAAGCGCTCGGCCAGCGGTCGGGTCGACGCCGGCTGATCCTCGGTCTGGATATCGAACAGGTGGGTGACGGGCGTGCCCGCGGCCAGCCCCGACCGCGCCAGCAGGCGCTCCGCCGCCGGGTTGTGATAGAGCAGGCGTCCCTGGGCGTTCAGCGCCAGTACCGCATCGCCGAGGGAAGCCAGGATGACCTGGATATGTTCCTTTTCGGCCTGCAGCGCCCGCTCGGAGCGCCAGCGCTGCTGCACCAGGCTGTGCATGCGCCAGAGCGCCAGGAGCACCAGCAGGGCGCCGACCAGGACGTTGGCAATGAACAGCGCCTCGACCAACTGGCGCGAGGCCACCCCCAGGCGCACCGAGAAGGCCACCGTTTCCGGCATCATCCGGTCATGCAGATCCAGCAGCTGGCGTTTCAGCGGGATCAGCGCCGGCCCCGGCCCCTGCAGCCTGATCAACTCGAAGCCGGTGCGCGCCAGGGCCTGGAATTCGTCCATGTAGGGATCGGTGATCTGCCAGCGGGCGATCACCCCTTCGAAGGGTTCTATATGCCGCGCCAGGCGAAACAGCGTGATGAGGCCAGCGATGTCGTCGGCATCGTTGCCCGCCAGGCGCAACAGGCGCCCCGCTTCGGCAGGACTGCCGTCGGTATCCAGCTCCTGCCGCGCCGCCCGGTCGAGATCGTTGACGCTAATGGACGCCTGGTAATCCCGATAGGACTCCGGTCGCCCCTCATCCAGGTAGGCACCGAGCGACAGCATGGCGTTGCCGAGGCTCTTGCTCCACAGGCTTTCCGCGGAAACGTAGGCGCGCACCGTCGACAGCAATTGCAGGCTGACGATGGCGACCAGCGCCTGGCAGGACAGGATGATGACGAAGGGCCAGACGACCCGCAGCGTACGCAGCGCAGAGGAAGGCGACAGTGAAGACATACAGCGATCCGCAAAAGGAGACAGGCGAATTCTTGCCATTGAGCAGGCATGTCGGCCGTTTCACGGAAAACTGTTGGCTCGGGAAAACGGCTACGCTGGATTACCGGCGCCAGACAAGCGACGTAGACAGGGTGCCGCTCTACCGCTGCGGGCGGCTGCCGACGAACGGTAGGCCAGGCGCCACCGCTAGTTGAAGGACGCCTCCAGGCGCGCCTTCACCTCGGGCCATTCACGGTCGGTGATGCTGTACATCACGGTGTCGTCGAGACGGCCATCCGCCAGCCGTCGATGATGACGCAGCAGGCCTTCGCGAACCGCACCCAGCTTCTCGATGGCCGCCTGGGATCTGAGATTGGTCGCGGCGGTCTTGAGCTGCACGCGCACCAGCTGCCAGTGCTCGAAGGCATGGCGCAGCATCAGGTACTTGATGTTGCCGTTGAGCCCGCTGCCATGCTGCTCGCTGTCGAGCCAGGTCCAGCCGATCTCGGCGGCGGGAAGCGCCGGCAGGAAGTCGGCGAACCGGGTGGTGCCCACCAGCCGGTCGGCGATCCGCACGGCGAAGGGCAAGGCGCGTCCCTCGCGCTGCTCGGCCAGCGCCTGGCGATACCAGTCCGGACGCAGGGGCCCGCTCAGGTAATGCAGCGCTTCGCGATTGCGCTCGGCCAGGCTGACCAGCTCCAGCACGTCACCTTCCGCCAGGGGGTCCAGGCGCAGCGCACCACGTTGCAGGGAAATGGGCTGCGCTTGGAACATGACGGTCTCTCTCGCTTGAATCAGCCCGCAAACCTAACAGGGCCAGCCGTCCGGCTCAACCCATGGCGTCCCTTCACGCGGCGGAACTGACGTCTGGCGGCCGAGGTGCGACACTTTGTCCGGGCGCGATGGGCGCCTGGAATGTCTGGAGTCGCCATGTCCCTGCCCAGCGGGCTGATCATCACCGTTACCCTCGGCTATCTGGCCCTGCTGTTCGCCATCGCTTTCTACGGCGACCGCCGGCCACCGCTCAAGCCGCGCCTGCGGGCCTGGGTCTACAGCCTGTCGCTGGCCGTCTACTGCACCAGCTGGACCTTCTTCGGCGCGGTCGGCCAGGCGGCCGATCAGCTCTGGTCCTTCCTGCCCATCTACCTGGGACCCATTCTCTTCCTGCTGCTGGCGCCGCAACTGGTCAAGAAGATGGTGCTGATCAGCAAGAAGGAAAACATCACCTCCATCGCGGACTTCATCGCCTCCCGCTACGGCAAGTCCCAGACCCTGGCCATCGTCGTCGCGTTGATCTGCCTGGTCGGCGTCCTGCCCTACCTGGCGCTGCAGCTCAAGGGCATCGTCATCGGCGTCAACCTGCTGACCGGCATCAATGCCGAGTCCCTGAACACCCGCGCCCAGGACACCGCGCTGTTCGTCTCCCTGGTGCTGGCGGTCTTCGCCATTCTCTTCGGCACCCGCAACCTGGACGTCACCGAGCACCATCGCGGCATGATGCTGGCGATCGCCTTCGAATCCCTGGTCAAGCTCGCCGCCTTCATCGCCGTCGGCCTCTGGGTCACCTATGGCCTGCACGATGGCTTCGCCGACCTGCTCGCCCGTTCGCAGCAGGCGCCGCAACTGCAGGAATACTGGCGCGAGACGCTGGACTGGCCGGGCCTGCTGATCCAGACCGGCGTGGCCTTCATCGCCGTGATGTGCCTGCCGCGCCAGTTCCATGTCACGGTGGTGGAAAACACCGACACCCGGGACGTCAACCTGGCGCGCTGGGTGTTTCCGCTCTATCTGGCGCTGGCCGCCCTGTTCGTCATCCCCATCGCCCTGGCCGGCCAGCTGCACCTGCCCGGCGGCGTGCTGCCCGACTCCTTCGTCATCAGCCTGCCGCTGGCCCAGGAGCGTCCCTGGCTGGCCTTGCTGGCCTTCCTGGGCGGCGCCTCGGCCGCCACCGGCATGGTGATCGTCGCCTGCGTCGCCCTCTCCACCATGATCTCCAACGACATCGTCCTGCCCTGGCTGCTCAAGCGCCGCGGCCAGGTCGAGAGTCCCCATGCGGTGTTCAGCCACTGGATGCTCACGGTGCGCCGCGCCAGCATCGTGGTCATCCTGGTATTGGCCTATTGCAGCTATCGCCTGCTGGGCTCCAATGCCAGCCTGGCCACCATCGGCCAGATCGCCTTCGCCGCCATCGCCCAGCTCGGACCGGCCATGGTCGGGGCGCTGTTCTGGAAGGCCGCCAATCGCCGCGGTGTCTTTGCCGGCCTCACCGCCGGGGCATTGCTCTGGGGGTATCTGATGGTGCTGCCGGTGGTGGCCACCAGTCTGCAATGGCCGCTGCAGGCCTTTCCCGGCCTCGCCTGGTTCGAGCAGCCCGCGGGGGAGCGGACGCTGCAACCGACCACCGTCGGCGCCTTGGTCTCCCTGGCCGGCAACTTCCTGCTGTTCGCGCTGGTGTCGCTGCTCTCGCGCACCCGGGTGTCGGAGTACTGGCAAGCCGGGCGTTTCATCGCCCAGTACGCCCTGCCCCGGCCGCGCAATCGCGCCCTGCTGGCGGTCAAGCTGGAGGACCTGCGGCTGCTCGCGGCCCGCTTCGTCGGCGACGAGCGCGCCCGCCTGAGCTTCAGTCGCTTCGCCGAACAGAGCGGCCTGACCTATCACCCCGCGATGAATGCCAACAGCGAATGGATCGCCCAGACCGAGCGCCTGCTGGCCGGGGTGATCGGCGCCTCCTCGGCACGCGCCGTGGTCAAGGCCGCCATCGAAGGCCGTGACATGCAGGTCGACGACGTGGTGCGCATCGCCGACGAAGCCTCGGAGGTGCTGGAATTCAACCGGGCGCTGCTGCAGGGCGCCATCGAGAACATCTCCCAGGGCCTCAGCGTGGTCGACCAGTCGCTGCGCCTGGTGGCCTGGAACCAGCGCTACCTGGAGTTGTTCGACTATCCCGACGGCATGATCCAGGTGGGGCGCCCCATCGCCGAGATCATCCGCTACAACGCCCTGCGCGGCCTCTGCGGCCCGGGCGATCCCGACGAGCACGTGGCCCGGCGGGTGGAGCGGATGCGCCAGGGCATCCCCCACACCTCGGAACGCACCTTTCCCAATGGTCGGGTGATCGAGCTGATCGGCAGCCCCATGCCCGGGCGCGGCTTCGTGATGAGCTTTACCGACATCACCGCCTTCCGCGAAGCCGAGCGTGCCCTGCGCGAAGCCAACGAGGGCCTGGAGCAGCGCGTGGAAGAACGCACCCGCGAACTGTCCCAGCTCAACCAGGCGCTGGAGGAAGCCAAGGCTCATGCGGAAGCGGCCAACCAGTCCAAGAGCCGCTTTCTCACCGCGGTCAGCCACGACCTCATGCAGCCGCTGAGCGCCGCCCGCCTGTTCACCGCCGCCCTCGCCCACCAGGACGGCCTGGCCCAGGAAGCCCAGGAACTGGTGCGCAACATGGACAGCGCCCTGAGATCCAGCGAGGACCTGATCGCCGATCTGCTGGACATCTCGCGGCTGGAGAACGGCCGCATCCTGGCCACGCCGGCACCCTTTTCACTGGCCACCCTGTTCGAGGCCCTGGGCGTCGAATTCAAGGCCCTGGCGCAGAACCAGGGCACCAGCCTGCGCATCCGCAGCAGTCGGCTGGTGGTCAACAGCGACAGCAAGTTGCTGCGGCGGGTGCTGCAGAACTTCCTCACCAATGCCCTGAGATATGCCCATGGCCGGGTATTGCTCGGCGTGCGCCGCCAGGGCCAGACGGTGAGCCTGGAGGTCTGGGACAGCGGCCCCGGCATCCCGGCGGACAAGCTGGAGCTGATCTTCGAGGAATTCAAGCGGCTGGACAGCCACCAGACCCGCGCGGAAAAGGGCCTGGGCCTGGGTCTGGCGATCGCCGACCGCCTGTGCCGGGTGCTGGGTCACGAACTTTCGGTACGCTCCTGGCCGGGTCATGGCAGCGTCTTCAGCGTCAAGGTGCCCCTGGCGCCCGCCCTAGCCATTCAGGCGGCCGCCGCCAGCGAAGCCGCCCAACCCCTGGCCGGCGATCCGGTGCTGTGCATCGACAACGAAGACAGCATCCTGCTCGGGCTGCGCAGCCTGCTGGGACGCTGGGGTTGCCAGGTCTGGACCGCACGCAGTCGCGAGGAATGCGCTGCGCTGCTCGCCCAGGGCGTGGTGCCGCGGCTACTCATCGTCGACTATCACCTGAGCGATGCCGACACCGGTCCGGATGTCGCCGAATGGATTCGCCAGGCCCTGGGTCAGGACATCCCCGGCATCGTCATCAGTGCCGATGGTCGTCCGGAATGCCTGGAGCGGGTGCGTCAGGCGCGACTGGATTTCCTGCCCAAGCCGGTCAAGCCGGCTTCGCTACGCGCCTTGCTGAGTCGGCAACTGGCCCTCTCCGGTTGAGGGAACATATAGATGGCAGGTCATGGTCCCGAGTGGCCTTTCGTTCAGCGTCGATTAAGGTTGCCGGAAGGCAAAGAGACGGAACAATCCACAGCTTCTGTTGATAACGTTGTTGAAAACATGGTGGAAAAGAACCCGGAGCCTTGCTCTGCGGGCTCCTCAAACAAGTTGGTCATTTTTTAATCACTTTGATAAGTTCAACATAATCAACAACTTAATTCGAAAGCTGGATTTTCGGCAGGGAAAACTCCGGTCCAGACGGGGCTTGACAAGCGCTAGCACAACTTGTGCACAACTCTAGGTAAAAATGACCAACGGATACCCTGGAGCCGTCGCACAATTGTCAAGTATTCGTGAAACAAATTTTCTCGAGCCTTCCGGGAAGCCGTACCTTAAGGCGGGCCGCAGGCTAGAGCCGACAGCTGCGGCCGTACGCAGGCCAAAGGCTAGCCTTGTCCTCTGCCGGTCATCGGGTAGACTGCCTGCTTTTGCTCAGGGCTGTCGTGGCGACGCCCACCCTGTCAATCAGGCATGGACGCGCCAGCCCTTCTGGAATAGCTCAGTCACATGAACGTCTTTATCGCGGGTCAACACGGCCAACTGTCTCAGGCGCTGCAACAACTACTGGCCGCCAAGGCCCAGGTAACCGTCATCGGCCGGGCCCAGGTGGACTTCACCCAGCTGGAGGCGCTCCATGAACGCGTCCTGGCCGCGAAGCCCGACGTCATCATCAATGCCGCCGCCTACACCGCCGTGGACGCCGCCGAGAGCGATCCCCAGACCGCCACCCTGATCAACGAGCGGGTGCCCGAGGTCTTCGCCCGGGCTGCCCAGCAGCTGGGCATCCCCCTGGTCCACTACTCTACCGACTACGTCTTCGATGGCAGCAAGGATGGTCGTTACCGGGAAGAGGATCCGACCTGCCCCCTCAATGTCTATGGCCGGACCAAGCTGGCCGGCGAGAACGCCGTGCGCGAACACGCCGAGCGCCACCTCATCCTGCGCACCAGCTGGGTCTATTCCTGGCAGGGCAACAACTTCCTGCGCACCATGGTGCGCCTGCTCAGCGAGCGCGACGAACTGAACATCGTCGACGACCAGATCGGCGCGCCCACCTGGACCCGCACCATCGCCGCTGCCACCGACCGCCTGCTGGATTACAGCGACAAGGACGAACTCTGGGGCACCTATCACTTGACGGCCAACGGCACCACCTCCTGGTTCGGATTCGCCGAGCGGATCGCCCAGCGCCTGCGCGAGACCGGTCAGCTGAAGGCCCGCCTCAATCCCATCCCCAGCCATTCCTATCCCACCCCGGCCCATCGCCCCATCAATTCCCGGCTGTCCACCGAAAAGCTGGCAGCGGTGCTGGGCGAGCCGCTACCTGACTGGCACGCGGCTTTCGCCCAGTGCTGGAGCGAGCGCGAACTTCAGGTGAGCGGCTGAAACGGGCCGTCGGTCATACTTCTGGGATCTGCTCCAGAACTACCCCAGCCCCTTGAAGTCAATGGCACTGACCCCGCTCACGCCAGTCAGGTACGTCATGGACAACCCTTTCCAACTCATCGCCGCGGCTTTCGAGCATGACTTCCGGGTCAATTTCCGCATCGAGCGCCTCGACGGCAGCGTCAGCCTGACGCTGTCCGACGACAGTGGCGTCAAGGTCAAGCGGTTGATCAGCAAGCAGCAACTGCATGACCATACCCGCCTCGCGCGATTGATCGACAGTATCCGCCTGGGTATCGCCATCGACGAAGGTCATGGCGTCACGGCCTTGCTGGCGGGTGGCAGCGGCACCGTGAATCGTCTGACCGTCGCGAACTGAGCAGGAAGCAGCACTATGCACACCATGGAAGGCATCAGCGGCGGACTGCTACAGGGCCCGAGTCCGGTCACCTTGCTCGATGGCTTGGAGGCGGCGGATTCGCTGCGCACCCCACGCGCCTCGCTGTACCAGCTCACCTGCGCCCGTCTTGACGAGCAGCTGGCGCCGCTCAAGGTCTGGCCGACCCTGCCGGATCGTACCGGGCGCTTTTCCTTTACCTTGCTGGACCGCTGCGGACGCATCCTCTATCGCTCGCCGGCCTTGCGTCAGGCGCTGTATCGGGAAGAGGAACTGCTCAATGGTGTGATCGCCAGTGCGCGGCTGGCCGCCGTGCAAGCCGGACAGGGCTTTCCGTCCTGGGGTGTAGTGGACGTCGCCTGCCCCATGTATGAGCTGCCTGCCACCCAGCTGCCCTGTGCGGGATGCCGGCTGCTGAAGTGCAAGAGCTGAGGCAAGAGTTGCGGGTGAAGCGCTAACTGCTTGTTCATCATCTTCAATCTTCAACGCTCGAGACCAACGAATGCCAGGGCATCCGTACTGCAAGTCTCGCGCTGAAGCTTTCCGAACCGAGTCGTTACTCGGAATATCTCAACATGTTGGCGCCCGTGGCCCGCAGCACCGCCATGGATTGCGGCGCCAGTGCGCCGGCCCGCAGCGATACGTCCTTGCGAACCTCGTCGATTACCGTTTTCAGCAGCTGGCTCTCGCCCAGTTGCCGGGCGCTGACCACCCGGTTTACCCGTGCGTCGTCACACTGCTGATCCTGTACCGTCAGCACAATACTGCCATCAGGGCGAGGCGCCGTGACCGAGCATTTATAAGTACTGAAAGCGGCAGTCAGTCTATCTATGGCGTTTTCCATTCTTCCCCCTCTTATTTGTCTAGAAGTGCATGGACGATCAAATACGACGCAACTGACAGTGATAGAAACAGCAAAGTTCTAGCGTTCCACTTGAATAGGACGAGCAATGGCGCTAGTGCCCGATTTTGTGAGCCAGCTCTTCTAATTGGGTTTTGCTGCGGAACTTTCAACGAGACAAAGTCGATAAGGTATGACCATTCGTCCCCCTTGACGGTCGTTTGGACCCCTCGCCTCCGAGCCCTGTAAAGGTGCCTGGAGGGCGCCGTCGGCGCCCCGACCGGTGGAACCTTTGCTTCGGACGTTCACTCGAAAGGGCTGAAACGGATACCCATCGCCTACCAGGAGCGCGCCATGAACGACAAAACCCCTCCCGTGATCAAAGACGAGCTTGCCGTTGACATCGATGAGCAGGCACACAAGCAGAACGCTGACCGGGTCCGTCGTCATCTGGGCGAGGCCGAGCAGGCACTGACCGACGAATTCCACACCCTGCTGGCAGACGCCGAGCAGCTGCTCAAGCACACCGCCAGCATGGCCGGTGAGCAGGCGGAAGAACTGCGTGCCAAGTTGAGCTCCAGCCTGGAGCGCTCCCGCGATGTGCTCAAGACCAAGCAGGACGATCTCTATCGCCAGGGCGTCGCAGCCAAGGAAACCACCGAGGAATACGTGGTCGAGAACCCCTTCAAGGCCCTCGGCATCGCTGCTGGCGTCGGCTTCCTGATCGGTCTGCTGGCCTCGCGCCGCTAAGCCTGGGGGACTGCCATGGACACCTCCTCTCCTCCACGGGAGCTGCCTGACGAGGCGCCCAAGCCATCGGTCAAGCGTCTCGCCGGCGCAGTGGTAGGACTGCTGCAGAGCCACCTGGAACTGCTGGGCATCGAGGTTCAGGAAGAGAAGGTCCGTACCTTCCAGCTGTTCCTCTTTACCGGTCTGAGCCTGATCTTCGGTCTGCTGGTACTGGTTGGCGTCTCGGCGGCGGTCATCATCGCCTTCTGGGATACCTACCGCATGGCCGCCACGCTGGGCCTGTGTGCCTTCTATGCCGTGGCACTGGTGATCTGCGTCCTGCGGGCCCTGAGCCTGGTCAAGGGTGCGGCGCCCTTCCATGCCACCCTGGAAGAACTCAACCGCAATCGGGAGCGCCTACTGCCATGAACCAGCCGCTTACCTCTGCCACCAGCCAGGCGAAGCGCAAGGAACTGGTGCGGCTGCGCATGGAGATGTATCGCCAGCAGCTGATCTACAACGCCCAGCCCCTACACAATCCCATCAGCCTCATCGGTGACCTGTTGCGACCGAACCGGGACAAGGTGGCCAGCTCGGCGAAGAAGCCGCTGATGCTGGGTGCCACGGTGTTCCTGTCGCTGTTCGGCAAACGCCTGGGCGCCGTGGGTCGGCTGGCGCGCATCGGCCTCGCGCTCTACCCGATCGTCAACCGCTTGCAGAATCGCCATCGCGAGCAGGCTGACCAGCCGCTGCCACCGCCCCGCTAGTGGCGCTGTGAAGAATGGCTCCCTCGGGAGCCATTCGATCATCTGGCACCCTTATCGCATGGCCCAGCTGAACGCTCCGCTAACGATAAGGATAGCCCTGTGTTTTCTGGCCAGCCCACTGCCTTCTTCCAACCCTTCATCGACACCGCGACCGGGCGCATCGCCGGCGTCGAAGCCTTGGGCCGTCTGCGTCAGGCCGATGGCCGCCACGCCTCCGTCGGCCCCCTGTTCGCCGATCCCGATACCCCGACCGCGGAACTGTTGCAGCTCGACCGCACCCTCAGGGACGATGCGCTGCGGCGCTTCGCCGGCGCGCCGGATGACTGGTTTCTCAGCCTCAACCTCTCGCCGCGCTGGATCAGCCAACTGGACGATGGCGTCGAATTGCCAAGCCTGGCGCAACTGCAGCGCTCCGGTATCGACCCGACGCGAATCGTCTACGAGATCACCGAGGCGGCCGGCGATCTGCCGAGCCTGACCCAGGCCGTCGCTCGTTACCGCGAACTCGGCATCCGCATCGCCATCGACGATTTCGGTTCAGGCTATTCGCAACTGGATCGGGTGCTGGATCTGCAGCCGGACATCCTCAAGCTGGACATGCGGCTATTCCAGGCCGCGGCGCGGGGTGGCCCCCGGGGCGACGCGGTCAAGGCGCTGGCGCAGATGGCCGAAAAGACCGGTTGCTGGCTGATCGCCGAGGGCGTCGAGACGGAGACCGAACTCGACTTCGCCCTGGAGTGCGGCGCCCGCTACGTCCAGGGCTTCCTCTTCGCCGAGGCCACCGCCGAACTGGGCGCGAGCGACCGCCATCAACAACGCTTCGCCGTTCTGCGCAGCCACTTCGTCGATGGCAAGCTGGCCCAGCAGACCCGGTTGCTGGAGCTGCGCCAGCAACTGGCCGAATTCGTCAACCAGCTCAGGCCCTGGGCGGAACACGGTGCCCCCCTGAGCGCCCTGCCGGATCCCCAGGCCTTTCCCGGGCTGCTGCGCATCTACCAGTGCGACCGCACCGGTACCCAGATCACTCCGAATCTAGAATGGAACGGCATGTTCTGGCGTGAGAATCGCCGCTATCTCAATCACAACTGGTCCTGGCGACCCTACTTCTATGCCTTGCTGGCCGAAGGCTGGAACGAGCGCCGCCTGGCGCTTTCGACGGTCTATCGCGATGCCACCACCAACCAGTACTGCCTGACCGCCAGCCAGTTCCTGGAAAGCGGTCAGCGCCTCCTGCTGATCGACCTGGACGCCAGCCAATTGCCGGGCTTTGCCAAGTGAGCGGTGATGATCGTATGTTGCCGAGGTCAGAACGCAGAAGCGCCGAACGGCAACCGCCGGCGCTCCCCTTATCGGTGATAGCTCGAGGACGGCCTTGGACTGGCAGACACTTCTTATCCGCGAACGGCTGGGCAAACCCCTGCACAGCCCGGATGAACTGGGGCGCAGCCCCTTTCACAAGGACCACGACCGCATCATCTTTTCCGGCGCCTTCCGCCGGCTGGGGCGCAAGACCCAGGTGCACCCCGTCACCAGCAACGATCACATCCACACCCGCCTGACCCACAGCCTGGAAGTCAGCTGTGTCGGACGCTCCCTGGGCATGCGCGTGGGCGAGAGCCTGAGAGGCGCCCTGCCCGAGTGGTGCGATCCGAGCGATCTCGGCATGGTGGTGCAGTCGGCCTGCCTCGCCCACGACATCGGCAATCCGCCCTTCGGCCACTCCGGCGAGGACGCCATCCGCTACTGGTTCACCCAGGCCGCCGGCCGCGGCTGGCTGGACGACATGAGCGAGGCGGAGCGCCAGGACTTCCTGCACTTCGAGGGCAATGCCCAGGGTTTCCGGGTGCTGACCCAGCTCGAATATCACCAGTTCGACGGTGGCACCCGCCTGACCTACGCCACCCTCGGCACCTATCTCAAGTATCCCTGGACCTCGCGCTATGCCGCGGCGCCCGGGTACAAGAAGCACAAGTTCGGCTGCTACCAGAGCGAGCTACCGCTGCTGGAGCAGATCGCCGAGAAACTCGAACTGCCGCTGCTGGGCCCGGAGCGCTGGGCACGGCATCCCCTGGTCTACCTGATGGAGGCCGCGGACGACATCTGCTACGGGCTGATCGATCTGGAAGATGGCCTGGAGATGGAGCTGCTGGACTACGCCGAGGTCGAGGCGCTGCTGCTGGGCCTGGTCGGCGACGACCTGCCGGAAACCTATCGGCAACTTGGCCCCAAGGATTCGCGGCGACGCAAGCTCGCCATCCTGCGCGGCAAGGCCATCGAACACCTGACCAACGCCACCGCCCGCGCCTTCGTCGACCAGCAGGACGCCCTGCTCGCCGGCACCCTGGGCGATGACCTGGTCGAGCACATGGCCGGTCCGGCCAAGCTCTGCGTGCAGCGCGCCAAGGCCCTGGCCCGGGAGAAGATCTTCCATGACAAGCGCAAGACCCTGCACGAGATCGGCGCCTACACCACCCTGGAAATCCTGCTCAACGCCTTCTGTGGCGCCGCCCTGGAGCAGCACCGCGGGCGCGAGCCGTCGTTCAAGAGCCGCCGCATCCTCGACCTGCTGGGCAACAGCGCGCCCGATCCGTCCTGGACCCTGCACCAGGCCTTCATGCGGGTGATCGATTTCATCGCCGGCATGACCGACAGCTACGCCACCGCCATGGCGGCCGAGATGACCGGGCGTTCGAACCCGGTCTGAGGAGCGCCACGATGGCCACCGCACCCCGCACGCGCAAGGGCCCTGGCAGTCGCTGGCTGGCCGCCCAGGGCTGGAAGGCCTTTCCCTTCCAGCGCGAGGTGGCCAAGGCCATCGCCGCCGGCGAATCCGGCCTGCTGCACGCCAACACCGGCTCGGGCAAGACCTACGCGGTCTGGCTGGCCGCCCTGGACGCCTTCGTCGCGCCCAGGCCGATCACCGCCAAGGGACTACCCAGCAAGCGCAAGCAGGCGCCCCCGCCGCTCACCGTGCTCTGGCTGACACCCATGCGCGCCCTGGCGGCGGACACCCTGCGCGCCCTGGAGCGGCCGGTGCTCGACGAAGAACTGGAGTGGACCCTGGGCCTGCGTACCGGCGACACCGGCGGCAGCGAGCGCGCCCGGCAGAATCGCCGCCTGCCGACGGCACTGGTGACCACCCCCGAAAGCCTGTCGCTGCTGCTGTCACGCGAGGATGCCCAGGACGCCCTGGGCCAGGTTCGCCTGGTGGTCATCGATGAATGGCACGAATTGCTCGGCAACAAACGCGGTACCCAGACGCAACTCGCCTTGGCCCGTCTGCGCCGCTGGAATCCCGGACTGCAGACCTGGGGCCTGTCGGCCACCCTCGGCAACCAGGCCCATGCGCTGGACGTGTTGCTGGCCGGCGCCCCGGGCCAGCTCGTCCAGGGTCGCCAGGACAAGCGCCTGCAGGTGGACACCCTGCTGCCCGAAGGCGGCGTCGAGCGCTTCGCCTGGGCCGGGCACCTGGGCATGCGGCTGCTGCAGCAGGTGATCCGCGAACTGGAAGACAGCCCCACCACCCTGGTCTTCACCAACACCCGCGCCCAGACCGAACTCTGGTACCAGGCCCTGCTGCAGGCGCGCCCGGACTGGGCCGGCCTGATCGCCCTGCACCATGGCTCCATCGAGAAGCAGGCCCGCGAGTGGGTGGAGGCCGGTCTCAAGAATGGCCAGCTCAAGGCGGTGATCTGTACCTCCAGCCTCGATCTCGGGGTGGACTTCCTGCCGGTGGAGCGGGTGCTGCAGATCGGCTCGCCCAAGAGCATCGCCCGGCTGCTGCAACGGGCCGGCCGCAGCGGCCATGCCCCGGGCCGCGCCTCGCGGGCGACCCTGGTGCCCACCTACAGCCTCGACCTGCTGGATGCGGCGGCCACCCGGCGTGCCATCACCGCGGGCGAGATCGAGGCGCGCACGGCCCCGGCCAAGCCCCTGGACGTCCTGGTGCAGCATCTGGTGACCGTCGCCCTGGGCGGCGGCTTCGAACCGGACGACCTGCTACCGGAGATCCGCAGCGCCTGGGCCTATCGCCACCTCAGCGAGGGCGAATGGATCTGGGCGCTGGCCTTCGTTCGCAACGGAGGCGCCTCGCTGTCGGCCTACCCGGACTATCGCCGCGCCGAGCCCGATGCCGAAGGCATCTGGCGGGTGCCCGACAAGCAGCTGGCCAAGCGGCATCGGCTGGGCATCGGCACCATCGTCAGCGAGACCAGCCTCAATGTGCAGTTCTGGTCCAAGGGTGGCGGCGGCAATCGCCTGGGCAATATCGAGGAAGGCTTCATCGCGCGGTTGAGACCCGGCGACCACTTCCTCTTCGCCGGTCGTACCCTGGAACTGGTACGGGTGGAGAACATGACGGTGTACGTGCGCCGTGCCAGCGGGCGCAAGGCTGCCATCCCACGCTGGAGCGGCAGTCGCATGCCCCTCTCGGACACCCTCGCCCAGCACGTGCTGGCCCTGCTCGAAGACGCCGAGGCCCAGCGATACGAGAGCCCGGAAATGCGCCTGCTGCAACCACTGCTGGATGTACAGCGGCATTGGTCGGCACTGCCCAGCGCCCATTACCTGCTCGCCGAGACCCTGGAATCCCGCGAAGGCTCGCACCTGTTCCTCTATCCCTTCGCCGGCCGCCATGCTCATCTGGGGCTGGCCAGCCTGCTGGCCTGGCGCCTGGCGCAGCGGCGCCCCTGCACCTTTTCCATCGCCGTCAACGACTACGGCCTGGAACTGGTCTCGCCGGTCAGCCTGGACTGGCAGGAACTACTCGATGCCAGCCTCTTCACCACCGACAACCTGGTCAGCGATACCCTGGCCAGCCTCAACGCCGCCGAACTCGCCCAGCGTCGCTTTCGCGAGATCGCCCGTATCTCGGGGCTGATCTTTTCCGGCTATCCGGGGGCGCACAAGAGCAACCGCCAGCTGCAGGCCAGCAGCAGCCTCTTCTATCAGGTCTTTCGCCAATACGACCCGGACAACCTGCTGCTCGGCCAGGCCCAGACGGAGGTCCTGCGCCAGGAACTCGATGCCGATCGCCTGCAGCAGACCCTGGCCCGCACCGGTGCCCTGCCCCTGCGCCTGGTGAACCTGGACCATCCCTCGCCCTTCGCGCTGCCACTCATGGTCGAGCGGTTGCGCGAGAGTCTGAGCTCGGAAAAGCTGGCCGACCGCATCACCCGCCTGGTCGGCGATCTGGAACGTGAAGCCGGGCCGGACGAGCGAGCCCGCGCCTTCGATCCCGGATCCCTGGTGCAACCCAGCCATGACAGCGATCTGACGCCCCGTCGTGGCGCTACTGCGCGGCGTCCTCGCGTACAGAAATCCGGTCGTCCTCGATAACGATCCGGCCCTGGCGATAGAGATGGCCGATGGCCTTCTTGAAGTTGCCCTTGCTGACGCCGAACAGCTGGTGGATCAGGGCTGGCGGACTGCTGTCGCTGAGCTCCAGCACCCCACCGCGCGCCTTGGCCAGGCCGATGATCTGCTCGGCGAGATCGGCGCCCGCGGCGGCTCCCTGGGCCTGCAGGGTCAGGCTGATCTTGCCGTCCGCCCGTATCTCGCGAATGAAGCCGCGCTCGCGTTGCCCCAGGCGCAGCGGCTTGAAGGCCTCGTTGCGATGCACCAGGCCCCAGTGCTTGTTGTCGACGATCACCTTGTAGCCGAGGTCGGTCTGCTCGACGACCAGCAGCGGCACCGGCTGGCCGACCTTGTAGCGCGGTGGGTCGCGATCCAGGTAGCGGTCCAGGCGTGCGGTTGCGACGATCCGCCGGGTGCGGGCGTCCAGGTGCACGTGCACCACGCAATGGTCGCCCACCTGCAGCGGACGCTTCTCTTCCGAGTGCGGCAGCAGCAGGTCCTTGGGCAGGCCCCAGTCGAGGAAGATCCCCACCCGGCCGACCTCCACCACACGCAGGCTGGCGAAGCCGCCGACCTGCACCTTCGGCTTCTCGGTGGTGGCGATCAGGCGGTCTTCGCTGTCCAGGTAGAGGAAGACGTTGAGCCAGTCGCCTTCGGCGCAGGGTTCGTCCCGTGGCGCATAGCGACGCGGCAGCAGCACCTCGCCGTCGTTGCCGGCATCCAGGAACAGACCGATGGGGGTGTTGCGTAAAATCTGCAAGCTGTTGAAGCGACCCAACAAGGCCATGAACGGAGACTCCTGTAGAAAGCGCTCCATTTTACCGCGATCATCGAAGCCACTGCTTGATCGCTAACCTGCACCATTGAAACGGTCGCTCAGCGTCACGCGCAGCGGTGATGGTGGCATGGCAGTGCTGGCATGACGAACCTCGACCCCGCCTGCCCCCTGCAGTGCTCGGCGCTATGCGTCGCAGGCGACACTCCTGCACTGCCTTGGGCCGAAGCCGCATGTCACAGCGGATGGCGGCTGCTGACGGCTTGGAACCGCTACCCGAGGGGAAGCAGCCCACGCTCGACCGAAAGGTGCGCGCCTACTGCCTCAGGTCGAATCCGGTGACCGCCTGGCTCAGGCGGTAAGGCAGTCAGCGGCGAGTGGAATCTCTATGAAGAGACCAACGGTGTCAGCCTCGACGCGCATCGCCGCCACGACCGTACTCAACAGGAACGGATTGGTAGCCTGCTCGTTGGTCACTATGCGCTGGGTCAGTTTGATCGCTTGGTGGGCGTGGTAAACCGCTATCAGTATCTCATCGAGGTTCAGGCGACGAAGCTCGACGCGGTATCCGGCGAGGCCATGGCCCAATGCGCGTCCTGCGCTTTCCAGTCCGTTCTTCACAGTAGATCCTTGGACCCTTGCGGTCCGGGGTAATGATTCGAACGGAATAATAGCACCTAGCCACCACCGACATTGAGCAGGCCATCACCGTTTCGACACCGCTGGCCCATGAGCCCCACCCCGCCCAGGCTGAGCCCTTGCCGGCAACGGCTGGGCATCGCTTCGGCCGGTTGCCTCGTATAGCGACCCGGGTACGACCCGCGTTCGCGTGCCTGAGCCATTGCCGTTATACCTCGTGACCCACGGCATCGTCGTCACAGCAGGCCAGGCGCTGCCCTCCCGGCCACGAAATAGCTCTGCATGGACGCCGGCTGGCGACCTCTCGCCGCTCAGGACCCCAGGTGTCGGCCTGAGCGAAATTCCGGCCTGCAACAAGGCTCAAAGGAGCATGCAGGTGTGCCTAGGGTCCTGAAAAAACGTGAAGAACCAACAGGCATGCACTACGATTTCCGAACACGACGTGCTGCCCAGCGTCTCGCTCCGCGGCACATCCTGTTCGGGAAACGATTCAGCACGGCTCGCGTCCCGCAGTCGACTCGTTTCATGCTTCAGGGGGCGATAGGGCTCCCCTCTTCCACCCTCCGTTCGACCGTGCCAGCAGCCGCTTCGACCATGGTCGGTAAAGTCAACATCGAGCAGCTCAAAGGTCTTGTTTTGCGCAAGCCAGTCTGAGACCATCCATCGCTGTCAGGTGAGGCTGTCTCCACAAAGCGGCTCACCTGTCGAGAACCTGGAGTACATCAGGGCCAGCTTTCGCGGCATGGGTTTCTCCTCGTTTCAAAACTGTCGTCCTTCGCGGACAACAACGTCATCTTATTCAAGGAGAAATCCATGTCTACTCGCCAAACTGGCACCGTCAAGTGGTTCAACGACGAGAAAGGCTTCGGCTTCATCACCCCCCAGAGCGGCCCGGACGTGTTCGTTCACTACCGTTCCATTCAGGGCAACGGCTTCAAGAGCCTGCAAGAAGGCCAGGCCGTTTCCTTCCTGGTCGTGCAAGGCCAGAAAGGCCTGCAGGCCGATGAGGTGCAGGTGATCTGATCACCCGCCTTCTCGAAAAAGCCCAACCCCCGGTTGGGCTTTTTTTTTTGCGCGGACGTTGGCCCCGCCAGCCTTCGCTATCGCCACTTAGGGATGAGGTGCGTTTCATGAAGACTCTCGCTGCCCTGCTCTGCCTGCTCCTGCTCGCCGGTTGCGCCGCCTTTCCCGGTGACGAACTCTCTTCCCAGCCATTCCGCGCGCCCCTGAGCGAGCAGCCGCAGCGCCCCAATGTGCTGGTGGAATTCAATTTCTATCGCGGCACTGTCGAGGACGCCAAGGACGCGACGTCGATCGCCGTCGCCCGCGAAGGCCTGAAGCCCCGGCTGCGCGAGATCCTGGAAGGCTCCCGGCTGTTCGACCGCATCACCCTGGTGCCGGAACCCGGCAGACCCGACGACGCCCTGCTACGCCTCAAGCTCTACAACAGCACCTCCTACGCCGCGGCCATCGCCAGTGGCCTGATCACCGGCGCCACTTTCTTTCTCGTCCCGGGTACCGCCAAGGACGATTATGTGCTGACCGCGGAATGGATCGCCGCGGGAAGCGGTCCTTCCACTCGCGTGCGCAACGCCAGCTCGGTGCGCACCTGGATGGGTGTCTGGTTCCTGCCCCTGGCCGCCAGCCATCAGGCCGGGACCGCCATCGAGGAAACCTTCGCCCGCCAGGTCAACGATGCCCTGCGCCAGCTACAAAGCGCCGGCGCGTTCGCCGACCACTCCTCGCCCCAGGGGAACGGCGAAACGCCTGCACCGGTCACACCTTGACCGGCAATCACGTAGACGAGGATCCCATGGCCGAAGAAAAGCGCAAAGCCGACGAACGCGAACTGCCCAAGGACGAAAAGCCCCTGCGCACCGAGCACGCCAAGACCGACGACGGACGCGATCCGCCTTCGCCCAACAGTCCGGACCGCACCAAGGACGCCACGGGCTACAACTGATCCCGCCCTTTCCAGAGACGACCGCCGAGGCGGTCGTTTCTTTGTCTGCGCCCTGCCGCTCGGGATTGGCTCGCCCCGCCCTCCTTACTGCATAATGCCCACACTACGACGTCTATCGGCCCCTTCTCTCTTCAACTAGGCCGGTACCCTGCCAAGGTGTGTGTCCCGATGCGAAAGACCTTCCGATCCCTGGGCCTGCTGCTGAGCTGCTGCGCCCTGGGCTTTTCCCTGCCCGTCAGTGCCGATACCTCCTACCTGCCGCCGCGAATCGAAAAGGCGATGCAGACCAACAAGATTCCCGGCAGCGACCTGTCGCTGGTGATGCTGCCCCTCGATGGCCCAGGCGAGAACGACTACTACAATGCCGACGTCTCGGTGAATCCGGCGTCGACCATGAAGTTGATCACCACCTTTGCCGCCCTGGAACTGCTGGGCCCCACCTACCAGTGGAAGACCGAGTTCTATACCGACGGCACGCTCAAGGACGGCATCCTCAACGGCAACCTCTATCTCAAGGGCGGTGGCGATCCCAAGCTGAACATGGAGCGGCTGTGGCTGCTCATGCGCGACCTGCGCGCCAACGGCGTGCTGGAAGTCACCGGTGACCTGGTACTGGATCGCGGTCGCTTCGTGAAGCCCAATCTGCCGGCCTTCAACGACGACGGCGAAGACGAGAACAAGACCTTCCTGGTCGGTCCGGATTCGCTGCTGGTCAATCTCAAGTCGGTGCGCATGGTGGTGCGCTCGGCCGATGGCCGGGTCAGCGTCTCCATGGATCCGCCGCTGACCAACGTCAACATCGACAACCAGATGCGCGCCACCGGCAAGAGTGGTTGCCCGGCCTGGCCGGAGGTGCGCTTCAATCCAGTGCCCCAGGCCGATGGCAGTACCAGCCTGGTGGTCAGTGGCCAGTTGCCGGACGGCTGCAACGCCCAGAGCTATCTGTCACTACTCGACCACCCGGCCTATACCGCCGGCGCGGTGCGGGCCATCTGGCAGGAACTGGGTGGCAGCATCAAGGGCCGTACCCGCGAGGGCAGCGTGCCGCGCAATGCCGAGGTGCTGGCGCGGGCCTTCTCGCCCGATGTGGTCGAGATCATTCGCGACATCAACAAGTACAGCAACAACACCATGGCGCAGCAGCTGTTCCTCTCCATAGGCGCGCAATTCCGCACCTCGGCGGATGCGGACGACAGCAAGGCGGCGCTGCGGGTCATCCGCTCGTGGCTGGCGCGCAAGGGCATCAACGCCAGTCACCTGATCATGGAGAACGGCTCCGGCCTGTCACGGACCGAGCGGGTCAGTGCCCGGGAGATGGCCGAGATCCTGCGCGCCGCCTGGCAGAGCCCCTATGGCCCGGAGTTCATCTCTTCGCTGCCGCTGGCGGGCATGGATGGCACCCTGCGCAAACGCATGAAGAATTCGCCGCTCACCGGCCAGGCACACATGAAGACCGGTACCCTGAACAACGTGCGCGCCCTGGCGGGCTTCGTCCGGGATGCCAACGCGCGCAACTGGGTGGTGGTCGCCATCCTCAACAGCAGCCGCCCCTGGGGTGCTTCGTCGATCCTGGACGAGGTGGTGCTGGATCTCTATCTGCGCAGCCGCCAGGACGGCGCGGTCGCCAACTGACGCGCAAAACAAAACCGGCGTCTGCTCGCGCAGACGCCGGTTTTGTTTACCACACTCGGCAAGGCAGGCCGGAAAGCCGACGTTACCGCGCTGCACCGCATTGGGCAAGAAGTTTGTCCAACGCACCCTTGTGGGGCATTTTCAGACCTTGGACGGGCCTAGATCATGCCGAGCAAGAGCAGCACCAGCAAGACGACCAGGATGGCACCCACGATACCGGACGGGCCATAGCCCCAGCTGCGCGAATGCGGGAATACCGGAAGTCCACCGATGAGCAGGACCAGCAGCACCAGAACCAGGATGGTCGAGAGAGTCATCTGCCATTCTCCATGAAGGCCAAGGGTCGACCGCCGCCGTAACAGGTCGATACGCAGCGACGGGCTTATTCCATGGACCCGCGCCAGCGACGGAAAATCCCGACGTCCTCCGGTATCCCTGCCCTTCCAGCCAAATTGGCGTTCTCACCCCCAAAGGAAAGCCCGGATCGGGGATCCGGGCTTGGTCTTGTCGCAGGTGTCTGTCAGTGCGAGACGGCGCCGCTGGCGCCCAGACCGGTCTGGGATCTCACGAACTGCGGATAGAAGCGCGCACGCTCTTCTTCGGCAGCCGCCGACTTGTCGGTGATGGAGAAGAACCAGATACCGATGAAGGCCACGGCGATGGAGAACAGCGCCGGGTATTCATAGGGGTAGATCGGCTTGGCATGACCGAGGATGGTCACCCAGATGGTCGGGCCGAGCACCATCAGGGCCACCGCGGTGATCAGGCCGAGCCAGCCACCGATCATGGCGCCCCGGGTGGTCAGACGCTGCCAGTACATCGAAAGCAGCAGGATCGGGAAGTTGCAACTGGCGGCGATGGAGAACGCCAGGCCCACCATGAAGGCGATGTTCTGCTTCTCGAAGAGGATGCCCAAGGCGATGGCGACCACGCCCAGCGCTACGGTGGTCATCTTGGAGACGCGGATCTCGTCCTTCTCGTTGGCCTTGCCCTGCTTGATCACGCTGGCGTAGAGGTCATGGGAGACCGCCGAAGCACCGGCCAGGGTCAGACCGGCGACCACCGCCAGGATGGTGGCGAAGGCCACCGCCGAGATGAAGCCCAGGAAGATGCTACCGCCCACGGCGTTGGCCAGGTGCACCGCCGCCATGTTGTTGCCACCCAGCAAGGCGCCGGCGGCGTCCTTGAAGGCCGGATTGGTACTGACCAGCAGGATGGCGCCAAAGCCGATGATGAAGGTCAGGATATAGAAATAGCCGATGAAGCCGGTGGCGTAGAACACACTCTTGCGGGCTTCCTTGGCGTCGCTGACGGTGAAGAAGCGCATCAGGATGTGCGGCAGGCCGGCGGTGCCGAACATCAGCGCCAGACCCAGGGAGAAGGCCGAGATCGGATCCTTCACCAGGCCGCCGGGACTCATGATGGCCTCGCCCTTCGGGTGCACGGCGATGGCTTCGGCGAACAGTCGGTTGAAGTCGAAGCCGACGTGCTTCATCACCATGAAGGCCATGAAGCTGGCACCGGACAGCAGCAGCACCGCCTTGATGATCTGTACCCAGGTGGTGGCCAGCATGCCGCCGAAGAGCACATAGAGCACCATCAGGATACCCACCAGCACCACGGCGATGCTGTAGTCCAGGCCGAACAGCAGCTGGATCAGCTTGCCGGCACCGACCATCTGGGCGATCAGGTAGAGAGCGACCACCACCAGCGAACCGCAGGCGGACAGAGTACGGATGTCCTTCTGCTTGAGGCGATAGGACGCCACGTCGGCGAAGGTGTACTTGCCCAGGTTGCGCAGGCGCTCGGCGATCAGGAACAGGATGATCGGCCAGCCCACCAGGAAGCCGATGGAGTAGATCAGGCCGTCGTAGCCGGAGGTGAACACCAGGGCGGAAATGCCCAGGAAGGAGGCGGCCGACATGTAGTCACCGGCGATCGCCAGGCCGTTCTGGAAACCGGTGATGCGTCCACCGGCGGCGTAGTAGTCCGCGGCGGAGCGATTGCGTTTGGAAGCCCAGTAGGTGATACCCAGGGTGGCCCCGACGAAGGCCACGAACATCAGGATGGCGGAGACGTTCAGGGGTTGGCGCTGGACCGCGCCACTGATGGCATCGGCGGCCCAGAGCGAAGGCGAGAGGGCCAGCAGCGCGGCGGCCAGGGAAAGACGTCTCATGGCTGCACCTCCCGGAGGATTTCCGCGTTGAGCCGATCGAATTCGCCATTGGCCCGGCGGACGTAGATGCCGGTCAGGACGAAGGCCGAGAGGATCAGACCGACGCCCAGGGGAATGCCCCAGGTCATGGCGGTCTCCGCATGGATACGGGTGCCGAGGACCTTGGGGGCGAAGGCGATCAGGAGGATGAAGGCGGAATAGAGTCCGAGCATGATGGCCGAAAGCGTCCAGGCGAATCGCCCGCGTTTCGCCACCAGTTCCTGGAAACGCGGACTGGCTTCAATCCGCCGGTAGGTGCTGTCATTCATTATTGTTGTTCCTTACAGCATGACGGGAGCGTCGAGCTCTACTCTAGGCCCGCCCGGTAAGGCTTCCAGACGACTTTAGTCGTACCCCTCCAGACCTCAGTAATCCCAGAGCCGACGCCAGCCCTGCAGCGGATGCCGGCCTTCGCCATCGAGCACCGAAACGCTCGCCGTCATCCCCGCGCTGAGGTGGATATCCGCCGGTACGTCGAGCAGTTCGATACGCACCGGAATGCGCTGTGCCAGGCGCACCCAGTTGAAGGTCGGCTCGACAGTGGCCAGCAACTGGGCATCGTTGGCCGCATTACGATCGGTGATGCCGCTGCTGATGCTCGCCACCCGCCCCTGCAGCGGCGCGGCCTGGTTCATCAGGCGCACCCGTACCGCATCGCCCGGATGGATATGGGGAATCTTGGTCTCCTCGAAATAGGCCATGACGTAGAAGGAACGGGTATCCACCAGCGCCATCACCGCCTGGCCGGTCTGTACATAGTTGCCCTCGGCGAACCTGAGGTTGGTGATCCGCCCTTCCCGCGGCGCCAGTACCCGGCTGCGATCCAGGTTGATCTGGGCCAGGTTCACGTCGCTCAGGGCCTCCTGGTACTGGCTGCGGGCGACCGCCACGTTGACCTGGGCGGTCTCGCGGTCCTCGGCGCTGATGGCACTGGAGCCCAGCCGCTGGCGCCGCGCCGACTCGCTTTCGCGCAGGCGCAACTGCTGCTGGCGCGTGTCGGCCACCGCCTTGGCATGGTCGAGATTGGCCTGATAGCGCTGCTGGTCGATCTGCAGGAGCAGGTCGCCGCGCTTCACCAGCTGGTTGTCCACCACCGCCAGGCGCGTCACCCAGCCCGACACGTCGGGCGCCACCACCACCACATCCGCCCGTACCCGCGCATCGCGGGTCCAGGGTGTGTAGAGATAGAAATGCCACAGCCAGGTGCCGGCCAGGATGGCGAGCAGCACCACGATCAGGGTTATCGCCACACGCAGGGTCTTGTGCATCGCCTTGGGGATCCTCTTGTCAGGGGCTCAGGTGGCCAGGACAGCGACGAGGCCGGCCAGCCAGAGCACGAACAGCGCACAGCCGAACAGGGCGCTGTGCCACAGATGGCGGCCGAGGCCACTACGCTGCAGCAGCCACAGCGACAGCGCCGTCAGCAGCAGCGCCAGGACGCCATAGACGAACAGCGGCCCCAGATAGACCCCGCCGATGGCCCATTCATGCAGATTCATCCGCGCCCTCCTCCGCTACTGCCTTCAGACAACAGCCACGCCAGGTCTGCTGGAGCTGGCCGATGGCGCCGCGCGCCAGGCGATGCGGTTCATCGTCGGGGGCCTGGTCCAGCGCCAGGCGCAGGCGCTCCGCCGCGCTATCCAGCGCCCCCGGCTGCAGGTCTCCGAAGCCCACCGCCAGCTGTTCGGCGAAGCGCCCCAGAAAGACATCCCGTGCCCGCGCCACTTCGCCCTGCGCACCCGCCAGGCAGGCCCGCAGGTGCAGCAGTTCATTGCCCAGATCAAGCGCCAGCAGCCCCTGCTCCCAGCGCCCGCGTTCGCCGGCCGACAACTGCTCGATGTGCCGCGCCAGCAGCAGCAGGCGGTCCGCCATCCGCCCGCCGAACCAGGTTTCGGCATTGGCCAGGGGGACCGCGGTCAGCCGCTGCAGGTCGTAGGTGGTGGCCTCGAGGATGCGGCGACTGGTACGCCGCGGCGTCCGCAGACTGATCAGCCGGAACATGAGCACGGCCGAACCGACGCCGATCAGCAGACTCTGCAGCTGGTTGAGCAAGGCGCCCATTTCCACCTGGCCGTGGTTGTCGGGCGAGACCAGCACCAGCAGATGGATGGCGAAGGCCGTCGCTGTCCCCACCACGCCGGGAGGCCCGGCCATCCCCAGGGCGGCGAAGAACAGCGGCACCCCCAGCACCAGGCACAGCAACGGATAACCGCTGATCTGCGGCAGCAGCACCTGGCTGACGAGAATGGCGACCGGTGCGGCGTAGAGGATGCCCCGCAGGAAACCGAGGCCGATGGCGGCGGCATTGTCGCGATTGGCGAACAGGCTGCAGATGACGCCGGCCATCAGCATGGCGCCTGGTGCGGACGGCCAGGCACTGGCCAGCCAGAAGACGCCTACGGCGAGCAGCGCACAGGCGCTGCGCAGGCCATAGAGCAGCGCTGTCTGAACATCGCGATGGCGGGCCAGCGCCGAGGGCGCCACGGCGCTGAGCTGCGCCGTGTGGACGCTGTCCAGGGCGCGACCGGCGAGCAGGATCTTGTCCAGCAGGATGGCGAAACGAGCCAGCAGATAGCGCTGGTCGTTGTCGAGCTGTGGCGAGGTGCCGGCAGCCTCTCTCAGACGCTGCAGGAGGGCTTCCAGGGCCGCAGTCTGGGGGTTGGCCAGGGTCACCAGCAGTTCGTCGCGCCAGGGCTGCAGCACGGTCCTCCGCGGCTCGTCCAGGCCACGCCACTGGCGCATGGCGCCGCGAGCGGTGCGCAGCAGGCTGAGCAGGTCCCGCGAGAGCAGGCGCAACGCCCTGGCGCGCTGCCGTCCGCGCTGGCCTTCGAACCAGGCGTGATCGCGCTGGGCATCCACCGCCACCACCTGACCGAGCATGGCCAGCAGCCCCTGGGTAGCATCCTGGGCCTCGGCCAGCTCCGCCCGCGCCGCAGCCACGCCCTGCTCCCAGGTGCGCCGCGCCTGGGCGGCCAGATTCTGCTCCACGCGCTGCGGCCAGAACAGTGCGCTGACCGCCGAGGCCACGACGATACCCAGGCAGATCTCGGTACAGCGGGCCACCGCCTGGTCGAACACCGTCAGCGGATGGGCGATGGCGGGCAGGCCGATGATGGCGACCGTATAGCCGGCCAGCACGAAGCCATAGGCGACGTGATTGCGCAGCAGGGTCGAGGCCGCGGTGCACAGGGCCATCCAGCCGGCCAGGGCGAGGAGGAACAACCAGGGCGTCTGGGCGAAGAAGCCCATGAGCACCACCGCCATGCAGGTGCCGACGAGGGTGCCGAGCAGGCGGAACAGGCCCTTGGCCAGCACCATGCCGGACAGCGGCTGGGAGACGATCATCACCGTCATGCAGGCCCAGACCGGCTGTTCGAGACTGAAGCGAAAGGCCAGCCAGAGCGCCAGTCCGGCGGCGAACAGGGTCTTGCCGGCAAAGAGGAGCGCGGTGGGCGTGGGAGCGAGAAAGACCGTCCAGGGTAGACGCACGTCGGCTCTTGGATTGCGGGGCATCCAGCATAGGCCGCACGGCCCAGGCGAAGTTCCAGCGGTCATCCCGGACGAAAAAAGGCGACCCGGGGTCGCCTGAAGTGCCTTGCGTGCTCGAACGACGACGCTCCGTCGTCACCACTCCCTGCAGACTAGCCGAGTTGCAGCCGCCGCTCTTGATCGAGATCAAGGTTTGCCGGGTTTTGTCCGGCCATGCCGAGCAAGTGGTCGATCAGGGCGCAATCGGATTCGCGCCGCACCTGGGCGAACAGGGCCGCGGCCTCGGGATAGCTGCGCGTCAGCATGCCGAGCCACTGCTTGAGGCGCCCCGGGGCATAGCGCGGCGCCAGCTTGCGTTGCGCCATGCTCCAGAAGCGCTGCACCCGTGGCAGGATCTCGGCCCAGCTTTGCGGGACGGTCTCTTCGCCACGTACGGCGGCGGCGATCTGCAGCGCAAGGTCCGGTCGCGAGACCAGACCGCGGCCCAGCATGACCGAGGCCTGACCACTGACACTGCGGCAGCGCCAGTAGTCGTCCAGGGTCCAGATCTCGCCATTGGCCAGCACGGGCACGGACACGCGGTCAGCCACCCGCGCCACCCACTCCCAGTGCGCCGGCGGACGATAGCCCTCGACCTTGGTCCGCGCATGAACCACCAGCTGTGCCGCGCCACCCTCGGCCAGCGCCTCGGCGCAGGCCAGGGCGCTGTTCGGGCTGTCATAACCCAGGCGCATCTTGGCGGTGACCGGAATGTGCGCCGGAACGGCCCGGCGCACGCTGTCGACAATGCGGTTGAGCAGCTCCGGCTCCTTGAGCAGCACCGCCCCGCCGCGGGACTTGTTGACGGTCTTGGCCGGGCAGCCGAAGTTGAGATCGATCACCGGCGCGCCCAGGGTGCAGGCAAAGGCCGCGTTGTCGGCCAGGCAGGCCGGATCCGAGCCCAGCAGCTGCACCCGCATGGGCGTACCCGACGGCGTGTGCGCGCCCTGTTCCAGTTCCGGCGCCAGCTTGGCGAAGGCCGCCGCCGGCAGCAGGCGATCGCAGACGCGGATGAATTCGCTCACGCACCAGTCGAGTCCACCGACCTCGGTCAGCAATTCGCGCAGGATGTCATCGACGAGGCCCTCCATGGGCGCCAGGGCGATCTCCATGGTCAGACGTCCTCGCCGGGCAGCGCCTGGCCATAGCCGGCGAGGAATTCGGGTGGCATGCGCCTGGGCTTGCCGGAGGACAGCTCGATGCAGACGAAGGTCGTCCGGGCGCGCAGCAGGGTCACGCCATCGGCGGGCCGCTGCAGCTGGAATTGCCGCGTCATGCGCAGGCGTCGATCCCAGTCCACCAGCCAGGTGCCCAGCACCAGCTCATCGTCCCGATAGCCGCTGCTGAGGTAGTCGATCTCATGACGCACCACGGCCATGGCGCGATCCAGGCGCTGGAAGGTGGCCAGATCCAGGCCCAGGACCGCCGAGTGCTGCCAGGCGCAGCGTTCGAGCCAGGCGACGTAGACGGCGTTGTTGGCATGGCCCAGGCCGTCGATGTGCTTGGCACCGATGCGCAGCGGCAGGAGATGGGGATTCGGTCTGTCCCACTGCATGAAGAGACCCTCTCGCGGGCAAGGTCGAAGGACGGGAGCGCCAGACCGGATACGAACCTGGCCAAGTCATCGGTCGCGGATACTGGCATGAATCCACGGACAATAAAAAAGGGCCTGCATCGCTGCAGGCCCTTCTTCATGTTTGGCGCACTCGGGAGGATTCGAACCTCCGACCGCTCGGTTCGTAGCCGAGTACTCTATCCAGCTGAGCTACGAGTGCGTTTCGGTGAGTTTAACCAGAACACCGCTGGTACTGCTGAAGCCAGAGGCTTCGTCGATTTGGCGCACTCGGGAGGATTCGAACCTCCGACCGCTCGGTTCGTAGCCGAGTACTCTATCCAGCTGAGCTACGAGTGCGTTGAAGCTGCGTATTCTAGCGTCCGTTTCTGACGTGTCAAGCAAATCTGCTTGTTTATCAGGTACTTACCAATCGGTCAGTACAGCGTAGCCAGTTTGAAGCAAATGGCGGTGAGGGAGGGATTCGAACCCTCGACACCCTTTTGAGGTGTACTCCCTTAGCAGGGGAGCGCCTTCGGCCACTCGGCCACCTCACCGCAACGGGGCGAAACTATATCGAAGGTTTGCCCGTTTGCAAAGAGAAAATTTCAAAAAAAATCAGTGGCTTGGTTCTTGGTCCTTTTCCTTCTGGATGCGCTGATAGATTTCCTCGCGATGAACCGCGACTTCCTTGGGTGCATTGACACCGATGCGGACCTGGTTGCCCTTGACTCCCAGTACCGTCACGGTGACTTCGTCACCCACCATCAGGGTCTCACCAACCCGACGAGTCAAAATAAGCATTCCATTCTCCTTAAGCTTTAACTCAGTCTGCACGTATAAACCGAAACGATCCCTGAATGGACCCTCTAGTCGCTATTGACCTCTGTCCATGCAAGTAAAGTTCCGTAGAACCCGCGTCGGATGAGGTCCCTGTGGCAGGGACCTCATCCGACCGGTCACTCGGCGCCGCGTGCGGGGGCGTCGAGCTCGAAAGCGGTGTGCAGCGCCCGAACGGCCAGCTCGAGGTATTTCTCCTCGATGACCACCGACACCTTGATCTCGGAGGTGGAGATCATCTGGATGTTGATGCTCTCCTTGGCCAGGGCTTCGAACATCTGGCTGGCCACGCCGGCATGGGATCGCATGCCGACGCCGACGATGGAGACCTTGGCGATCTTGATGTCGCCCACGGATTCGCGGGCACCGATCTCGACACCGGTGCGCTTGAGGATCTCCAAGGCCGCCTGGTAGTCGTTACGGTGCACGGTGAAGGTGAAGTCGGTGGTGTTATCGTGCGCGACGTTCTGCACGATCATGTCGACTTCGATGTTGGCCGCGCTGATCGGGCCGAGGATCTTGAAGGCCACGCCGGGGGTATCCGGCACACCGCGAATGGTCAGCTTGGCTTCGTCACGGTTGAAGGCGATGCCGGAGATGATCGGCTGTTCCATGGATTCCTCTTCATCAAGGGTAATGAGGGTGCCCGGACCCTCCTGAAAGCTGTGCAGCACGCGCAGCGGCACGTTGTACTTGCCGGCGAACTCCACCGAACGGATCTGCAGCACCTTGGAGCCGAGGCTGGCCATTTCCAGCATTTCCTCGAAGGTGATCTTGTCCAGGCGCTGGGCCTGGGGCACCACGCGCGGATCGGTGGTGTAGACGCCGTCGACGTCGGTGTAGATCTGGCACTCGTCGGCCTTCAGCGCGGCCGCCAGGGCCACGCCGGTGGTGTCGGAGCCACCACGGCCCAGGGTGGTGATGTTGCCCTGCTCGTCGACGCCCTGGAAGCCGGCCACGACCACGACCTTGCGCGCCTTGAGGTCAGCGCGAATGCGGGCATCGTCGATCTGCTGGATGCGCGCCTTGGTGTGGGCGCTGTCGGTGAGGATGCGCACCTGGCTGCCCGTGTAGGAGACCGCCTGGACGCCGCGCTTGAGCAAGGCCATGGACAGCAGCCCGATGGTGACCTGCTCACCGGTGGAGACCATGACATCCAGCTCGCGCGGATCGGGTTGCTCCATGATCTGCTTGGCGAGGCCGATCAGGCGATTGGTCTCGCCACTCATGGCGGAGACCACCACGACGATCTGGTCGCCCGCTTCATGGAAGCGTTTCACCTTCTCGGCGACCTGCTCGATACGCTCCACCGTACCCACCGAGGTACCGCCGAATTTCTGTACGATCAATGCCATTGCTTGCTGCCCGTCCGCAGAAAAATCTGATTCATGTTGTTGAGTGAGGTCGCGGGCCGCCCTCCCCGGCGACCTGAGCCCGTTCATAATCTGCTGCGCGTCGGCCAAACGGCGTTGGAATTGCTTTCGGAATGCTCATTTACCATTCGTAAACTCGAACGCGAGTCCGATCCGCTTCCTCAAGCACTTCCGCCTTGTTTGGCTCTAGCTCGCGAGATTATGGCTCCTATAGGCTTTCCTCGGCGTACTGGCCGGCACAGGCCAGGGCCGCTTCGAGCTGGCTGGCATCGGTGCCGCCGCCCTGGGCCATGTCCGGACGACCGCCGCCCTTGCCACCGACCACGGCCGCAGCGCGCTTCATCAGCTCGCCGGCCTTGAGCTTGGCGGTCAGGTCGGCGGTGACGCCGGCCACCAGCACCACCTTGCCGTCGGCTTCGCCACCCAGCAGGATCATGCCGCTGCCGAGCTTGTTCTTGAGCTGGTCGACCAGCGCCAGCAGCGCCTTGCCGTCGAGACCGTCGAGGCGGGCGGTAAGCACCTTGGCGCCCTTGACGTCCTGCGCCTGGTCCACCAGGTCACCGGCCGAAGCGCTGGCGGCCTTGGCCTTGAGCTGCTCGATTTCCTTTTCCAGCTGGCGATTGCGCTCGACCAGCGCGGCCAGCTTGTCCAGCACGTTGTCGCGACTGCCCTTGAGCAGGCTGGCGGCTTCGCGTAGCTGCTCCTCGGCGCCATTGAGGTAGGCCAGGGCCGCGGTGCCGGTGATGGCTTCCACGCGGCGCACGCCGGAGGCCACGCCGCCTTCGCTGACCAGCTTGAGCAGGCCGATGTCGCCGGTCTGGGCCACGTGGGTGCCGCCGCACAGCTCGACGGAGAATTCACCGCCCATGCCGACCACGCGCACCACGTCGCCATACTTCTCGCCGAACAGCGCCATGGCGCCGCGGGCCTTGGCCTCGTCGATGGCCATGACTTCGGTGGTCACCGCGCTGTTCTTGCGGATCTCTTCGTTGACGATGGTCTCGATGCGTTTGAGCTCCTCGGGCTTGATGGCCTCGAAGTGGCTGAAGTCGAATCTCAGGCGCTGGTCGTTGACCAGGGAGCCCTTCTGGTGGACGTGATCGCCCAGCACCTGGCGCAGCGCGGCGTGCAGCAGGTGGGTACCGGAGTGGTTCAGGGCGATGCCCTGGCGGCGACCGGCGTCGACCTGGGCCATGAGCGCGGTACCGACGTTGAGGCTGCCCTTGGTCACCACGCCATGGTGCAGGAAGGCACCCTGGGTCTTGGTGGTGTCGCGCACGGCAAAGCCGACGCCGGCGCTTTCCAGGGTACCGGTATCACCGACCTGGCCACCGGATTCACCGTAGAACGGCGTCTGGTCGAGGATGACCACGCCCTCCTCGCCTTCGGCCAGGCTGTCCACCGGCTGACCGGCGCGGTACAGGGCGACGATGGTGCCCGAGGCGCTGGTGGTGTCGTAGCCGAGGAAACGGGTTTCGCCCTCGACCTTGACCAGGCTGTTGTAATCCACGCCAAAGGCGCTGGCGGAACGGGCGCGCTCGCGCTGGGCCTCCATCTCGCGCTCGAAACCGGCCTCGTCGAGGTTGAGGTTGCGCTCGCGGGCGATGTCGTTGGTCAGGTCGACCGGGAAGCCGTAGGTGTCATAGAGCTTGAACACCACGTCACCGGGGATGGTGTCGCCCTGCAGGTGCGCCAGATCCTGCTCGAGGATCTTCAGGCCCTGCTCCAGGGTCTTGGCGAACTGCTCTTCCTCGGTGCGCAGCACGCGCTCGATGTGCGCCTGCTGCTGGACCAGCTCGGGATAGGCCTGGCCCATCTCGGCCACCAGGGCGGCGACGATCTTGTGGAAGAAGGTGCCCTTGGCGCCCAGCTTGTTGCCATGACGGCAGGCGCGGCGAATGATGCGACGCAGCACGTAGCCGCGGCCTTCATTGGACGGCAGCACGCCATCGGCGATCAGGAAACTGCAGGAGCGGATGTGGTCGGCCACTACCTTGAGCGACGGGGCGTCGTCATTGGCGCAGCCGATGGCTGCGGCCGAGGCCGCCAGCAGTTGCTGGAACAGGTCGATCTCGTAGTTCGAATGCACGTGCTGCAGCACCGCGCTCACCCGCTCCAGGCCCATGCCGGTGTCGACGCTGGGCGCCGGCAGCGGGTGCAGGACGCCATCGGCGGTGCGGTTGAACTGCATGAAGACGTTGTTCCAGATCTCGATGTAGCGATCGCCGTCCTCTTCCGGCGAGCCGGGCGGGCCGCCCCAGATCTCGGCACCGTGGTCGAAGAAGATCTCGGTGCAGGGACCGCAGGGACCGGTGTCGCCCATGGTCCAGAAGTTGTCCGAGGCATAGGGCGCGCCCTTGTTGTCGCCGATGCGCACCATCTGTGCCTCGGGCACCCCGACATCCTTGGTCCAGATGTCGTAGGCCTCGTCATCGGTGGCATAGACGGTGACCCAGAGCTTCTCCCGGGGCAGACCCAGCCACTGGGGCGAGGTGAGGAATTCCCAGGCGAAGGTGATGGCGTCGCGCTTGAAGTAGTCGCCGAAGCTGAAGTTGCCCAGCATCTCGAAGAAGGTGTGGTGACGCGCCGTGTAGCCGACGTTCTCCAGGTCGTTGTGCTTGCCGCCCGCGCGCACGCACTTCTGGCTGGTGGCGGCGCGGGTGTAGCTGCGCTTTTCCATGCCGAGGAAGCAGTCCTTGAACTGGTTCATCCCGGCGTTGGTGAACAGCAGGGTCGGATCGTTCGCGGGGATCAGCGAACTGGAGGCGACCCGGGTGTGCCCCTTCTCTTCGAAGAAGCGGAGGAAGGCTTCACGGATTTCGGCGCTTTTCATATTCATTCCAGACAATGGGCTTTTCGACGCGCGTGACGGGCATCCGACTGGATCACAGACGAGACGAACGGAGCGGGCGCCGCAGACGCGGCACGTGCGGAAAACGGACACGCATGCCTGGGAGTATATCGACGCCCGCGCCCCGGTGTCGCCCCGGTTGCGCAGGAAAAACGTCGTCGGAAGACTTAGCGGCGGCGGTAGGCGGAGAAAGCGGCGATGACCGCCTCTATAGCGGCCGCACTGACGTCCAGATGGGTGACCAGCCGCAGGCGCGCTGCCGGGCTGATGCGGATGCCACGCTCGGCCAGGAAGGCGTGCAGGGCCGGCGCCTCGTCGCCCATGGCGAGATAGACCATGTTGGTCTGCACCGGCTCCACCTGATAGCCGAGTTCGGCCAGGGCGGTGCCGAGTTGCGCCGCATGGGCGTGGTCCTCGGCCAGGCGCTCGACCTGGTGATCGAGGACATGCAGACCGGCGGCCGCGAGGAGGCCGGCCTGGCGCATGCCACCACCCACCACCTTGCGCCAGCGGCGCGCCTTGGCGATGAGCGCGGCATCGCCACAGAGCACCGAACCCACCGGTGCACCGAGGCCCTTGGACAGGCAGACCGACACCGAATCGAAATGCTGGCTGATCTCGCGCACCGGCACGCCCAGCTTGACCGCGGCGTTGTACAGCCGCGCGCCGTCCAGGTGCAGCGCCAGGCCATGCTCCCGGGTAAAGGCGCGCGCCGCCGCCAGGTAGGCCAGCGGCAGCACCTTGCCGTGCATGGTGTTTTCCAGCGCGAGCAGCCGGGTGCGGGCGAAATGGAAGTCATCGGCCTTGATGTAGCTGCGCACCAGATCGAGGTCGAGACTGCCGTCGGCGGCCATCTCGATGGGCTGCGGCTGGATGGAGCCGAGCACCGCGGCGCCGCCGCCCTCGTACTTGTAGGTGTGGGCCTGCTGGCCGACCAGGTATTCGTCGCCCCGCTCGCAGTGCGCCAGCAGGCCGAGCAGGTTGCTCATCGTACCGCTGGGCACGAAGAGTCCGGCTTCCAGACCGAGATCGCCCGCCAGCCGCTGTTCCAGGCGGGTGACCGTGGGGTCTTCGCCGTAGACGTCGTCGCCGAGTTCAGCGGCCAGCATGGCCTGGCGCATGGCCGGCGTGGGCTGGGTGACGGTATCGCTGCGCAGGTCGATCATGCGGTCGCTCCTCATGCCGGGACCACGATGAGTCCGGCCCGCAGGCCGACGGCGACCTTGGGATTGGGGAAGATGATGCGCGCCTCGGCTTCGTCGACGATCCAGCGCTCGCTGCCGTCTTCGGCCAGCAGCGAGCCCTGGCGCAGCGGCGAGAAGTTGGCCACGTCGTCGGCCAGGTGCAACTGGAAACGCGGGCTGGACTTGTACACCTGGCGCGCCACGCGGAATCTCAGCAACGAGGAATCCGGTGGCGGCAGCTCGGCTTCGCGGCCTTCGATCAGGGCTTCCAGCAGCAGGCGCAGACGACTCAGGTCGAGTTCGCTGTTCTCGCCGAAGGGCCGTGCCTGGCCCAGCTCCAGGGTCAGGGCCTCGGCCTGGCATTCGGCGTAGGTGTAGGCGCTGAAGGTGATGCCCGGTTTGTCGTAGAGCAGCACGGCTTCGATGCCCGCGGCTTCGAGGCGCTGGAGCTCGGCTTCCGAATGCTCGCGCCCGGCGCTCCAGGGATAGAGGGCGAAGCGCGGCAGCGCCGAGGCGCGCAGCGCGGTGTGCAGGTCGTAGTGCAGGCGTGCTCGATCGGGCTTGCTGAAGAACTGCGCGGACAGGCGTTCCAGGTCGTTGGCGCGTTGCGCCTCGGAGCCTTCGGCCTGGGCATGGCGGCCGTTGAAGAGGCGATTCAGATCCTGCTCGACATAGCGGGTGCCACGGCGCATGGCGTCGGGATTGCCGTACATGAACAGCAAGCGGCAGGCGGGACGCAGGGCGCCGCTGGCGATGCCACTGAGCAACGCGTCGAGCAGCTCCATGGGCGTCGTCTCGTTGCCATGGATGCCCGCCGAGAGCAGCAGGTCCATGTGGTTGTCGCGCGCCACCGGCGGGGTGACTTCCAGCACGCCTTCGGTCAGCCAGTGGAGGCGGGTGCCGTCGGCAGTCAGTTGAATCTTCTCGGTCGGCTCGCGGCCGGCCAGGGTCAGGTCCAGCAGGCGGCCAAGCGCCAACCGATAACGTTCAGATGCAGCCATGCTCTACTCCGCTGAGCGACGTGTCGGGGCTAGTGTGGCGCTTCAGAAGTTGGCTGCACAATTTTGGCGGCGCTTTTCGCTTACAAGCGGCGTTGCCCCTCCTCGCCATAGCTCTGCTATGAGTCGTCGCGGCGCCTGGCCTGAAAGCAAAAATCACTCGCCCATTCTTGCGCGAACTTCCGAAACACCACACTAGATACTCAATGATCGTGGCCGCAACCGCAATCGGCGTCATGCACATGATTCTCATCGCCTTCGTCGGCGAAGGTCTCCAGGGCGATGGACAGGCCCAGGGCATTGAGGGCCTGGGGGCGCAGCACCAGGACCGGGGTTTGCTCTTCGTCATCCTGGGAGTCGGCGAAGATGTTGAGACCGCCGGCACCATCGGCTTCCAGCCAGAGGTCGCGACCGGCCAGGCGAATGGCCAGGCGCTGGACCTGCAGTGTCTGCTGCTCGTCGGCGGTGGGTTCGAGGATGAGATCGAGAAGGTGGCTCATGGGGGCTCCGAACGTCAGGGCAATTGAAAGGGATAGACCGAGCCGAGGCCCAGCAACTGGGTGAGCTCGTCGAGGGCGGTGCGGACCTCGCCCAGCAACTGGGGATCGGCGAGATCCGCAGGTGTCAGACGGTCGCGGTAGTGGCGATCCACCCAGTCGAGCAGCTGGGCATGCAGCGCCGGGGTGAAGCGCACCCCCGGATTCACCGCGGCCAGCTCGTCGGGTGTGAGCGCCACTCGCAGGCGCAAGCAGGCGGGGCCGCCGCCGTTCTGCATGCTCTGCTTGAGATCGAAGACCTTGACCTCATCCAGCGGGCCTGCGCCGCTGACCTGGGCCTGCAGATAGTCCCAGACCACCGGATTCTGCCGGCACTCCTCGGGCACCACCAGCAGCGCGCCCTGCCCCGGTCGATCCAGCAGCTGGCTGTTGAACAGATAGGAGCGCACGGCGTCGCCGACGCTGATCTCGCCGCGACGCACGCAGAGGCGCTGCAACGTGCCGCCACGTCGGGCGAGCTTGGTTTGCAGTTCGTCGAGCACGTGATCGCTGTCGAGAAAGGCATCCTCGTGGTGGAACAGCACCTGGGCGTTGCCCACCGAGATGACGTCGTTGTGGAAGACACCCTGGTCCACCACTGCCGGATTCTGCTGGGCGAAGACCACGCCCTCCTCGCTCAGGCCATGCAGGCGGGCGATGGCCTGGGAGGCTTCCAGGGTCTGCCGCGCCGGATAGCGATGGGGCTCGGGATAACGCGGATCGAAGGCGCTGCGACCGAAGACGAAGAATTCCACGCCCGGGACGCCGTGGTCGCGACTGAAGCGGGTGTGGTTGGCCGCGCCCTCGTCGCCGAACTGGGCCACCGAGGGCAGCGGTGCATGGTGCTGGAAATGCGCAGGATCGCGAAACATCGCCTGGAGGATGCGCGCCGTGGTGCTGGGTTCGAGGCTGCGGTGGAACTTGCAGGCCAGGTTGGCCGGGGTGAAATGCACCCGGCCGTCGCGGGTATCGGCGCTGGGACTGACAGTGGCGGCGTTGGCCGTCCACATGGCCGAGGCGGAACTGGCGGACAGCAGCAGCGGCAAGGCTTCGCGCGCCGCGCCCTCCAGCACCTGGGCATCGCTGCCAGCGAATCCCAGGCGCCGCAGCGAGGCGATATCGGGTCTTTCGTGGGGGGCCAGCACGCCCTGCTCGAAACCCAGCTCCATCAGCGCCTGCATCTTGGCCAGGCCCTGGCGGGCGGCCTCGCGCGGATTCGAGCACTGCTGCTTGCTGGCCTGGGAGGCCACGTTGCCATAGGACAGGCCGGCATAGTTGTGGGTCGGACCGACCAGGCCGTCGAAATTGACCTCCCGAGCAGCAGGGGCGTGGTGACTCATAGCTGTAGTCCTGGAGGCAGTTGGCTAGGCAGGGTCAGGGCGTCGCTTTCCAGCGAGGCGACTGGGAAGGCGCAGTAGTCCGCGGCGTAGTAGGCGCTGGGTCGATGGTTGCCCGAGGCACCGACGCCGCCGAAGGGCGCCGCACTGGCCGCCCCGGTCAGGGGTCGATTCCAGTTGACGATGCCGGTGCGCACCCCCTGCCAGAAGCGTGCGTAGAGGGCGGGGTCGTCGGCCAGCAGTCCGGCCGCCAGCCCGAAGCGAGTGGCGTTGGCGAGCGCCAGAGCCTCGTCGAAGTCACCATAGCGCTGGACCTGCAACAGCGGACCGAAGACCTCTTCATCGGGCAGGTTGGCGATCCCCGACACCTCGATGATCCCCGGCGTGAGCAGCGCCCGCTGGGGTTCCGGCTGCCGCAGCTCCAGCAGTGCCCGGCCACCCTGCGCCAGGCGCTGGGCCTGGATCTGCAGCAAGGCCTGGGCAGCGACGAGGGAAATGACAGTGCCCATGAAGGGTGCCGGATCGGCATCGAAACGACCGCTGCTGAGACCGGCACTGACACTGACCAGGCGCGCCAGCAGGGCATCGCCCCAGGGCCCCTGGGGCACGAGCAGGCGGCGGGCGCAGGTGCAGCGCTGCCCGGCGGAGAGGAAGGCCGACTGGACGATGGTCACCACGGCGGCGTCCAGATCGGCCACCGGCGCCACCACCAGCGGATTGTTGCCGCCCATCTCCAGGGCCAGCAGTCGCTGCGGACGCTGCGCATTGAGACGATGGAGCGCCGCACCGGTGGTGCTGGAGCCGGTGAAGAGAATGCCGTCCAGGCCCGGATGCGCGGCCAGGGCCTCACCGGTGCTCCGGCCGCCCTGCACCAGATTGAGCACCCCGGCCGGCAACCCGGCGGCGATCCAGCATTCCAGGGTCAGGGCGGCGAAGCGCGGCGTCAGCTCGCTGGGCTTGAACACCACCGTGTTACCGGCCAACAGCGCGGGCACGATATGGCCGTTTGGCAGATGGCCAGGAAAGTTGTAGGGACCGAAGACCGCCAGGACGCCATGCGGCCGATGACGGGTGACGCTACGGGCGTCCGCCACACTCGCCGAGCGCTCGCCACTACGGGCCGCTTCGGCCTGGGCCGAGATGGCCACCTTGGCGATCATGCTGCCGAGCTCGGTATCGGCCTCCCACAGTGGCTTGCCGGTTTCCTCGGCCAAGGCCCAGGTCAGCGCGGGACGGCGTTGCTGCAGCGCCTGGGCGAAGGCCTGCAGGATCTCCAGGCGCGCGGCCTGGCCGCGTCTTTCCCAGGCGGGAAAGGCCTGGCGCGCCGCGGCGATCGCCTGATCGACGTCCGCTGCATCCGCGGCGGCGCCCTGCCAGAGCGCGGTACCGGCGTAGGGGTCGAGCGAGGTGAAGGTCTCGCCACGCCCGGGGCGCCACTGACCAGCGATATAGAGGCTATCCATGAGGTCTCCTCAGGGCATCAGGCGCACGGCGCGCACCTGGGCGCCGGCCATCAGCCGCAGTTCGCGGGCGGTGGCCAGATCGACCACCAGGGTGCCCGAAGCCAGGCGCGCGCGAGCGCTGGTGACGCGACAGTCCTCGCACTTGCGGTTGTGGATCAGATAGACCTCGGCGTCATCGCCGGGCGTACCCACCGCCAGCACCAGGCGCTGGCTGTCGCGGATCGCCCGCACCTTGGCGGTCTCGGCCTCCACGGTCGGACCGGCGTCGAAGATGTCGACATAGCCCTGGTAGTTGAAGCCCTCGGCCTCCAGCAGCCGGCGCGCGGCCTCGGTGTCCGGGTGTACCCGGCCGATCACCTGGCGCGCTTCCGGCGACAGGAAGCAGGTGTACAGCGGAAAGCGTGGCATCAGCTCGGCGATGAAGCCGCGATTGCCGATGCCGGTGAGATAGTCCGCCTGGGAAAATTCCATCTTGAAGAAGTGCCGGCCCAAGGCTTCCCAGAAGGGTGACTGGCCCTGGTCGTCGGACATGCCGCGCAGTTCGGCGATGATGCGCTCGGCGAACAGCTCGCGGAATTCGGCGATGAACAGGAAGCGTGACTTGGACAAGAGCCGCCCGGCCGCGCCACCGCGCCGATCCGCACGCAGGAACAGCGAGCAGAGTTCGGAGCTGCCGGTCATGTCGTTGGCCAGGAACAGCGTGGGAATCTGCCGGTGGATGTCCAGTTCGCGCGAGGCGCTCACCGTCAGGCCGACCCGGTAGTTGTACCAGGGCTCGCGCAGGCCCAGGGCGGCGGCGATCCCGGCGATGCCGATGACCTCGCCGTCCTCTTCCAGGACGAACAGATAGTCCGCATCGGCGGATTCGACCTGGCGCAGAAAGCTGCGCTCGGCATTTTCCACCCGCTGCGCCAGGCGTTCCTCGCTGGCCGGCAGGGTGGTGAGACCGGCGCCGGCCGCCTGCGCCAGTTGCAGCAGCGCGGGCACATCGGCACGGGTGACGGGACGGACGATCATCGGACCTCCAAAGACGCTAGGGTCGGCTACAGCGCTACCAGACGAACCCGGTCGCCTTCGGCGATCTCCAGGGTGGCGATCTGCTCGGGGGAAAGGACGACGGCTTCGCCAGGCGTCCAGCGCAGCGGCGTGGCCAGCGCCCGGAAGTTTTCCAGGCCATCGTTGGCGACCAGGAACCAGGGCGCCTCCTCGCCAACCAGGATACCTTCGCTCACCGGCGCCAAGCGGCTCTCGGCGATGGAGCGGATGGCCGTGGTGCGGGCGTGCAGGGTCGGACCGCCATCGAAGATGTCGATGTAGTTGTCGGTCTCGAAGCCTTCGCGGCTGAGGATGTCGAAGGTGATCTGGGCGCGGGGATGCACCTGCCCCATGGCCTCCTGGGCGCTGTCGGGCAGCAGGGGCACATAGAGGGGGTAGGTCGGCATCAGTTCGGCGAGAAAGGTGCGGCTCTTCTGTCCGGACAGGCGCTCGGCGGCGGCGTAGTCCATGTCGAAGAAGTTGCGCCCTACCCCGTTCCAGAACGGCGACTCACCGTCATCGTCCGCCAGGCCGACGATCTCCACCACCACCGTCTCGGCGAAGCGTGCCGGGTGGGCGGCCATGAACAGCAGCCGGGCGCGGGAGTTGAGTTCGGCGTGGGGGGTGTCGAGCAGCGGGCGCTGGACATAGAAGCTGCTCAGCACGCTGTTGCCGGTCAGGTCGTGACAGAGCGACAGCACATGGACCTTGTTGTGGATCTTCAGCTCGCGCGAGGCATGGATGAAGGTCTCGTTGCGAAAGCTGTAGAAGGGTTCGGAGAAACCGGCCGAGGCGACGATGGCCGAACAGCCCAGCAGCTCGCCGCTGATGGTGTCTTCGAGCACGAAGAAATAGCTCTCCTCGCCATGAAAGCCCACCTCGGCCGCCAGCGACGACTCCGAGGTGCGGATCTTGTCGCGCAACCGCTCGGGGTTGTCGGGCAGCGAGGTAACGCCAACCGGGCTATCCGCGGCGAGCCGCTGGACCAGGGGCAGATCCGCCGCGCGCGCAGGGCGCATTACCAGCATGAGAACTCCTTGTGTACGGATCCATCCCTGGATGCCAGCGGTACGCGTCCCGCGTCCGGAGATTAGCCTTGAGTGAGTCGCGCCAGGGCGCGATCCAGGCGGGCCAGGCCTTCGTCGATATCGGTGTCGGAGATGATCAGGCTCGGCGCCAGGCGCAGCACGTCGGGACCGGCCTGCAGGATCATCAGGCCCTCTTCGTTGGCGGCGGTGACGATGTCCTTGGCGCGCCCCTTCCAGCTGTCGTTGAGCACGGCGCCGATCAGCAGGCCCAGGCCGCGGATCTGCTCGAACAGGCCATAGCGGGCATTGAGCTGCTCCAGACCGGCGACAAAGCGCTGATGGCGCGCGGCGACACCGGCCAGGGTTTCCGGGGTGGCGACGATGTCCAGCAGCGCGGCGCCCACGGCGCAACCCAACGGATTGCCGCCATAGGTGCTGCCGTGCACGCCGGCACTGAAATGCTGGGCGACCTGCTCGGTGGTCAGCATGGCTGCCAGCGGAAAACCGCCGCCGATGCTCTTGGCGGTGGTGAGGATGTCCGGCACCACGCCATAGTGCTGGTAGGCGTAGAGATGACCGCTCCGGCCGACCCCGCTCTGCACCTCGTCGAAGATCAGCAGGGCGCCATGGGTGTCGCACAGGCGACGCGCGCCTTCCAGGTAGGCCTGGTCGGCCGGCAGTACGCCGCCCTCGCCCTGGATGGGTTCGAGGATGACCGCGCAGGTCTTGTCCGAGACCACGGCTTCGAGAGCGGCCAGGTCGTTGTAGGGCACGTGGCGGATGCCTTCGATCTTGGGACCGAAGCCATCGGAATACTTGGGCTGACCCCCGACGCTGACGGTGAACAGGGTCCGGCCGTGGAAGCTGTTGGTGGCGGCGACGATCTCGTAGCGGCTGCCGCCGCTGACGTCATGACCATAGCGACGGGCCAGCTTGCAGGCCGCCTCGTTGGCTTCGGCGCCGGAGTTGGCGAAGAACACCCGGTCGGCGAAGGTGTGGTCCACCAGCTTGCGCGCCAGGCGCAGGGCGGGCTCGTTGGTGTAGATGTTGGACACGTGCCAGAGCTTGCCGGCCTGCTCGGTCAGGGCGTTCATCAGCGCGGGATGGCCGTGGCCCAGGGCGCTGACGGCGATGCCGCCGGCGAAGTCGACGTATTCGCGATCGGCCTGGTCCCAGACGCGGGAACCCTCTCCTCGTACCGGAATGAACGCGGCGGGGGCGTAGGTCGGGACCATCACCTCATCGAAGGCGGCGCGTTGCACATTGGGTTGAGAAGCGGACATCGGGATTTCTCCTGCCGATCACGGCGGTGACTGAGGGGGATTGTAGGACGACCTCCAGGCGCAGCATTGCGCCCAGGCGACAACTATTTACGGGCGAAAACGCAAACGGGCATCCGATTCGCAGTCTAGCGATTCGGACACCCGCTCTGGAAGGGCAAGGACGTACCTTGAGGTACGTCCGGGAGATCAGTTGGGCGCGACGCGGCTGGTGCCGTTGACGGTCAGGATGCGCACCCGCTCGCCGACGCGGAAGATCTCACCCTTGTTGACCGCCTGGACATAGGCGCGGGAGCCACCATCGTCTTCCTTCACGGTGATCTCGACGCCGCTGGCCTTGGTGAAGCCTTCTTCGGTGGCCGCACCCAGCAGGCCGCCGGCCACCGCACCGATGATGGCGGTGACGAAGCTGCCACGACCGCCGCCAATGGCACTGCCGCCGATGCCACCGACCACGGCACCGGCACCGGCGCCAACGGGCGACTTGGTGCCCTCGATGGTGACCGGACGCAGGGCGGTGATGGTACCGGTACGGACCGTCTGCACCTGCCGGGCCTCGTCACGCGAATAGACGTCGCCGGACTGATCGGAGGCGCAGCCGGCCAGCAGGGCGACGGCGGTCAGGGAGGCGGCGAGCTGAAGGACTCTGTTCATGGGGCAACTCCAAGGGCAGTTGAAAGACATTGGCCGCACCGGCAAGGGTACGGGCGCAGATCGCTATTATCCTTGACCCAGGGCATCCGGGGAGGTTTCCCGCGACTGTAGCGAGGGTACCTTGCGAACGCCTTAAGGGGCCAGGCGCTGGCGCTGCCACCCGCCGTCGACGCGCTGGTAATCCAACCGGTCGTGCAGGCGACTGGAGCGCCCCTGCCAGAATTCGATGCGCTGCGGCTTGAGGCGATAGCCCCCCCAGAACGGCGGCCGGCTGGGGTCACCGTCGGCGAAACGCTGCTGCACCTCAGCCAGACGCTGCTCCAGCTCGTGCCGACCGGCAATCGTCTGGCTCTGCGGCGAGGCCCAGGCACCCAGGCGACTGCCCAGCGGGCGAACCCGGTAGTAGGCATCGGACTCCTCGGCGGACACCTGTTCCACCACCCCCTCGATCCGCACCTGGCGCTCCAGCGCCGGCCAGAAGAAGGTCATGGCCGCACGCGGCTGCGTAGCCATCTGCCGGCCCTTGGCGCTGTCGTAATTGGTATAGAAGACGAAGCCCTGGGCATCGACGCCCTTTAGGAGCAGCACGCGGCAATGGGGCTGCCCCTCGTCATCGACGGTGGCCAGCCAGCAGGCGTTGGCTTCGACGGGCGGCTGCTCGGTGCGCACCGCCTCTTCGAACCACTGCCCGAACAGGGCATAGGGATCCGCGGGTGCCTGGGCTTCGGTCAGGCCGTCGCGGGTGTAGTCGCGACGCATATCGGCGAGGGACGGTGACATGGAGGTCTCCTGCTAGGTCGGTATCGACCTAGCTTAACCAAGTCCCGCCCCGCTCGCCTGCTTCAGGACAAGCCTTGCCAACCTAGCGGGTGGCCAGCGCCTGCAGACTGGCTAGCACGGTCGCGCGCGGCTGGATCAGCACCTCGACGCGGCGATTGGCGGCGCGGCCGGCGGCGGTGGTGTTGTCGGCACGCGGATGAGCCGCCGCCAGACCACGCACGATCAGGCGATTGCCGCTGTAGCCGCTGAGACGGAAGATCGCCGCCACGGCCTGGGCGCGCTGCAGGCTGATCTTGTCGTTGAGCGCGGCGGCGCCGGTGCTGTCGCTGAAGCCGAGCACGATGACCGCGCTGTCTTCATCCACGCTCACCGACTTGGCCGAGCGGGACAGCGGGCCAAGCATCACCGGCAGCAGCATCTCGGCGCGATCCGGGTTGAAGGAGCTGTCCACCGGCGTCACCAGCACCAGGGCGTCGTCGCGGCGCTCGACCTTGACGTTGCTGCCGGCCACGGCGACGCGCAGCTTCTGCTCGTGCTCGTCAAGCCAGGCCTTGCTGACCTTGACCGGTACCGGCTTGAGCGCTTCCGCCTTGGCGACGGGCTTCACGTCTTCGCTGCCGAAGGGCCACCACCAGTGACCGCCCTTCTCGCCTGCCGCAGCGGCCTGTTCGGACTTGGCGGCGGGCGCCTTCGCCGCGACCTTGGCGTCGGCCTTGGGCTCGGCCGCCCTGGCCACCGGCTTGGCCGGCTCGGCAGCCTTGTCGCTAGCGCCGAACGGCCACCACCAGTGGCTGCCGCTGGCGGCGGTGCTGGCCTGGGCGTTGCCCGGCTTGGCAGGCGCGGCGGCCTGGTCGCCATGGCCCTGGAAGGAACTGCAGGCGGAAACGCCCATGCAGAGAATGAGGGTGGTGGATTTGATCAGCTTCATGCAAAGTTTCCCATCGGCGAGCCGGAGGACAGAGTGAATCCAGCGCCCCGGCCAGAGCCGGCGACACGAGTGAACTTAAAGTAGTTTCGAGATTGTGGCCGCAAACCTACGCGTGGCAAAGCGGTGGAGTCACGAATTTTGCGCCTGTGCCGACCAGTGGCAGTGCCCCTGGCCGCGAACGAAGGCAAATCCAGACGAACCATCGTGTCGCGCCAGGGGTACGCGGGCCTAGCCTGTAGCCGGCGCAACCCTGCCAGGGCGATGCCGATGGCTCAGTGGCGAGCGAAGGTTGGTTTCAAGGCATGGCTACCCGCCAGGAGGCTAGATTGTGGAGGGACTCATCGATGTCGCGACCCTGGAGCGCCTGGCCGCCAGGGCCGCAGCCATTACCCGGGACTGTCGCTGTCTGCAGCGGGACCTGTCGGGATGGGCGGCCTGGCCGGTGGGCTACCGCGAAACGGATTTCGCGCAGATCGGCACCCTGGCACGTCATGCGCCCGAGGACGCCATCATCGCGGAGTACCACCCGGCGGGTACTCACTACTGGTCAGCTGACGCACCCATCGCGCCTCGCTTCTACCCCTACAACCAGAGCACGGTATGGCGGTGTCTGGGCTGCGAGCGCCTCTACCTGCGGCATGACGACGATGGCGCCTACCATGTGGCGCCGCGCATTCGCCTGCTGCAGAGCGCACTGATCATCGATGCCGCCCACGCCAATGACGGGCGTGAAGCCACGGCGACGTGACCTGCGGCCTCCAGCGGCAAGGGTCGATTCACCGGCCCTCTTTCGCAGTCCAGAACCACTTTTGCGCCCTGGCGGATGCTCTAGATCGCGGCGTTTTGAATCCCCTCGCGTTACCTGAGGCGCAAGCCAGGAATTAAGCCCACAATAGGCGCCGCGTATCCCGCGTGCGGGTGTGCGCCCATCAACGGTAAAAAACCTGGTCCCAGCAATACGATGGCAACTACAACTCGAACGGGCGTCGCTTGGTTTGTCGACGGTGCCTATGCCCTGAGCGCCTGGAATGGTTCGGTCTATGGTGCGAAATTCGACTATCTCAAGCTGCGGCTCTTCATCGAGCAGGATGCGGGCGAACCCATAGGTGACGCCTACTACTTCAATTGCGACAGCGACCCACCCACCATCGCCCAGACCGGCTTCAACAAGTTCCTGAGCTCGGCCCCCCCCAAGGGGGCCGGTCTGCGGGTCAAGCTCTACTGGCTGCAAACCAAGGCTCACGAATGGCCTGCGTCCGTGGGTGGCGGGCCGATCCTGCATCCGGTGACCGGCGAGCAGTACACCACCAAGAGCCAGAAAGGCGTCGATGTCGGCCTGGCCTTCAACCTGATGCGCTCCCATGCCAAGCGCGGCTGGAAGAAGCTCTACCTGGTGGCGGGCGACGGCGATTTCCATGAGGTCGTCCAGTACCTGGTGGAAAACGAAGGTGTCGAGGTCACAGTGATCGGCGCCCACTTCTCCATCAGCGGCGAGATCGCGCCCTATGTCCGGGTGATCGAATTCAAGGACATCGAAGCGGCCATCGCCCGCTAGCCGACGGACTCAAAGACACTCCCCCACCGCGCGCGCCAGGGCCTGGGCGCGCGGATCCATCAGCACATAGGGGCCGAGGGTATTGGTGACGAAGCCGAAGGCCACTTCGCGTTCCGGATCGGCAAAGCCGGTCGAGCCGCCCGCCCCCGGATGGCCGAAGGCCTGGGGGCCGAGGCCGTAGGTGGCATTGGCCTGGTCCGGCTGATCGAGCATGAAGCCCAAGCCGAAGCGGGTCGGCGTGAGCAGGGTGCGATCCTCGCCCTGGCTGTGCTCGACCAACGCCTCGCTCAAGGTATCCCATTCCAGCAGGTCGCCGGCCAGCAAACCGGCATAGAAGCCCGCCAGGCTGCGCGCATGGCCGTGGCCATTGGCGGCTGGCTGTTGGAAACGCCGCCACTCGGCCTTGTTGGTGCTGGTGAGTACCCCGGATGGATTGCCAAAGGCCAGGGTCGGCAGGGCCGCGGGGTCGCTCATGGTGGTCTTGAGCAGGCGCTGCGCCGCGGCATCGCCCAGTACGCCCTTGCCCCGCACGATATGGGCGACACGCGCGTCTTCGCTGGCCGGCAGGCCGATGTGGAAATCCAGGTCCAGGCGCTCGGCGGTACGCGCCACGATGGCGTTTCCCGGCGCGCGGCCGTCCGCCCGACGGATCAGTTCGCCCAGCAGCCAGCCGAAGGTGATGGGCGCATAGCCATGGGCGGTACCGGGGGCCCACCAGGGTGCCTCGGTGGCGACCGCGGCGGTCATCGCATCCCAGTCATAGAGGGCGTCACCCGCCAGGCGCTCGCGCAGCGCCGAAACACCGGAGCGATGGCTGAGCAGCTGCCGCAGGGTGACGTCGGCCTTGCCGGCCACGGCGAATTCCGGCCAGCGTTCGGCGACCGGGGCATCGAGGGCCAGCTTGCCCTCCTCCACCAACTGCAGCGCCGCCACCGAGGTGAAGGCCTTGGTGCAGGAGAACAGATTGAGCAGGGTATCGGTGTGCCAGGGCGCCTGGCCGTCCTTGTCCGCCATCCCGCCCCAGAGATCCAGCACGGTTTCACCACCGACCTGGACACACAGCGCCGCGCCGCGGGTCTGGCCGGCGGCGAGCAACTCGGCGAAGGCCTCGCGGACGGTTTCGAATCTCAGGTCGTGGTAGCCGTGAACGGTCATGGGGTCTCCTTGCTGTGGATGTTGTCGCGCATCGTGGCAGGCGGTCCGCCGATGAGGCCACCGCCAAAGGCCGTAGTAGGTCGGGTTGAGCACAGCGAAGCCCAACGGCCATTGCCTCGGCCCCGGGTTTGTTGGGCTTCGACGAGGGGGCTGTCTCAGCCCAGCCTACGCATTAGCGTAGCCATGGCCGAATCATTGAATCTCCCGCCGGAACGGCGGCAGCGCATTGAGGATGGCCTTGCCGTAGCGCTGGGTCACCAGGCGGCGATCCAGCAGTGAGATGGTGCCGCTGTCCTGCTCGGTGCGCAGCAGCCGGCCGCAGGCCTGGATCAGCCGCAGCGAGGCGTCGGGCACGGCGATCTCCATGAAGGGATTGCCGCCGCGCGCCTCGATCCACTCGGCCAGGGCCGCTTCCACCGGATCGTCGGGCACGGCGAAGGGAATCTTGGCGATGACCACGTGCTCGCAATAGGCGCCGGGCAGGTCGACCCCCTCGGCGAAGCTGGCCAGGCCGAACAGCACGCTGGCCTCGCCGTCGTCGACGCGCTTCTTGTGCTTGTTCAGCGTCTCCTGCTTGGACAGGTTGCCCTGGATCAGCACGCGCTTGCGCCAGTCGCGCTCCAGGCCATCGAAGACGTCCTGCATCTGCCGCCGCGAGGAAAACAGCACCAGGGCGCCACGGGCGCCTTCGAGCATGGCCGGCAATTCGCGGACGATGGCCGCGGTGTGCTCGGCCGCGTTGCGCGGATCGGCCTTGAGATCCGGCACCCGCAGCACCCCGGCCTCGGCGTGGCGGAACGGACTGGGCACCACGGCGGTGGCCGCCGAGCGCGGCAGGCCGGATCTCATGCGGAAGCGGTCGAAGGTGCCCAGGGCGGTCAGGGTCGCCGAGGTCACCAGGGCGCCGAAGGCCACGTTCCACAGATGGCGACGCAGCATCTCGGCGGCCAGGATGGGACTGGCGTTGACCTCGATGTCGTACAGCGAACCCGTTTCCGCCAGGGTCATCCAGCGTGCCATGGGCGGGCTGTCCTCCGGGTCTTCGCAGGTAAAGGCGGTCCACAGCTCCCAGTTGCCCTGGGCCCTTGCCAGCAGACTGCCGAACAGCGGATACCACTCCTCGGCCTGGTAGCTGGCCAGGCCGATGCTGGATTCGCCGTCCATGGCCTGCTTGAGCATCTCGGTCAGGCGGGTGAACAGGTCGGTGAGCTTGGCGAAGCCTTTCTTGAGCTCGATGCCCATCTCGCGCAGGTCTTCGGGGATCACCCCGCCGACGAATCTGTGCCGTGGTCGCTCGCGGCCCTCCATGTCCTCGCCCGCGCGGAAATCCGCCAGCGCCTCGCAGGCAGTGAACATGAACTGCTGCTGGGTCTTGATCTCCCGCGCCAGCTCCGGCACCTGCTCCACCAACCGCCCGAGATCGCCGGGCAACGGATGCTGGGCGAGGAGCTTGGTGAGGTTCTTGGCGATCTGCTCGAGCCACTCGGCGGTGGATCTCAGCCGGGTGAAATGGGCGAAGTGGCCGATGGCCTTGTCCGGCAGGTGGTGGCCTTCGTCGAACACATAGAGGGTGTCGCGGGGATCGGGCAGGATGGCGCCGCCGCCCAGGGCCAGGTCGGCCAGCACCAGGTCATGGTTGGTGACGATGACATCGACCTTGGTCATGCCTTCGCGTGCTCGATAGAAGGCGCACTGCTGGAAGTTCGGACAATGGCGATTGGTGCACTGGCTGTGGTCGGTGGTGATGCGCGACCACTGGACGTCCTCGATGGCTTCCGGCCAGCTGTCGCGATCGCCGTCCCAGCGATTGCCGGCCAGGCGCTCGATCATCTTGCCGAACAGTTCGTTGGATGCCTCGTCCACATCGATCTTGAAGCCATCCTCGGCGAACAGCTGGGCGGTGGCGTTCTGCGCCTGGCCCTCCTGCAGCAGCATGTCCAGCTTGGACAGGCACAGGTAGCGCCCGCGGCCCTTGGCCAGGGCGAAGCTGAAGGACAGCCCGCTGTTGCGCAGGATGTCCGGCAGGTCCTTGTGCACGATCTGCTCCTGCAGCGCCACCGTCGCCGTGGCGATGACGAGGCGCTTGCCGGCCGCCTTGGCCGCGGGGATGGCAGCCAGGGCATAGGCCACGGTCTTGCCGGTACCCGTGCCCGCTTCCACCGCCACCACGGCCGGCTCACCTTCGCGGTGCCCTTCCGCGTCCTGGACGATGGCACCCAGGCCCTTGGCGGTCTCCGCGATCATCAGCCGCTGGCCGTAGCGCGGCTTGAGCGACTTGGCTTCGAGGAAACGCGTGTAGGCGCCCTGGATCTGGGTCTTGAGTTCAGTGCTGAGCATGCCTGGTTCCGGGCGATGGCAAAGCAGCGCCACGTCCGGCGGACGAGCGCTGTATGCATCTACAGTAATGGATCTTGGGCGCTATGATAACGCGCCTGTCGTCAGGATGCGCCCGACGTTGAGGTCGCAGGCCGATTAGGCGATGGGCAACTGCGGGGGTAGGCGATGAAAGGCGCCAAAGACCAACAGGCTCAAGCGGTCGAGCCAGGGGTGACGACGCAGGCGCAAGGCACGGCGGTTGGCGAAGACTTCACCCAGGTGCAGGAGCAGCAAGGCCAGGGCGACCAGGGCCAGCAATTGGGGGAAAGGACGGGCGAGAGGCAGAGCGAGGGTGGCGGCTGCGGCGAGCCAGAACAGCAGGAGAAGGACTTTGCCGGTAAGGGACAGGGTTTTCATGGATTCCAGCAGGAGGACGAGATGGTTCGGACCATAACGCCTGGAGCCGGAGAAAGTAAAGGCGGCGGACCAGGGTCCGCCGCCGGTGCATCACTCGCGGTCGATCTGGATCTCGACGCGGCGGTTGGTGGCACGGCCTTCAGCGGTCTCGTTGGTGGCGATCGGCTGACGCTCGCCCATGCCTTTCACGGACACGACGCTGGCTGCCGGCACGCCGGCCTGGATCAGGTAGTTACTGACCGACTTGGCGCGACGCTCGGACAGACGCTGGTTGTAGGCGTCGGTGCCCTTGCTGTCGGTGTGGCCGGTGATCGACAGGCGAGTGCTGGCGGCTTCGCCACGCAGACGACCGGCGATACCGTCGAGTTGAGCGCGATCTTGCGGGCTGACCTCAGCGGAATCGAAGGCGAAGTGCAGGTCGCGGGCGGTGATCACTTCCTGCTTGGGCAGCGGTGCCGGCGCGGGAGCCGGTGCGGGCACCGGAGCCGGAGCGGGCTCCATGCGAGCGACCTGCTCGTTGCCCTTGCCATGCACCCAGCAATAGGCACCAGCGGTGGTACCGATGCCCAGAGCCGCCATGCCGGCGACGTTACCGCTCTGGGTAGCGCCGGCCGCACCGCCGACCAGCGCGCCGACCGCAGCGCAGACCGGCCAATCGGATTTCTGTACGCCGCCCGCACAACCAGCCAGCACGGTGCTTGCCAGGATGAGGGGTAAAGCTGTCCTTGCGATGCTCTTGCTCATGAAGGGTCTCCTATAGACCGGGTGCCGCGAGTTAGGCTCGTCTTTCGTTTTATGGCGCTGTCAGACTAATGGTGGCGTACACATCTTGACAACGCTGGTTGCTTAGTCAATCGCGACTTGATTAGGGTTCCCTTAATGGCAAACATATTCTCGTCCCGCACCCCACAACAGGCTCTGGCAAGCCTGCTCGAGCACCACCAGCCCAAGCGCCTCCTCTGTGTGGCGCGCGAGCCGCTGCCGGCGCTCGGGGCCTATGTCGAGGCGCATCCGCAATGCCAGCTGGTGCAGGCAGCGGTGCCTCTGGGTGACCCCAGCCTATTGGCCGAACGCTACGATCTGGTGATCGTCGCCGACTGCCTGGAACACCTGCCGCTGCGCCAGGGCCGCGAATTGCTCGGCGGCCTGCGCAACTTCAACACCTCGCGCCTGGCGGTGCTGGTGGACCTGGCCGCCAGTGACTGGCAGCTGACGGATTTCTATGCCCTGGCCCTGCAGGCCAGCGAGCGCTTCGCCCGCGACGGCCAGGTGGTCACCCTGTTCAGCTATGATCTGCACGACTACAAGCAGGTCCCGGACTGGCTCAATGCCCGGTTCTGGGCCAATCCGCAGAATTTCGGCAAGTACTGGTGGTGAGATGCAACCCATGGCCCCCTGCCCCTGTGGCTCGGACCTATCGCTCGGCGACTGTTGCGGAGCCTTTCATGCCGGCACGCCGGCGCCCGATGCCGAGCACCTGATGCGCTCGCGCTACAGCGCCTATGTGCTGGGGCTGATCGACTATCTGGTGGCCACCACGGCGCCTGCGCAGCAGGATCAGTTGGACAAGGCGGCCCTGGCGGCCTGGAGCCTGGGCAGTCGCTGGCAGGGGTTGCAGGTGCTGGAGCATCGCCCCGAGCCGGGGGATCCCGCCCATGCGCGGGTCAGCTTCGTGGCGCGCTGGGAGGATGGGCGTGGCACCCATCGCCATGAAGAGCGCTCGGGCTTCGTGCAGCGCGAGGGGCGCTGGTACTTTCTCGATCCGACCGCAAGTCCGCTGCCGGGTCGCAACGACGCCTGCCTGTGCGGCAGTGGTGCGAAGTTCAAGAAGTGCTGTGCCGGCTTCCTGTAGCGCCGGCTGAGCTCACTCCCTGGCCAGCGTCAGGTGATCCGTGTCCGGGACCGCCACGGGTAGCGCCTCGGACGCCGGGCCCAGATCGCTGCCCACCGGCGCCAGGCTAAGGTGCGAGAGATCGACTCGCGGCGACGCTACCGGCGCGGCCTGATCCTGGAGATCGGCACCCACCGGCGCCAGGCCGAAATCCGGCGCCTGGACAGCGACGAAAGCCGCCATCACGGCATCGCGGGGCGCGACCGACAGCGACCCGCGCTCGGCGGCAGGTGGCGAAGCGGTGGCCGGGGTCGGCTCCCGCTTCTCGGTAGGTGCCGCAGCCGGCTCGATCGTCTCCGCCATGGGCGCGACCTCCACCCGCGCCCCGGCCTGGGCCAGGGTGGCGCGATAGCGCTCGGCCGTGGCGGCGTCGAGGCGATTCTTGATGATCATGCGGCGACCGGAAAAGAGCACGGCGATGCGCTGTTCATCCGCCTGAAACAGCCGCATCAGATTCTGTCGGGTCTGCTGCGCATCGGCGCCAGCGACCAGCTCGCCCTGGAAGGCGATTTCATAGAGCACGGCGGACATGACGACCTCCTCGGTCACGGCAAGAGCTGCAGGATGCAACGTCGCGCCGGAGTGGTCCAGTCCGCACGGTCGCCTGGCCCAGGCGTTTTTTTGTTAGCCTGTGCCGAAGCGGCCCCGACTTGTGCAGCAATCGGTGCTTGTTAAACTGCGCAGAAAACGGGAGTGCCGCATGCTTCGCCAGGCCTTGTTCATCACCCTGCTCGGCGTCTTGCTGAGCAGCCTTGGTGGTTGTACCTACATCGGGCGCAACTATGACGAGCCCCAGGTCGAGCTGACCGGCGTGGAGCTGATCCGCGCACGGTTGTGGAGCCAGGACTTCGTGCTGCACTTCCGCGTTCGGAATCCTAACGACAGCCCCCTGCCCGTGCGCAATCTGACCTATACGGTCTATCTGAACGATCTGCTGCTGTCCCAGGGGACCGCCAACCTGCGTTCGTCGGTACCGGCCAATGGCCAGCGCAGCTTCTCGGTACCGGTGCAGACCAATCTGTGGCGCTACGTGAAGGACGTCGGCCGCATGCTGGAGGACCCCAGCCAGCCGATCAATTACCGCCTGCGCGGTCGGGTGAAGACCGGCTGGCTGTTCGGACGCAGTGTCCATTTTTCTCGCCAGGGGCAGTTCGTGCCTGGCGCCTACATCCCGGAGTTATGAGATGAACCAACACGTCCACGGTCCCGATTGCAATCATGACCATGACCACCAGCATGATCACGGTCATGCGCACCATGTGCATGGCCCGCACTGTAACCATGGTCCGGTCCAGGAGCCGGTGCGCAATCCGCTGAAGGAAGTGGGTCGCAACGATCCCTGCCCGTGCGGCAGCGAGAAGAAATTCAAGAAGTGCCACGGCGCCTGAGCCCGTTTCTGTAGGTTGGGCTGAGGCGGCTCTACCGTCGAAGCCCAGCATAGCGAAGCCAGCCTGGACTGTTGGGCTTCGCTACGCTCAGCCCAACCTACGACTCCGCGACCCTGGCGCGTTACCAGGGCTGCCCGCCGCGTTGCGACTCCAGCCGCCGGATGAACTCCTCCAGCACGAGGGCGTAGAGATCGTCCTTGAGCACGAGGTCCTCCACCCCGCAATCGATGTTGGGGTTGTCGTTGACTTCGATCACCGCCAGCTTGTCTCCCGCCTGTTTCAGATCCACGCCATAGAGGCCATCGCCGATCAGGTTGGCGGTGCGTACCGCCAGTTCCACTACGGCGTGAGGCGCGTCCTGCACCGCCAGGGTGCGGAAATCGCCACTGACCTCGGTGGCGCTGGCGCTGTGGTCGTAGATCTGCCAGTGCCCCTTGGACATGAAGTACTGGCAGGCGAAGATCGGCTCCTGGTTGAGCACGCCGATCCGCCAGTCATATTCGGTGTAGAAGAACTCCTGGGCCAGGAGCAGCACCGAGCGTTCGAAGAGTTCGGCGCTGGCCTTGCGCAGCTGGGCGGGGTCCTCGACCTTGATGACGCCGCGGGAAAAGGAGCCATCGGGGATCTTGAGCACCAACGGAAAGCCCAGGCGTTCACCGAGTCCTTCGAGTTGACCGGGATTGTCCTTGTAGAGGATCTCGGTCGCTGGCATGTCCAGTTTGTGGGCGCGCAGCAGGTCGGCCAGATAGACCTTGTTGGTGCATCTCAGGATCGAGCGTGGATCGTCCATCACCACCAGGCCCTCGCTTTCGGCCTTCTTGGCGAAGCGATAGGTATGGTGGTCGATGGCGGTGGTCTCGCGGATGAACAGGGCATCGAATTCACCCAGCCGCGCGTAATCCTTCTTTTCGATCAGCTCCACGTCCAGCCCCAGGTGTTTGCCGACGCGCACGAAATTCTTCAGCGCCTTGGCATCGGAGGGCGGAAAGGCTTCCTTGGGGTCGTGCAGGATGGCCAGGTCGAAACGGTATTTCTCGCGGCGCCCCGGCTTGAGCCAGACGCGGCGACTGAAGCCGTCGAGGGCGTTGGCGAAGAGGTCTTCCTGCTGTTCGTGCAGCTTGTGGATGCTGCCCAGCTTGAGGCCGCCGATGTGCCAGCCGGCGCGATCGCGGCGGAATTCCACCAGTAGCAGCGGGCAGGGAAAGGCCTCGAACACCTGGCGTGCCAGGTCCTGCAGGGGTGCGATGTCGGTATTGCCGAAATAGAGCGTGAGGGTGAAGCCATCGGCGCTGCCATAGGGATGGCCGGCCAGTGCCTTGGTCAGCAGCTTGTCCAGGTCCTCCAGCGCCAGGCCGTAGAGGGACTTGCGCGCCAGTTCGCTGATGGTGCGCACCGAGGGGATGACCTTGTGCCCCCGGGCTTCGGCGAGCAGCGAGCAGTAATAGCCGTGGCCGAGGTACTTCTGGCTGCGGCAGAGGTTGATCACCTGCACGCGTTTGCCGTTGTCCTGCTCGTTGGATTGCTCCAGGTATTCCTGGGCGGTGATGACATCTTCACTGGGATAGTAGGACGACCAGTCTTCCTTGCGTTCCACGACGATATACAGCTTGCTCACTGGACCTCCTCGGTGCGGGGCGTGGTCCCGGCGGAAACCCGGATGCCGCCGGACCACTCCAACTGTTGTAACGCGGGTGCTATTAACCGTTGCTTAACCATGCCAGGCTGCCCGCTCTGCTCCAGGAGAATCCTTCGCGATGAGTTTCATGCTCAGGCCCGCCGGGCTGGACGATCTGGCGGCGCTGGTCGATCTGGAAGCGCGCTGCTTCAGCTATGACCGCCTTTCCCGGCGCAATTTCCACTACATGCTCACCCGGGCGAACGCCGTGCTGATCCTGGCCGAAAATGACCGCCAGGTGGCGGGCTATGCCCTGGTGCTGTTCCACCAGAACACCTCGCTGGCGCGTCTCTATTCCATCGCCGTCGATCCCGAGGCGCGCGGTCATCGCCTGGGCCAGCGCCTGCTGGAGGCTGCCGAAGCCGAGGCGGTGGAGCGCGACTGCGCCTACCTGCGCCTGGAGGTCCGGCCGGACAACGCCGCCGCCATCGCCCTCTATGAACGCAACGGCTACCTGCCCTTCGCCACGGTAGAGGACTACTACGAGGACCACAGCCAGGCGCTGCGCTTCGAGAAGCGCATCCGCCAGCCACGCGAGGGCCAGGCCCGACCGGTGCCCTTCTATCGCCAGACCACCGACTTCACCTGTGGCCCGGCCAGCCTGCTGATGGCCATGGGCGCGCTGCAACCGGGCCGGCCACTGGAGCGGCGCGAGGAACTGCGGCTGTGGCGGGAAGCCACCACCATCTACATGACGGCAGGCCACGGTGGCTGCGGGCCCCATGGCCTGGCCCTGGCCGCCCAGCGACGGGGCTTCAGCGTGACGCTGCAGGTCAACACCCGGGGGCCGCTGTTTCTCGATGGCGTGCGCAGCGAGGAGAAGAAGGAGGTCATGCGCCTGGTGCACGAGGACTTCAGCGCCGAGGTCAAGCAGTCGCCCATCGAGCGGCTCTACCGCACCCGCCTGGACGTGGCCGCCTGGGTCGCCGAGGGCGCCTTTCCACTGGTGCTGATCAGCTCCTTCCGGCTGACCAAGGCCAAGGGGCCTCATTGGGTGCTGGTCACCGACTGCGACGAGGACTTCGTCTACCTGCACGACCCCGATGTCGACCACAGCCAGCACCGCCGCGAACTGGACTGCCAGCACATCCCCGTGTCCCATGCCGAATTCGACAAGATGAGTCGCTTCGGCCGCGGCAAGCTGCGCGCGGCGGTAGTCCTGCGAGCCGGTTGATGCAGGGTTGCACGGTGGCGCGAACAGGGCCAGGATCAGGACCAACTTGATTGGCGGGTCGCCCCATGAGTCAGTCCTTGCGCAAGCGCAACCCCTCCTACGAATTGATGGAGGACCTGAGCGGTCACTCGGTGATCTATCGGGAGCATGGTTTTCCCTGCCCGCTGGTGCGCTGGCATTTCCACAAGGAATACGAGCTGCACCTGATCGTGGCCAGTTCGGGGACCGCTTTCATCGGCGACTACATCGGCAACTTCTATCCGGGCAGTCTGTTCCTCACCGGCCCGCATCTGCCGCACAACTGGATCAGCCGCGTCGCCGAGGGCGAGGTGGTGGCCAAGCGCGACATGCTGGTCAACTTCACCAACGAGACGGTGGACAACGCCACGGCGGTGTTTCCCGAACTCAGCGGCCTGGCGCCGCTGCTGGAGCGCGCCCGCTATGGCATCGAATTCCAGGATCCGCAGCTGATCGCCCGCGCCGAGGCGCTGCTGCAACAGATCTCGGAAAGCGGCGGTGCCACCCGCCTCGGCCATTTCCTGGTGCTGATGGAAGCGCTGGCCACCTCGGAGCGCTACCAGCTGCTGTCGGGCAGCGTCGAGCCGGCCACGGCGAGCGAACAGGCGGTGGATCGCACCAACCGGGCGCTGAATTTCATCTTCGATCACTACCAGCGTGATTTCACCCAGGAGGAAGTGGCCGAGCACCTGGGCATGACGCCCACCTATTTCTCGCGTTTCTTCCGCCAGGCCACCGGCCGCACCTTCGTCGAATTCGTCAACAGCCTGCGCATCAGCAAGGCCTGCGAGATGCTCTCCCACAGCCGCATGCCGGTCACCGACATCTGCTTCGAGGCCGGCTTCAACAACATCTCCAACTTCAATCGACGTTTCCACCAGCTCAAGGGCATGACCCCGCGCCAGTACCGCAGCCTGACGGTGCAGCGCCTGACCGAACAGAACGCCTGAGCGCCTCAGCGGCTTTCCTGGATCCGGTTTGTCGCCAGCATGAGAGCCATTGAACAGACCTGGCGCAAAGTTCGGTTATGATCGAACTACCCATCCGTGCCGACCGAGGACAGAGCCATCATGAGCGAACCCTACACGCCCCCACGCGTCTGGACCCCCACCACCTCCGGCGGCAACTTCGCCAGCATCAACCGCCCTGTCGCCGGGCCGACCCATGACCAGGAACTGCCGGTCGGCGAGCATCCCTTCCAAGTGTATTCGCTGGGTACGCCAAACGGCATGAAGGTGACCATCCTGCTGGAGGAATTGCTGGCGGCCGGACACCGCGACGCCGAATACGACGCCTGGCTGATCCGCATCAGCGAGGGCGAGCAATTTTCCAGCGGCTTCGTCGAGATCAACCCGAATTCCAAGATCCCGGCCCTGGTGGATCGCCGCGGCGCCGAGCCGCTGCGTGTCTTCGAGTCCGGCGCCATCCTGCTCTATCTCGCCGACAGCTTTGGTGCCTTCATTCCCAAGGATCATGCCGGGCGCACCGAGACGCTGAACTGGCTGTTCTGGCAGATGGGCTCGGCGCCCTTCCTGGGCGGCGGCTTCGGCCATTTCTACGCCTATGCGCCAGAAAAGCTCGCATACCCCATCAACCGCTACGCCATGGAAGCCAAGCGCCAACTCGATGTGCTCGACCGCCTGCTGGCCGAGCGCAGCTATGTGGCCGGCGAGGACTACGGCATCGCCGACATCGCCATCTGGAGCTGGTACGGCAACCTGGTGCTGGGCCAGCTGTACAACGCCGCGGAATTCCTCTCGGTGCAGGACTATACCCACGTGCAGCGCTGGGCCAAGGCCATCGCCGCCCGGCCGGCGGTGCAGCGCGGTCGGCGGGTCAATCGGACCTGGGGTGAGCCAGGGGAGCAGGTGGCCGAGCGGCATTCGGCGGCCGACCTGGATTGACGCGGACCAGAAAGCAGCGGGGCCGCTGGGCTTCGCTGCGTTCAGCCGCAACCTACCTGGACGGCTGAACGTCCTTTCCATATTTCCTGCACATTTGCCCAGCAGCCTGACCTCCATCTCAGTCAGGTCTGGCAGGCATGAGCAGGAAATCCCGCATTCTCGTCGTCGTTGTCTTGGTCGGTGCCGCCGTGGCGCTGGGGCTGGTGCTGCACAGGCGTTCGACGGACGACGGTAGCGCTGCGCAAGGCAGCCATGGCGGTCGGGCCTGGGGCGCTGCCGCGGGGCAAGGCCAGCCGATCACCGTCGCGGTGGGGCAGGCCGGGCACGCCGATGTGCCGGTCACCCTCACCGCCCTGGGCACCGTGGTGGCCAACGCCAGCGTGACGGTGACCACCCGGGTGGCCGGTCAGCTGGAGCAGGTGTTCTTCACCGAAGGCCAGCGGGTGAAGAAAGGCCAGCTCCTGGCGCAGATCGATCCGCGGCCCTACCAGGCCACCCTGGACCAGTATCGCGGTGACCTGGCGCAGAACCAGGCGCAGCTCAAGAGTGCCCAGTTGACCCTGGAACGCTATCGCCGACTGGTGGCCAAGGATTCCCTGGCCAAACAGGAGCTGGACACCCAGGTCGCCACCGTGGGCCAGTACCAGGGCGCGGTGCAGGCGGACCAGGCGCAGATCGCCGCCGCCCAGTTGAACCTGCAGTACGCGCGTATCACGGCGCCGCTGGAGGGCTACGTCGGCCTGCGCCTGGTGGATCCGGGCAACTACCTGGCGGCCGGCGACACCACCGGCCTCGTCAGCATCACCCAGACCGATCCCATCGCCGTGACCTTCAGCCTGCCCCAGGCGGCGCTCGCCAGCCTACTGCCCAAGGTCCGCCAGGGCCAGGCGCTGCCGGTCACCGCGCTGGGCCAGCTGGACAGCACGACGCTGGCCGAGGGCACGCTGAAGTTCATCAGCAACGAGATCGACACCAGCACCGGCAGCCTCAAGCTCAAGGCGCTGTTCGCCAACCCGGACGAGAAGCTCTACCCCAACCAGTTCGTCAACGTGCGCCTGCAAACCGACACCCTGAAGAACGCCGTGGTGGTCCCTGCCGCCGCGGTGCAGCTGGGCAGCGACGGCAGCTTCGTCTATGTGGTGGGCGCCGATGACAGGGTGCAAAGACGCGGCGTGACCACCGGGCCGGCACTGGGCGACCGAGTGGCCATCACCCAGGGACTCGCGGGCGATGAGCGGGTGGTCATCCTTGGCATCGACCACCTGCGCGACGGCGCCCAGGTCCGCGTGGAAGGCGCGCCAGCGGCGGACGCCCGCCCATGAATCCCTCACGGTTGTTCATCCAGCGGCCGGTGGCGACGGTGCTGCTGATGGTGGCGGTGCTGTTCGCCGGCCTTCTCGGCTATCGCTTGCTGCCCATCTCGGCGCTACCGGAGGTGGACTACCCCATCATCCAGGTGACCACCCTCTATCCCGGCGCGAGCGCCAAGGTGCTGGCCACCGCGGTGACCGCGCCGCTGGAGCGCCAGCTGGGGCAGATGGCCGGCCTGGCGCAGCAGTACTCCACCAGCTCGGCCGGCGCCTCGGTCATTACCCTGAAGTTCGATCTCAGCCTGTCGCTGGACGTCGCCGAGCAGGAGGTGCAGGCCGCGATCAACGCCGCCAACAGCTATCTGCCGGACGACCTGCCCAATCCGCCCACCTACAAGAAGGTCAATCCCGCCGACGCCCCGGTGCTGACCCTGGCCGCCACCTCCGACAGCCTGCCGCTGACCCAGGTGCAGGACCTGGTCAACACCCGCCTGGCGCTGAAGCTGGCGCAGATCTCCGGGGTCGGCCTGGTGAGCCTGGCCGGCGGCCAGCAGCCGGCGGTGCGCATCGACGTCGACCCCAAGGCCCTGGCCGCCCATGGCCTGACCCTGGAAGACGTCTACACGGTGGTCAACGCCGCCAACGTCAACGGCTCCAAGGGCGGCTTCGACGGCCCGGACCACTCCATCACCATCGACGCCAACGACCAGTTGCGCAGCGCCGCCGAGTACGGCGAGCTGGTGCTCAGCTACACGGACGGCGCCGCCCTGCGCCTCAAGGACGTGGCCACCGCCGAGGAGGCGCCGGAGAACGCCTACCTGGCGGCCACGGCCAACGGCCGGCCGGCCATCGTCATCAACATCCAGCGCCAGCCGGGGGCCAATGTCATCGGCGTGGTCGACGCCATCCAGGCGCAGCTTCCCACGCTGCGCGCGGCCCTGCCCGACAACGTCCAGCCGACGGTGCTGGCCGACCGCACCCAGACCATCCGCGCCTCGCTTTCCGACGTGCAGTTCGAATTGCTGCTGTCCATCGCCCTGGTGGTCATGGTGACCTTCCTGTTCCTGCGCAACCTCACCGCCACCCTGATCCCCAGTCTGGCGGTACCGCTGTCGCTGGTGGGCACCTTTGGCGTGATGTACCTGGCCGGCTTCTCGCTGAACAACCTGACGCTGATGGCCCTGACCATCGCCACCGGCTTCGTCATCGACGACGCCATCGTGGTGGTGGAGAACATCGCCCGCCACCTGGAAGAGGGCGAGCCGCCGCTGCAGGCGGCGCTGCGCGGTTCGCGGGAGATCGGCTTCACCATCATCTCCCTGACCTTCTCGCTGATCGCCGTGCTGATCCCGCTGCTGTTCATGGGCGACGTGGTGGGCCGGCTGTTCCGCGAATTCGCCATCACGCTGGCGGTGGCCATCCTGGTCTCCATGTTCGTCTCCCTGACGCTTACGCCGATGCTCTGCGGCCGGCTGCTTCAGCACGTGCCGCCGGAGCGCCAGAGCCGCTTCGCGCGCTGGGGCGAACGGCAATTCGAGCGCCTGGTCGCGGGTTACGACCGCACCCTGGGCGTGGTGCTGGAACATCAGCGGCTGACCCTGCTGGTGGCCATGGCCACCGTGGCGCTGACCGCCCTGCTCTATCTGCTGGTGCCCAAGGGCTTCTTTCCCGGCGAAGACACCGGACTGATCGTCGGTTTCACCCGCGCCTCCCAGGATGTCTCCTTCGATGCCATGGCACGCCGCCAGCAGGCGCTGGTGCAAAGGGTGCTGGCCGATCCGGCGGTGGCCACGGTGACCTCGACCATCGGTGTCGACGGCAGCAACGCCACCCTCAACCAGGGCCGCCTGCAGATCCAGCTCAAGCCCTTCGACGAGCGCAGCGAGCGGGCGCCGGCCATCATCCAGCGCCTCAAGCAGGCCGCCGCAGGCGTCGCCGGCATTCGCCTGGACCTGGTGGCCAACCAGGAGCTGACGGTGGACGACCAGCTCACGCCCAGCCAGTACCAGCTCACCCTGGACGATGCCGACGGCACCCGGCTGGCCGCTCTGCTGCCGCGGCTGATGCCGCGTCTGCAGGCACGGCCGGAGCTGCGCGACGTGCTCGATGACTTGGAAGACCAGGGCCTCACCGCCCAGGTGGAGCTGAACCGCACCGCCGCTGCGCGCTTCGGCATCACCGCGGCAGACGTGGACACCGCGCTCTACAACGCCTTCGGCCAGCGGCTGATCTCCACCATCTTCACCCAGGCCAACCAGTACCGGGTGGTGCTGCAGGTGCCCGGTGCCTTCCGGCAGACCCCGGCGGCCTTCGGCGACATCTATCTGGCGCCGGCGATCACCGCCACGGCCAGCACCAGCAAGAGCAATAGCAATAGCAATAGCAATAGCACTAGTACGACAGCCACGAGCAGCGGTCCCAAGGGCCTGGTGCGCCTCACCGACATCGCCCGCATCGAGCAGCGCCCCGGCGCCCTGGCACTGACGCGCCTGGGGCAATTCCCGGCGGTGACGCTGTCCTTCAACCTAGCCGACGGCTACTCCCTGGAGCAGGCGCAACAGGCCATCGCCCAGTGCCTCAACGAGGCCCAGGCGCCGAGCAGCGTCACCCTGAGGTACCAGGGCGCGGCCCAGGCCTTCCAGCGGGCGGCCAGCAATACCCTGTGGCTGATCCTGGCCGCGGTGGTGGTGATGTACATCGTGCTGGGGGTGCTCTACGAGAGCTTCATCCACCCGGTGACCATCCTCTCCACCCTGCCCTCGGCGGCCATCGGCGCCCTGGCGCTCCTGTTGCTGACCGGCACCGAGTTTTCCCTGATCGCCCTGATCGGCGTGGTGCTGCTGATCGGCATTGTCAAGAAGAACGCCATCATGATGGTGGACTTCGCCCTCGAAGGACGCCAGCAACTGCACCTGGCGCCGCGGGAAGCCATCCACCGCGCCTGCCTGCTGCGCCTGAGACCCATCCTGATGACCACCCTGGCCGCCCTGCTCGGCGCCCTGCCCTTGATGTTCGCCAGTGGCTCCGGTGCCGAGCTGCGTCGGCCACTGGGGCTGGTGATCGTCGGCGGGCTGCTGGTCAGCCAGGTGCTGACGCTCTACACCACGCCGGTGATCTACCTGGTCTTCGATAGCCTCGGCGAGCGGCTGGGACGGCGCTGGCAGCGGAGCGGCGGACGATGAATCCCATCCGCCTGTTCGTGCTCAAGCCGGTCGCCACCCTGTTGCTGAGTCTGGCGGTGCTGCTGCTCGGCCTGCTCGGCTACGCCCGCTTGCCGGTGGCGCCCCTGCCCAAGGTGGACTTCCCCACCCTCGTAGTCAGCGCCAGTCTGCCGGGCGCCAGTCCCGAGACCATGGCCGCCACCGTGGCCACGCCGCTGGAGCGCAGCCTCGGCCAGATCGCCGGAGTCACCGAGCTGACCTCCAGCAGCAGCCAGGGCTCCGCCACCCTGATCCTGCAATTCGACCTGTCGCGCAACATCGACGGTGCCGCCCGCGACGTCCAGGCCGGCATCAACGCCGCCCGCAGCCTGCTGCCCAGCGGCATGCCCAGCCTGCCGACCTATCGCAAGGCCAACCCCACGGAATCGCCGATCCTGATGCTGGCGCTGACGTCCAACACGCGCAGCCCGGGCGAACTCTATGACCTGGCGTCGAGCATCCTGCAGCAGAAGATCGCCCAGGTGCAGGGCGTCGGCCAGGTGTCGATCCGCGGCAGTTCGCTGCCGGCGATCCGCATCGACCTGCAGCCCCAGCAACTGGCCCATGCCGGCATCGCCCTGGACAGCGTGCGCGCGGCCATCGCCAACGCCACCACCCATGGCGCCAAGGGCGTGCTGCACGCCGAGGGCCAGACCTGGTCCATCGAGAGCAATGGCCAGCTGGAGCAGGCGGCGGACTATGCGCCGCTGATCGTCGGCTACCAGCAAGGCGCCGCGGTGCGGCTGAGCGACGTGGCGCGGGTCTACGCCACGGTCGAGGACGTCTACGTCAGCGGCTCGCTGAACGGCCAGCCCTCGGTGACCCTGGGCGTCACCCGCCAGGCTGGCGCCAACATGCTGCAGACCCTGGACGCCATCAAGGCCCAGCTGCCGGCGCTGCAGGCCTTGGTACCGGGCGACGTGGACCTGGTACCGGTGATCGACCGCTCGGCCAGCATCCGCGCCTCGCTGCACTCCACCGAGGAGACCCTGCTGGTGGCGGTGCTGCTGGTGATCGCGGTGGTGTTCGTCTTCCTGCGCGACCTGCGGGCCACCCTGGTACCCGCCGTGGCCCTGCCGCTGTCGCTGATCGGCACCTGCGCGGTCATGTACCTGCTCGACTACAGCCTGGACAACCTGTCGCTGATGGCGCTGATCATCGCCACCGGGTTCGTGGTGGACGACGCCATCGTGGTGCTGGAGAACGTCACCCGCCACCGCGAGCTGGGCCGCGGGCCGCTGCGCGCGGCACTGATCGGCGGCCGCGAGGTGGCCTTCACCGTGCTGTCGATGACCCTCTCGCTGATCGCCGTCTTCATCCCGCTGCTGCTCATGGGTGGCATCGTCGGCCGGCTGTTCCGCGAATTCGCCGTGACCCTCAGCGTGGCGCTGGTCATCTCCATGCTGCTGTCGCTGACCCTCACCCCCATGCTCTGCGCGCGGGTGCTGCGCGAGCGCTCACCCACGGCGCCGGTGCCGACGCCCTATCGGTGGATCGAGAACGGCCTCGCGCGCCTGCAAGGCGGCTATCTGCGCGGCCTGGATTGGGTCCTGCGCCACCCGCTGCTGACCCTGGCGAGCCTGGCGCTCACCGTGGTGCTCAACGTCTACCTCTATGTGGTGGTGCCCAAGGGCTTCTTTCCGGACCAGGACACCGGGGTGGTGCTCGGCGCCATCCGCGCCGACCAGAGCATCTCCTACCAGGCCCTGGCGCCCTATGTGAAGGAGATTGCCGCCAGCTTGCGTCGTGATCCCGACGTGGCGGCGGTGATGGCTTCCACCGGCGGTGGCATGTTCGGCTCGCGCAACTCCGCGCAATTCTTCATCCGCCTCAAAAACTACGGCGAGCGAAAGGACAGCGCCCAGCGGATCGCCAATCGCCTCAGCCAGCTCGGCAGCCGCCACGCCGGCATCCAGCTGTTCCTCATGCCAGCCCAGGATCTGCGGGTCGGGGGGCGCAGCGCCAACGCCACCTATCAATTCAGCCTGCAGGCCGACGACCTCGAAGCATTGCGCAGCTGGACGCCCAGGGTGGAAGCCGCCTTCAAGGCCCTGCCGGAACTCACCGGGGTGGATTCCGATGCGCAGAACGGCGGCCAGGAGGTGCGCCTGGAGATCGACCGCGCCGCGGCCAGCCGCCTGGGGGTGACCGTCGAGGAACTCGATACCTTCCTCGACAACGCCTTCAGCCAGCGCCAGGTCGCCACCCTCTATCGCACCCTCAACCAGTACCACGTGGTGCTGGGGCTGGCGCCGGCCTACACCCAGGACCCGGAGGTGCTCAAGCAGCTGTACGTGGTGACCAGCGGCGGTGGCCAGGTCCCGCTCGCCGCCTTCGCCCGTTTCGCCGGCGGCAACGCGCCCCTGACGGTGGCGCACCAGGGCCAGATGGCGACCAGTACCCTGGCCTTCAACCTGGCCGACGGGGTGTCCCTGGAACAAGCCGAGGCGGCGACCCAGGCGGCGCTGGTCAGGGTCGGCCTGCCGCGGGAGATCCAGTCCGGCTTCCAGGGCACCGCCCAGGCCTTCGCCACCCTGGTCGCGCAGATTCCCTGGCTGGTGGCCGCGGCGCTGGCGGCCATCTACCTGGTGCTGGGCATGCTCTACGAGAGCTACATCCACCCGCTGACCATCCTCTCCACCCTGCCGTCGGCCGGGGTGGGCGCCCTGTTGCTGCTGCTGGCGACCGGCACCCAGCTGACCCTCATCGCCCTGATCGGCATCCTGCTGCTGATCGGCATCGTCAAGAAGAACGCCATCCTGCTGGTGGACTTCGCCCTGGTGGCCGAGCGCGACCGTGGCCTCTCACCCGAGGGCTCCATCCGCGAGGCCTGCCGCCTGAGATTCCGGCCAATCCTGATGACAACCCTGGCCGCCTTCTTCGGCGCCCTGCCGCTGGCGCTGGGCAGCGGCGGCGACGACGCCCTGCGCCAGCCCCTGGGCCTGGCCATCGTCGGCGGCCTGGCCCTGAGCCAGGTGCTGACCCTCTTCACCACCCCGGTGGTATTCCTCTGTCTCGACCGCCTGAGCCGCGCCAGCCGCCGGTTCTGGCGCCAGCATCTGCGCCGCGCCGCGGCCCGAAGGTAACGACCATGCCGCTCCTGCGTGCCCTGCCCCCGCTGCTCCTGCTGACCCTGCTCACCGGCTGCACCGTCGGGCCCGACTACCAGCGACCCAGCGCCCCGCTGTCGGCGCAATTCAAGGAAGCGGCCGGCTGGAAGGCCGCCCGTCCGCGCGACGACCAGGCCAAGGGCGCCTGGTGGCAACGCTACGACGATCCCCAGCTCGATGCGCTGCTGGCCCAGGTGGCGGTCTCCAACCAGAATATCGCCCAGTACCAGGCGCTCTATCGCCAGGCCCGCGCCCTGGTCCGCGAGAGCCGCGCCGAGACCCTGCCCAGCGTCACCCTGGACGCCAAGACCACCCGCAGCGAGAACGCCAGCAGCAGCGACAGCGGCAGTACCAGTGCCAGCAGCGCCACGGTCAGGAACGCCGACAGCCTGAGCCTCGGCCTGAGCTGGGACCTGGACCTCTGGGGCAGGCTGCGCCGCACCCTGGAAGAGGACCGCGCCAGTGCCCAGGCCAGCGCCGCCGAGCTGGCCAACGCCACCCTCAGCGCCCAGGCGGAGCTGGCCCAGGACTACTTCCAGCTGCGCGTGCTGGATCGGCGCCTGGCGCTCTATGACCAGACCCTGGCCGATTACCGGCGCTACCTCGCGGTGATCCAGAACAAGTACGACGAACAGCTCGCCTCCCGTGCCGATCTCGCCCAGGCGCGGACCCAGCTGGAAAGCGCCGACGCCAATCGGCTGGCCCTGACCACCCAGCGCACCCAGCTGGAACACGCCATCGCCCTGCTGCTGGGCAAGCCACCGGCGGCCTTCGCCCTGGCCGTGGATCGCCGGTGGCAGGCGCGGCTGCCGGACATTCCCGCCGGCCTGCCCACCGCCCTGCTGGAGCGCCGCCCGGACATCGCCCAGGCCGAGCGCCAGGTGGCCGCCGCCAACGACGCCATCGGCGTGGCCACCGCCGCCTACTACCCGGACCTCACCCTGAGCGCCAGCGGCGGCTACCAGAGCAGCCTGCTCGGCGAGCTGTTCAAGACGCCGAGCCGCTTCTGGTCGCTGGGCCCGACGCTCTCCGGCACCCTGTTCGACTTCGGTGCCACCCGCGCGAGCGTCGACCAGGCCCGCGCCGCCTACGACGCCAAGGTGGCCAGCTACCGCCAGACGGTGCTCACCGCCCTGGGCGAGGTGGAGGACGACCTGGTGGCGCTGCACGTGCTCGGCCCCGAACTCGCCGCCCAGCGCCGCGCCGTGGCCGCCGCCCGCGACTCGGCCAGCGTGACCCGCGACCAGTACGAGGCCGGCATCATCGACTACCTGGACGTGGCCACCACCCAGGCGACCCAGCTGAGCCAGGAGCAGAGCCTGCTGCAGCTGGAATCCAGCCAGCTGGTGACCAGCGTGCAGCTGCAGATGGCCCTGGGTGGCGACTGGCAGGCCGCACGCCTGGCCGATGCCCCCTGACAGCCACCCCTGGAGCTGCTAGCGTGCCCCTACCTTCCGCCGTCGAGATCCGCATGGGCCTGCTTCGCCTGTCCCTCTCCGCCAAGGTCTTCCTCGCCGCCCTGGCGCTCTGCGCCTTTGCCGTGCTGGGCATGGCCTGGGCTTCCTACCTGAGTTTCTCGCGGGATTTCCTCGGCTATCTCAACGGCCAGGCCGAACAGCGGCTGGATGCCCTGGTGCCGCGCTTCGAGCACGCCTACGCCGAGCATGGCAACTGGGATTTCCTGCTCAACCAGCACCCGCCCGAGGCCTGGATCCAGCTGCTGCGACCGGAATTCCCCGCGAATACCAGCGTCCGCCCCTCCCCGCCGGTGTCGGATCTCACCGGCGCCTTTCTGCGCTTCTCGCTGCTGGATGCCGAGCATCGCTACCTGATCGGCTTTCGCGACCTGCCGCCCGTCCCGCTGTTGCGAGCCATCCACCGGCAGGGCCAGGTCGTCGGCTGGCTGGCCCTGACGCCCTTCGAGGCCGTCATCAGCGACGGCGACCGCCGCTTCCAGCAGAGCCAGATCCGCTCCAGCCTGGTGATCGCCTTCGTCTGCCTGCTGCTGGCCGCCGCCCTGGCCTGGTGGATCGCCCGCACCCTGTTGCGGCCGATCCGGACCGTGGCCGCCGCCACCCATCGCCTGGCGGCCGGCGACTACGGCATCCAGCTGCCCATCCGCTCCGCCGACGAGGCCGGTCAGCTGGCCCAGGACTTCAACCGCCTGGCCCGCGTACTGGCCAGCAACGAGCTGCAGCGCCGCGCCTTCATGGCCGACATCTCCCACGAGTTGCGTACGCCCCTGGCGGTGCTCAGGGGTGAACTGGAAGCCATGGAGGATGGGATCCGCCCGCTGGATGTCGGCGGGCTGAAGTCACTGCAGACCGAGGTCGGCTCGCTGAACAAGCTGGTGGACGATCTCTTCGAACTGTCCCTGGCCGAGGTGGGTGGCCCCACCTACCGCCACGAACCGCTGGACCTGGCGACCCTGCTGGCGCTGACCGCCGATGCCTGGCGCCCGCGCTATCGCCAGGCCGGCCTGGAGCTGCGACTGGAGCTGCCGGACACCCCGCTGCTGATCCGCGGCGACGAGGCGCGCCTGGGCCAGCTGTTCTACAACCTGCTGGAGAACAGCCTCAGGTACACCGAGGCCCCTGGCCAGGTGCATCTCGCCGCGCGCCAGGTCGGCAACCTGCTGCAGGTCGATCTTCAGGACTCCGCGCCCGGCGTTCCCGCAGCCGACCGCGAGCGGCTGTTCGAGCGCTTCTACCGCGTCGAAGGCTCGCGCAGTCGTCGCAGTGGCGGCGCCGGCCTGGGCCTGGCCATCTGCCGCGGTATCGCCGAGGTCCACGGCGGACAGCTGCAGGCCCAGGCCTCTGCGCTTGGCGGCCTCTGGCTCGAACTCCGGTTGCCCGCCCTCGCTGACCGGAGTCCGGCATGAACCAGACCATCCTGCTGGTGGAGGACGAACCCAAGCTCGCCGCCCTGCTGGGTGACTACCTCATGGCCGCCGGCTTCACCTGCGACTGGCACGCCGACGGCGAACAGGCCCTGGCCGCCATCCGCGCCACACCGCCCGACCTGCTGCTGCTCGACCTGATGCTGCCCGGCCTCGACGGCCTGGAGGTCTGCCGCGCGGTACGCGCCTTCAGCGCCCTGCCGATCATCATGGTCACCGCCCGGGTCGACGAGATCGACCGCCTGCTCGGCCTGGAACTGGGCGCCGACGACTACATCTGCAAACCCTTCAGCCCACGCGAGGTGGTGGCCCGGGTCAAGGCCGTGCTGCGCCGCAGCAGCGTGCCGGGCGGCCCACCCGCGCCCAGCGGCCTGCAGCTGGACGCCGAAACCTACCAGGCCAGCTTCAACGGCCGGCCCCTGGAGCTGACCCCGGTGGAATTCCGCCTGCTGGCCACCCTCGCCCAGCACCCCGGCAAGGTGCTCTCACGCGACCAGTTGCTCAACCACCTGCACACCGACTATCGCATCCTCACCGACCGTACCGTCGACAGCCACGTGCGCAACGTCCGCCGCAAGCTGCACCGCCTCGATCCGGACTGCGAGCTGATCCGCTCCATCTATGGCGTGGGCTATTGCCTGGAGGCTTGACCCGCTCAGCCTGCCGTCGACCAGGCCGCACTCGCCGACCCCAGCCGCGTAGCCGGCCGCTGCCAGTGCAGGCGCAGGGCGCCGATCTGCAGCGGCGGGCGCAGCCGCAGCCCCGGACCCCAGGCGGTGGGCTCGGGTACGGCGTCGTAGTCGGCGTCCTGCACGCCGGTATAGAGCGGCTCGCAGGCCACGGCGGCATGCTCGGTCAGCAGGCAGGCCGTACGCGCCAGCGACAGGCGCGCACTCAGGATACGGCCTTCGCGCAGGCGGCCGGTGAGGCCCCGGATGACCGCGGCGGCCATCAGGTAGCCGGTGGCGTGGTCGAGGGCCTGGACCGGCAAGGGGACCGGCTGCTTCGCCTGCCGCCAGTCACGCCCGGCCGCCGCGATGCCGCAGGACATCTGCACCAGGCTGTCGTAGCCACGCCGCAGGGCCCAGGGCCCGGTCCAGCCATAGGCGCACAGGGACACGTCGATCAGTGCCGGATTCAGCGCCCGGCGCTCGGCGCGGCCATAGCCGAGCCGCGCCAGGACGTCGGCGCGATAGCCGTGCACCAGGACATCCGCTTCCCCCAGCAAGGCTTCGAACGCCAGACGGTCGGCCGGCCGGCGCAGGTCCAGTCGCGCGCAGCGCTTGCCCAGCGTCACCTCGGGTGCCTGGGCCGGTTCGTCCCAGCCAGGCGGATCGATGCGCAGCACCTCCGCGCCCAGGCCAGCCAGCAGGCGGGTGGCGATCGGCCCGGCCAGGATGCGGGTCAGGTCGAGGACGCGAAGGCCTTGCAACGGACGTTGTGGATCGGGCCGCCAACTGTTCGCGATATCCGCGGCGGTCCATTCCTTGGCGATCAGCGGTTCGGCGCGAACGGCCTGCCCCTGGGGATGCGCCTGCCACTCCGCCTGGGTGCGCAGCTTCGCCGCGCAGCCGCTTGCAGCGACGATGGCCGTCTCCAGGGCTTCGCCAGGCCAGTCGGCCATGGCCTCGGCGACGGCGGCCGGGTTGTTGGCACAGCCCAGCACGGCGAGGGCGCGCTCCCGGTGATGAGGCGCATTGGCGTGCAACCGCAGCCAGCCGTCGCGGGTGCGGTAGTCGCCAGTGATCGCATCCCAGACAGCGGGCAATTCCCAGCCCAGGGGACGCAGAGACGTCTTGAACCAGGCCGCGGCCAGGTGCCGGTCAACCTTCACCGGCAATCCGGGTACCCCTTTGGCCAGCAGATCGCTGGCGGCCAGGCCGGCGGCTCCGATCGCCACCGTGGCGAGGTCGCTGACCGGGAAGCACGCGGCCAGGCTGTCGTTACCCTGGACCTGCAGATTCGCCGCCTGGGCAGCAGGCAGACCCAGGGCGGTGACGAGTTCGCTTAACAAAGACGGGAAGGCGTCAGGCGTACGGGATGGATGGGGCATAGGCAGGTCCTCCGCGGCAGCAGGCAGTGTTGCCACGGTAGCCCTGCTGGTGCGAGCAGGACACCCGCGTTCGTCTGTCTACCGTCCAGCCCGACACGGGGACAAATCGCCCGGCGCCAGGGTCTGCCCTTCATCACCCTCAACAGACCCGATCAGGAGACCCCATGACCGAACGTCAGCTGCTTATCGCCGGTGCCAGCGGCATCATTGGCCAGGCCGTACTGGAAGCCTTCGCCCACGCGGGCTGGTCCATCCTTACCGTCGGCCGCTCGACCCAGGCGCCCAGTCGCTTTCCACACCTGACCGCCGACCTGCTGGACCCGGACAGCCTGGCCGCGGCCAAGGCCGACCTCGCCGGCGTGACCCATCTGTTCTACAGCGCCCTCAAGCCCAATCCTGACCCGGGCGTCGAGGCGGACGAAAACGCCGCCATGCTGGAGAACCTGGTCGACGCGGTACGCGGTGCCGGCGCCCCCCTGGCCCGCATCACCTTCGTCCAGGGCGGCAAGATCTATGGCGCCCACCTGGGGGTGTACAAGACGCCAGCCCGCGAGGACGACAGCCGCCACTTCCCGCCCAACCTCTATTTCCGCCATGAGGACTTCGTGCGCAGCCTGGAAGCCGACGGCATTCGCTGGACGGCCCTGCGCCCCGACATCGTCATCGGCCATTCGCTGGGCTCAGCCATGAACCTGGGCAACCTGATCGGCCTCTACGGCGCCCTGTGCAAGGCGACCGGTACCGCGATGCAGTTCCCCGGGACGGAGCAGGCCTATCGCGGCGCCCTGGTCAACGTCACCGCCGCGCCCCTGCTGGGCGAAGCCGCGGTCTGGGCCGCCGAAGCGGAGCGCGATGGCGCCTTCAACCTCACCAATGGCGATGTCTTCCGCTGGAGTCACGTCTGGCCCAGACTGGCCGACTGGTTCGGGCTGGACGTGGGCGAGCCGCAACCCATCTCCCTGGCCCAGCGCCTGACCGCGCTGAAGCCGGTGTGGCAGGCGCTGGCGCAACGCGAAGGGCTGGCCGAGGCCGATCCCGAGCGGATCGCGCCGGGTGCCTTCGGCGACTTCATCTTCCATGTGGAGAAGGACGCCATCTTCGATGTGACCAAGGCGCGGCAGGCCGGCTTCGGGCAGATGATCCTGAGATCGGACGAGGTCTTGCTCGCGCACCTGGAAGACATGCGTCGGCGGCGGCTGATTCCGTAAGATGTCCTTTATGTAGGCCGAGCGTCACGAGCCGAATACGGGGCATCCTCTACACGTTCCATGCTCGGCACGGACAACGTCCCGAGCATGAGAGCCGATCCAGATCGACGCTGTCTTCAGTGTGTCGGCAGTGAAGGTGAGCTGGATCCTCTGTTGTCGGGCAGAGTTGATCGGAGTTACTACGACCAAGAGTACGCACCATATCGGTCACGCAGAGCACGGTCACAACAGGATAATAAATTTATTATAAATAATCTTAAAAATAATAACACCTCCAGTTTGTGGACTTGTTTTAATTGACACTCTTCTACCTCATCATCATGAAACACTCCTCGTTAAGCTCGCCAAGAACAAACGTTATAAAACACATCCCATCGACTAGGCAGGCTGAGCGTTCCAACCCGCGATTTACCTATTGAGGGTCGACGCCCCCCTCAGGCTTACAGTTAAACGAAGCGTTAGGGCCTGCCGCTTGGCTAAACAACTAAGCGGAGCGACATCGTTTACGGAAAGCTTAAGGTCAAGATTCTCTAGCACAGGCGTTTTCATTACTTATCGTGCTTAGCTTATTGTCATTTGTCGGAAAGCGAACGGCGCATTTAAAGTTTGAAAAGGCAAATCCGATAACGGGACAGCACCAACGCTCAACCTCCCTGCGGAGTATGTCCATGCTGTCCAATATGTCGATTTCTAAAAAACTGATGGCAGGTTTTGGCCTCGTCATCGCGATTATTTGCATACTCGTTCTGGTCGCCCGCCACGGCTTTTCGGCGATTGACCAGTCAGTTAGTTGGAATATCCATACCTACCGAACCCTGGACGGTGCCAATAAGCTTCTCGTCAGCCTGACCAACATGGAAACTGGCATGCGTGGCTTCGCACTGAGCGGGCAAGACGACTTCCTCGAACCGTACTCGAGCGGCAAAGCCGCATTTGAGAAGGCTTGGAACGAACTGAAGTCGCTTACTGCGGACAATCCCATCCAGCAGACGCGGCTGGATGAGCTGAATGTAGTCAGAGAGCGCTGGCTGAACGACGACCTTGAGCGCTCGATCCAGCTGCGCCGGTCCGTCGTCCAAGGCAGTGCAAGCATGGACGACATGGTCAAGCGCATTGTCGATCGTCAGGACAAGGCTAAGATGGACAAGATGCGTCAGATCATCACGGCCTTTAGCGCCGACGAAGCCAAGCTTCTGGATATACGCACGGCAGAGATGCGGTCGGCCGAACAAGGCGCGCTGTGGATGCTGACCGGCGGTGGGCTCCTGGCTGCCATTGCATCGCTGATCGTAGCGCTGGGACTTTCCCGCTCCATCAAACGCCGTCTGGGTGACGCCATCGCCTCGGCACAGGCCATCGCGGCCGGTCAGCTGGATATGGATATCAAGCACTCGGGAAGCGACGAAATCGCCAGCCTGCTGAAGGCATTCAGCGCCATGCAAGGACGGCTGCGTGAAATGATCGTGGAAATCAAGGACGGTACCGGTCGCCTGCTCCATGCCGCCAACGACATCTCCGGCACATCTGAAGAGTTGGCGCTTGCTGCCCGCGATCAGTCGGCTTCTGCGTCGTCGATGGCGGCTACCGTCGAGGAGCTTACGGTCAGCATCGCCCATGTCTCAGCAAGCGCTGGCGACGCCCATACCATCTCGAGCGAGTCCGGCAAACGCTCTGTCGAGGGCGGCAAGGTAATTCGTCGCACGCTTGACAGCATGACGGAGATCGCCAGCACCGTACAAAACTCAGCTGAACAGATTTCGGAACTGGGGCGCCATACCGATGAGATTACCTCGATCGTGAATGTCATCAGCGCGATCGCCGAACAGACCAACCTGCTTGCGCTCAATGCCGCCATCGAGGCAGCACGCGCAGGCGATCAGGGCCGCGGCTTCGCCGTGGTGGCGGATGAGGTTCGTCTACTGGCCCAGCGTACCGGCAAATCCACCCAGGAGATCGCCGATATGATCAAGAAGATCCAGATAAGTACCCAGGAGGCCGTCAGCAGCATGAATGTTGGGGTGGCTCAGGTTAATGAGGGGGTGGCGTTGGCCAGCTCGGCCAGCCTTGCGATCGACGAAATCCGCGACGGCGCAGATCGGATTATCTCCGTGGTCGATCAGATTTCCCTGTCGCTGCAAGAGCAATCAGCAGCGAGCCAGGATGTCGCCCGTAACGTCGAGCGAATTGCACAGATGGCGCAAACCAACAGTCATTCCAGCCAGAGTGCATCGCGCAACGCAGTGGACATCCAGCACCTGGCTCAGGCGCTGGACAGGCAGGTCGCGCAGTTCCGTCTGTAGCGGTCCCGAACACGCCCGCTCGATGAGCGGGCTGCTTCGCCGATCCGACCATTACCTCATTCGACCTTGCCCATCAGCCTATGCCCTTTAAACGTGCTGAAGTGTGGGAGCCCGCCAAGGTCGCCTGTTCCGGAATTCACTCGACCCTGCGCACCGCGGCGGCTCTGCGTTTGATGTGACTGAAACAGGTTATGTATTGCCAGCTAGCCTAGCCCTCAACGGCCTATGCGCTGGCAAAAAGAACGGCCTGGATTCGTGGTGGAAACCGGATCAGTAAACGTGTACATCGGCGCTGGCAACCCGCTGGCGGACAGTCTCCACGCGACATCTTGCTCCACTAAGCGAAGACAGCTGGCGACGCACTAGGCCAAATTCGACAGCATGGTCGGCTGCCCTACACGCCCGTGGCGACCGCTGCAGGTTGCGCACGGATTACACAGCCGCTACATCCTCATGGGAGCCCCTATCCTGGAAGCCTTGAGCGTCTACCTGGGTCTTGCCGCCCTAGCCTTCGGTGCGGCCACCCTGCTGCCTCTGCAATCGGAAGCAGCGCTGGCGGGACTGCTGCTGACCGATCGCTACGCGACAGGGCTTCTGCTGCTGGCCGCTACCTTGGGCAACGTCGCCGGCTCGACACTGAACTGGTGGCTGGGCACCCACCTCGAACGCTTCCGCCAACGCCGCTGGTTTCCGGTATCGCCGGAACGCCTTGTGCGTATCCAGGTGGCCTATCAGCGCTGGGGCTGGTGGTCGCTGCTGCTCAGTTGGACACCCGTGATCGGCGATCCCCTGACGCTGGTGGCCGGGGTGATGCGCGAACCGCTGTGGCGCTTTCTCTTGGTGGTGACCCTGGCCAAGGTCACGCGCTATGTCGTGGTCTGGGGAATTACCCTGGGCTGGCGCTGAGCCGGCGCCCCACATGGGCTTCTTGCTCATCCTGAAAGCATCCGCTGGCACCGGCCGCTCTGAAATTTCGACGGAATGTCGTGGTGCTTGAGGGCTCGCCGTAGACCTGCGTAAGCGCAGCCCAGTGGATAACAGCCGTGTCAGCCATGCACCTTGAGGCAGGTAGGCAGTCTGATGACTCTCAACAGCCTTCAGGAGCAGCTTTCCATGAGCGACAACATCCAAGACAAGGTCGTGGTCATTACGGGTGCCAGCAGCGGCCTGGGTGAGGCTACCGCGCGCATGCTGGCCCAACACGGCGCGCATCTGGTGCTGGGCGCTCGCCGGCTTGAACGGCTGGAGGCTCTGGCAACCGATCTGCGGGCCACGGGCGCCCAGGTCGAGGTCAAGGCCACCGACGTGACCCGGGCCGGGCAGGTCCAGGCCCTGGTCGATCTGGCGTTGGAGCGCCATGGTCGCGTGGACGTCATGCTCAACAACGCCGGGCTGATGCCGCATTCGCCGCTGGACCGGCGGCGCCTGGAAGACTGGGACCAGATGATCGACGTCAACATCAAGGGCGTGCTCTACGGCATTGCCGCGGTCCTGCCGACCATGCAAGCGCAGAAGAGCGGCCACATCATCAACGTCGCCTCGGTTGCCGGCCATAAGGTCCGCGCCGGCAGCACCGTCTATTCGGCCACCAAGCACGCCGTGCGGATCATCTCCGAAGGCTTGCGCCAGGAGGTCAAGCCCTATGGCCTGCGCACCACCATCCTCTCGCCCGGCGCGGTGGCCACGGAGTTGCCCAACACCATCACCGAAGCGGACGTCGCCGAGAACGTCCGCAAGCTCTACGAACTGGCCATCCCGGCCGACGCCTTCGCCCGGGCCGTCATCTACGCCTTGAGCCAGCCGGACGACGTGGACATCAACGAAATCCTCTTCCGCCCGACGCGTCAGGAATACTGACACCTCGTCGTCAACCGGCCTGGCGGGTCCGCTGGCCCAGCCAGGCCGCCTCGACGGAGGCCAGATCGGCGCGAGGGATGAGTTGGGCAGGGATGCGGCTGCAGCGGGACAGGTTGAAGACCTGGCGGCCCTCGGCGGCCATGACGTCCTGCATGACCTTGAGCCCGGGCAGGATGCGGTTATGCAGGTGCTCGTCCAGACCACAGGGCGATCGCGGGTCCGTGCTGCCCTCGTAGAAACGTGGGGCCTGGGCATTGAGGTCGACACCGGCCAGATAGATCTCGGTAAAGCCGAGGTGATAGGCCAGTTGCAGGGCGATGAAGGCAACGGTACGGACATCGAAGATGCCGTAGTCCATGTCCCGGCTGAAGCCGATGTCGCGCGCGCGACGACTGAGCAGGGTATGGACGCGCTGTGCCTGGTCACGCTCAGCGCCGAGGTAATGCTCCAGCCGTGTGCTAGGCGCGCGCTTGAGCCCATGTGCCTTGCCTTGCAAGCCTGACGGCAGCTCGTCGATCGCCTCCGGCCACAATGCCAGGTGCCGGGCCCGTTCGAGGCCCTGCGCATAGAGTTCGGGCTGCTGGGTGGCGAAGCTCAGATCACTGCACACATAGAACAATGGCTCGATAGCGCTCTTCGCCAGCTTGGTAATGGCGCCATTCATCGTAATGACCGGTATATGACGCCAGCTGTCAAGGCACAACTCACCTGCCGACGGCCCCGAGGCCAATAGGAGCACCGGGCCCTGCTGGCTGCCCCTTAGCGAAGCGAAGTCCTGGCTCATCGCGGTGCTCCCTCCACAACCTCGCATACAGCCCCCCAGGGCAACAGGGAAAGAGATCGATCAGGCAGCATAGGCACCGGCTCCCAGCAAAAAGACACGGCGAACGCCATTAGTCAGACAGTATTCATGACGTCGACCGAAAAAATAATGGGAGGCGACAAGGATTAACGCGATTTCCAATAGGCCTTTAGCTTTCTCTTGCCCCAGGCGTGCTCGCTTGGCACGCGCTAGACCCGGGCCTCAGACGGAAATAAGCCGCTTGGGATATGCCTGGGGTCCGTCTGTGAGGCCGGGTACGGTCACCCATGGCGGGTATGGCAGACAGCACCTATCGCGCACCGGCTTACTGGCAGGGTCGTTGTCCGAAATCTCCAGCCCTCGGATCGGTTGCTATGTGCTGTTCCCTTCACCGATGCGACTACCGATCACGAACTCGCGCGACGAAAAGTATGATTGGCTAGACCTTCGTACCGGCATCAAAAATGGATTGCGAACGGGCTATCCCTGTCCTAGATAGCCCACCACCGTTCGAGTGGACGCTTCAGGTCTTACTTTAAGGTGCTACAGGCGGAGCGCGGCAGGCCAAGAAAGGTACGCACGCAGTAGCCTGGGCTAGGCGCCAGGTTCAAGGCGCCCTTAGGACAAGGCACTAGGAGCCGCGATAGGTGCTGAAGCCGTAGGGGCTGAGCAACAGCGGGATATGGTAGTGCTGCTCCGGCTGGGTGACGTCGAACACCACCGGAATTTCCGGGAAGAAGGCGCTGCGGCCTTGCTGGCGATAGTAGTCGCCGGTCTTGAAGACCACCCGGTACTCACCCTTCTCGAAGGTCTTTTCCTTGGGGAACAGCGCCGGTACCCGGCCCTGCTCGTTGGTGACCTCTTCCGCCAGCGGCTGCCAGCCCTGCCCTACCTGGCGCTCCAGGGTCACGTGCACCCCGGCCGACGGCTTGCCGTCTTCCAGGTTGAGCACATGGACACTCAGGGGATTGGGCGCGGCGACCGCGAAGCCGGACAGGGCCAGGCCAGACAACAGAACGAACGTCTTCATGGAGATCTCCTTCAAGGATGGGAGGTGAGGTTGAGGTGTTCAGCGGCTGCCAGCGCACAGCGCTCGTCCGCCCCGCCACCGCCGGCACCGGCGATACCCAGGGCGCCGACCAGCTGGTCGCCTTCATAGAGGGGGATGCCACCGCCCAGCAGCAGCAACTCGGGCAGGGTGACGAGATTGGCCGCATCCGGATTCTGCCGGGCACGCTCGGCCAGCGCCTGCGACGGGGTGCGGGTGGACAGAGCGGTAAAGGCCTTGCGCCGCGCCGCCTCGGCGTTGTGCGGCCCGACGCGGGTATCGCGTTGCAGGAGGATCAACTGGCCGCTGCGGTCGAGCACCGCGAGCGCGGCGCTGCAGGGCGCGGCCTGCGCCAGTCGCAGCGCGGCATCGAGGTCGAGATCAGGGTGCTGCGGCAGCGCCGCCTGCGCCTGGCCGAGCAAGGTAGCGCCCAGCAGCGCGACGGTTAGGGAAGAAAGAAAGCGCGACATGATTCGAGGTCCAGGAGATGACCCCGCCAACTTATCCTGATCGTTCGGTCAGGAACGGGTACTGCAGGATGACAATTTTGTCAGAAGGATCAGTGGCATAGCTGTTCCAACCCGACTGCATCATCCCTCCCCCCGCCGTTTGAAGATTCGTGCCTGGCGGCGCGCTGATGTTGCCCGTTGCCTTCATCGGTCTCTATTGCCGAAAAACCCGAGTCGACAGTTGCCTCGCGATTGGCCGTTGCTTGCCAACGGTGCACACGCTCGTCTACCGCGCAAAACCACCAGACCACTGTTGATCGATTAGATCAAAACATGCTTTATTGTGATCAGAACAATCACAAGGTAGGCATGATCATGAAATTCCGCGGCATCGTTCCCGCCCTCGTCACCCCCTTCGACGCCCAGCAGCGCGTCGATGAAAACGCGTTGCGCGGTCTGATCGAAAACCTGATCGACGCAGGTGTCCATGGCCTGTTCGTACTGGGCACCAATGGCGAGTTCTTCGCCCTGTCCGAAGCCGAAAAGCTGCGCATCGCCGAGCTCACCGTGGATGCTGCGGGCGGCCGGGTACCGGTCATAGCGGGCACCGGCGCCTTCGCCACGCACGAAGTGATCGAACTGAACAAAAAAATGGCCGATCGCGGGGTCGATGCCCTGTCGGTGATCACGCCCTACTTCAATGCCGTCAGCCAGAAAGAGCTGATCACGCATTACGAAGCCATCGGTGACGCCTCTGCCCTGCCCCTGATGCTCTACAACATTCCGGCCAAGACCGGCATGTCCATCGGCATCGGCGCCGTCGCGGCCCTGAGTCAGCACCCGCAGATCAAGGGCATCAAGGACAGCGCCGGCAATTTCGATGCGCTGGTACAGATGATGAAGTACCGCAGTGACGATTTCGCCGTCTTCGCCGGTACCGACTCCCTCATCTACTGGAACCTGCTGGCCGGCGGCGATGGCGCCGTGGCGGCCACGGCCAACGCGGTACCTCAGATCGTCATGACCATTTGGAATGCCTTCCAGGCCGGCGACCACGCCACGGCCCGCGCGGCCCAGGAAAAGCTGCGGCCCCTACGCGATGCCTTCGCGCTGGGCACCATGCCGTCGGTGCTCAAGAAGGCCGCCGACCTGCTCAACGTCCCGGTCGGCCCGTGCCGGGCCCCGGTCGCGCCGCTGGACGAAGCCACGGTGCACAAGCTCGAAGGCCTGCTGGCCATCTACCGCGACTGATCCGGAGCACCCATGTCCCTCTATCATTTCCAGACCGTCAAACACCTGGTCCATGGCGCCGGCGCCCTGGACCAGCTCGGCGACAAGCTCGCCCTCCTCGACGTCCCGCTGCGCCGCGTGGTGCTGGTCACCCAGAACGCAATGCATGGCCTGGGCGTGACCGAGCGCGTCAAGGCGCAACTGGCCGCCCGCGACATCGACGTGGCCGTGATCGACAACGTCGAGATCGAGCCGACCCTGGCGAACATCGAGCAGGTCTTTCGCGAGCAGGTCTCGCCGCGCCAACCGGACGCCCTGCTCGCCATCGGTGGTGGCTCGGTGCTGGATGCCGCCAAGCTGTTCGCGGTCATGCTCACCAACGAGCAGTCGCTCAGATCCATGCTGGGTATCGACCAGGTGGCCCGCGCCGGGCTGCCCACCGTGCTGGTCCCCACCACCGCCGGCACCGGTTCGGAAGTGACGCCCAATGCCATCGTCACCCTGCCCGACGAAGAGTTGAAAGTGGGCGTGGTCAGCCGCCACCTGCTGCCCGCCCTGGTGCTGCTCGATCCGCTGCTGACACTGAGCCTGCCCAAGGCCATCACCGCGGCTACCGGGATGGACGCCTTCACCCATTCCCTGGAGTCCTTCATCTCCAACAAGGCCAACCCGGTCAGCGACACCTTCGCCCTGGAGTCCATGCGCCTGATCGCCGGCAGCATTGTCGAGGCCTACCAGCAGCCGGAGTCGGTGCGCGCCCGTAGCGACATGCTGCTCGGCTCCACCTATGGCGGCGTGGCCCTGACCGCCGCTGGCACTGCTGCTGTCCATGCGCTGGCCTATCCCCTCGGTGGCAAGTTCCACGTCACCCACGGGGTGGCCAACGCCATGCTGCTGCCCCATGTCATGGCCTTCAACCTGGACAGCTGCGCGCCGCGCCTGAAGCGCGCCGCCGTGGTCTGCGGCCTGGCCCGCGAGGAAGACAGCGACGAAGCCGCCGCGCACCAGCTGATCGCGCAGATCGCCGCCTGGACCGCCACCCTGGAAATCCCCCAGGACCTGGCCGCCTTTGGTGTGCGGGAGGAGCACCTGCCCGATATGGCGGTGGCGGCGTCCAAGGTCACCCGGCTGATGGTCAACAATCCCAAGCCGCTGAGCCTGGATGACATCCAGGCACTGTACCGGCGCCTCCTGCCATGACCCGCCTGCTGATCCTGGCCGACGACCTCAGCGGCGCCGCCGACTGCGCCCTGGGTTTTGCCAAGGCCCAGGCGACCCGGGTGCTGCTCGACGCCGAGGCCCTGGATGCCCAGGCACCGGTGACGGCCCTGGACCTGGACAGCCGTCGACTGGACGCGCGTGCGGCGGCCGCGCGCCACGCCGCGCTGCTCGGACACCCGGCGCTGGCTGGCGCCGCGCTCTACAAGAAGATCGACTCCACCCTGCGCGGCAATGTCGCCGCCGAGGTAGCGGCCCTCGCCCCGCGCGGCCTGGCCCTGGTCGCCCCCGCCTACCCGGCCCTGGGCCGCACGACCCAGGGCGGTATCCAGTACCTGGACGGCGTGCCGGTCGACCAGACCGATGTCTGGCGCAACGAGGGACTGACCGGCAGTGCCGATCTGGTCGCCCAACTGACCGGTCACGGCATCAGCTGTGCGCGGCTAGACCTCGCCACGCTGCGTCAGCCAGTGGCCCTGGCCGCCGCCCTGCGCCGCGCGCTGGACAGTGGTCTGCCCGCGCTGGTCTGCGACGCCGAGCGCCAAACGGACCTTGAGGCGCTGGCCCGGGCTTCCGCGCCCGTGGCGCAGCAGCTGTTCTGGGTCGGCTCCGCAGGCCTGGCCGAGGCGCTGCCCGCAGCGCTGGGCCTGACCGGCCACACCGCACTCCGCCCTCCGAGCGATGGCCCGATCCTCACGGTGGTGGGCAGCATGTCACGGCACTCCCAGGCCCAGGCCGAGCGCCTGGTGGCGGGGAGCGGCCAACACTGGCAGCGGCTGGCCCCTGCCTGGCTGCTGGAGCCGCAGCGCGCCGCCGAGCGTACCGCGCTGGCCGCAGCCCTCGCCCAGCAGCTCGCCCACGGCGAAGACGTCCTGGTGAGCCTTGACCAGCAGGCCCGGGATCCGTGTCAGGCCGTGGCCCTGAGCCAGGCCCTGGCCGGACTGCTGCAGCCCGCCCTGCAAGAAGCCGCCGCCCTCATGGCCACCGGCGGCGAGACCGCTCGCGCCCTGCTCGCCCAGGCCGGCATCACGGCGCTGGATCTGCACGGCGCCCTCGCGCCGGGCGTGGCCCTGGCCAGTACCCGCTGGCGTGGTCGCGCCTTGCGGGTAGTGACCAAGGCAGGCGGCTTCGGCCAACCCGACACCCTCCTCGACGCCTGGCGCCACCTGCGCGCCAACCTACCCGCACAGGCCGCCACGGCCTGTCTGCAGAAGGAAGCCCACCATGTCTGAACGTCCCGTCATCGGCATCACCATGGGTGACGCCACCGGCGTCGGTCCCGAAATCATCATGAAGTCCCTGGCCCACGCCTCGGTCTACGACAGCTGCCGCCCGCTGGTCATCGGCGACGCGGGTCGCCTGGAGGATGCCAATCGCATCGTCGGCGGTCGCCTGCAGGTCAACGCCATCGAGCGCCCCGATCAGGCGCGCTTCCAACCCGGGGTGGTGGATTGCATCGACCTCGGGCTGATTCCCATCGACCTGCCCTACGGCAAGCTGTCCGCCCGGGCCGGCCACGCCGCCTACCGCTACATCGAACGCACCGTCCAGCTCACCTCGGCCGGTGAACTCGATGCCATCTGCACCGCTCCGCTGAACAAGGAAGCGCTGCACGCGGGCGGTCATATCTTCCCGGGTCACACCGAGCTGCTGGCGCACCTCACCGGCACCGAGGAGGTGTCGATGATGCTGATGACGCCGATCCTCAAGGTCATCCACGTCACCACCCACATCGGCATCATCGATGCCATCGCGCGCATCGAGCCGGGCCTGGTCAAGCGCACCATCGAGCGCGCCCACGCCACCCTGCAGCGGGCCGGCATCCAGGACCCCCTGATCGCCGTCTGCGGCATCAATCCCCACGCCGGCGAGAACGGCCTGTTCGGCTACGGCGAGGAAGAAACCAAGATCCAGCCGGCCATCGACGAACTACGCACCCGTGGCTGGCGCGTGGAAGGCCCGCTGCCCGCCGACACCCTGTTCTTCCGCGCCGGCCGTGGCGATTTCGACTGCGTGGTGGCCATGTACCACGACCAGGGCCACGGGCCGGTCAAGGTCATGGGCCTGGAAGCGGGCGTCAATGTCACCGTCGGCCTGCCGGTGATCCGCACCTCGGTGGACCACGGCACCGCCTTCGACATCGCCGGCAAGGGCATCGCCGACGAGCGCAGCCTCATCGAGGCGTTGCGCCAGGCTACCGAACTCGCCAGCCGGCATCGCGCCAGCCAGGCCGCGTGAGGAGCCTGACCATGAAAGTCGTCTGCACCTCGCCATCCTTCGCCAAGTACTCCCGGGAACCGCTCGACCTGCTGGCCCGCTACGGCATCGAGGTGGTGGTGGTCCCCGCCGACATCGACGCCCAAGGCTTCATCGCCGCGGCCAGGGACTGCCAGGCCGCGATCACCGCCTTCAATGGCTTCGACGCCAACACCTTCGCCGCCCTGCCGCAGCTGCGCCTGGTGTGCAAGCACGGCGTCGGGGTCGACAACATCGACCTCGACGCGGCCCGCGCTAGCGGCGTGACCGTCTGCAACGTACCCAACTCCAACCGCCATGCGGTGGCCGACTACACCTTCGCCCTGCTGCTGGCCTCGGCCCGCCAGGTCGCCCGCGCCGACCGTGAAACCCGTGCCGGCGAATGGCCACGGCTGTTCGGCGCGGATGTCCACGGCAAGACGCTGGGCATCGTCGGCCTCGGCAGCATCGGCAAGGAAGTCGCCCGGCGCGCCAGCGGCTTCGCCATGCGCGTCATCGCCCATGACCCCTATCCCGACCAGGCCTTCGCCGACCGCGAACGCATCGAGTTTCGCGCCCTCGACGACCTGCTCGCCGAAGCCGATTTCGTCACCCTGCACATCGGCCTCTCCGACGCCACGCGCCATCTTCTGGATGCACGGCGACTGGGCCTGATGAAGCCGGGTGCCCACCTGATCAACGCCGCCCGCGGCGGCATCGTCGATGAAGAGGCGCTCTACCAGGCGCTGCGCAGCGGACAGCTGGGCGGTGCGGCCCTGGACGTGTTCGAGGACGAGCCGGCCAGCCAGCACCCGCTGTACGAACTGCCCACCGTGGTGGTGTCACCGCACATCGCCGGCTACACCCCGGGCGCGCTGGACATCCTCAGCCTCACCTGCGCCCGCAACGTGGTCGCCGCCCTCACCGGCAGCAGCACCCTGGAGTCCGTCGTCGTCGCCCCCTGACCCCCTACCCCTTTCGGAACCTGATCATGGATAACAACAACAAGGCCACCAGGATTCGCTGGATCATCGCCGGACTGATGTGGACGGCGATCGCCATCAACTACATCGACCGGGTGGTGCTCTCCGCCGCCGCGCCCTTCATCAGCAAGGAATTCGCCCTCGACGCGACCGAGATGGGGCTGATCATGTCGGCCTTCTTCTGGTCGTACGCCCTGCTGCAGTTGCCCGCGGGCTGGCTGGCCGACCGCTTCGGCCAGAAGGCCACCCTGGGTGGCGCGGTGCTCTGGTGGTCGCTGGCGACCGCGCTGACCGGCCTTGCCACGGGCTTCAAGTCACTGTTCGCCTTGCGCATCGGCCTGGGTATCGGCGAGGCGGCCGCCTACCCGAGCAACGCCGGCATCACCTCGCGCTGGTTTCCCGACAAGGAGCGCGCCACCGTCTCGGGCATCTTCGACAGCGGTTCCAAGTTCGGCGGCGCGGTGGCCATGCCGCTGATCGTCGGCCTGATCGCGCTGTTCGGCTGGAAGCTGACCTTCGTCATCAGCGGCGCCCTCGGCATCCTCTGGGCCCTGGCCTGGTTCGCCTTCTACCGCAACGATCCGGAAGACCATCCGCGCATCAACGAGGCCGAGCTGCGCTACATCCGCGACGGCCAGCGGCGCCGCGAAGGCAATGGCGAGAAGCCGGCCATGCGCTGGTACGAGCTGCTGCGCTACCGCAACGTCTGGGCCATGTGCCTGGGTTTCTTCTTCATCAACTACAACTCCTACTTCTTCATCACCTGGCTGCCCACCTACCTGGTCAAGGAAAAGGGCATGGACCTCATCTCCATGGGCTTCATGGCGGCGCTGCCGCTACTGATCGCCATGGTGGTGGAGGTCTTCGCCGGCTGGCTGTCGGACCGTATCTACCGCAGTGGCCGCTATTCGCTGACCACGATCCGCAAGACCTTCCTGATCGTCGGCCTGCTGATGGCCTCCTGTATCGGCCTGGCCGCCTTCGCCGAGTCGGCCTGGATCGCGATCGTGCTGCTGTGCATCGCCAAGTCCGGCACCACGGTCGCCGCCACCCAGGTCTGGGCCATGCCCGGGGATATCGCCCCACGCGGCATGACCTCGATGCTGGCCGGCCTGCAGAACTCGGTTTCCAACATGGGCGGCGTGGTCGGCCCCATCGTCACCGGCTTCATCGTCGCCACCACCGGCTCCTTCAACATCGCCCTGCTGTTCTCGGCGGCGCTGATCGTGGCGGCCATCCTCAACTACCTGTTCCTGCTCGGCCGGGTGGAACCCATCGTCACCGACGATGAACCGGCAGCAGACCTGCTGGGTGCCGGCCAACCCAGCCACTGACGTTCCTCACCCAGGGCGTCGGCGGCCTGCCGGCGCCCTGTGAAAAAGCTCGTACAACAACAACACGGAGCGATTTCCATGCAGACGTTCGACGTGCAAAGCACCGCCATCATCATCGGGATGGTGGTGGTCTACATCCTCTTCACTACTTGGCTCAGCATCCGCCTGCGCAGCCGCACCAGCGGCGAATTCATGGTGGCCGCGCGCAGCATGCCGGCCTTCGTGGTAGGCATCCTGATGATGTCGGAGTTCATCGGCGCCAAATCCACCGTCGGCACCGCCCAGGCGGCCTTCGAAAGCGGTTTCGCCGCCTCCTGGTCGGTCATCGCCGCCGCCATCGGCTTTCCGCTGTTCGGCCTGCTGATGGCGCGCAAGCTTTACGCCTCCGGTGAATTCACCATCTCCGGCTTCATCGCGCAGAAGTACGGCCTGTCCACCAAGCTGATGGTGTCGATCATCATGATCTACGCCCTCCTGCTGGTGAACGTGGGCAACTACGTCAGCGGCGCCGCGGCCATCGCCACGGTGCTCAAGATCAATTTGCCCACCGCGGCCTTCATCACCGCCATCGTCAGTACGCTGTACTACGCGTTCGGCGGGCTGAAGAGCGTGGCCTACGTCAGCATCCTGCACACCGCGGTCAAGTACGTGGGCGTGCTCATCGTCACGGGCGTGGCCCTGCACATGACCGGCGGCTTCACCCCGGTCATGCAGAACATGCCGGAGCACTACTTCACCTGGGACGGCGCCATCGGCGGCAGCAAGATCGTCGCCTGGATCATCGGCACCGTCGGCGCGATCTTCTCCACCCAGTTCATCATCCAGGCGATCTCCTCGACCAGGGATGCGCGCGCCGCCCAGCGCTCCACCTTCCATGCCTCGCTGCTGTGCATTCCCATCTCCCTGGCGCTGGGCTTCATCGGGGTCGCGTCCAAGTACCTGCATCCGGAGATGAGCAGTCTCTACGCCCTGCCCGTCTTCCTGCAGTCGATGCACCCGGTGCTGGCCGGCGTGGTGACCATCTCCCTGGTCGCCTCCATCTTCGTCAGCGTCAGCACCGTGGCCCTGGCCATCGCCTCGCTGGTGGTCCGCGACTTCTACGTGCCGCTGCGCAAGCCGACGCCCGAGCGAGAGTTCAAGGCCACCCGGGTGATCTCCCTGATCATCGGCTTCGTGCCGCTGTTTTTCGTGTTCTTCGTCCCCGAGATCCTCAACCTGTCGTTCTTCACCCGCGCGCTGCGCCTGTCCATCGCGGTGATCGCCATGATCGCCATCTACCTGCCGCTGTTCGCCACCAACCGCGGTGCGACCCTGGGCCTGCTGGCCTCGACCATCACCACCAGCGTCTGGTATCTGCTGGGCAATCCCTATGGCATCGACAACATGTACGTTGCCCTGGCGACGCCCGCCATCGTCGTGGTCATCGAACGTCTCTTCCCCCAGCCTGCCGCCAAAGCCGCCCCTGCCGAGGTCCCCCATGTCCACCACTGAAATCGCTATCGCCGGCCGCCAGGACAGCTTCCTGCCGACGCGCTATCCGCAGAACCACGCCGCCAACCTGCTGGCTCAGCCTGACGGTACCCTGCTGTGCACCTGGTTCGCCGGCACTCAGGAAGGCAAGGCCGACATCTCGGTGCTGCTGAGTCGTCGCGATCCATCGAGCGGGACCTGGAGCGAACCGGAGCAACTGTCGGACGACCCGAGCCGTTCCGAGCAGAATCCCATCCTGTTCCAGGCGCCGAACGGTCCGCTGTGGCTGCTGTGGACGGCCCAGGTGGCCGGCAACCAGGACACCGCCATCGTCCGTCGTCGCCTGTCCACCGATGGTGGCCACAGCTGGGGCCCCATCGAGACGCTGATCGACACCCCCGGGACCTTCGTTCGCCAGCCGCCGGTGGTGCTGGCCAACGGCGACTGGCTGCTGCCGATCTTCCACTGCATCGCCCGCCCCGGCGAGAAATGGGTGGGCAGCCATGACACCAGCGCCGTGCTGATTTCGAGCGATCAGGGCCGTAGCTGGACCGAACACCTGGTGCCCGAGAGCACCGGCTGCGTGCACATGAACATCCAGCTGCTGGGTGACGGCAGCCTGCTGGCGTTGTTCCGCAGTCGCTGGGCCGACTTCATCCATGCCAGCCGGTCCCAGGACGGCGGTCGCAGCTGGAGCGCCCCTACCCCGACGGCCCTGCCCAATAACAACTCTTCCATCCAGTTCATTCGCCTCACCAGCGGCGAACTGGTGGTGGCCTACAACCCCACCAGCGCCGCCGACTACAGCGAGCGCCGCGCCTCGCTCTATGACGAGATCGACGATGGCGACAGCCGTGTCGATCCGGTGGCGAAGGACGGCGAGCGCAGCGCTGTCTGGGGCGTGCCGCGTGGCCCCATGAGCCTGGCCGTATCTACGGATGAGGGTCAGAGCTGGCGGCGCCTGGATGTCGAGGCCGGCGATGGCTATTGCCTGACCAACAACTCCACCGAGAAGCTCAATCGCGAGTACTCCTATCCGAGCCTGGTGCAGGCGGCCGACGGGGATGTGCACCTGGCCTTCACCTACTTCCGCCAACGCATCAAGCACGTCCGCCTGCCCCTGGCGGCGCTGCGTTAGAGGAGACGGCGATGACGACTCAGCCTCACGCCCTGGTGACCGGCGTCAGTTCCGGCATCGGCGCGGCCATCACCCACCGCCTGCTCGCCGAGGGCTGGCGGGTGATCGGCCTCAGCCGCCGCCCGCCAGAGCACACCCATCCGGCGCTGACCTGGATCGGCGTCGATCTGGCCGATGACCAGGCGCTGGACGCCGTGCTGGCCGACATCGGCTCGTTGGACGCCCTCGTTCACGCCGCCGGCTTCATGCGCACTGCGCCATTGGGCGCCCTGGATCCGGCCGATGGCGCCGCCATGTGGCACCTGCACGTCGCCGTGGCCAGCCGGCTGGTAGACCGCCTGATCGAGCGCCTCGCCGCGGGCGGTCGTATCGTGCTGATCGGCAGCCGCACCATGCAGGGCGCGGCCGGACGCAGCCAGTACGCCGCCACCAAGGCCGCTCTGGTGGGTCTGGTGCGCTCCTGGGCGCTGGAATTGGCCTCGCGCGGCATCACCGTGAACCTGGTGGCGCCCGGGGCCACCGAGACGCCCATGCTCCGCGACCCGAGTCGCGCCGGCACGCCGCCGCGGCTGCCGCCGCTGGGCCGCTACGTGCAGCCTGAGGAAGTCGCCGGCCTGACCGCCTTCCTGCTCGGCCCGGATGCCGGCGCCCTCACCGGCCAGACGCTGACGGTCTGCGGCGGCGCGTCGTTGTGATGTGGGGCAAGCGCGACTGCGCTAGAGTAGCGCGGTCTCTCCCGATGGATTCCCCATGAAGGTCGCCAAACGTCGCCAGGCCATCCTCGAGCTGGTCCTGGCCGGTCACACCAACGTCGAAACCCTCTGCCGGCATCTGGGGGTGTCGGAAGCCACGGTCCGCCGCGACCTCACTGCCCTGGCGGAAGAAGGCCAGATCCTGCGGACCTACGGCGGCGCGACCCATATCGGTACGCGGGAGCCCGAGCCGTCCCTGGAGCAGCGCAGCAATCAGTCCGGTCCGGAGAAAGCCCTCCTCGCCCGCGCTGCCCTGGCCCATATCAACGACCACGATACCCTGGTGCTGGACGGCGGCACCACCACCGCCGCCCTGGCCAAGCTGCTCAGCGAAAGACGTGGTCTGCACGTCATCACCAACAACCTGCTGGCGGTGCCGCTGCTGCGCGACCTGCCCGACGGCCATGTGACGTTGCTCGGTGGCGACCTGCGGCCGGGCAGCATGTCCACCTTCGGCCCGGCGGCCTTCACCATGCTGGAGCGACTATCGGCCGACAAGGTCTTCCTCAGCGCCGACGGCGTGGTGGCCGGCCGTGGCCTCTGTGAAGCCAGTACCGAGCAGGCGTACCTCAAGGAACTGATGATCCAGCAGGCTGCGGAGGTCTTCGTCCTGGCCGACTCGACCAAACTGGGTCGTGATCGCCAGCAGCACTGGACGCCGCTCAAGACGGACTGGACGTTGATCACCGATGCCACGGCGACCGAGTCTCTCGCGCCCTTCAGGCAGCAGGCGCTGGTTCGCGTCGAGGTGGTGTCCTGAGAGTCAACACGCTGATCTCCGCAGGGCGGCTGCGAAAAGATCAGTCGTTAAGTGGCCACTCACCCCTGCTCAGCTTCAAAGCTGAGCGCTGGCGGCCGGCGATGAAAACCTCCCGTCAACCAAGCGAGATAGAGTCCACCGAGCATCAGCCAGCTGCAGCCAAGCATGATCGCCAAGCGGTCAAGGCTGATCATCAGCCACAGCGTCGCCAACAGGCCGATGAGCGGACACAGCAGGTAGAGCACCAGTTGTACGGGGCCACGCTTCTGCGGCTGGCGTGCGAAGTGAACGATCACCGAAAGGTTCACCAGGCTGAACGCCAGAAAGGCGCCGAAGTTGATGAATGAGGTCGAGGTGGTGACGTCAAGTTCCAGCGCTAGCAGTGCGACCACCGCACAGACCAGGATAGCGCCTACCGGCGTACCGAAGCGCGGGCTCAGGGTGCCCAGCAGCGCACGCGGCAGCACGCCATCGCGGCCCATGGCGAACATCAGGCGCGAGGCGCTGGCCTGCGCCGACAAGCCCGAGGTGAACTGGCCCACGATCAACCCGATCAGGAAGACCGACACGAACAGATCACCACCGATATTGCGGGCGATCTCGTAAGCGGCCGCATCGCTGCTCTCGAATTGGGTGGACGGATGGGCCAGCTGAACGAAATAGGCCGTGACCACGAAGATCAGTCCGCCGATCAGGGTGATCAGCAGGATTGCCCGAGGAATGGTGCGCTGGGGGTCGCGGGTTTCCTCGGTCAGGGTGCTGACCGCATCAAAGCCCAGGAAGGAGTAGCAGGCTACCGCCGCGCCCGCCATCACCAGGGACAGGTTCACGCCCTCGCCCAGGAACGGCTGCAGCGACAACAGCGGCTTGCTGGCGTCGCCCAGCACGTAATGCACGCACAGCGCCACGAAAGCCAGCAGCACCAGAAACTGCACCAGCATCAGCACGCTGTTGATGCCCTTGGCCAGGTGCAGGCCCAGGATGTTGATCACGCTGGTGACCAGGATGAACGTCAGCACCCAAAGCGCCTGGGGCAGTTGCGGGAACGCCGAATGCAGGTAGGCCGCGCCGATCAGCCAGATCGCCATCGGCAGGAAGAGGTAGTCCAGCAACACCGCCCAACCAGCGATGAATCCGAGGTGATCGCTGATGCTGTGGCGCACATAGCTGTAGGCCGATCCGGCTACCGGAAAGAGCTTGGCCATGCGCGCGTAGCTCAGCGCGGTGAAGCACATCGCCACCGCAGCGGCGAGGTAAGCCGCCGATACGGCGCCGTGGGTGATCTCGGCAAGGATGCCGAAGGTGCCGAGTACGATGATCGGCGTCATGTAGGCGATGCCGAACAGCACCACCGCTCCCAGAGACAGGGATCGTTGCAGACGAGCCATTACTTGTTACTCCCATTTTATATGTTGTTATGGCAGGACCGAAGTCGGCAAAAGCGCGCGGCAAGGCCGCAATGGGCGCGTCTGTGGCGCCCTTCAGAAGGGAAATGTCAGGGGATCAGTAGCTCACGGACACCATTGGCATGGTCGATACGCGTACCTGGCAGCGTTAGGCGGCGCTCTTCCAGGTAGCGGTAGTCACGGCGGGCCTCGGCCAGGCGATGAAAGTCCAGGTCGATGGACTGCGCGCACGGTTCGCGACCGGCTTCCAGCAGCAGGCTGCCGTTGGGGTCGACCACCGCACTGCCGCCGGCGAATACCAGGCCGTCGTCGCCTGCACCGACCCGGTTGCTCATCACCGCGTAGGCCTGGTTTTCCATCGCCCGCGCCATGATCGCGGTTCGGTGCGTCGGCCCGTAGGGGTCCATGTTGCCGTTGGTGACGACCAGCAGTTCTGCGCCAAGCTCGCCCAAAGCCCGTGCGCTCTCCGGAAACTCGATGTCGAAGCACACCAGCAAGCCGACCCGTACGCCGTCCAGCAGCGCAGTGGCGTAGCGATCGCCCGGCGCGAACACGCCGCGATCCGACGCCCACAGGTGCGTCTTGCGGTAGGTCAGCACAATGTCCTGCCCGTCCATCAACACGGTGGTGTTATAGAACGTGCCGCCGTCGTCTTCGGCAAAACCGATGGCAACAGCCAGCCCACGCGCAGCCGCTGCCTTGCCGATAGCCGTCAGGCTCGGGCCATTCAAAGGCTCAGCCAGGGCCGCAACGTTTTCTGACGTCGGAAAGCCCGTCAGGTAGGTCTCTGGGAACACCAACAGGCGAGTGCCCGCCCTGCACGTCGCGATAGCCTGCAGGGCCTGGGCGAGATTGTGGGCCGTATCACCATCACGACCGGTGAGCTGAGCGAGTTCAACTTGCATGACGGGGCTCCGTTCTTGGTGTTGCATCGCGTGGGGGGCAAACACAGAATGCGGACACCCCTCCGTCCGGAGTCGAGTATGGAGGCGGAGCCACACAGGCGGAATTACGCACGCGGGGTAACCCCATAGGGGTAGACAGATGACCATGACCTTGCACGACATCGCCTTCCATCAGACCGTGGCCGAACTCATCGAGGCGCTCGAACGCCCGCATTTTTGGCGTGCCATGGCCCGCGCGCTGGCGCAGTACGTACATCATGACAGTTGGGTGGCCCTGATCTTCAGTGAGGGACGCCCGCAGGTGTTGGCCGAAAGTCCCGGCGACGACGGCGCACCGGACCGGCTCTTTCAGGACTACCTGCACGGCCTGTACCTGCTCGACCCCTTCTACATCGCCAGTCGCGAGAGCCAGCGTGAGGGCCTTGTACGCTTGAGTGAAATCGCCCCCGAATGTTTTGAGCAAACGGACTACTACCAGCGCTATTTCAGCCTCAACGTGGTCGCTGACGAGGTGCAGTTCAATGTCGCCCTCGCCGGCGCTCGAACCCTGTGTCTGTCACTGGGTTCACGGCAACGGTTTCAACCCGAGCAGATAGCCCTACTTTCCCTGGTAGCGCCCTGGGTTACGGCACTGGTGCGTCAGCGCCTGAACCACGAGCCGGAGCCCAGCGAGCCGACGGCCGCCCCGCCTTGGCAGGAGCGCCTCGAACGGATGGCACGCCAAGTGCAAACGGCGCTGACCGGCCGCGAGCTGGAAGTCGCGCGCCTGGTCCTCAGCGGGTACTCCAGTAAAGAGGTGGCGCGCAAACTGGCCATTTCGGCCGAGACCGTGAAGGTGCATCGCAAGCACGTCTACAGCAAGCTGGGCATCAAGTCGCAGTCGGAGCTGTTCGCGGTGTTCCTGCAGGCTCAGCGCGAATGACGCCACAGATGTGGCACAACGGATGCGACATCCATGTGCATCGGAGCGCCCTCCCGCGAAGAGACCGGTTCAGCGCACGGTTACTTCGGAGCGCCGTTCGAACGTGCGCAGCTTGGCGCTTCGCTGCAGAGCGAGTCGAGCGCACTCATGAAGGCCTGCACCCTGGGCACCTGCATAGGCCTGTCGAAGTCCGTGCTCGAGCGCCAGTCTTCGTAAACGAACCAGTCCTCGGCCGCGTCGCTTGCTTGGTAAATGTCATAACCGACGTAGCCAGGCTCCTGCCAGGTCGGACCGACCAGCGCCAGAAGGCGCTGGCCGAGAGCATCGCTTTGCTCGGGGCGTGCGGTGAAGAAAGCAACCTGGGTCAGCATGCTCACGAGGGGTCTTCTGTATGCGTGATGGGTTGATCAACCGGCGGTGACGGTCATGCCGCCATCGGCCATGACTACTGACCCAACCATGAAGCTTGCGCGGTCCGAGGCGAGAAAGGCGACAATCTCGGCAATTTCCTCCGGCTGCGCAGCACGGCCAATGGGCGCGGCTTCGCCGTGCTGGGCCAGAAAGCCCGGGCCGTCCTCTACCACGTCATTGAGGATGTTGGTGACGACGTCGCCGACCCCGACCGCGTTGACGCGGACGCCGTGCTCGATGGCTTCGAGCGCGAGCGTGCGTGTCAGCTGGGCCAGGGCGCCCTTGGACGCCGTGTAGGCTGCGATGGTCGGAAACGCGTAATAGGAGGCGTACGAGGCGATGTTGACGATGGCCCCGGCCTTGTTGGGCATCATCGCCTTGACCGCCTCACGACAATGCAGGAAGGCGGCGGTGGCATTGACCGCCTGGATGCGCTCCCAATCCTCGCGGGTCATGTCGACGACTAGCTTGTTGATGATGATACCGGCGTTGTTAACCAGGATATCCAGTCGGCCGAACCGGTCGACGGCCAGCCCGACCGCGCGCTCGGCGGCGCCGTCTTCGCTGATGTCCGCGACCAGCGGCACCAGACCGGGACGAGCGAGCGCTTCGACCGCAGGATTCAAGTCCTCAGCGACGACCTTGGCACCGCGTGCATGCATCAGCAAGGCGATCGCCTTGCCGATGCCACTGGCAGCACCGGTGACCAGTGCAACCTTACCTTCTACCTCATGAGGAATGTTGGGAGTGATATTAGTCATGGTGCTCTCCTGCGTAGTGAGCCGAGGAGATATTCGCCGGCTCGGCGCCTGTGAGGCGCTGTCGTAATCGACGGCTTTACTGTCTCGCAACGCGCAGGGACAGGCCTTCGCAGGATTGCCGAGGCTGTCGGGATATTGCGCCGGTGTGCGGTGCACCGGTCATCCCGTGCAGCTCACCTCTTAAATCGCCAGCGCACCCGGGAATCATCCGGCAGCGGAATGAAATCCTCATCGTCCGGTACATCAGGGAAGCGTCGCGCGCGCCAGTCTTCGGCTGCCTGCTGGATGCGCTCGGGCCGGCTCGACACGAAGTTCCAGTAGATATGTCGGCGCCCCTCCAGCGGCTCACCCCCTAGCAGCAAGAGTCGGGCGGAGCCGATGGCGTGCAGCACCACGTCGCTGTCCGGACGCAGTACGACCAGGCGATTGGCACCGAAGCGGGTCGACTGCCCAACCACCTCGACCTCGCCACTGACCACATACAGGGCACGTTCGATATGTTCGCCGGACAGGCGATAACGCGCGCCGGCTTGCAGTTGAAGGTCCGCGTAAAAGAGATCGGAAACCGTGCGGGTGGGCGACGTGAGCCCTTCCAGCGAGCCGGCCAGCAACCTTAGCGAAACCCCGTCGCTTTCGATGTGCGGGATCCGCTCGGCCAGGAGATGCTGGAAGCCAGGCTCACCCTCCTCATGCGATTCGGGTAGTGCCACCCAGGCCTGGAAGCCCATGAGCTCGCCGCCGCTTACCCGAACCGCATCGCTTGAGCGCTCGGAGTGAACGATGCCGCGCCCGGCCGTCATGAGGTTGACCTCCCCAGCGCGCAATTGCTGAACATGCCCGGCGCTGTCGCGATGCAGCATCTCGCCCTGTAGCAGGTAGCTAAGGGTCGACAGGCCGATGTGCGGATGCGGCCGAGTGTCGATCCCTTCGCCCGGCCCGAAGACCACGGGTCCGAAGCTGTCGAGAAAGATAAACGGCCCTACCATCCGCCGCTGCGCAGACGGTAGAGCCCGGCGCACGTCGAACCCTCCGATGTCCCGCACGTTGGGGAGAATGATCTGTTCGATGGTGCCAGCGGTTGAAGTCTGTAGCGTCATGGCGGGCCTCGTTGAGCGAGTGAAGAATACGGTCACTCTAGGCCTGCTGGCTTATCGGCAAAACCTAGATAATATGCAACGAAACGTTCTAGAGATTAGAAATGATTTCAGACCCTGGTACCCCGACCCTTGATCAACTGCGTGTATTTCTCACCGTGGTGGACGTCGGCAGTTTCGCTGGCGCCGCGCGCAAGTTGCACCGTGCCACCTCGGTCGTGAGTTACTCCATTGCCAATCTGGAAATGCAGCTGGGCGTCAGCCTCTTTGATCGCAAGACCACCCGCAAACCGCAACTGACTGACGCTGGCCGAACGGTGCTGGCCGAAGCCCGAACGATCTACAACGGCATCGATGGGCTGAGGGCGAAGGTCCGCGGCCTGCTACATGGCCTGGAAGCCGAGGTGCACCTGGTACTGGACGTGATGTTGCCCCGCGAACGAGTGGTGGATGCACTGAAGGCCTTCCGGGAGGAATTTCCTACCGTGTCGCTGCATCTGCATATCGAGGCGCTCGGCGCGGTGACGCAGCGGGTACGCGACCGTGGCGCCACGTTGGGCGTGAGCGGCCCGCTGACGTCCAGTATCGACGGTATCGAGCGTATCAGTGCCGGCAAGGTGGCGCTGGTTCCGGTCGCTGCGCCAGATCATCCGCTTGCCCAACCGGGACCACACGAGCCTGGCGCTGGTCGCGCCCATGTTCAACTTGTGCTTACCGATCGCTCCCGGCTTACCGAAGACCAGGAGTTCGCCGTGGTCGGCACACGCACCTGGCGACTGGCGGACTTGGGCGCCAAGCACATGCTGCTTCGCGAAGGCATTGGCTGGGGGAACATGCCGGTTGACATGATCCGCGACGACTTGGCCAGCGGCCGCCTCGTCCAGCTCGACCTGCCCGACTGTTCCGGCGGCGACTACACCTTTGATGTCATCTACCGCACCGATACGCCACCCGGCCCGGCGGCGAACTGGCTGATCGAGCGGTTCGAAGTCCAAGCGGGCGGAGACGCCTGACCATTCGATAAAATCGAACCTAATACTCGAAATAGGTTGTCTATTTTCGATCCTAGCACCATGAGACATTGCCTCCATCGCGGCAACGCCGCCGCACGCACCGATGGAGAAATCTCATGGCTAAGGTTCTGGTTCTTTACTACTCGTCCTACGGACATCTCGAAACAATGGCCAACGCCGTTGCCGAAGGCGCACGAGCGGCAGGCGCACAGGTGGACGTCAAGCGCGTCCCAGAGACGGTGCCCGAACACATCGCCCAAGGCGCCCACTTCAAAATGAACCAGGCCGCACCGGTGGCTACCGTCGCCGAGCTCGAGCACTACGACGCCATCATCGTCGGCACCGGCACTCGCTTTGGCCGCATCAGCAGTCAGCTGGCTGCCTTCCTCGATCAAGCCGGCGGGCTCTGGGCACGCGGTGCGCTCAATGGCAAGGTCGCCGGCGCCTTCACCGCAAGCGCCACCCAACATGGTGGTCAGGAAACCACGCTGTTCTCGATCATCACCAACCTGCTGCACTTCGGCATGATCATCGTCGGGCTGCCGTACAGCCACCAAGGTCAGATGAGCGTTTCCGAAATCGTGGGCGGTGCCCCCTACGGCGCAACCACCATTACTGGCGGCGACGGCTCGCGCCAGCCCAGCGACATCGAGCTGGACGGCGCTCGTCATCAGGGCGAGCTAGTCGCTAAAACCGCCATCAAGCTGTTTGGCTGAGCGTTCAAAAGTTGCCCTCTGGCACCTCCCTCCTCCCTCTTCGACTCGATACGAGCACACACCATGAACGCCGAGCAGCTGTTGCGCCTGCATTTCGAAACCTTCGTTGATGCCCCTCAGCGGTGGACGACCCTAATTGCTGACGACCTAGTATGGGAGCTGCCATTTGCACCCACCCTAGGCCACCCGGCGCGTCTTAGCGGGCGCGATGAGGTGCTTGGCCATGTCGGCTGGTTCATCGGCGCCGTGGAGAACTTTCGCTTCTTCGATGTACGCATTCACCCCGGTGCGAACCCACTGGAGGCCAGCGCCGAGGTGAAGGCCGAGGGCTTGATCAAACCGACTGGGCGCCTCTACGAACAGGACTACGTGCTGTTCGTACGGGTCGAAAACGGCAAGCTTGCGTTCATTCGCGAATACTTCGACCCGGTTCGGGCGGCCGTTGCCTTGGATGCACCGATCCCGGCAGTGGCCGGTTGAGCTGCCGCGCGACCTGCTAAAAACCGTCGCTGCTGCGTTACCCTCTCGACATCAGCTCTCACCGAAGGGCGTTGTCGAGGAAGCCCCCATTGCGTCAGGCGAATCCCAAGAATCGCGCAGCTCGCGAGGCTCAGCGCATCACGGGCGAATCGATGCCGCGGTATCTACCCAGTGCGCCACAGGCCTTGCCGCCGCGTCCGCAGATGCAGGACGTGGTGGTGTTGCGGTTCAGCCATCGCAGCATCGTCGAGCCGATTCTGGTGCCCTCGGTGGTCGAGCCCCTTCTGGTATGGGTGCTTAAGGGCGCGGCCTGTGTCGAAGAGCGTGACCTCGGCGGGGAATGGCAAGCGTCCAGCGTCAAGGCCGGTGACTTCTTTCTCACCCATACCGGTGAGCCCTATGAAATGCGCTGGCGGACGCAAGACTGCGACACCTTCGAGGTACTGCATCTGTACCTTGGCTTGCCGCTGATTGATCAGGCAGCACGTGACGTACTGGGCGCTCACGCCGGCCCGGTAACCTTCCTCGATGTTTCTGGCGCCCAGGATGAGCGAATCAGCGTCATGCTGGAGCCGCTGCGCCAGGAGTTCATCGACGAGCGTCAACCCAGCCCCTTGTTCGTCCACAGCATCGCCCAGGCGCTGGCCGTGCATCTTGTCCGCCGATATCTCGATCCACGCCACGTAGCCCGTCGCAGCAATGCGCTGCAGGCCTACAAGCTGCGCCGCGTCGTCGAAGCGATGAACGAGCATCTGGCCGAAGACTTTAACCTCGCGAGCCTTGCGCAGATCGCGGAGCTGAGCGAGTACCACTTCAGCCGCATGTTCAAGCGCGCCACCGGGCTCTCACCTTCGCAATACTTCATTCGCTTGCGCATGAGCCGCGCCCGGCACCTGCTGCTGGAGACGGACCTCAGCATCATCGATATCGGGTTGGACGTCGGCTACTCGAGCCCAAGCCATTTCTCCCAGGTGTTTCGCCGCGAGGTGGGCGTCACGCCCAGCGCCTATCGCCAGGCGTGACCGTTCACTCATGGGCTCTGCGGCGTGAAGCGCTCGCTAGCACCGCCACCTGACCCGCCACGCGAAAGCGGCCTAGCCCAACGTCATGCAAGGCTCCTGACTTCCAGACAGCCTCGGCGATAGGGCCTTTCGCCGCCCTTGAGATGAACAGCGAATAGGTGTTGGTCTGACTGTCATCGGCCGGACCGCACGCGAAGTTTGCCTAGCCCCCCTGAGCTAGGCTGCTTGGACCTGGCCAGTCGGCGCTGCGCTAAATCCGCATGCCTCGAGCGTGTCAGCCGAACGCCACGATGGAGTACCGATCGAGACGACGTCTTCAAATAGGTTGGTGGCAAGAGCGTTGCTCACCCACCTGCAGCTTCGGGGGATCAGCCCGCCGTGGTAGTGGCCCTCTTTGAGAATGCAGCGACTCGCCGGGCTGAGCGGCGTCATCCTCAGCCCAGGGTCATGACAGGTTTCGCACTGCTAGCGAAAGCTAACCCGCACGATCGGACCGGTCTCTCCGTGATGCCGGTAGTGGGCAAAGGGGAAATCGGACTGGTCGGAGCGGCGCGTGGCGGTGCGCTCATGGGTGAACGATTAAATTACCCTCTCGCAGGCGTAGGCCCTCGTCGGTTGGCAGCCGGCAGGCATGTCGAGAAATTGCGGCAACGGGGATGGCGTTTCAGCCCGTGTGAAACGGCTGCGTCTCGGCCGGACAGAATGCCGAACAGTGACTCGATTCGGAACGTGAAAACGCCGGACATCTGCCCGGCGTTCTCGGCTGTTGCGGTCTGGTCAGAGGCTGGCGTCGAGCACCAGTTTGCCGCGTATGTGTCGGTCCAAGCTCTTGCGCAACGCACCTTCGGCCTGGGACAGCGGCAGCACCTGCACGTCGATTGCCAGCTCTCCGGTCTCGAACAGCGCGGCGATGTGCTGAAGCTGCTGGCTATTGGATCGCGTGGCGAAATGCTTGCCGGTTGCGCCGACTGCTTCTGCCTGTTTAGCGTCCGGCGGGCTCACCGGGGATACCAGCACGCCGCCAGGCTTGAGTACCGACCAGGAGCGCGTTTGAGTGTCCCCACCGACCAGATCCAGCACCATATCGACTGGCTCGACAGCCGTCTCGAACGGCGTCAGGTTGTAGTCGATCACCTGCGATGCACCGAGCTTGCTCAGGTAATCATGGTTGCCCTTCGACGCAGTGGCGATAACCGTCGCACCGGCAATGCGCGCCATCTGCACCGCCATGCTGCCTACCCCACCTGCAGCGCCATGAATGAGCACCCGCTGGCCCGCTTTGATGTGCGCATGTTCATGCAAGGCCTGCCACGCCGTCAGCGCAACCGCCGGCACACCACTGGCGTGCAGCGCCGACAGGCGACTCGGCCGGTGGGCCAGACGATCCACACTGGCGACCACCTCGGTGGCGTAGCCGCCAACAATATCGATGAAACCAAACACCTCATCGCCGACCGAAAATTCGGTGACCGCTTCACCGAGCGCCGCCACGCGACCGGCCACTTCGACGCCCGGCGTATAGGGGAGCTGCAGCGGGATGAAGGCTTTCATCGCACCGGACAGCACCTTCCAATCCACTGGGTTCACCCCGCTGCCCGCCACCTCGATCAATACCTCACCCTTGCCCGGCACGGGCGATGGCAACTCTTCAAACACGAACCCTTCAGGTTGTCCGTACTGCGCTACACGAATCGCTTTCATATTTCACCTCGAATGTGGTGTGTGCTGCTTGAGCGAGCCGGCGCGTGCGCCGGCCAAGATCGGAAGGCATTAGCCGCGACGTGCGTCCAGGCTGAAGCGCCCAGCACCGAAGGCGACGACCTGCAGTAGCCCGCCGGCCATGGCAATGTTCTTGAAGAAATGGATGAACTGATTCTGGTCGCCGAGCTGGCTGTGGAAGGCCAGCGCCGTGGCCACGCTAAATACGGCGAGTCCAGCGGCCACCAGACGGGTGCGGTAGCCCAGGATCAGCGCGATGCCGCCCCCCACTTCGATCAGGATGGCGATCGCCAGCGCCAGTGTCGGGAACGGTAGGCCGGCCGATTCGATGTAGCCGATCATCCCAGCCGGCGCGCTGATTTTGCTGATGCCCGAGAGCAAAAAAATCGCGCTCAGCAGAACGCGGCCCGTGAGCGAAGCGGACGCCGAGAGGGTGTCGGCCGGGACAGCGTTGATGCCGGAAGTGCTGTTTGCGGTTGCAGTGGCTTGAGTCATGTCTGTTTCCTCTGGAAGGGCTCACCACCCTGGTGAGCCGCGTTGAGAGGAATTCTGCGTGCAGTTCGTTTATCTAAATAGACGCCTAATATCGAGCATTAGGTTCGAATAAATAGAACGCACAGTAGATGGATCACAAGCCAGATCAGAACGAATGCCAGCTAACTGTCCAACGGCCAGTCGCGCATGATTCGTCCGGCAACCGTTCGGAGACCGAAGCTGCTGTCTTCCACGCAGACAGGGATCTGGGCTCGTTACATGACTGGGGCGCTGCGCCCCATAATCGTCTAAGACGCTAATCGCCACATGGAGCAGTTTGGACGGCCCCGCTTGAGTACGGTCGTCCTGGCATCCCAGCACAGACATCCGGCTACATCGTGATGCCGGCTCGGCTTTACGCAGATCCAAGGAGCTCGCCTCTTAGCCACGGGCGCGAAGCCAGACACCGCCGCCGTCAGCCCAACCGCGTCCTGGTCGCGTTTGCAAATGACGGGCCTGATCCCGGGGGCCGGACGCTGGCCGCAGTCAGCAAGTCCGCGGCTTCACTGCCGCATACCTCCGCCAGGGTCAACAGGCGCTCAATGTTTGGCATGACCAGACCGCGGTCGATGCGTGAAACCGCCTCGTTGCGAACCCCAAAATGTCCGGCGATCTGATCCTGGGTGCGGCCGCAGCCTACGCTGCTATCGAGCAATGGCTCGCCCCACCAGACCTTCCAATGCCACCGTATCGTACACAGCCATCACACTCTCCATTCAACCTCGATGGCCGAGCGACACGCTGTTGCCATGAAGAGCACTATGCAGCCCCTTTCTGGGCGGTAGTGGCGCGCTCACTACTCGCTTCCATTTGGCTAGAAGCCCATGAGCCTGCACCAGCCTCGGTTTAGAGCGCCTATACCGAGGAAAGCAGGGAAAACGATTAGGTTTGCGAAGGTCGACACCGACCAGTGGTTGTTCGGCCGGGACCCGGATCGGGCCACAGTCGCCAGGACCTGCGTTCTTCGACCGACGATGGTGTCTGAGGGCCCCGGCCGGCCGATGTGGAAACGCAGCGCGAATAGGTGGCGCGCCGCGCATGCTTACCTTTGGCCGGGCGCTGCAGGCCATCGTAAGAGGTGGCATAGCCCCGTGTATTTTTTCTACCAATGAAAGATGATTGGATCGACTGCTTTCGCCCGGTTGCGGGATATCTCTCCAGCCAGCAAGAAATATGTCAGCTCCTTATCTACTACTTCGTGCTCGATCAGGGCTTTAGCCCCGATCGCTGCTTTAAAATTCGCTGCGGAAGCGAGATAGAATCGCCGCAAGCTCGTTCTTTCGGAACGGTTTGGTAAGCCGTGGGATATCAGGATCCAGGCCTTCATGCTCCGCATAGCCAGAAATCAATAGAACACTAATCTCTGGCCGTGACATGCGGACTAGCCTGGCTAAATCGGTCCCGCTGATACCAGGCATAAGATGGTCTGTGACAAGCAGCCCGAATTGTTGCCCTGCATCCAGCAACTTTAAAGCTGCTTCTCCTGAGGCGGCTTCAATCACCTGATAGCCCAGGTCGGTTAGCATGTCGGAAGTGCTAGTGCGCACAACCTCTTCATCGTCGACGAGCAGTACCGTCATGGATGTCACTCGTGGCTCTTTGACCTCGGTACAAAAAAAATTGGAAGCGGGAAGTACTGCAGTACTGCGCGGCAGCCAAAGCTCAACGTTCGTTCCGACCCCCGGTGTACTCTGGATTGCGAGGGACCCGTTCAATTGGGATGCAAGTCCATGTGCCATCGAAAGCCCAAGACCAGTCCCCTTGCCAATACCTTTTGTTGAAAAGAATGGCTCCACCGCGCGGGCCAGCGTGGCTGCGTCCATGCCAATGCCAGTGTCTGCGACTGATAAACAGAGATAGTCGCCTGCGGGAAGTTTCGAGCGGTGAATGCCGTGGACCGACTCCTCTCGTACCGTAATCCGGATCATGCCTCCATCGGGCATCGCATCACGCGCATTCACGCAAAGATTCAGGAGTGCCATTTCAAGCTGGTTCGGGTCCGCGGTTGCTGCGGGTAGATTCATCGGTGCATCGACGACTATCCGGATTTGCGGCCCAATAGTGCTAGCGACCAGATCGCTCATATCGTTCACTAGCTTCGCCACGTCGACTGGAACCACCTGGAGCGGTTGGCGACGCGCGAAGGCTAGTAATCGTTGCACGACGGTTTTCGCACGATCGGCCGACTGTATGGCACCAGCGATCAGCCGCTGCTCTCGATCACCACCCACGCCTTTCCGCTGAAGCAGATCGAGCGTGGCGACAATGGGGGTAAGCAGGTTGTTAAAGTCGTGAGCCACACCCCCCGTAAGCTGGCCCATAGCTTCCATCTTCTGACTTTGGCGCAGCGCTGCTTGGACTTCTTCCCGCTCAGCGATGGCCTGGGCTATCCGCCCTTCGAGCGTGGCATTGAGCTTGCGTAGCTCTTCCTCCGCAATCTTGCGCGCCGTGATCTCAACCACGGTGCCGGTGACACGGATGCATTGGCCGCCCGTATTGAATACACCTCGCCCCTTAGCCGCTAGCCATCGAACAATGCCATCCTCCTTGCCGATGGTGCGATAGTCGACGTCGTAGAGCGCGCGGCGTTCAGGATCAATGGCCGCAGCGAAGGCGGCGGTAGTCGACTCTCGATCCTCAGGATGCAAACCGTCGTAGAAATCCTGCATGGTGACGGGCACGTTAGCCGAGATGCCAAAAAACGCCTTCGTCCGTGGCGGCCAGATCAGAGTGTCCTGGATAACGTCCACGTCCCAGAATCCAATATCGGCGTTATCAACGGCAAGGCGCAGACGCTCCTCGCTCTCGCGCAAGCGCATCTCTACGCTTACTCGCTCGATATGTGTCCAGCAGCGGTCGACCACGTCTTTGACTAAAGAGATTTCGGATGGCGACCAGTCCCGGGGTTGATCCTGGTGAACGGCCATCATTGCCGTCAGCCGGCCATCCTTCACAAGCGGGCAGCAAATGATCGCTTCGACGCCGATCGCTTTAAAGGTTTCAAGGCCATCGCCGCCCCTGAGCTCTGCAGCGACATCACGTATGATTAACGAGCGACCGGCGCGCATGTCAGACGCAGCGCGTCGGCCAAAATGATCAAGACTGTATGTTCCGCTTGAGGTCTGGACATTAGGTACATGGTAGTCACCGCGAATACAGAACCGGTCTTGATCGCTTTCTACGTCGGCATAGGCACATCGGGATACGTTGAGTTGTTGTCCGAGCAACTCAGTGGCTGCACGCATGGCGTCTTCGGCTTGGCGGACGTTGAAAAGTCTGCCGTCGAGCTTATTGAAAAAGTGAAGGCGCGCCGTGCTCTCCTCTAATGCGGTTGCCGCTTGATGCTCAGCCGTACGGTCATAAAAGATCTTGAGGAAACCACCGTGATCCAAAGCGAGCGGCATCATCAGCCCTGAACCCCAGAACCGCGTACCATCCTTGCGAAGGTGCCAGCGTTCATTGACAGCTCTGCCTTCGTTGCGGGCGAGTTCAAGTTCGCAACGGAACACACGATTGTCCTGATCTACGTCTGTATAGAAGAAATCACCTTCACGACCCACCACCTCTTCCGCGCCGTAGCCGACTACGCGCTGGGCGCCGGTGCTCCAGCTGGTTACCGTTCCCTGGGCATCGAAGGTGATGATCGCAAAATCCTCTGCCCCCTCGACTATCTGCCGGTAGCGAGCCTCGCTTATCCGAATTGCAGCCTCCGCCCGTGCCCGTTGCACAATGAGTCCAACCGTATGGATCACGAAGTCTACGATCTCGATGTCCGCTAAAACGGGAACACGTAGCTCACGGTGGTACATCACGAAAGCGCCAATCACCGTCCCTTCTACCGAACGGATAGGGGTGGACCAGCAGGCATGCAAGTCATGAGCTAAGGCCAGCTCTCGGAGTTCGCTCCAAAAAGCGCCCGCTGCTACGTTGGAATCGAATAGCTGCTCATCGCGCGATGGCTCAGCATCGCCAGAGCCTCTGTTCGGAAAAATGCTAATGCCTTCGACAACGTCGTTGTATCCCTGTGGCAGGCTCGGACCTGCGCAATGCTGCAGATGATCTCCCGCTTCGTTAAGCAACAGAATGTTGCCCAGAAAGCCTGACGGAGATAACGCCTGCACCTCAAGGACCGTTGCGTCCAGCGCGGCCTTAAGCGGGATTACGTCGACAGCAAATTCCAAGATGCGGTTTTGGGCAGCGCCACGTGCAGCAGCAAAATTGCGCGCTTGAGCAAGGCGTACATTCTCAATGGCGATCGTTGCTAGACGCGCCAGGCATTCCAACCGCTTGATCGTATCCGCGTCATGCGCGCGGACCTGGGACCAGTAAGCTCCAAGCGCGGCGACCGGATCGGGTCTCCCTATAGGCGCCATGATAAGGCTACGGACGAAAGTCGCAGCGTAAGCCTCTTGTGGGATGCGCGGATCGCGCCGAACATCACTGATAGCGACCGTCTCAGCGCAACGCATCACCCAACCTGAAATGCACTGTTCGGCAGGAAACGTCTGGCCTTGCCAAAGTGGGGAGACACTATCTTCCGCCACATAAGAACAGAAACCCTCATTTCCGATGACGACCGTGATGCCTTCCGCTCCGACTGCGGCACGCGCAGTATCGCGGAGTACAGCGACAATTTCGTCCATTGATCCAGCCCGGACCAGCCGCTCGCTTGCGTCTAGGACTAATGAGACGCGCACATCACCACCGCACGGATCTACCGAATCAGTACGCAAACCAAACTCCTAACGAAGGCCGGCACATCCGTTGCCCATGAAGGCCGGGACAGAGGTGGCTAGATGAATATCGTATAGGGTCGCCAGCTCAACCCATAGTCCAATTCTAATTTATTAGTAGCGTAAGCCCACCGCGTCCGTATCCCCCGTCGCGGTCTACCGTTTGGGTGAACAAAGCCGAGTGCATAGGTACAGCAAAGCCAAACCCTATCGGCCGTAGTTCTCTCAAGATCACTATCCTTGAGCTAGACACGTTCGCAGACACAACTACCACTTTAGTAAGGCATGTCTCCGATTACGGGATGACTTTATCAATCGCGCTAACGAAACGAACAACGCCTGTTGGAAGCGCTAATGCCGCCTGGATGTCGGACGAACGATGCCGGTAGCCAAGCAGATCCACATGGTTGAGCAGACGGACGAGAAGCATCTGGAGATGCTTGCGCGACGACGTGCAGGCACCTAGTCGAGTTGGCTCTGCTTGGCGTCGAGCAGGTGCCCACTACGGATAGGCTTGGTGATGAGCAGGGCAGATTCGGGCAGCAGTCTCTGTTCCGCCCGACAAGGCTGATGTACTGCCGCAATCTCGTTTATCTGCTGACAGCAAACTCGACCAGGTTCGCCGGTGCCTGGGGCAAGGGCAACGCGCCAACCACGTCCCAGGGGCGGAGCGTTGCCAGGGTGCTAGGACGCGTTCCGAAGCGGTAAATTTGCATTGTCATGGTCAATCCCACGGCCGGGCGTGACAACCTGATAAACAAGGGCGCGGTAGCCTAATCGCCCACGGCCAATGCTAAGCAATCGGCTGCGTGCATTTTACGGCGGGCCGTGCGGGGCAGGCGTCGGCCTGGCCGGTTCCCTTGGTTCCCGGTTGTCACCCCCGTACGGTCCGCCTCCATACCGCGTGACAACGGTGGTGGCGGCTCCTCAACCGAACCCAGGAGCAGCATGAATGCACCGTCATTCTTTTAAGCCCGAGCTCCGCCTCGGCGCTACCTGCATGCCATTTACCTCTACACGGAGGTGTGCCATGGGTGAGAGGAAGCCCTCCGTCCTCCCTTTCCCTAGTAAGCCAATCGCGCTTGACCAAATGGATCCTTCCACTCGGGCTATCGAAGCCGATGCGGATCTCGTGCCTCAATGCTAGATGACCTGCTCGTTCAGCTGGCAGAGCGCGACTCCGGTCATCCTGAAGACTACGGCTGAAGGTTGCCTGCAACATCGTTGGGGAGCTGCTGGACGAGATGGTCACGCTATATCGCCGGGTAATCTCTAGTTCCCGGTGCGCCAACGCTCAAGCGACTACCGTCGATTAGAAGCGCTGGCTGGGATGGTCTAGCAACCATCCCAGCCTTTTGAGGCTCCGCTTTTTTCGCTACCAACGCCTTACATCGAGCACCTGTCTCAACAGTCTCCGTAGATCTGTAGTTAAGTCAGCTCGACCTCAAAGGCAGTGCTCTACTGGCGTTTTTGATATAGGCGCAGCGTCTCAGCTACAGGGAGCTGATGCGATCGCCTTCACTCCGCCGCCGCGACGATGGCGATCTCGACCAGCAACTCCGGTGCCGCCAGCCTGGACTCCACCGTGGCCCGTGCCGGTGCCTGCCCTTCCGGTGCCCAGGCGTCCCACACCTCGTTCATGCCGGCGAAGTTGGCCTGGATGTCCGACAGCCACACCTGGGCGCTGAGGATGCGCGTCTTGTCCAGGCCGACCCTGGCCAGGTAGTCGTCGATCTTCTGCAAGACCTGCGCGGTCTGCCCCTTGATGTCCTGGGTGCGATCATTGGCGGTCTGGCCGCCGACGAAGGTGATGCCGCCCTTGTACTGGACGACGCGGCTCATGCGCTGGTTGGTTTCGATACGGGTAATGGGTTGCATATAGGCTCCTTGGGTGGCCTGGGGGTTGAGGAATCTCTGGGGAAGCGATCGATGGCGAACGCCGCGAGATTGATCGGCGATGACTCGCCGAGCACCAGCTGCGCGACACGCTGGCCGGTGCCGAGGCTCATCTGGAAACCGCTGCCGCAGTAACCGAACGAGTAGGTCAGTCCACTGGCGCGACTGCTGCCTGAGACGACGGGCAGGTCGTCTTCGGTGAAGGCTTCGATGCCGGACCAGGCGCGGTTGATGCCCAGATGCCTGAGGTGCGGAAAGAGGTCCGTCACGGTCTGGGCGCTGGTCACGAGACGAGCGATATCGACCTCGCCGTGGCGGGCATCGAAGTCCAGGGCACCGATCAACTTGCCGCCGATGACCACCGTGCCGTTGTCGAATTGCTTGAACGACAGGGCGCGGCCGGTGGCGCCGAGTACCGGCCTGCAGAAGGGCGCTACACGATGGGTGACCATCAGCATCAGGCCTTGCGGATAGGTGGGTACCGGCTCGCCCAGCTCGGCAGCCAGGCGCCCTGCCCAGGCACCGGCCGTCACCACCAGTTGGTCCGCCTCGAAGCGCCCTTGGCGCGTCTCGACCTGCCAGCGCGTGCCTCGCTGGGTGATGGATAGCGCAGGCGTCTGTTCATGCAGCACCACACCCAGGCGCTCCGCTGCCTGCCGAACCGCGATCACTACGCGGTAAGGCGTCGCGTAGCCATCGTCCGCCACCCAGATGCCCCCCACCACATGGGGCGCGACCGTCGGCAGGAGTTCGAAGACCGCCTGCCGATCGATGAGCACCTCATGGGTGAAACCATGCGCCTGGAGGTGGGCGACTCGGGCCCGGCATTCCTGCAACTCCTCGTTGTTTTCAGCCAGCTTGAGCTGACCGCTGGCGACGAAACTCGCATCGGTTCCCAACAGCTCCGGCAGGTTGTGCCAGAGAGCCCGAGACGCCAGCGCCAACGGGATTTCCGCCAGGTGCCGGCCGAGCGTCCGTACCCCGCCCGCGTTCACACCGGAGGCATGTCGCCCGGCGTAGTCGGCTTCGAGCACGGTCACCCGTACGCCGCGGTGCGCGAGCTGCCAGGCCGTACTCAACCCATGCAGCCCGGCGCCAATGACGATCACGTCCGCCGTCCTGTCAGCCACTGGCGAGCTCTCCCAGGGTAATGGGCTTGATCGGTGGCCGAATACGGTAATAGCCCACCTCGTCGGGCGTGAGGCCCCGCGACTTGGCGATGATCTCAGTGACGGTCAAGCCGCACATGCGTCCCTGGCAGGGACCCATGCCGCAGCGACCGAAGGATTTCGCCTGGTTCGGCCCGCTGCAGCCGAGCTCGACGAACCGCCGGACATCGCCTGCCGTGACCTCTTCGCAGCGGCAGATGGTGACGTCGTCACGCGCAGGAATGCGGTTCTCCTCGCGGGGGCGATACAGGGCATCGATGAAGGGGCGAATACGCAGGTTGCGCTCCAGCTCCGCGCGCAAGGGCGCGGCCTGGGTATCGCGCTGGGCCGGGGTGATTTGTCCGAGGCTACGCGCCAGCCCGAGCGCCGCGAGTTGCCCTTGCAGCGCGGCCGCCTGGGCACCGCCGATACCCGCGCCATCGCCCGCCACCGAGATGAAAGGCACGTCGAGCGCGCCCCACTGATCGGTTTCCGGCACGAAGCACAGCTGCGCATCATCCCAGCGATGCTGAGCCCTGAGCGCCTGGGTGAACTGGATATTCGGCACCACGCCTTGGTGCAACAACACGGTGCTGGCCGACACCCGTTGTGCCTGCCCGTCGACAACGAAGTTGAGCGCCTGGGCCTGCCCTTCCCCCTCGACTTGTAGCTGCTCGGCACCGGTGTAGTGCGGGACCTCGCCTTTGCGCAGGGCGCGCAACAGCGAGACACCCTTGCGCAGATAGGGCCAGGCCCTGAGCGCCGCCAGCAAATGGCCACGGGCGTGCCAGTAATCCTCACGGCGGCTGGTGTCGACCAGGGCCGCAATGGGTATGCCCGCCCGCAGGTATTGCCAGCCGAGCAGGTAGAGCAGCGGTCCGCACCCGGCCAGCACCACCGGTCCCTGTGGACCGATGCCGGCGGTCTTGAGCAGGATCTGCGCCGCCCCGGCCGTCATCACTCCAGGCAGGGTCCAACCGGGGATGGGAAAGGGCCGCTCCATGGCGCCGGTCGCCAGGAGTACGGCCTTGGCAGCGAAGGAGCGCACCCGGCCGTTTTTGAGGTAATGCACCTGGCGCTCGCGGGTGATCTGCCAGACGGAAGCCTCCGTCTCGTGGCGCACGGTCGTACTCTTCAACGCATCCGCCAAGTCGGCGCCAGCCGCATAATCCGGCCCGAGCAGCGTACGTCGTGCCGCTGAGGCGCTGGCGATGCCGCGATAGATCTGTCCGCCGACCGCGGCCTGCTCGTCCAGCAGCACGACGGAGAGGCCAAGATCAGCCAGGGTTCGCGCCCCCGCCATGCCGGCAGGGCCCGCACCGATGACGACGACATCGATCGGTTCGAGATTCATGGCTGCACCTCCATCACTACGGGCTCGGCAGCGGTGAAGGGCAAGTCCCGGGCCCCTTGCTGCGAACGGATACGCATGCCATCGGCCGCCTCGATCAGGCAGCTCTGGCGACTCGGCACCCCATCGATCTCGACCAGGCATTCGAAGCACACGCCCATCATGCAATAGGGCGCACGCGCTTCGCCGCCGACCGGTGACGTACGAAAATGGCGTATGCCGGCCAGCAGCAAGGCGGCCGCGACCGTGAGACCGCTGGGCACTTGGAAGGCTTGGTCATTGAAGGTCAGGGTGATGAGACGGCCGCCTTCGGCGTCCACGCGGCGAAACAAGGAATCAGTGGGCATGGGAAAACACCTCCCCGGTGAGAAAACGTTCGCCAGCGAACACCGCCAGCTCTTCCGGCCGTTCCCCGCCGCGGACCCAGGGCGCGATCCGGGTCGCGTGCGCCGCGGCCAGGGTCACGCCGCTGTGGCAGGTGACGACGAAGGCACCGGGATGCGACGCGGACTCTTGATAGATCGGATAACCATCCGGGCTCATGACGCGCAGGGCGCCCCAGGCCCGCACCAGGCGCACGTCAGCCAACAGCGGGAAGGTGTTGACGCCACGCTGGGCGATCCGGGCGAGCACGTCGGTGGTGGTGAGGTCGTTGAAGCCGACCTCCTCCATGGAATCGCCGAGCTGCACGCTGCCCTCGTCGGTCTGGCGCACATTGATGGTCGGGTAGTCCAGGAAGGGGCGAACCCGCTCACTGACCAGCACCTGCCCACGATTCGGCGCGACCGGGGCATGCAGCCCGACCTGCTCCCCCAGCGGTCGATTGCCCAGCCCCGCCGCCAGTACCAGGCGCGGCGCGGTGAAGCGCTGACCGGGGGTGACCACGGTGAATTCGCCAGGCGCGGACTCGATCCGCTCGACCGGCATCCGCCCCAGTACCGTCGCCCCGTGGTGCTGCGCTCCCGCATGCAAGGCCCGCAGGAGCTTGAGCGGATTCACATGGCCATCCATGGGTGTGTAGCTCGCCCCGACGACCTTCGGACCGATACCGGGCAAGCGTGCCCGCAGATCCGCCTGATCCAGCATCTCGAAGGGGTAATCGCCCAGGCCCGCCTGCATACCTGCCAGCCGCGCCTGCCGCTCCGCCAGCTCATGGTCGGAAAAGCACATGTGAAAGCCGCCGGGCTGCTTCAGGCGGACATCGACGTCCGTCTCCTTCAGCAAGTCCTCTGCCAGCCCGGCCCAAGCCAATGCCGAGGAACGCGTCCAGCTGGAATATTCGAGGCGATCGAAGCCCTTGCCCTGCACCCAGACGAGACCGAAGTTGCCCCGGGAGGCGCGGAAGGCGTCATCGCCCTGATCGAGTACCAGCGTCCTGGTACCGGCCTTCGCCAGGCCATAGGCGACCGCCATGCCGACCAGTCCACCGCCAACCACGATGACCTCTGCCGAGGTGGGTACGCTGCTGTCGTTCATTGCTTTTCTCCGATCAGCACCCGATCCAGGCCGACGAGCCGATCGAGCAGCAGCATCACCGCCAGGGTCCCCAGGATCAGCACCGTGGAGGCCGCCGTGATCAGGGGATCGATGGTCTGGGCGATCTGGTTGTACATGGCGACCGGCAGGGTCGTGGTACCAGGCGTGGCGACGAAGACCGTCATGGTCAGTTCGTCGAAGCTCTGGATGAAGGCGAGCAGCCAGCCGCCCACCACGCCGGTGCGGATCCGCGGCAGGATCACCCGCCAGAAGGTCTGCAGCCGATTGGCGCCCAGGGACAGCGCCGCGTGCTCCGCATCGCGCTCGAGGCCGATGGTGGACGCCAGGGTCAGCCGCAAGGCATAGGGCAGCACCACGACGACGTGGGTAATGCTCAAGGCCCACAGCGAGCCGCCCACCTGGGCGAGGGAAAAGAAGCGCAGGAAGGCGATCCCCAGCACCACCGAGGGAATCATCAGCGGCGACATCAGAAAGCCGGTGATCGCCCCGCGTCCGGGAAAGTCGTAGCGACTGATGGCCAACGCCGCAGGAACCGCCAGCAGGGTGGCGACCGTCGCCGAGACCAGGCCCAGCTTGAGCGACAGCCAGAAGGCCTCGACCATTTCCTGGTTGGCCCACAGCGCCTCAAACCAGCGCAGCGACAGGCCACCGGAAGGCAATGAAATGAAGCCTTCGCCGGTAAAGGACACCGCCATCACCACCACCAGCGGCGCGACGATGAAGGCGATGAAGAGCGCATGAAAGGCAAGGGAGAAGAAACCGTTCCGGTACATGGCGATCACTCGAAGACGTGTTTGAAACGGCGCTCGGCCAGCCGGCTGCAGCCCACCACGATCACCAGGTTGGCGATCAGCAGCAGCACCGCGATGGCGGCGCCCAGCGGCCAGTTCAGCGAACCGAGGAATTCGTCGTAGGCCGCCGTCGCCACCACCTTGAGCCGGCGTCCGCCGATGATCGCGGGAGTGGCGAAGGCCGAAGCGGCCAGGGCGAAGACGATGATCGAGCCCGAGAGGATTCCCGGCACGATCTGCGGGAGCACCACCCGCCTGAAGGTCGTCATCCGCGAAGCGCCGAGCGACAGGCCGGCCTGCTCCACCTGCAGGTCGAGCTTTTGCAGGCTGGCCCAGACGGCGATCACCATGAAGGGCACCAGCACATGGGTCAGCGCCAGCACGACCCCGAACTGGGTGAACATCATGCGGATCGGAAAATCGATGATGCCCAGCGCCTGCAACGCCTGGTTGATCAGCCCGTTGTTGCCCAGCAGGATGGCCCACCCCAGGGTGCGCACCACCACCGAGATGAGCAGCGGACCGAGCACCACGAGCAGGAACAGCGACCGCCAGGGTGCCCGCATACGGGCGATGATGAGCGTCTCCGGCACGCCGATCAGGACCGAACAGACGGTCACCGCGAGCGCCATGCCGCCGGTGCGCAGGAAGATCTCGTGGAAATAGTCGTCGCCGAAGACCTCCCGGTAGTTGGCGAGCGAGTACACGGGAATCACCCCCTTGGTGTCGCTGAACAGGTTCAACGACAGCATGGCCGTGAGCACCAGCGGCGCCGCCAGCAGGGTCAGGAACACGAGAAGCGCAGGGCCGGTCAGCAGCCAGGGGGCGCTGCCGACCCGTTCGGCATCATAGGTGGCCATGGGACACCTCCCGGCCGAGCAGGCGCAGGTCATCATCCAGCCAGGTCAGGCCCACCTCCTCCCCTTCCAGCGGCGGCGGCGCGCCGAGGTTCGGCTGCGTCAGATTCACCGGCCCCAGGGGGCTCTCGACACCGATCAGCCAGAGGTTGCCCAGGAACACCCGCATGCGCACCGTGCCACGCAAGCGCGCTTCGGCAGGATCGGTCAGGCGGATCTTTTCCGGCCGCAGGTAGACGTTTACATCGCCGTCGAACTGATGCCCCTCATGAGGGACGTGGAGCATCAGGCCGTCGACCTTGACCTCATAGCAGCGTGGCTTACGAGTGTGGACGGCACCGGGGAAGGCGTTGGTCTTGCCGAGGAAGCTCGAGGCGAAGGGCGACTGGGGCCGCTCGTAGGTCTCGAACGGCGAACCGATCTGCACGATGCGCCCGCCGTGCATCACCGCAATGCGATCACTCATGGTCATCGCTTCCACTTGGTCGTGGGTGACCAGGATGGTGGTGATACCCAGGTCGCGCTGGATAGCGCGCAATTCGATGTGCATGTCCTCGCGCAACTTGGCGTCGAGGTTCGACATCGGCTCGTCCAGCAGCAACAGGTTCGGCCGGATCGCCAGCGCCCGGGCAATGGCCACCCGCTGACGCTGCCCGCCCGACAACGCTTTGGGATAACGCTCGCCCAGGCCATGCAGCCGCACCATGTCGAGGGCCGAGTGCACGCGCCCTGCTCTTTCACTGCGCGCCACGCCGCGCATCTCCAGGCCGAAGCTCACGTTCTCCGCCACGGTCATGTGGGGGAACAACGCATAGCTCTGGAACACCATCCCAAGGCCGCGCTTTTCCGGCCGGACATGGGTGATGTCTCGACCGTCCAGCACGATGCGCCCGGCGGTGGGCTGCACGAAGCCGGCAACGCTCTGCAGCGTCGTGGTCTTGCCGCAACCCGAAGGGCCAAGGAGGGAAAGAAATTCGCCTTTCTCCACCGCCAGGTCGAGTCCGGCGATGGCGGTGAAATCACCATAGGTTTTGACGAGGCCGTCGAGGATCAGGAAAGCCATGGGCATGCCTCCGGCGATCACGAAGGCGTGATCGCTGTTCGTCCAAGGGAGGTGGAAGCGACCGGTTCCTAGGGAAAACCAGCCACTCGATCAGTGAGCGGGGTCGAACCGGACGATGGCGAAATGGACGTCAGGACTTGGCGCTGCAGCGAGCGGAGGGGTAGCCCGAGGGGCCCTTCCTCTCCATCCGCAATCCCGCTGTCATGTCATCGCCGTCTGGCCGGTACGCAGCTATCGCTCGATGGTCCTGTTCCAGCGCGTCGTCCACTCGGAACGCCTCTGGTTGATGGTGTCCCAATCGACCTTGAGCAGGCTGTCGACCTTTTCTTGCCCGTAAGGCATACGAGAAGCCAGTTCTGGCGGCAGCTTCACGGTGCGATTGACCGGCGCGAAGCCGTTGCTTTCGGACTGGATCTTCTGGATTTCCGGCGACAGCACGTACTGAATGAATTGCTGGGAAAGTTCGGACTGCGCATTGGGCGTGACGGAGCAGGCGGCGACCTGGAGGGCTACCGCGCCCTCCTTGGGATAGATGAACTTGAGCGGAAAGCCGGTGTTCTGCAGCGCCACCGCACGGCCACTGCCGTACACCGCCATGACTACATCGCCGTTCTGCATCATCCCGTCCATCTCGCCCGGGGCACTGACCCAGGCCAGCACGTTGGGCGCGATCTTCTTCTCGAACACTGCGAAGCCCGGATCGATATCTTTCTCACCACCGCCATTCAGCCGCGCCATCTCGATCAGCGAATGCAGTCCATAGGTATTGGTGATCGGCGGCATGCCCAGCAGTTGCCGATATTTCGGATCTTCTAGGTCAGTCCAGGACGTCGGAGCCGCCCACCCGCGCTTCTTGAACGCTTCTTCGTTGTAGCCGATCCCGGTGGCGACCATACCCACTGCCGTGGCCTCGGGACTCAGGCGCGCCAGGGGATACAGGTCCTGGTAGACAGGCGCATCCGTGAGCTTTTCGCAGAACCCAAGCTGAAGTGCCTGGTACATGGGGCCGTCGTCCATCATGGCGACGTTGATCTGCTGCCGTCCTTTCTGCGCCTGCAGCTTGGCCAGCGTTTCAGTCGAGTTGCCCGACACATACACGACCTTCACCCCATGCGCCTTCTCGAAAGCAGGAATGACGCGGGTCTTGTACATCTGCTCGGTGGAGCCGCCGACCCCCGCGACGTACAGCGTCGTTTCAGCGTGAGCGGGAAGCGTCATGCCAGTGCCCGCTGCGGCCAACAGCAGCGCGGACAGACCCTGACGCCAGGAGATGGATGAGGTACGGACGAGATACGGACTGATCACGGGCAATGCTCCCTTTTTTGCGTTGCGGCAGATCGAGAAGGTCAGGACACGACCGGAAGATCCATGCATCCGCCTCCGAGGACATCGCGGTAACCGCCATTCGGAAACGCTTTCTTTTTATGGGGCCATTTGGCTTGTGACCGAGTATTGTCAGCCCGAACCCATAGGGTCAAATACGAAGGTACGGGTTAAGTATTCATATTTGATATGGAGAACTCTGTTGAATCTCAGACAGATCGAAGCCTTCCGCAGCGTGATGCGTCTAGGCTCCATGACCGCGGCCGCCGAAGCCCTGCACACCTCACAGCCCAACGTCAGCCGCCTGATCGCGCAGCTGGAGCTGAGTACCGGACTCAAATTGTTCGAGCGCGCGGGGGTACGGCTGATACCCACGAAGGAAGGCAGCGCCTTCTTCCAGGAAGTGGAACGGGCCTATGTGGGGTTGGACAGCCTGCGTCAATCGGCCAAGAACATCCGCAACCTGGGTACCGGCCGCCTGCGGATCGCGGCGGTACCCTCGACCGGCCTCACGCTCATCCCTCACGTCATCAAGGACTTCGTCGCAACTCGTCCCGAGCTGACCGTCTCCCTGCACATGAACGCCTCACCCACCGTAGTGCAATGGGTGCAATCCCAGTTCTGCGACCTAGGGGTAGTAGTCCAGCCCAGCGACGCCAGCCCCCTGGAAACGCTGCTGATCACCCGGCTCCGCGCCGTCTGCGTTCTGCCACCAGGGCATCGACTGGCGTTGCAGGAGGTCATCCGGGCACAGGATCTCCATGGCGAGAACTTCGTATCTCTCTGCCATGGCGACGGTACCCGTGAGCAGATGGACAGGGTCTTCGAGCAGGCCGGTGTCGAACGCACGCTCGCCGTGGAAGGCCAATACAGCTCCATCACCTGCGAGATGGTCGCCGCCGGCATGGGCGCCGCCCTCATGAGCCCGAACGTCGCCCAGGATTTCCTGCACAAGGGCATCACCGTCCACCGCTTCGAGCCTGAGCTGTTGTTTCCCGTCTACGTCGTTGCCCCTACCGCGTCCAGCCAAACGCCATTGGCAGCGGACTTCATTCAGGCGCTACAGGAGCATTATGCAAAGCACTTTCCGCCTGAGAGCTGATTTCCACGCGCTTTTTTCCGCTCGACGTTTCTGTAACGAAGCTCGTCCCGGTTTTTCATGAGACGCAGAAGGCGATAGGCCATTCATTCGGCTAACTTCCTACGAATGACCTGTTGCACGCCCGGACGCCACGTTCAGACTGAGGGAATGACAGCCTCTACTGGCTTCACGCCTGGTCCCGATCGGTGGGTTCCCAACAGCCAGACGCTTACACTCCGCAGCGATACGCTCTTATGGGCAGAGCTGCAGCTGCACAAAAGTCCTAGGCATGAAACCGCGCCGCTCTTAAGTGGCAGGCTTTCGTTCATTCAAGACGACGGGGCATGACGCCCATGCATCGAACATCGAAGCACTGCAACGACCTAACCTGCTTAGCAAAGATGCTCCAGAAGATGTCCAACATCTCCTTCAGGCACTGGTCCTCTCAACGATTGTCATAACCTCTGCACACATACGAGGAGACCACATGGCTATCAATGCAGAACTCAAAGCTGAAATCTTGCGCCGCCTGTATCACTCGCATCCGGAAGGCCTGGGTAACGAAATTCTCGACAACCATCACGGTGAAGAGGCCGTCATGGATGTCCTTCAGGACCTGCAAGAGCATGGACTTATCCAAAAAGGCCATCTTTCGGTAGACACTCAAGGACAGCGCTCTCTGACGCCGCCCGTAAAGCTGACGTCCGCCGGGGCGGATGTAGCAAAGGAAGTTGAGTGATCAGAAGGGCCCAACGCTATCGTTGGGCCCTTCTCCATCAGGCGTGCTCATTCAGCAAGAACAACTGATCGAAAATGACGGGCCGCCTGGTCGCTGCACGGGCTCTAGGATACTTCCTAATTTGGCATGGATAGTTGTTAGGCTGCAGCAGAGAAAAGAAGGTATTGGCAGACGCAGCAACACCAAGCCTCGGGGGCTTTTCTGCACTGTACGGACCGTCAAGATTTAGCAGAATCCGTTACGCCCCGGGGTCGACCTGGCTACCAGCCGGCAGCCTTATCTCAGGCCTGGATTCTGGTTGGACCCAAGCGGGATCGCCAGGATATGAACAAAGCCGCGAATTGATTTGATCCGGGCCAAGAAACGAAAAAGGCCCAAGCCACCAAGTGCTTGAGCCTTCTCGTTAATTTGGTCGGGACGGAGTGATTCGAACACTCGACCCCTTGCACCCCATGCAAGTGCGCTACCAGGCTGCGCTACGCCCCGACTGTGTTCCTCTAGGGAACGGCGTGCATCTTACTGCAACGCTTTGATTAATGGAAGCTTTTTTTCACTTCTTCAGGACGACGAGGACTTCCTCGAGTTCGCTGATCATCTGGCGGATGAGCTGGTGGTACTGAGAACCCTCGTCACGGGTCTCGTCGCCCTGAGTGAGGCGCTGGCGCGCCCCGCCGATGGTGAAGCCTTCGTTGTACAGCAGCGAGCGGATCTGGCGGATCATCAGCACGTCGTGGCGCTGGTAGTAGCGCCGATTACCGCGGCGCTTCACCGGGTTCAGCTGGGGAAACTCCTGCTCCCAGTAGCGCAGCACGTGCGGCTTAACCAGGCAAAGGTCACTCACCTCACCGATGGTGAAGTAGCGCTTGCCCGGTATGACCGGCAGCTCGTCGTTATGACTTGGTTCCAGCATAGGCCTCGACCCTGGCTTTGAGTTTCTGCCCGGGGCGGAAGGTCACCACACGGCGTGCCGTGATGGGTATCTCCTCCCCTGTCTTGGGATTGCGTCCGGGGCGCTGGCGCTTGTCGCGCAGGTCGAAGTTGCCGAAACCGGACAACTTGACCTGCTCGTTGCTTTCGAGCGCATGACGAATTTCTTCGAAGAACAGTTCGACCAATTCCTTGGCTTCACGTTTGTTCAGACCGAGCTCTTCAAACAGACGTTCGGCCATCTCAGCTTTCGTCAGGGCCCCCATGCGCTATTTCCTTAAGGTGGCGTTGAACCTTCTTTCCAGAGAAACGAGGATTTTCTGCGTCGTTTCGTTGACTTCTTCATCGGTTAATGTGCGCGATGGATGTTGCAAGGTCAAGCCGATGGCGACGCTTTTTCTATGTGGATCAATGCCTTTGCCTTGATAGACGTCGAACAGACGCAGTTCCTTGAGGCCTTCTCCGGCGTTTTCGCGGATGTCGGCCAAGAGGTCACCAGCGGCTACGGTTTCGTCCACCACCAGCGCCAGGTCACGACGCACTTCCGGGAAGCGCGACAGCTCACCGAAGCGCGGCAGGCTGCCGGTGGTCAGGGCATCCAGCACCAGCTCGAAGAGGAACACCGGACGATCCACGTCCAGTTCGCGCGCCATTTCCGGATGCAGGGCGCCCAGGTAGCCCACCGGCTGCCCTGCCCTTTCGATCAGCGCGGTCTGCCCCGGGTGCAGCGCCGGATGCTCGCCTGCCACGAAGCGGAAGTCAGTGCCCGCACCGGACTGGGCCAGCAACGCCTCGACATCGGCCTTGACGTCGAAGAAGTCCACCGCCTCACGACCGGACGACCAGCTCTCCGGCAGACGCGAACCGCAGACGGCGCCAGCCAGGACGTTTTCCTGCACCAGGCCTTCCAGCTGACCGACGAATCTCAGCCCCGACTCGAACAGCCGGACGCGGTCCTGCTGACGGTTTAGGTTGTACTGCACGGCCTTGACCAGCCCCGGCCACAGCGACGAGCGCATGGCGGCCATGTCAGTGGAGATGGGGTTGGCCAACATCACCGGCTGGGCCTCAGGGGCGAACAGACGGAAGGTCTTTTCGTCGATGAAGCTGTAGGTGATGGCTTCCTGGTAACCACGGGCCACCAGCAGACGACGCAGCTGACTCAGCTCGCCCTTGCTTTCAGGCAGGGGTTGCGGCGCCAGACGGGCCTGGGGGAAGCGGATCGGCAGCTGGTTGTAGCCATAGAGGCGCGCCAGTTCTTCGATCAGGTCCACTTCGATGCTGATGTCGAAGCGATGGCTGGGTACGCCTACCTGCCAGCGACCGGCCTCCAGGCGCGCCACGGCCAGACCCAGACCGCTGAGCAGACGCTCGACCTGGGCGTCATCCAGGGTCAGACCCAGGACGCGTTCGATGCGCTCGGCGCGCAGCAGGATCGGTTCGACCTGCGGCAGGTGCTCGGCACTCACCGCCTCGATGACCGGACCCGGCTCACCGCCGACGATGTCCAGCAGCAGGCGGGTCGCGCGCTCCATGGCCTTGCGCGCCAGCTCGAAGTCCACGCCCCGCTCGAAGCGGTGGGAGGAATCGGTGTGCAGGCCATAGGAACGGGCCTTGCCGGCCACGGCGATGGTGTCGAAGAAGGCGCTTTCCAGGAACAGGTCACGGGTACCGGCGGCGACACCGCTGTGCTCGCCACCCATGACGCCGGCGATGGCCAGGGCGCGTTCCTGGTCGGCGATCACCAGGGTGTCGCTGCGCAGTTCGATGTCCTGGCCATCCAGCAGCACCAGGCGTTCGCCGGCATCGGCCAGGCGCACGCGGATACCGCCCTTGATCTGGTCCAGATCGAAGGCATGCATGGGCTGACCCAGTTCGAGCATCACGTAGTTGGTGACGTCGACGGCGGCGTCGATGCTGCGTACGCCACTGCGGCGCAGGCGCTCGACCATCCAGTCCGGGGTCGGGCGGGACAGGTCGACGTTCTTGACCACGCGACCCAGGTAGCGCGGGCAGGCCTGGGGCGTCAGCACCTCGACCGGACGGCTCTCCTGGTGCGTAGCCGCTACGGCCTCGACCTGCAGTTGCTCGACCGTGGCGTTGTACAGGGCACCCACTTCCCGCGCCAGACCGGCGATGGACAGGCAGTCGCCGCGGTTCGGGGTTAGATCGACGTCGATAATGGCATCGTCCAGCTGCAGGTAGCTGCGGATGCTTTCGCCCACCGGCGCAGCGGCCGGCAGTTCCAGCAGGCCGCTGTTATCGTCGCTGATCTGCAGTTCGCTGGCCGAGCAGAGCATGCCGTGGGATTCCACGCCGCGCAGCTTGGCCTTCTTGATGGTGAAGTCGCCCGGCAGGGTGGCGCCGACGGTGGCGAAAGGCACCTTCAGGCCTGCGCGCACATTCGGCGCACCGCAGACCACCTGGAAGGATTCCTGACCGTTGCTGACCTGACAGACGTTGAGCTTGTCGGCATCGGGATGGCGCTCGACGGAGACCACCTCGCCGACGATGACGCCCTGGAAGCTCCCGGCCGCCGCTTCGACGCCGTCCACTTCCAGGCCGGCCATGGACAACCGGGCAACCAGATCCTCGTGCGTAGCCGCAGGGTTCACCCAGCTACGCAGCCATTGTTCACTGAATTTCATAGGACTCCCGTCTGGCAGCTAGCGGAATTGCGCCAGGAAGCGCAGATCGTTGTCGAAGAAGAGGCGCAGGTCGTTGACCCCATAGCGCAGCATGGCCAGGCGCTCGGCGCCCATGCCGAAGGCGAAGCCCTGGTACTTCTCCGGATCGATGCCGGCCATGCGCAGGACGTTGGGGTGGACCATGCCGCAGCCCAGCACCTCGAGCCAGCGCGAAGCCGGTTCGCCCTCGCGACTCGGGCGGCGGATGTCCACCTCGGCCGAGGGCTCGGTGAAGGGGAAGTAGGAGGGACGGAAGCGGACTTCCAGCTCTTCCTCGAAGAATTCGCGCAGGAAGGTCACCAGGGTGCTCTTGAGATCGGCGAAGCTGACTTCCTCGTCGATCACCAGGCCTTCGACCTGATGGAACATCGGCGAGTGGGTCTGATCGCTGTCGCAGCGGTACACGCGACCCGGGCAGATGATGCGGATCGGCGGCTGCTGGCTCTCCATGGTGCGGATCTGCACCGGCGAGGTGTGGGTGCGCAGCAGCATGTTGGCGTTGAAGTAGAAGGTATCGTGCATCGCCCGCGCCGGGTGGTGGCCGGGGATGTTGAGCGCTTCGAAGTTATGGTAGTCGTCCTCGATCTCGGGACCGGTGGCGACCCCATAGCCGATGTTGGCGAACAGACGCTCGATACGCTCCAGGGTACGGGTGACCGGATGCAGGCCACCCGAGGCCTGACCGCGCCCGGGCAGGGTCACGTCGATGCGTTCCGCGGCGAGGCGAGCGGCCAAGGCGGCCTGCTCCAGCGTCGCCTTACGGCTGTTGATTGCGTCCTGGACACGTTCCTTGGCGGCGTTGATCAGCGCGCCAGCCTGGGGACGCTCCTCCGCGGTGAGGTGGCCCAGGGTCTTCATGATCTGAGTCAGCTCACCCTTCTTGCCCAGGTAATTGACCCGGAGCTGTTCCAGGGCGTTGGTGTCTTCGGTGTGCCGCACGGCCTCCAGTGCTTGGGAGACCAGCGCATCCAGGTTTTCCATCTAGGGACTCCAGATACAAAATAGGGGAAGAGCTATGAGGCTCTTCCCCTATCGATAACGTTGCTTCGCGCCAGAGGCGCGAGATTGCCGGGGGGCTTAAGCCAGCGAAGCTTTAGCTTTCTCGACAATCGCAGCAAACGCCGCTTTTTCGTTCACGGCCAGATCGGCCAGTACCTTGCGGTCGATCTCGATGGCCGCTTTCTTCAGGCCGGCGATCAGACGGCTGTAGGACAGACCGTTGATACGAGCACCAGCGTTGATACGGGCGATCCACAGAGCGCGGAACTGACGCTTCTTCTGGCGGCGGTCACGGTAGGCGTATTGGCCTGCCTTGATTACCGCTTGCTTAGCGACGCGGAAGACGCGCGAACGGGCACCGTAGTAGCCTTTGGCGAGCTTCAGGATTTTCTTGTGACGGCGACGAGCGATGACGCCACGCTTAACACGAGCCATGAGTAACTTCCTTTAAATTCTTGACCAGGATTAACGAAGGCGCAGCATGCGCTCGACCTTTTGGACGTCGGATGCATGCATCAGCGACGTACCGCGCAGCTGACGCTTACGCTTGGTGGTCATCTTGGTCAGAATGTGGCTCTTGAAAGCGTGCTTGTGCTTGATGCCACCAGCAGTTTTCACGAAGCGCTTCGCAGCGCCGCTTTTGGTTTTCATCTTTGGCATGTTCGGATACTCCGCATTGAGTGATTACGCATAACAGCAAGGCCTGCCAGTGCCCTGGTAGTTACTTTTTCTTCTTGGGGGCGATGACCATGATGAGTTGGCGTCCTTCCATCTTAGGATGCTGCTCAACGGCGCCGTGTTCGACGAGGTCAGCTTCGACCCGCTTCAACAGCTCCATGCCCAGCTCCTGGTGAGCCATCTCCCGGCCGCGGAATCTCAACGAGACCTTGGCCTTGTCCCCCTCGGTTAGGAAACGTACCAGGTTGCGTAGTTTTACCTGGTAATCCCCTTCTTCCGTCCCTGGACGAAACTTGATTTCTTTGACCTGAGCCTGCTTCTGGTTCTTCTTCGCCGCCGCGACCTGCTTCTTCTTCTCGAAGACATGCTTGCCGTAGTCCATGATCCGGCAGACCGGGGGTACGGCGTCGGCGGTGATTTCCACCAGATCCAGCTTGGCGTCTTCAGCAGCCTGCAGGGCCTCCTGGATGGAGACGATGCCTACTTGCTGACCATCGGCGCCAATAAGGCGAACTTCCCGGGCGGTGATATTTTCGTTGATCGGTGCCCGGGGGGCGGCTCGCTTGTCTTGTCTCATGTCACGCTGCTTGATAGTGATTACTCCGAATCTTGCCGGCCACGCCGGGAAACCGCTTGCGTGAGCAGCTCGCGGAAACGCTCGATGGGCATGGAGCCCAGATCTACGCCTTCACGGGTACGCACGGCAACGGATCGTGTCTCAACCTCCCGGTCTCCAATAACCAGGAGATAGGGAACCTTGAGCAAAGTATGCTCGCGGATTTTAAAGCCGATCTTCTCGTTTCTCAAGTCGGCTTTGGCTCGGAAGCCCTCAGCGTTCAATTCGCCGACGACCTGCTGGGCAAAATCGGCCTGCTTGTCGGTGATATTGAGCACCACCGCCTGGGTCGGGGCGAGCCACGCCGGGAACAGACCGGCATAGTGCTCGATGAGCATGCCGATGAACCGCTCGAAGGAGCCGAGAATCGCGCGATGCAGCATCACCGGCCGCTGACGGCTGTTGTCCTCGGAGATGTAGCTGGCGTCGAGGCGTTCCGGCAGGTTGGGATCGTACTGCAGGGTACCACACTGCCAGTTACGGCCCAGGCAGTCCTTGAGGGTGAACTCGATCTTGGGCCCGTAGAAGGCGCCCTCACCCGGCTGGTATTCCCAGTCCAGACCCGAGGCATCCAGTGCATCGGCCAAGGCCTTCTCGGCGCGGTCCCACAGCTCTTCGGAACCGACGCGCTTGGCCGGCCGGGTGGAGAGCTTCATGATCACGTCGGTAAAGCCGAAGTCGGCATAGACCTGCAGGGTCAGCTTGATGAAGTCAGCCGCTTCCTTCTCCACCTGTTCTTCGGTGCAGAAGATGTGGGCGTCGTCCTGGGTGAAGCCGCGCACGCGCATGATGCCGTGCAGGGCGCCGGACGGCTCATTGCGGTGGCAGGCACCGAACTCGGCCAGACGCAGCGGCAGGTCGCGGTAGGACTTAAGGCCCTGGTTGAACACCTGCACGTGGCAGGGGCAGTTCATGGGCTTGACCGCGAAGTCGCGGTTTTCCGACGCCGTGGTGAACATGTTCTCGGCGTAGTTGGACCAGTGCCCCGAACGCTCCCACAGGATGCGATCGACCACCTGGGGCGTCTTGATCTCCTGGTAGCCATGCTCGCGCTGGACCTTGCGCATGTACTGCTCGAGCACCTGGTAGACGGTCCAGCCGTTGGCGTGCCAGAACACCATGCCGGGCGCTTCTTCCTGCAGGTGGAAGAGATCGAGCTGCTTGCCGATGCGGCGATGGTCGCGCTTCTCGGCTTCCTCGATGCGCTGGATGTAGGCTGCCAGCTGCTTCTTGTCCGCCCAGGCGGTGCCATAGATGCGCTGCAGCTGCTCGTTCTTGGCGTCACCACGCCAGTAGGCGCCGGACAGCTTGGTCAGCTTGAACGCCTTGAGGAAGCGGGTGTTGGGCACGTGCGGGCCCCGGCACATGTCGACGTATTCCTCGTGGTAGTACAGGCCCATGGCCTGCTCCTCGGGCATGTCGTCGATCAGGCGCAGCTTGTACTCCTCACCCCGGGCCTTGAACACCTCGATGACCTCGGCGCGCGGCGTCATCCTCTTGATGACGTCGTAGTCCTTGTCGATCAGCTCGCGCATCCGCGTCTCGATGGCCGAGAGGTCATCGAGGGTAAAGGGACGCTCGAAGGAGATGTCGTAGTAGAAGCCTTCGTCGATCACCGGGCCGATGACCATCTTGGCGGTCGGGAACAGCTGCTTGACCGCATGACCCACCAGGTGGGCGCAGGAGTGGCGGATGATCTCCAGGCCGTCCTCGTCCTTGGCGGTGATGATCTGCAGGTTGGCATCCCGCTCGATGAGATCGCTGGCATCGCGCAGCTGGCCATCGACGCGACCGGCGATGGTGGCCTTGGCGAGACCGGCGCCAATGGACTGGGCGACTTCGGCTACGGTGACGGGCTTGTCGAATGGACGTTGGCTACCGTCGGGGAGAGTAATGACAGGCATGGCGCCTCCTCAACTCAGTGGTGACCCATACCAAGGGCCACATGGTGGGATTGGCCAGTAAGCAGCCGCACCGCTGGAAATCCCGCCGCACAGTGGCAGGGCCGCAAGGCATTCCGGGCGACGCGAAAGGATCACTGGAAAGTTTGGGACGGAAATCCTTTCAGAAACCGAGACCTGGCGCAACCTCGCAAGGGACTGTCGCCCGCTTAACGCGCCGCGTCGGGGTACTTCTTGAGGAACTGCTTCTGCATTTCCTGGCAGTTTTCCATCAGCGCCTGGCGATCGGCCGGCGAGGTGTCCGCGGCATTGGCCCGGGCCAGGCACTGGTCGATGGCCTGCTGCTCGTTGGCACGGCTGACCGGCGTCGCATTGTGGCGATAGACATAGATGATGGAGCCGAAGACCACGACCGCGAACAGGATCGACAGCAGGATCAACCCCAGGCAACCACCCTTGCCGATCTGCCGGCCTTCACCACCCTGCGTCATCACTCGCTCCTCGCGGTAACGGGCCCTGCTCGCGCCTGGCGAAGCAGCGGAGCCCCAAGAAAAATCGTCTGCCAGTCTACGTGAAAACGCGGGGCCCCACGACCGAGGCAAGCGGTCACACCCCTCCCCGCACCGAGAACCCTTAAAAAGAGTCAGACTTGCTGAAAGTTCTGTTGCATAGATTGGAGTCGCTCAGAAAGCAGTCGCTCCAGCCTCGATCAATATCAAGCAGCACCACGTCACTACCACAACTTGCTCCCGCAAGAAGTTGTTCAGCGGCTATTCAAGAAAAGCCCCGCACTTATTAATCCAGTGTTAAGCGATACGGCGGAGTATCGAACCCAGGCACTGCAGAACCTGGTTCTGGTACCTGAGCGATAGCCTTACTTCAATTGCATATCCGCTGGAGGCAGCACATGAACGTCAAGAACACACTGGCAAAGAGCATGCTGGTCGTCGCCATCGTAGCCGCCTGCTCGTCTGCGGCGATCGCCGCGAACCAAGCCCCCTCGGCAAACGAACTCGGCAGCTTCCAGGCCCTGTCCACCCAGGGGCAACGGGCCTTCACCGACATCTCCGCGGCACGCCTGGAACTCTTCCAAGGGCAAACGAAGCAAGCGGTGTCCCATGTCAAGGACGCCCAACAGGCACTCAAACTTGCGCAGTCGGATAATACCGCGCTGAAAAAAGCCGCGAGCGAGTTGCAAGTCAAGAATAATCGGGGCAAGGCCGATACCAGCACTACCGTAACCTCCTGGCTGCCGATCTGGGGCGATACCGTGGTGCAGGACAGTTATATGGCCAGCCCGCAGAAAGTGAAGGCAGTGGCCGATGCCAATAACAAACTCAAACATGGCGACGCCAAGGGTGCTGCGGAAACCCTGCGCCTGGCCGATGTGGATATCGATACGGCCATTGCCCTGGCACCGCTCAAGCAGACCATGACGGACGTCGACCAGGCGGCCAAGCAATTGGCCAGCGACAAGTTCTATGAGGCCAACCTGACGCTCAAGCAGGTTCAGGATGGCGTGCGCTACGCCTCGACGGCCCTGGACTTCACGGCCAATAAACACGGGCTGCAGCCGGCGGGCTCCTTCACCGAGACCGTCACCCCGAGCAGCTGATGGCTTGGGAGGGACAACAGGGCGATCGCAAGGTCGTCCTGTGGAACGACCCGATGCCCAGCAAGTCCGCCTCGATCACGGCGTGCAGAACAGGCAAACACGAAAAGGGCGACCTCTTGGATTGCCCTTTCTAGTGCCGGTCAAACACCCGGATTTCGCTTGCCAGGTCCGACTGGACCCGAACCAATACCCCTTCTGCAAAAAGCCTCGGCAAGGCCTGTCCATCGCCGTCGGCGTCCAAAATCCCAAGGTGCCTAGACATAGGCTGCCGCTGCAATGGAGGCAGTCGGTGCGGCTGACACCCGAGCCGGTCGGCGTGTTGAAGCTCCGCTCCGCCCATAGATTCGCGCAGCCCTTCACCCCCCTCCCCGCAGGCGGTGCTACCAGGTCCTGCCGATACCTCCACGCCAGCCGGCTGCCAACCCGCTCGGGACAGGCATGGCGGTCTCGCGCTGCGCATACCAGCCATGACATGCACGATTGTGCGCGATATTGCTTAATCATGCATGATCAGCTAACACTGGTACGAAGTGTGATCATCACTACTACCGTCTTATTTCGGAGCATCGCCCATGCAACACGTACAACTCGCCGCCCGACAACCTGCGGGAGCGATCGAGCAATGGGCGACCCGTGCCGGCTTCCTGATTGCGGGGTCCGCCATGGCCGCGTGGGCACCCCTGGTGCCCATCGCCAAGGCGAGGATCGGCGCCGATGATTCGACGCTTGGCCTTCTGCTGCTTTGCCTCGGCCTGGGATCCCTTGTCGCGATGCCCATCGTCGGCATCCTCGCCAGCCGCTTCGGATGCCGCGCGGTGATCGCGACCAGCTCGTTGGCACTGGCGCTGGTGCTGCCTCTGCTTGCCGTCGCCGACTCGATCTTCGGCATGGCCATAGCCTTGGCCTTGTTCGGCGCAAGCGTTGGCGCTCTGGACGTCGCGATCAACATTCAGGCCGTGATGGTCGAGAAGGACAGCGGGCGCAACATGATGTCCGGCTTCCACGGCCTGTTCAGTGTCGGTGGGATTGTCGGCGCCGGCGGCATGAGCGTTCTTTTGGGGGCTGGAACGCAACCCCTGGTTGCGACCCTGGTGTTCAGCGCGCTGCTGATCGTCCTACTCGCGGCTTCAATCAAGGGCCTACTGCCCTACGGCAATCATGACGCCGGGCATACCCCGCTGTTTACGCTGCCGCGCGGGATCGTCGCCTTCATCGGCTTGCTCTGTTTTCTGATTTTTCTCGGTGAAGGCGCGATCCTGGACTGGAGCGCCCTGTTCCTGATCGATGCGCATGACGTCGATCCGGCGCAGGCCGGCTTCGGTTACACGGTGTTCGCGTTGGCGATGACCATTGGCCGCCTGACCGGCGACCGGATCGTGAAGACGCTGGGCGGCCTGAAAGTGGTCGTAGGCGGCGGTCTACTCGCCGCGGTAGGCTTCCTGATGGCGGTTCTGGCACCTAGCCAGCCCTTTGCCTTCGCCGGCTTCCTGCTCGTTGGCCTCGGGGCTTCCAACATCGTCCCCGTGCTTTTCAGTGCCGCCGGAAGGCAGCCCCGGATGCCTGCAAGCCACGCGATTGCAGCGATCACCACCATCGGCTACGCCGGCATTCTCATCGGTCCAGCCGCCATCGGCTTCGTCGCGCAGCATTGGAGCCTGAGTACAGCGCTGCTGCTGGTGGGTGGCGGGATGGCGTTCGTGGCGCTCACGTGGCCGATGGCCGCCCGGCAGCAAGACGCCTAGTTCTTCGCCTTCGCCAGGGCAACGCCCACGGTCGAATAACAGGTCGTGGGGGATGAATCAAGTCATGAAAAATGCTGAGCAGCAGCGCCAGCGGCCTGCCGTGAGGGGCCGGCCGCCACTCTTGGGCAGCTGGCGACGGCGGAATGGCGGTGCCGCGCCATTGGTCATCGAGCCCGAATCGCCAGGACGGATCTGAAGCCCTGATCACTGGGCCCTTTCCCAATCCAGCCCCAAACGAAAAAAGGCGACCCTTTCGGATCGCCTTTTTTCTTACCCGCCAGCAGTGCGGGTTTTGTTTGGTAGGCACGATTGGATTCGAACCAACGACCCCCACCATGTCAAGGTGGTGCTCTAACCAACTGAGCTACGTGCCTGCTGTGGGTGCGCATTCTACAGCGCGGGACTTTGGCGTCAAGCCCTTTTTTTCAGCTAAACGCCTGAAAACGTGAAATTTTTTTGAAGGCTAGGACACCCGCCGGGCCGGACGCCGCGGATAGAGCAGGATTGAAAGCCAGAGCGCGAGGGTTTCCACCGTCACCGCCAAGGCCAATCCCAGCCCTATCCCCCAGCCGATGGCTTCGGGGGTAAGCACCACCTGATAGCGATACTGCCGCAGGGTCTCGTCGCGCAGTTCGCTGTTGGGCGACACCAGGATGTGCCAGGCCCGCTGGTACCAAGGCCCTTGCAGCACCTGCCATTCTTCGTTGAACAGCGCATTACGGCGCAGCAGTACGCCGAGGCTGTCGGCGTCACTGCGAAAGACCGGATCCTCGCTGGCCCGGTAATGCGCCAGCAAGCCATCGAGGCTGCCTTCGAAATACTGCTGCGCGGTCCGCCTGAAACCGCTGAGGGCCTGATCGGACTCGAGGCGATGGGCATCCACGCGCTGCTCGTAGTCGAGCATGAAGCCGGGAATCTGTACCCCTATCAGCAAGGCCAGGGTGAACAACAGCAGACGAATATAACTGCGCAGCATCGTGAAGTGGCTTCCTGTCTAGACGCGGCCCTGGGTGACGATCTCGCCATCCCACCAGAGATGCCATTCCCCTGGCTGGTGCAGGGTCCAGACCTCGTCGGAGGTCAGGGGCTCGGTGGCGATGATGGTGACGACGTCATTGGGCGTGGTCTCGGCCTTGAAGTCGATGTGGACTTCCGCATCGCGCAACTGGGCCGGACCGAAGGGGGCGCGGCGGGTGATATGGGCCAGCTTGGTGGTGCAGAAGCTGAACAGCCAGTCGCCGTCGCTGAGCAGGCAATTGAAGACGCCCTTCTTGCGAAAGCCATCGCAGGCGTTCACCAGCTGCGGCAACAGCATCTCCACCGGGACGGGTTCGGGAAAGCGCTCGCGGACCTGATCCAGCAGGCTGCAAAAGGCCGTCTCGCTGTCGGTATCGCCCACCGGCCGGTAGAAGCGCGGCTCGGGATGGAAATCCTGCAGCTGGCCGTTATGGGCAAAGCTCCAATAGCGCCCGCCCAGTTCCCGCACGAAGGGGTGGGTATTGGCCAGATTGACCGACCCGACGTTGGCGTGACGGATATGGCCGATCACCGTATGGCTCTTGATCGGGTAGCCCTGGACCAGCTTGGCCACCTCGGAATCGGCGCCTGGCAGGGCATCCTTGAACAGGTGCAGTCCCCTGCCCTCGTAGAAAGCCACGCCCCAGCCGTCTCGATGCGGACCGGTACGCCCACCGCGCTGCATGAGGCCCCGGAGACTGAAGACCAGATCCGTGGGCACGTTGGCACTCATGCCCAGCAATTCGCACATGTCCGTCCCTCCGGGGTGGCTGCCTGGTTCAACGGCGGCTGCAGCCGCTGCCCTTCGCGGTCATGCTGAAGGGGTCACGTCCTGGGCGCAAGCCTGGATTACAGGCGGGGTTCGACGCGCTCGCCACGACCACGGGGTTCGCGCCGCTCGACCGGGGCTGCCGGGGTCCGCGGCGGCACCGGCGATTCCGGTTGCGGAGCATCCGTTGGCGCCTCCGCGGCGACCGGCACCGGACGTGGATGGGAGCGCCGGTACAGCCAGCGACAGAGGACGAAGATCAGATAGAGCACCACGCCGATGGTGCCGGCGACCGCCAGGTTGGCCACCGCCGACCAGGCGCTGTTGCCCACCTTGAACACCAGGTCCAGCACCGTCACGGCGATCGCCGGGGCATAGAGGCCATGCTCGGCATCCACCAGGGCCGGCGTTACCAGCAGCACGGCCACCACCAGCCGGATGGGTTCGCGCAGCCAGCGCCAGAGCCAGCCGGTGGCCTTGAAAGACACCACCAACAGCAGCAGCGCGGCGATGGCGTAGACGGCCCAGGCGATCAGGTACTCTTGCTCGGTCATTGCGATCCATGGCGATAGCGGAAAGGAGAAGCCTATGATAGCGGTTTTGCCCCGCCCGCGTGCTCTTGCGCGGCGCCCAAGGAGCCCGCATGACCCAAGCCCCCACTGCCCGCCGCGCCCCCGGTGACGATCCCTACGTCTGGCTGGAAAACCGTGACGCCCCCGAGGTGCTGGCGCACCTGGAAGCCGAGAACGCCTACCTGGAAGCCCAGCTGGCACCCGAAGCCGCCCTGCGCGAGCAACTGTTCGAGGAGATCCGCGCGCGCATCCGCGAAACGGACCTGTCGCTGCCCGTCCCTCGCGGCGACTACCTCTACTATCAGCGCACCCAGGCCGGTGACGAGTACGGCCGCAACTATCGCTGTCGCCGCCCGGCCGACGGCGACCTGACGCCCGATCCGGCGACCGAGGAGCTGCTGTTCGACGGCAACGCCATCGCCGACGGCGGCTTTCTCTCGGTCGGCCGCTTCACCATCAGCCCGGACCAGACCCGGCTCGCCTACAGCCTCGACCAGGTCGGCGACGAGACCTACCGGCTCTATGTGAAGGAGCTGGCCACCGGCGGAGTGACCGAACTGCTCTTCGAGGAGTGCGACGGCAGCCTGACCTGGGCCAATGACAGCCGCACCCTGTTCTTTGGCGAGCGTGACGAATCCCATCGTCCGCACAAGCTCTATCGCTACCACCTGGGCGATGCCGAGCCGCAACTGGTCTTCCACGAGAACGACGGGCGCTTCTTCCTCGGCTGCTATCGTTCGAGCTCCGAGCGCAAGCTGCTGCTCTTGTCCCACAGCAAGACCACCAGCGAAGCCTGGGTGCTGGACGCGGATCGGCCGGACGAGGCCTTTGTCTGCCTGGCGCCCCGCAAGGAAGGCCACGAGTACTTCCCCGATCATGGCGTCGATGGCTGGTACATCCGCAGCAACCAGGACGGCATCAACTTCGCGCTCTACCAGGCCGCCGAGGACAGCCCCACCCGCTCGCACTGGCAGCTGGTGGTGCCCCATGACCCGGACGTGATGCTGGAGGATGCCAGCCTCGGCGCCCAGGCACTGGTGCTGAGCCTGCGCACCGCCGGCTTGCCGATCCTGGAGGTGCGGCCCTACGGCCAGGCGCCCTATCGCGTCGACCTGCCGGACGAGGTCTACAGCCTGGATGCCATGGACGTGCTGGAATTCAACAGTCCAGTCATGCGCCTGCGCTACGAGGCGCTCAATCGGCCCGCCGAGATCCGCGAACTGGACCTGGCCAGCGGTACCCAGCGGGTGCTCAAGCAGGTACCGGTGGAAGGCCCGTTCGACGCCGACGCCTACGAAAGCCGCCGCCTGTGGGCCACTGCCGCCGATGGCACCCGTATCCCCATCAGCCTGGTCGGTCGGCGCGACCTGCCGCAGAGCGCCCCGCTGTACCTCTATGGCTACGGCGCCTATGGCCACAGCCTCGATCCCTGGTTCTCCCACGCCCGCCTGAGCCTCTTGGATCGTGGCGTGCGCTTCGCCATCGCCCATGTGCGCGGCGGCGGCGAGCTGGGTGAAGCCTGGTATCGCAGCGGCAAGCTGGAACACAAGCAGAACACCTTCGACGACTTCATCGCCTGCACCGAACATCTGCTGGAACAGGGCCTGACGACGCCGCAACAGGTGGTCATCAGCGGTGGCAGCGCCGGCGGCCTGCTGACCGGCGCGGTGCTCAACCAGCGCCCCGAGCTCTACGCCGCCGCCATCGCCGAGGTGCCCTTCGTCGACGTCCTCAACACCATGCTCAAGCCGGACCTGCCGCTGACCGTGACCGAGTACGACGAATGGGGCGACCCCAACGAGCCGGAAGTGCGCGAGCGCATCGCCAGCTATGCGCCCTATGAAAACGTGAAGGCCCAGGCCTATCCGGCCATCCTCGCGGTGGCGGGCTATCACGACACCCGGGTGCAGTACTGGGAAGCCGCCAAGTGGGTGGCACGGCTGCGCGAGCGGCGGACCGATCAGGCCCCACTGCTGTTGCTCAAGACCGAATTCGGCGCCGGACACGGCGGCATGAGCGGGCGCTACCAGGCCTTGCGCGACGTGGCACTGGAATATGCCTTCGTCTTCCGGGTACTGGGCCTGACCGGCTAGGGAACGGCGGGGGCTCTGGGCAGGTCTTTTCCACAGCCAAAGGAGAATCTGCCATGCACCTAGATGCCCCCACTCCCCCTCTCGCTCCTCCGCCGCGCGACGCTGCCGCCATCAAGGGCGTCGAACGCCTGGCCTCCGTGGCCGGCGGTGGTCTGCTGATCAGCCGCGGCCTGGCGCGTGGCGGTCTGCTCGGCCTGCTGACCGGCGCCACCGGCGCCTGGCTGCTGAAACGTGGCCTGCGCGGACACTGCTCGATCAAAAGCACCCTGACCAAGGTGCGTTTCGAGCGCGACGTCCGCCGTTCGCTGGCCTGGCATTCGGCGGCCTCCCAGACCCGCCGGGTGGTCATCGCCCGCCCCCGCGATGAGCTCTATCGCTTCTGGCGCGACTTCTCCAACCTGCCGATCTTCATGCGCCATATCGAGCGCGTGGACGTACTCAACGACCGCTATTCCCACTGGGTGGTCAAGGCGCCCATGGGGCGTTTCGAATGGGACGCCGAAGTCACCGACGACGAACCAGGCCGGCTGATCGGCTGGCGCTCGTGCGGTTACGCCGGCCTGAACAACCTGGGCTGGGTCAGCTTCGCCGATGTGCCCGGTGGCACCGAGGTGACCGCGGTCATGGCCTACGAGCCGCCAGCCGGGCGCCTCGGCCACCTGTTCGCCCGATTGCTGCGCCGCGACCCTGGTACCCGCATCGCCCAGGACCTGGCCGAGCTGAAGGTGCTGCTGGAGCGAGCCCATGCGGTCGGCGATCGCTACGGCGCCGTCGAGCGCACCTCGCACATGGAGTCGCCGCTGGGCTGACTTCCTGCGGTACCGCGGCGTCTCGTCCGGGACGCCGCCCCCTCCTCCCAAGCCATTCCGCCTCGATTGGCTTATCTCGCAACGACCCCCAACCCCGCTTTGCGACACCTCGCTGACAACCAGCGTGCAGCCCCTTGCGACGCCCGGAAAACCAATGTTAGCTTTCGAACAACGGAGCAGTTAATGACAGCTCGATAACATTACGGGTCTACACCTTGACCAAGCCGTTGTTCTTCCAAGCCCTCGAAGGCGCCTTCGCCGACCTCACCCCCACCGGCAAACGCGTCGCGGGCTATCTGTTGGCCAATCCCGAGAAGCTGCCCTTCGAGACGGCCGACAGCATCGCCCAGCGCACCAACACCACCGGCATTTCCGTGGGCCGGCTGCTGCGCTCCCTGGGCTATCGCAACCTCGACGACGTCAAGCAGAGCCTGAGAGACGAAGGCCTGGAAGCCTGGCGCATCACCGACCGCTTCAGTGCCTTTCGCCAGCAGAGCGGACGCAGCGACGCCCTGGACCGTTCCCTGGCCGCCGAGCTCGCCGCCATCGAGGACGTCTACCAGCTGGCCCGCGGCCCGGTGTTCGAACAGGTGGTCCAGCGGCTGACCGGCGCGGACGCGGTGTTAATCGCCGGCATCCAGACCACCCGCGGGGTGCTCGGCAGTTTTCACAGCCTGCTGGAATACATCCGGCCCAAGGCCTTCTACGTCGACGGCCTGTCGGGCACCTACGCCGACATCTTCAACAGCGGCTTCGCCCAGCCCTACCTGATGGTGGCCGACTTTCGCGCCTACTCCAGCGTCACTCGCAAGCTCTGCGAGAGCGCTCGTGATGCCAGGCTGCCCATGGCGCTGATCACGGACTACCACTGCCCCTGGGCGCGGGATTACCCCGCCGACCTGCTGCAACTGCGCCTGGAAGTCGACCAGTTCTGGGACTCCCTGGCGCCGCTGGCCTGCCTGCTGAACCTGCTGGTGTCAGCGGTGGCGGATCGCTCGGGCGATGCCCTGGAACAGCGTCTGGCCAGCAATCGCGCCCTGCAGCAGCGCTTCGGGCAATTCGAATGAGCCCTGGCCCTCTTCTTCACCCCAAGGAAGCACCCCGTACCGTGAACCATCCAGAACTCGTCGAGATCGACGCCGACCACTACGGCGTAGCCATCCACCTGGTCTATGCGACCGCCGACAACCTGGCCGGCAAGGTGCTCTACCAGGACGCCCATTGCCTGCTGCACCGGGACGCCGCCGCCCGCCTGCAACGCGCCAGCGCGCTGGCGCAACAGGCCGGTCTGCGCCTGCAGGTGCTGGATGCCTACCGCCCGCCCTATGCCCAGCAACTGCTGTGGCGGGTGCTGCCCGACGCCCGGTACGTGAGCGATCCGGCGCAGGGTTCGCACCACAGCCGCGGCGTGGCCGTGGACGTGACCCTGCTCGACGAGGCCGATGAACCGCTGGACATGGGCACCGGCTTCGACGACATGCGCGAGCTGTCGCACCTGTTCAACCCGGCGCTGCCCACCGCCGCCCAGCGCAACCGCCTGCTGCTGCTGGGCATCATGCAGAGCGCCGGCTTCACCTACATCCCCAGCGAGTGGTGGCACTTCGAATTGCCCGACGCCCGCCGCTATGCCTTGATCGACCACCACCATCTCAGCCAGGAGGAGCTTGCCGCCCTGCTGAACTGATCCTGCCGGCGACCGGGTCATTCGAATCCGGCGCCGCGAGCCCTTCGCTCGACCGCCTTGCCCACTGCCGAAACACCCCTAAACCCAAACAATCCGAGGTACCGGCATGTTCTCGTCTTCGCGCACCCACGTTTCATCGGCGTCCCGCGTGCTCGCCCTGGTTTCCCTGCTGGGCCTCGGCGCCTGGCAACCGGCCAGCGCCGCCACCGCGACCGACACCCTGGTCATCGGCAAGCCTGCGGATCTGCAGACCGTCGATCCGGGCGTGACCTTCGACAACAACGACTGGACCGTGACCTACCCGGCCTACCAGCGCCTGATGCGCTACAAGGTGGAAGACGGCAAGGGCAGCACCGACGTCGAGGGCGACCTGGCCAGCGGCTGGACCGTCTCCCCCGACAACCTGGTGTGGACCTTCACCCTCAAGCCCGGCAACAAATTCGACGATGGCAGCGGGGTCACCGCCGAGGCGGTCAAGTTCTCGGTCGAGCGCCTGATGAAGCTCAAGCAGGGCCCGTCCAGCATCTTCCCGGCGGACATGACGGTCACCGTGGTGGACCCGCAGACGATCAGATTCACCCTGCAGAAACCCTTCGCGCCCTTCCTCTTCGCCCTGGCCCACGACGGCGCCAGCGTGATCAACCCGAAGGTGGCCAGTACCCACGGCAAGGACGTGGACGCCTGGCTGGCCGGGCACACCGCCGGCTCCGGCGCCTATCGCCTGGCCGCCTGGCAGAAGGGCCAGTCGCTGACCCTGGAGCCCAACCCGCACTACGCCGGCAAGGCACCCACGCTCAAGCAGGTGGTGATCCGCATCATCGCCGAACCTTCGGTACGGCGCCTGCAACTGGAACAGGGCGATCTGGACATCATCGAGGACCTGCCCGAGGACCAGGTCAAGGCGCTGGCGCAGAAGTCCGGCTTCGTCACCACCGCCTACCCCTCGCTGCGGGTGACCTACCTCTACCTCAACAACAGGCGCGCGCCCCTGAACGACGTCAACGCGCGCAAGGCCGTGGTCGACTCCCTCGACTACCAGGGCATCGTCGAAGGCATCGCCATGGGCAAGGCCAAGCTCATGAACGGCCCGATCCCGGACGGCATGTGGGGCCATGATCCGAGCCTGCCAATGCCCAGGCAGGACCTGGAAGCCGCCCAGGCCGCCCTGGGCAAGGCGCCCAAGGTGCGGGAGCTGCAATTCCTCTACTCGGACAAGGACCCGGCTTGGGAGCCCATCGGCCTGACCCTGCAGGCCGGCCTGGGCACCCTCGGCGTCAACCTGAAGATGGAGAAGCTGGCCAACGCCACCTTCCGCGAACGCCTGGGCAAGGGTGACTTCGACGTCGCCATCGGCAACTGGAGTCCGGACTTCGCCGATCCCTACATGTTCATGAACTTCTGGTTCGACAGCACCAATGCGGGGCTGGCGGGCAACCGCGCCTTCTACAGCAACCCCAAGGTGGACCAGCTGCTGCGCGACGCCGCCAGCGTCAGCGACGTGGCCCAGCGCAAGGCGCTGTACCAGGAAGCCCAGAAGATCGTGGTGGGCGACGCCGCCTACGCCTACCTCTACCAGAAGGCCTACACGGTGCCGATGCGCGCCGCGGTCAAGGGGTACGTGTTCAACCCCATGCTCGAGCAGGTCTTCGATTTCGCTGCGATGTCCAAGTAAGGGCGACGGGTGCCGGCGCGCTCCGGCACCCGCCCCGCGAGGTATGCCATGGCCTTCTTCCATCTGCTGCGCAAGCAGCTGACCGATATCCTCATCGTGGTGATCGGGGTGTCCCTGATCACCTTCGTCATCTCCCACCTGATCCCGGGCGATCCGGCGCGGCTGATCGCCGGCGAGCGTGCCAGTGACGAAATCGTCGCCGGTATCCGTCAGCAGCTGGGCCTCGACCTGCCGCTCTACCAGCAATACTTCCGCTACATGGGGGACCTGTTCCAGGGCGATCTGGGCCAGTCGATCCGCACCCACCGCCCGGTCCTGGAAGACCTGCAGCTGTTCTTTCCGGCCACCCTGGAGCTGGCCCTGGCGGCGCTGCTGCTGTCGATCCTCATTGGCGTGCCGCTGGGCGTGCTCTCGGCGGTCTACAACAACCGCTGGATCGATCACCTCAGCCGTACCCTGGCGGTGGCCGGCATCTCCACCCCGGCCTTCTGGCTGGGCCTGGGGCTGATCGTGCTGTTCTACGGGCACCTCGGCTGGCTGCCGGGCGGCGGGCGCCTGGACCAGGGGCTGACGCCACCGCCAGCGGTGACCGGCTTCTATCTGATCGATACCCTGCTGGCGGGCGATCTCACCGGCTTCGTCAGTGCGGCCAAGCACCTGCTGCTGCCGGCGGTGACCCTGGCCTTCGTCAACCTGGGCGTCATCACCCGGCAGATCCGCAGCGCCATGCTCGAACAGCTGGGCGAGGACTATATCCGCACCGCCCGCGCCTATGGCCTGTCGCAGGCCACCGTGGTGCTGCGCCACGCGCTGCCCAACGCGCTGATTCCCTCCATCACGGTGATCGGCCTGGCCCTGGGCGACCTGCTCTATGGCGCGGTGCTCACCGAAACCGTATTCGCCTGGCCGGGCATGGGCGCCTACGTGGTCAAGTCGATCCAGGCGCTGGATTTCCCGGCGGTCATGGGCTTCGCCATCGTGGTGTCCTTCATCTACGTCCTGCTCAACCGCTTCATCGACCTGCTCTACCGGCTGGTCGATCCCCGCATCGGCAAGGTGAACTAGCATGACGACCCTGACCGCTTCGCGCCCCGGCTGGCGCGAGCAGACCGCCTGGCTGGCCTGGCGCATCCGCCGCAGTCCGCTGATGCTCACGGGGCTGGTGATCACCCTGCTGGTGCTGCTGTGCATGGTCGCCGCGCCCTGGCTGGCGCCCTACCAGCCCAACGCGCTGAAACTCACCGCCCGCCTGCAGGCACCCAGCGCCCTGCACTGGTTCGGCACCGACGAGGTGGGTCGCGACCTGCTCAGCCGGGTGATCTACGGCAGCCGCCAGTCGGTGGGCGTCGGCCTGTTCGTGGCCTTCGCCGCCTGCGCCAGCGGCGGCCTGCTCGGCTGCCTGTCGGGCATCGTCGGCGGTGCCTTCGATCGTCTGATGATGCGCCTGATGGACATCATCCTCTCGGTGCCTTCGCTGGTGCTGATCATGGCCCTGGCCGCTGCCCTCGGGCCGAGCCTGTTCAACGCCATGCTGGCCATCACCCTGGTACGCATCCCCTTCTATGTCCGCCTGGCGCGCGGCCAGACCCTGAGCATCCGTCAGCTGGCCTACGTCCAGGCAGCGCGTACCTTCGGCGCCGGCAAATGGCACCTGGTGCACTGGCACGTGGCACGCAACGCCATGCCGCCGCTGCTGGTGCAATTCAGCCTGGACATCGGCAACGCCATCCTCATGGCCTCGGCGCTGGGCTTCATCGGCCTCGGTGCCCAGCCGCCCACCGCGGAATGGGGCGTGATGGTCGCCAGCGGTCGCAACTTCATCCTCGACCAGTGGTGGTACTCGACCTTCCCGGGTCTGGCGATCCTGGTCACCGCCATCGGTTTCAACCTGCTGGGCGATGGCATCCGCGATCTGCTCGATCCTCGCCAAAAGGGCAAATGACATGGGCCAGCCCGTTCTGCACATCGACCAGCTGAATCTGGAATTCCCCGGCTTTCGCAGCAGCGCCAAGGCGCTCAACGGCGTCAGCCTGAGCGTGGCCCCCGGCGAGATCGTCGGCGTGGTGGGCGAGTCGGGCTCGGGCAAGTCGGTCACGGCCATGCTCACCCTCGGCCTCTTGCCCCCCGGCAGCTACCGGGTCACCGCCGGCAGCGTCAACCTGGTGGGCCACGACATGCTCGCCTTGAGCGAGCGCCAGCTGATGGAAGTGCGCGGCCGCGAGGCGGCGATGATCTTCCAGGAGCCGATGACCGCGCTCAATCCGACGCGGCGCATCGGTCGCCAGCTGCTCGACGTGATTCGCCGCCATACCACGCTGGATGCCGCCCAGGCCCGCGCCAAGGCGATCGAATCGCTCAAGGACATGCACATCGCCGATCCCGAGCAGATCCTCGAACGCTATCCCTTCGAGCTGTCCGGCGGCATGCGCCAGCGCATCATGATCGCCCTGGCCTTCTCCTGCGATCCGCAGCTGCTGATCGCCGATGAGCCGACCACCGCGCTGGACGTCACGGTGCAGCGCCAGGTGCTGCTCCTGCTGCGCGAAAAGGCACGGGCCCGGGGCACCGCCATCCTGCTGATCACCCATGACATGGCCCTGGTCTCGCAATTCTGCGACCGCGTCTATGTGATGTACGCCGGCGGCATCGTCGAACAGGGGGCTACCGCGGCGGTCATGCAGGCACCCCGGCATCCCTATACCCAGGGCCTGATGGCCTGCCTGCCGGAAAAGGCGGTGCCGGGCAGCGACCTGGCCAGCATCCCTGGACAGGTGCCCAACCTGGCCCAGTTGCCCGGCGGCTGCAGCTTCAAGGATCGTTGCAGTCGGCGCCATGAGCGCTGCGAGACGCGCCCCGCGCTGCTGCCGACGGACATCCCCGATCACCTGAGCGCCTGCTGGCTGCAGGCGGAGGACGCCCCGGCATGAACACCCTTGCTCCGCCTGCCGCACCGCTGCTGGAACTCAGCGGCGTCGAGGTGCGTTATCCGGTGGGCCGCGACTGGCTCGGCCGCACCAAGGGCCAGGCCCATGCCCTCAACGGCATCGACCTGCGACTCTTTTCCGGCGAGACCCTGGGCGTGCTCGGTGAATCCGGCTGCGGCAAGAGCACCCTGGCCCAGGTCCTGATGGGGCTGGTGGAGCCGGTGAGCGGCTCTCTTCAAGGCACGGCCCGTGGCGAGCGCAACATCCAGATCGTCTTCCAGGACCCACAGTCATCGCTGGACCCGCGCCTGCCGGTGTGGAAGCTGATCACCGAGCCGCTGGTGGTGCGGGGTCGCAGCTCCACCACGGCACTGCGCGCCCTGGCCGAGCGCCTGGCGGTGCAGGTCGGTATCCGTCCCGAATACCTGGATCGCTATCCGCACCAGTTCTCCGGCGGCCAGCGCCAGCGCATCGCCATCGCCCGGGCGCTGTCGTCGGACCCGGACGTCATCATTCTCGACGAACCCACCTCGGCCCTGGATATCTCGGTACAGGCCCAGATCCTCAACCTGCTGGCCCAGCTGCAACGCGAACGCGGCCTGACCTTCGTGCTGATCTCCCACAACGTCTCGGTGGTGCGCCACCTGGCCGACCGGGTGGCGGTGATGTACCTGGGGCAGATCGTCGAGCTGGGGGCGGCGGCAGAGGTGCTGGAGCAGCCCAGCCACCCCTATACCCGGCTGTTGCTGGAGGCGGTGCCGCGGCTGGACCAGCCGCTCACGGGCGATGCCGCGGCGCAGCGCACCGAGCTGCCTAGCAACCGGGTGCTGCCGAGTGGCTGTTTCTTTCGGGACCGCTGTCCGCAGGCGGGCGCCGGTTGCGAGCGACCTCAGGCGCTACTGCCAGGTGAGTGGGCGGAGGTACGCTGCCATCGCGCGGCGGGCCTGACCGCGCCCCTGCGCACCCGCACCGCGGCGGTCTGAAGCCGCGATCAGCCCGCGCGGAAGATCAGATAGTCTTCCCAGTCGTCTTCGGCGACCTGGGTCTCGCTGAGCATGCGGCCGGACTGGGAGATGCCGGCCTTGTGCACCGCCTCGCGGTCGTCGCAGATCAGCGGGTGCCACTCTGGCAGATCCTTGCCTTCGGCCACCAGGCGATAGCCGCAGGTCGGCGGCAGCCAGGCGAACTGATCCGCCTGGGCCGGGGTGAGCTGGATGCAGTCGGGGACGAAGCGGGTACGCTCGGCGTAGCGGCTGCACTGACAGGTCTTGAGATCCAGCAGCTTGCAGGCGATGCGCGTGTAGTAGACGGCGCCGTCGTCCTCGTCTTCGAGTTTCTGCAGGCAGCACAGGCCACAGCCGTCGCACAGCGACTCCCATTCCTGGGCATCGAGCTGATCGAGGGTCTTGCGCTTCCAGAACGGCTGGGTGATGGCGGCCATGGCAGAGATCGTGGCAAGGAAAGGGGGCGCGCAGTCTAGTGCCGCACGCCGCGAGCGCCAAGCACCGTTCGCGCCCTTGTCGACTCCGCCCGACCGGATTACCGTGCCGGACTCCCCTTTCCTCCCGTGGTGAAGCCATGACCAGCACCAGCCGTACGCCCCAGTATCCCGTCGATCCCCAGTTCGTGCAGCGCTGGTCGCCGCGCGCCTTCGAACCGGTCGCCATCGAGGAAGAGACCCTGCTCGGCTTCATCGAGGCCGCGCGCTGGGCGCCCTCCGCCTTCAATGCCCAGCCCTGGCGCTTTCTCTATGCACGGCGCGGCGATGCCCACTGGGAGCTGTTCCTGAGTCTGCTGGCCGAATTCAACCGCGGCTGGGCACAACACGCCTCGGCCCTGGTGATCATCCTGTCGAAGACCACCCTGCTGCGCGCCAGCAGCGGTGAGGAGGTCCCCTTCCCCAGCCACAGCTTCGACGCCGGTGCGGCCTGGGCCTACCTCGCGCTGCAGGCGACCAACGCCGGCTGGCACGCCCACGGCATGGCCGGGATCGACCGCGAAGGCATCCAGCGGGAACTCAAGGTGCCGGCGGCCTTCAAGGTCGAACTGGCGGTGGCCATCGGCAAGCTGGGCGACAAGGCCAGCCTGCCGGAGTCCCTGCAGGGGCGCGAGCTGCCCAGCCCACGCCTGACCGTCGAGGAGCTGGCGGTGGCCGGCCCCTACACCTTCGGCTGAGCGGCGAGCTCGACGGCGCCGCTCAGGGGTTGCCCCTGTCGCAGGCGCTGGAGATTGTCGAGGAACAACCGGACAGCCGCCGCGGGCGGCGTGGGTCCGGCGACATGGGCGGTGAGCTGCAGGTTGGGCGTCTGCCAGAAGGGATGCCCGGCCGGCAGCGGCTCCTGGCGGAACACGTCCAGCACCGCCCCGGCCAGCTGCCCGCTCTCCAACGCGGCGATCAGCTCGGCGTCGACCACGCTGGTGCCGCGTCCGGCATTGATGAACAAGGCACCTGCAGGCAAGGCGGCGAAGAAGGCCGCGTCGTAGAGATCCCGGGTGCTGGCGCTGTCCGGCAACAGATTGACCACGAAGTCGGCATCCCGCGCCGCCTGGCGTAGCTCCGCGAGCGGCACCACCCGGGCAAAGCCAGGCAAGGTTCGTGCGCTGCGGGCGACGCCGGTGAGGATCATGCCGAACGGCGCGAACAGGCGGGCGATGTCCTGGCCGATGTCTCCTGCCCCGACCAGCAACAGGCGCCGCCCGGCCAGGGTGCCGGGCGCCCGGGTATCCCAGCGTCCTTCCTGCTGACTGAGCTGCCGCGCAGCCACCTGGCGCTCAAACTGCAGCAGATAGGTCAGGACGTATTCGCCGATGCTCTGGCCGAACAAGCCCACCGCTCTGCTGAAGCGATAGTCGCGGGGCAGATCCGCCGCGAGCAGCGGTGCGTAGCCGGCCCAGGTGGATTGCAGCCAGAGCGGCTTGACGCCCTGGCGCAACAGGGCCGCGGCGCGATCGGGCTGGCCGAGCCAGTAGCAGGGCTGCTGCGCCAGACGCACGGCCGCGGCCGGGTCCGCCGGCACCTGCAGGTCCAGCTCGGGCGCCCACTGGCGCCAGGCGTCGGCATAGCCGGTCGGCGCGTCTTCCAGCAGCAGGACGGCGGTCATAGCGGATCGTTGAGACGCAGCAGTTCTTCGGGCAGGTGCTCGAGGTAGTCATCACGCTCCAGCTCCGGCGGCGGCATCTGCAGGTGATAGCCCTGCTTGGCGATGTTCTCGAGGACCTTGGCGACATCTTCCCGTGCCAGCTTGCGCTCAGGGGTCAGCACGAACTCGAAGGCCAGCGCCGGGGGGCCGAAGGCCGTGAGCAGCCCCTCGGGGACAGGTTTCAGGCCCTTGAGCTTGTCGACATAGAGGTACATTTCCGGCTTGCGCGGGCTGCGGTAGATGGAGCAGAGCAGTTTCATGGGGTGTCTTCCAGGGGCGCCGGCGGGGTGCGTTGCGCCTGCAGGTGATCGAGAAGGGCCTGGCCGAAGCGCTCGCGACGCCAACCGCGCAGGTTCGCCGGCAGCTGGTAGTCGCCATCGGGCCAGCCGGTGAGCAGCAGGGCTTCGAGTACCTTCTTGCGCAGCATCAGTTCCGGCGCCATGCCCAGGGCCTCGGCATCCCGTTCACCGATGGCGCGCAAGGCCTTGAGCAACGGCGACGCCTCATGGGGCAAGGGTCCGGCCTGCAGCTCCGGCCACCGGTCAGCCGGGGTGGCCGCGCCTTCGGCGAGCAGCGCCAGCAGGGTATCGCCATCCTGGCGCACGGTACGCGGGTGCATGTCGTCGATGCGCGCCAGGGCCTGCTTGTCGGTCGGTTGGAAACGCGCCAGCGGCCATAGCGAGCGTTCGCGCAGGACATGGTTGCGCGGCTGGTCGCGCTCGCGGGCCTTGACCTCGCGCCAGTGGCAGAGCACCCGCAGCACCGCCAGCTGCTGGCGCGACAGGCGCCAGGCCAGCTTGACCTCGCGGTAGGCTCCCCAGGGATCGCTGACCCGCCGCAGATTGGCCACCAGCTCGGCACCGTCCTCCAGCAGCCAGGCACGCCGCTGGTCATCCAGGCGCGCGTCGAGATAGAGATAGACGTCGACCAGATAGGTCACGTCGGCCGCCGCATAACGCTCCTGCAGCGGCGTCAGGGGGCGTTGCAGCCAGTCGGAGCGGGTCTCGTCTTTGGGGATGTCGATCTTGAGCACTTCGGCGACCAGCCGCGAATAACCCATGGAATGGGCCAGCCCCAGATAGGCCGCCGCCAGCTGGGTGTCGTACAGCGGCTGCGGCAGGCTGCCGGTCAGGCGCAGCAATACCTCCAGGTCTTCGCTGCAGGCGTGCAGCACCTTGACCACGGCCGGGTCTTCCAGCAGCGCGGCGAAGGGTGTCCAGTCGCCGATGCACAGGGGATCGACCAGGTAGGCCTGCTGGCCGTCGCCGATCTGGATCAGGCCGGCCTTGGGATAGAAGGTGTCGACCCGCATGAATTCGGTGTCGAGGGCGATGAAGGGCAGGGTCTGGCAACGCGCGCAGAGGGCGGCCAGCGCCGCGTCGTCGCGGATCCAGTGAGGGGCAGAAGTCAAGGGCGCACTCCGAACAGATGAGCCGACAGTATAAGGCACCCGGGCCGGTTCTTCGGTGCCGCTTGACGCCCCTGTCCCGCGCCGGAAAGCGAGGCATTCAGCGGCTTTCCAGGCGGGTTCGTCGGATGAACGCCTGATGACCGTCCTGAACCAAAGGTGACCGAATAGTTTTTTTTGTATTCGCAAGCAGGGCCTGCTAAAAGCTGAGTGTGCGCAGGTACTCACTCGGACTTGGGAATCCGCGGAGGTAAGCGCTTCTCGCCTTTCAATGGAGCTGCAAGAGCATGAAAACAATAAAACTGACCCTACTTGCATTAGCCGTTTCGAGCGCTTCCGGCTATGCCCTGGCGAACGGTCTGGCCATCAACGAACAAAGCGTCAGCGGGATGGGTACCTCCTTCGCCGGGCGCTCTTCCTCCGCGCAGGACGCTTCCACCCTCTATGGCAACCCGGCCGGCATGTCGCGCCTGGGTCGTGAGGTGTCCCTGGGTGGCGCCTACATCCACGCCAAGGTCGATATCAAGGACGTCAACGCCCGTTATGCCAACGGCCAACAGGTGCCCGGCAGCAACGACGGCGACATGGTGCCCAACTCGGTGGTGCCCTTCGGCTACTTCGTGACGCCGGTGGATGACCGTCTGCACTTCGGTCTGGGCATGTACGTTCCCTATGCGCTGATCAGCAACTACGAGCACGCTTTCCAAGGCCGCTACCAGGGTCAGGCGAGCAAGGTGGAAGTCATCACCATCCAGCCCACCGTCAGCTACAAGATCACCGACAAAGTCTCCATCGGCTTCGGTCCGACCATCAACCGTCTTGAAGGGAAGCTCAACAGTAACCTGAGCGCTGGTGCGTTCGGTGGCGGCGATGCCCAGGTCAAAATCAAGGGTGACGACACTGCCTATGGCTTCAACGTCGGCGTACTCGCCGACCTTACCGACGACCTGACCTTCGGCCTGACCTACCACTCCAAGGTCAGCTACAAGCTCAAGGGCCACACTGAGGTAACCGACGCGGCAAGTGCGAACCCCACCTTCAACGCCATCCTGGGACGGCTCAATGGCAAGTACGACGCCAACCTCAACATTACTCTCCCGGAAAGTAGCGACGCCTCCTTTACCTATCGCCTGAACAACGACTGGACGCTCTACGCCGGTGCTACGTGGACCCGCTGGAGTCGCTTGGATGCCATCACCGTCGAGAACGAAGGCACCCCTACCCTACCGGTACTCGGCAATCGCCTTGGCGAGATCACCGAGGAATTCAACTGGAAGGACACCTGGTCCTACGCGGTGGGTGCCTCCTATCAGTTGAATCCACAGTGGGTGCTGCGCGCCGGTATGGCGCTCGACCCCTCGCCGGTGGACAACGCCGACCGCAACGTGCGCGTCCCGGTCGGCGATCGCAAGACCTTCTCCCTGGGCGCCGGCTGGTCCCCGACCAAGGAGATGACCATCGACGTCGCCTACGCGTACCTGTGGGAAGACAACGTCAAGGTCAACCGTGCCCCCGATGCTCTGCGCGGCGGCTACAATGCCAAGTACGACAACAGTGCCCATGGTCTGGGTGCCCAGTTGACCTACCGCTTCTAAGCGTCAGGGTCCGTCTGCCGAAGCCGCCGCCAGGCGGCTTCGTGCTTTCCAGGACAGGGATCGCGCATCGGCCATCCACGTCGGCCAACAGCCGCGGTCCTGGCCTAGGCCCTGAGCGCCCAGTGGCCCTGCTCCTGCTCGGCGTACCAGCGCTGGAAGTCGTCCAGCGACAGGGCGCCGGCCACCAGCTGGCCCTGGATCTGGTCGCAGCCCAGGTCGGTGAGCACCTGCAGGGCCTGGCGGGTTTCCACGCCTTCGGCCACCACCCGTAGCCCGCGCAACTGGCCGAGCTGGACCAGCAGCCTGATGACTTCCTGGTCGCCGGGCAGTTGGCAGTGCTCGATGAATTGCCGATCGATCTTCAGCTCGTCGATGGGAAAGCTGCTCAGGCAGGCCAGCGAGGAATGTCCGGCGCCGAAGTCGTCCAGCGACAATTCGAAGCCCATGGCCTTGAGCTGGCGCAGGCAGTCGAGCACCTGCACCGGATTGCTCATGGCCCGGGACTCGGTGATCTCCAGGCAGAAGCCGGCGGCGACGGCGCCGGTCTCGTCCAGCAGCCGGCCGATGCGGGCGATGAAGGCCGGGTGCTCGAGGTCCAGCAGCGACAGATTGACGTTGAGCTTGAGGGCGCCCAGCTGCCGCTCGCGCTGCAGGCGCATGCAGCCCTCCAGCACCCAGAGGGTGATGTCGCAGATCTTGCGACTCTGTTCGGCGATGCCGACGAAGGCGTCCGGCTTGAGCAGGCCCAGTTCCGGATGCTGCCAGCGGATCAAGACCTCGGCGCCCTCCACGCGGCCGTCGGGCAGCGCGATCTTGGGTTGCAGATAGAGGCGCAGCTGATCTTGGTCCACGGCCAGGTCGAGGGCGTCGAGCATGGCGATGCCGAGCTGCCGCTGACGCTCCTGGTCCGGGTCATGAAAGGCGAAGGTCAGCTGCCGCCGGCGCGCGTCCTGCAGCGCGGTCTCGGCGTTGGCCAGCAGGGCCTCGGCGCTGGCACCATGCTCCGGGTAGCAGGCGATACCGAAGGTGATGCGCAGCGACACCCGCTGGTTGCCGCTGACGAAGGGCTTTTCCACCAGGTTGCGCAGCGACAGCAGCGCCGCCTCCGCCGAAGCGCCGTCGAACCAGGGCAGTAGCAGGACGAAGGTGTCGGCACCGATCCGCGCCACGCCATTCTCTTCCGGCGCCGCGACCCTCAGCCGACGCGCCAGGTGGCGCAGGATCTTGTCGCCGCCTTCCTGGCCGAGCAGTTCGTTGATGTTGCGGAAGTTGGCTACGTCCAGCAGCAGCACGGCGAAGCGCCCAGCTGCGGCACGCTCGATGCGCTGGCGGATCTCCAGGACCAGCCGCACCTGGTTGGGCAGGCGGGTGAGCATGTCGCGAAACGCCAGCTGGCTGATGCGCCGCTCGCGCGCGGCCAGGGCGGCGCCCATCTGATTCATGGCGCGGCCCAGCCGACCGACCGGATCGCGGCCTTCCTTGAGGCCCAGTTGATAGTCGCCATCGGCGATGCGCTCGGTGGCCTGCCCGAGACGGGCCAGATAGCGATTGAGTGCGCCGGCCAATATCCGGCTGACGAGGGCGCCCATCGCGAAGATGATCGCCCCTATGAGCAGCGAATCCAGCAGAGCCGACTGCTCCGCCGCTGCTATTCCTTCCATGAACATGTCCGCCCCTATGACGACTGCTTGCCCGTCCTGCCCGGGAATGGCCAGGAACAAAGAACGGAAACTGCCAAAGTTGTCCTGGTATTCCGCGAAACGCGGTTGATGATCGGCAAACACCGCAGCGAGTTCCGGGGGTGCCTGGTCGTACAGCTGGCGATAGTCGCCGAAATAGCCAACGCGGATTTCCTCCTCGTTGGCCGAATCCATGATGAAGCGAAAGCTCGAGCCCTCCTTGACGAAGGCATAGAGCGAGGCCAGCCCGGCCTTGCGGGCATAGCGATCCAGGGTGATCAGGGTTCGCTGGTAGCGGTCGGCATCGGCCTGGGCCGGATCCTGCAATTGGGCGAGATAGTCCTCGCCAAGAATTTCCGGCAGCGCCAGGGCCGCGCTCATCAGCCGATAGTCGATGCTCTGGCTGCTGGCTTCGCGCGCCTGGTGGTAGCTGTGCAGGGTGAACAGCAGGGTACCCAGGGCATCCACCAGGATGAACGCCAGAAAGAACTTGGCGAACAGGCTGCGTGGTTTGAGGCGGAGCCGCGACGCGGGGGCGACTTCCCGGGGCGAGGCGGCGCTGTGAGGCGCATCGAGCATTGGGGCTCCTTGTCCAACTGAACGACGACTCCCCCTGGACCCGCTCGTGCCGAAGCGGTTTCGCTGGGCGCGCAACCAGGCGCCTTCTTAACGGTTTAACCGATGTCGTTCAAGGATCGAAATCGCAAAATCCCGCTTGTCTCACGCTTGGGCCGTTTTTTCAGCCCAGCGTGAGGGCCAGCGCGACCAGCACCCCGGTCTCGGTGAATTCCAGCAGGGCTCCGGCGGTATCGCCCGTGGTGCCACCGAGACGCTGGCGCAAGGCGCGGCGCACCAGCAGCGCGACCCCGGCGGTCGTCAGCGCGGCGGTCAAGCCCTGGGGTAACAGGGCCATACCGATGGCCCCCATCAGCAGTACCCCCTTGAGCGCTGTCCGCGGCAGGTGGCGACTGAGCAGATCGCCCAGACCGCCAGGGCGTACATAGGGCGTGGTCAGCAACAGCCAGGGCAGCGCCAGGCGGCCGGCCAAGGGCGCCAGCCACAGACCGGCCGGCGCGTGCGGCAGGAGCACCACCAGGGCGCTCCACTTGAGCAGCAGGGTCAGCAGCAGTGCCAGTACGCCCATGGGTCCGCAGGCCGGGTCCTTCATGACGGCCAGGGTCCGCTCGCGATCGCCATAGCCGCCGATCCAGGCATCCACCGTGTCGGCCAGGCCATCCAGGTGCAGGCCGCCGGTGAGGATCACCCAGCCGGCCAGCACCAGGGCCGCCTGCAGGAAGACGCCGCCCGCGGCGCCCAGCCAGGCGATCAGACTGAGGAGTGCACCCAGCAGCAGGCCGACCGCCGGATACCAGAGCACCGAGCGGCCGACGGCCTCGGGTGGCGGCACGCCGGGCAGTCGGACCGGCAGGCGGGTCAGAAACTGCACGGCGATCAGCAGGGGGAGCGGCATCAGCCCTCCTCCAGCGTCAGTGGCTGCAGGGTCGCGTAGGGCGCCTCGACCTGCAGCAGGTCCCTGGCTGCCAGACCCCGCTGGCGGGCCAGCAGCAGGCGGATGACGCCGCCATGGGTGACGATCAGACTGCGCCGGCCCAGCAGCCGTGGCTGCCAGCGCGTCACCGCGCCCAGGACCCGCTCGGCGAAGGCCGCCACGGGCTCGCCCCCAGGCGGGGTATAGGCATAGGGATCGGCCCAGAACAGCCCCAGGGCCTCGGCCTGGTCCTGCATGAGCTCCGCGGCGCTACGACCTTCCCAGGCCCCGAAATCCAGTTCGCGCAGATCCGCTTCCAGCACCAGCTCGGCGCCCTGCTCTGCCGCCAGCCACTCGGCGAAGCGCACGCAGCGCTGCTGCGGCGACGTCAGGATCAAGTCGAACGGCGGCTGCAGGGCGACGGCGGCACGCAACTGTGCCCAGCCCTGCTCCGACAGCGGCGGATCGAGGCGTCCGCGAAAGCCTTCGGGACCTTCAGTGACGCCATGGCGCAGCAGCCAGCAGTCAGTCATGGGCACGACTGGAGACACTGGCTTCGGCGAAGGTCGCCATCTCGCTGTGCAGGCGGCAGGACAGTTGCAGCAGCGGCACGGCCAGGGCCGCACCGCTGCCTTCGCCCAGGCGCAGGCCGAGATCCAGCAGGGGTTCGCCGCCCAGCGCCAGCAGCACCGCGGCATGGCCGGGTTCGGCGCCACAGTGGGCGAACAGCAGCCAGTCGCGGGTATCGGGTTGCAGGCGCTGGGCGCAGAGCGCCGCCACCGAGCAGATGAAGCCGTCCACCAGGGTCGGCAGGCCCTGCTGGGCACAGGCCAGATAGGCACCGGTCAGGGCGGCCAGCTCGAAACCGCCCAGGCGGCGCAGCAGCTCGTAGGGATCTTCCAGGGCGTCGCCATGACGCAGCAGGGCACGCTGGATGACCGCCACCTTGCGCGCCACGCCATCGGCGTCCAGTCCGGTACCGGGCCCGGCCAGGGCCAGCGGCGAGGTATCCAGCAGCACGCTGGCAATGGCGCTGGCGGCGGTGGTGTTGCCGATGCCCATCTCGCCACCGATGAAGAGGTCGGCGCCCCCGGCGCAGGCGCGCAGGACGGCATCGCGACCGGCCTGCAGCGCGGCCTGGCACTGATCATGGGTCATGGCCGGGGTCAGGGTGAAGTTGGCGGTGCCGCGCCCCAGCGGCAGGTCGATGATCCCGGGCAGGGCTTCCAGGGGCGTGACGGTGCCCAGGTTGATGACTTCCAGGGCGGCGTCCAGTTGCCGGGCGAGCACGCTGATGGCCGCCCCGCCACGCACGAAGTTGCGCACCATCTCGGCGGTCACGGACTGCGGATAGGCCGAGACGCCCTCTTCCACCACGCCATGATCACCGGCGAAGACGGCGATGGCGGTCCGTTGCAGCAGTGGCCGCGGCGTGCCCTGCAGGGCCGCCAGCTGGATGGCCAGCACTTCCAGGTCGCCGAGCGAACCGCTCGGCTTGGTCAATACCGCCTGCCGCTGGCGCGCGGCTTCGGCGGCGGCGGTATCGGGTTGGCGGCAGGGTCCTTGCCACCAGGGCATGCTCATAGCGGGGTTCCTTTGAGGGTCAGGGGGAGACCGGCGACGGTCAGCACCACGCGCTCGCAGCGCGCGGCCAGGGCCTGGTGCAATTCGCCGGCGGCATCGACATAGCGGCGCGTGAGCTCTCCCAACGGGACGACGCCCAGACCGGTCTCGTTGCTGACGAAGACAAGGTGGCCGGGCAACTGCGGCACGACCTCGAGCAAGGCCGTGCAGGCGCTGTCGAGGCGCCGAGGATCGTCGAGCATGAGCAGATTGGTCAGCCAGAGGGTCAGGCAGTCCACCAGCAGGCAGAGCTCCGGCGCCGCCAGGGCCTCCAGGCGTTCGGCCAGCGCCAGGGGTTCTTCCACCAACGCCCAGTGCGCGGGCCGGCGGGCGGCATGGCGTTCGATGCGCCGGGCCAGTTCGGCGTCGCTGCCGCCGGCAGTGGCGATATAGGTGACGGCAAGGCCGGACTCGGCGGCCAGGCGCTCGGCCAGGGCGCTCTTGCCGGAGCGAGCGCCACCGAGGATGAATTCGCGCATCTAGAGCTCGCAGAGGGCGCGCAGGCGCCCGGTGTCCAAATGGTGTTCGACCAGATCGGCCAGGCGCTCCAGATCCCGTTCGCGCAGGGCGTGATAGTCGAGCTGCCGAGGTTCGGCCAGGCCGGCCCAGCGCAGCAGGGCGACGCTGGCGGCGGGCGACTCGAACAGGCCATGCAGGTAGGTGCCCAGCACCTGGCCGTCGTCGCTGAGACTGCCGTCGACACGGCCATCGGCGAAGCGCAGCACCGGCCGCTCCAGGGCCGGGCCCTGGCTGACGCCGGCATGGATCTCGTAGCCGGCCACCTCGGCATCGCCATCACACAGCCAGCCGTGCACGTTGCGCAGCTGCTTTTCCGCCGCCAGCTCGGTGGTCATGGCCAAGAGGCCCAGACCGGCGCTGTCACCCGGCGCGCCTTCCAGCCCGAGGGGATCGGCGACCCGCTCGCCGAGCATCTGGAAGCCGCCGCAGATGCCCAGCACCCGCCCACCGTATCTCAGGTGGCGGGCGATGGCCGTGTCCCAGCCCTGGGCGCGCAGGAAGGCCAGGTCGCTGCGCACGCTCTTGGAGCCGCCGAGGATGATCAGGTCGGCGGCGGGCAGTTCCTCGCCCTGGCGGACGAACAGCAATTCCACCTGGGGATGCAGGCGCAGGGGATCGAAATCGGTGTGGTTGCTCAACCGCGGCATCACCGGCACCGCCACCCGCAGGCGCGGCCCCTGCTTGGCGACCTGCCCGGTGGCCAGGCGATCCTCGGCTTCCAGGTGCAGGTCGTGCAGATAGGGCAGCACGCCGAGCACTGGCTTGCCGGTACGGGCTTCGAGCCAGTCCAGCCCGGGTTGCAGCAGGGCCAGGTCGCCGCGGAAGCGGTTGATGATGAAGCCGGCGACGCGCGCCTGCTCGCTGGGTTCGAGCAGGTCCAGAGTGCCGACCAGATGGGCGAAGACGCCACCGCGGTCGATGTCCGCCACCAGCAGCACCGGGCAGTCCACCGCCTCGGCGAAGCCCATGTTGGCGATGTCGCCCTGGCGCAGGTTGATCTCGGCCGGCGAACCCGCGCCCTCCACCAGCACCACCTGGTAACCCGCCGCGAGGCGTGCATGGGAGGCCAGCACCGCCTCCCGGGCGATCGGCTTGTAGGCGTGATAGGCCTTGGCATCCATGCTGGTGACGGCGCGACCGTGGATGATCACCTGGGCACCGACATCGGTATTGGGCTTGAGCAGCACCGGATTCATGTCGGTGTGGGGTACCAGGCCACAGGCCTGGGCCTGGACCGCCTGGGCCCGGCCGATCTCGCCGCCATCGGCGGTCACGGCGCTGTTGAGCGCCATGTTCTGCGGCTTGAAGGGCACCACGGCCACGCCCTGGCGATAGAGCCAGCGGCACAGAGCCGCCACCAGGGTGCTCTTGCCGGCGTCGGAGGTGGTGCCCTGCACCATCAGCGTACTCATAGGGGACTCCGGTAGGTGGCGAAGCCCCGGTCCAGGCGCTGCCAGCCGGACTCGTCGCCGGGCAGGCCGAATCTCAGGGCGCCAAGCGCGGGGAACAGGCGGGTCAGGATGGCCTGGCGAGCGAGGTGTTCGTGCAGATCCGCGACATCCGGGCGCTGCAGCAACTGAAAGAGGGCGCAGCCACCGCTGGGTGCTAGGGCGTGCCGGGCGAGCAACGTGGCCAGGCGCTCGCCGGCCTTGAGCAGGGCATCACGCTGACGCTGCTGGCCCTGCTGATCGGCCAGCAGTTGCCGGGCGAGATAACGACTGGGGCCGTTCACCGTCCAGGGACCCAGTTGCTCGTCCAGACGCGCCAGCAGGCTCGGCGCCGCCAGCACGAAGCCCAGGCGCATCCCGGCCAGCCCGAAAAACTTGCCGAAGGAGCGCAGCACGATCAGTCCGGGCAGATCGCTGAAGGGCGCAAGACTTGCCCCCGGGGTCGGATCCATGAAGGCCTCGTCCACCACCAGCCAGCCACCCCGGCGTTCGAGCCGGGCGTGCCAGTCCAGCAGCCGGGCCGGCGACAGGCGCTCGCCCGTGGGGTTGTTGGGATTGACCACCACCACCACGTCCAGCTGGTCGAGGTGGGTCGCGATCTTATCTTCGCTCCACTCCAGCACCTCGTGCCCGGCGCGACGCCAGGCCAGGGCGTGTTCGGCGTAACAGGGCGCCAGCACCGCGACCCGCGCGGACGGGCGCAGGGTCGGCAGCGCCTGGATGGCGGCCTGGGAGCCGGCCACCGGCAGTGCCGCGCTGGCCCGGTAGCAGGCACAGGCAGCCTCCACCAGGCCGTCATCGGGCTCCGGCAGCCGTGCCCAGACGCTGGCGGGAATCTCCGCCAGCGGCCAAGGCCAGGGGGCCAGACCGGTGGACAGGTCCAGCCAGTCGCCCAGGGGAATGTCGTAGCTGCGGGCGGCACGCCGCAGCCGACCGCCATGCTCAAGCAAGCAGCAGTCCCCCCAGGGCGATCAGCGCGGTCCACAACCAGGCGCCACGCCGCACCAGCTTCAGGGCGCGGGTGATGGCCAGGAAGGTCGGTGCGGGGCCACGGCCGAGCACCGGACGCTCGTGCCACTCGCCCTGGTAGCGGGCTGGGCCGCCCAGACTCACGCCCAGGGCCCCGGCACCGGCCGCCATCACCGGGCCGGCGTTGGGGCTGTCCCACAGCGGTGCCTGGGCCCGCCAGCTTTCGATGGCGCTCCAGAAGCGACCGAGGCCGGCATAGGTCAGGGCCACCAGCCGCGCGGGGATATAGTTGAGGACATCGTCCAGGCGCGCCGCGGCCCAGCCGAAGCGCTCCAGGTGCGGCGTGCGATAGCCCCACATGGCGTCCAGGGTATTGGCCAGGCGATAGAGCACCACGCCCGGAGCCCCGAGCAGGGCGAACCAGAACAGCGCGGCGAAAACGGCATCGCTGCCATTCTCCAGCACCGATTCGGTGGCGGCGCGGGCCACCGCGGTCTCGTCCAGCTCGCTGGTTTCGCGACTGACCAGATAGCCGACCCGGCGTCTTGCCTCGGGCAGATTGTTGCGCTGCAGGGCGTGCGCCACCGGCTCGGCGTGCTCGCCCAGGCTGCGCAGTCCCACGGCCAGATATAGTGCCAGGGGCTGGATGATCCAGGCCAGCCAGCCGAGCTGGCAGAGCAAGGCGGTGAGCAGCACCCAGGGCAGTACGGCCAGGCTCCAGGCCACCACGCCATGGCTGCGCCAGCCACGGCCACCGGGATTGAAGCGGGCTTCGAGGCTGTCGGCCAGCCGACCGAACAGCACCAGGGGGTGAGCGCGGCGGGGTTCGCCGAACAGCAGGTCGAGCAGCATGCCGCCGACGACCGCGAAGGCCAGCATCATGGTTTCTGGCCCCAGCGATTCTCGAAGACCAGGTCCTCCAGCGGCCGCCCCTGGCGCCAGCCCTCCTCTTCCAGCATGGGGCGCGGGTAGAAGGCTTCCACCGGCCCCAGGCAGAGAATGGCCGCCGGCTGGGAGCCCTCCGGCATCTCCAGCAGGCGGCGCACGGCTTCCGGCTCGAACAGCGACACCCAGCCCATGCCCAGGCCTTCGCAGCGGGCGGCCAGCCAGAGATTCTGGATGGCGCAGGACAGCGAGGCCAGGTCCATCTCCGGCAGCGTACGGCGGCCGAAGACGTGGGCTTCGCGGCCGTCCATGAGCGCCGCCACCAGCACCTCGGCGCAGTCGAGGATGCCCTGCACCTTGAGCTTCATGAAGTCGTCGCTGCGCTCGCCCAGGGCGTCGGCGGTGGCGCAGCGCTCTTCTTCCACCAGTTCGTGCAGGCGCTGGCGCAGGGCCGGATCGCTGATGCGCAGAAAGCGCCAGGGCTGCATCAGCCCGACGCTGGGTGCCTGGTGGGCGGCCCCGAGCAGGCGGGCCAGTTGCTCGGGGGGCACCTCGCCACCGCAGAAATGGCGCATGTCGCGGCGCTCGGCGATGGCTCGGTAGACGGCGGCTTGTTCGGCGGGGGTATAGGGGGTCGTGGTCACGGCTTGAGCATCGCGGCGGCCGCGGCGGGTGCCGACGGCATGTAGAAGTGAATATAGCTGGCGGTGAGGCGACCGTCGCGGTAGACCGCCTCGGCCACCGCCTTGCCGTTGGGACACAGCCCGCGCGCCCAGGGCACCTCGGGCGACTCCAGGGCCGAGTGGTGATAGGTGTGGCCGCGCAGGGTGCCCTGCTCGAAGTCCACCGACTGCAAGGCCAGGGCGGTGAGGCGCGCCTGCATCCGCGCGCTGCCCGGCAGCAGTCCGAGCAGGCTGGCGGATTCGCCGGCCTTGTCGGTCAGTTCGTCGAGCAGATAGAGCATGCCGCCGCACTCGGCGAGGATCGGCTTGCCGGCCGCGTGGTGGGCGCGGATGGCCGCGCGCATGCCCAGGTTGTTGGACAGCGTCTGCAGGTGCAGCTCGGGATAGCCGCCCGGGAGATAGAGGCTGTCCACCTCTGGCAGCGCCGTATCGGCCAGCACGGAAAAGAACTGCAGCTCGGCGCCCAGGGCGCGCAGCAGATCCAGATTGGCCTGGTAGATGAACGCCAGCGCCGCATCCCGGGCCACACCGATCCGTACCCCCGCCAGCAGCGGTTCGACCACGGTCGGTTCCGGTGCGGCAAAGGCCACCGGCGACGGCAATTCGATGGCGGAACTGGCGCCCAGGGCATCGGCCGCCATGTCCAGACGACGATCCAGGTCGGTGACCTCGTCGGCCTGGATCAACCCCAGGTGACGACTGGGCAACTCGATGCCGGCATCGCGCGGCAGACTGCCGAAGAAGGTCATGCCCGCCGGCAGGCTGCCACGGATCAGCTGGGTCTGCCGCGGACTGCCGCTGCGATTGGCCAGCACCCCGGCGAAGGGCAGGCTCGGCCGGTAATGGGCGAGGCCATAGGCCAGGGCGCCAAAGGTCTGCGCCAGGCCGGCGGCGTCGATCACGCCCAGCACCGGTACGCCAAAGCGCTCGGCCAGGTCGGCGGCCGAGGGTTGGCCGTCGAACAGGCCCATGACGCCTTCGATAAGGATGAGATCCGCCTCCCCCGCCGCTTCCCACAGCAGGCGGCGACTCTCGGCCTCGCCGATCATCCACAGATCGAGCTGGTAGACCGGCGCGCCGCTGGCGCGGGCCAGGATCATCGGATCGAGAAAGTCCGGACCGCACTTGAACACCCGTACCCGCCGCCCCTGGCGGGCATGCAGCCGGGCCAGGGCGGCGGTGACGCTGGTCTTGCCCTGACCGGACGCCGGGGCGGCGATCAGCAGCGCCGGGCAGTGCCGCGCCGCCCCTACCATTCGATGCCCTGCTGGGCGCGGACGCCGGCCTGGAAGGCGTGCTTGACCAGGCTCATGTCGGTCACGGTATCGGCGGCCTCGACCAGCGCCGGCGGCGCACCGCGGCCCGTCACCACCACGTGCTGATGGGCCGGACGCCCGGCCAGATCGGCCAGCACCTGGTCGACCTCCAGATAGCCGTGCTTGAAGGCGATGTTGAGTTCGTCCAGCAGCACCAGGCCGATGGCCGGATCGCGCAGCAGCTCGACCGCCACCGCCCAGGCCGCGGCAGCCGACTGCAGGTCGCGGGCCCGGTCCTGGGTGTCCCAGGTAAAACCCTCGCCCATGACGTGGTAGCGCACCTCGTCCGGGAAGCGCTTGAAGAAGAGTTGCTCGCCGGTGTCGCGGCGGCCCTTGATGAACTGCACCACGCCCACCTTCATGCCGTGGCCGAGGGCGCGCGCTGCCATGCCGAAGGCGGAGCTGCTCTTGCCCTTGCCGATGCCGGTATGCACCAGCAGCAGCCCGCGCTCGTCCTGGGCTTCGGCGATGCGGGCATCGATCACCGCCTTCTTGCGCACCATGCGCGCGCGGTGGCGCTCGTCACGCTCGGGGCTGGTCGAATCGGGGGTGTCGGTCATGGATGGTTCTCCGGGTGCGGGCGCGGCGGAGAAATGGGCAGAGACGCCGCCCGCGCAAGGCAGGTGGCGACGCCGCGCGACGCCCTCCGCATCGCCGAGATGAACGCAAGCGTGGCCGGTCTCCGGGCTGGTGAGCCGATGCCCTGGGGCATCCGCTGCGCCCCTTCCCGGCCAGGGCCAGTGGGCATCGCGCAGCTACTGCTCAACTACCGTTGCGGGGGCAGCGCCGGCTCGACCGGCTTCCCTGTTTCACCCCGCTCCAGGCGGGGCACCACGTGCAAGGCCGCAGGGTACGGACTAGCCAGGGGAGCGTCAATCGATCGCACCACCCGAACTTGGCGTCGAGCGGACGGGTCCATCCTAGGCACCCCTCCCCAGGAGCTACCGGATGAACGATGCCACCCTCGCCGCCTGTATCAAGGCCTGTCTCGATTGCGCCGCCGCTTGTGAAACCTGTGCCAGCGCCTGCCTGGGCGAAGCCAATCTGGACATGATGCGCGACTGCGTCCGCCTGGACCGCGACTGCGCCGATGCCTGCCGCCTGGCCGCCACCTTCATGCAGCGCAATAGCGACCGCATCGCCGAAGCCTGCGCTCTGTGCCTGGCCACCTGTCGCGCCTGCGCCGCCGAATGCGGCAAGCACAAGGCCGATCACTGCCAGGCCTGCGCTCGGGCCTGCGAAGCCTGCGCCGATGCCTGCGCGGCCATGGCGGCCTGAGCAGGTCTTTCCGCTACTGCGCGCTCCGGTCGCAGGCAAAACGGCCCGGCCGCCCCACCGCTGGAGCGGTCGGCATTGGCATTACCCGTCGACGCCAGGGATAATGCCCGCCCTTTAATCGATATCCAGGCCTTCGCCATGACCGATACCAACCAAGATCCCCGTTTGAGCCGCATGAAGCGTCGCCTGCGCAAGAAGCAGTACCTGGGCGAATTCCAGGAACTGGCCTTCGAAATCAAGGTGAGCTTCAAGAACGAACTCAGCGAAGACGATCTGGACACCTTCCTGGGCGATTTCATCGACTACGTCGAAGAGCGCACGCTGGACTACATCGGCGGCTTCGACAACGCCTGGGTCGAAGGCACCATTATGGCCAACAAGCGCTACACCTCGCCCACCGAGGAAGACCGTACCGCCCTGCTGGACTGGCTCAAGGCCCGCGCCGAAGTCGGCGAAGCCAATGCCTCCGAGCTGCATGACGCCTGGCACCACGACGGCGAAGTCTAAGAGCCTCTCCAAGGCTGGTGCGCGTCGGCCAAACGGCGTTGAAAATGGCCTGGTTCGCCAGCCCGACCTGGCGGCCCCGTCGGAATGCCTATTGACCCCGCGGGAATAAAGGCGCGGGGTTGATCCGCTTCCTCGGCTATTTTCGTGGGGCCGCCCAGGCCTTGTTTGGCTCCAGCACGCGAGCCTTGGAAAAGCCGCTGACTAACCCTCGCCGGATAGCTTGGCGCCCGTTGCGGTCGTAAAGGGGAATCCGTTGGAAACCAGGTCCTCATGACGACCCTCCTGCAAATCTCCGATACCCACTTCGGCACCGAGCAACCCGCCGTGGTCGCGGCCTTGGAAGCCCATGTCCGCGAACACGGCGCCGATGTCCTCATCCTCTCCGGGGACATCACCCAGCGCGCTCGGCGTGAACAATTCGCCGCCGCCAAGACCTTCGTCGAACGCCTGGAAAGCCATGGCATTCCGCGAACCCTGGTGATCCCGGGCAATCACGACCTGCCGCTGTACAACGTCTTCGCGCGTTTCCTGACGCCCTATGGCAACTATCGCCGCCATTTCGGCCAGGATCTGGAGCCCAGTTTCGAAAACGACGAGCTGTTGCTGGTCGGGCTCAACACGACCGCCCCGCAACGCCACAAGGATGGCGCGGTAAGCACCGGGCAGATCGAGCGTGTGGCCCAGCGCCTACGCCGCGCCGGCCCGGGCAAGCTGCGCATCGTCATCGCCCACCAGCCCTTCGGCGCCCTCGAACTCAGTGACCTGAGCAATCTGCAGCACAATGCCGATCACGCCCTGGCTACCTGGGCCGACGCCGGGCTGGATCTGGTGATGGGCGGGCATATCCACCTGCCCTATGTGCTGCCGCTCAGTCGCCAGTACCCCACCCTGCCCCGTGAGGTCTGGATCGTCCAGGCCGGTACCGCCCTCTCCTCTCGCGTGCGCGGCACCTCGCCCAACTCCTTCAACCGCCTGCTGGTCGGCGAAGGGGCGGAAAAGACCGTGGACGTGGAACGCTGGGACTTCCAGGGCGATCGTTTCGTCGTCGGCGAGCGCCACGCACTGCGCTGGCAGTCCGCTCAGGACGCCCTGGCGAAAAGCTGAGGCGTCCAGTCGGGGGCGCCGATGCGCGCTCCCGCGCACTTCCAGCAATGGAAATTGATTCAAGCTGTTGAAACGGCTGGCAGGCCGCAGGTGCCGCGTAGTCTTAGGACTTTCGGCAAGAGTGGCCTCCCATGGAATCCCTGACGCAATCGCTGCTTGGCTTTATCGAAACCCACCAGGCCTGGGCACCGCTGCTCGTCGGCCTGCTCGCCTTTGGCGAGTCTCTGGTGCTGCTGGGCGTCTTCATTCCGGCCACGGCCCTGCTGCTGGTGGTCGGCGGCCTGGCCGGCTCCGGGGTGCTCTCGCCGGTGCCGCTGGTGCTGGCTGCTATCATTGGCGCCATCCTCGGCGACATCTGCTCCTACCTCATCGGTCGCTGGCTCGGTCCCAGCATCGTCCACCGTCCACCCTTTCGCCGCTATCGCAAGCAGGTGGCCAGGACGAGGCTGTTCTTCCGCCGCTATGGCTTCTTCGCGGTATTCGGCGGGCGTTTCCTGACCATGATCCGCAACACCGTGCCCCTGGTGGCCGGGATGATGGCGATGAACCAGTTGCGCTTCCAGTCGGCCAACGTACTGTCGGCCATCGTCTGGGCACCCCTGATGATGGGTCCGGGCTACCTGGCGGCCAAGGGCGCCAACCACTTCAGCTTTGCCGGCAACGAACCCCTCTGGATCGGGGTAGCGGTCGTCGCCTTGCTCGGCGCCGGCGCCGTGCTGTTCTTCAAGCAGCGGCTGAAACGCGCCTAGCGACGGGCGGCCAGCGCCTCACGCAGGCGCTCACGATTCAGGGGCACCTCGCGTAGGCGCAGACCGGTCGCCGCCGCCACGGCATTGGCGATGGCGGCGGGGATGGCGGCGGTGGTGGCCTCCCCGGCACCCACCGCCGGTTCTTCCGGCCGATCGATCAGCTCCAGTTCCAGCTCGGGCAATTCGGTGAAGGTCAGCGGCGGATAGGCGCCCCACTCCAGGCTGGTCACCCCCTGCTGATCGAAGCGCACCGCCTGCTTGAGGGTCCGGGCGATGCCTTGCACCACGCAGCCTTCCAGCTGATTGCGCAGGCCATCCGGATTGACGATCAGACCGCAGTCATGGGCCACCACCACGTGGGTGACCCGGATCCCCGTGGCCTCGCTCACCGCCACCTCGACCACCGCGGCCACATAGGCGTTCTCGTTTTCGTAGCGCAGGAAAGCCAGGCCTTGCCCTTTCGCCAGGGCGCCGTCCCATGCCTTTTCCTGCCTGGCCGGAGGTTGCCAACCGGCCTTGGCGGTGGCGGCCTGCAGCACCGCCCGCGCACGAGGATCCTGCAGATAGCGCAGGCGGAACTCCAGCGGCTCGACCCCGGCCGCCAGAGCCAGCTCGTCCATGAAGGATTCGTTGGCGAAGGTGTTGCCGACCGCCCCCAGGGCGCGCAGAGCCGAGGGTCGCAGCGGCGAATCCCCGGCTTCCAGACAGTGGGTCGCCACCTGGACATTGAGCAGGTCGTAGTCCAGCGGCGCATTGCGATTGCCGCCGCCCCGCCCACCCTTGAGCGGCAGGTTGTAGGCCAGCTGCCCGGCGAGCAAGGCCGCCTTGCCGGTCTGGCCGTTGGGCCGGGTCAGGTGGGTGGGCGTCCAGTTGGCGAAGCGCCAGGCCAGCAGATCGCCGGCCGCACTCAGGCCGCCTGCCAGGCGCATCAGCATGGCCGGTCCCTTGGGATTCCAGCCGTGTTCGTCGGCGCGACTCCATTGCACCCGCACCGGACGGCCGCACAGCTTGGAGAGCAGCGCCGCATCGGCCGCCGCGTCATCGGCGCCGTTATGGCCATAGCAACCCGAGGCCTGCTGGTAGATGACATGGATGCGGTCTTCCGGCAGTGCCAGCAGATCCGCCAGCGCCGCCCGGAGCTGATAGACGCCCTGGGTACCGCTCCAGACGGTGGCGCCGTCGGCACGCACGTCCGCCACCGCGCAGGAGGGACCGATGGAATCGTGATTCTGATAGGGCCAGCGATACTCGGCGTCCAGTCGCTGTGCGGCATTCGCCAATTCGCCCTCGACGTCACCGGCCTCCTGCTGGATGTCGGCCGGTCCGGCCTTGGCTTCCAGCCGGGTATAGAGTTCGCCCGGCAGCGGCAGGTCCGGCACCAGGCTCCAGTCCACCCGCAGCGCCGCCGCGCCCTGGCGCGCCAGCCAGGGCTGCTCGGCCACCACCGCGACAAAGGCGCCTTCGTATACCAGCTGAGCACCGGCCGGCAGCGCACTGGCATCGATACCGCGCAGGCTCACCCCCGCCAACCGCGCCGAGCCGATGCAGGGCGGCCGCACCACGCAACCGTGCAGCATGCCGGGCAGCCGCAGGTCGTGGACGTAATCAAAGCTGCCGAACAGCTTGGCGGGAATGTCCTCGCGCGGCACCGAGGTCCCGACCAGGCGATAGTCCTTGACAGCGCGGGTACGCACCGCCTGGTTGACCAGCCGCCCCAGCGGTCGCCCGCCCACCAGCTCGCCATAGGAGACAAAGCGCCCGGTGGGATCGCCGCGATAGACCACCCGGCCATCCACGGTGTCCACCACCGCCAGGTCCAGTCCCAGGCGCCGCGATCCCTCCAGGAACAGGAATTGCCGCGCGCTGGCGGCGGCCTTGCGCAACAGGGCACCGCCCACCTGCAAACTCTTGCTGCCGGCGGTGATGCCCTGGTCGGGCGTCAGCCGGGTATCGCCCTGGATCAGCCGGGTGGCGGCAAAGGCTACGCAGAGCTCCTCGGCCACGATCTGCCGCAGCGCCGTGCTGACCCCGGTGCCCAGTTCCACCTTGCCGCTGTAGACGGTGACCTGGCCCTGGGTATCCACCGCCAGCCAGGCATCCAGTTGGCGCTGATCGAGGGTCTTGGCCAGGTCCGCCGGGTCAGCCGGTACAGGCAGCACCTGGGCGGCGATCGGTCGCTGCAGGCTGAAGCCCAGCAGCAGCACTGCGCTGCCGCCGAGAAAGGCACGTCGCGACAGCGTCATGCCGGAGCCTGCCCGTCGCGCAGGAGCACCGCCGCCCGCTTGACCGCACGCAGGATGCGATAGTGGGTCCCGCAGCCGCAGAAATTGGCCGCCAGCGCCTGGCGGATCTGCGCGTCGCTGGGATCGGGCACGCGCTCGAGCAGAGCGCGCGCGGTCATCACCATGCCGGGGATGCAATAGCCGCACTGCGCCGCCTGCTCTTCGATAAAGGCCCGTTGCAGCGCGTGCGGCGCCTCAGGCGTACCCAGGCCTTCCAGGGTCAACACCTCACGACCGACGAAGGACACTGCCGGCAACAGGCAGGCGCGTACTGGCTTGCCATCCGCCAGCACCGTACAGGCGCCACACTCGCCCAATCCGCAGCCGAATTTCGGCCCCTTGAGGCCCAGCTCGTCGCGCAGGGCGTCCAGCAGAGGCATGCGTGGATCGACGTCGAGTTGTCGCTGCTCGCCATTGACCTTCAATTCGATGGCCGCCACCGCTATTTCTCTCCTTCGCGCGCGGCCGCCACGTCCGCAGGACGGATGTCGGCGGCGTGACCGCCAAAGCGGCGGCCGATGTAGGTGGCCAGATCGGCCAGTTGCTGATCGTCGAGCAAGTCCCGATAGGCTGGCATGAAGGCGTGCTCGGTCCGCCCCTGGCGATCGAGGCCGTCGAGCAGGACGCGCACCAGGTTGGTCCCCGCGGGATCGCGCACCGTCGAATAGTTGCTGAAGGAGCGCGGATAGGGACCGGCCGGCCCCCGGTCGTCCGGGGCATGACAGCTGGCGCAGGCGGATTGCAGCAAGGCCGCGCTTTCCGCCTCGGCGGCGGTGAGCGGCCCGGCCTCCCCGGGCGGCTGCACCTCGGCCCGCGCCGGCACCGCTCCGGGCTGCGCCGGCAGGGTCCGCAGATAGGCGATCAGGGCGCCGAGGTCCGCATCGTTCAGATGGCGGGTACCACCACTCACCACCTCGGCCATGGGCCCCGCCGCCACGGCTTCGCCGCGCTGATGCCCTTCGCGCAGATAGCTGGCGAGCTTGGCATCGCTCCAGCCGCCGAGGCCGCGGGGATCCGCGGTGAGATTCCAGGCGGTCCAGCCCTGCTGGGTCGCGCCGGCATAGGCCCGGCCGTTGTCGAGACCCTGGTTCCAGGTCCGCGGCGTATGGCACTCCTGGCAGTGTCCCACCGCCTCCGCCAGGTAGGCGCCCCGCGCCACCTGAGCCTCGGCCGTCCTTGGTAACGGACCCGGCGTGAAATTGAGCCACTTCCAGCCCCGGATCAGCGCGCGCTGATCGAAGGGAAAGCGCAGCGCGTTGGCTGGCGGGGCATAGGGTACGGGGCGCTGGACCTGCAGATAGGCGAAGATGGCCGCGACATCCTCGTCGCTCAAGCGGGTAAAGGCCGTATAGGGAAAGGCGGGATAGAGCTGCTCACCCTCGCGCCCGAGGCCTTCGTGCAAGGCCCGGCGAAACTCGTCCGCCGTCCAGTCACCCAGCCCATGCTCGCGATCCGGGGTGATGTTGCTCGAATAGAGACGCCCGAAAGGCGTCTCGAAGGCGACGCCACCGGCTAAGGGCGCGCCATCGGGACGGGTATGGCAGCCCTGGCAGTTGCCGAGGCGGGTCAAATATTCGCCCCGCGTCAGGGTCGCCTCGTCGGCGCGGACCAGCGCGGTGTTGGACAGAAGCAGCATCCCCGCCAGCAGGGGCAGGGCCAGGGATCTCATCAGCTCTCCTCGTGAGGTTGAACCGGACGGGCGGATTTCGCCGTGGCTTTGCCGTCATCCTAATCGCAGCGGCCAGCCGCCGTGACGTTCGCCCCCGGAGGTGAGATGCAGGCGACAGTTTCCAGCCCGCACCTTGACGGCGGCCTTTACATTCGCACTCTGGTCCGGCTTCGCCCTGGTGCGAGCTACTGGAGCGCTACCTGCCTCAGGTCCTGAATACCCACGCTCCGAACAGGAAGGAAGCCACTAAGACGCAAAATACTATAGGGGTGGTATTACTTAGCGCTTGGGGACGAAGCCATCGGGCTTGGCCGCCAGCCAGTCGACGAACTGGCGAATGCGCACGTCGCTGAGCAGCAATTCGCGGCTGTTGTATTCCAGCGCTAGGGTCTTTTCGTCGAAGGTCTGGTGGATATGGTTGTGGCAGGGTCGGCAGACCCAGAGGGTGGCGGTGATCCGGCTGACGCGGTCGAATCTCTTGCGCACGTAGGCCTTGTCGTGCAGCGAGCGAGGAATCAGATGATGGCGGGTGAGCGGCGCCGCCCGACCGCACAGCTCGCAACGAGCCGGCTGGGGCGGCAGACGTATCGCCTGGGGCATGATGGGCTCCGCACGGGCTGGATGCCCATTCGAGCGGTCCAGGCGAAACGGGGTTCAATAGCCGCCGGCGAGACTCGGCGTGACCAGCACGCGCTTGGCCTGCAGGTAGCTGTTCTGCCAGTAGGGCTTGGCCAGGCTGTCCAGACGCACGGTACCGCCGGTACGCGGCGCATGCACGAAGCGCCCTTCCCCGACATAGATGCCGGCATGGCTGACCTGACGACCACCGGCGGTGGCGAAGAAGATCAGATCACCGGGCTGCAGGGCGTTGCGCGCCACATTGGGCGAGCCGAGGGTGATCATCTCGCGGGTCGAGCGCGGCAGGGTCACGCCAGCCGCATCGCGATAGACGTAGCCGATCAGGCCACTGCAGTCGAACCCACCGGCCGGGGTGTTGCCGCCATAGCGATAGGGGGTGCCGACCAGGCCGATGGCCCGAAAGAGTACATCGTTGGCCGCCTGGGCCTGGCTTTCCAGCAGGGGACGGGAAACGACCGGGGCGGCCGGTGCGGGGGCCTGGGGCGGCCTGCCGGCACAGGCGGCCAGCAGCACGAAGGCGCAATACAATCCGAGGCGAGCCGCATGCGGCATTGGAGACATCCTTAGTTATCCATCGATCACCGTCGGCCTGCCACGCAGCCTCGACGGGTCCTCGAAGCGCACCGGCGAAGATCGCGGCGATACGCCTCAGCGCAATACGCGCTTGCCTTCCAGGAAACTCACCTTCCAGTACTGGTCGTCCAGGCTGTCCACCCGCACTCCGCCGCTCCGGCGACTGGAGGAATGGATGAACTTGCCCTCGCCCATGTAGATACCGGTGTGACTGACCCGGCCACGGCCGTTGCTATTGAACAGCAACAGATCGCCAGGTTCCAGATCGTTCTTGCTGACTACCGGTACTTCGAGATCGATGATCTCGCGGGTGGAGCGCGGCAGGGTCATGCCGGCGCGCTCGCGAAAGACGTAATTGACGAAACCGCTGCAGTCGAATCCGGCCAGGGTACTGCCGCCGCGGCGATAGGGCGTCCCCACCAGCTGGGTGGCGCGATTGAGGATCTGGTCCGCCAGATTCGGCAGTGCCTGGCGCGGACCGACCTCGCGCTCCCAATCGAGCTGATGCGGCGATTGGGTATGGGGGAAGACCGGACGTTGCTGAGCACCCTCGGTCTCCACGGACGCGGAGCCGTTGCCAGCGCCACCCAGGCCATGTAGCGAAGCGGTCTGGAAAGTCCGGGAGGGAGTGGACGATTCCTGGGTAACGATGGCGTCGGGACTTTGCGGCGCACTCGCACAGGCGGCGAGCAGACAGACAAAAGACAGGGGCACGAGGGGTGCGAGGCGGTTCCTTGGCATGGGCACGACCGTGTCGTTTTTTAAAAGTTTCGACACCTTGCCGACCTGGATCACAGATGGCAAGTTTTTTTAGCCCTCGATGTGACTCAAAAGTCGAGGAAGGACGTCTATGGCCCTTTTTTTGATCTGAACGGTCGCCAGGCCACTCAGCGACGAGCGGTCCGGATTGATTTCGATGAAGTCACCACCCTGAGCCAGGGCATGACTGATCGGCGCCTGGATATAGCCGAAGGCGGCCGTGGTGCCGACGGCGATCACCAGGTCGAAGCCCTCCTCCACCGCCTCCTGCAGACGCTGCAGCTCGGTGACCGGCAAGGCTTCCTCGAACAGCACCACGGGTGGCCGCAGAATGCCGCCGCAAGCAGGACAACGCGGCGGCAACGGACCGGCCAGGTGACCTTGCGCCTCCTCGACGGCCTGCGCGCACCTCATGCAGGCGAGCGGCTCCAGGTGCCCATGGATCTCGATCAGTCGTTCCGGGGGGAAACCCGACTGCCGATGAAAGCCGTCGATGTTCTGCGTCAGCACCCAGCTGCCGGGGTGACTGACGCCGAAGTCGGTGATCGCCTGGTGCGCCGCATTGGGCCTGGCCGCGGCACAGGCCCGGCCGAGTTGCGCCAGGTAGCGCCAGCAGAGCTCCGGACGCTGCCGGAGCATGCTGCCCGACAGGGCCGCCTCGATGGGGATGCCTTCCTCGGTGAGGCCGTTGTACAGCCCGCCGAGCCCGCGATAGGTCGGCAGTCCCGAGTCGGCGGACAGCCCCGCCCCGGTGATGAACAGCACCCGCCCGGCCCGCTGCAGCAGGCCGTGAGCACGCACCAGGGCGTCGGTCAATGATTCACCGTCAGGGCCAGCATCACCGACAGCTGGCAGAGTGGGCGGCCGCTCTGTTCCTGCCAGAGGTTGAAGGCCTCCTGCATTTTCTGCCGATCACGCTTGGCGGTGGGTGCCTTGTCGAGGATGTTCTGCGCCTTGAGCGCCGTCACCACGTCGTCGGTCGCCAGAAAGGTGTCCTTGCCAGCCATGCGCAGGACGCGCTGCGCCGACAGGCCACCCAGCTGATTGCCGCGTTTGGTCAGCAGCTCCCAGAGGCCGACGATGTCCTGCGTCGGCCATTCGGCCAGCAACTGGCCGAAGCTGCCGTGACTGCGCTGGAAGTCCAGCACCATCTGGGCGTTGATCGGCACGCTGCGCAACTTGCCCAGGTGGCGTATCAGACGGGCGTCCTGCATCAGCCGCTCCAGACGCTCGCCGCCCATGAGCACCACCTTCTCCGGATCGAAGCCGAAGAAGACCTCCTCGAAGGCCGGCCACTTGGCGTCCACCAGGCTGTGCTTGAGTCCGGCGCGAAAGATGCGGCGGGTCAGCAGCGACAGATAGCGGTCATCGCCCACGGACGCCAGGGTGGCGGCGTCCACCGGTTGCGGCAGCCGCGCCTCCAGGGCCGCGCGAGAGCCGCAGCGGTTGAGGGCATATTCGAGCAGCCAGGCGTAATCCCGCATCAGAGATTCATCACCTGGACGAAGCGCGGCGTGGCGCTGTCATCGATCTTGAGACTGGCGAAGTCGAACAGCTCGCGATCGGCCAGCTGCGAGGGCACCACGTTCTGCAGGGCGCGGAACATGATCTCGGTGCGTCCCGGCGTCTTGCGCTCCCACTCCAGCAGCATCTCCTTGACCACCTTGCGCTGCAGGTTTTCCTGGGAGCCGCAAAGGTTGCAGGGAATGATGGGGAATTCGCGCAGGACGGCGTAGGCCTCGATGTCCTTCTCGTTGCAGTAGGCGAGCGGGCGGATCACCACATTGCGGCCGTCATCGGCGCGCAACTTGGGCGGCATGGCCTTGAGGGTGCCGCCATGGAACAAATTGAGAAAGAAGGTTTCTACCATGTCGTCACGATGATGGCCGAGCGCCATCTTCGTCGCGCGGATCTCGTCGGCGAAGGTGTAGAGGATGCCCCTCCGCAGCCGCGAGCACAGCGAACAGGTGGTCTTGCCCTCGGGAATCTTTTCCTTCACCACGGAATAGGTATCACGTTCCAGAATGTGGTATTCGACCCCCAGTTCCTTCAGGTACTGAGGTAAAACGTGCTCAGGAAAGCCCGGCTGCTTCTGGTCGAGGTTGACCGCCACGATCTCGAAGCGAATCGGTGCGACCTTCTGTAGATAGAGCAGCATGTCGAGCAGGGTGTAGCTGTCCTTGCCACCGGACAGGCAGACCATGACCTTGTCGCCGTCCTCGATCATGTTGTAGTCGGCGATGGCTTCGCCGGTAAGACGGCGCAGGCGTTTCTGCAGCTTGTTCTGGTTGACCGAAAGGGTGCCCATGGATGAATCCGCGAAAGGAAAAAACGAAAGGCCGGCATTTTACGCGCAAAGCGTCCGCCGCCCTACCCCGAACGTCAGTCCGTAGCGACCGGCAGCCATGAACGAAACCCAGGCGTTCATGACGGCGCTCCATCAGGAACTGCTCAGAGCCCAGGCCAGCCTGTCGGAATACGAGTTGCTGCAGGCCTTGCGCCGCACAGGCTCGCCACTGGTTCCGCCACGCCCGGTGACCGACAACTACGAACTCTTCCGCCTGCATTTCCGCGTCTTCAATGCCCTCTACCAGCTGCGCGACCAGTTGCGTGCCGAACAGCGCGCCGAACTGGTCATCAGCGCCCTGCGCATCGAACTGCGACCCTATCTGCGCGCCCGGCCCGGGCTGATCGTGGCCGATCCGCTGCGCGCCTATTACCTGGATCTCACCCAGCTGGAGACCACCACCCGGGAAGACGTGGCCAACCTGCTCAATCACTTCTGGGCGCTGGTCAATGGTGAGTCCGAACTGCTGGAAGCCCTGCGCCTGCTGGGCCTGGATCGTTCGGCCGACTACGGCCAGATCCGCCGCCGCTATCGCCAGCTCGCCAGTCGTCACCATCCGGATCGTGGCGGCAGCACCGGTCGGCTGCAAACCATCAATGCGGCCATGGACACGCTGAGGCGGCACTACGGTCACCAGCCGACCGCGGACGCTAGGGCACAGGCACGAGCTTCTGCATAATTGCCCGGTTCCTCAGAGGTTGCCCATGCCTGAACCACTCAAAGACCGGGTCGAAGACTGCTATCGACAGGCCGAAGCCTTCTTCAAACGCCGCTTTCCTCGTCCCGACGTCAGCCTGGCCCTGCGTGGCCAGCGCGCAGGCGTCGCCCATCTCACCGAGAACCGGTTGAGATTCAACGGGCAGCTCTATCAGGAAAATCGCGCCCACTTCCTCGAACAGACCGTGGCCCACGAAGTGGCGCATCTGGTGGCGCACCAATTGTTTGGCGGCAGCATCAGGCCCCATGGCGAGGAATGGCAGCTGATCATGCGTGGCGTCTATGGCTTGCCGCCGGATCGCTGCCATACCTACGAATTGCCGCAACGAGCACGCACCCTGTACCTGTATCGCTGCAACTGTCCGGACGGTCGCTTCGAATTCACCGCCCAGCGTCATGCCCTGGTACGCAAGGGACGGCGCTATCTGTGTCGACGTTGCCGCGGCCCCCTGGACTTCACCCAGGAAGTCATCCGCGGCTGACCCTGCCGGGCCCGACCGGGTTCCGGCAGGCAGCGAAAATCATCAGCCCTGGGCGAAGACTTCGGCGAACAGGTTGCGCATCGCCAGGAAGGCGCGCTTGGCCACTACCGGGTGATACTGCTGCTTGCCCGGATTGCTGGCCTCGGGATCGGTGAAGGAATGCACCGCGCCGCCATAGCTCAATAGTTGCCAATCCACCTGGGCGGCATCCATCTCCTGGCGGAAGCCCGTCAGTTGCTCGTCCGGCACCATCGGATCGGAGGCGCCGTGCAGCACCAGCACCGGACCGGTGATACGGGCCGCATCGGCCGGATTGGGCGTGTCCAGGTTGGCGTGGAAAGTTACCACGGCGCTCAGCGGGGCACCGTCGCGCGCCAGTTCCAGGGCCGCGCAGCCGCCAAAACAGAAGCCGATGGCAGCGATCTGGTGGACGTCCACCGCCGCCGTCTCGGCCTGGGCGACCAGCGCCGCATGGGCTGCCTGCATGCGCTGGCGCAACAGCGCGCGATCGCCGCGGATCGGCGTCATGGCCGCCAGGGCCTCGTCGGCATTCTGCGGACGCACATTGCGACCGTAGAAATCCACTACCAAGTAGGCCAGGCCGTCGGCCTCGGCCAGCGCCTTGGCCTGCTCCACGGCGCCATGGGATACCCCCATCCAGTTGGGCGCCAGGAGCACGCCCGGGCGGGTGGGATTACCGCTGGTGGCGTACACCAGCTGGCTCTCGAATGGCTGACCATCGATTTCGTAGGCAACGGGTTTTACAGTGACATCGACCATGGGGGCCTCCAAAGGGTGGATAAGAAGAAGCCCGCCGAGGCGGGCTTCTCTATCTTCAAGCGGACAATTCCACCAGCAGTTTGTTTAACCGGCGGACATAGGCGGCGGGATCCTTGAGGCTGTCGCCCGCGGCCAGCGCAGCCTGATCGAACAGGATGTGCGACAGGTCGGCGAAGCGGTCCTCGTCGGGCTCGCCATCGAGTTTCTCGATCAGCGGGTGCTGCGGATTGATCTCGAAGATCGGCTTGGAATCCGGCGCCTTCTGACCGCTGGCTTCCAGGATGCGGCGCATCTGCAAGCCGAGGTCCTGCTCGCCGATGGCCAGGATCGCCGGCGAATCGGTCAGGCGATGGGAAACACGGACTTCGCTGACCTGGGCATCCAGGGCCTGCTTGAGGCGCTCCACCAGGCCTTCCTTGGTCTTGGCGACCTCTTCCTGGGCCTGCTTGTCTTCTTCGCTGTCCAGCTTGCCGAGGTCGAGATCGCCACGGGCGACGTCGACGAAGTGCTTGCCGTCGAACTCGGTGAGATAGCTCATCAGCCACTCGTCGATGCGATCGGTCAGCAGCAGCACCTCGACACCCTTCTTGCGGAAGACTTCCAGGTGCGGGCTGTTCTTGATCTGGGCGTGGCTCTCGCCGGTCAGGTAGTAGATCTTGTCCTGGCCGTCCTTCATCCGGCCGATGTAGTCGGCCAGCGACACGTTCTGGGCATCGTCGCCGTTGTGGGTCGAGGCGAAGCGCAGTAGGCCGGCGATCTTCTCGCGGTTGGCGAAGTCTTCCGCCGGACCCTCCTTGAGCACCTGGCCGAAGTGCCCCCAGAACGACTGGTACTTCTCCGGCTCGCTCTTGGCCAGCTTCTCCAGCATGTCCAGCACGCGCTTGGTCAGCGCCGACTTCATGGAGTCGATCACCGGATCCTTCTGCAGGATCTCGCGGGACACGTTCAGCGACAGGTCGTTGGAGTCCACCACACCCTTGATGAATCTCAGGTACAGCGGCAGGAACTGGTCGGCCTGGTCCATGATGAAGACGCGCTGCACATAGAGCTTGAGGCCCTTGGGCGCTTCGCGCTGGTAGAGATCGAAGGGCGCGCGAGCCGGCACGTACAGCAGCGAAGTGTATTCGAGCTTGCCCTCGACCTTGTTGTGGCTCCAGGTCAGGGGATTCTCGAAGTCATGGCCGACGTGCTTGTAGAACTCCTGGTAGTCCTCGTCCTTGAGCTCGGTACGGGGACGGGTCCAGAGCGCGCTGGCGCGGTTGACGGTTTCCCATTCCTGCTCGGCGGGTTTTTCCTCGTCACTGCCGTGGTGTTCCTTGGGCAATTCGATGGGCAGGCCGATGTGGTCGGAGTATTTCCTGACCACGTTGCGCAGGCGCCAGCCATCGGCGAACTCGGTTTCCTCGGGCTTGAGGTGCAGCACGATGCGGGTACCGCGCTCGGGCTTGTCGATGTTGGCGACCTCGAACTCCCCTTCCCCCCTGGACGACCAGTGCACGCCTTCGGCGGCGGGCTGGCCGGCACGGCGGGTATAGACGTCGACCTGATCGGCGACGATGAAGGCCGAGTAGAAACCCACGCCGAACTGACCGATGAGGTTGGAATCCTTCTTCTGGTCACCGCTGAGGTTCTTCAGGAAATCGGCGGTACCGGACTTGGCGATGGTGCCGAGGTGGACGATCACCTCTTCGCGGCTCATGCCGATGCCGTTGTCTTCGAGGGTGACCGTGCCGGCCTCCTTGTCGAAGCTCAGGCGAATCTTCAGCGTATCCCCGCCCTCGAGCAGTTCGGGCTTGGACAAGGCCTCGAATCTGAGCTTGTCGGCCGCGTCGGAGGCGTTGGAAATCAATTCGCGCAGGAAGATTTCCTTGTTGGAATACAGCGAGTGAATCATCAGGTGAAGCAGCTGCTTCACTTCGGTCTGGAAGCCTAGGGTTTCCTTTTGAGTCTCCACACTCATGCTACGAACTCCGCTATCGATAGGTACGCACCAGATGCCTGGCGATGTCGCGGAGATGGGGGCGCCTGGTGACATTTCAACCTTGGCGCGCTCGGTTCGCGATGCAGGTAGGAATTTGCGCGATGCTTGGGCTAGACGCGGAACTTAACTTTTAACGGTGCGCTCGAACGGCTGTCGTGTAGTTCATAAGGAGAAAACACATGAAAAAGCCCTTCGCCATCGCCCTGCTCTTCACTGCCGCCTTCGGCCTCGCCGCCTGTGACAAGCCTTCCGAAAACAAGGCTCAGGATGCTGCCAAGACCGAACAGAAAGCCCAGGAAAACCTGAACAAAGCCGCTGAGCAGAGCAACAAGGCTGCCGAGCAGCGCAACGAAGCCGCCAACGAGGCTGCCAAGGAGCAATCCAAAGGCGAAGCCACCTCGGTCAGCCCGGCCACCGGTACCGCCAACGGCAATGCGCCGGCTACCCAGCCCAAGCCGTAAGCTGTCTGGATATGAAAAAAGCCCGCTGCTGCGGGCTTTTTTGTGGGCGGCGGATTCAGGAGCGCGAGGGATCCGGCTCGGCTTCACCCTCAGGCGCACGTCCGCCGCGCCTCAGACTTTCCAGCGCCAGGGCGACCAGGCCCACCACCACGGCGGGCAACAGCCAGCCCAGGCCCGAGTCGGCCAGCGGCAGCCAGTGTACGGCACCGCTCAGGTAGGGCACCGTCAGGTGCGCAGCCTGCAGGCCATCGAGGATGCCAAAGGCCAGGGCCACCAGCAGCACTGGCCCGAGGATGCGCCCGGGCGCCGCCCAACGGGCGGTGAAGAAACTCATCATCACCAGGGCGATGCAGGGCGGATAGATGGCGGTCAGGATCGGCACCGAGATCTGGATCAGCTGGGTCAGGCCCAGGTTGGACACCAGCAGCGAGAAGGCCGCCAGCAGGACCACCAGGCTGCGATAGCTGAACGGCAGGAATTCGCTGAAGAACTCCGCACAGGCGCAGGTCAGGCCCACCGCCGTGACCAGGCAGGCCAAGGTGATCAGCACCGCGAGGAAGTCGCTGCCGACGCTGCCGAAGGTGTGCTGCACATAGGCATGCAGGACCTCGGCGCCATTGCTGGCATGGGGCACCAGCACCCCGCTGCCGGCGCCGAGCTGGAACAGACTCAGGTAGACCAGCACCAGCCCTGCCCCGGCAATCAGCCCGGCGATGATGGTGTAGCGCGTCAGCAGCTGCGGCGCCGTCACACCACGAGCACGAATGGCGTTGACGATGACGATGCCGAATACCAGGGCGCCCAGGGTATCCATGGTCAGGTAGCCGTTGACGAAGCCCTGGGACAGCGCCCGCGAGGCGTAGTCCGGTGCCGCCGTGGCAGGACCGCCAGCCGGCCAGAACAGCGCTGCGCCGCCCAGCACCGCCAAGGCCAGGATGTTCAGCGGACCGAGAAAGCGCCCCACGGTGTCGAGCAGACGTCCCGGATAGAGCGAGACCACCAGCACCACCAGGAAATAGGCCAGGCTGTAGAGGAACAGCGGTATGGGTCCGTTGCCCAGCAGCGGCGCGACGCCGACCTCGAAGGACACCGTGGCGGTGCGCGGCGTGGCGAACAGCGGGCCCACCGACAGGTAGCAGACGATGGCCAGGGCGCGGGCGGCGGTCTGGCCGAGCGGTTTGCTCAGGGCGTCCATGCCGCCCCCGACCCGCGCCAGGGCGATCAGCGTCAGCACCGGAAGGCCGACGGCGGTCAGCAGAAAGCCCAGGGCGGCGCTCCAGACATGCTCGCCCGCCTGCAGACCGACGATCGGGGGAAAGATGATGTTGCCCGCGCCGACGAACAGCGCGAACGTCATGAATCCAAGGGCCAGGACATCCCGGCTTTGCAAAGCTTTCATGGAAGGCAGTACCAGCAATGAGGAAAACAAGGCAGCCCGCCCTCATGGGAGCAGGTCTTGGCGGAGCCACGGCGTGGCCATTGGAGCGAAAAGGTTGCCATCCTAACGAATTACCGGCAAAAAGGCAGCCGGCAGCTGATGAGGCGTCGTGGTCGCGCCCATGAAAAAGGCCGCCCGAGGGCGGCCTTTTCTACCGTCAGTCAGGCTCAGGCCTGCTTGACTTCCCAACCGGTCAGCTCGGCCAGGGCCTTGCCGATGTCGGCCAGGGAACGCACGGTCTTCACACCCGCGTCCTGCAGGGCGGCGAACTTCTCGTCCGCAGTACCCTTGCCGCCGGAGATGATGGCACCGGCGTGGCCCATGCGCTTGCCGGGCGGTGCGGTGACACCGGCGATGTAGGACACCACCGGCTTGGTCACGTTGGCCTTGATGTAGGCCGCGGCTTCTTCTTCAGCGCTGCCGCCGATCTCGCCGATCATCACGATGGCTTCGGTCTGCGGATCTTCCTGGAACAGCTTCAGGATGTCGATGAAGTTCGAACCCGGGATGGGGTCGCCGCCGATGCCCACGCAGGTGGACTGGCCGAAGCCGGCGTCGGTGGTCTGCTTCACGGCTTCATAGGTCAGGGTGCCGGAACGCGACACGATACCGACCTTGCCCGGCAGGTGGATGTGACCGGGCATGATGCCGATCTTGCACTCGCCAGGGGTGATGACGCCGGGGCAGTTCGGGCCGATCAGGCGTACGCCCAGTTCGTCGCACTTCACCTTGGCATCCAGCATGTCGAGGGTGGGAATACCCTCGGTGATGCAGACGATCAGCTTGATACCGCCCAGCGCCGCTTCCATGATGGAGTCTTTGCAGAAGGGAGCCGGCACGTAGATCACCGAAGCGTCGGCGCCAGTGGCTTCGACGGCTTCACGCACGGTGTTGAACACCGGCAGACCCAGGTGGGTGGAGCCCCCCTTGCCGGGGGTCACGCCGCCGACCATCTGGGTGCCGTAGGCGATGGCCTGTTCGGAGTGGAAGGTACCCTGGCTACCGGTGAAGCCCTGGCAGATGACCTTGGTGTCTTTGTTGATCAGGACGCTCATTACTTACCCTCCGCGGCCTTGACGACCTGCTGGGCAGCGTCGGTCAGGCTGGTTGCCGCGATGATGTTCAGGCCACTTTCGGCCAGGACCTTGGCACCGAGTTCGGCGTTGTTGCCTTCCAGGCGAACCACGACCGGCACCTTCACGCCAACTTCTTTCACGGCACCGATGATGCCTTCGGCGATCATGTCGCAGCGCACGATGCCGCCGAAGATGTTGACCAGAACGGCCTTCACGTTGCTGTCGGACAGGATGATCTTGAACGCTTCGGTCACGCGCTCTTTGGTCGCGCCACCGCCAACGTCCAGGAAGTTGGCCGGCTTGCCGCCGTGCAGGTTGACGATGTCCATGGTACCCATGGCCAGACCGGCACCGTTGACCATGCAGCCGATGCTGCCTTCCAGGGCCACGTAGTTCAGTTCCCACTTCTGCGCATGGGCTTCACGGGCGTCGTCCTGCGACGGGTCGTGGAAGGCGCGCAGCTTGGGCTGACGGTAGATGGCGTTGCTGTCGATGTTGATCTTGGCATCCAGGCAGTGCAGGTTGCCGTCCTTCTTGATCACCAGCGGGTTCACTTCCAGCAGAGCCAGGTCGTAGTCCTGGAACAGCTTGGCCAGACCGACGAAGATCTGGGTGAACTGCTTGATCTGGTCACCTTTCAGGCCCAGCTGGAAAGCCAGGTCGCGACCCTGGTAGGGCTGAGCGCCCACCAGCGGATCGATGGTGGCCTTCAGAATCTTTTCCGGAGTGTCGTGAGCGACTTTCTCGATGTCCACGCCACCTTCGGTGGACGCCATGAACACGATACGGCGGCTGGAACGATCGACCACGGCGCCCAGATAGAGCTCCTGATCGATGTCGGTGCAGGATTCAACCAGGATCTTGGTGACCGGCTGACCGTTGGCGTCGGTCTGGTAGGTCACCAGACGCTGGCCCAGCCACTTGGCGGCGAATTCCTTGGCTTCTTCCTTGCTCTTGACCAGCTTCACACCACCGGCCTTACCACGGCCACCGGCATGTACCTGGGCCTTGACGACCCACTCGTCGCCGCCGATACGGCCGCAAGCCTCGTAGGCCTCCTGGGGGGTGTCGACAGCGTAGCCTTTGGAAACGGGCAGGCCGTATTCAGCGAACAGCTGCTTACCCTGATACTCGTGGAGATTCATGCTTGTCTACCGTCTTCGTTGGGTATTGCGCATTCGACGCTGTGCGTTCTCCGAGCCGTCCTCCGGACGGTCGCGGGCACCGCGCCACCTGTGACCCCTGCCCTAGTGTGGTGTCTCACACCACCCTAACAAGGGTCCGAGGTGCCTTCCTGCGGTGGAGCCCTGAGGCTCCACGGCGGTCGGCAACCCCGTGGTTCCGTAAATCTCTTACCGCTTCTTGCGATTCACTGCGTGGATCGCGTGACCGTTCACCGCCAGGGCCGCCTCGTGCAGCGCCTCGGACAGCGTCGGGTGCGAGAACACCATCATGCCCAGGTCTTCGGCGCTGGAGCCGAATTCCATGGCGATGGCGCCTTGCTGCACCAGCTCCGCCGCGCTCGGGCCGACCACATGGACGCCCAGGACGCGATCGGTCTTGGCATCCGCCACGACCTTGACGAAGCCTGCGGTGTCGTTGGCCGCCAGGGCACGACCGCTGACCGCGAAGGGGAAGGTGCCGACATTGACTTCGACGCCTTCGGCCTTCAGGGCCTGCTCGGTCTTGCCGACCCACGCGATTTCCGGGTGGGTGTAGATCACCGAGGGGACCAGATCATAGTTCATCTGGGCCTTGTGACCGGCGATGCGCTCGGCAACCATCACGCCCTCTTCCGAGGCCTTGTGGGCCAGCATCAGACCGCGAACGCAGTCACCGATGGCGAACACGCCCGGGACGCTGGTGGCGCAATGGTCGTCGACGTAGATGTAGCCACGCTCGTCGCTTTCCACGCCGCTGTCGGATGCCAGCAGGTCGGTGGTGACCGGACGACGGCCCACGGCGACGATCAGGCGATCGAAGGTGATCTGCTTTTCTTCACCGGCTTCGGTGTAGTTGACGGTGACTTCTTCGCCGTTGACCTGGGAGCCGGTCACGCGAGCACCCATGCGAATGTTCAGACCCTGCTTGGAAAGGATCTTGTAGGCTTCCTTGGACACCTGCTCATCGGCGGCGACCAAGAACTTGTCCAGGGCTTCCAGCACGGTGACTTCGGCACCCAGGCGAGCCCAGACCGAACCCAGTTCCAGGCCGATGACGCCGGCACCGATCACGCCCAGACGCTTGGGCACGCTCTGGAATTCCAGGGCGCCGGTGGAATCGACGATGACCTTCTGGTCCACCGGAGCCGGCGGAATGTCGATGGGACGCGAGCCGGACGCCAGGATGACGTTCTCGGCCTCGACCACCTGGACGTTGCCGTCCAGACCGGTGACTTCGACCTTCTTGCCGGACAGCAGCTTGCCGTTGCCTTCCAGCAGGGTCACGCCGTTTGCCTTGAACAGGGTGGCCACGCCGCCGGTGAGGTTCTTCACGATCTGGTCCTTGCGGCCGATCATGGTGGGCACGTCGATGGTGACGTTCGGCGCGTCGATGCCGTGGACCTTAAAGCCCTCGTGGGCCTCGTGGTACTTGTAGGAGCTGTCCAGCAGCGCCTTGGAGGGAATGCAACCCACGTTCAGGCAGGTGCCGCCCAGGGCGACCTTGCCTTCCTTGCCCTTGTAGCGCTCGACACAGGCCGTCTTCAGACCGAGCTGCGCGGCGCGGATGGCGGCCACGTAGCCACCAGGGCCTGCACCGATCACCACTACGTCGAATTTGTCGCTCATACACTAATCCCCTTGGAGCAGCTTCAGGCAGGAAAACTTGAAGCGGTGCGTGGCCCCTGCCCCGCACCGCGAGAGCCGGATCAGATGTCCAGCAGCAGACGAGCCGGGTCTTCCAGCAGGTCCTTCATGGTGACCAGGAAGGTCACAGCTTCCTTGCCATCGATCAGGCGATGGTCGTAGGACAGCGCAAGATACATCATCGGCAGGATCACGACCTGGCCGTTCACCGCCATGGGGCGCTCCTGAATCTTGTGCATGCCCAGGATCGCGGTCTGCGGCGGGTTGACGATGGGGGTGGAAAGCAGCGAACCGAAGACACCACCGTTGGAGATGGTGAAGGTACCGCCCTGCATGTCTTCCATGGTCAGCTTGCCGGCCTTGGCCTTCTTGCCGAAGTCGGCGATGGTGCCTTCCACTTCCGCCAGGCTCATGAACTCGGCGTTGCGCAGCACCGGAACCACCAGGCCGCGGTCGCTGGACACGGCTACGCCGATGTCCTGGTAGCCGTGGTAGACGATGTCGTTGCCGTCGATGGAGGCGTTGACGCCCGGCTGACGCTTGAGCGCCTCGGTGGCGGCCTTGACGAAGAAGGACATGAAGCCCAGGCGCACGCCATTGTGCTTCTTCTCGAACATGTCCTTGTACTTGGAGCGCAGGTCCATGATCGGCTTCATGTTGACCTCGTTGAAGGTCGTCAGCATGGCCATGCTGGACTGGGCTTCCACCAGGCGCTCGGCGACCTTGGCCCGCAGGCGGGTCATGGGCACGCGCTTCTCGGTACGGTCGCCAGCGGCGGTCACTACCGGAGCGGCAGCGGCAGCAGGCTTGGCAGCCGGCGCGGCGGCGCCGGACTTCTTGGCCTCGACGGCGGCGACGGCGTCTTCCTTGGTGATGCGACCGCCCTTGCCGGTACCGACCAAGGTAGCCGGATCGATGCCGTTCTCTTCGGCGATCTTGCGTGCAGCGGGAGCCAGGATCGGATCCTCTTCACCACCGGCGGCCGGGGCGGCGGCCGGAGCGCTGGAGGCAGCCGGCTGGGCAGCCGGAGCGGCGGCGGCAGCGCCCTCTTCGACGCGAGCGATGACCTCCTCGCTCAGCACGGTATCGCCTTCGTTCTTCAGGACTTCGGCCAGAACGCCATCCACGGGTGCCACGACTTCCAGCACGACCTTGTCGGTCTCGATGTCGACCAGCAGTTCGTCACGCTTGACTGCTTCGCCGGGCTTCTTGTGCCAGGTGGCGACGGTGCCGTCAGCGACCGATTCCGGGAAGGTAGGGGCTTTGATCTCGATAGCCATTCTATGAATTTCCTTAGTGATCTCTAGTAGTCGCGTGGCGAATCAAACGGAGAAAGCATCGCTCAGCAGTTTTTCCTGCTGCTCGGCGTGCATGGAGGCATAGCCACAGGCCGGTGCGGCGGACGCATCGCGACCGGCGTATTCCAGACCCAGACCCTGCTTGTACCCGGACACGGCGCGGCGCATGTGATGCTGGCTGCAGTACCAGGCACCCTGGTTCATCGGCTCTTCCTGGCACCAGACCACGCGCTCAAGGTTCGGGTAACCGGCCAGTACCTCGGCCAGATCGTCTTCCGGGAACGGATAGAGTTGCTCCAGACGCACGATGGCGATGTCCTGGCGATTCTCGCTGCGGCGCTTTTCCAGCAGGTCGTAGTAGACCTTGCCGCTGCACAGGACCAGGCGCTTAACCTGCTGGGCATCGATCTGATCCAGCTCGTTGATCACGGTCTGGAACGAACCATGGGCCAGGTCTTCCAGGGTCGAGATGGCCAGCTTGTGACGCAGCAGCGACTTGGGCGTGAGCACCACCAGCGGCTTGCGCAGCGGACGGATCACCTGGCGACGCAGCAGATGGTAGATCTGCGCCGGGGTGGTCGGGACGCAGACCTGGATGTTCTGCTCGGCGCACAGCTGCAGGTAGCGCTCCAGACGGGCCGAGGAGTGCTCCGGACCCTGGCCTTCGTAGCCATGGGGCAGCAGCATGGTCAGACCGCAGAGACGACCCCACTTGATCTCGCCGCTGGTGATGAACTGGTCGATGACGACCTGGGCACCGTTGGCGAAGTCACCGAACTGGGCTTCCCAGACCACCAGCGCATTGGGCGTGGTGGTGGCGTAGCCGTATTCGAAGCCCAGCACCGCTTCCTCGGAGAGGAAGGAGTCGTAGATCTCGAACGACGGCTGATCTTCGGCCAGGTGCTGCAGGGGCACGTAGGGCACCGCATCCTTCTGGTTGTGCAGCACCGCGTGACGGTGGGAGAAGGTGCCACGACCGACGTCTTGACCGGTGATGCGGATCGGATGGCCTTCGTGCAGCAGGGTGGCGTAGGCCATGGTCTCGGCGAAGCCCCAGTTCAGCGGCAGGCCCCCGGCGGTCATCTTCTGCCGATCCTCGAGGATCTTGCCGACCTGACGCTGGACCACGACGCCTTCCGGAACCTGCAGCAGCTTGTTGGCCAGGTCTTGCAGGGTCTTGAGGTCGAAGCCGGTGTCGTGACGCGCGGTCCAGGCGTGGCCGAGGTAGGGTTTCCAGTCGACGAACAGATCGCGATTGGGTTCCTTGACCAGGCTGGCCACCACGTGACGACCCTCGTCGAGGGCGCCGCGATAGGCTTCGAACTGCGCCTGGACCTGCTCGGCGGTGACGACGCCGGCCTGGGTCAGCGCATCGGCGTAGAGGTCGCGGGTGGTGCGCTGCTTGGCGATCTGCTGGTACATCAGCGGCTGGGTGCCGCTCGGCTCGTCGGCCTCGTTGTGGCCGCGACGACGGTAGCACACCAGGTCGATGACGATGTCACGCTTGAACTGCATGCGGTAGTCGACCGCCAGCTGGGTGACGAACAGCACCGCCTCGGGATCGTCGCCGTTCACATGGAAGATCGGCGCCTGGATCATCTTGGCGACGTCGGTGGCGTACTCGGTCGAGCGCGCATCTTCCTGGCGGTTGGTGGTGAAACCCACCTGGTTGTTGATGACGAGGTGCAGGGTGCCGCCGGTTTTGTAGGCCCGGGTCTGCGACATCTGGAAGGTTTCCATGACCACGCCCTGGCCGGCGAAGGCGGCGTCGCCGTGGATGGCAACGGGCACGACCTTGTCGCCGGAGCGATCGCCGCGGCGATCCTGGCGGGCACGCACCGAACCTTCCACCACCGGAGAGACGATCTCCAGGTGCGAGGGGTTGAACGCCAGCGCCAGGTGGACTTCGCCGCCCTGGGTCATGACGTTGGAGGAGAAACCCTGGTGGTACTTGACGTCACCGGAGCCCAACTCGACCAGCTTCTTGCCTTCGAATTCGTCGAACAGATCGCGCGGGTTCTTGCCCAGGGTGTTGACCAGCACGTTCAGACGGCCACGGTGGGCCATGCCGATCACCAGTTCCTTGACCCCATAGGAGCCGGAACGCTGGATGATCTCGTCGATCAGCGGAATCAGGCTCTCGCCCCCTTCCAGGCCGAAACGCTTGGTGCCCGGGTACTTGGTGCCCAGGTACTTTTCCAGGCCCTCGGCGGCGGTCAGACGCTCCAGCAGGTGGGTACGGACTTCCGGGGAATATTGCGGGCGGCCACGGACGCTTTCCAGGCGCTGCAGGAACCAGCGGCGCTCTTCGGAATCGACGATGTGCATGAACTCTGCACCAACCGTGCGGCAATATGTCTCTTGCAGCGCATCCCTGATTTCGCGGAGAGTTGCTTCCTCTTTGCCGATGAACAATTCACCGGTGCGGAAGGTGGTATCCAGATCGGCGTCGGTCAACCCATAGTGGTTGAGCAGCAGATCGGCAGGTGGCTGACGCTTCCACAGACCCAGCGGGTCGAGCTGAGCAGCCTGGTGACCTTGCAGGCGGTATGCCTGGATCAGACGCAGGACTTCGACCTGCTTCTTCTCGTGTTCGGAACTGACGGTACCGGCCGAGACCGGCTGGGCTCGCCGCTGGTTCTTGCCGAGCAGCACGAAATGGTCGCGGATCGCGGAATGCGCGACGTCCGGCGAATTGCCAGTGACCGCAGGCAGCTTCTGGAAGTAGGTGCGCCACTCTTCCGGCACAGCGTTGGCATCGTGCAGAAACAGCTCATAGAGCTCTTCCACATAGGCAGCATTACTGCCGGACAGGTGAGCGCTGTCCCACAGTTGCTGCATCTGACTTTCGTGCATCTAGTTCACCCCTTCGGCAGAGATAGCATCAGCCGATGACCCGTCTCGACGCGAGACCTGGCCTCACTACGGCTGCGCCAATGCCCGGATCATGTTCCGGGTATCCCTGAATGGACATTGGTTGAATCAAGCTATCAAGGTCGCTAACGAACCCGCCCGGCACAACAGGCCGGGCGGGACGTGGATCAGGTACCGCTCTGCAGCAGCATCGCCCGCACATGGCCGATGGCCTTGGTCGGGTTCAGCCCCTTGGGACAAACCGCCACGCAGTTCATGATCGACCGGCAGCGGAACACGCTGAACGGATCGTCCATGGCGGCGAGGCGCTCCTGGGTCTTGGTGTCACGGCTGTCGGCCAGGAAGCGATAGGCCTGCAGCAGCGCAGCGGGGCCGAGGAACTTGTCGGGGTTCCACCAGAAGGACGGGCAGGACGTCGAGCAGCAGGCGCAGAGGATGCACTCGTACAGACCGTCGATCTTCTCGCGGTCTTCCGGGCTCTGCAGGCGCTCGATGGCCGGGGCCGGGGTCTCGTTCTGCAGGAACGGCTTCACCTTCTCGTACTGCTTGTAGAAGATGCTCATGTCGACGACCAAGTCACGGATGACCGGCAGGCCAGGCAGTGGGCGCACGACCAGCTTGTCGTTCTTGACCACGGCCGACAGCGGCGTGATGCATGCCAGGCCGTTCTTGCCGTTGATGTTCATGCCGTCGGAACCGCACACGCCTTCGCGGCAGGAGCGACGGTAGGAGAAGCCTTCATCCTGCTCTTTGATCAGAGCCAGGACGTCCAGCACCATGAGGTCCTTCCCACCGGTATCGACCTGGAACTCCTGCATGGACGGCAGGCCGTCCTGATCCGGGTTGTAACGATAAACGCTGACTTTCAACATGGTGGTCACCTTTAGTAAGTCCGAACCTTGGGTTCGAACATCGGTACGGTCTTGGGCGCGAAGTTGACTCCACGCTTACTGACCCGCTTTTCACCGGGGAAATAGAGGGTGTGGCACAGCCAGTTCTCGTCGTCACGCTCTTCGAAGTCTTCACGGGCGTGAGCGCCGCGGGACTCCTTGCGGTTCTCGGCGGCGATGGCGGTCGCTTCGGCCACTTCCAGCAGGTTCTGCAACTCGAGCGCTTCGATACGGGCGGTGTTGAAGCCCTGGCTCTTGTCGTTGATCTTGACCTTGGCGATACGCTCGCGCAGGTCGGCCAGCTCGGCGATGCCCTTCTGCATGTACTCGCCGGTGCGGAACACCCCGAAGTAGTTCTGCATGCAGGTCTGCAGCTGCTTGCGCAGCGTGGCGACGTCGTCACCCGTGGTCCGCTCATTGACGCCGGACAGGCGCTGCAGCGAGGCTTCCAGGTCGCTTTCCGAAGCACCGCGGTGCTCGATGCCGTCCTTGAGCGCCTTCTCCAGGTGCAGACCGGCCGCCCGACCGAAGACCACCAGGTCCAGCAGCGAGTTACCACCCAGACGGTTGGCGCCGTGCACGGACACGCAGGCCACTTCGCCCACGGCGAACAGGCCTTCGATGATCCTGTCGTTGCCGTTGGCGTCCTGAGTGATGGCCTGACCATGAATGTTGGTGGCGATGCCGCCCATCATATAGTGGCAGGTGGGGATCACGGGCACCGGCGCGACGACCGGGTCGACATGGGCGAAGGTCTTGGACAGTTCGCAGATGCCGGGCAGACGGCTGTGCAGCACGTCTTCACCCAGGTGGTCCAGCTTCAGCAGCACGTGGTCGCCATCCGGACCGCAACCGTTGCCGGCCAGCACTTCCTTGACCATGGAACGGGCGACCACGTCGCGGCCGGCCAGGTCCTTGGCGTTGGGCGCATAGCGCTCCATGAAGCGCTCGCCGTGCTTGTTGATCAGGTAGCCACCCTCACCGCGGCAACCCTCGGTGACCAGCACCCCGGCGCCGGCGATACCGGTGGGGTGGAATTGCCACATCTCGATGTCCTGCACCGGCACGCCGGCGCGCAGCGCCATGCCCACGCCGTCACCGGTGTTGATCAGGGCGTTGGTGGTGGAGGCATAGATACGGCCCGCACCGCCGGTGGCCAGCACGGTGGCCTTGGCCTTGACGTAGACGGTCTCGCCGGTCTCGATGCAGATGGCGATGACCCCGACGATGACGCCGTCCTGGTTCTTGACCAGATCCACGGCGTACCACTCGTTGAGGAACACCGTGTTGTTCTTGAGGTTGCCCTGGTAGAGGGTGTGCAGCAGGGCGTGACCGGTACGGTCGGCCGCGGCGCAGGTCCGCGCGGCCTGGCCGCCCTTGCCGTAGTCCTTGGACTGGCCGCCGAAGGGACGCTGATAGATGCGGCCCTGCTCGGTGCGGGAGAACGGCAGACCCATGTGCTCGAGTTCGAAGACCGCTTCCGGGCCTACGGAACACATGTACTCGATGGCGTCCTGGTCACCGATGTAGTCCGACCCCTTTACGGTGTCGTACATGTGCCAGCGCCAGTCATCGTTCGGGTCGGCCGAGGCGATGGCGCAGGTGATGCCGCCCTGGGCGGACACGGTGTGGGAGCGGGTCGGGAAGACCTTGGTGATCACCGCGGTCTTGTGACCGGACTGGGCCAGTTGCAGCGCTGCGCGCATACCGGCGCCGCCGCCACCTACGATGATGGCATCAAACGAAATATGACGAATCGTGGACATAGATCAAACACCCCAGAAGATCTGCACGCCCCAGACGAAGAACGCGAACATCGCGAACCCGCATACCGCCTGGAAGAGGAAACGCACGGCGGTAGCACCCTTACCGATAGCCATGGTGGTCAGGTAGTCGGTGGAGATGGTCCACATACCAACCCAGGCATGAACGCAGATGGACACCAGGGCCAGCAGGCTGAAGATGCGCATCAGGGTGTGGGAGAACAGGCCGTGCCACTGCTCGAAGGTGAGCCCTGGATGAAGGATCAGATAGCCGATGATAAAGAGGAAGTAGACCGCAAGGACGACTGCCGAGACCCGCTGAGCCATCCAGTCGTAGAGACCGGAACGCGAAAGATTGGTGACGTTGGTTACCATACCCAAACCCCTGCCAGAATGATCAGAACTGCGGAAATGACCAGCACGAGCTGCGCACCCAGCTTGCCGCCCTGCAGGGTTTCGCCGGCGCCACCATCCATGATCAGGTGCCGAATGCCGGCGACCAGGTGGTAGAGCAATGCAGACAGCAGACCCCAGATCACGAGCTTGACCAGCGGATAGGCCAGAAAAGCTTTCACTTGGCCGAAGCCTTCCGGACTGCCCAGCGACAGGTGCAGGCCATAAAGCATGACTGCGATGCCGAGGAACAGGACGACGCCGGAGATACGGTGAAGAATCGAGGTATAAGCTGTGATAGGTAGTTTGATGGTCCTGAGATCTAGGTTTACAGGTCGTTTGCTATTCACGGCTTCTTTCACACTGAGGGCCCAATTGCGGTCGGGCTAGTTATAGGAGATTCCACATCTGCTACACGCTTCCTGTTGGAAACGTCTCGACCGCTCGGCATCAGCTCGCCGACCCGGTACGGTCGGGCGAGAATTATAGACAGTTAGCCTACTCATGACAAACGTGGATGCCCGATTCCGACGTCGCCAGCTGATATTCAGAAGCCTGCGTGTTAATGTCTTTTCGCCGCACAATCCGCCCAGAAAGCGCCTCTAGGGTGATATTTTCGTAAATTGACTTTCAAATTTATCCCTCTATAGTGGGCGAGGCCCTGAGTGGAGGGTTTATTGATGATTTCAAAGCAAAATAAGGAGGCCTAATGGCTGACAAGAAAGCGCAGTTGATCATCTCGGGAGCGGATCCGGTTGACCTGCCCGTTATGTCCGGCACCCTTGGCCCGGACGTGATCGATGTTCGCAACCTCACCTCCACTGGTGTGTTCACCTTTGACCCGGGCTTCATGTCCACCGCCTCGTGCGAGTCCAAGATCACCTATATCGATGGTGACAAGGGCATCCTGCTGCACCGGGGCTACCCGATCGAGCAACTGGCGGAGAAATCCGACTATCTCGAAACCTGTTACCTGCTGCTCAAGGGTGAATTGCCGAACGCGCAAGAAAAGGCGCAGTTCGTTGACACCATCAAGAACCACACCATGGTTCACGAGCAACTGAAGAACTTCTTCAACGGCTTCCGTCGCGATGCGCACCCCATGGCCATCATGTGCGGCGTGGTCGGCGCCCTGTCGGCTTTCTACCACGACTCCCTGGACATCACCGATCCGCAGCACCGCGAGATTTCGGCGATGCGCCTGATCGCCAAGATGCCGACCCTGGCAGCCATGGTGCACAAGTACTCCATGGGTCAGCCGATGATGTATCCCCGCAACAACCTGGGATACGCGGAGAACTTCCTGCACATGATGTTCAACACCCCGTGCGAGGAAAAACCGATCAGCCCGGTGCTGGCCCGCGCCATGGATCGCATCTTCATCCTGCATGCCGACCACGAGCAGAACGCCTCCACCTCCACCGTCCGCCTGGCCGGCTCCTCGGGCGCCAACCCCTTCGCCTGTATCGCTGCCGGTATCGCCGCCCTCTGGGGCCCGGCGCACGGCGGTGCCAACGAAGCGGTACTGAAGATGCTGGACGAGATCGGCGATGTCGCCAACATCGACAAGTTCGTGGCCAAGGCCAAGGACAAGAACGATCCGTTCAAGCTGATGGGCTTCGGCCACCGCGTGTACAAGAACTTCGATCCGCGCGCCACGGTGATGAAGCAGACCTGCGACGAAGTCCTGGCCGAGCTCGGCATCAACGATCCGCAGCTGGAACTGGCCATGCGCCTCGAAGAACTGGCCCGCAAGGACCCCTACTTCGTCGAGCGCAACCTCTACCCGAACGTGGACTTCTACTCCGGCATCATCCTCAAGGCGATCGGCATCCCGACCAGCATGTTCACCGTGATCTTCGCCATGGCGCGGACCGTCGGCTGGATCTCGCACTGGCAGGAAATGCTGTCCGGCCCCTACAAGATCGGCCGGCCGCGTCAGCTGTACACCGGCGTCGCCCAACGCGACATCCCGAACGATCGCGGCTGATCGATCGGCAAGACAGAACCCCGCTCCGGCGGGGTTTTTTATGCGTGCAGCGCCTGGACCGAAGGTTCACTCCCAGAACGCCAGGCATGAAAAAGCCCGCACTAGGCGGGCTTTTTGGAGTCTGGATCAGGCAGCTTACTTGGCCTGAGCTTCGACTTCGGCTTCTACGCGACGGTTGACAGCGCGACCGGCTTCGGTGGCGTTGTCAGCAACCGGGCGGGATTCGCCGTAACCAACAGCGTTCACGCGGTTGCCTTGCACGCCGTACTGGTTGACCAGGACGTTACGCACGGCGTTGGCACGACGCTCGGACAGCTTCTGGTTGTAGGCGTCGGTGCCGACGGAGTCGGTGTGGCCTTCAACGGTGGTCGAGGTCTGCGGGTACTGCTGCATGAAATCAGCCAGGTTCTTGATGTCGGCGTAGCTGTTGGGCTTGACCACGGCCTTGTCGAAATCGAATTTCACGTCCAGCTCGACGCGAACGGTTTCGGCGGCAGCCGGGCAGCCGGTAGCGTCAACGGTGACGTTGGCCGGGGTGTTCGGGCACTTGTCGACGTTGTCGCAGACGCCATCGTTGTCGGAATCGGTGCAGACGTCAGCAACGGGGGCCGGAGCCGGAGCCGGAGCGACTTCTTTCTTGGTGGAACCACCGAAGTTCAGACCAACACCTACAGCAGCGCTCCACTCGGTGTCGCCGTAGTCGATGTTGTAGTTAGCTTGCACGCCGGTACGGGCATACAGGTTCTCGGTGAAGTAGTACTTCAGGCCGGCACCCAGGTTGGCGTAGGTGGAGTGATCACGACCACCTTCGTTGATGTCGCGGTTGCTGATGGACTGGTGAGCGAAGCCACCGGACACGTACGGACGCAGGCCGACGCCGGGCTGACCGAAGTGGTAGTAGGCATCCAGAGCGGCCAGGCTGCCCTTGATGTTCTTGTGGCCCAGATCGTGGTCGCCACGGGCGTTGTGGTACTCACCGTAGGACAACGCCAGCTCAACGTCGTCGGTCAGGAAGTAGCCAACGGAACCGCCGTACAGGTCAGCGTTGGTCATGTTGCGCTGGCTGTCGGTGAACAGACGGCTGCCGAACAGCTCGGTCTCGACGGCGCCTTGACCTTGTGCCAGGGCGCTCAGCGAGGCGCTTGCCAGCAGGGAGCCGATAACGACGCCCAAGGTGCTCTTCAGTTTCATCCTTTGTATCCCCATTTTAGTGGTACTAATTCCGGCAATCTCCGGAGGCTTCGACAACAAGTTTTCGTGAAGTTCAAAAACTTACGGCTGACACATCCGGTCAGCCCTCGACTTCAGCTGCGAACTTGTCACGCAGTTTGTCGAGTGCCCGCTTGTACCGCATCTTGGTGGCGCTGAGGCCCATGTGCATGATGTCGGCGATCTCCTGGAACTCCAGCTCTGCGACGAAGCGCAGCACCAGGATCTCCCGATCGACCTGACCCACGTGGACCAGCCAGCGATCCATCCCTCCCTTCTCTTCCAGCTTCGGCGCCCGTTCCTCGGAGGCTTCCTCCATCGGATCGAGACTTAATGCCTCCACCAGCCGCCGCTTGCGGCGTTCCTTGCGGTACTGAGTGATGCACTCGTTGTAGGTGATGCTGTACAGCCAGGTCTTGAATTTCGATTTACCCTCGAAATTCTTCAAACCGTAAAGCACCTTCAGCATGATCTCCTGGCAGACATCGTCTGCATCCCGGTCGTTCCCCAGGTAGCGGGCACAGACGTTGAACAGGGTGCGCTGATAACGGCGCATCAGTTCTTCGTAGGCTCGCGTCACGTGGAAGAGTTCACCATGCGCGCGCTGGACCAGCTCCTCATCACTGAGCGTAGTCGGGTCGTAGGCATGAGGGGCAGGCTTGTTCAAGACGGAGTTGGCTACCAAAAAGTGGCGGGCATGATAGCCATCTCCGCGTCGCCTGTCAGCGGCTGCGCACCTGAGCCTCCAGCAATAGACGGTTCGGAACCGAAACGATATCGCCTTCTTCGGTCATGATGAGGGTCTTGGCGGTCCCGATTTCCTCGATCTCGCCTTCGACGTCCGCCAGGGTCACCCACTGGCCGACTTCATAGAGTTCGCGCACATAGATGCCGGCCAGAATCTGCGACACCAGCCCCCGGCTGCCCAGCCCCAGGGCCAGGGCTGCGGCCAGGGCAAAGGCGGTGAGCACGATGGCGATGACCAGGTTCAGCAGTTCGGTCTTGATCTCCAGCTGACCGACCGCGACCGAAATCGAAATGATGATGACCAGCCCCTGGGCCAGGCGCCCCAGCCCCGCGGCGTAGTCCAGGCCGACACCTTCGGCGGCGCCGTGGACCAGGCCACTGACCAGTTGCGCCAGCAGCACGCCAACGATGAGCACCAGGGCGGCGCCAAAGATCTTGGGTACATAGAGCGCCATGACGTCCAGGGTGGAGGACACGCGCTGCAGGCCCAGGGATTCGGCGGCCGAGACCAGGAACACCAGCAGGACGAACCAGTAGACGATCCGGCCGATCAGGGTGGTGACCGGGATGCGGATGCCGATCTTGGCCAGCTGCTTGGTCACCCCGGCACCGGCAAGGATGCGATCCAGGCCGAGTTTGGCGAGCACCTTCGACAGCACGGTGTCGAGAATCTTGGCGACGGCGAAGCCGGCGAGGATCACCACGAGGGCGCCGAAGACGTTGGGAATGAAACCGGCCACCTTGCTCCACAGGGTGGTCATGGCGGACAGCAGACTCTGGGTCCAGATATCGAATTCCATCTACTTCAGGATCTCCGGGGAAGATTCGCTACGCCGGGTGCGACGTGAGCGCGGCTTCAGATGAGGGGCACCGTTGCCCAGCGCCAGCAGCAGCACCGATACCCAGTGCCGCCCGATCAGATCGAACAGCGCACCCGCGCCCACCTGGCGGTTGGCGGTCTTGAGCACCCGGTGCAATCGCGCCTGGTCATCGCCCTCCTCGTCCTGAGCATCGGCCGGGGTATTGAGGAGCGCCTTGAGGGACGCTTCGAAAGGATCGTGCATAGGCACCTCGCTGGTCGTTTCCTCTTGACGCAACGAGGTGGAGGCGGGTCACAGCCAGCGCAGTCGGCGAAACAGCCAGACCTGGAAGATCGACACCGCGGCGATCAGCAGGCAGGCGGCCACGAAGCCGAAGGGAGACGACGAACCCGGCAGGCCGCCCATGTTCATCCCCAGCAGACCAGTGATGAAGCTGATGGGCAGGAAGAAGCCGGTGATGATGGCCAGCAGATAGAGGGTGCGATTGGTCTTTTCCGTGGTCGCCCGCTGTTCGGCGTCCTGCAGCAGCGCCACCCGCTCGCGCATCACCTCGAGCTCTTCCAGGTTGCGCACCAGGCTGTTGTGCAATTCGCTCCAGTAACCCTGACTCGCCGCCTCGACGAACCAGGCGGGCTTGCCACGGGCCAGATCGCCATAGATGTCGCGCTGCGGGGCCAGATAGCGGCGCAGCCCGGTCGCGCGGCGCCTGAGCGTGAGCACCTGGGCATGGTCGGGCAGGCTGTTCTCGTCCTGGTCGACCTGCTCTTCGAGGCCATCGAGCTGATCGGACAGGCCGCGCACCAGATCATCGACCCGGCTGGTCATGTAGCTCGCGAGGTAGAGCACCAGTTCCTCGGCGCTCTGGGCGCCGATGCCCGCTTCCAGGTCTTCCTGGACCTCGGCAGCGGCCTTCATGGGCCTCATGCGCAGGGAAATCACCCGGCGTTTGTCGACGAACACCCGCAGCGACACCATGTCCTCGGGCACGGCGCCGGGATTGAGATTCACCCCGCGCAGGAACAGCAGCAGGCTGTCGTCAGGCTGATTGACCAGGCGCGGGCGGGTCGCCTCCTCCAGCAGCAGGTCGCAGGCGAATTCGCTCAGGCCGCTGGATTGCCGGAGCCAGGCCTGGGCTTCGGGAACGCTGCGATCCCAGTGCAGCCAGAGCACCTCGCCGGGGCTCGGCTCGGCCTCGGCCAGCTCCCGGCGGCTCAGGCGTCTTCCGCCACCACGGCCATCGAGGAGATAGCCATAGATCAGGCCCTGTTCCACATCGCTGTCGTACTGCTGCATCTGACGTCTCTTGCAGGGATCGCGACCGCTCCGGGTCAGGCGATCCGGCGAAGGTGGCCCTGGACAGGGCGCAGGCGCCACCTTCGTGGGGGAATGAGAGAATTAATCCTGGAAAGGCCCACCCCGCCCTTGCCAGGCGGGGTGAGCCCTGGGATCAGGCGTTGCCTTCAGCCAGGAAGAACCAGGTGTCGAGCACGGAGTCGGGGTTGAGCGAGACGCTCTCGATGCCCTGCTCCATCAGCCACTTGGCCAGGTCCGGGTGGTCCGAGGGGCCCTGACCGCAGATACCGATGTACTTGCCGGCCCGGTTGCAGGCGGCGATGGCATTGGCCAGGAGCTTCTTGACCGCCGGATTCCGCTCGTCGAACAGGTGGGCGATGATGCCGGAGTCACGATCCAGGCCAAGGGTGAGCTGGGTCAGGTCGTTGGAGCCGATGGAAAAGCCGTCGAAGTGCTCGAGGAACTCGTCCGCCAGCAGGGCGTTGGAAGGCAGCTCGCACATCATGATCACGCGCAGGTCGTTCTCGCCGCGCTTGAGGCCGTTCTCGCCGAGCAGCTCGACCACGCGCGCCGCCTCGTCCAGCGTGCGCACGAAGGGCACCATGAGCTCGACGTTGGTCAGGCCCATCTCTTCGCGGACCTTCTTCATGGCGCGGCATTCCAGCTCGAAGCAGTCGCGGAAGTTCTCGCTGATGTAGCGGGAGGCGCCGCGGAAGCCCAGCATGGGGTTCTCTTCCTCGGGTTCGTAGAGCTTGCCGCCGATGAGGTTGGCGTACTCGTTGGACTTGAAGTCCGACAGGCGCACGATGACCTTTTTCGGCCAGAAGGCGGCGGCCAGGGTGGACACCCCTTCCACCAGCTTCTCGACATAGAAGCCGACCGGATCCGAGTAGCCGGCGATGCGCTTGTCGACGCTTTCCTTCACCTCGAAGGGCAGGCTGTCGTAGTTCAGCAGCGCCTTGGGGTGCACGCCGATCATGCGATTGATGATGAATTCGAGGCGCGCCAGACCCACGCCGGCGTTGGGCAGCTGGGCGAAATCGAAGGCGCGATCGGGGTTGCCGACGTTCATCATGATCTTGAATGGCAACTCGGGCATGGCATCCACCGAGCTCTTGCGGATGTCGAAGTCCAGCTCACCTTCGTAGATCAGGCCGGTATCGCCTTCGGCGCAGGAGACGGTGACGGTCTGGCCGTCCTTGAGCAGGCTGGTGGCGTTGCCGCAGCCGACCACGGCCGGGATGCCCAGCTCGCGGGCGATGATGGCGGCGTGGCAGGTACGCCCGCCACGGTTGGTGACGATGGCGCTGGCGCGCTTCATCACCGGCTCCCAGTCGGGATCGGTCATGTCCGAGACCAGGACATCGCCGGGCTGGACGCGGTCCATCTCGCTGACGTCGCGGATGATCTTGACCTTGCCGGCGCCGATGCGCTGGCCGATGGCACGGCCTTCCACCAGCACCTGGCCCTTGTCCTTGAGCAGGTAGCGCTCCATGACGGTGGCGCTGGCCCGGCTCTTCACCGTTTCGGGGCGGGCCTGGACGATGTAGAGCTTGCCGTCGTCACCGTCCTTGGCCCATTCGATGTCCATCGGGCGACCATAGTGGCGCTCGATGATCAGCGCCTGCTTGGCCAGTTCGGTGACCTCGGCGTCGGTGATGGAGAAGCGCGCGCGATCCGCCGGTTCGACATCGACGGTGCGGACGGAGCGACCGGCCCTGGCTTCTTCGCCGTAGACCATCTTGATCGCCTTGCTGCCCAGGTTGCGTCTGAGGATGGCCGGGCGACCGGCTTCCAGGGTGGGCTTGTGGACATAGAATTCGTCCGGGTTCACCGCGCCCTGCACCACCGTCTCGCCGAGACCGTAGGCGGCGGTGACGAAGACCGCATCGCGGAAGCCGGATTCGGTATCCAGGGTGAAGAGCACGCCGGCGGCGCCGGTTTCCGAACGCACCATGCGCTGCACACCGGCGGACAGGGCGACCAGCTTGTGATCGAAGCCCTGGTGGACACGGTAGGCGATGGCGCGATCATTGAAGAGGGAGGCGAAGACTTCCTTGGCCGCGCGAATGACGTTGTCGACGCCGCGGATATTGAGGAAGGTTTCCTGCTGGCCGGCAAAGGAGGCATCCGGCAGGTCTTCGGCGGTCGCCGAGGAGCGCACGGCCACGGCGAGATTGGGGTTGCCGGCCGAGATCTCGGCGAAGGCCCGGCGAATCTCGGCGTCCAGGCGCTCGGGGAAAGGTGCGTCCAGGACCCACTGGCGGATCTGGGCGCCGGTCTTGGCCAGGGCGACGACGTCGTCGACATCCAGGGCGTCGAGGGCGGCGTGGATACGCTCGTTCAGCCCACTCTGCTCAAGGAAATCGCGATAGGCCTGAGCCGTGGTGGCGAACCCGCCCGGCACGGACACGCCCGCGTTGGCCAGGTTGGCGATCATCTCGCCGAGAGATGCGTTCTTGCCGCCCACGCGCTCGACGTCGTGCACGCCAAGCTGCTCCAGTGAAATTACATACTCGTCCAAGGTCTTCTCTCCATCTTGTGTCTTTGTGGGAAAGCAGTACGCCTCGGCGCCCGCCCCATGGACAGTGGACGGCGGTAGGTTACAGTGCAGCGATCCCTGCCCCGTACGCCACCAGGACGTCCCTCCATGCAACGAACCGCCTTTTTCATTTCCGACGGTACCGGCATCACGGCCGAAACCCTCGGTCAGAGCCTCCTGGCCCAGTTCGGGGACATCACCTTCAGAAAGGTCACCCGCCCCTACGTGGATACGCTGGACAAGGCCAGGGCGATGGTACAGCAGATCAATGCCGCCGCCGTCCAGGACGGTGCGCGACCCATCATCTTCGATACCATCGTCAACCGTGACATCCGGGCCATTCTGGACCAGTCGAACGGGTTCATGATCGACATCTTCTCCACGTTTTTATCCCCGCTCGAACGGGAACTTTCCGCCGAATCTTCGTATTCGGTAGGGAAGTCACATTCGATCATGCACAACAGTCATTACATGGAGCGCATCGAGGCCGTCAATTTCGCACTCGAAAACGACGACGGCGCCCGCACGACCCACTATGCGCAGGCCGATCTGATCCTGGTGGGGGTGTCGCGCTGCGGCAAGACGCCGACCTGCCTCTACATGGCGCTGCAATACGGCATTCGCGCGGCGAACTATCCGCTGACCGAAGAGGACATGGAGCGCCTGCAACTGCCCGCCTCGCTGAAGACCTACAAGGACAAACTGTTCGGCCTGACCATCGACGCCGAGCGCCTGGCGGCGATCCGCCACGAGCGTCGGCCCAACAGTCGCTATGCGAGTTTCGCCCAGTGCGAATTCGAATTGCGCGAGGTGGAGAGTCTGTTCCGCCGCGAGAACATCCCCTTCATCAACACCACGCATTTTTCCGTGGAGGAAATCTCGGCGAAGATTCTGGTGGAGAAAGGCGTGGAAAGACGGTTTAAATAGCCGACCACCCGTCCTCTTCGGCGCCTTCGCGGCGCACCAGGCGACCGCCATGAACCTCGTCGATGCCCTGCTGTTCTTTCCGGTCGCCCTGCTCATCGCCCTGACCCCCGGCCCCAACAACTTCTGCTCGCTCGGCAATGGCATCCGCCATGGCGCGGTGACGGCGGGACTGGCGGCCCTGGGGCGAGATGCGGCCTTCGTGATCTTCCTGGTGATCTCGGCGGTGGGCCTGGGCGCCATGCTGCTGGCTTCGGAGACGGCCTTCACCGTCATCAAGTGGATCGGCGCGCTCTACCTGCTCTACCTCGGCGTGAAGAGCTGGCGCAGCCGCGCCTTCGACGGCCTGGATCTGACCGAGAGCGGTGCAGCGCAACCGCGCGCCCTGCACCGGCTGATGCTGCAGGAATTCCTCATCGGCATCAGCAATCCCAAGGCGATCCTGCTGTTCGCCGCGGTCTTTCCGCAGTTCATCGACCCCACCCAGCCGACGACCCAGCAGTTCGTCTACCTGGGGGGCACCCATCTGTTCGCGGAAATGGTCGCGGCCTTCATCTACGGCCTATTCGGCCGGCAGATCCGCCGCTTCATCCGCGGACCCCGCGGCGTGCGCCGCCTCAACCAGGCCACCGGGGCCTTCTTCGCTGGCGCAGGCGGTCTGTTGCTGACCGCCCACCGCTGATTCAGGACGACACCAGCCCGGACTGGGCGGCGCCCAGCTTGGCCAGGGCCGCTTCGATCGCCGACCAGGGCTGTTCCCTGGGCGCTACCGGCTTGCCCAGGGCCGCCTGGCGAGCGGTCCGCACCAGACAAGCGAATTCGGCTGCCTGCGCAGCGGCCTGGACCGCGTCGGCGTCCCGGGAAAAGACCGCGGGTGACAGCCAGAGCCGCTCCTTCAGGCGTTCGCCAGCCTGGCGGACGAATTGCAGCCGCCGCTGCTGGCCGATCTGCCCGGCCTCGGTCTCTTCGACCAGGCCCAGCGACAGCGTCTTGTAGGCCGGCAGCCGGTCGAGCAGACCCTGCTGGGCCTGGACCGAACGCGGCCAGTCGACATGCAGCCCTTCCACCGGCAGGCCGGCAGCCAGGCCCAGATTGTCGATCAACTCGCCATGACGTACGCCCAGCAGCTTCTTCAGCGGCTCGCGCTGCAGCAGGTTGTAGGCCCTTTCGAAGGCGGTACGCCAGGCCAGTGGCAATTCCAGCGTCAGCAGCGGCTCGTCGAGCTGGATCCATTCCACGCCCTGGGCGGCCAACCGCGCGAAGATTTCGCCGTAGACCGGCAGCAGTGATTCCAGCAGTTCGAGGCGGTCGAAGGCGGGATCGAGCGAGCGACCGAGCCACAGATAGCTCAGGGGCCCCAGGAGCACTGGCTTGACGGCCAAGTCGAGCGCCCGGGCCTCGGCGACCTCGTCGAACAGCTGCTCCCAGCCGATGGCAAAGGACTGGTCGGCCGTGAATACGGGAACCTGATAGCTTCCGGCGAACCAGCGGCCATCTGCCGCTTCCCTCCGAGCGGTGGCGCCCACCAGACAGGAATGCGCCAGGACAGGATCGCCCCAGCCGAAGTCGCCTACCGCGAGCCACTCACAGCCTGCGGCCTGCTGGGTAAGCCACGCCTGCTGACGCTGCTGGCGCCCCTGGACGATCAGGGCGGCACGGTCGCAATCGTCGAGAGACGCCCTCGCCGCCAGGGACGCGTCAGCCTGTTGCTCGCTCCGCGCAGAACCCTGGGAATGAATCTTGACCATTGCACACCTCCACCTGAGAGGATGGAGATTGTCGTCTCGCGCGACGCATGAAACAAACTCAGGTTTCTTATGATGAACTCAAGGTTCCCTCATACACCCGGATCAGGGTTTGAAGCGCGCCATGCTGTAGACGTCCGTGAACACACCATCGCGCAAGGCATAGCGGCGCAGCAGACCCTCTTCCTCGAAACCGAGCTTGCGATAGAGCGCCAGGGCCGGCTCGTTGTCGCTGAAGACGGTCAGCTCGACCCGTTGCAGATTCATCCAGTTGTCGGCGAGGTCGAGCAGCGCCCTCAGCAGCTGGGTGCCGATGCCCTGTCCCTGGCAATCCCGGGCCACGCCCATGCCGAGGGCACCACAGTGCTGGCGGCGAATGCGCGGCTGTTGCTCGAGACTGGCGCTGCCCACTAGTCGGCCCTGCTGCAAGGCGACCAGTCCTATCCGCCCTTCGCGTTCGCCGCTCAGACGCTGGCGCCATTGTTCGGCGCTCTGATAGGGCAGCTGCAACACCTGACGGGCCACGGCCGGGTCGCCATAGAGGGCAGCGAGGCCCTCGGCATGGCGATCGGCATAGCGTTCCAAGTGGATGATCGAACTGGACATGGGCGGCACTCCTTCGCAGAAGTCCGCAGCTTCGCCCAGGTCCGGGGGATCGGACAAGGGCGACACCAGGGTCGGCTAGGCCGGTAGCTGGATCAGAGAGTCCACTTCAAGCTGACCATGACGTTGCGGGGATCGCCGTAGACGCCCGTGCCAGTGCCACTAGGAATACCCTGCCAGTACTTCTCGTCGAAGATGTTGTTGAAGTTGACGCGGCCATCCCAATGCTCGTTGAAGCGATAGCCCGCCATCAGGCCGACCACGGAATAGCTGTCCTGCTTGGCTTCGCCGTTACCCACCCGCTTGAAGGTCTCGCTCTGGGCCAGGACATCGGCGCCGATGCGCCAGTTGCTCAGGTTACCGGTGAGCTGGTAGCTGGTGGCGGCCTTGAACAGGTGCTTGGGCTGCTCCGGCGCGAAGCGGCGGTCTTCGTAGGTGACATCCTTGGTGTACTGGCTCAGCACCAGGGTATAGGCCGCCGAGGCCTGCCAGTTGGGCGCCAGTTGACCGGAGATCTCCGCATCGACGCCGCGGCTGCGGACTTCGCCGGCGGTGTCGTAGCAGGTGCGGCTCTGTTGCGTACACTCGATCGGTTGAGGAGACAGCTCATAGGCACGGCCCTCCTGAATGGTTTCGAACAGCGCCACGGAGGCATTCAGCGCCCCGTCGAAATAGGCGCCTTTCAGACCGATCTCGTAACTCTTGCCCGTCATGGGCGCAAGGACCGAGTTACCAGTGCTCTGCTGGCTTTGGGGCTTGAAGATATCGGTGTAACTGGCATAGACCGAATAGGTGTCGCTCAGGTCGTAGATGATGCCGGCATAGGGCGTGAATTCACGTGTGGCCTTGTAATCGTCATCGCTGTAGAGATTGTCGAAGTCATACCAGCTGACGCGGCCGCCGACGATGACGTGCAGGGGATCGATCGGATTGAGACGCGCAGCGGCGTAAATCGCTTCCTCGGTGGTGGTGTTCTTGCTGGCGTAAGGCGACAGGCTGTCCTTGGCCGGCTTGGGGATGCTGCTTGGCCGAAAGTTGTAGATGTCGATCGGCGTTGGCGCGGAGTAGCCGCCACGTTGATAGAACTTCTCCTGACGGCGACTTACCCCCGCCATCAGTTCGTGCTCACGACCCAGCAACTGGAAGGGACCACTGACCGACGCGTCGATGTTGAGCTGGTCGGAATCGGTACGGTAGGCACCGGAAGCAGTACCGAGATCTGCCACCGTGTTATAGGCGTAGTTGTTGCTCGGCAGGGTGGTGACGTAGTTGGAATAGGTATCGGAATTCGCCCAGATCTGTTGCGCCGCCAGTTTGGCCTTCCAGCCATTGTCGAAGGCATGGGTGATGTCCGAGAACAGGGTGTAGGTGTCCTGATCCCAGTAGGCCCAGTCGCCGCTCAGGAAGGTGGAGCGTGACAGGTGCAGGTCTTCGCCATTGGGGCCGCTGGGCAGGCTGCCCCAGTCGGAGGTCTTGTCCTCGCGCTGCTTGGAGGCGCCGAGGGTCCAGGTGGTGGCGTCGCTGAGATCCGCTTCGAGGACGCCGTAGAAGGTCTGGCGCTTGCGCTCGCGTACGTCCTGGAAGCTGTTGCCGTCCTCGTAGGCGGCCACGGCGCGACCGCGCAGGGTGCCGGCTTCGTTGAGCTTGTTGGAGGCGTCGATCTCGGTACGGTAGCGGTCCCAACTGCCGGCGCTGGTGGTGACGCTGACCTGGGGAAAAGCGGTCGGGCGCTTGCGCACCAGATTCAGGGTCGCCGAAGGGTCGCCAGCGCCGGTCATCAGGCCGGTGGCGCCACGCACCACTTCCACCCGGTCGTAGATGGACAGATCGGCCGAGGACAGGGTGTCGAGGGTGAAGGTCCCCGCCGTGGTGGGCAGGCCGTCGTACATGATGTTGTCGATACGGAAGCCACGCGAGAGGAATTCCTGGCGGTCGCCGCCGAACTTGTTCAGCGTCACGCCCGGGGCGTATCTGACCACATCGTTGAGATCGGTCATGCCCTGGTCTTCCATGCGCTGCCGGGTGATGACGCTCACCGACTGGGGCGTCTCGCGGATCGACAGGGGCAGGCCGGTGGAGGTGCTCATGGCGCCAGTGGTGTAGGAGCGGGTGCCTTCGGTGGTCGTCCGGCCCGTCAGGGAGCCATCGTCCGCACTGATGGTGGTGGCCTCCAGCGCCACGCTGCCGGCCGCCGCCTGGGCGGCCACCGGGGCGACGGTCGCGACCGAGCCGCTGACCGAAGCCGCCAGGCCACTGCCCGCCAGCAGGCGCTGCAGGGCGACATCCGGCTCCATCCGCCCCGCCAGTGCTGGCGCTCGCTTGCCTACCAGGGTGGCAGGATCGTAATTCACCTGGAAGCCACTCGCGCGCGCGAAGCTCTGCAAGGCGTCAGCCAGCGGCTGCGCCGGTTGTGACAGCGCCACGGGGGCGGCCTGGGCGAGCGTCGCCACGCCCAGGGATACGGAAAGCGCGATGAGGCGAAGGGAGAAGAGCTGCATGTCGTTGGTCGTCCTCTAGGGAAACACCGACCCGTCCGTACCCCACGTAAGGACTCGCTGGAAGCTTTCCAGGGACCGGTATCCGTTGCCGTCTTGCGCGGCGGAACGCAGGCTATGCAACCTGGATGCATCTGTAAATGCAAATTAATATCATAAGCGAAAGCAAGTCAGCTCACAGCGCTAGGGAGGGGCTCAAGGACGGGCCTCTGCAGGCGGCAGCCTTCCATCACCCTGCCCGGACTATTTTCGAGGAAATGTTTCAAGGAAACAGGGACTGCGCTGCCTACATTGCGCGGCAGTAAGCAAAGCTATGGGTTGAGAAGTAGCCTGATTTAGCGTTTCGGAAAGCGATCTGGATAGAGGACAGCTGTCGTGGAACCTGCAGACGGTGGCGGGCCGGTTCAAACCAGCCGCCTGGAGCCACCCACACCCTCATCGTGAAAGCGTTGGGCAATGGCGCGGATCTGCGGCTCGATGGCCAGGAAGGCGTCGAGCACCAGGGGATCGAAGGTGCTGCCACGCATCTCGCGCATCATCTGCAGTGAGTCTTCGTGGCTGAACGGCTCCTTGTAACAGCGCCGGCTGATCAGGGCGTCGTAGATATCGGCCACCGCCATGATCCGCCCCGCCAGCGGGATGCCGGTACCGGACAGTCCATTGGGATAGCCGCTGCCATCCCACTTCTCGTGGTGGGTGCTGGCGATCTCGGCGGCCAGGGCGAGGAAGTTGTCATCCTCCAGATGGCTGGCGGTGCTGAGGATGATCTGCCGACCGAATTCGGCATGCCGCTGCATCACCTGCATCTCCTCCGGCGTCAGCCGCCCGGGCTTGAGCAGGATGGCATCCGGCACCCCGACCTTGCCGATGTCGTGCAGAGGCGCGGACAGGAACAGCAGCTTGATGTAGTCCGGCGTGAGCAATTCCGGCGCCTGGCCGTTACGGTGCATCTCTTCGGCGATGGCGCGAACATAGTGCTGGGTGCGCTTGATATGGGCGCCGGTCTCGGGATCCCGGGTTTCGGCCACCGCCGCCATGGACTCGATGGTGACCTGGCGCGAGCGTTCCAGTTGCCGGCGCCAGCGCTCTTCGTGCTGGCGCGCCAGGATGATCCGCGTGACCAACGCCAGGGCCGCGAGCAGCGCCACCAGCACCATGGGCGCGGCCAGTGGCAGGAAGACATCATGGCGAACGAACAGCCAGGCGCCCAGCAGTTGCGGCAGGACGATCAAGGCAGCCGCCAACAGGGCGAAGCGCCGCTGGCTGCGGTTGAAGACGAATCCGGCGGACAGCAGCAGACCACCAAGCAGGCACAATGCCAGTTGCAACACGCCGGCGAATTGCGGGATCCGTACCAGGGCATCGTCCAGCAGGTCCTGGGTCAGGGCCGCCTGCAGCCTGACGCCGGAAAAGACCTGTCCCAGCGCCGTCGTGTGCAGGTCATTGAAGCCCGCGGCCGAGACGCCGACGAAGACGACCTTGCCCTTGAGGGTGGCCGGCGCCACCGCGCCGCTGAGCACCGCAACCGCCGAGACGTCAGGATAGTGCTCGGCCCCGCTGTGCAGCCGCAGCAGCGCCTGGCCTTCGCGATCGAGTGGCAGCCGGTGATCGCCGAGTCGCAGCGTCGGCCCGGCAGGGCCGCTCTCCACCACGCCCTCGTTCAGCCCCAGGGCGCGCAGGGTGGCGGCCAGCGCCAGACTCGGATGGAGGACGCCCTGGTGGCTGAGCAACAGGGGGACGCGCCGCAGGATGCCATCGCTGTCACGCTGGCTGTTGATGAAACCGCTGAAGCGCGTCTGGCTGGCGATGGGGGCCACGCTGTCCAGCGCGCCTCTGGCTTCGGGCAGCTGGAGGGCGTCGAGGGCACCCGTGAAGCCGACCCCTGGCCGTAGTCCGCCGGAGACGGGTTGCTGCAGATCGAGAAAGAAGAAACGGGCACCGACGGCCCCCGTCTGCCCCATGACGTAGCCGAGATAACCGTCGTTGTCCTGCAATTCCGGAGGCACCCCGGAAAAGCTCAGGTCCATGCCGAAATCGTCGCGAAAACTCTGCTGCAAGGCCTTGAGCGAGGTCCGGTCCGCCTCGCTGAACAGGACATCCACGGCGATCGCCGCCGGCTGGGCCGCGGCGATCCGGGAAAGCAGCTGAGCGACTCGGTAGCGGGGCCAGGGCCACTGCCCCAGGGCCGCCAGACTCGCCTCGTCGATGCTGACCACTTGGACATCCGTGGCATCCTCGGTGCTGGCCGCAAGACGGCTGAGCTGGTCGTAGGCGAGGCGGTCGAGGTATTGCAGCGGCGTCCATTGCAACAGGGCGGCGCAGCCGAAGGCCAGCGACAGGCCAAGGCTGGCCAGGAACATCCAGGGCGCACGCCGGCGCAGCAGGGTCGCAACGGAGCTCATACCCGCGATCCTAGAGAATCAGGACTTCGACACGCCGGTTGCGCGGCTCGGATTTGCCGGGACGGGTCGGTACCAGGGGCAGGGTATCGCCGAAGAACTCGACGTTGATGCGCAACTTGGGATCGAGTCGCTGCAGCAGACCGGCCACCTTGCGGGCGCGCTGCCCCGAGAGGTCGAGGTTGTAGGAAGGTGCACCCGAGCCGTCCGCATGGCCGAATACCGAAATCTCGGTGGGGATGCGCTGCCGTGCCGTTTCCAGCACCTCGGGCAGGAGCGCCTTGGACTGCGGCGTGAGCTCCATGCTGTCGGAGAGGAAGTTGAGAATGAAGGTCTTCGGCGGCGACGGCTGAGCCGCCAGCACCTGTCGATGCTGCTGCTCGAAGAGCGGTTGGGCCACCGCCTGCACAGCGGTCGGCGCCTGACCCGGTGCGCCCACCATGACCTCGCCAAAGCCCTGGTCGATGGCCTGGCGCCCCGCCGGGCTGGTCACCGAGACGGCGCCGACATGGCCGTCTTCATCGGGCATCAGGATGACCCGGGTCTGCGGTGGCGGAGGACTGGCACAACCGCTCAGCAGCAGCGCGGACAGCAGCACGCTCAGCAGTAGGCGAACCGAGGACGCGGCACTCATTGCGCCTGGACCAGGAAGCGGGTGCCGCGCACGCCGATGGTGGCGGTCGGCGTCTCGATCTTCACCGTGTCGGGTGCGACCTTGCCGATCTTGCCGGACGAGTAGATGGCAGAGCCCTGGGTCAGGTACAGCGAGAAGCCATAGCGACTGCGCTTGGGTTCGAACAGATAGTCACGCAGTTGCACATCGGCGCCGCCGCCCAGGGTCAGCAGGGTGCCATCGAGAAAGACGATGGCCGCGGTGGCGTCCGGGCCGGCCTGCAACCGATCGGCCACCTGCAGGGTGGTGCCGGCCTGGGCCTCCAGGGTGGTCGTCTGGCGCAGCACCTTGACGCTGCCCGAGACGCTCTTGATCAGCGCCACGTGCGTCTCTTCCGAGGCCGTGACCAACGGAGATCCCAGCAGCTGCAGCCCGAGCAGCGCTAATGCGAACAGTGTTCTCTTCATGCTTTCCTGGTCCCTGGATGGAAGGGCGGGCCGCCGCGAGGGTGCGACGGATTACCGGCAGGACCTCGGATGGCACCTTGAAGCGGTCTGCTGCGCAGCGGTCAGGGCTCCAGACTCGTGAACCCAGTCACCTTCTACCAGATAAACAAGCCAGGCGGCAGGCGAAGTAGTACGAATGGCACCTGGCCAGCAGGGATGCCATCACGACCCCGCGAGACGAACGGCTCCGGCAGTGGTCTAGTGAGCATCTTCCCCAGGTTACCTTTCATGCAGATCACTCTGGTCCGTCACGGCAAGCCCGATCTATCCAGCAAGGCCCGCTGCACTCCTCGGGAGATGAAGGACTGGGTCGCGCGCTATCAGAAGGCGCCGGTGCCCCCAGGCCAGGAGCCCGCGGAGACGCGGCGACTGGCCCAGGCGGCGGGCTATGTGGTGAGCAGCCCCCTGGGCCGCTGCGTGCGCTCGCTCGAATACCTGATGGGACGCTCCGGCAGCCCGGTCGATGACCTTTATGCCGAAGCCCACCTGCCCTATCTGGAACTGGACGCGCCACGACTGCCGGTCAAGGCCTGGCGCCTGCTGTTCAGATCCGCCTGGTTCCTGGGCTTCGCCGCCCACACCGAATCCATCGGCAGCTCCTCGGTGCGAGCCGGCCAGGCGGCCGATCGGCTCATCGAACTGGCCGAACGCCACGGTTCGGTGCTGCTGCTGGGGCACGGCATCATGAACGTGCTGATCGCCTGGCAGTTGCGCAAGCGTGGCTGGCGCGGCCCGCTGCATCTGCTGCTCAAGGACTACTGGAAGCCGAGCCTCTATCGCCAGGAGACGCGCTGAGGTCGCTCAGCGGCTCGCCTTGGCGCGGGCCTCTTCCAGCTCACGGCGCGCCTCGGCCAGCTTTCTCGTCCGCACCCGGATCTTGTCGGCGTCGCCCTTGGCCTGGGCGCTGCGCAGATCCCGTTCTCGCTCGGCCACCTCGCGGCTCCGGGCCTGGATGACATCCAGCCGCTGCTGGCGCAGCCCGGCGTCGGTGCAATGCGCCTGCACCGCCGCGAGTGCCTGCCGCAACCCTGCCAGCCGCCCTGCATCGCCTTGCGCCTGAGCCTGGGCGATCTGCCGTTCCAGCGTCAGGCGTTTCGCTGCACAGCCTCCGTCGGCTGCGACAGCCAGACCGGACAGCAGCAAGGTGGCGGCGGACAGCACTAACCTGGTTCGGTCTTTCATCAGCATTGCTCCGGGCGTTGAAAGGCGAGAGTGCCTGGGTCGTTTCGCTCAACCGTCCAGCGACGGCCCGACCAGCGCGGCGAGTTGATCGTAGACGCCTGGCGCTGCCACCAGCAGGGGATTGCCATTGACCAGGCCGTCGTTGCGCAGGAAGGCGTTGTGGCGTCCCCCCGCCTCCCGGATCAGGACCAGGCCCGCCAGGCAGTCCCAGCCATGGATCAGGGTCTCGTAATAGCCGATCAGCCGGCCGGCGGCGACATAGGCGGTCATCAGGGCGCCCGAACCGTTGCGGAAGAATTGCCCACCCTCGGCCAGCAGACCGGTCACGAATGGCAGGAAGTGCTCCTTGCCGCGTCTGTGGGTGGTACCCAGCCCGGTCAGACCCTGGCGGATCTCGGTGGCCGGATGGACACGCAATGGCTGGTCGTTGACGAAGGCGCCGTGCCCGCGCAGGCCATGGAAGAGTTCGTCGTGATTCGGATCCATGATGGCGCCGAGCAGGGGCTCGCCCTCGTGCATCAGGCCGATGGACACGCACCAGTTGTGCAGGCCGTTGAGAAAGGGTGCGGTGCCGTCGATGGGGTCTATGACCCAGAGGTAGGGCGCGGACAGATCGGTGGCGCCGCCCTCCTCGCCCAGCAGGCCATCCTCCGGAAAGCGTTCGCTCAGGCGTTGGCGGATGAGATCCTCCAGGGTCTGGTCGGCAATGCTCACCACGTCCTGCAGGTCGCTGCCCTTGTGGTCAACCTGCAGCGCACCGCGCCGGCGATAGAAGTCGAGGCCGAGTTGCGCCGCTTCCCGGGCGATGTCCTGGACAGCGCGGTAGCGTTCGGCGATGGCGGGGGCGATAGCGGTCATGGGCGCTCCTGGAACGGGGAAAGGCGTCAGGGTGCCAGTTCCACCGGTGGAAAAGAATAGTCGCGATCCTGCCCGTCACCGCCATTGCCGCCGACTCCGGTCAGGCCGCGGCCGTGCACTGGCGAAATTCCGCCGATGTCGGCAAAGGTCCGACTAGAAACCCCTGGTCATGGCCGTGTCATCTCGGCGGCGCAGGCTGTCGGGTATTGGCATTCAGACGGCGAAATGCAGCGACGGACCGCACCAAATCCGCCCGCCGCCGTCAGAACAGTTGAGTGCTCGTTGTACCGGGAGGACGCCATGACCGCACAAACTTCGCTATTCCACGGCAATGGTCAGCTGCAGCAGTTGCGGCGACTGATTCCCAGACAGCATTTTGAAGCTCTGGAACGCCATCTCGAGTTGCTGTCGCGGGAGTTTCCGCTCTTCGACCATCCGCCGTTGAGCATCGACTGCGCCGTCGCTGAAACCCTGGAAAACCTTGGCATTCGTGCCTTCCAGTGGCAGGGCAGCTGCGATCTGCCGCAGCGGATGGCCCTGGGGAGCGCCCTGATGGGCGAGGGATTCATGGCCCAGTCCAGCACACCCGAATACACTCTCTATCTCAATGCACGGGGTGAAAAGGTGCTGTTGCGGCAGGAGCCCGTAGCCGGCCAGACCCTGGTCAGCCTGGTGTCGGATTGCCCGCCGCTGTTCGCTTATCTGGCGGCCAAGCACCACGACGCGGTACCCGTCGCCTGAGCGACGCGATACGGTGGTGCCAGCGGTGTGATCCCCTCGCATGCAGAATGACGAACAGGATCACAATTGCGCTTTAACGTCAGACTAACCGGGAACCAAACAGCCAGTGGAATGGTAGATTCGCGCTTCGGATCTACCAGGAGACCCAAGGAATGGGAATTCGTATTCTGGCCAGCGTCATCGTGACCTTTGCCGCCTTCAATGGCGAAGCTGCTTCCCTCCCCGCGATACCCCCGCTCAAGCTGGCGGACCTCGTTCTGCAGGATCCGGCTTCAGCCACCAACAGCCGCCCCTCCAGCAGCGAGACCTCATTTCGCGACACGCGTCAGACAGTCAATGCCGCGCACTGGCTGAACGAACGTCAGACTCTGGTGCAGGAACAGCGCTGGGTCTTCTAGATCGCCGACCGATGATCTGATAGCCGTCTGTCTTTTTGTTGCTGCCCAGGGAATGAATCCGTTTTTCGCGGGTCCGTCTGGTGCTACGGGCAGCTCTTTTATCTGCCCATTTGACGTACCCGCGGAGCTGCCATGAAACGCTTATTCCCTCTGTTGCTGGCCGCCCTGTCGGCGTGCAGCTCGGCGCCTACCTCTCCCCCGGCCGATCCGTCGCAATTCGGCGGCCGTACCCAGGAACAGCTCAGGCAGAGTTTCGGCTCGCCGCAGCGGGTTGCGCAGCTCGATCGCCTGGTGGTCTACGAGTATCGCAACCTGCGCGCGCCGGGCAGCGCGACGCCGGTCTATTCCTTTCTCATTGAAAACGAGCGGGTGATCGAATCCACACCCGGAACCTTGCAGCTTTATCGCGAGGACGGCATCACCAAGGTCAAGGCGGAAAGTCTCTAGACAGAGCTGCTGGCTGCATCGAACGTCCCGCGCAGCCTTGCGGGCATGTGCAAAAAAATACTGATTTTGGTGTCTTCCAGCATTTGTTTCCCAGGCGGCAACGGGCTGTAATCGGTCCGTGGCTTCCGCTGCAAAGGCCGTCACAGGCGGGCCGCGTGGTGGGTTACAACAACAAGAAAAGCGTCTGCTGCAGTTGCACAGGACGCGGAGTGCACGATGAAAACAACACCAAAAGCGCTTTTATTGTCCGCTGTTACCCTCTCTGCAGGCCTGACCTTCTCGCTGGCCCTCCAGGCCGCCGAAACGGTCACCATCGCCACCGTCAACAACAGTGACATGATCCGCATGCAGCGGCTGTCCAAGACCTTCGAAGAACAGCATCCCGACATCAAGCTCAACTGGGTGGTGCTCGAAGAGAACGTGCTGCGTCAGCGACTGACCACCGACATCGCCACCCAGGGCGGTCAGTTCGACGTCCTGACCATCGGCATGTACGAGACCGGCCTCTGGGGCGCCCAGAACTGGCTGGAGCCCATGAAGGACCTGCCCGCCAACTACGACCTGGACGACCTCTTCCCGTCGGTTCGCGAAGGCCTGTCGGTCAAGGGCACCCTCTATGCGCTGCCCTTCTACGCCGAAAGCTCCATCACCTATTACCGCAAGGACCTGTTCCAGCAGGCTGGCCTGACCATGCCGGCCCAGCCCACCTGGACCCAGATCGCCGAGTTCGCCGGCAAGCTGCACCAGCCGGACAAGGACCAATACGGTCTCTGCCTGAGAGGCAAGGCTGGCTGGGGCGAGAACATGGCACTGGTCACCACCATGGCCAACGCCTTCGGCGCGCGCTGGTTCGACGAGAAATGGCAACCGGAATTCACCGGTCCGGAATGGACCGCGGCGGCCAACTACTACGTCACCAACATGAAGAAGTACGGTCCGCCCGGCGCCTCCAGCAACGGCTTCAACGAGAACCTGGCGCTGTTCAACAGTGGCAAGTGCGCCATCTGGGTCGATGCCAGCGTCGCCGGCTCCTTCACCATGGACAAGAGCCAGAGCAAGGTCGCCGACAGCGTCGGCTTCGCCGGCTCGCCGCGCGAAGTCACCGACAAGGGCTCGTCCTGGCTGTACGCCTGGTCGCTGGGTATCCCGACCTCCTCCAAGCACAAGGACGCCGCCAAGACCTTCGTGACCTGGGCCACCTCCAAGGACTACGCCAAGCTGGTCGCGGACAAGGACGGCATCGCCAACGTGCCGCCGGGCACCCGCAAGTCCACCTACAGCCAGGCCTACATGGACGCGGCGCCCTTCGCCAAGGTCTCGCTGGACATGCTGCAGCACGCCGACCCGGCCCATCCCTCGGCCAAGCCGGTGCCCTATGTGGGCATCCAGTACGTGACCATCCCCGAGTTCCAGGCCATCGGCACCTCGGTGGGCAAGCTGTTCGCCGCGGCCCTCACCGGGCAGATGTCGGTCGAGCAGGCGCTGCAGGCGGCGCAGCAGTCCACCGCCCGGGAAATGAAGCGCGCCGGCTATCCCAAGTAGCGCTGGAGCCCTGGGTCCGCACCCCGCGGACCCAGGCCTAGCGGCTTTTCCTGCCTGATCCGTCGCTGGCGTCGCGAGACGCCAGTGCCTCGTCACGGCCCACTGCCTTGCGGAGCATCGCCATGCAGACCTCCACCCTCAAGACGCCCGCCGTCGAAACCCCTGCCGCTCCCGCCCGTCATCGACGCCGTCGTGCCGGTCCCGGCTGGTTCCTGATCAGTCCGTCGGTGGCTCTGCTGCTGGTGTGGATGCTGGTGCCCCTGGGCATGACCATCTGGTTCTCGCTGATCCGCTATAACCTGCTCTACCCCGGCGAGCATGCCTTCGTCGGCCTGGAAAACTTCGAATACTTCGTCACCGATGCCGGCTTCTGGCCCGGCATGACCAACACCCTGCTGCTGGTGGGCAGCGTGCTGCTGATCAGCGTGGTCTTCGGCGTGCTGATCTCGGCGCTGCTGGAGGCCAGCGAGTTCCTTGGCCGCGGTATCGTCCGCGTGCTGCTGATCTCGCCCTTCTTCATCATGCCCACGGTCAGCGCCCTGATCTGGAAGAACCTGATCTTCCATCCGGTCTCCGGCATCCTCGCCGCGGTCTGGAAACTCTTCGGCGCCACCCCGGTGGACTGGCTGGCCACCCATCCGCTGCTGTCGATCATCCTGATCGTGTCCTGGCAGTGGCTGCCCTTCGCCATCCTCATCCTGATGACCGCCATGCAGTCTCTGGACCAGGAGCAGAAGGAAGCCGCCCGCCTGGACGGTGCCGGTCCGGTCGCCATCTTCTGGCACCTGACCCTGCCGCACCTGGCGCGCCCCATCGCCGTGGTGGTGATGATCGAGACGATCTTCCTGCTGTCGGTGTTCGCCGAGATCTACACCACCACCAGTGGCGGTCCGGGCTTCGCCTCCACCAACCTCGCCTACCTGATCTACAACCAGGCCCTGCTGCAGTTCGACGTTGGCCTGGCCTCAGCCGGCGGCCTGATCGCCGTGCTCATCGCCAACATCGCCGCCATCATCCTGGTACGGATGCTCGGCAAGAACCTGACCCAACAGTGAGGACCCTGACATGCTGACGCTCAAGCAATCCCGGCGCCTGCAGAGCCTGCTGCTGGGCCTGCTCGCCTGGCTGGTGGCCCTGGTGCTGTTCTTCCCGATCTTCTGGATGGTGCTGACCAGCTTCAAGACCGAGATCGACGCCTTCGCCACGCCGCCGCAGTTCTTCTTCACGCCCACGCTGGAGAACTATCTGACCATCCAGGCGCGCAGCGACTATTTCCACTTCGCGCTGAACTCGGTGGTGATCTCCTTTGGCGCCACCCTGCTCAGCCTGTTGCTGGCGCTGCCGGCGGCCTATTCCATGGCCTTCCACGAGACCAAGAACACCCAGCGCCTGCTGCTGTGGATGCTGTCCACCAAGATGCTGCCAGCGGTGGGCGTACTGGTGCCCATCTACCTGCTGGCCAAGCAGTTCGAACTGCTCGACAGCCGGCTGCTGCTGATCGCCGTCTACACCCTGATCAACCTGCCGATCGTGGTCTGGATGGTCTACACCTACTTCAAGGACATCCCCAAGGACATCCTCGAGGCGGCGCGCCTGGATGGCGCCACCACCTACCAGGAAATCGTCCGGGTACTGCTGCCGATCGCCAAGGGTGGCATCGCCTCGACCATGCTGCTGTCGCTGATCCTCTGCTGGAACGAGGCCTTCTGGTCGCTGAACCTGACCTCGTCCAACGCCGCCCCCCTGACCGCGCTGATCGCCTCCTACTCCAGTCCCCAGGGACTGTTCTGGGCCAAGCTGTCGGCCGTCTCGACGCTGGCCTGCGCGCCCATCCTGATCTTTGGCTGGATCAGCCAGAAACAACTCGTCCGCGGCCTGTCGTTCGGCGCGGTGAAATAAGAACAAGAGGACTCCTGTCATGGCCAATCTGAAAATCCGCAGCCTGCGCAAGGGCTTCGACTCGCTGGAAATCATCAAGGGCGTCGACCTCGACATCAACGACCGGGAATTCGTGGTCTTCGTCGGCCCGTCCGGGTGCGGCAAGTCCACCCTGCTGCGCCTCATCGCCGGTCTGGAAGAGGTCAGCAGCGGCACCCTGGAACTGGACGGCCGCGACATCACCGAGGTGTCGCCGGCCAAGCGCGACCTCGCCATGGTGTTCCAGACCTATGCCCTCTATCCGCACATGAGCGTGCGCAAGAATCTCTCCTTCGCCCTGGACCTGGCCAAGATCGACAAGCAGGAAGTGGAGCGCAAGGTCGCCGATGCCGCCCGCATCCTCGAGCTGACGCCGTTGCTGGAGCGCAAGCCGCGCCAGCTCTCCGGAGGCCAGCGCCAGCGGGTGGCCATCGGCCGCGCCATCGTCCGCCAGCCGAAGATCTTCCTGTTCGACGAACCCCTGTCCAACCTGGACGCCGCCCTGCGCGTGCAGATGCGCCTGGAACTGGCGCGCCTGCACCAGGAATTGCAGGCCACCATGATCTACGTGACCCACGACCAGGTGGAAGCCATGACCCTGGCGACCAAGGTGGTGGTACTCAACGGCGGCCGCGTCGAACAGGTCGGTTCGCCCCTGGAGCTCTATCACCATCCGGCCAACCTCTTCGTCGCCGGCTTCCTGGGCACGCCGAAGATGGCCTTCTTCAAGGGCAAGGTGGTGGCCACCGACGCCCAGGGCGTGGAGGTGGAGCTGGCAGCCGGTCCGCGCCTGCACCTGCCACGCCGTGGTGACGACCTCGCGATCGGCAGCCCGGTGACCCTGGGCATTCGCCCGGAACACCTGCGCCTAGCCGCCGACGGCCAGCTGCCGGTGATCAGCGACGTGGCCGAACGCCTGGGCAGCGACACCTATTGCCACATGGTCACCGAGGCCGAGGAGCCGCTGACCGTGCGCGTGCCGGGTGACTGCGCCGTCGCCTACGGCGAACGCCAGCGCCTGGCCCTGGACGTGGACTTCTGCCACCTGTTCGACGAGCAGGGCCGCGCCGTGGCGCCGCTGCTGCGCCAAGCTGCCTGACCCCTCTCCCCTTTCCTGCCCCGGCGCCCTGCGCGCGCCCGGGGCGCCGCCTTGCAGGATCGCCATCGTGAAACTCAATCGCCAGCACCTCGAACACCTTCCCGACTACATCGCCAAGCCCGGCTACGCCGCCTGCCAGCTGCGCCAGGGCATCGTCCACATCGGCGTCGGCGGCTTCCACCGCGCGCACCAGGCCATCTACACCGAGGCCCTGCTGAACCAGGGGCGCGATCTGGACTGGAGCATCTGCGGCGTCGGCCTGCGCGCCGAAGACCGCGCCATGCGTGACGCCCTGGCCAGCCAGGACTATCTCTACACCCAGGTGGTGCTGGCCGACGAGCCGGACACCGAGGTCCGCGTCGTCGGCGCCATCAGCGGCATGCTGCTGGCCGAGGACGGCACGCAGACGCTGATCGACAAGCTGGCCCATCCCAGCACCCGCATCGTCTCCCTCACCATCACCGAGGGCGGCTACTGCATGGACGACAGTACCGGCGAATTCAACTTCAAGCTGCCGCTGATCCAGCACGACCTGCAGCATCCGGGCGATCCGCGCAGCGTCTTCGGCTTCCTGCTCGCGGCCCTGGCCAAGCGCCGTGCCGAGGGCACCGGGCCCTTCACCGTGATGTCCTGCGACAACCTTCCGCACAACGGCCAGGTGACCCGCAAGGCCTTGCTGGCGTACGCCGGCCTGGTGGACGAAGAGCTGCACGGCTGGATCGCCGAGCACGTCAGCTTCCCCAATGCCATGGTCGATCGCATCACCCCCATGACCAGCACCGCCCATCGCCAGGCGCTGCTGGCCGAACACGGCGTCGAGGACGCCTGGCCAGTGGTCTGCGAGCCCTTCCTGCAGTGGGTGCTGGAAGACCGGTTCGTCGCCGGTCGTCCGGCCTGGGAAGACGTCGGCGTCCAGTTCACCGATGACGTCACCCCCTACGAGGAGATGAAGATCAAGCTGCTCAACGGCAGCCACCTGGCACTGACCTACCTCGGCTTCCTCAAGGGCTACCGCTTCGTCCACGAGACCATGGCCGATCCGCTGTTCGTGCGCTACATCCGCGCCTACATGGACGAGGACGTGACCCCGCAGCTGGCACCGGTGCCCGGCATCGATCTCGACCAGTACAAGGACACCCTGATCGAGCGCTTCTCCAATCGCGCCATCGCCGACCAGCTGGAGCGGGTCTGCTCCGACGGTTCGTCGAAGTTTCCCAAGTTCACCGTGCCGACCATCAACCGCCTGATCGAAGACGACCAGGCCATGGACCGCGCCGCCCTGGTGGTGGCCGCCTGGGCGGTCTATCTGCGTGGCGTGGACGAGACCGGGGCGACCTATCGCATCCCCGATCCGCGCGCCAACTACTGCGAGGAGCTGGTGCAGGATCAGAAGAATCTCACCGAGCGCCTGCTGGGCGCCGAGGAAATCTTCGGTAAGCACATCCCGAAATCCGCGGCCTTCGTTGCCGCCTTCGAGCGGCAGCTGTACAACTTGCGTACCCATGGGGTCAGCGCCACCTTGCAGACCCTGCTCGGCGACTAGGCTTACCTGAAAACTGCCTGCGCATCGGTGATGCGGCGTTAAAAATCAGCTCGGAATGCTCATTTACCACTCGTAAACTCCGCTTCCTCGCTGATTTTTGCCTCGCCTCACCTTCGCTCGGCGACTTTTCAAACAAGCCCTAACAACTACAAGGATAGGAGCGGCCAGGCATGAAGTTTCTCGGGATCGACTGCGGCACCCAGGGCACCAAGGCGGTAATCCTGGATGTCGAGCGCGGGGTGGTGCTGGGCGAAGGCAGTGCGCCGCACCCCTTGACCGAGGCTGCCAACGGCCGCCGCGAGCAGAATCCGGCGGACTGGATCCGGGCCCTGGTGGCGGCCACCCGCGCCGCCCTGGCGCAGGCCGGCAGCGATGGCCAGGACATCCTCGGCGTCGGCGTCTCCGGCCAGCAGCACGGTCTGGTACTGCTCGACGACAGCGGCAAGGTGCTGCGTCCGGCCAAGCTGTGGTGCGACACCGAATCCACCCCGGAAAACCAGCGCCTGCTGGAGCACCTGGGCGGCGTGGAGGGTTCCATCGAGCGCCTGGGCCTGGCCATCGCGCCGGGCTACACCGTCTCCAAGCTGCTCTGGACCAAGGAACAACACCCGGAGGTGTTCGATCAGATCGCCCAGGTGCTGCTGCCCCACGATTACCTGAACTTCTGGCTGACCGGACGCGCCGTGGCCGAATACGGCGACGCCTCGGGTACCGGCTATTTCAATGTGCGCACGCGCCAGTACGACTTGGAACTGCTGCGCCATATCGACCCCAGTGGTCGCCTGGAGCGCGCGCTGCCGGCGCTGATCGAAGCCGATCAGCCGGTCGGGCGGCTGCGGCCGGAGGTCGCCAGCCAACTGGGCATCAACGCCCAGGCGCTGGTCTCCAGCGGTGGCGGCGACAACATGATGGGCGCCCTGGGCACCGGCAACAGCCGCGTCGGCCAGATCACCCTGAGCCTGGGTACCTCGGGCACCCTCTATGGGTATTCCGACGAACCCCGCATCAGCGAGCATCCTGCCGTGGCGGGCTTCTGCTCGTCCAATGGCGGCTGGCTGCCGCTGATCTGCACCATGAACCTGACCAACGCCAGCGGCCAGATCCGCGAGCTGCTCGGCCTGGACCTGGCGGAATTCACCGGTCTGGTGGCGGCGTCGCCCATCGGCGCCGAGGGGGTGCTGATGCTGCCCTTCCTCAATGGCGAACGGGTCCCCGCGCTGCCGACCGCCACCGCCAGCCTGCATGGCCTCACCGCCACCAACCTGACCCGTGCCAACCTGTGCCGGGCGGTGGTCGAGGGGGTGAGCTTCGCCCTGAGATACGGCTTCGATCTGCTGCGCGACCTGGGCATGCCTGGTGACACCCTCAGACTCATCGGCGGCGGCGCCAAGAGCCCGGTGTGGCGCCAGCTGATCGCCGATCTGATGAACACCCCGGTGGTCTGCCCGGTCCATGGCGAAGCCGCGGCCCTGGGCGGCGCGCTGCAGGCCGCCTGGTGCTGGAGTCGCGAACGGGGCCATCCCGAGTCGCTCGACAGTCTCACCGAGCGCTGCGTGCACCTGGACCCGACCAGCCGCGCCGAACCGGATCCCGCACGGGTCGCCGAGTACGAGGCGGTCTACCAGCGCTACCGGCAGCAGCTGCGTGAGAGCTACGGGATAGCCTAGCGGGCGGATGGGGTGGAAAACGCCAGGCAGTTTTCACCCCGCCGAGACTCAGGGCGTAGGTGGGGCCGAGCACCGCGAAGCCCGACAAAACACGGCCGTACCTTTATAGCGTTGGGCTTCGCTGCGCTCAGCACCAACCTACCTCTCAGGCCTTGCCGATCGGCACGAAGGGCGCATCCAGCAGGCGGGCGAGGTCCGCCGGTGCCAGGGCCACTTCCAGCCCCCGGCGTCCGGCGCTGACATGGATGCTCGGCAACGCCGCCGCAGACGCGTCGATGAAGGTACGCAGCCGCTTCTTCTGCCCCAGCGGACTGATGCCGCCCACCAGGTAACCGGTGCTGCGCTGGGCCTGATCGGGCTTGGCCATCTCGAGCTTCTTGACGCCGGCCGCCTGGGCCAGGGCCTTGAGATCCAGGGTCCCGGCGACCGGCACGATGGCCACCAGCAACTCCTGCTTCTCGCTCGTCGCCAGCAGGGTCTTGAACACCGTCTCCGGCGCCAGGCCCAGCTTCTCGGCGGCTTCCAGGCCATAGGAAGCGGCCTTGGGATCATGGTGGTAGCTCAGCACCTCGTGGGGCACCTGGCTCTTCTTGAGCAGTTCTATCGCCGGGGTCATGCCAGCACTCCTTGGGGATCGGCCACCTCGGCCCGTCCGCGGCCCTGCGCCTTGGCCCGGTAGAGGGCGAAGTCGGCGGCCTGCAACCAGTGCGCGACGTCATCGTAGGCCCGGTCGAAACCGGCGATCCCGCAGCTCATCCCGACGCGGACGTTCTGCCGCTCGCCGGGGCCGCCCGCCTGCATCTCGTGTAGACGTTCCTGCAGCCGCCGGATCAGATCCAGGGCCCGCTCGGGCGAGGTGTCGGGCAAGAGGATACCGAATTCATCGCCACCAAAACGACGGGCGAGATCGCTGGTGCGGATGGTCCGGGCCAGCAGGCCGGAAAACTGCCGCAGCATCTCGTCACCGGCCTGATGACCGAAGCGGTCGTTGACCAGCTTGAAGTTGTCCAAGTCGATCATCACCAGGCTGGCTGCAGCGCCGCTGCGCTTGCAGCGGGCGAATTCCCGCTGCAGCAGCTGATCCCAGTGCGTTCGGTTGTGCAGGCCGGTCATGCCGTCCTGCTTGCTGATCAGCTCCAGTTCCTGCTTGCGCCGCGACAGCTGCTGCGCCAGGCGAAAGCTCACCAGACCAAGGGCCCAGGGATAGGCGATGATCATCGGCAAGCAGGCATAGATCTGTGCGGTGGAGGTCTCCAGGGCGACCGGATGGCGCAGCACCACGAGGCCGACGAGGATGCCGGCCAGTTGCGCGACCAGCCCCCGGCGCCAGAACGCCAGGCCGCCGGCGCCGAGCATGTTCAGGCCGGTCATGGCGAGCAGGGCCACGCTGGGCAGAAGATTGAAGCCCATGCTCGCCGCCCAGAAGCCGGCCGAGCCGCAGTCCAGCAGCAGATTGCCCAGCTCGGCGCGATAGGGATCGCGCGAGCGAACGGCGCGCCAGTAGGCGAGCGGCGACCAGCACAGCGCATTGGCCAGCAGCAGGACCCACAGGCCGAGGGACACCGGCTGGGTGATCTGCACCGAAACGATACAACTGAGGCTGAGCAGCAGACCTATCGCACGAGGTAGCCAGAGCCGCCGGGCGAAACCGCGGCCACGCGTGAGCACATCTGGCATTGACGATCCCCACTGCGACGGACGATGAGAGGTCGCGCATTATCAGTGGATAAGAGCAAAACGCCAGCGACCCGCGACTTGAGCGTCGTTTTTCGAAAGTTGCGACGCGCCTCAACACTGCCAGAAGGAAACATCGGGTGACACGCACACCGGACGAACAGCCTTGAACCTCGGCCTGACCGGCCTCATCCAATGGTCAGGCCCGTCAAAAAGAGGAAGCCGCATGCAAGTCCAAGTCAACAGTGATCACAACATCGAAAGCAGTACCGGTTTGCAGAATTGGGTGGCGTCCGTGGTGGAAGACCGCCTGGATCGCTTCGACGAACTCCTGACCCGCGTCGAGGTGCACCTCAACGACGAGAACGCCGGCAAATCGGGTGCTCAGGACAAGCGGTGCCAGATGGAGGCCCGTATCAAGGGGCACCAGCCGCTCTCGGTGACCCACAAGGCCGATTCCCTCGACCTGGCAGTGGAAGGCGCAGCGGACAAGCTGCTGCGAGCCATTACCCACCTGTCCGGCAAACTGGAGAAGAAGCGTCTTTCCAGCGGCGAACTCAATGACCCCCTGGCCCTGGAGGACTCCGAGGAATTCAAGGACTCCCTGCGGCAGGACGAATTCCTCGAAAGAGAACAACTGGCTCACGATCACGAGTTGAAATAGGGCAACCTCTTGTTTCCGCGTTCAACCGAGGCCGCTCCCTGAGCGGCCTCGCTCTTTTCCACCCCGGCACAAGGATGCCTCATGCCCTCACCCTTTCGCGTCGCCCTGATCGGTTATGGCTTCGTCGGTCAGACCTTCCACGGCCCTTTGCTACGCTCGATTCCCGGTCTCAACCTGGAGCTGGTGGCCTCACGGGATGCCGCGCGGGTACAGGCCGACCTGCCCGAGGTGCGCGTCACCGCGGACTATCTGGCCGCCGTGCAGGATCCGGCCATCGACCTGGTGGTGATCGCCTCGCCCAACCAGACCCATGCCCCTCTCGCCAGCGCCGCCCTGGCCGCCGGCAAGCACGTGGTGGTCGACAAGCCCTTTACCGTCACCCTCGCCGAAGCCCGGCAACTGGCCGCGGAAGCCGAACAGGCCGGCCGGTTGCTGTCGGTGTTCCAGAATCGCCGCTGGGACAGTGATTTCCTCGGGCTGCAGGCGGTACTCGCCAGTGGCGCCCTGGGTGAACTGACCAGCCTGGAATCGCGCATCGAGCGTTTTCGTCCCGAGGTGCGCACGCGCTGGCGCGAAGCGGCGCTCCCCGGCAGTGGGCTCTGGTTCGACCTCGGCCCCCATCTGCTGGATCAGGCGCTCTGCCTGTTCGGCCTGCCCGAGCGCCTGCAGGCGCAGCTGGTGCGGCAACGCGCCGGCGCCCTCACCGACGACTGGTTCCAGGTGCAGCTGGACTATGGCACCCGCCAGGTGACCCTGAGAGCCGGGATGCTGGCCGCTGGCGGCGTGCCGCGCTTTCTCGCCCAGGGCACCGCGGCCAGCTGGATCAAGCAGGGGGCGGATCGCCAGGAGGACGCGCTCAAGGCCGGTGTGCGCCCCGGTGGTCCGGACTGGGGCCAGGATCCGGATTCCGGATGGCTCATCACGGGCGATGGCGAACGCCAGGCGGTGCCGACGCCGGCGGGCGATCACCGCCGCTACTACCTCGCCCTGGTCGAAGCCCTCGCCGGGCGCGCCGCCAATCCCGTCCCTCCCGCCCAGGCCTGCGCCCTGATGGCCCTGCTGGCGGCGGCCCAGCGTTCCTCGGCGGAAGGTCGGGCCCTGCTGCCCGAATTCACCGCCGCCGAGCGCGCGTCCTACTGACCGGCCACCCACTGCGGACGCCGTCCCGCCAGGCGTTCGCCCAGCTGGCGCAGGGTGCGGGAGAGGCGCCGCTCGATCCATTCGTAGCTGGCCCAGGCCAGCAGCAGGATCACCGGCAGACAGACCGCCAGGGTCTGGTAGGGGCTGAAGCCCCACTGCTGGTGCAGCCAGTAGTCACCCAGCCAGAGCACGATGACGTGCACCAGATAGACCGAATAGGACCAGTCCCCCAGCGCCTTGCACAGGCGCGACCCAGCGAACCATGGCTCGAGGATCACGCAGGCGCCCACCAGTACCGCACTGGGCACGCCCCAGGTCAGCAGGCGCCAGGGATGGTCGGCCGGAAAGGCCACCAGGCAGCTCAGGGCCGCCAGGGCCGCCGCCAGCGCCAGCGGCCTGGGTCCGCGCAGGGCGCCACGGCGATGGAGCGCCGCCAGGCTCACCCCCAGCAGGAATTCGAAGATGATCGGATTGCGATAGAAGCTGCTGACGAAGGCCTCGCGGGCCAGCACCAGGCTGACCAGGATAACCAGCAGGCTGACCACGCCGATGCGCCAGCGCTCGGCCACGCCGAAGGACAGGGCGAACAGCAGGTAGAACAGCATCTCGAAGTTGAGCGTCCAGCCCACCGGCAGGATCGGATAGTGGCCGAAGCCCGCCGGATTCTCGCTGGGAATGAAGAACAGCGAGAGCAGCAGTTCGCGCGCGGCGACGCCATAGACGGGCATCACGTCGCTGGCCAGATAGAGGATCAGTGCTGTCACCGCGGTGTACAGCCAGTAGGCCGGGACGATGCGGGCGATGCGATGCCAGAGGAAGGTGCTGCGCCTGAGCGGTCGGCCTGCGGTGGACAGGTGGATCACGAAGCCGCTGAGCACGAAGAAGATGTCGACCCCGACCTGCCCCCGGGTGGAGAGCAGATGGCCGCCGAGGCTGTCGGCGTGGAAATCGAAGAACACCTGCATGAAGTGATGGAAGACCACCAGCCAGGCGGCCAGGGCCCTGAGAGCCTGCAGTGAAACCAGCATCGTATAACCTTTCCCTCCTCGTCCCGCCAGGCACGACCCAGCGCCGCGCCGCCATTGTGGACGGCATGGGCTGCTGGGGCGTTCGCGGGAAAAGGCTGGATTGCGCCGGTTCACAGGCTGAACGGATCGATGCCCGACCCATTCAGCGGCAGTTCAGGCGGCTGGCCTCACTGCAGGCTGAACCGCCAGGCGCGGTGGATCTTGGGATTGCGCGCGAAATCCGGATCCAGGGTGCTGGCGCTGATCTCCTCGACGCGATAGCGCTCGCCCAGGCCTGCGTCCAGTTCGAACTTGCGGAAGTTGTTGGAGAAGTACAGCACGCCGTTGCGACTCAGGTGGGCCATGGCCGAATCGATCAGGGCGACGTGATCGCGCTGGACGTCGAATACCCCTTCCAGGCGCTTGGAGTTGGAGAACGTCGGCGGATCGACGAAGATCAGATCGTATTCGCCGCGATCATTCTCCAGCCAGTGCAGCACATCGCCCTGCTCCAGGCGATGCCGCTCGGAGAAGCCGTTGAGCGCCAGGTTACGCCGGGCCCAGTCCAGGTAGGTTCGCGAGAGGTCGACGCTGGTGGTGCTGCGCGCCCCGCCTACCGCAGCCTGCACCGTGGCGGCACCGGTGTAGCAGAACAGGTTGAGGAAGCGCTTGCCCTGGGCTTCCTGACGCAGCCGCAGGCGCAGCGGACGGTGATCGAGGAACAGACCGGTATCCAAGTAATCGGTAAGGTTGACCAGCAGCTTGGCACCCGCCTCTTCCACCTGCAGGAATTCCCCCTGGGCGGCCTGGCGTTCGTACTGCTTGGTACCGCTCTGCCGCTCGCGCCGCTTGACCACCACCCGCGACGGATCGATGTCCAGCGCCTGAGGAATGGCCGCCAGGGCATCGAGCAGGCGCGCCTGGGCCTTGTCCGGATCGATGGAGCGCGGCGGCGCGTATTCCTGCACGTGCACCCGATCGCCATAGAGGTCCACGGCGACCGCATACTCGGGCATGTCGGCGTCATAGAGGCGATAGCACTGCACGCCCTGGTTGCGCGCCCACTTGCCGAGCTGCTTGAGGTTCTTCTGCAGACGGTTGGCGAACATCTGCCCGCCCTCGCTGAGCTTGGCCGGCTCTGCCGCCTGGTCGGTGGTCGAACGCTCGCCGTTGCGGCTGCCGGTGACGAACTGACGGGTCTCGACCTCGAACATCAGCAGCTTGCAGGGCAAGGCGCCGTTCCAGAAGGCGTATTGCTTGTGGCTGCGGATGCCCATGCGCTTGCCCAGCTCGGGCGCGCCGGTAAAGACCCCCGCGCGCCAACCCAGGCAGGCCTGGCGCAGCCGCTCGCCGAGATTCTGGTAGAGGTACAGCAGGCTGGCTTCATCGCCCAGGCGCTCGCCATAGGGCGGGTTGCAGATCACCAGGCCGGTCTGGCCCTTGTCCGGACGCGGCTCGAAGCTGGCGACCTCGCCCTGGTAGACCTTGATCCACTCGGACAGTCCGGCCCGCTCGATGTTGTTGCGCGCTGGCTGGATCAATCGCGGATCGGCTTCATAGCCACGGATCCAGGCCGGTGTCCTGGCCAGACCGGCGACGGCTCGCGCCTCAGCCTCCTGGTGCAGCTGCTGCCAGAGCGCGGGCACGTGGCCCAGCCAGGCGGAGAAGCCCCAGCGCTCACGGCGCAGGTTGGGGGCGATATCCGCCGCCATCAGCCCGGCCTCGACCAGGAAGGTACCCACCCCGCACATGGGGTCGGCCAGCGCACCGCCGGCCGCGGCCAGGGCCGGCCAGCCGGCACGGATCAGCACCGCGGCCGCCAGGTTTTCCTTGAGCGGCGCGGCGCCCTGCTGCAGGCGATAGCCGCGCTGATGCAGACTCTGACCGGAGAGGTCCAGCGACAGGATGGCCTGGCCACGCTCCAGGTGCAGGTGGACGCGCAGGTCCGGGGCGATCTTGTCGACCGTGGGCCGCAGGCCGGTGCGCTCGCGCAGGCGGTCGACGATGGCGTCCTTGACCTTGAGGGCACCGAAATGGGTGTTGTCGATGCCGGCGCCCTGGCCGCTGAAGCCCACCGCCAGGGTACCGTCGGGTGCCAGGTGCTCTTCCCATTCCACGCCGTGCACGCCCAGGTACAGCCCCTGGGGGTCTTCCACCGGGAAACGGGCCAGCACCAGCAGCACCCGGTTGGCCAGGCGCGACCAGAGGCACAGGCGGTAGGCGTCCGCGAGACTCGCCTCGCCGCGCACCGCTGCGGTCTGGCTGCGGGCTTCCTGCAAGCCGAGGCCCTGGGCCTCTTCCAGCAGCAGGGTCTCGAGCCCTTTGGGACAGGTGAGGATGAGCTGTTGCATCGCGGACATCGTTGAATCCATAGGTTAGCGCAAGGAACTTTCTGCCTTTGGTCGGATTGACCGGTAAGGACAGCTCCTCGCGAGAAGATTTGACTGCGTCTCAACAAGCCGCAGTGACGGCATTCCAGCGGCGGTTTATCGCCATTTCATTTCGATTTGGTTACGGCTTATAGCTAAAAGGTCGTTCCCAGCCAGAGTCCCTTTGGTTAGTAATTGACCACCCGCAACGCGAAGGTGCGGGGCGGATGTCAGGACGCCGGCTCTGGCATCCAGGCCTGCAACGGGCCATGGACAATCTGCAAGTCAACCTACGAGGGCACTACCCTATGAGAAGACTCAAGCGTGATCCAATGGAACGAGCTTTCCAGCGTGGTTATCAGCACGGCATCGTGGGCAAATCGCGGGACCTCTGCCCCTTCACCCAGGACGCCGTCCGGCAAGCCTGGCTCAATGGCTGGCGTGAGGGCCGTAGCGACCAATGGGACGGCTACGTAGGCACCGCCGGTCTTCAACGCATGAATCAACTTCAAGCCGTAGGCTAATTCGATTTCACTAGCGGAAGCCTTGGGCTTCCACAGCGTTCTGGTTCTTTCCAGTCAGATCCCCACCCGGGATCAGGGACCCGGTCCCACGGGGGCTCCCAGCGAGCCCCCTCCCCCTCAGGGGCGCGCCGCGGCGATCGCATCCACGGCTTCCCGGATCAACGCCGGTCCGCGATAGATGAAGCCGCTGTAGAGCTGCACCAGACTGGCGCCCGCCGCGATCTTTTCCGCCGCGTCTTCCCCGGACAGGATCCCACCCGCCGCGATGATCGGCAGCCGGCCACCCAGCTCGCCGGCCAGCACCCGTACCACATGAGTGCTCTTCTCCCGCACCGGAGCACCCGACAGGCCACCGGCCTCGGCGGCATAGGGCAGATTCTCCACACCTTCCCGGCCCAGGGTGGTGTTGGTGGCGATGATGGCGTCCATCCCGGCATCGCGAATCGCCTGGGCGGTCAGTACGATTTCCTCATCGGTCATGTCCGGGGCGATCTTGATGGCGATGGGCACCCGCCGGCCGTGCTGGACCGCGAGGTCTTCCTGACGCTGGCGCAGGGCTTCCAGCAGGCTCTTGAGCGCATCGCCGAATTGCAGGCTGCGCAGGCCGGGCGTGTTGGGCGAGCTGACGTTCACCGTGATGTAGCTGGCATGGGCATAGACCCGGTCCAGGCCGATCAGGTAGTCGTCCACCGCCCGTTCCACCGGGGTACTGGCATTCTTGCCGATGTTGATCCCCAGCACGCCCTGGAAGCGCGCAGCCTTGACCCGCTCGATCAGCGCATCCACGCCCGCATTGTTGAAACCCATGCGGTTGATGATGGCGTCGGCCGGCTCCAGACGGAACAGCCGCGGCTTGGGATTGCCCGGCTGCGGCCGCGGCGTCACGGTACCGATCTCGATGAAGCCGAAACCCAGGCCGGCGAAGCCGTCGATGGCGGCGCCGTTCTTGTCGAGTCCGGCGGCAAGGCCCACCGGATTGGGAAACTCCAGGCCCATGACCTGGACCGGCAGCCGACCCGGCCGCCGGCCGAGCCCGGTCAGGCCCAGACGACCCGCGGCACCGATCAGGTCCAGCGCCAGATCGTGCGAGCCTTCGGGAGACATTTTGAAAAGCAGAGGACGGAGCGCGTCGTACATGGCGGACTCACAGGCAATTCGGAAAGCGCGCATTATACAGGCTTGCCACCGGCCATACGTCGCTCGCTCCGGAGTCGAACGGTCACTCGCACAAAAGATCCTACCTTTCGGGAATCATTTGACGATAGCGCGGTCTGTCCCACGCTAGACTCGGTCGTGCCGTTCCTATCCGCCCTGGAGACCTCATGAGCAACAGTGCCAACCTCCTGGGCGGCCCCTGGTCTTCGCTGGCCTTGCACCTGCATCCCTCCCTGGCCAGCCGCCGGATCCAGCGTTGCCTGGAACGCCTGGCCGACGCCTTCGTCCCCTTGCCCGCGCCAACCGACAGCCTTTGGTGGGATGAAGGCCATCCGCTGCACCTGCTTCTCGGCCTGCCCCGCGCGGCCCTGTCCGGACCGACCCAGGAGATCAAGGGCGACGCCCATGCCCTGCTCAGTCAGCTGGTGGTCGCCGATACCCTGCAGGCCGCCGCCCTCGACCTGCGCGCCATCGAAGGCCTCTGCCAGCGTCTGGGCGATGGCGCCACCGACTCGGCGGTGCAGCTGGAAGAACTGGCTGCCCTGCCCGCGGCGCGCGAGCAGGTCCGGATCATCGGCTATCGAGATTTTCAGGCGGCGCTCTATCGCACCTTGCCGAATCTGTCCCAGGAACAGCCCTTGCGTCTGCGCCAGGCCAGTTGGCGGGGTACCCGACTGTTCCTGGAAAACGATACGGCCACCACCCTCGCCTTGGCCAGCATCATCGCCTACGCCCGCATCCGCGGTATCGCCGTGGAGGTGCCGGCGCAGGTCCAGTGCCTGCGCCTGGACCCGGCGGCCATCGACCGCCTGCAGGAGGCCTTTGCGGTCTATGCCCTGCCCAATGCGGTCTGGAACCACCCCGACTTCATCCAGGTGCTGCTGGGGTTGAAGCTCGACTATGCGCGCCTGCCACTGCCCGCCCCGGGCCAGGATCTGGAATGGTTGCTGCTGCCCAGTGAGGTGGCGAGCACCCGGGTGCTCACCGAGATTCTCGAACGCCTGGGCGCCGCCGAGGTGATCGGCTATCTGCAGGCGCTCTAGGCAACCTGCTCAGCAGGCGGCGACCGCCGGCGCGTGACGCTGCCCCGCCGCCAGGAAAACCTCGAAGGCCAGGCGCTGACCGGCCAGCATCGCCGGATGCAGGCGCGCATCGCTGCCCGCCTCGTCCAGGCGCTGCAGAAAGCCTGGCCAGGCGCCCTTGGGCGGCACATGGCCCAGATAGGCCCGGGCGTCGCGCACCGCCTCGTCCGCACTCTCGCCCGCATGGCGATCCAGCAGTCGCGATCCCAGCCGAGACCCTTCGAGGACATAGGCCACCCCCCAGCACTCGCCTTCGTCGAGCAGGCGCTCGAGGACGACGGGTTCGGGTTGCTCGGCGGCCAGGCGCTGCAGATCCTCCGCCAGCACCCCGGTGCGGCGACGCTCCGCCCAGTCCGGCAATAGGCGCTGGATGCCGGAGCGCTCCAGCAACTCTTCGAGGCCGATCAGGGCCTGGGCATGGGCCTGGAGAAAGGCGGTGTAATGGGGTCGAGTCTGCAACGCGTAGCGGCCGAAGGTGGCATCGACCTGCTGGTGCAGGGCACCGCCCTCGGCACGTAACATTTCACGGATGGTGGACACGCAAATACCTCGTAGTGACGGCGGCCTTCAGAGCGGCGAAGGCTGGGGCTTCTCGCCGCGCAGGGCGGCCTGCAGCCGTGCGGCCAGATCCGCCTCGCGAAAGGGCTTGGGGACGATGAATGACTGTTCGGGGTCGAGCTCGCCCAGTTCGGCGTAGCCGGTGATGAAGACCACCGGCAACCGCGGCAGGCGCTTGCGCACCTGGCGGGCCAGTTCCGCACCGTTCATGCCGGGCATGGCGAAATCGGCCAGCAGCAGATCGATCTGCGGATCGCGCTCCAGGGCGCTCAGGGCAGCGAAGCCGTTGCTGGCCTCCACCACCTGGTAGCCGAGATCCGCCAACAGGGCGGCGGTCACGTTGCGCACCGCATGGTCATCGTCGACCAGCAGGATGCGCCGCTCGGCGGCCTGTTCGTCACGACCCAGGGTCGGCAACCCAACCGCCTCCACGGCATCTTCCGCCTCGGTACGCGGCAGATAGACCAGCACCGTGGTCCCGCTGCCCATCTGCGTCTCGATGCGTACGCCACCGCCGGACTGCTTGGCGAAGCCGAACACCTGGGCCAGACCCAGACCGGAGCCCTTGCCCACCTCCTTGGTGGTGAAGAAGGGTTCGAAGGCCTTGGCCAGCACCTCTTCGCTCATGCCGGTGCCGGAGTCCTGCACCGCCAGCAGCACGTACTCGCCCGGCTCGGGTTCTTCCGGGCGCTGGGGCGGCTCGCTGATGGTCTGGTTGGAAGTGCTGAGCCGCAGGGTGCCGCCGACCACCATGGCATCCCGGGCATTGATCGCCAGATTGAGGATGATGAGTTCGATCTGGGTCGGGTCGACCAGGGCGTGCCAGCAATCGGCGCGCAGGTGGGTCTCGATCCAGACGCTGCCACCCATGGTGCTGCGCAGCAGTTCGAGCATGCCTTCGACGGTTTCGTTGAGCTTGACCGGCTTGGGCGCCAGCCGCTGACGGCGGGAGAAGGCCAACAGCTGGGCGGTGAGCTTGGCGCCCCGCTCGCCCGCTTCGCGGATGTTCTGCACCCGCCCCTGGGTCTTGTCGCTCGCTTCGAGGCGTGCCAGATCCCGCTCGAGGAAGCTGGCGCTGCTGAGCACCACGGTGAGCAGGTTGTTGAAGTCATGAGCCACGCCGGCGGTGAGCTGACCCACGGCCTCCAGGCGCTGCATCTGCTGCAGGGTGTCTTCCACCCGCTCGCGCTCGTCGATCTGCTCGCGCAACTGGCGATTCGCCGCGGCCAGCTCCTCCATCGCCAGGACCTCGGAGGAGATGTCCCGTCCGGAGCAATAGGTCATGCCGGCATCCGGCACCGCCGTCCAGGAAATCCAGCGATAGCTGCCGTCGCGGTGGCGGATACGATTGACGAACCGCTGGCTGGCCGCGCCGGTGGCCAGCTGCTTGAGTTCGTTGTCGGTGATGAAATGCTCGTCGGGATGCACCAGCGCCAGCAGCGAGGAATCGAGCAGCTCCACCCGCGACCATCCCAGATTTTCTTCCCAGGCCGGATTGAGCGCCACCAGGGTGCCATCGGGTTTGCACACCAGTAGCAGATCGCGGGTGAGGTCCCAGGTCCGATCGCGCTCCCGAGTACGCTCCTCGACGCGCTCGCCGAGACTGACATTGAGTCGTTCGAGCTTCTCCGCGGCATCGCGCTGCTGGGTGATGTCGAGCATCACGCCCAGGAAGCGGGTGCAAACGCCGGCATCGAAGAAGGGTTGGCCGCGGGTCTCGACCCAGCGCTGGGCGCCATTGTCGAGGCTGATACGGTATTCGCTGCGGTAGTCGTCGTCGCGCTCGTCGGCGCCCGCCTGCCGGACCGTGTCGAGAAAGCGCTCGAGGCCGTCGCTGCCGCACAGGCGGGCGAACACCTCGAGATCGACCACCGCGTCGGCCGGCAAGCCGAACATGGCCTTGCAGCGCTCGTCCCAGACCAGGGTACGGCTGCCCGGCAGATACTCCCACATACCCAGCCGGGAGGCATCCATGGCCAGGCGGGATCTGACTTCCAGGCTGTGCAGGGCTTCTTCGGCGCGACGCCGCTCGCGGCGCTCATGCACCACCAGCAGCGCCCGCTCGACCGCCTTGGCCAGCAGCTCCATGCTCTGCTTGAGCACATAGTCATTGGCGCCCAGGCGCATCATCTCCACCGCGTGCACTTCACCGAAGATGCCCGAGACGAAGATGAAAGGGGTTTCCGGCGTCAGCGCCCGCGCCACGCGCAGGGCTTCGGCACCGGAGAAGCCCGGCAGGATGATGTCGGAGAGGATGATGTCGTAGGTCTGCTGGCTCAGCGCCAGGGTCAGCCCGGTACGTTCATAGACGATCTTGGATTGCAGCTCGAAGCCATGCCTTTCCAGCTCGATCAGGATCAGCTCGGCATCGAGCTTGCTGTCCTCGACCAGGAGGATCTTGATCTGTTTCGAGAGAGGCATAAACGGACGTCGGCCTTGGATCTGTTCGCTCAGGGAAGCTGGGTCGCGCATATCTGCCGGTCGCGGATGACTGGATAAGGATGCACTGATCTTCACTCGTTAGCGGCCAGTGCGCCTGGCAACGCGGCGCGATCCTGGCGGCGGTTCATTGAGCACGGCCCAGAATACGCCGAGGTCGCTGATCGCAGCGACGAAATCGCGAAATTCGACCGGCTTGACCACGTAGGCGTTCACGCCCAGCTCGTAGGCCTTCTCCAGATCGGGCTCTTCCCGCGACGATGTCAGCATGACCACGGGGACGCTGCACAGCTCAGGGGTCCTGCGCACCAGCTCCAGCACCTCGAGGCCATCGACCTTGGGCAGCTTGAGATCCAGCAGCATCACGGCGGGATTGCCCGGCTCGCGATCGGCATAGGGCTCGTGGCGCAGTAGGTAACTGACCGCCTCGGCACCGTCGCGCAGGACCACGACATCGTTGGCCAGCTGGCTGCGCTCCAGAGCCACCAGGGTGAGCTCCAGATCGTGCGGATTGTCTTCGACCAGCACAATGGGTTTGAGCATGAACAGAACTACCTTTTGTGTACCGGCGAGGGTCGTTGTTTGGGAAGGGCGAAATAGAAGGTAGCGCCCTCGCCGATGGCACCCTCGGCCCAGACCCTGCCGTCATGACGCTCGATGATGCGTCTGACACTGGCCAGACCGATGCCGACCCCTTCGAATTCATCGGCATGGTGCAGGCGCTGGAAGACGCCGAACAGCTTGCCTACGTAATCCATGTTGAAACCGACGCCATTGTCCCGGACAAAGATGATGTCTTCGGAATCGCTCGGCAGGGTGCCGATCTCGACCACCGCCGGTTCTTCGTAGCGACTGTATTTGATGGCATTGGCCAGCAGATTGCGCAAGGCGAGATGGACGAAGGCGGCATCGGCGATGACCACAGGCAGGGGGCCGATGTGCCACTCCACCTGCCGCTCGGCGTAGTCCGGTGCCATCTCTTCGCGAATGGCTTCCACCAGGGCGGTCAGATTGACGTCGGAATAGCGGATCGCCGCCCGCCCCATCTGCGAGAAGCTCAGCAGGTTGTCGACCAGGCTGCCGGCGAAGCGCGCCGACGACCCGATGTTCTCCAGGAAGCGCCGCCCCCGGTCCGACAGCTTGCCGCCCTCGATGTCGCCCAGCAGCTCGGCATAGCCGGCGATGTGGCGCAGCGGCGCGCGCAGGTCGTGGGACACGCTGTAGGAGAAGGCCGCCAGTTCCTTGTTGCTGCGTTGCAGCTCCTCGGCCAGCTCGGCCATCTCCTCGGCCTTGCGCAGGACGATCCCGCGCACCGCATTGCGCAATTCGATGGCGCTTTCCAGCTCGAGCGGCGACCAGGGTAGCGACAGTCCCCGGACGGTCTCCTGCCAGAGCACGAAACTCTGCCGGGGCGACAGGCGTCCATCGCTGTCTTCCTGCTTGGTCGGCCGTCCGGCCCAGTTGACCACCTGGACCAGTTCGCTGCGGAACCAGATCAGATAGTGGGAATGCAATTCGGAAATGGGTACGGCGAGCACCCCGGCCGCATACTGGGCCAGCTGCGGCAGATCGGCGATGTCCTTGGCCAGGTTGTCGGTGACGTAGTGATCCTTGACGTTGACCGACAGCCACTCGACCAGGCTGTCCACCACGTCGCGCGGCGGCGCCTGGCCGATCAGTTCGGTGCCGTCGGAGGAGATGATGGCAGCGCCCTGGGCCCGCGCGAAATCCAGATAGACTTGGGGCAGTTCCAGCAGCCCCTGGCAGACGCTGTCGCGGTCGGCCATGGTCGAGAGCATCTGCACCATGGATTGACGCAGCGCCAGCCGCCGATCGGATTCCGCATGGGTCTCGGCAGCATCGATCTGCAGCGACAGCACCCGACCGAACAACTCGCAGGCGGTCCGCGTCTGGAAGGAGACCCGCTGCGGCTGGCGGTCGTGACAGAGCACCAGACCCCAGAGGCGGCCGCCGACCACGATGGAGACCGACATGGAAGCCAGGGTGCCCATGTTTCTCATGTACTGCAGGTGCACTGGCGACACACTGCGCAGCTGCGCGAAGCTGAGATCGAGTGACTGGCCGGTCAGCGGATTGGTCTGCGGCTGCAGTGGCGACGGCTGGTAGTAGGCGTTGCCGATCACCCGGATGCGGTTGGCCAGGTACAGGCGGCGAGCCTGGGCCGGGATGTCCGAGGCGGGAAATCTCAGTCCCAGATAGCTGGGTACGCCGGGGTCGCACTCCTCGGCCAGCACCTGTCCATGACCGTCCTCGTCGAAGCGATAGATCATGGTGTGGTCGAAGCCGGAGATGCGCTTGGCTTCGCGCACCGCGAGCTTGGCGATGGCATCCACGGTTTCGGCCTGATGCAGTTGCTCGATGAACACCCGCACCATGGGATAGAGGGTATTGAGGCCAAGCCGGCTGTCCACCGGCGCCTCGAATTCGACGATCAGTACCCCGCCGAAGCGATGCATGAACAGCGCGAAGGTCTGCTGCTGCGGTCCCAGGGTCACGTCACCTTGATAGATGGGATTCTGCTCTTCCTGGGTCAGGGCCCCGAGCATGGCCGGCAGATCCCGTTCCGGCAGCAATTCGCCGAGGGTGCGGCCCAGCACATCCTCCACGGCGACGCCAAGGTGCTCCCGCACGTTGGCGCTGGCCTGGACGATGCGCAGATCCGGCTCTTCCACGGCGAACAGGAACCCATGTTCCTGGATACTGCCGGGAATGTGGATCGGCTCATTGGCACAATCGGCCAGAGCGTCGGGCTGCGTCTTGGAAGGTGACTCGAGCGCCAAACCAGGAACCTCGTGTGATCGGGAAGAAGCGCAGGGAAAGCGGTGCGCCGAAACGGAAACAAAGGTCATCCAGACTATCAGACCCGGGGCGGGAGGCGAAGCGAAAGGGCGCGCAGCCCGGACACCGGCAGCAAGGGCGACAGCGCTCGAAGGGGCGCCCCGGAATCTTCTCCGCCGGCGTCTGGTCGGAGTTGGTTTAGCCCCAGGAGCCTCCCCATGTCCCTGCGCCTCGCCCTGCCCCTGGCCGCCCTGCTGCTGAGTCCGCTCAGCCAGGCGGCACCCGTCTATGGCGAACGTCTCGAAGGCTTCGCCTACGACTACCCGGTCAAAACGTTCAGTTTCGACTCCCAGCGACAGCCTTTGGAAATGGCCTATCTCGACGTCGCGCCGAGCGGAAAACCGAACGGCCGGACCCTGGTCCTGCTGCACGGCAAGAACTTCTGCGCCGGTACCTGGGCGCAAAGCATCCAGGTGCTGAGCGCTACCGGCTATCGGATCGTGGCTCCGGACCAGATCGGCTTCTGCAAGTCCAGCAAACCGGCGCACTATCAATACAGCTTCCAGCAACTGGCCGCCAACACCCGCGCCCTGCTCGACCACCTGGGCATCGCCCGGGCGACCCTGATCGGTCATTCCACCGGCGGCATGCTCGCGACCCGCTACGCCCTGCTCTATCCCGAGGCCACCGAGCACCTGGTACTGGTCAACCCCATCGGCCTGGAGGACTGGAAGGCCCTGGGCGTGCCCTATCGCAGCGTCGACCAGTGGTACGCCCGGGAACTCAAGACTTCCGCTGACGCCATCCGCGACTACGAGCGCAGCACCTACTACGCCGGCCAATGGTCGCCGGACTACGACCGCTGGGTCGACATGCTCGCGGGTCTCAACAACGGGCCGGGCAAGGAGCGGGTGGCGTGGAACTCGGCACTGATCTACGACATGATCTACAGCCAGCCGGTGGTCTACGAATTAGAACGACTGCGCATGCCCACCCTGCTGCTGATCGGCCAGCGCGATACCACCGCCATCGGCAAGGATGCGGCGCCAGCCGCGCTCAAGGCGCAACTGGGTCGCTATCCCGAACTGGGCAAGGCGGCGGCGCGGCGTATCCCCCAGGCGACCCTGGTGGAATTCGAGGATCTGGGCCATGCGCCGCAGATGCAGGCGCCGGAACGCTTTCACCAGGCACTGCTGCAAGGGCTGAACGCACTCAGAAAACCTTCGACGCAACCTCAGCGCTGATCGAATCGAAGGGTAAAAAAAGGCAACGCCCCGATGGTACGCCGCCTTTTCCGTACGCTGTCAGATGGCGGTGCCCACGAAATCCGTTCGTAGGCACCGCGCGCCTCAGACGCTGCTGCTCGCCAGATCCGCCAGTTCGCGACTGGCGACGCTGTACATCGCGTAGTCCTGTCCGGCGGCATTACGCAGATCCACCAGCAGCCCGCGCCACCGCTCCACCGCCGCCCGGTGCCGTTCCAGCCATAGCGAGAGCCGGGCTTCCGGATCACTGGGCGCCTCGCTCAGGTTGAGCATGCCGATGGTGATGGTGCGTTGCTGGAGATCCACCTCGTCGCGGAACCCCTCGCGCGCCAGGGCCTGCCAGGCATTGGCCACCGGCAGCTGGTTGAGCTGCTGCTGGTACCAGGCCAGATCCAACACATCACCTGCGGCGAACCAGGTGGCCGCCACTTCCAGCGGATCCTGGGCGGTGACCTCCGCGGCCTGGATCACCGGCAACAGGGTATAGATGTGGTTGGTACCGGCGACGACCCGCGCCAGCAGTTCGGGTACGCCCGCTTCGGTGTAGGCACGGAAGCGCTCTTCCCAGTCCTGGCGCGGCTCGCCCTGCAGCAGCTCGTCCAGCCGTACGCCCAGCGCGGCGATGCGCGGCCCGAAGAAGGCCGCCACGGCGCCAGCGTCCAGGCCGCTGCGATGGCTGCGCAGGAACCAGCGGGTCGCCCGCCGTCCCAGGCGCATCAGCTCACTCATCAGGCGCAACTGCAATTCGGCCGGCACCTGATGGTCCAGGGCCTCCACCTGACGCCACCAGTGCGGCAGGTGCAGCACATCGCGCATCACCACATAGGCACGGGCGACATCGGCCGCGCTCATGCCGGTGGATTCGCACAGGCGCTGCACGAAGGTGATGCCCATGTGGTTGATCAGGTCGTTGGCGATCTGGTTGGCGACGATCTCGCGCTTGAGGCGATGGCGTGCCATGGCTTCGGGGAACTGCTCGGTCAGGCGTTGCGGGAAGGCACCCTGCATGTCCCGGGCTAGGTAGTCGTCATCCGGCATCGAAGAGGCCAGCAACTGTTCCTTGAGGTCGATCTTGCTGTAGGAGATCAGCACCGACAGCTCGGCCCGAGTCAACCCCTGCTCCTTGGCGGCCCGCTCGGCGAGCACCTCGTCGCTGGGCAGGAACTCGAGGGTGCGATCCAGCTTGCCGCGGCCCTCGAGATCCACGATCAGCCGCTGGTATTCGGCCAGGTGGGTCCGCGCGCGATACTCCGCCAGGGACAGGGCACCGGTCTGCATGTAGTTGTTGGCGACCACCAGCTCGCCGACCTCGTCGGTCATCTCGCCCATCAGCGTATTGCGCTGCTTGACGGTCATGTCGCCGGCGGAAACCACGTCGCCCAGCAGGATCTTGATGTTGACCTCGTGGTCGGAGCAGTCCACGCCACCGGCGTTATCGATGAAGTCGGTGTTGCAGGCACCGCCGTGCAGGCCGAATTCCACCCGCGCCAGCTGGCTCATGCCCAGGTTGCCGCCCTCGCCGATCACCTTCGCGCGCAGGTCGCAACCATCCACGCGCAGGCCGTCGTTGGCCTTGTCGCCGATATCGGCATGGGTTTCGAAGCTGGCCTTGACGTAGGTGCCGATGCCGCCGTTCCAGATCAGATCCACCGGCGCCTTGAGCAGGGCGTTGATCAGCTCGTTGGGCGTCAGGTGATCGGCTGTCAGGCCGAAGCGCGCCTTCATCTCGGGGGTGATGGCGATGCGCTTGGCACTGCGCGGGAAGATACCGCCGCCCTGGGAGATCAGGCTGGCGTCGTAGTCGGTCCAGCTCGACCGCGGCAGGTTGAACAGCCGCTCGCGCTCGACATAGCTGCGCTCGGCGTCCGGGTTGGGATCGATGAAGATGTGCAGGTGGTTGAAGGCCGCCACCAGCTCCAGGCTGCGCGAACGCAAGAGGCCGTTGCCGAAGACGTCGCCGGCCATGTCGCCGATGCCCACCACGGTGACCGGATCGGTCTGCACGTCGATGCCGCGCTCACGGAAGTGACGCTGCACGCTGACCCAGGCGCCCCGCGAGGTGATGCCCATCTTCTTGTGGTCATAGCCCGCCGAACCACCGGAGGCGAAGGCATCGTCCAGCCAGAAACCGTAGTCCCGGGCGATGCCATTGGCGATGTCGGAGAAGGTCGCGGTGCCCTTGTCGGCCGCCACCACCAGGTAGGGATCGTCGCCGTCGTAGCGCACCACCGCCGCCGGCGGGACCACCTCGCCATCCTTGAGGTTGTCGGTGATGTCCAGCAGGCCGCTGATGAAGATGCGGTAGCAGGCGATCGCCTCGGCCTGGATGTCGTCACGGGAGCCACCGGTGGGCAGTCGCCGCGGCACGAAGCCGCCCTTGGCACCCACGGGGACGATCACCGAGTTCTTGACCTGCTGCGCCTTGACCAGGCCCAGCACCTCGGTGCGGTAGTCTTCCTCGCGATCCGACCAGCGCAGGCCGCCGCGGGCGACGTTGCCGAATCTCAGGTGCACCCCTTCCACGCGCGGGCTATAGACGAAGATCTCGTAGCGCGGTACCGGGCGAGGCAGCTCGGGAATGGCCTTGGGATCAAGCTTGAAGCTGAAGTAGGCCTTGGGCTTGCCGGCGGCGTCCGCCTGGAAGACGTTGGTTCTCAGGGTCGCCTTGATCAGGTCCAGATAGCGCCGCAGGATGCGGTCTTCGTTGAGCACCGCCACGTCGTCGAGGGCGCTGAGGATGGCCTGCTCCAGCCGCTGCTGCTTGTCGTCCAGGTCTTCGCTGGTCATGCGCCGTGCCAGGTAGAACTTCATGCGGAACAGCCGCACCAGTTCCCGGGCGATGTCGACGTGGGCATTGAGGGTGGCGGCGATGTAGCCGATGTCGAAGCCGATGCGGATCTGCTTGAGGTAGCGCGCATAGGCCCGCAGCACGGCGACGTCCCGCCAGGGCAACCCGGCGGTCAGCACCAGGCGGTTGAAGCTGTCGTTTTCCGCCTGGCCGTCCACCACCTGGACGAAGGCGTCCTGGAAGGTGTCGTTGAGTTGCTGCAGATCCAGCTCCAGGCCGGCCACGGTGGTGAAGGCGAAATCGTGGATCCAGTAGCGGCGGCCATTGCGATGGCGGAGTTCGTAGGGGAATTCGCCCAGTACGCGCAGACCGAGGTTTTCCAGGATCGGCAGGACGTCCGACAGCGCCAGGGGCGTGTCGGCGTGGTAGAGCTTGCAGTGCAGGATGTTGTCGCCGGTCTGGGTCAGCGGCTGGTAGAAGCCCATGGCCAGACGGCGCTCGTCGCTCAGCGCCAGCAGGTGACGCATGTCCACCACGGCCAGGTGCGGCGCGAAGCGCTCGCGATAACCGGCCGGGAAGCCCAGCGGGTAATCGGCCAGGATGGAGGTGCCCTGAGCTTCGCCGAAGCTGTCCACCATCAGGCTAGCGAAGTCGTCTTTCCAGCTGCGGCAGGCCTGCACCATCTCCTGCTCCAGGCGCGCCGGATCGACGTCCTGCGGCTGCAGGGGATCGACGCGCAGGATGAACTGCACCCGCGCCAGCACGGATTCGGAGAAGAAGGTCCAGAATTCGCAGTCGGTACCATGCAGGCGATCCATGAGGATCTGCTGCATGCGCTGGCGGACTTCGGTGGAGTAGATGTCGCGCGGCACATAGGCCAGGCAATAGAAGAACTGGCCATAGGGATCACGGCGCAGGAAGACGCGGACCTTGCTGCGTTCCTGGATCTGCACGATGGCCATGGCGGTGCTGAAGAGATCGTCCACCGGGGTCTGGAACAGATCGTCCCGCGGCAGGCCCTCGAGGACCTGAGCCAGCTCCTTGCCCAGGTGCGCGCTGCTGTCGAAGTCGGCGCGGCGGCGCACTTCATCGACCTTGCGGCGGATATAGGGGATCTCGCGCACGCTGTCGTTGTAGACGCTGGAGGTATAGAGGCCCATGAAGCGATGCTCGCGTACCACCCGGCCACTGGCGTCCACTTCGCGCAGGGAGACGAAATCCGGATAGGCCGGACGATGCACCCGGCTCGGGTCGGCCGCCTTGGCGAAGGACAGCAGCACGGGTTCGCGCAGATAGCGCAGCGGATCACCGGAGAGCGCCATCTCAGCGGTCTCGGGCCGGCCGCGCAAGCGCCGCGACAGCCCCAACAGGGAGTCAGGCACATAGCGTTGCACCGCGGTCTCGCCGTCACCCTCGACGGTGAATTCCTCGTAACCCAGGAAGGTGAACCTGTCGTTGCGCAGCCAGTCAAGGAAGGCCTTGACCTCGGCCAGCTCACCCTCCTCCACACCGGCCGGACGCCGATCCAGCCACTCCAGCAAGTCGGCGACCTTGGCCTTCATGGCCGCGAAGTCGCCCACGGTCAGCCGGACCTCGCCGAGGATCTCCTGGAGCGCCGCCTCCAGGGTGCGCAACTCGCTAGTCGCCGCGCAGCGGTCGATCTCGAGGAACATCAGGGCTTCGCGGGTGACTCCCTCGCCCTGCTGGCCCTTGGGCAGCAACTCGAGCAGGCGACCCTGGGCATCCCGGCGCACGCTGAGGACACTGTTCTGCAGGGTATGGACGCTATAGCCCTGGCGATTGAGCTCCATTCGCACCGAATCCACCAGGAACGGCGAATCGGCGTGCAGCACCTCGACCACGGTGTGGCTCGATTGCCAGCCGTGTCGCTCGTAGTCCGGATTGAAGACCTGGACCCGTGGCTCCGCCGGATCGAAGACATCCAGCAGGCGCCAGGCCGACAGTACGCAGCCGACCAGATCGGACAGCCGACGCTGGGTGAGTTCTTCCAGCGGGACGATGCCGAAGAATTGGGCGGTGAAGCGCTCCAGTTGTTCGAGGGTCTCCCCTTCGACATGGGCCGCGAGGGCATTCTTGAGTTGTTGTTGGAAATCCGCTTGGCTGGCAGCGGTGAAAAACGCCATAACCGTACTCCGTCCTGAAGGTGCTGTGGGCTTCGCTCCGCAGAGGACAGGCCTCTCCCGGAGCGAGTTCCACAAGGGACGAGGCCGGACTGCACCAAAAAAGTGCAAGGATGCAGTGCCGCTAGAGTAGCCGGCAAGACCACCTGCGCACGTACGTCAGGGCGACAACAAGATTCAGCTGCGGAACGGATCTCAATAGTGCGGCGGCGGGGCTTCGTCCGGCATGCCGCCGCCACCCGCGCTCTGCAACTCCGCCTGGCGTTCGGCCAGCATGCGGATCTGCGCCGCGCAGCGATCCAGGGTCCGCTGCTGCTCGACGATGATGTCGTTCAGGGTCTGGATGGTGTCATCCTGGAAAGCCTGGCGCATCTCCAGGTCGGCGATACGTTCTTCGAGGGTCATGCCTGTGACTCCTGTTCGAGCCGCACCCGCCAGCGCTCGGCAGCGGCATGGCCGGCTTCGGCGGCATAGGGCTCGCGTGGCGAGTGCCCCCAGACCGGGCCGGGCCAGGCCGGATCACCCTCCTGCCGCAGCAGGACATGCAGGTGCAATTGCCGGACGACGTTACCGAGGGCGCCGATGTTCAATTTGCAATCAGGGTGAGCGTTACGCAACACCCGGGCAACAAGTGTCACCTCTCGCCACAGTTGCGCCTGGTCCTGGGGTGACAGGTCGAGGACCTCGGTAACACTCTCACGGCGGGGGACCAGCACCAGCCAGTCATAGCGGTGATCGTTCAGCAGCAATAGCTGGCACAGCGTCAAGGGCGCCACTTCCAGGGTATCGCCGGCCAGTCGTGGGTCTATTTGGAACATCTCATCTCCCGCCAACACCTGTCGGCACTAAAAGTGTGCACGGCTTTGGGTAAGTGAAACCTTTGGTGTCACAAAGGTGCAACCAACCCTTCCGAAACTGCCCATTGCCTGGGAAGCGGACCAGCGATAGACAGGCGGGCTCAGGGATTGAGCATTTGTGCACGCTTTTTGCTATCACGATCCGGGTACGCCGATCGGACGGGAACTCTTAAAGAGCTTTCTTAAGAGTCACGGTTAATCCGCTCATAACACGTAAAATTTTGATGAAGCCTATCGCCCCTCCGAGAGAGGTGCTATATGTGCCGCCATTAGAACAAACAGCCACGGCTGACACGATGGCTGACTTTCAACCCAAAGGAGCATTTCTGATGCAAGCGATGAAGTGGAGCATTCTCGCCCTGGCCGTAGCCGCAGGGACCACTCAACTGGCTTTCGCCGACCAGCAGTCCGAATCCAAGGGCTTCGTCGAAGACAGCAAGCTGAACCTGTTGAACCGCAACTACTACTTCAACCGGGATCGCGATGGTGGAGCGAATGACCGGCGCGACTGGAGCCATGGCTTCCTGCTCAATTATGCATCGGGCTTCACTCAAGGTGTCGTTGGGTTTGGTGTCGACGCGAGCGGTTATTTGGGTCTGAAGCTGGACGGTGGTGCGGGTTACGCAGGAACCGGCAACTTGCCGGTCGGCAGTGATGGTAGCTCCAGAGACGAGTATTCCTTTGCCAACGCCGCCGTCAAAATGCGCATTTCCAATACAGTCCTGAAGTATGGCTATCTGCAGCCGACTTCGCCGGTCTTCGCTTTGGGTGGTAGCCGCCTGTTCCCCGCAACTGGTACCGGCTTCATGCTGACCAGCGAAGAGATCAGCGATCTGTTCCTGGAGGCTGGCTATTTCACCGATGCACGCGATGGCGTAAACACGTTCCACAACGGTGACATCGGTACGAGCTACTCGGGCGCGCTGGCCGACTCGGCCACCTATGCCGGCGGCAAGTACAAGATCAACGATCAGCTGAGCGCCTCGCTCTATTACGGCAATCTGGAAGATATCTGGAATCAGTACTACGCGAACGTGAACTATGTGGTTCCGTTTGGCGCCAGCCAAGCGCTCACCTTCGATGCGAACTACTACTACACCAAGGATACCGGTAGCGCCAAAGCCGGCGATATCAGCAACAACACCTACTCCTTGGCCGCCGCTTACTCCTTCGATGCCCACACCATTACCCTTGGCTTCCAGAAAGTGAATGGCAATACGCCCTTCGACTATGCGGCAGCTGGCTCTACCAATGGCGGCGGCGACGGTATCTTCCTGGCCAACTCCATACAGTTCTCTGACTTCAACGCCCCCGGTGAGAAGTCATGGCAACTGCGCTACGACCTGAACATGGCTACCCTAGGCGTGCCGGGTCTGAGCTTCATGACAAGATATGTTCGGGGCACCGACATCAAAGACAGCACCAACGGCGTCTACAGTGCTTACGGCGATGGCGACAAAGAATTCGAAACCAACGTCGAAGCCAAGTACGTGCTGCAGAGCGGCCCGGCCAAGGACCTGTCCTTCCGCATCCGTCAATCCTGGCACCGTGGCGATGCCAGCACCGGCAGCGGCGGCAGCGGCAACATCAACGAGTTCCGCCTGATCACCGAGTACCCGCTGAGCATCCTGTAAGGGACAGCGTCACTCGCACGATCCAGCAGCCCGGCATTCGCCGGGCTGTTCTTTTCCGGCCTCCGGTCGGCGCCGCCCGCGTCCCTGTACGCCCCGCCCCACCCCGCCGTACAATGCCGGTCCCGTCTCGATGCCGACAGACCGCCTAGCCATGCGTACCAGCCAGTTCCTGCTGTCCACCCTCAAAGAAACCCCTTCCGATGCCGTGGTGATCAGCCACCAGCTGCTGCTGCGTGCCGGCATGATCCGCAAGCTGGCCTCCGGTCTCTACACCTGGCTGCCGCTGGGCTTGCGCGTGCTGCGCAAGGTGGAAGCCGTGGTGCGTGAGGAAATGAACGCCACCGGCGCCCTGGAGGTGCTGATGCCGGCGATCCAGCCCGCCGAGCTGTGGCAGGAATCCGGTCGTTGGGAGCAGTACGGCCCTGAGTTGCTGCGTCTGAAGGACCGCCATCAGCGTGATTTCTGCGTGGGTCCGACCCACGAGGAAGTCATCACCGACCTGATGCGTAACGAGTTGAATAGCTACAAGCAGCTGCCGATCAACCTGTACCAGATCCAGACCAAGTTCCGCGACGAGATCCGTCCGCGCTTCGGCCTGATGCGTGGTCGCGAGTTCGTGATGAAGGACGCCTACTCCTTTCACCTGAACCAGGCGTCGCTGCAGCAAACCTACGACGCCATGTACCAGGCGTACTGCAATGTCTTCAGCCGCCTGGGTCTGAACTTCCGCCCGGTGCAGGCCGACAACGGCTCCATCGGTGGCAGTGGCTCCCACGAATTCCATGTGCTGGCCGGCTCCGGTGAAGACGACATCGCCTTCAGCGACAGCTCCGACTACGCCGCCAACATCGAGAAGGCCGAAGCCCTGCCGCGAGAAACCGCGCGCGGCGCCGCTACCGAGGAGCTGCGCCTGGTCGATACCCCCGACACCAAGACCATCGCCGATCTGGTGGAGAAATTCGGCCTGGCCATCGAGAAGACCGTGAAGACCCTGGTCGTGCGTGGCGCCGAGGAAGGCACCCTGGTCGCCCTGGTGGTGCGTGGCGATCACGAACTCAATGAGATCAAGGCGGCCAACCTGCCGGAAGTCGCCAACCCCCTGGTGTTCGCCACCGAGCCCGAGATCCGTGCGGCCATCGGTGCCAGCCCTGGCTCCCTGGGCCCGATGAATCTGTCGATCCCCTGCATCGTCGATCGCTCGGTCGCCCTGATGAGCGACTTCGGCATCGGCGCCAACCAGGAAGACAAGCACTACTTCGGCGTCAACTGGGAACGCGATCTGCCGCTGCCCCAGGTCGCCGACCTGCGCAACGTGGTGGCCGGCGATCCTAGCCCCGATGGCCAGGGCACCCTGGTGATCAAGCGCGGCATCGAAGTGGGCCATATCTTCCAGCTGGGCACCAAGTACAGCGAGGCCATGAAGCTGTCGGTCCTGGGCGAGGAAGGCAAGCCTACCCTCCTGACCATGGGCTGCTACGGCATCGGCGTGTCCCGCGTGGTCGCCGCTGCCATCGAGCAGAACCATGACGAGCGTGGCATCCGCTGGCCGGCTGCCCTGGCACCGTTCAACGTCGCCCTGGTGCCGATGAAATACGAGAACGCCGCGGTGAAGGAGGCGACCGATCGCCTCTATGCCGAACTGAAGGCCGCCGGCTTCGACGTGCTGCTGGACGACCGTGACAAGAAGACCAGCCCCGGCGTGAAGTTCGCCGACATGGAGCTGATCGGCATTCCCCATCGCCTGGTCGTGGGTGAGCGCGGTCTCAATGAAGGCCTGGTCGAGTACAAGGGCCGTACCGACAGCGACAGCCAGAACGTCGCCCTGGCCGAGATCGTCGGCTTCCTCAAGGCCCGCTAAGGACTACCGCTCCAGGTCAGGCGTCCGCGCGCCTGACCTGGAAGTCGGTGAACCCTGCGGATGCCACCTCCTCCAGCTCCACCCGTGTCACCTGCGCCGCCGTCGGCCCTTGCCAGAGCCACGCCTCCAGTCTAGCGAGCGCCTCGACCGAACCTTCCAGATGGCACTCCACCCGGCCATCCGCCAGATTCCGCACCCAGCCGGTTACGCCCAGTCGCTGCGCCTCCTGCCGCGTGCTCTCGCGATAGTAGACGCCCTGTACGCGGCCACTGATCAGGCCGCGACGCGCCGCTCTGTCCCTCATCGCGGGGCGCTCCTTTCTTCCAGCGCCGGCGCGACCTGGAGCCACTGGGCCACGCTACCGGCGAGCAGTTCATGACGCTGTGCCTGCAGCCGCGCGAAGGCTTCCTGCAGCTGCGGATACCAGTCACCGGGAAAACGCTCGGCAGGCGGCCAGCAATCCGGCGCAGGCGGCGCCCAGGGCGCGCGATCCAGCAGATCCAGCAGCGCATAGCCGTGCAGGTCGCGGCAGAGCACCCAGTGGCCGCCGTCGTTCTGGCAGACCAGACGCTCCTGTTGCAGGAAGGCCAGCACCGCGTGCCACTCATGCTCCGGCAGCTTCCAGCCGGCCTGGTGCAGCCGCCCCAGGTGCAGGCTGGAGCCGCGCTGCTGCCTTTCCAGAAAGGCCCGCAGCACGGCGAGCAGGATGAAGAAGGCCGGCAGCGGCGCGCGGCGCCAGTGATGGGTGGTGGACAGGCTGCAGACCACCTCCGCGCCCAGCAGCACGATCAGCCAGCAGACATAGATCCACACCAGGAACAGCGGCACCGTGGCGAAGGCGCCATAGATCAGCTGGTAACCGGGGAAATAGAAGACATAGAGGCCGAACAGGCTCTTGGCCGCCTCGAACAGTACCCCGGTCAGGGCTCCGCCGATCAGCGCATGGCGCAGCGGGACCCGGGTGTTGGGCACGGCGGCGTACATCAGGGTGAAGGCGGCGATGCTGAACAGCAGCGGCGTGACCTTGAGCAGCGCCTGGGCGCCGGACATGCCGTAGGAGCCGAACACCAGCGCCACCGAGGCCAGGTAGGTGCTCATGGCGAAACCGGCGCCCAGCAGCAAGGGCCCCAGGCTGAGCACGGCCCAGTAGAGCAGGAAGCTGGAGACCCCACGCCGTGGAATGCGCACGCGCCAGATGTCGTTGAAGGTCTTTTCCACCGTGACCAGCATGAAGAAGGACGTCACCGCCAGCAGGGCCACACCCAGCCAGGTCAGGTGCCGGGCCTGCTCGATGAAGTTGCGCAGGTACTCTTCCAGGGTCGCCCCGGTGGAGGGCACGAAATTGCGGAAGATGAAGGCCTGGATCTGGACTTCGGTGCCCTGGAAGGCCGGAATCGCCGAGAGCATGGCGAAGGTCACGGTCATCACCGGGACCACGGCGAACAGCGTGGTGTAGGTCAGGGCCGCGGCATTGTTGGGCGCCCGGTCTTCGATGAAGCGGTCGGCGAGGTAGCGAACGAAGGACAGCAGTTCACGCAAGCGGGCCGGCATTGGCGGTTCCTCGAAAGGCACGGTCAAGGGCTGGCGCGGCAGTCCTCGCCAACCCGCTACAATGGGCATCTTACCTTCTATGGATCAGCCCATGAGTGAAATCGTCCTCTATCACAACCCGCGCTGCTCGAAATCGCGCGCGGCCCTGGAGCTGCTGCAAAGCCGCGAGCTAGCCGTATCCGTGCTGTCCTACCTGGAAACGCCGCCGGATGCCGCGACCCTGCGCGCGCTGCTCGCCAAGCTGGGCCTGACCGCGCGCCAGTTGCTCCGCACTGGCGAGGACGCCTATCGCGAATTGAACCTCGCCGATCCGGCGCTGGACGATGAAGCCCTGATCGCGGCCATGGCCGTCCACCCCAAGCTGATCGAAAGACCCATCGCCGTGTGCGGCGAACGCGCCGTCGTCGGTCGTCCCCCCGAGCGCGTCCTGGAGATCCTGCAATGACCCCCGAAGCCTACGTGCTGGTGCTCTACTACAGCCGCCATGGCGCCACCGCCGAGATGGCCCGCCAGGTCGCCCGCGGGGTGGAAATGGGCGGCATTGCCGCGCGCCTGCGTACCGTGCCGGCGGTGTCCGCCGAGTGCGCCGCGGTCGCCCCGGCGGTGCCCGAGCAGGGTGCGGTCTACGCCACCCTTGACGACCTGCGCGATTGCGCGGCCCTGGCCCTGGGCAGTCCGACGCGCTACGGCAACATGGCCGCCGCCATGAAGTATTTCCTGGATGGGACCAACAGCCTCTGGCTGACCGGCGCCTTGGTGGACAAGCCCGCTGGCGTCTTCACCTCCACCGCCAGCCTGCACGGCGGCCAGGAGAGCACCCTGCTGTCCATGGCCCTGCCGCTGCTGCACCACGGCATGCTCATCACCGGCCTGCCCTACAGCGAGAGCGCCCTGCTGGAAACCAAGGGTGGTGGTACGCCCTATGGGCCGAGTCACTTCGCCGGCGCGGATGGCAAGCGGGCACTGGACGAGCAGGAAACGGCGCTGTGCCGGGCCCTGGGCAAGCGCCTGGCGACCCTGGCGGGTCGCTTGCAGAAGAAGTAGCCGGCGCGGCTACCAGCCCATGATTTCCTTGACGAAGGGAATGGTGAGTTTGCGTCGCGCCTGCAGCGAGGCCTGATCCAGGCGTTCGAGCATGTCGAACAGGGCGTCCATGCTGCGGGTATTGCGCGAGAGGATGAAGCGGCCGACCTCGTCGGTCAGGTGCAGGCCACGACGAGAGGCGCGCAGCTGCAGCGCGCGCAGCTTGTCTTCGTCGGACAGCGGGCGCAACTGGAAGACCAGCGCCAGGGTCAGCCGCGACTTGAGATCGGCCAGTTGCACCGGCAATTGCCGCGGCGAGGCGGTACTGGAGATCAGCAGTCGCTTGCCGGCATCGCGCAGGCGATTGAACAGGTGGAAGAGCGCCTCTTCCCAGCGGCGCTGCCCGGCCAAGGCATCGAGATCGTCGAGGCAGACCAGTTCGCACTGCTCGAGGTTGTCGAACAGCTCGACGCCGTAGTCGGCCAGTTCGCCCATGGGCAGGTAGATGGCGCGCTCGCCCAGTTCCTCCAGGCGGTGACAGGCGGCCTGCATCAGATGGCTGCGGCCGGCGCCAGCGCCGCCCCAGAGATAGATCAGGCTTTCCGTCCAGCCGGCATCGGCGTCGCAGAGACGCTCGACATAGCCGAGCGCCGCGGCATTGGCGCCAGGGTAGTAGTTGACGAAGGTGGCGTCGTCACGCAGACGAATGCCCAGGGGCAGCTGTAAAGGCATCATGCCGGCTCGAACGGCTCTTGGCAGTTTCGCGAGGGCGCCAAGTCTAACCAAATCCCGGGCCCCTCGCAGCAGCCGCTTCAGTCTTGGATGTCGGCACTCATGGCCAGCGGAAGTACAGGGTGGTCCGCGCTGGCTGAGCGGAGGGCGCCGGCTGGGCCGCGGGCGGGGTGGGTGCGGCCGTGGCGTCGGCGGGTGCAGCCGGGGTCGCCGGTGCCGGAGCGGCTGGTGCAGCAGCGGGCTGCAGACCGGCAAGACCGAGTTGTGCCTGCAACTGGTCGGGATTGGCGGTGAGGTCGTAGGTCAGCTGGGTCCCCTCGACCTTGACCAGCCGGCTCGACAGCGGCTCCAGCACCTTCTGCAGCTGGGCATAGCGCTCGAAGTTGGAATTGTCGGCCACCAGGGTCAGCGGCTGGGTCGTGCCCGGGCGAGAAACGAATTTCTTCGACAGGCGCGCGGCGACGTCTTGCAGCACCGCGGCAGCCAGGGCGTCCTGATCGGCGGCCTGGCTGCTGCCCTGCTCCGCAGCGCCGTTGTTCCACAGGCGCCACTGGGCCTGCCAGCCGCTGCCCTGGGGCTTGGCATGCACGGCCAGCAGGGCATTGGCGCCATAGCGCTCGGAGGCCTGGCGCAGGGCGGTCGGGTCGTTGGCGTCGATGTTGGCGGCGGTGCCGGCCAGTTGTTCGTTGAGGTCGGCCAGCGGCAGGCGGATCGGCAGACCGGCGCGCTGGGCGCCGCGCTGGACCCCGGTGCTGGCGGGCTGGCCGTCACCGACCAGGGTCGCCCCACTGTCGGCGTCGTTGAGCCACCAGATCATCACCACCGGGCGATTGGCGCCCCACACCGAGAGCCCCGCCTGACCCAGGGCTCGCTCGGTGGCGGCCGGGTCGAAGTTGACCACCAGCACCTCCGGCGGACCGGCGTCGTAGCCGTACTGGCTGATCAGGGATTCAGGCGCCGCCAGGGCGCTGGCGAGCGCGGGGGTCTGGCCGGCCTGGGGATTGCCGGTCAGGCGCCCGGCCAGTACCTGCAGGGCGCGCTTGAGGGCAGCATTGCGCTCGTCCGGCTGTTGCGAGGTCACCGGCTCGCGGACCTGGTAGAGGTTGTCCACCACCTCGGCGCGGGCGAGCGGACTCAGGACCAGCAGCGAAGCGAGCAGCGGAAGGACGAGACGGCGCATGGCGATTCCATAGAAAGGGCAAGGGGCATACCTTAAAAGCCGCCTGACCCGCGAGCAAGGGCACCGGGTCGCGGGCTACGCAGAAGGTAGCGGCAGAGACTGCCCGCTTGGCGAACGGACAGGCGATCTGGCTCAGACCACGACAGGCTGGCCGGGTGCCATCGCCGCCCGGACCGGAGGCCGCGGCGGGCCGCGTGCTTTGGCACGGCTTCTGGTAAAATCGCCCGCCTCATTGCCGGCTGGCGCCAGCCGGCTCGTTTCGCCATTAGCCAAAGGCCAGGATTCATGAGCAAACAACCCCAGCTGAGCTACAAGGACGCCGGTGTGGACATCGACGCCGGTGAGGCTCTGGTAGAACGCATCAAGGGCGTCGCCAAGCGCACCGCCCGCCCGGAAGTCATGGGCGGCCTGGGGGGCTTCGGTGCCCTGTGCGAGATCCCGGCAGGCTATCGCCAGCCAGTGTTGGTCTCCGGTACCGACGGCGTCGGCACCAAGCTGCGCCTGGCCATGAACCTGGCCAAGCACGACAGCATCGGCATCGACCTGGTGGCCATGTGCGTCAACGACCTGGTGGTCTGCGGCGCCGAGCCGCTGTTCTTCCTCGACTACTACGCCACCGGCAAGCTCAATGTCGACGTCGCCGCCCAGGTGGTGACCGGCATCGGCACCGGTTGCGAACAGGCTGGCTGCTCCCTGGTGGGTGGCGAGACCGCCGAGATGCCCGGCATGTATGAAGGCGAAGACTACGACCTGGCCGGCTTCTGCGTCGGCGTGGTGGAAAAGTCCGAGATCATCGACGGTTCCAAGGTTGCCACCGGCGACGCCCTGATCGCCCTGCCCTCCTCCGGCCCGCACTCCAATGGCTATTCGCTGATCCGCAAGATCATCGAGGTGGCCGGTGCCGACATCGAGAACATCCAGCTCGACGGCCAGCCGCTGACCGAATTGCTGATGGCGCCCACCCGCATCTATGTGAAGCCGCTGCTCAAGCTGATCAAGGACACCGGCGCGGTCAAGGCCATGGCCCACATCACCGGCGGCGGTCTGCTGGACAACATCCCGCGCGTGCTGCCCGAGGGTGCCCAGGCGGTGCTCGACGTGGCCAGCTGGCAGCGTCCGGCGGTGTTCGACTGGCTGCAGCAGCAGGGCAACGTCGACGAGACCGAGATGCACCGCGTGCTGAACTGCGGCGTGGGCATGGTCATCTGCGTGGCCCAGGACCAGGTCGAAGGCGCCCTGCAGCTGCTGCGTGCCGAGGGTGAGCAACCCTGGGTCATCGGTCGTATCGAACAGGCCGCCGAGGGCGCCGACCAGGTCGTGCTGAACAATCTGAAACAGCACGGATGAGCCCTGCCGACTGCGCCGTGGTGGTGCTCGTCTCCGGCCACGGCAGCAACCTGCAAGCCTTGATCGACGCCGCGACGCCGCCCGTGCGAATCGTGGCGGTGATCGCCAACCGTGCCGAGGCCTATGGCCTGGCGCGGGCCCGCCAGGCGGGGATCGCCACCCAGGTGATCGACCACCGCGAGCATGACGATCGCGACAGCTTCGATGCGGCCCTGGCGGCCGCCATCGATGCCCAGGGCGCCGATCTGGTGGTGCTGGCCGGCTTCATGCGCATCCTCACGCCAGCCTTCGTGCGGCGCTACCAGGGTCGCCTGCTCAATATCCATCCCTCGCTGCTGCCGCTGTACAAGGGGCTGTACACCCACCAGCGCGCCCTCGATGCCGGCGATGCCTGGCACGGTTGCAGCGTGCACTTCGTCACCGAAGAGCTGGATGGCGGCCCGGTCGTCCTGCAGTCACGGGTGCCGGTGCAGCCTGAAGATACGGCGGAGAGCCTCGCGACACGGGTACACGCCGCCGAGCACCTCCTTTATCCTGTGGCCGTGCGGTTGTTCGCCGAAGGTCGTCTGCGGCTGGGTACCCTGGGTGCCGAGCTCGACGGCGAGGCACTGCCGCCTACCGGGGCCGAGTTGCCGTCGCTGACGGCCGTGGCTTCCCCTTCCTGATCCAAGGAGAAACTGATGCGACGTCTGTTGTTACTATTGGCCACCCTCTGCAGCGCCTCGGCCTTCGCCTTCGACCTGCAGCCGTTCACGGCCAGCTACACCGCCGACTGGAAGCAGATGCCGGTCAGCGGCTCCGCCGAGCGCTCGCTGCAGAAGGAAGCCGATGGTCGCTGGGAGCTGAAGTTCGAAGCCTCCATGCTAGTCGCCGGCCTCAATGAGTCCAGCACCTTCCGCCGCGAAGGCGAAGCCTTCCTGCCGGACACCTACCAGTACAAGCGCAGCGGGCTGGGCAAGAGCCGCGAGAGCGAACTGACCTTCGACTGGGCCGGCAAGAAGGTCACCGGCAAGGACAAGGACGATCCGGTCAGCCTGCCCCTGGATCGCGGTCTGCTGGACAAGTCGACCTACCAGCTCAAGCTGCAGCAGGACGTGGCCGACGGCAAGAAGAGCATGAGCTACCAGATCGTCGACGGCGACGGCATCGACACCTATGACTTCCGCGTCATCGGCCCGGAGCGTATCCGCACCCCGCTGGGTCTGTTCGATGCCATCAAGGTCGAGCGCGTGCGCGATCCCACCAAGAGCAGCCGCAAGACCGAACTCTGGTTCGCCAAGGACTGGGACTATCTGCTGGTACGTCTCTACCAGCAGGAGAGCGACGGCAAGGAATACCAGACCAGCCTCAAGGAAGGCTCGGTCAACGGGCGCACGGTGAAGGGCGCCAACTGATCAGGCGCTGGCAAGGACGCCCTCTTCGGAGGGCGTTTTCCTTTATGCACCCAGGCAGGTGTGATAGCTGCCTCTCGTGACAGGCGAGTAAGTATTCAGCAGCACGCCTCTGACAGGGTGCATCTGCCCCTATCGCGGCTTCGGAAGGACAACCGCAGGCGCGACAGATTGTCGCAGAAGTTGTAACGACTTGTTGCCGAGATACGCCTTGGTCCTGAAGCGAAACGCTCTAGTATGGGTTTTCAAGCCCTGCCGTAGCGCGGGCTCGACCAAGGAGATTCAGCATGACCATTACCGTAACCGAACGTGACGAAGACCATATGTCCCGCGAAGCCCGTGGCCTGGGCATGCATCTGTGGGACGTGAAACAGGAAGGGGAATTGGTCGGCGTCTACCAGAGCGAAGCCGATGCCCTGGAGTATAAGGAGCAGATCGAACACGAAGGCGCGTCGCACGCCGAGTGAGTCGAAAGATCTTTTTACCGACTGCCTGAAAAAGGCCCGCCTCTTGGAGGCGGGCCTTTTTCGTTTCAGGGATTAGCGAATGTTGTGCTTCGCTGCGCTCAGCGCCAACCTACGGAGTGATCATGCCTCGTAGGTTGGCTTGAGACGGCTCCATCGTCGAAGCCCAACACCGTTGGGTCAGTGCAGCAGCTCGTCGGCGAAGACCTTGTCCAGGGTGATGGGCAGATCCCGGACCCGCTTGCCGGTGGCGTGGAAGATGGCGTTGGCGATGGCTGCCGCCACCCCGACGATACCGATCTCGCCGATGCCCTTGGCGCCCAGCGGATTGACGATCTCATCGTGCTCCTCGACGAAGATCACCTCCAGTTGCTGGATGTCGGCCTGCACCGGGAAGTGATATTCGGCGAGGCTGTGGTTCATCCAGCGACCTTCGGTGGTGTCCATCATTCCCTCTTCCTGCAGGCCCATGCCGATGCCCCAGACGATGCCGCCGGCCACCTGGTTCTCGCCGGTCTTGAGGTTGAGGATGCGGCCTGCAGCCACCGCCGTGACCACGCGACTGACCTGGACGCTGCCGAAGTCCTCATCGACCTTGACCTCGACGAACACCGCCGAGTGGGTACCGGTGGCGTAGTTGTCGCGTTCTTCCGCCGGTTCGGCGCTGGCCAGGGTTTCCATGGACGGCGAACCCGTGGCCTTGAGGATGGCGGTGAAGTCGACACGCTGGGCCGGATCGGTCTTGAGACTGATGCCGCCGTCGGCGAACACCACCTGATCCAGCTCGGCCTTGGCCAGCGGCGAGTCGTCCATTTCCTTGGCCGCATCCAGCAGTTGCTGACGCAGCTGGTCGCAGGCCAGTTTCACGGCGGTGCCCACCGAGGAAACGGTAAAGGAACCGCCCTCAAGGGGTGCCTTGGGCAGGGTGGAATCACCGAGCTTGAAGGTCACCTTGTCCAGCGGCAGGCCGAGGTTCTCGGCGGCGATCTGGGTCATCACCGTATAGGTGCCGGTGCCGATGTCGGCCGTGGCACTGGCCACCACCAGGCTGCCGTCGATGTTCATCACCGCCTTGGCGGTGGCAGGTTGTTGCATGGCTTCCCAGACCCCGGTGGCCATGCCCCAGCCCACCAGCTGGTTGCCATCGCGCATGGAGCGCGGCGCCATGCTGCGCTGTTCCCAGCCGAAACGCTCGGCCGCCTGGCGATAGCACTCCAGCAGTTCCTTGCTGGAATAGGGTTTGCCCTTGGCCGGATCCGTGTCGGTGAAATTGCGGATGCGCAATTCCAGCGGATCGATGTCAGCGGCATAGGCCAGTTCGTCCATGGCGCTTTCCAGCGCATAGACGCCCAGCACCGCGCCGGGGGCACGCATGTCCAGCGGGGTGTAGACGTCCAGCGCGGCCAGTTGATAGGCCAGCTTGACGTTGGGGCAGGCATAGAGCGACGCCGACCAGACCAGCACCATCTCGGTGAAGTCTTCGAACCGCGAGGTGATGCCCAGGGCGCTGTGGTCGATGGCCTGCAGCTTGCCGTCGCTGTCGCAGGCCAGCTTGATCTGCTGGTAGGTCTCGGGGCGATAGCCGAAGGTGAACATCTGCTGGCGGGTCAGGGTCACCCGCACCGAGCGCTTGAGCTGCAGCGCGGCCATGGTCGCCAGCACCAGCTGGTACTGGGGACGCAGGCCGGAACCGAAGGCCCCGCCGACGAAGGGCGAGATGACCTTCACGTCACCCTCGCCCAGGCCGAAGATGCTGCTGACGAACTGGGCGCTGTTCTGCACGCCCTGGGTCTTGTCGTGCACCGTCAGCTTGCCGTCCTTGTGGTAGATGACGGTGGAGGCATGCATCTCCATGGGATTGTGGAATTCCGCGGCGGAGTGGTACTCGGCTTCGATGCGGGTGGGCGCCGCGGCCCAGGCCGCCGGGGCATCGCCGCGATTCTCCGGCAATTCCATGGGTGCTTCGTGGGCCTGGTCGCGGGCCTGAGCCAGGTCGGTGGCGTGGTCTTCCTCGCCGTATTGGGCACGGATCAGCGCAGCGGCATGGCGCGCGGCCTCGAAAGTCTCGGCCACGACCAGGGCGATGGGCTGACCACTGTAGAGAATGCGATCGTTGTACAGCGGCCGGAAGGGTTTGCCATCGGCCGCGTCCATGTCGGTGTAGCTCTCGTCGTAGCTGGCCATCTTGGGCCGATTGAGATGGCTGAGCACCTCGAGCACGCCCGGCTGGGCCAGGGCTTCGCTGACGTCCAAACCGAGCAGGCGACCCTTGGTGATGGTGGCGTTGACCACGAAACCGAAGGCCAGATCCGGCACGCTGAATTCGCCCGCATAGAGCGCCTGGCCGGTGACCTTGAGCGGACCGTCGACGCGGGGAACGGCTTTTTGCAGATGGACGACGGTCATTGCAGGGTACCTCCGGCGGCTTCGGTGAGGGCACGCACGATGGCGCGCCGGGCCAGTTCGATCTTGAAGCTGTTATGGGCGAAGCCCTGGGCGCCTTGCAGCAGGCTATCGGCCAGTTGACCGAAGGCCGCCTTGTCCGCCACCTGGCCGACCAGGGCCTGCTCGGCCTCCGGCAGGCGCCAGGGCTTGTGGGCCACGCCGCCCAGGGCGACACGAACCTGCTTGATGCGCTCGCCCTTCAATTCCAGCGCTGCCGCGACGGAGACCAGGGCGAAGGCATAGGAGGCGCGGTCACGGATCTTCAGGTAGGCGCTATGCGCGGCCAGGCTCTCGGCCGGCAGGGTCACGGCGGTGATGAGTTCGTCGGCGGCAAGGTTGGTATCGCGCTCGGGGGTGTCGCCGGGCAGCCGATGGAAGTCGGCGAAGTCGATGACCCGCTCGCCGTCCGGACCGCTCACCTCGACCCGGGCTTCCAGCGCAGCCAGGGCCACGCACATGTCCGAGGGGTGGGTGGCGATGCACTGCTCGCTGTGGCCGAGGATGGCATGGATGCGATTCTGCCCTTCACGGGCGCCGCAGCCGGAGCCGGGTTCGCGCTTGTTGCAGGGGGTGCCCACGTCATAGAAGTAGTAGCAGCGGGTGCGCTGCAGCAGGTTGCCGCCGGTGGAGGCCATGTTGCGCAATTGCGGGGAGGCGCCGGCGAGGATGGCCTTGGCCAGCAGCGGATAGCGACGCTGCACCTCGGGGTGATAGGCCACCTCGGCATTCTTGACCAGGGCGCCGATGCGTAGGCCGCCCTCGGTGGTGGTCTCGACCTCGCGCAGGGGCAGGCCGTTGACGTCGATCAGTTGCTCGGGGCGCTCGACGTTTTCCTTCATCAGGTCCAGCAGGTTGGTGCCGCCGGCGATGAAATGGGTCTGGGGGCCATGCTGGCGGATGGCATCGGGCACCGCGTTGGGCTTGGCATAACCGAAGCGGTTCATTCGCGGCCCTCCCCTTGCTGGCACTCCGGACGCGCCCGCTCGATGGCGGCGCGGATGTTGCGGTAGGCACCGCAACGGCAGAGGTTGCCGCTCATCTGCTCGGCCACCTCGGCCTCGCTGTGGGCATGGCCCTCCTTGAGCATGCCGATGGCCGAACAGATCTGCCCCGGAGTGCAATAGCCGCACTGGAAGGCATCTTCGGCGACGAAGGCCGCCTGCATGGGGTGCAACTGGTCGCCCTGGGCCAGACCCTCGACGGTGGTGACCTCGGCGCCATCCTGCATGACCGCCAGGGCCAGGCAGCTGTTGATGCGGGTGCCATTGACCAGCACGGTGCAGGCGCCGCACTGGCCGTGATCGCAACCCTTCTTGGTGCCGGTCAGGTCGAGGTGGTCGCGCAGCAGGTCCAGCAAGGTGGTCCAGGGTTCGACCGCCAGTTGCAACTGCTTGCCGTTGAGGGTCAGGGCGATGGTATGGGACTCGGGTTCGGCCAGCGGCTGGAGCTGGCGCGCGGGGGTGGCGTTCATGGCGGACCTCACGGTTAAAGCCGCGGGGTGCAGATTGCCCCCGTGGTCGGAATAGGCGGTGGCAGCGAAAGGCCACCTCAGGTAAGGGACAGACGCCGACCGGAAGCGGTTCAGCACCCCTGCCCAGCGGTATTCAACGTGACGTTGAAAGTCGCTCAGCGAAGCGCTGAGAGCGCCGATCCAGAGCCGTTCTCCAGGGGCAGGACACATTCGGTATGGCGCCTGCTCGGGCCGGCAGCCCAATGGGCTGAACCCCACTGGCACCGGGGTAGTCATCAGAACTCCCGTGATGTGCCCCTAACGATGAGAATCCGACCATGGCTTCCGACTCAGATGCACGCTGGCGCCTGTCGCGACGGCAGTTCCTCGGCACCTCCGCGGTGCTGGTGGCGACCCACGCCATTCCCGGCTACACCTTCGCCCAGGCCAGCGGTGGCGCGCCCCTGACGCCCCAGGCCATCGCCGCGCGTCTGCCGCAGCTGCTGCCGCTGACCCTGCAGATCAATGGCGAGGCGCGCAGGCTCAAGGTCGACAGCCGCACCACCCTGCTCGATGCCCTGCGCGAGAACCTGCACCTCACGGGCACCAAGAAGGGCTGCGACCATGGCCAGTGCGGCGCCTGCACGGTGCTGGTGAACGGCCAGCGCATCAACAGCTGCTTGAGCCTGGCGGCCATGCACGAAGGCGACACCATCACCACCATCGAAGGCCTGGGCAACGCCGAGCGCCTGCACCCCATGCAGGCGGCCTTCCTGGCCAAGGACGGTTTCCAGTGCGGTTATTGCACCCCGGGGCAGATCTGCTCGGCGGTGGCTCTGCTGGAAGAGATCAAGGCCGGTATGCCCAGCCACGTCTCGGCGCACCTCGACGGGCCGATGCGGCTGAGCGAGGAAGAGATCCGCGAGCGCATGAGTGGCAATCTCTGCCGCTGCAGCGCCTATCCCAACATCGTCGCGGCCATCCAGATGGCGGGGGGCCAGGCATGAGAGTCTTCGATTATCAGCGCGTGCAGAGCGAAGCCGATGCCAACCGCCAGGGCGCCCGGGCCGGCAGTCGCTTCATCGCCGGCGGCACCAATCTGCTGGATCTGATGAAGCTGGAGATCGAAACGCCCAGCCAGGTGCTGGACATCAATCGGCTGGCGCTTGATCAGATCAGCGCTACCAGAGACGGCGGTCTGCGCATCGGTACCCTGGTGCGCAATTCCACCCTGGCCGCCGACGCCCGGGTTCGCGAGCGCTATCCGGTGCTCGCGCGCGCCCTGCTGGCCGGCGCTTCGGCGCAGCTGCGCAACAAGGCCACCACGGGGGGCAACCTCCTGCAGCGGACCCGCTGTTCCTACTTCTACAACACCGCCATGCCCTGCAACAAACGTAAGCCCGGTAGTGGCTGCGCGGCCCTGGGCGGCTTCAACCGGATGAACGCGGTGCTCGGCGCCAGCGACCAGTGCATCGCCGTGCACCCCTCCGACATGGCGGTGGCCATGCGGGTGCTGGACGCCACGGTGGAGACCCGGGAAGCCACTGGCCGCACCCGGCGCATTCCTATCGCCGACTTCCATCGCCTGCCCGGCGACACCCCGCAGATCGAGACGGTGCTGCAACCCGGCGAACTCATCACCGCCGTGACCCTGCCGCCGCCGCCGCCTGGCATCCAGGTCTATCGCAAGGTGCGTGACCGCGCCTCCTATGCCTTCGCTCTGGTGTCCATGGCCGCCATCGTCGAGCTGGACGGCACGCGCATCCGCAGCGGGCGCGCAGCCTTCGGCGGCCTGGCGCACAAGCCCTGGCGGGTGGCGGCGGCCGACCGGGCCTTTGCCGGCCAGAACGTGGACAGTGATCTGGTGGCCGTGGGCGATGCCCTGCTCGCCGGAGCCCGTGGCTATGGCCACAACGATTTCAAGCTCGAGCTGACCCGCCGCATCCTGCGCGCCGGGGTGGCCGACGCCCGCCAACAGGCCTGAGGACAGCAGCATGGAAATGAATGAACCCGCTGGCCGCAACCTGATCGATGAGAATCGCGGCGGCCTGATCGGCAAGCCCATCGACCGCGTCGACGGCCTGCTCAAGGTCACCGGCCAGGCGCCCTACAGCTTCGAATTCCGCAACGATCGCGTCGCCTACGGCTTCATCGTCGGCGCCACCATCGCCAAGGGCCGCATCCGGCGCCTGGACACCTCGGCCGCGGAAAGCGCGCCGGGCGTGCTCGGCGTGCTGACCTATCGCAACGCCCCGCGCCAGGCCGCGCGCGAGCCGGACAACAGCGGCCGCTTCACCCGGCCCAAGCCCTACCTGGACAGCGACCAGGTGCGCTATTTCGGCGAGCCGGTGGCCTTCGTCGTGGCCGAGACTTTCGAGGAGGCGCGGCTGGCGGCGGCCCTGGTGGAGATCGACTACGCCGCCGAACCGGGCGTCTTCGACCTCACCGCCAACCTCGGCCAGGCGGTCAAACCGCCGGATGCCGATCAGCCCACCGACACCGCCTCGGGCGATGTCGACGCCGCCTTTGCCCGGGCGCCGATCAAGCTCGACGAGCGCTACACCACGCCCTACCACATCCATGCGCAGATGGAGCCCCACGCCAGCCTCGCCCAGTGGGACGGCGACCGGGTGACGATCTATTGCTCCACCCAGTTCGTCGAACAGGCGCAGAGTTGCGTGGCCAATACCCTGCAGCTGCCCAAGGACAAGGTGCGCATCGTGGCGCGCTATATCGGTGGCGGTTTCGGTGGCAAGTTGCCGATCTATGCCGACGCCCTGATCGGCGCCATGGCGGCCCGCGCCATCGGCCGGCCGGTCAAGGTCACCCTCACCCGCCAGCAGATGTTCCAGATCACCGACCATCGCTCGGCCACGGTGCAGCGCATCCGCCTGGGCGCCGACCGTGATGGCCGTATCCAGGCGATGGCCCACGAGGGCTGGTCCCATTCCGCTCGTGGCCTGACCTACTACGAGCCCACCGGCCTGTCCTCGCGCACCCTCTATGCCGGCGACGACCGCCTGGTGGCACACCGCATGGTCGAGCTGGACCTGCCCGAGTCCGGCTCCTGCCGGGCGCCCGGCGAAGCCGTGGGCATGCTCGCCAGCGAAAGCGCCATGGACGAGTTGGCGGTCATGCTCGATCTCGATCCCATCGAGTTGCGGATCCGCAACGAGCCCAGCCAGGATCCGGAAAAGCACATCCCTTTCTCCTCCCGCAAGCTGGTGGACTGCATGCAGGACGGTGCCCGCCGCTTCGGCTGGAACAAGCGCAGTGCCAAGCCCGGCCAGGTACGCGACGGCGACTGGCTGATCGGCATGGGCATGGCCGCGGCCAGTCGCGCCAACATGCTCAGGCCGTCCCAGGCCGGGGTACGGCTGGAGGCAGACGGCACGGCCACGGTCAAGACCTCCATGACCGACATCGGCACCGGGACCTATACCATCCTGGCGCAGATCGCCGGCGAGGCCCTCGGCTTGCCGGTGGAGCGGGTCAAGGTGCTGCTGGGTGACAGCGACGACCCGGCCGGGGCCGGCTCCGGCGGCTCCTTTGGCGCCGCCAGTTCCGGTTCCTCGGTCTATGTCGCTTGCGAGAACCTGCGCCTGAGGGCGGCACAAGCGGCGGGTCTGGATCCGGCCAGTGCCCGCTTCGTCGGCGGGCGGCTGATCGCCGACAACGGCAGTCGCGACCTCGCCGAGCTGGCCCGGGAACACGATCTCCAGGCCATCGGCGAGATCAAGCCGGGGCAGACCCTCAAGGACTATTCCCAGCAGGGCTATGGCGCCTTTTTCGCCGAGGTGGGGGTGCATGCCCTCACCGGCGAGATCCGCCTGCGGCGTATGCTCGGGGTGTTCGCCGCGGGCCGCATCCTCAACGAGAAGACCGCCCACTCGCAGATGCTCGGCGGGATGATCTGGGGGGTGGGCAGCGCCCTGCACGAGGCCGGGGTGATCGATACCCGCCACGGCCACTTCGTCAACCATGACCTGGCCGACTACCACTACCCCTGCCACCTGGACATCCCCGCCATCGAAGCCCATTTCCTGCCGGAAGTGGACGACAAGGCCAATCCGCTGAAGATCAAGGGCGTCGGCGAACTGGGCATCTGTGGCGCCGGGGCCGCCCTCACCAACGCCGTCTACAACGCCTGCGGGGTGCGCATCCGTGACTATCCGCTGACGGTGGACAAGGTGCTCGGAGGGTTACGTACGGCCTAACGCCACGCCGGGACTCAGGGGTGTGGGCCCGACCGGGGTCCGCTCTCGATGTCAGGCAGCAGCGCGGCGAGGTCCACTGCTGCGGCCAGTGCACGGTTGCCCGCATCGCCCGGATGCAGGTGGTCACCAGAGTCGTAGTCAGGCGCGAGCCGCGTCGGTTGCCTGGGATCACGTAGCGCGGCGTCGGCATCCACCACCGCATCGAAGGCGCCGGCCGTGCGAATCCAGGCGTTGAGTCGCTGGCGCAGTTCTTCCTTGGCGGGCTGGTAGTAGTCGGCCAGGGGCGTGTCCGGCAAGGCGCCGGCAAAGGGCGTCAGGGTCGCGCCCATGACCTTGATCCCCTGGGCATGTGCGCGCTCGACCAGTTGCCGATAACCCGCGACGAGTTCGTCCAGGGTCGGTAAGGGAGCGGCATGGGCGAAGGCGGTTCCCGGCCAGGCAATGTCGTTGATGCCCAGCAACACGATGACACTGGCCACCCCGGGCTGTGCCAGCACATCGCGCTCCAGGCGGCCCAGTGCCTTGACGCCCATGCCATCGCTCAATAGCCGCGCCCCGGAAATACCGGCGTTGACCACGTCCACCCCCTGGGGCGCCAGGCGTTCGGCGAGGACATCCGGCCAGCGCCGGTCGAGGTCCAGGCTGGCCGTGGCGCCATCGGTGATGGAGTCGCCGATGACCACGACGCTGCGGCTGGGCACGGCCGTTTCTACCTGGAGGCCTGCCAGCAGCGGCCGCGCGGTGGTCTCGAGCGTCTCGCCGCCACCGACCAGACGAAGGTCGTGGGTCCGGTCACCCGGCACGATCCAACCGGTCTGGCGACCATCCCAATGGAAGGTGGTCATGGGTGTGGGCTGCGGCAAGTAAAGGCTGACGATGACATGAGCCAAGGCTGCGACCGGCAAGTCCACTGGATCGCTGAGCAGCTCGCCGCCCGCGGGCACGACCGAGGTCCCCCGGCCGTTGAAGGTCACGGTGCGCAGACTGCCTGCCGCGACCGCGCCCGCCGTCTCACCCGGTAGCCCCAGGGTGACCTGGCCCAGCACCACGGCGTGTCGACCATAGGCATTGGAAACAGCGACCCGCACCCGCTCGCCACCAAGGCTCAACCGCGCCACCTGGCGGACCGTCTGGTCGCTCAAGCGGGCCGGCAGCCGCGTGGGAAACAGGAAGCCGTCCGCCCAGACCGGTTGGGGACTGGCCTGCCAGCTCGCCACCCAGTGGGTGGGCCGAGCGCTTTCGGCCGCCAAGGCAGCGTCACCTGCCAGCAGGCCGGCGACCAAGGTGAACACCAGCGAACCGGAGTGACGCAGGCCCGGGAAAACAGGGGAATCGGCCATTGATGGCTCCAGACCGGGAAAGCCCTATCCTGCCGTTGGCCAGGAAATACGAATAGACTGCCCACTGGAACAGCATTGATGAACCGTATTCACAGGAGTCCGAGCATGAGCATCAATCGATTCGGCGAGCTGGAGGTCTTCGTGCGGGTCATCGAAGCGGGCGGCTTTTCCAGCGCTGCCCGGGCCTGCGGCCTGACCCCTTCGGCCGTCAGCAAGCTCGTCACCCGGCTCGAACAACGCCTGGGCACTCGTCTGCTCAATCGCTCCACGCGGCAGTTGCAGCTCACCGCCGAGGGATGTGCCTTCTACGAGCGCGGCGTGCGTCTGCTCGCCGATCTGGAGGAAGCCGAGCGCTGCGGCAGCGCCGGCAGTGCACCTCGCGGACGCCTGCGGATCAACGCCAATGTGCCTTTCGGCCACCATGTGCTCCTGCCCCTGCTGCCCGACTTCCTCGCCCGTTACCCCGAGATCACCCTGGACCTGGTGCTCACCGACGAGGTGGTCGATCTCCTGGAGCACCGTACCGACGTGGCCATCCGTGCGGGACGGCTGAAGGATTCCCGACTGGTGGCGCGCCGACTGGGAGCGACGCCCATGCTGATCGTCGGCGCCCCCGGCTACCTGGAACGGCATGGGATGCCCACCTCGCCGGACGACTTGCTCGAGCACAACCGGTTGGGTGCGAACTACGCACGGGCGCAACCTGGCTGGCCGCTGCGCCAGGGTGCCGAACTCCTGTCCCTTCCCCTCACCGGCACCGTCCAGGCCAGCGATGGCGAGGCCCTGCGCCACCTGGCACTGGCCGGCGTCGGCCTGGCGCGCCTGGCGGCCTTCCAGGTAGCCGGCGATCTCGCCGCGGGTCGCCTGCAGGCGGTGCTGCAGGACTGCAACCCCGGCGACCGCGAGGAGATCCATGCCGTCTACCTGGGCCAGGGTGGTCCCATGCCCAAGCGGATACGCGTCTTCCTCGATTTCCTCGCCGAGCGCGTGGTCCTGGCCGAACCCTCCTAGCCCAGCTTGCGGCCCGCCCGCGTCGCCAGCAGCACCCCGCCGATGGCGATCACCATGGCCATCCAGGCCAGCGGCGGCAGGGTCTCGCCCAGCAGCAGCCAGGCGCTCAGGGCGGCGCCCGGCGGGACGCAGAAGAACAGCGCACTGACCCGCGCCGCCTCGCCGGCGCGAATCATCCACACCAGCAGGCTGATGGCCAAGAGTGAATTGGCCAGCACCAGGTAGGCCAGGGCGCCGATGAAGGCCGGCGCCCAGTACACCGGGCTGTGCTCGAACAGCAGCGCCAGGGGCGCGCAACACACCAGGCCGACGCTGTACTGCACCAGGTTGTTGGTGACCGGATGCTGGGCCACGCCCAGGCGCTTTTCGTAGAGCACGGCGCTGGTCATGCCCAGCAAGGCGCCCACCGCCAGGCAGATACCGAAGAGGGATTCCACGGCGACGCTGGCGCGCGCCAGGATCACCCCGATGGCGCCGAGCAGTCCCAGGGCCAGCCCCAGCCACTGCAGCGGCGCCACCCGTTCGCCCACCAGCAGGGGTGCGCCCAGGGCCACCAGGATGGGTTGCAGCGAGGCGACCATGGCCACCACGTTGGCCGAGGCGCCCATCACCAGGGCGCCATAGCTCATGCCGAAATAGACGCCCTGGATCAGGAAACCCACCACGGCCAGATTCGTCCATTCCCGCCGCGTACGCGGCAGCGGCGGACGCAGGATCAGGAAAGCCACCAGCAGCACGCCGAAGGCCAGGGCATAACGCATCGCCAGCAGGGTGAAGGGCGGCGCATAGGCCAGGCCCACCTTGGACACGGCGAATCCAGCGGACCACAGGGCCAGGAACACCAGGGGGATGAGGCGCAGCAACCAGGGATTCAGCGAGGTGGACGACATCGGATGCTCAGGTCCAGGCGAGTCAGCGGGACGCGACTCGCGAGCGGGAAGGATAGCTGACGATCAGCAGGCCGCTGAGCACCAGGGCCGCACCGGCGAGAAATCCCGGTCCCGGGGTCTCGCCCAGCAACCAGACGCCCATCAACACACCGAACAGCGGTGTCAGCAGGGTCAGCACGCCCAGGGGCGCGGCGCGATAGCGACTGAGCAACACGAACCAGCCCAGCAGACTGATGCCGGCGACGATGAACACCTGGAAGGCCAGACTCGACCAGGCCAGGGAATCCAGCCGGGCCAGATCCAGTCGCTTGCCGAGCGGCAGGGCCAACGCCAGCAGCACCACCCCGGTCACCCCGAGTTGATAGAACAAGGTGCGCAGCGGCGGCGCCTCGGCCAGGGCACTGCGGCGGATCAGCACCGTGGTGGCACCCCAGCAGGCGCCGCCGATCAGGCCGATCAGATCGCCCTGCCAGCTCGTGCCGCCGCTCGGCTTGCCGACCAGGAAGGCGCAGACCACGCCACTGGCCGCCAGCACCATGCCCAGCCACTGGCGTCCCGACAGCCGCTCGCCGGGCACCAGCCAATGCAGGCCGCAGGCGGCGAACAGTGGCGCCGTGTAGATGAACACCACCATGTGCGCGGCGCTGGTGTATTTCAGGCCCACCGCCATGCAGAGGAACTCCAGGGCGAACAGCGAACCGGCGAGCAGGCCGGGAATCAGCGTCTGGTCACGGCCCAGGCAGCGGATGCCGCGCCAGCGCGCCAGGCCATAGAGCAGCCCGGCCGCCAGCAGCGAACGCCAGCCGATCTGCAGCAAGGGGTCCACCTGCTCGGCGATGGCCTTGATCGCCGTCTGCTGCAGGCCCCAGACCAGGCAGAGCACCAGCATGACCAGCACGGCGGGGAGATCGAGCTCCTTGCGCATGAGCGTCGTTCCAAGAAAAAAGTGAGCCTGCAGGATGACGGTGGCTGAACAGGTCGGACAAACGATGTTTAATGGGCGTCTGGCTCAGGAAAACTAAGGCTTGCCTGAAAAGTCGCCGAGCGAAGATCAGGCAAGGCGCAACGACCAACGGGAGTAACAGCCGAAGGCTGGCCCAAGGGTGAGCGCCAGCGAATCAAATCGGCGAGGAAGCGGAGTTTACGAGCGGTAAATGAGCATTCCGAGCCGGTTTTTAACGCAGCATGACCGAGCGTAGGCACTTTTCAGACAAGCCGAGGCTGCCGTGACCACCGCCCTCCCCCTCAACGCCCTGCGCGCCTTCGCCGCCGCCGCGCGACACCAGCACTTCGCCAAGGCCGCGGACGAGTTGCATGTCACGGCCGGCGCCATCAGCCGGCAGATCCGCCTGCTCGAAGACGAGCTGGGCCAGTCGCTGTTCGAGCGCCTGCCTCAGGGCGTGCGGCTCACCGCCCAGGGTCGCGCCCTGGCCGCGGAGATCGCGCCGCACCTCGATGGCCTGACCCGCGCCGTCGCCCGGGCCCGGCTCAAGAGCAGTGTCCTGACCGTCAGCGCGCCCCCTACCTTCGGCCAGGAATGGCTGTTGCCGCGGCTGGAAGACTTCCAGCGCCAGCATCCGGACATCGAGGTCTTTCTCGACGCCTCGTCCGCCATCGTGCCCCTGGGCACCGAAGGCGGTGCCCAGGCGGCGATCCGCTATGGCCGGGGCGACTGGCAGGACGGCGAGACCCGCCTGCTGCTGCGCGAATGGATCTTTCCGGTGTGCAGCCCGGCGCTGATCCCGGCGCCGCTGGCAGAGCCCGCCGCCTTGCTGGACTATCCGCTGCTGCATGCCGAATGGCCCGGCGGCTGGCGTTCGGGTCGCCCCAGCCGCCGGTCCAACGCCTGGCAGGACTGGTTCGCCAGCCAGCGGGTGCCCTCGGGCGACAGCCTGCGCGGGCCACGCTATTCATTGAGCGGCATGGCCCTGCAGCAGGCGGCGGCCGGCAAGGGCGTGGCGCTCGGCGGCTGCGTGCTGGCCCAGCGCATGCTGGCCAGCGGCGCCCTGGTCCGCCCCCTGCCGGATCAATTCAACCAGCTCTCGGCCCAGGCCTATTTTCTGGTATTGCCCAAGGGGCCGCTGGACGTCCCGGTACAGCGCTGGATCGCCTGGCTGCGGGTGCAGATCCGGCAATTCCGCGAGACCCAAGGCGAGCCGCAGGAGACCGGCGGCGCCTGGTGAGGGTCGCGCTTTTACGGCAGTCTAGGCGGCCTGCCCCTGCAATAGTCAGCCTGCATGATCACCTGTCGCCTGTCCGCCCTGCTCGCCCTGTTTCTCTCGACTGCCGCCCTGGCCGCCGAGCAGGCCCCGGCCGACTGCGATCGCCAGGGCAGCGAGGCCCAGCTGGCGGCCTGCGCCGCCCAGGATCTGGCCACGGCCGAAGCCCGGCTGGCCGACGTCTACGGTCGCCGGCTGGCGGGTCTCTCCGCTGCGCAACGACCCGCCTTCGAACGTCTGCAACAACTCTGGCAGGACGACCGCGCACCCCGCTGCGCCACCGCGACGCGGGGTTTCCAGGGCGCCATGCAGCAGCTGCAGTATCTGAGTTGTCTGAAGTCGGTGACCCTGCTGCGGCTGGACGATCTGCAACGGCAACTACCGCGGCGCGACTGACGCTTCGTCGCCACCGCTGCTGTCCGGCGCCGGAACTCACTATCATGGCGCCCCGCTGTTGGAGTTCGCGATGTACGAGCGTTACCTGCCCCTGCTGGTCCTGGCCGGACTGCTGCTTCTTGGGATTTTGTGGTGGTGGCAGCGCCGGCGCCAGGCCGCCTTTCCCTATCGCCAGGTCGAAGCCCTTTTCACCCCGGCCGAACAGGCCTTTCTCGCCGTGCTCGACGAAGCCGTGGGCGACGACTACCGGGTGTTCGGCAAGGTGCGCATCGCCGATGTGGTCCAGACCCTGCCGCTGCGCGACCGCCGCCGCTATCTGATCGCGCAGAATCGCATCAACTGCAAGCACTTCGACTTCGCCATCTGCCGGCGCGACGACCTCGCCGTGCATGCCGTGGTCGAACTCAACGACAGGTCGCACCTGCAGCGTCATCGCCAGCAGCGTGACCGCTTCGTCCGCGCGGTGTGCGAGGCCGCCCAGCTGCGTCTGGTGGAGATTCCGGCGGCAGCGCGCTATTCCGCCACCGCCGTGCGCGACGCCGTGTTCGGCGGGCGCCGTCCGCGCAATCGGGTAGCGCCCCCCAGCCAGCCTCTGGCGCTGGAATGCCCGCAGTGCCCGGAGTGCCAGGCGCCCATGGTCCGCCGTCGCGCGCGCAGCGGTCGCCACCAGGGCCGGGAGTTCTGGGCCTGCTCGAACTATCCGGATTGCCGCGCGCTGCTCGACATCGACGACTGACTAAGGGGCCCCAGCCATGCGCCATCCCACCACCCCGGACGGACGCTATTTCGTGGTCAGGGGCCGGCTCTGGCGCTGCACCGATCCCAGCCTGCCCGCCAACCGCCGCGACGCCCTGACCCATGAGCTGATGGAGGCGCGCCGCCAGGTGGGCGCGGCCAAGCGCCAGGGTGACGAGGCCGCCCTGCGCAAGGCACGCGCCGCGGTGGACGCCGCCAAGCACGCCCTGGGCGAGCGCGGACCGGTCTGGTGGACCGACGGCGCGCCCGACTACAACCGGCGGATGGCCAGTAACACCCCCTATGCCGACTGGTACCGGCAGCTGGACGCAGAGGCTTCCTGAGCCGATCCGCGCGGCGTAAGGTGAATGGCCGAATCCTCTTGCGAGCACCGCCCTTGCGTATCCGCCCCGCCTTCGTCACCGACCTCGCGGCCATCTGCCGCCTGGCCGAACAACTCGCCGAGCAGCATCACCAGCAGGCCCCGGCGACCTTCGCCGAGCCCTCCGGCGGCTGGCGCGACCAGGACTACTGGGCCGCCCAGCTGGAGCCGGAAGACGGGGTGCTGTTCGTCGCTGACGCCAGCGACGAACTGGTCGGCTTCGTCACCGCACGACTGTCCGACACCCGTTCGATTTCCTTTCTGCGGCCGCTGATCCTCTGCCGGATCGGCACCTTGGTGGTGTCCGCCAGCCACAGACGGCGGGGTGTCGGTGCCCGGCTGCTGGAAGCCGTGGAAGCCTGGGCCCGGGACAACGACGTCGACGAGTTGCGCCTGGAGGTGATGGAGTTCAACGAGGACGCCCAGGCCTTCTATGCCCGCCAGGACTTCCAGGGGCAGTCGCGGATTCTGACCAAGGCGTTGCGGTAGGTTACGACCGTGGTAGACGTGTAGGGTGGCGCTGAGCGCAGCGAAGCCCAACACCGGCAGGTCGCACTTCCACCGTGAGCCTCGATGATGGCCCTACACACTCTCCCGACTCACCAACTCGAATCCCAGGTCGACGCAGGCCGGTTGGCTGCGGCCGTCGAGCAGCCCCAGCAACAGGGTCGCGGCCTGGCGCCCTACCGCGGCGCGGGGGGTCTGGATGGACGTCAATCGGGGGACCGTGTGCGCCGAGCCGGGCAGGTCGTTGAAGCCCAGCACCGAGATCCGCTCGGGGATGGCGATGCCCAGCCGCTGCGCCTCGAACAGCGCGCCCTGGGCCAGGTCGTCGTTGCAGAAGAACAGGCCGTCGACATCCGGCCGGCGGGCCAGTAGCTCGCGAAACTGTTGGGCGCCCAGGCCCACGGACGATGGCTGCGGATCCAGCACATCCAGACTGGGGTCATAGCAGCCCGCCTCGCGCAGCACCTCGCGAAAGCCCTCGCCTCGGGCCAGTGCCCGGGGATCGAGCTGGGCGGCCACATAGCCCAGGCATCTGCGCCCTGCCGCCAGCAGATGCCGCGCCGCGGCGGCACCGGCGGCGTGCTGGGAAAAGCCGACGCTGGACACCGCACCGGCCGGATCCAGCTCCATCATGTGCACCTGCGGCACCCCGCTAGCAGCCAGCAGCTGGCGTGCGGCGTCGGTACGGTCGAAGCCGGTCAGCAGTAGACCCCGGGGCTGATAGGCCAGGTAATTGCGGATCAGTTTTTCCTCTTCCTCGGGATCGTAGTGGTAGTTGCCGATCAGCACCTCCAGGCCACGGGGGCGCAGGACCTCGTGGATGGCCTCCAGCGGCTCGATGAACAGATGGTTGGACAGCGACGGCACCAGCACCACCACCGAGTGCCCCTGCGCCGAGGCCAGGGCACGAGCAGCCGGATTGGTCACATAGCCAAGGCGCGCGGCGGCCTCCTGCACGCGGGTAACCAACTCGGGCGCCACGCTGGCGACACCGCGCAGGGCCCGCGAGGCCGTGATGGGGGAAACACCGGCCTGCAGCGCCACCTCGGTGAGGGTGGGCCGACCGGAACTACGAGAACCCGTTCGATTCATTGTTATGGTTTCAGGCTTGTCAGGGACGGAGAACGCGCCTAAGGTAGCGCTGTCTCAGCAGACACTACAAGCCTGGCGTGCCCTTCCGGGACGCGTCGGCATTCGGCCTAACAAGATCGACAAGAACTGGAAGCCGCGCCCCTTTATTTTCTTGGGGTAGCGCTGTCTCCAGACCGGAGGTGACGATGAACACTCCCATTCCCGCGCTGGTGGTCATGGGCGTCGCAGGCTGCGGCAAGAGCAGCGTCGGCGCGGCCATTGCCGAGCAGGACGGTGGCCGCCTGATCGAAGGCGACGCCTTCCACCCTGCCGCCAACATCGCCAAGATGAGCGCCGGCATCCCCCTCGACGATGGGGATCGCGCCGGCTGGCTGACCCGCCTCGGTGAAGAACTGGCCGCTGCCGTGGCCGCAGGCGAACGCCCGGTGCTCACCTGCTCCGCGCTCAAGCGCCGCTATCGCGACCAGCTGCGCCAGGCCGTGCCCGGTCTCGGCTTCGTCTTTCTCGAACTGACCCGCGAGACCGCGGCCCAGCGCGTCGCCAATCGCCCGGGGCACTTCATGCCCGCCAGCCTGATCGACAGCCAGTTCGCCGCCCTCGAAGCACCTCACGGTGAACCGGCTACGCTGGTAGTGGACGCACGCGACACCCTGCCCGCCATTGGCACCCAGGTATCGGCCTGGTGGAACACCTCGGCTCGCCTGGCTCAGCCGGCCTGACGAGACAGCGCTACCCAATCCAATCACCCGCAACGCCCACAACAACAATAGGAGAGGCGCCATGTTCGGCATGGACCACAACAGCTTCCTTCTGCTCGACGCCCTGGTCACCATCATTGGCCTGGTGCTCTTGATCACCAAGTTCAAGGTCCATCCCTTCATCGCCCTGACCATCGCCTCGGGCTTTCTCGGCCTGACCTCCGGCATGCCGGTGGAAAAGGTCATGAAATCCTTCCAGGACGGCTTCGGCGGCGTGCTCGGCTTCGTCGGCATCCTGCTCGGCCTGGGCACCATGCTCGGCAAGCTGATGGCCGATTCCGGCGGCGCCGACCAGATCGCCCAGACGCTGATCCGCGCCTTCGGCATCAAGCGGGTGCACTGGGCGATGATGTTCGCCGCCTTCCTGGTGGGCATCCCGCTGTTCTTCGAGATCGGCTTCGTGCTGCTGGCACCCCTGGTGTTCATCGTCGCCCGCCGTACCGGGCTGTCGCTGGTCAAGCTGGGCATCCCGCTGCTGGCCGGCCTGTCCGCCGTGCACGGTCTGGTGCCGCCGCACCCGGGTCCGCTGCTGGCGGTCGGGGTATTTGGCGCCGACATCGGCAAGACCATCTTCTATGGCCTGCTGGTCGGCCTGCCCACCGCCATGATCGCCGGTCCCCTCTTCGGCGCCTGGATCTCCAAGCGCATCCCCGGTTCGGCCAACCCTGAACTGGTCGCCCAGATCGCCCAGGAGACCGACAACCGCAATCTGCCGGGCTTCGGCATCACCGTCTTCACCGTGCTGCTGCCGGTGATCCTGATGCTGCTCAAGGCCTTCGCCGACATCTTCTTCGCCGCCGACAACCACTTCCGCATCTGGATGGACTTCATCGGCCACCCCATCACCGCCCTGCTCGCCGCCCTGCTGCTGAGCTTCTACAGCTTCGGCACCGCCTGCGGCTTCTCCCGCGAGAAGATCGTCAAGCTGCTCGATCAGAGCCTGGCGCCAGTGGCGGCCATCGTGCTGATCGTCGGCGCCGGCGGTGGCTTCAAGCAGATGCTGGTGGCCAGCGGCGTGGGTGAGGTGATCGGCAACCTGGCGGTGCAGACGCAGATCTCGCCGATCCTGCTGACCTGGCTGGTGGCGGCGGTGATCCGCGTGGCCACCGGTTCCGCCACCGTGGCGACCATCACCGGCGCCGGCATCGTCGCCCCCGTGGTGGCGCTGATCCCCGGCGTGAACAAGGAATTGCTGGTACTGGCCGCCGGTGCCGGCTCGGTGATCCTCTCCCACGTCAACGACGCCGGCTTCTGGCTGGTGAAGCAGTACTTCAACATGACCGTGGCCGAGACCTTCAAGACCTGGTCGATGATGGAAACCATCCTCTCGGTGGTGGCCCTGGCCTTCATCATGCTGCTGTCGCTGTTCGTCTGATCCACTACATTGGGACGGCGCCGGGCCGTCCCGCCTCCACCACGAAGCTCGCCCGGGTGCCGCGCCTGGCATCTGGATGGCTGCGGTCACTGATGGTGCGCAGGTCCACCTGCAACCGCTCCCGCGTCAGCTCCAGGGCCAGATAGCCACGCTCCCGGCTGTCGAAGAAGCGCACCTGGGGATTCTCCGGCAACAGCGCCTGGAAGCGGCGGTAGTCCGGTCCGTCCGAGGTGATGGAGGTGCCGACGAATTCGCTCGCCACCACCGGACTCCGCTCGTTCTCCGGCTCGCGGTGCAGGTCCGTCACCCAGAAGGAATGGATGTCCCCGCCCAGGGTCACCGGATTGGCCAGGCGACTATCGGCCATGGCCGCGAGCAGACGCTCGCGAGTCGCCGGATAGCCGTCCCAGCCGTCGGTCCAGCGCGCTGGATCGCCATCCGGCAGGCGCTGCCGCAGGGGTGCCAGCAAGAGATCCTGGGCGATCAGATTCCAGCGGGTGGCGTTGTGGCGAAAGCCGTCCAGCAGCCAGCCTTCCTGCGCCTGACCGAGCATGCTGCGCGCGGCGTTTTGCAGACCTGGGCAATCCGGTGCGACCAGCTGGCCACCGCGGGTCCTGGCCGCCGCGCAGGCCGGTTCGCTGCGGTATTGCCGACCGTCGAGCAGATGGATCTCCGCCAGGTCACCGAAGCGCCAACGGTCATAGAGGCGCAGCGCCGTGCCCTGGGTCCGCCAGGCGCGCAGCGGTGCGTGTTCGCGAAAGGCCTGGTAGGCAGCCTGCCGCTGCGCGGCGAAGGTGGCTAGGCCGATCCGGGGGTCCGCCGCCCAAGAGCCGGAATAGTCGTTCTGCACCTCGTGGTCGTCCCAGGTCATGAGGCTGGTGACATTGGCGTGCAGGTACTGCAGATCGGGATCGGTGCGGTACAGCGCATGGCGCCGGCGGTAACTGGCCAGGTCCCGGGCTTCCGGCAGGCCATGCCGACGCACCGCCGGCAGCAGCAGGGGCACGTTGGCCTCGTAGATATAGTCGCCGAGGAACAGCGCCAGATCCGCCTGTTCGTCGGCCATGTGCCGATAGGCACTGAAGAAGCCCTTCTCGTAATGGGAGCAGGAAGCAGCCACCAGCTTCAGGCGCTGCGGAGCGCTGGCTGACGGCGGTAGCGTGGTGGCGCGTCCGATACGACTCTGGTGGCCCAGCGCGGTGAAACGGTACCAGTAGGGCCGTCCCGGCAGCAGACCGGTCAGGGTGATGGGCAGGCAGAAAGCAGACTGTGGCTGCGCCTGGATCACTCCGCGCTGCACCACTTGGCGCAGCCCCGGATCCAGGGCCACTTCCCACTGAGCCTCGACCGGACCGTGCAGACCACCCAGACCGTCTTCGGCCAGGGGATCAGGCGCTAGGCGGGTCCAGATGACGAAGCCGTCGGTAGCGGGCTCGCCACTGGCGACGCCCAGGGTGAAGGGATCCGGCTGTGGCGTGCGAGCGCTGCAACCGGCGAACCAGTGTGCGCTCAGACCGAGGCCGAGCAGGCCCAACGCTTGACGTCGAGAGGTACTCATCCAGGCCTCCGGGAAAAGAGGCCAGGGTGGCTCAGGCAGGTGACAACAGCATGTCGGCGGTTCAGGCCAGCGGCACTTCCTCGAGGATCATGACCTGCGGCGCGCCAACGAGCAGGCCGTCGAGATCGCTCAGCAGCTGCTTGAAGTGAGGGGTTTGCTCGTGCTCGGCCAGGGCTTCGCGGCTGGCCCAGCGCTCGATGAAGACATAGCGACCTTCGTGGCTCGGATCACGGTGCGGGGTATAGAAGTGACAGGCGGCTTCGGCGCGGGATGGCGCGACGATGGCACGCAGGGCGTTTTCGACAGCCTCGGCCTGGCCGGGCTTGGCCTGCAGGATGGCGACGACACGGATTTCACTGCTCATGCAAAAAACTCCAGAAGGGGGGCTTCAGCCTGGTGCCTGAACACCCCGAATACCACCGGGATCGAGGGTCGGCCCCGGTCATGGTGGATCACTGCTTGGCTTTGACGATCTTGTCGATCACCGCATTGCTGCGCTTGATCAGCACATAGTCGGAGCCGATCTTGACCCACTGGCTGTCTTCGCCCGGCTGTTCCAGGCCATGCTTCTTGAAGTCCTTGATCACGTACTCGTCACGGATGTACTTGCGCGGCGCCCGACCGCCCTCTTCGAGTTCAAAGGTAGGATGATCAGGGTCGTGGGTGACGGCCTCATCGCTCTGATTGGCGTCCTTCTTGTTGACCTTGTTCTGGTACTGCGAGCTAGTGGGCTCCGAAGCGGCCTTGTCAGCAGCCGGCTTGACCGGAGTCATGGACTCGGGCGCAGCCTGGACTTGCAGGGCGCCTGCCAGCACGACGGTACCCAGCGCCATAGAGAGCAGCGATTGCTTGATCATGGGGGTGTTTCTCCTCTGCGTTCGAGGTTTTGACCCCAGCGCCGGAGGAAAAGCTCCACGAATACCTACGGTCGCGCCGCTGGTCTTACAACCGTTCGTCCTGGTCGGCCTTCACCAGGGTCAGCACCCGCGGCAACTGGCGCGAGCGCCCGGTGGAAAAGGCGTCCAGCGAGCAACTCAGCCGATAGGACTGCTGGCTGAGCCGCGAGGCCTCCTGGCGCAAGGTGAGGAAGTTGAGGAAATAGCGCTGGTGCTGGCGCTTGGCCTGGCTGCCACGTTCGAGCAGGCGCCGGGCTTCCGCCATGGCCACGATGTGGCTGTCGGTCACGTCCTTCATGCAACGGCTTCCTCGTGGCGATGACGATTATCGAACCTGTCCCTTCTCGACTTTAGCAGCCCGTCCGAACAGGGTGGTGAATCCTTGGACTTTTTATCGGCAAACCAGGACTGGCGCGCCTTGCGGCATCTCAGGCAGAGTAGCCCACCCCCTGGCCAGAGGTGCAGCCCCTTGGAACGCTGGAAGATTCTCGCCGGCCTGGTGAGCTTCACCTTTTTCATGGAAAACCTGGACGCCACGGTGATCGCCACGGCCCTGCCGCAGATGGCCCTGTCCTTCGGCCGCGATCCGGTGGACCTGAACCTGGGCATCAGCGCCTATCTGCTAGCCATCGCCGTGGGCATCCCGGTGAGTGGCTGGATCGCCGAGCGCTTCGGTCCCCGCCCGGTCTTTACCCTGGCCATCGGCGTCTTCACCCTGGCCTCGCTGCTCTGCGGGATGGCCCTGTCCCTCGAGCACTTCATCGCCGCGCGCATCCTCCAGGGACTCGGCGGCGCCCTGATGGTGCCCGTGGGGCGTCTGGTGGTGCTGCAGGTCACCGAGAAGCACGAGCTGGTGCGCGCCATCGCCCTCATCACCTGGCCGGGCCTGGTGGCCCCCGTGCTCGGCCCGCCCCTGGGTGGTCTTATCACCACCTATGCCGACTGGCGCTGGATCTTCTATCTCAACCTGCCGCTGGGGTTGATCGCCCTGTTGCTGGCCTGGCGCCTGGTGCCCGCCGACCTGCCGACCCAGCGCCATCCGCTGGACTGGCGCGGCTTCCTGTTGCTGGGTGGCGCCTGCGTGGCTTTCATGTGGGGCGTGGAGCGCCTCGGCCAGAACCATGGCAGCCTGGGCGCCAACCTGGCCTGGATGGGCATAGGACTGATCCTCGGCACCAAGGCGGTGCGCCACATGACCCGGATCGAACGCCCGCTGATCGATTTTGGCACACTGCGCATCCCCACCTACCGCGCCGCCATCCTCGGCGGCGGCCTGTTCCGCGTCACCATCGCCACGGCGCCCTTCCTGCTGCCCCTGCTGTTCCAGCTGGCCTTTGGCATGGACGCCTTCCAGGCCGGCCTGCTGCTCCTGGCGCTGTTCGCCGGCAACCTGGCGGCCAAGCCCTTCACCACCGCCACCATGCGCCGCTTCGGTCTACGCACCATCCTGACCGTCAACGGCCTGCTCAGCGCGTTCAGCCTGCTGGCCTGTGGCTTGCTCACCCCGGACTGGCCCTTGCCGGCGATCCTGCTCCTGCTGTTCTTCAGCGGGGTGTTCCGCTCGCTGCAGTTCACCGCCAGCAATGCCCTGGCCTTCGCCGATATCCCCAAGTCGCAGCTGAGCCACGCCTCCACCCTGTTCAGCACCAATTTCCAGCTGGCCATGGGCCTGGGCGTGGCCATTGCCGCCCTGCTGCTACGCGCCTCGATGGAGTGGCACGGCCACCTCGCCCCCCAGCTGGCGGACTTTCGGCTAGCCTTTTGCATAGTGGCCGTGCTCGGCATCCTGAGCACCCTGGATGCCTTCCGCCTGGCCCGCAACGCAGGCGATTCGGTCAGCGGCCATACCTCTGGAAGTTGACCAGGCGGACAGTGCTCGAGCCGATGTCGATTGGGGGTCAGGGCTTACCGTCTTACCCGTGTTTACCGACCTGTTATGATGCGCGCCTTTTTCCGATCAGACCGGCGCGCACGAGGCATCCCATGCTGGAAAGACTCTTCCAACTCAAGGCCCACAACACCTCTGTCCGCACCGAACTGCTGGCCGGGGTCACCACCTTCCTGGCCATGGCCTACATCCTGTTCGTCAACCCGAGCATCCTCGGCGCCACCGGCATGGACAAGGGCGCGATCTTCGTCGCCACCTGCCTGGCCGCCGCCATCGGCTCGGCGCTCATGGGGCTCATCGCCAACTACCCCATCGCCCTCGCCCCGGGCATGGGCCTCAACGCCTTCTTCACCTACACCGTGGTCCTGCACCTGGGCCATACCTGGCAGGTGGCCCTGGGCGCGGTGTTCCTCTCGGCGCTGATGTTCTTCCTGCTGTCGATCTTCCGCATCCGCGAATGGATCATCAACAGCATCCCGCTTCCGCTGCGCTCGGGTATCGCCGCCGGCATCGGCCTGTTCCTGGCGCTGATCGCCCTGCAGACCGCCGGCATCGTGGTGGGTAATCCGGCTACCCTGGTGGGCCTGGGCGACCTGTCCAAACCCGGTCCGCTGCTAGCCATCCTCGGCTTCTTCCTGATCGTCGTGCTCGAGGCGCGCAAGGTCACCGGCGCGGTGCTGATCGGCATCCTGGTGGTCACCGTGATCGCCATCGCCCTGGGCGTCAGCGCCTTCGGTGGTCTGGTCTCCATGCCGCCGTCGCTGGCACCGACCTTCCTGCAACTGGATATCCGGGGCGCCCTGGACGTCGGCCTGATCAGCGTCATCTTCGCCTTCCTGTTCGTCGACCTGTTCGACAACTCCGGCACCCTGATCGGCGTGGCCAAGCGCGCCGGCCTGATGGGCAAGGACGGCCATCTGCCGAAGATGGGCCGCGCCCTGATCGCCGACAGCTCCGCCGCCATGTTCGGCTCGCTGCTGGGCACCTCCACCACCACCAGCTACATCGAATCCGCCGCGGGCGTCTCCGCTGGTGGTCGTACCGGCCTCACCGCCGTGGTGGTCGCGGTGCTGTTCCTGCTGGCGCTGTTCTTCGCCCCCCTGGCCGGTAGCGTGCCGGCCTTCGCCACCGCCCCGGCGCTGTTCTTCATCGCCGTGCTGATGACCTCGGGCCTGGCCGAGATCGAGTGGGACGACCTGACCACCGCCGCCCCGGTGCTGGTCACCGCCCTGGCCATGCCGCTGACCTACTCCATCGCCAACGGCATCGCCTTCGGCTTCATCACCTGGACCGTCATCAAGCTGCTGTCCGGCCGCACCCGTGAGCTGAATTCGGCGCTGATCGTGCTGTCGATCCTGTTCGTCATCAAGCTGGGCTGGTTCAACGCCTGACCCCTCCCCCCTCGGGGCTCCGGCCCCGAGGTCTCCCCGCCTCACCCTGCTCCGGATCTACCATGTCCCAACCTTCCTTCGTTCCCGCCGACTACCAGGCTCAACTCGACGCCAAGGCCGACCGCCTGCGCGAACTGCTGGCGCCTTTCCAGGCCCCCGAGCCGGAGGTCTTCGCCTCGCCGCTGCAGCACTACCGGCTGCGCGCCGAATTCCGCCTGTGGCGGGAGAACGAGGAACGCCACTACGCCATGTTCGCTCCGGGCGACAAGCGCACGCCGATCCTCATCGAGGCCTTCCCCATCGCCAGCCAGCGCATCAACGACCTGATGCCACGCCTCAAGGCCGGCTGGCAGGCGGACGTGGCACTGTCGTTCAAGCTGTTCCAGGTCGAATTCCTCACCACCCTGAGTGGCGACGCGCTGATCACCCTGGCCTACCACCGCCCGCTGGACGCCGCCTGGCAAGCCGCCGCCGAGCGCCTGGCCGCCGAGCTGGGCGTCAGCCTGATCGGTCGCTCCCGCGGCCAGCGCCTGGTGATCGGCCGCGACCATGTGCTCGAAGAACTGGACGTGGCCGGGACGACCTACCGCTATCTGCAACCCGAGGGCGGCTTCACCCAGCCCAATGGCACCGTCAACCAGAAGATGCTGAGCTGGGCCCACACCGCCCTGGGCGAGCGCGAAGACGATCTTCTCGAGCTCTATTGCGGCAACGGCAACTTCACCCTGCCACTGGCCAGTCGGGTCCGTAAGGTACTGGCCACCGAGGTGAGCAAGACCTCGGTCAACGCCGCGCTGCACAACCTGGCCAGCAATGGCGTGGACAACGTCACCCTGGTGCGTCTCTCCGCCGAGGAACTGACCCAGGCGCTCAACGAGGTCCGCCCCTTCCGCCGCCTGGCCGGTATGGATCTCAAGAGCTACCAGTTCGGCACCGTCTTCGTCGACCCGCCCCGGGCCGGCATGGACCCGGACACCTGTGAGCTGACCCGCCGCTTCGAGCGCATCCTCTATATCTCCTGCAACCCGGACACCCTGGCCGAGAACATCGCCCAGCTGCAGGACACCCACCGCATCACCCGCTGCGCCCTGTTCGACCAGTTCCCCTGGACGCACCACATGGAGAGTGGGGTGTTACTGGAGCGGCGTTGAGCGTCGAGCCAGCCCACGTGGAAAAGGCGGCGCCGTTTTCCACCCTACGCCGGAGCTGAGCGCCTCCTCTTTATTGGGGTCATGGAAACCACCGAGTCGTCGGTCGGGTTGAGACAGCTCCATCGTCGAAGCCCAACAGCTCCGGGCAGCGTTGGGCTTCGCTGTGCTCAACCCAGCCTACGAGAGGTCGCGGTGGCCGAAGGCGCCTCTCCTGCGGGTAGAGGGTCGCCCTACTCGTGAAACTCCGCTACCGTCTCGCGACGGCCATAGAGGAAGGCGTCGGCGACATGGCGCAGCGGGGCCACGTCCACATCGGAGCGGTTCTGGGCGACCAGTTCGGCGAAGCGGGCATAGAGGCCGGCGTATTCCTGGTCGGGGCCCTGGTGGGTCAGCTGGCCGTCCAGGTACAGCTCGCTGCCGCCCTTGCTCAGGGTCAGGCGGCCGCCATCGGTGTCGACGTGGATGTCCCAGGTCTGGGGGCCGGTCTGCAGGAAGTCGAAGTCGGCAGCGATGGGCACCCCGGCGCTGTCGACGAAGGCCAGTCGCGCCGCCACCGGGGTCTGGCAGTTGCCTGGCACCTGCAGCGTCGCCTCCTGGAGAAAGAACGGTCGCGGCAGGAGGGCGGTGACGATGGACAGGGCATTGATGCCCGGATCGAAGACGCCCATGCCGCCCGGCTCCCAGATCCAGGCCTGACCCGGATGCCAGACGCGCACGTCTTCCTTCCATTCGATCCGCACCGCCTGGATGCGCTTGCCTTCCAGCCATGCGCGGGCCGGCTGCACGCCCTGGGCATAGCGGGAGTGCCAGGTGGCGAACAGCGAAAGCCCTGCCACCTCGGCCTGGCGGGCCAGGGCATCCACCTCGCTCAGGGTCGCCCCCGGCGGTTTCTCCAGCATCACGTGCTTGCCCGCCGCCAAGGCCTCGCGGGCCTGTTCGTAGCGTACCGCCGCGGGCGCGCAGAGCGACACGGCATCGACGGCCGGGCCGTCTTCGAGCAGGGTGCTCAGGCTGGGATAGTGGGCGACGCCGTCGAGCTGGGCGTTGCGGCTGGCCACGGCGACCAGCTCGTATTCGGGATTGGCGGCGAGCGCCGGCAGGTGCTGGTCACGGGCGATCTTGCCCAAACCGACGATGGCTATTCTTATCATGATCGTCCTCGGTAGACGGTAGGAGTCCGCCGCCTAGGATCGGGCAATCATCACACCAAAGCAACAGCTTCGCGGTCGTTCTGCCGGCTCTCGCGCAACTCCAGCCAGCTGCGCAGATTGGCCCCTTCGCGGCCCTTGCGCCACATCAGCCAGGTGGTCGCCTGGGCGAAGCGCGCCTGGATCGGGTGGCGCTGCACCCGCTCGCGTCCGGGCAGGCTGTCGAGCATGGATTCCGGCATCAGCGCCACCCCGCCGGTGATCACGCAGGCCAGCATGCTGTGGTAGGACTCGATCTCCATCACCGGTCCGCTGGGCACCCCCGCCGCCGCGTACCAGGTGTCCAGGTAGCGACGATAGGAGCAGCCGGCGCGAAAGCCGAACACCGGGCGCCCGGCCACGTCGGCGGGTGAGCGCACCGGACCGAGCTCCAGCCCGGTGATCAGCACCAGGCGTTCCTCGAACCAGGGCTGGCCTTCCAGCGCCGCGTCGGGCGCGGGCCCGTCCACCAGGGCGGCGTCCAGGCGACCGGCCAGCAGGCCCTCCACCAGTTCGCCGCTGGGGCCGCTGTGCACCTGCAGATTCACCTTGGGATAGCGCTGGTGATAGCGCGCCAGTAGCCCCGGCAGATGAATGGCCGCGGTACTGAACATGGACCCCAGGACGAAGGTACCGGCCGGCTCGCCGCCCTGCACCGCGCTACGTGCCTCGTCGGCCAGAGCGAACAGGCGATGGGCGTAGTCCAGCAGGCGGTGGCCGGCGGCGGTCAGGTGCAGCCGCTGCCGCTCGCGCAGGAACAGCTCCACCCCCAGCTTGTCTTCCAGCTGGCGTAGGCGCGTGGAGAGATTGGAGGGCACCCGGTTGAGCCGCTCGGCGGCGCGCACCAGCGAGCCCTCTTCGGCCACCGCCTGGAAGATGCGCAATTCGGCGAATTCCATACCTTTCTCTTTATCTGAACACCTGTTTCTCTATTATTCGTTTTTATTGATCAACTTCAAGGCCTAGGCTGTCAGCATCCAAATGTGACCGGAGCCTTTTCGATGACCGCCACCACCCGCCTGCTGGCCTGCCTGCTGGCCCTGGCCACCGCCATGGGCATCGGCCGCTTCGCCCTCACCCCCGCCCTGCCCCATCTCATCGCCGAAGGTCAGATCGACCTCACCGGCGCCAGTCTGCTGGCCGCGGCCAACTACCTGGGCTATCTGCTCGGGGCCCTGGACGCCCTCTTCGCCCGTCGCACCCATGCGCGTCTGGTCGGAGGCCTCTGGCTCTGCGCCGGCCTGACCCTGGCCTCGCTGCTGGCCGATGGCCTGGCCGCCCAGGCACTGCTGCGCTTCGGTACCGGCCTGGCCAGTGCCTGGGTGCTGGTAATGGTGACCGGTCTGAGTCAACCCCTGGCCGCCGAGGCCGGACGGCCACGCCTTGGCGCCCTGGTCTTTACCGGTCCCGGGGTGGGCATCCTCATCAGTGGCCTGATGGCCCTGGTCAGCAATCGCCTGGGCGGCGACTCCAACCAGCTGTGGCTGAGCTACGGCCTGCTCGCCAGCGTCGCGACCCTGGCGCTGCTGCCCCTGCTGCCGCGCCGGGGCCCCGCCCCCCCGCTGCCGACCACCGCCGCGACGCCGGCCAAGCGCTCGCCGGCCTTCAACCGCTTGATCCTGGCCTATGGCCTGGTGGGCGTCGGCTACATCCTGCCGGCCACCTTCCTGTCGCAGATGGCCGCCAGCCGCTTCCACGGCCAGTGGCAGGCCGATCTCTTCTGGCCCGGCTATGGACTGGCGGCGGCCCTGGGCGTAGTGCTGGTGAGCCTGAGACGCCCGGGCACCGAAACCCGCCGCTGGCTGATCGCCACCCTCTGGCTGCAGGCCGCAGGGGTGCTGCTCTGCCTCTTGCCGGGCAGCCTGGCGCTGTTCCTCGGTGTGCTGCTCTGTGGCGGCCCCTTCCTCGCCTGCATGCAGCTGGTGATGCAGTACGGTCGCGAGCTGGCGCCGGCCACGCCGCAACGCAACGCCGGGGTACTCACCGCCAGCTTCGCCAGTGGCCAATTGCTCGGTCCGCTGCTCGGCGCGGCCAGCAGTCATTTCGCTGGCGACCTGCAACCGGCCCTGGTGATCGCCGCGCTGGGCCTGCTGTTCGCCGGGCTGCGCCTGAGCCGCGCCAAGGCGTCGCTGCAGCGCTGCGTCGCCTGAATCGTTTCCGCTGCGGCCTTTCGTCACAGAAGTAAAACTGGGTGGCTCCTTGTTTTGAAATGTTTCGCCGTTCCTGAGTACAGTGACCGCCGCGCCTCATAGAGGAGGCGCCTCAGGCGCTCGCCACCCACCCTACAAGGAATACAACACTCATGATGAAGGCCTCCGATCTGGTCGTTCGCTGCTTGGAAAACGAGGGTGTGGAATACATCTTCGGCATTCCCGGCGAAGAGAACCTGGACCTGCTGGAATCCCTGCGGCGCTCCTCGCAGATCAAGCTGATCCTGACTCGCCACGAGCAGTCCGCCGGCTTCATGGCCGCCACCTACGGCCGCTTCACCGGCAAGACCGGGGTCTGCCTTTCCACCCTCGGCCCAGGGGCCACCAACCTGGTCACCGCCGGCGCCTACGCCTACCTGGGCGGCATGCCGATGCTGATGCTGACCGGCCAGAAGCCGATCAAGAAATCCAAGCAGGGGCGTTTCCAGATTCTCGACGTGTGCCGCATGATGGCGCCGCTCACCAAGTACACCCACCAGTTCGCCTCCGCCGACAACATCCCGTCGCGCATCCGCGAGGCCTTCCGCCTCGCCGAGGAAGAAAAGCCCGGCTCCGTGCACCTGGAATTGCCGGAAGACATCGCCGACGAGCACACCGAGAGCCTGCCGGTACCGCCGAGCCTGAGCCGCCGTCCGGTCGCCGAGGCCAAGGCCATCGCCGCCGCCGTCTCCAAGCTGGAAAACGCCCGCAGCCCGGTACTGGTGCTGGGCGCCGGCACCAACCGCAAGATGACCGCGCGGGTGCTGCGCCAGCTGATCGAGAAGACCGGCATCCCCTTCGTCACCACCCAGCTCGGCAAGGGCGTGGTCGACGAGCGCCATCCGCGCTTCCTGGGCAACGCCGCCCTCTCCGCCGGTGACTTCGTGCACCGCGCCCTGGAGTCCGCCGACCTCATCGTCAACATCGGCCACGATGTGATCGAGAAGCCGCCGTTCTTCATGACCCGCGGCGGCACCGAGGTCATCCACATCAACTTCCGCTCCGCCGAAGTCGATCCGGTGTACTTCCCCCAGGTCGAGGTGGTCGGCGACATCGCCAACGCCATCTGGGAGATCAAGGAACGCATCGAGGTCCAGCCCACCTGGGACTTCGACCGCCTGCTGCACATCCGCGAAGCCAACGAGGCCCATGTCGCCGAAGGCGCCACCGACGACCGTTTCCCGGTCTATCCGCAGCGCCTGGTGGCCGATCTGCGCAACGTGCTGCCGTCCGACGGCATCGTCGCCCTGGACAACGGCATCTACAAGATCTGGTTCGCCCGCAACTACAAGGCCTACATGCCCAACACGGTGCTGCTGGACAACGCCTTGGCCACCATGGGCGCCGGCCTGCCGTCGGCCATGGCCGCGCGCCTGGTCCATCCCAGCACCCCCATCGTCGCGGTCTGCGGCGACGGCGGCTTCATGATGAACAGCCAGGAGCTGGAAACGGCGGTGCGCCTGAAGATGAACCTGGTGGTCATCATCCTGCGCGACGACGGCTACGGCATGATCCGCTGGAAGCAGGCGCAGATGGGCTTCGAGGACTTCGGCCTGGACTACGGCAACCCGGACTTCGTCCGCTACGCCGAAAGCTACGGCGCCTACGGCCATCGCGTGGAAAGCGCCGCGGCCTTCGCCCCGCTGGTGCAGCACTGCCTGGACACCCCCGGCGTCCACGTCATCGATTGCCCGGTGGACTACTCCGAGAACGACCGCATCCTGCACCAGGACATCAAGGAACGCAGCGCGGCGGTCTGATCCAGTAGCCTAGCCCAATGAAAAACGCCCCGCCCCTAAGGTCGGGGCGTTTTTCATTGCGGCCGAAGATAGGCAACCCGTCTTCTACGACACTCATCCACCGCCAATATCGTCAAACCAATAGACAGGAAAACGCTGTAAAATCAAACAGATAAGATATGGGATCACTTGCAATCCTGCCGAATATCCAGGTAATCACGCAGCCTATCGTCCGGATTCGAATATTGCGGCGATTCGAGTTCTATTAGGCAGCCCTTAAGAATCGTGGTCGCGGATGCGTCCATCCTTGAGCCATCGCCGCCTGCTCTTCCCTCGACGCGGTGACGGATCGAGAGCCAACGCCACGACGATTCCTTGGGGCCAATCCGTGGTTACCCGCACAAGCTGCCAAGCGCCCCTTCGCACCGACCGGTCCTGCCGGCCGGCTGACAAATCGACAGAGGCTGCCGTAACCGCGAAGCTCGAGGCGCGAGGCCTTCAGGCCCGCACCTTCCAACGCTCCGCTATCCAGGTAGTCCACATGCAGCAAGTTGGCTGGAATCCACTAAGCAATATAAGCGTCAGGGCCAAGCTGGGCCTTGGCTTCGCCCTGCTCATCGGCATGATCCTGCTGGTGGCCTACACCGGCTGGTCAGCCACCGATACCCTGCGCGATCGCAGCGAGCGCATGAACGATATCGCTGGCTACAGCAGCCTGGCCCGCGACATGCGCATCGAGCGGCTGGTGTATCTCACCAAGGCCGATGACGCCCAGGCGGCCAAGTGGCTCGCTGCCCTGAACAAGATCGAAGGCCAGTTGCAGGCCATCGTCCCGCACTTCAATTCGCCCGTGAACAAGGCCTTGCTCGACGAGACAGGGACGGCGCTCAAACGCTATCGCGACTTCTACAACCAGACGATCACCGCCACCCGCGAGCGGGAAGCCATCCGCAAGGTCGCCACCAGCGCGGCCGAGGCCGCCAACGCCCACCTGCTCACGCTGGCCGAAGCGGTGAATGGCGAGACCGGTCGCCCTGCCGACCGCCAACAGCTGACGGCACTCTTCATTGGCGTGCAGCGGATGAGAGTGGATTTCCGTGGCTATGCCAACGCACCCGGCAAGGACAGCGAGCAGACGGCGCGCAACTCCGTCAACGATGCGCTCACCCAGGCCAAGGCGCTCAGCGCCACGGCACTGCCGGCCGAGACCGTGCAGAAGTTGCTCGGTGAAATCTCCGGCTACCAGCAGCGGCTCGACCAACTGGCGGCGGCACAGGCGCGGGTGGACCAGGCACAGGGCGGTATCACCACGACCATTACCACTCTGCTCGGCATCGCCGACAAGCTCACCGCCAGCCAGCAGGAATTCCGCACGGCCGACGTGGCCGGTGCCCGTCAGCTGCTGTTGATCTGGTTGGCCGTCGCCATCGCCCTGGGCCTGGCCTGTGCCTGGCTGATCACCCGCTCCATCGTCAAGCCCTTGCAAGACACCGTGGCCTTGGCCGAGCAGGTCGCCAACGGTGACTTCACTCATCAGCAGCAGGTCACCCGCAAGGATGAACTGGGCGCCCTGCAGACCAGCATGCAAGGCATGACCGGCAACCTGCGGCGCCTGATCGGCGAGGTACGCGACGGTGTGGTCCAGGTGGCCAGTGCCGCCGAGCAGCTGTCGGCGGTCACCGAACAGACCAGCGCCGGGGTGCAGTCGCAAAAGGTCGAGACCGACCAGATCGCCACCGCCATGCAGGAGATGACCGCCACCACCCACGAGGTGGCGCGCAACGCCGGGGACGCGGCCAAGTCCGCGCTGGAAGCCAGTCGCCAGGCCCTGCAGGGCGAGCAGTCGGTGAGCAAGGCGGTCGACCAGATCGAGGTGCTGGCCCGGGAAATGGAATCGACCAAGACCGCCATGGCCACCCTGCGCGATCACGCCGACAGCATCGGCGGCGTGCTCGACGTGATCAAGGCCGTTTCCGAGCAGACCAACCTGCTGGCGCTCAATGCCGCCATCGAAGCCGCCCGCGCCGGCGAGGCGGGACGCGGCTTCGCCGTGGTCGCCGACGAGGTCCGCGGCCTGGCCCAGCGCACCCGCTCCTCGACCGACGAGATCGCCCAGCTCATCACCGGTCTGCACCAGAGCACCGATCGCATGGCGACGGTGCTCGACCACAATGTGCAGCTGACCGAGAGCAGTGTCGGCCTGTCCCGCGAGGCGGGCGAGATGCTCAAACGCATCACCCGGTCGGTCAAGGACATCGAGTCGATGAACGAGCAGATCGCCTGCGCCGCCGAACAGCAGAGCTCGGCCGGCGAAGAGATCAGCCGCAATGTCACCAACGTCCGCGACATCTCCGACCAGACCGCCGCCGCCAGCGAGGAGACGGCCTCGTCGAGCATGGAGCTGGCCCGCATCGGCGTACGCCTGCAGGAGATGACGGCGCGCTTCAAGGTGTGATCCTGGCGGGCGACCAGCGGCTCCTGGCGCCCGCCGCCTTCCCTCACCCCGGTCCCCTCCCCAAGGGAGAGGGGGCGCCAGGGATGGACGCCCGGAAGGGTAGAAGATGGCGCAGCCTTTCCACGCGCAGGCATCCGTATGGTCAGGACGACCCATCGACTACCCCGGGGCACCGCTGCCGTCAACGACCTCCGCCATCGCTGACGAAATAGGCGGCACGGTCCGTCCCACGCGGTAACCGCTCCAGGGCCCGGGTGATCAGACCGATGTCCTTGGCCGCGTCGTAGCCCAATCGTCGTCTGTTGCTTTCGGAGGACAGCAAGGTGGTGAGCTCTGCCGGCGCCAACGTGAGGCAGCCCTTGTAGATCTCGCGGAACTTGAGGTTCTCGCGCTCGACGTCCTCGAACGCCTGCTTGGCCTGGTCCGGCTTCATGTAGCCGTTGACGGCGATGGCCGCCGCGGCCGGATGCAGGAGAAAGCTGGAGAGCGGCGCGGCATAACGATCTTCGGCCGCACAGTAGATCATGGTGGCGGATGAGTCCGTCGCGGCGGCGTCGATGGTATTGATGTGCAGCGGATAGCGGCGGATGAACTCGTAGGCGACATAGCCCGCCTCCATGCTGCCGCCAGGGCTGTTGAGATAGAGATTGACGTTCTTGGTGGCGGGATACTTGAGGGCGATGTCGCTCAGGGCAGCCAACAGGGAGCTGACCGAGCGATCGTTGATACCGCTGTTGAAGTACACCGACGCGGTGTCGGCGGAAGCGCCAACGCCCTCTCCGCGGATGACGGTCATCTCGGCGGAGGCCTCCGTCAGGCAGCCTGCGGTCAGCAAGGCCAAGGCCCCGGCGGACAATCGCTTCGCCACGTTCGAACGTCCCATCCCTGCTCGCTCCCAGGTCGGCAACCGGCCAAAGACCTGAAACGCTAGAGCGTGAGACTTAAGATCGGCTTAAGGCAGGGCGACCTCCCTGGATCGCCGCGCACTCAGTCCTTTTTCAGCAGTCCTGCCAGCCCGGCGAAGGGATTGTGGGTGGCCTGGGCCACCTTGGGCGTGCTCAGCGAGCTGTCGCTGAAGTACTGCTGATCGGTGTAGCGGCTGTGCTCGTTGTCGTGGCAGTACAGGCAGAGCAATTCCCAGTTGGAGCCGTCCTGGGGATTGTTGTCGTGGTTGTGGTCACGATGATGCACGGTCAGCTCACTCAGGCGCTTGCCGGCGAATTCCCGTGCGCAGCGACCGCAGACGTGGGGATACATCTTCAGCGCTTTTTCACGATAGCCGCGTTCGCGCTCGCGCTGGGTCTCGGCGAGGATTCGATCCAGCTTCGAGGTATCGGTAGCCATGCTGCACCCTCAGGGTCTAGGAGAGGCAGCCAGTATAGCCTGCGCCCGGTGTCCTGACATCGCGCCAGGACACCGGGCGCGGTAGCGTCAGGGCTGCGCCGACGGGTTGCCACCCTCCCCCTGGAACTCGGCGAAATACTGATCCGCCATGGCACGCAGCGAGCGGCCGATGTTGGCGTACTCGTATTCGTTGAGGTTGGCGAGGGACACCCGGGCGGCCGGTTGCTGGGTGCCGAAGCCCTTGCCGGGCAGGAGCACGATGCCGGTCTCCTTGGCGATGCGGAACAGCAGGTCGCCACTGCTGAACTTGGCCTTCACCCAGGTGGCGAAGGCGTCGCCATGGAGCTTGCGGGCCAGGTCTTCCAGATCCAGCAGGGTGTAGTAGTCGACAGCGTTGGGATCGCTTTCGGGAGGGACCCCCAACTCACGATAGAGAGCGGCTTCCCGACGGCGGACCAGTTTCTTCAGCTCGGTCTTGTAGCCGTCGCTTTCGTCCATGAGGGCGAATAGGGCGAACAGCACCATCTGCACCTGCTGCGGAGTGGAGAGCCCGGCGGTGTGGTTGAGCGCCACGGTGCGGCTGTCGGCGACGAGCCGATCGAGGAACTTGAGGCTGCGCACGTCCGGCAGCAGGCTTCCGTAGCGGCGGTCCAGGGAGGCCTTGGTCTCCTCGGGCAGTTCGGCCAGGGCCTGGTCGAAGATGTTGTCCTTGTGCGCACCTATCACTCCCAGGCGCCAGCCGGTGGCACCGAAGTACTTGGAGAAGGAATACACCAGCAGGGTGTTGCGTGGGCAGGTGGCGAACAGCGAGCGAAAATCGTCGGCGAAGGTGCCGTAGACGTCATCGGTGAGGATGAAGAGGTCCGGACGCGACTCGGCGACGAGGCGCGCGACGGTGGCCAGGCTGCGGTCGTCCATCTTGACCGAGGCCGGGTTGCTGGGGTTTATGCAGAAGAAGATCTTGACTGCAGGGTCGCGAAGCTTGTCGAGCTCCGCATCCGGGTACTGCCAGTTGGCATGGGGGTCGGCATGGATGTGCACCTGCTCCAGACCGAACTCCTCAAGTTCCGGGATCTCGATGTAGGGGGTGAACGCCGGCATGCCGATCGCTACCTTGTCCCCACGCTTGACGACCCCGTTCTGCTGCAGCGAATGGAAGATGTAGGTCATGGCCGCCGTGCCACCTTCCACTGCGAAGAGATCGACGGAACCCGCCGGCACGTAGCCGCCGATCATTTCCTTGACGATGTAGTGGCTGACCACCTGCTCGGACACCTTGAGCATGCGCGGCGGGACCGGATAATTGGCGCCAAGGATGCCCTCCACCATCTCGTGAAGAAAGGCCGAGGCCGAAAGCCCCAGCTGGTCACGCACGTAACTCAGGCTCTTGGCCAGAAACAGCACCCCGGGCTGGTCGCGGTGTTCGGCGGTATAGCGCTCGAACCGCGCCTCGATGCCGTCAATCTGCGGCAGGCCGCCCACGCCATGGGGCATGTAGGAATAGGAAAGTTCGGCCTCATTGGCGGCGAACAGACCGAGACGGAAGAAGGCCCTCCGCGGCAGGGTCGCCAGGAAGTTGGGATTGCCACGCCCGGCGTTGAGCATCAGGCGATTCTCGCTGCCCGAGGCGAGTTTGATCAGTTCGTCCTTGAGTTCGAACGGACTCAGCTTGGCGTACTGGGCGTAATCGTCTTGAACGTCGCTCATGACTTGCCTCCTTTGGTTAGGCGAAGGCCACGACCAGTGGCCCGAGCAGGGTGAGAAACACATTGGCCAAGGCATAGGTGACCGCGAAGGGCACCGTGGGGATGGAGTTGCCGGCCTTGTCCAGCACCTCGCCGAAGGCGGGATTGGCGCTGCGCGCGCCGGCGACTGCCCCGGCGAACAGCGCCAGGTTGCTGTAGCGCAGCACATAGCGGCCGACGAGGATGGTGATGACGATGGGCACGACACACACCACCACCCCGATCAGGAAGATGGAGAGGCCCTGGGTGGCGATGGTCTCCACCGCCTGGCGTCCGGACTGCAACCCCACTACCGCTACGAATCCGGCCAAGCCGAGGTCGCGCAACAGCGTCGAGGCCGGCAGCGGCAGGTTGCCGCGGGTCAGGTGGCGACTGCGATACCAGCCGAAGGCGAGGCCGGCGATCAGCGCGCCGCCGCCGCTGCCCAGGGTCAGGGGGATGGCCCCCAGGCGGACCACTATCAGGCCGATGAGCAGGCCAACCGTCAGGCCGAAGCCATGGAAGACAAAGTCGGTCTTGTCGCTGGGGACCACGATGGAGCCGACCTGCTGGGCGACCCGCTGAATGTCGTCCGGGGTACCGTAGAGGGTGACCAAGTCGCCCGCTTCGATGATGGTATCGCTGTCCAGCGACAGCGGCCGGCCGGCGCGTTTCACGCCGACCACATAGACGCCATGGCGCAGGGCCTGGTTGGCCGCCTGGCGGATCTCGGCCACGCTACGGCCGATGAAGGTAGGGTTGTCGAGCGTCACGTCGCGCTGCACCACCACCACGTCCATGTCGGGTGAGGACTGCAACTCGGCGCCCAAGCGGGCGGCGATGGCCACCACCCCGGCGCGTCGTCCCACCACCAGGACCACGTCACCGGCCTCCAGTACGGTGCTTGGCGACACGCCCACCAGGGCGCCGCCGCGCTTGATGCGCTCGATGGTGAGGGTGGCCTGAGGATCGCCCTGACCGCTGACCTCCAACTGCTCCACGGTCTGGCCGGCCGCCTGGTCGATGCGATAGAGCCGTCCCACCAGCGGCGGGATGGCCGGCAACTCCCCCGGGCCGTAGACCTTGGCGCCAGCCAGGAGCTCGGACTCGGCCTTGGTTGCATCGTCCCGGATGCTGCGCTTCATGAACCAGGGCAGCACATTGACGCAGAGGATGATGGCGCCGAAGGAGCCGAAGATGTAGGTCACGGCGTAGCCAACCGCGACGTTGCCTTGCAACGTCTGGATCTGCGCCAGCGGCAGGTCGAGCTTGGCGATGGCGGCGCTGGCGGTACCGATGATGGCGGACTGGGTCATGGAGCCGGCGGCGATCCCAGCGGCGATGCCCTTGTCGAGGCCGAAAAGGCGGGCGCAGGCGATGATGGTCACGAGGCCGCTGAGGGCCATCACCGCCGCCAGGACGATCTCGCGCAGGGATTGCCGCCCCAGGGAACGAAAGAACTGCGGCCCGCTTTCGAACCCCACGGCGTAGATGAACAGCGCGAAGAGCACCGATTTGATGCCGTTATCGATACTGATGCCGACCTGGCTGATGACCACCGCCACCAGTAGGGAGCCGGCGACCCCGCCCAATTGGAACTTGCCGAACTGGATGCTGCCGACCCAGTAGCCGAGGGCCAGGGAGAGGAACAGGGCCAGTTCCGGTGCCTGATTCAATATCTGCTGCAGGTGTTCCATTGAGGCTGCCTTCGTCCAGGGATCCAAGAGCGGAACGAGGTGAAGGGGTATCCAGCCTGGCCTTCGAACTGCCTGGAGAACCGCGGCTCCACCCGCTACGCCGCCTGTGCCCTACAGGAGTCTCCTGACAGCAAGGGCGGCCTGCCGACAATAGTCAAGTTATATGAAGACTTATGTCAGCAGGACCCAAAAAACCTAAGCACAGCATTCCGGAGCTGTCAAAACAGTGGACCTATCCGAAGGGTTCACCCATGAAGGAGGCATTTGGGCGAGGAATCCATTTGCCGTGGCGAGCGCCGGAGGAGTCTTAGGCCACGCCAGGAGTGATCTTCCAGAAACGAACAGCCCTGCGTGAACAGACCGCCGCCAGCCATGCCGTCGCCCGCACCCTGGAGCGCCTGGCGCAGATGGCCCAGCAGAACGGCGAGACGGTCAAGACCGCCGTATCCCTGGATGCCATGGCCAATGAACTGCAGCGGCAGGCCGGCCAGTTTCGCTGTTGGCGCTGGAGACCCGCGGTCTTCGCCACGAGACCTTGAGCGCTCCCGCCAGGGGTCCATGGCCGGGGGCGGGCTGCTGACACACGCTGCAACATTTCCCAAGCGCAACGGTCACAAAGGCGTCTCCCTCAAGGCCTGCGCCCTGCATGAAAACCCCTCGTCCGGTCGATCGTCTCCCTCGTCTCAACCAGCTGCGCAATCTGAAAATGGCCCGTTCCGCCCACGCCTACGTGCGCGGCAGCACGGTGCAGTTCTATGAGTGGCTGCACAGCCAGCCTGGCCGCAGTCTGCCCACTGGGCCGGCGGTGTGGATCTGCGGCGACTGCCACGCCGGCAACCTTGGCCCTACCGGCGATCTGCACGGCTCTACCGACGTCAATATCCGCGACCTGGATCAGACCGTGGTCGGCAATCCGGCCCACGACCTGGTACGCCTGGCGCTGTCGCTGGCCACGGCGGCGCGCGGCTCCGACCTGCCGGGGGTGACCACGGCGCGGATGCTCGAAGAGATGATGCGCGGCTACGAAGTCGCCTTCGAGGACGATCTCGAACGCGAGGTGCCGCGACCGGCCCAGGTCAAGGCCGGGATGCGCAGCGCGGTCCAGCGCACCTGGAAGCACCTGGCCAAGGAGCGCATGGAAAACACCCGCCCCAAGCTGCCGCTGGGCAAGCACTTCTGGACGCTGAGCAAGGCCGAACGTCAGGCCACCGCCGAGTTGTGCGAGACGCCCGGCATCCATGCCCTGGTGACCTCGCTCAAGGGCCGCAGCCACGACAGCCGCGTCGAACTGCTCGACAGTGCCTACTGGGTCAAGGGCTGCAGCTCCCTGGGGCTGCGCCGCTACGCCGTGCTGCTGGGCGTGGACGACGGCGATGACCAGGATTACTGCCTGATCGACGTCAAGCAGGCGGTGGCCGCCGCCGCCCCGCGCGTGGCCCATGCCACCATGCCCCGGGACAACGGCAAGCGCGTGGTGGAAGGCGCCCGCCAGCTCTCTCCGGCACTGGGCAATCGCATGCTGGCGGTGCGCCTGCTGGATCACTCCTTCTTCATCCGCGAACTGCTGCCCCAGGATCTCAAGCTGGAGCTGGACGAACTCAGTGCCCGCGAAGCCATGAGCGCCGCGGCCTACCTGGCCCGGGTGGTCGGCCGCGCCCATGCCCGGCAGATGGACCTGGCCACCCGCGTGGAGTGGATGCGCGATCTGCAGCGCAATCGCACCCGCACCCTGGATGCCCCATCCTGGCTGTGGAGCAGCGTGGTGCAGCTGGTGGGCGCCCACGAGATGGGCTACCTCGCCCACTGCCGCACCTATGCGCTGGAGCATGCGCAGGATTGATCAGGTAAGGGCTAGATTTCCAGACAGGCACTCCACTTAGCCACTTGCGGACCACAACGTAATGTCCTTGTACCGCAAATGATTTAGGAGAGTGGTAGCGAGAGCTTTGGCACTAGCTACCACTCTTCCCCTCCTTTTGCCCGTCCTGCCAATTTCTGCGGCAGACAATGCCATACCGCACTTAAACTTCTATTTTTACAAGGAGGTTTCAGTGAAAAGGACGGTCATTCTCTTGGCTGCGTTGTTGGGCGGCTGCAGCATAAAACAGCAGGTGGCTCCAGCCGAGCTGTCCGGGGCAAGTTCTTCCGAGATCTGTACTATCCCTGCGGCAGGGCTTAGATCGGGCTTCAATACGACCTATGTCGATGCCCTGCAGCAGAAAGGATTCAAGGTCAGGCCATTACCGGCTGGTTCGAATCCCGCCGAGTGCGACCTTTCCACCACCTATACCGGAACTTGGGGTTGGGATCTGGCGCTATACATGAAGTTCGCGGATATCCGTGTATTTCAGAATGGACGTCAAATTGGCCAGGCTATATACGACTCACGCTGGGGCTCGGGCCGACCAGACAAGTTCATCAACGCCGAAAACAAAATCAACCAGCTTGCAAACGAGTTGTTTCCCCGCGGGGCCGACGAGCTCGCCCGCGGGTATCAGGTACCCTCTTCAGTATCGGCGCCTAGCACCTTGTCCAAAGAGGCCCGGATCCAGGCTCTTCAAGGTCAGGGGTGGTCTTATGAAGAATACTCGAGACGTTATCGGGAAATCATGGCCCAGTGATACTTCGTACTCGGTCATTGCTCAATCAGAAAGGCACCTTGAGTAGATGTCGGACGAGATGCAGGTAGTGACCATGAAACGCTGCTTTCGCCCCCCCATTCCCGCGCTCTTCGATGTCGCACGTTATCTGGACGCTGCGGTATCCGCACACCACGCGGGCTATGCAATGGACGCTGCAAGGTTGCTCACGCTCGCTGACTGTCAGCTTTCGCGGCAATGGCTGGAGTCCATTTGGGGCCGAGCCAGTCCTTATGTGACGGTAACCAAGTTGCCGCCCTTACCTATCACGATGCCTATCAAAGCCAGGATGCCCACTAACGCCCAGATCCGCAGCCTTCATGAGCGCGACGGCTTTCATTGCCGTTTCTGTGGACTACCTGTGATTCGCGCGGAAGTTCGGAAGAAGGCGGTCGCGCTGTATCCCGAGGCCGTCAGCTGGGGCAGGACTAATGCCTCCCAGCATGCGGGTTTCCAGGTGTTATGGGCTCAGTACGATCATGTCGCGCCCCACTCCGCAGGCGGTACCAACGAGCTGGATAACCTCGTCGTGACCTGTGCTGCCTGCAACTTTGGCAAGATGTCCTATCGCTTGGAGGAAATTGGCCTGCTGGACCCGAGAGAGTTTCCGATCGTGGTCAGCCATTGGGACGGACTGGAGCGATTTTAGGCTTTCCCAGGCCATAAATTCGAGGTGAACGGAGACTCTTACTAACTCGCAAGGTCCGATTCTGCACGTTCCTGAACAAGGCTATACTCCGCCCATGCCCTCCTCCCCCCGTCCCGGTTTCGTCTCCGTCCGCGGTGCCCGCGAGCACAATCTGAAGAACGTCGACGTGGACATCCCCCGCGATGCCCTGGTGGTCTTTACCGGGGTGTCCGGCTCGGGCAAGTCGTCGCTGGCCTTCGGTACCCTCTACGCCGAGGCTCAGCGCCGCTACTTCGAATCGGTGGCGCCCTATGCGCGGCGGCTGATCGATCAGGTCGGGGTGCCCCAGGTGGAGGCCATCGAGGGTCTGCCGCCGGCGGTGGCCTTGCAGCAGCAGCGCGGCCAGCCCAACAGTCGCTCGTCCATGGGCAGCGTGACCGGGCTCTCCAGCCTGGTGCGGATGCTCTATTCCCGCGCCGGGCGCTATCCGGCCGACCAGCCGATGCTCTATGCCGAGGACTTCTCGCCCAACACGCCCCAGGGCGCCTGTCCCGCGTGCCACGGCCTGGGCCGGGTCTACGAAGTCACGGAAGCCTCCATGGTGCCGGATCCGTCGCTGACCATCCGCCAGCGCGCCATCGCCGCCTGGCCCACCGCCTGGGGCGGGCAGAATCTGCGGGACATCCTGGTCACCCTGGGCTATGACGTCGACACCCCCTGGCGCGACCTGCCCCAGAAGCAGCGCGACTGGATCCTCTTCACCGAGGAGCAGCCCACGGTGCCGGTCTATGCCGGCCTCACCCCTGAGCAGACCCGCGCCGCGCTCAAGCGCAAGGCCGAGCCCAGCTACCAGGGCACCTACACCGGCGCGCGGCGCCATGTGCTGCACACCTTCGCCAACTCCCAGAGCGCCAAGATGAAGCAGCGCGCGGCGCGGTTCATGATCGGCCAGACCTGCCCGCTGTGCCACGGCAAGCGCCTGACCCGGGCGGCGCTCTCGGTGACCTTCGCCGGCCTGGACATCGGCGAGCTGTCGCGCTTGCCGCTGGACGACCTGAGCGTGCTGCTGCGCCGGGTGGCCGCGGGCGATTTCGACGAAGCCAAGGACAAGGGCGTGCTGGACGCCAAGGCCGGTAAGCAGGATCGCGCCCGGCGCAAGGCCGCCGGTGGCAGCGATCACGCCAGTGCCCCGGACGTACGCCGTACCCCCGATCTCTCGCCGGAGAAACGCCTGGCGGCCCAGCGCATGGCCGGCGAGTTGCTGGAACGGCTGCAGACCCTGACCCGCCTGGGGCTCGGTTACCTGGCACTGGAGCGCAGCACCACCACCCTTTCCTCCGGCGAATTGCAGCGGCTGCGGCTGGCGACCCAGCTGGTGTCGCAGCTGTTCGGCGTGGTCTATGTGCTGGACGAACCCTCCGCCGGTCTGCATCCCGCCGACGGCGAATCGCTGCTGGAAGCCCTCGACGGCCTCAAGGCCCAGGGCAACTCGCTGTTCGTGGTGGAGCACGACCTGGCCACCATGAAGCGCGCCGACTGGCTGGTGGACGTCGGCCCCGCGGCCGGCGAAGGTGGTGGCCGGGTGCTCTACAGCGGCCCGCCCGCCGGTCTGGCCGAGGTCGAGGAATCGGTGACGGCGCGCTACCTGTTCGCCGCGCCGCAACGCGAGACCCGGCCGCCGCGCGAAGCCCAGGGCTGGCTGTGCCTGGCCGGGGTCACCCGCAACAACCTCGAGGGGCTGGACGCCGCCTTTCCCCTGGGCTGCCTGACTGCCGTGACCGGCGTCTCCGGCTCGGGCAAGTCCAGCCTGGTCAGCCAGGCGCTGCTGGAACTGGTCGGCGCCGAACTGGGCCAGCGCGCCGCCGAAGAAAGCGACGAGACCCCGGAACTGGACGGCGACGCCCTGCCCGCCACCACCGGCCAGGTGGTCGATGGCCTCGGCGGCATCCGCCGGCTGGTGCCGGTGGACCAGAAGCCCATCGGTCGGACCCCACGCTCGAACCTGGCCACCTACACCGGGCTGTTCGACGGGGTGCGCAAGCTGTTCGCCGCCACCCCCGAGGCCCAGGAACGCGGCTTCGATGCCGGACGCTTCTCCTTCAACGTCGCCAAGGGCCGCTGCCCGACCTGCGAAGGCGAAGGCTTCGTCAGCGTTGAGCTGCTGTTCATGCCCAGCGTCTATGCCGCCTGCCCGACCTGCCAGGGTGCGCGCTACAACCCCGAGACCCTGGAGGTCCGCTGGCAGGGCAAGACCATCGCCGAGGTGCTGGGTATGACGGTGGACGAGGCCCTGGCCTTCTTCGCCGCGGAAGCGACGGTGGCGCGCGCACTGCGGGTGCTGGTCGACATCGGCCTGGGCTATCTGCGCCTGGGCCAGCCGGCCACCGAACTGTCCGGCGGCGAGGCCCAGCGCATCAAGCTGGCCACCGAGTTGCAGCGCACCAGCCGTGGCACCACCCTCTATGTGCTGGACGAACCCACCACCGGCCTGCATCCGGCCGACGTGGAGCGCCTGATGCGCCAGTTGCACGGCCTGGTCGACGAAGGCAACACGGTGGTGCTGGTGGAGCACAACCTGCAGGTGGTGGCCGGCAGCGACTGGCTGATCGACATCGGCCCCGGCGCTGGCACGGCGGGCGGGCGCATCGTCGCCAGCGGCATACCCCGCGCGGTGGCGGAGGATCCCGCGAGCCCCACGGCGCCCTATCTGCGGCCCCTGTTCGACTAGCCTGCCAGCGGTGCCACGCTGCGGCGGCAGGCCGCCAGCACCAGCAGGGAAGCCACCGCCGCCAGGGCGCCGAACTGGAAGGTGGCGGCGGAGCCGAGGAAGTGCCAGAGCGCGCCGGCGATGCTGCTGGCCAGCAACAGGGCGATGCCACTGACCAGGTTGAACAGGCCGAAGGCGGTGCCGCGCAGCTCGGCCGGCGCGGTGCGGGCGACCATGGCGGCGAGCAGGCCCTGGGTCATGCCCATGTGCAGACCCCAGAGCACGACACCCAGCGCCAGGCCGGTCCAGCCGTTGCTGAAGGCCAGCGCCAGGTCGGCCAGGATCAGCAGCACCAGACCCCAGGCCAGCAGCGCGCGATGACCGACCCGGTCGGACAGCGCCCCCAGCGGATAGGCCGACAGCGCGAACACCAGGTGCATGCCCACCATCACCAGCGGCACCAGCGCCAGGGGTACGCCCACCTGCTCGGCCTTGAGCACCAGGAAGGCTTCGCTGAAGCGCGCCAGGGTGAAGACGCCGCCGAGCAGCGCCACCTGCCAGAAGGCCGCCGGCAACTTGCGCAGCTGTCCGCGGGTGAGCGGATTGGTGCGTGCCTGGACGATGGCCGCCTTGGGTTCGTCGAGACCGAAATACAGCAAGGCCACGGCGATGAAGGCCGGGATCACCGCCACCCAGAACACGGCGCGGAAATCGTTGGCCCAGAGCAGCATCAGCCCCACCGCCAGCAGCGGGCCGAGAAAGGCGCCCAGGGTATCCAGCGACTGGCGCAGGCCATAGGCGGCACCACGGATCTCCGGCGGCGTGACGTCGGCCACCAGGGCATCGCGCGGTGCCCCGCGGATGCCCTTGCCGATGCGATCCAGGAAGCGCGCGCCGAACACCAGGCCAGCACCGCTGGCCAGGGCGAACAGCGGCTTGCTCAGGGCGCCCAGGCCATAGCCCAGCACCGCCAGGCCCTTGCGCCGGCCCAGGTAGTCGCTGAGTACCCCGGAAAAGATCTTGGTGATGAGCGCGGTCGCCTCGGCCACCCCTTCGAGGATGCCGATATAGAGCACGCTCAGGCCCAGGCCGGTGGCCAGGAACAGCGGCAGCAGGCTGTGGATCATCTCCGAGGAGATGTCCATGAACAGGCTCACCCCACCCAGAATCCAGACCCCGCGGGGTATCCGTCGCCAGCTCGTCATCGTCACGCCCCTGCCCCCTCGATCCTGTCCATCCCTGCCTGGCGGCAGGCAAACCGGTCGAAAGTAGCATGACGATCACCCGAGTCTCTACGGAAGAGACATCCCTGGTTACACTGGGCACCGCTCTTTTCCTCGAGGCCATCCCATGAAAACCCTGCTGGTCATCGGCATCGGCGCCGGCGATCCCGACTACCTCACCCTCCAGGCCGTCGCCGCCCTCAATCGCGCCAGTACCTTCTTCCTGTTCGACAAGGGCACGGAAAAGGACAGCCTGATTCACCTGCGCGAAACCATCTGCGCCCGCCACATCCGCCAGGCGGACTATCGCTTCGTCACCGCGCCCATCCCCGAACGTCGCCGCGAAGGCGACTACCGGCAGGCGGTGGGCGATCTCAACGCCGCCAAGCAGGCGCTGATGATGGAGATGATCGAGCACGAGCTGGCGGACGACGAGTGCGGCGCCTTCCTGGTCTGGGGCGATCCGGCGCTGTACGACAGCACCCTGCGTATCCTGGCGGCGATCCGGCGCGAGGGCCGGCTGGACTTCGACTACGAGGTGATCCCCGGCATCTCCAGCGTCCAGGCGCTGGCCGCGCGCCACCGGGTGCCGCTCAATCGCATCGGCCAGGCCCTGGAAATCACCCCCGGTCGGCGCCTGGAGCGCTTCCCCGCGCACCTGGACAGCCTGGTGGTGATGCTCGATTCCCACGAGGCCTATCGGCGCCTGGACGAGCCCGGCCTGCACATCTACTGGGGTGCCTACGTGGGTACAGCGGACGAGATCCTCATCGCCGGTCCGCTGCAGGAGGTGGCCGAGGACATCCATCGGGTACGCAGTGCCGCGCGTGAAGAGCACGGCTGGATCATGGATACCTATCTGCTCTGTCGGGGGCCGGCGGACGCCTGAGGGCTGTCCAGCCGTCGATCGAGATGAAGGGTCTGCCAGGGCAAGGCCGTCTCCCGCGCGACGACCCGGAAGCCCTGGTCGAGCCAGAAGGGTTCGGCCCCGGGCAGGAAGGGATGGGTGTGCAGATAGAGGCGCTCCACGGTATCTCGGAGCGCCTGGACCAGCAGCGCCGCGAACAGCCGTCGCGCCAGACCCTGGCGACGCTGTTGAGGCACCACAAACAGTCGCACCACCTCCACCACCCGCTCGCCGGGATAGGCCAGTTGGGGAAAGCGCCGGTCGTAGGGCCGGTAGGCGATGCTGCCGAGGGGCTCCCCGGCGGCGCCCCGGGCGATCAGCAGGCAACCGCGCCCCACGCCATAGTGGTCGGCGAAGCACTGTAGATCCCGCGGTACGGCCGTCGCCTCGAGCCGGCTACCGAACAGCTCACGATAGCTCGCCAGCAGAAAGCCCAGCGTCTCGTCATCCGCCACGCTGAGCCGTTCGAGGGTGATGGGTGGCGCTTCGCTCATGTTCCTGTTCGTCTCTTCAGCAGCGGCGAGGGCGCGACATTTCGGCGCAGGGCCGCGCCGGCCAGGCTGTGCATCGCCCGCGGCGATGATACAGTCACCCGCCATGATAACCGTCCGTTCCCCGCGCGCTTCGCTCGCCTGGATGCTGCTCGCCTGCATCCTGCTGAACGGACTCGTCTGCGCCCTGGGCCATGGCCAGATGCTGGCGCGGCTCACCCTGCCGGTCCCGCCGCCGCTGGCACAGGGGCACGAACATCACCACGGTCTGCACGCCCAGACCTCCCAGAGCGACATGGCCGGCATGCATGCAGGCCTGCCGGGTGGCAGCATGACCACCCTTTCCCCTACGGGTGACTGCGTCTTCGCCGCCACCCTGTTCCTCGCCAGCCTGCTGGCCATCGTCCTGCAATGGCTGCTGCGTCCAGGCGATCCTCATCGCCGACGCTACCAGAGCGCGCTGCCGCCCCCACCCCGCGCGCGACGCTCCACGCTCCATCCCCAGGCCCCCTGACACCCCGGCAACGAAAGACGGCTGTCCTCTCTTCTCGTAATCCCGCGCGTGCCCCTTCGCTGGCCGCGCGTCGCTCCGTGGTGAACGCTATGACTTCGCATCCCTCCGCTCCGGCCGCCAAGGCGCCGGGGACGCTGCTGCAACTGCTGGCGCGGCTGCATTTCCTCATCGGCCTGTTCGTCGGCCCCTTCCTGCTGGTAGCCGCCGCCAGCGGGCTGCTCTATGCCCTCACGCCGCAACTGGAAGCACGCCTCTATGCCGAGGCCCTGCACACCCCCAGCCGTGGCGAAGCCCTGCCACTGGCCGAGCAGATCCGCGCCGCCCAGGCCGTGGCCGGTCCGGCGCTGACCCTGGGCGCGGTGCGTCCCGCCCCTGCAGCGGGTGACACCACCCGGGTGATGTTCAATGATCCGTCGCTGGGCGAATCGGCCCATCGCGCCCTCTTCGTCGATCCGGTCACCGGCGCCATCCGTGGCGACCTGACCGTCTATGGCACCAGCGGCATCCTGCCGCTACGCACAGCCATCGATCAGTTCCACCGCAGCCTGCTGCTGGGCGAACCCGGTCGTCTCTACAGCGAACTGGCCGCCTCCTGGCTGTGGGTCGCGGCCCTCGGCGGTCTCACGCTGTGGCTGGTGCGTCGTTGCCAACGCCGTCCAGCACGCGGGCTGCGCGGCCTGCACGCCAGCACCGGCGTCTGGTTGCTGAGTGGATTGCTGTTCCTGTCCGCCACCGGCCTGACCTGGTCGCGCTTCGCCGGCGACAACATCAGCGTGCTGCGCGCCCACTATGGCTGGTCCACGCCCGGCGTGAAGACCGCCCTAGGCAGCGCGCCGGCACCGGCCATGGCCCACGACGAGCACGCCGACCACCATGGCCATGGCGCCCTGCACATGGCCATGGCGCCGCCGCTGGATCCGGCCACCTTCGACCAGGTGCTGGCCAGTGCCCGCGCCGCCGGCATCGACGCCGGCAAGCTGGAGATCCGCCCGGCCCGCAGCGCCGACAAGGCCTGGACGGTCAGCGAGATCGACCGCCGCTGGCCGACCCAGGTGGACGCCGTCGCCGTCGACCCGACCAGCTTCAAGGTGGTCGACCAGGTGCGCTTCGCCCAGTACTCGTTGCCGGCCAAGCTGACCCGCTGGGGCATCGATGCCCACATGGGCGTGCTGTTCGGCCTGGCCAACCAGCTGGTGCTGGTGGCCATCGCCCTCGGCCTGCTGGTGATGACGGTCTGGGGCTACCTGCTCTGGTGGCGCCGCCGGCCCACTCGCGATCCGGCGCAACCGGGTCTGGTCGCCCTCTGGCGCCAGCTGTCGCCGCTGCCGCGCCTGCTGGTGCCTATGACAGCCCTGCTGGTCGGCCTGTGCCTGCCGGTGCTGGGTGGCAGCCTGCTGCTGTTCCTGCTGCTGGACACCCTGCTCGGCCTGCGGGGCCCTGCCCTGCGCACGGAAGCCGGTTCGGCCTGAGGTGGGGACGGGGTAATAGGGGTAGGGGTAGGGGTAGGGGTAGGGCTTCGCAGGGCGCAGCCCAACCGACGTAGCCTCCCCCTCACTCCCTCCGTGCCCATGCCGCACGCGTGGAACGCGGCATCCCGCCTGCGCCAGACCGCCCTCTCCCCTTGGGGGAGGGCTGGGGTGAGGGCCCGCGCGACATCAATCGTCACGTCAGGAACCGCACCCCAGACCATCCATCGGCATAGCCCCTTCGAGGCTGGCGCACCCCAGCGAGACGCCTATAGTTATCGCAATCCCCATCCTTCGAGGATCCGCCCATGCCCCGCCTGCTGCACGTGATAGGTTCGCCCCGCCAGCATCGCTCCGCCTCGCTGGAAGTCGCCACCGTCTTCATCCAGGCCTGGCAGGGCAAACATTCCGACGCCGAGGTCGATACCCTCGACGCCTGGCATTGCGACCTGCCAGAGTTCGACGGCCCCATCCTCGACGCCAAGTACGCCGGGATCCAGGGCGAGTCCCTCAGCACCGAGCAAGAACACGCCTGGAAAGTGGCCAAGGCGCTGGCACAGCGCTTCAAGGCCGCCGATATCCTGGTGTTCGGCGTGCCCTGCTGGAATTTCGGCATCCCCTACAAGCTCAAGCAACTGTTCGACGTGGTCAGCCAGAAGGACCTGCTGTTCACCTTCGACGACCGTGGCCTCAACGGCCTGCTCGGCGGCCGCCAGGCGCTGGTGATCGCTGCCCGCGGTGCGGCCCTGGATCGCCAGGAGCACCAGGAATCCTATCTGCGCACCTGGTGCGAAATGGTCGGCATCGACCGGATGCACACCGTGGTGGTGGAAAAGACCCTGTTCGGCCCAGAGGTCGACCAGGCTTCGCGGGACCAGGCCGGACAGGAGGCCGTGGCCCTGGTGGGCAAGCTCTGATGCCTGCTCGGTAGGGGCTATCCTCACCCCAACCCTCTCTCGGGGGCGGATCGACACGTGCGAACAATCGCGTCGGTTGGGCTGAGTACAGCGAAGCCCAACACCCCTTCTCACTCCACGCCCCTCAGCGATGCCGGGTCGTCGAGCTCAGCTTGTATCTGTCGCCCGGATGCAGCAGCCGCACATAGCTGACCAGGTGCTCGTCCGACCAGGTACGGCGGATCATCGACAGGCAGGCCGCGCCTTCGGCGATGTCCAGCCAGAGTGCGGTCTGGGCGGTGGCCAGGACCGCCTCGACGATGTGCTCCACATCGCTGATCGGACAGCTGGCCACGAGCACCTCGTTGGGCGTCTGGCGGCTGAAGTCGCTATCCAGGTAGTGCGGCACCCAGCGCGGATTGACGTAACGATCCTCCAACTGGATGGGCAGACCGTTCTCGCGATGCACCAGGATACTGTGAAACACCTGGCTGCCGATCCGCAGCCCCAGACGCAGGGCCACCTCGTCGTCGGCGGCGATGGCCTCGCTGCGCAGCACCTCGTTGGAGTACGCATGCCCCCGGGCGCGCACCTCGGTGGCGATGTTCATCACCTCGTGCAGCGAGGACTCGGCCTTGCGCTCGATGACGAAGGTGCCGAGGCCGGCCTGACGCATCAGATAGCCCTGCTGCACCAGCCGGGTGATGGCCTTGTTGGCGGTCATGCGGCTGACCGCGAAATCCCGCGCCAGTTGTTCCTCGGTAGGAATCTGGTGATGCACCGGGTAGGCACCACCCTGGATGCGTTCGAGCAGGAAGTCCTCGATCACCTTGTAGCGCGGGGGTGTCGTGCTGCTCACGCGAACTCCAGGCCGGAAAATGGGAAGCCGATGATAACGCGCGGTCCGGCGCTGCGGTTGCCGGACCACGTCTGCCTCAGAGACTGGGCAGCAGCCGCGGCGTGACCAGCGCGTTCAGACAGCCGCTGGCCAGCAGCGCGCTGGCCGCCTCGATGTCCGGGGCGAAGAAGCGGTCTTCCTGGTAGTAGGGCACCTGCTCGCGCAGCAGGCTGCGCGCCCTTTCCAGTCGTTCCGAACTCTTCAGGCCATGCCGGAAGTCCAGGCCCTGGCAGGCGCCCAGCCACTCGATGGCGAGGATGCCGCGCACGTTCTCGGCCATGGCCCACAGCCGCTTGCCGGCGTTGGGCGCCATGGACACGTGGTCTTCCTGGTTGGCCGAGGTGGGCAGGCTGTCGACGCTGGCCGGATGCGCCAGCGCCTTGTTGTCGCTGGCCAGGGCCGCGGCGGTGACCTGGGCGATCATGAAACCGGAGTTGACCCCGCCATTTTCCACCAGGAAGGGCGGCAGCTGGGACATGTGCCGGTCCATCATCAGCGAGATGCGCCGCTCCGACAGGGCGCCGATCTCGGCCAGTGCCAGGGCCAGGTTGTCGGCGGCCATGGCCACCGGCTCGGCGTGGAAGTTGCCGCCGGAGATGACGTCGCCCTCCTCCGCGAATACCAGGGGGTTGTCGGACACGGCGTTGGCCTCCACCTCCAGCACCTCGGCGGCCTGACGCAACTGGGTCAGGCAGGCGCCCATCACCTGGGGCTGGCAGCGCAGCGAATAGGGGTCCTGGACCCTGTCGCAATCGGCGTGAGAGCGGGACACCTCGCTGCTGGCGGTGAGCAGTTCGCGATAGGCCGCGGCCACGTCGATCTGGCCGCGCTGGCCCCGCGCGGCATGGATGCGTGCATCGAAGGGCGCCCGGGAACCGAGCATGGCCTCGACGCTCAGGCCGCCGCAGACCGTGGCCGCGGCGAACAGGTCTTCGCCCTCGAACAGCCCACGCAAGGCATAGGCGGTGGACACCTGGGTGCCATTGAGCAGCGCCAGGCCCTCCTTGGCCGCCAGGGTCAGGGGCGCCAGGCCCGCCACCGCCAGCGCCTCGCGGGCCGGCAGCCACTGGTCCCGGTGGCGCGCCTTGCTCTCGCCGATCAGCACCAGCGACAGGTGCGCCAGCGGCGCCAGGTCACCCGAGGCCCCCACCGAGCCCTTGAGCGGAATGTGCGGATAGACCTCGGCATTGATCAGGGCGATGAGGGCTTCGATGACCTGGCGGCGAATGGCGGAGAAACCGCGGGCCAGGCTGTTGACCTTGAGCAGCATGATCAGCCGCACCAAGTCGTCGTCCAGCGCCTCGCCCACGCCGGCGGCATGGGACAGCACCAGGGAGCGCTGCAGCTTTTCCAGGTCCGCCGGCGCGATCCGCGTCGAGGCCAGCAGGCCGAAGCCGGTGTTGATGCCATAGGCGGTCCGGCCTTCGGCCAGGATGTTTTCCACGCAGACCACGCTGGCGTCGATGGCGGCATGGGCCGCCGGATCCAGTTCGACGCGCAGCGGCTGCTGATAGGCCTGGCGCAGCTGGGCCAGGTCGAGGGTACCGGGGTTCAGGATCAGGGTGTTCATCGATCAGACTCCTTTGCCGATCATGGGCAGATTCAGGCCCTGCTCACGGGCGCAGTCGATGGCGCTGGCGTAGCCGGCGTCGGCGTGGCGCATCACCCCGGTGGCTGGGTCGTTGTGCAGCACCCGGGCGATACGGACGGCGGCGGCGTCGGTGCCGTCGCAGACGATGACCATCCCGGAATGTTGGGAAAAGCCCATCCCTACCCCGCCGCCGTGGTGCAGCGAGACCCAGGTAGCGCCGCTGGCGGTGTTGAGCAGGGCGTTCAGCAGTGGCCAGTCGGAGACGGCATCGGAGCCGTCCTGCATGGCCTCGGTCTCGCGGTTGGGGCTGGCCACCGAGCCGCTGTCCAGGTGGTCGCGCCCGATGACGATGGGCGCCTTGAGTTCGCCGCTGCGCACCATCTCGTTGAAGGCCAGGCCCAGCTTGGCGCGCAGGCCCAGGCCGACCCAGCAGATGCGGGCCGGCAAGCCCTGGAAGGCGATGCGCTCGCGGGCCATGTCCAGCCAGCGGTGCAGGTGGGCGTCGTCGGGGATCAGTTCCTTGACCTTGGCGTCGGTGCGATGGATGTCCTCGGCATCGCCCGACAGCGCGGCCCAGCGGAAGGGACCTATGCCGCGGCAGAACAGCGGACGGATATAGGCCGGCACGAAACCCGGGAAGGCGAAGGCATCGGCGACGCCGGCTTCCTGGGCCATCTGGCGGATGTTGTTGCCGTAGTCGAAGGTCGGGATGCCCTGGCGCTGGAAATCCAGCATGGCCTGGACGTGCACGGCCATCGACTGCTTGGCTGCGGCGACCACGGCAGCCGGATCGGTCTGGGCGCGATCACGATACCGCTCCCAGCTCCAACCGGCCGGCAGGTAGCCGTTGAGTGGATCGTGGGCGCTGGTCTGGTCGGTGACCATATCCGGGCGCACGCCGCGGCGGACCAGTTCGGGCAGGATCTCGGCGGCGTTGCCCAGCAGGGCGACGGAAACCGCGGCGCCGGCGGCGGTGTGCCGGGCGATGCGCGCCAGGGCGTCGTCCAGGTCGCTGGCCTGTTCGTCCACATAGCGGGTCTTGAGGCGGAAATCGATACGGCTCTGCTGGCACTCGATATTCAGCGAACAGGCGCCGGCCAGGGTCGCGGCCAAGGGCTGGGCACCGCCCATGCCACCCAGGCCGGCGGTCAGGACCCAGCGTCCGCGCAGGTCACCCTGGTAGTGCTGGCGCCCGGCCTCGACGAAGGTCTCGTAGGTCCCCTGGACGATGCCCTGGCTGCCGATGTAGATCCAGCTGCCGGCGGTCATCTGGCCGTACATGGCCAGGCCCTTGGCATCCAGTTCGTTGAAGTGCTCCCAGCTGGCCCAGTGCGGCACCAGGTTGGAGTTGGCGATCAGTACTCGCGGGGCGTCGGCGTGGGTCTTGAACACCCCGACCGGCTTGCCCGATTGCACCAGCAGGGTCTCGTCGTCGCCCAGCGCCTTGAGGCTCTCGACGATCTTGTCATAGCATTCCCAATTGCGCGCCGCCCGGCCGATGCCGCCATAGACGACCAGCGCCTCGGGGTTCTCCGCGACCGCGGGATCGAGATTGTTCATCAGCATGCGCAGCGGCGCCTCGGTCAGCCAGCTCCTGGCATTCAACTGGGTGCCGCGGGGGGCGCGAATCTCACCTTCACGAAAGCGGGTCATGGAATCTTCCTCTCTTGTTGTTCGCGGCAGGCTCTAGAGGTCCAGTGCCAGGGTATGGATCAGTCGCGCCGCGACCCGGGCCGTGCGGCCGTCCTGGTCGAGTGCGGGGTTGAGTTCGGCCACGTCGGCCAGGCGCAGCTTGCCGCTGGCCTTGAGCCGGCGGATCAGCGGTTCCAGCAGTGTGAGGCTCACACCATGGGCGGCAGGCGCGCTGACCCCGGGCGCCTCGCCCGCGGGCAGCACGTCCAGGTCGAAGGTCACGTAGAGGGCATCGCAACCGTCCGCGAAGGCGTCCAGTTCGGCGCAGATCCGTTCCAGGCTGCCTTCGCGAATCTCGTGGTCCTGGCGAATCAGCACGCCCAGTTCGGCGGCACGTCCGAGCAAGGTGCGAGTATTGGCGGCGAGGCTCAGCCCCAGACAAGCGTAGTGGAAGGGCCAGCCGTGGGTAGCGCAGTGGGCGGCGATCTGGGCGAAGGGCGTACCGGAGGTGGGCCCCCGAGTCGGATCGCGCAGGTCCAGGTGGGCGTCGAAATTGACGATGCCGATGCGCGGCTTGGGCACGGTTCTGGCCAGGTGCAGCGCCAGGCCCGACCAACTGGCCCAGGCCACCTCGTGACCGCCACCCAGCACCAAGGGCAGGTGAGCTGTCTCCAGCAACCGGCATACACCGTCAGCGAGACGTTGCTGAGCGCCTTCCAGATCGCCGTCAGTACAGCAGACATCGCCGGCGTCATAGGCCGGCCCCTGCCGCTGCCAGGCCACATTGGCCAGGGCACGCCGCAGGGCGACAGGCCCCTCGGCAGCACCCACGCGCCCCTGGTTGCGCCGTACGCCTTCGTCACAGGCGAAGCCCAGCAGCGCCACGCCGGGCGCGCTGTCCGCGGCCAGCGGCTGGATGCACTGGTGCCAGCGCACGGCGTCGGCTTCCGGATCGATACGGCCGGTCCAGAACTCCAGGGTCTGGCGATCAGCGAACATGCTGCACCTCCCCGGCAAAGACGCGCTGCCGCAAGCGACCCGGACGCACCTCGTAGGCCAGCTCCGCCGGCTGGCCGACGTCCCACAGGCAGAGATCCGCCGGGGCGCCGACCTGGATACGTCCAAGTTCCGGACGACCCAGGGCCTGGGCCGCATGGACGGTCATACCAGCCAGGGCTTCGCGTGGCGTGAGGCGAAACAGGGTGCAGCCCAGGTGGGCGATCAGGGTCGGCAGATAGAGCGGCGAGGTGCCGGGATTGGCGTCGCTGGCCAAGGCCATGGGCACCCCGTGCCGCCGCAGCAGTTCGACCGGTGGATGCTGGGTTTCGCCCAGCATCAGGAAGGCACCGGGCAGGAGCACGGCGACGGTGCCGGCAGCCGCCAGGGCGCGTACCCCGGCTTCGTCGAGATACTCCACATGGTCCGCCGACAACGCTCCCAGCCGCGCGGCCAGCGCGCTGCCGCCCAGATTGGACAGCTGCTCGGCATGGGCCTTGATCGGCAGACCGTGGTCGCGCGCCGCCAGGAAGACCCGCTCACACTGGGCCGGCGAAAAAGCGATGCCCTCACAGAAGACGTCCACCGCATCGGCCAGACCCTCGGCCACCGCGGCCGGAATCAGCTCTTGGCAGACCAGCTCGACGTAGCCGTCGGCATCGCCCTGGAATTCCGGCGGCACGGCATGGGCGCCCAGCAGCGTGGTGATCACCCGGACCGGCAGCGCCTCACCCAACCGGCGAGCGACGCGCAGCAGCTTGAGTTCGTCGGCCACCGTCAGGCCATAGCCGGACTTGATCTCCACGGTGGTGACACCCTCGTCGAGCAGCGCCCGCAAGCGCGGTCGGGCGACGGCGAATAATTCCGCCTCGCTGGCCGCCCGCGTCGCGCGCACCGTACCCAGGATGCCGCCGCCGGCACGGGCGATCTCGGCGTAGCTCGCCCCTTCCAACCGCTGCTCGAATTCCCCGGCACGCTGGCCGGCGTGGACCAGGTGGGTGTGGCAATCCACCAGCCCGGGCGTCAGCACCCCGCCCTGCCCCACGACCTCGGCACCTTCGCCCAGCTCGCCGTGAAAGTCGGCTTCCGGCCAGAGCCCGGTAATACGATCGCCCGCAACCCGAACCGCCGTGGGCGTGGGCCAGGTCTGCTGGCCGTCGAACAGGGTGACGTTACGCCAGAGCAGCGGTTGGGGAGCGATGGCGGGCATGAGGACCTCTCCTATTAATGTATATACATTTAATCGAGAGATCGATAACCGTCAAGCAAGGCCAATCGTTCCTTCCTGTCGCTCCAGCCAAGATGGCTCCGCCGGTGGGCGCTGGCGAAGCGGGGACAGAAAGGTGTTATCGACGTTTTTGTATAGACAAATACGAAGAAATCAGCTGGCGCAGCAACGCCAGGCCGAGAGCGACACGATGCTACAGCGGCGTCACCGTCACCTCGACCACCGGATCGTGGTCGCCGCCGCCGAGGATCACCCCGCGCAGTGGCGACACATCGGTGAAGTCGCGGCCCCAGGCCAGGGTGATGTGCTCGAGATCCGGCAGAACATCGTTGGTGGGATCGAAGTCGACCCAGCCCAACCGCGGGCAATGCACGCTGACCCAGGCGTGGGAGGCATCGGCGCCGATCAGCCGCGGTTTTCCAGGGGGCGGACGGGTCAGCAGATAGCCACTGACATAGCGCGCCACCAGCCCCAGGGCACGCAGGCAGGCCAGCATCAGGTGAGCGAAGTCCTGGCAGACGCCATGGCGATGCTCCAGCACCTCGCGCAGGGGCGTCGCCACCTGGGTGGCGGTGGCATCGAAGCGGAATTCGCGGTGGATCTTTTCCATCAGCGCCCGGCAGCCCAGCAGCAGGGGGCGGCCCGGTGGGAAGCAGTCTTCGGCAAAGCGGGCGAAAATGCCATCCAGGGGTACCGCCGGCGATTCGAAGCGGAAGTGATGGATGTCCAGCGGCACCCGGGCAGCGGGATAGCGCAGGCCGTCGCGCACCCCTTCCCAGGGAGGCGAATCCGCTAGCCCGAGACCGGCGCGCGAGTCCACTTCCACCTCCAGCTCGGTGCCGACATAGAGTTCGTCGTGGGGCCGCTCGAAGGACAGCCGGGTCAGCGGATTGCCGAAGGCGTCCCAGGCGTCCTGGCGCTGGGTCGGCTGCGGCAGGATCACCAGTTGCCGGGACAGGCAGCGCTGCCAGGCGCAGTCACGCGGCAACAGGTGCAGCAGCTGCTGCGACAGCGACACCGGCGCCTCGTAGCGATAGTGGGTGTCGTGCTGGATGCGGTAGCGGACCTGGTTCATCACATGGACACCGTGCGCTGGCTGACCGCATCGACATGGGCGAAGCAGCGATAGATGACCCGCTCGGACAGCTGGCTGCTGGCCTCGGCGATCTGCCGCAACAGACGCGCCAGTCCCTGCTGCACCTCGACCCGGCCGGCGTCGCCGAACAGGGTGTTCTCCAGGGTGCCGAGGTCGAAGCGGCGCAGGCGATCGTAGGCATCGTGCAGTGCCGGATCGCGGGGCAGGCCGTAATAGCGTTCCAGGTGCTCCACGGCGTTGATCAGCGCATGCAGCTGGAAGCGGATCGAATAGGGGTTGTGCTCGTGCAGCATCAGCAGGTCCAGCACCGGGATCAGCTGGGGCGCCGCCTGGTAGCGCGAGCGATAGGTGATGATGCTGTTGCCCAGTTCCAGCAGCCATTCCAGGCCCGCCGCATCCCAGGTGGCGCCCCCTTCGAGGAAGTGCGCCAGGCTGCCGGCGAGGAATTGCACCCGCTCGATGCGCCGGCCGATCATCAGGAAGCGCCAGCTCTCGTCGTGGGTCATGTCGTCGAAGGTGAAGCCGGCCACCGCCGCCAGCGCCATCACCAGGCGGTTGAGACTCTGCAGCGCCTCGCCCGGCTCGCTGCCGACCTGGCCCAGGCCATGGGCCTCACGCTCCACCTCGCGGATGGCGCGCCAGTTCTCCGGCGACAGCCGTCCGCGCACCTGGGCCGCGGCCCAGTGCAACCGTTGCAGATTGGCGCCCAGGCCGCTGGGAAAGTCACCAGGCCCCAGGGCGGCGTGCAACTGCTCCGCCAGCCGGCCGCCCGCCGGCAGCCATTCCAGGGCCGTGGCCAGGTCGATGGCCGACTGCACCGCCGGCCCGCCGTCATCGGCGTCCAGGTAGCGACTCAGGACGATCCGCAACAGGCGCGCGGCATCTTCGCAGCGCTCGCTGTAGCGACCGTACCAGAACAGGTTCTCGGCGGTGCGCGAGGGCAGGAAGGGGTCCTTGCGCACCAGGTCGCGCACCCCCAGCACCCGCGCCCCGGGCACCTCGGCGGCAGCGCGGCTGCCGCCCAGCACCCAGGTGTCCTTGCTCGACCCGCCACGCTGCATGGACACCACCGCGGCGCCTTCGTGGGCGACCCGCGTCAGGCCGCCGGGCATCACCCAGTAGCCGTCTTCGCTGGCCACCGCATAGACCCGCATGCCGATGGCCCGCGACTGCAGACTGCCGCCCTGCCAGACCGGCGCCTGGGACAGCTGGATGCGCTCCTGGGCGACATAGGCATGGGGCGTGGCCAGGATGCGCGCGCGCAGCTCGGCCAGCCCCGCGGCATCCAGCGCCTTGCCGAACACCGGCTCGAAGCCCCGCGCCGGATAGGCCGGCTTGATCACCAGCTCCGCCAGCCGCGCCAGGGCCGCCTCCCGCACCGGCGTCTCGCCGCACCACCAGGTGGCGACGGAGGGCAACGCCAGGGTCTCGCCCAGCAGCGCCTGGCAGACGCCGGGCAGAAAGCCCAGCAGGCCGGGCGATTCCAGCAGCCCGCTGCCCAGGGCATTGGCCATGATGACGTTGCCCTGGCGCACCGCTTCCAACAGGCCCGGCACCCCCAAGGCGGAATCCGTGCGCAATTCCAGCGGATCGCAGAAGTCGTCGTCCAGCCGACGGAACACCGCATGGACACGCCTCAGTCCGCTCAGGGTCTTCAGATAGAGGCAGGCATCGCGCACCGTGAGGTCCTGGCCTTCCACCAGCGGAAAGCCCAGTTGCCGCGCCTGGTAGAGGTGCTCGAAGTAGGTTTCGTTGTAGCGTCCCGGCGTCAGCAGCACCGCCAGCGGCGCCTCCTCGCCGGTGTCCAGGCCCGTGCTCAGGGTGCGTTGCAGCGCCTGGAAGTAGCCGTTGAGCGGCTGGACCTGCAGATCGCGGTGCAACTCCGGAAAGGCCCGCGCCACGATATGGCGATTCTCCAGGGCATAACCGGCGCCGGAGGGCGCCTGGGTGCGATCGGCCAGCACCCACCAGCGACCATCGGGGGCGCGCGCCAGATCCACCGCATAGACGTGCAGCCAGGTATCGCCCGGCGGGCGCAGGCCCTGGCAGGCCCAGAGAAAGTTGTTGTGACCGAACACCAGCTCCGGCGGCAGCAACCGCTCGTGCAGCAGGCGCTGTTCGCCATAGAGATCGCCCAGTACCCGGTTCAGCAATCGGGCCCGCTGCGCCACGCCGGCCGCCAGGGGTGCCCACTCCTCCGCCGAGATCAGTTGCGGCAGCAGGTCCAGCGCCCAGGGTCGGTCGCTGCCCTTGGGATCGGCGTAGACGTTGTAGGTGACACCGTTTTCCTGGATCTGCCGGGCGATCAACGCCTGGCGCTGGTCGAGCTGCGCGAGTCGCAGTCCGGCCAGGTGGCCGTAGAAGCGGCGCCAGGGCGGCCGCACGCCACCCCGCGGACTCCAGAGTTCGTGGTAGCTGCCAGTCATGTCGCTGGGATTGCGGGAAGCGTTCGGGGGCATGGTCGGAGGACGGCTGACAGGGTACGCAGGCAGGTTCGGCGGGGTCGCGTCGACGGGCGCGCCAGGACGCACGCGCCGGTCTCGACCGGTAACCTAGGGTAGTGATGTGCGCCGGGATGCGCCACCGCTAACGCCGGCCACCGCTGCCAGCGGAGCGTCGTCCAGTGCGGGAACCCATCCTAGAGCCCTCGCCGACCGTCCCAGGCGACGAACAACCCGGAACTCCAGGTCGGGCCGCTCTACTAAACCGCTAGCAAGACGCCGGCGCTCCGCCGGCGTCCGACGCGGCCGCTCTCGCCAGGTATTCCCATGCGCAATTTTCTCGGAAGCTACAGTTCGAATCGTCAGCAACGCAATGCCCTGCGCGCCTTGCCCGTCCAGCGCAAGGTCGCCAACTGCACCTGCGGCCAGGCCATCTTCTTTCCCAACAGCGAGTGCCTGGCCTGCGGCAACGCCCTGGGCTACGCCCCGGACCAGGGAACGCCGACGGCGCTGCTGCCGGGCGAAGGCGGCCTCTGGCAATTGCCCGAGGCGACCAGCGCGCTCTATCGCCGCTGCGCCAACCTGGACACCCCCGCCGCCTGCAACTGGCTGGTACCGGCCGACTCGGGAGAGACCTTCTGCGTAGCCTGTCAGCTCAACCACACCATCCCGGATCTGTCCTTCGACGGCAACGGCGAGCGCTGGCGCAAGCTGGAGCTGGCCAAGCGGCAACTGGTCGCCCAGCTACTGGGCCTGGGGCTGCAGGTGATCCCCCAGACCGTGGATGCCGAGCATGGACTCGCCTTCGATTTCCTCGCCCCCGACGCCACCGGCACCCCTACCACGGGGCACGCCAATGGCCTCATCACCCTGAACATCCTCGAAGCGGACGATGCCCACCGAGAAAAGGTCCGCGCCGACCTGCACGAACCCTATCGCACCCTGCTCGGCCATTTCCGCCACGAAGTCGGCCACTACTATTTCGATCGCCTGGTCGCCGGCACCGACTGGGAGGAGCCCTTCCGCGCCCTGTTCGGTGACGAGCGCGCCGACTATGGCCAGGCCCTGCAGCGCCACTATGAGCAGGGTGCGCCAGTAGGTTGGGAAAGCCATTACGTCAGCGCCTACGCCACCATGCACCCCTGGGAGGACTGGGCGGAGACCTGGGCGCATTACCTGCACATGATGGATACCCTGGCCACCGCCGCCAGCCTGGGCATGAACGCCGGCAGCCTGCAGCTGGACTTCCAGCCGTTCACCCGCGACGCGTTGTACGAGGCCGAGGATCGCAGCGACGACGAATTCCTCGGCTTCGCCAATGCCTGGATCGAACTGGCGGCCATGCTCAATGAACTGTCCCGCAGCATGGGCCAGCCGGACTTCTATCCCTTCGCCCTGCCCGCCCCGGTGATCGCCAAGCTGCACTTCATCCACAAGGTCATCCATTCGGCCCATCCCAGCGTGCTGGAACAGGGCCTGGCCGCGGACGACACGACGGCGGGTGCCACCCTGGGCGCCACCCTGTGATCCTCGTCCTGCTCAACCGAGCAGGACGATGCCCCAGACCGCGGCGATGATGAGCATGGCCACGAATTGCGCAGCGCTGCCCAGATCCTTGGCGTTCTTCGACAGTTCGTGCCAATCCAGGGAAATGCGATCCACCACCGCCTCGATGGCGGCGTTGAACAGTTCGACCACCAACGACAGCAGGCAGACCGCCACCAGCAGCGCCCGCTCGCCGCGACTCACGTCCAGCCAGAAAGCCAGGGGCACCAGCACCACGTTGAGCGTCACCAGCGAACGAAAGGCCGCTTCCTGGCGAAAGGCCGTGCGCAGCCCGGCCAGGGAATAGCCAGTGGCGTTGATGACCCGGCGCAGACCGGTCTTGCCTTTGTAGGGAGAGATCACCGAAAGCTCCATCCAGCAGGGGCGAACCGCCGACGCACGTGGACGGCAGGTAGGGAAAGGGGAAAGCGGGCAGTCACGCCCACGCCGGGCGCCGCTGCCTGCGGAAATCAGCCGGAGGTGCTCTCCAGCTGCTGCAGCAGCAGGGCCGCCTGAGTGCGGGTGCGGACGCCGAGTTTACGAAAGATGGCCGTGGCATGGGCCTTGACCGTGGCTTCGGAGACATTCAGCTCGAAGGCGATCTGCTTGTTGAGCAGCCCCTCGCAGAGCATGGTCAGCACGCGGAACTGCTGCGGGGTGAGGCTGGCGAGTCCGGCGCTGGCGGCCTTGGCTTCCTCGCTCAGGACGGCGGCGCCTTCGACCTGGGGCGGCCACCAGGTATCACCGTCCAGTACCTGGCTGACCGCCTGCTGCAGGGTGCTCAGATCGCTGGACTTGGGAATGAAGCCACTGGCGCCGAATTCCCGGGCGCGTTGCACCACGGCCGGTTCTTCCTGCGCCGAGATCATCACCACCGGCACCTGGGGATACTGGCCGCGCAGGAGGACCAATCCGGAAAAGCCATAGGCACCGGGCATGTTGAGATCGAGCAGGACCAGATCCCAGTCGGTGCGTTCGGCCAGGCAAGCCTGGAGCTCGGCGATGTCGGCCACCTCGGTGAGCCGTGCCTGGGCGCCCAGGCCCAGGGTCAGGGCCTGCTGCAGCGCGCTGCGAAACAGCGGATGATCGTCGGCGATCAGTATCTGGTAGGCAGCCGCCATGGTGTAGCTTTCCTTGTTGTCGTGAGCGCCCACGTTGACCAGGGAGCTGGCGCACGGGCTGCACGCAAGCATGCCGAACGGCGCGGACGGGAGCAAGGCCGGGCGGACCGCGGACGGTAGGCAAGGCCCTGCGGTTTGCGGCACAGTTGCCGTTTTGCCCAAGAGACGCCCCATGCCCAGCGCCACCCTGCGTGCCGATCTGCTCATGCTGCTCACCGCCCTCATCTGGGGCAGCGCCTTCATCGCCCAGACCGGCGGCATGGAGCACATCGGCCCCTTTCTCTACACCGGCCTGAGATTCGCCCTGGGCGCCCTCACCCTGGTCCCGCTGCTGCTGTTCCTGCGCCGCCGTGGCCGCCAGCAGCGCCTGACCCGCGACACCTTAAAGGGCGGCCTGCTGATGGGCCTGGTGCTGACCCTGGGCATCAACCTGCAGCAAGTCGGCCTGCTGTTCACCAGCGTGACCAATTCCGGCTTCATCACCGGCCTCTATGTCATCGTGGTGCCGCTGCTGGGGCTGCTGCTCGGCCAGCGCAGCCATCTGGGCACCTGGATCGGCGCCAGCCTGGCGGTGGTCGGCATGGGGCTGCTGAGCATCGGCGACAACTTCCAGGTCGCCTCGGGCGATCTGCTGCAGCTGGCCGGTGCCCTGGCCTGGGGTGTCCATGTCCTGCTGGTGGGGCACTATTCCAGTCGCCACGACGCCACGGTGCTGTCGATCCTGCAATTCGGGGTTTGCGCCGTGCTCAGCCTGGCGCTGGCACTGGCCTTCGAGCCCATCCACTCGGCCCGAATCGTCCTGGCCCTGCCCGAGTTGCTCTATGGCGGGGTGATCGCCGCCGGCATCGGCTATACCCTGCAGGTGTTCGCCCAGCGCGGCGCCATCGCCTCCCATGCGGCGGTGATCTTTTCCCTGGAGGCGGTGTTCGCCGCCTTCTTCGGTGCCTGGCTGCTGGGCGAGGCCCTCAGCGGGCGTGGCTACCTGGGCTGCATCCTGATGTTCGCCGGCATGCTCGCTGCCCAGCTCTGGCCGCGCCAGGCACCGGTGGAGATCAAGCCGGTCAACTAACCCCGCAGGGCCTTCAATTGCCGGCTGGCCGGGCTGTCCGCCGCCAGCGGCAGGTGATGCTTGGCATCCAGGTAGCGCTCACTGAAGACATCCAGATAGGCCTCCAGCAGCCGACCGGCCGGTGCCTCGCCGCCCAGTTCCAGGCACAGGGCGGCGACCTCGGCGGTGCACAGGTGCTCGCCCCGGGTCGAGCGCCGCAGACGATAACGCGACAGGGCATTGGGCTGGAAACTCAACACCGGCAGGCGGTCCAGATAGGGACTCTTGCGAAACATCTTGCGTGCCTCGGTCCAGGTGGCATCCAGCAGCACGAACAGCGGTCGCCGCCCGGGTGCCAGCGGCAAGCTCTCGACCACCCGCTCGGGCGCGGCGTACTCGCCGGGAAACACCAGCAGCGGCTGCCACTCGGGCTGCGCGAGCAATTCCGGCAGCGCCGGATCCACCGCTGTGCGACTCCAGCCGAAGGCATGGGTATCGGCCACCACATCGGCGATCAGCCAACCGGTGTTGCTCGGCTTGAGTGGCTCGACGTCGTGCATCAGCAGGCACATGCCGGCGTGGGTCTGGCGCAGGGGACGCAGGTCGCAGAGACAATGGCTGGGTGCCAGGCGGCAATTCGGGCAGCGCGCCATGCGCGAGCCACGGGCGATGAAGGGCTTGATGCTGCGCGCCAGGCGTTCCTGGCGCAGACAGGCCACGGCATGCAGAGGAGTGTCGCTGATCGGGGTCATGCCGGGCTCGCGGGCAAAAGCGCAGTTTACCAGAGCGATCGGGATGCCCGCGGCGGCCAGGCAGGTTACCCTGCGCAGACGCCTTGCGAACCCCCGCCCACGACCACGGTCGAAACGGGCTCCTCTACGCTGGAGAACACGATGCCTCGTTTTGCTTTGCTCGCCCTGACCCTCGCCCTGCCCCTCACCGTCCAGGCGGCCGAGTCGCTCAAGGACCACGAGCTCAACCAGATGCTGCGCAAGGTGGCTACCGAAAGCAGCCAGGGCACGCCCCGCGCCATCAACGAGGACATCCTCGACCGCGGCTACACCGTGCAGGGCAAGCAGCTGATCAACAACCTCAGCGTCCGCCCGGCCCATGCCGCCCGCATGCGCGAGAATCCGGCCACGGTGCGGGTGCAGCTCGCCGAGAGCGTCTGCCAGAACAACGGCTATCGCCAGTTGCTGGCTCGCGGCGCCACCCTGGTCTATGACTTCACCGAATACCAGACCAACAAGCCGGTCATGGTCGAGCGCTTCCAGGCGGCCGACTGCGGCCTGGGCAAGTAAGCGGAGACCGCGGCCATGACCGAGGACAGCGACGACAGCTACCTGGCCCGTCACGTGGAGCCCAGCGCCGCCGACCTCGGTCAGCGCATCGACGAATTGCTGGAGCACGCCCTGCCGGGCGGCAGCCCCAACCTGGGCCTCTACCGCGAGATGCTGGTGACGGTGGTGCGCATGGCGCAGACCAATCCGGCGCGCTGGGACGCCAAGATCATGCTGCAGACCCTCAAGGAGCTGGAGCAGGCCTTTCGCACCCTGGAGCGCTTCCGTCGGCGGCGCAAGGTCACGGTGTTCGGGTCGGCGCGGACCCGCATCGATCATGGCCTCTATACCCTGGCCCGCGAGCTGGGCAGCGCCCTGGCCCGCCGCGACATGATGGTCATCACCGGCGGGGGTGCCGGCATCATGGGCGCCGCCCACGAGGGCGCCGGGCCCGAAGCCAGCCTAGGCTTCAACATCACCCTCCCCTTCGAGCAGCGGGCCAATCCAACCATCGAGGGCACGGATCACCTGCTGTCCTTCCACTTCTTCTACGTACGCAAGCTGTTCTTTCTCAAGGAGGCGGATGCCCTGGTGCTCTGCCCCGGCGGCTTCGGCACCCTGGACGAGACCTTCGAGGTGCTCACGCTGATCCAGACCGGCAAGAGCCCACTGGTGCCGCTGGTATTGTTGGATATGCCCGACGGCCACTTCTGGGACGACGCCCTGGCCTACCTTGAGCGCAATCTGCTGGCGGAAGGCTACATCCTCCCCGCCGACCTCAAGCTGGTCCGTCTGGTACGCTCACCGGAAGCCGCCGCCGCCGAGATCGAGCACTTCTACAGCAACTACCACTCCACTCGCCGGCGTGACGGCCTGTTGCATATCCGCCTCAAGCACGCCCTGACACCGGCCTGTCTTGAACGCCTGGCAACGGATTTCGACGACCTCTGCCGGATCCCGGGCTTCACCCAGCTGGCCCCGGGCGAAGGCCAACCCGACGAAGCGGAATTCGCCCACCTGACACGTCTCGCCTTCGACTTCCACGGCCGTCACTACGGTCGTCTGCGCGAACTGGTGGACGAACTCAATCGACCGGAGCACTGGGCATCCACGTAGTTCGCCGCTGAGCACCGCGAAACCCGACGCTCCTCAACACTGGCCCCCCTGTTGGGCTTCGACGCTGGAGACGTCTCGACCCAACCTACCCCAGTTGCCCTCGTAGGTTGGCGCCGAGCACAGCAAAGCCCAACGCCGCAAGCCACAACCCACTACCGCCGGCTCAGCACCCGGTTGATCCCGTCCATGGCATAGCCCCGGTAGGCCAGGAAACGCCCTTGCTTGGCGCGCTCCTTGGCGTCGGCCGGCGGCGTGCCGAACTTTCTGCGCCATACCTCTTCCAGCTGCGCCTGCCAGTCCACATCCGCTTCGCGCAGGGCCATCTCCACCTGCTCCCGTTTCAGGCCACGCTGGCCTAGTTCCTCGCGGATGCGCATGGGCCCGTAACCGGAGCGGGCACGGCTGGTGATGTAGCTCTCCAGATAACGGCTTTCATCGAGCAGGCCATCCTCGGCCAGGCGATCCAGCACCGGACCGAGCAGGCTTTCCTCGGCCCCGCGCCGGCGCAGCTTGCGCGACAGCTCCTCACGGCCATGTTCGCGACGCGCCAGCAGATCCATGGCGGCGAAACGGATGGCGGCGGTGGTATCCAACGGATTGCCCAAGGGTGATCCTCCTCATACGAAAACCCCCGCACGGGGCGGGGGTCGTCTGGAGCACTGGCAGGCGATCAGAGATCGACGTCAGCGCCTTCTTCAGCAGCCACTTCGGCTTTCTGATTGGTCGGCTGGCTCAGCAGCTTCTCGCGGATCGCCTTGTCCACGGCGCCCTTGATCTCGGGATTGTCTTCCAGGAACTTGGCAGCGTTGCCCTTGCCCTGCCCGATCTTGCTGCCCTGGTAGCTGTACCAGGCACCCGACTTCTCGATCAGACCCAGCTGCACGCCCAGATCGATGATCTCGCCGTTCAGGTAGATACCCTTGCCATAGAGGATCTGGAACTCGGCCTGGCGGAACGGCGGCGCCACCTTGTTCTTGACCACCTTGACGCGGGTCTCGCTACCGATCACCTCGTCGCCTTCCTTCACCGCGCCGATGCGACGGATATCCAGACGGACCGAAGAGTAGAACTTCAGGGCGTTACCGCCGGTGGTGGTCTCGGGGTTGCCGAACATCACCCCGATCTTCATGCGGATCTGGTTGATGAAGATGACCAGGCAGTTGGCATTCTTGATGTTGCCGGTGATCTTGCGCAGCGCCTGGGACATCAGGCGCGCCTGCAGGCCCACGTGCATGTCACCCATCTCGCCTTCGATCTCGGCCTTGGGCACCAGGGCGGCCACGGAGTCGACGATGATGACGTCGACCGCGTTGGAGCGCACCAGCATGTCGGTGATTTCCAGGGCCTGTTCACCGGTATCCGGCTGGGACACCAGCAGGTCGTCGACATTGACGCCCAGCTTGCCGGCGTAGTCCGGATCCAGGGCATGTTCGGCGTCGACGAAGGCGCAGGTGGCGCCCTGCTTCTGAGCCTGGGCGATGACCGACAGGGTCAGGGTGGTCTTGCCCGAAGACTCGGGACCGTAGATTTCGACGATCCGGCCCTTGGGCAGACCACCGATGCCGAGGGCGATGTCCAGGCCCAGGGAACCGGTGGAAATCGCCGGAATGGCCTGGCGCTCGTGATCGCCCATGCGCATCACGGTGCCCTTGCCGAATTGCTTTTCGATCTGTCCCAAGGCCGCGGCCAGGGCACGCTTTTTGTTGTCGTCCATTAGATTCCTCTCGGAGAAAGAAGGGCCAGACGGCCGTGGATACCTGTATAAGTGAACAGTATTAAACCATAGTCGCCCTCCGGTTGCTACACCCGAGGGCCTTTTTCCTCGGCCAGAAACGTCAATAAAACCTGTAGCGCGCGGACCTGGGTCTGCTTGCGAACGGCGGCGCGATCGCCGGCAAAGACCTGCCGTTCGGTGTACAACGTTTCGCCGTCGCGCCAGGCCAGCCAGACGGTGCCGACCGGCTTGCCCGGCACTGCGCCACCCGGCCCGGCGATACCGCTCACCGCGACCGCGAAGCGGGCACCGGCGCGCTGTTGCGCACCCAGCGCCATGGCCATCACCACCTCCTCGCTGACCGCCCCGACCTGTTCGAACAGGGCCGCGGGTACGTCCAACTGAAGCGTCTTCTGGCGGTTGGAATAGGTGACGAAGCCGGCCTCGAACCAGGCCGAACTGCCGGCAACGCGGGTGATCGCCTCGGCGATGCCGCCACCGGTGCAGGATTCGGCAGTGGTGACCTGGGCGCCGGCCGCCTGCAGGGCTTCACCCAGTTGCCGGGCGAGACTGTCGAGGGAGTCCATCGAGACCTTCCTTTGCAAAGGAGAACATAAAAGGTGACCGCGGCACGCGACCGCCTGCGGCGACCACTGGTCGGCCTGCACCTTAGACCGGCTTGCCGGGCCGCGTGAGAAAAGATTTACTGAAACCGGTTTCAGGCACCTACAAAATCCTAACAACGGTACGCCATGAACGATGTCTTTTTCCCCGGTCCGCGCGCCACCCGTGCGACCATCGCCGAGGTGGCCGCCACCGCCGGCGTGTCCAAGGCCAGCGTGTCTCGCTACATCAGCGGCGATCGCCGCCTGCTGTCCGATTCCCTCGCCGCGCGCATCGAGCAGGCCGTGGTCGCCCTCGATTTCCAGCCCAACCAGATGGCCCGTGGCCTCAAGCGCGGTCGCAGCCGCCTGATCGGCATGCTGGTGGCCGATCTGCTCAATCCCTATTCCACCGCGGTGATGCATGGCGTGGAAACCGCCTGCCGCCAGCAGGGCTATTCGCTGCTGATCTGCAACACCGACCAGGACGCCCGCCAGGAGCGCCAGCAACTGACCGCGCTGCAGTCCTACAGCATCGAAGGCCTGATCGTGAACACCTTCGGCCAGCACGCCGCCGACCTGCGACACCTGGGCAGCCGCCTGCCGCTGGTGCTGCTGGATCGCGAACTGCCGGGCGTCGAGGCCGATCTGGTCGGACTCGACAACCACCAGGCCATCGCCGACGGCGTGGCCCACCTGCAGCGCCAGGGGTATCACGACCTGCTGCTGGTCAGCGAACCCCTGGACGGCACCAGCTCCCGCCGCCAGCGGCTGACGGCCTTCGACGCGGCCCTGGCCGAACACCCCGGTTGTCGTGGCGGGCATTGCGTCCAGGCCGACGATGCCCTGGCACTGCAGACGGCGCTGGCCGCCTTCCTCGCCAGCCCCGGTCCCGGTCCCAAGGCGCTGCTCACCGCCAACGGCGTGGCGACCCTGGCGACGACCCTGGCGCTGCAGGCCCTGGGCGAGCCCCTGTTCGAGCGCCTCGGCCTGCTGGCCCTCGACGACCTCGACTGGTTTCCCCTGGTGGGTGGCGGCATCAGCGCCCTCGCCCAGCCGACCCATGCCCTGGGCATAGCCGCCTTCGAGCGGTTGCAGCGCCGTATCGACGGGGATCGCAGCGCACCGGTGCAGCGGACCTTCGGCGCGGAACTGCGCGTCCGTCAGTCGACTCGCGCCCGAACCTAGAGGCACCTTTCGCCCTTTTGCCCGTCTTTTGTTGAAACCGGTTTCAGGAGAACAACAATGCCACCGGAGATCGCCATCACCACCTCGGCCTTTGGCGCCGACGGGGTCCGTGCCCAGGGTCAGGCCGCCTGGCTCGACCTGATCGCCGCCGCGGGCGCCACCCATGTGGAAATCCGCGCCGAACTCTTCACCGATGCGCCCGATTTCGCCGCCCTGGGCGCCGCCATCCAGGCGGCTGGTCTGGGCTGTGTCTATTCGGTCCCCCTCGAACTCTGGCCCGAAGCCGGCGCGGCCCTCTCGCCGCGCCTGCCCTCGGCCCTCGCCGAGGCCCGCCTGCTGGGCGCCGATACGCTCAAGGTGTCGCTCGGGCACTACCGCGCGGCGACCGATCTGGTGCCGCTCGCCAACCTGCTGACCGGCGACGGCCCGCAGCTGCTGGTGGAAAACGACCAGACCGCCCAGGGTGGCCGGGTCGAGCCACTGCGCGCCTTCATCCAGGCGGTCCGGGCAATCCAGCTGCCGGTAGGTCTGACCTTCGACATCGGCAACTGGCGCTGGCAGGACGAAGATCCCTTGCAGGCCGCCCGCCTGCTCGGCCCCGACGTCAGCTACCTGCATTGCAAGGCCGTACGCCGACGGGCCGGTGGCCTGCACGCCGTGCCGCCGGAAGCCGCCGACCTGCTGGCCTGGCAGGGCCTGCTGGCGCACTTCCCCAGCGGCCTGCGGCGCGCCATCGAATTTCCGCTGATCGGGGCGGATCTGCTGGCCGAGACCCGTCGCCAGGTGGCAGCCCTGCGCACCCTGGATGACCAGGCCCAGGAGGAACGCCGGCATGGCTGACATCGATATCCTCGCCTTTGGCGAAACCATGACCATGTTCGTCGCCGAGACGCCGGGCGAGCTGGCCACGGTCGGCCAGTTCGGCAAGCGCATCGCCGGCGCCGACAACAACGTCGCCATCGGCCTGAGTCGCCTGGGTTTCAAGGTCGCCTGGCTGTCGCGCGTCGGTGATGACTCCTTCGGCCGCTTCGTGCGCGCCAGTCTCGAAGCCGAGGGGCTGGACTGCAGTCGCCTCAAGGTCGATCCCCGGCACCCCACCGGCTTCCAGCTCAAGTCCCGCGCCGCCGACGGCAGCGATCCGGTGGTCGAGTACTTCCGCCGTGGCTCGGCGGCCAGCCACCTCACCATCGAGGAAGACTTCGACCCCCGCCTGCTGCAGGCGCGTCACCTGCATGCCACCGGTATTCCGCCCGCGCTGTCGCCCAGTGCCCGCGCCTTCAGCCGCCACCTGCTGCAAGCCATGCGCGACGCCGGCCGCAGCATCTCCTTCGACCCCAACCTGCGGCCCTCCCTCTGGGACAGCGAAGAGCAGATGCGCCGCGAGCTCAATGACTTCGCTGCCCTGGCCGACTGGGTGCTGCCTGGCCTGGCCGAGGGCCGGCTGCTGACCGGCTACGACACCCCGGCGGACATCGCCGCCTTCTACCTCGACCGCGGCGCCAAGGCCGTGGCCATCAAGCTCGGCCCTGAAGGCGGCTACTGGCGCACGCCCGAGGCCGAGGGCGAGGTCCCCGGCGTACCGGTGGCCGAGGTGGTCGACACCGTCGGCGCCGGCGATGGCTTCGCCACCGGCTTCGTCAGCGCCCTGCTCGACGGCCTCGACGTCGCCGCCGCCGTCGCCCGCGGCAACTGGATCGGCGCCCGCGCCGTGCAGGTGGTCGGCGACATGGAAGGACTGCCCTACCGCCACGAACTCCCCTGATCGACTCCAACCACCCTGACAAGAACAATCAAGCAGGTGACCCCATGAACGCTTCCCCTCTCGCTCCACGCCGCTGGTGGTATCTGATGCCGGTGGTCTTCATCACCTACAGCCTGGCCTATCTCGATCGGGCCAACTACGGCTTCGCCGCCGCCTCGGGCATGGCCGACGACCTGGGCATCACCCCGGCGATGTCCTCGCTGCTCGGCGCGCTGTTCTTTCTCGGCTACTTCTTCTTCCAGGTGCCGGGCGCCATCTATGCCGAGAAGCGCAGCGTCAAGCGGCTGATCTTCTGGAGCCTGATCGCCTGGGGCGGCCTGGCTACCCTGACCGGCATGGTGCCCAACGTCACCCTGCTGATCGCCATCCGCTTCCTGCTCGGGGTGGTCGAGGCGGCGGTGATGCCGGCGATGCTGGTCTATCTCTGCCACTGGTTCACCAAGCGCGAGCGTTCCCGGGCCAACACCTTTCTGATCCTCGGCAATCCGGTGACCATCCTCTGGATGTCGGTGGTCTCGGGTTATCTGATCCACGCCCTGGACTGGCGCTGGATGTTCATCATCGAAGGCCTGCCGGCGGTGATCTGGGCCTTCATCTGGTGGCGCCTGGCCGCCGAGCGGCCCCAGGATGCCAAGTGGCTCGCCGCTGACGAAAAAGCCCGCCTGGAAGAGGCCCTGAAGGCCGAGCAGCAGGGCTTGAAGCCGGTCAAGAACTACGCCGAGGCCTTCCGCTCGCCCAAGGTCATCCTGCTATCGCTGCAGTATTTCTGCTGGAGCATCGGCGTCTATGGCTTCGTCATCTGGCTGCCATCGATCCTGCGCCAGGGTGCCCAACTGGACATCGTCCAGGCCGGCTGGCTGTCTTCGCTGCCCTACCTGGCTGCCGTACTGGCCATGCTCGGCGTATCCTGGGCCTCGGACCGCATGCAGAATCGCAAGCTGTTCGTCTGGCCGCCATTGCTGATCGCCGCCCTGGCCTTCCTCGGCTCCTTCGCCCTCGGCACCCAGCACTTCTGGTGGTCCTATGCCCTGCTGGTGGTCGCCGGTGCCTGCATGTACGCCCCCTACGGTCCCTTCTTCGCCATCGTTCCGGAGATCCTGCCCGGCAACGTCGCCGGCGGCGCCATGGCACTGATCAACAGCATGGGCGCCCTGGGTTCCTTCGCCGGTTCCTACCTGGTGGGTTATCTCAATGGCGTGACCGGCGGTCCCGGGGCGTCCTTCGGCTTCATGGGCGGCGCCCTGCTGGTGGCCGTGGTCCTGACCCTGCTGCTGCGCCAGGAACCGGTCACCCGCGCCGCGGCGCTCAAGCCCGCCACCAGTCACTAGAGGAAGCGCTGTCCATGAAAAAGAAGGTGATCCACTACAAGGCCCTGTCGCCGGCGCTGACCGCGCGACTGAACGAGGCCTTCGACTTGGAATACGTCGACGTCAAGGCACCGGACGGTGAGGCCCGCCTGCGCGAACGCCTGCCCAAGGCCCAGGGTCTGCTCGGCTCCAGTTTCAAGCTGACGCCCGAGTTGCTGGACCTGGCCCCCCGGCTGGAGGCCATCGCCAGTGTCTCGGTCGGCTTCGACAGCTATGACCTGCCCTATCTGCAGCAACGCGGCATCCTGCTCTGCAACACCCCGGATGTCCTCACCGAAAGCGTCGCCGATGCTGCCTTCGCCCTGCTGCTCGCCACCGCGCGACGCATCGTCGAACTGGCGGACTGGGTGCGCGCCGGCCGGTGGCAGTCCAGTCTGGGCGAAGCGCATTTCGGTTGCGACGTCCATGGCAAGACCCTGGGCCTGGTGGGCATGGGCCGCATCGGCCAGGCCATCGCCCGCCGCGCCCACCTGGGTTTCGGCATGCAGGTCAACTACACCGCCCACGCCGCCAAGCCCGAGGTGGACGAGCGCTTCGGCGCGCGCTTCCTGCCGCTGCCCGAGCTGCTGCCGGAGTGCGACTTCCTCTGCGTCACCGTGCCCCTGAGCGACGAGACCCATCACCTGCTGGGTGCCGCCGAACTGGCCCTGTTGCCGGCACAGGCCATCCTGATCAATGTCTCGCGCGGCCCGGTCATCGACGAAGCCGCCTTGATCACCGCCCTGCAGGAAGGCCGACTGCGTGGCGCCGGGCTGGACGTCTTCGATCGGGAACCCGTGGCGCCGGACTCGCCCCTGCTGCAGATGCCCAACGTGGTGCCTACGCCGCACCTGGGCTCGGCGACCCGGGAGACGCGCGAGGCCATGGCCCGCTGCGCGGTGGACAACCTGCTGGCCGCCCTGGACGGTCGGCGTCCGTCGCATCTCGTCAATCCGGAGGTCTGGCAGCACCGCGAGTGAGTCTTGGCCGTCATTTGTGGTCAGACAAGTATCATCCCCACGGAGAACGCCCCATGACCGCCTTCGACGATCCCCAAGCCTTCGTCAACCGCGTGCGCGAGCAGGCCGCCGATGCCGAGCGCAGCGGCGACATCCCGCGCCTGCTGCAACTGGTCAATGAGCTGGCCACCGCCTTCGAGCGCCAGGCCCGCAGCACGGCGGCGGACAACGCCGGCGTGGTACGCGCCGTCGAGGAATTCGCGCGGCACGAGGGCACCTGATCCGGCCTGCCGGTCGTGCCCCCTTTCGGTACCGTGAAGGACCAGCGTCCCGAGGTCTAGCGTCAGTGCCCATTGCCACCCACACCCTGCTCGGCCGGCTGCTCAAGCTGGCCCCTCGGGACGCTCCCGCTCCCTTGCGCTATCTGGGCGCTACCCTGCTGATCGCCGTCGCGGCCGGGATCCGGCTGAGCCTCGGCATCGACAGCCTGCCCTATCTGCTGTTCATTCCCTTCATCATGGCCGGGGCCTTCTGGTTCGGCCCGGGCCCCGGCATCTTCGCCACCCTGTTGTCGGTGCTGCTGGCCGAGACCCTCTTCGTCAAGGCCCCGGCCTATTTCGCGCTGTTCTCCGAACGCTGGGTATCCCATGCGCTGTTCGTGCTGGTCAACGTGATCATGGCGGTGGTCTGCGCGGCCCAGCGCCGCAGCCTGGAGTCCCTCTATCGCTTCGCCGGCAATCTCGGCGAAGAGGTGACCCTGCGTACCCGTCAGCGCGACCTGATCTGGCAGGCCAGCCCCGATCTGCTCTGCACGGCAAGCCTGGACGGCCAGTTGCTGGACCTCAATCCGGCCTGGACCAGTACCCTGGGCTGGAGCGTCGAGCAGCTGCACCACGAGTCCTTCATGGCCTTCGTCCACGTCGAGGATCGTGCCCGCACCGAGGCGGCGCTGGAGCGGCTCAAGCTCGGTGAACCGGTGTTCGGCTTCGAGAATCGCTATCGGCATCGCACGGGCGGCTATCGCTGGCTGTCATGGAACGCGGTGCTGCAGGACGGCCTCATCTACGCCGCGGTGCGTGAAGTCACGGCCATCCGCGAGCAACAGGAAGCCCTGCGCCAGACCGAGGAACAGCTGCGCCAGAGCCAGAAGATGGAAGCCGTGGGGCAATTGACGGGGGGCATCGCCCATGACTTCAACAATCTGCTGACCGGCGTGATCGGCAGCCTCGACATGCTCAGTCTGAGACTCGAACAGGGCCGCTTCACCGATCTCGAACGCTATGCCACCGGCGCCAAGGGTGCCGCCGAGCGCGCCGCGGCCCTGACCCATCGCCTGCTCGCCTTTTCCCGCCGCCAGGCGCTGGACCCCTCGGCCACCCAGACCAACGCCCTGGTGCTGGGGATGGAAGAACTCATCCGCCACTCGGTCGGCCCCCAGGTCGAGATCCACATCGAACTGGCGGAGGCCTTGAATCTCACCCTGTGCGATCCCCACCAGCTGGAGAACGCCCTGCTCAACCTGTGCATCAACGCCCGGGATGCCATGCCCGAGGGCGGGATGCTGCGCATCGTCACCGCCAATCGCCGGCTCAACGAGGCCCAGGCTGCCGCCCTGGAATTGCCGCCTGGCGACTATGTGACCCTGGCGGTGCTCGATACCGGTTCCGGGATGCCGCCCGCGGTACTGGCACGGGCCTTCGACCCCTTCTTCACCACCAAGCCGGTGGGCATGGGCACCGGCCTTGGCCTATCGATGATCTATGGCTTCGCCAAGCAGTCCGGCGGTGTCGCCCATATCGCCTCGGCACCCGGCCGAGGCACCACCGTGACCCTCTACCTGCCACGCCTGGTGGAGTCCTCCGCGCCGTCGATGAAGACGCCGCAGGCTCCATCGTTGCGTTATCCCGATGGCATGACGGTCCTGGTGGTGGACGACGAACCCCTGGTGCGCATGCTGGTGGACGAAGCCCTGCGCGAGCACCGCATCCATACCCTGGAGGCGACCGATGCCACCGCTGCGCTGCAGGTGCTGGAATCGGATACGCCCCTGGACCTGCTGATCGCCGATGTCGGCCTGCCGGGCGGGCTGAGTGGCTGCCAGCTCGCCGCCCTGGCCCGGGAGCGCCGCCCGGGTCTGATGACCCTGCTGATCACCGGCTATGCCGAGGCAAACCTGCCTGGCGAATCCCTGCCCGTCCCGGATGTCGAGGTACTGGCCAAGCCCTTCACCCTGGAAAGGCTGATGGCCCGCATCGATCTGCTGCTGGCTACCCGCGAACAAGGGCCGCAGGCTTGATACCGCTGCCCTGAGCCGAGCGGGGCCGACAAACGCCGCCAGTTGGTGGACAATACGCGGCTATCCACAGGCAACCGGATCGAAACACCCGCATGAGCGATCTCTCCGCGCACACGCCCATGATGCAGCAGTACCTCAAGATCAAGCATCAGCACCCCGAACAGCTGCTGTTCTATCGCATGGGCGATTTCTACGAGCTGTTCTATGACGACGCCCGGCGTGCCGCCAAGTTGCTCGACATCACCCTGACCGCCCGCGGCGCCTCGGCCGGCAAGTCCATTCCCATGGCCGGCATCCCCTTCCACGCCGCCGAAGGCTACCTGGCCAAGCTGGTCAAGCTCGGCGAATCCGTGGTGATCTGCGAGCAGATCGGCGACCCCGCCACCAGCAAGGGCCCAGTGGAACGCCAGGTGGTGCGCATCATCACCCCCGGCACCGTCAGTGACGAGGCGCTGCTGGACGAGCGCCGCGACAACCTGCTGACCGCCGTGCTGGGCGACGAGCGCCTGTTCGGCCTGGCGGTGCTGGACATCGCCAGCGGCCGCTTCACCGTGCAGGAACTGGCCGGCTGGGAGACCCTGCTGGCCGAGCTGGATCGTCTCAATCCCGCCGAGCTGCTGATCCCCGACGACTGGCCCGCCGGCCTGCCCGCCGAGAAGCGCCGCGGCGTGCGTCGCCGCGCGCCCTGGGACTTCGACTGCGATTCGGCGCTCAAGAGTCTCTGCCAGCAATTCGGCACCGGTGACCTCAAGGGCTTCGGCTGCGACAAGCTAGGCCTGGCCCTCGGCGCCGCCGGGTGCCTGCTGGCCTATGCCAAGGAAACCCAGCGCACCGCCCTGCCGCACCTGCGCAGCCTCAGGCACGAGCGCCTGGACGACACCGTCATCCTCGACGGCGCCAGTCGCCGCAACCTGGAACTGGACGTCAACCTGGCCGGTGGTCGCGACAACACCCTCCAATCGGTAGTGGACCGCTGCCAGACCGCCATGGGCAGCCGCCTGCTGACCCGCTGGCTGAATCGCCCGCTACGCAATCGCGCCATCATCGAGGCCCGCCAGGACGCCATCACCTGCCTGCTGGAGGGCTATCGCTTCGAGACGCTGCAGCCGCAGCTCAAGGATATCGGCGACCTGGAGCGCATCCTCGCCCGTATCGGCCTGCGCAATGCCCGCCCGCGCGACCTCGCCCGCCTGCGCGACGCCCTGGCCGCACTGCCGGCGCTGCAGGAAGGGCTGACGCAGATGATCGCCCCGCACCTGCTCGAGCTGGCCCGGAGCATCCAGACCTATCCGGAGCTGGCCGCTACCCTGGCCCGCGCCATCATCGACAATCCCCCCGCGGTGATCCGCGACGGCGGCGTCATCAAGCGCGGCTACGACGCCGAGCTGGACGAGTTGCAGACCCTCAGCGAAAACGCCGGCCAGTTCCTCATGGACCTGGAGGCCCGGGAAAAGGCCCGCACCGGCCTGCAAGGGCTCAAGGTCGGCTACAACCGCGTGCACGGCTACTTCATCGAGATTCCCAGCCGGCAGGCCGAATCGGCGCCAGCCGACTACATCCGCCGCCAGACCCTCAAGGGCGCCGAGCGCTTCATCACCCCGGAACTCAAGGCCTTCGAAGACAAGGCGCTGTCGGCCCAGAGTCGCGCCCTGGCGCGGGAAAAGGCCCTTTACGAAGCGCTGCTGGAAGACTTGATCGCTCACCTGGCGCCGCTGCAGGACAGCGCCGCCGCCCTGGCCGAGCTGGACGTCCTGGCCAACTTCGCCGAGCGTGCCCTCAACCTGGATCTGAACAAGCCGCGCTTCGTCGCGGAGCCCTGCCTGAAGATCGGTCAGGGGCGCCACCCGGTGGTGGAGCAGGTGCTGGAAACGCCCTTCGTCGCCAACGACGTCACCCTCGACAACGACACCCGCATGCTGGTGATCACCGGTCCGAACATGGGCGGCAAGTCCACCTACATGCGCCAGACCGCGCTGATCGTGCTGCTGGCCCATGTCGGCAGCTTCGTCCCGGCGGCGAGTTGCGAACTGTCATTGGTGGATCGCATCTTCACCCGCATCGGCTCCAGCGACGACCTGGCCGGCGGCCGCTCCACCTTCATGGTGGAAATGAGCGAGACCGCCAACATCCTGCACAACGCCAGCGAACACAGCCTGGTGCTGATGGACGAGGTCGGTCGCGGCACCAGCACCTTCGACGGCCTGTCCCTGGCCTGGGCCGCCGCCGAGCAACTGGCACGCCTGCGCGCCTGGACGCTGTTCGCCACCCACTACTTCGAGCTGACCGTGCTGCCGGAAGGCCAGCCGAGCGTGGCCAACGTCCACCTCAACGCCACCGAGCACAACGACCGCATCGTCTTCCTGCACCATGTGCTGCCCGGCCCGGCCAGCCAGAGCTACGGCCTGGCCGTGGCCCAACTGGCCGGGGTACCGGAGGACGTCATCCGGCGCGCGCGCGAACACCTCGCCCGCCTGGAAGCGGCCAGTTTCAACGGGGAGGTGGGTGCACCACTGCCAGTGAGCGCGCCGGCCAAGGGCCGTCCGTTGCAGGCCGATCTGTTCGCCAGCGCCGCCCATCCTCTCATCGAGGAACTGGAACGCCTGCAGCCTGACGACATCACACCCAGACGGGCCCTGGAGCTTATCTACGAATGGAAAAAGCGTATCTGAGTTAACGGATACGAGGGTTCCGGCAATGCTGCTAGAATCCGCCGCCTTAGCCTGAGGAGAACGAGCAGATGACCTTCGTCGTCACTGACAACTGCATCAAATGCAAATATACCGACTGCGTGGAAGTCTGCCCGGTGGACTGCTTCTACGAAGGCCCCAACTTCCTGGTGATTCACCCGGACGAGTGCATCGACTGCGCCCTGTGCGAACCCGAATGCCCGGCCCAGGCGATCTTCTCGGAAGACGAGGTACCGGCCGGCCAGGAAGCCTTCATCGAACTCAATAGTGAGCTGGCCAACATCTGGCCGAACATCACCGAGAAGAAGGACGCCCTGCCCGACGCGGCTGAATGGGATGGCAAGACCGGCAAGCTCGCCCAGCTCGAACGCTAGGCCTTGCCTGGAAAATCCAGGCCATAAAAAAAGGGGGCGGATCGCTCCGCCCCTTCGTCCCTGTCCCTGTAATCCTGTCACCTTCCTGGTGAACCTCGTCCTGAGGTGATCCCGATCCGCATCCTGCCGATCCGTGTCGTCCCAGACACAACGCCGATAGTACGCTTCTCCCGGAGGCTGGCAATCTGCCACAGCCCATCACGGCGAGCGCACTCGGCAGCCCCTTCGAAACAAAAAACCTTTACGCAGCAAGCACTTGGCTATTGCTCGTGCTATTCAAGCGGTGCATTCCGGTAGCCTCAAGCGATACAGGCTTACGCTGACTGTAAGCCCTGGCTTACAACAACACGCAGAAAAAAGCCCGGATAAATCCGGGCTCCGTTTGGCTGACATTCAGCTAGGCACGTTCAGAACAGCGAGTCACTGGACAGGCCATTGCGCTCGAAGATCTCGCGCAACCGCTTGAGCGCCTCGACCTGGATCTGCCGGACCCGCTCGCGGGTGAGCCCTATCTCCTGGCCGACCTCTTCCAGGGTGCAGGCTTCATGGCCACGCAGGCCGAAGCGACGCACCACCACCTCGCGCTGCTTTTCCGGCAGCTCCAGCAGCCACTGGTCGATGCTCTGGTTGAGATCCGAATCCTGCAGCAGTTCGCAGGGATCGGTCGGTCTGTCGTCGGTCAGGGTGTCGAGCAGGGTCTTGTCGGAATCGGGGCCGAGGACCATGTCCACCGAGCTGATCCGCTCGTTGAGGCCCATCACCCGCTTGACGTCCGCCACCGGCTTTTCCAGCAGGGCCGCGATTTCCTCGGGTGAAGGCTCGTGATCGAGCTTCTGGGTGAGTTCGCGTGCGGCGCGCAGGTGCAGGTTGAGTTCCTTGACCACATGGATCGGCAGGCGAATGGTGCGGGTCTGATTCATGATCGCCCGTTCGATGGTCTGCCGGATCCACCAGGTGGCATAGGTGGAGAATCTGAAACCTCGCTCGGGATCGAATTTTTCCACGGCGCGGATCAAGCCGAGATTGCCCTCCTCGATCAGATCGAGCAGCGACAGCCCGCGGTTGATGTAGCGACGGGCGATCTTCACCACCAGGCGCAGGTTGCTTTCGATCATGCGCTTGCGACCGGCGGGATCGCCGCGCTGGGCGAGACGGGCGAAATGCACTTCCTCCGCCGGTGACAGCAACGGCGAGAAGCCGATTTCGTTGAGATAGAGCTGAGTGGCGTCGAGCGCTCGGCCGTAATCGGCCAGTTTCGCCCCCGGCAAGACCTGGTTACCGCGCCCGGAGAGCGCCTTGGTCATGGCTGAATCGGCGGATTCCTCACCGAAGGGATTGGAATCTAGAAGCAGGACATCATCGCCGAGGTCGTACTCGGTTTCTTGTTTGTTCTGGATCATCTTGAGTAACCCTTGCTCGTCTGCGCTTCGAGCCAGGGCGTATCGATACGTTGCCGATGCGCCATGACTCGCCCCCAAAAAGCTGCGGGATCGAGTCGGCGCCTAGCGAATCAGCGATTGGGCAGAAACTGCAAGGGATCCACCGGCTTGCCCTGACGGCGAATCTCGAAATGGAGCTTGACCCGATCAGTCCCGGTCGAACCCATCTCGGCAATCGTCTGCCCTATCTTGACACGCTCACCTTCCCGAACCAGCAACCTACGATTGTGACCGTAGGCACTGACGTAGGTTTCGCTGTGTTTGACGATAACCAGTTCACCATAACCGCGTAGACCGTTTCCCGCATAGACCACGGTGCCGTCGGCGGCCGCCATCACGGGCTGGCCTTCCTGGCCGGCGATGTCTATTCCCTTGTTTAGGCTGCTGCTGGCCGAGAAACGGCTGATCAACGTACCTTTCGTCGGCCAGGCCCAACCGGACGCGGATTGGGGGACATCACGGGTCGGCGTCTGAGCGGGCGTAACCGGCGTCGGCGGGGGCGCGGCGGGCAGATTGGGGGTCATCACCGGGGTGGCGGCGGTGGAACCGGAGGTGACGGGCGGCGGGATGGGCACCGGCGTCGCCACCGGAGTACCGGGTGCCGGAGCGGAAGCCACCGTGGTGCTCGATCCCGCCGCCGGACGCCGGATGATCCGGCTGGACCCACTGGCACTGGCGCTGGAGCCGTTGCCGAAGCGGATCACCTGACCGACATGGATGACATAGGGCGCACCGAGGCCGTTCTGGGCCGCCAGGGCACGCCATTCCCAGCCGTTGCGGGACGCGATGGAGAACAGGGTGTCACCGCGCTTGACGCGATACTGCCCGGAAGTGACCTGGGGCACGCTGTTGCGGCCATCGCCGCGGTCGACCACCGGCGCTCGCGAACCGTTGCTCGAACAGCCCGCCAGCAGCAGGGCCACGAGCACCCCCGCCAGCCAGCCTGAACGCCCTCGTCCTGGAAATCCTTGCGCTCGGGCCTTCACCCGTTCCTCCCGCAGAGTCTGATCATCTACCGTCCGGCCATCCCGCCGGCCTCAAGCGGCCGCAGCCGCCAGGCAGCCTTGGAGCGCGGTACCGGGGTAACGTTCCCTGTCGCTCACTGGGCCAGGGGTCCATTGAGCAGGGGCACGAAACGGACGGCATTGAGTTCGTGGCGGACGAAGCCTTCGTCTTCGCGCACGATCAGCAGGAGCTTCTGCTCCTCGTCGACGCCTACCGGGATCACCAGACGACCGCCGGGTGCCAGCTGGTCGAGCAGCGCCTGGGGCACTTCCCGCGCCGCGGCGGTGACGATGATGCCGTTGTAGGGCGCCAGCGCCGGCCAGCCTTCCCAGCCATCGCCCCAGCGAAACACCACGTTGCGCAGATTGAGTTCGAGCAGGCGCTCCTTGGCCCGGTCCTGCAGCGACTGGATGCGCTCCACGGAAAACACCCGCTCCACGGTCTGCGCCAGGATGGCGGTCTGGTAGCCGGAGCCGGTACCGATTTCCATGACCTTGTCCAGGGGACCGCCGGCGAGCAGCAGCTCGGTCATCCGCGCCACCATGAACGGCTGGGAGATGGTCTGGTTGTGGCCGATGGGCAGCGCCGTGTCCTCGTAGGCCCGGTGGGCCAGGGCCTCGTCGACGAACAGGTGACGCGGCGTACGGCGGATCACCTCGAGCACCTGGGCGTTGGACAGCCCCTCTTCGTAGAGGCGCTGGATGAGGCGCTCCCGGGTGCGCTGGGAGGTCATGCCGATGCCGTGTCTTTGCATATGCTCTTGCCCCTGAGTCATGCCAGCAGCTCCGTCAGGGCCTGCAGGCCAGCGAAGCCCTCGCGGAAGGTGCGATCGAACTGCAGCGGCGTCACCGAGACATAGCCTTCCAGCACGGCATGGAAGTCGGTGCCCGGTCCGCCATCCACCGCATCGCCGGAAACCGAGATCCAGTAGCCCGCCTTGCCACGCGGATTGACCTCGCGCACCGGCGGCTTGGCCTGGGCGCGGTGACCCAGGCGGGTCAGCTGCAGACCCTTGATCTGCTCGAGCGGCAGATCCGGGATGTTGACGTTGAGGACGGTGCGCGGTGGCAGGGCGAAGCGCTCGTGCAGGGCCACGATGCGGGCAGCGATCTCGGCCGCCACCGCCATGTGGTCGGCACTGCGCGACACCAGCGAGAAGGCCAGCGCCGGGCGGTTGAGGAAACGCCCTTCCATGGCCGCGGCCACGGTGCCGGAATAGAGCACGTCATCGCCCAGGTTGGCACCCAGGTTGATGCCGGCGACCACCATGTCCGGCGTCTCTTCCAGCAGCCCGTTGAGGCCGAGGTGAACGCAATCGGTAGGCGTGCCGTTGACGCCCAGGAAGCCATTGGGCAGGCGCTGCGGATGCAGGGGGCGGTCCAGCGTCAGGGCACTGCTCACGCCGCTCATGTCATAGAGCGGCGCGACTACCTGGCACTCGTAGTCCGCACGGGCGGAGAGCGCGGCATGCAGCGCGGCGATACCGGGGGCCAGCACCCCATCGTCGTTGGCGATCAGAAGTCGCATGGATGTTCCGTCTGCCCTGCCTCGCCAAGCGTTACCAGCTCGCGAACCACTGCGGTGGCGAAACAGCCGGCCGGCAGGACGAATTCGAGTTGCAGAATGTCAGGAGCGGGATAATGCCACGTCAGGCCGCCGATGGGGAGGCGCAGGATGCGCCGTTCATGCGAGAGGCCGGCACCGGCCAGCCAGGTGGGCAGCTCTGCGGCGGCCTTGGCCACCTCCTGCTCCAGGGCGGCGGCCGGACCCTGCACCGGGGATTCACCGGCGCCCCACAGTGGGCCGGTGGGGTGCAGATCGAGCGCCGCCAGGCGCGGATCCGCCAGATCGGCGGCGGTCGCCGGAAAGTGGCTGCGGCTGTCGGTGAAGGCCAGCAGATCGCCCTCCTGCGCCTGGTTCCAGGAGCCATCGGCGACACGCCCGGCCAGTACCTGATTGAACAGCCAGCTGCGCGCGGCGGACAGGGTCCGCGAACGCCGATTGCGCTGTTCGGGCAGGCGTTGCTCACGGGCACACGCCTGGGCGTCGGCCAGATTGCCGCCCTGGTAGCCGAAGCGCTGCGGGCCGAAATAGTTGGGTACGCCACCGGTGGCGATGGCCTGCAGGCGCGCTTCCAGCAATGCAGGATCGACCTTGAGCCCGGTCAGGCGCAGGCGGAAGCCATTGGCGGCATGGGCGCCACGCTGCAACTTGCGGCGATGCCGTCCTTGCTGGAGGATCACCAGCGTCTCGTCGCAGGCGGCGGCCAGGTCCGGATCGGCCTTGCCGGGCAGGTGCAGGCTGAACCACTGGCGGGTGAGGGCCTGGCGATCCTTGAGGCCGGCGAAGCTGATCGCCCGCTGCGGCACACCGGCGGCGCGCGCCAGGCGGCGTACGGCTTCCTCGGTGTTGAGGCCGCGCTTCTCGACCCATAGCCAGAGGTGCTCGCCATCACCGCTCAGCGGGATGTCCAGCACCTCGTCCACCTGGAAGTCCTCGGCGCTGGCCTTGAGGATCGCCTGGCCGCAGGGCTCGCCATGGGCGCGCGGCCCGAGCAGCTGGTCTTCGGTCATAGCGGCAGCAGCAGGGCCACGGCGTGCACGGCGATGCCCTCTTCGCGCCCGACGAAACCCAGGCGCTCGGTGGTGGTGGCCTTGACGTTGACCTGGCCCAGTTCGACCTGCAGGTCTTCCGCGATGGCCTGGCGCATGGCCTCGATGTGCGGCGCCATCTTGGGCGCCTGGGCGGCGATGGTGCCATCGACGTTGCCGACCTTCCAGCCCTGTTCACGGACCAGCCCGACCACAAGACGCAGGAGCACCCGGCTGTCGGCGCCCTTGAAGCGCGGATCGGTATCGGGGAAATGCTTGCCGATGTCGCCCAGGGCGGCGGCGCCCAGCAGGGCGTCGGCCAGGGCGTGCAGCAGGACGTCGCCATCGGAGTGGGCGACCAGGCCATGGTGGTGGGGAATACGAATGCCACCGAGGGTGATGAAATCGCCCTCGCCGAAGGCGTGAACGTCGAAACCGTGACCTATGCGCATGGAGAGAGACGCCCTGGAAAATGACAGGGCGTCGATTCTACCGGCTGGGGGCCGCTCCCGTCGCCCTCAGGGGGTCGACAGGACCGCCGCGTGATGCCGCAGGTGGTCGTCGATGAAGCTGGCGACGAAGAAATAGCTGTGGTCATACCCCGGTTGCAGACGCAGTTCCAGCGGATGACCCGCGGCTTCCGCCGCCCGCTGCAGCGCCTGGGGCTTGAGCTGTTCGGCGAGGAAGCTGTCCTGTTCGCCCTGGTCGACCAGCAGCGGCAGGCGCTCCTCGGCCTTGGCCAGCAGCGCGCAGGCATCCCACTCCGCCCACCTGCTGCGGTCGTCACCCAGGTAGTTGGAAAAGGCCTTGTGCCCCCAGGGGCAATCCAGCGGATTGACGATGGGCGAGAAGGCCGACACCGAGCGATAGCGCCCCGGATGCCGCAGGGCGCAGATCAGGGCCCCGTGGCCGCCCATGGAATGGCCGCTGACGCCGCGGCGATCCGAGACCGGGAAGTTGGCCTCGATCAGCGCCGGTAGCTCCTCCACCACATAGTCGTGCATGCGGTAGTGCTTGGCCCAGGGCTGCTGGGTGGCATTGATGTAGAAGCCGGCGCCCAGGCCGAAGTCCCAGGCCTTCCCGGGATCGTCCGGCACGCCTTCGCCACGCGGACTGGTGTCCGGCGCCACCAGCACCAGGCCCAGCTCGGCGGCCAGGCGCTGGGCACCGGCCTTCTGCATGAAATTCTCGTCGGTGCAGGTCAGGCCCGACAGCCAGTAGAGCACCGGCAGGTCGCTGCGGGCTTCCGCCTGGGGCGGCAGGTAGACGGCGAAGGTCATGTCGCAGTCGAGGCTACGGGCACGGTGGCGATAGCGTTTGTGCCAGCCACCGAAACTCTTGTTGCTGGAGAGCAGTTCGAGACTCATGGTCATCTCCCGAACAGGGGGCGCCCCTGGGCGCCCGCCTGGTGATCAGTAATGGACGACGGTGCGGATGCTCTTGCCTTCGTGCATCAGCTCGAAGGCCTCGTTGATCTGCTCCAGGCCCATGGTGTGGGTGATGAAGGTATCCAGGGGGATCTCGCCGCTCTGCGCCTTGCGCACGTAGCCCGGCAGCTCGCTGCGGCCCTTGACGCCACCGAAGGCGCTGCCGCGCCAGACGCGACCGGTCACCAGCTGGAACGGCCGGGTGGCGATCTCCTGGCCGGCTCCGGCCACGCCGATGATCACCGACTCGCCCCAGCCCTTGTGGCAGCATTCCAGGGCCGCGCGCATCAGGTTGACGTTGCCGACGCACTCGAAGCTGTAGTCGACGCCGCCGTCGGTCAGCTCGACGATGACCTCCTGGATCGGCTTCTGGTGATCCTTGGGGTTGACGAAGTCGGTGGCGCCCAGCTCGCGGGCGATGTCGAACTTGGACGGATTGATGTCGATGGCGATGATGCGGCTGGCCTTGGCCATCTTGGCGCCGATGATGGCGGCCAGGCCGATGCCGCCCAGGCCGAAGACGGCGACGGTGGCACCCTCTTCCACCTTGGCGGTGTTGAGTACCGCACCGATGCCGGTGGTCACCCCGCAACCCAGCAGGCAGACCTTTTCCAGCGGCGCCTCTGCGGGAATCTTGGCCACCGAGACCTCCGGCAGCACCGTGTACTCGGAGAAGGTGGAGCAGCCCATGTAGTGGTAGATCGGCTCGCCGTTGTAGGAGAAGCGCGTGGTGCCGTCGGGCATCAGGCCCTTGCCCTGGGTGGCGCGCACCGAACTGCAGAGGTTGGTCTTGCCGGATTTGCAGAATTTGCACTGGCCGCATTCGGCGGTGTACAGCGGGATGACGTGATCGCCCACGGCGACCGAGGTCACGCCCTCGCCCACCGCCTCGACGATGCCACCGCCCTCGTGACCGAGGATGCAGGGAAAGACGCCTTCGGAATCCTGGCCCGAGAGGGTGTAGGCATCGGTGTGGCAGACGCCGGTGGCGACGATGCGGATCAACACCTCGCCGGCCTTGGGCGGCTCGACGTCCACTTCGACGATCTTCAGGGGCTCGTTGGGCGCGAAGGCTACGGCGGCGCGGGACTTGATCATGGTCGACTCCAGAGGGACGAAAAACGAGGTGACCAGTTTAGACGCCAGAAATCCTGGAACAATCGGGCATACTGGAATTCATTTTTGCCACAGGGAAACAATCATGGGTTGGGAGGGGATCGACGAATTCGTCGCCGTGGCGAGTACCCTGCACTTCGGTCAGGCCGCCGATCGCCTGGGCACCTCCACTTCTCACGTCAGCCGTCAGGTGGCACGGCTGGAGGAGCGTCTGCAGGCGCGCCTGCTCTATCGCAGCACCCGCAGCGTCGCCCTCACCGAAGCCGGTCACACCTTCCTGCAGCACTGCCGCCGTCTGCAGGAGGCGCGCGACGAAGCCCTGCGCGAGGTCAGCGATCTCTCCAGCCAGCCAAAGGGACTGATCCGCATGACCTGCGCCGTGACCTATGGCGAGCGCTTCGTCGTACCCCTGGTCAACGATTTCCTCGCCCGCCATCCCGAGGTGAGTCTGGAACTGGACCTGACCAACCGCACCGTCGACCTGCTCCACGAGGGCTACGACCTGGCCATCCGCCTGGGTCGCCTGGCCGACTCGCGCCTGGTGGCGACGCGCCTGGCGCCGCGCGAGCTCTATCTGTGCGCAGCGCCGAGCTATCTGGAGCGCTTCGGCGCGCCCCATACCCTGTCCGAGCTGAGTCGCCATCGTTGCCTGGTGGGTACCAGCGACATCTGGAGCTTTCGCGAAAACGAGCGCGAGGTGCTGCACCGGGTCCAGGGCTCCTGGCGCTGCAACAGCGGCCAGGCGGTGCTCGACGCCGCCCTGCGCGGCTTCGGCCTGTGCCAGTTGCCGGACTACTACGTCCTGCCGTATCTGGCCCGCGGCGAGCTGCGCGCCCTGCTGGACAATCGTCAGCCGCCCAACAGCGCGGTCTGGGCCCTCTATCCGCAGCGGCGCTTTCTCTCACCGAAGATTCGCCTGCTGGTGGAACACCTCAAGCAGGGCCTGGGCACCCCGCTCCCAGGCGCTCGCCCCCCCTCCGGACGCTGAGCCCGACTTTCACCTTTCTGATCGAGGGCCGCGACGGGCCTGAGTCCTAGGCCTCGGCGAAGACCCGTTGCAGCCGCTGCAGGTCTTCGGGGGTGGTGACCTTGATGTTGTCCGCCCGGCCTTCGACCAGGCGTGGCGCATGCCCCGCCCACTCCATGGCCGAGGCCTCGTCGGTGATGGCGGCGCCGGCTGCCAGACCGGCGCTCAGGGCATCTCGCAGGGTGCCGAGGCGGAACATCTGCGGCGTATAGGCCAGCCAGACCTGGCTGCGATCCACGGTTTCGCTCACCCGGCCATCGTGGCCGACGCGCTTGAGGGTATCCCGCGCCGGCACGCCCAGGAGACCACCCACCGGGTCCTGGGCCAGTTCGGACAGCAACCGATCCAGATCCTCGCGGCAGAGATTGGGCCGTGCGGCATCGTGCACCAGTACCCAGTCGCCCTCGGTGGCGCCCTGCTCGCTCAGCAGCAGCAGGCCGGCCAGCACGGAGTCGGCGCGCTCACGACCGCCCGGGGCGCGCAGGATACGGGCGTCGCGGGCACAGGCCAGCGTCGGCCACCAGGGATCTTCCACTGCCAGGCTCACCGCCAGCCCACGCAGGCGCGGATGGTCGAGAAAACAGTCGAGGGTGCGCTCCAGCAGGCTGCGGCCGCACAGGTCGAGGTATTGCTTGGGTCGGTCGGCACGCATCCGCGCACCCACGCCCGCGGCGGGGATGACCGCCCAGAAGGAAGGCAGAAGGGACATTATTTGGATTGCAGGAAGAGGGTTTCGCCTTGTTTGACCATGCCGAGTTCGTGGCGGGCACGCTCCTCGACGGTCTCCATGCCTTTCTTGAGCTCGACGACCTCGGCTTCGAGGATCTCGTTGCGCTCCAGCAGGCGCTTGTTCTCACCATTCTGGTCGGCGATCTGCTGCTTGAGTTCGCGCACCTGGGCGAAGCTGCCATCACCGACCCACAGGCGATACTGGAGACCGCCGAGCAGCAGGAGCAGGAAGGGGAACAGCCAGTAGGGACTTCGCATGGGCGGTAACGGATTCGCGGACGGCGGATGCCGCAAAGGCGGCGGCAGAGACGAAAACAGGATAGAAGCCCAGCTCTACGTTTGTAAACTGGGCATCTATCCTGTGGTCCGTCGGACGTGATGGGAGTCGACGACCCGAGTCATCGGCTCCCCGGTCGCACAGCCCTTAGCTGCGGAACTCGGCACGACCGCGGTAAGGCGCCTTGGCACCCAGCTGCTCTTCGATGCGCAGCAGCTGGTTGTACTTGGAGACGCGATCGGAACGGCACAGCGAACCGGTCTTGATCTGGCCGGCGGCGGTGCCCACGGCCAGGTCGGCGATGGTGGAGTCTTCGGTCTCGCCGCTGCGGTGGGAGATCACCGCGGTGTAGCCGGCGGCCTTGGCCATCTGGATGGCTTCCAGGGTCTCGGTCAGGGAGCCGATCTGGTTGAACTTGATCAGGATCGAGTTACCGATGCCCTTCTCGATGCCCTCCTTGAGGATCTTGGTGTTGGTGACGAACAGGTCGTCGCCCACCAGCTGCACCTTGCTGCCGATCTTGTCGGTCAGGGCCTTCCAGCCGGCCCAGTCGGACTCGTCCATGCCGTCTTCGATGGAGATGATCGGGAATTGCTCGGTCAGCCCGGCCAGGTAGTCGGCGAAACCGTTGGCGTCGAAGGCCTTGCCCTCGCCGGACAGGTCGTACTGGCCGTCCTTGTAGAATTCGCTGGAGGCGCAGTCCAGGGCCAGGGTCACGTCGGTGCCCAACTCGTAGCCGGCATTCTTCACCGCTTCGGCGATGGCGGCCAGGGCGTCGGCGTTGGAGGCCAGGTTCGGTGCGAAGCCGCCTTCGTCACCCACGGAGGTGCTCAGGCCACGGGCCTTGAGCACGGCTTTCAGGTGATGGAAGATCTCGGCACCTACGCGCAGGGCGTCGGCAAAGCTCTTGGCGCCGACCGGCTGGACCATGAATTCCTGGATGTCGACGTTGTTGTCGGCATGCTCGCCGCCATTGATGATGTTCATCATCGGCACCGGCATGGAGTACTGACCGGGGGTGCCGTTCAGGTTGGCGATGTGGGCGTAGAGCGGCAGGTCCTGGTCTTCGGCAGCGGCCTTGGCGGCCGCCAGGGACACGGCCAGGATGGCGTTGGCGCCCAGCTTGGCCTTGTTCTCGGTACCGTCCAGCTCGATCATGGCGCGGTCCAGGGCCTTCTGGTCGCTCGGATCCTTGCCCAGCAGCAGGTCACGGATCGGGCCGTTGATGTTGCCCACGGCCTTCAGTACGCCCTTGCCCAGGTAACGGCTCTTGTCGCCGTCGCGCAGCTCCAGTGCCTCGCGCGAACCGGTGGACGCGCCGGACGGCGCGGTGGCGCGACCGACGATACCATTGTCCAGGATAACGTCCGCTTCAACGGTGGGGTTGCCGCGGGAATCCAGGACTTCACGTCCCTTGATGTCGACGATGTTAGCCATTTTTGTATCGATCTCCATGTTACCGGTCATTGACGGATCAGCCTTCGGCTGCGCCTGGGCCTTTTGGTTCAGCCGCCGCTTAGGCAGTTTCGATCGGCGTGAACGACTTCACCAGCTCGTCCAGCGCCTTGAGCTGGGCCAGGAAGGGCTCCAGCTTCTCCAGGCGCAGGGCACAGGGGCCGTCGCACTTGGCATGTTCGGGATCCGGATGGGCTTCGAGGAACAGACCGGCCAGGCCCTGGCTCATGCCGGCCTTGGCCAGGTCGGTGACCTGGGCGCGGCGGCCGCCAGCGGAATCGGCGCGACCGCCCGGCATCTGCAGGGCATGGGTCACGTCGAAGAACACCGGGTAGCCGAAGCTCTTCATGATGCCGAAGCCGAGCATGTCGACCACCAGGTTGTTGTAGCCGAAGGAGGAGCCCCGCTCGCAGAGGATCAGCTGGTCGTTACCGGCTTCTTCGCACTTGGCGAGGATGTGCTTCATCTCCTGGGGCGCGAGGAACTGCGCCTTCTTGATGTTGATCACGGCGTCGGTCTTGGCCATGGCCACCACCAGATCCGTCTGCCGCGAGAGGAAGGCCGGCAGCTGGATGATGTCGCACACCGCCGCCACCGGAGCCGCCTGGTAGGGCTCGTGGACGTCGGTGATCACCGGCATGCCGAAGGTGGCCTTGAGCTCTTCGAAGATGCGCAGGCCGGCTTCCATGCCCGGGCCGCGATAGCTGGTCACCGAGGAACGGTTGGCCTTGTCGAAGCTGGCCTTGAAGACGTAGGGGATGCCCAGCTTCTCGGTCACCTTGACGTATTGCTCGCACACCTGCATGGCCAGGTCGCGGGATTCCAGCACGTTCATGCCGCCGAACAGCACGAAGGGCTTGTCGTTGGCGATCTCGATGTTGCCGACGCGGACGATCTTCTGCACGGTCATGCTCAATCCTTCTTGGCGTAACGCAGGGCGGCGTTGACGAAGCCACTGAACAGCGGATGGCCGTCACGCGGGGTGGAGGTGAACTCCGGGTGGAACTGGCAGGCGACGAACCAGGGATGGTCCGGGGCTTCCACCACTTCGACCAGGGCGCCGTCGCCCGAGCGGCCGGAGATCTTCAGGCCGGCGGCCTGGATCTGCGGCAGCAGGTTGTTGTTGACCTCGTAGCGGTGACGATGGCGCTCGACGATGACGTCCTGGCCGTAGCAGTCGTGCACCAGGGTGCCGTCGCTGAGCTGGCACTCCTGGGCACCCAGGCGCATGGTGCCGCCCAGGTCGGAGCCTTCGGTGCGGATCTCGGTGGCGCCGGTGGAGTCCTGCCACTCGGTGATCAGGCCGACCACCGGGTGCCCGCTGGCCTTGTCGAATTCGGTGGAGTTGGCGTCCTTCCAGCCCAGCACGTTACGGGCGAATTCGATGACCGCCACCTGCATGCCCAGGCAGATGCCCAGGTAGGGAATCTTGTTCTCGCGGGCGTACTGCACGGTGGCGATCTTGCCTTCCACGCCGCGCAGGCCGAAGCCGCCGGGAACCAGGATGGCGTCCACACCCTTGAGCAGATGGGTGCCCTGTTGCTCGATGTGCTCGGAGTCGATATAGCGCAGGTTGACCTTGGTGCGGCTCTGGATGCCGGCGTGGGTCATGGCCTCGATCAGCGACTTGTAGGCGTCGAGCAGTTCCATGTACTTGCCGACCATGGCGATGGTGACTTCGCGCTCGGGGTTGAGCTTGGCGTCCACCACGCGATCCCACTCGGACAGATCGGCCGGCTTGCATTCCAGGCCGAAGCGCTCGACGACGAACTCGTCCAGGCCCTGGGCGTGCAGCACGGAGGGAATGCGGTAGATGGTGTCGACGTCTTCCAGGGAGATGACCGCGCGCTCTTCGACGTTGGTGAAGAGCGCGATCTTGCGTCGGGAAGAGCTGTCGACGGTATGGTCGGAACGGCAGATCAGCACATCGGGCTGCAGGCCGATGGAGCGCAGTTCCTTGACCGAATGCTGGGTCGGCTTGGTCTTGGTCTCGCCGGCGGTGGCGATGTAGGGCACCAGGGTCAGGTGCATCAGCATGGCGCGGCGCGCCCCGATCTCCACCCGCAACTGACGGATGGCTTCGAGGAAGGGTTGCGACTCGATGTCGCCGACGGTACCGCCGATCTCCACCAGGGCCACGTCGGCATCGCCGGCGCCCTTGATGATGCGCCGCTTGATCTCGTCGGTGATGTGCGGGATCACCTGTACGGTGGCGCCCAGGTAGTCGCCACGACGTTCCTTGCGCAGGACGTCCATGTAGATACGACCAGTGGTGAAGTTGTTGTTCTGGGTCACGGTGGTGCGGATGAATCGCTCGTAGTGGCCCAGGTCCAGGTCGGTCTCGGCGCCGTCATGGGTGACGAACACCTCGCCGTGCTGGAAGGGGCTCATGGTGCCGGGATCCACGTTGATGTAGGGATCCAGCTTGAGCATGGTGACCTTCAGCCCTCTCGCTTCCAGAATGGCGCCCAGGGAGGCCGAGGCGATGCCTTTCCCCAAAGAAGAAACAACACCGCCCGTGACGAAAATAAAGCGCGTCATGAAAATTCCTAGAATCTGCGTTGAGGCGGAGAGCCGCCGATGAAAGCGAGAGCGGTCGGCCTGGCGCCGGACCAATGCACACCGTCCACTCGGGGCGAGCGGAAAATGCGGTATAAGACGGGAGCGTAGTCTAGCCTAAAGGTCATCCCAGCTCAAACCCACCCATGCCGTCTGCGGGCTGCCACTCAAGCCGCCCTCCCCCTGGCAGAGCACTCAGGCCGGGCAGATTGGCCACGGCCAGCAGTTCGTCGCCTCGCCAGAGCAGCGGCAAACGGCCGCGCAGGAAAGGCGGGACCTCCCGCTCATTGAACAGGCGTTTGAGATCGCGACTGCCGCGACCGGGTACGACCAGCCGCTCGCCCCCCTGGCGATAGCCGATCCGCCAGCCGGCTTCGGCGCCCTGCCCGATAAAGATCAGGTGGCCATTGCCCCGCAGTTCCAGGGTGCTGACCTGAGCGGCGACCGCCTGGGGAGACGGCCTGACCTGCCAGGCGTCCGGCACCCACCAGATCCGTCCCGCCCCTCGGCGCACACTGCCGCCTTCGAGGCGCCAGACGGGATCACTGGCCGCGCCCGCCTCGCGCACCGCCTGCCAGCCGGCCCAATGGGCGCTGTCGGGTTGGCGCGTCAGCGCACCCAGCCAGGTGCGCAGGGCATTGCGCTGGCGGGCCTCGCTCAAGCTCTGCAAGGGCGCCAGGGCCAGACTGGGCAAGGGAATCCAGGAGAAAGGCTGTTCGACGAGTCGGGCCCACTGCAGATCCAGGCTGGCCAGTTCGCCGAGCAGTTCGTCGGCTTCGGCCAGGTGGCGGGCGCTGCGCGCCATGACCAGATCGACTCCCGGCCAGCGCTGGCGCAGCCGTGGCAGCACCTCATGCCTCAGGTAATTGCGATCCAGCCCGGTATCGGCATTGCTGGGGTCTTCGATCCAGTCCAGCCCTTCGGCCTCGGCATAGGCCAGCAGTGCGGCGCGGGGCTCGCCCAGCAGCGGGCGCCAGAGGCGACCTGCAGCCAGCGACCGGGTCTCCGGCATACCGGCCAGGCCCTTGACGCCCGCGCCTCGTACCAGCCGCTGCAACAGGGTCTCCAGCTGATCGTCACGGTGCTGGCCCAGCACCAGGCAGCCATCCTTCGGCAGCACCCGCGCGAAGGCGGCATAGCGCGCTTCGCGGGCAGCCCGCTCGAGACTGGCAGCGCTATCGGTGCAGACGTGCAGGATATCGAGAGGAATGGCCAACTCCTGGCAGACCCGGGTGCAATGCGCGACCCAGGCATCCGCCGCGGCCTGCAGCCCGTGGTGCACGTGCACCGCCTGCAGGTCGGCCAGCAGCCCGTGCGCGCGTAGTCGCGCGAAGAGGTGCAGCAGGACGGTCGAGTCGAGTCCGCCGGAAAAACCCACCCGCCAATGACGGGTGGGCGGCTGCCGCTCGAGGCGGGCGTGCAGCCGGTCCAGCAGACTCATGGCAGCGGTATCAGGAAATGCCGTAGCTCATCAGGCGCGTGTAACGACGGTCCAGCAGCGCCGGCATGTCGTAGCCCTTGAGTTCATCCAGCTGCTCCAGCAGTGCGCTGCGCAGGCTGTTGGCCATGGCCTGGGGATCGCGGTGGGCACCGCCCAGGGGCTCGTCGATCACCTGGTCGACGATATTCAGGCTCTTCAGCCGCTCGGCGGTGATGCCCATGGCCTCGGCGGCATCGGGCGCCTTCTCGGCGGTCTTCCACAGGATGGAGGCGCAACCTTCCGGCGAGATCACCGAGTAGGTGGAATGCTGCAGCATGTTGAGCTGGTCGCAGACACCGATGGCCAGGGCGCCACCGGAACCACCCTCGCCGATCACGGTGGCGATGATGGGGGTCTTCAGGCGCGCCATGACCCGCAGGTTCCAGGCGATGGCCTCGCTCTGGCCGCGCTCTTCGGCGTCGATGCCCGGGTAGGCGCCGGGGGTGTCGATGAAGGTCAGGATCGGCATCTTGAAGCGCTCGGCCATTTCCATCAGGCGGCAGGCCTTGCGATAGCCTTCCGGACGCGGCATGCCGAAGTTGCGGCGGACCTTCTCGCGTACTTCACGACCCTTCTGGTGACCGATGATCATCACCGGACGGCCTTCCAGGCGGGCGATGCCCCCGACGATGGCCGGATCGTCGGCGAAGTGGCGGTCACCGTGCAGCTCTTCGAAATCGCTGAACAGGTAGCTGATGTAGTCGAGGGTGTAGGGACGCAGCGGATGCCGGGCCAGACGAGCCACCTGCCAGCTGGACAGGTCGCTGAAGATGCTCTTGGTGAGCGCCTGGCTCTTCTCCTGCAACCGGGCGATCTCGTCACTGATGTTCAGCGCATTGTCGTTACCGACCAGTCGAAGTTCTTCGATCTTGGCCTGGAGATCGGCGATGGGCTGTTCGAAATCGAGATAGTTCGGGTTCATGGGCATCCGTTAGTGCAATCTAGAGCCAGGGGCCGGGGCGCCTACCTTAAGGGATCGGACGGGACAGGTCGAGACTCCTGCCACGTCACCGGCACCCGCCGCTGGCGAGGGTTGGGACGGAGCGCACGAGGCGCTCGGACTTAACGATAGTTCAGAAAGACGTTCTCCCTGCCGAACTGGTCACGCAGGGTTTGAATCAGGCCATCGGCCGGGTCGATCCGATAGTTCTCGCCGAACTGCAGCAGCGCCCGCGCGGTGGGCCCCTGGTAGTCGATGGTGACCGGGCAGGCGCCCCGATGGCGACCGCACAACTCGCCCAGCCAGCGTAGCCGATCACCGGCCAGTGCCTCGCTGCGTACGGCGATCCTGAGGCTTTCCGCCAGGGCGGTACGGGCTTCCTCCAGCCCCAGCACCCGCTTGGCGCGCAGGCGCAGACCACCGGAGAAGTCGTCCTGGCTGACCTCGCCCTCGACGATCACCAGGGCATCGGTCTGCAACAGCGCCTGGGCGGCATTGAAGGCTTCGGCGAACAGCGAGGCCTCGATGCGCCCGGAGCGATCGTCCAGGGTGACGAAGCCCATCTTGTCGCCGCGCTTGTTCTTCATCACCCGCAGGTTGACGATCAGCCCGGCCACGGTCTGGGTCTCGCGCGACGGCTTGAGGTCGACGATGCGCTGGCGCGCCAGGCGGCGCACCTCGCCTTCGTATTCCTCGATGGGGTGGCCGGTCAGGTACAGCCCCAGGGTCTCCTTCTCACCGCGCAGGCGCTCCTTGAGATTGAGCTCGCGGGCGCGACGGTGGTTGGCATAGACGTCGGCCTCGGGTTCGGCGAAGACGCCACCGAACAGATCCACGTGACCACTGTTGTGGCTGCGAGCGGTCTGTTCCGCGGAGGCGATGGCCTCTTCCATGGCTGCCAGCAGTACGGCGCGATTCTGGTCGATGGTCGCCTGATAGGCCTTGATCTCGTCGTGGTAATGCGGTCCCAGGCGATCCAGGGCCCCGGAGCGGATCAGGGCTTCCAGGGTGCGCTTGTTGATGCGCTTGAGATCCACCCGCGCGCAGAAGTCGAACAGATCCTTGAAGGGCCCCTCGGCACGCGCCTCGACGATGGCCTCCACCGGCCCCTCGCCCACGCCCTTGATGGCGCCCAGGCCGTAGACGATGCGCCCACCTTCGTTCACGGTGAACTTGAACTCGGAGATGTTCACGTCCGGCGTGTCGATGCGCAGCTTCATGTGGCGGCATTCCTCGATGAGGATCACCACCTTGTCGGTGTTGTGCATGTCCGCCGACAGCACCGCGGCCATGAAGGGCGCCGGATAGTGGGTCTTCAGCCAGGCGGTCTGGTAGGAGACCAGGCCATAGGCCGCCGAGTGCGACTTGTTGAAGCCGTAACCGGCGAATTTCTCCACCAGGTCGAAGATGTTGCCGGCCAACTCCGCATCGATGCCGTTGTTGGCGCAGCCCTCGATGAAGCCGCCGCGCTGCTTGGCCATCTCCTCGGGCTTCTTCTTGCCCATGGCGCGGCGCAGCATGTCCGCCTGGCCCAGGGTGTAGCCGCCCATGACCTGGGCGATCTGCATCACCTGTTCCTGGTAGAGGATGATGCCGTAGGTGGGCGCCAGTACCGGCTGCAGGCCCTCGTACTGGTAGTCCGGATGCGGATAGGCCAGCTCGGCGCGGCCGTGCTTGCGGTTGATGAAGTCGTCCACCATGCCCGATTGCAGCGGGCCGGGTCGGAACAGCGCCACCAGGGCGATGAGGTCTTCCAGGCAGTCCGGCTTGAGCTTCTTGATCAGCTCCTTCATGCCGCGGGATTCCAGCTGGAAGACGGCGGTGGTCTCGGCCTTCTGCAGCAGGGCGTAGGTCGGCTTGTCGTCCAGCGGGATGAAGTCGATGTTGAGCGGCTCGCGCCCCTCCTCCACTTCCGTGCGGTTGATGGTCTCCAGCGCCCACTTGATGATGGTCAGGGTACGCAGGCCGAGGAAGTCGAACTTGACCAGGCCGGCCTGCTCGACGTCGTCCTTGTCGAACTGGGTCACCAGGCCGTTGCCGTCTTCGTCGCAGGCGATGGGCGAGAAGTCGGTCAGCTTGGTCGGCGCGATCACCACGCCCCCGGCATGCTTGCCGGTGCCGCGGGTGATGCCTTCCAGCTTCAGCGCCATGTCCCAGATTTCCTTGGCGTCCTCGTCGGTCGCCAGGAAGTCGCGCAGCACCTCTTCCTGCTCGAAGGCCTTCTGCAGGGTCATGCCCACTTCGAAGGGAATCATCTTCGACAGGCGGTCGGCCAGGCCATAGGACTTGCCCTGCACCCGCGCCACGTCGCGCACCACCGCCTTGGCCGCCATGGTGCCGAAGGTGATGATCTGGCTCACCGCCTCGCGGCCGTACAGGTCGGCCACGTAGTCGATCACCCGATCACGTCCGTCCATGCAGAAGTCGACGTCGAAGTCGGGCATGGAGATCCGTTCGGGGTTGAGGAAGCGCTCGAACAGCAGGTCGTAGGCCAGCGGATCGAGGTCGGTGATCTTGAGTACATAGGCCACCAGGGAGCCGGCACCCGAGCCCCGGCCGGGACCGACCGGCACGCCATTGTTCTTCGCCCACTTGATGAAGTCCATCACGATGAGGAAGTAACCGGGGAAGCCCATCTGGATGATGATGTCGAGCTCGAAGTTGAGTCGGTCGACGTACTCCTGGCGCTTCTCTTCGTAGTTCGGCGTGGTCTCGCGTGGCCAGAGCACGGCCAGGCGCTCTTCCAGGCCCTCGAAGGACACATGGCGCAGGTAGTCGTTGATGGTCATCCCGTTGGGAATCGGGAAGTTGGGCAGGAAGTACTTGCCCAGCTGGATCTCGATGTTGCAGCGCTTGGCGATCTCGACGGTGTTTTCCAGCGCCTCCGGCAGGTCGCTGAACAGCTCGGCCATCTCGGCGGCCGACTTCAGGTACTGCTGGTCGCTGTACTTGCGCTCGCGCCGGGGATCGTCCAGCGGGCGGCCCTCGCCGATGCAGACGCGGGTTTCGTGGGCCTCGAAGTCCTCGGCCTTGAGAAAGCGCACGTCGTTGGTCGCCACCAGGGCGCCCCCGCAGCGATCGGCCAGGGCCACGGCGGCATGCAGGTGCTCTTCGTCACCGACTCTTTCGGTGCGCTGCACCTCCAGATAGAAGCGATCCTCGAAGACCTGCTGCCATTCCTCGAACAGCTGATCGGCCAGGGCCAGGTCGCCTTCGAGCAGCGCCAGGCCGATCTCGCCTTCCTTGGAACCGGACAGGGCAATCAGGCCTTCGCTGGCTACCTTGACCCAGTCGCGCTGGATGACGATCTGGCCATCCTGCTGGCCTTCCTGGAATCCCCGCGACAGCAGTTCGGTGAGGTTGCGATAGCCCTTGGCGTTCATGACCAGCAGGGTCATGCGGCTCAGCGGCGCATCACCATCGCGACCGGCCAGCCAGATGTCGGCGCCGGCGATGGGCTTGATCCCGGCGCCCATGGCCGCCTTGTAGAACTTGACCAGGGAACAGAGGTTGCCCTGGTCGGTCACCGCCACGGCCGGCATTCCGGCCGCTTCGGCGGCCTTGACCAGCCCCTTCACCCGCACGATCCCGTCGACCAGGGAGTATTCCGTGTGCAGACGCAGGTGGACGAAGGATGCGGACATGGCAGAGACCCCTTGATGCATGAGGCGCGGGATTGTACTGGATTGTCGACCCGCGGTCAGACCGCCGCGACGGCCGTCAGTAGGTCGCGATGATCTGGGTGGAGGCCTGGGTCTCGAGGGCGTGCCAGGCGTCACGCACCGGCGCGAAGGAACGCCGATGGATGGGCGTAGGCCCCAGGCGCCTGAGTGCGTCCAGGTGCTCGGCGGTGGGATAGCCCTTGTGCCCGGCCAGGCCATAGCCCGGATAGAAGGCATCCAGCACCTGCATCTCCCGATCGCGGGTCACCTTGGCCAGGATGGAGGCCGCGGCGATCGCCGGGACCTGGCTGTCGCCCTTCACCACCGGTGAGCTGGGCACCGCCAGTTTGGGACAGCGATTGCCGTCGATCAGGGCCAGCCGCGGCTGCACCTGGAGACCCTCGACCGCACGCTGCATGGCCAGCATGGTGGCGTGCAGGATGTTCAGCCGGTCGATCTCGGCGACCTCGGCGCGGGCCACGCACCAGGCCAGGGCCTTTTCCCGGATCTCGTCGAACAGGGCTTCGCGGCGCGTCAGCGACAGCTTCTTCGAATCGTTCAGCCCGAGGATGGGCTTGCCCGGATCGAGGATCACCGCGGCCGTGACCACGGCGCCGCACAGCGGACCGCGACCGACTTCATCGACCCCGGCGACCAGCGCCTCGACCAGGTTGAAATCCAGGCCCAGTTGCATCAGTTGCGCGACCGCAGAAGATCCAGCACGGCAGCGGCCGCCTGGACCGAGGCATCGCGCCTCAGGCTGTGATGGATGGCCGCGAAGCTGTCGGTCTGTTGCTCGGGCCGCTCCAGCAGCGGCAAGAGTTCCGCTACCAGCCGCTCCGGCGTCGCCTCGTGCTGGATCAGCTCGGGCACCAGCTTGCGCCCGGCTAGCAGGTTGGGCAGCGAGATGTAGGGACTCTTGACCAACTGCTTGAGGATCAGATAGGTCAGGGGCGCCACCCGATAGGCCACCACCATGGGTCGCTTGAACAGCAGCGTCTCCAGGGTGGCGGTACCCGAGGCGATCAGCACGCCATCGCAGGCGGCCAGCACCTCATGGGAACGGCCATCGGTCAGCAGCAGCGGCAAGGGCGGCCGTCCTTCCAGCAGCTGCTCCACCTGCGCCCGCCGCGCGGCATTGGCACAGGGCAAAACGAAACGCACGTCAGGACGCACGGCCAGCAACTGGGCGGCGGCGTCGAGAAACAGCGCCCCCAGGCGCCCTACTTCGCCACCGCGACTGCCGGGCAGCAGGGCGACGACCTGGCCGTCCTGCGGCAGACCCAGGGCCTGCCGGGCCGCCAGGCGGTCGCTGTCCAGGGGAATGGTATCGGCCAGCGGATGGCCGACGAAGCGCACCGGCACCTGCTGTTCTTCGTAGAAGCGCGCCTCGAAGGGGAACAGGGTCAGCATCAGGTCGGAGCCATCGCGGATCTTGAGTACCCGCTTCTGCCGCCAGGCCCAGACCGAGGGGCTGACGTAATGCACGGCGGGAATGCCCGCGCGATGCAGCTGGGCTTCGATCTCGAGGACGAAGTCCGGGGCGTCGATACCGATGAAGACATCGGGACGGGCGTCGAGCAGCTGAGCGATTAGCGCCTTGCGCCGCCCCAGGAGTTCGCGCAGGCGGCCGAGCACCTCGACCAGCCCCATGACCGCCAGGCGTTCCATGGGAAATTCGGACACCAGCCCTTCGGCTTCCATCCGCGGACCGCCCACGCCCATGAAGGAGATATCGGGGTGCTGCTCACGCAGCGCCTGCATCAGACCGGCGCCGAGCAGATCGCCCGACGCCTCCCCTGCCACCAACGCCACGCGCAGCGGGCGCTGGGCGAACTCAGCGGGTGATGCCACGCGTCGCACTCAGGATGGAGTCGCGGAACACCGCCACTTCGGGAAACTGCTGAGCCACGGGCTCCAGCTCGCGCAGGGCGTCATCGACGGTCAGACCCTGACGGTAGACCACCTTGTAGGCGCGGCGCAGTTCCTTGATGGCTTCGGCCGAGAAACCCCGACGGCGCATGCCTTCGAAGTTCATGCTGCGGGCTTCGGCCGGATTGCCGAACACCGTCACATAGGCCGGTACGTCCTTGCCGATGGCCGTACCCATGCCGGAAAAGCTGTGGGCGCCGATGCGACAGAACTGATGCACCAGGGTATAGCCGGACAGGATCGCCCAGTCATCGACGTGCACGTGCCCGGCAAGGGCCGTGTTGTTGACCAGGATGCAGTGATTGCCGATCACGCTGTCATGGCCGATGTGCACATAGGCCATCAGCAGGTTGTGATCGCCAAGGGTCGTCTCTTCCCGATCCTGCACGGTACCGCGATGGATGGTGACCCCTTCGCGGATGGTGTTGTGATCGCCGATCCGCAGCCGGGTCGGCTCGCCCTGATACTTGAGGTCAGGCGTATCCTCGCCGATGGACGAGAACTGGAAGATACGATTGTGACGCCCGATCACGGTCGGCCCCTTGAGGATGACGTGAGGGCCGACGACGGACCCCTCGCCAATCTCGACATCGGGCCCGATGATCGACCAGGGGCCGACCTGGACATCGGCGGCGAGCCGTGCCTTGGGGTCGACGATAGCCCTGGGGTCAATCAACGTCATAGCTTGCGTTCCGCACAGATGATTTCAGCCGAGCAGACCGGCTTGTCGTCCACACTGGCGTGGCACTCGAATTTCCAGATGCCGCGCTTGGTGCTGATGAAGCGAGCGTCGAGCATCAGCTGATCGCCCGGCGTCACCGGCTGGCGAAACCGCAGCTTATCCGATCCGACGAAGTAGTACAGGGTGCCATCGGCCGGCGAGGAATTCATCATCTTGAAACCGAGCACGCCGGCGGCCTGGGCCATGGCCTCGACGATCAGCACGCCCGGCATGATCGGGTGCTGGGGAAAGTGGCCGGTAAAGAAGGGCTCGTTGATGCTGACGTTCTTGTACGCACGAATGCGCTTGGCTTCGATATCCAGCTCCAGCACGCGATCCACCAACAGAAAGGGATAGCGATGCGGGAGATATTCACGGATCTCGTTGATGTCCATCATGGTCGGGGAAGGCCTGTTAAGAAAGGGGGAACATCCGATGCAGAATCAAGCATCAGAAGCAGCGTCATCCCGCGAGGTCACGGTAGCAACGATTTTTTCCAGATGTTGCAGACGGCGGGCCATGTCGTCGAGGTGACGAATCCGCGCGGCGCTCTTCTTCCATTCACCAGCCGGCTGCATGGCCGTGCCGGAGGAATAGGCGCCGGGCTCGGTAATCGAGCGAGTCACCATGGTCATACCGGTGACGAACACGTGGTCGCACACTTCGATATGACCGACCATGCCCACGCCGCCGGCGATGGTGCAGTGTTTGCCGATCTTGGTACTGCCAGAGATGCCGACGCAGGCGGCCATGGCGGTGTGCTCACCGACCTGGACGTTGTGCGCGATCATGATCTGGTTGTCGAGCTTGACGCCATCGCTGATGACCGTGTTCGCCAGGGCGCCCCGGTCGATGGTGGTATTGGCACCGATCTCGACGTCGTCACCGATCAGCACGCCACCCAGCTGGGCGATCTTCTGCCACTGGCCACGCTCATTGGCGAAGCCGAAGCCTTCGGCGCCGATCACGGCGCCGGATTGCACGACGGCGCGCGCGCCGATGGTCACGTCGTGATAGAGCGTGACTCGCGGTGCCAGCCAGCTGTCGGCGCCAATGACGCTGCGCGCACCCACCACGCAGTGAGCGCCGAGACTGACGCCCGCGCCTATGCATGCCTGCGCCTCGATCACCACATAGGGACCGATGGCCGCGGTCGGATCGACCTGGGCATCCGCCGCGATCAGCGCCGTGGGATGGATGCCCGCCGCGCTGCGCGGCTTGCGATCGAACAGGTGGGAAAGGCGCGCGTAGGCCAGATAGGGATTAGCCAGGATCAGGGCATCGCCGGCATAGCCGTCGGCATCCTTTTCCGTCAGCAGCACGGCCCCGGCCTGGGTATCGGCCAGATAGCGGCGGTACTGCGGATTGGCGAGAAAACTCAACTGGTCAGGACCGGCCTCGGGCAAGGTAGCCAGACCGGTCACCAGGCGCTCGGACGAACCGCGTACTTCCACGGTCAACTGGCGGCTTTCCAGCCACTGCGCCAGTTCGCCCAGCGTAAAGGTGCTATGGCTCATCAACGACCCGCGTTCATGCGCTCGATGACCTGGCGCGTGATGTCGTACTGCGGCTTCACGTCCACCACGGCGCCACGCTCGAGCACCAGATCGTAATCGCCCTTCTTCAGCACCTCTTCCACGGCCTTGTCCAGGCGCGGCTTGAGCAGCTTGAGCATGTCGCGATCCGAGGCCGCCTTGGCATCGTTGAGTTCCTTGGACTGGAACTGGAAGTCCCGGGCCTTCTGGCGGAAGTCGTTCTCCAGGCGGGTGCGCTCGGCCTGGGCCATCTTGTCACCGCCCTTGTTGAGCTTGTCCTGGATGTCCTTGGCGGAGCTTTCCAGGCCCTTGAGCTTGTTCAGCTGGGGACCGAACTTCTTCTCGGAGTCCACGGCGTACTTCTTGGCGGCATCGGACTCCAGCAGGGCCATCTGGTAGTTCAGCACGGCGATCTTGGTGTCGGCGAAAACCGGAGCGGCAACGAGAACGGCAGCGAACAGAGCGTAACGGGTGTACTTGTGCACAGTTGACTCCTGCTTAAAACGCAAAGGTGTTGCCTGGGTCAGAACGTCTGACCCAGCGAGAACTGGAAGACCTGCGGATCGGAGTTGGTCGGCTTCTTGACCGGTACGCCCAGGCTGAAGCTCAGCGGACCCAGGGCGGTAACCCAGGTCACACCGACGCCGACGGAGCTGGCCATGTTGGAGAAGCTGACGTCGCCACAATTCTGCGTACTGCTCAGATAGCACTTGGTACTGAACACGTTACCCACATCCCAGAACAGCACGGTTCTCAGGGATTTTTGATCCTTCACGAAGGGCAAGGGGAACAGGTATTCCACACCACCAGTGATCAGGACGTTGCCACCGAAGGCCTCATCATTCTCCCGATCGCGGTAGCCCTGGCCTTGATCAGCGTAAGTCGCCGGGTTCCTTGGTGGCGTGGTCCGCGGACCCAGACTACTGTCCTCGAAACCCCGCACAGAGTTGAAGCCGCCCGCGTAGTAGTTCTCGTAGAACGGCAGGCCGTCGGTACTACCATAGCCGTCGCCATAGCCCAGCTCGGTATGGAAGCGCAGCGCAGTATTGTCGGTCAGCGGGGTGAACAGCTGGCCGCGGTAGTCGAGCTTGTAGAAGCTCAGGTCGCTACCTGGAATGGTGATCTGACCGGTCAGGCTCTGGGAGGCACCACGGGTCGGCAGGACGCCACGGTTCAGCGTTGAGCTCGACCAGCCGATGCTGGCCTTGAAGTTGGTGAAATTGTCCCCTTCACGCTGGACGAAGTCGTAGATCTCGTCGGCGCTGTAGGTACCTGGGTTGATCTCATCCTTCTGCACGCTCAGACCATAGGTCAGGCGCGAGGTCTCGCTGATCGGATAGCCCAGGGTGACACCGGTACCCAGGCTGTTGATCGAATAGTAGGAGACGTCACTGTCGTACAGTTTGCTGTAGTCGGTGCTGCGATAAAAGATGTTGTAGCCCAGGCTCACGCCATCCGGCGTGAAGTAGGGATCGGTAAAGCTGAAGTTGTAGCGACTCTGGTACTGGGAACGGGTCAGACCGATGCTGACCTGGTTGCCGGTACCGAGGAAGTTGTTCTGGCTGATGGAACCACCGAGGATCAGACCGGCGCTCTGGGCGAAGCCGATGCTGGCGGTGATGGAGCCCGACGGCTGCTCTTCGACGTTGTAGTTGACGTCGACCATGTCGTCGGTGCCAGGCACCTGAGGCGTCTCGACCTTGACTTCCTTGAAGTAGCCCAGGCGCTCGAGGCGGGTCTTGGATTGGTCGATGAGATAGGTGGACGCCCAACCGCCTTCCATCTGGCGCATCTCGCGACGCAGCACCTCGTCCTCGGTCTTGGTGTTGCCGCGGAAGTTGATGCGATTGACGTAGGCACGCTTGCCCGGATCGACCACATAGGTCAGGGACACGCTGTGGTCGTCGTCATGGGGCTCGGGCAAGCCGTTGACATTGGCGAAGGTATAGCCTTCGTTGCCCAGTCGGCGGGTGATCAGGTCCGAGGTGCTGGTCATGACCTTGCGCGAGAAGACCTGGCCCGGCTGAACCAGCATCAGTTTGCGCAGCTCTTCCTCCGGGACCTTGAGGTCGCCGGACAGCTTCACTTCACGAACGGTGTACTTCTGCCCTTCGTTGACGTTGACCGTGATGTAGACGTGCTTCTTGTCGGGCGTGATGGACACCTGGGTCGAGGTGATGTCCATGTTGATGTAGCCACGATCCAGGTAATAGGAGCGCAGGCGCTCGAGGTCACCTGACAACTTTTCCCGGGAGTACTTGTCATCGTTACGGAAGAACGACAACCAGTTGCTTGGCTTGAGCTCGAACAGCGAGGTCAGGTCGTCCTCGGCGAAGACCGTGTTGCCCACCACGTTGACGTGGGAGATGGTCGCCACCTCGCCCTCGTTGATGGTGATCTTCAGCTGCACCCGGTTACGGGGCTGAGGCACCACTTCGGCATCGATGCTGGCGGAATAGCGACCCTGGGCGACGTACTGGCGCAGCAATTCGTTGCGCACGCCTTCCAGCGTCGCACGCTGGAAGATCTCGCCTTCGGCGAGACCGGCCTGCTTGAGACCCTTCATCAGGTCGTCGCTGGAGATCGCCTTGTTGCCTTCCAGGGTGATGCTGGAAATGGAGGGACGCTCGACCAGGTTCACGACGAGGACGTTACCGTCACGGCCCAGCTGGATATCCTGGAAGAATCCGGTACGGAAGAGCGAGCGCGAGGCTTCGGCCAACTTGTTGTCGTCGACGGACTCGCCGACGTTGAGCGGCAGGGCGCCGAAGACGCTGCCGGACGATACACGTTGCAGTCCGTTGACGCGGATATCGGAGATGGTGAAGGACTCGGCGTGTACCTCGCCGATCATCAGCGCGGCTATTACCGCAGGTAGCAGCAGGCGTTTCATGAGTCCCTTTTATTCCAACTGGCAAATAAAGAATCTGCCGCACTGGGCGGCAGATTCGGCAATCAGCAGAGTGTCAGAGGCGACCGAGGTCATTGACCAGGGCCAGCAGCATCACACCCACGACGAGGCTAATACCGATCTGCATGCCCCATGTCTGTACACGCTCGGACAAGGGCCGCCCGCGAATCCACTCGACGAAGTAGAAGACCAGATGACCACCGTCGAGCACAGGGATAGGCAACAGATTCAGAACCCCCAGGCTTATGCTCAGGTACGCCAGAAAATTGAGGAAATCCCCCAGGCCTGACTGAGCTGAAGCGCCCGCCACTTTAGCAATGGTTATCGGCCCGCTCAAGTTTTTTACCGACAGCTCTCCCAAGAGCATCTTCTTCAGGGAGACCAGCGTCAGCACGCTCATCTGCCAGGTCCGGCTGACACCTTCCCCTATGGCAGCCACAGGTCCGTAGCTGATTTCGCGAACCATTTCCGCTGGCCACTTGACCGGCGCCACACCCGCACCGAGGTAACCGGTCTCGGTGGAATCGACGCGCCGTGCGCCCAGTCGCAGGGTCAGGTCCCGTTGCTGACCCTCGCGCTCATAGGTCAGCCTGACCTGCTGACCGGGGTGTGCCCGCACCCAGTCCACGGCCTGCTGCCAGTCGGCGATGGCCGTATCGTTCAGGGCGATCAGACGGTCTCCCGTCTGCAGGCCGGCCGCTTTCGCCGGACCAGCCGGATCCAGCTCGGCGAAGACCGCCGGAATCCGCGGCCGCCAGGGCTTCAGGCCCAGGGCCTGGATCGGATCCGGATCTTCCGCACCGCGCAGCCAGGCATCGAGCTGGATGACAGTGTTCTGCGCGGCGGTGGTGCCAGGCACCCGGTAACTCAGGCGCAGCGGACCGCTTTCACCCAGGCGATCGACCAGACGCAGATTGACCGCCGACCAGCTGTCTACCGCCGCATCATCGACCGCGGTCAACTCTGCGCCGGCGGGAATGCCTGCGGTGGCAGCCGGGGTATCGGGCGTGATCGCCCCCACGACCGGGCGTGGCTGCTGGGAGCCGAGCATGGCCAGCAGCCAGAAGAACAGGATGGCGAGCAGGAAATTGGCGATCGGTCCGGCAGCGACGATGGCGATACGTTGGCGGACCGTCTTGCGATTGAAGGCCGCATGCTGCTCTTCGGGCGCCACCGGCGCCTCGCGCTCGTCCAGCATCTTCACATAGCCGCCCAGCGGGATCGCGGCCACCACGAATTCGGTGCCCCGGCGGTCGTGCCAGCGCAACAGCGGCTTGCCGAATCCTACGGAAAAGCGCAGGACCTTGACGCCGCAACGGCGCGCCGTCCAGAAATGGCCATACTCGTGGATGGTCACCAGGACGCCCAGGGCGATCAGGGTTCCCACAATCGTATAAAGGATGGACATTGGCTGCCTCCGCTACCTCAGTGTGCAGATTCTGCGGACTTGCAGGCCAGGTGTCGAGGCGCGGGATCAGCGTCTCGACAGCCACTCACGAGCCAGTTGCCGAGCGGTGCTGTCGGCCGCGAAGACCGCAGCGAGATCAGCGGCCGCACCGGGCTCGACACCCTTGAGTACCGCCTCGATCAGCAGGGGGATTTCGGTGAAGCCCAGCCGGCCTTCGAGAAAGGCCTCGACGGCGACCTCGTTGGCCGCGTTGAGCGTCGCCGGCATGCAACCACCCGCCTGAGCCGCCTCTCGCGCCAGGCGCAGACAGGGAAAGCGCTCCTCGTCGGGCCGCTCGAAGTCGAGTCGGCCGATCTCGAACAGATCCAGCGCCGAAACACCGGAGTCGATCCGCTCGGGCCAGGCCAGGGCATGGGCGATCGGGGTGCGCATGTCGGGATTGCCCAGCTGGGCCAGCACCGAGCCATCCACGTAGTCCACCAGCGAATGGATCACGCTCTGGGGATGGATGACCACCTCGACCTGCTCGGGTTTCGCCTCGAATAGCCAGCAGGCCTCGATCAGCTCCAGCCCCTTGTTCATCAGGGTGGCGGAATCCACCGAGATCTTGCGCCCCATGGACCACTTGGGATGGGCACAGGCCTGGTCCGGCGTCACGCCGGCCAGTTGCTCGGCCGGTGTCTCGCGGAACGGACCACCCGAGGCGGTGAGCAGGATGCGCCTTACGCCCTTGCGTGCCAGTCCGGGCGTCGCCGGATCGGCCAGGCACTGGAAGATGGCATTGTGCTCGCTGTCGATGGGCAGCAGGGTCGCGCCACTGGCCTGCACCGCCTCGATGAAGAGCGCGCCGCTCATGACCAGGGCTTCCTTGTTGGCCAGCAGCACGCGCTTGCCGGCCTTGACCGCGGCCAGCGTCGGCTTCAGGCCCGCCGCGCCGACGATCGCCGCCATGACGGCATCGACCTTTGGGTGAGCCGCGATGGCCTCCAGGCCACCCTCCCCCACCAGGATCTCGGGGCGCAGCTCGACGTCCTGCAGCAGACTGGCCAGCTGATCGGCGGAGGCCTGGTCCGGCACGGCCGCATAGACCGGTTGGAAACGCCGGCATAGGTCAGCCAGCTCCTTCAGCCGACGATGCCCGCTGAGGGCGAAGATACGATAGCGATCAGGGTGCCGGGCCACGACGTCCAGGGTGCTGGCGCCGATGGAGCCAGTCGCACCCAGCACGCACAGCTGCTGGATGCTCACTGAACACCCCAGCCAGCCCACCAGAGCAGCAGGGCGAACAGCGGAACGGCGGCCGTGAGGCTGTCGATGCGATCCAGCACGCCCCCGTGCCCCGGCAGCAGCTGACTGCTGTCCTTGAGTCCGGCCTGGCGCTTGAACATGCTCTCGGTGAGATCGCCGACCACGGAGATCAGCACCACGCAGGCGGCACCGATGAGCGCCTGCAAGAGGTCGCCCAGGCCCCAGCCACGGACCAGGCCGAGCACCAGGGTCGCCACCAGCGCGGCGGCCAGGCCGCCGTAGAGGCCTTCCCAGCTCTTGCCCGGGCTCACGGCCGGCGCCAGCTTGCGCTTGCCGAAGGCTCGTCCGGAAAAGTAGGCGAAGATGTCGGCCAGCCACACCAGCATCATAACTTCGAGAATCAGCAGATTGCCACCGGGCGCCGCCTTGAGCAGCATCAGCCCCTGCCAGGCCGGAACCAGCACCACCAGACCGATCAGCAGGCGCCGCCAGGAAGCCTGCCAGGCCCGGGCGCTGTCGGGATAGGTAAGTACCAGCACGGTCGCATAGAGCCACCAGGCCAGACTGATGAACAGCAGACCATGGGCACCACCGGGCAACCACCAGCAGAGCAACAGCGCCAGCGCGACCACGGCGGCATAGGCGCAACGCAGCGGCTGGGTTTCCAAACCCGCCAAGCGCGCCCACTCCCAGGCACCCAGGACCACGACCGCACCGATGAACAGGGCGAAGGTCGCCCCTTCCAGCCAGAAAAATCCGGCCAGGGCGATGGGCAGGAGCACCATCGCCGTGATAACTCGCTGCTTCAGCATTAGGCGCGTAGCTCCGCTTCCACCTGTTCGCAGGTCCGACCGAACCGCCGCTGCCGGGTGGCGAAGTCGGCCAGCGCGGCATGCATGGCCTCATGCTTGAAGTCCGGCCAGAACAGGTCGGAGAAATACAGCTCGGCATAGGCGATCTGCCAGAGCAGGAAGTTGCTCACCCGCCGCTCGCCGCCGGTGCGGATGCACAGATCGGGCAGTGGCAGGTCGGCCGTCGCCAGACGGCCTTGCAACAGCTCGGGGGTAATCTCACCCGGCTGCAGGGTGCCCTGCTGGACCTCCAGCGCCAGCTGCTGGGCGGCCTGGGTGATGTCCCATTGCCCCCCGTAGTTCGCGGCGATCTGCAGCACGAACCGGGTGTGATGGGCAGTAAGTGCCTCGACTTCCGCCATGGCCGCCTGCAGTTCTGGATGGAACAGCGAGCGATCACCGATGATACGTAGCCGGATGCCGTTCTGATGCAGCTTCTTGGCCTCCCGCCGCAGGGCGGAAAGGAAGAGCTCCATCAGGGCGCCGACCTCGTCGGCCGGACGCCGCCAGTTCTCGCTGGAGAAGGCGAACAGCGTCAGCACCTCGACGCCCGCATCGCCGCACACCTCGATGACCGCGCGCACGGCGTCCACTCCGGCCTTGTGACCGGCGACGCCCGGCAGCAGCCGACGGCGCGCCCAGCGATTGTTCCCATCCATGATGATCGCCACGTGACGCGGCACCACCTTGCCTGGCTTGCTCATGCCCATGTTACGTCCCAACCGTTGTCAAACAGCCATCAAGTCGGCTTCCTTGGCCTCCAGAGCCTTGTCCACCTCGGCGACGAATTTATCAGTCAGCTTCTGGACTTCATCCTGAGCGCGACGATCCTCGTCTTCACTGATTTCCTTTTCCTTGAGCAGATCCTTGAGCTGGGCCAGGGCATCGCGGCGGATGTTGCGCACGGAAACGCGCGCCTGCTCGGCCTCGGCACGCGCCTGCTTGGTGAAGCCCTTGCGGGTCTCTTCGGTCAGCGCCGGCATCGGCACGCGAATGGTGGTGCCGGCAGTGGCCGGATTGAGGCCCAGGTCGGAGGTCATGATGGCCTTCTCGACCGCCTGGATCATGCTCTTGTCGAACACGCTCAGGGCCAGGGTCCGCGAATCCTCGACGGTGACGTTGGCCACCTGACGCAGCGGGGTGTCGCTGCCGTAGTAGGACACCATGACACTATCCAGGATGCTCGGATGAGCGCGTCCGGTACGGATCTTGGCAAAGGCGTGGCCCAGGGCTTCCAGGGTCTTGGTCATGCGCGTCTGCGCATCCTTCTTGATCTCGTTGATCATGCTGCTCCCTCCTCGATCAGGGTGCCCTCACCTCCGCCCACTACGATATTGAGCAGGGCGCCGGGCTTGTTCATGTTGAAAACCCGCAAGGGCATGTTGTGATCACGGCAGAGACAGATGGCCGTGAGATCCATGACACCCAGCTTGCGGTCGAGCACCTCGTCGTAGGTCAGGCGCTCGAATTTTTCGGCGTTGGGATCCTTGAAGGGATCTGCCGTGTATACACCATCCACCTTGGTGGCCTTGAGCACCAGATCGGCTTCGACCTCGATGGCCCGCAGGCAGGCGGCGGAATCGGTGGTAAAGAACGGATTGCCGGTACCGGCGGAGAAGATGACGACTTCGCCGTCCTTCAACTGACGCAGGGCCTTGCGGCGATCATACTGGTCGGTCACGCCGACCATGGAGATGGCGGACATCACCGTGGCGGGAATATTGGAACGCTCGAGAGCATCGCGCATGGCCAGGGCGTTCATCACGGTAGCCAGCATGCCCATGTGGTCGCCGGTCACCCGGTCCATACCCACGGCGGACAGCGCCGCACCGCGGAACAGGTTGCCACCGCCGATCACCAGACCGACCTGGACACCGATGCCCACCAGTTGGCCGATCTCCAGCGACATGCGATCCAGCACCTTCGGATCTATCCCGAAGTCTTCACTTCCCATCAGGGCTTCGCCACTGAGCTTCAGCAGAATACGCTTGTAACGGGGTTGGCGACCACTCATCTGCTGTGCCATTCACTCTCTCCTGTGGCGATGAACATGTGCGGGGGATTTTGATCCAGCGATAGGAAAGCGCAACCGCAGTTGCGTTCACTCCAATCGGCAAAAAACTCCTTGGAAGACCAGAAATCAGACCTGCCTTCCAATTTGACAAAGAGGCCGCGCGCTCGAAGCGGGCGGCCTCCTGATCAACGGCGGATGCCGGTCTTACTGCTTGCTGGCAGCCAGCTGGGCAGCGACTTCGGCAGCGAAGTCGACTTCAGCCTTCTCGATGCCTTCGCCTACTTCGTAACGCACGAAGGAAACGATTTCGGCGCCGGCTTTCTTGGCCAGCTCGCCGACCTTGACTTCCGGATCCTTGATGAAGGGCTGCTCAACCAGGCTGGCTTCGGCCAGGAACTTGTTGATACGACCCTTGACCATGTTCTCCACGATGTTTTCCGGCTTGCCGGCGATCTTGTCGGCATTCAGCGCCAGGAAAATTTCCTTTTCCTTGGCGACGGCTTCTTCGGAAACCTGGGAGGGATTCAGGAACTGGGGATTGCTCGCCGCGACGTGCATGGCGATTTCCCTGGCCAGTTCGGCGGTGCCACCCTGCAGGGTAACGACCACACCGATGCGGTGACCGTGGAGGTAGGCACCAACGACATCGCCTTCGACACGGGTCAGGCGACGGATGTTGACGTTCTCGCCGCACTTGGCGACCAGAGCTTCACGGGCGCTTTCCTGAGCGGCGATCAGCGGAGCGGCATCGCTCATCTTCTCGGCGAAGGCCTTGTCCAGGCTGGCGGCGACGAAGCCCTTGAAGTCGTCCTGCAGAGCCAGGAAATCGGTCTGGGAGTTGACTTCGATGATGACGGCAGCTTTGTTGTCGTCAGCGACCTTGACCGCGATGGAACCTTCGGCAGCCACGTTACCGGCTTTCTTGGCAGCCTTGATGGCGCCAGCGGCACGCATGTCGTCGATGGCTTTCTCGATGTCGCCACCGGCAGCGGTCAGGGCCTTCTTGCAATCCATCATGCCTTGGCCGGTGCGCTCGCGCAGTTCTTTGACCAGGGCTGCAGTGATTTCTGCCATGTTTGAAATCCTCTTGAATCGGTTTCGAGGTCACTCCGCACGCAGGCGGAGCCAATGAAACGCCAGTAGGCAAAAAGGGGGCTAGGCCCCCTTCTCGCACGTCGAACCGCTCGACCCTAGGGTCGAAATGCTCAGCCCTCGACGGCTTCGGCAGCGGGTTCTTCGACGAATTGCTCGTTGGCACCGCCGTTGCTGCCGCCACGGATCACGGCATCGGCAACGCTGCTCAGGTACAGAGTAACGGCGCGGAAGGCGTCGTCGTTGCCGGGGATGATGTAGTCAACACCTTCCGGGCTGCTGTTGGTATCGACTACGCCGATGACCGGGATGCCCAGCTTGTTGGCTTCGGTGATGGCGATGCGCTCGTGGTCGACGTCGATCACGAACAGGGCATCCGGCAGACCGCCCATGTCCTTGATACCACCCAGGCTGCGCTCGAGCTTCTCGAGGTCACGAGTGCGCATCAGGGCTTCTTTCTTGGTCAGCTTGTCGAAAGTACCGTCCTGGGACTGGACTTCCAGATCACGCAGACGCTTGATCGAGGCACGGATGGTCTTGTAGTTGGTCAGCATGCCGCCCAACCAGCGATGATCGACGAAGGGCTGACCGCAACGCGCGGCTTCTTCGCGTACGATCTTGCCGGCAGCGCGCTTGGTGCCGACGAACAGGATCTTGTTCTTGCCGGACGCCAGGCGCTCAACGAAGGTCAGGGCCTCGTTGAACATCGGCAGGGTCTTTTCGAGGTTGATGATGTGGATCTTGTTACGCGCGCCGAAGATGTACTTGCCCATCTTCGGGTTCCAGTAACGGGTTTGGTGGCCGAAATGCACGCCGGCTTTCAGCATGTCACGCATGGAGACTTGAGACATTCAGATGTTCCTCGTAGTCGGGTTGGGCCTCCACGCATCCCAATGACCAACTTCCTATCGGGAAGCACCCAGGTCATCGTGTCGATGCGTGTGTGGGGTTAGGAGCGCTGAAGGGCATAGCCCCGAAAAAGCGCGCGACTTTATATCACGCCTTGCCGGATACCACCAGCGGCGATTGCCGCACACCGGAGGTCCGGGGTACCGCCGGCAGCCACAGTGCGGGGCCGGCTCTGATAGAATAGCGGATCGAAAGCTAACGCCTGGCGTGATACCTAGAGATTTCCGATGACCGTCATCCTCAAGACCCCTGAAGACATCGCCAAGATGCGCATCGCCGGCCAACTGGCCGCCGAAGTGCTCGAAATGCTGGACGAACACGTGCGTCCCGGCATCACCACCGAAGAACTGGATCGGCTGGCCCACGACTACATCGTCAACGTGCAGCAGGCCATCCCTGCCCCGCTGAACTACAAGGGCTATCCCAAATCCATCTGCACCTCGCTGAACCACGTGGTCTGCCATGGCATCCCCAATGACAAGCCGCTCAAGAGCGGCGACATCATGAACGTGGACATCACCGTCATCAAAGATGGTTACCACGGCGACACCAGCAAGATGTACCTGGTGGGCGACGTGCCCGAGTGGGCCGACCGGCTCTGCCAGGTCACCCAGGAATGCCTCTACAAGGGCATCGACCTGGTGCGCCCCGGCGCGCGGCTGGGCGATATCGGCGAGGTCATCCAGAAGCACGCCGAGAAGAACGGCTTCTCGGTGGTTCGCGAATACTGCGGCCACGGGATCGGCAAGGGCTTCCACGAGGAGCCGCAGGTGGTGCACTACGGCCGTGCCGGCACGGGCCTCGAGCTGCAGGCCGGGATGATCTTCACCATCGAGCCGATGATCAACCAGGGCCGCTACGAGACCCGCCTGCTGGGCGATGGCTGGACCGCCATCACCAAGGACCGCAAGTTGTCCGCGCAGTGGGAACACACGGTGCTGGTCACCGACGAGGGTTACGAGATCCTGACCCTGCGCAAGGACGAAACCTTTCCCCGCGTTTCTGCGTGAGTGAGCGCCCATGCCCCAGGTCGATTCGGAGTTGTTCGACGCCGGCCAGTTCCAGGCTGAGCTTTCGCTGAAAGCCAGCCCTCTCGCGGCCTTCAAGAAATTCATCCGGGCCGCGAACGCCACCCTCGATGCACGCTTCCTTGCAGGCCGCAGCGTGCGCCGGCTGGTCGAGGATCGCGCCTGGTTCATCGATCAGATGCTGATCGCCGCCTGGAATCGCTTCAGCTGGCCGGAGGACGGCATCGCCCTGCTCGCGGTGGGCGGCTATGGTCGCGGCGAGTTGCATCCGCACTCGGACATCGACCTGCTGATCCTGCTGGCCGAAGAGGAACAGGAACGCTTCCGCGAATCCATCGAGGGTTTCCTGACCCTGCTGTGGGATGTGGGCCTGGCCGTGGGGCAGAGCGTCAGATCACTGCGCGAATGCACCACCGAGGCCCTGGCCGACCTGACGGTCATCACCAACCTGATGGAAAGCCGCACCCTCGCCGGCCCCGAGCACCTGCGCCAGGCGATGCTGGCGGCCACGAGTGTCGAGCACCTCTGGCCAGGACGCGCCTTCTACCTGGCCAAGCGTGCCGAGCAGAGTGCGCGGCATGCCAAGTACAACGACACCGAATACAACCTCGAACCCAACGTGAAGGGCTCGCCCGGCGGTCTGCGCGATATCCAGACGCTGCTGTGGATCGCCCGGCGGCAGTTCGGCACCCTCAACCTGCAGGCCCTGGTAGGCCAGGGTTTCCTGACCGAAAGCGAATGCAGCCTGCTGATTTCGGCGCAGGAATACCTGTGGAAGGTCCGCTATGCCCTGCACATGCTGGCCGGGCGCGCCGAGGATCGGCTGCTGTTCGACCATCAGCGGCGCATCGCCAGCCTGCTCGGCTACGAGGACAACGACGCCAAGCTGGCGGTAGAACGCTTCATGCAGAAGTACTACCGGGTGGTGATGGACGTCTCCCAGCTCAGCGATGTGGTGATGCAGCATTTCGAGGAAGTGAATCTGCGCGACGAGCAGGTGCCGGTCGCGGTGACTCCGCTCAACAACAGATTCCAGATCCGCAACGGTTATCTGGAGGTGGTACATCCCCAGGTCTTCCTGCGCACCCCCTTCGCGCTGATGGAGCTGTTCGTCCTGCTGGCGCAGAACCCTGCGATCAGGGGACCGAGCGCCGGCACCATCCGCCTGCTGCGCGACAGCCGTCACCTCATCGACGACGTCTTTCGCCAGGACATCCGCAACACCAGCCTCTTCATCGAACTGCTCAAGAGCGAATCCGGCATCCATCGCAACCTGCGGCGGATGAATCGCTACGGCCTGCTGGGGCTCTACCTACCCGAATTCGGCCAGATCGTCGGCCAGATGCAGCATGACCTCTTCCACATCTATACGGTGGACGCCCACACCCTCAATCTCATCAAGCACCTGCGCAAGATGAGCTACGACGTCCTGGCGGAGAAGTATCCGCTGGCGACGCGGGTGATCCACAAGCTGCCCAAGCCGGAGCTGATCTACATCGCCGGCCTCTACCACGACATCGCCAAGGGCCGGGGTGGCGATCACTCGGAATTGGGTGCGGAAGACGTCGAAGCCTTCGGTCGCCGTCACCAGTTGCCGGAGTGGGACACCCGCCTGGTCAGCTGGCTGGTACGCAATCACCTGGTGATGTCCACCACTGCCCAGCGCAAGGATCTTTCCGACCCCCAGGTGATCCACGATTTCGCCCTGACGGTCGGTGATCACACCCACCTGGACTATCTGTACGTCCTCACCGTGGCCGACATCACCGCGACCAATCCGTCGCTGTGGAATTCCTGGCGCGCGACCCTGCTGCGCCAGCTCTATACCGAGACCAAGCGCGCCCTGCGTCGCGGCCTGGAGAATCCGGTCAATCGCGAAGAGCAGATCCGCAGCACCCAGCAATCGGCGTTGGACACCCTGATGCGTCGCGGCATCGATGCCGATGACGCCGAGCAGCTCTGGTCGCAGTTGGGCGACACCTATTTCCTGCGCCATACCGCGCTGGACGTCGCCTGGCACACCGAAGCCATCCTCGGCCATGGGGATACCGCCGAGCCGCTGGTGCTGATCCGCGAGACCACCCAGCGCGATTCCGAAGGCGGCACCCAGATCTTCATCTATGCCGCGGACCAGCACGACTTCTTCGCGGTGACCGTGGCGGTGATGGACCAGCTCAACCTGAACATTCAGGACGCGCGCATCATCACCTCCAGCAGCCAGTTCACCCTGGACACCTACATCGTGCTGGATACCGATGGCGGCTCGATCGGCAACAATCCCGCGCGCATCGCCCAGATCCGTGCCGGCCTGATCGAGGCGCTCAAGCATCCCGAGGAATACCCGAGCATCATCAACCGGCGAGTGACCCGCCAGCTCAAGCATTTCGCCTTCTCGCCCCAGGTGAACATCTACACCGACACCACGCGCTCGGCGAGCCTGATCGAACTGACGGCACCGGATCGACCCGGACTGCTGGCACGGGTGGGGCGGATCTTCCTCGACTTCGACCTGTCGGTGCTCAACGCCAAGATCGCCACCCTCGGCGAGCGCGTGGAAGACGTCTTCTACGTCACCGACGCCGATGGTCGTCCACTGGCGGATCCCGGCCTCTGCAGCGCCCTGCAGCAGGCCCTGATCAAACAGCTGCGCGAACCGGACAGCCAGGCGCCACTCAGCCGCATCAGCATCTAGTCTCGAACGAAGGACCACCTGACGATGAATCCCACCCTCGACCTGCTGCAGCCCTATCCGTTCGAGAAGCTGCGCGCGCTCCTCGCTGGCGTGACCCCGCCGGCGGCGCTCAAGCCGATTCCGCTGTCGATCGGCGAGCCCAAGCACCCGTCGCCGGCCTTCGTCGCCGAGGCCCTGACCGCCAACTTGGATCAGTTGGCGGTCTACCCGACCACCCTCGGCATCGCCGAGTTGCGCGAGGCCATCGCCAGCTGGGCCGGTCAGCGCTTCGGCGTACCCGCCGGCTGGCTGGATCCGGCACGTCACGTGCTGCCGGTGACCGGCACCCGGGAGGCGTTGTTCTCCTTTACCCAGGCGGTGGTGGATCGCAGCCAGGCGGGCCTGGTGCTGAGTCCGAACCCCTTCTATCAGATCTACGAAGGCGCGGCCCTGCTCGCCGGCGCCGAGCCCCACTACCTGCCGTGCCTGGCGGACCGGGGCTTCAATCCCGATTTCGACAGCGTGCCGGACGAGGTCTGGCAGCGCTGCCAGCTGCTGTTCCTGTGCTCGCCCGGCAATCCCACCGGTGCCCTGCTGCCGGTGGCAACGCTGAAAAAGCTCATCGCCCTGGCCGACCGGTACGACTTCGTGATCGCCGCCGACGAGTGCTACAGCGAACTCTACTTCGACGAAGCCAGCCCGCCGCCCGGCCTGCTCACCGCCTGTGCCGAACTGGGCCGCAGCGACTTCGCCCGCTGCGTGGTCTTCCACAGCCTGTCCAAGCGCTCCAACCTGCCGGGTATGAGATCGGGTTTCGTCGCGGGCGATGCCACCATTCTCAAGCGTTTCCTGCTCTATCGCACCTACCACGGCTGCGCCATGCCGGTGCAGGTGCAGAAGGCCAGTGCCGTGGCCTGGCGCGATGAGGCCCATGTCCGCGAGAACCGCGAGCTCTATCGGCAGAAGTTCGCCGCCGTGCTGGATATCCTGCAGGGTAGCCTGGAGGTCTCGCTGCCGGACGGCGGCTTCTATCTCTGGGCCAAGACACCGGGCGATGACGAAGCCTTCGCCCGCGATCTGTTCGCCCGCGAACACGTGACCGTGGTGCCGGGCTCCTACCTGTCGCGAGAAGTCGCGGGCGTCAATCCGGGCGCCGGTCGGATCCGCATGGCGCTGGTCGCGCCCCTGGCCGAGTGCGTGGAAGCGGCGGAGCGCATCCGCCGCTTCTGCCAGGGCTAGCGGTTGCCCTGGTCGCGCATCAGCGCGGTCTCCTGAATGTCCAGCTCACGCAGGAATTCGGTGACCACCAGGTCATCGATCACGCCGGCGATTCGGAGTCGGTAGAGTTCACGGCGCTGGGCGCGGATGGCGAGCAGGCGCAGCTCGCCATCCAGGGTATCCCTCAGGCGCGCCAGGGAACGGGCATCCTCGCTGTCATCGGCGGAACTCAGCTCGTCACGGAACTCGGCGATGATGCCGGCCTTGATCTCCGCCTGCAGCGCCGCCCGTACTGGCTCGTCGGCGTCGCTGGATTCGACGTCTTCCAGCGCCGTGATGGCGGCCCGGGCGGCGTTGATCCGCACCTCGCAGCGCTCCCGCTCCAGCAGGTCATTGGACTGCTCCGGCAGTCGCGCCAGGAGCAGCGGTATGCCGATGCTCGCCACCACCAGTGACAGCAGGATCACCCCGGCAGCGATGAACACCAGGATGTCACGCAGGGGAAAGGGCGTGCCATCCGACAGCAGCAGCGGCAGCGACAGCACACCGGCCAGGGTCACGGCGCCGCGCACCCCGCTGAGCGAAGCGATGGCGGCGATCAGGCGTGGATCGCCGGCAATGGTGATGGGTCCACTGCCAGGCTGGGTCAGGTGCCAATAGCCGAGGATGACCCCGAAGCGAATGGCCATGATCACGCCGTAGGCACCCAGCACATAGAGCGTCAGCCAGCCGGCGGCGGGCCAGAGCGCCTGGGAGGCCGGCAACGCGGCCGCCAGGATGTCGGGCAGTTGCAGCCCCAGGATCAGGAACACCAAGCCGTTGAAGGCGAACTCCACCAGCCCCCAGACGCTGTGATTGAGCAGGCGGGTAGCGGTCTGTCGGGGCAGCATGTCGACCCGGCTCTGCATCATCCCGGCGGCCACGGCGGACAGGATGCCGGAAACGCCCAGCCGCTCCGCCAGCACATAGGCGGCGAAGGGCAGCAACAACATGAAGACGACATGGGGCGCGGCGTCGCTCCAGCCGCGCTTCACCACCATCCAGGCGCGCGCCCGGCCGACCAGCCAGCTCAGCACGCCGCCCACCAGCACGCCGCCCACCGCGACGATGACGAATTCCAGACTGGCCTGGCTCAGCGAAAAGACGCCGGTCAGGGCTGCCGCCACGGCGAACTTGAAGGTCACCAGACCCGAGGCATCGTTGAGCAGGGCCTCGCCCTGGATCACGTGCAGCAGGGCGCTGGGCAGTCGGCCGCGGACGATGCTGGAGACCGCCACGGCATCGGTGGGCGACAGCACCGCCGCCAGGGCGAAGGCCACCGCCCAGGGCAGGTGCAGCATCCAGTGCAGGAACCAGCCGGCGCCCAGCACCGTGAGGAACACCAGGCCGAAGGCCATGACGAAGATCGGTCGGCGCAGCCGCCAGAACTCGCGCTTGGGCATGCGCCAGCCATCGGAGAACAGCAGCGCCGGGATGAACAGCAGCAGGAAGAGTTCGGGGTCCAGGGCGACATGCAGCCCCAGGGTGGGCCAGGCGAGCAAGGCGCCGACCACCACCTGGATCAGCGGCAGCGGGATGGGAATGAGATGGGCGCTGAGGCGGGTGGCACCCACCATCAGCAGGAGGATCAGAGCGGTATAGAGAATCTGCACGGTGGTCTCGTGGTCAGGGCACCGGTCGCGGTACCAGATACAGGAGATGCATCCCGCGGGAGTGGGGACACGTCGACCTCGAGTTGTTGGGACTGATGTCCCCGGATTTGGTTTTACCCAAACTTTACCCGCGTCGATCTAGGCGACTCGCCGCCCTTGCGGTCTGATAGACATACCCGGTTTCATTTCCCCGGGTTGCAGGAGAATGATCATGCTACGTCGCATCACTCAAGTCGTGGTGCTTGCCGGTTGCCTCGCCATCGCCGGTCAGGCGTCCGCCCACGGTCGTGGCCCCGGTCCGGCCTTTCTCGGCGCCGTAGTGGGCGCCGTGGTTGGCGGAGCCATCGTCTCCCATTCCTACGCCCGCGAGCCGGTCTATGTCGAAGGGCCACCGCCGCCGCCCCCGCCGCGCGTGGTCTACTACGAACCGGCGCCGGTCTACGAATATCGCGTGGTGGAGCCGCGCCCCGTGTACTACGGCCCGCCGCCCGGCGCCTACTACTACGGCCCGCCCCCGCGCTGGTGAAGGCCCATGAAAAAACCCGCCGAGAGGCGGGTTTTTTCATGGCTGAACGCCCTAGATCACCTGACGCCGACGCAGGACGTCGAGGATCTGCTGGACGCCCTCCTCCACCGACAGCTGCTCGGTGTCGATCACTAGATCGGCGTCTTCCGGGGCATCGTAGGCGAAGGAAAGGCCCGGGATGTTGTCACCACCGGCCGCATAGAGTCCCTGGGGGTCGCGCTCGGCACAGGCCTTCGGCGATGCCTTGACATGCACGGTCAGCAGACGCTCGGCGCCGATCAGCGCCCGGGCCTGGGCCCGACCCTCGGCATCCGGCGCAACGAAGGCGGCCAGGGCGATCAGGCCGGCCTCGTTGAACTGGCGGGCCACCTGGGCGGCGCGCAACCAGTTCTCGCGACGACCGGCGCGATCCTGCGGCAGACCCTTGTTCAGGTCGTGGCGCAGATTCTGGCCGTCCAGCACGAAGACCGCGCGACCGGCGTCGAACAGCCGGCGCTCCAGGGCATAGGCCAGGGTGGTCTTGCCGGCACCGGAGAGACCGGTGAAGAGCACCGTCGTGGGCTGCTGACCGAAACGGGCCGACCGCTCGCTGGTGGCGACGTGCAACTGATGCGCGCCCTGGCCGTGACCGGTAGCGCCCACTGGTTCGGCGATGATCATGCCGGCGCCCACGGTGCCGTTGGTCAGGCGGTCGATGACGATGAAGGCACCGGTGGTGCGATTGACGCCATAGCCGTCCAGGGCGATGGCGGCATCGAGGGCCACCTTGACCCGGCCGATCTCGTTGAGCTTGAGTTCGCTGGCAGCGCCGTGCTCCAGGGTGTTGACGTCCACCGTGTGCACGATGCTAGGCAGCGAACCCGGCACATAGCTGGTGGCGCGCTTGATGTCGTACTTCTTGCCCGGGCGCATGGGCTCGTCGGCCATCCACACCAGCATGGCCTCGAAGCTATCGGTCACCTGCGGACGATTGTCGGCATGCACCAGGACATCGCCGCGGGAGATGTCGATCTCGTCTTCCATGGTCAGGGTCACCGCCTGGCCAGGACCCGCCTGCTCCAGCTCGCCTTCGTAGGTGACGATGGACTTGACCCGGCTGCCCTTGCCCGACGGCAGGACCACCACGGCATCGCCCTTGGTGACCACGCCCGAGGCCAGCGTCCCGGCGAACCCACGGAAGTTGAGGTTGGGACGATTGACGTACTGCACGGGAAAGCGCAGGTCGTCCAGGTTGCGATCCGCGGCGATCTCGACGGTCTCGAGGATCTCCATCAGCGGCTTGCCGCCGTACCAGGGCGTCTGCTCGCTGCGGTTGACCACGTTGTCGCCCTTGAGCGCCGACATGGGCACGAAATGGATGTCCTTGGCGTTCAGATCGATGCGCTGGGCGAACGCCAGGTAGTCGTCCTTGATGCGCTCGAACACCGCCTCGTCGAAGCCCAGCAGGTCCATCTTGTTGATGGCGACCACGATGTGCTTGATGCCCAACAGCGAGGCGATGTAGCTATGCCGACGGGTCTGGGTCTGGATACCGTAGCGGGCGTCGACCAGGATGATCGCCAGGTCGCAGGTAGAGGCCCCGGTGGCCATGTTGCGGGTGTACTGCTCATGGCCGGGGGTATCGGCGATGATGAATTTGCGCTTGGCGGTGGAGAAGTAGCGATAGGCCACATCGATGGTGATGCCCTGCTCGCGCTCGGCCTGCAGGCCGTCCACCAGCAGCGCCAAGTCGACTTCTTCGCCAGTGGTCCCGACCTTCTTGGAATCGCGGGTGATGGCCTCCAGGTGATCCTCGTAGATCATCTTGGAATCGTGCAGCAGGCGCCCGATCAGGGTGCTCTTGCCGTCGTCGACGTTGCCGCAGGTGAGAAAGCGCAGCAGCTCCTTGCGTTCGTGCTGCGCGAGGTAGGCCAGGATGTCCTGGCCGATCAGATCGGATTGGTGCGACATCTCAGAAATACCCCTGACGTTTCTTTTCTTCCATGGATCCGGCGCCATCGTGGTCGATGACCCGGCCCTGGCGTTCGGAGGTGCGGGTGAGCAGCATCTCCTGGATGATGTCCGTCAGCGTGGTCGCCTGGGACTCCACCGCGCCGGTCAGGGGGTAGCAGCCAAGGGTACGGAAGCGCACCTGGCGCTTGTGGATGCGTGCCTTCTCCTCGAGCGAGAGGTGTTCGAGGATACGGTCGTCGTCGATCATGAGCAGGGTGCCGTTCTTCTCGATCACCTCGCGCTCGGCGGCGAAGTAGAGCGGCACGATCGGGATGCCTTCGAGATAGATGTACTGCCAGATATCCAGCTCGGTCCAGTTGGACAGCGGAAAGACGCGGATCGATTCGCCCTTGTTGGTCTTGCCGTTGTAGATGTTCCACAGCTCGGGGCGCTGGTTCTTCGGGTCCCAGCGGTGCTTGCTGTCGCGGAAGGAGTAGACGCGCTCCTTGGCCCGGGACTTCTCCTCGTCCCGGCGGGCGCCGCCGAAGGCCGCGTCGAAGCCGTACTTGTCCAGCGCCTGCTTGAGGCCCTGGGTCTTCATGATGTCGGTGTGCTTGGCGCTGCCATGGGTGAAGGGATTGATGCCCTGGGCGACCCCTTCCGGATTCTTGTGCACCAGGAGATCGAGGCCCATGTCGGCGACCATGCGATCGCGGAATTCGTACATGGCCTGGAACTTCCAGCCGGTGTCCACGTGGAGTACCGGGAACGGCAGCTTGCCGGGAAAGAAGGCCTTGCGGGCCAGGTGCAGCATCACGGCCGAGTCCTTGCCGATGGAATACAGCATGACCGGATTGTCGAACTCGGCGGCCACTTCACGGATGATGTGGATGCTTTCCGCCTCAAGCTGTTTGAGGTGCGTCTGTTTGTCGAGCATGGCTACTCACGATTGCAGAAAGGTGGCCTAGGAGATGTCCGTGGCGGCATCCAGTCGACTGGACGCACCGGACAGAGCGGGCCGTGGACGAAACTCAACCTTATCATAGGCAATGGTTATGGCCCGCCAGGCCATCTAGATCCAGAAGTTATATGCTTATGACGCTCAGGCGGGATTGTCACAGTCAATGAAGAGGTGCCGGATACCCAGCTGCCCGGCTAGATAGTCGCCCAGCGCCTGTACGCCATAGCGCTCGGTGGCATGGTGGCCGGCGGCGAAGAAACTCACGCCGTTCTCGCGGGCACTGTGCACCGTCTGCTCGGATACCTCACCGGTCAGATAGGCATCCACCCCGGCGGCGATGGCCTGGTCGATATAGCCCTGGGCGCCACCGGTGCACCAGGCCAGGCGCCGGATCGATCGCCCGCCGTCGACCACCAGTGGCTCGCGTTGCAGTACCTCCGCCACCTGCCGAGCGAAGTCCGCGGCGGACCGTGGCTGTGGCAACTCGCCTTGCCAGATCAGCCCCTTGGCATCGCCCGGCAGTGGCCGGATATCCTGCAGGCCCAGGCGGCGCCCCAGCTGGACGTTGTTGCCCACCTCGGGATGGACGTCCAGCGGCAGGTGATAGGCCAGCAGGCTGATGTCGTGGCTCAGCAGCGTCTTGATCCGCCGGTGCTTCATGCCGATGAGGCGGGCGTCCTCGTTTTTCCAGAAATAGCCATGGTGCACCAGGATGGCATCGGCCCCGGCCGCCACGGCGGCGTCCAGCAGCCGCTGGGAGGCGGTGACGCCACTGACCAGCAGGCGCACCTGCTCGCGGCCCTGGACCTGCAGGCCATTGGGGCAATAATCCTGGATACGGGTCGACTCCAGGTAGCGGTCGGCGGTCTCCACCAGTTGATCAAGGGACAGGGTCACGGACGGCTTACCTCCTCGCTGGCGGCGCCACAGCGTGTCTTCGGGTGGCGCCGCTCCTTATAATGCCCGCCAGCTTATCCGGCGCACCCCGGGTGGACAAATTCAAGGATGTGATCGATGTACAAGGCTTTGCGTTATCTCGGCTGGCCCGTGCTGTGCGGTCTGCTCGTTGCGGCCCTGATCATGCAGCGCTATCCGCAATGGCTCGGCCTGCCCGCCCAGCCGCCGCTGTTCGAGGCGGCCCAGGCGCCCGCGAATTCCCGCCAGCAGGGACCGGTCTCCTATGCCGACGCGGCGAGTCGCGCCGCGCCGGCGGTCGTGTCGCTGCGCTCGACCAAGGCGGCCAAGCCGGGCAAGGCCGGCGACACGGCCAGTGACCGCAAGGGCGCCACCAAACCGGTGGAGGAGCTCAGCCTGGGCTCGGCCGTGCTGATGAGCCATGACGGTTATCTGCTGACCAACAACCACGTGACCCTCGACGCCGAATCCATCGTGGTGGCGCTCGCCGACGGTCGCCAGACCCTGGCCAAGCTGATCGGCAACGATCCGGCCACGGACCTTGCCGTGCTCAAGATCGACCTGCCCAACCTGCCGGCCATCTCGGTGGGCGATTCGACCGCCATCCGCATCGGTGACGTGGTGCTGGCCATCGGCAATCCCTTCGGCGTCGGCCAGACCGTGACCATGGGGATCATCAGCGCCACCGGCCGCAACCAGCTGGGTCTCAATACCTACGAGGATTTCATCCAGACCGATGCGGCGATCAACCTGGGCAATTCGGGCGGGGCGCTGGTGGATGCCAACGGCAATCTGATCGGCATCAACACCGCCATCCTCTCCGGCGGCTCCCAGGGCATCGGCTTCGCCATCCCGATCAAGCTGGCCATGGAGGTCATGCGCTCGATCATCCAGCATGGCCAGGTCATCCGCGGCTGGCTGGGGGTGGCGGTGGAGGTGATCACGCCAGAGCTGGTCAAGACCTACGGCCTGAAGGTCGACCAGGGCATCGTGGTGACGGATATCGATCCGGAAGGACCGGCGCACAAGGGCGGCCTGCGCGCGGGCGACGTCTTGGTCAAGCTGGCGGGCCAACCGATCAGGGACGGCCGGCTGGCGATGAACCAGATCGCCCGCAAGCAGCCTGGCGACAGCATCCCCATCGAGGTGCTGCGCCAGGACAAGACCGTGCAGGTCAAGGTTACCGTCGGGCTGCGCCCCCTGATGGAGAAGGCGCGCTAGCCGCGGACGTCCCTCAGAGGGTATCGAGGGCCGTGATCAACGCCTGATTCTGCGCGGGAGTACCGATGGTGATGCGCAGGAAGTCGGCGATGCGTTCGGGGCGGCTGAAGTGGCGCACGATGACACCATGCTCACGCAAGCCCGCGGCCAGCACCGCCCCGCCCTTCTGCACATGACGGGCGAAGATGAAGTTGGCGGCCGAGGGCAGGACCTCGAAGCCGCGCGCCAGCAACTGGCCGACCAGCGCTTCGCGGCTTTCGACCACTTGCCGGCAGGTCTCGTCGAAATAGGCACTATCCTCAAAGGCGGCGACCGCGCCGGCCAGGGCCAGGCGATCCAGCGGATAGGAGTTGAAGCTGTTCTTGATCCGCTCCAGGGCTTCCATCAGCGGCGCCTGGCCCATGGCCAGGCCCACCCGCAGACCCGCCAGGGAGCGGGACTTGGACAGCGTCTGGGTCACCACCAGATTGGGATGGCGCTCGATCAGGGCGACCGCCGACTCCGCCCCGAAGTCGACATAGGCCTCGTCCACCACCACCACCGAAGTCGGATTGCCGGCGACGATGCGCTCGATGGCGTCCAGCGCCAGGGCGCTGCCGGTCGGCGCATTGGGGTTGGGGAAGATGATCCCGCCATTGGGGCGCAGGTAGTCCTCGGGGACGATCTGGAAATCCTCGTCCAGCGCCGGGGTCTCGAAGGCGATGTCGTAGAGGCCGCAATAGACCGGATAGAAGCTGTAGCTGATGTCCGGGAACAGGACGGGTCGGCCATGGCCGAACAGCCCCAGGAAGATGTGCGCCAGCACCTCGTCCGAGCCGTTGCCGACGAAGACCTGGTCGCTCTGGATGCCGTAGTAGCGAGCGACGGCATCCTTCAGCGCCTGACCGTTGGGGTCGGGATAGAGGCGCAGGTCGTCGGTGGCCGCGGCGCGGATGGCGTCCAGCGCCCGCGGCGACGGACCGTAGGGATTCTCGTTGGTGTTGAGCTTGACCAGGTTGGTCAGCCTGGGCTGCTCACCCGGCACATAGGGCACCAGATTCTTGACGAAGGGACTCCAGAGTTCACTCATGCCTGCTCCTCCTGAATACGGTATTCGGCACTGCGGGCGTGGGCGGTCAGGGACTCGCCACGCGCCAGGACCGAGGCGACCCGGCCCAGCGCCGAAGCGCCAGCGGCCGAGCAGTGGATGATCGAGGAACGCTTCTGGAAGTCGTACACGCCCAGGGGCGAGGAGAAGCGCGCGGTGCCCGAGGTCGGCAGCACATGGTTGGGACCGGCGCAGTAGTCGCCCAGGGCCTCGGCCGTGTAGCGACCCATGAAGATGGCGCCGGCATGGCGAATCTTGGGCAGCCACTGCTCGGGCTCGGCGACGGACAGCTCCAGGTGTTCGGGGGCGATGCGGTTGGCCACCTCGATGGCCTGGGCCATGTCGGCGACCTGGATCAGCGCACCGCGGCCTTCCAGGGAGGCGCGGATGATGTCGGCGCGTTCCATCTCCGGTAGCAACCGGGCGATGCTGGCCGCCACGGCGTCGAGGAAGCCGGCGTCCGGACTGACCAGGATGGCCTGGGCGTCCTCGTCGTGCTCGGCCTGGGAAAACAGGTCCATGGCGATCCAGTCGGGATCGGTCTGACCATCGCAGACCACCAGGATCTCGGATGGGCCGGCGATCATGTCGATGCCGACCTTGCCGAACACGTGACGCTTGGCGGTGGCGACATAGATGTTGCCGGGACCGACGATCTTGTCCACCGGCGGTACGCTTTCGGTGCCATAGGCCAGCGCGGCCACGGCTTGGGCGCCGCCTATGGTGAAGACGCGATCGACACCGGCCAGGGCCGCGGCGGCCAGCACCAGTTCGTTGACCTCGCCGCGGGGCGTCGGCACCACCATGACCACCTCGCGCACGCCGGCGACCTTGGCAGGAATGGCGTTCATCAGCACCGAGGACGGATAGGAGGCCTTGCCCCCTGGCACATAGAGACCGGCACGATCCAGCGGGGTGACCTGCTGGCCGAGCACCGTGCCATCGGCCTCCTGGTACTGCCAGGAATCCTGGCGCTGCTTTTCGTGATAACGGCGCACGCGCTCGGCAGCGGCTTCCAGCGCGGTGCGCTGTTCCGGCGTGATCCGGGTCAGGGCTTCCTCCAGGCGCGCACGCGGCAGGATGAGGTCGCTCATGCACGTCGTTTCGACACCGTCGAAGCGCCGGGTGTATTCGAGCAAGGCCTGATCGCCCTGATGACGGACGTCGGCGATGATCGCCAGGACCCGCTGGTTGATGTCGGCGTCGGACACCCCTTCCCAGCTCAGCAGATGATCCAGATGCTCGGCGAAATCCGGAGCGGCGGCGGCGAGTCGGCGGATGGCGAGCGGAGCGGTCATGGCGGATCCTCTTCAGGAGAGCGAAAGGGGCGCCCGAGAGTAACAGCCGGCTCCGTGTGGGCGCCCGACAATTTGGCTATGGCACGGATAGGCGAAGCTGGAGGGATGGAATCAGCCTGGGCCAGCATTCGGCATGCCGGCCAGGACTCAGGCGCCGCGCGCCTCGACGGCGTGGCGCAGGGTCTCGATGAGCGCCTGGATACGACCGTGCTGCATCTTCATCGAGGCCTTGTTGACGATCAAGCGCGAGCTGATGTGGGCGATCAGCTCCTGGGGTTCGAGACCGTTGGCCTTGAGGGTATTGCCGGTGTCGACCACGTCGATGATCTTGTCGGCCAGCCCCACCAGCGGTGCCAGCTCCATGGACCCGTACAGCTTGATGATGTCGACCTGGCGGCCCTGCTCGGCATAGTAGCGCTTGGCGACGTTGACGAACTTGGTCGCCACCCGCAGCCGGCCACGCGGCGCCGGAGCGCCCACGGCGCCCGCGGTCATCAGCTTGCAGCGGGCGATGCGCAGGTCCAGCGGCTCATAGAGGCCATCGCCGCCGTATTCCATCAGCACGTCCTTGCCGGCCACGCCCAGGTCCGCGGCGCCATGCTCCACATAGGTGGGCACGTCGGTGGCGCGGACGATGAGCAGGCGCACATCCTCCTGGGTGGTCGGGATGATGAGCTTGCGGCTCTTGTCCGGATTCTCGGTCGGCGCGATCCCCGCCGCCGCCAGCAGCGGCAGGGTGTCGTCGAGGATACGGCCCTTGGACAGGGCGATGGTCAGCATCGGAGGTCCTTACTTGGGCGTACGACGGATCTTGGCGCCGAGCAGCTGGAATTTCTCCTCGATGCATTCGTAGCCGCGGTCGATGTGGTAGATGCGATCGATCAGGGTATCGCCTTCGGCCACCAGGGCGGCGATGACCAGGCTCGCCGAGGCGCGCAGGTCGGTCGCCATGACTGGGGCGGCCTTGAGGCGCTGGACGCCGGTGACGATGGCGGCATTGCCTTCGATGGCGATGTTGGCGCCCATGCGCACCATCTCGTGAACGTGCATGAAGCGGTTCTCGAAGATGGTCTCGACCACGGTACCGGTGCCTTCGGCGACGGCGTTCATGGAGATGAACTGGGCCTGCATGTCGGTGGGGAACGCCGGGTAGGGCGCCGTGCGGATGTTGACCGCGCGGGGGCGATTGCCCTTCATGTCCAGCTCGATCCAGTTGCTGCCGGTGGAGATGTGGGCACCGGCTTCTTCCAGCTTGGCCAGCACGGCCTCGAGGATGGTCGGATCGGTGTCCTTGAGTTTGACGCGGCCGCGGGTGGCAGCGGCCGCGACCAGGTAGCTACCGGTCTCGATGCGGTCCGGCAGCACCGAATAGGTGGCGCCGCCCAGGCGCTCGACGCCTTCCACGGTGATGGTGTCGGTACCGGCGCCCTGGATGTTGGCACCCATGGCGATCAGGCAGTTGGCCAGATCGACGACCTCGGGCTCGCGGGCGGCGTTCTGGATCACGCTGCGACCCTTGGCCAGGGTGGCGGCCATCAGCACGTTCTCGGTACCGGTCACGCTGACGGTATCGAAATAGTAGTGGGCACCGCGCAGGCCGCCAGCGGGCGCCTTGGCCTTGATGTAGCCGCCTTCCACGGTGATCTTGGCACCCATCGCCTCCAGGCCGCGCAGGTGCAGATCGACCGGACGCGAGCCGATGGCGCAGCCACCGGGCAGCGCGACTTCCGCTTCGCCGAAGCGCGCGACCATCGGGCCTAGCACCAGGATCGAGGCGCGCATGGTCTTGACCAGCTCATAGGGCGCGACCAGGGTCTTGATGCTGGACGCATCCACCTCGACGTTGAGCTTTTCGCCGATCACCGGCTGGACGCCCATGCGACCGAACAGCTCGATCATGGTGGTGATGTCGTGCAGGTGCGGCAGGTTGGCGATGGTCACCGGAGTGTCGGCAAGCAGGGTCGCGGCCAGGATCGGCAGGGCGGAGTTCTTGGCCCCGGAAATGCGAATTTCACCGTTCAGGCAGTTGCCGCCGGTAATGATCAGTTTGTCCATAGCGAGTTCTCGGCGCTGCGAATCAGGCGCGTTCGGCCCAGGCAGCACGGGTGAAGAATTTCATGGTGACAGCATGGATGCTGCCATCGGCGATCTGCGGCTGGAGATGGGAGTAGACCTGCTGCTGACGCTTGACCGGGCTGAGTGCCTGGAGCTCGTCGCTGATCAGGTAGAGCTGGAAGTTGCAGCCCTCGCCTTCCACTTCGACCTGGGTATCGGCCAGTTTTGCCTCCAGGAGGCTTTTGACTTCTTGGGCCTGCATGGCGGCACCTCGGCAATCTAGTACAGCCGGCGATCATACAAAAAAACCGGCTGTACGGCGACTGCGATGACCGTTACCCGTGAGTGTCGTCCGCCAGGGGCAGCAGTTCGAGGGCATCCGAGACGTCGGCGATCTGCCGCAACTCGGAGGGCAGGCCGGCGATGGTCAGCGGACGGCCCGCGGCCTGGGCATCGCGGAGCCAGGCCAGCAACAGCGCCAGGCCGGCGCTGTTGGAGCGTTCGACACCGGCACAATCGAGTACCAGAGGCCCGCTCCCCTGACCGATCAGCGCCCTGCCCTGCTCGCGCAGGGTGGGCACATTGGCGTGCTCGAGCACGCCCGACAGGTGCAGTCGAGCGCCTTGGCCAGTGATGGCGGCGCGACTCACGAACCGACCTTGGCCTTCTGGGCCTCGGGAGAATCCTTGGCCTTGGCCACGGTGCCCGCCCAGTTGTTGATGGTCTTGTCCAGGTCGTTGCCGTTTTCCTGCATCGCCTGTGCGAACTGGTCGCGGAACAGCTTGCCGAGGTTCAGGCCATTGATGATGACGTTGCGCACCTTCCAGTCATTGCCCTGCTTGACCATGCTGTACTGCACCGGGTACACGGCACCGTTGTTGCCCTTGACCTCCATGCCCACGCTGGTGCGATCGGGACCGTCGGACGGACCTTCGGGCAGTACCCGGATACCCTGGTTGTTGTACTCCAGCAGCGCATTGCCATAGAACTGCATCAGGCTGCGCTTGAAGTTCTCCTGGAAGCGCGTCATCTGCTCGGGCGAGGCGCTGCGGCTGTAGCGCACGGTCATGATGCTGCGCGAGATGCCTTCGGCATCCACCACCGGGCCGAGGATGTTGTTGAGCGACTCGTAGAAGGCTTCCGGGCTGCTGCGATACTTGTCGCGATTGGCCTCGAGATCGCTGAGCAGGGTGGTGGTGGTCTGCTGGATCACGTCGTGGGCCGAGGGTGCCGCCTGGGACACCAGTGGCAGCAGGGCCAGGATCGCGATCACTCCGTGACGAAGTAGCTTGAGCATGGAGAAGCCTCTCATCATTTATTGGCGGAAGAGTCTTTATTGACCGAATTGAGCAGGAATTTGCCGATCAGGTCTTCGAGAACCAGGGAGGATTGTGTATCTCGAATGGTCGAGCCTTCCTTGAGCACCTGTTCGTCACCGCCCACGCTGATGCCGATGTATTTCTCGCCGAGCAGGCCGGCGGTCAGGATCGAGGCGATGGAGTCGGTCGGCAGGTTGTCCACCTGCTTGTCGATCTGCATGGTGACCCGGCCGCGGTAGCTGTTGCGGTCGAGATCGATGGCGGTGACCTTGCCGATGGTCACCCCCGACAGGGTCACCCGCGATCTCACGGTGAGACCGGCGATGTTGTCGAAGTAGGCATAGACCTTGTAGGTATCGTGATGGTCGCTCATCGTCAGACCGCTTACCCGCAGCGCCAGCAACAGCAGTGCGAGCACGCCGGCCAGCAGGAAGAGTCCGACACCGATTTCCTGGGTGCGGGTTTGCATCAGAGATCTCCAAACATCAGGGCGGTAAGAATGAAGTCGAGGCCGAGCACGGCAAGCGACGCATAGACGACGGTACGGGTAGTGGCACGGCCGATGCCTTCGGAGGTCGGCTCGCAGTCATACCCCTGGAAGACGGCGACCCAGGTCACCACGAAGGCGAACACCAGGCTCTTGATCACGCCGTTGAGCACGTCGCTGAGCATCACGCTGTTCTGCATGGTGGCCCAGAAGGAGCCGTCGTAGACGCCGAGCCAGTCGATGGCGACCATGGCCGCGCCCCAGATGCCCACCACGTTGAACATGGCGGCCAGCAGCGGCATGGAAATGAAGCCGGCCCAGAAACGCGGCGCGACGATGTACTTGAGCGGATCCACGCCGATCATTTCCAGGCTGGACAGCTGCTCGGTGGATTTCATGTTGCCGATCTCGGCGGTCAGGGCGGAACCCGCCCGACCGGCGAACAGCAAGGCCGTCACCACCGGGCCGAGTTCGCGCAGCAGCGTCAGGGCGACCATCTGCCCTACCGCCTGCTCGGAGCCGTACTTGACCAGGATGTTGTAGCCCTGCAGGGCGATCACCATGCCGATGAAGAAGCCCGACACCACGATGATCGGCAGCGACATCACCCCCACGGAATAGAGTTGCTTGCCCAGCAGCTGCAGGCCACTACCTACGCCACCGCGACCGAACACCGCCAGCAGCAGGACGATGACCGAGCGACCGATGGCCGCCACGACGTCCAGCCCGGCACGGCCCAGTCGACGAATCCGCTCCACGGCGGAGACCTTACGCATCAGTGTTTCCCCAGCAAGGCATCGCGCAGATCCGGCGCGGCATAGTGGAAGGGTACCGGGCCATCGGGGATGCCCTGCATGAACTGGCGAACCCGCGGATCCGGCGATTCGCGCAATTCCTTAGGCGTGCCCTGCCCCAGCACCTTGGTATCGCCCACCACATAGAGGTAGTCGGCGATGCTGGCGGTCTCGGCCAGGTCGTGGGAGACCACGATGCTGGTCAACCCCAGCGCCTGGTTGAGCAGGCGGATGAGGCGTACCAGCACGCCCATGGCGATGGGGTCCTGGCCGACGAAGGGCTCGTCGTACATGAGGATCTGCGGATCCAGGGCGATGGCCCGCGCCAGGGCGACCCGGCGCTTCATGCCGCCGGACAGCTCGTCCGGCATCAGCTCGACGGCACCGCGCAAGCCCACCGCCTGCAGCTTGAGCAGGACGATGTCGCGGATCATCTCTTCGGGCAGCTTGGTGTGCACGCGCAGCGGAAAGGCCACGTTCTCGAAGACATCGAGATCGGTGAACAGCGCGCCGCTCTGGAACAGCACGCCCATCTGCCGGCGCATGTCGAACAGCTCGCCGCGGGACAGCTGCGGCAGGTTGGCGCCATTGACCCAGATCTCGCCGCTGCTCGGTCGCAACTGGGCGGCGATGAGGCGCAACAGGGTGGTCTTGCCACTGCCGGACGGTCCCATGATCCCGGTGACCTTGCCCCGCGGGATGCGGATATCGACCCGGTCGTAGATGAGACGCGTGCCGCGCTTGAAGGAAACGCCCTTTAGCTCCACGGCGTACGGGCTATCGACGGTCATCGAGACTCCTAAGGTTCAACTCTGTGCAGGGAGACGCCGCTCCGCCGCTTCAGGGCACGCGGCTCTCGCGTTCGGCGGCCCCGGCAAAAGGGCGGCACTATAGCATTCGTTGCCGATGAGACTCCTGAACTGCGAGCGACGTTGCTGAGTGCCGCGGCTTTGCGCATATAATTTCCGATTGTCCCGTCACCTGCCTTCTGACCCATGCCCGACTCAATAGATTTCATCGCTTCCGCCAAGCGCACCATAGATGTAGAGCGCGCGGCAGTGGCCGCCCTGGGCGAACGCATCGACGAAAGCTTTGCCGCCGCCTGTCGCCGACTGCTCGCTTGCCGTGGGCGCATCGTGGTCCTGGGCATGGGCAAATCCGGGCATGTCGGCAACAAGATCGCCGCGACCCTGGCCAGCACCGGCAGTCCGGCCTTCTTCGTGCACCCGGCGGAAGCCAGCCATGGCGACATGGGCATGATCACCCGCGATGACGTCATCATCGCCATCTCCCAGTCGGGCACCTCCAGCGAGATCCTCACCCTGCTGCCGCTGATCAAGCGCCTCGGCGTCCCGCTGATCAGCTTTGCCGGCAATCCTGCCTCGCCCCTGGCCAAGGCCGCGGACGTCAACCTGGACACCAGCGTCGCCACCGAGGCCTGCCCGCTCAATCTGGCGCCCACCTCCTCCACCACCGTCGCCCTGGTGCTGGGCGATGCCCTGGCCATCGCGCTACTCGAGGCGCGCGGCTTCACCGCCGAGGATTTCGCCTTTTCCCACCCAGGTGGCGCCCTGGGCCGGCGCCTGCTGCTCAAGGTGGAAAACGTCATGCATGCCGGCGCCGACCTGCCGCAGGTCGGCGAAGACACCCTGGTATCCGATGCCCTGCTGGAAATGTCGCGCAAGGGCCTGGGCATGACCAGCGTGCTGGCGGCCGATGGCCGTCTCGCCGGCATCTTCACCGACGGCGACCTGCGCCGCGCCCTGGATCGCGGCATCGACGTGCGCACTACGGCGATCGCAACCGTGATGACCCGCGGTGGTCGAACCGCCAGGGCGCAGATGCTCGCCGCCGAGGCGCTGAAGATCATGGAAGAGCACAAGATCAACGCGCTGGTGGTGATCGATGACGAGCGCCGGCCGATCGGCGCCCTCAACATGGGCGACCTGCTACGCGCCGGGGTGCTGTAGGCCGGGTTATACTGCCCGACCAATACGCCGCAATCTCGTGTTCAACCCGCCGCCCACTGGTGCGGCCCACCACAGGTACCCTCATGTTTCGCAGCTTGCGCCGCCCCGTGCTGTTGGTCCTGATCGCCGCCGCGCTCATCGCGATCGGCTACTGGAACATCCTGCCGCAGCGCTTCGTCGATGCTCCGGCGTCGTCGACCCCGCAAGACAGCGCCATCGACGGCTATGCCCTCAATACCCGGACGATCCAGTATCGCCTGGACGGCAAGATCCAGTACGAACTCAAGGCCGAGCGCAGCGAACACGTCAAGGCGACCGACGTCACCCTGGTGACCCGGCCCGACATGCTGGCCTTTCGCGGTACCGACTATCCCTGGCACATTCGCAGTGCCCGTGCCGAGGTCGCCCCCGGTGGCAGTCAGGCGGAGCTGATCGATGACGTGCGCGTCGAGCGTACCGACGAAAAAGGCCGCCCGGTGGTGTTGACCACCACCCGCATGACCGTCTTTCCTGACAAACAATATGCGCAAACCGAGCAAGCCGTTAGAATCGAGGCCGCCAATGGGGTGACCACGGCCAATGGCATGAAAGCGTATCTAGAAGACGGCAGAATGCTCCTGCTGTCCAACGTAAGAGGCCAGCATGAGGTTCGTTAAAACCCTCCCCTTCCTGTTCACCCTCGGCGCCACTTTTGGCAGCGCCGCGGCTTGGGCCCTGCCGACCGATCGCACCCAGCCGATCCGCGTGCAGGCCGACAGCGCCGAGCTCGACGACAAGCAGGGCGTGGCCGTGTACCGCGGAGACGTGGTCATTACCCAGGGCAGCATGAAGATCACCGGCAACACCGTGACCTTGACCCAGGACAACCAGGGCAACATCAAGGTCGCCACCGCAGTGGGCAAACCGGCCTACTACGAGCAGAAGCCCTCGGCCGACAAGGACATCGTCAAGGCCTATGGTCTGACGATCCAGTATTTCGCCCAGGAAAATCGCATCATCCTGATCGATCAGGCCAAGGTGGTCCAACAGGGCAACACCTTCGAAGGCGAGAAGATCGTCTACGACACCCAGCGCCAGATCGTCAACGCCGGGCGCGCCAACGGCAGCAAGGTCACCACGCCACGGCCGCGGATCGACATGGTCATCCAACCCAAGGATCAGCAGCAGCCGGGGCAGGGACAATGACGGTCACGCTCAAAGCCCAGCATCTGGCCAAGAGCTACAAGGGTCGTCAGGTCGTTCGCGACGTCAGCGTCAGCATCGACAGTGGTCAGATCGTCGGCCTGCTCGGCCCGAACGGCGCTGGCAAGACCACCTGTTTCTACATGATCGTCGGCCTGGTCAAGGCCGATCAGGGTCGCGTGCTGATCGACGATCAGGATGTCACCGCCCTGCCCATGCATGGCCGGGCCCGCGCCGGGATCGGCTACCTGCCGCAGGAAGCCTCGATCTTTCGCAAGCTGACCGTGGCCGACAACATCCTCGGTATCCTGGAGACCCGCAAGGATCTGGACAAGGCCGGTCGCCTGCGCGAGCTCGAAAGCCTCCTGCAGGAATTCCACATCACCCATATCCGCGACAACCGCGGCATGAGCCTGTCGGGTGGTGAAAGACGCCGCGTCGAGATCGCTCGCGCTCTGGCCACCGCACCCAAGTTCATCCTGCTGGACGAACCCTTCGCCGGCGTGGACCCCATCTCGGTGGGCGACATCAAGCAGATCATTCGCCACCTCAAGGCCAAGGGTATCGGTGTGCTCATCACCGACCACAATGTCCGGGAAACCCTGACCATCTGCGAAACGGCCTATATCGTCAACGACGGCCAGCTCATCGCCGAGGGTACCGCCGAGGAAGTCCTCGCCAACGACCTGGTCAAGGAAGTCTATCTGGGCCACGAATTCCGCCTCTAGGCAAACCCGGGGAAACAAGGCATATAATTTGCTAACGCTCGCAGGGTTCGCGAGGTTCGGTGGCGCTGTTCGCGTCGGTAGACAAGGTGTATTTCCGCAGCCATGAAACCATCGCTAGTCCTCAAGATGGGCCAGCAGCTGACGATGACGCCGCAGCTGCAACAAGCCATACGTCTGCTTCAGCTCTCGACGCTCGACTTGCAGCAGGAAATCCAGGAAGCCCTGGAATCCAATCCGATGCTGGAACGCCAGGAAGAAGGTGAAGACTTCGACCAGAGCGAAGCCTCGAGCGAAGGCGATGAGAGCTCGGGCGCGGGCAACATGGAAACCACCTTCAAGGAAACCTCGGTCGCCGTCAACGAGATGGCCGACGACTCCGAATGGAGCGAGCGTATCCCCAGCGACAGCGAGCTGCCGGTCGATACCGCCTGGGAAGACATCTACCAGACCAGCGCCAGCAGCCTGCCCAGCAATGACGACGACGAGTGGGATTTCACCACCCGCACCTCGGCGGGCGAGAGCCTGCAGACTCACCTGCTCTGGCAGCTCAACCTGGCGCCCATGTCGGATCTCGATCGCCTGATCGCCGTGGCGATCATTGACGGCATCGATACCGACGGCTATCTGCAGGAAAGCCTCGAAGACATCCATGCTTCGCTGGATCCCGAGCTGGAAGTCGATCTCGATGAAGTCGAGGTGGTCCTCAGACGCGTCCAGCAATTCGAGCCGGCCGGTGTCGCCGCTCGCAACCTGCGCGAATGCCTGCTGATCCAGCTGGCCCAGCTACCGGCCAATCTCCCCCTCCTCGGCGAGGCCAGGCGCTTGGTCAGCGACTACCTCGATCTGCTCGGCAGCCGCGACTATGCGCAGCTGATGCGGCGCATGAAGATCAAGGAAGACGAGCTCAAGCCCGTCATCGAACTGATCCAGACCCTGCATCCGCGTCCCGGCTCGCAGATCGAATCCGGCGAAGCCGAATACGTGGTACCGGACGTCATCGTCCGCAAGCACAACGAGCGCTGGCTGGTGGAGCTCAATCAGGAAGCCGTGCCGCGCCTGCGGGTCAATCCCCAATACGCCGGCTTCGTCAAGCGTGCCGACAGCAGCGCCGACAACACCTACATGCGCAACCAGCTGCAGGAAGCGCGCTGGTTCATCAAGAGCCTGCAGAGCCGCAACGAGACCCTGATGAAGGTGGCGACCCAGATCGTCGAGCACCAGCGCGGTTTTCTCGAATACGGCGAAGAGGCGATGAAGCCGCTGGTCCTGCATGACATCGCCGAGGCGGTGGGCATGCACGAGTCGACCATCTCCCGGGTGACCACCCAGAAGTTCATGCATACCCCGCGTGGCATCTACGAACTCAAGTATTTCTTCTCCAGCCACGTCAGCACCGCCGAGGGGGGCGAATGCTCCTCCACCGCGATCCGCGCGATCATCAAGAAATTGGTGGCGGCGGAAAACGCGAAAAAGCCGTTGAGTGACAGCAAGATCGCTGGTTTACTGGAATCGCAAGGTATACAAGTCGCTCGTCGCACGGTGGCTAAGTATCGGGAATCCCTGGGTATCGCTCCGTCCAGCGAACGCAAGCGTCTCATCTGACGCGTCCTGATGTGTGACCGTGCTTCGTTCGATCCTTGTCATGTCGGCGAGCAGCTTCGCCGATCGCAGCCCGGCAATAAGGAGAAGCGGTATGCAAGTCAACATCAGTGGCCATCAGCTTGAAGTGACAGAAGCCCTGCGTGACTACATCGGCGAGAAACTCGCCCGCCTCGAACGGCACTTCGACCGTATTACCAACGTCCAGGTCATCCTAGAAGTGGACAAGCTCAAGCAGAAAGCCGAAGCCACCCTGCACGTCGCCGGCGCCGCGGTGGTCGCCAATGCCGAGCACGACGACATGTATGCCGCCATCGATCTCCTGGCCGACAAGCTCGACCGCCAACTGATTAAACACAAGGAAAAATCGATCGAACGCCAGCAGGGCGTCGGCGTCCGCTGAGGTTTCGATCGCCGCTTTATGATCAGACTCGAAAACATCCTGACCCCCGGCCGCACCCAGACGGGTGCGCCGGGTGGCAGTAAAGCCGCTGTACTGGAACGCATCGCCGAGCTGGCCGCGCAGGAACTGCCCGGCCACGACGCGGCGCACATCCATGAATGCCTGATGGCGCGCGAGCGCCTGGGTTCGACCGGTTTCGGCAATGGCATCGCCATTCCCCACTGCCGCCTGGCAGGCCTGCAACAACCGCTGTGCGTGCTGTTCCACCTGCAGCAACCGGTGGACTTCGACTCCCTGGACGGCGCTCCGGTAGACCTGGTGTTCGTTCTGCTGGTACCGGAAGCCGCCACCGAGCAGCACCTCACCTTGCTACGCCAGATCGCCGGCATCCTGGATCGCGCCGACATCCGCGAGCGGCTGCGCAAGGCCAAGGACAGCCAGGCGCTCTATCAGATCGTCGTCGAGGCCCAGAGCGGACACTGACATGCACCTCATCATCGTGAGCGGACGTTCCGGGTCGGGCAAGAGTACGGCGCTCAACGTGCTTGAGGACAATGGCTTCTATTGCATCGACAACCTGCCGGCCAGTCTGTTGCCCGATCTCGCCCAGCATGCCCTGACCGACATGGAGCGACCCCAGCCCAAGGTCGCCCTGTCCATCGATGCACGCAACCTGCCCAGTCAGTTGCAACGCTTTCCCGAATTGCTCGAACAGGTGCGCAGCCGCAACATCCGCTGCGATGTCCTCTACCTGGACGCCGATGACCAGACACTGCTCAAGCGCTTTTCCGAGACGCGTCGCCGGCATCCGCTGTCCAACCAGGAAAGATCCCTGGCCGAGGCCATTCACGACGAGCAGGTGCTGCTGTCGCCCATCGCTGATCTCTCCGACCTGAAGATCGACACCACCCACCTGAATCTCTATCAGCTACGCGACATCCTCAAGTTGCGCCTGCTGAACGCACCCGAGCCCGGCACCGCCTATCTGGTGGAGTCCTTCGGCTTCAAGCGGGGCCTGCCGGTGGACGCGGACATGGTGTTCGATGTGCGCTTCCTGCCCAATCCCTACTGGAAACCGGACCTGCGCGACTTTTCCGGACTGGATGCCCCGGTACGCGAATATCTCGAGCAACAGCCCGAGGTAGAGACCCTGTACAATGACATCCGCGATTACCTGGTGAAGTGGCTGCCGCGTTTTGCCGCCAACAACAGGTCCTATGTGACCGTGGCCATTGGCTGTACCGGGGGTCATCACCGTTCGGTCTATCTGGCCGATCGCCTGGGTCGCGAACTCAAAGACCTACTCAAGAACGTCCAGATTCGTCATCGCGATCTCTGACGCCCGTTTCGTTTCGACAAGGACAGACTCAATGCCTGCCCAACAGATCACCATCATCAACAAGCTGGGCCTGCACGCCCGTGCGGCTGCCAAGTTCGTCGGCGTGGCCGGCCGCTATCCTGCCAGCATTCGCGTCGGCCGCAGCGGCGAGCCGCCAGTGGATGGCAAGAGCATCATGGCGGTCATGATGCTGGCCGCTGGCAAGGGCACGGTGCTGCAACTGGAAACCGAGGGTGAACAGAGCGACGAGGCCATGCGCGCCCTGGTCGAGCTGATCAACAATTACTTCGACGAAGGTGAGTGACCGGTATCCGTCACCAGGCCCGTCGCTCACCCCATGAAAAAAGCCGCCCTAGGGCGGCTTTTTCTATTGCACGTCGACTCAGGCGTTCAACGCCGCTTCGTAGCGACGGGACACTTCCGGCCAGTTGATGACGTTGAAGAAGGCACCGATGTACTCGGGACGACGGTTCTGGTAGCGCAGGTAGTAGGCATGCTCCCAGACGTCCAGGCCGAGGACCGGGGTGTTGCCGGTCATCAGCGGGCTGTCTTGGTTACCGGTGCTCTCGACCACCAGCTTCTTCTCGGGGGTGACACTCAGCCAGGCCCAGCCGCTGCCGAAGCGAGTCAGGGCAGCCTTGGTGAAGGCTTCCTTGAAGGCGTCGAAGCCGCCCAGCTGGGACTCGATGGCTTCGGCCAGGGCGCCTTCGGGCTTGCCGCCGGCGTTGGGGGCCATCACGGTCCAGAACAGGCTGTGGTTGGCATGGCCGCCACCGTTGTTCTGTACGGCGCCGCGCTTGTCCTGGGGCAGCTTGTCCAGCTGGCGAACCACGTCTTCGGCGGACAGGTTGGCGAACTCGGTGCCTTCCAGCGCCGCGTTCAGGTTGTTGATGTAGGTCTGGTGGTGCTTGGTATGGTGGATTTCCATGGTCTGGGCATCGACGTGCGGTTCCAGCGCGTCGTAGGCGTAGGGCAGCTGAGGCAGAGTATGCGGCATGCGGATTGTCTCCATGGTGGCTTTGGTATGGACCCACCGCCCTTGGGCGATGGGGTGTACGGCTGGTGCGCCACGGCGCACCGTCTGAAGCCTTGGCCGTCCGATCAGCGGATTCGACCGCACGGCTATGTCCTAGTGCATTGCTAGGATACTAACGAGTAACGGGGTGGGCTGTCTCCCGTTCGACAGGATTTTCCTCATCGCGACGGCTCCCACCGCTTTTCTAGCTGCCCGCCAGGGTCATGCCATCGATCAATACCGAACCGGTGCGCAGACTGCCGCGACGCTCCACGTCGCTGCCCACCGCCAGGATCTGGCGGAACATGTCGCCGAGCCGCCCGGCAATGGTGACCTCCTGGACCGGAAACTGGATCTCGCCATTCTCGATCCAGAAGCCGCCGGCGCCCCGGGAATAGTCACCGGTGACCAGATTGGTGCCCTGCCCCATCATTTCCGTGACCAGGAACCCCGTGCCCATCTGCCGGATCAGCTCGGCCTGGTCGGCCGTGCCATGGCTGACATGGAGGTTGTGCACGCCGCCGGCGTTGGCGGTGCTCTGCAGCCCCAGCTTGCGTGCGGAATAGCTGCCAAGCACATAGGACACCAGTTGGCCGTTCTCGACGAAGGGCTTGGCGTAAGTGGCCAGGCCTTCGCCGTCGAAGGCGGCACTGCCCAGGGCACGCGGCAGGTGCGGCCGCTCGTCCAGAGTCAGCCAGTCGGGAAACACCTGCTGGCCCAGGGCGCCTTCGAGGAAGGACGACTTGCGATAGAGGTTGCCGCCGGAAATGGCGGCGAGAAAGGTACCGAACAGGCCGGCCGCCATTTCCGGGGAGAAGAGCACCGGGACCTTGGCGGTGGGTACCGGCCGCGCGCCCAGACGACTCACGGCGCGCTCGGCGGCGCGGCGCCCGATCTCCTCGGCGCTCATCAACTCGCTGCCGATGCGGTTGACGTCGTAGTAGTAGTCGCGCTGCATGGCGTCGCCGCTGCCGGCGATCATCACGCAGCTCAGGCTGTGGCGGGTGCTGGCATAGCCGCCGACGAAGCCGTGGCTGTTGCCGTACACCCGGCAGCCCTGATGGGTATTGAGGGTGGTGCCGTCGGCATTGCCGATGCGGCTGTCGGCGGCATAGGCCGCCGCTTCGCAGGCCAGGGCCTGCTCGATGGCCTGCTCGGGGGTGATCTCCCAGGGATGATAGAGGTCGAGATCGGGCAGCTCGCCGCGCGCCATCAGCTCGGCGTCGGCCAGGCCCGCGCAGGGATCCTCGGAGGTGTGCTTGGCAATGGCCAGGGCCGCGGCGACGGTTTCGCGGATCGCCTCGGGACCGGTGGCGGAGGTGCTGGCCGAGCCCTTGCGCTGACCGGCATAGAGGGTGATGCCGAAACCCTGGTCGCGATTGAATTCAACCGTTTCCACCTCCCCCTTGCGGACCGAGGTGGACAGGCCCTGGTCGACCGAGACGGCCACTTCACCGGCACTGGCGCCCTGGCGCCGGGCCTCGGCCAGGATGGCCTCGACCTGTTCGCGCAATTCAGGGAGCGCAGCGGGACCCACGGCGGCGTTGCGATTCATGACGTTCTCCTTACGGACGGCGCCGGCCAGGCCGGACAACCGTGCGGCAACTCGTTATGATGGCGCCCATTCTTAGCTGGACCCCATAGTTCATGGTTGATTCTTACGACGACGACGCGCCGCTGGGCGAAAAGAGCAAGACGCAGGTCAAGCGCGAGCTGCATGCGCTGCAGGATCTGGGCGAACGCCTGGCCGGGCTGCCTGCCGAGCAGCTGGACCGCCTGCCGCTGACCGATCCGCTGCGCAAGGCCCTGGCCGAGGCGCCCAAGCACAAGACGCATATCGCGCGCAAAAGGCATGTCCAGTACCTGGGCAAGCTGATGCGCGATCAGGACCTGGAAGCCATCCTGGCGCTGGCCGACCAGATGGACACCTCGACGCGGCAGTACAACGAGCGCTTCCACGCCCTGGAGCGCTGGCGCGACCGTCTGATCGCCGAGGGCGACCAGGCGCTGGAAGCCTTCGTGGCGCTGTATCCGGAGACCGATCGCCAGCACCTGCGCGGTCTGGTGCGGCATGCCCAGCACGAGGCGGCGCACAACAAGCCACCCGCGGCGGCGCGCAAGGTCTTCAAGTACATCCGCACCCTCGACGAGAGCCAGCGCGGTCTGCGCTAGGTCTCTGTCCGCGATGGCCACGTCCGGCGCCCGCATCAGGCGCCGGTGCCGCCCACGGTGATGGCATCGATCTTCAGGGTCGGCTGACCCACGCCCACCGGCAGTGACTGGCCGTCCTTGCCGCAGGTCCCTACCCCCGCATCCAGCGCCAGGTCGTTGCCGACCATGGACACCCGGTTCATGACCTCGGGGCCGTTGCCGATCAGGGTGGCGCCCTTCACCGGGCGACCGAGCTTGCCGTTCTCGATCAGATAGGCCTCGTTGGTGGTGAAGACGAACTTGCCGCTGGTGATGTCCACCTGACCGCCGCCCAGGCTGGCGCAATAGATCCCCTTCTCCACCGAGGCGATGATCTCGGCCGGATCGCTCTGGCCGGCCAGCATGTAGGTATTGGTCATGCGCGGCATGGGCAGGTGCGCATAGGATTCGCGCCGACCATTGCCGGTGGGCGCCACGCCCATCAGCCGGGCGTTGAGCTTGTCCTGCATGTAGCCCTTGAGGATGCCGTTCTCGATCAGCACGTTGTAGCCGCTGGGGGTGCCCTCGTCGTCGATGGACAGGGAGCCGCGGCGATCCGGCAGGGTACCGTCGTCGACGATGGTGCACAGCGAGGACGCCACCTGGCGACCGACCTGGCCGCTGTAGTTGGAGCTGCCCTTGCGGTTGAAGTCGCCTTCCAGGCCATGGCCGACCGCCTCGTGCAGCAGCACGCCGGACCAGCCGGCGCCCAGCACCACCGGCAGGGTGCCCGCCGGGGCCGCGGTGGCTTCGAGATTGACCAGCGCCTGGCGTACCGCTTCGCGGGCATAGCCCAGAGCACGGTCGTCACGCTGGAAATAGCGGTAGTCGCAGCGACCGCCGCCGCCGCCGTTGCCGCGCTCGCGGCGGCCGTTCTGCTCGACGATGACACTGACGCCCAGGCGCACCAGCGGGCGTACGTCGGCTGCCAGGGTACCGTCGACGGCGGCCACCAGGGTGCGCTCCCAGACCCCGGCCAGGCTGATGGTGACCTGCTGGATACGCGGATCCAGGGCGCGGGTCGCCTCGTCCAGCTGCTTCAGGAAGGCGACCTTGGTGGCGCGATCCAGTACCTCGAGGGGATTGTCCTGCCCATAGAGCCGCTGCACCGGCTCCACGGCGCGAAACGCCTGGACCTGGCCCTCGGCGCCGCTGCGGGAAATGGAACGCGCCGCCTGGGCGGCCAGATCCAGGGCCTCGCCGGTGATGGCGTTGCTGTAGGCGAAACCGGTCTTCTCGCCGGACAGCGCCCTCACCCCGACACCCTGGTCGAGGTGGAAGCCGCCTTCCTTGACGATGCCGTCCTCCAGCAGCCAGGACTCGGAGACGATGCTCTGGAAGTACAGGTCGGCGGCGTCGATGCCGGGACCGGCCAGACGCTGCAGCACGGGTTGCAGATCGTCCACCGCCAGTCCGCCGGGGCCCAGCAGGGCCGAGCCGACGCTATTCAGGTAATCACTCATGGAAACTCCAGACGACGCCACCGCGGGCGTCGGAACGATGAAAGGGTCGCGAGCTGGCCTCTAGCCTACTCGTGGAAGTCTCGGGACCCTGATGCAAAAGACCAATGGCCGTCATTGCCGTTCGGCCAGGCGCGCCGGCAGGAAGCGGCGGTGCTGGGTCATGGGCATCCGCTGCCGCAACGCCCCCTGGCGCTCGGCATCGCGCTCGATGAGCAGCACCGCCTCGCCGCTGGCCTGGACGGCGAGCACCTCGCCCCAGGGATCCACCGCCATGGCGTGACCCCAGGTGCTACGGCCATTGGCATGGGCCCCGCCCTGGGCGGCGCCCAGCAGATAGCTCTGGGTCTCCACCGCGCGGGCGCGCAGCAGCAACTCCCAGTGGGCCTGGCCGGTGGGCACGGTAAAGGCCGAGGGGGCGCTGATCAGCTCCGCTCCGGCGGCGCGCAGGGCGCCATAGAGTTCGGGAAAGCGCAGGTCGTAGCAGACGCTCAGGCCCAGGCGACCGACCGGAGTGTCCACCACCGTGAGGGTCTCGCCGGCGGCATAGTGGTCGGATTCGCGGTAGCTGCCCTGGCTGTCGCTGACGTCGGCATCGAAGAGGTGCAGCTTGTCGTAGCGAGCGACGCGGCGGCCCTGGTCGTCATATAGCAGCGAACAGGCGCAGGGCTTGCCCTCGGTGGCGCCGTCGGGCAGCAGCGGCAGGGTACCGGCGAGCAGCCAGAGACCCAGTTCGCGCGCCCGGCTGGACAGCCAGGGCAGGATCTCGCCCTGCCCGAGCGCCTCCGCCCGCGCCAGCTCGGCGGGCGCCGGATGGCCGATGGCGACGAAGTTTTCCGGCAGCACCGCCAGGCGCGCGCCCGCTCCGGCAGCGCGTTCGAGCAGCCGCCCGGCGGCGCGCAGATTGGCCGCCACCGCGGGGCCGCTGACCATCTGCAAGATGGCTATGGACATGCAGGCACTCCAGAAGGGAGCGTCCATCCTAAGCAGCGGGGCGGCCGCAGGGCAATGCTCAATCGCGCTTGCCCGTGGTCATGGTCGGATTCTGCCAGGGGCCTTCGATGTGATAGTTGATGCTGGCCATGCGGGTGATGCGGTCGCCGATCAGCCGATCGACGATGAACAGCGCGCCACCGATGGCCGGTGCCCCGGCGATCAGCGCGGCCAGCGGCAGGGAGTTACTGACCGGCAGCCCGACCTTGAGATTGGCGTCGACGCGGTTGCTGGCCATGTCCAGCAGGCCCTGCAGACTCATCTCGGCACCCGGCCCGCTGAGGCTGATGGGCTTGCGGGTGCGGAAGGCACCCTGCTGGGCGTCGAGCACGCCAGTGATGCTGTCGTAGCTCAGGCCCTTGCCGAACAGATCGGAGAAATCCAGCCGCAGGCGGCGGCGGATGGATTCGAAATTGAGCAGGCCGAAGACGCGCAGGGCCGAGGCCGTACCTTCCACCTGGCGCAACTGGCCGTCGTTGAAGCGGGCATCGAGGCTGCCATTGAGGCGGGCCAGGGCGACATAGGCTGGCGAGCCGGGCCAGTCGACCCGGGCATCCAGGCGAAAATCGCGACTGGTGACGCTGGAGGCGAAATTCCAGCCCAGCAGGATATCGGCGATATTGCCGCCGGCAAGGCGACCCTGGTAGTAGCTGTGGGTCGCTCCGGGCGCGCCTTCCCAGCGCAGGGCGCCCTGCACCTTGAGGCCTCGCAAATCGAGATCCAGGGCGTTGAAATTGGCGCCTGAGGGCGAAGGCCTAAGCTGCAGGCGCTGCGCCCCCACCAGACGGCCACCCAGCTCCAGGCGATCGATGACCAGATTCAGCGCCGGTAGGCTGCGCGGATCGACGTCGGCCAGGGGATCGGGGCGGGGCGCCTCGCTTTCCACCGAGGGATCCGCCGGCGTCTGGGGGATGCGCAGGTGCTGCAGGTTGATGTCGATCGGCTGGCCGGTCTGGCGCGGGATGCGCACCTGGCCGGCGATGGTCTGACTGGCCAGGCCGAGTTGCCAGGCAGTGCCCTGGGGTTCATAGGTGAGGCGCAGGTTGTCGATCTGCTGACCGAACGCCAGGAAGCGCCCGAAGCTGAGATCGCCCCGCCCGAGGCTGGAGATGTCCGGGGTATTGCCACCGCCCTGCCCTGCGCTACCACTGCCACCGGCACTGGCCTTGCCATAGCGCTGATAGACATCCTGCCAGGCCGCCAGATCGAACTCCGCCAGTTGGCCCCGCAGGTCGTAGCCTGCGGCCGCGGGCAGATTGGCGGTGCCGCCGCCCAGCACGATCTCGCCGCGGCCCTTGGCGATGGCCTTGGCGTCGAACATCAGCACGGCATCGGCGAGGCCCTTGTAGGTCGCCTCCACCCGCCGCTCGCCATCGTTGAGCGCCAGGCTGAAGAAGCCGTCACGCGCTTCGTCGGCGTTCTTGCCGAAAGGCGCCGGCAGATCGATGGTCACCCCGCGCAGATCCGAAGTGACCGCCAGTTCGCTGTGCTCGGCCAGGGTCAGGCCGAGGCGATAGCCGAGCAGGCCGCGCGCCGGGAGGGGTCGTCCTGCGCTGCCCAGCCAACGCGCCAGCTGGTCGACGTCGACCCGGCCATCCACCACCAGCCGGGTGCGCGGATCGTCGGGTTTACCCTCGGCCAGGGCCTGACCGCGGATGGGCTGGTCGAAGACCCGCGCCTGGATGTCGGGGGCGCTGAGGCCGCTGCGGGTGTCGTAGCGGAAGCTGCCGCGCAGGTCGGTGAGGGTCAGCGAGGGATCGGCCAGTTCCAGGCGCGCCTTGTCCGGTGTCAGTTCGACCACCACCACCGGCGGCTGCCCCTTGGCCAGGGGGATGTCCAGATTCAGGCTGCTGTTGGCGAGCGCGCCCTCGCCCTTCCAGCCGGCGAACACCTTGGCGGTCGGCAGCGGCGTTTCCTGGAGGATCTTCAGGCCATCGCGCACGCTGCTGTCGAGCCGCGCGCTGAGCCGCAGGTGCGGCGCGCTGCCATCGTGCAGCAGCGGGATGTGCGCCTCGACCTCCCTGACCCGGGTGTCGAGGATGCGCCCTTCGGGAACCTGCACCTTGACCCCGTCGCTTTCGATGAAGACATCGCCGCGCGCCTCGCGCAGGACGGGCCAGCCGGGCTGATAGGCCAGTTGGGCGTCGTGCACCCGGAAGAACAGACTCATGGTGCGCGAGTGCGCTGGCGAGCCGTGGCGCAGCGAGCCCTGGTACTGGTAGATGCCCTCGTCGATGCGGCCGCCGACGATGGCGGTGGTCAGCCACTGGGCCAGCTCCGGGCTGAAATCCGTGGGCGGCAGTTTGGTCGGCAGGTACTTGCGGGTGTAGCTGGCGTCGCCATCCTTGAGGCCGACGCGCAGGTCCATGTAGCTGTCCACCTCGGGATGCAGGCCGAGCTGGATATGCATGTCGCCACTGGCGGCCCCTTCCGGCCCGGTGACCTGCATCAGGGCACTGCCCAGGGTGAAGCGCTGGTCGTCGAGACTCCAGGTCAGCCGCGCCCTGGCGGTGCGATAGCGCCAGGGTTCGGGGAAGAGATCGCTCAGGTGCAGCATGAAGTCGGTGGTATCCAGGCACAATTCGCCGCCGCCCAGGCTGCCACTCAGGCTGCCGGTGACGCCCTCGGCCGCCGGGGCGCCACGATAGGCGGCGAAGCCCACCCGCTCCAGGTTGGCCACATAGGAGAGCCGCTCGCGCAGTGGCTTCTGAGGATAGAAATCGGCGTTGAGATTGCGCAGCTGGCCATGGGGCGCCAGGGCCTGGAGCGCCTGGGCGACGGGTGCCGGCAGCGGCACCAGATCCCGCGCCAGCCGGGCGGCCTGCCTGAGGTCAAGCCGGTCGCCACGCACCTGCAGGTGCTGGGCGGTGCTGTCGTAGCCCAGGCCATAGCGGGCCTCCAGCGGCTTGCCGTCGAGCTGGGCCTTGAGCGCCAGTGCTCCGCTGTACTGGCCGGCGTCGCCAGCCTGCTGGTCGGCGTCCAGGGCCAGGGCCTGCAGGCGTACAGGGGGATGATCGGCATAGGCAAGCGTCAGCTCATCCGCCTTCAGGCGCAGATGGGAACGCTGCAACCGCCCTTCGGCCCAGGCGAACCAGAGCTCGCCTTCCGCCTGGGCGCGATGCAACTGCCATTGTCGAATAAGGGTGCCCGGCACCCAGCGGGACCAGTCGCTGGCGGGCAGGCTGACGTAGCCTTCCAGCCCACTGGCGCGCCAGTCCTCGGGCCGTGGCGTGGCCTTGAAGTGCGCCGCGACCGTGCCGCCATCGGGCAGCCGGAAACGGGTCGCCAGTTCCAGGGCACCACTGAGCTGCCGAGACAGACTGGCCTCGGCATACCTCAGGGTCACCGGCGAACCCTGCTGGGGAATCAGGCTGAGCTGGCTGTCCAGCAGACTGGCATGGCCCAGACGCGCCAGGCCATCGAGCAGCGGACCTGGATCGAAGGGCTTGGCATCCGGTGCCCGGGGCGGCAGGCCGCGTAGTTGCCAGTGCCCTTGGACGTCTTCCTGCAGGACCAGATGGACGCCATCGACCTGCACGGACTTGAGTCGCAGCTGACGATGCCAGAGGCTGCCGAAGACATCCGGTACCACCTGGAGATGATCCAGCTGCACCATGCCCTCGCCCCGGCCCAGGGACAGGTCGCGCAGGATCAGCACCGGATTCCAGCGGGCCCAGCGCCCTTCGAGCCGGCCCAGGCGCACCGGTTCGCCGAGCGCCGCCGCGGCGCGCGACTCGACCTCGTTGCGATATTCGCCGACCCAGGGCATGAGCAACCGCCCCAGGCCGAGGTAGAGCGTCACCAGGACGAGCACCAGCAGCGTCAGACCCAGCGCGCCGCGTTTGAGCAGGGACATCAAGACGCGGACCTAGAGCAGCACGACATCGTACTGCTCCTGGGAATACATGGTCTCGACCTGGAACTTGACGGTACGGCCGATGAAGGCCTCGAGATCGGCGACGTTGCCCGATTCCTCGTCCAGCAGCCGATCCACCACCTTCTGGTTGGCCAGCACCAGATAGGAATTGGCCTGGTAGGCCCGCGCCTCGCGCAGGATCTCGCGGAAGATCTCGTAGCAGATGGTCTCCGCGGTGCGCAGGATGCCGCGCCCCTGGCAGTTGGCGCAGGGCTCGCAGAGCACCTGGGACAGGCTCTCGCGGGTGCGCTTGCGGGTCATCTGCAGCAGGCCCAGCTCGGTGATGCCGATGATGTTGGTCTTGGCATGGTCGCGTTCGAGCTGCTTTTCCAGGGTGCGGATCACCTGGCGCTGGTGCTCTTCGTCTTCCATGTCGATGAAGTCGATGATGATGATGCCGCCGAGATTGCGCAGCCGCAGCTGGCGGGCGATGGCGGTGGCCGCCTCCAGATTGGTCTTGAAGATGGTCTCTTCCAGATTGCGATGGCCGACGAAGGCGCCGGTGTTGACGTCGATGGTAGTCATCGCCTCGGTGGGGTCGATCACCAGATAGCCACCGGACTTGAGCAGCACCTTGCGCTCCAGGGCCTTCTGGATCTCGTCTTCCACGCCATAGAGATCGAAGATCGGCCGTTCGCCCGGATAGTGCTCCAGCCGCGCCGCCACCTCGGGCATCAGCTCTTCGACGAACTGGCCGATGCGCTGAAAATTCTCGCGGCTGTCGACACGGATCTTTTCCGTGCGCGGCCCGACCAGATCGCGCAGGGCACGCAGGGCCAGGGTCAGGTCTTCGTAGATGGGCACCGGCGTCGGCCCCTGGAGGTTGCCGGAGATCTGCTGCCAGAGCCGCCGCAGGTAGCGGATGTCGGCGAGGATGTCTTCTTCGCGCGCCGCCTCCGCGGCGGTGCGCAGGATGAAGCCGCCCTCGTGCTCGATGCCTTCGCTCTCCACGCAGCGCGCCATGATCGCCTTGAGTCGCTCGCGCTCGGCTTCGTCCTCGATCTTCAGCGAGATGCCGACGTGGGAGGTGCGCGGCATGTAGACCAGGTAGCGCGAGGGGATCGACAGGTGGGTGGTGAGCCGGGCGCCCTTGGTGCCGATGGGATCCTTGGTGACCTGCACCACCAGCGTCTGGCCCTCGCGCACCAGCGCGTTGATGCTTTCCACCGCCGCACCTTCCCGCTGGGAGATCTCGGCGGCATGGATGAAGGCGGCGCGGGTCAGGCCGATGTCGATGAAGGCCGCCTGCATGCCCGGCAGCACCCGCACCACCCGCCCGCGATAGATGTTGCCGACGATGCCGCGTCTCAGGGTGCGCTCGACGTGCACCTCCTGCAGCACACCGTTTTCCACGACGGCGACACGGGACTCCATGGGAGTGATGTTGATGAGGATCTCTTCGCTCATGGAGGACTCTTGGACGACGTGGAAGGGCAGAAAGGGGACCGCGGCGCCAGGCGCCTCAGGATGGGGTGGTCGGCCGTCCGACAGACCGCCAACAAGGGATGGCGAAAGCGCTCAGCAGTTCCGCGGTCTCGCACAACGGCAGCCCTACCACGGCGCTGTAACTGCCGTGCAGGCTGCGCACGAAGACCGCACCAGCGCCCTGAATGGCATAGCTGCCGGCCTTGTCGGCCGGCTCGCCGGTGTCCCAGTAGCGTTCGGCTTCGCCGGGCGCCAGGGGGCGGAATTCCACCTCGGCGGACACCACGCGACTCAGGCAGCGCTCGTCATCGGCGACGGCGACGCCGGTCACCACCCGGTGCCGGCGCCCGCTGAGGGCGGCGAGCATGGCCAGGGCGTCGGCGCGATCCCGGGGTTTGCCGAGCAACCGGTCATCGAGCACCACGCAGGTATCGGCGCCCAGCACGCAGCCGGCGGAGGCACCGGTCAGCACCTGCCGGCCCATGGCCGCCTTGGCCCGCGCCAGGCGTTCGACATAGGCGTCTGCGGCTTCCCCCGGATGCGGGGTTTCGTCCACCGTTGCAGCGACCTTCTGGAAGCCCACGCCGATCTGTTCGAGCAGTTCGGCACGGCGGGGCGAAGCGGAGGCGAGGTAGAGCTGGGACATCGACAACAACCAGACGGCAGGGGGATGACGGGAGCATGCCAGCCTGCCGCAGGTGAAACCAGCTTAGTTGACGCCGAATCTGAGGCGCAGCCCGCGGAGCAGCAGATAGATCCACGGCCAGAGTAGCGCGCTGACCAGCGAGGGGGTGAGAAACACCAGGGTCGGTGGCCGGCTGCCGGCCAGGGCGTTGAGCCACAGCGCCAGCAGCTGGGCGATGCCATAGACCACCAGCAACACGAAGCTCTGCTGCCAGATGGGAAAGGCCCGCAGCCGCTGCGCCAGGGACCGCACGAGAAAGACCACCAGGCTCAGCACCAGGGCGGTCTGGCCGAGTAGGCTGCCGTAGAGCACGTCCTCGGCGATGCCCATCGTCCAGGCGGTGAACAGGCCGACGCGGTGCGGCAGGGTCAGGGTCCAGAAGGTCAGCAACATCGCCAGCCACAGCGGCCGGCCGATCTCCATGAATTCGGGCATGGGCACGACGGACAGCAGCAACCCGACCAACAGGGTGAGCCAGATCACCCACCCGTTGTGGCCGATGCGCAGCGCCATCAACGATCACCCTCGTCGGGCAGTTCCGGCGCCGGTTGCTGGACCCGGCGCTGCGGTTGGGTAGCGTTAGCTGCTGGATGGCCGGGCGTGGCGGTCACGCCCGGCGCCGGCGGCTTGGCCGGCGTCGCCGGATGAGCCGCGTTGCCACTCGCGTTCGCGGGCGGCTTGGTCGGCGTGGCGGGATGGGCCGAGGTGCTGCCCTGGCCCGCTGGTGGCTTGGCCGGGGCCGCGGTGCGGCTGCCGGTGTTGGCAGCGGGCGCCGGCGTGGCGTTGGCGGCCGCCGGCTGCGCAACCGAGGCGCCGGCCGCCGGTGGATTCGCCGGGGCCGCCGGGCGCTGGGCCGCATGGCGATCGGCGGCCTCCTGGGCTTCGGCGGCGTCGTTGGCGCGCTGCTCGGGCGTGCGGGTATCGCTGAACACCAGCAGCATGTAGCGACTGCGATTGAGCTTGGCGGTGGGGATGGCGCGCACCACGGCGAAGGGTTGCCCCGAGTCGTGGATCACCTTGGACACGGTGGCCACCGGATAGCCTGCGGGGAAGCGCTGGCCCAGGCCGGAGCTCACCAGCAGGTCGCCTTCCTTGATGTCGGCGGTGTCGGCCACATAGCGCAATTCCAGCCGCTCGGGATTGCCGGTGCCGACGGCGATGGCACGCAGGCCGTTGCGATTGACCTGCACCGGAATGCTGTGGGTCACGTCGGTGAGCAGCAGCACCCGCGCCGAATAGGGCATCACCTCCACCACTTGGCCCATCAGGCCGCTGGCGTCGAGCACCGGCTGGCCGACGAAGACGCCATCCTTCGCGCCCTTGTCGATGATGATGCGATGGGTATAGGGATTGGGGTCGACGCCGATCAGTTCGCCGACCAGCACCTTGTCGTCCACCAGGGCGGCGGAATTGAGCAGCTCGCGCAGGCGCACGTTCTGTTCGGTGAGGGCGGCGAGCTTCTGCAGGCGGCGCTGCAACAGCAGTTGCTCGGCCTTGAGCCGCTCGTTTTCCGCCATCAGTTCGGTTCGGCTGGAAAACTGGTCGCTGACGCCTTCCCAGGCGCGCAGGGGCAAGCCCGCCACCTCATAGAGGGGCGAGAGGACCAGCGCCAGTTCGCTGCGTACCGGTTTCAGGTAGTCGAAGCGCGCGTCGGTGACCATGACACCCACCGAAAGGGCGGCCAGGATCAGCAGACGAATGCCCAGCGCCGGGCTTTTGCTGAAAATCGGCTTGATGGTGAGTTCCTCGCAGAACGCGCCCGGCGCTCCGGCCGCCAGGGGCGGCCGGAGCGGGGCCTGTAGCCTGGAACTGCCTTATTCGGTGGACAGCAGGTCCATGGCGTGGCGATCCATCATGTCCAGCGCCTTGCCGCCGCCACGGGCCACGCAGGTCAGCGGGTCTTCGGCGACGATCACCGGCAGCCCGGTCTCCAGCGACAGCAGCTTGTCCAGGTCACGCAGCAGGGCGCCACCACCGGTCAGCACCAGGCCGCGCTCGGCGATGTCGGAGGCCAGCTCCGGCGGCGACTGCTCCAGGCAGCTCTTGACCGCCTGGACGATGGTCGCCAGGGATTCCTGCATGGCTTCGAGCACCTCGGTGGAATTGAGGGTGAAGCTGCGCGGTACGCCTTCGGCCAGGTTGCGGCCACGGACGTCGATCTCGCGGACCTCGCCGCCCGGGTAGGCGGTGCCGATTTCCTGCTTGATGCGCTCGGCGGTGGATTCGCCGATCAGGCTGCCGTAGTTGCGGCGCACGTAGGTGACGATGGCTTCGTCGAAGCGATCGCCGCCGACGCGGACGGATTCGGCATAGACCACGCCGTTCAGCGAGATCAGGGCGATCTCGGTGGTGCCGCCGCCGATGTCGACGACCATGGAACCATGGGCTTCCTCGACCGGCAGACCGGCGCCGATGGCCGCGGCCATCGGCTCCTCGATCAGGAACACCTCGCGGGCACCCGCGCCCAGCGCGGATTCGCGGATGGCGCGGCGCTCGACCTGGGTCGACTTGCAGGGCACGCAGATCAGCACCCGCGGACTGGGCTGCAGGAAGCTGTTCTCGTGCACCTTGTTGATGAAATATTGCAACATCTTCTCGCAGACGCTGAAGTCGGCGATGACGCCGTCCTTCATCGGGCGGATGGCGGCGATGTTGCCCGGCGTCCGACCGAGCATGCGCTTGGCGTCGGTACCGACGGCGACGACGCTCTTCTGGTTGCCATGGGTACGGATGGCGACGACCGACGGCTCGTTGAGCACGATGCCACGCTCGCGGACATAAATCAGGGTGTTGGCGGTTCCCAGGTCGATCGACAGATCGCTGGAGAACATGCCACGCAATTTCTTGAACATGAGGTGACCCTAGGCGGTGACAAGCAGGCACGCGACAGGACAAACGTGCGGGTAAAAAAGTGCGGCAGACTCTAACAATCGCAGGGATTTAGGGCAAGGCGCCGATATGCTAGATTGAGAGCTTTTCCGGGCCGTTAAGCCCCTGTTCAACGCGGCGCCCGACCCGCCCAGCCCGTCTCCAGCATACGCGGCAGCCAACCGGGTCACGCCGCCTTCCTGCTTGGAGAAGCCGATGGCGCTCGAACGCACCGACGTCGAAAAGATCGCTCACCTGGCCCGTCTGGGTCTCGATGAAGCGGATCTCGCCGCTACCACCGCCACCCTCAACGACATCCTCGGTCTCGTCGACCAGATGCAGGCCGTGGATACCACGGGTATCGCCCCCCTCGCTCATCCGCTGGAAGCCACCCAGCGCCTGCGACCCGACCAGGCCACCGAAGGCGACCGGCGCGAGGCCTACCAGGCCATCGCCCCGGCCGTGGAAGCCGGCCTGTACCTGGTTCCCAAGGTGATCGAGTGAGACACGACATGCATCAGCTGACCCTGACCGAAATCGCTGCCGCCCTGGCCGCCAAGGATTTTTCCGCCGAGGAACTGACCCGCGGCCTGCTGCAGCGGATCGAGCAGCTCGACCCGCGACTCAACAGCTTCATCACCGTGACCGCCGACCAGGCGCTGACCCAGGCGCGGGCCGCCGACGCCCGGCGCGCCGCCGGCGAGAGCGGCGCCCTGCTCGGTGCGCCCCTCGCCCACAAGGACCTGTTCTGCACCCAGGGGGTGCTGACCAGCTGCGGCTCGAAGATCCTCACCGGCTTCGAGGCGCCCTATGACGCCACCGTGGTGGAGAAGCTGGCCGCGGCTGGCGCCGTCTCCCTCGGCAAGCTGAACATGGACGAATTCGCCATGGGCTCGGCCAACGAGTCCAGCCACTATGGCCCGGTGAAGAATCCCTGGGACCTCACCCGCGTACCCGGCGGCTCTTCCGGTGGCTCCGCCGCGGCCGTGGCCGCGCGCCTGCTGCCGGCCGCCACCGGCACCGACACCGGCGGCTCGATTCGCCAGCCGGCGGCCCTGACCAACCTCACCGGCATCAAGCCCACCTACGGCCGCGTCTCGCGCTGGGGCATGATCGCCTACGCTTCCAGCCTCGACCAGGGTGGCCCGCTGGCGCGTACCGCCGAGGATTGCGCCCTGCTGCTGCAGGCCATGGCCGGTTTCGACCCCAGGGACTCCACCAGCGTCGACCAGCCGGTGGACGACTACCAGGCCGCCCTGCAGCGGCCGCTGAGCGGCCTGCGCATCGGCCTGCCGCGGGAATACTTCGGTGCCGGCCTGGATGCCCGCATCGGCGAGAAGGTGCTGGCCGTGGTCGAGGCGCTCAAGAAGCTCGGCGCCACCGTCAAGGACATCTCCCTGCCCACCCTGCAGCACGCGATTCCGGCCTACTACGTCATCGCCCCAGCTGAAGCCAGCTCCAACCTGTCACGCTTCGACGGCGTGCGCTTCGGCTATCGCTGCGAGAATCCGGTCAATCTGGAAGATCTCTACAAGAGATCCCGTGGCGAAGGCTTCGGCGCCGAGGTGAAGCGCCGCATCATGGTCGGTACCTATGCCCTGTCGGCCGGTTATTACGACGCCTACTACCTCAAGGCCCAGCGCATCCGCCGGCTGATCAAGAACGACTTCGTCGCGGCCTTCGCCGAGGTCGACGTCATCCTCGGCCCGACCACGCCGAACCTGGCCTGGAAACTCGGCGAGAAGAGCAACGACCCGGTCTCCGCCTACCTCGAAGACCTCTACACCATCGCCGCCAACCTCGCCGGCATTCCGGGCCTGTCGATGCCGGCCGGCTTCGTCGACGGCCTGCCGGTGGGCGTGCAACTGCTCGGCAACTATTTCCAGGAAGGCCGTCTGCTCAACGTCGCCCACCAGTACCAGCAGGTCAGCGACTGGCATCGCCAGGCGCCGAGCGGCTTCTGAGGAAGGATAGAGACATGCAATGGGAAACCGTGATCGGGCTTGAGATCCACGCTCAGCTCAGCACCCAATCGAAGATCTTCTCCGGCAGCGCCGTAAGCTTCGGCGCCGAGCCCAATGCCCACGCCAGCCTGGTCGACCTCGGCATGCCCGGCACCCTGCCGGTGCTCAACGCCGAGGCCGTGCGCATGGCCTGCAAGTTCGGCCTGGCCATCGATGCCGAGATCGCCGAGCGCAACGTCTTCGCGCGCAAGAACTACTTCTACCCGGACTTGCCCAAGGGCTACCAGACCAGCCAGATGGATCATCCCATCGTCGGCAAGGGGCACCTGGACATCACCCTGGAAGACGGCACCGTCAAGCGCATCGGCATCACCCGCGCGCACCTAGAAGAAGACGCCGGCAAGAGCCTGCACGAAGACTTCCACGGCATGAGCGGCATCGACCTGAACCGCGCCGGCACGCCGTTGCTGGAGATCGTCTCCGAGCCGGACATCCGCAGCGCGAAGGAAGCCGTGGCCTACGTCAAGGCCATCCATGCCCTGGTGCGCTACCTGGGCATCTGCGACGGCAACATGGCCGAGGGTTCGCTGCGTTGCGACTGCAACGTCTCGGTGCGCCCCAAGGGCCAGGAGGCCTTCGGTACCCGCGCCGAGATCAAGAACGTCAACTCCTTCCGCTTCATCGAGAAGGCCATCAACCACGAGGTTCAGCGCCAGATCGAACTCCTCGAGGACGGTGGCAAGGTCGTGCAGGAAACCCGCCTGTACGATCCCAACAAGGACGAGACCCGCTCCATGCGGAGCAAGGAAGAAGCCAACGACTACCGCTACTTCCCTTGTCCCGACCTCTTGCCGGTGGTGATCGAGCCGGCCTTCCTGGCCGAGGTGCGCAGCCAGCTGCCGGAGCTGCCGACCGGGAAGCGCGATCGCTTCCAGAGCGAGTATGGCCTGTCGGTCTATGACGCCAGCGTGCTGTCGGCCAGCCGCGAACTGGCCGACTACTTCGAGGAAGTCCAGCAGGTGAGCGGCGATGCCAAGCTGGCCGCCAACTGGGTGATGGGCGAACTGTCGAGCCTGCTCAACAAGCAGGACCTGGACATCGCCCAGGCGCCGGTGAGCGCGGCCCAGCTGGGCGGCCTGATCCTGCGCATCAAGGACGCCACCATCTCCGGCAAGATCGCCAAGATGGTGTTCGAGGCGCTGGCCGCCGGCGAAGGCGCGAGCGCCGATGCTATCATCGAAGCCAAGGGCCTCAAGCAGGTCACCGACAGCGGTGCCATCGAGGCCATGCTGGACGAGGTCCTGGCCGCCAACGCCGCCCAGGTCGAGCAATACCGCGCCAGCGACGAAGCCAAGCGCGGCAAGATGTTCGGCTTCTTCGTCGGCCAGGCGATGAAGGCCTCCAAGGGCAAGGCCAACCCTGGCCAGGTCAACCAGCTGCTCAAGCAGAAACTGGAAGGCTGACGGCGGTCGCACGGGGTTACGGACCGGGGCTGACAGCGCCGGTCCGAGCCCTTAAGCTGCTGCGGTCGTTTTGCCAGGAGGCATCGAGATGCATCGGATCCACCGTGCCGGACTGCTGTCGCTGGTCCTGCTGTTCGCCGGTTGCGCCAGTCAGGAAAGCTTCCCGCCCACGCTGTCCTCCAGCGCTGCCCATGACTATCAGGACAACGGCGTGGCGTCCTTCTACTCCAAGTGGCACGCCGGTCGCCGCACCGCCAGCGGCGAAAAATACGACCCTGGCGCCCTGACCGCCGCCCACCGCACCCTGCCCTTCGGCACCCGCGTCCAGGTTACCAACCTGGCCAACGGCCGCAGCGTGGTGGTCCGCATCAACGATCGCGGCCCGACGGTCCGCCGCCGGGTGATCGACCTGTCGCGCAGTGCGGCCGATCGGCTCGACATGGTGGCCGACGGCACCTCCCGGGTCAGCATTCGCAGCCTGGACTGAGATCGCCGGGACTAGCCCTGACAGGCCGGGGCATAGGCCCACAGCATCCGGGACGGTGTCGCAGCGAGCTGTCGGGCGACGGACGCATAGCGCGGGTCGAGCAGACTGGCCGGCCAATACAGGTTTCTGGCGCCCTGGGGATCCCAGGGACCCGCATAGCCGGGCAGTCCGGCCTCGGCGCGCTGGAGATCGAAGCGCACCCTGGTCTTGCGGAATTCCTCATGGCTGTGCTGGCCTAGGGCATAGGGCAGCAGCCAGTCGAGCGCCCTGGCCAGGGTCTGGCCTTCAGCGCCCGGCAAGTGCAACCAGTCCTCGCCGCGCCCCTGGGCCACCGCCGCCGCCAGCACCAGGGGCTCGAGGTCGTAGACGACATAGTGCAGGGCATCGCGCTCGCCGAAGTCCAGCACCTCGCCATCGGGCTTGAGGTTGACCGACAGCTGCGCCACGAAGGTCGCCCGCGCCCGGGCGAACAGCGCCGGATCATCCAGCGCACCGGCGGCCAGGGTCGCCAGCTTGATCCTGTGACTCTGCCAGTTGTCGCTCCAGATCCCGTGGGTATCCCCGCGATGCGCCTCCATCTGCTGCAGATAACCCTCGGCCAGGGTCTCGATGAAGGCACGGGAGCGCCGGGCCGTGGCCAGCGGCAGGTCCGCCGCGGTCAGCCGATAGGCGACGATGAGACTGCCCAGGCTGGTTTCGTCGATGGGCTGGAAGCTGGGCCGATACCGCGGCAGCCAGGCATCGAGATAGCTGGCCAGGCGCGCCAGCACCGCGGCATCGCGGCTATCCCGCCAGGCCAGCGCCAGATCGAGCATGTAGCCGAAGTCCCGTACCGCCGCGGCGGACTGGTCGTGGATGCCGGTATGCGGCAGGGTCCCTGCGGTGTGGATGACCGGCAGCGCCGGGGGCCAGCCTGCTGGAGGATGATCGACCGCCTGCGCCAGCGCCGCGGCCGAGGGCGGTCTTGCCGCCAGGCAGGTCGTGTGTCCCGGCGCTGCGGCCAGGGCAAGGTACAGCAAGGCGGCGCTCAGGGCGGGGACCTCCAGCGAAAGGTTGCTCAGGACAGGACTGGAGCGCCACCCTGCCCGGCTGCGTGCTCAGGCTTGCCGGAGCTTTCCAGCCTCGCATCCGTTCCTTGGCGATAGCTTAAGCCGGTCGCCTCCCGCCGCGTGCTGCCGAAGGTCTGCCAACCCCGGCGAGCGGGCAAAAAAAAGCCCACGACCAAGCGACTGGCCGCGGGTTGTGCAACGGAAGGAGAGATGCCGGAGCACCTCCCGGGTAGCAGACCTTACTGCGGACCGAGCTTGTCCATCAGCGCGGCCAGCTGCTCGTACTCGTCCCGCTTGAGATCGGTCAGCGGGGTGCGCACGGGACCGGCGTCGTAGCCGGCGATCTTGGCACCCGCCTTGACGATGCTGACGGCATAGCCGGCGCAACGGTTGCGGATCTCCAGGTACGGCAGGAAGAAGTCGTCGATCAGCTTGCCGACCGTCTCGTGATCGTCACGGGCGATGGCTTCATAGAACTGCACGGCGGTCTTGGGAACGAAGTTGAACACGGCCGAGGAATAGACCGGCACGCCCAGCGCCTTGTAGGCGGCGGCATAGACTTCGGCGGTGGGCAGGCCGCCCAGGTAGCTGAAGCGATCGCCCAGGCGACGGCGGATGGCGACCATCAGTTCGATGTCGCCCAGGCCGTCCTTGTAGCCGATGAGATTCGGGCAGCGCTCGGCCAGTTGCTCCAGGTGATGGGGCTGCAGGCGGCAGACGTTGCGGTTGTAGACCACCACGCCGATCTTGACCGACTTGCAGACGGCTTCGACATGGGCGGCCACGCCGTCCTGGCTGGCTTCGGTCAGGTAGTGCGGCAGCAGCAGCAGGCCCTTGGCGCCCAGACGCTCGGCTTCCTGGGCATAGGCGATGGCCTGGCGGGTGGAGCCACCGACACCGGCGAGGATCGGCACGCTGCCCTGGCAGGTGTCCACCGCGGTCTTGATGATGCCGCTGTATTCGCTGGCTTCCAGCGAGAAGAATTCACCGGTGCCGCCGGCGGCGAACAGCGCGGTCGCGCCGTAGGGGGCCAGCCACTCCAGGCGCTTGGCATAGGTGTCGGGGCGGAAGTCGCCGTTGGCATCGAAGTCGGTCAGCGGGAAGGACAGCAGACCGGAAGAGAGGACGTGTTTGAGTTCTTGTGGAGTCATCTTGAGTGCCTCGGCATAGGTTGGACTGAGGTGCGGCAGGTCCGCCACCTGTTGTAAGTCATCGTACAACCTCTCTTATGGAAGGGGCAAGCCCCAACCAGAAAAATGCTCCTCGACGCGCTCAAGCCCTGTTTCAGACCTCTTCCGCCTGACGCTCCATTTCTTCATGGGCACGTCTCAGCCGTTCGCGACTGTTGCTCAGGTGCAGACGCATGGCGGCGCGGGCCGCCTCCAGGTTGCCGTCTTCGATGGCCTGGACGATGGCTTCGTGCTCGGCATCCAGACGGCGCTGGTAGAGCTGCTGGTCATCGTGGGCGAGATAGGCGGAATTGAGGCGGGTACGGGGAATCAGCACCGTGCCCAGATAGCTCATGATGTCACTGAAATAGCGATTGCCGGTCGAGCTGGCGATCAGCAGGTGCAGCTCCAGGTCGGCGCTCACCGCGCGATCGGGCTGCTCGACGCCGGTCCGCATGGCTTCCAGCAGCGCCCACATCGCCTGCAGTTGCTCGGCCGAGCGGCGCTGGGCGGCCAGGCCGGCGGCCTCGACTTCCAGGCTGATGCGCAACTCGAGCATCGCCAGCACGTCCTTGAGGGTGGTGATGGTGGCCGGATCGATCGGCAGCGGCGACTCGGGGCGCCGCTCCAGCACGAAGGTGCCGATACCGTGGCGAGTCTCCACATAGCCGCCGGCCTGCAGCCGGGAAATGGCCTCGCGTACCACGGTGCGGCTCACGCCCTGAGCCTGCATAATGGCCGACTCGGTGGGAAGCTTGTCGCCGGGCTGGAACTGGCCGTCGCCGATCTGCTGGATCAGCACACCGACGACCTCTTCTGCCAGGCTACGGGGTCTTTTTCGGGGGCGGGATACGGTGGGTGCTGACATGGATTCTCGTACCGATTGAAGGGACTCTGGAATCATAGCACCCCCCTCTTCCCAAACGCCCGATTTAGACCGCCCAGTCCATATCAGAATGCTTCGCCGACCGCTCTAGGACGCAACTCTTTACCCTCCAGCAACAGGTGGCGACGATGGTAGGCGCGCAGACTCGGACGATGGCCGACGCTGACCAGGGTCAGACCGGGGTTTTCCGCCAGCAGGCGCTCATAGAGGGCCCGCTCGTCCGCCTCGCTCAACGCCGAACTGGCTTCGTCGAGAAACAGCCAGTCGGGGGCATAGAGCAGCGCCCGGGCCAGGGCGACGCGCTGCTGCTCGCCCGGTGACAGGGTACGTTCCCAATGACGGCTTTCGTCGAGGTGCTCCACCAGGTGGTCCAGGCGGCAGTGCCGCAGGACTTCGCCCAGGCGCTCGTCGGTGTAGGCCCCCACCGGCTGCGGATAGGCCAGGGCTTCGCGCAGGGTGCCGATGGGCAGATAGGGTTGCTGCGGCAGGAACAGCTGGCGCCCCGGCGGTACGGCGATACCGCCCTGCCCCTGCCGCCAGAGTCCGGCCAGGGCCCGCAACAGGGTGCTCTTGCCGCTGCCCGAGGCACCCTCGATCAGCAGGTGCTCGCCACGGACGATGCGCAGATCGGTGGGATGCAGCAGCAACCGGCCAGCGGCGCCCAGGGACAACCCTTCCAGGATCAGGTCGCTGTCACTGGCATGGGGCACCAGGATATCGGCCTCCTGGCTGAATTCGGCCATGGCCTCGCGAAAGGTCAGCAGACGATCGGAGACGGCGCGCCAGCCGGCCAGGCTGACGTAGGCGTCGACGAACCAGCTGAGACTCTCCTGGACATTGCCGAAGGCCGAGTTGATCTGCATCAGGTCGCCCAGCTGGATCTTGCCGGAGAAGTAGCGCGGCGCCGCCAGCACGAAGCCGGCGATGATGGCGATCTGGCTGTAGCCGGCGGTGAAGAAGGTCAGCCGCTTGGTGTAGTTCATCACCAGGTGGTAGTTGCCCCAGACGTAGCCGAAGCGATCCAGCAGGCGCCGGTGCTCGTTGGCTTCGCCGCGGAACAGCGCCACGCTCTCGGCCTTCTCGCGCACGCGGATCAGGCCGAAACGCAGGTCGGCTTCGTAGCGCTGCTGCTGGTTGTAGAGGCCGATCAGCCGGCGGCCGATCAGATGGGTCAGCCAGGTGCCGATGGTGGCGTAGATCAGCGCCGCCCAGAACATGTAGGCGGGGATGGTGATGCCGAACAGGGTGATGTCGCCGGAGATGCCGAACAGAATGATACTGAAGGACACCAGGCTGACCACGGTACGGATGAAACCCAGCCCCAGGCTCAGGGTGGTTTCGGCGAAGTCACGGATGTCTTCGGTGAGGCGCTGGTCGGGGTTGTCGGCGCCGCCTTCGCGCTCCAGCTGGTAGTAGTTGCGATCGGACAGCCACAGGCCGAAGTGCTTTTCGGTCAGCCACCGGCGCCAGTTGATGGTCAGCGCCTGGGTCAGATAGAGCCGGTACACGGCCAGCAGGATGGCAGTGGCGGCCAGCCCGCAGAAATACAGCATCAGCCGGATGAAGGCGGCCAGATCGCGATTCTGCAGGGCGTCGTAGAAGTAGCGGTACCAGGTGTTCAGGGCCACCGACAGGCCGACTCCGGCCAGGGACAGGGCGATGACCACTGACAGCAGGAGCCAGGCCTTGCCTTTCTCTTCGCTGCGCCAATAGGGAGTGATCAGGGCCCAGACGCGGGCCAGGAAATGCCCACGGGAAGCCCCGTAGACGGAGGGCACGGGTACGGCGGATTCGGACATGCTCGGACTCTCAAGGACTGCTCAACGAGACGCCTGCACAGCCTATGCCGGAGAGCCTGAACGAATTCTGACTGAAACAATGTAACAGTTTCGCCCACGCAGATCGTGGGCGATGGCATGCCTCAGCGACGTACCGGACGCTTCTGCAGCTTGCGCTGCAGGGTACGGCGGTGCATGCCCAGGGCGCGCGCGGTCGCCGAGATGTTGCCTTCGTGCTCGGACAGCACCCGCTGGATGTGTTCCCACTGCAGGCGATCCACCGACATGGGATTGTCCGGCACCAGGGTGTCGAGATCGGCGTGCTGGGCGAGCAGGCCGGCCAGGACGTCGTCGGCATCGGCTGGCTTGCACAGGTAGTTGGTGGCGCCACGCTTGATGGCTTCCACCGCGGTGGCGATGCTGGAATAGCCGGTGAGGATCACCACGCGCATCTCCGGATGCAGCTCCAGCAGCTGGGGCAGCAGCACCAGACCCGAGTCGCCTTCCATCTTCAGGTCGAGCACGGCGTAGTCCGGCAAGTCTTCCTTGGCCAGTTGCAGGCCTTCCTCGGCACTGTCGGCGATGGACACGCGCAGGCCGCGGCGATCCATGGCGCGGGCCATCACCCGGGTAAAGGTGGGATCGTCGTCGACCAGCAGGATATGGGGCTGGTCGTCGAAACCGCTGTTGAGGTCGTCAGTCATAGAATTCTCCAGGCATTCACGCCAGGGCGTAGTGCCGCGGCAGGCGCAATTCGGTCAGGGTGCCGCCTTCTTCGTGATTGTAGAGCTTCACCGTGCCGCCGGCGCGGGTGACGCTGGCCTGGCTGAGAAACAGGCCCAGGCCGAAGCCCTTGCCCTTGGTAGTGAAGAAGGGCTTGCCGAGCTGCTCGGCGATGGCCAGGGGCACCCCGGCGCCGTGATCGCGGATCGACAGGCACAGCTCGCGGGCATCCCAGTGCAGACGGATGGCCAGGTTTTCCGGGCAGGCATCGGCGGCATTGTTGAGTAGATTCAGCAGTGCCTGGGTAAGTTCGACCGGCGGCGTCAGGCGCGGCGGCGTGCCCAGGCTGACCACCTCGAAGCTGTAGGTAGCTTCCGGTCGCATCAGGTGCCAGCGATCCATGGTCGCTTCCAGCCATTCCACGGCGGTCTGCTCCTGCACCGTCTGGCGGCGGTCGGCTTCGGCGGCGCGTACCAGTTGCTGCAGGGTCTGCTTGCACTGCCCGACCTGGGCCTGCAACAGCGCCAGGTCCTCACTCAGGGTCGGCTGACTACCGTACTCCTGCTGCAGTTCCTTGAGCAGCACGCTCATGGTGGACAGGGGCGTACTCAACTCGTGGGCGGCGCCGGCGGCCTGGGTGGCCACGGCCAGCAGTTGCTGATCGCGCATGGCCTGTTCGCGGCGCTGGGCCTGCAGGCTTTCCTGCTCGCGCAGGGCGGTGGCCATGCGCGCGACGAACAGGGTGATGACGGCGGCGGACAGGGCGAAGCTCAGCCACATGCCGTAGCTGAGCACCGCGCCATCGTTGGCCACCAGCAGATGCAGCGGCTCGTAGGACAGCAGCATCAGCGAGAAGACCGCCAGGGTCAGGGCCGCCAGTACCAGGGTATAGAGCCAGGGCAGCGTAGCCGCGGCGATGGTCAGGGGCACCAGGTAATAGGAGGCGAAGGGGTTGGTCGGACCCCCGGCGAAATACAGCAGGGCACTGTGGATGGCCAGGTCGCAACCCAGGTGCGCCGCGTATTCCTGCTCGGTGACCGGCCAGGGGCGGGTCAGCCGCAGGGCGGCGAACAGGCAGAGCACCGCCGAGACGCCCAGGGTGATGGCCAGGGCCGTCCAGGGCAGCTGGACGATGCCCGACAGGCGGGCGATGCCCACCGAGCCGGCCTGGGCGGCCAGCACCAGCACGCGGATGATGACCAGGCGCCCGAGATTCTGGCGATTGGCGGACAACCATTGAACGGGCAAGGAGAACATGCGAGGTTCCAGGCGCAAGAAACGATCGAGACGGCAGCCCCTGGCGGGCCTGCCGGTCAGAGCAGACTCGGCATTATAGCGAGAGCCGTCCGCCCTCAGCCGCCGACGCGGCAAAGCGACGCACCATCCGCCGGGTCCGCGGTCACACCGCTTCCGTACCGCCAATCAGGAGAACACCATGACCTTTTCCCTACGTCCGCTCGTACTGGGCGCCGCCCTGTTCAGCGCCCTGCTCGCCACCGGCGTCCAGGCCGACGAAGCGCGCTACAACCAGATCAGCCTGAGGGCCGAGGTCAGCCGCGAGGTACCGCGCGACCGCATGCAGGTCATGCTCTATACCGAAAGCCAGGGCCAGGATCCGGCGGCCCTGGCCAGCGACACCACCAAGACCCTCAACGCGGCCCTGGAACAGGCGCGCAAGGTTGCGGGCGTGGACGTCTCCCTGGGTAATCGCAACACCTACCCGGTCTACGAAGACCAGGGCCGCGCCATCAATGCCTGGCGCGAGCGCGGTGAACTGCGTCTGGAAAGCGCCGACTTCGCCGCGCTGTCCAAGCTGACCGGCGAGCTGCTGGGCAACCTTAAGATGGGCAACCTGCAATTCACCATCGCCGACGGCACCCGCAAGCAGCAGGAGGATGCCCTGTTCAAGGACGCCGTGGCCGCCTTCAAGGCGCGCGCCCAGCTGGCCACCGAGGCCCTGGGTGGCTCGGGCTATCGCATCGTCAACCTGGACCTGGGCACCAGCGGCGTACCCCAGCCGCTGCCGATGCTGCGCATGTCGGCGATGAAGGCCGCCAGTGACGCGGTGACTCCGGACGTTGCCCCCGGCAGCACCACCGTCGAAGTGACCGCGGGCGGCACCATCGAAGTACAGATGCCCTGATCCAGTGCAAAAAAGTAACAACGCTGTTTCGGTGCGCACTTTTAGTGCGCACCGTCTTCCTGCCACGACACCCCGTCTTACATCTTTGCGACATCTGCTTCCTGTTTGGGTCGCTCAGGGTCAATAGCTCGCCTGAGCTATGGACATGGGCATAAGCTGTGCATGTGGGCTCATCTGTCCACAAGACACCGGCATTCTGTTTCGCAACGCCACATCGTGTTGCGCCGTCCCCGACATGAGGTCTCCATGCACAAGAACGTACTCGCTGCCCTCTTCGCTTCCGGTCTGCTGGCCGGCGCACCCCTGGCCCAGGCGACCAACCTGGTGTTCTGCTCCGAAGGCAGCCCGGCCGGTTTCGATCCGGCGCAATACACCACCGGCACGGACTTCGATGCTTCGGCGGAAACCGTCTTCAACAAGCTGACCCAGTTCGAGCGCGGCGGTACCCAGGTCAAGCCGGGTCTGGCGGAGAGCTGGGACATCAGCGAAGACGGCAAGGTGTACACCTTCCACCTGCGCAAGGGCGTGAAATTCCACACCACGGACTACTTCAAGCCAACCCGCGACTTCGATGCCGATGACGTCCTGTTCACCTTCCAGCGCATGCTGGACAAGGACAATCCGTTCCGCAAGGCCTACCCCACCGAATTCCCCTACTTCACCGACATGGGCCTCGACCAGAACATCGCCAAGGTGGAAAAGGTCGACGACTACACGGTGCGCATGACCCTCAACGAAGTGGATGCGGCCTTCCTGCAGAATCTGGCGATGCCCTTCCCGTCGATCCAGTCGGCCGAATACGCCGACAAGCTGCTCAAGGCCGGCAAGGCTGCCGAGATCAACCAGAAGCCGATCGGCACCGGTCCCTTCGTCTTCAGCCGCTACCAGAAGGATGCGGTGATCCGCTACAAGGCCAACCCGGACTACTGGGACAAGGTCGATGGTCCCAAGGTGGACAATCTGATCTTCTCCATCAACACCGATCCTTCGGTGCGGATGCAGAAACTCAAGGCCGGTGAATGCCAGATCACCGTCTATCCGCGTCCGGCGGACCTGGACGGGCTGAAGAAGGACCCGAATCTCAAGCTGCCCTCGCAGCCGGGCTTCAACCTGGGCTACATCTCCTACAACACCCAGCACGGCGATCTGGGCAACCTCAAGGTGCGTCAGGCACTGGACATGGCCGTCAACAAGCAGGCCATCATCAACGCCGTCTACCAGGGCGCCGGCCAGGTGGCGGTCAATGCCATGCCGCCGACCCAATGGTCCTACGACAAATCCATCAAGGACGCGCCCTACGACCCGGAGAAGGCCAAGGCCCTGCTCAAGGAGGCCGGTTTCAAGGAAGGCACCGAGTTCACCCTCTGGGCCATGCCGGTGCAACGTCCCTATAACCCCAACGCTCGTCTGATGGCGGAAATCCTGCAACAGGACTGGGCCAAGATCGGCGTCAAGACCAAGATCGTCAGCTACGAATGGGGCGAGTACAACAAGCGCGCCAAGGCCGGCGAGCACGACATCATGCTGATCGGCTGGAGCGGCGACAACGGTGACCCGGACAACTGGCTGGCGACCCTCTTCGGCTGCAACGCCATCGGCGGCAACAACTATTCCCGCTGGTGCTACAAGCCCTTCGACGATCTGGTGGTCAAGGCCAAGCGCGTGACCGACCAGGGCGAGCGCACCAAGCTCTACGAACAGGCCCAGCAGGTGCTCAAGCAGCAGGTGCCCATGACGCCCATCGCGCATTCCACGGTCTACATGCCGATGCGCAAGGAAGTCCAGGACTACAAGATCAGCCCCTTCGGGTTGAACGAGTTCTACGGCGTCAGCGTCAGCAAGTGAAGCCGCTTGGCCAGGGTCGGGAGCCAGACTCCCGGCCTTGGCCGTTCATTTGACTGATGGAGTAAGACCCATGCGCCTTCCCTACGCCTACTCGTTGCTGGCGGCGAGCCTGCTCGCCTGCGCTCCGCTCGCCCAGGCGGCGAGCAATCTCGTCTACTGCTCGGAAGCCAGCCCCGCCGGTTTCGATCCCGCGCAATACACCTCGGGCACCGAATTCGATGCCTCGGCGGAAACGGTCTTCAACCGCCTGGTGCAGTTCCAGCGCGGCGGCACCACCCTGGAGCCGGGCCTGGCGACCCAGTGGGACGTGAGCGCGGATGGCAGGACCTACACCTTCCACCTGCGCCAGGGCGTGAAATTCCACAGCACCGACTACTTCAAGCCAACTCGCGACTTCAACGCCGACGACGTGGTCTTCACCTTCCAGCGCATGCTCAACGAGGAGCAGCCCTTCCGTAAGGCCTATCCTACGGAATTCCCCTACTTCACCGACATGGGGCTGGACCAGAACATCGCCAAGGTGGCCAAGGTCGACGACCGCACCGTGGTCTTCACCCTGAACAAGGTCGATGCCGCCTTCGCCGCCGACCTGGCCATGAGCTTCGCCTCCATTCAATCGGCCGAGTACGCCGCGCAGTTGCTCAAGGAAGGCAAGCCCGAGCTGCTCAACCAGCAGCCCATCGGCACCGGGCCCTTCGTCTTCAGCCGCTACCAGAAGGATGCGGTGATCCGCTTCAAGGGCAATCCGGACTACTGGAAGCCCGAGGACGTCAAGCTCGACAACCTGATCTTCGCCATCACCCCCGACGCCGCCACCCGTCTGCAGAAGCTCAAGGCCAACGAATGCCAGGTCAGCGGCTATGCGCGCCCGGCGGACCTGGTGGAGATGAAGCAGGATGCCAACCTCAAGGTGCTGCAGCAGCCGGGCTTCAACGTCGGCTTCCTCGCCTACAACGTCCAGCATCCGCCGCTGGACAAGCCCGAGGTACGCCGCGCCCTGGACATGGCCATCAACAAGCAGGCCATCGTCGACACCGTGTTCCAGGGGGCCGGCCAGGTCGCACAGAACGTGATCCCGCCGAATCAGTGGTCCTACGACACCACCATCAAGGGCGCGCCCTATGACCCGACCAAGGCCCGCGTGCTGCTCAAGCAGGCGGGGATAGAGGACGGTACCGAGATCGCCCTCTGGGCCATGACCGTACAGCGCGCCTCCAATCCCAACGCCCGCCAGTCGGCGCAGATGATCCAGCAGGACTGGGCCAAGGTCGGCATCAAGGCCAGGATCGTCAGCTACGAATGGGGCGAGTACATCAAGCGCGCCAAGGCCGGCGAACACGATGTGCTGACCTATGGCTGGACCGGCGACAACGGCGATCCGGACAACTGGCTGGGCGTGCTCTACGGCTGCAGCGCCATCGGCGGCAGCAACTATGCGCGCTGGTGCGACAAGGACTACGACGCCCTCATCCAGAAGGCCAAGACCAGCAACGATCGGGCCGAGCGCATCTGTCTCTACGAGCAGGCGCAGGCGCTCATTCGCCAGCAGGTGCCGGTGAGCCCCATGGCCCACTCGGTGGTGTCCCAGCCCATGCGCAAAGAAGTGCAGGGCTTCAAGATCAATCCCTTCGGCGTCACCGGTTTCTATGGCGTAAGCCTCGACCGCTGATTCTGTCCGACCCGCCTCGCGGGCCTTCACGAGGAGCCTTCCGTGTCCAAACCGCTATTCTCGCTGTCTCTCGCCGCCCTCCTCTGCCTGACGGCCAATGCCGCCCTGGCCCGGCCCCTGGTGGTCTGCACCGAGGCCAATCCGGAAGGCTTCGATCCGGGTCGCTACACCTCCGGCTATACCTTCAACGCCTCGGCCACGCCGCTGTACAACCGATTGGTGGAATTCAAGCAGGGCACCGCCGAGCTGGAGCCGGGCCTGGCCGAAAGCTGGGAGGTCTCCCCCGATGGCCTGCAGTACACCTTCGCCCTGCGCCAGGGGGTGAAATTCCACACCACCGACTACTTCAAGCCGACGCGTGACTTCAACGCCGACGACGTGGTGTTCAGCTTCGAGCGCATGCTCGACAAGGACAATCCCTGGTACAACCTCTCCCCCAGTGGCTATCCCTATGCGGCGGCCATGGAGATGGGCACGCTGATCAAGTCCATCGACAAGGTGGACGACAGCCACGTGCGCTTCACCCTCAACCAGCCCGAGGCGCCCTTCCTCGCCGACCTGGCGATGGCCTTCGGCTCGATCCTGTCCAAGGAATACGCCGACAGCCTGCTGGCCAGCAAGAAGACCGACGACATCAACCAGAAGCCCATCGGCACCGGTCCCTTCGTCTTCCAGCGTTATGCCAAGGATTCCAATACCCGTTACAAGGTCAATCCGGACTACTTCAGCCAGAAGCCGCAGATGGACGGCCTGGTACTGGCGGTGACCCTGGATCCCAATGTGCGCATCCAGCGGGTACGCAACAACGAGTGCCAGATCGGCCTGACGGTCAAACCGCAGGACGTGCCGATGCTCAAGCAGGACAAGAGCGTCAAGCTGGCCCAGGTGGAAAGCCAGACCACCTCCTACCTGGCGATGAATACCAGGCACAAGGCGCTGAGCGACGTGCGGGTGCGCCAAGCCATCGCCATGGCCTTCGATCAGCAGAACTACCTGAAGACGGTGTTCGGCGAAGGCGGCGCCAAGGCGGCGATCAATCCCTATCCCTCTTCGCTGCTGGGCTATGCCAAGGACATCAAGCCCTGGCCCCATGACGTGGAAAAGGCCAAGGCGCTGCTCAAGGAAGCCGGGTATGCCGATGGCTTCACCCTCAAGTACTACATCAGCACCGGTACCGGGCCTGGCGGCAGCCCGGCGTTGGTGGCCCAGCTGATCCAGGGCGACCTGGCCAAGATCGGCATCAAGGCCGAGATCACCCAGTTCGAGTGGGGCGAGTTCGTCAAGCGCACCAAGGCCGGCGAGCACGACCTGATGATGATGAGCTGGACCGGCGACAACGGGGATCCGGACAACTTCCTCACCAACAACCTGAGCTGCGCAGCGGTGCAGGGCGGCGAGAATCGCGCCTTCTGGTGCGACAAGGCCTTCAACGATGCCATCGAGCAGGCCAAGCGCATCAACGACCCGGCCAAGCGGACCGCGCTCTACGAGCAGGCCCAGCAGATCTTCCACCAGCAGATGCCCTGGATTCCGCTGGCGCACCCGCTGTTCACCGATGTCCTGCAACCCAAGGTGCAGGGCTATGTGCAGAGTCCGCTGGGGGTCTACGACTTCTCCACGGTAACCCTCGACTGATCGGCGCCTGATGCCGTAAGCGACCGGGCCCGGGCGGCCCGTCCCCTCGACCTCACCCGCCTCGCGCCGTGTTTCGGCGCGACGGGTTCGGCCGTGCCGGAAAACGCCCAGATAACAGAAAAAATGACCGCTTTGGAGCACACCCGATGACCAACGTCCACCGGGGAGGCCTCGCCCTCTCCCTGCTCACCCTGGCACTGACCGCCCACGCCCAGTCCCCGGCGCCGGAAGATCCCAGCTACGCCAACGAGGTCCAGACCCTGCCCAACGTGCAGAAGCCGGTGAAGGGCCAGGAAGGCGCCAAGGGCTTTTTCGCTGACGACAGCCTGACCCTGGCCACGCGCAACTTCTTCGCCCGGGAGACCAGCTCCGATCCGATCTTCAGCTACAGCAAGAACGGCACCCGGGTACGCACCCACTCGCGCAATACCTGGGTCCAGGCGACGGCGCTCAAGTACAGCTCCGGCTACACCCAGGGTCCGGTGGGCTTCGGCATCGACGTCGCCGGCTATCAAGCCACCAACCTGGAGCGGGGCAAGGGCCAGATCGGTGGCGGCGGCAACCGCACCCTGGCCAACGCCGAGGGCGAGGGCCATGCCGAGTGGTCCAAGCTGGGCATCGCCGATGCGCGCTTCCGCGTCTCCAACACCGAACTCAAGATCGGCCGTTTCATGCTCGACACCCCGGTGATCAGCTACAACGACAACCGACCCTTCCCCTCCGGTTTCGACGGCTTCGCCCTGACCAGCGATGAATGGGACAACCTATCGCTGCAGGGTGGCAGCTTTACCCGCGTCAGCCCGCGGACCGGCGCCGGCGACGAGAAGTGGACCACCGAGTACGGCACCCGCGAGGTCACCGCCGACCGCCTGAGCTTTCTCGGTGGCAACTACAAGCTGCCCCAGGGCTGGGAGGTCAGCGTCTATGGCGCCAACTTCGAGGACGTCTGGAACCAGTACTTCCTGAGCATCACCCAGGCCGGCGGCACTCTCGACACCTTCGCCTGGAAGGCGGTAGCCAACGCCTATCGCACCGTCGACGCCGGCAGCGCCAAGGCCGGCGACATCGACAATACCGCCTGGAGCCTGGCGTTCACCGGCAGCCACCAGGCCCATAGCCTGACCCTGGCCTACCAGCAGATCGACGGCAACGAATACTTCGACTACGCCCACGAGACCGCGGCCATCTACCTGGCCAACTCCCTGGTCTCGGACTACAACGGCCCCAACGAGAAGTCGCTGCAGCTGCGCTACGAGACCGACTGGAGCTACTTCGGCGTGCCCGGCCTGAGTACCGGCGTCTGGTACGCCAAGGGCTGGGACATCGACGGCACCCACTACGACGCCGGCGCCGGCAAGTACGCCAACTATGCCGAGGTCCTGCAGCAGGATGGTGAGAAGCACCGCGAGATCGGCCTGGTCACCACCTACAAGGTGCAGCAGGGCACCCTCAAGGACAGCCGCTTCCGTCTGCTGCTGACCGATCACCGCGCCAGCCAGAACCAGGTGGACGGCAACGTCAAGGAGCTGCGCTTGGTCTCCACCCTGCCGTTCAACCTGCTGTGATGGCAGGACCCGGCGGCTTCCACGCAGTGTCCGGCATCTGGCGGGGATCGCGTCGCGAACACCGGCGAAGCCCTGGCCGTGTCGAGGATATCGACGCCCGTGGCAACGTGGTAGTCTGCCGGGTTAGGAGCCCTGGCCCAGAGCGCTCTTCGAACCTATTCGTAGGACCGAATGAGCCTGCCTCGCGCAGGCCTCGTTCGTCGCGGACCAGGACGGTCCTTTCAGGGATGAATCCAGACCCACAAGGTCTGAGAGTCAGAGCAAAAGCTCATGAGCTTTTGCGCGGGCTTTCACTTAAAAACGCGGCCGGGCACGTACTCGCGCCGTCTTGATCAGCCTCAAGAGGAGATACCCCCTCCGATGCTCGCCTTCATCGCCCGTCGCTTCGGGCTGCTGATACCGACGTTCTTCGGCGTGACCCTGCTGACCTTCGCCCTGATCCGCCTCATCCCCGGCGATCCGGTGGAGGTCATGATGGGCGAACGCCGCGTCGATCCGCAGATGCACGCCGAAGCCATGCACCGCCTGGGCCTCGACAAGCCCCTGTACCAGCAGTATTTCGACTACATCGGCAACCTCGCCCAGGGCAACCTCGGCGAATCCCTGCGCAGTCGCGTCGGGGTCTGGGACGAATTCCTGACCCTGTTCCCGGCCACCCTGGAACTCTCGGTGGCGGCCATGCTGTTCGCCACGGTGTTCGGCGTGCTGGCCGGCATCATCGCCGCCCTCAGGCGCGGCACCACGGTGGACCACGGGGTGATGGGCGTGGCCCTGACCGGCTACTCCATGCCGATCTTCTGGTGGGGCCTGCTGCTGATCATGCTGTTCTCGGTGCAGCTCGGCTGGACCCCGGTTTCCGGCCGCCTGGACCTGCTCTACGACATCCCGCCGCGCACCGGCTTCATGCTCATCGACACCCTGCTCTCCGACGAGCCCGGCGCCTTCGTCGATGCCCTCAAGCACCTGATCCTGCCGGCCATCGTGGTGGGCACCATTCCCCTGGCGGTGATCGCCCGCATGACCCGCTCGGCCATGCTCGAGGTGTTGCGCGAGGACTATGTGCGCACCGCCCGCGCCAAGGGCCTGTCGCCCAAGCGGGTGGTCTTCGTCCATGCCCTGCGCAACGCTCTGATCCCGGTACTGACCGTGCTCGGCCTGCAGGTCGGCAGCCTGCTCTCCGGCGCGGTGCTCACCGAGACCATCTTTTCCTGGCCCGGCATCGGCAAGTGGCTGATCGAGGCCATCGGCGCCCGGGACTACCCGGTGGTGCAGAACGGCATCCTGCTGATCGCCACCCTGGTCATCCTGGTCAATTTCGTCGTGGACATCCTCTACGGCCTGGTCAATCCGCGCATCCGCCACCAGCGTTGATGCGCCCATACGGACAGAGCCTATGACAACGGTAAACACTCCGGCCGCTCAAGACCCGAGCGCCCTCTACCCCTCTCCCTTCAAGGAATTCTGGCACGCCTTCGCCCGCAACAAGGGCGCCCTCGGCGGGCTGATCTTCATGGTCATCGTGGTGTTCTGCGCGCTCTTCGCGCCCTGGGTCGCACCCCATGCACCCAGCGAGCAGTTCCGCGACTTCATGCTCACCCCGCCGCTATGGCTGGACGGTGGCAACAGCCAGTTCCCCCTGGGCACCGACGAGCTGGGGCGTGACCTGCTCAGCCGTCTGATCCACGGCGCCCGCCTGTCGCTGCTGATCGGCCTGGCCTCGGTGGTCTTCTCGCTGATCCCCGGCATCCTGCTCGGCCTGGTCGCCGGCTTCTCGCCCAATCGCGCCGGTCCGGTGATCATGCGCCTGATGGACATCATGCTGGCGCTGCCGTCGCTGCTGCTGGCCGTCGCCATCGTCGCCATCCTCGGCCCAGGCCTGATCAATACCGTGGTGGCCATCGCCATCGTCTCGCTGCCGTCCTATGTCCGCCTGACCCGCGCCGCGGTGATGGGCGAACTGCATCGCGACTACGTTACCGCCTCGCGGCTGGCCGGCGCCGGTACCCTGCGGCTGATGTTCGTCAGTGTGCTGCCCAACTGCATGGCGCCACTGATCGTCCAGGCCACCCTGAGCTTTTCCTCGGCGATCCTCGATGCCGCCGCCCTGGGCTTCCTCGGCCTCGGCGTGCAGCCGCCCACTCCCGAATGGGGCACCATGCTGGCCTCGGCCCGCGACTACATCGAGCGCGCCTGGTGGGTGGTGACCCTGCCGGGTCTCGCCATCCTCTTCACCGTGCTGGCCATCAACCTGATGGGCGACGGCCTGCGCGATGCCCTCGATCCGCGTCTGAAGGTGCAGTCATGAGCCTCCTCGAAATCCAGAACCTCTCGGTGCGCTTCGGCGGCACCGACGCCCCGCCGGTGGTGGAAGCCCTCGATCTCACGGTGGATCAGGGCGAGATCGTCGCCATCGTCGGCGAATCCGGCTCCGGCAAGTCGGTGACCATGATGGCCGTGATGGGCCTGATCGATCATCCCGGCCGCATCACCGCCGACCGCCTGGCCTTCGACGGCCAGGACCTGCTCAGCCTCAAGGGCCGTCGCCGGCGCCACCTGATCGGCAAGGAGCTGTCGATGGTCTTCCAGGACCCGATGACGGCGCTCAATCCCAGCTACACCGTGGGCTTCCAGCTCGAAGAGGTGATCCGCCAGCACCTGGGCCTCAAGGGTCGCGCCGCTCGCCAGCGCGCCCTGGAGTTGCTGGAAAAGGTCGAGATCCCGGCCGCGGCCAGTCGCCTGGGCGCCTATCCGCACCAGCTGTCCGGGGGCATGAGCCAGCGCGTCGCCATCGCCATGGCCATCGCCGCCGAGCCGCGCCTGCTGATCGCCGACGAACCCACCACCGCCCTGGACGTGACCATCCAGGCGCAGATCATGGAGCTCCTGGTCAATCTGCAGCGCGACGAGGGCATGGGCCTGATCCTCATCACCCATGACCTCGCCGTGGTGGCCGAGACCGCCCAGCGCGTGGTGGTGATGTATGCCGGCCAGGCGGTGGAGAAAGGCGTGGTGCCGACCCTGTTCGACGCCCCTGCGCATCCCTACACCGAAGCCCTGCTGGCGGCCATTCCCGAGCACAGCCAGACGGACCGCCTGCACACCCTGCCCGGCATCGTCCCCGGTCGCTATGACCGGCCGGCCGGCTGCCTACTCAGTCCGCGCTGCCCCTATGTGCAGCCGCGCTGCCAGGAACGCCCGGCGCTGGAGCCCTACGACCGCGGTGCGGTGCGCTGCTTCTTCCCGCGCAACGTCGCTCCGGGCGAGACGCCCGAGGTGCTGCCCGAACATCAACGTCCCAGCCAGTTGCCGGAGGATCGCCATGGCGCCGTCTGAAGCCACCGTCCTCGCCCGCTCCACCACCCCGGAGCAGGCGCCCGAGCATCTCGTGCTCGAAGCCAAGGGCCTGACCCAGCACTATCAAATCTCCCGCGGCCTGTTCAAGGACAATGCCACGGTCAAGGCGCTCAACGGCGTTTCCTTCGACCTCCAGGCCGGGCGTACCCTGGCCGTGGTGGGTGAGTCGGGCTGTGGCAAGTCCACCCTGGCCCGCGCCCTGACCCTGATCGAGCAGCCCACCGCCGGCAGCCTGGTCATCGGCGGCCAGGACGTGGCCAAGGCCGACGCCGCCCGGCGCAAGGAACTGCGCCGCGAAGTGCAGATGGTGTTCCAGAACCCCTACGCCTCGCTCAATCCGCGGCGCAAGATCGGCGACCAGCTGGCCGAGCCGCTGCAGATCAACACCAGCCTGTCGCGCACCGAAAGGCGCGAGAAGGTGCAGGCGATGATGCAGCAGGTGGGCTTGCGGCCCGAGCACTACCAACGCTACCCGCACATGTTCTCCGGCGGCCAGCGCCAGCGCATCGCCGTGGCCCGCGCCATGATGCTGCAGCCCAAGGTGCTGGTGGCGGACGAGCCGACCTCGGCGCTGGACGTGTCCATCCAGGCGCAGGTGCTCAACCTGTTCATGGATCTGCAGCAGCAGTACCGGACCGCCTATGTGTTCATCTCCCACAACCTCTCGGTGGTGCGCCACATCGCCGACGAGGTGATGGTGATGTACCTCGGCTGCATCGTCGAAAAGACCAGTCGCGACCTGCTATTCGAGCGGCCCCTGCATCCCTATACCCAGATGCTGCTGTCGGCCACCCCGAGCCTGCACCCGGACCCGAGCAAGCCGCGCATCCGCATCCAGGGCGAACTGCCCAACCCGCTGGATCCGCCACCCGGTTGCGTCTTCCACCGTCGCTGTCCCTATGCGACGGAGAAGTGCAAGACCGAGGTCCCGGCGCTGCGCAACGTGGAAGCCCGGCAGGTGGCCTGCCACTATGCGGAGAACTTTCTCTAGGCCATCGGGCCGTTGGGCTTCGCTGGCGCTCAACCAACCTACGAAAGTCCTGTAGGTTGGGTTGAGACGGCTCCATCGTCGAAGCCCAACACCTTTGGCCTGGCGCTGTAATGTTGGGCTTCGCCGGCGCTCAACCCAACCTACGAAAGTCCTGTAGGTTGGGTTGGGACGGCTCCATCGTCGAAGCCCAACAGGCCTTTTCCCCGCTACAGGCTGCCTCCCCATGCACATCCGCCCTTTCCAGCCCGCCGACACCGAGGCCGTGGTCAGCCTCTGGCAGGCCTGCGGTCTGACCCGCCCCTGGAACGACCCCTACCGCGACATCCAGCGCAAGCGCGCCGAGCAACCCGAGTTGTTCCTGGTGGGCGAAGCGGACGGGACCCTCATGGCCAGTGCCATGATCGGCACCGATGGCCATCGCGGCTGGCTCTACTACCTGGCGGTCGCCCCTGCGCACCAGCGCCGCGGCCATGCCCGGCGACTGGTGCAGACCGCCGAACGGCTGCTGATCGAACGCGGCTGTCCCAAGCTGCAGCTGATGGTGCGCCAGGACAATGCGGCGATCCTCGGCTTCTATGCGGCCTTGGGCTATGTCGAGGCCGCGGTCGTCATCCTGGGCAAACGGCTGATCGCCGACGATTAGCTAGCCTCCGCCTTGGACCGTTGGGCTTCGCTGCGCTCAGCGCCAACCTGCGTCAGCGGGGCAGCAGGTCCACCAACGGCCCCGGATGCCTGCGGACCTCGGCGTAGGGCACCAGGGTGTCGCCAGGTTCATCGCAGTTGCGGGCGGCGCGGAAAAAGGTCGGACCGAGGTAGAGGCCCTTGGGCGTCAGGTACCAGGGCGCAAATTGCCAGACGTCGGCGCTGCGATAGTCGCAGCCGTCGCCATCGGCCGGCGCCCGCATCAGCTGCGGATACAGGCGGGTGAACAGCCGTATCAGCCAGGGCGCCAGGGTCTGTTCCCGATAGTCCGCCAGGGCCTGGGAATAGCGCTCCTCCGGCTGCGGACGGATCGGCTGGCCATGGCCCAGCCAGAGGACGTCTTCCAGCACCAGCTCCTGGCCGGTCTGCAGATCCAGGGTCAGGGGCGCGCTGCCGAAATCCGGATGGGCTGCGCCGCTGCAGCTGTACTGGCTGAACAGATTGACGCTGAGCACCCGCTCGGTGAGCAGGTGCGGGGTCACCTGCAGGCTGTGCTCGCCGTCAGGGCCGATGCAGCTCAAATGGGCATCCACCTCCGCCCAGAGTCGTTCGCGCAGCACGGCATTGGCCGCCTCGCTGGCACCCTCGACGGTGAACAGCCGCAGGCCCGAGACCGGCTCGTGCCACCAGCGCAGCTCACGACCCATGAAACTCTGGCGCCCGCCCTGTTCCAGCTTGAGGCCCTGCAGGCGGCGATATTCGTAAGGATCGTCATGGCGCAGTTTCTGCCAATAGCGATCCGCCGCGGCGGACTGCCCCAGTTGCAGCGGTCCCAGGGCGAGGGGCAGGGTCTTGCCGGCGCCACTCCAGCTGCCGGTCCAGCGGCCGTCCGTGCCGCGCGTCAGCGACCAGCTGGCCTTGGGGCCGTCCTGCCAGGGCGCGCCCTCCTCCAGCTCGAGCCGGTCGCCCGGCTGCGCCGGACCGCTCAGGCGCAGGTCGCGGCGATAGCGATCGTAGAAATAGCGGCCATAGGCCTCGTCGTTGGCGGTGGGATCGATCTCCACCACCACCCGGGCCTGGCCCAGGGTGCCTTCTAGCAGCAGCTTTTCGGCATGGGCGGCGCCGGTGGTCAGCAGCAGGGCCAACCCCAATCCGGACAGGCAAGATTTCATCAGGGCTCCCGCAGCCAGCGTGTCGGTGTTGCGCCCAGGGTAGAGCAGCAACGCCAGGCTGTCTTGTGGACCGGCGGACGAGACACTGCCGCCCGCGCGTTCAGCCATGGGAGAATGGCGTTTTTCCAACCCTGGACGCCCATGGAACTCCCCGCCCTGCTCACCCGCCTGCACGCGATCCGCGATGCCAACGCCTGGCGGCGCTATCACAACCCCAAGAATCTGGCGATGGCCGCCAGCGTCGAGATGGCCGAGCTGGTGGAGATCTTCCAGTGGAAGAGCGATGCCGAGGCACGCGACTTGAGCGCTACCGAGCGCGAGCACGCCGGCCAGGAAATCGCCGACGTGCTGCTCTATCTGCTGCAACTGGGCAGCGAACTGGAGCTGGACGTGGAGCAGGCGGTGCTGGCCAAGCTGGCCGACAACGAGAGGCGCTTCCTGCCGTGAGCGATACCTTCTTCGACGACCGCGCCACCCGTTTCGCGGCCAACATCTATGGCGGCACCAAGGGCGCCATCCGCCTGGCCGTACTGCAGGCGGATCTGACCGAAGTGCTACCGCAACGCCCGCTGCGGGTGCTGGACATCGGCGCCGGCCTGGGCCACATGAGTCTCTGGCTGGCGCAACAGGGCCATGCCGTGACCCTGGCCGAGCCCTCGGCACCCATGCTGGCGGGGGCCCAGCAGTCCTTCGCCGCCGCCGGACTCGACGCCGACTGGCTGGCGCTGCCCTGGCAGGAGTTGCCCGCCTTCGCCGAACCCTTCGACCTGGTGCTCTGCCACGCGGTGCTGGAATGGCTGGAAACGCCCACGGCGATCCTGCCGACGCTGCACCGCTGCCTGGCGCCGGACGGCTGGCTGTCCCTGGCCTTCTACAACCGCGACGCCCTGATCTATCGCAACCTGCTCAAGGGGCATTTTCGCAAGCTCAGGCATGGCGATTACGCCGGCGCGGGCCAACGCGGCCTCACGCCGCAACAGCCCCTCGATCCGCGCGAGGTCGCGGCCTGGCTGGCGCCGGACTGGCGGATCCAGGCGCGCAGCGGCGTGCGGGTCTTCCATGACTACATGCCGCCGGAATTCCAGACCCGCGCCAACGGCGAGGAGCTGGTGGCCATGGAGCTGGCCCACCGGCGGCACCCGGCTTTCGCGGGCCTGGGGCGCTATCTGCATTGGCTCTGCCAAGCTAAGGCAGGATGACCCCGGGCGCGGTATGCTCTGGCCAGCATTCCTTCGAGGAACCGGTCATGCGTCGCCCCCTGCTCTGCCTGTCGCTCGCGCTGCTCGCCCTGGCCGGTTGCCAGACGCCCAATCCCTATGTCGCCAGCAGCCTCCCCGAAGCCTCGGCGCCGGTGCTGCCGCAGCAGGATCCGGCGGCCTATCCGCCGGCACCGCGTGACTGGAGTCGCTATCGCACCTGGAGCTGGGCACCCGGCGCCGCGGTGATCAGCGGCGGCCTGGATGGCCAGACCGTGCAGCAGGCAGTGGCCGATGGCCTCGACCAGCGCGGCTTGCGGCCGGCCATCGGCGGTGCCCGCGCCGATCTGCAGGTGCGTGCCCGCCTCACCCAGCAACAGCGTAGCGAGCAATACACCGACTACTACGACACCGGCTATGGCCACGGAGGCTACGGGCCCTATGGCTACGGCCCCGGCTATGGCGCCAGCGTCGGCCAGGCGCGGACCCGCACCCGGACCTTCCTGGTCGACGTGCTGGAGGTGGAATTGCTCGATGCCGCCACCGGCCAGATGCTCTGGCATTCGGCTGCCGAACAGGCCACCGGCGGCAACAGCGGCGAACGTGCGCGTACCCTGCGCGAGACCACCCGCCGGCTGCTGGCCAACTATCCGCCGAACTGAAGGGATAAGTGGCCCTTGAGCCAGTCCAAGCAGACTACTACCCTCACCTCCGAGGATCGCCCATGAAACGTTGCCTCCTGCTGCTTGCGGTCCTTTTGCTGGCAGCCTGCGCCGAACGTGGCCCGCGCAATCTGGACTATGACGCCAGCCGCGACTTCGCCACCTATCGCAGCTGGGGCTGGGCGGACCCGGCCATCGAGTACCGCCCCAACGATCCACGGGTGCGCAGCGATCTCACCGAGCAGCGCCTGCGTGACTCGGTCAGCGCCGGTCTCGACCAGCGCGGGCTGCGCCCCGCGGCGGCAGGCACGCGCCCGGATCTGAAGATCAAGCTCTATGTGATCCTCGATCAGCGCCAACAGAGCTACAGTTATGCCGATCCCTACTGGGGTCCGGGCTGGGGTGGCCCCTGGGGCTCCGCCTGGGGTCCCGGCCCCTGGGGGCCGAGCTATGTGCGCACCCAGACCGTCACCTACCCGGTGATGACGGTCCAGCTCGACATGCTCGATGGCCGTGACGGCAAGCTGGTCTGGCGCGCCAGCGAAGAGCGCCTGCTGGACGACCAGAACGCCACGCCGGCCCAACGCAGCGCCGCCTTCAGCCGCCTGATCAACGAGCTGCTCATCAGCTACCCACCGCGGCCTTGAGCGCCCGACCGTCCGGGCAGCTCAGCGCTGCCCCTGGTCAGACCGCGAGCAGACGGCTGGGGGGCGGTGGCGGATAATGGCCGCTGGCCAGGTACCCCTCGCGCCGTCCTTGGCCACCTCGCGGGAACCCTGACTGTCGTCCAGCGCCGTCCAGGTTCAACATGCCGTCCACGCCCATCGCCACTCGCCGCAGCCACACTCTGTTGCTGCGCCTCTTCCCGGTCATCTGCGCCCTGCCGATCCTGCTCGGCCTCGGCTGCTACCTGCTGATCAGGACCGCCACCAGCCAGGACGCCGACGTCCAGCAAAGAGCCCGGACCTATATCGACCGCACCCTGGTGCAGGTCGATAACGAGATCGGCCACAACATCATCAACTACGCCAAGTGGGGCGAGGCCTACAAGCACCTGCACCTGGCGGTCGACCTCTTCTGGGCCAACGACGAGCGCAACGTCGGCGACATCCCCTACGAGCTCTATGGCTACAACGGGGTCTTCGTGCTGGATCCGCAGGATCGTACCGTCTATGCGGTGATCGATGGCCGGCCGACGGAGCGCGCGGCCGCGCAGTGGCTCGAAGGCGATCTGGCCGGCCTGCTGGCGGCCACCCGCCAGCGCCCCGGCGAGACCGAGAGCCTGGTACGGGTGCTGGGCGTGGGTGGCGTCCCGGCACTGGTCGCCGCGGCCACCATTACGCCGGGCGCGAGCTACAGCGTGGCCCCGGGTCCCGGCGCGCCCTCGGTGATGCTGTTCGTCAACGTGCTCGATCCGGACACCCTGGCCCATCTCAGCGACACCTATGGCCTGCCGCGACTCAAGGCATCGCGGGTGCCCCTGGTCGACCACGAATATCTGCGGTTGCTGGATTCGCCGCTGCTGCTCAACTGGCAGCCGCCGCAACCCGGCGCCCAGCTCCTGCGCCGCACCCTGCCGGTCTTGCTGGCCGGGGTGCTGCTGCTCGGGCTGGTGCTGGCCCTGCTGATCCGCCATGCGCTGAACTCGGCACGGCAGCTCGACCAGCAGTTCGATGCCCTGGTCGCCAGCCAGGCCGAGCTGAGCCGCAGCGAAAGGCGCTTTCGCGAGCTCGCCGAGGCGGCCTCCGACTGGCTGTGGGAAAGCGATACCGCAGGCCGCATCGTCTACCTGTCCGAACGCTTCGCCCGCATCACCGGGCACACGCCCGGCAGCTGGCTCGGCCGGCCGCTGGCGGAGCTGTTCAGCAGCGAGACGACCCCACTGGCCGCCTGGCTCCAGGACAACGCTCGACACCTCGACGAGCGCCAGGTGCTGCGCTGTCATTATCGCGATCGCCTGGGTCAGGCCCGGGTCTGCGAGATCACCGCCCGGCCCCTGCCCAAGAGCGCGGGCTTTCGCGGTACCGCCAGTGACATCACCGCCGCGGTCAATGCCCAGGCGGAAATCGAACATCTGTCGCAACACGACAGCCTGACCGGCCTGGCCAATCGCCTGCAATTGCAGCACTACCTGGCGCGCAAGCTGACGCAAGCCAGGACCCCACTGACATTGCTCAGCCTGGATCTGGATCGCTTCAAGCCGGTCAACGACAGCCTCGGCCACGCCGCCGGCGATCGGGTGCTGCAGGAAATCGCCCGGCGTCTGCAGGCCAGTCTGAGGCCCGGTGGCCTGGTGGCGCGCCTGGGCGGTGACGAATTCATCGTGGTGCTGCTCGGTCACCTGGATGTGGCGACGGTCGACCAGATCTGCACGCGCCTGGTGAACGCCATCGGCCGACCCATCCTGCTGGAGGAGCAGTCGGTCAGCGTCGGCACCAGCATCGGCATCGCCCAGGCGCCGGAGCAGGCCAGCCAGGTCGAGGACCTGTTGCGCCTGGCGGATATCGCGCTGTACCAGGCCAAGGCCGCGGGCCGCAACGGCTGGTGCTTCCATGCCCCGGCGATGGACGCCCAGCTCAGCCAGCGGCGCGTCCTGGAACAGGAGCTGCGCCAGGCGCTGGCGCTCGACCAGCTGCGCCCGGGTTACCTGCCCCGCCAGAGCGCCGTCGAGGGCACGCTGAGCGCCATCGAGGTCCGCCTGCACTGGGCCCATCCGCAGCGCGGCCTGCTGCCGCCGGAGACTTTCCTGCCCCTGGCCGAAGAAACCGGACTCAGCGTTCCCCTGGAATTCTGGTTGCTGGACAACGCCTGTCACGGGGCCGCGACCTGGCCCGTGCCGCTGCGGCTGGTGATCAGCCTGTCCGCGCGCCCGTGCGCTGATGGCGAGGCCCTGGTCGCGACGGTCGCCCGCGCCTTGCAGACGAGCGGCCTGGCAGCGGAACGCCTGGAGCTGCAGCTGCCCGAGGCCTCGCTGCAGGCAGCAGGCGCGCCGTCAATGATCCAGCTGCAGGCGCTCAAGGCCTTGGGCGTGCGCCTGAGCCTGGCCGACTTCGGCACCGACTCAGGCGCCCTGGAGGCGCTACGCCAACCCTTGCTGGATGGCATCAACCTGGATAGCCGTCTGGTCGCGCGCCTGGAAAATGAGCAGGCCGATGCCGCCATCGCCCAGGCACTGATCGGCCTGGGACGAACCCTGGGCCTCAGGGTGACGGCAACGGGCGTGGAGACGCCTGGCCAGTTGGCCTGGCTGCGGACGCAGCACTGCGACGAGGTCCAGGGGGCACTGTTCGGTCCCTCCCTGACCGGCCGCGAACTGGCGGCGCTGCTGGCAACCCGACCTGCGGGCGGGTCGATGACCTAGAGGCGCTCCAACCACCCCAGATCGCCCCCTCGGGCTGGAGCCGGATAGCAGCCATAGGGCGCATACCCATGGGTACAGACCGGATCGGCACGCAGGGTGAGTTCGCCCACCGGTTGCGCGCGCCAGCCCTCCAGCAGGGCGATAGCGGCCAGGGCCGCGAGCAGGGCGATGAACAGCGCGGAGCGAATTGTTCTTGTCAGGCGCATGGTGACCTCCCGCGGGACGATTGCCAGGATCGGCAGACAGCGTCTCCGCTCCTTGAGTATCGACCCCTGGCGCTCATTTTGCCGCCCCGGGCGGGTCCCGATCGCGCAATGCTGCACTGCGGCAGATGCAACAGTGGGGACGGCGGCGCTCGACGGAGAGCCCGGACAAGGCTGCGCCGTTGTCCAGGTTACGCGAGAAGCCCCGCCCTCCCCCTATCCCTAAGGGAGAAGGCTGGGGAGAGGGAAAGCCGGACGCAAGGGCCTCAGGCGATCTCCACCCGCTCCCCGTTCAGCCGCACCGCCCAGGTGGGCAGCGCCTGCTCGGGATACTCCAGGCAGCCGCCGTCCGCCAGGCGGAAGTGCTGCTTGTACAGTGGCGAGGCGATCACCAGGTCCTGGCCCAACTGGCCGACGATGCCGCGGCCGATGACGTTGGCGCCGGACTTGGGATCGCGGTTGCCCACGGCGAAGACCTTCTGCTCGGTCTCCGGCAGATAGAACAGCGCCACCTGCTCACCCTCGTGCAGGGCCACCACGCCGGACTGGGGCACAAGATCGGCCAGGCTGCACAGGGGTTGCCAGCGGGGTTCGAGGGCACGCGCGGTAGTGGTCTGGGTCATGGTCAGGCCTCCTCGGTCAGGTTGATCAGGTGCAGTTCGCCATGGCGCACCGGCCGACGCTGGCCACGCTCCTTGACGAAGTGGATGTCCGGGTCGCTGCCGCGCTGGTTGACGAAGGTACGGAAGCGCTTGAGCTTGTCGGGATCGTTCAGGGCGTTGGCCCATTCGCATTCGTAGCGATCCACCACCAGCTGCATCTGGGCTTCCAGCTCGGCGCCCAGGCCCAGGCTGTCGTCGATGATCACCTGCTTGAGGTAATCCAGCCCGCCTTCCAGCGACTCGCGCCACACCGAGGTACGCTGCAGGCGGTCGGCGGTGCGGATGTAGAACATCAGCAGACGGTCGATGTAGCGGATCAGGGTTTCGTCGTCCAGGTCGGTGGCGAACAGCTCGGCGTGACGCGGGCGCATGCCGCCATTGCCGCAGACATAGAGATTCCAGCCGTTCTCGGTGGCGATCACACCAATGTCCTTGCTCTGCGCCTCGGCGCATTCGCGGGTGCAGCCGCTGACCGCGAACTTGAGCTTGTGGGGCGCGCGCAGGCCCTTGTAGCGGTGCTCGATGTCCAGCGCCATCTTGACGCTGTCCTGCACGCCGTAGCGGCACCAGGTACTGCCCACGCAGCTCTTCACCGTGCGGGTCGACTTGCCATAGGCGTGGCCGGTCTCGAAACCGGCGGCGATCAGCTCGCCCCAGATGTCCGGCAGTTCATGCAGCTGGGCCCCGAAGAGATCGATGCGCTGGCCGCCGGTGATCTTGGTATAGAGGTCGTATTTCTTCGCCACCTGGCCGATGGCGATCAGGCCTTCCGGGCTGATCTCGCCGCCCGGGATGCGCGGCACCACCGAATAGGTACCGTTCTTCTGCATGTTGGCCATGAAGGTGTCGTTGGTGTCCTGCAGTGGCACCAGGTGCGGATCGGTGATGGGTGCGTTCCAGCAGGAGGCCAGGACGTTGGCCACCGCCGGCTTGCAGATGTCGCAACCATGGTGACCGCGGCCGTGGCGCGCCAAGAGCTCGTCGAAACTCTGGATGCCTTCCACCCGTACCAGGTGATAGAGCTCCTGGCGGGTATGGGCGAAGTGTTCGCAGAGGCTCTTGTCGACCTCGACGCCCCGGGCGATCAGCTCGTGCTCGAAGACCTGCTTGACCAGCGCGGCGCAGCCGCCGCAACCGGTGGCGGCCTTGGTGCAGCTCTTGATGCCGGCCAGATCGGTGCAGCCGGCGTCGATGGCGGCGCAGACGGCGCCCTTGGTGACGTTGTGGCAGGAGCAGAGGGTGGCGGTGGCCGGCAGGGCATCGGCGCCCAGGGTCGGGGCACCCTCGCCCACCGGCATGATCAGGCTGGCCGGATCCTGGGGCAGCGGGATGCCGTTCTGGGCGTATTGCAGCAGGGTGTCGTAGTAGCTGTTGTCACCCACCAGCACGGCGCCGAGCACCTGCTTGCCGTCGGCGGAGACCACCAGGCGGCGGTAGCTGGCGCTGGCTTCGTCGATGTAGCGATAGCTACGCGCGCCGGGGGTGGCGCCGTGGGCATCGCCGATGGAGCCCACGTCCACGCCCAGCAGCTTGAGCTTGGTGGACATGTCGGCGCCGGTGAAGGGCGTGGCCTGGCCGTGGCAGAGGGTGGCGGCCACCAGGCGGGCCATCTGGTAGCCCGGGGCGACCAGGCCGAAGATGCTGCCGTTCCAGGCGGCGCACTCGCCGATGGCGTGGATGAAGGGATCGCTGGTCAGGCAGCCGTCGTCCACCGCAACCCCGCCGCGGGCGCCGAGTTCCAGGCCGCAGCTGCGGGCCAGGGCGTCCTGGGGGCGGATGCCGGCGGAAAACAGGATCAGGTCGGTCTCGAGGAAATCCTCGCCGGCGAAATTCATGCGGTAGCGATACTCGCTGCCGGCGGTGATGTTCTGGGTGGCCTTGGACAGGTGCACGCCCACGCCCAGGTCCTCGATACGCTGCTTGAGGGCGGCGCCACCGAGGTCGTCCAGCTGCACCGGCATCAGCCGCGGGGCGAATTCCACCACATGGGCCTCCAGGCCCAGGGATTTCAGCGCATTGGCCGCTTCCAGGCCGAGCAGGCCACCGCCCACCACCACGCCGCGGCGTGCCTTGGCGGCGGCCAGGCGGATGGTGTCCAGGTCGTCCAGGGTGCGATAGACCAGGCGCGAATCGCCTTCGGCGCCCTCGATGGGCGGTACGAAGGGATAGGAGCCGGTAGCCAGCACCAGGCGGTCGTAGCCAAAGGCGCCTGCAGGAGTCAGCACCTCGCGCTGTTCGCGGTCGATGGCGGTCACCGCGCAGCCCAGGTGCAGCACCAGGCCGGGCACGGCATAGAGGCCGACTTCGCTCATGGCCAGGGACTCGGCATCGCGGCCGGCGAAGTACTCGGAAAGGTGCACCCGGTCATAGGCGCGCTGGCGCTCTTCGCCGAAGACATGGATCTCGTAGTGGTCCAGGGCGCCGGCGGCCAGCAGCTGCTCGACGAGATGATGGCCGACCATGCCGTTGCCGACGACGATCAGGCGTTCTTTGCGGGTCACGATGCTGTTCATGGAGGCTATCCCCCGGCCGAGGCCAATCAGGTTGATTCGCGGCAAATAAAAAAGGCGCCTGAAACCTTGCGGTCTCAGGCGCCTTTGCCTGTTCTAGTTAGGGAGGAGCCCTTGGCTCTGCTCCGTGCCCGTCGCCTGCTGTGGCTGTCGATCGCCGTTGATCGACCGGGCGACCCGAATGGGCGGGTCTGCCAGGTCTTCTGCATCGGCTGTGCCAGTTCTGCCTCTTCGCCCGAAGATCCGCCGCTGGCGCGGGCTGTAGCCCGCCGAGCGCGTTGCCGGCATGTGTCCGAGCGCCCGCCGAGCAGAACCACAACGGTGCAAGACCCGGCCAGTCTGCCCCGTCACGGCGCATCTCGACCGCCATCGCAACGACCTCGGCCAGCGCCCCCGGCACCCCGCCAAGCCAGCAGTCATGCGCTCCCTGGGGGCGCCGGGCCAAGCTGGCGCGGGCCTTGCTAAATCCCTGGCCTGGAGCGGTCAACGCCGATCGCTTCCTTTCACGACAAAGGCGCCGTGTTCGCCTCCCTCCGGGGAGCGCGACCGGCGCCTTTTCGCTTTCTGGTTTTCGAAGGATCCTTGCCATGGCCACTACCCACATCAAGAGCGTCTGCCCCTACTGCGGCGTCGGCTGCGGGATCGTCATGCAGGTGGAAGACGGCCGGATCACCAAGGTCAGCGGCGATCGCGACCATCCCGCCAATCGCGGCCGGCTCTGCACCAAGGGCAGCACCAGCCACCAGGCGCTGGTGGACAGCGGGCGCATGGAGCAGGCCTATGTCCGCCACGACCGCTCCCACGAACCGGTGCAGACCGGGCTGGACCAGGCCATCGCCGCCACCGCCGAACGCCTGCGCGCCATCCTCGACCGCGACGGACCCGACGCCATCGCCTTCTATGTGTCCGGGCAGATGTCGCTGGAAGCCCAGTACCTGGCGAGCAAGCTGGCACGGGGTTTCATCGGCACCAATCAGCTCGAATCCAATTCCCGCCTGTGCATGGCCAGTGCCGGCACCGGTTACAAGCTGTCCCTCGGCGCCGACGGCCCGCCCGGTTCCTATGATGACCTCGACCGCGCCGACCTCTTCCTGGTCAGCGGCGCCAACATGGCCGACTGTCATCCCATCCTCTTTCTGCGGCTGCTGGATCGGGTCAAGCGCGGCGCCAAGCTGATCGTGATAGATCCGCGGCGCACCGCCACCGCCGAAAAGGCCGATCTCTTCCTGCAACTGCGTCCGGGCACCGATCTGCTGCTGCTCAACGGCCTGCTGCATCTGCTGCACGCCGAGGGCTATCTCGACGAGGCCTTCATCGCCGCCCATACCGAGGGTTGGGCGGCCATGCCCGCCTTTCTCGCCGAGTACACCCCGGCACGCGTGGCCGCCGGGACGGGGCTGGCCGAGGCGGACATCCGCACCGCAGCGCGCTGGATCGGCGAGGCCGGCGAATGGACCAGCCTCTGGACCATGGGCTTGAACCAGAGCACCCACGGCACCTGGAGCACCAACGCCCTGTGCAACCTGCACTTGGCCACCGGCAAGATTTGCCGCCCCGGGAGCGGCCCCTTCTCCCTGACCGGCCAGCCCAATGCCATGGGCGGCCGCGAGATGGGCTACATGGGCCCCGGCCTGCCCGGCCAGCGCAGCCTGCTCTCGCCTGCCGACCGCGCCTTCGTCGAGCGCGCCTGGCGGATTCCGCAAGGTACCCTGCACACCCGCCTGGGCCGGGGCACCGTCGCCCTGTTCGAGGACCTGGCCGCCGGCACCGTGAAGGCCTGCTGGATCATCTGCACCAACCCGGTGGCCAGCGTGGCCAATCGCGAGACGGTCATCCGCGGGCTGCAGGCCGCCGAACTGGTGATCACGCAGGATGCCTTTCTCGACACCGAGACCAACAGCTACGCCGACATCCTCTTGCCCGGCGCGCTCTGGGCCGAGGCCGACGGGGTGCTGATCAATTCCGAGCGCAACCTGACCCTGGCGCCCCAGGCCGTCCTCCCGCCCGGCGAGGCCCGCGCCGACTGGCGGATCATCGCCGACGTGGCCTGCGCCCTGGGCTATGGCGAACACTTCACCTACGCCTCGGCCGCCGAGGTGTTCGACGAGATCCGGCAGTTCCACAACCCCCAGACCGGCTACGACCTCCGCGGCGCCAGTCATGCCCGGCTGCGCGAGACGCCGCTGCAATGGCCCTGCCCCAGCGCAGAGAGCGATCCGCGCCAGCCGATCCGCTATCGCAACGACGGCCGCAGCCAAACCCAGCGCCTGGATGAGACCGGCGAACCGGCCGCGCTGAACTTCGCCACCCCTAGCGGCAAGGCGCAATTCTTCGCCCGTCCGCACCTGGACCCGGCGGAACTGCCCGATGCCGACTACCCCTTCGTGCTCAACACCGGGCGTCTGCAGCACCAGTGGCATACGCTGACCAAGACCGGCAAGATCGCCGCACTGAATCGCCTCAATCCGGCGCCCTTCGTCGAGGTACATCCCCAGGACGCCGAGGCGCTGGGGCTCAGCGCGGGCGACCGCCTGGAAATCACCTCGCGTCGCGGCCGCGCGGTGCTGCCGGTGACCGTCAGCGACCGGGTCCGGCCCGGCAACTGCTTCGCGCCCTTTCACTGGGCCGACGTCCAGGGCAGCGACCTGGCCATCAACGCCGTCACCAGCGACGCCGTCGATCCGCTCTCGCTGCAACCGGAACTCAAGGTCTGCGCGGTGCGCCTGACCCGGGTCGCCACCATCCCCCACCGCCAGCTGCCGGCCGACGAGCCCGTCACCGAGAGCATCCGCCAGCCCGCCCTGGCGCGGCTGGCCGATCTCACCGGAGTCGCCACCGCGCTACGGCCCCAGCTCAGCGCGGCCGAACGCACCTACCTGGCCGGCTTCATGGACGGCCTGCGCGATGGTGGCGCCCAGGGCGTGCCCTGCCTGCCGGCCCAGGCGCCGCTGGCCACCGACACCCGGCTCTGGCTCGACGGCCTGCTCGCCGGGCTGTTCAGCCGCCTGCCGGAAAGCCAGGCCGCCGGCCTGGTCATTGCCCCCACCGCCGCGGCCGATCTGGTGGTGCTCTGGGCCTCCCAGACCGGCAACGCCGAAGCCCTGGCCGAGCGCTGCGTCGCCCGCCTGTGCCAGACCGGTCTCACCGTGGAACTGCACGACATGGCCGCCTATGCCGTGGAACGCCTGACCGGTGCCCGCCGTGTCCTGCTGGTGAGCAGTACCTTCGGCGATGGCGAAGCCCCGGACAATGGCCAGGCCTTCTGGCAGGGCCTCAGCCGCCTCGACGCCTCCCTGGCCGAGCTCGACTACGCCGTGCTGGCCCTGGGCGATTCCACCTACGAGCAATTCTGCGGCCATGGCCAGCGCCTCGACGCCCGCCTGGCCGAACTCGGCGCCCGGCGCCTCTGCCCGCGCCTGGACTGCGACGCCGATGGCCTCGACGGCGCCGACGCCTGGCTGACCGCCCTGCAAGGGCAGTTGGCACCCCAGGCCGAGCACGTGCCCGTCGCCAATCCGACCGCAACCAGCCGCCCGACGGCGGTACCCGCACGACTGGTCATCAACCGGAGACTCAACAGTGCCAGGTCCAACAAGGAGGTCCGGCTATTCGGTTTCGAGTCCGATCAGCCCCTGGCCTACCAGGCCGGCGACGCCTTGAGCGTGAAGGCACGCAACTGCCCGGAGCTGGTCGAGGAAGTCCTCGCCCTCGCCGGACTGGACGGCGCACAACCGGTCACGGTGGCCACGGTCGGGGAGCTGTCGCTGCGCCAGGCGCTGAGCGAACACTACGAGATCGCCCGCCCCAGCCCCGAGACCCTGGCGCTGATCGCCGAGCGCAGCGGCGATGCCGATTGCCGTGCCCTGCTGGGCGACCGTGACGAACTCAAGACCTGGCTCTGGGGCCGGCAACTGGCCGACGTCCTGGCCAGCTTTCCCGCCCGGTACGACGCCGGCGAATTGCTCGGCAGCCTCAAGCGCCTGCAGCCACGCCTCTACTCCATCGCCTCCAGCCCCCTGGCCCATGCCGGCCAGGTGCACCTCACCGTCTCGGCGGTGCGCTATGGCCGGCGCAAGGGCGTGGCCTCCAGCTTTCTCGCCGACCGGATGGGCGAGGCGACCACCGAGGTGCATATCCAGGCTTCACGTCACTTTCGCCTGCCGGAGCAAGGCGACGTCCCCCTGATCATGATCGGCCCCGGCACCGGCATCGCGCCCTTCCGCGGCTTTCTCCATGAGCGCCGCGCGCGGGGCGACCACGGCCGCAACTGGCTGTTCTTCGGCGAGCAGCACGCCGTCCATGACTTCTACTACCGCGACGAACTGGAAGCCTTCCAGCGCGATGGCCTGCTGAGCGAGCTGAGCCTGGCCTTCTCCCGCGACCAGGCCGAGAAGATCTATGTGCAGGATCGGCTACGCGAACGCGGCGCCGAAATCTGGCGCTGGCTGCAGGACGGCGCCCGTGTCTATGTCTGCGGCGATGCCAGCCGCATGGCCAAGGACGTCGACCAGGCCCTGCGCCAGGTGGTCGCCACCCATGGCCACCTCAGCGACGAGGCCGCCACGGAATATGTCCGCGGCATGAGTGAGCAGAAGCGGTACCTGAAGGACGTGTACTGAGCGCAGTGTGCATGCTCCACTCGCCGCTCAATCGATGAACGTCAGCCCCTCCAGGGCCGGTAGGACGGGCGCGACCGCACGCAGATGGTCGCGCAATCCGGCGAGGGCGTCGTGGGCATCGCTGCGCTTGGGCCAGACCAGGTAGTAGCTCAGCCCCGAACGCACCACCGCACGATTGGCGAACACCAGTTGCCCGGTGGCGACCAGATCGTGGACCAGCGACAGGTCACCGATCGCCACCCCATAGCCCTGGACCGCCGCGGAAATCCCTGCATCCAGGGTTTCGAATCGTTTGCCGGGATGCCAATTCACCTCGGATAGCCGGCCGATCCTGTCCAGCCAGAGACGCCAGTCGCGGCAGTCCTGGGACGCATGCAACAGGCTGTCGCCGCAGAAGATCGGATCTTCGCCCTCGCGGGCGCCTCGATAGCGCGGTGCGCAAACCGGTACCAGCCACTCATCGAACAGCCGCACGTATTCACAATCGACTGGAAATTCGCCATTGGCTAGAAGCACCGCGCAGTCATAGGGCTCCGAACGGAAATCGACGAAGTCAACGTCCATCCAGACGCTGGTCAATTGGACTCGGTTCTCTCCGCTTGTCACTCGATACTGCTCGACGGCCGCCATCAACCAGCGCATCGTCAGAGTAGACGGCGCCTAGAGCCTTAGGCCACCGCGCCCGCTACGCACCAGATCGCAGACGCCCTGCATTTCGGCGAACGCCGAACTCAGGTCCTTAGCCAGCGTCAATCCGGTTGGCGTCAATTTCAGACTGGGTCCCTTACGCTCGAATAGCAGGCAGCCCAGATCATGCTCCAATGTCTTGACGTGACGACTGACAGCGCTCTGGGTGATGTTCAGCTCCCTAGCCGCTCGGGTCAAAGACAGTTGCCGAGCCGCGCTTTCGAAGGCACGCAACGCATAGAGCGGTGGAAGGCGGGCCATTCCCGGTCCTCGATAATGAGTCTGGATCATTCTTCCACCCAGTTTTATCCGTTTTCAACACAGCGTCCAACGCTGGATGATGGCCGTCCTTGACGCCTTGGGCGTCACGACTGCCAAGCGTTCGAGACCAAATCATGTACTTAGGATCCACCCCTTTCGATACCCTGCTGGATAGCGCAATTCGTCAGGGTGCCCTGACGACGACCGACATCGCCGACATTCTGCATTTCCGTATTTTCGGCAACCCTCAGGGCTTTCTGCTGCTAAAGAACCAAGACATCGGCGACGTACCGGCTACGCCCGCGGACCGCAAGACGCTGATCAAGCCGGATTACCGCAGCGAATTGCTGCTGTTGCAGGCCACGGCGCTATTGGGCGATTCCATCGGCTATCCCCAGGAGTCCGACGGCAGTCTGATCAACAACTTCTTTCCCCAGGCCGGCAAGGCTCGGCAACTGTCCTCCGCCAGCTTCGATACCGAACTCGACCTGCATACGAAAAACGCCCTCCACGAGGTGCCACCGGACTTCCTGGCCCTGCTGTGCCTGAGGGCTGCCCCTCGCGATGACGCCATCACCTACATCGCCTCGGTGGACAAGATGCTCGAGGTGATCGATGCCGAAACCACCGACCTGCTGTTCCAGGAATCCTTCAACTTCCTCTCCGACTATTGCCTGAGCGAGAAGAGCTGCCGAATCGACCTGGGGCGGCACCGGCCGATGCTCTACGGTCAGCGCGACCGGCCCTACCTGAGACTCGATCCACACTTCATGCTCGCCCGCTCCGCCCGGATGCAGCGCCTGATCGAGGAAATCAAGGAGATCGCCTGGAGCGTCGCCCAGCCGGTACGCCTCGCCGCCGGCGACCTGCTGATCATCGACAATCGCCGTGCGGCCCATGCCCGTAGCGCCTTCCAGGCCCAGTTCGATGGTCGCGACCGCTGGATTCAGCGCACCTTCGCCATCTCACACCAACGCCAGCTGATCGGCGAGACCGGCGAGCCGTCGCGGATCATCGGCCTGAGGCCCCATGCGCAATGAGTGCATATCTTAGCTTCGCCATCACCGTCTTCCTGCTGATTTCCTCGCCGGGCCCCATCGTCGCCCTGGTCGTCGCCGACGGTCGCCACGGCTTTCCCTGGTGGACCATCCTCGGCGGCCTGCTGTCCGCCCAGGTCCTGTTGCTGCTGGCGCTGGGTCTGATCCACCTGGCCATCGGCATTAGCCCCACCCTGCTGCTGGCCGGCCAGATCCTCGGCGGTCTCTATCTGCTCTGGCTGGGGATTCGGCTGTTCAAGGCCCCGACCGACGAGCCGCTGAACGCCCGGCGCGGCAGCTTCGGCCGCGCGCTGCTGGTGGGTCTCTCCAATCCCAAGGACATCCTCTTCCTGGTGGCCTTCCTGCCGGCGTTCATCTCCCTGCAGGCGCCGCTCGCCCAGCAGGTCCCGCTGCTGCTGGCGATCTGGGCCGCCATCGACCTGCTGGTGCTGGTCGCCTATGGCCACCTGGCGGGACGGATGCACAGGCTCACCAGCCTGGGCCGGCTCATCCAGCGGCTGCCCAGCTTCGCCCTCTGCCTGATCGGTTTGGCCTCCGTCGGCCTGGGGCTGCGTACCCTTACCTTTGGCTGAAGCCGCGTACAAAGGCGCCTGGCGACCACTGCGCACCCGGCTCCAGACCACCTCATCGCTCAGTGCGGTCTCGATGAATTCCACCGGCAGGCCACCGTGGTCGATCATGGCGACCCGGAAGCCTTCGGGTCCGAGGACGATCCCCTGGCCAACCAACGCCGCCGCCAGGTCGCTGACCTGGTAGGCGACCTGGGCTGGGTCTTGATCAGCGGATGCGGGGGGCAAGTCAGGCGTGAACCTGTGCCACTGGATGGGCACCGGGCCGTCCAGGTCATCGACGGCATACCTCCCGACCCTGGCCGCGTAGCGCTCGCCCGGCGCGTTCACGCGCTACGGAGTACTTGGCCGACGGCCGTGACGCTGCCAAGCCGGACGTGACCTGCACCGCCGATCCTGATCCATGCTACCTAGACACCTGAACTGGGACGACCCGCGCACCTTTCTCGCACTGGCTCGCGCCGGTAGTCTCGCGCAAGCGGCCAAGCGCTTGAAGATCGAGCAATCCACCGTCAGCCGCTGCCTGGCGCACCTGGAACAGCAGCGTCAGGACCAGGACGGCGCCGAAGGTCAGGGTGCGATAGTCGGCGATCACCACCGCCTCGGCGGCCGAGGTCGAGGGCGCCACCGCCCGGAGTGCCAACAGCGCCACCCCGGCGCCAGGGGGATGACGACTCATGGCGCCACCTCTTGCAGATAACACGGGCGTACCCCCTCAACCGGCCATCGAAGAGGCGGTTACCCCGTATATAGGCCAAGGCCAGCAGTCCCCCCGACGGGATACGGCGAGCGCGCAAACACCAGGTCGACATCGGTTCATCCAACAGGGGCTGTTGGAACGGCGGCTTGAGCAGCGAGGCGCCCAGGGGCAAGGTGAAGGAGTACAGCGCCTAGTTCACCGTGAGCGTCTTGACCAAGCGCGCCTTGGCGAGCGTGATTGCGCCGAACTCCGTATCACGGCTGATGAGCTCCCAGGGGATAGCGGACGGGATGGACATGATCCGTACTCCAGACGCCGAAGGACGGCAGAGGGTAAGGATCGCGAGCGACCAGACAGCCACAGCGTTTGCGAACGCCCCAAAAGAGGACAACGTCCCCAGCATAAGGCCAATGGCCAGCCGGCCTGAGCGGCAATCGCGAAACGCGCCTTGCAGATTTACAAGACCTAGGGCGGACTTGGAAGCTTACGGAAGAAGTGGCGGAAGGCAGTGGGAGTCGAACCCACCCGGGAACGGCTGCCGTCCCCAACCGGGTTTGAAGCCCGGCCACGCCACCGGGCGTGATTGCCTTCCTCTGTAGCGCTAGCCCTCGGCGGCGCGCGCCCAGGCACTGTCCGGGCGGACCCGGCGCTCGTCGCCGAAGCGACGGGTGAAACCGATGCGATCCAGGCATTCGAGGATCTGGATGCTGCGCTTGCGACCGATGCCGAGGGCATCGCGAAAGGCCGCGGCGCGAATGATCCCTGCTTCGCGCTCCAGGCGCAATGCCTCGCCGGCCGCGGCTTCCAGACTCACCTGGGGATAGAAGAGATCCCTGACCACCTGGGTCAGTTCCCCCAGCCGGGCCAGCTTGCGCAGCAGCAGCCGCACCTCGGCCTCGGGCTGATCCAGGCTCCTGGCCAGATCGCGGGTCCAGGGCGGATCGAAGCGCTGGGCCTCCAGCAGCGGCCAGAGGCGGGTCTTGAGCCCCTCCTCCGCCTCGGTAAGGCGAACCCGGTGATCGGGCAGGTGCAGCCAGGGACCGCTGCTCTGCAATCGCCCCTCGGCCAGGGCCGTCTCCAGCAGGGCCAGATAGACAGCCCGCTCCAGTTCCGGTGCGGCGATGCGGCGGAGGCGATCCCGATCGGGACCCAGCTCGTCGGGTTGTTCCTGGTGAAAGGTCGCCAGCGCCGCGCCCAGGCGCTCCAGCGCGGTCTGCCACAGCGCCGCCGCGAACAGCCGCGGGCCGACCCGCGTCTCCACCCTCAGGGTGTCGGCGGGCAATTGCCAGTCGCCTTCGGGGCGGTTGAACTGGCGAGCCAGCAGTCGCGGATCGAGACCGCCGTCGGCCTGAGCCAGAAGTTCCGGCAGCGCCTCTTCCAGACCGCCCCGACGCAGTGCCTGGAGTTGGGCCAGGCGCTGGGGCGTGCGGCGATGGCGCGCCGGGGCGAAGGGATCGAGCAAGCGGGCCCCGCCCAGGGTGCGCTGGGCGGACTGGTCGCGCAGCACCAGGCGATCGCCATGCACCCCGTGCAGCGGCGCATTGAGTACCAGCTGTGCCAGGGCCATGGCGCCGGGGGCCAGGCTGTCGCCTTCCAGCAGGGCGACGCGACCGGTGAGATCCTGGGCGCCCAGGTGCACATGCACCGGCGTCCAGTGCGCCAGGTTGCGCGCCTCGCCGGGCAGCAGTCGGAGCTCCACGTCGATGCGGGTGGTGGGCGCATGCAGCGCCTCGGCCACCAGCCAGTCACCGCGGGCGAGGCTGTCGGTGCTCAGCCGCTCACCGGCGAGATTTAGAGACACCCGCTGACCAGCCTGGGCGGTTTCCGCCGCGCGGTTCTGGGCGTGCAGCCCCCGCACCCGCAGGCGCTGCCCGCGTGGGGTGAGCAGCAGTTCGTCGCCGACGGCCACCTGGCCGGCAAAGGCGGTACCGGTGACCACCACCCCGGCCCCGGCCACGCTGAACACCCGGTCCACCGCCAGGCGAAAGCCGCCGCGGGCGTTGCGCTGGCGCACCTGATCCAGGGCCGCGAGCAAGGCGGCGCGTAAGGCGGGGATGCCCACGCCGCTGGGGCTGGCCACCGGATACAGCGGCGCCCCGGCGAAGGGCCCGGCGGCCAGCAGCGCACTGACGTCCTGACGCACCCGGGCCAGTCGCTCGGCATCCACCCGATCGGCCTTGGTCAGGGCCACCAGCAGCCGGGGAATGCCAAGCAATTCGAGGATCGCCAGGTGCTCGCGGGTCTGCGGCATGACGCCGTCGTCGGCCGCCACCACCAGCAGGGCCAGATCCAGGCCGCTGGCGCCGGCCAGCATGTTGTGCACGAAGCGCTCGTGGCCGGGCACGTCGATGAAGCCGGTGAGGCCGCCGTCGCCCAGATCGGCATAGACATAGCCCAGGTCGATGGTGATGCCGCGCGCCTGCTCCTCGCGGCGGCGGTCACCGGCGACCCCGGTGAGGGCCTGGATCAGCGCCGTCTTGCCATGGTCGATGTGACCGGCGGTGCCGATGATCATGGGGACGGTACCAGACGGGTGAACAGGGACGACATGGCGGCTCCAGGCGGCGGACTGGCGCTCAGGGTAGCGGCGCTCCGCACGATCGCCTAGCCGTGACGCTCGCGCAAGAAGGCCACGAAGGCGCGCAGGGGTGCGGGCAGCTGGCGGCGATCCGCGTAGTAGAGCCGCGGACCGGGAAAGGGCGTGGACCATTCGCCCAGCACTTCCACCAGGCGGCCGTCGGCCAGGGGCCCGGCCAGATAGTCGGCGAAGGAACAGATCAGGCCGACGCCGTCGAGGGCGGCCTGCAGTTCCAGGTCGAGCGCCGAGGCCAGCAGGCGACTGCCCGGCGCGACGTTGATGACCTCGCTGCCCCGCTCGAAGCTCCACTGCGCCACCAGGCCGCTGGCGAAGCGATGCCCGATGCAGGAATACCGGACCAGGTCGGCGGGGTGCGCCGGTACGCCATGCTGCGCCAGATAGGCAGGGGTTCCGGCCACGGCGAATCTCTGGGTGGCCGGGCCCAGCCGGACACTGATCATGTCGGCCTCCAGGTGCTCGTCGTAGCGCACCCCGGCATCGAAACCCGCGGCGAGCACGTCGATCAGCCGGTCCTCGGCCACCACCTCCAGGCGGATGCCCGGATGCCGGGCCAGGAAGGGGCCGATCAGCGGTGGCAGCAGCACCCGGGCGACGATGGTGGGCACATTGAGTCTCAGGCTCCCCACCGGACTCTCGCCCTCGGCATTGATGGCGTCCAGTGCGCCGCGCACCTCGCGCAGCGCCGGGGTCAGGCGCTCCAGCAGGCGCTGGCCAGCCGCTGTGGGCGTCACGCTGCGCGTGGTGCGGTGCAGCAGCCGCACATCCAGCTCCCGCTCCAGTCGCCGCACCGCATCGCTCAGCGAAGACGCGGCCACACCACGCACATAGGCCGCGCCGCGAAAGCTGCGGGCCTCGGCCACGGCGGCGAAGGCCGCCAGGTCATCCAGATTCAAGGCGTCTCCATTGTACGGCTGAGCGAACAGGTCATTGTGTCACGACCGGATTATCGCACAGCACCCTGGCGACTAGAGTGAAGCCTCATCCACCTGACGAGGAATTCCTCATGCAACAGCGTCGCTTGGGCCAGCAGGGCCCTCTGGTATCGAGCTTGGGTCTGGGCTGCATGGGCATGTCCGATCTCTATGGCGCCGCCGACCGTGCCGAGGCCATCGCCACCGTCCAGGCCGCCCTCGAACGCGGCGTCACCCTGTTCGACACCGGTGACTTCTATGGCATGGGCCACAACGAACTGCTCCTGGGCGAAGCCCTGCGCGGTCGGCGCGACCAGGCGCTGATCAGCGTCAAGTTCGGCGCCCTGCGCGGTCCGGGTGGCGAGTGGCTGGGCTACGACACCCGGCCGGCGGCGATCAAGAATTTCGTCGCCTACAGCCTCAAGCGCCTGGGTGTGGACCATATCGACCTCTATCGCCCGGCGCGGCTGGATCGCCAGGTGCCCATCGAGGACACCATGGGCGCCCTCGCCGAGCTGGTGCAGGCCGGCTACATCCGCCACATCGGCCTTTCGGAGGTGGGCCCGCAGACCCTGCGGCGGGCGGCCGCGGTGCATCCGGTCTGCGACCTGCAGATCGAGTATTCGCTGGTCTCGCGCGGCATCGAGGCCGAGATCCTGCCGACCTGCCGCGACCTGGGCATCGGCATCACCGCCTATGGCGTGCTCTCCCGTGGCCTGCTCAGCGGTCACTGGCGCCAACCCTCGGGCAGCGGCGACTTCCGCGCTCATAGTCCGCGCTTCCAGCCGGGCAACGTGGAGAAAAACCTCGCGCTGGTGGAAGGCCTGAAGCGGTTCGCCGAACACCGGGGCACTACCCCGGCCCGGCTGGCGGTGGCCTGGGTCGCCGCTCAGGGCGACGACATCGTGCCGCTGGTGGGTGCCCGCCGCCGCGATCAGCTCGACGAATCCCTCGGTGCGCTGGAGGTGACGCTGAGCGCTGCGGATCGCACCGAACTGGAACGGCTGCTGCCGCCAGGCGCGGTAGCCGGCGATCGCTACGGCGAACACCAGCTCCGCGATCTCGACAGCGAACGCTGAGTCACGCCTGCCAGCAGCGGCCCGCCTTGCGTGGGTCCTTGCCGTTGCTAGTCCGCCAGACGCTCGGCCGGACGCTCCTGCATCAGCACCCAGGGCGCCACCACCACCGCCCACAGCGCCACCTCGGGCGCCTCCAACCGGCGTCGCGCGCGGTCTTCGTCGACCTTGGCCAGCTGGCCCTGCTGCAGCCACAGCCCCACCCGGGCGGCATCGTCCTGGGTCACGGCGATGGCCGCCTCGATCAGGTCCAGCTCGGGTGCCACTTCCAGCAGCACGCCCCGCGCAAAATGCGGTTGCAATTCTTCCCAGCCGATGGCGGCGGTCTGCCCGAGCAGGGTGGCGTAGCGCGTTGCGTGATCGGTCATGGTGCGGGCCTCGCGAAAAGGGCGGATTCTACCGCTGCCCTCCCCGCTTGCCGAGCGCCCGGACGCACGGGCCACAGATCCGACAAGTTGTCGTCGCCAGCTTTCCAAGACGAACAGACGGTGATTAAACTGCGCGGCGCATCATAAAGAACAAAATCGGCACATTTTCGCTTCCAACTGCCTCATTAATAAAAGCATTCCGAGTGGAGCACTCATGAAAAAGGCAACTCTGCGTTTCTCCCGCTTGGTCGCGGCCCTGGCCCTGGCCGGCATGGCCAGCCACACCCTGGCAGCCGACACCCTGAAGATCGGTCTGGCCGGCCCCAAGACCGGTCCGGTCGCCCAGTACGGTGACATGGAGTTCATTGGTGCCCAGATGGCCATCGAGCAGATCAACAAGGCCGGCGGCGTCAAGGGCAAGCAGGTCGAAGGCGTGATCTACGACGACGCCTGCGATCCCAAGCAGGCCGTGGCGGTTGCCAACAAGATCGTCAACGATGGCGTCAAGTTCGTCGTCGGCCACCTCTGCTCCAGCTCCACCCAGCCGGCCTCCGACATCTATGAGGACGAAGGCATCCTGATGGTGACCCCGGCGGCCACCAGCCCCGACATCACCAACCGTGGCTACAAGCTGATCTTCCGCACCATCGGCCTGGACAACATGCAGGGCCCGACCGCCGGCAAGTTCATCGTCGAGCACGTCAAGCCGAAGATCGTCGCGGTCATCCACGACAAGCAGCAGTACGGCGAAGGCATCGCCACCGCGGTCAAGCAGACCCTGGACAAGGCCGGCGTCAAGGTCGCCGTGTTCGAGGGCATCAACTCCGGCGACAAGGACTTCTCCTCGCTGATCGCCAAGCTCAAGCAGGCCAACGTCGACTTCGTCTACTACGGCGGCTACCACCCCGAGCTGGGCCTGATCCTGCGTCAGGCGGCCGAGAAGGGCCTGACCGCCAAGTTCATGGGTCCGGAAGGCGTGGGCAACAGCTCCATCTCCGCCATCGCCGGCAAGGCCTCCGAAGGCCTGCTGGTCACCCTGCCGCGCTCCTTCGACCAGGATCCCAAGAACCAGGCCCTGGTGCAGGCGTTCAAGGACAAGAAGCAGGATGCGAGCGGTCCCTTCGTGTTCCCCTCCTACGCCGCCGTGCAGGTCATCGCCGAAGGCATCGCCAAGGCCGGCGACGAGAAGCCCGAGGACGTGGCCAAGGCGCTGCGCAGCAACACCTTCAACACCCCCACCGGTGAGCTGGCGTTCGACGAGAAAGGCGACCTGAAGAACTTCGAGTTCGTGGTCTACGAATGGCACGCCGACGGCACCAAGACCGAAGCCAAGTAAGCCCTGCCTGTAACACCGGAGCCCACCGCCAACGGCGGTGGGCTTCGTTTATCCGCCTCCATCCGAGGCCTGGGACCCGCACCAGAAGTGCACCAAGGTCCCCTGGAGACACCCATGCCCGAGTTCTACCACTACCTGCAACAGCTGGTGAACGGCCTCACGGTCGGCAGCACCTATGCCCTGATCGCCATCGGCTACACCATGGTCTACGGCATCATCGGCATGATCAACTTCGCCCATGGCGAGGTGTACATGATCGGCTCCTACGTAGCGTTCATCGCCATCGCCGGCCTGGCCATGCTGGGTATCCACAGCCTGCCCATCGTCATGCTCGCCGCCTTCGGCGCCAGCATCATCATCGCCAGTGCCTACGGCTACAGCATCGAACGCATCGCCTATCGCCCCTTGCGCGGCGGTAACCGGCTGATCCCGCTGATCTCGGCGATCGGCATGTCGATCTTCCTGCAGAACTGGGTGCTGCTGGCCCAGGACTCCAAGGACAAGTCGATCCCCAACCTGCTGCCGGGCAACTTCATCATCGGCACCGACGCCATGAACGGCGTGGTGATCTCCTATGTGCAGGTACTGATCTTCATCGTCACCCTGCTCACCATGTTCGGCCTGACCTGGTTCATCTCTCGCTCCCGCCTGGGCCGCGCCTGCCGCGCCTGCGCCGAGGACATCAAGATGGCCAACCTGCTGGGCATCAACACCAATGGCATCATCGCCCTGACCTTCGTCATCGGCGCCACCCTGGCCGCCGTGGCCGCCGTGCTGCTGGGCATCCAGTACGGCGTGATCAACCCGAGCCTGGGTTTCCTGGCCGGCATCAAGGCCTTCACCGCCGCCGTGCTCGGCGGTATCGGCAGCATCCCCGGCGCCATGCTCGGCGGCCTGGTGCTGGGCGTGGCCGAGGCCTTCGGCGCCGACGTCTTCGGTGACCAGTACAAGGACGTGGTGGCCTTCAGCCTACTGGTGCTGGTGCTGCTGTTCCGCCCCACCGGCATCCTCGGTCGCCCGGAGGTGGAAAAGGTATGAGTGCCCGTCTGCGAACCGCCTTCTTCAGCGCCCTCCTGGTGCTGGCCGTCGCCTATCCCATCCTCGGTCTCAAACTGGAGACGGTCGGCGTCAACCTCGAAGTGCACGGCGCCACGCCGCGCACCCTCTGGATCGTCGCCCTGGCCGCGGTGCTGATGTTCGTCTGGCAACTGGTGCGTGACCCCCTCACCGCCGGCTGGCGCCGCAGCGGCGGCCTGCACCTGCCGGCCACCGGCCTGGGCACCAAGCTGACCGAACCCAAGACCCAGCGCTGGGTGATCCTCGCCCTGGTGCTGGTTGCCCTGGTATGGCCCTTCTACGGCTCGCGCGGCGCGGTGGACATCGCCACCCTGATCCTGATCTACGTGATGCTCGGCCTCGGCCTGAACATCGTGGTGGGCCTGGCCGGTCTGCTCGACCTGGGCTACGTCGGCTTCTATGCCGTCGGCGCCTACACCTACGCCATGCTCTCCCACTACTACGGCCTGGGCTTCTGGGTCTGCCTGCCGCTGGCCGGCCTGATGGCGGCGCTGTTCGGCTTCCTGCTCGGTTTCCCGGTGCTGCGCCTGCGCGGCGACTACCTGGCCATCGTCACCCTGGGTTTCGGCGAGATCATCCGCATCCTGCTGCGCAACCTCACCCAGTGGACCGGCGGCCCCAACGGCATCAGCGGCATCGAAAAACCGACCCTGTTCGGCCTGACCTTCGAGCGCCGGGCCCCCGAGGGCATGACACCCTTCCACGAGTATTTCGGCATCCCCTACAACTCCGAATACAAGGTGATCTTCCTCTACCTGATCGCCCTGCTGCTGGTGCTGCTGACCCTGTTCGTGATCAACCGCCTCCTGCGCATGCCCATCGGCCGCGCCTGGGAAGCCCTGCGCGAAGACGAGATCGCCTGCCGCGCCCTGGGCCTGAATCCCACGCTGATCAAGCTCTCGGCCTTTACCCTGGGCGCCTGCTTCGCCGGTTTCGCCGGCAGCTTCTTCGCCGCTCGCCAGGGCCTGGTGTCGCCGGAATCCTTCACCTTCATCGAATCGGCCATCATCCTGGCCATCGTGGTGCTGGGCGGCATGGGGTCCCAGCTCGGCGTGATCCTCGCGGCCATCGTGATGATCCTGCTGCCGGAGCTGATGCGCGAATTCAGCGAATACCGCATGTTGATGTTCGGCCTGCTGATGGTCGTGATGATGATCTGGCGTCCGCAAGGCCTGCTCCCGATGCAACGCCCGCACCTGGAGTTGCGCAAATGAGCCAAGCCCTTCTCGATGTCTCCGGCCTGTCCATGAGGTTCGGTGGCCTGCTGGCCGTCAACGGCGTCAACATCCGCGTGGAGCAGGGCCAGGTGGTCTCGCTGATCGGTCCCAACGGCGCCGGCAAGACCACGGTGTTCAACTGCCTGACCGGCTTCTACCGTCCCAGCGGCGGCGAGATCCTCCTGCACGGCGAGGCCATCCAGGGCCTGCCCGGGCACAAGATCGCCCGCAAGGGCGTGGTGCGCACCTTCCAGAACGTCCGCCTGTTCAAGGAAATGACCGCGGTGGAGAACCTGCTGGTCGCCCAGCACCGCCACCTCAACACCGGCTTCCTGGCCGGGCTGTTCAAGACCCCGGCCTTCCGCAAGAGCGAAGCCGAGGCCATGGACTACGCGCGCTTCTGGCTGGAGCAGGTCAATCTCACCGAGTTCGCCAACCGTAACGCCGGCAACCTCGCCTACGGCCAGCAGCGCCGCCTGGAAATCGCCCGCTGCATGATGACCCGCCCGCAGATCCTCATGCTCGACGAGCCGGCCGCCGGCCTCAACCCGCGCGAGACCGAAGACCTCAAGGCGCTCATCGCCCTGCTGCGCGCCGAGCACGGCGTAACCGTGCTCTTGATCGAGCACGACATGCACCTGGTGATGAGCATTTCCGACCACATCGTGGTGATCAACCAGGGTACCCCCCTGGCCGACGGGACGCCGGAGCAGATCCGCAACAACCCCGACGTGATCAAGGCCTACCTGGGCGAATCCTGATGGAGACCTCCATGCTGCAGTTCGACAACGTCTCCACCTTCTACGGCAAGATCCAGGCGCTGCATGGCGTCAGCGTGCAGGTCAATCGGGGCGAGATCGTCACCCTGATCGGCGCCAACGGGGCCGGCAAGTCCACCCTGCTGATGACCCTCTGCGGTACCCCGCGCGCCCATGGCGGCAGCATCCGCTACGAAGGCGAGGAACTGGTCGGCCAGGAAACCGCGCAGATCATGCGCAAGGGCATCGCCGTGGTGCCGGAAGGCCGACGGGTGTTCGCCCGCCTGACCGTGGAAGAGAACCTGGCCATGGGCGGCTTCTTCACCGACAAGCCCGCCTACGACCGCCAGCTGGAGAAGGTCCTCGGTCTCTTCCCGCGGCTCAGGGAGCGCTATGCGCAGCGCGCCGGCACCATGTCCGGCGGCGAGCAGCAGATGCTCGCCATCGGCCGGGCGATGATGAGCGAGCCGCGCCTGCTGCTGCTCGACGAGCCGTCGCTGGGACTGGCGCCCATCATCATCCAGCAGATCTTCGAGATCATCGAACAGCTGCGCCAGGATGGGGTGACGGTGTTCCTGGTCGAGCAGAACGCCAACCAGGCGCTCAAGCTGGCCGACCGTGGCTACGTGCTGGAGAACGGCCGTATCGTCATGCAGGACAGCGGCGCCGAGCTGCTGGCCAACCCGGACGTGCGCAAGGCCTATCTGGGCGGTTGAGCTGTTTGTCTGATCGCCATGGCCGCGATAGCGCGTAGGTTGGGTTGAGACGGCTCCACCGTCGAAGCCCAACAATGCCTGCTCGAATTCCGGCGCTGTTGGGCTTCGCTGCGCTCTGCCCAACCTACGCGGGTATTCAAGCGGCCGTGACAGCCCCGCTACCCCAACGCCTCCAAGCGCTGCCGACTGCGCTCGAACCAGTCGCTCAGGGCTTCCGCCACCACCCGTGTCCGCTTGGGCAGGCTGCCTTGGTAGGGATGCACCAGAAACAGCGGTTGGCTGGGCGTGCGCCACTCCCTGAGCAGCCAGACCAGGGCGCCGCTGGCCAACTCCTCGTGCACCATGAAGGACGGCAACCGGGCGATGCCCTGTCCGGCCAGGGTCGCCTGCTTGAGCAGGCTGTAGTGATTGCAGGCGAGGCTGGGGGTTACCCGCACTCGGCCGAGTCGGTGCTCACGGTGATAGAGCCAGACCTCTCCCTCGGCATAGTGGCTGTTGACCAGACACCGATGGCCGAGCAGATCCTCGGGCGCCTGCGGGAACTCTTGCCCGGCCAGATAGGCGGGTGCCGCGCAGGTCACCTCCTGCATGGCGAACAGCGGGCGGGCGACCAGGCGTTCGTCCGGCTCCAGCCGGGCACGGATCGCCAGGTCGAAGCCCTCGGCCACCAGGTCGCGATAACCGTTGTCCAGCACCAGGTCCAGCTGGATGGCGGGATGGGCGGCCCGACAGGCCAGCAGCACCTCGAAAAAGGTGTAGCCGAGGGACACCGGCACCGTCAGGCGGACCTGCCCAGCCGCCTCCTCGCGCAGCCGGGCCACGCTCTGCAGCGCCCGTTCGCGTTGCCGTACCAGGGCCTGGGCTTCGGGCAAGAGCGCCCGGCCAGCCGTGGTGGGATCGAGCCGGCGGGTGGTGCGGTGCAACAGGATGGTTTCCAGGCGTGACTCCAACGCCCGGATGCGCTTCGACAGCTGCCCCTTGCTGCAGCCCAGGCGCTCGGCCGCGCGGGTGAAGCTGCCGCTTTCACAGAGGATGGCGAAGGCGGCCAGATCGGCGAAGTCGTCTTGCATCGTTTCCCCCTGGAAACACTGGATTGCCAATCAGGCCATTTATCGGGGTAATGCCTCATTCTAGGCTGAAGACTCCCTTACCTTCACGGAGTCATCCCATGAAAATCATCCTCGTCGGTGCCAGCGGTACCCTGGGCAGCGCCATCGCCGAACGCCTGGGCAACCGCCACGAGCTGATCCGCGTCGGCCGCCGATCCGGCGATCTGCAGGTCGACATCACCCAACCGGAGTCCATCCGTGCCCTGTTCGCCCAGGTGGGTCGTTTCGATGCCCTGGTCAGCGCTGTGGGTTCGGTGACCTTCGCCCCCTTCACCGAGATGACGCCCGAGGCGTACCAGAAAGGCCTGCAGGACAAGCTCATGGGCCAGGTAAACCTGGTGCTGCTCGGCCAGGCGCAGGCAGCCGAAGGTGCCTCCTTCACCCTGACCACCGGTATCCTCAGCGAGCACCCCATCGCGCAAGGCAGCTCGGCGGCCATGGTCAACGCAGCGGTGGAAGGCTTCGTCCGCGGTGCGGCCATCGAATTGCCCCGGGGCCAGCGCCTCAACGCGGTCAGCCCGACCGTGCTGCAGGAATCCCTGGGCCATTACGGCGATTTCTTCCGCGGCTTCAAGGCGGTACCCGGTGCCGAAGCGGCCCTGGCCTACGAGCGCAGTGTGGAAGGGCGGGAAACCGGCAAGACTTATCGCGTCTGGTAAGTCCTTGAGCTCCCGACGTTGTCTGAGTAACGTGTGCCCACCTCAGTCGGGAGTCCCGCGATGCCAGCGCCGCGTTCCATCTTTCCCCTTGCCCTGCTCGGCCTCCTCGGCGGTTGCAGTCTGTTCCAGAGCGACGACACCCCGCGTGCGCCGGGCGGCGAGCGCCTGCAGGGCGATCTGCGCTGGAGCGGCGAGCAACTGCTGTTCCGCCCCTGCCAGGAACAGCGCTTCTTCGACGTCACCGACGCCAACAACACCGCCATCCTGCGCGACGCCCACGAACTGGCCGCCGACAGTGGCGCCGCGTCGCTGTTCGCCGATCTGCGCGGCACGCTCAAGTCCGGCGGTCGCGATGGCGCCCAGGGCGTGTTCGCCGTGACCGACGTCTACCGCGTGCAGTACAGCGGTCCAGGTTGCAGCGATCCCAACTTCAAGCGCACCGCCATGAAGGCCGGCGGCCATGGGCCGGACTGGAGCGTCCAGGTCAGCAATCAGGGCATGCTGGTCAGCACCGCCGGCCAGCAGCGCCGCGCCCTGCCCTTCGTCCAGGAGGAGTTGCCGGGCGGCATGCGCGCCCTCTCCACCGAAGCCAATGGCGAGAAGGTCGAGTTGTGGATCAATCCGCGCCGCTGCGTCGACGGTCGCACCGGCACCGTGCAGTCGCTGCAGGCCGAACTGCGCATCAACGGCCAGACCTGGCAGGGCTGCGCCTTCTACGGCGGTGCCGGCAACCCCACCTAACTCGGGTGTCCGCGCGTTGCTTAGCGCGATCTTCTTGGCATATCCCGCTTTACGTTTAGCGTCGCGCGCCCCCAGGGGCTAGTCTAGCGACAGCAAGGATTCATCCGCTTTGCCTGGCCACCTCAGGGTCGCGTCAGGCGAAGCCACAGGAACGCTCATCCAGCCAGGGTCCAGGCATGCTTACCTCTCCAGCGCCCCGTAGCGCGTCACCGCGCCGACGGGGCCACACTGTCCTCCTGCGGCTGTTCCCAGCGCTTTGCGTGCTGCTCCTGGGCCTCATCGGGCTGGGTTGCTATCTGTTGGTCGACAATGCCGTGCGCCAGGACGCCGCCGTCGCCCAGCACACCGAACGCGCCGTCGGCCGTACCTTCACGCGCCTCGACGAAGAGGTGGCCCGCAACCTGATCGACTACAGCAAATGGGACGAGGCCTATCGCCGCCTCCATCAGGAACTGGACCACGACTGGGCCTACGACCAGGGCAACCTCGGCGAATCGCTGTACCGCGTCTATGGCTACGAAGGGGTACTGGTATTCGACGGCCAGGACCGACCCCGCTATCGCCTGCTCGATGGCCAGCTGGCCGATCCCGATACGCCCTGGCTGCAGGGCGACATCGCCGGCCTGCTGGCAGCGGCACGCAGCGCCGACGCCCGCACCGGCAGCGTGTCCGGCGTGCTGACCGTGGCCGGGATGCCGGCGCTGGTGGCCGCCGCCGCCATCACCCCGGGCGACCAGGCTGGCGTCCGTCCCCAGGAGGCGCCGGCCTCGGTACTGGTCTTTGTCAACGAGCTCAGTCCTGCGCGGCTGGCGGCCCTGAGCGAAGCCAACAACCTGCCGCCGCTGAGCATTACCGCCAACGGCACAGGCACCCGTGCCAGTTGGCAACTGCCGGGTTCCAGCTATCAGCTGACCTGGCGCCCACCGCGTCCGGGGCTGTGGCTGATGCAACAGACCTTGCCGCTGTTTGGTGGCGGGGTGCTGATCCTGCTGCTGGGGCTGATCTGGCTGTTCCGCCAGGCGCTGATCTCGATGCGCCAGCTGGATGCCCAGTACGATGACCTGCTGGCCAGCCGCAGCGAACTGGCCATCGGCGAGCGGCGTTTCCGCGACATCGCCGAGGCCACCTCGGACTGGCTGTGGGAGGTCGACGCCACCCTGCGCCTGGTCTATGTCTCGGATCGCTTCGCCGAGGTCACCGGGGAAGCCACCGACCGCTGGCTGGGGCGGCCGCTCAACGAACTGCTGACGCCTCATGCCGACACCCTGGCGCACTGGCTCGCCGGCCAGGCCCACGACCGCAAGCCGCGCCCGCCGCTGGTCTGTCACTACCTGGACGGCAATGGGCGCGAACGCACCTGTCGGGTCGCCGCCCGGGCCATTCCCGAGGGTGGCTATCGCGGCACCGTCACCGATCTCACCGACGAGATCGAGGCCCTGGCCCAGGTCCAGCATCTGTCCTGGCACGACCCCCTGACCGGCCTGCCCAACCGCCATCGCCTGCACCAGTTTCTCGCCACCCATCTGGAAGGCCCGGAGCCGCGGCCCCTGGCGCTGATCAGTCTCGACCTGGATAGATTCAAGACGGTCAACGACGCCCTTGGTCATGCGGCCGGCGATCAGGTCTTGCAGGAAGCGGCGCAGCGCCTGCGGCAGAACGTGACCGCCACCGACCTGGTGGCCCGCCTGGGCGGCGACGAATTCTGCGTGGTGCTCAGCGGCGATCACGACCCGGGCGTCATCGCCGACCTCTGCCGACGCCTGGTGGAGCAGTTGCGCCAACCCTTCCGCCTCGGCGCGCAGCGGGTCTTCATCGGCAGTAGCCTGGGCGTAGCCCTGGCGCCGCGAGATACCGGCATTCCGGCGGAGTTGTTGCGCCTGGCCGATATCGCCCTCTACCAGGCCAAGGCCGCTGGCCGTGGCACCTGGCGCTTCCACGAGCCGGCCATGAACGAACAGGTGCTGCTGCGCCGGCAGTTGGAGCAGGACCTGCGCCAGGCCCTGCGCGATGACCGGCTCAGCCTCTATTACCAGCCGCGACGCTCCCTGGCCGATGGCAGCCTGCGTGGCTTCGAGGCGCTGGTGCGCTGGGAGCACCCGACCCAGGGCCTGCTGGAGCCGCTGGACTTCCTGACCCTGGCCGAGGACGCCGGGCTCGGGCAGCGCCTGGGGCGCTGGGTGCTGGAGACCGCCTGCCACGATGCCCAGGGCTGGCCGGAACGGCTTTCGGTGTCGGTCAATCTGTCGCCGCAGCAATTCCACGCCAATGAAGACCCGGTGCAGACCGTGGCCGAGGCGCTCTACCAGAGCGGCCTGGCGGCCTCGCGGCTGGAGCTGGAACTCACCGAACGAACCCTGCTGGATCCGGCTGCCGACGTGGCCAACACCCTGGGCGCGCTCAAGGGCCTGGGCGTACGCCTGTGCCTGGACGATTTCGGCTCCGGCCTCTGTTCCCTGGCCTATCTGCGCCGCTATCCGCTGGACGGCATCCGCCTCGATCGCAGCCTCATCGCCCGGCACCAGGCGCCGGAAGACAGCGCCCTGGTACGGGCCATGATCGATCTCGGCCGTTCACTGGGGCTGAGGGTGACCCTCAAGGGGGTGGAAGACGCCGAGCACCTGCGCCAGCTGCAGCACCTGCCGGCGGACGAGATCCAGGGCTTCCATTGCGGCGCGCCCCTGCCGGCCGACCAGCTGGGCGCCTGGCTGGACGAGCTGGCGACCGAGTCGCTGAGCTGAGTCGGCGAGGCTGGACGCCTAGCGCTCGGCCACCATGCTGCCCTCGCCCGCCGCGCCACGCCGCTGGTTGCGGTCGTCGCGGGGGGTGACGCCGAAGAAGTTGCGATAGGCGCTGGAGAAATGCGGTCCCGACGAGAAGCCGCAGGACAGGCCGATCTGGATGATGGACTTGCTGGTCTGGGTGAGCATCTTGCGCGCCCGATTCAGCCGCAATTCCAGGTAGTACTGGCTGGGCACCCGGGCCAGGTATTGCTTGAAGATCCGCTCCAGCTGCCGGCGGGAAACGCAGACGTGCTGGGCGATCTCGTCAGTGGTGAGGGGCTCTTCGATGTTGGCTTCCATCAGCATCACCGCCTGGGTCAGCTTGGGATGACTCGACCCCAGGCGATTCTTCAGCGGAATGCGCTGCCGCTCGCTGCCTTCGCGCAGGCGCTCGACGATCAGTTCCTCGGCGATGGTGCCGGCCTGTTCGGCGTCGCGGTCACGGCCGATCATGGCCAGCAGCAGATCGAGGATGGCCAGGCCGCCACAGGCGGTCAGGCGATCACGGTCCCACTCGTAGAGGTGATGGGTGGCGATGACCTTGGGGAATTGTTCGCTGAATTCCTCCAGCCAGCGCCAGTGCACGGCGGCGCGATGACCGTCGAGCAGACCGAGCTGGGCGAGGATGTGCACCCCGGCGGAAAAGCCTCCCAGCACCACCCCGGCCCGGGCGGTCTGGCGCAGGGCCGCGACCAGCGGCGGCGGCAGCGGCGGCGAGGGTTCGTCGGCCAGCACGAAGAGCCGATCCAGGCGTTCCAGCTGCCCTTCCCAGTGGCCACCCGGCAGTCGCGGTTGCAACTCGCTGCCGGCCTGCAGAAAGCGCACCTCGTAGGGCGTATCGCTCGAATGGCGAGAGGCGAGTTCCAGCGCTTCCTCGACCAGGCCCACGGTCAGCGGACGAACGTCGGGCCACAGCAGAAAGGCGATGCGGATGGTCATCTAACGTCTGGCTTCCTGTCGAGAGCGGCGGGTGCGGACCGATCCGGGACCGCGCGCCATGAAACCCTTGTGGGGTGGCACGCATGGTACGCCGGAGTGGTGCCCCTGTCCCGGCCTTTGCCCCGGTAGCGGACCGGAGTGCCATGCGGTCCGCCGGCTGGCGCGATTCTAGCGCCAGCTGACTGGGAAGGGCTTCTGCCCTGGCGACAAGTCTTTACAGGGATGCCAAAAACGAACCGCCCGCGACCGGAGACGGACGCGGGCGGTCGCTGGTGGACGATGATCAGGCGACGGCCTGGCTCATCTGCTGGTGAGTACCGACCAGATGCTGCACCACCCCCGGATCGGCCAGGGTGGAGATGTCGCCGAGGGAGTCGTACTCACCCACGGCGATCTTGCGCAGGATGCGTCTCATGATCTTGCCGGAGCGGGTCTTGGGCAGCCCCGGCGCCCACTGGATGACGTCGGGCGTGGCGATGGGGCCGATCTCCTTGCGCACCCACTGCTTGAGTTCCTGGCGCAGGGCCTCGTTGCCCTCCTCGCCCTGGTTGAGGGTGACGTAGACATAGATGCCCTGCCCCTTGAGGTCATGGGGCATGCCCACCACCGCCGCTTCGGCGACCTTGGGATGGGCCACCAGGGCGCTCTCGATCTCGGCGGTGCCCATGCGATGGCCGGACACGTTGAGCACGTCGTCGACACGACCGGTGATCCAGTAGTAGCCATCCTCATCGCGACGAGCGCCGTCCCCGGTGAAGTACATGCCCTTGAAGGTCTTGAAGTAGGTGTCGACGAAGCGGTCGTGGTCGCCATAGATGGAGCGCGACTGGCCCGGCCAGGAGTCGAGGATCACCAGGTTGCCTTCCACGGCGCCGTCGAGCAGGTTGCCTTCGTTGTCCACCAGCGCTGGCTGGATGCCGAAGAACGGACGGGTCGCCGAACCGGGCTTCTGGCCGATGGCACCCGGCAGCGGGCTGATGAGGATGCCGCCGGTCTCGGTCTGCCACCAGGTGTCGACGATGGGGCAGCGCTCCTGGCCCACGGTCTTGTAGTACCAGTGCCAGGCCTCGGGGTTGATGGGCTCGCCCACCGAACCGAGCAGGCGCAGGCTGCTGCCGTCGACGCCGCGCATGGCCGCGTCGCCCTGGGCCATCATGGCGCGGATGGCGGTGGGTGCGGTGTAGAGGACGTTGACCTGGTGCTTGTCCACCACCTGGCCCATGCGGGTGACGTCCGGGTAGTTGGGCACGCCTTCGAACAGCAGGGTGGTAGCGCCATTGGCCAGCGGGCCGTAGACGATGTAGCTGTGGCCGGTGATCCAGCCGACGTCGGCGGTGCACCAGTAGACCTCGCCGGGGCGATAGTCGAAGACCCGCTCGTGGGTCAGGGCGGCGTAGGTCAGGTAGCCGCCGGTGGTGTGCAGGATGCCCTTGGGCTTGCCGGTGGAACCGGAGGTATAGAGGATGAACAGCGGCGCCTCGGCGGACATCTCCTTGGGCTCGCAGTGTTCCGGGGCCACCGAGGTGATGTCCTCGTACCAGACGTCGCGGTGGCGGTGCCAGGCGATGTCGGCGCCGGTGCGCTTGCAGACGATCACCTTGCGCACCGAATAGGTGGCCGGATTGGTCAGGGCCTCGTCGACGTTGGCCTTGAGCGGGATCTTGCGCCCGCCGCGCACGCCTTCGTCGGCGGTGATCACCAGCTTGGACTGGCAGTCGCTGATGCGGCCGGCCAGGGATTCGGGGGAGAAGCCGCCGAACACCACCGAGTGCACCGCGCCGATGCGGGCGCAGGCCAGCATGGCCACCACGGCCTCGGGGATCATCGGCATGTAGATGGTCACCACGTCGCCGCGGTGGATGTCCTGGCCGCGCAGGGCGTTGGCCAGTTGGCAGACCTCGCGATGCAGTTCGCGGTAGGTGATGTGGCGGCTGTCGGCCGGATCGTCGCCTTCCCAGATGATGGCGGTCTGGTCGCCACGGGTTTCCAGGTGGCGATCCAGGCAGTTGTAGGAGGCGTTCAGGGTGCCATCGGCGAACCACTGGATGTCGACGCGATGATCGTCGAAGGAGGTCTGCTTGACCCGGCTGAAGGGCTTGATCCAGTCCAGGCGCTGGGCCTGCTCGCGCCAGAAGCCATCGGGATTGAGGATGGACTGCTGGTACAGCCGGCGATAGGTGACTTCATCGGTCAGGGTCCGGGAAGCGACTTCCGCGCGGACCGGGTAAAAGGCGGCACTCATGGGACGATCTCCTCGGCGGGAAACTGTTGTTCTTGTTGCCTTCCGTTGTACGGCGCGCACCGGTTCGGGACCATTCGACCATGGTCGGACGGCGGGCCAGGCCCTGACCGACGGGTCTGTTACCCTTGCCCTTTCGCGATGTTTTCCTCGAGGAGCGCCCCATGGCCGATCTTGCCCACTCCCATTGCGTCCCCTGCCGCTCCAGCGAGCCGGCCTTGAGCGAGGCCGCCAGCACCGAGCTGCTCAAGGCCGTCCCCGGCTGGACACTGGTGGCGCGCGCGGGGGTTCCGCGGCTGGAACGCCGCTATGCCTTCGGCAACTTTCTCGAGGCGCTGGACTTCACCAACCGCGTCGGCCGCGAGGCCCAGGACGAGGACCATCACCCGGCCCTGCTCACCGAGTGGGGCGCGGTGACGGTGAGCTGGTGGACGCACAACATCGGCGGCCTGCACCGCAACGACTTCATCATGGCCGCCCGTACCGACGCGCTCGCCCTGGCGGCCAACGTCTGACCCTCGGACCGCCTGATCGCCGGACCGTGCGCTAGTCGCAGGCGGCGGCCAGTCCCTCGGCGTGGACGAAGCACAGCTTGTTGCCTTCCGGATCCCGGCAATAGGCGGCATAGAAGTCCGGTCCGTAGCCCGGTCGTATCCCAGGCGCACCTTCGTCGCTGCCGCCCAGTTGCAGGGCGCGGTGCCAGGCCGCCTCCACGGCCGCCGGCGTAGGCGCGGCAAAGCTCACCTGGACGCCATTGCCCCAGGAGGCCGGCAGGCCGTTGAACGGCAATTGCACATAGAATTGCGGCCATGCCCGCCCCGGACGCTGCCAGCCGCAACCGGGCGGGCCGCCGTCGTCGTCCCGCGGCATCCGCACCAGGCCGAGTTCGTGCAAAACGCTGTCATAGAATCCAATCAGGCGCTCCAGATCGCGCGCGCCTACCTGTACATGGCTGAACATGGGCTCTCTCCCGCTTGCAGGGGCCATCAGGCCACGGTAGACCAGTCCGCCGCGGCTGCCTATCGGCTCGACAAGCCGGGTTCGGACGGTTAGCGTGGCGGCCTTTGCCTTTGACGACATGCCCATGAATCTGCGCAACCTCCCCCGCCTGACCAAGATCGGCCTGGTCTTCTTCATCCTTGGCCTGCTGGGCGTGGCCTTCGCCCTCTATGGCCTCTACCAGGGCCCGCGTCCCACCGAACCCGGTGCCATGCGCAGCCTGCTGTTCGCGGCCGGATTGCAGCTGACCGGCTATGTGCTGCTCAACCGCAATCGCTTCCGCATGCTGTCCGGACGACGCAAGGACTGACCATGGCCATCCAGTGGAGCTGCCGCGCCGCAGCGGCGCTGACCACCGCCGAACTCTATGCCGCCCTGGTACTGCGCGCCCGGGTGTTCGTGGTGGAGCAGCAATGCATCTATCCCGACGCCGATGGCCTGGATCTGGCGGCGGATGTCTGGCACCTGTTCGGCTGGCGTGACGACCAGTTGCACGCCTACCTGCGCCTGCTCGGGGCGGTACGCGAGGAAGTGGTGATCGGACGGGTGATCGTCGCTCCCGAGGGACGCGGCAGCGGCCTGGGGCATCTGTTGCTGGCCGAAGCCCTGCGCGTCTGCGCCGAGCGCTGGCCTGGGCGCCCGCTGTTCCTCTCCGCCCAGGCCCACCTGCAGGCCTACTATGGCCGCTATGGCTTCACGCCCTGCTCAGCGGTGTACGACGAGGACGGAATTCCTCATATCGACATGCGTCGCCTGGCGGACTAGTGGCGGCGGCGCAGCGGATCGAGCAACGGCTTGAGGCCGTTATGGTCGATTTCCTGCATCAGCGCCAGCAGCCGGCCCAGTTCACCGGGTGGAAAGCCGCTGCGGGCGAACCAGTTGAGGTAGTGCCCCGGCAGGTCGGCCAGCAGGCGGCCAGCGTACTTGCCGTAGGGCATGGTCCAGGTCACCAGGGCTTCCAGATCCGCGGGTTGCATCGCTTGTCTCCTCCAGACGGCGTGGCGATTATGCCATGCCGTCACCGGTTAACCGTCGGCTGCGGGGAGCGTCGGACCGCCGCGACGATCCCAGCTAAAACAGGTCTGCAGAGGATTTGAGCATGAGCAACGTTACCCGGCCACTGGCCGCCGTCACCGGTGCCTCCAGCGGCATCGGCTTCGAACTGGCCAAGCAGCTGGCCCGTCATGGCCACGATCTGCTGCTGGTTTCCCGCGGCGACGGGCTGGATGCCGCCGAGCGCGAATTGCGTGCCCTGGGAGTCAAGGTGTGGAGCCATGCGGCGGACCTGCGCACCGCCGTGGGCGTGGAGGAGACCTATAGATTCCTGCGCCGCCAGGGCCGTCCGCTGGACGTCGTGGTGCTCAATGCCGGGGTCGGCCTGGGCGGCGCCTTCGTCGGCCAGACGCGCCTGGAAGACGAGATGGCGCTGATCCAGCTCAATGTGATGTCCACCGTCCACCTGGCCAAGCTGGTGTTGCCGGAGATGGTCGCCGCCGGCCGCGGTCGGGTGCTCTTCACCTCTTCCATCTCGGCCACGGCGCCGATTCCCTTCGAGGCCGTCTATGGCGCCTCCAAGGCCTTCATCAATTCCTTCGCCTTCGCCCTGCGCAACGAACTCAAGGACAGCGGCGTGACCTTCACGGTGCTCATGCCTGGCCAGACCGACACCAACTTCTTCCACCGCGCCGGCGAGGACGACACCAGTGTGGGTGCCGGGCCGAAGAACGATCCGGTACAGGTGGCCGCCCAGGGCTACGCCGCCCTGATGCAGGGCCTCGACCATGTCTATGGCGGCGGCCCCGAGGTGCAGCACGAGGGCGAGGTGCTCAATCGTGTGGAAAGCGAAGCCCAGAAGGCCGAGCGTCATCGCGCCTGGTCGGAGCCGGGGTCGGCGCAGCGCGACGACTGAGTCGCAGTCACCGGCGTGGCCTCGGCCTGCTGCACGCGGTCCGAGGCCTGTCCAGACTCCACGCTTGAAAATCCCCACCTTGCAGCCAAACTTGCTTTGCCATCGAACGAACACGTCCTTGGCAATAAAACCGGCCCAACACCCTCGACAGCGAATATCACGCTTGACGTCGTTATTGTACAACCTGCATCAGGCCATTAATAACGGACTATTTAAATTGTTTCAGACCAACAGGTCTGAAACAATTTAAATAGTTTGCTTAGCCGCCGCGAACTCGCATGCCAGGCTGCATCCAGCGATGCACGAGCCTACAACGCACCGCGCGTCCCTCCTGGATTCATGGCAAAAAAACAGCGCCATAAGATTGGCCAAATTTCAGGGTAATAAGAATCAGAATATCTCAAATACCGATGGAGCCGTTATTTGGCTGCTTCATCGGCCACCTGATTTCAAACCCCGAATTCCTTGAAACATTGCTCACAATTACGTTCATAACGAGAGCCGCTTCATGTCATTAAGAACTTTGAAAATTGGTAGTAGAGCCCTGTTGTGCTTTACCAGTTTTGCAATCTTGCTGCTGGGTCTCGGACTCTTCAGCCTGAACCAGATCGGCAAACTGCGGGCCAGCCAGCAAGTCCTGGAGCAGAGCAGTCTGGGCGGCACCCGGATTGCCGCCGAACTTGAATCCACGGTGCTGCGTGTCCGCCTGGAGACCCTGAGGTTCATCACGGCGGCCGACAGCGGCGTGATCCAGACCAGTCAGGCACAGCTCAAGCAGGAGTTGGAACGCTTCGGCAAGTTGCTGGAGAGCTACCAGACCGTGGTCGGTAGCGACCGGGAAGGCCGCCTCTACCAGGAGTTGAAGCAGCTCGTCGGTCCCTGGCGTACCGTGCTGGACGAAGTCCAGAGACGTTTGGCCACCGACGGCATGGATGCTGCGCGCAGCTACCTCAACCAGACCTTCCGCCCGCTCAACGAACCCTTGCTGGCAAAGGTTCAGGATCTCATCCAGGTCAACCATGACCAGGCGATCGAGCTTGGCCAGGAGGCGACCGCGCTCTACGAGCAAAGCCTTACCTATGTGATCGCCACCCTGGTTCTGGCCCTGATGATGACCCTGCTGATCGCCTGGCGCTTCACCCAGAGCCTGGTGCTGCCGGTGCGCCGGAGCATGGCCGTGGCTGAAAGCATCGCCAATGGCGACCTTCTGCAGCCCTGGCAGGACCAGGGCCGGGACGAGCTTCACCAGCTGAGCCTGAGCTTCGAGCGGATGCGTGGCAATCTGGTGCAGACCCTGCAGCAGATCAGCGACTCGGCCATCCAGCTGGCCTCCGCTGCCACCGAGATGCACGCGGTGACCGAAGACGCCAATCGCGGTCTGAATCAGCAGAACCAGGAAATCGAGCAAGCCGCTACCGCGGTCAACCAGATGACGGCCGCAGTGGAAGAAGTCGCCCGCAACGCCGAGAGTACCTCAAGCGAAGCGCGCAGCTCCGATACTGCCTCGCGCCAGGGCCGCGCCAGCGTCGAGCAGACCGTCCAGGCTATCGAGGCGCTCAACGGCAACGTCACCGACAGCAGTGGCCGCATCCAGCAACTGGCCCAGGATGTCGGCAACATCACCACGGTGCTGGAGGTGATCCGCGGCGTGGCCGAGCAGACCAACCTGCTGGCGCTCAACGCGGCCATCGAGGCCGCACGCGCCGGTGATGCCGGCCGTGGCTTCGCCGTCGTGGCCGACGAGGTGCGCGCCCTGGCACAGCGCACCCAGCAGTCGACCCAGGAGATCGAGTCGGTCATCACCCAGGTACAGCGTGGCAGCAGCGTGGCAGTCAACACCATGACCGCGACCGCCGGCCTGGCCCAGCGCACCCTGACCCTGGCGCGAGATTCGCAGCAATCGCTGACAGTCATCACCGAGGCGGTGACCGGATCTCCGAGCGCACCACCCTGATCGCCACGCGGCCGAGGAACAGGCCCATGTAGCGAGAGAGGTGGATCGGGCGCTGATGACCATTCGCGACCTGTCGGTACAGAGCGCCGCGGGTGCCAGCCAGACGGCGACGGCCAGCAGCGAACTGTCGCAACTAGCGGTACAGATGAATCAGCTGGTGGGACGCTTCAAGGTCGCCTGAGCCAGGTCGCTGCCAGCCTGTCGGTCACCCAACCTCCCGGCTGGCAGCGCTGCTGCGACTAGTTGACCGGCGTGGCTCCGGGCGTACCGCACTTGGCGAACTTGCCCTTGGCATCCTTGCATTGCGCGGCCTTGGTCTTGATCGTGTCGCATTTGACGAACTTGCCGTGCGCATCTCGGCAGGGCGCCGCCTGGACGCTGGGGGTGGCGAAGAGGGTCAGGGCTACCGCGGTGAGCAACGCTTTGAGCATGACGATCACCTCCAGGGCCGGGAATGGCCTCTGGCAAGCATAGCGGAGGTCGGCGCAGCCGCCACCGGTCTGGACAAACCCGCGGCCAGGACCACTGTATGCCTCGATCCGGTCGCGACTGCTTCTCTCCAGACCCGCGCCTGCCAGGCAAGATAAGCCCTCGCACTCAATGGGAGACAAGCCATGCGCACCCTTGGCCTGCTGGGCGGCATGAGCTGGGAAAGTTCGGCTCACTACTATCGCATCCTCAACGAAGAGGTCCGGCGCCGCCTGGGCGGCAGCCATTCGGCCGCATGCCTCTTGCTGTCAGTCGATTTCGCCGAGATCGCCGTCCTGCAGCACGCCGGTGACTGGACGGCGCTGGGTCAGCGTCTGCAAGGCCATGCGCGGCAACTGGCCGCCGGGGGTGCCGAGGCGCTGGTGCTCTGTACCAACACCATGCACTGCCTGGCGACGGAGATCGAGACGGCCACGGCGCTGCCGCTGCTGCACATCGCCGATCCCACGGGTGCGGCAATCCGCGCCCAGGGACTGCGGACCATCGGCCTCCTGGGTACCGCCTTCACCATGGAGCAGGCCTTTTACCGCGAACGGCTGACGGAACGCTTCGGGCTGAAGGTCGTGGTGCCCGAACCGGCCGCGCGCCAGACCGTGCATCGCATCATATACGAGGAACTGGTACGCGGTGAGGTGCGAGCGGAATCACGGGCGGCCTACCGCACGATCATCGCCGAACTGGTCGCCCGGGGCGCCGAGGGCATCGTGCTCGGCTGCACCGAGATCATGCTGCTGGTGGATCAGCACGACAGCGCGGTGCCGCTGTTCGACACCACGCGGTTGCACGCCCTGGCCGCCGTGGACTGGGCGCTGGACAAGGCGCGGGACTAGGCCTGCAGCCGGCGCGTGACCTCGGCCAGCAACGGGCGCGCATCGAGATCGGGCTGCTGGCACTCCGCAACCAGGCCCGCCAGCGTCGGATCGACCGGTTCGCTGCACCGCGTCAGCCACTCCTCCAGCAGGATGCCGAAGGCACGACTCTCGAAGCGCTGCAGGCGCGCGGCCTGCGCCGCGTCCTCGGGGAGCAGCGAGGCACCACCGAAATCCCCCAGCAGGCAGCGCGCGCCGCCATCCCAGAGGATGTTGTGGGCATAGAAGTCGCCGTGGACCAGGCCGTGCCCATGGAGATGCGCCAGGGCGCTGGCCATGCCGCCGGCCATGGTGCGCACGGCGCTGGCGGTGAAGCAGGTGTCCTCGGGATAGACGTCGCGACTGCAGGTGCTGAAGCTGGGCGGGCCGGCCAGGTTGCCGAAAGCCGGCTCCACCAGTTCCAGCACCAGGCCGCTGCGCTGCTCGGGGTGATCGGCCAGGTCGCCGAGGGCGCCGATCAACCAGGGGTGGATACCGGCACTGAGGCTGGCGGCGCTTTCGCTTTCCGGGGTGCCATCGCTGGTCATGCTGCCCTTGAACAGCTTGACGGCGACCTCACGCGGGCCGGTGGGCGATTGCCAACGCGCCTGGTGGATGATACCGGAAGCGCCCTCCCCCAGCCGCTCGCCGAGCTGCAGATCGGCCCAGGCGATGCGCTGCTGGCTGGCCGCCTGCGCCCGTACCGCGCGCTCGCGGGCGGCGCCGAGGGGATTGTCGCCATAGGCCAGCCAGGTCAGCCGTGGCAGTTCGAGAATGGCCGGGGGCAGCGCCGCGAAGCGATTCGCCGACAGCCGCAGGAGCTCCAGCTGATGCAGGCCGGCCATGGCCGCTGGCAGGCTCTGCAACCGGTTGCCGGCCAGCATCAGCTTTTGCAGCGCCGGCCGTTCACCCAGGGCGGCGGGCAGCTCGGCGATGCGGTTGTCGGTGAGGATCAGCCAGCGCAGGCGCGGTGGCAGGGCCGCGGCACTCACCCGCTCCAGCTGGCAGGCCTTGAAGCCGATCATCTCCAGCCTGGGCAGCGTACCCAGCACCTCGGGCAACTCGGTGAAGGGATTGCCCGAGCAGAAGAGAATGCGCAAACGGTGCAGCCGGCCCAGGTCGGCCGGTAGGCGCATCAGCCGATTGCCCGACAGGTCGAGGATTTCCAGGCTGTCGGCCAGGGCATAGATCTCTTCGGGAAATTCGCTCAGGTCGGCGCGCAGGGTCAGGCGCGTGGCCCCGGCCAGTTCGCCGGCACGCAGCCGGGCTAGGGTATCCGTCATGGGAAGGCGACTCTCACTGTCTTGAAAAACCGGCACCCGGCCGGTGATGGCGCGGACGTTAGCACGCCAGGCCGCTAGCTGCGGCCCTCGTACGCCAGAATGCGCGCCACTGCCTCTTGCAGATCGCCTGCCGTCACCACGGGTGGCGCCAGGGGATTGGCCACCTGCTCGGCCTGCCGCTGCACCAGGGCGCCCTTGAAGCCGGCGGCCTGAGCGCCGGCGATGTCCCAGGCATGGACGGCGACCAGCCACAGGCGCTCGGCCGGCTCGCCGAGGCTGGCGGCGGCCTGGTGATAGGTGGCCGTGGCGGGCTTGCTGGCGCCAGCGTCCTCGGCGGAGAGGATGTCGGCGAAGGCGTCACTCAGGCCGGCATATTCCAGCTGTGCCTGGGTAGCGTCGCGGGCGTTGTTGGAAAAGGCGATGCAGCGCACGCCCTGCGCCCGGGCGAAGTCGAGGCCGGTGCTGACATCGGCATGGGCGGGCAGCTCCTTCAGCGCCTTGGCCACGCGTTGCTTGTCGGCCGTGGTCGGCATACGCCCGAGCCGAGCGCCGATCATGTCCAGCGCCGCCTGGCCCTGGGCCTCGAAGGGCGCATGGCGGCTACAGAGTTCGGCGGTCATGGCGTTCTGCAGGGTCTGGGCGAACCACAGCGTGCGGCTCCGCGGATCACCGAACAGCTCGGTGAACAGGCCGTCCAGTGCGGACAGGTCGAGCACGGTCTCGTTGATGTCGAACAGGCAGGTCAGGGTCATGGCAAGCACTCGCATGAGGATGTTCCTTCGACCAGGGCTCGCGATCGAGGTGCAGCCGCGCTAAGGTTTGCAGGACTGGCAGACGCGAGAAAACAGTTAAAGTCTTATGATTTCCAGCCGATACCCCCGGTCAACCCGCCTCCTGTCGACCACTCGCTCGGCTCGACTGGCACTCCGGTCTTCGAAGATGCGCCTGGAACTCCTGCCAGGCCTGTCCGTCCTCTTGAGCTAGTCCGATGGCCGACCCACTGCAGTACGAAGATGACCGCCTCAACGCCCTGCATGCACTGGAGCTGCTCGACTCGGCGCCGGCGGAGGAATTCGATCGCCTCTGCGAACTGGTCGCCAGCAGCTTCAATGTGCCGACCGCGCTGATCAGTCTGGTTGACCGCGACCGCCAGTGGTTCAAGGCCCGCGTCGGCTTCGACCTCGCGCAGATGCCGGTAGAGGATGCCTTCTGTGCCCACACCATCCAGGCCGAGGATGGCCGGATGGAGATCAACGATGCCCGCTGCGATACCCGCTTCAGCCACAACCCCCTGGTGGTCAAGGCGCCGCTCGTGCGCTTCTATGCCGGCTCGGCCCTGGTCACCGAGGCCGGCTATGCCATCGGCAGCCTCTGCATCCTCGACAACCAACCGCGCCAGCTGACGGCGACGGAACGCAAGCGCCTGGACGATTTCGCCGCCCAGGTGATGCGACTCATCGTCCTGCGTCAGCACCTGCGCCGGCGCGATCCGGTCAGCGGCCTGCCCAATCGGCAGCAGTTCCAAGCCGATGTGGCCCAGTTGACCGAACTCCATCCCGGCGAGGCGCGCCTGCTGGTGCTGGTGGATCCGCTGGAAACCCACTGGAAGGAGCAGCTGGTCCTGGCCCAGGGCATGTGGCCCTTCGAGACCTTTCTGCGCAGCCTGGCCCTGCGCCTGTGCGACGCCCTGAGCGAGCGGGCCAAGGTCTATCACGTGGACACCAAGAGATTCGCCTTTCTGTTGCCCGCGAACTACGACTACCCGCCGCTGCTGGAAGCCCTGATCGCCCAGTTGCGGACCCCGGTCCAGGCCGACCGGATTCCCATCGATCCGCCGGTAAAGGCCGGCGTGGTGCCCTTCGAGCTCAACCCGGGCGAGGTGCGCGACCTGCTGCGCAAGGCCATGGTAGCCGTCAACCAGGCCGCCCTGAGCACCCGCCACTGGGGACTCTACGAGCGCCCCCAGGACGAAGCCTTCCAGCGGATCTTCCAGCTGGTCCGGCAGCTTCCCGAGGCCCTCGAACGCGGCGACTTCAGCCTGGCCTTCCAGCCGCGCCTGGCACTGCCCGGGCGCCGGCTATGCAGCGCCGAAGCCCTGTTGCGCTGGACGCATCCGCAACTCGGCCCCATCGCCCCCGGCGATTTCATTCCGGCCATCGAGAAGACCGCACTGATCCACAGCGTCACCCGCTGGGTGATCCGCACCGCCGTCACCCAGCTGGCGCGCTGGGACCGTCGCTACCAGGGGCGGCTGTCGCTCAACCTGTCGCCGCGGGATTTCGACGAGGGCGATCTGGTGGACCTGCTACGCGAGACCTGCCAGCGCCAGGGCGTCGATCCGCGGCGGCTGGAAGTGGAGATCACCGAAGGCGAATGGCTGAAACGCAATCCGGAGGCCATCGCCCAGCTGCATGCCCTGCGTGAGCTGGGCCTGGAGATCGCCATCGACGACTTTGGCAGCGGCTACAGCAACTTCGCCTACCTGTACGAATTGCCGGTCACCAGCGTCAAGCTCGACCGCTCGCTGATCCATGACCTGCCCCAGGATCCACGCAAGCAGGAGGTGGTCAGGGCGCTGCTGATGCTGATCGGCAAGCTCGGCTATCGCAGCGTCGCCGAAGGGATAGAGACGCCGGACGTGCTGGCCTTCCTGCAGGAAGCCGGCTGCGACGAGGTCCAGGGCTATCTGCTGGCCCGGCCCATGGCTCTGCCCGCCTTCGAGGCCTGGTACGCCGAACAGGGTTAAGCCGAACGGATGAAGTCATTTGACTGACAAATTCATTCCAGGCTCTACACTGGTTCAGGTCGTAGTTTCCCGGGAGTGAGGATATGAGGGAATCAGCTACCGAGTTGTTGGACGTGGTTGGCCTGGATACCGGCACGCTGAGCAGCCAGGGCTGCATCGACAAGGTGCTGCACGCGCTGCGTACCCATCTGGACATGGACGTGGCCTTCCTGGCCGAATTCCGCCAGCAGGACCGGGTCTTTCGCAATGTCGATGCCGTGCTCGATGCGCCGATCAAGGCGGGTGATGTCCTGCCGCTCAGCCAGGGCTATTGTCAGCAGGTGGTCACCGGCCATCTGCCCGAACTCATCCCCGATACCCGCGCCATCGGCCCTGCGCGACTGATCCCGGAGACCCGCAGCGTGCCCATCGGCGCGCACCTGAGCGTGCCCGTGCGACTCAGCGATGGCGAGCTCTATGGCACCTTCTGCTGCTTCAAGTACCAGCCCGATCCGACCCTGAGTCCCCGTGACCTGGAGCTGGTGCGGACCTTCGCCGAACTGGTGGCCGATCGCCTCAGCCTGGACGTCTCCAGCCGCCGCGGCCAGGTGGAGATGCGCCAGCGCATCCAGGGCGCGGTGGCCGCCCACCAGCCCAGCATCGTCTACCAGCCGATCTATCATCTGAACGATCTGCGCATCGCCGGCTGGGAATCGCTGTCGCGCTTCCACTGCCTGCCGCAGCGCAGTCCAGATCTGTGGTTTTCCGAGGCCAGCGCCATCGGCCTCGGCGATGAACTCGAAGAGTGCGCCATGCGCTTTGCCCTGCAGGGGCTGCAGAGCCTGCCGGATGACAGCTACCTGACCATGAACTGTTCGCCGCAGACCATCCTCGGCGGTCGGTTGCCGGCACTGCTGGCTGGCACCGCGCCGGGACGCCTGGTGCTGGAGATCACCGAACATGCCGAGGTCGAGGATTACGACGCCCTGCACGCCCAGTTGCAACCGCTGCGCGCCCAGGGCGTGCGCCTGGCCATCGACGATGCCGGCGCCGGCTATTCGAGCCTGAGGCATATCCTCCGGCTGCGTCCGGACATGATCAAGCTGGACATGAGCCTGGTGCGCGACATCGATCGCGACGCCGAGCGCCGGGCGCTGGCTTCGGCGATCATCGCCTTCGCCCGCGAGACCCACAAGGAGGTGATCGCCGAGGGGGTGGAGACCCTCGCCGAACTGGAAGCGCTCAAGGCGCTGCAGGTGGACAAGGTGCAGGGCAACCTGCTGAGCCGTCCGCTGCCGCGCGACGACGCCCTGCGCCTGCCCCGCCAGCGCCGGCTGGAAGGCCTGCAGGACAGCTAAACGGAAAGGATCGGCGACCATTCAAGTCGCCGATCCCTTGGCCGATACGCCTAGGCGAATGATCGCTTCATCTGACGTCAGACCCGCCCTCGGCCGTTCTTTGTCCTGCAGGAGTTACCGGTGCGCTCCATCCTGGTCATCGAAGACAGCCCCATGGTCCTCAAGATTCTGGCGCACCTCTTTCGTCAGCAGCGCGACTTCGAGCCGGTGTTCTGCGCCACCCTGGCCGAAGCCGAGCTGATGCTGGAAACCTCGGCCGACCTGTTCTTCGCCGCCCTCGTGGATCTCAACCTGCCCGATGCGCCCAATGGCGAAAGCGTCGACCTGGTGCTGCGCTATCGCCTGCCCTGCATCGTCCTCAGCGGTTCCTACGACGAGCGCCGGCGCGACGACCTGCTGACCAAGGGCGTGGTCGACTATGTGCTCAAGGAAAGCCAGTACTCCTACGAATTCGCCTTCCGGCTGCTGCGCCGGCTGGACAGTAATACCGCGGTCAAGATCCTCATCGCCGAGGACTCCGACGCCACCCGCAACTACATCCGCCACGTGCTGACGCCCCATCGCTACCAGTTGCTGGACGCCTGCGACGGCAACGAGGCGCTGCGCCTGCTGCAGGAGCAGCCGGACATCGACCTGCTGGTGGTGGACCACAGCATGCCCGGCCTCAGCGGCTTCGAACTGGTGCAGTTGCTGCGGCAGAAGCTGCGCCGCCACGACCTCAGCATCATCGGCCTGTCGGCCGACGAGAAGGGCTCGCTCAGCGCCAAGTTCATCAAGCAGGGCGCCGACGACTTCCTGCGCAAGCCCTTCTGCCCCGAGGAACTCAACTGCCGGGTGGTCTCGACCCTGGAGCGGCGGGATCTGATGCGCGCCCTCACCCATGCCGCCCAGTACGATTCCCTCACCGGGCTGCGCAATCGGCGTGCCTTCCAGGATCAGGCCCAAGAGCTGTTTCGCCAGGCAGAACGCGAGGGCCACACCTTGAGCGTGGCCATGCTCGACCTGGATCACTTCAAGCGCATCAACGACGAACACGGCCATGCCAGCGGTGACAGCGCCCTGGTGGTCTTTGCCCAGGCGCTGGCCCGCACCCTGCCCCAGGACCTGACCGGCCGCCTGGGCGGCGAGGAATTCGCCCTGGTCAGCCGGATGCCCCCGGAGCAGTTGCTGCAGGCGCTGGACCTGCTGCGGCGCTACTGCCACGCCCAGACCTATGCACCGGGCGCCCCGCCACTGTCGTTCAGCGCCGGAGTCTTCAGCGGCGTCGCCAACGACCTCGAAGGCTTCCTGCACGAAGCCGATCGCCGCCTCTATCAGGCCAAGCGCCAGGGCCGTGCCCGCACCTGCCTGGTACTGGACGCCGAGTAGAACGGATCCTGGGTTGGCGCACTCCGCCACAAGACATATGATGTCGTACGATATGCCTGTCTCGCCGAGCTGACGCGTATCGCCTCGTCTAACAATAACAATCAAGGACCTGTCCCATGCACGACTCCTCCCCGGGTCTCGCCCGGCCATTGTCACGTCGCCGGCTGCTCCAGGGCGGCCTGGTCTGCGGCGCCGCCCTCACGCTGCCGGGTCTCGCCCGCGCCGCCGAACCCCTGAGCCAACGCTATCCCGATCCGCTGATCGAGATCCTCGACGACCGCTTCCTGGAATTGCGGCTGTTCAACGCCAGCATCGAGCGCCTGGCCACCGGCCTGCGCTGGGCCGAAGGGCCAGTCTGGATCGGCGATGGCAACTACCTGCTGATGAGCGACATCCCCAACAACCGCATCGTGCGCTGGGATGAGGTCAGTGGCCGACTGGACACCTATCGCGCCCAGTCGAATTTCGCCAACGGCCTGACCCGCGACCGGCAGGGCCGGTTGATCGCCTGTGAAGGCTCCACCACCCACGGCCTCGGTCGGCGGGTCACCCGCACCGAGCACGACGGGCGCCTCACGGTGCTGGCCGATAACTTCGAAGGCAAGCCGTTCAATTCGCCCAACGACGTGGTGGTCAAGCGTGACGGTTCCATCTGGTTCAGCGATCCGCCGTTCCAGGCCAACAGCGACTACGAGGGCCACCGGGTCAAGACCGAGCAGCCCGATGCGGTCTATCGCATCGACGGCGAGAGCCTGGCGGTGACCCGGGTGATCGGCGACCTCAACGGCCCCAACGGCCTGGCCTTCTCGCCGGACGAGAAACTGCTCTATGTGGTCGAGGGCCGCGCCAAGCCCAATCGCCTGGTGTGGGCCTATACCGTCAAGGACGACGGCAGCCTAGGCGACCGCCGCAAGCACATCGAGGCGCTGGAATATGGCGCCCTGGACGGCATCAAGTGCGATGTGGCGGGCAATCTCTGGTGCGGCTGGGGCAGCAGTGGCGCGCCGGCGGCCAAGCCCGAAGCCCTCGATGGCGTTCGCGTCTTCGATCCCAGTGGTAAGGCGCTCGGTCACATCCACCTGCCGGAACGCTGCCCCAACCTGTGCTTTGGCGGGCCGGAAGGCAACCGGCTGTTCATGGCCGGTTCCCACTCCCTGTACAGCCTCTACGTCAACATCCGCGGTGCTGGCCTTTAGGTTCTGCAGGGAAAGTCGCCGAGCGAAGGTCAGGCTAGGCGAAAGACGCTGAGGATGCGGAGTTTACGAGGGTAAAGGAGCATTCCGAATGCGTTTTTCAACGACGCCTCACCGATGCGCAGGCGCCTTTCGCACAGAACCTAGCGGGACTCGGGCGGCGACTGCTCGACCAGGACGGTCAGGGAGTCGAGCACGCTTTCCAAGGCGTAGGCCGCTTCGAAGCGTGCCAGATTCTGGGTGAGATCGGCCAGGCTGGTGGTGATCCCCAGCCAGTTGCCCAGGCCGATCTGGCGCGCCGCTTCCGGCAGCGAGCAGCCGCCGTCGCGGCGCTCCAGCCAGGCCAGCACCAGTTCGGGCGGGGTATCGGCCTCGAGGCCCAGGGTGCGCAGCAGCCGCAGGGCCTTGGCCTGTTGGCGGGGCGGCAGCCGATGGCGGGCCGTGGGGGTGGGCTGGTCGACGACGAGCGTCAACCGGGAGCCGGGGATATCGGTCATCTGGACCTCTAGGGACTACACCAGAACCGCACGGCGCGAGGCCGCTTCATCGCCCCATGGTAGGCGAATAGTCTGGCCAATTGCCATAGTTCACCCCGACCCTCATCGCCTGGAAAACGCCGTTCGGCCCCTGCCCCGCTCAGCGCGAGGCTCGGCCCCGGCAGCGCTGCCAACGCTCCTCCACCCGCTGGGCGAACCAGGCGGTGGTCAGGGTGCGGGTGATCTTGGGGCTTTCCAGGGTGATGCCCGGCAGGATGGCGCGCGGCAGGCTGCGACCGGCCTTGCGCTCGGCCAGGGCATAGACCTTGGCATAGAGATCGGTCTTGGCGAAGTCCTCGGATTCGCCCGCTTCCAGGTCATGGCGGATGGCGATGTCGCTCATGCCCAGGGCCGGCGCCAGGCGATTCACCGCCCGCTCGGTCTCGCCCTGGGTCCGCGAACCGGGCACCACCAGATCGCCATCCAGCGCCAGCTTCATCCCCGTAGCCCGGCTTACCGCGCTCTGGAAGGCGGCATTGCGACTGGCGTACCAGCCGGCGTTGAAATCGGCGAAGCGATACAGCGGCGTGGCATAGTCCGCCGGATAGCCCAGCAGGTGCGCCGTGCCGAAATAGAGACCGCCCCGTCGGCTGAACACCTCGTGGCGGATGGAACCGTCGCGGTCATAGGGATAGCCGCGGGCATGGGCCTCGGCGAAGTCGATGCTGACCTGCATGGGTCCGCCGGTGCGTACCGGATTGAAGCGCCCGAACAGCTGGCCGCCCAGGGGCACCATGGCGATGAAGTCCTCGAAGATCAGACTCAGCTCGCGCTCGGTACGGGCGGCGTCCAGGCGCTGGGCGTAGGTCTTGCCGGTGGGCGAGTCGAGGTTGAGCGCGGTGCGCACCAGCAGCTGGGGCACATAGGCCCGCGCCGCGCGCCGATTGATCTCCTCGCGGGCGATGCGTCCCAGCCCCGGCACCGGCGGATCGACCTGGTAGGTGGATTCCTGTTCCGCCACCGCCAGCACGGCGCAGAGGTTGTCCGTCGAGGGCTCGAGACCCTGGGCGCTGAAGGCGGTCTGGATATCGCTGGCCCAGCCCTGCCGATCCGCGACGTTGGCCGGCAGCAGCCGCAGGAGCTCGGCGCGCACCTCGGCCGGCGAACGGGTCGGTCCCTGGGAACTGGGCGTCAGGCTGCATCCGGCCAGCACCAGTGCAGCGGCCAGGGCGGCCCAGCCGCGCAATCGCGACAGGCTGGGCAAGGCGGGAACGGACAGCACGGCAGCAGCGGACACGGCGACTCCAGGGGATTCCTTTGGCCGCTTTGACCACGTCCCCGGCCAAACGGCTGCCCTGAACACTCAATAACTTCTGGCTATATCGATGTAACCTTTTCATTCAACCAGAGCTGCCCGGTGGCTGGGATTCCCGGGCAAGTCCTACTAAAATGGTCGGACTTTAGTTCGAAGCTACCGGAACCATGATGCAGCAGACCTCTACGCTCTCCTCTCCTCGCCTGCCCTGGGCAGCGCTCTGGGCCACCGGCCTGCTCGCCGTGGGCATGGTCTTTCTCGGCCAGGCCGTGGGCGGTCGTCAGGCGCTCCTGCTACTGCTCGGCGGCGCCCTGGGCCTGACCCTCTATCACGCCGCCTTCGGCTTCACCTCGGCCTGGCGGGTGTTCATCCTCGACCGCCGCGGCGCCGGCCTGCGCGCTCAGATGGTGATGCTGGCCCTGGCGGTGCTGCTGTTCTTTCCCGCCCTCGGCGCCGGCAGCCTGTTCGGCGAGGCGGTGCGCGGCAATGTCTCGCCGCTGTCCACCTCGGTGGTGGTCGGCGCCTTCCTGTTCGGCATCGGCATGCAACTGGGCGGTGGCTGCGCCTCCGGCACCCTGTTCACCGCCGGTGGCGGCAACGCGCGGATGCTGGTGACCCTGCTGTTCTTCGTCATCGGCTCGCTGATCGCCACCCAGCACCTGGGTTGGTGGTTCGCCCTGCCCAGCCTGCCGCCCACCTCCCTGGTGACCCGCCTGGGCGTGCTGCCCGGCATCCTGGTCAGCCTGGCGCTGTTCGCCCTGATCGCCTGGACCACGGTGGTGCTGGAGCGCCGTCGCCACGGCGGGCTGGAAGTCACGGTCCCTGGCGAACACCAGGGCGCGGCACGCCTGCTGCGCGGCCACTGGCCGCTGGTCTGGGGCGCCATCGCCCTGGCCGTGCTCAACTTCGTCACCCTGGCCCTGGCTGGTCGCCCCTGGGGCGTCACCTCGGCCTTCGCCCTCTGGGGCGCCAAGGGTGCCGGTCTGTTCGGACTGGACGTCTCCGGCTGGGCCTTCTGGCAGCAACCGGCCAACGCCCGGGCGCTGGCCGAGCCCTTCTGGTTCGACGTCACCAGCGTGATGAATCTCGGCATCGTGCTGGGCGCCCTGGCCGCCGCGGGCCTCGCGGGGCGCTTCGCCCCCAGCCTGCGCATCCCCGTGCGGTCGCTGGTGGCGGCGGTGCTCGGCGGCCTGCTGCTGGGCTATGGCGCGCGGCTCGCCTATGGCTGCAACATCGGCGCCTACTTCAGCGGCATCGCCTCGGGCAGCCTGCACGGCTGGCTGTGGCTGGTGGCGGCCTTCTTCGGCAACAGCCTGGGCGTGCGCCTGCGCCCCTTCTTCTTTCCCGGCGAACGCCGCGTCGAGCGCCTGACCGGCTGCTAGAGCAGACAGTCAGATCGGCAAGACCTGGCGACCGGGCGGCAATGCCCCCGGTCGTTCCTGCAGGCTCACCACCCCGTACTGGGGCGCGCCGTGGTAGGTCTTCAGCGCCTGCATGACGAAGAGCAGGGCCGCGGTGCCCTGGTATTCGAACAGCCCCTGCAGCGGCCAGATGGTCATGAAGGCGAGAAACACCGCCAGGGTGAATTCAAGGTCCCGGCTCAGCTTGCGCGCCACCAGGTAGTGGACCGCCAGGCCGATGGGAATCACCAGGACGGACAGGAAGCCGAAGCGGAACACGGTGCCGAAGATGCCGACATCGGAGAGGAAGAAGTAGTCGCCGAAGATCGGCTTGAAGCCATCGTTCCACATCAGGCTGAGGCTGCCGCTGGGCAGGCCGTTGTACAGCTGCAGGTGGTTGATGATCTGGGAAATGGTGTTTTCCCGGACGTTGTCGGTGGGGCCCTCCTGCACCGAGCGCGCATAGAAATCCAGGTTGAAGCCGAGGGTTTCCAGGAGGTGCGGATAGAGAATCAGCGGCGCGATGATGATGGCGCCGAACAGCGCCGGGCCGACCAGGCGTGCGCGCAGGGCGAGGATGGTGAACACCAGGCAGACCACGATCAGCTGGCGGGTCTGCAACACCACCACGATGGTCGCCAGAAAGAACAGCGCCAGCAGGCCGTTGCGCAGCTTGGGCCGCAACTGGCCGTCGAGGAAGGAACGCCCGCGACCGGCGAAGTAGATGCAGATGAAGTAGCCGAAGAAAATGGCGCCCGCCCCCGTGGAGGCGCGTCCGGGGCGGCTGAGGTCCTTCACCTCGTCGCGCAGGTCCGGCAGCATCTTGAAGTAGGACAGCCAGCACAGCAGCGCCGAGAGCAGCCCGACCAGGATGATCAGATTCTCGAACTGCACGGCGTTCAGGCGCTTGGCCAGGTACAGGACCAGAAAGGCGCTGAAGCAGTAGAGCACCCGCCGCTCCTCGATGAGGCCATAGACCAGCGGCTGCCCCCAGAACAGCTGGGCGAACACCGCCGGCAGGCCGACGAACACCGCCGTGGAAAACAGGCAGAAGCCCATCAGCAGCCGATAGTCGCGCTGCGGCCGATCCCAGGTGCTCAGGGTGAAGAGCGCGAAGAAGCCCAGGCAGATCGCCAGGTACAGCTCGCCCACGTAGCGGATGCCCACCGGATTGGTCGGGCTCTGTTCGAAGACGCCGAACTGCAGGACCATCAGGCCACCCAGGGCCAGAAAACTCAGTCGATTGATCAGCGTACCCGGCATACCCGGTTTCCTCGCAGCGTGTTCATGGATAAGGCGTTCATTGCAGGCGCCAGTCACCCTCGACCTTGGCGTAGGTCAGTTGACGGCCATCCGCCAGACTCAGGCGGGCGCGGGTGTATTCGGGCAGGTCGACGCGGAAATCCCGGCCTTCCAGATAGAGCCCGCCACAGGCGCCCGGCTCGCCGTGGTAGTCCAGCGGCTGGCGCTGCAATTCGTGGATGCTGCGGTGGAACAGCAGGGTGGCGTAGCCACGCACCGTCATGTCGGTGGAGATGAGGGTGCAATCCAGCGCGACCTGGCCTTTCACCAGGCTCGCCAGCGCCTGGTTCTGCCGGTCGATGGCGCCCCAGCCGGCATAGCCGGCGAGGTCCTGGCGATAGGTCTGGCCGTTCTGCAGGGCCGCGGCCACCAGCACCACGGCGAGCAGGGCACGCCCCGGGGTCTTCAGGGCCAGGAAGGCCAGGCCGAGCAGCAGCGCGGCGGGAAAGATGAACTTGAGGCGATCGAAGGAAAACTGGGTGGCGTGCTGCAGCAGCAGCAGATTCTCCAGCAGCGGCACGCTGGCGGCGACCAGCAGCAGCGCGGTGCTGCGCGGCCAGTTCAGACGCTTCCGCTTCCAGAGCAGCGCCCCCAGGGCGATGGCCACCGCGGCCAGGAACAGGCCGAAGGACAGCCCGTAGCCGGCGAAGAAGTCGGCCAGGTGGGCATTGTTCGGGCTGCGGGCGAGAAAGCGCCGGGCAAAGGCCTTGAGTGTCGGCAGCAGGCCCGCCGCCAGGCTGTAGTGCAGCAGCACCAGCAGGCCGGCCAGTGCGGTGGCGAAAGCCAGGCGCCAAGCCATCCGCCGGCCTTCCGGCAGGTGCCGGCGCTGCAGCCAGAACAGCACGACCAGTCCGCCGCCGAAGACGTAGCCGGTCCATTCGGTCAGGGCGCCGAAGCAGACCAGGCCGGCCAGCAGCCAGCCCAGGCGCTGGCGCTGGCTCGCCGGCGCCCGCAGGTAGTGGAAGAAGGTCAGCAGACTGGCCAGCAGCAGCACCTGGTAGAAACTCTGCACCCAGTAGAGCAGGCCCTGGGAGAGCAGCGCCTCGCGACTGAAGATCGCGATCAGGCAGCCCAGCACCGCGCTCGTGGCGGCCAGGGCGCGGGTGGTGCCATGGCTGCGCAGTACCAGGTACAGCAGGCGAAACAGCAACAGCGCCGTCAGGGCGCCGAGGGCGGCGTTGAACAGCGCGAGGCTGTGCAGCGAAGGCGAGAGGCCCGCGGCCTTGAGACCGAAATAGGGCGCGAGGAAGCCGTAGCTGCTGAAGCTGGTGTAGACGTAGTCGCCGCTGTGGGTGGGAATGGTCGCGCCCCAGGACACCCGCTTGTCGTGACTGCCACCCAGGGTCACCGTGGGCAACCACCAGTGCCGGGCCACGCCGGACTCGTCCAGGGCATTGATACTGAGCAGGACGTGATAACTGGCTTCGAGATTCTGCGCCCCGGTGCCGTCGCGGAAATCCGGCAGGCGCCAGAGCAGCGCGACCAGCAGTAACAGGCCAACCGCCAGACCGCCCAGCCAGAACGGCCATCGTCCAACCCGGACCCCGGAATGGGTAACGCCAGATGCCACACTCATTGTCCTGTCTCCTGACAGCCATGCAGTCGAGAACGCCGTCCAGGGCAGTGAAGAACCAGGGCGCTACCCTCCGCAGGCCTGGTACAACCGGTACAGGACCGCGCGCGGGCGTAAGGCCACGCAGGCGGGTAACCGGGCTTCAACCGCTGACTACATTCAGGAAGCCGTCAGGAACACGGCGTCGCCAAGGAGGCGACGACGCTTAACGCAAAGACTGGCTCGACGACCCCACGGAGGGGACGAGGAAACAGGGCCTGCCCCGGCGAGTCGTCGGCAGGTATGACAGGTCGCAAAGAAGACTGCCCTAGCACCTTGACGCTGCCAAGCCGGCATCCGTCGCGTTCTGCACGGGGTGTCACATTTTTGGCTTTTGCTTTCGCTTAGAGTCGACGCAGCACACCAGCCGCAAGGCGCAGATCCTTGATCCAGCGCCCAGCGGCACCAATGGATGCAAAGATTCCGCCCCCGGTTCGCCGATCACCGTCCACCCCAGACAGGTATCGGCCGCGACGGCTGTCCTCCTCCGTACCTGCCCAAGGCCCGCTCCTGCATGGACAAGTCGCATCAGTCTCTACCCGCTGCCATCCAGGCGGCGGACATCGGGTTCGCCCGCTACTGCGCCGCCCTCTGGCGCCATCGCCGCGGCCTGCTGGCCTGCGTGGTCCTCTGCACCTTGCTGGGCGTGGCCTATACCCAGCTGGCCGCGCCGCGCTATCAGGCGGTGGCGACGGTGCAGATCGAATACCAGCGCGGCATCGTGCGCCTGGACGAATCCGACAATGGCCGGCCACTGCCGCCACCGGAAGCCATCACCGAGATGCAGCTGCTCACCTCGCGGCGGGTGGTCGGTGAGGTCGTGGACGCCGAGGGCCTGGACCTGAGCGTCACCCCGCGGCGCCTGCCGCTGCTGGGCGACTGGCTGGCCCGGCGCCACGAGAAAGCCGGTGAGGCCGTGGCCCCGCCGCTGTTCGGCCTCCGGCAGTTCGGCTGGGGCGGCGAGCAGCTGACCATCGCCAGCCTGAGCGTGCCCGATGCCCTCTATGGCCAGCCACTCACCCTCACCGCCGAGGCCCCGGATCGCTTCCTGCTGAGCGATGCCCAGGGCAAGCGGCTGCTGGAGGGCCGTCTGGGCGAGCCGGCCAGCGCCGGCGAGCTGCGCCTGGACATCGGCCAGCTGCACGCCTATCCGGGCACCGAATTCATCCTGGTCAAGCAGCGCCGCGGCGTGACCATCCAGGCGCTACAGGAACGACTCATGGTCAGCGAGCGCGGCAAGCGCTCGGGCATCCTCTCGATCAAGCTGCAGGACACCGATCCGCTCAGGGCGCAACGCATCCTGCGCGGCATCACCGAGACCTATGTGCGCCAGGACGTGACCCGCAACGCCGATGAATCCACCCAGCAGCTGGCCTTCCTGCGCCAGGAGTTGCCGCGGGTGAACCAGCGCCTGGCCGAAGGTCGCCAGGCGCTGGACAGCTATCAGCGGCGGCAGGGTTCCATCGCCATCGGCCAGGAGGGGCGCAGCCTGCTGCGCCAGGCAGTGGATCTCGACGGCCAGCTGTCGGCCCTGGAAATGGAACGGCTGGCTCTGGCCCTGCGCTTCACCCCTACCCATCCGCTGTACCAGACCTTGCTGGCGCGCCGCCAGGTGCTCAGCGGCGAGCGCCAGGCCCTGCAGCAGCGCCTGGCCAAGTTGCCCCAGACCCAGCAGGAGGTGCTGCGCCTGCAGCGCGAAGTGGAGGCGGCGGACAAGGTCTATGCGCTGATCAGCAAGCGCATCCAGGAATTGTCGGTGGTGCGCGCCGGCACGGTGAGCGATGTGCGCATCATCGACAGCGCCTACACCCAGATCGCCCCGGTCTATCCCAAGAAGCCCCTGCTGATCCTCAGCGCCCTGCTCTTCGGCTGCCTGGCCGGCGGCGCCTGGGTCTATCTGCGCGCCAGTCTCGAGCGCGGTATCGAAGACGCCGAGGGCCTGGAAGACCTCGGCCTGCCGGTGCTGGCGCAACTGCCGCTGGCGTCGAGTCGCCAGGTCGGCGGGCCCCTGCAGACCTCGCTCGACAGCGGCTACCAGGAAGCCTTGCGCATCCTGCGTACCAGCCTGGCCTTCGCCCGCACCGAGGCGCGCAACGACCTGCTGCTGATCACCAGCGCCAGCCCCGCGGCCGGCAAGTCGTCGGTGGCCGTACAACTGGCACGGGTGCTGGCCGAAGGCGGAATGCGGGTGCTGCTGGTGGATGCCGACCTGCGGCGCGGGCGCCTGCACCGACGCCTGCAGCTGGCCCGTCGCCCGGGTCTGGCCGAGGTGCTGGCGGGGCTGGCGACGCCCGAGCAGGCGATACAGTCTTCGGCGATACCCGGCCTGGACTGCCTGGTCGGGGGCATCCGTCCGCCGAATCCGGCCGAATTGCTGATGAGCGCGCGCTGTACCGAGCTGCTGCGCGGCCTGCAGCAGGACTACGAGCTGGTCATCCTCGACACCCCGCCGGTGCTGGCGGTGACCGATGCCGTGCTACTGGCCGCCCAGGCCGGGACCTGCCTGCTGGTGTCGCGCCACGGCTGCAACACCGCCAAGGAAATCGAAGCCACCCAGCGCCAGTTCGCCCACAGCGGCCTGGTACTCCAGGGTGCGGTGCTCAACGCCGTGCCACCCCCGCCGTTCACCCGCGCCGCCCTCGGTGTCCTGACCGGCTGACGCCAACCTGACCAGGCCCAGCACGATGCTGGCGCCTGGCCAGCTTCTGTCATCAAAGTTCAACACGGAGCGCCTAGGCTGCATCGACCTCCCGAGAACGGATTCGTATCGATGTCGTCCGCTCCCCTGCCCTCTTCGCGTTCCGCCTCCCGCCCCAGTCAACGCTGCGCCCTCGACCTCTGCAGCCAGTGGCCCGCCGTCGAGGCCGAGCACACCAACGCCATGGTCATGGACCTGTTCAACGAACGCCGCGAGATCACCAGCCTCGCGGTGATCGAGCACGACCGCCCGATCGGCCTGATCAACCGCGACATCTTTCTCTCGCAGATGAGCAAGCCGTATCACCGCGAAGTCTATGATCGCAAGAGCTGCATCGCCTTCATGGACAAGGAGCCGCTGGTGGTGGACGCCGGCCTGTCCATCGAGGAGCTGACCCGGCGCACCGTCGAGGTGGGCGAAAAGGCCCTGGCCGACGGCTTCATCGTCACCCGCGAAGGGCGCTTCGCCGGGCTCGGCCTGGGCGTGCAGCTGATGCGCATGGTCTCGGACCTGCAGGCCGAGAAGAATCGCCAGATCATGCACAGCATCGAATACGCCAGCGTCATCCAGCGCGCCATGCTGCGCAGCTCGCGCGAGGCCTTGGCGGTGATGGAGCAGGATGCCACCCTGGTCTGGCAACCGCGTGACGTGGTCGGCGGCGACTTCTATCACTTCGCCCAGCATGAAGACGGCTGGTTCGGCGCCATCGCCGACTGCACCGGCCACGGCGTGCCCGGCGCCTTCATGACCCTGATCGCCTCGGCGTCCCTGACCCAGGCCCTGCAACAGCTGGGGCCGCGCGATCCCTCGGCCCTGCTGGCGACGATCAACGCCAGCGTCAAGGCGATGCTGGGGCAGTCCGGGGGCATCTCCGAATCCAACGACGGCCTGGACCTGGCCTGCTTCTGGGTCGACCGACGCGGCCACAGCCTGACCTACGCCGGTGCCCGGATGCCGCTCCACCTGCTGGCGCCCGACGCCATGGACGCCCTGACCCTGGCGCCGCTGCGCCTGGGCATCGGCTACGCCGACAGCCCGCTCGACCAGTGCTGGCCGGCCACCACCCTGCCTCTGCAGCCGGGCAGCCTGCTGTTCGCCACCACCGATGGCCTGATCGACCAGATCGGCGGCCCGCGGCGCACCTCCTTCGGCAAGCGCCGTGCCCTGGCCCGGTTGACCGAGTCGCGCGCGGCGCCCACCGCGGCCTTCTGTGCGCAACTCAGCGAGGACCTCGCTCGCTGGCAAGGCGACGAGCTTCGCCGTGACGATCTCACCTTCCTCGGCATCCGCGTGGCCTGACCGACATGACCGCCTCCTTTCCCGCGAACGGCGCCTTTCTCGAAATCGCCCAGCAGCAGCACGTGATTTTCTATCACCGCGGCTATTTCTCCCATGGGATCGTCGCCGCCATGGCCGAGGTGGTGAAGCTGCAGCTGGAATTCGAAGGGATCAGCAGCGCCACCCGGCGCAAGCTGTTTTCCTCCTTCATCGAACTGTCACAGAACGTCCTGCACTATTCCGCCGATGCCCTCCCCCCGGACGCCCTGGCGGACGCCAAGCTGGGGCAGGGTTCGGTCTGTATCACCCGCCAGGACGGCAACTACCAGATGCTCTGTGCCAACCCTATCGCCAGCGACAAGGTGGACGCCCTGCGCGAGCGGCTCGAGCCGTTGTGCAGCATGTCGCTGGAACAGATCAAGCAAGCCTATCGCGAATCCCTGCGCGCCGAGACTCCGGCCAATAGCAAGGGCGCCGGCCTCGGCTTCCTGACCATGGCGCGCGATGCCAGTGCGCCCCTGGAATTCGCCTTCCATCCCTCCATGCAGACGCCGGGCACGACCCTGTTCTGCCTGAAAGCCATCATCTGACAGGGACCTCCACCTCGTATGGACACCATGTTCATCGCTCCCACGCCCACCTCTCCCGAGGTGGATTTCCGTTTCGCCGAGGACGAACTCTGGCTCAAGGGCGAATCCTTTCCGGAAAACGCCGCGGCCTTCTATCTCCCGGTGATCGAGTCGCTGCGGGCCTATCTCGACCAGCGCCAGGCCGCCCGCATCCGGGTGCACGTGGCCCTGGCCTATTTCAACAGTTCCAGCACCAAGATGCTGTTCACCCTGTTCGACGCCCTGGACCAGGCGGCCCAGGCCGGCAACCAGGTGGAGCTGCACTGGTACTACGATGCCGAGGACGAGACCATCCAGGAATTCGGCGAAGAACTGCGGCTGGACTTCCAGGCGCTGAGCTTCGTCGAGCATCCCGAGCTGCCGGCATGACCGCCAGCGTCAGGCGCTGCAGCCCGGCCGAGGCGGGCCCCGATCTGTTCGAGCAGGAAGCCGGGGTGCTGCAGGCGGCGCGTGCGCTCTATGTGGCCGACGACGCCGATGCCGAGCGCTACCGGGCCGCCCTGGGCGACCTGACGCTGCATTTCGAACGCCTGATGCGCGAGACGCGCCGGCTGATCGCCCGCAGCGACCGCGCCGAACGCGAGATGAATGCCCTCAACCAGCAGTTGCAGACCCTCACCCAACAGCTGGAATACCGCGCCACCCACGACGCCCTCACCGGGGTGCTCAACCGCGGCGCGGTGATCGACCAGGCCGGCCAGGCGCTGCGGCAACGGGGCGGCGCCATGATCGTGCTGGACATCGACCACTTCAAACGCATCAACGACGACTTCGGCCACCCCGCCGGCGATCGGGTGATCCAGGCCATCGCCCGCTGCCTGCAGGAACTCGTCCAGGCGCCGGCCATCGTCGGTCGGGTGGGTGGCGAGGAATTCACCGTGCTGCTGCCGACCCTGGCGCGGGACGAGGCCCTGGCCATGACCGAGTGCCTGCGCCTGCGCATCGCCCGGGAGGCGACCGGACCGGCGCCGGTGACGGCCAGCTTCGGCCTCAGCCTCAATCCGCCGGGCACCGACTTCGAACTCGCCTATGGCCTGGCCGACGCGGCGCTCTACCGGGCCAAGCGCGCGGGGCGTAACCAGGTGGTGCTGGCCGACTGACCACCGCGACCAGTCAGCCTCGCGCCCTTTATCCGGATACAAAAAAGCCGCTGCGCCGGGGAGGCACAGCGGCTTTTTCCTATCCGCCGCTTAGGACTGCTTCCAGTCCGGATAACGGCGCTGGTCGGGTGCCGGCGGGAAGTACTGGTACAGCCAGGTCTCGCTCAGGGCGCGGTCCTGGGTACGGATGAAGGCACGCATCTGCACCGGGTCGGTCTTGTCGCTGGTGGGGTACCAGTCGAAGATCACCCGGTAGCCGCCGATCTCGTCGATCTTGAGCACGTGGAAATCCTGCACCTTGCCGTCGGTGACGGTCACCACCGGCTCGATGCCGGTACCCTCGGGCAGGAACGACAGGCCGCCGCCGTTGAAATCGATGGCGAAGCGCCGCGCCCAGACCTTGGGCCAGTGCTCACCGGGCGCCCAGCCTTCGGGGAAGCCGCCGATCCCGGAACGGGTGGCATAGACCCGCGCCAACGGCGTGCTCACCGGCGGCAGCGCACTCCAGTGCAGCTTGTAGCCATAGTGCAGCGACTTGCCGGCGGTGATGGTCTCGGCCGGCGCCCAGAAGGCCACGATGTTGTCCAGGGTCTCGCCGGTGGTGGGGATCTCCAGCAGCTGGATGGCGCCCTCGCCCCAGGCGGAGGTGGGCTCCACCCATAGGCTCGGCCGGCGGTCGTAGCGGACCATGACGTCCTGGTAGCTCTCGAATTCGTGGTCGGTCTGCACCAGGCCGAAGCCCTTGGGACTGTCGTCCTTGAAGGCGTTGAACTGCAGCTTGGGCGGATTGTTCAGCGGACGGCAGATCCACTCGCCGTTGCCCTTCCACATGGCCAGGCGGTCGGAGTCGTGGATCTGCGGGTGATAGGTGTTGCAGGTCTGGCGCTCGTGGGTGCCACAGCCGAACATGCTGGTCATGGGCGCGATGCCCAGTTGCTTGATGTCGCGGCGGGCGTTGACGTTGGCGTCCACGTCCATCACCACCCGGTCGTTCAGGCAGTCGATGTCGAAGCGATAGGCGCCGGTGGCGCTGGGCGAATCCAGCAGCGCATAGACCACGAAGCGGGTGCTGTTCTTGTTCGGGGTGACGAACCAGAACTTGGTGAAGTCGGGGAATTCCTCGGGCCGATCGGCATAGGTGTCGATGGCCAGGCCGCGGGCCGAGAGGCCGTACTGGCGGGTCTTGTCCACGGCGCGGAAATAGCTGGCGCCAAGGAAGGAGACGATGTCGTACTGGGCCAGGTGCGGCGCCTTGAACAGCTTGAAGCCGGCGAAACCCAGGTCGCCCTTGAGCTGGCTCTTGTCGACGCCGCTGTCGTTGTAGTTGAACAGCTCGGGGCGGAAGTGGACTTCCTTGGCCTCGTTGGTCTTGGGGTCCACCGAATACATCCGCACCGGCGTCTTGAAGCCCATGCCGACGTGGAAGAACTGCACGTCCAGCTGGCCCTTGAGGTCGTGCCAGAGCGAATGCTGGGCATCGTAGCCGATGGCATTGAACTGCTGCGGCGTCATGTTCGCCAGGGTGTCGGGCAGTTTCTGGGCGGTGGGCTGGTAGGCCTGGCCGGCCAGCTCCTTGGCGTGCTGCTTGAGCCAGTCGAAATCGAAGGCCTGGCCGTCGCCATTGGCCGGATTGGCGAAGGCCTGGAGGGCGAACAGCCCGGTGGAGGGAATGCCGGTGTAGGCCGCCAGGGCCAGGGACGCTTTGAGCAGGTGTCTACGCTGCATGGATCAACCTTGGTCACTAAGGATGAAAGATTCGGCCCAGCCGAACCGCCAGAAAGGAAAAAGAATGCACGATACCCGGATAGGTTCGCCATCGCACCGGTGAACTGCAGCCTAGCGCACGCTCTGGCCTGCCAGAGGGGTTACCAAAGCTTTCCGGATCACAATTCAGGTTGCCGGGCATCCTGGAAAGCGCATCACCGATATCCCTTGGCACTTCCGTGGAGACCCTCATGGTCGATGCCGCCATCGCCTTCGGGCAACCCAGCCCCATCCTGCGCATCTTCGATGACGAGAAGGCGCGCGAATTCTACTGCGACTTCCTGGTTTCCGCCTGGTCTGGGAGCACCGCTTCGAGCCGGGGCTGCCGCTGTACGCCGGAGTCGAGCGCGCCGGCCTGCGCCTGCACCTCTCCGGCCACCATGGCGATGCCTGCCCCGGCGCGACCCTGTTCGTCCGCCTCACCGGTCTCCGCGCCTTCCAGGCCGAGTTGCTGGCCAAGGACCATGGCTTCGCCCGCCCGGGCATCGAGGCATTGCCCTGGGGCCTGGTGATGGAGATCGCCGATCCCTTCGGCAACAGATTGAGGTTTTGCGAGGACGAGGCGGCGGGTTGGCACGGTGTGGACTCGCTTCGTTGGGCTTCGACGGTGGAGCTGTCTCAACCCAACCTACGGGACACCCTACACCTGACTACGCTCGGGACCGCTCTACCCCCTCTCCCTCGAAGAGAGAGGGGGTGAGGGAAAGGCACCGCCCAAGGTCACCGTCTCCTTCGTAGGTGTGGTTGAGCGCAGCGCAGCCCAACGGCCTCAGGCTGGCAGGGGCTCTGGCAGAGGCACCGCGCCCTCCTCCACCCGCCACCAGGTCGGCAGCAGTGCCCTGACCTCGGGCTGGGTGAATCGGTCGTCGATGAGGTAGAGGCAGCCGCGATCCTGCACGGTGCGGATCACCCGGCCGGCGGCCTGGATGACCTTTTGCAGGCCCGGATAGAGGTAGGCGTAGCGATAGCCGTCGCCGAAGCGCCGCTGCAGGCGCTGGCGCAGCTGTTCGTTGACCGGATTGAGCTGGGGCAGGCCCAGGGTGGCGACGAAGGCGCCGATCAGCCGATCGCCGGGCAGGTCGATGCCCTCGCCGAAGCTGCCGCCGAGCACCGCGAAACCGATGCCGCGGCCGTCGGCCTGGAAGCGCTCGAGAAAGGCCTGGCGGGCAGCTTCGTCCATGCCGCGGGACTGGCGCCACTGGGGCACGTCGGGCGCCCGCTCGGCGAGGGCCTCGGCGACCTGGTCGAGGTAGTCGAAGCTGCTGAAGAAGGCCAGGTAGTTGCCCGGTCGCTGGCGATAGCGACTGGCGATCAGGGCGGCGATGGGCGCGCGGGAGGCGGCGCGGTCGGCATAGCGGGTGGAGAGCCGCACCAGGCGCACTTCCAGCTGCTCGGCGGCGAAGGGCGAGGCGACGTCGACCCAGGCACTGCCGGCCGGGACCCCGAGCAGGTCGCGGTGGAAATGCTGGGGGATCAGGGTGGCCGAGAACAGGGTGCAGCTGTGGGCCGCCGCCAGCCGCGGACCAACGAAGGGCGCCGGCACCAGGTTGCGCAGGTTGAGTTGCGACTGCGCCTTGCCACGGCCCTTGAGCAGGGTGACGTCGAACAGCGAATGATCGCCGAAGGTCTCGCCCAGGCGCATGAACTGCAGCAGGTCGAAGAACAGCGTCTGCAGCTCCGGCGCCGGTGGCTGGCCGGATTCGCCGAAGTGCTCGGTGAGCAGACCCACCACCCATTGCAGGGCGGTCAGGAACGCGGCGGGCAATTCCGCTTGCACCTGATAGTCGACCTGCTGCTCCTTGTGCAGGCGATTCCATTCGCGATTGAGCGCCTGCAGGCCCTTGGCGATGGTCGGGGGTGCCACCGCCTTGCCGGCCGCCAGGCGGCGCTGATCGAGGCTGGCGCTGTACATGCCGCGGGCGCGGTCGAGCAGGTTGTGGGCTTCGTCCACCAGCACTCCGACCCGCCATTCCTGGGTCTGGGCCAGGGCATGGAGCATGGCGCTGCCGTCGAAGTAGTAGTTGTAGTCGCCCACCACCACGTCGCTCCAGCGCGCCAGTTCCTGGGCCAGGTAATAGGGACAGACGTCATGCACCAAGGCCGTCTCCCGTACCCGCGCCCGGGTCAGCTGTGTGGGTTCGGCCAGGGCGGCGGCGCGGGCAGCCGGCAGTCGGTCATAGAAGCCACGGGCCAGCGGACAGGACTCGCCATGACAGGCCAGCTCCGGGTGCTCGCAGGCCTTGTCCCGCGCCACCAGCTCCAGCACCCGCACCGGCGCGGCCAGGGACTCCAGGCCATGCAGGGCCAGGGCGCGGCCAGGGGTCTTGGCGGCGAGAAAGAACAGCCGGTCCAGGCTTTGCCGCGGCATGGCCTTGAGCAGTGGGAACAGGGTGCCCACCGTCTTGCCGATGCCGGTGGGCGCCTGGGCCAGCAGGCAACAGCCGACGCTGGCGGCCTTGTAGACGGCTTCCGCCAGGGGCCGCTGGCCGTGACGAAAGTCGGGATGCGGAAAGGCCAGGGTCGCCAGCGCCGTGTCCCGCGTGGCGCGATGGGCCAGCTCCTGGCGCGCCCAGGCGAGAAAGCGCGAACACTGGAGTTCGAAATGCGCGGCCAGGTCCGCGGCCGTCCACCGCTCGGTGAAGACGGTCTCGGCACCCGTGCCGATGTCGAAATAGACCAGTGCCAGGGTCAGCTCCGACAGCTCGCGGGTCTGGCAGAGCAGATGGCCATAGACCTTGGCCTGGGCCCAGTGCAGGTGGCGGTGATTGCCCGGCTGGCGTTCCAGGCTGCCCCTGTGGGTCTTGATCTCTTCCAGACGCTGGGCCACGGCGTCGAAGCCATCGGCGCGACCGCGCACCTGCAGGTCCTCGAAGTCGCCCTGCAGGCTGACCTCGCGCTCATAGCCGGGGCCGCGCCGGGCGGCCACCCGCTGGTGACCCTCGATGCCTTCTAGGGCGGTGGGCGACGGGGTGAACCTGAGATCCAGATCGCCGGTCTTGGCGGTGAATTCGCAGAGGGCGCGAACGGCGATGCGATAGCTCATGCGGAGGTCGCGGCCACCCGCCACTGCACGTGGCAGACGCTGACCGGGAGGCCATGGGCGGCGAAGAAGTCCAGCCAGCGGCGCTGGTTGTCCTGCAGGCGGTCGCCCGGGCCCTTGACCTCGATCATCCGGTAGCGGCCTTCCGCCGGCCAGAACTGGATCAGGTCGGGCAAGCCGGTGCGGTTGTTTTCCGGATCCTCCAGCAACCGTTCGAAGCACAGCCGCAGGTGCCGCGCCGGCAGGCAGGCCAGGGCCTGGTCGAGCAATTCGCTGCTCAAGATGCCCCAGGCGACGAAAGGCGAGGCCAGGCCGCGCTTGCCGGCGAAGCGCTCGCGGATCACCGCCGGATAGGAGCCGTCGTCCAGTCGCGCCAGGCAGGCGGCGAAGGCCTCGGCCCGCCGCTCGCGAAAGCCCGGCAGGCGCAGGTCGGCTGGTTCGCGCTGGTAGGGGTGGAAGAAGGCACCGGGGATGGCCAGGAAGATGGCATCCCAGCACAGCAGCCCGAACAGGCTGGTGAGCAGGGTGTTTTCCACGTAGTGCACCGGCGCCTCGTCGCGACCCAGGTGCTCGCGTACCAGCCACTCGACTCGGCGCAGCCCGTCGTTGACCAGCTCGAAATCGAGCCGCTCCACCGGGCTGGCCGTACGGCGTTTGTTGGGCGGCCCACCCTGCTTGCGCACCAGCCGCGGCAGGATGCGCGCCACCTGCTGGCGCTCGGCGTCATGGGCCGGCGCGGCGGCGATGGCTTCCGCCAGCGCCTGGGCGGCGGCCCAGTCCTCCAGGCGTTCGAGCATGCGCAAGGCCCGGATACGCGACTCGGGATGCGCCGAGGCGGCATAGAGCGCCTGCGCCTGGGCCAGTTCGCCGAGACGCTCGTGGTGCTGCGCCAGTTCGTGGAGCAGCTTGCCCCGACGCAATTCCAGCCAGGTGTTGGCGAAGCGCTCGGCGGGCAACAGCGGTAGCAGCTCCGCGGCCGGCAGACCATCGCGCAGCGCCTGGCGACAGCGCTGGATGTGCAGATAGGCGTCCACCTCCTGGCGCTGACCGAAGGCGCGGGATTCGGCGCTGAAGGCCACCGTCTCGTACTGGAAGATGCCCAGGTCGGCCAGCACGAAGTCGGTCCAGTCCTGGTGCAGGTTGCCAAAGAACAGCAGGCGCAGGCGGTCGCAGAGCTCCATCAGCGTCAGCCGCCAGACACCCTCTTCGAGCAACTCAGGCACGGTTCCGGCCCAGCCGCTGAAGGCCAGGGGCTTGGCTTGCTCGGCCTCCAGCCGCGCCAGCCAGTCTTCCTTGCGTCCAGCCTTGGGCAGACGGCTGCCGAAACAGCCGAGCAGTTCTTCCTTGCGCAGCAGGGCGAAGAGTTCGATCAGGTGCAGTTCGGGATCGGAAAGCAGCCAGCCAAGGTCCACCAGCGGCAAGGCGGCGGCACGCGGGCAGCCGATCTCGCTGTAGACCAGCTTGCTGGCGCGGAACACCTCGCCCTTGCGCATCACCAGGCGCACCAGCAATGCCCGCGAGGGCAGCGGCAGGTCGGCGAAGGCGGCGATGAAACCCTGCTCGCGGTCGTCGAGCAGGTCGGGATAGCGCAGGGCGACCCAGTCCAGTACCCGCTGGAAGTTGTGCAGATAGTAGAGGGGATCTTCGAGCGGAGCTTTCATGCGAAACGGGCGAACAGGGTGGCGGCTGGCTATTTATCCAGCCCCGACCGGAGCGGGCAACCCCGATGCGATATGCGGTCATGCCGGCGGGTCATGGCACTTCTTTCGGTTGAAGATCCGGACCGCTAGTCATACGATGACTGACAAAGACCGCCACAATGACAAGTCCAGGAGTCTGAGCGTGAAGATCAAACGGATCACAGTCACCCCCATCGCCTTTCGCGATGCCCCGCTGCTCAACGCCAGCGGCATCCACGAACCCTATGCGCTGAGATCCATCATCGAGGTGGAAGGCGACAATGGCCACATCGGCCTTGGCGAGAGCTATGGCGACGCCCCGGTGCTGGCGGTACTCAAGGCCATGGAAAGCAGCCTGGTCGGCCTGTCCGCCTGGGACCTCAATGGCCTGCGCGCGCGGGTGGTGACGACCGTCGCCAGCCTCGCCGGTGGCGTGGTGGCCGGCGCCGAGCTGGCGCCCGGCTCCCATCCGAGCAAGCAGGTGGCCAATGCCTATTCCGCCTTCGAGGTGGCCTTCCTCGATCTGCAGGCGCGCTCACTGGGCATTCCCCTGGTCGAACTGCTCGGCGGTGCGGTGCGCCGCGAGGTGCCCTTCAGCGCCTACCTGTTCCTCAAGTACGCCGAGCACATCGACGCGCCCTACCGGCCCGATCGCTGGGGCGAGGCCATCAGCCCGGAGCAGGTGGTGGCCCAGGCGGCGCGGATGATCGAGGAGAACGGCTTCCAGAGCATCAAGCTCAAGGCCGGCACCCTGCTCGGTCCGGATCACGAGGCGGCCTGCATCAAGGCGCTGCGCCAGGCCTTTCCCGCGGCGCCGCTGCGCATCGACCCCAACGGCAACTGGTCGCTGGAAACGTCCCTGCGCATCGCCGAGGTACTGGCGGGCGACCTGCAGTACTACGAGGACCCGACCCCGGGCCTCGACGGCATGGCCGAACTGCACCGACGCACCGGCATTCCCCTGGCCACCAACATGGTGGTCACCGACTTCGACGAGTTCCGTCGCAGCGTGGCCCAGAACAGCGTGCAGATCGTGCTCGCCGACCACCACTACTGGGGCGGTCTCCGGGACACCCAGATCCTCGCGCGGATGTGCGACACCTTTGGCCTGGGTGTCTCCATGCACTCCAACTCGCACCTGGGCATCAGCCTCATGGCCATGACCCACGTGGCGGCCGCGGTGCCCAACCTGGCCTATGCCTGCGACACCCACTACCCCTGGCAGGAAGAGGACGAGGAAGTCATCCAGGGCGGCAAGCTGCCGATCCGCAATGGCTGCGTGGCGATCACCGATACGCCCGGCCTGGGCGTGGAGCTGGACCAGGACCAGCTCGCCAAGCTGCACGAGCAGTTCCTCGCCATCGACATCCGCAGCCGCGACGACGTGCGCCAGATGCGCAAGTACCAGCCGGACTGGGAAACCCGCAAGCCGCGTTTCTAGGTCTTCGTCCCCTCCTCCACGCCGCTGACGACCGGCTCTCCCGCCGGCCGTCAACGGCTCCGCATCCCGGCTTCCCGGCTGTACAATCCCCTCGGCACAAGGGTGCCCAAGAACAACGAGAAAGTACGCACAGGGAATTGGGGAAGATGTTGAACGCACCACGCCTCACCGCACTCACGCTCGGCCTGGGACTGGCGGTCAGCGCCACCCTCGCCCCGGCGCAGGACCAGGATCCGGCTCGCGCCTACGTCGACACCCTGCTGGCGAAGATGACCCTGGAGGAGAAGATCGGCCAGCTCAACCTGGTGAGCGTGGGACCGGACTACCCCAAGGAAGCCATCATGGCGGACATCCGCGCCGGCAAGGTGGGCGCCATGTTCAACACCGTGACCCGTCCCGACATCCGCCAGATGCAGGACGAGGTCGGGCACAGCCGGCTGAAGATCCCGCTGTTCTACGCCTATGACGTCATCCACGGCATGCGCACCATCTTCCCCATCAACCTGGGCCTGGCCAGCACCTGGAATCTCGACGCCATCGCCACCAGCGCGCGCATCTCCGCCATCGAGGCGGCAGCCGACGGCCTCGACCTGACCTTTTCCCCCACCGTCGACGTCACCCGCGAACCACGCTGGGGCCGTGCCTCGGAAACCTTCGGCGAAGACACCTGGCTGACCTCGCGCATCGGCGCCACCCTGGTGCACGCCTACCAGGGCGACGACCTGCGTGCCCCCGACAGCCTCATGGCCAGCATCAAGCACTTCGGCGGCTACGGCGCCGTGGAAGCCGGCCGCGACTACAGCAACGTCGACATGAGTCCGCAGCGGCTCATGCAGGACTACCTGCCGCCCTATCGCGCCGCCGCCGAGGCCGGTGCCGGCGCGGTGATGGTGGCGCTGAACAGCATCAACGGCGTCCCGGCCACGGCCAATCGCTGGCTGTTGCAGGACCTCTTGCGCAAGGACTGGAACTACAGGGGCCTCTTGATCAGCGACCACGGCGCCATCAACGAACTGGTGCTGCACGGGGTGGCCAAGGACACCCGCGACGCCGCCGAGCAGGCGCTCAAGGCCGGCGTCGAGCTGAACATGCACGACGACGTCTATGGCAAGCAGCTGCCCGCGCTGCTGGCCGCCGGCAAGGTGACCCAGGCCGAGGTCGACCAGGCGGTGCGCGACATGCTGCTGACCAAGTACCGCCTGGGCCTGTTCGACGATCCCTACCGTCGCCTCAAGGGCCAGGACCCGGCGGACACCAACGCCGAATCGCGGCTGCACCGCGCCGAGGCGCGCCAGGTGGCCCGCGAGAGCCTGGTGCTGCTGAAGAACGAGAAGGCCGTGCTGCCGCTGCGCAAGGGCGCCACCCTGGCGGTGATCGGCCCATTGGCCGACAGTCCGCGCGACGTCATGGGCAACTGGTCCGCCGCCGGCGTGGCCGCCCAGGCCGTCTCCATCCGCCGCGGCCTGGAAAACGCCGTGGCCGGTCAGGGCAAGGTGCTCTATGCCAAGGGCGCCAACCTGCTGGACGACCGCGATGTGCTGGCCTACCTCAACGCCTACGAACCGGCGGTCGCGGTGGATCCGCGCAGTGCCAGCGAACTGATCGCCGAGGCCGTGGCCACCGCGCGCCAGGCCGAGGTGGTGGTGGCCGTGGTCGGCGAATCCCAGGGCATGGCCCACGAGGCTTCCAGCCGCGCCCGCATCAGCGTGCCCGACACCCAGCGCGAACTGATCAAGGCGCTCAAGGCCACCGGCAAGCCGCTGGTGCTGGTGCTGATGAACGGCCGCCCGCTGGCGCTGGAATGGGAACAGGAGCAGGCCAGTGCGCTGCTGGAAGCCTGGTTCCCGGGCACCGAAGGCGGCAACGCCGTGGCCGATGTGCTGTTCGGCGACCACAACCCCTCCGGCAAGCTGACCATGACCTTTCCTCGTGAAGTGGGCCAGGTGCCGCTGTACTACAACCACCTGAGCAGCGGCCGCCCCTTCGATGCGGCCAAGCCGAACAAGTACACCTCGCGCTACTTCGACATCGTCAACGGCCCGCTCTACCCCTTCGGCTACGGCCTGAGCTACACCACCTTCGACGTCTCGGCACCGCAGCTGTCCAGCGCCACCCTGAAGAAGGGCGATACCCTGACCGCCAAGGTCACGGTCAAGAACACCGGCAACCGCGCCGGTGCCACCGTGGTGCAGCTCTATCTGCACGACGTCACCGCCTCCCTGGCGCGCCCGGTCAAGGAGCTCAAGGGCTTCCAGAAGGTAATGCTGCAACCGGGCGAAAGCCGCGAGCTGGACTTCCCCATCACCGAGGCGGACCTGCGCTTCTACAATAACGCCCTCAAGCTGGTCTCGGAGCCGGGCGAGTTCAAGGTGATGGTCGGCCTGGATTCGGAGCGGGTGCGCGAGGGGAGTTTCACGCTGCTGTAAGGGGTGGGGAGTGGCGCCTTGAGTCTGGCCTGTTGGGCTTGGCTTATGCCCAGCCTACCTGGCTCTGGAGATGCGTCGGCTAGTCGTCGAGCGCCTCGCCACTGCGGTCGCGTGCCCGGGAGACCACGTAGATGGATACCAGGGCACAGCCCATCGTGAAGAGCATCGCCGGCACATGGCTGCCGCCGAAATAGACGAGCAGCGCGCAGCGGCCCTCCCACTGCATCTGGTCGAGACCACCTCGGCGCTGACCACCCTTTCGCGGCTCAGCCGCGATCCACGGCTGGTGGCCCGGGTGTCGGTCGAGGTGGCGGACTACGTCTGCCAGCATGGCCTGGTCATTCGCCTGCCACTGCAGCTCCGGTCCCATAGCGAACCCCCTGAGCTGGCCTCGCGGCGCAGCGCCCAGCAGAACCCGACGTTCGCGCTGCTGGTGGAATCGCTCTACGCGCTCCAGCAGGACGACTGAGCACGCTCAGGAGCAGCGGTCAGGGCGTGTGGCTCTTCTCCGCAGGCTCCGCTCTGGCAACGGCAGCCGCTGCGGCGATGGCGTCGCCGGAGTGCTCGGCGCAACAGTCGGCCTGCCAACGATAGCGCCGCGTCAGCTGCCCGATGCCCGGATTGAAGGCGTTGGTCGGATCGAGCTGGCGATAGTGCCGCTCCAGTTCGGGCGCCGCGGCGTAGAGGTGGCCGACATTGTGCTCGGCGGGATAGCGGGCACCCCGGGCGTCCAGCAAGGACAGCAGCCGCTCCTTGAGCGCGGCGCAGTCCCGGCCCTTCTTAACCAGGTATTCCTGGTGCAGCACATGGCAGAAGAAGTGCCCGCAATACATGGTCACCTCGATCTGCTCCGCCAGCTCCGGCGGCAGGGTCTCGAACCAGTCCTGGGTGTTGCGCGGCAGGGCGATGTCCAGGGCGAGGATGTCTTCCACGCTGTCCCGGTGCACCGCCCGGTAGCGATTCATGGCATTGCCGACCGCGAAGCGATTGAGGAAGGCGGCGTTGCCCTCCTCCGCGTCGCACTCGATGAAATCCGCGTCGGCGCTGGGCAGCCAGGACTGCAGATAGGCGCGGGCCTCATCGATGCCGTCTTCGCCCATCTTCAGCAATAGATGATGCTCGAAGCGTGCAGCGAAGGCGTTGAGGCGTGCCGGCAGATGCTCCGGCAAGGGCGCGGCGAGGCGTTGCAGCAGGCGATCGCCGAGCTGGGCACCCAGCCCCAGGCGTTCGCTGAGGGCATCGAAGCGGGTCTTCCAGGCAAAGGCCTGGGGCACCCGTTGCGCGCCACAGCGCTGGATGAACAGGAACAGGTCCTTGCCATAGGTACGACTGAGCTCATAGGCCGTGCGGTGCATGTATTCGCCGGCAATGGGCAACTGGGCGAAGTTGACCAGGATGTGCCGGCGGATGGCTTCCAGATCGGCGGCCCGGTTGGAGCCGATGTAGAACACCCGGGTGTTGCGATCGGCGGCAAAGGTATCCAGGCGCAGGGCGAACACGGCGATCTTGCCCGCCGAGCCCGAGGCCTCGTACAGCCGCCGCGGATCGGCGTTGTAGCGAGCCGGGGTGGCGGAGGTCACGTCACGGACATGGCGGGCGTATTCGCGATCGGAGGCCATGGCGCCGACCGGGTCCTGCACGGCGCTGTCGTCGAAGCGGCCCTCGTCGAGCCGGGTGAGGATGTCCTCGGGGGTATCGCCCAGTTCCAGGCCCAGGTGGTTGACCAGTTGCAGGTGCCCGGCTGCGTCGATGCGGGCGAACAGCGACAGCTGGGTGAAGGCCGGTCCGCGGCGGATCAGCGAGCCGCCGGAGTTGTTGCAGACGCCACCGGTGACGGAGGCGCCGATGCAGGTCGAGCCGATCACCGAATGCGGCTCGCGCCCCAGGGGTTTCAGCGTCGTCTCCAGCTGGCTCAGGGTCACACCCGGCTGGGATAGCACCTGCTCGCCCTGGCGCAGCAGGGCCAGGCGGGTCAGGCGCAGGGTGTTGATCAGCACCACCGGCCGGTCGTAGCCCTCGGCCACCGGCGTGGAGCCACCGGTCAGGCCGGTGTTGGCCGCCTGACAGATGATGATGGTCCCGGCGCCGTGGCAGCGCTGCAGCACGCGCCACATCTCCAGCAGGCTGCCGGGCCGGACCACGGCGAGCACCGCCCCGCCGCCATAGCGGATCCCCAGGCGGAAGCGCCGGGTCGCGGCGTCGCCCTGCAGGACATGGCGCCGCCCGACGATGGTTTGCAACTCGCTGACCAGATCCATGATGTCCTCTTCACTGGCAAGGAAGGCGGAAGCGAAGGGTGGTCGCTTCCGCTTGAAAGGCGCGGCTATCGCGGCGTGCTTATCCTGGCGTGGTTATTCGGCCAGCAGCCCGGTAGTCGACTGCGCAGGTCACCCACAGCATCGGCGCTGCGCACACCAGCAGGCAACCCCCGAGCAGCATCAGTCCCCTTGCGCCGAACCGAACAGGGCGGTCAGTAGCCCCACCGGCGCAGCCGCCCAGGTTGCCGAAGGAGTTGATGAGGGCGATGCCGGCCGCGGCGGCGGCGCCCTGCAGGAAGGCCCGGGCAGACCCCAGAACAACGCGATGACGCTCAGGCTGAGCGTCAGCAGCGGATCGCAGATGGCCACCCGCGGGATGACATGGGCGAGAGGATGCCGACCTTGCGGCCATCATCGAGAATGATGATGGCACCGCGTCCCACCTCGCTGCCGATGCCGGCCGTGGTCGGAATGGCCACGATGGGCACCGTCGCCGCGGTGATGCGCGTCAGGCCACCCTCGATGACGGCGAACTGTTTCAGCGGTCCCGGATGGCACACGGACACGGCGCTGGCCTTGGCCAGGTCGATGGGCGCCCGCCCGCCGACGGCGATGATGCCGTCGCATTCCGCGTCCCGGAAACAGGCGACGCCCTCGTGGGTGGCTGCCTCGGTGGGATTGGCCGGGGTGGCGTCGAACACCGGATAGGCGGCCTGGGGATTCAGCTCCACCAGCTGATCGATGAGACCGGCCGCCACCACGCCACGACCGGTGACGATCAGCGGCCGCTGGAAGCCCAGCCGTGCGTTGACGTGGCCCAGGTCGGCCGCACGGCCGGCGCCGAAGCGGATCTCCGTTACATAGTGATTATCGCCGTGACCCGTCCTGTTATTCTTGAACTTGATAGACGGCCCGACTATAGCGAGGCGCTACCGCTCCAAATGCTGAGAGGTAGCGGTATAACCCAGAGGCAACCCGGATGCGGCCAGGGCAACGGAGACGTCCTTCTGGCAGCGCAACGCTATCCTTTGTCAGCCCTTTCCGGGCGCCTCAACGCCCCTGGAGTCCTGATGCCCACCCCTACCCTCGCTGCCGCCCAATCCGTTTCGATCGCCGGCGACCTCGCCGCCAATCTGCGCACCCATCTGGACTTCATCGCCGCGGCTGCCGATGCCGGGGTAGAGCTCCTGCTGTTTCCCGAGTTGTCCCTGACCGGTTATGAACCGACCCTGGCGGCAGCGCTGACGCTGGAGGGTGCCGATGCACACCTGCTGCCCCTGCGCGAGGCCTGCCGCGTGGCCGGGCTCACGGCCGTGGTCGGGGCGCCGGTCCAGGGTCCGGCGGGGCTGCAGATCGGGGCACTGATCCTGGGCGCCGATGGCAGCTGTCGCGTCCACACCAAGGAATACCTGCATCCGGGCGAGGCGCCGCCCTTCGTGCCCGGCAATGGCGGGGACTTGCTGGAGGTGCGGGACCTAAAGGCCGCCCTGGCCATCTGCGCCGACAGCAACCACCCGGCCCATGCCGATGCCGCTCGCGCCTGGGGCGCCGACCTCTACCTGGCCTCCGCGGTGATCGGTCCGACCGGCTATCCCGCCGACAGCGCCCGGTTGGCCGGCCATGCCCGGCGCCTGGGCATGCCGGTGCTCATGGCCAATCACGGCGCGCCCACCGGCGGCTATGCCTGTGTGGGTCGCAGCGCCTTCTGGACGGCCGATGGCCAATGCCCGGTGGCGGCGCCGGGGGATGGTGCCTGCCTGGTGATCGTCCGGCGGGTGGCGGGCGACTGGCAGGGTGAAGTCCGCGCCTTGCCGACCTGATCCGCGCTGGGAAACGCGCTGACTGCAAAGCGGCCAACAGGTCACGTCGCGACTCCGCTAGCGAATTGATATCCCATCCCTTCCTGCGACTAAAGGTCACCCATCAGGCGCCGATAAGGCTCTGACATCCCTGTTCAGAACACCGCCAAGGATGCCTTTCGCAGCGTGAACGGCGCTGTAACCGCAGGAGCGACACCATGGCCTTGAACACCATCCGGACCCGCTACACCCTGATCTTCCTCGGCTTCATCGGCGCGACCCTCGCGGCCACCGTCATCGGCATCCGCCTGTGGGTGACCCCGGATCTGGTCGCCGCCGGTGAATCCGCCGTGCTCACCCGCGTCAACGAGGTGGGCACCCGCATCTATCGCGAACTCAACCAGATCCAGGCGCAGCAGCGCTCCATCACCCAGACCGTACCGCTGCTGGACAGCGCCGCCATCGACCGGGTACTGCCCGGCCTGGTGGATCAGTATGGCGATGCCAAGGTGTTCGGCGGCGGCATCTGGCCGCTGCCCAACCAACGTGAACAGGGTCGCGACAAGTTCAGCACCTTCTATCACCGCGATGCCAGCGGCAAGCTGATCGTCAACACCCACTGGAACTCCCCCGAGTCGCTCAACTACTGGGAGCAACCCTGGTTCCAGGCTGGCCTCAAGGGCCCCGCCGGCCAGTGCGTCTGGGCCGCCGCCTACAAGGACGCCGCCAGCGCCGAGCCGCGCACCAACTGCGCCATGGCCATCCAGCGCGACGGCAAGGCCTTTGGCGTATCGACCATCGACCTCACCCTGGGCTTCTTCAATCCCCTGGTGGACAGCCTACGCAAGGAACTCGACGACACCGACATGATGATCGTCGAGGCCGACGGCAAGATCCTCAGCAACCTCAGCGAACTCGGCGATTCGCAGATCCTGAACAACGTCTCGACCTATGCCGCCCGCTCGCCCTTCGTCACCGCCATCCAGCAGAACCTCGGCAAGCTCAAGGGCGAGGCCGTGGTGCGCGACACCTATGTCGACGAGCACGGCACGCCCCACACCTTCTTCCTGCGCCCGCTGGCCGGCACGCCCTGGCTGCTGGCCACGGCGCTGCCCACCTCGCTCATCGCCGCGACCAACACCGGCATCCTCAAGACCCTGGCGGCGATCCAGCTGCCGCTGGTCCTGCTGCTGGTGGCCGTCATGGTGCTGGCGCTCGGCAAGCTGATGGGCCGCCTGGGCCTGCTGCAACGCAACATCGAATCCCTGTCCGCCGGCGATGCCGACCTGACCCGGCGCATCCCGGTGCACGGCAAGGACGAAGTGGATGCGGTGGCCGGCGCGGTCAACGGCTTCATCGGCTATCTGCAGCGGCTGATCGGCGAGGTGGGCGACGCCACCGACCGCATCGACACCGGCCTCAGGCAACTGCATGGCCAGGCCCAGCAGAACGGTGCCATCCTGGCCCGCCATGCCAGCGAAACCGACCAGGCGGTGACCGCCATCACCGAGATGAGCGCCACCTCCGACTCCGTGGCCCGCAGTGCCAGCGATACCGCCACCCTCACCCAGGCCGCCAACGGCCAGGCCGAGCGTTCCCGCGCGGTGGTCCAGCAGGCCTCGGCCAGCGTCCTGGCCCTGGTGGATCAGGTGGAGGACGCCACCCTCAAGGTGCAGGCCATGCAGAGCGACGCCCAGCGCATCAACGACGTGCTCGGGGTGATCGGCGAGATCGCCGGTCAGACCAACCTGCTGGCGCTCAACGCGGCCATCGAGGCGGCCCGGGCCGGCGAGCAGGGGCGTGGCTTCGCGGTGGTGGCCGACGAGGTCCGCGCCCTGGCCGGACGCACCCAGCAGAGCACCGCCGAGATCAACGAGATGCTCAGCCGGCTGCAGCAGGGCGTGAGTTCCGCGGTCGCGGCCATGGAAGTGACCAAGACCAGTTGCCAGAGCACCGCCGAGAAGACCCGTGAGGTCACCGACGGCCTGGACGAGATGAGCGGTTCGGTGGTGCGCATCAGCGACCTGTCGACCCAGATCGCCGCAGCCGCGGAGGAACAGAGCGCGGTGGCCGGCGAGATCAACCAGAACATGGTTGCCGTGCGCCATATCGTCGACGACCTGGTCACCAGCGGTCAGCGCACCGCCGAGAGTACCGCGGCGGTGCAATCGTCCAACGAGCAGCTGATCGCGGTGGTGCGGCGCTTCCGGGTGAAGTGACATTACCTGCGCGACATGAAATAGCCGGGCACTGCGCCCGGCTATTTCGTTTCAGAACCTGCTCACGATCTCGCGAGCTAGAGACAAACAAGGCGAAAATGCCTGAAGCAGCGGAGTTTACGAGTGGTAAATGAGCATTCCGAAGGCATTTTCAACGCAGTTTGGCCGACGCGCAGCAGATCGTGGCCAGGTTCTCAGCCCACCAGATGCAGAAAGTGCATATGACGTTCGTACTGGTCGAGGATGTCGCCGATGACGTCTTCGCGCGACCAGCCCATGACGTCATGGTCCTGGCCGCCTTCGCGTAGATAGACCTGGGCGCGGAAGTACTTGCGCTCCTCGCCCGGCTCGCTGCCCATGACGAAACTGGGCATGGCATAGGCGTGGGGTCTGACCTGGTAGACGAACTCAGGTTGCTCGGCCGGACCGACATACAGCCGCACCCCGCCGTCCTCGCGGTCTTCCACGCCGCAGACATAGCCCTGCTTGCGCCATTCCTCGGCCACCGCCAGGCAGGCCGGCTTGGCCACCTCGCCGATGAAGCGCACCACATGGCTGCGCCGCGGGAACATCGCCAGGCCGCGCAGGCGGCGCTGCCAGCCGCCCGGCGTACGGGTGGTGGGCGGCGTCAGGCTCAGCGACTGATGGCGCAGGCCGCGCTTGGTCGCGTCCAGCTTCAGGGCCTTGAGCAGGCCATGCATGCTGAACAGCAGGGCGAGGGTGAACGGCAGGGCACTGGCGATGGTGGCGGTCTGCAGCGCCTTGAGGCCGTCCGCGAGGAGCAGCGCGATGGCCACCAGGCCCATGCTGGCGCCCCAGAAGACGCGCTGCCAGACCGGCGTCTGGTCCTGGCCGCCGGAGGCCAGCATGTCCACCACCATGGCGCCGGAATCGGCCGAGGTGACGAAGAACACCACTACCATGACGATGGCGATCAGCGAGATCACGCTGGCGAAGGGGAAGTGCTCCAGGAAGGCGAACAGCGCCAGGGAGCTGTCCTGGGACACCGCGGCGGCCAGGTCGGTGATGCCCTCGGTGAGGATCATGTGGATCGCCGTGTTGCCGAACACCGTCATCCACAGCAGGGTGAAGCCGGCCGGCACCAGCAGCACGCCGGAGACGAATTCGCGGATGGTCCGGCCGCGCGAGATGCGCGCGATGAACAGCCCGACGAAGGGCGACCAGGCCAGCCACCAGCCCCAGTAGAACAGCGTCCAGCCGCCGATCCAGTCGGTGGGTCGATAGGCGTTGAGATTGAGGGTGCGGCTGACGATCTCGCTGAGATAGCCGCCGGTGTTCTCGACGAAGGTCTGCAGGATCAGCACGGTGGGGCCGAGGATGATCACGGTGAGCATCAGCAGTACCGCCAGGCCCAGGTTGAGCTCCGACAGCCGCCGCACGCCCTTGTCCAGCCCCGAGACCACCGAGAGGGTGGCCAGCGCCGTGGTGATGACGATCAGGCCGATCTGCACCGGGGTGGACACCGGCACGCCGAACAGCACGTTGAGCCCGCTATTGATCTGCGACACGCCGAAACCCAGGGAGGTGGCGACGCCCAGCACCGTGCCGATGATGGCGAAGATGTCCACGGCATGCCCGATGGGGCCATGGATGCGTTCGCCGATCAGCGGATAGAGCGCCGATCTCAGGGTCAGCGGCAGGCCGTGGCGGTAGCTGAAGTAGGCCAGGATCAGGGCCACGATGGCGTAGATCGACCAGGCGTGCAGGCCCCAGTGGAAGAAGGTGATGCGCATGGCCTGGCGTGCGGCATCCACCGTCTGGCCATCGGCATAGGGCGGGTTGAGAAAGTGCATCACCGGCTCGGCGACGCCAAAGAACATCAGGCCGATGCCCATGCCGGCGGAAAACAGCATGGCGAACCAGGTGGTGTTGGCGTAGTCCGGTTCGCTGTGGTCCGGGCCGAGCTTGATATCGCCGTAGCGACTCATGCCGAGAAACACCACGGTGCCGAGGATGATGGCCACGGCGAGGATGTAGAACCAGCTGAGGTTGGTGATGATCCAGCCCTGGATGGCGGCGAACAGCCACTGGGCGTTGGCCTGGAACAGGCTGGCATAGAGCACCAGCACCAGCAGCAGCAACGTGGAGGTCCAGAAGACCGGGGGACTGAAGGTGGGACGAGCGGCGGATTCTCCCTGGCCGGTCATAGAAGGGCTCCTGTTCATGAAGTGCGCACAGGTTGACTGCCCTCGGCCGTGATCGTTTCGCTGGCGGCGCTCATTGAACGGCGCATGCCGCAGGGCGAAACCCGCCTGATCGTGGCGGCGCTAAGGGCCGGGTGCACTATCCGTGGCAGACACGACAGGCGGTCTGGCCAACCCAAGAAACCAGCGCGCCGGCGCCATCCCGAAGGCCTGGCGGAAATGTTTCGTCATATGACTCTGGTCGTAGAAGCCGGCCGCCACGGCCGCCTCGGCCAGCCCTAGACCCAGGCGCACCTGCAGGCGTACCCGGTCGAGGCGGCGCAGGGTCAGGTAGCGATGGGGACTGGTACCGAAGTAGGCGCGGAAGTCCCGGGTCAGACTCCAGCGATCACGGCCAGCGCAGCGGGCGAGGTCGCCGAGGGTGACGGCCTGGTCGAGGTTGTCCTCCAGGTATTCGCGAGCGCGCAGCGCCGCGGCGAAATCGACCCGACCGCGACTGGGCCAGGCCTGGCAGACCTCGGCAAGGGTGGCGACCAGGCCATAGAGGGCATCGTCGCGCCCCAGGGCATCGGGGTGCTCGTCGAGGCTGGCGAACACCGCATCGGTGGCCCGCGCCAGGCGCGGGTCCTGGGAAACGCCCTCACGGTGGAAGGGCAAGGGTCGGCCACCGAGGATGTCCTGCACCAGGGCCGGCGGCACATAGAGCATCCGATAGCGAAAGCCGCAGGCGGCCCCGGCGCGACCGTCGTGGACCTCATCCGGGTGGAAGACCATGGTCTCGCCCGGCAGGCTGCTGGCCCTGGCGCCGCGATAGGAAAAGCTCTGCACGCCGGCCAGGGTACGGCCGATGGCGTAGGTGGCATGGCGATGGGGATCGAAGGCATGACCGCTGAAGAAGGCCTCGATGGACTCCAGCCGGTCATCCAGCGGGGCGTGGCGTACCCAATCCGTGGCGCCGGGCAATTCGATCTGGGTGCTCATGGCGACTCCTCCGGCGCTCAGCCTAGCAGACCGCGCCAGGCGTCGTGGAACAGCAGCAGGGCGCAGCCGACCAGACTCAAGCCCAGCACCCGATTCACCCCGCGCAAGCCACGTCCTTGCACCAGGTAGCGCCCGAGCAGCGCCCCGAGCAGGGCGTAGCTGGCCGGGGCACCGCCCGCCGACAGGGCCAGGGGCAGCGACCAGAGGGCGATCTTGCCCCCGGTTACCTGGGCCGCCGGAAACATCACCGTGGCGATGGGCAGCACCGCCAGCCAGCCCTTGGGATTGAGCCCCTGGATCAGCAGGCCGCGGGCGAAGGTCAGCCGCGTTGCGGCTTCCTCCGCATCCGCCGTCGGCGGCGCGGCCCGGGCGATGCGATAGCCAAGGTACAGGCAATAGCCACCGCCCAGGAGCGCCAGCCACGGCAGCAGCGCCCCCGAGACCAGGACCGCCCCGGCATAGCCCAGGGCCAGAAACAGGATCAGCATGGCGCAGCCTACCCCGGCATAGAAACCCAGCGCCCGGCGGGCCTGGCCGCGCAGACCGGCGTTCAGCCCCAGGGCGTTGACCGGGCCGGGGCTGTACATGACGCTCAGGGCATAGAGGACGATTTCCAAGGGGCACCTGCCAGGCTTCGAGAAGGAGACCCAGGCTAGCCAGCGCGCCCGGTCCTGGCTTGTACGTCTGTGGCTGAGGAGTCCATGCCCTCTGGCACTCGAACTCCGCCGGGGTGTGGCACTCTATCCAGGCCAAGGCCTGGAAGAGAAACCCATGTTCGGATCGCTGCGCAGTCGTCTGATGGCCCTGCTGCTGATGCTCGGCGGCATGGCCGTCGGGGTCGGCTGGCTGATGATCCTGCTGCTGCGCCAGTCGGAAAGCGCCCAGCTCGGCCAGGCCACGGTGGAAGCCGAGCAGGCCTGCCAGGCCATTGCCAGCAGCTATCTTTTCTACAGCAATGGCTGGTCCGGCCCTACCGCTGGCCTTGCCGATCCGGCCCTGCAGCGCGGTCTCGCCGGCGTAGCCAGTTTCGCCCTGCTGCGTTATCGCGGCATGGCCGGGGGCCTCTGGCAGGAGCAGGCGGGGCTCCTGGCCGATGCCAGTCCCTTCCCCCTGACCGCCGCCGAACGCCAGCATTTGGCCGATCTCTCCGCCGCGACCCTGGTCGAGGCGCGCAGCCTGAGCGACCGCTTCAGCGCGGACGGCGCCACGGTGCTGGTCGCCGCCTGCCCGCTGTCCGGACCCATTGCCGATCTGGCCGCCTGGACCCTGACCCGCCTGACCTTCGCCGAGGGCAGCGGCCAGCGCCAGCTGAAACTGGGCCTCGGTCTTTTGCTGCTGGCCATGCTCGCCGCTACCCTGCTGCTCGGCCGGCTCACCTGGCAGTGGTCGCGGCATGTCGCGCGGGTCGAGCGCGATCTGAGGGCCAGTGCCAGCCACGACCTGCCCACCCTCGCCCTCACCGGCGAACGCGAGCTGGATCGGGTGCTGGCGGCGCTCAACCAGGCCGGGCAGCGCCTGGCCCAGGCCCGGGATGAGGCCCAGCGGCTGACCACCCAGGTCCACGCCAGTGAACGACTGGCCGCCCTCGGTCGGGTAGCCGCCGGGGTCGCCCACGAGATCCGCAATCCCCTGGCCGCCATGCGCCTCAAGGCCGAGAACGCCCTGGCCGGCGATAGCGCCCGTCAGCAGAAGGCGCTGGACGCCATCCTGCTGCAGGTCACCCGGCTGGACAGCCTGCTGCGCCGCCTGCTCGACCTCACCCAGCCGCTGCACCTGCAACCCACTGCCATCGTGCTGCCGGCCTTTTGCCGCGAGGTGCTGGCCGGTCACGAAGACCAGGCCGCCCAGCGCGGCATCCGCCTGACCGCCAGGGTGGCGGTCGAGCAGGGCCATTTCGATCGCGACGCCCTGGCCCGCGCCCTGGACAACCTGCTGCTCAACGCCCTCCAGGCCGCCCCGGCCGCCAGCGAGATCCGCCTCGACGCCAGCCGGCGTGGCGACTGGCTGGTGCTGGCGGTGGAAGACGCAGGCCAGGGGCCGCCTGCGGAGTTGCGCGCCCAGCTCTTCGAACCCTTCGTCACCGGCCGCCCCGAGGGCACCGGCCTGGGCCTGGCCCTGGTCCGCGAGACCGCCCGCGCCCACGGCGGCGAGGCGCGCCTGGCCGAACAACCCGCTCCCACTCGCTTCGAGATCCTGCTGCCATGCCGACCCTGCTGATCATCGACGACGACGCCGGCCTGCGCGACGCCCTGGCGGAAACCGCCGCGGACCAGGGCTACCGGGTGCTGCAGGCCGAAGGGGGCGAAGCGGGCCTGCAGCGCCTGGCGCAGGAAACGGTGGACGCCGTGCTGCTCGACCTGCGCATGCCCGGGCTGGATGGCCTGGAGGTGCTGGCGCGCATCCGCGCCCTGCCCGAGCCACCAGCGGTCACGGTGCTGACCGCCTTCGCCAGCGCCGGCAACACCATCGAGGCCATGCGCCTGGGCGCCTTCGACCACCTCACCAAGCCCATCGGCCGCGAGGAATTGATCCGGGTGCTGGCCGGGATGACCGCCCAGCGCGGCCCGGCCAGCGCGCCACCGGTCGCGCTCGAGGGCCATACCCTGGTGGGTGGCAGCGACGCCCTGCGCCAGGTGCAGAAGACCATCGGCCGCCTGGTGGACAGCGAGGCCACGGTGCTGGTCACCGGCGAGACCGGCACCGGCAAGGAGCTGGTGGCCCGCGCCATCCACGAGCACGGCAAGAGACGCGGAGCGCCCTTCGTCGCGGTCAACTGCGCGGCCATCCCGCCGGATCTGCTGGAAAGCGAACTCTTCGGCCATGTGCGCGGCGCCTTCAGCGGGGCCACCGCCAATCGCCTCGGCGCCTTTCGCGAAGCCCAGGGCGGCACCCTCTTCCTCGACGAGATCGGCGACATGCCGCTGCCGATGCAGGCCAAGATCCTGCGCGCCCTGCAGGAACGCGAGGTGACCCCGGTGGGCGGCGCACCGGTACGGCTGGACGTACGCCTGGTAGCCGCCACCCACCGCGACCTGGCCCAGCGCGTCGCCAGCGGCGACTTCCGCGAGGACCTCTTCTATCGCCTGCACGTGGTGCCCATCCACCTGCCGGCCCTGCGCGAGCGGCGGGCCGACATCCTGCCGCTGGCCGAGCACTTCCTCGCCGCCAGCGGCCGGGTGCTGGCGGACGATGCCGCCGCCCTGTTGCTGCGCCATCCCTGGCCCGGCAACGTGCGGGAACTGCGCAACGCCATCCAGCGCGCCGCCACCCTGGCCCAGGGCGAGCGCATCGTCGCCGCCGACCTGGCCTTCCTGCAGGGCGAGGCACCGGATGAGTTAGCCATCGACGCCAGCTGGCCGGAGGAGACCCTGGCCGAAGCCACCGCGCGCCTGGAACGCCTGCTGATCGAGCGCGCCCTGCAGCGCAGCGGCGGCAATCGCGCCGAAGCGGCCCGTCGCCTGGGCATCCATCGCCAGCTGCTCTATACCAAGCTGAGTCGGCTGGGTCTGGGTGTCGGCGCAGACGACAGCCCCGTTTAGAGCCTATTCAAAGTCTCGCGAGCTAGAGACAAACAAGGCGAAAATGGCCGAGGAAGCGGACCGGGCTCGCGAACGAGTTTACGAGTGGTAAACGAGCATTCCGACCGGGCTGGCGACCCAGGGCATTTTCAACGTCGTTTGGCCGACGCGCAGCAGACTTTGAACAGGCTCTCAGGCTGTCCGCTTTGCCGACAGGCCTGTCCGCCAGCCGGACGCAATGCCTGGCCCGGATGGCCGCTATAAATCGCAAACTATTGATTTATATATAAAATAGAAGTTGGCACAGGCCCTGCTATAGCCTGATCGTCAACCACCGCAGGAGTCATCCATGCCTACCAAGACCCAAACCCTCGTGATCGGGACCTTCGCCCTGCTGTCCGTCAGCGGCCTCGTCCTGGCACAGACCGCACCCGCCGGCAGCACCGCCACCCCCACCGCTGCCAGCGCCCAGATTCCCACCCAGCAGGGCCAGCTCAAGCAGTTCCTGCTCAATCCCCGCGGCGATATCGACGGCCTGATCCTGGCCGACGGCACCGAGGTCAATACCCCGCCGCACCTGTCCGAGCAACTGGCCGCCACCTTCAAGCCGGGTGACAGCATCAACGTCGCTGGCCTGCGCGCCGCCAGCCTGCCGCTGGTCCAGGCGGTGTCCCTGACCAACGTCCAGACCGGCAAGACGGTCACCGACGAAGGCCCGGATCGCGTGGGCGGTCGCCGTCCGCCGGCACCCCCGGCACCTGGCGCCGAACGCGATGGCGACAGTCTCCAGGGCCAGATCGTCCAGCTGCTGCACGGTCCCCGTGGCGACGTGAACGGCGCCCTGCTGCAGGACGGCACCGCCCTGCGCCTGCCGCCCCATGAAGCCCTGCGCCTGCAGGCCCTGCTCAAGCCGGGTCAGAACGTGGCCGTGCGCGGCGAGCTGGTGGCCAATGCCCAGGGGCGTGCCTTCCGGGTCAGCGCCCTGGGCGCCGACGCCAACTCGCTGCAGACCCTGGACACCCCGCCGGCACCCCGCGGTCCCGGCCGTCTGCCGCCGCCCCCGCCGCCCGGCGTCCAGCCGGTCGCCCCGGGTGCCCAACCGCCGGCGCCCCCCGCTCCGCCGGCCGGCTGATCAGGCCAGCAGCCGCCGGGTCGCTTCGGCGATCCGGCGGCAGGCTTCCTCCAGCACCTCGTGCGAGGTGGCGTAGGAAACCCGGAAGTAAGGCGCCAGGCCAAAGGCCGAGCCTGGCACCACCGCCACCCCGCCCTCGTCCATGAGGTAGCGGGCAAAGGCCGTATCACTGTCGATCATCTCCCCGCCCGGCGTCCGCCGACCCAATACCCCCGCGCAACTGGCGTAGACATAGAAGGCCCCCTCGGGCCGCCGCGCCGATAGGCCCGGCACCGCGTTCAGCGCGTCCACCACCAGATCCCGCCGCTCGCGGAACAGCTCGCAGCGCTCGCGTACGATGTCCTGCGGCCCATCCAGGGCGGCGATGGTCGCGGCCTGGCTGACCGAGCAGGGGCAGGAGGTCACCTGGCTCTGCACACTGGCCATGGCCTGGATCAGCGCCTTCGGTCCACCGGCGTAGCCCAGGCGCCAACCGGTCATGGCATAGGCCTTGGAGACGCCGTTGATGGTCAGGGTCCGCTCGCGCAGCCGCGGCTCGAGCGCCGCCGGGGTGACGAAGCGAAAACCGTCGTAGAGGATGTGCTCGTACATGTCGTCGACCATCAGCCAGACCTGCGGATGGCGCAGCAGCACCTCCAGCAGCGGGCGATAGTGCTCCTCGCCATAGGCCGCCCCCGAGGGGTTGGACGGCGAGTTGAGCATCACCCAGCGGGTGCGCGGGGTGATGGCCGCCTCCAGGGCCGCGGCGGTCAAACGGAAGCCATCCTCCTCACGGCACGGCAGCACCACCGGCGTGCCGCCGAGGATCGTGACGATGTCGGCATAGGTCACCCAGAAAGGCGCGGGGATGATCACCTCGTCACCCGCGTCCAGGGTCGCCATCATGGCGTTGAAGATCACCTGCTTGGCACCGGCCGAGGCGGTCACCTCGTCCTGGGCGAACACCAGGTCGTTCTCCCGCGCGAACTTGCGGCGGATGGCCTCCTTGAGCGCCGGGCTGCCGTCGAGCACCGTGTACTTGGTCTGGCCGGCGCGAATGGCCTGGATCGCCGCTTCCTTGATGTGCTCTGGGGTATCGAAGTCCGGCTCGCCCGCACCCAGCACCAGCAGATCGGCGCCCTGGCGGCGCAGGGCGTTGGCGCGCTCGGTGATCTGGAGGATCTCGGAGACGCCCACGGAGGCGAGGCAGTGGGCGAGGTGCAGGGTCGAATCGGTGGCCATGACGGGGCTCCAGGCAGGACGAAGAGAGGTGCCGGAACCGTCCGGCAAGGATCGTCTCGCACTATCGAACCGCAGCCACCGGCCTTCAAACGCTATAAAGGACTCACGTCATTCCGTCGGGGCATGGTCTGGCGCCAGGTCGAGCGCTAGAGTGGCGACCATGCCCAATGCCCTCTCTCCCCTCGCCGCCTACCACCGCGCCCTGACCCAGGGCGACCGCCTGCCCGATGCCGCCCAGAAGGCCGCTGTCCTGCGGCTGGAGGCCTGCCACGGGGCGCTGCTGGCAGGCCGGCCGGCGCGCGGTCTCTATCTCTGGGGCCCGGTCGGGCGTGGCAAGACCTGGCTGCTGGATCTGTTCCACGCCAGCCTGCCGGTGCCCGCCCGCCGCCAGCACTTCCATCACTTCATGCGCTGGGTGCACCAGCGTCAGTTCCAGCTCGCCGGCACCCGCGATCCCCTGCAGGTGCTGGCCCGGGAACTCGCTGCCGAGGTGCGGGTGCTGTGCTTCGACGAACTCTTCGTCAGCGACATCGGCGACGCCATCCTGGTGGGCGGCCTGCTGCGCGCCCTGCTGGACCACGGACTGGTGCTGGTGGTCACCGCCAACCAGCCGCCCGAGCAGCTCTATGCTGGCGGCTTCAATCGCGAGCGCCTGCTGCCCGCCATCGCCGCGCTGCAGGCGCAACTGGATGTGCTGGAAGTGGACGGCGGCCAGGACCACCGCCTGCACGAAGGCCAAGCCGAACCGCGCTTCTGGGTGGACGACTCCACCGCCCTCGCCACGACCTTCGCCCGCCTCACCGCGGGGGAAGCCGTGACGACCGCGCCCCTGATCCTCGGCGAGCGTCCCCTGCCCGTGGTGCAGCGAGCCTCCAGCGCGATCTGGCTGGATTTCGCCGTGCTCTGCCAGGGCGCCTGGGCCACCACCGACTACATCGATCTCTGCACCCGCTTCCCCGCCCTGCTGCTGGGCAACGTCCCCTGCCTGTCCGGCGATCCGCGCGCGGGCCGGATCGCCCGCGGCACCGAAGACGGCGCGACGCGCGTCCTGGCCGGCGATCGCGAACTGCCCCGCCTGGCGCCCCAGGATGACGCCGTGCGCCGCTTCATCGCCCTGGTCGACGAAGCCTACGACCGCCGCCGCCCGCTCTACCTGGACGCCGCCGTGCCCCTGGATCAGCTGTACACCCGCGGCTTTCTGGAATTTCCCTTCCGCCGCACCCTGAGTCGGCTCAGGGAGATGCAGCAGGCGCGGTATTAGCCGTCGCGCTTCGCCCCGCGCTTGAGCACATAGCGCGGTCGCCGCTTGGTTTCTATGTAGATGCGGCCGATGTATTCGCCCAGCACACCGATGCCGATCAGTTGGACGCCACCAAAGAACAGGATGGCGGTCATCAACGAGGGATAACCGGGTACCCGGTTGCCGAAAGCCAGTTTCTCGAAGATCAGATAGCTGGCGTAGGCCAGGGACACCAGGGCGACGAAACCACCCAGGTAGGTCCAGAGTCGCAGCGGCACGGTGCTGAAGGAGGTGAAGCCCTCCAGCGCCAGATTCCACAGCTTCCAGCCGTTGAACTTGCTCGAGCCGGCACTGCGTGGCGCGCGCTCGTACTCCACCACCCGGGTGTCGAAACCCACCCAGGAGAGGATGCCCTTCATGAACAGGTTGCGTTCGGGCAATTCGCGGATGGCGTCCACCACCTCGCGACTCATCAGTCGGAAATCGCCGACGTTCTCTTCGATGGGCGTCTGGGCGATACGGTTGTGCAGGCGATAGAAGCCCTCGGCGGTCAGCCGCTTGAGCGGGCTGTCGCTGCTGCGATTGACGCGCTTGGCCAGCACCACGTCGGCGCCCTGCTGCCACTGTTCGAGCAATCGCGGGATGACGTCCAAAGGGTCCTGCAGATCCACGTCCAGCGGCACCACCACGTCGCCCGTGGCGTGCTCGATGCCGGCGAACAGCGCCGCCTCCTTGCCGAAATTGCGCGACAGTTGCAGCACCACCACTCGGGGGTCTTCTCGTTGCAGGTGCTCCAGCACTCGGGCACTGCCGTCGCGGCTGCCATCGTCGACGAACAACAGCTCCAGATCGTGCCGCGACAGCTCGGGATGGAGGCAGACCGCCTGGTAAAAAAGCGCGATGGCCAGCTCTTCGTTGAAGACCGGCACCACCAGGGAAAGCTTCACGGCATCGCTCATCGGAACACCCACAGGGACGACAGCAGATAGCTGAACACCGGCACCAGGGCGGTGGCGGCAAGGAGCGCATAGAGCGCCGGCACACCGCAGGCGAGCAAGCCGGTCAGCAGCAGGTTGTTGAGGCCGAAGCCGGCCAGCGCCACCAGCAGGAAGCGCCACGGCGAGCCGGCACGGGCGAAGGTCAGATAGCGATGACCCAGATAGGAAACGCCGAAAGCCACCAGGAAGGCACCCAGGTTGGCGAGATAGGCTGGCCAACTCCTTCCCCCCAACAGCAGGGCAGCGACGGCCATGTGTACGCCAGTGGCCGCAGCACCGACCAGGGCGAATCGCAGGGGCCTCGCCGCCGACTTGGCCAGGGATCCGGATGTAGACACGCTCGACCTCGACGCAGCGGCGATTGACCGGCGCACGTTACCCCGGAGGTGTCGAAACATCCTGTTGCATCCGTTGCAATTCCGTCACTGGGCGACGAACGGTCTGCCGTAGTCCATGCGGACTGCGGCGACGAGGCACGCCGCGGAGCGGCGGAGCCCCGTGTTAAGGTGGGGCATCTCACATCTTGACGAGGCCCGGTCATGACTCCGCGCATCGAACCCTTCTTCGACGCCACCACGTCCACCTTCACCTATGTGATCTACGAGGCGCCCGGCAGCCGCTGCGCCATCGTCGACTCGGTGCTGGACTACGATCCACATTCGGGCCGCACCGCCACCCTGTCGGCGGATCGCGTCGCCTGCTTCGTGCGCGATCAGGGGCTGACCGTAGAATGGCTGCTGGAGACCCATGCCCACGCCGACCACCTCTCCGCCGCGCCCTATCTGCGCCGGCAACTGGGCGGTCGCATCGCCATCGGCGAAGGCATCCGCCGCGTCCAGGGCGCCTTCAAGGACGTCTTCAACCTGGAACCGGAATTCCGCCTCGATGGCTCCCAGTTCGATCACCTGTTCCAGCCCGACGAGGTCTTCCACATCGGCGCCCTGACCGCCCGCGCCCTGCACGTGCCCGGCCACACCCCGGCCGACATGGCCTATCAGGTGGAGGAAGACCATGTCTTCGTCGGCGACACCCTGTTCATGCCCGATGTCGGCTCGGCGCGTTGCGACTTCCCCGGTGGCAGCGCCCGCGACCTCTATCGTTCGATCCGCCGGTTGCTGACCCTGCCCGTGGCCACGCGCCTCTATCTGTGCCACGACTATCCGCCCGCCGGCCGCGAAGCGCGCCACGAGACCAGCGTGGGTGAAGAACGCGCCCTCAACGTCCATGTGCGCGATGGCGTGGACGAAGACGCCTTCGTCGCCCTGCGCACCCGCCGCGACGCCACCCTGTCCATGCCGACGCTGATCCTGCCGGCGATCCAGGTGAATATCCGCGCCGGCACCCTGCCGCCGGCCGAAGCCAATGGCCGCCGTTACCTGAAGATTCCCATCGACGGTTTCTAGGGCCGGCGCCATCCGTCGTACAAGCGAATGGCCACAGGAACTGGACGCGGCGACACCGCTGCGTCCAGGCTTTTTCCGACACGGCAAACCCCGCGCGCTTTCCAACGCAGCGGCCAGGTTGGACAGGCGTTCGGTCAAAGCTACATACAGTCCTGACGGTGGCGCCTGGCCAGCGACCACCCATCCCCTCGCCGGGAAACCTCGCCGCGCGCGCTCCTCGATACCAGGGCAGGCAATGCGTTCTGCACTACATTCCCACAAGAGGTAGAGCGACCATGACCACCAAACAATCGAATTCCAATCCTGGCAACTTCGCCAATGACCGTGAAAAGGCGTCCGAAGCCGGCAGCCAGGGCGGCCAGAACAGTGGCGGCAATTTCGCCAATGACCGCGAGAAAGCATCCGAAGCCGGCCGCAAGGGCGGTCAGAACAGCGGCGGTGGCGGCCAGCAGTGACACAGCTTCATCCAGGCCACAATGAAGGGCAGGATCATCCTGCCCTTCCTGCCTTTCGCGTACCCGTCACTTCTCTCCGGGCTCGGGTATAACCGAGATCTGGCCGTTCTTCTCCAGCACCGCGAAGCGGATCTGCTCCAGGCGTTCCAGCCCCTGGCTCTGCCGCGCCGCCTCGAGGATGTCTTCCTCGGTCAGGCGGGCCTTGCGCAGCCGCTCCGTCAGCGGCTTGCCGTACTCCACCACGATCAGCGGCACCCCGTCGAGAAAGCGCCCGACCTTGGGCGAGCGCTCCTTGAACAGCGAAAGCAGGATATCGATCAGCACCAGGGTAGCGATCACCACGAAGGCATTGATCACCGAAAAGTCATCGCCCAGCAGCGCCTGCTGGGTGGCCTCGCCGATCACCAGCAGCAGAACGAAATCGAAGGTGGTGATCTCCGATAGCGCCCGCCGCCCGGTGAGACGAAAGAGCACCAGCAGAAAGACATAGATGGCGGCGGCGCGCAGGACGGATTCCATGGCAGCTCCCTAGGGATAGACGAAGGCGGAGAGTTCCAGCGGTGGCTGGCCGGTTTGGAGAATCCGCCAGTCGACGGTGCCCAGGCGGTCCGGGCGCAAGGCGAGATGCAGGCGACTCGGTCCTGTACCTGGCACCAGATCGAGCCAGAGCACCCCGTCGCTGCTGGTCATGCGCAGGGGCTGCGGATAGAGGGCTTCCACCGTCCAGTCGGCCACCAGGCGTTCATCCAGGCCGACGCGGTTGAGACCGGGCGCCAGTTCCAGGGTCAGGGTCGCCGGCGCACCACGGCGCTGGAAGCGCTCGTAGTCGACCCTGAGCCGGCCATCCTCGCTGACCCGGGTCGCCGTGGCCCAGGGTCCGCCGCTGGCGAACGTTCCGGCCAGGGCCAGGGCGACGAACAGTCCCAGCAGTACCCAGCCCAGTCGCTCGCAGCGCCAGATCCAGCGTTGCAGGCCGGGTTCCTCGCGGATCGGCAGGCTTTTCTCCAAAGGGGGCGCCATGGCGGTTGCTCCGGAATGCGATAGCCCTTGGAGCCTGACCGAAGGTCGCCGGTTCGACCGCTTCGCCCTCCCCTGGGGCATACTGCGCGCCCTTTTCGCTGGAGTCCTGTCGATGCCCGTCTGGTGGCTGCTCGTCCTGCCCTTCATCGCCGGTGCCTGCCTGCCACTGCAGGCCGGCATCAATGGCCAACTGGCCCGGCACCTCGGCAGCGTCTTCGCCGCGGCGTCCATTTCCTTCCTGGTCGGTCTTATCGCCCTGCTGGGCCTGACCCTCTGGCAGCGTGGCGTCCCCACCCTGGGTGCCCTGCGCGAATTGCACTGGTGGCACTGGTGCGGCGGCCTGCTGGGCATGTTCTTTATCGCCATGGCCGCCTTCGCCGGCCCGCGCATCGGCGCTACCCTGTTCATGGCGCTGGTGATCGCCGGGCAGCTGGCCATGTCGCTGAGCCTGGATCACTTCGGCTGGGCCGGCTTTCGCCAGGACCCGGTCACCCTCGGCAAGCTGGGCGGTGTGGTGCTGATCGGTGCCGGCGTCTGGTGCATCGCCCGGGCCTAGGCCTAGTAGAGGTCGCGACGGTAGCGATCCTCGTCGATCAGGCGCTGGACCTCGGCCTCGCCGAGCAGCGCCTCTAGGGTGGCATGCACGCCCCGCCCCAGACCTTGTAGGCTGCCGCAGACCATGATCACGGCATCCGCCGCCAGCCAGTCCAGCAGCAGCTCCCGTTGCGCCCGCAGGCGGTCCTGCACGTAGCCGTCCCCGTCCCGCGAGAACACCCGGTCCAGCCGGGCCAGATCGCCCCGCCCCTGCCAGCGATCCAGTTCCGCCCCGTAGAAATCGTCGTGCGCCGCCGTACGCTCGCCGAACAGCAGCCAGTTGCGCCGGTACCCGGCGGCGATACGCGCAGCCAGCAGCGGGCGCACCCCGGCCAGTCCGGTACCCGCGGCGATCAGGATTAGCGGACGTTCGTCCAGCGGCGGCCGGAAGCCGGGATGGGCGCGTAGCCGCGCCTGCAGCTGATCTCCCGGCCGTAGCCCTGTGGTCAGCCAGCCGGAGGCGATGCCCAGGCGACCGTCCGCCTTGCGCGCCTGACGCACCAGCAGCCGCAGCGCACCTTCGCCGGGCAGCGAAGCGATGGAGTACTGGCGCAGGGCGAGTGGCACCAGGGCCTCCAGCAGTGTCTGGGCGTCCAGGCCGAGCAGCGCGGTCTGGTCTTCCGGCAGCAGGCGGGTTTCCAGGGCCGTCGCCAAGGTGAGCGTCACACCCGCAATCTCGACCCTGCTGTCAGCGGCCAGACCCAGGGACTGCAGCCAGGCCGCCACGCACTCGGCACGCTGGCGTGGCGCGATCTCCAACAGGTCACCCGGTGCCCAGTCGCTCCCGGGCGGCGCCCGCAGCTGCAGCTCGAAGGCAGGCCCACCGGGGCTGCCGGTATTGAGCGGCTGCACCGATACCAGCGGCCAGGCCTGCAGGGGCCGCTCGACCGGTGGCTCGAGGACGGCGCCCAGGGCCTGGAGCTGACCCTGCCAGACCGCGAGCGCTCGAGCGTCGCCATTGTCCACTTCCACCGGGGCGAACAGTGGCCGGGCGCCCTGCCCGGCGAGCCAGGCATCCAGCCGCCGGGCGAAGGCACAGTAGGCCGGATAGCGCCGGTCGCCCAGGGCCAGCACCCCGAAGTTCAGGTTCGGCAGCGCCGCCTGGGTCAGCATGCGTCGCTCGAAACCGCGCGCGGCATCCGGCGCCTCGCCGTCGCCGTGGGTGGCGACGACGAACAGTGCCTGGGTGGCCCGCCGTAGGCGCTCGACCGAGAGCCGCCCGAGCGCGACCACCTCGGTGCTCAGTCCCGCTGCCTGCAACTGGCCGGCGGCCTGCCAGGCTAGCGCCTCGCCCTGGCCGCTCTGGCTGGCATAGCCGATCAGCCAGTCGGCGGGGCCCGCCGCGGCTGGCGGCAGGCCCCGCCGGGCCTCGCACGCCTGCCGGCGCTTGCGGCGGCGATCCAGATAGAGCCAGAGGCCGGTCACCATGAACAGCGGCATGGCCAGGCTGGCGAGCAGCAGGGCCACCCGCCCTGCCAGGCCGAAGTATTCGCCCGAATGCAGGGCATAGACGCTGAGCAGCAGACGAGCGCCCAGGGGTTGCTCGCGATAGCGGCGATGATCGAGCACCCGCCCCGCGGCGTCGAAGACGATGCGATTGAGGGCACGGACATGCTCGGCATCGTCGGGCAGGTACCAGAGGGTCGGCTGGCTGACCTTGCGCGCCGGATTGGGCAACAGCAGGCCATAGCCCTCGACCTGTCCGCCCGTCTCCTGCCTAAAGCTCTGCCAGAGTGCATCCAGGTCCACGTCCTGGCGCGCCACCACGCCCGTGATCCGGGGCTCCGGCGCCACTCCCAGCAATCGCTCGCTGGCCTGGCGGTACCAGTCATAGGACCAGTAGAGACCGGTCAGGGCCGCCAGCAGATAGAGCAGCAGGCACCAGGTGCCAGCCACGGCGTGCAGGTCCCAGTGGAAACTGCGTCCCTGGCGCGCCCAGTCGAGGGTCAGCCAGGTGCGCCAGTGCCGGACCTGGCGCGGCCAGCGCAGATAGAGGCCGGACAGGCAGAGCACCAGCAGGATCAGGGTGGCGGCACCGGTCAGGGCCTTGCCGACCGGCCCCAGGGCCAGGGAGCGGTGCAGGTCCAGGACCAGGCGAAAGAACCCCTGGCCGCGCGGCGCGGTCAGCACCTCGCCCGTGTAGCGATCGAACAGCAGTACCTCGCCACGGCCCTGGCCGCTCGCCGGCGCCAGACCGAGCAGGCCGTAGCCCTCCCTCGCCATGCTGGAGACGAAACTCAGTTCCTGACCCGGAGCGAGCAGACGCTGCCGTACCTCCGGCAGCGTCAGGGGCCGCTGATCCGGCGTCGCGGCGGTCGGCGGCGGATTGAGCAGCTCCAGCAACTCCAGCTGAAAGCTGTAGAGCGCACCCGTCACCCCCAGCACCACCAGGACCAGGCCCGCCGCCAGCCCGAGCAGGCTGTGCAGCTGGAACAGACGCCCGCGGATCAGGGCTGGGCCCACAGCCGCAGGAGGTTGTGATAGACGCCGGTCAGCTGCAGGCAGGCCTCGTGGCCCTGCCCCAGCTCGGCCGCCGCCCGCTGGATACCCTGGTCGAGTTCGAACAGCTGGCCGCGCTGACCGGCATCACGCACCAGGCTCTGGATCCAGAAGAAGGAACACAGCCGCGCGCCACGGGTGACCGGCAGCACCCGGTGCAGGCTGCTGGCCGGATAGAGGATCAGATCGCCCGCGGCCAGCTTGACGCTGTGGGCGCCATAGGTGTCTTCCACCACCAGCTCGCCACCGTCGTATTCGTCCGGTTCGCAAAAGAACAGCGTGGCCGACAGATCGGTGCGCAGGTAGCCGCTGCCATCCGGTAGCGGCCGCAGGGCATTGTCCACGTGCAGGCCAAAGGACTGGCCGCCCTGGTAGCGATTGAACAGCGGCGGAAACACCCGCGCCGGCAATGCCGCGGCGACGAACAGCGGATGCCGCGCCAGCGCCTGCTGGATCAGCTCGCCCACCGCGCGCGCCGCCGGGTCATCCGCCGGCAGCTGCAGATTGTCCTTGGCCATGGCCGACTGGAAACCGGCGGTGTGCTTGCCATCGGCCCAGGCGGCCGCCTCCAACCGCTGGCGGCACTCCCTTACCTGCTCGGGCGTCAGCACGCCCGGAACACTGATCATCATGGTGATTCCCCTCTAACGCCGAAAGCCCTGCGCGGGCAGGGCTTCGGTCGCTGCAGGCGACCTCAGAAGCTGTAGGTCGCGGTCAGGATGGCGGAACGGGCATCGCCGTACTCGATGGCCGACGACCTCGAGCTCACGCCCAGTTGCGAGCGCACCCGCTCCACATAGTCCTTGTCGAAGACGTTGTTGACGTTGAGTTGCAGGTCGACGTTGCGATTGACGCGATAGCCGACCATGGCGTTGTGCAGCCAGTAGTCGTCGAGCTTGGCGCCGTCGTTGCTGGAAGTGACGTTGCGCTCGCTGACATAGCGGGCGCCATAGCCCACCCGCCAGCCGGCCGGCAGCTCATAGGTGGTCCAGAGATTGAGCGAACGCGGCGGGGTGTTGGCCAGGGCCTGGCCTTCGCGATTGCGCCCGTCCAGGGTATCGGCGGCCTCGAGCGTCTCGCTGTCGAGGAAGGTGAAGTTGGCGTAGACGTTCCACTGCGGGGTGAGACGCCCGGTGGCGCCCAGCTCGATGCCCTGCACGCGCTGCTTGCCGGCCAGGGCGGTGCTGCCGTCGGCCAGGGTTTCCCGCGCATTGCTCTTCTCGACGCGGAACAGTGCGCCGTCCAGCTCTAGGCGCTTGTCGAGGAATTCCCACTTGGTGCCCAGCTCCCAGGTCTTGTTCTTTTCCGGACCCAGATCCTGGTTGGCCGCGCTCAGGCCGGCGCCGGTGGAGGTCAGGCTTTCCGCCGAGGGGTTGAAGGAGGTGCCATAGGCCACGTAGACCCGCCCGTTCGGGGCCGGCTTGAACACCAGGCCGGCGCGCCCGCTCAGCTTGGCGTCATCGGAACTCAGGTTGGTCTTGGCACCGCGCACACCGTTGGCGACCGGCGTGGTGTCGCTGTCGCCGTCGAACCAGTCGTAGCGCAGACCTAGGTTCAGATCCCAGTACTGATTCAGGGCGATGGTGTCGAAGGCATAGAGCGCCTTGTCGGTCAGCACGTTGTTGGCCATGGCCGAGGTCTGCTTGTCGGTCGCGCCGTCGTAGCGTTCCGGCGGTGCGGCCAGGGAGTAGCCGGCAGCCGGGAAGGTCAGGCCATAGCTATAGGTATCGCGATCGTAGTCCTCGCGGGAGAACTCCGCGCCGAGTACGAAGGAATGGCCCAGGCCGAAGGTATCGACGTTGCCGGTCAGGTTGGTCTGGTTGATCCACATCTCCGAGGTCACGTCGCGGCCATAGCCCTGGGGACCGGCCGGGCGATAGCGACCCGCCGCCACGCCGCCCAGGTTGACGTGGGAAGCCGAGATCACCACGTCGCGCTCGATGCGGCTGTAGCGGGTCAGGTTCTGCAGGCTCAGGTTGTCGTTGAAACGATGCTCCAGTTCCACGGTGAAGACATTGTTGTCGATATCTTCCTTGTCGATGTTCTTGAAGCCGAAATAGGCATCGCGATCCACCCCGCCCAGGCGCTTGCCGTTGAGCGCCGGCACGCCGTAGTCGGGCTGGTTGTTGTCGGTCTGGTGGAAGTAGCTCAGGGTCAGGCGGGTGTCTTCCGACAGACCCAGGGCCAGCGACGGCGCGATGCCCCAGCGCTCGCGGTCGATCTGGTCACGGCCGGGCACGTCGTTCTCGTGGGCCATCAGGTTCAGGCGGAAGGCGCTGCCCTCACCCACGCCCTGCAGCGGCTGGTTGGTGTCCAGGGTCAGGCGGCGATAGCTGTCGGTGCCCAGGCCTGCGCCGAGGCGGGTGAACTGGCGCTCCTGGGGCTTCTTGCTGATCAGGTTGATGGAGCCACCGGTGGTGCCGGCGCCGCCGAACACCGAGTTGGGGCCCTTGATGACCTCGACCGATTCCAGGTTGAAGGTGTCGGTGCGGTTGGTCTGGGTGCTGTCGCGCAGGCCATCGATCTGGATGTTCGAGTTGGCGCTGAAACCGCGGATGTTGATGCTGTCGCCGGAGCCACCACCGCCCTCACCGGCGTTGAAGGTGATGCCGGACACATTGGACAGCACCGATCTCAGGCTCAGGGCCTGCTGGTCCTGGATGACCTGCGCCGGCACCACGGTGACGGTCTGCGGGGTGTCGAGCAAGGGCGCGGTGTACTTGCGCGAGGCGGACTGCTCGGCCTTGAAGCCATCCTGCTGCGCCTGACCTTCGATGGTCAGACTTTCCAGTCGGGTCACCGACTCCTTGGCGTCCTGGGCCTGAGCCCCGAGGGACAGCGAAGCGACGGCGACACTGAAGGTAGAAACCAGCAAACGGCGCTGGGACAGCGAGGACATTTCCTTGGACATGATGGCGGGCCGCCTCCTTATGTGAATGCGGCGCGATTCTATTTGCAAACGATTATCAAATCCATAGCGAATGTAAATTATTCTTAACAATCTGGAAAACCGCCTGACACAGCGCTTTTCGACAGGCATGAAAAAGCCCGCGTCCCTGGCGGGGCGCGGGCTCGATCGACGCGGAAGGACCTTAGAGGTAGAAGGCCTTCAGCGGCGGGAAGCCGTTGAATTCCACCGCGCTGTAGCTGGTGGTGTAGGCACCGGTGGACAGCCAGTACAGGCGGTCACCGCTGGCCAGGTTCAGCGGCAGGCCGTACTTGTAGTGCTCGTACATGATATCGGCGCTGTCGCAGGTCGGACCGGCGATCACCACCTCTTCCATCTCGCCCTTCTTCTCGGTCCAGATCGGGAACTTGATGGACTCGTCCATGGTTTCGATCAGGCCGGAGAACTTGCCGACGTCGGTATAGACCCAGCGCTCCACGGCGGTGCGCGACTTGCGCGCCACCAGCACCACTTCACTGACCAGGATACCGGCGTTGGAGATCAGCGAACGGCCCGGTTCCAGGATGATTTCCGGCAATTCGTCGCCGAAGTCTTCCTTGAGGAAGCGAATGATCTCCTCGGCATAGGTCTCCAGGCTGTTGGTGCGATGGATGTAGTTGGCTGGGAAGCCACCACCCATGTTGATCATCTTCAGGGTGATGCCGTCTTCTTCCTTGAGACGCTCGAAGATCACCTTGACCTTGGCGATGGCGGCGTCCCAGACGTCGATGTCGCGCTGCTGGCTGCCGACATGGAAGGAAATACCATAGGGCTCCAGACCCAGCTGACGGGCCAGGATCAGCAGGTCCAGGGCCATGTCGGGCTGGCAGCCGAACTTGCGCGACAGCGGCCAGTCGGCCGAGTTGGAGCCCTCGGTGAGGATCCGCACGTAGATGCGCGAGCCCGGAGCGGCCTTGGCGATGTTGCGCAGGTCGGCCTCGGAGTCGGTGGCGAACATGCGCACGCCCTTCTCGTAGAAGTAGCGGATGTCCTTGGATTTCTTGATGGTGTTGCCGTAGCTGATGCGCTCCGGGCCGACACCGGTGGACAGCACCTTGTCCAGCTCGTAGATGGAAGCGATGTCGAAGTTGGAGCCCTTGTCACGCAGCAGCTCGGTGATCTCGATGGCCGGGTTGGCCTTGACCGCGTAGTAGATCTTGGCGAACGGGAAGTTGCCAACGAGATCGTCATAGGCCCGCGCGATGGTGGCGGTGTCGATGACGACGAAGGGGGTTTCCTGCTGGTCGGCGAAGGCCTTCATCTTCTGGAAGGTTTCGCGAGAATAGTAATCTTCGACCTTGATGGACATGCGTCGGGCTCCCGATGGGCAGAACAAATTGAAGGAAGGGGTGTTCTGAACGCCTAATCCGTTTCCCCACTTTGGTTCGCCTACTTCCCAAGGCACATCGCCGAAAGCAAAAAGGTCAACGCGTACTGGCGTTGACCTCGCTGTCTCGTCGTCGGTACTTGAGCCGGATGGATCGTTTCCAGCATGGACGTTCGGGCGCGAACTTTAGGGCCAGACGTCCCAGAGATCAATGTTAAATCCGTGATCTTTACCGAACGGTGACGTGTGCGAACTCACCCCCACTCCTGCAACCGACCGGACCGGACGGCGAGATGTTCCGGAGGGGCGATGACAGGGGGTTTCCGACGGGGAATCAAGGTGCCGGATAACGCCATCGTCGGGCCTTGACGATGGCGCTGTACTATCGCGGCCATGGGCCGCTCCTACAGGTCCGATACCGTAGGAGCGACCGCATCGGCGGACCGCCATGGCCGCGATCAGTCCCTTATCACCGTAGCGTGGAAAACGGCGCAGCCTTTTCCACGGAGGCATTCGCTGCAAGGGCACCCCAGCCCTCTCCCAGCGGGAGAGGGAGCCATCCGAGCGACTGTGAAACCAATCGATCTAGGCTCATCGCCGTCCGTAGGTTGGGTTGAGCGCAGCGAAGCCCAATACGTCCAACGCCTTACCGGAACGGCGGCTCGTCGAAGCTGCGCAGCTTGCGCGAGTGCAGGGAGTCGAGCTGGGTGCGCAGCTGGTCCAGGGCGGCGATGCCGATGGCCAGGTGCTGACTCACCGCGCGGGCATAGAAGGCGTTGGCCGAGCCCGGCAACTTGATCTCGCTGTGCAGGGGCTTGTCGGACACGCACAGCAAGGTGCCATAGGGCACCCGCAGGCGATAGCCCTGGGCGGCGATGGTGCCGCTTTCCATGTCCACCGCCACGGCACGCGCCAGGTTGATCAGCGGGCGTTCCTGGGCCCAGCGCAGCTCCCAGTTGCGGTCGTCGTAGGTCAGCACGGTGCCGGTGCGCAGGCGGCGCTTGAGCGCCTCGCCGCGTTCGCCGGTGACGCTGGCGGCGGCTTCCTGCAGCGCCACCTGCACCTCGGCCAGGGCCGGGATGGGAATGTGCGGCGGCACCACGCGGTCGAGGATGCCGTCGCGTCTCATGTAGGCGTGGGCCAGCACATAGTCGCCGATGGTCTGCGACTGCCGCAGGCCGCCGCAGTGGCCGATCATCAACCAGCAGTGCGGGCGCAGCACCGCCAGGTGGTCGGTGATGTTCTTGGCGTTGGACGGGCCGACGCCGATGTTGACCAGGGTGACGCCATGGCCGTCGCCGGCGATCAGGTGGTAGGCCGGCATCTGGAAGCGGTGCCAGGCGATGGCGGCGATGACCGCCTGGGCCTCGGTGGGATCCATGTCGCGCTCGATGATGACGTTGCCCGGCAACACCAGGCGCTCGAAGCGCGGATCGCTGCGCAGCTGTTCCAGGCCGTGCTGGATGAACTGGTCGACGTAGCGATGGTAGTTGGTCAGCAGGATCCAGGGCTGCACGTGGCGCCAGTCGCTGCCGGTGTAGTGGACGATACGGCGCAGCGAGAAGTCGGTGCGGGCGGCATCGAACAGCGCCAGCGGCAGCGGATCGATGCGCTCCCAGTCATAGTGCCCGTCGGCGATGTCGTCGTGGGCGGCGGAGAGATCGGTACTGGGAAAGACCCGCGCCAGCTCGGCGGCGGTCACGCCGCTGCCGGCCAGTTCGTCGCCCTGCTCCACCACGTAGGGATAGGGGATGTCCTGGCGACTGCGACCGATCTCGACCTGGAGGTCGTAGTCGCGCATCAGCGGCTCGAGCTGCTCCAGCAGATAGCCGCGAAAGGCCGCCGGATGGGTCACGGTGGCCACGTAGGTGCCGGGCAACTGGATCTTGGCGTAGGCGCGGGTGGTGGCCGGCGGCACGCCGGGGGCGCGATAGCGGATGCGAATCTCGGGGTAGCGGAACAGCTCGCGCTCGGCCGCGCTGGGCTCGACGCGATCCTTGAGATAGCGCTTGAGGGCGGCACCCAGGGCCTGGGTAGCCTCGTCGTGCAGAGCCGCAAGACGGTCGACCGCCTCGCTGGCGGTGGCAACGGCGGTGAAATCCTCGGATACGGAGGTCATGCAGGTTTCCTTGTTGGGGCGCTGGCTATAGCTGACACCCTAACACCCCTGGGTGACAACGGCTGTGACGGCTCATAGGGGTTTGTCACCCTGGGCATGCTGCTCCCACAGGCGCCGGTAGTGCCCGTCGGGCCGCTGCAGCAAGGCCTCGTGACTGCCCTCCTCCACCTTGCGGCCATCGCGCAGCACCAGGATGCGGTCGGCATGGCGGATGGTGGACAGGCGGTGCGCCACCACGATCAGGGTGACCTGGCCGCGCAACTCGTCCAGCGCCCCCTGCAGCCGCGCCTCGGTGGCGCTGTCGATGCTGGCGGTGGCCTCGTCGAGCAGCAGCACCTTGGGTTCGCGCAGCAGCGCCCGGGCCAGCGCCAAGAGCTGCCGCTCGCCGGTGGACAGGGTGAAGCCGCGCTCGCCCAGCAGGGTATCCAGGCCTTCCGGCAGGCGCGCCACCAGGTCGTCCATATGGGCGGCGGCCAGGGCCTCGCGCAGGCGTGCATCCGGCACCTGGCTGCCCAGCAGGAGGTTGTCCCTCAGGCTGCTGGAACGGATGAAGGGCTCCTGGGGCACGCTGGCCAGGGCGGCGCCCAGCACCTCCGGGGTCAGGCTGCCCAGTTCGCGACCGTCCAGGCAGAGGTGGCCGCCGGTGACCGGTTGCAGCCCGGCGAGCAGGTCGAGCAGCGTCGACTTGCCGCTGCCGGTGGGGCCGACGATACCGAGAAAGGTGCCCGGGGCGATGTCCAGGTCGATGCCGTGCAGGGTGTCGTGGCCCGCGCCGGCGTGGCGGAAGCGCACCGCGTCGAGGTGGAAGTGCGCGGTCGCGATGGCGCGGTCATCCTCGCCACTCAGCGCCGGCTTCTCTTCCAGCAGGTGCAGCAACCGGGTACCGGCCACCGTGGCCTGCTGGAACAGGTTGAATCTCTGGGTGATGTCCATCAGCGGCTCGGTCACCCGCCCCAGGTAGGTGACGAAGGCATAGAGCACGCCGATCTCGGCGCCGCCCTGCAGATGGCCCATACCATAGACCAGCAGCAGCACCGCCAGCACCGCCACGCTGACCAGATCCAGCGCCGAACGCAGCAAGAGACCGGAGACGCGGATGGTGCGCATGCGGGCGCCGTACTGCGCCTGGTTGAGGCGCTGGAAATCCTGGCGGAAGCGCTCGGTCTGGTTGAAGGCCTGCAACAGGCCCATGCCGCCGATGGCCTCGCCCAGCCGCGCGCTCTGCTCGGCGCGCAGCATCCGCACCTCCATGGCCGCCGCCCCGCTGTATCGCTGGTAGGCCCAGACGATCAATAACGCCGCCGGAATCAGCAGCACAGCGATGGCCATCAGCCGTACGTCGAGCAGGGCCATGGCCACCAAAATGCCGATCAGCAGCACGATGTTGCCGACCATGTTGCCGAGAAAGGCCACATAGAGTTCACGCAGGGCATCGGTGTCGTTGGTGACCCGCGCCACCAGTTCGCCGGTGGCGGTGCGGTCATGGAAACTCTGCGGCAGGCTCAGCACGTGGCGGAACAGCCGGCGCCGCTGCAGGAGCACCACGTCCATGGCGATCTCGGCGAATCTCAGCGATTGCAGGTAGCGACCGTAGGCGGCCAGGCCCTGGGAGACCACATAGGCCGCCACCAGGCCCACCAGCGGCCAGAGGCGCAGGTCGTGGGGCACCAGGTAGTTGTCCAGATAGTGCTTGGTCAGCCAGGGCCCCAGCACATCGAACAGGGTCGCCACGACCAGGATCGCCAGGGTGCCGGCCAGCTTGCGCGGATTGGCCAGTACCGGCTTGAGCAGCAGGGAAAGCACGCGCGTCCTGGTCATTGGCCGGCCTCCTCCGCCTGCTGCAGATTCCAGAGTCGGGCATAGAGGCCGCCCGCGGCGAGCAGCTCGCCGTGACGACCTCGCTCCACCAGGCTGCCCTGGTCGAGCACGATGATCTCGTCGGCCTGCTGCACGGCGGAGAGACGGTGGCTGACGATCAGGGTGGTACGCCCCTGCAGCCCGGCCAGCGTCTTCAGCAAGCGGGCTTCGGTGGCGGTATCCACCGCCGACAGGGTGTCGTCCAGCAGCAGGATGGGCGCGGGCGAGAGCAGCGCCCGCGCCAGGGCCACCCGTTGGCGCTGGCCGCCGGAGAGGGTCAGCCCGCGCTCGCCCACCGGGGTATCCAACCCTTGTGGCAGCGCCGCCAGATCGGTCCCGAAGGCGGCGGCGTCGAGGGCTTCGTGGATCTCCCCGGCCGTGGCATCCGGGCGACTGAGGGCGACGTTCTCGCCCAGGGTACGGGCGAACAGGAAGGGATCCTGGGGTACATAGGCGAATTGGGCGCGCAGGTCGCCCAGCCGATACTCCTCCAGCGGCACCCCGCCCAGGCGGATGCAGCCCTGTTCCAGCGGAAACTGGCGCAGCAACAGGCGCAGCAAGGTGCTCTTGCCGCTGCCGGTGGCGCCGACGATGCCCAGGGTATCGCCGGCGGGCAGGTCGATGACCACGTCCTGCAAGGCCGGCTGACGCGCCTGGGGATAGGTGAAGGCCGGGATGTAGACCGACAGATCGGCCTGGTCCGGCGGCGTCTGGGTGCCCTCGTCACGGATGCGCTCGGTGACGGCGAACACCTCTTCCAGCCGGCGTGCCCCCGCCTCACCGCGCTGCAGCAGGTTGAAGCACCAGCCGATGGCGAACATCGGCCAGATCAGTTGCACCAGATAAAGGCTGAAACTGGTCAACTGGCCCAGTGTGATGTGACCGTCGAGATAGCGCCAGCTGCCCATGACCAGGGTCAGCAGGGTGGCGAGACTCAGGGCGACGAAGATGATCGGCTCGTAGCGCGCCTCGGTGCGCTGCACCTGGTAGTCGGCCTTGGCCACGCTGCGGGCGCGGGCGTCGAAGTCGTCCAGCTCGGCTTCGATCAGGGCATGCTGGCGCAACATGCGCAAGCCGCTCAAGGCTTCCTGGGTGCGGTCGTTGAGGGCGGAAAAGCCGGCGAGCGCCAGGCCGAAGCGCTGCTGCACCCGCCGCGCCACGCGATAGAAACCCCAGGCCATGAAGGGAAAGGGCAACAGCGCCAGGGCGGCCAGGGGCGCGTCGATGCCGATGAACATGGCCAGCAGCACCAGCAGCAGGGTCAGCATGCCGTCGAAACTGGCCAAGACGCCCTCACCGGCCGCGGTCTCCACGGCGTCGATGTCCTGGGTGGCGCGAGCCAGCAGATCTCCGGTGCGGCTGGACTGGAAGAAGCCAGGGTCCAGGCGCGCCAGCTTGGCGAAGAAGGCATCGCGCAGCTCCACGCCGACCTGGTAGGAGGTGCCGAACAGGCGCACCCGCCACTGATAGCGGAGCACATAGAGGCCACAGCCCACCGCCACGATCAGGGCGACGCGCCAGAGCAGGCCGGTCTGATCCAGCTCGCCGGCGCGCAGGGCGTCGATGGCCTTGCCGATCCACCAGGGCAGGGTCAGGTTGAGCAGACCGACGCCCAGCAGGCAGAGGATGGCAGTCCCGTAGGCACGCCGTTGGCGCAGGAAGAAATCACGCAACAACCGCCACAACGCCATAGAACCGCCTATCCCGAGCAAAGGTGCAGTATATCGGCTACCCAAGCCGCAGCGGAGTTCCTTCGTCCCGATCCGGGTCCCATGTCAACGGGTGGCGCGGGGCGCGAGGTCGTTGTAGGGTGCCACTCCCTGCGGCGCCCGGCCGCTGCGCCCCTTTTCCCCTTGCTAGGCTGACGTCCATGACCCTCGAACCCCAACGTCCCGTCGTCCTCTGCCTGTCCGGCCACGATCCGAGTGGCGGCGCCGGACTGCAGGCCGACATCGAAGCCCTGATCGCCCAGGGCTGCCACGCCGCCCCGGCGGTCACCGCGCTGACCGTGCAGGACACCGTCGACGTGCTGGACTTCCGGGTGCTGGATCGCGAGTGGGTATTGGCCCAGGCCCGGGCGATCATCGCCGACCTGCCGGTGGCGGCGGTCAAGCTGGGCATGCTCGGTTCGGTGGAGATGGTCGAGACGGTGCTGGAGATCATGGAGGCCCTGCCCGGCGTGCCCCTGGTCTGCGATCCGGTGCTGCGCGCCGGTGGCGGCGGCGCCCTGGGCAAGGACGAGGTCGGCTACGCCATCCGCGAGCGGCTGCTGCCGCGCGCCACCATCGCCACTCCCAACCTGCCCGAGGCGCGCATCCTCGCCGAGTTGCCCGAAGGCACCCCGGAGCAGTGCGCCGAGCGCCTGCTGCCCTTCTGCGCCCACCTCCTTATCACCGGCGGCCATGGCGAGGAACACGAGGTGCACAACCGCCTCTATGACCGCGCCGGTGGCTGCGAGACCCACGTCTGCCAGCGCCTGCCCGGCAGCTACCACGGCTCCGGCTGCACCCTGGCCAGCACCCTGGCCGGGCGCCTGGCCCTGGGCGAAGCCCTGCCCAGCGCGGTGCGCAGCGCCCTGGATTACACCTGGCGTACCCTGAGGGACGCCGAGCGCCCCGGGCGCGGTCAGTACGTGCCACGCCGCCTGCCGCTGGATTTCTGCTCATGAGCCCGCTACGCGGCCTCTATGCCATCACCGACAGCGCCCTGCTCGCCGAGGGTCGCTTGCTGCCCTATGTCGAGGCCGCCCTGCAGGGCGGTGCCCGGCTGGTGCAGTACCGCGACAAGTCGCATGACGCCAGCCGTCGCCAGGACGAAGCCGCCGCCCTCGCCGAACTGTGCCGGCAGCATGGCGCCCAGCTGATCATCAATGACGACCTCGCCCTGGCCCGCCAGCTGGGTGTTGGCCTGCATCTGGGCCAGGAAGACGGCTCCCTGGCCCAGGCCCGCGCCGAATTGGGCCCGGACGCCGTACTCGGCGGCACCTGCCACGCCAGTCTGGAATTGGCCGAGGCCGCAGCCCAGGCCGGTGTCAGCTACCTGGCCTTCGGCCGTTTCTTCGCGTCCAGCACCAAGCCGGATGCCCCGCCGGCGCCCCTGGAATTGCTCGACCGGGCCCGCCGCCGCTTCAACCGGCCGGTCTGCGCCATCGGCGGTGTCACCCTGGACAACGCCCCGTACCTGCTCGACCACGGCGTCGATCTGCTCGCCGTCGTCCACAGTCTGTTTTCCGCCGCCAGCGCGGGCGAGGTGGAGCGCCGTGCGCGCGCCTTCGCCCAGCTGTTCGCGGCCTGATCCCGCTCAAGGAGACCCCTATGTCCCGCTCCGCGCAACTCTTCGACCAGGCCCAGCGCCACATCCCCGGTGGCGTCAACTCGCCGGTCCGCGCCTTCAAGAGCGTCGGCGGCACGCCGCTGTTCTTCAAGCACGCCCAGGGCGCCTATATCGTCGACGAGGATGACAAGCGCTACGTCGACTATGTCGGCTCCTGGGGGCCGATGATCCTCGGCCACAGTCATCCGGACGTGCTCGATGCGGTGCGCCGCCAGCTGGAGCACGGTCTCTCCTATGGCGCGCCGACCGCCCTGGAAACCACCATGGCCGACCTCATCTGCGAGATCGTGCCGTCCATGGAAATGGTGCGCATGGTGAGCTCCGGTACCGAGGCGACCATGAGCGCCATCCGCCTGGCGCGTGGCTACACCGGGCGCGACACCATCATCAAGTTCGAGGGCTGCTACCACGGCCACTCCGACAGCCTGCTGGTCAAGGCCGGCTCCGGCGCCCTGACCCTGGGCGTGCCCAGCTCCCCGGGCGTCCCGGCGGCCTTCGCCCAGCACACCCTGACCCTGGCCTACAACGACCTGGCCGAGGTGGAGGAGACCCTGTCCGAGGTCGGCGACCAGATCGCCTGCATCATCGTCGAGCCGGTGGCCGGCAACATGAACTGCGTACCGCCCACGCCAGGCTTCCTGGAAGGGCTGCGCAGCCTCTGCGACCGCTACGGCGTGGTGCTGATCTTCGATGAGGTCATGACCGGCTTCCGCGTCGCCCTGGGTGGTGCCCAGGCGCACTACGGCATCCGCCCGGACCTCACCACCTTCGGCAAGATCGTCGGCGGCGGCATGCCGGTGGGCTGCTTTGGCGGCAAGCGCGAGATCATGGAAAAGATCGCCCCGCTCGGCCCGGTCTACCAGGCCGGCACCCTCTCGGGCAATCCGCTGGCCATGGCCGCCGGCCTCACCACCCTGCAGCTGATCCGCCGCCCCGGTTTCCACGCCGAGCTGACCGACTACACCACGCGCATGCTGCAGGGCCTGCAGGATCGCGCCGATGCCGCTGGTGTGCCCTTCGTCACCACCCAGGCGGGCGGGATGTTCGGCCTCTACTTCAGCGGCGCCGAAGACATCGTCACCTTCAGCGATGTCATGGCCAGCGACAGCGAGAGATTCAAGCGCTTCTTCCACCTCATGCTGGACGGTGGCGTCTACCTGGCACCCAGCGCCTTCGAGGCCGGCTTCACCTCCATCGCCCATGGCGACGAGGAACTGCGCATCACCCTGGACGCCGCCGAGCGCGCCTTCGCCACCTTCAAGGACTAGGACTCGTCTGACAGGTGTCGTTCGTCTCGCTGGTGGAACCTCTCTGCCCTGCCGGCCTCACACCTAGTTGAGTGGCCGGCGTCACAGGTAAAAAAGTTCCGCCGTTGCGCGTAAAGGTTTTGAAAGCGTGCGTCGGCTTGACCCATAATGAGATGTCGGCGCGTTTCGCCGGCCGGGTTCTCCGAACCTGCCTCGCTCGTGGAGGCGCTTCATGCACCGCGCTGGCCGTACCCTGTGCGCAGCCCTGATCCTCATGCCCCTGGTCGCCCTGGCCGGCGGCAATTCGCTGCTTGTCCCCAGCACCAGCCGTTGCAACCTGAATCTGGCCAACGAAGCCCTGGCGCAGGCGATCGCCCGCTGCCAGCAGATCGCCCACGACGGCGACTCCCAGGCGCAGTACGAACTCGGTGACTTCTACTACGAAGGCAAGCAGACGCCCAAGGACCTCAACCAGGCGCGCCAGTGGTTCGAGCAGGCTTCGCTCAAGGGCAATGCCGATGCGCAGAATCGCCTCGGCAACATGTTCTTTCGCGGCGAGGGCGTACCGCCCAACAACATCCAGGCCTACATCGTGCTGAAGATGGCCGCCATCAATGGCAACGACGAAGCCATGGACACCGCCGACCTGGTCAGTGCCCAGATGCGCCGGGACGAGCTGGAGATGGCCACCCAGGTGCTGGGGCAGATCTTCCGCGACTATCTGCAGGACATGCAGACCGCGGGCAACCTCAACCCCTTCCAGCCGCCGCAGAACTGATCCAGCGTACGGGCAGAACCTGTTCAACGTCTTGCGAGCTAGAGACAAACAAGGCCTAGGCGGCCCCACGAAAACGGCTTAGGAAGCGGACCGGCGTCGCGCTCGCGTTCACAAGGAGTGAATGAGCATTGCGACGGGGCCGCCCAGCTAGGGCTGGCGACCCAGGCCATTTTCAACGCCGTTTGGCCGACGCGCAGCAGACTTTGGGCAGGTTCTCAGGGCTTGTCGGGCAGCGGCATGGGAAACGGCATGACATTGGTGCCGCCCTTGGCTTCGCTGATCTTGGGCTGGCCCAGGCGCTCCACCTCGTCGATGCGGATGATCGAATGCATGGGCACGAAGCTGCGCACCACGCCTTCGAATTGCGCCTTGAGCTTTTCCTCGCTCGGGTCCACCACCACCTGGGTGCGCTCGCCGAACACCAGTTCCTCGATCTCCAGGAAACCCCAGAGATCGCTCTGGAAAATCTGCTTGGCGTAGATCTCGAAGACCTGACCCTGGTTGACGAAGATGACCTTGTAGATGGCCGGCTTGCTGGGGGATGAGCTCATGGTGGACGCGGGGTTCGCCGAGGAAAAAGGGGGCGGCGAGCATAGCACGCCGTCCCTGGCTGCCGTCAGCGTTCGCCGGGGGTTTCCAGCCAGGCGCGCTCGGCGACCACCGCGCTCACCCAGTCGATGAAGACCCGCAACTTGGCGCTGACATGACGATTGGGCGCGAAGGCCAGATACAGCGGCATGGGTGCCACCTGCCAGTCCGCGAACAGCCTGACCAGTTCGCCACGGGCGACCGCCTCCGCCGCCAGATAGTGCGGCAGGCAGACCACCCCGAGCCCGGCCTGCCCCGCGGCCAGGCAGGCATTGCCATCGTCCACTTCCAGACTGTGCCGGCTCTGCAACTCCAGGCGCTCGACGCCGCGCTGCAGGGCATAGGGAAAGCCCTTTCCCGCGCCCCAGAGAAACCGCACCACCCGGTGCGGCGCCTCGGCCAACTCGACGGGATGAAGCGGCGTGCTCTGGGCGGCGAGGTAGGCCGGCGCGGCATAGCAACCCAGCCGCAGCGCCCCCAATGGCCGAGCCACCAGATACTGCTCGCGGATGCGACCGCCGCGGATCACGCAATCGACGTTGTCGCCGATCAGATCCACCTGGCGATCGCTGACGCCTAACTCGAGCTGGATGTCCGGATAGCGCTGGAAGAAGTCCGGCAGGGCCGGGATCAGGATCAGCCGTGCCAGCGGACTGGGCACGTCCACCCGCAGGCGGCCACGGGGCGTGCGGGTGGCTACCGAAAGCCCCGTCTCGGCATCGTCCACCGCAGCCAGCACGCCCAGGCAGCGTTCGTAGTAGGCGGCGCCGTCGGCGGTGACCTGCACCTGCCGGGTGGTGCGATTGAGCAGGCGCACCTGCAGGCGCGCTTCGAGCTGCTGCACCTGCTGGGTGACACGGGTGCGGCTGCTGCCGAGGGTCTCGGCCGCGCGGGTGAAGCTGCCGGCTTCCACCACCCGCACGAAGGTCTGCATCGCGGCGAACAGATCCATGCCGATTCCTGAAACAGGGGATTGTTTGGATTGTACAAACAATGCTGACCGCCGGGCCGGGTTTATCCCTGGACAGGCGGCGCCTAAGGTGACCCCAGCGATCCCCACCGGAGCCCCGCCATGACCCGCGACGTCGTCTTTCCCGCCCAGCGCCATGCCCTCTACGAACAGCACCGCTATTCACCGGCCATCCGTTCCAACGGCTTTCTCTTCGTCTCCGGGCAGGTCGGCAGCCGCGCCGACGGCTCACCCGAGCCGGAGCTGGAAGATCAGGTCCGCCTCGCCTTCGCCAACCTCGACGCCGTGCTCGCCGCGGCCGGCGCCGCCTTTGCCGACGTGGTGGACGTCACCTTGTTCATGATCGATGCCGAGGCCAGCTTCGAACGGATCTGGCCAGTGCTGCTGGAGCACTGGGGCACGGCGCCCTACCCCACGGTGACCGCGGTCGGCGCCACCTGGTTGGCCGGCTTTCGCTTCGAGATCAAGGTCATCGCCCGGCTGCCGGAGGGCGCTGCCCAGGCCTAGACCGACCGCCTTCCGGGCGGCTCTTCCCCGTCCGGAGGGCCATCACTATAATGCGCGGTCCACTCGCCACCGACTCCCTGCCGCGCATGTCCAAGAAGCTCTATATCGAAACCCATGGCTGCCAGATGAACGAATACGATTCGTCGCGCATGGTCGACCTGCTCGGCGAACGGGAGCCGCTGGAAGTCACCCAGAATCCGGCCGAGGCCGATGTCATCCTGCTCAACACCTGCTCGATCCGCGAGAAGGCGCAGGAAAAGGTGTTTTCCCAGCTCGGTCGCTGGCGCGAACTCAAGCTGGCGAATCCCGACCTGGTGATCGGCGTCGGCGGCTGCGTGGCCAGCCAGGAAGGCGCTGCCATCCGTGACCGCGCGCCCTATGTCGACGTGGTCTTCGGGCCCCAGACCCTGCATCGCCTGCCGGAGATGATCGACACCGCGCGCACCACCCGGGCACCCCAGGTGGACATCTCCTTCCCCGAGATCGAGAAGTTCGACCGCCTGCCCGAGCCGCGCATCGACGGCCCCAGCGCCTTCGTCTCCATCATGGAAGGCTGCAGCAAGTACTGCACCTTCTGCGTGGTGCCCTATACCCGCGGCGAAGAGGTCAGCCGGCCGCTGGACGACGTCCTCGCCGAGATCATCCACCTCGCCGAACACGGCGTGCGCGAGGTGACCCTGCTGGGTCAGAACGTCAACGGCTATCGCGGCGCCACCGGCGACGGCCGCATCGCCGACTTCGCCGAGCTGCTCTATGTGGTGGCGGCGGTGGACGGCATCGACCGCATCCGCTACACCACCTCGCACCCGCTGGAATTCTCCGACGCCCTGATCCAGGCCCACGCCGAGATCCCGGAACTGGTGAAATTCGTCCACCTGCCGGTGCAGGCCGGCTCGGATCGCATCCTGGCGGCCATGAAGCGCAACCACACGGCGCTGGAATACAAGTCGCGCATCCGCAGGCTCAAGGCGGCGGTGCCCGACATCTGCATCAGCTCGGACTTCATCGTCGGCTTCCCCGGCGAGACCGAGAAGGACTTCGAACAGACCATGAAGCTGATCGAGGACGTCGGTTTCGACTTCTCCTTCTCCTTCATCTACAGCGCCCGTCCCGGCACCCCGGCGGCGGACCTGGTCGACGACACCCCCGACGAACTCAAGAAGCAGCGCCTGCAGATCCTGCAGACACGCATCCACCAGCAGGGCTTCGAGATCAGCCGGCGCATGGCCGGCAGCGTCCAGACCATTCTGGTGAGCGACTTCTCCAAGCGCGATCCCGGCATGCTGCAGGGCCGCACCGAGAACAACCGCATCGTCAACTTCCGTTGCAGCGACGCCAGCCTGATCGGCCAGTTCGTCCAGGTGCACATCGACGAGGCCCTGCCGCACTCCCTGCGCGGTACCCTGCTGGCCCCCGTCGCCAGCGGTGCGCGCCCGCCCGTCGCCGTCGCGCTGGCCTGATGGATGGTCGCACGCGCCCTTTGCCAAGGGCGCGACGCAGGTTACTCTCAAGCTACGTCAAGTTTTCGTAAAGCCAATCCAAAGGGTTTCCCAGCACACCTTGAATACCCCCCAGACGCTCCAGCATTTCACCCTCGAACCCTTCGATGCCGACCGTTTCGCCAACCTGTGCGGCCAGCTCGATGAAAATCTGCGCCAGATCGAACGCCGTCTCGGCATCGAGATCCGCAATCGCGGCAACCAGTTCGAACTGGTCGGCGATCCCGAGCGCACCCGCGCGGCCCAGAACCTCCTGCAGCGCCTCTATCGCGAGACCGCCAGCGGCACCGCGGTGGCCCCGGAACTGGTCCACCTCTACCTGCAGGAATCCGGTCTGGAAGCCCTGCAGGAAGAGCGCCGCGGCGGCGGCGACACCAGCGTGGCCCTGCGCACCAAGAAGGGCATGATCCGCCCGCGTGGCGCCAACCAGCAGCGCTACGTCAAGTCGATCCTCGATCACGACATCAATTTCGGCATAGGCCCGGCCGGTACCGGCAAGACCTACCTGGCCGTGGCCTGCGCCGTGGACGCCCTGGAGCGCGAGCAGATCCGCCGCATCCTGCTGGTGCGCCCGGCGGTGGAAGCCGGCGAGAAGCTCGGCTTCCTGCCCGGCGACCTGGCGCAGAAGATCGATCCCTACCTGCGCCCGCTGTACGACGCCCTCTACGAGATGCTCGGCTTCGAGCAGGTGGCCAAGCTCATCGAGCGCCAGGTCATCGAGGTCGCGCCGCTGGCCTACATGCGCGGCCGCACCCTCAACAATAGCTTCATCATTCTCGACGAAAGTCAGAACACCACCCTCGAGCAGATGAAGATGTTCCTGACCCGGATCGGTTTCGGCTCCACCGCGGTGATCACCGGCGACGTCACCCAGGTCGACCTGCCGCGCGGCACCAAGTCGGGTCTCAAGCACGTCATCGAGGTCCTGCGCGACGTGCCGGGCATTGGCTTCACCCACTTCGAGTCCAAGGACGTGGTGCGCCACCCGCTGGTGCAGCGCATCGTCGAGGCCTACGACCGCTTCGAGGCGCTGCAGGACAAGCCGCGCGCTCAGGGAGAGGATCGCCATGGCGATTGAACTGGACGTCCAGGTCGCCAGCGAGGCGGCCGACCTCCCCGAGGAGCCGGACTTACGCCGCTGGTGTGAACGCGCCCTGCGCGCCCGCCAGGGCGACTCGGAACTCACCATCCGCCTGGTGGACGAAGACGAAGGCCGGGAGCTCAACCGCACCTGGCGGCACAAGGACTACGCCACCAACGTGCTGTCCTTTCCGGCCGACGTGCCGGACGAATTCCTCGATATCCCCCTGCTCGGCGATCTGGTGATCTGCGCCCCCGTGGTGACCCGCGAGGCCGCCGAGCAAGGCAAGCCCGCCGCAGCGCACTGGGCGCACCTGGTCATCCACGGCTGCCTGCACCTGCTCGGCTACGATCATCTGGAAGATGACGAAGCCGAGGAGATGGAAGACCTGGAACGCCAATTGCTCGCTGAACTGGGCTACCCCGATCCCTACGGTGAATGACAGACACATGAACGAAGATCGATCAGGCACTGGGCATCGTTCCTGGCTGGAACGCATCGTCCAGGCCTTTGCCCATGAACCCAAGAGTCGCCAGGAACTGCTGGAACTGCTGCGCGAGGCGCACGAGAACAAGGTGCTCGACAGCGAGGTACTGTCCATCGTCGAGGGCGCCATCTCGGTGGCCGACTTGCAGGTGCGCGACATCATGGTGCCGCGCTCGCAGATCATCAGCATCCGCGCCCACCAGACCCCGGCGGAATTCCTGCCGGCGGTGATCGAGGCGGCGCACTCCCGCTATCCAGTGATCGGCGACGGCCCCGACGACGTGCTCGGCCTGCTGCTGGCCAAGGACCTGCTGCCGCTGCTGCTGGACCCTGCGCGGGTCTTCGACTTCAAGACGGCCTTGCGCCCGGCCACCTTCGTGCCCGAGTCCAAGCGCCTCAACGTACTGCTGCGTGAATTTCGCTCGACCCATAGCCACATGGCCATCGTGGTGGACGAATACGGCGGCGTCGCCGGCCTGGTGACCATCGAGGACGTGCTGGAACAGATCGTCGGCGAGATCGAGGACGAGCACGACGTGGAGGAAGAGAGCTTCATCAAGTCGTTGCCCAACGGCGATTTCGTGGTCAAGGCGCTCACCCCCATCGAGACGCTCAACGAGACCCTGGAGACCCGTTTCGCCGATGCCGAGGCCGACACGGCCGGTGGCCTGGTGATGAATCGCCTGGGCCACCTGCCCAAGCGCAACGAGGAAACGGTGATCGACGACTTCCGCTTCCGCGTGCTCAACGCCGACGGCCGGCGCATCCACCTGCTGCGCGTGACCCCGATCAACCGCTAGCACGGCCCAGGCCATACCCATCGCGCGCCCTCCTACGGATCGCCGTAGGTTGGGTTGAGCGCAGCGAAGCCCAACAGGCCTTGCCTCGACTTCACGACTGTTGGACTTCGACGATAGAGCCGTCTCAGCCCAACCTACGGATCGCCATGGCCGCCATGGCTTCTCTCTCCCGTCTGCGACTTGGCTCGCTCTCCCTCAAGCGCCTTTGGCACTGAATCGCGCTGACGAGTAAGCTTGCGCAGCCTCGATCGGACCAAGGATTTTCGATGCGCTGGATCTCTCAACCTGGCTGGAAGGGCAACCTTCTGGCGCTCTTCGCCGGTGCCCTCACCCCCCTGGCGCTGGCCCCCTTCAACATCTGGCCGCTGGCAGTGCTGTCCGCCGGCCTCTTCTACCTGGGCCTCAAGGGTCTCGGTGCCTGGCGCGCCCTGCTGCGCGGCTGGTGCTACGGCTTCGGCGCCTTTCTCGCCGGCACCAGCTGGATCTACGTCAGCATCCACACCTACGGCGCCGCGCCGGTACCCCTGGCGCTCTTTCTCACCGTGGGCTTCTGCGCCGGCATCGCCCTGTTCTTCGCCCTGCCCGCCGGACTCTGGGCGCTGTGCCTCAGACGCAACCAGGCGCCCCTGGGCGACGCCCTGACCTTTGCCGGCCTCTGGTTCGCCCTGGAGCTGTTCCGCAGCTGGGCACTGACCGGCTTTCCCTGGCTGCTGCTCGGCTACAGCCAGCTCAGCGCCCCCCTGCAGGGCCTGGCTCCGCTGGGCGGCGTCTGGCTGATCTCCGCCGTGCTGGCCTTTACCGCGGCCCTGCTGGTCAACGCCCCGCGCCTGATCGTGCGGCCCCTCGCCCTGGTCGCGGGCCTGGTGCTGGTGACCCTGCCCTGGGTGGCCGGCGACGTCTTCAAGGGCCAGGTCTGGACGCAGCCGGCCGGCGCGCCGCTCAAGGTCGCCGGGGTCCAGGGCAACATCGCCCAGGAACTCAAGTGGAATCCCGACCACGCCCGCGCCACCCTGGCGCTCTATCGCGACCGCACCGCCGAGCAGACCGATGCCGATCTGGTGGTCTGGCCGGAAAACGCCATTCCCGTGCTGCGCGAATACGTCAGTGACTTCCTCGCCGCCGAAGGCGCCCAGGTGGCGGCCCATGGCGGCGCCCTGGTGACCGGCCTGCCCGCGCGGGAACGCGACGCCGAGGGCGAGTCGCGATACTTCAACAGCATCACCGCGGTCGGCAACGGCTCGGGCACCTACTACAAACAGAAGCTGGTGCCCTTCGGCGAATACGTACCGCTGCAGGAATACCTGCGCGGGCTGATTGGCTTCTTCGACCTGCCCATGTCCGACTTCGTCCGCGGTCCCGAGCAGCAGGAGCCGCTGCAGGTGAAGGGCTATCGCGTGGCGCCTTACATCTGCTACGAGGTGGTCTATCCGGAGTTCGTCGCCAGCATGGCGGCCCAGAGTCAGCTGCTGCTCACCATCAGCAACGACACCTGGTTCGGCAAGTCCATCGGTCCGCAACAGCACCTGCAGATGGCGCAGATGCGCGCCCTGGAAAGCGGACGCTGGCTGGTGCGGGTCACCAACGACGGCATCACGGCCCTGGTCGACCCCTTCGGTCGCATCAGCCGGCAGATCCCGGCCTTCGAGGTCGGCGTGCTGCAGGGCAGCGTGGTACCCATGGATGGCCTGACGCCCTATCTGCACTACCGCCTCTGGCCGCTGGCGATCTTTTCCGCCCTGGTGCTGCTGTGGGGCCTGCTGCTGCGTCGGCAGGATCGTCCGGAAGAGGCGCCGCTGGTGGTCACCCAGAGCTAGGCGAGCACTAGCGATAGGCGAGCGGATAGAGCAGCAGCCCGGCGGCCTCGTTGAGCAACTGGGCGGTCTGCTCGACCGCCTTGGCTTCCGGCAGCCAGCCACCGAAGGGCCGGGCATTGGGAATACCGATGAAGCCCATGGGGGCGGCCACCACCTGCAAGCCCTGCCGTTCGAAACACCAGCGCGAACGGGCCATGTGATAGGCCTGGGTCACCAGCACTACCCGCGTCACCCCGGCCTCGCGCAGCAGCGGCGCACTCAGGGTGGCATTCTCCCAGGTGGTGCGACTGGCACCTTCCTGCCAACGCACCGGCACCCCCAGGTCGCGTTCCATCACCTCGGTCATCAGCGCCGCCTCGCTCAGCGGGCGGTCATGGGGCGAGCCGCCGGTGATCAGCACCGGCAGTCCACTGGCCTTGGCCAGCCGCGCCGCATAGCGCAGCCGTTCCACCGCCAGGTGACTGGCGGCATCGCCCGCCCAGCCCGGATCGTCCACCTCACGACCGGCGCCCAGCACCACGATGGCATCGGCCTGCCGGGCAAGGGTCGTCCAGCGCGCCTCGGGCAGGGCGGCATCATGTTCCAGCAGCCGACCGCCGGTCTCCACCACGACCGGCAAGGTACTGGCCCAGAGACCCAGCAGACCGCCCACGAAGCAGACCAGCCCCAGGCGCGGATAGCGCCGGCGCAACCACCAGCCCAGCAGCAGGAGCAGCAGCAGGCCGCCCGGTGGCAGCAGCAGTTGCTTGAAGAAATAGCGCAGACCCATGGTCCCTCCGGTCGGGGGCGACCTCCGGGTCGCGGCGGCACCTAGTGTAGGGGAGCGCCGACCGGGGCAGAAGGACTCTCGGCCAACAGTTGCCGACCCTGGCACTGTGCGCAGAAGGACCCCGCCGCCTGGACCCGGCCGCAGCCCAGGCAACAGGCCAGGGCGGCGTCGGTCGCCCGATGGCGCTCCAGCCAGCGTTTGACCAGGGCGTATTCGGCCGGGCTCAGGCCCTGCACCTCGACCTCCCCGTTGGCCCTGTCATAGAGGCGCTCCTGGGTAGCCGCCTCATCCAGCGCCAGCGCCAGGCGCCGTTGCAGGCGCACGTCGACGGGCAGCTTTTCGGACTCGCGTCGAAACTTTCCCATGATGGCGATCATCCTCCCGGATAAGTGAACGGACGTTTGATCAGCCTAGTACGGCCCTTCCAACCCTGCCTCCCGTGGAGTGCGAAACAAGCGACAGCCCGGGACATTTCCCCGCGCTCGGGGGGTCATGTATGCTTGGCGGCTCGATCAAACGCCTCTGCAGCCCTCGACACGCCCATGCACGAACACTATCAGCCCCGCGAAATAGAAGCCGCCGCCCAGTCCTTCTGGGACCAGAATCTGTCCTTCAAGGCCACCATGCGCCCGGGCCAGGAGAAGTTCTACTGCCTGTCGATGTTCCCCTACCCCAGCGGCAAGCTGCACATGGGGCACGTGCGCAACTACACCATCGGCGACGTCATCGCCCGCTACCAGCGGATGCTGGGCAAGAACGTCCTGCAGCCCATGGGCTGGGACGCCTTCGGCATGCCCGCCGAAAACGCCGCCATGAAGAACGGCGTGGCCCCGGCCAAGTGGACCTACGAGAACATCGCCTACATGAAGTCCCAGCTGCAGAGCCTGGGCCTGGCGATCGACTGGTCCCGCGAGGTCACCACCTGCAAGCCCGACTACTATCGCTGGGAGCAGTGGCTGTTCACCCAGCTGTTCGAGAAGGGCATCATCTACCGCAAGAACGGCACGGTGAACTGGGACCCGGTGGACCAGACCGTACTGGCCAACGAGCAGGTCATCGACGGCCGCGGCTGGCGCAGCGGTGCGCTGATCGAGAAGCGCGAGATCCCCATGTACTACTTCCGCATCACCGACTATGCGGAAGAGTTGCTGACCTCCCTCGACGGCCTGCCCGGCTGGCCCGAGCAGGTCAAGACCATGCAGCGCAACTGGATCGGCAAGTCCCGCGGCATGGAGGTGCAATTCCCCTATGACCAGGAGAGCATCGGCGCCGAAGGCACCCTGAAGGTCTTCACCACCCGCCCCGACACCCTGCTCGGCGCCACCTATGTCGCCGTGGCCGCCGAACACCCGCTGGCCACCCAGGCCGCCCAGGGCAACGCCGAGCTGCAGGCCTTCATCGACGAGTGCAAGCGCGGCGGCGTCGCCGAAGCCGACATCGCCACCCAGGAGAAGAAGGGCCTTGACACCGGGCTGTTCGTCCGCCATCCGCTGACCGACGCCCGCCTGCCGGTATGGGTCGCCAACTATGTGCTGATGCACTACGGCGACGGCGCGGTCATGGCCGTGCCCGGTCACGACGAGCGTGACTTCGAATTCGCCAACAAGTACCAGTTGCCCATCGTCCAGGTGGTGGATACCGCGGACGCCACCCGCGTGCTGGCCAATCCGGACGACTACAGCCCCGCGGAATACGAGCGCTACCAGTTCGACCCGGTGCAGTGGAAGGACTGGTACGGCAGCAAGGAAGGCTTCCTGATCAATTCCGGTGCCTACGACAACCTCGCCTACGACGCCGCCTTCGACGCCATCGGCGCCGATCTGCAGGCCAAGGGCCTGGGCCAGCCGCGCACCCAGTTCCGCCTGCGCGACTGGGGCATCAGCCGCCAGCGCTACTGGGGCTGCCCGATCCCCATCATCCATGGCGACGACGGCGTCGACATCCCGGTGCCGGCCGACCTGCTGCCGGTGGTGCTGCCCGAGGACGTGGTGCCGGACGGCGCCGGCTCACCCCTGGCGCGCATGCCGGAATTCTACGAGACCGTCGATCCGCGCAACGGCCAGCCGGCCCGCCGCGAAACCGACACCATGGACACCTTCGTCGAAAGCTCCTGGTACTTCGCCCGCTATGCCTCGCCGAATTTCACCGGCGGCATGCTGGACAAGGAAGAAGCCAACTACTGGCTGCCCGTCGACCAGTACATCGGCGGCATCGAGCACGCCATCCTGCACCTGCTCTACTCGCGCTTCTTCCACAAGCTGATGCGCGACCAGGGCCTGATCGATTCCGACGAGCCCTTCGAGAACCTGCTGACCCAGGGCATGGTGGTGGCCGAGACCTACTACCGCACGAATCCCAACGGCAGCAAGGACTGGTTCAATCCGGCCGATGTCGAGGTGGAACGCGATGCCAAGGCCAAGGTGATCGGGGCGCGCCTGAAGAGCGATGGCCAGCCGGTGGAAATCGGTGGCGTCGAGAAGATGTCCAAGTCGAAGAACAACGGCGTCGATCCCCAGGCGATGATCGACCAGTACGGCGCCGACACCTGCCGACTGTTCATGATGTTCGCCTCGCCGCCGGACATGAGCCTGGAATGGTCCGATTCCGGCGTCGAGGGTGCCAGCCGCTTCCTGCGTCGCGTCTGGCGTCTGGCCCAGGCCCACGTCACCCAGGGCCTGCCGAGCGCCGGTGCCCTCGGCGAGCTGTCGCCGGCCCAGAAGGAGGTGCGTCGCGCCATCCACCTGGCCATCCGCCAGGCCAGCCAGGATATCGGTCAGCATCACAAGTTCAACACCGCCATCGCCGCGGTCATGACCCTGATGAACGTGCTGGAAAAGGCCGCCCAGGACAGCGACGCTGATCGCCGTCTGCTGCAGGAGGGCCTGGAGGCCGTCACCCTGCTGCTGGCGCCCATCACCCCGCACATCGCCCACGGTCTCTGGCAGCAACTGGGCCACCGCGATGCGGTCATCGATGCCCGCTGGCCACAGGTGGACGAAAGCGCCCTGGTGCAGGACAGCCTGCAGATCGTCATCCAGGTGAACGGCAAGCTGCGCGGCCAGATCGAAGTACCGGCCGACGCCAGCCGCGAGGCCATCGAGGCCGCCGCCCGCGCCAACGAGAACGTGGCACGCTTCACCGAGGGCCTGACCATCCGCAAGGTCGTCGTGGTCCCGGGTAAACTGGTCAACATCGTCGCCAACTAAGACACGCGAACGGAGCAGACAACAGATGAAGAAACGGATTCTCCCCGGCCTTGCGGTAGTCGGCCTGGCGACCCTGCTGACCGCCTGTGGCTTCCAGCTGCGCGGCACCGGCGAAACCCGCCTGAGCCTAAACGAGCTGAACCTGACGGCGCGCGACGCCTACGGCCAGACCGTCAAGGACGTGCGCGACATGCTCGAGGACGCCCATGTGCGGGTCAGCTCGGGCGCGCCCTACACCCTGGATCTGGGCGGCGAAGCCCAGAGCGAGCGCACCGCCAGCTACACCAGCGGCGCCCGCAGTGCCGAGGTCGAGCTGACCACCCGTCAGCCCTACACCATCGTCGGCAAGAACCAGGCGGTACTGGTCAGCGACTACCTGGAAACCCAGCGCTACTACGTGACCGACCAGAACAACATCGTCGGTTCCGAACAGCAGAGGGACCAGCTGCGCCGCGAGATGCGCCGCGAACTGGTACAGCAGCTGGCAGCCCGCCTGCAGGCCCTGACACCGGAGCGCCTGGAGAAGCTGCAGCGCGACGCCGATGCTCGCGCCGCCGCCAAGGCCGACGCCGACCGCCGCGCCCGCGAGTCCGTCCCGCCGCAGCAGTCGCCGATCGACATCCCCACCCCCGCGCGCTAAGCGCCGCATCCGGAGCCGCAAGGCTCCGGTTTGCCATTCCGGTTCAGCATGAAACTCAACGCCAACCAGCTCGGTAAGCAGCTCCAGGGCTCGCTGGCCGCCGTCTATGCGGTCAGTGGCGATGAGCCGCTGCTCTGCCAGGAAGCCAGCGATGCCATTCGCGGCACGGCCCGCGCCCAGGGCTTCGACGAGCGTGAGGTCTTCGACGTCGATGCCGGTTTCGACTGGGGTCGTCTCTACGAGGCCGGTGCCAGCCTCTCACTGTTCGCCCAGAAACGCATCCTCGAATTGCGCCTGCCCACCGGCAAGCCGGGCGACAAGGGCTCCGCCGCCCTGCTCGACTACCTGGCCCGCCCCGCCGAAGACACCCTGCTGCTGATCAGCCTGCCGCGCCTGGATGCCGCCGCCCAGAAGACCAAATGGGCCAAGGCCCTGCTGGAGCACCCGCAGGCGCAATTCGTGCAGATCTGGCCGGTGGAACTGGCGCAGCTGCCGCAGTGGATCAGCCAGCGTCTGTCGCGCCTGGGGCTGGCCGCTACCCCCGAAGCGGTCGAACTGATCGCCGAGCGGGTGGAAGGCAACCTGCTGGCCGCGGCCCAGGAAATCGAAAAGCTCCGCCTGCTCATCGAAGGCTCCCAGGTGGATGCCGAGACCGTACGCGCCTCGGTGGCCGACAGCGCCCGCTACGACGTCTTCGGCCTGCTGGATGCCGCCCTGGCCGGCGATGCGGAACATGCCCTGCGCATCCTCGAAGGCCTGCGCGGCGAAGGCGTGGAAGCCGCCGTGGTGCTCTGGGCCCTGGCCCGGGAACTTCGCCTGCTCGCCAACCTGGCCCATCTGCAGGAAAGCGGCACGTCGCTGGAACGCGCCTTCACCCAGGTCAAGCCGCCGGTGTGGGACAAGCGGCGCCCGCTGGTCAGCCGCGCCCTGCAGCGCCAGGATGCACGCCGGCTGGAAGCCCTGCTGCGCGAGGCCCAGGTCGCCGACGAACAGATCAAGGGCCAGGCGCCCGGCGAAGTCTGGCTGACCCTGGCCAGCCTAGCGCTGACGCTCGCCGGCAAGCGGCTGGCCCTGCCCAGGTCCTAGCGCTGGCCGGCGCTTGTAATGCCCAGCCCTTGCAATAGACTGGCGTGCCCCCATCAAGGGGGAATCCCCAACCCCCGGAGCACGCACGCATGGCCAAGAAGTACAGCCGCGGCCCCAACAAGGCCAAGGTCCTCGTCAGCGATCCCCGTTATCGCCCGCGCCAGGAAAAACCCGCCAAGGGCAAAGGCAGCTACCGCCGCGAAGCCTTCTCGTTGCAAGACGAGAAGGCTTCGGTCTTTCTGGCTGCCTGAAAGCCGCGTGCAGACGCCTGACAGACGTCGGGACCCGGGCCGTGCTAAGGTGAGCCTTCCTGCCTAGACGTCCGGTGGAGACAGATGCAATTCGGGAAAACCTGCGGATTCAAGACCGGCGGCCTCCTCGCCGGAACCCTGGTCACCCTGCTGACCGCCGCCCTGGCCGCCTGCGCCCAGACTCCGACGACGCCCGCCGCGGCGCCCTCTTCGCCCTCCTCGTCCAAACCCGCACCCGCGGCGAACGCCCCCTCCTCGGCGGCCGAGGCCATGCCGCAGCCGGACGAAAGCTTCGAGCAATGGCGCAGCCGTTTCCGCGCACTGGCCCTGGGCCGGGGCATCTCCGCCGCCACCTTCGACCAGGCCTTCGCTGACGTGCAACCCGATCCGGCGGTGATCGCCGCCGATCGCAGCCAGCCGGAATTCACCAAGCCGGTCTGGGAATACCTGGAATCCGCCGTCTCGCCCCTGCGGGTGCGCAATGGCAAGAGTCTGCTGATCCAGCAGGCCGGGCTACTGGCGTCCCTGGAAGCCCGCTATGGCATCGAGCCCGCGCGCTTGGTGGCCTTCTGGGGCATGGAGAGCAACTACGGCAACAACATGGGTAACAAGGGCGTCATCCGCTCCCTGGCCACCCTCGCCTACGAAGGTCGCCGCCCGGACTTCGCCCAGGACCAGCTCATCGCCGCCCTTGGCATCCTGCAGCACGGTGACGTCACCGCCGACCGCATGATCGGCTCCTGGGCCGGCGCCATGGGCCAGACCCAGTTCATCCCCACCACCTACGACCAGTACGCGGTGGACTTCGACGGCGACGGTCGCCGCGACATCTGGGGCTCCACCGCCGATGCCCTGGCCTCCACCGCCAACTACCTCAAGGCCTCCGGCTGGCAGGACGGCAAGCCCTGGGGCTACGAGGTCCGGGTACCGGCCAACTTCGACTACAGCCTGGCCGACATGGGCGTGCGCAAGAGCCTGGCCGAGTGGAACGCCCTGGGCATCCAGGGCCTCGGCCTGCCGCGACCGGCCGCCCAGCCGAGCGACAGCGCTTCGCTGCTGCTGCCCGCCGGCCATCGCGGCCCGGCCTTCCTGGTGTTCAACAATTTCCGCACCATCCTCAAGTACAACAACTCCAGCTCCTATGCCCTGGGCGTGGCGCTGCTCTCGGAGCGCTATCGCGACGCCGGCCAGATCGCCGGCAGCTGGCCCACCGACGATCTGCCGCTGAGCCGCAGCGAGCGCGTGGAACTGCAGCAGCGCCTGGCCGCCCTGGGGCTCGACCCGGGCAGTGCCGATGGCATCATCGGCGCCAACACCCGCAAGGCCATCCGCGCCTACCAGCAGTCCCAGGGCTGGCCCGCCGACGGCTATCCCAACCATCAGTTGCTGGACAAACTGCGCAGCTGACGCCTGATCGCGACCCATCTCTCAACCGAGATCGGGTCGCGATCAGCCTGCTTCGACACCCTCCCTTCCGGCCCTTACCAGCACCTCCAGCAAGGCTACCGCCGCTGGCGACAGCGCGTTGAAGTCCCGGCAGACCAGTTCGCGACGCGCCCAGGCATCGCGCAGCGGGTGGCTGGCCAGCGCCAAGCCCTGTCCCGCACGGACCAAGCTCGCGACTGGCAGGATGGCCACACCCAGGCCACGGGCGACCAGGGCACAGGCCTGGATCGGACTCGGTACCCGAATACGGATTGCCAGCTCCCGGCCCCACTGCGCCGCCTGGGCTTCCACATGCAGCTGCAAGGCATTGCCACGGGACAGCCCGACGAAGGGCTGCTCGAGCAGTCCGGCGAAGTCGACCGCCTCGCCGTCCCTGCACGTCAGGCGACCCGGCGCAGCGACCAGCACCAGAGGATCATCGCGGAAGGGCCGGACCTGCAGATCCTCCAAACCCGGCGCCGCCACGAAAATTCCCAGGTCGGCACGCCCCTCACGCAGCGCCAGCACGATACGCGGGCTGGGCGATTCCTCGACGTCCACGTCCACCCTAGGCTGCGCCTGGAGGAAATCGGCCAGGGGTTCATCCAGATGCTCCATCACCGCGGCACCGTTGCCCAACAGCCGCACCCGTGTACGGCTGTCCGCCACCGCGCCAGCGAGGTCCTGGTCCATTTCCTCCAGCCGCGACAGGATCGCCCGGGCATGGCGCTCCAGGGTCAGGCCAGCCGGCGTGGGGCGTACGCCACGCGCGTGGCGGATCAGCAGCGGCGTTCCTAGGCTGTCTTCCAGGGCCTTGATGCGGGCACTGGCGGAAGGCAGTGCCAGGTGGACCCGTTCGGCGCCCAGGGTGATGCTGCGCGCCGCCACGACGTGGCGGAACAGACGCAGGTCGAGCAGGTCGTAGCGCATCGGCGGCGAGCCTCTGTGTTGACCGTAGGCAGCCTTCGCCAATCCCGGCTTCTCACCTGCGGTCCTGGAATCCATGGTAACGCCTCCACCCGAGGAGGCGACCATGACCTTGCTGCTCTGTATCCTGATCTTCGTGCTCGCGGGGCTGACCAAGGGCGTGCTCGGCCTGGGCCTGCCCACCGTCGCCATGAGTCTGCTGGCGCTGCTGATGACGCCGGCCGAAGCCGCCGCCCTGCTGCTGATTCCCTCGCTGCTCACCAACGTCTGGCAATTCTGCGCCGGTCCCTCGCCCTGGCAAACGCTCAAACGCCTGTTGCCGCTGCAACTGGCACTGGTGCCGGGCACCCTGCTCAGCATCCCGCTGCTGACCGGGGGCGATGGCGCCGGACTCGCTGCCGCGCTGGGCGCGGTGCTGGTCGCCTACGGCCTGGTCGGCTGGACGGGCTGGCGCCTGCCCGCGCCAGGTCGTCATGCAGCCAAGGCCGCTCCGCTGGTGGGTTTCGTCACGGGTCTGATCACCGGCATGACCGGCGTCTTCGTACTGCCGGCGGTGCCCTATCTGCAGAGTCTGGCGCTGGACAAGGAACAGCTGATCGAGGCCCTGGGGCTGACCTTCACCGTCGCCACCCTGGCCCTGCTGGTGGGCCTCTGGCGGCAGGAAGCGCTGGCGGTCGAGCACCTGGGTGCTTCCAGTCTGCTGCTGCTACCCGCCCTCCTGGGCATGGGGCTGGGCCAGCGCCTGCGCCAGCGTCTCGATGAGCGCCTGTTCCGCCGCCTGTTCTTTGGTGGATTGCTGCTGTTGGGGGCCTACGCCGTCCTGCATTATCTGCTGCGCTTGGGCTATCTTGGCTGAGCCCGTCACAGCGTTCTCAGGTCCAGCCGGTGTAGGCTGCACCTTCGACGGGCAGCACGGTCTATGGGCGTAACTGAACGGTCGCCGTGCCACGGTGATCCTTCAGACCCGGCCTTGTGCCTGACCGCTGCCTCTTTCCGACGTATACAGGACGCTTTCATGACGCTCGCTCCCAATGCAGGACGCCTTCCCGACGAGAACACCCTGACCCACCTGCCGCGCCTGGTGGCGCGCTACTACAGCGATCGCCCCGACCCCAGCGATCCGGGTCAGCAAGTAGCCTTTGGCACCTCCGGGCACCGCGGTTCCTCGCTCAAGGGCAGCTTCAACGAGTGGCACATCCTCGCCATCACCCAGGCCATCTGCGAATACCGCCAGGCCCAGGGCGTCGACGGCCCGCTGTTCATGGGCATGGACACCCATGCGCTGTCCGAACCGGCCTTCATCTCCGCCCTGGAAGTGCTCGCCGCCAACGGCGTGGAAGTCCGTATCGACGCCGGCTGCGCCGAGACCCATGGCGAGCCGGGCTATACCCCCACCCCGGCGCTGTCCAACGCCATCCTCGAATACAACGCCGGCCGCAGCTCGGGTCTGGCCGACGGCATCGTCATTACCCCGTCGCACAATCCGCCCGCCGATGGTGGCTTCAAGTACAACCCCACCAATGGCGGCCCGGCCGATACCAACGTCACCAAAAGTATTCAGGACCGCGCCAATGCCCTGCTGGTGGCCGGTCTCGACGGCGTCAAGCGGATGGATTACCGCCAGGCGCTCAAGGCCGCCACCACCCATAAATTCGATTTCCTCGACAGCTATGTCGGCGGCCTGGGCCAGGTCATCGACCTGGACGCCATCCGCGGCTCCGGCCTGACCTTTGGCGTCGATCCCCTGGGCGGTGCCGGGGTGCACTACTGGCCGCGCATCGCCGAGCGCTATGGCCTGCCGCTGGAAGTGCTGTCGACCCGCGTCGACCCCACCTTCCGCTTCATGCGCCTGGACTGGGACGGCAAGATCCGCATGGACTGCAGCTCGCCCCACGCCATGGCCGGCCTGATCGAGAACAAGGACAGATTCGACGTCTCCTTCGCCTGCGACACCGACCATGACCGCCATGGCATCGTCGCCCGCTCGGTGGGCCTGCTCAATCCCAACCACTACCTGGCGGTGGCCATCGAATACCTCTTCACCCATCGTCCGCAGTGGAGCCCGCAGGCCGGCATCGGCAAGACCCTGGTGTCCTCGTCGATGATCGACCGCGTCGCCCAGGGCATTGGCCGCCCGGTGGTGGAGGTGCCGGTAGGCTTCAAGTGGTTCGTCGACGGCCTGCTGGATGGCAGCCTGGGCTTTGGTGGCGAGGAATCCGCCGGCGCGTCCTTCCTGCGCAAGGCCGGCGGCGCCTGGTCCACCGACAAGGACGGCCTCATCCTCGGCCTGCTGGCCGCGGAAATCACCGCCGTGACCGGCAAGGACCCAGGCGAGCGCTACCAGGGCCTGACCGAACGCTTCGGCGCCCCGGTCTACCAGCGCATCGACGCCGCCGCCGACCGCGAGCAGAAGGCTCGTCTGAGCAAGCTCTCCGCCGCCCAGGTCACCGCCAAGGAGCTGGCCGGCCAGCCGATCACCGCCATCCTCACCGAGGCCCCCGGCAACGGCGCCGCCATCGGTGGCCTCAAGGTGGTCACCGAGAACGGCTGGTTCGCCGCCCGGCCCTCGGGCACCGAGGACGTCTACAAGATCTACGCCGAGAGCTTCGAGGGCGAAGCCCACCTGGGGCGCATCCAGGAGGAAGCGAAGGCACTGGTGGACGGCGTGCTCCGCGGCTAGTAGCGCGCGCCCTCACCCCACCCCTCTCCCGCCCTCGGCGGAGGGGTGGGGTGAGGTGTTCATATCCGCAATAGAAAAGGGCAGCCCCGGGCTGCCCTTTTTCATGACGACGCCAGGATCAGTTGATCTTGGTGCCGTGGGCCTGCTGGTCGGCGTGGTAGGACGAACGCACCAGCGGACCCGAGGCGACGTTCTTGAAGCCCATCTTGGCGCCTTCCTCGGCGTACCAGGCGAAGGTATCCGGGTGGACGAAGCGCTGCACCGGCAGGTGGTTGCGCGAGGGCTGCAGGTACTGGCCGAGGGTCAGCATGTCGATCTCGTGCTCGCGCATGCGCTGCATGACCTCGATGACTTCCTCGTCGGTCTCGCCCAGGCCCAGCATCAGGCCGGACTTGGTCGGCACCTGGGGCACGCGCTTCTTGAAGTTCTGCAGCAGGTCCAGCGACCACTCGAAGTCCGAACCCGGGCGCGCGGCCTTGTACAGGCGCGGGACGGTCTCCAGGTTGTGGTTGAAGACATCCGGTGGCTCCTGCTCGGTGATGGCCAGGGCGACGTCCATGCGACCGCGATAGTCCGGCACCAGGGTCTCCAGCTGGATGCCGGGGGTCAGCTTGCGGATCTCGCGCAGGCAGTCGACGAAGTGCTGGGCACCGCCGTCGCGCAGGTCGTCGCGGTCCACCGAGGTGATGACCACGTACTTCAGGCCCAGGTCGGCGATGGCCACCGCCAGGTTCTTCGGCTCGTCCACGTCCAGCGGCTTCGGCCGGCCGTGGCCGACGTCGCAGAAGGGGCAGCGGCGGGTGCAGATGTCACCCATGATCATGAAGGTGGCGGTGCCGCCGGAGAAGCACTCGCCCAGGTTGGGGCAGGAGGCCTCCTCGCAGACACTGTGCAGCTTGTGCTTGCGCAGCAACTGCTTGATGCGCTCGACCTCGGGAGTGACCGGGATGCGCACGCGGATCCAGTCCGGCTTGCGCGGCAGCTCCTGGGTGGGAATGATCTTTACCGGGATGCGCGCGACCTTTTCGGCGCCGCGCAGCTTGACGCCGGCTTCCACCTTGCTGGGTCGGGCGGGCGGGGTAAGGGTCTGGACGCTGTCTTGTACTGTAGTGGTCATGTCAATCCGATTCCAGGGTGATCGGTTCGGGGTAGCCCAGGCGCAGACTCAGGTGACGGACCAGAGACTCGCGGACCTCGTCGAAAGCTAGTGGCCCGGTCACCAGATCGCGGAGCTGGGTCATGGCCAGGCCGGCATAACCGCAGGGGTTGATCCGGCGGAAGGGTGCCAGATCCATGTCAACGTTGAGCGCCAGGCCGTGGAAGGACCGGCCATTGCGGATGCGCAGCCCGAGGGAGGCGATCTTGGCACCGTCCACGTAGACACCCGGCGCATCGGCCCGGGCCGCGGCCTGCACGCCCCAGTCGGCGAGCAGCGCGATCAGGCTGTCTTCCATGGCGCTGACCAATTCTCTCACGCCCAGGCCCTTGCGGCGAACATCCAGCAGCACATAGGCGATGAGCTGACCGGGGCCATGGTACGTGACCTGGCCGCCGCGATCGACCTGCACCACCGGAATGTCGCCCACGGCGAGCAGGTGCTCGGGCTTGCCGGCCTGCCCCTGGGTGAAGACCGCGGGGTGCTGCAGCAGCCAGAGTTCGTCGGGAGTGGCCGGGCCACGCGCGTCGGTGAAGCGGCGCATGGCTTCCAGGGTCGCCTCGTAGGGCCGCAGGCCCCAGCGGCGCACGCCCAGGCTGGCCGGGGCGGGAGTGGTCATCAGATCACCATGTGCACGCGGCCGGTGGCGCGCAGGTCCTGGTGGATGGCCTGCAGCTGGTCCACGCCGGTGGCGGTGATGAGCACCTGCACGGAGAGGAAACGGCCATTGCGACTGTCGCGGGTCACCAGGGTGCCGCGGTCCAGATCCGGCGCGTGGCGCTGGACGGTGTCGAGCACCAGTTCGGCGAAGTCGGCACCGGCATCGCCGATCACCTTGATGGGATAGCGCGGGCAGGGAAATTCGATCTTGGGGGGTTGAACGTCTTCGGTCATGCGGACTTCCAGGCCGACCCTTGTCGGCAGGGGGTGAAAGGCCCGCAGATGCGGGCCTTTGCAGGGTGACGGATCAGTTGAACAACCCGTAGAAGAACAGGCGAATGCTATCCCACAGGCGACGGAAGAGGCCACCCTCCTCGACCGCCTGCAGGGCGACCAGGTCGGCGGTGTGCACCACCTTGTCATCCAGCTTCACCTCGACCTTGCCGATCACCTGGCCCTGGGCGATGGGCGCGATCAGCTGCGGATTGAGCACCATCTCGGCGTGCAGCTTCTTGGCCTGGCCGCGCGGCAGGGTCATGGTCAGGTCGTTGGCCAGACCGGCCTGGACTTCGCGGGTGTCACCCTTCCATACCGGCGCCTTGGCCAGCTCGGTGCCCTTCTTGTAGAAGGACTGGGTCTCGAAGAAGCGGAAGCCGTAGGTCAGCAGCTTCTGGGTCTCGGCGGCGCGGGCCTGTTCGCTGTTGGTGCCGAACACCACGGCGACCAGCCGCATGCCGTCGCGCACGGCCGAGGCCACCAGGCAGTAGCCGGCTTCGTCGGTGTGGCCGGTTTTCAGGCCGTCGACGGTCTTGTCGCGCCACAGCAGCAGGTTGCGGTTGGGCTGCTTGATGTTGTTCCAGAAGAACTCCTTCTGGGAGTAGATGGCGTAGTGCTGGGCATCGGCGTTGATGATGGCGCGCGCCAGGATGGCCATGTCATGGGCCGAGGAATAGTGGTTCGGATCCGGCAGGCCGGTGGCGTCCATGAAGTGGGTGTTCTGCATGCCCAGCTTCTGCGCGGTGGTGTTCATCATGTCGGCGAAGGCGTCTTCGCTGCCGGCGATATGCTCGGCCAGGGCGACGCTGGCGTCGTTGCCGGACTGGATGATGATGCCGTGCAGCAGGTCGCCGACCGACACCTGGGTGCCGACCTTGATGAACATCCGCGAACCGCCGGTACGCCAGGCGTGCTCGCTGACGGTGACCATGTCCGATTCCTTGATGCGACCCCGGTTGATTTCCAGGGTGGCGATGTAGGCGGTCATCAGCTTGGTCAGGCTGGCCGGCGGCAGGCGCTGGTCGGAGTTGGATTCGGTGAGCACGGCGCCGCTGTTGGCATCCATGAGAATCCAGGCCTTGGCGGCCAGCTGGGGCGCCGCCGGAACCATTGTCTCGGCCGCCCAGACGGCCGGGACACAGGCGATCGTTACTAGGAGGAGCAGGCGTCGAGCGAGTTTTGCGATTGTCATCCGAATCTCTGAAAGGTTGGGGTATGGCAGGAGCAGCGGACCCAGACCGCTCGGTCCACGTCGATCCACGCGAGGTGGATCACGACGGCCGGGGCCGGCGACTGGGCGTCATGAAGCATCCCTGCTTCAATCCGGTTGCACGAGAGACGCCTGACCCAGGCGGGCCACACGTACGCTGTTCTGGAGCTGGGAGACCTCAGCCGGCTGGACCGGTCCGAGGCGGACCCGATGCAAGGTCTGCTGGTTGCGCACCGTCGAACTGATGAACACCGGGGCACCGGTCAGGTCGCTGAGCTTGTCCTTGAGCAATTCCGCAGCGTCCGGATTGGCGAAGGCCGCCACCTGCAGATAGAGCCCAGCGGCTGGGGCAGAAACGTTTTTTTTTGCGTCGACGGCCGCGGGCGTCACCGGCTCGGCATGCTGGTTGACCGGCGGCGTATAGGTCTCGATGGCGCCGAAGGTCTGGGTCTCGGTGGTCTTCTGGGCCACCGGCGCCTGGCGTGGCTGGGCCAGCACCATGGGCACCGCCTGGCCGCGCTGGGCCCAGTACTGCTGCGGATCGATGCCTTCGACACTGACCCGGGCAGTGCCGATCTCGGCATAGCCGAGTTTCTTGGCGGCGGCGAAGGACAGGTCGATGACCCGGTCGGAATAGAAGGGACCGCGGTCGTTGACGCGCAGGATCACGCTGCGGCCGTTGTCCAGGTTGGTGACCCGCACGTAGCTGGGCAGCGGCAGGGTCTTGTGGGCCGCGGTCATGCCGTAGAGGTCATAGGTCTCGCCGTTGGCGGTGGCCTGGCCGTGGAACTTGGTGCCGTACCAGGACGCGGTGCCGGTCACGCGGTAGTTGCGCGAATCGGTCAGCGGGAAATAGGTCTTGCCCAGCACGGTGTAGGGATTGTTCTTCAGCGGCCCGTTGTAGGGCATGGGCACGGCGTCGGGGATCCGGCTGACGTCCACGTCCCACCAGGGCGCGCCGTCGCGGTGCGGACGCAGGTAGCCGCCCGGCCCGGCCACGCCCTTGCTGGTCGGCTTGGGCGCCTGGCTGGAGCAGCTCACCAGCAGCAGGCCGAGGCCCAGGCAGCCGGCCAGGCGCGCCAGGGCAGTCAGGCGCATCACGGCTTGGCACCCTCGGCAGCATGGCGCTCGGCGATGGCGTTCGCCAGATCGGTCACCGCCATGGCGTACATGACGCTGCGGTTGTATCGGGTAATGGCGTAGAAATTGGGCAGGCCCATCCAGTACTCCGGTCCCTTGTCTCCGTCGAGGCGGAACGAGGTTACACGCAAATCGTCACGCAGGGCAGGGGCTTGGGCGTTCCAGCCCAGGGCGCGCAACTCGGCGACGCTCTTGACCGGCTCGATGCCGGCCACCACGCCCTCCTCCACCCGCTCGCCGCTGACCTGGGCGCGGATGGCGGTCGGCCCGCGACCGGACCAGCCGTGGCGCTTGAAGTAGTTGGCCACGCTGCCGATGGCATCGGTGGGATCGGACCAGATGTTGATGTGGCCGTCGCCGTCGAAATCCACCGCATAGGCACGGAAGCTGCCCGGCATGAATTGCGGCAGGCCCATGGCGCCGGCATAGGAGCCGGTGAGACTGAGCGGATCGACCTGCTGTTCGCGGGCCAGCAGCAGGAATTCGCGCAACTGGCTGCGGAAGAAGGGCGCGCGTGGCGGATAGTCGAAGGCCAGGGTCGAGAGCGCATCCAGCACCCGGTAGTTGCCGGTGTTGCGACCGTAGAAGGTTTCCACGCCGATGATGGCGACGATGAACTGGGCCGGCACGTCGTATTCGCGCTCGGCGCGGGCCAGGGCTTCTTCGTGGGCCTTCCAGAAGTCGACGCCCTGGGCGATGCGCCGATCGGTGATGAAGATGGGCCGGTATTCGCTCCAGGGCTTTACCCGCTCGGCCGGTCGCGAGATGGCGTCGAGGATGGCCTGCTTGCGCTCGACCTCGCCGAACAGCGCCTGCAGCTGTTCCGGGGCGAAGCCATAGCTCTGGCTCATCTCGGCGATGAAGTCGCGTGTCAGCGGTGCCGCGTCGTAGTCACCCGCGACGACGCCGGTCGTCACGCCCATCGCACCCGCGAGCCCGAGGCTCAGCAGGCAGCGATGCATCCATCCCATTGTCGGCATCTAACCCTTCTTTGTTGCGTGTTAAACCTGGGCGATCCACTTGCGGTGCGTGTGGATCGACATCAAGACTCCGAACCCGGTGAACAAGGTGACCACCGAGGTGCCGCCATAGCTGATGAATGGCAGCGGTACGCCCACTACGGGCAGGAGGCCGCTGACCATGCCGATGTTGACGAAGACATAGACGAAAAACGTCATGGTCACGCCGCCGGCGAGCAATTTGCCGAACAACGTCTGGGCCTGCACCGTGATGGTCAGCCCGCGACCGATGAGCAGCAGATAGAGCACCAGCAGCAGGCAGACGCCGACCATGCCGAACTCTTCGCCGAGGACGGCAATGATAAAGTCCGTGTGACTTTCCGGCAAAAAATCCAGATGAGACTGGGTACCCAGCAGCCAGCCCTTGCCGAACACCCCACCCGAGCCGATGGCGGCCTTGGACTGGATGATGTTCCAGCCGGCGCCCAGCGGATCCATCTCCGGATCGAGGAAGGTCAGGATCCGGCGCTTCTGGTAGTCGTGCAGGACAAAGAACCACATGGCCACCGCCATGGGTACCGCGGCGCTCACCGCGCCGATCAGCCAGCGCCACTGCAGGCCGCCGACGAACAGCACGAAGCCGCCCGAGGCCAGTACCAGCATGGCGGTGCCGAGGTCGGGCTGGTCGAGGATGAGCACGAAGGGCACCACCACCAGCGACAGGCTGATCAGGCTGTGCTTGAAGTTCGGCGGCAGGCTGCGCTTGGACAGGTACCAGGCCATCATCATGGGCATCAGCAGCTTCATGAATTCCGACGGCTGGAAGCGGATGACCCCGGGAATGTTGATCCAGCGGGTGGCGCCCATGGCGTTGTGGCCCATGACGTCCACCACCACCAGCAGGGCCACGCCGATCACATAGCCCAGGGGTACCCAGCGCGCCATGAAGCGCGGTTCGAGCTGGGCGACGACGGCCATGGCCACCAGGCCGAGGCCAAAGGAGGTGGCCTGCTTGAACAGCAGGTCGAGATTGCGCCCACCGGCGGAATAGAGGACGAACAGTCCGGTCGCCCCCAGCATCACCAGCAGGATCAGCAGCGGGCCATCGATGTGCAGGCGCTGCAGCAGGGTGGCGCGCCGCTTCATCACGTCCCCTTCGGGGATGGTGCGATCGAAGTTGGGAGCAAGACTCATGGCTGCACCTTGGTCGCGGCGGCGGTCGCCCCGGCGGTAGTCGGCTTGGCGTACTCGGCCTTGAGACGGCCCTGGTCATCGAGCAGCCAGGCGTCCAGCACCTGACGCGCGACCGGTCCGGCCACGGCGCCACCCGACTCCCCGTTCTCGACCATCACCGCCACGGCGATCTGCGGATTGTCCACCGGGGCGAAGGCGACGAACAGGGCGTGGTCGCGGTGGCGCTCCTTGAGCGCCGCCGAGTTGTACTTCTCGTTCTGGCGGATGGCGACCACCTGGGCGGTACCGCTCTTGCCGGCGATGCGGTACTGGGCGCCGACGTTGAGCTTGTGGGCGGTGCCGCGCGGATTCTGCACCACCATCTCCATGCCGTGGATGGCGCGATCCCAGTAGCTCGGATCCTTGAGTTCGATGTCGGGCATGGGATTGGGGTCCGCCGGCGGCTGACCGTCGAGGGTCCGGGCCAGGTGCGGACGGATCCATTGGCCATGGCTGGCGATCAGCGAGGTGACCTGAGCCAGTTGCAGCGGAGTCACCTGCATGTAGCCCTGGCCGATCCCGAGGATCAGCGTCTCGCCGGGGAACCAGGCCTGGCGGCGGGTGGCACGCTTCCATTGCCGCGACGGCATCAGCCCCGGCGCTTCCTCGAACATGTCCAGGGCGACCTTCTGGCCGAGGCCGAACTTGCCCATGTACTCGGAGAGCCGATCGATGCCGATCTTGTGGGCGAGGTCGTAGAAGTAGGTGTCGTTGGACCTCATCAGGGCCGTATCCATGTCCACGTAGCCGTCGCCACCATGGTTCCAGTTACGGTACTTGTGATCGTAGTTGGGCAGCTCGTAGTAGCCCGGATCGAAGACCTTCGCCTGGGGCGTGGTGGCGCCGCTGTCGAGACCGGCGATGGCCACCGCCGGCTTGATGGTCGAGCCGGGCGGATAGAGGCCACGCAGCACCCGGTTGTAGAGCGGGCGATCGATGGAGTCGCGCAGCTCGGAATATTCCTTGAAGCTGATCCCGGTGACGAAGGGATTGGGGTCGTAGCTCGGCTGGCTGACCATGGCCAGCACCTCGCCGGTCTTGGGCTGGATGGCGACGATCGCGCCACGGCGCCCGCCCAGGGCGGCTTCGGCGGCGGCCTGCAGGCGCGAATCGATGGTCAGGACGATGTCCTTGCCCGGCTTGGGGTCGGTGCGATTAAGCACCCGCAGCACCCGACCGCGGGCGTTGGTCTCCACCTCCTCGTAGCCCACCTCGCCGTGCAGCTCGGGCTCGTAGAAGCGCTCCACGCCGGTCTTGCCGATGTGGTGGGTGCCGCTGTAGTTGACCGGATCCAGGCGCTTGAGCTCCTGTTCGTTGATCCGGCCGACATAGCCCACCGAGTGGGCAAAGTGCTCGCCCATGGGATAGTGGCGCACCAGTTGTGCCGTCACCTCGACCCCGGGCAGGCGGAACTGGTTGACGGCGATCTTGGCGATCTGCTCCTCGGTCAGCTCGAACAGCACCGGCACCGGTTCGAAGGGACGCCGGCCCTGCTTCATGCGCTTCTCGAAGAGTTCGCGGTCTTCCTCGGTCAAACCCAGCACCTGCACCAGGGTATCGAGGGTCTGCCGCCAGTTGTCGGCCCGCTCGCGGGTGATGGTCAGGCTGAAGCTGGGGCGGTTGTCGGCGACGATGATGCCGTTGCGGTCGTAGATCAGGCCGCGGGTGGGCGGGATCGGCTGGACATGGACCCGGTTGTTTTCCGACAGGGTCGAGTGGTAGTCGTGCTGGATGACCTGCAGGTAGTACATGCGCGCCACCAGTACGCAGGCGAGCACGAGAAAGAGCACTGCCCCGACCGTCACGCGGGCGCGGACGAGCTGGGCGTCTTTCTCGTGGTCCTTGAGGCGTATGGGTTGCGACATCGCAGGTACGGACTACTTGTGATACGGATGGCCGGCCAGTACGGTCCAGGCGCGGTAGAGCTGCTCACCGACGAGGATGCGCACCAGCGGATGCGGCAGGGTCAGCGGCGAGAGCGACCAGCGCTGTTCACTGCGCGCCTGCACCTCGGGAGCGAGCCCCTCGGGACCGCCGACCATGAGGTCGACGGTGCGGGCTTCCAGGCGCCACTGCTGGAGTGTTTCAGCCAGTTGCTCGGTGCTCCAGGGCTTGCCGGTGACCTCCAGGGTCACCACGCGCTCGCCCGGTTGGACCTTGGCCAGCATGGCCTCACCCTCCTGGCGGATCAGCCGGGCGACGTCGGCGTTCTTGCCACGGGTCTGCAGCGGGATCTCGACGAGCTCCAGCGGCAGTTCCGGCGGCAGACGCTTGACGTACTCGTGCCAGCCCTCTTCGACCCAGCGCGGCATGCGCGAGCCGACGGCGATGAGACGCAGGCGCACCGGCGTTATTCGCCGTGGGCGGCGCGGCTCTGCTCGGCACCGCGCCAGAGGCGCTCGAGGTCATAGAACTCGCGGGTGGTCGGCAGCATCACGTGGACGACCACGTCGCCCAGGTCCAGCAGCGCCCATTCGCCGCCTTCCAGGCCTTCGCTGCCCAGCGGGCGCACGCCCTGCTGCTTGACCTTTTCCAGCACGTTGTCGGCCAGCGACTTGACGTGGCGGCTGGAGGTGCCGCTGGCGATGACCATGATGTCGGTCACGCTGGTCTTTTCACGTACGTCCAGGGAAATGATGTCCTGGGCCTTCATGTCTTCCAGGGCGGCGATGGCCACCTGGACGAGTTGTTCGCTTTGCATGGTGTAGCTCTTACCTCGGTTCGGAGGACGCCGGATAGAGGCCGTGCGTCCGGATGTAGTCAAGCACGGCATCGGGCACCAGGAAGCGGATGGACTTCCCGGTGGCCAAGAGGCCGCGGATCTGGGTGGCGGACACCGCGAGCGGGTTCTGCCAGACAAAGGTGATCTGCCCGCCCGGCCCCTTCAGGGCCTGGGGATCGGGCTGACTGCGCGCTGCCAGGAAATCGCGCAATTCCTGGCAGGGCTCGCTGTCGGCGTCGGGTCGTTGCAGGACCAGGATGTGGCACAGCTCCAGCAATTCGCGCCAGCGGTGCCAGCCCGGCAGGCCGCAGAAGGCGTCCCAACCCAGCATGAGCAACAGCTGCACCTCATCGCCGAGTTCGACGCGCAGGCTTTCCAGGGTCTCTATGGTATAGGAGTGGCGCGTCCGGCGCAGTTCCCGGTCATCGACCACCAGGGTCGCGACGTCGGCCACCGCCAGGCGCACCATCGCCAGCCGATCCTCGGCGGAGACGCTGGGCGCCTCGCGATGGGGCGGCCGGGCGCTGGGGATCAGCCGCAGTTCGTCCAGCGCCAGTGCCTCGGCCACCTCCAGCGCCGCGCGCAGGTGGCCGATGTGCACGGGATCGAAGGTACCGCCGAACAAGCCGATGCGGGTGGGCAGGCTGCTCATCAGCTACGGACGTGACCGTCGCCGAAGACCACGTATTTCTCGCTGGTCAGTCCTTCCAGGCCCACCGGCCCGCGGGCGTGCAGCTTGTCGGTGGAGATGCCGATCTCGGCGCCCAGGCCGTATTCGAAGCCGTCGGCGAAGCGTGTGGAGGCATTGACCATCACCGACGCCGAATCGACCTCGGTCAGGAAACGCCGGGCGTCGCTGAAATTCTCGGTGACGATGGCATCGGTATGCTGCGAGCCATAGGCATTGATGTGCTCGATGGCCGCCTCGAGGCCGTCCACCACCCGGATGGACAGGATCGGTGCGTTGTATTCGGTGCGCCAGTCTGCTTCGCTGGCCAGCAGGACGTCGGTGCCGAGCAGCGCTCGGGTCCGCTCGCAGCCGCGCAGCTCCACCTGCTTGTCGCGATAGATGGCGGCCAGGGGCGGCAACACCCGCTCGGCGATGGCCGCATGGACCAGCAGCGTCTCCATGGTGTTGCAGGGCGCATAGCGCTGGGTCTTGGCGTTGTCGGCGATGCGAATGGCCTTGTCGATATCGGCGGCGCGGTCGATATAGACGTGGCAGATACCGTCCAGGTGCTTGATCACCGGTACCCGGGCATCGCGGCTGATGCGTTCGATCAGGCTCTTGCCCCCACGCGGCACGATGACGTCGACGTATTCGGGCATGGTGATCAGGGCGCCTACCGCAGCGCGATCGGTGGTTTCCACCACCTGGACCAGCTCGGCCGGCAGCTCGGCTTCGGCCAGACCGGCCTGGATGCAGGCGGCGATGGCCTGGTTGGAATGAATGGCCTCGGAGCCACCGCGCAGGATGGTGGCATTGCCGGACTTGAGGCAGAGACTGGCGGCATCGATGGTCACATTGGGGCGCGACTCGTAGATGATGCCGATGACGCCCAGCGGCACGCGCATCTTGCCCAGCTGGATGCCGGAGGGCACATACCTCATGTCGCGGATCTCGCCGATGGGATCGGGCAGGGTCGCCACCTGGCGCAGACCTTCGATCATGTCGTCGATGCGCTGGGGCGTCAGCGCCAGGCGATCCAGCATGGCCGGTTCCAGACCGTTGGCGCGCGCGGCGGCCAGGTCCTGCTCATTGGCAGCAGTCAGCTCGGCACGGCGAGCGTCCAGCGCGGCGGCTGCCGCGAGCAAGGCGCGGTTCTTCTGGGCGGTGCTCGCCCGGGCGGCGACCCGCGACGCAGCACGGGCAGCCTGGCCAAGACGGGTCATGTAGGCGGAGACGGACTCGGTCATGGTCGGCGGCCTGCGAAAGACGGTGGGAAAGCCGCAGAGTATAGCGTCGCCGGGCCCTGCGCGGCCAGCGCCGAGGGGCCTGGCCGTGGCATTCGCCTGCTCGATTTGGTTGACTCGCCACGGCCTGTCGGGAATCATCCGCGGCTGTATTTGCCGTTCAGCTTGCGTTCAGCTATTCCCTAATAGCCGAAATCGTTCCAGCTCTGCGCCAGGTGCTGCAGCGACGCCTACCAGCCTTCACGGAAAGAACCATGCCCAAGCACCTCACCTTGTCCCTTGGTCTGCTCGCCCTGCTGATCCATGCCGACGCGACCTGGGCCGCCGCTGCCGATGCCGCGCCGACCGCGGCCGTCGTCCAGGCGCTGGAAGCCCAGCTGAAGAAGACGCCCCAGGATCCGGATGCCCTGGGCAAGCTGGGCAGTGCCCGCCTGGCGCAGCAGCGCTGGACCGATGCCGAGCAGTTGCTGACCCAGGCGGTGCAGAAAGGCGGCAAGACCTGGCAGCCGGCGCTGGACGAGGCGCGCTACCACCACCTGCTGGAACGTGCCCACGCGGCCGAGAACAAGCGCGAGCTGGACCAGGCGCGGAATCTCAGCGTGGAAGCCATCCGCCTGAAGCCCGAGGCGGTCGAGGCGCAGCTGTTCCTCGCCGGCATCCAGAGCCAGAAGCGCCAATGGGAGCTGGCCGAGGCCACCTACCGCCAGGTGCTGATGCGCGAGCCGGCCAACGTCGATGCCTACTATGGGCGCATCGCCGCGCTCAACGAGCTGGGCCGCACCGAAGAAGCCCTGCAACTCACCAAGAATCTGCAGCCGAGCGCCAAGAACCAGGTCAAGGGCCTGGATCGCCTGCGCGCCGGCCAGGCCATGCAGGAAGCCGAAGCCGCCGAAGCGCGGGGCGACCTGCAGGGTGCCTCGCGCCTGCTGGAACAGGCGCGCCAGGAGTCTCCTGAGGATCCCTGGCTGCGCCTGGCCCAGGCCCGCCTGGAAGTCCGCCAGGGCCGGCCGCGCGCCGCCCGCGACCTGGTGGACAGCCTGGTCAAGGATGGCGCCCAGCGCCCCGAGGTGCTCTATGCCAGCGCCCTGCTGTCCAACGAACTGGGTGAATACCCGCGTGCCATGCAGACCCTGATGCGCATTCCCCAGGCGCAGCGTTCGCCGGACATGAACGCCCTGGCCGCCCGCATCACCTTCAACGAACAACTGGCCGAGACCGTGGCCCTGGCCAAGCAGGGTCGTCGCGAGGAAGCGCGCAGCCTGATGCAGCGCCTGGAAGCCCGCGCCGGCCGCAACCCGGATCTGATCGGCGACCTGGCCGAAGCCTTCGCCACCGCCGGCGATCCCGAGCACGGCCTGGCCCTGCTCAAGCCGATGATCAGCGGCGATACCCGTCCGGCGCCCGCCATGCAGCTGCACTACGCCAGCATCCAGCTGCAGCTGAACCAGGACCAGACCGTGGGCAACGTCCTGCGCGACCTGCAGGGCGTGGTGCTCGACAGCGGCGAGAAGCAGCAGTACGACGACCTCCTCGCCCGCTACCGCATCCGTCAGGCCGATCGCCTCACCGACCAGGGCAAGCTGGCCGCCGCCTACGACACCCTGGCACCGGCGCTCAAGGCCCGTCCCGACGACAAGGCCGCCCAGGCCGCCCTGGCGCGCATGTACCTGGCCAGCGGCGACACCCAGAAGGCCCGCCAGCTCTATCGCGACGTGCTCAGCGACCAGCCGAAGGACGCCGAACTCTATCTGGGCGCCGCCGAAATCGCCGCCAAGTCCCAGGACAGCGTCACCGCCCGCCAGTACCTGGACCAGGCGGTCAAGCTCGGCCAGAGCGATCCCCAGGTGCTGCGCCGCGCCGCCCTGCTCTACCGCGACATCGGCATGGCCGGCACCGCGACCGGCCTGCTGGAACAGGTGGTGCAGGTGGAGCGCAAGGATCGCGAATCCGCGGCCCGCGCCGCCGGCGCCAGCGACAATCCCTTCGCCACCCTGCCCGGCCAGAGCCGCAGCGATGACGCCCTGGCGGCCGTTCCTGCCGCCGTGGGCGGCAGTGCAGGCAATGCCGACTACGCCTGGAGCGATCCGCTGCAGGCGCAGAAGGCGGCCAACAACCCTTTCAGCGACCTGTCCGTGGTGCCCGCCCGCAGCCTGTCGAGCAGCCTGGCCACCGAGCAGATCCTCGGCCAGCTGCAGCGCGAGCGCAGCATCCGCATCACCCAGGGCCTGAGCGTACGCAGCTACGACCCCAGTGGCACCTCGCGCCAGACCACCGTCAGCGCGCCGCTGGAGATCTCCTTCCCCGCCGGCGACCAGCGCCTGGCCGTGCGCGTCACCCCGACGCGGATCAACGACAGCAGCAGCGACGGTAGCCAGAAGGAAAACGGCGTGGCGGCATCCATCGCCGTGGAAAACGCCGGGCGCGGGCTCAAGGGCGACATCGGCGTCTCGCCGGTGGGCCTGAGATACAGCACCGTGGTCGGCGGCGCGACCCTGGAACGGCCGCTGAGCAGCCTCAGCGAGAACCTGCTCTATGCCCTGAGCGTGTCGCGGCGTTCGGTGACCGATTCCCTGGCTTCCTACGGCGGCATCCGCGATCCACGCACCGGCCAGGAGTGGGGCGGCGTCACCGCCAACGGCGGCCTGGCGCGACTGAGATACGACGACGGTCGCTACGGCTCCTACATCTACGGCGCGGCCCATCGCCTGACCGGCCACGACGTCAAGGACAACGACCGCTTCGAGATCGGCACCGGCGTCTACTACTACCTGCGCAATGGCCCGGACAGCCTGTTCACCGTGGGCCTCTCGGCCACCTCGATCGGCTACGACAACAACCAGAACCACCTGACCTACGGTCATGGCGGCTACTTCAGCCCGCAGCGCTACTTCGCCATCGGCGTGCCCCTGGTGTGGGCGCAGCGGGGCGATCTCTGGGCCTATCAGGTGCAGGGCATGCTGGGCGTGCAGACCATTCGCCAGGACGCCGCGGATCGCTATCCGGACGACGCTGCCCTGCAGGCAGCCGCAGAAGCCGCCGGCGAAGGCCAGTACGGCAGCAAGAGCAAGACCGGAGTGGCCTACAGCCTTTCGGCCAATGGCGAGTACCGCCTCAGTGGGCAGTTCGCCCTCGGCGGTCGCCTGGGTATGGACAATGCCCAGGACGAGCGCGACGTCAACGGCAACCTCTACCTGCGCTACTTCTTCGAAGAGCAGGAAGGCCGACCGCAACTCTCGCGGCCACAGCCCTACCGTTCGCGCAACGAGGAATAAGGAAAAAGGCCCGCACCCGCGGGCCTTTTTCTTGGTCTGCAGACGTCGGCCAGCCACCCTCCCGCCTTCCGACAAACCCCGCCACAGTTATTGGCCTGGGAAATTTCCGAGCGCGATTTACAATCCCCCGGCCCCGAGGCGTTGCGTCTCGATCCGCGTCCTTGAGGCAACCAAGGCTTTCCCCATGGGTCTGAGGACGCAACCCCCAGCCTCCAGGAAGCCTTTCGATGACGGAACTGCTAGACGGCCTGACCCAGTGGATCAACCAGCACCACCAGTGGCTGGGCGTGGCCATCTTCATCATCTCCTTTCTCGAGTGCCTGGCCATGGCCGGGCTGGTGGTACCCGGCACGGTGATCCTGTTCGCCGTGGCCATCGCCGCCGGCAATGGCGCGCTCAATCTCTTCGATACCCTGCTGCTGGGCTTTCTCGGCGGCATCCTCGGCGACGCAATGTCCTATTTCATCGGTCGGCGCTTCCATGAAGGCATCCGCCGCCTGCCCGGACTGCGCACCCATCCGGAATGGATCGGCTCGGCCGAAGGCTTCATCCACAGATACGGCGTGGCCAGTCTGCTGGTGGGTCGCTTCATCGGCCCACTGCGCCCGCTGCTGCCGCTGATCGCCGGCATGCTCGACATGCCCCTGGTCAAATTCGTCAGCGTCAGCCTGGTGGCCGCCGCCGGCTGGTCCATCGCCTATCTCGGCCCGGGCTGGGTGACCGGCGCCGCCTTCCGCCTGCCGCTGCCGGAAGGCTTCTGGCAACAAGCCGGCATCGTCTTCGGTGGCGCGGCGGTGCTGCTGACGGTGGTGGCCCACGGCGCCTGGCGCGAGCGCGCCGGCACCACACTGATCAGCGGCGCCCTCTGCCTGGCCGGGCTGCTGGCCCTGCTGTTCGGCTGGCACCACCTGCGCGCCTTCGACGAAGGCCTGATGGCGCTGGTCCAGGAGCATCGCGAAGGCTGGCTCAACCTGGTCGCCGTGGTCATCACCCGCATGGGTGATTTCCGTACCCAGCTGATCCTTGCCGCCGTGCTGATCCTGGTGCTCGCCGCCTACCGCCAGTGGCGCCCACTGCTGTTCACCCTGGGCACCACCCTGGGGACCGCCCTGGCCAACGGCCAGTTGAAGAATCTGCTGGCCCGCGCGCGCCCCGACGTGCTCGCCGAGCCGCTGACCACCTACAGCCTGCCCAGCGGCCACAGCTCGGCCTCCTTCGCCTTCTTCCTGACCCTGGGCATCCTCGTCGGCCGCCGCTACGGTCCGCGCGGGCGCCTCGCCTGGCTGGTGATCGCCGCCCTGCCGGCGGTGCTCATCGCCCTCAGCCGTGTCTACCTGGGCGTGCACTGGCCCACCGATATCCTCGCCGGTGCCCTGCTCGCCGGCGGTTTCTGCGGTCTGAGCCTAGCGCTGTTGCAGAAGACCGGCGGTAATCGCCTGGAGCCGATACCGACGCGGACCTGGTGGGTGCTCCTGCCGCTGGTGGTGCTGGTGCTGGCCTTCGCCGCCGGCTGGGCCCTGCCAGAGGCCATCGCGCGCTATGCACCCCGGCTGTAAGGCCGCCGCGAACCAAAAAATCCAGTCAGGGTCCTGCAGTTCCGCCTCCCTTGTGGTCTGAACGCCTGGAATGGCAGAAGTCGCCGGGGGAGGCACGAAAGATGGCAGCGCAGCTTGCCGACTGGAACGAACTGGACTTTCTCGCCGGCGGCGGCGAGATGGGCGCCCGGTTGCGCACTCACGACTGGTCGGACTCGCCCCTGGGCCCGCCGTCGCAGTGGCCGCAATCGCTGCGCTCGGCACTGAGCATCTGCCTGAACTCCAGCTTTCCCACCGCCATCTACTGGGGCCCCGACCTCCTGCTGCTCTACAACGACGCCTGGGCCCCGATTCCCGCGGAACGGCACCCCTGGGCCCTCGGACGTCCCGCCCAGGAGGTCTGGCAAGACATCTGGCCGGTGGTCGGACCGCAATTCGGGCAGGTCCTGAGCACCGGCCAGGGCTTCTCGGTGTTCGACCAGTTGCTGCCGATGATGCGTCAGGGCGTGGTCAGCGAGACCTATTGGAACTACAGCTTCACCCCGATCCGCGGTGAAGGCGGCGAAATCGCCGGGATCTTCAACCAGGGCCACGAGACCACCCAGCGCATCCTCGACGAGCGCCGTCGCGCCGCCGATGCCGCGCGTCAGCGGCGGATGTTCGAGCAGGCGCCCGGCTTCGTCGCCATCGTGCGGGGGCCGGACCACGTCTTCGACTTCGTCAATGTCGCCTACAGCCGCCTGTTCGATGGCCGGCCCCGCGAAGGCCTAACGGTGCGCGAAGTCTTTCCCGAATTGCAGAATCAGGGCTATTTCGAGTGGCTGGAGCAGGTCTATCGCAGTGGTCGCCGCTTCGTCGCCGAGCACCAGCCCCTGCGCCTGGAGACCGCGGGCGAACCGGTCCGTACCCTGTACCTGGATTTCATCTACGAACCCCTGACCGACGAAGCCGGCCAGGTGATCGGCATCTTCTGCCAGGGGCAGGACGTCACCGAAGCCCATCTGGCCCGGGCCGCCCTGGAAGCCAGCGAACGGCGCTTTCGTACCGCGCTGGAAATCGAGACGGTGGGCGCCCTCTGTTTCGATGCCGAGGGTCGGCTGATCGACGCCAATGACGCCTTCCTGCGCATGAGCGGCCATGACCGCGCGGATCTGGCTGCCGGACGTATCGCCTGGCCCGCACCGCTGCTGCCACGCGCCGACGCTCAGGTGCCGCCCGAGGAGCGCTGCTATCGGCGCCGCGACGGCTCGACCGGCTGGGCCCTGGTGGCCGCCAAGCGCCTGCCCGATGGCAGCGCCTTCGAATTCCTGGTCGACATCAGCGACCGCAAGCAGGCCGAAGCCGAGTTGCGCGAGGAAACCCGCACCCTGGAGGCCCTCAAGCGCATCGATACGGAACTGGCCAGCGAGCTGGAGCTGGCGCATCTGGTGCAGACCGTGACCGATGCGGGGGTGGAGCTGACCGGTGCCCGCTTCGGTGCCTATTTCAGTCATCAGGTCGACGACGGTGGCGGTTGCCTGCGGCTCTTCACCCTCTCCGGCGCCGAGCGCGCCGATTTCGCGCGCCTCGGCGAACCCGGCGCCACGGCCATGTTCGCCCCGACCCTGCAGAACGCGGGCGTGGTGCGTGCCGACGATGTGGCTACCGATCCGCGCTATGGCCAGTCCGTACCGCACCGGGGCCTGCCACCCGGACACCTGCCGGTGCGCAGCTATCTCGCCGTCTCCGTGGTGGCCCGCGATGGGCGAGTGCTGGGTGGCCTCTTCTTCGGCCATCCCGAACCGGGGCGCTTCAACGTCCGTCACGAACGCTTGATGGCAGCCCTGGCCGCTCGCGCGGCCATCGCCATCGAGCAGGCCCAGTTGTTCCAGGCGGTGCGTACCGCCAACGAGACCCTCGAACAGCGCGTCATCGAACGCACCGCCGAGCTGACCCAAGCGCAGCAGGCGCTGCACCAGGCGCAGAAGATGGAAGCCATCGGCCAGCTGACCGGCGGCATCGCCCATGACTTCAACAACCTGCTGGCCGGCATCATCGGCAGCCTGGAGCTGATCGAGCGTCGCCTGCAGCAGAGCCGTACCGACCAGCTCGACCGGCTGCTCGGTGGCGCCCAGGCCTACGCCGCACGCGCCGCCTCCCTGACCCAGCGCCTGCTGGCCTTTTCGCGGCGGCAGACGCTAGAACCCAGGCCGACCAACATCAACGAGCTGATGCTGGCCATGGAAGAGCTGATCCGCCGCAGCGTCGGCCCGGCGATCGAGGTCCAGGCCGAGCCGGCGGAGCCGCTCTGGCCGACGGTGATCGATGCGGTGCAACTGGAAAGCGCCCTGCTCAACCTGGCGATCAATGCCCGGGACGCCATGCCCCAGGGGGGGCAGCTGCGGTTGTCCACGGCCAATCTACCCGAGGACGCGCCCGAGCGACCGGACGACCTGCCTGCCGGAGACTATGTGCGGGTCAAGGTGAGGGACACCGGTACCGGCATCGCGCCGGAGATCCTGGAGCGGATCTTCGATCCCTTCTTCACCACCAAGCCGCCGGGTCAGGGCACCGGATTGGGCCTGTCCATGGTGCACGGCTTCGTGCACCAGTCGGGAGGCGAGATCCAGGTCGACACCAGGCCTGGCGTGGGTACCTGCATCTCGCTCTATCTACCACGGGCGCCGGAGGGCGACGCCTGACAGCGCCGCTCAACCGACCTCAGAGGCCGGCGCCATGGGGCGTGGTGCCGCCCTTCATCTGCGATTGCAGGTAGTTCTGCAGGCCGATCTTGTCGATCAGGCCCAGCTGCTGCTCCAGCCAGTAGGCGTGGTCTTCCTCGGTGTCTTCCAGCTGCACCACCAGGATCTCGCGGGTCACGAAGTCCTTGTGCAGGTTGCACAGGGCCACGCCCTGGGCCAGGGCTTCCCGCACCTCGTACTCCAGCGCCAGGTCGGCGCGCAGCATCTCCGGCACGGTCTGGCCGACGGTGATGGCGTTGGGGCGCATGTCCGGTGTGCCTTCGAGGAAGAGGATGCGGCGCAGCAGCGCATCGGCGTGCTGGGTTTCCTCTTCCATCTCGTGGCCGATCCGCTCGTACAGGCGCATCAGGCCCCAGTCCTCGTACATCCGCGAGTGGATGAAGTACTGGTCGCGCGCCGCCAGCTCGCCGCGCAGCAGCTGGTTGAGGTAGTTGATGACGTCCGGATGGCCTTGCATGAAAAGAGTCCTGTGCTGTTCAGTGCCCAGTTTAGCGCGCTGGCGCCCACAGGACGCCGTTCATCGCCCGACCACTGGGGCCGTTCGTCTCATCGCAGCGCTAATCGTTCTGCTTCACGATCAGCTTAGCCAGGGCGGTGGTGGCTCTTCGCGCACGCTCGGCTCGTCCTGCTCGCGGCGAGCCGCCTGCCGTCGCTCTTCGTCACGCCGCGCCGCCTCGATCTCGCGCATCACCGCATGGACGTCGGCCTGGTCTTCACGCTCGGCGAATTCGCCGGTCAGGCGTGTATTGGCGAACAGCTCGCCCTTCTCGAACAGCGCCCACATCTCCGGCGCATAGCGAGTCGTGCGCAACTCAGGGGCGAAGCGACCGAAGTACAGCGCCATGTTCTCCACATCCCGCGCCAGCAGGCGGAAGGCGTGGTTGTTGCCAGCGGCGTCCACGGCCTGGGGCAGATCGATGATCACCGGGCCGTCCTCGGCCAGCAGCACGTTGAATTCGGAAAGGTCGCCGTGGACCAGCCCGGCGCAGAGCATGCGCACGATCTGGCCGATCATCAGCTCGTGGTAGCGCAGTGCTTCCTCGGCGGTGAGGGTCACGTCGTTGAGCCGAGGCGCCGCCTCGCCATTGCCGTCGGTGACCAGGTCCATCAGCAGCACGCCATCGAGGAAGTCATGGGGCTTGGGTACCCGTACCCCCGCGTCGGCCAGGCGATAGAGCGCCGTCACCTCGGCGTTCTGCCAGTTGTCCTCGCGCTCGCGGCGACCGAACTTGGAGCCCTTGGCCATGGCGCGGTTTTCCCGACTGCCACGGACCTTGCGCCCCTCCTGGTACTCGGCGGCCTGGCGGAAGCTACGCTTGTCGGCCTCCTTGTAGACCTTGGCGCAGCGTACCTGGCTGCCGCAGCGCACCACGTAGACCGCCGCTTCCTTGCCACTCATCAGGGGCCGTATCACCTCATCGACCAAGCCGTCCTCGATCAGCGGCTCGATGCGTTTGGGAGTTTTCATCGCCAGTTCCAGCTCCTTCTTGTCGGTCGTCTCAGGGGACGTGTGAGGCAAGTTTCAAGCCAGACGCCGAGAAAGGGAAGTCGGCGTTGCCCGGAGCGTCTGTCCACAATCTCGCGAGCTAGCGCCAAACAAGACGAAAACGCCCGAGGAGGCGGAATTTACGAGCGGTGAATGCATTTCGACCGGGCGGGCGACCCCAGGCGTTTTCAACGCCGTCTGGCCAACCCGCAGCCGATTATGAACAGGCTCTGAAGGTGCGACTCACCGTAGCGGACAAGATTCCTCGGCCGTGACCGGCTGCGCCTTCAACCAGAGAAGAAAGCGAGGAAACGCCGCCATTCGGCCTGGGCGACGGCCAGTTCCACCGGGGCGAAACGCACCTCGTGGTGGGGCGGGCACTGGGCCAGGCGCGCCAGGTCCAGGGGATGGATGAAGCCTAGCAGCGGATAACCGCCCATGGTCTGGCGATCGGCCATGAGCACGATGGGCTGGCCATCGGGCGGCACCTGGATGGCACCGGTCACCACCCCCAGCGACCACTGGCGGCGTGGCGGCGCCAGGGGTACGTCCCCGGCCAGGCGGATGCCCATGCGATCGGATTGCGGGCTGATCCGCCAGGACTGCGCGCAGAGCGCCTGCTGCGCCGCCGGTCCGAAGGCCTCGGCGTCGCCGCCAAGGATCACCCTCAGGGTCGGCACCTCGCGATAGTCCGGCACGAAGCGCGCCGCCGGCCCGCACCGGTGGGCATGCAGCTCGGCCACAGGCGCACAGCCCAGCCGCTGCCCGGCTGCCAAGGGCGCGCCCCTGCCCTCCAGCCCGCCCAGGCCTTCGCGTCTATTGCTGGCCACGCTACCCAGGGTCGCCGGCGCCTGGAAACCGCCACCGGCGGCGGCCAGATAGGCGCGCTGCCCGGCCTGGGCGAACCCTAGGCGCAGTCGCATGCCGGCTTTTACCGGAAAGCACGACCAGGGTGGCAAGGGTTCACCGTCCAGCTGGGCGTCCAGCGGCGCGCCGGTCAGCGCCAGCCAGGTGTCGGTCGCGACCTCGAATTCGGCACCGCCCAGGGCGATCTCCAGCAGCGGCGCCGTCATCGGATTATCCACCAGGCGATTGGCCCAGCGCGCGGCATGACCGTCCATGGACCCCGAAGGGGCCACGCCCAGGTGCTGCCAGCCCTGGCGGCCAAGATCCTGCAGCAGGGTCAGTGGACCGGGCTTGATGACCTTGAGACCGCTCATGGCTGACCTCCCTGGGCACGAAAGGCGGCTTCGTCGACGGGCACGAAGCGCACCCGGTCTCCTGGCGCCAGCAGGCACGGCGGCTCGGCCCGGGCATCGAAGACCGTCCACAGGCAGCGGCCGATGAGATTCCAGCCGCCCGGCGAGGCCTGCGGATAGACCGCGGTCTGGCGCTCGGCGATGGCCAGGCTGCCGGCGGGCACGCTGGTGCGCGGCGTGCTGCGCCGCGGCAGCGCCAGGCGCTCGTGCAGTTCGCCAAGAAAGGCGAAGCCCGGCATGAAGCCGATGGCGCCCACCTGATAGTCACGACCGCAGTGCAGGGCGATGACCTCGCTCTCGCTCAGGCCACAGCGCTCGGCCACCTCGGCCAGATCGGGTCCGGCATAGAGGGTCGGCACCTGGTGCAGACGCCCGCCCTCGCCCGCCTGCGCGGCGCCCGGCCAGTCGGCCAGCAAGGGGTCGAGTCCGGCCTGCAGCTCGGCCAAGGTCAGTCGCAGGGGATCGTAGTGCACCAGCAGGCTGGTCCAGCCTGCCACCAGATCGGTCACCGCCGCGCCGAAGCGCTGACGAATCCGTTCGCCCAGGCGAGCGATGCGCGGGGGCAGCTCGGCATCGGGCTGTTCGGCCAGTTCGAGCAGCAGCGCCGCGACGCCGAAGGGTTTGCAGACGATCATAGGGCGTCCAGTGCCGCGCGCAGCCGGCGCAGCACCGCCAGGGATTCGGCATTGTCGCCATGCACGCAGAGGCTGTCGGCCTGTAGTCGCATGGGTTGGCCATCGAAGCCGGGAAAGTCTTCGCGCCGGGCGATGGCGACGGCCTGGGCGAGGATGCGTTCGGGATCGTGATGGACGGCGCCGACCTGGCCACGCGGGGCCAGGGAACCGTCGGCCAGATAGGCACGATCGGCGAAGGCTTCCAGCAGCAACGGCACCCCGGCGGCTTCGGCCAGCCGGCGCTCGCGGTCGTTGTCGGCCTTGGCCAGCACCATCAGCGGCAATCCCTGGCGATAGCGGGCGCAGGCGGAGAGCGCGGCGCTCAGCAGGGCATCGTCCTTGACCAAAGCGTTATAGAGGGCGCCATGGGGCTTCACGTACTCGACGCGCACGCCCGCGGCGCGGCAGAAGGCGTCCAGGGCGCCGATCTGGTAGAGGATCATGGCTTCCACCTCGGCCGGGGTGCAGGCCATGGGCCGCCGGCCGAAACCCACCAGATCGGGATAGGCCGGATGGGCGCCGATCTGCACGTCATTGGCCACCGCCAGGGTCACGGCGCGTTGCATGGTCAGGGGATCGGCGGCATGGAAGCCGCAGGCCAGGTTGGCCTGGTCGACCAGGGGAATGGCATGGGCATCGTCGCCCATGGACCAGGCACCGTAGCTTTCACCGGAATCGCAATTGAGCAGCAGGCGAGCGGGCATGACAGGATCCTCTGAGGAAGAGCTTCGAGTGTCGGAAAGCCAGGGCGCTGCTGTCCAACAAAAGATTCCAGGCGCTGGCGATAAGAAGGCGTTGAAACACCAGGGCTAGACCAGCACCGGCAAGGCGCGCTCAGGGCCCAGGCGCGCGCACCAATCGGCCACTACGGTCTGGCTCAGGGCCACCACCGCTTCGCTCAGCGCCAAGCCGGCGCCGCCATGCCAGCTGGCCTGGACATCGAAGGGCGGCGGTCCGGCCAGCGGCAAAGGCATGAGACTGCCGCGGGCCAATTCCTCGATCACCAGTGCCGGCGGCAGGGCGCCGATGCCGAAGCCCTCGCCCATCAGCTTGATGATGGCCGCCACCGAATTGATGCAGCAGACCCGCGGTTCGGCGATGCCCTCACGCTGCAAGAGGCCGAGGATGTCCTGGTGCGGGCGCGAATGGCGGGAAAAGGTGATCAGCCGCTCACCGGCCAGCTCCGCGAGACTCGCATAGGGTCGCGCCAGATGGCTGTCGCTGGCCACCAGCCAGCGTACCGGATAGCTGGCCAGGTGCAGATTGCGGATGCCCTCGGCGCGCAGCAGATCGGTCTGGAAGATCAGGTCGAGCTGACCCCGCGCCAGTTGCTCGGCCAGATTCAGCGCCGTGTCCGCGGTCAGCTCCAGCTCGATGGCCGGATAGGTCTGGGTGACCGCGGCGATCAGCTGGTCCAGCCAGCTGTGGATCACCGTATCCATCACCCCGATGCGCAGGCGGCCCTCCAGGGCCTGGCCATGGCCCAAGGCCTCGTGCAGCTCGCGCTGGGTGGCCAGCATTCGCTCGGCGTAGCCCAGTACCCGATGACCCTCGGCGGTCAGGCTCACGCCGCGGGAATCGCGCAGGAACAGTTGCACGCCCAGTTCGCTCTCCAGCACGGCGATGCGACTGGAGATGGCCGCCTGGGTGGTGGACAGCTTTTCCGCCGTCAGGCGGAAACTGCCCAGGCGGGCGACCCAGACGAAGGTATCGAGAAAGCGCAGATTCATGGAGACCTCGACAAGGCTATCCCGCCACTTTACCCCCACCGGCGGTCTTGTCTGCCCCGCTTTTCCCTATCGGCGGCGAACAGTTTTATTTGCTGGACGCCACCTCCACCGGCGGCGAAAGATGCCAGCCGGCGCCACGTCATAGGACGCCCGACAACAATAACGAGCCGTGCCACGGGCACTGCCTGGATCAGCCGAAGCCGCACGCGGCTTCCTACCGTCCGCCGCACCGTCTGCCCGGAGCGCGGTGGACCCGCTGGAGACATCCACCTATGCAAACCACCGTCAACCTCTGGCCGCTGCTGGGCGTGCTGGTCATCGTGGTCGGCTTCGTGCTGAGATTCAATCCGCTGCTGGTCGTCGCCCTGGCCGCCGTGGCCACCGGACTCGCCGCCCAGTTCAGCCCCGAGGCGCTGCTCGCCGCCATCGGCACCGGCTTCATCAAGGCGCGCGCCCTGCCGCTGATCATCCTGCTGCCGCTGGCGGTGATCGGCCTGCTCGAACGCCACGGCCTGCGCCTGCATGCGCAGAACTGGATCGCCCGCTTTCGCAACGCCACCGTCGGCCGCCTGCTGATCTTCTACCTGTTCGTCCGCGAGACCACCGCGGCCCTGGGTCTGACCAGCCTCGGTGGTCATCCGCAGATGGTCCGGCCGCTGCTGGCGCCCATGGCCGAAGGCACCGCCGAGAAACGCCATGGCCGCCTGCCCGAGGCCCTGCGCCAGCGGCTGCTGGCCTTTTGCGCCGCCACCGACAACGTCGGGCTGTTCTTTGGCGAGGACATCTTCGTCGCCTTTGGCGCCATCGCCCTGATGCATACCTTCCTGCTCGGCGCCGGACTCGATGTCGAACCCCTGCACATCGCCCTCTGGGGCATTCCCACCGCGCTCTGCGCCTTCTTCATCCATGCCCTGCGCCTGCACCGCTTCGATCGCCAGCTCTATCGCGAGCTGAGCGCGAGCAAGGAGGGCCAGCCATGATCCTGTCGATCCAGTACCTGTTCTGGCTGGCTGGCGCTATCCTGGCGCTGACCGCGGTCATGACCCTGGCCGATCGTCACCATCCCAAGCGCTGGACCAGCGGCCTGTTCTGGGGCCTGTTCAGCCTGGTCTTCCTGATCGGCGATCGCCTGCCGCCGGCCTGGGTGGGCGCCGGGGTGCTGCTGATGGCCGTGCTGGCCGGCTGCGGCGCGGTGGGCAGCGGTCACCACGCCAGTCGCCCCGAGCGCGAGACCCGCGCCAGCGCCGGCCGCCTGGGCAATCGCCTGTTCATTCCGGCCCTGGCCATTCCCGTGGTGACGGTGATCGGCAGCGTGCTGCTCAAGGACGTGCAGATCGCCGGCCTGCCCCTGCTCGATCCCAAGAACGTCACCTTCGTCTCCCTCGGCCTGGGCGCCCTGGTGGCCCTGGCGCTGGCCTGCTGGCTGACCCGTGACACCCCGATCCAGGCGATGCGCGAGTCGCGCCGCCTGACCGATGCCCTCGGCTGGTCGCTGGTACTGCCCCAGGCCCTGGCCATGCTGGGTCTGGTCTTCACCGACGCCGGCGTCGGCAAGGCGGTGGCGCACCTGGCCACCGCCTACGTGGCCCTCGACCTGCGCCTGGTGGCGGTGGTGGTCTATGTGGTGGGCATGGCCGCCTTCACCGTCATCATGGGCAACGGCTTCGCCGCCTTCCCGGTGATGACCGGCGGCATCGGCGTGCCGGTGCTGGTGGGCGTCTACCACGCCGATCCGGCGGTGATGGCCGCCATCGGCATGTTCTCCGGCTACTGCGGCACCCTGATGACGCCCATGGCGGCCAATTTCAACATCGTGCCGGCGGCCCTGCTGGAACTGGACGACAAGAACGCCGTGATCAAGGCCCAGGTCCCCACCGCCCTGGCGGTGCTGGCCTGCAACGTGGTGCTGCTCTATCTGCTGATGTGAGGTGTTCCATGACCCTGTTGCTCACCGGCTTCGCGCCCTTCGGCGGCGAGGCCCTCAACCCCTCCTGGGAGGCCGCGCGCCGGCTGGACGGAGAGCGCCTCGGCGACCTGCCGGTGGTCGCGGCGCAGCTGCCGACCGAATTCGGCGCCGCGCTCAGGACGCTGGATGAACTGCTCGACCGCCATCGCCCGACCCTGGTGGTGGCGGTCGGCCAGGCCGGCGGGCGTGCCGAACTGTCGCTGGAACGCATCGCCATCAACGTCGACGATGCCCGCATCCCCGATAACGCCGGTCGCCAGCCCATCGACGAACCGGTGGTGGCCGGCGGCCCCGCGGCCTATTTCAGCACCCTGCCGATCAAGGCCATGACCCGAGTCCTGCGCGACGCCGGCATCCCCGCGGCGGTGTCCCAGACCGCCGGTACCTTCGTCTGCAACCACGTCTTCTACGGCCTGCTGCATCGCCTGCAGGGCACCGGGGTACGCGGCGGCTTTATCCATATCCCCTACCTGCCGGCCCAGGCCGCACACCAGCCCGGGGTGCCGTCCATGGCCCTGGAGACCCTGGTCGCCGGCCTGCGCCTGGCGCTCGCCTGCGCGGCGACCACCCAGGCGGACCTGCGCGAGGGCGGCGGCCAACTGGACTGACGCCCGCAGGCGATGCGGCGGAGGACCACCCGGTCCGCCTGGCCTACAATGCGCCCTCCGCTGCCGCTGCGATTAGCCCATGTCCACCCTGCTTGCCGACTGGCGTCATCCCCTGCTGCATCGCCGCGTCTGGGCCCTGGCCGCGCCGATGATCCTGTCCAATCTCAGCGTGCCGCTGGTGACCCTGGTCGACAGCGCCATCGCCGGCCATCTGCCGGAAGCCCGCCAGCTCGCCGCGGTGGCCATGGGCGGCGCCTGCTACACTGCCCTGCTCGGCATCCTCGGCTTCCTGCGCATGGGCACCACTGGCTTCGCCGCCCAGGCCAGCGGGCGCCGTGACGGGGCGGCCCTGCGCCAGATCCTCTTGCAGGCCGCCCTGCTGGGACTGGGCCTGTCGGTACTCCTGCTGCTGGCCGCCAGCCTGGCGCTGGAACCGCTGCTCGCCTGGCTCGGCCTGGATCCCGCCTTCGCCGACCTGGCCGCGCGCTTCCTGCACCTGCGCCTGCTCGGCCTGCCCGCGGCGCTGCTCAGCTACGCGGTGATCGGCTGGCTGCTCGGCACCCAGGATGCACGCACACCGCTGGTGCTGCTGCTCACCACCAATGCCCTGAACCTGCTGCTGGTGACCGGCTTCGTGCTCGGCCTCGGCGCCGGGGTGCAGGGCATCGCCCTGGCTTCGGTCCTGGCGGAATGGAGCGGCATGCTGCTCGGCCTCTGGCTGGTGCTGCGTCGCCTGCGGCGGTGGCCCGGCCGGATCGACCGTCTGGCGCTGCGCCAGCTCGCCAGCTGGCGGCCGCTGCTGGCGGTGAATCGCGATATCTTCATCCGCTCCCTGGCGCTGCAGGCGGTGTTCCTGCTGTTCGCCGCCCAGGGCGCCCAGTTGGGCGAGACCACGGTGGCGGTCAACGCCCTGCTGCTCAATGGCCTGCTGGTCACCGCCTTCGCCCTCGACGGCCTCGCCCATGCCGTGGAGGCCCTGGCCGGCCACGCCCTGGGCGCGCGCGAGGGCGCCACCCTGCGCCGGGTGCTGGTGATCGCCGGCGGCTGGTCGCTGCTGGCCAGCCTCGGCTTCGCCCTGGCCTTCGCCCTGGGCGGCGATCTCTTCGTCGCCCTGCAGAGCGACATCGCCGCAGTACGCCAGGCCGCTCACACCTATCTACCCTATCTCGCCGTGCTGCCGCTGATCGCCATGGTCAGCTACCTGCTGGACGGCCTCTTCATCGGCGCCACCCGCGCCCGGGAGATGCGCAACTCGATGCTGCTGGCCCTGCTGCTGGCGCTGCCGCTCGGCGGCTTGCTGCGTGGCCTCGGCAATCACGGCCTGTGGCTGGCCTTTCTCGCCTTCATGGCGCTGCGCGGCCTGATCTCCGCGCTGCTCGCCTGGCGCCTGGCCCGGCGCGAAGGCTGGCTCACGGACAACGGCAGCGGCTGATCCTGCGGAACCGCAGGGTCGGCACCTCCCTCAAAGTCGGACATCCCCCTGCCGAGAGCGCTGCCATGAGCGAAGACACCCGCGATCAGGAACCCCTGGACACCCCCGCTGACGGCGACGACGTCCCCGAGCACCAGAAGCCGGAAAACCTGGAAAAGCTCAAGGATTACGGCAAGGACCAGATCCCGCCCGGCATCGCCTGACGCCAACCCTGAACCCCTCGACAAAAGCCGTCGACAGCGGTGGCAAAGCCCCGGCGGAGCTTCTAGCATCCGTCGGGTTGAGTGGGCCTGCAGGCCTTCGTGAAGGGAATCCGGATCACCATGACCGTCAGGTCCTACCTGTCGCCTCTCCTTGCGCCTCTGTTGGCGCTGCTGGTGCTCGTCCCCGCACCGGCCCGGGCCGTGGACGGCTACGCCGGGATCGCCTTCGGCACCGACCAGAAAGCCTTTCTGGCGAAAAAGCTCTGCACCTTCCAGCCGCGCAAGCTCGACGTGGTCGGCGTCGAATATTTCGAATGCGCTGACCTGACCTTCGCCGGTGAAAAGGTCGAGGCCGGCGCCTTCTTCATCGATGGCCGCTTCCTGCGTCTATCCATCGTCACGCCCTTGGCCCAGTCCTTCCTGATCGCCGAAGGCCTCACCCAGAAGTACGGCAAACCCTCCTCCCAGTCGTCGGCCGCCGCCTTCGAGCGCCTGACCCAGGACGACGACGCCCAAGCCTATCTGGCCTTCGATCACGACACCGTCGTCTACAAATTCAGCGCCCAGGCGGCACGCAGGAAACAGGTCCTGCTGATCTACACCTCGCCACGCTACGAACCCCTGCTCAAGGAGAAGCAGCTGCAGTTCGTCAAAGACTCACTTTAAACATCCGGTTACAGCTCGTCGGACAATCGCCCCTCGAGCGGCCAAAGTGTCGCCCCGTTCACGCATGGCCGGAAACAAGCCATGAACAATGGCAGATAGCCATGGTCAGAACGCGGGCAAGGAGCCCCTTCCTGTAACCGGCTACTTACGGACGTCGTTCCTTCGGGAGTCCTACCATGACCGAACCTGTCGCGATGCGCGCCTTGGCGCCGCAGCGTCCATGCTTTCGTTTGCCCCCAGCGCTTGGCTTTAGCGGCACAGGTTCTCTTTTGAAAAGGATCATTCAATGAACACTCGCAATCTCTGGGTCGACTATGCCAAGGCCATTGGCATCGTGCTGGTCGTCTATGGCCATGTCGTCCGCGGCCTGCTCAACGCCGGCATTCTCCAGGACGCCGACTTCCACGGCCTGGTGGACAGCGTCATCTACAGCTTCCACATGCCGCTGTTCTTCTTCCTGTCCGGCCTGTTCTTCTACAACTCCTTCGTCAAGCGCGGCACCGGCGGCCTGCTGGTGAACAAGATCGATACCATCGTCTATCCCTTCCTGGTCTGGTCGCTGCTGCAGGGCTCGGTGGAGGCGCTGATGTCGCGCTACACCAATGGCGGCGTCAGCTTCAGCGAAGTCCTGACGGTCTGGGAGCCACGCCAGCAATTCTGGTTCCTCTATGCCCTGTTCCTGGTGTTCTGCTTGGCCATGCTCGCCTATCGCTGGGCCAAGCCGCTGGCCTTCTTCGCCGTGTTCGCCTTTGGCGCCCTGGTCTATCTGTTCCAGAACGCCGGCCCGGAAGACTTCTTCTTTACCTTTACCGCGCAGAACTTCGTGTTCTTCGCCTTCGGCGTCTGGTTCAACAACTTCAAGCAGGCCATCGAGGAACAGGCCAGCCGGGTGATGCTGGGCTCGGGCCTGCTGTTCGTGGTGCTGGAGTACTGGTTCCACGGCCTGCTGGGCCTGGTCTACACCGATCGCGGCCTGGCCACCCTGGTTCTGGCGCTGAACGGCATCGTCTTCGTCAGCGCCACCTGCATGGTGCTGGCGCAGCGGCCGCTGCAGTGGGTGCTGACCCTGGGGGCGCTGTCCATGCCCATCTATGTGATGCACGTGCTGAGCGGCAGCGGTGCCCGCATCGTGCTGAGCAAGGGCCTGCACATCAACGACGGCCTGCTGCACATCGTCGCGGGCTGTGCCTTCGGCATCCTGGTGCCAGTGGCCATCGCCAAGCTGCTGGAAGCCCGCGGCATCAACGGTCTGTTCGAGGCGCCGGCGTGGATCTCCGCCCGGCGGTGGCTTCGGCCCAAGGCTGAAACCCCCCGTCCCGCCGTCTGAGTGATGGGTCCGGCCAGGGTGCCCCGCGCCCCGGTCAGATCAAAAGAGCCTCTCGGCACCACAGCAGGCCCATAAAAAAGCCCGCTACCAGTCACCTGGTAGCGGGCTTTTTGTCGGCTGGGCCTTGAGGCCTCAACCCTTGACGTGGATCACTGGCTGGCCAGCACCTGGCCGTTCTTCACTTCCAGTTGCTTGCCCGGCTCGTGGTCCATGCGAACCTGGCCGATCTTGCCATCCAGCAGGTACTTGACGTCATAGCCGACCACCTGGTCTTTGCTGTCGGTGACCGTGCTGCAGCGGGTCTGAGTGGTGGTGTAGGTGTCGCGGCTCTGCATGTATTCCTGACCCTTGTTGCCGGCGTAACCACCGCCCACGGCACCGGCGATGGTCGCCAGGGTCTTGCCGCTGCCGTTGCCGACCTGGTTGCCCAGCAGACCGCCGACGACCGCGCCTACGGCGGTCCCGGCGATCTGGTGTTGGTCCTGAACAGGTCGACGATGAGTTACCGCGACCTCCTTGCAGACTTCGCGCGGGGTCTTGACCGTTTCCTTGACCGGCTGGACGGCGACGACCTCGGCGTACTGAGGCCCGCGGTCGACGAAACTGTACGCCACGGCGCCACCTGCGGTGGCGACGACGACTCCCAGAACCGTACCTACGAGCATCGACTTGTTCACTACAACCTCCTGACTACTCTGTCATAGCGGGCACATGGCCCTTTGCCATGCCTGGGACATCAGGGACGCTCGTCGAGTTCCTTGGCTTGCGGGGGAATCAGATCCTCGCTCTTCAGGTCCAGCCAGATCAGCACCACGTTGGCGATATAGATCGACGAGTAGGTCCCGGCCAGCACGCCGATGAACAGCGCCAGCGAGAAGCCGAACAGGTTGTCGCCGCCAAAGAACAGCAGCGCCGCCACGGCCAGCAGGGTCGAGATCGAGGTCGCCAGGGTGCGCAGCAGGGTCTGGGTGGTCGAGACGTTGATGTTCTCGATCAGACTGGCCTTGCGCAACACCCGGAAGTTCTCCCGCACCCGGTCGAACACCACGATGGTGTCGTTGAGCGAGTAGCCGATGATCGCCAGGACCGCCGCCAGCACCGTCAGATCGAAGGTGATCTGGAAGAACGACAGCAGGCCCAGGGTCACCACCACGTCGTGCACCAGCGAAAGGATGGCGCCCACGGCGAACTTCCACTGGAAGCGGAAGGCCACGTAGACCAGGACGCTGCCCAGGGCCAGCAGCATGCCCAGGCCACCCTGGTCACGCAGTTCCTCGCCCACCTGCGGACCGACGAACTCGGTACGGGTCAGGGAGAAGCGCTCGGTGCTCGCCTGCTGCAGCGCGCCGGTCACCTGCTGGCCCAGCTGAGGGTTGTCACCCGGCATCCGTACCAGCACGTCGGTGGTGGCGCCGAAACTCTGCACCACCGCCTCTCCGAAGCCGGCGCCCTGCAGTTGCTGACGGATCTTGCCGAGATCGGCCGGCTGCTCGTAGCGCAGCTCGATCAGGGTACCGCCGGTGAAATCCAGGCCGAAGTTCAGCCCCTTGTAGAACCAGCTGAACAGCGCCAGAACGGTCAGGAGCGCGGTAACGGCGAACGCGATATTGCGTACGCCCATGAAGTTGATGGTCTTTTTCATCGGCGCGTCCTCAAATCCACAGCTTCTTGACGTTCCGGCCGCCATAAATCAGGTTGACCATGGCACGGGTCACGAAGATGGCGGTGAACAGGGAGGTGAAGATACCCAGCGACATGGTCACGGCGAAGCCCTTGACCGGCCCGGTGCCCATGGCGAACAGGATGGCGCCCACCAGCAGGGTCGTCAGGTTGGAGTCCAGGATCGCCGTGAAGGCACGACTGAAGCCTTCGTGGATGGCGCGCTGGATCGGCATGCCGTTGGCGATCTCTTCGCGGATCCGCGAGAAGATCAGCACGTTGGCGTCCACCGCCTGGCCCATGGTCAGGACGATACCGGCGATACCCGGCAAGGTCAGGGTGGCATGCAGGATCGACATCAAGGCCATCAGCAGCACCATGTTGAAGCCCAGGGCGATGGTCGCCAGCAGACCGAAGAAGCGGTAGATGGCGATCAGGAACAGCGAGACGAAGACCATGCCCCACAGCGAGGCATCGATGCCCTTCTCGATGTTGTCGGCGCCCAGGCTCGGGCCAAGGGTGCGTTCTTCGGCGAAGTACATAGGCGCGGCCAGACCACCGGCACGCAGCAGCAACGCCAGTTCCGAGGCCTCGCCCGAACCGTTCAGGCCGGTGATGCGGAAGCTGTTGCCCAGGGCCGACTGAATGGTCGCCAGGCTGATGATGCGCCGCTCTTCCTCGAAGCCGGGCACCGCCACTTCCTTCTGCACCCCGTCCACGGTCTGGGTGGTGTAGCGGGTGACCGGACGCTGCTCGATGAACACCACGGCCATGCTGCGGCCGACGTTGCTGCGGGTAGCGCGGTTGATCAGGTCGCCGCCGTGGCCATCCAGGCGGATGTTGACCTGGGGCCGGCCGTTCTCGTCGAAGCTGGCCGAGGCGTCGGTGACCTGGTCACCGGTGATGATGACGTTACGTTCCAGCGGTACCGCCGGACGACCGGGCTCGCGGAATTCGAAGCTCTCGGTGGAGGCGCGCGGGGTGTCCGCGGTGGCGGCCAGGCGGAATTCCAGGTTGGCGGTCTTGCCGAGGATGCGCTTGGCTTCGGCGGTATCCTGCACGCCCGGCAGCTCGACCACGATGCGGTCGGCGCCCTGGCGCTGCACCAGCGGCTCGGCCACGCCCAGTTCGTTGACCCGGTTGCGCACCGTGGTCAGGTTCTGGGTGACGGCATAGTTGCGGATCTCGCGCAGCTTGGCCTCGGTCAGCTGCAGACGCAGCACCTGCAGGTCGCCACGGGTATCGGTGGTCAGCTCGAAATCGGTGTAGTTCTTGCGGATCAGGCTCTGCGCCTGCTGCAGGTCGGCGGCGTCGGTGAAGCCGAGCTGCAGGGCACCGTTCTGGTCGGGCATGCTGCGATAGCGCACCTTCTCGCGACGCAGCAGGGTCTTGACCTCGTTGTCATAGACCTTCAGGCGCGCATCGACGGCCTTGTCCATGTCAACCGCCAGCAGGAAGTGCACACCGCCGGACAGGTCCAGGCCGAGCTTCATGGGGCTGGCGCCCAGCTTGCGCAGCCACTGCGGCGTGGTGGGCGCCAGGTTCAGCGCCACCACGAAGTCGTCGCCGAGGGTGCGGCGGACCACTTCCTGGGCCGGCAGCTGATCGTCGGCGCGCGCCAGGCGGATCAGCACCCGGCTGCCGCTCTCGTTGACGTCGCTGGATTTCACGGCGAGTTGCGCCTGCGCCAGAGCCGCGTTCACCCGCTGCACATCGGCAGGGGTCACCGCGCGTTCGGTGCTGGAAGCGCTGATCTGCAGGGCCGGATCGTCGGGGTACAGATTAGGAACCGAATAGATGGCGCCCACGACCAGTACGGCCAGGATCAGCAGGTACTTCCAGAGGGGATATTTGTTGAGCATGACACCGCCCGAGATAAAGGCGGGGCGCCTTGCGCGCCCCGGTGTTAGCTAGAGTGAGGAAGGCTCAGAGGGCCTTCAGGGTGCCCTTCGGCAGGGTCGCGGCGATGGCGCCCTTCTGGAACTTGAGTTCGACGTTGTCGGACACTTCCAGTACCACGAACTCGTCGGTGACCTTGTTGATACGGCCGGCGATACCACCGGTGGTCACCACTTCGTCACCCTTCTGCAAGCCGCCGATCAGGTTCTTGTGATCCTTGGTGCGCTTGGCCTGGGGACGCCAGATCAGGAAATAGAAGATCACCACGAAGCCGATCAGGAAGATGAACTGAATGTATTCACCCCCCGGTGCGGCGTTGGCGGCCGGCGCGGCAGCTTCCTGGGCCTGGGCCGTGGAAATCAGAAAACTCATTGCACTACTCCTTGCAGAGTTGGATGACGGAAAAAGAAGAGATGCCGGGGGTCGCTCGCCGCCGGTTCGACCGCCTCGGGACCCCGCTCACGCACCCGGCGAAGGACGCGCGAGCGCCGTTTCGCCTGAACGATCGGACAGGGGCTTTCAGCGGTCGAGCGGCGGCGTAGGCAGGCCGCGCCGAGCATAGAAGGCGTCCACAAAGTCGGCCAATTTACCCTCTTGGATAGCCTGGCGCAAACCGGCCATCACGCGCTGGTAATACCGCAGGTTGTGGATCGTATTCAGCATACTCCCCAGCATTTCCCCGCATTTATCCAGATGGTGCAGATAGGCCCGGGAGAAATGTTTGCAGGTGTAACAGTCGCAGGTGGGATCCAGCGCCGTCTCGTCGTGACGGTGTACGGCGTTGCGCAGCTTGAGCACGCCGGTGTCAATGAACAGATGGCCGTTGCGGGCGTTGCGGGTGGGCATCACGCAGTCGAACATGTCGACGCCACGGCGCACGCCTTCCACCAGGTCTTCCGGCTTGCCCACGCCCATCAGGTAGCGCGGCTTGTCCGCCGGCAGGTGCGGTGGCAGGAAGTCCAGCACCCGGATCATCTCTTCCTTGGGTTCGCCCACCGACAGGCCGCCGATGGCGTAGCCGTCGAAGCCGATGCCTTCCAGCCCCTCCAGGGACCTCAGGCGCAGCTCTTCGTGCATGCCGCCCTGGACGATGCCGAACAGCGCCGAAGGGTTGTCGCCATGGGCCTCGCGGGAGCGCTTGGCCCAGCGCAGCGACAGCTCCATGGAGCGACGCGCGGTGTCGAAGTCCGCCGGATAAGGCGTGCACTCGTCGAAGATCATTACGATGTCCGAGCCCAGGGCACGTTGCACCGCCATGGACTCCTCGGGGCCCATGAAGACCTTGGCGCCGTCCACCGGCGAGGCGAAGTAGACGCCCTCTTCCTTGATCTTGCGCAGCGCGCCCAGGCTGAACACCTGGAAGCCGCCGGAATCGGTGAGGATCGGCCCCTGCCATTGCATGAAGTCGTGTAGGTCGCCGTGGCGCTGGATCACCTCGGTCCCCGGGCGCAGCCAGAGGTGGAAGGTGTTGCCGAGGATGATCTGGGCACCGATGTCGGCGACGCTGTCGGGCAGCATGCCCTTGACCGTGCCGTAGGTACCGACCGGCATGAAGGCCGGGGTCTCGACCACGCCGCGGGGAAAGGTCAGGCGACCGCGACGGGCCTTGCCCTCGGTGGCCAGCAGTTCGAAATTCATGAAACTCATATCAGCTCTCCGGGCCCTGGGCCCCGGGATTGCGGGTGATGAACATGGCGTCGCCATAACTGAAGAAGCGATAGCCCTCGGCCACGGCCGTCGCATAGGCGGCCATGGTCTCGCGGTAACCGGCGAAGGCCGACACCAGCATCAGCAGGGTCGACTCGGGCAGGTGGAAGTTGGTCACCAGCGCATCGACCACGTGGAAGGGCCGACCGGGATAGAGAAAGATGTCCGTCTCCCCGGCGAAGGCCTTGAGCTCACCGTCACGGGCGGCGCTTTCCAGCGAACGCACGCTGGTGGTGCCGACGGCGATCACCCGACCACCCCGGGCGCGGCAGGTGGCCACGGCGTTCACCACGGCCTGGTCGACCTGCAGCCACTCGCGGTGCATGTGGTGATCCTCGATGCGCTCGACCCGCACCGGCTGGAAGGTGCCGGCACCGACGTGCAGGGTGACGAAGGCGGTCGCCACGCCCTTGGCGCGGATGGCGTCCAGCAGCGGCTCGTCGAAGTGCAGCCCGGCGGTGGGCGCGGCCACGGCGCCGGCATTGCGCGCATAGACGGTCTGGTAGCGCTCGCGATCCTCGGCTTCGTCGGGCCGGTCGATATAGGGCGGCAGCGGCATGTGACCGACCCGCTCCAGCAGCGGCAGCACCGGCTCCGCGAATTTCAATTCGAACAGCGCCTCGTGGCGCGCCACCATCTCGGCCTCGGCACCGCCGTCGATGAGGATGCGGCTGCCCGGCTTGGGCGACTTGCTGGACCGCACATGGGCCAGCACCCGCTCTTCGTCCAGCACCCGCTCCACCAGGATCTCCAGCTTGCCGCCACTGGCCTTCTGGCCGAACAGCCGCGCCGGAATCACCCGGGTGTCGTTGAACACCATCAGGTCGCCCGGCTGCAGATAGCCCAGCAGATCGGCGAAGTGGCGATGGCTCAGCTCACCGCTGGGGCCGTCGAGCACCAGCAATCGACTGCCGCGGCGCTCGGCCAGCGGATGACGGGCGATGAGGGATTCGGGGAGGTCGAAATGGAAGTCGGCGACGTGCATGGCAGGTAGATCTCGAAAGGCCGCACAGCTTACCGGAAGCGGCCTTTTTCACCAACGCACTTTGGATTGACCGGGCCTGCGTGCATCCCTATACTCCGCCGCCATTGCCCCGGTGGCGGAACCGGTAGACGCGGCGGATTCAAAATCCGTTTCCGAAAGGAGTGGGAGTTCGAGTCTCCCCCGGGGCACCAAGCTGTACTTTCCAGTCATTCCCTGTGTTGCCTGGAAGCCGAAGAAACCGCCCCTTGAGGCGGTTTTTTTGTGCCTGGTGCGCCTGGTCGCGGCCTCGATACGAGCCTCAATCCACGATGAATAATCTGGCGCCAGTCGCGGTAGAGGATCTGTGAGCCTCTGCATTGTCGGCCACCTGATAGCTCATGCCGGCGGTCAAGGTGAAGACGCGACCATCGACCAGCTCGGTATCCAGTCGACCATCCAGGCAAAGTAGGATGTGTCCCTTGCCACACCAGTGATCGGCAAGGTAACCCTCACTGTACTCGACCATGCGGACTCGTATTGCCCCAAACTGGCAGGTCCGCCAAAGAGCCGAGCCGGTCATTCCCGCATGGACTACAGGTTCGATTTTCGACCAATCAGTGATTCCGAATGGGAACGCTACCGGTAGGCTGGCATTCTCGATTTGCTTATCGAAGGCTAGGTATGAGGCGAACCGCACCGCTGCTGATCGTCCTGCTGCTCGGACTGCAAGGCTGCGCCGTGCAGCAACCGGCCCAGCCGGCCGGTGCAGGTATCGACCTGAGTCGCTCGCCCAGCTGGACCCTGCAGGCCCGGTTACACAGCGCCCTCTATGGCTGCGAGTTGCTGGTACTGCATGGCAACAACGCCCGCCTGGCGGGCGAGCAGGGGCGCCTGGCGGACTTTCGCCGGCGCCTGAGCCGCTGCCAGATCCAGGCCGCTGACGAAGAGACGCATGCCGCGGGCCAATTACCCGCCGGCCAGGATCGACTGCTGCGCAATGCGCAGAAAGCCTATCTGGCCGCCTGGCAGAGCTATCTGGCCGGGCTCACCATCGATCGCCCGGCCGACTTGCAGCAGAAGCAGTCTTATCTTGAGGCGCGGTCAGCGCTGCTCGACGTGGCGACGGAAGCGCCCGGACATCCGCGCTGAGCCTCCGAGACGACCGGATAGCCAGCTGACCACCGGCAGCTGAAACGCAGGGGCAAAGCATGCAATAGTAAGACATCGATACGGACGCGAGATCTTGCGCATGGAAACGCTCTCCCCCCTCTCCCAGGTCGCGGTCAAGGACCTGGAAACAGCCCAGCCCCCCGCCCGCTTCTCCCCGGCCTTCATCGAGCGGCTGCTCTCGCGTTGCGAGACGCGCATGGACGAGATGGAAACCTGCCCCGACATGAGTACGGATCTGCGCCTGATCCACATGCAGAACGTCGATCTGCTGGTGCGTACCGTGGTGGGCGAATGCCGCCACCGGGATCAGATCCGCCGTGTGCAGCGGATCCTGAACTTCTGCGAAGCGCACGCCGGCTGGTTGCAGCCGCAGCCGGCAGCGAGCAAGGGCGCCGCCTAGCGAGCGGCGCCGACGGGCGGCCCTAGCCGGCCCGTCGCAGCAACAGTATCCCGGCCACGGCGCAGAGCAGCGCCGGTGCCAGCACGGCCAGCAGCGGCGAGAAGCCGAACACCAGGCTGGATGGCCCCAGCAGATCCTGGAAGATCCGCAGGGCGAAGCCGATGATCACGCCGGTGAAGATCCGCTGACCCAGGGTCACCGAGCGCAGCGGGCCGAAGATGAAGGAGATCGCCATCAGCACCAGGGCGGCGGTCACCAGCGGCTGGAAGATCTTCGACCAGAATGCCAGCCAGTAGCTCTTGTTGCTCAGCCCCTGATCGGCCAGGTAGTGGATGTACCACCACAGCCCGGAAATCGACAGCGCATCCGGCTCCATGATCACGGTGTCGAGCACCTGCGGCGTCAGCTCGACGTTCCAGATCACCCTGGGCTCCTGACGGATGCTGGTCTGGCGATTGCCGAAGTCGGTGATGCTGACGTTTTCCAGCTCCCAGTGATCGCCGCGATAGGTGCCGCGCTGGGCGAAGCTGGATTGCAGCAGGTGGCGATTGTCGTCGAATTCGTAGCGCGTCACGCCCAGCAGCAGGCCATTGGGCTGCACCGCGTTGACGTGGGTGTACTCGTGACCCTGACGATGCCAGAGGCCATGCCGCGAGCTCTGCGCCTTGCCGGCGCTCTGCGCCAGGGCGCGGCCGCTCTGCGCCAGGTTTTCCGACCAGGGCGCCACGTACTCGCCGACCAGGATGCCGGCGATGAGCAGCACGAACATCGGCTTCATCACCGCCCATACGATGCGCCCCAGGGAAACGCCGGCGGCGCGCATCACGATCAACTCGCTGCTGCTGGCCAGGGTGCCCAGGCCGATCAGGCAGCCGATGAGCGCGGCCATGGGCAGCATCTCGTAGGCGCGCCGCGGCGAGGTCAACAGGACGAACTTGAGCGCCTCGGCGACGCCGTAGTTGTCGTCGAAGTCGCCGAGCTGGTCGATGAAGGCGAACAGCAGGGCCAGACCGACGATCACGCCCAGCACCGCGAGGATGCTGACGAAGACGGTGCGCCCTATGTACCAGTCGAGCTTGTTCATGCCGCTACCTCCGGCTTGTGACCGCGCAGACGCGCCTTGAGCGGCTCCCAGAAGGCCAGCAGCAGGCCGAGCACCAGGAACAGCAGGTGCACGCCCCACAGGCCGATGGCCGGCGGCAGGCGGCCCTTGTCCAGGGCGCCGCGGGCGGCGATCAGCAGCGACAGATAGGCCATGTACAGCAGGATCGCCGGCAGCAGCTTGAGGAAGCGGCCCTGGCGCGGATTAACCTTGGCCAGGGGCACGGCGATGAGGGTCACGATGAACACCAGGATCGGCAGCGACAGCCGCCATTGCAGTTCGCCGCGATACTGCAGCTCGTTGCTGCGCATGAGTTCGCCAGTGGTGACGGCGTCACGCTCGCTGATGTCCTCGCTGACCGCGGGCTTGGGCAAGAGCACGCCATAGGTGTCGTACTGCACCGCGCGGTAGTCGGCCTGGCCCGGCACGCCGTCGTAGCGGAAGCCGTTCTGCAGGATCAGATAGCGACTGCCGTCCGGGTGGATTTCCTGCCGCCCGGTATCGGCCACCAGCACGCCCACGCCACGGTCCTTGCCGCCGGCGGTGGAGGTGTTGCGCTCGGAAATGAAGACCCCGCCCAGCTGGCTGCGATCCGCCGACAGGCGCTCGGTGTAGGTGACCCGCGAGTTGTCCCGCAGCGACTGGAAGCGGCCCGGCTCGAGGGTGTCGAACTCGGTCATGGCATCCTGCTGGTTGAGGATGGTGGTGACCTTCTGCACACCCAGGGGCGCCAGCGACAGGCTCAGCCAGGCGACCACCAGGGCCACCAGCGCGGCCGGGGCCATGCTGTAGGCCAGCAGGCGGCGCGGACTCAGGCCGGTGGCGGTGAGCACGGTCATCTCGCTGTCCAGGTACAGCCGGCCATAGGCCAGCAGGAAGCCGAGAAAGAGCCCCAGCGGCAGGATCAGCTGCAGGAAACCGGGGATGCGGTAGGCCATGATGAGCAGGAGCACACCCGGATCCAGCAGGCCCTGGGCCGCCTGGGCCAGGTACTTGATGAAGCGGCCGCTCATGATGATCACCAGCAGCACGGCACTGACCGCACCGAGGGTGGTGAGAACTTCTCGAGACAGATAGCGGAAGACGATCAAACAGGATTCTCCAGGGTTGTCAGGCTCTGGCGCGAACGCTCACACTAGCTCGGCTGCATGGCTTGCGTTGCAAGGCCCACCCGTTGAAGGCCGATCGCCGGGAAAGGCCCTGGCGAAAGCCCCGCATTATATCCTGCGAACTCATGTGTTTGTCTTGGGGAGCTTCTCCTAATGGAATTCGTCGTCAAAAACGCTCGTCCGGAAACCCTGAAAACCGCCACGCTGGTCGTGGCCGTCGGTGAAGGCGGCGCGCTCGACGCAGCGGCCAGCGCCGTGGATGCCGCCACCTCCGGCGCCCTGAGCGCGGCGGTCAAGCGCGGCGACATCGCCGGCAAGGCCGGCCAGACCCTGCTGCTGACCAATCTGCCCGGCCTCAAGGCCGAGCGCGTGCTGCTGGTGGGCAGCGGCGCCAGCGAAGGGCTGTCCGACCGCCAGTACCGCAAGCTGGCCAGCGGCGCCCTGGGCGTGCTCAAGAGCCTGGGCGGCAGCGACGCCGCCATCGCTCTCGGCGATGTGCCGGTCAAGAATCGCGACGGCTATGCCCGCCTGCGCCTGCTGGCCGAGACCCTGGCCGATGGCGACTACGTCTTCGATCGTTTCAAGAGCAAGAAGGCCGAGCCGCGGCCGCTGAAGAAGCTGACCCTGGTCACCACCAAGGCCTCCCAGCCGGAGGCCGAGCGTGCCCTGGCCCATGCCCTGGCGATCACCCACGGCACCGCCTACGCCAAGGACTTCGGCAACCTGCCGCCGAACGTCTGTAACCCGGTCTACGTGGCCGACCAGGCCAAGGCGCTGGGCAAGCAGTTCAAGGACGCCGGTCTCTCCGTCGAGGTCCTCGACGAGAAGAAGATGCGCGAATTGGGCATGGGCTCCTTCCTCGCCGTGGCCCAGGGCAGCGCCCAGCCGCCGCGCCTGGTGGTGCTGCAGTACAAGGGCGGGTCCAAGAATGCCCAGCCCTACACCCTGGTCGGCAAGGGCATCACCTTCGACACCGGCGGCATCAGCATCAAGCCGAGCGCCGGCATGGACGAGATGAAGTACGACATGTGCGGCGCCGCCAGCGTCCTGGGCACCTTCCGCGCCCTCATGGAGCTCAAGCCGGCGATCAACGTGGTGGGCCTGCTGGCCCTGGCCGAGAACATGCCCAGCGGCACCGCCACCCGCCCGGGCGACATCGTCACCAGCATGAGCGGCCAGACCATCGAGATCCTCAACACCGACGCCGAAGGCCGCCTGGTGCTGTGCGATACCCTCACCTACGCCGAGCGCTTCCAGCCCAAGGCGGTGATCGACATCGCCACCCTCACCGGCGCCTGCATCACCGCCCTGGGTTCGCTGGTCTCGGGCCTGATGGGCAACGACGATGCCCTGATCGACCAGGTCAAGCAGGCCGGCGATCGCGCCGACGACCGCGTCTGGCAACTGCCGCTGCACGACGAGTACCAGGAGCAGCTGGACAGCCCCTTCGCCGACATGGCCAACATCGGCGGCCCCAAGGCCGGCACCATCACCGCCGGCTGCTTCCTGGCGCGCTACGCCAAGGCCTATCCCTGGGTGCACCTGGACGTGGCCGGCACCGCCTGGATCAGCGGCGGCAAGGACAAGGCCGCCACCGGTCGTCCCGTCCCGCTGCTGGTGCAGTATCTACTCGACCGCACCGCCGAGGCCTAAGCCTCTGCCCAAGGCCGCGACGCCCTCACGTCGCGGCCTTGCCGTTCCCCTCCCCTTCCTCGTGATCCTCCATGACCCGTGTCGACTTCTATGTCCTGCCTTCCACCGACCCCGCGGCGCGGCTGGCCTTTGCCTGCCGGCTGGTGGACAAGGCCTGGAAGCAGGGCATCCCGGTCTATGTGCACTGCGCCGACGCCGAGCAGCGCCAGCGCCTGGACGAGCAGCTGTGGGCGTTCCGCCCCGACAGCTTCGTTCCCCACGATCTGGCGGAGAACGCCAGCGACAGCCCAGTGGTGCTGGGCCTGATCACGCCCGCCGAGCAGAAAGGCGAGCTGCTGGTCAACCTCAGCCTGGCCCCGCCGCCCTGCCATGCGGGTTTCGCCCGCATCGCCGAGGTGGTCGTCGAAGCCCCCGACGTGCGCCAGGCGATGCGCGAAGGTTTTCGCTTCTACCGCAAGCTTGGCTATGCTCTACAGGACCATCAGCTGTCACGTGTCTGATTTCATGACCAGCACCAAGCCTCCCGCGCACGTCCTGCAAGACCTCGAAGCCATCCGCCAAGTGCTCGACAAGAGCCGCAATGCGGTCCATCCGAGCAGCGTCGATGGCATCCCCATCCTCTCCGACGTCATCGCGCCCAGTGCCGAGCGCCTCAAGGCCATCCCGCCGCTGCTCGACCAGATCGTGCCGGACGCCATCGAAGAGGTGACGCCCAGCGCGCCGCACGAAGACCTGGCCCAGGTGCGCCTGCGCCAGGAGGCACCGGCCATCCTCCAGGAGCTGCTCGACGAGCAGTTGCCGCGCCTGGAAGCCGAATTGCAGCGCCGTCTCCAGCAGCGCCTGGAAGAACTGCTGCAGCGTCCCTGAGGGCGGGGCGCCAAGGCGCCCTGCCGTCGGCGGGCCGGAGTCGCTATACTCGGAGGCTTTCCTCTTCCAGCGACAAAAGCCCCCTCCATGGACAAGACCTACCAGCCGCACGCCATCGAAACCTCCTGGTACCAGACCTGGGAACGCCAGGGCCATTTCGCGCCCCAGGGGTCGGGCGAGCCCTACACCATCATGATCCCGCCGCCGAACGTGACCGGCAGCCTGCACATGGGCCATGGCTTCAACAACGCCATCATGGACGCCCTGATCCGCTTCCGCCGCATGCAGGGTCGCAACACCCTCTGGCAGCCGGGCACGGACCACGCCGGCATCGCCACCCAGATGCTGGTGGAACGCCGCATCGGCGCCGAGGGCCTGTCGCGCCATGACCTGGGCCGGGAGAAATTCCTGGAGAAGGTCTGGGAATGGAAGAACGAATCCGGTGGCAACATCAGCCGGCAGATCCGCCGCCTGGGCTCCTCGGTGGACTGGTCGCGCGAGCGCTTCACCATGGACGAGGGCCTCTCCGAGGCGGTCAAGGAAGCCTTCGTGCGCCTGCACGAGGACGGCCTGATCTATCGCGGCAAGCGCCTGGTCAACTGGGACACCAAGCTGCACACCGCCATTTCCGATCTGGAAGTGGAAAGCCATGACGAAAAGGGCCACCTCTGGCACCTGCGCTACCCCCTGGCCGATGGCGCCCGCACCGCCGAGGGCATGGACCATCTGGTGGTCGCCACCACCCGTCCCGAGACCCTGCTGGGCGACGCCGCCGTGGCCGTGCACCCGGAAGACCCGCGCTACAAGGACCTGATCGGTCAGTACGTCGAGCTGCCCCTGGTGGGCCGTCGCATTCCCATCGTCGGCGACGACTACTGCGACCCCGAATTCGGCACCGGCTGCGTCAAGATCACCCCGGCCCACGACTTCAACGACTATGAAGTCGGCAAGCGGCACAACCTGCCGCTGATCAACATCTTCGACGCCGACGCGGCCGTCCTCCCCGGCGCCCAGGTGTTCAACCTGGACGGCAGCGTCAACGGCCTGTTCGACGCCACCCTCCCCGCCACCTACGCCGGCCTGGACCGCTTCGAGGCGCGCAAGCGCGTCGTCGCCGACCTGGAGGCCGCCGGCCGCCTGGAAAAGATCGACGACCACGCCCTCAAGGTGCCCAAGGGCGACCGCTCCGGCACCGTGATCGAGCCCTGGCTGACCGACCAGTGGTACGTCTCCACCAAGCCCCTGGCCGAGAAGGCCATCGCCGTGGTCGAAAGCGGCGAGGTGCAATTCGTGCCCAAGCAGTACGAGAACATGTACTTCAGCTGGATGCGCGACATCCAGGACTGGTGCATCAGCCGCCAGCTCTGGTGGGGCCACCGCATTCCTGCCTGGTACGACCAGGCCGGCAACGTCTACGTCGGTCGCGACGAGGCCGAGGTGCGCGCCAAGCACGACCTGGGTGACATCGCCCTGCGCCAGGACGACGACGTGCTGGACACCTGGTTCAGCTCCGGCCTATGGACCTTCTCCACCCTGGGCTGGCCCGAGCAGACCGAGGCGCTGAAGACCTTCCACCCCACCGACGTGCTGGTCACCGGCTTCGACATCATCTTCTTCTGGGTCGCCCGGATGATCATGCTGTCCACCCACCTGACCGGGCAGATCCCGTTCAAGACCGTCTACGTCCACGGCCTGGTGCGCGATGGCCAGGGCCAGAAGATGTCCAAGTCCAAGGGCAACGTGCTCGATCCGCTGGACATCGTCGACGGCATCGACCTGGACACCCTGCTGCAGAAGCGCACCAGCGGCCTGATGCAGCCCAAGCTGGCCGAGAAGATCGCCAAGCAGACCCGCGCCGAATTCCCGGACGGCATCGCCAGCTACGGCACCGACGCCCTGAGATTCACCTTCTGCTCCCTGGCCACCACCGGCCGCGACATCAAGTTCGACATGGGTCGCGTCGAGGGCTATCGCAACTTCTGCAACAAGCTGTGGAACGCGGCGAACTTCGTGATGGAGAACGTCGAAGGCCAGGACACCGGCGTCAACGATGAGCCCGTGGAGCTCTCCTCGGTGGATCGCTGGATCATCTCCCAGCTGCAGCGCACCGAGGCCGAGGTGACCCGTCAGCTCGACGCCTTCCGCTTCGACCTGGCCACCCAGGCGCTCTATGAATTCGTCTGGGACGAGTACTGCGCCTGGTACCTGGAGCTGGTCAAGCCGGTGCTGTGGGACGAGAACGCCTCCATCGAGCGCCAGCGCGGTACCCGCCGCACCCTGGCGCGGGTGCTGGAAGTGGTGCTGCGTCTGGCGCATCCCTTCATGCCCTTCATCACCGAGGAAATCTGGCAGCGCCTCAAGGCGCCGGCCGGTGCCCAGGGCGAGACCCTGATGCTGCAGCCCTGGCCGGTGGCCAACGAGGCGCGCATCGATGCCGCCGCCGAAGGCGACATCGAGTGGGTCAAGGCGCTGATGCTGGGCGTCCGGCAGATCCGCGGCGAGATGAAGATTTCCATGGCCAAGCGCATCGACATCATCGTCGCCAACGCCAGTGCCGAGGACCAGCGTCGCCTGGCCGACTTCGAGCCGCTGCTGAACAAGCTGGCCAAGCTGGAATCGGTCCGCGTCCTGGCCGCCGGTGAGGAAGCGCCGATGTCCGCCACCACCCTGGTGGGCGAGATGGAAGTGCTGGTGCCCATGGCCGGGCTGATCGACAAGGACGCCGAACTGGCGCGCCTGGACAAGGAGATTGGCCGCCTGGAAGGCGAGGTCAAGCGCGTCGGCGGCAAGCTCGGCAACGAAGGCTTCGTCGCCAAGGCGCCGGCCGAGGTCCTGGAGAAGGAGCGCGCCAAACTGGCCGAGGCCGAGCAGGCCCTGGCCAAGCTGGTGGACCAGCGGCAGCGCATCGCCACCCTCTGATGCCCCTGAAGCCCACCCTCGCGGTGGGCTTTTTCTTGACCCGGAAGATTCTCATGGACGTGAGCAAGACCAAGACCAGTTTCTATCGCCGGCTCTATGTGGCCTGGCTGGTGGCCAGTGGCACCGCCACCAGTGTGCCGGCGCTGATGACCACCACCGGCATGCCGCGGCGCACGGCCCAGGACACCCTGCTGGCGCTGGCCGATCTGGATATCGACTGCCAGTTCGTGCAGGGCGAAGGCGCCCGCAACAACGCGGGCGGCTACGAGATCCGCGACTGGGGCGCGGTGGATCCGCGCTGGGTGGAGCGTGAGCTTGCGCGGATCAAGAGCGTTCTCGGCTATCCCTGAGGGCTAGAAATCCAGCACCTGCACCACGTCGTAGGCCGGCGTTTCATAGGGATGCGCTCCCTTGAGCGCCGCCACGGCCTGGCGGGCGACCTGTTCGTCGGCCAGCACCAGCTCCACCCGCCATTCCGCTACCCGTTCGAGACTGCCCTGCTCACCCAGGTGCGGCTGGCTGCCCGCCAACGGACGGAACTGACCGAGGCCCTGGACCTGCCAGCAGCAGCTGTCGTACAGCCCGATACGGCCTCCCCCGGCGACGAAGACCGCTTGCTTGACCGCTTCCAGGTGCGCGTCGGGAACGTAGAAACACAGCTTGAACATCGAGGACTCCGGAGACGCTGGACGATCCCTTCAGCTTAACCGCTTCCTAGAAAGACGAAACCCGCGCCAAGGCGCGGGTTTCGTAAGGGACGCGAGCCCGAGGAACTCAGTCCACCCAGACCCGGGCATTACGGAACAGGCGCATCCAGCCGCCGTCCTCGCCCTGCCAGTCGGCCGGGATCCAGGAATTCTGGACCGCGCGGAAGCAGCGCTCGGGGTGCGGCATCATCAGCAGCACGCGGCCGTCCTGGCTGGACAGACCGGTGATGCCCAGCGGCGAGCCGTTGGGGTTGGCCGGATAGGTCTCGGTGACCTTGCTGTGGCCGTCGACGTAGCGCAGCGCCACGGTACCGGAGACGTCGGCGGCGACCAGCGCCTGCTGGTTCGGGTACTCGGCGAAGCCTTCACCGTGGGCGATGGCGATGGGCAGCCGCGACCCGGCCATGCCGGCGAGGAACAGCGAGGGCGAATCCTGCACCTGGACCATGGCCACCCGCGCCTCGAACTGCTCGGAACGGTTGCGCACGAAGCGCGGCCAGAATTCGCTGCCAGGCACCAGCTCGCGCAGGTTGGCGACCATCTGGCAGCCATTGCACACGCCCAGGGTGAAGGTGTCGGTGCGCTCGAAGAACTGCTGGAAGCCGTCACGGGCACGGGCATTGAACAGGATGGACTTGGCCCAGCCACCGCCGGCGCCGAGGACGTCGCCATAGGAGAAGCCGCCACAGGCGACCACGCCCTTGAAGTCCGCCAGGTCGATGCGACCGGAGAGGATGTCGCTCATGTGCACGTCGATGGCCGCGAAGCCGGCGCGATCGAAGGCCGCGCCCATCTCCACCTGGCCGTTGACGCCCTGCTCGCGCAGGATGGCGACCTGCGGCCGCACGCCCTTCTTGATGTAGGGGGCGCAGATGTCTTCGTTGGGGTCGTAGGCCAGCTTGGCCGACAGGCCCGGGTGATCCTCTTCCAGCAGGGCATCGAATTCCTGCTGGGCGCACTCGGCGTTGTCGCGCAGGCGCTGGATCTGGAAGCTGGTCTCGCTCCAGACGCGCTGCAGCATGCGCCGCTCGGCCCGGTAGAGGTGCTCGTCGTGGTAGTGGATGTTGATCTCGTAGCCGTTGACCGGGTTGCCGATCACCGCCACGCAGTCTTCCAGGCCGGCCGCGCTGAACTGGGCCAGCACCTCGTGGGTGAAGTCCTGGGGCACCTGGATGACGGCGCCCAGCTCTTCGGCGAACAGCGCACGGGTCAGCTCGTCACGGTCGGCGGCCAGGGCGTCCAGGCGCAGGGCCAGGCCGCAGTGACCGGCGAAGGCCATTTCCACCAGGGTGGTGATGAGGCCGCCGTCGGAACGGTCGTGGTAGGCCAGCAGCAGGCCGTCCTGGTTGAGGCCCTGGATCACGGCGAAGAAGGCCTTGAGGTCTTCGGCTTCGTCGACGTCGGGAGCCTGCTGGCCGAGCTTGCCATGGGTCTGGGCGAGGATGGAACCGCCCAGGCGATTCTGGCCACGACCCAGGTCGATGAGGATCAGGTCGGTCTGGCCCTTGTCCAGGCGCAGCTGGGGGGTCAGGGTACGGCGGATGTCCTGCACCGGGGCGAAGCCGGTGATCACCAGCGACAGCGGCGCGGTGACGCTCCTGTCTTCGCCGCCGTCCTGCCAGCGGGTCTTCATGGACATGGAGTCCTTGCCGACCGGGATGGTGATGCCCAGCTGCGGGCACAGCTCCATGCCCACCGCCTTGACGGTTTCATAGAGGCGCGCGTCTTCGCCCGGATGGCCGGCGGCGGCCATCCAGTTGGCGGACAGCTTGATGTCGCCGAGCTTCCCGATGCACGCGGCGGCCAGGTTGGTGATGGTCTCGCCGATGGCCATGCGGCCGGAAGCGGGCGCATCGAGCAGCGCCAGCGGGGTGCGCTCGCCCATGGCCATGGCTTCGCCGGTGTGGACGTCGAAGCTGGTGGCGGTCACGGCGCAGTCGGCCACCGGCACCTGCCAGGGGCCGACCATCTGGTCGCGGGCGACCAGGCCGGTGATGGTGCGATCGCCGATGGTGATCAGGAAGCTCTTGCTGGCCACGGCCGGGTGGCGCAGGACACGCTCCACCGACTCGGTCAGGTCCAGGCCGGCGCCGTCGAAGGCGTCGCCCAGCTCGGCTTCCCGGGTCGCGCTGCGGTGCATGCGCGGCGGCTTGCCGAGCAGGACGTCCAGCGGCATGTCCACGGCGTTGTTGCCGAAGTGGCTGTCGGCCACGGTCAGCTGGCGCTCCTCGGTGGCCTCGCCGACCACCGCGAAGGGGCAGCGCTCGCGTTCGCAGATGGCCTTGAAGGTCTCGAAGTTCTCGGCGTCCACGGAGAGCACGTAGCGCTCCTGGGACTCGTTGCACCAGATCTCCAGCGGACTCATGCCCGGCTCGTCGTTGGGCACGTTGCGCAATTCGAAACGACCGCCGCGACCGGCATCGTTGACCAGCTCGGGGAAGGCGTTGGACAGGCCGCCCGCACCCACGTCGTGGATGAAGGTGATGGGGTTGTTTTCACCCAGCTGCCAGCAGCGGTCGATGACCTCCTGGCAGCGGCGCTCCATTTCCGGGTTCTCGCGCTGCACCGAGGCGAAATCCAGGTCGGCGGAGCTGGCGCCGGTGGACATGGACGAGGCCGCGCCGCCGCCCAGGCCGATCAGCATGGCCGGACCACCCAGCACGATGAGCTTGCCGCCCACCGAGATGTCGCCCTTCTGCACGTGGTCGGCGCGGATGTTGCCCAGGCCGCCGGCGAGCATGATCGGCTTGTGATAGCCACGCACCTCGGGACCACGGGGGGTCTCGACCTGCTGCTCGAAGGTGCGGAAATAGCCGGCCAGGGCCGGGCGACCGAATTCGTTGTTGAAGGCGGCGCCGCCCAGCGGGCCTTCGATCATGATGTCCAGCGGGGTGACGATGCGCTCGGGCTTGCCGTAGGGCTGCTCCCAGGGCTGCTCGAAACCGGGGATGTTCAGGTTGGAGACGGTGAAGCCGGTCAGGCCCGCCTTGGGCTTGGAGCCGCGACCGGTGGCGCCTTCGTCGCGGATCTCGCCACCGGAGCCAGTCGAGGCGCCGGGGAAGGGCGCGATGGCGGTCGGGTGGTTGTGGGTCTCCACCTTCATCAGGATGTGCACGGGTTGGCTGTGCGCCCCGTACTCGCGGGACTCGGCGTCGGGGTAGAAGCGTCCGGCGGTGAAGCCTTCCATGACCGCGGCGTTGTCCTTGTAGGCGGACAGCACGCCGGTGCGGTTCATCTCGTAGGTGTTCTTGATCATGCCGAACAGCGACTTCTCCTGGCTCTCGCCGTCGATGTCCCAGCTGGCATTGAAGATCTTGTGCCGGCAGTGCTCGGAGTTGGCCTGGGCGAACATCATGAGTTCGATGTCATGGGGGTTGCGCCCCAGGGCGGTGAAGCTCTTGACCAGGTAGTCGATCTCGTCCTCGGCCAGGGCCAGGCCCAGCTGGAGATTGGCCTGCTCCAGGGCCGCGTGACCACCGCCGAGCACGTCCACGGCGGTGAGCGGCTTGGGCGAGGCATGGCTGAAGATGTCGGCGGCGGCGTCCAGGGTCGGCAGCACGCGCTGGGTCATGCGGTCATGCAGGGCCGCGGCCAACTGCTCGTGGGCAGCGGCGTCCAGTTCGCCGGCGACGTAGTAGGCCACGCCGCGCTCCAGACGCTCGATCTGCGCCAGGCCACAGTTGTGGGCGATGTCGGTGGCCTTGCTCGACCAGGGCGAGATGGTGCCCAGGCGGGGCACGATGAGGAACAGCGCGCCGCTGGGTTCCTGCTGGGGGACGCTGGGGCCGTATTGCAGCAGTCGGCCGAGGATGCCCTCTTCCTCCGCGCTCAGGGTGCCGGCGACTTCGGCGAAATGAACGAACTCGGCATAGAGCCCGGAGACACCGGGAACCAGGCGAGTCAGCTGGTCGAGAAGTTTGCCGTGACGGAAGGAAGAAAGAGCGGGAGCGCCGCGCAGGATCAGCATCGGGGACAGCCTCGGGGCCAAGTCACTTTGGGGCCGTGCATTCTAGCCTAAAGGCGCGCCGGGGACACCTTCCGGCGACGAGGGTTCATCCATGCTTACCACCAATGCTGTATGTATAAAATGGGCGCTTTGCCACTTCTCGCGTATACTGCCCGCCGATACGGCCTGCCGCGCCCCATGGACGCGGCTCCCCATTGGGCTCAGGATAGAGCCTTTGGCCGGACCGGTGGCGCGGAGCGTCCCGACTATAACGAGTGCCCGGAGGGGCCGACCGATGAGGCGCGTCAGCAAGGCGCCAGTGCCGTTTTGATGCCGTATGGCCGAGCTAGCCCATTTGAATAGAGCCTTCAAGCGATTCGCCTGGCTTACCCTGCCCTTCCTCGCCTTGCTCATGAGCTGCGGGGAGGCCGACGTGCCTGCGCCGCCCAAGCCGACCGCGCTGGAGCAGGTGCAGCAGGCGGGTGTCCTGCGCGTGGTGACGCGCAACAGTCCGGCGACCTATTTCCAGGACCGTAACGGCGAGACCGGCTTCGAATACGAACTGGTCAAGGGCTTCGCCGAATCGCTCAAGGTGCGCCTGGAAATCAGCACCGCCGATAACCTCGACGACCTCTTCAATCGCCTGACCGCGCCCGACGGCCCGGTGATCGCCGCGGCCGGCCTCACGCCTTCGGTCAATCGCCAGAATCTGAAGTTCTCCCGCAGCTATCTGGACGTGGTGCCCCAGGTCATCTACCGCAACGGCACCGTCCGCCCCAGCACGCCCAAGGATCTGGTCGGCAAGCGCATCCTGGTGCTCAAGGGCAGCAGCCAGGCGCAGCAGCTCAGGGCGTTGCAGGCCCAGGTGCCGGAGCTCACCTTCGACGAATCCGATCAGGTGGAGGTCAGTGACCTGCTGCGCATGGTCGACGAAGGCCAGATCGACCTGACCCTGGTGGATTCCAACGAACTGGCCATGAACCAGGTCTATTTCCCCAACGTGCGGGTAGCCTTCGACCTCGGCGACAACCAGGGCCAGGCCTGGGCGCTGCAACCCGGCGAGGACAACAGCCTGCTCGATGCGGTCAACGCCTACCTCGACAAGGTCCGCCGCGACGGCACCCTGCAGCAGCTCAAGGAGCGCTACTACGGTCACGTCGACGTGCTCGGCTACGTGGGCGCCTACACCTTCGCCCAGCACCTGCAGGAACGCCTGCCCAAGTACGAGAAGCACTTCCGCAAGGTGGCGCAGAAGCATCAGCTGGACTGGCGCCTGCTCGCCGCCATGGGCTACCAGGAGTCGCTGTGGACCCCGGACGCCACTTCCAAGACCGGGGTGCGTGGCCTGATGATGCTGACCAACAACACGGCCCAGGCCATGGGCGTCGCCAACCGCCTGGATCCGGAGCAGAGCATCACCGGCGGCGCCAAGTACTTCGACCAGATCCGCGACGAGCTGCCCGACAGCATCAACGAACCGGATCGCACCTGGTTCGCCCTGGCCACCTACAACATCGGCATCGCCCACATCCTCGATGCGCGCCGGCTGGCCGAATCCCAGGGCCTGGACCCGGATCGCTGGCTGGACGTGAAGAAGATGCTGCCGCGCCTGGCGCAGAAGCAGTGGTACAGCAAGACCCGCTACGGCTATGCGCGCGGCGGCGAAACCGTGGAATTCGTGCAGAACGTGCGTCGTTATTACGACATCCTCACCTGGACCACCCAGCCACAGATGGAAGGCCAGCAACTGGCCAAGACCGGCCTGCACGTCCCCGCCATCGCCGACGACCGCCCCGCCCGGGAAACGCCGCAGGATATGTGAGCCACGGCACCCCGCCTTCGCCTTTGGCCTTAGGGTGGGCTGAGACGGCTCTATCGTCGAAGCCCAACATGCGGGCTCGACCTGGGCAGCGTTGGGCTTCGCTGCGCTCAACCCAACCTACGAAAAGCGCTACCCCTTGGGCTTCTGGATCAGCTTGTCCACGGCGCGGGCGGCGGCGACCATGCCGAAGGTGGCGGTGACCATCATCACCGCGCCGAAGCCGCCGGCGCAGTCCAGGCGGACGCCTTCGCCGACGAAACTCTTCTGCTGGCAGACGCTGCCGTCGGGCTTGGGATAGCGCAGCTGCTCGGTGGAAAAGACGCAGGGCACGCTGTAGTGGCGGCTGGGATTGCGCGAGAAGCCGTAGTCGCGACGCAGCAGGGAGCGCACCCGCGAGGCGAGTGGGTCGTTGTAGGTGCGATTGAGGTCCACCACCTGGATCTGGGTGGGGTCGATCTGGCCACCGGCGCCGCCGGTGGTGACGATGGCGATCTTGCGCCTCTTGCACCAGGCGATCAGCGCCGCCTTGGAGGCCACGCTGTCGATGCAGTCCAGCACCAGATCGAGCTCTTCGGTGATGTAGTCGGCCATGGTCTCGCGGGTGACGAAGTCCGCCACCGCCTTGACCGCGCAGGCCGGATTGATGGCCTGGATGCGCTCGGCCATCACCGTGACCTTGGGCCGCCCCACCTGGCCTTCCAGGGCATGCACCTGGCGATTGGTGTTGCTGACGCAGACGTCGTCCAGATCGAACAGGCTGATGCGGCCGACGCCGCTGCGGGCCAGGGCCTCGGCGGCCCAGGAACCCACCCCGCCAATGCCGACCACGGCGACGTGACTGGCGGCCAGGCGCTCGACGGCCTCCTGCCCATAGAGCCGGGCGATCCCGCCGAAGCGTTGTTCATCGAACGTCATGAAGGCTTTCCACAAAAGCCACAGTATAGGTTTTCCTTTACCATACCGCTCCCCCTGAACCCTAGCCGCCTCCCGGGACCCGCCATGACCACCGCCCTCACTCCCACCCTGGAACTCGCCTGCGACCTCATCGGCCGGGCCTCGGTCACACCGCTGGACGAAGGCTGTCAGGCCCTGATGATGCAGCGCCTGGAGCGCCTGGGCTTCGCCCTCGAACCCCTGCGCATCGAAGAGGTGGACAACTTCTGGGCACGCCGTGGCGGCGAGGGTCCGGTGCTGTGCTTCGCCGGTCACACCGACGTGGTCCCCACCGGCCCGCTAGAGGCCTGGCAGCAGGCGCCCTTCAATGCCCACGTAGATACCGACGGCATGCTGCGCGGCCGTGGCGCCGCCGACATGAAGGGCAGCCTGGCCAGCATGATCATCGCCGTGGAGCGCTTCGTCGCCGACCATCCCGACCACCGTGGCGCCATCGCCTTCCTCATCACCAGCGACGAGGAAGGCCCTGCCCTGCACGGCACCCGCGCCGTGGTCGAGCGCCTGCGCGAGCGCGGCGAGCGCCTGGACTGGTGCATCGTCGGCGAACCCTCCAGCACCCGCCTGCTGGGCGACGTGGTCAAGAACGGGCGCCGCGGCTCGCTCAACGGCCGCCTGACCGTGCGTGGCAAGCAGGGCCACGTGGCCTATCCGCACCTGGCACGCAACCCCATCCACCTGGCGGCCCAGGCCCTGGCGGATCTCGCCGCCGAACAATGGGACGCCGGCAACGCCTTCTTCCCGCCCACCAGCTTCCAGATCTCCAACGTCAATTCCGGCACCGGTGCCGGCAACGTGGTGCCGGGCGAGCTGCAGGCGCTGTTCAACTTCCGCTTCTCCACCGAATCCACCGTGGAGGGCCTGCAGGCCCGGGTCGAGGCCGTTCTCGATCGTCACGGCCTGGACTGGCACATCGACTGGTCGCTGTCCGGCCTGCCCTTCCTCACCCAGCCGGGCGACCTGCTCGACGCCGTCTCGGCCAGCGTGGAAGCCGTCACCGGCTATCGTCCCGAAGCCTCCACCAGCGGCGGCACCTCGGACGGCCGCTTCATCGCCACCCTGGGCGCCCAGGTGGTGGAACTGGGTCCGGTCAACGCCACCATCCACCAGGTGGACGAGCACGTGCTGGCCAGTGACCTGGATCTCCTGACCGAGGTCTATTACGGCACCCTGGTGCGGTTGCTGGCATGAAGCTGATCTGTCCGCTCTGCCAGGCCCCGCTGGCCGAACTCGAGGGTGGCGTCGGTTGCGCCGCCGGCCATCGCTTCGACCGTGCCCGCCAGGGCTATCTGAACCTCCTGCCGGTGCAGCACAAGAAGAGTCTGGACCCGGGCGACAACGCCGCCATGGTCGAGGCCCGCCGGCGCTTTCTCGATGCCGGTCACTATGCGCCCCTGGCCGAGCGCCTGGCGCACCTGGCCGCCGAACGCGCGCCCCAGCGCTGGATCGACGTGGGCTGTGGCGAAGGCTTCTATACCGCGCGCCTGGCCCAGGCCCTGCCCGCGGCCGATGGCTATGCCCTGGACATCTCCCGCGAGGCGGTGCGCCGCGCCTGCCGCCGTAACCCGGCCCTGACCTGGCTGGTGGCGAGCATGGCGCGCCTGCCGCTGCCGGACGCCAGTTGCCAGCTGCTGGCCAGCGTCTTCAGTCCCATCGACTGGGCCGAAGCCCAACGCGTGCTGGCACCCGGCGGTGGCATCCTGCGCCTGGGTCCGGCCAGCGCCCACCTGCTGGAGCTGCGGCAGCGGCTCTATGACGAGGTGCGCGACTACGCCGAAGACAAGCACCTGCAGGATCTACCACCGGGCCTGGAACTGGCCCACAGCGAGGGGCTCGAATTCCTGCTGCCGCTGGCCGAGCGCCAGACCCGCGAAGACCTGCTGGCCATGACCCCCCACGGTTGGCGGGTCAATGCCGAACGCCGCGAGCGGGTCCTCGCCGAGCCCTTCGAGGTGCGGGTGGCAGTACGTTACGATTGGATCGTCAAATCCGGAGCCTAAGCCCCATGCGCCAGCCCGATATCGAAATCTATCTCAAGGACGTCGACCAGGACGCCGTCTCGGCCTGGCTCGAACAGGTGTTCGCCATGCCCTGCGCCTGGCAGGCGCGCGGGCAGACCTTCAAGTGCACCCTGCGCTATGGCGGCGAGTCCATTCCGGTCACCTGGCTGCCGAAGGCGGTGGGCAAGTGGCACAGCCTGCTGCTGGAAAGCGATGTGTCGCCCTGGGTGGATGACCTGGCCTGCGCCCGCGATGCCTACGCCGCCCTGCAGGTACAGGTGCGCTGCGCCCCGAGTGGCTGGAGCGAGGAAGAAGAGGAAGATGCCGCCGATCGCTGGCTGAAGGTGACGGACGCGGGCGTCGAGGAAATCGTCTGGCGTACCGAGTGAACGGAAGGGGGGGGCGGCGGGGGGGGGGGCGGGGCGGGCGGGGGGTTGCTCTCCGGGCGGCGGCGCCCGCCGGCCCCCCGGGGGGGGGGGCCGGGCCCCCCCCCCCCCCACGGATCTAGACCCGAGCGACGTCCTCGGCCTGCAGGCCCTTCTGGCCCTCGATCACCGAAAACTCCACCTGCTGGCCTTCGACCAGGGAACGGTGGCCTTCACCGCGAATGGCGCGGTAGTGAACGAACACGTCGGCACCGCCCTCGCGTTGAATGAATCCATATCCCTTGGCGTCATTGAACCACTTGACGGTTCCGGTTTCGCGTTGCTCACCCATCGCATCTCTCCGAAGCTTTCTGGATTTCCTATCCCCGATCGCCACGACCTGGTCGATCGGGTTGCCTTGTCTTATCGGTACAGATCGAGCATCGAGCCGGTCGCCAGTTGGCGTCCCGGTCCGACCGGCGGCAAGAAGCTGCCGACGTCTTATAAAGCATGGCTTTCCTGGCAAAAGCAACGTTCTTTACGCAAAGTGCCAGCATGACTGGAAGCCGCGTCAGCGCCGGGTTTTCGACGATTTAAGCGGCATTTTTTCGACAGTGGGGACAAGGCGCCGACTGCCAGGTCGAAGGGAGAACAACACGGGCGGTTTTACGCCCGCCAGGCCATCCGGCACACTGCCGCCTCGTCAATCCGGTAGCCCTCAATGACCCGTTCGCCGCTGCGCCTCCTGGCCTTCTCGCTGCTCAAGCGCCTGCTCTATCTCTGGGTTCGCTCCGAAACGACCCAGGCGGCCAGCCTGCTCAGCCGCATCGATCCCGCCAAGCCGGTGCTCTATGTCCTGCCCGAGGCCTCGCTGAGCGATCTGGCGGTGCTCGACCAGGAATGCCGCAAGGCCGGGCTGCCGCGACCGCTACGCCCCTTAGTGCTGGGTAGCAAGACCGAGCCTCTGGCCTACTTCAACGCCACCGGCAAGGCGAACTGGCGTGGGCGCCCCGCGCGGCGCTCGGTACCTCCTACCCTGCGCCGGGTGGTCGCCGCGGTGACCGAGCAGCAGCTGGAAGACGTCCAGCTGGTACCGGTCAGCGTCTTCTGGGGCCAGTCGCCGGATCGTGAGACCAGTCCCTGGAAACTGCTCTGGGCGGACAACTGGGTGGTGACCGGACGGCTGCGCAAGCTGGCGCGCATCCTGGTGCTGGGCCGACTGACCCGGGTGCAATTCTCCAAGCCGCTGTCCCTGGGCGAACTGGCCAGCCAGCGTCCCGATCCGCAACGCCTGGAGCGTCTGGTGATGCGACGGCTGCGCATCCACTTCCGCAACGTGCGCCAGGCGGTGATCGGCCCGGATCTTTCGCACCGCCGCACCCTGCTGCGCGGGCTGTTGCGGTCACCCCAGGTGCGGGCGACCATCGCCCACGAGATCGCCCAGCGCAAGGCTACGCCCGGGCGCATCGAAGACGAGGCGGCGCACTATGCGCGGGAGATCGCCTCGGACTTCTCCTATCCGGTGGTGCGCTGCCTGGACGTCGGCCTGCGCTGGTTCTGGAACAGCATCTACGACGGCGTCACGGTCAGCCACATCGAGCGAATCCAGGAGATGGCGCCCGGCCACACCGTGGTCTACGTACCCTGCCACCGCAGTCACATCGACTACCTGCTGCTCTCCTACCTGCTGTTCCAGAACGGCCTGACCCCGCCGCACATCGCCGCCGGCATCAACCTGGACATGCCGGTGGTGGGCAACATCCTCAGACGTGGCGGGGCCTTCTTCATGAGGCGCAGCTTCAAGGGCAACGCCCTCTATGCGGCGGTGTTCAACGAATACCTGCACAGCCTGTTCAGCCGCGGTTTCTCCACCGAATACTTCGTCGAGGGCGGACGCTCGCGCACCGGACGCACCCTGCAGCCACGCACCGGCATGCTGGCCATGACCCTGCGCAGTTTCCTGCGCGACTCCCGGCGGCCCATCGTCTTCGTGCCGGTGTACATCGGCTACGAAAAGGTCTTCGAAGGCCGTACCTACCTGGGCGAGTTGCGCGGCGCGGCCAAGAAGAAGGAATCCATCTTCGACCTGGTCAAGGTCGTTGGCGCCCTGCGCCAGCGCTTCGGTCGGGTCTGGGTCAACTTCGGCGAGCCCATCCCGCTGCAAGGCTTCCTCGATGCCCGCCGCCCGGGCTGGCGCGACGAACCCTTGGGCGAAGACCTGAAGCCCGCCTGGTTCAATTCGGTCACCCACGAACTGGGCGAGCGGGTGGTACGCCGCATCAATGCCGCCGCGGCGGTCACGCCGGTCAACCTGGTGGCCCTGGCGCTGCTGTCGACCAACCGCCAGGCCCTCGACGAAGGCGCCCTGGTACGCGCCATCGACCTCTATCTGGATCTGCTGAAGCGGGTGCCCTACTCCACCAGCGCCACCCTGCCCGAGGGCGACGGCCAGGCGATCATCGAAGAGGTGCGCGCCCTGGGTTTCCTCTCCGAGCAGCAGGACGCCCTGGGGCGCATCCTCTACCTGGACGAGCAGAATGCGGTGCTGATGACCTACTACCGCAACAACGTCCTGCACCTCTTCGCCATCCCGGCGCTGATCGCCAGTTTCTTCCAGAACACCGGGCGCATGACCCGCGAGCTGATCCATAGATTCGCCCTGGCGCTCTATCCCTATCTGCAGGCCGAGCTGTTCATCCACTGGGAACGCGAGGAGCTGCCCCTGGTGCTGGACGGCTGGCTGGAGGCCATGGTGGAGCGGGGCCTGCTGCGCATCGAGGACGAGGTCTTCGTGCGTGCGGCGCCCAGCTCGCGGCAATTCGTCCGCCTCACCCTGCTGGCGCGGGCCATCCTGCAGACCCTGCAGCGCTACTACATGACCACCGCGCTGATCCTCAACCATGGCCAGAACAGCCTGACCGCGCCGCAACTGGAAGAACTCTGCACGGTGATGGCCCAGCGACTGTCGGTGCTGCATGGCCTCAATGCGCCGGAATTCTTCGACAAGTCGCTGTTCCGCCACTTCATCCAGACGCTGCTGGCCGAGGGTGTGCTGCGCAAGGCCGACGACGGCACCCTGGGCCATCACGAATTGCTGGGCGAACTGGCCGAAGGCGCCGGCAAACGGGTGCTACCGGCGGAGATCCGCCTATCGATCCGCCAGGTGGCGCTGGACCGACCCGATGCGCCCGACCTGCCGGATCCCGAATCCCCTCCGGTCGCCGGCAACTAAGCCGACGTCCATGGGTCACAGCAGTCGATTTCAGTCCAGGATCTACCCATGAAAAGAATCGCCACCCTGCTCGCCACCTCGCTGCTGCTCAGCGCCTGTAGCGGGCTGCGCCCCGGTCCCGCGACGCCACCGCCGCCCGCCGGCCAGCCACTGCCGCCCACCGAGCAGCCGCAGACCACCACCCCTGGCGTGCCGGCCCAGCCGAGCATGACCAGCCTCAGCGGCCAGGCCACCTTTACCGCCAACGAGCCGGTACCGCCCACCGCCAAGCTCACCGTCAGCCTCTACAGTGCCAGTGCCGGCGACACCCCTGCCGGGCGCCTGGCCCAGCGCACCCTGTTCGTCAAGCAGCCCGGCCAGGTGCCCTTCCGCCTCGACTACGCCCCGGCCAAGGTCAAGAGCGGTGAGCGCTACCTGCTCAGCGGCCGCATCCTGCTGGGCGGTCGCCCGCTGTACCTGACCCAGGAGCCGGTGACCGTGGACCTGAGCAGTGGCGGCGAAGTGGAGTTGCCATTGCAGCCGGTGCGCTGAGGTCCGAAAGGCCCGGGGTGGCGTGCTAGGATCAAGGCTCTCGACTCCCGCTTCTCCAACGAGGTGCGCCTTGACTCCCCGCCTCGCCATCAAGCGCTATCAGGGCGAACACCAGCCCCATGCCCATGCTTTCGCGCAGCTGGTGCTGCCCATCCAGGGCGGTATGGAGCTGGAGCTCGCCGGGCGTAGCGGGACGCGGTTGCATACTGGTCTCGCGGCCCTGGTGGCACCCGACTGCGGTCATGCCCAGCAATCGGAACCAGGCAGCCGCTTTCTGGTGATCGACTGCGCGGCCGACTGGTTGCCTGCCCCGATCCTGGATCGAGCGCTTCAGCAGCCGGGTCTGGCGATTCCGCCCGCGACCCGCCAGCTGATCGCCTTCGCCGAGCTGACCTCGCCTGACACCCTCGACCAACACGCGCCCGCACTCACCCGTCTGCTGCTCGCGTCGCTCACCGCCGCTACCGCCGGCTCAGCCTTCGACCGCCTGCTGGCCCAGGTGGAGGCCCAGCCTGCGGGTGACTGGAACAATGCGGCCATGGCCCGCCTGGCGGGCCTGGGGCTGACCCGGCTGCACCTGCTGTTCCACCAGCGCTTCGCCCAGACGCCCCAGGCCTGGCTCACCGACCTGCGGCTGCGCCAGGCACAACGCTGGCTCGGCGACAGCCACCTGTCCATCGCCGACATCGCCCTGCGCGTCGGCTTTTCCGATCAGGCCGCCCTGACCCGCGCCATGACCCGCCGCCAGGGCATCAGCCCGGCCGCCTGGCGGCGCGGCCAGCGACCGCCCGGGTAACGCAGTCCAGGTAAAAAGCCCCGCAGTCTCGCGCAAGACCGGTCCACGCCGCCGTCGCCACACTGGGGCGAATCGGTGGAGACGGCGCGATGCAGGAACGAGAACTATCGGCAGTGGGCATCGGCTACGGGCTGGCGGCAGGCCTGTGCTGGGGCGTGATCTTCCTGGCGCCGGCGCTGGTCCCTGACCTGAGCGGCGGCCAGTTCGCCGTGCTGCGCTTTCTCTGCTACGGACTGGTGTCACTCGGGCTGCTGCTGCCCTGCTGGCGCCGACTTCGCACGCAGTTGACCTGGGCCGACGGCACGCGCCTGTTCTGGCTCGGCCTGATCGGCAACCTGGGCTACTACACCCTGGTCGGCGTGGGCGTGAAGCAGGCCGGTATCGCGGCGACCACCCTGATCGTCGGCCTGATCCCGCTGCTGGTGGCCTTGGCCGGCCAGCACGACGCGGGCGCCGTGGGTTTCGGGCGCCTCTGGCCATCGCTCTGCAGCGCGCTGCTCGGCGTGGCCCTGATCAGCTACGAGACGCTGACCACCACCGCAGTCGGCGAGCGGCCCGTCCTGGGCCTGCTGTGCGCCTGTGGCGCCCTGCTGGCCTGGAGCTGGTTCGCGGTGGTCAACACGCGCTTTCTGACCAGGACGCCGATCGGCGCCCACGATTGGGGTCTGCTGCTGGGCGGGATGACCGGCGCCCAGGCCCTGCTGGCCGCGCCCTGGTTGCTGGCAGAGGAAATGGCGTCGCGACCAGCGGTGGACTGGCTGCAGCCGCTGCTGGTGGCCGCCGGCGTGGCGCTGCTCGCCTCGGTCATCGGCGGCGCCTGCTGGAACCAGGCCAGCCGCCGGCTACCCCTGACCCTGAGTGGCCAGGCCATCGTCATCGAGACCCTGGCCTCGCTGACCTATGGCTTTCTCTGGAACGGGCGCTGGCCGACTCGCCTGGAATCCCTGGCGATCCTCCTGCTCATGCTCGGGACGATCTGGTGCCTGCAGTGCCACCGGCGGCCGGCCCGGAGAGTGGCGGGAACGACCTGACCGCGAGGGTCCTGACCATCTACGCCCACCCTACGCCAGCGGTGGCAGCGCCCAGTCGATGGGCGTGAGCCCGGCGTTGCGCAGGAATTCGTTGGTGCGCCCGAAGTGGCCGTTACCGATGAAGCCGCGGTGGGCCGACAGCGGCGAGGGATGCGCCGACCTGAGGATCAGGTGTTTCTGGGGATCGATGAGCGTCTGCTTGCTCTGGGCATGGCTGCCCCAGAGCAGGAACACCAGGTTCTCCCGCTCGGCGCTGACCACCTCGATGATGCGATCGGTGAATCTTTGCCAGCCGGCCTTGGCGTGGGAGCCGGCGTTGGCCTGCTCCACCGTCAGCGAGGTGTTGAGCAGCAGCACGCCCTGCTCCGCCCAGTGCTGCAGATAGCCGTGGTTGGGAATGGGCAGGTTCAGATCGCGCTTGAGTTCCTTGAAGATGTTCTGCAGCGACGGCGGCGCCGGTACTCCAGGCTGCACCGAAAAGCTCAGCCCATGAGCCTGACCCGGACCGTGATAGGGATCCTGGCCGAGGATGACCACCCTGACCTGATCCAGTGGGGTGGTATTGAGGGCATTGAAGATCAGCGGACCGGGCGGATAGATGACCTTGCCCGCCGCCTTCTCGCGCCTGAGGAATTCACTCAGCTGACGCATGTAGGGCTGCTCGAATTCGTCGCGCAGCGCGGCTTTCCATTGGGGGTCGAGCTTGATGCGATCGTCGTCCACGATTCGAGGCTTCCTGGTCAAGACAAGGGCAGCACCCTAGAAAAGCCGGCTGCCCCTGTCAAACCCGCTACCAGCGCGGACCGTAGCGCGGGCCCCAGCCGGGCGGACCATAACCCGGACGCGGCCCCCAGCCCGGCGGTCCCCAACCAGGACCCGGACCCCAGTGGGGCGGTGGTGGCGGTGCCGGTCGATAGTAGTAGCCGTAGCCATAGGGCCGCACGATGACCGCGGGCGGTGGATAGGCCGGCGTGCCGTAGAAGACCGCCGCGGGGGGTGCCGGACGGCTGTAGTAGCGCGGGGACGTGTCGTAGACGGTGCAGCCGGTAAAGGTCAGGGCACAGAGCGACGCCAGGAGGAAATGGCGCATGGGGGAGATCTCCAGAACGGCCCGGATGGGCCTGGAGAAAGCTTAAGCCCTGGCCAGGTGCCGCGCCCGGTTATCGCGCGTTCATTCAGCCGGGATTAAGAGACGCCGGTCCGTTCTACCCCGGCTCGCCCAGGTAGTCCCGCAGCCGCGCCTGCAAATGGGGCACGCCCTGGGGATGGGCGAGAAAGTCGCTGATGCTCATCAATTGCCAGTCCTGACCTTCGTCGCCGAAGCGGATGGTGGCGATCTCGGCAGGATGCAACTGCCCGGCGAACAGCCAGCTGGGCAGATAGCCTGGCTGCCGCGGCGGATAGCAACGTCCCCAGGTCAGCCGCGCCTCGTCCAGCACCAGGCCGAATTCCTCTTCCAGCTCACGCAGGGCGCAGCGCTCGGGCGTCTCGCCGTCTTCGCGGCCACCGCCGGGCAGGTCCCAAAGGGCCGGCCAGGGGATGTCGGGCTTGTCGTCGCGCTGATAGACCAGGATCTGCTCGGCGCAGAGCAGCGCCAGCTTGGCGCCGTTGAAGGCATGGTGGGACATGAGGAGGCCTCCGGTGGCGACGGGGAGACCGCCAGGCCTCCCCGTCTGGACTCAATAACCCAGCTGCTTGAGCAGGGCCGCGGGTGCCTGTTTGGCCGGACGCTCGTAGAACTTCAGCAATTCGGCGGCGCGATTGCTGAAGAAGCCATCCACACCACGCGGGGCGAGACGCGCGTAGTCCTCGGCCGAGTCCACCGTGTAGGCATGCACCAGCAGACCCCGCTCGTGGGCGACGTCGTTCATCCAGGGCTTCACCAGGTCCGCATAGCTCTGGTCGCCGCCCTCTTCCAGGGCTGCCGAGGGGCCGATGCCGATGGCGCCATGGGCCTTGGCCCATTCGATCCAGGCGGTGAAATCGCCCTCGGAGCGCACCTGCTGCCTGGCGTAGTAGGCCGCCTTGCTGGTCTCGCCCGACTCGGCGTAGCTCGGCCCGGGCTTGGCCGGGATGTAGTCGTCACCCAGCCACAGCAGGAGGATCTTCGGCGTGTTGGGCATTTCCTTCTGCAAGAGCTCGAGGCTGCCTTTCTCGAAGGTCTGCAGGATCACCCGCCCGGGCATGGCGGCGACGCCGGTGGCACCCGGCTTTGGCTTACCGAGCCAGCCGCGCTGGGTCAGCTTGGCCTTGAGGTCACGCTCGATGCCGGGAAACAGCTTGGGCTGCTTGGTCTCGATGTAGAGACCCGGCTTGTTGCGACCGCCTTCGGCGATGTCGATGACCTCGTCGAGGGTGAGGATCCTGAGTCCGGCGAATTTCGGCCGGGCGCGGTCGGGGTGGGTCTGATTGAACCAGCTGCCAGCATCCAGCGACTTGAGTTCGACCAGGGTGAACTGGCTGACCGGGGCCTTGGCACGGTCAGGGAAGCGCTTGGCGACGTCGGTGGTACGTTCCAGGGTGTCGTCATGCAGGGCGATGAGCTGGCCGTCCTTGGTGCGCTGCAGGTCGAGTTCCAGGTAGTCGGCGCCCAGCTCCCGCGCCACCAGATAGGCCGGCGCGGTGGATTCGGGGGCGTCGAAGGAGGCGCCGCGGTGGGCGATCACCGCCGGCCAGGGAATGCCGGCCTGTCGGGCCAGGGTCTGGCCAATATCGGCTTCGGTGGCCAGGGCCAGCTGGCTGACCAGCAGGGTTCCAGGAATGAGGGTACGGATCAGGGTGCGCAGAGCAGTTATTGTCATGGGTTCCTCGGGTGGTCCGACGATCGGAGCTAGGATGCAGCTTGCACCCCGGATGCGACAGTACGCAGACCCCCAGCGTAGCGGACGTTATCCAGGTCGCAATTTCCGGTACTCTGCCGCCCGCTTCACCCAACGAGATCACCATGGCCGCATCGCCCACCCTCTTCGATCCGACGCGCTGCCCGCTGTGCGGCAAGGCCAACAGCTGCGTCCTGGCCGCCGGCGGCCAGCTCCATGACTGCTGGTGCCTGCAGACGCCGATCGATCCGGCGGCCTTGGCGCGCCTGCCCGAGGACGAGCGCAACCAGCGCTGCCTTTGCCCGGACTGTGCGGCGGGTATTGCGAGCGAATCCCGCTGATGCGCCTGGACCGCTGGCTGGGCAATAGACCCGAACTGGGCCGCCAACTGGGGCGGCGTCTGCTCGCCGAGGGTCGGGTAAGGGTCAATGGCACCACCACGCTGCAGGCCGAGCAGGAGGTGTTCGCCTTCGATCGCATCGAGGCCGACGGGCGCCTGCTGCAGGACGGTCCCGGCGGTCGCTACCTGATGCTGCACAAGCCACGCGGCTGTGTGAGCGCCACCGTCGATGCCCGCCATGCCACGGTGCTGGACTGCCTCGCGCCGGATCAGCGCGCCGACCTGCACCTGGCCGGGCGGCTGGACTTCAACACCACCGGCCTGCTGCTGCTCACCAACGATGGCCAGTGGTCGCGCGGCCTCAGTCATCCGCGGCACAAGCAGACCAAGCGCTACCGGGTCACCACCGCCGAGGTCATCCCGCCGCCGCTGGTGGCCGCCTTCGCCGAAGGTCTCTATTTCGCCTACGAAGACCTCACCACCCAGCCCGCCCAGCTGGAGCTGCTGGATGACCACAACGCCCATCTGACCCTGGTCGAGGGCCGCTATCACCAGGTGAAGCGCATGTTCGGCCGCTTCGGCATCGAGGTCATCGCCCTGCACCGCGATCGCATCGGCGGTCTGACGCTGGATCCGGCGCTGGCAGAGGGCGCCTATCGCTCGCTCACCGCTGCCGAAGTGGCCCTGCTACGTCCGGCGGATTAGGGGAACGGGATCTCGGGCACGTCGGTCGGGATGCAGACACGCACCACCCTGGAGACCTCCCATGCGTATCGACATCCCCTCCCTCGGTTTTGGCGGCGCCCCGCTGGGCAACATGTTCCGCGAGGTAGGCGACGCCGCTGCCCGGGCGACCCTCGAAGCCGCCTGGGACGCCGGCATCCGCCTCTATGACACCTCGCCGCACTATGGTGCAGGCCTGTCCGAGCGCCGCTTCGCCGAGGTGCTCGCCGACAAGCCGCGCGACGATTTCGTCCTCTGCAGCAAGGTCGGCCGCCTGCTGGAACCCGCCGATCAGCCAGAAAACGCCCCGCCGTTCGTCAACGAATTGCCCTTCAAGCGAGTGCTCGACTATTCCGCCGAGGGCGCCCGCCGCTCCATCGAGGCCAGCCTGGAACGCCTCAAGACCGACCGCCTCGATCTGGTCTGGATCCACGACCTGTCCGAGGACCAGCACGGCCCAGCCTGGCGTGACTACTTTGCCCAGGCCATGCAGGGTGCGGCCAAGGCCCTCACCCAGATGCGCGAGGAAGGCCTGATCCTGGGCTGGGGCCTGGGCGTCAACCTGGTGGAACCCTGCCGCCTGGCGCTGGAGCAGAGCGATCCCGACGCCTTCCTGCTGGCCGGTCGCTATTCCCTGCTGGACCACCGCGAAGCCCTGGACACGCTCTTCCCCGAGTGCGAACGCCGCGGCGTGGGGATCGTCGTGGGCGGACCCTTCAACTCCGGCCTGCTTGCCGGCGGCAAGCACTACAATTATGCCGAAGCCGAGCCGGCGCTGCGCCGCAAGGTCGAATTGATCGAAGGCGTCTGCCAGGATCACGGAGTGGATATCCGCGCCGCGGCCCTGCAGTTCTGCCTGGCCCATCCCACCGTCGCCGCCACCATTCCTGGCAGCAGCACACCGGAACGGGCCCGGCAGAACGCCGAACTGCTGCGGGCGCCCATCCCCGCCGCCTTCTGGCGTAACCTGCGCGAGATCGGCGTGCTGCCAGAGGACGCTCCGACGCCGGCGTGAGTGAAAGGGGCGGCTGTGCTAGGCTCGCCGCCCCTTTTCCACCCTGCCTGCCTTCATGACCTCGCCCCGCCGCCCCCTGCCTGGCCGCCCCGCGCCCCTGCATCCACGCAATCGCCACCAGGGCAGCTACGACTTTCCCGCCCTGATGCGCACGAGCCCGGCGCTCAGGCCCTTCGTGGCGCCGACGCCGCGGGGCAATCTGTCCATCGATTTCACCGATCCCCAGGCAGTCCGGGCGCTCAATCGGGCCTTGCTGGCGTTGCATCACGGCGTGCGCGACTGGGACATCCCCGCCGATTTCCTCTGCCCACCGATTCCTGGCCGGGCGGACTACCTGCACCACCTGGCCGACCTGCTGGCCGAGGGCAATGGCGGCCGGATTCCCCGTGGCGAGACGACGCTCTTGCTGGACGTAGGTACGGGCGCCAACGGCGTCTATCCACTGATCGGCTTCAAGGAGTATGGCTGGCACTTCGTTGGCAGCGACATCGCCCCCACGGCGCTGGATGCCTTCGGACGCACCCTGGCGGCCAATCCGGATTGCGCCGCCGCCATCGAATTGCGCCTTCAGCCCGATCCCCAGGCCATCTTCGCCGGCATCCTGCAACCTGGCGAGCGCTACGCCGCCACCCTGTGCAATCCGCCCTTCCACGCCAGCCCCGACGATGCCGTGCGCGGCAGCAAGCGCAAGTGGAAGAACCTGGGCAAGACCACCGGCAAGGCAGTGCCTGTGCTCAATTTCGGCGGCCAGGCGGCCGAACTCTGGTGCCCCGGTGGCGAGGCAGTCTTCATCGAACGGATGATCCGCGAGAGCCGCGCCTTCGCCAGGCAGGTCGGCTGGTTCACCTGCCTGGTGTCCAAGGCCAGCAATCTGCCGCCGTTGCAGGCGGCACTGCGCCGCGAACAGGCCGGCGAGAGCCGCGTGGTGGCCATGGCCCAGGGCCAGAAGCAGAGTCGCTTTCTCGCCTGGCGCTTCGCCTGATCGATCGTCCTGGTACCTGCGCGCCGCTGCGAACGACGACCCTCCGGCGGCTTTCTGGCCGCTTTCGTCGGTGTCGCCGGCTGGCCGCGGAGAAGCGCCCAGTACCGCTCCACCCCACTCGAAGTGGTAGCTGGCGGGGCTTTGACCGCGATCACAGGAAATTAGACTAAAGGCTAATAGGCAAAGCCAATGAATTGCGGACTAGGCAGCCCTATCCCTTCCCATTAAAATGTCCGGCAACAAAAACGCCACGCGCACGTAGCCGCGCCCAGGACCTCTGTCTTCGGTCAGCCGCTGCCAAGGCCGCGCCTTGCGTTTTTGCTCCGACTCCTCCGGTGACTCATGAGAGAGGGGCGGTGGAGGGACAAGAACCTGCCCTTGCGTGTTTCCGGCTGCATTCTGCCTCGCCCACTGCACATCCACCCATGTGCCATGGTGCCGCACCGCACCGAAACTCGATAAGCAGACCCAGCTTCTATCGAACGAGAGACCACATGCTGAAGAAAATGACTGGCGCGCTGCTCGGCGTCGCCATCGCCTCCGCCCTGGGCACCGCACAGGCCGAAGACACCAAGAAGGTCGACGTCCTGCTGATCGGCGGCGGCATCATGAGCTCCACCCTGGGCATCTGGCTGAACGAGCTGGAGCCGAACTGGACCATGGAAATGGTCGAGCGCCTGGACAAGGTCGCCGACGAGAGCTCCAACGGCTGGAACAATGCCGGCACCGGTCACTCCGCCCTGGCCGAGCTGAACTACACCCCGGAAGACAAGGACGGCAAGGTCACCATCGCCAAGGCCATCGAGATCAACGAAGCCTTCCAGATCTCCCGTCAATTCTGGTCCTGGCAGGTCAAGAACGGCGTCCTCAAGGATCCGAAGAGCTTCATCAACAGCACCCCGCACATGAGCTTCGTCTGGGGTGACGAGAACATCGCCTTCCTGAAGAAGCGCTACGAGGCGCTCAAGGCCAGCCCGCTGTTCTCCGGCATGCAGTACTCCGAGGACCCCGCGCAGATCAAGCAGTGGGTTCCGCTGATGATGGAAGGCCGCGATCCCAAGCAGAAGATCGCCGCCACCTGGAGTCCGCTGGGCACCGACGTCAACTTCGGCGAGATCACCCGCCAGTTCGCCGCCAACCTGCAGTCCAAGCCGAACTTCAAGCTGAACCTGTCCAGCGAAGTCGAGAACATCACCCGCAATGCCGATGGCAGCTGGCGCGTGGAGTACAAGAACCTCAAGGATGGCAAGAAGACCGAGACCGACGCCAAGTTCGTCTTCATCGGCGCCGGTGGCGGTGCCTTGCACCTGCTGCAGAAGTCGGGCATCCCCGAAGCCAACGACTACGCCGGCTTCCCGGTGGGTGGTTCCTTCCTGGTCACCGACAACCCCGAGATCGCCCAGCAGCACCTGGCCAAGGCCTATGGCAAGGCCTCGGTGGGCGCGCCGCCGATGTCGGTGCCGCACCTGGACACCCGCATGCTCGACGGCAAGCGCGTGATCCTGTTCGGGCCCTTCGCCACCTTCTCCACCAAGTTCCTCAAGCAGGGTTCCTACCTGGACCTGCTGACCAGCACCAACACCCACAACGCCTGGCCGATGGTCCGCGTGGGCGTGGCCGAGTACCCGCTGGTGGAATACCTCGCCGGCCAGCTGATGCTGTCGGATGACGACCGCATGGCCGCCCTGCGCGAGTACTTCCCCAACGCCAAGAAGGAAGACTGGCGCCTGTGGCAGGCCGGTCAGCGCGTGCAGATCATCAAGCGCGACGCCGACAAGGGTGGCGTGCTGAAGCTGGGCACCGAGATCGTCGCGGCCAAGGACGGCAGCATCGCCGGCCTGCTGGGCGCTTCCCCGGGTGCCTCGACCGCCGCGCCCATCATGCTGAGCGTGCTGGAGAAGGTGTTCAAGGACAAGGTCGCGACTCCGGAGTGGCAAGCCAAGCTGCACCAGATCGTGCCCAGCTACGGCACCAAGCTGAACAGCGACCCCGAGCGCGTGCAACAGGAGTGGAACTACACCGCCGAAGTCCTGCAACTGGCCACCCCGCCGGTCGCCACCGGCGCCCAGAATGCCGCTGCCAAGACCACTGCCGGTGCTGCTCCGCACGCCGACAAGGCCGCCAACGACATGGCGCTGTAAATCGCCCTCAGGCCCGCTGTGCAAGCAGTGGGCCCACCGCGGTGAAAGGCCCCACCCCGATTCGGCGTGGGGCTTTTTTTCGCTCCCGTATTGGGCGCGATAGAGCCCTTGCACCCGGCCAGGACCTGTGACGAGAACCGCAACGACGTGAATTTTTTCCTGCCAGACAGGCACTAAAACTGCAGCGATACGCCAAGGCAGGTCATCGCACGCCACAATGGTGATCTATCCTCGAGCCTTAACCGTTACCTGAATCTGGAGACACGATGACGGCACATCCCGCCCCGGGCATCCTGCATACCCGAGAAGGCCAGCGCCTGGCTGATACCGACGCCGCCGCCTGGCGGCAGTGGGGGCCCTACCTGAGCGAACGCCAGTGGGCCACGGTCCGTGAAGACTACAGCGCCGATGGCGACGCCTGGCGCTATTTTCCCCATGACCATGCGCGCAGCCGCGCCTATCGCTGGGGCGAGGACGGCCTCGCCGGTTTCAGCGACAAGGCCCAGCAATGGTGCCTGGGCATCGCCCTGTGGAACGAGCGCGACCCCTTCCTCAAGGAACGGCTGTTCGGCCTGACCAACGCCGAGGGCAACCATGGCGAAGACGTCAAGGAGCTGTACTTCTACCTGGACGGGGTGCCGAGCCACGCCTACCAGAAGATGCTCTACAAGTACCCCCACGCCGCCTTTCCCTATGCCCAGCTCACCGAGGAAAACGCCCGGCGTGGCCTGGAAGATCGTGAGTTCGAGATCCTCGACACCGGCGTCTTCGCCGAGGACCGCTATTTCGACGTCACCGTCGAATACGCCAAGCACACCCCCGACGACATCCTCATGCGGGTCACCGTGGAAAATCGCGGGACCGAGCGCGCCAGCCTGCGGGTGCTGCCGCAGATCTGGTCACGCAACACCTGGGCGTGGACCGGTACGCCGCCGCGCTCCATGCTCAGCCTGGAAGGCGACCAGGTTCGTGCCAGCTATTTCGACCGGCCCGACCTGGTGGTCAGCGCTTGGGGCCCGCGCGAGGCCGAGTGGCTGTTCTGCAACAACGAAACCAACCTGCCTCGCCTCACCGGCGAGCCCGCCGAAGGCCCCTTCAAGGACGGCATCAATGACTACGTGGTGCGCGGCGCCCGCGAGGCGATCCGCCGCGACTTCGGCAGCAAGGCAGCGGCCCATTTCGCCGTGGAGCTGGAGGGTGGCGCCAAGACCGTGGTCTACCTGCGCCTGGCGCCCACCAATGCGCTGTCGGTGGATGCCGATGCGATCTTTGCCGAGCGCATCGCCGAAGCCGATGCCTTCTATGCCGCCCTGCAGGAAAAGATCGCCGATCCCGATGCACGCCTGGTGCAGCGCCAGGCCCTGGCCGGCCTGCTCTGGTCCAAGCAGCTCTATTATTTCGAGGTCAATCGCTGGCTCGATGGCGATCCGGCCCAGCCGACACCACCGGCGCAGCGCCAGCGCATCCGCAACGGCCACTGGCGCCACCTGCTCAACTTCGACATCGTCTCCATGCCGGACAAGTGGGAGTATCCCTGGTACGCCTCCTGGGACCTGGCCTTCCAGGCGGTGGCCTATGCCCTGATCGATCCCGGCTTCGCCAAGCAGCAGCTGCTGCTGCTGGTGAAGGACAGATTCATGCACCCCAATGGCCAGCTGCCGGCCTACGAGTGGAATTTCGAGGACGCCAATCCGCCGGTGCATGCCTGGGCCACCTGGCACGTCTACCTGCAGGAAAAGTCCCTGACCGGAGTGGGCGACCGGGTCTTTCTCGAACGCGTCTTCCACAAGCTGCTGCTGAATTTCTCTTGGTGGATCAACCGCAAGGACACCGAGGGTCGCAACATCTTCCAGGGCGGTTTCCTCGGCCTGGACAACATCGCCCTCTTCGATCGCTCGGCACCGCTGCCGGAGGGCTATCACCTGGACCAGGCCGACGGCACCGCCTGGATGGCCGCCTACGCCCTGGACCTGATGCGCATCGCCCTGGAGCTGGCCAAGGAAAATCCGGTGTACGTCGATCTGGGAGTGAAGTTCTTCGAGCATTTCCTGCACATCGCCGGTGCCATCAACCACAGCGACGATCGCGAAGACGGCCTCTGGGACGAACAGGACGAATTCTTCTATGACGTCCTGCACAAGGCGGATGGCAGCGCCGAGCCGCTGCGCCTGAGGTCCATCGTCGGCCTCATCCCGCTGTTCGCGGTACAGGTGCTGGAGCAGCGCGAGCACGAAGGCCTCCCCGGCCTCGGCGGACGGCTGCGGGGCTTCCTGCGCCAGCGTCCGGACCTCGCCCGACTGGTCTCGCGCTGGACCGAGCCCGGCCAGGGCAACAGATTCCTGCTCTCGCTGCTACGCGGCCATCGCACCAAGCTGCTGCTCAAGCGCATGCTGGATGACAACGAATTCCTTTCCGAATACGGCATCCGCTCGCTGTCCAAGGCCCACGAACAGCAACCCTTCGAGATGCGCCAGGCCGACGGCAACCTGCTCAGCGCCCGCTACCAACCGGCGGAATCGGATTCGCGCCTGTACGGCGGCAATTCCAACTGGCGCGGGCCACTGTGGATGCCGATCAACTACATGCTCATCGAGTCGCTGCACGAATTCCACCGCTACTACGCCGACAGCTTCTCGGTGGAATACCCCAGCGGTTCGGGCTACCTGGCCAATCTGGAAGAGGTCGCCGACGGCCTCAGCGAGCGCCTGACCCGGCTGTTCCTCAAGGACGCCGACGGCAAGCGTCCGAGCATGGTCGACTATCCGCAATTGCAGAACGATCCGCGCAGTCGCGACCTAGTGCTGTTCCACGAGTATTTCCATGGCGAAAACGGCCGCGGACTCGGGGCTTCCCACCAGACCGGCTGGAGCGCCCTGGTGGCGCTGCTGCTGCAACCCCGGCGCTAGCCCGAGCACGCCGTGGTGCCGATCCCGGCCGGCACCACGGTGGACTGCGACACGGCCGCAGTTTTCCTCTGCCACCCCGGATACTATGCTCTAGCTAGACATCCCGCCTTCGCGAGCCCGCATGACTGCCCCCGATGACGCCCAGCGTCTCCACGCCCTGAGCGAGTTGCAGATTCTCGATAGCGGCGTCGAAGCTGCCTACGAGGACATCGTCGTCCTGGCCTGCCAGCTGACCCGGGCGCCGGTGGCCTTCATCACCCTCGCCGATCAACATCGCCTCTGGTTCAAGGCCTGCCAGGGCCTGACGGTAGCCGAGGTGCCGGTCGACGCCTCCCTTTGCCACCTGGCGATCCGCACCCCGCGTGAGCCCTTTCTGGTGGAAGACCTGCAAGGCGACCCACGCGTCGCCCATCTCAGGTCTGCCCCTGGTCTGGAAGAGATGCGCGCCTACCTGGGCATCCCCTTGCTCGACCGGCACGGGGTCGCCCTTGGCACCCTCTGCGTGATGGACGACCGGGTCCGGCGTTTCGAGACGGCCCAGGTCGACAACCTGCAACGGCTGGCCCGACAGGTCATCATCCTGCTGCAACAGCACGAGACCCTGCGCCAGCTGGACGAGCTGAACATCAACTTTTCCGCCTTCATGAACAACGGGCCCTTCATCGCCTACATCAAGGACCGCGACTGGCACTACCGCTATGTCAACGAGCCCTTTCTGCAGCAGCTGGAGCTGACCCGCGACAAGGTCCTCGGCCAGGACGACTTCACCATCTGGCCAGAGGCGGCGCCACGTTTCCGCCAGGTCGACGAGCAGGTGATGAGCGAACTCAAGCCGAGCCGACTCGTCGAGCGCATGACGGCCCCCGATGGCCGACGCCTCTTCTGGCAGTCCTACAAGTTTCCCCTGGTCACCCGGCAGGGCATCGCCCTGGCGGGGCTGTCGGTGGATGTCACCGAGCATATCGAGCAACAGCACATGCTGGAGGCCTCGCAGCGCCAGCTGCTGGACATGATGCAGGCCGCCGAGCAGCGCAGCGTCACCGATGCCCTGACCGGTCTGCTCAATAGACGCGCCTTCGACCTGCGCCTGGCCGAGCACCTGCTGCGCGCCGAGGAGCAGCGCACGCCGCTGTCCATGCTGTTGATCGATGTGGATCATTTCAAGGCCTACAACGACGCCTATGGGCATCAGGCCGGCGACACCGCCCTGCAGGCCGTCGGCCAGTTGCTGCTGCAGAGCTGTCGCGACAACGACGCCTGCTTTCGCTATGGTGGCGAGGAATTCGCCATCCTGCTGCCAGGTGCCGATCTCACTGCGGCTCATCTGGTGGCGGAGCGCTGTCGCGTCGCCGTGGCCAATCATGCCTGGTCGCGACGCCCCATCACCCTGAGCGTCGGCCTGGTCACCCACGGGGCCGGGATGGATGCCTACACCCTCACCGAAGGCGCCGACCGGGCGCTCTATGCGGCAAAGGGTGCCGGCCGCAACCGCATCGCCGCGGAACCCGGACCCGAAGCCCCTACCAGTCCCAACTGACGCCCAAAACAAAAAACCCGCCGAAGCGGGTTCTTTGTTGCGACCATCCCAACGTCCTGTCAGGCGCCATCCTGGCCTGGTCTTCATCCGTGACCTCAGGGCTGCGCATCCTGCGCGGCTGATGGGTGTAGATTACGCAGCTCCCGCGAGTGGCAACATGGCCAG
>NZ_JAVHTY010000001.1 GCF_031085165.1 Pseudomonas sp. 102515 | reverse complement strand
CCTGATCCCTTCCCGAACTCAGAAGTGAAACGATGCATCGCCGATGGTAGTGTGGGGTTTCCCCATGTGAGAGTAGGTCATCGTCAAGCGCCTAACACCCAGCACCCCCGCCCAGTTCATTCTGGCGGGGGTGTTGTCTTTGGGGCGGGAAAAGTTTGGCCGAGGGCCAGGGCGCTTGGGCGAATAGCCAGATCAGCGGACGAAAGTAACTCACGTGCCCGGGGTTGCCCTCACCCTAGCCTCTGCCCGGGGAGGGGATTAAAGGCGGCATGGCGGAGGCTTGAGGGGGCTTCCTGAATCGCAGGTTCTGCTTTGAGTCTGCAAGAGCAGAACAGCCACAACAGCCCGGCTGCGCCGGGCTGTTGTGTTTGAAGCGCGGCACAGAATCATCGTAGGTTGGCGCTGAGCGCAGCGAAGCCCAACGATGAGGTTTGCTGCAGGGATCAAGTGAACGGCGGCGGGGCGTTGAGGGGGCAAGGTTGGCTTCCGGAGGTTTGGCTTCGCTGTGCTCAGCCCAACCTACCGCAGCACCTACGGCAGCGTTACGCGAGCAGGAAAAAGCCCGGCATTGGCCGGGCTTTTTGCGTTCAGGGTTTGCGGGCGATGAGGGTGGCGCGCAAGGGGGCGGGGAGGCCCTCGACGGTCAGACTGGGATCTTCTGGGTTCAGGAAGTCCGGTAGCGACTGGAAGCCCATCCACTCGGTGGAGCGCTGTTCGTCTACGGTCGTAGGGGTGAGGTCCACCAGGCGGATGTCACGATAACCGGCGCGTTGCAGCCAGAGTTGCAGGGCGTCTGCGGAGGGCAGGAACCAGACGTTGCGCATCTGGGCATAGCGGTCTTCGGGGACCAGGACGGTGGTGGCATCGCCTACCACGACCAGGGTTTCCAGGACCAGCTCCCCGCCGCTGTCGAGGCAGTTCCTCAGGTCCAGCAGGTGGTCGATGGGCGAGCGGCGATGGTAGAGCACGCCCATTGAGAAGACGGTATCGAAGCCGCCGTCCAGTACGGGCAGTTCTTCCAGCGTCAGTGGCAGGTGCCAGGTGGGCAGGTCGGGCAGATAGCGACTCAGGGCCTGGAACTGGCAGTGGAACAGCCAGTTGGGATCGACGCCCAGGACCAGGCTGGCTCCAGCACCAAGCATGCGCCATTGGTAGTAGCCGTTACCGCTGCCGACATCCAGGACGCGCTTGCCTTGCAGATCCAGGTGGGAGGCGACCCGGTCCCATTTCCAGTCGGAGCGCCATTCGGTATCGAGATGGAGATCGAACAGCTTGAAGGGGCCCTTGCGCCAGGGCCGCAGTTGCAACAGTGCCTCGCGCAGGGCCCGGTGCTGCTCCGCGGTAGGAGCGCCAGCGAGGCGCACCGCCTCTCGCAGGTCGACAGCTTCTACAGCGATTTCGGGGAGAGCATCGACAGCTGCTTGCCAGCGCTGCAGATCGCCGTGGCCACGGGCGTACTTAATGGCCAGGACGGCTTCGAGCGACTGGGACCAGGTGGCCAGTGGGGTAGCGGCAAGTGCCCGCTGCAGGGTTGCGAGGAAAGAGGGGTGGGTCATGGCAAGGCGATCAGGGAGGTGAAGTTGAGGCATTGGAACCAGGGCACGACGGTGGTGAAACCGGCGGCCTGCAGGCGCGCGCGGTGTTCCTCCAGGGTGTCGGTGAGCATGACGTTTTCCAGGGCGGTGCGTTTCTGGGCGATTTCTAGCTCGCTGTAGCCATTGGCTCTCTTGAAGTCCAGGTGCAGGCCGTTGAGCAGCGCCTGGGTCTGAGCGTCCGGGAAACGAATCTTTTCCGACAGCAGCAGGGCACCGCCTGGCAGCAGGCTGGCGCGCAACCGACGGAGCAGGCCCAGGCGCTGTTCCGGAGCGATGAACTGCAAGGTGAAGTTGAGCGCGATCACCGAGGCCGACTCGAGCGGAACCTCGAGGATGTCGCCTTCCACGACCTCGACTGGCAGCAACTCCTCATGCATCGAATCCTGGGCGCTGAGGTATTCGCGACAGCGGGTGGCCATGGCCGTGGAGTTGTCGATGGCCACTACCCGGGTACCCTCGGCGCTGACATGACGGCGCAGGGCCTGGGTCACGGCGCCCAGGGAGCAACCGAGGTCATAGAGGCGGCTGTTGGGCTGGGCGAACCGCGCCGCGATGACGCCAAGATTCTCGACGATGGTGGGATAGCCCGGCACGGATCTCTTGATCATGTCGGGAAAGACGCGCACCACGTCTTCGTTGAAGGTGAAGTCGGCAGGAGGCTGCGGCGACGCGAACAGGCGGTCGGCTTCGCTCATGGGCGGTACCTGGAAAATCGAAAAGGGACATTGTACCCCTGGCAGGTACTGCAGGACGTGGCGTCAGCGGATTTCGATACGGCAGTCGAAGCGGGCCTGGGGCTCGGCTTCGGCATCCCAGGGCTGGCGGGCCTGAAGTTCGAGATGGGCGCTGCCGACGCTCTGGGCGCGGAAGCGCCAGAGGGACTGACCGGCGCTGCCGATGCCGCCCTGATCCTTGCGCTGTTCGCGAAAGACTTCCGGGCCGAGTTGCCTGAGGTTGTCGCTGCGCTGGAGGATGGTCCAGCGATAGCCGCTGGTGGGATCGCTGGGCAGGGTCAGGGTCAGTTCCTGGCCCGTATGCATGGCCAGCGGGGTGCAGTCGCTGTCGTCGCCCAGGATGAGGTTGCCACTCGGCGGGGTACTGCTGCAGCCGGCCAGGAGCAGACAGCCGCAGAACAGAAGACGGTTGGACATGAAGACCTCCGGGGTATGACGGCAAAACGCAGAGCATACCCCAAGAGATTGGCCGGTCAGACTAGAAGAGCACCTTGGCCACGTCGGCGAAGCGCTTGGCGAAGTGAACGGTCAGCCCCTCCTTGAGATAGGCAGGCAGCTCTTCGAAGTCACCACGATTGGGCTCCGGCAGGATCAGTTCACTGATCTTCTGCCGCCGTGCTGCTATGACCTTTTCCCGTACCCCGCCGATGGGCAGTACCTGACCGGTAAGTGTCAGCTCGCCGGTCATGGCCACGTTCTTCTTCGGCGCCTGGTTGCGGGCCAGCGACAGCAGGGCGGAGGCCATGGTGATGCCGGCGCTGGGGCCGTCCTTGGGCGTGGCGCCTTCGGGTACGTGCAGGTGGACGAAGGCCTGGTCGAAGAAACTCGGATCGCCCTTGAAGTCCTTGAGATGCGCGGTGACGTAGCTGTAGGCGATCTCGGCAGATTCCTTCATGACGTCACCCAGCTTGCCAGTGAGCTTGAAACCGCGATTCAGGGTATGGATGCGCGTCGCCTCGATCGGCAGGGTGGCACCGCCCATGCTGGTCCAGGCCAGACCGGTGATGATGCCGACTCCGGACAGCACCTGTTCCTTACGGAAAGGCGGCATGCCCAGGTAGTCCTCGAGATCCGAGGCACCGATCTTGACCTTGAGCTTGGGATCCTCGATGAGCCGGACCACCGCCTTGCGCACCAGCTTGCCCAGTTGCTTCTCCAGCTGGCGCACGCCGGCTTCGCGGGCATAGCCTTCCACCAGGGCCTTGAGGGCACTGTCGGTGAGCGTCAGGCGATCCTTGGGTACCCCGGCCTTGTCCAGCTGCTTGGGCCAGAGGTGGCGCTTGGCGATGGCCTGCTTCTCTTCGGCGATATAGCCGGAGAGACGGATGACCTCCATGCGATCGAGCAAGGGACCGGGAATGGAGTCCAGGGTGTTGGCGGTGCAGACGAACAGCACCTTGGACAGGTCCAGGCGCAGATCCAGGTAGTGGTCGAGGAAGTCGACGTTCTGCTCCGGATCCAGGGTTTCCAGCAGCGCCGATGCGGGGTCGCCCTGGTAGCTCTGGCCCATCTTGTCGATCTCGTCGAGCATGATGACCGGATTCATCACCTTGACGTCACGCAGCGCCTGGACGAGCTTGCCGGGCATGGCACCGATATAGGTGCGGCGGTGACCCTTGATCTCGGCTTCGTCCCTCATGCCGCCGACGCTGAAGCGATAGAAGGGGCGGCCGAGGGATTCCGCGATGGACTTGCCGATGCTGGTCTTGCCCACCCCGGGCGGACCCACCAGCAGCACGATGGAACCGGTCACCTCACCCTTGAAGGCGCCCACGGCGAGGAATTCGAGGATGCGATTCTTGATGTCGTCGAGCCCGGCATGGTGACGGTCGAGCACCTTGCGCGCGTGCTTGAGATCGAGCTTGTCCTGGCCGTGGACTCCCCAGGGCAGGTCGGTGGCCCAATCCAGGTAGTTGCGGGTGACACCGTATTCCGGCGAGCCGGTCTCGAGGATGGACAGCTTGTTCAGCTCGTCCTCGATACGCTTCTGGGCGGCTTCGGGCAGGATCTTGCCCTCCAGGCGCTGGCGGAAGCTTTCGATGTCGCTGCTGCGATCGTCCTTGGTGATGCCCAGTTCCTGCTGGATCAGCTTGAGCTGCTCCTTGAGGAAGAATTCGCGCTGGCGCTCGTTGATCTTGCGATTGACCTCGGCGGACAGCTCCTTCTGCAGGCGCGCGACCTCGACCTCCTTGCGCAAGAGCGGCAGGACCTTTTCCATGCGCTGCAGCATGGGCACGGTATCGAGCACCTGCTGCAGTTCGTCGCCCGGCGCGGTGGTGAGGGCGGCGGCGAAGTCGGTCAGCGGCGAAGGGTCATTGGGGCTGAAGCGATTGAGATAGTTCTTCAGCTCTTCGCTGTAGAGCGGATTGAGCGGCAGCAGCTCCTTGATGGCGTTGATCAGCGCCATGCCGTAGGCCTTCACCTCGTCGCTGGGATCGGGGCTGGGGCGCAGGTGCTCGACCTCCACCAGATAGGGCGGGCGCTGCCGGCGCAGCCAGCCGCGGATACGCACCCGCGACAGGCCCTGGGCGACGAACTGCAACTTGCCGTCCTGGCGGGTGGCATGGTGGATGCGCACCAGGGTGCCATGCTGCGGCAACTGGTCGGGATCGAAGCCCTCGACATCGCCGGGCTGCTGCTCCATGTAGAACAGCGCCAGGCAATGGTGGTCGGTCTTGGCCACCAGTTCCAGGGTTTCCGCCCAGGGCTCTTCATTGACGATGACGGGCAGGACCTGCGCCGGGAAGAAGGGCCGGTTGTGGATGGGAATGACGTAGAGCTTGTCGGGAAGATTCTGGCCAGGCAGGACCAGGCCGGTCTGGCCGGCTTCTTCGCTGAGAATATCCGCTTGATTGTCCTGATCGCTCATTGGCGTACCTTGGGCTTGTATGTGAGGCCAACATGGGGCGAGGGCGGCGCTTTTTCAACGCAGGCAAAGACCTGTCCTTCTTGACCGCCGGGTACCGCTCGAAGTGCGACGGCCAGGACGAAGCCTGGCCACCGCGACGATAAAGATTCCCTCGGCACTGCCGCTAAAGCTGAAGTCACGCCGCGAAGCCGGCGAGAGTTTCCAAGGGCGCGTGGTGGAGAGCAGCGGGTGAACAAGCGTTGGTTTATGGCGGGATGGTTGGCCTTGGGCCTGGGAGCTGCGCAGGCGGCCGAGGTCGCGGTACAGGTGGTCGACGGTCAGGGGGCACCCCTGGCCGATGCCGTGGTGATGCTGTCGGGCCAGGGCCTGGTGCCCGAACGGCATCCCGCGGCCATCGATCAGCAGAACCGACGGTTCGTCCCCCATGTCCTGGCAGTGGCCATCGGGACGGCGGTGAGCTTTCCAAATACCGATGACATCCGTCACCAGGTCTATTCCTTTTCCAGTCCGAAACGCTTCGAGCTGCCGCTCTACCACGGGCTTCCCAGCACGCCGGTGGTGTTCGACCAACCCGGCGTGGTGGTGGTGGGCTGCAACATCCACGACTGGATGGTGGGTTACGTCTACGTGACCACCGCCGGGCGCTCGGTGGTGACCGACAGTCAGGGCCGCGCCCGACTGGAGGCACCGGACGGTCATTATCAGCTGGCACTGTGGCATCCCGACCTCAGCGACAAGCAGGAGGTCGCCCAGCCCGCGCTTGATGTGGCGGGCAAGCCGGTGACCCTGAAACTCCAGCTGGCGGTTCAGCCGAAGCCGCAGCCTGCGGAACCGGCGAGCTCGGCTTTCGAGGATGCCTTCCACAAGGCCACGCACGATGAAGCTCATCCATAGTTTCCAGACCCGCATCGCCGGCAGTCTCTTCCTGCTGATGCTGGTGGTCATCACCCTGGTCTATCTGACGGTCAAGGCCGCCACCGAGGCCAGTGCCGTGCGCCAGTCCTATGACCAGCTCGACACCGGGGCGCGGGTGTTCCGCCAGGTGCTGGACGGACGCTGCCGCCGGCTGAACGATGCCGTGCGGGTGCTCGCCGCCGATTTCGGCTTTCGCGATGCCGTGGCCAGCGGCGACGTACCGACGCTGAGGTCGGTGCTGGCGAACCATGGCGCCCGGGTGGGCGCGGGCGATACCTACCTGCTGGACCTGGACGGCCGGCTGATCGCCAGCACCGTGGCGGCGCACAGCGAAGGCGAGCGTCTGCCCGTCGCGGTGGTGTCGGGCAATGACGGCAGCTGTGTGCTGGCGGGTACCGGCCTGCCGCAATTGCGGGTCACGGTGACGGTCCGGGCCCCTGTGCCCATCGCCCAGGTGGTGATGAGTTTCGCCATGGATCAGGCCATGACCGAGGAATTTCGCTCGCTGATCAATCTGGACGTAGTGTTTCTCGGCGAAGCCGCGCTGATGGCCAGTACCCTGCCGGAGGAGCAGGGACGGCTGCTGCTGCATGAGCTGGCGACCTCACCCCAAGGCAGTGATATCTGGCAGATGACCCTGGGCGGCCGGCTCTATCAGGTCAAGCGGCTGACCCTCGGGACCGCCGAGCATCCGGTACAGGTTTATCTGCTGCGTTCGCTCGACGTGGCCATGGCCGAGTTCGAACCCCTGCTCCGGCAACTGGCGCTGATCGCCGGCGGTGCCCTGCTGGCGGCGCTGCTGGGCGCGCTGTGGCTGGCGCGTAACCTGGCCCAGCCGTTGCGGCAGCTGTCGGTCATGTCCTGGCGGATCGGCCGGGGGGACTATGGGGTCAAGGTGGAGGTCCAGCGCCGCGACGAATTCGGCCGGTTGGCGCAGGTGCTCGAGGAGATGCGCCAGGGAATCGCCGAGCGCGAGCAGCGGCTCAATCACAATGCCCTGCACGACGCCCTGACTGGTCTGCCCAATCGCATCCTGGCCGAGGAGCGCCTGCGGGTCTTCATCGCCACCCAATCCCAGGTCTCGCTGCTGTACCTGGGGTTGGATGGCTTCCAGGCGATCAATGAAAGCGCCGGGGTCGCCGGAGGCGATCGCATCCTCCGGATGGTGGCCGAGCGGGCGCAGGTACTGTTGGCCGGGCATGGCTGCGTGTCGCGCCCGGTGGGCGACGAATTTCTCGTGCAGATCTGCCGCGTCGGTCTGGAAGGCGCGGTGGGGCTCGCCGAGCAGCTGCGCCTGTCGCTGGCCGAACCCATCGAGTGGGAAGGTCAGCTGTATCGTCTCAGTTGCCGGATCGGCGTCGTCGAGTATCCGCGCCATGGCGACGATCCAACCCAGCTGATCGAGCGCGCGCGCAGTGCCATGCTCGATGCCGGCCAGGTGCCGGATCGCCTGCGGGTCTATGATGAAGGTCGGGATGCGGCCCAGCAGCGGCGTTTGCAACTGGTCCACGATCTGCCGCTGGCGGGCGAGCGGGGTGAATTGATGCTGGTGTTCCAACCCAAGGTGGCCTTGCAGGGCAGTGGGCCACACCAGGCCGAGGTGCTGCTGCGCTGGCGCCATGCCGAACTGGGCATGGTCTCGCCGGGTGAATTCATTCCCCTGGCCGAGCGCAGTGGCAGCATGGCCGGACTCACCCGCTGGGTGATCCAGGCGACGATCCGGCAGCTGGCGCTCTGGCAGACCCAGGGACGCGAGGTCAAGGTATCGTTGAATGTCTCGGCGGTGGATCTTGCCGATACCCAGCTACCCGAGCGGGTGATGGGTTGGCTCGATGACGCCAGTGTCTCGGCACGACAGCTGACCTTCGAAATCACCGAGAGCGCCATCATGGCCGATCCCGAAGCGGCCATCGCGCTGCTGACGCAGCTGTCCGTGCTGGGCATCCGGCTGTCGGTGGACGACTACGGTACCGGGCATGCCTCCCTGGCGCATCTGAAGCGGCTGCCGGTGGACGAATTGAAGATCGACCAGTCCTTCGTGAAGGAACTGGCGCCGGGCAACGATGACGCCGTCATCGTCCGCTCGACCATCGAGATGGGCCACAACCTGGGTCTGGAGGTGGTCGCCGAGGGGGTGGAGGAAGCCCGGGCCCTGGCGCTGTTGCGCAGTTGGGGTTGCGATGTGATCCAGGGTTACTACATCAGCCGCCCGGTGCCGGCCGCGGAATTCGAGACCTGGATGGAGCGGCAGAACCAGCCGGTGCCGGAGGCGCTGTCATGAATCACGGCTGGTGGCTGGCTGGCCTGCTGCTGGCGACCGGTGCCCAGGCCGACGGCGGCAAGCTGCTGGCCACCGGCGGCGCCAGCAGTCTGGAAGGCGCGGCGGGCGGTGGTATCACGCCCTGGGCGGTGATCGGTGGCTACGGCGAGAGCGGCCAGCCTGGCGCCACGGCCTTTGCCACCCGGGTGTGGACCGGCGACTACCGGCTCGATGCGGCCGGCGTGGCGGTGGCCTACGGCAATCGGGTGGAAGTCTCCTATGCCCGGCAGCGCCTGGACATGCCGACCCTGCACCGCTTGATGAAGCTCGAGCAAGACAGCCTCAGCCAGGACATCGTCGGTGCCAAGGTGCGCCTGGCGGGCGACCTGATCTACGACCGGCTGCCGCAGATCGCCCTGGGCGTGCAGTACAAGCATCAACGCGATTTCGGCATTCCTGCCGCCGTGGGCGCGCGGCACGACAGCGATGTCGAGGGCTACCTGGGCGCCAGCCGGCTGTTGCTGGGCGGTGCTTTCGGCTACAACCTCTTGATCAACGTCGGCCTCAGGTACAGCCGCGCCAACGAGATGGGGCTGCTGGGCTTCGGTGGCGACCGCACCGACAGCCGCCAATGGCTCAAGGAAGGCTCGGCCGCGGTGTTCTTCAATCCTCGCTGGGCGGTAGGCATGGAGTATCGCGAGAAGCCGCAGAATCTGTCCTTCACCCGGGAGAGCGACTGGGTGGATACCTTCGTCGGTTACTTTCCCAACAAGCACCTGTCGCTGGTGCTGGCCTATGCCTGGCTGGGCGAGATCGCCACCTTGGACGATCAGCAGGGTCTCTATCTGTCGCTGCAGGGAAGCTACTGATGCAGGCGAGACCCCTGGCGCTGCTGGCGCTGCTGCTGATGCTGGGTTGCACGCCGCAGCCGCCGGCGGGTGATCGGCTCTATCAGGAGCTGGGAGGCCAGCCGGGCATCACCCGGATCGTCGAGGGGATGCTGCTCAATGTGGCGCGCGACGGACGGATCCGGCACTACTTCGCCAACGTCGACATCGCGCGACTGCGCAGTCTGCTCATCCAGAAATTCTGCGCCGATGCGGGTGGTCCCTGTCGCTATGAAGGGGCGAGCATGGCGGAAAGTCATCGCGGTCTGAATCTGCAACCCGCCGACTTCAATGCCCTGGTGGAAGACCTGCAACTGGCCATGCAGCGTGAGGGCGTCCCGGAGCAGGCGCAGAATGCCCTGCTGGCGCGCCTGGCGCCGCAGCGCGGCCAGGTGATCCGCCAATAGCCTGCCGGCCGTCGCTGTTTTCGAACCTCATCCGCGCCACAGTCTCCCTAGGCAAGACGCCTACGAGAGGAATGATGCTTGAGCAAGACGACATCAGCGGCCGATCTCGGCCTGACGCTAACGTTGGACGACGAATCGGCACTGTTCGGCTGGTTCCTGGCGAGCTACCTGTTCGGCAAGCGCATCTCCCAGGCCATCGCCGCCCAGGCCTGGACGGTGCTCTACCGCACCCACGGCCGCGACACGCCGCGCAAGCTGCTCAGCCTGAGCTGGCAACAACTGGTCAACTACCTCGGTGAGGGGCATTACCGACGTTATGACGAGAGCACCGCAACGCGCCTGCTGGACGCCTGCCGCCACCTGCAGGGGGATTATGGTGGCAGCTTCCTGAGGTTGCGTGAGGCCAGCGCCGATCGTGCAGAGTTCGAGCGACGCCTGCAGACCCTGAAGGGGGTGGGCCCCAAGACCTGCGAGATCTTCATGCGCGAGGCCGGCCCCTTGCTGTTTCCCGACTGAATGGACACCGCCGGCACGGGGCCGGCGGTATCCACCACGGACGGCGGGCTGTTATTCGCCCAGGTCCGCCTTGAGACGGCTGCCGGCATAGGCCTGGGCGTCCTTGGCCTTCTGCACCACGGCAGCGGTGCCGAAGAACTCGTGGGTAACGCCCGGATAGACCTTGCGCTCCACCTGGACGCCGGCCTGGCGCAGGGCGGTCTCCAGGAAGCCACCGTCATCACGGAGGGGATCGATCTCGGCATTGACGATGGTCACCGGCGGCAGGCCGGCGAGATCGGCCCGGGTCAGGTCCAGGCGCGGATCCTTGAGGTCGGCGGGCGTACGGGTCACCTGCTCGACGAACCACAGCATCATCGGCCGATTGAGCGGCTTGGCGTCGTCATACTGCTCGTAGGACGGGGTATGGGTGTTGGTCTGGGCCACCGGATAGACCGACAGCACGTGCTTGGGCGCGGTGAGACCGGCCTTGCGTGCCGCCACGGCGGTCGCCACCGCCAGGTTGCCCCCGGCGCTTTCGCCGGCCAGGGCCAGGCGCTGCGGATCGCCATTCAGCGAGCCGGCATGGGTGGTTACCCAGCGATAGGCCGCCAGGGCGTCGTCATGGGCGGCGGGAAACTTGTATTCGGGCGCCTGGCGATAGTCCACCGACACCACGATGGCATTGGCCTGCTTGGCCAGACCGCGGGCGCCACCGTCGTAAACGTTGCGATCGGCGAACACCCAGCCGCCGCCATGGAAATACAGGATGACCGGGAAGGGACCCTGGCCTTCAGGGGTGTAGATACGGGCGGGCAGCACGCCGGCGGCACCGTCGACGGCGCGGTCGACGCTGGTCACGCCGGGCACCAGGGCCTCGGGCTGGGTGGGGCGACCTTCGTCCTGCAGGACGCCCTTGACCGCATCGGCGATGGTAGGCTGCTTGCGGGCCTGCTGGGCGGTGAGTTTTTCCACGGCCTTGGGATCGAAGCTGGCGTACTTGTCGAGCACCTTCTGCATGTCGGCATCGGTACGCGCCATGCTCTTGGCATTGCTGACCGCTTCGGCACCCAGCGAACGTTTTTCCGGATCGCGGGCGCAGCCGGTCAGGGCGAGGCCGGCGCCAACCAGAGCCAGGGCGAGGAGGGTGGGTTTGCTACGCAAGACGGACAGCGGCATGGTGAAAATCCTGTGCGAATTCGAAGGGACTACCTGCAAACCGACATACTTATCGCGCGAGAGGTTCCGGCGAGCCGCCGGCAGGACTCTGGTGATCGTCCTGCTGGGGCTGCCGGGTACCCACGCCTTCGCCGAGCCGGCGGCCTACTGGCGCTGGCGCAGCAACACGGATGGCCAGGAGTTCTGTACCCAGACGCCGCCGGGCGCGGGCTGGGTCCGGGTCGCGGGGCCCTTTCGCGATCTGCAGTGTCGCGAGCCGGGCAACCTGCCCTTGCGCCGCTGGGCCGTACCGCCGCAACAGCGCTTCTAGTTCGAGGTTTCCGCGGCCTTGACCAGGGAGGCGCCGATCTCGCCTTCGTAGCGCTGCCATACCGGCTGCATGGCCTCGCGCCAGCGTGCCCGTTGCTCGGGGGTGAGGGTGATGATCTCGCTGCCGCCCGCGGCGGCGAGGCGTGCGCGATCACGCTGGTTTTCCGCCTCGGATTGCTTCTTCACCTCGAAGGTCACCTGGTCGATGATTTCTTCCAGGGTGCTGCGTATGGCGAAGGGCAGGGTGCGCCAGCGATCGGCCTTGACGATCAGCATGTAGTCCAGGGCGCCGTGATTGCTTTCGGTGAAATAGCGCTGCTGCTGGTCGAGGCGCTGGCTCCAGTAGTTGGACCAGGTGTTCTCGGTGGCATTGACCGTGCCCGTGGTGAGCGCCTGCAGGGTCTGGTTGAAGGGCAGCCTGACCGCCGTGGCGCCGAGTGCTTCGAACTGGCTCTGCAGGACGTCGGAATTCTGGATGCGGAACACCAGCCCCTTGGCATCGCCGGGTTCGCGCAAAGGCTTGCGCGCCGCCAGCTGCTTGAGGCCGTTGGGCCAGTACGCCAGGCCGATGATGCCGGCCGGCTCCAGACTGTGCAGCAGCTGGCGACCACTGGGTCGGGCCTGGAAATGATCGAGGGCCGCGCGACTCTCGAAGAGGAAGGGCAGGTCGAACAGCTTGAGCTTGGGGCTGAGGTCGGTGAGCTTGCTGATCGCCGGTGCCAGGATGTCGACCTTGCCGTCCTGTAGCGCCTGGAGTTCGTTGGCATCGGTGAAGGCCGTGCCGCTCGGCATCACCTCCAGCTGGACCTGCCCGGCGAGGCGCTGCGCCACCAGTTGCTGGAACAGCTGAGCGCCCTTGCCCTTGGGGGTCTCCGGTGCCACCACATGGGAAAACCTCAGGGTGATGACCTCAGCGTAGGTGGACGTCATGGGCAGGGCAGCGGAGAGCAGGGCGCAAAGGCCCAGGATCGACGGTTTCATGGCAGGTCCTAGTGGTTATTCTTGGAATCCTTATAGGCGTACTTTACCAGTGCGACGTCAGGTCGCAGGGCCTGTGGGAAGGCGTTGGCTGCCGTTTGGCGGATCACCGGGAGAATCGGCATCACGCTGGCGTTCCAACGTCCACACCCATGAGAAGGATGCGTCCATGAATACCGCTCAAACCGTTCGTCTGCCCGATGGCACTACCGTTCCGGCGCTGGGCCAGGGTACCTGGCGCATGGGCGAGAACGCCGACCTGCATCGCCAGGAGGTCAGCGCCCTGCGCCAGGGCCTGGACCTGGGGCTCACCCTGATCGACACCGCCGAGATGTATGGCGAAGGCCGCGCCGAGGAACTGGTGGGCGAGGCCATCGCCGGGCGGCGGGACGAGGTCTTCCTGGTGAGCAAGTTCTATCCCAAGAACGCCACCGAAGCGGGGGTGCCCCTGGCTTGCGAGCGCAGCCTGAAGCGCCTGGGCGCCGATGTCATCGACCTCTATCTGCTGCACTGGCGCGGCCAGGTGCCGCTGATCGAGACGGTCATGGCGCTGGAGAAGCTGCGCGACGAAGGCAAGATCCGCCACTGGGGCGTGTCCAACCTCGACACCAGCGACATGCTCGAATTGAACGACGATCGCTGCAGCGCCAACCAGGTGCTCTACAACCTGGCGCAGCGCGGCATCGAGCACGACCTGTTGCCCTGGTGCCAGCGTCAGCAGATGCCGCTGATGGCCTATTGTCCGCTGGGGCAGGGCGGTGATCTGTTGCGACACCCGACTCTGGCTACCCTGGCCGAACGGCATCAGGCCACCCCGGCGCAGATCGCCCTGGCCTGGGTGCTGCGGCAGCCGGGTGTGATCGCCATTCCCAAGGCAGGCGATGCCGGACATCTCGAAGAGAACGCGCGGGCCCTGGATCTGCGGTTGAGCGAAGAAGACTTCGCCTTGCTCGACGGTGCCTTCCCGCCACCGCAAAGCAAGACGCCGCTGGCGATCATCTAGCCGCCGCGGATCAGCCGGCGCAGGGGAAAGCGAGTGGGGTGGCAGGCTTCGGCCACCCGTCGTGCCACCGGCAGGGGTTCGTCTTCCAGCCAGGCCGCCAGCAGTTCGGCGGCCAGCGGAGTGGTGATCAGGCCGCGCGAGCCGTGCGCCAGATTCACATAGAGCCCCGTACGCCAGGGCGCCGCCTGCTCCGGTACCTGGCGGGCATCGTAGGCCAGCGCCTGGTACTGCTGGGCGAAGGCGGCTTCATCCACGACCGGGCCGACCAGGGGCAGGTAGTCCGGCGAAGTACAGCGAAAGGCCACCCGACCTGCCAGCGTTTCGGCCTCGTAGCCGGCCGCCAGTGTCGGCGACAGTTCGGCGAGCAAGTGCAGATTGCTCTGGTGTTCCGCCTGGCTGGGTTCGGTATCGTCCCGGTCGAAGACGAAGCTGGCGCCCAGGCAATGCCGACCTTCCCGCGCCGGGGCGAGATAGCCCTCGCCGCAGACCACGGTCGCCAGCGCCTGGCTGTCCGGGGTTTCCGGCAGCGCGGACAATTGCCCACGGATCGCCTTGAGTGGCAGCTCAGGTAGCAGCGTCCTGGCCTGGGCGGCGCTAGCCACCACGACCACCGTCGCCGCCAGCGGCGCACCCTGGGTGCTGGCCTGCCAGCCGTGCTCGGTTTGCTGCAGGGCGGTCACCTCGGTATGGGTGACCAGCTCGATATTCGGATGGGTCAGCCAGTGGGCGCACAGGGCGGGCGGATGCACCCAGCCCCCTTCCGGAAAGAACAGGCCGCCTGCCGTCAGACCGATTCCGGCCCTGGTGCTGGCGGCTGCGCTATCCAGCGGCCGCAGCAGATCGGCGGGGAAGTGCGCCGCCAATTGTGCCTGCCGCTGGGCGTCCTTGTCCGTCAGCGCCAGTTGCAGCACCCCGCAGGGTGACCAGGCAGCGCCCGTTGGCAGGGCCTGCAATTCGCGCAGGGTCAGGCCGAAGCCATCGAGGATCAGCCGACTTAGCGGGGTGTCATGGGCCGACAGCTTGAGATAGAGCACGCCCTGGGGATTGCCGGAGGCTTCCCGGGCAGGGGCACCATGGCGCTCGACGACCCTGACCTGCCAGCCGCGGCGGGCAAGACTGGCGGCGGTGGCGCATCCGGCGAGACCGGCGCCTATGACCAGTGCCGTGCGCGGCCCCTGGGGGTGCGGTGGCCGAGCATACCAGGGCACCTGGGGCGGGGTGACGGGGCGTTCCAGGACGCCGGCCAGCATCTCCCGCTTGTGGCCGAAACCGGGCACCTTGGCCATGGCGAAGCCCGCCGCATTGAGGCCACGACGGACGAAACCGGCGCAGGTGAAGGTTGCCAGGGTGGTGCCGGCATGGGACAGCCGCGCCAGTTCGGCGAACAGCGCGGGCGTCCACATCTCGGGATTCTTGGCCGGGGCGAAGCCATCCAGGAACCAGGCGTCGCAACGGGCATCCAGCTCGGGCAGGCGCTCCAGCACATCGCCGATGAGCAAGGTGAGGGTAATGCGCCCGTCACCCAGGATCAGCCGCTGGAAGCCCGGATGGATGGCCTGGTACTGCCGCTGCAGCGCCGCGCTGTAGGGGGCCAGTTCCGGCCAGAGGGTCAGTGCCTGGGCGAGATCGGCAGCGGTCAGCGGAAAGCGCTCGACGCTGACGAAATGCAGGCGTGCAGCCCTGGGCGCCAGGGCGTCGAACAGTTGCCAGGCGCAGAGGAAGTTGAGGCCGGTGCCAAAGCCCGTCTCGCCGATGGTGAAGACCTCTCCAGCGGTCAACGCGGCGAAGCGGTCGGCCAGGCGATTCTGCTGCAGAAAGACGTAGCGCGTCTCTTCCAAACCACTGGCGCGGGAAAAGTAGACATCGCCATAGGCGCGGGAGAGGGGTTGCCCGGAGGCGTCCCAGTCGAGCTGGGCGTGCTGGAAGTCGGTCATGAGCGGCGCGGCCTGGAATTCAGGGCGCGCAGTCTAATGGATCAGGGGCAGCCGGTCAGACGTTGCTGACGGATTGGCGCATCAGTCCCTGGGCGGTTTGCAGCCGCTCGACATAGCGATCGATCTGGTTGAGGGCTTCTTCGCGGCTGAAGAAGGGGCCCTCCAGGGTACCCTCGCGGGTGGTGAAGAAGAATTGACCGTTGACCACGCTGACGCGCTCGCTACGGAAATGGGTGCTGGCACCCGGGTCGTCATTGCGTTTGCCGAACATGGGAATCTCCTCCTCGTCTTGCCAACAGACCATGCCCAGCGCCGCGGGTTGCCCCGTTCGGCCGAATTGCGGTCCGTCTGTCTTCCTTAGGTGTAGCACCCTAGCGGGCGCTACGCCTGGGCGGAAAAAGCGCGACGAAATTGTGAGGATGATCACGCGGCGCGTGACGGTGTGGTCAGGGTATGGCCCTGAACGGGTTAGCTTTCGCGTTATAACCACAGCGTGATCCGATCTTTCCCGCCCGCTCTGGCGGGCGGCATAGTGCCGCTATCCCTACCTGCATCAGGAGAACTGCCAATGACCATCCGTCTGGGCGACATCGCCCCCGATTTCGAACAGGAGTCCAGCCTGGGTCGCATCCGCTTCCATGAGTGGCTGGGCGACAGCTGGGGCGTGCTCTTCTCCCATCCGGCCGACTTCACTCCGGTCTGCACCACCGAACTGGGCCTCACCGCCAAGCTCAAGGACGAATTCGCCAAGCGCGACGCCAAGGTGATCGCCCTCTCGGTAGACGGTCTGGAATCGCACCAGGGTTGGATCAAGGACATCGAGGAAACCCAGGCCACCGCCGTGGGCTTTCCGATCCTGGCCGATGCCGATCGCAGCGTCTCGACCCTCTACGACATGATCCACCCCAATGCCAACGACACCCTCACCGTGCGCTCGCTGTTCATCATCGATCCGCAAAAGAAGGTGCGGCTGTCGATCACCTATCCGGCCAGCACCGGGCGCAACTTCGACGAGATCCTGCGGGTGATCGATTCCCTGCAGCTCACCGATAATCACAAGGTGGCGACTCCGGGCAACTGGAAGGATGGCGACGACGTGGTCATCGTGCCGTCACTCAAGGACGAGGAAGAAATCAAGCGGCGTTTCCCCAAGGGCTACACCGCGGTGAAACCCTACCTGCGCCTGACGCCCCAACCCAATCGCTGAAATCTCCTGCGACAACCAGACCCCGGCCCAGGCTGGGGTTTTGTTTTTCTGGTTATAAACAAGTGCCTAAAGGGTATTTTTAGGGAATAAACACCCGCTGCTAAGGTCCGCTCATTCCTTTTTCGAGCGGCGCGACACCGCTCTTTTTTCTTCAGGAGACGGCGATGCAGGTGGTGACTTTGGCAGGCAGTCCGGCAGCGCGGTCGCGCTCCAGCGGGGTGCTGGATCTGGCAGCGAACTGGCTGCAGGGGCGCGGCGTGGAACTGTCCCGCTGGCGCATCCAGGACTTTCCCGCCGCCGACCTCATCGGCGCCCGTTTCGACAGCCCGCCGGTGGTGGAACTGATCGCCCAGCTGAAGGCCGCCGATGGCCTGGTGATCGCCACCCCGGTGTACAAGGCCTCTCTGGCCGGTGCCCTCAAGACCCTGCTCGACCTGCTGCCCGAACGCGCCCTGACCCACAAGGTGGTGCTGCCCCTGGCGACCGCCGGCTCCAGCGGTCACCTGCTGGCCATCGACTACGCGCTGAAGCCGGTGCTCTCGGCGCTCAAGGCCCAGGAAATCCTCAACGGCGTCTTCGCCGATGACAGCCAGGTCAGCTACACCGAGACCGGGGTCGCCCTGACCCCGGCGCTGGAGCAGCGCCTGCACGAGTCCCTCGAACAATTCCACGCGGCTCTGGTGCGACGTCCCCAACCCCTGACTCCCGAGCTCCTCGCCGATCGCATCGGCCAGGCGCGTTGGGGCATCTGACCAGGAGCGTTAGTCATGCAGTTCTCCTTCACGCGTTCGCTGCTCGCCGTTTCCCTGCTGACCCTGGCCGCTGGCCTGGTCCAGGCGGAAGAGACGGTGCGTATCGGTTACCAGAAGTACGGCACCCTGATCACCCTCAAGGCCCGCGGCACACTGGAGCAGCGCCTGGCCAAGGACGGCGTCAAGGTGCAGTGGACCGAATTCCCCGGTGGCCCGCAGCTGCTGGAAGGCCTCAACGTCGGCAGCATCGACTTCGGCGTGACCGGGGAGACGCCGCCGGTGTTCGCCCAGGCCGCCGGGGCCGATCTGGTCTACGTGGCCCACGAACCGCCCGCGCCCACCAGCGAGGCCATCCTGGTGCCCAGGGATTCGCCGATCCGCTCGCTGGCCGATCTCAAGGGCAAGAAAATCGCCCTGAACAAGGGCTCCAACGTCCACTACCTGCTGGTGCAAGCGCTGGCCAAGGCCGGCATCCCCTATAAGGACATCCAGCCCGTGTACCTGCCGCCCGCCGATGCCCGTGCCGCCTTCGAGCGCGGCGCGGTGGACGCCTGGGTGATCTGGGATCCCTACCAGGCCGCCGCCGAGACCCAGTTGCAGGCACGCACCCTGACGGATGCCACGGGCCTTGCCGACAACCACCAGTTCTATCTGGCCACCCGCAGCTTCGCCAACGCCCATCCCGGGCAGGTCGGCGCCATCGTCGACGAGGTGCGCTCGGTGGGTGAGTGGGCCAAGGCCCACCCGGACCAGGTCGCCGCCCAGGTGGCGCCGTTGCTGAACCTGCCGCTGGAAACCGCCGAGCGGGTGGTCAAGCGCCAGGGCTATGGCGCCCGGTTCATCAGTCCCGAGGTGACCGCGCAGCAGCAGAAGATCGCCGACGCCTTCACCGCCCTCAAGTTGATTCCCAAGCCGCTGGTCATCCGCGACGTGGTGTGGACGCCGCCCGCCAGTCTGCAGACCGCTGCCGCCAAACCCTGATTTCGCCCGCTGGAGAAAGTCCCATGAGTCTCGATATCTTCTGGTTCCTGCCGACCCACGGCGACGGCCACTACCTGGGTACCGCCGAAGGCGCCCGCGCGGTCGACCACGGCTACCTGACCCAGGTCGCCCAGGCTGCCGACCGCCTGGGCTTCGGCGGGGTGCTGATCCCCACCGGCCGCAGTTGCGAGGATTCCTGGCTGGTGGCCGCCTCGCTGATCCCGGTCACCCAGAAACTCAAGTTCCTGGTGGCCCTGCGTCCCGGGATCATCTCGCCCACGGTAGCGGCACGGCAGGCGGCCACCCTGGATCGCCTGTCCGGCGGCCGGGCGCTGTTCAACCTGGTCACCGGCGGCGATCCGGACGAACTGGCCGGTGACGGCCTGCACCTGTCCCACAGCGAAAGATACGAAGCCTCGGTGGAGTTCACCCGTATCTGGCGCCGCGTGCTGGAAGGCGAGACGGTGGACTACGACGGCAAGCACATCCAGGTGAAGGGCGCCAAGCTGCTCTATCCACCGCTGCAGCAACCGCGCCCGCCGCTGTACTTCGGCGGCTCCTCTGATGCCGCCCAGGACCTGGCGGCCGAGCAGGTGGAGCTCTACCTGACCTGGGGCGAACCCCTGGACGCGGTACGCGAGAAGATCGAGGCGGTCAAGGCCAAGGCGGCCGCCCAGGGCCGCACGGTGCGTTTCGGCATCCGCCTGCACGTGATCGTCCGCGAGACCAATGAAGAGGCGTGGAAGGCCGCCGACCGGCTGATCGCCAACCTGGACGATGCCACCATCGAAAAGGCCCAGGCCGCCTTCGCCCGTTTCGACTCGGTCGGCCAGCAGCGCATGGCCGCCTTGCACGGGGGCCGTCGCGACAACCTGGAGATCGCTCCCAACCTCTGGGCCGGTGTCGGCCTGGTGCGTGGCGGTGCCGGGACCGCCCTGGTCGGCGACGGTCCCACCGTGGCCGCGCGGGTCAAGGAATATGCCGCCCTGGGCATCGATACCTTCATCTTCTCCGGCTATCCGCACCTGGAGGAATCCTATCGGGTGGCCGAACTGCTGTTCCCGCACCTGCCGGTCAAGCGGCCGACCCAGGTGGAAGGCGCCAACTACGTGAGTCCCTTCGGCGAGATGGTGGCCAACGACATCCTGCCGCAGAAAGCGGCGCAGAGCTGAGGGAGGCGGGCATGAACAGCACGACCGAACGTCAACTGCAGCGCCTGGCGCCCTGGGTGGTGCCGGTGGCCCTGATCGTCGCCTGGCAGCTGGCGGTCAGCAGCGGCCTGCTGTCCAGCCGCATCCTGCCGTCGCCGGCGGCGGTGCTGGCAGCGGGCTGGAGCCTGGTCAAGAGCGGTGAGCTCTGGCAACACCTGGCCATCAGCGGCTGGCGCGCCGGCATCGGCTTCGCCATCGGCGGCGGCATCGGCCTGGTGCTGGGCTTCATCACCGGATTGTCGAAATGGGGCGAGCGCCTGCTCGACAGCACCCTGCAGATGGTGCGCAACGTGCCGCACCTGGCGCTGATCCCGCTGGTGATCCTCTGGTTCGGCATCGACGAGTCGGCCAAATTGTTCCTGGTGGCCCTGGGGGTGTTCTTCCCCATCTACCTCAATACCTACCACGGCATCCGCAACGTCGATCCGGCGCTGGTGGAGATGGCCCGCAGCTACGGCCTCTCCGGGGCGCGGCTGTTCTGGCACGTGGTGCTGCCGGGCGCCTTGCCGGCCATCCTGGTGGGGGTGCGCTTCGCCCTCGGCCTGATGTGGCTGACGCTGATCGTCGCCGAGACCATTTCCGCCAGCTCCGGTATCGGCTACCTGGCGATGAATGCCCGGGAATTCCTGCAAACCGACATCGTGGTGCTGGCCATCCTGCTCTACGCCGTACTCGGCAAGCTGGCGGATCTCGCCGCCCGCGGCCTGGAACGTGCCTGGCTGCGCTGGCACCCGGCCTATCAGAAGGGAGCCCACGCATGACCAGTCTGCAAGCCGTTCCGCCGCTCTCGCGCGGCATCGCCCTGAACCTGCACCAGGTGGTCAAGACCTTTGGCGAGCGCACCGTGCTCCATGGGATCGATCTGGAGATCCCGGCCGGCCAGTTCGTCGCCGTGGTGGGCCGCAGTGGCTGCGGCAAGAGCACCCTGCTGCGCCTGGTGGCCGGTCTCGACCGTGCCAGCGGCGGCACCCTGCTGGGGCAGGACGAACCCCTGGCGGAGCACCGCGAAGACACCCGGCTGATGTTCCAGGACGCGCGCCTGCTGCCCTGGAAACGCATCATCGACAACGTCGGCCTGGGCCTCAGGGGCGACTGGAAGCCCCGCGCCCTGGAAGCCCTGGCGGCGGTCGGCCTGGCCGATCGCGCCCACGAATGGCCCTCGGCGCTCTCCGGCGGCCAGAAGCAGCGTGTGGCCCTGGCCCGCGCCCTGATCCATCAACCGCGCCTGCTGCTGCTGGACGAACCGCTGGGCGCCCTGGACGCCCTGACCCGCATCGAGATGCAGCAACTCATCGAAGGCCTCTGGCAGCGTCATGGCTTCACCGTGCTGCTGGTCACCCATGACGTGGGCGAGGCAGTGGCCCTGGCCGACCGCGTGGTGCTCATCGAAGACGGCCATGTCGGCCTGGATCTCGACGTCGACCTGGCGCGTCCCCGGGCCGCCGGCGATGCCCAGCTGGCCCGCCTGGAGGCCGAGGTACTGGCCCGGGTGCTGCAGCAGCCGCTCAATCCCGATCTACCCGAAATCGTGCAACCCCTGCCCACGCAACTGCGCTGGGCCTACTGATCGTCCATCCAAGGAGTTCTGCCATGACCATCAAGGCCATCAACGTTCGCAACCAGTTCAAGGGCACCATCAAGGAAATCATCGAGGGCTCGGTGCTCTCCGAGATCGACGTCCAGACCGCCGCCGGCATCGTCACCTCCGTTATCACCACCCGCTCGGTCAAGGAGCTGGAGCTGGTGGTGGGCAGCGAGGTGATCGCCTTCGTCAAATCCACCGAGGTGTCCATCGCCAAGCTGTGATGCGGCCCTGGTAGTGAGGAAACCCGCCCTGGTGGCGGGTTTTTTGTTGGGCGTTGGGTTGTTGGGCTTCACTGGCGCTCAGCCCAACCTACGCCCTGCCACGATTCTGCAACCTGCATCGGTTCCAATGCCGCCTTTGCCCGGAGGAACAGGGGTGCGGCGACAAAGGGGGGTGGCGCTGCTGATGGCGCTCTGGGCGCTGGCGCTGGTGGCGGCGCTGTTGCCGGTGCTGTTGGCCGAGGGCCGCGCCGAACTGCAACGGGCGCGGCTGCTGGAGCACGAGACCCTGGCGCGGACGCTGGCGGCGGGAACCGAACAGGTGGTCGCGCAGGGCCTGGTGCAGGTTGGGGCACGCCAGCGCCCCGAGTTCTGGCAGAGCCTGAGAGGCGAGGTGCTGGCCTATGAGGTGGAAGGTGCCAAGGTCCGTGCCCAGCTGCGCGATCTGCGTGGCTGCTTCAACGTCAATGCCCTGGCCGGTCCGGAACGTGACCTGGCGCTACGGCAATTGAAACAGCTGCTGGCGCAGCGACCTGGTGGGCTGGGCGAGCCGGGCCTGACGGCCCAGGGCTTCGCCGAACGCCTCGCCGACTGGATCGATGCCGACGGCGAGACCCGCGAATTCGGCCTGGAGACCCCTGACGCCCTGCGCCTGGCGCCGCCGGTGCTGGTGCCCAATCTGCCGCTGGCCGAGATAGGCGAGTTGGATCTCGTGGTACCCACGCGATCCGGTCGGCATCTGCAACTGCGCGAACTCTGCGCGCTGCCGGAAACCGCGGGCTGGCGACTCAATGCCAATGCCGTGGGGATGAGCCAGCTGCCGCTGCTGGAAGCGCTGTTTCTCGACGAGGTGCCGCGGGAGACCCTGCAGCTGCTGATCACCGCGCGGCCGGCCCAGGGCTACGCCACTGTCGAGGCCCTGCGCCAGGCCTTGCCGGGGGTAGGGGAGGAGACCTTCAGCCTGCTGACCCAACGACTGATCCTCAACAGCGGCGACTTCCTGCTCGGGGTCGAGGTGAATCGCGATGGCCAGGTCTTTCGCCAGGTACGGCAGCTGGCCGCCCAGGGCGTGAGTCGCTGGCACGCGGCGGTGCCGGCGCAGCGGGTGCGCTGGCTGGCCACGCGAGACACCACCCTCTGGGTCCCCGGACCGGACGGGGCGGAGGCGTTGCAGTAGGGCGCGATAAACCAGGGATTGATCTGTGCTGCAGAGCCGTAGCGCGGAAAACGGCGCAGCCTTTTCCGCGCGCAGGTAGAACAGGCTGGCGCTGCTGGCCAATCCACGCGACGGCTTTCGAGTCCGCTGCAAAGCAGAGGGCTCCCACGGTCGTGGCCGACCGGGGAGCCCGGTCGTCCCGGACTCGATCAGACGCCGATGGGGCCGCCGTCGAGCTTCTGGATCACCACGGTGGAGGCGCGGGGGCGCACCTTGGTGCCGGCCGGGGTGGCCTCGGTGGCGACGTCGCTGAAGGGCCAGTTGTCCGGGTGCTGAACGTTGATGAACATGGTCGTCAGGTCCGGCGTCCAGGTGATGCCGGTGATCTCGCAGCCGTTGGGGCCGACCAGGAAGCGGCGCAGGGCGGTCTGGTTGGTGGCCGAGAGGGCGACCTGCTTGCCACTGCCGTCCACCACCTGGGCCGGGATGACCGCCAGCAACTGGTCGTTGGTGTACTCGGCGACGGCGTTGTCGCTGTTGTCGGTCTCGATCCAGAGGATGCCGCGGCTGTCGAAGGCCAGGCCGTCGGGACTGGCGAACTGGTTGAGTTCGGTCAGGCCGGAGCGGTTGATGTCGGGCGCCGCGCCGGCGTCCGCGCCGAAGACGAAGATGTCCCAAGTGAAGTCGGTCTGGTTGCTGTCGTCCTTCCAACGCACGATGTGGCCGTTGACGTTGGGCACCCGCGGGTTGGCGGCATTGGCGGCGGTACGCGCGGAGTTGTTGGTGAGGGTGACGTAGACCTCGCCGGTGAAGGGGTTGACCGTGGTCCACTCCGGGCGGTCCATGGGGGTCGCGCCCACTGCGTCGGCGGCGCCGCGGGTGTTGAGGATGATGCCGGCCAGGTCGCCGTAGAGGGCGCCCAGGGTACGGCCATCCTTGGTCGGCGCATTGACCGTCAGCGGCAGCCACTTGCCGTTGCCACCATCGTCGAAGCGGGCGACGTAGAGGGTGCCGTTGTCCAGGTACTTGGCCCCGATGGCCAGGCGATTGGCCGAATTGGCATCGGCCGGATCCCAGGTGGCGGCGGAGACGAACTTGTAGATGTATTCGTTGCGCGAGTCATCGCCCATGTAGAACGCCAGCGGCTGGCCAGCGACCGGAATGCCGTAGGCCGAGCCCTCGTGGCGGAAGCGACCCATGGCGGTGCGCTTGGTGGCCGGCGCGGCGCTGTCGTAGGGATCGATCTCGACGATGTAGCCGTAGCCGCTGGCTTCGTTGCGGAAGTCCTGGTTCGCGCTGGCGCCCGTGGGGGTCAGGTCGAAGCGGCGGAATTCGTTGTCCACCTCGCTGGCATCACCCGCTGGCGTCTCCCAGCCATAGTTGCTCTTGTTGGTGATGCCGATGCGTTTCTGGTCGACCGGCAGGGTGCCCTTGTTGACGAAGATGCCCGGCCAGTTCTCTTCGCAGGTGAGGTAGGTGCCCCAGGGGGTGAAGCCGTTGCCACAGTTGTTGTTGGTACCGCGGGTACGGGTGCCGTCGGGGGAATAGGGGGTGATCAGGTTGGCGTTGCCGCGCAGCGGGCCGGCGACTTCCATGGGCGTAGCGCTGGTGAAGCGGCGGTTCAGCGCGTCGTTGGTCACCACCTGCCAGATGCCGTTGACCTTGCGGATGCGGATCACCGCCGCCCCGTGGGCGTTGATCTCCTTGCGCACTTCCTCGGCGGGGCGCTTGCCGTGGGTGGTGGTGGTCGGGCCGTTGGGGTGCAGCACCTTCTGGTCGATGTATTCGTAGTTGATGGCCAACAGGCCGTCGCTGCTGGAGTTGTTCAGCGGGAAGAAGTGCATGCCGTCGTGGTGCATGCCAGCCGCATTGGCCTGGTCGGTGGAGGTATTGCTGCCATCGCTGCGCCAGGCATTGGCCAGGTTGTTCAGCGGGGTACCCCAGGGCGCCAGGGTGCGGGCGCTGTAGCCGGAAGCCAGGACGATGGCATCGAGACGGGCGCCACGGATGGATTCGAAACCAAGCTTGAGCTGCGGCGCCGGAGTCGGCTGGCTGGGAGCCGGATCATCGTTCGAGCCGCCACCGCCGTCGAAGCAGGCGGTCAGCCCCCCGCCGGCGATCATGGCGATGGCAGCGCCCAGGCCGCCCTTCATGACGCTGCGGCGCGACAGGTAACGGTCGACGACGGCGTCCAGCGGTTCGTTGCCGCTTTCATTGCGGTTACGGTCGTCGCTCGTGAAAGTGCTCATGCGCAAAGCTTCCTTGGTTGATCACGGGAGCGGCGACTGTAGGAAGCCTCTGTGATGGTCTGGTGACCGAAAGGTTACAGCCGGGCATTTCCCGGCGGCCACCTGTAACCGTTTGTAACTGGTTGTTTTGTCATGAATTTGTAGCTTTCCGACGCCTAGGATGCCGCCCTCTCTAGCGCGCAAGGCAGACATCGGATGGGCAACTGGGCACGACGCCAATTCTTGGGTTGGCTCGCCGCGGGCGCCACGGCGCCCCTGCTGGGCGGCTGTGCCCGTGGCTTTTCCGCCAGCCCGGTCGACGCCGATCTGCAATTGCTCTATGTGGCCGACACCCTGGATGCCCGCGAACCCGGCTGGCCGGTGGTGCCGCGGGTGCGCCTCGGTCCGGCGGGCCGCATCGGTGTCGCGCCCTGGCGTACCGGGGCCGACGCGGCCCGTCTCGCCCCGGCGCTGGCGCCGCTGCTGGATGCCGGGCGTGGCGATGGCCAACGCTACGGTGGCTATGCCGCCCTGGCCTGCCAGCTGATCCAATTGCGTACCCGCCAGGGCGCGACCCGCAGCCTCACCCTGGAAAATGGTCAGTGCTGGAACGGCAGCGGCCTGACCCAGCTCACCCGTGGCGAGGCCGGGGTCGACGGCAGCCAGCTGCTGGGCAGCGAGGTCCGGGTCAGCAGCGACGAACGCCTGCTCTGGCCCGACCGCAGCACCGCCCTCTATCGCCGCTACGGTCGTCCGGTACTGGGCGCCACCCTTACCGAGGCGCAGCGCACCGCCCTGGGCGTCGCCCCCTTCACCCTGATCGAGCGGGAGGGCGTGCGCATCGCCCTGGTCGGCGTGACCGATCCCTATGCCAGCGATCAGCAAGCGCCTCTGGCCGACTGGTATGCCCGCCTGCGTCCGGTGCTGGCCGAGGCACGGGACAGAGCCGATCTGCTGGTGGTACTGGCCGATGTCGGCAGTGGGCCGGGGTTGTGGCTGGCGGAGCGGCTGGAGGACGCGGACCTGCTGCTCTGCGCCCGCGGCCAGGATCTTTGGCCGGAGCTGATTCCGGTGATGCGCGGCAGCGGTCGTCCGCTGCCGGTGTGCCTGCCCGGTGCTCGCGGGGTTGGCATCTTCGAGATCCACTGCCGAGGTGGGCGCGACGGATGGCACCTGGACGCGGCCTTCCATCCGGTGCAGGCCGAACGCGTCCCTGATCGTGCCCTGCTGGAAAGCTACCAGCGCCAACTGGCGGTAGCCCGCGCGCCCCATGCCGGCTGGCTCGACCAGCGCCTGGCCCGGGCGCCGGTGGATCTCTGGCGCCGCGACCTGCTTGGTGGCAGCTGGGACGCCCTGATCGCCGCGGCCCTGGGCGGTGGCGATGCCCAACCGGTGCTCCTGCCCGGGCTGAGATACGACCTGCCGCTGCGGAGGGGCGACTGGATCACCCGCGAGCACCTGATCACCCTCTGTGGCGGCCACGAGGCCACGGTGCTGGACCTGCCCACCTCGGCCGACGGCCTGCGCACTCTGCTGGAGGAGGCCGCCGACAATCGCTTCGGCGAACCCCTGCTGCTGGACAACAGCCAGGATCTGCCGCGGCTGATGGGTGCCCAGTGGAGCTGCCGCTACGGCGCGCCGCGCGGCCAGCGCATCGGACCGGTGCAGGTGCCGCTGGGCGTGTCCTTCACCTGTCGCACCTTCGCCCTGGGGCGCGAGCTCGGCGCCGGCGAGGCGCTCTGGCAGCGTCTGGAAACCTATCTGCGCGCCCGTCCCGCCGACTGGGGCGTGGCACCCTTGCCGCTGCCACGCCTGGAGTTCGTCGAAGGCCACCCGGGCTGGCATCCGCTGGCTGCCGTGCGGCAGCGGCTGGAGCGGCTGGCCTGATGGCGCGGTTGCTCAGCCATCCCCTGGCGCTGCGGTTGCTGACCTTGCTGTGGCTGGGCATCGCCGCCTGGCTGGCGGCGCGGGTGGTCTGCGATCTGCGCCTGCTGTGGCTGCCGACGCCCGCACCCAGCGTCCACAGCGAGCCGTCACCCGCCACAGATCTGCTGGCCGGCCACTGGCGCGCCGCCAGCCAGGCGGCACCCAGCACCCTGCCGATCCAGTGGGTCGGGGCGATCAAGGCGGTGCCCATCGACGGCTCCGTGGTGGTCCTGCGCCACGGCGATCGTCAGATGTCCCTGGTCCTGGGCGACAGCCTGGCGCCTGGCTTGGTGCTGACCGCCATCGACGCCCAAGGCCTGGTCTTCAGCCGGGCCGGCCGCGAGGAGCGGCTGCCGTGGCCTGCGCCGCGTGAGCTGGTGGGCCTCGCGGCCAGCGGTACGGCCAAGCCGGCTGCAGTCAAGGCGCCGCCCCTGCCAGTGGCGGAGGAGGGCGACCTGGCCAGCCTGCTTCGCCGCATTCGCGCCACCCCCGTGCGCGAGCACGGCGAGCTGACCGGCTACCGCCTGCAACCCGGCGCCGAGCCGGCCTTCTTCAGTGGCCTGGGCCTGGAGCCCGGCGACGTCCTGCGCCGGGTCGACGCCGTCCCCGTGGCCGATACCCGCGCGCTCCTGCAACGCCTGCCGTACTGGCGCGCCACCGGCGCCCTGACCCTGGAACTGGAACGTCAGGGCCGCGCCCTGGCCCTACCCGTGAGACTGTCCCTGTGAAGAAACGCAGCTATTGCGGCCTGCTCCTCGCCTTCTGGCTGCTCGTCGCCCAGGCCGAACAACGCTTCGAGGTCAATTTCGAGAACACCGAGATCGACCTGTTCATCGAGAGCGTAGGGCGTATCACCGGCACCAACTTCGTCATCGATCCCCGGGTGCGCGGCACCCTGACGGTACGCAGCGCCCAGCCTCTGGCCGCCGACGAGGTCTATGCCCTGGCCCTGGCCCAGTTGCGCGCCAACGGCTACGCCGCGGTGGAGCTGGACGACGGCAGCGTGAAAGTCCTGCCCGAGCAGGCGGCCCGGGCCGAACCCCTGCCGGTGGAGGTGGACGACGGTGCCCCGGCCAAGCCCGGTGCCGGCGATACCGTGGCGACCCGGGTATTCGCTGTGCGCGGCGGCAATCTCGAACAACTGCTGGGCATCGTCCGCCCGCTGATGGACGCCCGGGTCGGGGTCGCCACGCCCTATCCCGCCAGCAACCTGCTGGTGGTGACCGACTGGCGCAGCAACCTCAGCCGCATTGGCCAGTTGCTGGCGCGGCTGGATCGCGGTCGCGACGAGCCGGTGGAAATGATCGCCCTGCGCCACGCCCAGGCGCGCGACACCGCACCCCTGGTGGAGCGCCTGCTGGCCAGTCGCGGCCAGGCTGGTGGCGGGGTCCAGGTCCTGGCCGACGCGCGCAGCAATGCCCTCATGGTGCGTGGGGACGAAGCCGTGCGCCGCCAGGTGCGTCGGCTGGCGGCCGAGCTGGACGTCTCCCGCGATGCGGCCAGCGACACCGAGGTGGTCTACCTGCACCATGCCAAGGCCGGCGAGGTGGTCAAGGTGCTGCGTGGGCTGAGCGGCGAGGTCATCCAGGAGGCGCGGGTGGAGATCCCCGTGGCGGTGCCCGTTGGTAATACCACCCCTATAGAGGGTGGCGGGGAAGGGGAAAACTCCTCTGCCAAGGCGGGCGGCGGGGCCTTGGCGGCAGGGGCGCCCGGCATCCGCCTGGAAGCGGACATGGGCACCAATTCCATCGTGCTGATCGGCCCGCCGCGGGAGCTGGCCGGCTACAAGCGCATCATCAGCCAGCTGGACATCCGCCGTGCCCAGGTGGTGGTGGAGGCGATCATCGCCGAGATCACCGACACCAAGGCCAACCAGCTCGGTGTCCAGTGGCTGTTCCTCGACCGCAATGGCAACCTGCCGGCAGGAGGCGTCAACTTCACCAATGGCACGCCCATCAACGGCATCGCTGCCGCCGCGGCCAATGGCGACACCAGTGCCCTGGGCAGTCTGCTCTCGGGCATGCAGGGCATCTCCGCCGGCGTCGGACGCCTCGGTGGCAGCGGGCTGAACTTCGTCACCCTGTTGCAGGCCATGCGCAGCGAGAGCGGCTTCAACCTGCTGTCGACACCGACCTTGCTGACCCTGGACAACGCCGAGGCCTCCATCATGGTCGGCCAGGAGGTGCCCTTCGTCACCGGTTCGGTGACCAGCAACAACGCCAATCCCTACCAGACCATCGAGCGTCGCGAGGTGGGGGTGAAGCTGCGCCTCAAGCCGCAGATCAACGAAGGCGACACCGTGCGCATGGAGATCGTCCAGGAGGTCTCGTCGCTGGCCGACAACGTCCGCGCCAGCGACGTGGTCACCAACAAGCGCGAGATCAAGACCACGGTGATGGTGGAAGACAACGGCCTCATCGTCCTCGGTGGCCTGATCAGCAACGAAGGTAACGACAGCGACCAGCGGGTGCCGCTGCTGGGCGACGTGCCGGTGCTGGGCAATCTCTTCAAGTCCCGTACCCGCTCCAGCACCAAGCAGAATCTGGTGGTGTTCATCCGCCCGCGGATCCTGCGCGATCCGGCGCTGGTGCAGCAGATCAGCGAGGACAAGTACCGCGGCATGCGCGCCGCCGCCCCGGCTGCGGCCTTGCCGGCTACGCCGCCGGGCACGCGCGGCGCGCCCAGCTTGCAGAGTCTCTATCCCTCGGCGCGGGCGCGCCTGGACGGACTCTGATGACCCCGACGCTGCCCTATCGCCTGGCCCGCCAGGCCGGCATCGCCCTGGCCGCCCAGTCCGACGGCTATCGGCTGCTGTGCCGCCTGGATGCGGACCTGGCGCTGCTGCAGGAGGTGCAGCGCCGCCACGGTCCGCCGCAAACCTGCGAATGGCTCCCGCGCGAGGTCTTCGAGCAGCGCCTGGGTCCGCTCTACGAAGCCGGGCAGGCCAGCACCGAAGCTTTGGTGGAAGGCCTCGGCGAGACCGTCGACCTGGCCGGCCTGATGGAGGAATTGCCACGGGTCGAGGACCTGCTCGACAGCGCTGGCGAGGCGCCGGTGATCCGGCTGATCAACGCCCTGTTCGCCGAGGCCCTGCGCCTGGACGCCTCCGACCTGCACGTGGAGACCTTCGAGCAGGCGCTGGTGGTGCGGGTACGGGTGGATGGAGTGCTGCGCGAGCTGCTGCGCCCGCCGCGGGCACTGTCGGCCATGCTGGTGTCGCGGATCAAGGTCATGGCGCGGCTGGACATCGCCGAGAAGCGCCAGCCCCAGGACGGCCGCATCACCCTGAGAGCCAGCGGTCGCGATGTCGACATCCGCGTCTCGACCCTGCCTGGCGTCCATGGCGAGCGGGTGGTCATGCGGATCCTCGACAAGCAGGCCAGCCTGCTGGAACTCTCGCGTCTCGGCCTGCCGCCGGCCCTCGACGTCGGCCTGCGCGGCGCGCTGGCCCAGCCCAACGGCATCCTGCTGGTGACCGGGCCCACCGGCTCGGGCAAGACCACCACCCTCTATGCCAGCCTGGGGCTGCTCAACGAGGGCAGCCGCAGCATCCTCACCGTGGAGGACCCGGTGGAGTACGCCTTGCCCGGCATCGGCCAGACCCCGGTCAATCCGCGCGCCGGCCTGACCTTCGCCAGCGGCCTGAGGGCCATCCTGCGCCAGGATCCGGACGTGATCATGATCGGCGAGATCCGCGACGTGGAGACCGCCGGCATCGCCGTGCAGGCCAGCCTCACCGGCCACCTGGTGCTCTCCACCCTGCATACCAACAGCGCCCTGGGCGCCATCACCCGGCTGCGTGACATGGGGGTGGAACCCTTCCTGCTGGCGTCGAGCCTCAAGGGCGTGCTGGCCCAACGGCTGGTGCGGCGGCTGTGCGGCTGCGCCACCTGGCGTCCGGTGCGGGCGGCCGAGCGGGCGCTGCTGCCGGGGCTGGCCGGGCTCGAACGGCTGCGCGAGCCCCAGGGCTGCGCGGAGTGCAACGGCAGCGGCTATCGCGGTCGCCTGGGGCTCTATGAATTCGTCGCACTGGACGCCGAGCTGGCCGAGCTCATCTATCGCGGTGCCGGCGAAGGCGAGATGGCACGGCTGCTGGAAGGCCGCCGCGCCACCCTGGCCGAGAGCGCCCTGGAGCGCCTGGCGGCAGGCGAGACCAGCCTGGCGGAGGTGCTGCGTGCGGTGCACCAGTAAGGTCCTCGGCGGAGCGCTGCGCTGATGCCGGCCTACCGCTACCTGGCGCTGGATGGCGAGGGACGGCGCCAGCGCGATGTCATCCAGGCCGAGAGCGAGCGTCATGCCCGCCAGCTGCTGCGCGAGCGCGGCCTCTTTCCCCGCGCCTTGCAGGCGGCCGCTCCGGCGCGGGGCGTGCGCAGTCGCGCCGCGCGGCTGGATGCCAACAGCCGCACCGACTTCACCCGCCAGCTGGCGACCCTGGTGGGTGCTGCCATTCCCCTGGCCGACGCCCTGCAGATGCTGGAGCGCCAGAGTCGCCAGGCGGCGCTCAAGGCGCTGCTGCTGGATCTGCTGGGCCAGGTACGCGAAGGCTACACCCTGGCCGACAGCCTCGGTCGCCATCCCGGCACCTTCGATCCGCTGTACCTGACCCTGGTGGCCGCTGGCGAGCGTGCCGGACGCCTGGGGCCGGTGCTGGAGCGCCTGGCCGACTATCTCGAACGGGTGCAGCGCCAGCGCCACAAGGCGCGTACCGCGCTCATCTATCCCCTGGCGCTGGCCTTGGTATCCGTCGCGGTGGTGGCGGGCCTGATGACCTTCGTGGTGCCCAAGCTCACCGAGCAGTTCATCCACAGTGGCCTGCAACTGCCGTGGATCACCCGCGTCCTGGTGGCCGTCAGCGACGGTCTGCTGGTCTTCGGGCCCTGGTCGCTGGGCCTGGTATTGCTGGCCGGCTTCGGTCTGCGGCGCCTCCTGCGCCAGGTCGAGTGGCGGCGGCGCTGGCATCGCCAATTGCTGTGCCTGCCCCGCCTGGGCGAGTTGCTGCGTACCCTCGACAGCGCGCGCCTGACCCGTAGCCTGGCGATCCTGGTCGGCAGCGGCATCCCGGTGCTCGAAGGCCTGCAGGTCAGTCGCGCCACCCTGGGCAATCAGGTCCTGCGCGATGCCCTGGAAGCCGCCATCGAACAGGTCACCGCCGGCACGGGCCTGGGCCGAGCGCTGGATCGCACCGCGGTGTTTCCGCCGCTGCTGGTGAACATGGTCGCCAGCGGCGAGGCCAGCGGCACCCTCGACGCCATGCTGGAACGGGTCGCCGATGCCCAGGAGCGGGATTTCAACCAGCAGGTGGACCTGGCCCTGGCGCTGTTCGAGCCGGCGCTGATCCTCATCCTCGGCGGGGTGGTGCTGGCCATCGTCCTCGCCATCCTGCTGCCCATCATGCAGCTCAACCAGGCGCTCAACCTCTGATGCACCCCAAGGAGACTTTCGCGATGCGTTCTCACGCCGTAGCCGCCCGCCAGGCCGGCTTCACCCTCATCGAGATCATGGTGGTGATCTTCATCATTGGCCTGCTGGTGGCCATCGTCGCGCCCAACGTGCTGGACAACCAGGACAAGGCCATGCAGCAGAAGGCCCGCGCCGATCTGGCCAGCCTGGAGCAGGCACTGGACATGTATCGCCTGGACAACTTGCGCTATCCCACCGCCGAGCAAGGCCTCGCCGCCCTGGTGAGCAAGCCGACCCAGGCTCCGGAGCCGCGCAACTATCGCGCCGACGGCTATATCCGCCGCCTGCCGGAAGATCCCTGGGGCGCTGCCTATCGCTATCGCATTCCGGGCGAGCATGGGCGGGTGGATCTCTACTCGCTCGGCGCCGACGGTCGCGAAGGCGGCGAGGGCAGTGACGCCGACATCGGCAACTGGACCCTCTGAGCTGCCATGCCGGGGCGCCTGAGCGGCTTCACCTTGCTGGAGCTGATGGTCGTGCTCTTGATCGTCGGGCTACTGACCACCGTGGGCGTGGCGCGCCTGGGTGGTGGCAGTCCCGCCGGGCAGTGGCGATTGGAAAGCCTGGCGAGCGACTTCCAGCTGGCACGGGACAGCGCCCGCCGCAGCGGACGCATCCTCGGCTGGCAGGCCGACGCCACCGGCTTTCGCTATCTGGCGCTGGTGGCCGATGCCCGCGGCCCACGCTGGCAGCCCCTGGCCAGCGCCGATCTGCCGGACGGGCACTGGCCCTCGGGACTGCGCCTGGCCGAACCGGCCAGCGCGCAGCCGCGCCTGATCTGGTGGCCGAACGGCGATACCCGTGCTCAGCGCCTCGCCTTCGCCGAAGAGGAGCGGCAGTGGCTGCTGGTGGTGGACGCGCGCGGTCGCGCCTCGGTGGAACGGCCATGAAACAGACCGGCTTCACCCTGCTGGAGGTGCTGGTGGCCCTGGCCATCGTCGCCTTCATGGCCGTGGGTGTCAGCCAGGTGATCGGCCAGCGGCTGGACATCGCCGGCGTCGCCCAGTCCCGCGAACGGGCCCAGCTCTGCGCCCGGGAACTCCAGGCCCGCTGGCAGGTGGAAGGCCTGGCGGCCGGCCAGGGCGAACTGAGCCAGGGGGGCGAGCGCTGTTACTGGCGTCTGGAGGGCACAGGCGGGCCCCTGGGCGGGCAACGGCTGACGCTCTATGCCGATGCCGCCCTTAGTCGCGCGCTGGGCAGCTGGCCGATCCATGCCGGAGCCCAACCATGAGGAGCCAGGCGGGCATGACCCTGATCGAGGTGCTGCTGGCCATCGCCCTCACGGCGCTGCTCGCCGTGCTGCTCGGCGGGCTGGTCAATCTCTGGCTCGACGCCCGTGGCCGGCTGGCTGCACGGGTGTCGACCGATGCGCTGGTGCTCGACCTCTGCGGCCTGCTGGATCGCCGCCTAGGAGGGCTGGTCCTGCGACCGCTGCAGGAGCACCGCCTGCCGCTGCACAACGCCCTGCTGGACTGGCGCCCCGACGAGAACCGGCTGGACTGGGTCGCCCTGGATGCCCTGCCGCTGGGCATCGACCAGGGCGCCGGTCGCCTGCGCCGCCAACGGCTGGAATGGGATGCCGCCCAGGAACGGTTGCGACTGTGGCGCAGCGCCGAGCTGGATGCGGTGGATGCCCCGGTCTGGCAACCGGTGCTCGACCAGCCAGGCGTCGAGCGCCTGCAACTGGAATTCCACGGCGACGGGCGCTGGCTCGCCTATCCGCCCCAGACCGAGCCCGCCAATGGGGTACGGCTGACCTTTACCCTCCAGGGTGCCGGCTATGTCTGCACCTTCGCCCTGCCTCAGACAGGTTGACCCCATGCTCGCCTCCCTCCCGCTCGGGCGCTTGCTGCCCCTGCTGCGCCGCGACCTCAGCCCGGCCCATGGTTCCGCTCGCCTGCTCCTGCGCACGCGGCGACCCGGTCCTCCGGGTCCGGACAATCCGCTGGTGGCCGCGCATCTGCGGGATGCCAGCCTCCAGGCCGGGGCGACGCTGCCTGCGGCCGCCCAGCCGGTGACCCTGCTGTTGCACGGCGAAGACTGCAGCCTGTTCGACGTCGCCGCGCCCAAGGGGCTGCGTCCGCACGAGTGGGGCCTGCTGCTGGAAGACCAGCTACTGGCGGACGCCAACGGCCAGCACCTGGTCTGTCTGGGTCGCGCCCCTGGCCGGTTGCGCCTGCTGGCCTTGGATCGGGCGCTGCTGGAGGCCTGGCGTGAACATTGCGCCGCCTGTGGGTGGACGGTGGTCGCCTGCTGGGTCGACTTCCAGCTGCTGCCCGAGCCCACCGCCGAGGGTGGGATCGGTGCGCGCCTGGGCGACAGCCTGAGATTCAAGACCCGCGTCGCGGACCACGACGTCTGGCTGACCTGGCCACATACCCTTGAGGCCGATTTGCCGCCGGCCTTGTCCGCTCTGCTCGACGCCGGTCCCGAGGCAACCATCGATCACCTCTGGCCCCGGCCTACTGCCGGCGTAGCGCCCCGGGATCTCTGGCCGCGGCAAGGTCAGCGCCGGCGACCGTCTCTGGGACTGCCTCGGCCCCTGGTACTGGGCATGGCCGCTGCCGCCGTGCTGGCCACGGTGCACCTGGGGCTGCAACAGGTCCAGCACTGGCGCCGAGCCCAGGTGGACCGGGCCTATGTCGCCCACCGCCTGGGCCTGACCAGCGACCGGCTCGATGCCGGCCGCGCCGCGCGCGAACTCCAGCTGGCCAGCCGGACCCAGCGGCAGCTGGAGGCGCAATGGCGCCTCTGGCAGCGCCTCGGCGATCCGCTCGCTGCCGCCTTGGCGGCCCGGCCAGGCTTGCGGTTGGTGGAATGGTCGCTGGACGAGCAGGGCATCCAGGTGGTGCTGGAGGGTCCTGTCAGCCTGGACAAGGCCTTGCGCACCCGGCTCGGCGAGGAATTCGCTACCCTGCAGTGGCAGCGGCAGGCCGGGTGCCTGACCCTTCACCTGGCGGCCCCGACGGAGACGCGACCATGAGTATCATCCTTCAGCGCTGGCAGCGGCTATCCGCCGAGCGCCAGCGGGCGGCCCTCGGCGGACTGGTCATTCTGCTGCTGGCCGCCATCCTGCTGTTGCGCCCCACGCCAGGCAGCCGACCGGCCACGGTGGACTGGGTCCGCCTCGCCGAAGAGGCCCGCGCGCTGCCCGTCGCCCAGCCGCTGCAGGAGGCGGACTGGCGCGGCGCCGTGAGTGGCGTGACCTTCAGTGCGCTGACCCTGGCTGAGCCGGCCTGGCAACTGCGTGGCGAGGCGGTGGATGTCGGGGCGGTGGAGCGGCTGCAGGCCTGGGCGCGGGCGCGGGGCTGGTTGCCGCGGACCCTCAGGGTCCGCAGCCAGCCGACTGGCGTGGCCTTCGAGCTGGAGGTCCTGGCGGTGCTGGTGGGGCGGACGCCATGATCCGCTGGCTCGCGCGCTTGGCCTTTACCCTGTTCACTGTCCTGATCTTCGTCTCGGGCTGCCTGCTCTATTGGCCCGCAGCGGACTGGCTGCCGCGGCTGCTGCCGCCCCAGGTCACCTCGATCGGTCTGCAGGGTTCCTTGCGCGCCGGTGGCATGCAGCGCCTCGACTGGCCGGGCGGTGGTGCCGGCCCCTGGCAATGGCGACTGCAATGGCCGGGCGCATTGCAGGTCACGGTGGGCGAGTCCGAGGCCGCGCCCTGGGGCTTGATCCTGAGCGGTTGGCCCTGGCAATGGCAAGCCGATCTCGCAGGTGGCGATCTGCGCTGGTTGCAGGCACCGGGGAGCGCCCTGCTCGCCGGTCGGCTGGTCGGCGATGTCCGGCTCGGAGGCAGTTGGCGTCGTTGCCAGACGGCCAGCGGCAGCTGGCAGGGCGCTGGGCTGCAGGCCCTGGTCCCCCGGCGACTCAGCCTGGGCGAAGCCCGGTTGCAGGTGGATTGCCATACTGCGCCCTGGCTGCAGGGCGTCTTCGAGCGCACCGGCCAGCATCGCCTGGAATTGCGCCTGAGCCTGGCCAACTGGCGGGGGCAGGTACGGGGTACGGCGCAGCCCGGCAGTGAGATTGCGCCCATGCTGCAGGGTATCGGCTGGCTCAAGGCCGGTCAGAGCGAGGTGTCGGGTCGCTTCTAGGCACGAGAGGGCTCGATCAGGCGACGCGCAGGCCCTGAGCCGATCCCAGCTTCGCCAAATGGATCAGACCTTCTTCCCACTGCCGATGCCCGGAGCGGGTGTTGATATGGCCGGCACCCGGGAGGATGTCCAGCTCGCTCCCCCAGGCCTGGGCCAGGGCTTCGGCTCGGGCGAGGCTGATGGCATGGTCGTTGTCCGAGGTCACTACCCTGGAAGGGAAGGGCAGTGGCTGCCGTGGCAAGGGCGCGAAACCCAGCAGTTCCATCGGGCAACCCGGGCGCTCGACGTCGGCCGGCGCCACCAGCAAGGCCGCCAGCACCCGCTGCCGACGGGCCACCGGAGCGCTGGCGGCCCAGAGCGCGACGGTCACGCAACCCAGGCTATGGGCGATCAGTACCACCGGGGCATTGGCCTCGGCGATGGCCCTGTCGAGAGTGGCGACCCAACGCTGCGGATCGGGATGCTGCCAGTCGTCCTGTTCGACCCGCCGGGCATCCGGCAGACGGCGCTGCCAATGGGTCTGCCAGTGATCGGGGCCGGAGCCTTGCCAGCCGGGGAGGATGAGATAGCGGGTCATGGCGGTGCTCCGCGGGCGAAAGGGGAGCGTCGATAGTGCCGGTGGTTGATGCGCAGGAGAAAGAATAAAAGGCGCTTTGGTTATGCCTGGAGCTCAGGCTTTGGTTGGAAGTAATAGACCGTAGGTTGGGCTGAGACAGCTTCATCGTCGAAGCCCAACAGGGCCAATGTCGAGTTGCTGATGGGCTTCGCTGGCGCTCAACCCAACCTACCAAGGCTCCCGGATGGCCTACTCGTTCCGCCCCAACCGTTCCACTTCCTGCAACCAGCGCAATCGCTGTTCCTCGTCCGCCGCCCGCACCGGCGAGTACTCGTGGACCTGCAGCACCTGGATGCCGCAGGCCTCGAGGCCTTCCTGGATGCCCTGGCGATGGGGTGCCTGGTTGCGCAGGCGCTGCCAGGGGGAGGGCGGGGTGTCGGAGGTGACCAGCAGTTCGGCGCTGCGCCCGGTCAGCAGGGGGTCGCCGCCCCAGGTCTGGTCGCGCTGGGCGAAGGCGAAGCCTGGTTGCAGGACGCGTTCGAGAAAGCCCGCCAGCACTGCTGGCAGGCCGTTCCACCACACCGGGTAGATGAACACCAGGTGCTCCGCCCAGTGGATCTGCCGCTGGGCCTCCAGCAGGTCCGGCTCTAGGGTCTGGGAGAGGTCGTAGCCCTCGCGCAGCACCGGATCGAATTGAGCCTCGGCCAGCTTCAGCTGGCGCACCACCTGACCGCTGGCCTGGGCGCCCTGGACATAGGCGTCGGCCAGGGACTGGCAGAAACTGGTGCGCTTGGGATTGCCCTGGATGACCAGCAGGCGCCGGCCATCCCCCTCCAGCGGCGTGGCGCCGCGGGCCTCAGCCACGGCCACCGGCTTCCAGCATGGTCTCCGGGCGCACCCACTCGTCGAACTGCGCATCGGTCAGGTAGCCGAGTTCCAGCGCGGCGGCGCGCAGGGTCTTGTTCTCGGCATAGGCCTTCTTGGCGATCTCGGCGGCCTTGTCGTAGCCGATGTGGGGATTGAGCGCCGTCACCAGCATCAATCCCTGTTCCAGGTGCTCGGCCATCTTGTGCTCGTCCGGCTCCATGCCGGTGACGCAATGGGTATTGAAGTTGCGACTGCCATCGGCCAGCAGGCGGATGGATTCCAGCACGTTGTGGGCGATCACCGGCTTGTAGACGTTGAGCTGCAGATGACCCTGGCTCGCGGCGAAACCGACGGTGACGTCATTGCCGATCACCTGGCAGGCCAGCATCGACAAGGCCTCGCACTGGGTCGGGTTGACCTTGCCCGGCATGATGGAGCTACCCGGTTCGTTGGCCGGCAGCCTGACCTCGGCGAAGCCCGCACGCGGACCGGAGCCCAGCAGGCGCAGGTCGTTGGCGATCTTCATCAGCGCCACGGCCAGGGTCTTGAGGCCGCCGTGCAGGGCCACCAGGGGCTCATGGCCGGCGAGGGCGGCGAACTTGTTCGGTGCGGTGACGAAGGGCAGGCCGGTGAGTTCGGCGATTTCCTTGGCGATGGCTTCGTCGAAGCCCTTGGGCGCATTGAGGCCGGTGCCTACGGCAGTGCCGCCCTGGGCCAGTTCCAGGACCGCCGGCAGGGCGTTGCGGATGGCGCGCTCGGCCAGGTCCAGCTGGGCGACGAAGGCTGACAGCTCCTGGCCGAAGGTCACCGGGGTGGCGTCCATCATGTGGGTGCGGCCGGTCTTGACCAGGTTCTGGTAGCGCGCCGACTGCAGCGCCAGGCCGCCGGACAGCTCGGCGATGGCCGGCAGCAGGTCGTTCTGCACCGCCAGGGCGGTGGCGATGTGCATGGCGGTGGGGAAGCAGTCGTTGGAGCTCTGGCCGCGATTGACGTGGTCATTGGGATGGACCGGCTTTTTGCCGCCCATGCCGTTGCCGGCCAACTCGTTGCTGCGCCCGGCGATGACCTCGTTGACGTTCATGTTGCTCTGGGTACCGCTGCCCGTCTGCCAGACCACCAGGGGAAACTGGTCATCGTGGAAGCCGTCGAGGATCTCGCTGCTGGCCTTCTCGATCAGGGTGGCGACGTCTTCCGGCAGTTCGCCGAGGCGCAGGTTGACCCGCGCGGCCGCCTTCTTCACCGTCGCCAGGGCATGTACCACCGCCAGCGGCATCTGCTGGTTGCCGATGGCGAAGTTTTCCAGCGACCTTTGGGTCTGGGCGCCCCAGTAGACGTCGTCGGCTACTTCGATGGGGCCGATGCTATCGGTTTCGGTGCGGCTCATGGCGGTCTCCGTTGATGAGGTAGGGTCCAGCTAGTTTGGGCAGCAGGTTAGCGCCAGGGTTCCCAAATGGGAGATATTCTCAACTGGGTGGCTGTCCTCGATGAGTTCAGGCCAGGTTCAGCCGCTCTGTGGCACACTCGCGGTCCATTTTCAGCCTCCTGAAGGATGCCCATGAAGAAGACCCTCCGTACGCTTGGCGCCGTAGTCGTGCTCGCCAGCGCCAGCAGCTTCGCCCTGGCCGATGCCAAGAGCCACGCGGCCGACGCGGAGCGCTTTCTCAAGCTGGCCAACGCCGACAAGCTGACCACGCCGGTCTACGCCCAGGTCCAGCAGCTCTTCGCCCAGCACTTCGAGCAGGCCAAGGCGCCGGCCAAGAAAGCCGTGCTGGAAAGCTACACCGCCCGCGCCAACCAGGCGCTGGACAGCACCATCGGCTGGGAAAGGATCAAGCCCGAGATGGTCAAGCTGTACACCGACAACTTCACCGAAGACGACCTGGAAGGCCTGATCAAGTTCTACCAGTCCGATCTGGGCAAGAAGATGATCGCGACCCTGCCGCGCCTGTCGGCGCAGTCCGCCCAGCTGACCCAGGCCAAGCTGGAACAGGCGGTACCCAAGGTCAACGGCATCCTCGCCGAGATGGACAAGGAGCTGGGCGTGAAGCCGCCGGCCGGTGCCGAGAACGCACCGCCGCCCGCCAAGCGCTGAATCCAGCCTTTGCCCCGAAGCCCGGACCCGTTCCGGGCTTCGTCGTTTGTGGGCCGACCGGAGCGATTCCGGGCGGGCCGCGAGCCCGTTAGAATGACGCTTCTCACAGTCGAGGTATCCCCATGAGCATGCGCGAACGTATCCAGTCCAGCCTGAGCCTGTTGCAACCCGAGCACCTGCAGGTGCTGGACGAAAGCCACATGCACAGCCGCGGCCAGGAGACCCACTACAAGGCGGTGGTGGTCAGCGAGCATTTCGCCGGCCTCAACGCGGTGAAGCGCCACCAGAAGGTCTATGGCACCCTGGGCGAACTCATGGGCCAGTTCCATGCCCTGGCGCTGCACACCTACACCCCAGCGGAGTGGGCAGCCCAGGGCCAGGCACCGGATTCGCCCACCTGCCGCGGCGGCAGCACGCACGACCTGGCGGGCTGAGCCTCGAGAGCCCTGTTCAGTGGCAGTCCGTATTGGTTAAAATTTGATCGGCGCCGGCATCCTTGCCGGCGTTTTCGTCGAAGAACCTGTTTCACGACCTCGCGAGCTAGAGACAAACAAGGCGAAAAGGGCTGAGGAAGCGGATCGGACTCGCGCTCGAGTTTACGAGTGGTAAATGAGCATTCCGCAGGCCTTTTCAACGCCGTTTGGCCGACGCGTAGCAGGTCATGAACAGGTTCTAACCGGTCCGCCCTTTGCGAGGGCGACCCCTGGGAACCCGAAGATGACCGACAAGATTGTCGTGGCGGCCTTGTACAAGTTCGTCACCCTGGACGACTACGTCCAATTGCGTGAACCCCTGTTGCAGACCCTCCTGACCCATGACGTCAAGGGCACCCTGCTGCTGGCCGAGGAAGGCATCAACGGCACCGTTTCCGGCAGCCGCGCAGGCATCGACGCCGTGCTCGCCTGGCTGCGCGCCGATCCGCGCCTGGTCGACATCGACCACAAGGAATCCCACTGCGCCGAGCAGCCCTTCTATCGCACCAAGGTCAAGCTGAAGAAGGAGATCGTCACCCTGGGCGTGCCCGGCGTCGATCCCAACCGCCGCGTGGGTACCTATGTCGAACCCCGGGACTGGAACGCCCTGGTGGACGATCCCGAGGTGCTGGTGATCGATACCCGCAACGACTACGAGGTGGGCATCGGCAGCTTCAAGGGCGCCATCGACCCCAAGACCAAGAGCTTCCGCGATTTCCCGGCCTATATCCGCGAGCACTTCGATCCGGCGCGGCACAGGAAGGTCGCCATGTTCTGCACCGGCGGCATCCGCTGCGAGAAGGCGTCGAGCTTCATGCTGCAGGAGGGCTTTCCCGAGGTCTTCCACCTCAAGGGCGGCATCCTCAAGTACCTCGAAGAAGTGCCCGCGGCCGAGTCCCGCTGGGAAGGCGAGTGCTTCGTCTTCGATAACCGCGTCACCGTGACCCATGACCTCGCCGAAGGGGTCTATGACCAGTGCCATGCCTGCCGCACGCCGGTCTCGCCGGAAGACATGCAGTCACCGCATTACCGCCCCGGCATCAGTTGCCCGCACTGCTGGGATTCGCTGTCGGAAAAGACCCGCGCCGGCGCCCGCGAGCGGCAGAAGCAGATCGAGCTGGCGCGCCTGCGCAACGAACCCCACCCCATCGGCCGCGATCCGCGGCTGAACACCATGCCCAGTCCCGAGGAGGTCTAGGATGACCGGTCGCCTGCTCTATGTGATGGACCCCATGTGCTCCTGGTGCTGGGGCTTCGCTCCGGTGGTCGAGCGCCTGGCCGAGCGGGCGGCCGCCCAGGGCATTCCCCTGCACCTGGTGGTCGGCGGCCTGCGTCGCGAGCGGGTGGCCCAGGACACCGCCAGCCGGGTACGCACCCTGGCCTACTGGCAGGCGGTGCAGGACACCACCGGCCAGCCCTTCGCCCTCGAACAGGGCCCGCCGGAAGGCCTGGTGTACGACACCGAGCCGGCCTGCCGTGCCCTGGTCGCCGCCCGCCAGCTCGACGAAGAGGCCGTCTGGCCGCTGGCCAAGCGCATCCAGCGGGCCTTCTATGTCGAGGCCCGCGACGTCACCCAGCCGGCGCTGCTGGTGGAACTGGCCGAGGCCTGTGGCCTGCCGCGCATCGAATTCGCCCCGCTGTTCGACGGCGAAGCGGCGCACCAGGCCACCCAGGCCGACTTCGACTGGGCACTCAATCTGGGCATCGCCGGTTTCCCCACGCTGCTCGCCGAGCGGGACGGCCAGCTGGCGCTGATCACCAACGGCTACCAGCCGTTGGACGAACTGGAGCCGCTGCTGGACGCCTGGCTCAGCCGCGGCGCGCGGCCGGCGTGACCCTGGTCATCGACGGGTGCCTGACGCTGCCCGAGCAGGAAATCCAGCTCACGGCGGTTCGCGCCCAGGGTGCGGGTGGCCAGAACGTCAACAAGGTTTCCAGCGCCGTCCATCTGAGATTCGACATCCAGGCCTCGTCGCTGCCGGAAGCGCTCAAGGCGCGCCTGCTGGCCCTGCGCGACCAGCGCATCAGCCGCGACGGCGTGGTGGTGATCAAGGCACAGCAATACCGTACCCAGGAACAGAACCGGGCCGACGCCCTGGAACGCCTGGCCGCGCTGATCGCCGCCGCCAACGTCCAGGAAAAGCCGCGTCGTCCGACCAAGCCCACCTACGGCTCCAAGCAGCGCCGCTTGGAAGGCAAGTCGCGCCGCAGCGGCATCAAGGCCAGCCGCGGGCGGGTGGATTTCTAGGCTGAGCGCGAGCCTGAGCTAGCGCACCACGATCAGCGCACTGCCCGCCGCTTCCAGCATGTTGCGGGTGTTGCTGCCCATGAAGAAGTGGCGCAGGCGGGAATGGCCGAAGGCGCCCATCACCACCAGCTCCAGGCCATGCTGCTTGCGATAGCGCTCCAGGCCCAGTTCCACGTCGCCGTCGGTGATGGCGGTGGTGACCGTACGGCCCCGGGCCCTGAGTTCGTCGGCGGCACGGGCGAGGGCTGCGCGGCGTTCTTCCCGCTCGCGGCCGACGGTTACCAGGTGGCACGCCAGGCTGTCGAACAACCGGCAGTTGGCCACCCAGGTCACCGCCTTGCGCGCGCTGGTGCTGTCGTCATAGGCCAGCAGCACGCCGCTGGGCTCGACGAACTGGTGGCCGGCCACCAGCAGCGGGCGATGCAGGAGGCGGATGGCGCTTTCCAAGTGGCGGCCGATCAACCGCTTTGGCGGGCTGTCCTCGCCCTGGCGGCCCAGCACGATGAGGTCGAAATCCTCCTGCAGACTCTCCAGCGAACCTATCAGGTCACCGTGCTGCAGCACGGCCCCGGCGCAGCGCGCCTGCTGTTCCTCCACCCGCAGCTGGGCCGCATCGAGCAGCAGCCGACCCTGGTCTTCTGCCAGGGTGCCGCGCTGGGCATCCAGGGCCGCCAGCTCGGTCAGCAGGTGTTCGCGGTTGACCAGCAGGGGCGGCGTGGCCTGACCGGGCCGTGGAAAGCGGCGCTGATCCAGCACATGCAGCAGGGTGAGGGGGGCATCCAGGGTGGTGCCGGCCCAGGCAGCGAAGTCGCAGACGGCGGCGCTGACGGCCGAGCCGTCGAGGCAGGCGAGGATCTTGGACATGGCCGCGGGTCTCCAGGAGCAGGACATTGCTGGGAGAGACCCAGGCACGCCGTTGCGGGTTCAATCGCCGAGGGCAAGGTCGTCCGTCATCCCGCCGCGGCGCAGCAGCTGTTTGCAGCGTTGTGACAGGTGCAGCACCCGCACCCGCTTGCCAGCCTTGGCATAGCGTTCGTGCAGGGTGCGCAGCGCGGCCACGGCGGAGTAGTCGACGAAACTCAGGTGGCGGCAGTCCACCACGACCTTGGCGGGGTCGCCGGCCGGATCGAACTGGTTGAGAAAGGTGGCGGTGGAGGCGAAGAATAGGGTGCCGTGCACCTGGTACCTCTTGCTGCCGTCAGCCTCCAGATGGCTGTCGGCATAGAGCCGGCGGGCGTGCTGCCAGGCGAAGTTGAGCGCGGCCAGGACGATGCCGCAGAGCACCGCGGTGGCGAGGTCGGCGAAGACGGTGATCACGGTGACGGCGATGATCATCAGCATGTCGCTGCGCGGCACCCGGTGCAGCACCCGCAGCGAGGCCCAGGCAAAGGTCTGCTGGGCAACCACGAACATGGTGCCCACCAGCGCCGCCAGCGGAATGCGCTCGATCAGCGGCGAGAGGAACAGCACGAACAGCAGCATCAGGATCCCGGCGACCACCCCCGACAGCCGGCCGCGGCCACCCGAACTCAGGTTGATCATGGTCTGGCCGATCATGGCGCAACCGCCCATGCCGCCGAACAGCCCGGAGGCCATGTTGGCCGCACCAAGGGCCACGCACTCGCGATTGGGCCGGCCGCGGCTCTCGGTGATCTCGTCGGTGAGGTTCAAGGTCAGCAGGGTCTCCAGCAGGCCGACCAGGGCCATCAGCACCGCATAGGGCAGGATGATCCGCAGCGTTTCCAGATTCCAGGGGATGTCGGGCAGCGCCAGCCGCGGCAGGCCACCGGCGATATGGGCCATGTCGCCCAGGGTACGGGTCGGCAGATCGAAGACATGCACCGCCAGGCCCACGCCGAGGATGGCGGCCAGGGCCGGCGGCACGGCGCGGGTCAGCCGCGGCAGGAGCCAGATGATGGCCATGGTCGCTGCAGTCAGGCCGATCATCAGGTACAGCGGGGTACCGCTGAGCCAGCTCTCGCCCTGCTTGAAGTGTTCCAGCTGGGCCAGGGCGATGACGATGGCCAGGCCGTTGACGAACCCGAGCATGACCGGGTGCGGCACCATGCGGATCAGCTTGCCCAGGCGCAGCAGGCCGAAGGCGATCATCAGCAGGCCGCCGAGCACGACCGTGGCCAGCAGGTACTGCACGCCGTGCTGCACCACCAGGGCGATGATGACCACCGCCATGGAGCCGGCGGCGCCGGAGACCATGCCGGGGCGGCCACCGAAGAGGGCGGTGAGGGTACAGATGAAGAAGGCGCCATAGAGACCCATCAGCGGGTTGAGATGGGCGACCAGGGCGAAGGCGATGCACTCGGGCACCAGGGCGAAGGACGTGGTGAGACCGGCCAGGATGTCGGCGCGGGGAGAGACACTTTTCATGGCGTATCCAGAACGGGCGACAGCACGGCGGGGTGCGATCGCGGAGAGACGACAAGGCAGCAAGACACGGGTATAGGCCGCAGGGGCGGTTACCGGGGGAGGGGTGGTGCTATGGCGGCGTCGGCAGGCGCTTGGACATGGTGAGGGGGTCCGAAGGCATCGCGAGGAAAGTTAGCGAGCTTAGCATGACTTTACAGCGCTGCCGAATCGATAGGATCGGCGGGCCGCTCTACTGGCCGCCTCTTGGCATGCCCTGGCCTTGCGCACCCGTTCGCTGAGCAGCGGCTGGCCCGCGCCGATCAGCTCCCCACGGAGGGCGCACGTCCCCGCGAGATACCCGGTCCGTTCGTCAGACCGCGGCGGATCAGGGGACGGAAGGCCGACTTCCATTGATCGGCGACAACAGCGAAGCGCTCGATAAGCCAGACGGTTGGGTTACTCTCTGTGCAGGGTTCGGCTACGCACCGGACCCAGCCTGAATGAGGATAAGAACCGTGGACATGAACCGTCGGCAATTCTTCAAGGTCGCTGGAGTCGGCCTTGCGGGATCCAGCCTGGCGGCGTTAGGCATGGCTCCCACAGCCGCCTTTGCCGACCAGGTGCGCCATTTCAAACTGGCGCACACCGTGGAAACCCGTAACACCTGTCCCTACTGCTCGGTCGGCTGCGGCCTGATCATGTACAGCATGGGCGACCGGGCCAAGAACGTGGCCCAGAACATCATTCACATCGAGGGGGACGCCGACCACCCGGTCAACCGCGGCACCCTCTGCCCGAAGGGCGCCGGCCTGCTGGATTTCATCCACAGCCCCAATCGCCTCAAATACCCCGAGGTGCGCAAGCCCGGCAGCAACGAGTGGACCCGCATCAGCTGGGACGAGGCGCTCGGGCGCATCGCCACCCTGATGAAGGAAGACCGCGACGCCAACTTCATCGCCACCAACGACCAGGGCCAGACGGTCAATCGCTGGTTGACCACGGGCTTCCTGGCCGCCTCGGCGTCCTCCAATGAAACCGGTTATCTGACGCACAAGATCGCACGGAGTCTGGGCCTGCTGGCCTTCGACAACCAGGCGCGCGTCTGACACGGCCCGACGGTGGCAGGTCTTGCCCCGACGTTTGGCCGTGGTGCGATGACGAATCATTGGAGTGACATCAAGAACGCCAATCTCGTCCTCATCATGGGCGGCAATGCCGCCGAAGCCCATCCGTGCGGCTTCAAATGGGTCACCGAGGCCAAGGCGCACAACAACGCCCGGCTGATCGTGGTCGATCCGCGTTTCACCCGTTCCGCCTCGGTCGCCGACTACTACGCGCCGATCCGGACCGGCAGCGACATCGCCTTCCTGGGCGGGCTGATCAATTACCTGATCACCCACGACAAGATCCAGCAGGAGTACGTCCGCAACTACACCGACGCCGGCTTCCTGGTGAAGGAAGGCTTCACCTTCGAGGACGGCCTGTACAACGGCTACGACGCCGAGAAGCGCACCTACACCGACAAGGTGAACTGGGGCTATCAGATCGGCGACGACGGCTTCGTCAAGATCGATCCGACCCTGCAGGATCCGCGTTGCGTCTTCCAGCTGATGAAGCAGCACTACAGCCGCTACACCCTGGAAGTGGCCAGCCAGGCTTGCGGCACGCCGCCCGAGGCGATCCAGAAGGTCTGGGCCGAGATCGCCGAGACCTCGGCGCCCGGTCGCGTCATGACCATCCTCTATGCCCTGGGCTGGACCCAGCACTCCATCGGGGCGCAGATCATCCGCTGCGGCGCCATGGTGCAGCTGCTGCTGGGCAACATCGGCCTGCCGGGTGGCGGGATGAATGCCCTGCGCGGTCACTCCAACATCCAGGGCCTCACCGACCTGGGTCTGCTGTCGATCCAGCTGCCCGGCTACCTGACCATCGGTGGCGACGGCGAGCAGGACTACAACACCTTCATCACCCGCCGCGCCAGCAAGCCGCTGCGCCCGGGGCAGCTGAGCTACTGGCAGAACTACGGCAAGTTCCACGTCAGCCTGATGAAGGCCTGGTACGGCGACAAGGCCACCAAGGACAACGACTGGTGCTACCACTGGTTGCCCAAGGTCGATGTCACCGGCGCTGGCTACGACGTGCTGCGCTACTTCGACATGATGGGCAAGGGCCAGGTCAACGGCTACGTCTGCCAGGGTTTCAACCCCATCGCCGCCTTCCCCAACAAGGCCAAGGTGATGCGCGGGCTGTCCAAGCTCAAGTGGCTGGTGATCATGGACCCGCTGGCCACCGAGACCTCCGAATTCTGGCGCAACCACGGCGATCACAACGATGTGAACACCGCCGAGATCCAGACCGAGGTGTTCCGCCTGCCCACCACCTGCTTCGCCGAGGAAGACGGCTCCCTGGTCAACTCCAGCCGCTGGCTGCAGTGGCACTTCAAGGGCGCCGAGGCGCCTGGGGAAGGGCGCAGCGACATCGCCATCATGGCCGAGCTGTTCCTCAAGCTGCGCGAGGCCTACGCCAAGGAAGGCGGGGCCTTCCCCGATCCGATCCTGGGGCTGTCCTGGCCCTATGCCAAGCCCGAGGAACCGGCGGCGGAGGAGCTGGCCAAGGAGTTCAACGGCTACGCCGTCACCGACGTGCTGGATGCCAAGGGCAATGTGTCGGCCAAGGCCGGTCAGCAGCTCGCCGGCTTCGGCCAACTGATGGACGACGGCAGCACCGCCTCGGGTTGCTGGATCTTCTGCGGGTCCTGGACCGAGCAGGGCAACCAGATGGCGCGGCGCGACAATAGCGATCCGTTCCACATGGGGCAGACCCTGGGCTGGGCCTGGTCCTGGCCGAACAACAGGCGCATCCTCTACAACCGCGCCTCCGCGGACCTCAGCGGCAAGCCCTGGGACCCGAGCAAGAAGCTGGTGTGGTGGAACGACAAGGCGCAGAAGTGGGGCGGCACCGACGTGCCCGACTACAAGATCGACGCCAAGCCGGCGGACGGCATGAGTCCCTTCATCATGAACCCGGAAGGCGTGGCGCGCTTCTTCGCCCTGGACAAGCTGGCCGAAGGGCCCTTCCCGGAGCACTACGAGCCGTTCGAGACCCCCATCGGCGTCAACCCGCTGCATCCCAACAACCGCAAGGCCACGAGCAGCCCGGCGGCGCGGGTGCTCAAGGACGACTGGGCGGACTTCGGTGATCGCAAGGATTTCCCCTATGCGGCCACCACCTACCGCCTGACCGAGCACTTCCACTACTGGAGCAAGCACTGCCGGCTGAACGCCATCGTCCAGCCCGAGCAGTTCGTCGAGATCGGCGAGGTGCTGGCCAAGCAGAAAGGCATCGCCGCGGGTGACCTCGTGCGCGTCACCTCCAAGCGCGGGCACATCGTCTGCAAGGCGGTGGTGACCAAGCGCATTCGCCCGCTGCAGGTCAACGGCGAGACGGTGCACCACGTCGGCATCCCCATCCACTGGGGCTTTTCCGGTGTGGCACGGATGGGTTATCTGGCCAATACCCTGACCCCCTACGTGGGTGACGGGAACACCCAGACGCCCGAGTTCAAGTCGTTCCTCGTCAACGTGGAGAAAGCGTGATGGCAAGCCAAGATATCTACGCCCGCTCCGCGACCACCACGGCCTACACGTCGGTGCGCACCCAGGCGGAAGTGGCCAAGCTGATCGATGTGTCCAAGTGCATCGGCTGCAAGGCTTGCCAGGTCGCCTGCTCGGAATGGAACGAGCTGCGTGACGAGGTCGGCGAGAACCACGGCACCTACGACAACCCGGCGGACCTCACCGCGGACTCCTGGACGTTGATGCGCTTTACCGAGCACGAGGACGAGGCCGGCAAGCTGGAGTGGCTGATCCGCAAGGATGGCTGCATGCACTGCGCCGAGCCGGGCTGCCTGAAGGCCTGTCCGAGTCCGGGGGCCATCGTCAAGTACGCCAACGGCATCGTCGACTTCAACCAGGATCACTGCATCGGTTGCGGCTACTGCATCGCCGGTTGCCCCTTCGACATCCCGCGGATCTCGAAGAAGGACAACAAGGCCTACAAGTGCTCCCTCTGCTCGGACCGGGTCGGGGTCGGCCTGGAGCCGGCCTGCGTGAAGACCTGCCCGACCGGCGCCATCGTCTTCGGCACCAAGGACGCCATGAAGGAGCACGCCGCCGAGCGCATCGTCGATCTCAAGAGCCGCGGCTACGAGAACGCCGGTCTGTACGACCCGGTTGGAGTAGGGGGCACCCACGTCATGTACGTGCTGCACCATGCCGACCAGCCGCAGCTGTACAACCACCTGCCCAAGGATCCGACCATCAGCCCCACCGTGGGGCTGTGGAAGGGCTTCACCAAACCCCTGGCGCTGTTCGCCATGGGTGCGGCGGTGCTGGCGGGTTTCTTCCACTACGTGCGCGTCGGCCCGAACCGGACCGATGACGACGACGAGGTGGTCGAGGCGCCGCCCCGGCCCGCGGGCGATGCGCCCAGGGGCGAGGTCAAGCAGCTGAGTCCGTCCGTGCAGATCTTCGATCCGCACGACAAGCAGCCCTAGCAGGGGTACGCCCCCGGTTTGGCCGGGGGCGTCCTGGGAGATCGAGATGAAACCTGAAATCCAGCGTTACAACGCCAACGAGCGGACCAACCACTGGATCGTGGCGATCCTGTTCTTCATGGCCGGGCTGTCGGGACTGGCGCTGTTCCATCCCGCGCTGTTTCCGCTGTCGAGCCTGTTCGGTGGCGGCACCTGGACGCGCATCCTGCATCCCTTCATGGGCGTGGCGATGTTCGTGTTCTTCGCCTTCCTGGTGTTCCGCTTCTGGCGGCACAACAAGATCGGCCGCGAAGACGCCCAGTGGCTCAAGCAGATCAACGATGTCCTGAACAACCGCGAGGAGAAGCTGCCGCCGATCGACAAGTACAACCCCGGGCAGAAGATCCTGTTCTGGGTGCTGCTGGCCTGCATGCTGGTCCTGCTGGTCAGCGGCGTGGTCATCTGGCGGCAGTACTTCGCCCACCTGTTCCCCATCCCGGTGATCCGCCTGGGCGCCCTGGCCCATGCCGTCGCCGCCTTCGTGCTGGTACTGTCGATCATCGTACACATCTATGCGGGGATCTGGATCAAGGGTTCGGTGACCGCGATGATGACCGGCTGGGTGAGCCGTGCCTGGGCCAAGAAGCACCACTCGCTGTGGTACGAGAAGGTCACCCGCGAGAAGAAGTGAGTCTTTTCGTCGGGCTTCGCTGTGCTCAACCCAACCTACGCCGCCCACCATGATCGTAGGTTGAGCGCAGCGAAGCCCAACGTTCCCAACCCGCCCGCTATCCTGAATCCTCTATCTTCCACCGTTCTGCTAAGGAGCCCTGCCATGGCGGGCCAGATCCTCGAGCCCGGCGAAATCGAAGCCGCGGCCGTCAATCCCGATTTCATCCTGCTGCCTGGTGGCGAGCTGTTCGGCTATCGCGCCGACCGCCTGCGGCTGCTGGCCACCGGCAATGCGCTGAGTGACTACCTGCTGCTGATGGCCGACCTGTGCGAAGCCCAGCAAGGGGTCTTCGACCGCCTCGCGCCCCTGCCCCTGGACGAGGCCCGCAGCGCCCAGAGCCTGGCCCACGGCCTGCCACCTCTGGGTTACGACACCCTGGTCCGCGAAGGCGCCTGGCTGCCCGCGCTGGATGCCCTGCTGGAGGCCCTGAAGATCGAGCAGGTGCCGGTGCAGGCCGCCCTGGACGAACTGCGCCGGGCCGATGCCGGCCAGCGCAAGGCCTGGGCCATCGCCCTGCTGGCGGGCAGCTACGAGCGGGTGCCGGCCGGCGTGGTGCCCTTCCTGGGCGCCGCCCTGCAGGTGGCCTGGACCCACTGGCTGCAACGCAGCGACTTCACCGCCCTGCGCGAACAGGGCAGCCAGACGTCCTGCCCCTGCTGCGGTGCGCCGCCCATGGCCGGCATCATCCATCACCTGGGCAAGGCCAATGGCCTGAGGTACCTCACCTGTTCGCTGTGCGCCTGCGAGTGGCACTTCGTACGGGTCAAGTGCAGCCACTGCGAGACCGGCAAGGGCCTGGGCTACTACTCGCTGAGCACCGACGACGCCAACGCCCAGAAGGCCCCGTTGCGCGCCGAGACCTGCGCCCACTGCAAGACCTATCTCAAGCACCTCTATCGCGACCACGACGCCCGCAGCGAACCCCTGTCCGCCGACCTCGCCAGCCTGGCACTGGACGTGCGCCTGGCGGAAGAGGGCTACGAGCGCCACGCGCCCAACCTGCTGTTCGCCCCGGGCTAGACCGGGCATGGCGACCGCCCGGGGCAGGGCGGTCGCCGTTGCTTCTGTTTTCGCCTATGGCGGGCTGCCTGGGCCTGGTCATTGTTGGCGAACGCACTCCCTCTTCGCTGCGTGAGGCCAAGCCGCGCAAAACTCGGCGAAGCGGTCGTGAACGTTGCTCATCGCGCCAAGAGCGGGTCGAGAGTGCCTTGTCACTGCGGGGTCATCCTGCAGAGCCAGTCTATCGACGGGCACAAAACCTTCTATCACGCCGGGCGACGAAGCCGTCTAGTATGGAGTTTGCGCCGCTTCGTCGGTGTGCCCGTCTGATGAGGAGATAACAATGATCATAGCGTGCGCTTTTTTGCCCGAGGTAGGGCTCCCATCGACGCCGGCCCGAGCCTGGCATCGGTACCCGTCGAGCCAACAGGCCTAAGCCGCCGGAACCATGACTTCAGCAGGTCGTGATGCTGTCGCGGCCGACCACCGGATGAACAAGACCCTAAGGTAGCCAAGAAGATGTCGACCGAATCCAAGTGCCCGTTCAATCACGCCGCCGGCGGTGGTACCACCAACAAGGATTGGTGGCCCAATCAGCTCAACCTCAATTTCCTGCACCAGCACTCGTCGCTGTCCGATCCCATGGGCGAGGAATTCGACTACGCCACCGAATTCAAGAGCCTCGACCTGGAAGCGGTGAAGGCCGACCTGCGTGCCGTGATGACCGATTCCCAGGACTGGTGGCCGGCCGATTTCGGCCACTACGGCCCGCTGTTCGTGCGCATGGCCTGGCACAGCGCCGGTACCTATCGCGTCGGTGATGGCCGTGGCGGTGCGGGCCAGGGCCAACAGCGCTTCGCCCCGCTCAACAGCTGGCCGGACAACGTCAGCCTGGACAAGGCGCGCCGACTGATCTGGCCGGTCAAGCAGAAGTATGGCCGCAAGATCTCCTGGGCCGACCTCATCGTCCTCACCGGCAACGTCGCCCTGGAATCCATGGGCTTCAAGACCTTCGGCTTCTCCGGCGGTCGCCAGGACGTCTGGGAACCGGACGATGCGGTGTTCTGGGGTTCGGAAACCGTCTGGCTGGGTGGCGACGTCCGCTACGGCCAGCACAAGCAGATGGAGCAGCCCGGTGATGGCGTGCTGACCGCGCAGCCCGAGCAGCATCCGGTCGAGCACAGCCGCAACGAAGGTCCCAGCCGCGTGCTGGAGAATCCGCTGGCCGCGGTGCAGATGGGCCTGATCTACGTGAACCCCGAGGGTCCGAACGGCAACCCCGACCCGGTGGCCTCGGCCCATGACATCCGCGAAACCTTCGGCCGCATGGCCATGAACGACGAGGAAACCGTCGCCCTGATCGCCGGTGGTCACGCCTTCGGCAAGACCCACGGTGCCGGTCCGGCCACCAGCGTGGGCGCCGAGCCGGAAGCCGCCGACCTGGAGCAGCAGGGTTTCGGCTGGCAGAACAGCTACGGCACCGGCAAGGGCGCCGACACCATCACCAGTGGTCTCGAGGTGACCTGGACCTCCACGCCCACTCGCTGGAGCAACGAATATTTCGAGAACATGTTCAAGTTCGAGTGGGAGCTGTTCAAGAGCCCGGCCGGCGCCCACCAGTGGCGGCCGAAGGACGGCGCCGGGGCGGGTGCCGTGCCCGATGCCCACGATCCCAGCAAGCGTCACCAGCCGACGATGCTGACCTCGGACCTGGCGCTGCGCTTCGATCCGGCCTACGAGAAGATCTCCCGCCGTTTCCTGGAAAACCCGGACCAGTTGGCCGATGCCTTCGCCCGTGCCTGGTTCAAGCTGACCCACCGCGACATGGGGCCGCTGGCCCGCTACCTCGGCCCGGAAACCCCGGCCGAAGAACTGCTGTGGCAGGACCCGCTGCCCAAGGCCGCAGGTGCGCCCCTGGGCGAGGCCGAGGTCAAGGCGCTCAAGGACAAGCTGGCAGCCTCCGGCCTGAGCGTGTCCGAACTGGTCGGCACCGCCTGGGCGGCTGCGTCCACCTTCCGCGGTTCCGACAAGCGGGGCGGGGCCAACGGCGGCCGTCTGCGCCTGGCGCCGCAAAAAGACTGGGAGGTCAACCAGCCAGCGCAACTGGCCAAGGTGCTGGGCGTGCTGGAAGGCATCCAGCGTGACTTCAAGGGCCAGGGCAAGCAGGTCTCCATCGCCGATCTGATCGTGCTGGCCGGTAGCGTCGGGGTGGAAAAGGCCGCCCAGGCGGCGGGCCACTCGATCAGCGTGCCCTTCACCCCGGGTCGCGTGGATGCCTCCCAGGAGCAGACCGATGTCCATTCCTTCGGGCACCTGGAGCCCTGGGCCGATGGCTTCCGCAACTACGTGGGCGGGGAGTTCAAGGTCAAGCCGGAATTCCTGCTGGTGGACAAGGCGCACCTGCTGAACCTGACCGCGCCGGAGCTGACGGTGCTGTTGGGCGGCCTGCGCGTGCTGGACATCAACGTGAGCGGCGCCAAGCACGGCGTCTTCACCCAGCGGCCGCAGACCCTGACCAACGACTTCTTCGTCAACCTGCTGGACATGGCCACCGAGTGGAAGGCCACCGGTCCGGACAAGGCCACCTTCGAAGGTCGCGATCGCAAGACCGGCGCCCTGAAGTGGACCGGTACCCGGGTCGACCTGGTGTTCGGTTCCCACGCCCAGCTGCGGGCGCTGAGCGAGGTCTACGGCAGTGCCGACGCCCAGGAGAAGTTCGTCAAGGACTTCGTCAAGGTCTGGACCAAGGTGATGGAGCTGGATCGTTTCGATCTGCGTTGATCGTTGCGCTGCAACTGAAAACGCCTCCTGCGGGAGGCGTTTTTTTTGGCCTCGCCAACGAGGTACCCGTCCGTCGCCAATCGGTGGTTGCGCCGGCGAAAATCGCATTCCTGAGCTGTCGCGACTCCCATCAGGCTGACACCATCCAGCCTTAAGCAAACCCTAATTCCGCCTTAAGGAGCGCGTAACCGGAGAGATACAAACTGCGCTGAACCACCAGAGGCTGTCCCCATGGAAGCGCTTGCCGAACTCTCCCTCAGTCTGGTCGAGGGCCCCATCCGCCCCGACCTGTGTCGCGACGAAGTCCTCGCCGATCTGTTCGAGGCCACCGCGACGCGGGCGCCGGAACGGCCCGCCCTGCTCGAAGGCGAGCGCAGCCTGAGCTACGGCGAACTGAACGCCTGGGCCGACCGCGCCGCCTCGCGGCTGCTGGCGGCTGGCGCCGGGCCTGGTCGCGTGGTCGGCCTCTGGCTGCCGCGCGGTATCGAGCTGCTGGTGATGCAGCTGGCCATCGCCAAGACCGGCGCCGCCTGGCTGCCCTGCGATGCCGAAACCCCGGCCGACCGCGTGGCCCTGTGCCTGGAAGACGCCCAGGCGGTAGGCGTGATCACCGGGGCGCCCTTCGCCGATCTGCTGGCGCGTCCTGGGCTTGGCTGCTGGACCCCCGACGAGCTGAGCGCCGCCCTGGGCACCGGCGAAACCCTGCGCCGTCGTGGTCAGGTTTCTCCGGACAACCTGGCCTACCTGATCTACACCTCCGGCTCCACCGGCAAGCCCAAGGGCATCGGTATCCGCCAGGACAGCATCTGCCACTTCCTGCGCAGCGAGAATTCGCTGCTCGGTATCGAGGCCGGCGACCAGGTCTACCAGGGTTTCTCGGTGGCCTTCGACATGTCCTTCGAAGAGATCTGGATCAGCTACCTGGTGGGCGCCACCCTCTGGCTGGCGCCGCGGGAGATCACCGCCGACCCCGAGGCACTGGCCCGCGCCCTGACCGCCAATCGCATCAGCGTGCTGCACGTGGTGCCGACCCTGCTGGCGCTGCTGCCGGAAGACGTCCCCAGCCTGCGCCTGATCAACCTCGGCGGCGAAATGTGCCCCGAACCCCTGGTGGCACGCTGGAGTCGGCCGCAGCGGCGGCTGTTCAACACCTATGGCCCGAGCGAGGCCACCGTCTCGGCGAGTCTGGCGCACCTGCAGCCGGGCGACCCGGTGACCATCGGCCGGCCGCTGCCCAACTACAGCCTGCTGGTGGTGCCTGCCGATGCCAGCCAGCCGCTGGCGCTGCTGCCGCGCGATCAGGTGGGCGAACTCTGCATCACCGGTCCGGGCGTAGCCGATGGCTACCTGGGGCGGCCGGAACTGACCGCCGAGAAATTCCTGCCCAATCCCTGGAGCACCGGCAGCCACGACCTCAAGCTCTATCGCACCGGCGATCTGGCACGGGTCGACGAACACGGCCAGGTGCATTGCCTGGGCCGGGTCGACGACCAGGTGAAGATCCGCGGCTATCGGGTCGAGCTGGGCGAGATCGAAGCCACCCTGGCGCGGCAACCCGGCGTCGGGACCGTGGCCGTGGTGCTGCGCGAAGAGGGCGGCGTGGAGCAACTGGTGGCCTTCCTGGTCGGCGATGGCGGTCCGCTGCCGCGCAGCGACCTGCTGCGGACCGAGCTGGCCGGCTGCCTGCCGCTGTACATGGTGCCCAGCCGCTTCGAGTGGCTCGGCGAGATGCCGCGGCTGAATTCCGGCAAGGTCGATCGCAAGCAACTGCGAGCCCGGCCCCTGGCCATTGCCGTGGTGGCGCCGGTCACTCCGGCCAGCGGCGCCCTGGGTGCGCTGCTGGCGGCCACCGCCGAGCTGTTTCCCGGTCAGCCCCTGCACGCCGAGATGGATTTCTTCGACGACCTGGGCGGGCACTCGCTGTTCGCCGCCCGCTTGGTCTCGCGCCTGCGCCAGGACCCGCGCTATGCCAGTGCCACGGTCAAGGCGGTCTATGCCGGCCGCACCCTGGGCGCCATCGCCGAGGCCCTGGAAGCCGACGCCGCCGAGGCGGACGCAACGACGGCCACCGAGGCCTGGGCGCCGCCCAGCCGCTGGCGGCGCTGGCGCTGTGGCCTGGCCCAGGCGGTGGCGCTACCGCCGCTGCTGACCCTGCGCCTGGGCCGCTGGCTGGCGCCCTTCCTGGCCTTCCCGCTGCTGATCCATTCCGGTACCGCGCTGCCCCTGGCGATGCTGACCGCCCTGAGTCTGTTCGTCCTGGCCATCGGCCTGGAATTCGCCGTGGCCCTGCTGGGCAAGTGCCTCACCGGCCGCCTGCAGCCTGGTCGCTATCCGCTCTGGGGCCTGACCTACTACCGCTGGTGGCTCGGCGAGCGCTTCCTCGCCCTGGCGCCGGCCTACCTGCTCAGCGGCTCGCCCCTGGCGCGGGGCTGGCTGCGCCTGCTGGGCGCGCGCATCGGTGCCGAAGCCTTCGTCGGCACCCTGACCCTGCGCGTGCCCGAGTTGCTGACCCTGGGGCAGGGCGCCAGCCTGGGCAACGGCGTCAACTTCGAAAACGCCCGGGTACTGCGCGGCGAACTGCTGCTCGGCGCCGTGACCCTGGGTCGCGAAGCCCAGGTCGGCTCCTATGCCATCCTCGAAGGCGACACCGCCCTCGGTGACGGTGCGCGCCTGCAGGCCCAATCCGCCCTGCGCAGCGGTCAGCGCATCCCGGCCGGACGCAACTGGGGCGGCGCGCCGGCCCATGACCAGGGCGCCGCCGGTGCCCGCGTCCTGCCGCCAGCCCCGGGGTCCCGTGCCCAGCGCGCCCTGCTGAAAGGACTCTATGCCCTCAGTGGCCTGGCGGTCTCGGTGCTGTTCTTCATGCCGCTGTTTCCCCTGGCGCTGCTGATCGACGAACTGGAAAGCTTCGGTGGGCTGCCCTGGTGGCACACCCCTTCGCTGCTGCTCGATGCCCTGCAATACGGGGTGCTGGCCCTGCCGCTGGGCGTGGTCAGCGTCGCCCTGACCCTGCTCGGCTGCGTCCTGGCGCGACGGCTGATCCTGCCGCGCCTGGAAGAAGGCCGGTGGTCGGTCGACAGCCTCTTCTACTGGCGCAAGTGGCTGGCCAACCTGATCCAGGAGTCGGCGCTGCAGAGTCTGCAGGGGCTGTATGCCACGGTCTACTCGGCGCTCTGGTATCGCCTGCTGGGTGCCCGGGTCGGCCGCGATGCCGAGATTTCCACCGCCCAGGGCCCGGTCTCCTCGCTGCTGGAGCTGGGCGCCGAGACCTTTATCGCCGATGCCGTGATGCTCGGTGACGAACAGGTCGCCCAGGGCTGGATGACCCTGAGACGCACCTCCATCGCCCGGCGCAGTTTCGTCGGCAACGGCGCCTATGTCGCCGACGGCTGCCACCTCCCCGAGGACGCCCTGATCGGTGTCCTGGGTAGGCTCGACGAAGGCGTACCCCTGCGCCAGGGCGAAACCTGGCTCGGCTCGCCGGCGGTCCGGCTGCCAGCGCGGGAAGCCCTGACCGGCTACCCGGAAAGCCTGACCTTCCGCCCGGCACCCTGGCGCCGGGTGGCGCGTGGCCTGATCGAGGCCCTGCGCATCGTGCTGCCCACTGGCTTCACCGTGGCCGCCGGCTGCGCCATCGCCGAAGCCCTGGTGCCGCTGTGGCAGGCCGGCGCCTGGCTGCAGCTGCTCGGCGAGACGCTGCTGGCCGGCAGCGCCTTCGCCGTGGCCAGCTTCGGGGTCGTGCTGGGGCTCAAGTGGCTGGTGGTAGGCCGTTATCGCCCGCGTTCGGCGCCCATGTGGACCTTTTTCGTCTGGCGCAGCGAAGCCATCACCAGCCTCTACGAAACCCTGGCGGTGCCCAATCTGCTCGGCACCCTGCGCGGCACGCCCTGGCTGCCGCTGGCGCTGCGCCTGCTCGGCGCCCGCCTGGGGCGCGGCACCTACCTGGATACCACCGACCTCACCGAATTCGACTGCGTGCGCGTCGGTGATCATGGCGAACTCAATGCCCTGGCCGGGCCCCAGACCCACCTGTTCGAAGACCGGGTGATGAAGGTTGGCGAAGTCGAGCTGGGTGCCGGGGTCAACCTGGGGCCGCGCAGCGTGGTGCTCTATGGCGCCCGGGTCGGCGACGACGTGGAGCTGGGTCCGCTGTCATTGGTGATGAAGGGCGAAACCCTGCCGGAGCGGTCGCGTTGGGAGGGGAATCCCGTCCAGCCGCGTCGTTAGGACTGTCATACAACCATCAAGACAGCCCTGGATACTCCGCCCCGTACAACAATGACGGGGCGAGGCGATGACGGCGTGGGTACGACGGATCAGGATCGGGCGGAACGGTTGGCGGCTGGGCCTGGCCCTGCTGCTGGCGCTGGGGCTTACCCAGGGCCTGCGCAGCAGCCATCTGGACAGCCAACTGCTGTTCTGGCTCGGCCAGCAGTGGCAGAGCGAACCCCGAACCTCCCTGGAGCTCGGTCGCTACCGGGTGGCGGTGGAAGCCAAGCCGGTGGCCGGCGTCACCGAGAATCTGTCCGACCTCAGCTATGACCCGGAGCGGGATCGGCTCTGGGCGGTGGTCAACAATCCGCCGGAGTTGCTGGCCCTGAGCCGTGACGGCGAGCTGCTGCAACGCCATCGCCTGGAAGGCTTCGACGACGTCGAGGGCGTGACCTATCTGGGCAACGACCGCCTGCTGCTGGCGGAAGAGGGCGCCAACGCCCTGACCCTGGTAGGCATCCCCGAGGGCGACGACGTCCTCCGGCGCAAGGACTATCGCAGCCTGACCCTGGATCTCTTCCCCCGCGCCAACCAGGGCTTCGAGGGGCTGGACTACGACGCCGTCCGCGATCGCCTGTTCGTGGTCAAGGAGCACTCGCCGCGCAAGCTCTATGAAATCCGTGGCCTGCTCAGGAGCTTCGACGGCGACTTCGCCCTGCGCATCATCGACCGCCAGGCCTGGCTGGACCAGGCGCCCAGCACCGGTGACCTGTCCGCAGTCCACGTCGATCGCCGGACCGGCCACCTGCTGCTGCTCAGCGACGAATCACGGGTGCTGACCGAACTCGACGACCAGGGCCATACCCTGGATACCCGCTCCCTGGTGGCGCCCTTCGGCGGCCTGTCACGGCGCATTCGCCAGCCGGAAGGGGTCACCCTGGATGGGGCCGGCAACCTCTATGTGGTCAGCGAGCCTAACCTGTTCTATCGCTACCAGAAGCGCTAAGAGCCTGTTCAAAGTCTGCTGCGCGTCGGCCAAACGGCGTTGAAGATGCCCTGGAAGGCCAGCCCCGTCGGAATGCTCATTTACCACTCGTAAACCCGAGCGCGGGTCCGATCCGCTTCCTCAGGCATTTTCGCCTTGTTTGTCTCTAGCTCGCGAGCCTTTGAATAGGCTCTGATCAGACGCCGCCCAATCGCTCCAACACGGCGGGGGTGTCCTGGGCGCCCATGGCGCGGGCCACGCTCAGCGCCGTGTTGCCGGCGGCGTCCCGGGCCTTGGGGTCGGCGCCCCGGGAGACCAGCAGTTCCACCATCTGCACATGATTGAACATGGCCGCCATCATCAGCGCGGTCTTGCCGTCGGGCATGGCGCCCTCCACGGCGGCGCCGTGCTCCAGCAGCAGTTCGGCCATCGGCAGGTTGTTCTTGAAGGCCGCGCCCGCCAGGGGCGACTGGCCCATGTCGTTGGCGAGGTTCGGGTCGGCCCGATGCTCCAGGAGCACGCGACTGGCCTCCAGATGACCGTGGTAGCTGGCCAGCATCAACAGGCTGTCGCCCTTGTGGTTGCGCAGATTGGGCGTCAGCCCCTTTTCCAGCACCAGAGCCAGCACCTCGGCATTGCCGGTGCGCGCGAGGTTGAACACCTCGGTGGCGAATTCCTGGGCTTCGTCGTCGGTCATGCGCTGGGGACCGTCTGCGGTCATGAGGTTCTCCTGGGCTGAAGGCGGGCGGGACCCTCGGGATCCCGGACGATAGGAGGGCAGACCCGAACGGCAGGGGGGAGTTCTCTCGCGGCGGCGAAAGAAGACCGCCGCGAAGGCGTGAGTCGGTTATAAAACGTCGCGAGCGGTTGTCAGACAGGTGTGTGCGGCGCGCAGGAGCCGGAGTGTACGAGTAGTACATGAGGATTCCGAGCACCGCACGTACCTGTATGGCGGACGCGCAGTAGTTTTATGAGCGGCTCTCAGCCGAACGTCGCGTGGGTCTCGGCATAGGCCTGCAACTCCGCCACGCTGTAGCTGCCGACCATCAGCACCGGGCCGTGGGCCGTGCCGATCTGCGCGGGCAGGGTGTCGAGAAAACCACCGGTAGGGGTCACCCCGAGGTTGGTGTATTCGGCGGCCGGCAGATGGAATTCGGCGATCAGGCGCGCCGCTTCGGCGATCCCGGCGGCCACGCTGAGTGGATGCAGGGCCGCCCCCAGCGGATTGACCTGGCCACCATTGTCGCCGTTGAACAGATGACCGACCTTGGCCGCCGCCTGGGTCAGGTCGTGCTGGTCGGCCTGGGCGCCGATCAGGAACAGCGAGCCATAGTGCGGCAGGCTGCCGCCGCCCTCGGCCTGGCTGACGAAGCTGGGCGCGAAGGGCTGCTCGCCGCGGATGTCGGAGCTGTAGTTGGCCACCGGATCGCCGAGGGTGACCACATTGACGAAATTACCCCCGTGACCGACCGCCTGTGCATCGCGGGGAATGCCCGAGGCCTCGAAGCTGATGCCGCCGAGACCGGTCTGCTGGGCGACGTAGGCCGCGGAGATGCCACCCAGGGAGTGGCCGGTGACGAAGATGTCCTGGGTGCCGTAACCCTGCTTGACCGCCGCCTCGATCACCTGATGGGCGAAGTCCAGCGACTGGCGCTGAGCGCTGGAGACCTGCTGGCCGAGGATCTGCAGATCGCTCAGCAGGCCACCGGCGGTGGACAGGGGGTCGATCAGCAGATTTTCGCCGCGGGTCGTGCCGGCATAGGTGATGAGCACCTGGTTCTCGGCGGTGATCCAGGTATGGGCCGTCGCGCCGTTGAGCGAGTCGTGCAGCGTCAGCTGCTGGCCATCGACCAGGAAGGGCCGCATGCCGTCGGGCGTGCCACCCAGCACGTACTCGCTGATGGCGCCGTTGAGGAATTCACTGACGGTGGGGGTACTGGCCGAGCTGGTCTGCGCCAGCGGCGTGGCCGCGGCGCTCTTCAACGTGTGCAGGTAGGTGAAGTTGCCGGGGCTGACGATGTCGCTGTTATCGAGCAGGCCATCGCTGGCCCAGGGGGAGGTTTTCTTGGACATGACGGCACCTTTGTTATTGTCGTGAGATGAACGTGGTGGCCAGGGCTTGCCGGGCAGGACCGCGGTAGGCGCCTGGGAAAAGCCCGCGAAAACCATCCTAGGACGGGCTCTGGCACGCGGCAAACCGGGAACCCGGGGGTCATTTCCGGACGCCCGAGGTCTGCGTCCAGGCCACCCCACTCCAGGGCGGGCCAGGCCTGCGGCAGTCCGGCGCCCCCTGGTCGACCCGCCGCGGGTTCGGGCTACACTGGGGGTCGACTCGACCCAAGAGGCTCCCATGACCGCCATTCGCCTGCCGTCCATCGACCGCCTGCTGCGCCATCCCGCTTCGCGTCCGCTGGAGGAGCGCCATGGTCGCGAGCAGGTCCTTGGCGGCTATCGCTCGCTGCTGGACGACCTGCGCGAGGCCCTGAGAGCCGGCACCCTGACCGCCGTGGAGGTGGAGGAGGGCGTGCTGGCCGGTCGCCTGGGCGAGCGCCTGGCGTTGCACAGCCAGCCGCGGGTGCGGCGGGTGTTCAACCTCACCGGCACGGTGCTGCACACCAACCTGGGGCGGGCGCTGCTCGCGGAAGAGGCGATCGCCGCGGTGACCGAGGCCGCGCGCCAGCCGATGAATCTGGAATTCGACCTGGCCACCGGCAAGCGCGGCGATCGTGACGACCTGGTCGCCGACCTGGTGCGCGAACTCACCGGCGCCGAGGCGGTGACCGTGGTCAACAACAACGCCGCGGCGGTCCTGCTGGCCCTGCATGCCATAGGCGCACGCAAGGAAGGGGTGCTGTCCCGCGGCGAGCTGATCGAGATCGGCGGTGCCTTCCGCATCCCCGACATCATGGCCCGCGCCGGGGTCAAGCTGGTGGAGGTGGGCACCACCAACCGCACCCATGCCCGCGACTACGAAGCCGCCATCGGCCCGCGCACCGCGCTGCTGATGCGGGTGCACACCAGCAACTACAGCGTCCAGGGCTTCACCGCCAGCGTGGCCACGGCGGAGCTGGCCGCCATTGCCCGCGCCCACAACGTCCCCCTGCTGGAAGACCTCGGCAGCGGCACCCTGGTGGACCTGACCCGCTGGGGGCTGCCCGCCGAACCCACGGTGCAGCAGGCACTGCGCGATGGCGCGGACCTGGTGACCTTCAGTGGCGACAAGCTGCTCGGCGGCCCCCAGTGCGGCCTCATCGTCGGTCGCCGTGACCTCATCGAGCGGATCAAGAAGAATCCGCTCAAGCGGGCGTTGCGGGTCGACAAGCTGACCCTGGCCGCCCTGGAGGCGACCCTGGCGCTCTATCGCGATCCGGATCGACTGGCCGAACGGCTGCCCAGCCTGCGCCTGCTATCCCGCCCGGCTGAGGCCATCACCACCCAGGCCGAAAGGCTGCTGCCGGCCTTCGCCGCCGTGCTGGGCGCGACCTATGCGGTCAGCGTGGAGCCGGCGCTGGGCATGATCGGCAGTGGCGCCCAGCCGGTGGCACGCCTGCCCGGGGCGGCGCTGTGCTGTCGCCCCCAGGTCAGCAAGCGCCTGCGTGGGCGCGCCTTGCGGCAGTTGGAAGAGGGCCTGCGCCAGCTCCCCATCCCGGTGGTGGGGCGCATCGACGCCGATGCGCTCTGGCTGGATCTGCGTCAGCTCGACGATGAAGCCGCCTTTCTGGCGCAGTTGCCGGCGCTGCTGCTGCCGGAGATTCGCTAAGAGCCTGTTCAAAGGCTCGCGAGCTAGAGCCAAACAAGGCCTAGGCGGCCCCACGAAAAGACCTGAGGAAGCGGATCGGACCCGCGCTCGGGTTTACGAGTGGTAAATGAGCATTCCGACCGGGCTGGCGACCCAGGGTCTTTTCAACGCCGTTTGGCCGACGCGCAGCAGCCTTTGAATAGGCGCTAACGAACGACCCAGCGCTGCCGGGCCCAGTTGCTCAGCAGATCCACGCCCAGCACCAGCACCAGCATCCCGAGGATCACGGTGGCGGCCTGGGCCTGCTGGAACAGGCTCAGGCTGAAGTACAGCTGCTGCCCGAGGCCGCCAGCGCCGACGAAGCCGAGGATGCTGGCCATGCGGATGTTGTTTTCCCAGCGATAGAGCAGGTAGGCCAGCAACTGTGGCCAGACCGCCGGCAGGGTGCCGTAGAGAAAGGCCGCCAGCGCGCCACCGCCGGCCAGGCGGATGGCCTCTGCCGGTGCCTTGGGGGCGTTTTCCAGGGCTTCGGCGAACAGCCGGCCGAGTACCCCGGCGGTATGCAGGGCCAGCGCCAGGGTCCCGGCGTTGGGGCCCAGGCCGGCGGCCAGCACCATCAGCGCCGCCCAGACCAGTTCCGGCACCGCGCGCAAGGCATTGAGCAGCAGCCGCGCCAGCGCCAGGGCGCCCAGGCCAAGGCGACCGGCCGCCGGCAGCGCCAGCAGGATGCCGAGCAGCCCGGCGAGCAGGGTACCCAGGGCCGACATGGCCAGGGTCTCCACCGCGCCGTGGGCCACGGCCGACAGCTGGGCGAGGGAGAAATCCGGCTGGAGAAAATCCGCCAGGAAGCTGCCCATCTGCGCCAGGGCGCGGGCACTCAGCAATTCGCCGAAGGCGGTGCCCAGGTAGCTGGCGGACGCCACCAGGGCGGCGCCCATGGCCAGCACCGTCAGAGCGCCGCGGCCCCGGCGCTGGCCACGTTCCACCTGGCGCAGCAGGCGACTGAGCACATCGGCCAAGAGCACCAGCATCAGGAAGGTCAGCAGCAGGCTGGCCACCTCGCCACCGGCGAACATGCGCAGCGACAGATCGACCTGCTGGCCGAGACCGCCGGCGCCGACGAAGCCCATCACCACCGAGGCGCGGATGGCGCATTCCCAGCGGTAGACGCTGTAGGAAATCATCTCGCCCGCGGCATTGGGCAGCACGCCATAGCCAAAGGCCTGCAGGCGACCGGCGCCCTGCAGCAGCAGGGCCCGCGCCGGGCGGGGATCGACCGATTCGAAGATCTCCGCATAGACCTTGCCCAGCATGCCGCCGTAGGTGATGGCAATGGCCAGCACCCCGGCGGTGGGACCCAGGCCCACGGCGCGGACGAACAGCAGCGCCCAGACGATCTCCGGCACGCTGCGCAGGACGATCAGCACCCCGCGGACCAGGCCGCGGAGCAGGCGTGGCGAGCGGCCTGGACGTCCGCCGCGGGGCAGGGCGGAGATCGACAGCACGCGGGTGGCGAGCAGGGCGGCGGGCAGGGCGAGCAGCACGGCCAGGGCCATGCCCAGGGTGGCGATGGCCAGGGTTTCCAGGGTGGCGCGCCCGAGCACGGCGAGAAAGTCGGCGTCATGGGCGGGCGGCCAGAAGCCGGCGAGAAAGCGGCCCATGGTGCGGGCGTTGTCGCCGGTGAAGAGGCCCGGCAGATCGAATTCCGCCAGGCGCAGCGTCGGCCAGGCCAGCAGCAGGGCCAGCAGGGTGAGCAGCAGACGGGGCCGGGCGGCCGGGTCCTGGCGGGGCGAGGTCAGCATCGCGGCAGGTCGAGCGGCGTCTCGGCCGGGGCCGGGGCCGGGGCCGGGGCCGGTGCGGCAGGCTGAAGGGTGGTGCTCAAGCCCTCGTTGGCATAAAGCGCGGCGAGATCGGCCGGGGTGACGGCGCTGGCGGGCTTGTCCCACAGCAGCCTACCGGCCCGCAGGCCGAGGATGCGCGGAAAGCGCTGCAACGCCAGTTCGACGTTGTGCAGGCTGGTGACCAGGGTGGTGCCCTGGCGTGCCGCGGCGTCGCTCAGCACCTCCAGGGTATGGGCGGCCAGCACCGGGTCCATGGCCGACACGGGTTCGTCGGCGAGCAGCAGCTGCGGCTGCTGGTAGAGCGCCCGGGCGATGCCGATGCGCTGCAGCTGGCCACCGGACAGCTGATCACAGGAGGCGTAGAGGCGATCGGCGAGATCCAGCGGCGCCAGGGCCGCCGCGGCGCCGGCGCGGTCCAGCGGGTGGACCAGGCTGACCAGGCTGCGCGCCAGCGACCACTGGCCGAGACGTCCGGCCAGCACCGCGGTGATGACGCGCTGGCGCGCCGGCAAGGGCGGCGCCTGGTGGATGAGGCCGATGCGGGCGCGCAACTGGCGCCGCGCCCGGTTGCCCAGGCTCCAAGGCTCCTGACCGAGCAGCTCGAGCTGACCCGCGACCGGCCGCAGCCCGGTGGCAAGCAGACGCAACAAGCTGGTCTTGCCCGCCCCGGACGGGCCGATCAGCGCGACCTGCTCACCCTGTCGCAGGGCGAGGTCGAGATCGGCCAGGGCAGGCGAGCCGTCGGCGTGTACCAGCGTCACGCCCCTGAGGGCGAGACTCACTTGAGCAGGCCGGCTGCCAGGGCGGAAGCCTCGATGCTCTTGTAGTTGTCTGGCGAGGTCGGCACGAAGCGGCTGGCCGCCTGCAGGTCGAGGATCGCCTTGTCGGCCGGCTTGGCCGGATCCAGGTCGAGGAAGGCCTGCTTGATCTTGGCCGCCAGTTGCGGATCCAGGTTGCCGCGCACCGTCCAGTTGTAGTCGTAGTAGGCCGGGGTCGTGGAGAGGACCCGGACCTTGCTGGTATCGACCTTGCCGGCATCGACCAGCTTCTTCCACACCGAGGCATTGAGCACGCCGGCATCGGCCTTGCCCGCGGCGACCCAGGCGACGGTGGCGTCATGGGCGCCGGAATAGGCCACCCGTGAGAAGAACTGCTCGGGGACGATGCCGTCCTGCTGCATGAAGTAGCGCGGCATCAGGCTGCCCGAGGTGGAAGAGACCGAACCGAAGGCGAAGGTCTTGCCCTTGAGGTCCTGCAGGGTCTTCACGACCGGGTCGGCGGTGATGAATTTGCTGGTGAACTGCTGATCTTCTTCGCGCTGCACCAGGGGGGTCATCGGCGCCTTGCGCTGCGCCTGGACGAAGGTGAAGCCGCCGAACCAGGCCAGGTCCAGACGATCCGAGGCCATGGCTTCCACCACGCCGGCATAGTCGGACACCGGCACGAACTTGACCGGCATGCCCAGGCGTTGCTCGAGGTATTCGCCCAGTGGCTTGAACTTGCGGATCAGCTCGGTGGGCGCCTCGTCGGGAATGGCCGAGACGCGCAGTTCGTCGACGGCGTGGGAGAGCAGGGACGTCAGGGACAGGGCCAGGCCTGCTGCCAGGGCCAGCGAACGCTTGAGCATGGGTTTCTCCGGTTCAATAGCGGAAAAAAAGGGGCTGCAGTATAGGGGGTGGCGCTGTTTTGCGCAGCCGGCTCGGAGCTGCAGGCCTTGCAGGATGCAGCTGCGAATGGCCCGACGGCTCTGGGAAGCGGCTATGCAGCGGACTCGACCTGGCGTCCGAGTCCGCTGCAGTGGTATCAGGGCGGGCTGGCGAGCGCTCAGGTCTCGTCGAAGAAGCGCTCGTTCCAGTCCACCAGGGGTTGCGGCGAATTGAGCTTCTGCCCGTAGATGACCGCGTAGGCCAGCACGTTCTGCACGTATTGCCGCGTCTCGTCGAAGGGAATGGTCTCCACCCAGACATCGAAAGCCAGGTGGCGGGCGCCGCTCAGCCAGCGCTTCACCCGCCCCGGGCCGGCGTTGTAGGCGGCCGAGGCCAGCACCCGGTTGCCGTTGAACTGGGCATGGACCATGGATAGGTAGGCGGTCCCCAGCTCGATGTTCTTTTCCGGGGTCAGCGCCTGCTGCGGCGAGGCCAGGGGAATGGCGAACTTGCTGGCGGTGTGGCTGGCGGTGGCCGGCATCAGCTGCATCAGGCCCATGGCGCCCACGCCGGAGCGCGCATCGGCCATGAAGCCGCTTTCCTGGCGGGTGATGGCGAACACCCAGCTGCTGTGCAGGCCACGGGTCTGGGCCTCGCGCACGAAGCTCTCGCGATAGGCGATGGGGAAGCGGATGTCCAGGTCGTCCCAGTACTTGGCCAGGCTGATGGTGCGGATCGCCGGGAAGTACCACTGCATGTCATAGGCCATGCGCGCCTGGGCCACCAGTTCGTCGCGGTTGAAGTGGCGGCTGACATAGAACCACTCGCGGCGGGCATTGATCGGTTCGCCGCGGGCGATGAATTCCAGGGCACGCTGCACGCCCGGGGTGTTGCGCACCTTGCGCTTGAGGGCGTCGCTGAGCATCAGCGGCTTGTTGTTGAGCTGATAGGGCGCCTTGCTGCGGTCGGCGGCGAGGAAGCCGTAGTAGTCACGCTCGCGACTGACCTCGGCGTATTCGCGCAGCACCGCCGGACTCTGCGGCTGCATCAGCTCCAGGGTGCGGGCGCGCCAGTATTCCCAGCGATTGGCCTTGGCCAGACTCGGCGGGAAGCGCTCGATCAGCGCATGGGCATCGCTCCAGCGACCCAGGCGCAAGAGCAGCCGGGCACGCCATTCGCTGACGTCGTCGTCCCGCAGCTCGGGGTCATAGCGCTCCATCAGCGGCAGGGCGCGCGGATCGAAGTTCTTCGCCAGGGTCAGGCCGATCTGGCGGGCGATGGCGACCTTTTCATCGCGGGTGAAGGGCATGCGCTGGCTGTAGACGTCGAGCAGGCTCATGGCCTGTTCCGGGTCCTGGCGCGCCAGCTTGCGCAGGCCCAGGCCGACCACGTCGGCGAGGCTTTCGCTGGCCGGGGCGAAGGCCTGGACATTGGCGATCTGCTGCGGCTTCTGGGCCACGTCGATCAGCCGCTGGGCCTGCCCGGACAGGGTCGGCAACTGGGTGGACAGGGTGCGTACCAGGCCGTACTCACCCTTGTCGGCGGCCAGCTTGGCGCGTTCCCAGGCCCGCTCCTCGGTGAGCTGGCCGCGCGCCGCCCAGGCTTGGAACAGGCCATCGCAGGTGGTCGGCTGGGCCTTGCCCACCAGCCAGTATTTCTCCGCCAGCTTGAAGCCCTCGCTGGCGTTGCCCTGGGCGATCAGGTACTGGCCGTGCAGGCAGTCCAGTTCGGTGAAGTTGAAGTCCGGCGAATAGTATTTCTCGAAGCGATTCCAGTCGCCGCGGTCGGCCAGGCCGCGCAGCCAGCGCAGGCGCAGCCAGTTGGACTGCGGCAGATCGCCATGCTCGGCGAGAAAGGTCTCGATCTCGGCATCGCTGGCGCCGGGGACGCGCTTGATCAGTTCGTCGTAGGCCAGGTAAGGCTCCAACGGATAGGTCCGCAATTCTCCGCGATTGGCCAGGTAGACGCTGGCGTCGCCGCGGTCCAGCGCCGCCTTGGCCTGGTCGTAGAGTTGCCGCTGCTGCTCCAGGGGAGCGGCTTGCGAGGTGGTGGAGCCGATCAGGGGAGCGAGGAGCAGGGGCAGGATGAGGAACAGGCGACCGCGCATGGGAATTCCGTAAAAGCTGGATGCGGAGGGGGTGGCGCACGCTGCGCAAGGCAGGCGGCCGACCGTCACGGGGCAGTCTAGCTTACGTGCCGGCGCCAGGCGGCGAAAGCGTTGGCCATGGCCTGCCGTCGGGCGGTCCGGGCGTTTCGCCGGCTCGTACCGACCGGCGCCAGGGTAGGTGTCTCTGTTAGACTGGTTGGCCTTTTTCGCGGAGAAACCCATGGCGCTGCTCAAGTTCACCAACGTATCCCTGGCCTTTGGCGTCACCCCCTTGCTGGACGGGGTGTCCTGGCAGATCGAGCGGGGCGAGCGGGTATGCATCATCGGCCGCAACGGCACCGGCAAATCCAGCCTGCTGCGCATCGTCAAGGGCGAGCAGCAGGCCGATGACGGCGAGGTTTGGCGCGCCCCGGCGATCAAGATCGGCGAACTGCCGCAGGAATTGCCACGGGCCGACGACCGCTCGGTGTTCGACGTGGTGGCCGCGGGCCTGGCCGGTGTCGGCGAATTGCTCGCCGAGTACCACCACCTGACCCAGGACACCAGCGGCGAACTGGACATGGAGCGGCTCATGCACGTCCAGCAGGAGCTGGAGGCGCGCGATGGCTGGCGCCTGCAGCAACTGGTGGACAGCACCCTGAGCCGGCTGCAGCTGCCGGCGGAAAAGACCCTCGCCGAACTGTCCGGCGGCTGGCGGCGGCGCGTGCTGCTGGCCCAGGCGCTGGTGGCCGAGCCGGATCTGCTGCTGCTCGACGAACCCACCAACCACCTGGACATCGGCGCCATCGCCTGGCTGGAAGACGCCCTGCGCGGCTATCCCGGCGCCGTGCTGTTCATCACCCACGACCGCGCCTTCCTCCAGGCCTTGGCCACCCGCATCCTCGAACTGGATCGCGGCAACCTGATCGACTGGCAAGGCGACTACGCCAGCTTCCTGGTGCACAAGGAGCAGCAGCTGGCGGCGGAAGAGACCGCCAATGCGCTGTTCGACAAGCGCCTGGCCCAGGAAGAAGTCTGGATCCGCCAGGGCATCAAGGCCCGCCGTACCCGCAACGAAGGTCGCGTCCGCGCCCTCAAGGCCATGCGCAACGAACGCAGCGAGCGCCGTGAGCGCCAGGGCAAGGCCAACCTCCTGCTGGAGACGGCCGACAAGTCCGGCAAGCAGGTCATCCTCGCCGAGCACATGAGCTATGCCCATCCGGGCGGCGAACCTCTGATCCGCGACCTGACCCTGCTGATCCAGCGCGGTGACCGCATCGGCCTGCTTGGCCCCAACGGCTCCGGCAAGACCACCCTGCTCAAGCTGCTGCTGGGCGATCTGCAGCCGACCACCGGCAAGATCCAGTACGGCACCAAGCTGGAGATCGCCTATTTCGACCAGCTGCGCCTGCAACTGGAACCGGAAAAGACCGTGATCGACAACCTCGCCGAGGGTCGTGAATTCATCACCATCAATGGCCAGGATCGCCACGTGCTGAGCTACCTGGGCGACTTCCTGTTCAGCCCCCAGCGTGCCCGCACGCCGGTCAAGGCACTGTCCGGTGGCGAACGCGCGCGCCTGCTGCTGGCCAAGCTGTTCAGCAAGCCGGCCAACCTGCTGGTGCTGGACGAACCCACCAACGACCTCGACGTCGAGACCCTGGAGCTGCTGGAAGAGGTGCTGCTGAGTTTCGAGGGCACCGTGCTGATGGTCAGCCACGACCGGGCCTTCCTCGACAACGTGGTGACCAGCACCCTGGTGTTCGAAGGGGAAGGGCGGGTACGGGAATACGTCGGTGGCTACCAGGACTGGCTGCGTCAGGGCGGCTCGCCGCGCCTGTTGGGCGTGCAGACCCGCGAGGACAGCAAGGCCGCGCCAGCGGCTGCCAAGGTCGAGCCCGCACCCGCGGCGGCCCCGGTGGCCGCAGCCGCCGCACCGGCCAAGCGCAAGCTCAGCTACAAGGAGCAGCGTGAGCTGGACGCCCTGCCAGGTGCCATCGAAACCGCGGAAATCGAACTGGAAGCCCTGCAGACCGCCATCGCCGATCCTGGCTTCTACCAGCTGCCGAGTGAGGTCACCCAGGCCAAGCTCGCCCGCATGGACGCGCTACAGGCCGAGCTGGATCGCCTCATCGAGCGCTGGGCCGAACTGGAGTAATCCAGCCCGGCCACCGGATCAGGCCTTGTCTTTCTTCAGGGCCACCGCGAGGGTGTCGCAGGGCGCGCCGTGCAGCAGGTCGTTGGACGTCGAGCCCAGGAGCAGCGCCAGGCCATGACGACCATGGCTGCCGACCACGATCAGGTCGCAGCCCTGTTCCTTGGCCATGCGGTGGATCTCCTGGCGCGGCTGCCCATAGGCCAGCACGCAGTTGCCGGCCAGCTCGGCGTACTGGGTGGTGAAGCCGTCCAGTCGCTCGCGGGCCTGCTCGATCTGCTGCTGCTGCAACGACGACAGATCCATGGGCACGTCACCGCCAAAGGCCATCGCCATGGGCTCGACCACGTGCACCAGCGACACCTTGCTGCCACAGCACTGACCCAGGGCCACGGCGCGACGGATCACCGGCTGGCAATCTTCGGTCAGGTCGACGGCAACCAATATGTGTTGGTAGGCCATACACATCTCTCCTTCATGATGGGGCGCCAGACCGTACCGTGGCTGGCGCTCGATTCGCGGGCTTAAGGTTCTGGCCGAGCAGAGCCGGCTTTCGCTCGGCAACTGTTCAGGCAGACGCTCGCCCACTTGTAGTTTCGACTCCAGGAGTCGGGGATAGCTCCACGGCTATCTTGCACAGAAGTGCGCCAAGCTCAAGCGCCCGCCGCGCGAACCCCCGGTCGCGCTTTCCCCGCGTGTCCCAATTGACAAGCGCCCGCTTTTGCCAGAAGGTTGTGCGAGCCGTTCAAACGGTTGTATGAATTTTCGCCCCGGCCCGGCCGGTGCCCTCCACAGAACAATATCGGGGCTGGCGATTCTCGGCTTCCACCCAAGCCGCCGCCCGCCTCGCGACCAGGACTCAAGGGAGACCCGCTGATGATTTTCGAAGGCAAAGCCCTTTCGGTGCGCGACGTGGAGGACGGCATCGCCGAACTTCGCTTCGACCTCCAAGGCGAATCGGTCAACAAGTTCAGCGCCATCACCCTGCGCGAATTCCGCCAGGCCGTGGATGCCCTGAAAGCCCACGCCGGCCTGCGCGGCGTCATCGTCACCAGCGGCAAGGACGTCTTCATCGTCGGCGCCGACATCACCGAATTCGTCGAGATGTTCGGCCGGCCGACCGAAGAGCTGCAGGCCGGCATCGCCGAGATCAACCGCATCTTCAACGACTTCGAAGACCTGCCGGTACCCACCGTGGCCGCCGTGGGCGGCATCGCCCTGGGTGGCGGTTGCGAGATGACCCTGGCCGCCGACTACCGGGTGCTCAGCACCGCGGCGCGCATCGGCCTGCCGGAAGTCAAGCTGGGCATCTATCCGGGCTGGGGTGGCACCGTCCGCCTGCCGCGCCTGATCGGCAGCGACAACGCCATCGAGTGGATCGCTTCCGGCAAGGAAAACGACGCCGCCACTGCCCTCAAGGTCGGCGTGGCCGATGCCGTGGTCGCCTCCGAGCATCTGTTCGACGCCGCCCTGGACCTGGTCCGCCGCGCCGCCGCCGGCGAGCTGGACTACCGCGCCAAGCGCAAGCCCAAGCTGGAAAAGCTGCAGCTCAATGCCATCGAAGCCATGATGGCCTTCGAATCGGCCAAGGGCTTCGTCGCGAGCCAAGCCGGTCCGCACTATCCGGCACCGCTGGAAGCCATCAAGGCGATCCAGAAGTCCGCCAACTACGGCCGCGACAAGGCCCTAGAAGTCGAAGGCGCCGGTTTCGCCAAGATGGCCCAGACCTCGGTGTCCGCCAGCCTGGTCGGCCTGTTCCTCAATGACCAGGCGCTCAAGCGCAAGGCCAAGGTACTGGAAAAGCAGGCCGCGCGGGTCAAGCTGACCAGTGTGCTGGGCGCCGGCATCATGGGTGGCGGTATCGCCTACCAGTCCGCGCTCAAGGGTACGCCGATCCTGATGAAGGACATTCGCGACGAAGCCCTGGAGCTGGGCCTGAGCGAAGCCAGCAAGCTGCTCAACAAGCGGGTCGAGAAGGGTCGCCTGGAGCCGGTGAAGATGGCCGAGGCGCTCAATCGCATCCGCCCGACCCTGTCCTATGGCGACTTCAAGAGTGTCGACCTGGTGGTCGAGGCCGTGGTCGAGAATCCCAAGGTCAAGCAAGCCGTTCTGGCCGAGGTGGAAGGCCAGGTGCGCGAGGACGCCATCCTCACCTCCAACACCTCCACCATTTCCATCAGCCTGCTGGCCCAGGCGCTCAAGCGTCCGGAAAACTTCTGCGGCATGCACTTCTTCAACCCGGTGCACATGATGCCCCTGGTCGAGGTGATCCGCGGCGAGAAGACCAGCGAGAAGGCCATCGCCACTACCGTGGCCTATGCCCGCCAGATGGGCAAGAACCCCATCGTGGTCAACGACTGCCCCGGCTTCCTGGTCAACCGCATCCTCTTCCCGTACTTCGGCGGCTTCGCCGCGCTGCTGGCCCAGGGTGCCGACTTCCAGCGCGTCGACCGGCTGATGGAAAGATTCGGCTGGCCCATGGGCCCGGCCTACCTGATGGACGTGGTGGGCATGGACACCGCCCATCACGCCCGTGACGTCATGGCCGAGGGCTTCCCCGAGCGCATGAAGGAAAGCCGCAAGACCGCGGTGGACGCCCTCTACGAAGCCCAGCGCTTCGGCCAGAAGAACGGCAAGGGCTTCTATGTCTACGAGACCGACAAGAAGGGCAAGCCGAAGAAGGTCGCCGACCCGGCCGTGGCCGAGGTGCTGGCACCGGTCACCTACGAGCAGCGTGAATTCACCGACGAGGAGATCGTCGAGCGGATGATGGTGCCGCTGTGCCTGGAAGCCGTGCGCTGCCTGGAAGACGGCATCGTCGACAGCGCCGCCGAGGCCGACATGGGCCTGATCTACGGCATCGGCTTCCCACCCTTCCGTGGGGGCGCGCTGCGCTACATCGACAGCCTGGGCGTGGCCGAATTCGTCGCCATGGCCGACCAGTACGCCGACCTCGGGCCGCTGTATCACCCGACCCCCAAACTCCGCGAAATGGCCGCCGCTGGCCAACGCTTCTTCGGTTGAGCCTGGAGTAAAGAAATGAGTCTGAATCCGAGAGACGTCGTCATCGTCGACTTCGCCCGCACGCCCATGGGCCGTTCCAAGGGCGGCATGCACCGCAACACTCGCGCCGAGACCCTGTCCGCGCGGCTGATCGACGCGGTCCTCGACCGCAATCCCCAGGTCAATCCGGCCGAGGTGGAAGACGTGATCTGGGGCTGCGTCAACCAGACCCTGGAGCAGGGCTGGAACATCGCCCGCATGGCCTCGCTGCTGACCCGCATTCCGCACACCAGCGGCGCCCAGACGGTGAGCCGGCTGTGCGGTTCCTCCATGAGCGCCCTGCACACCGCCGCCCAGGCGATCCAGACCGGCAACGGCGACGTCTTCGTCGTCGGCGGGGTGGAGCACATGGGCCACGTCGGCATGATGCACGGCGTCGATCCGAATCCCCAGCTGTCGCTGCACGCCGCCAAGGCCTCCGGCATGATGGGCCTGACCGCCGAGATGCTGGGCAAGATGCACGGCATCACCCGCGAGGCCCAGGACCAGTTCGGCTACCGCTCGCACCAGCTGGCCTGGAAAGCCACCCAGGAAGGCAAGTTCAAGGACGAGATCATTCCCCTGGAAGGTCACGACGAGAACGGTTTCCTCAAGGTCTTCAGCCAGGACGAGACCATCCGTCCGGAAACTACCCTCGAAGGCCTGGCGGCCCTGAAGCCGGCCTTCAATCCCAAGGGCGGTACCGTGACCGCGGGCACCTCGTCGCAGATCACCGACGGTGCTTCCTGCATGCTGGTCATGTCGGCCCAGCGCGCCCAGGACCTCGGCTTGCAGCCGCTGGCCAGGATCCGCGCCATGGCCGTGGCGGGCGTCGATCCGGCGATCATGGGCTACGGTCCGGTCCCGGCCTCGCAGAAGGCGCTCAAGCGCGCTGGCCTGACCATGGCCGACATCGACTTCATTGAGCTCAACGAAGCCTTCGCCGCCCAGGCCCTGCCGGTGCTCAAGGACCTCAAGGTGCTCGACAAGATGGAGGAGAAGGTCAACCTGCATGGGGGCGCCATCGCCCTGGGTCACCCCTTCGGTTGCTCTGGCGCCAGGATTTCAGGCACGCTGTTGAATGTCATGAAACAGAATGACGGCACCTTCGGCCTGGCCACCATGTGTGTGGGGCTCGGCCAGGGCATCACCACGGTGTTCGAACGCCTGCGCTGATCCGCCGCAGCGTGCGTCATCCGACCGGGGCGCCCCCAGGGCTGCCCCGGTTTTCTTTTTTCGAGGTGGAACATGGCATTGCAGACGGGACTCTACCGGCACTACAAGGGTCAGCAGTATCGGGTGCTGGGTCTGGCCCGGCATTCCGAGACCGAAGAAGAGCTGGTCATCTATCAGGCGTTGTATGGTGAATATGGTCTCTGGGCGCGTCCCCTGAGCATGTTTCGCGAGAGCGTCCAGGTGGATGGCGAGCAGGTGCCGCGCTTCGCGCTGATCAGCGTCGAAGCCGATCCCTTGGGTCTGGATGCCACGCCGCAGCCTTGACCTTGCCGACATCGCCACTATATATAGCGGTGCCGCGTTGGCCGACCGCCCCCGGCGCACCAGACTGAAATCGGTCTGGTCCTCCATTCGCCTTTATGGCGCTCGCCTTTCGCTCGCTTACCGCCTTCAAGCAGGAATCTGACTCTCCCATGGGTAAATCGCTGGTCATCGTGGAATCCCCGGCCAAGGCCAAGACCATCAACAAGTACCTGGGCAACCAGTACGTGGTGAAGTCGAGCATCGGCCACATCCGCGACCTTCCCACCAGCGGCGCCGGCACCGCCAAGGAGCCCGCCGCCAAGACGCGCAAGACCGCCGCCGAGGCGCCCGCGCTGTCACCCAAGGAAAAGGCCCGGCGCCAGCTGTTCGCCCGCATGGGCGTCGACCCCGAGCACGGCTGGAAGGCGCACTACGAGATCCTGCCCGGCAAGGAAAAGGTGATCGAAGAGCTGCGCCGCCTGGCCAAGGACGCCGATACCGTCTATCTCGCAACCGACTTGGACCGCGAAGGGGAGGCCATCGCCTGGCACCTGCGGGAAGCCATCGGTGGCGACGACTCGCGCTACAAGCGCGTGGTCTTCAACGAGATCACCAAGAAGGCCATCCAGGAAGCCTTCTCCCGGCCCGGCGAGCTGGACATCAATCGCGTCAACGCCCAGCAGGCGCGTCGCTTCCTCGACCGCGTGGTCGGTTACATGGTCTCGCCGCTGCTGTGGTCGAAGATCGCCCGTGGCCTGTCCGCCGGTCGGGTGCAATCCGTCGCGGTCAAGCTGGTGGTGGAGCGCGAACGCGAGATCCGCGCCTTCGTCCCCGAGGAGTATTGGGAGATCCATGCCGACCTGGCCACGCCGAAGAAGGCCCAGGTGCGTTTCGAAGTGGTGCGTGAGAAGGGCGAAGCCTTCAAGCCGCTGAACGAAGCCCAGGCCGAGGCCGCCCTGACCAAGCTGGAAAAAGCCGCCTATCGCATCGCCAAGCGCGAAGACAAGCCGACCAGCAGCCGGCCCTCGGCACCCTTCATCACCTCCACCCTGCAGCAGGCGGCGAGCAATCGCCTGGGCTTCGGGGTGAAGAAGACCATGATGATGGCCCAGCGTCTCTATGAGGCCGGCTACATCACCTACATGCGTACCGACTCGACCAACCTGTCGGGCGATGCCATCGCCATGGCCCGCGGCTACATCGAGAGCGAATTCGGCAAGCAGTACCTGCCGGAAAAAGCCAATGTCTACGGCAGCCGTGAAGGCGCCCAGGAAGCGCACGAGGCCATCCGCCCGTCCGACGTCAACGTCAAGCCCAACAGCCTGTCGGGCATGGAGCGTGACGCCGAGCGCCTGTACGAGCTGATCTGGCGCCAGTTCCTGGCCTGCCAGATGCCGCCGGCCGAGTACCTGTCCACCACGGTGACCGCCGCGGCGGGTGACTTCGAGCTGCGTGCCCGCGGTCGTATCCTCAAGTTCGATGGCTACACTCGCGTCCTGCCGCAACAGAGCAAGCCGGGCGACGATGACGTCCTGCCCGAGATGAAGCAGGGCGAGGACCTCGGCCTGGTCAAGCTCGACCCGAGCCAGCACTTCACCAAGCCACCGGCCCGCTTCTCCGAAGCCAGCCTGGTCAAGGAACTGGAGAAGCGCGGCATCGGCCGGCCGTCGACCTATGCCGCCATCATTTCCACCATCCAGGATCGTGGCTACGTGACGGTGCACAACCGCCGGTTCTATGCCGAGAAGATGGGCGACATCGTCACCGACCGGTTGAACGAAAGCTTCGCCAACCTGATGGACTTCAGCTTCACCGCCAACATGGAAGGCAACCTGGACAACGTGGCCCAGGGCGAGCGGGACTGGAAGAACCTGCTCGACGAATTCTATGGCGACTTCAAGCAGAAGCTGGAAACCGCCGAGGCCGGCGAGAAGGGCATGAGGGCCAACCAGCCAACCCTGACCGACATTCCCTGCCAGGTCTGCGGTCGCCCGATGATGATCCGTACCGCCTCCACCGGGGTCTTCCTCGGCTGCTCGGGCTATGCCCTGCCGCCCAAGGAACGCTGCAAGGCCACCATCAACCTGGTGCCGGGTGACGAGATCGCCGAGGACGACGAGGGCGAGTCCGAGTCCCTGGTCCTGCGCGGCAAGCATCGGTGCCCCATCTGCAGCACGGCGATGGATGCCTATCTGATCGACGAGCATCGCAAGCTGCACGTCTGCGGCAACAACCCGGACTGCCCGGGCTACGAGATCGAAGAGGGCAGCTATCGCATCAAGGGCTATGAAGGCCCGTCGCTCGAATGCGACAAGTGCGGCAGCGAGATGCAGCTCAAGACCGGCCGCTTTGGCAAGTTTTTCGGCTGTACCAACCCGGCCTGCAAGAACACCCGCAAGTTGCTCAAGAACGGCGAGCCGGCCCCGCCGAAGATGGATGCGGTGCCCATGCCGGAGCTGCGTTGCGAAAAGGTCGACGACACCTATGTGCTGCGCGATGGCGCTTCGGGTTTGTTCCTGGCCGCCAGCGGCTTCCCGAAGAATCGCGAGACTCGCGCGCCGTTGGTCAGCGAATTGCTGCCCCATCGCGACGAGATCGATCCCAAGTACCATTATCTGCTCAGTGCCCCGGTGAAGGATTCCGAAGGCCGGCCGGCGGTGATCCGCTTCAGCCGCAAGACCAAGGAGCAGTACGTACAGACCGAGGTCGAGGGCAAGCCCACCGGCTGGAAGGCCTTCTACGACGGTAAGAAGTGGCAGGTGGAAGAAAAGCGCTAGGGCCTCTGGCGCTAGCGGCAGACAGGCGACCGGCGTGAGCCGGCGGCAGGAGAAGGGCATGGCCAACGAGCGTTATACCCGTACCAACCAGAAGCTGTACTTCGCCGGTCTGGCCCTGGAAAGCTGGCGCCTGACCCAGGCTGCGCCTTCGGCGCAAAGCCAGGGTCGCATCATGGCTGAACGTGAAGCCTGCCTGTTCCACCTGCACGGCGCCTTGCTGGGCCTCTGTCAGGAAGTGGCGGGCTTCTATCGTCATCCCAGCATGGAGGCCACGTCGCTGGCCGTCCTGCTCGCCCCCGCAACGCTCGCTGAAAGTCCTAGTCCCGAAATGGGCGAACTGATCGAATTGGCAGGCAATCCGGAAACCTGGCTGGCGCGACTGATCGCCGAGTACCAGCGGCTGCTGCAACCGCCTCAGGCACCGCGGCGACCCAAACAGGACCCGACCCTGGCTCTGATCGAGGCGGTCAGCCTGGAGCCGGCCGAGCCGGAACTGGGTCTTGAAGAGGTGGAAGCCTGGCGTGAAAGTCTCAAGCAGACGGCGCTCAGATTCCGCGGCGCCATGACCGAGTGGTAAACCCCTACCCGCTACAACGCAGCAGAGGCCGTCAGGACGAGGGCCTTACAGACCGTCGAAAAAGGCTCAGGCAAGTCAGCCTCTCAGACCCCACGCTGTTACACTATCCGCTTAGTTGTGGAGATACTGAATGACTACTGCCTACCTGGAAATCGTTGAACTCTCCGATGGTCGCATCGTGTTGCGCCGTGCAGACGACGAGGAAGCTCTGGTTACCCTGGAGTTCTCCAGCGATGCCAAGGATTTCCTGCATGGACAGCAGATAGAGGTAGCCAAGGCCATGTTCAACCTGGGCGTGCAGATGGCCGGGCGCTTGGCCGAAGGCGATAGCCTCCAGCGCGACGATCAACCGCGCGTCCTGCACTGATCTTCTGCTCGATCCGGCATTCCGTCCTGGAATGCCGCCGCTACACCCAGTCGCTCTGCCTGCTTCCTACGCGAATCTGACGTTCAAACTTTGACTGTTGCCCAGGGCCGCGGCACGTGCCAGCTGCTGCTTGCCCGCGTCACTCAGGTCGTGCAGCCAACTGATCACCGTATGACTCTGGCCCTTGCGCAGCACCTCGCAGGCCAGTTGCAAGGTCTTGGCAGCGCTTGGCGTCTGCAGCAGGAGCACGCGCTCCGGATTCAGATGGGTACTGCGCAGCCAGGCATTGCTGAGCAGCGACGGTGGCGTGACCAGGGTCAGCCAGCGGGCATCGTCCTTGTCGCTCAGCTGGCGCAGGATGGGTGCCAGCAATTGCAGGCACTGCTCCTGGCTACCATGCAGGGACATCTCGCTGAAGGTATCCGGCAGCGGCGTGGCCGGCAGTTCCCGGACCGGCTTGCCGGGCTTGGGCAGAAAGGCGGTCAGCTCCTGCAGCAGGAGCTCGGGTGCCAGATCCAGCTCTTGAACGGGCGAGCGCGGCGCATCGAACATCAGGGGAAATTGCATGGCGACCTCCTGGAGGCGACTCGATCAAATCCACTCGAGATCATGTACCACGGATACATGACGTCACTGTGCTCAGCCTGGTCTTGAGCGCTTTCCGGAGCGCGAACAGATACCCCCGATCAAGACTTCGGCGTAAGGCATAAAGGCGTGATAACGGCTGGCCCAGGGGCCAGCCTTAGACGTTAGCGGCGGATGACGCCAACGCTTAACCCTTCGATGGCGAATTCCTGGGTGGAAAGGTCGACTTCGATAGGGGAGAACTCGGGATTCTCTGCCAGCAGGGTGACCTGGTTGCCCGAGCGCTTGAATCTCTTCACGGTGACCTCGTCGCCCACCCGGGCCACGACGATCTGGCCATTGTGCACCTCACGGGTCACATGGACGGCCAAGAGGTCGCCATCGAGGATGCCAACGTCTCTCATGCTCATGCCCTTGACCCTGAGCAGGTAGTCGGCACGTGGCTGGAAGAAGGCCGGATTGATGGCGCAGTTCTCTTCGACGTTCTGTTCGGCCAGGATGGGCGCGCCCGCGGCGACCCGTCCGATGACCGGCAGGCTCTCGTCGGCCTTGCGCGTGGCATCCAGCCCCGGAATGCGGATGCCCCGGGAGGCGCCCGGCGTCATCTCGATGGCGCCCTTGCGCGCCAGGGCCTTGAGGTGTTCCTCGGCTGCGTTGGGCGATTTGAAACCAAGCTCCTGCGCGATCTCCGCGCGGGTAGGCGGAAAGCCATTGGCTTCGAGGCAACGCTTGATGAAGGCCAGGATCTCGGCTTGTCGCGGTGTCAGTTTCAGCATGATGCACGTCGCGTCGTCTAATGATGCTGTGATTATATACAGTAACTCTGGGTGGTAGGCAAGGCCGCCGCCCAAGGCTTCGGACGACAGGCCGGATTCACCGCAATATGCCTCCAGGTCGTGGATCGGCGGGCCGTTAACGCCATCGTGCAGCGCCTCGAGTCCAGGCCGCGATTGACTTAGCTAGCGTTTGAAACATATGTTTCAAACGGAATTCATCTATCGAGGAAGGTCATGGCCCAGTCGGATACCGTAGAGCGCATCCTGGATGCGGCCGAGCAGCTGTTCGCCGAGCGCGGCTTTGCCGAAACCTCGCTGCGACTCATCACCACGAGAGCCGGGGTCAACCTGGCCGCGGTCAATTATCACTTTGGCTCGAAGAAGGCCTTGATCCAGGCGGTGTTCTCGCGCTTTCTCGATCCCTTCTGTTTCAATCTGGAGCGGGACCTCGATCAGTGGCAGCCGAAGAATGGCGAGGAAGTGAGCCTGGAGGCGCTGCTGAATCTGCTAGTGGATCACTCCCTGGCCATCAAGCCGCGGCATGGCAATGACCTCTCGGTGTTCATGCGCCTGCTGGGCCTGGCGTTCAGCCAGAGCCAGGGCCACCTGCGCAAATATCTGGAACAGACCTATGGCCGCGCCTTCCGCCGCTTCCTGCTGCTGGTGAACCGGGCGGTTCCCGAGATTCCGCCACTGGAACTGTTCTGGCGCGCCCACTTCATGCTGGGCGCGGCGGTATTCAGCATGTCCGGCATCAAGGCGCTGCGGGCGATCGGCGAAAACGACTTCGGCGTCGATACCCATACCGATCAGGTACTGCGACTGATGGTGCCCTTCCTCGCCAGCGGGATGCGTGCCCCTACGGCAATGCACGCGCCAGAACTGGCCCAGGCGCAGTATCGGCCACGGCGGCCGGTGGTCACGGAGACGGCCGAGAGCTACTAGGCTGCGAGGCCGACGGTGCCTGGGGTAAGCTTGCGTCCCTTTCACGGCGCCGTGCGCCGGAGCATTCGGACGAGGTACCCATGCAAGGCTCCCTGATGGTCGATATCGCTGGCACCTGGCTCACCGCCGAGGATCGCCAGCTGCTGCGCCAGCCGGAGGTGGGCGGACTGATCCTGTTCACCCGCAACATCGAAACCCCGGGGCAGGTTCGCGAGCTGTGCCGTGCCATTCGCGCGGTGCGGCCGGAATTGCTGCTGGCCGTGGACCAGGAGGGCGGTCGCGTGCAGCGTCTGCGCCGCGACGTGGTGCGGCTGCCGGCCATGGGGCAGTTGGGCGCGCGCGCGGACAGCACGGAACTGGCCCGACTCTGCGGCTGGTTGATGGCGACCGAGATCCTGGCGGTGGGGCTGGACTTCAGCTTCGCCCCGGTGCTGGACGTCGACCATGGGCGCAGCCAGGTCATAGGCGCCCGTTCCTTCGGCAGCGCCGAGCAGGTGATCGAACTGGGTGGCGCCTTCATCGCCGGCATGGGCGACGCCGGTATGGCCGCCACCGGCAAGCACTTCCCCGGCCATGGCTGGGCCGAAGCCGACTCCCACTATGCCATCCCCACCGACGACCGCGATCTGGACACCCTGCTGCGTACCGACCTGCGTCCGTTCCAGGCCCTGTTGCCGACCTTGGGCGCGGTGATGCCCGCTCACGTCATCTATCCCGCGGTGGATCCCCAGCCGGCCGGCTTTTCTCGACGCTGGCTGCAGGACATCCTGCGCGGCGAGCTGGATTACCAGGGCGTGATCTTCAGCGACGACCTGTCGATGGCGGGTGCCCACGTCGCGGGCGATGCCGGCCAGCGCGTCGAGGCGGCGCTCACCGCCGGCTGCGACATGGGGTTGGTGTGCAATGACCGCGCAGCGGCCGAGCTGGCCCTGACCCGGGTGCAGCAGCTGGGCGTCTCGCCCTCGCCACGCCTGGCCAGCATGAAAGCCCGGCGCCACGTGGATCTCGATTATCGGCAGCAGCCGCAGTGGAGCTACACGCTGCAACGGTTGCGCCAGGCTGAACTCATCTAGAGGACTTTCCCATGACCACTTACGCCATCATCGGCGGTACCGGCCTCACCGCGCTCGCGGGTCTGGAGCTGGACCAGGCCCAGACCTTCGCGACCCCCTGGGGCGCGCCCTCGGCGCCCGTGCAGCGCGGCCACTATGCCGGCCGCCCGGTGCTGTTCCTGGCTCGTCACGGCCATCCTCATCGCATTCCGCCGCACCAGGTCAACTACCGCGCCAACCTCTGGGCGCTCAAGCAAGCCGGCGCCGAAGCCATCGTCGCGGTGAATGCCGTGGGTGGCATCCACGCGGCCATGGGCAGTGGTCATCTGTGCGTGCCCCACCAGCTGGTGGACTACACCTGGGGGCGCGGCCATACCTTCTTCGAAGGGGCGGACCTCGAGCATGTCACCCACATCGACTTCAGCTTTCCCTACGACGAGCCCCTGCGCCAGCGGCTGCTGAATGCGCTGCGCAAGCTGCAGCTGCCGCACAGCGACCATGGCGTCTATGCCGCCACCCAGGGGCCGCGATTGGAGACCGCAGGGGAGATCGTTCGGCTGGAGCGCGATGGCTGCGATATCGTCGGCATGACCGGCATGCCGGAAGCGGCCCTGGCGCGCGAACTGGGCCTGCCCTATGCGTGCCTGGCGCTGGTGGTGAATCCGGCGGCCGGCAAGGTGCAGCGGGAAATCACCATGGCCGAGATCGAAGCGGTCCTGGCCAGCGGCATCGACGAGGTTCGTCAGGTGCTGGCCGAGGTGCTGACAGGCTGATAAGAGCCAAGCCGCTCCTGGGGATACCCGGAGAGCGGCTCTTCGATCAGCTGGACGCGGGCGTCAGGCGATCGAACAAGGCTTCCAGCACGTTGAAGCGCTCTTCCGCCCGCTCCATCGGTACCTGGAACTTGAACAGGGTCGCGCCCTCCAGACGGTACTTCTTCGGCTGCGCCTGGATCATCTTCACCAGCACCAGCGGATCCACCTGGGTGTCGGCGGCGAATTCCAGCCGCCCGCCCTGGGGTCCCGCATCCACCTTGACGATGCCTAGACCCTCCGCACGCAGCTTGAGCAGCGTCAGGCGCACCAGATTCTTGGTCGGTTCCGGCAAGAGCCCGAAGCGGTCGATCATCTCCACCTGCAGTTCCTTTAGCGCGTCTTCGTCCGCCGCCGAGGCGATACGCTTGTAGAGGATCAGCCGCGCATGGACATCGGGCAGGTAGTCTTCCGGGATCAGCGCGGGAACGCGCATGTTGATATCCGGACCGCCCCCCAACGGTTGCTCCAGGTTGGGCTGCTCGCCCTTGCGGATGGCCTTGACCGCGCGTTCCAGCATTTCCATGTAGAGGGTGAAGCCGACCGCCTGGATCTGGCCGCTCTGGCCTTCGCCGAGCAGTTCGCCGGCGCCACGGATCTCCAGGTCGTGGGTCGCCAGGATGAAGCCGGCGCCCAGGTCCTGGGCGCCGGCGATGGCTTCCAGGCGTTTTTCGGCATCCGGCGTCATGCCCTTGCGCGGCGGCGTGAGCAGGTAGGCGTAGGCCTGGTGATGACTGCGCCCGACGCGGCCGCGCAGCTGGTGCAGCTGGGCCAGGCCGAACTTGTCCGCGCGCTCGATGATGATGGTGTTGGCATTGGGCACGTCGATGCCGGTCTCGATGATGGTCGAGGCCACCAGCACGTTGAATCTCTTGTGGTAGAAGTCGCTCATCACCTGTTCGAGATCGCGTTCGCGCATCTGCCCGTGGCCGATGCCGACGCGGGCCTCGGGCACCAGCTCGGCCAGTTCGCGGGCGCGCTTCTCGATGGTCTTGACCTCGTTGTGCAGGAAGTACACCTGGCCGCCGCGCAGGAGTTCGCGCAGCAGGGCTTCCTTGATCACCGCGTTCTGCTCTTCCATGACGAAGGTGCGCACCGAAAGCCGGCGGGCCGGGGGCGTGGCGATGATGGACAGGTCGCGCATGCCGGCCACGGCCATGTTCAGGGTGCGCGGAATCGGCGTGGCGGTGAGGGTGAGGATGTCCACCTCGCTGCGTAGCGACTTCAGCTGTTCCTTCTGGCGCACCCCGAAGCGGTGCTCCTCGTCGATGATGGCCAGTCCCAGGTCCTTGAACTTCACATCGCCCTGCAACAGCTTGTGGGTGCCGATGATGATGTCGATCTTGCCATCGGCCAGCTCGCGCGCGGCGGCGGCGACTTCCTGAGCCGACTTGAAGCGGCTCATCACCTCGACGCGCACCGGCCAGTCGGCGAAGCGGTCGCGGAAGCTGTTGTAGTGCTGCTGGGCGAGCAGGGTGGTGGGGACCAGCACCGCCACCTGGCGGCCACCGTGCACGGCGATGAAGGCGGCGCGCATGGCCACCTCGGTCTTGCCGAAGCCCACGTCGCCGCAGACCAGGCGATCCATGGGCGTGCCCGCCAGCATGTCGCGGTGCACCGCCTCGATGGCGGCCTGCTGGTCCGGCGTCTCCTCGAAGGGGAAGCCGGCGGAAAAGGTGGCGTAGTCGACGGCCGGGTCCTTGAAGGCATAGCCCTTGCGCGCGGCGCGGCGGGCATAGATGTCGAGCAGCTCGGCGGCCACGTCGCGCACCTGTTCGGCGGCCTTGCGCTTGGCCTTCTGCCAGGTCTCGGAACCCAGCCTGTGCAGCGGCGCCAGGGCGTCGTCGGTGCCAGAGTAGCGGGCGATCAGGTGCAGGCTGGCCACTGGCACATAGAGCTTGGCGTCGTCGGCGTATTCGAGCAACAGGAATTCCTGGGGCTGGTCGTCCAGCTCCAGGGTGATCAGCCCCATGTAGCGGCCCACGCCATGATCGATGTGCACCACCGGCGCGCCTTCGCGCAGCTCGGTGAGATTCTTGATGACGTTCTCGCCGGCGTCACGGCCCTTCTCACGACGGCGGCGCTGCATGATGCGCTGGCCGAACAGCGGATTCTCCGGGATCAGGGCGACATCGGCGTCATCCAGCACCAGGCCTTCGTCCAGCGGCGCCAGGGCGATGGCGATGCGTTCGGCGCTGGCCTGGAAGGCTGCCCAGCCCTCGACCTGGCCAGGGCGCAGATTCAGGCGGGCCAGCAGCTCCAGCAGCACCTCGCGGCGACCGGCGCTTTCCGCGGTGAACAGCACGCGACCGGGGAAATCGGTGATGAAGTGCTCCAGGGCCGCCAAGGGCTGGCTGGCCTTGGCGTCGATGGCCAGGTCCGGCAGGGCGCGTGCGGCGAAGCGCTCGCGGCCCACGCCGGCTTCCAGGTCGTCCGCGCCGATGACCACCCGCGGCCAGTTCTTCAGGCGGGCGAAGCAGTCTTCCACCGGCAGGAAGACATCGGCCGGCGGCAGCAGCGGCCGCTCCGGATCGACCCGGCGGTCCTCGTAGCGATTACGGACATCGGTCCAGAATTGCTCGGCGGCCTGCTCGATGCCGGGCAGGGAAAACACCTGGGTGTTGGCCGGCAGATAGTCGAAGAGCGTCGAGGTCTCGTCGAAGAACAGCGGCAGGTAGTACTCGATGCCTGCCGGGGTGATGCCGCTGGCCAGGTCCTGATAGATGGGGCAGCGACGGTAGTCCACGTCGAAGCGTTCGCGGAAGCGCGCGCGAAAGCCGGTCACGGCTTCCTTGTGCAGCGGGAATTCCCGCGCTGGTAGCAGGCGGATGCTGTCGACCTTGTCGATGGAGCGCTGCGTCTCCGGGTCGAAGGTGCGCAGCGTCTCGATCTCGTCGTCGAACAGGTCGATCCGGTAGGGCAGGTTGCTGCCCATGGGAAAGAGGTCGATCAGGGCGCCGCGCACGGCGAATTCGCCATGTTCGTACACCGTGTCCACGTATCTGTAGCCGGCCGCTTCCAGGCGCGCGCGGGTGGCTTCCACGTCCAGCCGCTGGCCGACGTCCAGCACCAGGCTGCTGCCGAGCAGGAAACGGGTGGGCGCCAGGCGGTGTAGGGCTGTCGCCAGAGGGACTACCAAAATGCCGTGGGAGAGCTCCGGCAGCCGATAAAGGGTGGCGACGCGCTGGGAGATGATGTCCTGGTGCGGCGAGAAGACATCGTAGGGTAGCGTCTCCCAATCGGGGAAATTCAGCACCGGCAGCTCGGGGGCGAAGAAGCGCAGCTCCTGCTCCAGGCGATCAGCGGTCTGGCTGTCCTGGGTGATCAGCAGGGTGAAGCGGCGAGTCGCGGCCTTGGCGGCTTCAGCGATGGCGAGGGCTAGCGCGGCGCCGGGCAGGTTGCCCCACTGCTGGCGGCCGGCGGTTTCAGGAATTGACGGGGTACGCAAAACTGACACGCGGGCGGAACTCCGGTGGATTTCGGGAGGGTTGGGATTGTAACGACCGGGCTTTCGCGCTGTCAGTGCAGCGACGCGTGTAGATTGCCTGGGAGAGGCAGCGCGGTCATAATGTAGTTCCTTTTTTCAGCTCCTACATAGGGAAGGATTTGTCGTGAGTCAAAAGCCTGAGCAGTGCCTTGAAGAATGGATCGATCGCGAAGCGCTCGCCGAGGCCATGATTCCCCTGATTGGTCAGCTGTACCGCAACAACAATGTTGTGACCTCGATTTACGGTCGCGGTTTGGTCAACCGTTCGGTGATCTCCATTCTCAAGGCCCACCGGTTCGCCCGCCAGATCGACAACGTCGAGCTGTCCGTGCAGGACACCTATCCGCTGGTGAAGGCCCTGAGCGAGCTGGAACTGGGTGCCGCCTCCATCGATTTGGCCCGCCTGAGCCTGAAGTTCAAGGCCGAAGCCGCCGGTCGCGACCTCAAGGACTTCCTGCGCGGCGAACTGTCCGCCGTGGTCGGCAAGCAGGGCGTCGAGCAGCGCAAGGGCAAGGACGTGGTGCTGTACGGCTTCGGTCGTATCGGCCGTCTGCTGGCGCGCATCCTCATCGAGCACCAGGGTAGCGGCGACGGCCTGCGCCTGCGCGCCATCGTCGTGCGCAAGGGTGCCGACAACGACCTGGTCAAGCGTGCCAGCCTGCTGCGTCGCGATTCCGTGCACGGTTCCTTCGACGGCACCATCACCGTCGACGAAGCCAACAGCACCCTGTGTGCCAACGGCACCCTGATCAAGGTGATCTACTCCAACGATCCCACCACCGTCGACTACACCGCCTACGGCATCCAGGATGCCATCGTGGTCGACAACACCGGCAGATGGCGCGATGCCGAAGGCCTGGGCCAGCACCTCAAGTGCAAGGGCGTCTCCCGCGTGGTGCTGACCGCACCCGGCAAGGGCAGCCTGAAGAACATCGTGCATGGCATCAACCATGACACCATCACCGCCGAAGACACCATCGTCACCGCGGCCTCCTGCACCACCAACGCCATCGTGCCGATTTTGAAGGCGGTCAACGACAAGTACGGCATCGTCAACGGTCACGTCGAGACCGTGCACTCGTACACCAACGACCAGAACCTGATCGACAACTTCCACAAGGGCGATCGCCGTGGCCGCAGCGCCGCGCTGAACATGGTGATCACCGAGACCGGCGCCGCCAAGGCCGTGGCCAAGGCACTGCCGGAACTGGCTGGCAAGTTGACCGGCAACGCCATCCGCGTGCCGACGCCCAACGTTTCCATGGCGATCCTCAACCTGAACCTGGAAAACGGCACCAGCAAGGACGAGATCAACGAGTACCTGCGTGAAATGGCGCTGCACTCGCCGCTGCACAAGCAGATCGATTTCGTGAACTCGCCGGAAGTGGTGTCCAGCGACTTCGTCGGCTCCCGTCATGCGGGCGTGGTCGATGCCGGTGCCACCATCGTCAGCGACAACCGTGTCGTCCTCTATGTCTGGTACGACAACGAGTTCGGCTACAGCTGCCAGGTCGTGCGGGTGCTGGAAGAGATGGCGGGGGTCAATCCGCCGGCCTTCCCGGCCTGAGTCTTGCGCCCTAGGCAAGACTGACTTGCAAGAAAAAGACGGGAGCCCAGGTGGCTCCCGTTTTCGTTTTGACCGGGTTTTGCGCCACAATAGCGGCCCGTGACAAGAGGTCGCAGCCCCCTGGGGCGATCTCGCGTCGGATCTGGCCTCTCATGAGGCGGTCCGGCTCCAGCCGTCGCCTGCGGACGGCTAACCTTCTGAGGAGAAAGCATGGCGGTCTATAGCTACGACGTGGTGGTACTGGGTTCGGGACCGGCCGGCGAGGGCGCGGCGATGAACGCCGCCAAGAATGGCCGCCGCGTGGCGGTGGTGGACAATCGCCAGGTGGTCGGCGGCAACTGCACCCACCTGGGCACCATTCCCTCCAAGGCGCTGCGCCATTCGGTCAAGCAGATCATCCAGTTCAACACCAACGAGATGTTCCGCTCCATCGGCGAGCCACGCTGGTTCTCCTTTCCCGACGTGCTGCGCAGCGCCGAGCGGGTGATCGCGCGCCAGGTGTCCTCCCGTACCGGCTACTACGCCCGCAACCGGGTCGACTTGTTCTTCGGTACCGCCAGCTTCGCCGACGAGAACACCATCGAGATCGTCAACCTGCGCGGCGATCTGGAGCGCCTGGTGGCCAAGCAGGTGGTCATCGCCACCGGCTCGCGCCCCTACCGCCCGGTGGACGTGGACTTCAGCCATCCGCGCATCTACGACAGCGATACCATCCTGTCTCTGACCCATACCCCGCGTCGGCTGATCATCTACGGCGCCGGGGTGATCGGCAGCGAATACGCGTCCATCTTCAGCGGCCTCGGCGTGCTGGTGGACCTGATCGACAACCGCGATCAACTGCTCAGCTTCCTCGACGACGAGATCTCCGACGCCCTGAGCTATCACCTGCAGAACAACAACGTGCTCATTCGCCACAACGAGGAATACGAGCGCATCGAGGGCCAGGAAAACGGGGTGATCCTGCACCTGAAGTCCGGCAAGAAGTTGCGCGCCGATGCCTTGCTGTGGTGCAACGGTCGGACCGGCAACACCGATCAGCTCGGCCTGCAGAACGTGGGCATCTCGGTGAACAGCCGTGGCCAGGTCACCGTCGACGAGAACTACCGGACCTCGGTCGCCAACATCTATGCGGCCGGCGATGTCATCGGCTGGCCGAGCCTGGCCAGTGCCGCCTATGACCAGGGTCGTTCGGCATCCGACAACCTCCTGCACGACAACAAGGGGCGGGTGGTCAACGACATCCCCACCGGCATCTACACCATTCCCGAGATCAGTTCGCTGGGCAAGACCGAGCGCGAGCTGACCCAGGAAAAGGTGCCCTACGAGGTCGGCAAGGCGTTCTTCAAGAGCATGGCGCGGGCGCAGATCTCCGGCGAGCCGGTGGGCATGCTGAAGATCCTCTTCCACCGCGAGACCCTGCAGGTGCTGGGCGTGCACTGCTTCGGCGACCAGGCGTCGGAGATCCTGCACATCGGCCAGGCGATCATGAACCAGGAAGGTCCAGCGAACAGCATCCGCTATTTCGTCAACACCACCTTCAACTACCCGACCATGGCCGAGGCCTACCGGGTAGCGGCCTTCGATGGCTTGAATCGGTTGTTCTGAGTCGGGAGTCTCGCTACGCTCGACCGTAGGTTGGGTTGAGCGCAGCGAAGCCCAACGAGGTCCAGGTTCAACGCGGGCTGTTGGGCTTCGACGATGGAGCCGTCTCAACCCAACCTACGCCTAGGGTTTCACAGGTTGGGTTGAGCACAGCGAAGCCCAGCACGGCATGGGCTTCGACCTGCGCCAGCGCCTACCCCAACGTTCGTCGCGCCAGACTCGGGAAGTCGGTGATCAGGCTGTCCGCGCCGAAGTCGGCCAGGCGACGCATCAGGCTGGCGTCGTTCACCGTCCACACCGAGACATGCAAGCCCTGGCGCTGGGCCTTGAGCAGTCGCTCCGGGGTGCACAGGGTCCAATTCAGCGCCAGCAGGTGGCAGTCGTAATGAGCGGCCACCTTGAGCGGATCCAGCCAGGCGTATTCCGCCACCAGTCCACGCGCCAGGTGCGGCGTATCGCGCTGCAGGGCGCGCAGGACCTCGCGTGAGGCGCTGGTCACGGTGATCCTGTCCTGCAGGCCGAATTCCTCGACCAACTGGGCGATGGCCCTGACGGTCTGGGCCGCCCGCACCCGCGAGGCGCTCTTCACCTCCAGCTGCCAGTGTTCGAAGGCGCACTTCTCGAACAGCCCGCGCAGGGTCGGAATGGGGCAGGGACGTGGCCAGGCCGGGCCCCCCTGGCGGGCATCCAGGGCGACCAGATCGGCGACGGCCTTTTCGCTGACCTTGCCGCCACGCCCGGTGGTGCGTTTCAGGGTCGGGTCATGGATCGCCACCAGTTCGCCGTCACGGGAAAGGTGCAGGTCCAGCTCGCAGCGCCTGACGCCCAGCTCCAGGCACAGCTCGAAACCGACCAGGGTGTTTTCCGGGGCTTCGCCGCGGGCACCGCGATGTCCGTAAATGAGGGTCATGAGGGCTCCTAGGGTGACGAGACCGGGCGTCGCGGTTCACGGACCGCGTCCAGCACCCGATCGTTTTCGAAATAGACGCTGAAATCTCTATGGTCCCAGCGGCGGATGGCCGGCCGACCGACTGGTGGATGCTCCCGATCGGGCAGGCCGAAGCGCTCCAGGACCTGGCTGCGACTGTCGCCAGGCAGGGGCTGCGGCGTGCCGGCATCGCCCTGCTGGCCCAGCGGGATCCGCAGGGTCTCGGTCCGGCCGGGGAGGGCGACGCCGAGCAGCAGGGGGCCCAGCCAGGGGCGTTTCACGCCTCGTCTCCGCGGTCGGCGCGCCGTACCCGCGCCTGCTGGCGCAGGACATGGCGCGCCAGCAGCTGGCGCTGGGCGTCTTCCAGGTCGACGAAGCTGGTGCCGATCTCGTAACCGCCGGCGACGGCCTGGCAACCGGTCACCTCCGCCAGCACCTGCAGGCCCAGGCCCTGGGGCGGCAGCGCCATGCGCAGGTCGAGCCGGGTGCCCAGGGCAAAGGGCTCGGCATCGACGAAGGCCAGGCCGCCTTCGGACAGCACCACGTCGCGGGTGGCGCCGCTGTCGTGCAAGAGATTCCAGGTGAAGGCCTGGCCGAGCAGGTCGAGCCGTTTGTTCACCAGGCGCAGGCAGGCGGTGACGGCGCGGTCGCGCTCGTCCAGATTGCGCAGCAGGTGGCGTGATTCGAATTCCAGCTGATGCAGTTCGCTCAGGAGTGCGAACAAGGGCGCGGTCTCGCCGGGGACCCCGTCGGCAGGGCTGATTTGCAGTGCGATGCGGTCGGTGATGCGATAGTATTCCCGCCGTTCACGCGCGTCTGGGGTGGTCATGTCGGGCCGCTCCGTGGGTGATGGCCCCGAGTGTAGCCGGCGAGCCGGCACGGTGTCGCCGTCCAACCCGCAGGGCGCCTACGTCTTTCCGCCGTGCAAGCGAGCCTATGTTCAGACCCCTGCCGATCTACCTTGGCCTGCGTTACGTCCGCGCCAAGCGCCGCAACCATTTCGTCTCCTTCATCTCGCTCACCTCCATGATCGGCCTGGCCCTCGGCGTGGTCGTCATGATCGTGGTGCTGTCGGTCATGAACGGCTTCGATCGCGAGATGCGCGATCGTGTCCTCGGCATGATTCCCCATGCGACGGTGGAGTCCTACCAGCCGGTGCCCGACTGGCGCAGCGTGCGCGAGTTGGCGCTGCAGAACGGCCAGGTGGCCGCGGTGGCGCCCTTCACCCAGTTGCAGGGCATGCTGGCCCACGACAAGGCGGTGCAGACGGTGTTGCTCAACGCCATCGATCCGGCCGAGGAGCCCAAGGTCTCGATCATCCCCAGCTTCATGCGCGAGGGCCGGCTCGACGACCTCAAGCCGGGGGAATTCGGCATCATCATCGGCTCCCTGGCCGCCGAGAAACTGGGCGTGAAGGTTGGCGACAAGCTCACCTACATCGCCCCGGAAGTGGCCGTGACCCCCGCCGGCATGTTTCCGCGCATGAAGAGATTCACCGTGGTGGGCATCTTCAGCGTCGGCGCCGGCGAGCTGGACGGCTCGGTGGGCCTGATCGACATCGAGGACGCCGCGCGGCTGCAGCGCTGGCCGGCGAACGCGGTGCAGGGCGTGCGCCTCAAGCTGCACGACCTGTTCCAGGCGCCCGACGTGTCCTGGAACATCGCTCGCCAGCTGCCGGGCAACGACTGGTACGCCCGCGACTGGACCCGCACCCACGGCAATCTCTACCAGGCCATCGGCATGGAAAAGACCATGATCGGCCTGCTGCTGCTGCTGATCGTCGCCGTGGCCGCCTTCAACATCGTCTCCACCCTGGTGATGGTGGTGACCGACAAGAAATCCGACATCGCCATCCTGCGCACCCTGGGCGCCACGCCCCGACAGATCATGGCGGTGTTCATGGTCCAGGGGACCTTCATCGGCGTCATCGGCACCGCCATCGGCTGCCTGCTGGGCGTGCTCGCCGCGCTCAACGTCAGTGCCGCGCTGGCCTGGGTGCAACGGGTCACCGGACACCAGTTCCTCAACGCCGAGGTGTATTTCATCGACTACCTGCCGGCGCAGCTGCAGCTGCACGACGTCCTGCTGGTCTGCGGCGCGTCCTTCGCCCTGAGCTTCCTGGCCACGCTCTATCCCTCCTGGAGCGCCGCCCGTACCCAACCCGCCGAGGCCCTGCGTTATGAATGATCGAGCCGTTTTGCGTTGCCAGGACCTGGGCAAGCGCTACGAGGAAGGCCCCCAGACCGTCGAGGTGCTGAGCAACGTCCAGCTGACCCTGCAACCGGGCGAGCGGGTGTCCATCGTCGGCAGTTCGGGGTCGGGCAAGACCACCCTGCTGAACCTGCTCGGCGGCCTGGATACCCCCAGCAGCGGCAGTGTCTGGCTCGACGGCGAAGAGCTGTCGGCGCTGAACGAGAAGGCCCGCGGCCTGCTGCGCAATCGCGCCATGGGCTTCGTCTACCAGTTCCACCACCTGCTGCCCGAATTCAGCGCCCTGGAAAACGTCTGCATGCCGCTGCTGATCGGCAAGGCCTCCATCGGCGAAGCCCGCGAGCGCGCCGCCAAGCTGCTGGAGCGGGTCGGTCTCGGTCACCGTCTGGGCCACAAGCCGGCCGAGCTGTCCGGTGGCGAGCGCCAGCGCGTGGCCATCGCCCGGGCGCTGGTCAACCAGCCCAAGCTGGTGCTGCTCGACGAACCCACCGGCAACCTCGACCAGCACACCGCCCACGGCATCCAGGACCTGATGCTGGAGCTGTCCACCTCGCTGCGCACCGCCTTCCTGGTGGTGACCCACGACCAGGTGCTGGCTGGCCAGATGGACCGGATGCTGCGCCTGGACGAAGGCCATCTGGTCGACGCCACGCCGGCCCGGCAGGTCTGAGGTCGCCATGTTCAGACCGCTTTCGCTGTTCATCGGCCTGAGATACACCCGCGCCAAGCGGCGCAAGTCGTTCATCTCCTTCTTCTCGCTGGTCTCCATGTTCGGCCTGGCACTGGGGGTGCTGGCCATGATCCTGGTGCTGTCGGTGATGAACGGCTTCCAGGAAGAAATGCGCGGCCGCATCCTCGGCATGGTGCCCCATGCCTTCATCAGCGCGGCCCAGCCGCTGGACGACTGGCGCCCGCTGGCAGCCAAGGCCGAGCAGCAGCCCCATGTGCTGGCGGCGGTGCCCTATACCCAGTTGCAGGGCATGCTCTCGGTACGGGGTCGCATGCAGCCGCTGCTGGTGGACGGCATAGATCCAGCCCAGGAAAAGCGCGTGTCCATCGTCGGCGAGCGCATGACCCAGGGCAGTCTCGACGCCCTCAAGCCCGGCGAATTCGGCATCGTGCTGGGCGAGATCGCCGCGCGGCGTTTCCAGCTGGAGCTGGGCAGCCAGGTCACGGTGATCATCCCCGAGGTCGGCGCCACCGGCAGCATCACCCCGCGGCTGCGGCGCTTCACCGTGGTCGGTACCTTCAAGGTCGGCGCCGAGCTGGACGCCTCTCTGGCGCTGATCAACGTCGCCGATGCCGCGCCGCTCAAGGGCTGGCAGCCAGGGCAGGTGGAGAGCATCCGCCTGGCGCTGGACGATCTGTTCCAGGCGCCGCGCATCTCCCGTGAGGTGGCCAAGGCCCTCGGCGACGGCTACCAGGCGCGCGACTGGACGATCTCCCAGGGCAGCCTGTTCCAGGCCATGCAGATGGAAAAGACCATGATCGGCCTGCTGCTCTTGCTGATCGTGGCGGTGGCCGCCTTCAACATCATCGCCACCCTGATCATGGTCGTGGCCGACAAGAAGGCCGACATCGCCATCCTGCGTACCCTGGGCGCCACGCCCGGGCAGATCATGGCGGTATTCATGGTGCAGGGCACGGTGATCGGCCTGGTCGGTACCCTGATCGGCGGCGTGCTGGGCGTCATCGCGGCGCTCAACGTCAGCAGCTGGATCGCCGCGCTGGAGCGCCTGGTCGGCCACAAGCTGTTTGGTGGTGACATGTACTTCATCAGCAACCTGCCGTCGCGGCTGGAGCTGGAGGACGTGGTGCTCATCGCCGTGGCCGCCCTGAGCATGAGTTTCCTGGCGACCCTCTATCCTGCCTGGCGCGCTTCCCGTACCTCGCCCGCCGAAGCCTTGCGCTACGACTGATCGCCTTGCCAGGCCAGGTGGCGGCATGCCCCTGGCCCTCTGGCGTCCGAACTGCTCTAATTCGCGTATCCGAAGCCCTTTCGGCTCTCCATGGATGGAGTCCTGATGCGCGCCGCTCTGCTGTCCTTCGCCCTCGGTGTGCTGCTCCTGCGCGCCTTCGCCTCGCTGCCGTCCCTGCCGCTGCTGGCGGCCCTCGCGGCGGTGGGCCTGGTGCTCCTGTTCACCCGCTTCCTGGCGCTCGGTGCCTTCGGGCTGGGCCTGGCCTGGGCGCTGCTCAATGGCCACTGGGCGCTGGACGATCGCCTGGACCCGGCGCTGGAGCAGCGGGTGCTGTGGATCGAAGGCCAGATCAGCGGCCTGCCGGCGGTGGACGCCGACTCGGTGGGCTTCGTGCTCGCCGGAGCGACCAGCCGCCGCGCGCTGAAGCTACCGGCGCGGATCCGCCTGAGCTGGCACGGAGGGCCCCGCCCGCTGGCCGGCGAGCGCTGGCGCCTGGCCGCTGAGTTGCGCGGCCCCTCAGGTCTGGCCAACCCCCTGGGCCAGGATCGCGAAGCCTGGCTACTGGCCCAGGGCATAGGCGCTACCGGCAGCGTCAAGGATGGCCAGCGCCTGGCCGCCGCCAGCGGCCTGGCGACCTGGCGCGATGGTATCCGCCAATACCTGCAGACGCGGGATCCCGCCGGGCAGGGCGGGCTGCTCGCCGCCCTGGTGGTGGGCGACGGCTCGGGCATCACCGATGCCCAGTGGCAGCTGTTCCAGGACACCGGCACCGTGCACCTGATGGTCATCTCCGGGCAGCACATCGGCCTGATCGCCCTCGGCGTCTATGCCGGGGTGGTCATCCTGGCGCGCCGCGGTCTCTGGCCGCGGCGGCTGCCCTGGCGCCTGTCCGCGGCGGTGCTGACGATCGCCACCGCGCTGGGCTACGGACTGCTGGCTGGCTTCGAGGTGCCGGTGCAACGGGCCTGCGTCATGGTCAGCCTGGGACTGCTCTGGCAGCTCGGGCGTCAGCAGGTACGGCTGGCGGACGCCGTCCTGCTGGCCCTGGCACTGGTGCTGGCCGCCAATCCGCTGGTCAGTCTGCTGCCCGGTTTCTGGCTGTCCTTCGGCGCCGTGCTGTTGCTGCTCTGGAGCTTCGCCGGCCGCCTGGGCCGACTGCCGTGGTGGCTCACCCTCGGGCGTGCCCAATGGTGCATGGCCGTGGGCCTGGCGCCGCTGCTCCTGGCGCTGGGCCTGCCCCTGAGTCCGAGCGGCCCGCTGGCCAACGCCCTGGCCGTGCCACTGATGGACCTGGCCATCGTGCCCCTGGCGCTGGCGGGGACCCTGCTGTCCCTGCTCTGGTCGCCGCTGGGGGCGCCGGCCTTGCTGCTGGCGGGTGGCCTGTTGCAAGGGCTGCTCTGGCTGCTGAGCGGATTGGCGCACCTGGCTGCGGCCTGGCAGCCGGTCCTCGCGCCCACCTGGGCGCTGTGGCTGGCGGGTTTTGGCGCATTGCTGGCCCTGCTGCCCGCGGGCGTGCCGCTGCGCGGCTTCGGCGCGCTGCTGATGCTGCCGGGGCTGTTTCCCCCGCCGCCGGTACCCGCGGAGGGGCTGGCGCGGATCACCGTACTGGACGTGGGGCAGGGCCTGGCGGTGCTGGTGCGTACCCGTGAGCATGCGCTGCTCTACGATGCCGGTCCGCGCCTGGGCAGCTATGACAGCGGCGCCCGGGTCGTCCTGCCCAACCTGAAGGCCGCCGGCATCGGCACCCTGGATGTCATGCTGCTCAGTCATGCCGATGCCGACCATGCCGGCGGTGCACCGGCCGTGGCCAGGGGGCTGCCGCCAGGGCAGGTGCTCAGTGGCGAGGCGGGTCGCCTCACGGCGGAGTTGCGCGCCCTGGATTGTGAAGACGGCGCTCGCTGGGAGTGGAACGAAGTCGGCTTCACCACCTGGTGGCATCCTGATGCGGATTCCAATGCCTCTTCCTGCGTGCTCAGGATCGAGGCCAGGGGCGAGCGCCTGCTGTTGACCGGCGATATCGATGCCCGCCGCGAAGCGGAGCTGGTGACCAGTGGCAAGCCCCTGGCAGCGGAGTGGCTCGTCGCCCCGCACCACGGCAGTCGCAGCGGCTCCAGCGCCGTCTTCATCGAGGCCGTCCAACCGCGCGGCGTGCTGATCTCGCGCGGACTGAACAATCGCTATGGCCATCCCCATCCCCAGGTACTGGCGCGCTATCGCGAGCGCGGCGTGCTGCCCTATGACACCGCCGCGCTGGGCGCCCTGAGCTGGACCCTCGGTCGCTGGGAGACACCGCGCGGACAGCGCCAGGCGCGGCACTGGTGGCGGGTCTCCCCGCCGACCCCCTGATAGCCTATTCAAAGGCTACTGCGCGTCGGCCAAATGGCGTTGAAAAGACCTGGATCGCCAGCCCGGTCGGAATGCTCATTTACCCCTCGTAAACTCGGCTTCCTCGGCCATTCTCGCCTTGTTTGTCTCTAGCTCGCGAGCCCTTGAACAGGCCCTCCGGCGTTCGTGCTAGAGTGGCCGCATTTTGCGGCAGGGGTAACGGTCTCGTGTTCGAAATGGTCAAAGCTGGCGGCTGGATGATGCTGCCGATCATTCTCAGTTCCATCCTGGCCACGGCCATCATCGCCGAGCGGCTGTGGACCCTGAGGCGCAGCCGGGTCGCGCCGCCGACGTTGCTCGCGCAGGTCTGGCGCTGGATCCAGGACAAGCAGCTCAATGCCGAGCGGCTGCGCGAATTGCGCGCCGGGTCTCCCCTGGGCGACATCCTCGCCGCGGGCCTGGCCAATTCCCGCCATGGTCGCGACATCATGAAGGAAGCCATCGAGGAAGCCGGCAGCCGCGTGGTGCACGACCTCGAGCGCTATCTCAACACCCTCGGCAGCATCGCCGCCCTGGCGCCCCTGATGGGCCTGCTCGGCACGGTGTTCGGCATGATCGACATCTTCAGCGCCTTCATGAACGACGGCATGGCCAATGCGCCCATCCTCGCCGGCGGCATCTCCAAGGCCCTGGTCACCACCGCCACTGGCCTGCTGGTGGCGATTCCCGCGGTGTTCTTCCATCGCTACCTGCTGCGCCGGGTCGATGAGCTGGTGGTGGGCATGGAGCAGGAAGCGGTCAAGCTGGTGGACATCCTCCACGGCGATCGCGAGGTGGACGTCCGCGAAGGAGCCCCGGCGTGAAATTCCGTCGCCGCGCCGGGGGCGCCGCTCGCGAAGAGGTCTATATCAACCTGGCGTCCTTCATCGACGTCATCTTCGTCCTGCTGCTGTTCTTCGTGGTGACCGCGACCTTCAGCAAGCCCAGCCAGCTGAAGCTCGAACTGCCCGAGGCCGACAGCGCCGCGGCGGCCGCCAACCAGGCCAAGACCCTGGAAATCAGCATCACCGCCGAGGGCCAGATGGCGCTCAACGGCCAGACCCTGGCGCGCAACGACCTGACCGGCCTGACTACCGCGCTGCAGCGGGAATCCGGCGGCGACAACAGCCTGCCGCTGGTGATCACCGCCGATGGCCGCGCCACCCACCAGGCGGTGGTCATGGCCATGGACGCCGCCGGCAAGCTGGGCTTCAGCCAGTTGCGCATCACCACCCTCGAGGCCCAGGCGAAACGTCCGTGAGCCTGGGCGAACGCCTGGTCCGTGCCTGGTATGCAGGACATCCGGCGCTGGGTCTGCTGACCCCGCTCGAAGCCCTCTATCGCCAGGTTGCCCGGCGCAAGCGCCAGCGCTTCCTGGCGGGGCAGGGCAGCATCCATCGCGCGCCGGTCCCGGTCATCGTGGTGGGCAATCTCACTGTCGGCGGGACCGGCAAGACCCCCATGATCCTCTGGCTGATCGGCCACCTGCGCACGCGTGGGTTGAGGGTCGGGGTGGTCAGTCGCGGCTATGGCGCCACGCCGCCGAGTCTGCCCTGGCGGGTGCGGGCCACCGACCCCGCCGCCGTCGCCGGCGACGAGCCGCTGCTGATCGTGCAGCGCACCGGCGTTGCCCTGGTGACGGATCCCGACCGCGGTCGCGCCGTCGAACGTCTGCTCGCCGAAGAGCGCCTCGATGTCATCCTCAGCGACGACGGCCTGCAGCACTATCGCCTGGCCCGCGACCTGGAGCTGGTGATGGTCGACGCGGCACGGGGTTTCGGCAATGGCCGCTGCCTGCCGGCCGGGCCGCTGCGCGAGCCCCTGGAGCGTCTGGCCGAGGTGGACGCCGTGATCCACAACGGCGCCGCCGTCGATCCTGCCGACGGCTATGGCCTGACCCTGCAGCCCAGCGCGCTGATCAATCTGCGCAGCGGCGAGACCCGGCCGCTGGACTTCTTTCCCCCGGGGCAGCGGCTGCATGCCCTGGCCGGCATCGGCAACCCCGGGCGTTTCTTCGCCACCCTCGAAGGACTACACTGGCAGCCGTTGCCCCATGCCTTCGCCGATCACGCCACCTACAGCGTCGCGGACCTGGCCTTCACGCCCGAGCTGCCGCTGGTGATGACCGAGAAGGACGCGGTCAAGTGCCGGTCCTTCGCCGCTGCCGACTGGTGGTACCTGGCGGTGGACGCCCAGCCCTCGGCCGCCTTCGTCGGCTGGCTGGATGGGCGTCTCGACCGGCTCCTGCCCGAACATTCTCACTGACGGAACCTCTGCCCATGGATCTCAAGCTGCTGGACATCCTCGCCTGCCCCCTGACCAAGAGCCCGCTGATCCTGAGCGACGACAAGACCGAACTCATCAGCAAGGCCGCCGGCCTGGCCTTCCCGATTCGCGACGGCATCCCGGTGATGCTGGAAAGCGAGGCGCGCATCATCACCACGGACGAGCGTCTGGACAAATGAGCACCGCTTTCACCGTCGTCATCCCGGCGCGACTGGCCAGTACCCGGCTGCCCAACAAGCCGCTGCTCGACGTCGCTGGCAAGCCGATGATCCAGCACGTCTGGGAGCAGGCCAGCCGCAGTGGCGCCGAGCAGGTGGTGGTGGCGACCGACCACGACGACATCCTGCGTGCCTGCGAGGGCTTTGGCGCCCGGGTCCTGCTGACCCGCGCCGACCATGCCTCGGGCACCGATCGCCTGGCCGAGGTGGCCGAACTGCTCGGCCTCGCCGATGACGCCCTGGTGGTCAACGTCCAGGGCGACGAGCCGCTGATTCCGCCGGCCGTGATCGACCAGGTGGCCGGCAATCTCGCCGCCCATCCCGAAGCCGGCGTGGCCACCCTGGCCGAGCCGATCGGGGACGTCGACAGCCTGTTCAATCCCAATGTGGTCAAGGTGAGCACCGACCTGAACGGCCTGGCGCTGACCTTCAGTCGGGCGCCGTTGCCCTGGGCCCGCAATGCCTTCGCCGCTAATCGCGCGCAGCTGCCCCAGGGTTTTCCCTACCGCCGCCATATCGGCATCTATGCCTACCGCGCCGGCTTCCTCGCCGACTTCGTCAGCTGGGGTCCCTGCGCCCTGGAAGAGATCGAAGCCCTGGAGCAGCTGCGTGCCCTCTGGCACGGCGTCCGTATCCATGTCGCCGATGCCCTGGAAGCGCCCCAGGCCGGCGTGGATACCCTGGAAGACCTCGAGCGCGTCAGACGCCTGCTGGGAGCCTAGATGACCCTGCGCATCCTGTTCGTCTGCATGGGCAACATCTGCCGCTCGCCCACCGCCGAAGGCATCCTCAGGGCCAAGCTGGACGCCGCCGGTCTGGCCGAGGGGGTGCAGCTGGACTCGGCCGGTACCGGTGACTGGCATGTCGGCAAGGCACCGGATTCCCGTGCCATCCAGGCCGCTGCGGGTCGCGGCTATGCCATCGGCGACCTGCGCGCGCGCCAGGTAGCCAAGGACGATTTCCAGCGCTTCGACCTGATCCTGGCCATGGACCAGGACAACCTCGCCTGGCTGGAGCAGCTGCGCCCGGATGGGGGCGCGGTGCCCGAACTCTTCCTGGCGCGCCAGGGCCTGGCGGTGGACGAAGTACCCGATCCCTATTACGGCGGTGCAGCCGGCTTCGAGCGGGTCCTCGACCTGCTGGAAGGCGCCTGCGACGGCCTGGTCGCCGAAGTGGCTGCCCGTCATGGTCGCTGAGCTGCAACAGCAGGTCCCGCTGCAGGGGCTCAACACCTTCGGCCTGGTGGCAGAAGCCGACCGCTATCTGGAAGCCGCGAGCGATGCCGAGGTCCGCGAGGCCCTGGCCTTGGCGCGGCAACTCGGCGTACCGCTACGGGTGCTGGGCGGTGGCAGCAATCTGGTCCTGCCCGAGCGGGTCGAGGGCCTGGTGCTGCGGCTGACGTCCCGCGGTATCCGCCTGCTGGCGGAGGAGGGCGATGCCCTGCTGGTGGAAGCCGAAGCCGGCGAGCCCTGGCATCCCTTCGTCATGGCGACCCTGGCCAACGGCTGGTACGGCCTGGAGAATCTCAGCCTGATCCCGGGCACCGTGGGGGCTTCGCCGATCCAGAACATCGGCGCCTATGGCGTCGAGCTGAAGGACAGATGCGCCGGGGTGACAGCGCTCGATCGCCATAGCGGCGAACTCCACGACCTCACCCCAGCCGACTGCGCCTTCGCCTACCGCGAGAGTCGCTTCAAGGCCGAGGCCGGGCGCTGGATCGTGCTGCGGGTACGCTTCCGGCTCAGTCGTCAGCCGCAGCTGGTGCTGGACTACGGTCCGGTGCGCCAGGCCCTGGCCGAGGCGGGCGTCATGCAGCCCACGCCCGAAGCCGTCAGCGCGGCCATCTGCGGCATTCGCCAGCGCAAACTGCCCGACCCGGCGGTGCTGGGCAATGCCGGCAGCTTCTTCAAGAATCCGGTGGTCACCGCCGGCGAAGCCGCGGCATTGCATGAGCGCTACCCGAGCCTGGCGACCTATCCGCAGGCCGATGGCAGCGTCAAGCTGGCCGCCGGCTGGCTGATCGACCAGGCCGGCTGGCGCGGGCATCGCGACGGCGCCGTGGGGGTGCATGCCGCCCAGGCGCTGGTGCTGGTCAACTTCGGCGGCGCCCGCAGTCGCGACGTCCTGGCCCTGGCCGAGCGCATCCGCGCCTCGGTGCGCGAGCGCTTCGGCGTGACGCTGGAGATGGAGCCGGGAAGCCTGACGTGACCGACGACGCTCCCGATGCCCAACGCCGCCGCCTGCTGATCGCCACCACCTCCGCCGTCGGCGGCCTGGGGCTGGTGGCGGGTAGCGTGCCCTTCGTCTGCGCCCTGCGGCCCGGCCGTTCGGCGGAAGTGGCGGCGGCGCCGGTCGAGGTGGATCTCCAGGCCTTGCGCGACGGCGAGCAACTCACGGTGCAGTGGCGCGGCCAGCCGGTCTGTGTCCTGCGCCGCAGCACGGCGGACCAGGCCCGTCTGCTGGCCGATCAGGCCGGACTCGCCGATCCGGATTCCCGGGAATCCAGCCAGCCACCCTATGTGGATCCGCGCCTGAGATCGCGGCGGTCGGACATCTTCGTCGTCACCGCCCTCTGCACCCACCTGGGCTGCATTCCCTCCCTGGCGCCAGGCGTGGCGGACCGGGACGGCGGTTATCTCTGTCCCTGCCATGGCTCCCGGTTCGATCTGGCTGGCCGGGTCTATCGCGACCAGCCGGCGCCGCTGAATCTGGCCGTGCCGCCCCATCATTTCCGTGGCGACAACCTGCTGGTGATCGGCAGCGACGGGGAGGGCGCGGCATGAAGGACAGGGAACCCGGCTGGCTGGAACGACGGCTGCCCCTGGGCGCCTTCTGGCGGCGGCACCTCAGCGACTACCGGGTGCCGCGCAATCTCAACGTCTTCTACCTGTTCGGCTCCCTGTTGCTCTTCATCCTGGCGCTGCAGGTGCTGACCGGTCTCTGGCTGCTGTTCGGCTATGAACCCACCGTGAAGGGTGCCTTCGCCTCGGTCCAGCTGTTCATGCGCGAGGTGCCCTTCGGCTGGCTGATCCGCTATCTGCACGCGGTGGGCGCCTCGGCGCTGTTCGTCTGCCTCTACCTGCATATGCTGCGCGGCCTGCTCTATGGTTCCTATCGCGCGCCGCGGGAGTTGGTCTGGAGCTTTGGCGTGCTGCTCTACCTGCTCCTCCTGGCCCAGGCCTTCTTCGGCTATCTGCTGCCCTGGGGCCAGCTCTCCTACTGGGGCGCCCAGGTGTCCCTGAGCGCGGTCGAGGCACTGCCGGCGATAGGCCCGACCGTGGCCGACCTGCTGCGCGGCGGGGTGGTGCTGTCCGACGCCACCCTGCGGCGCTTCCAGGCCCTGCATGTGGTGGGGCTGCCACTGCTGATCCTCACGCTGGTGACCCTGCACGTCGGCGCCCTGCGCCAGACCGGCTCGAACAATCCCGAGGGTGACGACCGTGATGTCAGCGGTGCCGCCGGGGTGCCTTTCCACCCCTATCTGACGCTCAAGGACCTCTGCGGCCTGGCGGTCTTCCTGCTGGTCTTTCTCGCCGTGGTACTGCTGGCGCCGGACCTGGGCGGGCTGGTGCTGGAACCGGCCAACCAGCAGCCGGCCGATCCACTGGTGACCCCCGCGCACATCGCGCCGCCGTGGTACCTGGCCCCCTTCTATGCGCTGCTGCGGGCGGTGCCGAGCAAGGCCGGCGGTCTCGGCCTGGCGGCCCTGGCCATCGCCCTGCTGTTCGTGCTGCCCTGGCTGGATCGTAGCGCGGTCCGCTCGATCCGCCACAAGGCCTGGCCGGCGCGGCTGGGCCTGTACCTGGCCTGTCTGGCCTTTGTCGCCCTGGGCGTTCTAGGCGTGGTCGCGCTGACCGATGGGCGCCTGTGGCTGGCGCGCCTGGCCGCGGGTGTCTATTTCATCAGCCTGCTGGGCATGCCCTGGTACAGTCGCCTGGGTCCCCTGCGCCGGCTGCCGGAGCCCCGCCCATGAGTCGCTATCTGCTATTGGGCATGCTGCTGCTGTGCAGTGGTCTGGCCAGCGGCGCCGAAGGCGATCCCCGGGCGGGCGCCATCACCTTCGGTCGCTATTGCCTGGCCTGCCATGGCCAGGAGTACCAGCGCTTCGATCGCGTCGCCGCCGATCTTCACCTGGACCTCGCCAGCTGGGCGCCCGGGCGCACCGCCAGTGCGCCCATGCTCGGGCTGCTCAAGCCCGAGGATGCCCGCCGCGCCTTCGGCAGCATGCCGCCGGACCTCACCCTGATCGCCGCGGTGCGTGGCGAGGCCTGGCTGCGCGCCTTCCTGCAGGAGTTCTACCTGGCGCCCGGGCGGCCGCTCGGGGTCGACAACCTCGCGGCGCCCGGCACCCGCATGCCCGACGTCCTGGCCGCCCTGCGCGGTCGCCAGCTGCGCGACTGCAGCGCGGGACGCTGCGTGCTGCGCCTGGAGCCGGGCAGTGGCGCCCAGACTCCCGAGCAGTTCGCCCGTACCGTCGACGATCTGGTCGCCTACCTCGGTTATTCCGCCGCGCCCGAGCGCAGCCTGGCCTGGCGGCTCGCGCCCTGGGTGCTGGGCTATCTGGTGCTGTTCGCCGTCCTGGCCTTCTGGCTCAAGCGTGAATTCTGGCGGCGATTGCCCGACAGTGAGCAATGAGGAGACGGCTCGTCTGAAAAGTCGCCGAGCGAAGGTGAGGCAAGGCGCAACGACCAACGGGAGTAACGGCCAACGGCTGGTCCGAAGGGTGAGCGCCAGCGAATCAAAGCGGCGGGAAGCGGAGTCTACGAGTGGTAAATGAGCATTCCGAGTCCATTTTTAACGCAGCATCACCGATGCGCAGGCAGTTTTCGGACAAAGCCTAGGTCTCGGGCCGCAAGGTGCGAGATAATCCCGCCTTTGCAGCTTCGCCCCCGACGGGGGAGGGACCCATGGGCGCCATAACCCGCCTGACCTGTTTCCATGATCCCGAGGATCACTACAGCCACCGGATCCGTCTGATCCTGGCGGAAAAGAACGTCGAGTGCGAGCTGATCGCCGTGCGCCGAGGGGAATGCCCGCGGCAGCTGGCCGAGCACAATCCCTATGGCACCGTGCCGACGCTGATGGATCGCGACCTGGTGCTCTATGGCACGGAGGTGCTCATGGAGTACCTCGAGGAACGCTATCCGCATCCGCCGCTGTTGCCGGCCTATCCGGTCACCCGCGGCCAGTCGCGGCTGCTGATGCACCGCATCGGGCGCGACTGGTGCACCCTGGTGGACGCCATCCTGCAGGCGGCGCCGGGCGCCGACCTCGCCGCCGTGCGCAAGGAATTGCGCGAGAGCCTGACCGGCGTGGCGCCGATCTTCGCGGAAAAACCCTTTTTCTTGAGCGACGACTTTTCCCTGGTGGACTGTTGCCTGCTCCCCCTCCTGTGGCGACTGCCGCGCCTGGGCATCGAACTGCCCCGGGCCGCCAAGCCGCTGCAGGACTACATGGATCGCATGTTCGCGCGCGACAGTTTCCGATCCAGCCTTTCGGTCACCGAGCGTGAGATGCGCTAGAGGAGAACCCCATGAATTCCAGTCGCCCCTACCTGGTCCGCGCGCTCTACGAGTGGATCGTGGACAACGACTGCACGCCCCACCTGCTGGTCAATGCCGACTACGCCGAGGTGCGCGTGCCGCCGGGCTATGCCAACGACGGCCAGATCGTGCTGAACGCGTCGCCCAGTGCCGTGCGTGACCTGCACATGGACAACGAGGCGGTGAGCTTCAACGGCCGCTTCGGCGGCGTGGCCTACAACCTCTATGTCCCGATCGGCGCCATCCTGGCCATCTACGCCCGGGAGAATGGCCAGGGCATGGTCTTCGACAGCGAGCCCAGCCCGCCGGATGACCAGGGCCCCGACAACGGTGGCAGCAAGCCCGAGGCGCCCAAGCCGGCACCGGCGCGGCCGAGTCTGAAAGTGGTCAAGTGATCCCCTCCAGCCTGCCGCGGAGTCCCTCTGCGGCAGGCAAGAAAAAGCCCCTGTCGGCGCTGCCGACAGGGGCTTTTTCGTGAGCGATGCGAATTCAGCGCTTGAGCGAGGCCGGCAGGTGCGGCTGGATCTGGGTCAGCAGGCCGCGGAAGCACTTGGGGTTGCCGGCGACGATGTGGCCCTTCTCGAGGAAGTCGTGGCCACCATTGAAGTCGCCGATCAGGCCACCGGCTTCCTGCACCAGCAGCGCGCCTGCCGCCATGTCCCACTCCGACAGGCCCATTTCCCAGAAGGCATCGAAGCGACCGGCGGCGACATAGGCCAGGTCGAGGGCAGCGGAGCCGGCACGGCGGATGCCGGCGGTCTGGCCGATCAGGCTGCGGAACATGCCCAGGTAGTTGTCCAGGTGATCGACGTCATTGGCACGGAAGGGGAAACCGGTACCTAGCAGGGCGCCTTCCAGGCTACGACGGTTGGTGACGCGGATGCGCCGGCCGTTCAGGGCGGCACCGCGGCCACGGCTGGCGGTGAATTCTTCCTGACGCACCGGATCCAGCACCACGGCGTGTTCCAGGCGGCCCTTGTACTTGCAGGCGATGCTCACCGAAAAGTGCGGAACGCCACGGAGGAAGTTGGTGGTGCCATCCAGCGGGTCGACGATCCAGACGTAGTCGGCGCCTTCGCCTTCGCCCGCCAGGTAGCCGGATTCCTCACCGTGGAAACCATGGGTGGGATAGGCTTTGCGCAGGGTGGCAAGGATGGTCTGCTCGGCGGCCCGGTCGACTTCGGAGACGAAGTCGTTGGCGCCTTTTTCGTCGACGGCGATCACGTCCAGGCGCTCAATCGAACGGAAAATCAGTTCACCGGCGCTGCGGGCCGCGCGCAGTGCGATGTTCAGCATGGGCTGCATGGATAAATCACCTGGGTTGTATAAGGAAAGCCGGCAATGATAGCAGACTTCGCGGCGCGGGAAGGGGTATTCGTGGCCAGCGAGCGCGTGTGGGCGTAGTATACGGCGCCGATTTCCCGCGTCCGCTCGAGGATAGCCACGTGCTGAACAACATCCGCGTCGTTCTGGTCAATACCAGCCATCCCGGCAACATCGGCGGTGCCGCCCGGGCCATGAAGAACATGGGCCTGTCGCGCCTCTATCTGGTCGATCCCGAGGACTTTCCCAGCGGCGAGGCCAATGCGCGTGCCTCCGGGGCCAACGATGTGCTCGACGCCGCCGTCGTCGTCGACACCCTGGAAGAAGCCCTGAGCGGCTGCAGCCTGGTGCTGGGCACCAGTGCCCGCGATCGCCGCATCCCCTGGCCGCTGCTGGATCCGCGCGAATGCGCCACCACCTCCCTGGCCCAGGTGGAGCAGGGGGGCGAGGTCGCCCTGGTCTTCGGTCGCGAGTACGCCGGGCTCACCAACGAGGAGTTGCAGCGCTGCCACTACCACGTGCACATCCCCTCGGACCCGGCCTTCGGCTCGCTCAACCTCGCCGCGGCGGTCCAGGTGCTGGTGTACGAAGTGCGCATGGCCTGGCTCGCGGCGCAGAACCAGCCGACCAAGATGAACAAGGTCGAAGCCACCGCCATGCTCAACACCCAGCCGGTGACGGTGGAAGAGCTGGAGCTCTATTACGAGCACCTGGAGCAGACCCTGGTGGAGATCGGCTTCCTCGATCCGGCCAAGCCGCGCCACCTGATGAGTCGCTTGCGGCGCCTCTATGGGCGTGCCGGCATCAGCAAGCTGGAGATGAACATCCTGCGTGGCGTCCTGACTGAAACCCAGAAGGCCGCCCGTGGCGAATCCCACCCGCGGACTATCCCCCCGATAGATAATGCCTGAGTGATTTGGTTGGTTTTATAGTTGACCTTTTTTGTCGGGAATCCGATAATCGAGGTCATCCGATGCAACCCGCTCGAGTTCGTCATGAGACTGACCACCAAAGGCCGCTATGCCGTAACCGCCATGCTCGACCTGGCGCTGCACGCCCAGCGGGGTCCGGTGTCGCTGGCCGACATTTCCGAGCGGCAGGGCATCTCGCTGTCCTATCTGGAACAGTTGTTCGCACGTCTGCGTCGTGGCTCGCTGGTCAACAGCGTGCGCGGTCCCGGTGGCGGCTATCAGCTGGCGCGCGACATGGGCGGTATCCATGTGGCCCAGGTGATCGACGCGGTCAACGAATCCGTGGATGCCACCCGCTGCCAGGGCAGTGGGGGTTGTCACCAGGGTGATACCTGCCTGACCCACCACCTCTGGTGCGATCTGAGCGATCAGATCCACACCTTTTTGAGTGGCATCACCCTGGCTGACCTGGTCGCCCGCAACGAGATCCAGCAGGTTGCCAAGCGTCAGGACACCAAGGCCTGTGCCAGCAAGCAATCGCCCTTGGCGGTCGAAAAAATCGAAGCGTCCACCATCGACTGAGCAGAGACGCCCGTCTGATTAGGAGTAACCGATGAAATTGCCGATCTACCTAGACTATTCCGCCACCACGCCCGTCGATCCGCGCGTCGCTCAGAAGATGAGCGAGTGCCTGCTGGTGGACGGCAACTTTGGCAACCCCGCATCGCGCTCCCACCTGTTCGGCTGGAAGGCCGAGGAAGCCGTGGAAAATGCCCGTCGTCAGGTGGCCGAACTGGTCAACGCCGACCCGCGCGAGATCGTCTGGACCTCCGGTGCCACCGAGTCCGACAACCTGGCCATCAAGGGCGCCGCGCACTTCTATCAGAACAAGGGCAAGCACCTGATCACCTCGAAGATCGAGCACAAGGCGGTGTTGGACACCACCCGTCAGCTCGAGCGCGAGGGCTTCGAGGTCACCTATCTCGAGCCGGGCGAAGACGGCCTGATCACCCCCGAGATGATCGAGGCGGCTCTGCGTGACGACACCACCCTGGTGTCCATCATGCACGTCAACAACGAGATCGGTACCGTCAACGACATCGCCGCCATCGGCGAGCTGACCCGCTCCCGGGGCGTGCTCTTCCACGTCGACGCCGCCCAGTCCACCGGCAAGGTCGAGATCGATCTGGAAAAGCTCAAGGTCGACATGATGTCCTTCTCGGCGCACAAGACCTATGGTCCCAAGGGCATTGGCGCCCTCTACGTCCGCCGCAAGCCGCGCGTGCGCATCGAGGCCCAGACCCATGGTGGCGGTCACGAGCGTGGCATGAGATCCGGCACCCTGGCGACCCACCAGATCGTCGGCATGGGCGAAGCCTTCCGCATCGCCAAGGAAGAGATGGTCCAGGAAAATGCCCGCATCAAGGCCCTGAGCGATCGCTTCTACCGTCAGTTCGAAGGCCTGGAAGAGGTCTACCTGAACGGCAGCCTGCTCCATCGCGTGCCGCACAACCTGAACCTGAGCTTCAACTACGTCGAAGGCGAGTCGCTGATCATGGCGCTCAAGGATCTGGCGGTGTCGTCCGGTTCGGCCTGTACCTCGGCGTCCTTGGAGCCGTCCTACGTCCTGCGTGCCCTGGGCCGCAATGACGAACTGGCGCATAGCTCCATTCGCTTCACCTTCGGTCGCTTCACCACCGAAGAAGACGTTGACTATGCCGCGGGCAAGGTCACCGAAGCCGTCAACAAGTTGCGCGAATTGTCTCCGCTGTGGGACATGTTCAAAGAAGGCGTAGACCTGAGTCAGGTCGAGTGGCAAGCCCACTGACCCACCCTGATAAGCGAGGATTGAATCATGGCATACAGTGAAAAGGTCATCGACCACTACGAAAACCCGCGCAACGTCGGCAAGTTCGACGCGGCCGATCCCGATGTCGGCACCGGCATGGTCGGCGCTCCGGCCTGCGGCGACGTGATGCGTCTGCAGATCAAGGTCAATGAGCAGGGCATCATCGAAGACGCCAAGTTCAAGACCTACGGTTGCGGCTCCGCCATCGCGTCCAGCTCCCTGGCCACCGAGTGGATGAAGGGCAAGAGCATCGAAGAAGCGGCGTCGATCAAGAACAGCATGATCGCCGAAGAGCTGGCCCTGCCGCCGGTGAAGATCCACTGCTCGGTACTCGCCGAAGACGCCATCAAGGCGGCGGTCAGCGACTACAAGCAGAAGAAAGGCCTGCTCTAAGGAGGAACCATGGCGATCAGCATGACCGAGTCGGCCGCCCGTCACGTGCAGCGTTCCCTCGATGGGCGCGGCAAGGGGGAGGGCATCCGCCTGGGCGTTCGTACCACGGGTTGCTCGGGACTGGCCTACGTACTCGAGTTCGTCGACGAATTCGCGGCCGAGGACCAGGTGTTCGAAAGCCATGGCGTCAAGGTCATCATCGACCCCAAGAGCCTGGTCTACCTGGACGGCACCGAGCTGGATTTCGTGCGTGAAGGCCTCAACGAGGGCTTCAAGTTCAACAATCCCAACGTGCGTGGCGAGTGTGGCTGCGGCGAAAGCTTCAACATTTGAGGCCCGTCATGGGTAAGCCCTGTCACTTCGCGCTGTTCGAGATCAAACCCGCCTTCCAGATCGACCAGGCGGGTCTGGCCTCGCGCTATCGCGACCTGGCCCGCACGGTTCATCCGGATCGATTCGCCGATGCGCCGGAGCGCGAGCGGCGCCAGGCGCTGGAGCGGTCGGCCGAGCTCAACGAGGCCTATCACGTGCTGCGCGCCCCGTCGCGTCGTGCGCGCTATCTGCTGGAGCTCGAAGGGCATGAGATGCCGCTCGAGGCGACCATCCAGGACACCGATTTCCTCATGCAGCAATTGCAGTGGCGCGAGGAATTGGAAGACCTGCAGGACGCCGGCGACAGCGCGGGCATTCCCGCCTTCCGCCAGCGGCTCAAGGATGCGCAGCGCGACATCGAGCAGGCCTTCGCCGCGATCTGGCAGGATCCTGCCCAGCGCGCGGTCGCCGAGCGCCTGGTCCGTCGCATGCAGTTTCTCGACAAGCTGGCCAGCGAGATCCGCCAGCTCGAAGAGCGTCTGGACGATTAATCACAGGTGTCGCTCCGGCACCGACAACCATAAGCCGACTAGCCAATGGCTCTATTGCAGATAGCCGAACCCGGAATGGCGCCCAAGCCGCACCAGCGCAAGCTGGCGGTGGGCATTGATCTGGGCACCACCAATTCCCTCGTGGCCGCCGTCCGCAGTGGCGTGGCCGAGACCCTGCCCGATCTGCAGGGCGAGGTGATCCTGCCGTCCGCGGTGCGCTACGCCGCCGCTGGCGTGGAAGTGGGGGCGGGCGCCAAGGCCGCCGCCGCCCAGGATCCTTTCAATACCATCCTTTCCGTCAAGCGCCTCATGGGGCGTGGCATCGCCGACGTCAAGCAGCTGGGCGAGCAGTTGCCCTATCGCTTCGTGGCCGGCGAGTCGGAAATGCCCTTCATCGATACCGCTGCCGGGCGCAAGAGTCCGGTAGAGGTCTCCGCCGACATCCTGCGGGTGCTGCGCGAGCGCGCCGAAGCCACCCTGGGTGGCGAGCTGGTCGGCGCCGTCATCACCGTGCCGGCCTACTTCGACGATGCCCAGCGTCAGGCCACCAAGGACGCCGCTCGCTTCGCCGGCCTGAACGTCCTGCGTCTGCTCAACGAGCCCACCGCGGCGGCCGTGGCCTACGGCCTGGACCGGGGCGAGGAGGGCGTGGTCGCCATCTACGATCTGGGTGGCGGCACCTTCGACATCTCCATCCTGCGCCTGACCCGCGGCGTCTTCGAAGTCATGGCCACCGGTGGCGACAGTGCCCTGGGCGGTGACGACTTCGATCACGCCATCGCCGGCTGGATCGTGCAGCAGGCAGGGCTGTCCAGCGATCTGGACCCGGGCACCCAGCGGCGCCTGCTGCAGAGCGCCTGCGCCGCCAAGGAAGCCCTGTCGACCGCCGAGCGCGTCGAGGTCAGTCACGGCGACTGGTCGGGCGTGCTGGAACGCAGCACCTTCCAGGCGCTCATCGCGCCGCTGGTCGCGCGCAGCCTCAAGGCCTGTCGCCGCGCCCTGCGCGATGCGGAAGTGGAGCCGGCGGATATCCGCGCCGTGGTCATGGTCGGCGGTTCCACCCGCGTGCCCTATGTCCGTGAAGTCGTGGGCGAACTGTTCGACTGCACCCCGCTCACCGACATCGATCCGGATCGCGTGGTGGCCATCGGTGCTGCCCTGCAGGCCGATTCGCTGGCCGGCAACCGTGCTGGCGAAGAGTTGCTGCTGCTGGACGTCATCCCGCTGTCCCTGGGCCTCGAGACCATGGGTGGGCTGATGGAAAAGATCATTCCGCGCAACACCACCATCCCGGTGGCGCGGGGTCAGGATTTCACCACCTATCGCGACGGCCAGACCGCCATGCTGGTGCATGTGCTGCAGGGCGAGCGCGAACTGGTCAAGGACGCCCGCTCCCTGGCCCGCTTCGAGCTGCGCGGTTTCCCGCCCATGGTCGCCGGTGCCGCCAAGATCCGCGTCACCTTCCAGGTCGATGCCGATGGCCTGCTCGGCGTCAGCGCCCGCGAGCTGTCCAGCGGCGTGGAAGCCAGCGTCCAGGTCAAGCCGTCCTACGGCCTGACCGATGGCGAGATCGCCAACATGCTGCAGGACTCCTTCCGCCATGCCGGTGACGACATGCAGGCTCGCGCGCTGCGCGAGCAGCAGGTCGAGGCCCGGCGGCTGGTCGAGGCGGTCACCGCCGCGCTGGCCGTCGATGGCGAGCGCCTGCTGGACGCCGAGGAGCACCAGGTGATCGAGCTGGAAATCGGCCGCCTGGCCGAACTGCTGGAAGCCACCGACGTCCAGGCGCTCGAAGAGCAGACCAAGCGTCTTTCCCAGGTGACCGATGCCTTCGCCGCACGGCGGATGAACGCCTCGGTCAAGGCGGCCCTGGCGGGTCGCCGTCTCAACGATATCGAGGAGTAGTTCCATCATGCCGCAGATCACCCTGCTGCCCCACGCCGAGCACTGCCCCGAGGGCGCGGTCTTCGAAGCCAGCGAAGGCGAAACCATCATCGCCGCGGCCATGCGCAACGGCATCGACATCGAGCACGCCTGCGAGATGTCCTGTGCCTGCACCACCTGCCATGTCGTCGTCCAGGAGGGCTTCGACTCCCTCGAGCCCTCCGATGAGCTCGAGGACGACATGCTGGACAAGGCCTGGGGCCTGGAGATGCGTTCGCGCCTGTCCTGCCAGGCGGTAGTAGGCAGCGAAGACCTGGTGGTGGAGATTCCGCGCTACACCATCAACCAGGTTTCCGAAGGTCACTGAGGACAGCTGTCATGGCACTGAAATGGACCGATGTGCTGGATATCGCCATCGAACTCAACGATGCCCATCCCGACGTGGATCCGCGCTACGTGAATTTCGTCAAGTTGCGCAACTGGGTCGTGGCGCTGCCGGAGTTCGACGACGATCCCCAGCGGGGTGGCGAGAAGGTGCTGGAGGCCATCCAGGCCGCCTGGATCGACGAGTCCGCCTGACGCATCGCCCGTACCGCGCTACGCTTTTCACCGGGACCCGCGTATAATCCGCGGGTTTCGTTTTTGCTCTATTCCCACATTCGGAGTTCACATGTCTGTTCAACGTACCCTGTCGATCATCAAGCCCGATGCCGTATCCAAGAATGTCGTCGGTGAGATCGTCACCCGCTTCGAGAAGGCTGGCCTGCGCGTCGTCGCTGCCAAGATGGTCCAGCTGTCCGAGCGCGAAGCCGGTGGCTTCTACGCCGAACACAAAGAGCGTCCCTTCTTCAAGGATCTGGTCTCCTTCATGACCTCCGGTCCGGTCGTGGTTCAGGTGCTGGAAGGCGACAACGCCATCGCCAAGAACCGTGAGCTGATGGGCGCCACCGATCCCAAGAAAGCCGACGCCGGTACCATCCGTGCCGACTTCGCCGTCTCCATTGACGAGAACGCCGTCCACGGTTCGGACTCCGAAGCGTCCGCCGCTCGCGAGATCTCCTACTTCTTCGCAGCCACCGAAGTCTGCGAGCGCGTCCGCTGAGGATGAGCGCTGGCCAGGGAAGCGGCCAGCCCGCCTTCCTGGCACCGCCCGCGTCCTGCGCGGGCTTCAAACAGATTTCGTCGAGGTGATCCCATGACCACAGCCACCGATAAGGTCAATCTGCTGGGCCTGACCCAGCCGCAGCTCGAGTCGTTCTTCGAGTCCATCGGGGAGAAGCGCTTTCGCGCCGGCCAGGTCATGAAGTGGATCCATCACTTCGGCATCGACGATTTCGACGCCATGAGCAACCTGGGCAAGGCGCTCAAGGAAAAGCTCAAGGCCGCTGCGGAAATCCGTGGCCCCGAGATCGTCAGCGAGGACATCTCCCGCGATGGCACCCGCAAGTGGGTGATCCGCGTCGCCTCCGGCAGCTGCGTCGAGACGGTCTACATTCCGCAGAACGGCCGTGGCACCCTGTGTGTGTCGTCCCAGGCCGGCTGCGCGCTGGACTGCAGCTTCTGCTCCACCGGCAAGCAGGGCTTCAACAGCAACCTCACCGCCGCCGAGGTGATCGGCCAGGTGTGGATCGCCAACAAGTCCTTTGGCAGCGTACCGGCCAAGATCGACCGCGCCATCACCAACGTGGTGATGATGGGCATGGGCGAGCCACTGCTGAATTTCGACAACGTCGTCGCCGCCATGCGCATCATGATGGATGACCTGGGCTACGGCATCTCCAAGCGCAAGGTCACCCTGTCCACTTCGGGCGTGGTGCCGATGATCGAAGAGCTGGCCAAGCAGATCGACGTCTCCCTGGCGCTGTCGCTGCACGCGCCCAACGACGAGCTGCGTAACGAGCTGGTACCGATCAACCGCAAGTATCCGCTGGCCATGCTGCTCGATGCCTGCCAGAGATACATCGGCCAACTGGGCGAGAAGCGCGTCCTGACCATCGAGTACACCCTGCTCAAGGACGTCAACGACCTGCCCGAGCATGCGCTGCAGATGATCGAGCTGTTGCGCAACGTACCCTGCAAGATCAACCTGATTCCCTTCAATCCCTTCCCGCACTCCGGATACGAGCGGCCGAGCAAGAACGCCACCCGCCGTTTCCAGGAGCTGCTGCAGCAGGCCGGCTTCAACGTCACGGTGCGTACCACCCGCGGTGACGACATCGATGCCGCGTGCGGCCAGCTGGTGGGGCAGGTCATGGACCGCACCCGGCGTAGCCAGCGTTACATCGCCGTTCGCCAGCTCGACGGTGCCGAAACCGTGACGCCGCTCCAGGGCTGAGGGCGCGACCATGGCGATCACGCGCTTTGCGGCTGTCGCGCTCGCCCTGGTGGTCGGCGGCCTCGCCGGCTGCGTGACCGAGGGTGATCGCAACCCCATGGATACCCGCCAGGGACGGATGCAGGCCCGTGACGCCTACATCCAGCTCGGCCTCGGCTATGTTCAGCAGGGTAATACCGAGCAGGCGAAGGTACCCCTGAAGAAGGCCCTGGAGCTGGATTCGTCGAGCGCCGACGCCCATGCCGCGCTCGGACTGGTGTTCCAGGCCCAGGGCGAGACCGACCTGGCCGATCAGGAATACCGCCTGGCCCTGCGCGAGCGGCCCCACGATGCCCGCATCCTCAACAACTACGGCAGCTTCCTCTATGAGCAGGGGCGCTACAAGGATGCCTACGAACGCTTTACCCAGGCCGCCGAGGACAGCCTCTACCCGGAGCGCGCCCGGGTGTTCGAGAATCTCGGCCTGACCGCCCTGCGACTCAATCAGGTCGACTTGGGCAAGGAAAATCTGGAAAAATCCCTGCGGCTGGATCGCAATCAGCCCAGGGCCCTGTTCGAATTGGCTCAATTGGCCTACCAGACGCGCGATTACGTGCCGTCCCGGAGCTATTACCAGGCCTTCAGCCAGCTAAGCCCCCAGGATGCCCGCAGCCTGTTGCTCGGGATCCGTCTCGCCGAGGTGTTCAATGATCGCAACACCGCCGCGAGTTACGCCCTGCAGCTGAAGCGCCTCTACCCGAACTCACCTGAATATCGTCAACTTCAGTCGGAGCAGAAATGACCGCAGTGCAATCCGAAGCGGTACACGCCGGACGGGGCAATCCCGGTGAGATCTTGCGGCAGAAGCGGCTGGAACTTGGCTGGAGCCAGGCCCAGGTCGCCCAGAATCTCAATCTCAGCGAGCGCATCATCGAGCAGCTCGAGTCCGGCAACTATCAGCAGATGCCGGGGCACACCTTTGCCCGTGGCTACACCAAGGCCTATGGCAAGCTGCTCGGCCTGGACCAGGTCGAGCTGGTGCGTACCTTCGACGGCTATACCGGCACCGATGCCAAAGGCAGCACCGTGCACAGCCTGGGTCGTCTCGACGAGCCGGTGCGGCTGTCGCGCAATGTCCTGAGATTCGTCAGTTTCATCCTGGTGGTGCTGATCATAGCCATGGGCCTGTTCTGGTGGCAGGAGCGCAGTCGCCAGGCCTCCAGCTCCAGTGCCGTGAGCATGGAGCATGTCGAGGTCGAGGGTGCCGACGGCAAGACCGAGATCCACCCCATCGACGAGCCGGAAGAACAACCCCCGGTCGTCGCCCAGCAGCCGGCTGCCACCCTGCCTTCCCCGGTAGGCACGCCGACGCCGGATGCCAACGCCGTCGCCGCCATGACCGCCCCCACCGCCGCGCCCACCCCGGCCCCGGTAACGGGTTCGACCACGCCTACTCCCACGGCGCCCACCGCCGCGGCCCCTGCCGCGCCGGCCAGCGCGCCTGCCGCGGCTCCCGTGGCCGGCAGCGACAGCCTGAACATCCGGTTCACCGCCAGCTGCTGGACGCAGGTCAGCGACGGTACCGGCAAGATCCTCTTCAGTGGCGTGAAGAAGGGCGGCGAGAGCCTGGATTACGCCTCGATCAAGGCACCGGTGAACATCCGTCTCGGTTTCGCCCGCGGTGCCCAGATCTCCTACAACGGCCAGGTCGTCGACCTCGCGCCCTACACCAAGGGCGAGACCGCCCGCATCAAACTCGGTCAGGCCGGACAATGACGTCCGGCGACCCCATGGGAAACCAGCATGCATAGCGAATCGCCCATCAAACGTCGGTTGTCCCGCAAGATCTGGGTCGGCTCGGTGCCGGTCGGCGGCGATGCCCCCATCGCCGTGCAGAGCATGACCAACACCGAAACCTGCGACGTCGACGCCACCGTGGCGCAGATCCAGCGCCTGCAGGACGCCGGTGCCGACATCGTGCGCATCTCGGTGCCCGACATGGACGCCGCCGAAGCCTTCGGTCGCATCAAGCAGCGGGTCAGCCTGCCGCTGGTGGCCGACATCCACTTCGACTACAAGATCGCCCTGCGTGTGGCCGAACTGGGCGTTGACTGCCTGCGCATCAACCCCGGCAACATCGGTCGCGAAGACCGGGTCAGGGCGGTGGTCGACGCGGCCCGCGAGCGCGGCATCCCGATCCGCATCGGCGTCAACGCCGGTTCGCTGGAAAAGGACCTACAGAAGAAATACGGCGAGCCCACCCCGGAAGCCCTGGTGGAATCGGCCATGCGCCACGTCGACCACCTGGAGAAGCTGGACTATCCGGACTTCAAGGTCAGCGTGAAGGCCAGTGACGTCTTCATGGCCGTGGCCGCCTATCGCCAGCTGGCCACCCGCATCGAGCAGCCGCTGCACCTGGGCATCACCGAAGCCGGCGGCCTGCGCTCGGGTACGGTGAAATCCGCCGTGGGTCTGGGCATGCTGCTGGCTGACGGCATCGGCGACACCATCCGCATCTCGCTCGCGGCCGATCCGGTCGAGGAGATCAAGGTCGGTTTCGACATCCTGAAATCCCTGCGCCTGCGTTCGCGTGGCATCAACTTCATCGCCTGCCCGAGCTGCTCGCGGCAGAACTTCGATGTGGTCAAGACCATGAACGAGCTGGAAGGGCGCCTGGAGGACCTGCTGGTGCCGCTGGACGTCGCGGTGATCGGCTGCGTGGTCAACGGCCCCGGCGAAGCCAAGGAGGCCCATGTCGGCCTGACCGGAGGTACGCCCAACAACCTGGTGTACATCGACGGCAAGCCGGCCTCCAAGCTGAACAACGACAATCTGGTGGACGAGCTGGAAGGGCTCATCCGCCGCAAGGCGGCCGAGAAGGCCGAAGCGGATGCCGCACTCATCGCGCGCAGCTGAAAGATCAAGGAATAAGGCCCTTTCGTGAGCAAGTCCCTGCAAGCCATCCGTGGCATGAACGATATCCTGCCGGAGCAGACTCCGGCCTGGCGCTACCTGGAACGTACCTTCGCGACGTTGCTCGACGGCTATGGTTACCACGAGATCCGTCTGCCCATCATGGAGTTCACCGAACTCTTCGCCCGCGGTATCGGCGAGGGCACCGACGTGGTCGACAAGGAGATGTACACCTTCCTCGACCGCAACGAGGAGTCCCTGACCCTGAGACCCGAAGGCACCGCGGGTTGCGTGCGGGCCGTGCTCGAACATGGCATGACCGGCGGTGGCCAGGTGCAGAAGCTCTGGTACGCCGGGCCGATGTTCCGCTACGAGAAGCCGCAGAAGGGCCGCTATCGCCAGTTCCACCAGATCGGCGTGGAGGTCTTCAACCTGCCCGGTCCGGACATCGACGCCGAACTGATCGTGCTCACCGCGCGCCTCTGGCAGCGCCTGGGCCTGAGCGACGCCGTCACCCTGCAGCTCAACAGCCTGGGTTCCAGCGCCGATCGCGTGCGCTATCGCGAAGCCCTGGTGGCCTATCTGCAGGACCGCTTCGAGCAGCTCGACGAAGACAGCCAGCGGCGCCTGACCACCAATCCGCTGCGCATCCTCGACAGCAAGAACGCCCAGACCCAGGCGCTGTTGCAGGACGCCCCGACCCTGGCGGATTACCTGGACGACGAATCCCGTGCCCACTTCGACGGCCTCAAGGCCCGCCTGGACGCCGCCGGCATCCGCTACCAGATCAATCCCAAGCTGGTGCGTGGCCTGGACTACTACGGCCGTACCGTCTTCGAGTGGGTCACCGACAAGCTGGGGGCCCAGGGCACCGTCTGCGCCGGTGGCCGCTACGACGGCCTGATCACCCAGTTCGGCGGCAAGCCCACCCCTGGGGTCGGTTTCGCCATGGGGGTCGAGCGCCTGGTGCTGCTGCTGGAAACCCTGGAGCGTCTGCCCGGTGATCTGCAGCGCCCCGCCGATCTCTATCTCTGCGCCTTTGGCGAGGCGGCCGAGCTGGCCGGCCTCAAGCTGGCCGAGCAACTGCGCGATGCCCGTCCCGACCTGCGTCTGCTGGTCAACGCCGGCGCCGGCAGCTTCAAGAGCCAGTTCAAGAAGGCCGACAAGAGCGGCGCGCTCTGGGCGATGATCCTGGGCGACGACGAACTGGCCACGCAACAGGTGGCACTCAAGCCGCTGCGTGGCGAGGCGCCCCAGGAAAAGGTCGACTTCGCGGCCCTGGCCGCTCGTCTGGACGAGATTTTGCCCCCGGCCGGTTCCGGTCGCGGGAATTGAGGAGAACGGATTTGAGTTCCATCGACGACGACAATCTGGTGGTCGCCAAGGCCTGGTGGCAGCGTAACGGCAAGCCGCTGCTGGCCGGTGGCGTCATCGCCCTGGTGGCGGTACTGGGCTGGCAGGGCTGGCAGCGCTATCAGAACAACCAGGCGCAAGGCGCCTCGGTGCTCTATCAGCAGCTGGTGGAAGCTACCCTGGCGCCCGGTGGCAAGGTCGACACCGCCCGGGTGACCGATACCTACGGCAAGCTCAAGCAGGATTATTCCGGTACCGCCTACGCCCAGTACGGGAGTCTCTTCGTCGCCAAGGTGGCCGTGGAGAACAATCGCCTGGACGACGCCGCCGCCGAACTCAAGGCCGTGGTGGACAAGCCCCACGACGCCGAACTCGGCGAGCTGGCGCGTCAGCGTCTGGCCCGGGTGCTGGCAGCCCAGGGCAAGGCCGAGGAAGGCCTCAAGCTGCTGGATGGCGAGGCGCCCAAGGCCTATGTCGCCAACCGCGAAGAATTGCGGGGCGACCTGCTGGTGGCATTGAAGAAGCCGGTCGAGGCCCGCGCCGCCTATGAAAAAGCCCGCGCCGCGCTGCCCAACGATGCAGCCGAAGGCGTGCTGCAGATGAAACTCGATGATCTCGCCAAAGGAGACGCCTGATGTTGCGCTGGAAGCCTATCGCGGTACTGGGTCTCGCCCTTGCGGTCGTCGGGTGCAGCAGCACCGGTAAGAAGGAATTGCCGCCGGCCGAGCTGAAGGACATCAAGGCCGAAGTCCGGCTGGATGAAGTCTGGAGTCGTTCGGTGGGCGATGGCCAGGGCAAGGAATACAACCGCCTGGTACCGGCCGTGGACGGTCAGACGATCTTTGCCGCCGATGCCGATGGCCGGGTCATGGCGATGAATCGCGAGACCGGCCAGGTGCTGTGGAAGAAAGACCTGGACCTGCCGGTATCCGGCGGCGTCGGGGTCGGTTCCGGCCTGGTGCTGGTTGGCACCCTGCGTGGCCAGGTGATCGCCCTCGACAGTGCCAGTGGCGACGAGAAGTGGCGCGCCCAGGCGTCCAGCGAGGTGCTGTCCGCCCCGGTGGTCAACAACGACGTGGTGGTGGTGCAGTCCCAGGACGACAAGCTGCAGGCCTTCGAACTGGGCAGCGGCACCCGTCGCTGGATCTACGAAGACACCCAGCCCGTGCTGAGTCTGAGGGGCACCGGTGCCCCCCTGGTCACCAACCAAGTGGTCATGGCCGGCTTCGCCAGCGGCAAGGTGGTCGCCCTGGACGTGCAGCGTGGCCTGCCGTTGTGGGAACAGCAGATTGCCGTGCCCAAGGGCCGTTCCGAACTGGAGCGCATCGTCGACGTGGACGGTGGCCTGTCGCTGTCGGGCGACACCCTCTATGTGGTCAGCTACAACGGCCGCGTAGCCGCGCTCAATCCGGCCAATGGCCAGGTCCTCTGGCAGCGGGATGCCTCCAGCTACGACGGCGTCGCCGAAGGCTTCGGCAACGTCTACCTGAGCCTGGACAACGGCACCGTGGAGGCCGTCGAGGAATCCTCGACCTCCGCGCTCTGGACCAATGCCGATCTGGCCCGTCGCCAGCTCACCGGCCCGGTGGTCTGGTCGAGCAACGTGGTGGTGGGCGACTACGCCGGCTACATCCACCTGCTGAGCCAGGTCGATGGGCGTTTCGTCGGTCGCACCAAGGTCGACGGTGACGGCGTCCGGGTACGGCCACTGGTCGTCGGCGACATGCTCTATGTTTACGGCAATGGCGGTAAACTCGTCGCCTATCGTCTGCGCTAGTGGGGTGTTTTAGAAGTTCGCGCAAGAATTGGCGAGTGATTGTTGGGTCTGGGCAAGGCGCCGCGACGAGTCATAGCAGGGCTATGGCGAGGAGTGACAGCGCCGTCCAGGCCGAAAAAGCGCCGCCAAAATTGTGTAGTAACCTCTGAAACACCGCACTACACCTTTATCCTCAACCGATGGCCGCTACCGTGAAGTTCGGTAGCGGCCATCGTGTTTTCTGCTCTGGGAGAGCCGTATGGTTCCCGTAATTGCCCTGGTGGGGCGGCCGAACGTCGGCAAATCCACGCTTTTCAACCGCCTGACCAAGACCCGGGACGCCATCGTCGCCGACTTCGCCGGCCTGACCCGCGATCGCAAGTACGGCGAAGCCAAGTGGCAGGGGCGCACCTACATCGTGGTCGACACCGGCGGTATCTCTGGTGACGAGGAAGGTATCGACCTGAAGATGGCCGAGCAGTCGCTGCAGGCCATCGAAGAATCCGATGCGGTGCTGTTCCTGGTGGACTCCCGCGAAGGCATGACCGTCGCCGACCAGATGATCGCCGAGCACCTGCGCAAGCGAAACAAGCGCACCTTCCTGGTGGCCAACAAGGTCGATACCGTCGACCCGGATATCGCCCGGGCGGAATTCAGCCCGCTGGCCATTGGCGACGCCTATCCCATCGCGGCGGCCCACGGGCGCGGCGTGAACAACCTGCTGGAAGACGCCCTGGGCGTCTTTCCCAAGGATGAGGTCGAGGTCGAGGAGCTCACCGAGGAGCAGGTGCGCGCCGCCGCGGAAGAGGGCGGTGACGTCTTCCGTCGCGTGCAGGGCATCGACGAGACCACCGGCATCAAGATCGCCGTGATCGGCCGGCCCAACGTCGGCAAGTCGACCCTGGTCAACCGCATGCTCGGCGAAGAGCGGGTGATCGTCTATGACCAGGCCGGCACCACGCGCGACAGCATCTACATCCCTTTCGAACGCAACGAAGAACGCTACACCCTGATCGACACCGCCGGCGTGCGCCGCCGCGGCAAGGTCTTCGAGGCGGTCGAGAAGTTCTCGGTGGTCAAGACGCTACAGGCGATCCAGGACGCCAACGTGGTGATCTTCGTCATGGACGCCCGCGAAGGCGTGGTCGAGCACGACCTCAACCTGCTCGGCTTCGTGCTGGAGACCGGTCGCGCCCTGGTGATCGCCCTCAACAAGTGGGACGGCATGGAGTCCGGCGAGCGCGACTACGTCAAGACCGAGCTGGAGCGCCGGCTGCTGTTCGTCGACTTCGCCGACATCCACTTCATCTCGGCGCTGCATGGCACCGGCGTGGGTCACCTGTACAAGTCGGTGCAGCAGTCCTTCGCCTCGGCCACCACTCGCTGGCCCACCAGCCGCCTGACCCAGATCCTCGAGGACGCGGTGCAGGAGCACCAGCCGCCGATGGTCAGTGGCCGGCGCATCAAGCTGCGCTATGCCCACCTGGGCGGCGCCAACCCGCCGCTGATCGTCATCCACGGCAACCAGACGGATGCGGTGCCCAAGTCCTATACCCGCTACCTGGAAAAGACCTATCGCCGGGTGCTCAAGCTGGTGGGTACGCCGATCCGCATCGAATACCGCGGTGGCGAGAACCCCTTCGAGGGCAAGAAGAACACCCTCACCGAGCGCCAGGTCAACAAGAAGCGCCGGTTGATGAGCCACCACAAGAAGGCCGAGAAGAAGCGCAAGGACAAGCGGCGGTAGACCGTGGCATGCTGCGAAAGGAAGGGGGCTCGATAGCCCCCTTTTTCTTTGGTGATGCGTCAAGGCAATCCCGTCGTGGAAGCACCCGTGGAAAAGGCTGCGCCGTTTCCCACGCTACGTGATCAGCCTTATCGAGGCCCTGCGGATCGCGGCTGAGCGTCCAGCTGGCCGCGTGGGGCGAACCGCTCCCTTTTCCACGCCCCATCCCTTGCCCTGGCGGGGAAAAAATCGCAGGCTGCTGGTCTTCTCAGCCAGACCTGTACCCGCGCGATGATCCAGAGCAAGCTTCCCGACCTCGCCGTCACCATCTTTACCCGCATGTCCCAGCTCGCCGCCCAGACCGGTGCGCTGAACCTGTCCCAGGGCTTTCCCGATTTCGACGGCCCGGCCGAGCTGCTCGCGGCGGTCGGTCGCCATGTCGCGGCCGGTCACAACCAGTACGCGCCCATGACCGGGCTGCCGGCGCTGCGCCAGCAGGTGGCGGCCAAGGTCGCCCGCTTCTATGGCCGTGCGGTGGACGCCGAGGCCGAGGTCACCATCGTGCCCGGGGCCACCCAGGGCCTGTTCTGTGCTCTCCAGACCCTGGTGCGGCCAGGTGACGAGGTGATCGTCTTCGATCCCTGCTACGACAGCTACGAACCCTCGGTGCACCTGGCCGGCGGGCGCTGTGTGCACCTGCCCCTGGCGCTGCCGGGCTTCGGCATCGACTGGGCGGCGCTGGAAGCGGCCCTGAGCCCACGCACCCGCGCCATCGTGCTCAATACCCCGCACAATCCCAGTGGCTCCCTGGTCAGCGCTGCCGAACTGGACCGCCTGGCCGCGCTGATCCGTGGGCGCGATCTCTACCTGGTCAGCGACGAGGTCTATGAGCACCTGGTGTACGACGACGAGCGCCATGCCAGCGTCATCGCCCACGACGAACTCTATGCCCGCGCCTTCGTGGTCAGCTCCTTTGGCAAGACCTACCACGTCACCGGCTGGAAGACCGGCTACGTGGTGGCGCCGCCGGCGCTGTCGGCCGAGTTGCGCAAGGTCCACCAGTACGTGAGCTTCTGCGGGGTGACGCCGATCCAGGGCGCCCTGGCCGACTTCATGGCCGCCCATCCCGAACACCTCAGCAAGCTGCCGGCCTTCTACCAGGCCAAGCGCGATCTCTTCTGCGATCTGCTGGGCAACTCGCGCTTCACCTTCCAGCGTGCCGCCGGCACCTATTTCCAGGTGGCCGACTATTCCGCCATCCGCCCGGATCTGGACGACGTGGCCATGGCCGAGTGGCTGACCCGCGAGCATGGCGTCGCCGCCATTCCGCTGTCGGTGTTCTACCAGACGCCGCCCGCGGACCTGCGCCTGGTGCGCTTCTGCTTCGCCAAGCGCGAAGACACCCTGCGCCAGGCAGCGGAGCGGCTATGCGCGATCTGACCCCCACCCAGGACCTACGCCTGGCGCTGGTGCAGAGCGACCTGGTTTGGCACGCCCCGGCCGCCAACCGCGCCCATTTCGAGTGTCTGCTGACGGACATGGGCGAGACCGACCTGGTCATCCTGCCGGAGATGTTCACCACCGGCTTTTCCATGGAATCGACAGTCCTTGCCGAGCCCGCGGACGGGCCGACGGCGGCCTGGATGAGAGAACAGGCGCAGCGTCTCGGCGCCGTGATCACCGGCAGCCTGATCGTGCGGGATGCGGATGGGCAGCACCGCAATCGCCTGCTGTGGGCGACGCCGGATGGCGAGTTGCAGCACTACGACAAGCGCCATCTGTTTCGCATGGCCGGCGAGCACGAACACTATGCGCCAGGCGAGACACAGCTGGTGGTGACACTCAAGGGTTGGCGGATCCGCCCGCTGATCTGCTACGACCTGAGATTCCCGGTCTGGAGTCGTGCCCAGGACGATACCGATCTGCTGCTCTATGTAGCCAACTGGCCGGCGCCGCGGCGCGGGCATTGGAGCCGCCTGCTGCCGGCGCGGGCCATCGAGAATCTCTGCTACGTCGCCGCGGTGAATCGCATCGGCAGCGACGGCAATGGCCATCCCTATGCGGGAGACAGCCAGGTGCTGGACTTCCAGGGTGAACCCCTGATCGAAGCCGGCGCGGAATCCGGCGTCTTCCATACGACCCTGGCGGCCGCGGACCTGGCCGGCTATCGCCAGCGCTTTCCGGCGCAGCGCGATGCCGACGCCTTCCGCCTGGACTGATCAGGCCCAGAAGGGCGCTGGCTGGGCAGCGTGCTGGCGGATCAGGGCGACGGCCCGGTCCACGTCCGCCGCGGTGGTGTAGCGACCCAGGCTGAATCTGTAGCTGCGCGCCGCCTGTTCGGCGGTGAGGCCCAGACCCAGGAGCACATGGGAGGGCGCAGCCTTGGCCGAACTGCAGGCCGAGGTGGTGGAGAAGGCCAGCTGGCGCTGCAATGATGCGGTATCCAGCGGCGTGGCGAAGGTCAGATTCAGGGTATGGGGAATGCGCTGCCGGGCGCAGCCATTGAGCTGCATGCCGGGCAGGGTCTGGACCCCGGCCAGGAACCGCTCGCGCAACTGACCGAGACGCTCGTTCTCCCGCGCCATGGCCTGGGCAGCGAGGGCGAAGGCGGTACCCATGCCGACGATCTGGTGAGTAGCCAGGGTGCCGGAACGTAGTCCGCGCTCATGGCCGCCGCCGTGGATCTGTGCCTGCAGGGCGCCCTCGGCATGCGGACCGACATAGAGGGCGCCGATGCCCTTGGGCCCATAGGTCTTGTGCGCGGAAAAGGACATCAGATCGACCTCCAGGCTGGCCAGGTCGATGGTGACCTTGCCGGTGGCCTGAGCGGCGTCCACGTGGAAGAGGGCGCCCCTGGCGCGGACCATTCGGCCGATGGCGTCGATGTCGGTCAGGGTGCCCAGCTCGTTGTTCACCACCATCAGCGAGACCAGGCAGGTGTCCGTTCGCCAGGCCTGCTCGACGGCGGCGGGGGTGATCAGACCTGTCGCGTCCGGCGTCAGGTAGGTGACGGTGAAGCCCTCGGCTTCCAGTTGGGCCGCGGTATCGAGCACCGCCCGGTGTTCCAGGCAGCTGGTGATCAGGTGGCCGCGTCCGCGACGACGGGCCATGCCGAGCAGCGCGAGGTTGTTGGATTCGGTGGCACCGGAGGTCCAGACCAACTGCTCGGGCCGGGCGCCGACCAGTTCGGCCACCTGCTGGCGGGCGGTGTCCACGGCGCGCTGGGCATCGTTGCCGAAGGCATGGCCGCGGGAGGCGGGATTGCCGAAGACGCCCTGCCGGCCCAGGCAACCCAGCATGGCTTCGATGACGGCGTCGTCGACGGGGGTGGTGGCGGCGTAATCGAAATACAGGGGATAAGCGTCCATGGCGGCCTCGGGCGTTTGAATGGAACTAGGCTAACGCTCCCGCTCGTGAAGAAATTTGCTTTCTTATCGCTTTTTGCCACTCTAGGAAGAATAGAATTCTATTCAATAGCCTATACAGAGAAAATCATTTCATGGATCGCTTCGATCGGGCCCTTCTCGAGATTTTGCAGCAGGACAGTACCCGACCGGTGGCCGATATCGCCGAGCGTATCGGCCTGGGCACTACCGCCTGTTGGCGGCGTATCCAGAGGTTGGAGGAGCAAGGGGTCATCCGCGCCCGGGTGGCGTTGCTCGACCCCCGGCAACTCAACGTGGGGGTGACGGTGTTCGTCTCGGTGCGCACCAACCAGCACGCCATGGACTGGCTGCAACACTTCCACGAGGCAGTGGCGGCCATCCCGGAGGTGGTCGAGCTCTATCGCATGGCCGGCGACACCGACTACCTGATGCGCATCGTGGTGCCGGACATCGCCGCCTACGACGGCGTCTACAAACGGCTGATCCAGGTGCCGGGATTGCTGGACGTGAGTTCCAGCTTCGCCATGGAGCAGATCAAGTACAGCACGGCCTTGCCGCTGGACTATGTGCGGTAGGGCTTATGAAGACCGTAGCGTGGAAGGCCGCGCAGCCTTTTCCACGCTCGATATCAGCTGCTTGGGTCACCCTCATCCCAGCCCTCTCCCAAAGGGAAAGGGGGTTGTCTGCAGGCGATGAGCCCGGCCACTGTGTCAGCGATAGGCGCTGACCTGATCCAGCAGGGTGACGTCGTCGGCCGGTAGCTGCAGCCGGGTGGCGGCCACCAGGTCGTCGAGTTGGGCCTGTGAGGTGGCGCTGGCGATGGGCGCGGTGATGCTGGGGCGGGCGATCAGCCAGGCCAGGGCGACCTGGGCCGGGGTAGCGTCGTGCTTTTCGGCGATTTCGTCGAGGCCGGCCAGGATGGCCATGCCGCGTTCGTCCAGGTAGCCCTTGACCATCTCGGCCCGCGAACCCTTGAGATCGTCCTTGGTGCGGTACTTGCCGGTCAGGAAGCCGCTGGCCAGGGAGAAGTAGCTGATCACGCCCAGACCGAGTTCCTTGACCACGGGTTCCAGCTCGGTCTCGTAGTCCTGGCGCGCATGCAGGTTGTAGAGGGGTTGCAGGCTCTGGTAGGCCGGCACGCCCAGGCGCTCGGCGACCTGGGTCGCTTCGCGCAGGCGCTGGCCGCCGTAGTTGGAGGCACCGATCACCCGTACCTTGCCCTGTTCCACCAGCCGGGCGAAGGCGCCCAGGGTTTCCTCCAGCGGCGTGTCCTCGTCGTCGCAGTGCGCCTGGTAGAGATCGATGCGATCGGTCTGCAGGCGCTTGAGCGAGGCCTCCACCGCCTGCTGCACATAGCTGGCCTTGAGGCCCTTGCGGCCCTCACCCATGTCCATACCCAGCTTGGTGGCCAGGATCACCTGATCACGCTTGCCGCTACGGGCGAACCACTTGCCCAGCAGGGTCTCGGATTCGCCACCGCTGTTGCCGGGTGCCCAGCGCGAATAGACGTCGGCGGTGTCGATGAAATTCAGGCCCGCCTCGAGCAAGGCGTCCAGCATGCGAAAGGACTGGGCTTCGTCCAGCGTCCAGCCGAAGACGTTGCCACCAAAGCAGAGTGGCGGCACCTGGAGGTCTGAGTGGCCGAGGGTACGTGTGTGCATGGGATCCTCATCCGGTTGGGGGGCATGCAGATTACGACCGATGGCCACGGCTCAAGGTTCGAGGCGCGTCGGCCCCGGCCACTCCCGCAGGGGCAGGGGTTTGCCGAGGGCATAGCCCTGGGCGTAGTCCACGCCGATGATGCCGAGCAATTCGAAGGTGGCCTGGGATTCGACGAATTCGGCGATGGTCTCGGCGCCCAGGTGATGGGCGACCTGGTTGATCGACTCGACGATGGCGCGATCCAGCGGATCCTGGTCGAGGGTGCGGATGAAGCTGCCGTCGATCTTCACGTAGTCGACGCGGAAATGCTTGAGGTAGGCGAAGGAGCTGAGGCCGGCGCCGAAGTCGTCCAGGGCGATGCGGCAGCCACGTTCGCGGACCTGGCTGATGAGTTCGGAGGCCACCGAGAGCTTGTTGATCACCGCGGTCTCGGTCAGCTCGAAGAGCAGGCGCTGCGGATCCAGTGGCGAGGCGGCGATCAGCTCCAGCAACTCGGGCAGGAAGTCGGGATCGCTCAGGCTGTTGCCCGAGAGATTGATGCCCACGTGCAGCTCGGGTCGTTCCTGCAGCCAGGGGACCAGCTCGACCAGCACCTGGCGCACGACCCAACGGTCGATGCTGCTCATCAGGCCGAAGCGCTCGGCGGCCGGGATGAAGGTGGCCGGCGAGATCAGCTGGCCCTGGACATCGCGCAGGCGCAGCAGCAGCTCGACGTGCTGCGCGGTGCTGCCGGTGGCGCGGGTGGGGACGATGGCCTGGGCGTGCAATTCGAAGCGGTGCTGCTCCAGGGCCTCGCGCAGGCCGCTGGCCATGAGGATCTCGCGGTGCTGGCGCTCCACGTCTTCGCTGCCGGCGCGATAGAGCGCCGCGCGATTGCGCCCGGCGTGCTTGGCGGTGTAGCAGGCCACGTCGGCCTGGCTCATCAATTCCGCCGGGCTGCGGGTTTCGGCGGTGATGGCGACGATGCCGGCACTGGCGCCGACGTCGTAGATCCGGTTCTGCCAGTTGAAGCGTACGGCACCGATGCTGGCGATGAGCTTTTCGGCGACGGCCTCGGCCTGCACCAGGTCGCAGTCGCGCAGCAGCAGGGCGAATTCGTCACCACCGATACGCGCCACGGCGTCCGAGCCGCGCAGGGAGTCGCGCAGCAAGGTGCCCAGTTCGCGCAGCAACAGGTCACCGGCGGCATGGCCGGCGGAGTCGTTGACCACCTTGAAGCGGTCCAGGTCGATGAAGCACAGCGCATGCTGGGTGGTGCCGGCCTGGGCCTGTTGCCAGGCGGCGTCCAGTTCCTGCTCGAACTTGAGGCGGTTGTAGAGACCGGTCAGGGCGTCGTGGGAGGCGTTGTAGCTCAGCTCGCGCTGGAGGTTGCGCGCGTGGGTGACGTTCTGGAACACCAGCACCGCGCCGATGATGTGGCCATCCACCGTGCGTACCGGCGCGGCGGAGTCCTGCACCTCGTGTCTTTCACCCTGGCGACTGAGCAGCACCGCGCCCTCGTCCAGCGAGGTGATGGTCTGCTCGCGCAGGCAGCGGGTCACCGGACTGGGCAGGACCTCGTCGCTCTGGCTGTCGTGGATGAGGAACACCTCTTCGTGGCGGCGCCCCTGGGCATCCGCCAGCGACCAGCCGGTGAGCTGTTCGGCGACCGGATTGAGAAAGAGGATGCGGCCGTCCATATCGGTTGTCAGCACGGCGTCGGCGATGGAGGCCAGGGTGACCTGCAGCCGTTCCTTTTCCTCGTAGAGCGCCGTGGTCAGCTGGTGGTGCTCGGTGACGTCGCGGTTGCTGCCGACCATTCGGCAAAAGCCGTCGCCGCTTTCGATGGCGATGACTTCAGAACGGATCCAGCGAACGGCGCCATCCCGGCGAACGATCCGAAACTCGTGCTCGTAAGAGGACAGATTGCTGATAGATGCACGGAAGAGCCTCATGGAGGCTTCGCGATCCTCCGGGTGCAGGGCTTCGATCCAGGTCGCTAGCTCGTAATTGCCATCGATCAGCGGCAGGCCATAGAGCTGTTGAACCTTGGCATCGGCGATGAATTGACGGCTGCGGCTGTCCCACTCCCAGATGCCGACGTTGCTGGCGCGAATCGCCAGTTGCAATCGCTCGCGCAGATGCGCGCTAACTTCATCGGCGCGCCGCTCGGCATCAATATCCCGAACCTGCAGCAGATAGCCCGTCAGTAGATCCTGGTCGTTGTGGTCTGGCGAGCAGGCCATCATTACCCAGAGGGTATGGCCGTCATGGTGACGGAGTTGCAACGTCTGCTCATGTTCGCCAAGGTCGGGCTCGGCTTGGGAGTCGGCCAGCAGCTCGTCCAGAGGATGGCCTTCGAGGGCATGGCGCGAATAGCCCAGCATGGTCTCCAGAGCCGGGTTGACGTCCGACAGCAGCCCCTGGGTCGACACCAGCGCCATGCCATAGGGCGCGGTCTGCATGGCGTGCCGATAGCGTGCCTGATTGCGCAGCAGCCGCTGATGCTGATGGCGGCTCTGTTGCACTGCTGATGCCAGCAATAGCGGTGGAATCTGCATCAACGCCACGGGTATGTAGGTGAGCGCCTGGATGGCCAGGGACGCGCCGGTTAGATCTATGACATGGTCGTAGGCCAGCAGGTTGCCCAGCAGGAAGATGTTGAGTCCGCCGATCAACGCCGTACCCGCTACGGTGAGCCGCATGGTCAGCATCAGCAGCAGCATCGCCAGGTAGACGAAGGGGTAGGGCAGGTAGCTCAGGATGCAGATCGCCAGTAGGGGGCTCAGGCCCAGCAGGGCGATGAATTCCTTGCGCCCATATGGCGTGAAGGTGGCCAGCGCCACCGGCCAGCGCAGCAGCGCCAGGGGTAACACCGTGAGTAGGCCGAGGGCGTCGCCGATGTACCAATGCACAGCAACGGTCAGCAGCCTGGCTTCCCCGGTCAGACCCATCATCAGGGTCCCCAACGCCGCCCCCAGCAGCGGCGGCAGGAGGACGCCATAGATGAGCAGGCGGCCCATGGCCGCGACATTGCGATCGAAGGCTAGACTCTGGCGTCGTAACAACGCCGCGCCCAGCATGATCTCGGCCAGATTGCTGGCGCCGAATCCCAGACCAGGCAGCACTGTTCCGCCCGTTAGGAGATCCGCCAGAACGGTGGCAACCAAGATTGCCCCAGCCTGTAGCGGCCACTGTCGTGGCGGACTGCGCAGCAGGTACGCCAGCGCCAGACCGTTGGGTAACCACAGCGCCGGTACCGCACTGGGATCTTGGCCGGTCAGTGTCAGGCACAGCAGAGAAGAAAGCAGGAACACGCCGCAGAGTGCCAAGGCGCTACCCAGGGCGGGCGGAAACCGAAGCGAAGATACGTTCATCGACCGTCCGTAACGGACCGCTTTCGGCGTGGCGGTGCACGGCGGGAGCGGAAATTCCTCAAAGCGGTCAGTATCTAGGCAGAGGCACCATAAAAAAAGGGAACACCGACGGGTATTCCCTTTAGTTTGACGAATGTCAGTTTCAGGCGGCCTTGGCCTGGGCCTGGGTGACCGCGCGGTTCAGGGCGCTGAGCAGGGCGCGGAAGCTGGCGGTGGTGATGTTCTCATCGATGCCGATGCCATGCAGCGGGCGCTGGCCTTCCAGGCGGACCTCGATGTAGGAAGCGGCCTTGGCGTTGGCGCCGGCGCCGATGGAGTGCTCGTGGTAGTCCATGATCTCCACCGCCTGCGGCAGGCTGGCGACCAGGGCCTCCAGCGGACCCTTGGCGGTGCCGTGCCAGTGTTCGGTACGACCCTCGACGGCGACCTTGATGTCGACGGTGGAGGTGCCGTCTTCCTCGCGCAGCCTGTGGCTGACCAGGGCGTAGGGACTCTTGGCCTGCAGGTATTCCTGTTCGAGCAGGGCGTGGATCTGCGCCGCGGTCATCTCCAGGCCCAGGCGGTCGGTCTCGCGCTGCACCACCTGGCTGAATTCGATCTGCATGCGGCGCGGCAGGCTGATGCCGTATTCCTGCTCCAGCAGGAAGGCGATGCCGCCCTTGCCCGACTGGCTGTTGACGCGGATGACCGCCTCGTAGTCGCGGCCGATGTCGGCCGGATCGATGGGCAGGTAGGGCACTTCCCAGAGCGCATCCGGCTTCTGCTGGGCGAAGCCCTTGCGGATGGCGTCCTGGTGGGAGCCGGAGAAGGCGGTATGGACCAGGTCGCCGACATAGGGATGGCGCGGGTGCACCGGCAGCTGGTTGCACTCCTCGACGGTCTTGCGCACGGCGTCGATGTCGGAGAAGTCCAGTTCGGGATCCACACCCTGGGTGTAGAGGTTGAGCGCCAGGGTCACCAGGCAGACGTTGCCGGTGCGCTCGCCGTTGCCGAACAGGCAACCTTCGACGCGATCGGCGCCGGCCATCACCGCCAGTTCCGAGGCGGCCACGCCGGTGCCCCGGTCGTTGTGGGTGTGGACGCTGATCAGCACGCTGTCACGGCGGTCGATGTGGCGGCCGAACCACTCGATCTGGTCGGCGTAGTTGTTGGGCGTGGCGCACTCGATGGTGGCCGGGAGGTTGAGGATCAGCTTGTTGGCCGGGGTCGGTGCGAACACCGCGATCACCGCGTTGCACACCTCGACGGCGAAGTCGGTCTCGGTGGAGCTGAACACCTCGGGGGAGTACTCGAAGCCCCACTGGGTCTCCGGACGCTCGGCGGCCAGGCGCACGATGGTCTGGCCGGCGGCCACGGCGATGGCCTTGACGCCGGCCTTGTCCTGGCCGAAGACGATGCGACGGAAGCTCGGCGCACAGGCGTTGTAGTAGTGGACGATGGCGCGCTTGGCACCCCTGAGCGACTCGAAGGTACGCTCGATGAGGTCGTCACGGGCCTGGGTCAGCACCTGGATGGTGACGTCGTCGGGGATATGACCGCCCTCGATCAGCTCGCGGACAAAGTCGAAGTCGGTCTGGGAGGCGGAGGGGAAGCCTACCTCGATCTCCTTCAGGCCTACCGCCACCAGGCACTTGAAGAAGGCCATCTTCTTCTCGGCATCCATCGGCTCGATCAGCGACTGGTTGCCGTCGCGCAGGTCGGTGGACAGCCAGATCGGCGCCTTGTCGATGACCTTGTCCGGCCAGGTACGGTCGGGCAGGGCGACGGGCGTGAAGGGACGGTACTTCTGCGAAGGATCTTTGAGCATGGTCATGGCGATTCTTTCCTTGGGCGTGGTCGGGACTTACGAAGCGAGCGCAGCAGAGCTTCGCAGTCGTGGACTGACCAGTCGCAGGCAGCGGTGCTGCCGGAGGAGGATGAGGGTATGGGCGTTGTACATGGCGCTCACGTTAGTCCGCCCAGGGCGGGTCTCGCAATGTTCTTTTTGAAATTGGCAGAAATGTTCGATCAGGGCGATTTCGTGAGTATTTATTGCTGGTTAAGGCCGGTTATTGGTGATTTATAAATGAGCGTGGCGGTGTTTTTCGTGTAGCCCGAGCTCGACGGGGTGATCCCTGGCGCCGGACCGGGTCAATGCTGGACGACTCTTGGCAACCGAACGGAAGGAAGGCGTCCATGAAGACTCTCGCGCTGGTAGGCCTGGCGACCACCCTGATGGCCGGCTGGGCGTCAGCGGCCCAGGCCGTCGACAACCCCCTTGAGGCGGAACGCTGGAAGACGCGACCGCTGATCCTGGTCGCGCCCACGGCGAACGATCCCCAGGTGGTGAAGCTGCGCGAGGAGCTGGCGCAGCCGGCCAATCGCGAAGCCTTCGTCGAGCGCGAGATGGTGCTCTATACCGTGGTGGACGGTGCCGGAAGCCGCAACGACCAGCCGCTGCGCCCGGAGCAGGCCCGGGCGCTGCTCAAGGCGCTGGATGCCCGTGCCGGGCAGCCGGCGACGCTCTATCTGGTGGGCAAGGATGGTGGGGTCAAGGTGCGCGAAGAGCAGGGGTGGTCGCTCAAGACATTGTTCGGCACGGTCGACCGGATGCCGATGCGGCGGTAGTCGTGGTTCCCTTACCCCAGCCTTCGCCCCGAGGAAGAGGGGGCCCAGGCACCGTAGGTTGGATCGAGCGTTTGGCGAAGCCCAACAAGCCCGGCCCTCAGGCGTAGACGTAAGGCCCACCCTGCTCCAGCGCGCGCTGATAGGCCGGGCGGGCATGGATGCGCTTGAGGAAGTCCACCAGCTTGGGTCTTTTGCCATTGTCCAGGCCGGCGCGGCTGGCGGCGGCTTCCAGGGGGAAGCTGAGCTGGATGTCGGCGGCGGTGAAGCGGTCGCCGACGAACCAGCCGCTGGCGCCCAGCTGGCTCTCCAGGTAATCCAGGTGCAGGTCGAGCTGGGGCTGGATGAAGCTGGCCGTGGCCTTGGTGGCGATGCCCTTGGCGATGGGCTTGGCGAAGAAGGGCATGGGCGAGGTGGCGATGCGGTCGAACACCAGCTTGAGCAGCAGCGGCGTCATGGCCGAACCTTCGGCGTAGTGCAACCAGTAGGTGTAGCGCACGAACTCGGGGCTGTCCTGGGCCGGTAGCAATTGCGGGCCGTAGCGCCGTGCCAGGTAGTCGACGATGGCGCCGGATTCGGCCAGGGTCAGGTCGCCGTCGACGATCACCGGCGACTTGCCCAGCGGATGCACCTTGCGCAACTCCGGCGGGGCGAACAGCCCGCCCGCCGCTCGCTCGTAGCGTTGCACCCGATACTCGATGCCGAGCTCTTCGAGCAGCCAGAGCACCCGCTGGGAGCGGGAGTTGTTCAGGTGGTGGACGACGATCATGGTCTTTCCTTAGGCCGGGGCGGGCGATCAGGGCGCCGGGATGCCCGGTTCGCCGAGGGAGGTCATGGCCTCGCGCGGTTCCAGCCGCCCGCGGAAGTCGCGTCCGCTCGGGTGCTGAAACACATGGAGGCCGAATTCCGGGAGGATGGAGAGCAGGTGATCGAAGATGTCCCCCTGGATGCCCTCATATTGCGCCCACACCGTGGTGTTGGTGAAGCAGTAGATCTCCACCGGCAGACCCTCGCCGGAGAGCGGCATCTGGCGGACCAGCAGGGTCATGCCTTGATGCACCCCGGGATGGGCGCGCAGGTAGCGTTCGACATAGGCGCGAAAGGTCCCCAGGTTGGTGACCCGACGGGTGTTGACCGGCTCCTGGCCGCGCTTTTCCAGCTTGCGATTCCAGTCCGCCAGTTCCTGCTCCTTGGCGGTGAGGTAGTCGTCCAGCAGGTTGAAGCGGTGCAGGTGCTCGCGCTCGGCGTCGCTGAGGAAGTGCACGCTATTCTGGTCGATGTTGAGCGCGCGCTTGATCCGTCGGCCACCGGCTTCCTGCATGCCGCGGTAGTTGCGGAAGGAGTCGGTGATGAATCTCTTGGTGGGGATGGTGGTGATGGTCTTGTCGAAGTTCTGCACCTTGACCGTGTGCAGGGCGATGTCGATGACGTCGCCATCGGCGTTGAGCTGGGGCATCTCGATCCAGTCGCCGACGCGGATGATGTCGTTGCTGGAGATCTGCACGCTGGCCACCAGCGAGAGCAGGGTGTCCTGGAATATCAGCAGCAGCACCGCGGCCATGGCGCCGAGGCCGGAGAGCAGGATCAGCGGCGAGCGGTCGATCAGGGTGGCGATCATCAGGATGACCGCGATGGCGTAGATGACGATCTTGCTGACCTGGACATAGCCCTTGATCGGCTTGAGGCGTGCCGAAGGCCGGCGCGAATACAGCACGTTGACCACGTTCAGGGCGCTGCCCAGGGCCAGGGCGATGGTCAGCACGATGAAGGCGCTGCAGACGTTCTGCACCACGGTGACCAGGGCCTCGGGACGCCCGGGCACCAGTTCGATGCCGATCGACAGCACCAGGGCCGGGACGATGTTGGCCAGCCGGCCGATGACGCGGTGGTGATTGAGCTCCTGGTCCTGACCGAAGGAGGTGCTGCGCAGCAGGCGATAGAAGCCGCGCACCAGGATGCGCTTGACGATCCAGTTGAGGACCCAGGCCGCCAGCAGCAGGCCGAGGCAGGCGACCAGGGTGAGCAGTTGCGGGTGTTTTTCGAGATCGTCGATCAGGTTGGTCAGGGCCGTGGGCATAGAGGGTCTCTTGACGGGATACTACGGGCGCCACGTTAGCAAAGCTGCGCCCCGCATGCCGTATTCGGCGCCCGTGGTCGGTCCAAGGTTCAGCCTTTCCAGGAAAATTTCCATGCGCGTCCTCCCTGCCTTTTTCACCCTCGTCGCCATGCTGCTGCTCGCCGGTTGCGCCGGGCGTCCCTTCGGACCGCCGACCCTGGACGATCGCCTGGCCGAACTCGGCTATCGGCAGGGCGCGGCCATGGACACCATCCTGGGCTTCGATCTCTCCGGCTGGCACTACCTGGACACCCGCCACCTGGCGCTGGGGACCGGGTTGGGCCGCGCCTACCTGGTGGACTTCGCCATGCCCTGCCGCAACTTGGCCGGTGGTAATCGCCTCGGCTATCGCTCGCGGGCCGCTGGCTTGCGCCCGGGTGACTTCCTCGTCTCCACCGATGCCCGGGGCAACCGTATGGAGTGCCCCATCGGCGGATTGCATCGCCTCGATCCCTTGCGCTGAAACGCCATGATCCTGACCCTCGGCCATTCCAATCATCCGCTGGCGCGCTATGTCGAGCTGCTGCAGGCGCAGGGGGTGACGGCGGTGGCCGATGTGCGCTCCCAGCCTTACAGCCGCCATGTGCCCCAGTATCGCCGCGGGGCCCTGCGCGAAGGTCTGGCCGCGGCGGGCATCGCCTATGTATTCCTGGGGCGGGAGCTGGGTGCACGCAGTGCGGATCCGGCGCACTACCAGGATGGACAGGTGCGCTATGACCGCCTGGCCGCCAGCGTGCGGTTCCAGCAGGGATTGCTGCGGCTGGAGCAGGGCCAGGCACGCTGGCGCATCGCACTGCTGTGCGCCGAGCGCGATCCCCTGACCTGTCATCGTGGCCTGCTGGTGGCGCCCTGCCTGGTGCGACGGGGCCTGGCGGTCGCCCATATCCACCCGGACGGGCGGCTGGAAAGCCAGGCCGAGCTGGAAGACCGGCTATTGGCCGCGAGCGGTCTGGCGGACGGCGACCTGTTCAGTTCGCGCGAGGAGCGATTGAAGCGGGCCTATGCCCGCCACGGCTGGGGCTAGGTGCCTAAGGCTCCACGGGTTCGCGCTTCTTCCACCAGCCGGCGAACAGGCCGACCGGATAGAGCGTCACCATGACGGCGAACACCACCCAGGTGCGCCAGGACCAGGCCGACACCACGAAGCCCTGGGAAAAGCCCACCAGCAGATAGCAGGCCGCGGTGACCAGCAGGATGCTGCCGAGGGTGCTGCCGAAGCGGGGTCTTGAGGTCATGGTGGTTCCGGGTCGCGGCAAGGGAAGGCGTCCCTTTTAAGCCAGCGCCTTGCGCCTGGCAATGCCCGCGACTGCAACCAATTGTTTGCCCGGCTCAGGGCTTGAAGGCACCGATGAAGATGCTCGGATCGACGCGCACGTCGTTGAGGCTGACGTTCCAGTGCAGATGGGGACCGGTGGCCCGCCCGGTGCTGCCGACGCGACCGACCACGCCGCCGCGGGGCACCTCCTGGCCGACCTGGACGTCGACGCGGGAGAGGTGGCAGAACATGCTGATCAGCCCCTGGCCGTGGTCGACGAACACCGTCTTGCCATTGAAGAAGTAGTCGCCTACCAGGACCACCTTGCCGGCGGCGGGGGCCTTGACCGGGGTGCCGGCGGGCACGGCGAAGTCCAGGCCGGAATGCGGATTGCGCTCCTGGCCGTTGAAGAAGCGGCGCAGGCCGAAGGGACTGGAGAGCGGGCCGTCCACCGGCTTGTCGAGGAGCAGGTTGCTGGGCTGGTTGGGCGAGAACAGCCGGTAGGCGGCCTGCTGCTCGGCCAGTTCGCGTTCGAAACGCTTGAGGTCCTCGGGATTGGGCGTGACCTGGCGCTGGTTCTTCAGGGTGATGCGCTGCTCGGCGTAGTGCCGGCTGCCGACCGTGAAGGCCTGGGGCGCGGCGCCGGCGACCTCCAGCGGCTGGCGACCCGCGGCGGTGCCCAGGGGGATGCCGACGATGGCCACCCAGCCGTTGCCGTCCTTGACCACCAGCACCGGCTTGCCCTGGTAGCGTACCCGCGGCGCGGCGTCACCCGGAATGGGGACCACGGCGACGCCGCCCGGCACGGGCTTGTCTAGCAGGCGTTGCAGGTAGGTGCCGGCGTGGGCGGGAAGGGTCAGCAGCAGACAGCAGAGCAGGGCGAACAGGCGGGGCATGGGCGCATCCGGTGGCGAAAACGCCCATGCTGGAGCAGGCGAGGGCCGCAGGGCAAGGTGCCCCAGGCCCCCTTGGTCAGTTGGGGACGATCTTGTAGAGCACGGTTTCCAGTGCCGGCTTCTGCTTGGGATCGAAGAAGCTCATCTCGGGAATGCGCGAATCCGTGACGTAGATGGTGCCATCCGGACCGCGACCGAAGGTGTCCGGCCAGACCAGTTTCTTGTCCTGCACCAGGGTGGTGACCTGGCCGTTCTCGCGGATCTTCACCGCATGGTCTTCCACCGCGCTGACATAGAGGCGCCCTTGCGGGTCCATCAGCAGGCCATCGGCCGGGCCGTTCTCGCCGACCTTTTCCACCTTGGCCGGCAGGCTGGCGAGTTCGTCACCCTGCAGCGCCGTGGTAGGAATGCGGTAGAGGGTATTGCCCTTGACCGCCTGCCAGTAGAGGTAGTCGCCGGCTGGGGAGAGGGCGATGCCGTCGGCGGAAAATTCCACGCCGCGGCCATCCGGACGCACCAGCGGCTCGCCATCGGCCTTGACCTTGACGCCCTTCTCGGCCTGGGTGCTCGGATCGCCATCCAGGGCGCGGCGTGCCTTGCCGCTCTCCAGGTCCAGCACCACCAGGGCGCCGCGGGCACCGGAATCGGTGATATAGGCATGGCGACCATCCGGGCTGAATCTCACGTCGTTGAGGTAGCTGCCCTGGGGTGCCACGCTCTCGTCCAGCGCATAGACCTTGCTCACCTGGTTGCTGGCCAGGTCGATCTTGACCAGCTTGGGTGCGCCGGGCACCACCAGGGCCTGGGCCGGAGCGCCTGGATCGATCACCCAGAGACTGCCGCGACCGTCGGCCACCACGGATTGCACGCAGACCCAGTGATTACCCGGGGTCAGTTCGTCGCGCTTGGCATTGCGCCAGCCGTTCCAGGCCGGGTCCGGATAGGGCACCAGGCTGCCGTCGGGCTTGAGTTCGGCGACCGATACCGCGCTGTCTTCGGTCCAGCGCGGGAAGTTGACGAAGATCCGTCCGCTCTCGCTGACGGTCACGCCGGTGACCTGGTGATCGAAGCGGGCGACCTTTTCCAGTTTGGCACTGGATTCGGCGGCCAGTGCGACGGGTGCCAGGGGCAGGGCGGTCAACAGGGTGGCCAGGGCGAGGCGGGAGAGGGCAGGTCTGGGCATGGCAGGGTCCTTGTAGGGGTGACCGGGCGGTCCGGTGCTAGAGGTACGACTGCCCTGGCCGTGGAGAAAGTCGCCGGGACCGACGACCGGCTGGCCGTTGGCCAGCGCGGGAACGCAGCTGGAATTTCCGGGGTCCTCCCTGAAACCCCAGAGGAGAAGCCCATGTTCCGTCCCATCGCCAGCAGCTTGGCCTTGCTTACCCTGAGTACGGTACTCGCCGGTTGCGACAAACCACCGGAGACCCCGCCTCCCCAGCGCAGCGAAGTAGTGCAGAAGAGCGCGCCTGGCAGCGATCCGGCCACGCAGTCGCCCGATCGCACCGTGGAGCATGGCAATCCGGGGACCAAGGCGCCCTGAGGCGCCGGCTGTCAGTCCAGCAGCGACAGGGTGACCGGCGCCCGGTGATTGTCCAGCACCCGCACCTCCAGCTCGCCTTCGCCCAGGCGAGCCTGGAGCTTCTGGCCCGGCTGTACCTGACTGGCGGTGCGCACGGCGTGACCGCGTTCGTCGAGCAGGATGCTGTAGCCGCGACCCAAGGTGGCCAGGGGGCTGACGATCTGCAGGGTCTGGACGGTGCCAGCCAGGCGCTGCTGGCGCTCCTTGAGTTGCCGCTGCATGACCCGCGGCAGGCGTTCGGCCAGTTGCTCCAGGCGCTGGCGCAGCAAGGCCAACTGGCGCCCGGGATGCTGGCCGGCCAGGCGGGTATCCAGGTGCGCGAGGCGATCGCGGCGGCGATTCTGGGCGATGACGTAGGCACGGCGCAGGCGCAGATCCAGATCGTCCAGCCGTTGGGCCTGCTGGCGCAGTCGCTCGCCAGGGTGACGCAGGCGCCGGCTGCAGGCCTCCAGGCGCAGCCGCTCGCGGGCCAGCCGTTCGCGCATGCGCAAGAGCAGTTGGCGATGCAGGCCGTCCAGGCGCTGGCGCAGGTCGGTGCTATGGGGCGCGAGCAATTCCGCGGCTGCCGAAGGCGTCGGCGCGCGGACATCGGCGACGAAGTCGGCGATGGACACATCGGTCTCGTGCCCCACGGCGCTCACCACCGGGGTCTGGCAGGCGGCCAGGGCGCGGGCCACGGGTTCTTCGTTGAAGCACCAGAGGTCTTCCAGCGAACCGCCGCCGCGGGCCAGGATCAGCGCATCGAAGCCCTGGCGGTCGGCCAGTTGCAGGGCGCGGACGATCTGGGCGGTGGCCTCGCGGCCCTGCACGGCGGTGGGGATCAGCGTCAGCTCCACCTGGGGGGCGCGGCGCTTGAAGACGCTGACGATGTCGCGGATCACCGCGCCGGTGGGCGAGGAGACGATGCCGATGCGCTGCGGATGGGCGGGCAGTGCGCGCTTGCGTTCGGCGGCGAACAGGCCCTCGGCGGCCAGCCGCTCCTTGAGCGCCTCGAACGCCAGGCGCAGGGCGCCGTCGCCGGCCGGCTCGACGCTGTCGAGGATCAGCTGGTAGTCGCCGCGGCCCTCGAACAGCGAGACCTTGCCGCGCACCTTGACCGCCAGGCCGTCGCGCAGGGCCTGGCGCACCCGGCTGGCATGCTGGCGAAACAGCGCGCAGCGCACCTGGGCCTGGCCATCCTTCAACGTGAAATACAGGTGGCCCGACGCCGGCTTGGCCAGGTTGGAGATCTCGCCCTCGACCCAGACCTGGGCGAAGACGTCTTCCAGCAGCACCCGGGCGCGGCTGTTGAGCTGGCTGACGCTGAGCACCTCGCGGTCGAGACCGAGGCGGGTGAAGGGATCCTTGAACATGGGGCGCTTTCTGTGGCTTTCGTCGGCCTCACCTTAGCAGTTCTGGGCGCGGGGCGAGCAGGGGATTAAGCTGCGCGCCCCCTTTGCCGAGACCCGTGTTCCATGACCCTGCGCCAGACCATCCTCGCTCCCCGTATCTCCAGCCATCCACGGGTGGAGCGCACCGCCGTGGAGGTTCTCGGCTGGCTCGCCGCCAGTGGCGTGGTCAGGGCCGAAGCCTCGCCCTGCCTGCCCAGCCGCGGGCGGCGTGGCCATGCGCCGGGTCCGCGACTGACCGAGGTGCTGCGCCTGGCGCCGGGCATGGACGATCCGCGCGACTGCGCCGACGGCGGCCTGGAGATCGTCACCGAGCGCTGCATCTTCACCCCGCTGGACGGCTTCGAAGGCCGCGCCCGCTGCCCCGCCTGCCGGCGCGAGATCGGCGAGGCGCTGTTCGAGCACCTGGAGGTCTGGATGCCGGCGGAAAGCGACAACTTCGCCTGCCCGGAATGCGATCACGAAGACGACATCAACGGCTTCGACTTCCCCCAGCCCTGCGCCTTTTCCGACCTGGGTTTCATCTTCAACCACTGGCCGGCGCGGGCCTTCGCCCCGGCCTTCCTGGAGGAATTCCGGAGGCGGCTGGGGCAGCCGTTGGCGGTGGTGGAGGTGTAGGGGCGGGCGTTTTTAGCGCGGCCATGGCGGTCCGCGATAGCCCCGTAGCGTGGAAAACCGCGCAGCGTTTTCCACTGGGCCTAGGTGCCTGACGGTGGACAAGGCTGCGCCGTTGTCCACCCTACAAGCTGGAAGGGTGAGCTGTTGGGCTTCGCGTTGCTCAGCCCAACCTACGGGGGCGGTAGATTGGCTTGAGACGGCGCTTTCGTCGAAGCCCAACGGGCTCAGGCAGCGGGGGGATTGGGCTTAGGTCTTGAGCTTGCGCAACCACTCCAACCCCGCCGAGGTATCGCCCCGCGGACGGTATTCGCAACCGATCCAGCCGTCGTAGCCAAGGGCGTCGAAGCGCTCGAACAGGTAAGGGTAGTGCAACTCCCCCAGGTCCGGTTCGTGGCGGTCGGGCACCCCGGCGATCTGCACGTGGCCGATGCCGGCGAAGTCGCGCTCGAAGGTCTTGCTGACATCGCCCTCGACGATCTGGCAGTGGTAGCAGTCGAACTGCACCTTGAGATTGCTAGCGCCTATGGCCTGGCGGATGGCCTGGGCGTCGTCCTGGCGATTGAGGAAATAGCCGGGCATGTCGCGCGGGTTGATCGGCTCGATGAGGATCGTCACCCCGGCCTTGGCCGCCTGTTCGGCGGCATGGGCCAGATTGCCCAGGTAGGTGTCGCGGGCGCGGGCCCGGTCGACCCCGGCGGGCAGCAGCCCGGCCATCACGTGTACCAGGCGATTGCCCAGCACGGCGGCGTAGTCCAGGGCGCGGTCGATGCCGGCGCGGCACTCGGCTTCGCGACCGGGCAGGGCGGCCAGGCCGCGTTCGCCAGCGGCCCAGTCACCGGGCGGGGCGTTGAACAGCACCTGGGTCAGGCCGGCGGCGTCCAGGCGCGCCTCGATCTCGGCGGCGGTGTGCTCATAGGGAAAGAGGTATTCCACGGCCTGGAAGCCATCCGCCGCGGCGGCGGCGAAGCGGTCGAGGAAGGCATGCTCGGGGTAGAGCATGCTGAGGTTGGCGGCGAAGCGGGGCATGGCTTGTCTCCCAGATCAGACGAAGGGCCAGAGCAGCAGAGTGGTGGCGAAGCCCAGGCACCCCAGCAGGGTGGTCAGGACGGTCCAGGTACGCAAGCCGTCGGCGACGCTCAGGCCGACCAGCTTGGTGAAGATCCAGTAGCCGGCGTCGTTGATGTGCGACACGGCCAGACCGCCGGCGCCCATGGCCAGGCACAGCAGGGCCATGTGGTTGGCCGAGAGGTCCAGGGTGGCGATCAGCGGGCCGAGGATGCCGGCGGTGGTGACCAGGGCCACGGTGGTGGAGCCCTGGACCGCGCGCAGCAGCAGGGTCAGCACGAAGCCCAGCGCCAGCACCGGCAGGCCGGTGGCGCGCAGCAGCTCCGAGACCACCGCGCCGATGCCGGTGTCCACCAGCACCTTGCCGAAGACCCCGCCGGCACCGGCGATGAGGATGACCATGGCCACGCCGGGCAGCGCCGAGCCGATGACGTCCGAGACCTGCTCGCGCGACCAGCCGCGGCGGAAGCCCAGCACATAGGCGCACAGCAGGGTGTCGATCAGCAGGGCCACCAGGGGCGCGCCGACCACGGTGAGGATGTCGCGCAGCAGGTTGCCGGCGGGCAGCCAGCTGGTGGCCAGGGTCCCCAGCAGGATCAGCACGATGGGCAGCAGGATCAAGGTCACCACCAGGCCGAAGCCGGGAGCTGGCGCGGGCGGCAGACCGGCGGCGAGGCCGGCCGGGGTCTCGTCGACCTTGACCGCGGCAGCACCGAGGCTGGGCAGGCCGGGGGCCATGTCCTGGCCGCGGCCCCACTGCTGCAGGTGGGTATCGGTGATCTGCGGACCGTAGACGTCGCTGCGGATGTCGTCGGTCATGGGGTAGTGGCGACGGGTCATGCGCCCGGCCACCCACCAGCCGATCAGGGCCAGCACGGCGGTGATCGGCAGGCCGAACAGCAGCACCCGACCCAGGTCGGCGCCCAGCTGGCCGGCGGCGGCCACGGCGCCCGGGTGGGGCGGCAGCATGGCGTGCACGGTGAGCATGGTGGCGCACATCGGCAGGGCGAAGACGATCAGCGGCTTGCGCGCGGTGCGGGCGATGCCATAGGCCAGCGGCATCAGCACGATCACGCCGACCTCGAAGAACACCGGGATGCCGACCAGGAAGCCGGCCAGGGTCAGCGCCAGCGGCGTGCGTCTGTTGCCGAAGCGCTCGATCAGCGTCTTGGCCAGGGCCTCGGCGCCACCGGAGAGTTCGATGATGCGGCCGATCATGGCGCCCAGGGCGATGATGATGGCGATGTGGCCGAGGATCTTGCCCATGCCGCCTTCGATGGTCGCCACCAGCTTGGACGGCTCCACCCCGGCGGCCAGGGCCACCAGGATGCTCACCAGCATCAGCGCCACGAAGGGCTGGAACTTGTACTTGAGGACCAGGAACAGCAGCAGGGCGATGCCCGCCGCGGCGATGAGGACCAGCAGCAACGGACTCATGAGCGGGACTCCGGGCAGGTGAGGCTGACGACGTGGGACATGGCACTTTCCTCGCTATTGTTGTTTTTCCAGGGCAAGCCGATCCCGCGACGGCCGGCAGGGGCCATCGTGGGGGGGGGTCGGTCGCGCGGGCTTCAGGTCACCAGACGGCGCCGAAGGTCTCCGCCAGTTCGGCCAGCGCGGCGGCATCGAGCGGCGCCGGGCGCGGCTCGCTGAGCAGCCACAGCCGCGCGGTTTCTTCCAGCTCCTCCAGGGCGAAGCTGGCCTTGCTCACGCTGCTTTCCCAGACCACCGGACCTAGGCGTTCGAGCATCACGCCGCGGACCCGGTTGGCCAGTTGCGCCACCTGCTCGGCGACGCTGGCGGCGCCGGGGCGGGCATAGGAAATCAGCGGGATATGGCCGACCTTCATCACCTGGTAGGGGGTGATCGGCGGCAGGATGTCGTCGGGGCGCCAGACGCCGGCCAGGGTCAGGGCCACCAGGTGGGTGGAGTGGGTGTGCACCACGCCGCCCACGCCCGGATTGCGGTCATAGACCTGGCGATGCAGGGCCAGGGTCTTGGATGGCTTGTCGCCGGAGACCCAGTCGCCGTCCAGGCCGACCTTGGCGATGGCCGCCGGATCGAGGCGACCGAGGCAGGCATCGGTGGGGGTGATCAGCCAGCCGTCTTCCAGGCGGGCGCTGATGTTGCCGGCGCTGCCCACGGTGTAGCCGCGGGCATAGAGGCTGGCGCCGACGGTGCAGATCTCTTCGCGCAGGCGGGCTTCGGCGCTCATGGCTGTTCTCCCGCCAGCTGGCGCAGGGCCTTGGCGAAGAAGTCGCGACTGCCGAAGTTGCCGGACTTGAGCGCCAGGGCCAGGGGTTCGCCCTGTACCTGGCCGAGGGTAGCCGGCACCCCCGGATCGATCTGGGCGCCGATGCGCAGGGCCTGTACACCCAGGGCCTGGACCACGGCGCCGGAGGTCTCGCCACCGGCCACCACCAGGCGGCGCACGCCGCCCTCGAACAGGCCACGGGCGATCAGGCCGAGGGCACGTTCCACCAGTTCACCGGCGCGCGCCACGCCCAGCTCGCGCTGGATGGACTTGACCTCGTCGGCGGGACTGGTGGCATAGATCAGTACGGCCTGGTCCTGCTCGCGCGCCCAGGCGAGGGTGGCGTCGATGCTGGCGTCACCCTGGGCCAGCGCCAGCGGATCCAGGCGCAGGGCCGGGCGACCGGCTTCCAACCAGGCGGCGACCTGGCCATTGGTGGCCTGGGAGGCGCTGCCGGCCAGGACCGCCTCGCCACCGGCGGGCAGGTCGAGGGCGGCGGCGTCGTGCGTCTGGAGCAGGCCGGCGCGGCGGAAATTCTCCGGCAGGCCTTGGGCGATGCCCGAGCCGCCGGTGACCAGGGGCAGCTCGGCACAGGCCGCGCCCAGGGTATGCAGGTCGGCATCGGACAGCGCATCGGCGATGGCCAGGCGATGACCCGAAGTACGCAGTTCGGCGATGGCCGCGCGCACGGCCTCGGGGCCCTTGGCGACCTGGTCGTAGCGCAGCAGCCCGACGGTGCCGCGGCTCTGCGCCTGCAGCACCCGCACCAGGTTGGCGTCGCCCATGGGCGTCAGCGGGTGGTGCCGCATGCCAGACTCGCTGAGCAGCTGGTCCTGGACGAACAGGTGGCCACGGAACAGGGTGCGCCCGGTCTCCGGGAAGGCCGGGCAGGCCAGGGTGAAGTCGCAGTCCAGCGCCTCTTGCAAGGCCTCGGCCACCGGGCCGATGTTGCCCGCGGCGGTGGAGTCGAAGGTCGAGCAGTACTTGAAGAAGAATTGTCGGCAACCGCGCTGGCGCAGCCAGGCGAGGGCGGCCAGGGATTCGCTCACCGCCTCGGCGGCCGGCGTGGTACGGGATTTCAGCGCCACCACCACGGCGTCGGCGGCGTCCAGTTCGGCGTCCGCCGCGGGCACGCCGATCACCTGCACGGTGCGCATGCCACCGCGCACCAGCATGTTGGCGAGATCGGTGGCGCCGGTGAAGTCGTCGGCGATGCAGCCCAGCAGCGGGCGGGTCTCGGTCCGGCTCATCGGGATCACTCCGCGGCCTTGGGCAGTTCGATGCCCGGGAAGATCTTGATCACGGCCGAGTCGTCTTCGCGACCATAGCCGGCGGTGGAGGCCTGCATGAACATCTGGTGGGCGGTGGCCGACAGCGGCAGCGGGAATTTCGAGGTGCGCGCGGTATCCAGCACCAGGCCCAGGTCCTTGACGAAGATGTCCACGGCGGACAGCGGGGTGTAGTCGGCCCTGAGGATGTGCGGCACGCGATTCTCGAACATCCAGGAATTGCCGGCGCTGTGGGTGATGACCTCGTAGAGGGCTTCCGGATCGACGCCTTCGCGCAGGCCCAGGGCCATGGCCTCGGCGGAGGCGGCGATGTGCACCCCGGCCAGCAGCTGGTTGATGATCTTGACCTTGGAACCCTGTCCGGGCGCATCGCCCAGGCGATAGACCTTGCCGGCCATGGCGGCCAGGACCGCCTCGCCCTTGGCGTAGGCCTCCGCGGTGCCGGAGGTCATCATGGTCATCTCGCCGCTGGCGGCCTTGGCCGCGCCGCCGGAGAGCGGGGCGTCCAAGAGCAGGATGCCGCGCTCGGCCAGGCGCTCGCCCAGCTCGACGGCGTAGGCCGGGGCCACGGTGGCGCAGGCGATCACCAGGCTGCCCGGACGCAGGGCAGAGGCGGCGGCGCCCTCACCGAACAGCACGGCTTCGGTCTGTTCGGCGTTGACCACCACGGTGACGAGGATGTCGCAGCTGTCGGCCAAAGCGGCGGGTGAGGTGCAGGCCACGCCGCCTTCGCTGGCGAAGGACTCCAGCACGCTGGCGCGTACGTCACAGGCATGCACGGCGAAGCCGGCACGCAGCAGCGAACGGGCGACGCCCAGACCCATGGCCCCGAGGCCGATGACACCGACGTTGTCTTGCATCTTGTTGTTCTCCAGAAAAGGTCAGGCGAAGCCGGCCTGCCGCAGGCGGCGGGCGGCGTTGTAGATGTGCTGGCGGGCGGCGTTGGCGGCGGCCAGGGGATCGCCGAGGCGAATGGCGGCGACGATGGCCTGGTGTTCTTCGTGCACCTGACGGGAGAAGTCCTCGCGCCGCGCCTCGTTGGTGCGGGTGATGCGCGTGGCCGTCTCCAGGTACTGGCTGACGAATTCCAGGGTCCTGATGAAGTAGGGATTGCCAGTGGCCTGGGCGATGGTGCGATGGAAGGCCACGTCGGCGCGTACGCCGTCATGACCGTCGGCGACCTCTTCGTCGATGGCGGCCAGGGCCTCGTCGATGGCCACCAGATCGGTCTCGCTGCGGTTGATGGCGGCTTCGGAGGCGATCTCGGCCTCGATGGCGCGGCGCAGGTCCAGCAGGTGGAAGACGCTGCCGGGCAGGCTGGCTTCGTCGGCGTCGATGCGCAGCGGGCGGATGCCGGCATGGGTCGTGACGAAGATGCCGCGACCCTGCTGGGGCTGCAGCACGCCTTCGTTCTTCAGCCGCGAGATGGCCTCGCGCACCACGGTGCGGCTGACGCCGAAGGCTTCGGACAGCAGGGCTTCGCTGGGGATCTTGCTGCCGGGGGCGAAGACGCCGGCTTCGATCTTGTCCAGCAGCTGCTGGGCGACGTTGTCGCTCAGCACATTGGCGGGAACCTTGGCGAACATGGAGACCTGCTTATGTGGTTGTAAGGTTGTCATACAGGTTGTAGCGCTACTTTCGCACAGGCTTTTGCCTTTGTGTAGTGGTTTTGGCGGAGGCACTACGGAATTTTTGTGACGGATTCTACGGCTGTGAGCCGCAAGCTAGAGCCGCTGGTAGGTGTTATAATGTAACACTTCTGATGGGAGCCTTGTCATGACCCCTGCAGAACGCCTGGCGCAACCTGCCGCGGACTACATGAATGCGTCCCAGCGTGGCGACCTGCGGCGAGGAATTCGCGGTTGCGCTGCCCTCACCCCAGCTCTTCCCCCTTGAGGGAAAGGGGCGGTATGGCGCAGGAAGGAGTACCCGTAGGCTGGGTTGAGCCGGCTTCATCGTCGAAGCCAGCAGGCGGGGCACCGTTGGGCTTCGGTGGCGCTCAACCCAACCTACGCCAACCGCTGCGCCTCGAACAACTCGCCCGGTCGCACGATCTGGTCGCGCGCGGCGATCAGGGGCAGATCGCGGCTGCCGGGGCCGGTGCGGGCGACCAGGGCGTAGAGGGCGCTGACCGCATGGGACGCCGCAGCGGGCGTGGACTGGCCGTTGAGCAACTGGCCCAGCAACACCGCGGAAAAGACATCGCCCATGCCGTTGGGCAGCGGCTGCAGGTCCAGGTAGGGCGTCTGTACCAGCCAGGCATCCGTGGCCTCCACCACCAGGGTGCTGAGGGCGTCGGTCGGCAGGTCCGGGGTGCGCAGGCTGGTGATGACAATGGTCGTAGGGCCCGGTTGGCCGGGGCGACCGAGCAGCAGCCGGGCGGCGCTCACGGCGTCGGCGGTGTCGGCCAGCGGCTGGCCGTGCAGCAACTCGAATTCGTACTGGTTGGGGGTGATCAGGCTGGCCTGTTCGATGGCCCGGCGGCGCAGGAAGTCAGGGATACCGGGGCGTACGAAGATGCCGCGGCCGACGTCGCCCATCACCGGATCGCACAGGTACTGCAGGTCGCCGCGCTGGCGGCGGATCTCCTGCACCACGCCGAGGATCACCTCGCCGATGGCGGCGTCGCCCAGGTAGCCGGAGAGCACCGCCACGCAGCGCGCCAGCACGCCGCGGGCGCGCAGGCCGTCGAGCACGTCGTGGATGTGCTCGGGCGGAAAGACCTGGCCCTTGAATTCGCCGTAGCCGGTGTGATTGGAGAATTGCACCGTGTTGACCACAACCGGTTGCAGGCCGAGCAGTTGCAGCGGCAGGGTGGCGGCGGCATTGCCGACGTGGCCGTAGGCGACATGGGACTGGATGGACAGCACCAGCGGCGGCTGGGCGGGCAGGGCGGCGGGCATGGCGATCTCTCGGGCGGCGGGCTCGGGGTCAGGAGCCGGAAGGGTGGAGGCCTGCAGCTTACCGCAGCCCTTCCGGCGAACCCTAACCCGCCTGTGGCGGTCTGCATCGGCAGTGCAGATCGCTCCCGGCGCTGGCTACACTGGAGCGGCTGTCTTCCATCTCTGGCCCCAAGGAGAAACGGGGAATGTCCGAGCTTCGCTTCGCACGTCTGGTGTTGGGTCTGCAGGCCCTGGTCTGGTTTGGCCTCGCCCTGGCGCATTGGTTCTATCCCTACGAGATGGCCAATGCCCGTGGCATGGTACTGATGGATTCGGCGTCGGTGGCCGAGGCGCGGGTCTGGTACGGCGGCATGCAATTCGCCCTGGCGCTGTTCGCCGTGCTGGCGTTTCGCCGAGCGGAATGGCTGTCGGCCGGCCTGCTGCTGGTGGCCTTCGTGCAGTTGACGCTGTTCGTGGTGCGGCTGATCAGCGGCGTATTGGGCGAGTCGGCCACCGCCGAGCTGGATCTCTATTCCCAGGGCTATCGCCTGGTGATCGGCATCCTGGCCCTGCTGGCGCTGCGCGCCCACCGCCGCCACGAGCAGCGGGAGCTGGAGAATCGCCGCCTCTACCAGGGCCAGTAAGCGGACCAGTGCCAGCAGCTAGCGCTAGGGTCGGGGCCGCGCGGTGTCGATCTGATCGCTGCGAGCGAGGCCCTGGGTCAGCTGGCGACAGAGGTCGAGGAATTCGACCATGGCTCCGGTCTGGTACTTCTGCTTGTGCCAGATGAAGCAGAACTGGCGACGCAGATCCAGGGTCGGCGTCGCGATGGGCACCAGGGTGCCGCGGGCGAAGGCATCGCGCAGGGCCAGCCGTGACAGGCAGCCGATGCCGAGCCCAGATTCCACCGCGCGCAGGATGGCCTCGGTGTGTTCCAGCTCCAGACGCACGTCCAGCGGCTGAGCGTGATGCCGCATGGCCTGGTCGAAGGTCAGGCGGGTGCCGGAACCCTGTTCGCGCAGGATCCAGGCCTGGGCCTCCAATTCGGCCTGGGTGGCCTGTCTGCCTGCCAGGGCGTGTCCGGGCGCGCAGAACACCACCAGTTCATCCTCGATCCAGGGCTGTACCTCCAGATCGGGATGCTGGCAGTCGCCTTCGATGAGGCCGAGGTCGATGTCATGGTTGGCGATGCGCTGCACCACGCTGGCGGTGTTGTGCACGTGCAGGCGCACCCGGCAGTCGGGATGGCGCTGCATGAAGTCCCCCAGCAGTAGGGTAGCCAGGTAGTTGCCGATGGTGAGGGTGGCGCCGACCTCCAGGGAGCCGAAGCCGGTCTTGCCGCGCAACAGGTTTTCCACCTCGGCGCTGCGATCGAGCAGCGCCACCGCCTTGGGTAGCAACTGGCGCCCCAGGGCGTTGAGCGTCAGACGCTTGCCCGCGCGGTCGAACACCCGGCAGTCGAATTGCCGTTCCAGTTCGCCGAGGGCGGTACTGGTGGCCGACTGCGACAGACTGAGCGCCTCGGCCGCCCGGGAAACGCTTTCCTGGCGGGCCACGGCGACGAACACCTCGAGTTGACGCAACGTGAATCTCATATCTGCCTTTTGGATAACCCATATTCGAATTATTCATTTCACGGATATTTTCCCCCTCTATAAACTGTCGCGCAATTTCTATCCAGCCCCGGGCTGTACCGATTTTTCCTGGAGTCATCGATGAGCAACCTGTACACCGAGCGCGTCCTGAGCGTTCATCACTGGAACGACACCCTGTTCAGCTTCAAGACCACCCGTAATGCGGGCCTGCGTTTCGAGAACGGTCAGTTCGTGATGATCGGCCTGGAAACCGAAGGCGGTCGTCCGCTGATGCGCGCCTACAGCATCGCCAGCCCCAACTACGAAGAGCACCTAGAATTCTTCAGCATCAAGGTGCCGGACGGCCCCCTGACCTCGCGCCTGCAGCACCTCAAGGAAGGCGACAACCTGATGGTCAGCCGCAAGCCCACCGGCACCCTGATCCTCAGTGACCTCAAGCCCGCCAAGCACCTCTATCTGCTGAGCACCGGCACCGGCATGGCGCCCTTCCTGAGCACCATCCAGGATCCGGAAACCTACGAGCGCTTCGAGAAGGTGATCCTGGTCCATGGCGTGCGCTACGTGAACGAGCTGGCCTACGCCGACTTCATCACCAAGACCCTGCCGGAGCACGAATTCATCGGCGACCTGGTCCGCGAGAAGCTGATCTACTACCCCCTGGTCACCCGTGAGGAATTCCGCAACCAGGGTCGTCAGACCGACCTGATGCGCAGCGGCAAGCTGTTCGCGGACATCGGCCTGCCGCCGATCAATCCGCAGGACGACCGCGCCATGATCTGCGGCAGTCCGAGCATGCTGGACGAGACCAGCGCCGTGCTGAACGAATTCGGCCTGACCATCTCGCCGCGCATGGGCGACCCGGGCGACTACCTGATCGAGCGCGCCTTCGTCGAGAAGTGACGCGACCCGGCTCCCCGAAAACCCGCCCTCCGGCGGGTTTTTCGTTTCCGCGGTCCGGCGGGCTGAACTCCCCCGGCGCCGGATCGGTCGGTTGCTGCGAGGCGTGTCATGGCGACACGCCATTGCCGGGAGTCCCCATGAAGCCCTATGTGATCTGCCATATGATGTCCTCGGTCGACGGTCACGCCCTCACCGACGGCTGGGACCGCGCCGTCAAGAAGCAGGCCGATGCCACCTACGAGCGCCTGGCCGAGCGCTTCGATTTCGATGCCTGGGCCTGTGGCCGGGTGACCATGGAAGAGATCGCCCACGGCGAGGGCTATCCCACCGGCGTCGCCCAGGCGCCCATCCCGCGCACCCACCATTTCGCCACGCGCGACGCCAGCAAGTACGCCATCGCCATCGATCCCCAGGGCAAGGTGGCCTGGAAGAAGAACGAGGCACTGAATTCCCATGTGGTGGCGGTGCTCACCGAAGGGGTCAGCGACGACTACCTGACGCACCTGCAGAGCATCGGCGCCTCCTACGTCTTCGGTGGCAAGGACGAACTGGATCTGAGCGCCGTGCTGGACTTGCTGAACGCCGAGCTGGGTATCGAGCGACTGGTGGTGGAGGGCGGTCCCCACGTCAGCGGCTCCTTCGTCGCCGCCGGGCTGGTGGACGAGATCAGCGTGCTGATCATCCCGCTGGTGGATGGCCGTGGTGCCCATCCGGCCTCCTTCGAGATCGCCGAACAGGCCTGGAAACAGCCGCTGTACCTCAAGCTGGATACGGCCGAAGCCCAGGACGATGGCAGTGTCTGGCTGCGTTATCGCCGTAGCTAGCCGAGCGCCTTGGCCAGGGCCAGGGCGTCGGCATCCGCCTCCGCCTGGGCCTGCAGCGGGCAGACTCTGCTGGCGTAGCGGGCGATCACCTCGGGCACCTGGGCCAGCGGGACCGGTCGGCTGATGTGGTAGCCCTGGATGAAGTCGCAGCCCAAGGCGCACAACAGGCGCAGCTGTTCCAGGTGTTCGACGCCCTCGGCGGTGACCTTGAGCTTGAGCGGCCGGGCCATGCCGATGATGGCCTGGACGATCTGGTGATCGGCATTGCCTTCGACCAGCCCGGTGACGAAGGAGCGGTCGATCTTCACGGTATCGATCGGCAGGCGTTTGAGATAGGCCAGCGACGAATAGCCCGTGCCGAAGTCGTCGATGGACACCGTCACGCCCAGGTCGCGGATGCGTTGCAGCAAGTCGGCGGTGGGCTGCACGTTCTTGACCAGGGCATTCTCGGTCACCTCCAGTTCCAGCCGTCGCGGCGACAGCCGATGAGCGTCCAGCCGCCAGGCGATCTGCCCGGGCAGGGCTTCGTTGCTCAGACTGAGCGCCGAGCAGTTGACCGCGATGCGCAGGTCCGCAAGGCCGGCGGCGGTCAGCTCCATCAGGTCCTGACAGGCGCGTTTGAGTACCCAGGCATCCAGCTCCTCGATGAAGCCGTTGGCTTCGGCCACGCCGAGAAAGACATGGGGCGCCAGCATGCCGAGGCGGGGATGATCCCAGCGGATCAGGGCCTCGGCCTTGTCCAGCTGGCCGCTGGCGACGTCGAGGATCGGCTGATAGTAGAGCTGTAGACCGCGCTCCTCGGTCAGCGCCTCGCGCAATTCGGCTTCCAGCTCCAATTGCAGCGAGATTTTCTCGCGCAGGGTCTCGTCGAAGAAGCTGTAGGTGTTGCGGCCATTGCCCTTGGACAGATAGAGCGCGAGGTCGGCGCTCTTGAGCAGTTCTTCGCAGCAGCCGCCGTCGCGCGGATAGAGGCTGATGCCGATGCTGGTGGTCATCACCAGGGTGCGGTTGCCGATGGTGACCGGATTGCGCAGCCGTTCCAGGATGCGCTGGGCCAGGTGCCGGGCTTCGTCGGGGCCGGCGAGGCTGGCCAGGATGCAGAATTCGTCGCCACCGAAACGGGCCACCAGATCGCCTTCGCGCACCGCGTCGCGAATGATCTTGGCCATGGCCACCAGCAACTGGTCGCCGGCATCGTGGCCGAGGCTGTCGTTGATGCGCTTGAAGTGATCGATGTCGAGAAACATCACTCCCAGGCTGCGCCCCTGCTGAGCGTGGCGCTCGAGTATCTCGGCGAAGGCCTGGTTGAAGGCGCGGCGATTGTGCAGATCGGTGAGCGGATCGTAGTGGGCGGCCTGCTGCAGCGAGGCGCGGGCTTCGTCGAGCTGGCCGACCAGGGAATTGACCCGCTCCAGGTCGTTTTCCTTGCGCTGCAGCTGGCGATCGGCCCAGGCCGCGCCCAGGCCGCCCACCACCAGCAACAGGGCGCTGATGGCGATGCCGACGCCGAGCTGCCAGGAATTGCTGGCGCCCTGCAGGGCGCTTTCGTTCTGGGCGGGGGCGATCAGCACCATGGACCACATGCCGGTGAAATGCATGGCGGCGATGGCCAGGCCCATCACCAGGGCGGTGGCGATGCGCAGCCAGCGGTAGATGCCGGTGTAGTGACGGCGAAAGATCTGGATCAGTTGCAGAGCGGCGAAGCTGGCGACCACGGCGATGCCGATCGACAGCAGGAAGGGCAGCGGGCGATAGAGCACCACGGCCTCGGTGTGCACCGCGGCCATGCCGGTGTAGTGCATGAGCACGATGCCCACGCTCAGCACCGTGCCGGCCTTGAGTCGCTGACCCAGGGTGAGGTCGGGCTGGCTGAGGGCGGGCATGGCCATGAGTCCGGCCAGCACCACGATCAGCAGCGAGGCCAGGGTGATCAAGAGGTCGTAGTGCACCCGCGTGGACACGGTGAAGGCCAGCATGGCGATGAAGTGCATGCCCCAGACGCCGAAGCCGAAGCTCAGGGCGCCCATCAGACTCCAGGCACGCCGCCGCGCCAGGGTACGGGTCTGGCCGATGCGCTCGGCGAACACCAGGGTGACGTAGCAGGCACTGACGGCGACGAGATAGGCGAGCGCCACCAGCCAGCCATCATGCTGGCCGTGCAGGTGTACTTGCTCCTGGGCAAGAGGGGCGACGAGGAAGTCGAGTCCCAGCCAATTATTCATTCCGTGGCCTCGGCAGGAAGTCTGGCGCGGCTGGAGGAAGACGGCCCGGCGGGATCTCCGGCTCGGGTAGATTTCACAACGGCAACCTGCGCTTTGAGGTTAGCTTGCCTTGCCCTATCGGCGTGGTGAAGAGGGGCTTGAGGCCGCAGCCATGCAGTTAGCGCGCGAGGTTTTTTAGCGGCGGCAAAGTCACTTCGCGACCCGGCAGACGCAGGTCAGCAAAGCGCTCTAGATAGCTGGCTAGCGATTTTATGATATCACCTGGCCAGCGCGATGACCGTTCGTCGAACAGGGCGCTGACGAACGGTCGTGGTAGGGAGAAATCGGCCAAAAAGGCCGACCTGAAAGGATTCAGCTGACCACGCGGTAGCAGGGCTCATAGGCCGCGCCACCGGGCAGCTTCATGCGGTGCTGCTCGACGAAGGCCTGCAGCAGCCGATCCAGCGGTCGCATGATGTCGGGATCGCCATGGATCTCGTAGGGCCCGCGCTCCTCGATCAGCTGGATGCCCTTGGCCTTGACGTTGCCGGCGACGATGCCCGAGAAGGCGCGGCGCAGATTGGCGGCCAGCTCGTGGGGTGGCACGGCATGGGTCAGTTGCAGCGCGGCCATGTTCTCGTGGGTGGGATCGAAGGGACGCTGGAAGCCTTCCTCGATGCGCAGCAGCCAGTTGAAGTGGAAGGCGTCGTGACGCTCGCGACGGAATTGCTTGACCGCCTTGAGGCCCTGGGCCATCTGCCGGGCCACCTCGACCGGATCGTTGACCACGATCTGGTAGTGGCGCTGGGCGGCTTCGCCCAGGGTGGCGCCGATGAAGGCGTGCAATTGCTCCAGGTAAGGCGCGGCGCTCTGCGGCCCGGTGAGCACCACCGGGAAGGGAATGTCCCGGTTGTCCGGGTGCATGAGGATGCCCAGCAGGTAGAGGAATTCCTCTGCCGTACCGGCGCCGCCCGGGAAGATGATGATGCCGTGGCCCACGCGAACGAAGGCTTCCAGGCGCTTCTCGATGTCCGGCAGGATCACCAGTTCGTTGACGATGGGATTGGGCGCCTCGGCGGCGATGATCCCCGGCTCGGTGAGTCCCAGGTAGCGACCGCCCTGCAGGCGCTGCTTGGCATGGGCGATGGTGGCGCCCTTCATCGGACCCTTCATCACGCCCGGGCCGCAGCCGGTGCAGATGTCCAGACTACGCAGGCCCAGTTCGTGGCCGACCTTCTTGGTGTACTTGTATTCCTCGGTGCTGATGGAGTGACCGCCCCAGCACACCACCATCTTCGGCTCGACGCCGGCGCGCAGGGTACGGGCGTTACGCAGCAGGTGGAAGACGTAGTCGGTGATGCCTTCGGAGCTCTCCAGATCGATGCGCAGGCTGCTCTGTTCGCTCTCGGTGTAGACGATGTCGCGCAGGGCGCTGAACAGCATCTCGCGGGTGCTGGCGATCATCTCGCCGTCGACGAAGGCGTCCGAGGGCGCGTTGATCAACTCGAGGCGCACGCCGCGGTCCTGCTGATGGATACGGATCTCGAAATCCTGGTAGGCCTCGAGGATGGTCTTGGCGTTGTCGCTGTGGGCGCCGGTGTTGAGGATGGCCAGGGCGCACTGGCGAAAGAGCTGGTAGAGGTTGCCCGAGCCGGCCGCGCTGAGCTGCTGGACCTCGCGCTGGGAAAGGGTCTCCAGGCTGCCCTTGGGGCTGACCTGAGCGTTGATGACCTGTCTGCTTGGAGCCATAGATGCTTCCCTATCGGTGATACGGCCGAACGGCGGCCGTAGCCGGGTGCGGACCGCCTCATGCGATCCGGCAAGGTCATTGTTGGGGCCTTGGACGCCGGAATGCAAACCGGGCGACGTCAGGGCGCCGCGGTCACGTCCAGTACCCGGATCCGGTCCGCGGTCGGATAGTGCCAGTGCACCTCCACGTCCCAGAGGCGCACCCCATAGCGGCGCTCGGGTGCCGGCGCCTGATAGGCCGGGCGCGGGTCCTGAGCCAGGCACTGCTCGATCAGCTCGGCCAGGGGCTCGCCCAGGCGCTGGCCGTGGGCCTCCGCCTGGACGCGCGCCGCGTCCGCCCAGCCTACCGCGAGGACCGGCGGCGGCGCCTCGGCGATGGCGTTGTGGACGCCCGGCGGACTGTCGGCGTAGGGCACATAGGGCTTGATGTCCAGCACCGGAGTGCCGTCGAGCAGATCGATCCCCGAGAGCAGCAGCCGTCCCGGTTCGAAGCCGTCCAGGCGCACCACCGACTGGCCGATGCCATTGGGTCTGTGGGTGGCGCGGGTGGCGAACACCCCCAGGTAGCTATTGCCGCCCAGGCGCGGTGGCCGCACCCGCAGCCGCGGCTGGCTTTCCAGCGCCTGGTGGAAGAGGAACAGCAGCCAGACATGGCTGACGCCTTCCAGGCCGGCGACCGCCTCGGGTCGGTCGAAGGGCGGCAGCAGTTCCAGCACGCCACGGGCGGCCGGAGCCAGGGCGGGTTGCCGGGGAATGGCGAATTTCTCCTTGAAGCAGGAGCGGACGTGGCCGATGGGGGTGACGCTGTACTGCATGGGACGGGGCCGTCTGACGCGGGGCCGGTCATTATGCCCTGCCCGAGACCTCGGCGGCGGCTGGCGCCTCGTCGGCGTTGCGGCGCACGCCGCGCAGATTCATCGCCGCCAGGCCCAGCTGCAGCACGATCAGGGCATAGGCCTCGGCCTGCAGCCCCCAGGCGATCCACAGTCCATTGCTCAGCAGGAATACCCAGAAGCCGAGGTTGCGTCGGCCCTGGCGCTGGGAGGCCACCAGCCAGGCGGCGAGCAGGGTGATGGCCATGGCCGGCCATTGCAGCAGATCGAGCGCTTCCATGGAAAACCTTCAATAGATTGAATAATGAAGGTGAGCGCTGGAGGCCGTCTTGAGTTCCGAACGAGCCGATCAGGGCGCCGGATGGCGTTCCCGGACGTAGGCGATGAAGCCGTCGATATCGGCACTGCACAGGTATTCGCCCGCGGCGAGGATCTCGGCTTCGGGCCAGTCCCACCAGGCGATGTCGAGCAGCGCCTGGCAGGTGGCCTGGGGAAAGCGCCCTTTGATGAAGCGCGCCGGATTGCCGCCCACCACCGCATAGGGCGGCACGTCGCGGGTGACCACGGCACCGGCGGCCACCACGGCGCCATGGCCGATGGTGACGCCCGAGAGGATCAGCGCATCGGTGCAGATCCAGCAGTCGCTGCCGATCACCACGTCACCCCGGGTGCCGCCATGATCCTTGATGTGGGCCAGGTCGTCGACGAAGGCGGGGAAGGGATAGGTGGTCACCCAGTCCAGCCGGTGCAGGCCGCCGAGGAGGATACGCACCCCCTCGGCGATGGAGGTGTAGCGGCCCAGACGCAGGGTGGCGCCCTCCTTGAGATCGAACACCTTCGGCGCGCCATAGGTGCCGGCGCCGATCTCGTAGTCGGGCAGCTCGCGCCGCAGGCGCGCCGTGCGCTGGTGCAGGCGGGGCAGGGTGGCCAGGGCCTGGCGTTCACGTTTCTTGCGCAGCTTGTCGAGAAAACCCATGGCGGTGCCCTGACGAAAAGTATCCGGCAGGATACCGAAGCGCCCGGGCCGCGCTCAATCGTCGGGGTCAGGTTGATCGCCCGCGAGCGTCGGCATGCCCAGCTGATCGGCGAGATCCTGGAGGTCGCTCGCTTCGAGATCCCAGCCGCCGCTGGACATCTCGCCACCGGCCGGCCCCTTTTCCCGTGGGCGCTGGATGAAGGCCGTGGCCAGCCCCAGCTCCTTGGCCGCCTGCAGGTCGCCATTGTGGGCGGCGCAGAGCATCACCTGTTCCGGTTGCAGGTCGAGCAGGGCGCAGGCGCCCAGGTATACCTCCGCGGCCGGTTTGTAGCGCTGGAAGAGATCGGCGCCAAACAGCATGTCCCAGGGCAGCCCGCCGTGGCGGGCCATGTTCAGCAGCAGGCTGACGTTGCCATTGGAGAGGGCGCAGACCGGATAGCCCTGGCGCAGCCGCTGCAGGCCCGGCACGGCGTCGGGCCAAGGGGCCAGCCGGTGCCAGAGGCGATTGATCCAGGCCACCTCGGCGGTGGTCAGGCCGACCAGCCCATGGCGTGGCAGCAATTCGTCCAGCGCCAGGCGATGCACCTCGTCGAGGGGCAGCCAGGGCAGGCTGCGGGCGGCGATCTGCGGCAGGATGGCCTCGTAGGCTTCGGCGCGCCAGGCATCGGCCAGCCGCTCCCAGTCGCCCTGGACGCCATGCTTGGCGGCCAGCCCCTGCAGGCCCTCGACCAGGCTGCCGCGCCAGTCCACCACGGTGCCGAAGACATCGAAAAGTAGCGCCCGGACGGTCGTCGTCATGGGTAGACTCCTGCAGAAGGTTGTCTCCACCAGACGGAGCACGGGTGACGGGGGTTCCCCCGGAGTGCCCGAAGGTCATCCCCTGCCAAAGGATCCCTGCATGACATTGCGTCACCTCAGCCACTGGGTGTTCGACCTGGACGGCACCCTGACCCTGGCGGTACACGACTTCGCCGCCATTCGCCGGCACCTGGGCATTCCCGAGCAGGCCGACATCCTCCACCACCTGGCGGAGCTGCCGGCCACCGAGCGCGAGGCCAAGCACGCCTGGCTGTTCGAGCACGAACGCGAACTGGCCGTTGCCGCCCGCCCGGCGCCGGGGGCGGTGGCCCTGATCCGTCGCCTGCACGAGGAGGGTCGCCCGCTGGGCATCCTCACCCGCAATGCCCGCGACCTGGCGCTGCTGACCCTGGCCGCCATCGGCCTGGAAGACTGCTTCGATCCGGCTGCCGTGCTGGGGCGCGACGAGGCGGCGCCCAAGCCCGATCCGGGTGGCCTGCTGCGGCTGGCCGACCTCTGGCAGGTGGCGCCGGCCCGCCTGGTGATGGTCGGCGATCACCGCTACGACCTGGAGTGCGGCCGAGCCGTGGGCTGCCATACCCTGCAGGTCAATCAGCCGGGCGACCCCTGGCCGGCGGCGCGTGACCAGCGCTTCGAGACCTGCGCGGAGATCCTGGCGGCGCTCTGACGCCGGAAATTTGTCCGTTAGGCGTAAATAGTCTGTTGTTTGCCTGGCCGCTGGCTAAGATGCCCGCTTCGGATCAGGTCGGGCCAGCCATATGAGCCTCCACACGCCTTCGAGCGATCAGCCACCCTCCAGCGATCTGCGCCAGTACGAGCGCCAGGCGCTGGAGAGCCTTGCCACCGGGCTGCCCCTGACCCAGGTGCTGCATGCGCTGCTGCAGCGGGTGGAGGCCCTGGCCCAAGTCCGGCTGCATGCCTGCATCCTGTTGCTCAGCGAGGATGGCCGCTATCTGCAGGACGGCATCGCGCCGAGTCTGCCGGAAGCCTACAGCCGCGATCTCGGTCGGCTGGAGATCGGTCCGCTGGCGGGCTCCTGTGGCACCGCCGCCTATCGGCGCGAAGCCGTCTATGTCGAGGACATCGCCTGCGATCCGCTGTGGGCCGGCGCTCGCGATCTGGCGCTGCGCTACGGTCTGCGGGCCTGCTGGTCGATGCCGCTGCTGGCGCTGGATGGCCGGTTGCTGGGTACCTTCGCCAACTATTATCTGGAGCCGCGGCGCCCCCTGGCCGCCGAGCGCAACGCCTTCCGCCTGGTCACCGAGACCGCCGCCCTGGCCATCGAGCGTCATCAGACGGATCTGCAGCTGCGCGAGAGCGAAGACCACTATCGGCACCTGGTGGAGCTCAATCCCCAATACACCTGGACCTGCGATCCCAGTGGTCGGCGCATGGTCTTCTCGCCGCGCTGGCAGCAGCTGACCGGCCAGCCGGTACTGGAAGCCGAGAGCTTCTGGGCGCTGCTGCATCCGGACGATCGCCGGGCGACCCGGCAGGCCTGGGACGCCGCGCGCCGCACCGGTCAGGCCTACGACCGGGAGCACCGGGTGCGGGTGGCGGACGGCAGCCACTGCTGGCTGCGCACCCGCGCCTATCCGCGGTGCGATAAAGCGGGCGCCGTGATTCGCTGGTACGGCACCAGCGAAGACATCGACGACCGCCGCGAGGCCGAGGAGGCCCTGCGTCGCGAACGCGCCACCCTGGAGCTCCAGGTGCGCGCACGAACCGCCGAACTGGAGGAGAGCAATCGCCAGCTGCGTGAAGAGATGCAGAGTCGCGCCCAGGCCGAAGAGCTGCTGCGCCAGGCGCAGAAGATGGAAGCCGTGGGCCAGCTCACCGGCGGCATCGCCCATGATTTCAACAACCTGCTGGCCGGCATCCAGGCCAGCCTGGATCTCATGCGCCGCCGCCTGGCGCCGGAGGCTCTGAACGGGGTCGGCGGCCTGCTCGATACCGCCACCCAGTCGGTCGGCCGGGGCGCCAGTCTGACCCATCGGCTGCTGGCCTTTTCCCGCCGTCAGACACTCAATCCCCAGGCGGTGGACGTCGCCCGGCTGATCGGCGATTTCCAGGAGTTGCTGCTGCACAGCCTGGGGCCGCAGATCCGCTGCCAACTGGAACTGGACGCCGAACTCTGGCTGGTCGACGCCGATCCGCACCAGCTGGAAAATGCCCTGCTCAACCTGGCCATCAACAGCCGCGATGCCATGCCGGCGGGCGGCACCCTGACCATCCGCGCACGCAACTGGGTGCAGTCCGACACCGATCCGGCGCTGCCGGCGGGCGACTACCTGCTGATCGAGGTGGGCGACAATGGCGTGGGCATGACGCCAGCGGTGCTGGAGCGCGTCTTCGAGCCCTTCTTCACCACCAAGCCAGTGGGCCAGGGCTCGGGCCTGGGGCTGTCCATGATCTATGGCTTCGTGCGCCAGTCCCGCGGCCAGGTGAGCGTGACCAGCGCGCCGGGGCAGGGCTGCCGCGTGAGGCTGCTGCTGCCGCGCCATCCGGCCATGGCCGTCCACGCCCCCCTGACCGTCGCCAGCGCCCCGGCCGCCCGTGCGCTGCCCGGCGTCCGGGTGCTGCTGGTGGAAGACGATGCGGTCATTCGCCAGTTGCTGGTGCAGGTGTGCGTCGACCTCGGCTGGCGCTATCGCGACGCCGTCGATGCCGAAGCGGCGCTGGCGGCGCTGCGCGAAGGCGAGGGCTTCGACCTGCTGATCACCGATGTCGGGTTGCCGGGGTTGAACGGCCGCTTGCTGGCCGGGGCGGCCCGTACCCTCAGACCTCACCTGCCGATTCTCTTCATCACCGGTTATGCGGCGGGCAACGAACCTCCCGTGCCCCTGGTCGGCGAGCGCATGGCGCTGCTGGGCAAACCCTTCACCCTGGAGGCCCTGGTCGCCCAGGTGCGGGAGCTGCTGGACGCGCCCGCCGCCTTGGAGCGCTGACGCTAGTCGCTGGCGCCGAACAGCGCCCGGCGGCCTGCGGGCGAGGTAAAGATGGCGTCGCCGTTGTGGCCGACGCCGGGGACCTCGATCAGCGGCTGGCGCAGCCCCGGATGACGGCCTTGCAGGTAACGGTAGTAATTCAGCCCGCGGGCCAGGCGATAGGCGCCCTGGGCCTCGGCGGCGCAACCCTTGTCCAGCGCCGGATGGTTGGGGTTGGTGTCCTCGGCGCCCAGCAGATAGGTGAGGTCGAGCCCCGCATAGTGCTGCTCCAGGCTGGCCGCCGTGCGTCCTTCGGCATAGGCCGGCAGACCCTGCATGCCGTATTTCCAGGTGTCGAAATCCGGGCAGCTGGCGGCGTCGGCGAAGGGCAGGGGCTGGCCCTGGGCATCCGGACGGCGGGCATCGAAATAGGCATAGGACGACGGATTGGCCACCACGTATCTCAGGCGGATGCCACGGGCGGCGAGGGCACGCTCGCCCTGGCCGAGCACGGCGTAGCGCTGTACCACCTGGCCACCGCCGGAATGCCCGGCGATCACCACCTCCTGCAAATTGGGCAGCAGGCGGCGCTCCGCCAGCCGTGCGAGCAGGGCATCGAACACCGCGAAGCTGCTCAGCGGCTGCGGACCCAGGGCGGGCTCGCCGCCCATCCAGGCATTGCCCTGCCAGCGCAGCAGGGTGTCCGGTAGCCGATGAAGCCGGACATCCGTTTCGTTGAGGAACTGCGGCGCGATCACCAGGGTGTCCGCCGCGGCGCCGGCCGCCGCCGTGGCCGTCTCGCCGGAACGGAAATAGGTCGCGGCATTGCGCAGGCGGCCATGCACGATCACCAGGGCGCGGCGGATCTCCGGATGGGGCTGGTTCCAGTCGGCCGACAGCTGCAGGGTAGCCTGCGCCTGGCCAATCGGCAGGCGGTCGCTGACGATACGGGCGACCCCCTCATGGGGCGCCGCCTTGGCGGAGCCCCAGGCCAGGGCCAGGCACAGCGCGAGCAGGCGACGCATTGGGGGGTTCTCCAGTGTGATCAGAGCGCCTTGGCGGCGAAGGTATCGCAGCTCTCCACCTTGCCACTGTCGAAGCCGGCGCGGAACCACTTGACCCGTTGCGCCGAGCTGCCGTGGGTGAAGGAATCCGGTACCACGCGGCCCTGGGACTGGCGTTGCAGGCGGTCATCGCCAATGGCGTTGGCAGCGTTCAGCGCCTTCTCCAGGTCACCCGGCTCCAGCCAGTTCAGCCGCTTCTGGGCGTCGTTGGCCCAGACCCCGGCATAGCAGTCGGCCTGCAATTCCAGGCGCACCGATAGCCCGGTGGCACCCTCGGTGGGGATGCCGCGACGGCGCGCCGCTTCCATCTTGCTGGTGGTGCCGCTGAGGTTCTGCACATGGTGGCCGACCTCGTGGGCGATCACATAGGCACGGGCGAAATCGCCATCGGCGCCGAAACGCTGCTGCAGTTCCTGGAAGAAGGTGAGGTCTAGGTAGACCTTGCTGTCTACCGGGCAATAGAAGGGGCCGCTGGCCGCGGTGGCGCCACCGCAACCGGATTGCACCTGTCCATTGAACAACACCAGCTTGGGCGGCTGATACTGCTCGCCATGGGCCTGGAAGATGCGCGTCCAGGTGTTTTCGGTCTCGCCCAGCACCACGCGGACGAAGTCCACCTGGCGATTGTCGGCCGGCGCGGTGGTCTCCTGCTGGCTCGGCGCGCTCTGGCCGCTGAGGCTGATCAGGTTGCCGAGGATCTGCGTCGGACTCTGGCCGCTGAGCAGGCCGAACACCACCACCAGGGCCACGCCCCCCAGACCGAGGCCGCCGCCGATCTTCATGCCGCGTCCACCGCTGGCCTGTTGCACGTTGTCGCTACGTTGTCCCTTGTCCCACTGCATGGCGCTCGCCTCATGATCTTAGCTATCGCTAGGACCGCGGGGCGCGCCAAAAATGCGTTACCGGAAATGACAACGCCCGCGACGGGCGCGGGCGTTGTCGGCGGAGCGGAGCGCGGGATCAGGCCGCGGTCTGGCCCTGCTTGAGGCTTTGCATGTCGATCACGAAGCGGTACTTCACATCGCTCTTGAGCATGCGCTCATAGGCGTCGTTGATGTCCTGGATGGCGATCTGCTCGATGTCCGAGACGATGCCGTGCTTGGCGCAGAAGTCCAGCATCTCCTGGGTCTCGCGGATGCCGCCGATGAGCGAGCCGGCCAGCTGGCGGCGCTTCATCACCAGGTTGAACACGCTGGGCGCCGGGTGCGGCTCGGCGGGCACGCCGACCAGGGTCATGGTGCCGTCCCACTTGAGCAGGGTGAGGAAGGCGTCCAAGTTGTGCGGCGCGGCCACGGTGTTGAGGATGAAGTCGAAGCTGTTCGCGTGGGCGGCCATCTCGTCTTCGTTCTTCGACACCACCACCTCGTCGGCGCCCAGGCGCAGGGCGTCGTCCTTCTTGCCCGCGCTGGTGGTGAAGAGCACCACGTGGGCACCCATGGCATGGGCGATCTTCACGCCCATGTGGCCGAGGCCACCCAGGCCGACGATGCCGACCTTCTTGCCCGGACCGACCTTCCAGTGGGCCAGCGGCGAATAGGTGGTGATGCCGGCGCACAGCAGCGGCGCCACGGCGGCCAGGTTCTCGGTGTGGCTCACCTTGAGCACGAACTTCTCGTTGACCACGATGTGGTCGGAGTAGCCGCCCTGGGTGTTTTCGCTGCCACCGTAGAGGTTGCCGTTATAGGTGCCGGTGAAGCCATTCTCGCAGTAGGACTCTTCACCGGCGTCACAGGGGGCGCAGTGCTGGCAGCTATCGACCATGCAGCCGACGCCGACGCTGTCGCCGACCTTGAAGTTCTTCACGTGGGCACCGACCGCGGTCACCTTGCCGACGATCTCGTGACCGGGCACGGACGGGTAGAGGGTGTTGTTCCACTCGTTGCGGGCGGTGTGCAGGTCGGAATGGCAGACGCCGCAGAAGAGGATGTCGATCTGCACGTCGTGGGCACCGGGTTCGCGCCGCTCGAAGGAGAAGGGCGCCAGGGGCTGGTCGGCGGACTGGGCAGCGTAGCCTTGGGCTTGGCTCATGAGATACCTCATCTAGGTGGTGGAACCGGGGGGGGTGGAACGTCGCGGCCAGGCGGACCTGGCCAGGTGACAAACCGCCGATCCTGCTGAGCCAGAGCCGACGGCGCCAATCGATCGTCTCGATATCTGTCATGCCGCCCATCGATGGAACTCAGGGGCGAGCGGGGTACGAGATTTTACGACCGGGGTGCCCGCGCGGATGTTCCCGCCCTGGCGCGGCAGCTGGGGCCCAGTGGTCGAGCGGTCGTGGCTAACGCGCAAGCTTCGGCGCCACGGTGGGCAGCAACCGGCTGGCCAGGTGCTCCAGCAGCAGCCGGACCCGTGGCAGGCTCTCGCGACTGCGCGGCCACACCAGATTGATCGGCGAGCCCTCGACGCCATGCTCGGGCAACACATCCACCAGGGCGCCGCTGTCCAGGTGCGTGGCGATCAGCCAGGTCGGCAACTGGGCGATGCCATGGCCGGCCAGGGCGGCCAGCACCTCGCCTTCGCCGTCGCCCACCACCAGGCGTGGCTGGAAGATCCAGCGTTCGCTGTCACCCGGCTGTTCGCCGCGCAACTGCCAGGGGCTGATCAGGCCATCGGCCTGGCGAAAGCCGATGCACTGGTGATCGACCAGCTCGGCCGGGGTCTGGGGCCGGCCATGCTGGGCGAGATAGGCCGGGGCGGCGCAGAAGACCTGGCGCTGGGTGCCCAGGAAGCGATGTCCCAGGCTGGCTGGCCAGGCGTCGGAGCCACCGATACGCACCAGGATGTCGATGCCTTCGTGGACCGGGTCGACGAAGCGATCCGACAGCGACAGATCCGGTTGCAGCAGTGGATAGCGGTGCAGCAGCGCCAGAATCAGCGGCAACACATGCAGGCGGCCATAGGAGGCGGGCAGGTCGATGCGCACCCGACCATGGGGCTCGCCGTCCTGCGCGGTCAGCCCCAGTTCGGCCTGTTCCAGCTCGGCCAGTACCCCGGTGCAGGTGCGGTAGAAACTGGCGCCGGCCTCGGTCAGGGTCAGGCGGCGGGTGGTGCGCTGGAACAGTCGCACGCCCAACCGGCTTTCCAGCCGCGCCACGCTCTTGCCGACGGCCGAACCGGTGAGATTGAGGCGCTCGCCGGCCGCGGTGAAGCTGCCGAGGTCGGCCACGGTGACGAAGACGTCGAGGCCCTTTAGGCGTTCGGAGGAATACAAGGCTGGCTCCTGATTGCGGAATCCGATTCCTGTTAAAAAGGAATTTATACCCAGGATACGCCGTTAATTCTCCAATAGGCTGGAATCTACCTTGAGACAAGGCACTCCCTTATCTACAGCACCTGCGATCACGGCAGGCCGTTCTCAACCCTATCTGGAGGTTTCATGCGCAAGGGCACCGCTCTCATCGTCGGCGTGACCGGCATTTCCGGCTACAACCTGGCCAACACCCTGGTCGCCTCGGGCTGGACCGTCTACGGTCTGGCGCGCAAACCGGTGGCGCAGGAAGGCGTCATCCCGGTCGCCGCCGACCTGCTCGACGCCGAGTCCACCCGCCAGGCGCTGGCCGGCCTGCCGATCAGCCATGTGTTCTTCTGCACTTGGACCCGTCGCGCCACCGAGAAGGAAAACGTCGAGGCCAATGGCGCCATGATGGACAACCTCTGCCAGGCCCTGGACAGCGCGCCGCTGCAGCACCTGGCGCTGGTCACCGGCACCAAGCACTACCTGGGTTCCTTCGAGGAATACGGCAGCGGCAAGGCCGAGACGCCCTTCCGCGAAAGCGAACCGCGCCAGGCCGGCGCCAACTTCTACTACACCCTGGAAGACATCCTCTTCGCCGCCGCCGAGCGTCACGGCTTCGGCTGGAGCGTGCACCGCTCCCACAGCATGATCGGCCAGGCCAAGGGCACCAACGCCATGAACATGGGCCTGACCCTGGCGGTCTACGCCTCCCTGTGCAAGGCCACCGGCCAGCCCTTCGTCTTCCCCGGTTCCCGTACCCAGTGGGACGGCATCACCGACGTCACCGACGCCGGCCTGCTCGCCGAGCAGCTGGAATGGGCCGCCCTGGCGCCGGCCGCGCGCAACCAGGCGTTCAACACCGTCAACGGCGACGTCTTCCGCTGGCGCTGGCTGTGGGGCGAGATCGCCGCCTTCTTCGAGCTGGAGCCGGCGCCCTATCCCGAGCAGCCCATGCCACTGGAAGCGCGGATGAAGGACGTGGCACCGGCGCAGTGGCGCCAGCTGGCCGAGCAGCACGGCCTGGTGGAAGCCGACGTCGACAAGCTGGCCTCCTGGTGGCACAGCGACGCCGACCTGGGCCGCGAGATCGAGTGCCTCAACGACATGACCAAGAGTCGTGACCTGGGCTTCTTCGGCTATCGCGACACCCGGGCGAGCTTTCTCGACCTCTTCACCCGGCTGCGGGCCCAGCGCCTGATTCCCTGAGCCGCTCTGGCACGCCGGTCCCCGTGAACACGGGCGGCCGGCGGTTTTCACCGGCCGTACGCGGGGCGCAAAATGCACGTTCTCGTCGCAGGATGCGCCCCATGCTCGAACCCCTCGCTGCCCTGATTCCCGCCTTCAGCCCGCTCGACTGGCTGTTCATCGAAGCCATCGTGGTCCTGGCCTATCTGATCTTTGGCGTCGCCGGCTTCGGCAGCGCCCTGGTCGCCGGTCCCTTGCTCACCAGCTGGATGCCCCTGTCGCGCATCGTGCCCTTGCTGGTGATGCTGGATTTCCTCGCTTCCTTCCACAACTGGCTGCCGGATCGCCGCGCCATCGCCGGGCGCGAACTCAGGCGGCTGCTGCCCATGCTGCTGCTCGGTGCCGCCCTGGGCACCTACCTGCTGATGCGCACCGATGCCCGGTTGCTGATGCTCTGGCTGGGGCTCTTCGTGGTCGCCTATTCCAGCTACAGCCTGCTCACCCCCAAGGGCTTTCGCCAACTAACGCCGGCCTGGTCGATCCCGGCGGGCGGGGTAGGGGGCCTCTGCGGTGCCCTGTTCGGCAGCGGTGGCTTTCTCTATGCGCTCTATCTCAACGGCCGCCTGGAAGACAAGAACGCCATCCGCGGCACCCAGAGTTTTCTCATCGGCTGCAGCGCCTCCATCCGCATCGTCCTGCTGCTGATCGCCGGTGCCTACAGCGACGGCCGCCTGCTGCTGCTCGCGGTCTGCCTGCTGCCCGCCATGCTGCTCGGCGGCTGGATCGGCCGCCACCTGCAACGCCGCCTGTCGCGAGAGCGCTTCACCCGCTTGGTGACCTGGCTGGTGCTGGTCTCGGGCATGACCCTGATCGGGCGGTATCTGGCGGGGTAGCGGGTTTGTCATGGTCATGCCGATCGCGGCCATGGGCCGCTCCTACGGGACGTTAGGCTTTTGTAGAAGCGGTCGCTACGGCGCACCGGCATGGCCGCGATGCTCTCAGACGCCGTAGCCTGGTAGGGTGGAAAACCGCGCAGCGTTTTCCACGCGAAGTGGCCACCTTGGGAACTCCCAGGCCCACCCACCTCTCCGCTCTACAACACCCTTGACGGAGAACGCCCATGCTCACCTCCATCCAGGCCGGCGTCTTGGACGTGGCCTACCAGGTCCAGGGACCAGAAATCGGGCAACCGGTCCTGCTGCTGCATGGCTTTCCCTACGACATCCACGCCTACGCCGAGGTGGCCGACGAACTGGCCGCCGCTGGCTGCCGCGTCTACGTGCCCTTTCTGCGTGGCTACGGCGCCACCCGCTACCTGAGCGCCGACACCCCGCGCTCAGGCCAGCAGGCCGCCCTGGCCCACGACGTCCTGGCGCTGCTCGATGCCCTGGGCCTGGCGCGGGCGACCCTGGCCGGCTACGACTGGGGCGGCCGTGCCGCCGGTATCGTCGCCGCCCTCTGGCCGGAGCGGGTCGCGGGCCTGGTAGTGGGCGACGGCTATCCGATCCAGGACATCGCCGCCACTGCCACCCAGCCCGCCGAGCCGGCGGCGGAGCTGCGCTATTGGTACCAGTACTATTTCCATGGCGAGCGGGGCCGGGCCGGGCTGGCGAAACATCGCCGCGACTTCTGTCGCTTGCTCTGGTCGCTGTGGTCAGCCAGCTGGCGCTTCAGCGACGCCACCTACGCGCTTACCGCCGCGGCCTTCGACAATCCCGATTTCGTCGCCACCGTGATCCACTCCTATCGTCACCGCTACGGCCTGGCGCCGGACGATCCGGCCTATGCCGACACCGAGCGCCTGCTCGCCGCGCAGCCACCCATCCGCGTGCCCACCACGGTATTGGCGGGCGCCGACGACGGGGTCACCGCAGTGCAGGGTGAAGCTGAGGTAGCGCAACACTTCAGCGGACCCTTCCGCTACGAGGTGCTACCCGGCTGCGGACACAACATCCCCCAGGAAGCCCCCGCTGCATTCGCCGCCGCGGTAAGGGAGCGGTTGCCGTAGGTCAGGTTGAGACAGCTTCATCGTCGAAGCCCAACAGCGTTCAAGCCTGGACAATGTTGGGCTTCGCTACGCTCGACCCAACCTACGAGATGTACGCCGCTTTTCCCCTCTCCCCCTGGGAGAGGGCTGGGGTGAAGGTGCAGGTTGTCGGGCTTTGCTGCGCTAAACAGATGGCTGCGTCGGGTGGATAACGGCGCAGCCTTATCCACGCGCACCCGCCGCTACCGCCCCAGCACCTCCGGATTGGCCAGGCCGGTCGGTTCGCCGCTGAAGAAGCCCACCAGGTTGGCGAAGGCCTCGCCGAAATAGAGTTCGTAGCTGTGCTTTTCCACGTACCCCAGGTGCGGGGTGCAGAGCACCTGGGGATGGGCGAGCAGGGGGTCGTCCGGCGCCACGGGTTCCTGCTCGAAGACATCCAGCGCCGCCTGGCCGGGATGGCCCAGCTCCAGCGCCGTGAGCAGGGCGCCGGGCTCGATCAGGCCGGCGCGGGCGGTGTTGACCAGCAGGGCGCTCTTCTTCATCCGCGCCAGGTCTTCGGCCCGCACGCAACCCCGGCTGCGCTCGCTGTATCTGAGGTGCAGGCTGATGACATCGGCTTCGGCGAAGAAGGCCTCCTGGCTGCTCGCCGCGCGATGGCCGTCGGCTTCGGCGCGGGCGCGCGAGGCCTCGCTGCCCCAGACCAGCACCGGCATGCCGAAGGCCTGGCCATAACGCGCCAGGCGCTGGCCGATCTTGCCGTAGCCCCAGATGCCGAGGATCTGCCCATCCAGCCGTTCGCCCAGGTTGACCTGCCAGCGCCCGGCATGGAGCGCGTCGATGGCGGGCTTGAGCTTGCGGCGGGCCATGAGGATCAGCGTCCAGGTCAACTCGGCGGTGGAGACCGGCGAGCCGCTGCCTTCGCAGACCGCTATTCCCCGGTGGGTGCAGGCGGCCACATCGAGGTGGGCGGTGGCCTTGCCGGTCTGGCTGATCAGCTTGAGGCGTGGCAGGTGCGCCAGCAGCTCGGCGTCGATACGGGTGCGCTCGCGGGTCAGCACCAGGGCATCGGCGTCACGGAAGCGCTCCACCAGCACCCTGGGATCGCGCTCGGCATCGTGATAGAGCGTCACCTGATGCCCGGCGCGCTGGAGCAGCGGATAGCAATCCAGGGTTTCGACGACGTGCTGGTAGTCGTCGGGGATGACGATATGCATGGCGGGCTCCGTTGTTGTTCTGGATCGCCAGTGGAGCACTTGCAAGGTCGTCCGACAAGCTTGGGAGCGCCCTCGTAGGTTGCGCTGAGACAGCTCTACCGTCGCAGCCCAACGGCCAGGCCTAGTAGGGAATCACCAGCGGCGTGCCCGCCAGCGGATTCTCGATCACCGCGCACTTGAGGCCGTACAACGCCTCGATCAGCTCGGGCGTGACGATCTCCGCCGGCGGGCCCTCGGCGAGGATGCGGCCGGCGCGCAGGGCGATGATGTGGTCGGCGTAGCGACAGGCCTGGTTGAGGTCGTGCAGTACCGCCACCAGGGTGCGGCCACCCTCCCGATTGAGGCGGCAGAGCAGCTCCATCAGCTCCACCTGGTGGGCGATGTCGAGGAAGGTGGTGGGCTCGTCGAGCAGCAGCAGCGGGGTCTCCTGGGCCAGCGCCAGGGCAATCCACACCCGCTGGCGCTGGCCGCCGGAGAGGCTGTCCACCGCCCGCTCGGCCAGCGCCAGGGTATTGGTGGCTTCCAGGGCGTGCTGCACCGCGCGCTCGTCGGCCTCCGTCCAGCCGGCGAAGGCCTGGCGATGGGGATGACGCCCGCGCGCCACCAGGTCGCTGACCAGGATGTCCTCCGGCGCCACCGCGCTCTGCGGCAGCAGGCCGATGCGTCGGGCCACCTCGCGGGTCGGCAGCTCCTGGATCAGTCGGCCGTCCAGGCGCACCTCGCCGGCCGTGGGGCGGATCAACCGTGCCAGGCTGCGCAGCAGGGTCGACTTGCCGCAGCCGTTGGGGCCGATGATGACGGTGAAGCGCCCATCGGGCAGGCGCACGTCGAGGTCGGCGCAGATCGGCAGGCCGCCGTAGCCCACGGTGAGACGGTGGGCGGCGAGGCGACCGGAGGGGGCGTCTTGGCTCATGAGGTCCGCCGCCATTCGCGGCTCAGCAGGAAGATCAGATAGAGGCCGCCCAGGGCGCCGGTGAGCAACCCGACCGGAATCTGGAAGGGGGCCAGCAGCCGCTGGGCCAGCAGGTCGGCCAGGGCGATGAGGCAGGCGCCGAGCAGCGCGGGGGCGAGGATGCCGAGATCGGCGCTGCGGGTCAGGCGGCGGGCCAGCTGGGGCGCCGCCAGGGCGACGAAGCCGATGGGGCCGGCGGTGGCGATGGCCAGGGCGGCGAGGGCCACGGCGACGGCCAGTAGCAGATTCTGGCTCGGCAGCACGGCCAGGCCCAGCGCGCGGGCCAGGTCGTCGCCCAGCTCCAGCAGGCGCAGCCGCCGCGCCAGCCAGGCGGCCAGCGGCAGGAGCAGCAGGCAGCCGGCCAGCAGGGTCAGGGTGCGACTCCAGGTCAGCATGTCCAGGCTGCCGAACAGCCAGAGCCGGGCCTCCTGGGCTTCATCCAGCTCGGCGCGGGTCAGCAGGTATTCGTTGAGCGAGGCGAGCAGGGCGCTGACGGCGATGCCGAGCAGGATCATCCGCTCGCCACGGATCCCGGCCAGAGCCGCCAGGCCGGCGACCAGTACCGCGGCCAGTAGCCCGCCGCTGAGGGCGCCCAGCATCAGCGCCGCACCGCCCAGTTGCAGCCACAGCAGGGTGATCAGCGCACCGCTGGCCGAGCCGACGGTGAAGCCCACCAGGTCCGGACTGGCCAGGGGATTGCGCGCCAGCCGCTGGAAGATGGCGCCGCTGGCGCCCAGGGCCGCGCCGACGCCAAAGGCCGCCAGCAGTCGCGGCAGGCGTAGCTCCAGCAGGATGAGGCTAGCGAGGGCGTCGCCTCGACCGAGCAGGGTGACCGCCACCCGGTGCGGCGCCGGGGCGAAGGCGCCGCCGGTGAGGGTCAGGGCGCAGACGGCGATGGCCGCCAGCACGAGCAGCAACAGGCAGGCCTTGAAGCGCACCGAGCGGCGGGGGGCGAAGCGATGGCGACTCAAGGGCGCACCCGGCGGGCGGAGCGGATGATCAGCGCGAGCAGCACCGGGGTGCCGAGCAGGGCGCAGACGATCCCGGCTTCCAGCTCTCCCGGCAAGGCCACGCGGCGGCCCAGGGTGTCGGCCAGCAACAGCAGATTGGCACCGGCCAGGGGCGCCAACGCCAGGATCCAGCGCCAGTCGGCACCCACCAGCAGGCGCAGGGCATGGGGCACCACCAGGCCGAGAAAGCCGATGGGTCCGGCCACCGCGGTGGCGGCGCCGCACAGCAGCACGATGGCGACGAAGGCCAGTAGCCGCAGTTGCCCGGGTCGGGCGCCGAGGGCGCGGCCCAGGTCATCGCCCAGGGCCAGGGCATTGAGACGGCCGCCCAGCGGCAGGCCCAGGGCCAGGCCGATCAACAGCAGCGGCAGGATGCCGAGGGCGCCACCCGGCGTCTGGCCGCTCAGGGCACCCACGGCCCAGAATCGGTAGCTGTCGAACACCGCGCTGTCGAACAGGGTGATGATGCCGGTGCAGGCGTTGAGGCTGGCGCTGAGGGCGATGCCGGCCAGGATCAACCGCAGCGGCTGGCCACGCGCCGGGGCGCTGCCACCCAGCAGATAGACCAGGCCGGCAGCCAGGGCCGCCCCCAGCAGGGCGCAGGCCAGGCGCGCCGGGGCGTCGTCCAGCCCCACCAGCGACAGCCCGGCCACCACGGCGAAGGCCGCCCCGGCATTGATCCCCAGCAGCCCGGGGTCGGCCAGGGGATTGCGCGTCAGTGCCTGCATCAGGGCACCGGCCAGACCCAGGGCCGCGCCCACCAGCAGCCCGAGCAGGGTGCGCGGCAGGCGCAGCTGCCAGAGCACCACGGCCTCGGTGGAATCATCGGACGCAACGAGCAGGTGCAGGATCTGCGCGGCCGACAGCGAGCGCGCCCCTATGCCCAGGCTCGCCACCACCGCCAGCGCCAAGACGATCAGCAGCAGGACCAGCACCAGGCCACCGCGGGCGGCGGATGTCCGTTGCGCAAGGGGAGCGGGGCGGGCCGCCTGGGTCATGTCACCCCCAGGGCGCCGGCGACCGTGCTCACCACCTGGCGAGCGGCGAGGGGGCCGGCGTTGAGGTAGAAGGCGTCGGTGTCCACGCGAACGGCCCGGGCCTGACTCACCGCAGTGAGCCGGGGCCACAGCGGCTGTCGCGCCAGGCTGACCAGGGCGGTGCCCTGCTCGGCGTAGAACAGCCAGTCGGCATCGGCCAGGTCCAGCAACTCGGCGCTGACATCCCGTGAGGTGCCCTTGAATCTCTGCGCCGCCGGGCGGGTCACGCCCATGGCTTGCAGCAGCCCGCCGGCAAAGGAATCCGCGCCCATCAGGCGCAGTCGGGCGCCGCTGGAAAACAGCAGGGAGGCGGAGGGTGGCTGGGCGGCGAAGCGCTGCGCCAGGCCGGCCAGTTCTCGATCCAGGTCCGCCAGCAGTCGCTCGGCCTGCTGACGGCGGCCCAGGGCATCGGCCAGCAGCAGGAAATCCGCTCGCCAGTGGCCGCCGGTGCCGCGCGCCACCACAGTGGGGGCGATGCGCGAGAACAGTTCCAGGCCACCGGCCTTGAGCACGGTGCGATTGAGCACGATCAGATCCGGCGCCAGGCGCGCCAGGGCTTCCAGATCCGGCGCCTGGCGACTGCCCAGATCGACCATGGCGTCCAGCTCGCCGGCGCGGCTGGCGAGGGCGCTGCGCAGATAGCCGGGCGCCAGTGCGCGATTGTCCACCCGGGTGGTGCCCGCCGGGATCACGCCCAGGCTCAGGGCGGCGTCCAGCTGGCCGGTGGAGATCACGGCCACCCGTTGGGGGTGGCGGGGGAGGAGGGTGCTGCCCACCACATGCTCCACCTGCCGCGGAAAGTCGCCATCCGCCGTCGACGCGCGTGCGCATGCCCGACCCGGCAGCCCGGCGAGCAGGACGGTACCGGCGGCGAATTGCAGAAGGGCGCGACGATCGAGCATGACGGGGACTGGCTGAAGACGGCAAAGAGGCCCGCCAGGCGGGCCGAGGCCCCACGGCGGGGCGGCTAGGATAGAGCATCAACGCAGGGCTGGCACCTTCCGCCCCCTCTCCCCTTGGAAGAGGACTGGGGTAAGGGCAGGCCACTGGCTCAGAAGCTCACCGTGGCACTCAAGCGCGCCGTCCGCGGTTCGCCCACCGCCACCTGCAGCGGACTGTTGGCGCTCGACGGGTAGTACTGCTTGTCGAACAGGTTGTCGACGTTCAGCTGCAGGCGGGTCCGGTAGCCGGTCACCGGGAGGTCCCAGCGCAGGAAGGCGTCGGCCACGGTGTAGCTGCTCATGTAGAAGCTGTTGGCCGCATCGCCGGCCCGCTCGCCGACGTAGCGGGCACCGCCGCCGACGTGCCAGCCGCCCAGGTTGGATGGCACCAGCAGGTGGTGGGTCAGGTAGAGACTGCCGCTGTGCTTGGGCGCCTGGGGCAGGCGCTTGCCCTCGTTGCTGGGATCGTCGAGCACCTCGGTGTGATCGTAGGCGTAGGTGGCGACGACGTCCCAGCGCTCGGCCAGGCGACCGGTAAGATCCACCTCCACGCCACGCGAGCCGACCTTGCCGGCGGCTTCGCTCACGCTCACGCCACCTACAGTGCTGGTGGTCACCACGTTCTTCTTCTCGATGTCGTAGAGCGCCACGTTCAGGTTCAGGCCGGGCGTCAGGTCGTACTTGGCGCCTATCTCGAAGCTGCGGCCTTCTTCGGGATCGAAGGTGTTGCCCCGGTCGTCGACGGTGGTGTTCGGCACGAAGGATCGACTGTAGTTACCGTATAGCGACAGGGTATCGGTGGCCTGGAACACCACACCGGCCAGCGGCAGGGCCGCGTGATCACGCTTGTCCAGATTGACGACGTAATCCCGGCCCAGGCCTTGATCGCTGTACTGCTTGAAAGCCTGGTAGCGGCCGCCCAGCACCAGGATCCAGCGGTCGTTCAGGTGCCAGTTGTCCTTGAAGTACAGCGAAGTGGATTCCAGGCTGCTGTCCTGATCGCTCTGGGTCGTGCTCAGGAGGCTGGGTGCTGCCAGGTTGCCGTACACCGGCGCGTTGATGTTGATGTTGCGGCGCGAGGCATTGTTGTTGCGGTAGGTGTTGCCGCGGTACTGGTCGTTGTCCTCGTGATCGAGGCCCACCAGCAGATCATGGCGTTGGCCCAGCAGATCCTGCCGGCCGATGAAGTCCCAACTGGCGTACGTCGTCTCGTAATCGTAATGGGCGCCATTGGCCGTCCGCAGCAGATTGCCATTCGCGGCCAAGGAGACCGGCTGGGCGAAGTCCAGGCTGTACCTGTCATTGTTCCAGGCGTAGATCAGCCGGGTCTTCCAGTCATCGCTGAGCTGATACTCGTAGCGTGCACTGGCGGTCTCGGTGATACCGCTCGTTGAGGCCCACTTCTCGTCGAGGCGCTTGTCGTAGCTGGCGCTGCTGGGATGCCCATTGACGAACACCGTCCCCCGATCCACCGGGCCGGTGTAATCGTTATAGGAATAGGCCAGGGTCAGGCTGGCGCGCTCGCCGGTCCAGGACAGCGACGGCGCCACCAGGGTGTGCTGATCCACGCCATAGTTGCGCCAGTAGTCCTCGCTCTGGCGCTCGGCGATCAGCCGATAGGCGAAGCCGCTGTCACCCAGGGGGCCGGTGGTGTCGACGCCGAGATTGCCGCCGCCTTCGCTGTAGGCCGAGCCGCTCAGGGTGGTAAGCGGTTGATACTGCGGCTGCTTGCTGACCACGTTGATCAGGCCGCCGGGTTCGAGAGCGCCATAGAGCAGAGAGGCGGGGCCCTTCAGGACTTCCACGCGCTCGGCGGCGGCGTCGAAGTTGTGCGACAGATTCGAGCGCACCCCATCGCGAAAGATGGAGCCATCGGCGTTGGTACCGAAGCCCCGTTTGACGAAGGCATCCTTGGTCCCGGCCAGGGTGTTGCCCTGGGTCACGCCGCTGACGAATTTGGAGGCGTCGTCCAGGGTCCGCACCTCGTAGTCCTGGATCAGTTGCGGGGTCACGGCCTGCACCGACTGCGCCTCTTCCTTGATCGGCACGTCGCTCTTGCTCGCGGTCGAGGCGCGGGTCGCGCGATAGCCCTGGTCGGCCTCGCTGGCCGTGGCGGAGATGTCCATGGGGGCGAGGGTGGTGTCAGCCGCCGCCAGCAGATCCGAACTGGTCGCCAGGGCCAGGGTACTGAAGGCGAAGGGCGCGAAACGGCAAAGGGCTCTGGGCGGCGTGTTCAAGGGCGTTCTCGGGACGGGCGGGAAAAGTGGCGGCGATTCTAAAGTGATAGTCATTCTCAAGTAAATCGAATCCTCCGACCGTTGGTGTCAGGCGCGTTGCTGCCCATCCCCAAGCGCAGGTATAATGTCGCGCTCCTAAATTTTCCCGCCCGGGAGCGCCCGCCATGCTGCGCATCAGCCAAGAAGCCCTGACGTTCGACGATGTTCTCCTCATCCCCGGCTATTCGGATGTCCTGCCGAAAGACGTCAGTCTCAAGACCCGCCTGACCCGTGGCATCGAGCTGAACATTCCCCTGGTGTCCGCCGCCATGGACACCGTGACCGAGTCCCGCCTGGCCATCGCCATGGCCCAGGAAGGCGGCATCGGCATCATCCACAAGAACATGACCGTCGAGCAGCAGGCCGCGGAAGTCCGCAAGGTCAAGCGCTTCGAGGCCGGCGTGGTGAAGGACCCCATCACCATCGACGCCGACGCCAGCGTGCGCGATCTGTTCGATCTGACCCGTCTGCACAACATCTCCGGCGTCCCGGTGATCTCCGGCCGTGACCTGGTGGGTATCGTCACCTCCCGCGACGTGCGCTTCGAGACCCGTCTCGACGTGCCGGTGCGCGAAGTCATGACCCCCAAGGATCGCCTGGTCACCGTGCGCGAAGGCGCCGACAAGCAGGAAGTCCGCGAGCTGCTGCACAAGCACCGCATCGAGAAGGTGCTGATCGTCGATGCTGCCTTCGCCCTCAAGGGCATGATGACCGTGAAGGACATCGAGAAGGCCAAGGCCTACCCCAACGCCAGCAAGGACGACGCCGGTAGCCTACGCGTCGGTGCGGCCGTCGGTACCGGTGCCGAGACCCCCGAGCGCGTGGCCGCCCTGGTCGCCGCCGGCGTCGACGTCATCGTGGTCGACACCGCCCACGGTCACTCCAAGGGCGTGATCGAGCGCGTACGCTGGGTCAAGCAGACCTACCCGCAGGTCCAGGTCATTGGCGGCAACATCGCTACCGCCGAAGCCGCCAAGGCCCTGGCCGATGCCGGCGCCGACGCGGTCAAGGTCGGCATCGGCCCGGGCTCCATCTGCACCACCCGCATCGTCGCCGGTGTCGGCGTGCCGCAGATCTCCGCCATCGCCAACGTCGCCGCCGCCCTCGAAGGCACCGGCGTGCCGCTGATCGCCGACGGCGGCATCCGCTTCTCCGGTGACCTGTCCAAGGCCATCGTCGCCGGTGGCTACTGCGTGATGATGGGCTCCATGTTCGCCGGTACCGAAGAGGCCCCGGGCGAGGTCGAGCTGTTCCAGGGTCGCTCCTACAAGTCCTACCGCGGCATGGGCTCCCTGGGCGCCATGTCCCAGACCCAGGGCTCCAGCGACCGTTACTTCCAGGACTCCGCCTCCGGCGCCGAGAAGCTGGTCCCCGAGGGCATCGAAGGCCGCGTTCCCTACAAGGGCCCGCTGGCTGCCATCATCCACCAGCTGATGGGTGGCCTGCGCGCCTCCATGGGCTATACCGGTTGCGCCACCGTCGAGCAGATGCGCACCAAGCCGCAGTTCGTGCGCATCACCGGCGCCGGCATGGCCGAATCCCACGTCCACGACGTGCAGATCACCAAGGAAGCGCCCAACTACCGCGTTAGCTGATTCCTGATCTGTCGTTCTTATCGTTGCGATTCGGGGCTGTCTAGACAGCCCCGAATCGTCTGAACCTAGCGCTATCGAGACCTGGCCATGTCCCAAGACATCCACGCCCACCGCATCCTCATCCTCGACTTCGGCTCCCAGTACACCCAGCTCATCGCCCGCCGCGTGCGCGAACTGGGCGTCTATTGCGAGCTGCACCCCTTCGACATGGACGACGCCGACATCCGCGCCTTCGCTCCGCGCGGCATCATCCTCGCCGGCGGGCCCGAGTCGGTCCACGAGGCCGGCAGCCCGCGTGCACCCAAGGCGGTGTTCGACCTGGGCGTACCGCTGTTCGGCATCTGCTACGGCATGCAGACCATGGCCGAGCAGCTCGGCGGCAAGGTCGAAGGCTCCAACATCCGTGAATTCGGCTATGCCAAGGTCGACGTGGTCGGCAAGAGCCGCCTGCTCGAAGGCATCCAGGACCACCTCGACGACGACGGCGTGCTCGGCCTGGACGTCTGGATGAGCCACGGCGACAAGGTCGGCAAGCTGCCGGACGGCTTCCACATCGTCGCCAGCACCCCGAGCTGCGCCATCGCCGCCATGGGCGACGACGAGCGCGGCTGGTACGGCGTGCAGTTCCACCCCGAGGTGACCCATACCAAGCAGGGCGGGCGCATCCTCTCGCGCTTCCTGAAGGACATCTGCGGCTGCGAAGCCCTCTGGACCCCGGCCAACATCGTCGAGGACGCCATCGCCCAGGTGCGCGCCCAGGTCGGCAGCGCCAACGTGCTGCTGGGCCTCTCCGGCGGCGTCGACTCCTCCGTGGTCGCGGCGCTGCTGCACAAGGCCATCGGCGACCAGCTGACCTGCGTCTTCGTCGACAACGGCCTGCTGCGCCTGCACGAGGGTGACCAGGTGATGGCCATGTTCGCCGAGAACATGGGCGTCAAGGTGATCCGCTCCAACTCCGAGCAGCGTTTCCTGACCAACCTGGAAGGCGAGGCCGACCCGGAGAAGAAGCGCAAGATCATCGGCCGCACCTTCATCGACGTCTTCGACGCCGAAGCCAGCAAGCTCGACAACATCAAGTTCCTGGCCCAGGGCACCATCTACCCCGACGTCATCGAGTCGGCCGGCGCCAAGACCGGCAAGGCCCACGTCATCAAGTCCCACCACAACGTCGGCGGCCTGCCCGAGGAGATGAACCTCAAGCTGGTCGAACCGCTGCGCGAACTGTTCAAGGACGAGGTGCGCAAGATCGGCCTGGAGCTGGGCCTGCCCTACGACATGGTCTACCGCCATCCCTTCCCCGGCCCGGGCCTGGGCGTGCGCATCCTCGGCGAAGTGAAGAAGGAATACGCCGACCTGCTGCGTCGCGCCGACGACATCTTCATCGCCGAACTGCGCAAGGCCGACTGGTACCACAAGGTCAGCCAGGCCTTCGTCGTCTTCCAGCCGGTGAAATCCGTCGGCGTGGTCGGCGACGGCCGCCGCTACGCCTGGGTCGTCGCCCTGCGCGCGGTGGAAACCATCGACTTCATGACCGCCCGCTGGGCCCATCTGCCTTACGAACTGCTGGAAAAGGTCTCCAACCGCATCATCAACGAAATCGACGGCATCTCCCGCGTCACCTACGACGTTTCGAGCAAGCCGCCGGCGACGATTGAGTGGGAGTGATGCCGCGGCCGGCATAGACCGGCACGTCTAGCAGAAAAAACCAAAAGCCCGCGTAATTGCGGGCTTTTGGCTTTTTGATGAGGGTGAATCCTGGCAGTCTCCACGACCTGCACCGCACGGTCAGCCTCTTTCGCACGCGGTAGGTTACAACTCCGACTGAATCGAGGAGTGCCCGGCGCACCAGCAGAGGGGGGCGTGCGCCGTTTACAATAAGGTCGTGGCGGGATCAGCGTCGTGCGATGTGGCAGGACTAGGCTGATGTGATTGATGAATGGACGCTCAGGCAACCCGGGAGAACTATTGGTCAGGCTGCGTGGTTTCCGTCCATTACAACTAGTCGCTTGATGGGAAATTGCCTCTGCCGGAACAATTTTCATGAGTGCTGACTAGCCGTTTGCATTTGACATGACCGGTCGTACACACGGCTCATGGACGAACGCATTCATTCATGACTGACCGCTAACGACCCAAAGCGGACGGTCGATTAACGACCGCGATCGGCAAAAACAGAGGCATGGTTAGCTACGAAACAAGGGGCGACTCCGGGTGGCTAAATCGAATGCCTAGAGCTACAGCCCCTTGCTAGTAACCAGGAATCGTTTGCTGGCCTGTACTAACCGATCTGTCGCTTGGTTCAATTGCACCGAATCGCCCTCGAGTACACCTGCTTCCGTTGCATTGTCATGGACGACCGCTTGCAACGCCTCTAGATCCCCAGTGACCTGAGCGCTGATGGCCGATTGACATTTGGTGCTCGCGGCAATTTGAAAAGTCATAGCATTGATCGAGGCAATTTCCGCTGCTACCGTACCGAGCAGGTTGGCAGCCTGTTCCGTGCCTGTCACACACCTATCCGCGCCCTCTCGGCTATCACGCATCGCTTCGGTAGCCTGTGTAGTGCTGTGCTGGAGCCTTTCGATAAGGGCTCTTACCTCGATGGTGGAACTGGCCGTACGTTGCGCCAGATTACGAACTTCATCGGCAACTACGGCGAACCCTCTGCCCTGATCCCCAGCCCGTGCAGCTTCGATCGCAGCATTAAGTGCTAAAAGATTGGTCTGGTCCGCAATACCACGTATCACATCAAGCACTTTTCCAATCTCGGTAGAGGCCTCGGCCAGTGCGTGGACATCTCGGTCTGTGGTATCGATATTCCCGGCAAGGGACAGGATCTCGGTGCGGATATGCTCAACCGCAGCCGTGCTCTCACGAGAATGTTCATTGATCGACACGGCGATGGCGGAAGCCTGAGTGGCACACATGGCTACCTCGTCAATTGAGCCTGCAAGGTTGGTTAGCGCCACATCCATGCGATCGGCCGCGCCCTGCTGCTCATCGACGCCTTGGCGTATGCCCGTAGTAGCGCCGCCCAAGCTTTTTGCCATCTGGCCAAGCCTATTCGCCTCGCCGACGACTTCACCTACCATCCGTTCTAGCTGGTCCAGGAACTGGTTGAAGCGTATCACTACGGGGCTTTGCACGTCGCTGCGATAGCTGAGATCAACCCTTGCACTGTCGGCACCAAGACGATTGGCGATATCTAATATGGCTTGCCCTTCCCGAGCCTCGGTCTGGCTACGCTTGGCCATATATACAAGAATGACCGTTTCAATAACCACATACAATGCGTGTAGGAGAACGACCCAAATATTATGATGATGCACTACATGTACAGCAGTGATGTGTTCTTGCATGAAGAAAAAGGAAAGGTGATGCACCGCAATGACTGCAGCCGCTATCACAATCGGTAACCAGTCTCGGTAATAAACAAGGCAAGCTAGGAGCACGAAGATGCCGAAGTGTAATTCGGTGAAACCCCGCCCTTGGTTGATATGAAGAGCAGCCAATACCATGAGACCAACGCCCATAGCGCAACGAAGTAACCTTGACCCTGAGAAAAGTTGTTGTAACAAAGTCAGGGCGACTGAACAGCCGCCGCCCACAATGAGGGATTGTCCCCAAGTATCTGACCATGCAGCTATCCCTAGCGAGGCCAAGAACATGAACCAAACCAGACCGAGCATAACGCGGTCAGCTTTAAGGTAATGCCGTTCAAGTTGAGATATGGAGGGACGCATAGCAGAACCGTCTTTAGAAGATCAAGAAATTTTGGCAGCATCCTGCTTGTTTTAGCTTATCGGTCGAAATTTCTGAAACTTTAGCATTTGATCTGTAGCCACCAAAAAGGAATTAAGTAGGAACAAAGCGAGACGGCTGAATTTCTTTCCATTTCGTAGACACCATCGAACGTCCGCTCATGGCCGATTGCGGCCCGTTGCCACCGGCTGCAATCGGCCAATAGCAGTCACTCGCAAATAAGTTAAACCGGGCTCATGGAGGATGTGCGATTCCGACAATGACCGCTGCTGTCCGCAGCACGCTGATCGGTATCGGATCTCGCCAAGGTCACAAATCGGCTCTCGTTTCGCTCGAGATTCTCGCCGCATCCCGCGCAGGAGGCAGGCCGAACACCCGTGCATAATCCCGCGTGAATTGCGTGGCGCTTTCATAGCCCACCTCGAACGCGGCGGCCGTGACGCTTTTGGCGCTGGCGACCATGAGGGTTCGGGCCTGTAGCAGGCGAACCCGTTTCTGGTACTGCAATGGGCTCAGCGTAGTGACGGCTTTGAAGTGCCGGTGAAACGCCGAGACGCTCATGGCCGCCTTTTGCGCCAGGCTTTCTACTCTGATCGGTTCAGCAAAGTCTCGCCGAATCCACTGAATGGCCAGGCTCACGCGGGCCATGGCAGTGTCTGGTGCGGCGATCTCTCGCAACATCCAGCCATGCGGGCCTTGTAGAACGCGAAACAATATCTCGCGCTCGTACGCTGGGGCGAGCGCGGCAATCGCATCCGGGTTGCCCATGAGTCGAAGCATGCGCACCCAGGCGTCCATCAACTCTGGCGTGATGGCAGCAACCGAAAAGCCGGGGTCGTTTTCGTACCGCCCCATAGGTTTCGGAAGGTCAGCCAGCAATGTAGCGAGCACTGTCGAGTCGAGGGTCAGGCTAACGGCTAGGTAGGGCTCGCCTGTCTCCGCGGCGTGGACAGCCCCTACCGCGGGCAGGTCGATGGACATCACAAAATACGTCGCAGGGTCATACCGAAGGGTGCGGTCGCCCACCGTCATCGTTTTGCTGCCTTGCAGGATCAGGTTGATCATCGGGTCGTAGACGGCAGCGAGCATGTGCTCGGGGATATCGCCCTGAACCATGGCAACTCGCGGAATACCCGTTTCGGTGCGGCGATTTTCGGCCTTGGCGGCCAAGATGCGTAGCTCATTCAGTTGATCTTTCATGGAAGGGATGTTGACCGGAGATCGACGCGCCGTACAAGCAAAAAGCAGAAACAGGCAAGTTTGGAGTAGGAACGGCTGCGTCGGCGAGGCGGTGCGTCGCTACTGTGGTGACTCATTTCATCGACAGCGGAGCACCACATGAGCGTGATTGTCATCACCGGCGGCAGCCGTGGTATCGGTGCCAGTACGGCACGGCACCTTGCCCAGCGTGGCACGGGTGTCATCCTGACTTACAACAACAATCCCCAAGCAGCGGCGGAGGTCGTGGGGGGTATCGAGCAGGCCGGCGGTAAAGCCGTTGCGCTCAAACTCGATGTTGGCAACGTGGGCAGTTTCGAAGCCTTTCGAGAAGCGGTCGTGATGACCTTGAGAGACGTCTGGAACATCAGCACGCTCACTGGCTTGGTCAACAATGCGGGGTATGGCCTATTCAACCCGTTGCAGACGGTCAGCGAAGCGCAGTTCGACGGCCTGTTCAACGTTCATTTGAAAGGTCCGTTCTTCCTGACCAAGGCACTTCTTCCATTGCTGGAAGAGAACGCCAGCATCGTCAACCTGACCAGCGCCACCACCCGCGTCGCCACGGCCGGGGTGGCGCCTTATGCGGCGTTTAAAGGTGGGTTGGAGGTGCTCACACGCTATATGGCCAAGGAGTTCGGTGATCGGCGCATACGGGCCAATGCGGTTTCACCTGGAGCGATTCGAACTGAGTTGGGAGGCGGGCTCAACGACGAGTTCGAGGCGATGCTGGCTGGGCAAACCGCTCTGGGCAGGGTGGGTGAGCCTGAAGATGTAGCGCAGGTCATTACCATGCTGTTGTCCGAAGACGGCGCCTGGATCAATGCCCAGACCATCGAAGTGGCAGGCGGCTACAACATCTGAAAAAGCGAGGACTATGACGTGCTGGATCATGTTTTTCTATCCGTTAGCGACATCGAGCGCTCCATTCGTTTTTACGAAGCGGCACTGTCGCCGCTTGGCATCAACGCACGTCTGGACTATGACGGCAAGAACGGCCCGCCAGGTCATCCGGATCTCAAAGGCTTCGGCGCCAATGGCCGAGTGTTCTTCTGGCTGCGCGAGGGTGTGGTCGAGGGACGGGCTGCTCACGTCGGGTTTGTCGCGAGCAGCAAGGCTGAGGTCAAGGCTGCCTATGCCGCCGCTATGAGCCAGGGAGCCGTTGACAATGGCGCGCCTGGTGCCCGGCTGCATTACGACCCGAATTATTACGCCGCGAACGTGCTAGACCCGGATGGTTACAGTGTGGAATTCGTCTACAAAAACTGGCAGCACGCGCAATGAAGACACTACTGATTTACGGCGCGACGGGTTACACCGGGCGCATGGCCGCTGAGCGAGCGAAAGCACTAGGTCTAACTTTCGAAATAGCGGGACGTACGGTTGATCGACTTGAAGATCTTGCCGCGCAACTGGATGTTCCTTACCGCGTGTTCGGAGCAGATGCTCAGGCGGCAGAGGCGCTGGATGGTATAGACGTCCTATTGAACTTCGCAGGGCCTTTCGCGCAAACAGCTGAGGCGTTGATGCGCGCGTGCATGCAGGCTGGTGTTGACTACCTAGACATCACGGCCGAGATTAATATCTACCGGCTCGCGGAGCGGCTGGGTGCTCAAGCTGGCGAGGCGGGCGTGATGCTTCTGCCTGGCGTCGGCTGGGACGTTGTCCCCACGGACTGCCTGGCCATGCATGTGGCCCAGCGGGTTGCGGACCCTCATGCGCTGAGCATTGCGCTGCAGGTTCCCGGGTCGATGTCTCGGGGTTCGGCGATGAGCGTCAGCGAAATCATCGGCGCAGGGTTGCTCGCAAGGATCGACGGTGAACTCGTGGCAACGGCTGATGCGCAGTCACGCCAGTTTGATTTTGGCGACGGGCCGGTGACGTGCCAGCCGTTGTCTTTCGGTGATCTGGTGACGGGGTGGCATTCGACAGGCATCCCCAACATCGCGATGTTCGTGCATATCTCGGGCGAGGCTTTTCCCAAGGGCGACTTATCACAACTGCCTGATGGTCCCAGCGTCCATGAGCGGGACACCCATCGGGCTTGCGCGGTTGCAGAGGTCACCGCGGCGGATGGCAGCGTTGCAAGATCCATGATCGAAACGGTGAACGGATATTCCTACACGCCGCTGGCCGCCATTGAAGCTGCGCGCCGGGTGTTAAGCGACGATCGCAAGCCTGGTTTTGAAACGCCAGCTCGCATTTTCGGTGGTGAATTTGCGGAGAGCATTGCCGGAACGACCATCACTGATCGCTGCCTTCCGTAGGTAGCGTCTATGCGGGTTGCTCAGAAATTCGTAGCGCCGTCGCGAGTTTCGAACTCGAGGGAAATCAATTTGCCGGCAAGCTGCGCCACTTCCGCCAGGCGCTTGCGAGACATGCCACTGCATGCCGCCGCCGATAGGCCCCGCAGGGTGATAAGCACGTAGTCAGTCAGAACCTGACCGGTTTCCGGGCGGACCTGATCAAGGTAACGGCGTATCGCCTGGTTCCCGGCGTTGCCCAGTTTCTCGGCCATATCGCGGGCGGTCGGATCGTCCGCGCGCATACCCTCGGTAATCAGACAGCCACGCAAAGCCCGGTCTCGCCCGTACTGCTTCGCAGCGGTAATCAGCAGTGCGGTCAGTGCTTCTGCGGGCGGTCGATCCGGTCCCAGCAGCCTGTCCATAGGCAGCGCGCTTTCACTGGCGTAGCGATGCATCGCGCGCTCGAACAGCTCGGCTTTGCTGCCATATGCGGCGTAAAAGCTCGGCGGCTTGATGTTCATGGCCTCGGTCAGGTCGGTCAGGCTGACCGCGTCGAAGCCGCGCTGATGAAATAGCGCCTGTGCGATGGCTATCCCTTGCTCACGGTCGAAGGGAGGGCGGCGCTGCCGGTTTTTCTCGTTCATGGCGATCTCGTTCCTGTCGGTTTGATTAATTTAGCGATCACTACAAGAGATTTCAATCACAGATCGATGGTCAGGCTTATATAGCAGTCACTAAATATGTTGCGCCCAGGTGTCTGTCTATGTAGTGTTCACTATATATTCACCCGCGCAGGTATTTCCCATGTTGTTTGAAAACAAGGTTGTTCTGGTCACTGGTGGCTCTTCGGGCCTGGGTTTCGCCATCGCTGAAGCCTTCGCCAGCCAGGGCGCTAAGCTGGTCATCACCGGGCGCCGCCAGCCTCAGCTCGACGAAGCCGTTAAGAGCCTCGGCGAGAACGCTTCTGCCGTATGCGCGGACATTTCGAACCTTGGTGACCTGACCCAGCTGTTCAGCCACATCAGCGGGGTGCATGGCCATATCGACGTATTGATCGCCAATGCCGGGACGGGTGAAATCGAGCCCTTGGGCGCAATCACCGAAGCAGGTTTCGATCGGCTCTTCACGACCAATGTCAAAGGCACGACCTTCACTGTGCAAGGCGCGCTGCCGTTGATGGGTAAGGGGAGCAGCGTCGTCGTCATCGGCTCGACCGCCTCGATCAACCCCGGCCCCGGCCTGAGTGTCTACGGAGCCACCAAGGCCGCGCTCCGTTCGCTGGTGCGCAGCTGGGTTCTGGATATCAAAGGATCCGGTGTACGCATCAACCTGCTCAGCCCTGGCCCCGTGGACACCCCGTCCCTGCGCAACGTTCTGGGTGAGAACGCGCAGGAGGTGATCGATGCCCTTAGCGAGAAGAGCACGCTCGGTCGGATCGGCCAGGCATATGAGATAGGTCAGGCCGCGCTCTTCCTGGCGAGCGATGCATCGAGCTATGTCAATGGAGCTGAGCTGTTCGCCGATGGTGGTGCATCTCAGGTTTGATACTCACACGGAGCGGCCCCGCGCTGTCAACGACGCGCTCTACCAACCTGCCGATTCATGAGCGTTTATGGAGATACTTGATGAGCAACTTTGCTGGGTCAGCAATCGATCATGTAGGCCTCGGGGTTTCGGACATTTCGCATGCTCAAGCCTTCTACGAACCTGCGCTCAGGCCGCTTGGGATTGAGTTGCTGATGAGCATCAAGGCCGATCCGCCAGCTTCAACACCTCGACGACTGGGGTTCGGCTCTGAAGGAAAGCCGTTTTTATGGTTGCATGCTGCGCTTCCCCCCAGTCACGGGACGCACATAGCTCTGATCGCAGAGAGTCGTGACGCGGTCGATGCGTTCTATGCGGCCGCCATTGCCGCTGGCGGACAAGATAACGGAGCGCCCGGCATCAGGCGCCATTACCACCCCAGTTACTACGCGGCGTATGTGCTAGGTCCTGAGGGAGTGAATCTGGAAGCGGTTTGCCAGCTAACTGCTTAGTGCTGAGCCTCGCACCCCTTTCAATCGAGTCACAGCTAGGACGGCCCTTGATCAACATGCTGTTCCCTTGTTTCACTTGGGACATGCAGAAGCGCTTCGGACCCGAACGGGTTCTACCTCATTTCTACGGACAGGTTTGGCTCGGATACGGCTACCGCCGAATGGCTGTTTCTGGAGCAATGATCTGTCTGCGGGATATTTAGGCGTTCGTTAAAAGGCAGCTTTTGGCCGACGGCCGCCCCACGCGAAGGTCTGCAATGGGTCGGTAGCTGTCGGTGAGTCTGCTCAAGCCCAGCTATGCGCGTCCTAGTATTTCACCTTGTAGGTAGCGGAATCCTCGGGCCGGTTCTGCCGGCGATCATAGATCCGCGTGGTACTGATGTTGGCATGGCCCAACCAGGCTTGGACCTTGACGATGTCTGCCTCGTGCTCCAAGGCATTGGTGGCCGCCGTGGCGCGCAGGCCATGCACGCCTAGGCCGTCTACCTTGATACCTGCCTTTTTCGCATACGCTTCCATGAGCTTATAGATGCCATCCGCCGTGATGCCGCCGCGATCAACAGGGCCGCGCAGCGGTAGAAAAAGGGACCCTTTCGACGCGACCAGGTGATGCCTGGAGCGCTCAAGGTAATCATGAATGCGGTCCGCTGCGATTGGATGCAGCGGCAGGTAGCGCACCTTGCCGCCTTTGCCGTGGATCAGCAGGTGTTTGATGCCCCGCCGTTCCAGGATGTCGCCCACCGTCAGCTGTGCCGCTTCTTCACGCCGTAACCCGTGGTACAGCAGGACCGCAAGTACGGCGCGGTCGCGCAGTCCTTTTGAGGTGGCCATGTTCGGCGCATCGAGCAGCGTCTTGGCCTGACGATCGCCCAGCGCTGGGGTCTTGCCTTCGCTGGTGTCGATCTTGGGCCGTTTGACTCCGTGCACCGGATTGCCGCCGGCGACAGCGTTGCATTCCAGAAGGTGATCAAACAGGCTGGCCAGTGCGGCGAGTTTGCGCCGTATGGTGGCCCCGGCCAGACCGCGCTTTTCCAGCTGGGCTTGCCAGGCCAGGACGTGCGCACGGTTCACTACGCGAAAATCATCCGCGCTGGCCAGCCCTATTAAGGAAGAGAAGGTTTGGATGAAACGATCGGGTGTTATGTCGAGTCCCGATTAACTGGCTCAAGGCAGGGCTCCGCCTGAAATTTCGTCGACGGTTACCTGGCCTGAGCGGTACCTACAGGGTGGAAAGCACCCACGTGCTCAAGCAAACGTAAGCGAGTAGCACAACGCTGATGGAAAGCGTTGTGCGCATGATCGCAGACTCCTGGCCCACTAGCTTCACCGCTGCTGCGGCAATAGCAATTGACTGCGGTGAAACCAGCTTGGCCATGACGCCACCCGCGGTGTTTGCGGACACCAGCAGCGCCTCCGGTGCGCCGATCTGTCCAGCCGTCACCGCCTGCAGATGGGCGAATAGCGTGTTGTTGTTGACTACCGAGCCGGTTATGAAAACACCCATCCACCCGATCACCGGCGACAGAAGCGGGAAGACGCCACCGGTCTGCGCCAGCGCCAGCCCGATGGTAGAGGAACCACCCGAATAGTTCGTGATGTAGGCCACCGCCATGACCAGCGAAACCGTCGCCAGGGGCTTCCACATCTCCCGGCAAGCCTGCGCCAGCTCCTGGCCGGCAATACGCGTGCTAAGCCGCGCTGACAGCGCGACTGTCAGTACCGCTGCCACCAGAATCGCGGTCCCGGAGGCGTTGAGCCAACCCACGCTCCATACGGCCGGCAGCACATGCATCTGCTGCACCAATGGCGGTAGCTCCTGTACCTTCCCATCCAGCAGTCCGATGGGCAACTGCAGCACCGTCTTCGCCAGCGCTCCACCTGGCGCGAACAGCGCCTTGAATGCGGGCAGGCTCCACACCAATATCGTGCCGGTCAGGATGTAGAACGGCGACCAAGCCTGCAACACCTCCCTGAGGGTGTACTGGCGTGCGGGCCCGGACGCTGTATCGGATTCCCGATAGATCCGCTTGGGACGCCACAGTTGCATGAAGCCGGCCAGAGCCCCCATCGCCGCTAGTGGCCCGAGGATATCCGCCAGTTCAGGCCCGAGCAGGTACAGCGTGGCCGCCTGCACACCACTGAAGACCACGCCGACGACGATCAGCACCGGCCAGGTCTCGCGCACGCCACGCCAGCCGTCAAGCATGAGTACCAAGACGGCCGGCGACACCAGAGCGATGACCTGGACCAGCGCCATCAGCATGGGAGCCATTTCAGATACGGCCACCCCGCCTTGTTGCGCCCCGACCAGCACCGGAATGCCGATCGCTCCATAGGCCCCCGCCGCACCGTTGGCCAGCAGGCACAGCATGGCGGCCTTCAGTGGCCGAAAGCCGAGCTCAACCAGCAGCGCGGCACAGATAGCTATCGGCACACCGAATCCTGCTGCACCCTCCAGAAAGCCGCCGAAGCAAAAGGCAATCAACAGCACCTGGACGCGCTGGTCTTCCGATACCGTCGCGATGCTACTACGGATGATCTCAAACTTGCCGCTACGGATTGCGAGCTTGTACAGCCAAACCGCCATAAGCACGATGAAGCTGATAGGGAAAACGCCACTGATGATGCCGAAGATCGCCGCCCCGGCAATCGCGCTGGAAGGCATTGTGAATACTAGCGCGGAGACCACTGCCGAGACGACCAATGCCAACAGTGCGGCGGTCAATCCCTTGAGGCGAAACGCCGTAAGTGCCAGGAGGAACACCAGCACGGGCAGCGCAGCCAGCAATGCGGAGAGATTGGGGTTATTCAGCGGGTCGTAATTCTGCGGCCACATTGTTGGGGCTCCGAGTGGTGACGACGCTTCGCAAGCGCGGGGCGTGCACAGCCAGATATGGATTGTCGGCTGAATTAGGCAACGCAGTTAGGGCACGGTGTACCGGCAATAAAGTGCCCCAGATTAGCTACCGTGGTCTGTGCAATCTCCTCCAGCGCTTCGGCGGTGAAGAATCCTTGATGCCCGGTCACTAGCACATTCGGAAAGGTCATCAGGCGCTGGAATACGTCGTCGTCGATGATCTCGCCGGAGCGATCCTGGAAGAACAGCGCGCTTTCCTGCTCGTACACGTCGATGGCGACGTGGCCCAGATGGCGCGTTTTCAGCGCACGTATTACCGCACCGGTGTCCACCAGTCCGCCGCGCGAGGTATTGACCAGCATGGCCCCGGATTTCATGCGGGACAGCGAGACGTCATTGATCAGGTGCCCTGTTTGCTCGGTCAGTGGGCAATGCAGGGAGACGATGTCTGAGCGTGTTAGCAGTTCGTCAAGCTCTACATTCTCACCGATCGCCTGGAAGGCAGGCGATATATAGGGGTCATGGCCAAGCACCCTGCAGCCCATGCCTTTAAAGATTCGCGCCGTAGCCAACCCGATCTTCCCCGTGCCCACAATGCCGAACGTTTTGCCGTGCAGCGTGCGCCCGAGCAGGCCATCGAGCATAAAGTTGCCTTCGCGTACGCGGTTGTAAGCACGGTGTGTCTGGCGGTTCAGCGTCATAACCAGCGCCAGCGTGTGCTCGGCCACGGCCTCGGGCGAATACGCAGGCACACGGGCGACGAAAAAGCCCAGCCGCTGCGCGGTGGCCAAGTCGACGTTATTGAAGCCCGCGCAGCGTAGCGCGATGGCACGAACTCCCAACTCATGTAATGCCTGCAGTACCGGCGCATCAAGCCTGTCATTGACGAACACGCACACTCCGTCGCAGCCGTCGGCCAGTGCAGCTGTACGGGAATCAAGTGTGGCCTCGTTGTACAAAAACTGGATCCGTTGCTCCACCGCAGCGGCCTCATTGGCCCGATCGAGTGAACGGCGGTCATAGGGACGCGCACTGAAGACGGCAATTCTCATCTGAAGTATCCGTTTCTGGGCATGGAAGGGTTCTGCGTCGGTCGGAGTGAGGTCGGTGGCAGGGCTTATTATGAGGTTCACCAGAACCCCAACAGTTTCCACCACACGCCGCCCACCAGTGCGAACGCTAGCAATTCGAACAGACACATGACCAAGCCGACGCGCCACCACAGTCCGAGCGTGACATAGCCGCTACCGAAGATGATGGGCGAAGTGCCGGTTGCATAGTGGGTCAGCGTCATCATGATGGCGGACCCGGCCGTCATCATGAGCATGAAGGCAATCAGGTATTCCGGCGGAATGAGCAACGCGCCCACACCGAGGAAGGCCAGCATCATTGCACTGATGTGCGCTGTGGTGCTGGCAAACAGGTAATGAGAGAACACGAAGGCAAGTACCAGGACAGCCGCGATCGGCTGCCAATTCATGCCGCTGGCAATGATGGCAGCCTTCATGCCCTCAGTGAACCAGCTCACCACTCCAAGCTTGTTGAGCTGCTCGGCAAGCATGACCAACGCACCGAACCAGATCAGTGTGTCCCAAGCGCTTTTCTCAGACAGCACATCGTCCCAGTCCAGTGTGCCGGTGATGATGAGCACAAACAGGCCGACGAATGCCACGACCGTAGGATCAAGTGTGTAGGCGGGACCGAATAACAGTGCAGGCAGATTGGCCCACAGTACCAGTAGCAGCCCGAAGGTGAAGATCATCACCTTTTCCTTTGGGGCCAGGGGGCCCATCCGCTGCAGCTCGCCCTTGGCGAAACGCACCGCGTCCGGAGTGACCTTGAGCCCGGGCGGTGATAGGAGGTAGATCACTAGCGGCATGGCTAGCAGACAGAACAGCCCAGGTACCAGCATGCACAGCGCCCACGTGGTCCATGACAGCTGCAGCTGCTGGTCGGTAGCCTTGGCCACGTAATCCACCACCAGCGGATTGGGCGCAGTAGCCGTAAGGAACATCGCCGAAGTGATCGGGTTGGCGTGGTAGTTGACCAGCGCCAGATACGTGCCGACCTTGCCCTGCGTGGCATTGGCTGGATCGGAATCAAAGGCGTTGGCGATGGATTTCATGACCGGGTGCACAATGCCGCCGCCGCGTGCCGTGTTACTTGGGGTGAACGGCGCAAGCACCAATTCACAGATAGCCAGGCCATACCCGATGCCGAGGGTGCGCTTGCCCAGCAGCGCTATGAACAGCATGCCGATACGGTTGCCCAGCCCCGTGTTCTTTAGACCGCGCGAAATTAGAATGGCGACTACGATGAGCCAGATCAGCGGGCTGGAAAAGCTGGACAGCACATCGGCAATTGCCCCTTTCGAGCTTGTCGAGGTCACTTGCGAGAGCGCAAGGATTACGATGGCCATCACCGCCATCACGCCGATGGGCATTACCTTGAGAATGATGGCCACGATGGTGGTGAGAAAGATAGCGACAAGCCCCCAAGCCTCGTCGGTGAGGCCGTCCGGGGCCGGAACGAGCAGCAAGGCGGCCAGAACGGCAGTGGTAATCAAAGCCTGCGGTAGCTTGAAAGGCACAACGGAGTTGAAGTAAATGAACGCAGCGCGGATGCGGTTGAACATGACACTTTCCTGATTCTGTTCCGTGAGCCGTGGCGCCCCTGGGGAGCGTTGCCTTAGCCATCCCTACGAGCGGAATGGACGCAGACGATTTTGAAAGCTGCCACTAACCTCCCCATGACTGGGAAGCGCCCCGGCCGCAATGTCCGGCCCAAAAAGTCAGGCGAAAGCGGATTAGTCATCCGGGCCTCGTCGCCGCTTGCCAAAAGTTTGCATAGCGGCGCGGAGTAGGCGTTTCTCTTTAACCTGACCCATTCCTGGATGTACTCGTGAGCCGTGCCGATTACGACTCTTTGCGCGCATTCACTGATCGGTTCCCCCCAGTGTTTCCTTGAATTCCTCATAGTATTGATCTGCCATTGCCCGTAAGGACCGGCCGATATTGGCGTACTCGTATTCGTTAAGGTTAGCCAGGGACACCCGGGCAGCGGGTTGCTTGGTACCGAACCCCTTGCCGGGTAGCAGCACGATGCCGGTCTCCTTCGCGATTCTGAACAGGAGGTCACCACTGCTGAAGCGCGCTTTTACCCAAGCGGCAAACTCGTCGCCATGTATCTTGCGCGCCAAGTCTTCCAGGTCCAGAAGCGTGTAGTAGTCAACGGCATTCGGATCGCTGTCAGGCTCCACGCCCAACTCACGATAGAGCGCCGCTTCGCGGCGGCGTACCAGTTTCTTGAGCTCGGCTTTGTAGCCGTCGCTTTCGTCCATGAGAGCGAAGAGCGCGAACAGCACCATTTGCACTTGCTGCGGGGTGGACAACCCTGCAGTGTGATTCAGGGCGACTGTACGGCTGTCCGCGACGATGCGGTCAATGAATTTGAGGTCTCGAACATTCGGCAAGAGCGTTCCATAGCGATGGTCCAAGGAAACTTTCGCCGCCTCGGGCAACGTCGAGAGCGCCTCATCGAAAACGCTGTCCTTGTGCGTGGCGATTACGCCTAGGCGCCAGCCGGTGGCACCGAAATACTTAGAGAATGAATACACAAGCATGGTATTGCGAGGGCATATAGCGAACAGGGACCGGAAGTCGTCGGCGAAGGTGCCATAGACATCGTCGGTCAGAATGAACAGATCCGGGCGGGAGTCCGTGATAATGCGGGCAACCGCCTCGAGCCCGCGGTCGTCCATCTTCACGGAGGCCGGGTTGCTGGGGTTGATACAGAAGAAAATCTTTATCGCCGGATCCTTGAGCTTATCCAGCTCCGTATCCGGGTACTGCCAGTTGGCGTGCGGGTCTGCGTCGATGTGTACCTGCTCCAGCCCGAATTCTTCCAGCTCCGGAATTTCAATATAGGGTGTAAACGCGGGCATCCCGATCGCGACCTTGTCGCCCCGTTTAAGCAAACCATTCTGCTGTAGCGAATGAAAGATATAGGTCATTGCGGCCGTACCGCCTTCCACAGCAAACAGGTCTATTGTTCCGGCCGGAACGAAGCCACCGATCATTTCCTTCACGATGTAATGGCCTACGACCTGCTCGGAAATTCTGAGCATGCGGGGTGGCACAGGATAGTTCGCGCCCAGAATGCCTTCGACCATCTCGTGCAGAAACGCAGAAGCCGAAAGCCCCAGTTGGTCCCGGACGTAGCTAAGGCTCCTGGCGAGAAAAAGCACCCCGGGTTGGTCACGGTGCTCAGCGGTATACCGTTCGAAACGTGCCTCGATGCCATCAATCTGCGGTAGCCCGCCGACCCCGTGGGGCATGTAGGAATAGGACAACTCGGCTTCGCTCGTGGCGAAGAGGCCAAGGCGGAAAAAGGCGCGTCGGGGCAGGGTAGACAGGAAGTTTGGATTGCCCCGACCTGCATTTAGCATCAGACGGTTTTCAGTACCGGAGGCCAGCTTGATCAGTTCATCTTTGAGTTCGAATGGACTCAGCTTGGCGTACTGGGCGTAATCGTCGTTCTTGGCAATTTCGTCGCTCATGACATTTTCCCTTTCGGTTAAGCGAAGGCTACGACCAGCGGCCCGAGCAAGGTGAGAAACACATTGGCCAAGGCATAGGTAACCGCGAATGGAACCGTTGGTATCGAATTACCGGCTTTGTCGAGCACTTCTCCAAAGGCAGGGTTGGCGCTGCGCGCCCCGGAAACGGCGCCGGCGAAGATGGCCAGGTTGTCGTAGCGGAGCACATAGCGCCCCACGAGGATCGTGATTACGATAGGGACGATGCATACCGCCACGCCCACGAGAAAGATGGAAATACCTTGTGTAGCGATAGTTTGGACGGCCTGTAGCCCAGACTGCAGGCCTACCACGGCCACGAACCCCGCCAAACCCAGGTCACGCAGGAGGGTGGAAGCCGGCGTGGGAAGGTTGCCACGGGTGAGATGGCGGCTGCGATACCATCCGAAGGCTAGACCGGCGATGAGCGCGCCCCCACCACTACCCAAGGTCAACGGAATCGCACCCAGCCGAACAACGATCATGCCGAGAAGCAAGCCGACGACGAGCCCGAAACCGTGAAAAACAAAGTCGGTTTTCTCGCTCGGCACGATAAGGGTACCAACCTGCTTGGCTACGCGCTGGATGTCATCCGGGGTGCCGTAGAGCGTTACCATATCCCCGGAGCTGATGACGGTATCGGGTTGCAACGCCAATGGCCGACCAGCGCGTTTTACTCCCACCACATACACGCCATGGCGCAACGTACGGTTTGCCTCTTGGCGGATTTCTGCCACGGTTCGATTAACGAAAGCAGGGTTGCCCACGGTCAGGTCGCGTTGCACCACCACCACGTCCATGTCCGGATAAGACTGCAGTTCTGGCCCAAGCCGCTCCGCCATGGCGATCACACCAGCGCGACGTCCTACCACAAGCACAACGTCATCCGCTTCCAGCACAGTATCCGGCGCCACACCGACCAGTGCGCCGCCACGCTTGATACGTTCGATCGTCAAGGCAGCCGCATTAGCGCTTTGCGGGGTGGTTTCCAGTTGCTCGACCGTCTTGCCAGCCGCTTGGGCGACGCGATAGATACGCCCAACCAACGGAGGGGTCGCTGGCTGTTCTCCTGGCCCATATACCCGCGCTCCGGCGAGCAACTCCGCCTCCGCTCGGGTCGCATCGTCCCGAATCGAGCGCTTCATGAACCACGGGAGGACATTGACGCACATAAGGATTGCGCCGAATGAGCCGAAGATATAGGTCACGGCGTAGCCCACCGCAACGTTGCCTTGAAGGGCCTGGATCTGTTCCAGCGGAAGCTCCAGCTTGGCAATCGCGGCACTTGCGGTACCGATGATCGCCGACTGAGTCATCGAGCCTGCAGCGATACCTGCGGCTAGCCCTTTGTCCAGCCCCAATACCCTGGCGGCGACAATCACTGTCGCCAAGCCACTGAGTGCCATGACGGCCGCCAATACAATTTCCCGGAGCGATTGCCGCCCCAGGGAACGAAAGAACTGTGGCCCGCTCTCGAACCCGACGGCGTAGATGAACAAAGCGAACAACACCGACTTGATCCCGTTATCGATGCTGATTCCGACCTGGCTGATCACAACAGCCGCCAGTAGCGAGCCGGCTACGCCTCCAAGCTGAAATTTACCAAACTGGATGCCGCCGACCCAGTAACCGATTGCCAGAGAAAGAAATAACGCAAGTTCGGGCGACTGATTCAGCACGAGGTGGAGGTAGTCCATAGAAACCTTCGATCGAAGGCCGGATGGCAGCGTTTCACCACACGACCAAGCGCTTTGGGGATGACCGAACGCGCAGCCCGTCAATGGCTGGGCACGCAATCCAGCATCTGACAGGCTAAGCTTCACCTGGCAGAACGACGCTCATCATCAAGGTTGCGGTCAGATTTACCAGCAAGCATGGTTGGATCCGGCAGCGCTAGAAACCTAAGCACAGCATTCCAGAACTGTCAAAAGCAGGGGCTGTAGATGAGGTGAGGGCGGGTATGGCTTTGCCTTGAGCAATAAAACTGTAACGAGTAGGTGCCCAAACTGTGTAAAAACACCTATCGGACTATCGCTGCCAAATTAAAATAGAGAGAGAACGCCCATTTTCAAAGTCGATCTCAGCGTAGCCCCCTAAATCCCCTTATATGACCTGATCTAGAAGCCCCAAACTTTGGCTGCAAGAAAATGGCAAGCTGTGGACTGCAACAGCCCCTACGCCGCGTGCGAGCGGGTATTATGTTCAATCTAATTGGCATAATCCGCCGGCAAAGCGGGGCCTGCGCAAGGGCTGCATCCGACCCCTTGCAGCCGTTCGATGTGCCTACGAAGCCAAGGGCGATTCAGTTCCGCTGCTCGGTAGAAGCAACGCTAAAAGCAAATGAACACCTCACCTGTTTACTCGTAGATTTTTCCGCAGTACAAAAAATTAGCGAATTGCCCCCAAGGATTGGAGCCTTGAAGCCCCTGATCGATGCCAAAATTACTGGCCTCGGCCCACGCAATAGCTCCGTCCAAGAAGGTTTCTATCGTCCCGTTTTCCCAGTTACCATTCGACTTATCTTCAGCCAAGGCGTGGGCAAAAGCCAAAAAGGTCTTGGCGTCCTTGACCTGATCCAAGTGCTCATGAAGCTCCATGGGTTTCTTTGCTCAAATTCATAAGTAATCCGTTGGATTATCCATCTAGCGACTAATGTCCGCTAAGGGGCAGTAGCGGTCGCTTGTCAACGTCCGTTTCTTGCCGCCACCAGTCACGGAATGATCACATCACGGTATTCATGTTCTAAGCCCAGCAGGCCGAGCGTGTCGCGCAAGCGAGTATGTCTCTGTCGGCTTTTCGCGGGCTACAGGATTGCAGGGTCAAGCCCATACTCATCGGGCTAACCTGAACTTCTTGAAGATTCTAAATGAAATGGCATGAGTGCCTACGTAAACCCAAGCGGGCAAGGTGTTGCGGGATTACAGTTGTGAGCGGACGCGGCTGAACCAGAAGTCGCTGCTTGGACATGAGCTCGCGTCGCACCTGGTACCCCTACGAGTCAAACCGCCAACACCTCGTCCAAATGTTCCCCGTCCAACCAACCCCTGATATCACTCGCCCGCATGGGCTTGGCGAACAGATAACCCTGCGCTCTGGTACAGCCAAGGTTTTTCAAAGCACCCAGTTCTGCCGCGGTTTCCACCCCTTCCACGATGCAGTCCAGCTGCATGTCCTGGCACAGGGCGATCAGGGATTTGACGATCTTGAAACTGGCCGGGTCGAGGTGGAGGTCGGTGACGAAGGTGCGGTCCACTTTCAGCTTGGTCAGCGGCAGGGCGTGGATCTGGCTCAGGCTGGAATAGCCGGTGCCGAAGTCGTCGAGGGAGATGCCGCAACCCAGTTCGCGAAAGCGGCTGATGGCGCGCTGGGTCTGGGGCAGGTCCTGGATGGCGGCGGTTTCGGTGATTTCCAGGTCGAGGCAGGCCGGGTCGAAGCCGCTGCGCTTGATCAGTTCGACGATCTGCTGGGCGGCGTCTTCCGAGCCGCAGTCGTGGGCGGACAGGTTGAAGGCCAGGCGGATGCCCTTGGGCCAGCACGCGGCCGCATTCAGGGCCTTGCTCAGCAAGGGTAGGGTGAGGCGATTGACCATGCCGACGCGCTCGGCGGTCGGGATGAAATCACCCGGTGGCACGTTGCCCAGCTCCGGACTTTCCCAGCGGGCCAGGGCCTCGAAGGCCACGGTCTGCTTGCTGTGGATGTCCACGATGGGCTGGAAGACCATGTAGAACTCGCGGTCCAGGTCGGCCCGGCGCAAAGCCTGTTCGGTCAGGCCTTCGCGATTGAGTTGCTGGCGGTGCATGGTGCTGAACAGGCAGGCCGTGCCCGGGCGGTGGCGCTTGCTCTGGTACAGGGCGTAGTCGGCGTGCTCATAGACGTCCGTGGCGGTGAAGGCCTGGTCGGGAAAGGTGGCGATGCCCAGCGAGCCACTGATCTGGATGGGCATGTCCACCAGCAGGAAGGGCTCGCGCAGGCTGGCGCAGACCTGTTCGCCAAACGCCCGCAGCTGCTCATCGTTCAGGACCCTGGTGATGATCAGACTGAATTCGTCGCCGCCCAGGCGGGCCAGGTGGACGTCCTCGTCGAGCAGGCCGCTCAGGCGCTGGCCCACCTGATAGAGCAGCCGGTCACCGACGCTATGGCCATAGAGATCGTTGACCGGCTTGAAGCCGTCCAGGTCGATGAGGCCCACGGCCAGACGGGTCCCCTGCGCGCGCGCGTCCGCCAGCAGGGTATCGAGGCGGGCAAAGAATTGCCGCCGATTGGCGAGGCCGGTCAGGCTGTCCTGATTGGCCAGCTTGAGATTTTCCTCGCTGAGTTTCGCCGTCTGCGCCTGCATGTTCACCAGCCGGGTGAAGTCGCCATACTGCGCCTTGAGAATGACGAGCATGGCGACGGACACCAGCAGGACGTCGATCGCCGTGGCCACGAAGGTGCCGATGGTGGTGGAGGCGAAGAACACCACGAACGCCGTGTTGACCACGGCGGTGGTGGCCAGGGCCGCGGGCAGCAGGTGCATCATGCAGAAGATGCAGCCGATCACGGTGATCGCCATGTAGAAGCCCACGTGCGCCTGGGTATAGCTGTCGCCATAGGGAAACAGCGCCAGCGCCCAGGCGGTGAAGGCCGAGGCCACGAAGGGCGCGAGCCTGTTGGTGCGCTTCAGAGCCGAGAGCATCTGCGTCGGACTGCGCGGCTGATTGCGTGTGCGGACCCATTCGGCCGCCCGGATCACGCCGAACAGCGTCATGATCAACGGGCAGTAAAGCACCAGCCAGCGTGGCGCGACGGCATGGTGGGTGCCGGCCAGCAGCAGGGTGTTGGTCAGCAGGATGAAGTACATCATCGGCAGCTGCCGAGACAGCGCGAGGTATTGCGCCTTGACCAGGCCAGGATTGTCCTTGGGCACGGACATCAGGACTCGCACGCCGAGCAGGATTTTCTTCATCGGGCAATGCTCTGAAAATACGACCAGGTAACCCACTGCACGGATATCCTTTCCAGCCTGGGCGGAGCAGGTTGAAGGCTGCGCTCATGGGAGGGTGTCGGCTGGCGCTTGGATTTCTGCAACCTTTGCGACTAGTGGCACTTTGATCTTGTTCGAATAGCCAATCGTCATAGTTATAGGCGAGGCGAGCGCTGGTGAACAGCCTTGACGATTGTCGGCGACCAAGCGCTTGGCGGAGACCTCTGGTGGTCGTTCAGCGATGCAGATGCGCGTGCCTGGCCGGTCCGCCTGAGCATTCGGGAAACGGGGGCAGCCCTGTGCCCAGCTCTCCCGCGCGCGAGCCGCCAGGTCTGTGGTGATGGACCACAACGAAAAAGCCCGCCATCAGGCGGGCTTTTTCAGGTTCGCGACGTTCAGCCCAGCTTGGTCAACAGGGCATCCGCCGCGGCTTCCGAACTGGCCGGATTCTGGCCGGTGACCAGGTTGCCGTCCTCCACTACGAACTCGCCCCAGTCCGGGCCTTTTTCGTAACGGGCACCGAGTTTCTTCAGTTCGTCCTCCACCAGGAAGGGCACCACGTCGGTAAGTTGCACACCGGCTTCCTCGCTGTTGGTGAAGCCGGTGACGGTGCGGCCCTTGACCAGCGGCGTGCCATCGGCGGCCTTGACGTGGCGCAGCACGCCGGGGGCGTGGCAGACCAGGCCGAAGGGCTTGTTGGCCTGGGCGAAGGCTTCGAGCAGGGCGATGGAATCGCGGGACTCGGCGAGGTCCCACAGCGGGCCGTGGCCGCCGGGATAGAAGAGGCTGTCGTAGTCCTCGGCCTCTACCTCGGCGAGCTTGACGGTGTTGGCCAGGGCCTGCTGCGCTTCGGGATCGTTCTTGAAGCGCTCGGTGGACTCGGTCTGGGCCTCGGGGGCGTCGCTCTTGGGGTCCAGCGGCGGTTGGCCACCGGCGGGGGAGGCCAGGGTGATCTCGGCACCGGCATCCTTGAAGACATAGTAGGGGGCAGCGAATTCTTCCAGCCAGAAACCGGTTTTCTTGCCGGTGTCGCCGAGCTGGTTGTGGGAGGTCAGGACCATCAGGATCTTCATCGCGCGTTCCTCGTGTTCGGAAGGGTATCGCTAGACAGACCCTGGGTCCCTGCCGTGAGTGCCCGGCTCTTGTGGTAAGCCACGAGTACCTCACAGAAGCGGCCGGCGAGCCGCCCGGTTGGGGCGGCCGTGGCGTTCAGGGGCGATCAACCCCAGCCAAGCGTGCCGCCCGCCTCGTAGCGCTCACGAGCGGAGACGGTGCTGGCGACGTCATCGAGGTTATGAACGCCTACCAGTTTGATCAGGGAATCCAGGTTGTCGACCTGGCCTTCGTAGCCTGTGTCACGGAAGACATAGGTGTCCTGGCCGTAGTGGAAGACGGCGGCATTAACCAGGCCGGTGGTGGACTGGGTCACGGTGTTGAGCGCGGCGAACAGGCTGGTCGCCTTCGCCAGGGCGGCGTCCTGGATGGTCACCACGGCTTTCTCGTCGTACACCGCGAAGCCGAAGATGATGTGGTCATCGTTCGCGTTGTAGTCGGTGACCGTCACGTGATTCGCTGCCAAGGCACGGTTGGCTGCGGCGCTGCTACTACCGTCGAAGTTGGCCAGGGAAGGGTTGAGCAGACTCAGGGTGTCACGGCCTTCGCCCAGGGTAACGGTGGCGCCATGGCCGTAATTGCCGCGCAGGGTGGCATTGTGAGCGGCCACACCTTCGGTGATCAGGATGTCGACGAAGTCACTGCCAGAGCCGGCATTGATGATCATGTCGGCTTGCTGGATATGGGCACCGATCTGGTCGCCGCCCGCGCCGCTGTCGACGGTGATGGCCTTGACCCGCGAGTTGCTCAAAGCCGCCACGTTTTCGAGTTCCGGAGCGGTGCGGGTGCTGACCTGGAGCAGATCGCCGCCGCTGCCGGTGGTCACGTTCTTGAGAAAGGCGCTCTGGCTGGCATAGGAGTAGTCATGGCCTTCGGTGTAGCCATGCAGGAAGTCGATCGAGAGGCCGGCTGTGGACCTGGAGCCATCGAAGGTCTGTAGGCCGTCGAAGTTGTCCAGGGTGATGATGTCGCCTTCATTGAACTGATTGGTCGGCACGTCGGTGAGGCTGACGGTGAGCTTGGCGATGCTTGAATCCAGGGTGCTGTCGCTGGCGGTGGCGCCACGGGTATGGCCGTCGAGGCGGGTGACCTGATCTTCCCAATGGCCGGTCAGGGTCAGTTCGTTCAGGGTCGAGGCGGCCGCATAGTGTGGACCCTTGGCATCGAAGGTCTTGGCGAAGCCGACGTATTCGGGCGCGGTATTGATGCCGAGGGTGAGTCGGGGCTGGCTCTGGAAGGCGTAGTAGGTGACGCCGTCAGAGGTGCCGGCAGCCTTGGCGGGCGCGGCAACCAGGGGCGCCTTGGCAAGGGCGGCGGTGAACAGGGGGGCGGTGGTGTCCAGGGGATTCTTGTAGGTCATGGCGGTCATCCTTAATGCATGTCAGGCCGAGCGCTCGCTGGACACGTTCTCGCGCAGGGCAAGACGTTTCATACAGCTGAACGTCACGCCGACAGTGCCTAGCTTTTCACGGAGCGACAGCGAACCACGCCGCAATTTCATCGGGCCACTAGTGGCACGCCGCCAAACGGTAGTGCGCTAAAAGTTCAACAACCACGCGGTCAAGACGACCAATAGCGCGACCAGGGCGGGCGACCAGCGGGTGCTCAAGAGCAGCAGCAGGGCAAGCGCCGCCAGAGCGACGTCCAGCAGGCTTTGGATGGCCCCCGTCCAGACCGGATCGTAGAGGGCCGCCAGCAGCAGGCCGACCACGCCGGCGTTGAGCCCGGTCAAGGCGCGCTGCCAACCGGGGTGCTGGCGCAGGGCCTGCCAGAAGGGCAGGGCGGCGAGCAGGATGAGCGCGCCGGGCAGAAAGATCAGCAGGGTCCAGAGCAGGCCATTGAGCCAGGCGGGCAGGGCCGAGGGCACCAGGGTGCCCAGGTAGGCGGCGAAGGTGAACAACGGGCCCGGTACCGCCTGGGCCAGGCCGTAGCCGGCCATGACCTGGCCATCGCTGACCAGGCCGCCGGGCACTACCACCGCCTGCAGCAGCGGCAGCACCACATGGCCGCCGCCAAAGACCAGGGCACCCGCGCGATAGACACCCTCGGCCAGGTTGCCCCAGGCGGGCAACAGCAGCAGCGGCAGCAGGAACAGCAGCAGCGCGCCACCCCCCAGCCGCCGGGAGAGTCCGGTTCGCAGGCCCAGGGCCGGCGGTGTGGCGGCCGGCGCCAGCGCCAGGCGACCGACCAGGGCGGCCAGGCCAAGCCCCAGCAGTTGCCCCGCCGAACCGGGCAGCCAGAGCGCCAGGCCGGCGGCGACCAGCGCCAGGACGCGGCGCGGGGCATCCGGGCACAGGGTGCGGCCCATGCTCCAGACCGCCTGGGCCACCGCCGCCACGGCAAAGACCTCGAGGCCATGCACCGCGCCCGAGTCGGCCAATCCCGGCGCGTGGGCGAGGCTCAGGGCGAACAGGACCAGCAGCAGGGCGGAGGGCAGGGTGAAACCGAGCCAGGCCGCCAGCAGGCCCCAGCCACCGGCGCGGCCCAGGCCCAGGGCCATGCCGACCTGGCTGCTGGTCGGACCGGGCAGGAGCTGGCAGAGCGCGACCAGCTCGGCGTAGGCGCCCTCATCCAGCCATTGGAGACGTTTGACGAAGGCCTGGCGGAAGTAGCCCAGGTGGGCGATGGGGCCGCCAAAGCTGGTGCAGCCCAGGCGCAGGAAGATCAGGAAGACCTGCCAGGCGCTTTCCTGACCGCGGGCAATGTCGCGCATGGCGGCCCGATCAGCCGCGCGGCGTCGCAGAAGGAGCCACCACCTCGCCGTCTTCCTTGACGAAGGGGCCGCGCTGCGGCTCGGGCAGGATCTCCAGCACCCGTTCCGAGGGGCGGCAGAGCCGGGTACCCAAGGGGGTCACCACGATGGGTCGATTGATCAGGATAGGGTGCTGCAGCATGGCGGTGATCAGGGCCGCGTCATCCAGTTGCGGATCGTCCAGGCCCAGTTCGGCGTAGGGCGTGCCCTTGTGGCGCAGCAGCTCGCGCACCGGCATGCCCAGGTCGGCGATCAGCCGCTCCAGCTGCGCCCGGTCGGGCGGTGTCTCCAGGTAGTGGATGACCGCCGGCTCGACGCCGCTGTTGCGAATCAGGCCCAGCACGTTGCGCGAGGTGCCGCAGGCGGGGTTGTGGTAGATCGTGACGGCGTTGCTCATGGACGGTCTCGACGGCGGGAAGGGGCACCCCGTTCGTACCAGCCACGCGAGCCGTTCACCAGGCGCACGACCAGCAGCATCAGCGGTACCTCGATAAGGACCCCCACCACGGTAGCCAGGGCGGCGCCCGAGTGGAAGCCGAACAGGCTGATGGCGGCGGCCACCGCCAGTTCGAAGAAGTTGCTGGCGCCGATCAACGCCGACGGACAGGCCACGCTGTGGCTCTCTCCCACCAGGCGATTGAGCCAGTAGGCCAGGGCCGAATTGAACAGCACCTGGAGCAGGATGGGCACGGCCAGCAGGGCGATCACCAGCGGCTGCGCCAGGATCGCCTCGCCCTGGAAGGCGAACAGCAGCACCAGGGTGGCCAGCAGGGCGCCCATCGAGAAGGGCCCCAGGCGGGCCAGCGTGCTGTCGAAGGCGGCCTGGCCCTGGCGCAGCAGCGCCCGCCGCCAGAGCTGGGCGAGGATCACCGGCAGCACCAGGTAGAGGATCACCGAGAGCAGCAGGGTGGCCCAGGGCACGGCGATCGACGACAGCCCCAGCAACAGACCGACGATAGGCGCGAAGGCGAACACCATGAGGGTGTCGTTCAGCGCGACCTGGGACAGGGTGAACAGCGGATCGCCCTGGGTGAGTCGACTCCAGACGAAGACCATGGCCGTGCAGGGCGCCGCCGCCAGCAGGATGAGACCGGCGATGTAGCTGTCCAGCTGCTCCGTCGGCAGCCAGGGCGCGAAGAGCTCCCGAATGAACAGCCAGGCGAGCAGCGCCATGGAGAAGGGCTTGACCGCCCAGTTGACGAATAGGGTGACGCCGATCCCGCGCCAGTGCTGGCGGACCTGGCCGAGGGCGCTGAAATCCACCTTGAGCAGCATCGGCACGATCATCACCCAGATCAGCAGGCCGACCGGCAGATTGACCTGGGCCAGCTCGATCCGGCCGATGAAGCGGAACAGGCCCGGTGCCAGCTGGCCGAGGGCGATGCCGGCGAGGATGCAGAGCGCCACCCAGAGGCTGAGGTAACGCTCGAAGGTGTTCATGGCGGCTGCTGCCGGTGGGCAGGCGTGGGGATTGTGCATGGCGGGCCTGGTCGGGTGATCGGTGGATGGGCGCGGGTCGGCGGATCAGCAGGCACAGCGCGGCGATTCGCTGACCACGCAGTCGCCGCCGGCGCAACAGTGCTCGGTCAGATAGCCGAGCAGGGCATTCATGTGCTCGTAGGCCGCCCGATAGATCAGGTTGCGTCCCTGGGACTCCACCGTGACGAGACCGGCGTTGGCCAGTTCCTTGAGATGGAAGGAGAGATTGCTGCGAGCCACCTCGAGCTGGTCGGCCAACTGGCTGGGCATGAGGCCGGCCGTGCCGGCGACCACCAGGGCGCGGAAGACCCTCAGACGCTGGGCATGGGCCAGGGCGGCGAGGGCGGATACGGCGAGTTCTTCCTGCATGATTCGATAATTCAATGATCGTTGAATAATTGAATCATAAGGCGTGGTGGCTGCCTGGTCGAGCCCTGATCAGCGACGCAACCGCCGGAGCGCTTCCAGCACCTGCTGCAGCGGGCGGCTCAGGGGTTTGTCGCGGCGCAGCACCAGGGCCAGGGTGCGCGTCAGGGGCGGTGCCAGCGGCTGCACTCGCAGGCCGTGGCGATGATGCTCGGTGGCCACGGCGATGCCGGGCACCAGGCTGTAGCCGAGTCCGGCGGCCACCAGTTCCTTGAGCGCCTCGATACTGCCCAGCTCCATCACCGGCCGGCTGGCCTGGCCGGCGCGGCGAAACCAGTCGTCGATCAGCAACCGGGTGCTGCTGCCGGTCTCGAAGGCCAGCAGCGGCGCCTCGGCCAGTTCCGCCGGGGCCAGCGCACCTGTCGGTAACGAACTGGCAGGCGGGAGCAGGGCGACGAAGGCATCCTCCAGCAGGGGCTCCACCTGCAGGTTGCGGCCACTGGCGGGCAGGGTGACCAGGCCCAGGTCGAGGCGGTTGTCTTCCACCGCCCGCAAGACGTCCAGGGTGTTGCCAGTGCTGACTCGCACATCCAGCTGCGGAAAACGCTGACGCAACTGGCCCAGCAGCGGCGGCAGGAGATGGATGCAGGCGGTGGCGCCAGTGCCGATGGCGACCCGTCCGCTGACCGTCTCGCCATGGCTGGCCAGTGCCTGCAGGGCCTGGTCCACCGCCGTCTGGATATGCGCGGCGTGGTCCAGCAGCAGACGGCCCGCCGCGGTGGGCTTGAGGCCGCGCCCCAGGCGCTCCAGCAGCTTGAGGCCCAGGCGCCGCTCCAGCTGGCGGATCTGCAGGCTGACCGCCGGCTGGCTCAGCCCCAGGCGATCGGCTGCGGCGGAAAAGCTGCCGGTGGCGACGACTTGGACGAAGGTCTGCAACTGATTGAGGTTGAGGTCGGCCATGCCAAGGTTTCGCTTATACCGGTGATAACCGAGCATAGCTTCATCTTTGGCTGGCCGTCCCGGCATGATCGCTTCATCGACCCTACGAATGGACCTCTCCCGTGAACACCGCTCTGCAGTTGCGCGATGCCACCCACGCCGATCTGCCGGCCATCCAGGCCATCTATGCCCCGCATGTCCTGCACGGCTGCGCCAGCTTCGAGCTGGAGCCGCCGGACCTGGCCGAGCTGGAGCGCCGGCTGGCGGCGGTACGCCAGGCCGGGCTGCCTTACCGGGTGGCCGAGCGGGACGGCGAGGTGGTGGGCTATGCCTATGCGGTGCTCTATCGCCCGCGACCGGCCTATCGCCATACCGCGGAGGACTCGGTGTACGTGCGCGACGGCCTGGGCGGCCAGGGTATCGGTCGCCGGCTGCTGGAGGAGGTCGTCGCGGCCTGCACGGCGGCGGGCTTTCGCCAGCTGGTGGCGGTGATCGGCGACAGCGCCAACCGGGGCTCCATCGCCCTGCACCAGCGACTGGGCTTTCGCACCGTCGGCACCTTCGAGGCGGTGGGTTTCAAGCATGGGCGCTGGGTGGACACGGTCCTGATGCAGCGCAGCCTGGGCGAGGGCGAGCGGACCCCGGGTACGCGCTGATGACGCCGATGCCGAGCGATCGCGCCATCTGGCAACTGGGGTTGATGCAGTTGCTGGCCTGGGGCCTGGCCTTCTATCTGCCGGGGGTCTATGGCCCGGCCATAGCCGCGGGGCTGGGTTGGGATGCACGCTGGGTCTATGGCGGCTTTTCCCTGGCGATGCTGACCATGGGCCTGGTCTCGCCCTTCAGCGGCGCGGTGATCGAACGCCTGGGCGGCTGTCGCACCCTGCAACTGGGCCTGGTGCTCGATGCCCTCGGTTGCCTGGGCCTGGCAGCGGCCCAGTCGGCGCCGCTGTTCTACCTGGCCTGGGTGACCCTGGGTGTGGGCATGCGCCTGTCGCTGTACGACGCCGCCTTCGCCACCCTGGCGCGCCTGGCCGGCGAGCGGTCGCGGACGGTGATGGTGCGCATCACCCTGCTTGGTGGGCTGGCCTCGGCGGTGTTCTGGCCGCTGGGGCATTGGCTGCTGGAACTGCTGGACTGGCGCCTGGGGCTGGTGGTCTATGCCGGCATCGCCCTGGCCGGCTTGCTGTTGCTCGTGCCGCTGCCCAATGTGCGTGGGCGCTTGCCTAGCGCCGAGCTGCCGCCCGCCGCCGCGGGCGGCTCGCCTCGCCTCGCTGGCGTGCTGTTCGCCACCGGGATGGCGCTGATCGGCTTTCTTTCGGCGGGGTTGTCGGCCCATCTGCCGGCGCTGCTGGCCGAGCGTGGGGTGCCGGTGGGGGTGGCGGCGCTGTGGGGGATCGGCCAGGTCTGCGCGCGGCTGGCGGAGCTGGCTTCCGGTCAGCGGCTTTCGGCGCGTCAGCTCAATCTGTTGCTGGGCCTCGGCCTGCCGCTGAGTTTCGCCCTGGCGCTGGCCAGCGAAGGTCATATGGGCCTCACCGCCGGCTTCGTCTTTCTCTATGGCGCCCTCAACGGCCTGGTGGCGGTGCTGCGGGCCAGCCTGCCGCTGGAGTTGTTCGATCGGGCGCTCTATGCGCGCCTGACCGGCAAGCTGCTGGCGCCGAGCTTCCTGCTCTCGGCGGCCGCGCCCTCGTGCTATGCCCTGGCGCGGGAGAGTTGGGGCGACCGAGGCCTGCTCGGCCTGTGCCTGCTGGTCAGCCTGGGCGTGACCCTGGCGGCGCTGGGGCTGCTCGGGCGCCGGTCCGCGGGCTAGTTCAGGCGGCGGGCGAACTGACCCACCGCACCCACCACGCGCTGGGCGCCGTCCTGGATCTCGGTGATGCGGGTACCGGCGGCGTTGGCCAGTTGCAGGCCCTGTTCCGCCTGGTGCTTGCTCGCCGCCATGTTGGCCACGGCGGTCTGCGCCAGTTGCTGGTTCTGCTGCACCACGCCGACGATCTCCTCGGTGGCCTTGCTGGTCCGGCCGGCGAGTTGGCGGACCTCGTCGGCCACCACGGCGAAGCCCCGCCCCTGTTCACCGGCCCGTGCCGCTTCGATGGCGGCGTTGAGCGCCAGCAGGTTGGTCTGCTCGGCGATGCCGCTGATGGTCTTGACGATGGTACTGATCACCAGCGACTGCTCGCCCAGGGCCTCGATGCCGTTGGAGGCGACCTGCAGCTCCTCGGCGATCTTGCGCATCACCGAGACGGTGTCCTGCACCACCTCGGCACCCTGACGGGCGCTCTCGTCGGTCTGCTGGGAGATATCGAAAGCCACCCTGGCTGCCTCGGCTACTGCCTGTTCCTGCTCTACCTGCTCGGTGATCACGGTGGCGAACTTCACCACCTTGTACAGCTCGCCACGGGTGTTGAGCACCGGGTTGTAGGAGGCTTCCAGCCAGACGGTACGGCCATGGCTGTCGACGCGCTTGAAGCGGCTGGCGATGAATTCCCCCCGATTCAACCGCGCCCAGAACGCCTGGTAGTCGGCGGAGTGACTCTCTTCGCTGGTGCAGAACATGCGGTGGTGCTTGCCCTGGATCTGCCTGAGCGAATAGCCCATGCCCTGCAGGAAGCGGTCGTTGGCGGTAAGCACCTCGCCGCCCAGGTTGAATTCGATGACCGCGGTGGAGCGCAGCAGGGCGTTGATCAGGCCGGAGTGCTCGGTGGAGGTCTCAACCTGTTCGGTACGGTCGTTGCCGTAGCAGATGGTCTTGTGGATGCGGCCATCGGCGTCGCGCAGCGGCTGCCAGGTCGCATAGAGCCAGGCTTCCTGGCCGTTGGCCCGCAGCAGGCGGTACATGCCGCTGGTCTGGGTACCTTGGCTGAGCGCGCTTTTGAGGTCGCGATAGCAGGGCAGTTGTTTGACGTATTCCGGAATGAAGGCGTCCAGGGGACGCCCTACCACGTTCTCGGCGCGGTAGCCCATCTCGCGGCAGAAGCGCTCGTTGACGCGCTCGATGTTGCCGCGGTCATCCACGGTAAGACTGAGCGCCTGGCTTTCGAAGCCAGCGTGCAGCTGACGCAGTTCGGCGACCTCGGCCCGTAGTTGGGCGAGTTCGGTCTTGAGAGGGCGATTGAACATGGCAGGCACCGAGAGGAGTGAAAGTATGACTTCCACTACTTCGACGGTGCCGGGATTTTCTGAAGGGGGAGAGGCGGCGACTTCCGACTAAAGCCGTAGCCTACGCCTGACGGCTGGCGATGAAGCGCCGGAAGACTTCCAGGGTGGCCTCGCTGACATGGTGTTCCATGCCTTCGGCATCGCGCCGCGCGGTATCGGCGTCCACGCCCAGGGTCAGCAGGAAGGTCTCCACCACATGATGGCGCGCGCGACTGGCTTCGGCCAGGGCTTCGCCCTCGGGGGTGAGGAAGACGCCGCGATAGGGACGCTGCAAGATCAGGCCGGCGGCGGCCAGGCGCTTGAGCATCTTGGCCACGGTCGGCTGGGCCACGCCGATGCGCGCGGCGATGTCCACCTGGCGCGCTTCACCCCCGTCCCGGATGAGATCGGAAATGAGCTCGACATAGTCTTCGATCAGCTCCTGACGGTGGGCTTCGCGGACCTGTTGAAAACCTTCCATGTGAATGGATGGATCGACCAACCGATTCAGCAGTTCGTCGTCCTTTGTCATGTTGCCCACCTGAATGACCTTCTCCGCAAGAGCTGGGGCGCTTCGGAGGGAAGCGCTCGGGCGCCATTTTGACCGAGTTGCGGGCGAATACCAAAGATTCCTTCGCCACTGGGCGTTATCGACGGATGAGATAGAGATTTTTTATTGCTGGATGTGTGAATTTTAGCCTAGGCTAAATTCTCCAAAGGGTAGTCCTACCTTGCCGAACGAGTCAGCCATGAAAGAATCCGCCAGCTACGTCGAGCCTGCCTGGCAGGAGCCTTCGTCGTCCGCCCGGCCCAGCCTCGGGCGGATGAACGCCAGTATTCCGGTGCCCGAAGGCGGCAGCTGGCTGCGCCGGCTGCTGGCCTTCGTCGGCCCGGGCTACATGGTCTCGGTGGGCTACATGGACCCGGGCAACTGGGCCACGGACCTCGCGGGCGGATCGCAATTCGGCTACCTGCTGCTGTCGGTAATCCTGCTCTCCAACCTCATGGCCATCCTGCTGCAGGCCCTGGCCGCGCGCCTGGGCATCGCCACCGGGCTGGATCTCGCCCAGGCCTGCCGCGCGCGTTATTCGCGTCCGGTCAGCCTACTGCTGTGGCTCGCCTGCGAGATCGCGATCATCGCCTGCGATCTGGCCGAGGTGATCGGCACGGCCATCGCCCTCAATCTGCTGTTCGGCATTCCCCTGATGTGGGGCGCGATCCTCACGGCGCTCGACGTCTTTCTCATCCTGCTGTTGATGAACCGCGGCTTTCGCTGGCTGGAAGCCTTCGTCATCGCCCTGTTGACGCTGATCTTCGTCTGCTTCGGCGTGCAGATGGTGCTGGCCCAGCCGTCAATCGCCGCGATCGCGGACGGCTTCCTGCCCAAGGCGGAAGTCATCACCAATCCGGCCGCGCTGTACCTGGCCATCGGCATCATCGGCGCCACCGTGATGCCCCATAACCTCTATCTGCATTCGTCCATCGTGCAGACCCGCGCCTATCCGCGCACCGAGGAAGGGCGGCGCATGGGCCTGCGCTGGGCGGTGGCCGACAGCACCCTGGCGCTGATGCTGGCGCTGTTCGTCAACGCCGCCATCCTGATCACCGCCGCGGCGGTGTTCCACAGCGCGGGCCGTACCGACGTGGCCGAGATCCAGGACGCCTATCACCTGCTGTCACCGATGCTGGGCGTCGGCATCGCCTCGCTGCTGTTCGCGGTCGCCCTGCTGGCCTCGGGCATCAACTCCACCGTCACCGCGACCCTGGCCGGGCAGATCGTCATGGAGGGCTTTCTCTCGCTGCGCATTCCCGACTGGGCGCGGCGCCTGATCACCCGCGGCATCGCCGTCATCCCGGTGGTGGTGGTGACCGGTCTCTATGGCGAGAGCGGTACGGCCAAGCTGCTGGTGCTGAGCCAGGTGGTGCTGTCCATGCAGCTGCCCTTCGCGGTGATCCCGCTGGTGCGCTTCGTTTCGGATCGCCAGCTGATGGGGTCCTTCGTGATCGGTCGGCTGACGAAGGTTCTGGCCTGGGCGATCGCCGGGCTGATCGTGGTGCTCAATGTGAAGCTGCTGGCCGATACCCTGATGGGATAGCCGACAATTGAGGTCTGATAACGTCTCGGGGCTCTGGATCGAAGGTTTGGGAACTTGTGAAAGCGCGAGGGTATCCACCCGTTACCACAATAAGTTCTTCCCATGATCGTTCCGGAGCACCCGCCATGTCCTATGACACCCGCCAGACGCCTGCCTACGCGGCCACCACGGCCACCGCTCCCCTGCTCAAGCGCATTTCCTGGAGCTCGATCATCGCGGGCGTGGTCATCGCCCTGACCGTCTCCTTGCTGCTCAGCCTGTTGGGCACTGCCATCGGCACCGCCTCCATCGATCCGCAACAGGAAGCCAATCCGCTGGACGGCCTGGGCAAGGGCACCGGCATCTGGGTCGGCGTCAGCGCCGTGGTCTCGGTCTTCGTCGGCGCCTGGATCGCCGGTCGCCTGGCCCAACGCGAAGGCGCCCTGCACGGCATCCTGGTGTGGGCCAGCGTGACGCTGGTGAGCGTCTATCTGGTCTCCAGCGCGGTGAGCGGTGTGGTGCGGACCGGCCTCAACGTGGCGGGCAGTGGCCTGTCGATGATCGGCAGCGGCCTGTCCCAGGCCGCACCGGCGCTGACCAATCAGGTTCAGGATCAGCTGCGCCAGCAGGGTATCCAGCTCGACCTGGGCGATCTGCAGAACGAACTGGAAACCGCGCTGCGGCAGACCGGCAAGACCGAACTGCAGCCGGAGAATCTGCAGCAGCAGGCTCAGGGCGCCGAACAGGATGCCAAGAACACCGCCCAGAACAGCGCCAACAATCCGCAGCAGACCGATGACCAGCTGACCGCGCTGCTGGACCGTCTCAAGGCCCGTGGCGACCAGGCCTGGAACGCCGCCGATCGCCAGGCCCTGGTCAACCTGATCAAGGCCCGTACCGGCAAGAGCGACGCCGAGGCCAATGCCATCGTCGACAAGTCCCAGCAGACCTATCAACAGGCCTACGCCAAGTACCAGGAGCTCAAGGCGCAGGCCGAGCAGAAGGCCCGCGAAGCCGCTGACGTGGCTGCCCGCAAGGTTTCCCAGGCCAGCTGGGTGCTGCTGATCAGCCTGGTGGTGGGCGGTATCGTCGGGGCCATCGGCGGTGCCCTGGGTCGTCGTACCCAGCCCGTCAACAAGGTGGTCGCTGGCTAAACGCGACCCCTGGTGGGCCCTGGGGCCCTGCCGCTGGATGATGCCCGGACCTGAAGAGGTTCGGGCATCGTCGTTTCCGGGCTGGCGGTTTTCGCTACTCGCCCGGCCGCAGTGCCCGGGTGAGCAGGCTCAGGCACAGCGGCATATCCGGGCGCTCGGCGCCGAACAGGGTGCGATAGACCAGCGGGGCCACCAGGCCGTCGAGCAGGGCGTCCAGGGTCGGCGCCGGCTCGCCACGCCGGTGGGCGCGCTCGAGCAGCAGCTCCAGGCGTTCCCGGGTCGGTTCGGTGCAGCGCACCGCGCAACCCGGATCGGTGGCTGCCAGGGCATCCCTGAGCATGGCCTGGCCGGGGGTGGAGGCGAGGTCGTCGACATAGTGCTCCAGCCAGCGTTCGAGATCGCCTCTCAGGCTGCCGGTATCCTCCGGCGGCTGGTCCGGGCGCAGGCGTTGCAAGTCGACGTCGGCCAGCAGGCTGGGCAGATTGCCCCAGCGGCGATAGAGGGTCGAGGGCGTGACCCCGGCGCGCGCGGCGATCAAGGGGACGGTGAGGGCTTCCCGGGGCTGCTCCCGCAGGAGCGCCAGGACGGCCTCATGGATGGCTTGCTGGACGCGGGCACTGCGGCCGCCGGGGCGGGCTTGCTTGGTGGTCATGGTGACAGGATACCCGGCCCTTAACGCAAACGCATTGCTTTTGCTGCGGCAAGGGTTCAGGCTCTAACGCAATTATTTAGCGTTAAGGTATGGCATGTCTTCCCTGAACGGCTCTTCCTCTGCACGCCTGATGCTGCTGGGCTCGGTACTGCTGACCTTCCTCGCAGCCTCCAGCGCGCCGACGCCGCTGTACGCCAGCTACCAGCAGGCCTGGGGCTTTTCCACCTTCTGGCTGACCTGGGTCTTCGCCGTCTATGCCTTCGCCCTGCTGGCAGCGTTGCTGGTGGGCGGGCGGTTGTCCGATCACCTGGGGCGGCGGCCGGTGATCCTGGCGGCGCTGGTGCTGGAAGCGGGTTCCATGCTGCTGTTCCACCAGGCCCACGGTCTGGCGGATCTGGTCCTTGCCCGCGCGCTGCAGGGCCTGGCGACCGGGATCGCCACCAGTGCCCTGGGTGCGGCACTGCTCGACGTGGATGCCGAGCGCGGTCCCTGGTTGAACAGCCTGACGCCACTGCTCGGCATGGCGGTCGGCGCGCTGGGCTGCGGCCTGCTGGTGGAATTCGCGCCGGCGCCACTGCAACTGGTCTATCGGCTGTTCCTGCTGCTTTTCGTGCTGCAAGGCCTGGCACTGCTGCGCCTACCCGACAGCGTACCGCGCCGGCCGGGCCTGCTCGCCGCCTTGCGTCCCCAGCTGGCGGTGCCGCCCCAGGCCCGCGCCATGCTCTGCCGGGTATTGCCGCTGGAGCTGGCGGTCTGGGCGGTGGGCGGCTTCTATCTGTCGTTGATGCCGGGGCTGGTCAAGGCGGCGACCGGTACGACGTCGATCCTGGTCGGCGGGGTGGTGGTGGCCGGCCTCACGCTCACCGGTGCGGCCTGTCTGCATGGCTTGCGCCGTTGGCCGGCGGCGCATCTGCTGCGCCTGGGAGCGAGCACCCTGGTGGCCGGTCCGGCGGTGCTCTGGCTGGCGGTGGCCAGCGGTCAGCTGGGCCTCTTCGCCCTGGGCACCCTGGTGACCGGCGTCGGCTTCGGCAGCGGCTTTCTCGGCGCCACCCGCAGCCTGCTGCCCCTGGCCGAACCGGCACAGCGCGCCGGCCTGCTGGCCGCCTTCTATGTTCTGAGCTACCTGGCCTTCTGCCTGCCCGCCCTGGCGGTCAGCGCCCTGGTGCCGCGGCTGGGCCTGACCGGCGCCGCCGAACTCTATCTGGGCGGGGTGATCCTGCTGGCGGCGCTGGGGGTGCGCAACAGCCTGCCGCGCCCCAGCGTGCAGCCGGGCTAGAGCAGGATGTCGGCCGGGCCGGCAAGGGCCCGCTCGACGGGCGTGCCAGTGGCGCGTTCTTCATTGGAAAAGCCGTCGTAGTCGGCCAGAGGCCCGCAGTCGATGCCGGTCAGTTGCTCGATGCGCAAGACGCTGCACTGGTAGGTGCGCAGGCGGCCGAAGGCGATGGACAGCGCGTCCAGTTCGCGGCGCTGGTCGATGAGGTAGGCACTGGCGGAGGGCTTGCCGTCGTCACCCAGGTAAGCCACCACCTTCCAGAAGGCCTCGGGAATCTGGGCGTCGCGATAGATCCGGTCGTCCGGGCGCAGGACCGGACCGCTGAAGACCGTGATGCGTGCCTGCCAGCGCTGGGTGTTGTCGAGGAGATGGTCTTCCAGTTCCAGCCAGGTCCGCTGGTTGAAGGCAGCCATCTGCGGCGCGCAATTGGTGAAGTGGAAGGTGTCTTTGTTGGCCTGGGCGGCGGCGGGGCCCCAGTTGGGATCCTGGCGACGCACCAGGTGGCCACGGTCGAGCAGATTGTCGGCATAGAGCGCCTCGCCAAGCTGGGCTTCCAGTGGTACTCGCCCGTCGTACGCCCAGGCGTCGCGGCTACGCGGTACGTCCCGGTGCTGGCCGCCGTCGATATTGACCCCGACCCAGAGCGCCATCCGCCGGCTGCGCGAGAGCGTGACCGAGAAGTGGGTGTAGTCCAGGCGATCGCCGGAGGCGGGCAGTGGATAGACGTCGGCGGCCAGGGCCGCGCTCGGACGGGGCCAGAGGACCTGGAAGTCGCCCAGGAAGTCGGCCTGGTAACCCTGGCGATCGGCCAGGCTGGCGGCGGGGGTGATGCGCGGCTCGGCACCTCTCAGACCGGCGGGTTGCGCCGGCGACAGGGGACGCAGATCGGCGAGGCGCGGGCGATAGGCGAGATCGACGGCAAAGGGCTGGCTGGACATGGCGGATCTCTGGCGAAAGGGGCGAACCGCCAGCGCAGCACAGGGAGGTTACCGGACGATGACGACGGTCAGCGAAGTGGTATGCACCGGCGCTAGCTGGCAAACTCGTTCGCGACCTAACGATTCCCACCGGAGATCCGTGAGTGAACCGCCCATGAAGCTATCGCTGTTTTCCCCCCTTGCCCGTCGGCGTGCCTGGCTGCTCGGCGTGCCCGGCCTGCTCCTCAGCGGCGCCGCCCTGGCCAGTCAGCAGTCCGCTGCCAAGGGCTTCGTCGAAGACGGTGACCTGACCCTGTTGCTGCGCAACTACTACTACCTGCGCCAGAACGAAGGCGACGGCCATGGCGCTGAAGCGCGCAACAGCCGCGATCCGCGCAGCTGGACCCAGGCCTTCCTGCTCAACTACACCTCCGGCTTCACCCAGGGCACCGTGGGCGTGGGTGTGGATGCCTATGGCTATCTGGGTCTCAAGCTGGATGGCGGCGATGGCCACGCCAACACCCCGAACATGCCGGTGGACGGCGACGGCAGCCAGCGCAGCGAATTCAGCAAGGGCGGGGCGGCGGTCAAGCTGCGCGTCTCCAACACAGTGCTCAAGTACGGTGACCAGCAACCCACGGCACCGGTGCTGGCGGCAGGCGGTAACTGGCTGTTCCCCCAGACCGCCCGTGGCTGGAGCCTGGTGAGCCAGGAGGTCGATCACCTGATGCTCGAAGGCGGACACTTCACCGCCGCCACGGCGCCGCGCACCACCGGCTCGGACGGCGGCATCTTCGCCGGCTATGCCGGTGTCGAGGCGGCTTCGGCCAGCTACGCCGGGGGCGTCTACAAGTTCAGCGATCACTTCAGCGCCTCGCTCTATGCCGGGCACTTCGAGGACGTCTGGGACCAGTATTACGGCAACCTCAACTACGTGGTGCCACTGGCCGCCGAGCAGAGTCTGACCTTCGACGCCAACCTCTACCGCACCCTGGACGCCGGCAGCGCCAAGGCCGGCAGCATCGCCAACACCGCCGGCTCACTGGCCGCCGCCTTCCAGACCGGCGCCCACACCTTCACCCTGATCCACCAGCGTATCCATGGCGACCAGCCCTTCGACTACGCGGTCTTCGGCGCGCCGCTGCCGGGCTCCTTCGGTGACTCCATCCTGCTCGGCAACTCGATGCAGTTCTCCGACTTCAACGGCCCGGGCGAGCGTAGCTGGCAGGCGCGTTATGACCTGGACCTGGAAAGCCACGGCGTGCCGGGGCTGAGCCTGATGGTGCGGCATACCCGCGGCAGCGGCATCGACGGCAGCCACGTGGCCGCCGATTCGGCCTACGCCGGGCTCTATGGCGACGGCGACAAGGAACACGAGACCGATCTGGAGGCCAAGTACGTGCTGCAGAACGGCCCGGCCAAGGACCTGAGCTTCCGCCTGCGCCAGGCCTGGCATTCCGGCAGCCAGAGCACCGGCGGCACCGTGGCCGAGACCCGGCTGATCACCGAGTATCCGCTGAATATTCTCTGATACCGCTGAGTTGGGCTTCGGCGATGGAGCTGCCTCAGCCCAACCTACGGCATCAGGCAAACCGCCGTAGGTTGGCGCTGAGCGCCGCGAAGCCCAACACCCCTCACGCTCAACCCTTCGCTCGCGATTCTTCCAGCAGCCGCTCGATCTCCCCGTGCAACCGCTCGGTCGCCCCCGCGCGGTCGATCCACCATTCGGTGGACCAGACGCGCAGGAGCGTCCAGCCCAGACCCTGGAGGATGGCGCTGCGGGTCTTGTCGCGGTCGCGGGCGGTGGCGGCGCTGTGGTAGGTGGCGCCATCGCATTCGATGCCCACCAGGTAGTCGCCCGGCCGGTCGGGATGGACGATGCCCAGGTCGATACGGAAGCGCGACACGCCGATCTGCGGCACCACCTGCCAGCCCTTGGCCTGCAATGCCTGGGCCACGGCTTCCTCGAAGGGCGAATCGTGTCCACCCAGCGACCCCTTGACCGCGGCGGCCAGGGCCTGGGGACCGCGCTGGGCGAATTCCAGGAACAGCTTGAGATCGCGCACCGCGCGGGCATTGGTGCGATTGAGGTCGATCAGCCCCGGATCGAAGGAGGAGAACACCAGCATCTCTCGCCGCGCCCGGGTCACGGCGACGTTGAGGCGGCGCCAGCCACCGTCCTTGTTCAACGGACCGAAGTTCATCGACATCGTATTGGCACCGGGCTCGGTGGGACCGAAGCCGATGCCGAGCATGATCAGGTCGCGCTCGTCGCCCTGCACCGTTTCCAGGTTCTTCACCACCACCGGCTCGGCCAGGTCTTCGGCGAAGTGCGCCTCGATCTCCGGGTGCTGCTGGCGCGCGCGGTCGAGCAGGTCGGTGACCAGGCGCTGCTGTTCGCTGTTGAGGGTGATGATGCCCAGGCTGAGACCGGCGAAGGCCGGATCGAGCAGGCGCTTGACCGCCTCGGCGACCATGGCCTGGGCTTCGAGGGCGTTGTGGCGACCCTTGCCCTTGGCGTAGACGCCGTCCACTCGCCGCCATTCCACCGCGCTCGGGCGGATCTCCGGGGCAGGGAAGGTGATCAGCTTGCCGTCGTAGTAGTGATGGTTGGAGAAGGCGATCAGGCTCTCGTGGCGACTGCGGTAGTGCCAGTTGAGACTGTGGCTGTAGATGCCGGCACCCAGGCATTCGTCGAGGATGCTTTCCAGGTCCTCGGCGGTGTCGTCCTCGCCGGCGGCGCGATCGAAGAAGCGCGTCGGCGGCATCTGCCGGGGATCGCCGGCGATCACCACCTGCACGCCGCGGGCGATGGCGCCCACCGCGTCCCAGGGGGCGATCTGCGAGGCTTCGTCGAAGATCACCAGGTCGAACAGGCCGCCGTCCGGGGGCAGGTACTGGGCGATGGACAGCGGACTCATCAGCATGCAGGGCGCCAGCCGCGCCAGGGCGTCGCCCATTTCCAGGGCCAGCTGGCGCAGTGGCTTGTGCCGCCGCTGCTTCTGCAGTTCGTGCTTGAGCACGGCGAAGCCGCCGCCCTGGCGCGCCGCGTCGTTCTTCGGTGGCAGTCCGTGGCAGAGCAGGGCGCGGATATGGCGCACGGCAAGGGTCTGCAGGCGATCGTCCAGCCGGCGATAAGCCTGGATATCGCTCTCGTGCTCGGCCGGGACGAAATCGCGCAGCAGCGGCTCGGCGTCCAAAGCGGTGGCGGCGAACCAGCGGGCATAGGCGGTCTCGAACAGGGTCGTCAGAGCCTCGGCCGAGGCGGCCGTGGCGCGGGCGATCAGCGGTGCCAGGCCGAGGGCGTCGGCCTCTTCGCGGACGCGCTGCCAGTCGCACCAGGCCTTGAGTCGACCGGGTTGCCGCAGCAGCGCGGCAGCGGTACGCACCAGCTCGGCGGCGGCGGTGTCACCGGCCAATCCCGCCTGCGCGGCGAATGCCTGGCGGGCGGCTTCGGCCGCGTCGAGGGCCTCGGCGAAGGCACCGCTGGCCGGGGCCAGGGTGGTGTCCACCGGCTGGTCCTCGGGATGCTGCAACCGGCGCGCTGCCGCCTGGCGCAGGGCCAGCAGCTGTTCGGGGGTTTCCGCCAGGGTCGGCAGCGCCGCGCTCAGCCTTTCCGCCAGGCTGCGGCGAACGAGCAGGGCGTCGAGGTCGCTGGTGACGCCCTGCCAGCCGGTGATGCTGCCAAGGGTGGGCGCCAACTCGTCCAGTTCGGTGAGCAGGGTGCGCTGGCGGCGCAGCCGCGGCAGGTCGGCGGCCACATCGGGCTGGCCCTGGGTTTCGCCCTGGCGGGCGAGATCCTGGGTGACCTGGCGCTGGGCGCGGCTGGCGAAGATCCAGAAGCGCTGCCCGGCGGCGTCCCAGGCGGTTTCCAGCTGGGTCAGGGCGACGCGGCGACAGGCTTCGGCGGCATAGGGCACCGACAGCTCGCGCTCCAGCATCTGGTAGTCACGCAGCAACTCCAGGGCGCGTCCCAGCTGGCGCTGACGCTCGGCGGCGCCAGGCCCGAAAGCGAAGGCGAGGTCCTGGCCGGCGGCGCTCTGCAGCAGCTCGGCGAACTCCAGCAGGCGCCGGGGCGCGACCTGGTCGGCCAGCGGCAGGCCGAGGACGTCGCGCAAGCGTTGCCGCGCCTGCTGTAGCCCCTGCTGGGTGTCGCGCAGCCGTTCGGCGGCGCTGACCAGGGCATCCTGCCAGGCGTTGGACCAGGGGTGGGCCGGCAGGAGGGCGAAATCGACCGCCAGGCTGCGGCCGGTCTCGGCATGCAGCGCCAGGCGCCGCACGGCGCTGCGCAACTCGGCCAGGCCCTCGGTGTCATGGGCGTCGGCGTTGGGCCAGGCCAGACGCGGGGTATCGGGGGCGGCGTCGCGCAGGACGCGACCGATGCTCTGCTGCAGCGTCAGGCCGTTGGGCCAGCGCCGGTGCAGGCGCTCGACCACCGAATTGAGGCGATCGCGCAGGCGTTCCACTTCGGCGGCCTCGGCCAGCCATTCCTCTTCGTCGAGGCCGTCGCGGGTGTCCCAGGCGCGCTCCAGCTGCTTGAGCACCTCGGCCTTGGAGGCCTTGCTCGAATGCAGTTCCAGGCAGAACTCGCCGAGTCCCTGGGCCTCCAGGCGGCGATAGACCACGTCCAGGGCCGCGCGTTTCTCGGCGACGAACAGTACCCGCCGGCCGAGCGCCAGGTTGTGGGCGATCATGTTGGCGATGGTCTGGGACTTGCCGGTGCCGGGCGGGCCGTCGAGGACGAAATCCTGGCCGCTGGCCGAGGCCAGCACCGCCGCCAGTTGCGAGGAATCCGCCGGCAGCGGGGTGAAGAGTTCGGCCGGGGTCACCTGGCGATCCAGCTCGCGCTCGCGGGGAAAGCTGCCGCCGCTGAGGTAGGCGCCGGATTCCGTGGTGCGCTCCAGCAGGTGCCGCACCAGCGGGCTTTCCATCAGTTGGTCGCTGCGCTCGGTGAGGTCCTTCCACATCAGGTACTTGGCGAAGGAAAACTGGCCGAGCAGCAACTCGCTGCTGACCTCGAAGCCGGGCAGGTCGCGCACGGCGCGGCGGACCTTGGTCCAGATCCCGTCCACGTCGATGCCGTTGCCATCGCCGGGCAGCGGGCCATCGAGCCCGGGAATGTCCAGGTCGAAATCGTGGCGCAGCAATTCCAGCAGGGTGAGGTTGAAGCGCGGTTCGTCCTCGAACAGATGCAGGGTGATGCCGCTGGCGGCGCTCTGCCGTTCCAGGCGCACCGGCAGCAGGATCAGCGGCGCGCGGTAGTGCTTGGGATCGTCGGCGGCCTTTTTCCAGCGCAGGAACCCCAGCGCCAGGTAGAGGGTGTTGGCGCCGCCCTCGTCGAGATCGCTGCGGGCACGTCGATAGAGTTCCACCAGGGCCGCGTCCAGCCTGGTCGCATCCAGGGGGGCGACCACCTCGCCGCGGGCCAGGGCGCCGCGGGCGTATTCGTCGTCGAGATTCTCGTGTTCGCGGGCCTCGTGCAGCACGGCGTCGCGCCCGCTCACCGCCAGATCCGGCAGCGGCACCAGGCGCAGCGCCCGGCCCTCGGCCAGGCGATCCTCCAGCGCTGCCGGCTCGGGGCAGAGCAGGGGCACGCTGCGGGCATTGTCCGGCACATGCAGCAGGCGATTGCGGGTGGTGAGATCGAGCAGCTTGCGCTGCCACAGCGCCAGGCGCCCGACCGGGGTGGTCGGTGCCGTTTCGATGTCCACGTCGAAGGCCGGCAGCGGCGGGGCTTCTTCCAGGGCTTCGCCTGGCAGCAGCAGACCGTCCAAGGGGGTGGCAGGCTGGCCGGGCACCGCCAGCGGGCGAATGCGCTGCAGGCGGGCACGACGAACGTCCAGCGCCAGTACGAAGGTCTCGTCGTCCAGCTGCCGCTCGGCCAGTTGCATGGCCTGGCTGAAGGACGGCGGCGGCGAGGCGGTGGCCTGGGTGGTCTCGAAGACCAGCAGGTCCTTGAGCGCCACCCGCTTGCGCACCGGCTCGGCGTCGTCGGTGAGCAGCTGGGCGAACTCCTGGGGCTGCAGCCAGACCCCGGCGAAGGCATGGCCGCGGGTGATGACCAGCAGCGGATTGAGGCCGGCCTGTTCCAGCGCCGCGCAGGCGAGCAGGGCGAGATCCAGGCAGGTGGCCAGGCCGCCGTCGAGGATGGCGCCCGGGGTGCGGATCTTCTGGCCCTGGCGCTCGAAACTGGCCGGCGGCACCGCATAGGTCAGCTGCAGGCCGCACAGCGCCGACCAGAGCGCCGAGCCCAGCTCCCAGACGCGCCGCCGCGAGCCGCTCTCGTACCCGTCCAGCGCGGTGGACTTGCCGGCGCGCCGCAGTACCTCGGCGGCCGCGCCCAGCAGGCGATCCACCGCCGGATCGTTGGGCATGACGAAGGCCGCCGCCAGCTCGGGCATGCTGTCCACGCCGCCCCACTGGTTGCGCGCCAGCAATTCGACCGGATAGCGCCGCGTCTGCAGGATCGTCTCGCCCTGGCGCACCGTGAAGGTCAGCTGGGCGACCAGGCTCTCCTGCAGGCTGCCGAGCAGGGCGGCGTCGAATTCGAGGTCGCGATCATCGAGATGGAGGGTGCCCTGGGGATCCAGGCGCTCCAGGTGCCAGGTGCGCGGGACCACGAAGGCCGGCTCGGCCGTGACCGTCAGGCTGAGGTCGGCGAGGGATTCCCGGCCGCTGTGGGTGAGGCGCAATTCGCGCAGCACGGGCACCGCGTTCTGGTGCGCCGCGAAGCCGATCTTGCCGGCCAGCACCAGTTCGACATCCACGCTCATCGCCTACCACCCTTGCTTATTGCCTAAGGTAGATGAATGTACAGTAGTGGGCGGGTCGATGCAGCCCATAGCCCGCCTGGGCAAGCGGAAAAAGTCCTTTGGTGACGGGCGGTTGCGTGGTCTGAGCGATAGGTCGCGGTTCAGGCCGCCGGGGTCGGGAAGACCAGGCTGAAATGGATGCCCCGCTCGTCCTGCTCGACCTCGGCACGGCCACCGTGCAGGCGCATGATCGCCGCGACGATGGCCAGGCCCAGGCCGTTGGAATCATGGGGCTGATGACGCGAGGGATCGGCGCGATAGAAGCGGTCGAACAGCCGTTGCAGATGCGCCGGCGCCAGGGCGGGGCCGGTGTTGCTGACGCTTATCCGGCCACCGTCCGCCTGCAGGCGGATCTCGCCATCCGGCTCGGCGTAGCGAATGGCGTTGGCCACCAGGTTGCTCAGGGCCCGGCGCAGCATCAGCGGATCGGCGACCACCTGGCCGTCACCGGCCACCACCAGGCGCAGGCCGCGCTCGTCGGCCGGGCCTTCGAAATAGTCGGCGATGCGCGCCAGTTCTTCGTCCAGCTGCAGTGGCTGCGGGGTCAGCACCGCCTGGGCGTCGTCGGCGCGGGCGAGGAAGAGAATGCTTTCCACCAGCCGCGAGATGCGCTCCAGCTCTTCCAGGTTGGAGGCCAGCAGCGTCTGGTAGTCCTCGCTGCTGCGTACCTGGCGCAGGGCCACCTCGGTATGGCCCATGAGGGCATTGATCGGGGTGCGGATCTCGTGGGCGAGGTCGGCGGAAAACTGCACCAGCCGGCCATAGCCGTCGGCCAGCCGCGCCAGCATGGCGTTGTAGTTTTCCACCAGCGGCTGCAGCTCGCGCGGGGCATCGGCCAGCTCCAGGGGCGCGGCCAGCCGGGTCGGGGTGATGCCGCCGGCATGGCGGGCGATGCGCCGCAGTGGCGCCAGGCCGCGCCGCAGCAGCAGATAGCCGAGCCCGGCGGTGGCGAGGAAGGCCAGGGTCACGGCGCCGAGCAGGCCCAGACGGAAATCGGCCAGGGTGGTGTCCTCGCTGCGCAGCACATGGGCGGCGGTCAGTTCCACCGGACCTTCGGCGGTGTTCACCGCGACCCGGGCCGCACGCCAGCGGGTCCCGTCGGCCAGGGTGCCTTCGCGCAGATCGGCCCGTGTCGGTCGCCGCGTCTGCGGCACCACGGCCAGGTCGGGGAGGGCGATCTGCAGCGGGTTGGAGGCGATCACCGGCTTGGCGCCTGGCGTGCCGATGAGAAAGACGTCCTGCTCGTTGCCCAGCATGTTGGCGAACAGCTGCGGACTGTGGCCGAGGGTCTCCAGGGACAGGTCGGTACTGAGCAGGCTGCGAAAATGCGCCAGGCGCCCGAGCAGGGCGTAGTCGGCGCGCTCCAGCACGGTACGTTCCAGGCTGTGGTAGAGAAAGGCGCCCGCGCCGCCCACGGCGAGCAGCGCCACCAGGGCGAAGCCCAGGGTGGCGCGCAGGATCAGCGAGGGTGAGCGCACGCTCAAGGCCGCACCTCGCAGACGTAGCCGATGCCGCGCACGGTATGGATCAGCTTGACCGGGTAGGGATTGTCGACCTTGGCGCGCAGCCGCTTGATGGCCACGTCCACCACATTGGTGTCGCTGTCGAAATTCATGTCCCAGACCTCGGCGGCGATCAGGGTGCGCGACAGCACCTCGCCCTCGCGGCGCAGCAGCAGGTGCAGCAGGGCGAATTCCTTGTTGGTCAGGACGATGAGGTCGTCGCCACGGGTCACCCGCCGCCGCAGCAGGTCCAGCTGCAGGTCGGCCAGGTGGAAGTGCTCGGGCTCGCGCACCACGCCGCGGCGCAGCAGGGTGCGGATGCGCAGGAGCAGCTCGACGAAGGAGAAGGGCTTGACCAGGTAGTCGTCGGCGCCCAGCTCCAGGCCGCGGATGCGGTCCTGCAGGCCGTCGCGGGCGGTGAGGAAAAGCACCGGCACGTCGAGCTTCTTGCGCAGGACTTCCATGATCTGCCAACCGTCGATGCCGGGCAGCATGACGTCGAGGATGACCAGGTCGTAGCGGCCGTCCAGCGCCAGGTGCAGGCCATCGGCGCCATGCTGGGTCCAGTCGACCGCGTAGCCGGATTCGCCGAGGCCCTTCTTCAGGTACTCGCCGGTCTTCTGGTCGTCTTCGATGAGGAGAATGTGCATGGCGTAATGGTAGGGCCTCCGGTCGCTCGGCTGGGTGACATTTTTGTCATTCGCCGGTCATCTTGCTGACCCCCCACGCGTCGCACTGTGGCGGGGCGATTCCCTATCCCAGGAGGCTTCATGCGTACCCAGACCCTGCTCCGCGGTTCCCTTGCCCTGCTGCTCGCCGGCAGCGCCCTGCTGGCCCAGGCCGCGCCCATGCCCACCGTCAAGCCCATGCGTGGCACGGTGGACAGCGTCCAGGGCGACACCCTGGCCTTCACCACCCGCAATGGTGCCCACCAGACCCTGATGCTGGACGACAAGACCAGCTACCGCGCCGTGTCCAAGGCCGACCTGGATCGCATCGAAGCCAACAGCTTCATCGGCTCCGCCGCCACGCCGCAGCCCGACGGCACCCTCAAGGCGCTGGAGGTGACGGTGTTCGAGGCCAGCCTGCGCGGCTCCGGCGAAGGCCACTACGGCTGGGAAAACGCCGATGGCAGCACCGGCACCATGACCAACGGCACCGTGGGCGAACTCAAGAAGGCCAACGGCCGCACCCTGACCGTGCAGTACAAGGGTGGCGAGAAGCAGCTGGTGGTGCCGGAAGACGTGCCCATCGCCTATGTCGAGAAGGGCGACCGCAGCCTGCTCAAGCCCGGCGCCAAGGTGGTGCTGTTCCCCGCCGAAGACGGCAAGCACGCCAAGGGCGTGGCCATCGGCAAGGACGGTTTCACCCCACCCATGTAAGAACCTATTCACGGTCTGCTGCGCGTCGGCCAAACTGTGTCGAAAATGTCCTGGGTCGCCAGCCCGGTCGGAATGCTCATTTATCGCTCGTAAACCCGAGCGCGGGTCCGATCCGCTTCCTCAGCCATTTTCGCCTTGTTTGTCTCTAGCTCGCGAGATCGTGAACAGGTTCTAAGACCTCAGGCGGTCGGGCGACCGACCGCCCCCATCTCGCGGTGAAGAGGGAAATGTCATGACCACCTCGCGACGGCGCCTGGTGCACCGCTGGCCGGTGCGCCTCACCCATTGGCTCAACGCCCTGGCGATGCCCTGCATGTTCATGAGCGGCTGGGCGATCTACAACGCCTCGCCGCTGTTTCCCTTCACCTTTCCCGCCTGGGCGACCCTCGGCGGTTGGCTGGGCGGCGCCATCGCCTGGCATTTGGCGGTGTTCTGGCTGCTGGTGGTGAACGGTCTGGTCTATCTGCTCTATGGCCTGTTCAGCGGCCACTTCCGGCGCGATTTCCTGCCCCTGTCGCCGCGCACCATCGGCCGCGACTTCGCCGCCGCCGTACGGCTGCGCCTCGGCCATCACCTGGGCACCTACAACGCCGTGCAGCGTCTGCTCTACTGGGGCGTGCTGGCGCTCGGGGTGCTGGTGGTGCTCTCAGGGCTGGCCATCTGGAAACCCGTGCAGTTGCAGGGGTTGGCCGCTCTGCTCGGCGGTTTCGACACCGCCCGCTACGTGCACTTCTTCGCCATGGCCGGCATCGGTGCCTTCGTCGTCGTGCACCTGGCCCTGGTCATCCTGGTCCCCCGCACCCTGCCGCCGATGATCACCGGTCGGGCGCACGAGGAGGTTAACGATGAGTCGGCGTGAACGCCTGCGCCTGGAACCGGCGCAACAGCGGCAGGTGGAAAATCTGCAACGGCGGCTGCTGCTCAAGCAGGGCCTGACCGTGGGTGCCCTGGCGATGCTCAGCGGCTGCAACCTGCAGGACGGCGACAGCGTCGACAAGGTGCTCTGGTCGATGTCGCGCTTCAACAACCGCGTGCAGGCCTGGCTGTTCGGCCGCGAGCGCCTGGCGCCGACCTATGCCGCCAGCCAGATCACCAACCCCTTTCCCTTCAACGCCTTCTACCCCGAATACAACGTTCCGGAAGTGGACCTCAGCGACTATCGCCTGGAGGTCTCCGGCTTGGTCGCCAACAAGCAGGCCTGGACCCTGGAAGACCTGCGCCGCCTGCCGCAACGGGCCGACATCACCCGCTTCATCTGCATCGAAGGCTGGAGCGCCATCGGCCAGTGGGGCGGGGTGCCCCTGCGCACCTTCCTCGAACGCATCGGCGCCGACACCAGCGCCAAGTACGTCGGCTTCAAGTGCGCCGACCGCTACTACTCCAGCATCGACATGGCCTCGGCGCTGCATCCCCAGACCCTTCTGGCGCTGGATTTCGGCCAGGTGGCCCTGCCGCCGGACTACGGCTATCCGTTGCGCCTGCGGGTACCCACCAAGCTCGGCTTCAAGAATCCCAAGCACATCCAGGCGCTGTTCGTGACCAACGACTATCCCGGCGGCTACTGGGAAGACCAGGGCTACAACTGGTTCAGCGGGATCTAGGGGCAACGTCTGCTGCGCGTCGGCCGAACTACGTTGAAAAGACCCTGGGTCGCCAACCCGGTCGAAATGCTCATTTACCACCCGTAAACTGCGCTTCCTCAGGTCTTCTCGCCGTGTCTGGCTCTAGCTCGCGAGACGTTGACTAAGCTTTTGATGGCGGAACCCCGGCCTGGAGGTAGAGTCGAGATACCACCATCCTCTACCGGGAGCTCCCCTCATGTCCGCTCATCCCTCGATCGGTTTCATCGGCTTTGGCGCCATGGCCCAGCGCATGGGCGCCAACCTGCGCGAGGCCGGCTACGCGGTCAGCGCCTATGCCGAGCACCAGCAGGACGGCGAGCGCCACGGCACGCCGATGGAATCCCTGGCGACCCTGCTGGCCCAGGCCGAGGCAGTGATCGTCTCCCTGCCCAACGACGCCACTCTCGAACAGGTACTGCTCGGCCCCGACGGCGTGCTCGCTCGCCTGGAAAGCGGTCGTCTACTGATCAACACCAGCACCAACTCGCCGGCGCTGTCGCTGCGTCTGGAAGCGGCCGGCAGGGCTCGCGGCATCGCTGTGGTCGAGGCGCCGGTGTCCGGTAGCACGCCCGAGGCGGAGAAGGCGCAGCTGGTGGTCCTGGCCGGCGGCGAGCCCGAAGCGGTGGAGCGGGCGCGGCCGATCCTCGACGTCCTGGGCAAGACCGTGCACCACGTCGGTCCGACCGGGCAGGGCGCGGCCATCAAGCTGGCCATCAACGGCCTGATGGGCGCCGGGCTCGCCGCCCTGGCCGAGGCGCTGGCCTATGCCACCCGCGCCGGCCTGGATGCCGAGGTGCTGTTCGAGGTGTTCGGCGACCTGGCGGTGCTCTCGCCCCATCACCAGCGCAAGCTGGCGGCGCTGCGCGACGGCGACTTCGCCCCGCAATTCCCGGCCGCGCTGATGCACAAGGACATGGGCCTCCTGCTGGCCGAACTCAACGCCACCTTCCAGGGCGCGCCGACCCTGGCCGCCGCGGCGCAACAATTGGCGCTGGGCGCCGAGCTGCATCCGGATGCCGATTACCTGATCACCGCCGACGTCCTGCTGGAAGAGGCCGAGGACGCCGCCACCCGCTGACGGACTTGGCCGCACGTGCAAGCGTGCGGCCAAGGACACCTCAGGCGTCGGCGATCCCCAGGACCCTGGCCGTTTCGGCGCGACTCTGCCGGCAGGCCGCAGCATCGGTCTTCAGGTCGATGCCATAGGTCGGCAGGATGCGTCGCAGCGCCGGCAGCCAGGCGTCTTCGGTGAGGCGCTCCGGGAAGCAGGTTTCCAGCACTTCCAGGGCGATGGCCGCCGCCGTCGAGGCGCCGGGCGAGGCGCCGAGCAGCGCGGCGATGGATCTGTCCGCGGCGCTCACCAGTTCGGTGCCGAATTCCAGTTCACCCTTCTTGCTCAGCAGGCCATGCTGGCCGGTGGGCCTGATGGTCTGCACCCGCTGCCCGGCCACGGCTTCCTGCCAGTCGCGCTTTTTCGCCAGGGGGAAGAATTGCCGCAGCATGGCGAATTGCTGGCTGGAGCTCTGGAAGATCTGCCCGATCAGGTATTCGGTCAGGTCGATGTTGTCCTTGGCCACGTTCAGCAGCGGCAGGATGTTGTCGTGACGTAGCGAGGTGAAGAGATCGGTCAGGGCACCGTGCTTGAGAAAGCGCGAGGAAAAGCCCGCATAGGGCCCGAACAGCAGCGAGCGCTGGCCGCCGACGATACGCGTATCCAGGTGTGGCACCGACATGGGCGGCGAGCCCGAGGGCGCCTTGCCATAGACCTTGGCCTGGTGCCGTTCGGCCAGCGCCGGGACGTCGCAGCGCAGCCAGATGCCGGAGATGGGAAAGCCGCCGAAGCCGTGACCTTCCGGAATGCCGGACTTCTGCAGCAGCGGCAGCGAGCCGCCACCGGCGCCGATGAAGACGAACCTGGCGGTGACCTCCGTCCGGCCGCCGTGCTCGACGTCCTCCACCGTCACCCGCCAGCGACCACTGTCGGTACGCGCCAGGTCGACCACCCGCTGGTGATAGTGCACGGCGAAACCGGATTGTTGACTGAGCTGGCGCACCAGCAGGTGGGTGAGGGCGCCATAGTCGACGTCGGTCCCGGTCACCATGCGGGTCGCGGCCACCGGCTCGTCGGCGCTACGCCCCTCCATGATCAGCGGTGCCCACTGGGCGATCTGCGCCCCGTCTTCGCTGTATTCCATGCCGTGATAGCAGTGATGGGCGCTCATCGTCCGATAGCGCTCACGCAAGAAGGCGACGTTTTCCGCCCCCCAGACGAAACTCAGGTGCGGGCAGGCATGGATGAAGGCCTGCGGATCGGCGATGGCGCCCTTGCGGACCAGATGGGCCCACAACTGGCGCGAGAGATCGAACTGGGTATTCACCTTGAGCGCCTTGGCGATATCGACGCTGCCGTCGTCCCGTTGCGGGGTGTAGTTCAGCTCGCAGTTGGCGGCATGGCCGGTCCCGGCGTTGTTCCAGCCCTGGGAGCTCTCCTGGGCGCAGTCGTGCAGACTCTCGAACAGGGTCACGCTCAGGCTGGGGTCGAGTTCCTTGAGCAGGGTGCCTAGGGTGGCGCTCATGATGCCGGCGCCGATCAACACGACGTCGGGTGAATCCGTGGAAGATAACGACATGCCAGGTTCCTCGCGGTCAGGGGTTTGATGGTGGCGCAATACGACTGGGCGGCCGAGCGGCCAACAGGCCATGGCGCGCTCCTGCAACCGCTCTGATCTGCCTGGGCTCGCGGCTTGCGCTTCGCGAACGCCGGTTATGCTAGAGCAGGGTGGTCAAGGCGATGCCCAAGGCGATACCCGGGATGGCGACCAGGGTGCTGAACAACACGCTCCGTGCGGCGTCCTCGGTATAGACGCCATGGGCCATCGCTAGGGTGGGCGCCGCCGTGGCGGCCGGTAGCACGCCGACCAGGAAGACCTGCCGGAGCAGCTCGCCCTGCAACCCCAGGGCCAGGCCGGCACCCAGCATCACCAGGGGTTGCAGCAGATTCTTCAGCACCACATTGAGCCCGATGTCGCGATCAAGACGCGGTTGGATGCCGGACAGGATCAGGCCCAGGGTAAACAGCGCGACGCCCCCGGCCGCCCGACCTATCTCGTCCGTCGCCGTCACCAGCAACTGGGGCAGGCGGATACCCAGCAGCACACAGAGCAACCCCAGCAGCGGCAGGATCACCAGCGGCTGGCGCAGTGCCTGGCCAAGTGCCTGGCGGGCGCCCCCGCCACTGAGCAGCAGCAGCGACAGCGGGATGACCACCAGTGTCACGATCAGATTGCCGACGATCACCGCCAGCACGGCGGAAGGCCCAATGGCGGCGGTCAGCACTGGCGGCCCGCAGTAGGCCATGTTGGGAAAGGCCACCGTGATGCCCCGCATGGCGCCTTCGCGCCAGGTCCGTTCACCGCGGTAGCGGCCGAGCAGCAGGCCCAGCAGCCAGGAGCCGATGAGTCCGGTAGCCAGGGTCGCCACATAAGGCAGGTTGAGAATCTGCTCGGGGCGGGTGTGGGCGGCGGCGAGGAACAGGGCGATCGGCAGGGCGAAGGTGACCACGAAGGTCGCGAGGGGCTTGCTCGCGGTCTGCGGCAGCACCTTCCAGCGGCCGGCACACCAGCCCAGGAGGGTAACGAAGACGATGGGGGCGAGTGCCTGGGAAATGGTCTCGATCACGGGCGAGGCCCCACAGGTGCCAGGAACACGCCGAAAGACTGGCTGAATGGCGCTGGATCATCGAATAACAACGAGGCATCCGAAACTCCCGTGCCCGCCCGGATGCGGGTCTTCGATTGAGATGTTCATCGCTGCCCAACCCCGCCTAGGACTGTACCAAGGTACAGGCCGTTACGCCTGAAGAGCTCTGCAATGCAGGTTTACCCTTCCCGTGGGGGCAGATGGAAACATTGTTTATATCTCGTGGTGCGACATTTTGTCTCATTTGGACCTTTGTCGAATTCCCCGGAAGGTCTCTCTGTGAGTTCTCCGATGGCGGCGGTAGACCGCCCGCCCAGGTGGGTGCAGCGCCAGCCAGCGTCCGCTAAGCTGGCCCTGGCCAGGCCCGGTACTGGCGTCCAGCGAAAGTGCTCGGTGCAAGGAGACGGCATGACAGCGACCACCCCACGCTTCTGGCATGATCCTGCGCTGCCCTTTCTCGAAGCCCGTTCCATCCAGGACGGGCGCGCGCTCTGCTATGCCCCGCATTCCCACGAAACCTTCTCCATCGGTACCGTGCTGGGTGGCCGCAGTCGCTATCACAACGGCTCGACCCGCGAAGTGGTGGGGGCGGGCACCCTGGTGCTGATGAATCCCGGTGATGTCCATGCCTGCAATCCGCAGGGCGAGGATGCCTGGCGCTATCGCATGCTGCACGTGGACGCCACCTGGCTGGCCGACCTGCAGCGTCCGGGCGCCGACGACTTCCAACCGCTGGCCGTACAGCTATCCCATGACGGCCAGCTGTACGCCGGGCTGGAAGCGCTGCATGCCTGCCTGATCGATCCGGATAGCCTCACCCTGCAGCGCCAGAGTCAGGCGCTGCTGTATTTCGAGGCCGTACTGGCTCGCCTGGGTCGTACAGCGGTCGCGGCGGCCCGGGCGCGCGAGGATCGCCGCCTGAGGCGCGCCGCCGAATTTCTCGATGCCCACTGTGGCGAGGGCGTCAGCCTTGACCAACTCAGCCAGGTGGCGGATCTCTCGCCCACCCAGCTGATTCGCAGCTTTCGCCGGCGCTATGGCCTGACGCCCCATGCCTACCTGATCGACCGGCGCATCCGCCTGGCGCGACAACGCCTGCGTCAGGGCGATGGCCTGGCGGAGGTCGCCCTGGCCACCGGCTTCGCTGACCAGGCTCATCTGCAACGCACCTTCAAGCGTCTGGTGGCGGCCACCCCCGGTCAGTATCGCGCCGCTTCAGCCCTCCCATAACAGCGAAGCGGCGCAAAGCACCAGCAACGCCGCGAGGGCGCGATTGAGCAGGCGTAGGCGACCTGGCGTCAGGGCGCGGCCACGCAGCCATTGGCCGGCCATGGCCCAGCAGGCCAGGGAGGCGAAGCAGATCACCAGGTAGAGGCCGGCGAACAGCGCCAGGCGTCCGCGATCTTCACCGACGAACAGCGCCACCCCGGCCGCGGCGGCGAGCCAGGCCTTGGGATTGAGCCACTGCAGCAGGGCGCCGTCGCGAAAGCCCGGGCAGGCCGACATCGCGCTGCTGGCGAGATCCCCCGAGGCCCGTGCCAGTTTCCAGGCCAGGTACAGCAGGAAGAGGGCGCCGGCCACGCGCAGGATCCAGAGCGACGCCGGCCAGGCGGCCAATACCTCATGCAGGCCGAGGCCGACCGCCAGCAGCAGGACGACGAAGCCCAGGGTGGCGCCGGCGACATGCCACAGGGCCGGTCGCCAGCCGTGGACAAGGCCGGTGTTGAAGCCCACCAGATTGACCGGGCCAGGAGAAAGGGACGCCACCAGGGCAAAGGCGGCCATGGACAGGATCAGGGTCATCGCGAGGTCTCGACAGTTGTGGAGACCTGAACCTAGCGAGGGTGACTCTTGGCAGTATTGAAGAAAATGACCCTGTTGGCCCGACGAAAGGCGGGAATTCGCAGCGCTTCGCTGACGTCCATTACAGCGAGCATGGCGCTCCCCCGGTGGTTTCAACGTCGCTGTCGGCCACCGGGGCTTTCCCTTTTCACATTCTGGTGCGCTAGAGCGCGATAGGCAGGGTGAAGCTGAAGGTGCTGCCCTGACCCAGGGCGCTGGTGACGCTCAGCTCGCCGCCGTGGGCCTCGACGATACCCTTGGCGATATAAAGCCCCAGCCCATGGCCGGTGGGGTTGTCTTCCTGCACATGCCAGAAGCGCTCGAACACCCGTGCCTGCTGCGCCTGATTCATGCCACGGCCATTGTCGGTCACGCTGATCTCGGCCATGGCGCCGACGCGCTGCATGCCGAGCTGTACCAGGCCACCTGGTGCGGTGAACTTGATGGCATTGCCCAGCAGATTCATCAGCACCTGGAAAATGCGTTCGGCTTCCACCAGCACCTGGATATCGGGATCCACCGCGTATTCCAGGCTGATGTTCTTGATTTCCGCCAGTGGCCGCGACAGCAGGATGGGTTGTGCGCAGACATCCGCCAGGCGTGCGGCTTTCAGGTCCAGCGCCAGCCGATCCGATTCGATCTTCGACAGATCCAGCAGATCGTTGATCAGGGCATTCATGCGATTGGCCGCCGTCTCTATCACCTCCAGCGAACTGGGCAGGCGGTCATCGCCCAGCGCCAGCTTTTCCAGCATGCGGTGCAGCATGCCCACCTTCATCAGGATGATGGTGATGGGGCTGCGCAGGTCGTGGGAGAGCGCCGCGACGATCTCGTCACGCAGGCGTACCGCCTGACGTTCGCGCTCGACCTGACGTGCCAGGTCCAGCTCGACCGCCGAGCGGCGCAGATCCTTGGCGGCGAACAGGTCGGAAGGGCGCCAGCGCTGGGAGCGTAGCTGTACCAGTTCCTTCCAGGCGTCGAAGGAGCGCCGTGGATGGGGATAGTTGAGGCCAGGACCCGATGCGGGCGTCGTGGGCTCCAGCTTGCCCGGATTGCCGCTCCAGACCACGGTGGTCACGATCTCCGGACGGAACCAGAGCACCAGATTGCGTACCGGCTTGGGCAGGGCCAGCGCCATGACACCGCTGGCCCTGTCGCTGTAGCGACGGGCATCGGGCAGTTCGTCGGCCAGGCAGCGCGTCGCATAGATGCCCGAGGCGTCCATCTCGGCGGTGACCCAGGCGGCGAGGATACGGATATCTTCGGCACTGGGGCATTCGCCCAGGCTGCAGAGCTCGTCCTCCACCAGCACCGCGACACCGGCGGCGTCCACCAGCTCCAGGAGATCGGTAGGCCTTTCGCACAGACCGCTGAGTACCTCGCCCCGGCTGTCGCACATCCCCTGGATCAGTGCCGCCAGTTGCGCCTCACGGGCATCGATCTCGTGCTGGACCTGGCGATTCTCCAAGGCACGGATCATCAAGGACACCAGCACCCCGACCGAGCGGCAGGCCATGCGAGTGCGGAAGGGCAGGTAGAGGGGGTCGCGATGGCCACAGCTGATCAGCCCCCAGAGTTTGTCGTCGCTGATCAGCGAGACGCTCATGGAGGCGCGCAGACCCTGATTGCGCACGTACTGGCAATGAATGGGCGAAACACTGCGCAGCACGGCATGGGTCAGGTCGATGGGATCCCGTTCGGTGCCGTGCATGAAGGCCGGCACCAAGGGCACCGCCTCGTACTGGGCGTCGGGAATGTTGCGAATCCAGTTCTCGTGATAGAGCGCGCGGGCCTGGGCAGGAATGTCGGCCGCCGGAAAATGCATGCCCAGATAGCTGTCGATGTCGTCGATGCGGTCCTCGGCCACGACCTGGCCATCGCCGCCATCGTCGAAGCGATAGACCACCACCCGGTCGAAGCCGGTCAGGGCACGCACTTCGCGTACCGCGCCTTCGCACAGCTCGGGCAGGGTGCGCGCCTGCTGCAGGCGCGCCAGCGCACGCGCGAGGCCGGCCGGCTCTACACCGCCGTGGTCATCGGGCTCGAATTCCAGGAACACCAGGCCACGGTTGCGATGCAGGATCACGTCCATGTCCCGATTCGGCCGCGTCCAGCTCAACGGATTGGCTTCTTCCAGATGTTTCAGCGTCAGCGCCTGCCGCACCTGTTCGACCAGGTCGGCGGGCAGGACCTGTGGCAGCGGTCGACCCAGCAACTCGACCTGCGGCTTGCCGAGCAACTCGGGCAGGTTGTGACTGACATGCTTGACCAGCCCCTCTACCTCATCGAAAGCGATGAGGTAGCCATGTGTCTGGATAGCGCCTGGAATGCGGATCGGCTCGCTTTCGCAGCTTTGCAGCGACTGACCGGAGGGTGCAGCAATCATGCGACTGTCTCGACTGAACTCTTGAATAGGACCGCTCCAAGGCGATCCTGTTAACGCTTTGGCACCGAATGGCCATGAATGTGATGCCGATCACGCGTTTTCGGCATCCGTTGCAATAGTTTCGCATTCGCAGTGGCCGATAACGATTATTGCAATTCTATTTCTGACGAAGGGTCCTTTGGCTGACGCGAGCCGTCTTGGCTGGCCTCCTTGAATGACGGCGGTATCATGGGCTTTTGCCCAGAGTGCAGACATGGCCCGCTTCCGCCCCTTGCCCATCATAGACCGCAGCCGGGACGACCTTTTCATGCACGAGGCCCTGGCCCTGGCAGAGCAGGGCGCCGGGCAGGGCGAGGTGCCGGTCGGCGCGGTGGTGGTACTGGACGGAGAAATCATAGGCCGCGGTTTCAATCAGCCCATCGGCGCCCACGATCCCAGTGCTCACGCCGAGATGCAGGCCATTCGCGATGCCGCCGCGCGCCTGGCCAACTACCGGCTGCCGGGGGCGACCCTCTATGTGACGCTCGAACCTTGCGGCATGTGCGCCGGCCTCATCGTCCACAGTCGCATCCAGCGGCTGGTCTATGGCGCCAGCGAGCCGCGCGCTGGCATGGCCCAGAGTCGCGGGCGCTTCTTCGAGCAGGACTTTCTCAATCACCGGGTCCTGGTGGAAGGCGGGGTGCTGGCCGAGGCCTGTGGCCAGGTGCTGACCGAATTCTTCCGCGCGCGGCGCAATCCGGCGGCCAGCGAAGGCTAGGCCGCCAGTTCGCGCATCCGCGTGAGCACGGCGTTCAGGCCGTTGCCGCGCGATTGCGACAGCTGCCGTTCCAGCCCGAGTTCGCCCAGCCAGCCGTGGATGTCGAGGCGGCCCAACTCTTCGCGGGTCAGGCCGTTGGCGCGCACCATCACCACGGCGAGCAACCCCTTGAGCACCCGGGATTCGCTGCTGGCGCGAAAGAAGTGGCGATCGCCCTGGGCTTCATGGGTCAGGCGCACCCGGCTCTCGCAGCCCTGCACCAGGTCCTCGTCGCGTTCCTCGAGCACCGCCGGCAGGCGCTCGGCCCACTGCAGCAGCAGTCGCGAGCGCGCCTCCCAGCCCTTGGCGATGACGAAGGCGCGGCGGGCTTCCGCCGCATCGGGAAGCAGATTCATCGCAGCAGCTCCAGGGCGTTGTCCAGGGCCGTGAAAAAGCGCTGCAGGTCCTCGGCATCGTTGTACAGGCCGAGGGAGACCCGCAGCGCACCGGGGGTCTGCAGGGTCTGGAACAGCGGCATGGCGCAGTGCTGACCGGCGCGCACGGCGATGCCCTGTTCACCCAGCAGGTGAGCGAGGTCGCCGACATCGATGCCCGCGACCTGAAAGCTGGCCAGGGCGATCTGGGGTTCACCCAGCACCTGGACGCCGTCGCGGGCAGCCAGCCCGGCCAGGAGCTTCAGACTGAGCGCCTGCTCGTGACCGCGGATCAGCGTCTCGTCCTGACCCTGTAGCCAGTCGACCGCCGCGCCTAGGGCGATGGCCGCGCCTATGGGCGGCGTCCCGGCTTCGAAGCCCATGGGCGCGGCATGGAACCGGGCGTCGGTGAAGGTGGTGTGCTGCACCATCTCGCCGCCGAACTGCCAGGGCTTGAGCCGCGCCAGACCAGCGGCCTTGCCCCAGAGCACGCCGATGGCCTCGGGCGCATAGAGCTTGTGGCCGGAAAAGACATAGAAGTCGGCATCGAAATCGCTTGGACGATGACGGCCATGGACCGCGCCCTGGGCGCCGTCCACCACCAGCCAGGCCGGCGAGCGTGTCCGTACCAGGGCCGCGAGTTCCGCCAGCGGCTGCCAGGTGCCGAGCACGTTGGACAGCTGGCTGACCGCGACCACGCGCGTTCGTGGCCCCAGCAACCGCTCGGCGGCGTCCAGGTCCAGATGACCGCTCGGAGTCAGCGGGATGACCCTGAGTTCCAGGCCCCGCCGCCGGGCCAGCTGCTGCCAGGGCAGCAGATTGGCGTGGTGCTCCAGGGCGCTGACGAGGAGCTCGTCACCCGGCGCGAAGGCGTCTTCCAGACCATAGGCCAGCAGATTGAGGGCCTCGGTCGCGCCGCGGGTCAGCACCACCTCGTGCGGCGAGGCCGCGCCCAGCCAGGCGGCGATCCGTCCACGGGCACCCTCGTAGGCGGCGGTGGTCCGCTCGGCGGCCCAGTGCTGGGCGCGGTGCACATTGGCCGCGCCCAGGCTGTAGCTGGCCAGCAGGGCATCCAGCACCACCTGGGGCTTCTGCGCCGTGGCGGCGCTGTCGAGGTAGGTGATGCCATCGGCGGCGAAGGCGGTGAAAGCCGGAAACTCGGCTCTCCAGGGAGAGGGTAGCGACATGGCGGCAGCTCCGGGGTAGCCCGCCTGGCGCGGGCTGCCCGGTTGTGGACTCAGTTGTGCGCGTGCAGCGCTTCGTTGAGTTCGATGGCGGTCTTGTTGGTCTTGCATTCGACCGCGCCGGTTTCCGAATTGCGGCGCAGCAGCAGGTCGGTCTGACCGGCCAGTTCGCGTGCCTTGACCACCCGTACCAGTTGGTTCTGGTCGTCCAGCACCGCCACCTTGGTACCGGCGGTGACATAGAGACCGGATTCCACGGTGCAGCGATCGCCCAGCGGGATGCCGATGCCGGCGTTGGCACCGATCAGGCAGCCTTCGCCGACACTGATGACGATGTTGCCACCGCCCGACAGGGTGCCCATGGTGGAGCAGCCGCCGCCTAGGTCCGAGCCCTTGCCGACGAAGACGCCCGCGGAGACGCGGCCTTCGATCATGCCCGGGCCGGCGGTACCGGCGTTGAAATTGACGAAGCCTTCGTGCATCACCGTGGTGCCTTCACCCACGTAGGCGCCCAGGCGCACGCGGGCGGTATCGGCGATACGCACGCCGGTTGGCACCACGTAGTCGGTCATCTTGGGGAATTTGTCCACCGAGAAGACTTCCAGCAGCTTGCCACGCAGGCGGGCTTCCAGCTGCTCGGCCGGCAGCTCGGCCAGGTCCACGGCGCCCTGGTTGGTCCAGGCGACGTTGGGCAGCAGGGCGAAGATGCCGCTGAGGTTCAGGCCGTGGGGCTTGACCAGCCGGTGGGACAGCAGATGCAGCTTCAGGTAGGCCTCGGGGGTGGAGGCGGGAGCGGCGTCTTCGGCCAGCAGGGTGGCCACCAGTGGCTTGGTGCTTTCGGCCAGGCGGGTCAGCAGGGCCGACTGCACGGCATCGATGCCCTTGAGGGCTTCGGCCAGACCGCGGGCCTGGGCCGGGGCGAAGGCGATGGCCTGGTTGCCACCCTGGTAGTCCAGCAGCGGCGCGACCGCCTCCACCAGGGCCGCCGGGGGATTCAGCAGGGGCTGCGCATAGAAGACTTCCAGCCAGGCGTCCTGGCGATTCTGGGTGCCGACACCGAAGGCGATACTGAAAAGGGCATTCGACATATGACTGTTCCTGTGCAGAGGCACCGATCCGGTCGGTGCGAGATGTTCGGTAGTAGGGGCGGTGGCCGCGGGGGTCAGTTCAGGGCCGCGGCATAGAGTTCGGGCTTGAAGCCCAGCAGGGTGCGGTCGCCGAGATCGAGCACGGGGCGCTTGATCATCGAGGGTTGCGCGAGCATCAGGTCGATGGCCTTGGCGGTATCGAGGTCGGCCTTCTGGGCGTCGTCGAGTTTGCGGAAGGTGGTGCCGGCGCGATTGAGCACCTTGTCCCAGCCATGCTCCGCGCACCAGGCCGCCAGCCGTTCGCGGTCGATGCCGCTCTGCTTGTAGTCATGGAAATGATAGGCCTGGCCATGCTCGTCGAGCCATTGGCGGGCCTTCTTCATGGTGTCACAGGCCTTGATGCCGTAGAGGCTCAGGCCACTGGCCGCTGCGGGCATGGCGTTCTCCTGCGAAAGACTGCGACCGCGGATTATGCCATGACGGGCCGGAAAAGGGCCGGGCGTCGCGCCCTGAGTGACGAGGGCAGGCGCCGGAAAGTAGAAGGCCGGGGAGTCCCCGGCCTTGGCGCTCAACCGCGGCTTTTCACGCCGTAGGTTTCGTCGAGGGTGCCGGGGGTGCCGTCACCCTTGGGCGCGTAGTCCCGCGGCGCTTCGGTCGGACCATCGATGCGCTCGCGACTGGACGGGTAGCGCTGCTCGGCGCTGTGCAGCGAGGCCAGCAGGTGCTGGCGGGTCAGCTCGTCCTGGGCCAGACGCTCGGCGCCTTCGGACAGGTGCGACTGCATGTCCTGGTAGGTCTGGGTCAGCTTGCGCACCAGGCCGGCGGTGGTGCTGAAGTGGCTGGTGACCTCGTGCTGGTAGTCGTCGAACTTCTTCTGCAGGTCATCCAGCTGGCGCTGCACGCGGCTCGGCGCGGCACCCGGCACCAGGCGCGCCAGCAGAAAACCTATCCCGACCCCGATCAGCAGCGCGATCAGGGGCAACAACCAGGTAGTGAGCGACTGTTCCACGAAACTTCCTCTATGAGCGGCTTTGCTTTACGGTAACGGCAGACCGGCGAGCCTGTACACTGGGTTGCGTCATCTGCCATTCGCTGGGCGTCATCATACCCCGCGGTCAGGCATCGCGCAGGATCGACCCTATCAAAATCAACTCCTTGGATGAGCACTGTTCGTCCGGGATCACGGAGTCAAGCGTGTCAGCCCGTGAACAATCCCTGCTGCTGGAGGGCCCCGCGGGCACTCTGGAAGCGCTGTACCAGAGTCCGGATGCCCCCAGCGGCGCGGTCCTGCTCTGTCATCCCCATCCGCTCCATGGCGGCGCCATGCAGAACAAGGTGGTCGCCACCCTGCAGCGCATCGCCCGGGACGCCGGCCAGGCCACCCTCAGATTCAACTTTCGCGGCGTCGGCGCCAGCACCGGCGTGCATGCCGGCGGCGAAGGCGAGATCGACGATGCCGCGGCCGCCGTGGCCTGGTTGCGCGACCGCCATCCCGACCTGCCGCTGACCCTCTGCGGTTTCTCCTTCGGTTCCTGCGTGGCCGCCTGCCTGGGCGGACGCCTGGAAAGCGAGGGCGTGGCGGTGGAACAGCTGTTCATGCTGGCGCCGCCGGTGGAGCGTTTCGCGGTCGACGGTCGCCTGCCACAGCGGGCGCGCCTCACGGTGATCCAGCCCGAAGCCGACGAGGTGGTGACCCCCGAGCGGGTCTACGCCTGGTCCGCCGCGCTCGAACAGCCGCACGAATTGCTCCGCGTCGCTGAGTGCAGCCATTTCTTCCATGGCAAACTCGTCGAACTCAAAGATCTGGTCCTGCCGCGCCTGCAGGCCTGACCCTCGTTAGTCTCTCGGATTTCCAGCGCCTCCATGACCACTCGCATCCTCACTGGCATCACCACCACCGGTACCCCGCACCTGGGCAACTACGCGGGGGCCATCCGTCCCGCCATCCGCGCCAGCCTGGCCGACGATGCCGACTCCTTCTACTTCCTCGCCGACTACCATGCCCTGATCAAGTGCGACGACCCCGCGCGCATCCAGCGTTCGCGCCTGGAGATCGCCGCCACCTGGCTGGCCAGTGGCCTGGATCCGGAGCGGGTGACCTTCTATCGCCAGTCCGACATCCCCGAGATTCCCGAGCTGACCTGGCTGCTCACCTGCGTCGCCGGCAAGGGCCTGCTCAATCGCGCCCATGCCTACAAGGCCGCGGTCGACCGCAACCTGGAACAGGGCGAGGATCCCGATGCCGGGGTCACCATGGGCCTCTACAGCTACCCCGTGCTGATGGCCGCGGACATCCTCATGTTCAACGCCCGGCGCGTACCGGTCGGGCGCGACCAGATCCAGCACGTGGAGATGGCCCGCGACATCGGTCAGCGCTTCAACCACCTGTTCGGCAACGGGCGCGACTATTTCGCCCTGCCCGAGGCGGTCATCGAGGAAAGCGTCTCCACCTTGCCCGGTCTTGATGGCCGCAAGATGTCCAAGAGCTACGACAACACCATCCCGCTGTTCGGCAGCGCCAAGCAGCTCAAGGACGCCATCGCCCGCATCGTCACCGATTCGCGCCTGCCCGGTGAGCCCAAGGACCCCGACAGCGCCCACCTCTTCACCCTCTACCAGGCCTTCGCCACCCCCGCGCAGAGCGCGGCCTTCCGCGCGGCCCTGCAGGCCGGCCTGGCCTGGGGCGAAGCCAAGGGCCAGCTGTTCGAGTTGCTCGACGCCGAGCTGGGCGAGGCCCGCGAGCGCTATGCGGCGCTGATCGCCCGTCCTGACGACCTGGAAGACATCCTGCTGGCCGGCGCCGCCAAGGCCCGCCGCTACGCCACGCCCTTCCTCGGCGAGCTGCGCGAGGCCGTGGGCCTGCGTTCGCTCAAGACCCAGGTCGCCACGGGCGGCACCAAGAAGAAGGCCAGCAAGACCGCCCGCTTCGTCAGCTTTCGCGAGGGCGATGGCAGCTTCCGCTTCCGCCTGCTCGACGCCGACGGTACCGAACTGGCCTTGTCGGTCCCCTTCGCCGAAGCCAGGACCGCGGGCATCACCAGCAAGCAGCTGGTCACCATGCCGGCCACTGTCGTGGCGGGTGAGGGCAACGGCTTCCAGCTGCTGCTGGACGATCAGGTCGTCGCCGAGGGCGCTCCTGGCGATTCCCCCGCTACGCGCGATGCGCTGATCGAGCGGACGCGCACCGCCCTGGCGCAATTGGCCGAGGCCTGAAGGGCACCCGCGGTCCCTGGCGTTGTCAACGCCAGGGACCGCCATTACAGTGACCACCCTTTTTTCCCACCCGACCAGAAGCCGCCATGACCCCCCTCGAGCGTTACCAGGCCGACCTCAAGCGCCCGGAGTTTTTCTACGATGCTGCCCAGGAAGAGGCCGTCCGCCATTTGCAGCGCCTCTATGACGAATTGCTCGTCGAGCCTGCCGCCAAGGGTGGCCTGTTCGGCAAGCTGCTCGGGCGCAAGACGGTCACGCCGGTCAAGGGTCTGTATTTCTGGGGTGGAGTAGGGCGCGGCAAGACCTACCTGGTCGATACCTTCTATGACGCCCTGCCGTTCAAGCAGAAGATGCGCACCCACTTCCACCGCTTCATGAAGCGGGTCCACGAAGAGCTGCGCACCCTCAAGGGCGAGAAGAATCCCCTGACCATCATCGCCCGGCGCTTCGCCGACGAGGCGCGGGTGATCTGCTTCGACGAATTCTTCGTTTCCGACATCACCGACGCCATGATCCTGGCGACCCTCCTGGAAGAGCTGTTCAAGAACGGCGTGAGTCTGGTCGCCACCTCGAACATCGTGCCCGACGGTCTCTACAAGGACGGCCTGCAGCGCGCGCGCTTCCTGCCGGCCATCGCGTTGCTCAAGGAGCACACCGAGATCGTCAACGTCGACAGCGGCGTGGACTATCGCCTGCGCGCCCTGGAGCAGGCGCAGCTCTTTCACTATCCGCTGAGCGACGAGGTCGAGGCGGCGATGGCCAAGAGCTTCCGTTCGCTCACCGTCGAGTGCAACGACCTCTGCGAAGACGTGCCGCTGATGATCGAGAATCGCGAGATCCGCGCGCGTCGCACCTGCGAAGACGTCGCCTGGTTCGATTTCCGCGCCCTTTGCGACGGTCCGCGCAGCCAGAACGACTACATCGAGCTGGGTAAGATCTTCCAGACGGTGCTGGTCAGCAATGTCGAGCAGATGGATGCGCTCAAGGACGACATGGCGCGCCGCTTCATCAACCTGGTCGATGAATTCTACGATCGCCAGGTCAAGCTGATCCTGTCCGCCGAGGTCGAGCTCAAGGACCTCTATTCCGGTGGCCGCCTGGAGTTCGAATTCCAGCGCACCCTCAGTCGCCTGCTGGAAATGCAGTCCCACGAATACCTGGCGCGTCCGCACAAGCCGTGAACCCTGCTCGGGTTGAAGGATCAATCCTTTGACCCAGGTTCTCGGGAGGTACGTGTGAATTCCGATCCCTTCGCCGAATGGGATGGCTCGCCCGCCCAGGCGCGCATTCTGCAGAAGCAACTGGCCACGCAGGTCCTGCTGCACGACGACTTCGGCGTACCGCGGCGCTATGCCGGCGTCGACGTGGGTTTCGAGGAGGACGGCGAGATCACCCGCGCGGTCGCCGTCCTGCTGGATGCCGAGACCCTGCAGCCGTTGGCCCACGCCGTTGCCCGCATTCCCACCGTGATGCCCTATGTGCCCGGCCTGCTGTCCTTTCGGGAATTGCCGGCGCTGCTCCAGGCGCTGGCGGAATTGCCGGAGACTCCCGATCTGGTGTTTTGCGATGGCCACGGCATCGCCCATCCGCGCCGGCTGGGCATCGCCGCTCATCTGGGCGTGGTCACCGGTCTGCCGACGATCGGCGTGGCCAAGAAAATCCTTACCGGTCACCACGGCGAACTCGCCGAGACGCGCGGCAGCCAGGTCGACTTGCTGGATCGCGAGGGTGGGCTGATAGGCACGGTGCTGCGCAGCAAGGATCGGGTCAAGCCGCTGATCGTCTCGCCCGGGCACCGGGTCGGCCTGGCCACCGCACCCGCGCTGGTCATGGCCTGCGTCAGGCGTCACCGCCTGCCGGAACCCACGCGACTGGCGGACCACCTGGCCTCGCGCCGTCAGGGCTCGGCAGCCACCCAGGCGTTGTTTTCCTTCTAATTTGCGGTTGCTTTTTTACCGTGAACGGGTATCATGCCGCAGCTTTCTTGGCGGGGGATGCCTAAGCCTGCCGAGATCGCCGTAGCGGACGCCGACCCGAGCCCCCGAAGAGCGTCTGTTTCCGGCTGCCCCCGACTTGTCTGGGGTTGCACTGTTGTGTAGAATTTGCCGTCTTTTTACCAGGGCGGCCTCTGAGGCCATAGAGAATGAAAACTTTCACCGCAAAACCGGAAACCGTTAAGCGCGACTGGTACGTCGTCGACGCTGCTGGCCAGACTCTGGGTCGTCTGGCTACTGAAATCGCCACTCGCCTGCGTGGCAAGCACAAGCCCGAATACACTCCTCACGTTGACACCGGCGACTACATCGTCGTCATCAACGCCGAGCAGGTTCGTGTGACCGGTGCCAAGACTACCGACAAGATGTACTACCATCACTCCGGTTTCCCGGGTGGCATCAAGTCGATCAACTTCGAAAAGCTGATCGCCCGTGCTCCCGAGCGCGTCATCGAGACCGCCGTCAAGGGTATGCTGCCGAAGAACCCGCTGGGCCGCGACATGTATCGCAAGCTCAAGGTGTACAAGGGTGCGAACCATCCGCACACCGCTCAGCAGCCCCAAGAACTCAAGTTTTAATCGGGATAGTACAACATGTCGGCAACTCAAAATTACGGTACCGGCCGTCGTAAGACTGCCACCGCTCGTGTCTTCCTCCGTCCGGGCACTGGCAAGATCTCCATCAACGATCGCGCTCTGGACACCTTCTTCGGCCGCGAAACCGCGCGCATGGTCGTGCGTCAGCCCCTCGAGCTGACCGAGACCCTGGAGAAGTTCGACATCTACGTCACCGTCGCTGGCGGTGGTGTGAGCGGTCAGGCCGGTGCTATCCGTCACGGCATCACCCGCGCGCTGATCGAGTACGACGAAGGCTACCGCAGCTCCCTGCGCAAAGCCGGTTACGTCACTCGTGACGCCCGTGAAGTCGAGCGTAAGAAAGTCGGTCTGCGCAAAGCGCGTAAGCGTCCGCAGTACTCCAAGCGTTAATCCTTCGGGATACGCTCGAAAAACCCAGCCCAATGGCTGGGTTTTTTTATGCCCAGGAATTTTCCTGCATGGGCGCCGTGGGTTGGGCTTGAAGCAGCGCCACCGCCGAAGTCTCTGGCAGGCAGGCTATCCCGCCCTGCGTTGGGCTTCGCAGCGCTCGGCACCAGCCTACCCGGTATGTCGGGGTGGGTTGAGGCGGCTCCATCGCCGAAGCGCAACAGCCCGGCCATCCCGCCCAATGTCGGGCTTCGCTAAGCTCAATGCCCGCGTGCCGGGGCGCCGTGGGGTGGGCTGAGGCGGTCCCGACGCGGAGCCCAACAGCTCGGCCATCCTGTCCAGTGTCGGGCTTCGCTAAGCTCTGCGCCACCTGTCCAGTATGTCGAGGCACCGTAGGTTGGGTTGAGACAGCGCCATCGTCGGTGCCCAGCATTGCCTGCTCCTGGCGCCAATGTCGGGTACCGCTAAGCTCGCCAACCTGCCCGGTATGTCGAGGCGCCGTAGGGTGAGCTGAGGTGGCCCCGACGCGTAGGGCATCTTGCTCTGCCTCGGCGCCAGGCCGTACAAGGCTTCGATGGCCTGACCAGGACGGCGCGAGCCCGTACTCGGGCGCGTGCCGGCGCCTGTAGGGATTCCAGGCATAAAAAAGGGGCGCCTAGGCGCCCCTTTTCATGGGTGGCCGAGATCAGCCGGGATGATTTTCCCGGGAGTCCTTGCGCTTGCGATCGAGTTCGGCCTGAGTGGCTTCATCCTCTTTCACGGCATCGGCCTTGGGCGCTTCTTCAGTGGCACTATCCCCGGTCAGGGCGACGCTGGCCGCTTCTTCCTGGGCAGGGCTGGGCACGACCTCGACGGGCTCTTCCATCGCGATCGGTGCCGACTCGGCCTCGGCTGCGGGCAGCTCCTCGGTCGCCTGGACGGGCTGGACCTCGGTCGCCTGCTGCGGCTCCACGGTGCCTACCGCTGCGGTAGCGAAGGTTTCCTCGGTTTCGGCGATGGCGCCCAGGGCGGGTGCCTCGGCCTGCTGCTCGGGCTGGCTGGCGCGAGCGGCTTCAGCTTCACGAGCCAGGCGCTCACGGCGACGACGCTCGCGCGGGTCGTTGGAGGCGCGGCCTGCGGCCGACTCTGCAGTTTCGGCTTCGACCGGTGCGGCAGGAATGGTGGCAGGGGTTGCGACCGGGGCGATCTGCTCCGCGGCAGGTGCGGTAATTTCCACTTCCTGGTGCGGCGCACGCTCGTCCTGCAGCTGGCTCACGTTGGGCGTGAGGATCTCCGGCTGGGCAGGCGCTTCGGCGGCAGGCTGCTCCACCGCGGTTTCCCGGGTGACTTCAGCGGCAGGGGTGTCGGCAGTGACTGCCAGCTCCTGCTGGCGAACCTCGCGAGCCTCTTCCTGGGTGGCGACGGCAGTCACGCTCTCGCTCACCACGACAGCGGTACCCAGTGCGATGGCGGCTGGCGCCACATTGGCGTCGGTGCCCGGCTCTTCGTCTTCGATGAAGTTGCCATGGGCGTCGCGCTGACGCTCACGACGGTTGCTGCGGCGACGCTGACCGCGGGAACGGCGACGCGGACGCTCTTCGCCTTCTTCCAGTTCGTCATTGCCTTCCAGTACTTCTTCTTCGTTCAGCTCTTCGGCGCTGGCCGCTTCCTGACGCTCTTCGCGCGCCTTGCGCTCTTCGCGGGGCTGACGCTCTTCACGTGGCTTGCGCTCTTCGCGAGGCTGACGCTCCTCACGAGGCTGGCGCTCTTCGCGAGCCGGCCGCTCTTCGGCACTCACGCGCTCTTCGCGCGGCTGGCGATCTTCACGGGGTTGACGCTCTTCACGCGGTTGACGCTCTTCGCGAGAGGCGCGCTCCTCGCGGGGCTGACGCTCTTCGCGCGGCTGGCGTTCTTCACGCGGTTGACGCTCTTCGCGAGAGGCGCGCTCCTCGCGGGGCTGACGCTCCTCGCGAGCCGGGCGGTCTTCGCGGGCCTGGCGCTCTTCGCGAGGCTGACGCTCTTCACGCGGCTTGCGCTCTTCACGGGCCGGGCGCTCGCTGCGTTCGCCACGATCGGCGCGCGGCTGGCGTTCTTCGCGCGGCTTGCGCTCGTCGTCACGACGGCCTTCGCGGCGGCGATTCTGCTGACGACCGTTGCGACGCTCGTCCTGGCTGCGCTGCTCGTCACTGCTCTTGGCGGCTACCGGCGCGGCAACGGCCTTGTCGGCCATGGGCTGCTCTTCGGTCTTGCCGGCGAACAGGCTGACCAGGGACTTGACCAGGCCCTTGAACAGATTGGGCTCGGCGGTGGCCTTGGCGGCAGGAGCGACGGGCGCCACGACTTCGGCGGTGACCGGCGTGGGTGCCGGTGCGCGCTCGGGCGCGACCTTCACGGCCGCTTCCTGGCGCACCAGGGTGCGGGTGGAGCTGACCGGCTGTACTTCTTCGGCTTCGGTGTTGGCCATCTCGTAGCTGGACTGGCTGTTCAGCAGCTCGGGATTGTCGTCACGCAGACGCTGAACTTCGAAGTGCGGGGTCTCGATGTGATCGTCCGGCAGGATGATGATGCGCACGCGGGTGCGCAGCTCGATCTTGGTGATGCTGTTGCGCTTCTCGTTGAGCAGGAAGGACGCGACCTGGATGGGTACGTGGGCACGGACCTCGGCGGTACGATCCTTGAGGGCTTCTTCCTCGATCAGGCGCAGGATGGCCAGCGACAGGGATTCCACGTCGCGGATGATGCCCTGGCCGTTGCAACGGGGGCAGACAATGCCGCTGGTTTCGCGCAGGGAGGGGCGCAGGCGCTGGCGGGACATCTCCAGCAGGCCGAAGCGGGAAATACGACCGATCTGCACGCGGGCGCGGTCGGCTTCCAGGGCTTCGCGGACGCGATCTTCCACGGCGCGCTGGTTCTTGACCGGGGTCATGTCGATGAAGTCGATGACGATCAGGCCGCCGATGTCGCGCAGGCGCAGCTGGCGGGCGATTTCCTCAGCCGCTTCCAGGTTGGTCTGCAGGGCGGTTTCTTCGATGTCGCCACCCTTGGTGGCGCGCGCCGAGTTGATGTCGATGGACACCAGGGCTTCGGTGGGATCGATGACGATGGAGCCGCCCGAGGGCAGCTTCACTTCGCGCTGGAAGGCGGTCTCGATCTGGCTTTCGATCTGGAAGCGATTGAACAGCGGGACGCTGTCCTGGTACAGCTTGATCTTGCTGGCGTACTGCGGCATCACCTGGCGGATGAAGCTCAGGGCTTCTTCCTGGGCTTCGACGCTGTCGACCAGGACTTCACCGATGTCCTGGCGCAGATAGTCGCGGATGGCGCGAATGATGACGTTGCTTTCCTGATAGATCAGGAAGGGGCCCTTGCGCTCGCCCGAGGCTTCGTTGATGGCGGACCAGAGTTGCAGCAGGTAGTCGAGGTCCCACTGCAGTTCTTCGGTGCTGCGACCCAGGCCGGCGGTGCGCACGATCAGGCCCATGTCGCCCGGGGCATTCAGGCCGTTCAGGGCTTCGCGCAGTTCGTTGCGCTCTTCACCCTCGATGCGGCGGGAGATGCCGCCTGCGCGGGGATTGTTGGGCATCAGCACCAGGTAGCGACCGGCGAGGCTGATGAAGGTGGTCAGGGCGGCGCCCTTGTTGCCGCGCTCTTCCTTTTCGACCTGGACGACTACTTCCTGGCCTTCGGAGAGTACTTCCTTGATGTTGACGCGGCCTTCCGGGTTCTTCTTGAAGTATTCCCGGGAGATTTCCTTCAGCGGGAGGAAGCCGTGGCGATCGGCGCCGAAGTCGACGAAGGCGGCTTCCAGGCTGGGTTCGATGCGGGTGATGCGACCTTTGTAGATGTTGGCCTTTTTCTGTTCGCGAGCTCCGGACTCGATGTCCAGATCGAACAGACGTTGACCGTCGACCAGGGCAACCCGCAATTCCTCGGGCTGGGTCGCGTTGATGAGCATTCTTTTCATGTAATACCACTACGTTCCAGGCTCTCGGCCCACGTGGTGGCAACAGGATTCAGGAGAAGGGTGCACGGGGTCGTATCGAAGCCGGTCCAAGCCGGCCTTCGTGTCCAGCAGCAGGCCCGGGGGCGTGCCGCGACTACGTCTCCTGCAGGCGCTTGAGCGACTGCCGTTGCAGCTCCACAAGAGGAGGAATCAACCAGGCATGGTGCGGGCGTGACAGCCGAAAGGCTCGGGCAGCCGGGTCGTCGCGGGATTCGTGTCAGGTGTCGCGGTTGGAGCATCGGCCGTTGGCCTTGAGGCTTCCACCTGCGATCGTCACCTTGGCCGAAGCTGGGCGCGAAGCGGGCTGCAGGCGTACTGTCAGGCTACGCGATACGCTGGTTGTGCATCTCCATCCTGCACACAATCTTCAGGAATCTGGTGCCGCCCGCAAGGTCCGGAGCGGTTGTCGTTTTACAGCTGACACCCTGGGTGCCGCTGCCTTGGTTACCAGGCGGATCGCAGCTCGCCACTCACCCCTTTGGGCAGAGTCGGCGGTCTGCTGGACGGCCAGACGTCCAGTGACTATTGCATTTGCAGCCTATTGTTCGCGGGCGGAATCTACGGCCTCGCGAGCGGCGCCATCCAGACAGGACTGATAACCGCCTCCGGACTATAGCAGCAAGCTTTAAGTGCTTCAAATAAGGGAAAATTGCTATCATCTGCCGATGACTAAGCCTCCTTCTCCCAGCACCGGCGTTCAACTGCTCGATGTGCCTGCCGACTATGCCGGCCAGCGTATCGACAACTTCCTGCGTACCCAGCTCAAGGGTGCGCCCAAGACCCTCATCTATCGCATCCTGCGCAAGGGCGAAGTACGGGTGAACAAGGGGCGCATCAAGCCCGACTACCGCCTGCAGGCCGGCGACCAGATCCGCGTACCGCCGCTGCGCCTGTCCGAGCCCGACGAGCCGGCACCCCTGGCCAAGGGGCTGCTCGAGCGCCTGGAGGACTCCATCGTCCACGAGGACAAGGCCCTCATCGTCATCAACAAGCCGGCCGGCATCGCCGTGCACGGCGGCAGTGGCCTGTCCGGCGGGGTCATCGAGGTCTTTCGCCAGCTGCGTCCCGATGCCCGCGACATCGAGCTGGTCCATCGCCTCGACCGGGATACCTCGGGCCTGCTGATGATCGCCAAGAAGCGCAGCATGCTGCGCTTCTTGCACGAAGCCCTGCGCGGCGACGGCGTGGACAAGCGCTATCACGCCCTGGTGCGCGGCCATTGGCCGGCGGCCAAGAAGAAGATCAGCGCGCCGCTGCTGAAGAACACCCTCAGGTCCGGTGAGCGTATGGTCGAGGTCAACGACGAGGGCAAGGAGGCGCTCACCGAGTTCCGGGTGCTGCGGCGCTACGGCGAATTCGCCACCCTGGTCGAGGCGCGACCGGTGACGGGGCGGACCCACCAGATCCGCGTCCATGCGCGCCATGCGGGGCACGCCATCGCCGGCGATCCCAAGTACGGCGATGAAGCCTTTTCCCAGGAGATCCGGGAGCTGGGCGGCAAGCGGCTGTTCCTGCACTCGGCGAGTCTGGTGATCCCCCTGCCCGAAGGCGGTGAGTTGCGCCTGGAAGCGCCGGTCGACGGTACCTGGAGTCAGACGCTGGAGCGGCTGGATGCCTGACTACCAGCTGCTGATCTTCGACTGGGACGGCACCCTGGCGGACTCCATCGGCCGGATCGTCGAGGTGATGCACGTGGCGGCCGAGCAGTTGGGCTTGCCGCCGCGCAGCGATGTGGCCATCAAGGGCATCATCGGCCTGGAGCTGGTGGCGGCCATCCAGACCCTTTATCCACAGCTGGTCACTTCGGCGCAGATCGAGGGATTTCGCGATGCCTACAGTGCCGAATTCGTCCGCCGTGAACAGCAGGCGTCGCCCCTGTTTCCCGATGTGCTGAGTGGGTTGCAGCGCTTTCGCGCCCGGGGTTACCAACTGGCCGTGGCGACGGGTAAAAGCCGTCGCGGCCTGGCCCGTTCGCTGCAGCAGCATGGCCTGAGCGAGTTCTTCGACATCACCCGTTGCGCCGACGAGGCCGCCGGCAAGCCGGACCCGCAGATGGTGCAGGAGATTCTCGCCCATTGCGGCGTGGCGCCGGAGCGGGCCCTGCTGGTGGGGGATGCCGTCTTCGACCTGGAAATGGCGCGGCGTGCCGGGGTCGCTGCGGTCGGGGTCGCCTATGGCGCCCAGCCGGCCGCGGTGCTGAGGGATTTCGGGCCGCGCCTGGTGATCGAAGCTTTCGCGGACCTGGCGCTGTGGCTGGGTGACAATGTTGTGGTCAGGAGTGAGGTTGGGCATGGCTGACGAGTGGAAGGAAGACAGCGGGCCTACGCGCCCGGCGGATGACAAGACCTGGGCCCTGATCGAGAAGACCATGCTCGCCAGCGTGCGCGAGCAGCGGCGGGCGCGGCGCTGGGGCATCTTTTTCAAGCTGCTGACCTTTGCCTACCTGATTCTCATGCTGGTGCTGTTCACGCCGCTGCTGTCGTTGGGCAAGAAGGGCGGGGTGGCCGAGTCCGGCGCCCATACCGCACTCATCGAACTCAAGGGGGTGATCGCCGACGACGAGAAGGCCAGTGCCGACAACGTGGTCACGGCCCTGCGCAAGGCGTTCGACGATAGCAACACCCGCGGCGTGGTGCTGCGCATCAACAGTCCGGGTGGCAGTCCGGTGCAATCCGGCTACATCTATGACGAGATCAAGCGTCTGCGCGGTCTGCATCCGGACATCAAGCTGTATGCGGTGATCACCGACCTGGGTGCCTCGGGCGCCTACTATGTGGCCAGCGCCGCCGACGCCATCTATGCCGACAAGGCCAGTCTGGTCGGCTCCATCGGCGTGACGGCGGCTTCCTTCGGTTTCGTCGGCACCATGGAGAAGCTGGGCGTGGAGCGTCGCGTCTACACGTCCGGCGAACACAAGGCCTTCCTCGATCCCTTCCAGCCGCAGAAGCCCGAAGAAACCCGCTTCTGGCAGCAGGTGCTGGATACCACCCATCAGCAGTTCATCGACAGCGTCAAGAAGGGGCGTGGCGATCGACTCAAGGTCGAGGGCCATCCCGAGTTGTTCTCCGGACTGGTCTGGTCCGGCGAGCAGGCCCTGACCCTGGGGCTGATCGACGGCCTGGGCAGTGCCAGCCATGTGGCACGGGATGTGGTCAAGGAGGAGCGCCTGGTGGACTTCACCCAGGAGGACTCGCCCTTTGATCGGTTCGCCAAGCGCCTGGGCGCCAGCGTCGCCGAGCGTCTGGCGCTCTACATGGGCTGGCAGGGTCCGGCGCTGCGTTAGCCGGTGCCAGCTGCAGGTGGCCTAGGGCACCTGCAGTCCTGCCTGGCGCAGCAATGCGGCCAGGCGGATCAGGGGAAGGCCGATCAGGCTGGTCGGATCCTCTCCCTGCATGGCTTCGAACAGGGCGATGCCGAGGCCTTCGGCCTTGAAGCTGCCGGCGCAATCATAGGGTTGCTCCACCCGCAGATAGCGGTCGATCGTCGCAGCATCCAGCGGGCGAAAGCGCACCTGGAAATCCACCACCTCGCTGCGGCACTCCCCGGTACGGCTGTCCAGTACGGCCAGTCCGGTATGGAACACCAGGGTGCGACCGCTGGCCCGGGTCAGCTGCTGATGGGCCCGTTCGTGAGTCAGCGGCTTGCCGAGAATCTCGCCCTCTATGGCGGTCGCCTGATCCGAGCCGATGATCAGGGTCGGCTCCCGCTGATCGGCCAGGGCGGCGGCCTTGGCTCGGGCCAGGCGTTCTACCAGCGCCCGCGGGCTTTCGCCGGGTAGCTGCGTCTCGTCGATGTCCGGCGACTGGTGGGCGAAGGGCAGGTGCAGCCTTTCCAGCAAGTGGCGGCGGTAAGGCGAGCTGGAAGCGAGTAGAATGAGAGGCATCAATTTGTTCTCGGGCGAGGTCGACCAGAGGTCGGTCGGAGTCGCTTCGGGGTTAATTTCCTTTGACAGCCGTAAGGCCGTCCCTATAATGGCGCGCTTATGTTGAATGGGCCAATTCCACCTCAGGTCGATCCTCGCAAATTGGCGGATCGCGGCGTAACCCTCAAGGGTGAGCTGCCTCTCGCGAACATGCGGCGTGTCGGCGAGCAGCTCGTGAAGTCCGAAGGCGCGGTTGCCGTCGTCCTCGACTTCGGGCGTGATCAACAAAAGCAATTCGTCATCCATGGTGTCCTGGATACCAAGGTCGAGATGATTTGCCAGCGTTGTCTGGAGCCGGCAGTGCTTCCCATTAGCAGCGAATTCGATTTCGCCGTGCTCTGGGAAGGGAAGTCGGCCGATGCCTTGCCACAGGGTTACGATGCCCTGGAGGTTGGTGAAGAGCCCCTGGATCTGCATGGTCTGATCGAAGAAGAGCTGTTGCTCGCTCTGCCGATCATCCCCGTGCATCCAGAAGGTGCTTGCCAGCATCCGGAAGGTTTCGAGGCGCCCGAAGAGCCGGCGGACGAGGAAAAGCGACCCAACCCGTTCAGTGTACTTGCGCAGTTGAAGCGTGACCCAAACGTTTAGGAGTTAAATCATGGCTGTTCAGCAGAACAAAAAATCCCGTTCCGCTCGCGACATGCGTCGTTCGCACGACGCCCTCGAAGCGAACGCTCTGTCCGTGGAAAAGAGCACCGGTGAAGTTCACCTGCGCCACCACGTGTCGCCCGACGGTTTCTACCGCGGTCGCAAAGTGATCGACAAAGGTTCCGACGAGTAATTCTCGATCGAAATCGTCATCGCGATCGATGCAATGGGCGGGGACTTCGGTCCCCGCTGCATTGTTCCTGCTTCACTCGACGCCCTCGAGCGTTTCCCCGCCTTACATCTCCTTCTCTGTGGTCAGCGCGACGCCCTGTCGGCCTGGTCACCGCCTGCCTCTCTTGCCGCTCGCCTGCAGTTCGAATACGTCGATGGCCTCGTCGGGCCCGATGAGCGACCCGCTGCCGTGGTGCGTAGTCGCACCCGCACGTCCATGCATGCCGCGCTCGAAGCGGTGCAGCAAGGCCGCGCCCAGGGCTGCCTGAGCGCCGGCAATACCGGGGCCTGGATGGCGCTTGCGCGCTTGCTGCTCGGGACGCTGCCGGGCATCGATCGCCCGGCCATGGTGTCGGCGCTGCCCGGGCGGGGCAGGCATCAGACGCTGCTGCTCGATCTCGGCGCCAATCTCGACACCACCGCCGAACAGCTGGTGCAATTCGCCTATCTGGGGGCGGGTGCGGCCCAGGCCCGCGGCCTGGCGCGGCCAAGGGTCGCGCTGCTCAATGTCGGTCGCGAACCGGGCAAGGGCACGCCGGTGATCCAGGACGCCGCACGGCGTCTCGCCGAGAGTCAGGCCTTCGACTTCATCGGCTTCGTCGAGGGCAGCGATCTCTATGCCGCGGTGGCGGATGTGGTGGTCTGCGATGGCTTCACCGGCAATGCCGTGCTCAAGTCCGGTGAGGCGCTGCTGCGCCTGCTGGTCGAGCGCAGCGGCACGGCCTCCTGGCTCGAACGTCGGTTGCTGCAGCCCTGGCTGGCCCGGCGTTTTCGCCACTGGGATCCGGAGTTGCGCAACGGCGCGAGCTTTCTCGGCCTGAATGCGGTGGTGGTGAAAAGCCATGGCGCGGCAGGCGAAGTCGGTCTCGTTCAGGCCATCGAGCGTGCCCTGCGCGACGTCGAGACTGATCTCCCCGGGCGGATCCGGTTAAACTTGGCGGTTCTGAAAGCGGTGTGACCGACCGGTCGACACCGACATCTCAGTCTGTCAGTGGCGGAACCGCGGTTTCGCCGGCAATGGACCTACAAGAGACCTGCCTATGTCCGCCTCTCTCGCTTTCGTCTTTCCCGGTCAGGGTTCCCAAGCCCTGGGCATGCTGGGTGAGCTGGCCACGCACCACGCGCTGATCGGCGAAACCTTCGCCGAAGCGTCCGCCGTCCTCGGCTATGACCTCTGGGCGCTGACCCAGCAGGGCCCGCAGGAGTCGCTCAACCAGACCGACCGTACCCAGCCCGCCATCCTGACCGCCTCCATCGCGCTGTGGCGCCTGTGGCTGGCCGAAGGCGGCGCCAAGCCGGCCTATGTCGCGGGTCACAGCCTGGGCGAGTATTCGGCGCTGGTCGCCGCGGGCAGCCTGCCGTTCGCCGAGGCGGTACGCCTCGTGGCGCGCCGCGGGGAGCTGATGCAGGAAGCCGTGCCGGCTGGGCAGGGCGGCATGGCCGCCATCCTGGGCCTGGAAGATGCCCAGGTGCTGGCGGCCTGTGCCGAAGCCGCCCAGGGTGAAGTCGTGAGTGCGGTCAACTTCAATGCCCCGGGTCAGGTGGTGATCGCCGGTGCCGCTGCTGCGGTGGAGCGCGCCATCGAGGCTTGCAAGGCCCTGGGTGCCAAGCGTGCCGTGGCCCTGCCGGTCAGCGTGCCCTCCCACTGCGACCTGATGCGTCCCGCGGCCGAGCGCTTCGCCGAGGATGTGCGTGGTTGCACCTGGAGCCAGCCGGAGATTCCGGTGGTGCAGAACGTCAGTGCCGGCGTCAACACCGACCTGGCCAGCCTCCAGCAGGATCTGCTGGCCCAGCTGTACAGTCCGGTGCGCTGGGTCGAATCCGTGCAGTACCTGGCTGCTCAGGGCGTCACCCACCTGGTGGAGTGCGGCCCCGGCAAGGTGCTGGCCGGTCTGAACAAGAGATGCGTCAAGGGCGTGGAAACACTGGCCCTGGACAACCCCGACGCCTTCGCCGCCGCGCGCGCGGCTTTTTGAATCGAGGAAAACGAGATGAATCTGCAAGGTAAGGTCGCCCTGGTCACGGGTGCTACCCGTGGTATCGGTCAAGCCATCGCCCTGGAACTGGGTCGGCTGGGCGCCACCGTGATCGGCACCGCGACCAGCGAGGCGGGCGCCCAGCGCATCGCCGAATCGCTCAAGGCCAATGGCATCGAAGGTACCGGTCTGGTGCTCAACGTGTCCGACAACGCCTCCGTCGCGGCCGCCCTCGAGCAGGTCCAGGCGCAATTCGGCGCGCCGTCGATCCTGGTCAACAACGCCGGCATCACCCGCGACAACCTGATGCTGCGGATGAAGGACGATGAGTGGTTCGATGTGATCGATACCAACCTCAACAGCCTGTTCCGTCTCTCCAAGGCCGTGCTCAAGGGCATGACCAAGGGTCGCTGGGGTCGTATCATCAGCATCGGTTCGGTGGTGGGTGCCATGGGCAACGCCGGTCAGGCCAACTACGCCGCCGCCAAGGCCGGTCTCGAGGGCTTCACCCGGGCGCTGGCCCGCGAGGTAGGTTCGCGCAACATCACCGTCAACGCCGTGGCCCCGGGTTTCATCGATACCGACATGACCCGTGAGCTGCCGGAAGCCCAGCGCACCGCGCTGCTGACCCAGATCCCAGCCGGCCGCCTCGGTCAGGCCGACGAGATCGCCAAGGTGGTCGGCTTCCTGGCGGGCGAGGGCGCGGCCTATGTGACCGGCGCCACGATCCCCGTGAATGGCGGAATGTACATGAGCTGACCGGCGTTACCCCCGCGCGGCTATTGCGCTAAGCTGGTAAACTGTCGGACCAGCAATGGCCGCGCATACGTCTTGATGTCGCGTCAGCTTGAAATACGGAAATCCCTTTCTATACACTTACGCGCAATCCGTTGTGCGGATTTTTCCTTTAGGAGTGAGAACACGGTATGAGCACCATCGAAGAACGCGTTAAGAAGATCGTCGCTGAGCAGCTCGGCGTGAAGGAAGAGGAAGTTACCAACAGCGCTTCCTTCGTCGAGGATCTGGGCGCCGACTCCCTTGACACCGTCGAACTGGTGATGGCTCTGGAAGAGGAATTCGAGACCGAAATCCCGGACGAGCAGGCTGAGAAGATCACCACCGTCCAGGAAGCTATCGACTACATCGTTGCTCATCAGCAATAAGTAGTCGCCAGTTTCGGACACAAGAAGCCGCACGTCCTGTAGGGCGTGCGGCTTTTCTTTAGGTCCAAGGTCAAGATCGATGCAATCGGCTTTTTTTAAGAGGGGTGGCCGCCCCGGAAGGACAAGAGGAGTTGGGTGTGTCGCGTAGACGTGTCGTGATCACGGGTATGGGCATGGTATCGCCGCTTGGCGCCGATGTGGCGAGCAGCTGGGAAGGCATCCTGGCCGGTCGCAGCGGTATCGCGCCGATCGAGCATATGGACGTCTCTGCCTTCAGCACGCGTATCGGCGGATCGGTCAAGGGATTCGACGTGGAGCAGTACCTGTCCGCGAAGGAAGCCCGCAAGCTGGATCTGTTCATCCAATACGGTCTCGCTGCCAGCTTCCAGGCCATGCGTGACAGCGGTCTCGAGGTCAACGATGGCAATCGCGAGCGCGTGGGTGTCGCCATGGGTTCCGGCATCGGTGGACTGACCAATATCGAGGCGAATTGCCAGTCGCTGCTCGCCCAGGGTCCACGCCGTATTTCCCCCTTTTTCGTACCGGGCTCCATCATCAACATGGTGTCCGGCTTCCTGTCGATCCATCTGGGTCTGCAGGGTCCCAATTACGCCATCGCCACCGCCTGTACCACGGCGACGCACTGCATTGGCATGGCGGCGCGCAACATCGCCTACGGTGAGGCCGATGCCATGGTCGCCGGCGGTTCCGAGATGGCGACCTCGGGTCTGGGTCTAGGCGGCTTCGGCGCGGCGCGTGCCCTGTCGACCCGCAACGACGATCCGACCCGTGCCAGCCGTCCATGGGATCGCGACCGTGACGGCTTCGTGCTGTCCGATGGCGCCGGCGCCCTGGTGCTGGAAGAGTACGAGCACGCCAAGGCGCGGGACGCCCGCATCTATGCCGAACTGATCGGCTTCGGCATGAGCGCGGACGCCTTCCACATGACCGCACCGCCGGAAGACGGCGCGGGTGCCGCTCGCTGCATGAGGGCGACCCTCAAGGACGCCGGTATCGCGCCGGAAGCGGTCGACTACGTCAATGCCCACGGCACCTCCACGCCGGCCGGCGACCTGGCCGAAGTGGCGGCCCTGAAGCAGGTGTTCGGCGAGCAGGCCAAGCGCCTGAGCGTGAGTTCGACCAAGTCCATGACCGGTCACCTGCTGGGTGCCGCCGGCGCAGTGGAGGCCATCTTCACGGTGCTCGCCCTGCGTGACCAGGTGGCGCCGCCCACCATCAACCTGGACAATCCCAGCGACGGCTGCGATCTGGACTTCGTGCCCCATGAGGCACGGCAGCGGCCCATCGAAGTGGCCCTGTCCAATTCGTTCGGCTTTGGTGGCACCAACGGCAGTCTGGTGTTCCGGCGCTTCGACGCTTGATCCAGGACTGGCTCAACGGCCAACCGCTGGATCCCGGTCTGCAACGCGACCGGGGTCTGGCCTATGGCGATGGGCTGTTCGAGACCATCGCGGTACGCCGGGGCCAGCCCCGTTTGCTGGACCGTCATCTGCAGCGGCTGGCGAGGGGTTGCCAGCGACTGCGCATCCCCTGCGATGTAGCTCAGCTGGACGCCGAGATCCGCGCCTATGCGGCGTTGCTGGGGGAGGGCGTCGCCAAACTGCTGCTCACTCGTGGCGATGGCCTGCGCGGTTATGCCCCGCCGGCTGAACCCGAGGTGCGACGCCTGCTGCTGGGCTCACCCACACCGGCCTATCCACCCGCTTGCGCGACCGAGGGCATCGCCCTCTATCCCTGCACGACGCGCCTGGCTACCCAGCCGTTGCTGGCCGGGCTCAAGCACCTGAATCGACTCGATCAGGTCCTGGCGCGTGGGGAATGGACCGGCACCGACTATGCCGAAGGCCTGATGCTGGATCAGGACGGCAGGCCGATCGAGGGCGTGTTCAGCAATCTGTTCCTGGTCCGCGCGGGGCGGCTGCTGACCCCCGCGCTCGACGGCTGTGGCGTGGCCGGTGTGCTGCGCGGTCTGCTGCTCGATATCGCCGCCCAGGAAGGCATTCAGACCGAGGTCCTGCCGCTGGCGCTGGACGATCTGCTGGGGGCCGACGAAGTTTTCCTCTGCAACAGCCAGTACGGTATCTGGCCCGTGCGCCGGTACGCAGCCGCGAACTGGTCCGTGGGCCCGGTGACCCGTAAACTGCAAGGTTCGATAAACGAGATTCTGGAATAGCCGATGCGCAAGGCGAGAGCTCTGCTTACGGCGCTGCTGGCCGCTGGCGGCCTGCTGCTGGTCCTGGCCGGTTGGCGCCAGCACCAGGCGCTGATTCAGCCGCTGAAGGTCGACGGCGAGCAACTGATCGAGATCTCCAAGGGCGCGACCCCGGGCGGCAGCCTGCTGCGCCTGGAAGAGCAGGGTGTGCTCGACGGCGCCTTCTGGCTGCGCCTGTACTGGCGCTTCAATCTGGCCGGGCAGACGCTGCACAGCGGTGAATACCGCCTGACCCCCGGCATGACGGTGGAGCAGTTGTTCAGCCTCTGGCGCAAGGGCGAAGTGGTGCAGTATGGCCTCACCGTGGTAGAAGGCTGGAATTTCCGTCAGGTACGCGCCGCCCTGGCGCGGCAGCCCAAGCTCGAGCACGACACCACGGAGCTGGACGATGCCGCCCTGATGAAACGCCTGGGCCTGGACGGCCAGCATCCCGAGGGGCGTTTCTTCCCCGATACCTATCGCTATGTGAAGGGCCAGCGCGAATCCGATCTGTTGCGCCAGGCCAACCAGCGCCTGCAGGCCGTGCTCGATCAGGAATGGCAGGCACGCGATCCCGCGGTGCCCTACCAGGACGCCTACCAGGCGCTGATCATGGCCTCGCTGGTGGAGAAGGAGACCGGCGTGCCCGAGGAGCGTGACGAGATCGCCGGGGTCTTCGTCCGCCGCTTGGCGGCCGGCATGCTGCTGCAGACCGATCCCACGGTGATCTACGGCATGGGCGAGCGCTACAGCGGCCGCATCACCCGCGCCGATCTGCGCGAGCCCTCGCCCTACAACACCTATCTCAACGCGGGACTACCGCCGACGCCGATCGCCATGCCGGGTCGCGAGGCCCTCCACGCGGCGCTGCATCCCAAGGACGGCGACAGCCTTTACTTCGTCGCCCGTGGCGACGGCAGCCATGTCTTTTCCAAGGACCTGGAGGCCCACAACCAGGCGGTCCGCGACTTCCAGCTCAAGCGGCGCTCCGACTACCGCTCCAGCCCCGCTCCGCAGATGCCCGACAGCAAGGAAACCCCATGACGGCAAACGGCCTGTTCATCACCCTCGAAGGCCCCGAGGGCGCGGGCAAGAGCACCAATCGCGACTATCTCGCCGAACTTCTTAGCGCCAGCGGGCGCGAGGTGGTGCTGACCCGCGAGCCGGGTGGCACGCCGCTGGCCGAGCGTATCCGCGAGATCCTGCTGGCGCCGGCGGCCGAGCCCATGGCGGTGGATACCGAATTGCTGCTGATGTTCGCCGCGCGTGCCCAGCACCTGGCCCAGGTCATCCGGCCCGCCCTGGCGCGCGGGGCCCTGGTGCTCTGCGATCGCTTCGTCGATGCGACCTATGCCTACCAGGGCGGCGGTCGCGGCGTACCCGTCGAGCGCATCGCCACCCTGGAGTCCTTCGTGCTGGGCGACCTGCAACCCGATCTGACCCTGGTTTTCGACCTGCCGGTGGACATCGGCCTGGCCCGTGCCGCCCGCCGTGGCGCCCTGGACAGATTCGAGCAGGAGCAGCGCGCCTTCTTCGAGGCGGTGCGCCAGACCTATCTGGATCGCGCCCGGGCCGTGCCGGCCCGCTATCGCCTGATCGATGCCTCGCGCAGTCTCGCCGAGGTGCAGGCGGAGCTGCGCGCCCTGGTCGCCACCCTGGAGCCGACGCTCGGTGGCTGACGTCTATCCCTGGCAGCAGGACCTCTGGGCGCGGATCTCGCCCCGGAGGCAGCATCCCCATGCCTATCTGCTGCATGGTCCGCGCGGCATCGGCAAGCGTGACCTGGCCGAGCGCCTGGCCGCCCTGCTGCTGTGCCAGGCGCCCCAGGGCGATGCCGCCTGCGGCCAATGCAAGGCCTGTTCCCTGCTCAGGGCCGGGACCCATCCCGATTACTGCGTGATCCAGCCGGAAGAGGTCGAGAAGCCCATCCGCGTCGATCAGATCCGCGGCCTGGTGGACTTCGTCACCCAGACCGCCCAGTTGGGCGGGCGCAAGCTGATCCTGCTGGAGCCGGTCGAGGCGATGAACCTCAATGCCGCCAACGCCCTGCTCAAGAGTCTGGAAGAGCCCTCGGGCGCTACGGTGCTGCTGCTGGTGAGTCACCAGCCGAGTCGCCTGCTGCCCACCGTGCGCAGCCGTTGCGTGCAGCAGGCCTGTCCGGTGCCCTCGCGCGCCGAGAGTCTTGCCTGGCTGGGCGAACGCCTGCCGGACCTCGAGGAAGAGATCCGCATCCAGTTGTTGGTGCTGGCCGGCGGCTCGCCGCTGGCGGCCCTGCGCCTGCATGGCGAGGACGTGCTCGCCCGCCGGGCGCTGGTGGTGGAGGGGGTGAAACGCCTGCTCAAGCGCCAGGCGGCGCCCAGCCAGCTGGCCGAGAGCTGGAACGCCGTGCCGCTGCCGCTGCTGCTCGACTGGTTCTGTGAATGGACCCACGGCATCCTGCGCCAGCAGTGGGGTGGCGCGGACGCCGAAGCCGCACCGGACATGGCCAAGGTGCTAGGTTACCTGGCCGAGAAGGGCACGCCCCAGGCGGTGTTGGCCCTGCAGGAATGGCTGCATGCCGAGCGGCAGAAGGTGCTGGGCAAAGCCAACCTCAACCGCGTATTGTTGCTGGAATCGCTGCTGATCCGCTGGGCCGGCCTGGTGCCCGGACGCTAGCGATCCGCGCGTCCGTATTGCCTGTCTCGAGAGAATCTCATGAGTTTGCCGCAGAACCTGGGCCCCCGTAATGGCATCCTGTCCCTGACCATCAAGGACAAGTCGGTGCTCTATGCCGCCTACATGCCCTTCATTCGCAACGGTGGCCTGTTCATTCCGACGGGCAAGACCTACAAGCTCGGCGACGAGGTCTTCATGCTGCTCAACCTGATGGACGAACCAGACAAGATTCCGGTCGCCGGCAAGGTGGTCTGGATCACTCCCAAGGGCGCCCAGGGCAATAGGGCCGCCGGGGTCGGCGTGCAGTTCAACGAAGGCGACAATACCGCGCGCAACAAGATCGAAACCTATCTGGCCGGCTCGCTGAAGTCGGACCGTCCCACCCATACCATGTGATGCCTGCGCCGTCCCGCTCGGGGCGGGGCGTCGCTGCTGATTCAAGGCTATTTCTCGTGCACTTCGTCGACTCCCACTGTCACCTGGATCGACTCGATCTCTCCCTCCATGACGGCTCCCTGGACGCAGCGCTGGATGCCGCGCGCGCCCGGGGCGTCAGCCAGTTCCTCTGCATCGGCGTCGATGCCGGCAACGCCCCCACGGTGCAGGCCCTGGCCGAACGCTATGCCGACGTCCACTGCGCCGTGGGCATCCACCCGCTGGATGCCGCCCAGGGCAGCGCCATCGATCTCGACTGGTTGCTGGAACGGCTGGCCCATCCCCGCGTCGCCGCCATCGGCGAGACCGGGCTGGACTATCACTATCAGCCGGACACCGCCGAGATCCAGCAGCGCTCCTTCGCCCTGCACCTCGAAGCGGCCCGACGCACGTCGCTGCCGCTGGTGATCCATACCCGCGAGGCGCGGGCCGACACCCTGGCCATGCTGGGCGCCGCTGACCTGCCGGGCGCCGGGGTGCTGCACTGCTTCACCGAGGACTGGGCAACCGCCAAGGCGGCGCTGGACCTGGGCTTCTACATTTCCTTTTCCGGCATCCTGACCTTCCGCAATGCCGCCGACCTGCGCGACGTCGCGCGCCAGGTGCCGGCCGATCGCCTGCTGGTGGAAACCGATTCGCCCTATCTGGCTCCGGTGCCCCACCGCGGCAAGGCCAACCTGCCGCAATTCGTGGTCGAGGTCGCCCAGTGCCTGGCCGACGTGCGAGGCGTCAGTTTGGAGACCCTGGCCGAGCAGACCACGGCCAACTTCCGCCGGCTGTTTCCCCGCGCCACCCTCTAGGTAAAAAAATGGCCCGGGTATCCTGGGATACCCGGGCCGGACCAGCGGTTCGCCTGGACGGAGAGCCGCCTCCCTGGTCCGCGCCGCGGGGGTCGACACGGCCAGTCACTTGAGTATTGGTCAGCTCGGGGAAAGGTCCAGTCGGGATTGGACGTTTTTTAAACAGTTTTGGAATAGCACTGTCCCGACACTGGCTATCCCGGGCCTTTCGGGCCATTAGAAGCGCGCCAGCGCCCCGACCAGATCCAGCGTCTGTTCCAGCACGTGCTCGCTGGTATAGAAGTGCGGCGACAGGCGGATGCCCGGACCCCGCTGGGCGCAGACCACGTCGGCGGTCTTGAGGCGTTCGAACAGTTGGCGGTTGTCCCAGCCCTCGAGCGAGAAGGTGAGGATGCCCGAGCGGCGCTCGGCAGTGACCGGTGAGTGCAGGACGGCTCCGGGCAGGCGGCGGATATGGCTGTCGAGCAGCTCGATCCGCGCCAGCAGGTCCTTGCCGACCTGTTCCATGCCGGCATCTTCCAGCAGGGACAGACTTGCCTCCAGGGCCACCGCACCGAGCATGTTCGGGCTACCGCACTCGAAGCGCATCGCCGTCCTGGCCGGTTGCCATTCGCGCTGGCTGTAGTCGCCGGCGTTGTCCAGCATGTGCCAGCCGTATTCGTGCAGCTTCAGCTGCTCGCGCAGATCGGCGCGGCAATAGAAGACCCCCAGGCCTTCCGGGCCGAGCATCCACTTGTGACCGTCGGCCATGGCGAAGGCGCAGTTGCAGGCCTGGGCATCGAAGGGCAGGGCGCCCAGTTGCTGGATGGCATCGACGCACAGCAGTACGCCCTTGGCGTCGCAGCCCTGGCCCAGCTGGGGCAGGTCCAGGCGCAGGCCGCTGGCGTACTGCACGGCGCTGATGGCCATGAGTCGGGTGCGCGGGCCGCAGGCGGCCAGCAGATTGGCCTCGGGGGTGTCACCCAGGCTGACTTCCACCACCTCGACGCCAAAGCGGACCAGGGCTTCCCAGACCACCCGGTTGGAAGGGAACTCCTCGTCGCTGATCACCACCTGGTCGCCGCTCTGCCAGTCGAGGCCGAAGGCGACGAAGGAAAGCGCCTCCGAGGTGTTCTTCACCAGGGCGATGTCGCTGCTGGACGGCGCATTGAGCAGGCGGGTCAGGCGATCGCGCAGGCGCTGCTCCAGGACGAGCCAGGTCGGATAGTTGCGCGCACCGTATTGGCAGTTTTCGGCGGCGAATTCGGTGACGGCCTGCGCGGCGCGCTTGGGCCACGGGGCCACGGCCGCGTGGTTGAGGTATCTCATGGCGTAGGCCTGAGGGAATTCGTGCTTCCAGGAAGACATTGACTCGATCCGTGCAATCTGGGTGTGATGGGGCATAATAAGGGGCGCGCCCGCGCGGTTCACCGATGCTTTCGGTGCAGCTCGCCCAAGGTGTGACGAAGTGCCGGTATGCCGAGGGGTGACTGGCGATTCGAAGGCCCTATCCCTTTTCAAAACAACAAGTGGGCTGCCATGCAGAAAGAATCCCGCAAAGTCCGCGAGTTCCGTCGCCGCGAACAGGAAATCCTCGATACCGCCCTGCAGCTGTTTCTCTCCGAAGGAGAAGACAGCGTCACCGTCGAGATGATCGCCGAGGCGGTCGGTATCGGCAAAGGCACCATCTACAAGCACTTCAATTCCAAGGCCGAGATCTATCTGCGGTTGATGCTGGATTACGAGCGGGACCTGGCCGAGCTGTTCCAGTCGGACAACGTCGCCCGCGACCGCGAAGCGCTCTCCCGCGCCTATTTCGAGTTCCGCATGAGCGATCCGCAGCGCTATCGCCTGTTCGATCGACTCGAGGAGAAGGTGGTCAAGACGCGTCAGGTGCCCGAACTGGTCGAGCAGCTGCACAGTATCCGCACCTCCAACTTCCAGCGGCTGACCAGCCTGATCGAAGGTCGCATCGACGAAGGCAAGCTCGAGGACGTGCCGCCCTATTTCCATTACTGCGCCGCCTGGGCGCTGGTGCATGGGGCCGTGGCCCTTTACCATTCGCCGTTCTGGCGCGACGTGCTGGAGGATCAGGAAGGTTTCTTCCAGTTCCTCATGGAAATCGGCGTGCGCATGGGCAACCGCCGCAAGCGAGACGTCGAAACGCCTGTCCGATCCTAGGGTCCGATAGAGGCAGGGATGCCGCGCCATCCCTTTTCTCTTGTCCCACTGGAGTACCCCCAAGATGATCGTCGACCGCCAGGGTAGGGCGTTTCGCAACTTGCGGATCAGCCTCACGGCGGCCTGCAACTATGCCTGTACGTACTGCGTGCCCAACGGCAAGCGGCTCGTGGCGGCGCAGGACGAACTCGGTGCCGAAACCATGGCCCGGGGTGTGGAATACCTCATCGATGCCGCCGGTATCGAGCGGCTGCGCATCACCGGGGGCGAACCCTTGGTCACGCCGCGGCTGGAACCCTTTCTCTCCCGTGTCTCCCAGCTCGGCCTCAAGGACATCAGCCTAACCACCAACGGTCAGCTGCTGCCACGCAAGCTGGATTTCCTCATCGATCACGGCATCCGTCGCCTCAACGTCTCCCTCGACACCCTCGATGCCGAAGCCTTTCCGCGTCTGGCGCGGGGAGGCGATCTGGCCACGGTGCTAGCCGGTCTCGAAGCGGCCCGTGCCGCCGGCCTCAAGATCAAGGTGAACATGGTGCCCCTGCGCGGCCAGAACCTCGACCAGGTGCTGCCGCTGCTGGACTACTGCCTGGAGCGGGGTTTCGAACTCCGGTTCATCGAGCTGATGCGCATGGGGCACCTGGCCAAGAATCCCGCCACCTTCAACAACCAACTGGTGCCCCTGGCCGAATTGCTGGAGATCATAGGTTCGCGCCATGTCTATGTGCAGGCGGATGCACCGGTGGATTCCACGGCGCTGCGCTATCGCGTCGAGTCGGGCGGCCACTTCGGCGTCATCGCCAATGAAAGCGTGCCCTTCTGCCGGACCTGCTCGCGGCTGCGGCTGTCGTCCACGGGCTGGCTGCACGGTTGCCTGTCGTCTAGCAATCGCCATTACGTCGGCGATCTGCTGGACAAGCCGCGTCACCTGGCCCTGCCGGCGCTGCAGCGGCTGCTGGTCAAGGCCCTGGGCGACAAGCAGGAGGTGGCCTTCTCGGGGGGCGTGACCGTCATGAAGATCATCGGCGGCTGATCTACCGGCTGTGCTTCGAACTGGCGCGAAAGCTGCTAAGGCCCCTGTATCGACGACAACTTGGCGCCGGACAGGGGTCTGCTCTTCATGGTCAAACTGCGTTTTCTATTCATTTCCGTGCTGCTGGCCTGCCTGGGTGGCTGCATGAACGTCAGCGACATGGCATCCGGTGTCGAGTACCACCTGCGCGACGCCGGGTTGCTCGACTACAGCAAGACCCAGCGGCTGAACAACTTTCGGCTGCAGGCCGACTCCTACATCTACATAGCCCAAGGTGCCTTCGTGCCCGTGGGCCATCCCTATGCCCGCCCGAACGTGGTGGCGGAAGAGGCCTTCAAGGGCTTCGTGGAGTATTTCCCCCGGGTGCGCCGGGCGGACAAGCCGGAGGGCTTCGACGAGGCCATGGCCAAGGCCCGGCAGCTCGGGGCTCACTATGTGCTCTATACCCGCTTCGCCGGCGCAGACGATCGCATCGGTACCTGGGAGGAATGGGAAGATCAGGACGATATCGGACGGGTCGGGCGCGATCGTAGCGTCGTGCAGATGATGCTGGTGGAGACCGCTACCTTCCGCCTGGTGGACACGGCGCGGATCCGCAGTCGTGGCGGCTTCCTGACGTTCTATGACGAGCGCCCGGAAGACCTGCTCGGGCCGGCGCTCAATGAATATGCCCAACGGCTGCTGGGGTTGGGCAGTCGCTAGAGGAGAGAGACGTGAGCCAGGCCGATGTGACGCGCAACCTGCTGGCGCAACTGCCAGCGGGCGGAGAAGGAAGTCTGCCGCCGGTGGACCTCTGGCATCCTCCGTTCTGCGGTGAGATCGATATGTGCATCGCCCGCGACGGAACCTGGTATCACCAGGGCACGCGCATCACCCGGCCGGCCATGGTGCGCCTGTTCTCCACCATTCTGCGTCGTGATCCCGAGCGCTATGTGCTGGTCACGCCGGTGGAGTGCGTGGGTATCCAGGTCGAGGATGTGCCCTTTCTTGCCGTGGATGTCGAATGGAGTGGCAGTGGCAAGGCGCAGACCCTGGATCTGGTCACCAACGTGGGCGACAGGGTCGCCGTCGATGCCGAGCATCCGCTGCGCTTCGCGGAACAGGATGACCAGCCTACCCCCTATGTACGGGTGCGTGGCGGCCTGGAAGCGCGGCTCAATCGGGCGGTGTTCTACCGGTTGATGGAGAGGGTCGAGGAGAGTGGTCATGAGGGCCGATCCTGGCTCGGCCTCTGGAGTCGCGGCACCTTCTTTCCCGTCGCACCCACTGAATGAAGAAAGGGCCCCTCGGGGGCCCTTTCCTTGCGCTTACATGTTGGGGTAGTTGGGGCCACCGCTGCCTTCCGGCGCCACCCAGGTAATGTTCTGCGCCGGGTCCTTGATATCGCAGGTCTTGCAGTGGACGCAGTTCTGGGCATTGATCTGGAAGCGCGGCTCGCCGCCATCGCGGACCACCTCGTAGACCCCGGCCGGGCAGTAGCGCTGGGCGGGTTCGTCGTACAGCGGCAGGTTCTGCGCGATGGGAATCGAGGGGTCCTTGAGCTTCAGGTGAACCGGCTGGTCTTCCTCGTGGTTGGTGTTGGAGAGGAACACCGAGGACAGCTTGTCGAAGCTCAGCTTGCCATCCGGCTTGGGATAGCTGATGCGCGGCGCCTCGTCGGCCTTCTTCAGGCAGGTATGGTCCATGCGCCGATCGTGCAGGGTGAAGGGCAGGGCGCCACCCAGCAGGTTGTGCTCGACGAAGGCGAAGGCCGGGCCGAGCAGCGGACCGAACTTGTGCATGGCCGGGCCGAAGTTGCGGCTGGCATGGAGTTCTTCCTGCAGCCAGCTGCCCTTGAAGCCATCGACGTAGCCCTGGAGTTCGTCACCTTCGCGCCCGGCCGCCAGGGCGGCGACGATGGCGTCGGCGGCGAGCATGCCGGACTTCATGGCGGTGTGGCTGCCCTTGATCTTGGCCGGGTTGAGGGTGCCCAGGTCGCAGCCGATCAGGGCACCACCGGGAAAGACCATCTTCGGCAGGGAATTCAGGCCGCCCTTGACCAGGGCGCGGGCGCCGTAGGAGACGCGCTTGCCGCCTTCCAGGTACTGGGCCACCACCGGGTGGTGCTTGTAGCGCTGGAATTCGTCATAGGGCGAGAGGTGCGGATTGCTGTAGGCCAGGTCGACGATCAGGCCGACCACCACCTGGTTGTCTTCCAGGTGATAGAGGAAGGAACCACCCGGATTCTCCTTGTCCAGCGGCCAGCCGGAGGTGTGGATCACCAGGCCCTGCTCGTGCTTGGCGGGATCGATCTCCCACAGCTCCTTGATGCCGATGCCGTAGTGCTGCGGATCGGCGCCTTCGCCAAGCTTGAATCTCTGGCCCAGCTGCTTGCCCAGATGGCCACGGCAGCCTTCGGCGAACAGGGTGTACTTGCCGCGCAGCTCCATGCCCGGGGTGTAGACGCCGTCCTTGGGCTGGCCTTCGCGATCCACGCCCAGGTCGCCGGTGATGATGCCGCGCACCACGCCCTGCTCATCGATCAGCGGCTCCTGGGCGGCGAAGCCCGGATAGATCTCCACGCCCAGGGCTTCGGCCTGCTGGCCCAGCCAGCGGCAGAGATTGCCCAGGGAGATGATGTAGTTGCCCTCGTTGTGCATGGGCTTGGGCACGAAGAAATTCGGCACCTTGGTCGCCTGGCGATCGTCCTTGAGCAGGTAGATGTCGTCACGCTTGACCGGGGTGTTCAGAGGCGCGCCCAGTTCCTTCCAGTTGGGAAAGAGCTCGTCCAGGGCGCGGGGTTCGAAGACCGCGCCGGAGAGAATGTGGGCACCGACCTCGGAGCCTTTCTCGACCACGCAGACGCTGATCTCCTGGCCCTTTTCGGCCGCCTGCTGCTTGAGGCGACAGGCCGCGGACAGGCCCGCGGGGCCGGCCCCGACGATCACCACGTCGAATTCCATGTATTCGCGTTCCACGGCTCACTCTCCTCAGGCAAAACTCACGATCTGGTTATTTATGTAGGGGTGCAACAAAAGACTTCATTATATCCGGCGTGCTCCCTGGCACCCATTCAAACGTTTGTTTAAATTTTCTGCAAGCCTGTTAGACTCGGCAGTACTGGCCCCTGACGGACTGTCGCGTTGACCCCTGCTGCCGTGGAGGTCAACATAAGAAGAATTTGCAACAAGGTGTGGGCCGACAGGGGTCGTGTCCAACGCAAGGCCGCCTTGGCGTCCTGTTTATTCACCCGAATAAATCGAGGGATTCATGAAGGTTCTCGTAGCTGTCAAACGCGTGGTGGACTACAACGTCAAGGTCCGCGTCAAGGCCGACCAGACCGGTGTCGACCTGGCCAACGTCAAGATGTCCATGAACCCCTTCTGCGAGATCGCCGTGGAAGAAGCGGTGCGCCTGAAGGAAAAGGGTATCGCCAGCGAGATCGTGGTCGTGACCGCGGGTCCCGCCCAGGCTCAGGAACAACTGCGTACCGCCCTGGCATTGGGCGCCGACCGCGCCGTGCTGATCGACACCGGCAGCGCCGAGCTGTCGTCGCTGACCACCGCCAAGCTGCTCAAGGCAGTGGTGGACAAGGAGCAGCCCCAGCTGGTGATCCTTGGCAAGCAGGCCATCGACAGCGACAACAACCAGACCGGCCAGATGCTGGCGGCCCTGACCGGCTTCGCCCAGGGCACCTTCGCCTCCAAGGTGGAGCAAGCCGCTGACGGCCTCAACGTGACCCGCGAGATCGATGGCGGTCTGCAGACCGTGGCGCTCAAGCTGCCGGCGGTGGTGACCACCGACCTGCGTCTCAACGAGCCGCGCTACGCCTCGCTGCCCAACATCATGAAGGCCAAGAAGAAGCCGCTGGAAACCCTGACCCCGGACGCCCTGGGCGTGGCGGTGCAAGCCTCCTACGAGGTGGTCAAGGTGGAAGCCCCGGCGGGTCGTCAGGCGGGCATCAAGGTCAAGTCCGTGGCCGAGCTGGTCGAAAAACTCAAGAACGAAGCTAAGGTGATCTGATGGCCATTCTCGTCATTGCCGACCACGACAACGCCAACCTCTTCGGCGCTACCCTGAACACCGTTGCCGCGGCCCAGGCCATCGGCGGCGACATCCATGTGCTGGTCGCCGGCCAGAACGCCCAGCCGGTCGCCGAGGCTGCTGCCAAGGTCGCTGGCGTCAGTAAGGTGCTGCTGGCCGACAACGCCGCCTATGCCCACCAGTTGCCGGAAAACGTCGCGCCGCTGGTGGTCGAGCTGGCCGCCCAGTACAGCCATGTACTGGCCGCCGCCAGCACCAATGGCAAGAACTTCCTGCCGCGCGTGGCCGCGCTGCTGGATGTCGACCAGATCTCCGAGATCATCGCCGTCGAATCCGCCGACACCTTCAAGCGGCCGATCTATGCTGGCAACGCCATCGCCACCGTGCGTTCCACGGCGCCGGTCAAGGTGATCACCGTGCGCGCCACCGGTTTCGATCCGGTCGCCGCCGAAGGCGGTTCCGCCGCCGTCGAAGCCGTGAGCCTGGTCAAGGACGCTGGTGTTTCCAGCTTCGTCGGCGAAGAGCTGGCCAAGTCCGATCGTCCCGAACTGGGCGCCGCCAAGGTGGTGGTCTCCGGTGGTCGCGGTCTGCAGAATGGCGACAACTTCAAGATCCTCTACGCTTTGGCCGACAAGCTGGGCGCAGCGGTGGGGGCCTCGCGCGCCGCGGTGGACGCCGGCTTCGTGCCCAACGACATGCAGGTCGGCCAGACCGGGAAGATCGTCGCGCCCCAGCTGTACATCGCCGTCGGTATCTCCGGTGCCATCCAGCATCTGGCGGGCATGAAGGATTCCAAGGTGATCGTCGCCATCAACAAGGACGAGGAGGCGCCGATCTTCCAGGTGGCCGACTACGGCCTGGTGGGTGACCTGTTCGAATTGATCCCCGAGCTGGAAAAGGCTATCTGAGGCCCATCCGCGTGCAAGAGCCCGCCCTTTGGCGGGCTTTTTCATGGGCGCGGCAAGCCTTCTGGCAGAGCCCCTGGCGTCAAGGAGGGGGGCGCCGGTTCCTTGTCGTTTTTGGACATTGCCGCCCCGGGAAGGGAAGGGTTAAGGTCAGGCTAGCTGTACCGGTATACCTTCAGGGTAGCCTGCTACTGTTCCGCTTTCGTCCAGGAAGACGCCATGACCAATCTGTTGCTCTATCAGCGCATCGCCCAGCAACTGGCGAACGACATCCGCACGGGGGTCTACAAGCCCGGCGAACGGGTGCCTTCGGTGCGCAAGCTGAGCCAGCAGCTGGGCGTCAGTCACGCCAGCGTGCTGCAGGCCTATGCCACCCTGGAAGACCAGGGGCTGATCCGTGCCCGGCCGCAGTCGGGCTTCTATGTGCACCAGACCCCGGCGCTGACCGCGCCGACGCCGGACATCGCCACGGTGGAGCGGCCGAGTCTGGTGACCCGTGCCGGCATCATCAACCAGGTGCTGGCGGAATCGCGGCGGGAAGGCGTGGTACCCCTGGGCATGGCGGTGCCCCAGCCCGACTACCTGCCCTTGCGGGCCCTGCACCAGCAGCTGTCCAAGGTGACCCGTTTCCAGGCCCGCGCGGCCTTTTCCTATCTGCACAGTCCGGGCTACGAGCCCCTGCGCCGCCAGGTGGCCATCCGCCTGCGCGATGCGGGGGTGGTGGTGGGCCCGGAAGAGGTGGTGATCACCCACGGCTGCGTGGATGCGCTGCAGATGTCGTTGCGGGTGCTGACCAAGCCGGGCGACCTGATCGCCACCGAATCGCCGTCCTACTACGGGCTGCTGCAACTGGCCGAGGTGCTGGGCCTCAAGGTGATCGAGATCCCCTGCGATCCGGAGACCGGGCTCAGCGTGGAGGCGCTGCAGCTGGCCGCGAGCCAGTGGCCGGTCAAGGCCCTGGTGGTGGCCGCGCGGCTGAGCAATCCCCTGGGGGGCAGCATGCCGGAGGCGCGGCAGAAGCAGCTGCTCAGGCTGGCGGCCGAGCGCAACATCGCCATCGTCGAGGACGACATCTATGGCGAGCTGACCTACGACAGTGGCTCCAAGGCGCTCAAGGCGCTCGACAAGCAGGGTCGGGTCATCTACTGCTCGAGCTTTTCCAAGACCATTTCGCCCGGTGTCCGCATCGGCTGGGTGGTGGCCGGGCCCTACCAGGACGACATCTGCCGCCTGCAGACCTTCACCACCCATTCCGCCTGCAGCGTGACCCAGATGGGCGTCTCCGCCTATCTGGAGAACGGCGGCTATGATCGTCATCTGCGCGCCATTCGCCAAGAGTACCGGCGCAACATGACCGCCTTCCAGCTGGCGATCCAGGAGCACTTCCCCGAGGGTACCCAGATGAGTCGGCCCAATGGCGGCTTCATCCTCTGGGTCAGCCTGCCGGTGCGGGTGGATACGCGCCTGCTGCACCAGCGTGCCCTGGACCAGGGGGTGAGCATCGCGCCGGGCATGATCTTCAGCAACACCGACCAGTTCAACCATTGCATCCGCCTCAATTGCGGGCTGCCCTGGGGGCGCGATGCCCAGCGGGCGCTGATGACCCTGGGCCTGCTCGCCCGTCAGCTCTGCCAGGAAAGCCTGGCCGCCTAGCGGCGCCCCCGGAACCCGCCGCCGGGCGGGAAGGTCGGTTGTATTGACTGACTCCTGTCGCGTCTGCCGCTCCGGTCCAGGCGCGGTGCCTTGAGTGGTGGGCCTATGCGTGGATACCTGGCAATGATGGCGCTGGCAGTGCCCCTGCTGCTGGCGGGGTGTGATAACGAGTCACCGCCCGCCACGACCAAGGTACCCTCGACCCAGGCACCCTCCGCAACTGCTCCGGCTCCCGAGGCGCCAAAGTCGTCGATGGCCGGCGAGCCCCAGGGCAGCGCTGCCGATCTGCGCGCCTATCGGCTGGATCCGCTACCGGCCAAGGCACTTGTACTACCCGCACCACCCCCGAAAAAGCAGGATCTGGCCAAGAACAGTCAACTCAAGAAGCCTGCCGCGCCCAAGGCCACGTCGGCTCCAGCCCATCCGCTCGACCTCAGCGTACCCAGGGAGGCCGATACGCCTCCGGCCTTGAGGTCGCATCCCTTGACATCCAAACGGACCGAAAATAGCGTGGCGGAGGCGGCTCTGCTGCCGCAGCTGTTCCGCAAGGAAGACGACCCCGGTCGTTTCGAACTGGGCGGTCGGGTGATCAGCAGGGATCGCAGCGACGACTTCGAAGGGGCGGAGGTCGAATTGCGCTTTCGGCGCTAGTTCGTTGCTGCCAGGGGGCCTTGCTGAACGCCGGCTCGGAACTTCATCGCCGCAACGCTTGCCGACAGTTCCGGTGGTGGACACAACGTCCGCCTGGATTCGGGAGCGTTCCATGCCCAGTGCGACAGGCAAGATTCGTTATGCGGTGGTAGGCGGTGGCTGGATTTCCCAGGGCGCTTTCATGCCCGGGGTCGGCCAGACCAGCAATTCCGAGATGACCGCTCTGGTCACCGGCGATCCCGTCAAGGCGCGGGATCTAGCCGCCAAGTACGGCCTCAAGAGCTACACCTACGAAGAATTCCCGGCGCTGCTGTCTTCCGGGGAGATCGATGCGATCTACCTGGCCACGCCCAATTTCCGCCATCTCGAATTCGCCGTACCGGCGTTGGACGCCGGCATCCACGTCCTGCTGGAAAAACCCATGGCGATCAGCGAGGAAGAATGCCAGGCGATCAACGCTGCGGCCGCGCGCTCCGGGGCCAAATTGATGATCGCCTATCGACTGCACTGCGAGCCGGGCACGGTGGAAATGATCGAGCGGGTGCGCAAGGGCGAGATCGGCGATCCGCGCCTGTTCACCTCGACCTTCACCCAGCCGGTCGACACCGCCAACCATAGAGCCCAGAGCGGCTTCTGGGCCGGCCCGGTCACCGACATGGGGCCCTATCCAGTCAATGCCGTGCGGGCGCTCTTTGGTGACGAGCCCATCGAAGTCAGTGCCGTCGGGATACAGACACCCGGGCGCGACATCACCACCTGGGATGCCGTGACCGTGACCCTACGCTTTCCCGAGGAGCGGCTGGCGAGCTTTACCGTCAGTTTCAGCGGCCCCAACACCGAGCGTTTCCAACTGGTGGGCCGCAAGGGCGAGATCGAGGCGTCGCCGTGCTTCGGTTTCGGTGAAGGCGTCGCCATCGGCTATCGCCTGACCGTGGACGGGGAGACAGAGGAATTCAAGGCCCCGGTGGTGGATCACTTCGGCGGCGAGACGGCCTACTTCTCCGATTGCATCCTCGAGGGTCGCCAGCCGGAGATGGACGGGGAGGAGGGTTGGCGCGACGTGCGCGTGCTGGCGGCCATCGAGCGCGCCCTGGAAAGCGGTCAACCGCAATCCCTGGAGCCGCTACCCAAGCGCCAGGGCCCGACCCGCGAGCAGGTGCGCAGCCTGCCACTGGCGGAGGTGCCGGAGTACGTCAACACCAAGGCACCCCTGGAATCCTGAGACGGCGAAGCCCTGTCGCACTGGGTGCGACAGGGCTTCGTCTGGGGACCCGGGCTGCGCGTTCAGCGGTCCTGGGCCTCCTTGGCATCCATCTCGGCATTGCGCTGCCGGATCTTGGATTTCTGTTCGTCGGTCAAGGGCACCTTGCGGGCCGTGTCCTTGAGCATGAGCAGGCTGCCGACCACCGAGCCGATGGCGACCAGCAGGATCAACCAGGCATACCAGGGCATCTTTCTTCTCCTTGAGTGGCTATAGCGCTTCGACCACGGCAGAGCCTGTCAGTGCGCCCGGCAGGTCGCATTCGTGCGTCTGCGCCAGGCGGCGTAACCCAGGTCGTAGAGCCAGTTGAAGGCCAGGGTATAGGGCAGGAAGAACAGGATCAGCCCCAGGTCCAGCAGCAGCGCCTGCCAGAGGCCGATGGACAGCCACCAGGCGGCCAGCGGCACCAGCACCAGGATCAAGCCGCCCTCGAAGCCGAGGGCGTGCAGCAGCCGCACACCCAGGCCACGGGTGAAGCCCAGGCGCTCTTGCAGGCGATCGAAACCCAGGTTGAACACCAGGTTCCAGAGCATGGCGATGGCGGAAAAGGCGGCGGTGAGCAGGCTCATATGGCCGAGGGAGCGATCCAGCAGCCAGGCCAGGGTCGGGGTGGCGAGCAGCACGGCGAGGCCTTCGAACAGCAGGGCGTGCAGCACGCGGGCACTGGCGGGACGCTGGGTGAACGGGACGGACATGGGGCGACTCCCTAGTGGACAGGTCCTTAGTCTCATCGGTTAAGCTGGGGAGATCAAAATGGAATCCATAGGCTGACCCGATATGTATCCTAACGCCGAAGCCCTCGAGGCGTTCGTCGAGGCGGCCGCGACAGGCTCCTTCAGTGCGGCGGCCCGGGTGCTGGGCAAGCGGCAGTCCAGTATCAGCGAGAGCATCGCCCGGCTGGAGGACGAACTGGGGGTGGCCCTGTTCGATCGCCAGGGCCGCTACCCGGTACTGACGGCTGCCGGTGAGCAACTGCTCGACCAGGCCCGCGCCGTGCTGTCGGCCCATGACCGCCTGGCCAATCGCGCCACCCAACTGGCGGCCGGGGTGGAGCCACGCCTGACCCTGGTGATTTCCGATACCTATCAGCCCACCCGTTATGAGGCGCTGCTGACGGAGCTGGACCAGCGCTATCCGGATCTCGAATTCGAATGCCTGATCGCCGAGGACGCCGATGTGCTCAGCCTGGTGCAGGGGCGCGCGGATCTGGGCCTGCTGGCCGGTCAGCCACCCTATCCGGCGGACATCGAGGCGGCCACCCTGGATGGCCTGGTCACCTTCGGCCTCTATGTCGCCGCCGATCATCCGTTGGCGACGCTGGAGCGGGTCACACCGGACGACCTGGCACCCTATCGGCTGCTGCGCCTGAGCACCGTGACCGAAGCCTCCCAGCAGGTCAGCCGCCTGCCGGACACCCGCGGGCGTTGCTGGTCGGCGCCCGACTATCTGCTGCTGTTGGAGATGGCGGTGCAGGGGTTCGGCTGGGCCGAGCTACCGTTGTGGCTGGTGGCGACCTTTGGCCAGGGACGGTTGGTGGAACTGGCCGTCCCTGGCTGGCCGCAGCGAGTGGCGGTGGACGTGGTCTGGTCGCGGCGGCGACCGCTGGGGCCGGCGGGCAACTGGCTGCGCGAGCGATTGCTCAAGCCGAGTTGAAGGAGGGGAGCGCGGGCAGACAGCGGCCAAGTGCCGGCGCGGCGCTTTTCTGCGAAAATGCCGGCCTTTGCCGTTTTGCCGAGAGCTCCCATGTCCGCCTGCCAGTCTCCCATCATCGTCGCCCTGGATTTCCCTTCGTCGTCCGCCGCCCTGGCGCTGGCCGATCGCCTCGATCCCGCCACCTGCCGGGTCAAGGTCGGCAAGGAGCTGTTCACCGCCAGCGCCGCCGGGGTGGTGGAAGCCCTGCGCACGCGCGGCTTCGAAGTCTTCCTCGACCTGAAATTCCACGACATCCCCAACACCACCGCCATGGCGGTCAGGGCTGCGGCGGAGATGGGCGTCTGGATGGTCAATGTCCACTGCTCGGGTGGCCTGCGCATGATGACCGCCTGTCGCGAGACCCTGGAGGCCTTCCAAGGGCCCAAGCCGCTGCTGATCGGTGTCACCGTGCTGACCAGCATGGAGCGCGAGGACCTGGCCGACATCGGCCTGGACGTGGATCCCCAGGAGCAGGTCCTGCGCCTGGCCGGTCTGGCCGCTCGCGCCGGCCTGGACGGCCTGGTCTGCTCGGCCCAGGAGGCCTCGGCGCTCAAGGCCGCGCAACCGGCGCTGCAACTGGTCACCCCCGGCATCCGTCCGGCCGGCAGTGCCCTGGACGACCAGCGCCGCATCCTCACCCCGCGCGAAGCCCTGGACGCCGGCTCCGACTACCTGGTGATCGGCCGGCCCATCGCGCGCGCCGCCGATCCGGCCCGCGCCGTGGAAGACATCCTCGCCACCCTGAAATAAGCGTTAAACCTCCGGGGCGAGGCTGCCGGTAAAAGGTGCTGCTATTCTCGTTCTGCAGGCCGACGCCTTCTCGCGTCGGCGCAAGGCGAGAGACCTCAGGGCATGCACGATAGGTTGAACGCCTGTCTCAAGGCGGTAGACGGCGTTTTGTTGGGCAAGGAAACCCAGGTCAGGCTGGCACTGGCCTGCCTGCTGGCGCGGGGACACCTGCTGATCGAGGACCTGCCCGGCATGGGCAAGACCACCCTCAGCCATGCCCTGGCCAAGGTGCTGGGGCTGTCCTTCCAGCGCATCCAGTTCACCTCCGACCTCTTGCCCGGCGATATCCTCGGCACCTCGGTGTTCGATCGCGACAGTGGGCAGTTCGTCTTCCATGCCGGGCCGGTGTTCGCCGAGTTGCTGCTGGCCGACGAGATCAATCGCGCGACGCCCAAGAGCCAGAGCGCGCTGCTGGAAGCCATGGAGGAGGGGCAGGTGACCATCGAGGGCGCCACCCGACCCTTGCCCGATCCCTTCTTCGTCATCGCCACCCAGAATCCCATCTCCCAGGGCGGCACCTTCGCCCTGCCGGAATCCCAGCTCGATCGCTTCCTGATGCGCCTGTCGCTCGGCTATCCCGGGCGCGCCGCCGAGCGGGCGCTGCTGCTCGGCGGTTCCGGGCGCGAGCAGCTGCCGCGCCTTGAGCCCCTGCTGGATCACGCCCAGCTGCGGCTGATCCAGGCCGAGGTGCCGCGCATCCATGCCAGCGAGGCGGTGGTGGACTATGTGCTGCGCCTGGTGGAAGCCACCCGCACCCAGACGTCCTTCGCCCTCGGCCTGTCGCCTCGCGGCAGCCTGGCGCTGTTGGCCGCGGCGCGGGCCTGGGCGCTGCTGGCGGGGCGCGACCATGTGCTGCCCGAGGACGTCCAGACGGTGCTGCCGGCGGTGGCCGGGCATCGCCTGCGCGACATCGCCGATCCCGCCGGGCATGGGGGTGGCGCCCTGGTGCAGTGGCTGCTGCGCGAAGTCCCGGCGCTGTGACCGGCGGCGCCTGGCAGCGCTATCGAGACGGCTGGCTGGCGCGGCGGATTCCGCCGGCCAATCGCATCATCCTCGATCAGCGGCGCATCTTCATCCTGCCCACCCGCCAGGGTGGCGCCTTCGCCATCGCCCTGCTGCTGATGCTGCTGGCCGGCATCAACTACCAGAGCAGCCTGGCCTATGGCCTGACCTTCCTGCTGTTTTCGCTGGCGCTGGTGGCCATGCTGCACACCTATCGCAACCTGGCCGGTCTGCATCTGGTCGGCGGCGGCGCCAGCCCGGTGTTCGCCGGGGAGGCCGCCGGTTTTCGCGTGCGCCTGGAGAGCAGTGGCCGCGCGCACCAGGGCATCGCCCTGGGTTGGCGTAACGAACCCCTGGTGCTCAGCGACGTGCCAGTGAAGGAGAGCGTCACCTTGCAGATCTTTCACCCGGCGCCGAGCCGCGGCTGGCTGAGGCCCGGGCGACTCCGGGTGGAAAGCCGTTTTCCCCTCGGCCTGTTCGTCGCCTGGAGCTGGCTGGACCTGGACGTGCGCGCCCTGGTCTATCCGCAGCCACTGGCGACCACGACGCCGCTGCGCAGCGGCCAGGATGCCGGAGGCGACGAAGGCCAGCGCCAGGCGGGGCAGGGCGCCGACGACTTCCAGGGTCTGCGGCCCTATCAGCCCGGCGATTCGCGCCGGCGGCTGGACTGGAAGGCCTTTTCCCGGGGGCAGGGCCTGCTGGTCAAGGACTTCACCGCCCTGGCCGGTAGCGAACTCTGGCTGGATTTCAGCGTACTCGATGGCGACACCGAGACCCGGCTGTCCTGGCTGTGCCAGGCGGTGCTGGACTGCACCACGCGTCAACTGCGCTTCGGCCTGCGGCTGCCCGGGGTGGAGCTGGCGCCCGCCACCGGCGAAGCCCATCGTGACGCGGCGTTGCAGGCCCTGGCCCTGTGCGGACGGCCGATATGAGCACCGCCGTGCCGCAAGCCATTCCGCGTATCGCCCTGATCTGGCTGCTGGTGGCCCAGGCCCTGGTGATCCTGCCACACCTCACCCATCTGCCGCCCTGGGTCGGGTTGCTCTGGGGCTTTTGCGCCGGCTGGCGGGTGCTGCTGTTCCGCATGCAGGTGCGGGCACCGACGCGGATCGAGAAGGGCGGCCTGCTGCTGCTGACCATGGGCGGCATCTGGCTGTCGCGCGGCTCCTTCATCGGCCTGGACGCCGGTGCCGTGCTGCTGCTGGTGACCTTCGCCCTCAAGCTGATCGAGATGCACAGCCGCCGCGATGCCCTGGTGGTGATCTACCTGGGTTTCTTCGCGGTGGTGATCGCCTACCTGTTCGAGGACGGCCTGCTCGCCGCGCTCTACAGCCTGCTGCCGGTGACCGCCCTGGTGGCGGCGCTGATCGGCCTGCAGCAGAGCGCCCTGGCCAGTCGGCCGCTGGCGACGTTGAAGGTCGCCGGCACCCTGCTGCTGCAGGCGGTGCCCCTGATGCTGCTGCTGTTCCTGGTGTTTCCGCGCATCGGTCCGCTGTGGTCGCTGCCGCAACCGGGCGACCAGGCGCGCACCGGACTGGGCGACAGCATGGCGCCGGGGGAGATCGCCCAGCTCTCGCAATCCGCCGAGCGAGTGTTCCGCGTCAGCTTCGCCGGCGACCGGCCGGCGCAGCGCGACCTCTACTGGCGGGCCACCACCTACGAGCGCTTCGATGGCGCGCGCTGGTCGGTGGATCCCGATACGGCGTGGAGTCCGGAACCGGCCTGGACGCCGAGCGGACCCCGACTGGACTATCAGGTGGTCATGGAGCCGAGCGGTAGGCCCTGGCTCTATGGCCTGGATGTGGCGCGCAGCGATCAGCGCGACGTGCGCTTGGCCAGCGACTTCCATCTGCAGCGCCGCCGCCCGGTGGACCAGGCGCTGCTCTACCAGGTAGCCAGCTGGCCCCAGGCAACCCGCGAGCCGGAGCGGCTGTCCGCCTCCAGCCAGCGTCGCGCGCTGCAGCTGCCCAGCGGCGGCGAACCGCGCACCCGGGCCTGGGTGGCCGGGCTCAAGGCGCGCACGTCGACGCCCGAGGCCCTGGCCCAGGCGATCCTGGCCTATTTTCGCCAGCAGCCCTTCGTCTATACCCTGCAGCCGCCCACGGCGAGCGTCGATGCCATCGATGCCTTTCTCTTCGATAACCACCGCGGTTTTTGCGCCCACTATGCCGGCGCCATGACCTTCGCCCTGCGGGTGGCGGGCATCCCCGCGCGGGTGGTGGCGGGCTACCAGGGCGGTGAATTCAATGCCGCGGGCGGCTATCTGCTGGTGCAGCAATTCGATGCCCATGCCTGGGTGGAATACTGGCTGCCAGGGCGCGGTTGGATCAGCGTCGATCCCACCGCCCAGGTGGCGCCCGAGCGGATCGAGCGCGGCTTGCAGGAGGCCCTGGCAGCTCAGGGCGCAGCCAATGAATTCCTCGCCGACAATCCCTTCGCCGCCAATCGCTATCGCAACCTGGCCTGGCTCAATGAGCTGCGTCTGGGCTGGGACCGCATCAACTACGGCTGGCAGCGCTGGGTGCTCAACTACCAGGAAGACACCCAGGGTGAACTGTTCAAGCGGCTGCTGGGCGAGGGCTCGCTGCAACGGCTGGGGTTGCTCCTGGCGCTGCTGGTGCTGGCAATGCTCGGAATGACCGCGCTGCTGGTGCTCAAGCCCTGGCGGCGGACGCGGGATCCCCTGCTGACGCGCTTCGGCCAGTTCGAGCGCCTGCTGGCGCGCCAGGGGGTGAAGCGGCGAAGCGGCGAGCCCGCCGGCCGCTTCGCCGGGCGCGCCATGGCCGAATTGCCGGCGGCACGCGCGGCGATAACGGCATTCTCCGCGGAATTCCAGGCACAGCGCTATGCCGGTCGGCCAGCGGACCCGGCGGCGCTATCGAGGGCGCTGAAAGCGTTGAAACGCCAGCTGCGTGAGCCTCAGGCGCGCAGCGACTGAGGCACGGGGAGGGTGTCGGGTTCCTGCAGGGCGAAGGCCACCAGGCAGACGATGGCCGCCAGGATCAGCGGTTGCGGATGCGGGTTGCCCAGAGCCTGGGCGATGCAGCCCAGGCCCAGCGACAACAGCACGGCGGAAGTGAGGTGGGTGACCGAGCGCATGGCGGTTCTCCGAAAAACGTGCGGGCATCTTGCCGCCTGTCGGGCAACCGCGCGAATGCGCTCTCGCTATGGAGGCTATAGGCGCAACTGGCGGATCGCCTGATTCAGGGTTCCTGCGAGGGCGGCCAGTTCGGTGCTGGTGCTGGCCGACTCCTGCGTGAGCAGCATGGTCCTTTCCGTGACATCGCGGATGCCTACAACCGACCTGCTCATCTCTTCCGCCACCTGGGCCTGCTGCTCCGCGGCCACGGCGATCTGGGTGTTGCTGTCGCGCATCAGGGTCACGGCGGCGGTGATGTCGGCCAGGGCCTGCCCGGCGGCGTCGGCCTGGACCACGCAGTCGTCGGCCTTGAGCGAACTCTCGCGCATGAATTCCACGGCATCGCGGGTACCGGCCTGGAGACCGTCGACCATGCGGGTGATCTCGTCGGTGGAACCCTGGACGCGCTTGGCCAGGTTGCGCACCTCGTCGGCCACCACGGCGAAGCCACGGCCGGCCTCGCCGGCACGGGCCGCCTCGATGGCGGCGTTGAGCGCCAGGAGATTGGTCTGCTCGGCGATGCCGTGGATGACGTTGACCACGCTGGTGATGCGCTCGCTGTTCTCGGCCAGCTCCTGGATCATCACCGCGGTCTGCTGCACGCCCTGGGAGAGATCGGCGATGGAATGGCTGACGCGCTCCACCGCCTGCTGACCGGCGCCGGCCAGGCGATCGGCCTCCTGGGACTGGTCGCGGGTGCCGGCGGCGTGCTCGGCGATCTGCTGCACGGTGGCGCTCATCTCGTTGATCGCGGTGGCCGCCTGGTCAGTCTCGTGCTGCTGATCGTGCATGCCGCCACGAACGCCCTGCATGCCGCTGGCCAGGCGGCCGGCGCCTTCGTCCAGGCGTGAGGCGCTGGCAGCCACCGTACCGACGACGCGGGTGTAGCTGTCCTGCATGGCGTTGAAGGCCTGGGTCATCTGCCCGACCTCGTCGCGTCCGCGCACCTCGACCCGGGCGGTGAGGTCGCCGTCGCGCTCCACCCGCAGCATGGTGTCCTTGAGGCGTTGCAGATTGCCGAGGATGAAGCGGATCAGGAGCTGCGAGGCCACCAGCAGCACCAGCATCAGCACGCCGACGGCCAGGGCGTATTCCGGCGCCCGGGCCAGGAAGATGTCGCCGAAGGTCGGGGCGCTCAGGGTGGTAGCCGCCTCACCCACGACGGCCTTGAGCGCCTTGAGCTGCTCGGCGCGGCCGGAGACTTCCAGCTGCATGGCGAACAGCACCAGCAAGAGGCTGGTGACGAAGGCGACGGCGTTGACCGCCCAGAATTTGTACTTGAGGGAAATATCGCGCAGCCAGGCAAACATAGGGGGCATCCAGTCGGCGGGGCCGCATAGCCTGGCAGGCCGGCGCGACCCGGATCTTGACTGGCGTCAACGTCCTGCAGGGAGGAGGGTGACGCCACGGAACAAGCCCTGAGGTTAACGGCCCATGCCTGCGCGACTTTAGCGCAGCGGCGCTCCGTGCCTAGTCGTATTCCTCGACCCGCTCTGGCTCGGCGATCTCCGGCAGCCCGAAGAAGGCACGGGCGGTGGCGGTGGTGTGCAGGGCGGTCTGCTCGGGCGTTTCGTTGCGCAGGCGCGCCACGGTGCACAGGATCTCCGGGAGAAAGGCCGGCTCGTTGTGGCCATGGCGCGGCTTGGGTCTGAGGGTGCGCGGCAGCAGGTAGGGGGCATCGGTTTCCAGCATCAGCCGACCGACCGGGATCTGCCCGACCAGCTCGTGCAGGTGCAGGCCGCGGCGCTCGTCGCAGATCCAGCCGGTGATGCCCAGGTGCAGGTCGAGATCCAGGTAGCCGTAGAGCGCCTTGCGTTCGCCGGTGAAGCAGTGCACCACGGCGGCCGGCAGATGGTCGCGATAGTCGCGCAGGATCGCCAGCATCCGCTCGCTGGCGTCGCGCTCGTGGAGAAACACCGGGCGGCGCAATTCGGCGGCCAGGGCCAGCTGCTCCTCGAAGCAGCGCTCCTGCTGCGGTCGCGGGGTGAAGTCGCGATTGAAGTCCAGGCCGCATTCGCCCAGGGCCCGCACCTTTGGCTGGCTGGCCAGGTCACGCAGGGTCCTGGCGGCGGCCGCGTTCCAGGTCGAGGCTTCGTGGGGATGGACGCCCGCGGTGCTGAACAGGGCTTCACCCGCATCCAGGCGCAGGCAGAGATTGAGGGCGTTCTCGCTGTCTTCGAGGGTGGTGCCGGTCAGCACCAATTGCATCACACCGGCGGCCTGGGCCCGCTCGATCACCGCGTCCACCTCCTTGAGCAGACTGGGATGGGTGAGGTTGACGCCGATGTCGATCAATTGCATGGTGCGGACCTTCGATTAGAGTCTGTTCAGAATCTCGCGAGCTAGAGCCAAACAAGGCGAAAAGGCCTGAGGAAGCGGAATTTACTCAATGTGAATGAGCATTCCGCAGGCGTTTTCAACGCAGTTGGGCCGACGCAGCAGATTATGAACAGACTCTAGGACTTTATCCTTCATTCTATCCGTCGTCCGGGTGCTATCGGCGCTGTCCCGGCCAGGTCAGGAGTCCTGGATGCCGCTTCGATTCACCCTTGCCATCCTCGGCTGCCTGCTCGCCGGTTCCGCCCAGGCGCGGCTCGGCGTCCTGCCACCCGAGGCACCACGCCATGTCGCGGCCCGCGACCTGAGCGCCATCGAGCGGGGCGGCGAATTACGCGTCCTGGTCAACCAGAGTCGCCACAGCTCCGGCGAATGGAACGGCCAGGCGCTCGGTATCGAGTATCGGCGCCTGGAGGCCTTCGCCCGCTACCTGCGGCAGCAGCCCGGAGGCCGGCCGCTGCGCCTGGTCTTCGTGCCCAAGGCCAAGGACGACCTCCTGGCGGCGCTGCAAAGAGGCGAGGGCGATCTGGTGGCGCCGGGTGAAACCCTGCTGCCGCCGCCGCATTCGGCCCTGATCGCCGCATCGGTGGCGGCGCCCGCCAGCCTGGTGGTGGTGGGCGGACGCGGCCAGCGCCTGCCCCGCCACCTGGAACAACTGGCCGGGCGCCGGGTGGTGCTGCCTCAGGGTAGCGCCGCCGGCCCGGCCCTGGAACGGCTCAACATCCAGCTGGAGAAGCGCAGATTGCGGCCGGTGCAGATTGAGTGGGCCGATCCGACCCTGGCGGTGGAAGACGTCCTGGAGCTGACCCAGGCCGGCATCTATCCGCTCAGCGTCGTCGAATCCGGCCTGGCCCATCGTTGGGCGCGGGTGCTGCCGCGCCTGCGGGTAGCCGATCGGGTGGTGGTGGCCCATGACCAGGCGCAGCTCTGGTATCTGCGTGCCCCGGCGCACCAGCTCACCGAGCGGATACGGGCCTTCGCCCGGCAACCCCAGGCGCGCGACGACGACAAGGCCTTTCGCCAGGCCTACGCGCGCCGCTATCAGGTGCGCGATCCGCTGCAGGCCCATGACCGCAAGCGCCTGGCCCGGGTGCGACCGTTGCTGCAGCGCTATGCCAAGGCCTACGACTTCGACTGGCTGACCCTGGCTGCCATGGCCTACAAGGAATCCGGCCTCGATCCCCATGCCCGCGGCGCCGGCCGCGCTGCGGGGCTGCTGCAGATCACCCCACGGGCGGCGCGCAGCGTCGGGGTGCGCGACCTGCATTCCGCCGAGGACAACGTCAAGGCCGCCACCCGCTATCTGGCGCGCCTGCGCCGCGAGTTCTTCTCCAGTCCGCGGCTCGCCGAGCGCGAGCGCCGCGCCTTTACCCTGGCGGCCTACAACCTGGGGCCGGAGCGCGTCCAGGCGCTCAGGGCCAAGGCGCGCAAGCAGGGGCTGGACGGCGATCGCTGGTTCTTCCAGGTCGAGCGCATCGCCGCCGAGGAGGTGGGTATCGGGGTGGTCAACTACGTGGCCAGCGTCAACAAGTACCGGGTGGCCTTCAGTCGCGAACGGGCCCGGCTGGAAGCGCCGGCCGTAGCGGCGACAGGCGCCAGGGCGACCCGACGCGAGGACGGTTGAAGCCCGCTTGACAGGGCGGCCGAGCCCTCCCTAGGATGATCCCGCGCCGATTTAAACAGCAACTTGCGGGGCGCTTACAAATACCGCTAAAGCGCTGGACGGAACAGGCCTCGTACTACCGCCCAGCTGGATCCACGAGGCGGAATTTCGTCCATGCTACCGCTCCCGCTACGCCTTACCCCCCTTACCCAGGGCAAGCTCGCCTGTCATCCCGCCATCCTGCTCGGCGGTCCCGATCAGCCCACCCTCCTGCGTTATCTCGAAGGCTGGCCCAGGCGCTGGCCGCACAGCCGCACCCTGCAGATCCGCTTCGCCGACCGGGCCGAACAGCTGCGCGGCTTCGGCGACGACAGCTTCGACTTCGCCGTGGTGCAGTCGCCCGGGCAGGCCGGTCTCGAACCCTTGGTGCGGGAATTGACCCGGGTGGCGCGGCAAGGCGTGATCACCCGCCGCCGCTAGCGCGGGTGTCCGCCAGCCTGACCCCCCCCTTGCCGGCCAGTTTGGCGGTGTAGAGCGCCTGGTCGGCTCGCGCCAGCAGGGCTGGGCTGTCTTCCGTGGCCCGTTGCAGGGCGATGCCGAGGCTCACGCTCGTGCCGCGTGGCACCAACCGTCCGAGGATGCGCTGCGCCAGATCCCGAGCCCCCTCTTCGGTGGCGTCCTGCATCACCAGCAGGAACTCGTCGCCGCCCAGGCGTCCGGCGACATCGCTCTGCCGCACGCTCAGGGTCAACACCTCGCCGCAGGTTTGCAGCAGACGATCGCCGGCGGCATGGCCCTGGGCGTCGTTCACGCCCTTGAAGTCGTCCAGGTCGATATAGAAGACCGCCACGCGCCCAGGCCATGAACGAGGCCGGTGCAGGGCGCCTTCGAGCAGCGCGAGAATGCCCGCGCGATTGTAGAGTCCGGTCAGGCTGTCGTGAGTGGCATGCCAGCGGCTATCCGCCTCGGCCGTCAGCGCGCGCACCAGGGTGCGGTTGAGCTTGTCCAGCAGTATCCAGTTGCCCATCAGATAGAGCGGTGCCTGTAGCAGGAACAGCCGCAGCATGGGCTCGGGCTGGAACAGGGTGGCCAGTTTCATCGGGACATCGGTCAGCAGGATCTGCAAGAAGGCATAGCGCGGGATGCCCTGGTTGCGCATGGTGATGGCACCGTTCATGGCCACTGCCGAGGTGCAGCCCAGCACCTGCAGCACCACATCGCCACTGAGCACGCAGGCGGCCGTGCCCAGGCCCAGGATGGCCGTCCAGAGTAGCCCGAGTACCAGTGAGACTTCGCTGAGCAGCGGCGGCGCCAAGCCGTCCATAAGCTGGATGCAGTGCAGCAGCACCAGGCGGGTTATCCAGATCAGGGTATCGAGAATCATCCAGCCGATGAACAACGGGGTGGGATGCAGGAAGGCGCAGGTCCAGCTGATCAGCAGACTGTTCAGGGCACCGACGAACATGGCACCCCGCGAGGAGAACAGGCCGGCCAGCAGCTGCCGCAGCAGGTCCTCGTCGACCGAGTCGCGACGGGTAACGAGCCAGCGCAAGCTGCGGCTGGTGGGTAGGGCGTAGAGCGTCGGCGCTCTCATGCAGCGAATCCTTGCTCGGGAAGGTGGCGGTCCTCCGCCGAAGTCGCCGCAAATTTGCCTTATTCATGTGATACATATCACGTTTTTCGGGCAAAGGTGCCGGTTAGCGCGATCAGTCATCGACGTATTCGATCTCGACGATGTACCAGCGCTGTTCGCCGGCCGGCGTCTGCAGGCGGACCTCCGCGTCCAGCGCCTTGCCCACCAGCGCCCGCGCCAGGGGCGAGTCGATGCTGATGAGGTTCTGGCGGAGGTCCAGTTCGTCCGGGCCGACGATGCGATAGCGCTTCTCGGCGCCCTCGTCGTCTTCCAGGGTGACCCAGGCACCGAAATAGACCTTGCCCGGATCGGCCGGTCGCTCGCGGATCACCTTGAGATTCTCCAAGCGCTTGCGCAGGAAGCGCACCCGGCTGTCGATCTCGCGCAGCATCTTCTTGCCGTAGATGTATTCGGCGTTTTCCGAGCGATCGCCCAGGGCGGCCGCCTCGCTCACCGCCTGGGTGACCTGGGGCCGGCGCACGTTCCACAGTTCGTGGAGTTCGGCGCGCAACCGGGCTTCGCCGGCCGCGGTGATCAGGGGCGTGCCGGCGGTGCGGGGCGGACGGTAACGACTCATGGATCAGCTTTCTCTCAGGATCAGTAACGGACTGGCGGTGAGGGCCCGCCGCGTGCCCAGCAGGCCCGCCGTGCCGACCAGCAGGGCGCCCAGCACCGGCAGGAGCAGCAGCCAGGGATGGGGTTGCCAGTCCAGGTCGAAGGCCAGCCGGTAGAGCAGGGCGCTGACGATCTCGCAACCGAGCGCCGCGAGCAAGCCGCTGGCGCCACCGAGCAGGATGAATTCGGTGCGCCGCGCCCGTTGCAGCAACGCGCGCCGGGCACCCAGGGCGCGCAGCAGGGCGCCCTGGCGAATGCGTTCGTCGAGGGTCGCCTGCAGGCCGGCCAGCAGCACGGCGACGCCGGCGGCCAGCAAAAACAGCAGCACGAACTCCACCGCCACGCTGACCTGGCGCAGGATGCTGCGCAGCTGATCGAGCAAGGCATCGATGGGCAGCAGGGTCACTGCCGGGAATTGCCGGGCCAGGGCCAGCAATTCGCGGTCGTGGCCGGGCGGCAGGTAGAAGCTGCCCAGGTAGGTGAAGGGCACGCCCTCCAGGGCGCTGGGGGCGAAGATGACGAAGAAGTTCGGCTGGAAATTGTCCCAGCTGACCTGCCGCAGGCTGGTGATCCGTGCCTCGATCTGGCGATCGCCGATGACGAAGCCCAGGGTGTCGCCCAGGCCGACGCCGAGGCTGCGCGCCAGCTCGCTTTCCAGGGAAACGCCGGGCAGGTCGCTGGCGGGCAGCGCATCCCACCACTGACCGGCTTCCAGGCGGTTGCCGTCCGGCAACTGCGCCGACCAGGTCAGGTTGAGATCGCGCCGGGTGGCACGGCCACCGCGGGAGTCGTCTTCCAGGCCTTCCTGGGCCGGGTGCCCCTTCACGCTGACCAGGCGGCCTTGAACGATGGGGTAGAGCGGACTGGCGTGGGGCGAGAGACCGGCCACCGCTGAGGCGAAGGCCTGGCGCTCTTCCGGCAGCACATTGAGGGCGAAGTGGTTGGGCGCCTCGGCCGGCAGTTGCGCCTGCCAGCGTTCCAGCAGCTCGCCCCGCAGCAGCACCACCAGGCTCATGGCCAGCAGGATCAGGCCGAAGGCCAGGGTCTGGCCCACCGCCGCCAGTGGGTGACGGAGCAACTGACCCAGACCCAGCCGCCAGGCCAGGGGCGCACCCTGCATGGCCCGGCGCAGGCCGCGCAGGGCCAGGTAGAGCAGACTGCCGAACAGCAGCCCGGCGACCAGGCCACCCACCAGCAGCGCCAGGGTCAGGCGCAGGTCCAGCGACAGGCGCCACATGATCAGCCCCAGGGCGAGCAGGGCGCAGCCATAGACCAGCCAGGTGCGCAGGGGGACGGGCTGCAGGTCGCTGCGCAACACCCGCAGCGGCGGGACCCGCCCCAGGGCGGCCAGCGGCGGCAGGGCGAAGCCGACCAAGGCGACCAGGCCGGTGCCCATGCCGGCCAGCGCCGGGCCGATCCCGACCGCCGGCAGGCGCGCCGGCAGCAGGCCATGCAGCAGTTCGAACAGCACCCGCTGTGCCAGCCAGCCGAACAGGGCGCCGAGCAGGCTCGCCGCCAAGCCCAGCAGTCCCAGTTGCAGGCCGTAGAGCAGCAGGGCGTCGCGGCGGGTCAGGCCCAGGCAGCGCAACAGGGCGCTGGCATCGAAGCGCCGCGCGGCGAAGCGATTGGCCGACAGCGCCACCGCTACGCCGGCCAGCACCACCGCTACCAGGCTGGCCAGCCCCAGGTAGCGCTGGGCGCGTTCCAGGGCATTGCCCAGCTGGCGATTGCCATCGCCCGGCCCTTCGAAGCGCTGGTTGGCGGCCAGGGCCGGGGTCAGCGCCTGGCGATAGGCGGCCAGCGCCTGGGGTTCGCCGCGCCAGAGTTCGCGATAGCGTACCCGGCTGCCGGGCTGGATGACCCCGGTGGCGGCCACGTCGTCGAGATTGATCAGCACCCGCGGCGTCAGGCTGTAGAAGTCACCCGCCCGATCCGGTTCATAGGTGAGCACCCGGGTGATGGTGAGGGCCTTGCGCCCGATGTCCAGGCGGTCGCCAACCTTGGCATCCAGCGCCAGCAGCAGGCGCGGCTCGACCCAGGCCTCTCCGGGCGCCGGAGCGCCGCCCGGTTGGTCGGGCGCGTCCGGCGCCGCGGCGCTGCGCACCTCGCCGCGCAGGGGGAAGTTGGCCTGGACCGCCTTGACGCTGGCCAGCTGCAGGGCCTCGGCACCCGCCGCCATGGTGCTGAAATTGAGCGAACGGCTGTGTTCGAGGCCCCGCTGCCGGCCGGCCTCCACCTGTTCCGGACGCGACGGTTCGCTGCCCAGCAGCACCAGGTCGGCGGCGAGGAATTCACTGGCGCGATTTTCCATGCCCGCGCCCAGGCGGGCGGTGAAGTAGCCGATGGCGACGCTGGCGGCGACGGCCACCACCAGCGCCAGGCAGAGCATGCGGATCTCGCCGGCGCGGAACTCTCTCAGGCTCTGGCGCCAGGCCAGGTCGAACAGCCGTGCGAAGGGAAGACCGGTGCGCCTCATGCCGCGACCTGCCGACCGCCTTCCAGGCGCAGTTGGCGGGCGCAGCGCGCGGCCAGGCGCTCGTCATGGGTCACCAGCACCAGCGTCGTGCCCCGCTCGCGGTTGAGTTCGAACAGCAGATCGCTGATATGGGCGCCGGTGCGGCTGTCGAGATTACCGGTGGGTTCGTCGGCGAAGAGGATGCTGGGTCGCGGCGCGAAGGCGCGGGCCAGGGCCACCCGCTGCTGCTCGCCGCCGGAGAGCTGGCGCGGATAGTGACGCAGCCGTTCGCCCAGGCCGACCCGCTCCAGCAGGGCCACTGCCTGTTCCCGGGCCTGGCGCACGCCCTCCAGTTCCAGCGGCAGCATGACGTTTTCCAGCGCCGTGAGGCTGTCCAGCAGCTGGAAGGACTGGAAGACGAAGCCCACCCGGTCCGCGCGCAGGCGGGCGCGGGCGTCTTCGTCGAGGGTGTCCAGGCGCTGACCGGCGAGATGGACTTCGCCGCTGCTGGGCAGGTCGAGACCGGCCAGCAGGCCGAGCAGGGTGGACTTGCCGGAACCCGAGCTGCCGACGATGGCCAAACTGTCGCCGGCTTGCAGTTGCAGATCCAGCGCCTGGAGGATCGGCAGCGCGCCTTCCGCGCCCGTGACGACCTTGCTAAGGTCGCGTGCCAGCAGTATGACTTCGCTCATGAGGTTTCCGATGCCGTATTCGAAGGGCCCGCACGCGGGCGGCTGTGGCGAGTTAGAGTCAAAAAGCCGGACGAAGTCCAGTGCGCCTTTGCGCCAAGGCATTGCCTGGCTGCTGGCCGTGCTCTGTCTGACCCTGGCCCCGCTGGCCATGGCGCGCACCCTGCTGGTGGTGGGTGACAGCATCAGTGCCGGCTACGGCCTCGCCGAAGGCCAGGGCTGGGTGCGCCTGCTGGAAGGGCGCCTGCAGGCGCAGCAGCTCGACTATCAGGTGGTGAATGCCTCCATCAGCGGCGACACCACCGCCGGCGGCCTGGCGCGACTGCCGCGGTTGCTGGCTGATCATCGACCCGCAGTGGTGGCCATCGAACTAGGTGGCAACGACGGTCTGCGCGGTCAGCCGCTGGCCCAGTTCGAGCGCAACCTCACCGCCTTGGTGGAACAGGCCAAGGCCAAAGGCGCGCGCGTCCTGCTGCTGGGCATGCGCCTGCCGCCCAACTACGGACCGCGCTATACCGACGGCTTCGCCCAGGTCTACACGGACGTGGCCCAGGCCCAGCAGGTGGCCCTGGTGCCTTTCCTGCTCGAAGGGGTGGGCGGCGATCCCGCCTTCATGCAGCCGGATGGCATCCACCCCCAGGCCAATGCGCAGCAACGCCTGCTGGACAACGCCTGGCCCCAGTTGGAGCCGCTGCTGCGCGACTGAACGTCGGACTTTTCCCCGACGGGGCTTTCCGCTAAGGTTGCGCGCCCCCGCCGGTCCGGCCGATCGACCGCCCGGCGGAACCGCCCCTGGAGTATCCCGATGTCCCGCCTTTCCCGGTCCATGCACGGCTATCAGCTGATCCAGCCCGATGCCCAGCTCGACCTGTTCGCCTGCCGCGAGGGGCGGGTCCATATCGTCGCCCGGCAGCTGGAGCTGGGCTCGCCGACCGACCGGACCCTGTGCGGCACCCTGCTGCCGGCACGGCCCCGGATGCATGCGCTGAATCGCCGGGCGCTGGGACTCAAGACCCTCTGCCCGGCCTGCATGCAGCGGCTGCAGGGCGCCAGACGGGGTCTGCCGAATCCGTTGCAGGTCTTTTGAGAGCCTGCCCAAAGTCTGCTGCGCGTCGGCCAAACGGTGTTGAAAATCCCTTCGGAATGCTCATTTACACCTCGTGAACTCCGCTTCCCCAGGTCTTTTCGCCTGGTTTGGCGCTAGCCCGCGAGCCTTTGCGCAGGCTCCAGGCCCTGCCGGACGCCGATCGAGGCGTGTACAATTCGCGCCGTCACCTTTTTGCTCCTTGCAAGGATTCATCCCATGCCCGCGCGCGTTTCGACCCTGGTCGGTTCCCTCTCGCTGTTTGGTCTGCTGAGCGCGGGTACGGCGCAGGCACTGGAGTTGCCCCTGCCGCCACCCGGCGAAGACGTGGTTGGCGAGGTTCAGGTCATCAAGGCCGCCTACGAAGACACCTTTGCCGATCTCGGCCAGAAGTACGATCTGGGCTACACCGAGATGGTGGCCGCCAATCCGGGCGTGGACGCCTGGCTACCGGGCGCCGGCACCGAGATCGTGCTGCCCACGCGCTTCATTCTGCCGCCCGGGCCGCGCGAAGGCATCGTCATCAACATCGCCGAATACCGCATGTACTACTACCCCAAGGGTGGCCACACGGTGTTCACCTACCCGTTGGGCATCGGCCGCGAAGGCTGGGGTTCGCCCATCGGCGTGACCAAGGTGGTCGACAAGATCAAGGATCCGTCCTGGTATCCGCCGGAGTCGGTACGTGCCGAGCACGCCGCCGAAGGCGATCCGCTGCCCAAGGTGGTTCCGCCCGGTCCGGACAATCCCCTCGGGCCCTACAAGATCCGCCTGACCCTGCCGGGCTATCTCATCCACGGCTCGGACAAGAAGTTCGGCATCGGCATGCAGGTCAGCCATGGCTGCTTCCGCATGTACAACTTCAACGTCACCGAGCTGGTCGGCATGCTGCCGGTCGGTACCCCGGTGCGCATCCTCGACGAGCCCTACAAGTTCGGCGTGAGCCAGGGCAAGCTCTACCTGGAGGCGCACCAGCCGGTCAGCGTGAAGGGCGATCCGACCGACATCGACCGTCAGGCCGCGGTGGTCAATGCGCTGATCAAGCGTGACGACCTGCTGCAGGCCAACAGCGCGGTGAACTGGAACACGGTGCGTGACGTGGTCCAGGGCCAGGACGGCCTGCCGGTGGAAATTGCCGACCTGCCCGCCGGGATGGTTACCGGTACGGTGGCCAAGGCGCCCGCCAAGGCCCTGTGATCGCGACCGGCCGAGCGCGCTTGGCCGGTCAGACAAACAAAAAGCCCGCCATCTGAGATGGCGGGCTTTTTGTTTGCTCCGGGAAAGGCGACTGTTGCCACTCGCCTTTCCAGCCGAGGCGCTTACTTGCGGCTGGCTTTTTCCAGCATACGCAGGGCGCGCTCGTTGGCTTCGTCAGCGGTCTGCTGAGCTTTCTGAGCGGCGGCCAGGGCCTCGTCAGCGTGACGGTAGGCTTCGTCAGCACGAGCCTGAGCGCGGGCAGCGGCGTCTTCGGTAGCGGTCAGGCGAGCTTCGCTTTCCTTGTTAGCGGTGCTGCAACCAGTGGCCAGAGCAGCGGCCAGAGCCAGGGCGGCGAATTTCAGAGCGTTGTTCATCGTAAACCCCTTGAGGTAGACATCCTGTTTTAAGATCAATTTCCCAGGTGGAAAATTGCGGCTACATACTACTCATTACCGGTCGTAAGTAAACTGAGTGAACCCGTTGAAGAGGGATTTTTTGTGGAAATTCCTCTCTGCTCCCCGTGTTCGTCCCCGAATGCCTGCACCCGGCACCAGCAACTGCTTGGATGGCTGAAAGCCACGAACGTTTCAAAACGTTAGAGGATGACCGGCAGTTGTCAAGGTCAAAGCCGCGCCTGCTCTCGCGCGGGCGGCCCTGATATAGTGTGATTTCTCGGTGCGACGGCTGGTCAGAACCTGCTGCTTCCGGAGGGGTCTGACGCGCTGTGGCTCAGTCCCGCACAGGAAGGGTGCGTTCTCGTCTTCGGGTATCATCGATAACAATGGATAAGGCGGAGCCAAACCGCCAAGGAGTAGTCATGAACGAATCCCTGCACGTGGAACACGATGAGGCCAATCATCAGTTCCACCTTTCTGTCGACGGTCAACGCGCCTATCTCGCCTACATGGATCTGGGCAAGCAGACGATGGATTTCTATCGCACCTTCGTCCCCGATGCCCTGCGCGGGCGCGGTCTGGCCGCCAGGCTGACCGAGCACGCGTTGAACTACGCCGAGAGCCGCGGCTACAGCGTTATCCCGTCTTGCTCCTATGTGGAGCACTACCTGGAGCGGCGTGGCCAGGTGACGCCGCTGGCCTGAGAGCCTGTTCTAAGTCTGCTGCGCGGCGGCCAAACGGCGTTGAAAATGGCCTGGGTCGCCAGCCCTGCCTAGGCGGCCCCGTCGGAATGCTCATTTACCACTCGTAAACCCAAGCGCGGGTCCGATCCGCTTCCTCAGCCATTTTCGCGGGGCCGCCCAGGCCTTGCTTGCCTCTAGCTCGCGAGACTTTGAACAGGCGCTGGTGCGGAAGAAAAAACGCCGGGCTGAGCCCGGCGTTTTCGTAGCCGCTGGCGGATCAGCTGCGCGCGCGACGCGGCAGCACGTCCTTGAGCTTGCGGTGCATGTCGAGAATGCTCTTCTCGGTCATGGCCCAGTCGATGCAGGCGTCGGTCACCGAGACGCCGTACTCCAGCTGCGACAGATCCGCCGGAATCGGCTGGCTGCCGAAGCCCAAGTGGCTTTCCACCATCAGGCCGACGATGGAGGTGTTGCCCTCGACGATCTGGTTGGCCACGTTGTCCATCACCAGCGGCTGCAGGGCCGCATCCTTGTTGGAGTTGGCGTGGCTGCAGTCGACCATGATGTTGGGCTTGACCTTGGCCTTGACCAGCGCCTGCTCGCACAGGGTGACGCTGACCGAGTCGTAGTTGGGCTTGCCATTGCCGCCGCGCAGGACCACATGACCATAGGCATTGCCCTTGGTCATCACCACCGAGACCTGGCCGCGCTGGTCGATACCCAGGAAGCGGTGCGGGCTGGAGACCGACTGGAGGGCATTGATGGCCACCGTCAGGCTGCCATCGGTACCGTTCTTGAAGCCGACCGCGGAGGAGAGGCCCGAAGCCATTTCCCGGTGGGTCTGGGACTCGGTCGTGCGGGCACCGATCGCCGACCAGCTGATCAGGTCCTGCAGGTACTGGGGAGAGATGGGGTCCAGCGCCTCGGTGGCGGTGGGCAGGCCCTTTTCCGCTAGGTCCAGCAGCAGCTGGCGACCGATGTGCAGGCCGTCCTGGATCTTGAAGGAGTCGTCCAGGTAGGGATCGTTGATCAGGCCCTTCCAGCCCACGGTGGTGCGGGGCTTCTCGAAATAGACGCGCATGACCAGATAGAGGCTGTCACTGACCTGGGCGGCCAGCACCTTGAGGCGCTCGGCGTATTCGTGAGCGGCCTTGATGTCGTGGATCGAGCAGGGGCCGATCACCACGAACAGGCGGTGGTCCTTGCCGTCGAGGATGTCGCGGATGACCTGGCGGCCCTGGGCGACGGTGTCGGCGGCGAGATCGCTGAGCGGGATCTCCTGCTTGAGCTGCTCGGGCGTGATGAGCGGCTCGTTGGCTTCGATGTTGAGGTCGTTAAGGCGGGGCTGTGCGGCCATGGTGCTACTCGTCGGTCACGGCGCTGCGACAGGTCGGGGCCCGTGCAGGCAAAATACGATGGGGAGGGTGGGGCACCTTAACGCGTGTCCCGCCCGCTCACAATGGCTACGACGCTATCCGCCCGCCCGAGGGCGCGCTTTGGCGATGATCGAGACGAGGACGCGATGGAATTGGACGATGGGACGGCGGATGCCGTCCTGCTGGCGGCGCCAGGGCGCTCGCTGCTGATCTTCACCAGCGTCGGCTGCGCCACCTGCCGGCTGGCGCGCCAGGTGCTGCCTGCGGCGACGCTGCCGGTCGAGCGGCTGTACTGGGTGGATGCCGAGCGCAGCGGCGGTCTGGTGCAGCGTTATGGCGTCTTTCATCTGCCGGCGCTGTTCCTGGTCCGGGATGGCGACTTCCTCGGTCCGGTGCAGGCGCCGCTACGCGAGCCGGCGCTAGTGGCGGCGATCCGGGCGGCGGATGCGCGCGAGCCCGAGGAGCTGCCCTGAAAGGGCTCTAACGCGCGGTTCGCAACGCAAAGGCCATTCCCCTGCTACGCTGGAGACGCCTATCCCACGTTACACCGGTCAGGTCGGCTGATCTGGCCAGGAGGAATCGTGATCCGCTCTCTGCTCTATGCCACGGACCTGGGCCTGTGTTCGTCCTATGTCTTTCAGCATGCCTTGAATCTCGCCCGTATCCATCAGGCGCGGCTGTATGTCGTCCATGTGGTGGAGCCCCTTGGTCTGCTGGCGTCCACCCTGCTGCAACAGTATCTGGATGGCGAATCCCTGGATCGCCTGCGCAATGGCGGTCTGGATCTGGTTCTGGAGACCATCGAGCAGCAGGTGTTCGAATCCCTGCGCGAGGACCTGTTGGAAACCCCGGCCACCGTGGGGCTGGTGCGAGCCGTGCGGGTGGTGCAGGGCGATCCGCCGGCGGCCATCCTCAAGCAGGCCCAGGAGCTCGCCGCGGACCTGCTGGTGATCGGCAGTCGCAGCCAGGGCGACGCCCAGGTGGCACCCCTGGGTCGTACCGCCAGCCGCCTGCTGCAGACCACGCGCATCCCGGTGTACCTGGTGCCGCTGCGTCAGGGCTGATCCGCCAGCGTCAGTCCTTGTCCCTCCACGACTTAATTCGATTTCGGTCTAGAAAAAGCTTGAGGGCTGCATTACTGTTATATGCTTGCGCATGGGGTCAGCGAGGAGCCAGCATGAAGCTGCAACAGTTGAGATATATCTGGGAAGTCGCCCACCACGATCTGAACGTATCCGCCACGGCCCAGAGTCTCTATACCTCGCAGCCCGGTATCAGCAAGCAGATCCGCCTGCTCGAGGACGAGCTGGGCGTCGAGGTCTTTGCCCGCAGCGGCAAGCACCTGACCCGGGTGACGCCGGCGGGCGAACGCATCATCCAGACCGCGGGCGAGATCCTGCGCAAGTGCGAGAGCATCAAGCAGATCGCCCAGGAGTTCTCCAACGAGCGCAAGGGCACCCTGTCCATCGCCACCACGCACACCCAGGCGCGCTATGCGCTGCCGGACGTGATCAGCGAATTCATCAAGCAGTATCCGGACGTGGCCCTGCACATGCACCAGGGCTCGCCGACCCAGATCGCCGAGATGGCCGCCGACGGCACCGTCGACTTCGCCATCGCCACCGAAGGTCTGGAGCGCTTCAACGACCTGGTGATGATGCCCTGCTATCGCTGGAACCGCTGCGTCATCGTGCCCCAGGGCCACCCCCTGGCCAAGGTGGAGCACCTCACCCTGGAGCATCTGGCGGAACAGCCGCTGGTGACCTACGTCTTCGGTTTCACCGGGCGCTCCAAGCTCGACGAGGCCTTTGCCCGCCAGGGCCTGGAGCCCAACGTGGTGCTGACCGCGGCGGACGCCGACGTCATCAAGACCTATGTCCGCCTCGGCCTGGGCGTGGGCATCGTCGCCGACATGGCGGTGGATCACAAAGCCGATGCCGACCTGGTCTGCCTGGACGCCAGCCACCTCTTCGAGGCCAGCGTGACCAAGATCGGCCTGCGCCGCGGCACCTTCCTGCGCGGCTTCATGTGCGACTTCATCGGCCGCTTCGCGCCGCACCTGACCCGCGATGTCCTCACCGAGGCCATGCAGACGCCTTCGCGGCAGGAACTGGAGACCCTGTTCCATGGGGTGACGTTGCCGACGTATTGAACCGTCGTTTTAGATAATAAGCGCGGCCATGGCTGCCCGCCGATGCGGCCGTTCCTGCTGGCTGCCGTAGGTTGGGTTGAGCGCAGCGAAGCCCAATGGCGCTTGCCTCGGCGCTGGCTCTGTTGGGCGTCGACGATGGAGCCGTCTCAGCCCAACCTACGATCTACCCCGCCGCTCGCCACTGCTCCAGCAACAGCTGCGCGGCCGCCGACAACCCCGCGCCCTGGCGGACCAGGATCGAATAGGGCTCGTTGCGGGTGCGCTGGAGCACCGGCAGGCGGCGCAGCAGGCCGTGTCTTTCGCCGAACTGGGCGATGTCGCTGGGCAGCATGGCCACCTGGTTGGTGTCTTCCTGCAGCAGGCCGAGCAGGGTGAAGGTCGAGGAGGTTTCCACCGGATAGCGGGGAAACTCCAGCTCCGCGGCGCGAAATTCCCGCTCCAGGGTCAGGCGCATGGGCAGGTTGGCCGGATAGACGATCCAGCGACTGTCGACCAGCTCGGCCAGGCCCAGCGCCTGTGCCTCGGCCAGTGGATGGTGCGGATGGCAGACGATCTCCAGCCGCTCTTCGCGTACCTCCAGGCAGTCATAGGCATCCGGCCGGCGGCTGACGCTGCTGCGGCAGATGGCCACTTCGATGCGGCCGGCGTCGAGCAGGTCGAGCAGGCGCACGCTGGTGTCCTCGATGATCTCGATCCCCAGCTGGGGTTGCGCCGCACCCAGGCGCGACACCGCGGCGATCAGCCGGGGCACGGCGCCCATGATCACGCCCACCGCCAGCCGGCCTCCTTCACCCTGGAGAATGCCGAGCATTTCCTCGCGCAGATGGGCCAGGTCGCTCTCGATCAGCCGCGCATAGCGGATCACGCAGCGGCCCAGGTCATTGGGCTGCAGGCCCTGGTGGGTGCGCAGGAAGAGGGTGGCGCCCAGGGTGCTCTCGATCTCGTGCAGGGCCTTGGTGGCACCGGGCTGGGAAATGGCGATGCGTTCGGCGGCCTTGTGCAGCGAGCCTTCTTCGTCGAGGGCGATCAGCAGGCGCAGTTGCCGCAGGCGCAGACGGGAGGCGATGGAGCCCAGGGATGGCAGCATGGGAATAACCGTTGGTTATCACGGGATAGGGAGCTCTCATTAGGCAGGCCCCGTGGCGCCGAGTAAAGTCTCCTTCAGGCGATAACCAACAAGGAGAATGCCATGCACCTGATTCAGTTCGAAGACCAACAGGGCCAGCGCCGCGTCGGCGTGGTCGAGCGCGGCGAGGTCCAGCAGGTCCGCGGTGCCACCAGTACCCGGACCCTGGCGCTGCAGGCCATCCGCGCCGGCGTGTCGCTGGAGTCTCAGGTGCAGACCCTGGGCCTGGAGCCCGGACCGGCCTATGCCGAGCTGCTCGACGCCGGCCGCCTGTTGCCGCCGCTGGACCATGAGGATCCGGCACACTGCCTGGTCACCGGGACCGGTCTGACCCACCTGGGCAGCGCCGCCACCCGCGACAAGATGCACCAGCAGAACAGTCAGGAGGAGGCCAAGCTGACCGACTCCATGCGCATGTTCAAATGGGGCGTGGAGGGCGGTCGTCCTGCAGCGGGTACCGCCGGTGCCCAGCCGGAATGGTTCTACAAGGGCGACGGCGGCATCCTGGTGCGTCCCGGTGCCGACATCCCGCTGCCGGAATTCGCCGAGGACGCCGGTGAAGAACCGGAGCTGACCGGTCTCTATGTGATCGGCGACGACGGCAAGCCCTATCGCCTGGGTTATGCGGTGGGCAACGAATTCTCCGACCACGTGATGGAACGCAAGAACTATCTCTACCTGGCCCATTCCAAACTACGCTACTGCAGCTTCGGTCCGGCCATGCGCACTGGTGAGCTGCCGCGCCATCTGGCAGGCACCAGCCGGATCCGTCGCGGCGAGCAGGTGGTCTGGGAGAAGGAGTTCCTCTCGGGCGAGGACAACATGTGCCACAGCCTGGAGAACCTGGAGTATCACCACTTCAAGTACGCACAGTTCCTGCGACCGGGGGATGTCCATGTGCATTTCTTCGGCACGGCGACCCTGTCCTTCGCCGATGGCGTGCGTGTGGAGCCGGGCGACAGATTCGAGATCGCGGTGCCGGAATTCGGCGAGCCGCTGAGCAATGGCGTCAAGGCCGGCACGGCAGCCTTCCAGCCCGGGCAGGTCCGCCAGCTCTGATAGTTGTATGATGACTGCTGACTATGCGAATGCTAGAGTGGGTATCGCACAGGCTGGCCCGGCCGCTCCGAGACTGAGCGTGCCACCCTTTCGAAGGCCGCTCCAAGCGAGCGGTCTTCCCTGAACCCCTAGGTATAAGGAGTCGAGAACAATGCAGATCCAAGGCAAGAACTACATCGGTGGCGCTCGCAGCGGCGAGGGCGAGGTGCGGGTCTACAGCATCGACGCCACGACCGGCGAACAGCTGCCCTACGAATTCTTCCAGGCGTCCACGGCCGAGGTCGATGCCGCCGCCCGCGCCGCCGAGCAGGCCGCGCCCCTGTACCGCAAGCTGAGCGCCGAGAAGCGCGCGGCCTTCCTGGAGGCCATCGCCGACGAGCTGGATGCCCTGGGCGATGACTTCGTCCAGCTGGTCTGCCAGGAAACCGCACTGCCGGCTGGTCGCATCCAGGGTGAACGTGGCCGTACCAGCGGCCAGATGCGCCTGTTCGCCAAGGTGCTGCGCCGGGGCGACTTCCACGGTGCGCGCATCGACACCGCGCTGCCCGAGCGTAAGCCGCTGCCGCGTCCTGACCTGCGTCAGTACCGCATCGGCCTGGGTCCGGTGGCCGTGTTCGGCGCCAGCAACTTCCCGCTGGCCTTCTCCACCGCCGGTGGCGACACCGCCGCGGCCCTGGCCGCCGGTTGCCCGGTGGTGTTCAAGGCCCACAGCGGGCACATGGTCACCGCCGAATACGTGGCCGATGCCATCCTTCGCGCCGCCGAGAAGACCGGCATGCCCAAGGGCGTGTTCAACATGATCTATGGCGGTGGCGTCGGTGAGCAGCTGGTCAAGCACCCGGCCATCCAGGCCGTGGGTTTCACCGGCTCGCTGCGCGGCGGTCGCGCCCTGTGCGACATGGCCGCGGCCCGTCCGCAGCCGATCCCGGTGTTCGCCGAGATGTCCAGCATCAACCCGGTGGTGGTCCTGCCCGAGGCGCTCAAGGCCCGTGGTGATGCCATCGCCGGCGAACTCGCGGCGTCCGTGGTCCTGGGCTGCGGTCAGTTCTGCACCAATCCGGGTCTGGTCATCGGCGTGCGGTCGCCCGAGTTCAGCGCCTTCCTCGAGCGGCTGGCCGGTGCCATGAACGAGCAGGCGCCCCAGACCATGCTCAATCCGGGCACGCTCAAGAGCTACGAGAAGGGCGTCGCGGCACTGCTGGCCCATTCCGGCGTACAGCACCTGGCCGGTGCCAACCAGGAAGGCAACCAGGCACGTCCGCAGCTGTTCAAGGCAGATGTGAGCCTGCTGCTGGAAAACGACGAGCTGCTGCAGGAAGAAGTCTTCGGCCCCACCACCGTGGTGGTCGAGGTGGCTGACGAAGCCCAGCTGCACCAGGCGCTGCAAGGCCTGCACGGCCAGCTGACCGCCACCCTGCTGGCCGAGCCGGCCGATCTGCAACGTTTCGAGGCCATCATCGGCCTGCTGGAGCAGAAAGCCGGTCGCCTGTTGCTCAACGGCTATCCCACCGGGGTGGAAGTCTGCGATGCCATGGTCCATGGCGGTCCCTATCCGGCGACCTCCGATGCCCGTGGCACCTCGGTCGGCACTCTGGCCATCGACCGCTTCCTGCGTCCGGTGTGCTACCAGAACTACCCGGACGCCTTCCTCCCGGAAGCCCTGCAGAACGCCAATCCGCTGGGTATCCAGCGCCTGGTGAACGGCGAGAACACCAAGGCCGCGCTCTGATCGCGCTGTCTTGAGTGACTAAAAACCCGGCGTCGCGAGGCGCCGGGTTTTTTATTGGGTGGCGGAAAGGCGCGGTGGCAGGACAGTGGCAAAGGCTGCGCCGTTTTCCACGCTGCGGGGGTAGGGTTCGAGTGGAGGAGGGTGCGCCGTTTTCCACGCTACGAGGCACGAGATAGAGAGGTGCTCCGCTCCTGCCCCTCTTCCTCCGGGAAAGGGTTGGGGTGAGGGGGGCACCAAGGCAAAGGCCGCTCCCAGGAGCGGCCTTTGCTCGAATCGGAGAACGCCCTACTTGCCGGCGAACTTGAAGATCGTCGTCTGGGTGTAGGTCTGGCCGGGATCCAGGCGGGTGGTGGGGAAGTTCGGCTGGTTGGGCGCGTCCGGGTAGTGCTGGGTTTCCAGGGTGAAGGCACCCCAGTGGCCGTAGGTCTTGCCCGCCTTGCCCTTGATGTTCCCCTCCAGGAAGTTGCCGGTATAGAACTGCACGCCTGGTTCGGTGGTGTAGAGGGTCAGGGTGCGGCCGGAGCTCGGATCGGTCACCACGGCGGCGGCCTTCTGCAGATCGCCAGCGGTGTTGAGCACCCAGTTGAAGTCATAGCCACCCTGTTTGGGTTCGGCGTACTTCAGCTGCTGGTTGTCGTCGGCGATGTGCTTGCCGATGGCGGTCGGCTTGCGGAAGTCCATGGGCGTGCCGGCCACGGGCGGCAATTCGCCGGTGGGGATCAGCTTGGCGGTCACCGGGGTGTATTTGTCGGCATTGAGCATCGCCACCTGCTTGAGCACGGTGCCACTGCCGGCGCCCGCCAGGTTGAAGTAGCTGTGGTTGGTCAGGTTGAGCACCGTCGGCTTGTCGGTGGTGGCGCGGTACTTGAGGGTCAGCTGGTTGTGCTCGTCCAGCTGGTAGGTCACCTGGGTGGTCAGGGTGCCGGGAAAGCCCATCTCGCCATCGGGGGAGACGTAGCTCAGGGTCACGCCGACCCAGCCGTCGCCCTTGGCCGGCTCGGCCTTCCACACCTTGGTGTTGAAGCCCTGGGGCCCGCCGTGCAGGGCGTTGGTCTTGTCGTTCTGGGGGATCTGGTAGCTCTTGCCGTCGAGGCTGAAGCGGCCCTCGGCGATGCGGTTGCCGAAGCGGCCGATGGTGGCGCCAAAGAACACGGTGGGGTTGTCGAGATAACCCTGGACGTCATCGAAGCCCAGTACCACGTCTTCGCTGTGGCCCTTGCGGTCGGGCACCTTGAGCGCCTGCAGCACGCCGCCGTAGGTGATGACGGTGGCCTGCATGCCGTGGCTGTTGGTCAGGACGAACTTCTCGATGGGGGTGCCATCGGGCAGCTTGCCAAAGCTCGACTGCTGGCTGGTGAGGCCGGCCGCCTGGGCGGTAAGGGTGCTGATCATGAGTGACAGTCCAAGTCCGGTGAGGGCTAACGTGCGTTTCATCTCGACCACCTTTTCGGTTTGTTGTTGTACAGGGAACAGCGGGTGTTGTGGTTTGTTGGGCTTCGCTGCGCTCAACCCAACCTACGGAAGCGCGCAGGTTGGGTTGAGCAACGCGAAGCCAACGGTAGAAGCCAATCAGTGCGAATGGCGGGGCACCTCGGCGCCGCGGCAGCCGACCAGGAAGTCGAAGTCGCAGCCTTCGTCGGCCTGCAGCACATGGTTGACGTAGAGGCGGCGATACCCGCCGGCCAGCAGCTGGTCGGCCGGCGGTTGCCAGTCGGCCAGGCGCGCGGCCAGTTCTGCGTCGGGGATGTCCAGGTGCAGGCGGCCGGAGGCGCAGTCCAGTTCGATCATGTCGCCTTCGCGGACCACCGCCAGCGGGCCGCCGGCCGAGGCCTCGGGCGCCACGTGCAGCACCACGGTGCCGTAGGCGGTGCCGCTCATGCGGGCGTCGGAGATGCGCACCATGTCGGTGATGCCCTTGGCCAGCAGCTTGGCCGGCAGACCCATGTTGCCCACCTCGGCCATGCCCGGATACCCCTTGGGTCCGCAGTTCTTCAGCACCATCACGCAGGTCTCGTCGATGTCCAGATCCGGATCGACGATGCGCGCCTTGTAGTCTTCCAGGTTCTCGAACACCACGGCGCGACCGCGGTGCTGCATGAGCGCCGGGGTCGCGGCCGACGGCTTGAGCACCGCGCCCTTGGGCGCCAGGTTGCCGCGCAACACGCAGATGCCGCCATCGGCGCGCAGTGGGTTGTCCAGGGCGCGGATGACCTCGTCGTCACCGTAGATGGGGGCCTCGGCGCAGTTGGCCCAGAGGCTCTTGCCGTTGGCGGTCAGGGCCTCGGGATGGGGCAGCAGGTTGGCCTCGCCCATGCGGCGGATCACCGCCGGCAGACCGCCGGCATAGTAGAACTCTTCCATCAGGAAGCGTCCTGAGGGCTGCAGGTCGACGAGGGTGGGGGTGCCGCGGCCGACCCGGGTCCAGTCGTCCAGCTCCAGGTCCACGCCGATGCGGCCGGCGATGGCCTTGAGGTGGATCACCGCGTTGGTGGAGCCGCCGATGGCGGCGTTGACGCGAATGGCGTTCTCGAAGGCTTCCTTGGTGAGGATCTTCGACAGCCGCAGGTCTTCTTCCACCATCTCGACGATGCGCATGCCGGACAGGTGCGCCAGCACGTAGCGGCGCGAATCCACCGCCGGAATGGCGGCGTTGTGCGGCAGCGAGGTGCCCAGGGCTTCGGCCATGCAGGCCATGGTGGAGGCGGTGCCCATGGTGTTGCAGGTACCGGCCGAACGCGACATCCCGGCTTCGGCGGAGAGGAATTCGTTGAGGTCGATGGCGCCTGCCTTGTAGGCCTCGTGCATCTGCCAGACGATGGTGCCGGCGCCGATGTCGCGCCCGTGGTGCTTGCCATTGAGCATGGGGCCGCCGGTGACGACGATGGCCGGCACGTCGCAGCTGGCGGCGCCCATCAGCAGCGCCGGTGTGGTCTTGTCGCAGCCGGTGAGCAGCACCACGGCGTCCACCGGATTGCCGCGGATGGCTTCTTCCACGTCCATGCTGGCCAGGTTGCGGGTCAGCATGGCGGTGGGCCTGAGGTTGGATTCGCCGTTGGAGAACACCGGGAATTCCACCGGGAAGCCGCCGGCTTCGTAGATGCCGCGCTTGACGTGCTCGGCGATCTTGCGGAAGTGGGCGTTGCAGGGGGTCAGCTCGGACCAGGTATTGCAGATGCCGATGACGGGCTTGCCCTGGAATTCGTGGTCCGGGATGCCCTGATTCTTCATCCAGCTGCGGTACATGAAGCCGTTCTTGTCGTTGCTGCCAAACCACTGGGCGGAGCGGAGCGGGCGTTTGGGCGTGGTCATTGTCTTGTCCTCGGGCATTTCACGGGCAAAGCGGTCCCCGGCACGGCGCGCGTGGCGCCGTGGGGGAGGGCAGAGTCTGGGTTTAGCGCTGCTTGAAGCGGTCGATGACCACGGCCAGCAGCAGGATGGTTCCGCGGATGACGTACTGGTAGAAGGTGTCGATGTTCTTCAGGTTCATGGCGTTCTCGATGATCGCCAGGATCAGCACGCCGGCGATCACGTGGCGGATCATGCCGATGCCGCCGGCCAGGGAGACCCCGCCCAGTACGCAGGCGGAGATCACCGTGAGTTCGAAGCCCTGGCCGATCATCGGCTGGCCGGAGGTCATCCGCGAGGCCAGCACCACGCCGGCCAGGGCGCCGATCACCCCGTGCATGGCGAAGATGATGATCTTGGTGCGGTCGACGTGGACGCCGGCCAGCAGCGCGGCTTCCTCGTTCCCGCCGATGGCCATGGTGTTGCGGCCGAAGGTGGTGTAGTTGAGCAGCCAGCCAAAGAACAGGATGCACAGCAGGGTGATGACGATGGGCACCGGCAGGCCGAACAGCTGGCCGTTGCCGAACACGAAGAACTGCTCCTGGGAGACGCCCACGGCCTTGCCGTCGGAGAAGATGTAGCCCAGGCCGCGCACGATCTGCATGGTCGCCAGCGTGGTGATCAGGGCGTTGATCTTGAGCTTGGCGATCACCAGGCCGTTGATCAGGCCCACCACCAGGCCCATGGCCAGCGCGGCGGCGACACCGAGGAAGACGCTGTCGAACTCGCGCATCACCACTGCGGCGACCACCCCGGCACAGGCGATGACCGAACCCACCGAGAGGTCGAAGTGGCCGGAGGCCAGGCAGAACAGCATGGTGCAGGCGGCGATGCCCACGGTGGAGATCGCCAGGCCCAGTCCGCGCATGTTCAGCGGCGAGAGGAAGTTCTGCACGAACAGCGCGCAGAGGGTGAAGATGACGACGGCGGCCAGCATCATGGCCCAGTCGTCGAGGAAGCGACGCATGTCGAAGCCGCGGCGCGGCGGGGTCAGGCTGTGGGGTTGGGCGGACATGGACTGGACCTCTGTTCTTGTCTTGTTGTCAGGCCGTTCAGGCACGGGTACGGGGCAGGGCGAGTTGCAGCAGGCGCTCGTCGTTGAACTCGGCGCGGGCCACCTCGCCGGTGATGGCGCCTTCGCTCATGACCAGGATGCGATCGGCCACGCCCATGACTTCCATCAGGTCGCTGGAGACCACCACCACGGCGATGCCGCGGGCGGCGAGGTCATGGATGATGGCGTAGATCTCCGACTTGGCGCCCACATCGATGCCGCGGGTGGGTTCGTCGAGCAAGAGCACCTGCATGGGCATCGACAGCCAGCGACCGAGGATGGCCTTCTGCTGGTTGCCGCCGGAGAGATTCTTGATCTTCTGCCCGGCATGGGGCGTCTTCACGTTGAGCGCGCGAATCTGCTTTTCGGCGTTGGCCTTTTCCCAGCGGCCCTGGATCAGGCAGCCGAGGCTGGCGTGATGGGGGCGGGCGCTGATGTTGATGTTCTCGGCCACGCTGGCCAGGGGCACGATGCCTTCCTTCTTGCGATCTTCCGGGCAGAGCAGGATGCCGGCGGCGATGGCGTCGCGCGGTGACCTGAGGCTGACCGGGGCGCCCTTGAGGCTCAGGCTGCCGGCCTTGTGCTTTTCCAGACCCGCCAGCAGGCGCAGCAGCTCGGTGCGACCGGCACCGACCAGGCCGAACAGGCCGAGGATCTCGCCCTGGCAGACCTCGAAGCCCACCGGCTGCTGCAGGCCCTGGCCGAGCAGGCCCTCGACCTTGAGGCAGCCGCCGCCGATCGCGCGCGGCCGGTAGTCGTAGATGTCGGCGAGATCGCGGCCGACCATCAGGGTGATCAGCTGGTCGGGGGTGATGTCGGCCAGGCGCTCGATGGTGCGCACGTGGCGACCGTCCTTGAACACCGTCACCGCGTCGCAGATGCGGAAGACCTCTTCCATGCGGTGGGAGACATAGAGCACCACCCGGCCTTCGTCGCGCAGCCGGGCGATGATGGTCATCAGCCGATCGGTCTCGCGGGCGGACAGCGAGCTGGTCGGCTCGTCGAAGGCGATGACGCGGGCGCCGCGGGAGAGCGCCTTGGCGATCTCGACCAGCTGGCGCTGACCGAGCGACAGGCGCCCGACCTTGGTGTTGGGGTCGATCTCTTCGGCCAGGCCCTTGAGCAGGTCCAGGGCCTGGCGGCGCAGATGGCCACGATTGACGATGCCGTAACGCGCCGGCAGGTGTCCGAGAAAGAGGTTCTCGGCGACGGTCATCTCCGGCACCAGCTGCAGTTCCTGCTGGATCACGGCGACGCCAGCGCGAATGGCTTCGGCGGTGCTCTTGAACACCAGTTCCTGGCCATCGATGTTGAGGTGGCCGGTGGTGGGGGCATGGTAGCCGCTGAGGATCTTCAGCAGCGTCGACTTGCCGGCGCCGTTCTCGCCCATGAGGGCGTGCACCGAGCCGGGCCGCACGTTGAAGGAGATGTCGGCGAGCGCCTTGACGCCGGGAAAGGTCTTGCCGATGCCGACGAAACCGAGACTGTCGGCGCTCTGGGCGGTGGTGTGTTCCAAGGCTGCCATGAGGCACTCCTGTCACAACCTTTTTACGATCTGCTGCGCGTCGGCCAAACCGTGTTGAAAAGCCTCTGGAGGGCCAGCCCCGTCGGAATGCTCATTTACTGATCGTAAACTGCGCTTCCTAAAGTCTTTTCGCCTTGTTTGTCGCTAGCTCGCTGAATCGTAATAAAGGCTCCAGATGAAAGAGGGGGCGGCGCCAGCACGGGCGCCGCCGGGGTCATCACTTCCAGAGGCCGATCTTTTCCAGCTCTTGCTGGAAATTGGCACGGGTGATGAGGGTGACCTTGTCCATCGCGGTGTACTTGGGCGGTTCCTTACCGGTAGTCACCCACTCGTACATCATGCTGGCGGTCTGGTAGCCCTCTTCGTGTGGGCTGGGCAGCATGGAGCCGAAGAAGCCGCTGTTGGGTTTCTTCAATTCGCCGATGGCATCGGTGCCGTTGATGCCGATGCCGATCACCTGCTCGGCCTTGAAGCCGGCGCTTTCGGTGGCGCGGACGCCGCCCAGCACGGTGTTGTCGTTCATGCCGCCGATGATCAGGTGCTTGGCGCCCGCAGGCAGCTTGACCAGCGCGGAGGTGGTGGAGTCCATGCTGCCGGGCACGTCGAGGGTCTTCTGCGGCGCGAAGATGATGTGGTCGGCGGGCAGGCCGGCCTTCTTCAGGGCTTCCACCGAACCGTCGGTGCGCTTCTTGCCGGTATCCAGCTCGTTGTAGGTGTTGATCACCGCATAGGTGTCATCCCACTTCCAGCCGCGCTTCTCGGCTTCGGCGGCCATGGCGGCGCCCTGCTGCTGGCCGACCTCGAAGGCGGCCATGCCCAGGTAGGGCACGTCTTCCATGAACTTGCCCTTGGCGTCGACGAAGCGGTCGTCCACGGCCATGACCTTGAGGTCGTTGAGCTTGGCCTTGGCCACGATGGCCGGGCCGAGGGAGACGTCGGGCGGGCAGATCACGAAGCCCTTGGCGCCGTTGGCGGCCAGGCTGTCGATGGCGGCGAGGGTCTTCTCACCATCCGGCACGGCGATCTTGAGCAGGGTGAAGCCCTTGTCCTTGGCGGCTTTCTCGGCGAAGGCCCACTCGGTCTGGAACCAGGGTTCCTCGGGTTGCTTGACCAGGAAGCCGATCTTGACCGGATCGGCGGCGAAAGCAGAGAGGGACAGGCTGACAGCGCCGGCGGCGAGGGCGGCACGCAGCAGAGAACGAACTCCCGGAACACGGAACATAGCTGGAACTCCTTGTTTTTATTGGTGTGGCCAGGCAATGCGAGGCGGCGGGCTGCCGTCGTGGAGGTCAGACGACACCGCTCTGCATTGATATTATGATTGGATGGGTGCGGGCGCAAGAAAAAGGTGACGAGATTTTTCGTCACCTCTGTCACCAGGCTGTTACATAGGGCCCGAAGCAGACAGGCGCCTTGGCAGGGCGCCTGGGTCGGTAGGATGAATCAGCCGGCGAATCTGTGGCAGGGCATGCCGGCTACCGGCGCGGTCGCCCGCAGCAGGGCGCCGTCGAGGGCACCCTCGGCGGCGGCGGTGGTGACGTACAGGGTGCGCAGATCCGCTCCGCCGAAGACGCAGCTGGTGGGCCGCTGCACCGGCAGTTCGACGATCTCCAGCAGGTCGCCCTCCGGCGAGAAGCGCAGCAGGCAGTTGCCATCCCAGCGCGCGTTCCACACGCAGCCTTCGCTGTCGATGGCCGAGCCGTCCGGCGAGCCGCGCTCGTGGGGACCGGCCCAGACGGTCGGGGTCCCCAGGTTGCCGTTGGCATCCAGCGGGTAGCGATAGAGGGTGTCCTTGAGGGTGTCGGCGCTGATGACGTGGTTGTCGGTCGCGCTCCACACCAGGGTGTTGGCGATGCCGAGGCCGCTGGCGTGACGGCTGACGCTGCCGTCGGGATCGATGCGGAACAGGCCGCCCGAGTGCCGGTCGATGGCCACGTCGCCGCCCTGGGCATCGAGGTTGTTCTGCATGGTGCCCAGCCAGAGACGTCCCTGGGCATCGCAGCGGGCTTCGTTGCCGCGATTGCCCGGATCGGGATCGGCGACGCAGAAGCGTTCCAGGGCGGGACGCTCTGGCGGGGAGTCGAGATCCAGGCGGAAGACGCCATCCGGCAGGGTCACCAGGGCATCGCCGCGGACCGTGGGCACGAAGGCGGAGCAGGGGCGATCCAGCTGCCATTCCTGATAATGCTCGCCGCGCAGACGGCAGGCCTTGAAGCCGGCGATGTCTACCCAGTAGAGCGCCTGGGTTTCCTGGTCCCAGAAGGGCCCCTCGGCCAGTTTGAAGCGCTGGGGAAGCAGCGGCTGCCAATCCATCGTTCACCTCTCTTGTTGTGGCAGGACGAAACGTTCAGGCATGGGAACCCGAAACGCTACGCAGGTTGCGCCAGGCGCGACGTCAATCGGTATAGCGCGCCAGGGTCAGCGCCGCGCTGTCGATCAGCATCATGCAGGCCCAGACGGCGCGCGCCGCATCGCGCGACGCGATGCCGTCGGCCAGGGCCTTGTGCAGGGGGAGGGTGCGCCGCAATTCGTCGGGATCGGCCGACGACAGGGTGAAGGAGGCGGCCAGCAGCGCGCCCAGGGCGGGCACCATCTGCTCGATGAACTGATTGTGGCTGGCCGCCAGGACGCATTCGTGGAAGCGCTGGTCGGCGGTGTTGTAGTCGCCGCCATTGAGCGACGCTTCCAGGTGCTGGTAGGCGACCTGGATCGCCTGGACCTGCTCGGGGGTGGCCCTTTCGCAGGCCCAGCGTACCGCCGCCGGCTCGATGGCGTGGCGTAGATCCAGCAGGTCCTTGACGAAATGAGCCGGCAGACCGCCCGTGGCCAGCCAGCCCACCACCTGGGTATCGAACAGATTCCAGCGACTGAGCGGCAGGACCCGGGTGCCGACCTTGGGGCCGACTTCCAGCATGCCCTTGGCCGCCAGGGTCTTGATCGCCTCGCGCAGGATGGTGCGGCTGACGCCCAGCTCCTGGCAGAGATCCGCCTCTACCTTGAGGGCGCTACCGGGTGGAAATTGCCCGGCCGCGAGTCGCTGGCCGAGTTGTTCTACGGTAGAGGCATGGTAGCTGCTGGACATGAGGGCATACCGCGAGTGGGTTCTTGGCCTCAATGATCATACGAAATTTCACTTTCAGACAAGGGCTGCGGCCGGAAGGCTTCGGCCACCATGTCATCGACACCGGCCAGCTGGGCGATGGCGGCATGCCGAGCGGTAAGGGGGTCGCGGTGCTGGATCGCGGTGAGGATCGCCTTGTGCCGGGAGACCAGCAGGTTGAGGCTTTCTCCGGTGGCGAACAGCGCCGAGGAGCGTTCCAGATAGTCCCGCACCGGCAGCAACATGATGCTGTAGAGATGAATCAGCAATTCGTTGTGGGTGGCAGTGGCGATGGAGAGGTGAAAGGCCATGTCCGGCTCGGCCATGTTGGCGATGTCCGCCGCCTGCTCCATCCGCTCGTAGGCGTCTTCGATGGCCTTCACGTCTTCGGGCTGGGCATTGGCAGCCGCCATGGCGGCGACCTCCGGCTCGATGATGTTGCGCACCTTGACCAGGGTCTCGTAGAAGCTGTGCCGCGAATCGCTCTGCAGCAGCCAATGGAGCACGTCCGGATCGAGCAGATGCCACTCGTTGCGTGGCTTGACCACGGTACCGACCTTGGGCTTGGACCTGACCAGACCCTTGGCCACGAGAACCCGGGTGGCCTCACGTAGGACGGGGCGGCTCACTTCGTACTCTTCGCACAGCTGCGCCTCGGGAGGCAGGCGCTGTTCTGGCAGAAAGTGTCCAGACACGATCTGGGTACCGAGCTCATGGACGATGCGAGCGTGTCTGCTTTTGCGCGGCAGCGGTGTCTTGTAATTCATCGAAAGGCATCCGAAGTCGTCGTGCCATCACTATAACACCATCAGCGCGATAACTGATGTCATCGCGGGCTAAGCGGCTCTGTAATGCGGATCAGCGGAAATCAAGTGGTAAGATTTCCTACTTCGTAACATTATTTTAGTATTATCAAAATTAACTTAAGAGCTGATTAATGGCGCTAAATGGGTATTTAACGTCTCAATGATATTACGTTAGACTTTGGGTCGATCTGCGCTTCAACCGCACAATAACAACAAGTCGGAGAACGCCATGCACTCTGAATCCGCCCTCATCCGTCGGATCACGCTCAAGCTGGTCCCCTTTCTCGTATTGCTCTATCTGGTCGCCTACATCGACCGCTCTGCCGTGGGCTTCGCCAAGCTACACATGGGCGCCGACATCGGCATCGGCGATGCCGCCTACGGCCTCGGTGCCGGCCTGTTCTTCATCGGCTATTTCCTCTGCGAGGTGCCCAGCAACCTGCTGCTGGAACGCTTCGGTGCGCGCCGCTGGTTCGCCCGTATCCTGGTGACCTGGGGTGCCATCACCATGGGCATGGCCTTCGTCCAGGGACCGAACAGCTTCTATGTCATGCGCTTCCTGCTGGGTGCGGCCGAGGCCGGCTTCTTTCCCGGGGTGCTCTACTACCTCACTCAGTGGTTTCCGGTACGCCATCGCGGCAAGATCATGGGGCTGTTCATCCTCTCCCAGCCCATCGCCATGCTGGTGACGGGGCCGCTGTCAGGCATGCTGCTGCAACTGGATGGCGCGCTCGGCCTGCACGGCTGGCAGTGGCTGTTCCTCTGCATCGGCGCGCCGGCGGTGCTGCTGGCCTGGCCGACCCTGACCCGGTTGCCGGATGGTCCGCAACAGGTCGCCTGGCTGGCGGCCGATGAAAAGCGCTGGCTGGCGACGGAGCTGGAAAAGGACCTGCATCTCTTCGACCAGACCCGCCATGGCAACCCCCTGCATGCGCTCAAGGACCGCCGGGTGCTGCTCCTGGCGCTCTACTATCTGCCGGTGACCCTGAGCATCTATGGCCTGGGCTTGTGGCTGCCGACGCTGATCCACCAGTTCGGCGGCAGCGATCTCACCACCGGCTTCATCTCGGCGATCCCCTATGCCTTCGGCATCCTCGGCCTGCTCATCGTGCCGCGCAGTTCGGATCGCCTGGGCGATCGCTATGGGCACCTGGCCGTGCTCTATGGGGTGGGCGCCCTGGCCATGGCCGGCAGCGCCTGGTTCGGTACCGCCGTGCTGCAACTGGCGGCGCTGTCGGTGGTGGCCTTCTGTCTGTTTTCCCTCACCGCGCTGTTCTGGACCCTGCCGGGTCGCTTCTTCGCCGGGGCCAGCGCCGCCGCCGGTATCGCCCTGATCAACTCGGTGGGCAACCTCGGCGGTTATCTCGGCCCCTATGGCATCGGTGCGCTCAAGGCGGCGACCGGCACCCTGGCCTCGGGGCTCTATCTGCTGGCCGCGGTGCTGCTGTTCGGTCTCTTGCTCACCGGCATCGTCTACACCCGCCTGGAGCGCAAGAACCGTCGGGAAGAAGGTTATGCCGCGGAGCGTTCCGCCGGCTGACGCCCCGGACAGGTCTCGGCGGCGAACCAGGCGGCGCCGAGACAGACCAGGTTGGCCACCAGCAGGTAGGCGGCCGGCGCCATGCGATCGCCGGTGGCGCCGATCAGCCAGGTCACCACGATCTGGGCGGTGCCACCGAAGGCCGCCACCCCTAGCGCATAGACCAGCGAGAAGCCGGTCGCCCGCACCCGTTGGGGAAAGCTTTCCACCAGCAGCACGATCAGGGCCGCGCCGCTCATGCCGTGCAAGCCGGAGAGCACGGCCAGGGTCAGCAGGAAGATGCCCGGGCTGGGTGCCCGGGTGATGAGCTCCAGCGCCGGATAGAGCAGCACCAGCAACAGCAGTCGCGGCAGGATCAGCACGATGCGTCGACCGTAGCGATCGCTGAGCACACCGCCCAGGATCGAGCAGACCGCCATGGCCGCGCCCATCACCAGGGTGGCGAGCATAGCGATCCCGGCGGGCAGCTTCAGCTCCACCAGGGCGAAGGTGGTCATGTAGTTGAGGAAATACTGGGTGATGGTGCTGCCGGAGAGGATCAGCAGCCCCAGCAGCAGTGGCCGCCGCTGGGTGGCCAGCACCTCGCCCAGCACCGCTCCGGTGCTCCGGGTTTCGCCGACGTGGGTATCCACCAGGCCGCGGCGGATATAGAGGCCGATGGGCAGGATCGCCAGGCCCAGCAGGAAGGGCAGGCGCCAGCCCCAGGCGAGCAGCTGCTCCGGCGTCAACCAGAGGGTCAGGCCATAGCCGATCAGACCGGCCGCCACCGCGGCCAGCCCCTGGGCCACCACCTGCCAGCAGGCGTAGGTGCCTCTCTTGTGCAGCGGCGCCGCTTCCAGGATGTAGGTGGTGGCCGGGCCGGCTTCGCCACCCCAGGCCAGCCCCTGCAGCAGCCGGGTCAGCACCAGCAGGATGGGGGCGGCGATGCCGATCTGCTCGTAGCCGGGCAGTACGGCGATGCCACCGGTGCCCAGGGCCATCAACACCATGGTCAGCAGCATCGCCGGCTTGCGGCCGACGCGGTCGGCCCAGGCGCCGATGAGGATGGCGCCCAGTGGCCGGACGACGAAGCCGACGCCAAAGGTGATGACGCTGGCCATCAGGCTGGCGAAGGCGTTCTGCGAGGGAAAGAACACCTGGCCGATGAGCACGGCGAAGGTGGCGTAGACGCCGAAGTCGAAGAACTCCACGGCGTTGCCGAGCACCACGGCGAAGACGCCCTTGCGGGAGTGGATAGGGCGGGAAGCGGTCATGGGCGTTGTTTCAGCGAGGACGGGGCGCGCGCCCGGAAGCGGGCGCGTGGCAGGCATCGAGTCAGTGGGCGAGGTGCAGGCCGCACTCGCGGTTTTCGTCACCCTTGGTGGGGTCGAAGTAGTCGAATTCGTTGGGCAGGTCGTGGGCGGTGAGGTACTGGTAGAGGTCCTTGGAGGTCCAGTGCAGCAGCGGTGCGACCTTGATCAGGCCGTCCGGGTTGACACTGACCGGGTCCATCTGGGCGCGCACCGCGGTGTCGGTGGCGCGCAGGGCGGTGAACCAGACCTCGGGCGCCGTCTCGCGCAGGGCGCGGGCGAAGGGTTCCAGCTTGACCTCTTCGGTGAAGGCGGCGTGGCGCGGATCGTCCAGCCCCGGCACCGGGCCATCGATGGCCTCACGATGGGCGCGCGAGCGCCTGGGCAGGTAGGTCACCAGGTTGAGACCGAGCTTGCGCACGATCTCGTCGGCGCAGCGGTAGGTGGCGGGGGTGTTGTAGCCGCTGTCCATCCAGACCACCGGGATATCCGGCTTGACCTGGCTGACCAGGTGCAGGATCACCGCCTCGAAGGGCCGGAAGTTGGTGGTGACGATGGCGCTCTTGCCCAGGCCCAGGGCCCAGGCGACGAGCTTTTCGGGATCGCGGCCGAGGTCGGCGTTGATGCGGGCGAGATCGAGGGACATGGCGGGCTCCAGCCGGGGAAGGGTGCTGCCATGGTAGCAAAGCCCGATCAGCTGTGGGCTGCCAGCGTCTCCAGCAGCACCCGCACCTTGGCCAGGGATTCGGCGTATTCGTCTTCCCAGTGGGAATCCATGACGATGCCGCCGCCGCCCCAGCAACTGAGCACCCCGTCTTCGGCCAGCAGGCTGCGGATCAGGATGGAGCTGTCGCTCTCGCCGCGCACGTCCAGATAGAGCAGCGAGCCGCAGTAGGGACCCCGCCGGGTCTCTTCCAGCTCGTCGATGATCTGCATGGCGCGGATCTTCGGCGCGCCGGTGATGGAGCCACCAGGAAAGCTGCCGGCCAGCAGGTCGAGGGCGTCGAGGCCCGCGGCCAGTTCGCCGGTGACGGCGCTGACCAGGTGGTGGACGTTGGGATAGCTCTCCAGCGCGAACAGCTCGGGCACCCGCACCGAGCCGATCCGGCAGCTACGCCCCAGGTCGTTGCGCAGCAGGTCGACGATCATCAGATTCTCAGCGCGATCCTTGGGGCTGGCCAACAGAGCGCTGGCTTCGGCGGCATCGGCCCCGGCCTCGGGGCGCCGGGGCCGGGTGCCCTTGATCGGGCGCGTTTCCACCTCGCCGCGACTCACCCGCAGGAAGCGCTCCGGCGAATGGCTGAGCAGGGCGCCGCGCTCCAGCGCCAGGTAGCCGGAGAAGGGTGTCGGGCAGGCCGCGCGCAGGGCCTGGTAGGCGGTCCAGGATGAACCTTGGAAGGGTGCGCGAAAGCGCTGGGCGAAGTTGACCTGGTAGCAGTCGCCGGCGGCGATATAGGCCTGGATGGCCTCGATGCGCTGGCGATAGGTGGGCTCGTCGATGTCGGCGGCGAAGGGGGCGGTCAGCCGGAAGCCTTCGGCCTTGGGCGTTTCCCCGGCGTCGAACAGGGCGATCAGGCGCTGGCGTTCCCCCGCGTCCAGCGCCGGATGGCAGACCAGCTGGCTGGTCCGCGCCTGGTGATCGCTGACCAGCGCCCAGGCATGGAGGCCCAGGCGCGCATCGGGCAGCGCCAGGTCGGCGCGGGCGCCCGCGGGCAGGCGCTCCAGGCGCCGACCGAAGTCATAGCCGAGATAACCCAGCAGGCCACCGGCGAAGGGCAGGTCCGCACCCTCCGGCAGGTCGGCGCGACCCAGGCTGGCCAGGGCCGCGCGCGTCCGCGCAAAAAAGGCGTGGCCCGTCTCACCGGAGGCGGGTTGCAGCACCTGCAGCGGCCAGGCTGCCATGAGGTCGTAGCGACCCCGCTCGGCCACTGGCCGCCCGGAGTCCAGCAGCACCGCGCCGGGTTCGCCTTGCAGCAGGGCGAAACGCACCGTGGGATCGGCGTGGTAGGGCAGGGGATGCAGGTGGCAGAGGGGCATGAGGAGGTCGGCTGGGAGGGACGGCGCGCTAGTGTAGCGAACCGCTCCTGGCGGGGCGAGATACAGGCTGTCACAGCTGGATTGTCGACAAATATTGACTGGAAAGGCGTTCAGGCGTAGTTATTCAGCCCATAAACACAAAAGGTGTCGACAATGATCGATAGCCTCTTCCAGGCTGAAGCGTCCGAGACCGACAGCGGGACCCTTTCCGAGCAGGTGTTCCGCCGGATCCGCGAGGCCATCGTCCGTGGCGACGTGGCGCCGGGCAGCAAGATTTCCGAGCCCGAGCTGGCCCGCACCTACGGCATCAGCCGCGGGCCGCTGCGCGAAGCCATCCACCGGCTGGAAGGCCAGCGCCTGGTGGTGCGGGTGCCCCATGCCGGCGCCCGGGTCGTCGCCCTGAGCCTGGCCGAACTGGTCGAACTCTACGAAATCCGCGAATCCCTCGAAGGCATGGCCTGCCGCCTGGCGGCCGAGCGCCTCACGCCCCAGGGCATCGGCGAATTGCGCCAGCTGCTGGATACCCACGAGCGTGATCCGGCGTTCCAGGCCGGCACCGGCTACTACCTGCAGGAAGGCGACCATGACTTCCACTACCGCATCATCCAGGCCAGCGGCAACGGCATGCTGGTGCGGTTGCTCTGCGGCGAGCTCTATCACCTGGTACGCATGTACCGGCTCAAGGTCTCCGCCACCCCCAATCGACCACGCCAGGCCTTCGCCGAGCACCATCGCATCCTCGATGCCCTGGCCGAGGGCGACGGCGAGCTGGCCGAGCTGCTGATGCGCCGCCACATCGCCGCCTCCAAGCGCAACCTGCAGCACCATCCCCTAGGCTCTGTACGAAAAGTCGCCGAGCGAAGGTCAGGCGAGGCGAAAAAGGCTGAGGAAGCGGAGTTTACGAGTGGTAAATGAGCATTCAGAAGCCTTTTTCAACGAAGCATCACCGAGCGCAGGCATTTTTCGTACAGAGCCTAGTCACCGATCAGTCGAGGTAACGCCATGAATGCCCTCAGTCCCGGCCAGAAATTCCGCGCCGCCGTCGCCGCCGAACGCCCGCTGCAGGTGGTCGGCACCCTCAACGCCCATCATGCGCTGCTGGCCAGGCGTGCCGGCTTCCAGGCCATCTACCTGTCCGGCGGCGGGGTCGCGGCCGGCTCCCTGGGGCTGCCGGACCTGGGCATCAGCGGCCTGGAAGACGTGCTCATCGACGTCCGCCGCATCACCGATGTCTGCGACCTGCCGCTGCTGGTGGATGTCGACACCGGCTTCGGCGCCTCGGCCTTCAACGTGGCCCGCACCACCCGCGCCCTGATCAAGGCGGGCGCGGCGGCCATGCACATCGAGGATCAGGTGGGCGCCAAGCGCTGCGGTCATCGGCCGGGCAAGGAGATCGTCAGCCAGCAGGAGATGGTCGACCGCATCAAGGCGGCGGTGGATGCCCGCACCGACCCGGACTTCGTGATCATGGCGCGCACCGATGCCCTGGCGGTGGAAGGCCTGCAGGCCGCCATCGACCGCGCCTGCGCCTGCGTCGAGGCCGGCGCCGACATGATCTTTCCCGAGGCCATCACCGAGTTGCCGATGTACCACCAGTTCGCCCGGGCGGTGGGGGTGCCGATCCTGGCCAACATCACCGAATTCGGCGCCACGCCGCTGTTCACCACCGAGGAGCTGGCCGGGGCCGACGTGGGCCTGGTGCTCTATCCGCTGTCGGCCTTCCGTGCGGCCAATCGCGCCGCCGAAAACGTCTACACGGCGATCCGTCGCGACGGCGGCCAGCAGGCGGTGGTCGATACCATGCAGACCCGCGCCGAACTCTATGACCGCATCGACTATCACCGGTATGAAGACCAGCTGGATCGCCTGTTCCAGCAGCAGAAATCCTAACGATCTGCTGCGCGTCGGCCAAACTGCGTTGGAAGCGGCCTGGGTCGCCAGCCCGGCCTGGGCGGCCCCATCGGAATGCTCATTTACCACTCGTGAACTCGAGCGCGAGTCCGATCCGATTCCTCAGCCACTTCCGCCTTGTTTGTCGCTAGCTCGCGAGATCGTAAAGAAAGCTTAGAACGCCCGCTTTTTCGCACAACAACTCCAAGAGGAGCGAGACGATGGCAGACAGCAAAACCCTCGGTGGCGCCGGCCTGCGTGGCCAGGTCGCCGGCCGCACCGCGCTTTGCACCGTCGGCAAGACCGGCGCCGGCCTCACCTACCGGGGCTATGACATCCGTGAGCTGGCCGCCGGGGCCGACTTCGAGGAGGTCGCCCACCTGTTGCTCTATGGCGAGCTGCCCACCCAGGCGCAACTGGACGCCTATCGCCAGCGCCTGGCCGCGCTGCGCGACCTGCCGCAGCCGCTCAGGGAAGGCCTGGAGCGCATCCCCGCCAGTGCCCACCCCATGGACGTGATGCGCACCGGCGCCTCGCTGCTGGGTACCCTGGAGCCGGAGCACAGCTTCGCCGACCAGCAGCAGGTGGCCGATCGCCTGCTCGGCGCCTTCCCGGCGATCCTGCTCTACTGGCATCACTTCAGCCAGACCGGCACCCGCATCGAGTGCACGAGCGACGCCCCGGACATCGCCAGCCACTTCCTGACCCTGCTGCACGGCAAGGCGCCCAGCGAGTTGCATGCGCGGGTGATGAACGTCTCGCTGATCCTCTATGCCGAGCACGAATTCAACGCCTCCACCTTCACCGCCCGGGTCTGCGCCTCGACACTGTCGGATCTCTATTCCTGCGTCACCGGCGCCATCGGCTCCCTGCGTGGGCCGCTGCACGGCGGCGCCAACGAGGCGGCCATGGCGCTGATCGAACGCTTCGCCTCGCCCGCGGAGGCGGTCAGCGGTCTGAAGCAGATGCTCGAGCGCAAGGAGAAGGTGATGGGCTTCGGCCACGCCATCTACCGCGACAGCGATCCGCGCAACGAAGTGATCAAGGACTATGCCCGGCAACTGGCGGCGGAGGTGGGTGACAGCGTGCTGTTCCCGGTCTCGGAAGCCATCGACCGCACCATGAAGGAAGAGAAGGGGCTGTTTCCCAACGCCGACTTCTACCACGCCTCGGCCTATCACTTCCTCGGTATCCCGACACCGCTGTTCACGCCGATCTTCGTCTGCTCGCGCACGGCCGGCTGGTGCGCCCACGTCTTCGAGCAGCGCGCCGACAACCGCATCATCCGCCCCAGCGCGGACTACATCGGCGTCGAGCAGCGGGCCTTCACGCCCATCGCCAATCGCTAAACAAAGCTGATCGCGGCCACGGAAGCTCCTACAGGAGCGCCCCGTGGCGGCCAAACCCCGTAGGAGCGGCCGCACCGGCGGACCGCCATGACCACGCTGTAAGGAACCCTAGCCCATGAGCGCCAACGTCGATCTCAACAACCGGCCCGACTACGACCAGGTCATCCAGGACCTGGCCGACTACGTGCTGACCTACCAGGTCACCTCCCGCGAGGCCCTGGACACCGCCCGCAACTGCCTGATGGACACCCTTGGCTGCGGCCTGCTGTCCCTGCGCTTCCCCGAGTGCACCAAGCTGCTCGGCCCCCAGGTGGAGGGCACCCTGGTGCCCCAGGGCGCGCGGGTGCCGGGCACCAGCTATCGCCTGGACCCGGTCAAGGCGGCCTGGGACATCGGCTGCATCATTCGCTGGCTGGACTACAACGACACCTGGCTGGCCGCCGAGTGGGGCCATCCTTCCGACAACCTCGGTGCCATCCTGGCGGTGGCCGACCACCTTTCCCAGCGCCGCGTGGCCCAGGGCGAAGCGCCCCTGACCATGCGCCAGGTGCTGGAAGCCATGGTCATGGCCCACGAGATCCAGGGCGTCTTCGCCCTGGAGAACTCCTTCAACCGCGTCGGTCTCGACCACGTCTTCCTAGTCAAGCTGGCTTCCACCGCGGTCAGCGCCAAGCTGATGGGCGCCAACCGCGAGCAATTGCTGGCGGCGCTGTCCCACGCCTTCGTCGATGGCCAGGCGCTGCGCACCTATCGCCATGCGCCCAATGCGGGCAGCCGCAAGTCCTGGGCCGCCGGTGACGCCTCCAGCCGTGGCGTGCGCCTGGCCGACATCGCCCTGCGCGGCGAGATGGGCATCCCTGGGGTGCTCAGCGCGCCCCAGTGGGGCTTCTACGACGTGCTGTTCAGTCACACCAACAAGGACCTGGCCACCAAGCCGGCCAACCAGCGCCAGTTCCGCTTCCCCCAGGGCTTCGGCAGCTACGTGATGGAACACGTGCTGTTCAAGATCAGCTTCCCGGCGGAATTCCATGCGCAGACCGCCGCCGAGGCCGCGGTGATCCTGCATCCCCAGGTGCGCGATCGCGTCGATCAGATCGAGAAGATCGTGGTGACCACCCACGAATCGGCCATCCGCATCATCTCCAAGCAGGGCCCCCTGGCCAACGCCGCCGACCGCGACCACTGCCTGCAGTACATGATCGCCGTGCCGCTGCTGTTCGGCGACCTGGTCGCCGAGCACTACGAGGACGCCTTCCACCAGGCTCATCCGCGCATCGACCAGTTGCGCGAGAAGATGGAGATCGTCGAGGACGAGCGCTACAGCCGCGAGTACCTGGAAGCCGACAAGCGTTCCATCGCCAACGCCCTGCAGGTGTTCTTCACCGACGGCAGCAGCACCGAGAAGATCGCCGTGGAATATCCCATCGGCCATCGCCGTCGCCGCGAAGAGGGCATTCCGCTGTTGGAGCGCAAATTCCAGAGCAACCTGGCGACGCGCTTCCCGGCCGCTCGCTGCGCCCAGGTCTTCGAGCTGTGCAAGGACCAGGCAGGACTGGAGGCTACCCCGGTACACCGCTTCGTCGATCTGTTCGTGTTGTAAACAGAAGAGGCGATTCGACCGAGCCTGCAGGGCCATGCAGGAGCGGACGAGTCGCCTCGGAGGTGGGGCAGGGCGCGCCGGGTGGTCCACCATCCGGCGCGCCCTTTTTCATGGCTAGCAGTAGCGATCCACATAGGCCGGGCGTTGTTGCCGGCCGGCCAGGCGCCAGTGCTCCTGCAGGGCGGCGTGGACGCTCCTGATGAAGTTGTCGTCCGCCGCCGCCGACTTGCCGACGTAGCCGCCGCCCTTGTTGTAGGTCTTGAAGCGGATGCGCAGGCTGGGATGGCGCTCCTCGAACTGCTCGGGCGTCTCGCCGCCGGGCAGGCGGTCGACGTGCACCGCGCCGCTCTCGCAGACCCAGAGGATGTGGGTGTGGTTCTTGTCCTTGAGCCGGCCGAACAGTTGCTTGAGATCGTCCAGGCTGGGGTTGTCGTTCAGGTTCATGAGCGTGTCCTCCGCAGTGGCCGTGATCAATGGAACTGGTTCATGGTGTTGTCCTTGCCCGCCGCCTTGAGCGCGGCCTCGCCGGCGAAGTATTCCTTGTGGTCGTCGCCCATGTCCGAGCCGGCCATGTTCTGGTGCTTGACGCAGGCGATGCCCTGGCGGATCTCCTGGCGCTGCACGCCCTTGACGTAGGCCAGCATGCCTTCCTCGGCGAAGTAGCCCTTGGCCAGGTTGTCGGTGGACAGGGCCGCGGTGTGGTAGGTGGGCAGGGTGATCAGGTGGTGGAAGATGCCCGCCTCACGCGCCGCGTCGCGCTGGAAGCTCTGGATCCGGGCGTCGGCCAGGCGCCCCAGTTCGGTGTCGTCGTAGTCCACGCTCATCAGCTTGGCGCGGTCGTAGGCGGACACGTCCTTGCCCTCGGCCTGCAGGGCGTCGAACACCTGCTGGCGGAAGCTCAGCGTCCAGTTGAAGGAGGGGCTGTTGTTGTAGACCAGCTTGGCGTTGGGCACGACCTCACGGATGCGGTCGACCATGGCCTTGATCTGGCCGACGTGAGGCTTCTCGGTCTCGATCCACAGCAGGTCGGCGCCGTTCTGCAGCGAGGTGATGCAGTCCAGCACCACCCGGTCCACACCGCTGCCGGCGCGGAACTGGAACAGGCCGCTGGCCAGGCGCTTGGGCCGCAGCAGCTTGCCGCCACGGCTGATCAGTACGTCGCCGTTGCCCAGTTGGCTGGCGTCCACCTCGTCGCAGTCGAGGAAGCCGTTGTACTGGTCGCCCAGATCGCCCGGCTGCTTGCTCACGGCGATCTGCTTGGTCAGGCCGGCGCCCAGGGAGTCGGTGCGGGCGACGATGACGCCCTCGTCCACGCCCAGTTCGAGGAAGGCGTAGCGCACCGCATTGATCTTGGCCAGGAAGTCCTCGTGGGGCACCGTGACCTTGCCGTCCTGGTGACCGCACTGCTTCTCGTCGGAGACCTGGTTTTCCAGCTGGATGCAGCAGGCTCCGGCTTCGATCATCTTCTTGGCCAGCAGGTAGGTGGCCTCGGCGTTGCCGAAACCGGCGTCGATGTCGGCGATGATCGGTACCACGTGGGTCTCGTAGTCATCGATCCTGGCCTGGATGGCGGCGGCCTTGGCGTTCTCGTCGGCGGCGCGGGCGGCGTCCAGGTCGCGGAACAGCATGGCCAGCTCCCGGGCGTCGGCCTGGCGCAGGAAGGTGTAGAGCTCTTCGATCAGCGCCGGCACGCTGGTCTTCTCGTGCATGGACTGATCGGGCAGCGGGCCGAATTCCGAGCGCAGCGCGGCGATCATCCAGCCGGACAGGTAGAGGTAACGACCCTGGGTGCTGCCCAGGTGCTTCTTGATGGCGATCAGCTTCTGCTGCCCGATGAAGCCGTGCCAGCAGCCCAGCGACTGGGTGTAGGCGCTGCTGTCGGCGTCGTAGGCGGCCATGTCCCGGCGCATGATGGCCGCGCAGTGGCGGGCGATGTCGAGACCGGTCTTGAAGCGATTCTGCAGGCGCATCCGCGCGGCGTATTCCGGATTGATGGCGCTCCAGTGATTGCCGGTGCTGTTCTTGAGGGCGGCGATGGCCTGAACGTCGTTCTCGTAAGCGGACATGAGTCGATCCTTCTCGATAAGGTTGGCTTGGGTACCAGTCTTTTCCCAACGTCCGGCAGCGGGATGGCGGTTGCCACCCGGATGCCGGTCGCGAAGGCGAAAGGTCAGCCCAGCTGTCGAGTCATGTCGCCGTACGTTCCTGCATGGATCCGGACGTCACCTCTGGCGACGCTGCCTCGAGCAGCGCGGCATTTCAGTCGTCTTCTCTTGTAGTGCCTCTTGAGCATCACTACGCAAGACGGCCCGAGGGTCACCCGGAGCCCAGGCGCGACCCGCATGGATAGGGGGTTCGCGTCCGGTGCAGCTAGAGATTTGCAGGAGAGGAGGCGGTCGTCAACCGAGTTTTGTAGTGCTTTCGTATAGTCACTACAAAAGTCGTAGGCGCTGTCGGGAGCGGGTTTGGGGCGTCTATTGCTGACTCATGGGTCGCTGACGGGGGCAAAATAGAGCCGCAAGCCACGGCGCTGGCCGTGACTCTGCGGTCACTCGGAAGGTGATCCGACACCCACCGGTATCTGCCCCTGGTGAGGGGCAGATACGCGAGCGGCAGGCGAGACTTGCCGGTCAGTGCCGACGAACGGTAAGTCCTCGCGACCTAGGACGACGTGGCGGCGGTGAGGCCGGTGAGGGTATCGGCGATGTCCTTGGTGCGGTGGGAGGTCTGGGCAGTGAGACGGCCGGACTCGCGCAGGGCGGCGAGCAGATCCTGCAGCGAACCCACGTCCTTGGCCTGGCCGGCGATATGGGTACCCACCTCACTGATGGCGCGGGACAGCTGGTCGATGTCGGCTCCTATCTCGGCGGCGTTCTTGTGGGTGATGGCCGCGAGGTTGCGCACCTCGTCGGCCACCACCGCGAAGCCCCGGCCGCTTTCGCCAGCGCGCGCCGCCTCGATGGCCGCGTTGAGCGCCAGCAGGTTGGTCTGGCCGGCGATCTGCTGGATCACCTGGACGATGGACTGGATGCGCAGGCTCGACTGGCTCAACTCGTTGGCGCTGCGCACCACGTCCTCGGCCTGGTCGGTGAGGTTCTGCACGGTGCTGTCGGCCTGCCGGGTGACTTCGCCCTGTTGCAGGATGTTGCCTGCCAGATCGTCCATGCTGCTGTGCAATTCGCCGGAGTAGTGCCGCAGCTGTTCGCCGATCTCCTGGCGACTCTGGTGCGCCTGGCGCAAGACCTGGCCAAGATCGGCGAGGCCGCCGAATACGGCCTGGATGGAGTCGTCGAGGCCCTGGGCATCCACGATTCCGGTGAAGTTCTGCCGCTTGAATTCGTCGATCTGGTTGACCACCACCTGGCTCAGGCCCGCCAGCTTCTTGATCTGTCGACGCAGGAAGAAGGCCTTGAATTCACCGTAGTGGGCGGCGAAGTTGTCGACGTAGTCGTCGCGGAAGGGGGCACCTTCGGGAGTGCGGAAAAAGAACACCGCGGTGAGCGTCTGGTTGAGGTTCAGACCGAGGATCTCGCCAAAGGTGGAAAAACCCACCACTGGCGTCTGGCCGAACACCTCGCCCATGCGCGGCAGCTCGGCGCCATTGTTGGCGCGGCGCAGGATGCAGTCGTTGAGCACCCCCACCAGCGGGATGCCGTTCTTGCCCTGCAGGAAGCGGGCGAAGTCCTGGCGGGTGGTGTCCACCAGGGAGGTGCGCTTGACCATCACCAGCTCTTCGCCGGGCGCCACGTCGCAGAACAGGTGGATGCGCTCGCGCGCGTAGTCGATGCGGGCGATGGAGCGGACGAACAGCTCCTCGCCCACGCGGATGGCGAAGGAGTAGTCCGCCAGGCGCTGCTCCAGCTGCTCGGCGCGGCAGCTCAGGGCCTCGCAGAGGGCGGCCACCATGCTCTTGATCTGGCCACGACTGTCGACCACCTGGCTGATGTAGCGCTCTTCCAGGGAAGCGGTGAGGACACTGAGGCTGAGCGGGGTAGCGCTGAAGTTCTGGCTCTTGAACACCCCGAAGCGGGTGTTCCGGGCCATCTTCAGGAAGACCAGCTGGGCATGGTTTTCATAGGCCTGGCGGCCATCGTGCAGTAGCGTCTGGCGGAAGTCGCCCTTGCCGCCGGCGGAGCCACCGACGAACAGGCAGGGAAAGCGGCCTGACTCGTACAGCGCTTCCATGAAAAAGGATTCCGAGGCGGACAGGCCGTCGAACAGCACGAAGGCCAGGGTATCGCGGTGATCGATGGAGGTGCGCACCTGCAGGCGCTTGAGCGACTCGGTCAGGCGGGCGAGGCGTTCCTTCATGCTGCGCCGCGGTCCGCCCCGGCGGATGTCCTCGCTGTCCAGCGGGACGTGCACCACCTCGGCCGAGGCGATGACCGAGGCGTCGAAGAATTGCAGCACCAGCCGGTCCCACGCGCCGTCGGCGGCGCAGTACAGGCGCTGTTCGCTGCCGCAGAGTTCGCCGGAGGTGGTGCACAGGCTGATGGAGGCCTCGGGAAAGCGGGCCACCAGTTGCCGGGCGATGGCGTCCAGGTCCAGGTGCGGCGAGACGAAGCCGGTGATGAAGGTGGGCTTGAGGGCGACGCCGCCGAGGCGGTCGCCGAGTTCGCGGGCGGAGCAGGTCAGGCTGAACACGCCGCTACCGCCCAGGCGGGCGCGCGCGCCGAAGCGTTGCAGAAACCCCATGATTGTTCCTCTTGTCTGGCAGGCTGGGAAAGGGAGTTCACCCAGGCATCGGCGCGTTTGGCGGCGGCTTGATGGGGGTGTGCGCCCAGGCCGCAGGCACGCGGGCAGGGTGGCTCAGGGGTGGGGATGAGAATGGGGCTCTGGGACGAGCCTTGGCGCGCTAAGCGCCCTGTCCGGAGTCACCCAGGGTCAGACGACCGGCGGTCATGGGCGAAGTCGGAGTCGGACCCCGGCAACTCGTCCTGGCTGTCGTGCTCGGCCAAGGCTTCGGCACCGGTCAGCTGGCGGCGCGAGTGCGCGAAGCAGTACCAGGCGGGCTGTTCCTCGATGAAGATCTCGCTGTCCAGCCACCAGTCCTCACCCTCGAGCAGTCCCACCGGAATGGCGTAGTGCGGCTCGGCCTTGAGGCGGTAGAACAGGTGGGTGCCGCAGTGACGACAGAAGCCGCGCTCGGCCCAGTCGGAGGAGGCATGGACGGCCAGGGCGTCGCCCCCACCGATCACCGGCGGCTGGGCGCATTCCACCGCCAGCAGCGGGCCACCGCCCCAGCGGCGACAGGTCCGGCAATGGCAGGCCGAAACGGCCAGGGTGTCGAGGCGGCAATCCAGCTGGACGGCGCCGCACAGGCATTGGCCGTGACGTTCGAGGGGCAGGGGCATGGCGCTATCCTCGGGAGGCAGGAAGTCTGCAGGATAGTCGGTTGGACGCAGGGAAGGGAGGTGCTCCCGCCGTGAGCGGGAGCACCGGCGCGATCAATCCTCGCGGCTGGTGACTTCCACCAGGTGATAGCCGAACTGGGTCTTTACCGGACCCTGGACCTGGTGCAGGGGCGCGCTGAACACCACGGTGTCGAATTCCTTGACCATCTGGCCCGGGCGGAAGGTGCCCAGGTCGCCGCCCTGGCGGCTGGAGGGGCAGCTGGAGTTGTCCTTGGCCACCTGGGCGAAGTCGGCGCCCCCTTCGATGGCGGCTTTGAGTTCGTTGCACTTGTCTTCGCTGGAAACCAGGATGTGGCGGGCAGAGGCTTTGGCCATGGGAGAGACTCCTGTTGAATGAGCGGGCGAGCCTACCCCAATCACCCCTGCAAGCAAACTGCCATCCGTTCCTCGGCTGGCGAGCCGTTTGGGTTGCGCCACAGGTTCAGGGCGGGTAAACAGCGCTTCCCTGTTTTTCGGATTGGCCCGCACATGCCTCGCCTTCTTGCCTTTTTCCTGCTGCTGACCACGAGCCTGCTGGCCGATGCCGCCCTGGCGGCGACGCCCGAGGAGGCGCGGCTGGTCAGCCTGATCAACGCCTATCGCGCCGCCCCCCAGGGCTGCCCCGGCACCCGCGCTGCGGCGGCCCTCGCCGCCGACGGTCGCCTGGCGGCGGTGCGCCTGACCGGACGGGATCGGCTGCAGAGCGATCTGCGCGCCGCGGGTTACCAGGCGTCGGCGGTGCAGGTGATCATGCTGGCGGGCGCACCGACCGCCCAGGCGGCCATGGCCGGGCTGCGCCAGCAGTATTGCCGACCGCTGGCCAGCAGTGACTATGCGCAGATCGGGGTGAGCCAGCAGGGACCGCGCTGGCAACTGGTGCTGGCGCGGCCGGTGGTGAGCGCCGGCCTGGGCGACTGGCAGACCGCCGGCAAGGCGGTGCTGGCCGAGGTCAATCGCGCCCGGGCCCAGGCGCGCACCTGCGGCCCCCGCCGCTTCGCCGCCACCACGCCGCTGCGCTGGAATCCGGCGCTGGCCAATGCCGCCCTGGCCCACAGCCAGGACATGGCCGGTCGCGACTACTTCTCCCATACCGCGCCCGGCGGCGGCACCGTGGCCGAGCGGGTGGCCAGGCAGGGCTACGGCTGGACCCGCATCGGCGAGAACATCGCCGCCGGCGCCGGTTCGGTCACCCAGGCCATGCAGGGCTGGCTGGCGAGTCCGGGCCACTGCGCCAATCTGATGAATCCGGAATTCACCGAAATGGGCGCGGCCTATGCCCTGAATCCGCGCAGCACCCACAGCCTCTACTGGACCCAGGTGTTCGGCCGGCCGCGCTAGGTCGGGTACTCGGCGATCTCGATGAGGTTGAGATCGGGATCGCGCACATAGACCGAGCGGATCGGTCCGGTCGCGCCGGTGCGCGCCACCGGGCCTTCCAAGATCGGCCAGCCTTCGCGTTGGAGATGGGCGATCACGGCGTCCAGCGGCTGGCGTGCGATAAAGCAGAGGTCGAGCGCGCCCGGCACCGGCAGGTGCGCCTTGGGTTCGAATTCGTGGCCCCGCTCGTGCAGGTTGATCTTCTGGTCGCCATAGCGCAGCGCCTTGCGCCCCGCGCCGAAGGTCTCCAGGCGCATACCCAGCACCCGGGTGTAGAAATCCTCGCAGGCAGCGAGGTCCGTGGTGGTCAGGACCAGATGATCCAGATGGTTGATCAGCATGGCGGTCTCCGCGACGGGACTGGCGCTTCACTGTGCCAGTCCCGGACGCGGTGCACCATCACTTGCCGTGGGCCTTGATCCAGCGATTGAGCTGGTCGATTTCCTTCTGTTGGGCCTGGATGATGTCTTCGGCCAGCTTGCGCATCTCCGGGTCCTTGCCGTGCTGGAGCTGGTAGCGGGCCATGTCCACCGCGCCCTCGTGGTGGGCCAGCATGCCCTTGGCGAAGGCCAGGTCCGGGTCCTTGGCCTTGAGGCCTTCTTCCATGCCCTGGTGCATGGCTTCCATGCTCTTCTGCATGTCCTGGTGGGTCTGGTGCTGGGTTTCGGCGGCCTGGGCGACGCCGCCCGCCAGCAGGGTGAGGGCGAGCAGGGTGGAGGTAAGGACGATACGCATGTTCGGGCTCCTGACTGGGCTGACGACGCCGAGGCTAGAGCTTGCCCCTGGGGTAAGGTCAAATCATCCGGCATGTTTCGCTCGGAGCCGGCGCCGGGCAAAAGGTTTCGCGATGTTTTGTCGCAGCGACGGCTAGGTGGCAAGCCGGTCCCTGGGCGAAAAGGCGCTGCCGATCAGGCAGTTGGGTACTCTGACCGGCTGATCGTGGCAGCCAGGCGCAACTGCGGGTGGTTGTGATGGTCCGAGGCTGCAGCGTAGAATTTTTACCACATCCAATTCCAATCCCTACCTACAGCAGACTTCTCGCTCGCGAACAGGCGTCGCAGGCGGGCCAAGCCTTTGCTCGTGGGTTTTCGTCGTCGGCTTTCTGCCTGGAAGTCGCTGTCCACCCTTTCGCTCTGGAGTAGAAGACCCCCCATGGATGCTACCGCCGAAGCCCGGAAATCCAGCTGGTCCGGTGTCATCGCCCTGGCCCTGGCCGCCTTCATCTTCAACACCACGGAATTCGTGCCGGTGGCGCTGCTCAGCGACATCGGCCGCAGTTTCGACATGCGTCCCTCGCAGGTCGGGCTGATGCTGACCATCTATGCCTGGGTGGTCGCCCTGATGTCGCTGCCGATGATGCTCGCCACCCGCTCCATCGAGCGGCGGCGCCTGCTGATGTTCGTCTTCATCGTCTTCATCGCCTGCCACGGCCTCTCCGGGGTGGCCTGGAGCTTCGAGGTGCTGGTGGCCAGTCGCATCGGCATCGCCTTCGCCCATGCGGTGTTCTGGTCGATCACCGCCTCGCTGGCGGTGCGCATCGCCCCGGCCGGCAAGCAGACCCAGGCGCTCGGCCTGCTGGCCACCGGTACCTGCCTGGCCATGGTGCTGGGTATCCCGCTGGGCCGGGTACTGGGCGAATTGCTGGGCTGGCGCTACACCTTCGTCGCCATCGCGGCGCTGGCGGTGGGCACGGTCCTGTGGCTGGCGCGCAACCTGCCGCTGCTGCCCAGCGAGAACTCCGGTTCCCTGGCCAGCCTGCCGGTGCTGTTCAAGCGCCCGGCGCTGCTGTGCATCTACCTGCTCACCACCCTGGTGGTGACCGCTCACTTCACCGGCTACAGCTATATCGAGCCCTTCGCCGTGGAAGTGGCGGGCATGGGCGGCATGCAGATCACCGCCTTGCTGCTGCTGTTCGGCGGCTCCGGCGTCATCGGTTCGCTGCTGTTCAGCCGCTACAGCCTGAGATTCCCCAATGGCTTCCTGGTCGCGGCCATCGCCGGCATCGCCCTGTCGCTGCTGTTGCTGCTGCCCTTCGCCTGGAAGGGCTTCATGCTGGAGGGGCTGAGCGTGGTCTGGGGCATCGCCATCATGAGTTTCGGCCTGGCGCTGCAAGCCAAGGTGCTGGCCCTGGCCAAGGACGCCACCGACGTGGCCATGGCGCTGTTCTCCGGCATCTACAACGTCGGCATCGGCGGCGGCGCCCTGCTCGGCAGCGTGGTGGGGACCCATGTCGGTATGCCCTACATCGGTCTGGTCGGCGGCAGCCTGGCGGTGGCCGGCCTGCTGTTCGCGATCTTCATGACCCGCCGCTACGCCGAGCAACTCAACGCCAATCCGCTGTGAGGCCTGGGGGGCGTCTCTCGCGAGGCGCCTTGACCACGCGACCCAGGGGTCGCGAACTGTCTACCGGGCCGCGCCCGCCAGTCGTGGAGCGGTCCGGGACGAAGCGCTAAGCTGCGGACTCCTGGCGCCTGGGCCAGGCTGCCGGATGCGCTCGCCATGAATCGACTGCTGTTCAATCTCTTCGTCTGGACCAAGGTGCCCATCGCCAAGATCGCCGGGCTGCGCCTGCGGCACCTGGACGATGCCGGCTGTCAGATGCAGGTCACCCATGGCTGGCTGAACCAGAATCCCTTCAAGAGCATGTTCTGGGCGGTGGAGGGCATGGCGGCGGAATTTTCCACCGGCATCCTCGCCGACCGGCACATCCGCCGTTCCGGCAGTCGCTATGCCATGCTGGTGGTGGCCATGAGCGCGACCTTCACCAAGAAGGCCGTGGGCACCCTCGTCTTCCGCTGCGACCAGGGCGAGGCCATCGCCGCGGCCCTGGTCCAGGCGCGCGAGACGGGCGCGCCGCAGACCGTCCAGTTGCGTAGCCTCGGCATCGACGAAAGCGGCGAGCAGGTGGCGGAGTTCTTCTTCACCTGGAGCTTCAAGGCGCGGATGCCAGCACCCTAGCGCCCGAAGCGGCCGCCGCGCCGCTCGCCGCGACCCTGGCGCCGCCCGCCCTTGCCCTGGCCCTTTTCCTGGCCACGCGGCCGGCGCCGGCGCGACAACTCGCGGGTGATGGCGTCGTTGAGCAGGTCGCGATGGTCCTGGCCGCGTTCCAGGGCCGGAAACAGCTCGGGCAGGCTACGCGACAGGTGCAGATAGGTCTCCACCACGTGCAGGGCGCTTTCCAGTCCGGCGAGATCGGTGCCCATGGGAATGCGCGGCAAGTCCACCGGCTCGCCACGGGCGACGCTGCGCAGCCAGCGCTGGGCCTGGCCGCTGGCCGGGCCTTCCAGGCCGCCGCGGATCGGCGTGCAGGCGAAGATCCAGCGCAGCTGGAAATCGATGCCCGGCAGGTCGATCAGCTTGATCCACTCGGCCAGCTCGTCGGGCAGTACCGAGACGAAGGCGTCGCCGTAGTTGATGTTGCGATTGAAGGTCAGCCAGGTGCGCAGCAGGCTGGGCTCCTCCATGAAGTCGGACAGTGCGCGCAGGTGCTCCAGACTCGGCCGCACCTGGAACTGGTGCAGGTCCACCGGATCGTCCGGGCTGTGGAACAGCCGCTTGATGTTGCGCAGTACATGGGGCTCCAGCGCGGTGATCTCGCCCTCGGCATGGTGGCCGAAGCGCCCGGCGCGACCGCCGATCTGCTTGACCTCTTGCACCCGCAGCGGCCGGTTCTGCACCCCGTCGAACTTCTCGTCGGTGTAGAAGCACAGGGTATGGGCCGGCAGGTTGAGGCCCATGCCCACGGCATCGGTGGCCACCATGATCTCGGTCTCGCCTTCGCGGAAACGCCGCGCCTGTTCCCGCCGCACCTCCGGCGAGAGGGCGCCATAGACCACCGAGACCCGGCGGCCGGCCATCTCCAGCAGGCCCTTGAGTTCCAGCACGACCCGGCGGCTGAAGGCCACCAGCAGCGAACCCGGTTCCAGGCGTTCCAGGGTGGTGGCCTGGCGGGCCACCGTGACCGGCGACAGGCGCTTGGTGGGCTTGAGCTCCAGGCGGTCCTCGCACAGCTCGCAGAGGGTGCGCAGCGAGGGTTCGATCAGCGCCGGACCGGTCATCAGCAGGCGCTTGGTGTGGGCGCTGACCAGGGCGTCGACCCAGGCCCAGCCGCGCTGCGGATCGGCCAGCATCTGCACCTCGTCGACCACCACCACCTCCCATTGCTGGCGGCGGAAGCGGGCGAATTCCTCGACGGTGCAGCAGAAATGGGTGGCGCCCGGACGGATGATCTCCTCCTCGCCGGTGACCAGCGAGCAGGGTACGCCGAGGGATTCCAGGCGCTCCTGGTTTTCCAGGGCCATCAGCCGCAGCGGTGACAGGTAGATGGCATGGGTCACCGCCGCCATGGCCTCGATGGACCGGTGGGTCTTGCCGCTGTTGGTGGGGCCGAGCAGGGCGGTCCAGGTGCGGGTCAGACGGCGGGCCGGATAGTTCTGGTGGTACTGGCCGAAACGCGGATTGTTTTCCAGCAGCACGGCGAAGGCCATCTTCTCGCGCTGCTGGGTCACGGCGTGGCGCAGGGCCCGGCGCAGCTTGTCGGCTTCCAGACGCATCAGCTCCTGCAGCCGCGGCGTACCCAGCTGGTGCAGATCGAAGTCCAGGGCATCGGCTTCGCCCACCAGCACGGCGAAGCGCTCGCGCAGGTCCCCCTCGGCTTCGGCCCTGAGCGCGGCCACATCGGCATCGCCGAGCAGCCGGCCCTGGTTGGCCGCCAGCCGCCGGGGGATCTCCAGGCGAATGTCCTCGTGGGTCAAGACCACATTGAATCTCAATTCGTGGCGCGTCTCGTTGAGCACCTCCACCGCCCGCGGCAGGAAGTCGTCCAGGCGGATCAGCGCCTGGGGCACCCGCTCCAGCACCCGCTGGCGATCCTCGTCGACCATCTCGGCGAAGGGCGCCGCCAGGATGCCGAGACGCTCGCGCACGGCATCACCCAGACGCTCGCTGACCGCGGCGGCGAAGGCTTCGGCGGAAGCGCTGTCGGCCAGATTCAGTGCCCAGTGGGATTCGAGCAATTCGCTCGCCGCGCCGCCGGTAAAGAGCTTTTCGCTGCCGAAGACATCCACCGGATAGCCAAAGGTCTTGCCGGCACCGAGTAGGGCCTGCCCCAGCAGGGTATCGGTAGCGGGCGCGCTGCCGGCAGCCATCGCGGCGGCTTCGTCGACACCCAGCCAGAAGGCCTTGGCGATACGGCCCAGGTGCGGCAGGGGATAGCCCGAATAGGGCTTGAACCAGAGTTCCTGGTGCTGTTGCCTGGCGACGAAGTCGGGATGGGTGCGGCCGGCCCAGTCGAGGAAGCGCTGCAGGCGTTCGAGGCGGCGTTGCTTGCGGAGGCGGTTATCGCTCATGCGGGGAGAGATTTTCCTTGAGGACTATAGGGCATGGGACCCCGGCCAGGGGCACGGGGTCACGGCTGCGCGCGCCATTCGGCAGATAGGGGGCACCGTGGCTGCGTTTGCGCAGTCTCCATCACAAGGGTGGCGTTCGCTACCCGCTCTCCTTCTTCTATTCTGGATCACGCTGCCCACATGACATTTCTCGTCTGGGTCGGGGTATTGGGATCGCTGTTGATGATCCTTGCCTTGACGTCCGCCTATCTGCGCTGGCTGCCGGTCACCACCTCGGTGGTCTGCCTGGCCTTCGGCATGCTGATCAGTCCCATCGGCCTGGGGCTCGCCGAGGTCAACTTCCAACAATCGGCGACCTGGATCGGTCACCTCACCGAGGTGGCGGTGCTCTTTTCGCTGTTCGTCAGCGGGCTCAAGCTGCGCCTGTCCTTTCATCGCTCCTCCTGGCACGGCGCCTACTTGCTGGCCGGGCCGGTGATGATCCTCAGCATCGCCGGGGTCTGCCTGGTGGCCCACTATCTGCTCGGCCTGCCCTGGGGCGTGGCCCTGCTGATCGGCGCCATTCTCGCACCCACCGATCCAGTGCTGGCCGGGCTGGTGCAGGTCAACCACGCCCAGGATTTCGACCGGGTGCGTTTCGGTCTCTCCGGCGAAGCGGGTCTCAACGACGGCACCGCCTTTCCCTTCGTGCTGCTCGGCCTGTTGCTCCTGCAGCACGGTGAACTGCAGTGGAGCTGGACCCTGGAGTGGTTCCTCAAGAACGTGGTCTGGGGCGTGCCGGCGGGCCTGCTGCTGGGCTACGTCATGGGCAAGGGGGTCGGGCGGCTGATGATCTTCCTGCGCACCCGGCATGGCGACAGCACCATTTCACCCAACGATTTCCTCGCCCTGGCGCTGATCGCCCTGTCCTATGTGCTCGCCGACGAGATCGGCGCCTTCGGCTTTCTCGCGGTGTTCGCCGCCGGCCTGGGCCTGCGCCAGGCCGAGGTGCAGACCTCCGGCCATGCGGAAGTGCCCTCCGAGCACTTGGCGCAGCCGGTGATCGGTCATCTCACCGGCGCGCCGGAGCATGCCACCGTGGCCAACGCCGAGGACATCGAAGAGCCACGGATGGCGGCCGGGGTGATGATGGGCGACATGCTCGCCTTCGGCAGCCTGGTGGAGCGCTCCTTCGAGGTGCTCCTGGTGACCCTGCTCGGGGTGGTGCTCATCACCCACTGGGACAGCCGCGCGCTGCTGCTGGGCGCCTTGCTGTTCGTGGTGATCCGCCCACTGGGCGTGGCCACCATGCTGCCCTTCACCCGCATCGATCGCCACCAGGGGGCGCTGATCGGCTGGTTCGGCATCCGTGGCATCGGTAGCCTGTATTATCTGTGCTATGCGCTCACGCATCACGTCACGGCCGACTGGGCCGGGACCGTCGTCGACCTGACCCTGTCGGTGGTGGCCTTGAGCATCGCGGTCCACGGGATTTCCATCCAGCCGCTGCTCGACCACTACGAGCGCCTCACTGCCCGTCGCGAGGGCTCGGCGAGACCCTGAGCCCGCCTGCGACCTATACCGGAGGACGCATGTATCACGGCGAACGTCTCAATGCCTGGACCCATCTGGTCGGTGCCCTGCTGGCACTGGCCGGTGCCATCACCCTGGTCGTGCTGGCCAGCCTGCAGGGCGATCCCTGGCGCATCGTCAGCGTGGCCATCTACGGGGTCGCGCTGGTGATCCTCTACAGCGTCTCGACCCTCTACCACAGCGTGAAGGGGCGCGCGAAACGCCTGCTGCAAAAGCTCGATCACCTGTCGATCTATCTGCTGATCGCCGGCAGCTACACGCCGTTCTGCCTGGTGACCCTGCGCGGCCCCTGGGGCTGGACGTTGTTCGGCATCGTCTGGGGCCTGGCGCTGTTCGGCATGGCACAGGAACTCAAGCCGCGCTCGGAGGCGCGCATCCTGTCGCTGGTGATCTACGCCACCATGGGCTGGATCGTGCTGGTCGCGGTGGGCCCGTTGCTGGACCGCCTGGGCGGCGAGGGCTTCGCCTGGCTGGCGGCTGGCGGCGTGCTCTACACCGTCGGCATCCTGTTCTTCGTCTTCGACGATCGCTTTCGCCACTGGCATGGCATCTGGCACGGCTTCGTCATGGCCGGTAGCGCCCTGCACTTCGTCGCCATCCTCAGGTACGTGCTGCCGACGTCCTAGTCGGGTCTTGAGGGGTCCGTCACAGATATGGCGGCCTATGGCCATACCTCGCGAACCCTTGGATGGCGGATCGGTTCTGAGATAGCTGAATCCACTCCCCAGTGCGTTGCTTTCCCAAAACGAAGAAGAAGAGGAAGGTAAAACGTGTTCAGCCGTCCCAGATTTCTCGTATTGCTCCTGTTGCTCGCCTGCAGCGCCTGCCAGGAAAAGGATGCCAAGACCGTCGCCGCGCCAATCAAGAAGGAAGCCAGCTTCGAGCAACGCGGCAAGGCCTCCTTCTATGCGCGCAAATTCCATGGCAAGGAAACCGCCAGCGGCGAGACCTTCAACAACAACGAGCTGGTCGCCGCCCACAAGACCCTGCCGCTTGGCACCCGGGTCAAGGTGACCAACCTGGAAAACGATCGCGCCGTGGTGGTGCGCATCAACGACCGCGGGCCCTATATCCGCGGGCGCATCATCGACCTCTCGCGCGCCGCTGCGCGACGGGTGGATATGGTCGATGACGGGACCACCGCGGTGAAGGTGAAAAAACTGGAATAGGGCGTTTCAGCTGGACCAGACTGCCTGATCCTTGCCCTGGCGCTTGGTCCGATAGAGGCTTTCGTCCGCGCGCCGTAGCAGGTCGCTCAGCGATCCGTCTGGCTCCAGACGCATCACCCCGGCGCTGAAGGTGATGCCCAGGGGGGCGGCCGCAGCCAGCCGCGCCTGCAGGGTGCCCAGCACGGTGCGCACCCGGACCTCGTCCTGGCCGCGAATCAGCAGGCCAAATTCCTCACCACCCAGCCGCCCGCCCTGCAATGCCGGATCGAGCTGGCTGATCTCCCGGGCCGTGGCGATCAACACCGCATCGCCCACCTGGTGGCCATGCCGGTCGTTGATCTCCTTGAAGTTGTCGATGTCGAGCATGATGAAATGGCCGGGTACATCCCGGCTCGCCGCCACCGCGACTTCCAGCTCTCGCAGGAGCTTGCGCCGATTGGCGAGCCTGGTCAGCTCGTCCGTTTCCGCCAACAGACGATAGCGTTCCTTGAGGCTGAAGGTCCGGCGCATTCCCTGGCTGCTGGCATGGTTGTAGGCGATGCCGATGGCCAGGGCCACCGCTGACAGCAACCCGACCAGAGGGCCGGGCATGGCGGCTGGCACCAACTGGTCCTGGCCGATGAACAGGATGAATAGCGTGCCCAGCAGGGTGAGCGGGTAGTGGGAGAGGCGATAGGTCAGGCCGCAGGTACCTAGGGCGAAGACCAGGGCGACGGGCAGATTCCAGTAGAGACCCGCGTCACCCGCATCGTTGATCTGGATCCGAAAGGCGAAGGCGAGCGCCCTAGATGTTGCAGGTGAAGGCCAGACTCATCAGCCGAGCGCTGCGCACCACGCTGAGCAGGGCGCTGACGGCCAGTAGAAGCAACATCACCGCGAAATAGCGCGGTTTGTAAGGGCTGCCGATCAGAGGATTGCTCAACAGGCTCAGCGGCCACATCACCAGCATCAACGGCTGCAGCACCAGCAGCGGCGTGCGCAGTACTCGCCTGACGTGCAGCTCGTAACGGTTTTCGTCGTCCATCTGGTTCTCGGAGGGGGGGCGGAGGAGGGCTGCAAGTGGGAGGTCGGGTGGCGTCGCCCTATCGGCCGATAGGCTGACTACTTTAGTGGCCAGGGGCCGCTATCCGCTGGGCGATGATGGCTCAGTGAGTCGACCCAGAGCCGATACGCGCCACGGCATGGCTGTATGCCTGGGTTGGCGCGGCACTGTATCTGGCCGGTCGGCCCGAAACGGGACGAGAATCCGGACTCATCCCGTTCAGCCGGTAGCGCCATGCACCTCGCCATCCTCACCTTCGACGGCTTCAACGAACTGGACTCCCTGATCGCCCTGGGTATCCTCAATCGCATCAGGCGCCCGGACTGGCGGGTCTCGCTGATGGCACCTACGCCTTGCGTGACCTCCATGAACGGCGTGCGCCTGGAGCGCCAGGCCGGTTTCGACGAACTGGCGGCTTGCGACGCCGTGCTGGTGGGCAGTGGCAGCCGCACCCGCGAGCTCGCCCGCGATGCCGTCCTGCTGGAACAGCTGGCGGTGCTCGATCCCGCTCGCCAGCTGATCGGCGCCCAGTGCTCCGGTACGCTGTTGCTGGCCAGGCTGGGCCTGCTCGAGGGCGTGCCCGGCTGTACCGATCTCACCACCAAGCCCTGGGTGCAGGAGGCTGGTATCGAGGTGCTGGCGCAGCCCTTCTTCGCCCGCGGCAACCTGGCTACCGCCGGCGGCTGCCTGGCCTCCAGCTACCTGGCGGCCTGGGCCATCGCCCGGCTACTGGGCCGCGAGGCCGCGGCCGAGGCGCTGCATTACGTGGCACCGGTGGGCGAGAAGGAGGACTATGTGCAGCGCGCGCTCGGCAATATCGATCCCTATCTCAGCCATCCATCCCTGGAGGTCGCCTCGGCATGCTGAAGATCCTTGGTCGCGTCTCTTCGATCAATGTGCGCAAGGCGCTCTGGTGCCTCGACGAACTGGGCCTGGGCTACGAGCGCGAGGACTGGGGCGCCGGCTTCCGCTCGGCGCAGTCCGCCGACTACCTGCAGTGGAATCCCAATGGCCAGATCCCGGTCCTGCTGGATGGCGACTTCGTGCTCTGGGAATCCAACAGCATCCTGCGCTACCTGGCCAACGCCCATGGCGGCGAGGCGCTGTATCCCACCGCCCCGCGCGCCCGGGCGCGGGTCGATCAGTGGCTCGACTGGCAGGCCTGCGAACTCAATCCGGCCTGGAGCTATGCCTATCTGGCGCTGGTGAAGCAGCAGCCACCGGAACCGGACCCACAGCGCCTGGCGCAAGGCGTCGCCGCCTGGAACGGACGCATCGCCATTCTCGAGGCGCACCTGGTGCGGCACGGCCCCTACGTGGCCGGGGAACACTTCAGCCTGGCCGACATCGCCCTGGGCCTGTCGCTGCACCGCTGGCGGTGCACTCCGATCGAGCGGATCGCGGCGCCGGCGATCGCGGCCTATCTCGAACGCCTGGCCACCCGCCCGGCCTGGGCCTGCTATGCGAGCGATGCCACGCCCTGAGGCCTAGGCTTTGTCTGAAAAGTGTCTGCGCTCGGCCATGCTGCGTTAAAAATCCGCTGGATCGCCAGCCCGGCCGGAATGCTCATTTACCACTCGTAAACTCCGCTTCCTCACGGATTTTTGCCTTGCCTGACCTTCGCTCGGCGACTTTTCAGACAAGCCCTAGAGCCGCGCGGCCACCTCGGTGGTCGCCAGCAGATGCTGGAAGCCTTCCAGTAGCGCGGTTTCCGCCTGGGTCATGCGCTGCTCGCGGTGCCAGAGCAGGTGGACGTCCACATCGGCCACCCCCTCGCTGGGGGGCAGGCGCCAGAGCTCGCCGGCGGCCACATCGTCGGCCACCACATGCTGGGGCAGACAGCCGATGCCGTAGCCGGCGCCAACCAGGCGGCGGATTTCTTCGAGGCTGGGCGAGGAGGCCACGATGCGTCCGGTGAAGCCCTGCTGATCGCGGAAGATGGTGAGCGGCGAGAGGCTGCCGCCAATCTGGTCGCTGGTGAAGCTGACGAAGTTCTCGCCCTGCAGATCGGCCAGCGACAGCCCGCTCCGGCCGAACAAGGGATGGCGGCGTCCGCAGAAGAAGGCGTAGCGCTGCTGCAACAGCACCCGCTGTTCCAGCTTGGCCTGAGGAATACGGCAGAGGGCGAGGCCCAGGGTCGCGGTCTTCTGCAACAGGGAGCTGATGATGTCCGAGCTGCGCATCACGTCGATTTCCAGCTCTACCCGCGGAAAGCGCCGATGGAAGTCGGCAAGGAAGTCGTCGTAGCAGCGTGACTGGATGCGGCTGATGGTGAGCATCCGCACCTTGCCCACCACGGTTTCCGTGGAGTGCTCCAGGGCGGCGCCAAGGCGGGAGACGTTGCCATAGAGGTCGCTGGCGATCCGGGCGACCTCTTCGCCGGCCTCGGTGAGGGCGAAGCGCGGCCCACGACGAATGATCAGCGCGCGATCGAGTTGCTCCTCCAGCCGCTTGAGCGCTTGGCTCACCGCCGGCTGGGTCAGGTGCAGGCGCGCAGCGGCACGACTCACGCTGCCTTCCTGGACGATCACCAGATAGGTGCGCAGGAGATTCCAGTCCAGCCGATCGTTGAGAAAGCGTCGACCATCCTGCGTAGGCGCAGGGGAGAGCGGCCTGTCTTGATTATTAGCCATGCTTATAGATAGGTATAAGAATTAGAAAATTGACTAATCTTAGCCCGCCGAGGGATAACGACGTCAAGGCGTCCTAGAACGCGCCTGCATCCTTCTTCCTCTCCTGCCCAACAAGAACGATATCCCCAGGAGTGCTGCGTCCATGTCTCCCTGATCGCGCCTGCCCATCGCTTTCCGTGCGTCCGGCCTTTCAATCTGCCGCGCCGCCTTTCTTTCCGGCAGTCGATAGGAGCACCCTGCATGCCGTCCACCTCACCGCGTCGCCAACCCAGGCGCGCCGCCGCGGCAGCCTTTGTCGGTACCACCATCGAGTGGTACGACTACTACATCTTCGCCACGGCCGCCGCGCTGGTCTTCGGCCAGCTGTTCTTTCCCTCCGATGACCGCCTGCTGAGCACCCTGGCCGCCTTCGGTACCTTTGCCGTCGGTTTCTTCGCCCGGCCTCTGGGTGGCCTGGTCTTCGGCCACGTCGGCGACCGCATCGGCCGCAAGAAATCCCTGATCGTCACCCTGCTGATGATGGGCGTGGTCACCGTACTCATCGGCGTCCTGCCGACCTACAGCGAGGCCGGCGTCTGGGCGCCGATCCTGCTGATCCTGTTGCGGGTGGTACAGGGCATCGCCGTGGGTGGCGAGTGGGGCGGTGCCGTGCTGATGGCCGGCGAACACGCACCCAAGGGGCGGCGCACCTTCTTCGCGTCCTTCGCCCAGTGGGGCAGCCCGGCTGGCCTGATCCTGTCGATCCTGGCCTTTCGTAGCGTCACCAGCCTGCCGGAAGAGGACCTGCTCGACTGGGGCTGGCGCCTGCCGTTCCTGGCCAGCGCGCTGCTGCTGGTGGTCGGGCTGGCCATCCGCCTGGGCGTGGACGAATCTCCCGAATTCGCCGAGATGAAGGAGCGCCAGGAAACGGTCAAGGCACCGGCGGCCGAGGTGCTGCGCACCGCCTGGCGCCCGCTGCTGCTGTGCATCGGCGCCAATACCCTCGGTATCGCCGGGGTCTATTTCACCAACACCTTCATGCTCAGCTACACCACCCAGGTGCTGGAGCTGTCGCGCTCGCTGATCCTTGATTGCCTGCTGTTCGTCGCGCTCATCCAGTTCCTGGTCCAGCCGCTGGCCGCGCTGCTCGCCGAGCGCCTGGGCAGCGCACGTTTCCTGCTGTTGATCTCGGCCCTGGCCATGGCCTCGCCCTATCCGATGTTCATGCTGGTCAAGACCGGCTCGGCGCCGCTGATCGTGCTGGGAATCGCCCTGGCGGCGGCCTGCATGGCGTCCTTCTATGCGGTGATCGCCGGCTTTGTCAGTGGCGTCTTCGCTACCCGGGTACGCTACACCGCCATCTCCATGGCCTACCAGGTCTGTGGCGCCATCGCCGGTGGTCTCACACCCATGGTCGGCACCCTGCTGGCCCACCGCTTCACGGGCGAGTGGTGGCCGCTGGCGGTCTTCTACTCCCTGCTGGCTGGCCTCTCGTTCCTGTGTGTGGCGGCCCTGGCCCGCCGCCGGGAGGCCACCGCCCATGTCACTCCCGCCTGATCACGAGGAACACAGCATGTATCGAATCGACGGCGAACGCCTCTGGCAGAGCCTGGCCGCCATGGCCGAGGTTGGCCCCGGTGAGGCCGGCGGCAGCAGCCGGCTGGCGCTGAGCGAAGAGGATCGCCAGGGACGGGCCCTGTTCAGCCAGTGGTGCGAGGCTGCCGGCCTGAGCCTGGCGGTGGACCGCATCGGCAACCTGTTCGCCCGCCGGCCGGGTCGCGATGCCCGGGCCGCGCCGGTGGTCATGGGTAGCCATCTGGACACCCAACCCAAGGGTGGGCGCTTCGATGGCGTCTATGGGGTGTTGGCCGGGCTGGAGGTGATGCGCAGCCTGAACGATGCGGACATCCAGACCGACCGGCCGCTGGAACTCGCCGTCTGGACCAACGAGGAGGGCGCTCGCTTCACACCCGCAATGCTGGGGTCCGCGGTCTTCACCGGGCAGTTGCCGCTGGCCGACGCCCTGGCGACCTGCGACCGGGACGGTATCTCCGTGGCCACGAGTCTGGAACGCACCGGCTATGTCGGCGCCCAGCCGTTGGGGCGGCCCTTCGATGCCTATTTCGAGGCCCATATCGAGCAGGGCCCGGTCCTCGAAGACGAAGGCCTGGCCGTGGGCGTGGTGACCGGGGGCCAGGCGATCTGCTGGCTCGACGTGTGCGTCCGGGGCACCGCAGCCCATGCCGGCACCACCCCCATGGCCCGGCGCCGGGATGCCCTGTTCGGCGTCGGCCGGATGCTGGGTGAGCTGGAGGATCTCGCATCCCGCTTCGGCGACGGGCTGGTCACCGTGGGACAACTGGACGTGGCGCGCTCCTCGCGCAACACCATCGCCGGCGAGGTGCACTTCACCCTGGACCTGCGTCACCCCCAGGACCAGACCCTGGCAGCGCTGGAAACCGCCGCACGTGAATGCCTGGCTGCCGTGGCCGCCGCGCGCGGATTGTCGCTGGACGTCCAGCGGCACTGGCTGAGCCCTGCCACTCCCTTCGCCGCCGACTGCGTCGCCGCCGTGCGCGCCGCGGTCCAGGCGCTGGGCTATCCCCACCGCGACATCATCAGCGGCGCCGGTCACGACGCCATCCACCTGGCCAGGCACTGCCCCACGGCGATGATCTTCATCCCCTGCGCCGGCGGCCTGAGCCACAACGAGGCCGAGTCGGCCAGCTTCGATGACGTCCGCCGCGGCGCCGACGTCCTGTTCAATGCCGTGCTGGCTCGCGCCGGCCACTAGGAGAGATGACGTGAAGACCTTCTTCCATCCCGACCAGCGTCTGCATCACCCACGCAGCTACCTGTCCCGTGGCCAGATGCGCACCCCCCAGGAGGTGCCGGCCCGCCTCGATGCCCTGCTGGCCGCGGTGGAGCGCCTGGGCTATCCCCTCGAACAGCCGGTGGATCACGGCCGCGCGCCGCTGCATGCGGTGCATGGCGAAGCCTATGTGACCTACCTGGAGAATGCCTACCAGGACTGGCACCGGGTGCCCGAGGACTGGGGTGACGAGGTGATGTCGAACATCTATGTCCGCGAGAACAATCCGCTGCGTGGCATCCTCGGCCAGACCGCCCGCTACCTGGCGGACGGCAGTTGCCCGATCGGCGCTCAGACCTGGGCCGCCGTCTATGGCTCCGCCCAGAGCGCGGTGGCGGCGGCGCGCTGCGTGCGTGACGGCGCGCCGGCCGCCTATGCGCTGTGTCGCCCGCCAGGCCACCATGCCCGGGCCGAGGCGGCCGGCGGTTTCTGCTACCTGAACGGCGCCGCCATCGCCGCCCAGGAACTACGGACGCGCTTTGCCCGGGTCGCCATCCTCGATACCGACATGCACCACGGCCAGGGCATCCAGGAAATCTTCTACGAGCGCGACGACGTCTTCTATCTGTCGATCCACGGCGATCCGACCAACTTCTATCCGGTGGTGGCCGGCTTCGCCGACGAGCATGGCAGTGGGCGGGGCGAAGGCTGCAACCTCAATCTGCCGATGCCCCACGGCGCCTCCGAGGCCGACTTCTTCGCCCGGCTGGACGAGGCCGAGGCGGCGCTGCGTCAGTGGGCGCCGGACGTGCTGGTACTGTCCCTCGGCTTCGACATCTACGAGAACGATCCGCAGTCCAAGGTGGCGGTGAGTCAGGCGGGCTTCGGCCGGCTGGGGGAAAGGATCAAGGCCCTGGGGCTGCCCACGGTGATCGTGCAGGAAGGGGGGTACGACCTGGAAACCCTGAGCGACAACGCCGAGCGCTTCTTCCGCGGCTTCGACGGTCGCTGAGGCCTGGGCCCCGGCAGCGGTGCCGGGGCCGGCGGGATCAGGCGAAGACGAAATACTTGCGCACCGTCTCGACCACCTCCCAGGTGCCCTTCATGCCGGGTTCGACGACGAAGATGTCGCCGGCCTTGAGGTGGATGGGTTCCTGGCCATCGGGGGTGATGATGCAGTAGCCCTCCTGGAAGTGGCAGTACTCCCACTTCACGTAGTCGACGCGCCACTTGCCTGGGGTGCAGATCCAGGTGCCCATGATCTTGCTGCCGTCATCGGAGGTGTAGGCATTGAGGTTGACGGTATGGGGCTCGCCTTCGATGCGCTCCCATTTGCAGGCATCGACCACGGGCAGGGGTTGGGTGTCGCGCAGAACGGTGATCGGCGGGTTGGCCATGGCGGCTCTCCTGGTGATGGAAGCCGCCAAGGGTGAGGGGTCGCCCCGAACCGGAGTTGTCCAGGGTCGACACCGACCGGCGTATTTGCGCTATCCGGCCAACTAGGGCTTGTCTGAAGAGTCGCCGAGCGAAGGTCAGGCAAGGCAAAAATCCGTGAGGAAGCGCAGTTTACGAGTGGTAAATGAACATTCCGGCCGGGCGATCCAGCGGATTTTTAACGCTGCCTGGCCGAGCGCAGGCACTTTTCAGACAAAGCCTAACGTTCCACCTGCCGGTTCCAGCGCGCATTCCACTGCGGCCGCACCTTGTTGACCTCGTCCCAGTCGATGGTCACGGCGGTCTTCAGGTAGTTCTGCATGGCGTCCACCTGGCCGCGGGTCTTGTCGGTGGTGGGGGTGTTGGGGTTGGACGGGATCTGGTCACCCAGTTCCAGCGCCGGTGCCTGGGCCTCGGGGGTCAGCAGGTATTCCGCCAGTTGCTGGGCCAGCTCCGGCTGGTCGTTGTTGGCGGTCACGCATTCGGCGACGTTGAGCACCACGGCGCCTTCCTTGGGCGGTGCGTATTCCACCGGGATGCCCTTGAGCTTGAGCGCGGTGACCTGGGTGGGCGTCAGCGGGAACAGCGCCGCCTCGTCGGTCTGCACCATTTCCGAGAGCTTGGCCGAACTGGGGATGTACTCCAGCACATTGGGGCCGACGGTGGTGGGCCAGGCCTTGAAGCCGGGATCGATGTCCTGCTCGGTGCCGCCCTTGAGGCGGTTGAACATCAGGAAACCGTGCAGCCCGAAGGTAGACGAGGACAGCGACTGGAACACCACCTTGCCCCTGTACTTGGGATCGGCCAGATCCGCCCAGGAGGTCGGCGCCGCCCAGCCCTTGTCCTTGAACAGCCGGCTGTTATAGGCCAGACCGGTCACGCCCAGGCTGACGGCGGCCGCCTGGTCCTTGATCCTGGCCTTGTCGGGGATCTGCGCCAGGCTCGCGCTGGGCTTGAGCGGGCTGCACAGATTCATGCCGATGGCGCGGTACATGATGCCGTCGTCGAGGAACATCACGTGGATCGGCGGCTTCTGCGGACTGGCCTGGACCTTGGCGAGGATGTCCGCCGAGGTGCCGGGCACGATCACCACCTTGACGTTGTGCGCCTTCTCGAAGGCGGGCAGCACGCTGTCGGCATAGAGGCGCTCCATGGTGCCGCCGTTCATGCCGAGGTAGAGCGTCGGGTCGGCCACGGCGGCCAGGGGCAGGCCGGCGAGGGCCACGAGCAGGGCAGGGGTCAGGCGCATGATTGGGAACTCCTGGGCTGGGAAGGGAAACGGGCGATGGAAAAGGCCTGCAGGCTGTGCCGGGGCGCGCCCTGCAGGATGCTCTCGGCCAGGGCTTCGCCAGCCGCCGGCCCGATCTGGAAGCCCGCGCCGGCGAAGCCGAAGCCGTGCAGCAGGCCGGGGGTGGTGAGACTGGGGCCGAGCACCGGCTGGTGATCCGGCAGATAGCCCTCGACGCCGCTCCAGGTGCGGATCGCCTGGGCACCGGTGAGGGCCGGATAGAGTTCGGCGGCGTTTCTGAGGATGTCGAGGATGGCCGACTGGCCGGGGCGGGCGCGATCGGCGTCGAGGGCGAAGCCGCGCCCGCCGCCCAGCACGCAATTGCCGCGCGCCACCTGACGGGCATAGATGCCGCCGCCTTCCACGCCAGTACTGGCGGTCATGAACAGGGGCAGCGATTCGGTCACCAGCATGGCCGGATGGGCCGTGGTGAGGGGTACCGGCTCGCCGAAGCGCGCGGCCAGCTCCGCCGCCCAGGCGCCGGCGCAATTCAGCAGCCAGGGCGCGCTCAAGGTCAGGCCGCCGTCGGTATGGAGCTGGAAGCGCTGGCCGTCGTGCTCGACCGCGGTCACGGCGGTCCGTTCGAGGATTCGGGCGCCCGCGCGGGCAGCCGCCTGGGCGAAGGCCGGGGAGACCAGGCGCGGATTGGCGTGGCCATCCTCCGGGCAGAAGGAAGCGCCCACGGCGATGTCGCCGACCCAGGGAAAGCGCCGGCGCAAATCGCCCCGGTCGAGCAGTTGCAGATCGAGGTCGAAGCCCTGGCTGGCCTGGGCATAGGCCTGCAGGGAGGCGAAGTCGGTGTCGCTGCGGGCCAGCTTGAGGTGGCCGGATCTGAGGTATTCACCATCGGTACCCAGCAGGTCCTGCAGACCGCCCCAGAGCTGATGGGCACGGCTGGACAGCGGCAACTGCACCAGCGGGCGGCCCTGGCGGCGTACCCCACCGTAGTTGACGCCACTGGCCTGGGCGCCGCAGAAGTTGCGTTCCAGCAGGGCGACGCGCTGGCCGCCCTGGGCCAGGAACAGCGCCGCGCTGCTGCCGACGATGCCGCCGCCGATGATCAGGACATCCACCTCCAGCCGGCTCATGGCGCCAGCTCCACGCCGAAGGGCAGCGGCTTGATCGGCGCCTGGGCGCGCAACCGGCCGATCTGGTCCAGCGGGCGACCGCTGGCGCAGGCGATCAACTCGGCCGCCGCGGCGCCGCAGACGCGCCCCTGACAGCGGCCCATGCCGACCCGGCAGGTGGCCTTGACCCGGTTGATCTCCCAATGGCCCTGGGCCACGGCGGCGCGGATCTCGCCGGCGCTGACCTGTTCGCAGCGACAGACCATGAGTGCGTCCGGCGCCTTGGCCGCCCAGTCCGCAGGGAAGGGAAAGGCCCGCTCCAGCCCCTGGCGAAAGACCTCGAAGCGCGCCAGCCGTCCTTGCAGGGTCTGGATGCGTGCCCTGTCCACCGGCACCCCCCGATCCTCCAGCAGACTCAGGGCCGCCAGTTCGCCCGCCAGTTCGGCGGCGTCGGCGCCCTGGATGCCGGCGCCATCGCCGGCCAGGTAGACCCCGGCCTGGCTGCTGCGCCCGCCGTTGTCCCGCACCGGCAACCAGGCGCGATTGAGCGGATTCCAGGCGAAGTCACAGCCCAGCAGGTCGGCCAGCTGGGTCTCGCTGCGCAGCGTCTGGCCGAAGCCCAGGGCGTCGCACGCCAGCCGGTGCGCTTCGCCATCGGCGGCGCGCCAGCGCACGGCATCCACCCGGCGCTCGCCCTCGACTGAAAGGAGTTCGGCGCCCTGGTGCACGGGTACGCCGTGCAGCGCCAGCCAGCTGCGGTAGTAGAGGCCCTTGGCGAAGGTGCCCGGTTGACCGAGCAGGGCCGGGGTGGCCGCGGCCTGGTCGCGGAAGGGCGCGCTGTCCAGTACCGCCAGCGGCTTGGCCCCGGCCTTGGCGTATTGATAGGCGACGAGATAGAGCAGCGGGCCGGTACCGGCCAGCACCGGGCGGCTGCCGATGGCGCAGCCCTGGAACTTGAGCGCCACCTGGGCGGCGCCCAGGCTGTAGACGCCGGGCAGCGTCCAGCCCGGTATGGGGAGGATACGGTCGGTGGCGCCGGTGGCGACGATCACCTGGTCGAAGGCCAGGCGATCGACGTAGCGGCCCTGGCTCAGGGTATCCAGGGCCCGCGCTTCGGCATTCCACACCAGGGTGTCGGGGCGATAGTCCAGCTTCGCTTGCGCGGCTTCCAGCGCGCCGTGCAGTGCCTGCGCCTTGCCGGCTTCGAAGCCGTACAGCGCCTTGATCGGACGCTGGAAGTTGCCCGGTTGCTGGCGATAGATCTGGCCGCCGCCGCGGGCGCTTTCGTCGAGCAGCACCGGCTCAAGGCCATGCGCGACCAGGGTCTGGGCCGCGCGAATGCCCGCCGGCCCGGCGCCCACCACCACGGCGCTCATAGCGGCCGCCCCGGATCGCGGCTGACCGCTTGGCCCGCTTCGAGAAAGGTGGCGCAGGCGCGCACCCGACGGCCGTCGGCCAGGCGCACCCAGCAGTCCTGGCAGGCACCCATCAGGCAGAAACCGGCGCGGGGTTCGCCGCCGAAGTCGCTGCCGCGCAGGTGATCGCTCTGGGTCAGGATGGCGGTGAGCAGGGTATCGCCCTGCAGGCCCTCGGCCGGCTGGCCGTCGAGGGTGAAGGCCAGGGTCGGACGGTCGCGTTCGGCCACCCGCTTGAGCAGTGCCATGGAGGGGTCTCGGTCGTTCATTGTTTGCCCACCAGCACGCGATCCAGGCCATAGATGCGGTCGAGCAGGATCATGGTGGCCGCGGTGAGGGCGATCACCAGGGCCGACACCGCCGCCATCATCGGATCGATGGATTCGGTGGCGTAGACGTACATCCGCACCGGCAGGGTCTGGGTCGCCGGAGAGGTGACGAAGATCGACAGGGTCACCTCGTCGAAACTGTTGATGAAGGCCAGCAACCAGCCGCCGGCGACGCCGGGCAGGATCATCGGCAGGGTGATGCGGCAGAACAGCGTGGCGCGACTGGCGCCCAGGCTCTCGGCCGCCTGCTCGGCGCTGCGGTCGATGCCGATGGCGGCGGCGATCACCAGGCGCAACACATAGGGGGTGATCACCACCACGTGGGCCAGCACCAGCCAGCTGAAGCTGCCATTCACCCCCAGCAGGGCGAACAGCCGCAGCATGGCCACGCCCAGCACCAGGTGCGGGATGATGATCGGTGAGAGGAACAGGCCGTTGAGAAAACCCTGGCCGGGAAAGCGGTAGCGGGTGATGGCCAGCCCCGCCGGCACCGCGATCAGCGTCGCCAGGGTGGCCGACAGCGCCGCCAGCTGCAGGCTGTTGTAGAAGGCGGTGAGGAAATCCGCCCGCTCGAACACGGCGGCGAACCAGCGCAGCGAGAAGCCGGAGGTGGGCAGGCTGAGGGTGTTCTCGGGGGTGAAGGCCACCAGGCAGACCACCACCAGCGGCGCCAGCATGAAGACCATCACCAGGGTATGGAAGGCGAGCCCGAGCGGGCCGTTGCGGGTCATGAGGTCAGACTCCCAGGGCACGTTTGTAGCGGCGCTCCACCAGGCGATTCCAGCCCAGCATCACCAGCAGGTTGAGCAGCAGCAGGGCCACCGCCAGGGTGGCGCCCATCGGCCAGTTGAGTTCCGCTAGGTACTGGTCGTAGATCAGGGTGGCGACCATCTTCAAGCGGCGTCCGCCCAGCAGGCCGGGAATGGCGAAGGAGCTGGCGGCCAGGCCGAAGACGATCAGCGTCCCCGACAGCACCCCGGGCATCACCTGGGGCAGCACGATACGGCGCAGCACCGTCAGGTGACTGGCGCCCAGGGACAGCGCGGCCTGCTCGGCGGCGGGATCGAGCTTCTGCAGCGAGGTCCAGACCGGGATGATCATGAAGGGCAGCATCACGTGGACCAGGCCGACGATCACCGCGAAGGGGGTGTAGAGCAGCTTCAGCGGCCGCCCGCCCAGGGCCACGATGGCCTGGTTGACCAGGCCGTCGGCGCCCAGCAGCAGACTCCAGCCAAAGGCGCGCACCACCACCGAGATCAACAGCGGCGTCAGCACCAGGATCAGGAAGATCGAACGCCAGGGCGCGCCCATGCGACTGAGGACGATGGCCTCCGGCACCCCGATCAGCACGCAGAGCAGGGTGACCAGGGCGCTGATCCAGAAGGTGCGCAGGAAGATCTCGTAGAAATAGGGATCGCCCAGCAGGCTCAGGTAGTGCGCCAGGGTGTAGCTGCCTTCCTTGATCCCGGTCTCGTAGTCGAAGACGTTGAACGACAGCGCCAGGGTCAGCGCCAGGGGCGCCAGCAGCAGCCCGGCGAACAGCACCAGGGCCGGGGCGCTGAGCAGATAGGCGCGACCGGTGCCGCGCAGCAGGGTGCTCATGCCGCCGCCTCCGCGGCTTCCAGCCGGCGCAGCAGACCGTCGTCCCAGTGCAGGCCGACGCGCTGGCCCTCGTCCAGCGGCGGCAGCCCATCGTTGCTGCGCAGCACCGACACCTCGCCCAGCGCCGTCTCCAGGCGATACAGCCACTGGCTGCCGAGGAAGAAGCGGGTCAGCACCCGCCCTTGCAGGCGACCCTCACCGGCGGGGCGCAACTCGATCTTTTCCGGCCGCAGCGAGATCGCCAGGGCGCCACCGGCGGCGATCTGCGGCCGACCTTGGGCATCCAGGCTGCCGGGCAGCAGGTTGGCCTTGCCGACGAAGTCGGAGATGAATCTGTTGCGCGGATGCTCGTAGAGCCGATAGGGCGCATCCACCTGGGTGATGCGTCCGGCCTCCATCACCACCACCCGGTCGCTGATGGACAGCGCCTCGGACTGGTCGTGGGTCACCATCAGGGTGGTGATGCCCACCTCGCGCTGGATGCGGCGGATCTCGAACTGCATCTCTTCCCGCAGATGGGCATCCAGGTTGGACAGCGGTTCGTCCAGCAGCAGCACCGGGGGTGCTATCACCAGCGCCCGCGCCAGGGCCACCCGCTGGCGCTGGCCACCGGAAAGTTCGCGCGGATAGCGCTCGGCATGCTGACCCAGGTGCACCAGGCCCAGGGCCTCCTCGACGCGCCGCGCCAGTTCGGCGCCCGCCACCTTGCGCATGCGCAGGCCGAAGGCGACGTTGTCGCGCACCGTCATGTGGGGAAACAGCGCATAGCTCTGGAAGACCACCCCGAGGCCGCGACTGGCCGGCTTGGCCTGGGTGATGTCCTGGCCATCCAGGAGGATGCGCCCGCTGCTGACGTCGACGAAGCCGGCGATCATCTGCAGGGTGGTGGTCTTGCCGCAGCCGGAGGGGCCGAGCAGGGAAACGAATTCGCCGCGTTCGATGGCCAGGGTCGAACCGGCCACCGCGTAGCTGTCGCCGTAGCGCTTGCTGAGGTTGTCGAGAGTCAGGAAAGCCATGGCCGCAATGCTCCTCCGGTCGCGCCCACGGGGAAGGTGGGCAAGGTGTGGGCAGGGCGAAAGACAGCCTGGATCTGGGACGTTGGCGCTCGCTCGATTGGCGGCGTCCGGTGATTGTGAGTATCGCCCTATGGACCTGAAGGTAAGGGCGACCTAGGATGCCGGACAAGCGAGTTTTTCACTGAATGAACTCTTTTTTCGGATTTATTCACTCAGTGGAATATTTTGGAGCGCTGCAGATGGATGATTCCAGTGAAAGAAAGGCGGTTGCGGGAGAGGTAGGCGTCGGTGCCATCAGCCGGGTGTTCGCCGTGGTGCGTGCCCTGGGCGAGGGCGATCCCGAAGGCGAAAAGGTCACCCGCCTGGCCGAGCGCGTGGGCCTGTCGCAACCCACCACCCACCGGCTGCTGCGTGGCCTGGTGGAGGAGGGCATGGTCGAGCAGTGCGCCCGCAGCAAGAGATACCGGCTGAGCCTGGACTTCTTCGCCCTGGCGGCCCGCGCCGGCCAGGTCGGCAACCTGCGCGACCTGGCGCGGCCCAGTCTGCTGCGACTGTCGGCGTCCCTGGGCGATTCGCTGTTCCTGCTGGCACGCAGCGGCTTCGACGCCATGTGCCTGGACCGCAGCGAGGGGCCCTATCCGATCCGCACCTTCACCGGCGACATCGGCGGTCGCGTGCCCCTGGGTGGCGGCCAGGGCGCCCTGGCGATCCTGGCCTTCCTGCCCGAGGAAGAACGCGAAGAGGTGATCCGCTACAACCTGCCACGGCTGCGCGACGCCCATCATTATGACGAGGTGCTGCTGCGCGCCGAGATCGACAACGTCCGCCAGCAGGGCTACGCCGCGCGCAACACCGGGGTGCTGGCCGGCATGGCGGGTCTTGCCGTCCCCATCCTCGACCGCAACGGCCGGGCGGTGGCGGCCCTGAGCGTGGGCACCCTGAGCGAACGCCTCAACGCCCAGCGGCTGCCCACGGTGATCGAGCTGCTCCGGCGCGAAGCCGGGGTGATCGCCGCGCGCATCAACCCCTTCGATCCGGTCTTGCGCCGGCCGACCCAGGGGTTTGGCTGAAGGGGTTAGAGCCTGTTCAAAGTCTCGCGAGCTAGAGACAAACAAGGCCTAGGCGGCCCCACGAAAATAGCTGAGGAAGCGGGTCGGACTCGCGCTCGAGTTTACGAATGGTAAATGAGCATTGCGACGGGGCCGCCCAGGCCGGGCTGGCGACCCAGGCCATTTTCAACGCAGTTTGGCCGACCTGCAGCAGGCTTTGAATAGGCTCTTAGAAGAGCGGGCCGGAGCGGGTGTTATTGCCCTTCGCCAGGCGGTCATAGAGCACCACATTGACCGTGGCCGCCAGGTTCATGCAGCCCTGGGTGGGGATGTACACCACGTCCTCGCACCAGTCGCGCAGCTCCTGGCTCAGGGAGCCGTCCTCTGAGCCGAACAGATAGAGCGCGCGATCGGGATGGGTGTACTCGGGCAGCGGCCGGGCACCGTCCACCAGCTCCACCGCCACTGGTACGCAACCCAGCGGCAGGATGCGGCGCAGGTCGTCGATGTTGATCAGCGGGATGTCCTGGTGGACCTTCTTGGTATCGGTGACGAAGTCCTTGGCGCGGTCGTAGCGGGTGCCGGTATAGAACACCGAGGCCACGCCGTAGCAGCCCGCCGCCCTCATGATGGACCCGACGTTGGACGGCGACTTGGGGTTGCTCAGGCCGATGCAGGCGTATCTCTTGTTGCTCACGTCAGGGGACTCTCGGGAAAACCGCCAGTATAAGGCGTCCATCATCGCGAAAACCGACTAAGATGCGCGCCCGCGTCTCCAGCCCCGAGCCTCTGCGATGTCCGCCACCGCCCTCTACACCGACCTCTCGGCCTACTACGACCTGCTCTGCGCCGACATCGACTACCAGGCCCAGAGCCAGGCGGTGCTGCGCCTGCAGCGGCTGTTCGGCAACGGCGGCAGCCGTCACCTGGATCTCGCCTGTGGCACCGGTCCCCATGTGCGGCATTTCCTCGATGCCGGCTTCCAGAGCAGCGGGCTGGACCTCAATCCGCCGATGCTGGCCCAGGCCGCGCTGCGTTGCCCCGAAGCCGAGTTTTCCTGCCAGGACATGTGCAGCTTCACGCTGGAGCAGCCGGTCGATCTGATCACCTGCTTTCTCTATTCCCTGCACTACAGCGGCAGCCTTGCACGGCTCCAGGCGTGCCTGACGCAGGTCCTGGCGGCCCTGACCCCCGGCGGCCTGTTCTGCTTCAACGCCGTCGACAAGCGCCGTATCGACAATGCCTCCCGCGTCGGCCACAGCGTCGACCGGGCCGATGGCCACTTCAGCTTCGCCTCCGCCTGGCACTACCCGGGCGAAGGCGAGCACCAGCAACTCCGCCTGCGCATCGAACGCCGCCACGCCGGCCAGCAGCAGACCTGGCAGGACGAACACCCCATGGTGGCGGTGGACTTCCCCGAACTGCTGGCCCTGTTGGAGCCGCAGTTCGAGGTGCAGATGCTGGAGCACGATTACCAGCGCATCGAGCCCTGGGCGGGCGAGGCAGGCAATGCGCTGTTCGTCTGCGTCAAACGCTAGTGGGCATGGGCATGCATCCCGCCATCCACCGCGATCACATCCCCGGTGAGGTAGCGCGCCAGCGGTGAGGCGAGAAAGGCCACTACATGCCCCACGTCTTCCGGCTCGCCGAAATAGCCGATGGGTATGTGCCGGGCGATAAAGGCCTGGCGCGCCTCGGGCGTCGGATGCAGCCGCTGCAGGATCTGCTCGGAATTGATCCGCCCCGGGGCGATGGTGTTGACCGTGATGCCCTCGGCCGCCAGCTGACTCGCCAGCCCCTTGGACCAGAACTGGATCGCCGCCTTGGCCGTCCCGGCGCCATTCACGTCCCGCGGCTCCATGCTGCCGCTGAAATTGACGATGCGTCCCCAACGTCGTTCGCGCATCCCGCCCAGCAGCGCCTGGGTCAGGCGGCGGGTCGCGGTGAAGTTGAGAGTCCAGGCTTCGTCCCAGGCCGCATCGTCCGCCGTCACCGAAAGCGGTCGTGTGCCGCCGGCGTTGTTAATCAGGATGTCCACCCGGCCCAGCCCTTCCTCCGCTTCCCGCGCCAGGCGCTGGACGTCTTCGGCGTCGGTGATATCCGCCGCGATCACCCGCGGCCGGGCATGACCCGCCGACACGATCTCCTCGGCCAGCGCCTCCAGGGCGTCCCGCCGCCGCGCGGTGATCGCCAGGCGAACGCCTTCGGCCGCCAGGACGCGGGCGATGCCAGTGCCTATGCCCATGCTGGCGCCGGTCACCAGGGCAGTACGATCGTGCAGTTGCAGATCCATGATCGATTCTCCACTTCAGGGTCGTAGGGTGGAAAACGGCGCAGCCTTTTCCACGCGGTTGGCTGAGCGCAGCGAAGCCCACCACTCCGCCACCTCATCCACGCCACTAGCCTCACCCACCACCCAAATGAGATAAACGCCTTCCCGGTGCGAGGATTCCTTAGCAGGAGTGTGGAATGGATCTGCTCGACAGCATGCAGGTGTTCGTCGCCGTGGTGGAGCGCGGCAGCCTGGCCGCGGCGGCCCAGGCCGAGGGCATCTCGCCGACCATGGCCGGCAATCACCTGCGCGGCCTGGAAAAGCGCCTGGGCCTGCAACTGTTGGTACGCACCACCCGGCGCCAGCGCCTGACCGCCTTTGGCGAGGGCTACTATTCCCGCTGCCGCGAGATCCTCGCCCTGGTCGCCGACACCGACCGCCAGGCCGAAACCCAACGCCTGGCGCCCGCCGGCATCCTGCGTGTCTCGGCGCCGGTGTCCTTCGGCACCTATGGCCTCACGCCACGGCTGGGCGACTATCTGGCGAGGCATTCACAGGTCACCCTGGATCTGGTGCTGAGTGATCGGGTCCAGGATCTGGTGGAGGAGGGCATCGACATCGCCATCCGCATCGGCGAGCTGGCCGACTCCTCCCTGGTGGCGCGACCCCTGGCGCCCTATGTGATGTGGTGCTGCGCCGCGCCCGGCTATCTCGCCCAGCGCGGCACGCCCGTGCGACTGGCCGACCTGAAGTCCCACGACTGCCTGGGTATGGACCCTCGCGCCCTGAGCCAGTGGCGCGCCCAGACCGGCACCACCTTCGGCCCGCTGCCACCCGGCCGCCTGCACCTCAGCAACGGCCCCGCCCTGCGCCTGGCCGCCCTGCAAGGCCTCGGCATCATCCTCCAGCCCGCTTTCCTGCTACAGGACGACGTCGCCGCCGGCCGCCTGGTCCGCCTCTTCCAGGGCCAGGAACTCACCCGTCCCCTGACCGCGCTCTATCCCCAGACGAGATGGCGCTCGGTGACGGTGAGGAGCTTCGTGGAATTCCTGTTGGCGGAATTTGGCGACGAGTCTCCGTAGCGTGGAAAACGGCGACAGCCTTTTCCACTGATCCCCCGCTTGACGCTCGACCCCGCGTGGACAAGCTTCGCGTTGTCCACCCTACCTGCCTGGCCCCGTAGCGTTGAAAACGGCGACAGCCTTTTCCAGCCTCACCGATTAATGCCCCCGCATTACGGCGCCATCGCCACCAACCCCTTCTCCATGAACACACTCAAGGGATCATCCCGATACCCGCCAAAAGGCCCGCGCCGCTGGTACCCCGCTGCCCCATACAACGCCAATGCCTCGGGTTGGTAAGGACCGGTCTCCAGCATCGCCCGCCCGCATCCTGTCGTGACCGCCTCGGCCTCCAGTCGAGCGAGCAAACGCCTACCCAACCCCTGCCCCCGCCCCGAGGGGCTCACGTACATCCGCTTGATCTCCCCGTAGCCCTCGTTGAGCACCATGGCGGCGCAGCCAAGTGCTGTCCCACGCTCGTCGCGGGCCACCAGGAACAGCACGTTCGGCTGCATCAAGGATGCGAGATCCAAGGCATGACGACTCTCGGGCGGATAGAGCCCGTCCTGATAGGCATCCAGTTCGGCGATCAGGGCGATCACCTCGGGTTGGTCGGGCGATTCGAAGGCAATGGGCATGGCGACTCCGCTCAGGTAATGGCTCAAGCCTAAGCGATCATCCCGTCGCCCATCAGCCCTTACTCATTCGCACCCCATCGCGTCCGCCGCGCTTGGCCTCGTACAGCGCCCGATCACCCTGCGCCAGCAGGTCCGCCAGGCTTCGCGGCGGCTGATCGAACAGCACCGCACCGATGCTCAGGGTGACCCGCTCGGGCGTGGCGAGGCGCTGGGTGGCCAGCAGGCTGAAGCGCTCGCGCAGGCTGTCCGCCAGGGCTACCACCTCGGCTTGGCTCGCGCCGCCCAGCAACACCACGAACTCATCACCCCCCAGCCGCGCGGCCAGCGCCTGGCGGGGCAGGGCGCTACGCAGCAGCTCACTCAGGGCGACCAGCAGGCCGTCACCCGCCGCGTGGCCGTGCAGGTCGTTGGCCAGCTTGAAGTTGTCCAGATCGATCAGCAGCAGCGCGCCCGGGCGCTCGGGTATCGCCTTGCCGAGCAGGTGGGGCGCTTCCGCTTCCAGGGCGCGCCGGTTGTGCAGCCCCGTCAGCGGATCGCTGCCCGCCAGGCGCTCGATGCGCTGCTCGCGGCGATAGCGCACCGTGCCGGTCATCGACAGGGCGATCAGCATCACCGCCATCACCCCTTCCACCAGGGACACCTGGATGATCGCCCCGCGATAGGACTCCAGGTTGAGCAGGGCGCCAGGCATCAGCGGCGGAATCATCTTGGTGAAATAGAACGACCCATGCCCCAGCAACACATGGCGCAACTGGCGCTCGCCGGCATGGCGCCGCCGCAGCAGCAGCCCCGCCCGTACCGCCAGGGTGCCGACCAGCAGCGAATTCACCACCAGCATGACCTTCGACCACCAGGGCTCGTTCGGCAGCAGCAACAGCCCTAGCCAGATCAGCGCGAAGGCCCACCAGCCCAGGCTCAGGCGGCGCCCGGTGAAGCGCGCGACACCCAGGAGGAACAGCCCATGGACGAAGACCAGCAGACCGTTGGCGAACCAGATCCCCACCAGCAGGAACCCCTGGCTGCGCAACAGGGCGAGCAGGCTGCCCACGCCGATGAGGGCGAAACCGCCGCTCCAGTAGAGCAGCGCGGACTCGCGCACCGGGCGCCATTCGATGGCCAGATAGCCAGCCGCTGCCACCGCCAGGGCGATGGTGATGGTCAGGAGAGTGGGAGCATCGAGGGCCATGGGCAAGGCAGACCTTTGCAGCGTGCAACGAATACCGGCACCTGTCCGATGTGCCGTCGAGCACGCTGCGGACAGGGAGAAAGCTGGCGCAGGCCACCAGTTTACCGAGGTCGGGTGCCCTGTCTGACGTCTGATAGGCTAAGATGCCCACGAGCAGCCACCAGGGTTTGGCCGCAAGCGCAGCCGCTGGAACGCTATCGGCCAGACCTATCTCGTCTTGAGGGCGCGAGTGAGAATGTGCCGTCTGAGGCGATACCCGTGCCCGGCTGATCGGTAGCGCCGACCGAGGTCCCAAACCGCGAGGTGAGGGCTTTGCTCAATACCCCTGGCTGAGCCTCAAGCGCGGTCCGATCGCCTCCGCGACGTCGGCGAGTCTCACCCAGTACTGGTCGCGCCAGCACAGCCGGCTCAGCGGCTGGCCATCGAGCAGCAGCTGGCCTTCGCCGGGCTGCACGAGGCGACTGAGGAACAGCTTCAGGCAGTCACGCCTGAGCCAGTCCTCGAACGGCCCGGCGCGCTCGCTGGTGCTCCCGATCAGCAGGCGCAGGGTATTGGGGAAATCGATCAGCAGGGTTGGTCGTTCGCCTGAGCCTTGGTGCACGCCGTCGTGATTGCAGTGGCTGCGCACGGCTTCCAGCGGGTCCGGGTAATCCAGCAGCTTGGCGACATCACGGCAATCGAACCACAGCTGCCCATCGAAGAACTGATAGACCCGCAGGGGACGACCTGCGAAATGCAAAAGATGGGGCGTGGACATTCCCTGATCTCCATATCTAGGCGCAGTCGCTGGGAAGGCAGCCACCGCGCGGCCGCTGCCCATCGCAGGACCCTCATGGTCCTCCTACCAACCGGATGAAACCACGAATTTCAATTTTTACGCAATCGGATGTTCAGTCCAGGCTGGAAGCGGACTTTAACGTCCGCCCCATGAACGACAAACTCGACTTCGCCCAGCGCCTGCGCGCCGCCATGCTCGCGGCCGGTTATCCTGACCGGCCCGCGGTGTTGGAACGCGAGTTCAATTCCCGCTACTGGGGGCGCTCCGTGACCTTCCAGGCGGTCTCCCGCTGGCTGGGCGGCAAGTCCATACCCGCCCAGGACAAGCTGCAGGTCCTCGCCCAGTGGCTGCACGTCGAACCCCAGGTCCTGCGCTACGGCGAACAGGCCGTGGCGAACGTGCGCGAGCCAAGGGGCAACTGGGAGAAACCCGAGCACTACCCCGAGCGCGACGCCATCGAGGCCTTCCTCAACCTGCCCGACGAACAGCGCAAGGTCGTGCGCGACGTCATCCTCGCCTTCGTCAAGGCCGGCCCCAGCCAGCCGAACGCCAAGGGCGGCAAAGGGAAAGAGTGATCCGGCGCCACCGTGCCGCGCCGCCTTCAGCGGTAGCTCCCACGACAACTCGCCCGCGCCGCAACGGCACTGGCTAGGCGACTGACGGCGACGCTCTCCCGTAGCGTGGAAAACGGCGCAGCCTTTTCCACCCACGCCCAGTCCGCATGGACAAGCCGCGCGTTGTCCACCCGACGCCCACTCAAGCCGCTCGCAGGACGCTCTCGCCCGCGCCCGGCCGATGGCTGAAGCCTTCACTCTCACTGCGGCGAAGGTTACACCTGCCTTCGTCTAGGGCTTCACCAGCGCCCGAATCGCCGTAGCCGGCAACCGCGCCGTGCCGCCATCCTCCAGGCGCAGCACGAAGGCCTCACCCAACGACCACACCACTTGCACGTCCTGCAGCACGCACTGGCCATTGGTAGGCAGCACCCGGGCCTGCTCCTTGGCGCAGTAGGACGCATCCAGCACGATGGCCTTGGCCTGGTAATTACCTAGGCCCAGCGTCTTCACCATCGTTTCGGGCAGGGTGGTGAGCACCCCGCTATAGCCGGCCAGGAAGAGGGCGAAGAACAGCGAAAACATCATCGCCGCCTTCCAGCCAGCGATGAACAGCATGGAAGTCATGGTCGTGACGAAGGCGATGATGAAAGGCGCGATGGCCAGAGCGCCCCACTTGAGCAGCGGCTGCCAATCGCTCACCAGCGGATAGGCCTGCGCCAGCATCCAGAAGATGAACAGGCCGACGACCATTGTCGGCAGATAAGCCTCCCAGACGAACTTCAGGAAGCTGAAGCGGCGCAAGTCGAACAGCCCCTGAATGGCCATGCCTGCCAGCAGCGTGATGGGGATGGGCGCCAACAAGGCAACGCTAACGAATAGCTCAGGATCGACGAAGAGAATGGCCGCATCGCTGAATCCTGCCAGCAGATAGGGCACGAAGAACACCAGCGCCATCAACAGCATGATCTTGCGAAAGCGCCCCTCGCCGCGATAGGGCAGGGCGTAGGTGATGTCTTCCTTGATCGCCGCCGTATTGATAAAGCGGTAATAGACCCAGGCACCTGGCAGAAAGAGTGCGGCAACGAAGGCGCCTATGGTCAGGAAGCCCAGGCAGGCAGCTGCCAGCAACAGCGACGAAAACTGGAAGAGATCGAAGCTGGGATAGAAATGGTTACGGGCGAAATAGGCCAGGAACATCCCGAAGCCCAGGGTCGGAGGCAGCACTTTTGCCAGCAACGAAGCATGACGCCGCAGGAACGTGCCGGAGAATTCGAGGATGAAATCGAAGACGGCATCCGTGTCGGTGGCGGGTTGGTCGGTCCAGCGAGGCATGTTTCGTCCTTGAGTAACTACAACCCTAGAGATACAACGAATCTCAACGTTTGAAGGATGGTATTGTTGTCGCAAATAAAGCTATTGCTAATTATTAGCTGGTTTGTTTGGTGAGAATGTTTTCTATAGAGCTTGAAATGGATTTCAATATTTTATTATCTTCATGAGTCTTGCGGGTCTTAATTGTTTTGGCAGTTTAAAATTTAATAGTGTCGCTTGGGTTTTCTAAGATTTTGCGGCTGCTTTCGGTCTTTGGGGTGTGGCTGAAATAATGTCTTCTGTTTCGGTTTATTTGTTTATTATGGGGTCTGGGATTCGTCCTTTTAAAACCCTTTCTACAATCTGACTGAATGTGTTGGTATCCAAAAAATAGTTTGGATAAGCGCGCTTCAAGGCGTTAATGTTTTCAACTGATACTAGTACTACTTGAGTTGCTGAGTCTTCAGGGATTTTACTTTCTAATTCTGTATAAACACGGTTTGCTTCTTCGGATTGTTTTGCTTTGTATCTTCTGACTGTTACTTTATGATGTTCGGGATTCATTTCAATGATGAAGTATTTCTCATCCTTCGCTGAGCCCAGTGTTGTTATTGTCGCGTTGTATGCTTGAAGCATTTCTCTGACGTGTAATTGTTGCGCCAAAGATTTTATTTCATCTATGAGGTCTTGCTTTTCGCTAGGGGTTCCAGGAACCGAAGGGGTACGCTCTATTGCTGCAATGGCAGAGCCCATTAACGCAAAAAAACGGAGCCAGTCTTGGCTTCCTTGATTCGACTTTAGTGCTTGCTTAGTAAAAATCCCAACGGCCTCAACTGCTGTTGCCCAAGCATGTTGAAGCTTAGTGCGAATTTTAACCTCTACTCTAAGTCCTGAATAAGGTTGTGTTTCAGTCCGAGTGCCTCTGTACTCATAAACCAAATGGTAGCAACGATATCCGTCCGGTTTCGGATTTTCTATATAATCCTTTTCATTTCTAAATTTGTGATCGAACCTGCTGTTCTTGTATTCGGCTGCAAGCTTGTAAACGTTTTTAAGATTCTCAAATATAGCACGACACCCGGCGATGTCCTGCATTTGAGTCATTCTCATTGTGGGCTTGCTAACTAATTTTTTGTGTATTGATTCAAGGCGTTTCGATCTTTGGGCAACAATTACTTCTTGCTCGATTTTTCTGGCTTTATTTCTTAGTGTGATTTGAAAGGTATTAAGTGGATATGCATGAGATGAGCGCCAGTTATTCAGGATTTCCAAGCTGTGAAGGCTGTCTCTTTCCGTAACCGGGAACTCCATTGTCGCCAATTTTCTTGCTGCCGAGTTAACTTCTTCGGGGCGGTAATTTGGAGTTGCCCATGCCATTTCGTCTATACCCTTATTAGGCTAGGCGACCTTAGAAGGTCGCCTGTTCACATCAATCCCAGCTCAACGCCCCACCGGTCTGGTACTCGATCACGCGGGTCTCGAAGAAGTTCTTCTCCTTCTTGAGGTCCATGATTTCGCTCATCCAGGGGAAGGGGTTGGTGGCACCCGGGTATTCTTCCTTGAGGCCGATCTGGGTCAGGCGGCGGTTGGCGATGAACTTGAGGTAGTCCTCCATCATCGCCGCGTTCATGCCCAGCACGCCGCGGGGCATGGTGTCGCGGGCGTATTCGATCTCCAGCTGGGTGCCCTGGAGGATCATCTGGGTGGCTTCGTCCTTCATCTGGGCATCCCACAGCTGCGGGTTCTCGATCTTGATCTGATTGATCATGTCGATGCCGAAGTTCAGGTGCATGGACTCGTCACGCAGGATGTACTGGAACTGCTCGGCGGTGCCGGTCATCTTGTTGCGGCGACCCATGGAGAGGATCTGGGTGAAGCCGCAGTAGAAGAAGATGCCTTCCAGCACGCAGTAGTAGGCGATCAGGTTCTTGAGGAACTGGCGATCGGTCTCCGGGGTGCCGGTCTTGAACTCGGGGTCGGAGATGGAGCGGGTGTACTTCAGGCCCCAGCTCGCCTTCTTCGCGACGCTCGGGATCTCGTGGTACATGTTGAAGATCTCGCCTTCATCCATGCCCAGCGACTCGATGCAGTACTGGTAGGCGTGGGTGTGGATCGCCTCTTCGAAGGCCTGGCGCAGGATGTACTGGCGGCACTCGGGGTTGGTGATCAGGCGGTAGACGGCCAGCACCAGGTTGTTGGCGACCAGGGAGTCGGCGGTGGAGAAGAAGCCGAGGTTGCGCTTGACGATGCGGCGCTCGTCCTCGGTGAGGCCGTCCGGACTCTTCCAGGTCGCGATGTCGGCGTTCATGTTCACTTCCTGGGGCATCCAGTGGTTGGCGCAACCATCCAGATACTTCTGCCAGGCCCAGTCGTACTTGAAGGGTACGAGTTGGTTGAGGTCGGCGCGGGCGTTGATCATCTGCTTGTCGCCGACGTGCACGCGCGCGGAGGAGCCTTCCAGGTCGTCCAGGCCTTCCTGGATGTCCAGCTCGTTCAGCGCGGCCTTGGCGCGAGCCACGGCGTCGGAATCGTCGGCGGACAGGGCGCGGGCGTCATGGACCAGGGCGTCGCCCTCGGAGTCCAAACGCTCGGTCTGAGCAGGCGCCTGCTGGCCGGCGGCCTGCGCGGGCTTGGCGGTGGCGGTGTCGTCGTCTTTGTCGAATTCTTCCCAGTTCAGCATGGGGTGTCTCCTGGGTGGCTGTGCGGTGGGGGTGGGGCGGCGGGCCCTCACCCTAACCCTCTCCCGGAGGGAGAGGGGATAAAGAGCAGCCCTCTACTGGGAGAGGGCTTGGGGTGTCACTGGCAGGCTTCGCACTCGGGATCGTCGAGGCTGCAGGCCTTGGGCACCGGAGCCGGTGCCGCGGCGGGCGCCGCTTCGAGCTTCTGCGCCGGGGCGGGGGCCGCGCTGGCCTGGACGCCGGTGATGGGGTCGGCGCTCACGGCGTTCAGCTTGCCGGTGTTGATGGTGGACTTCTCGGTGCTGGTGGCGGCCAGGGCACGGAGGTAGTAGGTCGTCTTCAGGCCGCGGAACCAGGCCATGCGGTAGGTCACGTCGAGCTTCTTGCCCGAGGCGCCGGCGATGTACAGGTTCAGCGACTGGGCCTGGTCGATCCACTTCTGGCGCCGGCTGGCGGCCTCGACGATCCACTTGGTCTCCACTTCGAAGGCGGTGGCGTACAGGTCCTTCAGATCCTGCGGGATGCGCTCGATCTGCTGCACGGAGCCGTCGTAGTACTTGAGGTCGTTGACCATCACCGAGTCCCACAGGCCGCGCGCCTTGAGGTCGCGTACCAGGTAGGGGTTGATGACGGTGAATTCGCCCGAGAGGTTCGACTTCACATAGAGGTTCTGGTAGGTCGGCTCGATCGACTGGGACACGCCGGTGATGTTGGCGATGGTCGCGGTCGGCGCGATGGCCATGATGTTGGAGTTGCGGATGCCTTTCTTGGCCCGTTCGCGCAGCGGGGCCCAGTCCAGGGTCTCGGACAGGTCGACCTCGATGTACTTGGCGCCGCGCTCTTCGATAAGGCGCTTCTCGGAATCGATCGGCAGGATGCCCTGGGACCACAGCGAACCCTGGAAGCTGGAGTAGCTGCCACGCTCTTCGGCCAGGTCACAGGAGGCCTGGATGGCGTAGTAGCTGATCACTTCCATGGAGGTGTCGGCGAACTGCACGGCGGCATCCGAACCGTAGGCGATGTGCTGCAGGTACAGCGCATCCTGGAAGCCCATGATGCCCATGCCGACCGGACGGTGCTTGAGGTTGGAGTTCTCCGCCTGGGGCACCGAGTAGTAGTTGATGTCGATGACGTTGTCGAGCATGCGCACGGCGGTCTTGACGGTGCGGGCGACCTTGGCCACGTCCAGCTTGCCGTCGACGATGTGGTTCACCAGGTTCACCGAACCCAGGTTGCACACGGCGATCTCGTCCTTGTTGGTGTTCAGGGTGATCTCGGTGCAGAGGTTGGAGCTGTGCACCACGCCCACGTGCTGCTGCGGGCTGCGCAGGTTGCACGGGTCCTTGAAGGTCAGCCACGGGTGGCCGGTCTCGAACAGCATGGACAGCATCTTGCGCCAGAGGTCCTTGGCCTTGATGGTCTTGTGCAGCTTGAGCTTGCCGTACTCGGTCAGGGCTTCGTAGTACTCGTAGCGCTCTTCGAAGGCCTTGCCGTAGAGGTCGTGCAGGTCGGGCACGTCGGCGGGGGAGAACAGGGTCCAGTTGCCGTCCTCGAAGACGCGCTTCATGAACAGGTCGGGGATCCAGTTGGCGGTGTTCATGTCGTGGGTACGCCGACGGTCGTCACCGGTGTTCTTGCGCAGCTCGAGGAATTCCTCGATGTCCAGGTGCCAGGTTTCCAGGTAGGCGCAGACCGCGCCCTTGCGCTTGCCGCCCTGGTTGACCGCCACGGCGGTGTCGTTGACCACCTTGAGGAAGGGCACGACGCCCTGGCTCTTGCCGTTGGTGCCCTTGATGTAGGAGCCCAGGGCACGCACCGGGGTCCAGTCGTTGCCCAGGCCGCCGGCGAACTTCGACAGCATGGCGTTATCGTGGATGGCGCCATAGATGCCGGACAGGTCGTCGGGCACTGTGGTCAGGTAGCAGCTGGACAGCTGCGGACGCAGGGTGCCGGCGTTGAACAGCGTCGGGGTGGACGCCATGTAGTCGAAGCTGGCCAGCAGGTTGTAGAACTCGATGGCGCGGGCTTCCTTGTCCTGCTCCATGTGCGCCAGGCCCATGGCCACGCGCATGAAGAACAGCTGCGGCAGCTCGAAGCGGGTGCCGTGGCTGTGCAGGAAGTAGCGGTCGTACAGGGTCTGCAGACCCAGGTAGGTGAACTGCTGGTCGCGCTCGTGATCGATGGCGGCGCCCAGGCGCTCCAGGTCGAAGCTGGCCAGCTTCGGGTCCAGCAGTTCCAGCTCCACACCCTTAGCGACGTAGGCGGGCAGGGCCTTGGCGTACAGCTCGGCCATCTCGTGGTGGGTGGCGGACTCGGCGACGCCGAGGAAGCTCAGGCCTTCGGCGCGCAGGCTGTCCAGCAGCAAGCGGGCGGTGACGTAGGAGTAGTTGGGCTCGCGCTCGACCAGGGTGCGGGACGTCATCACCAGGGCGGTGTTGACGTCCTTCTCGGCCACGCCGTCGTACAGGTTCTTCAGGGTTTCCTTCTGGATCAGCTCGCCGTTCACCTCTTCGAGGCCTTCGCAGGCTTCGCTGATGATGGTGTTCAGGCGGCCCATGTCCAGCGGCTGGGTGGTGCCGTCGGCCTTGGTCACGCGGATACTCGGGTGCGGCTCGGCGATGTCGCTGGCGGCGCCCTGCTTGCGCTCCTGGCTGCGGGCTTCACGGTAGATCACGTAGCTGCGGGCGACCTTCTGCTCGCCGGCGCGCATCAGGGCCAGTTCGACCTGGTCCTGGATCTCTTCGATGTGGATGGTGCCACCGGAGGGCATGCGGCGCTTGAAGGTGCTGCTGACCTGGTCGGTGAGCTGCTTGACGGTGGTGTGGATACGCGAGGAGGCCGCGGCGGTACCGCCTTCCACGGCGAGGAAAGCCTTGCTGATGGCCACGGTGATCTTGTCGTCGGTATAGGGGACGACGGTACCGTTGCGCTTGATGACGCGCAGTTGACCGGGGGCGGTGGCGCCCAGGTCCTGGCTGTCGTCTTGCGCCGGGCGGCCCTGCTGGGCTTGCTCGCGGGTCAGGTCGGTGTGCATGCGGAACTCCCTTGATCGGAAAGAGGGGATCGTCGGCGAGCCGGCGATCCGGAAGAGTGTTGGCCGTGGGCCTGCGCGACGACTGCCTGTCGCGCCATTACCAATGAAGATTCCAACGAAAAGCCGTATCGGCACCGATTCCCGAGGGAGCCGGCGTTCGGGGTCAGGGACCCTGGAAATTCATGATTCGGGCAACAGGATAAGCCCTCCTCGCTAGGGAAGACAGTCTTGACAGAGGGGTGTTTCGCCGTCCCGGGTCATACCGACGAACTGCTATATATGGTGGTGCGGGGGTGCAAGGGCCACTAGATGTCGCGTTTGTCACGTTTCCGGCTGTGGATAAGGCGTGGATAAGCTGTTCGGGACTGGGGGGTATCCTGGGGGTGGTACCCGGCCAGTGCGCGTGGAGGCTGGGCTCAGAGCGGCGTGGTCAAATAACGTACAACGCGACTGGGCTGGCGAGACGAAAGCCGCAACGGATATACCGGTTCGCTATGAGCACCTTCTCCACCATAAGAAAACGTTCGATGGCCGCTGCGACGTTCTGCCCCGGCGAGCGTCTGCGCACCTGATCGACCGGAGAACGCTTCCTCTATGGAGAGTCGCCTCTCAGTGACGAGGCGCGACCAGCGTCAACAGGCGATCTTCTTCGTCCAGGCGGAAGTGACCGCGCACTGAGGTCCCGGCGGACCAGCGCGGTGACAGCTTGATCAGCAGCCGGAGATCGAAGGTGCCGCTGGGATCCATGGTCAGGATCTCGGCGTCCTGGAAGAAGAACATCTGCCCGACCTGGGGATGCAGCGCCTTGAACAGGCTCTCCTTGGCGGAAAAGGCCAGGGTGATGGCAAAGGCTTGTTGCCTTTCGTCCAGCGGCTGCAGGCGTTCCCGTTCGACCGGGGTGAGGATCTGCTCGGCCAGGCGCAGGGCCTTGTCCGGTTCGAGCAGGGTTTCCACGTCGAGGCCAAGGCCCAGGTAGTCCCCTGCCTTGCCCACCACGGCGGCCGCCCAGCCATGGCTATGGGTGATGGCACCGACCCAGCCGGAAGGCCAGGCGGGGCCGCGGTCCGCGGTGCGATGGCCAGGTACGGCGGCAGTACCGCTCAGCTGGCGCAGGGCCTCGCGGGCGCAGAGACGACCGGCCAGGTATTCGGCCTGGCGCTTGGCCACGGCGCGACGGATGTTGTCGGGCGGCAGGGTGCCGAGGCGCAGGGCGTCGCGCTCGAAGCTCACCTGGGCGGGATCGAAGCGGCAGTGCAGCAGGGCCAGGGAGTCGAGCTCTACCGCCAGAGGCAGCAGCGGCTCGGGTGACGTGCAGCAGCCGGGCAGGTCGGAGGCGGGCAGGGCGGGCAGGGCGGGCATCTCAGCCGGTTACTCGGGGAAGGCAGCGACGGATCACGAAGGGCTCCGATGAAAAGGCGCGCAAAGGATAGCCGACTACCGGCTTCGGCTGGCGGAAAACCGCCTCGGGGCCGGGGGGATTTCCGCCGGTTTCCGTCGGATGGCGGGGTTCCGCCCGCCGCCGGCAACTAGACTTTCGACTGAAAGGTGCATGAAAGCTGGCCCTTTGATTGCGCACCGAGAAGTGGAACGGCGATTGCTTATATCAAGCCAGATGCTGGTGTAACCGTCGTGCGGCCACCGGATCCACAACAAAAAGCTCTCAGGATGAGAGAGCCAACTTCAGTCAGGTGCCCACTCAGACAGGACGTCAGGTAGTGGCCACAAGGGAAAGAGCCATGACAGCAACCGTCGACACAACAACAACTACCACAGCTCCCGCGCCCAAGCGTCCCGTCAAGCAGCCGCTCTACAAGAGTCTCTACTTCCAGGTGATCCTGGCGATCGTCCTGGGTGTGCTGCTCGGCCATTTCTATCCCCAGACCGGCGCGGCCATGAAGCCCCTGGGTGACGGTTTCATCAAGCTGATCAAGATGGTCATCGCGCCCATCATCTTCTGCACCGTGGTGACCGGTATCGCCGGCATGCAGAACATGAAGGCCGTGGGCAAGACCGGCGGCATGGCGCTGCTGTACTTCGAGATCTTCTCCACCATCGCGCTGCTGATCGGCCTGATCGTGGTCAACGTCGTCCAGCCGGGCGCCGGCATGAACGTCGACGTCAGCACCCTGGACACCAAGGGCATCGCTGCCTACGCCGCAGCTGGCGAGAAGCAGAGCACCATCGACTTCCTGATGAACATCATCCCGTCGACGGTCGTCAACGCCTTCGCCACCGGCGAGATCCTGCAGGTCCTGTTCTTCGCCGTGCTGTTCGGCTACGCCCTGCATCGCCTGGGCGAGACCGGTCAACTGGTGTTCAACTTCATCGACCGCATCTCCCATGTCTTCTTCAACATCATCAACGTCATCATGAAGCTCGCCCCCCTCGGTGCCTTCGGTGCCATGGCGTTCACCATCGGCAAGTACGGCGTCGGCACCCTGGTGCAGCTGGGCTACCTGATGGCCTGCTTCTACATCACCTGCCTGCTGTTCGTGCTGGTGGTGCTGGGTGCCGTGGCACGCATGCACGGCTTCAGCATCCTCAAGTTCATCAAGTACATCCGTGAAGAACTGCTGATCGTGCTGGGTACCTCGTCCTCCGAGTCCGCCCTGCCGCGCATGCTGACCAAGATGCAGAAGCTGGGCGCCGAGAAGTCGGTGGTTGGCCTGGTGATCCCCACCGGCTACTCCTTCAACCTCGACGGCACCTCCATCTACCTGACCATGGCCGCGGTGTTCATCGCCCAGGCCACCAACACCCAGATGGACATCACCCACCAGATCACCCTGCTGCTGGTGCTGCTGATCTCCTCCAAGGGCGCTGCGGGCGTCACCGGTAGCGGCTTCATCGTCCTGGCCGCTACCCTGTCCGCCGTCGGTCACGTACCGGTCGCCGGCCTGGCGCTGATCCTGGGTATCGACCGCTTCATGTCCGAAGCCCGCGCCCTGACCAACCTGGTCGGCAACGGCGTGGCCTCCATCGTGGTCGCCAAGTGGTGTGGCCAGCTGGACGAGCAGACCCTGAAGACCGAACTCGCTCGCGGCCCGAACGCCGTCGAAGTCGAGGAAGCTCGCCAGCCTGCCTGAGCTTGACGCGAGGGCCGCTCCTGGAGCGGTCCCCGCGTTAACGACGAGACGCCCGTATCGAAAGATACGGGCGTTTTCTTTTGCGCAGGATTCGGTGCGGGGAGGGCGTCGGTGGTGTGCCTGGCTGAGAGTGCCGGGGGGGCTCAGGGTGATGGCCAGGATGTCAGGGCGACAGCTCCGTCACGGGCGGAGTGGTAGCCGGGCTATGACGAAGGGCGGTAGGGCACCGTGGCGGGCCTTGCGAGCGCTCTATTGCCAAAGGGCTGGTAGGAGCTGAGGAGATGATCCGCGGGCGTCGGACAGGCACGTATGGCCCGCCAAGTAGCGCGGTCGCAGCCGGGTTGTCGAGTCAGAAGGATAGAAGGCGGAACGGGTTACAGCAGGAGGGGTGAAGCGCTGGCAGGTCGCCAGCGCTTCGAGGTGGGTCAGCGACGCAGGGTGGGGCGATAGCCCATCACGCCGTAGAACAGGATGTAAAGGTAGCAGACCAGCGGGATCAGGAAGGAGGGCAGCAGGCCGATGGTGTCGGCGAAGTAGCCCTGGATGGCCGGCACCAGCGCGCCGCCCACGATACCCATGCACAGCAGGCCCGAACCCTTGGAGGTGAACTTGCCCAGGCCCTTGAGCGCCAGGGAGAAGATGGTCGGGAACATGATGGAGTTGAAGAAGCCGATGGCCAGCAACGCCCACATGGCGACCTTGCCGCCCTGCAGTACGGCCACGGCCAGCAGCACGCCAATGGCGATGGCGTTGAAGGTCAGCACCAGGTTCGGCCGGACCTTGGTCATGATCACGCCGCCGATGAAGCGACCGATCATGGCGCCGCCCCAGTACAGCGACAGGTACTTGGCGGCGGTGGCGGCGTTCAGGCCGGCCACGTCCGGGCTTTCCATCAGGCTCACCAGGTAGCTGCCGATGGAGACTTCCGCGCCCACGTACATGAAGATGCCGACCACGCCGAGCAGCAGGTGGCGATAGGCCCAGACGCTGCTGGCGGTCAGGGCGTTCTCGTCGGTGGTGTTGTCCTGTTCGGTGTCCTTGATCTGCGGCAGGCGGAAGAGGCCGATGATCACCGCCAGGGCAACCAGCATGCCGGCCAGGATCAGGTAGGGCAGCTGTACCGAGTGGGCGGCGGAGTCTTCACCGACCAGCGCAAGGATGGTCACCGCGCCCACCAGCGGGCCGACGGTGGTGCCCAGGGAGTTGAAGGCCTGGGTCAGGTTGAGGCGCGAGGCCGCGGTTTCCGGCTTGCCGAGGATGGTGACATAGGGATTCGCTGCCACCTGCAGCACGGTGATACCGGCTGCCAGCACGAACAGGGCGGTCAGGAAGAAGCCGTAGGACTGGGCTCCGGCCGCCGGGTAGAACAGCACGCAGCCGACGCCGGCGGTGAGCAGGCCGACGATGATGCCCTTCTTGTAGCCCAGGCTTTCCACCAGGCGACCCGCCGGGAAGGACACGATGAAGTAGGCGGTGAAGAAGCAGAACTGGATCAGCGAGGCCTGCAGATAGCTGAGGGTGAAGACCGCCTTGAGGTGGGGAATGAGGATGTCGTTCAGCGAGGTGATCAGACCCCACATGAAGAACAGCATGGTGAGGACGATCAAGGGTCCGCGGTAGCTCTGGTTTTGATTGTGCATTGGGGCTCCATGGGTACTACAGTTTCTTGTTTCTGTCAGGGATTTCCGGACAGCGCTGTCTATGGCGGCTGCGCAGACACAGCGAAGCGGCGCGAGATTAAGCTATTCACGCTGCTGAATCCATTCTTCCTGGAGGTTCGCAGGTGAAGTGCCGGCGCCTTCGACCGCGGGGCCCATGACCGGTTCAGCCGCGCAGGGAGCAGAAATGAAAAACGGCGCCAGAGGCGCCGTTTGGGTCACACAAGTGAGGGCTGTCAGCCCTGCCAGCGCTTGAGCACCAGGGTGGCGTTGGTGCCACCGAAGCCGAAGCTGTTGCTCATGATGAGGTCCAGCTTGGCGTCTTCCTTGGTCTCGCGCAGGATCGGCAGGTCGGCGACCTCCGGATCCAGTTCGTCGATGTTGGCCGAGCCGGCGATGAAGTTGCCTTCCATCATCAGCATGCAGTAGATGGCCTCGTGGACACCGGCCGCGCCCAGGGAGTGACCCGACAGGCTCTTGGTGGAGCTGATGGCCGGAGCCTTGTCGCCGAACACGGCACGCACGCCCTTGATCTCGGCCACGTCGCCCACCGGGGTGGAGGTGCCATGGGTGTTCAGGTAGTCGATCTCGCCATCGACGGTGGACAGCGCCTGCTGCATGCAGCGGATGGCGCCTTCGCCACTCGGGGCCACCATGTCGTAGCCATCGGAAGTCGCGCCGTAGCCGACGATCTCGGCGTAGATCTTGGCGCCACGGGCCAGGGCGTGTTCGAGTTCCTCGACCACCACCATGCCGCCGCCGCCAGCGATGACGAAACCGTCACGCTTGCTGTCGTAGGCACGGGAAGCCTTTTCCGGGGTCTCGTTGTAGTCGCTGGAGAGCGCGCCCATGGCATCGAACAGCATGCTCTGGGTCCAGTGCTCTTCCTCGCCGCCGCCGGCGAAGACGACGTCCTGCTTGCCGAGCTGGATCTGCTCCATGGCCAGGCCGATGCAGTGGGCGCTGGTGGCGCAGGCCGAGGCTACGGAGTAGTTCAGGCCCTTGATCTTGAACGGGGTGGCCAGGCAGGCGGACACCGTGCTGCTCATGGTCCGGGTCACGCGGTACGGACCGACGCGCTTGACGCCCTTCTCGCGCAGGATGTCCAGGGCTTCCATCTGGTTGAAGGTGGAAGCGCCACCGGAACCGGCGATCAGGCCGGTACGGGGGTTGGAGACCTGGTCTTCGGACAGGCCGGAGTCCTTGATCGCCTGCTCCATCGCCAGATAGGCGTAGGCAGCGGCATCACCGACGAAGCGCTTGACCTTGCGGTCGATCAATTCTTCGAGGTTCAGGTCGATGGAACCGGAAACCTGACTGCGCAGACCCATCTCGGCATATTCCGGATTGTGACGGATGCCGGCACGGCCTGCGCGCAGGTTGGCGGAAACGGTGTCTTTATCATTGCCCAGGCACGAAACGATACCCAGACCGGTAATGACGACGCGACGCATGCGAAAAGCCCTTAGAAGCTATCGGTGGAAGTGAACAGGCCGACGCGCAGACCTTCGGCGGAGTAGATCTCGCGGCCGTCCACGCTAACGGTGCCATCGGCGATGGCGAGAATCAGCGACCTGTTGATGGTGCGTTTGATATGGATATTGTAGGTGACCTTCTTGGCGGTCGGCAGTACCTGGCCGAAGAACTTCACTTCGCCAGAGCCCAGGGCGCGACCGCGACCCGGATTGCCCTGCCAGCCAAGGTAGAAACCGACCAGCTGCCACATGGCATCCAGGCCCAGGCAGCCCGGCATCACCGGATCACCTTCGAAATGGCAGCCGAAGAACCAGAGGTCGGGACGGATATCGAGTTCCGCCACCAGTTCGCCCTTGCCGTATTTCCCGCCTACCTCACTGATATGCACGATCCGATCGATCATCAGCATGTTTGGCGCGGGCAATTGGGCATTGCCCGGACCGAAGAGCTCGCCACGGCTGCAGCGCAGCAAGTCTTCATAGGTAAAGGCGTGTTGTTTGGTCATGCAAGCTCCTGTAGCTGGCCTAGGTCCAGGCTCTGGCGACTCCAATGGTCGCTCTGGGTATGGCTTCGTGTAGCAGTAGACTGCCGGGGCATGGGGAAAGTCACAGGCCAGCGCCCCGCTCGTTAACGGACCATTGTGCACTTTCCGCAGTCAATTCTCCATCCTGGGCCGCGCAAGCGGCTACCGTATACTGGCGACGAGGCCGCGCGATCGCGGTGAAGCCGAGAGTTTCGATGACAGTCCAATCCCCCATCGCCGTCCTGGGCGGCGGCAGTTTCGGTACCGCCCTGGCCAATCTGGTCGCCGAGAACGGGCTGCCGGTGCGCCTGTGGATGCGTGATCCGCAACAGGCCGAGACCATCCGTCGCGAGCGCGAGAATCCGCGCTATCTGAAGGGCATCAAGGTGCACGCCGCGGTCGAGGCCACCAGCGACCTGCAGGGTGCCATCCAGGGCTGCGAGCTGATCCTGGTCGCGCTGCCGTCGAGCGCGCTGCGCCAGGCGCTGGCGCCCATCGCCCCGCAACTGGAGGGGCGCTTTCTGGTCAGCACCACCAAGGGCATCGAGGCGCATTCCTTCATGCTGATGAGCGAGATCCTCGCGGAAATCGTGCCGCGGGCGCGCATCGGCATCATTTCCGGGCCCAACCTCGCCCGCGAGATCGCCGAGCATCAGCTCACCGCCACCGTGGCGGCCAGCGAGGACGAGGAGGTGTGCCGACGGGTCCAGGCGGCGCTGCATGGCCGTACCTTCCGCGTCTATGCCAGTGCCGACCGCCTCGGCGTGGAACTGGCCGGCGCCCTGAAGAACGTCTACGCCATCATCGCCGGCATGGCCGCGGCCCTGGCGATGGGCGAGAACACCCGCAGCATGCTGATCACCCGGGCCCTGGCCGAGATGACCCGCTTCGCCGTGCAGCGCGGCGCCAATCCCATCACCTACCTGGGCCTGGCCGGGGTGGGGGACCTGATCGTGACCTGTTCGTCGGAGAAGAGTCGCAACTACCGGGTCGGCCATGCCTTGGGGCGAGGACTGACGCTGGACGAGGCGGTGGCGCAGATCGGCGAGACCGCCGAGGGCGTCAACACCCTGCGCGTGCTCAAGGAAAAAGCGGACGAGCTGGGCGTCTACATGCCCCTGGTCAACGGCCTCTATGCGATCCTGTTCGAGGGCCGCAGCTTGGGGCAGGTGATCGAGGCCCTGATGGGCGGTGAGCCCAAGACCGATGTCGATGTGGCGGACGCCGCCTTCAACTGAGCCGCTACACTGTCTGAAAAGAGGAATTTCCATGTCCCAACCCGAGCATTCCCGCGAGCTGCTAGGCCTGCGCCTGATCTGGATGCTGCTGTTCCTGTTCGTCTGGCTGGGTGCGCAGTACGTGCTGGCGGTGGTGGTGCTGGTGCAGCTGGTGGTGCGCCTGATCAAGGGCGAAGCCAATCCCGGTCTGACCGCCTTCGGCGCGGCCCTGGGCACCTATCTGGCGCAGATCGTCCGCTTCGGCACCTTCGCCAGCGAAGTGAAGCCCTGGCCCTTCGCCGACTGGCCGTCCACCGCGCAACCCGACGACCGTCCCGCCACCGCGCCATGAGGCTCTGGCTGCTGCGCCATGGCGAAGCCGAGGCGCGGGCGCCCAGTGACGAGCTGCGCGAGCTGACCGCGACCGGTCGCACCGAGGTACTGCGCAGCGCCCTGCAGCTCAAGGATGCAAAGCTGCAGCTCATCCTCGCCAGTCCCTACGTGCGGGCGCAGCAGACGGCGACCCTGGTTCAACAGCGACTGGGCTGGCCGGGCGAGTCGCGCAGCGTCTCCTGGGCCACCCCCGACGGCGAGCCGGAGCGCGCCCTGGCGGAACTGGCGCGACTGGAGGTGGAGGAGCTGCTGCTGGTGACCCACAATCCCTTCGTCGGTGAACTGGCCGGGTGGTTGCTGCACGGTCATCGGCAGGCGCCGGTGGCCATGGGCACCGCTTCCCTGCTGTGCCTGGAGGCACCGCTGCCCCTGGCCGGCGGTTTCGATCTGGTCAGTCGCTTCCACGGCTGACGCCCTTGCAAGGAAAGTACATGAGCATCTGGCAGACCCCTCCGGATCCCGCGGACCTTGAGCGTGCGCTCGAGAACACCCTGGCCGAACACCTGGACATGCGCATCGAGGCCTGGGACGACAGCAGCCTGACCGCCAGCATGGTGGTCGACCGCCGCACCCACCAGCCCATGGGGCTGTTGCATGGGGGCGCTTCGGTGGCCCTGGCGGAAACCGTGGGCTCGATCGCCAGCATGCTCTGCGTGGATCGCTCGCGTTATTACTGCGTGGGTCAGGAGATCAACGCCAACCACCTGCGCGGCGTGCGTTCCGGGCGGGTGACGGCGGTGGCTCGGCCCCTGCACCTGGGACGCAGCAGCCATGTCTGGGACATCCGGCTGAGCGATGAAGAAGGACGCCTGACCTGCGTCTCGCGGCTGACCGTGGCCGTGGTGCCGCTGCAACGGGACGCCTCCCAGGCATGAGCCGCGCACGGCTGCGAGCGGAGTCGGGAGCATGACGGCCCAGGTGCAGGAGCTGCGCCTGGAATTGCCCCATATCGAGCTGAGCGCCCGGGTCTTCGGTCCGGAAGGCGGCTATCCGGTGCTGGCGCTACACGGCTGGCTCGACAATGCCATGACCTTCGCCCAGCTCGCCCCACGGCTGCATGGTCTGCGCATCGTCGCCCTGGACCTGCCCGGGCACGGTCTGTCGGCCCATCGCCCGGCCGGGGTTGGCTATGCCATCCAGGACTATGTACTGGATGTGCTCGCTGCCGCGCGGCAACTGGGCTGGGACCGTTTCGGCCTGCTCGGGCACTCCATGGGCGCCATCGTCGGCATCATCGCCGCCGCGGCCCTGCCGCAGCAGATCGAGCGCCTGGCGCTGATCGATGGCCTGCTGCCCTACACCACGCCTGTGGAGGAGATCGCCGAGAAACTGGGCAAGGCCCTGCTCGCCGAACTGGAATTGCCCAATCGGCGCAAGCCGGTTTACCCCACGGTGGAAGACGCCGTGGCGGCACGGCTGAAGGGCGCCCTGACGGTCAGTCGCGAAGCCGCCGAGTTGCTCGCCGAGCGCGGCCTGATGGCGGTACCCGGCGGCTACACCTGGCGCTCCGATCCGCGCTTGCGCCTGCCCAGCCGGATCCGCTTCACGCCGGAACAGGCCGCCGCCTGCCTGGGCGCCGTCCGCTGCCCGACGGCTCTGGTGGTGGCCACGGGTGGCCTGGTGGCGCCCCATGCCGAGGCCATGCGCCTGGCGCGAGAGCAGCCGAACTTCGGTCTCCATGAACTGCCGGGCGGGCACCATCTGCATCTGGACGATGCCGCGGGCGCCCAAGCCGTCGCAGATTGTTTCAATGCCTTCTTTGCCGCCGGCATCGGGCCCGACGAATAATGCGGCATGCCTAGCCGTCCGTTTTGCTCGCGTTCCCCCTCCGTTCGACGCTTTCTGCTGATCGGCCTGCTGCTGTCCGCCGGGATGGTGCAGGCGGAGGTATTGCCGGAGATCGCGCCCATGGATCATGCCCAGCTCGTGCGCGACAGCGGACCGGCCAGCGCCGAACGCCTCTATCCGCTGGGGCCGGTCAGTCGCATTGGCGGTCGTCTGCGCCTGGAGGACTCACTGCAGGTGGAAGGCCAGCTCCGGACCCAGACCTTCGAGCTGGCCAGCGGCCATCCGCCGCTGGCACGGCTGGACAGCGAACGACAGCGCCTGCAGCAGCAGGGCGCGACCCTGCTCTACTGGTGCGAGGGGCGTGATTGCGGCGCCAGCAATGTCATCGCCAACAGCCTGCTGGGCGAGGCCATGCTCTATGGGCCGGATGATCAGCAGGGGCTGCTGGTGCTGCGACTGGCGGAGCCGCAGACGGTACTGACGCTCTATGGCATCACCCGCGGCAATCGTCGCGGCTACCTGCATGCCGAGCGGCTGCAGGCCGGCCAGCCGCTGCCTGAACTGTTGCCGAGCGCCGCCACCCTGCTCAAGGAGTTGCAGCGCGATGGCCAGCTGCTCTTGCCCGCCCTGGAGCGGGCGCCGGAGCAACCCTGGATCGCCCGTCTCGCGGCGGCCCTGGCGCTCAACGGCGATGTAGCGGTGACCCTCGGCGGCGAACAGGCCACGGCCTGGCAGAGCGCCCTGGGCGAGGCGGGGGTCCGCGCGCCGCGGCTGCAGACCGACACCGGTCGAGCCGCCGGGCTCTATCGCCGCTAGATGTCGTTGACGTAGCGGGTGCGCCCCGCACCCAGGCCAAACAGCGTGGCCAGCACGGCGATCAGGGTAAAGAGCACGCCCATGGGCGCCCAGCCGTGGGTGGCGTCGTGGATGATGCCCACCAGCAGCGGACCGAGCGAGGCCAGGCTGTAGCCCGCGCCCTGGGCCATGCCCGACAGCCGCCCGGCGGTTTCCGCGTCCCGCGAGCGCAGCACCAGCAGGGCGAGGGCAAGGCTGAAGGTACCGCCCTGGCCCAGGCCGAGGATCACCGCCCACAGCCAGAGACTGCCGACGGGGGCGTAAAGGCAGCCGAGCAAGCCGGCGAGGGTCAGGCTCATCACCACCACGATGGCCAGGCGCTGGTCCTGGCCGCGGGTCGCCAGCCAGGGGGCGGTGAGGGCGCTGACCAGTTGGGTCAGCACCGAGCCCGACAGCATCAGGCCGGCCTGCACCATGCCGAGGCCGCGATCCATCAGCAGGGTGGGCAGCCAGCCGAAGACGATATAGGCCAGCGACGACTGCAGGCCCATGTAGAGGGTGATCTGCCAGGCCAGCCGATTGCGCCACAGCGAACCGCCAGCATCTCGGCGCGGTGGCGCCGTGGGCGACTGGCGCAGTTGTGGTAGCCAGATCACCAGCGCGATCATGGCGACCAGTGCCCAGGCGGCGAGGGCGGGCTGCCAGTGGCCGTCGAAGGCTTCGGCAAGGGGCGCGGTGGCCCCGGCGGCCACGGCGGCGCCGATGCACAGCATCATGGTGTAGAGCCCCATCAGCTGGCCAGCCTGGGCGGGGAAGTCGCGCTTGACCAGGGCTGGCAGCAGCACGCCAAGGATGCCGATGCAGGCGCCGGCGATCAGGCTGCCGAGAAACAGCCCCAGGGGCGGCAGCAGGCTGCGCAGGACGATGCCACAGGCGAGCAGCGCCAGGATGGCGCCCAGGGTGCGTTCGCTGCCCCAGCGGCGTGCCAGGCGCGGGGCCAGGGGGGCGAACAGCCCCAGGCAGAGCACCGGCAGGGTGGTGAGCAGGCCGATGGCGCTGCTGGAGAGTCCCGTGCTGGCCTCGATCTGCCGCAACAGGGGTGCCAGGCTGGACAGTGCCGGGCGCAGGTTGAGGGCGATGAGCATGAGGCTGGCGAGCAGCAGGCCGCGTTGCCAGGTGGTAGGGGCGGAGGTGGCTGGAGAAGACATGAGTACCGCTATGACCGGGGAAACTGGCAATGCTAGCGCACCCTGGCCATAACGCACGGCGCTTCCGTTCGCTACCCTCATACTGGAAAAAATAGTTGGCGGACCGGCTAAAAAATCGCCAGTTCGTCCATCACCGCACCGCCGCTCGCTTGTCCGGGGTCGTCTGGAAGTTTTCCACGAGGTTATCCACAGCAACTGTGGATTACCGCCAGAAAACAGCCCTTTTGCTTTGGCTGGCGATCTGTTAGACGCGGCCGGTCCCCGCCGGCTAACGGGCATTTGCTACTATTACGCCCCTTCGCGCTGGCTGTCGAACCAGCGCCACCGCTGAACCGGAGTAACGATGACCGATCCCATTCGCCTCACCCAATACAGCCACGGCGCCGGTTGTGGTTGCAAGATCGCCCCCAAGACCCTGGAGACCATCCTGGCCGGCAGCGGCGCCCAGCACCTGGATTCGCGGCTGTGGGTGGGCAATGCCTCGCGCGACGATGCCGCGGTCTATGGGCTGGACGACGAGCGCGGGGTGGTCTCCACCACCGACTTCTTCATGCCCATCGTCGATGACCCCTTCGACTTCGGTCGCATCGCCGCCACCAATGCCATCAGCGACATCTACGCCATGGGCGGCGACCCCTTGCTGGCCATCGCCATCCTCGGCTGGCCGGTGAACGTGCTCCCGCCGGAAGTGGCGCGCGAGGTCATCGCCGGCGGTCGGCGGGTCTGCGACGAGGCGGGCATTCCCCTGGCCGGTGGCCATTCCATCGACGCCCCCGAGCCGATCTTTGGCCTGGCCGTGACCGGGATCGTGGAAAAGCGTCATCTCAAGCGTAACGACACCGCGACCCTGGGCAGCCGCCTCTATCTGACCAAGCCGCTGGGCATCGGCATCCTCACCACCGCCGAGAAGCGCGCCCTGCTGCGGCCCGAGGATCGCCATCGGGCGCGGGATACCATGTGCCAGCTCAATCGTCCCGGCAGCCGCTTCGGCCGACTGGCCGGCGTCACGGCGATGACCGACGTCACCGGCTTCGGCCTGCTCGGCCACCTGGTGGAGATGGCCGACGGCAGTGGCCTGACCGCCGAGCTCGACTTCGCCGCCATTCCCCGTCTCGACGGCGTGGACTTCTACCTGCAGCAGGGCTGCGTGCCTGGCGGGACCGAGCGCAATTTCGACAGCTACGGCAGCCGTATCGCCCCGCTGGACGAAGGCCGCCGCCAGTTGCTGTGCGATCCCCAGACCAGTGGCGGCCTGCTGGTTGCCGTGGCGCCCGAAGGCGAGACGGAATTTCTGGCCGTCGCCGCGGAGCTGGGTCTGGCCCTGCAACCCATAGGGCAGCTGGTGAGCCGACGCGCCCATGCGGTCGAGGTGGCCTGATGAGTCAGCGTGAGGATGCCCGCGACCTACGGGCGCTGTTCCTGAGCGATATCCCCCTGGTCGATGTCCGCGCCCCCGTGGAATTCGCCAAGGGTGCCTTTCCCCAGGCCACCAATCTGCCGCTGATGAATGACCTGGAGCGCCAGCGCGTCGGCACCCGTTACAAGCAGCAGGGTCAGCAGGCGGCGCTGCAACTGGGGCATCAACTGGTGTCCGGTGCAGTGAAAGAGGCGCGCATCCAGGCTTGGGCCGACTTCGCCCAGGCCCATCCGGAGGGCTACCTCTATTGCTTCCGCGGTGGCTTGCGCTCGCAGCTCAGTCAGGAATGGCTGCGCAGCGAAGCCGGCATCGCCTATCCGCGCGTGATGGGGGGCTACAAGGCCATGCGCACCTTTCTCATCGACACGCTGCAGCAGGCCCTGGCCGAGTGCGGCTTCGTGGTGGTGGGCGGCATGACCGGCACCGGCAAGACCGAAGTGGTGGCCCAGCTCGACAACGCCGTCGACCTCGAAGGCCATGCCAACCACCGAGGCTCCAGCTTCGGCAAGCGGGCCACGCCGCAGCCGGGCCAGATCGATTTCGAGAACAGCCTGGCCATCGACCTGCTGCGCCGCCGCCATGCGGGGCAGACGCAGTTCGTACTGGAAGACGAGTCGCGCCTGGTCGGTCGCTGCTCCCTGCCGCTGGAATTGCACCAGGGCATGCAGCAGTACCCATTGGTCTGGCTGGAGGACAGCCGGGAAAATCGCATCGAGCGCATCCTGCGCGACTATGTCATCGACCTGGCGGCGGAATTCGTCGCCCTGCACGGGGCGGAGCAGGGCTTCGGACGGTTCGCCGAGCAGCTGCGCAAGAGCCTTTCCGGCATCGCCAAGCGCCTGGGTGGCGAACGCTTCCAGCGCCTGTCGGCCATTCTCGAAGACGCCCTGGCCGAGCAGGAGCGCTCGGGCGACGTTGCCGCGCATCGCGGCTGGATCGAGGGGCTGCTGGCGGAATACTACGACCCCATGTACGCCTATCAGCGCGAGAGCAAGGCGTCCCGGGTGATCTTCAGCGGCGACCAGGCCGCGGTGGTCGAGTTTCTGCGCAACCGGCGCTGAACAGTGCCCGCGGTTGGCGGTCTACGCTGCGGTTATCCGGCCGTTCCGGCCGGCTGCAGGTCGCAAGGAGAAAGAGAGATGAAAGCGAAACTGGTTCCCGTCCTGGCCGCTACGCTGGCCGCCATGGTGCTCGCGGGGTGCTCGGGCAAGGTGGTCAATCGCGACAGTTGCGCCGCCCAGACCCGTTCCGCCTGGCAGGAACTCGACCTGGCCAAGGCCGAAGGCTTTTCCGGCACGGTGAGCTATTCCAAGGCACTGGCGCTGCTGTCCACCGCCAAGACGCAACAGCAGGTCGAGGCCTATACCGGTTGCGTGAAGAACGCCGAGAAGGCGCGCTTCTATATCCGCGAGTCCCGCGCCGGTCGTTGAGCGGTCAGGCGGCTGGCCAACGGCCACGAGCCAAAGCGACGCCGACATAACCGCGGGCGACGGATCGCGGCCCGTTAGCCCCCAGCCCCTCAAGAATCGGTTTCTGCAGACGACAGCGTCGGTAGAACTCATTTTGTCGGGGTGCGGTATGAAAGGGATTGCGCGCTATCGCCTGGCCAACTGGCGAACCGCCACCAAGCTGGCGGTGGGCTTTGGCCTGGTGCTGCTACTGACCCTGGTGGTGGCTCTCCAGGGCGGCCTCGCGCTCAAGGATGTCGAGCATCGCTTCGGTTCCCTGCGCGACATGGCGGCGATCAACCGGCAGGTGATGCAGGTTCGCGCCCTGGAGCAGGGCTTTCGCCTGAGTGGCGACGCAACCCAGGCCGAGCACCTGCGGCAGGCCTTGCCGGCGGTGCTCGACCGGTTGGGGCAACTGCAGGCGGAGGTGGGCAATGTCAACGCCGCCGATATCGACGCCGCCCGCGAGGCCACCCAGGCCTATGGCGCCGCCTTCGCCGACTTCGAACGCCTCTACACCTCGCGCCGTCTGGCCATGGAAGGGGCGGCCTTTCTGGTGGAGGGTGCGGCCAATAGCCTGGATATCCTCCAGTCCGGTCTGCTGGATGACGGCGCCTATGCGCTGAAGGAGTCCGAGGGCAAGCAGGGCGCCGAACTCCTGACGCTGTCGCAGCAGGTCGGTGAACTCTATCGACTGATGCTCAAGAGCCTCGACGAAGCCCGGGCACGGGCCGGCAAGAGCACGGTGGACGACCAGCCGCTGCCCTCGGCCAGTGCCGCCTTGGAATTGCTGGCCAAGGTCGAGCCGCAACTGAGCGATCCGGCCTATTCCTCGGTCATCCAGGACGTCTCCACCAATATCAAGGAATTCATCCGCCGCCTGGGCGACTATGCCGCCGCCCTGGCCCAGGAGCAGGCCGCCGGTGCGCGGATGACCAGCCTGGCCGACACCGCGGTGCAGCGGGTCGATGCCCTCTATGGGCAACAGGAAACCGAACTGCAGGCGATGATGACCACGCGCCTGTTGACCATCGGCGGCGTCGCCCTGCTGGCGCTGATCGTCGGCGCCCTGGCCGCGCTGATCATCACCCTGGCCATCGTCCGGCCGCTGCGCAAGGTGATCGCCGCCGCCGAGCGCATCGCCCAGGGCCAGCTGGATGTCGAGTTGACGGTGGATCGCGGCGATGAAATCGGCCAGCTGCAGCGCTCCAGCGCCAGCATGGTGGCGGCGCTGCGCGGCATGGTCCTGCAACTGCAGGGCGGCATCGGCCGGCTCGGCCACTCCGCCGCGGCCTTGGCCGAGCAGGCGCGCGAAGCGCAGCTGGGTGTGACCCGCCAGCGCGAGGAAACCGATCAGGTGGCGGCGGCCATGGCTGAATTGGCCGCCACCGCCCAGGGCGTCGCTGCGGACGCCGAAGCTGCCGCCGGTGCCGGCGATCAGGCCGAGCGCGAGGTCAGCGATGGCCAGGCGGTGATCGGCCGCAGCCTGGCCGGTATCGAGACCCTGGGGGTGGACGTCCGCGCCGCTGCCGAGCGGCTCCAGGGCGTGTCCCACGATAGCCAGGCGATCAGCAGCGTGCTCGACGTGATCAAGGCCGTGGCCGAGCAGACCAACCTGCTGGCGCTCAACGCGGCCATCGAAGCGGCGCGCGCCGGCGAACAGGGGCGGGGTTTCGCCGTGGTCGCCGACGAAGTCCGCGCCCTGGCGCGCCGTACTCAGCAGTCGAGTGTCGAGATCGAGCAACTCATCGTGGTGCTGCAGAAGGGCAGTGGCGAAGCGGTCGAGCGGATGCAGCAGAGCGAGACCCTGCTCGCCGGGACGCTTGGCAGCGCCGGCGATACCCGGCGGGCCTTTGCCGGTATCGCCACGGCGGTGGCCAGCATCCAGCAGAAGAATCAGCAGATCGCCGCGGCGGCAGCACAGCAGCGCGGGGTGGCCGAAGAGGTGGCGGTCAATGTGACGCGGATTCGCGACGGTGCCGATCAATCCAGTCAGGCGATGGCAGAGACGGCGTCAGCCAGCCGGGAGCTGGCCGAGCTGGGTGACGAACTCTCGCGGCTGGTGCAGCGCTTCCACGTCTGACCGAACCCGCTACTGGGCGTTGAGCGCCTGGCCGGTGATGCCCTGGCTGGCCGGGCCGAGCAGGTAGAGGTAGGCCGGCAGGATGTCTTCCGGCGCGGGCACCCGGGCAGGGTCCTCGTCCGGATAGGCCGCCGCGCGCATCGCGGTGCGGGTACCGCCAGGATTGACACTGTTGACCCGGATACCAGCGTCCGCAAGCTCCTCGGCCCAGACCTGCATCAGGCCTTCCGTGGCGAACTTGGACATCGAATAGGCGCCCCAGCTGGCTCGACCCTTGCGACCGACACTGCTGGAGGTGAAGATCACCGAGGCCTCACCGGCAGCCTTTAGCAGGGGCAGCAGGGCCTGGGTCAGGGCGAAGCCGGCCTGGACATTGACCTGCAGCACCTGCGCCAGGGCCGCGGCGGGCGTCTGCTCCAGCAGCACCCGCGGTCCCAGCAGGCCGGCGTTGTGCACCAGCCCGTCCAGGCGACCATGACGTCGCTGCAGGTGTTCAGCGACGGCGGCATAGGCCGCCGCATCGGCCTGTTCGAGATCCAGCACCAGGGTCTCCGCCTGGCCGCTGCCGGCCTGGATCTCCTGGCGCACCTGGTCCAGCGCCGCGGCATCGCGACCCTGGAGGATGACGGTAGCGCCCAGGGCGGCGCAGGCCTTGGCCAGGGCGGCGCCAATGCCGCGATTGGCGCCGGTGACGAGGATGACACGGTCTCTGAGCAGCTCGGCCGGAGCCTGGTAGTCGAACATCTGAACCCCTAGCAGCCGCCCAGTGCGTGGTCGAGCAGCGCACGCAATTCCAGCGGATGGTCGATGATGGCGTCGGCACCCCAGTGCTCGGGGTGATCGTCCGGATGGATGTAGCCGTAGCGCGCCGCCACCGTCTTGCTGCCGGCGGCGCGGCCGGACTCGATGTCGCGCAGGTCGTCGCCGATGAACAGGGCGGTCTGGGGATCGACATCCAGTTGCCGGCAGGCCAGCACCACCATCTCCGGGTCCGGCTTGCTGTGCGTGACGTGATCCGGGCAGATCAGGCAGGCCGAGCGTTCGGCCAGGCCCAGGCGCCGCATGATGGGTTCGGCGAAGCGCACCGGCTTGTTGGTCACCACGCCCCAGCGCAGCCGGGCGGCGTCCAGATCGCGCAGGATCTCGTCCATGCCATCGAACAGTCGGGTATGGATCGCGCACTGCGTCTGGTAGCGCTCGAGGAATTCCAGGCGCAGTGGTTCGAGTTCGGCGCCCAGCGGATCGACCTCGAAGCCGGCCAGGATCATCGCCTTGGCACCGCCGGAGATGACGCCGCGCAGGCGGGCCTCGTCGGCCGCTGCCAGGCCCTGGTCCTGGCGCATGGCCTGGATGATGGCGATGAAATCCGGCGCCGTGTCCAGCAGGGTACCGTCCATGTCGAAGAGGACCGCTTGCAGACGCATGGCCTAGTCCTCGCGCTGGGTGCGCACCATGTAGTTCACCGTCACGTCGCCTTCCAGCTTGTATCTCTTGGTCAGCGGGTTGTAGGTGAGGCCGATGACATCGCGCAGGTTGAGGCCGGCGGCGCGGGCCCAGGCACCCAGCTCCGAAGGACGGATGAACTTGCGGAAGTCATGGGTGCCACGCGGCAGCAGGCGCAGCACGTATTCCGCGCCGACGATGGCGAATAGATAGGCCTTGGGATTGCGGTTGATGGTGGAGAAGAACACCTGGCCGCCCGGCTTGACCAGGTCGTGGCAGGCCTTGATCACCGAGGAGGGGTCCGGCACGTGTTCGAGCATCTCCAGGCAGGTCACCACATCGTAGCTGCCGGCGTGCTTGCGCGCGTGGTCCTCGGTGGTCTCCTGGATGTATTCCACCGGCACGCCGGACTCCAGCTGATGCAGGCGGGCGACGGCAAGGGGCGCCTCGGCCATGTCGATGCCGGTCACCTGGGCGCCGCGCTGGGCCATGGCCTCGCTGAGGATGCCGCCACCGCAGCCGACGTCCAGCACCTTCTTGCCGGCCAGGCCGGCGTGCTGGTCGATCCAGTTGACGCGTAGCGGGTTGATGTCGTGCAGCGGCTTGAATTCGCTCTCGCGGTCCCACCAGCGGTAGGCGAGGGCCTCGAACTTGGCGATCTCGGCGTTATCGACGTTGGACATGGGGTTCTCCAGAGGCAAGGGAGCGGGGCGCGTCAGGCGCCCTGCTGGATACGGGTGGCCCACTGCTGCGCATTGGCTATGAGTTCGGCCTCGTCCAGGCGCACGAGTTCGCCCTGGCGCAGCAGCGGCACGCCCCCGACCCAGACATCGCTGACGCGGTCGCGGCCGGTGGCGTAGATGAGTTGCGAGACGGGGTCGTAGAGCGGCTGCTGGGCGAGACCGCTGAGGTCGACGGCGGTCAGGTCGGCCGCCTTGCCGACTTCCAGCGAGCCCAGGCAGCGTTCCAGGCCCAGGGCGCGGGCACCGTTCAGGGTCGCCATGCGTAGCGCGCGGTGGGCATCCAGGGCGGTGGCCGAGCCGGCGACGGCCTTGGCCAGCAGGGCCGCGGTACGGGTCTCGCCGAGCAGATCGAGGTCGTTGTTGCTGGCCGCGCCGTCGGTGCCGATGGCGACGTTGACGCCGGCCTGCCAGAGCCGCTCCACCGGGCAGAAGCCGCTGGCCAGCTTGAGATTGGACTCGGGGCTGTGGATGACATGGCTGTTGGTCTCGACCAGGTTTTCTAGGTCCTCGTCGTCCACCTGGGTCATGTGCACGGCCTGGAAGCGCGGTCCGAGCAGACCCAGGCGGCGCAGCCGGCTGAGCGGCCGCTCGCCGGTCTGCTGCAGGGCCTGTTCCACCTCGAAGGCGGTCTCGTGCACGTGCATCTGGATCGGTGCCTGCAACTGCTCGGCGAGCACCAGGATCTCTTCGAGCTTGGCGTCGGCCACGGTATAGGGCGCATGGGGGCCGAAGGCCACGCTGATGCGCTCGTGCAGCTTCATGTCGTCGAACAGTTCCAGGCCACGCCGGATCATGTCGTCGGCGGTGCGGGCGCCGGGAATCGGGAAGTCGAGGATCGGCAGGCAGACCTGGGCGCGCACGCCGGTGCGATGGATCGCCTCGCAGGCCACCTGGGGATAGAAGTACATGTCCGAGAAGCAGGTGATGCCGCCACGGATCTGCTCGGCGATGGCCAGGGTGGTGCCGTCACGGACGAAATCCTCGTCGACCCAGCGCCCTTCGGCGGGCCAGATGTGATCCTGCAGCCAGGTCTGCAGCGGCAGGTCGTCGGCCATGCCGCGAAACAGCGTCATGGCGGCATGGCCGTGGGCATTGATCAGGCCGGGAATCAGCACCTTGCCCGGCAGCTCCAGGGTCTCCTTGGCCGGATGGCGCAAGGCCTCGCTGCGCGGCGCGAGCAGGGCGATGCAGCCGTCGCGCACGCCCAGCGCGTAATCGCGCAGGACCACCCCGGCCGGCTCCACCGGCACGATCCAGCTGGGGAGCAACAAGAGGTCCAGGGGCGCGGGGGTGGGCATCTGCGGCGGTTCCAAGAGGGGCGAGCCGGCAGTATAGCGGTCCTTGCGGCGCTACCGCTAAATCCGCACGCCGATGCCGGTATACTGGCGGGCTACAGATTCAGGTCGAGGAGAGATCATGCGAGAGCGTCTGCTGGCGGCGGAAAAGATCAAGGCGATCGAATGGCGAGACGGTGCCCTGCACCTGCTCGACCAGCGCCTGTTGCCGCTGCGCGAACACTGGGTCGCCTGTCACAGCGCCGCCGAGGTGGCCCAGGCGATCCGCGACATGCTGGTGCGCGGTGCTCCGGCCATCGGCATCAGCGCCGCCTATGGCGTGGTGCTGGGTGCCCGGCAGCGCGCCGCGGCGGGTGAGGATTGGCAGGCGACCGTCAGTGCCGACTTCGAACTGCTGGCGGCCTCGCGGCCCACCGCGGTCAACCTGTTCTGGGCGCTCAACCGGATGCGCGAGCGCCTGGCGCGCACCGCTGGGGAGGGCGCCCTGGCAGCGCTGGAAACCGAGGCGGTGGCCATCCACCTGAGCGATCGCGAAGCCAATCTGACCATGGCCCAGCTGGGCGTCGAGCTGATCCGCAAGCACGACGCCAGCAAGCAGACCTTCCTTACCCACTGCAATACCGGCGCCCTGGCCACCGGCGGCTTCGGCACCGCCCTGGGCGTTCTGCGTGCGGCGCACCTGGACGGGCTGGTGGAATGCGTCCATGCCGACGAGACCCGCCCCTGGCTACAGGGCTCGCGCCTCACCGCCTGGGAGCTGGCCGGGGAGGGCATCCCGGTCAGCCTCAACGCCGATGCCGCGGCGGCGCACCTGATGAAGACGCGCAACGTCGCCTGGGTGATCGTCGGTGCCGATCGCATCACCGCCAATGGCGACGTGGCCAACAAGATCGGCACCTACAACCTGGCGGTCATCGCCATGCACCACGGGGTGCGCTTCATGGTGGTGGCGCCCAGCTCCACCATCGACATGAATCTCGCGTCCGGTGACGACATCCCCATCGAGGAGCGCGCCGGTCACGAGTTGCTGGAAGTGGGTGGGCAGCGCATCGCCGCCGGCGTGGAGGCCTTCAATCCGGTGTTCGACGTCACCCCGGCCGATCTCATCGACGCCATCGTCACCGAGCGCGGTGTGGTGGAGCGCCCGGACGCCAAGAAGATGGCCGAGCTGATGAATCGCCGACGCCTGCATTGAGGTGATCGCCAGGGGCGGATACATCCCTGAATGTGTTAGAATTTCGCTCTTTGCACAGGCTGTGTTCGAAAGCCCTCGGCAGGCGGTGATGCAGCGCCGAAAACCGGTTGGAGCGCCCTTTGCGCCGCCGGTGGCAGGCGCCGCCAGACGGGCTTTCACCTCTCCTATATCAGGCTCGGCCGACGTGCGGACGAGCCTTAGCGCTTTTCAGATCAGAAGGAACCAGGCTTCTCATGGGTGAACTGGCCAAAGAAATCCTCCCGGTCAATATCGAAGACGAATTGCGGCAGTCGTATCTCGACTACGCGATGAGCGTCATCGTCGGCCGGGCCCTGCCGGATGTGCGCGACGGCCTCAAGCCGGTGCACCGGCGCGTGCTCTACGCCATGAGCGAGCTGGGCAACGACTGGAACAAACCGTACAAGAAATCCGCCCGTGTGGTGGGTGACGTCATCGGTAAGTACCACCCCCACGGCGATACCGCGGTCTACGACACCATCGTGCGGATGGCCCAGCCCTTCTCGCTGCGCTACATGCTGGTGGATGGCCAGGGCAACTTCGGTTCGGTGGACGGCGACAACGCCGCGGCCATGCGTTACACCGAAGTGCGGATGTCCAAGCTCGCCCACGAACTGCTGGCCGACCTGGACAAGGAGACCGTCGACTGGGTGCCCAACTACGACGGCACCGAGCAGATCCCGGCGGTGATGCCCACGCGCATCCCCAATCTGCTGGTCAACGGTTCCAGCGGTATCGCGGTCGGCATGGCCACCAACATCCCGCCGCACAACCTCGGCGAAGTGATCGATGGCTGCCTGGCGCTGATCGAGAACAGCGAGCTGACCGTCGACGACCTGATGCAGTACATTCCCGGTCCGGATTTCCCGACCGCGGGCATCATCAACGGTCGTGCCGGCATCATCGAGGCCTACCGCACCGGTCGTGGCCGCATTTACGTGCGGGCCCGCGCCGAGGTCGAGGACATCGACAAGAGCGCCAATCGCCAGCAGATCGTCATCACCGAGCTGCCCTACCAGCTCAACAAGGCACGGCTGATCGAGAAGATCGCCGAGCTGGTGAAAGAGAAGAAGATCGAAGGCATCACCGAGCTGCGCGACGAGTCCGACAAGGACGGCATGCGCGTGGTCATCGAGCTGCGTCGCGGCGAGACCCCCGAGGTGGTGCTCAATAACCTCTACGCCCAGACCCAGCTGCAGACGGTGTTCGGCATCAACGTGGTGGCCCTGCTCGACGGCCAGCCGCGGACCCTGAACCTCAAGGAACTGCTGGAAGCCTTCATTCGCCACCGTCGCGAAGTCGTGACCCGGCGGACCGTCTACGAACTGCGCAAGGCGCGCGAGCGTGGCCACATCCTCGAAGGCCAGGCGGTCGCCCTGTCCAACATCGATCCGGTCATCGAACTGATCAAGAGTTCGCCGACCCCGGCCGAAGCCAAGGAGCGCCTGATCGCGACGCCCTGGGAATCCAGCGCCGTGCGCGAGATGGTCGAGCGCGCCGGGGCCGATTCCTGCCGGCCGGACGAGCTGCCCGAGCAGTACGGTCTGCACGAAGGCAAGTACCATCTCTCGCCGGAACAGGCCCAGGCCATCCTCGATCTGCGCCTGCACCGTCTGACCGGCCTCGAGCACGAGAAGCTCATCGCCGAGTACCAGGAAATCCTGCTGCAGATCGGCGAGCTGATCCGCATCCTGACCAACCCCGAGCGGTTGATGGAAGTCATCCGCGAGGAGCTGGAAAAGGTCAAGGCCGAGTTCGGCGACAAGCGTCGCACCGAGATCATCGCCTCCCAGGTGGACCTGACCATCGCCGACCTCATCACCGAGGAAGACCGCGTCGTCACCATCTCCCATGGCGGCTACGCCAAGTCCCAGCCGCTGCACGCCTACCAGGCCCAGCGCCGGGGCGGTCGCGGCCGCTCGGCCTCGGCGGTCAAGGAAGAGGACTACATCGAACACCTGCTGGTCGCCAACAGCCATACCACCCTGCTGCTGTTCTCCAGCCTGGGCAAGGTCTACTGGAAGCGGACCTACGAGATCCCCGAGGCCTCCCGCGCCGCCCGTGGCCGTCCGCTGGTCAACCTGCTGCCGCTGGCCGAAGGCGAGCGCATCACCGCCATGCTGCCGGTCGATCTGGAAGCCGTGCGCCAGCAGGCGCCCATCGGTGAAGAAGACCTGGGCGAGCAGGACGACAACCTGGACATCGAAGACGCCGTGCTGGTGGAAGACGACGTCGAGAGCGAAGGCGAAGAGGGCGAGCTCCTCGATGCCGACCAAGACGAGCCCACCGGCGCCTACATCTTCATGGCCACCCGCAACGGCACCGTGAAGAAGACCCCGCTGGTGCAGTTCAGCCGTCCGCGCAGCAACGGCCTGATCGCGCTGAAGCTGGAAGAGGGCGACAGCCTGATCGCCGCCGCCATCACCGATGGTGCCCGCGAGGTCATGCTGTTCTCCGACGGTGGCAAGGTCATCCGCTTCAAGGAGCGCCATGTGCGCACCATGGGCCGTACCGCCCGCGGCGTGCGCGGCATGCGTCTGGCCGAGAACCAGCGGCTGATTTCCATGCTGATCCCCGAGCCGGGTGCCGAGATCCTCACCGCCAGCCTCAATGGCTTCGGCAAGCGCACCGCCATGGCCGAATACCCGCAGCGTGGCCGTGGTGGCCAGGGCGTGATCGCCATGGTCATCAACGAGCGCAACGGTCCCCTGATCGGCGCCATCCAGGTGCTGGACGGCGAAGAGATCATGCTGATCTCCGACCAGGGCACTCTGGTGCGGACGCCGGTCGAGGGTATCTCCCGTACCGGTCGCAACACCCAGGGCGTTACCCTGATCAAGCTCGGCAAGGGCGAGAAGCTGGTGGGCCTGGAGCGGGTGCAGGAGCCTTCGGTCGACGAAGAGCTGCTGGATCACGAAGCCGAGCTGGACGACGAGCTGCTCGATAAGGAGTTGCCGGTCGACAGTCATGAGCCCGACCAGGACGATGTGCTGCCCGGTGCCAGCGACGTGCCGAGCGATGACCTTCCCAACGAGGATGACGAGTGATGAGCAAGCGTGCCTACAACTTCTGCGCCGGCCCGGCGGCCCTGCCTGAAGCTGTGCTGCGCCAGGCCCAGGCCGATCTGCTGGATTGGCAGGGGCGTGGCCTGTCGGTGATGGAGATGAGCCACCGCGGTGAAGACTTCACCGCCATCTCGAGCCAGGCCGAGGCCGACCTGCGCGAGTTGCTGGGCGTGCCCGGCAACTACAAGGTGCTGTTCCTGCAGGGTGGCGCCAGCCTGCAGTTCGCCCAGCTGGCGATGAACCTGATGCCCGAGGGCGGCAAGGCCGACTACATCGACACCGGCATCTGGTCGCGCAAGGCCATCGAGCAGGCGCAGCACTATGGCTCGGTCAACGTCGCCGCCAGTGCCAAGGGCTACGACTACTTCGCCATCCCCGCGCAGAGCGAATGGCAGCTGTCCAAGGACGCGGCCTACGTCCACTACACGCCCAACGAGACCATTGGCGGCCTGGAGTTCGACTGGATTCCGGAGGTCGGCGATGTGCCCCTGGTGGCGGATGCCTCTTCCGACATCCTTTCGCGTCCGCTGGATGTCTCGCGTTTCGGGCTGATCTACGCCGGCGCCCAGAAGAACATCGGGCCCAGCGGCCTGGTGGTGGTGATCGTCCGCGAAGACCTGCTGGGTCGCGCCCGCGCCGCCTGCCCGACGCTGCTGGACTACAAGGTCGAAGCCGACAACGGCTCCATGTACAACACCCCGGCCACCTTCTCCTGGTACCTGTCGGGCCTGGTGTTCAAGTGGCTGAAGGAGCAGGGCGGTCTGCCCGCCATGGAGCGCCTGAATCGCCAGAAGAAGGACCTGCTGTACGGCTTCATCGATGCCAGCGACTTCTACAGCAACCCCATCGCCAAGAACGACCGTTCCTGGATGAACGTGCCTTTCCGCCTGGCGGACGAGCGCCTCGACAAGGCGTTCCTCGAGGGCGCCGAAGCGCGCGGCCTGCTGTATCTGCAGGGCCACCGTTCGGTGGGCGGCATGCGCGCCTCCATCTACAATGCCGTCACCCTGGAGGCCGTCCAGGCGCTGGTGACCTATCTGGCGGAATTCGAGAAGGAGCACGGCTGATCATGTCGGAACACGAGCTCAAGGCCCTGCGCCTGCGTATCGACAGTCTGGACGAACGCATCCAGGAGCTGATCAGCGAACGTGCCCGCTGCGCCCAGGACGTGGCACGGGTCAAGATGGGAACGCTGGCGGAGGGCGAAAAGCCCGTGTTCTACCGACCCGAGCGCGAGGCCCAGGTGCTCAAGCGGGTGATGGAGCGCAACGGCGGTCCGGTCCGTGACGAGGACATGGCGCGGCTGTTCCGCGAGATCATGTCCTGCTGCCTGGCCCTGGAAGAGCCCCTGCACGTGGCCTACCTCGGCCCGGAAGGCACCTTCTCCCAGGCCGCGGCGCTCAAGCACTTCGGCAAGGCCGTGGTGACCCGCCCCATGGCGGCCATCGACGAGGTGTTCCGCGAGGTCGCCGCCGGCGCCTCCAACTTCGGCGTGGTGCCGGTGGAGAATTCCACCGAAGGGGCGGTCAACCACACCCTGGACAGCTTCCTCGAGCACAACCTGTCGATCTGCGGCGAGGTGGAGCTGCGCATCCACCACCACCTGCTGATCGGCGAGAACACCAAGGCCGACAGCATCACCCGCATCTATTCCCATGCCCAGTCGCTGGCCCAGTGCCGCAAGTGGCTGGACTCCTACTACCCGAGCGTCGAGCGGGTGGCGGTGGCCAGCAACGCCGAGGCGGCGCGGCGGGTGAAGGGGGAGTGGAACAGCGCGGCCATCGCCGGCGACATGGCGGCCTCGCTCTATGGCCTGACCCCGGTACAGCAGAAGATCGAGGATCGTCCGGACAACTCCACGCGCTTCCTCATCATCGGCAACCAGGACGTGCCGCCCAGTGGCGATGACAAGACCTCCATCATCGTCTCCATGCAGAACAAGCCGGGTGCCCTGCACGAGCTGTTGCTGCCGTTCCACACCAACAACATCGACCTCAGCCGGATCGAGACGCGGCCTTCGCGCAGCGGCAAGTGGACCTACGTCTTCTTCATCGACTTCCTCGGCCACCAGGCCGATCCGCTGATCCGCGATGTCCTGGAGCGCCTGTCCACTGGCGCCGTGGCGCTGAAGGTCCTCGGCTCCTACCCCCGCGCCGTGCTCTGACGGAGCAGCCGTTGGTTGCGGGCGTCAGCGTCGACGCACGCAACCGTGCTCGTCGAAGGTCACCAGGCGCGAGCGTTCCTTCCGATTGCGCGCCTCGTAGTGATAGCGAGTCAGGGTATCCAGCTGGGAGATCCGCCGCGGTTGCCCCAGGGCGTTCTCGACGTCCGCCCGGCTCATGCCGGCCTTGACCTGTCCGCGAATGATCGGCTGGCGCTGAGCAAGTCGCCACAGCCGTCCGTCTTGGCTGCCACCACCGTCGGCGCGCGCGGGACCTGCTTACGGGGTGCGGCTTTCGGTTTCGCCATCAGCGTGGGCCTGGCACCGCCCGGCCGGGGATTGTCCGCGCGCTGCAGACGGCTGTCGCTGTCCGAGGCGCAACCGCTGGCGGAAAAGGTGAGGTGGCCGTCGGCACCTTCGCAGCGATAGACCGTGGCCGATTGGGCAGAGGCGCAGCCCAGCAACAGGCCGAGCACGAGCAGCTTCTTCATGGGACGTCCTCCTTGACGTAGGGGCCCAAGCTTAGCGAAGCCAGGGACGTTCGGCGAGGGCCGGAAGCGCGCCTTCGTGGCCTCGCGGAAGCCTTGCAAATAGCTGTTTTGAAACCCTTTTGCCTTCGCACCTGCAAGCGGTCCGGTGTATCATCCCCGCCGTCAGCCCCGCCGGGGCAGTGGTTATCCCCCCTTATGGACTTACCCAGTCAATACTCAATCGCCTTTTTCGTCCCGTTGTTGAGTTAGGGTTCGTCGGTGCGCTCCGCCGGCGGGCCGGAGTGCGCTATGACCGTAGTGAACGAAGCAGAAATCAGAAAGCCCCACGAGACGCTGCAGGAGCGGCTCGCCCAGGTCGTGGAGTTGCTGGAGCGGTACGACCTCGCTGTCGAGGCGCGTGAAGACCACGATCGCGCCCCCGTATCCCCCGCCGATATTCCCGAAGAAGGCCTCGAAGAGCTGCGTGCCCGCCTGGACGAGCTGCATCCGGCCGATGTCGCCTTCATTCTCGAAGCCCTGCCGCGGGAAGACCGCCTGACCGTCTGGGGTCTGGTCAAGACCGAGCGCGATGGCGAGATCCTGCTCGAGGTCTCGGACGCGGTCCGCGAGACCCTGATCGCCGACATGGACGACCAGGAAATCCTCGCGGTGGCCGGCCAGCTCGACGCCGACGAACTCGCCGACCTCGCGCCTGACCTGCCACGCGATGTCGTTCACGAGCTCATGGAAGCCCTCGACGCCCAGCAACGCGAGCGGGTGCGCTCCGCGCTGTCCTACGAAGAGGATCAGGTCGGCGCGCTGATGGACTTCGAGATGGTGACCATCCGTGACGACGTCGCCCTGGAAGTGGTACTACGCTACCTGCGGCGGCTGAAAGAGCTGCCCGACCATACCGACAAGCTGTTCGTCGTCGATAACGACAGCATCCTCAAGGGGGTCCTGCCGATCAAGCGCCTGCTGGTCAACGATCCGGAAAAGCTGGTGGTCGAGGTCATGGCCAAGGAGGCGGTGGCCTTCCATCCGGACGGCGACGCCTATGACGCCGCCCAGGCGTTCGAGCGCTACGACCTGGTTTCAGCGCCAGTGGTGGACAAGAACGGCAAGCTGATCGGTCGTCTCACCATCGACGAGATGGTCGACCTGATCCGCGAGGAAAGCGAAAGCGAAGTCCTCAACATGGCTGGTCTGCGCGAAGACGAAGACGTCTTCGCCTCGGTGTGGAAATCGGTGGGCAACCGCTGGACCTGGCTGGCCACCAACCTCATCACGGCCTTCATCGCCTCGCGGGTCATCGGTCTCTTCGAGGGTTCGATCGAGAAGCTGGTGGCCTTGGCGGCGCTCATGCCCATCGTGGCGGGTATCGGCGGCAACTCGGGTAACCAGGCCATCACCATGATCGTCCGCGCCATGGCGCTCGGACAGATCAGCGTCACCAGCACCGCGCGTCTGCTGCGCAAGGAGATGGGCGTCGCCCTGTGCAATGGCGTCATCTGGGGTGGGGTGATAGGGTTGGTGGCCTTCTATCTCTACACCAGCTGGTCACTGGGCCTGGTGATGATGGGCGCCATGACCCTCAATCTGCTGCTGGCTGCCTTCATGGGGGTGCTGATTCCCATGACCCTGCAGCGCTTCGGTCGCGACCCGGCCATGGGGTCGAGCGTGCTGATCACCGCGGTGACCGACAGCGGCGGCTTCTTCATCTTCTTGGGGCTCGCCACCCTGTTCCTGATGTAGGCAGGGTAGGGTGCAACGGGCTACCCAGGGTCAGGGCAGCCCGGGCGCTGTCAGGAGGCGGCGTCGATGTCGTGGGCGATCAGCGAGATCAGCGCATTCTGCTGGCGACCCGACAGTTGTCGAAAGCGCTGCAGCAGCTCCCGCTCGCTGGCGGTGATCTCCGGACTGTCCAGGCGAAGCCCGGGTTCGTCGCCAAGGGCGCCCTCTTGCTGCAAGCTCTGCTCGAGACGCGCGATGATTTCGGAGTTCATGCTGCGATGGTGGTTGCGGGCCACATCCGCGATGCGCTCTCGCATGCCCTCGGGCAGACGCACGACGAATTTGTCAGCGGTACGGCTTGAGTAGGATCTAATGGCCTGGGTCATTGAGGTACTTCATCTGGAGTCAAAAATCAGTGAAGGCGTAAGCCCTCGTCTCGTTCCGCTAGCACTCACGGCACCTTGGACTCTGTAACCGCCTGTCCCTAGGTATCTTTTTTATTGACGTCAATTTACCGACGTACACGACAAATTGCAAAGCTGCCGAAGAACTTCCTGTCTTTGGCAGTCCTCGCGCATTGCGGCGCTGCCAAACCGAAACATGACAAACCTTCCGCTGCTCGTTACCATGAGTGCCCTTTCCTGTCCCAGTAGCTCAATTGGATAGAGCATCCCCCTCCTAAGGGGAAGGTTGGTGGTTCGACCCCACTCTGGGACACCAGATTCCTTTCCAGTACCTCTCCTTGCGGTCCGACGCCTTCAAGTGCCCTTGCCGAACCGTTACAGCAGTTTGGAGGATAGGGCAAAAACGGCGACTTTGTCCGACTTCCAGGCTCTTCCAGTAGCGATTTGTGGCTGTGATCACAGCATAGAGCAGCAGACGAAAACCTGCCGAATTTATCTGTACTCTCCGTTGGCTAACCGTCTGCATTGCTTGTATCTGGAGCGCCTCTGGAGGTTCGCGTCATGGCCTTTTATCCCGTCCTACTTTCAGTCGTGTTCGTCGTTCGTAATCAGGCTACCGAGTTGCAGAGCGTCCTCGAGCGCGCAGCAACTGTCATCGGTCCCTTGGTAAGTGACTACGAACTTATCATTGTCGATAACGCATCCGCTGATGACAGCGTAGCTCGACTCAAACAACTCACCAGTATCACCGGCCTGCCCAATCTGCAGGTATATGCCCTGACCAAGGAAGTGGACTCTGATACCGCTGCCTGGGTGGGCCTGGAGAATGCACTGGGTGACTTCGCGGTCGTCATAGATCCGGAAACCGATGACATCGCCTTCTTGCCTGACATGTTGCAACAGGCGGCCGGTGGCATCGACGTGGTGTTCGCCAACAATCAGCAGAAAGTTCGGCAGACCCTGTCCTACAGTCTTTGCTCCAGAGGCTTCAACAGCCTCTACAAGCAATTCAACGGGGTCGATCTGGCCAAGGATGCGCCCCAGTACCGGATGCTCAGCAAGAAGGTCATCAATTACATCCTGCGCCATCCCGCGCCGGCCTTGACCTACCGGCACCTGCCAGCGACGGCGGGCTTCTCGCGTACCAATCTCGAGTACAGCATGCCGCCGCGCAGTACCAAGCCCAAGCGGCTGTCCGGCAGCTTCGATCGCGGTGCCCGGCTGCTGGTGTCCTCCACCCGCAAGCCCATGCGCATGGTCAGTTTCCTGTCCATCGTGGGTGCCCTGTCCAACTTGCTCTATTCCATCTACGTCATTGCCATCGGCTTGTTCAAGGATGACGTCGCACCGGGTTGGGTGACGATTTCATTACAGCAGTCCGGCATGTTCTTTCTCATTTCGCTGGTCCTGCTCGTCCTGGGCGAATATGTCTTGCAGTTGACCCACAGAGTCAACGAGGGGCCGCTCTATCATGTTGCCCAGGAATTCACGAGTGCAGTCATGACGCGCCGTGACAAGCTCAATGTCGAAGTAGTGCAGGGCGGCAATGCCGCAAGACCGGCCACTCAATCTGGCATGGCCTGACGATCATGAGAGATGCGATCGTCATAGGTGGCGGATTTTACGGGGCCATGACGGCCCTGTATCTCATGCGCGTGAGGGGCTTCGCGAAAGTCACCCTGATCGAGCGGGAAGATGGGCTGTTGAAGCGTGCCTCTTATCACAATCAGGCACGTGTTCATAACGGTTATCACTACCCGCGCAGTTTCGTCACGGCTTTTCGCAGTCGGGTCAACTTGCCGCGCTTTCTGCGTGACTATCCCGATGTGGTGGTGCGGGACTTCACCAAGTTGTATGCCATCGCCCGTAACAATTCCAAGGTGACGGCCAAACAGTTCGAACGTTTCTGTCAGGGGATCGAAGCTTCCCTACAGCCGGCGTCCGAAGAATTAAGTCGATTGTTCGACGATCGACTGATCGAGGCGGTGTATCTCACCGAGGAGTATGCCTTCAACTCCGCCGTACTCGCCGCCGAAGTGAGTCGTGAGCTCGATGCGGTCGGCGTCGAGGTGCGCCTCAAGAGTCGCGTGACGGCGATCCGCGGTGAAACGGGCGGGCTGGGGATTGAGGTCGTGGGTGAAGCCGGGCGGCAGGAGGAGCTGCACTGCCGCTATCTCTTCAACTGTACCTACAGCGGCCTCAACCAGTACGGCGGCGATTTCCCCGGCACCGCTACCCGGTTGCGCCACGAGATCACCGAGATGGCCCTGGTGGAGATGCCTCCGGAGCTGCGCAACCTCGGCGTGACGGTCATGGACGGTCCGTTCTTTTCCATGATGCCGTTCCCGGCGCGTGGCCTGCACACCCTGTCCCATGTGCGTTATACCCCGCACCTGAACTGGGAAGACGCCAATGGCACTGATCCCTATGCATTGCTCGACGACTACGACCGTGCCTCGCGAGCGGACTGGATGGTACGCGACGTGGCTCGCTACATGTCGGCTGCGGCACGGGTGGAGTACCGGGATTCGCTGTTCGAGGTGAAGACCATTCTGATGAAGAACGAAGGCGACGACGGCCGTCCCATCCTCTTCGAACAACATCCCCAGTTGCCCGGCTGCTATTCGATGCTGGGTGGCAAGATCGACAACATTTTCGATGCCCTGGAGCGCCTCGATGCCGAACCCTTCCACTGAAGCGACACCCAGGGGGGTGTCCGGCGTCGCCGGCTTCATCAGCGTTCTGGTCTTTTCCATCATCAATTTCTTTCTGTTCGGCAAGGGCGTCATCCTCGACCCCTTCCACCAGGGGGAATACTTCGCCACGCTGCCGACACTGCTGCACAGTCAGCCGGGCGCCCATGCCTTCACCATCCATGGCGGGCTGGATTTCATCCCGGTGTGGCTGGCGGAGACTTGGTTCGGTGCCCAGCACACCTTCCTGGTGACCCAGATCCTCTATGGACTGTGCAACACCGGCGCGGCCTTGCTGCTATGGGGAACGGCGGTGTTGCTGTGCCCCGTGCCCAAGGGCCGTGCGCGCCTGATCCTGTTGGTCGCCGTGGGCGCCGTGGCGACCCAGGTGGTGGGCTATCGCGATCTCTTCCTGCTGCTGTCGCTGTTCCTCTTCTGTCTGCATCGCAAGGTGGAGACCACGCCGCGGCGATTGGTTTGCGAGGTGCTGCTTGGCCTGGCGGCCGGCTTCAATCTGTTCTGGTCCTATGACCGCGGGATCGCCGGGGTGCTGGCCATCGGCTCGGCCGTACTGCTCACGCTGCTCCTGCATCGGCGCCATTTCCTGGCGCTGCTGAGCTTCATGGCAACGGTCGGCTGGCTTGGCTTTGGTACCGATTTCTTCGCCCTGACCGATTACGTCAAGAACTTGACCTTCCTCATGGAAACCTCTTCCCAGTGGGGCTATGGCCTGAGCGCCCGGCCACTGGCGCTGAGCCTGCTGCTGGCAGTGCCGACGGCGCTGGCGGGTTTCGCCCTGATCCGCTGCCTGCCCTGGCCGTGGCGCTGGAGCGAGGATCTGCCGCTGATCAGCGCCCTGGCCGTGCTGCTCGCGATCTTCTTCAAGATCGGGGTCAATCGTGCGGACTTCCAGCATATCCAGATGGGCTTCTGGGTACCCCTGCTGAGCCTGCTCTATGCCGCCCGCCGGCAGCGGCTGGCCCGCAACGGCGGCTGGGACCTCTCGGCGCATCCGCGCGCGGCGGCCGCGGCCATTGCCGCCGCCGTGCTGATGGGGCTTGTCGGACTTAATCCCTCGCCGTTCTTCGCGGTGCTGCTTGTGGGTGCGCTGCTGGCCTTCAGCCGGCGCCTGCTAGTGCCGGCCCTGGCGGGGCTGCTGGTGCTGCTCGCCGCCTTCAACCTCTACAAGTCGCCGGTGGAGCGGGTGTGGGCCCAGGGGCTCGCCTGGGTGCCGGCGCTGACCGCCTTGCCGGATGACGCCGCCTTGGCGACACCTGGAGTGCAATGGGCGGCGCAGCGCCTGCTGGACAGCGGCGCCCACTGTGTATTCGACCTGGCCAACAACGGGGTCATCAACGGGGTGACCGATCTGCCGGCCTGTACCAAGTACATCTATCCGGTCTATGCCACGCCGCCCTACGAGGCCGATCTGCTCAGCGATCTGCAACATGCCGATCCGCCGGCGGTGGTGTATTCGACGACCTTCTGGTCATTCAACCTGAACAACATTTCCATGCACGACAAGTTTCCACGACTCAAGGCCTACCTAGACGAGCGTTATCCCGTCGAGGAGTGCCAACCGGACTATTGCCTGAGATTCAAGACCAAGGGGTGAGCAACATGAAGACCGACGCATTGATAGGGTACAGCGGCTTCGTGGGGTCGACGCTGCTCAAGCAGAAGGCCTTCGGCGCGCTGTTTCGCTCCACCAATATCGACCAGATCGGCGATCAGCCCTATGGCCAGGTCATCTGCGCCGGAGCTCCGGCGCAGAAATGGATCGCCAATCGCGATCCCGCCGCCGATCGCGAGAAGATCGATGGCCTGATCGGTCATCTGTCGCGGATCCATTGCGATTCCTTCGTGCTGATCAGCACGGTGGATGTCTTCAAGCAGCCGCTCGGGGTGGACGAGACCACCGCGGTGGACGAGGAGGGGCTGCACGCCTATGGCGCCAATCGCTATCGGCTGGAGCAGTTCGTCCGTGAGCATTTCGCCAACGCCCTGATCGTCCGCCTGCCGGGCCTGGTGGGGCCTGGGCTGCGCAAGAACGTGATCTACGACCTGCTCAACGACAACAATCTGCACGCGGTGGAAAGTCGCGGTGTCTTCCAGTTCTATCCGATGGTCAACCTCGGCTATGACATCCAGACCGCCCAGGCTGCCGGGCTCGACCTGGTGCACCTGACCGCCGAGCCTATCAGCGTGGCGGACATCGCCAGCCAGGGCTTCGGACGCGACTTCGGCAACACCCTGGAGGGTACGCCGGCGCGCTACGATTTCCGCAGCGTGCATGCCGAGGTCTTCGGCGGGCGTGACGGCTACCAGTACAGCGCCCGCGATACCCTGCTGGCCGTGCGCGCCTATGCGCAGTCGGAACCCCCGGTCATCAAGGCGGAGGGTCAGTGATGCGCATCGCCATCTCCAATATCGCCTGGGATCCGACCGATGACGCCATGGTCGCCGAGATCCTGCAGCAATACCGGGTCGATGCCATCGACATTGCACCCGGCAAGTATTTCGCCGATCCCAAGGCGGCCACCGCCCAGGAAATCCAGGTCGTGCGTCAGCAGTGGCAGGCCCGCGGCATCGAGATCACCGGCATGCAGGCGCTGCTGTTCGGCACCACGGGCCTCAACGTCTTCGGCACCGACGACGTGCAGCGTGCGCTGCTGGCGCAGCTGGAGGGCGTCTGCCGGGTCGCCGAGGGGCTGGGCGCCACGCGCCTGGTGTTCGGCTCGCCGCGCAATCGCGATCGCTCGGGGCTGAGTGACGACCAGGCCCTGGCGCAGGCACGGGATTTCTTCCGCCGCCTGGGTGATGTGGCCGCGGCGCACCGGGTACAGATCTGCCTGGAGCCGAATCCGCCACGCTATGGCGCCAACTTCATGATCGACAGCGATTCCACCGCCGCCGTGGTGCGGGCCGTGGAGCATCCGGCGATCCTCATGCAACTCGATACCGGCGCCCTGACCATCAACGAGGAAGACGCCGCCCGCGTCCTCGAAGAGCATGCCGAGCTGATCGGCCACGTCCATGCCAGCGAACCGGATCTGGTGACCCTGGGGGAGGGCGGTACCAATCACGAGGGCATCGCCTTCGCCCTGACCCGGCGGCTGCCGGAGCAGGTGGTCAGCATCGAGATGCTGCCGGCCAAGCAGGGCTCCAACCTGGCCGCGCTGGAGCGTGGCGTCCAGGTCGCGGTCAAGGCCTATCGAGACCTGCCGGAGGCTGCCGCATGAAGTGGCTGATCCTGATCCTGGGCATCGCCTCCAACGCCTCGGCGAGCGTGCTGGTGAAGCTGGCCATGCTGCCGCCGCGGCGTTTTCCCAGCCTGAGCGATCCCCTGGCTGCACTGGCCAACTGGCCGTTCTGGCTGGGGCTGTTCATGTATGGCCTGGCCTTTCTGCTGTACGCCGCCGCCCTCGCCAAGCTACCGCTGAACGTGGCGCATCCGGTGCTGACGGCCGGGGCCATCGCCAGCGTCGCCCTGTTGTCGGTGGTGATCTTTCGCGAAGCCTTTCCCTGGACCACGGCGGCAGGCATCGTCCTGATCATCGCCGGCGTCGCCCTCATCACGGCCCGTGTCGGTTGAACCTGGAGGACCTATGACTACTGCAATTCCCGCCACCGAGCGCGCCCTCTGGCAGGTGCCCAGCTATTCGACGACCTTCTGGAACGGTCGCAGCCGTCCGCACTGCGTGGTGATCCCGGTCATCAACGAAGGCGAGCGGATTCTCAACCTCTTGCGGCGCATGGCGGCGGCCAGGATCGCCGACATCGCCGATGTCATCATCGTCGACGGTGGCAGCACCGACGGTTCGCTGGAGCCGCAGCGGCTGCAGGAGCTGGGCGTCCGTGGGCTGCTGGTCAAGACCGCACCGGGCAAGCTCAGCGCCCAGTTGCGCTGCGCCTATGCCTTCGTGCTCGACGAGGGTTACACCGGTATCGTGACCATCGACGGCAACGACAAGGACGATCCGGACGCCATCCCACGCTTCATCGAAGCCATCGAGCAGGGCTACGACTTCGTCCAGGCCTCGCGCTTTCTGGCCGGCGGCGTGGCGGAGAACACTCCCAAGTCCCGCGACTTCGCCATTCGCTTCATCCATGCGCCCATGCTGAGCCTGGCCTCGGGTTTCCACTGGACCGACACCACCCAGGGTTTCCGCGCCTACAGCCGGGCCATGCTGCTGGATCCGCGCGTGGCGCCGTTCCGCGACGAGTTCACCACCTACGAGTTGCTGGCCTATCTTTCCTACCGGGTACCGAAATTGGGCTATCGCTGCGTGGAACTCCCCACCGTGCGGCGCTATCCGAAGGGCGAGGTACCCACCAAGATCAGCAGCGTCAGAGGTAATCTGTCGGTGCTGCAGGTACTGATGAAGGCCTGTGCAGGCCACTACAACCCACGCCTGGGCGAGGACGCCCAGCTGGCGGCGCAACGACGAAGCTGATTCCGTCGCGCTTGCCGGGTGTGCAAGAGACGATGGAGTAGGCAATGGTGCGTGTGCTGTCGGCGTTTCGCGGGCTCTATTTCGCGACGCTGTTGATGTTGATCGGGACCGGTCTGCTGAGTACCTATCTCGGTCTGCGACTGGCCGCCGATCAGGTGCAGGGACTCTGGGTCGGCGCCCTGACCGCTGCCTATTACGCGGGACTGGTGATAGGCGGCAAGTTGGGGCATCGACTGATCGCCAAGGTCGGTCATATCCGTGCCTATGTGACCTGCGCTGGCGTGGTCGGCGCCGCGGTGCTGGGGATCGGCCTGCTGCCCTGGTTGCCGATGTGGCTGGCACTCAGGGTACTGATCGGCATGGGCATGATGTGCCAGTACATGGTGCTGGAGAGCTGGCTCAACGAACAGGCCGCCCCTGGCGAGCGCGGCAAGGTCTTTTCCGGCTACATGACTGCCTCCTACCTTGGCCTGGCGCTGGGGCAGGTGGTCCTGGTGCTCTCGCCTGATCTCGGCGTCGACAAGCTGATGCTGGTCGCCATCTGCTATGCCCTGTGCCTGGTGCCGGTAGCGGTCACCGGCAAGATCCACCCGGCACCGCTCAAGCCGGCGCCGCTGGAGCCCAGGTTCTTCATCCAGCGGATTCCGCAGTCGTTGACGACGACCCTGGTCGCAGGTCTGGTGATTGGCTCCTTCTACGGCCTGGCACCTCTCTATGCCAGCGCCCAGGGCCTGCCCACCGAGCGTATCGGCCTGTTCATGGCCTGCTGCATCTTCGCCGGACTGATCGCCCAATGGCCGATCGGCTGGCTGTCGGATCGGCATGATCGCAGCTGGCTGATCCGGGTGGTCGCCATCGCCCTGACCCTGGCTGCCCTGCCACTGGCCGTGCTGCCCCATGTGCCGCCGGTGGTGCTGCTGCCGCTCGGCCTCATCGCCAGCCTGCTGCAATTCGTGCTCTATCCCCTGGCGGTGGCGCTGTCCAATGACCATATCGAAGGGGAGCGGCGGGTATCCCTGAGCGCCATGCTGCTGGTGACCTTTGGCATCGGTGCCTGTATCGGTCCGCTGGTGGTGGGTGCGCTGATGAATCTGGTCGGACCCAACATGCTCTATGCCTTCGTCGTGCTCTGCGGTGCGATCCTGATCTGGCGCATCCGCCCGGACGCGGTCACGGGCAAGCACCTGGTCGACGAGGCGCCGTTGAGCCACGTGCAGATGCCCGAAGGGTCGACCAGCTCGCCGCTGGCAGCGGCCCTGGATCCACGCGTCGACAGCCAGGTCGTGCATGACCAGATGCACACGGAGGCGGTCGTCGAGGAGGAGCCTGACGATGAGGGGACACCCCTGCAGGAAGAGATCGAGTTCCTGCAGAACCCGCCTGAATCCAAGGCGACCTGAGAGGTGGAGGTGGGCGTCCGGCCACCATGGGCGCCCAGTCGGTCACTCGAACCGACGGCTTTCTCGCTGCAACTGGTAGATGAAGCGTTCGATCTGACGTTGGGAAGCGCCGGTCAGGCTGTTGAAGCAGACCCCGACGTCGCTGTATTCCATACGCTCCGGACAGGCCACGTGGCGAATGGTCACCGGGGTGTTGATGGTCCCGATGGGCAACTCGGCGCTAAAGCTCTGTACCTGCTGCCCCGGTTGCAGCAGATGAGTGACGTTGCCAGGGAAACGCAGCTTGCAGCCCGTGGCCGACAGGTCGATCAGTTGGCCTCGCAACTGGATTGGGCTGTTGCCCTGGCTCAGCTCCGCCGTGGCTGGCTGGGCCAGCAGCAGCTTGACCCGATAGGCATTGCGCCGCTGGTGATAGGTAAGTTCGGTAGGCAGGCCGATCCAGTAGCAGCGATTGCCATCGAGCTCGCCGAACTCGACCGGATGATCGATCTGCCAGGTGACCTTGATGCCTTCGTTAAAGCTGTCCACCCGGAACGGCTGGCCCTGTTCGAGCAGGCGTTCGGCTTCGCGTGGAATGAATTCGTCCAGTGCGATCAGCCCCTTGGCCTCGTCGATCTCGACGACGAAGCTCTGGAATTGCTGCCCATGGCGATTGAAGGTGATCCGCAGTGGAATATGCTGCCGTTGCGCCGGCCGCAGGCAGGCCAGGATCTCGCCCTTGGAGCGATAGACCTGGGGTGGCTGAGCGGCATTGTCGCTAGCGGAAGAGCCTTGCACCTGGAAACTCCTATAGACAGCGGTCAGCAAGAATACTGGCTAAACGCCACCTGTGCAGCGAAAAACGTTGGCATGAGCATGTCCGTGGTCAAGCCGAACTCAGCGGACGCTGATAGCCGCCACCGGTCTGGTTGCCGCGACGGTTGTACAATGTGGGTGCCGAGGTGCCCTGCAGTACATTCAGCAGTTTGCCGACCACGAAGCGGTTGGCCTGGATGATCTGGCCATTACGGACGTTGTGAGCCTTGCACTGCTCCATGAGCTGCGCGAGCTGACTGGAGCGCGCCAGCAACTCTTCCCCGTCGGGCTGCTGAGCGGCATAGGCCCGCAAACCTTGCAGATCCGCTCGCAGGCCATAGGTCTGCAACAGCAAGGTGCGCTGTTGGGCGTGCTGGTCGAGCTGCTTGAGCAGGATCTGCTTGGTACCCAGCAGGGCCTCCAGACGATCGAGCTGGCGCTCGCTCAAGGCCTGGAATTCCTGCTCGATCAGGGCCAGCAGTTGCTCGCTCAGGTCGATGTCGTGGCGGGTGATCTCGAGCAAGTTGGCATTGGGCATGGCGCGGTTTCCGTTCGAACGTTAGTGGCGATCGTCAGAAAGGCAATGCCGAATTGGGCGTCAGGACTCGAACGCCATCAGCTTGTCGGCCACCTTCTGGCTGTCGACCTTGTAGGAGCCATCGGCGATGGCCTGTTTCAGGCGGCTGACCTTTTCGCTGTCGACCACCGGCAGATCCTTGAGCCCTGCCGTCAGGGAGCTCAGTTGCTTGGCTTCGGCGCTCAAGCTGACCGACTCGCCGGAGGCGGTACTCTTGGTAGCCTTGACGTCGCTGGTCTGAGCCGTGGACACGTCCTTGGTGGACGTCGCCTTGGTGTTGCCTATGCCCGCAGTAGAGGACGAATTCAGGCGATTGATATCTAGAGCCATGAGTGAAGATCCTCGTGTCGTCTCGTTCGCATGTCCGGCTTATCGGCGTGCCATGCCGAAACTTTAGCCGTAGACCTGTGCGCCCTGTCACATCCTTCGACAGGACGACGCGCAGAGGTTCAGGAAGCAGACGCCCAAGGTACTCCTTTTGACTTCTTCGCTAAAGCGCCACCTCCACCTGCCCCTGATCGACGACCCGACCGCGGATCACCCGGTTGGAGCTCAGGTTGCGTACGCGGATCTCTTCGTCCTTGGCGCCGGCGCTGAGAGCTTCGCCCTGCATGCGGATACTGAAGGAGGCGCTGCGGGCATTGATCACCACTTGCTCGCCCTTGCGGATGAGTTCGGCCTGCTCGATGAAGGAGGGCGCCAGTACCTGCTCGCTGACCACCTGGCGCTTCAGCTGGGTACCTATCACCTGCTCCAGGCTGGTCAGGTAACCCTGGGTCAGGGTACCGACATCGCGCTCCACCAGGGCCACGTTCTGGTCGTCCAGCACCGCGCCGCGCAACAGCGGCTGCAGCGTGACCACGACCGGGCGATACAGTTTGACCTGCGCGGGCACGAACACCGTCCAGGGACTGCCGCCTTCGCAGCGCACCTTGACGTTGATCCGGCCCACCGGGGTCGGGTTGCCCTGCTGCGACAGCGTCAGGGGTATGTCGCAGGCGGCCAGACGCAACCGGGAATCCAGGGCGTTGATCTGGGTTTCATGGCGAGCGTTGGAATGGGTCTCCAGCAAATATTCCTGCACGCGCTCCTCAAGAAAACTTTCGACAGCGCCGATAAGTTCGTCAGATGAGGTGTAGTCGTCTTCTGCATAGGCCTTTCCGCCCAGGCATGTCAGGATCAACACGAGATTCGCAGCCCAGCGGCAAGAGGTCTTCATAGGTCGGAAACACGTCGCTTCGATCTTCATGAGTCACATCTAAGCAAGCCCTGTGCCGAGTTTTGCAACCGGTCCGTGGCAACGAGAGGAGTCGCCAAATGGCTGGTGTATTGGACGCAGTCAACCAACGTACCCAACTGGTGGGACAGAACCGTCTGGAACTGCTGCTGTTCCGCCTGGACGGCTCGCAGCTCTACGGCATCAATGTGTTCAAGGTGAAGGAGGTGCTGCAGTGCCCCAAACTCACCGTGATGCCGAAATCGAGTCCGGTGGTACGGGGCGTGGCCAGCATCCGTGGCGGCACCTTTCCCATCATCGACCTGGCCATGGCTACCGGTCGCCGCGGATTGCCGGATATCAATAATTGCTTCGTGATCATCACCGAGTACAACACCAAGGTGCAGGGCTTCCTGGTGCGCTCGGTGGAGCGAATCGTCAACATGAACTGGGAAGGCATCAATCCGCCGCCCAAGGGCACCGGTCGTGATCACTACCTGACCGCCGTCACCCGGGTCGACAACCAGCTCGTCGAGATCATCGACGTGGAAAAGATCCTTTCCGAAGTCGCACCGTCGGTCGAGACCGTATCGGCCGGCGTGATCAGCGAGGTGGTACAGGCCAAGGCCGTCACCAAGCGCGTGCTGATCGTCGACGACTCCTCGGTGGCGCGCAAGCAGGTGACTCGTTGCCTGGAAACCGTCGGCGTAGAGGTCATCTCCCTCAACGACGGTCGCCAGGCCTTGAATTTCCTCCAGGCGATGGTGGCTGAAGGCAAGCGTCCGGAAGAGGAATTGCTGATGATCATTTCCGACATCGAGATGCCGGAAATGGATGGCTACACCCTGACGGCGGAAATCCGTCATGATTCGCGGATGCAGAAAGTGCATATACTGCTGCATACCTCCTTGTCCGGCGTCTTCAACCAGGCGATGGTCAAGAAGGTCGGCGCGGACGACTTCCTGGCCAAGTTCCGCCCCGATGATCTTGCCTCCCGGGTAGCCGAGCGCATCAATGCGGTCGACGGTCACTAGGTGAAGGCGTCTCTATCCCGGTATCCAGAAGGCGGAGCGGCAGTGTCAGCAGTCAACGCGGATTTTGTGCTTTTTCGTGATTTCCTCGAGAAATCCAGCGGGATCCTGCTCGGTGACAACAAGCAGTACCTCGTCTCCAGTCGGCTCAACAAGCTGATGGAGACCGAGGGGATCAAGACGTTGTCGGAGTTGGTGCAACGCATCCAGATGCAGCCCCGTGGCGGGTTGCGGGAAAAGGTCATCGATGCGATGACGACCAACGAAACCCTTTGGTTTCGCGACACCTATCCCTTCGAGGTACTAAAGAACCGCCTCTTGCCGGAGTTGACCAAGAACACCTTCGGCCAGCGCCTGCGGGTCTGGTCGGCGGCCTGCTCGTCGGGTCAAGAACCCTATTCGCTGTCCATGACCATGGACGAATTCGAGCGCAGCGCGGCAGGGCAGGGGCGTGGCGGCATGCAAATCGTGGCGACCGATCTGTCCGGTGCCATTCTCACCGCGGCCAAGTCCGGCGAGTACGATTCGCTGGCGATCGGTCGGGGGCTGTCACCGGAGCGCCTGCAGCGCTACTTCGACGTGCAGCAGCCGGGGCGCTGGGCGGTCAAGCCGGCGATTCGCAGCCGTATCGAATTCCGCGCGCTGAATCTGCTGGACAGCTATGCCAGCCTCGGCAAGTTCGACATGGTGTTCTGCCGCAACGTACTGATCTACTTCTCCGCCGAGGTGAAGAAGGACATCCTCACGCGCATCCACGGCACCCTCAAGCCGGGCGGCTATCTGTTTCTGGGCGCTTCCGAGGCCCTCAACGGCCTGCCGGATCTCTACCAGATGGTGCAGTGCAATCCGGGCATCATCTACAAGGCTAAATAGGCCGGTCGCTGAACACCCCAAGGGCAGACCCAGGTCTGCCCTTTCTTTTGCGCCAAAGTTTTGCCGCACTCGATCTCAGGGCCGGCAAAGACGGCGGAAAAACCTTGCCGCTTGCCGTCGTTCTGACTGCCACCTTGCGCTAACCCCTTGATTTAGATGGATGCTGGAGACTGGCACGGGCCTTGCTAAATCGCTTGCAAGCCACGTCAAAGGTCTCTCGACATGAGCATCAGTTTTGAAAAGGCACTCGGGTTGCACGAGCAGGCGCTGAACTTCCGTTCGCAGCGCGCCGAGGTATTGGGCAATAACATCGCCAATGCCGACACCCCTGGCTACAAGGCACGGGATCTGGATTTCAGCGCCGTGATGGCAGAGCAGGCGGCCAAGGGCGCTCCGGGCGCTGCCGGCCACTATCAGCTGGAAACCACCAACAGCCGCCACATCGCCGCTGAGGGTTTCGACATGGACATGGGCGATTCGGCGTTGAAGTATCGCATCCCCACTCAGCCCTCGGTGGATCAGAACACTGTGGATGCGCAGGTCGAGCAGGCCAACTACGCCGAGAACGCCATGAATTTCCAGGCCAGCTTCACCCTGCTCAATAGCAAGTTCAAGGGGCTGATGTCGGCCCTGCGCGGAGAGTAGCCATGTCCCTGAGTTCGCTGTTCAACATCGCCGGTAGCGGGATGAGCGCCCAGAACGTCCGCCTCAACACCGTGGCCAGCAACATGGCCAACGCCGATTCCGTGTCTTCCAGCGTCGACCAGACCTACAAGGCGCGGCATCCGGTGTTCGCCGCCCAGCTCAGTGACGCCCAGGGCGGCGCCTCGCTGTTCGACGACCAGGGCCAGGCCGGGGTCGGGGTAGAGGTCAAGGGCATCGTCGAGGATCAGAGCGAGGTGCAGAAGCGCTATGAGCCCAACCATCCCATGGCGGACAAGGAGGGCTACGTCTACTACCCCAATGTGAACGTGGTGGAGGAGATGGCCGACATGATTTCGGCCAGTCGTGCCTTCCAGACCAATGCGGAAATGATGAATACCGCCAAACAGATGATGCAGAAGGTACTGACCCTCGGTCAGTAAGGAACCGGCGCCATGGCCATAAGCACGACCAATTCAACCGCTCAATCGGTGCTCGACAAATACTCCGTAAACAAGACAGACGCTACCTCCGAGACCGCGAGCAGCGACGGCAAGAAAGGCGGCAAGCTCGGCAAGGACGAGTTCCTCAAGCTGATGGTCGCCCAGATGAACAACCAGAATCCGCTGGAGCCGCAGGGTAATGGCGAATTCATCGCACAGCTGGCGCAGTTCAGTACCGTCGAGGGCATCACCAACCTCAATACCAGCGTCAGCTCGATCCTCTCCGGCAGTCAGTCTTCCCAGGCGCTGCAAGCGTCCACCCTGGTGGGCCGCAAGGTGATCGTCGATACCGACAAGGTCAAGGTGGATACCAGCGCGGACTTCAAGGCTGCGCTCAATCTGACCGCGTCCAGTCCGAACGTCTGGGTCAACGTCTACAATGACGCGGGCAGTCAGGTGAATCGTCTGAACCTGGGGCAGCAATCCAGTGGTCTGGTGAATTTCACCTGGGATGGCACCGACGCCAGTGGCAAGAAGCTGGATGCCGGCACCTACCGCTTCGAGGCCCAGGCAAACGTGAACGACACCACCACGGCCATGAAGACCAGTCTGCCAGCCAACGTCGACAGTGTGACGCTGGGGCAGAACGGCGGCGAAATGACACTCAACCTTGCCGGCGTCGGCAGCATCGGCATCTCCAAAGTCCAGGCGGTCGGCCAGTAAGGCGCGGCACACGAGAGGAATCCAGCATGTCTTTCAATATCGGTTTGAGCGGCATCAAGGCCGCGTCCAGTGACCTCAACATCACCGGCAACAACATCGCCAACGCCAGCACCGTCGGCTTCAAGCAGTCGCGGGCGGAGTTCCAGGACCTCTATGCCGCCTCGGTCCTGGGCACCGGCAAGAATGCCCAGGGTAGCGGCGTGCTGCTCGGCAACGTCGGCCAGCTGTTCAACCAAGGCACCATCGATTCCACGCAGAACGCGCTGGACATGGGCATCAACGGCAACGGCTTCTTTGTCACCAGCAACAATGGCGCTGTGCAGTACACCCGTGCCGGTTACTTCGGGACCGACAAGGAAGGCTTCATCGTCGACAACAACGGCTACAAGCTGCAGGGCTATACCACCAACGACCAAGGTCTGCTGCAGCCGGGCGTGCGCAGCGACCTGCGCATCGAGACCGCCAGCCAGGCGCCCAAGGCGTCCAGCTCAATCAAGCAGACGGTCAACCTGAACTCGACCCAGACGACGCCGACCACGACGCCATTCAACCCGTCCGATCCGACCAGTTACAACTCCTCGACCTCGGTGAACATCTATGACAGCCAGGGCAACGCCCACGTCCTGTCGCAGTATTTCGTCAAAGGCGCGAATAATACCTGGACCATGAACGTGCTGATCGATGGGCGCAACCCCGGCGATCCAACTGCAGAGGATCCGACCACCAAAGTCGCCACGCCCTACAGCGTGACCCTGCCGTTCACCAGCAGCGGTGCGCTCGACGGCAGCAAGGTGGCCTCGACCGATCTCAAGCAGGTCAACAACGCCAGCACCAATGCCTTCGAGGGCGTGCTCAAGCTGGACAACTGGGTCCCGGCCATTTCAAACGGCGGTACCCCGGCGACCTGGGCCTCCAACGGTGCGGTGGCCAACCCGGCCGGCATCACCCTGGACATGCGGGGCTCGACCCAGTACAGCAGCGCCTTTGCCGTGACCAGCGTCAACCAGGACGGCTACACCACCGGCCAGTTGTCCGGCCTGGAGATCGACGATACCGGCCAGATCTTCGCACGCTACACCAACGGTCAGTCCAAGGTGCAGGGCCAAGTCGTGCTGGCGAACTTCGCCAACGTTCAGGGCCTGACCCCCATGGGCAAGACCTCCTGGACCGAGTCTTCGGAGTCGGGTCAGCCGGTGGTCGGCACGCCGCGCTCCGGCACCCTGGGTGCCCTGCAATCCGGTGCGCTGGAGGCGTCCAACGTGGACATCTCCACCGAGTTGGTCGACATGATCGTGGCGCAGCGCAACTACCAGGCGAACGCCAAGACCATCGAGACCGAGAACGCCATCACCCAGACCATCATCAACCTGCGTTGATGTCGTTTCTCTGACGGCTTGCCGGTCAGGTGTCAGGAAAAGCCTCCCTCGGGAGGCTTTTCTATTTTCAAGCCCTTGATTCAGTTGATTTTTCGTTTTCTGGAACGGGCCTTGCTAAAGAACCTCCGAACGCAAGCTTGGCGGCAATCTGCCGCCGTCGGAGGATCAGATGGACAAGCTGCTGTACGTCGCCATGACCGGCGCCAGCCAGAACGAGATGGCCCAGCGCGCCCATGCCAACAACCTGGCCAACGTCTCGACCTCGGGATTCCGCAAGGATCTCGAGCAGGCGCGCTCGATGCAGGTGTTCGGCGAGACCATGCCGTCGCGCGTCTATTCCATGAGCGAGCGGCCGGCGACGGACTTCACCCCCGGTGCGCTGCAGGAAACCGGGCGTGACCTGGACGTGGCCATCCAGGGCCCGGGCTTCGTCGCGGTCCAGGATCCCTCCGGCAAGGAGGCCTATGTACGCACCTCCAGCCTGCAGATCGATCCCCTCGGCATGCTGCGGACCGGCAGCGGCTTGCCGGTGCTCGGCAATGGCGGACCCATCGCCGTGCCGCCCGCTTCCAAGGTTGAAATCGGTCAGGACGGCAGCATCACCGTACGCGGCTCCGGTCAGGCGGCCAACGCCCTGGCCCAGGTCGACCGCATCAAGCTGGTCAATCCCGACACCAAGCAGATGGAAAAGGGGCTCGACGGCCTGCTGCACATGAAGCAGGGCCAGGCAGCGCCGCCCATGGACGCCAACGTGTCCCTGGTGTCCGGCTTCGTCGAGTCGAGCAATGTCAATGCGGCGGAGGAGATGACCTCGATCCTGTCGCTGTCCCGCCAGTTCGAGCTGCAGGTGAAGATGATGCGCAGCGCCGAAGACAACGACGCGGCGCTGGCAAAGGTTTTGCAATTCTCCTGATCAAGGCTAGCGCCGACGTAAAACCGGCACTTCGAGGAATACCATCATGATGTCGTCACTGTGGGTCGCCAAGACCGGTCTGTCCGCCCAGGACATGAACCTCACCACCATCTCCAACAACCTGGCCAACGTGTCCACTACGGGCTTCAAGCGCGACCGCGCCGAATTCCAGGACCTGCTGTACCAGATCCGTCGCCAGCCGGGTGCCCAGTCCACCCAGGACAACCAACTGCCCTCCGGCCTGCAACTGGGTACCGGTGTGCGCATCGTCGGCACCCAGAAGAACTTCACCGAGGGTTCGCTGCAGACCACCGACCAGCCCCTGGACATGGCCATCAACGGCGACGGTTTCTTCCAGGTGACCATGCCCGACGGGACCATCAACTACACCCGTGACGGCACCTTCCACCTGAATGCCGATGGCCAGCTGGTCACCGCCAACGGCTTCGCGCTGCAGCCCGCGATCGTGCTGCCGGCCGATACCAAGACCTTCACCGTCGGCGAAGACGGTACCGTATCGGTCACCACCGCCGGGCAGGCCGCGCCCCAGGTCATCGGTAATCTGCAGATCGCCCAGTTCGTCAACCCGGGCGGTCTCCAGGCCGTGGGCCAGAACCTGTTCAGCGAGACCGCTTCCAGCGGTGCGCCCCAGGTTGGCACTCCGGGCCTCAACGGCCTCGGCACCGTACTTCAGAGCACCCTGGAAAACTCCAACGTGAGCACCGTCGAGGAGCTGGTGAACATGATCACCACCCAGCGCGCCTACGAGATGAATTCCAAGGTCATCAAAGCGGCCGACGACATGCTCGGCTTCGTCAGTCAACAGCTCTAGTCCCTGTGAGGAAGCGCTCCATGAAACCTCTGTTCGTCGTCGCCCCGCTCCTGGGAGCGCTCGTACTCGCAGGATGCGTAGCCCCGGCCGCCAAGCCGGACGATCCCTACTACGCCCCGGTGCTGCCGCGCACCCCGGTGCCGGCCGCGCAGAACAACGGCGCCATCTTCCAGTCGGGGTTCGAGCAGAATCTCTATACCGACCGCAAGGCCTTCCGCGTGGGCGACATCATCACCGTCACCCTGCAGGAGAAGACCCAGGCCAGCAAGAACGCCAGTTCCGACGTCGCCAAGAACAGCAAGGCGACCCTTGGGCTGACCTCGCTGTTCGGCGCCAAGCCGAAGATCCCCAATCCCCTGGCCGATGGCGACCTGAGCCTGGACGCCGGCTTCTCCGGCAACCGCTCCAACACCGGCAAGTCCACGGCGGCCCAGGGCAACAGCCTGTCCGGCTCGCTGACCGTGACCATCGCCGAGGTGCTGCCCAACGGCATCCTGGTGGTCCGCGGCGAGAAGTGGCTGACGCTCAACACCGGCAACGAGCTCATGCGCATCCAGGGCATGGTCCGCGCCGACGACATCGCCACCGACAACACCGTGTCGTCCACCCGCGTGGCCGATGCGCGGATCACCTATTCGGGCACCGGTGCCTTCGCCGATGCCAGTCAGCCGGGCTGGCTGAGCCAGTTCTTCGGCAGCCCCTTGATGCCCTTCTGAGGATGAGCGCCATGTTCAAGACCCTCATCGCCGCCGCCGCCCTGGCCCTGGTCATGCCCCTGGCCCAGGCGGATCGTCTGAAAGACATCGCCAGCATCCAGGGCGTGCGGACCAACCAGCTGATCGGTTACGGCCTGGTGGTGGGGCTGCCCGGTACCGGCGACCAGACCACCCAGACGCCGTTCACCGTGCAGACCTTCAACAACATGCTGGCGCAGTTCGGCATCAAGGTGCCGCCGGGTACCACGGCGCAGCTGAAGAACGTCGCGGCGGTCTCCATTCATGCCGATCTGCCGGCCTTCGCCAAGCCCGGCCAGACCATCGACATCACGGTGTCCTCCATCGGCAACTCCAAGAGCCTGAGAGGCGGCAGTCTGCTGCTCTCGCCGCTCAAGGGGATCGATGGGCAGATCTACGCCATCGCCCAGGGCAACCTGGTGGTGGGTGGTTTTGACGCCGAAGGCCGCGACGGCTCGAAGATCACCGTCAACGTTCCGTCGTCTGGACGCATTCCCAATGGCGCCACCGTCGAGCGGCCGGTGCCGAGCGGCTTCGACCAGGGCAACAGCATCACGCTGGACCTCAATCGCAGCGACTTCACCACCGCCAAGCGCATCGTCGACAAGATCAACGAGACACTTGGCGCGGGTGTTGCATCGGCTGTTGATGCCGGATCAATTCGTGTCACGGCACCGGTGGATCCCAGCCAGCGCGTCGACTACATCTCGATCCTGGAGAACATGGAAGTGGATCCGGGGCAGGCGGTGGCCAAGGTCATCGTCAACTCTCGCACCGGGACCATCGTCATCGGCCAGAACGTCAAGGTCTCGCCGGCGGCGGTGACCCAGGGCAGCCTGACCGTGACCATCAGCGAGGACCCCCAGGTGAGCCAGCCCAATCCCTTGTCGGGTGGGCAGACGGTGGTGACCCCCCAGTCGACCGTCAAGGCCAAGCAGGAGGCCAAGCCGATGTTCAAGTTCGGTCCGGGCACCACGTTGGACGAGATCGTGAGAGCGGTGAATCAGGTGGGCGCGGCGCCCAGCGACCTGGTCGCCATTCTCGAAGCGTTGAAACAGGCCGGCGCCTTGCAGGCCGATCTGATCGTTATCTAAGGAGAACGGGCGATGGAATCTCGTCTGGGTGGCAACTACGGCAACGTCAAGGATTCGGGGGCCTTCACCGACCTGAATCGGTTGGCCCAGATGAAGGGTAAGGATCGCGACAGCTCGGAAAACGTCAAGAAGGTCGCCGGCGAATTCGAGTCGCTGTTCCTGAGCCAGATGCTCAAGTCCATGCGTAGCGCCAACCAGGCGCTGGCGGACAAGGACAGCCCCTTTTCCAGCGAGACCACCAAGCAGTACCAGGACATGTACGACCAGCAGCTGGCCGTTTCCCTGTCCCGGGATGGCGGTGGTATCGGCCTGGCCAACGTGCTCGAGCGTCAGCTGAGCAAGACCGCCCAGCCGTCGGCGCGCCCCAATCCCTTTGCCCAGGTTGGCCAGGCTGCGCCCACCGAAGGCCAGCTGGCCGCTGGCCGCAACGCCAAGCTCAACGACGTCGCGAGCCAGGGCCTCAAGCCGACCAATGCGGTAGCGTCCGGGCGTGACGATTCCAGCGCGCTGAACTCGCGTCGGCTGGCGCTGCCCGGGCGGCTTGCCGAGCGTACCGCCGCCAATATTTCCGGCGCGGCCGAGCTGGGCGCCACCCTCAAGCAGAGCTTCCAGGACGTCGCGGCCGCCCAGAGCGCCTGGCGCCAGCAGGCCACGCAACCCGGCAGCAAGCCGGCCGCCGCGACCGAGGCCGTCGCCAGCGTGGACAGTGCCGCCGCTACCGGCAAGACCCGTTTCCGCACCCGTCAGGAATTCGTCGACACCATGATGCCTATGGCCGAAGCCGCGGCGAAGCGACTGGGCGTGGACCCCAAGTACCTGGTCGCCCAGGCGGCGCTGGAAACCGGCTGGGGCAAGCACATGGTCAAGCAGGCCGATGGCAGCAACAGCAACAACCTGTTCGGCATCAAGTCCCACGGCTGGGACGGCGGCAGCGCCCCGGCGGTGACCCAGGAGTTCGTCAACGGCAAGGCGGTGACCGAGACCGCCAAGTTCCGCACCTACGATTCCTTCGCCGACAGCTTCCACGACTACGTGAACTTCCTGCAGAGCAACGATCGCTACGACAAGGCGCTGTCCACCAACGGCAACTCCGAGCGCTTCATGCAGGGGCTGCAACAGGCGGGCTACGCCACCGATCCGCAATACGCACGCAAGGTGATCCAGATCGCTCGCAACATGAACACCTATCAGACGGTCGCCTCCCTGGGCACCAGTCCGTCCCGCGGTTGAGGTGAGCCATGGCTGATCTACTTTCCATTGGTCTGTCGGGCCTGAGGTCCACGCAAAACGCCCTGACCACCACCGGCCACAACATCGCCAACGTCAATACGCCCGGCTATTCGCGGCAGGAGACCATCCAGCAGACCAACATCGCCCAGTTCAATGGCTCGGGTTATGTCGGCTCCGGCTCCCAGACGGTGGATGTGCGTCGCCTCGCCAGTGATTTCCTCACCAGCCAGGTGCGCTCGGCCAACAGCCAGAACAGCGAGTTGCAGGCTTTCAAGAGCCAGATCTCCCAGCTCGACGGCCTGCTGTCCGACAACACCACCGGTATCACGCCGGCGATGCAGAAGTTCTTTGCCACCCTGCAGACCGCCGCCCAGGATCCTTCGTCGATCCCGGCGCGGGAGGCCGTGCTCGCCCAGGCCCAGGGTATGGCCAAGTCGTTCAACACCCTGTACGACCAGATCGACAAGCAGAACGGCCAGATCAACGATCAGCTGTCGGCGCTGACCAATCAGGTCAATGCCCTGGCCAAGAGCGTCGGCAGTCTCAACGACGCCATCGCCCGGTCCAAGGCCGCCGGTGGTGCGCCCAACGATCTCATCGACTCTCGGGAACAGGCGATCAAGCAGCTGTCCGGCATGGTCGGGCTGCAGGTGGTGGAGCAGGACGACGGCGCGCTGAACCTGTTCGTCGGCACTGGCCAGCCGCTGGTGGTGGGCAATACCGTGTCCAGCATGACGGCCAAGCCCGGCACTGATGATCCCTCGCGCTTCCAGATCGTCCTGACCTCCGGTTCGACCGAGCAGAACGTCACCAGCCAGCTGAGCGGCGGCGAGATGGGCGGCCTGCTGTCCTATCGCGATACGGCGCTCGACCATGCCTACAACAGCCTGGGCCAGTTATCCCTGACCCTGGCGGACACCGTCAACAAACAGCTGGGGCAAGGCCTGGATCTGTCAGGCAACGCCGGCTCGGCGCTGTTCGGCGACATCAACGACACCCAGAGCATCGGCCTGCGGGTGATGGGGCGGGCCACCAACACCGGCTCGGCCAGCGCGACCCTGAGCATCACGGATACCAGCAAGCTCTCGCCCAGCGACTACCGGCTCGACTACAACGGCACCGGCTTCACGGCGCGGCGCGCGAGTGACAACGCGGCGCTCACGGTCAACAAGAGCGGTACCGATCCGGTCACCCTGACCCTGACGGATGCCAATGGAAACGATCAGGGCTTCAAAGTGCAATTCAGTGCTGCCGAGCTCGCCAAGGCCCAGGCCGGCGACGTCTTCAGCCTGCAGCCAACGCGTCGCGGCGCATCCCAGCTCAAGGTGGATCTAGCTCAAGCCGATCAGTTGGGCTTCGCCGGCACCGCCAAGGCCGTGGCCACGACCAACAACCGCGGTACGGGGACCGTCACTCAGCCGGCGCTGACCACCATAGTCTCGCCGGTCAATACGGCGGACTTCGGGCGCCTGTTCGGAGCCGATGGTCTCAAGCTCAGCTACGACTCGACCAGCAAGACCCTCACGGGCACCCTGCCAACTGGCGCGACGCTGAGTTACGTGTCGCCCGCAACGACCGGTCTCACCAGTGGCCAGACCAACACGGTCCGCCTGCAGTACATCGATCCGACCACCAACAACAGCTACACCTACGATTTCAATATCAGCGGCGTTCCCCAATCCGGTGACAGCTTCACCCTGGGGACCAACAAGGGCGGTGTCTCGGATAACCGCAACGCGCTGAACCTGGTGGCTTTGCAGACCAAGCCCACCATGGGCGGCTATGGCACTACTGGTACCACCTACAACAACGCGTATGGCGGTCTGGTGGAGCGGGTCGGCACCCTGACCGCGCAGGTGCGGGTGGACTCGGCCGCTAGCGAAACCGTGCTTAAGCAATCCGAAGACAATCGTGACTCTCTGTCGGCCGTCAACCTCGACGAGGAAGCCGCCAAACTCGTGCAGTTCCAGCAGTATTACGGCGCCTCGGCACAGGTCATCAAGATCGCTCAGTCGCTGTTCGATACCCTGCTCGGCGCCTTCAGATAAGGAAACCGCCCATGCGCATCTCAACTGTCCAGGCATTTAACAACGGCATCAGCGGCCTGCAGAACAACTACGGCAGCGTCACCCGTACTCAGGAAGAGATCAGCACGGGCAAGAAAATCCTGACTCCGGCGGACGATCCGGTAGCCTCGGTCAAGCTGTTGCAGATCAGCCAGGAAGAAGCGCTCAACGGTCAGTACAACACCGGCATGACTGCCGCCAAGAACAGCCTCAACACTGAGGAGGCCATGCTGAGCTCTGTGGAAACCGTACTGACGCGCATCCGCGAGATCGCGGTCCAGGCCGGCAATGGTGCCCTCGACCCGACCGATCGGGCGTCCCTGGCCAAGGAGGTTGGTCAGCGCGAGGACGAGCTGATGAACCTGATGAACAGCAAGGATGCTAGCGGCAAGTACCTGTTCTCTGGCTCCATGGGCGATACTCAGCCCTATGTGCGCAATGCCGACGGCACCTATAGCTACAATGGCGACGAAGGACAGCGCAGCGTGCAGATCGCCAGCTCTACTTTCGTGCCCATCAGCGACAGCGGCAAGGACGCCTTCGAGAACAACTTCAACGCCAATCGGGTGGATACCACCAAGGTCGCGACCAATACGGGGACTGGACGGATTTCCTTGGGTCTGGTGGAGGACAAGGCCGCCTATGACTCGACCTTTCCGGCCAGCAACCCGCCGACTGCTACCGATGGCATCGGCATTCATTTCCTTGATGACAAGAAGTACGTCGTCTATGACCTGGCCAAGACGCCTACCGCTGCCGAATGGGCTGCCTATGATCCGGCCAATCCTCCGGCTGGCCAGCTTAAGGCAGACAGTGTCGATGGCAATTCCTCTACCAGCGACTTCGTCCGTTATGGTGGCGTCAAGATGCAAATCGACGGCGTGCCAGCGGCCGGTGACGAATTCAAAATCACCCGCGACACAGCCAACGAGAAGCGCAGCCTGCTAAACGTGGTATCTGACTTGCGCAAGGCCTTGGAAAGTGGCGATGGCAGCACCGAAGGTGTCTATCAGGTCCGTGACAGGGCAGCGGTGGCGCTGAGCAATCTCGACACCGCCTATACCCAGGTCGATGGCATCCGTGGCAAGGTGGGCGCACGTCTCAACACCATTGATTCCACCAGTGACTTCATCGCCGACGTCAGCCTGGTCAACAAGGCGGTGCAATCGGATCTCCAGGATCTCGACTATGCTGAAGCCCTGTCACGCTATGCCCTACAGAACACCGTGCTCCAGGCGACGCAGCAGAGTTTCGTGAAAGTGTCGCAGTTGAGTCTGTTCAACTACCTGGGCTGATGGAACTGGCGATCTACAATCGGGATTGGCCGATTTTTTGCTGCTACTCTTCCGATAGGCTGGTCGCGCCGGTTTTTCGCCGCCTTGGCCGCTCGACTCATCGCGAAGGGATAGCAATATGTTTGATGGCCTGTCGATCTTCATCTCGGGTGGTACCGGCTCTTTCGGTCGCGCCTTCGTCAAGAGGCTGCTGAGCGACTACGAACCTAAGCGGGTGGTAGTGTTCTCCCGCGACGAGCTTAAGCAGTACGAGATGAGCCAAGAGTTCGATGCTCCTTGCATGCGCTACTTCCTTGGCGACGTGCGCGACGAGCAGCGCCTGCAGCAGGCCATGCGCGGCATCGATCTGGTGGTGCATGCCGCCGCGCTCAAGCAGGTGCCGGCGGCCGAATACAATCCCACCGAATGCATCCGTACCAACGTCAATGGCGCGGAAAACGTCATCGCCGCGGCGCTGCAGAACGGCGTGAAGAAGGTCATCGCCCTGTCTACCGACAAGGCGGCCAGTCCCATTAATCTCTATGGCGCTACCAAGCTGCTGTCGGACAAGCTATTCGTCGCCGCCAATAACATCGCCGGCAGTCGCGACACTTCCTTCGCCGTGGTGCGCTACGGCAATGTGGTCGGCTCCCGCGGGTCGGTGCTGCCGCTGTTTCGTAAGCTGATCGCCAAAGGCGCCGAGGATCTACCGATCACCGATGCGCGCATGACACGCTTCTGGATCACCCTCGACGAGGGTGTGGATTTCGTCCTGCGTAGCTTCGAGCGCATGCAGGGCGGTGAGCTGTTCGTGCCCAAGATTCCCTCAGCGCGCATCGTCGACCTGGCAACTGCCCTGGCGCCGGAATTGCCCCAGCGCCAGGTCGGTATCCGTCCGGGGGAAAAGCTGCACGAGATGATGATCTCCCGGGATGACAGCCCCCATACCCTGGAGTTCGCTCGCCACTATGTCATCGCGCCAGCGCTGAGCTTCAATCAGCCCTGCGATTACTCCCTTGATGGCCTGGGCGAGCAGGGACATCCGGTCGAGCCGGGCTTCGAATACTTGTCCGACAGCAACCCCGACTATCTGGACGTCGCGGCGCTGCGTCAGCTGATCGAGCGCTGCCCATGAGCGCCATTCCCTACGGTCGGCAATCCATCAGCGAAGCGGATATCGCCGCGGTCACCGCCGTGCTGCGCTCCGACTGGCTGACCCAGGGGCCGATGATCGAACGCTTCGAGCAGGCGGTGGCAGGGCGCTGCGAAGCGATGCATGGCGTGGCCGTGTGCAATGCCACGGCGGCGCTGCATCTCGCCTGCCTGGCGCTGGACCTGGGGCCCTGCGATCTGCTCTGGACCTCGCCCAATACCTTCGTGGCCAGCGCCAACTGTGCGCGCTATTGTGGCGCCGACGTCGATTTCGTCGACATAGATCCGCGCACCCTCAATCTCAGCGTCCCGGCGCTGGCTGCCAAGCTGGAAGTTGCCGAGCGGGCACGGCGGCTGCCGAAGATCCTGGTGCCCGTGGCCTTCGCCGGCCAGAGCTGCGATATGGCCGCCATCCAGCCTTTGGCGCGCCGCTATGGCTTCAAAGTGATCGAGGATGCGTCCCACGCGATAGGCGCGCGTTACGCCGGTCAGCCCGTGGGCTCTGGTGCCCAGGCCGACATCACCGTATTCAGCTTTCATCCGGTGAAGATCGTCACCACCGGCGAAGGCGGGCTGCTCACCACCAACGATGCTGCCCTCGCCGAACGGCTGCGGCGGTTGCGCAGCCATGGCATCACCCGCGACCCAGCGTTGCTGCAGGCTGCGGGGCAGGGCGCCTGGTACTACGAGCAACTGGAGCTGGGCTTCAACTACCGCATCACCGATATCCAGGCGGCCCTGGGGCTTTCGCAGCTTGATCGTCTGGAGCCCTTCATCGCGCGCCGGCGCGCCCTGGTCCAGCGCTATCATGAGCTCCTAGCACAGTTGCCGGTCGGTCTCATCGGCGACCAAGCCGGGGCCGAGTCGGCCTGGCACCTTTTTCCTGTCCGAGTGGATGAGGGCCAGCGTGATCACGTCTTCGCCGGGATGAGAGCCGCCGGTATCGGCGTCAACCTGCACTACATTCCCGTGCATCTGCAGCCCTATTACCGCACCCTGGGCTTCGCGCCCGGTGATTTTCCGCAGGCCGAGCGCTACTACGCCCAGGCCCTGAGCCTGCCGTTGTACGCCGACCTGAGTGAGGCCCAGCAGGATCGCGTGGTACGTACGCTGGCTGAGTTGTTGAAGTAGAGGAAAGGTCCATGCGAGAGATGACCGCGCAAGAGCGCTTCTGGCAGGGTGAATTCGGTGACGCCTATGTCGACCGCAACGCCGGTGCCGCAGCCGTGGCCAGCAGCCTGGCCTTCTTCGGCCGCGCCCTGGCCCGTACCGGCAGTCTGGGCAGCGTGCTTGAACTGGGTACCAACCGGGGTCTCAATCTGCAGGCCCTGCGGGCACTGTTGCCCCAGGCGCAGCTGCAGGGTGTGGAGCTCAACGGCAAAGCCTGCGCCCTGGCCCGGGCGCTGAACGTAGCCGAGATCTGGGAGGGGTCGCTGTTCGACTATCCGGTGACCACGGGCTTCGACCTGGCTTTCACCAAGGGCGTGCTCATCCATCTGCCTCCCGACCTGCTGCCCGCCGCGTACGACAAGCTGTACCAGGCCAGCCGACGCTTGATCCTGGTCGCCGAGTACTACAACCCCACGCCGGTGGAAGTGAGCTATCGCGGCCATGCCGAGCGGCTGTTCAAGCGCGATTTCGCTGGCGAACTGCTTGACCGTCATGCCGATCTGCGCCTGTTGGACTACGGCTTCGCCTATCACCGCGATCCGCTGTTCCCGGCCGATGACATCTCCTGGTTCCTGCTGGAGAAACAGGCGTGACCGCCATCGCCATCATCCCCGCCCGGGGGGGCAGCAAGCGCATTCCGCGCAAGAACATCAAGACATTCCAGGGGCGGCCGATGATCGCCTATTCCATCCAGGCCGCCCTGGAAAGCGGACTGTTCGCCCGGGTGGTGGTCAGCACCGACGATACCGAGATCGCCGAGGTAGTCCGGGACTGGGGGGCCGAGGTGCCCTTCCTGCGTCCCGCCGCCTTGGCCGATGACCATGCCGGTACCGTCGAGGTGATCCAGCATGCGGTCGGGGTGCTGCGCGAACAGGGCGAAGACTTCGCCTACGCCTGTTGCCTCTATGCCACCGCGCCCTTCGTGACCCCGGCCGATCTGGCACGGGGGCTGGACGCGCTCGAAGGCCATCCGGACAAGGCTTATGCCTTCACCGTTACCGATTACGCTTCGCCCGTGCAGCGGGCGTTGCGGCTGCGCCCGGACGGCGGTGTCGAATCGCTCTATCCGCAGTTCTACGAAACCCGCTCCCAGGACCTGGAGCCGGCCTTCCACGATGCCGGCCAGTTCTATTGGGGACGCGCCGAGGCCTGGGCGCAGTGCGCGGCCCTGCATGCGCCACACTCGCTGCCCATACGGCTGCCGCGCCATCGGGTGCAGGATATCGATACGCTCGAAGACTGGCAGCGCGCAGAGCTGCTGTTCGCCACTCTTCAAGCGGCGCCTCGGTGATGCGGATCCTGGTGCGTGTGGATGCCTCGCCCGTGATCGGCAGCGGCCATCTGACGCGCTGTCTCACCTTGGCTAGGGCGCTGGAGGTGCACGGTGCGCAGTTCACCTTTGTCTGCCGTCTGGCTGAGCCCGCCTGGCGTGTGCTGATCCCCCAGGCCTACGAAGTCCTGCTGTTGCCCCCGCTCGGGCTAGTGCCTGGCTATCCGGAGCAGCGGATCGACGCCGAGGAGGATTTCCTGGCGACGCAGGCCCTGCTGGGTGAGCGCCGCTTCGACTGGTGCCTGGTCGACCATTACGGACTTGCCGCGGACTGGCATGTCAAGGCACGGCGCCATGCCAGCCGCATCCTGGTGCTGGACGACCTCGCCAATCGTCCTCTGGATTGCGATCTGCTGCTTGATCAGGGCGATCATCCGTACCCGGAGCGACGTTATGTATCTTTGCTCCAGCGTGCCGCCGGGCAACTGTTCGGGCCTGACCACGCGCTATTGCGCGACGAATTCAGGCAAGCACGGCAAAGCCTGGCGCCGCGTTCAGGGCGCCTGGAGCGGATCCTGGTGTTCTTTACCGGCGGTGACGACCTGGGCCAGACGCGATTGGCGGTGCAAGCCCTGCTCGACAGGCAGCCCACCCTCACCGTCGATGTGGTGGTCGGGGCAGGACAACCTGACCAGGCAGAACTCCAGGTGCTATGTAACCGGCCGGGATGGCGATTGCACATACAGATCGACTACATGGCCCGGTTGTTGTCGACCGCCGATCTGGCCATAGGCGCTGCCGGCGCCTCGTCCTGGGAGCGTTGCGCACTGGGGGTTCCGGCGCTGCTGGCGATATTGTCCGACAACCAGCACGAGCTCGCGGTCAGTCTGGAGCGCCGCGGGGCTGCGCTAATCCTGGGCGAAGGTACCGAGCTTGGAGTCGAGGATTATCGGCAGGCCCTGCAAACCCTGACGCCCGAGCATCTGGCTCGGCTGTCGGCGCAGGCCTGGAAGCAGGTGGATGGCCTGGGTACCCAGAGAGTCGTCCATGCCCTAATGAACTTGTCGGCCGCACATTGAGGCGGTGGAGGAAAGCTCGCATGCACCCACGTCCATTCGCCATCGCCGGCCGCGCGATTGGCCCGGCGCAGCCGCCCTACTGCATCGCCGAGGTCGGCATCAATCACAATGGTGATCTGGACACGGCGTTTCGCTTGATCGAAGTGGCCAAGTCGGCCGGTGCGGATGCGGTCAAGTTCCAGACGTTCAAAGCCGAGGAATTTTGCGGCGATCCCCAGCAACTGTTCACTTACCATTCTCAGGGGCGCTCGATCACCGAGCCCATGCTGGAGATGTTCCGGCGTTATGAATTTACTCCGGCGCAATGGCTTTCGATTGCTAATCACTGCCGGGCCTCCGGCATCACCTTCTTCTCTACCCCGCAAAACCCTTCGGACCTGGAGCTGCTGCTCAGGCTCGGCGTCCCGGTGGTAAAGATCGGTTCCGATGATTTCAGCAACTTGCCACTGTTAAGGCGTTACTCGCGCGCGGGATTACCGCTGATCCTGTCCTGTGGCATGAGCGATCTGGCGGACGTGCATGCCGCCCTGGATGCCGTCGGCTGGTTTGACGGGGCGCCAATCGTCCTGTTGCTGTGCACGTCCCAGTACCCGACGCCCGACGAAGACGTCAACCTGGCAAAGCTTTCGACGCTACAGGGGGCTTTTCCCGGGTTGGTGATCGGTTTTTCTGATCACACTCGGGATGCGCTGGCGGCTAGCGTCGCCGTAGGGCAAGGGGCATGCGTTTTTGAAAAGCACTTCACGCTTGATCGGGATCTACCTGGGCCGGATCATTGGTTTTCGGAGACGCCGGACTCTCTGGCACTCTGGATAAGCGCCATCCGCCGCTCCGCTACCTTGATCGGTTCTCCCTATCTGAGGCCAACGAACTCAGAACAGGAAATGCGCGTGCTCGCCCGCCGCAGCATTGTAGCCTTGGCGGATATAGCCGCAGGCGAGCACCTGACGGTGGACAATCTCGGGCTGCGTCGACCGGGTGACGGACTGGCGCCCGCGCTCTATGAGGGAGTTCTTGGCACTCGTGCGCTGCGCTCCCTGAAGAAGGGGGAACGCTTGCAGCTTGGCGATTTTGCGCGGATCAGCGTCTATGCAGACTGACACCCCCGCACTCCGTCTCGGTGACTTCGCCCTACGTCCCGTACAGTTCGCTGACGCCGCGCTGATCCTGCGCTGGCGGAACACGCCGAGTGTCCGGCAGACAATGTACTCTACCGGCCTTATTGGCGAGGTCGAGCATCATGCCTGGCTGAAACGCGAGCTGGGATCGCCTCAATCCCGGCACTTCCTCTTTACCTGTGCAGAACAAGCCGTCGGCTATGCCTGTCTGTCGGAAATCCGCAGCGAACATCGACGCTGTACCTGGGGTTTCAATTTAGGCGATTCCGTACAACCAAGAGGTACGGGTTCCCGGATGCTATTCCTCTTGGCCGAGGTGGCCTTCGAGCAGTTGCAGTTGGACAAGCTTTGGGCCGAAGTCTTGGACTTCAATGTGGCAAGCCTGCGCGTGCACACTCGACTTGGCTTTCAGGAGGAGGGGCAACTGCTCCGTCATGTCCACCGGCCGGATGGTGTCTTCGATGTGGTACGTCTGGCTCTTTTCGCCGAGCAGTGGCAGGCCACGCGATCCGTCCTGCGGGAAAAGCTCTTCTATGTCTGACCGTTTATCAAGCCTGGCCATTCACCAGCCGGCCTATCTGCCCTGGCTGGGCTACTTCGACCGCATTGCCCGGGTCGATCGCTTCGTCTTCCTCGATACCGTGCAGTTCGAGAAGAACAGCTTCATCAATCGCAACCGCATCAAGACGCCCCAGGGTGTCCAGTGGCTGACCGTACCGGTATCCAGTCGCGGCCACCTGAGCAGCGATCTGAGCGAGACCCGTATCGACAATTCGCGCGATTGGCGCGGCGACCACCTCAAGGCGCTGGCGCTGAATTATCGGCGCACTCCGCATTTCGCCATGCGCTTTGCGCGTCTTGAGGCGCTCTACGCCGAGCCTGAAGAGTTGCTCTCGGCCTGGTGCTGGCGCCAGTTGCGCTTCTGGCTCGACGAGTTGCAGGTCCCGACACCCGTGCTGCGTGCGAGCGAACTCGACCTGCGGCAGCGAAAGTCGGCGCTGGTGCTGGAAATCTGTCAACGCTTGGGCGCCCAACGTTATTTGTCGGGGAGCCTGGGGCGCGACTATCTGGATGAGGCGTCCTTCACTAGCGCTGGAATAGCCGTGGAGTACCAAGCTTTCGTGCCGCGACCCTATCCTCAGCTCTGGGGCGAGTTCAGCCCCGGCCTGGGCGTGGTCGACTGGTGGTTCAATCAGCGCGAATCGATTACCCCTTTCAGGAGTTAGCCATGACCTTTTCCGCCGAGTGGGAACAGCGCTACGCGGCCAATACCCATCTGTCCATCTGGCCCTGGTCGGACGTGGTCAGTCTGACGCGGCGTCATCATCCCACGCTCGGCGCAGGCCATCGGGTCCTGGAGCTCGGCTGTGGCGCGGGTGCGAACATCCCGTTTTTTCTGCAGCTCGGGGCCGACTACCACGGCCTCGACGGCAGTCTGACGATGGTCACTCAGCTGCAGGAGCGCTTTCCAGCGCTGAGACAGAAGGTGCTCGTCGGCGATTTCACCGAGGCCTGGCCGCTAACGCCTGGATTCGAGCTGATTCTCGACCGCGCCAGTCTGACTCACAACACCACCGCCGCCATTCGACGCTGCCTGGCCCAGGTGCTGGCAGCCCTTCAGCCTGGTGGGCTGTTCATCGGCGTGGACTGGTTTTCCACTGCACATTCGGAGGTGCTCCATGGGCAGCCTGATACCGATGCCAGTACCCGTACCGCTTATACGTCCGGGCCCTTTGCCGGGGTAGGACGGGTGCACTTTGCCGATGAGGCTCAGCTGCGCGAACTCTTCACCAATTTCGATCTGCTGCACCTCGAAGAACGTCGTGCCCAGCGCCTGGAGCCGGCCGATGGCCTGTGCATAGCCACCTGGTCGCTGGTGGCGCGCAAACCCGAGAAGAAAGGCTCATGAGCAACGAACGCGTACTGGTCATCGCCGCTCATCCGGACGACGAGATTCTCGGCTGCGGCGGCGCTATCGCCCAGCACAAGGCACGGGGGGACGAGGTCCATGTCGTCATCATGGCCCAGGGGCTTTACAGCCGCGGTACACCCGAGGAGGCCGAGCGCCTTGCCCTGGAAAAGGCGTCCGACGACGCCAATCGAATTCTGGGTGTGGATCGCCTGACCCGTCTCGACCTGCCGGACAACCGACTCGACAGCCTCGATCTGCTGGATCTGGTCAAACCCGTTGAAGCGCTGGTTAGCGAGCTACAGCCTGGTATCGTCTATGGACACTGGTGCGGTGACGTGAACATCGATCATCGACGCCTGCACGAAGCGGTAGTCACCGCCTGCCGACCGCAACCGGGACATCCGGTGCATACCCTGCTGTTCTTCGAGGTCGCCTCGTCCACGGAATGGCAGCCTCCCCACAGCGCACCGGCCTTTCTGCCGAACTGGTTCGTCGATATCGATCCCGTGCTGGCGCTCAAGCTGAAGGCGCTGGATGCCTATGCCATGGAGATGCGCGAATGGCCGCACCCGCGCTCGCTGAAAGCGGTCGAGCACCTTGCCCGCTGGCGTGGCGCCTGCGTCGGCATGGCGGCAGCCGAAGCCTTCGTACTGGGCAGGCGGCTGCGGCCATGATCGACCATGACAACAGCCATTTCTCCGCCCGGGACTGGGTCTCTACCGACCTGCCACTTTCCGACGGCCCCTGGCTCTTCGGCAATGCCGGGATTGATCGCCTGCGGCGGCAGGTGGAAGACGCCTTCGCCCGGCGCCATCTGCATCCCGCAGCCGAACCTCTGCGGGTGAGTGCCGACCAGATGTCCGTACCGGCGACGCACAATCTGCAGGCCTATGCCGCGCTACCGGCTAATCTAGCGGTTGAACAGCGCTGGCATGACTACGCCGCGGCCTTGGAAGAGGGCGGGCGACTGGTGCTGGACGTGCGTCCGGCGGAACACTGGCAGGGGTTCGGTCGGCGCTTGACAACCCAGGATCAACGGACGCCTTGCTATGCCGTCAGCGATCTGATCAGCCGCTTGAGCGGTCAGGGGCTGGCAGTCATCGCCATCGAGCCCTATGCCGGGCTCTGGGACAACGCCTGGCTGTATCGTGGTCTGAAGCACAGACACAAGTGGCGGCGCCTGCTGTCCTGGCTCGCCAACGACGAGTCGCTGCTAACCTGGGCGCTGCGCCTGGAACAGGAAATCTTCGCGAGTCTGTCACCCAGGGCAAGTGGACGCTGCCTGATTGCGGCAGAGAAGCGTCCCGGGCCGGTGGATGCTGAGGAGGGATTGCAGCAACTCGCCGGGCGCGACCAGGCCCTGCGTGATCCCCTGCGTCTGTCGCCGGGTGCCGAGGCGCTGGCGGCAAGCCAGGCGGAGGTGACTTCTTCCCTGCGTGCCCAGCAGCTGTTGCTCATGCTTGGAGAAGTTCTGCAGCGACGCTATCCGCAGCTGGACTGGCTGGCGCTGCTGCCTGAGTCGACTGCGCGGCAATTGCGCGATTGGCAGTCCGCCGAGGCGATCGATCAGCGGGCCATGACGATTCTGGAGGCGTGGCGCCTGGGATCCGGAGAGCATGAAGAGCTGTTGCGTGGCCTCGACTATTCCCTGATGACGCCCTTGTTGCGGCAGTATTTTTCGGCACGGAGAACCCCCTCGTGAAAGCCCCGGCCATCGTCGCCTTCCTCTGGGACAACCAACTGCCGGTGCTGCGGGAGTTCTTCCGCCGACACGGCCCCTTGACCCTTATCACGCTGTCGCCCTATGTCTCTCAGGGGTTGCTTGATGTCGTAGCCGAGGCCGGCAGCAAGGTCTTCGCGCTGGATAAGGAGCTGGACGATGCAGGCGTCTTCGCGGTTCAGCGCGATACCTCTCACTGGCAGGCCCGGCTGCAACTCTGGTTCGACCAGGGCCCGCCGAGGGGGCTTCACAATGAAGACTGGACAGCACTGCGCGCTCTGATCAATACCCGTCTGCAGGCCGAGCTGCCCACCGTGGTGACGCTGCTGGAAAGCCTCGCACGTGCTCAACGCGACTACCGGCTCAGCCTGGTGCTGGGCAGCGAAGACGTGATGCTCATCGCCAAGGTGACCATGCTCTGGGCGCGCACCCAGGGGGTTCCCTCCCTGCACCTCTCCCATGCCCTGGCCCTGAACGATCCCTACACGGTGCATGGCCGACAGGTCGCCGATATCACCGCTGTCTATGGCCAACGGGGCCTGGAGGGCTACCTGGACTATGGGGTGCCGCCGGAGCGCCTGAGGGTCACTGGCAACCCGGCCTGGGACGGCATTCCCGCGCGACGTGCAGCCCGCGCCGAGCACGCCGAAGTCCTGCGTGCCAGGCATGGTCTACGCGTCGGAGAACCTGTCGTGGTGTTCGGCACCACCTGGGCGAGCGGTCATAGCGCCCATGGCGACCAGGCCATCTTCGAGCTGACCGTGGCGGCCTTCATCGACGCCTGCGAGAGGCTGTTCAGTAGCGGGTTGACCTTCAATGCTGTGATCAAGGACCGTCCGCCCAATTTCCAGTTCGGCGAGACGCGCGTGGCTGAATTGCTTCGCGAACGCCAGGCCGATCCAGATCGTTATTTCTATCTGGTTGAAGACGGTCCGCTCTGGCCGGTGGTCGCCGATGTGCTGATCGCCGTGGATTCCAACTACTGCGTGGAAGCCCTGCTCAGCGGCACCGCCGCTATCAATTTGCGGCATCCCGGCAACATGCCCTTCGGGCCCTGCTATGCGGCGGAGGCCGGTATCGCCGACGTCACTGCGCAAGAGCTGCCTGATGCGCTTGGCCGCCTGCTGCGCGATCCTGCCGAACGTGATTGCCAGATATCGGCCAGCGCCTGCAACGCACCCTATTACAACCTTGCCCAGAAGGGCGATGCTGCCCAACGCGTGGCGCAGCTGATGGGTGAGATGGCCGTCGGCCTGGTACCGCGTCTGCTGGCCTGGCTGGATGCCCGCCTGCCCATCGCGGCAGAGTGCGAGGCGCTGCAGCGTCCGCTTGACGAGTTGGGTCGTGGTCGGCGGTTGCTGGGAATCCTGATTCTCGATGCCGACCAGAATAGTGCCGCGGTGCAGCGAACCCTGGCCAGTCTGCAAGAGACCCTGGGTAAAGCCTGGACCGCCGTGGTAGTCAGCCCGACGCCCGCGCCCATCACCCTGGAGGCCGGCGTCGAATGGCTGCCAGTCGGGGCAGGGGAGTTCATGGCCGTCGCCTCGGCCCGGATGCAGGAGCAGGGCAGTGCGGCCTGCGACTGGTGGCTGACCCTGGACGCCGGTGGCGAATTCACCCGCAGCGGCCTGCTGCTGTTCACCTCGATGCTGGCCCGGCTGCAGTTGCAGGATCCCGGCGGGCAGGCAAGTCACGCCTGCTTCGCCGACGAATTGCAGCGCTCTGCCGAGGGCGCCATCGGCGCCTGCTTTCGCCCCGACTTCAACCTGGATCTGCTGCTGAGCTTTCCAGCGTTGTTCGGACGGCACTGGGCCGTGCGTCAATCGAGCCTGCTCGCCCTGGGCGGCCTGGAGCCCGCCTACGGCACCGCAGCACCTCTGGATCTGCTGCTGCGCGTGATCCAGCGCCATGGCGGGGCCGGTATCGAACATCTGCCCGAGGTCCTGCTGGTCGCGAACAGTCCCGCCCTGAGCGTGGAGCCTGCCGAGCAGGTGGCACTGGAGCAGCACCTGCAGGCGCGCGGCTATGCCGAGGCCCGGGTCGAAGCCTTTCTGCCACGGCGGTATCTCATCACCTACGGCCATCAGGCGACCCCCAGCGTATCAGTGATCATCCCGGTGCTGGATGAACTGGAGCGCGTCCAGCGCTGTCTGGACAGTCTGCTGGAGCAGACCCGCTATGCCCGTTTCGAGGTGCTGCTGGTCGACTGCGGCAGCCGTCAGCCGGCGACGCAACGCTGGCTGAATGATCTGGAGGCGCTGGGTGCCGAACAGGTTAAAGTCTGGCGCTTCGATGGCGAGCCGAATCGCTCCGCGCTGATCAACGCCGTCGCCCAGGCCAGCGCGGCGGACTTCCTGCTGCTGCTCGAGCCCAGCTGCGTGCTGGTGCAACCGGACTGGCTGGAGGTCTTGCTCGATCAGGGGCAGCGGCCGGAAGTCGGCGCCGTCGGACCGCGGATCTGCGATCCACAGGGCCGGATCCTCGAAGCGGGCCTGCTGCTGGGTCTGGACGATGCGGCCAGTGCCGCCTTCGCCGGGGAGGACCTGCAGACGCCTGGCTATCTGAGCCGGCTGCAGCTGGTCCAGGACTACAGTGCTCTGGGCGGGACCTGCCTGTTGCTGAAGCGCGAGCTGATCCTGGCGCTGGATGGCTGGGATGCCGAGCGCTTTCCGCTGGCCTATGGCTCGGTGGATTTCTGTCTGCGCCTGCGGCAGGCGGGCTATCTCAATGTATGGACGCCCCAGGCTACGGTTGTCCAGGAAGGTTTGGACGGTACGGTGGTTGATCGGCAGCGTGCGACGGAGCGCGAAGCCCTGCAAGAAAGCTGGCTCCCTTTGCTAGCACGCGATCCAGCGTACAATCCGCACTTGTCATTGGCGGGTAATGGCTTCACCTTCGCATACGGCAAGCGTCGACTGCAGCGCGCAGTACTGCCGCAGATCCTCGTCTGCCCTGCAGACGATACCGGCTGCGGTCATTATCGTGTTCGCCAACCTATGATGGCCCTGCGCGAAGCGGGCTTGGCGGAAGGGCTAATCAGCCCTCATCACCCTACGCCCTTGGAGCTTGAGCGACTCGGCGTCGATGCGGTGGTCTTTCAGCGTCAGATCACGGACGCACAACGCGAAAGCCTCGGTCGTCTGCGCAAGCTGTCCCAGTCCTTTTGCGTTTTCGAGCTCGATGATTACCTACCCAACCTACCACTTAAGAGCACTCATCGCGGTGACATACCCAAGGACATTCTCAAAGCATTACGCCAGTCCATAGCGACATGTGATCGCCTGGTTGTATCTACGCTTGCCCTGGGTACGGCGCTGGCTGGAATGAATGACGACATCTGCGTGGTGCCAAACTACTTGCCGATCCGCTGGTGGGGCGATCGCCAGGGCCGTCGTCGGCAGGGCCGGAAACCGAGAGTAGGCTGGGGTGGGGGCAGTAGTCATACCGGCGATCTAGAGCTGGTCGCAGATGTTGTGCAGGCATTCGCCAACGACGTGGAGTGGGTGTTCTTCGGCATGTGTCCCGATCGGCTGCGGCCCTATGTCCATGAGTACCATCCGGGTGTGTTCATCGACGACTATCCAGCGAAGCTGGCAAGCCTCAATCTGGACCTGGCCATCGCTCCGTTGGAGGACAACCTTTTTAACCGCTGCAAGACCAATCTGCGCCTACTGGAATATGGCGCCTGTGGCTTTCCGGTGATCTGTTCCGACATCGAACCCTACCAAGGCGATCTGCACGTTACGCGGGTGCGCAATCGCTTCAAGGACTGGCGCAATGCCATCTTCGAGCACCTGCAGGACTTGGATTCCACAGCGCGCCACGGGGATTTGCTACGTCAGCAGGTACTTGACCACTGGCTCTTGGAAGGCGCCAATTTGCAGCAGTGGCAGGCAGCCTGGCTACCGCGGTAGCGGGCTTCGAAAAAATTGTCTTGAACGCATTCAATAAAAAGACGTCTCCGTCGATAACCTGAACGTAACCCTTCGGCGTCCCTGTGCTGTCAAGTGGTTGGCGAAGAAAATCGCCAAATACTTTTAAAGTTTCCAGCACAGGTGCCGTTAAACAAGATGAATGCGAAATACAGGGGCGTCTGAGCAAGCAGGTCCCATTCGCATGCTCAGGCACACAAGGTTCTACTGGAGACGCCACCATGGCCCTTACCGTCAATACCAACATTGCTTCCCTGAACACCCAGCGTAACCTGCAATCCTCGTCGAACGCCCTTTCCACGTCCATGCAGCGTTTGTCTACTGGTAGCCGTATCAACAGCGCCAAGGACGATGCTGCCGGTCTCCAGATCTCCAACCGTCTGACCAACCAGATCAACGGCCTGAACCAGGCAACCCGCAACGCAAACGATGGCATCTCTCTGGCGCAGACTGCTGAAGGCGCCATGCAGCAGTCGACCAACATTCTGCAGCGTATTCGCGACCTGTCGGTACAATCCGCCAACGGTTCCAACAGCGACGCCGACCGCGCCGCTCTGCAGAAGGAAGTGTCCGCCCAGCAGGCAGAACTGAGCCGTATCGCTGACACCACTACCTTCGGTGGTCGCAAGCTGCTCGACGGCTCCTTCGGCACCACCAGTTTCCAGATCGGCTCCAATGCCTATGAAACTATCGACATTACTCTGAAGGACACCTCTGCCAAGGCGCTGGGTTCCTACCAGATCGGCGGTGGCTCCACTACCGCTGGCGCTTCCGGTACTACCGTGGCTGGCAGCATCACCACCGGCAGCGGCGCGGCCTTCTCGGCAAGCGGTTCGGTTAACGTGGTCGGCGGCGGTCAGTCCAAGAATGTGACCTACGAAACCACTGACAGCGCGAAGTCGATCGCCGCTAAGTTTGATGGTCAGATTCCTGGCCTAAGCGCTTCGGCTCGTACCGTCGTCACCGCTGATGTAAACATCACTAGCGGTTCTGCCGACATGACTATGACCGTGGGCGGCAGCTCCGTGTCTCTGGTCGGTGTGACTACCAGCAAGAGCCTGGCTGACCAGATTAACTCTAACGCCACTAAGCTGGGCGTTACGGCCAACTATGACTCTAAGACCGACAAGGTGACCATTACCTCGGCATCCGGCGAGAACATCCAGTTCGGTAAAAACACCAACTCGGGCGCTACTGCCGCTGCCGGTACCATCGACGTAGCCGTGCAAGGTTCCGCTGGTACATACAGCAACACGGCCGATGTGATGGCGAACGGCGGCACCGCCACTGGTTACGTGAAGCTCGACTCCTCGAATACCTTCGCGCTGACAGGAGACACTACCGCCGTGTTTGGTAGCAACTCCTCCAGCCTGAGCAAGGTTTCCGACGTCGATATCTCTACCGCCGACGGCGCTCAGAAAGCTCTGTCTGTAATCGACCAAGCACTGGCCAACATTGATAGTCAGCGTGCTGACCTCGGTGCGGTGCAGAATCGCTTCGACAACACCATCAGCAACCTGACCAATATCTCCGAGAACGCCTCCTCCGCTCGTAGCCGCATCAAAGATACTGACTACGCTCAGGAAACCGCGAACTTGTCGAAGAACCAGGTACTGCAGCAGGCTGGCACCGCCATCCTGGCCCAGGCCAAGCAGCTGCCGCAGTCGGTACTGAGCCTGCTCCAGTAAGGCGAAGCAATCGGCTAAGGCAGGGAGAAGGGGGAAGCCCCTTCTCCCTTTCTTCCGTTGTGAGGACAAAACATGGACATCGTCAAAGCATCGGGTTTTGCCGCAGTGCCTACCTCAGGTGTCACTCTGGGTGGTAGTGGGATTACTGCTGTCCTGCCGACGGAAAAGTCGGCAGCGACGGATCAGGAACAAACCAAGCAACCGTCTTCGGGAATTAGTCAGGATGAGGTCGGCAGCGCCGTATCCGGATTAAAATCCAAGTTACAAAATGACCACCGCAACTTGGACTTTAGCGTGGACGATTCTACGGGTGAGGTCGTCGTCAAGGTGATTGATGGGGAGTCGGGCAAGCTCGTCCGACAGATTCCGACTGAAGAAGTCTTGAAGCTGTCAAAGCAGCTTGATGACTTCCGCAGCTTGCTGTTTGAAGCCAAGGCTTAAACGGCACGAATTTTGTAACAGCAGGTCCACAACGACGTAACGTTGGCGGGGAGATTGAGATCATGGCAGGCATAACCGGTATCGGTGGTTCAGGACTAGATATCGATACCATCGTCAAAACGATGGTATCGGCTGAAAAGGCCCCTAAGCAGAACCAGATCACCAAGACCGAATCCGAGGCCACCGCACAGCTCACGGCCGTCGGTTCGCTTAAGAGCGCCATCAGCGATTTCCAGAGTGCTCTGAGCACGCTCAATAGCCCCTCCAGTTTTCTAGCGCGCTCTGTCAGCACCTCTAAGACAGATGTGCTGACAGCTACAGCTAGTCAGAGTGCTGGTTTAGGTAGCTATCAGGTCGAGGTCAAGCAGTTGGCAGCCGGTAGCAAGGTTGCGCTTAGCGCGGTCAATGCAGCAGGTAGCTTCAGTAAGGGCACTCTGGATATCAAGGTAGGCGGAACCTCGTTAACCGCTATCACAATCGATTCATCCAACAACACCCTGTCCGGTATCCGAGACGCCATTAATACGGCAGGTAAGTCTCAGGGGCTCAGCGCTACCATTGTTAGCGATACTCAGGGCGCGCGTCTTGTTCTCAGCAGTAGCCAGTCTGGCGATGGCAATGACATTGCGGTATCTGTGGCCGGTGACGATGGCAGTGGTACACAAAGCCTATCTAAATTGGCGTTCACCCCTCCTGCCAAGCCTACTGATAGCAGCTCGATTGATCCGCCAACACCTAGCGATCCGGCTGCGGCGCGCATGTTGACTCGTGCCCAAAGCGCTCTTATGACCGTAGATGGCCTACAGGTCTCCAGCAAGACCAATACCGTCGATAATGCGATTGAAGGGGTTAGTTTCACACTTAAGGCCAAGACTGATAAAGATACGCCCATGACTGTTGGGGTCAGCCAGGACGAGGCTGGAGTGAAGGGCAACGTCAAGAAATTTGTCGATGCCTATAACAAGCTGATGGGCGTCATCAAGACGCAAACGTCCGTTACCACTGTGGGCGAAAACAGCGCTCCTATCACCGGCGCACTGGTAGGGGATGCCACAACGCGAACCCTGACTAGTACCATTCGTAATGAACTGGTCAACATGCAGGGGACAGGGTCGATCAAGGCTTTGGCTGATTTGGGGATCACTACCCAAAAGGATGGAACGTTAGCGATAGACGACACCAAGCTGGGCAAAATGGTGAGCGGTAACTTTTCCGATCTATCCAGCTTTTTCACGGGTGACAACGGTCTCGCAGCACGGCTGAAAGGTAAGCTCGACGTCTATACCCAGGCTGGAGGTATCCTTGAACAGCGAACCTCGGCTTTAAGCGACGTACGCAAGAAGGTGTCTGAGCAGCAAGCTGCTTTGAACTTGCGTATGACATCCCTTCAGGAGCGCCTTTACAAGCAGTACAACGCTATGGATTCGACTTACTCGCAGCTGTCAAATACGGCGTCCCAGTTGGCATCTTCTTTGGCGGCTATGCCATTCGCCACAAAGAGCTAGTGACACTCGGGAATTTTCTCAATTAAGCGTCAAGTTCTGCTTGTGAGGACCGATAAAGAGCTATCGGAAACACACAGAGGTTGTGACATGAACGCAATGACAGCGATGCGCCAATACCAGCAGGTCGGTCTGCAGGCGCAGGTGTTTGAAGCCAGTCCTCACCAGTTGATTCAGATGCTTATGCAGGGCGCCCTGGATCGTTTGGCCAAGGCGCAGGGTGCCTTGGAGCGCGGTTGGCTTCCTGAAAAGGGTGAGCTGATCGGCAAGACTGTTTCTATCGTCGCCGGTCTGAAGGACGTCCTGGATTTCGAGCAGGGTGGCGAGCTCGCCACTAACCTGGATCGCCTGTATGACTATATGATCCGCCGGCTCAGCGAAGCCAACCGCAACAACGATCCTGTTATCCTAGAAGAAGTATCCGGCCTGATCCGCGAGATCAAATCCGGCTGGGATGCCATTGCCCCCTGATCTGGAGTCGACCGATGAACGTCGCCATGCAAAAGACCCCGGTGGAACGCGTCGAGCTCGTCTATGAGCAGATGGCCGCTGCGCTCAAGGCCGGAGACTGGACGCGGATCGCCGAGCTGGATCTGGATTGCCGGCTGTTCGTCGACGAAGCGATGTATGCCACCGGCGACGAGGCCATAGCCCTGCGTGCCAGCCTCGAGCGCCTGCTGGCGCTCTATGCCTCCCTGCTGCAGGGCTGCAAGGCAGAGCGGGATGCTACCGCCCAGGAGCTGACCAAACTCAACAAGTCGAACCAGGCCGCCAAGGTCTATCAACTGTTCGGTTGACTGTCATCTGTTGGACGGTAATTCAAAGTTTGGATATTTCGCCGCCATAAAATTGACCCCGCATCACAATTTGTCTTAACTTGCGCAAGATGCCGACCAGTTGGCACTTGGATGCAGGCGACACCTGCGCGTAGCGAACCGACAAGCCGAATTGGGGCAGGGACATGTGGCGTGAAACCAAGATCCTTCTGATCGACGATGAAGCCGAGCGGCGCAAGGCGGTATCGGTCATTCTCGATTTTCTCGGCGAAGCTCACCTCGCCTGCACCAGTTCCGATTGGCAGACATCCCTGGAGGCGCTCGACAGCAGCCGGCAGGTCAGCTGCGTGCTGGTCGGTCGCGTCGACAGCCGCGGCAACAGCGTCGAGCTGCTCAAGCAGGTCGTGGCCTGGGACGAAATGGTCCCGCTGCTGCTGCTGGGCGAATCGGCGCAGCCGGAATGGCCGGACGACGTCCGCCGCCGCGTGCTAGTGTCCCTCGAATATCCGCTGGCCTACAACAAGCTGCTGGATTCCCTGCACCGCGCCCAGGTCTATCGGGAGATGTATGACCAGGCCCGGGATCGCGGGCGTCAGCGCGAGCCCGAGTTGTTCCGCAGCCTGGTGGGTACCAGCCGCGCCATCCAGGGCGTGCGCAAGATGATGCAGCAGGTGGCCGATACCGAGGCCACGGTGCTCATCCTCGGCGAATCGGGTACGGGCAAGGAGGTGGTGGCGCGCAACCTGCACTTCCACTCCAAGCGCCGCGAGGCGCCCTTCGTGCCGGTCAACTGCGGCGCGATTCCAGCCGAGCTGCTGGAAAGCGAACTGTTCGGCCATGAGAAGGGCGCCTTCACCGGTGCCATCACCAGCCGCGCCGGCCGCTTCGAGCTGGCCAACACCGGCACCCTGTTCCTCGACGAGATCGGCGACATGCCGTTGCCCATGCAGGTCAAGCTCTTGCGCGTGCTGCAAGAGCGGACCTACGAGCGGGTGGGCAGCAACAAGACCCAGAGCGTGGACGTGCGCATCATCGCGGCGACCCACAAGAACCTGGAGCAGATGATCGCCGCGGGCACCTTCCGTGAAGACCTCTACTACCGCCTCAACGTCTTCCCCATCGACATGGCGCCGCTGCGCGAGCGGGGTGAAGACATCCCCCTGCTGATCAACGAACTGATCGCGCGGATGGAGCACGAGAAGCGCGGCTCCATCCGCTTCAACTCGGCGGCCATCATGTCGCTGTGCCGCCACGAGTGGCCGGGTAACGTCCGCGAGCTGGCCAACCTGGTGGAGCGCATGGCGATCATGCATCCCTATGGCGTCATCGGCGTGGCCGAGTTGCCGCTCAAGTTTCGCTATGTGGAAGACGAAGCCGATCCCATGGTGGAATCCCTGCGTGAGGAGCTGCAGGAGCGTGAAGCCATGGCCGGCATCGGCACCGTCGAGGTGTCGTCCTCGGCGTTGTTGCCAAGCGAAGGGCTGGACCTCAAGGATTACCTGGCCAATCTGGAAAAGAGCTTCATCCAGCAAGCGCTGGACGATGCCGGTGGCGTAGTGGCGCGTGCGGCCGAGCGGCTGCGCATTCGTCGGACCACCCTGGTGGAGAAGATGCGCAAGTACGGCATGGGCCGTCGCGACGACGAGTTCGACGAAGAGATATAGCAGGCTCTTCGTAGGTTGGGCTGAGCGCAGCGAAGCCCAACGGAGCCCAACTCGGCCATGCCTGTTGGGCTTCGACGATAAAGCCGTCTCAACCCAACCTACGCAGCGATGCCAGGCCGCCCCTGATTTAGAGGTAGGGTGGCTGACGGCGCAGCCTCATCCACCTTCTTTTTTGTAGCGTGGCAAGTGGAAAAGGCTGCGCCGTTTTCCACGCTACGGCGCCTTGACGCCAGGGCGGCATGGGTCTTGCTCAAGCCTGGACAATGTCAATTGTCCGTCGCGAGCCCCAGCCGATGCCTGCGCAAGCCCTTTCTTCCGCTGCCCCTGCCGACGCTGCCGTGGAGGCCTCCGCCTCGGCACAGGCCCGCGAAGCCCTGGGGCAGATGTCGCGTCAGCTGAGCGAATCCTTCCGGTTGCTCGAAGCCCGGATGAATTCGCTGCAGGGCGAACTGGAGTGGGTGTCTGCCCAGCGCCTGCAGGAGCTGGCGGAAAAGGAGCGCCTGGCCAGCCGGCTGCAGAATCTGCTCGACGTCCTGCCTGCCGGTATTGTAGTCGTGGACGGCGCCGGTCGTGTGCGCGACGCCAATCCAGTCGCCACCGCCCTGCTCGGCGAGCCCCTGGCAGGCGAACTATGGCGTACGGTGATTGCCCGGGCCTTCGCCCCACGTCATGACGATGGCCACGAGGTATCTCTGCGCGATGGCCGCCGGGTCTCTATCGCCACCCGTTCGCTCGACGGCGAACCGGGACAACTGGTGCTGCTCAACGACCTCACCGAAACCCGCCATCTGCAAGGCGAACTGGCGCGGCATGAACGGCTCTCGGCACTGGGGCGGACCATGGCTTCGCTGGCCCACCAGATCCGTACCCCGCTGACCGCGGCGCTGCTCTATGCCAGCCATCTGGAGGAGGGCGGTCTGGCGCTGGCGCAGCAGCAGCGTTTCGCCAGCCGCCTCAAGGAGCGGCTGCACGAACTGGAAAACCAGGTCCGCGACATGCTGGTGTTCGCCCGGGGCGAACTGCCGCTGGCGGATCGGCTGACGCCCGCCGCGTTGTTCACTGCCTTGCGCGAGGCGGCGAACCCGCATCTCGGCGACTGCCCCGTGCGCTGGCAACTCGATGCCCAGGGCGGGCTGCTCGCCTGCAACCGCGACATGCTGGTGGGTGCTGCCTTGAACCTCATCCACAACGCCCTGCAGGCCATGGCTGGCAGCGGTGGTTCGGCGCGACTCAAGGTGCATCTCTATCGCCGTGACGGGGAATTGCGCCTGGCGATCAGCGACAGCGGTCCCGGCATTCCGCTGGCGGTCCAGCAGCGCCTGGGCGAACCCTTTCTCAGCACCAAGACCACCGGCACCGGTCTCGGCCTGCCGGTCGCCCTGGCGATGGCCAAGGCCCATGACGGTCGGCTGGCCGTGCGCTCCCGGTTGGGCCGTGGCACGGTGGTGACCTTCATCCTGCCCCTGCTGGCGAGCGAGGAGACCTCGGCATGACCCTGCCCATCCTGCTGGTGGAAGACGACCGCGCCCTGCGCGAAGCCCTGGCCGATACCCTGGAGCTCGGCGGTTACCGCTATCGCGCCGTGGACAGCGGCGAGGCGGCGCTGCTGGCGCTGGCCGAGGAACCCTTCGGCCTGGTGATCAGCGACGTCAACATGCCGGGTATCGACGGGCATCGATTGCTGGCCAGTATCCGACTGCGCGATCCGGCGCTACCGGTGCTGCTGATGACCGCCTTCGGCAGCATCGAACGCGCCGTCGAGGCCATGCGCGGTGGGGCGGCGGATTATCTGGTCAAGCCCTTCGAGCCGCGCCTGCTGCTGGAGACCCTGGCACGCTGCTGCCCCCAGGGCCGGCGCATACCCGGTGCTCGTCAGCCGGTGGCAGCCGATCCCCAGAGTCGGCAACTGCTGGAGCTGGCCAGCCGGGTCGCCCGGAGCGAGGCCACGGTGCTCATCACCGGTGAGTCGGGCACCGGCAAGGAGGTGCTGGCGCGCTTCATCCATGAGCAATCGGCGCGGGCAGATGGCCCCTTCGTGGCGGTCAATTGCGCGGCCATTCCTGATCACCTGCTCGAGGCCATCCTCTTCGGGCACGAGAAGGGCGCCTTCACCGGGGCCATCGCCGCCCAGCCCGGCAAGTTCGAACTGGCCCAGGGCGGTACCCTGCTCCTGGACGAGATTTCCGAAATGCCACTGGGATTGCAGGCCAAGCTGCTGCGGGTATTGCAGGAGCGTGAGGTGGAGCGGGTCGGCGCGCGCAAGCCGCTGGCGCTGGACATCCGTGTGGTGGCCACCAGCAACCGCCAACTGGTGGCGGAGGTGGCCGCCGGGCGCTTCCGCGAAGACCTCTTCGATCGCCTGTCGGTGTTTCCGCTGGCCTGGCTGCCGCTGCGCCAGCGACCGGCCGATATCGTGCCCCTGGCTGAACGGCTGCTGGCGGTCCAGGCCGCGCGGATGAATCGTGCGGTACCGGCCCTGAGCCCTGCCGCGCGCCAGGCCCTGGCCGAGCATCCCTGGCCGGGCAACGTGCGCGAACTGGACAACGCCGTGCAGCGGGCGCTGATCCTGCAACCGGACCACCAGCTCCAGGCCGAGGACTTCGGGCTGCACTGGCTGGCGACCGGGGTCTCCCCGACGCCTGCCGCAGTGCCTGTGCCTGTGCCTGTGCCTGTGCCAGCGACAGGCATGGGCGATGAAGTACGTCCACTGGACGCCGATCTGCGCGATCGGGAATTCCAGGTGATCCTCGATACCCTTAAAGCCGAGCGTGGTCGGCGCAAGGAGACCGCCGAGCGCCTCGGCATCAGTGCCCGTACCCTCAGGTACAAGTTGGCGCAGATGCGCGACGCTGGCCTGGATGTCGAGCTGGCCCTCGCCGCCGGCTACTGAACGCGCAAGTCGATAGCCGGCTATCTAACCGTGCGGAACCAACCCTCTGGCGTGCTGTTCTAGAGAAAGGATCGCGACTGCGGCGTGGGGTCGCAGAGGATGCATGCCCCCGCCGTCCCGGACCCCGTCCGGCCGCTTTGCTTTTTCTCCTAGGCGCTGCCTTTGCTGAAAACGGTTTCAGGGACCGTAAAGACCGTTTTCGCTGCGGGTGGCGTGTCTGCCAGCACGAGGACGCTTGCCATGGGTTCCACCGCACCTTCCAGCTCCAATGCCGACCAACTGACCATCAATACCATCCGTACCCTGTCCATGGACGCGGTACAGAAGGCTAACTCCGGCCACCCCGGTACGCCGATGGCCCTGGCCCCGGTCGGCCATACGCTGTGGAGCCGCTTCCTCCGCTATCACCCCGAGCATCCGGACTGGCCCAACCGCGACCGTTTCGTACTGTCGGTCGGTCATGCCTCCATGCTGCTCTATTCGCTGCTGCATCTGGCGGGCGTGAAGGAAATCGACGAACACGGCACCGCCACCGGCAAGGAAGCGGTCAGCCTCGAGGACATCAAGCAGTTCCGCCAGATGGATTCCAAGACCCCGGGCCATCCCGAGTACCGCATGACCACCGGGATCGAGACCACCACCGGTCCCCTGGGTCAGGGCTGTGGCAACAGCGTCGGCATGGCGCTGGCGCAGAAGTGGCTGGCGGCCCGCTTCAATCAGCCGGGCGTGACCCTGTTCGACTATGACGTCTACGTCCTCTGCGGCGACGGCGACATGATGGAGGGCGTCACCGGCGAGGCGGCGTCCATGGCCGGTCACCTGGGCCTGGACAACCTCTGCTGGATCTACGACAACAACACCATCAGCATCGAAGGCCACACCGAACTGGCCTTCAGCGAAGACGTGGCGGAGCGCTTCCGCGGTTATGGGTGGCATACCCTGCACGTCAAGGACGCCAACGATGCCGAAGCCCTGGCGGCCGCCTTGCATCGCTTCAAGGGCAACACCGGCAAACCGACCCTGATCGTGGTCGACAGCCTGATCGGCTATGGCGCACCCAACAAGCAGAACACCGCGGCGGCCCACGGCGAGCCCCTGGGCGCGGACGAGATCAAGCTGGCGAAGAAGGCCTATGGCTGGCCCGAGGATGCCGATTTCCTAGTGCCCGACGAAGCCCGTCACCACCTGCGTGATGCCCTGCTGGAGCGTGCCAGCGGTCTCTATGAAGACTGGAATCGTGCCTTCGATCGCCTGCGGCAGGACGATCCGCGCCGTGCCGACGAACTCCAGCGCATGCGTGCCGGGGAAATGCCGGAAGGTTGGGACGCCAAGCTGCCCGGCTTCGACACCGATGCCAAGGGCGTGGCCTCCCGTGAATCCGGTGGCAAGGCGCTCAATGCCTTTGCCCAGAACATTCCCTGGCTGGTCGGCGGGGCGGCGGACCTGGCGCCATCCACCAAGACCAATCTCAAGTTCGACGGCGCCGGCAGCTTCTCCGCCCGTGAGCCAGCGGGACGCAACATGCACTTTGGCATCCGCGAGCACGCCATGGGCTCCATCGCCAATGGCATGGCGCTCTGCTACCTGCGCAGCTTCACCGCTACCTTCCTGGTGTTCAGCGACTACATGAAGCCGCCGATCCGGCTGGCGTCCATCATGGAGCTGCCGGTGGTATTCGTCTTCACCCACGACTCCATCGGCGTCGGCGAAGACGGCCCGACCCACCAGCCCATCGAGCACCTGGCGCAGCTGCGCGCCACGCCGGGTCTGCTGACCCTGCGTCCGGGCGATGCCAACGAAACGGTGCAGGCCTGGAAGATCGCGCTGCAGCAGACCAATCGGCCTTCGTGCATGGTGCTGTCGCGCCAGCCACTGCCGACCCTGGATCGCAGCAAGTACGCCAGCGCCGAGGGCGTCGCCCAGGGTGCCTATGTGGTGGCCGATGCCGAAGGCGGCAAGCCCCAGGTGATCCTCATGGCCACCGGCAGCGAACTGGGTCTGGCGATGCAGGCCTATGAACAGCTCAAGGGCGAGGGCGTGAAGGCGCGGGTCGTCTCCATGCCCTGCTGGGAACTGTTCGAGGAGCAGGACGAGGCCTACAAGCAGTCGGTGTTGCCGGACGAGGTCCTGGGCCGCGTCGCCATTGAGCAGGCCGGTCCCTTGGGTTGGGAGCGCTACATCGGTCGCAAGGGTGCCTCGGTCACCATGAGCACCTTCGGGGCCTCGGCGCCCATCGGCAAGCTGCAGGCGAAATATGGCTACACCGTGGAGAACGTGGTCAAACTGGCCAAGGAACAGGCGCAACGTCAAGGGAGCGCCACATGAGCAATCCACTCAAACAGCTGACGGAGCAGGGCCAGGCGGTCTGGCTCGATTTCGTCAGCCGCGAGTTCCTCGCCAAGGGTGAGCTGCAAAAGCTGATCGAGCGTGACGGCCTCACCGGCGTCACCTCCAACCCGTCGATCTTCGAGAAAGCCATGGGCCACGGCAGTGACTACGACGCCAGCCTCAAGACCTTTCTGGAAAAGGCCGATGCCGAGCCGGTGGACGTCTACGAGCATCTGGCCATCGAGGACATTCAGCAGGCAGCCGACATCCTGCGGCCGGTCTATGACCGGCTCGAAGGGCGCGATGGCTACGTGAGCCTGGAAGTCTCGCCCTATCTGGCGCTGGATACCCGCGCTACCCTGGAGGAGGCGCGGCGCCTCTGGCAGGCGGTGGATCGGCCCAACCTCATGGTCAAGGTGCCCGGTACGCCCGAGGGGGCGGTGGCCATCCGCAAATTGATCGAGGAGGGGATCAACGTCAACGTGACCCTGCTGTTCGATCGCAATGCCTACATGGCGGTAGCGGAGGCCTATATCTCGGGTCTGGAAGCGCGGCTGCACCAGGGCCAGGACATCAGCCGGCTCGCCAGTGTCGCCAGCTTCTTCATCAGTCGGGTCGATGGTGTGCTGGACAAGCTGATCGACGAGCGCAAGGGCAGCGACAGCGAATTGGCCGAGTTGCGTGGCAAGGTCGCCATCGCCAATGCCAAGCTGGCCTATCAGGATTACCTGCGCCTGATCCAGTCGCCACGCTGGAAGGTGCTGGAAGCCAAGGGGGCTCATCCGCAGCGTCTGCTGTGGGCCTCCACCGGCTCCAAGGATCCGGCCTATCCCGATACCCTCTATGTCGACCAGTTGATCGGTCCGGACACCGTCAACACCATGCCGCCCAAGACCATGGACGCCTTCCGCGACCATGGCACTGCAGCCCCCATGCTGAGCACCGACATCGAAGCCGCGCAGCACGTGGTCGATGCGACTGCCCGGTTCGGCCTGGATCTCGATGGCGTGGCCAAGCGGCTGGTCAAGGACGGCGCCCGGCAATTCGAGGACGCCGCCGATGCCCTGTTGGGCGCGGTAGGGCAGAAGCGCCTCGATTTTCTCGGCGAGCGCCTGAATGCCGTGGACTATCGTTTGCCGCAAGATCTGAATGAAGCCGTCGAGGCCCGCCTCGACGAAGCGCGGCGTGAAGGCTGGTCGCGTCGGCTGTGGCAAGGCGACGCCTCGCTCTGGACGGGACGCGACGAAGACCAATGGGTCGGGTGGCTGGCGGCCGCCCAGGGGCGTCAGGCCGATCCCGCCGCCCTGGGGGCCTTGACCGACGCCGTTCGCAAAGAAGGCCTGGATACCGTGGTGCTACTGGGCATGGGCGGTTCGAGCCTGGGGCCGGAGGTACTGGCCAATACCTTGGGTACCGCCGCGGGCGGACTCGACCTCAAGGTGCTGGATTCCACCGACCCGGCGCAGATCGCCGCGTTGGAGGAGCAGGTGGACCTGCACAAGACGTTGTTCCTGGTTTCGAGCAAATCCGGCTCGACCCTGGAGCCGGAAATCCTGCGGGCCTACTTCCACAAGGCGGTCGAGCAGGCGCTAGGTGCGGAAGCGGCACGGCGACGGTTCGTCGCCATCACCGATCCCGGCTCCAAGCTCGAAGCCAGTGCAATGGCCGAGGGCTACCGTGCCATCTTCCAGGGCGATCCCCATATCGGCGGGCGCTACTCGGTGCTGTCGGTATTCGGCATGGTACCCCTGGCGCTGCTCGGGCATTCGGTGGCCGACTTCTTCCAGGTGACCCAGCCCATGGTGCTGGCTTGCAGCCCCAGTGCGCCACCTGCCATCAATCCCGGCATCCGCCTGGGCGTGGTCCTCGGCGAAGCGGTGCGCGCCGGACGTGACAAGGTTACCCTGATCGCCTCGCCTGGCGTCGCCAGCCTGGGCGCCTGGCTGGAGCAGTTGCTGGCCGAAAGCACCGGCAAGCAGGGCAAGGGCATCATCCCGGTGGACCTGGAGCCGCTTGGCAGTCCAGACGTCTATGGTACGGATCGGGTGTTCGTCAGCCTGGTGCTGGCCGGCGAGGAAGACGCCGAACGTGACAGTCGTCTCCAGGCCTTGGCCGCGGTCGGACATCCGGTGGTGGATATCCGCCTCGCCCGTGCCGAGCTGATCGGTCAGGAGTTCTTCCGCTGGGAGATGGCCACCGAAGTGGCCGGCGCCGTCATCGGCATCAATCCCTTCGATCAGCCCGACGTGGAGGCCAGCAAGGTCAAGACCCGGGCGCTCACCGAGGGTTATGAGCGCGAGGGGCGTCTGGCCGGCGACGAGCCGTTACTGGAGGAGGGCACCCTGACCCTGTTCGGCGATGCCGACCTGCAAGGGCAGGACACCGCCCGCGCGGCGATCAAGGCGCACCTGGCACGCCTGCAGCCCGGCGACTACCTGGCGGTACTGGCCTATCTCGAGCGCAATGCCGTGCACGAGGAGGCCTTGGGCGCCATGCGTGATAGCATTCGCGACAGCAAGCGCGTAGCGACCGTCGGCGGCTTCGGCCCCCGCTTTTTGCACTCCACGGGGCAGGCCTACAAGGGCGGTCCCAACTCGGGTGTGTTCATCCAGATTACCGCCGATGCCCAGAACGACCTGGAGATTCCAGGGCGGAGTCTGAGCTTTGGAGTCGTCGAGGCCGCCCAGGCCAAGGGCGACCTCGAGGTGCTGGCCGAACGGGGACGGCGCTACCTGCGCGTGCATATCAAGGGCGGCGACATCGACGCCGGCCTGCAACAAATCGTCGAACTGGTCGAGGCGGCGGTCGCCTGACCTCAAGGAGTCATCAGCATGCAATTGGGAATCATCGGACTGGGCCGCATGGGCGGCAACATCGCACGGCGTTTGATGAAGCATGGGCATGAAGTCGCGGTCTATGACCGCAGTGCCGAAACCGTGGCCGGCCTCGGCAAGGAGGGCGCCACCACCGCCGACAGCCTGGACGGTGTCATCGCCGCCCTGGCGCAGCCGCGGGCCATCTGGGTCATGCTGCCCGCCGGCGAGCCGACCGAGCAGACCATCGCCGAGCTGGCCGACCGCCTGGCTCCCGGTGACGTCATCATCGATGGTGGCAACACCTACTACAAGGACGACATCCGCCGTGCCAAGCACCTGGCCGAGAAGGGCATCGACTATGTCGACGTCGGCACCTCCGGTGGTGTCTGGGGCCTGGAGCGCGGCTACTGCATGATGATCGGCGGCAAGTCCGAGGCCGTCGAGCGCCTGGAACCCATCTTCGAGGCCCTGGCCCCCGGCTATGGCAGCATCGAACGTACCCGCGGCCGCAATGCCCCGGACGAGCGTGCCGAGCGTGGCTTCATCTTCACCGGTCCGGCCGGCTCGGGTCACTTCGTCAAGATGGTGCACAACGGCATCGAATACGGCCTGATGCAGGCCTACGCCGAGGGCTTCGACATCCTCAAGATGAAGAACAGCGAGAAGCTACCGGAAGACGAGCGTTTCGACCTGGACCTGGCCGACATCGCCGAAGTCTGGCGCCGTGGCAGCGTGGTGTCCTCCTGGCTGTTGGACCTGACCGCCCAGGCCCTGGCCGGCGACGTGGCCCTGGAGAAGTTCTCCGGTTCGGTGGCCGACAGCGGCGAAGGTCGCTGGACCATCGAAGCCGCCATCGAGGAATCGGTACCGGTCAACGTCCTGTCCGCCGCCCTCTATGCACGCTTCCGCTCCCGCCAGCAGGCCACCTACGCCGACAAGCTCTTGTCGGCCATGCGCTTCGGCTTCGGCGGCCACGTCGAAATCCCGCAGTAAAACCCTGGCCGTTCCCCTGTGGAGCGGCCACGGGCCGCGTCCCGGGGGACGGCACCAGCCGCCCTCGTGGATAAGGCCCTGTCATGACCGATTCTCCTGCCGTCACCCCCAGCACCGCTTCCCAAGGGCGACGCTCCTGCACCAAGGCGCCCACTGCACCGCCGGCCACGCTGTTCCTCTTCGGCGCCAATGGCGACCTGGTCAAGCGACTGCTGATCCCCTCGCTGTACAACCTCCTGCGTGACGGTCTGCTCGATGACCGTACCCAGATCATCGGCGTAGACCATAACCCCAACACCGACGAGGGCTTTGCCGACCGGCTGGAGGCCTTCATCCGCGATCAGGCCGAAGCCAAGGGCAAGTCCCGTGACGAGGCACTGGATGCCGAGCTGTGGGGCCAGCTGCGCGGTCGCATCCGCTATCTGCAAGGCGACTTCCTCGAGGACGCCACCTATGCGGCGGTGGGCGAACGTATCGCCCGGGCCGAGACCGACAACGCGGTCTTCTACCTGGCCACCGCCGCGCGCTTCTTTGGCGATGTGGCCGAGCGCCTGGGCAAGGCCGGTCTGCTGGAAGAGCGCGAAGACGCCTATCGCCGGCTGGTGGTGGAGAAGCCCTTCGGCGCCGACCTGGCCAGCGCCCAGGCGCTGAACCAGCGCCTGCTGGCGAACATGGAAGAGGAGCAGATCTATCGGATCGACCACTACCTGGGCAAGGAGACGGTGCAGAACATCCTGGTCAGCCGTTTCTCCAACGCCCTGTTCGAGTCGTTCTGGAACAACCACTACATCGACCACGTGCAGATCACCGCGGCGGAAACCGTGGGCGTGGAGTCGCGTGGCGATTTCTACGAGAAGACCGGCACCCTGAGGGATATGGTGCCCAACCACCTGTTCCAGCTGCTGGCCATGGTCGCCATGGAGCCGCCGGCGTCCTTCAATGCCACCTCGGTGCGTGACGAGAAGGCCAAGGTGGTCGGCGCCATCCGGCCCCAGACCACCGAAGAGGCCCTGGCCAATTCGGTGCGTGGCCAGTACGCCGCGGGGACGATGAATGACAAGCCCGTCAAAGGCTATCGCGAGGAAGAGCGAGTCGATCCGCAAAGCCAGACCGAGACCTATGTGGCGCTCAAGCTGTTCGTCGACAATTGGCGCTGGGCCGGGGTGCCCTTCTACCTGCGCACCGGCAAGCGCCTGACCGCGCGCGACACCGAGATCGCCATCTGCTTCAAGCACGCGCCCTACGCCCAGTTCCGCGATACCAAGATCGACCGGATGCGGCCCAACTACCTGATCATCCAGATCCAGCCCGATGAGGGCATGTGGTTCGACTTCCACGCCAAGCGCCCAGGTCCGCTGGTGGAGCTGGAGAACATCCGTATGGGCTTCGCCTACAGCGACTTCTTCGAGATGCAGCCGTCCACCGGCTACGAAACCCTGATCTACGATTCCCTGATCGGCGACCAGACGCTGTTCCAGCGCGCCGACAACATCGAGAATGGCTGGCGCGCCGTGCAACCGTTCCTCGACGCCTGGCGGCAGGGCGGTGAAGTCGAAAGCTACGCCGCGGGCAGTGCCGGTCCCGCCGGTGCCGATGAACTTCTGCAAAAGGACGGCCGCTCATGGCATCCGCTGATCTGACCCCCATCGACCTGCTGGTGTCGGATATCGACGGCACCCTGGTGCGTGACGACAAGTGCCTGAGCGAGGCGGTGATCGCCGCCGTTGAGCGGCTGCAGGCGGCTGGCAAGGCCATTACCCTGGTCAGCAGCCGCCCCCCGCGGGCGCTGCTGCCATTGGTGCGGCAACTGGGCATCCACCAGGCGGTGGCCGGGTTCAACGGCGGTAACCTCGTGGAAGCGGATGGCACCCTGATCCGCGCCCATCGGCTGGCGGAGAACGTTACCCGTCAGGTGCTGGAGCGCCTGGACCGCGAGGCCTTCGAGGTCTGGCTGTTCGCCGACGACCTCTGGCTGACCCGCGATGCACAGGGCCCCTACGTCCCGCGTGAGACCCGGGCGCTGGGGTATGGGCCGACCGTGGTGGCGTCCTTCGAGCCCTACCTGGATCGCGTCGACAAGATCGTTGCCGCCGGCAGTGATCACGCAGGCCTCGAAGCCCTGGAAGGCGAGTTGGGCGAGCAGTTAGGGGAGGGCGCCACGGTGTTGCGTTCCCAGCTCTACTATCTGGACATCACCCACCCTAAGGCCAACAAGGGCGACGCCCTGCTCGAGCTGGCCCAGGCCGCGGGCGTACCCGTGTCGCGTACGGCGGCCATCGGTGATGGCAGCAACGACGTCCCCATGTTCCGCCAGGCCGGCCTGGCCATCGCCATGGGCCAGGCTGGTGCGACGGTGCGGGAGGCAGCCGACCGGGTCACCGCCAGCAACCAAGAGGATGGCCTGGCCCAGGCCATCGATCGGTGGATCCTGGGGACCGGATGACTCGCGGATGATGTTGGGCTTCGCCGCGCTCAACCCAACCTACGCGTCCTGTAGGTTGGGTCGAGGCGGGAGCCCAACAGGGCTCACCCAGGACCATGTGGAAGAAGGCCGCGCCTTTTACCACCCCGCGCCAGGGCCCTTCTGTGCGCCCCTTCTCCCTCCGGGATAGGGCGGGGGTGAGGGCGACCCCAAACCTCGTGCTACCCCTCGTTCTGCTCCCGATACCCCCGCACATGCTCCACCAGCGCCCGCAGCTTGGGCGCCAGGTTGTGGCGGTTCGGATAATAGAGGTAGAAGCCGGGAAAGGGCGGCAGATAGTCCTCCAGCACCCGCTCCAGTTCGCCGCGCGCCAGATAGGGCCGGAAGGTGTCCTCCATGCCAAAGGTGATGCCGCCACCGGCCAGCGCGGTGCGTACCATCAGCAGCATGTCGTTGGTGGTGATCCGTGGCGCGACGGCCACGTCGAAGGCGCGACCCTGCTCGCTGAATTCCCAGCGCCAGGGCGCCACCTCCGGTGCCGGGCGCCAGCCGATGCAGCGGTGGTCCGCCAGGTCGCGTGGGTGCTCAGGCCGGCCATGCCGGGCGAAGTAGGCCGGGGTCGCCACCGCCACTTCGCGCTGTGGACCGGTCACCGGGATGGCGACCATGTCCTGCTCGATCACCTCGCCCAGCCGTACCCCGGCATCGAAGCCCCGCTCGACGATATCGAATTCCTCGTCGGTGACGGTGATGTCCAGGGTCACCTCGGGATAGGCCTCGACGAAGCGTGCCAGCAGCGGGCCATCGAGAAAGCGTTCGGCGATGGAGGTGACCGCGACCCGCAGGAGACCACGAGGCGGCCCGGCGGAACTGGCGTCTTCTAGGGCTCCGAGCAGGCCGCCTAGGGGCCCGGCGACCTGGCGGTGCAGGTGCTCGCCGGCCTCGGTGAGGCGCACGCTGCGCGTGGTGCGCTGGACCAGCGAACTGCCCAGCTCGTCCTCCAGGCGGCGGATGGCCTGGCTCACTGCCGAGCGACTGACGCCCAGACGATCCGCTGCCACGCGGAAATTCTCGGCCGTCGCCACCACGACGAAGACCTTCAGCAGATTCAGATCCGTTTGCATTGGTAAGTCCTGCTAACCACGGTAGTCAGAAGCTAGTGAGTTATCACGACAATGGATGCCCGCTAAGGTGGTGGCAAGTCTTATCGCCACCTGCAGGAGCCTGTCATGAGCCCTTTCGCCACCTCCTACGATCTTTCCGGCAAGGTCGCCCTCGTCACCGGGGCCGCTCGCGGCATCGGCCTCGCCACCGCCGAACTGCTGCGTAGCCGCGGCGCCTGTATCGTCGCCAGCGATCTGTCCGAGTCGGTGCTGCAATTGGCCGACGACGACGTCCTGGCGCTGGCCGGTGACGTCGCCGACGAGGCCTTCGCCGAGCAGTCGGTGTCGGCCGCCCTGGCGCGGTTCGGTCGCCTCGACATCCTGGTCGCCAACGCCGGTCGCACCCTCAATCAGGCGCTGGACGCCACCGAGCTCGCCGACTACGAGCGCATTCAGCAGGGCAATGCCCGCGGTGTCTTTCTTGCCGCCCGGGCGGCCCTGGCGCCGATGCGTGAGGCTGGCGGCGGAGCCATGGTCGCGGTGTCCTCGGTATCGGCGCGGGTCGGCTTCGCCACCCAGGCCGCCTATGCCGCCTCCAAGGCCGCCGCCGCCCAGCTCATGCGGGTGGTGGCGGTGGAACAGGGGCGTCACGGCATCCGGGCCAACGCCGTGCTGCCCGGGGTGATCGACACCGACATCCTGGACGGCGTGGCCGACGACGGCCGGGCCCTGCTGCGCAGCTATGGCCCGGCGCATCCACTCGGCCGCATCGGCCAACCGGAGGAGGTGGCCGAGGTCATCGCCTTCCTCGTCTCGCCCGCGGCGAGCTTCATCACTGGTGCCGAGGTGCTGGTGGACGGCGGCTACACCGCCCAGTAACCCCCATTCTTCAAGAGGATCATTCCATGGCTATCGACAAGGTCGTACTCATCACCGGCGCCTCCAGTGGCATAGGCGCGGGCATCGCCCGCGAACTGGGCGCGGCCGGCTGCAAGCTCTTGCTCGGCGCGCGCCGTAGCGAGCGGCTGGAGGCCCTGGCGGCCGAGATCAACGCCGCGGGCGGCGAAGCCTTCTGCCGCCGGCTGGATGTCACCGACCGCGCCGACATGGCCGCCTTCGCCGAGGCGGCCCGTGAGCGCTGGGGCCGGGTGGACGTCATCGTCAACAATGCTGGGGTCATGCCGCTGTCGCCCCTGGCCTCGCTCAAGACCGAAGAGTGGATGCAGATGGTCGACGTCAACATCAAGGGCGTGCTCAACGGTATTGCCGCGGTGCTGCCGGAATTCACCGCGCGCGGCGCTGGCCACGTCATCAACCTGGGCTCCATCGGCGCCCTGTCGGTGGTGCCCACGGCGGCGGTCTATTGCGCCACCAAGCATGCGGTGCGAGCGATCTCGGAAGGCTTGCGCCAGGAGCGTGACGACCTGCGGGTCACCTGCATCCATCCGGGTGTGGTGGAAAGCGAGCTGGCCTCGACCATCACCGATCCGGCGGCGCGAGCGATGATGGACAGCTACCGCGCCATCGCCCTGCAACCCGACGCCATTGGCCGGGCGGTACGCTACGCCATCGAGCAGCCAGACGACGTGGACGTCAACGAGATCGTCGTCCGTCCGACGCGCAGCGCCAACTAGACCGTTTCGGCCAGGGCTTCGAGAAAGCGCTCCAGCACCAGATTCGGTCGCCGGCCCTTGCGGGTGACGGCGGCCAGGGTGGTGTCGAAGTGGAAGCGCCCGGGATCGAGGGCGCGCAACTGGCCCTGGGCCACCCAGGGTTGGGCGACGTGGTCGGGCAGGTAGCCGATGTAGCAGCCGGTGAGGATGAGAAAGGCCACGCCTTCGCGATCCGAGGCCCGCGCCGTGCAGTTCAGTGCGGCGTGGCGCTCGTGGCCGTCCTGGTTGAGGAGGTGATTGGGGCCAACGGCGTCCTGAGCGGCCAGGAGGCCTTCGTCCAGCGCCGCGTCGGCCACCTCGAACAGCGGATGGCTGCGGCTGCAATAGAGCAGGGCGCGCTCTTCGTAGAGCGGCAGGTAGTCCAGCCCGGCCAGGGCATTGATCAGCGGCAGCACGCCCAGGTGCAGGTGGCCGTCGAGCACGCCGGTCTCGATCTCGCCGGGCAGGGTCATGCCGATGTTGACCACCACCCCCGGCGCGGCGTGCTTGAGGGCGGCCAGGGCATGGGTGATGCGCATGCGCGGCTGCGTCACCAGGTTGTTGATGATGCCCAGGTTCAGCTCGCCACGCAGGTGCTGGTGCAGCTGGTTGACCTCGCTGCGAAAGCCTTCCAGGGCGGCGAACAGCGACTGGCTGGCCTTGAGCACCTCGCGGCCTTCGTCGGTCAGGGAGAAGCCGGCGCGGCCGCGTTGGCAGAGGCGCATGCCCAGGCGTTTTTCCAGGTCGTTCATGTGCAGGCTGATGGCCGAGCGGGTGATACCCAGCCGGCCTTCGGCGGCGGTGAAGCTGCCGCATTCCACCACCGTCTTGAACAGTCGCAGCAGGCGGATCTCGAAATCGCCGACCTGGGCGAGCAGGGCCTTGCGCGTCGTCTTCATGGCTGCCACCGCAAATGCGGGACAGCATAAGGCGCCGTCGGAAGCGGCGCCAGCGACCGGTTTCAGGCGCCGATCAGTACCCGGCTGCGCTGCTGGCTGACCTGCTTGACCACCCAGACCGCGGCGATGCAGCAGAGCAGGGTGATCAGCGTCAGGCACAGGCGGGTGCCCAGGTACTGGGCGAAGTTCTGCTCACCCAGCAGGCGACCCAGCACGCGATAGGCGCCAGCGAGATAGCCGTGCAGGAAGTAGATGGCGAAGCTGTAGGCGCCGAGCAGCCCCATGCCCCTGGCCAGACGGCTGTCGGCACGTCCCGGTGCCTTGACCGGCTGGCTGAAGACGGCGAACAGCAACAGGCACAGTGCCAGTTTCTGCAGCCCGTAGAAGGCACTGTCGAGCACTGCCGCGCCGCTCAGCAGCACCAGAGCCGCCAGCAGCCAGTAACGCGCCTGGGGCCGTTGCAGCCGCTCACGCTGTTCGCAGGCCAGCATGCCGCAGAGGTAGATCGGCAGGAAATGCAGGGCCGCCAGCAGCGGGTCGGCATCGTTGGCCGGGCGATCGGACACCAGGAAATACAGCAGGCCGACCATGGTCGCCGCCGGTAGCAGGCCGCGCTTGACGATCCATTCCAAGACCGGCGCGAGCAGGAAGATCAGCGTCAGCGCTGGAATGAACCACAGCGGACCCAGGTGGGCGCCAGTGGCCAGCAACAGGGCAGTCTGGGCGAAGGGCGGCCAGCCATGGAAGGCGTTCATGTCGATCCACTCGTGTTCCTGCTTGAGGCCGGAGACATAGAGCAGCACGGCGGGGATCGAGATCAGCAGATAGGGGAGGATGACGTTCTGCAGCTTCTTGCCCAGATAGACCTGGTAGCTGTACTTGCCGAGGTTGTAGCGAAAGAAGAAGCCCGAGAGCGCGACGAAGATGCAGGTGGTTTCCAGCGACAGCAGATTCAGGGCGATCTGCTGATGTTCGGTGGTCCGGTAGCTGCCCACGGTCATGTGGTGGAAAACGATGAGAACGGCCGCCAGGCCGCGGATCCAGTTGAGCTGAATCAGCATGGGAGAGGTTTCCTTGAGGAATAGCTAAACCGCGCGCTCCGCCTCGGGAGAGGGGCACGGGTTGGCGAAAGCGGAAAGTTGGCTACGCGGCAGAGACGGCGGACAGGCTACCGCGCCCGGCTGGACTACGCGCCGGGAAGAGAGGTGAGGCGACGAGGCCTCGGCGCCACGGGACTACGGTGGCAGGCGGCCAGCTTAAAGTGTTTCAGGCAAGTTACTGATTACTAATCAATTTTATTGTTTTCAAGATGTTTCCGTGGCGTCGAATTGGCACGGATAATCGCGTTTGGAAAGCGCTTTTCATCAATCCATGACGGCGTGAGTTGGCATTGTTCTCCTTTGCCAGTCTTTCTCGCCTGGCCGATTGAAACGAAAATTTGGTGAGGATTCATATGTCCATGCGCGAGAAAAAAACCATTTAACTCACGCAAGACCGGGCGCATCCTGCAGGTTCAACGTCACCGCCCGAGACCCCGTCATGAACCAGCCGCTGACCGTTTCCCCACCTGTCGCCGCCCAGCTCAACCTGCGCGCTCACTGGATGCCCTTCACCGCCAATCGCGCCTTCCAGAAGGATCCGCGCATCGTGGTGGCCGCCGAGGGCAGCTGGCTGATCGACGACCAGGGGCGGCGTATCTATGACAGCCTCTCCGGACTCTGGACCTGCGGCGCCGGTCACTCGCGCAAGGAGATCCAGGAGGCCGTGGCGCGTCAGCTGGGCACCCTCGACTATTCGCCGGGCTTCCAGTACGGCCATCCGCTGTCCTTCCAGCTGGCCGAAAAGATGGCCGAGCTGACCCCGGCGGGTCTGGACCATGTCTTCTTCACCGGCTCGGGTTCCGAGAGCGCGGACACCTCGGTCAAGCTGGCGCGGGCCTACTGGCGCATCAAGGGTCAACCGGCCAAGACCAAGCTGATCGGCCGGGCCCGCGGCTACCACGGCGTCAACATCGCCGGCACCAGCCTGGGCGGCATCGGCGGTAACCGGAAGCTGTACGGCTCCTTCATGGACGTCGACCATCTGCCCCATACCCTGCAACCGGGCATGGCCTTCACCAAGGGCATGGCCGAGACCGGCGGCGTCGAGCTGGCCAACGAGCTGCTCAAGCTGATCGAGCTGCACGATGCCTCCAACATCGCGGCCGTCATCGTCGAGCCCATGTCCGGTTCGGCCGGGGTGATCGTGCCGCCGGTGGGCTATCTGCAGCGCCTGCGCGAGATCTGCACCCAGCACGACATCCTGCTGATCTTCGACGAGGTCATCACCGCCTTTGGCCGCATGGGTCGCCACACCGGCGCCGAATTCTTCGGCGTGACGCCGGACATCATGAACGTGGCCAAGCAGGTCACCAACGGCGCCGTGCCCCTGGGCGCGGTGATCGCCAGCAGCGCCATCTACGACACCTTCATGAACCAGGCCACGCCTGAGCACATGGTCGAGTTTCCCCATGGCTACACCTATTCGGCCCATCCGGTGGCCTGTGCCGCGGGTCTGGCGGCGCTGGAACTCATGGCGCGGGAGAACCTGGTGCAACAGGCCGCCGAGCTGGCGCCCAGGTTCGAAGCCTCGCTGCATGGCCTCAAGGGCGCCAGGCACGTGGTGGACATCCGCAACTGCGGCCTGGCCGGTGCCCTGCAGCTCGCCCCGCGCGACGGCGATGCGGTGATCCGCCCGTTCGAGGCCGGCATCGCCCTGTGGAAGGCCGGCTTCTATGTGCGCTTCGGCGGCGACACCCTGCAGTTCGGGCCTACCTTCAACGCGAGGATCGAAGACCTGGACCGGGTCTTCGCCGCGGTCGGTGATGTCCTCAATCGCCTCGACTGACCCCCTTTCCGGCGCTTCCCATAGGAAGCGCCCATCCCTCGTACAAGGAGTCCTTTCATGAGCCTCAAGCATCTCATCGGCGGCCAGCTGGTCGACGGTGGCAGCCGTCGCGCACCGGTCTACAACCCCTCCACGGGTGCGGTCATCCGCGAAGTGCCCCTGGCCGATGCGGCCACCCTGCAGCAGGCCATCGATGCCGCCCAGGGCGCCTTTCCGGCCTGGCGCAACACCCCGCCGGCCAAGCGCGCCCAGGTGCTGTTCCGCTTCAAGCAGCTGCTGGAGAGCAACGAAGAGCGCCTGGTGCAGCTGATCAGCGAAGAGCACGGCAAGACCCTGGAAGACGCCGCCGGCGAGCTGCGCCGTGGCATCGAGAACGTCGAATACGCCACCGCCGCGCCCGAGTTGCTCAAGGGCGAATATAACCGCAACGCCGGTCCGAGCATCGACACCTGGTCCGACTTCCAGCCCCTGGGCGTGGTGGCCGGCATCACTCCGTTCAACTTCCCGGCCATGGTGCCGCTGTGGATGTATCCGCTGGCCATCGCCTGCGGCAACACCTTCATCCTCAAGCCCAGCGAACGCGACCCCAGTTCCACCCTGGCCATCGCCCAGCTGTTCGAAGAAGCCGGCCTGCCCAAGGGCGTGTTGAACGTGGTGCATGGCGACAAGGAAGCCGTGGACGGCCTGATCGATGCGCCCGAGGTCAAGGCGCTGAGCTTCGTCGGCTCCACCCCCATCGCCGAATACATCTATGCCCGCGGCACCGCCAAGGGCAAGCGCGTCCAGGCCCTGGGCGGCGCCAAGAACCACGCGGTGGTCATGCCCGATGCCGACCTGGGCAACACCGTCAATGCCCTGATGGGCGCCGCCTACGGCTCCTGCGGCGAGCGCTGCATGGCCATCTCGGTGGCGGTCTGCGTCGGTGACCAGGTCGCCGATGCGCTGATCGCCCGGCTGGTGCCGGAGATCGAAAAACTGAAGGTCGGCCCGGGCACCCAGTGCGGCCTGGACATGGGCCCGCTGGTCACCGGCGCGCACCTGGACAAGGTCACCGGCTATGTCGTCGATGGCGTGGCGGCGGGCGCCAAGCTGGTGGTGGACGGCCGCAGTCTCAAGGTCGCCGACCATGAAGAGGGCTTCTTCCTCGGTGGCTGCCTGTTCGATCAGGTCACCCCGGAGATGCGCATCTACAAGGAAGAGATCTTCGGTCCGGTGCTCTGCGTGGTGCGGGTCAAGAGCCTGGAAGAAGGGATCGCCCTGATCAACGCCCACGAATACGGTAACGGCACCTGCATCTTCACCCGCGACGGCGAAGCGGCGCGGCTGTTCGCCGACCAGATCGAGGTGGGCATGGTCGGCATCAACGTGCCCCTGCCGGTGCCGGTGGCCTACCACAGCTTCGGCGGCTGGAAGAGGTCGCTGTTCGGCGACCTCCATGCCTACGGCCCCGACGGCGTGCGCTTCTACACCCGCCGTAAGACCATCACCCAGCGCTGGCCGCAGCGCGAGGCCCGGGAGGCTTCGCAGTTCGCCTTTCCCAGCAATGGCTGAGCCTGTTTAAAGGTCGCTGCGCGTCGGCCAAACGGCGTTGAAAATGGCCTGGGTCGCCAACCCGGTCGGAATGCTCGTTTACTGTTTTTGAACTGCGTTCCCTCAGCCATTTTCGCCTTGTTTGTCTCTAGCTCGCGAGCCTTTAAATCGGCTCGGATACGCCCATTCCTTGGCCTGCCGCACAGCAGGCCAGCCAGGGAAGGCTTTACCCTTCGGCTGCCCTCAGCCGCCGAAGTCCCCATGCCTGCCTCCACCTTCACAGCCATCGCCCGTCTCGGGTGTGTGATTGGCCTCCTCGCGAGCCTGGCCGGCTGCACCAGCCAGTCCGCCCAGGACATCGCCCGGCAATTCGGCAAGACCCGCCCCAGCGAATTCCTGCAGACCAGCTCCGACCGCCTGGCCACCCTCGCCATGCAGGCCAATCTGCAGAGTCTCTATCGGCTGATGAACAAGCTCTATCTGCGCAATCCGGCCGAATGGAAGAAGACCGGCCTGCCCGATGCCGCCAGCGCCGAGCGCGAAATCCGCATGGCCATCGAGCAGCGACGCAGCCTGCCCGCACTGGGCGGACGCAAGGACGTGGCGGCCCTGAGCTATGTGCTCGGCGACGACTACCACGGCGACCGGGTCGGCGCCTTCATCTATGCCATCGGTAGCATGATCATCGCCGCCCACGGCAATCGCACCGAGTTCTACATCACCGATGTGGTGAATGCGCGCTTCGTCAACAACGCGGCCCGCAACATCGAGAAGGCCACCTGGCTGCTCGGCCAGCGCAAGAATGCCGAGGGCGAACCGCTGCTGTTCGCCAACGAGATCTCGGAGGAGGGCAGCAACCTCAGTTTCGCCACCGAGTTCGGCAAGATCGTCGCCCGACTCGACCTGCTCGCCCAGTTGCTCGACGAGCGCTACCGGCGCATCGGCGTCAACTACGCCCAGAGCCTGCTGTTCATCAATTTCCTGCCGGTGCAGTAGCGCCTTCGACAGGGCGTCCCTTAGAGTCGAGGGACCTCGATAACCACAACAAGGGGTTCCTTCATGGTCGCTGCCTTGCGCATCGCCCTCATCGGCGCCGGCAACATGGGTCGCCAGCATCTGCATCATCTCCAGTTCGTCCCAAGTGCCCGGCTATGCGCCCTGGCCGATCCCGATCCGGCGGCGAGCGAACTGGCCGCGCAGTGGGCAGTGCCGCACTTCAGCGATCATCGCCAGCTGCTCGAGACCGTGCGCCCGGACGCGGTGGTCGTCGCCAATCCCAATGCCCTGCATGTCGCCACCGCCCTGGATTGCCTGGCACTGGGCATTCCGGTGTTGTTGGAGAAACCCGTCGGCACCTCGCCTGAAGAGGTAGCGCGACTGCTGGCGGCGCAAGGTGCCAGCCAGGTGCCGCTGCTGGTGGGTCACCACCGCCGCCACAATCCGCTCATCGCCAGGGCCCACGAGTTGCTGCGGGAGGGCGTCCTGGGCCGGCTGGTCACCGTCACCGCCCTCTGGCAACTGCAGAAGCCTGCCAGCTACTTCGACAGCGCCTGGCGTCGCGAAGCGGGTGCCGGCATGCTGCTCACCAACCTGATCCACGACCTGGATCTACTGCGCCATCTGTGCGGCGAGGTGCGCCAGGTCCAGGCTTTCGCCGACAACGCCCTGCGCGGCTACGCCAATGCCGACAGCGCCGCGATCAGCCTGCAATTCGAGAGCGGCGCCCTGGGCAGTCTCACCGCCAGTGACGGCGCCGTCGCGCCCTGGAGTTGGGAGCTCACCAGTGGCGAGAATCCGGTCTATCCCCACCAGCCGGACCAGTCCTGCTATCTCTTCGCCGGCATCGAAGGTGCCCTGAGCGTGCCGCAGCTGCGCCTCTGGCGCTATGCCGAGCCGGGCGCCGGCTGGCACCAGCCGCTTGCAACTGAGGTGCGGGCCGTGGCCCCGGACGAGGCCTTGCGGCTGCAGCTGGAGCACTTCGTGCGGGTCGCGCGGGGAGCGGAGGCACCCCTGGTCAGCGCCGAGGATGCCGCCCGTACCCTGGCGCTGGTGGCCGCCGTGGAGCGCGCCGCCGCCAGCGGCACGGCGCAGCACCCGGCAGCGCCCTTGTTAGACTAGCGGTCCTACAGCGGCTTGGTCAGTTCCTTGGCGCGGTCGTAGGCCTTGGAGAAGCCCTTGAGCGACAGGCTTTCGCTGGCGGTCTCGCCGTTGGCGACCGGCGTGGTCACGGTCAGGCGACCGCCGCGCTGCAGTTGCTTGAAGACGTCACCGACGAATTCCACCGGCACCACGCAGCCCTGGGGGATGCAGGTGTGGAAGGGCCGATTCTCCAGGCTGCGCTTGTCGATCTGCAGCGAGATCGGCTTGGTCACCGCCACGCCAAAGGGCAGCACCAGGATGCCGTCCACGCCTTCACGATTGGGGCGCAGTTCGGTGACCAGCATGCGTTGGCCCTTGGCGCTGTCCTTCTGCTGGGTGATGGCGCACAGCTGCACGGAACGGTCCGCGTTGCGGGCGATGCGGCAGATCACCTGCCAGTCGCCATACTTCTCCGTGACCGACGGCTGGGGTTCCTGGGCGTTGGCAGGCGCCGACTGGGCGAAGGCCTGGCCGGCGAGCAGCAGGGGCGCGAGGAACAGGGCCGAACGGAGGAAGCGACGAGACATGGAGAGTCCTTGGCAGGAGGAAAAGAGCCTCAAGGGTAGGGCATCGCTCCGCCAGGGAACACCCCGGCACGACGATCAGACCTTTTTGACGAACTCGGATTTGAGCTTCATCGCACCTATGCCCTCGATCTTGCAGTCGATGTCGTGATCGCCGTCGACCAGGCGGATGTTCTTGACCTTGGTGCCGACCTTGACCACCAGGGACGAGCCCTTGACCTTGAGGTCCTTGATCACGCTGACGGTATCGCCGTCCTGCAGGGTATTGCCCACCGCATCCCGGATCACCTTGGCTTCGGCCGCGGTACCGGCGTCCCCGGGCGTCCATTCATGGGCGCACTCCGGGCAGATCAACTGGTCGCCCTCGGCGTAGGTGTATTCGGAAGCGCAGAGGGGGCAGGGCGGCAAAGCGGTCATGGCGGGGCACCTGGCTGGAAAAGCCGCGCATTGTATAGGGTTTTAGCCCGGTCCGGGTCGAAGCCATGCCCTAGGCTGCCAGTTGCACCTCGACCACGGTGCCATTGTCGTTGCGGTAGTGCGCCTCGCCGCCGAGCTGTTCGGCCAGGCTGTTGATGATCTTGAAGCCCAAGCGCTGGCTGGTGCGCGGATTGAATTGCCGCGGCATGCCCCGACCGTTGTCGGCGATACGCAACAGCAGTCGCTGATCGGCGCCGCGCTGCAGGCTGATGCTGATCAGGCCGCGCTGGCTGGCGTCGAAGGCGTGCTTGAGGGAGTTGGTCACCACCTCGGCCACCAGCATCGACAGGGTGGTCAGGCGGGGGAGGTCGAAATTGAGCGGTTCGGCGGTGATGGCGCAGGAGACATTGGCCTGTCCCGCGGCGGCCAGCAGGTCACTGGTCAGCAACTGCAGGTGGTGGGCCACCGGCTGATCGGCATCGGCGGGGTCGTGCAGGCGCCGGTGGATGCGCGAAATGCTCTCCAGTCGCGAGCGGGCTTCCTCCAGGGCCTGGGACGCCTGGCTGTCGCCGGGCAACTTGAGTTGCTGCAGCATGAGCAGCGAGGCGATGAACTGGATGTTGTTGGCGACCCGGTGCTGCAACTCCAGGAACATCGTCGTCTGGACGTTGTACAGGTCGTGGATCACCTGCTGTTCGGCACGCAGCCGGGCGCTCGCCGTGTGCATGTAGTGGATCAGCACGATGTCGACGCTGACGATGACCACATAGAAGGCCAGTGCCAGGGCACCCTGGGGGCCGACGTTGAAGGTCCAGCCCGGCGGAATGAAGAAGTACCAGGCGGCCAGTCCGGACAGCACGGCGCACAGGGTACCGGCGCGGCTGCCGCAGAAGAAGGCGGTCAAGATGACGGCGGGAAAGAAGGTCAGGTAGGGAAAGCCCTGCAACAGGACGTCCACCAGGGCGAAGCGTGCCGCCAGGGCCACGCCGAACGCCATTAACGCAAGGCTGTAGGCCAGTGTCGGACGAGCGCGTATCCTGCTGCTGAGATCGCTGATCCAGTGACGGCGAGACGACGGATCCAAGGCTCTGACCTGCGGGGTAGACGGCGGCGGCGCAAGCTTAACGCAAAGCCGTCTCGCTTAGGGGGATGGGCGCACCAAAGGTGACTTTGCCAGGTCCGACGGCGGCACCCTGTACAAGACTTGCACCGCTTCAGCCGTTTATTCGGCTCTCGCACCGGCCCGGTCTGTTTCCTGTACAACGACACCCTTGGTCGTACAGCTCAGGACGCTAGCGAGTTGCTATGGTCAAACGATTGCAATCTTCCAATTACAGGATCCGCTCATGAATCGCCAGCGTGTGCTAGTCGCCGAGGATGAGCCTGTTCTGCGGGAGCTTCTCCAGGAGCTTTTCGAGGGCTGGGGTTATCAGGTGCATGCCTTTGGCAGTGCGGACGCGGCCTGTGCTTTCCTGCAGAAGGAGCAGCCGCAATTGGATCTGCTCTTTACTGACGTTCGGATGCCGGGCGTCCTGAGTGGGGTCGATCTGGCAGTCCAGGCACGTGGCCGTCAGGCAAGCCTGCCCATTGTCATCACCTCCGGCTATTGCGACGAAAATCCCGCCTCCGCCGCCCATGCCACCTTTCTGCCCAAGCCCTGGGATCTGGAGACGCTACATCGCAGTTGCCCCCAACCCGGTACGCCGCAGCCCGCTGTCTGAGCGACGGCCATCGCGTCGCTCCTGGACGCTGCGCTCGAGTCCGAAAGAGCATCGACTAGCTTCGCGAAAGAGCAAGCCGGAGGCGCGGATCGCTGCCAGCTGCCGACGCTGGCATGCCCTCTAGACGAAAATCGCACCCAAACAAAAAGCCCGTAGCGGTCACCCACTACGGGCTTTTTCAGATCTTGGCTCCGCGACCTGGACTCGAACCAGGGACCCAATGATTAACAGTCATTTGCTCTACCGACTGAGCTATCGCGGAACAACGGAGCGTATCTTACTGATAGATAACGGGAAGTCAAGCCTCAGCAGCACCCTGAAAAGGCGCTGCCGGAAGCGCCGTCTTAGCCCTTCAGGACGGCAGCGATGGCCTGGACGGTCGGTGGCAGATTGCGCTCGTTCAGCGCCGCCACACAGATACGTCCGGTGCTGACCGCATAGATGCCGAATTCGCTTTTCAGCCGCTCGACCTGCTCGGCGGTGAGGCCGGAGTAGGAGAACATACCGCGCTGGGCGTTGACGAAGGCGAAGTCGCGAGGGGCGCCAGCCGCGGCCAGGCCTTCCACCAGGGCGTTGCGCATGGCGCGGATGCGCTGGCGCATCTCGCCCAGTTCGGCTTCCCAGAGCACGCGCAGCTCGGGACTGCTCAGCACGCTGGCGACGATGGTGGCGCCATGGGTCGGCGGGTTCGAATAGTTGGTGCGGATCACGCGCTTGACCTGGGACAGCACCCGGGCGCTTTCCTCGCGGCTCTCGCTGACCAGGGTCAGGGCGCCGACTCGCTCGCCGTACAGCGAGAAGGACTTGGAGAAGGAGCTGGAGACCAGGAAGGTCAGGCCGGAATCGGTGAACAGGCGTACCGCCTGGGCGTCTTCCTCGATGCCGTCGCCAAAGCCCTGGTAGGCGATGTCGAGGAAGGGCACCAGGTTGCGCGCCTTGACCACGTCCAGTACCGCCTGCCAGTCGGCCGGCTGCAGGTCGACGCCGGTAGGGTTGTGGCAGCAGGCATGCAGCACCACCACCGAGCGCTCCGGCAAGGCGTGGAGATCGGCCAGGAAGCCTTCGCGATTGAGGCCGTTGCTGGCGGCGTCGTAATAGCGATAGTTCTGCACGGGGAAGCCGGCGCTTTCGAACAGCGCACGGTGGTTTTCCCAGCTCGGGTCGCTGATGGCGACCACGGCGTCCGGCAGCAGCCGCTTGAGGAAGTCGGCGCCGATCTTCAGCGCACCGGTGCCGCCAACGGCCTGCACGGTGATGGCGCGGCCATCGCGCACCAGGCTCGACTCGGCGCCGAACAGGAGGTGTTGCACGGCCTGGTCGTAGGCGGCGATGCCCTCGATGGGCAGGTAGCCGCGCGGCGCCTGGGCGGCCACGCGCTGCTTCTCGGCCTCGGCCACGGCGCGCAACAGCGGAATGCGGCCCTGCTCGTCGTAGTAGACCCCCACGCCCAGATTGACCTTGTGGGGACGGGCATCGGCGTTGTAGGCCTCGTTCAGGCCAAGGATGGGGTCACGGGGTGCCATTTCGACGGCGGAGAACAAACTCATGGGACAGGGGCTCGAATGAGGGGTGAAGGGAAGGGCGGAACGCTCAGGAAGCGGAAGTATAGCCCCCTGCAGGCGCCATCGCGACCCGACCTCCGTCGGAGTTTTCCTGACGTGCGGCGGCGTAGGCGGATTGCAAAAGGGCGCTTGCGACCTCATCTGGGTGGTTCCAGTTTTTTCCTCGTCCGCATCGCTCCGACCTCCGGCCGGCGCGGTGTCGTCCGTGCATTTCCGCGCTATTGAGGCAGCCATGTCCGCATTCCAGCTTTCCACCCGCTACACCCCGGCCGGCGACCAGCCCGAAGCCATTCGCCAGATGGTGGAAGGCCTGGAAGCAGGGCTGTCGCACCAGACCCTGCTCGGCGTGACCGGCTCGGGCAAGACCTTCAGCATCGCCAACGTCATCGCCCAGGTGCAGCGCCCGACCATGGTGCTGGCGCCGAACAAGACCCTGGCCGCCCAGCTCTATGGCGAATTCAAGGCCTTCTTCCCGAACAACTCGGTGGAGTACTTCGTCTCCTACTACGACTACTACCAGCCGGAAGCCTATGTGCCCTCGTCGGACACCTTCATCGAGAAGGACTCGTCCATCAACGACCATATCGAGCAGATGCGCCTGTCCGCCACCAAGGCGCTGCTGGAGCGCAAGGACGCCATCATCGTCGCCTCGGTGTCCTCCATCTACGGCCTGGGCAGTCCCGAGGCCTACCTGAAGATGGTCCTGCACCTGGATCGCGGCGACCGCATCGACCAGCGCACCATCCTGCGTCGCCTGGCCGAGCTGCAGTACAGCCGCAACGACATGGAGTTCGCCCGCGCCACCTTCCGGGTACGCGGCGACGTCATCGACATCTTTCCCGCGGAATCCGATCTCGAGGCGGTACGCATCGAGCTCTTCGACGACGAGGTGGAGAGCCTGTCGGCCTTCGATCCCCTCACCGGCGAGGTGATCCGCAAGCTGCCGCGCTTCACCTTCTATCCCAAGACCCACTACGCCACGCCGCGCGAGACCCTGCTGGGCGCCATCGAGAACATCAAGCTGGAGCTCGCCGATCGCCTGGAATGGCTGCGCAGCCAGAATCGCTTGCTCGAGGCCCAACGCTTGGAGCAGCGCACCCGCTTCGACCTGGAGATGATCCTCGAGCTGGGCTATTGCAACGGCATCGAGAACTACAGCCGCTACCTGTCCGGGCGTGGCCCGGGCGAGCCGCCACCCACCCTCTACGACTATCTGCCGAGCAACGCCCTGCTGGTGATCGACGAATCCCACGTCACCGTTCCGCAGATTGGCGCCATGTTCAAGGGCGACCGCTCGCGCAAGGAAACCCTGGTCGAATATGGCTTCCGCCTGCCCTCGGCGCTGGACAACCGGCCATTGAAGTTCGAGGAGTGGGAAGCCGGTGCGCCCCAGACCATCTTCGTCTCGGCCACCCCCGGTCCTTACGAGGAAGAACACGCCGGCCGCGTGGTCGAGCAGGTGGTACGACCCACCGGCCTGGTCGATCCGATCATCGAGATCCGTCCGGCCACCACCCAGGTGGACGACCTGCTCTCCGAGATCCGCCTGCGGGTGGCCCAGGAGGAGCGGGTGCTCTGTACCACCCTGACCAAGCGCATGGCCGAGGACCTGACGGACTACCTGGCCGATCACGACGTGCGGGTGCGCTATCTGCACTCCGACATCGACACCGTGGAGCGGGTGGAGATCATCCGCGACCTGCGCCTGGGCACCTTCGACGTCCTGGTGGGCATCAACCTGCTGCGTGAAGGCCTGGACATGCCGGAAGTCTCCCTGGTGGCGGTGCTCGACGCCGACAAGGAAGGCTTCCTGCGTTCCGAGCGCTCGCTGATCCAGACCATCGGCCGGGCGGCGCGCAACCTCAACGGCAAGGCCATCCTCTATGCCGACAACATGACCGGCTCCATGCAGCGCGCCATCGACGAGACCGAACGGCGGCGCAACAAGCAGCTGGCCTTCAACGAAGAACACGGCATCGTGCCCCAGGGTATCAAGAAGGACATCCGCGACATCATGGAAGGGGCCGCGGCGCCGGGTGCCAAGGGCAAGCGCCGCGCGGCCAAGGCCGCCGAGGACCAGGGCGAATACGCCGCCGAGCTGCGCTCGCCTAGCGAGATCGGCAAGCGCATCCGCCAGCTCGAAGAGAAGATGCTGCAACTGGCGCGCGACCTGCAGTTCGAGTCCGCCGCCCAGCTGCGTGACGAGATCCAGGCGCTACGCGAGCGTCTGGTTCAGGTCTAGGCCCGCTCCAACTGGCAGCGCCAGGGCTGGCGCTGCTACCATTCCGCCTTTGTCCCTTCGCGTTTCTCGAGAAAGCCGATGACCACCGTTCGCACGCGCATCGCGCCGTCGCCCACCGGCGACCCGCATGTCGGTACCGCCTATATCGCCCTGTTCAACCTCTGCTTCGCCCGTCAGCACGGTGGCCAGTTCATCCTGCGCATCGAGGATACCGACCAGGTCCGCTCCACCCGCCAATCCGAACAGCAGATCTACGACGCCCTGCGCTGGCTGGGCATCGAATGGGACGAGGGCCCGGACGTCGGTGGCCCCCATGGTCCCTATCGGCAGAGCGAGCGTGGCGAGATCTACTGGAAGTACGCCCGGGAGCTGGTGGAGAAGGGTCATGCCTTCCTCTGCTTCGCCACGCCCGAAGAACTCGACCAGATGCGTGCCGAACAGCAGGCGCGCGGCGAGACGCCGCGCTACGACGGGCGCGGCCTGCGCCTGTCCCAGGAAGAGGTGCAGCAGCGTCTGGACGCCGGCCAGCCCTATGTGATCCGCATGAAGGTGCCGGAGGAGGGTGTCTGCGTCGTCCCCGACCTGCTGCGTGGCGATGTGGAGATCCCCTGGGATCGCATGGACATGCAGGTGCTGATGAAGGCCGACGGCCTACCCACCTACTTCCTCGCCAACGTGGTCGACGACCACCTGATGGGCATCACCCATGTCCTGCGCGGCGAAGAGTGGCTGCCCTCGGCGCCCAAGCTGATCAAGCTCTATGAATACTTCGGCTGGGAGCAGCCGCAGCTCTGCTACATGCCGCTGCTGCGCAACCCCGACAAGAGCAAGCTCTCCAAGCGCAAGAATCCCACCTCGGTAACCTTCTATCAGCGCATGGGCTACCTCCCCGAAGCCATGCTCAACTACCTCGGCCGCATGGGCTGGTCCATGCCCGACGAGCGCGAGAAATTCACCCTGGACGAGATGGTCGAGCATTTCGACCTCCAACGCGTCTCCCTGGGCGGTCCGATCTTCGACGTCGAGAAGCTCTCCTGGCTCAACGGCCAGTGGCTGCGCGAGCTGAGCTCCGAGCGCTTCGCCGCCGAGGTGCAGCAGTGGGCGCTCAATCCCGAGTACCTGCTCAAGATCGCCCCGCTGGTGCAACAGCGGGTCGAGACCTTCAGCCAGATCGCCCCGCTGGCCGGCTTCTTCTTCAGTGGCGCCCTGAATCTGGATCCGGCGCTGTTCCAGCACAAGAAGCTGTCCGCCGACCAGGTCCGCCTGATCATGCAGCTGCTGCTGTGGAAGCTCGAAGCCCTGCGCCAGTGGGACAAGGAGCGCATCACCGCGGTGATCCAGGCGGTCGCCGAGCACCAGCAGCTCAAGCTGCGCGACGTCATGCCGCTGCTGTTCGCCGCCATCACCGGCCAGGCCAGCTCGGTCTCGGTGCTCGACGCCATGGAGATCCTCGGACCGGACCTTACCCGCTTCCGCCTGCGCCAGGCGGTCGAGCTGCTGGGTGCGCCCTCCAAGAAGGAAACCAAGGAGTGGGAGAAGCTGCTGGCCGAACTCGGCTGACAGTCTCCCAGCCGACCCCGTCTTCGGGGTCGGCTTCCCTCTCGCGCCAGGATGGCCCCATGACCTCCGTGACTCCCCAGCGGCACAATCTGCTCGAAGACGTGCTGGCCTTGCTCAGTGCGACCCTGATGATCGCCCTGGCGGTCAATCTCTATCGCCACGCCGGCCTGCTCACCGGCGGTACCGCGGGCCTGGCCTTTCTTGCCCAGTACGGCACGCGACTCTCCTTCGGTCAGGCGTTCTTTCTCATCAACCTGCCGTTCTACTGGCTGGCCGTGCGACGGATGGGCTGGGCCTTTACCTTGCGGACCCTGGCGGCCGTGACCCTGGTGTCGCTGCTTACCGAATTGACCCCGCACTTCATCGCCTTCAGTGCACTGCAATCCCTCTATGCCGCTGTGATTGGCGGCGTGCTGATGGGCGTGGGGTTGCTGATTCTCTTCCGGCACCAGGCCAGCCTCGGCGGCATCAACATCGCCGTGCTCTATCTGCAGCAGCGCTATGGCTGGCGAGCGGGCAAGGTGCAGATGGGCATCGATTGCCTGATCGTCCTGCTGGCGCTGTGGGTCGTCGAGCCCGGCGCCATCCTCGTCTCGATCCTGGGCGCCGTGATCCTCAATCTGACCCTGGCGATCAACCATCGGCCGGGGCGTTACAGCGCCATCAGCTAGGGGCTTTCCGTCGCGCAGGCGCAACTTCGATTGGTCCGCGACCCGCCTTGGCTTTAAGATGGCGCCCATTTTCGGCGGCCCGGCCGTCGTCATCGCAAGTTGAAGAGGTCTCCATGAGCTGCGATTTCCTGGCACAAGCCCTTCCCGGCGTACAGAAACTCTCGCCCTACGTGCCCGGCAAGCCCGTCGATGAACTGGCCCGCGAACTGGGCCTGGCGCCGGCCAGCATCGTCAAGCTCGCCAGCAACGAGAACCCGCTCGGTCCCAGCGCCAAGGCCCTCGAAGCCATTCGCGCCGAGCTGGCCGAGCTGACCCGCTATCCCGATGGCGGCGGCTTCGATCTCAAGCAGGCCCTGAGCGAGCGTTTCGGTGTGGCCGCCCATGGCATCACCCTGGGCAACGGCTCCAACGACATCCTCGAACTGGTCGCCCGGGCCTACCTGGCGCCCGGCTACAACGCCGTGTTCAGCGAGCACGCCTTCGCCGTCTATCCGCTGGTGACCCTGGCCATCGGCGCCGAGGGCCGCAGCGTCCCGGCCAAGGACTACGGTCATGACCTCGACGCCATGCTCGCCGCCATCGATGCCGACACCCGGGTGGTCTTTGTCGCCAACCCCAACAACCCCACGGGCACCTGGTTCGACAGCGAGGCCCTGGCACTCTTTCTCGCTCGCGTACCCGAGCACGTCCTGGTGGTGCTGGACGAGGCCTACATCGAATACGCCGAGGGCGATGAACTGCCGGATGGCCTGGCGTTCCTGGCCCAGTACCCCAACCTGATCGTCTCGCGGACCTTTTCCAAGGCCTATGGCCTGGCCGCCCTGCGCGTCGGCTATGCCTTCTCCTCGCCGATCGTGGCCGACGTCCTCAATCGGGTGCGCCAGCCGTTCAACGTCAACAGCCTGGCCCAGGCCGCGGCCTGTGCGGCCCTGGCCGACAGCGACTACTTGGCCCGCAGCCGGGCCCTCAACGACGCCGGCATGGCCCAGCTGGAAGCCGGTTTCCGCGATCTCGGCCTGGCGTGGATTCCCTCCCGTGGCAATTTCATCGCCGTGGACCTGGGGCGCGACGCCGCGCCGATCAACCAGGGGCTGCTGCAGGAGGGCGTCATCGTCCGGCCCGTCGCCGGCTATGGCATGCCGACCTTCCTGCGCGTCTCCATCGGCACCGAAGCGGAAAATGCCCGATTCCTGGCGGCGCTGAGCAAGGTTCTGGGGCGTGGCTGAAGTGGCCACCCCTCTGATCGAACGTCTCGTCGTGGTCGGCCTGGGCCTGATCGGCGGCTCCTTCGCCAAGGGCGCCCGTGCCAGTGGGCTCTGCCGTGAGGTGGTCGGGGTCGATCGCGATCCCGAGACCCGCCGGCTGGCGGTCGAGCTGGGCGTCGTCGACCGCTGCGTCGCCGACCTCGGCGACGCCTGCCCGGGTGCCGACGTCATCCAGCTCGCCGTGCCCATCCTGGCCATGGAACGGGTACTGGCCGATCTCGCGGCCTTGCCGCTGCAGGGCGCCATCCTCACCGACGTCGGCAGCGCCAAGGGCAACGTGGTGCGCGCCGCTCGCCAGGCCTTCGCTGGCCAGTCGCTGCGCTTCGTGCCGGGTCATCCCATCGCCGGCTCCGAGCGCAGTGGCGTCACCGCAGCCAACGCGGCGCTGTTCAACCGGCACAAGGTCATCCTCACGCCACTGGAAGAGACCCTGCCGGCCGATCTGGACAAGGTCGATCGGCTCTGGCGCGCCATAGGGGCCGATGTCGAGCACATGACCGTCGAGCATCACGACCAAGTCCTCGCCGCCACCAGCCACCTGCCGCACCTGCTGGCCTTCAACCTGGTGGATTCCCTGGCCAAGCGCAGCGAGAACCGCGAGATCTTCCATTACGCTGCCGGCGGTTTCCGCGACTTCACCCGCATCGCCGGCAGCGATCCGACCATGTGGCATGACATCTTCATCGCCAATCGCGAAGCCGTGCTGCAGGCCCTGGACACCTATCGTGCCGATCTCGACGAGCTGCGTGGTGCCATCCAGGCCGGCGATGGTCAGTTCCTCATGGAGGTGCTGACCCATGCGCGCGGCGCGCGCGAATATTTCGGGCGCATCCTCGCCAGTCGTACCCAGGCCGGCGCTCAGGTCGCCGTCCATCAATCTCTTACGGAGGGGCACTCATGAGCAGTACCGCACCCGTCATCACCCTCGATGGCCCCGGCGGTTCGGGGAAGGGCACCCTCGCGGCGCTGGTCGCCCGCCAACTGGGCTGGAATCTGCTGGATTCCGGCGCGCTCTACCGGCTGCTGGCCTTCGCTGCCCGCAACCATGGCGTGGACTACACCAACGAGGAGTCGCTCAAGTTGCTGGCGGCCCATCTGGACGTCCAGTTCCTTGCCGGGCACGAGCACGGCCAGCGCATCATCCTCGAAGGCGAGGACGTCACCGACGTCATCCGTACCGAGGAAGTCGGCGCCGGCGCCTCCCAGGTGGCGACCCTGCCCGCCGTGCGCGATGCCCTGCTGCAGCGCCAGCAGGCGTTCCGCGAGGCGCCCGGTCTGGTCGCCGATGGTCGTGACATGGGCACCGTGGTGTTTCCGGACGCCGAGCTGAAGATCTTTCTGACCGCCGGTGCCGAGGAACGGGCACAGAGGCGTTATCTTCAGTTGAAGCAGAAGGGCGAAAATGTTAGCTTGCCTGCCCTCCTGGAAGAGATCCGTGAGCGGGACGCCCGCGATAGTCAGCGTAGCGTTGCTCCGCTCAAGCCGGCCGACGATGCCGTCGAGCTGGATTCCACGCATCTCTCCATACAACAGGTATTGGAACGCATCCTGACCCTGGCCGCCGAACGCGACCTGGCGGGATGAAGGCCGAGACTCATCCGGGTCGTCGGTGAAAGCTGCCGGGAACCAGTCGCATCCCGGCAGCCGGATGGTAACCACTCACCCCGCATGGGCTGGTCATGCGGTAGCCGGATACATCGGGTATCCATACAACAGGTATGAACATGAGCGAAAGCTTCGCAGAACTCTTTGAAGAAAGTCTGAAATCCCTCGACATGCAGCCGGGCGCCATCATCGTCGGCACCGTGGTGTCGATCGATGGCGACTGGGTTGTGGTCGATACCGGCCTGAAATCCGAAGGCCTGGTTCCGCTCGAGCAGTTCTACAACGAACAAGGCGAGCTGACCATCAACGTGGGTGACGAAGTCCACGTAGCCCTGGATGCCGTCGAAGACGGTTTCGGCGAAACCAAAGTGTCTCGCGAAAAGGCCAAGCGCGCCGAATCCTGGCTGGTCCTGGAAGCCGCGTTCAGCGCCGACGAAGTGGTCAAGGGTGTCATCAACGGCAAGGTCAAGGGCGGTTTCACCGTCGACGTCAGCGGCATCCGCGCGTTCCTGCCGGGCTCCCTGGTCGATGTCCGTCCGGTGCGTGACACCACTCACCTGGAAGGCAAGGAACTCGAGTTCAAGGTCATCAAGCTGGACCAGAAGCGCAACAACGTTGTCGTTTCCCGTCGTAGCGTCCTGGAAGCCGAGAACAGCGCCGAGCGTGAAGCTCTGCTGGAATCCCTGCAGGAAGGCCAGCAAGTCAAGGGTATCGTCAAGAACCTCACCGACTACGGTGCGTTCGTCGACCTGGGCGGCGTAGACGGCCTGCTGCACATCACCGACATGGCCTGGAAGCGCATCAAGCATCCGTCGGAAATCGTCAACGTCGGCGACGAGATCGACGTCAAGGTGCTGAAGTTCGACCGCGAGCGCAACCGCGTCTCCCTGGGTCTGAAGCAGCTGGGCGAAGATCCGTGGGTCGCCATCAAGGCCCGTTACCCGGAAGGCACCCGCGTTCAGGCGCGCGTCACCAACCTCACCGACTACGGCTGCTTCGCCGAGCTGGAAGAGGGCGTGGAAGGCCTGGTGCACGTGTCCGAAATGGATTGGACCAACAAGAACATCCACCCGTCCAAGGTCGTTCAGGTCGGCGACGAAGTGGAAGTCATGGTCCTGGATATCGACGAAGAGCGTCGTCGTATCTCCCTGGGCATCAAGCAGTGCCGCGCCAACCCGTGGGAAGAGTTCTCGGGGCAGTTCAACAAGGGCGACCGCATCTCCGGCACCATCAAGTCGATCACCGATTTCGGTATCTTCATTGGTCTGGAAGGCGGCATCGACGGCCTGGTCCACCTGTCCGACATCTCCTGGAACGAAACCGGCGAAGAAGCCGTGCGTCGCTTCAAGAAGGGTGACGAGCTGGATACCGTGATCCTGTCGGTCGACCCGGAGCGCGAGCGCATCTCCCTGGGCATCAAGCAGCTGGAAGACGATCCGTTCTCCAACTATGCCTCCCTGAACGAGAAGGGCACCATCGTGCGCGGTACCGTCAAGGAAGTCGATGCCAAGGGCGCCGTCATCACCCTGGCCAACGAGATCGAAGGCGTCCTGAAGGCGTCCGAAATCAGCCGTGACCGCGTCGAAGACGCCCGTAACGTGCTGAAGGAAGGCGACGAAGTCGAAGCCAAGATCATCAGCATCGATCGCAAGAGCCGCGTAATCAGCCTCTCCGTCAAGTCCAAGGACGTCGACGATGAGAAGGAAGCCATGAGCTCCCTGCGTAGCAAGCAAGAGCCTGCTGCTGGCCCCACCACCATCGGCGACCTGATCAAGGCGCAGATGGAAAGCCAGAACTAAGTTCGAGCTTGAATGAAAGGCGACCCTCCGGGGTCGCTTTTTTTTGCCTGGCGAAAAGTGGGCAGGGTGGTCATGACCCGTAAAAAGTTGCAGGGACCAAAGCCGTCCGCTTGACTTTTCAAAAATCGGCCGGCGTGCTAAAAGTCCTTGGAGGTGATCTAGCCGCTTGATAACGAAGGAAAAAATCCATGACCAAGTCGGAGTTGATCGAGCGCATCGTTTCCTATCAGGGGCAGTTGTCGTCCAGGGATGTCGAGCTGGCGATCAAGACCATGCTGGAGCAGATGGCCCAGGCACTTTCCACCGGAGACCGTATCGAGATCCGGGGCTTCGGCAGCTTCTCACTGCACTATCGCGCACCCCGTACGGGACGCAATCCCAAGACCGGCGAGTCGGTACTGCTGGACGGCAAGTTCGTTCCGCACTTCAAGCCCGGCAAGGAGCTGCGGGACAGGGTCAACGAGCTGGAGCCATAAAGCCGTCGTCCACTGCCGGTCTTTTCCTTGGCCGTCCAGCAAGAGTTTGATTTTCCTTGTTTTCCTGCCTAGCCCGGAGTCGTCAAAAAAGCGTTATCCATAAGATTTATATCGGTATTTTGACGTTTACAAAAAAAGTCAAGCCGTTTTGATATTTTTGTAGACGGGTTCCGATTTTTGTATGAGACTTCCTTCACATAAGGTCTTGGGTGACCTCGTAGTCCACGCCGAGTGAGGAAGTTGTCATGCGCCACTATCTTTTCATCTGGATCGGTATCGCCGCTTGCTTCACCAGCATGCACCTCGGTCATCCCTTCCTGGCTGTAGCCGCTCTGGCCGGTAGCTGGATGGTTGCCCTGTTCCTGCAGCCCGCTCAGCGCGTCGAGAGCTTCTCGCGCCACTACGTGGCCCAGCCGGTCGCTCGCTTCCAGGCCGTTGAAGTCCGGGCTTCTGCCAAGACCTTCTAAGGTTCTCAAGTTTTTCGGCCCGCCGAGCCCAGGTTCGGCGGGCTTTTTTATGCCTGCGTTTTGCGTGGCTAGGCCCTCGCGGGGCAATGTCTTACCATAAGTGCCCTTTCCTGGCTGACTGGCACGGCGCAACGCATTGATGGAACGCAAGATTCTGGTGACAGGGGCGGGGGGCTTCGTCGGCGCAGCCCTGGTTCGGCAGCTACAGGCCAAGGGGTATCCGGTGGTCGCCGCGCAGCGCCAGCCGGCAGCTGCCTCGGTCGCGGGCGAGGTGATTCCGGTGATCCGTGAGTTGTCCGCCGATACCGACTGGTCCGGGCCTCTGGCGAGGGTGGATACCGTCATCCATCTCGCCGCCCGGGTCCATCAGCTGGGCGAGCAGCCAGGCGTAGCCAGCGAGGCTCGCTACGATGAGGTGAATCGGGCGGCAACCCTCAAGCTGGCCCGGGATGCCCTGGCTGCAGGCGTCCGTCGCTTCATCTTTGTCAGCAGCATCAAGGTCAATGGTGACTGGACCCTTCCCGGCAAGCCCTTTCGCGCTGATGATCTTCCGGCACCCACCGATGCCTATGCACGCTCCAAGGCGGCCGCCGAACAGCAGCTGCTGGCGCTGATGGCCGAGACCGGATTGGAAGTGGTCATCGTTCGTCCGCCGCTGATCTACGGGCCCGGGGTAAAGGCCAATGTGGCCCGCCTGCTGGATACCCTGGCGCGGGGCGTGCCGCTGCCCCTGGGGGGCGTTCGGCACAACAGGCGCAGTCTGCTCGCGCTGGAGAATCTGCTCGATCTGTTGATCCTGTGCATCGCGGCGCCCAAGGCGGCCGGTGCCATCCTGCTGGTCAGCGACGATGAAGATCTTTCCACCGCCGAGCTGCTCGAATTGCTGGCCGAAGGCCTGGGTCAGAAACCCCGGCTGATCGCCGTTCCGTCCGCCTGGCTCGAATGGGGCGCCAGATTGCTGGGGCGGGGCGAGGTGGCGCAACGTCTCTGTGGGTCGCTGCAGGTCGACATCCAGCCCACCAAGACCTTGCTGGGCTGGCAGCCCCCGCTGTCGGCACGAGCCGCCTTGCGTGCGCTAGGTGCGCAACGAGCCGGTGCGGAGGGTCGGAAATGATGCTGCTCCTGTTGCTCCTGGCCGGCGGCTGCAGCTGGCTCGGCACGGCGGCGCTGCGCCGCTATGCCCTGTCCGGAGGCCTGCTCGACGAACCCAACGCGCGCAGTTCGCACCAGGTGGCGACGCCCCGTGGCGGCGGCCTGGCGCTCGTCGTGGTGTTCGTGCTCGGCTGTGTGGTGCTGCGGCTACTGGGGCAGCTTGATCCGGGTTCCTGCAGCGTCCTGGTAGGGGCGGGGCTGCTGGTGGCGGTGCTCGGCTTCGTCGACGATCATCGGCACGTGGGCGCCGGCTGGCGCCTGCTCGGTCATTTCCTAGCCGCCATCGCTGCGCTGCTGTGGCTGGGCGGCTATGGCGCGCTCCCTGCACAGTTGTCCGCTGTTCTGGAGCTACCCGGCTGGCTGGTGACGACCCTTGGCGTCCTCTATCTGGTCTGGCTGCTCAACCTCTACAACTTCATGGACGGCATCGACGGCATCGCCGGCGGCGAAGCGCTCGCCGTCTGTCTGGGCATGGCGCTGATCTATGCCGTGACCGGCCATGGCGCCTTGCTGGGTGCGCCCCTGCTGCTGGCCGCAGCCGTGGCTGGCTTCCTGTGCTGGAATTTTCCGCCGGCGCGCATCTTCATGGGCGATGTGGGCAGTGGCTTTCTCGGCTTGATCCTCGGCATGCTGTCCTTGCAGGCGGCGCTGATCGAGTTGTCGCTGTTCTGGGCCTGGCTGATCCTGCTCGGTGTCTTCGTGGTCGATGCGACCTGGACCCTGTTGCGGCGGCTGAGTCGGGGCAAGAAACCCTACGAGGCCCATCGCACCCATGCCTACCAGTGGGCCTCCCGCCAGCATGGCGCGCATCGCCCGGTGACCCTGGCGGTACTCGCCATCAACCTGTTCTGGTTGCTGCCTATCGCTTTGCTGGTGGGGCTGGGGCTTTTAAGTGCCATACTGGGTCTCTTGCTTGCCTATGGGCCCTTGCTTTGCCTGGCCCTTCGATACCATGCTGGGACCGATGAGGTAGCCATGGCTGCGCAGTCCACCGGATTCAGGGATTAGGGACACTGACATGTTGCGTGACCATCTGGTCAAGCTGAACCGGCGTACCAAGAGAGTCATCCAGGTCGCGGTCGACCTATTGCTGATCTGGCTCTCGCTCTGGTTGGCCTTCTATCTGCGCCTGGGTTCCGTGCAGATGATCGAGCCCTTCAGCGGGCATGCCTGGTTGTTCATCACCGCGCCGGCCATTGCCATTCCCCTGTTCATCCGCTTCGGCATGTACCGCGCGGTCATGCGCTACCTGGGCAACGACGCGCTGATCGCCATCGCCAAGGCGGTGACGCTGTCGACGCTGCTGCTGTCGGTAGTCATCTACTGGTATCGCGATCTGCCGGAGATCGTCCCGCGTTCGATGATCTTCAACTACTGGATCGTCAGCCTGATCCTGATCGGCGGCCTGCGTCTCGCGCTGCGTCAGTATTTCCTGGGCGACTGGTATCGCGCCATTACCGTGCCCTTCATCAAACAGCCGGACGAACTGCCGCGGGTCGCCATCTATGGCGCCGGCTCGGCGGGCAACCAGCTGGTCGCGGCGCTGCGCATGGGCCGGGCCATGCGTCCGGTGGCCTTCATCGACGATGACAAGGGCATCGCCAATCGCATCATCGCCGGGCTCAAGGTCTACACCCCCAAACATATCCAGCAGATGATCGACGAAACGGGGGCCGAGGAGATCCTCCTGGCGATCCCGTCCGCTACTCGCGCGCGGCGCCGTGAGGTGCTCGGTCTGCTGGAGCCCTATCCGCTGCACGTCAGAACCGTGCCACGGATCAGCGACCTGGCCTGCGGCAAGGTACAGGTGGACGACCTCCAGGAGGTCGACATCGCCGACTTGCTGGGACGGGATCCGGTGACGCCCCGGCCCGAGCTATTCGCCCGTTGCATCACCGGTCAGGTGGTGATGGTGACCGGGGCAGGGGGGTCCATCGGCTCCGAGCTGTGCCGGCAGATCATCGGCCAGAAGCCGCGCACCCTGATCCTGCTCGACCACGCCGAATTCAACCTCTACAGCATCCACCGTGAGCTGGATACCTATATCCAGCGCGAAGCCCTGCCGGTCACCCTGGTGCCGGTGCTGGGCTCCATTCGCAATGCGCCGCTGCTCTTGCAGGTGATGCGGCACTGGAAGGTGGCCACCCTCTACCATGCGGCGGCCTACAAGCACGTGCCCATGGTCGAGCACAACATCGCCGAGGGTTTCGGCAACAACGTCCTGGGTACTCTCAATGCCGCCCAGGCGGCCATCCAGGCTGGCGTGACCAGTTTCGTGCTGATTTCCACCGACAAGGCGGTACGGCCCACCAATATCATGGGCAGTACCAAGCGCCTGGCCGAGATGATCCTGCAGGCCCTGAGTCGCGAGGCGGCGCCCGTGCTGCACGGGCAAACGGATGGTATCCATCAGGTCAATCGCACCCGCTTCACCATGGTGAGATTCGGCAACGTGCTGGGCTCTTCCGGTTCGGTCATCCCGTTGTTCAGGACCCAGATCCGCAAGGGTGGGCCGGTTACCGTCACCCATCCCAAGATCACGCGTTTCTTCATGACCATCACCGAGGCCGCCCAACTGGTCATCCAGGCGGGCGCCATGGGCGAGGGCGGGGATGTCTTCGTGCTCGACATGGGCGAGCCGGTGCGCATCGTCGAACTGGCCGAGCAGATGATCAAGCTGTCGGGCCTGAGCGTCCGCTCGCCGGCCAATCCCCATGGCGATGTCGCCATCGAGTTCACCGGGCTGCGACCCGGTGAGAAACTCTATGAAGAATTGCTCATCGGTGACGACGTGAGTCCGACCTCCCACCCGAAGATCATGCGCGCCAGCGAAGACTTCCTGGCCTGGGATGCCTTCCGTGCAGCCCTCGTCGAACTCAGTCGCGCGATCGATGCGGGTGATTACCTTCGCGTCAGGCAGCTGCTGCGCGACACCGTCGCCGGCTATTCTCCCGAAGGCGACATAGTCGACTGGCTGCACGGCAAGAGATCCATCGAGTGATCCCGCCCACGCTTTCTTTCAGCCTGGATTTGAAGCCGAGCACAGAAGCGGCAGCCTTCCCCCGCTAGGCTGAACTTTCTTTTCCTGCCACTGTTTAACTCAGGTCTTCGGGTACATAGCCATGGCTGTGACCCAAGCCAGGGATGGCTGCGCCGTCCTCCGATGTCTCGCCCGCAGTGCCGGGCGCGATGATGTACAAATCGATATAGGCAGGATTCAGGATGAAGGTACTGGTAACAGGTGGCGCGGGTTTCATTGGTTCCGCCGTGGTACGTTTTCTTATCAACGAGACCCAATGCAAGGTTGCCAACGTCGACAAGCTGACGTACGCCGGTAACGTGGATTCCCTGGCCGAAGTCGCCGACTCCGACCGCTACGAATTCCACCAGGTGGACATCTGCGACTTCGCCGCCCTGCAGCAGGTCTTCGCGTCCTTCCAGCCCGACGTGGTCATGCACCTGGCTGCGGAATCCCACGTGGACCGCTCCATCGAGGGCCCTGCCGCCTTCATCCAGACCAACGTGGTCGGCACCGGCGTCATCCTCGAGGTGACCCGTGCCTACTGGAACGACCTGGCGCCGGAAGCCAAGGCAGCCTTCCGTTTCCACCACATCTCCACCGACGAGGTGTATGGCGACCTGCACGGCACCGACGACCTCTTCACCGAGACCACGCCCTATTCCCCGAGCTCGCCCTATTCGGCCAGCAAGGCCGGCAGCGACCATCTGGTACGGGCCTGGGGTCGGACCTACGGACTGCCGGTACTGGTGACCAACTGCTCGAACAACTACGGCCCCTATCACTTCCCCGAGAAGCTGATCCCCCACGTCATCCTCAATGCCATCCATGGCAAGCCGCTGCCGATCTATGGCGACGGCTCCCAGGTGCGTGACTGGCTGTTCGTCGAAGACCATGCCCGCGCCCTCTATACCGTGGTGACCCAGGGCGAGGTCGGCGAGACCTACAACATCGGTGGCCACAACGAGAAGCGCAACCTGCAGGTCGTCGAGACCATCTGCGACCTGCTCGAAGAGCTGGCTCCGCAGAAGCCCGAGGGTGTCGAGCGCTATCGCGACCTGATCACCTTCGTCAAGGATCGTCCCGGTCACGACATGAGATATGCGATCGACGCCAGCAAGATCGGCCGTGAGCTGGGCTGGACGCCGGAGGAGACCTTCGAGACCGGCATGCGCAAGACCGTAACCTGGTACCTGAACAATCGTGAGTGGTGGCAGCGGGTACTGTCCGGCGCCTACCGCCTCGAGCGTCTCGGCGAGGCCGTTTAACGATCCTGGCGCGGACACCCCCCAGGCGTGTCCGACCGACAGCAACAGTCAATTTTCAGAGGACGATTGCCATGAGCAAATACAAGGGAATTCTGCTGGCCGGTGGCTCCGGTACCCGTTTGCACCCCATTACCCTGGGCGTGTCCAAGCAGTCGCTGCCGATCTACGACAAACCCATGATCTACTACCCGCTGTCCGTGCTGATGCTGGCCGGTATCCAGGAAGTCCTGATCATCTCGACGCCGGCCGACCTGCCTGGCTTCCAGCGCATGCTCGGCGACGGCAGCCACTTCGGCATGCAGCTGAGCTACGCCGAGCAGCCCAGCCCGGACGGCCTGGCCCAGGCCTTCATCATCGGTCGCGAATTCGTCGGCGATGACAACGTCTGCCTGGTCCTTGGCGACAACATCTTCTACGGCCAGCACTTCAGCGAAACGCTGCTCAAGGCTGCCAGCGTGGACAAGGGCGCCACCGTCTTCGGCTACTACGTCGCCGACCCCGAGCGTTTCGGTGTGGTCGAGTTCGACGAGCAGGGCAAGGCCCTGAGCATCGAAGAGAAGCCCAAGAAGCCGAAGTCCAACTACGCCGTCACCGGTCTGTATTTCTACGACAACGACGTGCTGGACATCGCCGCCAACATCAAGCCGTCGCCCCGGGGCGAGCTGGAAATCACCGACGTCAACAACGAGTACCTGCGCCGGGGCTCGCTGAACGTTTCCCTGCTGGGCCGCGGTTTCGCCTGGCTGGACACCGGTACCCACGACGCCCTGCTGGAAGCTGGCCATTTCGTCCAGACCATCGAGAAGCGCCAGGGTCTGAAGGTCGCCTGCCTCGAAGAGATCGCCTTCCAGAAAGGCTGGATCACCTGCGAGCAGATGGCCATGCAGGCCGAAGCCTTGAGCAAGACCGGTTACGGCCAGTACCTGGCGCGGCTGTGCAAGGAGCAGGACTGATGCAGGTCTTCGACACCGCGATCCCGGACGTCAAGCTGATCGAACCCAAGGTCTTCGGTGACGACCGCGGCTTCTTCCTGGAGTCCTTCCAGGCGGAGCGCTATGCCCAGCAGGCGGGGATCACTCTGCCATTCGTGCAGGACAACCACTCGCGTTCCGCCCGGGGCGTGCTGCGTGGTCTGCATTTCCAACGCAGCAAGCCGCAAGGCAAGCTGGTGCGCGTCGTGCGCGGCGAGGTGCTGGACGTGGCCGTCGACATCCGTCGCGGTTCGCCCACCTTCGGTAACGTGGTCGCCGAGATCCTCTCGGAAGACAACAAGCGCCAGCTCTGGATACCGCCAGGCCTGGCCCACGGCTTCGTGGTGCTGTCGGAAACCGCTGATTTTGAATACAAGTGCACAGATTATTACGATCCCTCTGATGAAGGGTCTTTGATCTGGAATGATCCGGATCTGAATATCGACTGGCGGGTAACGGATCCCATCCTGTCCGCCAAAGATGCACAAGGCCTTCGATTGGCGGAGCTGTATAGATGAAGATACTGGTTACCGGAGCTAACGGTCAGGTCGGACGCTGTCTGACCGATCGTCTTCAGCGTTCAGAACTGGCATGGGAGGCCCATGGACGTGCCACTCTGGATATCGCTGACGAAGGCTCGGTAACCAGCCATCTCGAGCGGTTCGCTCCGGACGTCGTGATCAATGCGGCCGCCTACACGGCGGTCGACAAGGCCGAGCAGGAGCCCGAGATCGCCGCCCGCGGCAATATCGAAGGCCCTGCGGTGCTTGCCCAGGCCTGCGGTGCCGCCGGCATCGCCCTGCTGCACCTGTCCACCGACTATGTGTTCGATGGTAGCGCCACCGAACCCTATCAGGTCGAGGATCCGGTCAGCCCGTCCGGGGTCTACGGCATGACCAAGTTGGAAGGGGAGAACCGCGTGCTCTCCGCCTGCTCGCGCTCGGTGGTGCTGAGGACGGCCTGGGTGTTCAGTGAGCACTGCAACAACTTCCTCAAGACCATGCTGCGGCTCGCTGCCGATCGTGACGAACTGCGGGTGGTGAGCGACCAGGTGGGTTGCCCGACCTACGCCGGTCACATCGCCGACGCGCTGTTGCAGATCGCCGTCCAGGCCGAAGCTCAGCCTGAGCAGACGGCCTATGGCCTCTATCACTTCGGCGGCGACAGCGGCCTGAGCTGGTGCGACTTCGCGCGCTACATCATAGATGCCGGCCAGGAGCTGGGCATGCTGGAGCGGGCGCCGCTCATCACCGGCATCGCCACCTCCGACTTTCCCACCCTGGCCAAGCGCCCGGCCTATTCCATGCTGGATTCCAGCGCACTGGAGCGGCACTTCGGTATCCCGCCCAGCGACTGGCGCCAGGGCGTTCGCCAGGCCCTGCTGGCGCTCAGGACCGAGCGTGCTCAGGCAGGATCACTGGTGAGTTGACCGCCTGACCCTTTGCGTTAAGCTCTCTGAATCAAACAGCGGAACAAGGAGGTTCCTCTATGAGATTCATCTGGATAATGACGTTGCTGGCCCTGTTCGGCCCCTGGGCCAATGCCTGTGAGTCTGGCACGGGTGCCGCAACCAAGCCGGCCTCAAGTGCCAGCCTGGCGCCCTTGAACATCAATGTCGCCGACGCCACCGCGCTGCAACGGCTGCGGGGGATAGGCGCAGTCAAGGCGCAGGCGATCGTCGACCATCGCCAAGTCCATGGCGCCTTCGCCTCGGTAGACGAGTTGCTCGAGGTCAAGGGCATCGGCAAGGCCCTGTTGCAGCGCAACCGCGAGCTGCTCACCGTCGACTGATTTTCGGCAAACTTTAACCACCTCTCGGCAACTTTTTTACAAGTCATTGTTCTAGCTGGATTTTTAGGATCTGGCACAGGCATTGCTCTATCTCTGACACGAGTGGGTACGGCGTCAATTTCCCGTGCCAGAGGAGCAGAGCAAATGGTTCAAGGTGTCGAGTTCAATCGGTTGATGCTGGAAATGCGCTCCATGCAGACCGAAGCCATGGCCCGGTCGAAAGCCGTCGTAGCTCCGGCTGCCGGCGCGGAACAGGTCCAGGGTCCGAGCTTCGCCGACATGCTCAGCAAGGCCGTGGGCTCCGTCAACGAGACCCAGCAGACCGCCGGCGAGATGGCCAAGGCCTTCGAGCTGGGGCAGGGTGGCGTCGACCTCACTCAAGTCATGATCGCTTCGCAGAAGGCCAGCGTCTCCGTGCAGGCCTTGACCCAGGTACGCAACAAGTTCGTTCAGGCGTACCAAGACATCATGCAAATGTCGATTTGAGGACGGTCTAGAAAATGGCTGAAGCTCTTACCAACGCACCCGTCCCGACGACCAAGCCCGAGGCTGAAGACAAGCCCAAGAAGTCGCTGCTGGGTCTCAGCTTTCTCGACAACCTGTCCGACATGCCGCTGCTGCGGCAGATGGGGTTGCTGATCGGCCTGGCCGCCAGCGTCGCCCTGGGTTTCGCCGTGGTGCTCTGGACCCAGCAGCCGGACTATCGGCCGCTGTACACCAGCATGAACGGCCTGGACGCCAACCAGGTGCTGCAGGCCCTGGGCGCGGCCGACATCGGCTACAAGGTCGATCCGAATTCCGGTGCCCTGCTGGTCAAGTCCGATGACCTCGGCCGGGCGCGCATGAAGATGGCCGCGGCCGGCATCACCGCCTCCGATGGCAACGTCGGCTTCGAGCTGCTGGACAAGGAGCAGCCGCTGGGCACCAGCCAGTTCATGGAAGCGGCCAACTATCGTCGCAGCCTGGAAGGCGAACTGGCCCGGACCATCTCCAGCCTCAACAACATCAAGGGCGCCCGGGTGCACCTGGCGATCCCGAAGAGTTCGGTGTTCGTCCGTGACGAGCGCAAGCCGAGCGCCTCGGTACTGGTCGAGATGTATCCCGGCCGTACCCTGGATGCCGGCCAGGTCATGGCCATCATCAATCTGGTCGCCACCAGCGTGCCGGAACTGGACAAGTCCCAGGTCACCATCGTCGACCAGAAGGGCCAGCTGCTGTCCGACCAGCAGAATCTCTCCGAGCTGTCGATCGCCGGCAAGCAACTGGACTACACCCGCAAGATGGAAGGTTCCTTGACCCAACGCGTGCAGAACATCATGCAGCCGGTGGTGGGCAATGGCCGCTTCAAGGCCGAAGTGGCCGCCGACGTGGACTTCAATGCCGTGGAGTCGACCTCCGAGCAGTTCAACCCGGATCAGCCGGCACTGCGCAGCGAGCAGCAGAACAGCGAGCAGCGTCAGACTTCCGGCGGCGGCGCCCAGGGCGTGCCCGGTGCCCTGTCCAATCAGCCGCCCGGCCCGTCCTCGACCCCGGAAAAGGCCGGTGCCCAGGGTGGCGGCGCGAACTACATCGCTCCGGGCCAGCCGCTGCGCGACGCCAATGACCAGTACATCTACGACAGCAAGACCAGCCTGCCGGCGACCCTGCCGTACCCGACCGACAAGCGTGAGCAGAACACCCGTAACTACGAACTGGACCGCAGCATCAGCTATACCCGTCAGCAGCAGGGTCGTCTGCGTCGGCTTTCCGTCGCGGTGGTGCTGGACGATCAGGTCAAGGTCGATGCGGCCGGCAAGGTCAGCCATCAACCCTGGACCACCGAAGACCTGGCTCGCTTCACCCGTCTGGTACAGGATGCCGTGGGCTTCGACGCCAGCCGTGGCGACAGCGTGAGCGTGATCAACGCACCCTTCGCACCCGTGCAGCAGGAAGAGATCGAGAGCATTCCCTTCTACCAGCAGCCCTGGTTCTGGGGTGTGGTCAAGCAGGCCCTCGGCGTCCTCTTCATCCTGGTGCTAGTCTTTGGGGTGCTGCGTCCGGTGCTGAAGAATCTGTCCGGCGGCAACACCAAGGACGCCGCCGCCCTGGCCGCGGCCGGTGGTGCCGGTGCCCTGGGTGCCGGTGGTCTGGATGGCCTGTCGGACGACCTGGCCGACGACAAGGTGAGCCTGGCCGGTCCGGCGCCGCTGTTGCTGCCGAGCCCGAGCGAGGGCTATGACGCTCAACTGACCGCCATCAAGCAGCTGGTAAACGATGATCCGGGCCGTGTCGCCCAGGTAGTGAAGGATTGGATCAATGGCGACGAATGAAGCGCAACTTTCCAAGGTCGAGAAGGCCGCGATCTTCCTCCTGTCGCTGGGCGAAGCCGATGCCGCGCAGATCCTGCGCCACATGGGACCCAAGGAGGTGCAGAAGGTCGGTACCGCCATGGCCCAGATGCGCAACGTCAACCGCGAACAGGTCGAGCGGGTACTGGGCGACTTCATCGAGGTGGTAGGCGATCAGACCAGTCTGGGGGTGGGCGCCGACGGCTACATCCGCAAGATGCTCACCCAGGCCCTGGGCGAGGACAAGGCCAGCGGCCTGATCGACCGCATCCTGCTGGGTGGCAACACCAGCGGCCTGGACAGCCTGAAGTGGATGGAGCCGCGCGCCGTAGCCGACGTTATTCGCTATGAGCACCCGCAGATCCAGGCCATCGTGGTGGCCTACCTGGATCCCGACCAGGCCGCCGAAGTCCTTGGCCACTTCGATCACAAGGTACGCCTGGACATCGTCCTGCGCGTCTCCTCGCTGAACACCGTGCAACCGGCGGCGCTCAAGGAACTGAACCTGATCCTGGAGAAGCAGTTCTCCGGCAGCGCCAGCACCACCCGTACCGCCCTGGGTGGCGTGAAGCGCGCCGCCGACATCATGAACTACCTGGACAGCTCGGTCGAAGGCCCGCTGATGGATGCGATCCGCGACGCGGACCAGGATCTGTCGGGGCAGATCGAGGACCTGATGTTCGTCTTCGACAACCTGTCCGATGTCGACGACCGCGGCATCCAGGCGCTCTTGCGCGAAGTGTCCTCCGATGTGCTGGTGTTGGCGCTCAAGGGGGCCGACGACGGCATCAAGGAGAAATTCTTCCGCAACATGTCCAAGCGCGCGGCCGAGCTGCTGCGCGACGACCTGGAAGCCAAGGGGCCGGTGCGACTGTCCGAGGTGGAGGGTGCGCAGAAGGAGGTGCTCGCCGTGGCCCGCCGCATGGCCGACGCCGGCGAGATCGTGCTCGGTGGCAAGGGCGGCGAGGAAATGGTCTGACGGCTTGCCGGGATTGGCCTGTGCTTTGCTAAGGTCTGTTCAGTAGCGGTTTTCTGACGGACAGGTAATGAGCAAAGAAGCGGCGAGCGAACTGATCAGGGCGCGGGATCTGGAGGCCTTCGACGTCTGGCGACTGCCAGCCTTCGACAGCTTCGACGCGCCTGCAGAAACCCCTGTGCCCGCGGCAGCCGAGCCCGAGGTCCAGCCGGAGCCCCAGATCGAAGAGGTCCCGGTCGAAGAGGTCCAGCCGATCACCCTCGAAGAGCTGGAGGCGATCCGTCAGGAGGCCTACAACGAAGGCTTCGTCACCGGCGAGCGCGACGGCTATCACGCCGGTCAGCTCAAGGCGCGCCAGGAAGCCGAGGCGGCGCTGACCGCCCGGCTGGCCAGCCTGGAAACCCTGATGAGCCATCTGCTCGATCCCATCGGCGAACAGGACCAGGCCCTGGAAGCCGGGATGGTGCAGCTGGTCCGGCACATCACCCGCGAAGTCATCCAGCGCGAACTCACGCTAGACTCCAGTCAGCTGGGTCAGGTGGTGCGCACGGCGCTGAAGCTGCTGCCCATGGGTGCCGAGAACATCCGCATCCAGGTCAGTCCCCAGGACTTCGAGCTGATGAAGGCCTTGCGTGACCGCCACGAGGAAAAATGGCGCATCCTTGAGGACGAGACCCTGATGCCTGGCGGTTGCCGGATCGAGACCGAGAGCAGCGTCATCGATGCCAGCATCGAGACCCGTCTGACCCAGGCGCTGACCCAGCTGGCCGAACAGCAGCGCCACCAGGCGACCCAGCCCCAGGAAGCCGATCTGCACATCGACATCGAGGATGCCTCCCATGCGTCTTGAGCGTCTGAGTTTCGAACGCCGCCTCAGCGGTTACGATGAAGCCATCCGGGTCGAGCAGCAGCCGGTGATCGAAGGCCGCCTGCTGCGCATGGTCGGTCTGACCCTGGAGGCCGAAGGTCTGCGCGCCGCCGTCGGCAGCCGCTGCCGGCTGATCAATGGCGGTGGCTATCAGCCGGTGGAAGTCGAGGCCGAGGTGATGGGCTTCAACGGCAACAAGACCTTTCTCATGCCGGTGGGTAGCCTCGCCGGCATCGCGCCCGGCGCCCGGGTGGTGCCGGTGCCGGATACCGGCCGCCTGCCGATGGGCATGTCGATGCTGGGGCGCGTGCTGGACGGTCTGGGCAATGCCCTGGACGGCAAGGGCCGCATGCGCGCCGAAGACTGGGTGCCGATGGACGGCCCCGCCATCAACCCGCTCAAGCGCGAGCCCATCAGCGAGCCCCTGGACGTCGGTATCCGCAGCATCAACGGTTTGTTGACGGTGGGCCGCGGCCAGCGTCTCGGCCTGTTCGCCGGTACCGGCGTGGGCAAGAGCGTGCTGCTCGGCATGATGACCCGGCTGACCAAGGCCGAGATCATCGTGGTCGGGCTGATCGGCGAGCGGGGTCGCGAGGTGAAGGAATTCATCGAGCACATCCTGGGCGAGGAGGGCATCAAGCGGGCGGTGGTCGTGGCCTCGCCGGCGGACGATGCGCCCCTGCTGCGCCTGCGCGCGGCCATGTACTGCACTCGCATCGCCGAATACTTTCGCGACAAGGGTAAGAACGTGCTCCTGCTGATGGATTCCCTGACCCGCTATGCCCAGGCGCAGCGGGAGATCGCGCTGGCCATCGGCGAGCCGCCGGCGACCAAGGGCTACCCGCCGTCGGTGTTCGCCAAGCTGCCGCGCCTGGTGGAGCGGGCCGGCAACGCAGAAAAAGGTGGGGGTTCGATCACGGCGTTTTATACTGTGCTTTCGGAAGGCGACGACCAGCAGGATCCCATCGCCGACTCGGCGCGCGGTGTGCTGGATGGTCACTTCGTGTTGTCGCGGCGCCTGGCCGAGGAAGGCCACTATCCGGCGATCGACATCGAGGCGTCCATCAGCCGGGTCATGCCCCAGGTGGTCAGCCCGGAGCATCTGCGCAACGCCCAGCGCGTCAAGCAGCTCTGGTCGCTCTATCAGCAGGCCAAGGACCTGCTCAGCGTCGGTGCCTATGTGCCCGGCGGGAATGCCGAAACCGATCTGGCGATCGCCCGCTATGCGCCCATGCAGCAGTTCCTGCGCCAGGGCCTGCGCGAAAGCGAGTCGCTGGAGCAGAGTTCCGCCAATCTCCAAGCCGTGTTGGGAGGCTGATAGATCATGAAAGGCAGAGCCGAGCGTCTGGGTCCGGTGGTGGAGATGAGCGAACGCGACGAGCGCGACGCCGCCCAGCGCCTGGGACAATGCCAACAGCAGCTGGCCCAGGCCGAGTTCAAGCTGGGTGAATTGCAGCGCTATCGCGAGGACTATCAGCAGCGCCTGGTGGTCAATGGCAGCCGTGGCGTCACCGGCCAGTGGCTCATCGGCTATCAGCGCTTCCTCAGCCAGCTGGAAGAGGCGATCGGCCAGCAGGAGCGCAACGCCCAGTGGCACCGCGACGTGGTGGCCAAGGCGCGCACCCAGTGGCAGGAGCGTTATGCGCGCCTCGAAGGCCTGCGCAAGCTGGTCGAGCGCTATCGCCAGGAGCAGCGCCAGGTCGAGGACAAACGCGAACAGAAACAGATGGACGAGTACGCCCAGCGGGCGCGTTCGACCTATATCTAGGGCAGACGCCGCCTTCGTTCCTTCTCTTGGTCAGTGAGAATGCCGATGTTTTCCTCCCATCTCGATCCGGAAACGCTTGCTGCCCTGCGCGACTGCATGGAGGAGGAGTACGTCGATCTCATCGAAACCTTTCTGCTCGACTGCGAAGAGCGCATCGCCGAGCTCAAGCGCAGCGTGATCGGTGGCGATGCCGAGCAGGTCCGCCAGCTGGCCCACAGCTTCAAGGGTAGCGCCGGCAACATGGGCGCCGCGCCCCTGGCGCAGCTGTGTCGGGACGTGGAGGAGGGCGCGCGGCGTCGGGCGGCCACCGCCGAACTGGCCATGGGGGTTTCCGCCATGGAGCGCGAATTCGCCATCGTCCGCATCCTGTTCAAGGTCGAGCAGCAACGCTACGCGGGCTGACCTCGTCAAAGCGCTGGCGTTTCTGGCTGGCGCGCAACTTGCTAGATACCCGAAAACCCGTCCTTCGGAGTCCTCCATGGCCGTCGTGCCCGATTTCCTTTTGAATACCGCCACCTCGCCAGCCAGTACCGGCCGGGCGGCGGTCAAGACCCCTTCCCAGGATCGCTCGGCAGGTCAGGAGCGGTTCGCCGATGTCTTCGCGCAGGAGCAGCCACGTGAGCCGGTGCGCAACGAAAAGCCACGCGATACCAGCGACAGCAAGGCCCCGACCCAGGCGCGCAAGAACGAGGCCGGGCGTGCCCGGGATGGCGATGACCGAGTGAAGCGCTCCGGCGATGACGACCGCACGGCAGACGCCAAGCCCCGGGCCGACAGCACCGCCAAGAGCGGCGAGCAGTCGGCAGCCGCTACCGACGACAGCGGCAAGACCTTGCCGGTGGCCGAGGGCGAAGACGCCAAGGCGCCCGTCGATGCGCTACTGGATCCGCTATTCATGTTCGGCATGACCGGCCAGTTCCCGCAACCCGTGGCCACGCCCGCACCAACGCTTCAGCTTCCGACCGGGACGGCAGCGGAAGCGGCAGCCGCCGCCACTACCCAGGCCCTGGATCCGGCAGCGCTGCTGGGCGCTGCCGTGGCTACCGCAGCCCAGGCGACCGCCACGGGTGCCGGGACGGGCGCCACGGCCACCCCAGCCAAGGCCGGCGAGCAGCAGGCTGCGGATGATGGTCTGGCGCAACTGCTGGGCCAGGTGCCTCAGGCCCAGGGTGACGCCGTCAAGGCCACCACCAACGCCAACAACCTGGCGGCCACCCAGCTGCAAGGCTTGCTGCCCGCCGATGGCGCCCCCGCTCCAGCGGCGGATCAGGCAGCCAGTGCGGCCCTGGCCGCGACCCTGGACGAGGGCGATGGGCAGGACGCGGCGGTGCCGAGCAAGGGCGATGCCTTCGCCGACAAGCTCACCGCCCTGTCGCAAGCCCTCAGTACGCCCGCTGCGACAGCTCGCCCGGTCACGGCCACGGTGCCTGGCCAGCCGCTCAGTCCGCAGGCAGGCAACTTCAGCGAGGCGGTGGTCGACAAGGTCATGTGGATGTCCAGCCAGAATCTCAAGACCGCCGATATCCAGATGGAGCCGGCGCAACTGGGCAAACTGGAGGTGCGGATCGACATGACCCAGGACCAGACCCAGGTCACCTTCGCCAGTCCCCACGCCGACGTGCGCGAGGCACTGGACGCTGGCAGCCAGCGCCTGCGCGAACTCTTCGCCCAGCAGGGCATGAACCTCGCCAACGTCAACGTTTCCGATCAGTCGTCCGGTCAGGCCTGGCAGCAGTCGCAGCAGGGTGGCCAGAGCGATAATTCGCGTCGCGGTAGCCGTGGCGCGGGTGGGGGCGAGGACGAAGCGGTGGCGAATGTCGCCGAAACCCGTGGCTCGGCGACGCTCGCGGCGCGCAGTCTGGTCGACTACTACGCGTGACGGGCGCCGGCTGCCAGGTGACAGCCTCGGCCGCACCTGCTATATCCCCTTCGTATCAATAGGTTAGCTGCGTCACCCAACAGGGGTGACGCGCAGCACAGGATCCGGTCGAGCACTTATGGCGAAGAAGCAGGCCCCTGCGGCAGAAGATGCAGCCGCGGAAGGCAAGGGCAAGGGCAAGCTCAAACTCATCATCATCATCGTCGTGGCCTTGCTGCTGGTCATTGGCGCCTCGGTGGGCGCGACCTGGTTCCTGCTCGGCAAGAAGAGCGCCGAGCCCGAGCACGCCGCGCCGGTCACTCCGGCGGCACCCGTGCATCTGGCGGCGGTCTATCAGGCGCTGGTGCCGGCCTTCGTGGTCAACTACAACGCCGAGGGTCGCCAGCGCTACATGCAGGTCACGGTGACCCTGATGGGACGTGACCAGGCGCAGATGGATGCGCTCAAGGCGCAATTGCCGCAGGTCCGCAACCAGCTGGTGATGCTGTTTTCCGGCCAGGACTTCAACAGCCTCCTGACGCCGGTGGGCAAGGAGATGCTGCGGCAGCAGGCCACCAGCAAGGTTCAGGAGCTGGCGAAGAAACTGACCGGCCAGACTGCCATCGAACAGGTACTGTTCACCAATCTCGTCCTGCAATAGGTAACGCCATGGCCGTGCAAGATCTGCTCTCTCAGGATGAAATCGATGCCCTGCTGCACGGGGTCGACGATGGCATCGTCGAGACCGAGACCGATGCCGAGCCGGGCACCATCAAGGGCTATGACCTCACCAGCCAGGATCGCATCGTCCGCGGACGGATGCCGACCCTGGAGATGATCAACGAACGCTTCGCCCGCTACACGCGGGTCAGCATGTTCAACCTGTTGCGGCGTTCGGCGGACGTCTCCGTGGGCGGGGTGCAGGTCACCAAATTCGGTGAATACATCCATTCGCTGTACGTCCCCACCAGCCTCAACATGGTCAAGATGAAGCCGCTGCGCGGTACCGCGCTGTTCATTCTCGATGCCCGGCTGGTGTTCAAGCTGGTGGACAACTTCTTTGGCGGTGACGGCCGCCATGCCAAGATCGAGGGCCGTGAATTCACCCCCACCGAGTTGCGCGTGGTGCGCATGGTGCTCGACCAGTGCTTCGTCGACCTCAAGGAAGCCTGGGGCGCCATGCTCGACTGCCAGTTCGAGTACATGAACTCCGAGGTCAACCCGGCGCTGGCCAACATCGTCAGCCCCAGCGAAGTGGTGGTGGTGAGCACCTTCAACATCGAACTGGATGGCGGCGGCGGCGAACTGCACGTCACCATGCCCTATTCGATGATCGAGCCGATCCGCGAGATGCTCGACGCCGGTTTCCAGTCGGACGTGGACGACCAGGACGAACGCTGGGTCAAGGCCCTGCGCGAGGACCTGCTCGATGTGCGCGTCCCGCTGGAAGCGACGGTTGTCCGGCGCCAACTCAAACTCCGCGATATCCTCAACATGCAGCCCGGCGACGTGATTCCCGTGGAAATGCCGGACGAGATGCTCATGCGAGCCAACGGCATGCCCACCTTCAAGGTGAAGATGGGTGCGCGCAAGGGTAATCTGGCTCTGCAGATTCTCGAACCGGTCAGCCGCAGCCGCTGAGCGACCACCGTTTTCTTGTCCGGGCCGAGGCCCGGCCTAGCACGAGACCCAGACGATGGCAGACAACCCCGAAGAACAAGCCCTGGCGGACGAGTGGGCCGCGGCCCTGGCCGAAGCCGGTGACGCCAGCCAGGACGACATCGACGCCCTGATGGCGCAAGGCACCCAGGTCGAAGCCCCCAAGCCGCCCAAGGCGCCGGTGGAGGAATTTGGTCAGAGCAGTGGCGGTCTGGCAGTGAGCGGCATGGAAGGTCCCAACCTGGATGTGATCCTGGACATCCCGGTGACCATCTCCATGGAGGTCGGCCACACCGACATCTCCATCCGCAACCTGTTGCAACTCAACCAGGGCTCGGTCATCGAGCTCGACCGTCTGGCTGGCGAGCCGCTGGACGTGCTGGTGAATGGTACGCTGATCGCCCACGGTGAGGTGGTGGTGGTGAACGAGAAGTTCGGGATCCGCTTGACCGACGTCATCAGCCCCACGGAACGTATCAAGAAGCTGCGGTGATCCATGAAGAGTCTGCTCCTGCCGCTGGGTCTCCTGCCTCTGACCGCGCGTGCCGCCGAAGCCACCTCGCCGGGGCTGGATGTGGGGGCTCAGGTCGGCCAGTTGCTGCTCGGCCTGCTGCTGGTGATCGCGCTGATCCTCGGTCTGGCCTGGCTGGTGCGCCGGGTGCAGCAGCAGGGGCCGCGTGGCCAGCAGGTGATCAAGGTGATCTCCACCCAGCACCTGGGCCCGCGCGAGCGGCTGGTACTGGTGCAGGTCGGCCAGGAGCAGCTGCTGATCGGCGTCGCTGGCGGGCGAATCACGCCGCTGCACAGCCTGCGCGAGCCAGTGCGACTCGGCGAGACCGAGGCGCCGGCGCCGGAATTCGCCCAGCGCCTGCTGGAACTCATCAGCCGCGATCCCAAGGCGAAACCATGATCTCTTCGCGTCTACCGGCCAACCTCGGGCGCACCCTGGGCTGGCTGCTGGGCCTGGCCGTGCTGCTGTTCGCGCCCCTGGCGCTGGCGCAGCAGGCCGGGCAGGCCAATCCGCTGTCGATCCCGGCCATCACCCTGAGTACCAACGGCCAGGGGCAGCAGGAGTATTCGGTCAGCCTGCAGATCCTGCTGATCATGACGGCGCTGAGCTTCATCCCGGCGTTCGTCATGCTGATGACCAGCTTCACCCGCATCGTCATCGTCTTCGCCATCCTGCGCCAGGCGCTGGGGCTGCAGACCACGCCGTCCAACCAAGTGCTGGTGGGCATGGCGCTGTTTCTCTCGCTGTTCATCATGGCGCCGGTGTTCGATCGCATCAACACCACCGCCGTGCAGCCCTACCTGAACGAACAACTCAGTGCCCAGGACGCCATCGCCCGCGCCCAGGTGCCGATGAAGGACTTCATGCTGGGACAGACCCGGCAATCGGACCTGGACCTGTTCATGCGGCTGTCCAAGCGCACCGACATTCCCAGTGCCGACCAGGCGCCCTTGTCGATCCTGGTGCCGGCCTTCGTCACTTCCGAACTCAAGACCGCCTTCCAGATCGGCTTCATGATCTTCATTCCCTTCCTGGTCATCGACCTGGTGATCGCCAGCGTGCTGATGGCCATGGGCATGATGATGCTGTCGCCGATGATCATCTCCCTGCCGTTCAAGCTGATGCTGTTCGTCCTGGTGGATGGCTGGGCTCTGATCATGGGTACCCTGGCCAGCAGCTTCGGCACCGTCTAGCGGTGCCCCTTTGCGTGGAGAAGCGAAATGACCCCTGAAGTCGCCGTCGATCTATTCCGCCAGGGCCTCTGGCTTACCGCCTTGCTGGTGGCGGTGCTGGTGGTGCCGAGTCTGATCGTTGGCCTGATCGTGGCGGTCTTCCAGGCGGCGACCCAGATCAACGAACAGACCCTGAGCTTCCTGCCCCGGCTGATCGTCACCCTGTTGACGCTGATCGTGCTGGGCCCCTGGATGGTCAGGCAACTGATGGAATTCATCCAGACGTCGGTCGCCAACATTCCGCGGCTGATCGGCTAGCCCATGCTCGCCCTCAGCGACGCCCAGATCGGCGGCTGGGTCGGCAGCTTCCTGTTCCCCTTGTTCCGCATCGCCGCGCTGCTGATGACCATGCCGATCATCGGCACCACGCTGGTCCCGGTGCGGGTGCGGATGTACCTGGCCCTGGCCTTGAGCCTGGTGCTGGTGCCGACCCTGCCGCCGATGCCACAGGTGGATGCCATCAGCCCCCAGGCGCTGCCGCTGATCGTCGAGCAGATCCTCATCGGTGCGGTGATGGGTTTCAGCCTGCAGCTGTTCTTCCATGTCTTCGTGGTGGCGGGGCAGATCATCTCGACCCAGGCGGGTCTGAGCTTCGCGTCCATGATCGACCCGGTGAACGGTGCCTCGGCGCCGGTGATGGGCCAGTTCTTCACCATGCTGGTGACGCTGCTGTTCCTGGCCATGAACGGCCACCTGGTGGTCTTCGAGATCCTCGCCGAAAGCTTCGTCACCTTGCCGGTGGGGGACACCCTGAGCGTCGAACACTTCCAGCAGGTCGCCGGGCGGCTGGGCTGGGTCTTGGGCGCAGGCATCCTCCTGGTCCTGCCAGCCATCACCGCGCTGCTGGTGGTCAACATCGCCTTCGGCATCATGACCCGGGCAGCGCCACAGCTGAACATCTTTTCCGTCGGCATGCCGCTGATCGTGGTGCTGGGCATGGTCATCGTCTGGCTCGGTACCGCCGACATCCTCTCCCACTATGAAAGTCTCGCCACCGAGGCGCTGCAATGGCTGCGCGAACTGGCCCGAGAACGCTAGGAGGTACGCCACATGGCTGAATCCGATGGCGAAGACCGCACGGAAGACCCCACAGAGAAACGTAAGCGTGATTCCCGGGAGGAGGGTCAGCTCCCGCGATCACGCGAACTCGGTACGGTGGCGGTCATGCTCTCGGGAGTCGGCGGCCTGCTGATGTACGGCGCCTTCCTGGGCGGCAAGCTGCTGGAGGTGATGCGCAGCAACTTCTCCCTGCGGCGCGAAGAGGTCATGGACGAACGCTTCATGGGCACCTTCCTGCTGGCCTCGGGCAAGGCGGCGATGATCGGGATGCTGCCGATGATCGCGCTGGTGGTGATCGCCGCCATCGTTGGCCATATCGCCCTGGGTGGATTCCTGTTTTCCGGCAAGATGCTGGCGCCCAAACCGAGCCGGATGAATCCCATGTCCGGCATCGCCCGGATGTTTTCCAAGAATTCCCTGGTGGAATTGCTCAAGGCGCTGGGGAAGTTCTTCATCATCCTTGGCGTGTCGGTGCTAGTGCTGATGAGCGAGCGTACGGCGCTGCTGCAGATCGCCAAGCTGCCGACCGATCAGGCGCTGCTGCACAGCATGCAGGTCGTGGGGCATGCCACCCTGCTGCTGGCCCTGGGGCTCTTGATCATCGCCGCGGTGGACGTGCCTTTCCAGATCTTCAGCAATCGCAAGAAGCTGATGATGACCAAGCAGGAGATCAAGGACGAATACAAGGACGCCGAGGGCAAGCCCGAGGTCAAGGGCAAGATCCGCCAGATGCAGCGGCAGATGGCGCAGCGCCGGATGATGGCCGAGGTGCCCAATGCCGATGTGGTCATCACCAACCCGACCCACTTCGCGGTGGCGCTCAAGTACGACGCGGCCAAGGGCGGGGCGCCGGTGCTGGTGGCCAAAGGCAGCGATTTCACCGCGCTGAAGATCCGCGAGATCGCCCAGGAGCACCAGGTCTCGCTGCTGGAGTCACCAGGGCTGGCGCGTGCGGTGTATTTCTCCACCGAGGTGGATCAGGAGATTCCGGCCGGGCTCTATGTGGCCGTGGCCCAGGTCCTGGCCTATGTCTATCAGCTCAGGCAATTCCGTGCTGGACGCGGGCGCAAGCCCAAGCTGGCCGATCTGCCCATCCCGCCGGATCTGCGGCGGGATGAGGAGGGGAAGGCGCCTACTTGATGACGCCGCAGGCGACGCGTGCGCCGCCACCGCCCAGCGGCTTGGGCTGGTCGGCGTAGTTGTCGCCGCCGGCATGCACCATCAGCGCATGGCCCTTGAGCTCTTCGAGACGCCTCAGGCGGGGTGCCAGCACCGGTTGGGTGGCCTGGCCGTCGGCGGTCACATAGAGCGCCGGCAATTCGCCCAGGTGGCCGTCGTCCGACCAGGGCGCGCTGTGCTTCCCGGTGTTGCGCGGATCCAGATGGCCGCCCGCCGCGCCCCCTGCGGTCAGGGTGCCATTCACCTCGGCCGCGCCGCAGTTAGGCTTGGTGTGGACGTGGAAGCCATGGATACCGGGCTCCAGGCCCTTGAGATCCGGCGTGAAGACCAGGCCGTACTTGGAACGGGTCACCTGCACGCTGCCGACGCTTTCGCCCACACCGTCGGTCGTGACCTTGTTCAGCGGGATCGTCAGGGATTCGGCTGCCTGGGCGGTACCGACCAGGCAAGTGGCCAACAGCGTCGCGGTCCAGATTTTCATGGTGATGTTCCTCGGATAGGCGCGCTAGCGCGGGTCCCTAGACAGACTCATGGCCTCCGCCTGCGGTTCAGCCGTCGGTTCCGGCGATCCGTAACCAGTCCTGTATCGCCCCCCGGGAAATTCTCGCTGATTCAAGGTCTTGAGCAGTTGGCCCGGAGCTTGCTCAAGCCCCTGCGAACAGTGCGCTGCGTCAACTTTCCGTGACGACGGCACCGGCAAGCGAGGGATGGGTGTGAAAGTCGACAAATCCATGATGATGGGCAACATGCGCGGTCTGGCTCGCGGCAACCTGGGCGTGCCGCTGGCCGTCCTGGCGATGCTCGCCATGATGACCCTGCCGATGCCGCCGTTCCTGCTGGACGTGCTGTTCACCTTCAACATCGCCCTGTCGATCGTGGTCCTGCTGGTCAGCGTCTACGCCTTGCGGCCGCTGGACTTCGCGGTCTTCCCGACCATCCTGCTGGTGTCGACCCTGCTGCGTCTGGCACTGAACGTGGCCTCCAGTCGCGTGGTGCTGCTGCATGGCCAGGACGGTCACGACGCCGCGGGCAAGGTCATCCAGGCCTTCGGCGAGGTGGTGGTCGGCGGCAACTACGTGGTCGGTGCGGTGGTGTTCGCCATCCTCATGATCATCAACTTCGTGGTGGTGACCAAGGGTGCCGGCCGCATCTCCGAGGTGTCGGCGCGCTTCACCCTGGACGCCATGCCCGGTAAGCAGATGGCCATCGACGCCGACCTGAACGCCGGCATCATCGACCAGGCCGAAGCCAAGAAGCGCCGGACCGAAGTGGGCCAGGAAGCCGACTTCTACGGTTCCATGGACGGTGCCAGCAAATTCGTCCGCGGTGACGCCGTCGCCGGTCTGCTGATCCTCTTCATCAACCTCATCGGTGGCATGGCCATCGGCATGGCCCAGCACGGTCTGCCGTTCGGCGAAGCGGCGCGCATCTACGCCCTGTTGACCATCGGTGACGGTCTGGTCGCCCAGGTCCCCTCGCTGCTGCTGTCGGTCGCCGCGGCCATCATGGTCACCCGGGTGTCCTCCGCCGAAGACATGGGCCAGCAGGTCAATCGTCAGATGTTCGCCTCGCCCAAAGCGCTGGCGGTCTCGGCCTTCATCATCATCGCCATGGGCCTGGTCCCGGGCATGCCGCACCTGCCGTTCCTTGGTCTGGGTGGCGCCGCCGCCGCCGGTGCCTGGCTGATCTACAAGCGTCAGCGCGAGGCCAAGCAGACCGCCGAGGTCGAAGCCAAGAAGCAGCAGGACCTGGCTCCCGTGCAGCGTCCGGCCGAGGCCAAGGAGCTGGGCTGGGACGACGTCACCCCGGTGGACATGGTCGGTCTGGAAGTTGGCTACCGGCTGATCCCCATGGTCGATCGCAACCAGGGTGGCCAGCTGCTGGCACGGATCAAGGGCGTACGCAAGAAGCTGTCCCAGGACCTCGGTTTCCTCATGCCGTCGGTGCATATCCGCGACAACCTGGACCTGCTGCCCAACGCCTATCGTCTGACTTTGATGGGCGTGAGCGTGGCCGAAGCCGAGATCTATCCCGACCGCGAACTGGCCATCAACCCCGGTCAGGTCTATGGCTCCCTCAATGGCGTCGCCGCCAAGGATCCGGCATTCGGTCTGGAGGCCGTCTGGATCGACGTCACCCAGCGCGACCAGGCCCAATCCCTCGGCTACACCGTGGTCGATGCCAGCACCGTGGTCGCCACGCACCTCAACCAGGTGCTCTTCAAGCACGCCCACGAGCTGATCGGTCACGAGGAAGTCCAGCAATTGCTGCAGGTGCTGGCCAAGAGTTCGCCCAAGCTCGCCGAGGAGCTGGTGCCCGGCATCGTCTCCCTGTCGACCCTGCTCAAGATCCTCCAGCAACTGCTGCAGGAGCAGGTCCCGGTCCGCGACATCCGCACCATCGCCGAAGCCATCGCCAACGTCGGTCCGCGGAGTCAAGATCCCGCCGCCATCGCCGGTGCCGTGCGGGTCGCACTGTCCCGCGCAATCGTCCAGAACATCGTGGGAATGGAGCCTGAGCTGCCTGTCATCACCCTTGAGCCAAGGTTGGAACAGATGTTGCTAAGTAGTATGCAGAAGGCCGGTCAAGGCGCCGAGGACGGCATGTTCCTCGAGCCTGGCATGGCTGAAAAACTGCAGCGTTCCCTCATCGAGGCAGCGCAGCGTCAGGAAATGATGGGTAAGCCAGTGGTGCTGCTGGTAGCCGGTGCGATCCGCGGGATGATGTCCCGCTTTGCCCGGATGGCGGCACCTAACATGAGTGTACTGGCCTACCAGGAAATTCCGGACAACAAGCAGGTCACCATCGTCGCTACCGTTGGCCAGAATGGCTGAGGTCTAGATCATGCAAGTCAAACGTTTCTTCGCCGCCGATATGCGTCAAGCCATGAAGCTGGTACGCGACGAGCTGGGCCCGGATGCCGCCATCCTCAGCAACCGCCGGGTCGCCGGTGGTGTCGAGCTGACCGCGGCGCTGGACTACCAGGCTCCGGCACCGGCCGCACCCAACGCGGAGCTGCAGGCGGAGTTGCGCAAGACCCATGCGAAGATCGCCCAGGCCCATGCCGACCTCAGCATCCGCGCACCGGGCGTACCCTCGGCCGCGCCGAAGGACAAGCAGCTGCTCGGCGCCATCAGCGCCGCCGACAGCCGTCGCGAGCCGGTGATCGCCCCGCCGCGTGCGGCCCAGTCGGTCGCCGCTGCTGCCCCTGCCGCCAGTAGCGCGCCGGAAGACCGCCGCGCCCTGGAAGCCATGCGCAGCGAGCTCAGCGGCCTGCGTGAATTGCTGGAAGTCCAGCTCGGCTCCATGGCCTGGACCCAGGTGCAGTCCACCCGTCCGCAGCAGGCCGGCCTCTGGCGCCGCCTGCAGCGCATGGGCCTGCCCGCCGACCTGGCCCGTCACCTGCTCGACAGCGTCGCCAAGATCCAGGACCCGCGGCATGCCTGGCGCATGCTGCTGGCCAACTTCGCCCAACTGGCCAAGACCACCGACGCCAAGATCCTGGAGGAGGGCGGTGTCGTCGCCTTCGTCGGTCCGGCCGGCATGGGCAAGACCACCACCCTGGCCAAGCTCGCCGCCAGCTACGTGCTCAAGTACGGCCCCCAGAGTCTGGCGCTGGTCAGCATGGACAGCTTCCGCATCGGTGCCCAGGAGCAGATCAAGACCCTCGGCCGCATCCTCGACGTGCCGGTGACCCTAGTCGACCCGGGCCAGTCCCTGGCCCAGGCGCTGGCACCCCTGGCACGCAAGCGCCTGGTGCTGATCGACACCGCGGGCATGCCCGCCAATGATCCGGCGCTCAAGGTGCAGCTCGAAGCCCTGGCCAACCGCCAGCTGAAGATTCGCAATTATCTGGTACTGGGTGTCACCAGTCAGAGCCAGGTGCTCAAGGCCGCCTACCACAGCTATCGGCGCTGCGGCCTGAGCGGCTGCGTGCTGACTAAGCTGGACGAAGCCACCAGTCTCGGTGAAGCCCTGGGTCTGGCCATCAGCCAGCGCCTGCCGGTGGCCTACATCGCCGACGGCCCGCGCATCCCGGACGACTTGCACCCGGCCCGCAGCCACCAGCTGGTGAGCCGTGCGGTGAGCCTGCAGGCCCCCGAGGAGCCGAGCGAAGAAACCATGGCTGGCATGCTGGCCGGCCTGTATCAGAGCAATGCCCGCCGCGCCGGTTAGCGCAGACGAACGGTAGTGGTGCATCGCATGCCTGGGCACGCCAAATGCACTTGGTCTAAAGTGTGACGGATTTCAATCAAAGGTATCAGGCAATGGGTAGCATGCATCCCGTCCAAGTCATAGCGGTCACGGGCGGTAAAGGCGGTGTCGGCAAGACCAACGTGTCGGTCAACCTGGCCTTGGCCCTGGCCGATATCGGGCGGCGCGTCATGCTGCTCGACGCCGACCTGGGCCTCGCCAACATCGACGTTCTGCTCGGCCTGTCGCCCAAGCGCACCCTGGCCGACGTCATCTCCGGCGAGTGCGAGCTGCGCGACGTGTTGCTGCACGGCCCGGGCGGCATCCGCATCGTTCCGGCGGCCTCGGGCACCCAGGCGATGGTCAATCTGACGCCGGCCCAGCACGCCGGCCTGATCCAGGCCTTCAGCGACATCAGCGAGAACCTCGACGTGCTCATCGTCGATACCGCTGCCGGCATCGGCGACCAGGTGGTCAGCTTCGTTCGTGCCGCCCAGGAAGTCCTGGTTGTGGTGTGCGACGAGCCCACCTCCATCACCGATGCCTACGCCCTGATCAAGCTGCTCAATCGCGACCATGGCGTCACCCGTTTCCGGGTCCTGGCGAACATGGCGCTGACGCCCCAGGAAGGTCGCAATCTCTTTGCTAAGCTGACCAAGGTGACCGACAGATTCCTGGATGTCGCCCTGCAGTATGTGGGCGCCATTCCGTTCGACGAGGCGGTGCGCAAAGCCGTACAGAAACAGCGCCCCGTGTTCGAAGCCTTTCCGCGTGCCAAGGCCTCGCTGGCCTTCCGTGCGGTAGCTCAGAAAGTCGATGGCTGGCCGCTGCCCGCCAATCCGCGCGGCCATCTCGAGTTCTTTGTCGAGCGCCTTGTGCAACCAGCCATCGGTACCCACGCATGACAGCATCCAGCGGGCTTCGCATGTACAGCAAAACCTCGGAACGTACCCAGCAGGAGCAACTCATCAACCGCTACGCGCCGTTGGTGAAACGCATCGCCTACCACCTCCTGGCGCGTCTGCCGGCCAGCGTGCAGGTCGAGGACCTGATGCAGGCCGGCATGATCGGCCTGCTGGAGGCCTCGCGCAAATATGACGCCGGCAAGGGCGCCAGCTTCGAGACCTACGCCGGCATCCGCATCCGTGGCGCCATGCTCGACGAGGTCCGCAAGGGCGACTGGGCGCCGCGCTCGGTGCACCGCAACACGCGCATGGTCACCGACGCCATTCGCGCGGTGGAAGCGCGTACGGGTCGCGACGCTAAAGATTCCGAAGTCGCGGCCGAACTTAAATTGAGTCTGGATGAGTACTACGGCATCCTTGGCGACACCATGGGAAGTCGCCTGTTCAGTTTCGATGACCTCATGGAGGGTGGTGAGCATGGGCTCGAGGAGAGCGGTTCGCATGAACTCGAACCCGGTCGCGGTCTGGAAGACGAGCGCTTCCGCAAGGCCCTGGCCGACGCCATCGCCAATCTTCCGGAGCGTGAACGCCTGGTGCTCTCGCTGTATTACGACGAGGAACTCAACCTCAAGGAAATCGGCGAGGTGCTGGGCGTGAGCGAGTCACGCGTCTGCCAACTTCACAGTCAATGCGCGGCACGCCTGCGGGCGCGGTTGGCGGAATGGCGTTCGCGTTAACCGGCTGGTACTCAGGCTACTACGATTGCTTAGGCGCGCCTTGCGGCGTGTGTGCGGATTAGGACGGAGGTCGACTTGGACAAGAACATGAAAATCCTCATCGTGGATGATTTTTCCACGATGAGACGCATCATCAAGAATTTGCTGCGCGATCTGGGATTCACCAACACCGCCGAAGCAGACGACGGCAACACCGCCCTGCCGATGTTGCAGAGCGGCAACTTCGACTTTCTCGTCACCGACTGGAACATGCCCGGCATGACCGGCATCGACCTGCTGCGCCAGGTGCGCGCCGACGCGCGCCTGAAGACCCTGCCGGTGCTGATGGTGACCGCCGAGGCCAAGCGCGAGCAGATCATCGAAGCCGCTCAGGCCGGCGTGAACGGCTATGTGGTCAAGCCTTTCACCGCCCAGGTGCTGAAAGAAAAGATCGACAAGATCTTCGAGCGGGTGAACGGCTGAAGAAAGCCGCGGGGACGTTATGGATCAGCTTGGCACCAACAGCTTCAGCGACTTCGAGTCGAATCTAAAACAGCACGCCCAGGAGCTGGTGAAATGCCTGGAAAGTGGCGACTTCACCCAGGCCGTGCATGTCATCAATGAACTCAACCAGTTGCGTGACCGGGGCCTCTACCAGGAAGTCGGCAAGCTGACCCGCGAGTTGCACAACGCCATCGTCAACTTCGAGATCGATCCGCGCGGCATGGCCGGCGAAGAGGTCTCCCAGATCAGCGATGCCACCGATCGTCTCTCCTACGTGGTGAAGATGACCGAGAACGCCGCCAACCGGACCATGGATCTGGTGGAGGAGAGCGCCCCGCTGGTAGGCAATTTCGGTGACGAAGCCCGTGCCGTGCATGCCGACTGGAAGAAGTTCATGCGCCGGGAAATGGGCGCGGACGAATTCCGCGAGCTCGCCAAGCGCGTCGATGCCTTCCTCAGCCACAGCGAGAGCAGCGCCGAACAACTGTCGTCCAAGCTCAACGACATCCTCCTGGCGCAGGACTACCAGGACCTTACCGGTCAGGTGATCAAGCGCGTGGTCAATCTCGTCGGGCAGATCGAGAAAGACCTCGTCAAGCTGGTGATGATGGCCAGCCAGGTCGATCGCTATACCGGTTTCAGCCACGATCACAGCGCGCTGATCGAACAGAATCGAAAAGAAAAGACGATGAAGGGTGAAGGTCCGCAGATTCATGCCGATAAGCGTGAAGACGTCGTGGCCGCTCAGGTCGACGTCGACGATCTTCTATCCAGTCTGGGCTTCTGACCCAGACCCTCTTGGGGAGTGCAGGAATGAGCTTCGACGCCGATGAAGAGATCCTCCAGGATTTCCTGGTAGAGGCCGGCGAGATTCTCGAACAGTTGTCGGAACAATTGGTCGAGCTGGAAAGCCGCCCGGATGACATGGATCTGCTGAACGCCATCTTTCGTGGCTTCCATACCGTAAAGGGCGGTGCCGGTTTCCTGCAGCTCCATACCCTGGTCGAGTGCTGTCATATCGCGGAAAACGTTTTCGACATCCTGCGCAAGGGCGAACGCCGCGTGGATGCCGAACTGATGGATGTGGTGCTGCAGGCACTGGACTCCGTCAACGAGATGTTCGGTCAGGTCCGGGAACGCGAAGAGCCGACCCCGGCCTCGCCCGAGCTGCTGGCGGCGCTGGCTCGCCTGGCCGACCCGGCCGGTAGCGCACCGGCACCGGTAGCGGCTGCGCCCGTGGCTGCCACTCCAGAGGCCACGGCACCGGTGCCCGTCGCTGCTGCTGCTGCTGCTGCCGAGCCGGAATTGAGCGATGCCGACTTCCAGAATCTGCTCGATGCCCTGGGCAGCGAGCCGGGCGCGGCAGCCGAAGCGCCTGCGACCGCCGGCGGTGATGACATCACCGATGACGAATTCGAAGCCCTGCTCGATCAGTTGCATGGCAAGGGCAAGTTCCATGACGCGCCGGCCGCTGCGCCGGTTGCTGCCGCAGCTCCCGCTGCCGTTGCAGCGAGCGGTGATGAAATCACCGACGACGAATTCGAGGCCCTGCTGGACGAATTGCACGGCAAGGGCAAGTTCGTCGCCAACGAGGCCGCGGCACCGGCCACAGCCGCTGCTGCTGTAGCGGCTCCGGCAGCAGCGGGCGGTGACGAGATCACCGACGACGAATTCGAATCCCTGCTCGACGAATTGCACGGCAAGGGCAGATTCAGTGGTCCCGTGGCAGCCGCTGACGCTGTAGCCGCACCTGCTGCTCCTGTTGCGCCGGCACCGGTCGCCGCGTCTCAGCCCGCGCCGGCACCCGCGCCGAAACCGGCCCCGGTTGCCGAGGTCGCGGTGCCCAAGCCGGCAGCGGCAGCGCCCGCCGAACGTCCCACCAGTGAGGCGGAGACCACCGTACGGGTCGACACCGCACGGCTGGACGAGATCATGAACATGGTCGGCGAGCTGGTACTGGTGCGTAACCGCCTGGTGCGCCTGGGCCTGAACAGCGGCGACGAGGCCATGGCCAAGGCCGTGTCCAATCTCGACGTGGTCACCGCCGATCTGCAGACCTCGGTCATGAAGACCCGGATGCAGCCGATCAAGAAGGTCTTCGGCCGCTTCCCGCGCCTGGTCCGCGATCTCGCGCGCAGCCTGAAGAAAGAGATCAACCTGGAGCTGGTCGGCGAAGAAACCGACCTGGACAAGAACTTGGTCGAGGCCCTGGCCGATCCGCTGGTGCACTTGGTGCGCAACGCGGTCGACCACGGCATCGAGGGGCCAGCCGAGCGTGAAGAGAACGGCAAGTCCCGCGCGGGGCGTGTAGTGCTCTCCGCCGAGCAAGAGGGCGACCATATCCTCCTGTCGATCTCCGATGACGGCAAGGGCATGGACGCGGATCTGCTGCGCAACAAGGCCGTGGAGAAAGGCCTGCTCGACCGCGACGCGGCCGATCGCCTGACCGAGACCGAGTGCTTCAATCTGATCTTCGCCCCGGGCTTCTCCACCAAGGCCGAGATTTCCGACATCTCCGGTCGTGGCGTGGGCATGGACGTGGTCAAGACCAAGATCAGCCAGCTCAACGGCACCCTGAACGTCTACTCGACCAAGGGCCAGGGCTCCAAGATCGTCATCAAGGTGCCCCTGACGCTGGCGATCATGCCGACGCTGATGGTGATGCTGGGCAACCAGGCCTTCGCCTTCCCGCTGGTCAACGTCAACGAGATCTTCCACCTCGACCTGTCCCGTACCAACGTGGTGGACGGCCAGGAAGTGGTGGTGGTGCGCGACAAGGCGCTGCCGCTGTTCTACCTCAAGCGCTGGCTGGTGCCCGATGCGGCCCATGTGGAGCAGGGGGAAGGGCATGTGGTGATCCTCTCGGTGGGCACCCAGCGCATCGGCTTCGTGGTCGATCAACTGGTGGGCCAGGAAGAGGTGGTCATCAAGCCACTCGGCAAGATGCTGCAGGGAACGCCCGGCATGTCCGGAGCGACCATCACCGGCGACGGGCGCATCGCGCTCATCCTCGATGTGCCCAGCATGCTCAAGCGCTACGCCCGTCGCGGGCTCTGAGTCGGCCGGGTACGAGCGGCGTCGGGCCCTGGGCCTGGCGCCATCGGGTGGCCTGCGCCGCCCCAGTTAGGAGTTTCAACGTATGCCGGTAAAAGTACTGGTGGTGGACGATTCCGGCTTCTTCCGGCGTCGGCTCAAGGAAATCCTGGCGGCCGATCCCAACATCTCGGTGGTGGGCACGGCCAGCAACGGGCGCGAAGGGGTCGACCAGGCCCTGGCGCTGCGGCCCGATGTCATCACCATGGACTACGAGATGCCGATGATGGACGGCATCACCGCGGTCCGCCACATCATGCAGAAGTGCCCGACCCCGGTGCTGATGTTCTCCTCGCTCACCCACGAAGGCGCCCGGGTCACTCTGGATGCCCTGGATGCTGGCGCGGTCGACTACCTGCCGAAGAATTTCGAGGACATCTCGCGCAACCCCGCCAGTGTGCAAAAGCTGCTGTGCGAGAAGATCCACCATATCGCCCGTTCCAACCGGCGCTTCGCTGTGGCCCCCAGCGTCGCGCCGGCTGCGCCCGCCAGTGCCTCGGCCACGCCAGCCACCGCTCGCCCGGCGTCGCGTCCGGCGCCGTCCAGCGGCGCTTCGGTCGGTCACGCACCCACGGCTCCGGCTTCGCCGCCGCCCAAGCGCAAGCACTATCGCCTGGTGGCCATCGGCACCTCCACCGGTGGCCCGGTGGCTCTGCAACGGGTGCTTACCCAGCTGCCAGCCAATTTCCCGGCACCCCTGGTGCTGATCCAGCACATGCCGGCGGCCTTCACCAAGGCGTTCGCCGAGCGCCTGGACAAGCTCTGCCGCATCAGCGTCAAGGAAGCCGAGGATGGCGACCAGTTGCGCCCCGGACTTGCCCTGCTGGCACCTGGCGGCAAGCAGATGATGGTGGACGGCCGTGGCACGGTGAAGATCCTGCCCGGTGATGAGCGCCTCAACTACAAACCCTGCGTCGACGTGACCTTTGGCTCCGCGGCCAAGGCCTATGCCGACAAGGTACTGGCGGTCGTCCTGACCGGCATGGGCGCCGACGGTCGCGAAGGCGCGCGGATGCTCAAGCAGGTCGGCAGCCAGGTGTGGGCCCAGGACGAAGCCAGCTGCGTCATCTACGGCATGCCCATGGCCATCGCCAAGGCCAATCTGGCCGACGCTGTCTATGGCCTGGACGACATCGGCAGACACCTGGCCGAGGCCTGTTCGTGACGGCAGGCGTTCACTGGCCAGAAGGGCATTGAGCGTGGACGTTCTCAGTCTCATCGGCATCCTGCTGGCCTTTACCGCCATCATGGGTGGCAACCTGCTGGAGGGTGGCTCCTTCACCGCCCTGGCCAACGCTCCCGCGGCGCTGATCGTGGTCGGCGGCACCTTGGGTGCCGTCCTGCTGCAGACCCGCCTGCCGGTGCTGCGCCGGGCCCTGACCATGCTGGCCTGGGTGTTCGTGCCGCCGCGGCTGGATCTTGCCGGTGGCATCCGCAAGGTGGTCAACTGGAGCAACGTCGCGCGCAAGGAAGGCCTGCTGGGTCTCGAACCCCTGGTCGGCCGCGAAGCCGATCCCTATGCCGCCAAGGGCCTGCAGTTGCTGGTGGACGGCACCGAGCCCGAGGCCCTGCGCAGCATTCTCGAGGTGGATCTCTACGGCCAGGAAGATCGCGACATCGCCGCCGCCAAGGTGTATGAAGCCATGGGGGGCTATGCACCCACGGTCGGGATCATCGGCGCGGTGATGGGCCTGATCCACGTCATGCAGAATCTCGCCGATCCCTCCCAGCTGGGCAGCGGCATCGCCGTGGCCTTCGTGGCCACCATCTATGGTGTCGGCTTCGCCAACCTGCTGTTGCTGCCCGTGGGCAACAAGCTCAAGGCGCTGGCCCAGCAACAGTCCCGCTACCGGGAAATGCTGCTGGAAGGCCTGATGTCCATCGGCGAGGGCGAGAATCCTCGCTCCATCGAAATGAAGCTGCAAGGTTTTCTGGACTAGTGTGGTGTATCGGAAGTTATCTACACAATTTTGGCGGCGCTTTTTTGGCCTGGGCGGCGTTGCCACTCCTCGCCATAGCCCTGCTATGACTCGTCGCGGCGCCTGGCCCAGAGCAAAAAATCACTCGCCAATTCTTGTGCGAACTTCCGATACACCACACTAGAGGACGCCGCATGCCTCGTCGCCGCCGCCGTCCCGAAGAACACGAGAACCACGAACGCTGGCTGGTCTCCTACGCGGACTTCATCACCCTGCTGTTCGCCTTTTTCGTGGTGATGTATTCCATCTCCTCGCTCAACGAGAGCAAGTACAAGGTGCTCTCGGACAGCCTGTCGGGCATCTTCAGCCAGCCGGAGCGTTCACTCAAACCCATTCCCCTCGGCGATCAGCGTCCCGCGGGCGTGACACCGACCGTGATGGACGCCAGCGCCGCTCAGCCGGCCAGGGGCGCGCCCAGCGATCCGCTGCAGCAGATCGCCGACAGTGTGCGCGCCGCCTTCGGCGATCTCATCGCCGGCGACCAGTTGAACATCAAGGCCAGTGAAATGTGGCTGGAGATCGAGCTCAGCTCCAATCTACTGTTCGCCAGCGGCGATTCCCTGCCGAGCAATCCCGCCTTCGGCCTCATGGAGAAGGTGGCCAAGATTCTGGCGCCGTTCAAAAATCCGATCCAGGTACAGGGATACACGGACGACCGCCCCATCAGCACGGCGCTGTATCCCACCAACTGGGAACTGTCGGCGGCCCGGGCAGCCAGTATCGTACGACTGCTGATCGGCAACGGCATCGCCCCGCAGCGCCTGGCCGTGGTGGGCTATGGCGCCTATCAACCGGTGGTCGACAACATCAGTGACATCAACCGAGCACGCAATCGACGGGTGGTCCTATTGATCTCGCGCAATCTCGATCTGTTCCGGCCGCAGAGCACCTTGCAAAATCCGTCGACTGGCACACAATCTGCAACATCGCCTGGAGAACCGGCGCCCGAGGTGGCGCCTGTCAAATCTTCGTCGCCGGCCACCAAGCCGGCACCTTGACCCGGCTGGTCGTGTCGTCGGGAGGAAGTCTGCACATGAGAGTCTGGGCTGTCGCCAATCAGAAGGGTGGGGTGGGCAAGACCACCACCACCGTTGCCCTCGCCGGTTTGCTCGGCGATGAGGGCAAGCGCGTCCTGCTGGTGGATCTCGATCCCCACGGCTCCCTGACGAGCTATTTCGGTCAGGATCCGGACAGTCTCGAACACAGCGCGTTCGACCTGTTCCAACACGGTGGCCAGGTTCCGGAAGGCCTGCCGAAGCGGCTGCTGCTGCCCACCAGCCATCCGCAGCTGTCGATGCTGCCGTCCAGTACCGCGCTGGCCACCCTGGAGCGTCAGTCGCCGGGCCAGAGTGGCCTGGGCCTGGTGATCTCCAAGAGCCTGGCACAGCTGTGGAACGACTTCGATCATGTGCTGATCGACAGTCCGCCGTTGCTCGGCGTGCTGATGGTCAATGCCCTGGCGGCCAGTCAGCATCTGGTGATTCCCACCCAGACCGAATTCCTTGCGCTCAAGGGGCTCGAACGCATGGTCAACACCCTGACCATGATCAACCGCTCGCGCAAGCAGGCGCTGCCCTACACCATAGTGCCGACCCTGTTCGACCGCCGTACCCAGGCCTCCATCGGCACGCTCAAGGTCCTGCGCAGCACCTATCCTGCGCAGCTGTGGCAGGCCTTCATTCCCATCGATACGCGACTGCGCGACGCCAGTCGCTCCGGGCAGGTGCCGTCGCGCTACGAGATGAACAGTCGTGGCGTCATCGCCTACCGAGCGTTGCTGCGGCATCTGCTCGACGGAGCGCCCAGCAGCCAGGTCGCCTGATTCAAGTTTTCCACCCTGCCGGCCGATAGGCTGGACAACCCACCCACGTAGATCGCCATGAGCCAACCGACGTCCCTCGACAATCGTCCTCAGCGTGTCCTCCAGGGCTATCTCGATGCCCTGTTGCTGGACGCGTTCCTGGAACTGCCGACCGCCGAAGCCACTCCGGTCGAGGCTCCCGTGGTGGCACCGGCTGCGCCGATCGCCAGCGTGAGCGAAGACGAATTCGCTGCCGCCGTGCGCGAGGAGCTCGAACGGGACGCCGCGCGACAACCCCGAGTCGTGCCGCTGGTTGCCCGCCGTGCCGGCGTTGCCCAGGCCGAGCGCGCTCTGCCCGAAGTGCTGCAGCCTGCACCCCAGGCGCCGTTGCCACCCGAAACCGATATCGAGCTGGACTGGCGCGTCCCCGAACTGGCCCCCGCTGCCGAACCGGCGCGTCCGGTGGTGGAGGGCATTGCCCTCGGTACCCCGGCGGTGCAGCCCGCAGCAGCGGCTGGCGTACCGCCCAGCGCCGTGCATGTGGAAGGTCGCCCCGAGTGGAGCGAGGAGCCCTTCGAATGCCTGCTGTTCGACGTGGCTGGCTTGACCCTGGCCGCGCCCCTGGTGTGCCTGGGCTCCATCTACCCGCTCACCGACGAAGAGTTGACGCCGCTGTTCGGTCAGCCAGACTGGTTCCTGGGCCTGCTACCCTGCCAGGCAGGCAACCTGCGCGTGCTCGACGCGGCGCGCTGGGTGATGCCCGAACGCTACCGCGACGACTATCGCGAGGGCCTGAAATTCGTGATATCGCTGCAAGGCCTGGATTGGGGCCTGGCCGCGCATGGCGTCAGCCATTCGGTACGGCTGGATCCCGCCGAGGTCAAATGGCGGAATCAGCGCGCTACCCGGCCGTGGCTGGCCGGTACGGTGATCGATCAGATGTGTGCGCTGCTGGATGTGGCGGCGCTCGCTGACCAGGTGGTGGGTGGCCGTCGCTAGGGCTGCCCGCTGCAACTAACCGGCGGGTTCGCCCGCTTCGCCGCACGTGCGGTATTTGACGAGGCTAGGGAACATGAAAAAAACGTCCGCACAGGGTTCCGAGGATCCGGTCCTGCAATGGGTCACCTTCCGCCTGGATAACGAGACCTACGGCATCAACGTGATGCAGGTCCAGGAAGTCCTGCGCTATACCGAAATCGCTCCGGTCCCGGGTGCGCCGAGCTACGTGCTGGGCATCATCAACCTGCGCGGCAACGTGGTGACGGTGATCGACACCCGTCAACGCTTCGGTCTGCTGCCCACCGAGGTCACCGACAACACACGTATCGTCATCATCGAGGCCGACAAGCAGGTCGTCGGTATCCTAGTCGACAGCGTGGCCGAGGTGGTCTACCTGCGGCAGTCGGAGATCGAGACCGCACCGAACGTCGGCAATGACGAATCCGCCAAATTCATCCAGGGCGTGTGCAACAAGAACGGCGAGCTGCTGATCCTGGTCGAGCTCGACAAGCTGATGACCGAAGAAGAGTGGTCGGAGCTGGAAAGCATCTGATGCTCGTCGGGCTGATCCTGCTCAGCGTCGCCCTGGGGCTGGCCTGTGCCGGCCTCGGCGGCTGCTGCTGGTTGCTCTGGCAGCGCCAGCAGCAGCAGGCGGCCAAGCTGGCCGAGCGGGAGGCCCTGGTCGACAAGCGCATGCAGATCCTGCTCAAACGCCTGGAAACCTATCAGGCCGGGCAGGTGCGCATGGGCGAGCAGGTGCAGGGGCTGGCCCAGGTGGTGGCGCCCTTGCCCGATCGCCTGACCCAGATCGAGCAGAGCGATCCCACCAGCCTGTCGTTTTCCCAGGCGGCGCGTTTGGTGGGGCTGGGCGCCAGCGCCGATGATCTTACCCAGGCCTGCGGTCTGTCCCAAGCCGAAGCCGAGCTGGTGGCCCGGCTGCATCGGCAGCGCCAGCAGCGTTCCGGCTAAGGGCCGCTGACGCCGCCTGCGCAGGATCGCTGCCTCAGCTGACGATCCAGTGGTAGAGCGCGATCACCACCAGCACCGCCAGCACCGGTTTGGCGATGCGATAGGCCTTGGGATGGCGCCGCTTGAATTTCTTCACGCCGCCACCGATACGATCCCCGAATCTCTTGCTGAAGGCATAGGCCTGGTTGATGCCGCCGACGCGTTCGCCTTCGACGTTCTGCGGCGCCGTGGCGCTGCCCAGGAAGCGGCTTACCGCCTGGTTGACGCGGGTCAGCAGACGATTGCGCAACGGCCGCTCGACGTCGCAGAAGAGGATGACCCGGGTCTGGTCGGTCTCGTTCTTAACCCAGTGCACGTAGGTTTCATCGAACATCACGTCCTCGCCGTCGCGCCAGGCATAGGGCTGGCCGTCGACATAGATGCGGCAGGCGTCCGAGTTGGGCGTGGCCAGGCCCAGGTGGTAGCGCAGCGAACCGCCGAAGGGATCGCGATGGGGGTTCAGGTGGCTGCCGCCCGGCAGCAGCGCGAACATGGCGCCCTTGACGTTGGGGATCTGCCGCACCAGTTCGACGGTCCGCGGGCAGAGGGTCTGGGCGGAGGGCAGCGGCTCGCCGTACCAGGTCAGGTAGAAACGCTTCCAGCCCTTCTTGAAGAAGGAACCGAAGCCGGCGTCATTGTCCTTTTCCGCGGCGCGGATATAGCCCTCGTCGAACAGCCGCAGGGCTTCGACGCGAATCTCCTGCCAGTTGTCCTTGAGCACGTCCAGCTCGGGAAAGCGGCTGCGATCCAGGTAGGGTTTGGACGGCACGCTGGAGAACAGGTACATCAGGGCGTTGTAGGGGGCGAACACCGCCGAGTGGTTGACCAGCTGGCGCAGGAAAGGCAGCCGAGCGCGTCCGCGAAGGTGGACGAAGAGCACGCTGGCGACGAAGAGCAGGACGATCGCGAAGGTAATCATGGGCAAATGGTGATCGGCAGCGCCCGAACCAGGGGCGGATAGGTAATGGCCGCATTATTTCACCCCAGAGAAAGGCTTGCACTCGCTTCGTCGGCTGCGCAGGATGGACACCCTGGCGCGCGGCCGCTTTCGAGCCGCGCCCCCTTGGATGATCTAGACGAGTCGTATCGATGAGCATGTCCCTACGCGACCAGCTGCTGAAAGCCGGATTGGTCAATGAAAAGCAGGCCAAGCAGGCCGTCAAGCAGAAGCAGAAACAAAGCCGCATGGAGCACCGCGGGCAGACGGAAAAGGACCGCTCCCAGGAGCTGGCCGTCCAGCAGGCCCAGGCGGAGAAGCTGGCCAAGGACCAGGAGCTCAATCGCGCTCAGGAAGACAAGAAGAAGCGCAAGGCCGAGCAGGCACAGATCAAGCAGCTGATCGAGACCAGCCGCCTGCCCAAGCTGACCACCGAGGACTACTACAACTTCGTCGACGACAAGAAGGTCAAGCGCCTGTCGGTCAACGTCATGATGAGAGACAAGCTCAGCAAGGGCAGCCTGGCCATCGTGCGCTACGAAGGCCGCTACGAAGTGGTACCCCGGGCTACCGCCGAGCGCATCCAGGAGCGTGATCCCAAGCGGGTTGTGCTGCTCAACGTGCAGAGCGGCGCGCCGGATCCGGACGATCCCTATGCCGCCTATCAGGTGCCGGACGACCTGATGTGGTGAATGGCCAGGTCAGGCGTTCTGCCTGACCAGCATGTAGATACGGTAGACGGCGATGCTGGGGATCAGCTGCAGGAAGCCCGAGAGGGTCTGCAGCGCGATCTCCGCTACCGCGGCCTCGGCGAAATGCCGGGTGATCCAGGCGTCGAGCAGCCAGGCCGGCAGGACCGTGGCCAGGATGCACGCCAGCAGGGTGAAGAAGTGCCCGCGGCTCAGGCGCAGGCTGCCACGCAGGGCGTCCAGCGGCGCCCGTCCCTCCAAGACCAGCAGGTTCTCGGCGAAGGCCAGCTTGGCCATGATCAGAAAGCCCGGCACGATCAACAGCGAAAAGCCCAGCATCACCAGCCCCGAGGTCAAGGCCGCGAGGATGGCGAAGCGCGGCCAGAGCAGCAGCGCGGCGCCCCAGACGCCGCTCAGGCGCGGGGTGTTGCCCTGGGTGCGTGCCTCCAGAAAGATCAGCAGGGCGGCGGTGTAAAGCGGATAGCAGAGCAGGCTGACCAGCATGTCCCACAGGCCGCCGCTGGCGCCGAAGCGCTCCAGCACCTGATAGCGCAGCAGGGCTTCGAGCAGCAGCCAGGGCAGGGTGAGGGCGGCCAGGGGCCGCAGATTGCGGGCATAGAAAGACAGCGAGTCGCGCAGGATATCGACAGGGTTCATGCAGCTCTTCCAGACGGGCAGGAGGGCAGTCTAGCAGGGCGACCTGCTCGCCCGCAGACGTTCGAGCATGGCCGCGGTGGAGGTGACGGTGGCGTATTCGCCGTGCAGATTTGCCATGGCCATCGCATGGACCTCCTCGGCGCTGCGCGGCCGACCGGCGAAGTCGGTCTTGGCGAAGGTGTAGCAGGCGTCTTCGGCGACCCAGGTGGTGAAATCCAGATTGCCGGCGCTACGCGCGGTGGCCTCCACCGAGTTCTCGCTGGCCACGCCGCAGATCAGCAGCGAGGCTATGCCGCGCTGGTGCAGCCAGCGCTCCAGGCCACTGTTGGCGAAGGCGTCGGGGACCTGCTTGTCGAACACCGTCTCGCCGGGCAGGGGTGCCAGCGCCGGCTGGAACTGCACGCCGGGCTGTCCCGGCCAGAACACCGAAGTCGGACTGCGCGACAGGTGCCGGACGTGCAGCAAGGGCGCCTGGGCCTGGCGCCAGGCCGCCAGCAGGTCGGCCATGTGCAGCTCGGCCTCCGGGTGGTTGCGTGGGCCCAGGTGGGGCGCGCGGATCCCCTGTTGCTGGTCGATCAGGATAAGCAGCGGCGGCATGGGCGACTCTCACGGGGAAAGTGGCAGACTCCCGCAGGACAGGCCGGTTGTCCAGTCACCGGCGCGGCGCTGGAACTCGCCACCCCGCCGTCCCTTCAGAAGAGAGAAGCTAAGGTGGCGAGGGCTGGCTGAATCCGCGCTGAACATGGCGCGGGTCCCGCTTGAAAAGTCGCGGCTACGCCTCTATCTGGCATAGCAGCGCACGCCGCTGCGCCTTTCGACATCCAGGCCGTTCCCAGGGGAAGGCCGCCAGTAGACCGTCTGCGGGAGGGTCATCATGCAACGCGAAGAAAGCCAGCTGATCGAAGGTCTGTTCGACCGTCTCAAGACCACGGAAGCCCAGACCGCGCCCCGTGACCGGGAAGCCGAGGCGCTGATCCAGCAGCGCCTGCGCGAGCAGCCCGCGGCACCCTATTACATGGCCCAGGCGATGCTGATCCAGGAGGCCGCCATCAAGCGGCTGGACCAGCGTGTCCGGGAACTGGAAAGCCAGATGGCCCAGGTCCAGCAGAATCGCCCAAGCAGCGGCGGCTTCCTGTCCAGCCTGTTCGGCGGCGGTAGCAGCCAGCCAGCGGGCGGTCAGGCACCGGCCAACGCCGCGCCATCGCGCGGCTGGAATGATCCGGGCCCGGCGGCTTCGCGGCCTGCCAATCCGGGGTATGCCCAGTCCAATCCCGGCTATGCCCAGCCCGCACCCGGCTATGGCGCACCCCAGGCGGCGCCCTCGCGCATGGGCGGTTTCATGGGCGGCGCGCTGCAGACCGCGGCCGGGGTAGCCGGTGGCGTGCTGGCGGCCCAGGCTATCTCGGGCCTGTTCCATCACTCGCAACCCGAGGAGATCGTCAACGTCATCAACGAGACCCCGGCTGCCGACCAGGGCCTGGCGGATGCCGGCTCCCAGGGAGGCTGGGCCGACAGCGCCAGCTACGACAATGGCGGCGGATTCCAGGATGCGGGTGGCTATCAGGATAACGGGGGCTTCCAGGACGCCGCCGACTATGGCGATACCGGCGGCGGTGGCGGCTTCTTCGACGACAGTGGCGACGACGACTCCTTCATCTGACGGGACGTCGCGCTTCACCAGCCCTGGTGCCGCAAGGTGTCGGGGCTTTTTTGTGCGCGCCGTCAGCCGGGCAGGAGCGGCAGCGGGCGCTCGAAGGGCGTCGACAGCACCACCACGGTCCGGCTCATGCCGAATCGGGTCAGCTGATCGATAAGGGCCTCCAGTTCGCCCATGTCGCGTAGGGCGACCCGCAGCATCAGGCAGTCTTCACCCGTGACCCGGTGGCAGGCGAGCAGCTGGGGGAGGGCCTCCAGTTTCTTCAATACCGGGCCCTGACTGGTGCTGTGCAGGCGTAGGGAAATCAGGCATTCGGTGCCGTAGCCCAGGGCGCGGCGGTCGATACGGGCCCCATAGCCAGTGATGATCCCGGCGTCCTCCAGCTTGGCGATGCGTTCGGCGATGGCCGGCGCGGAGAGACCCAGTCGGCGACCGAGATCCGCGTAGCTGGCGCGGCCCTCCACCAGCAGCAGGTCGATGAGGCGGCGATCGATATGGTCCATGTCCGTTCCCCTGCCTTCGAATCGAAGGTCGTTGTACCTAAACTCTGCTGAATCGAAGCCTGGTCGAGCCCTTTATCCCTCGACTGTATCTTAGCCGTCCCGTCGCGCGCTCCTACAATGGCTGCCTGACCTCTCAGGAATCTCTCGCGCATGGACACCTCCGCCTCGCCCTGCCTCGCGCCGCGCCTACCCCGCTGGCTACCCTTGCTGGCGGCCTTTTTCGCGCTCTATGTGGTCTGGGGCTCCACCTATCTGGTGATCCGCATCGGCGTGGCTCACTGGCCGCCGCTGTTGATGGCGGGGCTGAGATTCCTAATCGCCGGGAGTCTGCTGCTGGGCTGGCTGCGCCTGCGCGGGGCGCCCTGGCCGCCGGCGCGCGAGATCGCGGCGGCCGCGGTGATCGGCATCCTGCTGCTGGGCGTGGGCAACGGCGGCGTGACCCTCGCCGAGCACTGGGGCGTGACCTCGGGCATCGCGGCCTTGTCGATCGCCACGGTCCCGCTGTTCACCCTGCTGTTCGGCCTGCTCTGGGGACAGCGCAATACCCTGCTGGAATGGGCCGGCATCGCCCTGGGGCTGGCGGGGATCGCCTTGCTCAACCTGGGCGATACCATGAGCGCTACGCCCCTGGGCGCGGCGGTGATCCTGCTCGCCGCGGCGGCCTGGGCCTTCGGCTCGATCTGGAGTCGCTACCTACCGTTGCCGCGCGGGGCTATGGCCAGTGCCATGGAGATGCTGGTGGCGGGCGCGGTGCTGCTCGGCGCCAGCTACCTCAGCGGCGAGCGGCTGCAGCACTGGCCGGCCCTGGGTGGCTGGCTGGCGCTGGGCTATCTGGTGGTGTTCGGCTCGCTGATCGCCTTCAGCGCCTATCTCTATCTGCTGGGGCGGGTGCGCTCGGCGGCCGCCACCAGCTACGCCTATGTCAATCCGGTGGTGGCGGTGCTGCTGGGTACCCTGTTCGCCGGCGAGCGGATCGGTCCGGCCGAAACGCTGGCCATGCTGGTCATCGTAGGCGCGGTGGTGCTGATCGGGTTGCCGCAGTGGCGACGTCGCTGAGAGCCTGATCAAAGTCTGCTGCGCGTCGGCCCAACTGCGTTGAAAATAGCTTTGGAATGCTCATTTACCACTGGTAAACCCGAGCGCGGGTCCGATCCGCTTCCTCAGCCATTTTCGCCTTGTCTGGCTCTAGCTCGCGAGACGTTGAACAGGCTCTGAGGGCAGGCTAGGCTGGCGCGTCATCCAAGCGGAGTCCGCCATGAGCCAAGCAGTCATCCCCGCCTTTGCCGAAGAGCCGCTGGAGGCCAACGAGATCCGCGTTCTCGGCAGCCTCATCGAGAAGCAGCTGACCACGCCGGAAAGCTATCCCCTGACACTCAATGCGCTGGTGCTGGCCTGCAACCAGAAGACCAGTCGCGAGCCGGTGCTCAACCTCACCCCGGGTGAAGTGGGGCAGGGACTGCGGCGTCTGGAAGAACGCGGTCTGGCCCGCCTGGTCATGGGCAGCCGGACGGATCGCTGGGAGCAGCGGCTGGACAAGGCCCTGGAGCTCCCGCCACCCCAGTGGGTGCTCTGTGCCCTGCTGTTCCTGCGGGGGCCCCAGACCCTGGGCGAATTGTTGGCCCGCAGCGGCCGGATGCATGCCTTCGACGATACCGAGCAGGTGCGCCACCGCCTGGAGCGGCTGATCGCCCGCGGCCTGGCCACCGGCCTGGGGCGACAGCCTGGCCAGCGCGAAGAGCGTTATCTGCATCTGTTCGGCAACGCGGCGGAACGCGACGCCCAGGTCGCGCAGCTGGGTAGTGCCTCCGACGGCGGTACCCCTGCCGGCGGACGCGAAGGCCGGCTGGAGGCGATGGAAGCCCGGATCGCCGCCCTCGAAGAGCGCCTGGCGCAGCTGGAAGAAGCCGCTCAGCGCGGATAGAGCGGTGGCAGGGTGTCGTGCACGGCCGCGGGCGTCAGCGGCGGCAGGGCATTGATCGCCTGCCATAGCGTCTCGCCCTGCCAGCGCTGACCGGCTTCGCTGTAGAGCGCCCCATTGAGGTCGTCGAGCGCGGCGGCCAGGGGCTCGAAACGTGCCCCCATGGCCGCCAGGGTTTCCGGTTGCTGCCGGGCCCAGGCGTCCAGGGCGTGACGGGTGGCGTGGGGATCGTTGCTCTGGCAGGCGCGGCGCAGCTCTTCGCGCTGCAGGCGGCTATCGAGATCGGGCACGGTCGGCAAGACCGCCGGCTGACGGCGGGCGCGCCACCAGAGGCCGAAGCCGAGCAGGGTGGTCAGGGCGAAGAAGGCCGTCGCCAGCTGCCAGCGCCAGAGTCCCCGGTCACCGCCGGTGACCTTGCCAGTGGCCGGTGCCGCCACCGGTTGCAGGGTCGGATCCTCGGCGACCACCAGGGTTTGCGCGGGCAGGGTGGCGCGTTCGAGGGTATCGGTCTCGGTGTTCCACCAGACCACCTCCACCGGCGGCAGGACCTTGTCACCCGTGGAGGTGGGAATCAGGGCGACCCGTTCCTCGCGTTGCCCGACCAGTCCGCGCGCCTGGGTCTGCAGCGACAGCCGCGGCTGTTCGGCATAGCGCTTCACGCCCTCGGTCTCGGGCAGCACCAGTGGGGGGAGCTGACCAGGTGCCAGGCCTTCGGCACGCAGCTGCAGGGTACGGGTCAGGGCGTTGCCCTCGTGGGCGTCTTCCGGCGCAGGACTCCATTGTTGCGTCAGGGTCAGGCTGCGCGCCGGCACCCAGGGCGTCTGCGGCGGATAGCTGGCGGGCTGCGCGAGGACTTCGAGGGTCAGCGCGGGAGTGCGCAGCTGGATTGGCTGGCCAGCGCGCGAGCTGTCGTCGAGGCCACCGGCCAGGGTGGCGCTGAAGGTCTGGGGTGGCAGCACCAGGGTACCGCTCTGCAGCGGATGGATGGCGTAGCGCCATTCGATCACGCCATGCCGTACGCCCTCGACGTCACGCTCGTAGACCTGCGGCGTACCGAGCAGATCCACCCGCGCCTCGCTGGGATTGGGTGGGGTGAGCACATGGTCGTCATAGAGCGCCACGGCGTGGTAGAGACGAATGGTCAGGATGGTTTCCGCCTGCACATAGAGCCGGGTGCGCTCCACCGAGGCTTCCAGATAGACCGGCTCGCGGGTCTGGCGCCTGGCGGCGCTGGCTTCAACGGTGACGGTCAGCGGCTGGCTGCGGGCGCCGTCGAGGATCAGGGCGGGAATGGTCAGGGCGCCGCTGGCCTTGGGTTGCAGGGTCACGTTCCAGCGCGTGGTCACCCGCTCGCCGGGCGGCAGGCTGTTCTGCCGTACCCCGAGCACGCGGAAGTTCTGCTCCAGCGGGCCAAGATCGGGCTTGCCGAACTGGGCGGGGTCGGTGGTCTCGAGGATGAGCTCCAGCGTCTCGTTCTGACTGAGCTGGTTGCGCTCCAGGCGGGCGCTGAGATCCGCCGCCTGGAGCAGCGGCGCGAGCAGCGCGAGGGGCAGCAGCAACGGATAGGACTTCATTGCAGCGCGTTCTCCTCGCGTTGTTGTTGCTGGTACCAGAATTTGCGGCGCAGCAGTTCGGCCGGGTTGTCGGGGATCTCTCGCAGCCACTGTTCGGCTGCCTGACGCTGTTCCTCCGCCAGGGAATCTTCGGCATAGGAGGGGCTGACGAGCCAGTCCGCGCCGGCCTGGGCCTGCGGCTGCGGGCGGGCTGCGGCGGCTGCAGCGGACGGCGGGGTACTGCTATTGGCCGGCTCGTCCGCCTGGGCGCTGCTCTGGCTGGCGTTCTGCGCCTTGCGACTGCGGGCGGCGGCGTCGGCCTGGGCTGCGGCGCGTTGGGCGAGCAGGCGTTCGAGGCGGTTGCGATTGCGCAGGGCGGGGGTCAGATCCGGGCGCAACACCAGCGCCGCGCGGTAGGCGCGCAGGGCCTCTTCCAGGCGTCCGGCCATGGCTAGGGCGTTGCCGCGATTGTAGTGGCCGTCCGCCGACGGGTCCCGGGCGAAGGCCGCGGCGGCGCCGCTGAAGTCGCCGGCGCGATAGAGCGCCACGCCGCGCCAGCGCTCGTCGCTGAAGAGGTCGGCGGCCGCGCCAGCCTGATCGTCGGCCAGCAGCTGCAGGGCCTGCTGGTCGCGACGCAGCCAGAGGTCGTCCCAGCTGCCGGCCTGCGCCGGAGGGGGCGTCAGCAGCAGGCAGAAGGGCAGGCACAGTAGCCAGCCGCGGCGCGCGCCGCAGGCGACCAGGATCAGCAGCGGCAGCAGCAGCAGGTAACCCTGGTCGCGCCAGTCCGAGGGGGCCTGGCCGTCGCTGGCTCGCACATCGCCCGGACGCTCCAGCAGGCCGAGGCGGCGCAGGTCGCTGTCGTCACGCTGCAAGCGCTGATAGCGCCCGCCCAGCGCCTGGGCGACGCCCTGCAGGTGGCCTTCGTCCAATCGGGCGATGCGGATGCCGCCGGCGGCGTCGCTCAGGTAGTTGCCGGTCTCGGCGGCCACCGGGGCACCCTGGGGTGTACCCGGGCCGAGGATCGCCAGCTGGCGCAACCGCCCCTGCAACTGGCGCTCGAGGCCCAGGCGCTCGCGGTCGTCCAGGTCGCTGGCGATGAGCAGCAGCCGGGCACTGGCGCTGGGCGCCGGACCGAGCAGTTCCAGGGCCTGGGCGACGCCCAGGTCGGCGCGCTGCCCGGGCACCGGCATGATCGACGGCCGCAGCGCCTTGAGCAGGTTGTCCATGGTCGGCAGGTCGTCGGTCAGGGGCACCAGGGTGTGGGCGCTGCCGGCATAGACGACGATGGCGGTCTCGCCGTCCTGGCGCGCCTTGAGCAGGTCCTGCAGCTTGCGCTGCACGGCCAGCAGGCGGTTCGGGGTGACGTCGGTGGCGAGCAGATCGGGCGTCAGCGCCAGTACCACCACCAGCGGATCGTTGCGGCGAAAGTTCTGCGCTTCACCCTGCTGCCAGCTGGGACCGGCCAGGGCCAGGCAGGCCACCACCCCGGCCAGGCCCAGCAGCACCAGGCCGAGGGGCGAGCGCTGGCGATCGCTGTCACTGAGCAGCCAGGGTTGCAGCGCCGGAGGCAGGAGCGCCTGCCAGCGCCCGTGGCGATGCCGGCGCTGACGCAGCGACCCGATCAACAGGGCGACCGGCACCAGGGCCAGCAGCCACCCGGGACGCAGGAACAGCGGCAGCCAGTCGTTCATGTCGGCTTGCCTCGGCGCCGCCAGCGCGGCGGCCACGGCAGGCGGTCGAGCGCCAGGGCCAGGCCGAGCAGCAGCGCCCCGGCCAGTGGCCAGGGATAGAGTTCGCGGGTGGGACGGGCCTGGTCCGGCTGCTGGCGGATGGGTTCGAGGCGATCGAGTTGGCGCGACACGGCGGCCAGCTCGGTGCTGGATCTCACCCGGAAATAGGCGCCGTTGGTGACCTCGGCGAGGTGGCGCAACATGGGTTCGTCGAGATCGCTGGGCGTCGCGGCGGCGCCCAGGGTATCCGGATCGGCGCCGATGCCGAGGGTGTAGACGCGCACCCGCTCGCTGGCCGCCAGGCTCGCCGCCACCTCGGGCGTCACCACGCCGCCGTTGCTGGCGCCGTCGGTGACCAGGATCAGGGTGCGGCTGTTGTCCGGCCGCTTGCGCAGGTGCTTGACCGCCAGGCCCACGGCGTCGCCCACCGCCGTGTTGCGCCCGGCCAGGCCGATCTGGGCTTCTTCGAGGAGGGCATGCACGGTGCGTCGGTCGGCGGTCAGGGGCGCCTGTAGATAGGCCTGGGAGCCGAACAGGATCAGGCCGACGCGATCGCCCTGGCGACTGTCGATGAAGCGGCCGAGCAGTTGCTTGACCAGGTTCAGGCGGCTGACGTTCTCGTCGCCCAATTGCATGTCCGGGGTATCCATCGAGCCGGAGACATCCACCGCCAGCAGCAGATCGCGACCGCTCACGTCCAGCGGCTGGGGTGGCCCCACCCATTGGGGGCGCGCCGCGGCGCCCAGGATCAGCAGCCAGCCCAGCAGAAAGGGCAGCAGGCGACGGGCGCCGCTCAGGCCGCCGGTGTGGCGGGTGCGCCCGCCCAGGTGTTCGAGTTCACCGAGGAATTCCACGCGCAGGGCGGCCTGGCCGCTGTCGGCCGCCGGCAGGAGCACGCGCAGCAGCCAGGGCAGTGGCAGCAACAGCCACAACCAGGGCCAGGCGAATTCAAACATGCTTGCGGATCCAGGTGGCGACGGCGTCCTGCAGGCCGTCGATGGCGCGGTCGTCCAGCCGACAATCCGGACGATAGCCGCCATCGACCAGGATCATGTAGCGCGTCAGGCCAGCCGCCGGACAGCGCGAATCGAGAAAGGCCAGCCAGTCGCGGCCGCTCAGGGTCTGGCTGAGCTGATCCGGATAGCTGGCCCGGCAGAGGCGTTTGAGCAGGGCGTTAAGTGCCTGCAACCAGGGGCCGGCCGGAGCGCCATAGGGACGCGGCAGGCGCGCCAGCTCGGCCAGCGCGGTGGTGCGCAGATCCTCTTCGGTAGTTGGCTCGACGAGGGGCACGCTGACCAGGGGCCGTCGGCCATGGCGATGGCGCAGAAAGAAGGCCAGCGCCACCACGACCAGCGCCAGCAGCCACCAGCCCGGGGCCGGTGGCCAGAGGGCCGGCTCCGGCGGCAGCCGCAGCGGCTCCAGATTGGGCAGTCCGGGCGTCACGAGGTGTACCCTGGACGGTGCTGGCGCAAGAGATGCCGCAACTGCTCGATGAGGTCGTCCGCCGTGGACAGCGGCAGCAGCGGAACGCCCAGGCGCAGGCTGAGCTCGGTCCAGCGTTCGCGGCGCTGCGCGGCCTGCTCGGCATAGCCCTGGCGTACGTCGGCGCGATCGGTATCCAGCTCCACCTCCGCCTGGCCGCTGGTGAAACGCAGCAGGCCGGCCTGGGGCAATTCATGATCCAGCGGATCGGAGAGCGGCAGCAGGACCAGGTCGCTGTGCCGCGAGAGCAGGGTGAGGTGCTGCTCGGTGGCCACGTCCAGGCTGCGCTCGTCGCAGATCACCAGCGCCAGGCTGCCGGGACGCAGCACCTCGCGAGCACGGCGCAGGACCTGGTTGAAGGTGATGCGCGGCACCTGGGCCAGGGCCGGATCCTGCAGCGCCCGATTGGCGTTGACCAGGTGATCGAAGAAGCGCAGCAGATTCTGCTTGCTGCGTCGTGGCCGCACTTCGTGCAGGCGTTCGCCGCCGAAGATCATGCCGCCGATGCGGTCGTTGTGCTCCAGCACCGCCCAGCCGATCAGCGCGGCCAGCCGCCCGGCGAGCACCGACTTGAATTGCTGGCGAGTGCCGAAGAAGGTACGTGGACTCTGCTCCAGAAGGAGATAGACCGGCCGCTCGCGCTCTTCGTGGAACAGCTTGGTATGGGGCTCGCGGGTGCGGGCGGTGACGCGCCAGTCGATGGCCCGGACATCGTCGCCGGGCTGATAGGCGCGCACCTGGTCGAAATCCACCCCGCGCCCGCGCAGGCGCGAGTGGTGCAGGCCGATCAGCGGGCTGCGTCGTCCGGCTGCGGAAAACAGCTGCACCTCGACCACTCGGTGACGCATCTCGATGAGTTCGGCCAGGCCCAGGGTCACGCCGTTGCGCTCGGCCATCTCAGGCCACGGCCACCAGATCGAGGATGCGCTGCACCACCCGGTCATGGTCGATGCCGGCGGCCTCTGCCTCGAAGGACAGGATGACACGGTGGCGCAGGACATCGAAGACCACCGCCTGGATATCCTCCGGGCTGACGAAGTCCCGTCCGGCCAGCCAGGCATGGGCGCGGGCGGAGCGATCCAGGGCGATGGAGCCGCGCGGGCTGGCGCCATAGGTGATCCAGTGCGCCAGGTCCTGGTCGAAGCGCCCCGGGGTGCGGGTCGCCATGATCAGCTGGACCAGGTATTCCTCCACGGCGTCGGCCATGTACAGTCCGAGCACCTCGCGTCGGGCCGCATTGATCTCCGCCTGGGTGACGCGCTCGGTTGGCAGGGTCTCGCCGTCCAGGGCTTCGCCACGGGCCTGGGCCAGGATGCGACGCTCCACCGAGGCGTCGGGGTAGCCGATCTTGACGTGCATCAGGAAGCGATCGAGCTGGGCCTCGGGCAGCGGATAGGTGCCCTCCTGCTCGATGGGATTCTGGGTGGCCATCACCAGGAAGAGGTCGGGCAGGGCATAGGAGGTGCGACCGATGCTCACCTGGCGTTCGGCCATGGCTTCCAGCAGCGCGGACTGCACCTTGGCCGGCGCCCGGTTGATCTCGTCGGCCAGGACCAGGTTGTGGAAGATCGGCCCCTGCTGGAAGGAGAAGGTTGCCGTGTCGGGACGATAGATCTCGGTGCCGGTGATGTCGGCCGGCAGCAGGTCGGGGGTGAACTGGATCCGGTGGAAATCGGCCTCCAGGCCTTCCGCCAGGTCCTTGATGGCCTTGGTCTTGGCCAGCCCCGGTGCGCCCTCCACCAGCAGATGGCCATCCGCCAGCACCGCGATGAGCAGGCGCTCCACCAGGGTTTCCTGGCCAAGGATCTGGCTGGTCAGGTAGGTGCGTAGCACCTGCAGAGCGTCACGATGAGCCATGGGGCATCCTGAATACGGCGCTGGAGCGGTCAAGGGTGCTGGATTTTACTGCAAGCGGCGGCTGCCGCCCATGCCTGCGCTGAGGTCGCATCCAGAGCAGGTCTTGACGAAATTTTGACGTGCTTCTGCTCAGGCTGGGCGATTGGCAGCGCGGCGGAGGTCTCGCTTCGCCCACGTCGAGGAGGCCCGGACTGGCGCGATCGCGCCGGATGGTTAAACTCCCACGCCTGCCGACCGCGCCCGAGGCGTCTGCGTGGCCGATCCCGAGCCGCTGGCCACGCGCCGCGAATCCCTGCTGCTTTTGACAAGGTGTTTTCATGTCGCAAACGGAAGTCCCCCAAACCCCGCGTGCCGCTGGCATCCGCCCGCTGCCGACGCTGGGCAGCCACCTGAGCTTCGTCCTAGGCTGCGGCCTGGCACTGCTGGTCATGTTCACCCTGCTGCGCTTGGTGTTGCTGGGCTACAACACCGACCTGATCGGCGATTCGCCCTTCGCCACCTTTGCCGAGGCCTTCCTCAACGGCGCGCGCTTCGACCTGCGCCTGGTGGTCTATATCTGCGCGCCCTCGCTGTTCTGCCTGTTCAGCCTGAGAGCCATGGCCGCGCGCCGGCTGCAGGCCGGCTGGTTCACCCTGGCCGCCAGCGTCTGCCTGTTGCTGGGCGTCGCCGAGCTCAACTTCTACCGTGAATTCCACCAGCGGTTGAACAGCCTGGTGTTCCAGTACCTGCAGGAAGACCTGCATACCGTCACCAGCATGATCTGGAACGGTTTCCCGGTGGTGCGCCTGCTGCTGGCCTGGGCCGTGGCGACCCTGCTGCTGGGCCTGGTGTTCTTTGGCATCGAACGAGCCACCCGGCGCTATGCCGCGCCGCGCCCGGCCGCCTGGTATCGCCGGGGCGCGGTGTTCATGCTCTGCCTGGTGGTGGCCGTCATCGCCGCCCGGGGGACCCTGAGATCCGGGCCGCCACTGCGCTGGGGCGACGCCTATACCACCGACTCCATGTTCGCCAACCACCTCGGCCTGAACGGCACCCTGACCCTGATCGACGCCGCCGAGAACAGCTTTTCCGATCACCGCGACAACAGCTGGAAGGCCACCATGCCGGTCGCCGAGGCCCTGGCCACTACCCGGCAACTGCTGCTGACCCCGCGTGACGAACTGATCGACGCCGACAAGGCCGCCATGCGCCGGATCTACACCCCGCCCGCCGACGGCCAGTTGCCCAAGGTGCGCAACGTGGTGGTGATCCTCATGGAAAGCATGGCCGGTCGCTACATCGGTGCGCTGGGCAACGAAGACGGCATCACGCCGAACTTCGACGCCCTGGCCAAGCAGGGCACCCTGTTCACCCGCTTCTTCTCCAACGGCACCCATACCCACCAGGGCATGTTCGCCACCATGGCCTGCTTCCCCAACCTGCCGGCCTTCGAGTACCTGATGCGCATGCCCGAGGGCGCGCACCAGTTCTCCGGTTTGCCGCAACTGCTGAGCACCCGTGGCTTCGACGACGTCTACGTCTACAACGGCAACTTCCAGTGGGACAACCAGTCCGGCTTCTTCAGCAACCAGGGCATGACCCGCTTCGTCGGTCGCGAGGACTTCGTGAATCCGGTGTTCATGGATCCGACCTGGGGCGTCTCCGACCAGGACATGTTCGACCGCTCGGTGCAGGAACTGGACACGCTGGCCAAGGCGCCGGACGGCAAGCCCTTCTATGCGCTGCTGCAGACCCTGTCCAACCACACCCCCTATGCGCTGCCCAAGGACCTGCCGGTCACCCCGGTCACCGGTCACGGCTCGCTCGACGAACACCTCACCGCCATGCGCTACGCCGACTGGTCGCTGGGTCAGTTCTTTGCCAAGGTCAAGCAAGAGCCCTGGTACCAGGACACCCTGTTCGTCATCGTCGGTGACCATGGCTTCGGCAACAACGAGCAGATCACCGAGATGGACCTGTCGCGCTTCAACGTGCCGCTCTTGCTGATCGGTCCGGACGTGCAGGAAACCTTTGGTGCCCGTCGCGACACCGTCGGCAGCCAGATCGACGTGGTACCCACGGTGCTGGCCCGCTTCGGCAAGCCGACCCAGCACCAGTGCTGGGGCCGTGATCTGCTGGGGCTGCCCCAGGGCGATCCGGGCGTGGCGGTGATCAAGCCGTCGGGCAGCGACCAGACCGTGGCCCTGGTCACGGGCGATCGCATCCTGGTCAAGCCGCGCGACCGCGACGCCGTACTCTATCGCTATCACCTGGGCACCCAGGCTGGCGGCGAGGTGCTCAAGGGCGACGCCAGCGCGCCCGAACTGCAGAAGCGCCTGGAGGCCTTCATCCAGACCGCGACCGCCAGCCTGCTCGGCAACACCACCGGCATGAACGACAGCAAGGCCGCGGCCGCCCAGCGGCAGTAGCCTCGTCGTCCATGAAAAAGGCCGCCCGAGGGCGGCCTTTCTTTTGGCTGGCAGCGATCAGGCTGCGATGACCACGTCCTCGGCCTGCAGGCCCTTGTCCCGCTGGATCACCGAGAATTCCACGCGCTGGCCTTCCATCAGTACCCGATGACCTTCGCCACGGATCGCGCGGAAGTGCACGAAGATATCGTCGCCGGTATCGCGGGAGATGAAGCCGAAGCCTTTGGAGGTGTTGAACCACTTCACCGTGCCACGCTCGCGGTCATCGGCCAGTGGACGGGCCGGAGCGGCTGCGACAGGGGCGGGACGCGGGGCCTGACGTGGGCGAACGTCGCTGTCGGCCACCGCGGCGCTGCCCGCCGGGGCACGAAACTTTTCCGGCAGGCTGGCCAGCGCAGCGACCAGGGTCAGGCCCAGCGGCAGCAATTCGGCCGGCAGGCCGCCGATCTGCCCGAGGGGCGCCAGCAGGATGAAGGTCTGGGCCACGACGGCGATCACCAGCAGGGCGCTGGCGAGTTTCTGGGCACCGCTGCTGCGGCTACGGGAGAAAGGCGTGAAGAGAAGGGTGGCGAGACCCAGCAGGGCCAGATGGATGGACTCGGGTTGATCGAAGGACGAGGTGTCGGACTGCAGTCCGGGAATCGCCGATAACAGGAGCGCAGCAGCGCCCACCACGACATGGACAGTAGATAACGTGTTCAATGTGAAATCACCTTGGGATAGAGAACACGGGTCTGCCGAAACTGCCGGAGCGGTGCCCGACAGCGGAGTGACCCGGCGCGAAAAGCGCGTCCTTATTTAACCCAAAAGGTGAGGGCCGCTCAATCGTGGCACCGTCGCGGACCGCGGACCGCGGACCGCGACGGCAGCCGGATTCAGGCGGCGAGCAAGCTGCGCAACATCCAGGCCGTCTTCTCGTGGGTCTGCATGCGCTGGGTCAGCAGATCGGCGGTGGGCTCGTCGCTGACCTTGTCCAGCAGCGGGAAGATGCCCCGGGCAGTGCGCACCACGGCTTCCTGGCCCTGCACCAGCAGGCGGATCATCTCCTGGGCGTCCGGTACGCCTTCCTCTTCCTTGATGCTCGACAGGCGGGCGTAGGCGGCATAGGTACCCGGCGCCGGGAAACCCAGGGCACGGATGCGCTCGGCGATGTCGTCCACCGCCACGGCCAGCTCGGTGTACTGGGTCTCGAACATCAGGTGCAGGGTGTTGAACATCGGCCCGGTCACGTTCCAGTGGAAGTTGTGGGTCTTCAGATACAGGGTGTAGGTGTCGGCCAGGAGGCGCGACAGGCCCTCGGCGATCTGGGCACGATCCTGTTCGGCGATTCCGATGTTGATTTCCATGCTGACGGCTCCTGTGCGTCGGTTGCGAAGGGCTCCGAGGCTATCACAGAACCGCTGGCCGTTTAGCCAGTGTTCGCGTGTCGAGCTGCGCGCCCGGCTACGGTAAAATCGTGGCGGATGATATAGAATCTCCCGTTCAGTCGAGCGCGCGGTCCTGTCGGCCCGGCGCCTCCACGCATTCAGCCTGTTCTAGAGAAGCGAAACCACGATCATGATGCGCAGCCACTATTGCGGCCAGTTGAACGAGAGCCTGGACGGCCAGGAAATCACCCTCTGCGGTTGGGTCCACCGCCGCCGTGACCACGGCGGGGTCATCTTCCTCGACATCCGCGATCGCGAAGGCCTGGCCCAGGTGGTGTTCGATCCGGATCGCGCCGAAACCTTCGCCAAGGCCGACCGCGTGCGCAGCGAATACGTCGTCAAGCTCACCGGCAAGGTACGTCTGCGTCCCGAGGGCGCGCGCAACGCCAACATGGCGTCCGGTGCCATCGAGGTGCTGGGCTACGAGCTGGAGGTGCTCAACGAAGCGGAGACCCCGCCGTTCCCGCTCAACGAATACACCGACGTCGGGGAAGAGACCCGGCTGCGCTATCGCTTCATCGACCTGCGTCGTCCGGAGATGGCCGAGAAGCTCAAGCTGCGTTCGCGCATCACCTCCAGCATCCGTCGCTACCTGGACGAAAACGGTTTCCTCGACGTGGAAACCCCGATCCTGACCCGGGCCACCCCCGAGGGTGCCCGCGACTACCTAGTGCCCAGCCGCACCCATCCCGGCAGCTTCTTCGCCCTGCCGCAGTCGCCCCAGCTGTTCAAGCAGCTGCTGATGGTCGCTGGCTTCGACCGCTACTACCAGATCGCCAAGTGCTTCCGTGACGAGGACCTGCGGGCCGATCGCCAGCCGGAATTCACCCAGATCGACATCGAGACCAGCTTCCTCGATGAAAAAGACATCATGGACATCACCGAGACGATGGTGCGCAACCTGTTCAAGGAAGTCCTGGACGTCGAGTTCGGCGAGCTGCCGCACATGACCCTGGCCGACGCCATGCGTCGCTTCGGTTCCGACAAGCCGGACCTGCGCATCCCGCTGGAACTTACGGACGTGGAAGACCAGCTCAAGGACGTCGACTTCAAGGTCTTCGCCGGCCCGGCCAACGATCCCAAGTGCCGCGTCGCCGCGCTGCGCGTACCGGGCGGGGCGAGCATGCCGCGCAAGCAGATCGACGACTACACCAAGTTCGTCGGCATCTACGGTGCCAAGGGCCTGGCCTACATCAAGGTCAACGAGCGTGCCGCCGGCGTCGAGGGCCTGCAGTCGCCCATCGTCAAGAACATCCCGCTGGCCAACATCAACGTCATCCTCGACCGTGTCGGCGCGGTGGATGGCGACATCGTGTTCTTCGGCGCGGACAAGACCAAGGTCGTCTCCGAAGCCCTGGGTGCCCTGCGCATCAGGCTCGGCCACGACCTCAACCTGCTGACCTGCCAGTGGGCGCCGCTGTGGGTGGTCGACTTCCCGATGTTCGAGGAGAACGACGATGGCAGCCTGACCGCCATGCACCACCCTTTCACCTCGCCCAAGTGCAGCCCGCAAGAGCTCAAGGCCAATCCGGGTGCAGCGCTGTCGCGCGCCTACGACATGGTGCTCAACGGCACCGAGCTGGGCGGCGGTTCCATTCGTATCCACGACAAGAAGATGCAGCAAGCCGTCTTCGAGGTGCTGGGTATCAGCGAAGCGGAACAGGAAGAGAAGTTCGGCTTCCTGCTGGACGCCCTGAAGTTCGGTGCACCGCCCCACGGTGGCCTGGCCTTTGGCCTGGATCGCCTGGTGATGCTGATGACCGGTGCCTCGTCCATTCGTGAAGTCATCGCCTTCCCGAAGACCCAGAGCGCCGCCGACGTCATGACCCAGGCGCCCGGCGCCGTCGACGCAAAGGCCCTGCGCGAGCTGCACATCCGCCTGCGCGAGCAGCCCAAGGCGGAATAAGCCTTATCGGAGGAGGGCGTCCGGACGGGTGCCCGCCGTTTCCCTTTTCAATGCGCCGCGGCCATCGCTGCCGGCGCAGTCTTCATCAAGACATTGGAGTAGCTTATGGCCGGTCATTCCAAGTGGGCCAACATCAAGCATCGCAAAGAACGCCAGGATGCCAAGAAGGGCAAGATCTTCACCAAGATCATCCGTGAGCTGACCGTGGCCGCGCGCCAGGGCGGCGGCGTTCCAGCCGACAATCCCCGCCTGCGCCTGGCGGTGGACAAGGCGCTGACCGCCAACATGACCCGCGACACCATCGACCGGGCCATCGCCCGGGGCGTGGGTGCCGGCGAGGGCGAGAACGTCGAGGAACTGACCTATGAAGGCTACGCCCCGAGCGGCGTCGCCATCATCGTCGAGGCCATGACCGACAACCGCAACCGTACCGCGGCCGAAGTCCGCCACGCCTTCAACAAGTGCGGTGGCAACCTGGGTACCGACGGCTCGGTGGCCTATCTGTTCGAGCGCAAGGGCCAGATCAGCTACGCCCCGGGCCTGGACGAGGACGCCCTGATGGAAGCGGCCCTGGAGGCCGGTGCCGACGACGTGGTGGCCAACGATGACGGCTCCATCGATGTCTTCACCAGCTTCGCCGACTTCATCGCCGTCAACGAAGCCCTGACCGCCGCCGGCTACAAGGCCGACGAAGCCGAGGTGACCATGATCCCCTCGACCTCCGCGACCCTGGATCTGGACACCGCGCAGAAGGTGCTCAAGCTGATCGACATGCTCGAAGACCTGGATGACGTGCAGAACGTCTATTCCAACGCCGACATCCCCGAGGATGTCATGGCGCAGCTCGGCTGATGTCCCTCTATGAGCGCCTGCCGCCCGATGCGCCCGGCACCCTGGTACTGGGCATCGACCCGGGCTCGCGGCTGACCGGCTTTGGCGTGGTGCGCGACACCGGGCGGGGCTGCGAATACGTGGCCTCCGGGTGCATCCGTACGGGAAACGGTCCTTTGCCCGAGCGGTTGCAGATCGTCTATCGCGGCGTGCGCGACGTCATCGCCCAGTACGGGCCGGTCACCATGGGCATCGAGCAGGTGTTCATGGCGCGCAACGCCGATTCGGCGCTCAAGCTGGGTCAGGCCCGGGGTGCGGCCATCGTCGCCGGCGCCGAGGGTGGCCTGGAGATCTCCGAATACACCGCGAGCCAGGTCAAGCAGGCGGTGGTCGGCAACGGCGGGGCGGACAAGCAGCAGGTGATGCTGATGGTCATGCACCTGCTGCGCTTGACCGAAAAGCCGCAGATCGATGCCTCCGATGCCCTGGCCATCGCCCTGTGCCATGCCCATACCCGGCAGAGCCTGGTGCCTCATGGCCTGCTGGCGACCCGCCGCCGCGGCGGTCGTCTGCGGCTCTAGTCTTATCCGCTCAACCCCCTCGCTCCAACGTTAGGAAGGTAACCCTGTGATCGGTCGTCTACGTGGCACCCTGGCGGAAAAGCAGCCGCCGCATCTCCTGCTCGACGTGGGCGGAGTCGGCTATGAGGTCGAAGTGCCCATGACGACCCTTTATCGGCTGCCGGCCCAGGGTGAAATCGTCACATTGCACACTCACCTCGTGGTACGGGAAGATGCGCACCTGCTGTATGGGTTCGGCGAAAAGCGCGAGCGTGAGCTGTTTCGCGAGCTGATCCGGCTCAATGGTGTCGGTCCCAAGCTGGCCCTGGCCTTGATGTCCAGTCTCGAGGTGGATGAATTGGTTCGCTGTGTGCAAGCCCAGGACACATCCGTCCTGGTGAAGGTGCCGGGAGTGGGCAAGAAGACCGCCGAGCGTCTGCTGGTCGAGCTGAAGGACCGTTTCAAGGCCTGGGAGAATCTGCCCACCATCGCCCCCCTGGTCTTGCCGAACCAGGCCTCCGTCGCCGCCAGCGCCGAGGCCGATGCGGTCAGCGCCCTGGTCGCCCTGGGCTTCAAGCCCCAGGAAGCCAGTCGCGCCGTCGCCGCCGTGGAAGGGGAAGACCTTTCCAGCGAGGAACTCATCCGTCGCGCCCTGAAGGGCATGGTCTGATCCCATGATAGAAACCGATCGCCTCATCTCGGCCGGCGGCCGCGACCGTGAAGAATTCCAAGATCGCGCCATCCGTCCGGTGCGCCTGGCCGACTACATCGGCCAGCCGGTGGTGCGCGACCAGATGGGCCTGTTCATCCAGGCCGCGAAGGGCAGGGGCGAGGCCCTCGACCACACCCTGATCTTCGGCCCACCCGGCCTAGGCAAGACCACCCTGGCCAACATCATCGCCCAGGAAATGCAGGTTTCCCTGAAGAGCACCTCGGGTCCTGTGCTGGAACGCCCGGGCGATCTCGCGGCGCTGCTGACCAACCTGGAAGCGGGCGATGTGCTCTTCATCGACGAGATCCATCGGCTGTCGCCCATCGTCGAGGAGGTACTCTATCCGGCCATGGAGGACTACCAGCTCGACATCATGATCGGTGAAGGCCCGGCGGCTCGCTCCATCAAACTGGATCTGCCACCCTTCACCCTGGTCGGCGCGACCACCCGCGCCGGCATGCTGACCAATCCGCTGCGCGACCGCTTCGGGATCGTCCAGCGCCTGGAGTTCTACGGCACCGCGGACTTGGCCACCATCGTCACCCGTTCGGCCGGTATCCTCGGTCTCGCCATCGAAGCCGAGGGGGCCATGGAAATCGCCCGCCGGGCGCGCGGCACGCCGCGGATCGCCAATCGCCTGCTGCGGCGGGTGCGGGACTTCGCCGAGGTGCGCGGGCAGGGCCACATCAGCCACGACATCGCCAGTCGCGCCCTGGATCTGCTGGACGTCGACGCCCAGGGTTTCGATCACCAGGATCGCCGTCTGCTGCTGACCATGATCGACAAATTCGACGGCGGTCCGGTGGGCGTCGACAGCCTCGCTGCAGCCATCAGCGAAGAGCGTCACACCATCGAAGACGTGCTGGAACCCTATTTGATCCAGCAAGGCTATATCATGCGCACGCCGCGCGGACGGGTAGTGACCCGGCATGCCTATCTGCACTTCGGACTCAATCTGCCGACGCGTCTGGCCCAGGGTGGTACACCCGATCTGTTCGAGGTCAATGGTAATTAAATGCAGTTGCGAACATTTCTGATTGGCAACGGCGAGGCTAGGTTCTAGAGTATGCACGCGCAATCGCGGAGCCCGTCGCCGTCCGTCCTCAGGTGTCGTGTCTACTACGAAGATACCGATGCCGGCGGCATCGTCTATTACGTCAACTACCTCAAGTTCATGGAACGCGCCCGCACCGAGCGACTGCGCGCGCTGGGCTATGCCCAGTCCGAGCTCGCCCGGGACGGTCTGCTGTTCGTCGTCCATAGCAGCGAAGCGCGCTACCATGCGCCCGCGCGACTGGATGACGAGTTGCTGATCGGTGCCGAGGTGGTCGAGGCGAAGCGCGCCAGCCTCAGGTTTCACCAGGAGGTCCGGCGCGCCAGAGACGCTGTCCTGCTCTGTGAAGGGTGGGTGACGGTCGCCTGCGTGCGTGCTGACAGCTTCAGGCCCAGGGCGATGCCCGAAGCCATGCGAACGGTTCTTGCCGGAAATCCGGCGTCAATTCAATCAGGAGATTAAGCGTGCAACCCAACGTCGACCATACGTCCATGTGGAGCCTCATCGCCAACGCCAGTCTGGTGGTGCAACTGGTGATGCTCATCCTGGTCGCAGCCTCTGTCACGTCCTGGATCATGATCATCCAGCGCGGCAATGCCATGCGCGCCGCCAAGCGTTCCCTGGATGCCTTCGAAGAGAAATTCTGGTCGGGCATCGATCTGTCCAAGCTGTATCGCCAGGCCGGTAGCAACCCCGATCCGGATTCCGGCGTCGAACAGATCTTCCGTGCCGGCTTCAAGGAATTCTCCCGCCTGCGTCAGCAGCCCGGCGTGGATCCCGATGCCGTGATGGAAGGCGTCTCGCGCGCCATGCGCGTCGCCATCTCCCGTGAGGAAGAAAAGCTCGAGCAGGCGCTGCCGTTCCTGGCGACCGTCGGTTCCACCAGCCCCTATGTGGGCCTGTTCGGTACCGTCTGGGGCATCATGAACTCCTTCCGTGGCCTGTCCACCGCCCAGCAGGCGACCCTGGCCACCGTGGCGCCCGGCATCGCCGAAGCCCTGATCGCCACCGCCATCGGTCTGTTCGCCGCCATTCCCGCCGTCGTGGCCTACAACCGCTTCGCCTCCCGCTCGGAAATGCTGATCAACCGCTACTACACCTTTGCGGACGAATTCCAGGCCATCCTGCACCGCAAAGTCCACACCAGCGACGAATAAAGAGGTATCCCATGGTCCCTCGCCGCAAGAAACGCAAGCCCGTCGCCGAGATGAACGTGGTGCCCTACATCGACGTGATGTTGGTGCTCCTCGTCATCTTCATGGTGACGGCACCCATGCTCAACCAGGGCGTCAAGGTCGACCTGCCCAAGGTCGACAGTCAGGCCCTGCCGCAGGACAACGACAAGCAGATCCTCACCGTCTCCGTGAAGGCCAATGGTACCTACTACTGGAACGTCGGTTCCGAGGTCGATACCGATCAGAAGGCCAAGTCCGAGACCGCGGTGTCGCTGCCCCAACTGAGTCAGCAGGTCGGTGCCATCATGCGTCAGCGTGCGGACACCCAGGTGTTCATCCGGGGTGACAAGGCTGCCAACTATGGTGTCGTCGCCGGCGCCATGGGTGCCTTGCAACAGGCCGGCGTGCCCAACGTCGGGTTGATTACCGAGGCGCCTTGATGCGACACCGCGAGCGTTCGTCGTCCGAAAGTTATTTCTGGCCGGTCATCTGGGCAGTCGCCCTGCATGTGCTGATCTTCGGCCTGCTGTTCGTCAGCTTCGCCTTCACCCCTGAATTGCCCCAGTCGCGCCCGGTCGTCCAGGCGACCCTGGTCCAGCTCAAGTCCAAGAGTTCGGCGCAGGTGCAGACCGAGCAGAAACTGGCGGGGGAGGCGAAGAAGACCGCGGCCAAACAGTACGAGCAGGAGCAGCTGGAGCAGCGTCGCGAGCAACAGGAAGCCCAGCGTGAAGCGGCGGCGGCCAAGGCGGCTCAGCAACAGAAGGAAGCCCAGCAACAGGCCGCGGAACAAAAGAAAGCCGACGACGCTCGAAAGGCGCAGCAAGCGGAAGCGGCGGCCAAAGCCGCCGAAGCCAAGGCTGAGGCCGAGAAACAGTCCGAGGCCGCCAAGGCGGCTGCGGAAGCCAAGCAGGCTGTCGAGCAGAAGAAACAGGCGGATATCGCCAAGAAGAAGGCCGACGAAGCCGCCAAACAGAAGGCAGCCGACGAAGCGGCCAAGAAGGCGGCGGCTGAAGCAGCCAAGCAGAAGTCCGCGGAAGAGGCCAAGCAGAAGGCTGCGGCAGAAGCGGCCAAGAAAGAGGCTGCGGCAGAAGCCGCCAAGAAGAAAGCGGCGGACGACGCCAAGAAGAAGGCTGCCCAGGCAGCTGCACGCAAGGCGGCGGAAGACAAGAAGGCGCAGGCGTTGGCCGAGCTGCTGTCCGATGATACCCAACGGCAACAGGCACTGGCCGAAGAGCAGGGCGACGAGGTGGCGTCGAGCTTCGATGACCTGATCGTGCGTCTGGTCAGCGAGCAGTGGACGCGTCCTCAGTCGGCGCGCAACGGCATGAGCGTCGAAGTGCAGATCAACATGCTGCCGGACGGCACCATTACCAGCGCGACGGTGACCCGCTCCAGTGGCAACAAGGAATTCGATAATTCAGCGGTATCGGCCGTACGTAACGTCGGTCGTATCCGTGAGCTGCAGCAGCTGGATCGCAAGACCTTCGATCAGCTGTACCGTCAGCGCCGCATGATCTTCAAACCGGAGGACCTGAGTCTGTGAACACCCTGATCCGTTACATCCTGCTGGGCCTGGTCCTGGTGGTGGGCTCCGCCCAGGCGGCCGATCCGCTGGTGATCTCCAGCGGTAGCGATCGCGCCATTCCGATCGCCGTCGTGCCCTTCGGCTGGCAGGGTGGTCAGCCGCTCCCGGAAGACCTGGCCAATATCGTCAGCGACGACCTGCGCAACTCCGGGGTGTTCTCGCCGATTCCGCGCCAGAACATGCTGAGTCAGCCGAGCCAGGCGAGCGAAGTGATCTTCCGTGACTGGAAGGCGCTGGGCGCCAACTACGTGCTGGTGGGCAACGTCGTCCCCAACGGTGGCCGGCTGCAGATCAGCTACGCCCTGTTCAACGTCTCCACCGAGCAACAGGTCCTGACCGGCAACGTCGGTGGCAGCACCGATCAGCTGCGCGACATGGCGCACTTCATCTCGGACCAGGCCTATGAAAAGCTGACCGGGGTGAAGGGCGCCTTCTCGACGCGTATCCTCTATGTGACCGCCGAGCGTTTCTCCGCCACCAACACCCGTTACACCCTGCAGCGCGCCGACTATGACGGTGCTCGTGCCGTTACCCTGCTGCAATCGCGCGAACCGATCCTGTCGCCGCGTTTCGCCCCGGACGGCAAGCGCATCGCCTACGTTTCCTTCGAGCAGCAGCGCCCGCGCATCTTCATGCAGTACATCGACACCGGTCGCCGCGAGCAGCTGACCAACTTCGAGGGCCTGAATGGCGCGCCGGCGTTTTCGCCCGATGGCAATCGCCTGGCCTTCGTGCTGTCCAAGGACGGCAACCCCGAAATCTATGTGATGGACCTCGGTTCGCGTGCCATTCGTCGTGTGACGAATGACTCTGCCATCGATACCGAGCCCTTCTGGGGTAAGGATGGCCAGACCATCTATTTCACCTCGGATCGCTCCGGCAAGCCGCAGATCTACAAGACCAGCGCCAATGGCGGGGGTGCTGAGCGCGTGACTTTCGTCGGCAACTACAACGCCAACCCAAAACTTTCGGCGGATGAAAAGACCCTGGTCATGGTGCATCGCCAGGAAGGTTTCACCAACTTCCAGATCGCTGCGCAAGACCTCCAACGCGGCTCTGTGCGGGTACTTTCCAACACCAGCCTCAACGATTCGCCCACTGTTGCGCCCAATGGCACCATGCTAATCTACGCCACCCGCCAGCAGGACCGAGGCGTACTGATGCTTGTCTCCATCAATGGTCGCGTCCGGATTCCTATTCCCACCGCCCAGGGTGACGTGCGCGAGCCTTCCTGGTCTCCTTACCTGAACTGACGGCTAATTAGAAAAGTCCTTAGTTACACCAACATTGCGGTTCTTTTAGGAGTTACATGATGGAAATGCTGAAATTCGGCAAGTTCGCTGCACTGGCTCTGGCCATGGCCGTGGCCGTGGGCTGTTCCTCCAAGGGCGGCGACGCCTCCGGTGAAGGCGCTGGTGCTGGCGCCGGCGCCGGTGCTGTCGATCCGAACGCTGGCTACGGCGCCAACTCCGGTGCCGTCGACGGCAGCATGGGCGACGAAGCCGCTCTGCGCGCCATCACCACCTTCTACTTCGAGTACGACAGCTCCGACCTGAAGCCGGAAGCCATGCGCGCTCTGGACGTTCACGCCCGTGACCTGAAGGCCAGCGGCCAGCGCGTCGTTCTGGAAGGCAACACCGACGAACGCGGTACCCGCGAGTACAACCTGGCTCTGGGCGAGCGTCGTGCCAAGGCCGTTCAGCGCTACCTGGTGCTGCAGGGCGTGTCCCCGGCTCAGCTGGAGCTGGTGTCCTACGGTAAAGAGCGTCCGGTTGCCGTCGGTCACGACGAAGCTTCCTGGGCTCAGAACCGTCGCGTCGAGCTGAAGAAGTAATAAACGATGTCCAAGCGCCTGCAGTTCTTGATCGCCCTGACCCTTGGTGTACCGGTTGTCGCCGGGGCTCAGGTTCCCGTACAGGATGGTAGCTATGGTGTTGCCCAGTCCGCTGGGCAAGGCTATGGCAGCGCAGGCGCGGCCAGTGCCGGAAACGGGGCTCCCGTTTCCGGCATGGGTCAACTGTTCATGCAGTTGCAACAGATGCAGGACGATATCGCTCGCCTGCGTGGCCAGGTCGAGGTTCAGGAAAACGAGATCCGCCAGCTCAAGCAGGAAGGATTGGATCGTTACCAGGATCTGGATGGCCGTATTTCCCAGCTTTCTTCCGCCCCTGCCAATGCAGGTGCCGGAGCCGCTGCGGGTGCTGCCCAGGGCGGTGCCATCGCGGCCAACAACACGCCGGCCCCACCTGCTTCCGCAGGCGGACCGGTCGCCAGCAGCGAACCGGGCGATCCGGCGAAGGAAAAGCTGTACTACGACGCTGCCTTCGATCTGATAAAAGCCAAGGATTTCGACAAGGCCAGTCAGGCCTTCAACGCCTTTCTACGCAAGTATCCCAACAGCCAGTATGCGGGCAATGCCCAATACTGGCTGGGTGAAGTGAATCTGGCCAAGGGCGATCTGCAGGCCGCGGGCCAGGCATTCGCCAAGGTCAGTCAGGCCTATCCCACCAGCAACAAGGTGCCGGATTCGCTGTACAAACTGGGTGGCGTCGAGCAGAAGCTCGGCCGCACCGATCGGGCCAAGGGCATGTACCAGCAGGTCATCAGCCAGTATCCCGGCACCTCCGCTGCGCAACTGGCGCAGCGGGATCTGAAAAGCCTGCCCTAGCGCAGGCTTTTTTCTTATCTACCGCAACGGAGGCGGATGGCCTGTGTAGCCGTCACGCCCGTGGCTCCCATGCAAAAAGATACCCTACGTCTCACCGAAATCTTCTATTCGCTCCAGGGTGAAGCCCGCACCGCCGGTCTTCCCACTGTCTTCGTTCGGCTTACCGGCTGTCCCCTGCGCTGCCACTATTGCGACACGGCCTATGCCTTCACCGGCGGCGAGATCCATCACCTGGATGCCATCCTGGACCAGGTCGCGAGCTACCGGCCGCGGCACATCTGCGTGACTGGCGGCGAACCGCTGGCCCAGCCCAACTGCCTCAAGCTGCTTGAGCAGCTGTGCGACGCCGGCTACCAGGTGTCCCTGGAAACCAGTGGCGCCCTGGATGTCAGTGGCGTGGACGTGCGCGTCAGCAAGGTCGTCGACCTAAAGACGCCGGGATCGGGAGAGGTGGGGCGCAACCTGTACGCCAACCTCGACCACCTGACGCCCAACGATCAGATCAAGTTCGTCATCTGCTCCCGCGAGGACTATGACTGGGCGGTGTCCAAGTTGATCGAGTATCGCCTGGAGCAACGGACAGGCGAGGTGCTGTTCTCGCCCAGCCATGGCCAGGTGGTGCCGCGGGAGCTGGCGGAGTGGATCGTGGCGGACAATCTGCCGGTGCGTTTCCAGCTGCAGCTGCACAAGATTCTCTGGAACGACGAACCGGGACACTGAGCATGAGTCAGCCTAAAGCGGTCATCCTTCTTTCCGGCGGCCTGGATTCCGCCACCATCGTCGCCATGGCCCAGGCCCAGGGCTTCGCCTGTCACACCATGAGTTTCGACTACGGCCAGCGCCATAGAGCCGAGCTGCAAGCCGCCGAGCGCGTGGCGCGTCAGCTGGGTGTCGTCGAGCACAAGGTGATCGGTCTGGATCTCAACGGCATTGGCGGCTCGGCGCTTACCGATCCGGATATCGCCGTCCCGGAGGCCCCGGGGGAGGGCATCCCTGTCACCTACGTGCCGGCACGCAACACCGTGTTCCTGTCGCTGGCCCTGGGTTGGGCCGAGGTGCTCGGTGCCCGTCATCTCTTCATTGGGGTGAACGCGGTGGACTATTCCGGCTATCCGGATTGCCGGCCCGAGTTCGTCGATGCCTTCGAACGCCTGGCCAATCTCGCCACCAAGGCCGGTGTGGAAGGGGATACCTTCAAGATCGAAGCTCCGCTGCAATTCCTCTCCAAAGCGCAAATCGTCCAGGCTGGCAGCCAGCTGGGTGTGGACTATGCCCTGACCGTCTCCTGCTATCAGGCCGACGATGAGGGCCAAGCCTGTGGTCGCTGCGACAGCTGCCGCCTGCGTGCCGAAGGCTTCAAGGCGGCCAAGATTTCCGACCCCACACGCTATCAGTAAAAAATTTTCATCTAGGGTGTTGATTCTCCTGAGAAAATCGCTAGAATGGCGGCCACTAACGGGTCGTTAGCTCAGTCGGTAGAGCAGTTGGCTTTTAACCAATTGGTCGTAGGTTCGAATCCCACACGACCCACCATCTTCACCAAAAACCCTCCGCAAGGAGGGTTTTTGCGTTCCCCAGCTCAGACAAGCAGCCGTCTGTGGCGGAATCTAGCTCCGTGGTTTGATGATGTCGAACTGAATCAGCTGGCGCCCTGAGCCTGGCACAGGCTGGCGTGGGCGAAATTTCGTTTTTATCTTCGCTGCTCAACTATCCCCGTCTTACGACCGCTGTAAGCGGTCGCGCCCCATTGCTGATCCATTCTTCGAGCTGATCGAACGCTTCTGGCGTGGAAGGCGCGGCGATGCTCGCCGGCTGCTGAAAGGGCAGGGAGGGGAATTGCTTGGGTGGATCCAGTCGCTGCTCCTGGTGTTGCCGGGCGCTGTAATCGACTCGAGCGATCAGGCTCTTCGGTACCTTATCGGCACGTTCTTCGAGACATGACGCATCTGGTGTGGATCCGTCTCGATGTATTCCATCGTGGTAGCGATACTCGAGTGGTTCAGCAGGGCCTTGGCTACGTGGATATTGCGATCAGCTTGTCGCATCAGGCCAGACGCCAAGGTGTGCCTGAACCGGTGCGGAGTCATCCGAGTCCCTACCAACGCCATGAGCTTCCTATACCTTGCTTCAATCTGATGTATATCCATAGTTTCTCGCCTGTAGTGCGAAGAGAACCTATTGACGTTAAATAGTTGGTCCGTGGCTTTGAAATGCAGGGAATCTGCCCACGCTATAGCGCGGTCGATGTGCTCATAAAGAGGTCCGGAGATCGGTAGGAAGAACTCTTTGTGAGTCTTGTCTCCTTCACTTCGAATATTAATGGTTCTGAGCCAGGTAGTGCCGATCCTCGCAGCAGCGCTGCCTGGCACCACGCCAAAATCGGCAACGAGTAGCTGTTCCTTCGAAAGGCGGCATGGATTCAAGTCCCATGCCGCACTCATATCGATCATTCATTCACGATATCGATATCTCTCGTTTCGGCAGATAGGTAGACGCAGGTTGCCGAGATCACCGCGAGGCTTATGGTCAGTATCGAAATGGCATAGGGGGAGCCGAAATGGTTCAGTAAGTACGCTCCGAGGATCGGTGCGGTTCCGCCGCCGACGATACCCCCAATGTTGGTCGCCATTGCAAAGCCGGTAAACCGAGCACTAGGGCCGAATGCCTCACCGGTAAACGACGGTACGGCACCGTAGACCAAGCCGTACCCCGTCATGAAAAGGCATGAACCTATGACCATCGGCAGAAACTGGCCGATGGAAAACAGGTACCAGAAGGGAAACGCGACCAGTGCTGTGAACGCGAAGCCAATGAGCATGGTGGTACGCCTGCCTATTCGATCAGCCAAGGCGCCGGCGCAAGGCACTACCACCAGATGGGTGCAGACCGCGACCATAGCGACCGATAGCACGAAGGCGTTGGATAGCCCTAGCTCCCGCTGGCCATAACTCAGCGCGAACACGGTGAACAGGTAGAACGTGGAGAAATGGCAGATGTTGGCGCCAGCGACCAGTAGCAGTTGCTTGGGATAGCGCTTGAAGAGCCGCATAGCGGGCGACTGGCTGGGCGCTGCGTTAGCGGAACGTTTCGCGGCGGTCTCCAAGAATACTGGAGATTCGGGCACCTTCGAGCGAACGAAGACCCCAACGATCAGTAGTACGAGGCTGGCGACAAAAGGAATGCGCCATCCCCAGGAGTAGAAATCATCCTTAGATAACGCGCTGCTGACGATCAGGAGTAAACCAGCCGAGGCGATGAAGCCGAACACTGGGCCAATGTTGTTGATCGCGGCGTAGAGTCCACGTTTTCGCCTGGGCGCATGTTCGAGAAGCATGAGCACGGCGCCACTGTATTCGCCGGCGAAAGCGAAGCCCTGGATGAAGCGCAGGACACACAGCATGATCGGCGCCCAGATACCGACGCTCGCATAGGTAGGCAAAAGGCCGATACCCACGGTGCTCAACCCCATGACGATCAGCGTGAGATAAAGCAACTTCTTCCGACCGATACGATCGCCGAAATGCCCAAGCACTAGGGAACCTAGGGGTCTGGCGATGAAGGAAATGGCGAAGGAAGCAAGGGAGGCCAGCCGCGAGACGGCTTCATCATGCCCAGGAAAAAACAGGGGAGCGAAGATCAGGGCCGCGGCGGTGCCATAGAGATAAAGGTCATAGGTTTCGAGTGCCGTACCGAAAAGGCTTCCCGCCACCACGTTCTTCATGGACTTCTGCTTTTCCGCGTCCATGTGTTCGAGGGTTGTTTCACTGATACTGGATATAGCAGTCTGCATGGTTTCACCTGTTGTTATTGTAGATGTGCCAGTGCTGTACTTGACGGTGCTCGATTACTCGCCTCTCAAGGCCCTGACGAAGTAATCCCGGTCTCCCATTTGCCCGCCTTTCAGAGCGATCTCCAGGGACTTCAGATAGGGCTTTTCCGAATGCATTTGGCACAACGGGGCGCCGGGCGAGAGATAGGACTTGATAACCAATGCCTCTGGATTGAGGACTTTGGTTATCTGGCTGGAAGTATCCCCTCCAGAAATCACGAGCCGCTTCAGTGGATAGGCTTCGAGAATGGCCAGGACGACATGACCCAACTCGAATGCCAGTCGTTTGCCGCCGTGAGTTCTCGCGTTGTCACGATTCAGGCCTTCGGCGACCATGGCTTCGATCATCTGCTCGATGCGCGGATCGGCCGGGCCCTTGGCGGTATGCATGACGACGGATCGTCCCGCTGCGAGATGAGCGAGTGCAGTTGTCACCAGTTCCTGGAGTATCGCGCTACGCCTGGCGTTGCTTATGAGCCCTGTGGTATCCACTGCCAGCTCGACGAAGCCATCGGCGAGCGCTGCATCGATCTGAGCCTGGCTCAACGGTGAGGCGCTGCCCGACACCACGAGCACCTGTCCAGCAGGATGCAACGGAGCGACTTGGGCTTGGCGGTTACACGTCCGGCCGCCTGCGTGCCAGTGTTGTGTCAGTCCGTACTCCACACCGGACGAGCCGACCACGAACACAGGGGCATTGCCGATGGCGAGTTCGGTGAGGGCCCGGCCCGCTGCGGTCATATGCTCGTCGGTGATGCCGTCGAACAACACTGCATCATGCTGAAGACCCACTTCACGGGCCAGAGCGGTGAGATCGTCCGTCTCTTCAATATGCCGGATGGTTACCTTGGCAATGTCCAGGTTCGCCTGGTGGCCGATGTGCACACTGAGGTCGGCTTCCTGCATCGGAGTGATCGGATGAGCCCGCATGATCGGGTGGCGGTCGATCCGGTGGACCTGGTGATCCGTCTTGGACAGGGCGAACAGATTGCCGAAGGCACAGTACCGACCCAGCTGGGGATTGCCGGCAATGATGGGGATGCCGGTGACGGCGAAGATGGCCGATGCCAGGCCGATCACGTGGCCGATGCTGCCAACGTTTGGCGCGCTGTCGAACGTCGAGCACACCTTGTAGTGCACCAGTGACGGTGAGAGCTGTTTGATCGCGTGGAACACCGCGGGTAGGGCATCGTCCATTTCTGCGTTGGACATCGCACGGCTATCACCGGCGATGCCAATGGCATCGAAGCCGCCAAGCTCCGCGATCAGTCGTGGCGACGGGGGCTGTAGGAACAGCGCGCACTTGAGTCCGGCCGCGGTCAGCACTTCTAATGCATCCGTCGAGCCAGTGAAGTCATCGCCATAGAAGACGAGCGGAAGTTTCGGATGGGCATCCACAGCCATCTTCATGCCCCTCCGAATTTCTTTAGCGCGGCACTCAAGGCCGGACGGGCTTCGGCGTACTGATGCAGGGGCACATGTTGCACTGCAGCCTCCCAGCCCTCGCGCATGCTCTGCACGCCAGCCTCGATACCTTGCGGATGACCGATGATGCCTCCGCCCGCCAGATGCATGAGGTCGACCGACTTGAGTGCGTTGTAGAGAATCGGGGCCTGCGCGGCCCACTGGCCGGAAGAAAACACGGGCAGCAACGGCTGTATGCCGGCGAAGGGGCGCAAACAACTCCGTGCCGATGAAATAACGGACTCGTCCGGCTCCCAGAACTTGCTCTGGACTCCGTTGACATGCAGATGGTCGATGCCCGCTAGGCGCCATACCTTTTGGTAGACGTCGAAGGAAAAGCCCAGGTTAGGGCTTCGCGTGAGGGCGCCCCACCCATTGCGATGGCCATGAATAGGTAATTGGGAATGCTTGCGGATGTGTTCGACGGCCGAGTGGCCAACCCAGTTCAGGCACAGCATCACGCAGGTGCCACCGGCCTCGCGCACGGCATCGTGCCGCCTCAGCATGTCGTCCACGCCGCCCGAGATGTTGATGGCATACATCGGCATCCGGCCTAGCCGATCGGCATGACGGTGTAGCACCTGCATGACAGCGCTGAGCCGGGCATCGAAAGACGCATAGGTCGGGTCAATCAACAGCTCATCGTCCTTGAAGAACTCGATACCGCCTGCGCAAAGGGCATCGACCGTTTCCGCAGTCTGCTCAGGGGTCAAGCCGATGCTGGGCTTGATGATCGTGCCGATGATGGGCCGATCGTGTACGCCACAGAGGGCGCGCGTACCTCCGATCCCGAACTGAGGCCCGAGGAACGTCGAAGCGAAATTCTCGGGCAGTTCCAGATCTAGGACCCTGAGAGCGCTCACTTCGCCTAGCTCGAAGAGGTTTCCCGCGATGGTGGTCAGCAAAGCGGGAATGTTGGTGCCAATGTTGGCGATAGGGAATGCAATCGTGACCTCGCCGCGATGGAAGTGATTAGACGGGTTGTGCCTGCCCAAATAAGCGCTGTGCAACGATGCTGTATCTACAGCCGGCAGCGTCTTGATGGATACGACCCGTGCGCGCGAGCGCTCTTTCAACTCCGCTGATTCACCTGGAACGGAGATGAACGTACCGCTCGATTGTTCGCCGGCGATAATCTCCCCGACTTTCTCGATCGGAAAGTTACTTTCAACAAAGAAGCGAGCGGTGAACTCTTCCCTGGCTGACGGATAATCGGACATAAGTATTCCCCGAGCTGTTTATTGTTGTCGATCTTCAGCGAAAAGCGTCTGCAGATGTACTTTCAATATACATTGACCACTCACCCGGCCAATCGATATGATTTCCTGGTCGCACGACAAAAACTCACACTCAGCGCGGATCGTCGCGAGAGGCGGCGCGCCCAGTCGGCTAGCGAGGTACCGAACGATGCCCTCTACCCCACGGCCCTCTCTAAATGCCTTGAGAGCCTTCGAGATGACTGCTCGAAAGGGCACGTTCAGCGAGGCGGCCGACGCCTTGTCGGTGACGCATGGCGCAATCAGTCGGCATATTCGGAGTCTGGAAGACTCGCTTGGCGTGGTGTTGCTGACGCGCAATGCGCATGGCACCGCACTCACTGCAGAAGGCGCCAAGCTCGCGGCCGGCCTCAGGCGCGGATTCGCATTGATCCAGGAAAGTGTGGAGCAGGTGCGGCCTCAGCCGCTGGAGCTTTCTTGCTCTGCCTCAATCATGATGCACTGGCTTTTACCTCGTCTGGCAAAGTTGCACAGCCGCTTTCCCACGATGGAGCTTGGGCTCAAGACTGGACATGGTCCTATCGACTTCATTCAGGAAGGCGTCAGCGTCGCGATTCGACTAGATAGCATCCAGCCACCTCCAGGTACCGTTCCCATCCCGCTCACACGTGAATGGATAGGGGTGATTTGCTCGCCTGAGTATCAGGCTGCGTCTGGAGTGAACGGCATCGACGAACTAGGCCGGGAACGCTTACTCGCCACCAGGACTCGGCCGCACGCGTGGAGTGACTGGTATACGGCGATGGCGCGCATACCGATAGAAACGAACGGTATGGAGTACTTCGAGCATTTTTACCTGCTGATCCAGGCAGCGAAGGTTGGGCTCGGAATGGCCTGCGTTCCCCGAATACTGGTGCAGTCCGAACTCGACAAAGGGGAACTCGTGGCGCCCTTTGGCTTTGTCGAGGGTCCCGCCCACTTGGTTCTCTGGGTCTCTCCAAGCGCGATGCAGCGGCCTGACACGGCGAACCTCGCACAATGGCTTCGAGAAGAAATGGCAAGCAGCTGAGGCGTGATCTCAGTGTGATAGCGCCTCGGCACTGAGGGATTAGATATCCCCTGCGCCCCAAGCCAGGAAGCCACCGTCCACGGGCAGGACAATGCCATTCACATAAGCTGCTACGTCAGATGCTAGATAGCTGACCGCCCCAGCCATTTCCTGAGTGGTGCCGTAGCGCTTAGCCGGAATGGCGTTGCTATAAGCCTTGCGGAAACTGTCGCTGTGGAGCTCTCGAGTCATGGGGGTATCGACTGGCCCAGGCGCGATCGCGTTAGCAGTGATGCCATAGTCAATCAATTCGACGGCCATTTGACGAGTCAGCGCGATCACCGCGCCTTTAGATGTGCCATAAGCCGTACGACCTTTGCCAACGGCACGCAGGCCGGCTACTGAAGCGATATTTATGATCCTGCCAAAGCTATGCTTGCGCATGAGGCGAGCGGCCATTTGGCAGCACAGGAAGGTGCCGGTGACGTTGATGAGCAAGGTCTTGTTGAAGACCTCGAGATCGAAGTCGAGAAACGGCATTGTCTTAGCGATACCGGCAGAGTTAACCAGGACGTCGCATCGGCCCAGTTCACGCTCGATCCAGTCGAAGCCCTCGGTTATGGATGACGGTGAGCTGACATCAACCTGGCAGGCGAAGGCAGAAAAGCCCTGGTCTTTAAGGTGGTCGGCGAAGCGCTCAGCCTCATCGATTTTGATATCACAGATGACGATCTGGTGACCGTCTTTCGCAAGGGCCAGCGCAGCTGCAGCGCCGATACCCATCGCCCCACCTGTGACGACGGCAACTTTTTGATCCATGGCTTGCATTGATTTTTCTCTTGTTCTAAACGCCTGGGTGGCTGAGCTTTGGAGATTAGGAAATAGCCCGCTAGAGATGCAATCGATAAAATCTCCCGCTCAAGTGATGAAATTTCACAATCACGAAAGGGCAAGCCGAGTCAGTAATTACAGCCGGCAAAGCAAATGGGGAAGTCATCGATTCAGCAGGCCCATATCCTTTTGCCTCATCTGGAAGTAGATGCTTTTTGAGCCGGTATTGTGAGAGAGGGAGTGATCCGAAAATAATCGTCCGACAGTCAGTAGTTTAATCAACGAAAATCTCGACTCCGGGTGTCGAGCCCCTGCAGCAGCTCGCTGATGTCCTCAAGTCGGCCGGCTACGACGTGCAGTACCCCATCGCGCGTCTCCACGGTCCCATCCACCCGTAGCAGCTGTGACGCCACCAGCTCGCGCCGCTGGCATTCCGCCAAGGTACGCCACACCACCACGTTGACCATGCCGTACTCGTCTTCCAGCGTCACGAAGGTCACCCCGCTGGCGCTACCAGGCCGCTGCCGGCCGACCATCAGACCGGCTATACGTGCTGGCTGGCCGTGGCGCCGGTCCTCAAGGTCACGTGAGCTCATCAAGCGCAGAGCGATGAGCTTAGGGCGCAGCAGAGTGAGCGGGTGCGGTCCCAGAGTGGTACCCAGCGAGGCGTAGTCAGAATGGAGGTCTTCACCCACAGTAGGAGCGACCAGCGCCTGGATCTCCTCCACCACCACAGCGCCCTCGGCGAGGAGCGGAAGCTGCGGCTCGATCGCGGCCATTGCCCAGCGCGCCTGGAAGCGGTGCCCAGCCAAACCCTTCAGTGCCCCCGCATCCGCCAGGCACTCTCGGGCCTTGGCATCAAGGGCTGGCTGCCGGCTATCCGCGACAGCCTCGAGGCTGCAATCCCAGTCGCTGCAGGTCACGTCCACAGGCAGGGTCTGCGACCGGTGCCGCCGGGCGTCCTGCAGGATCTGGTATGGGCTGTAGAAACCCATGGGGTAGGAATTGATGAGCGCCGCGGCGAAGGCCGCCGGCTCATGGCATTTGAGCCAGCAACTGGCGTAGGTCAGCAGGGCGAAGCTGGCCGCGTGGGACTCCGGAAAACCGTAGCTGCCGAACCCCTCGATCTGCCGGAAGATGTCCGCGGCGTACTCGGCGGTGTAGCCATTGGCAAGCATGCGCGACGGGAGCCGCTCCCGGTGCGGCTCTAGACCGCCATGGCGCTTCCAGGCCGCCATGCTGCGCCTCAGCTGATCGGCTTCACCCGGGGTGTAGTCGGCGGCCAGAATGGCAAGCTCCATCACCTGCTCCTGGAACAAGGGCACACTCAGGGTCCGGCCGAAGACGCGCGCCAGCGCCGGCGGGTAGCTGATCTCCTCCTGGCCGGTCCGCCGCCTCAGGTAGGGATGGACCATGCCCCTTGGGTGGGGCCCGGCCGGACGATGGCCACCTCGATCATCAGGTCTTAAAAGGTCTGTGGCCCCAGCCGCGGCAGCATGGCCATCTGGGCGCGTGATTCGATCTGGAACACGCCAAGCGTATCGGCCGGGCTGATCATCGCGTAGGTCGGCTTGTCCTCCTGGAGTTCCTTACCCCGGTAGCTTTTGCCCAGGTCGAAGCACCAACGCAGCGTGCTAAGCATCCCCAGGGCGAGGATGTCGACCTTCAGAAGGCCCATGGTATCCAGGCCGTCCTTGTCCCATTGGATTTCCGCCAAGCCTGATGCCGATCTGCTCATCCAGGCATGGACAGGACATACGGGAGGCGAGGTCGGCTTAGAGAGGCGCTCTTTCATACCGACCATACGAAGCAAATTTGGCGCCGGATCTCCACCAGTATGGCCTGGGCGGTATCGATACGTTGCGACAGGGCCTGCGGACTTGCCCGGAAGTCGGCATTCTGGACAGGCTTGCCTCGGCGGTGCCCGCTCCGCCTCCGGTAGTGCCCACAGGTCGAGCTTCTGCACCGGTATGCTGTTTCGCTTTTACTGTGGGAAAATCACACCCTTTCCTGCCCGTTTCGCTTCGTACATTAGGACGTCAGCTTCTCGGATTAACTCGGGGGCGGTTGTAAACGAACCGGGCGTGTATACCGCTATACCCATGGATGCCTGTACGTGTACGGAGCCGCAAGGGAGTTCAACTGGTTGTACGATGCTCGCTAGCATTTTAGATGCAACCATTCTTGCGTCAGAGAGGCCATTTTGTACACTTTCCAACGCAACAGTAAACTCATCGCCAGCTAAACGGGCAACCATATCACTCGCTCGGCTAGTATCTCGTAGGCGCGCGGCTATGACGCGAAGTAGTTCATCGCCGGCCTCATGGCCAAACGTATCGTTAACAGCTTTAAAGCCATCTAGATCAATGAATACGAGCGCTAATGGAGTTTGGTTGCGGTCAGCGCGCGCAATCGCCATTGGAAGGAGCTCTGCGAGAGCACGGCGATTTAGTAACCCTGTCAGTGCATCTTGCCTCGCCTCTTGCTCTCGCTGAGCCTCCATAGCTTTACGGGCGGTAATATCGTGTAGGAAGGCACTGAACTGGGTGCGTGTGCCGATTTTCAATGCCCGAAGTCGTATCTCTACCACGAGCGAGGTACCATCTTTGCGCAGTGCTGGTAGTTCGAGTCGCTGATTAAGTACTTTTGCCTCGCCAGTAGTTAAATAGCGCGCCATCCCGCGACGGTGCCCTTCACGCATCCCGGCGGGTATGATCAGCTGATCCAATGGGGTACCGATCGCCTCGTCTGCCGACCAACCAAACGTTTCTTCTGCCATCTTATTCCAAGCGGTGACCGCGCCTGTGTCGTCCAGATTTATATAGGCGTCGTTGGCGTTCTCAATGACCATCGTCAGCTCGGCTTCACGATCACGAACTGTCTGCTCGATAAGCAACTGGCGTTGGATAACGTCCTGTAACACAAGGTTAGTATCGGATAGTTGCTGAGTACGCGCCTGAACTCGGTCCTCTAGCTCACGATGCAGCGACGTTAGGCTATCTACCAAGTGTCGAAGGACCATGCTCAGCTTTTCGACTTCCAGGCTACCCCCGACCAACGGAATTTCTACTGCGGCTCCTTCGGAAAGGTGAGTAGCCGCCTCGGCGATCCTGTTCAGCGGCTTGGTGATAACTCCCGCCACGAACCACCCCAGGAAGGCAAAAGCGATAGCGAGCAGGCTCCCCCATAGCAGTATTTCCATACGGATTTCGTGAGCTTCTGCAAAGGCGAGATTTGCCGGCTGACGGGTAACCACCGTCCAACCCAAGCCCGGATAGCCATCAAGACCTGTGCTTTCGGCAATTCCTACTAGGTAGGTTTTATCATCTTGCCATTGGCTGACTGCCCACCGTGCTCCGCTTCTGTAGTCGATGCTGGGATCAATGGGTTTGCCAATCAGATGTTTGGGGCCCAATAAGACCATTCCATCCTGACTGACGACCAGATATTCCAGGCCGGGAAGGCTTTTCCCAGCCGGTTCAAAAATGGTCCGTCCTACCTCTGCGGCCCACTGCCACGACAGATGAGAGGCCAGTACGCCCATGAAGGCTCCAGCTTTGTCCCGCAACGGCATGCTGATGTCGACGAACTTCATGGCCTCCCCCGACGGGTTGGGTAGAAGCTTCGCGAGCATAACGGCTTCGTGCACGTCGCCTACAAAGGTGCGGTCTTGGCCGTTTATAAACACTGGCCGCTGAGCAATGCTCATACCCTCAAGCAACCGTCCGGTCGATGCGACCACCTTGCCTTCGGTATCCGTAAGCCCGATCCAGGAAAAGCTGGGAAATTGGGCATTGAGATGGTTGAGCAGCCTACGTGCCTCACCTACGTTTCCAGGTTGACGCAGCGCCTCTAGGGCGCTGAGGACGGTAAGTTCCTTGGAGCGGCTATGCATATCCCGGTCAAGGCGGTCGATCATTGAAGCGGCGTATTCAGCAAGCTGCTGCCCAGTCTGCTCTTTGAGTCTGGAAATCGAGGATGCGCCAATGACGGTGCCGAAGATGCCGGTAAGCACCAGGACAGAAAGCGCGACGACGATTGCGAATTTTGCCCGCAGGCTTTGGAAGGAAAATAGACGGATCATGGGTCGCTCTAGTGGGGCCGAACGCCTCTGTTCCTTGGCATTCTGGTGAAGGCTATCGGCCGCCATCGCTAGCGCTTTATCTGTTACTCAGCGTTTTGCTCACCGATGGCTAAGAAGGACTACTTTCGACTTAAAACGCCGGAATCGGTAGCCCTATCAAATGGCTATCTCTGGCTAGATTCATTTTATGCCCTAGCAAAGTGAGCTTTGCTTCCGATCGCACGCCAGATTGTCGCGATCTCGGCCAAGAGGAGCATCGCTGTTTCTGTTTTGCTGCGTAGCCTTTATTGAACGCACCGCGCCATTGCTCGACCAATTGGTACCGTCTGTCAGTATCCGCCCGATCTGGTCCAGGAAATCGCGGCTGCGTCCGAAGAACGGAGTGGTGGAGCCGCACAGATCAATAGCGGCAGGCTGCAACTTAGTCAGACTCCCAACGGACCGTCTTCTATCCACAGCGGTGGCCGTCACCGCGGAAGAGATGAGCGGCCAGGCCGAGCAGCTCCAGCAGTTGATGGAATACTTCGCCCTGAGCGGTTCACCGGTACAGCAGCAGGTCGCGCGCCCTACCAGCGGTCGCTCGGATCCGAGCCTGGCCGAACGCACCTTTTCGCTGATCGATACTTCTCATCGTGCACCGCGTGGTGGCGTGCCGGCCGGTTTCACCCGTTTCGCGGAGCAAGCCTGACGTAATCTTTCCCGACCTGTCCAAAATTCGCATGACTCACTGGCAGGAGGGGGTCAGCACGTGGGCGCTTGCACACGGTGGCATCGTGCTACAAGCGCAGCTGCGTTACCTAGCTTTAGTGCACGCTGTGCGTGAGTCCAATGGCCTGATCGCTGTCGGTGCCCAGCTCAGCGATAAGCGCATCGCTTAGTGACTGATCAACCTTCTGGGTGGGAATACCCCGCAGCTTCCGCGCGCGTGACTAGTGCTGCGGTTATCTTCGCTTCGAGGTCTTTCTGAGAAAACGGCTTGTGCAACACGGGATGCTGAGCGAATTCGCTGCTAAGTCCGCTAGCACCATAGCCTGTGCTGAAAAGAAAAGGGATATTACGATCACGCAGGATCTCAGCGACCGGGAAGACAAGTTGGCCGGCGAGATTGACGTCCAACATCGCTAGGTCGACCTCGATAGAGCGAGCTATATCTGTCGCCTTGGCAAGCTGAGCAACGGACGCAACGACAATACAACCAAGGTCCTCTAGCATCTCCTCGATCAACATGGCAATTGCTCCCTCGTCCTCGACAACGAGCACTCTGACTCCGTCCATCGCGGTCAATGTTTGGTCGCTCCTACAAGGAAAGAGATGCGGCAAACAATGCCGTCAGAATGAAACGAGACCTCAAACGTTCCGTCGAGATCGCGCTGTATACAGCGCTCGATCAAACGCAACCCCAGGCCGCGCCGTTTGGGTTCAATAACCTGCGGCCCGCCATGCTCGCGCCATTCCAACGAAAGCAATGCGCCCTCCGCATGCGGATGCGTGGTCCAGCTTATCGACACCCTCCCCGTAGCAACCGTAAGAGCACCGTGCTTCAGGGCGTTGATCGCAAGCTCGTTCAGCGTCATCGTAAGATTCAGCGCAATGTGAGAACTAACCTTAATTGGCGGGCCCATAATGCAAACAGGACCAGGCTCATGCCCGAAAACCGGCACGATAACTTCGTAAACAAGCGAGTCGAGAGGAGAGTGTCCCCAATGGCGTTTGGTCAGCAAATTGTGAGCTCTAGATAGAGCCAAGAGTCTAGCTTCAAATCGCTGATAACCCTGTTCAGCGGTGTCAGCATTTCGTGCGGCTTGCGCCGCTAACGACTGTACGGTAGCCAGGGTATTCTTCACTCGATGATTGAGCTCGTCGATCAGTACCTTCTGGTTGTTTTCCGCTCGCTTTCGCTCGGTGATGTCGACAAGCACATTGATACCGCCGACTAACGTGCCTCTTGCGTCATAGAGTGGGGTGGGGTACGGAATGAAAGGCACACGAGTACCATCAGGGCGTTCGGCGATAGCCTCTGCCCCTCGTATTGGACGGCTCTCTTTCAGTGACATCGCCATTGGACATTTATCGTGGGGAAGCGGCGATTCGTCTGTGTTTAAGAGACGCCAAGTTATGCACCACATATCACCCACCTGAGGAGTCCGGCCAGCCAGTTCCACACAAGCTCGGTTGTAGAAAGCAATACGACCTTCCGCATCAGTTGTGTACACCGCAGCGGGCAATGCTTCGAGAAGATTACGCAGATGCTGCTCACTTTCCCGTACCTGCTGCTCCATACGATGCGCGATCGTGACGTCTTGGATCACGCGCACTCCATAACGGAAATTGCCAGAAGGATCTCGCACCGACGAGCTATGGATGTCTAGATAGACCGTCTCACCGTCAGCCTTGAACGCCCGCTTTCGAAGTACATAGTGATCAAGCTCACCGGCAACCTGGCGTGCGTAAAGGTCAGCATCCTCTTCAACGGCCTCTGCATGGGTGTATCCCAGGAAGGTCATCGCCAGCAGCTGCTCTCGCGTGCGGCCTAGCATGCCGCAAAGTGCGTCATTTACACGTAGCAGACGTCCATCTATATCAGCCTCAGCGATGCCAATATTAGCCGCTTGATAGGTGGCATGGAGCCGGTCATCACTTTCACGCCGCGCTGTTTCAGCAGCATGGATATCGGTAACATCAATCGTGAAGCAGCGGGTATTAAAAAGCTTCCCAGATTCGAAGCGTGCATTTGATGTGATCAGCACATGCTTAACACCGCCGCTCTTAGTGCGGAGTCGTGCGGGATAAGATTCGAGGCTCTCGCCAGCACCAAGCTTTCCCAAGATGTCGCCGATGACAAAGGCGTCAACGTGGAAGTCCGTGATACGGCGTCCAATATATTCGTCTGCCGTATATCCCAATAGCGAAAGCTCTGCCTTGTTAGCACGCAGAATAATGCCATCTCCGCTGACGATGTGCAGGCCCACCACGCTGTTGTCGAAAAAGTCCTCTAGATCTGCGCTTTTACGTACTAATTCGTTCGTCAGAGCATGGTGCGGCGAAACATCTTGGAAAAAACTTATCGCTCCCTGTATTGCGCCGTGTTTATCTCGAAGTACGCGAGTATTCATCCGGGCTACCACCCGCGTGCCGTCCGGACGACGAAATACCACATCAGAGTTCTTTGATTCGACGCCAGTTTTAACCGTTTTCGCCAGCGGGCATCGTTCTGCAGAGAGTGGAGTGCCATCCGGCAAGAACAGCTGATAGGCGCCACAGAACTGATCTCCGTTACGCCCGAGCACAGGAACCCTTCCCCATAGCCGAGCCGCCTCGGTGTTATGTCTGACGCCCCACCCCTCGTGATTGCATAGAAAGACGGCGCACGGAAAGGCATCAAGCGTGTCCGTGCTGAGAGAGAGTAGGTTGTCGTATTCACTGAGCGCTTCAGGAAGTTTCTGGGTATTAGACATCGGATTTATTCCTGATTCTCGTCTCGGATCAAACGCCACCACGGGCGACAGCCAAAAGCGACATCGTTCGAAGCCATTCCTAAGTAGCGCATCGTTTGTATACGCAGCAATGCAAGCGCTCTCCCCGGGTTCCCAGTGGGCATTCAACGTGCGGCTTTGCGTGAACGCCGATTTTTAGGATGCAGCGATTGACGATAGCTGTTGTTCGCAACCTTGGTCATCGACAAAAAAGAGCGTCATAGGGAAGCATGACGAACGCCTCATGTCGACTATTTAGTCAGCGATACCCGCGTGCGTCGATGCCATGAAAATTGCTACCTCACGAAGGCATCCGAGCTAGCTTAATGGTACGCCGAGCACACCCAGCCATAACAGTCCTAGGACTGGCCTTTTAGACGCATCCGTGTATGCTCCATATCAGCTACTTCCTCAAAAACCGGTTAGACGGCACTGCGCGGTGGTGTAGCAGCTCGCAGCAGCACGCGCCTACCTCTTCCGTCCCGTGACTGGCGCGCTCTACGATGCGGTTATGAGACCATCCGCTCGCTGCTAGTCGTACTTGATTTGACGTTCAGTAAATTTAATGGATGACGTGACCCTGCTGGCTACATAAACTCGCCGGCGCTTATCAGTCACCTTGCTGGAAGTGCTCATGGACGTTAAATATCGCAATAACCTTCACCTATCAGGTACGGGTCCAGCCACCTTGATTTTTTCTCATGGTTTCGGCTGTGACCAGACCATGTGGCGCTATCTAACAGGCCACTTCACCAAGTGCTTCCAGGTGATTTTGTACGATCTCGTCGGCGCTGGTCGGTCAGATGTGAGCGCGTATGACTGGACGAGGTACGGATCGCTAGATGGATATGCCGAAGACCTTAACGAGATAATCGACCAGTTCGCCAGCGGACCGGTAATTTTGATAGGCCATTCAGTAAGCGCGATGATCGGCGTCTTGGCTGACCGGCAGGTGCCTGATCGCATCGCTGCTCACATCATGGTCGGGCCTTCTCCGTGCTACGTAAATTCCGAGGACTACGAAGGGGGCTTTACCGCAAACGACATCGAATCATTGCTCGACAGCCTGGACGACAATTACCTCGGCTGGTCCAGCAACATGGCGCCTGTCATCATGGGGGCACCAGGGCAGCCCGAGCTAGGCGCAGAGCTGACCAACAGCTTCTGCCGTACTGACCCCGAGATAGCGAAGCATTTCGCTAGGGTGACCTTCATGTCGGACAATCGGAAGGACGTCGCCGGCTTAGCTACGCCCACTCTGATCCTGCAGTCTACTGACGACCTAATTGCGCCCCTTGCGGTAGGCAAATATCTTCATGAAATGATGCCTAAGAGTGCGCTTGTCATAGTAGAAAATTTTGGTCACTGCCCCCACATGAGCGCGCCGGACGCCTGCGTTGATGCGATGGACACCTTTCTGCTTCCTTGGAAAGGCTAAATGCAACGCGATAAAGCTCCAGAGTCCTACCTGCCGATGCTTTATGAAGAGGCGCCTTGCGGACTGGTAGTGACAAAAGAGGACGGGACCATACTGCGTACCAATCTTACGTTCAGCCAATGGGTCGGTTTCCGTGTACCCGAACTGTGCGGCATGCGTTTTCAAGACCTACTTACTATGGGCGGGCGCATTTTTCATCAAACGCATCTGGCACCGCTGATGAAGTTGCAAGGGTCTGTCGCTGAGGTAAAACTCGACCTGAAGCATCATGACGGGCAAAAAGTTACGATGCTTTTGAACGGGATCAGGCGCGAGCGTGATGGTGGTATACAGCATGAACTTGCGCTATTCACGATCTATGATCGAGACAAGTATGAAAGGGAGTTGCTAAAATCCCGGAAGCTTGCGGAAGAGTTGTTACAGCAGAAAACCGCTGCAGAGGTGAATCTCCGTCTGGCTCAAGCGGAGCTAAGCAATGCCTTCGAAAGCGCTCAGCAACGTGCGTTGTTTGCGGAGCAGATGGTCGCTATTGTAAGTCATGACTTGAAGAATCCGCTAACGGCTATAAAGATGGGTGCTGACGTTCTCGCACGCGGCGAGCGAACATCCAAAGAAAGCAATGTAATCGGCTGGATAAAGCACTCAGCTGACCGTGCGGAACGTTTGATCGCGGACCTGTTAGACTTTACGTTGGTTCGCGTTGGGCGCGGTATTGTCGTTTCTCCTCAGTCGGTGGACTTACACGATCTAGTCCATCGAAGCATCGAAGAATTGCGGGTTACTTTTCCGAATGCGTGGCTAGTCCACGAGACCGTAGGGGTTGGAAATGCGTATTTGGATGCCGATCGAGTACAGCAGCTCATCGGTAATCTAGTCAGTAATAGCGTAGCGTACGGCGATTTAGCGCAGCCCATTTCAATAGCATCAAGACTGGAACATGACATGGCATACGTATCGGTACAGAACGAGGGTCCCGTGATCCCTCAGTCATTGTTGACTACATTATTTGAGCCGCTGATCCGCGGCGCAGCCGTAGAAAGCGGCATACGCAGCGTCGGTCTTGGTCTATTTATCGTCAATGAAATCGTCAAAGCGCATGGCGGACAGGTCTCGGTCACTTCTAATGAGCTCTGCGGCACGTCGTTCACCGTCTCTTTTCCGCTCGGTTCGGCTCCATTCGTCCAACCTCAATAGGAAAAGTGGTGACGCTGTTTTTCGAACTCGCGCTCTTTTTTAAGGCGCTCGTCGCTGTTTAGCTGTTCCAAACGCTGCTTCAGTTCTTCAATAGCGGCTTCGGTCTGACGGTATTCTTGGATCAAAGACATAGTGGTTTTCTCAACTTATATGATGATCGTCGTTATAGCGCTTATTGTTAGGAATAACCAGTAGCTATTGAAAATATTACTGTGGTTTCGATGGCGCGGCAAAAGATCAGCTCTGATAGATTGGTCCATCACTATCAATGCGAAATGATTAGCAGTCATAGGTGCCAATCCTATATGAGCTTAGTCAGTTCATATAACGCTCTCGCGAGTGGTGACCGAGCCGATTGACGTAGCCAAACCAATCCCACCACTCGCGAAGGGTAGGGAGAGGGGAGTTTCCAGCGCTTCGTGCGAGGGTCAGGCAGTCCCATTACCGGCCAGTCTGGGAGAATGGAAACACCAAACCCCTCGGCTACCAACTGAGCAATATGCTCAATGCCATCCAGCTCGAAACGTACCCTTGGCTGGATGTCATGGCGGCGTAGGTACTCGTCGGCCATCCTTCCGGCGACCACGTTCCTGTCGTACTGGATGAAGGGCTCCCGTGCCGCCGTATGCAGAACGTTGCGAACCTTCATCTCAGCGGGTGTAAGCAGGATAAGTGGCTCCTCCCTGAGCGGCTGCCAGACACAGGTTTTATCCAGGGCGAACGTGGGATGTACCAGGATGGCCGCATCCAGTTGACCGGACATCACTCGTTGCAGCAGCGTGGCAGAGGTCCCAGGCTCGATGAATATCTGCGTTTCAGGATAGGCACTCATCCATCGGCGCAGGATAGCGGGAAGCATCCCCATCAGCGCGGTTGGCGTAGCGCCTAACAGCAACGGCCCGGCAGGCAATGCCGTATCGGAGGCAGCGGAGCGCAAATCTCTTACACAGCGAAGTACATCGCGTGCCTGCTCGACGATGCGCGCTCCCACGACCGTTGGCTTCACTGTACGCCCAACCCGCATGAGCAGTTCACAGCCAATTTCGGCTTCCAGCGCCTTCATTTGCTGAGCGATGGTCGTGGGGGCCAGGTTCAGCCGGCGAGCGGCTCCGGCAATCGAGCCGCTTTCCACCACTGTGACGAAGCTGTTGAGAAATCGCGTATCCATTCGACGTACTTTACGTCATCTGAATGCGGTGAAAGCACATTTGTTGGATTCCTCTAAAGGGGCAAAGTCTTCGGACAGCACTCCAATACCTGAGGAAGAACCGTGGCCACCATTCAATCCATCGACGTCTGTGTCGCTCGCATCCCCCTCGACAAGGTCACCTACCTCGCCAACCGTACCGTGGTCGACCGTCACTATGGCCTGGTAAAGATCCGCAGCAGCGACGGTGTAGAAGGCATCGGCTTCTGCTACGTAGGCAATGCCGCCGGCGAGCTTTTCCGCGTGGCGGTGGAGCAGTTGCTGGCACCGGTGATCATTGGCCGCGACTCCCTGGCGGTCGAAGGCCTATGGAAAGAGATGTACCAGGAAGCCTTGCTCCAGGGGCGCATGGGCACTGTAATGCGTGCCCTCAGTGCCTTGGACATAGCGCTCTGGGACTTGAACGCCCGGACTGCCAGGCTCCCCCTGCACAAGTACTTGGGAGCAGTCGAGCTGGAAACCGTGCCCGCATACGCCAGCGGTGGCTACTACGTGGACGGCAAGACCGCCGACCACGTTGGTGAGGAGATGGCCAGCTATGTAGAGCAGGGCTTCAGCGCCGTGAAGATGAAGACAGGACGCTGGAGCCCGGCGGGCGAAGAGTCACGGGTCAAGGCGGCTCGCGAGGCTATTGGCTCCGACGTCGAGCTGATGCTGGACTGCAACAACGGCTGGATCGATACCGTTCAGGCGATGCAGTACCTGCGCCGCTTCGAACAGTACGATCCCTATTTCATCGAAGAGCCCTTCAGCCCGGATGACATCGAAAGTCATGCTCGCCTGGCAAAGCTGACCCGCATCCCTGTCGCGACGGCCGAAATCGGCTACGGCCGCTGGTACCACAAGCAGCTGCTGGACATGGGCGGCGCATCCATCCTGCAGACCTACGCCGCCGTGTGCGGCGGCATCACCGAATGGCGGCGAATCGCGGCGATGGCCGCCGGCTACGGAATCCAGATGTGCCCCCATTGGTTCCATGACGTGCATGCGCCCCTGGTTGCCGCTACCCAGAACGCTCGGTACGTCGAATTTTTCTGGGATGACCAAGTGCTGAACTTCCGGCGCCTGCTGGATCGGCAAATGACGCAAAAGAAAGGCCACGTGGTGCTGCATCAGACGCCTGGATTGGGCTTTGACTTCGATGAAGCCCAAGTCGCCAAGTATGGCCGCTGGACTACGGTCTCCCGATAAGATCCGACGCTGCGAGGACATCATGTCTATACCAAACGTACTGCAGGTCGGCGAATTTCCCGCCGCTCAACAGCGAGTCATCGATGCTGAGCTGCGGCGATACACGGAGGCGGATCTGCAGCGGGACCCTGCGCTGGCAGCGATGGTTGAGGCCGTCTTGACCCGTAGCAGCTATCAATTACCTGCGGAGTTAGTCAGCCAACTGCCGAAGCTCAAGATCATCTCGACCTCCGGCGTAGGGTTTGACGGGATCCCTCTCGATGCTGCGCGCAGCAAGGGTGTGGTGGTGACCAATACACCTGGGGTTCTAGACGCCGCGGTTTGCGAGCTCGCGATCGGACTGCTGCTATCACTGCTGCGCCGTATACCCTCCGCTGACCGGTTTGTTCGGGACGGCACTTGGGAGAACAAGATCTTTCCATTGGCGTTAAGTCTGGCTGGAAAGCGAGTAGGCATCGTGGGGCTAGGGCGCATCGGCCAAGGAATTGCGCGTCGTCTGTCTGCCTTCGACGTTGACGTAGCCTACTGCGGGGAGGAGGTAAAAGATGCGCCCTATACCTTCATGAGTGATCTACTGGCGCTGGCTACCTTTGCAGACGTTCTCATCCTGTGTTGCCCAGGTGGTGAGCAGACCTACCACCTTATCAATAGCAAAGTACTGTCATGCCTGGGCACTAACGGCTTATTGGTCAATGTGTCGCGGGGCACCGTTGTAAACGAAGCGGACCTAATTGATGCGCTGGAAAACCGCTTGATAGGAGGTGCCGCGCTGGATGTTTTCGAGAAAGAGCCACTGATCGAATCCAGATTGGTCGCGCTGGATAATGTGATTCTTACCCCGCACGTGGGCTCTGCCACCGAAGAAACCAGGCACGCCATGCTTCGCCTTGCGCTGGATAACATCCATAACGTATTTGCCGGTCGAGACCCCCTGACTCCAGTTCTTGGTTAATGCGTTACAGACGACACTCAAGCAAAGAATCTAAGACACGCCTCTGCGGCACCAAATAACGTCCATAAGAGAAATGCCCCATGACCATTGGATTCAGAGTATTAGAAGCACAACGCAAAGTCGCTGCCGATTGGGTAGCGCGCTACCGGGAAGTTCCAGTCGCCAATGTCAGCGATTCCATGAATCGGATGACGGCTGGCGGTTCGCGCATTCGTCCCGTGCATCGCCAGGGCGTACTGGCCGGCCCGGCCCTCACCGTAAAGACGCGTCCAGGCGACAACCTCATGCTCCACTACGCCTTGAACATTGCCGAGCCAGGCGACGTCATCGTGGTGGATGCCGGCGGTGACCTGACCAATGCTCAACTGGGCGAGATCATGGTGTCCTATGCCGTCAAGCGCGGTGTCGCCGGCATCGTTGTCGATGGCGCCATTCGCGACGTGGCCAGCATTGGCGCGGGGGACTTCCCGATGTTCGCCGCCGGCGTCTCGCACCGTGGTCCCTACAAGGATGGACCGGGAGAGATCAACGTGCCCATCGCCATCGACGGTATGGTCATTGAGCCGGGCGATTTGATCATTGGCGACGATGACGGCCTGCTGTGCGTGCCTTACGACCAGGTAGCCGAAATCTACGACCGGGCTGCCGCCAAGCATGCTGCAGAAGAGAAGCAGATGCGACAGATCGCCGAAGGCACGAACGATCGCAGCTGGGTCTTGGCCGCCCTCAAGCAGAAGGGTTGCGCGTTACCCTAAACATTTTCGGTAATCAAAAAGGCAGCCATGCGCTGCCTTTTTTCATTCTTGGGTGTTCAATTAGGGTGGGCCCCAAGCAACACGCCCTTCGTACATTGTGTTTTGTACGGTTTCGAGCTGAAAGCTATCGCTATTTGGTACAGCTTCTAAACCACACATCAAAGTCATACGCACAGGCCGGTACGCGTTGGGTTAACGTTTGACCGTAATAGGTTAAATGCGCATAAGTAGCGATTACGTTAAATCGCTTACAAACTATTTCCGTGCAGTGACTCCAGCCGGACGGTCACTTCAGCAAGATCAACCGAGCCGTGCCTCAAGCAAGCGTTTGACGACGCTGCGATCTTTCCCCTGAGACTTCATCAGCCTATCCAGAAGTGCATAGGAGTCCATCCCGTCGAAGGATCTGCCTGGTGACGCGATGCGTAGCGTCGGATCAGCGCCATGCTCTAGCAGGAGCTTAACCAGATCAGCGCGATTGAACAGGATCGCTGCATTGAGGTGGCTCAACCCTGACTCGTCTACAAAGTCGTTGACTGGGCAGCCAGCCTTCAGCACGGCTCGCGCCATCCTCAGCAAATGGTCTTTGCTGATGAAGCTCGGTTCATCGTAGGAGAAATTGACGAAATTCAACGTTGGCCGGACCAAAACCGTTTGGCCGTTGGTGATCTGAAGAGTACAGCCGCCTGAGTCCAACGCTTTGATAGGGGGTTCCGCATAGCTGCTGTGACCCAAGGTAAACAACACTGCAAATGGAAAGGCTTTGATTATTTGGATACGCACATTCCCTCCATGGATAGGGCTCTTGATGCTTCTGGCGCCTTGCGCGGGCTCAGAATCGCATCTACTTCATTCGTTTGATAATGATACGTGTGTGGCCTAGACCTTGTTGAGGCCCCGCGTCGTTCGGTGTCTATGGACAGGGCTTGTGGAGCATTCTAGTAGCTTAGCCGTCCCTCGCACCGACATCCCCCTGGCAAGGCATTCTCGGATCCGCGCGTGCAACTGTTCATCCCTCGGTCGCCCTTTATAGACTCCCGCCGCCTTCGCCTTGGCGATGCCCTGGGCCGCCCGAGCGCGTCGCGTTTCGTAGTCCTTCCGGGCGAACGCCGCCATGAATTCCAAGAACATCTGGGCTTTTACTCGTGTCCCTCGTCCACCACCAGCAGGTCGAAGTAGCCGTCCGGGAGGTAGCGCTCGATGAACTCGGTCGGTTGGTAGCCGCCCTCGCCGAAGCCGAGCTCCAGGTTGGCCATCGCGCGCTCCATGCGCTTGGCCTGGCGGTCGCTGAAGACGAAGTCGCCCTTGGCGTCCATCAGGTTGATGAACTCGTGGACGTTGTCAGCCGAGCATCGTGGCGAGAAACTCTTCGCCGAAGTCCGCCACCAACTTCTCGGCCCCGATGGGGCCGATGGTGGGTATGCGGCACATCGACTTGAGGATCACGCTGCGCCTGTCACCGCCGGCAGCCTTGCCCGGGCGCATCAGCGTCCAGAGGGACGCCTTGTACTTCGGGCACTGCCGGCGCCGCTCCTCGCGCTGGAAGTCCTCCAGGGTGAGGGAGTTGCCTTCCTCGTCCTCGAGCACGCGACCACAGTCCGTGCAGCAGGCCAGTCTCCGCCCGCTGGCGGCGCAGCGCGTACCGCACGCCAGCCGCCAGTGGAGGCCCATCCGCATCCGCACACGGCCCAGGATGAAGAACTCCTGACGACCATCGTACGGCTCGCCCAGGGCCTGGCGGAGCTGAGCAGCTTCACCAGGGTATCCTGCGGCCGGCGCCGAGGTGATGGTCAGGACCTGCCCCGGCGTTTGGGGTCCCGGTGTCATGTCCCAGGCCTGGATCACGGGCACGAAACGGTCGGTCAGGATCCGTGATTCCAAGACGTTGCCGTCCTCATCCTCGGTGAACCTGGTGCGGCTGACCTTCTCCTTGTAGGTGTCGCCCTTGAGCACCAGGACGCGTCCATTGGGAGAGGTGACCACGCCCGAGATCGCCCCGGCCGCGAGGGCCAGGTGCCATTGCGACAGCGCCTTGACCGGTGGTCGTGGTACTTGGCCAGCCTGACAGCTCCGTGACGGCGGCTGGCACACCATAGGGTTCCCCGAGCGATACCTCCGGTAGCGGTTCGGCCTAGGCCTCGGAGCGCTTCTGCTGTTAGCTTGTCTTTTCTGCGACCGCGGGCGCGAAGACCATGACAGACCGCCAATTGATCATCCCCGACAGCATGAAACTGCTTGTCGAACGTGCGGGTTATGTACCGGCAGTGAAGGTCGGCAAGACGCTCTATTGCGCAGGGCAGGTGGGCCGTACGCCGGAGCTGGAGGTGATCCGGGATCCCGAGCAGCAATTCCGGGCAGCCTGGGAAAATCTCCGAATGGTCTTGGCAGCGGGTGGCTGTACGTTCGAGGACGTGGTGGAATTGACGACTTTCCACGTCGACCTGCATAGGCACATGCCTGTCTTCAGGCGCGTGAAGGATGCCGTGTTTCCCAGAGGGACGTGCGCCTGGACCTGCATCGGCGTCGCCGAACTGGCTCGTGCCGGACTCCTCGCAGAAATCAAATGCATCGCCGTGCGGCAATAGACTTGGCCGCCTCCGCCTGTTCGGCCCGATGGCTCTGCCTCTGCAGGGTCTCGCTCAGCTCGGCAACGCTGGCTGAGCGAGTCGGAGCACTCGTCTGCTCAGCCAGGTGTTCGCGGTTCTAGCTGCCGTGAAGGTGCAGCGGACTCTTGGCGAGAGCGTTCTTTCCTGTCACCAGCGTGGTATCGCCGGTAGAAGGTCCGGCTGCGCCTTGTCCGGGTTGCGGAGACGGATCAAGGGCTGCAGCGCTCAAGATCTGATGGTCAGGTGAGCGTTCATTCATTCGCCTCCGCGAACCCTGGAGGTGATCTTTCCAACCGATGCAGGAAGCACTGTGATGAATTCAGATGGCAGCGAAGGCTCTGTGGGCTACCTCTTGCTGGGCTACGTCGATGCCCGCCTGTTGGCGCTGTACCAGGCCGGGGTAGTACCCAGGCTCGAACTCGCGCGTACCCAGGCTGCGCTGACCGCTACGGGCCAGGACGATGGAGCGGCGGTTCCTTTGTACATCCAGCAGGGCGCTGCGCACGACTTCTTGCCCAGGTCGGGCCCGAGCGAGTCCGCTCAGGCGGCTGGAGCGGGTGAACCGGCGTCCGTCCCCTCGCTGGACAGCCTGTCCAGCCCTGTCGCGGCGGATCGCACCGAGGATGCCGAATGGCATTCCTTCGATGCACCTGAACAACCGCTGGAGCTGCCGGATGAGGACGTGGAGGACTATTCCTTGGAAGAGCGTCTCGAAGCCACTCGCCTGGCGTTGGCGGCGCTCGAAGCGGGGGAGGAGGTCAGCGTTCCGCTGCTCAGGCAGGCATCCGAGAAATAGTGGCAATTAGCTATATATAGGGCTAAGGTTAATAGCCTTAACCTCAGACTGTGTCATCCTAAGCACCTTCTCCGCCGTTTCTTGCACTATGACCACCTCTCGAAGACCGCCTCGCGGTGCAGGCCGCACGGCCAAGCCCGATTCCCTCCGCGCTGCTCATGAGCAGATCACCCGCAACAGCGGGACCCTCGCCGATATCGCCGACCTGATCGAGATGGAAGGCAAGGTTAGGCCAGGACGTCAGCCGCCGGGGCAGCCCACCCGCGCCCGGTCCGAAGCCGGCAACCCGGCAGAGGCCTCCAAGGCAAAAGTGGCCGGGGAGAACAGCCGCGGTGATTTCCTGGTGCAGCCCGTGTTCGGGATACCGCTGGTGGCGCTGCTGGTCTGCGCCCTGATCCTGGGCGCTGCGGTAGGGGTACCGCTGGGTGTGGTCACCTATGGAAGCGCGCTCTGCACGGCGGTGCTGGATAGCCTGGCGATCTTCTAGACGAGCCGGTGGCCTCTTTGCAGGCTGCCGTCATGAGGCGAGCAGGCGACTAGCGGCCGTGTCTCAGGCTTCCAGGGACGCCATCAGCTGGAGTTCCTGACCGCTCGGAGCGGCCGCGGGCCTGCCCAGCAGATAGCCCTGGGCGAGCCGGACACCCAGATGCTGCAGCAGCGCCAGTTGTTCCGGGGTCTCCACGCCTTCGCAGAGCACCTCGAGCTTCATGGCCTCGCCCAGCAACAACAGGGAGGTCAGGACCTGGCCACGCTGTTCCTCGTCCTGGATCGCCAGGATTCGGCGATCGAGCTTGATCAGCTGGAAGGGCAGTTCGAGGATGGGGCCCAGGCCGGCGAAGCCGCTGCCGAAGTCGTCCAGGGCCATGCGGATGCCCAGCAGCTGGAGGAGGGCGAAGGACTGGCGGGTCCTGGTATCTATGACCAGTTCCACCCCTTCGGTGACTTCCAGCACGAGGCGGTTGGGCGCCAGGCGCGAGAGTCGGAGGGCCGCAGACACCCGCTCGTGCAGCATGGGATCGGCGAATTGCAACGGCGAAAGATTGATGGAGACGCTCAGATGCGGGGGCCACTGACTGGCCGCGAGACAGGCCTCCTTCACCACCCACTCGCCCAGGGCGATGATGAAGTTGCCCTGTTCAGCCAGCGGGATGAAGACCTCCGGCGAGACCATGCCCAGGGTCGGGTGCTGCCAGCGCAGCAGTGCTTCGTAACCCGTCACCTGCTTGGGCTCGACGCGATAGATGGGTTGGTAGTGCAGCAGGAATTGGTTGCTCGCGAGCCCCTTGCGGACATCTTCCGGGGTGAGCAGCTCGGCATGGTCGAGCGGTGCGCCCAGGATGGCATCGACGCCCCCTTCGAAGACCCGGTCACGGCCATCGCGCTTGGCGCGATAAAGCGCGCGGTCGGCACAGTCCAGTAGGTCGTCGGCGCTGCTCAGACCGGCCAGGCCGCTGCGGGCGATGCCGATGCTGACGGTGACCTGGGTCTTGTCGTCCTGACGCCCCTGGTGCGGGATCTGCAGGTCACGAACGCGTTCCAGGATGGCCTCCGCCACGTCCAGCGCCTCGGCCGGGCCGATCCGGTCCAGAAGGACGACGAACTCCTCGCCACCATAGCGACCGATCCTGTCACCCGGGCCCAGCCCGACCGCCAGGGCCTTGGCCACGGAGCGCAGGCAGTCATCACCGGCGAGGTGGCCGTAGTAGTCGTTGTAGCGCTTGAAGTGATCCACGTCGATCAGCAGCACGGCGCCTTGCTCTCCAGCCAGGCGCCGTTGCCAGAAGGCTTCCAGGAGCGGGCGGAGCTGACGACGATTGGCGAGCCCGGTAAGGGAATCCGTTTCCGAGAGGATCTGCAGATCCTGATTGGCCGAATTGAGTGAAGCCAGGCGGACTTCTTCACGTAGCTTGTAGAGATAGGATCGGCGCCCTTCGACGTTGAGCCAGTAACTGGCCAATAGCGAAAAGAACGCCATCACGATGGCGTTGGTCATCATCAGCCCGCCCACGATCGGTGACACCGGCGCTGCATGGACGGCAAGGGCGATCACCGAGAGGGCGAAGCCGTTGAACAGCAGGGCCGGCAGCAGCGGACTCTTCATGCAGGTGTTGACGAAGGCCAGCATCAGTGGCCAGGTGAAGATGAACAGCGTCTGGTTCATCTCCCTGCCCGCGGGACCATTGATCACCAGGTTGTAGACCACCAGCAGGCCCACGTAGAAAGGCAGCAGGGCCAGGGTTTCTCGCCAGCGCACCGGGACTACCCGCAGCAGCAGCACGATCCACAGCGCGAAGGGGGTCGCGATCCCCAGCATCTGGGCGGCAGCCCAGGGCAGGGCGTCTTGCAGCAGCAGCCACCACCAGATCAGAAAGCTGTCGTAGCTCAGGGTGCCGATGAGCAGGCAGCGAGTGAGGTGACGCGTGCGCTGCTTGTGGATGTCCAGCTGAAACAGGCGCTCCAGCACCGAGGCGAAGGCAAGGGGCCCGACCGGCACAGCAAGCGTCTGATCGACAAGCCGACCCAGCTCTGGTGAGGTTTTCATGTGTGACCTGGACTGGCAGGGGAGATATCAATGTCCGATAACTGACATTGATAATATCAATATGATGGCACTTTATGACCGGCCGCTGGCTTAGGGATTCAGCCGAAATGACCGGCGGTTGAGTTGGAGAACCTGACGGCTCGAGCCTCTCCCGCAGGCCGCTGTGGGAGAGGCTCGGGCTGTTCTCAGACCTGGAAGCGGCGGGTCATCTCCTGGAGGCGTACGCCGATGCGCGCCAGCTCCGTGCTGGAGGAGGCGGTCTCCTCGCTGGCAGCGGCGGTCTGCTCGGAGATGTCGCGGACATTGGTCACGCTGCGGCTGATCTCTTCACCCGCCGTGCCCTGCTGTTCCGCTGCGCAGGCGATCTGCTCGTTCATCGACTCGATGTCCTTGACCGACCGGGTGATGCGCTTGAGCATCTCGCCCGCCTCGCGGGACAGGCCGACACTGCTCTCGGTCAGCTGCACGTTGTGGTCGAGCACCGTCGCCATGCGATCGGTGCTCTGGTGCAGACCGGTGATGAGCTGGGCGATCTCGTCGGTCGAGGAGCGGGTGCGCTGGGCCAGGCCGCGGACCTCGTCGGCGACCACGGCGAAGCCGCGTCCCGCCTCGCCGGCGCGGGCGGCTTCGATGGCGGCATTGAGCGCCAGCAGGTTGGTCTGCTCGGAAACGGCCTTGATCACGTCGAGCACGCCGCCGATGCTGTCGGCATGATCGCGCAGGGTGGCCATGGCGAGTTTGGTCGATGCCATTTCGCCGGCCAGCAGCTCGATCTGGGCGACCGCCTTGCTGACGGCCTGGTCACCCTGCTGGGCCTGCTGACTGGCCTCGAGCGCCGAGCGCGCGGCGGCCCCGGCGTTGCGCGCCACTTCGTGGGTGGTCGCCGTCATTTCCTGCATCGCAGTGGCGATCTGATCGGTCTCGACCTTCTGGGATTGCACCCCGGCACTGGTCTGCTCGGTCACCGCCGACAGCTGCTCGGCGGCACTGGCGACCTGAACGACGCCATCCTTCACCTCGCCGATGAGCCCGCGGAGGTTGCTAGTCATCTGCTGCATGCTGGTCTGCAGCGCGCCCAGTTCATCCTGGCGGGTGACATCCAGCTGGTGGGTGAAATCACCGTTGGCGACCGTCTGCGCCAGGAGGACGGTGTCCTTCAGCGGGCGGACGATGGACCGGGTGATCAGCCAGGCGCCCAGGAGCCCCAGGGCGATCGCGATGGCCAGCCATGCCAGCAACAGCTGACGTGCACCGCTCACATCCGTCAGTTGGAATTCCTTCTGGATCGCAGTGAGCTTGTCGGCCACCGATAGCAACGTGGTGATGGTGGTGGTGATACCGGCCTGACCCTGATCCACCTGGACCTGGGTGGTGATCAGCTGTTGCAGGCGCTGCTGGTAGCCGGCGAGTTCATTGGCAAGCTTCTGCAGCGTCTCGGTCGGCAGGGTGCTGGTCGTACCGAGTCGTTTGACCTTTGCCTGGATACTGTCCAGGGCGCCATGGGCAGCGGCCTCGTTTTCCTGGGTGGGCGTGGTGGCATAGCTACGCAGGGCAATGCGCATCTGCTGCAGGTCGATGAAGAGGGCTGCCAACTGCTGGCGATCTTCGGATCGCCCTTCCTGGGCGTTGGCCGCCGTGGCCAAGGCCAGCAGATAGGTGTTGGCCGCTCCCGCCGTCGCAGTCGCCGCCTGCTGGACGGCCGCACGCTCTCGTGTGGCGGTCACGACCTGGTTATAGAAGTCCCGATAGCGCTTGAGGGCGGCCTGGGCTTCGCTCAGCAAGGCCTCGTTGGTCTTCGAGTTGAAGTTGGGAATGATGCTCTGCAACTGGGCTTCGAGCCTGTCGAGCGCAGCCAGCCATTTGGCCGCCTGGGCATCGTCGGCCTTGACGATGTAGACGAGTCGCTCGATGCGCATGTCGCGCGCCAGAGTGCTGAATCCGGAGATGTCGCCGATTCTTTCGCTGCGATCGCGCAGGGCGTCCGTAGCCTGCCATCCGGTGTAGGCCACCAGCAGGATCATGCCGATGAGCAGTGAGAAGCCGAGCGCCAGCTTGGCCCGGACGCTGATGTTGCTGAGGAAATTCCAGCCATTGTGCTGCATGTGGACTACCTGGAGAGGAGGGCCGGGTGGAAGCACCTCAGCCGGATTCACGGTGGTTTGTTATCGCGATATCTTTAGGCCCGCGGACGGGCTCTGAATACCTGACGCCATGGAGGTGCAGTCCTTCGTTGCTCGCCGATACCGGGCGGTAGCCCGGCGGGACGCGGGGCGCTCATCGAGAGCGCCCTGAGCGTTGTGGATTGGTCTGACCCCGGTCATGGAAAAGTGATCCATGTCACGCCTTTTCCAGAGATGGCTGGTGGCTATTCCTGGATGGACGGCGCGTCGCCATCATGGGGAACCCCGGGTTTCCTCTCGGGCCAACGCAGGGCGAACAGGGTCCCCCGACGTTGATTTGCAGGGGCCGCTGACGGATTGAGGTGCCTGGCAACTTGCCAATCAGCTGGCTCGAGAACTACTGTATAAAAGAACAGTTATGGAGCCTGTGCCCATGGCCCAGAGCCAGTCATCCCAGCTGACCTCCTATGATCGCCTGACGATGCGGGTGTCGCGGCTGGTGAACAACGCGCGCGGGGTCATCGACAAGCACGTCCATGTGGAGCGCCTGGAAGCGAGCAACGAGGACTGGGAACTGCTGCTTGAAGCCTTTGGCGAGACCGAAGGACTGATCGTGGCCCATCGCGATGACGGCAGCATCGACCTGTTCTGGAAGGTCAGCTACGACGATTTCTGAGCGGTCATGACACAGCGCTGGCTTCGTAAGCGGCTTGTCGCTGGAAGAGGAGGTTGGCCATGAATATCCAGCGTCTGGGGCCTACCTGGGCCCCCGCCTACCGGCAACTGATGCTGGGCGCCTATGCCCGACATCCGGAAGCCTTCACCTCCAGCCCCGAGGAGCGGGCGGCACTGCCACTCGACTGGTGGCAGCGTCGGCTGCAAGAGAAGGACCAGGCGCAAGAGCGGGTCTGGGGAGCAACCCAGGGGGCGGATCTGCTGGGCGTTGTCGGTCTTGGCCTCGAGACACGGGAAAAGGTCCGGCACAAGGCGACCCTGTTCGGGCTGTACGTACCTGATCGTCATCGGCGTCTGGGAATCGCGAAGGGCCTGCTGGACGAACTGCTGACCCATGCGCAGGGGCTGCCCAGGCTCAGGGTCGTTCAGCTCACGGTGACCGAGGGCAATCATGCCGCCCTGGCACTGTACGGGCAGGCGGGCTTCAGACTCTTCGGCAGCGAGCCGCTGGCGGTCGCCGTGGGGGATAGCTTGCTCGCCAAGCTGCACCTCTGGTGTGATCTGGACGGGTTACGCCGCAGCTAGCGCGTCCCTACCACCCCCCCACTGCCACCCGCTCCCCGCCGGACTCTAGGTCACGGTCCCGAGCGTCATGGGATGTCGTGATACCGCCTCCAAATCGCCGCCACACCGTCATATCACCGCTCTAGTCTCGCCGCCCCAGGACAGCTTGTAACAAGTTGTATCCACAGGGCCAAGGAGAAGAGCTGATGAAACGTTCAGGTAACGAGCCCGCGATGTTGACGGTCGTGTTCGCGGCGTCGCTGTTGGCGCTTTCGGTGCAGGCGGCCAGCCGTTCGGGCAACAACGCCATCAATGGCGTCGATCTGCTGTCAGGCTACAACAAGCTCTGGACGCCCGGCGCCACTTGGAACACCGGCACGCCCACCGCCTTCGGGGCGCCCATCCTGCAGGGCAATATCCAGTACGTGGTCGACCTCGCGAAGACCCGCACCCAAGCCCAGGAGACAGCGGCCTACTACGATGACCGCCGCGACCAGAGCTACAGCCTGATCAGCGGCCTGGGTTCCCTGGCCAATGGCTACCTGGCTGGCTCCCGCGCCTTCACCACCATCCCGGTGTTCGACGCCTCCACCCAGACCACCAAGTACAACGACAACGGCAACGGTGCTGGCGACGCCAACTCGCAACTGGGCAAGGTGGTGCAGCTGGTCCAGGCGATCCGCAACGATGCCTCCACCACCCCGGCCAAGAACGCCTACCAGTATCCGCGGCCCTGGCGGCAAGCCAGCGTGGACATCGTGCCGCTGTCGTTGCGCCCGGCGCTCAGCGCCACGCCGCAGAGCGACGGCGGCTTTCCCAGCGGCCATACCAACGCGGCCTACCTGGCGGCCATGGGCTTCGGCTACGCCGTGCCCCAGCGCCTGGGCGAGGAACTCTTCCGCGCCTCCGAGCTGGGCAACAACCGCATCGTCGCCGGCATGCACTCGCCGCTGGACGTGATCGGTGGCCGCATCACCGCCACCTATTTCGCCATCGACAACCTGGTCAGCAACGCCCAGCTGCGCAGCGATGCCTTCGCCCAGGCCCAGGCCTACTTCGCCCAGCAGTGCGGCGGCGACATCAACAACTGCGTGGACAGGATCGATCCGGCCACCGACCAGCAATCCCAGCATGCCCAGGAGCGAGCGCTGTACACCGCGCGCATGACCTACGGTTTCGCCCCCGTCGGCCCGACCAACCTGGCACCGGTGGTACCGGTCAACGCCGAGGTGCTGCTGGAAACGCGCTTTCCCTATCTCACCGCCAGTCAGCGCCGCGACATCCTGGCCAGCACCGAGCTGTCTTCGGGCTATGTGGTCATCGACGAATCCAACGGCTACGGTCGCCTCAACGTGATGGCCGCGGCCGACGGCTACGCCGCCTTCAATGGCAATGTCAGCGTCAACATGGACGCGAGCCAGGGTGGCTTCAACGCCCGCGACGCCTGGCGCAACGACATCGGCGGCAGCGGCAGCCTGACCAAGAACGGCAGCGGCGAACTCACCCTCAGCGGCTTCAATACCTACAGCGGCGGGACGGTGATCAACGGCGGCACCCTGCGCGGTTATGCCCAAGCCTTCGGCAGCGGCGACATCACCGACAATGCCACCCTGGTGCTGGACCAGTCGGTCAACGGCAGCCTGGCCAACAACCTGCACGGCAGCGGCAGCCTGGTGAAGACCGGGGCCGGCTCCCTGAGCCTGACCGGCAACAGCGACTTCGCCGGTACCACCCGCGTCAACCAGGGCCGCCTGGCCATCAACGGCAACCTCGGCAATTCGGCGGTCACTGTGAATAACGGCGCCACCCTCGGCGGCAATGGCAGTCTCGCCAGCTTGCGCGTGGCCCAGGGGGGCATCCTCGCGCCTGGCAACTCGGTGGGGCAACTCAACGTCAACGGCAACGCGAGCCTCGACCAGGGCTCGATCTACCAGGTCGAGACCGATGCCAGCGGCCGCGCCGATCGCCTGGTGGCCACGGGCAGCATCACCGTCAATGGCGCCACCCTGGCGCTGGTTTCCAGCCCCTACTGGCAGCCGCTGGGCAGCTATCAGATGCTGAGCGCGGGCAATGGCCTGAGTGGGCGCTTCGGCCAGATCCAGTCAGACTTCGCCTTTCTCACCCCGACCCTGAGCTATGACGCCAACCAGGCGACCCTGAGCCTGGCGCGCAATGGCATGGCCTTCGCCGATCTGGCCGACGGCCGCAACGCCCGCGCCGCCGCGCCGGGCCTGGATAGCGCCGGGGCCGGCAATGCGTTGTGGAAGCAGGTGGCCGCGACCAACGCCGCCGGCGCCCGCAGCACCTTCCAGAGCCTGGGCAACGAACTGCACGCCTCGACCAAGACCGTGCTGGTGGAAAACAGCCGGCTGGTGCGCAATGCCATGAGCGACCGCCTGAGCGATGCCCAGGACGAGCTTCCGTCCAGCTCCGGCATTCAGGGTCTGGCTGGTAGTCGCGAGCGCGGGCTGGTCTGGACCCAGGCCCTCGGCGCCTGGGGTCGCAACGACGGCAGTCGCGACGCCAGCAGCCTGGACAGCCACAGCCGTGGCCTGCTGATCGGCAGCGACGTGCCCCTGGACGGCGGTTGGCGCATCGGCGGGCTGGTGGGCTTCGGCCACACCGATCTCGACCTGCGCGGTGAATCCGGCTCGGCAGACAGCACGGACTACCACCTGGGCCTCTATGCCGGCCAGCAGTGGGATGCCCTCAGCCTCAAGCTGGGCCTGGCCCATAGCTGGCATCGGGTGGAGGCGCGGCGCAACCTGGCGATCCTCGGTAACGACCAGCGCCTGGCGCCGGAGTACGACGCCGGTACCAGCCAGGCCTTCGGCGAACTGGCCTATCGGATCGAGCAGGGCAGCCTGAGTCTGGAGCCCTTCGCCAATCTGGCCCAGGTGCATCTGCAGACCGATGCCTTTCGCGAACGCAGCGGCACGCTGGAGCTGGACAGTCGTCGGCAGACGACCGATGCGACCTTCAGCACCCTGGGTCTGCGCCTGGCGGCCAAGCCCCTGGGTGGGCTGAAGGTGATACCGAGCGCGACGCTGGGCTGGCGCCATGCCTTCGGCGACACTACCCCCGAGCATGAGTCGGCCTTCGCCGGTGGTCCGGACTTCAAGCTGGTGGGGGCGCCCATTGCGCGGGACGCAGCGGTGGTGCGCGGCGCCCTGGACCTGGCGCTGAGCGAGACGGTATCGCTGGGGTTGGACTATGACGGACAGCTGAGCAGTCATGCCAAGGACCAGGACCTCAAGGCCCGGCTCAGCTGGCGCTTCTGAGAAAAGGCGCCCTGACCGTCCGACGGGGCAGGGCGCCTGGTCGGGACAGGGCGGCTGCCGGAAACGGACAGCCTGCCTGCGGTGAGGGCTAGAAGGACGCCAGATTGTCCGGCGTGATCAGCTGGAAGGGGACCCGGGTGAGATTGCTGCTGGTGGAGCCGTTGGCCAGCCGCAGGGCCATGTCCACCGCGCCCTGGCCCTGGCCCTTGGCGTCCTGCAGCACACTGACCGCCAGCTTGCCCTCGCGCATCTCCTGGAGCCCGTCGGGGGTGCCGTCGATGCCGCCCACCAGGTATTTCGCCAGCGGCTTGCCGGCCTTTTCCAGACCGCGGATCGCGCCGATGGCCATCTCGTCGTTGTTGGCGGCGACGATATCGAAGGCCACACCCTTGTCGACCCACTGCAGGACGCGTTCGGTCGCCTCGCTGCGCTGCCAGTTGGCCGAGGCCTTCACCACCACCTGCATGTCGGGGTACTTGGCGACGACCTTCTCGACGCTTTCGGTGCGCAGCTTGGTCGCCGGGTGGGCCGGTTCGCCCATCAGGATGGCCACCTTGCCCCTGTAGCCGGCACGGCGAGCCAGCTCCTCCATCTGCATCGTCGCGGCTTCCACCTCGTCCGAGCCGACGAAGCCGGCATAGGCGGGCAGGGGAGAGACGTTGGGGCGATAGTTGATGAACACCAGCGGCACCTTGCTGCTCATCGCCAGGGACAGCATTTCCTGGGTATTGCTGTCGTCGATGAGATTGACGATGACCGCATCGACATGGGCGGCGATCAGGTTGCGGTACTGGCGCAGTTGCAGGGCGCTGTCACTGTTGGCGTTTTCCAGGAAGAGATCGGCGTCCAGGGTATGGGCGCGTTCCTCGACATTGTTGATCAGCAGGGTACGGAAGTTGTCGCGCTTGGAGGTCAGGACGCCGATCAGCGGGGCGCTGGCCTGGGCCAGGTTGACCCAGGTGGCGGCCAGGACGAGACCGGCGAGAAGGCGAAGCTTGGGCTTGAACATGAGTCGGTCCCCCGGTCAGACACTGAAACGTTGCAGCAGCTCGCGCTGCCGGCTGGCCATGAGCGAGAGGTCCTCGCTGCTCTGCGCGGCGCTGTCGGCACCTTCGGCAGCCCTGAGCGCGGCGTCGTTGATCTGCACCATCATGCGGCTGGTTTCCTGCACGGTGGCGCTCTGCTCTTCGGTGGCAGCGGCGATCTGGGTATTCATCTCGCGGATGGTGCCGACCGCCTGGCTCATGCTTTGCAGGGCTTCTCGGGCGGAGGAGGCCAGTTGCACGCACTCCCCGGACTGGGCGCGGCTCACCCCCATGATGTCCACCACCGAATGGATCTTCTGCTGCATCTGTTCGATCTGTTGCTGGATCTCGCTGGTGGAGGCCTGGGTACGACTGGCGAGGGAACGTACCTCGTCGGCGACCACGGCGAAGCCGCGGCCCTGCTCACCGGCGCGGGCGGCTTCGATGGCGGCGTTGAGGGCGAGCAGGTTGGTCTGCTCGGCGATGTTGCGGATGGCGTCGACGATGCCGTCGATGCTCTGGCCGTAGCCCTGCAATTCATCGGTGGCCTGGGCGGCGACCTGGATCTGCCGAGCCTGGCGCTGGATGCTGTCGATGGTCTCGGCGACGGTGGTGCCGGTCGCCGTGCTCAGTTCGAAGGTGTGGTCGACCGCAGCCTTGGTGTCGATGGCGCGCTGGGCCACCTCGGCCACGGTGCTTTCCATCTGGGTCATCGCCGAGGCGGCGGAGCCGAGACGCTCGGTCTGCTCCTCCACGGCGCGGGTGGTACTGGCACTGATGTCGGCATTGGCTTGGGCGGTACGCCGGAGGTCGTCGGCCGACTGGGTGAGGGTCTCCACCGTGGTCTGCAGCGAGCGGATCAACTCGTTGAGATAGCCGCCCAGTTCGCTGAATTCGTCCTTGCGACGCACATCGAACTGGACCCGCAGATCGCCGGCCGTGACCCGGCGCAGCGAGTCGCGGAACGCCTGCAGGGGGCGTCGCAGGCCGCGTGCGACCCACAGGCCGATGATCACGGCGGCGCAGATCGCCAGCAGGGCAACGATGGCCAGAACCTGGCGGCTGGTGGTCACGCTGGCATCGGTATCGCTCTTGGCTTGCTGCGCCACGGCGACGGCACCGGCGCTGAGGGTACGCAGCGCATCCAGGGTCGCCTGCAGGGCGGTGCCGGTACGCTGGCGCTGGGCGTCGAACTGGGCCTCGGCCGCGGCCTGCCGCTCATAGGCCTGGCGCAGGCCATCGGGCGCGGTCATCTCGTGCAGCAGACGGGTGACCATCACTCCCACGATGCGCGCGCTGCGCTCGTCGATGGCGGCCAGGGCGCGCAGCCGATCCGTGATGACATCCTGCTGCTGGTCGAGCGTCACCGCCAGGCCTGGCAGATCCAGGCGGGCCGCCTGGGCCGCGAAGGCGGCATAGGTCTTGTCCGTCTCGATCAGCAGCATCTGGGCGGCGCGGACCGCCGCGGCGGCGCCTTCGGCCTTCTGTTGCGCACTGTAGGCCTGCAGGTAGCTGGACAGCCGATTGGCCTCCGGGGTGGCATAGCCCTGCAGGGTGCGGGTTTCGCGGCGGATGGCGACCAGCTGGCGGTAGCTGTCGATGAGGGTTTTCGCCTGGTCGCCATAGGCGTTGCCCAGCTTCCGCTCCTGATCGAGCGCCTGGGTCAGTTGGTCATGGTCGCGCAACAGCGCCGGCAAGCGCTGGTGCAACTGCAGGTAGTCGGCGAACTGCTGCTGGAATTGCCTCTCGTGCGTGGCGATCGGGGCGGAATCGGTCTCGGCCAGCAGACTGAGCAGGGTCTGGTTGGCACCCAGCAGCTGCACGTTGATTTCGCCGACGGCCTGGCCGAGCGGCGCGGATTGCTCGGTGATGACCGTCAGGCGCTCATGGATCGACTGGGTACTGGTGAAGCTCACGGCGACGATGCCCAGCAGCAAGAGCACCAGAAGTGCAATGCCGCCGACTACCCGTTGAAGAAGCGTCATGGTTGTTCCCTGCTTGTTATCGGTGTTGAGGCAGGAGGCCACCGGCGGCGAGCGTCATCGTGCGTCTCGATGCCTGTCCATGGCCAACATCACCGCAGCCTAGTCTTATCCCCTGACCTTTCCGCAGGTCTGCGGACGTGCGGCCTTCGCCGGGCGATCAGCTGTCGTCGACACCCGCCAGCGCTCGCGCCAGAGCCTGGCGTGCCGTTTCGCGTGCTGGACGGGCAGCTGCATCCCCTGACGGCCAGGCACGGGTCGGGGGCTCGAATAGCGCCACCGTGCGACGGACACCTCAGGTTGCGATGCTCGAGTGCCCGGCCAGAAACCAACCCGTGCTTCTCCAGGTCCCTGAAAGGTCTCTTTTCTCAGGAATACCCGATGTCCAAAGCTCTGTTGTGCTCCCTCGTACTGGCTACCGCCGCAACCCTGACGGCGTGCGACAAGACCTCCGAAGACCACGCCCAGGAGGCCCAGGCCCATAGCCAGAAGGCCCAGGAGAAGGCGGCCGAAGGCAAGGTCGAGCGGGCCTCCCAGGAGCAGGCCAAGGCGCAGGAGGATCGGGCCCAGGCCAATGGAGCCGCGGCTACCGAAGGGCGCAACGCACCCCCCGATTCCGCCGTGCCCGGCTATATCAAGACGCCCAGCAAGGAAAATCCCTGAGTCTTGACCTCGATCGGCTGCCGGTTTCGGACCGGCAGTCGCGGGGCGATGCGAGGGGCGAGGCCTGCCGCAGGAGGGCTTAGCACCTTCTTTCATGTCCAGGGAAATCGGCTCGTGACGCTCCCGTTGGTGGAGCATCCGGAGGGCGAGAGGAGGAGGGCCGGACCAAGGCTCTGACCGGAGGCGCCGAAAACGGGCCTGGGCTCGCCGACGACAGCTATCGTCCAGGCGAGCAACGGCTGTTTACATCCGGGCCAGGACGATTAGAGTAGGGGCCACTTCGCCATCATTCGTCCAGCCTCCGGAGCCGCCATGAGCCTTTCGCGACCGATCCACTGGTATCGTGCCCGCAGCACGCTCGAAATCGTCGCCCTGGGCCTGGGCGTCATCGCGCTGGTGATCGCTGTCGATCAGGGCCTGCGCAACTCGCCCTCCGAACATCTCGCCGACTATCACGCCTGCAAGGGTGACGGTGGCCTGGCGCGAATGAACGCCATCGGCGAAATCGTCTGCCGGCTGCCCAGTCCGGTGATCGGCCAGGTGGCAGCCAAGACCCCGGCGGTCTCCGGCCTCTAAACCACCGCCAGGCTTCTCACTGCGCGGCCCGTTCAGGATCAGCTCGATCCTGTGACCGGACCTTTTCGGCCCGGTGATGCCTCTTTCCTGCATTCCTTCCTGATGCCGTCCTGAGCTCTGGGCGTGGATCACGGCTGCCTGGCATTCGCGATGCGAACAGCTATTGCTTACCGTAACATTTGATAATGAGAGTTTTTATCATTTAAAGTGATGACCCTCGCGGGATACCGCGAAGAGCAGCCTTCAAGTGCACGGCGTCGGCTGCAACGCCACGGTCACAAGGATCACCATGAACACCCAAGGAACCCTCTGCCAGCCCGTCCGCCTTCGCCGCGGGGCTCTCCGTCAGCTGCTCCTGATCGGCGCGCTGATTCCCTTTCCGCTGACGGCCCTGGCCGCCACGGTGGCCGAGCAGAACGCCACGGAACTGGACACCCTGACCATCGAAGGCAACCGCCTCTACGACATGGCGCCCTCGGAACAGACCGGCGGCTATACCGTGGATTCGGCGACCGTGGGCACCAAGACGCCGGCCGCCCTGCGTGACATTCCCCAGTCGATCACCTCCTACACCAGCGACTACATCAAGGACCGCAACTTCAACACCCTGGACGAGCTGGCCAAGTCCACCGCCGGCCTGCGGGTGCTGACCAACGACAGCGGGCGTTCCTCCATCTATTCGCGTGGTTACGAGTACGACGAATACAACATCGACGGCCTGCCGGCGCCCATGACCAGCATCTTCGGCACCGTACCCATCCTTTCGCCCTTCGACCGGGTCGAGATCATGCGCGGGCCCTCCGGGCTGTTCAACAGCACCAGCGAGCTGGGCGGCATCGTCAACATGGTGCGCAAGCGCGGTACCGAGGACTTCCAGGGGCACATCACCGGGCGCTACGGTTCCTGGGACACCAACTACCAGGAAATCGACCTGGCCGGTCCGCTCACCGAGAGCAAGAATGTGCGGGGTCGCTTCGTCGCCTCCCGCGCCGACACCAATGGCGAGGTGGACTACAACGCCAACACCGACCAGAGCTACTATGGCGACCTGGACATCGACCTGTCCGACGCCACCCAGATCTCCTTCGGCCTGATCCACCAGGTCAAGAACGTCACCCCGCACAATGGCTATCCCACCGATACCCAGGGCAATCTGCTGGACATCAGCCAGTCGCGTTTCCTGGGGGCGGACTGGAATTACTTCGACGGCAAGACCACCGACGGCATCTTCGAGCTGACCCACAGATTCGACAATGGCGGCTACGGGCGCATCGCCGCCCGGGCGTCGCACCGGGAGGCGGACTACCTCTATGCCTTCACCGGCGGGGCGGTGCAGGCCAACGGCAACACCAGCATCCGTGCCAGTACCCGGGACTTCGAGCAGGATGCCTATTCGCTCGACGCCAGCTACAGCCAGCCGTTCGAGGCATTGGGTCAGGTCAGCGAATTCGTCGTGGGTACCGACTACAAGCACTACGACACCGACTACCAGAACGGCAACAGCGTCCTGGGTACGGTCAATGTGAACAGCTATTCGCCGACCCGCTTCGCCAAGCCGGCGCGCGCCTACCAGACCGACTTCAGCAGCGAGGATCGCGAATTCGGCCTCTATTCCAAGGTCACCTTCCGCCCCATCGAGCGCCTGGCGCTGATCGGCGGCGCGCGCGTTTCCTGGTACAAGGGCGATGCCTACACCACCACCCTGGCCAGCGGCGCCGAGGCGGGGGAAAGCCAGAAGCACAGCGGATTCGTCACTCCCTATCTGGGTACCGTCTACGACCTGGACGACTACCATTCCCTCTATGCCAGCTATTCGAAGGTGTACAAGCCACAGAGCGAGCTGGATGCCCAGGGCAAGGCCATCGATCCGCGCGAGGGCGACCAGTACGAAGTCGGCATCAAGGGCAGCTATTTCAACGGCGACATGAATGCGCGCCTGTCGGTCTTCCAACTGACCGACGAGAACCGCGCGTCCACGCCCTTCGATGCCAATGGTCTTGCGATCACCACCTATTCCGAAGCATCCGGCAAGACGCGGGTGAAGGGCGCCGAGATCGAGGTCAGCGGCAAGCTCACCGACCAGTGGGAAATGCTCGCCGGCTACACCTACATGGATACCCAGAACCTCAGCGGCGATGGCAACACCCTGTTCGAAGCCATGCCCAAGCACATGGCCTCGCTGTGGACCAAATACACCCTGGCGGGTGGTCCGCTGACCGGCCTGAGCATCGGCGGCGGGGTGACCGCCATGAGCGATTTCTCCCAGACCAACCAGACCTCCGGGGTCACCGTCTCCGCGCCGGGCTATGCCACGGTGGATGCCAAGTTCTCCTATCCGGTCACCAAGCAACTGACCGCGACCCTGGACGTGAACAACCTCCTCGACAAGGAATACTGGTCGCGCGTAGGTTCGGTTTCCACCTTCAACTTCCAGGGCCCCTCGCGCAGCGTGATGGTCGGGGCGCGCTACGACTTCTGAGGTCCAGGCCTACCCGAGCCTGGCTCGGGTAGGCCGGCGCGATGCAGGCCATGACGATCCTTGCGACGATGTACCTTGATGCGATGAAAGATTCACTTTTCCAGCGGGACGACGTGGGCAGCGAGCCCTGGTGGCAGGCCGTGGCCTGCCGTGGCACGCCGCTGATCGAGCCCACCGCGGGCGGGCGCTATCGCCTGACCTTTGTCTGGCGCGATCCCGAAGGGCTGGCCGGGCGTGCCAGCACCCAGCGGGTCTGGCTCAACATCACCGGTGTCACCGACCATCATCAGCCGGGCCTGCCGCAGAGCCTGGGGCGCTTGCCAGGTACCGATGTCTGGGCCTGGGAGACCGAACTGGATGGCCGCTGGCGGGGCAGCTACTGCCTGATCCCCAGCGGGGAGCCGGCGCCTTTCGAGAGCGAGGTCCACCCCGACCTCCAAGGCATCCGCCTCTGGTGGCGCAGCGTCTTTCCCCTGGCCCAGGCCGATCGGCTCAATCCGCGGCGTGCCTGGCAGGGGGGGCGCGGGCTGGCGGTGTCGGGCGTGCATTTGCCGGAGGCGCCTGCCCAGCCGGCCTGGGCGACCTTCGACGCCGACCGCAGCCCGGCTCCAACGGCCTGGCCGAGTCTGCAGCAGTACCAATGGAAGAGTGCGCGGCTGGGCAACAGCCGCCCGGTATGGGTCTTCGCCACCGGTAATACCACCCCTATTGATCGGCCGCTGGCCATCCTGCTGGATGGGCAGTTCTGGGCGCAGACGATGCCGGTGGGCGCGCCGCTGCAGCAGCTTACCGCTGCCGGTCAACTGCCTGAGGCGGTCTATCTGCTGATCGACAACAGCGACCGCGCCCTTCGCAGCGGCGAGTTGCCCTGCAATCCGGCGTTCTGGCTGGCGCTGCAGGAAGAGCTGCTGCCGCAGGTGCGCGACTGGGCGCCCCATGCCCCGTCGCCGTCCTCGACGGTCGTCGCCGGACAGAGCTTTGGCGGGCTGGCGGCGCTCTATGCCGCCTTGCACTGGCCGGAACGCTTCGGCTGTGCCCTGAGCCAGTCCGGGTCCTTCTGGTGGCCGCAGCGCGGCGCGCCGGGACGGCTGTTCGAGGCGCTGGCGAGCGGGCAGGGGAGCAACCACCCCTTGCGACTGTTCATCGAGGCCGGGTTGCGCGAGCCGGCCATCCTCGAAGCCTCCCGCGCCCTGGTGCCGCGCCTGCGCGAGCAGGGCCACGCGCTCGACTATCGCGAGATCGACGGGGGCCACGACGCCCTCTGGTGGCGCGGCGGGCTGCTCGATGGCCTGGTCCAGCTCTGGCGACCCCTGGTCGCCGCCGACGCCCAGCGCTAATCCCTACTGCCAGGAGGTCCAATGGACGCTCTCAATCCTTTCGACGATCCCACCCAGGTGCTGCTGATCCTGCGCAATACCCGGGGCCAGTGCAGCCTCTGGCCGGAGGCCATGGCCGTTCCCACTGGTTGGGAGCCGGTGTTCGGACCGGCGCCGCGCGTCGCTTGCGACGACTGGCTCGCCAGCCACTGGCGCGATATCCGCCCGGTCGTCTCCCTGCCTTCCTGACTGGAGTTCCTGTGTCTTCTACGCCCCGTTCTCGCTTTCCCGAGCTGCCCCTGGTCGCTGCCCAGCCCGGCATCTGGCTGGCCGATCAGCTGTCGCCCCACGCCAACGCCTTCGCCGTGGCCCATCTGGTCGAGTTGCGCGGGCCGACCGATGCCCAGGCGCTGGTGGCGGCCATCGTCCAGGGCCTGGGCGAGCTGGACAGCCTGCAGCTGACGTTCGCCGAGCGCGAGGGCGAGCTGGTGCAGTGGATCGCTAGCGACATGGCCATCCCTGCGCCCGAGTGGCTGGACCTGCGTGGGGCAGCCGATCCCGAAGGCGCGGCGCGGGCGGCCATCCGCGTCGATCTCGACGGCGACCTGCGGGCCACCAGTGGCGGTCCGCTGTGGCTCAACCGGATCTACCAGCTGGGTGACGATCACCTGTTCTGGTACCAGCGCTATCACCACCTGCTGATCGATGGCTATGGCTTCGCCGCCCTGGCCAAACGGGTGGCGGCCCTATACAGCGCCGCGGTACGGGGCGAGACGACCGAGCCTTCGCCGTTCGTGTCCTTTGCCGAGGTGGTGCGCGAATACCAGGATTATCGGCAGTCGGCCGTGCGCGAGCGCGACGAAGCCTTCTGGCGCGAGCGTGGTGCGGCCTTGCCGCCAGCGGCGTCCCTGGCTCCGGGTAGTCTGGCGGGGCAGGTGCCCACGCCGCGGGTGGTGGAAGCCCGCGCCCGGGTGCCCGCCGCGGTCTTCGCCAGATTGGCCGAGCAGGGGAAGGCCCAGGGGGTGACGCCGGCCGATCTGGCCGTGGCCCTGGCCGCCACCTGGTTCGCTCGTCTGAGCGGCCAGTCGGCTTTCAGCGCCGGCTTCATCTTCATGAGACGCATGGGTTCGGTGGCGCTCAAATCCGGTGGCGCGACGCTCAACGTCCTGCCTCTGGGCGTGCGCACCGACTCGACCCAGACGCTGCCGCAACTCGCCGCCATGCTGGCCGCCGAACTCAAGAAGATGCGTCGCCACCAGCGCTACGACGCCGAGCAGATCGCCCGCGATCTCGGCCGTCCGGGCGATGCCGAGCCCCTGACCGGACCGGTCATCAACCTCAAGCTGTTCGATTTCGCGCTGGATTTCGCCGGGGTGCCGGGCATCACCCACGAACTGGCCTCGGGGCCGGTGCGCGACCTGGAGATCGCCCTCTACCTGGAGGCGAGCGGCGCCCTGGACATCAAGCTGCTGGGCAATGCCGAGCGCTATGCCGCCGAGCTGCTGCAGGGGCACGCCGAGCGCTTCGGCCTGCTGGCCGGGCAATTCGCCGGGCAGGCCGGCCTTGCCCTGGGCGAGCTGGACCTGCTGGCACCGGCGGACCGCAAGTGGCTGGCCGCGATCAATGCCACCAGGCAGCCGCTGCCTGAGGCCACCCTGACGACCTTGCTCGCCGACCAGGCCGCGCGTACCCCGGATGCGCCTGCGCTGGCCGATCTGCAGCATGCCTTCAGCTATCGGGAGACGCGCCAGCAGGTGCTGGCCCTGGCCCAGCGCCTGAGCGCGGCCGGGGTCGGTCGCGGCGACATCGTCGCCGTGGCACTGCCGCGTTCGGTATTCCTGTCCCTGGCGCTGCTGGCCACGATCGAACTGGGCGCGGCCTACCTGCCGCTGGACAGCGGCTATCCCGACGAGCGCCTGCAACTGATGCTCGACGACGCCCGGCCACGGGTGCTGGTGACCGATGCCAGCCAGCGCGGGCGCTTCCTGGGGCTGGGCGAGGAGCAGGTGCTGATTCTCGATGCGCCCCTGGAGGGGCCGGACCACGATCCCGTGTTCGAAGGGCCGCGCCCCGGTGATCCGGCCTATCTGCTCTATACCTCCGGCTCGACCGGCCGGCCCAAGGGCGTGGTGGTCGGCCATGCCGCCATCGTCAATCGCCTGCTGTGGATGCAGGACAGCTATCCCATCGGCGCCGGCGACACCGTCTTGCAGAAGACGCCGAGCAGCTTCGACGTCTCGGTCTGGGAATTCTTCTGGCCGCTGCTGGTGGGCGCCCGGCTGTACCTGGCGCCACCCGAGGCCCATCGCGATCCCGCGGCGCTGCAGGAATTGTTCGCCCGCGAACGGGTGACCACGGTGCACTTCGTGCCCTCGATGCTGGCGGCCTTCGTCGCCAGCCTGGACGAGCCGGTCGCGGTGGCCTGCTGTGCCAGCCTGCGCCAGGTGTTCTGCAGCGGCGAGGCGCTGCCCACCGAGCTGGCCCGCACCTGGGAGCGCCGGGTCGGCGCGCCCCTGCACAATCTCTATGGCCCCACCGAGGCCGCGGTGGACGTCTCCTATCATCCGGCCCATGGCGCCGCCCTGGCGGCCGTCACCGGCAGCAGCGTGCCCATCGGCAAGCCGGTGTGGAACACCGGGCTGCACATCCTCGATGAACGCCTGCGGCCAGTACCGCCGGGTGTGGCGGGTGAGCTCTATCTGAGCGGGGTGCAACTCGCCGATGGCTACCGGGGGCGCCCGGATTTGACCGCCGCACGCTTCATCGCCGCGCCGGACGGGCAGGGCGAGCGGCTGTACCGTACCGGTGACGTGGCACGCTGGCTGCCGGAGGGCGTCGTCGAATACCTGGGCCGCAGCGACGACCAGGTGAAGATCCGGGGTCAGCGCATCGAACTGGCGGAGATCGACCATGCCCTGCTGGCGCTGCCCGGCGTCGCCCAGGCGGTCACCCACGCCCGGGTGCTCGGCGAGGCGGCCACCGCCACCGGCGGCGATGCCCGCCAGCTGGTGGGCTATCTCGTCGCCCAGCCGGGTGCCGCGCTGGACCTGGAGCGGCTGCGTACGCGCCTGGGCGAAAGCCTGCCGCCGCACCTGGTGCCGGTGGCCCTGGTGGAGCTGGACGCCTTGCCCCTGGGTGCCACCGGCAAGCTGGATCGCAAGGCCCTGCCGGCGCCCCAGGGCGTGGCCAGGGCCGCCAGTCGCCCCTTGGCGCCGGGGCTGGAAAGCGACCTGGCGGCAGCCTTTTCCGAGGTGCTCGGTTGCGCCATCGTCGGCGCGGACGATGACTTCTTTGCCCTGGGCGGTCATTCGCTGCTGGCCATGACCCTGGCGGCCAATCTGCGCCGGCGCCTGGGGCGGCCAGTGTCCATCGGCCAGATCATGGTGGCCTCCAGTGTCGCCCGGCTGGCACGGCAGCTGGAACAGGATGCGGCCAGCGCGACCCGCGCCGGCTTCGAGACCCTGCTGCCGTTGCGCCCGGGCGATGGCCCCAGGCTGTTCTGCTTCCATCCGGCCTCGGGCTTCGCCTGGCAATTCAGCGTGCTGCAACGGCACCTGGATCCGCGCTGGTCACTGCTCGGTATCCAGTCGCCGCGTCCGGACGGTCCCCTGGCCCAGGGCGCCGACCTGGAAGCCGTCATTCAGCGCCATCTGCGCACCCTGCGCGAGGTACAGCCGCAGGGGCCCTATCATCTGCTCGGCTATTCCCTGGGTGGCACCCTGGCCCAGGGCCTGGCGGCACGCCTGCAGGCGGCCGGGGAGGAGGTCGCTTTCCTGGGGCTGCTCGACACCTATCCACCGGAAACCCAGAACTGGCAGGAGCGCGAAGGCCAGCGCGAGCTGGATCCCGAGGTGCTGGCCGAGGTCAATCGCGAGCGCGAGGCCTTCCTGGCCGCCCAGCAGGGCCTGGCCGATCCGGCGCTGGGCGAGGGCGCCGAGCTGTTCACCACCATCGAAGGCAACTACGCCGATTCGGTACGGCTGCTGGCCACGGCGCGCAGCGCGCGTTTCGATGGCGAGGCGCTGATGTTCGTCGCCCGGCGTACCCTGCCGGCGGGAATGGACGTCAAGGCCACCTGGGCGCCCTGGATCACCCGCCTGCAGGCCCACGAGGTGGACTGCGCCCACGTCGACATCATCGCCCCGGCCCAGCTGGCGCAGATCGGCCCGGTGCTGAATCGGGCTTTGAAGGCACTCTAGCGCGCCGAACGCCGCGCCAGGGGCACCACCATGGGGGTCCCGGCCACCGGGTCTTCGATGATCAGGCAGTCCAGGTCGTAGACCGCCTTGATCAGCGCGGGGGTGACCACGTCGCGCGGGCGGCCGGTGGCCAGCACCTTGCCGTCGCGCATGGCCACCAGGTGGGTGGCGTAGCGACAGGCGTGGTTGAGGTCGTGCAGCACCATCACCAGGGTGTGGCCCTGCTGGCGATTGAGCGCCTGCAGCAATTCCAGCAGGTCGATCTGGTGGGTGATGTCGAGCCAGGTGGTGGGCTCGTCGAGCAGCAGCAGCGGGGTTTCCTGGGCCAGGGCCATGGCGATCCATACCCGCTGGCGTTGGCCGCCGGAGAGGGTGTCCACCGCGCGCTCGGCCAGGTCGAAGACACCGGTGGCCTGCATGGCGTGGGTCACCGCGCGCTCGTCGTCGGCGCGTACCCCGCCGAACAGCGTCTGGTGCGGATAGCGCCCGCGGGCCACCAGGTCGCGCACCGAGATGTCGCCCGGGGCCTGGGAGCTCTGCGGCAGCAGGCCCAGGCGACGGGCCACCTCCTTGGTGCGATAGCTCTGGATCGCCTGGCCATCCAGCCAGACCTGGCCCTGGCTGGGCGCCAGCAGCCGGCTCAGGGTGCGCAGCAGGGTCGACTTGCCGCAGCCATTGGGGCCGATGATGACCGTCAGCTCGCCATCGGGAATGGTCAGCGACAGGTCTTCGGCGATCAGCTTGCGGCCGTAGCCCAGGGTCAGGCGCTCGGCGTGCAGGCGCGAAGCGGGGGCGTCGTTCATGAGCGGCGGGACTCCCAGATGAGCAGGCCGATCAGGTAGAGCCCACCCAGGCTCACCGTGACCAGGCCCACCGGCAGGACATAGGGCAGGAACAGGCGCTGGGCGAGCAGGTCCGCGCCCAGCAGCAGCACCGCGCCGGTGAGGGCCGCGGCGGGCAGCGCCAGGCGCTGGGTGCCGGTCAGGCGGCGGGCGATCTGCGGCGCGGCTAGGGCGATGAAGGAGATCGGACCGGCCACCGCGGTGCCGGCGGCGGTGAGCACCACGCCCAGGCCCAGCAGCGACAACCGGGTGCGCTCGACCGGCACGCCCAGGGCGCAGGCGGTGTCGTCGCCCATCTCCAGCAGGAACAGCCGGCGACTCAGCGCCAGGCTGGCCGCACCCGCCAACAGGATGAAGACCACCGCCGGCCAGGCCTTGGCCCAGGTGATACCGTTGAGCGAGCCGGCGCTCCACAGGCCGGCGCTGAAGGCGGCTTCCAGGGAGGCGTGGACGATCAGCCAGGTGTTGAGCGCCATCAGCAGCGCGCGCACGCCGATACCGACGATGATCAGCCGCAGCGTATCCACGCCGCTGCCCCGCCAGGTAAGGGCATAGACCAGGGCCGCGCTGAGCAGGCCGCCGATCAGGGCGGCAGTGGTGCTCCAGAGGATGCTGGCCTGGAACAGCACCAGGGCGACCAGCACGCCGCTGTAGGCGCCGGTGTTGAAGCCCATGATGTCCGGGCTGCCGAGGGGATTGCGCAGCAGCGACTGGAACAGCGCCCCGCTCAGGCCCAGGGCGGCGCCGATCAGCAGCGCCAGGGCGACTCGCGGCAGCCGCCACTGGGTGACCACCAGTTCGATGCCGCGCGGCGCCTCCCCGACCAGCGCGGACAGCACCTGGGCGGGGCTCAGGGCCAGGCTGCCGCTGCCCAGGGCGAACAGCGCCAGCAACAGGGCGCCGCCGAGCAGGGCGAACAGCACACCGGGCAGGCGCAAGCGATCGGGGCGGTTCATGCCCGGCCTCCCTGGCGCTGACGCCGGGCCAGCCAGATCAGCAGCGGCGCGCCGAGGAAGGCCGTCACCACCGAGACCCGCAGCTCGTTGGTGACCAGCAGGCGGCCGACGATGTCGGCGGTCAGCAATAGGCTGGGGGTGAACAGCAGGACAAAAGGCAGCAGCCAGCGATGGTCTTCGCCGATGGCCCAGCGACCCAGATGCGGCACCATCAGGCCGACGAAGGCGATCGGACCGACCGCGGCGGCCGCCGCCCCGCAGAGCAGGGTGATGGCCAGCAGGCCGAGCAACTGGGTCTGGCGGACCCGGGTACCGAGGGCCACGGCCAGGTCGCTGCCCAGGCTCAGGGCGTTGAGCGCCGGGGCCAGCAGCAGGGCGATGACCACGCCACCCAGCACCGGCAGGCTGGCGCTGTGCAGCAGGTCGAGCTGGCGCACGTCCAGGGAGCCGAATTGCCAGAATCTCAGCTGGTCGTAGACCTGCGGATCGAGCAGGGCGATGCCGGAGCTGACGCCTTCGAGCATGGCGCCCAGGGCCACCCCGACCAGCACCAGGCGCATGGGATTGAAGCCGCCGCCACCGGCGATGCCGGCCAGCAGCACCACCAGGCTGGCGAGCAGGGCGCCACCGAAGGCGAAGCCCAGGTACTGCTCGGGACCGCTGGCACCGAACAGGGCGATGCCCAGCACCACGGCGAAGCTGGCACCGGCATTGACGCCGAGGATGCCCGGGTCGGCCAGCGGATTGCGCGTCAGCGCCTGCATCAGGGTGCCGGCCACCCCCAGCGCCGCCCCGGCGAGCAGCCCGGCGAGGGTACGCGGCAGCCGTGCCTCGCGTACGATCAGGCAGGCCGGCTCGCTGCAGCCCTGGCCCAGCGCCTGCCAGACATCGGCCAGCGGGATGGCGGTCGCGCCAAGCGCCAGGCTGGCAGCCATCACCAGCAGCAACAGGAACGCGGCGCAGCCGAGGATGAAGAGGCGGCGCCTGGTCATCCGCGATGACCGACGGGGAGGGGGGTGGATGAGAACAAGGCGTATTAACACATGATAGTCTGTGTTACATGCTAACAGCCTTGCTCCGGCGGCTCGATAGCGTCCCCTGTGTTTTTCCGGTGATTCATGTCCAAGACGTCCTTCCTGCTCGACTTCGGCCTGCTCAGGTCCCACGCCGCCTTTCGCACCCTGTTCATCGCCCGTCTGGTGTCCGTGCTGTCCCTCGGCCTGCTGGCCGTGGCGATCCCCATCCAGGTCCAGGCCCTCACCGATTCGCCACTCAAGGTGGGCCTGGCGCTGAGCATGGCCGGCCTCGGCATGTTCGTCGGCCTGCTCACCGGCGGGGTACTGGCCGACCGCCTGGAGCGGCGCCGGCTGATCCTGGCCGCGCGCTCCATCTGCGGCCTGGGCTTCATCGGCCTGGCAGTCAACGCCAGCCTGCCCGAGCCGTCGCTGACCGCCATCTACCTGCTGGCGCTGTGGGACGGCTTCTTTGGTGCCCTGGGTGTCACCGCGCTGCTGGCGGTCACGCCGATCCTGGTCGGCCGCGAATCCATGGTGCAGGCCGGCGCCCTGAACATGCTCAGCGTGCGGGTGGCGGCCATCGTCGCGCCGCCACTGGGCACCCTGCTGATCGCCCAGAGCGGCGTGGCCTGGAACTACGGCCTGGCCGCCTGCGGCACCCTCATCACCCTGCTGGTGCTCTTGCGCCTGCCGCCGTTGCTCCCGCCGGAACAGCCACGCGAAACGCCCTGGCAGGCCCTGGGCGGCGGCATCGCCTTCCTGTTCGAGAATCGCCTGCTGGGCGCGGTCGCCCTGGTCGGCGCCCTGGTCACCATGGCCAATGCGGTGCGGGTGCTCTATCCGTCGCTGGGCGAGCACTGGGGGCTGGATACCGGCCACTTGGGCTGGCTCTATGGCGCCGCGCCCCTGGGCGCGGCCATCGGCGCCCTCACCAGTGGTCGACTGAACCAGGCGCCGCGCCCCGGCCGTACCCTGCTGATGACCGCGGTGGCCACCTTTCTGGCGGTGGCGGTGTTCGCGTTGCTGCCCAGCTTCTGGCTGTCCGCGCTGTGCCTGGTGCTGTTCGGCTACCTGGGCGCGCTCAATTCCCTGGTGCAGTACGCGCTGATCCAGCGCCTGACGCCGGATCGTCTGCTGGGGCGCATCAATGCGCTGTGGACGGCGCAGAACATCGGTGGTGAAGCCATCGGCGCGGCGCTGTTCGGCGGCCTGGCCAGCCTGATGCTGCCGGCGCAGGCGGCCTGCGTCTTCGGTCTGGTTGCGACCCTGGTAGCCGCGCTCTGCTGGGCGCTGGCCCGCGGTCTGCGCCGGGCCGAAAGCCTCGGCGGCTGATCCGCTCCGGTGCGCCTGGCGTCGCGTGGAAAACCGCGCAGCTTTTTCCGCGACTGCCCGGTTCAGGGCTTGGCGTAGCGCTGTTCCAGGCGATCCAGCAGCAGGTTGGCGCTGTAGGGGTCGAGACGGAAGGTCTCGGCGCCCAGGGCTTCCACGCGGTTGTCCTTGACCGCTGGCAGGTGCGCCAGCAGCGGATTGCTGCGCACCGCCTCGGCTTCCTTGGCGTCCGCGGCGAACAGCAGGAAGGTCTGGCCCGTGAGGCCGGTGGCGACGTTCTCGCCGGCCAGCTGGAGGATGTCGTGGCGCTGCCCCTGGCTATGGCCGGTCTCCAGCCCCGGCGGCAGCGCCGCCAGTTCGAAGCCCAGGCTTTCCAGCAGCTGACCCTGGGAGGAGGCGGCGGTCCAGAGATTGGCCTGGCGCGTCGCCGGGTTGTAGACGAAGGCCGACACCGGTTGCGGCGGCCGCTGCAGGCGCGCCTTGAGGTCGGAGACGCGCCGGTCGAAGTCGGCGACCACCTTGCTGGCGGCCTCTTCGCGGCCGGTGGCCTGACCGAGCAGCTCCACCACCTGTTGCCAGCTGCGATTGTCGTAACCCACCACCAGCACCGGGGCGATGGCCTTGAGTTGCTCGACCAGGCGCAGCGCCGAATCGTTGCCGGCGGCGCTGACCAGGATCAGGTCCGGTGCCTCGGCGGCCACGGCTTCGGCATTGGCTTCGCCGATGTACAGCCGTCTCACGTCGCGCTGCCTGGCGATCGCGCCCCACTGGCGCAGGAAGCCCCGGTCGTCGGCGAATCTGTTGTTGGGCGAGGTGGCTCCGCTGGCCACCACCGGCGCGTCGATGGCGAGCAGGGAGCCGGTAAGGGTGACGCTGGTGGAGACGATGCGGTGCGGCTTGGCCGGCAGGGTCACCTGGCTGCCGTCGGCGCTGATCTGCCGGGGCCAGTCCGCCGCCCGGGCGGTACCGCCCAGCGCCAGGGTCGCGAGGACCAGGGTGGTGAGAATGCGAAACACTGACGACAAGCTGAACATGAACGCCTTCCGGTTGTAAGATAATCACTCTCATTTTCAAAGAAGCGCTTCCTGGCAGCAAGTCGTTCCGGTCAAACCACCGGTACGCCTGCTGGGAAGGGCAGGAGATCATCGCCAGGCGGCCTTCCGTCCAGTGGGTCTTTGTCTTTTATTTCAAGGGTTTGCGGATAACCGGGAATATCGTTCGGTCCCTAACGAATTGACTTTCCGGGCTCCGGTACGTTAGCTTCTGCTTATTGATAAGCATTATCATTCGTGTAGAGGTTCATCGAAATGACGAGCAAGAGGGCCGAGAGGGTCGGGGAAGTAGGTGCCGATCGTCGGGAACAGGCGGCGTTCCTGTTCCAGTCGGGTGATCGCGTCCTGCAGGGGCGGGGCATCTGTGCCCGGGTCGAAACACCGGCCAGCGGCGGTGCGCACCGGGACAGCCTGTTCCTGCACGCCGTGGAAGAGGCCTTCGCCCGTGCCCGCCAGGCTGGCATCGCCGAGCCGGTGATCATGGGCGCCATTCCCTTCGATACCACCAGGCCCTCCTGCCTCTATGTCCCCCGGGAGCATGCCTGGATGGCCCGCCCGGCGCCGGTCAGCAGCGCGCCGGTCGCCCCGGCCCAGGTGCGCGAGGTGCGCAACCTGCCCAGTGCGGACGGCTTCTGCCTGGCGGTGGAGGAGGCCATCGAGGCTTTCCGCCGCGGCGAGCTGAGCAAGGCGGTGCTGTCGCGTATCCAGGAGATCCACCTGGCCGAACCCGCCGACGTGGAGGCCATCCTCGCCAACCTGGCGCGGCAGAATCCCACCGGCTATCAATTCCGCATCCCCACCGCCGAGGGCGGCGAGCTGGTCGGGGTCAGCCCCGAGTTGCTGGTGCGCAAGCAGGGCGCCCAGGTCCATACCAATCCGCTGGCGGGTTCGGCCAAGCGTCGCGCCGATCCGCGGGAAGATCAGCGCGTCGCTCGCGAGCTGCTGGAGTCCAGCAAGGATCACTACGAGCACCGCCTGGTGATCGAGGACATCCGCCAGCAGCTGGCGCCGCTGTGCAGCCGGCTGGACGTTCCCGAAGGGCCCTCGCTGCTCAGCACCAACGCCATGTGGCACCTGTCCACCGCCATCGACGGCGAACTGGCCGACAGCCGCACCTCGGCGCTGCAGCTCGCCTGCCGCCTGCACCCGACCCCGGCGGTCTGCGGCTTTCCGACGGCGGCGGCGCGTCAGTTGATCCAGCGCATCGAGCCCTTCGATCGCGGCCTGTTCACCGGCATGGTCGGCTGGTGCGATACCCAGGGCAACGGCGAGTGGGTCGTCACCATCCGCTGCGGCACGGTGCAGGGCGAGTGGCTGCGGCTGTTCGCCGGCGCCGGCATCGTCGAAGCCTCGGATCCGGCGGCGGAGTGGGCCGAGGTCACCGCCAAACTGGGCACCATGCGTGCCGCCTGTGGTTTGCTCGACGAGGAGAACCCCACGTGAGTCTGGAATTCACCCCCTGGCCGGACGACCTGGCGGCCCGCTATCGCGCCCTGGGTTACTGGCCCGATCTGCCGATGACCGAGATCCTGGCGCGCAGCCGCGCGGCCCTGCCGGACGCGCCGGCGATCCTCTGTGGCGAGCGCCAACTGAGCTATGCCGAGCTGGACGAACGCTCCAGTCGCCTGGCCGCCCACCTGCAGGCCGCCGGGCTGCGCCGTCACGACACCGCCCTGGTGCAGCTGCCCAACGTGGCCGAGTTCTATGTGGTGTTCTTCGCCCTGCTCAAGGCCGGCATCGCCCCGGTCAACGCCTTGTTCAGTCACCAGAAGCTGGAGCTGCTCGCCTATGCGCAGCAGATCCAGCCCCGGCTGCTGATCGCCTCCAGCGAGCACAACCTGTTCCGCGACGACAACTTCCTCGCCGAATTGCGCGAGGTGGCGCCGGGCCTCGGCGAGGTGCTGCTGGATGGCGCCGACGACGCGCGCAGTCTGCAGCAGCGCCTGGATACCCCGCTGGATGGCTACCAGCTGACGCCCACCGCCGGTGGCCAGGTGGCCTTCTTCCAGCTCTCCGGTGGCAGCACCGGTACGCCCAAGCTGATCCCGCGCACCCACAACGACTACTACTACAGCCTCAGACGCAGCGTCGAGATCTGCCGCCTGACCCCAGCGACGCGCTTTCTCTGCGCCCTGCCGGCGGGCCACAACTACACCCTCAGCTCGCCCGGCGCCCTGGGCGTCTTCATCGCCGGCGGCTGCGTGGTCATGGCCCGCGATCCCGAACCGCTGCGCTGCTTCGCGCTGATCGAACGCCATCAGGTGGACTGGGTGGCCCTGGTACCACCGGCGGTGGCGCTCTGGCTGCAGGCCGCGACCGCCCCCGAGCAGCGCGCGCGCCTCGCCAGCCTGCGCGTGGTGCAGGTGGGCGGTGCCAGCTTCGCCGAGGCCCAGGCCCGCCGCGTGCCCGTGGAACTGGGCTGCCAGCTGCAGCAGGTGTTCGGCATGGCCGAGGGCCTGGTCAACTACACCCGCCTGGACGACGAGCCCGAGCGCATCTTCACCACCCAGGGCCGCCCGATGAGTCCGGATGACGAGGTGCGCATCACCGACGAAGACGGCAACCCGGTGCCCGACGGCGAGCCCGGCCTGCTGTCTACCCGCGGTCCCTACACCTTCCGCGGCTACTACCGCAGCCCCGAGCACAACGCCCAGGTGTTCGATGCCGAGGGATTCTACTTCTCCGGCGACGTGGTCCAGCGCGATGCCGCCGGCTATCTCAAGGTGGTCGGGCGGGTGAAGGACCAGATCAACCGTGGCGGCGAGAAGATCGCCGCCGCCGAGATCGAGGGCCTCCTGCTGCGCCATCCCGGCATCACCCACGCGGCCCTGGTGGCCATCGCCGACGAGCTGATGGGCGAGAAGAGCTGCGCCTGCCTGGTGGTGAGCGATCCAGCACTCAAGCCGGTGGCGCTGCGCCGCTACCTGCGCGAGCAGGGCGTGGCCGAGTACAAGCTCCCCGACCGTTTCCAGTTCCTTGACCAGCTGCCGCTCACCGCCGTCGGCAAGATCGACAAGCGGCGCCTGCGCGAGCAGCTGCAGACCCCTTCCACCGAGCGTCTCTAAGGTTTCCCATGGCTATTCCCCGTCTTGCTTCCTATCCCTTGCCCCGGCCCGACGGCTTTCCCGCCAACAAGGTCGACTGGACACCCGCGGCCGACCGCGCCGTGCTGCTGATCCATGACATGCAGCGCTATTTCGTCGAGTTCTATGGCGACAACAGCCCGCTGATCGACCAGGTGGTGGCCAATATCGCCGCGCTGCGCGCCTGGGCCGATGCCCAGGGCGTGCCGGTGGTCTATACCGCCCAGCCCACCGACCAGCCGCCGGCCGACCGCGCCCTGCTCAATGACATGTGGGGGCCGGGCCTGACCCAGGCCGATCCCGCGCTGCAGCAGGTGGTGGACGCGCTGGCGCCCGAGGACGGCGACGTGGTGCTGACCAAGTGGCGCTACAGTGCCTTCCATCGTTCCAACCTGCAGGACCTGATGACCGAGTGGCGGCGCGACCAGCTGATCGTCTGCGGCGTCTATGCCCACATCGGTTGCCTGACCACCTGCACCGATGCCTTCATGAGGGACATCCAGGCGTTCCTGATCGGCGACGCCGTGGCCGACTTCAGCGAGGAAGAGCACCGCATGGCGCTGCGCTACGTGGCCACTCGCTGCGGCAGCACCCTGAGCACCACCCAGGTCACCGGCGGCGCGGTAGCCCTGGACGAAGCCTGGTTGCGCGCCCAGGTCCAGCCGCTGCTGGACGCCGACGACGAAGAGCCGGCGCTGGACGACAATCTCACCGACTTCGGCCTGGACTCGGTGCAGGTCATGACCCTGGTGGGCGAGTGGCAGAAGCGCGGCCTGCCCGTGACCTTCGCCGATCTCGCCGCCCGGCCGACCCTGCAGGGCTGGCTGGATCTGCTGCGCGCGCGCGCCTGAGGAATCTGCTGATGACGCAACTGGATTTCACCGGCAAGCGCGTCTGGGTGACCGGCGCGGGGCAGGGCATCGGCCTGCAGGTGGCGCGCCGCTTCCAGGCGGCGGGCGCCGAGGTGGTCGGTCTCGACCGGCGGTTCGCCGAGAGCAGCTATCCCTTTCGCATCCAGCTGCTGGATGTCGCCGATGCGGCCCAGGTGGAGGACGTCTGCCAGGCGCTGCTGGCGGAAGAACGCCGTCTGGACGTATTGGTCAACGGCGCCGGCGTGCTGCGCCTGGGCACCAGCGACAGCCTGAGCCTGGACGACTGGCAGGCGCTCTTGGACGTCAACGTCTCCGGCCCCTTCTACCTGTTCCGCCAACTGGTGCCGCTGTTCAAGGCCCAGGGCCAGGGCGCCATCGTCAACATCGCCTCCAACGCCGCCCATGTGCCGCGCCTGCAGATGGCCGGCTACTGCACCTCCAAGGCGGCGCTGGTGTCCCTCAGCCATTGCGTGGCCCTGGAACTGGCCGGGTCGGGGGTGCGCTGCAACGTCGTCTCGCCGGGCTCCACGGCGACCCCCATGCTGGCCGGCATGCTCGGCTCGCCCGAGGGTTATCAGCGCCTGGTAGACGGCCTGCCGGAGGATTTCAAGCTGGGCATCCCGCTGCGCAAGATCGCCCAGCCCGACGAGATCGCCAATACCGTGCTGTTCCTCGCCTCGGACCTGGCCAGCCATATCACCATGCAGGACATCGTGGTGGACGGCGGCGCGACCCTGGCGGCGTGAGACGGGGTTCGTAGGTTGGGCTGAGCGCCAGCGAAGCCCAACAGGACTACGCGAATGCGGCTGCGATGTTGGGCTTCGGCGATGGAGCCGCCTCAGCCCAACCTACCCGGTGACGCCCAGGTGCGAGGCTCAACGGAGCATTCGCCTGAAACGAATCGCGGCCATGGGCCGCTCCTACAGGTCGAGCCCAGTCTGTAGGAGCGGCCGCATCGGCGGACCGCCATGGCCGCGATTCGGACCGGCCAGAAAGCTTAGCCCGCCACCAGCACCCGAATCGCTTCCAGGCGCAGCGAGGCCTTGTCCAGGTAGGTCAGGCCTTCTTCGCGCTGCTGGCGCAGGCGATCGATCTCGTCCTGGCGGACGCTGGAGTTGACCGCGCGTAGGGCTTCCAGGCGGGCGATCTCCTCGTCCATGCCCGAGAGATACGCCTGGCGTGCCTTGGCCACGCGTTCCTCGTGGCGCGGCATGGCCTTGCCTTCGCCGCCGCCGATCAGCTTGGCCAGGGAGTCGCGCTGGGCCTGGACGAACTTGTTGGCGCTGGTGCGCGGTACGCTTTCCAGTTGATCGTTGAGGGTCTCGAAGGCCACCCGGGCGGCCAGGTCGTTGCCGTTGGCGTCCAGCAGGCAGCGAATCGCCAGCGGCGGCAGGTAGCGACCCAGTTGCAGGGCGCGCGGCGCCACCGCCTCGCTGATGTAGATCAATTCCAGCAGCACGGTGCCCGGCTTGAGCGCCTTGTTCTTGATCAGCGCCACGGCGGTGTTGCCCATGGAGCCGGACATCACCAGGTCCATGCCGCCCTGGGCCATGGGGTGCTCCCAGGTCAGGAATTGCATGTCCTCGCGGACCAGGGCCACGTTGCGGTCGTAGGTGATGGTCACGCCTTCGTCGTCGCCGAGGGGGAAGCCGGCATCGAGCATCTTCTCGCTGGGCTTGAGGATCAGGGCGTTGTCGGAGTGGTCTTCGCTGTCGATGCCGAAGGCGTTGAACAACTCTTCCATGTACATCGGCAGGGCGAACTGGTCGTCCTGCTCGAGGATGTCCTCGACCAGTTGCTCGCCGGCGCCGGCGCCGGAGGAGTTGAGTTCCAGCAGGCGGTCACGGCCGTTGTGCAACTCGGTTTCCAGCGTGGCGCGAGCCTCGGCGCCTTGTTCCAGCAGGGTCTGCCAGGCGGCATCGTCACCGCCGGCCAGCTGCTCGTCGAGCTCGCTGGCGAAGCGCGCCTGGAGGGCGCTGCCGGTGGGCGAGGTGGCCAGGAAGGCATTCAGCGCCTGGTGGTACCACTGGAACTGGCGTTCCTGGCGGCTGCCTTCGAGATAGGGCACGTGCAGCTGGATGGTGTGGCGCTGGCCGATCCGGTCGAGACGACCGATGCGCTGCTCCAGCAGGTCCGGGTGGGCCGGCAGGTCGAACAGCACCAGGTGGTGGGCGAACTGGAAGTTGCGGCCTTCACTGCCGATCTCGGAGCAGATCAGCACCTGGGCGCCGAATTCCTCGTCGGCGAAGTAGGCGGCGGCGCGATCGCGTTCGAGGATGCTCATGCCCTCGTGGAACACCGTGGTCGGAATGCCGGACTTCAGCCGCAAGGCATCTTCCAGGTCCAGGGCGGTCTCCATGCGCGCACAGATGACCAGCACCTTGTGCGGCTTGATCGCCTTGAGGGTGTCGATCAGCCACTCGACGCGGCCGTCGTGGCGCCACCAGCGGTCGTTGTCGTCTTCCGGGGCGAATTCGGTTTCCGGTTGCAGCGACTGGCCGGGCATGACGCCTTCGTCCAGATAGGCGTCCGGGAAGGGCAGGGCGTGGGCGTGCAGCTCGCGCTCGGGAAAGCCCTTGACCGCGGCGCGGGTGTTGCGGAACAGCACCCGGCCGGTGCCGTGGCGATCCAGCAGTTCGCGTACCAGGCGCGCGCGGGCCTCGGCGTCGCCGGCTGCGGCGGCGGCCAGCAGGGTCTCGCCTTCCTGGCCGAGGAAGCCACCGATGGCGTCCTGGGCGGCCGGGCTCAGGGCGCCGGCATCGAGCAGTTCCTGTACCGCTTCGGCCACCGGGCGGTAGTGCTGGGACTCCTGCTGGAAGGCGGCGAAGTCATGGAAGCGGCTGGGGTCGAGCAGGCGCAGACGGGCGAAGTGGCTGTCCTGGCCCAGTTGCTCGGGGGTCGCGGTGAGCAGCAACACGCCGGGAATGACCTCGCCGAGTTGCTCGACCAGGCTGTATTCGCGGCTGGCGCCCTCGGGGTGCCAGACCAGATGGTGGGCTTCGTCGACCACCAGCAGGTCCCAGCCGGCGGCGAAGGCGGCATCCTGGGCCTTTTCGTCGCGTACCAGCCAGTCCAGGGAGACCAGGGCGAGCTGGGCATCCTCGAAGGGATTGCCGTCTTCGCTGGCCATGAAGCGTTCGGCGTCGAACAGCGCGACTTCCAGGTTGAAGCGGCGACGCATCTCCACCAGCCACTGGTGCTGGAGATTTTCCGGCACCAGGATCAGCACGCGGCTGGCACGACCGCTGAGCAGCTGGCGATGGATCACCAGGCCGGCCTCGATGGTCTTGCCCAGGCCCACTTCGTCGGCCAGCAGGACGCGCGGTGCGACCCGGTCGGCCACGCTACGGGCGATGTGCAGCTGGTGCGGGATCGGCTGGGCGCGGACGCCGCCCAGGCCCCAGAGGCTGGACTGCAGCAGGCGGTTGCGATGCTCGTGGGTGTGGTAGCGCAGGCCGAACCAGGGCAGGGGATCGATCTGCCCGGCGAACAGGCGGTCGCTGGCCAGGCGGAACTGGATGAAGTTCGACAGCTGGGCCTCGGGCACGCTGCGTGCCTCGCGCTCGGCGGTGAAGCCGTGATAGGTCAGCAGGCCATCCTCTTCGGAGACCTCGCGCACGGTGAGCTTCCAGCCCTCGAAATGGGTCACCTCATCGCCCGGGGCGAAGCGCACCCGGGTCAGCGGGGCGTTGCGCTGGGCATACTGGCGGGTCTCACCGGTGGCTGGATAGAGCACCGTGAGCAGGCGGCCGTCCAGGGCCAGGATGGTTCCCAGGCCCAGTTCGGCCTCACTGTCACTGATCCAGCGTTGTCCCGGTTGATGCGACGCCATGTGGAAGCTTCTCCCCAGCTATCAAAAAGCCGGCTATTTTAGCGAAAGCGGAGTCAGAAGCCTAACGTGCTCTTTGCCGCAGTCCGCGAATTCGAGGTCCCCGTCATGATCCCTGTCATTCCGCCGCCCGGCGTGACCCCGCCAAACCAGCTGGATCCCGCTCCGGTGCGTCCAGCCATCGCTCCCATAGCGCCCGTGCAAGCGGCGGCCGAGACCGCGCACGCGCCCCTGGAAGACGAGGCCACCCTGGATCGCGAGGCGCGTCGCCGCCGCCGGCAGCGCGAAGCCCTGCGCCAGGGGCTCGGCGCCGAGCGCGCCCAGGCCCTGGAAGAGCCGGAGCAGGTGGGTGTCCAGGTGGATCTGCGGGTCTAGCCATGGTCGAGCGCCTGGAACTGGACGATGCCGAGCTGGCGTTCCATTCCCACTGGTTACCGACGGACACGGCCGATGCCTGGCTGCAGCAGCTGGATGGCGAGACGCCCTGGAGCCAGCCGCGGGTGCGGGTGTTCGGCCGTTGGCACCCGGTGCCGCGGCAGGTGGCGTGGTATGCCGATCCCGGGGTCGTCTACGGCTATGCTGGCCTTGACCACGCCGCCTTGCCCTGGACACCCTTGCTGCAGGAGATACGCGAGGACGTCGAGGCGGCCTGCGGCCAGGGCTTCAACGGCGTACTGCTCAATCGCTATCGCGACGGCCAGGACTCCATGGGCTGGCACAGCGACGATGAGGCCAGTCTTGGCGCCAATCCGCTGATCGCCTCGCTCAATCTCGGGGCCGCGCGGCGTTTCGACTTTCGCCGCAAGGGCACCAGCCGCATCGGCCATTCCCTGGAACTGGGTCACGGCAGCCTGCTGGTCATGGCCGGCGCGACCCAGCATCATTGGCAGCACCAGATCGCCAAGACCCGCAAAGCCAGCGGGTTGCGGCTGAATCTCACCTTTCGCCGGATAGCCACATGAGCGACGACAGCAATCTCATCGACTTCACCACCGAGCGCGGCAAGCGTATCCACGACCTCAAGGAGCGCCGCCTGCAGGAGGTGCGCTCGGCCTTCGAACAGGCGTTGCCGCTGACCAAGGCCAGGAAGAAAAAGCGCAAGCCGAAGAAGAAATAGCGGTGCTACCGTTCGTCGGGTTTCGCCCTTGAAATTCGGTGGAGAATTCCTATCTAGGTTCGTGCGGGATGCCGAAGTCGGGTCCCGCAGGCAATACCGAAACTTGCTGAACCTATCAGGAGATTCACCATGAGCAACGTACTGTCCCTGGCCCCGCTGTTCCGTCATTCCGTCGGCTTCGACCGGTTCAACGACCTGTTCGAATCCGCGCTGCGCAACGACGCTGGCAGCTCCTATCCGCCCTACAACGTCGAGAAGCACGGTGACGACCAGTATCGCATCGTGATCGCCGCCGCCGGTCTCCAGGAAGATGACCTGGAGATCGAAGTCGAGCGTGGCGTGCTCACCGTCAAGGGTGGCCGGCGCGAGAACAGCGCCGAGAGCGTGACCTTCCTGCATCAGGGCATCGCCCAGCGCGCCTTCAAGCTGTCCTTCCGCCTCGCCGACCATATCGAGGTGAAGGGTGCCGATCTCAAGCACGGCCTGCTGAGCATCGAGCTGGTGCGGGTGATCCCGGAAGAAGCCAAGCCCAAGCGCATCGCCATCGCCGGCCAGCGCCCGGCCCTGGACAACTGATCGTCCAGGTGTCCTGCCCAAGAGCCCCAGCCCGTGCTGGGGCTTTTTCGTTTCCGGCTTCTGCGCTAGCGGCCGTGGCCGAAGACCTCCAGCAACACCCCGCGCAACCAGCGATTGCCGGCATCCTGGTGATAGCGCGCGTGCCAGTGCTGCCTCACCGCGAAGCCCTCGATCGGCACCGGGCACTCATGGACCTTGAGACCGTAGGTGGCCGCCAGGGTGGTGCCGATGTGCCGCGGCAGGGTGACGATGAGGTCGGAGCTGCCCACCACCGCGCCAACGCCGAGAAAGCCGGGTAGTTCCAGCACGATCCGGCGCTGCACCTCGGCGCGCAGCAGACCCGCTTCCAGCAGCTTCTGCCCGGTTCCGGCGCTGACCAGGACATGGCCCTCCTCGGCATAGGCCGTCGCCGTCAACCGCTCGCCGAGGCGCGGATGGCGGGCGCTGACCAGGCAGACCCAGTCCTGGGGGAAGAGCAACTGCTGATAGAGGCTGCCACCCAGCCAGGGAATGAAGCCGACTGCCAGGTCGGCTTCGCCGATCTCCAGCGCCTGTTCGGTATTGCCATCGATCCGCGCGACCTCCAGGCGTACGCCGGGCGCCACCTCGCGCAGGTGCGCCAGTATCTGTGGCAATAGGGTGATGTGGCTGGCATCGCTCAGGCAGAGGCGAAACAGCCGCTGGGCGGTGACGGGCTCGAAGGCGACCTCCCAGGCGACCAGGCGGCGCAGGGATTCAAGGACTTCGCGACAGGGCGTGATCAGGGCTTCGGCCTGGGGCGTGGGCTTCATGCCGCCCGGGGTGCGCACGAACAGCGGGTCACGCAGCTGGCGGCGCAGCTTGCCGAGCCAGAGGCTGATGGTGGGCTGGCTCTGGCCCAGTTGCTCGGCGGCGCGGGTGACGCTGCCGGTGCGATAGAGCACCTCGAACAACATCAGCAGCTTGGGTTCGGGCAGGCCGTCCGTGGGGAGCATTATCAGCTTTCCTGATAGGCGGATTGAGGTCTTTGTATAGCTCAATAGGATCCCCAGGCCTAGGGTAGGGCGCTAATCAGGAGCCTCTGCCATGAAAATCTGCATCCTCGGGGCCGGTGCCCTGGGCAGCACCTTTGGTGCCTGGCTGAGCGAAGCCGGGCATGACACCTGGCTGCTCAACCGGCCCAATGCCCATCTCGACGCGGTCGTTCGTGACGGCCTGGAAATCGAGACCGCCGCTGGCAGTCGTCGGGTCCAGGTGCGAGCGGCGGTCAGCGCCGAGACGGTCGGGGTAGTGGATCTGGTGGTGGTGCTGGTCAAGTCCTTCGCCACCACCGCGGCCATGAGCCATGCCCAGGCGCTGGTCGGTCCGCACACCCTGGTGCTGTCGCTGCAGAACGGCCTCGGCCACGAAGAGCTGCTGGCCGAGATCGTCGGCCAGGAGCGGGTGATCGCCGGCAAGACCTATGTCGGTGGCGTGCTGCTCGGCCCGGGGCGGATCCGCAGCGGGGTGGCGGGCAAGCGCACGATCATCGGCGAGCTCGACGGCCAGCGCTCGGCGCGCGTCCAGGCCGTTGCCGCCGTCTTCGAGGACGCGGGACTGGCTACCACGGTCAGCGGCAACATCCGCGGCACCCTCTGGGACAAGCTGCTGGTCAACGTCGCCACCGGTGCCCTGACCGGCATCACCCAGCTCACCTATGGCCAGCTCTACAGCGAACCGCTGCTGCGCGACACCGCGCTGCAGGCGGTGGGCGAGGCCATCGCAGTGGCTCGCGTCGCCGGGGTCGAGCTGGGCCTGCGCGAGCCGCAGGCTGCCTGGGAGCTGGCACGCGAAGGGTTGCCGACGTCTTTCAAGACTTCCCTGCTGCAGAGCCTGCAGAAGGGCTCCATCACCGAAATCGACTTCATCAACGGCGCGGTGGTGCGGCTCGGCCAGCAGTACCGCGTGCCCACGCCGGTCAACGCCACCCTGGTCGCCTGCATCAAGGGTATCGAGCGCGCCCTGGCCGACCGACAACGAGAGGACGCCACACCATGAGCATTCCCAAGGCCTATCTGGAACACGTCGCCATCTGGGTGAAGGACATCCACTGGCATATCCGCTTCTTCCACGAGGTGTTCGGCATGACCCTGCGCGAGGTGCAGGGCACGGTCGAACAGCCCAGTCAGTACTGGACGCTGGGCGGGATGCAATTCATGAGCAAGCCGGACTTCGAAGGCGCCGAGGGGCGCCTGGGTCATCTGGGGCTGATGTGCGAGGACCTGGACGCCGCCCTGGCCTCCGCCCACCGTTTCGCGGGCGTGGAGCAACTGCCCCAGGGCCACAACTGGCTGCGCCTGCCCGATGGCCTGGCGCTGGAGTTCATCCAGGCGGTGCCGGCCCGCGCCGTGCACGACGTCCTGGCCGTCAACGCCCGCCAAGCCGAGTGACAGCGACCATGACCCTACCAGAAAAATATTTCGAGGATGCCCGCGAGGGCGACGAGGCGATCACCCCGAGCTACCAGGTCACCCAGGAACGCATCCTGGCCTACGCCGACCTGACCGGTGACCACACCCCGGTCCACGTCGACGAGGCCTATGCCAATGCCAGCCACTTCGGTGGCCTGGTCGCCCATGGCCTGATGGGGCTGTCCATCGCCGACGGCCTCAAGACCCAGTGCGACTACCGCTTCCTGCCGGGGATGTCACTGGGCTGGACCTGGGATTTCCTGCTGCCGATCCGCGTCGGCGACGAATTGCACGTCAGGGTACGCGTGGGGTCCATGAGACCCAGCAAGAGCAAGCCGGGCTGGGGCATCGTGGTGCTGCCCTCGGAGCTGATCAACCAGAAGGGCGAGGTCGTCCAGCGCGGCGAGCACCGGCTGATGGTGCCGCGACGGGAGGGCGTCGTATGAGCCAGCCACTGCCGCTGCAAGGCCTGAGGGTCATCGACTACAGCCACTTCCTCGCCGGCCCCTATGTGGGGCGCTGCCTGGCGGCCTTGGGCGCCGAGGTCATCAAGGTGGAGCGCCCTGGCAGCGGCGATGCCGGCCGCCAGCACGCCTTCGTCTTGGATGATCAGCAGAGCGGCTACTTCCTGCAACTCAACATGGGCAAGCAGGGCGTCAGCGTCAACATGAAGGACCCGCGCGGCAAGGCCTTCATGCAGCAGCTCTGCGACAGCGCCGATGTCTTCATCGAGAACTACCGGCCCGGCGCCCTGGACCGGCTCGGCCTGGGTTACGCGGAGCTTTCGGCGCGCAATCCACGACTGGTGTATTGCTCGATTTCCGCCTACGGCCACACTGGACCCGACGCCCATCGCGCCGGCTTCGGGCTGATCGCCGAGGCCAAGAGCGGCATCATGCAGATGGTTGGCACGCCGGGCGAGGCGCCGCCGCTGCTGCGCATCTCCCTGGGCGACATGTACACCGGTGCCCATGCGGTGGCCGCCATCAACGCCGCGCTGCTGGGCCGGGTCACCAGCGGGCGCGGCCAGCACATCGACATGGCGCTGTACGACACCCTGGTATCGATGCACGAGTACGCGGTGCAGTGCTATACCCTGTCCGGCGGCGAGATCCTGCCGCAGCAGACCGGCCACGACATGCCCACCTCGACCCTCTATGGCGTGTTCCGCGCCCAGGACGGCGATCTGGTGATCGCCGCCCAGGTGGACGAATCCTGGAAGCGTTTCGCCCTGCTGGTGGAACGTGACGCGGGCCAGCCCGGCTTCGGCAGCGACCTGCGCTTCCACACCTCCACCGGCCGCAATGCCCATCGCGCAGCCATCCTGCCCATCGTCAAGGCCTGGGTGGCGGCCAATCCGGTCGCGCGGCTGCTGGCGCTGCTCGATGAGATCGACGTGCCCTGCGCCAAGGTGCAGCGCATCGACGAGGTGATCGAGGATCCGCAGATCAAGGCGCGCGGCATGATCCAAGAGCAGCAGCACCCGCGCTTCGGCACCCTGCGCCTGCCCAATCTGCCCTTCCGCTTTTCCGACTGCGACACCACCATCCAGCAGGTGGCGCCGGACCTCGGTGAGCACAACGCTGCCGTCGCCCGGAGCCTGGGCTACAGCGCGGACGAGATCGCCCGGCTGCAGGCCGATGGCGTGCTGTTCAGCCAGGAGCCTTCTGCATGACCGACCAATACGCGGTGATCGGCCGCCCGATCAACCACACCAAGTCGCCGCTGATCCATGGCCTGTTCGCCGCCACCACCGGGCAAGATCTGGAATACGGCGCCATCGAGGGTTCGCTGGAGGATTTCGCCGGTGACGTGGCGCGCTTTCGCGCCCAGGGTGGGCGAGGCATGAATGTCACGGCGCCCTTCAAGTTGCAGGCCTACCAGCTGGCCACCGAATCCAGCGAGCGGGCGTGCCTGGCCAGGGCGGCCAATGCGCTGAAGTTCGAGGGTGGGCGGGTGCTGGCGGAGAACTTCGATGGCATCGGCCTGCTGCGTGACATCGAGGTCAATCTCGGTCAGCTTCTCGCCGGCAAGCGGGTGCTGCTGCTGGGCGCCGGTGGCGCGGTGCGCGGTGCCCTGTTGCCCTTTCTCGCGGCGGGACCGACGGAGTTGGTGATGGCCAATCGCGATGGGCGGAAGGCGGCTGAGCTAGCCCAGGAGATCGGGCACCCGCTGCTTAACGTAAAGGGCTATGCAGCGCTGGAGCGAGAGACCTTCGACCTGGTGATCAACGCTACCTCGGCCAGTCTGGTCGGCGAACTGCCGCCTGTACCGGCCGGGATCTTCACCCAGGCGGCGCTGGCCTATGAACTGGCCTATGGCAAGGGGCTGACCCCCTTCCTTCGCCTGGCCCGCGAACAAGGCGTGGCACAGCTGGCGGACGGCGTGGGCATGCTGGTGGAACAGGCCGCCGAAGCCTTCGCCTGGTGGCGCGGCGTGCGCCCCGAGACCCGGCCGGTCATCGACCAGCTGACCCTTCCCCTGACCTGAGCGAACCCATGAAGATCCTGATGCTGCACGGTATCAACCACAACATGTTCGGCAAGCGCGATCCGCTGCAGTACGGCACCGTGACCCTGGCCGAGATCGACGCCAGGCTAACGGCCCTGGGTGCTGAACTGGGCGTCGAGGTGGAAAGCTTCCAGAGCAACCACGAAGGGGCGATGGTGGAGCGCATCCATCGGGGCTATGAGGAGGGCGTCGACGCGGTACTGATCAACGCCGGCGCCTGGACCCACTACAGCTACGGCATCCGCGACGCCCTGGCGATCCTCACCGTCCCGGTGGTGGAGCTGCATATGTCCAACATTCATGCGCGCGAGAGTTTCCGCCACCACTCGGTGTTCGCCGAGATCGTGCTGGGGCAGATCGCCGGCTGCGGCGTGGACAGCTACCTGCTGGCGCTGCGCGCCGCGGTGAGCGCGGCCCAGGCGCGCAAAGCCTGAGCGACCGACCCTCTTCCCAAGGGAGAGGGTGCGCTCCCACGGATCCCGCGTAGAGTGGAAAACCGCGCAGCGTTTTCCACGCGCAAAGGTGCTGGCTAAGGTAATGTTGGGCTTCGCTGCGCTCAACCCAACCTACGGTAGGGTTTCGTAGGTTGGGTTGAGGCGGCTCCCAACGGCCAGGGTTAGCCATTGAGCACGGCAGATGGGAGAGGCCATGCACCATTGACTGCGCCTACTCCCCGGACTTCCGGGCTTCCCCCGCATGGGGCCCCAATTCCCGCTTGGGACAGTCCTGCCACTGCTTATCCCCCAGACCTGCGGTGTATTCCGGATGCAGCGGATAGTGCAGCCGATTGTCCGCACGGGTCGCATCGCCCACCACCAGCAACTCCACCGGTTCGGTGGTCTCGTTGATGAAGGTATGGGCGACGCCGTCGCCGGCCTTGAAGCCCACGCCGTCGCCCGGCTTGAGCCGGTGGGCGTGGCCGTCGATCCAAGCCGTGGGATGGCCCGCGATCACATAGACGAATTCGTCTTCGGTGGCCTCGGCATGGGGCCTTGAGGTGCGCCGGCCGGGTGGCAGCCATTCATGGTGGATGCCCAGGCGGGCGAAGCCGAAGTGGCGGCCGAAGGCGGCGCCCAGGGAAAAGCGTTCGTCACTGTCGGGATAGCCGGGGCCATCCGGGGCCTGGAGCTGGGTCCAGTGGACGATCTTGTCGAAATCTTTCCGGGATTGCATGGGGTGCTGCGCCTCGCGGGAAAATAGCTCAAGCTTAGTCGTTTAGGCGGACGCTGCCGCCTCAGGTCCTTTCGGTGCAGGAACGCGATGCCCAGACTGTCCAGACAACTCCTCGCGCTGCTGACCCTGGCGCTGCTCGGTGGCTGCTCGCCCGACGACACGCCGATCAACAGCCCCTACCGGGCCGGGGCCGAAGGCCAGAATACCCTCTATACCGCCTTCACCACCCGCTCGCCGAAGTACCTGGATCCGGCCAGTTCCTATTCCGGCGACGAGACCAACTTCACCTACAACATCTATGAGCCGCTCTATGGCTATCACTATTTCAAGCGGCCCTATGAACTGATCCCCCGTGGCGCGGAGCGGGTGGTCGCACCCTATTACCTGGATGCCCAGGGCCGGCGCCTGCCGGACGACACGCCGCCCGCGCAGATCGCCCAGAGTGTCTACGACATTCCCATCCGCCGCGACGCCCGCTACGCGCCCCATCCGGCTTTCGCCCGGGATGCCCAGGGCCATTACCGCTACTTCCCGATCCAGCCCGCCGACCTGGCCGATCGCTACCAGATCCCCGACTTTCCCGAGACCGGCAGCCGCGCCCTGACCGCCGCCGACTACGCCTACGGCCTGCGCCGCCTGGCCAGTCCGCGGCTGGTCTCCCCCAGCTACGCCATCTTCGCCGAGCACCTGGTCGGCATGCAGGCCTTTGGCGAAGGCCTGCGCGCCGCCGACAAGGCCCTGCGCGCCCGCCTGCCCAAGGACGCGCCGCTGCCCTGGCTGGACCTGCGCCAGGGCGAGTTGCCCGGGGTCGAGGTGCTGGATGAGCACACCCTGCGCCTGCGGGTGATCGGCAAGTACCCCCAGTTCAACTACTGGCTGGCCATGACCTTCGCCGCGCCGGTGCCCTGGGAGGCCGACCGCTTCTACAGCCAGCCGGGCATGACCGAGCACAACCTCGGTTTCAACAGCTGGCCGGTGGGCAGCGGACCCTATCGGCTGGCCGAATCCATCCCCAATCGCCGCCATGTGCTGGAGCGCAATCCCAATTATCACGCCGATCCCTATCCTTGCGAGGGGGAGCCCGAGGATCGCGAACAGGGCCGGCTGGACGACTGCGGCAAGCCCATGCCGCTGATCGACCGCGCGGTGTTCAGCCTGGAAAAGGAAGGGGTGCCGCTGATGGGCAAGTTCATCCAGGGCTACTACGACACCCCGCAGGTCGAGCGCGGCGAGTATGGCGTAGCGCTGCGCACCAAGGCCGGTGATTCGGCCGATTCCGCCGAACTCTATCGCGAGCGCGGCCTCAAGCTGCCCACCGCGGTGGAGGCGTCCAACTGGTACCTGGGTTTCAACTGGCTGGATCCGGTGGTGGGGCAGGGCGCCACGCCCGAGCAGCAGGCACGCAATCGCAAGCTGCGCCAGGCGCTGTCCATCGCCTTCGACTGGGAGAGCTACATCACCGTCTTCCTCAACGGCAACGGCCTGGTCGCCAATGGCCCGCTGCCGCCCGGCGTGCTGGGCTATGAGGCGCCGCCAGCCGGCAGCAACCCGGTGGTCTATCGGTTGGTGGACGGCAAGCCCGAGCGGCGGCCCATCGAAGAGGCCAGGCAGCTGCTGGCCGAAGCCGGCTATCCCGATGGCCGCGACGCCAGGAACGGGCGGCCGCTGATCCTGCAATACGACGCCCAGACCAGCGGCGACAGCGCCATGTTCGACTGGATGCGCCAGCAGACCGCCAAGCTGGGTATCCAGCTGGAACTGCGCGGCTCGGACTACAACAGATTCCAGGACAAGATGCGCAAGGGCGCGGCGCAGATCTTCTTCTGGGGGTGGAACGCCGACTATCCCGACGCCGAGAACTTCCTCTTCCTTTTCTACGGCCCCCAGGGCAAGGCCAAGCATGGTGGCGAGAATGCCGGCAACTACAGCAATCCCGAGTACGACCGGCTGTTCGAGCAGATGAAGAGCCTCGACGACGGTCCGGAAAAGGTCGCCCTGATTCGGCGCATGGTCGCCCTGGTGCAGCAGGACGCGCCCTGGCTGTTCGGCTGGAATCCCCTGTCGGCCGGGGCCTATCAGCAGTGGGTCTACAACGCCAAGCCGACCCAGATGGTGCGCGATCAGCTGCGCTACCTGCGCCTGGACCCGGCCCTGCGCGAGCGCAAGGTGCTGGAATGGAACCGGCCGGTGCTCTGGCCGCTGTGGCTGCTGGCAGGTCTGGCGTTGCTGCTGGCCTGGCCGGCCTGGCGCAGCCTCCGTCGCCGCGAGCGCCAGACCGCCTTTGGCGACGAGACCGGGGAGGGGCGGCCATGATCGGCTATCTACTGCGGCGCCTGGCCTATGGCGTGCTCATCCTGATCGGCGTGAATCTGCTGACCTTCCTGCTGTTCTTTACCGTCAACACCCCGGACGACATGGCGCGCCTGGCCATCGGCGGCAAGTACGTCACCGCCGAAGCCATCGAGGACTGGAAGGCGGAGCACGGCTACGACAAACCACTGCTCATTAATACCACCCGTGAAGGAGCTGAGCGGTTCACCGATACACTCTTCTTCGACCGGTCGGTCAGTCTGCTGGTATTCGACTTCGGCACCTCCGACAGCGGTCGCGACATCGGCCGGGAAATTGCCGAGCGCGCCGGACCGAGTCTGGCGCTGGCGCTGCCGACCTTTGTCCTCGGGCTGGTCGCCAGCGTCGGTTTCGCCCTGCTGCTGGTGTTCTTTCGCGCCACCCGGCTGGACTTCTGGGGCGTGGTGCTCTGCGTGCTGCTGCTGTCGATCTCCTCGCTGTTCTACATCATCGCCGGCCAGTGGCTGTTCGCGAAGATCCTGCGCCTGGTGCCCTATTCGGGTTATGAAGAGGGCTGGAACCTGCTGCGCTTCCTGGCACTGCCGGTGCTGGTGGCGGTGATTTCCGGGTTGGGCAGCCAGGCGCGCTTCTATCGCGCGCTGTTTCTCGAAGAGATCGGCAAGGACTATGTGCGCACCGCCCGTGCCAAGGGGCTGGCCGAGCGCCAGGTGCTCGTGCGCCATGTGCTGCGCAATGCCGCGCTGCCGATCCTCACCGGGGTGGTGTCGGCCATTCCACTGCTGATCATGGGCAGCCTGATCGCCGAATCCTTCTTTGGCATTCCGGGCCTGGGCAGCTACACCATCGACGCCATCAACGGCCAGGACTTCGCCGTGGTCCGCACCATGGTGTTCCTGGGGTCGGTGCTCTACATCGTCGGCCTGATCCTGGCGGACCTGTCCTACACCCTCGCCGATCCGCGCGTTCGCTTCAGGTAGCCGCCATGCCGAAATTCGTCTTGCTCTGGACCGACCTCGCCCTTTACCTGCTGGTGGCCTGCAGCCTGTTCTACGCCTGGCGTGCGCGTCGCCAGCCGGACCTGCGCGCCAGTTGGCGCCGGGTGCTGCAGGATGCTCCGGCGATGAGCGCGGCCGTGGTGCTGGCCGGCTTCGTCGCCATCGCCCTGCTGGATTCGGTGCACTACCGGCCTCAGTTGCCCGCCACGCCCGGTGCCACGGCGCCGATCTATTCGCCCACGGTGCTCTCGGCGCTCGACGGCCTGCTGGCCGACACCAGCCTGACCCAGCGCGAGAAGACCTATTCCGCGCCGCTCGCCACCCACCAGTTCACCAAGGAAACCCTGGGCACCAGTGCCGAGGGTACGCCGCTGCGGGACTTCCCGCGTCTCAAGCATGCGGGTACCACGTTGAGCGATCCCGCTACCGAATGGCGGGGCGATGTCCTGAAGCGGCTGACGTGGGGCCTGCTCGGCGGTCTGGGGCTGGCCCTGACGACTGCCGCCCTGGCCGCGGCACGGTTGCGCGACACGGGCGGTTTCGCGGCCCGCTGTGGACTCATCCTGCGTGGCCAGACCGCCGCGCCCTGGCGCGCCATCCTGCTGACCTGGCTGGGCGTCTGCCTGGTGGCCGGCAGCGTGATCGCCCTGGCCAGCGGCTATCACGTGCTGGGCACCGACGGCACCGGCAACGACGTCCTCTACCAGTCGCTCAAGAGCATCCGCACCGCCTTCGTCATCGGCAGCCTGACCACCCTGGCCATGCTGCCGCCAGCGATCGGCTTCGGCCTGGCCGCCGGCTATTTCAAGGGCCGGGTGGACGACGTCATCACCTACCTCTACACCACCCTGACCTCCATCCCCGGGGTGCTGCTGGTGGCGGCCTGCGTGCTGATGATGCAGGTGTTCATCGACCGCCATCCCGAACTGTTCGACACCGGCGCGGCGCGGGCCGACCTGCGCCTCTTCATGCTCTGCCTGATCCTCGGCCTCACCGGCTGGGCCGGCCTCTGCCGCCTGCTGCGCGCCGAGGCGCTCAAGTTGCGCGAGCTGGAATACGTCCAGGCCGCGCGGGCCTTTGGCGTCTCCCATTTCACCATCCTGCGCCGGCACCTGCTGCCCAACGTCTTCTACCTGGTGCTCATCACCCTGACCCTGGAATTTTCCAGCCTGGTGCTCTACGAGGCGGTGCTCTCCTACCTGGGCATCGGCGTCGACCCGACCATGAACTCCTTCGGCTCCATGATCAACGATGCCCGCACCGAGATGTCCCGTACCCCGATGATCTGGTGGAATCTGCTCAGCGCCTTCGCCTTCATGCTGGCCCTGGTGCTGGCGGCCAATCTGTTCGCCGATGCCGTACGCGACGCCTTCGATCCGCGCAGTCGCCGGCTGAGGTCCGCCTGGCTCGGACGTCGCCCCGGCCAGGGCGAGGTGCAGCCATGACCCCGGTGTTGGAGATTCGTGACCTGGAAATCCTGGTCGAAGGCGAGGAGGGCACGCGCCAGGCGGTCCGCGGCCTGAGTCTGGCCATCGCCCGCGGCGAGACCTTCGCCCTGGTCGGGGAATCGGGCAGCGGCAAGAGCGTCACCGCACTCTCGCTGCTGCGGCTACTACCGCCTTCGCTGGGCATCGCCCGCGGCGCGGCGCTGCTGGCGGGTACCGATCTGCATCGACTGCCGGAAGGACGCCTGCGCGAACTGCGCGGCGGGCGCGTTGGCACCATCTTCCAGGAGCCCGCCACCAGCCTGAATCCGGTCATGCGCATCGGCGAGCAGATCGAAGAGACCCTGCGCGCCCATACCGCGCTGCGCGGCGCCGCCGCCCGTGCCCGGGTAGTGGACTGGCTGCGCCGGGTCGGCATCCCCGAGCCGGAGCGGCGGATCGACGACTATCCCTTCCAGTTCTCCGGTGGCCAGAAGCAGCGCATCATGCTCGCCCTGGCGCTGGCCGCCGAACCGGACCTGCTGATCGCCGACGAACCCACCACGGCGCTGGACGTCACCGTCCAGGCACAGATCCTCGCGCTGCTGGCCGATATCCAGCACGAGCTGGGCATGGCCATCCTGCTCATCACCCACGATCTGGCGGTGGTGCACCAGGTGGCCGATCACGTGGCCCTGATGCGCCATGGCGAGATCGTCGAAAGCGCCCCGGCCGCGGAGTTCTTCGAGGCCCCCCGTCATCCCTATGCCCGCGAGCTGTTCGCCGCCATTCCCACCTTCGCCAAGCGCGGCCAGACCCTGGCCGGTAGCCCGTGCGCCTTGCCCGAACGCCAGCCGGGCGAACGATTGCTGGAGGTGCGCGACCTGGCCGTGCACTATCCGATCCGTCGCGGGGCCTGGGGCCGGACGCGGGACTGGGTCAAGGCGGTGGATGGGGTGAGCTTCGACCTGCACGCCGGCGAGACCCTGGCCCTGCTGGGCGAATCCGGTTGCGGCAAGACCACCACCGGCAAGGCCCTGCTGCGCCTGCTCGATGGGCCGCGCATCAGCGGCAGCGCCCAGCTGGGCGGCGCGGACCTGCTCAGGGCCGATCGGCGCACCCTGCAGCGGCTCCGACGGCAGATCCAGATCGTCTTCCAGGACCCCTTCGCTTCGCTGGATCCGCGCATGCGCATCGGCGCCACCCTGGAGCAGGGCTTGCTGGCGCTGCGTCCCGAGCTGGATGCCGCCGAGCGCCAACGTCGCGCCGTCGCCCTGGTGGAGCGGGTCGGCCTGCCCGGCGACACCCTGCAGCGCTTCGCCCACGAATTTTCCGGCGGCCAGCGGCAGCGCATCGCCATCGCCCGGGCGCTGATCGTCGAGCCACAGGTACTGGTATGCGACGAACCCACCTCGGCACTGGACGTCTCGGTGCAGGCGCAGATCCTCGATCTCCTGCGCGAGCTCCAGGCGGAGCGGGGGCTGGCCTACCTGTTCATCACCCACAATTTCGGCGTGGTCGAGTACCTGGCCGATCGCATCGCGGTGATGGACGGTGGACGCATCGTCGAACAGGGCAGCGCCGAACGGGTGCTGCGCGCGCCCGCTCACGCCATGACCCAGCGCCTGCTGGCCGCCGTGCCGCGCCTGGATTTCGGGACTTCGCCATGAATTTTCCACCGCGCATCGCCCTGGCCGACTTCGCGCTGGTCTGGCCGCAACCGCGCCTGGCCGCGGCCTTCGCCGACGCCCTGAACTGGAGTTATGCGGAGCACCGCCGCTTCCTCGGCTGGGCGCGCGAACGGACCACCGTTGCCCAGGCCCGCGACAGCCTGCTCGCCGCACGTGGTGCCTTCACCCTGGCCCAGGGCGAGAAACGCTACTTCCTGGTGCGCGGTGACGAGTTGCTCGGCTGCCTGGGGCTCACCCCACTGGACGGCGGGCGGCGCTATGAGGTCGGCTACTGGCTGCACAGCCTGCATACCGGCCAGGGCCTGATGACCACCGCGCTGCGCTACTTCGTCGAGCAGCGCGGCGCGGCGGGGCTCTTTCTCACCACCTCGGCCGCCAACGACTCCAGCCAGCGCCTCGCCGAACGGGTGGGTTTCCGGCGCGTCCGGGTGCTGGAAAACGATCGGGAAGGTCCGGACGGGCAGCGCTGCGCCACCTGGGTCTATGAATTGCCGCCGCAGGTGAAGCCATGACCGCCCTGAGCGTTCCGCTGCAGTATCCACCCCGCTTCGCCGTGACCGAGGCGGTGGAACTGATCGACCTGACCCTGGCGGATCCCGCCGCGGTGGCCGACTACTACCGGCGCAATCGGCAGCACCTGGCGCTGTCGATGCCACGGCGCTCGGATGCCTTCTATACCCTGGCGCAATGGCAGGGGCAGGCGGCTGCCTACCGTGCCGGCGGGCCGGGCCTGAGCGAATTGCGCCTGGTGCTGCGGGCGGGGCCGCTGGTGATAGGTACGGTGAATTTCAGCCAGATGGTTCGCGGCGGTTTCCAGGCCTGCTACCTGGGCTACGGCCTGGATGCAGCCTGGCAGGGACGCGGGCTGATGCGCCATGCCATCCGCCTGGGCCGCGATTTCGTCATCGCCGAGCTGGGCCTGAATCGCATCATGGCCAACCATCTGCCGGACAACCTGCGCAGCGCTCATCTGCTCCAGAGCCTCGGCTTCGAGCGCGAGGGCCTAGCGCGGCGCTATCTGGAGATCGACGGCGTCTGGCGGGATCACGTGCTGACCAGCTATGTACGTCCCACTCCCTGAATGAAAACCGGCGGCCCCTGGCCGCCGGACTTCCCTCAGACCCTGTTCTAAGTCTCGCGAGCTAGCGACAAACAAGGCGGAAATGGCTGAGAAAGCGGAGTTTACGAATGGTAAATGAGCATTCCGAAGCCATTTTCAACGCAGTTTGACCAACGCGCAGCAGACTTTGAGTAGGGTCTCAGACCCGCGCTGCGGTAACGGCAGCGGAGCCCCAGGTGGTGCGCCAGCGGCGCTTGACGCTGAGTAGGCCGAACCAGGCGAGCACGCCCAGGCCAGCGAACAGCCAGAGGCCGAGCTGATAGTCACCGGTGGCCTGCTTGACCGCACCCAGGCCGGCGGTAAGGGCGAAGCCGCCGATGCCGCCCGCCATGCCGATCAGGCCGGTCATGACGCCGATTTCCTTGCGGAAGCGCTGGGGGACCAGCTGGAACACCGCGCCGTTGCCGGCACCCAGGCTGAGCATGGCCACCACGAACAGGGCCAGGGCGGCCATGGCGCTGGGCAGGTGGAAGCCCACGGCGGCGATGCAGATGGCCGCCACGGTATACATGCCGAGCAGTGCGCGGATCCCGCCGATGCGATCGGCCAGGGCACCGCCCAGGGGCCGCATCAGGCTGCCGCCGAAGACGCAGGCCGCGGTGTAGTAGCCGGCCACCACCGGCTCCAGGGCGTACTGGTCATGGAAATAGCCGGGGAGGGTGCTGGCGAGGCCGAGGAAGCCGCCGAAGGTCACGCTGTAGAAGAACATGAACCACCAGCTGTCCTTGTCGTTCAGTGCGCGACCATAGTCCACCAGCGTCTTCGGTGCCGGACGTTCCGGGGCGTTGCGGGCGCAGAGCACGAAGACCATTAGGGTGAGGATCAGCGGGACCAGCGCGAAGCCGAACACGTTGGTCCAGCCAAAGGCCTTGGCCAGCGCCGGGGCGAAGAGGGCGGCGAACACCGTGCCGGAGTTGCCGGCGCCGGCGATGCCCAGGGCCTTGCCCTGGTGCTGCGGCGGATACCACTGGGAAGCCAGCGGCAGGGCCACGGCGAAGGAGGCGCCGGCGAAACCGAGGAACAGGCCCAGCACCAGGGTCTGCTCATAGCTGTGCACGCCATGCTGCCAGGCCACCAGCAGCGCCAGGATCACCACCACCTGGCCGATGATGCCGGCGGTCTTGGGTGAAAGCCGATCGGCGACGAAGCCCAGGATCAGGCGCAGGACGGCACCGGCGAGGATGGGCGTGGCGACCATCATGCTGCGCTGCTGGGTGGTCAGCTGCAGGTCGGTGGCGATCTGCACGGCCATGGGGCCGAGCACGTACCAGACCATGAAGCTCAGGTCGAAGTAGAGGAAGGCGGCGAACAGGGTCGGCGCATGGCCGGCTTTCCAGAAACTGGGACTCATGGAGACACCTCGGGCACGTCACAGGCATGAAAAAAGGCGTCAGTCACCCTTGCCCGTTGCCGGGAGGTGAACTGACGCCTTTGTCGATTGGGGTGACCGCCGTTGGCCACCGCTACCGAGGCCTTTGCAAGAGCGAAGCCAATTCGCGCGAGCCCTGACCAGACGGGGTCTGGAGGAGTCGGGGCCGGGTATCGGGGGTAAGTTGCCGCCCAAGGATTGGGCGCAGCTCCAGACCTTCGCCCTTTATTGGCGCTCGATGGCGCCGAGCACTATGACCTGTGAATCGTTTTGGCCTGACGAGTCCGTTATGCCGAAGCCATGGCCACGGTACCTGTAGGTTGGGTTGAGCGCAGCGAAGCCCGACAGTGCCGCGGGGTCATGGCACTGTTGGGCTTCGACGATAAGGCCGTCTCAACCCGACCTACGGCCAGTACTATTACTTGGCGTACTTGGTCTGCAGCGCCTTGGCTTCCTGAAGGTGGTGCTCCAGCTTCGGCAGGGTCTTCTCGGCGAAGGCCTTCAGCGCAGCGTCATCGCTGGTCTTGGCTTCGTTGCGGAAGATCTCGATGGTCTGCTCGTGGGCCACGACCTGGTTGTTGGCATAGGAGCGATCGAAGGAGTCGTCACGCACCTGCAGGATCATGGCCTTGGCCTTGTCCATCAGCTCGGCGTCGGTGGAGACTTTCAGCTTCTTCTCCTGGGCCAGGCTCTTGAGCTGCTCGTTGGCCTTGGTGTGGTCGTCGATCATGCTCTGGGCGAAGGTCTTGATGTCCTGCGACTTGCTCTTTTCCAAGGCCAGCTTGCCTGCTTCGATCTCGGCGATGCCCTTGGCCGAGGCGTCGTCGACGAATTCGGCCGGAGACAGCTTGTCGGCGGCCTGGGCCAGACCGGCACCGGCAGCCAGCAGGATGGCGAGAGACAGGCTGGAGGCTTTCTTCAGCATGGGCGTCATGGACGTGCTCCTGATTTTCTTGGGCAGTTAGGAAAGGGCGTCACCGCGTGGCAGTGAACGCGCCTGCAAAATGGGACCTGCCTAAAAAGTCATACGTTCCCTGCGAAAGCGTCGCCAAGCCGCATCAATTGCGGCCTACGCTTGAGCGAAACGCTTCATAGGCGTCGAAATCGAAGCGCGTCGCCGAGACGATCTGGCTCTGTTTCAGGGTCAGGTAGATGTCCTTGCCCTTGTCCGCATAGTGGGTGGTGAAGGTCACCCAGAGTTTGTCCTTGTCGCGGTAGCCGCTCATGATCGGCTTGATGCAGACGTCCTGGTCGGCCCCTTGCGTTTCGCTCGGTTCGCCCAGGGTGGTGATGCGGCCGACGTACACCTTGCGCTCTTCCAGGGTCAGCATCAGCGTCTCCCGGTTGATGGAGGCGGTCATCAGCAGATCGTCCAGCGGACTGTCCTTGAGGATGCCGGCGAGGATGAAGGTGCGGTAGTTGTCCTCGGTGAGCCCGTACTTGCGCTTGATGGTCCAGCGCGCCAGTGCGGCCCAGGCGCCAGGAATCAACAGGGCGGTCACCGTTACCAGCAGGATCCAGGCGGCCTGCAGCGGATCGTCCAGGGTGCCGGTACGCCGCAGCAGCTCGGCGAGACCGGCGAAATAGTCTAGGGAAAAGGTCCGCTCGCCCCATGACCAGCTGCGCCCCTGCAGCAAGTGGGCGATGCCCAGGTGCAGGCTCACGGCGAGCAGGGTGCAGAACAGACCGAAGCGCGCGCTCTGCAGATAGAGGTACTGGCCCTCGTAGCGGTGCAGGCGATAGAAGTACAGCGGGTGTTTGTGGCAGACGAGAAAACCGCTGACCAGGATCGGCAGGAGCAGCAGCAGGAACATCAGCGGTTGATGAGCCGCCGGGCGCGGTCCAGGTCTTCCTTGAATTCGGGGGAGTCGAAGACCTCCGCCGGATCGATGCGCAGGGTGCCACGGCCGACCACGCGCATGGACTTGTAGGAGTTGTTGATGCTCGCGGCCAGCTTGAGGTCGTCCGCGGAGGGCGATTTGAGCAGGTTGAACAGGCCTTTCAGCATGGAGGTGTCCTGAGGATGCACTAGGCGCTTATAGCTTGGAACACCAGAACCGGCAAGGATTCGCCGCGCCGCCGGTCGACGACGCGGCGAGGGCTCAGGCCGGTTCGACCCCCGTTTTACGCACGGTCGCCTTGGGCAACAGGCCGTCGGCACGGAACATCTGCTTGATGCCGCGTACCGCCTGGCGGATGCGGTCCTGGTTCTCGATCAGGGCGAAGCGCACGTGGTCATCGCCATAGTCACCGAAGCCCAGCCCCGGCGAGACGCAGACCTTGGCCTCGGCGAGGAGCTTCTTGGCGAATTCCAGCGAACCCAGCTGGGCGTAGGGCTCGGGAATCTTGGCCCAGACGTACATCGAGGCCTTGGGATTCTCCACCATCCAGCCGGCTTCATGCAGGCCGCGCACCAGCACGTCCCGGCGCTGCTGGTACTGCCGGGCGATGTCGCGCACGCACTGCTGGTCGCCTTCCAGGGCGGCGATGGCCGCCACTTGCAGCGGGGTGAAGGTGCCGTAGTCGTGGTAGCTCTTGATCCGCGCCAGGGCGGCGACCAGCTCGGGATTGCCGACCATGAAGCCGATCCGCCAGCCGGCCATGTTGTAGCTCTTGGACAGGGTGAAGAATTCCACCGCGATGTCCTTGGCGCCGGGCACCTGCATGATGGAGGGCGCCTGCCAGCCGTCGAAGACGATGTCGGCATAGGCCAGGTCGTGCACCACCAGCACGTTGTAGCGCTTGGCCAGTTCCACCACGCGCTCGAAGAAGTCCAGCTCCACGCACTGGGCGGTGGGGTTGGAAGGGAAGCCGAGGATCATCATCTTCGGCTTGGGAATGCTTTCGCGGATGGCCCGCTCCAGTTCGGCGAAGAAGTCCATGCCTTGCACCAGGGGCACCGAACGCACCTGGGCGCCAGCGATCACCGCACCGTAGATGTGGATCGGATAACTCGGGTTGGGCACCAGCACGGTGTCGCCGGCATCCAGGGTGGCCAGCATCAGGTGCGCCAGGCCTTCCTTGGAGCCGATGGTGACGATGGCTTCGCTGTCGGCATCGATCTGCACCTGGTAGCGGTCGCGGTACCAGTGGGAGATGGCGCGTCTCAGGCGCGGAATGCCCTTGGAGCTGGAATAGCCGTGGGTGTCTTCGCGCTGGGCGACCTGGCAGAGCTTCGCGACGATGTGCGGCGGGGTAGGGCCATCGGGATTGCCCATGGACAGGTCGATGATGTCCTCACCGCGACGGCGCGCGGCCATCTTGAGTTCGGCGGTGATGTTGAAGACGTAGGGGGGCAGGCGATCGATGCGCGCAAAGCGGCGCACGGGACTGGAGTCAGTCATGCGTTCCTCGAAGTACGTAAGCGCCCGGAACCGTCCGAGCGACGTGGGTCACAGGAGGTGACCTGCGGCGGACATTAGCCGCAGGTCGCTGCGCTTGTCGAGGAAAAAATCGGACTGGTCCGCGCGGCCTGTCTCAGCCGAGCAATTCGCTCATGGCGATGATCTGGTCGGCCACCTGGATCAGCTTCTGCTGCTTGCTCATGGCCTGGCGGCGCATCAGGGTGTAGGCCTCGTCTTCGCTGCAGCCACGCATCTTCATCAGCAGGCCCTTGGCCTGGTCGACCTTCCTGCGCTCCAGCAACTGCTGCTCGCGGGCCTGGAGTTCGGCGCGCAGGGCCTGGTCGGTCTCGAAGCGGGCGCGAGCCACGTCGATGATGGCCTGCAGGCGGCTGGTCTGGATGCCCTCGACGATGTAGGCGCTGACCCCGGACTGGATGGCCCGGCGCATCACCGCCGGATCGTGCTCGTCGGTGAACATGACGATGGGGCGTGGCCGGTCGCGGGTCACCAGGCAGACCTGTTCCATGACATCGCGACCGGGTGATTGGGTGTCGAACAGGATGACGTCCGGACGCAGGGCCTCGATGCGCGCGGGCAGGTCGATGGTCAGGCCGGACTCCTCGATGACCTCGAAACCGGCTTCGATCAGCGCGGCCTTGAGACGGCCGACCTGCTTGGGGGTGTCGTCGATGAGCAAGATGCGCAAGGTCGTTCTCCCTAGTGATCGCTGAGCGCGTGAATGGCGAAGCTGCGGGCGTAACCGGCCGGATCGCTGCCGTCCCAGATGCGACCGTCGAACAGGGTGCTGCTGCGCCGGGTCGGCGGCACCGCCAGACCCTGGCCGGTAGCGGCCTCCTGATACAGCTCGGTGCATTGCACGGACTGAGCCACGGCCAGGTAGTCCGGATCCTCGCGCAGCAGGCCCCAGCGGCGGAACTGGGTGAGAAACCAGAGGCCATCGGAGAGATAGGGCGGATTGACCGCGCCCTGGCGATGGAAGGCCAGGGGGTGCCGGTCTTCCCAGTGGCCATCGAGGCCATCTTCGTAGTGACCGAGAAAGCGCTGGGCGAGCAGCGCGGGGTCGGTGTCCACATAGTCGGCGCCGCTGATCAGCTGGGCGGTGCCCAGGCGATTCTCGCGACTCTCCTCGATGAAGCGACTGGCGTCGAGCAGGGTGCGGATCAGCGCCCGGGCGGTGTTGGGATAGCGCTCGGCGAAATGGCCGGTGCAGGCCAGCACCTTTTCCGGGTGGTCCGGCCAGATGGCCTGGGTGGTGGTCAGGGTGAAGCCCTGGCCGCGCGCCACGGCCAGGGCGCCCCAGGGCTCGCCGACGCAGAAGCCGTCGACCCGGCCGGCGGCCAGGTGCTCGGGCATTTGCGGCGGCGGTACCAGAGCGGTGCGCACGTCCTGCAGGGGATGGATGCCCTGGGCCGCCAGCCAGTAGTAGAGCCAGAAGATATGGGTGCCGGTGGGAAAGGTGTGGGCCAGGGTCAGTGGCCCAGCGCCCGGCTGGCGGATCCGCTCGACCAGGGAGGCCGTGTCCTGGACGCCTTCCCGGGTCAGGTTGCGCGCCAGATTGAGGCTCTGGCCGTTCTGCGCCAGGCTCATGAGCACCGCCATTGGTGTGGCGGGTGCGCCGCCCAGGCCAAGGTGCGCCCCATAGACCAGGCCGTAGAGGCAATGCGCGGCATCGAGCTGGCCATTGAGCAGGTTGTCGCGCAGCGCCGACCAGGAGGGCTGGCGGTGCAGATTGAGCGTCAGGCCATGGGGTTCGCCGAAGCCCTGGGTCGCCGCCACGATCAGCGAAGCGGCATCGCTCAGGGGCAGGAAGCCCAGGTTGAGCTCCGGCTTTTCCGGGGCATCCGAACCCGCGACCCAAAGGTGCGCGGCATGGGGGGAAGGCTGGGCAGGCATGGTGTCTCCGGCGGCTGACAGACGCCAGGATGCCTCTTTGTGCACCGCTATGGGCGTCTCGACTAGGGCCTGCACCATTATGGTGACAAGCACGGCACCATCACCGGGCGCTTTCACTGCTAAGGCACCGGCCGGACAGCGCCTCTGCAGCGGTCCGCGGCGCGGCGGAAAAGGGCGACGCCGGCTGAGGTCTGTCAGAAGCGGGGCAAAACCCGCGCCAAGTCGCGGGTTGCCAGCGGCAGGACTACTTCTGCGGGATCAGCAACAGGCGGTCGCGCCCATAGACGCGCTCCAGGTTCTGCGGCTGCAGCGGCAGGCTCCGGTATTGCCCGCGGGTCCAGCCCTTGCCCGGGGTGCCGACCTGGCTCGCCTGCAGGGGTTCGGCCAGGCCGAAGTCCACCACCAGACGCAGCGCCGGTGCCAGCCAGGCCTGATCGTTACCGCCCCAGTGGCTGGCGGTCAGGTCCAGGGTCGAGCCGTCGCCCCCGCTGGCGGCGCCGTCCTGGCGGTGCAGGCGGCCCCACTGCCAGCTGGCGCGATCGCTGCCCAGCCTGACTTCGCAAGTCGCGATGGCCCCGGCCAGGGCGCGGGCGAAGATCGCCGGCTTGTCTTCATGGGCGCTGGTGCTGACGTCATCCCAGTAGGGGCTGTCGTCGCGCGCCAGGAGGTGATCGACGATGGCGTTGTAACCGGTGTCGCTGAGGGTGGTGAAGGCCTGCCAGGCCGAACTCTTGGTGCCGCCGAGTTCGTCGGCGAAGGTCTGTTCGGCCAGGGCCTGGAGGAAGGCTTCGTAGAGCGCCGCGTCACCGGAGCCGGCGGTCAGGCGGCCGTCGAAGGCCAGCAGACGCCGCCGGGCCTCTTCCGCCTGCTGGCGCTGGGCGGTCGGCAGGGCGGCGATGGCCTGGCGCAGCGGGGCGGCGAAGCCGGGGGCGTCGAGCTGGGTCCTGAGCTTGGCGGCCAGGGTGGTGGTCTGGTCCTGCTGCAGGGCCATGGCGTCGCGGGTGTCGAGGTGCGCCGGGCGCCCGGCCAGTTGCGCCAGGCGCTCCTGGCGCTCGGGGCCCGACCAGTTGCTGGACAGCTGCATGCCGTAGCCACGTGGCACCACGCGCTGGTTGGCGGCGCCCAGCCAGCCCTGGGCCGGATCCTGGTCGTAGGGGTGCAGCATGGGATCGGCGTAGCCATCCCAGGCGTAGCGCTCGTCCCAGCCGGGCGAGGGCAGCAGCCCCAGGCCGCTGCGGCGATTGGGATAACGGCCGGTCACCTGCCAGCCGATGTGCTCGGCATCGGCGAATACCAGATTCCAGTCACTGGCCCGCAGCTCGCGGGCCAGTTCGAAGGCGCGCTCCACGTCCTTGGCGCGGGAGAGGTCGAAGAGGGCGTCCAGGCTCTTGTCGGCTTCCAGGCGGCTGCTGCGCAGGGCCAGGCCGTAGCCGTTGGCGTCCGGGGCCAGAGCCAGATTCAGCAGCGGACCGCGCGGACTGGTATAGAGGGTGTGGCGACGCGGTTTTTCACCGCGGACGAAAAAGGTCTCCACCCGCTCGCCGGCTGGCTGCCACTGGCCGCCACTCTGCACCTGCAGGCGACCACCCTGGCGTTGCAGACGTTCGAGGTAGAGATCCTGGCTGTCGCCCATCAGGGTGGCGGCGCCCCAGGCCAGCTTGCCGTTGTAGCCGTCGAGCAGTAGCGGCAGGCCGGGCAGGGTAGTGCCCACGGCCTCGAAGCGCGGCGCCCTCAGGGTCACCAGGGTAAAGGGCGACTGGCCGTCGACGGCACTGACCTTGTCCACCGCGAGCAGGCTACGGCCGCCGCGGGTATGCCCCGGGGTGGCGGCCCAGGCGGTACCGGTGGGGCCGCCGAAGGGCGCATGCTCCGCCAGTTGCCGCTGGACCTGCAGCAGGGCCTCCAGTCCGGGCAGCTGGCCACGCAGATTCAGGCCGCGCAGCTTGACGGTCTCCTCTTCCGGCAGGGGCTCGTCCGGGTAGGTGGGCAAGAGCCAGGCCAGGCGCTCGGGACCGACCTGGGCGGCCAGGGCCAGCGCCGCGGTTTCCTTGCGCAGGTCCACCGCCTGGGCGAAGTTCAGTAGCTCGAAGAGCAGGGCGCTGTCTTCGGGCTTCCAGTATTCGGCGCGGTACTCGTGGCCATCCAGCGCGACCCGTTCGCCGGCGCGGTAGAGGTAGGCGTTGACACCCCGGGCATAGACCTCGAAGAAGGTCTTCATCCGCGGCGAGGCGTTGCCGTAGGCCACCTGGGCGGCCTTGCGCAGGTCCACGGCGCGCATGAACCTGTCGCTGTCCAGGCGGCTTTCGCCGTAGGCCTCGGCCAGCCGACCCTGGGCCAGCAGGCGCAGCTCGACCATCTGCGCCAGGCGTTCGCTGGCGTGGACGTAGCCGAGGGCGAACAGGGCATCGTGGAAGGTGGTGGTCTCGATCAGTGGCTGGCCGTCGGCATTGCGGCGCACCGAGACAGTCTGCGCCAGGCCGCGCAGCGGCAGGCTGCCCTTGAGTTGCGGCTGGCTGCGGGTCGGCTGCTCTTCGCCGAGGTACTGGCAGCCGGCAAGGGCGATCAGCAGGCCGAGGGTAGCGAGACGCAGGGGCGCGCGCGGGCGAAACAGGAGAGGCGAGACCATGAACAGCGGACACTCCGGGCGGATGGATGCGAACGGGTGGCTACGTTAGCAGGGTCCGGCAGGGGAGCAAGCCTCGCGCGAGGGGTGGCGCCTGGGCGCTGCCGACAGGTCGTCGGCAGGGGCGCCTGGCGCGGCACCAGGCCGATCAGCGCAGCGCCATCCAGATCAGCAGCGCGGCCTGGAACAGGCAGAACACCGCCAGGCAGCCGATGGCGAAACGCAGGGAGATGTCATCACGGCGATAGAGGGCGATGCGGTCCTCCAGCTGGCGCAGACTGGCATCGCGCTCGTCGATCACGCGGTCGCACTGCTCCAGCAGGGTGGCGCCATCCAGCAGCGACAGCAGCTGGACCTTGTCGGCGTTCCAGTCCTCCCGCAGCTGGCTGACCCGGGCTGCCCGGCAGAGCTGCTGACGCTCGTCATCCGCGGCGGTCTCCACGGTGAAGCCTTGGGCGCCAAGCACGTGGTCGCGGCGTTTGCGGCTGTCTTCGTCGAGGGCGTCGCGGCGCGCCAGGGGCAGGTCCTGCACCCGGTAGTGACTCCAGCGCAGGCGCGCCCAGGCGGCGGCCCGCGCCAGCAGGAAGCGTCCCAGGCCGCGTTCTTCCGGCTCGATCTGCAGGCCCCGTTCGGGACCCAGGCGGATTTCGCCTTGGCGATGATCGACCCAGACCTCCAGCACGTTCACCTCGCGGTGCAGCAGCTGACCGGGAATCTGCACCGTCAGCCGCAGCAGGCTTTCCTCGTCGCCATGGCGCTCGACCAGGCCGAGTTGCACGAAGCGCAGCGGGCGCACTCCGACCCGACGATCCGCCGGCTGGGGCATCAGCCGCAGCAGCTGAAAGCGCTCCGGCGGCAGGCTGGCCCAGGGATGGGGCTCGTTGGGTGCGGCTTCGACGGCCAGTGATGCTTGATCGGGGGTTTCCACGGACGGGCTCCAGCGGGCGCGCCTCCTGGGCGCCTTTGCTGGCTTATCGGCCGGCGCGCGGGGAACCTGAGCGCTCGATGAAGGCGGCCACACGCTCGACCAGCGCGCGGGCCAGGGGCAGGTTGGGATCATCGTAGGTGGACAGTTGCGCCTGGAAGTCGGCCGGGGCGATGCGCAGCATGTGGTTCATGCCGGGAATGATCGTCAGCTCGGCATCCGGTTTGGCTCGCTGCAGCGCCCGGGCATCGTCGACCTCCACCTGGATGTCATGGGTGCCCTGGACGATCAGCGCCGGGGCGTGGATACCGGCAAAGGCCTTGGCCGGATCCTGGCGGAACAGTGAGATCAGATAGGGCTGGACGCTGGGGCGGAACAGCACCAGCAGCTCCTTCGGCACCTCGGGTACCGGCGTGCCGCGCAGCAGCTGGTCGATGATCCACTGGGCGCTGGCCAGGCCGGCAGGCGACAGCTTGCCCGCCAGCTGTTGGCGCAGCACCACGTCGATGGGACGGCCGCTGCCGGCCAGGGTCACCACGCCAGCGACCGGCACCCGGTCGGCAGTCAGGCTGGCGATCAGGGCGCCTTCGCTGTGACCGAGCAGGATCACTGCGGAAAAGCGTGGATCGGCGCGCAGCAGCCGGATCCAGCCGACCAGGTCGTCGACATAGCGCTCCACGCTGAGGTGGCTCTCGTCCGGTTCGGCGCTACGGCTCTCGGCCACGCCGCGCTTGTCGAAGCGCACGCTGGCGATCCGCTTCCGGCCCAGGGCCTCGGCCAGCCGCTGCAGGGCGGCGTTGCGCGCGCCGGGTCCGTTGCCATTGCGATCGATGGGCCCGGAGCCAGAGACGAAGAGCACCACCGGTTGCGGCCGCTCGCTACGTGGCAGGATCAGGCTGCCCTTGAGCACGCCGCTACCGGTGTCGAGCTGGACGGGACGATAGAGGACGGGATCGGCCGCCGTGGCGAGGGCGGGCAGGGCGAGGCACAGCAGCAGGGAGAACAGCAGACGCATGACGAGGAGGGCACCGGAGGGCTGGGGTGTGGGGGCCTATCCCGCACACAATCCGTGTAAAAGACCACGGCGCGTGTAAAATCGCCCATTCCCATTTTGCATCCATACCTTTCACCCGTAGCGCGGAGCCCTCGCATGTCCGGCAATACCCTCGGCACGCTGTTCACCGTCACCACCGCCGGCGAAAGCCATGGCCCGGCGCTGGTCGCCATCGTCGACGGTTGCCCGCCCGGACTGCCCCTGGACATCGCCGACCTGCAGCGCGACCTGGATCGGCGCAAGCCTGGCACCAGCCGCCACACCACCCAGCGTCAGGAAGCGGACGAGGTGGAGATCCTCTCCGGGGTCTTCGAAGGCGTCACCACCGGCACCCCCATCGGCCTGCTGATCCGCAACACCGACCAGAAGTCCAAGGACTACTCGGCGATCAAGGACCTGTTCCGCCCGGCTCATGCCGACTACGCCTACCACCACAAGTACGGCCTGCGCGACTACCGCGGCGGCGGTCGCAGCTCGGCGCGGGAAACCGCCATGCGCGTGGCGGCCGGTGCCATCGCCAAGAAGTACCTGGCCACCCAGGGCATCCGGGTGCGCGGCTACATGAGCCAGCTGGGCCCGATCGAGATCCCCTTCAAGACCTGGGACAGCGTGGAAGAGAACGCCTTCTTCAGCCCCGACCCGAGCAAGGTACCGGAGCTGGAAGCCTACATGGACCAGCTGCGCCGCGATCAGGACTCGGTGGGCGCGCGCATCACCGTGGTCGCCGACGGCGTACCGCCGGGGCTGGGCGAGCCGATCTTCGACCGCCTCGACGCCGAACTGGCCTATGCGCTGATGAGCGTCAACGCGGTGAAGGGCGTCGAGATCGGCGCCGGTTTCGCCAGCGTCGCCCAGCGCGGTACCGAGCACCGTGACGAGCTGACCCCGGAGGGCTTCCTGTCCAACAACGCCGGTGGCGTGCTGGGCGGCATCTCCTCCGGTCAGCCCCTCGTCGCCCACCTGGCCCTGAAGGCCACCTCCAGCATCACCACCCCGGGGCGCTCCATCGACATCCAGGGCAATCCGGTGGATATCATCACCAAGGGTCGCCACGATCCCTGCGTGGGCATCCGCGCCACGCCCATCGCCGAGGCGATGATGGCCCTGGTGCTGATGGATCACCTGCTGCGTCACCGCGCGCAAAATGCCGAAGTACGGGTCGGTACGCCCGTCCTGCGCCAGCTCTGACGATCGGGCAGACCATGCCGGTTCCCTATTGGCGCCTGTCGGGCTTCTACTTCGCCTACTTCGCGCTGCTGGGAGCCACGGCGCCCTACCTGGGGCTGTATTTCCACCACCTGGGCTTTTCCGGCACCGCCATCGGCCAACTGGTGGCCATCCCCATGCTGATGCGGGTGCTGGCGCCCAATCTCTGGGGCTGGCTGGCCGATCGCACCGGCCGCCGGCTGAGCATCGTCCGCCTGGGCGCCGCCTGCACCCTGCTGTGTTTCTCCGGCATCTACCTGGGCCAGGGCTTCGCCTGGCTGGCACTGATCATGGCGGGGCATGCCTTCTTCTGGCATGCGGTGCTGCCCCAATTCGAAGCCATCACCCTGGCCCACCTGCGCGACCAGCCACAGCGCTATGCGCGCATCCGGCTCTGGGGCTCGATCGGCTTCATCGCCGCGGTGGCGGGGCTCGGCTGGGCCTTCGAATACGTCAGCCTGGATCTCTATCCGGCCTATCTGCTGCTGGTGATGGCGATCATCCTGCTCGCCTCGCTGGCGGTGCCGGGGGTCAAGGTCGATCCGGGTCAGCGCCCCGAGGCGCCGGCCGAGCCCTTCCTGACCACCCTGCGCCGGCCACGGGTGCTGGCTTTCTTCATCGCCGCGGCGCTGATGCAGCTGTCCCACGGTCCCTACTACACGGTCTTCACCCTGCACCTGGAAGAGCTCGGCTATGGCCGTGGCGTCATCGGCCAGCTCTGGTCGCTGGGGGTGGTCGCCGAGGTGCTGATCTTCCTGGTGATGCCGCAACTGCTGGCACGACTGTCGCTCAATGCCCTGCTGGTCGCCGCCTTTGTCATCGCCGCCGGGCGCTGGTTGCTGCTGGGCGCCCTGGCCGATCACCTGGCGGTGCTGCTGTTCGCCCAGCTGCTGCACGCGGCCACCTTCGGCTGCTTCCACGCCGCCGCCATCCAGTTCGTCCAGTCCCATTTCGACCGCCGCCGCCAGGGCCAGGCCCAGTCCCTCTACGCCGCCCTGTCCGGGGCTGGCGGGGCGCTCGGCGCGTTGTATGCTGGCTATGCCTGGCAGGTGTCCGGTGCCCTTGCCGCCTTTGCCGGCGCCTCCCTGGCGGCGCTGGCCGGGGCCTTCCTCATCCTCTTGTCCATTAGGTCCAGTACGAAAAGTGCCTGCGCTCGGTGATGCTTCGTTGAAAAACACCTGGATCGCCAGCCCGGTCGCAATGCTCATTCGCCTCTCGTAAACTCTGCTTCCTCAGCGTTTTGATTCGCTGGCGCTCACCCTTCGGGCCAGCCGTTGGCTGTTACTCCCTTTGGTCGTTGCGCCTCGCCTGACCGTCGCTTGGCGACTTTTCCTACAGAACCCAGGAGAACCCTCCATGATCCAGCAGCGTGAGCAACTGGCCCGGGAAATCATCGACGCCGGTCGCTTCCTCTATGGCCGCGGCTGGTCGCCGGCCACCAGCAGCAACTATTCGGTACGGCTGTCCGACAGTCGCCTGCTGCTGACCGTGTCCGGCAAGCACAAGGGACAGCTGGAGCTGGACGACGTCCTCGCCACCGATCTCGACGGCACGCCGCTGGAGGCCAAGAAGCCCTCGGCCGAGACCGCGCTGCATACCCAGCTCTATCGCTGGCAGCCGGAAATCGGCGCCGTGCTGCACACCCATTCGGTGAACTCGACGGTGCTCTCGCGCCAGCTCGAAGGCGATCGCCTGCTGCTGGACGGTTACGAGCTGCAGAAGGCCCTGCATGGCGTGACCACCCACGACGTGCGGGTGGAGATCCCGGTGTTCGACAACGACCAGGAGATCCCGCGCCTGGCCGACAGGGTGCAGACCTGGCTGGACGTGCATCCCGACTGCGTGGGATACCTGATCCGCGGACACGGCCTCTATACTTGGGGTCCGCGCATGGCCGATGCCCTGCGCCACGTGGAAGCCTTCGAATTCCTCTTCGAATGCGAACTCAAGACCCGGAGCCTGCGTCCATGAGCCGACTGACCGTCTACCACGATGCCGAACCCCGCCAGCCGCTGAAGGTGATCAGCGATGGCGAGCACATCGCCGCCACCCTGGCCGAGGTCGGGGTGCGTTTCGAGCGCTGGCAGGCCACCGCCCCGGTGGCGCCCGGCGCCAGCCAGGAGGAGGTAATCGCCGCCTACCGGCCGGAGATCGATCGCCTTATCCAGGAGCGCGGCTACCAGACCATCGACGTCATCAGCATGCATCCCGAGCATCCGCAGAAGGAGGCACTGCGCGCCAAGTTCCTCGAAGAGCATCGTCACAACGAGGACGAGGTGCGCTTCTTCGTTGCCGGCCAGGGCCTCTTCACCCTGCACATCGAGGACCAGGTCTATGCCGTGCTCTGCGAGAAGGACGACCTCATCTCGGTGCCGGCCGGTACGCCGCACTGGTTCGACATGAGCGAGTCGCCATCCTTCGTTGCCATCCGCCTGTTCGACAATCCCGACGGCTGGGTCGCCCACTTCACCGGCGTGGACATCGCCCAGCGCTTCCCGCGCCTGGAGGTCGAGGCGTGACGATCAAGGCCATCCTCACCGATATCGAGGGCACCACCAGCGCGGTCAGCTTCGTCTTCGACGTGCTCTTTCCCTATGCCCGCGAGCACCTCCCGGCTCTTGTGCGCGCCCATGCGGGAACGCCGGCGGTAGCCGAGCAACTCGACGCCGTGCGCGCCGAAGCCGGCGAGCTGGACGCCGACGTGGAGCGGGTGATCGCCATCCTGCTGGAGTGGATCGCCACCGACCGCAAGGCTACGCCGCTCAAGGCCCTGCAGGGGCAGGTGTGGGAGCAGGGCTACCGCGCCGGAACCCTCAAGGGGCACGTCTATCCCGATGCCGTCCAGGCCCTACGCCAGTGGCATGCCGCCGGACTGCCGCTGTACGTCTATTCCTCGGGCTCGATCCAGGCGCAGAAGCTGATCTTCGGCTGCTCCGAGCATGGCGATCTCACGCCTTTGTTTTCCGGGTATTTCGATACCCTGACCGGCGGCAAGCGCGAGGCCGCGTCCTATGCCCGCATCGCCTCGGCGACCACCCACGCGCCGGCGGAACTGCTGTTCCTTTCCGATGTGGTGGAAGAGCTGGATGCCGCGCGCCAGGCCGGTCTGCCGACCTGCGGCCTGGTGCGTGCCGGTGGCCAGCTGGGCGACCACCCGTGCGTGGCGTCCTTCGCCGACATCGATCTCGCGACCTTCGCTTGAAGCCCGCGTCCGGCGCCGCTGCCAAGCGAGCCGGCCGAACTTGGTGGCCCCATCGCCAGTCCCAAGTGACGAGACCTGTGTCCTCGCAACGGGAGTCGCGACATGATCAATTCCACCATCGGCGGTGTACTGGGCTTCATCGTCTTCCTGCTCGACATCTGGGCCATCGTCAACGTCATCCGCAGTGACAGCACCCACAACGCCAAGATCGTCTGGACGGTGCTTATCATCGTGCTGCCGGTGATCGGTTTGATCGCCTGGGCCGCCGCCGGTCCGCGCGGCAATCGATCGGCCACCGCGCCTACGCACAAAGGCTAGCCAGCGCAACGCTGGAGCCTGTCACATCCAGCTCTTACAATGCCCGGCTTTTGGCCGGGCATTGTCTGTCTCGGCCCGCCACCTGCGGAGATCGACATGAGCGACTACCTGGAAACCCTCTACGACGGCTATGGCCAGAGATTCACCGTCGAGCGCCTGCTCCACGAGGTGCGTACCGAGCACCAGCACCTGGTGATCTTCCAGAACGCCGTGCTGGGCAAGGTGATGGCGCTGGATGGCGTCATCCAAACCACCGAGGCCGACGAATTCATCTATCACGAGATGCTCACCCAGGTGCCGCTGCTCGCCCATCCGGCGCCTAAGCGGGTGCTCATCATCGGCGGTGGCGACGGCGGCATCCTGCGCGAAGTGGCCAAGCACCGGGGCGTCGAGCACATCACCATGGTCGAGATCGACGGTTCGGTGGTGGAGATGTGCAAGGAGCACTTCCCCGGTCACTCGGCGGGCGCCTTCGACGATCCGCGACTGAATCTGGTGATCGACGACGGCATGAACTTCGTCGCCAACACCACCGAGCGCTACGACGTCATCATCTCCGACTCGACCGATCCCATCGGCCCGGCCGAGGTACTGTTCTCGGAGAACTTCTATCAGGCCTGCCATCGCTGCCTGAACGAGGGCGGCGTGATGGTGGCCCAGAACGGTACCCCCTTCCTGCAGCTGGACGAGGTCAAGACCACCGCCAGCCGCCTGTCCGGGCTGTTCGCCGACTGGCACTTTTATCTGTCAGCGGTGCCTACCTACATAGGGGGCGTCATGACCCTCGCCTGGGGCAGCAAGGACACGACCTTGCGTCGGCAAGATGCCGAAACCCTGGCGCAGCGCTACAGTGATACAGGCATCCAGACCCGTTACTACACCCCGGAGCTGCATGCCGCTGCCTTTGCTCTACCTCGATACGTGCTGGAGGCCATTGGCAAGGCGTAAGCCCTGGCGGCCGCGGCACCGTTCGAGTTCTCAGCCGCGACTCGCGGTGCGTCGGTAGCGACAGCGCCGCGAGAAGATCATCCGAACCAGAGGAGGGTTGTCCCATGTCCTTGTCGTTTGCCGATGATGTGAGCTTGAACCTGCTGCAGCGGATGAAGGAGGGCGGCTTCGACTTCGCCCGCTTCCATTCCATCGACTTCTTCGCCATCTTCGCCGATGAAGGCAAGGCCCGCATCGCCGCGGACCAGTTTCATGGCGAATCCCTCAATACCCAGGTGATGCCCCACGAAGAGGGTGGCTGGCATCTGCAGGTCAGCAAGGTGATGTTCGCCACCCATGCCACCATCGACGATTTCGAGAGCGATCTCGAGGCCGTCGTGGTGCCCCTGGGTGGTCAGCTCGATGGCTGGGGCGTCACCCAGGAAGTCAGCCGCAGCTCCGCCTGATCCCCGCCCCTCGAGGCGGCATCCCGCCCGGGATGTCCGTCTCTTCTTCTGAAATCACTCCGCCGCTCAATCATCGCACTTTCCGCCTGGCGCACCGTCTTAGGCTCATGACGGAAACGTTGCGGTGCATGTGCACGCTTACGTGCCTGGCTTTGGTGCACCGCACGCCTCGCGGCCATGCAAGGGCTTGATCTACAGGGCCCCGGCGCTGGCACGCGGCTTGCGAAGCTGCACCGTGGGTGACAAGGAGATCGGCATGAGCCGCCAACTGTATAACGAGATGTATGACGTCCAGGCACGATGCCGACCGCATTATGGTCGCTACGCCCAGTGGCTGAGCGAGACACCCCCGGAACTCCTGGCCCAGCGGCGGCGTGAAGCCGACTTGCTGTTCCATCGCGCCGGGATCACCTTCACTCTCTATGGCGACGAGCAGGGCACGGAGCGCCTGATTCCCTTCGACGCCTTGCCGCGCGCCATTCCCGCCAGCGAATGGCAGATCATCGAACGCGGCTGCATCCAGCGCGTCCAGGCGCTGAATCTCTTTCTCCACGATCTCTATCACGACCAGCGTATCATCAAGGCCGGGGTCATCCCCGCCGAGCAGGTGCTGGCCAACGACCAGTACCAGCTGGCCATGCAGGGGCTGGACCTGCCCAATGGCATCTACGCCCATATCGCCGGGGTCGATCTGGTGCGCGATGGCGACGGCGCCTACTACGTGCTGGAAGACAACCTGCGCACCCCGAGCGGCGTGTCCTACATGCTCGAGAACCGCAAGATGATGATGCGGCTGTTTCCCGAGCTGTTCACCCTGGAGCGCATCGCGCCCATCGACCACTACCCGAACATCCTCCTCGATACCCTGCGCAGCTCTACCCCGGTCAACAACCCCACCGTGGTGGTCCTCACCCCGGGGCGTTTCAACAGTGCCTACTTCGAACACGCCTTCCTGGCTCGCGAGATGGGCGTGGAACTGGTAGAGGGGGCCGATCTGCTGGTGCGCGACGAACAGGTGTTCATGCGCACCACCTCGGGTTTCCGCAAGGTAGATGTCATCTATCGTCGACTGGACGACGCCTTCCTCGACCCCCTGGCCTTCAATCCGGACTCCATGCTCGGTGTGCCCGGCCTGCTCGCCGCCTATCGCGCCGGCAACGTCATCCTGGCCAATGCCATAGGCACCGGGGTGGCCGACGACAAGTCGATCTATCCCTATGTGCCGGAGATGATCCGCTTCTATCTCAGCGAAGAACCCATCCTTTACAACGTGCCCACCTGGCAGTGCCGCAAGCCGGACGAGCTGTCCCATGTCCTGGCCAACCTGCCCGAGCTGGTGGTCAAGGAAGTCCATGGCTCCGGCGGCTACGGCATGCTGGTCGGCCCCTCCGCCAGCAGCATGGAGATCGAAGCCTTCCGCGCGCGGCTCAAGGCCAATCCCAGCGCCTACATCGCCCAGCCGACGCTGTCGCTGTCCACGTGCCCGACCTTTGTCGAGAACGGTATCGCACCACGGCACATCGACCTGCGGCCCTTCGTGCTGTCCGGGCGCAAGACGCGTCTGGTGCCCGGTGGCCTCACCCGGGTCGCCCTGCGCGAAGGCTCGCTGGTGGTCAATTCCTCCCAGGGTGGCGGCACCAAGGACACCTGGGTGGTCCAGGACTAGATCGCCATGAAACAGTGGCCGCCACGGCGGCCTCGCAAGGACCTTTGAAAGGCGACCCCACCATGCTGAGTCGTACCGCTGCCGATCTGTACTGGATGTCCCGCAACCTTGAGCGCGCCGAGAATCTCGCGCGGATGCTGGACGTCAGCTATTCGCTGTCGATGATGCCGCAGAGCGGGCAGGGCGGAGGCCTGGATGAACTGGCCATGCCGCTGCTCATCACCGGCACCCTGGATGATTACCGGGAACAGCACGGGGCCCTGCATCCCGAGCGCCTGCTGCACTTCTTCGCCCTCGACGAGCGCAACCCCGGCAGCATCTATTGCTGCCTGCAGGCCGCGCGCAGCAATGCCCACGCGGTGCGTGGGCGCATCACCGCCGACATGTGGGAGAACGTCAACTCCACCTGGCTGGAGATGCGCGAGATCGCCGTCACCGGCCTGATCCGCTTCGGCATCAGCCGGTTCTGCGAATGGGTCAAGGAGCGTTCCCACCTGTTCCGCGGCGCCACCGTCGGCACCATCATGCGAAACGACGCCTATCGCTTCATCCGCCTGGGCACCTTCGTCGAGCGCGCCGACAACACCCTGCGCATGCTCGATGCCCGCTACCAGGTGCTGGGGGAAGAAGAGGCGGAAGCCATCAGCGATGCCTCCGCCCGCGGTTTCTATCAGTGGAGTGCCCTGCTACGCGCCCTGAGCGCCTTCGAGGCCTACACCGAGCTCTACCGTGATGCGCTCAACGTGCGCAACGGCGCCGAGCTGCTGCTGTTGCAGGAAGACCTGCCGCGCTCGCTGCTGGCCTGCGTGATCGAGTTGCACCGGGTGCTGGCCAGTCTGCCCGGCGAAAACGGTCGCGAGGCCAAGCGCCTGGCGGCGGGCCTGGAGGCGCGGCTGCGCTACACCAGCATCGACGAGGTGCTTGAGGAAGGGCTCCATGCCTGGATCGGTGGTTTCATCGTCCATGTCCGTCAGCTCGGCAGCGCCATCAACACCGCTTACCTGGAGACCGTATGAGACTCGCGATCCATCACGAAACCCTGTATCGCTACGCCGATCAGGTGCGCGCCAGCATCCAGTATCTGCGTCTCACGCCCCAGGACGATGCCCGGCAGAAGATCCTCGGCTGGGAGCTGGCCCTGCCACGCCCGGCGCGGGCGCAGCGCGATCCCTTCGGCAACATCCTCCATGTGCTGACCCTGGATACCCCGCACGACGCCATCACCATCACCGCCAGCGGCCAGGTGGAGATCGACGAGACCTTCGAGGCGGAACCCTGCCAGGCGTCTGCGTTTCCCTTCCTGCGCCAGACCCGGCTGACCGAGGCCGACGAGGCGTTGACCACCTTCGCCCGCGAGGTCTGCGACGGTCGGCGGGATCGCGACACCCTGATCCAGCTGATGGAGCGCCTGCACGAGCGCATGACCTATGTGCCCGGCTCCACCGCGGTGGACGGCAATGCCGCCGACGCCTTCGCCAAGGGCGCCGGGGTCTGCCAGGACCATGCCCATGCCTTCCTGGCCTGTGCCCGTAGCCTGGGCATCCCGGCGCGCTATGTGTCCGGCTATCTGTGCACCGACGACAGCGCCCACCTCTCCAGCCACGCCTGGGCGGAAGCCTGGCATGACGGCGCCTGGTACAGCTACGACGTCACCAATCGCCTGGCCCGTCCCGAGCGGCACCTGCGCCTGGCAATCGGCCTGGACTATCTGGATGCCTGCCCAGTACGTGGCATGCGTCGGGGCGGTGGGGTGGAGCACATGGAAGCCAAGGTGTTGGTCGAGCCCTTGCAGCAGGTGCAGCAGGTGCAGCAACAGCAATGATCAGCGCTGCCTACAGCTGACCAGAAGGCGGCCATTGGCCGTCTTTTCTTTTTGTCGTCGTGGCTGCGGCGCCGACGGTCCCAACATTGGAGGTTCGCATGACCTATTGCGTCGCCATGAAACTGCACGACGGACTGGTGTTCGTCGCCGATTCCCGTACCAATGCCGGGGTCGACAACATCGCCACCTTTCGCAAGCTGCATCTGTTCCAGATTCCGGGTGAGCGCCTGATCGCCATCCAGTCAGCGGGCAATCTGGCCACCTCCCAGGCGGTCATCAGCCTGCTGCGGCAGCGCCTGGACAGCGCTCAGGACAACCTGCATGAGGTGCCGACCCTTTACGACGCTGCGCGCTTGCTGGGGCAGACCCTGCGCGAGGTACTGCAACGCGATGCCGAAGACGCCCCCAGTGGTCATGGCCTGGACCTGAGCTGTTCCTTTCTCCTGGGCGGGCAGATCCGCGGCGCGGCGCCGGGGCTGTTCAATCTCTATCCCCACGGCAACTTCATCAGTGCCACCGAGGACACGCCCTATTTCCAGATCGGCGAGAGCAAATACGGCAAACCGATCCTGGATCGGGCACTGACCTTCGCAACGCCGCTGCAGGAAGCCCTGCGCTGCGCGCTGCTGTCCTACGACGCCACCATTCGCAGCAACCTATCGGTGGGCCTGCCGCTGGATCTGGTGGTCTATCCCCGAGATTGCCTGACGCAGGTCAGTACCCATCGGGTCGATGAGCACGATCCCTACTTCCAGGCCTTGCGCAAGGGCTGGGGGGAGGGGCTGCGTGACCTGCTGGCGGCATTGCCGGCAGCACCAGAGGATTACTGGCGCTAGGGATCAGCCAAAGAACCGCGAGAGATTGGGGATGACCAATACCACGGTGGTGACGATAAGTACGAAACTCGCCTGACGCCACTTGGGGACGGGATTCTTGAACATGACTCGGGGCCTTTATTGTTAGCTGTTAAGAGCCTTTACGTCTCCAGCGGGAAGCGCTCGCGCAACAGAGGCATGCTTTTACTGATACCCGCAGGCTTGAGCACTATCCAGTAGCTATAGAACATAAATTTCAGTTTTGTGGCGATGACCGGCCAGCCGGTTATCAAAAATGTCGCATCAGCCGATTTATCCTTTGCTTTCAGTCGATTAGAAGGATGCTTGCGACGCTACCGTTGGTCGGAGGCATAGGCGGCAACGAGAGGTAGCATGACGACTGACCAGTCATCCCGTGAACGGGGCAGGGTGGAGGTCCGTCCCGGCCGCGAGTGCAAATGTATGAATCGATTGAAGAAAAAGCTTGCCATCGAAATCGCCTTTGCCTATAGTTGCGCGCCTCGGTGATGCAGATGCAGCCGCCGAGCAAATCTGGTGAGGTGTCCGAGCGGTTGAAGGAGCACGCCTGGAAAGTGTGTATAGGAGAAATCTTATCGAGGGTTCGAATCCCTCCCTCACCGCCAGATTAAGAGAACCCCTGAGAGCCCAGCTCCAGGGGTTTTTTCTTGCCTGCGATTTGGCCAGGCCATGCGTGGATCAGGCCGCCTGAGCGAAGGTCGCCGCGGTATCCCGGGCACTGGGCAGGACCGCGCTCAGCTGGGCCAGATCGATGCTGGCGAACAGCGGGCCGCTCAGGTCCTGCACCTTGCTGTCGCCGGCATTCTCGTGCAGTACCTCGGCCACGGCGACCGCCTGGGCCACGATCAGCGCATAGCCATTGCCTTCCGGCGCCTGCAGCGGGCGGGCCTGGTAACCGATGGCGTCGCGCAGCACCTGGGGCAGCTGCCAGCGGCGGGCGAGTTCGGCACCCACTTCCGGATAGCCGAAGCCCAGTTGCAGGGTCTCGTCGGCGGCGCGATGGCTGCTGGCGGTGGCGCGACCGGCCAGGCTCGGAGCCAGTTCGGGGGCGCCGCTCTGGATCAGCAATTCGCCGATGTCGTGGAGCATGCCGCAGGTAAAGGCGGTTTCCTGGTCCAGGCCGGCCTGCTTGGCCAGGGGCTTGCACAGGCTGGCGACCAGAAAGCTGTTGTACCAGAAGGCTTGCAGATCGAAGCCCGGCGCGGCCTTGAAGCCACCGGCGAAGGCGGAGGCCAGCACCAGGGTGCGCAGGGTGTTGAAGCCCAGGCGCAGGGCGGCGTCGTCGATGCTGGTGGATTCACGGGCGCCGCGGAAGCGCGCCGAATTGGCCAGGCGCAGTACCTTGGCGGCGATGACCGGATCGCGCGCCACGGTGCGCGACAGGGTTTCGATGCTGGTGTTGGGGTCGTCGAACTGCCGGATCAGGACCTGCGCCACCTCGGGGACGTTGGGCAGGTTGTGCAGCTGGGCAAAGAGGGTATCGAGTTGCATGGGCGTCTCCGCGGAAAAGGGTTACATCTCCTTACACCCTCGTCATCGGACGTCTGCGCGGATTTCTGTAGTCGTCATGTGACGATCGGTCGCAGCCCCGCTGGCCGCGATCGGATCGCCGAGCATGATTGCCTTGCCTGTCAGGGACTTGCCGCAGGCAAGCCAGGCGTGCCTGGCTGGGTCATTACCGTTCGTCGAGGGCGAAATCGACCTGGGTCAGGCCCGCGTCGCTGGCTTCCAATACCCAGCCGCGACGGTCCCAGTCGCCCAGTACGATACGTTCGGCGGGCTGGCCATCGAGCCGCAGCTCATGGCGGGCGGGTCGGTGGGTATGGCCATGGATCAGCGTCGTCACCCGGGCGGCGCGCATTTCCCGCTCGACCTCGGCCTCGGTGACGTCGGTGATGTCCATGGCCTTGGCACGGGTCTGCTGGCGACTCTCGCTGCGCAGCTTGCGTGCCAGCTTCTGGCGGCTGGCCAGCGGCAGATGGCGCAGGACGAAGAGGGTGAGGGGGTGGCGCAGGATGCGGCGCAGCTTCTGATAGCCTTCGTCACGGGTACAAAGGGTGTCGCCATGCATGAGCAGCACGTGGCGGCCCTGGAAATCGGCGATATGCCGATCCGGCAGCAAGCGGCAGCCGGCCTGGCGGCAGAAGGCCTTGCCGACGAGAAAGTCGCGATTGCCATGCATCAGGTAGATAGCCGTGCCGTTGTCGACCAGCTGGCGCAGGGCAATGGCGATCTCCTGCTCGAAGGCGCCCATGGCGTCGTCGCCGATCCAGGCCTCGAACAGATCCCCAAGAATGTACAGCGCCTCGGCACCCCGGGCGCGGTTCTGGAGAAAATGCAAAAACGCCCGGACCAGGTCCGGGCGTTGCGGTTCGAGATGCAGGTCGGAGACCAGTAGAATGCTCATCTTACTCGGCGGGGACGATCTCGGCCTTCTCGATGATCACGTCTTCGCTCGGCACGTCCTGGTGACCGGCCTTGCTGGTGGTGGCGACGCCCTTGATGGCGTTGACCACGTCCATGCCCTCGACGACCTTGCCGAACACCGCATAGCCCCAGCCCTGGCTGGTGGGCGCGGTATGGTTGAGGAAGGTGTTGTCGGACACGTTGATGAAGAACTGCGCCGAGGCGGAGTGCGGGTCCATGGTGCGGGCCATGGCGACGGTGCCGATCGCGTTGGAGACGCCGTTGTTGGCTTCGTTCTTGATCGGGGCGCGGGTCGGCTTCTGCTTCATGCCCGGCTCGAAACCACCGCCCTGGACCATGAAGTTGCTGATCACACGGTGGAAGATGGTGCCGTCGTAGTGACCGCTCTTGACGTATTCCTTGAAGTTGGCCGCGGTTTCGGGCGCCTTGTCCTCGAAGAGTTCCAGGGTGATGACGCCGTGGTTGGTGTGCAGCTTGATCATGGCAGCGAATCCGTAGCTAAGGGGGACAGCATCCAGACCCGGCGAGGGCCTCAAGGGTTTCGCCGGGACTTGACGGGTTGGGCTATGATACGGGTTTACCTTTGCCCGGCCTACCCTGGCCGTGCGTCTGCCCAGTTAAGGATCCCATGAGCAAGCCGACTTCCGACTCGTCCACCGCCGCCAAAGCCGCCCCCGCGCATTTCCTGCGGCAGATCGTCCAGGCTGACCTGGACGCCGGCAAGCAGGCCAAGATCGTCACCCGTTTCCCCCCGGAACCCAACGGCTACCTGCACATCGGCCACGCCAAGTCGATCTGCGTGAACTTCGGCCTGGCCAAGGAATTCGGCGGCGACTGCCATCTGCGCTTCGACGACACCAACCCGGCCAAGGAAGACCAGGAATACATCGACGCCATCAAGAGCGACGTGCACTGGCTGGGCTTCGACTGGGCCGGCGAGGTGCGCTACGCTTCCAGCTACTTCGACCAGCTCTACGCCTGGGCCGTGAACCTGATCGAGCAGGGCCTGGCCTATGTCTGCGACCTCACCCCCGAGCAGGCCCGCGAATACCGCGGCAGCCTCACCGAGCCGGGTCGCAACAGTCCCTTCCGCGACCGTTCGGCGGCCGAGAATCTGGACCTCTTCGCCCGCATGAAGGCCGGCGAATTCAAGGACGGCGAAAAGGTGCTGCGCGCCAAGATCGACATGGCTTCGCCCAACATGAACCTGCGCGACCCCATCCTCTACCGCATCCGTCACGCCCATCACCACCAGACCGGCGATGCCTGGTGCATCTATCCGAGCTATGACTTCACCCACGGCCAGTCCGATGCCCTGGAAGGCGTCACCCATTCCATCTGCACCCTGGAATTCGAGGACCATCGTCCGCTGTACGAATGGTTCCTCGCCAAGCTGCCGGTGCCGGCCCAGCCACGCCAGTACGAATTCGCCCGCCTCAACCTGAACTACACCGTCACCAGCAAGCGCAAGCTCAAGCAGCTGGTGGACGAGGCTCATGTGAACGGCTGGGACGACCCGCGCATGTCGACCCTGTCGGGCTATCGCCGTCGTGGCTACACCCCGGCCGCCATCCGCAATTTCTGCGAGATGATCGGCGTGACCCGCTCCAACGGCGTGGTCGACGTGGCCATGCTGGAATTCGCCATTCGCGAGGACCTGGACCAGAACGCCCCGCGCGCCATGTGCGTGCTGAAGCCCCTAAAGGTGGTGATCACCAACTACCCCGAGGGCCAGGTGGAGCATCTGGAGCTGGCGCGCCATCCCAAGCAGGATCTGGGCGTGCGCCAGCTGCCCTTCACCCGCGAGCTGTACATCGACCAGGGCGACTACGAAGAGAATCCGCCCAAGGGCTACAAGCGCCTGGAGCCGGGTGGCGAGGTGCGCCTGCGCGGCAGCTACGTGATTCGCGCCGACGAAGCCATCAAGGACGCCGACGGCAACGTCGTCGAGCTGCGCTGCAGCTACGATCCGGACACCCTGGGCAAGAACCCCGAAGGGCGCAAGGTCAAGGGCGTGATCCACTGGGTGCCGGCCGAGGGCAGCGTGGAGTGCGAGGTGCGCCTCTACGATCGCCTGTTCCGTTCGGCGCAGCCGGAGAAGAGCGAGGAGGGCGGCAGCTTCCTCGACAACATCAATCCCGAGTCCCTGGTGGTGCTCACCGGTTGCCGCGCCGAGCCGTCGCTGGCCCAGGCCCAGCCGGAAGACCGCTTCCAGTTCGAGCGCGAGGGCTACTTCTGCGTCGATCTGAAGGATTCGGCGCCTGGCAAGCCGGTGTTCAACCGCACCGTGACCCTGCGCGATTCCTGGGGGCAATGATGGCGCTGCACCTCTACAACACCCTGACCAAGACCAAGGAAGCCTTCACGCCGCTGGTGCCGGGGCAGGTGCGCATGTACGTCTGCGGCATGACCGTCTACGACTACTGCCACCTGGGTCATGGCCGCAGCATGGTGGCTTTCGACGTCATCACCCGCTGGCTGCGCCATAGCGGCTACGACCTGACCTACGTGCGCAACATCACCGACATCGACGACAAGATCATCAACCGCGCCAACGCCAATGGCGAGCCCTTCACCGACCTGGTGGCGCGGATGATCGAGGCGATGCACGAGGACGAGGCACGGCTGAATATCCGCAAGCCCGATCAGGAGCCACGCGCCACCGACCATATCGATGGCATGCACGCCATGATCCAGACCCTGATCGACAAGGGCTACGCCTATGCCGCGGGCAATGGCGACGTCTACTACCGGGTCAATCGCTTCGCCGGCTACGGCAAGCTATCGCGGCGGCGCGTCGAGGACCTGCGCATCGGCGCCCGCATCGAGCCGGGCGAGGCCAAGGAAGATCCGCTGGACTTCGTGCTGTGGAAGGCCGCCAAGCCGGGCGAGCCGAGCTGGCCGTCGCCCTGGGGCGCCGGGCGGCCGGGCTGGCACATCGAATGCTCGGTGATGTCCACCTGCTGCCTGGGCGAGACCTTCGACATCCACGGTGGTGGCAACGACCTGGAATTCCCGCACCACGAGAACGAGATCGCCCAGAGCGAGGCGGCCACCGGCAAGACCTACGCCAACGCCTGGTTGCATTGCGGGATGATCACCATCAATGGCGAGAAGATGTCCAAGTCCCTGGGCAACTTCTTCACCCTGCGCGAGGTGCTGGAGAAGTACCACCCCGAGGTGGTGCGCTACCTGCTGATCGCCAGCCACTACCGCAGTCCGATCAACTATTCGGAAGACAACCTGCGCGAAGCCAAGGGCGCCCTGGAGCGCTTCTACCACTCGCTCAAGGGCCTGCCCCTGGCACCGGCGCAAGGCGGCGAAAGCTACGCCGAGCGCTTCGCCCAGTGCATGGACGACGACTTCAACACCGCCGGTGCCTGCGGCGTGCTGTTCGAGCTGGCCCGCGAGATCAACCGCCTGCGCGAGAGCGATCCTGCCGCGGCCGCCGGCCTGGCCGGGCGTCTGCGCGAGCTGGGTGAGGTGCTGGGCGTGCTGCAGCTGGAGCCGGAAGCCTTCCTGCGCGCCGATGCGGCAGGCCGGGTGGACGCGGCCGAGGTCGAGGCCCTGATCCAGGCGCGCTTGACCGCGCGCGCCGAAAAGAACTGGGCGGAATCGGACCGCATCCGTGACCAGCTCACCGCCCTCGGCGTGGTACTGGAGGACGGCAAGGGCGGCACCAGCTGGCGCCTGGCGGAATAGGCCTGCGGTTGGGTGGCTGACGGCTCTGCGTCAGCCACCCGATTGGCCACGTTCCACTATCCCATCCCGGAAAACGCTGCGCGGTTTTCCAGGCTACGAGATGCATCCTAGCATGGACAACGGCGCAGCCTTGTCCACCGCTCCAATCCTTACGGTTTCTTGCGTGGCTTGCCGAAGCCGGGTGACTTGCGCACCGACTTGACCTTGGGCTTGCCGTCTTCCACCCAGCGACCCAGAGGCTTGTCGGACACCGGTCCACCCATCTTGGGCTTCTTCGGCTTCTTCGGCTTCTTCATGACCAGTCCGCCCGGGCCGGTCTGGGGGACGCGATGATCGGGGATGAAATCCGGCTCGTCGCGGCGCACGAGGATCTGGCCGATCAGCGTCTCGATGGCCGCCAGTTGCTCGACTTCATCGGCGCAGACCAGCGAAACCGCCTGGCCCTGGTTGCCCGCGCGGCCGGTCCGGCCAATGCGGTGCACGTAATCTTCGGCGACGATGGGCAGGTCCAGGTTGACCACCAGGGGCAGGTCCTGGATATCCAGGCCGCGGGCGGCCACGTCGGTGGCGACCAGGATGTCCGCCTCGCCAGCCTTGAAGCGGGCGAGGGCGCGCAGCCGCGCCGGCTGGGGCTTGTCGCCATGGATGGATTCCGCCGCCAGGCCCTCGGCCTGCAGCGCTTCCACCAGTTGCTCCACGCCCTTGCGCGTCTTGGCGAACACCAGCACCTGCTGGCGGGGACCGCCGCGATAGAGGTGCAGGAAGAGTTCGGTCTTGCGCTTCTTGTCCACCGGCACGACCCACTGCTTGACGGTCACCGCGGCGGTGTTGCGCGGACTGACGTCGATCGTCTGGGGATCGCGCAGCACCGGGGCGGCCAGCTGGCGCACGGCGTCGGAGAAGGTCGCCGAGAACAGCAGGGTCTGGCGCTTGCGCGGCAGCATGACGAACAGCTCGCCCAGTTGCCGCGAAAAGCCCAGGTCGAGCATGCGATCGGCTTCGTCCAGCACCAGCAGCTGTACCTGGTCGAAGCGCACGGCGTTCTGGCTGAACAGGTCGAGCAGCCGCCCCGGGGTCGCCACCAGCACGTCCACACCCTTGCGCAGCTTCATCATCTGCGGATTGATGCTCACGCCACCATAGGCCACCGCGGTGCGCAGGGGCAGGTGCTGGGCATAGTCGCGCAGGCTGGCATGGACCTGTTCGGCCAACTCGCGGGTGGGGGTGAGGATCAGGGCGCGGATATGGTTGGGCGCCACCGCCGGGCCTTCCTGCACCAGCCGCTGCAGGAGCGGCAGGCCGAAGGCGCCGGTCTTGCCGGTGCCGGTCTGGGCGGCGGCCAGCAGGTCGCGACCGGCCAGCACCGCCGGAATGGCCTGGCGCTGGATGGGGGTAGGGGAGCTGTGCTCCAGGGCGATGAGCGCCTGGAGCAGCGGATCTATGAGGCCGAGGTCGGCAAAGGTCATGACAGGCCCGGATGGCATCGAAAAGGGAGCGAATTCTAGGCCGACTGTGATGCGCGCTCAAACTTTGTAGCCAGGCGGCGGCTGCGGGCTGAATCCCGACGCGGCATAGTGGTCAGTTCTGCGTCTACAGGAGAGCCCATGAGCGATACCTCTACCTTGCCCCCGGTACTGGCCGGTCCGCTGTTGCGCCGGGTCGAGTCGTCGCGGTTGCTGCTCTGGTTGGTGACCACCTCGGCCGAGGCGCCTGTCCCACGGCTATGGCAGGGAGAGGTCGAGCTCGGGGCTCAAGACGAGGTGCGGTGCCTGCGCCTGGGCGAGCACGCCTATCTACAACTGATCGATATCCGGCCAGACGCCGCGTTGCCGGTAGACGCCTTCATCCAGTACGACGTCCAGCTGGCCGCAGGCGGGATCCGCGACTGGGCGCCGCACCTGCTCTCCGCCGAGGGCGAGCTGCCATGCGTCGTACTGCGCGCGCGTTTCGATCACCTGCTCCATGGCTCCTGCCGCAAGCCTCATCACGCCTCGGCCGATGGCCTGATCGCGGTGGACCGCCTGCTGCAGGCTAGTGCGACGCCCGAGGAGCGGCCCGCAGCCCTGTTGCTCACCGGTGACCAGGTCTATGCCGATGACGTCGCCGGGCCGATGCTGCTGGCGGTGCAGGCGCTGATCCACCGCCTCGGCCTTCATAGCGAGTGTCTCGAAGGTGCGGTGGTGGCGGACAGCGACGCGCTGATGGCCCATCCCGCCAACCTCTATCACCGTGAAGACCTGCTGCCGGCCTTCAAGTCCAATCGGGCGTTGCGCGAGAAATTTTTCGGCGGGGTGGAAAAGCCGATCTTCACCTCCACCAATGCGCACAATCACCTGGTAACGCTAAGCGAGGTGCTGGCGCTCTATCTGCTCTGCTGGTCGCCGACGTCCTGGACCCTGATCGAGGTCGTGCCGCCGGCGTTGGACGCCAAGGACAGTGAGCGTTACGCCGCCGAGGCGCGCTGCATCGAGGGCTTCGTGGCGACCCTGCCCCAGGCCGCGCGGGCCCTGGCCTGGGTACCCACGTTGATGATCTTCGACGACCACGACGTCACCGACGACTGGAATCTATCCGCGCGTTGGGAGGAGACGGCCTATGGGCATCCCTTTTCCCGGCGCATCCTCGGCAATGCCCTGCTGGCCTATCTGCTCTGCCAGGCCTGGGGCAACGCACCGGAATCGGTGGCCGACCCCCTGGCGGTTACGGCCCGGCTGCTGGAAACAGCGGGGGACGATGGCAAGCTGGATTGCTCCGCGCAGAACGCCTGCATCGACGATCTGCTGCGATTTCAGGGGTGGCACTATGTGCTCAAGACCAATCCGCCGCTGATCGTGCTGGACACCCGGACCCGCCGCTGGCGCAGTGAACGCCGCCTGGAGCACCCGTCGGGCCTGATGGACTGGGAGGCCCTCTGCGAGTTGCAGCAGGACCTGCTGGATCATCCGTCGGCGGTGATCGTCTCGGCCGCGCCCATGTTCGGCGTCAAGCTGATCGAGGCGGTACAGCGGATCTTCACCTGGTTCGGCCAGCCGCTGATGGTGGATGCCGAGAACTGGATGGCTCATCCTGGCGCCGCCAAGACCATGCTCAACATCTTTCGCCACCGCCGCACCCCGGGTAACTACGTGGTGCTCTCCGGTGACGTGCATTACTCCTTCGTCTACGACATCCGCATTCGCGACCGACGCGGCGAGCCACGGCTCTGGCAGATCACCAGCAGCGGCATCAAGAACGAATTCCCGCCACGCCTGCTGGCGACCCTCGACCGCCTCAACCGCTGGCTCTATGCGCCCTGGTCGCCGCTCAACGGCTTCACCAAGCGGCGGCGCTGGGAGTTGCAGCCGCGGCTGCCGGATCGCCGCGAAGCCGGAGAGCGGCTGTGGAACGGTGCCGGCATCGGCCAGGTGCTGCTGGATGGAGAAGGGCGGCCGGCGGTGATCCGCCAGCACAATGCCGACGGCTCGCCGGCTACCGAGTTCGTCGAGCGCTCGTCCGAGGCCTAGCGGCCTGCCAACCAGCGCACCACGCCCTGGCCCGCCGTGCGGCCACTGGCGAAGCAGGCGGTGAGCAGGTAGCCGCCGGTGGGCGCTTCCCAGTCGAGCATCTCGCCGGCGCAAAAGACCCCGGGCAATTGCCTGAGCATCAGCCCATCATCCAGGGCTTCCAGGGGCACGCCACCGGCGCTGCTGATGGCCTCGGCGAGGGGCCGCGCTCGTACCAGGGTCAAAGGCAAGGCCTTGCACGCCTGGGCCAGCCGGGCCATGTCCTGGAAGGCATCAGCCGGCGCCAGTTCGCGTAATAGAGCGGCCTTGGCACCGTCGATCCCGGCCCGGCGGCGCAGATGACTGGCGAGGGACTGGCTGCCCCGTGGCTTGGCCAAGGCGCGACCGAGATCGGCGAGGTCTCGCTGCGGGGCAAGGTCCAGGGTCAGGCTCGCCTGGCCGTCGCGGACGATGGCCCCACGGATCTCTGCCGACAGGGCATAGACCAGACTGCCTTCGATCCCCGCCTCGGTCAGCACGAACTCACCTTGACGCGGCGGCAGACCAGGCACGGCGAGCGAAGCGGGCTTGATGGGGGCACCGGCGTGGCGGTCTTTCAGGAAGTCGCTCCAGCCGGCGACCTCGAAGCCACAGTTGGCCGGTTCCAGCGGGCGCAGTGCGATACCGCACGCGGCCAGCAGGGGCTGCCAGGCACCGTCCGAGCCCAGTCGCGGCCAGCTGCCACCGCCCAAGGCCAGGACGCAAGCCTTTGGCTGGATGGACCGTTCCCCCTCGGGACTGGCCAGGCGTAGGCCGCCTTCGGCGTCCCAGCCCAGCCAGCGACTACGGGTATGGATACGCACGCCTTGATCACGCAGGCGATGCAGCCAGGCACGCAGCAGGGGCGCGGCCTTCATGTCGGCGGGAAAGATCCGGCCCGAGGTGCCGACGAAGGTCTCGATGCCCAGGTCATGGATCCAGGCGCGCAGGTCATCACTGCCGAAGGCGTCGAGCCAGGGGCTGACGTCGCTTTCACGCTCGCGATAGCGTTGGCGAAAGGCGGCCTGTTCCTCGGCATGGGTGATGTTCATGCCGCCCACGCCGGCCAGCAGGAACTTGCGGCCGACCGAGGGCATGGCATCGAAGAGATCCACCGAGAGGCCGACGGCGGCCAGGGTCTCGGCCGCCATCAGCCCGGCGGGGCCGCCCCCGATGACAGCGACGGCAGGAGCGGCGGGGGAGTGAGACATGGCGGCATCCACGAGCTACGGAAAACCGCCATTGTACGCGAGGCGCTAGGTTCTTAGACCACGCCGGCCTGACCCAGGGGTGCCGCCAGGGGCTCTTCCAATCGCTCCGGAATCAGCGGTTCGCTACGCCCGGGCGTGAGGATCACCTTGCGGCAGTCCTCCTGCTTCTTGTCGAAGATCTTGTAGCCCTCGACCGCCTGCTCCAGGGACATCCGGTGGGTAATGATCGCCTCAGGAGCGAGATCGCCGCGCTCGATGTGTTCGAGCAGTTCCGGCAGATAGCGCTGCACGTGGGTCTGGCCCATCTTGAAGGTCAGGCCCTTGTCGAAGGCGTCGCCGAACAGGAAGCCATGGATGAAGCCGGCATACACGCCCGGGACACTCACGGTGCCGCCGCGGCGTACCGCGGCGATGCACTGGCGCAGGGCCTTGCCGCTGCTGCCTTCCAGCTTGAGGTTGGCGAGGATGGTCTCGGTGGTGCTGCCCTTGGCTTCGAAGCCCACCGCATCCACCACGCCGTCGACCCCGCGCTTGCCGGGCGTCTGCTCGATGATGGTCGCCGCCGGATCGTCGTCCTCGTCGAAGTTGATCGGGATGACGCCATAGGTCTGCTGGGCATAGGCCAGGCGGTAGGGGTGGTGATCGACCATGAAGATACGTTCGGCACCCAGCATCCCCGCGCAGGCCGCGGACAGCAGGCCGACCGGGCCGGCGCCATAGATGGCGATGCTCGATCCCTGGCCGATGCCGGTGTTGAGCACGGCCTGCCAGGCGGTGGGCAGGATGTCGGAAAGGAACAGCACCTTCTCGTCGGCTAGGGTACCGGGCACCTTGAAGGGACCGGTATTGGCCTTGGGGACCCGCACGTATTCGGCCTGGCCACCGGGCACGCCGCCATAGAGATGGCTGAAGCCGAACAGCGCCGCGCCCGGCGGAATCTGCTTCTTGTTGAGGATGGCGCCGCGACCGGTATTGGTGGTTTCGCAGGCGGCGTAGAGATCCTGGTTGCAGAAGAAGCAGCTGCCACAGGCGATGACGAAGGGAATCACCACCCGGTCGCCCTTCTGCACGGCGGTGACCGCCGAGCCGGTCTCCTCGACGATGCCCATGAACTCGTGGCCGAAGATGTCGCCGTGCTCGACGGTGGGGATCTTGCCGCGATACAGGTGCAGGTCCGAACCGCAGATGGCCGTGGCGGTCACCCGCAGGACGATGTCGTCGGCGTCCTGGATGGTCGGGTCGGGGACGGTATCGACGCGGACATCGTGGGCACCGTGGTAGGTCAAGGCTCGCATGGCGGTCTCCGTAGGGCTGAATTCACCTAGGGTGGAGGCCGCCGCCAGCCGAGCGGTTCCGCGATGTCTGACCGGTGGTATGGCACCTTGATGGCGACGGGTCGCGGCTTTTCGCCGCCAAGGCCCGGGCCAGAGCCGCTCAGGTGGAGCGGCGCTAGCGGTTGCGGATGTAGACCGCCTTGCCGGCACTGCGGTCGGCAGGGTCGCGCTCCTGAACCTCGAATCGGTCACCATGGGCTTTTACCAGGCCGCTGAACTTGCGATGCCCATAGAGGCGCGCATCGAAGTCCGGGCGCACCTTGCCCAGGTTGGTGCCGACCAAGCCCAGGTTAGCCCAGCCGCCTTCGTCGGAGGCATCTTCCACGGCCTGTTCGATGAGCTTGAGAATGGTGCTCAATTTGGGCTTGCCACGGTTGGTGGCAGTGGGCTTGTCGGTGGCGCTGGTGGTGTCGCGACCCTCCTCGCGCGGCTTCGACCTGAGGATCTCGGTGTAGATGAATCTGTCGCAGGCCGAGACGAAGGGATCCGGTGTCTTCTCCTCGCCGAAACCGTAGACCGTCAGGCCTTCCTCGCGCAGCCGCGCCGCCAGGCGGGTGAAGTCGCTGTCGCTGGAAACCAGGCAAAATCCGTCGAAACGACGGGTATAGAGCAGGTCCATGGCATCGATGATCAGGGCGCTGTCGGTGGCGTTCTTGCCCTTGGTGTAGCCGAATTGCTGCACCGGCTGGATCGAATGGTCGAGCAGCACCTTCTTCCAGCTGTTCAGCTGCGGCTGGGTCCAGTCGCCGTAGATGCGCTTGACGCTGGCCACGCCGAAGCGGGCGATCTCGGCCATGAGGCCGTCGACGATGGCGGCCGGCGCGTTGTCCGCATCGATCAACACCGCCAGGCGCGCCTGGCTGGATTCAGTGGGTTTGGCGATCTTGCTCATGAAAACTCCCGTTCAGTTCAGGCCCAGCTCGTGCCAGACCTGGGTCGCGGTGTGATGGAGGATACCGTGCCGGCGGGCCAGGGCCAGGCGATCGGCCGAATAGCCACCGCCGATCACTCCTACCACCGGTATATCCGCCGCCAGACAACGCCGCAAGACCATCCCGTCCCGGGCGGCGAGGCCGGCGTCGGTGAGGTCCAGATAGCCCAGGGCGTCGTCGCGATGGACGTCCACCCCGGCGTCGTAGAGCACCACGTCGGGCTGATGGAGCGGCAGCAGATAGCCCAGGGCCTCGTCGAGTACCTGGAGGTAGCCGGCGTCGTCCAGACCGCGGGGCAGGGGGATATCCCAGTCGCTTCGCGCCTTGCGCGCCGGATAATTGGTAGCGCAGTGCAGGGAGACGGTGACGGCGTCCGGCACCTCGGCGAGGATGCGTGCCGTGCCATCGCCCTGGTGGACGTCGCAGTCCAGGATCAGCACTCGTCTGGCGCGACCGCTTTCCAGCAGCGACAGCGCCAGGATCGCCAGGTCGTTGAAGATGCAAAAGCCGGCCGGATAGTCATGGTGCGCATGATGGGTACCCCCGGCGAGGTGACAGGCCAGGCCATGGCGCAGCGCCAATTCCAGGGTGAGCAGGGAGCCGCCCACGGCGCGGATGGTGCGACGCACCAGGGCTTCGCTCCAGGGCAAGCCCAGCTGGCGCTGCAGCGGCGGCGCCAGCTCACCGGCCTGGAAGGTGCGGATGTAGTCGGGCGCATGGGCCAGCGCCAGCAACTCGTCCGGGCAGAGTTCGGGCCGCTGCCAGTTGTCCACGCCGAGGATGCCGCGGGTGCTCAGGTGCTCGTGCAGCAGGCGGAATTTCTCCATCGGAAAGCGATGGCCTGCGGGGAAGGGCGGACTGTAGTCCTCGTGATAGACCAGCGGCAGGCGCGTGCTCAAAACACCAGGAGCTCCAGGATGAACCAGAGGATGCCGGTGCAGAAACCCAGTGCCAGGAGGAACAGCAGGCCGTCGCGAGCGATCAGCGACAGGGCGAAGGAGGTCAGCGCCAGCCCCGCCGTGGTATTGGCGAAGGGCACCAGATCCAGCACCGGCATGGTCGCGGCGATCAGGATGCACAGGAGGGCGGTGACGAAGTGGGCCGGTCGCGAGGTGAGTACCCGCAGCCGCGACTTGACCACCTTGTCCACCCAGCGCGCCGGCTTCTGCAGCAGCCGCAGCGACTTGCGCAGCTTGCCGCGCGAGACCGAGCGCTGCAGCACCCAGCGCGGTAGCCAGAAGTGATCCCGGCCGAGTAGCAGTTGGCCACTCACCAGCATCACGAAGACGGCAATGGCGGTGGCGATACCCGGAATGCCGGTCAGCGGCGAGATCGCCAGTACTCCTGGCAGGAGAATCATGGGGCCGAAGGACCGGCTGCCGATGGCATCGATCAGGTGCTGCACCGAGACCTGGCTAGGGCTGTTGCCGACCCGCTCCAGGCAGGCCAGAAAGCTCTGAAGGTCCACCGGGCCATCCTGCCCGGCATCGCAGCTGGCGGGCTCGCGCTCCAGGGTCTCGTCCTTCATGGCTGGGCGCTGTCCAGCATGCGACGGATCCAGCGGGTCAGATCCTGCCGGCCATAAGGCTTGTTGAGGATGGGAAAGCGCTCGCCATTGCCTTCTTCCAGTTCCAACGCGTTGTTGGCATAACCGGTGGTGAGCAGGATGCGCAATTCGGGCTGCCGCCGCTGGGCCTCCTTGGCCAGCATCACGCCATTCATGCCGCCTGGCATGATGAGGTCGCTGAACAACAGATCGACAGCGGGTTCGCGGGCGAGGATATCCAGCGCCTGCTGGCCATTGTGGGCGACCAGCACCTGGTAGCCGGTCTCCTGCAGGATGGCCTGGGCCAGGGCCGCCACGTCCGGACGGTCATCCACCACCAGGATGGTCTCGGAACCACCGCCGTCTTCGTGCGGGGTCGGCAGGGGTACCGGGTGCTCGCGCGCTTCCTCTTCGGAAACCGGGAAGTAGAGGCGCACCGAGGTGCCTATGCCGACTTCGGAATAGAGCCTGACCAGACCACCCGACTGCTTAAGAAAGCCATAGACCATGGACAGGCCCAGGCCGCTGCCCTGGCCTTCGTCGCGGGTGGTGAAGAAGGGGTCCAGGGCGCGCCCGAGCACGTCGGTGGACATACCGCAGCCGGTGTCGGTCAGGGCGATGCAGACATAATGCCCCTGTGCCAGGCCGCCGTGGGCCAGGTCCTGGCCATTGACCTCGACGTTGAGGGTTTCCAGGGTGAGGGTGCCGGCGCCACGCTCCTGCATGGCGAGGCGGGCGTTATCGACGATATTGAGCAGCGCCGTTTCCAGCTGGATCGGATCGAGACGGCAATTCCACAGCGCCGGCGCCGGTCGGAAGATGAAGCGGAAGGGCTCGCCCAGCGCCTGGGCCAGGCGCCCCTGGCGGGCATTGATGAGCTTGTTCAGGTCCACCGCACGCCCGGTCAGGCGCTGCTTGCGGGCGAAGGCCAGCAGCTGCTGGGTCAGGGTCGCCGCCCGATTCACCGCGTCGCGGGTATTGTCGACATGGCGCTTGGCCTTGTCCTTGTCCAGTTCCGGACGGTCCAGGTTGATCCTCAGGATATCCAGGTAGCCGACCATCACCTGCAGCAGGTTGTTGAAGTCGTGGGCGATGCCACCGGTGAGCTGGCCGAGGGCTTCCATCTTCTGCGCCTGGCGCAGGGCGTCTTCGGCATCGCGCCGACGAGAGACATCCAGCTGCGAGGCGAAGTAGTAGCGCAGCTGCCCCTCGTGATCGAACACCGGCGAGATGAACAGCGCGTTCCAGAAGGTCGAGCCGTCCTTGCGGTAGTTGAGCAATTCGATGTCGCAGTCGCGCTGCTCGCGTACGGCATTGCGGATTTCGGCGATGTGCTCCGGGCGGGTGTCGGGCCCTTGCAGGAAGCGGCAATTGCGCCCCATCACCTCGTCCAGGGCATAGCCGGTCGTACGCAGGAAGGACTCGTTGGCGAAGATGATCGGATTATCTGGCTGGTGCGGATCCGTCACGATCATCGGCATCCGGGTCTTCTTCACGGCGGCAAAGAAGATGTCGTCGTGTCCGAGGCCCTTGCCCAACTCCGCGATCTGCGCTGCGGATGGGTGAGAAGACGAAGCGTTGGCGGTTTCGGTCATGGAGAGGAAGCCTGCGAGCGGACAGCGATACCTTCATTGTGACCGCTTATGCGGCCACAAGCTCCACCAGTTATCGTCATACGATGAGCAGTGTGTCTGGAAGCACGGCGAACGCACAGGATTTGACCGGTTTTGCGTATGATGATCACTCTCTGTCAAGGAACCCTCCCCATGAGCAAGGTGCTGGACAACCTGGTCGATCTGCTGACCCTCGAATCCCTGGCCCCCGACCTGTATCGAGGCGGCAGCCAGGATCTCGGCTTTCCCCAGCTCTTCGGTGGACAGGTACTGGGGCAGGCGCTGTCGGCGGCCAGCCAGACCGTGCCGGTGGAGCGTCGCGTGCACTCGCTGCACGGCTACTTCCTGCGCGCCGGTTCGGCATTGGAGTCGGTGACCTACCAGGTGGATCGCATTCGCGATGGCGGCAGCTTTTCCACCCGCCGGGTCACCGCCTTCCAGGGCGAACAGCCGATCTTCTTCTGCAGTGCTTCCTTCCATGTCGAGGAGCCTGGCTTCGAGCACCAGACGACCATGCCGGAGGTACCCGCGCCCGAGACCCTGCAGTCGGAGATCGCCCATGCCCAGCGTTATGCCGAGCTGATCCCCGCACCGCTGCGCGACAAGCTGCTGGGGCCACGGCCGATCGAGATGCGCCCGGTGGTCTTCACCGATCCCTTCAAGCCGGAGCCCACCGAGCCGGTCCGCCACGTCTGGTTCCGCGCCACCGGCGACCTGCCGGACCAGCCGGCGCTGCATCGCTATCTGCTGGCCTACGCCTCGGACTTCAACCTGCTGCCCAGTTCGCTGCTGCCCCATGGCACCAGCTTCTGGGACCGCTCGCTGCAGATCGCCAGCCTCGATCATGCGGTCTGGTTCCATCGCGATTTTCGCCTGGACGACTGGCTGCTGTACGCCATCGACAGCCCCTGGGCCGGCGGTGCGCGGGGCCTGTGCCGTGGCAGCATCTACAACCGCGCGGGTCAGCTGGTGGCCTCGGTGGCCCAGGAAGGACTGATTCGCAAACGTGGTTGAGACCAGGCCGTCTAGCTGGCTATTTAGGGTGCACCCTTATAGGCTCTTGGTTGCGAAGGACCGGATGCCCGCGGATGGGCGTCCCAGACACATCATTAGTTTGAGGCATCGTTCTTGAATCGACTCGAGCGCGTCGTAACCGGTATCCAGGGGCTGGATGAGATCTTGAAGGGAGGCCTGGTCGCAGGCGCGTCCTATGTCATCCAGGGCCGTCCGGGCTCCGGCAAATCGATCATGGCCAACCAGATCGCCTTCAACCACGTGCGTGGCGGCGGGCGAGTACTGTTCGCGACCATGCTGTCGGAAACCCACGAGCGGATGTTCCAGTTCTTTTCCACGCTGGATTTCTTCGACCGTTCCTGCATCGGTGACCAGGTCCAGTACTTGAGCGCCTTCGACACCATGGAAGGCGAGGGTCTGGACGAAGTGGTGCGCCTGCTGCGGCGCGAGATCAGCCGGCAGAAGGCCAGTCTGCTGGTGGTCGATGGCCTGCTCAACGCCCGCTCCCGCGCGGAAACGCCCATCGACACCAAGAAATTCATCGCCGAGTTGCAGGGGCATGCGGCCTTTGCCGGTTGTACCGTCATCTTTCTCACCAGTGCGCGCCTCGAAGACGGCAGTCCGGAACACACCATGGTCGACGGGGTGCTGGATCTGCTCGAGGAAGAGATCGGCAGTCGCACCATCCGCCGCCTGGCGCTGCGCAAGACCCGCGGCAGCGGCGCGCTGCCGGGCTTTCACGAATTCACCATTTCAGATGTCGGCATCACCGTGTTTCCGCGCCTGGAAACGCTGTACCGCGATCCCTCGGCCGGCTCGGCCTATCGGGTCGGTCACCAGCGCGTGCCCAGTGGCATGGCGTCGCTGGATGCGATGATCGAAAACGGCCTGCCGGAGAGTTCGACTACCCTGATCATGGGGCCCTCGGGTGCCGGCAAGACCTCCATCAGCCTGAACTTCCTGGCGGCCTGTACGCCGGAGGCGCCTGCTCTGATGTTCGGCTTCTACGAACCCCCGGAGCGGTTGCTGCTCAAGGCGAGTGCCCTGGGCCTCGATCTGGCCAGCCGGATGGATGAGGGTGCCCTCTATGTGCACTGGCAACCCACCACCGAGATGCGCCTCGACGAGGTCGGCCTCAAGCTGCTTGACCTGATCAAGCAGCACGGCATCAAGCGCCTGGTAATCGACAGCCTGGGCGCCATCGCCCGCTTCGCTCTGCCTCAGGGACGGCTCATCGAATACTTCAGCGCACTACTGAACGAGCTGCGCACCCAGGGCGTCACAGTTCTAGCCACATGGGAATTGCGCGACGTCTTTGGCGCTGACATTGCCGCGCCGGCGCCCGAACTTTCCAGCATGGTGGATAATCTGATTTTGCTGCGATTCGTCGAGGCCGACGCGGAGATCAAGCGAGTGCTGTCCATCCTCAAGGTCAGGGACAGCATCTACGACTCCTCGCTGCGCGAGCTGGTGATAGACGACTCGGGAATCGAACTTAAAAAGGCATTCAAAGACATGGTGAAAGTACTTTCAGGTTCAGCCATGCCCTCCACACAACCATGATCGCGTCAGGTGGGAGAATCTCCAGATGACGACGATACTGGTAGTCGATGACGAATTTCTGATAGCGGACATTCTGGCCTTCGCTCTTGAAGACGAAGGCTACATGGTGGTCAAGGCGAGCAATGGCCGCCGCGCGCTTGACGTTTTCGATCGCGAACTACCGTCACTGGTCATCACCGATTTCATGATGCCGGTGATGAACGGCCGCGAATTGGCAGAGGCTCTGCGTGAACGCCAGGGTCTGCAGCATCTGCCCATTATCCTGATGAGCGGTGCCCAGGCGCATCTGGCACAGGAGAGCGCAGAGCTGTTCGATGCCGTGTTCCAGAAACCGTTCAACATTGGCGATATCGTGGATGCGGTGCACAAGCACCTCGTCACCCTCGAACGCTGATGAATTCAAAACAAAAAGGCCTGTCTAGACAGGCCTTTTTGTTTTGAGAGCTGGCGCTATGACCAGCCCTGCGATTCCGATCAGGAGCGCGAAAGCAGTACGCCCAGAACGAAACCGACACCACCGGCAATGGCCAGGGCAGTGAAGGGCTTGTCGGCGGTCACATTGCGCGCGCAGTCGATGGCCTGGCCATATTGCTCCTGCAGCTTGCCTTCCAGTTGACGGGCCTTGCCCTCGGCTTGCCAATCGGCGTTGCCGGTCGCGGCACCAAAGCTATCCTGGACCTTGCCGGTAGCGTCCTTGGCATTGCCTATGATCTGATCGGTATTCATGAATGCACCTCGTGTGGGGAAACGGGGGAGGTCATGCCAAGCGGCATGCTTCCTTTATTGATCCGCGCCAGACGCATTTCGTTCAGGTCAATTTGCTGTTCGCGACATCCATCGCGGTTCCCTGTCGAGAGGATCCATGATCTCCAGCCGTATTTCCGCCCTTTGCCTGCTGTCGCTAATGGCTGGCTGCAGTACTCAGCAGCCGCCAGTCGAGCCTCCGACCGGTGCCGACGATCTCTTTGCCCGCCCCATCATCGCCGAGAGCGTTCTGCGCGACGGTTCGCGACTGCAGCTGGCGCTCGCCCTGGCGGATGGCGGTTCCGCCCTGGTATCTCTGGATTGCGCGGCTGACCAGGCCGAACTGCTCTACCTGGACGGCGCTCAGCGGGTCTATCCCGGGCGGGTGAATGCCTATGCCGCGCCCTTGCCGCTGAGCGCAGCCAAGGTCACGGCGCTCAAGCAGCGTGCCGATGTGGCAGCGCTCTGCGCCCAGCCGGCCAACACCGACTGGCGCGCCCTCGCCAGTGGCCCCGGCGGTGACACCCTGGTGATCGACCGTAACAGTCTGCTGGATGCCAACGGAGTACGTCGCTTCTGGGGCGGTCAGCAACTGGCCGTCGCGGTGCAGACGCCGCGCCATGGTGCTCCCGTGCGCCAGTGGCGCGAATCCCTGGCCGCCGATTGCACGGCGCGCCGTTACCTGCTGCTGGCGCGCTACGGCCTGGACGACCACGGGCGGGTGACGGACAGCCAGCTGGGCGCCCAGGGCCAGGAGGCCTTCAACGTGGCGCCGGTCGAGCGTCGGACGCTGCTGGAAGCCGCCTGTGACCGCCGGGACGCCTTGTTGGCCACGCCACGCATGGACGGGGTCAAGGCTGCCGCCACCCCACCGGCCGCGCCGCCGCCCGTCGGCGAATTGCCCGCGGCCCAGGCACAGCCCCTGCAGGCGCTGAAGGCGCAGGCGCTGCCGGCGCCGCGCCTGGCCGTCCAGCGCTTCGTGGAGGAGGGCGAAAGTCGCTACGAAGGCCAGACCCATGCCTATCGCGAAGAGGTGCAGGTCAGCGCGGGCTCCCAGCCCGGACTGCTGCGCTTCAGTGCCCAGGGCAAGGCGGCCCGGGTCGATTCGCTCAACTGGCGTGGGCTGATCGACCTGGTACGCCGTACCCGTATCGACAACGGCAATCTGCCGGTGGAAGAAGTGGTCAGCCTGGACCAGCTGACCTTCAGCGGCGACTGGCGCGCCCTCGCCGTTGGCAGTCAGGTCGGCTATCAGGCGCGGCAATCCCTGACCGGCAATCTCAAAGGTACCGAGCAGCGCGAAATCAGGCTGGCCTGCAAGGTGGTGGGCGAAGGCGAGGCGCGCAAGGTGCTGGCCAGCCTCAGCGGGCGGGCCAAGACCCTGGAGTGCCAGCATGGGGAGGCGGGGAGCGGACCGCGGAGTCGCTGGATCTATTTGGAAGACTACGGCTTCTTCCACCTGACCAGTGTCGGCGCCGGCCGCGCCATGGGGCTGGAAAAGCACCTGAGCGAACTGCGATAGCCGCGCCAGAGCCCTTCGCCGAATTACGGATGTTCAGAAAAGATCAGGAAGTTCCCAGGCGATAGTTGCTTTATGGGTAAATATCACTCTCGAAAAGGGCTCTTTTTGCCGAATTAGTACTGGGAGTACGCTGTGTCTATCGAAACAGCACAACCAAGAGGTATTCGCTATGAAAGTCCTGGGTGTCCAAGCCATCGTCGCCGTCCTGTTCATGGGTCTGCTGTCGGGTACGGCGTCCGCAGCCAGCCGCGACGTATCGAACAAATCGATCCGTGCCAATGCGCAAACGCAGTTCCAGTCGGAGCATCCGAATCGGGTCTCCGCGCTCTACCAGAACAACGCCAACTAGTCTGGCTGCTGTCCCGACGCCCCGGCGATCCACTCATCGCCGGGGCGTCGTGCTGTTCGGCCAGTCGCCAGGGGTGGATTTCCGCCACTTCCCCGAGCGATTCGCTTCCCCGGCAGCGCCTCCTTGGAAAGGCCGCGGTTCAGCAGCTTCCGGACTTCCGTCAGCCGCTTGCTCTGAGGCGGCGAGCGGCGCAGGCTGGGCGCCCGTCAGCAGAACGAGACAGACTGATGAAGATCGGCGAATTGGCCAGACGTACCAATTGCGCGGTCGAGACCATCCGCTACTACGAGCGGGAGGGTCTGCTGAGTCCGGCAGCGCGCAGCAGCAGCAACTATCGCAGCTATGACGAAAGTCAGGTCGAGCGCCTGGTATTCGTCCGCCACTGCCGTTCGCTGGACATGACACTGGAGGAGATTCGCGCCTTGCTCGCCCTGCGGGACACCCGTGAACCCGGCTGTGCCCAGGTGGATGCCCTGATCGGTGCCCATCTGCATCATGTCGAAGTGCGCATCCGCGAATTGAATCAGTTGCGCGAGCAGTTGGTGACCCTCAGGCGCCACTGTCAGGGAGAGGGCGAGGGTGACCGTTGCGGCATCCTGCGCGAACTCGGTCAGCCGGCGGTGCCGTCAGCGACCTCCGCCAGCTGCAGTGCGGCCGGACATGGCCATGTGCCCGGCACCCACCGTCTGCACGACTAGCCAGGGGTCAGAGCGCCTCTGCCCAGAGGTCGTACTCGTCGGCGTCGGTGACCCGCACCCAGACCTTGTCGCCCGGCTTCAGGGGATTGGCGCTGTCGACATAGACGTTGCCGTCGATTTCCGGGGCATCGGCGTAGGAGCGGCCGATGGCGCCTTGCTCGTCCACCTCGTCGATCAGGACCTCGATCTCGCGACCGATCTTGAGCTGCAGGCGCGCCGCGGAAATGGCCTGCTGGTGCGCCATGAAGCGCTCCCAGCGCGCCTGCTTGACCTCGTCCGCCACCGGGTCCAGGCCCAGCTCGTTGGCGGGTGCCCCCTCGACCGGCGAATACTGGAAGCAGCCGACGCGATCAAGCTGGGCTTCGGTGAGCCAGTCCAGCAGGTACTGGAAGTCTTCCTCGGTCTCGCCGGGGAAGCCGACGATGAAGGTGGAGCGGATGGTCAGCTCCGGGCAGATCTCGCGCCAGCGCTTAATGCGCGCCAGGGTCTTGTCCTCGAACGCCGGGCGCTTCATGGACTTGAGCACCTTGGGGCTGGCGTGCTGGAAGGGGATGTCCAGGTAGGGCAGCAGTTTGCCGGCGGCCATCAGCGGGATGACGTCGTCGACATTGGGGTAGGGGTACACATAGTGCAGGCGCACCCAGACGCCCATGCCCGACAGCGCCTCGCACAGTTCCAGCATGCGCGTCTTGACCGGCTGGCCGTTCCAGAAGTCCAGCTTGTACTTGAGGTCGACGCCGTAGGCGCTGGTGTCCTGGGAGATCACCAGCAGCTCCTTGACGCCCGCCTTGACCAGGCGCTCGGCCTCGGACAGCACGTCACCCACCGGGCGGCTGACCAGCTTGCCGCGCATGGAGGGGATGATGCAGAAGCTGCAGCTGTGGTTGCAGCCCTCGGAAATCTTCAGATAGGCGTAGTGGCGCGGGGTCAGCTTGATGCCCTGGGGCGGCACCAGGTCGATCAGCGGATTGTGCTCCAGCTGCGGCGGTACCACCTCGTGCACGGCATTGACCACCTGCTCGTACTGCTGCGGACCGGTCACCGCCAGCACGCTGGGATGCACGCCGCGGATGTTGCCCTCGTCCACGCCCATGCACCCGGTGACGATCACCTTGCCGTTCTCGGCGATGGCCTCGCCGATGGCGTCCAGGGACTCGGCCTTGGCGCTGTCGATGAAGCCGCAGGTGTTGACCACCACCACGTCGGCGTCTTCATAGGTCGGTACGATCTCGTAGCCTTCCATGCGCAGCTGGGTGAGGATGCGTTCGGAGTCGACGGTGGCCTTGGGACAGCCGAGGCTGACGAAACCGACCTTGGGGGCGGACGTTTGGATGGACATGGGCTAACCTCGGCGGGCGCTCAGGAGGCGCCTTGATCAAAAAACGCGCGATTCTAGCCATCTCTGCCGCCGCTTGGAAGGGGCCGGCGGGTCGTGGCGACCGCGCAGAGCTTTTTGCCGACCAGAGAGTCTATGGTGCGTAAGGCGCTGCGCTGAGAGGCTGCCGCGCCTGGCTACCGGCCTTTTCAACTTGATCCTGACGCCGCTTCGGCGCAGGATGCGCCGATTTTCGACTCTAGGAGCCCTGCATGAGCCGTCCGGAACACGAGCACGGTGGTAAAGCCCCTTCGGCCTTGGGAATGATCGTGCTCGCCACCGGCGTGGTATACGGCGACATCGGCACCAGTCCTCTCTATACCCTCAAGGAGGTCTTCTCGCCGCACTATGGCCTGCCGCTGAATCACGACAGCGTGCTGGGCATCCTGTCGCTGATCTTCTGGTCGCTCATCTGGGTGGTGACCCTCAAGTACATCACCTTCGTCATGCGCGCGGACAACCAGGGCGAGGGCGGCATCATGGCCCTCACGGCCCTGGCCCGTCGTGCTGCCCAGGGCTCGCCACGCCTGGCCACCACCCTGGTGCTGCTGGGGCTGTTCGGCGCCGCGCTCTTCTATGGCGACAGCATGATCACCCCGGCGGTCTCGGTGCTGTCGGCGGTGGAGGGCCTGGAACTGGCCTTCGACGGCCTGGACGCCTGGGTCGTACCCATCGCCCTGGTGATCCTGGTCGGCATCTTCGCCATCCAGAAGCGTGGTACGGCCACCATCGGCAAGTTCTTCGGTCCGGTGATGGTGCTCTGGTTCACCACCCTGGGCGCCCTGGGCGTCTATGGCATCGTCCAGCAACCCGAGGTGCTCAAGGCCTTCAATCCCTATTGGGCCGTGCAATTCTTCGTCGACAACCCGGTGAAGGGCTTCATCGTACTGGGCGCGGCCGTGCTGGCGCTGACCGGCGCCGAGGCGCTCTATGCCGACATGGGCCACTTCGGGCGCAAGCCCATCGCCCGGGCCTGGCTGCTGCTGGTGTTGCCAGGGCTGGTGCTGAACTACTTCGGCCAGGGCGCACTGCTGCTCGCCGACCCCTCCGCGGTGCGCAATCCCTTCTATCTGCTGGCGCCGGAGTGGCTGCTGCTGCCGATGATCGGCCTGGCCACCCTGGCCACCGTCATCGCCTCCCAGGCGGTGATCACCGGTGCCTTCTCCATGACCCGCCAGGCCATCCAGCTGGGCTATATCCCGCGCATGCAGGTCCAGCACACCTCCAGCCAGGAGCAGGGACAGATCTACATCCCCTTGATGAACTGGGCGCTGATGCTGGGGGTGATCTTCCTGATCCTGACCTTCCAGTCCTCGGCCAACCTGGCCGAAGCCTACGGCGTGGCCGTGACCGGCACCATGCTGATCACCAGTTGCCTGGTGTCGGCGGTGATCCTGCTGCTGTGGAAGTGGCCGCGCTGGATCATGGTGCCGCTGCTGATCGGCTTCCTGCTGGTGGACGTGCTGTACTTCTCCGCCAATGCGCCGAAGATCCTCTCCGGCGGGTCCTTCCCGGTGATCGCCGGTGTCATCATCTTCATCCTGCTGACCACCTGGAAGCGGGGCCGGCAACTGGTGGTGGAGCGCCTGGACGACGGTGCCCTGCCGCTGCCGATCTTTATCAGCAGCATCCGCGCCCAGCCGCCGTTTCGCGCCAAGGGCACCGCGGTGTTCCTCACCGCTCGTACCGATGTGGTCCCCCACGCCATGCTGCACAACCTGCTGCACAACCAGGTGCTGCACGAGCAGGTGGTACTGCTCACGGTCCGCTACGAGGACCGTCCGCGGGTATCGCGCGGCGAGCGCATCGAGGTCGAGGACTTCGGTGACGGCTTCTATCGGGTGGTGTTGCACTATGGCTTCATGGACGAACCGGACATCCCGCTGGCGCTCAGCCACTGCCCCTATCCAGGGCTGGATTTCACCCCAATGCGTACCACCTACTTCCTCAGTCGGGAGACGGTGATCGCTTCCAAGCGGCTGGGCATGGCGCCCTGGCGGGAGAATCTCTTCGTCTTCCTGATGAAGAACGCCAACGGCAACCTGAGATTCTTCAAGCTGCCGGTGAATCGGGTGATCGAGCTGGGTACCCAGGTCGAGATCTAGTCCGGCGCAGCAAGAAGAAAGGCCCCAGCAGGGGCCTTTTCCTTGCCTAGTTGAACACCGCCGGCGGCAGCGCGTCGGGATCGGTGATGAAGGGCATCTGCCAGTTGTCGAGGGTCTGACCACGGCCTTCCAGCTCGTTGCGTACCGTGCCTATGTAGCCGGCCAGGCGCAAGGGATCGCTGTAGTCGCCCTCGCTGAGGCGTTCTTCGGTGTAGAGCGTCTTGCCCTGGGCATCGACCACGCCCAAGGCCAGGTCGTGGCCATCCGCACCGGACGACACCACGCAGCCAAGGGGTTGGAAGGCATCCACCAGGATCTTGCTGGCGGCGTCGGCGGAAAGCGGTGTGCTCATGTCGGGAGTCTCCGTGGCTGTTGCAGCCATAGACCGCTGGAGACCGGCCCCTTGTTCCAGCCGTTCGTCCGGGCCCGCAGGCCCGGACGAGATACGCTATTGCGGCGTACGGGCCTCGATGGCCTTCACCATGAAGTCGGCCAGTTTGTCGTAGTTCTCGTCGAAATGGTGACCGCCCGGACGACCCAGCTTCTCACCCGGCTGACCCGCTTGGGTACAACCGCTGTCGTCCTTCTCTTCCTCGCCATAGACGCAGAACAGCTTGGCGGCGGGAATCTTGCTGGTTTCCGGCAGGGTATCGGCTTCGTCACCCGGCTTGCCCAGCCAGCCTTCCACGGCGATCTCGAAGTTGCTCTTGCGGCTGAAGGCCAGCAGCAGCAGCGAGGTCACCTGGTCCTGATCCGCCTTGGGCAGGCGGTTGTAGACCGCTGGCAGGATGTCGGCACCGAAGGAGTAGCCAGCCAGCACGAAGTGTTTGGCGTTCCACTTCTCGCGGTATTCCTGCATCAGGTTGGCCAGATCGGCCGCCACCTGTTCCGGGCTCTTGTGCTGCCAGAAATAGCGCAGCGCATCCACGCCGACCACCGGGTAACCGGCTTCGTTCATGGCCTGGGCCGAGAGCCGGTCGATGTCGCGCCAGCCGCCGTCGCCGGAGTAGAAGATGGTCACGACGTCGGGATGGCTGGGCTTGACGTCCGGATCGGCCGGCATCTCGATGGTCGGGATGTCGTTGTGCTGACCCAGCAGGCGATTCTTCAGCTGGGTACGCAGGACCACCGGCAGGGCGGTGCCGTAGTCGGCGATGGTCAGGTCGGCATTGCTCTGCTGACGCACGAAGATGGCCGAATCGTCGGTCGGATGATCGTTCCAGGCGATGTGCCATTGGCCAGCGGCCGCCTTGGCCGGCAGGGCGTCCGGGCAATCCAGGGTCTCCAGGTTGAAGCCGACGCTCAGGGCGGCCGCCTTCGGGTTGTCCTGGGTCGTCAGCCAGCGCCAGGCACGGGCGGCACCCGGGCCGATGCCGCCGACGAAGGTCGGGGCGCCACTCAGCTGCTTGGCCGCCTGGGTGAAGTCGTCGTTCTGCGCCTGGCAGTTGTTGGAAACCTTGACCTCGTATTGGACGATCTCGGCGCCGGTGTTGGTCGCCAGGCCCAGCAGATCGGCATCCGCCAGTTGCAGGTCCGACGGCGTGGCCAGGACCACGCGGGCATGCGGCTCGCCCTTGGGTGCGGCCATGGTCAGCAAGCGGCCATCCGACTGTTCCAGGACCTTGACCTGGGGCGCCGACGGCCAGCGATGAAGCCACCACCAGCCCAGGCCTCCAGCGATCAGCAGGATGACGAGCAGTACTGCGAGTGCACGTTTCAGCATAGGAGTCTCAACGTTTGACCAGGCCGGTATAACCCCCGGCGATTAGGGCGGCGGTATCGGCGAAGGCGACCAGCGGATCCAGGCCGGCGGGCACCGCCATGTAGCGCGGTTCCCATTCCGGATCGAACTTGTCCTTGAAGCGACGCAGCCCCTGGAAGTTATAGAACTGTTCGCCACGTCGGAACACCATGGCCCCCAGGCGCTGGGTGATGGGGGCGCCACGGCGGGGGTGCAGCCCGGCCAGCGGGACCATGCCCAGGGAGAAGCGGGCGAAGCCGGCGGCCTTGAAGTGCAGGATCAGCCCCAGCATGAGGAATTCCATGGTCTGCTTGGGCGCATCCGCGGTGACCCGCATCAGGTCGATGCTGGCCAGGTCGGGGCGTTCGGTTTCCAGGAGGTTGGCGAAGGCCACTGCCTTGTCCTGGAAACGCACCACGGCGATACGAAAGTGCTTGAGGTAGGTCGGATCGAAACGACCCAGGGAAAAGCCCTTCTCGCGCACCTGCTTGCTCTCCAGCCAGACGTCGGAGATGGCCTTGAGCTCGTCCAGCGGCGCTTCGCCCGGGGCGTGGAACTCGATCGCCAGGCCGTCGCGTTGGCCGCGGTTCCAAGTGTATCTCAGGTCCTTCTTGCCCTTGCTGTCGAGATCGAAGGCATGCAGGTCGACCCGCGCCTCTTCGCCGAGCTTGAGCGCGGTCAGGCCAATGTCCATGTAGAAGGGCAGGTTCTCGGCACGCACCTGATAGAACACCGGCCGGGCATGGTGCAGGTCGCAGAGGTCGCGGAATTTCCAGATCAGCTCGGCGCGGGGCTGAGAGCGGCCAATGGGATCGAAGAGGGCGATCAGACTGCGGCCCCGTCGTCCGTACATCAGGAAGGCATCGTCGCTGTCGTGGAAGAGCAGGGCCTTGTCACCGGTCATCACCAGGCCGCCATCCGGCTGACTGGATTTGCGCACGATGCCGAGGGCGTGCTCGAGCTCGGCGCTGGTGGGGGCTTCGATGGGCGGCGGCGCGGCGCGCAGCAGCCAGCCCAGGGCGATGATCAGCAGCAGGACCGAACTGCCCAGGGCGGCACGCAGGCCGCGTGGGGCATCGGCATCCAGCGCGAATTGCCACCAGAGGCGGGTGTCGTAGGGAACGTCCTGATAGGCGAACAGCAGCAGCCACACCGAGGCGGCGACCACGCAGATGCTGGCGGTCACGTACAGCGGCGAGAAGGGCTGTTCCATCAGCCGGCTACGGCGATAGAAGGATTTGCGGAAGATGGCGAGCAGCGCGGCCGTCATCGCCAGAATGGAGGCTTCCTCCCAGTCGAAACCTTTCAACAGGGACAGCAGGCAGCCCAGCAGCAGCAAGACCAAGGTCACCGCCCAAGCCGCGGAGAGGCGCCGGCGCAATCCCTGCGCCAGCAATAGACAGACGACGCCGATCAGGCTCGCGCCCAGGTGGGAGGCATCGATCAACCGCTGGGGCAGCAGGAAGTCCATGCCCTCCAGGCGGGTGTCTATTTCAGGGGTGACCCCAGAAAAAAGCAGTACCACCCCAGAAAAAAAAACCAGGATGGCGAGGATGGGCGCCGCCAGGCCGGAGGCGACCCGTACGGCCGAACTGTTCGACAGCAGGCGGCGGCCTTCGCTGAACAGTAGCACCAGGCAGGCGATCACGAACGGCAGCAGCACATAGAACAGGCGGTAGACCACCAGCGCCGCGGCCAGCTGGGCGGCGCCCAGCTCGTTGGCGAAGGCTGCCAGCAGTACCGCCTCGAACACGCCGACACCGCCCGGAACGTGACTGAGCACCCCGGCGGCCAGCGCCAGCAGGTAGACCAGCAGGAAGGCACCGAAGGGCGGCGCCGTGGGCAGCAGCAGATAGAGCACCATCGAGGCGGCGGTCACGTCGAGGATGGTGATCACCAGCTGCAGCGCGGACAGCCGCAGGGTTGGCAGGCGCAGAGCGCGCTTGCCGATGCGGAAGTGCAGGGCATGGGCGCAGGGCTGTTCGGGCACCCGCCAGCGGCGCAGGGCCAGGATGCCGATGGCATAGCCGATCAGAATCAGGGCGGACACGGTGATGATCACCGCTTCCGGAACGCGAAGGGCCTGGGTGGACGCGGGCAGGTTGGTCAGGGCGGCGATGGCGGCCAGGGGCGGCAGGGCGGTGCCCAGCGCCAGGCTGGAGAACACCGTCATCTGCGCCACTTCCAGGGCGCTGAGGCCCTGACGGGCATAGAGGCGATAGCGCACCGACCCACCGGACAGCATGGACAGGCCAATCGCGTTGCCGATGGCGAAGGCGGTAAGGCCGCCCATGGTCCAGGCGCGTGCCGGCAGCTTGACGTCGGCGAAGCGCATGGCCGACCACTCGTAGCCGAGCAGGATGGTGAAGCCGGCGGCCGCGGCGATCAGCGCGCCGATCAGGGAGGAATGGGGGATATCGTGAAGGGCATCGTGAAGGGCTTCGCCATCGATGCTGCTCAGCAGATGCCAGCAGACCACCAGGGCGGCGGCGAACAACACCAGCGTCAGACCCAGTTCGATGGGTTGCCGGTAGGCCGTCAGGCGCTCCAGGAGGCGCCAGGGCAGCGCCTGAGGGGGCGAAACGGGGTGGTCCGCAGGGGATGCCGGCTTCGAGGAGACCTCTTTGGCTGGATCGGGTGCAGTCATGCAAACTCCTCTAGACAGGAACGCGCGTCAGATTACTGGTCGCGCGCGGTTTGCCAAGCCTTGTACAGATAAAAAAGCTCTATACCAACCTTTGTAGCTCTTGTAGCTACAGAGTTCGCACCGCCTGGATCTGACCTGGGTCAAATTCAGGGCAAAAAAAAACCACTCAAAAGAGTGGTTTTTTCGAATTTGGTTGCGGGAGCTGGATTTGAACCAACGACCTTCGGGTTATGAGCCCGACGAGCTACCAGACTGCTCCATCCCGCGTCCGATGTGGCTCAGTATAGGGCCAAGAAAAAATTCGTCAAGAAAAAATTTAATATTCATCAAAGGCTTATTTACCAAGCAGGGGTGGGCCTACTTGTCGCCGTCGCTTTTCTGCATCTGCACCGACGCCTTTTCACCGCTGGAGCGATTCTGCTGATCCGATTGGTCGCGATCGAAGCAGCCACCCAGCATGAGACTGAGAAGCAGGGCAGAGGACACGAGTAGAGGGCGTTTCATGAGGGTTCTCCTAGAGGTACGTCCTCAGTCGACCTGTCTCGGCGGCAAAGGGTCCGGAAACCCGATGAGGGCCCCGGTGCGGTCAAGTGAGAAGGTGATAGCAAAACGCCGCTAAGCGACTGAGGCGGGTGGTGGCCATGTGCTACCCTCGCCGGGTGTTATGGAGAACCTCATGCACCCTTCCCAGGATTCGAGTCGTCTGGATCAGCGCATCATGCGCGTGATGGATCACGATATAGCGGCCCTGGTCGCCCAATTGTGCAATCTTTCCCTGGCGCTTACCGGCAGCAGCGCCAAAGGTGCGTCCGAAATGGCACTTCAGGTCGTGAAGAAAGTCGAATTGCTCGTCGACGACATGGAGACGCTCCGCGCCGCTGCGCAGGAATTGCTGGACACCCCGTCCCGCCATGTTCGCTCCGGCCATATAGAAGAGCGGACCGTCATCGCCGGCGACGAGGGTGCACCTTTCGACGATGGGCAGCGCGACCGAACCGTTTGACCAGGAAAGTCCAAGGGGCCGCCATGAATCTCCTGCTGGAAACCTTGCTCCAACATCTCCAGGGCCTGGGTCGCATCGAGTTCTTCGAGCGCAGCGAGCATTTCGCGCGGTTGATGGTCACCACACCCGACGGCGTGATCGCCGAGCGCCACCTCTATTACGACCAGTTGCATCATGCCCACGACCTCAAGGCGGTGGTCGATGAGCTGCGCGAAGAGGTCGTCCATCGGCAACGCCTGCTACAAGACGTCGGTTAACGGGCGATTCGTCGTCCACCATGGACAAATCCGAGCGGTCTTGGCTTACTGTACGGATAGTCAGCCGCCAAGCCCGGCCCGGCATCTCCTTTCATGGCTCCGGACAGTTCTCCCGCCCAGCTCCCACCCAAGCGCCAGCGCAAGATCATCCATGTCGACTGTGACTGCTTCTATGCGTCCATCGAGATGCGCGACGATCCGCGCCTGGGCGGCAAGCCGCTGGCGGTAGGCGGGACCCCCGATCGGCGCGGGGTGGTCGCCACCTGCAACTACGAGGCCCGGGCCTTCGGGGTGCGCTCCGCCATGTCGTCCCATCAGGCGCAGAAGCTCTGTCCCGACCTGGTCTTCGTCAAGCCGCGCTTCGAGGTCTACAAGGAGGTGTCGCGGCAGATCCACGGAATTTTCCAGGACTACACCGAGCTGATCGAGCCGCTGTCCCTCGACGAAGCCTATCTGGATGTCACCCAGTGCGAGTTGTTCAACGGCAGCGCCACCCTGATCGCCCGCGATATCCGCAGGCGGGTTTGGCAGGAGCTGAACATCACGGTGTCCGCCGGAGTCGCGCCCAACAAGTTCCTCGCCAAGATCGCCAGCGACTGGAGAAAGCCCAATGGGCTGTTCGTCATCGCTCCGCACGAGGTGGACGACTTCGTCGCCACGCTGCCGGTGGCCAAGCTGCATGGCGTGGGCAAGGTCACCGCCGACAAGCTCAAGCGCCGCGGCATCGTCTTCTGCAGCGATCTGCAGACCTGGTCGCGCTTCGATCTGCTGCGCGAATTCGGCAGCTTCGGCGAGCGACTCTGGTCGCTGGCCCATGGGATCGACGAACGCCAGGTCAAAGTGGACAGCCAGCGGCAGTCGGCCAGCGTGGAGCGCACCTATGACCGCGATCTGCCCGATGCCGCCGCCTGTGCGCAGGAATTGCCCGAGTTGCTGGCCAAGCTCGAAGAACGCCTGACGCGTCTGGCCGACCGCTATCGTCCGGAGCGGCCCTTCATCAAGGTCAAGTTCCATGATTTCACCCAGACCACCCTCGAGCAGCAGGGCGCCGGTCGTGATCTCGACAGCTATCGGCGCCTGCTGGAGCAGGCCTATCGGCGGGGTAATCGGCCGGTACGGCTGCTCGGTGTGGGCGTGCGCCTGACCGATCTGCGCGAGGCGGCGCTGCAGCTCAGGCTGTTCGAGGACTAGCCCGCTAGAGCGGGCTCTTGGCCTGGGCGGACAGATTGACGATGGCCGCGTCCAGTTCTTCCAGCGCCGGACTGGAGGTCGGCGCGCCCTGCTTGAGCAGGGTTTCGCTGTGCTGGCAGGCGGCGCGCAGCTGGGGCACGCCGCAATAGCGCGTGGCGCCATGCAGGCGGTGGACGCGCTCGATGAGGGCGATGCGATCGCCGTCTTCGCGCGCCTGGCGGATGGCCTGGCGGTCCGCCGCCAGGGAGGCGAGCAGCATGCTCAGCAGATCCTTGGCCAGGTCCGGCTTGTTGGCGGCCAGGCGCAGTCCCTCGTCGGCGTCCATCACCGGCAGGGTGGAGATGTCCTGGCCGCCGCTGTTGAGGCTGGCGACCTCGGGTGCCGAGCTGTGCAGCAGGCGCAGGCCGGTCCACTTGAGGATGACCTGGGCCAGTTGCCGATCGCTGATGGGCTTGGTGAGGTAGTCGTCCATGCCGCTCTGCAGCAGGGCGCGTTTCTCGTTGGCCATGGCGTGGGCGGTAAGGGCGACGATGGGCACCGGGGTACCACCTTCACTGGCTTCCCAGTCGCGGATCGCCTCGGTGGCCTGGCGGCCGTCCATGCCGGGCATCTGCACGTCCATGAATACCAGGTCGAAGCGCTCCTGCTGAACGGCCTCCACCGCGGCATAGCCGCTTTCCACTGCGGTGACCTGGGCGCCAAGGTCGGTCAGCAAGGTCTCCACCAGCAGCAGGTTGGCCGGGTTGTCGTCGACGCAGAGCAGCCGCGGCGGCCGGTCGGTGATGCCCAGGCCGCCGCTCTCGTTGCGTTGCGGGCGCTGGTTGAGCAACTCGGCCACCGCCTGCTCCAGCTTGCGGCTGCAGGCCGGCTTGGAGTGCAGCTGGCAATGGACATCCGGCAGGGAGGCGTGGAACACCGCCTGGTCGGTGGTGGGGCAATAGACCAGGGTATTGCAGTCCTGGCGACCCAGTTCCCAGATGCGCTCGGTGAGCAGATCCGGCGGGATGCTGCGGGCACTGACGCCGAGCACCGCCAGGCTGACCGGCAGCTTGCCGGACGCCGGGTGGGCGACCGCTTCGCTGAGTTGCTCCAAGGTCTCGAAAGACTCCACGCTCAGGCCACACTCTTCCAACTGGTGCTGCAGCGCCTGGCGGGTGAGGGGGTGGGGCTCCACCAGGCCGACGCGGCGACCGGCCAAGGCGATGCGCTTGTGGCTCTCGACACTGCCATGGGCCTTGGGCAGGTTGAGCGTGATCCAGAATTCCGAGCCCTCGCCGGGAATGCTCTCCAGGCCGATCTCTCCCCCCATCTGCTCGATCAGGCGCTTGGAGATGACCAGGCCGAGACCGGTACCGCCAGCCTGGCGGGTCAGGGAGTTGTCGGCCTGGGAGAAGGCCTGGAACAGCATCTGCCGGTCTTCATCGGTGAGGCCGACCCCGGTGTCCTGGACGCTGATGCGCAGCTGGGCGTGGTCGTCGGTCTCTTCCTCGACCATGGCGCGCACGGCGATGGTGCCGGAATGAGTGAACTTGATGGCGTTGCTCACCAGGTTGGTGAGCACCTGGCGCAGGCGTTGCGGATCGCCGACCAGGTGGGTCGGCGTGTCGCGGTAGACCAGGCAGACCAGCTCCAGGTGCTTTTCATGGGCCGAGGGCGCTAGAATGGTCAGGGTGTCCTGGATCATGTCGCGCAGGTTGAACGGCAGATTCTCCAGCACCAGCTTGCCGGCCTCGATCTTCGAGAAGTCGAGGATCTCGTTGATGATGCCCAGGAGGCTCTCGGCGGAATTCTGGATGGTGCTCAGGTAATCCTGCTGGCGCGGGGTCAGCTCGCTCTTCTGCATCAGATTGGTGAAGCCAATGATGCCGTTGAGCGGGGTGCGGATCTCGTGGCTCATGTTGGCCAGGAATTCCGACTTGATGCGGCTGGCTTCCAGCGCCGCCTTGCGCGCCAGGTCCAGTTCGATGTTCTGGATCTCGATGGTTTCCAGATTCTGGCGCACGTCCTCGGTGGCCTGGTCGATGTTGTTCTGCATCTCGAACTGGGCGTTTTCCATGGCTTCGGCCATGCGATTGATGCCGGTCGCCAGCTCGTCGAATTCGGGGCTGCCGAGCTGGATCGGCAGGCGCGTTTCCAGGCGACCCTCCTGCAGCTGGCCGACCCCCTGGGCGATCACCTGCAGCGGCCGGTTGATGCGGCGGCCCATGCGCACGGCGATGAAGGCGGTGAAAGCCAGGCCGAGCAGGATCAGCAAGAGGCCGGCCACCAGGTTGCGATAGCCGCGCAGCAGGGTGGCGTGATGGGAGAGTTCGAGCTGGATCCAGCCCAGGGTCTGGGGCGTGGCCGGACTGCCGTCGCTGCGAGTCAGGCGCAGATCATGGGTCTGCACCGGCAGGTTGAAGTGGGTGATGTCCAGCCCGGATCTCATGCTGATGGTCTGGTAGTCGTGCCCGGTGAGCTCCACGGTCATCGAGGGACCGGCGTGGGCGAGGAGGTTGCCGTCGGCATCCAGAAAGCTGATGGCCCGGACATCGGCCTGGTCGAGGGCGCGCTGGGCGATACGGTTGAGCTGGTCGTTGTCGCCGGTGCGCATGGCCGGGGCGATGAGGGGAGCCATCTGCTGGGCCACCAGCTGGCCATGCTCGATGAGCTGGCTGCGCATGTCGGACAGCTGCACCCAGCTGAAGTAGACGCCCAGCAGGGCCGCCATGCAGCAGGTCGGGAGGACGCTCAACAGCAGGATGCGCCCCTTGAGTCCCAATTCGTCCAGCACTGCGCGTCCCCCGAGGAAATTGGCGAGTCTAACCCCTTTACCAAATGTAAAGAGAGTCTTTGCGAAAGGGGTCGCACTCCCTGGCGCTCCGATTCGCGAAAATCCGCGAAGGCTGCCACGGTCCCTGGCCGGGGTGCACAACCATTGACCCCATCGGCGGTCTGGTAGGGACTACCGGTCGTTCCGGTGCGGTTGCGTGCGAGGAGATCCTTTGAAGAAGAGTTGCAGTCTGATGCTGGCGGGCGCCCTGTTCCTGGGGACCGGCTGGATGGCGTCGACCCAGGCCCAGGAGCCGCAGAAGACCACCCTGGTGGAGCGGGGGTCGATGTATTACAGCTTCGAGACGCACCTGCTCGACTCGGCGGACGGCAAGCGCCGCTATCGGGTCTATATCGGCATTCCCAAGCAGCCGGCGCCGATGATGGGCTATCCCGCGCTGTTCCTGCTCGACGGCGATGCCGCCCTGGCGCAACTCCAGGATGTCTGGCTGTCGCCCCATAAACTGAAGAGTGCCCCGGTGCTGGTGGCGATCGGTTATGCCGATGCCGCGGACGCCATGCAGGAACGCACCTACGACTACACCCCGGCGGTGGGCAATGGCCGCATGCGCGACGACGTGCGCAAGGACTGGCCGGCGGGGGGCTCGCGGGCCTTTCTCGACCTGATCGAACAGCGCATCAAGCCGCTGCTGACCCAGAGCGTGCCGGTGGACCCCAATCGCCAGACCCTCTGGGGCCATGGCTACGGCGGACTGTTCGTGCTCGACACCCTCTATCGGCAGCCGCAGGCCTTCCAGCGCTACGTGGCGAGCGATGTCGCCTATGGCTGGCAGCAGGGCTTCATTCTCAAGCGGGCCCAGGAATTCCAGGGCGTGGGGGGCGCCCGGCCGGTGCAGCTCTGGCTGTATTCCGGTACCGAGGACCTCACCCGCAAGGTGGCGCCCGATGCCGCCAGGCGGCTGGCCGAGCGCCTGGCCGGGCTGCCGGGGATGCAGGTGACTCCCCAGGTGCAACCCAACCTAGGGCCGGAGGGCATTCTCTCGCTGAGCCTGCCCGCCGCCCTGGAGGTGGCCAGCGACGGTGCCGCCACGCGCCGCCCTTAGCCAGGCGCCGGACGGGTAGGGTCGGCGTGGCTTTGGGAGTATCATGGAAGGCTTTCACCCCTGCGGAACGAGCTGATTCATGAGTCTGCACTATCCCACCATCGCCGATTGCATCGGTAACACGCCGCTGGTGCGCCTGCAGCGCCTGGCGGGCGACACCCGCAGTACCGTGCTGCTCAAGCTGGAAGGCAACAACCCGGCGGGTTCGGTCAAGGACCGCCCAGCGCTGTCGATGATCCGCCAGGCCGAGGCCCGCGGCGACATCCAGCCCGGGGATACCCTGATCGAGGCCACCTCCGGCAACACCGGCATCGCCCTGGCCATGGCCGCCGCCATCATGGGCTACCGCATGATCCTCATCATGCCGGACAACTCCAGCGCCGAACGCAAGGCGGCCATGACCGCCTATGGCGCCGAGCTGATCCTCGTCAGCCGGGAAGACGGCATGGAAGGCGCGCGGGATCTGGCCACGTGCATGCAGGCCGAAGGCCGCGGCAAGGTGCTCGACCAGTTCGGCAATGGCGACAACCCCATCGCCCACTACCTGGGTACCGGGCCGGAAATCTGGCGCCAGACCCACGGCAGCATCACCCATTTCGTCAGCTCCATGGGCACCACCGGGACCATCATGGGCACCTCGCGCTACCTCAAGGAACAGAATCCCAAGGTGCAGATCGTCGGTCTGCAGCCGGAGGAAGGCGCGGCCATCCCTGGCATCCGCCGCTGGCCGGAGGCCTATCTGCCCAAGATCTACGAGGCCAGCCGCGTGGATCGCATCATCGACATGGGCCAGCAGGAAGCCGAGGACACCATGCGCCGCCTGGCGCGGGAAGAAGGCATCTTCTGCGGTGTGTCGTCCGGTGGTTCGGTGGCGGGCGCCCTGCGCATCGCCCGGGAAGTGGACAATGCGGTGATCGTCGCGATCATCTGTGACCGAGGCGATCGCTACCTGTCGACCGGCGTCTATGACGCGCGCTAAACGAGGTGGCGGGCTGCGCTTCCAACCGGCCGGTGGCGCCCGTGCGACCGGGGTACCGACCGGCAAGCGGCAGCTGCTGGCCATCGAGCGGCTGTCCCATGACGGGCGCGGCATCGCGCGCGAAGGCGGGCGGACCTGGTTCGTCGCTGGCGCCCTGCCGGGCGAGCAGGTCGAGGCGCGCGTGCTCGGCGCCCGCAGTCAGGTGGTCGAGGCCCGTACCCTCAGGGTGCTGGAGGCCAGTCCGTCGCGGCGTACACCGCCCTGCAGCGTGGCCGACCGCTGCGGCGGTTGCACCTTGCAGCACTTGCCCCATGCCGATCAGCTGACCCTCAAGCAGGAAGCCCTGGCCGAGCAGTTCCGCCGTCTGGCCGGGGTGCAGCCGCTGGCCTGGGCCGCACCCATGGTCGGTCCCGAATTCGGCTATCGCCGCCGCGCCCGTATCGCGGTGCGCTGGGACGAGCGCCAGAGCCGCCTGGATGTCGGCTTTCGCGCCGAGGCCAGCCAGGACATCGTCACCCCCGACGACTGCCTGGTGCTGGTGCCGGAACTACAGCCCCTGCTACGGGCGCTGCCCGACCTGCTGAGCGGGCTGGAACGGCCCCAGGCGATCGGTCATGTCGAACTCTTCCAGGGGACGGCGACGGCCTTGCTGGTGCGCCATACCCAGGCGCTGCTGCCGGGTGACCAGGCGCGCCTGCGCGACTTCTGCGCGGCGGCCGGTGTCCAGCTCTGGTGGCAGGGCAAGGGTGAGCCGCAGCCGGATCAGGCCGATGCCAGCCTGGGCTTCCGGCTGGCTTCCTGGGGCCTGACGCTGGCCTATCAGCCGGGCGACTTCGTCCAGGTCAATGCCGCCATCAACGAGGCCATGGTCGCCCAGGCGCTGGCCTGGCTGGCGCCGGCGGCGGATGACCGGGTCCTCGATCTGTTCTCCGGGCTGGGCAACTTCGCCCTGCCGCTGGCGCGGCAGGCAGCGGCCGTCACCGGTATCGAAGGGGTCGCGGCAATGACCTCCCGGGCAATACAAAATGCACGTGACAACGGCATCGGCAACGCGCACTTTCTACAGGTGGACCTGTCGAACCCGCTACCCGCCGATCTGGGCAGCCATTCGCTGGCCCTGCTGGATCCGCCGCGCGACGGTGCGCTGGAAGTGGTCCGGCAGCTCAGGGGCCTGGGTATCGGGCGGCTGGTCTATGTCTCCTGCAATCCGGCCACCCTGGCACGGGATGCCGGAGAGCTGGTCCGACAGGGCTATCGCATGACAAGAGCGGGCATTCTCGACATGTTCCCGCAGACCGCCCATGTGGAAGCCATGGTGCTGTTCGAAGCGGGCAGGATGCCCGGGTAACGACGGCTCGCCAACCGATGCGAGCCAATCCGGCGAGAAGGCTACGCCGTGAGGAAGGGGTAGATGGTACAGGTCAGAGCGCATCAGCCAGTCAACGTCGATGGCAGCATCAACCTCCACGCCTGGCTGGATCATATCCAGAGCGTGGATCCGAATCTCGATCGCGAGGCCTTGCTGGACGCCTGCGGCTTCGCCCGCACGGCGGAAGAGAACTCCGGGCAGGTCGAGCACACCTGGGCGGAGGGGACCTCCAGTTTCCACACCGGCCTGCAGATGGCCGAGATCCTGGCCGACCTCAAGCTGGATCAGGACAGCCTGATCGCCGCCATCGTCTACCGAGCGGTGCGCGAGGGCAAGGCGAGCCTGGAGTCGGCGGCCGAGCATTTCGGGCCGGTGGTGGCCAAGCTGATCGAAGGCGTGCTGCGCATGGCGGCGATCAGCGAGAGCCTCAATCCGCGCAAGTCCATGGTGCTGGGCAGCCAGACCCAGGTCGACAACCTGCGCCGCATGCTGGTGGCCATGGTCGACGACGTACGCGTGGCCCTGATCAAGCTGGCCGAGCGCACCTGCGCCATCCGCGCGGTCAAGAACGCCACCGAGGAGCGCCGCAACCGGGTGGCCCGCGAGGTCGCCGACATCTATGCGCCCCTGGCCCACCGCCTGGGCATCGGCCATATCAAGTGGGAGCTGGAGGACCTGTCCTTCCGCTACCTGGAGCCCCAGCAGTACAAGCAGATCGCGACCCTGCTGCATGAGCGGCGGCTAGATCGCGAGCAGTACATCGCCGACGTCATGCAGCAGCTGCGTGACGAACTCACCGCCACCGGCATCAAGTCCGACCTCAGCGGGCGGGCCAAGCACATCTATTCCATCTGGCGGAAGATGCAGCGCAAGGGGCTGGAATTCAGTCAGATCTACGATGTGCGCGCGGTGCGGGTGCTGGTGCCCGAGGTGCGTGACTGCTATACCGCGCTGGGCATCGTGCATACCCTCTGGCGACACATTCCCCGCGAGTTCGACGACTACATCGCCAATCCCAAGGAGAACGGCTACCGTTCCCTGCACACGGCGGTGATCGGTCCGGAAGGCAAGGTGCTGGAGGTGCAGATCCGCACCCACGCCATGCACGAAGAGGCCGAACTGGGGGTCTGCGCCCACTGGCGCTACAAGGGCACCGACGTCAAATCGGCCTCCAACCACTACGAAGAGAAGATCTCCTGGCTGCGCCAGGTGCTGGAGTGGCACGAGGAGCTCGGTGACATCGGCGGCCTGGCCGATCAGCTGCGGGTCGACATCGAGCCGGACCGGGTCTATGTCTTCACCCCCGACGGCCACGCCATCGACCTGCCCAAGGGGGCGACGCCGCTGGACTTCGCCTATCGGGTGCACACCGAGATCGGCCATAACTGCCGCGGGGCCAAGATCAACGGCCGCATCGTGCCGCTGAACTACCAGCTGCAGACCGGCGAGCAGGTGGAGATCATCACCGGCAAGCAGGGCTCGCCCAGCCGCGACTGGCTCAATCCCAACCTCGGCTACGTCAACACCTCGCGGGCCCGGGCCAAGATCGTCCACTGGTTCAAGTTCCAGGCGCGCGACCAGAACGTGGCCGCCGGCAAGGCCATGGTCGAGCGTGAGCTGTCGCGCCTGGCCCTGCCCCCGGTGGACTTCAACACCCTGGCCGAGAAGGTCAACTACAAGGGCTCCGAGGACATGCTCGCGGCCCTCGGGGCCGGCGATCTGCGCCTGGCCCATGTGATGCACGCCGCCCAGCAGCTGGTGGAGCCGGACAAGGGCCTCGATACCCTCGATCTCCTGCCGCGCAAGCCCACCAACAAGCCAGGCAAGCGTGGCGATGTGCAGATCCAGGGCGTGGGCAACCTGCTCACTCAGATCGCCGGCTGCTGCCAGCCGGTGCCGGGCGATGCCATCGTCGGCTACATCACGCTCGGGCGTGGCGTGACCATCCACCGGCAGGATTGCGCCAATGCTCTGCAGCTGGCCAGTCGCGAGCCGGAACGGACCATCCAGGTGAGCTGGGGCCCGGTGCCGGTGCAGACCTATCCGGTCGACATCGTGATCAAGGCCTTCGACCGTTCCGGTCTGCTGCGCGATGTCTCGCAGATCCTGCTCAACGAGCGGATCAACGTGCTGGCGGTGAATACCCGCTCCAATCGCGAGGAAAACACCGCCAACATGCTGCTGACCATCGAGATCCCCGGCCTGGATGCGCTCGGCCGCCTGCTCGGACGCATCTCCCAGCTGCCCAACATCATCGAAGCCCGGCGCAATCGCGCCGCCTGAGTGGCGTGACGACGAGCCCACGAGGCGCCTCTGGCGCCTCGTTCTTTTTCCAGCGACAGGATTCACCCATGTACCAGCTCGACGACCTGCTGCACCTCATGGCCCGGTTGCGCGATCCCCGGCACGGCTGCCCCTGGGATCTGCGCCAGGACTACGCCAGTATCGTGCCCCACACCCTGGAAGAGGCCTACGAGGTCGCCGACGCCATCGCCCGGCGGGATTTCCCCCAGTTGCGCGACGAGCTGGGCGATCTGCTGTTCCAGGTCGTCTACTACAGCCAGCTGGGTCGCGAGGATGGCCATTTCGACTTCGCCCAGGTGGTGGATGGCATCACCCGCAAGCTGGTGCGGCGCCATCCCCATGTCTTTCCCGACGGCGACCTGCATGGCCCCCTCGACCTGCCGCGACTGGACGAGGCGACCATCAAGCGCCGCTGGGAAGAGATCAAGGCCGAGGAGCGCGCGGAAAAGGCTGCGGCGCCGGAGCAGCTGTCGCTGCTGGATGACGTGCCGGCCGCGCTGCCGGCCCTGAGTCGTGCGGCCAAGCTGCAAAAGCGCGCGGCCAATGTCGGTTTCGACTGGGCCGACGCCACGCCGGTGGTGGCCAAGATCCAGGAGGAACTGGACGAGGTGCGCGAGGCCATGGCCAACGGCCAGGCGGCCCAGGTGGCGGAAGAGGTCGGTGATCTGTTGTTCGTGATGGTCAATCTGGCGCGCCACCTGCACGTCGATGCGGAAGATGCCCTGCGCCAGGCCAATGCCAAGTTCGAGCGGCGCTTTCGCTATATCGAAGAAGGCCTGAAAGCCCAGGGTAGAGCGCCCCAGGAGGCCAGCCTGGAAGAGATGGATGCGCTGTGGGACGCTGCCAAGGTGGCCGAGAAGGGCGCCGTCGGGCATTCGCTGCAGGGTCGCTGAAATCGCACGTAGGTTGGTGCTGAGCGTAGCGAAGCCCAACGCTGCCAGGGTCAGGACGGGGTTCGCTGTGCCGCTGAAGCTCGGCTGTTGGGCTTCGCTGCGCTCAACCACAACCTACGGCATGCCTTACCACCCCGGCGACAGCTCCGTAGCGTGGAAAGCCGCGCAACGTTTTCCACTGGCCCGCTCTTGGGGGAGATGAGGCTGCGCCGGTATCCACCCTAGGGCATCCGCTCCCACCCCGAGGATAGATCCGGCTGGTCGGCCAGGTGCGCCGGGCATTTGCCCTTGAGGTGCCAGGCAAAGGCGATGATCTCGGCCAGGGTGCGATAGAGCGCCTCGGGGATTTCCGCGCCCAGTTCCAGGCGCGCCAGGATGCGCACCAGGTCGGCGTTCTCGTAGATGGGTACCTCGTGCTCCCGGGCCGTGGCCAGGATGAGTTCGGCCAGTTCGGCATCGCCCTTGGCGGAGAGGATGGGGGCGCTGCTGCCGTCATAGGACAGCGCGATAGCCTGGCGGGCGGCGGATGTGCTCATGCGGTGTCGTCGATCCAGCGTTGTTCGAGGGTGGTACGTGGATGGCGTGCGGGACGGCCCTGGCGGCTGCTGAGGTCGCCGACCACGAAGCCGGCTGCCAGCAGGCGCTCGCGCAGATGGGGCAGTTCGGTATCGATCAGCGTCGCGGTGGCGCCTTTTTCCGCCCAGAATTCGCTCGACAGCCGGCCGCTGGCCAGTTGCGCCCGCACCTGCAGCGGCCCGAGCGGCGCCAGGTCGAAGGCCAGTTCCACCTTCCACAGGCTGTCGCGGGCTTCACCGCGGGTATCCGGCGGCGGTCGTTCTTCCTGGAAGCGCACCTGCACCGCACCAAGGCGCTCGCCATCGCGCCAGGGAATCTCGGTCTGCCAGGTGGAGAGGTAGTAGCCGTCCGGCAAGACCTGGGTCTGGGCCAGGCTGGCGAGCTGGTGGGTCTGCAGGCGGGCGATGACGCCCGTCGCCAGCTGCAGCAATTCGTCGAGTTCGGCGTTGGTGGCACTGCGGCCACGACCATCGCGTTCGCCCAGGGGGAAATCCAGAGCGGTGGGCTGGCGACTGGCGGTGGCGGCGTCACCCAGGGCCCGGCGCAGGGCATCGGGCAGATTCTGCTGGGCGGTCTGGATCGCGACCTGGGGATTGCGCAGGGCATCGCCCGGCACGCTGGCCAGCAGACGATCCACCAGGCGCAGCAGGTTGGCCTTGAAGTCTTCCTGGAGATCGCGACCGCCGCGATCCAGCAACTGTTGCTCCAGTTGCAGGCCACTGCGCGCCAAGGCGCGGGCCCAGCCCTGGGGCGTGCCCAGCGCCTCGGTGGTTTCCAGATTGGCCAGCAGGGACTTGAGCGCCGCGCCCACCGACGGCGGCAGCTCTGCCTCGGGGACGTCCTCCAGCCATTGCAGCAGGGCATTCATCGACAGCTGGCGCTGCCCCTGGCCCTGCAGCTGGCGGTCGATGTCGAGCTGGTCGAGGCGCTGCGCCATGGGCAGCACCGTGACCTCCTGGCTGTCCTTGATCACCACGGTCAGCAGACTGCCCACCGGGACCGGGCGGGGCGATTCCAGCTTGAGCTGGCGACCTTCGAGACTGGAACTCAGGGCCTTGGCGATCACCCCGTAGGTGGGCGTCGCGCCGGGCGGCTGTTGCAGCAGGCTGCTCAGCACCCGCAACTGCAGGGTGGTGCCCACCGGCAACTGGCGCAGATCCAGTTGCTGCAGCGGCGGCGGTGGTGCGTCGCCCTCCAGGCTCTGCAACAGCACCGCCAGCTGGGTGGAGCCGAGGGTGCTCACCAGCAGCTGGCTGCCCACCGGCAGGTTGTTGGTCGGACTCTGGGTGGTGAGCAGGACGCTGCCGCCCTCGGCCAGCTGCAGTTGCAGCAGGAACTGGAAGCTCTGGCCGGCCGGACGGGTGGCGAGTACCTCGGCGGTGGCCGTGCTGCCGGGCGGAATCAGGTCATCGAGGGATTGCAGGGCCTGCAGGATCTGCGCACCCGCGTCCGACGCCTGCGCCGCCGCGGCCCGGACGGGCAGGGCGGGCGTGACGCCGACGCTGGGTTGGATCGCGGAGATGGAAGTCATCGGGCAGGTCCGGTGGAATCGCCTGTGTATAATGGCGCGCCTTCGAGGGCGTGTGCCGGGTTAACGGCCAGCGCCCGACCGACTTTAGTGCCGTGAGATCCCCTGTCTTGAATCAGCCCCTGCTCGACGCCGTCGCGCTCCGTTGCGAACGGGGCGGTCGCCTGCTGTTCGATGACCTGAGTCTGAGCGTGGCGGCGGGCGACTCGCTGCGGATCGGTGGGGTCAACGGCAGTGGCAAGACCAGCCTGCTGCGCATCCTGGCGGGACTGCTGCCGGCGGATGCGGGTAAGGTGCGCCGGCCCGCCGCGGCCGAATTGCTCTGGCTGGGGCATGCGCCCGGGATCGCCGAGGGGCTGACCGCGGCGGAAAATCTCCACAGTCTGGCCAACCTGTGGCGCCCGACCACGAGTGAGGCCTGCCGGGCCGCCCTGGCGGTGGTGGGGCTGGCCGACTGGGCGGACGAGCCCTGTGGGCAGCTGTCGGCCGGCCAGCGTCGCCGCGTTGCCCTGGCTCGGCTCCAGTTGCCCGAACCGCCGCGGCTCTGGCTGCTGGACGAACCCTTCACCGCCCTCGACGCCAGCACCTGCACGCAGCTGGAAGCGCGTCTGCGCACCCATTGCGCGGCAGGCGGCGCCCTGGTGCTGACCAGTCACCGCGAACTGGAGGTCGTCCCCGAAGGGCATCGGCTGCTCTGGCTGGACGGTGGCCGATGAGCGGCGCCTGGCTGGCCATCCTCAGGCGCGAAGGGCGTCTGGCCTGTCGCCGTCCGGCGCTGTGGCTCACGCCCCTGGCCTTCCATGCCCTGGTGGTGACCCTCTTTCCCCTGGCCCTGGGTCCCGATAGCCGGCAGCTGGCCGCCCTGGCGCCAGGCCTCCTGTGGATAGCGCTGCTGCTGGCCTTGCTGCTTGGCCAGGAAGCCCTGTTTCGCCGCGACTGGCAGGATGGCTCCCTGGAGCTCTGGCTGCTGGCGCCCCAGCCCTTGCCGCTGCTGGTGCTGCTCAAGCTGCTGGTGCACTGGTGCTTCGCCGGCCTCGGCCTGGTGGCGCTGACGCCGCTGCTGGCGCTGATGCTGGGGTTGCCCGCCGCGGCCCTGCCGGCGACCCTGGCGGCCCTGACCCTGGGCAGTCTGACCCTGACCCTGATCGGCGCCATCGGCGCGGCGCTGACCGTGGGGCTGGCCCGTGGCGGGCTGTTGCTGGCGCTGCTCAACCTGCCGCTGCAGATCCCGGTGCTGATCCTGGGCGCCAGTGCCCTGGACGCGGCGCGTCTTGGCCTGCCGGTGACGGGGCTGCTGCTCTGGCTGGGTTGCCTGACCCTGCTGGCCCTGACCCTGGCGCCCCTGGCGGTCGCCGCCGGCCTGCGCATCGGCGCGGCCCAATGACGAGGACGACATGAACTGGACCTGGCTGCATCGCCTGGGCTCTCCCGCCATCTTCTATCGCCTGGCCGGCCGCCTGCAGGGGCCCTGCCTGGCGCTGGCCGGGGTGCTGCTGGCCGTCGGTTTGGTGTGGGGGTTGTTCCTGGCCCCGCCGGACTACCAGCAGGGCGACAGCTTTCGCATCATCTATGTGCATGTACCGGCCGCCTTGCTGGCGCAGTCCTGCTATCTGCTGCTGGCGGTCGCCGGGGCCATCGGCCTGGTCTGGCGCCTCAAGCTGGCCGACGTGGCCCTGCGCGCGGCCGCGCCGATCGGCGCCTGGATGACGGTGATCGCCCTGGCCACGGGGTCGCTGTGGGGCATTCCCACCTGGGGCACCTGGTGGATCTGGGATGCCCGGCTCACCTCGATGCTGGTGCTGCTGTTTCTCTATCTGGGCGTGATCGCCCTGGGGCAGGCCATCGAGCATCGCGAGAGCGCCGCCCGCGCCTGTGCCATCCTGGCCCTGGTGGGCTCGGTCAATCTGCCGATCATCAAGTATTCGGTGGAGTGGTGGAGCACCCTGCACCAGCCGACCACCTTCAGCCTGGTGGAACGTCCACCGATGCCCGCCGCCATGTGGCTGCCGCTGCTGGTGATGGTGCTGGCGTTCTATCTGTTCTTCGCCGGCGTGCTGCTGCAGCGGATGCGGGTGGAGGTGCTCAGGCGCGAGTGGCGCAGTCGCTGGGTGCGCCTGGAGCTGGGGGAGGAGGGCACGTGAGCGGGCTGGAGTGGGCGCAGGTCCTCGGTATGGGCCGCCATGGCCTCTATGTCTGGCCGGCCTTCGGCCTGACCTTGACCATCCTCGGCGGCCTGCTGCTGCAGGGCTGGCGGGCGCGGCGGCGCCTGGAGCGGGCGTTGCGCCAGCGCTGGCGCCGGGAGCGGCGGCCATGAATCCGGTCCGCCGTCGACGGCTGCTGTGGGTCCTGCTGCTGTTGCTGGGCGTAGGGGGCGCGGCGGCGCTGGCCCTCAGCGCCCTGCGGCAGAACATCAACCTCTTCTATACCCCGAGCCAGATCGCCCGGGGCGAGGCGCCGCCCGCCACCCGCATCCGCGCCGGCGGCATGGTGGAGAAGGGCAGCCTGGTGCGCGCCGCGGATTCCCTGGTGGTGAGCTTCGTCATCACCGACTTCCAGCGCGAGGTGCGGGTGAACTATGCCGGCATCCTGCCGGATCTGTTCCGCGAGGGGCAGGGGGTCGTGGCCCTGGGCCGACTCGACGACCAGGGGCGTCTGGTCGCCGATCAGATCCTCGCCAAGCACGACGAGAAATACATGCCGCCTGAGGTGAGCCAGGCGTTGCGTCAGGCCGGACGGCCGCTGGACGGCGCGAGGCCGACGCCATGATCCCGGAACTCGGGCAACTCTGCCTGCTGCTGGCGCTGGCCATGGCCCTGGTGCAGGGCACCCTGCCACTGCTGGGCGCCTGGCGCGGCCAGGCCGACTGGATGCGCCTGGCGCGCCCGGCCGCCTTCGGCCAGTGGCTGTTCCTGGCGCTGGCCTTCGCCGCCCTGACTTGGGCCTTTCTCCAGGACGATTTCTCGGTGGCCTATGTGGCGGCCAACTCCAACAGTCGCCTGCCCTGGTACTACAAGGTCAGCGCCACCTGGGGCGCCCACGAGGGCTCCCTGCTGCTGTGGGCGCTGATCCTGGCAGGCTGGAGCCTGGCGGTGGCATGCTGTTCGCGGTCATTGCCCCAGGCCCTGCTGGCGCGGGTGCTAGGCATCCTCGGGCTGGTGGCCACGGGGTTCCTGACCTTCCTGGTCGCCACCTCCAATCCCTTCGCGCGCCTGCTGCCGCAATTTCCGCGGGAGGGCAACGACCTCAATCCGCTGCTGCAGGACCCGGGGCTCATCCTGCATCCGCCCATGCTCTACATGGGCTACGTCGGTTTCTCGGTGGCCTTCGCCTTCGCCCTGGCGGCGCTGCTCGAAGGGCGACTGGACGCGGCCTGGGCGCGCTGGGCACGACCCTGGACCCTGCTCGCCTGGGCCTTTCTCGGCTGCGGCATCGTGCTGGGGTCCTGGTGGGCCTACTACGAACTGGGCTGGGGCGGCTGGTGGTTCTGGGATCCGGTGGAAAACGCCTCCTTCATGCCCTGGCTGGTGGGCACGGCGCTCCTGCATTCCCTGGCGGTGACCGAGAAGCGCGGCCTGTTCAAGGGCTGGACGGTGCTGCTGGCCATCGCCGCCTTTTCCTTCAGCCTGCTGGGGACCTTTCTGGTGCGCTCGGGGGTGCTGACCTCGGTCCATGCCTTCGCCAGCGATCCCACCCGCGGCGTCTTCATCCTGGCCTTCCTGCTGCTGGTGGTCGGTGGTTCCCTGGCGCTGTTCGCCTGGCGCGCGCCGGCGCTCGGCGGCTCGGCCTCCTTCGGCCTGGCCTCGCGCGAGGCGCTGCTGCTGGTCAACAACCTGATCCTGGTGACCGCCGCCGCCACGGTCCTGCTCGGCACCCTCTATCCCTTGATCATCGACAGCCTGACCGGCGCCAAGCTGTCGGTGGGGCCGCCGTATTTCGACCTGCTGTTCGTGCCGCTGATGGCGCTGCTGATGCTGGCGCTGGGCGTCGGCGTGCTGGTGCGCTGGAAAAGCAGTCCGGGTCGCTGGCTGGCGCGCCTGCTGGCGCCCATCCTGCTGGGCTGCGCGGTGTTGGCCGGGCTGGTCGGCTGGTGGCTGGACCAGCCCAGGGCGGCGATCCTGGCGGTACTGGCGCTGGCGGCCTGGATCCTGCTGACCGCGCTGCGCGATGTGCTGGGCAAGGTGTCGGCGCTGGGTTGGCGCCGCGGCCTGCGCGGTCAGCCACGCAGCTACTGGGGCATGCACCTGGCCCACCTGGGCCTCGCGGTGCTGGCCCTGGGCGTGGTGCTGGCCAGTCAGCTGGATGTGCAACGCGACCTGCGCCTGGCGCCGGGCGAGCACGTCGAACTCCAGGGCTATCGCTTCGGCTTCGCCGGAACCCAGCACTACGAGGGGCCCAACTTCACCGCCGAGCGTGCCCTGCTGCAGGTCGAGCGCGAGGGGCGGGTGGTCGCCCTGCTGACCCCGGAGAAACGCCGCTATCTGGCCAGCGGCGCAGTGATGACCGAAGCGGCCATCGACGCCGGCCTGACCGGCGATCTCTATGTCGCCCTCGGCGAGCCGCTGGGGCAGGGCGCCTGGGCCGTGCGCCTGCAGATCAAACCCTTCGTCCGGCTGATCTGGCTCGGCGGGCTGCTCACCGCCCTGGGTGGCCTGCTGGCCCTGGCCGATCCGCGCTATCGCCGCCGGCGCTCGTCTTCCCCTGCCTCTGCCGCGGAGTCCGCCTGATGCGCCGTCGCCTGTTGCTCTGCCTGCCACTGCTGGCCTTCTTGGTGCTGGCCGGCTTTCTCTTTCGCGGGCTCTATCGCGATCCCCAGGCCCTGCCGTCAGCGCTGGTCGGCCAGCCCTTTCCGGCCTTTTCGCTGCCGGGCGTACAGGACGAGCGACTGTTCACCCGGGAGGACCTGCTCGGCCGCCCGGCGCTGGTCAATGTCTGGGGCACCTGGTGCGTGGCCTGCAGGGAAGAGCACCCGGTGCTCACTCGACTCAAGGCCGAGGGCGTGGTGATCCACGGCATCAACTACAAGGACGACCAGGCCAGCGCCCGCCGCTGGCTGGCGGAATTCCACGACCCCTACCAGCTCGATATCCGGGACGACGAAGGCCGGCTGGGGCTGGACCTGGGCGTCTATGGCGCGCCGGAGACCTTCCTCATCGATGCCCGGGGCATGGTGCGCTATCGCCACGTCGGGGTGATCGATCAGCGCGTCTGGGATGCAGACCTCGGGCCGCGCTACCGCGCCCTGGTGGCGACGCCATGAAAGCCGGCTGGCTGCTGCTGTTGCTGGTCTGGTCGACCCTGAGCCAGGCGGCCATCGACCCCTATGGCTTTCGCGACGACGCCGAACGCGCGCGCTTCCAGGCGCTGACCCGCGAACTGCGCTGTCCCAAATGCCAGAACCAGGACCTGGCCGATTCCAATGCGCCCATCGCCGGCGATCTGCGCCGCGAGATCCAGCGCCTGATGGCGGCCGGCCGGAGCGATGACGAGATCATCGCCCACCTGGAGCAGCGCTACGGCGAATTCATTCGCTATCGGCCGCCCTTCGAGGGCCGCACCCTGCTGCTGTGGCTGCTGCCGGCCCTGGGTCTGCTGGGCGGGACCGGGCTATTGCTGGTCCTGACGCGCCGGCGGCGCCCGGAGCAGACGCTGAGTGACGCCGAACGCCAGCGACTGGCCGCGCTGCAGGCGGAGGAGGAGGAGCCAAGATGCTGACCTTCTGGGGGCTGGCGGGACTGCTGCTGATCCTGGCGATGTTGATCCTGCTGGTGCCGCTCCTGCGCGGCGGACGTGTCATGGCGGACCGGCGGGCGATGCTCAATCGCACCCTTTATCAGGAGCGCCTGGCCGAGGCCCGGGCGCGGGCCGCACGGGGCGAGCTGGACGAACAGGCGCTGGCGCTGGCCGAAGCCGAGGCGGGCCGCAGCCTGCTCGCCGACAGTCCTGCCGAGAGTTCTTCGCCGCTGCGTCACGGCCGGCGCCTGGGCGTCGCGGTCGCCCTGGCCGGTCCGGCCCTGGCCCTGGGGCTCTATCTGCTGCTCGGCGCCTGGCCGGCGCTGCAACTGAGCCAACGCCTCGCCGCGGCGCCGGTTTCGCCCCAGGCGCTGCTGGCCGATCTGCAAGCGGCGACGCGACTGCAACCCCAGGCGACCGACAACTGGTATCTGCTGGCGCGCGCCTATGCCGGCCTGGGTCGTTACCAGGATGCCGTGGCCGCCTTCGAGCAGGTCATCCAGCGCGATGGCCGGCGTGCGGAAGTCCTCGGGCAACTGGCCCAGGCCCGGTTCTTCGCCGCAGGGCGCCAGCTGGATGCCCGCACCCAGGCCCTGGCCGACGAAGCCCTGGCCGCCAATCCTGGCGAGCCCACCACCCTGGGTCTGCTGGGCATGGCTGCCTACGAACGGGGGGGCTACGCCGAGGCGGCAGACTACTGGCAGCGGCTGGTCGCCGTGCTGCCAACGGGCGATCCCCTGCGCGGCACCCTTGCGCAGGGGGTCGCCCGAGCGGAGACGGCGGCGCGGGCGGCCGGTCAGACACTGGCGGTGCCGGGGCTCGAAGTGGAGGTCCGCCTGGCGCCCGCGGTGGCGCAGCGGGTGCGGCCCGAGGACAGTGTCTTCGTGCTGGCGCTGGCGGTGGACCAGCCCGGCCCACCGCTGGCGGTACGGCGGCTGCGGGTCGCCGATCTGCCCCGCCGGGTACGGCTGGACGACCGCGACGCCATGCTGCCCCAGCGCAAGCTGTCTGACCACCGGCGGGTACGACCCGTGGTGGTGATCGCCCGGGGCGGCGATCCGCTCAGGGGCGACTGGCGGCATGAGGGACAGCCACTGGAACTCCCTTCTACTGCGTTCAGCCCATTGCGCGTGGAAGTCGATGATGCCGTTGCGCCATGATCGGCCAGGATTCCAACAAGCAGGGCAGGGAAGGCATGTACACCTATGAAGACGCCATCGCGGCGACCCGCGAACTCTGTCGCCAGATCGAGCACGCGCCTGCCCGGCGGCGGGCGGTGCGCGAAGACTTCTATCAGCGTTTTGGCGATACCGACGACGACGGCCTGAGCTATGGCGATTCGGAGCTGGCCTTTCTCGACTGGGAAATCCAGGCCGGTGTCCTGGATCCCGTGACCGGCAGCGCCTGGTGGCGCAACGTCAATCTGCACTTCATCTATCTGTCCGAGCTGGCCGGTTGCCTGGCGCATCACGGCTTGGCCGGTGACCAGGCGCCCTATCCGACGCGCTGCTGGCTGACCTTCATCGCCGATCCCACGCCGCGTCACTGGTACCGGGCGCACAATGCCTCCATCCTTGCCGGCTTCGCCCTGTATCAGCAGGACGCGCGCGCGGAAAACGCGGTGGGCCAGCTGTTCCTCAACATCACCCTCTACCGACTGATGTTCGCCCAGGCGCTGGTGGAAGAGGCGACGCTGTTCGCCGAGCTGGGGGCCTTGCTGGCCGATCCGCGCGGCTTCTCGGTCAAGTTGCTGGTCAGCCTGGCCGACTTCTATCCCCCGCACTATCCCCTCACCGAGGCGGATCGCGAGGTGATCGAGGGGCACGGGCTGGGCATCGAGGAGCTGGGCGTGCGCCTCATGGACGGCTGGATTCGCCTGGAATTGCACCGCCTCTACAGCGAGGCCGCCGTCTGGAACCAGGCGCCCGAGTTGCTGGCTTACCTGGACGGCGCCGAGCCGTGCTATCCCCCTGCCGTGGAGCGCTGCGCCGAGCGCGCAGCGCTCCAGGCAGTGGCGCTACTGGAAGGCGTCCTCGCCGGGCAGGATCTCTCGGTGGCCGAGCACGGCGCGAGCGGTCTGCAGGCCGGATAGGGTAGCCGACTCCACGCAGCCCATGTTGAAGCCGTTGTCGATCCAGTCGCCGGTCAGATAGAGGTTGCGGCAGACGGTGCCGTCGGTGGGCAGCCGATAGCGGCTGCTGCCGGCCACGCTCTGCACATAGCGCTCGCTGGGGTCGACGTTGGCGCGCCAATACTGATGGTCGAAGCGCGCCGGGCCCTGGACGTCGGCGGGCGCCAGCAGGAAGTCCCAGCGATAGCCCGCGGGCGTCACCGCTTGCGGCCAGTAGGCGCCCAGTTTGGCGTTCATGAGGTCGAGGAAGGCCTGCTTCACCTTGGTGGCTTCCTGCTGCGGATAGCCATCCTTTTTGCCGATGGGTGGGGCGGCCTCGGCGGCGAGGACCCCGCAGAAATAGCTGATGTCCGCCGGCGGCGTGCCGCTCGACCAGTCTTCGCGGTCCACCAGGTAGCTGACATCGGCCCAGGAGTCCATCGCCTGGGCGGCGAAGCCCAGCAGCTCGGGGGCCTGCCCACCCTGGGGCGAGCCACTCCAGCCCAGTTGCCAGGCGTCGCGATTCTGCCAGAGTTGTACCGCCTGGGTGGCGACGGTGGCCACCTGCCGGGTCATGCGGTCGAACGCCGGGTCCAGGGCGCACAGGCTGGGGGCGAGGTCGGCCAGGCCGGCCACGGAGATCCCCAGCACCACCTCGTCGAAGTCGCGATCGACCTGCAGCTCCAGTTGCTCGACGCCCTGCCAGCCGCTCCAGTTGGATTCCAGATTGATCTGGTTCTCCTGCAGCTCCCGGGCGATCTGGTCGTCGAGCTGGTCGTACAGTGGCGCCGAAGGCCAGCAGGGCAGGCCCTTGACGTCCACCAGTGGCCGGTAGGCGGCATCCTTGAGCCTGACCTGGCGCTGGATCTGCAGGCGCGTCACCCGGGGACCCTGACCGTCGTCAGCGGCTTCGATAGCGGTGACCTGGTGGAAGAAGCGGAAGTCCACCCCGCGGCGGGCGAGCACTTCGTAGTAGGGCGCGAAGACCACGTCGCCCATGCCGGCCTGCATGCGCCAGATGAAGGAACCCTTGGCCGTGGTCAGGGCCAGCAGGGCGGCGCGCAGCACGGTGCCGGCCTCGACGTCGGGCTCGGCGAGGTCGCCGTCGCGATAGGCGAAGATGCCGCCATGCAGGGACTTGAGCACCGCGCCGTCCAGGGTCGCGGCACTGGCGCCATGGCGGCCCAGCCAGGCCTGGAAGGTTTCCCCGTTGAGCGCCACGAAGCCCTTGGCATAGACCTCGTCGGCGAGCATGCCGATGAGCACGGTGAGGCCGAAATCCATCAGCAGCCACAGCCGGTGGGCCTTGACGTGGGTCTGGCTGCGGTCGTGCAGGATTTCGCCGAGCAAGCCGCGGGCCCTGCGCAGCAAAGCCAGCAGCACGGGATGGTCGACGCCCTCGGGCAGCGCCGTGCGGGCCTGCTGCAGCTGGCGCTCCACCTCATTGAGGGTCAGCTCCTGCAATTCTTCCCGGCAGTGCGCGCGCAGCCGGGCGAACAGGCCGCTCGGCGCGGTGGCGGTCGGGGTATCGTCCACCTCGCCCAGCCGCAGCAACCACTCCAGCAGATCGCCGAGGGCGGCCATGAAGGGCTTGGGATTCCAGCCCTCGCCGGGCTTGCCGGGCAGGGCCAGGGTATCGATGGGCCAGGTGGTCCACTGCCCCTGGAAGGCGTCGGCGAAGGCGGTATGGGAATGCGGGAAGAAAGCCTCGTCGAGGGTCGCCAGCGGTGCGCCGGCAGGCCGGTCCAGTTCCTCGTAGCACTGCCTCAGGCTATGGAAGGCGTTGTAGTAGAAGCCGAACCAGACATGGATGCCGTGTTCTTCGATGCGCTGGTGGTCGGCGGCATTGCGTCCGCTGGCACCCTTGCCGCCGAGACGCCAGCCCTGCTGGTACAGCGTGATCTGATAACGGTCCTGCCAGTTAGGCTCACTAGTAAGACGAAAGGCGGTGGTGACGGCGGACACGCCACCGCCCAAGATGGCGATCTTGCGGATGGAAGGTACAGCGTCCATGCATATTGCTCCGAAGTGTGCAAATTGTTGCACCAGTGGACGAATGCCACGTGATGGCTAGGGTAATATCACTATATCGAAAAGTTCCCTTGAGACTTTAGCAAGGCAACGGGAATAGTTGAGGCGCTGGTCCGGCATCCCCGGTCGGCCGAGGATCGAGGCGAACGCGGTGTTGAGTATTCCAGGCTACAGCTGCAAGACGCAGGTGAGCGAAAGCCGCCATGCCCTGATCTACCGAGGTACGCGCCTGGCCGACGGTCAGCCGGTGATCCTCAAGCAGCTGGCCGCCGACTATCCCACGCCCCAGGCGCAGGCCGGGCTGCGCCATGAATTCGAACTGACCCGTCGTGCCAGCGCCAGCGGGGCGGTGAGCGCCGCCCTGGAACTGCTGGAATACCAGGGCCGCCAGGTTCTGGTGCTCGAAGACATCGGCGGCACCGATCTCGCTGGGTTGCTCGCCACCGGGCCACTGGCGCTGGACGACTTCTTCGATTGGGCGCTGGCCATCGTTCGCGCCCTGGCGCGGCTGCACCGGCTGCGCATCGCCCATAACGATCTCAATCCCCGCAACATCGTCTGCAACGGCACCACGGGCACCCTGCGGCTGACCGATCTGGGCATCGCCACGGTCTTTGGCGCCGTCAAGGGTAGCGACGCCCGCCTGGAGGGCTCGCTCACCTATCTGGCCCCGGAACAGAGCGGGCGGACCGGGCGCCACCAGGACTATCGCAGCGACTTCTACGCCCTGGGCGTGACCTTCTACGAGATGCTCGCGGGCGAGCCGCCGTTTCGCGCCCAGGACCCGCTCGAACTGGTGCATGCGCACCTGGCGATGCGCGCGCCCTCGCTGGTCGAGCGGGTGCCGACGGTACCGCCGATGCTGGCGGCGCTGGTGGACAAGCTCATGGCCAAGGCCGCCGAAGAACGCTACCAGGGCTGCTTCGGCATCCTGCGCGACCTGCAGCGCTGCCAGGCGGCCCATCAGGCCGGTGAACGGGCGCCCTTCGCCCTGGGCGAGCAGGATCCGCCGGCACGCCTGATGCCGGTACGCACCCTGCAGGGCCGCGGCGCTCCCCTGCGCCTGCTCGAAGAGGCGCTGGCCCGGGCGACCCTGGGCCGGATCGAAGCCGTCTTCGTCAGCGGCAGTTCCGGGGTAGGCAAGTCAGCGCTGGTGCAGGCCTTCGTCCGCCGCCAGGGTGAACGGGTACTGCTCGCCCACGGCAAGTTCGAGACCCTTGGCAGCGGCGTGCCCTATGGCGCCCTGCGCCAGGCCGCGCGCGAGCTGATCGAGATCGGTCAGAGCCTGGGCGCGGCCTTTGCCGACCGCCTGATCGAAGCCCTGGGTGACAACGCCGGGGTGCTGACCGAGGTCTCGCCCGAGCTGGCCACCTGGCTCGGGCCCCAGGCGCCGGTGGCCGAACTTCCCCCGCAACAGGCCGAACAACGCTTCGACGAAGCGGTGGTCGCGCTACTGCTGGCCTTCGCCACGGACACCCGTCCGCTGCTGCTGTGGCTGGATGATCTGCAATGGGCCGACAGCGCTTCGCTGCGACTGATCGAGCGCCTGCTGGCGCGGACCGACCAGGGGCCGTTGCTACTGGTGGCGACCCATCGTGAGGATCAGCTGGCCGGCAGTGCCCTGGAGCGCCTGCTCGGGGCGGCGCTGGTCCGTACCCTCTCGCTGGGTCCGCTGTCGCGCGTGGAGATCGAGCGACTGATCGCCGAACTGCTGCCGGCGCCGGCGGAGGAGCAGGCGGCCCTGGCCGGTCTCTGCCTGGACAAGACCCTCGGCAATCCCTTCTTCATCGAGCAGCTGCTGCGCAGCCTGCAGCAGGAAGGCCTGCTGGAATTCGACGGCGAGCGTGGTCAGTGGCACTGGGAGCTGCCGCGGCTGCAGGCCCTGGACGTCTACGACAATGTCGTCGACTTCATGGTCGGCAAGCTCAATGACCTGCCGGCCAACACCTCGCAACTGCTGCAGTGGGCAGCCTGTCTGGGCACCCATTTCTCCAGCGATCGTCTCGCCACGCTGATGGCGGAATCGCCCGCGGACATCCGCCGCCTGTGCCAGTCGCTGGTGCAGGAAGGGCTACTCACCGAGCCCGAAGGCCGCCCGGCGGGGGAACAGACACCCACGCACTACAGTTTCTTGCACGATCAGGTACGCCATGCCGCTCATTCGTTGCTGGCGCCCGCCGAGCGCGAGCGGGTCCACCTGCGCGCCGGTCAGCTGTATCTCGCCGAAGGCAGCGCCACCCGGCTGGATGCGGTCAATCACCTCAACCTGGCGCTGGCCCTGATCGAGACGCCCGCCGAGCGGCTGCAGCTGCTGGAGCTCAATCTGGACGCCGCGCGCAAGGCGCGCCAGGCCAATGCCTATCCCGCCGCCCAGGAGTTCCTGCGCACGGCGGTCGCGCTGATCGACGACGCTGCCTGGGAAAGCCGCCATGTGCTGCTGTTCCAACTGCATCGGGAATGGGCCGAGGTCGCGCACCTCTGTGGCGATGCCAACGAAGCCCTGCGCATCTGCGAAGTGCTGCTGCCACGGGCGCGTACCACCTTCGAGGAAGCCGGGGTGCGGGCCCTGCAGATCGACCTCTACAGCGGCCTCGGACGCTTCACCGAAGCCCTGGTGGTGGCCAAGGCCGGCATCCAGGTACTGGACGAACCCTGGCCGGAGGCGCCGGACGACATCAACCAGGCCATCGGTGCCGACAGCGCCGAGGTCGAGGCCTGGCTCGCCGCGCGCCATCCGGCGGCGCTGCTCGACCTGCCGCCCATGGAAGATCCGCGTGCCCAGTTGCTGATCCGCCTGCTGGGCCTGCTCTGGGGGCCGGCGATCAACGTCGACCTGCCGATGAGCCTGCTGGCGGTCATGCGCATCGTCAAGCTGTCGATCCAGTACGGCAACGGCGATCTCTCGCCCTTCGGCTATGCCAACTACGGCTCGCTGCTGTCGGCCTTCCATGGTCGCTACGAGCTGGGTTACCAGGTCGGGCGCCTGGCCGTCGACCTGGTCGACCGCACCGGCAATCTGCCGCTCAAGTGCAAGGTCTACACCATGTTCGCGGTGACCAACAGTCCCTGGTCGAGCCCCATCGCGGACAACGTCGCCCTGCTGCGCGAAGCCCTGGCCGCCGGTCAGCGCACCGGCGAGATCATCTTCACCGCCTACAGCGCCTTCCACATCCTCAAGCACCTGCAGCACGCTGGTGCGCCGCTGGACGACATCCTCGGCGAAACCGCGGAGATCGAGCGGATCCTGCTGGGCATCGGCGATCCCAACACCCTGGAGATCTTCACCATCCTGCGCCAGTCGCTGCGTCTGCTGCAGGGGCTCACCCCGGGTCAGGAGACCTGGGACGAAGAGGGCCAGGACGAAGCGGCGCTGGTGCGGCAGATGCAGGACAGCGGCCATGTGCTCTGTCTGAACTACTACGATTTCAACAAGATGCAGGCGGCGCTGCTGTTCCGTAGGCTGCCCCAGGCGCGGCACCACGCCGAAGCCATGGAAGCCTCGCTGGCGGCGAGTTTCGGCTGGTTCAGCATCGCCGAGCACGCCTTCTATCAGGCGCTGATCCTGCTGGCCGAGGGCGAACTGGCGGGCGAGGCGCTGGCCAAGGTCGAGGTCGCCCAGGAACGGCTGAACGGCTGGGCCGCGCACTGCCCGGAAAACTTCGCCCACAAGCGCGACCTGGTGGCGGCCGAACGGGCCCGCCGCGAGGGCCGGGTCGAAGCGGCCATGGACCTCTATGAACAGGCCCTGGAATCCGCGCGACTGCACGGCTTCCGCCAGGGCGCGGCGCTGGCCGAGGAACTCTATGGGCGCTTCTGGCTGGAACAGCAGCGTCCGCGGATCGCCCGGACCTATCTGCAGGATGCCCAGCGCAGCTATCTGCACTGGGGCGCCGCGGCCAAGGCCCAGGCGCTGGAGAACGAATTTCCCCACTGGTTGCGCGTGGCCGAGGCCACTGCCCTGACGGTGCAGCGCACCCAGGGCCAGGCCACCAGCGAGATGATGCGACTGGACTGGCTGTCGGTGCTCAAGTCGCTGCAGACCATCTCCAACGAACTGGCGCTGGATCAGCTGCTGGCGCGGATGATGCGCATCATCCTGGAGGAGGGCGGCGCCCAGCACGGCCTGCTGCTGTTGCCCGAGGGCGGTCGCTGGCTGGTGCAGGCCTCGATCTGCAGCGGCTCGGGCGAGCCCAAGGTGCTGCAGGGTCTGCCGCTGGCGCTGAACGAACAGGACTCCGCCGAGGGCCTGGTGCCCCTGACCCTGGTGTCCCACGTGATCCGTCATCGCGAACCGGTGATCCTGGACGACGCCGCCCGCGCCGGCCGCTTCGTCCGCGACGCCTACATTCGCGCGCGGCGCCCGCGTTCGGTCTGTTGCCTGCCGGTGCTGCGCCAGGGGCGCCTGATCGGCATCCTCTATCTGGAAAACAACCTGCTGGCCCAGGCCTTCACCCCGGGTCGGCTGCAGGTGCTGGGCATCCTGGCCACCCAGGCGGCGATCTCCCTGGAGCACGCGCAGATCTACGAAACCCTGGAGCAGCGCGTTGGCGAACGCACCCTCGAGCTGGACCAGGCGCGCATCCGTGCCGAGGAAGCGGCAGCGGCCAAGTCGCTGTTCCTGGCGACCATGAGCCACGAGATTCGCACGCCGCTCAATGCCGTGATCGGCCTCAGCCGCCTGACCCTGGGCACCCGGCTGTCCGGCGAGCAGCGGGGTCACGTCGGCAAGATCCTCGACTCCGGCGAGACCCTGCTGGGGGTGATCAACGACGTGCTCGACTACTCGCGCAACGAAGCCGGCGGTACCCAGCTCGAACAACTGGGCTTCAACCTGGCCAAGGTACTCGAACGTACCCTCAACCTCTGTGCCATCAAGGCCCACGAGAAAGGCGTCGAACTGGTGCTGGATTGCGGTCCGGACATTCCCCTGGCGCTGGAAGGCGATCCGCTGCGCCTGCAGCAGGTGCTGGTCAATCTGCTGAGCAATGCGGTCAAGTTCACCGAGCGGGGCCATGTGCTGATCCGCGTCGGCGCCGTCTGCGAAGCCGGCCGTGCCCATTTCAGCCTGGCGGTCGAAGACACCGGCATCGGCCTGACCGAGGCGCAGCAGGCGCAACTCTTCCAGCCTTTCACCCAGGCGGATGGCTCCATCAGCCGCCGCTACGGCGGTACCGGCCTGGGCCTGGCGATCTCTCGCCAGCTCACCGAACTCATGGGGGGCACCCTGGAGGTCCATAGCGAAGCCGGGCGCGGCTCCTGCTTTACCCTGCGCCTGACCCTGCCGGTGGTGGGCGAGCCCGAGCGGCTGCCCAGCCAGACGTCGCGGCAGGTCCTGCTGGTGGACGACCACGGCCTGGCCCGGCGCACCATGGGGCAACGCCTGCGCGAACTGGGCATGCAGGTGGTGGAAGCGGAATCCACCGCGCAGGCCCTGGCGGCCATGGCCACGTCGGTCTTCGAACTGGCCATCGTCGACTGGCGCCTGGGCGCCGAGGATGGCCTGGCGCTGGCGCGTCAGTTGCGCTTCCGTCAGCCGGAGCTGGCGCTGACCCTGCTGGCCTCGCCCTACGAGGCGGAAGAGGTGCGCAGCCTGGGCGAGGATCTGCCGGGCCTGGAGCTACTCGACAAACCGGTCACCGGCCCTGCCGTGCAGCGCTTGCTCGCGGGCCTGGGCCTGGCGCCGGTCGCCGCGCCGACGGTGGGCCAGAGCGTGGTGGATCTGCAGGGCATTCGTCTGCTGCTGGTGGACGACAACGCCATCAACCGCCAGGTGGTCATCGGCTTCCTGCAGGGCAGCGGCATCCTGATCGACGTGGCCGAAGACGGCCAGGCGGCGCTGGACCAGCTGGAACGGCAGCGCTACGACCTGGTGCTGATGGACGTCCATATGCCACGCCTGGACGGCCTGTCGGCCACCCGCGAATTGCGCACTCGCCCGGCGCTGGCCGCGCTGCCGGTCATCGCCATGACCGCCAACGGCCTGCCGGGCGATCGCGAGCGGTGCCTGGATGCGGGCATGAACGATCACCTGGTCAAGCCGCTCGATCCCGCCGAGCTGTTCCGCATCATCGCCGCGTGGGCCAATCTGGAGCAGCTGCAGCGCGCCGAGCGCAAGGCGGTGGAAGAGGTCGTCGACGTCAAGGAGGTCAGCGTGCTGGCGCGGGCGCGTGCCAGTGCGGTGCTCGAACCCGAGTCGGCGCTACGTCTGCTGCGCGGCAGCGCCGAACTCTATGAGCAGTTGATGCGGGATTTCCGCGTGCAACAGGCTGAACTGCCCGGGCGGATCGCTGCCTGGCGCGCGGCGGACGATGTCACCGCGCTGTTCGAGTGCGCCCACGGCCTGCAGGCCACCGCCGCCTATGTCGGTGCCATCGCCCTGCAGGAAGCGGCGCAATGCCTGACCAACCGGATCCGGCTGGCCCAGCCCATCGGCGAGGACGTGCGCCGCCTGCAGGCCGAGGCCGAGCGCTGCCTGGCGTCCCTCGACGAGATCCTGGTCGAGGTCGCCGGCGGCGAGGAGGCCTCCGTCGAAGAACTGGAGGCCCTGCTCGAACGCCTGGTCGGGCTCCTGCAGACGTCGGACTTCGCCGCCGAGGAGGTGCTCGACACCCTGTTGCGCGCCTGCGTGAGCACGTCCCACAGCGCCGATGTGGTGCGCATCCGCGAATGGGTCAATGACGTCGAGTTCGAACATGCCGCCGATGCCACCGCGGACCTGCTGCGGCGGGTGCGGCAGGCCGGGAAACGGTCGGGATAGTTGCCGATGGAGGGGCGTCGTCCCGACCTGCCGTTGATCCTCATCGTCGACGATCAGAAGAGCAACCTGCGCGTCCTCGGCGACCTGCTGCGCAACGAGGCGCGCATCATGCTGGCCAAGAGCGGGGTCCAGGCGCTAACCAAGGCCGCCCGCGAACACCCCGATCTGATCCTACTGGACGTGGTGATGCCCGGCATCGACGGCCTGCAACTGATCCAGCTGTTCAAGCGCCGCGCCGAGACCAGCGCCATCCCGGTGATCTTCATCACCGCGGCCAACGACCTGCACCGCGAGGTGGAGTGCTTCGAGCTGGGCGCCAGCGATTTCATCCAGAAGCCCTTCAATCCGCTGGCCGTACTGGCGCGGGTGCGGCTGCACCTGCAGCTCGCCCGCCAGCGGCGGCTGCTCGAGGAGCTGGCGCACATGGATCCACTGACCGCGGTGGGCAATCGCCGCCGCTTCGACGAGCAGCTGACGATCGAGTGGCAGCTGGCGGTCAGCCGGCGGGGCTCGCTGGCCATCGCCATGCTCGATATCGACTACTTCAAGCAATACAACGATACCCACGGCCATGGCGCCGGGGATCAGGCGCTGGCGCGGGTCGCCCAGCTGCTGGAGCAGCGCATCCGCGAGCGGGACTGCCTGGCGCGCTATGGCGGGGAGGAATTCGTGCTGTTGCTACCCGGCGCCTCGCGCACGGCCGCGGAAGCGGTGCTGGAGCGCTGCCGGCAGGGCATCGCCGAATTGCGCATCGCTCATCCGCTGGCAGAGGACCGTCTCTGGCTGACCATGAGCATGGGCCTGGCCTGCTGCAATCCGACCCCCGAGCAGACCCCAGACGGCCTGCTCAAGGCCGCCGACAATCTGCTCTACCAGGCCAAGGCCGAAGGGCGTAATCGCCTGGTGAGTCGCAGCTTCTAGACGTTCGCCGAGGCGCCCTGGGACGGAAGGTCCTTGGCGCCCTTGACCAGATGCACCCGGTTGCGGCCCTCGGCCTTGGCCTGGTACAGCGCCTGGTCGGTGCGTTCGATGAAGGCTTCGTGATCGTCGCCGCTCTGCGGCTGGATGCTGCCGACGCCGATGGAGATGGTGACGAAGCCGAGGTCGCTGCCGGAGTGCGCCACCTGCAGCCGCTCCACGCCGGCACGGCAGGCTTCGGCGACCTTGAGCGCGCCCTCGGCGTCGGTCTCCGGCAGCACCATGGCAAATTCCTCGCCGCCGTAGCGGGCCACCAGGTCGGCCGGTCGCTTGAGTTGCTCGGTGAGCACCGCCGCCACCTTCTTCAGGCAGAGATCGCCGCTGAGATGGCCATAGGTGTCGTTGTAGCGCTTGAAGTGGTCGACGTCGCACAGCAGCAGGGCCAGCGGCTGGCGATTGCGCCGGGCGCGCAGCCACTCGCCTTCGTAGGTCTGGTCGAAATGGCGGCGGTTGTTGATGCCGGTGAGGCTGTCGATGGCCACCAGCTTCTGCAACTGGATATTGGCTTCGGCGAGCTGGCGCTGGCTTTCGCGCAGGAAGCGAAAGGCCTCGTCGCGCTGGGCGCGCAGCACATGGGCCTCGGAGTGATAGCGCACCCGCGCCAGCAGTTCCAGCTTGTCAGGCAGCTTGACCAGATAGTCGTTAGCACCGGTGGCGAAGCTCTGCGCCTTGACCTGGGGATCCTCCTTGGAGGAGAGCACCACGATGGGCACGTCGCGCAGCGCCGGCTCGGCACGGAAACGCCTGACGGTTTCCAGGCCGTCGATCTCGGGCATGATCAGGTCCTGCAGGACCACCGTGGGCTTGAGTTGCAGGGCCATGTTGACCGCCTGGTGGGCGTCCAGGCAGTAATGCAGCTCGATGTCGGGCTGATCGGCGATCATCCGCCGCAGGGCTTCGATGATGATCAGCTGATCGTCCACCAGCAGCAGACGCACCTTGGGTGCGGTCAGGCTGTCCAGGGTATTACCCTCGTGCGTGGCCATTACTGCGAGTCCTTGTGCGAGCGGGGTCGAACGTCCCGCGTCTCTTCTTGGCCAGTCCCTGCCACTGCGCCGTCCAACGCTCCTGTTGGCGACCTGTCATATGCTGTCCCGCGAGCCGTTGCCGAAGCGTCGCTGCAGCCAGGCACCGATCTGCGTGGGGCTGAGTACGCGCTCCGCGGCGCCCATTCTAACCGCAGCCGCGGGCATGCCGTATACGGCGCAACTGGCCTCGTCCTGGGTCAGGGTAGGGCAGCCGCTCTGGCGCAGGGCGTAGAGGCCACTGGCGCCGTCGCGGCCCATGCCGGTCAGCAGGATCCCCAGGGCCTTGGCGGACCGCAGCGGGTGGCTGGCGAGCTGGGTAAAGAACACATCCACCGAGGGACGATAGGGATAATCCACCGGCTCGGCGGTGTAGGCGAAGCGGCCGCGCCCGTCCAGCAGCAGGTGGTCGTCACCCAGGGCCACTGACACCTGACCGGGTGCTGGCAGGGCGCCGGGCAGGGCGGCGGTGACCGGCCAGGCGATCTGGGTGCCGAGCCAGCCGATGAAACTGGGGGCGAAGCGCCGGTCGATGTGTTGCACCAGCACCACGCTGGCCTCTTTGGTTGGCGCCCAGGCCTCGAACAGGCTGACCAGGGCCGCCGGTCCACCCGTGGAGGCACCGATGGCCACCAGGCTGTCGGTGGTGGCTTCGGCCGCGGTGCTCGGCGCGGCGGCGGTGGCCTGGAGCGGGCGCGTGGCCCGTTCGGGCAGCCGCACCAGGGGTTCGATACGGGCGATCTTGCGCAGCAGGGCGCCGCCATCGGCACCGCCGCTCAAGGCCGGGGTAGCGGTCACGTCGAGGGCGCCGGCGCCCATGGCGCGAAACACACCCTCGCAGTCGTCGGGGGTGGCGGTGACCATGAGGATGGCGCAGGGCGACTGCGCCATGATCCGCCGCGTCGCCTCGACGCCGTCCAGGCGGGGCATCTGCAGGTCCATGAGGATCAGATCCGGGCGGTCCTCGGCACAGCGCGCCACGGCTTCCTCGCCGTCATGGGCGATCCAGGCGACCGTATGGCGCCCGTCGCCGATCAGCAGTCGACGCAGGGCCTCGGTGGCCAGCAGCAGATCGTTGACGATGGCGATTCTCATGGCGCTCCGATGAGGTCCTGCACGGCGGTGATCAGGGCGTCGTCGTGGAAGCTGCCCTTGGTCAGATAGTAGTCGGCACCGGCCTGCATGCCCTTGAGCCGGTCTTCCGGGCGATCCTTGTAGGACACGATCATCACCGGCAGGGCATGCAGACGCGGATCGCGGCGCACCAGTTCCACCAGTTCGATACCGTTCATGCGCGGCATGTCGATGTCCGACAGTAGCATGTCGAATTCGCCGGCGCGTACGGCGTTCCAGCCGTCCATGCCATCCACCGCCACCTCCACCTGATAACCCTGACCTTCCAGGAGCTTGCGCTCCATCTCGCGCACGGTGAGGGAGTCGTCCACCACCAGGATACGCTTGACCCTTCGGCTGTCCAGGACGGCACCGCTCTGCACCTGCCGCAGGCGGCCCTCGCCGAGCAGTCGCTCGATGCCGGTGAGCAGATCGGCGACGTCCAGCAGGAGTACCGGACTGCCGTCGTCGAGCAGCGCCCCGGCGGTGACCGAGCGTAGCTTGCCGAAGATCTCGTCCAGCGGCTTGAGCGCCAGGCCCTGCTCGCCGCGCAGGCGATCCACCACCAGGCCGTAGCGCCGTTCGCCGCTGCCGATCACCAGCACGGCGAGATCGCCGGTGGGCGGCGCGCCGTCCAGCTCCAGCAACTGATGGGCCGCGACCAGCCCCAGGCGATCCTCGCCGAGCAGGAAGAAGGCCTTGCCCTCCAGCGAGTGCACCTCGGCTGGGTCCAGGCGCAGCACCCGTTCGATCCGGTTGACCGGCAAGGCATAGGCCTCGCCGGCGATGTCGACGATCAGCGCCCGAACGATGGAGCGACTGACCGGTACCAGCAGGTGGGTGCTGAAGCCCAGGCCCGGGCGGGTTTCCAGGCGGACCTCGCCATCCAGAGCGCGAATGGCATCGGCCACCACGTCCAGGCCCACGCCGCGGCCGGAGAGCTCGGTCACCGTCTCCTTGAGACTGAAGCCGGGCAGCAGCAGGAATTCCAGCAATTCCGCCGGGGTCAGCTCGGCGGCCAGCGGGGGCGGACTCAGGCGCCGGGCGATGACCGTGGCGCGGATGCGCTCCAGGTCCAGGCCGCGGCCGTCGTCGTGCAGGCTGACCTGCAGGCGCCCGGCGACATGGCGGGCTTCCAGGCGGATCTGGCCGCACTCGGGCTTGCCCAGGGCGCGGCGCTCGGCCGGGGTTTCCAGGCCATGGTCGACGGCATTGCGCAAGAGGTGGTTGAGCGGGCTTTCCAGGCGCGCCAGCACCTCGCGATCGATCAGGGTGTCGGCGCCGTCCACCTGCAGCACGGCATCCTTGTCCAGGCCCCGGGCCAGGTCGCGTACCAGCCTCGGGAAGCCCTGGACGGCATCGCGCAGTGGGCGCATTCGCACCGCCAGCACCTCGTCCAGCAGCCCCTGGCAGACGCCGAGCAGGCGCCGCTCGTAGGCTTCCAGGGCCTGCAGCTGCTGCTGATAGCGATCGAGCAGACCTTCCTGGCGCTGACGCACGTCGCTGCTGACCGCCTGTGCCTGGCCGAACAGGCCCTGCAATTCCGCGCGATAGCCCTGGAAGCCCTGGACCAGGCCATGCAAGCCGAGGCCCATCACCCGGGCTTCGCTGGTGAGGGCGAGGATCTGGTTGAAGCGACCGCTGTCCACTCGCAGCGGGTCTCGGCTACGCTCGGCGTCAGGGGCAGGTTCTTCGGGTACGGCGGGTGCAGGCGCCGGTTCCCGCGGGGCGACGGCGGTCGCCGGGAGCGGATCGCCCGCGCCGGCGCTCAGCGCCTGCGCCAGCGCCCGCTGGCTATCACGCTGTTCGCGCTGCCAGCGCTGGCTGGCGGCCTCGTCCAGGCGACTGACCTCGCCGAGGACGTCGACGCAGCGAAACAGCTGGTCGATGTCCGCCGGACCGAGCTGGCGGCGTCCGGCCTGGACCGCGACCAGGCAATCCTCCATGGCGTGGGCCAGCTCCACCAGGCCGTCGAGATCGACGATGCGTGCCGCGCCCTTGATGGAGTGGGCCGCGCGCATCATCGGCTCGATCACCCCCGTGTCGGTGGGGTCGCGCTCCAGGCGCAACAGACCGGCATCCAGCGCCTGCAGGTGACTCTGCACCTCGCTGGCGAAGAGATCGTAGAGAGACATCTCGCGCACGTCGCGCGGTGGCTGACTCATCGCAGCGCCTCTTCCAGGGCCCGTTCCAGACGCGCCAGCTCGAGCAGGCCGACCTGATGCGTGCCCTCGCGATAGACGCCGCCCAGGTAGCTGAGTAATTCGCCGCCCAGGGTGGCTGGCGGCGGCTGCACCTCGCCAGGGGCGTAGCGCTGCAGGCCCAGGACCTCGTCCACCTGCACCGCCCAGTCGCGGCGCCCGATATGCAGCAGCAACAGGCGCGGAAAGCCGCGCGTCTGCTCACCCGGCGCCACCGCCAGCAGCAGCTCCAGGGCGATGCAGGGTTGCAGCTGGCCGCGCACCGGGACGATGCCGCGCAGGAACGGCGAGCGCCGGTGGGGGACGCGGTGCACGGCGGTGGGATCGGTGGCGGTGACCAGGCAGCTGCCGGGCAGCCCCAGCCATTCCGCACCGAGGCGAAAGACCAGGGCGCTGGCCGAGCGCGCCTGGCGGTCGTCCAGGGGCTCGGCATAGTGTGCGGCCCAATCGGCACGCTCCAGGGCGTGGAGTTCGCGGTTCAGGCTCATGCGTCGTCACCGGCGCGGGTCTGGATGCGCGCCGCCCGTTCGCGCAGGCGTCCGGCTTCATCGAGTCGGCCGGCTCTTTCGCAGATCAGCGCCAGACGACAGAGCGCGGGGTAGTGCCCCGGCTCCAGATAGAGTGCCTGGCGCAGCGCCCGCTCGGCCTCGGCGGCGCGGGCGTCGGGCAGGATGAGCGCCAGCAGGAAGTGGGCACCGGCCTGGCCGCGATCCGCCTCGAGCACGTTGCGCAACAGCGTCTCGGCTTCGGCGCCGCGTCCGGCATCGGCCAGGCGCTGGGCCTCTTCCAGGGGCGAAGGGCCGGCGGAGACGAGGCTGGCCGGGGCGGGGGCGGGCAGACTTCTGGCGCGCAGGCGCGCAGGCAGGGTCGCCGCGGCGGGTGGGCGCGCTGCGGCCTTGCGCCGTGGCGGCGCAGCCGGCGGGTGCGGACGCGGTTGCTCGGGGGCGGCGGCCTGGCGTTTGACCAGGGCCGAGGCGTGGGCCACGCCCAGGCTGGCGAAGCCATGACGCATGGCGCTGACCATCTCCGAACTGCCGACGCAGAGCAGGCCGTCGTCGTGCATGAGTGCGGCCAGGTGGCTGAGGGCGCGGCCCTGGGTCTGGTCGTCGAAATAGATCAGCAGGTTGCGGCAAAGCACCACGTCGAAGGCGGTGCCGTCGCGCAGGCTGCCCAGCTGCAGGATGTTGCCCTGGCGAAAGCGCACCTGGTTGCGTACCCGCTCGGCCAGCCGCTGGCGATCGCCCTGGGGTTCGAAATAGCGGTCGCGAAAACTCAGGTCGCGGGCGCGAAAGGAATTGCGCCCATAGAGGCCGCGGCGGGCGCGCTCCAGGGACGGCTCGTTGATGTCCACCGCGGTCACCTCGAAGGCCGCAGCCGGCAAGCCGGTGTCGAACAGCGCCATGGCCAGGGTGTAGGGCTCTTCCCCGGTGGAGCAGGGCAGGCTGAGCAACCGTACCGGCACGCCACTGCGGGCATGGCGTTCCTGGGCGAAGCGGGCGGCGTGGGCGATGGCCTGGGGATCGCGAAAGAACCAGGTCTCGGGAATGACCAGCAGGTCCAGCAGATCGGCGAATTCGGCTTCGTCGTCGAGGATGCGCGACACGTAGCCCTCCGCATCGGCCTCCTGGCGCTCGCGCAGCCGCTGGCGAATGGCACGACCGAGCATGTCATCGGCGATGGCCAGGCCGGTGCGCGCCCGCACCAGGGGCGCCAGCCGGGGATCGAGCTTCACGCGGCCTCCTGGAACAGCAGGGCGGCGAGGGCCGGCGAGAGCAGACGATCCGGCTCCAGCCACAGCCAGAGCCCTTCGGGCGTCTCCAGCACCTCGCCGAGCCAGGGGTAGTCGGGCAGTCGGACGCCTGCCGGTCGCGGCGCGCGGGCGGTGACCCGGCGCACGCCGGCGACGCCTTCCACCACCAGGCCGAGCGGACGGCTGCGGCCATCGGACGGAATGAAGTCCACCAGCAGGATACGGGTGTCCTGGCGCGCCTGGGCACTCGGGCCGCCGCTCATGGCGGTGACATCCACCACCGGGATGGCCGCGCCGTGCAGATTCATCAGGCCGGCCACTCCGGGCGGCGCAGCCGGAAAGCGGGTCAACTGCAGAAAGGGCAACACCTGGCGGATCGCCGTCGTCGGTAGGGCTGCCGCGGCATCGGCCAGCTGGAAGATCAGGACCTGCATGGTCAACGGGTGACCGAGAAGGTGGCGACGCTACTCTGCAGGTCCTGAGCCGTCTGCTGTAGATACTGGACCGCCTCGCTGGTGGCCTTGAGCGCCTCGGTGGTCTGCTGGGTGCTGTCGTTGAGCTGGGTGATGGTCTCGGCGATCTGGCCGGCACCCACCGCCTGGGACTGCATGCCCTCCAGCACGATGTCGAAGCGCGTCGGCAGCTTCTGCACGTCCTCGATCACCTCGGCCAGCTGATCGCTGACGCTGGCCACCTCCTGCACGCTGCGGCGGATCTCCTCGGAAAACTTGTCCATGCCCATGACGCTGGCGGAGACCGCGGAATTCATGTCCTTGAGCATCTGCTCGATATCGTCGGTGGCGGCGGTGGTCTGGTCGGACAGCCGGCGGATCTCGGTGGCCACCACCGAAAAACCCCGCCCCGCCTCGCCGGCCTTTTCCGCCTCGATGGCGGCGTTGAGCGACAGCAGGTTGGTCTGGTCGGCGACCTTGGTGATGGTGGTCAGCACCTTGTTGATGTGGCTGGACTTCTCCGACAGCGCGGCAAGCTTGGCGTTGATGGAATCGGTCGCCGCCACCATGCGCTGCATGGTGGCGTCCATGCTCGCCAGGCTGCTGCGCGCCTGTTCCGCGCCCTCGGTGGTCTCGTCCGCCACCTGGACGGCTTCTTCCATGGTGCGTACCAGGGCGTTGGCGTTGGCGGCGATCTCCCGCGTGGTGCTCAGCACCTCCACGCTGGTCTGCGCCTGCTCGATGCTGGTGGCCTCCTGCTGGCGTGAAGAGGCGGCGATCTCGGTGGTGGAAGAGGTCACCTGGATGCCGGCGCGCTGCACCTTGGCGATCATGCCGCGCAGGTCCTCGATCATCTTGCTCAGGCCGCGGGCCAACTGGCCGATGGCGTCGTCGCCGCTGACCGCGGTCCGCCCGGTGAGGTCACCGGCGGCAGCCTTGTTGACCACCCCGAGCAGGTCGTCGACATCGGCGCGCAGGCGTTGCATCAGTACCTGTTCGCGGGCGTGATCATCCTGGATCTGCTGCGCCATCTGATTGAAGGCCAGACCGACCTGGGCGAGTTCGTCACGGCCCCGTACGTCCACGCGCGCACTGCTGTCGCCCGCGGAAATGCGTGCCACGGTATCGGTCAGCCGGCGCACCGAACGCAGCAGATGATGGGACAGCAGCCAGGCGATGAGGGCGGCCAGCAGCACGCAGAGGGCGCCGCCGGCGACCAGGGTCCAGGTCAGCTGATCGCGTACCTCCTCGGTATGGCCCGCTCGTTGCGCGTACAGGCGGTGCTCCTCATCGACGATGCTCTGGATCTGCTGACGCATGGCCGCGACCTGATTGGTCAGGGTGGCGATCAGGGGCTCATTGGCCAGCTGCACCGCCGATAGATTGCCGGTATCACGCAGGCGCAACAGCGGTTCGAAGGTCTGCTGCCGCCAGGTGTCGATGTCCGCGGTAAGGCGAGCGAAGCGCTGCTGCTGACCAGGATTGTCCTGGGTCAGCTGCTGCGGCACGCGCACGGCTGCGGCCAGTGGCACCAGCGCCTGGCGGGCGAGGTCGGCGTCCGCGGTGGCGCCGGAGTACCAGTAGTTACGCAGCTTGGCCCGGGTTTCGAGCAGATTGTTGTCGAGCGTGGTGACCGACAGCAATACCTCGGCGGTGTGCCTGTCCCAGCGATTGGCGTCGACCAGGCTCTGCAACGCGGCATAGGTCAGCCAGAGCAGCAGGACCACCAGGGCGATGATGGCGGCAAAGCCAGCGAAGAGTTTGTTCTGGATGCGAATGTTGTTGAGCATGGGCACCGGCGCAGACGGACAGAGGTGGAGGAAGTGAGCCCTGGGGACCACTCGGGTTGTCCGATAAAAGTAGCACGGTCATGCATTTGTGTGAGTTGCAACGCACTTCAAGGCTCAGGGCCTGCAGTGCCAGCAAAGCCAGAACGGCAAACACGGAAAGGGCAGCCGGCCAGGTCTTACGATGCCTGGAGGGCTGCCGGGCGACGCCGAATGACGTGGGTCAGGTCGCTTCGACGTCATTCGCCACATCGGTTCGACGGGTGCCATGGCTGTTCTGACCACCCTTGCGCCCGGCTTCGGAAGCCCGCGCCGGATTGTTGGCGAAATTGCCGCCGCTGGCACGTCCACCCTTGCGCCCAGCCTCGGCAGCGCGATCGCGATTGTTGGCGAAGTTGCCTGGATTGTTGCTCTTGTTAGCCATAAGAACATCTCCCACTTTCAATTATTGAAGAGTCGAACACTGCGCTCCCCAAAAGGCTCAGCGTTTCGGTTATTGAGAGTAGGGGTATAGAAGGCGAGTTCGGGCGAGGTGATAAAGGGGTGTTTTGTTATACAGCATGCAAGTTGAATACAGGCCTTTATTTAACAATCGCCAGGCTAGAGCCGTCAGGTAGCAGGTTGTACAGGAGCTGTAGAAGATTCTTCGTACAGGGCCGCAATATTCCAGTGGGCTGTTGTTCAAGCGCTGAAATGTCTTGAAACATCCGACTGTAGGGCGCATCGCTGTTGGGCTCTGCTGCAGTCTTGACTCAGACGCCTTCGCCGGGAGCTCGTTCTTTCTCCAGGCGTAAATTTATCGCTAATTCAATAGCGTCGTTCCTAATTACTGTTACCGGGTAACGCTGTTCGCATGACGAAAAAAGGGGGGCGAACGGCTAAGCTAGGGCGTTTCGCTGAGGAAACAAGTCGATTGATCAGGGGGGCTGGACAATCACCGATATAAGATTCCTTCGATAACGCTTAATGCGATAGGAAGTTTGTCATCGAGCCCGCGGGGGCGGGTTCCGCAAAAAAGTCCTTTTCAATTTATCCCGAATGTGAGAAAAAATCCCTAAATCGGGAGGAGAGCATGCTTGATCAACGTCTTGCCGCCAGGCTGAAGGCCCTGCGCCTGGCACGCGATCTGTCACTGGAACAGTTGGCGACCCTGAGCGGGGTCAGCCGCGCGGCGCTGTCTCGGCTGGAAAACGGCGAGGTCAGCCCGACCACGGCGGTCCTCGGGCAGCTCTGTTCGGCCTACGGGCTGACCCTGACACGCCTGTTGCACAGTGTGGAAAGCGACTTTCCCGCCCAGGTCGAGCGCCAGGCCCAGCAGATCTGGACCGATCCCAAGCAGGCCTTCAACCGCCGTTCCGTCTCGCCGCCAGCCCAGGCCCTGGCGGGCGAGGTCATCGAAAGCCACCTGGGGCCGGGCGTGGATATCCGCTATCAGGCATCGCCTCGTCCCGGCCTTGAACACCATCTGCTGTTGCTCGAAGGCGAGTTGCAGCTCTGGATCGAGGAGCAGCCCTACCGCCTGGGTGTCGGCGACTGCCTGCGCTATCGCCTCTGGGGCAGCAGCCGGTTCCTGAGCGGCCCGGCGGGCGCGCGTTATCTGCTGTTCATGATCTGAGGTGCGTCCATGAGTGCTTCCCTGCGTATCGAGCGGCTCGACGCCGCAACCTTCACCCGTCATCTGGATGACTTCCGGCGGTTGCTGGCCGCCTGTGTCGAACAGGGCGCCAGTATCGGCTTCATGCTGCCACTCGGCGACAGCGTGAATCGGCGCTTCTGGACCGAAGCCGTGGCGCCAGGCCTGGAACGGGGTACCCGGCTGCTGTTCGCCGCGCTCCTGGACGGTCGCGTGGTCGGCAGCGTGCAACTGGTGTTGGATACCCCGGCCAACCAGCCGCACCGCGCGGACGTGGTCAAGTTGCTGGTGCATCCGGACTGCCGTCGCCAGGGACTGGCGCGCCGGCTGATGCAGGCGGTGGAAGCGGCCGCCCAGGCAGAGGGGCGGGAATTGCTGACCCTGGACACCCGCAGCGACGACCATGCCGAGCCGCTCTATCTGTCGCTGGGCTATCAGGTGGTCGGCCGGATTCCCGGCTATGCCCTGGACGCCCGCCAACCGGAACGCCGCGACAGCACCACCCTGATGTACAAGACGCTGACCGCCGCGCCCGTTAAGCTGGGCGCCTTCAGTTAAGGACGCCTACCCGCCATGCCGCCTCGCTCCGCTCCCGAACTCTGGCAACTCCTGCGCGCTCAGGCCGAGGCTGGGCGCCGCGACGCCCCGGCCCTGGCCGAGGGGCTGACGCGAGCGCTGCTGCAGCCGGTGGATCTGGCCGCCGCCCTGGTCCGGCGCTGCGCCGAGGCCCTGGCGGAGGATCCGCGGCAGGCCGAGGCTCTCGCCGAGCGCTTCGCTGCCCTGCACGCTGACTGGCCGGAATTGACCATGGCGGCCTGCGTGGACCTCGAAGCGGTGCTGGCACGGGATCCGGCCTATGCCAGCCTGCTGGAGATCTTTCTGTTCTCCAAGGGCTTCCTGGCCCTGCAGACCCAGCGTCTGAGCCATGCCCTCTGGGGCAACGGCGAGCGGCTGCTGGCCCTGCACCTGCAGGCGCGTTGCAATCGCCTGCTGGCCATCGACATCCATCCGGCGGCGCGGCTGGGGCGCGGCCTCATGCTCGACCACGGCACCGGCATCGTCATCGGCGAAACCGCGGTGGTGGAAGACGACGTCTCCATCCTGCAGCAGGTGACCCTGGGCGGTACCGGCAAGGAGCAGGGCGATCGCCATCCCAAGGTGCGTCGCGGGGTGATGATCGGCGCCGGGGTCAAGATCCTCGGCAATCTGGAGATCGGCGAAGGCGCCAAGATCGGCGCCAACAGCGTGGTCCTGCACCCGGTGGCGCCCCACACCACGGTGGTGGGCATTCCGGCGCGCCCGGTGGGTCGCCCGCGCGACGCTCATCCGGCCGAGAGCATGGACCAGTCCTTCGACGGCTGAGCGAGAAAGACCTCGGCCTTGGGATAGCGCTCGCTGTTCAGCGCACTCGGCTGCAGGCCTTCAGCCTGCGCCAGGCTGCGCACCAGCTCGCGATTGAAGGCACTGTTGCCCGGATCCGCCAGGTAGTCGGGCAACGCCAGCCAGCGGGCATCCTCGATCTCGTCCGGATCCTGGATGGCGATGTCGGCACTCAGGGGATCGAGACGGCAGACCACATAGAGATTGGACTTGCCGAAGCGGTAGGGGTGGGTGGTCACCAGCCCGGCCACGCTGCGAAAGGCGCTGTGGATGCCGGTTTCCTCCCAGACCTCGCGCACCACCGCCGGCGCCAGGTCTTCACCCAGCTCGACATGGCCGCCCGGCAGCTTGTAGCCCTGGCTGCCGCGTTCGCGGATCGCCAGCAGTTCACCGCGGGCGTTGAGCACCAGGCCGCCCACGCCCAGGCTGTGGGTCGGCACGAAGGGCGCGAAGGCCGTGGGTGTGCCACGCCAGACCAGCGTGAGTTCCTCCTCCAGGCAGTTGTGAAAGACGAAGCCGGCGCTGGTGGCCACGCCGACCAGCTCGCCAAGGGCCAGGGGCAGGGTCAGCCAGATCAGGTTGCGGCCCTCGCGGCGGGCGCTGTCTAGCAACTCGGCCAGCGCTGGAGCGAAGGCCTCGCGGGTGGTGGGCAGCGAGGCGGCGTCGATGATCAGGCCGTTGAAGGCGTCTTGGCGATACTGCACGGGCTTACTCCGCAGGGCGTGGCTGGATGGGCGAGGAGGGCACGATACCGGCTTCGCTGGGCAGCAGCAGACTGGCACGCGGATTGGCGATCTCGATACCGCGTTCGCGGAAGCGTTCCAGGATGCGTCGGTTGAGTTCGCGCTGGACGCCCCAGCGGCCCTTGTCGAGGCATCTCATCTGCCCGGCGATGGTCACCATGGAGCCATCGACGGCGTCCACGCCCCAGATCTCCAGATCGGCGAGGATAAGGTCCTTGAAGGCCTCGTCGGTACGCATGCCCGCGCCGATGTCCTTGAGTTCGGCGATCACTCGCTCGATGTCTTCTGCGTAGCCCACGCTGATGCGCAGGGCGGCGTTGCCCAGCCCACGGTTGATGTTGTTGACCGCCGACACCGAGCTGAAGGGCACGATGTGCAGGGAGCCGTCGCCGGCGCGCAGGCGCACGGTGCGGATCGACAGGTACTCCACGGTGCCCGAGACCCCGGCCACGGTGACCCAGTCGCCTACCTGCATGGCGTTTTCCAGCAGCAGGAAGATACCGGTGATGAAGTCCTGCACCAGCTTCTGCGAGCCGAAGCCGAGGGCCACGCCGATGATGCTGGCGCTGGCCAGCAGCGGCGTGGTGTTGATGCCCAGCTCGCTCAGGGCGGTCAGGCCGACGATCAGCGCGACCAGGATGAACAGCCCGGTGCGCAGCATGGGCAGCAGGGTGCGCAACCGGGCGGCCCGTACCGTATCGCCGCGTTCGCTCCAGGCGCTCAGCCGGCGATTCACCGTGGCGTTCGCGCCTTCCCAGACCACGACGGCGATGATGGCGGCGATGAGGATGGTGAGGAAGGCGGACAGCAGGCTGCGTCCGATGCTGCCGTCGCCGAACCAGTCCAGCACGCTCCAGCCCCAGGACTGGAACAGCGCCAGGGCGGTGATCAGGGTGACGATCACCCCGACCAGCCAGCGCGCCAGCGGATAGTAGCGCTGCAGATGCAGATCGGTGCTGCTGCCTTCGCTGGTCGCCGGCTGGAACAGCCGACCGAGCAGACCGAGCAGGAACACCGCCGCCAGGCGCCCGAGGATGACGATGCCGGCGGAGAGCGCGACGAAGTTCATCAGGCGCGGCAGGCCGTTCTCGATGTCCAGCGCCCACATGGTCCAGCCGCCCATGACGAACACCGCGGCGAACACCGCCCAGACCTGACCCAGCCAGGCCCGCAGCACGGCGAAGGCGCCACCGCCGTCCTGGCGCCCGGCGATACGGGCGGCCACCGGGCGGCGCACGTGGAAGATCAGGCCCACCACCAGCAGGTGGGCCAGCAGCGAGACCAGCTTGACGATGGCCTCGCGGCCCTCTTCGTTGGCGCCGAGGATGTCCGCGGCCTGGGCCAGCGCCAGGCCGAAGGTGATCAGGGCGACGAAGGCATGCAGCCAGCGCAGCAGGGTGCAGGCGAGGGCCGCCTTGACCTTGAGCAGGCGGATGCCGTGGGCGGCGGGATCGATCAGCAGGCGGATGACGATCAGCGCCAGGCGCGTGGTCAGGTAGGCGCCGATGAAGCCGCCCAGCAGCTCGCGCAGCTTGGCATCCGATCCCACCAGGTAGTGGATCAGCAGCGCCGTCATGGCCCAGAAGGCCAGCAGCGGCAGCAGTTCCAGCAACAGCAGCCCGAGCGCGAAGGGCAGGTGCCGCAGGGTGGTCCAGTGCTGCTCGGCGCTGGGCCGGGCGCGGCTGGCGTATGCGGCATCGGTGGCGGCGGACTCGGTCGCTGGCGCGGCTGGCGCGGGTGCGGCGCTGTCGGATGGGGCGATGGGCACCTCTTCGAGCCGATCCACGCCATCGCGCTGGGTCTTGACCAGGGCCACCGCCGGTTCCGCAGGACGGGTAGCCGTGTCCTCGGTCGTGGTTGCCGAGGCTTCAGGTGGAGGCTGCTGGGCCGCCGCCTGCTGGGCCTCGCGCCGGGCGCGGCTGTCGGCCTGATCGGCATGGCGTTGCAGCCGTTGCCGAGTGTTGCGGAGCGCCCGGCGCAGCAGCCATTCGCCGATCAGCCCGGCGGCGAAGAGGGTCGCCAGGGTCAGCAGGGCTTCCAGCAGGGCATGGCGACCCGCTTCGGAGGTGAAGCTGGCGCGCGACCAGTCCGGCAGGGTGCGCACCGCGCGCTGCACCTGGTTCAGTTCGCTGCCCAGGTTGTCGGCCCAGCGTCCGACGCGACTGAGCGTCTGGGCGATCAGGCCGTTGGCTTCCAGGGGCACCAGCGCCTTTTCCTCGCCCGCCGCCGGGGTGGCGGCCGTGATCGGCGCTGCGGCGGTTGCCGTGTCCGCCGGCGCCGGGTTCGTCCCGGCGGCGCTCGCCGGCTGGCTGGCGATGGCCTGCAGGGTCAGGATCAGTTCCTGGCGGCGTTGCGGATCCTGCAGCAGGGCCGCGACCTGGCGCGCCTGCTGGGGGTCGAGGCCGGTCGAGGCCTGGGTGGGGGGTTCGGCGGCGTGCAGGGGCAGCGCCAGGCACAGCAGCAACAGGACGAGTAAGGCTTTGAACATGGTTGAGACCTGAGCAGCACCAAAAGACGAGTCTGGCCACATAGACTCGTCAGGCAGCGCGATGACTCACTGGCGAATGGCGACGCCAAGAATAGACCCGGCCTGCATTCAATCGACTTTAAATGTAAATTTTGCATATTAGATTAGTTCTAAATTGAATTTTACTAATTATCAGCCTGTGCTTTACCGTCGTGCCATTGGATCGCCACAGCGTATCTGACGTCGGTTTCCCGACCCGGCTCGGCGTCCGGCGGCAGGGTGAGCGAGCGGGCGCTTCGCGCCCGATCCGGAGTCGGGTCGACCGCTCTGGTACGGCCTTGATCTGATGCACGCCGCGCGTGGATTCACCCTTTCGGGAATGACCGAAGGCGGCTCGCCGCGACCGTCGCAGGTCGGTTCATCCGTCCTTTACATCTCGATTGGCACGCCACCCGACGCTGTGGAGCCTGCCCGGAAACATTCAGGAGGCTTCATGACCATTCACACCTTCAATCGACGCCGCCTGCTCGGCATGGCGGGTGCCGCCACCGCCGCTGCCCTGGTCGGCCGGCTGGGCTATGCCGCCGAGGCGGTCGCGGTCCACGCGGGGCATGCCGTCCAGGGGCTGCCGGTCGCCAGTCCGGTGGATTTCCTGCAGGACACCGCCCGCTGGGCCTTGCCGGAGCCACGCAAGGTGCGGCTGGCGGTCAATCTCAACGCCGTCTGCCTGGCGCCGGTGACCGTCGCCGATACCCAGGGCATCTTCGAGCAGCACAACCTGGACGTGGAGTTCGTCAACTTCGGCAACTCCACCGAGGTCCTGCTGGAATCCATGGCCACCGGCAAGGCCGACGCGGCGGTGGGCATGGCGTTGCGCTGGCTCAAGGCGCTGGAACAGGGCTTCGACGTCCAGCTCACCGGTGGCACCCACGGCGGTTGCCTGCGACTGCTGGCGCGGGAGGGCGGACCCGGTGACCTGCCGGCGCTCAAGGGCGCCACCATCGGGGTGACCGACATGGCCGCGGCGGACAAGAATTTCTTCGCTCTGATGCTCAAGCGCCACGGCGTCGATCCCAGCCGCGACATCACCTGGCGGGTCTATCCGGTAGACCTGCTGGGCCCCGCGCTGGACAAGGGCGAGATCCAGGCGGCCAGCGGCTCGGACCCCATGATGTACCGGGTCAAGCAGCGGCCTGGCATCGTCGAGCTGTCCAACAACCTGACGGAAGACTACGCCAACCTCAGTTGCTGCGTGATCGGGGTCAGCGGCACCCTGGCGCGCCAGGACAAGCCGGTGGCAGCGGCCATCTCCCATGCCATCCTGCAGGCCCACGCCTGGGCTGCGCAGCATCCGGAAGCCGTGGCCGAGCACTTCCTGCCACTCACGGTGAACAGCTCCCGGGAAGAGTTGCTGGCCATCCTGCGGGAGCACACCCATGCCCACTATTCGGTGGGCGAGGCCTTCGTCAAGGAAATCGCCGTCTACGCCCGCGACCTCAAGCAGATCGAGGTGCTGCGGTCGCGGACCGACCCCTTGGAATTCGCGGAGAGCATCCATGCCGACGTCTTCGCTTGAATCCAGTCAACTGGTGAGGACCACTGCGTTGTCCTGGCGTGGCGGCTTGCTCGCCGCCGTGGCCTGGCTGGCCTTGGCGCTGTTCCTGCCGTTCTATCCCGAGCACGGTCGGCCCTGGCCCTTCACCCGGGAGTTGGCCGTGGTGGCCACCGCGGTCGCCGCGCTGTTGGCCCTGCTGGCGCTGCTGTCCGGACGGAGCGAGCGGCTTTTGGTCAGGGTGCGCAAGGCTGGTCCCTGGCTGATTGCGCTACCCCTGCTACTGGGGCTCTGGACCCTGGCGACCGCGAAACTGCGATTGCTGCCGGTCCCCTTCTTCGCGCCGCCTCAGGCGCTGGTCGAGGTATTCGTCGACGATTGGCCGCGGCTGGGCCTGAGTCTGGTGCATTCCTTCTGGCTGTTGCTCAACGGCGTCATCGCCGGCGCCCTGTGCGGCTTTCTGGCCGGTCTCGCCATCGGCTGGTCCCAGCGCATCGGCTACTGGGTGCATCCGGTGCTGCGCCTACTCGGTCCCATCCCGTCCACTGCGTTGCTGCCGATCTGCTTCTTCTTCTTTCCCACCAGCTGGAGCGCGAGCGTCTTTCTTATCGCCCTGGCCACCTGGTTCCCGGTCACGATACTGACCTGGTCCGGCGTCGCAAGCGTCGATCGCGCCTATTACGAGGTGGCACGGACCCTGGGCGCGAGCAATGCCTTCCTGATCCGGAGAGTCGCCATTCCGGCGGCCTTGCCGCAGGTGTTCGTCGGGCTGTTCATGGGGCTGGGGGCCTCCTTCTCGGTGCTGGTGGTGGCCGAGATGATGGGCGTCAAGGCCGGTCTCGGCTGGTATCTGCAATGGGCCCAGGGCTGGGCGGCCTACGCCAACATGTATGCGGCCCTGCTGGTGATGGCGTTGCTCTGTTCGGGGTTGATCACCCTGCTGTTCGCTATCCGCGACCGGGTGCTGTCCTGGCAGAAGGGGACGATGAAATGGTGAGTGCAGCGACTTCGATAGTCCCGGAAACCAAGGGGATGACCCTGGCGGTGCGCGGTCTGAGCCACGCCTTCGAGTTGGCGGATGGCCCTCTGCCCGTGCTGGACCGCGTAGATCTGCAATTGGCGGCCAGCGAGAGTCTGGGGTTGCTCGGCCCCTCGGGCTGTGGAAAGTCGACCCTGCTGCGGCTGGTGGCGGGCCTCGAGCTCGTGCAGAGTGGCAGTCTGCTGGCTGATGGCGCCACCATTCCCGGGCCGCATCACGCCCGGGTCCTGATGTTCCAGGATCCCACCCTCTATCCCTGGCGCAGCGTTTGGGACAACGTCGCCCTCGGTCTGCAGGCGCGCGGCCTGCTCGCCACCCAGCGCGAACGGGTGGACGAGGCCCTGCGCCGGGTCGGTCTGTTGGCGTTTCGCAACGCCTATCCGCGCCAGCTGTCCGGGGGCATGGCGCAGCGTGCGGCCCTGGCGCGGGCATTGGTGAACGAGCCACGGCTGCTGCTGCTCGACGAACCTCTGGGCAAGCTGGACTCCTTGACCCGCATCGCCATGCAGAGCGAGCTGATTCGTCTCTGGCAGCACCAGCGCTATAGCGCCTTGCTGGTCACCCATGATGTCGAAGAAGCCTTGCTGCTGTGCGACCGGGTTCTGGTGTTTTCCGCACGACCGGCCCGGGTGCTGGCCGAGATCGTCGTCGACCGGCCCTATCCCCGCCGGCGCGATGATCCGCGGCTGCTGGAATTGCGCCACCATGCCCTGGAGCTCCTTGGGCAGGGCAGCGATTGGTAGTGCCGGGGCCGCACGTGGCGGGGCCCGCGGAGGTCAGGTCAGGCGCGCGGTGCGCCGCCGCCAATCGCCCGGCGTCTGCTCGGTCCAGCGCTTGAAGGCGCGCTGGAAGGCGGCGGGAGAGGCGAAGCCGAGCAGGTAGGCGATCTCGCCGAAACTGGCCTCGGTGTCGCGGATATAGGCCAGCGCCAGGTCGCGGCGGGTCAGGTTGAGCAGGGTACGGTACTGGGTGCCTTCCTCGGCCAGCTTGCGCCTGAGCGTCCAGGAGGGCAGGCGCAGCCGGGTGGCGATCTGTTCCAGCGTCGGCTCGCCATGCCGCAACAGCGGCCCCATGACCTCGACCACCCGCTCGGTAAGTCCACGGGTGCGGGTCAGCCGACCATGCTCGGCTTCGCTCAGCGCCAGCAGCTGGCGCCAGGTGGCCGGGCAGTGCTCGGGCCCGGGCAGGGCCAGGGTCGCGGCATCGAGCAGCAGGGCATTCTCGGCGGCGCCGAATTCCACCGGGCAGCCGAAGGCGGCCTCGTAGGGCGCCAGGTCCGCCGGCGCGGGATATTCGATGAGGACGCGCCGCGGTCGTAGCGCTCGCCCGGCCACCGTGCCCAGCAGTGCCAACCAGGCGCTGAGCACCACGTCCACCACGAAGCGGTTGTAGCCGTTGTAGGGGCTGATGCTATAGAAGTGCAGCCAGGCGTCGCGGCCCTGGGCGGCATAGCGCGACTGGCCCCGATAGTTGCGGCCATAGAGCGGCTCCAGGCTGAGCAGCGTCTCGGCGGCGTGGCGCACGTCCGGCGCCTGGCCCACGGTGATGCCGGCGAGGCCGAGAAAGGCCGGTCGCATCGCCCGGCCCATGGCCAGGCCCAGCGCCGGATCGTCCGTCAGCTCCAGGGCGGCATGGCCCAGGCGCATGTAGTGGGGAATCGACAACCGTCCGCCGGGCTCGGCCAGCCGCGCCGCGGTCAGGCCGAAGCGCGCCAGCAGACTGGCGGCATCGGCGCCCCGCTGGTCGACGGCCGCTGCCAGCGCCAGCACGAAGCCGGTGGAAAGGTCGCCCAGGCGCAGCGCCGGCGCGCTCATAGCCGCAGATTGATCAGCTTGCTGCCGGCCTGGGCGGAATCGGTGGCCGCTGCCGCATCCGGGATGAAGGCCTGGCTGCCGCCGCCGGCCTGCCATTCCCAGAGACGGCCGCGCAGCTGCACTTCCAGGGCGGCACGGATGCCGGCGGCGCGCAGGCGCTGGACGTCGAAGGGTGCCGATGCCGGGGTGGTGCCCGAGGCGAGGGCGGGGATCGCCAGCAGGTCCACCTGGGGAGCATCCAGCACGCCGGCGCGACCGGTGTCGCTACCCTGGATGACGCCGAGACGGCCCAGTGGCGTCTCCAGCCGCAGCAGGGGCGGGCTGAGATCGTCGCCGCTGTCCCTGGCCGTCAGCGGTCGCACCAGCGGTTGGCCGAGCACCTTGCCGTCGGGGCCGAAGACCAGGGTGACATTGCGCAAAGGTCCCGTGCCCACCTGCAATTCGCCTTCGACCAGGGTCGGACCGGGCAGGACGATGGAGCCGGCCACCAGGGTGACGCCGTACTGGCGGGCGAGGCCGCCGAAGAGTTGCTGGTAGGCGCTGGCCATGTCCCAGGCCTTCATGCGCAACAGGCTGTCGGCCAGGCGCCGGTCACCCTCGGCCTGGAACCAGGCGCGGGCCACACGCAATGGGTTGCCCAGCAGCAGCCACTGGATGGCTTCTTCGCTGCGCGCGGCGGCATAGACCTCGGGCTTCTCGCCCATCAGCGCCAGGGGCGTGCCCAGGTGCTCGGGCAGCACCACGATGGTCTGGGCGCCGATCAGGCCCAGGTGCCGTGCATTGGCCAGATAGGCATCGAGCTTGAGGCGCAATCGCTCGGGATCGCCATAGTCCAGGACGACCAGTTCGGGCTCGATCCCCAGCAGGTTGCCGGTGGTCGCCGCGGCTGGCGTGGTGGTCAGGTCCACCGCCAGGCTGCTGCGCAGATCCGACAGGTAATGGAAGGCTGGCCGCTGGGCCACCCAGCCCGCCAGCACGGCGAACAGGGCGATCAGCACCAGGAACACGAGCTTGCGCATCGGCACTCCAGAGCGGTCCCGGCCTCCTGGGCCGGGCGAGATAAAGGTGCCCAGGGTAGGAGACCCGACCGCCACTGCCAAGGGGTGGCTGTACATCTGGGTAAAGAGGTTGTCATTTCTGGTGATTGAGGCCAGCCCGCGCTGCTCCTATCGTGGCGCCAGGCTTTCCCAGAAAGGCCAACCACCGGAGACCGCCATGATCGAGCTCGCCCCCCGTAATACCACCCCTTTGAATAGCTATCCGCATCTGCTCGAACCCCTGCCCGTGGGGTCGATCACCTTGCGCAATCGCGTGGTGATGGGGTCCATGCACACGGGGCTGGAAGAGCGGCCCGGCGGCTTCGCGCGGATGGCCGCCTTCTTCGCCGAGCGAGCGCGGGGCGGGGTGGGGCTGATCGTCACCGGGGGCATAGCGCCGAACGAGGAGGGGGCGGTGGCCAAGGGCGCGGCCAAGCTGACCACTCCCGAGGAGGCCGAGCACCATCGGCCGGTAACGGACGCGGTCCACGCCGCCGGCGGCCGTATCTGCCTGCAGATCCTGCACGCCGGTCGCTATGCCTATAACCCCCAACTGGTGGCGCCCTCGGCGCTGCAGGCACCGATCAATCCCTTCACCCCACGCGAACTGAAGGAGGCCGAAGTGGAGGGGCAGATCGCCGCCTTCATCCGCTGTGCCACCCTGGCGCAGCAGGCCGGTTACGACGGCGTCGAGGTGATGGGTTCCGAAGGCTACTTCATCAACCAGTTCATCGCCGCGCGGACCAATCACCGCACGGATCGCTGGGGCGGCGATTTCGCCAGTCGCTGCCGCATGCCGCTGGCTATCGTCGCGGGCATCCGCGCGGCAACCGGCCCGGACTTCCTGATCATCTTCCGCCTCTCGCTGCTGGATCTGGTGGAACACGGCAGCACCCCCGAGGAGTGCCTGCAACTGGCACTCTGGCTGGAAGACGCCGGCGTCAGCTTGATCAACACCGGCATCGGCTGGCACGAGGCGCGCATTCCCACCATCGCGACCCTGGTGCCGCGCGGCGCCTTCGCCGCGGTCACCGCGCAGCTCAAGGGCCGGGTGCGGGTGCCGCTGATCGCCACCAACCGCATCAATACCCCCGAGGTGGCCGAGGCCATCCTCGCCGCCGGCCAGGCCGACCTGGTGTCCATGGCCCGGCCGTTGCTGGCCGACCCGGACTTCGTCGCCAAGGCCGCCGCCGGCCGCGCCGACGAGATCAATACCTGCATCGCCTGCAACCAGGCCTGCCTGGACCACACCTTCGCTGGCAAGCTGACCAGCTGCCTGGTCAATCCGCGCGCCTGCCACGAGACCGAGTTGCAGATCCTGCCCGCCACCCAGCCTCGTACCTTCGCCGTGGTCGGCGCCGGACCGGCTGGACTGGCCGCCGCCTGCACCCTGGCGGAGCGGGGGCATCGGGTAGTGCTGTTCGAGGCCAGCGAGCGCATCGGGGGCCAGTTCAATGTCGCCAAGCGCATTCCCGGCAAGGAAGAATTCGGCGAGACTCTGAGGTATTTCCAGCGGCGCCTGGAGCGACTGGCGGTGGACGTCCGCCTGAATCGCCGGGTCAGCGCCGCCGAGTTGCAGGCCGAAGGCTTCGCCGGAGTGATCCTGGCCACCGGGGTGACGCCGCGGGTGCCACCCATTCCGGGGGTCGACCATCCCAAGGTGCTGGGCTACCTGGACGTCCTGCTGGAGCGCAAGCCGGTAGGGCGGCGGGTGGCCCTGATCGGCGCCGGGGGCATCGGCTTCGATGTGGCGGATTTCCTCACCCACGGCCATCAGGAATCGGAGCCCATCACCGCCTTCTACCGGGAGTGGGGCATAGACCCCAGTTTCAGCAGCCGCGGCGGGCTGGCACCGGCCGCGCCGCCGGCGGTGCCGCGCGAGGTCTGGCTGCTGCAGCGCAAGCCGGGCAAACCGGGCAAGGGCCTGGGCAAGACCACCGGCTGGATCCACCGCGCGCGCCTGCAGCAGCGTGGCGTCAAGGCGATCGGTGGGGTGGAATACCTGGGTGTCGACGACGCCGGCCTGCACCTGCGCCTGCCCGATGGGGCCGAGCAGGTATTGGACGTCGACAACGTCGTGCTCTGCGCGGGCCAGGAGTCCCTGCGTGAGCTGGAAGACGAGTTGCTCGGTGCTGGCGTGGCGGTGCATCGGGTCGGCGGCGCGGATGTCGCCGCCGAACTCGATGCCAAGCGTGCCATCGATCAGGCCACTCGACTTGCCGCCGAGCTGTAACTCTTCGTTGCAATCACGGATGATTTCCGTGATCCACTCCGCATAACATCGGTTCCAGACCGACCCTCGTCCCAATGTCTGGCCTCTCTTCCATTCCGCCGAGCAGGATTGGCTAAGCTGCCGTCCTGATGCGTCGGGTGGGGGCCCGGCGCTTCGGGAGTCGGGCGGAGACGCGGGTCAAGCGCGTCGCCGCCGGAGGTCGGCGGGCGGACGCAGGTCCGATCGCCAATCGGCGAGACGCCGGCCTCGGTATTCATGTGGGATCGACAGAGCACGCGGCGAGAGATGGCAGAGACGTTGAACGAAGAGGCGGTACTGACCCCGGTGGTGCTGGGGTTCGGCGACCAGGGTGTGAATCGCGCCTTGCTGTTTCCCGATTTCCAGGCGCTCTGGCAGGGCGACCAGACGCTGCTCGACTGCGCCGGACGGCGCCATCGCTTCGTCTATCTGCTGCTGGACGATCACCGCCGGGTCAAGGCCGCGGTGTTTTTCCTGCTGGCCTTCGATGCCCAGGGCAGTCCGCTGCCGGAATGGGATCTGCCGCTGGGGGAGCTGGCCGAGCGCGGCGATGTCGGTCCCGACCTGGGCGCCGGGCCGATCCGCCTGGCCAGTCGCAGTCATTGTCCGATTTCCTGGCACCAGGGCGATCTCTGGGATCCGCGCAGCGAGGCCGAGCACGATGACTGGCAAGCGATCCGCGATTGCCTGGGCCTGGTCGCGCCGCGCGATGGCGAGGTGGAGCTGGCCGGGGAATACCATCCCAGCGCCGCCGATGGCATCGACGTCGAGGCCCGTCTCGAACGGGTCCGCCGCATCCTCGCCCAGGAACACCAGGAGGCGCTGGACAAGCTGATCGCCGGGCAGCGCACCCGGCTGTTGACCCTGACCCGCCAGCACCAGGAAGACCTGGCGCGTCTGCAGCGCGACGCCGAGGAAGTGCGCGCCGCCAAGGCCGAGCTGGAGGTGCGCTACGCCGCCCTGGCCCGGCACCTGGAGCAGCAGCACGAGCAGGCCCGGCAGCAGCGCGAAGAACTCAACGAGCAGATGCGCACCCTGGAGCGCAACGCCCTCTACAAGATCGAGGCGCTGCGCATCCAGTCCGAAGCCGAGAGCGAGGCCCGGGTGGCCGCCGCCGTGGGCGAGCTGAAGAACCAGCTGACCATCCGCGAGGTGGAACTCAAGTACCGCGACGAGCTGGACGGCCAGTTGCAGGAAGACATCCGCCAGCTGCGCGAGCGCTGCGCCCAGCTGATCGGCGACAGCAACGAAGGCCAGCTGGAGCGCCTGGCGCGTCAGGGCATCCTGTTCGTCACCTTCCAGCCCGGCGCCGGTCATCTGATCCTCAGTCGCCAGGACGTCCCGCGTTTCAGCACGGACCCCCTGGGTTATGTCGCCGAGCACTGCAAGGTCAGCCGCGAGCAGTACCAGCGCTGGCTGGAGCACCACCAGCAGCCGGTGTGCCAGGCCGAGGTGGATGGCGAGCGCTGCGGGCGGCCGGTGGTACGGGTCGAACATCCCGCCCAGTTCGATCCGCTGCGTTCGACCCTGTGCGCCGAGCACCGCGGCGATGACAGCGATGGTGACGTCGCCAATCTCTGACTCGCTGGCCGATGACATTTCCCCCACCCGCCGCGCTCCAGGAGGTGCAGCTCGCCGCCCTGGCACCGCGCGACCTGCGCCTGGCGGTGCTGCGTCTGGATCAGCGCCCGGCCGGGCACAATGGCAACAAGGGCTACAAGCTGCGGCCCTGGCGCGAACGCCTGGCCCGGGGCGAGGGCCGCGGGCTCATCAGCCTCGGCGGTGCCCACTCCAATCATCTGCATGCGCTGGCCGCTCTGGGCCGGGAGAAGGGCTTCGCCACCGTCGGCCTCTTGCGTGGCGAGCCCTGCCTGACGCCTACCGTCCGGGATCTGCAGGCCAATGGCATGAGCCTGCACTGGCTCGGCTATGGCGGCTATCGCCGCCGGCATGCGGTCGACTTCTGGCAGCCCTGGCAGGCTCGCTATCCCGAGTTGCTACCCATTCCCGAAGGCGGCTGCGACGAGCAGGCCGCCGCGGCCTGCGCGGCCATCGTCACGGAGGTGCGGCAGGGACTCGCCGGCCTGGGCTGGCCCGATTGCCAGCAACTCTGGCTGGCCGCCGGTACCGGCACCACCCTGGCCGGGGTGATCCGCGCCGCCGATCCCGCCTGGCAGGTGGTGGGTGGCCTGGCGGTGCCACCCGGGCATGGCGTGGAAGCCACTCTCGACCGGTTGCTCGCGCAGCGCACCACCACAAATTGGCGCCTGCTGGATGCCAGCCGCGGCGGCTTCGGCCGCCTCGATGCCGAGCTGGCCCGGGCCATGGCGGACTTCGAGGCGCAGACCGGGATTGCTCTGGATCCGCTCTATACCGGCAAGCTCTGGCTGGCCCTGCGCCAGGCAATCGAGAGCGGCGCGCTGGCACCGGGCAGTCGTCTGGTGCTGGTTCACAGCGGTGGTCTCCAGGGCCGCCGCGCACTGGAGACTCAGCTGGCGGCGTTGGCCACCGGCTGAACCGGCCAACCCGCAGGCACCAGGAACAGCCGGGCGTCCTCGTCGCCGCGTGCATCGCGCCGCACCAGCAATTGCGGCCGGATCGGCTCGCCGTCCGGCAGGGGCAGGCAGGGTGTATCGGCCACCGCGGGTGCCAGCCAGTGGCCCTTCGGCAGCACCTCCCAAGGACCCTCCGGCAGTTGCCCGCGCTCGCACCACAGCTGGGGTTGTCGGGGTGGCAGGGCGCCAGCCGGCGAGGGCAGGGGGCGGTCGAGGGGCTGGAACAGATAGCCGCCCAGCCACAGCGCCGCCCGTGGCGGGGCGATGTCCAGCGCCGCCAGGCTGGCCTGGGCCAGGGGCGTGGCCGACAGCGGCAGCTGGCGCTGACGCAGATGGGCGAGTTTGCGTGCCAGCTGGTCTTCGCCGCCGGGACCCAGCCAGCGGGGCGCGTCCGGCGGGCCTTCGCCCAGGTAGAACTTCACCGCCAATTCCAGGTGATGGACCCCCTCGGCGTCTTCCACCAGCAGGTCCAGTTCACCCAGGGTACGGTCACCGTCGCGCAGGGGCAGGTTGGCCGCGCGCAGCCGCAGCCCCGGGGCGCGCTCCAGGGCGAATTGCCAGAGTCTTTCGTACTGACGCCCCAGGCGGCGGTCGCTGCCCTGGGCGAGCCAGGCCGCCAGTGCCGCGGGCGCCGCGTCCTGTTGTCGCAGCCAATCGGCCAATCGTTCGGGATGGCTCGCCCAGTCGCTGGCGGCCAACGGATGACGGGTGTCGGCGGCTTCCAGCAAGGGCGCGGCGACCAGGGTCCAGGCGAGATCGCGCACCTGGGGCTGGCTCAGGCGGCGGGGCAGGGCGTGCAGCTCGGCGAAGGGCGTCATGGTGCCAGCATAGGCCAAGCCGGGCCGCTGCGGATCACCGTCGGCGACCCGTGGTCGGATGAGGGCGGTTTGCCGCTGCCACGGGCTTTCGCCCATACTTTCCGCACTTTCCAGCCAACGGGGCCGCCGGCGCGTCATGGACTCCTTTCGTAACATCGGCATCATCGGTCGACTCGGCAGCACCCAGGTGCTGGACACCATCCGCCGGCTCAAGACCTTTCTGCTGCAACGCGGGCGCAACGTCATCCTGGAAAACACCATTGCCGAGGTCCTGCCCGGACACGGCCTGCAGACGGTGTCGCGCAAGCTCATGGGCGAGATCTGCGACTTGGTGATCGTGGTCGGCGGCGACGGCAGCCTGCTCGGCGCCGCCCGTGCCCTGGTGCGCCCACGGGTGCCGGTGCTGGGCATCAACCGCGGCAAGCTGGGCTTTCTCACCGACATCCGGCCCGACGAACTGGAGACCAAGGTCGCCGAGGTGCTCGACGGTCAGTACCTGATGGAGACGCGCTTCCTGCTGGACGCCTTCGTCGAGCGCGGCGGCGAGATGATCGGCCAGGGCGATGCCCTCAACGACGTGGTGCTGCACCCGGGCAAGTCCACCCGGATGATCGAATTCGAGCTGTACATCGACGGCCAGTTCGTCTGCAGCCAGCGCGCCGATGGCCTGATCGTCGCCACCCCCACAGGTTCCACCGCCTACTCGCTGTCGGCGGGCGGCCCCATCATGCATCCCAAGCTGGATGCCATCGTGGTGGTGCCCATGTATCCCCACACCCTGTCCAGCCGACCCATCGTGGTGTCCGGCGACAGCACCCTGTCGATCCTGGTCTCGCCGAACATGACGATCTATCCGCAGGTCTCATGTGACGGCCAGAATCATTTCACCTGCGCACCCGGCGATACCGTGACCATTCAGAAGAAGCCCCACAAGCTCAGGCTGATCCATCCGCTGGATCACAATTACTACGAGATCTGCCGGACCAAGCTCGGCTGGGGCAGTCGGCTGGGAGACGACTGATGCCCCTGGGCTACGACCTGATCGGCGACATCCACGGCTGCGCCCATACCCTGGACCTGCTGCTGGAGCGCCTCGACTATCGACAGGTGGACGGCGTCTGGCAGCACCCCGAGCGCCAGGCGATCTTTCTCGGTGACCTGGTCGACCGCGGGCCGCGCATCCGCGGCTCGCTGCGCCGGGTGCGGGCCATGGTCGAAGGCGGCCATGCCCACTGCATCCTCGGCAATCACGAACTCAATGCCCTGGCCTGGCACACCCCGGCGCTACCCGGCACCGGCCAGACCTGGGTGCGCGAGCACACGCCGCGCCATCGTCAGCTCATCCAGGAGACCCTGGCGGCCTTCGCCGACCATCCCGGCGAGTGGCAGGACCACCTGGGCTGGCTCTACACCCTTCCGCTGTGCAAGGACTTCGGCCATTTCCGCATCGTCCATGCCTGCTGGGATCAACGCCTGATCGACGAATTCCTCCACCATTATCCGGATGGCTGCATCGACGAGGACTTCGTCCGCCAGTCCATCGTCGGCGGTAGCCTGGCCAGCCGGGTGGCGTCGCGCCTGCTCAATGGCGTCTCGCTGCCCTTGCCCCACGGCCTGCGCCTCACCGGCAGCGATGGCTATGTGCGGGCGCGCTTTCGCACCAAGTTCTGGGAGAGCGATCCCCAGACCTATGGCGACGTGGTCTTCCAGCCCGATGCGCTGCCGGCGGAAATCGCCTGTGAACCTCTGAGCGACGAGGAAAAGGCCGGGCTGCTCTGCTACGGCCAGGATGAGCCGCTGCTGTTCGTCGGTCACTACTGGCGCGACGGCCATCCCGAACCCCTGCGACCCAACCTGGCCTGCCTGGACTACAGCGCGGTCAAGTACGGCAAGCTGGTGGCCTACCGCCTCGACGACGAACGCCAGATCGACCCGGCCAAGTTCGTCTGGATCGACGTGCAGCGCGAGGAAGGCCGATGAACCAGCCGCAACCCGTGCTGCGCGTGCCCCTGGGCCGTGACCTGCTCGGCTTCACCCGCCTGCTGCGGCGCCTGCAGATCCGCCACCGGGTGGTGGAAGAGGGCGACAGCCAGGTGCTCTGGGTGCTGGATCCGGCGCGGGTCGAGGAGACCCGCACGCTCTATGAGCGCTATCCCGACGGCGATCCGCGTGGGGAGGTCCAGGCCACCCGAGGCCCCCGCGGCTTCGGCCTGCTGGCGCAACTCAAGGCCAGTCCGGTCAGCGCCGTCTTTCTCGTCATCACCCTGCTGCTGGGCCTGGCCACCGAACTGGGCGACAACCTGGCGCTGATCCACTACCTGACGCTGCAGGAATTCCGCCTGATCGATGCCGAGCACATCGCCTTTCTCGATCTCGACGCCAGCCTCGCCCGCGGCGAATGGTGGCGACTGGTCACCCCGATCTTCCTGCACTTCGGCCTGCTGCACCTGGCGATGAACGCCCTCTGGTACTGGGAGCTGGGTCGCCGCATCGAATTCCGCCAGGGCGGCCTGATGCTGCTGCTCTTGACGCTGGTGTTCGCCGCCGGCTCCAATCTGGTGCAGTACGCCTGGACCGGGCCGGCGCTGTTCGGCGGCCTGTCCGGAGTGCTCTATGGCCTGCTCGGCCATTGCTGGCTGTTCCAGTGGCTGGCGCCCAATCCGGCCTATCGCATGCCGCGTGGCGTGGTGGCCATGATGCTGATCTGGCTGGTGATCTGCCTGACCGGCGTGTTCGATCTGCTCGGCTTCGGCTCCATCGCCAATGGCGCCCATGTCGGCGGCCTGGTGCTGGGATGCCTCACCGGGCTGCTGGGCGGTGGCCTGGCACGCTGGCGGCAGCGCTAGCTAGCGCTGCCGCTTGAGCTCGGGAGCGAGGCTCAAGGCATTGCGATAGCGCCAGCGCCGCTGGCTGCGGCGGCGCAACCAGAGCCCCATGAGCAAGAGCAGCGCACCACCGCCCAGGAAGCCCTGGGCAGTCTCGCGGGTCAGGGTCAGATAGGGGCCCAGCGGCGGCAGCTGCAGCAGGGCGGCACCGCCAGTCAGCAGCGCCGCCAGGCCGGTCAGCACCGAGAAGGTGCCCAGGCCGGCGGCGAGGGAGGTCAGAAAGGGCCGCCGCAGGCGCAGCGGCGGCGGATCGAAACGGTCGTGCTCGGGCAACTGCATGCTCATACCCCAGGCTCTGTAAGGCCGCCGAGGTTATACGCCTCGGCGATCCTTGGCGATCCTTGGCGAGCCTGAGACGCGCGGGCTAGCGCAGCAGCTGGCGGGCTCCCTGCTTGAGCATGTCCCAGCGATTCGGATCGCCACTGGCGATAGCGCCGAGGAAGGCCCTGGCCTGCTCGAAGCTGATGTGCGGCGGCAGCGGCGGCACGCTGGGGTCGGTGACGAATTCCAGCACCACCGGGCGATCCGCTTCGAAGGCCTGCTGCCAGGCATCGGCCACCTCGTCCGGGCGATGGATGCGCAGGCCCTTGAAGCCCAGCAATTCGCCATAGCGGGCATAGGGAAAGTCGAGCACATCCTGGGCCGGGGCGAACTTGGGATCGCCGGCCAGGGCGCGCTGCTCCCAGGTCACCTGGTTGAGATCGCCGTTGTTGAGCACCATGACGATGAACGTCGGATTGCTGAATCTCTTCCAGTACTGCTGCAGGGTGACCAGTTCGGCATTGCCGTTCATCTGCATGGCGCCATCGCCGACCAGGGCGATCACCGGACGATCCGGATGGGCGAACTTGGCCGCGATGGCATAGGGAATGCCGCAGCCCATGGTCGCCAGCTTGCCTGACAGTGACCCTAGCATCTGCCCGCGCATGCGGATGTCGCGGGCATACCAGTTGGTGTGGGAACCGCTGTCGCCGCAGAGGATGGCGTCGCGCGGCAACTGGCTGGAGAGTTCATGGAACACCCGCTGCGGATTGATCGGATCGGCGGGTGCCAGGGCGCGCTGCTCGATGGAGTGCCAGGAAGCGGCCACGCTCTTCTCGATGCGTGCGCGCCATTTAGCGTGGGGCTTGCTCTCCAGCAGCGGCAGCAGGCGTCTCAGGGTCTCGCCGGCATCGCCCAGCAACGGCTGCTCGATGGGATACCTCATGCTGATGTTGCGCGCATGCAGGTCGACCTGCACCGCCCGCGCCTGGCCTTCCTTGGGCAGGAATTCGGTGTAGGGAAAGGTCGAGCCGACGATCAGCAGGGTGTCGCATTCCTTCATCAGCAGATCGCTGGCCTCGGTGCCGAGCAGGCCGATGGAGCCAGTGACATACGGCAGTTCATCGGAGAGCACGCCCTTGCCCAGCAGCGCCTTGGCCACTCCGGCGCTGAGCTTTTCCGCCACCGCCATGACCTCGCTACGCGCCTGCAGGGCACCGGCGCCCACCAGCAGGGCGACCTTCTTGCCGGCATTGAGGATGTCGGCGGCGGCCTGCAGGTCGTCTTCCTGGGCATAGGGGCGCGGCGGAATGGCGCCGGCACCGGAGAGGACATTGGCATGCTGGTGCGGCGGACTCTCCACCGCGGGCAGCTGCTGGATGTCGTTGGGAAGGATCACGGTGGCCACCTGGCGCTCGGCGATGGCCACGCGGAAGGCGCGGTCGATGACATGGCGCAGCTGCGCCGGATGCACCACCGTCTCCACATAGGCGGAAACGTCCTTGAACAGGGTGTGCAGGTCGACCTCCTGCTGGTAATCGCTGCCGAGCGACGAGGCGGCCTGCTGGCCGACCAGGGCGACCACCGGCATATGGTCCATCTTGGCGTCGTACAGGCCGTTGAGCAGGTGGATGGCCCCAGGCCCGGAGGTGGCCAGGCAGACGCCCACCTCGCCGGTGAACTTGGCATGGGCGCAGGCCATGAAGGCGGCCATCTCCTCATGACGCACCCGCACGTAGTCGAACTGGTCGGCCACCCGCCCCAGGGCGCCCATGACGCCGTTGATGCCATCGCCGGGATAACCGAAGATGCGCTCGACGTGCCATTGGCCGAGGCGCTCCCAGAGATGGTCGGCTACGGTCTTGCTCATGACGTTCTCCTCGTTGGACCTTTAGGGTTAGGAAGAAGGGATCTGCCGTTAAGTTCCTGCAGTCGGACCGGGCGCGGGTTAGAATGCGCGGCTGATTATCCGGAGCCTTTCATGAGCGAATCCCGCCTGCGCACCTTGCGCGACCACATCCGCTGGGCCGTCAGCCGCTTCCATGCCGAAGAGCTGTTCTTCGGCCATGGCCACGACAACGCCTGGGACGAGGCCCGCGCCCTGGTGCTGGGCGCCGTGCACCTGCCCTGGGACACCGCCGATCGCTACCTGGACTGCGCCCTGGAAGACGACGAGCGCTACGAACTCGGGGTGCTGCTGCACAAGCGCATCCAGGAGCGTGTGCCGACCGCCTATCTGCTCGGCGAAGCCTGGTTCTGCGGCCTGCCGTTCACCGTCGACGAGCGGGTGCTGGTGCCACGTTCACCCATCGGCGAGCTGATCGAAACGCAGTTCGCCCCCTGGCTGCCGGCCGCACCGACGCGCATCCTCGATCTTTGCACCGGCTCGGGCTGCATCGGCATCGCCTGCGCCTATGCCTTCCCCGAGGCCGAGGTGGCCCTGGGCGATCTGTCCTACGACGCCCTCGAAGTGGCCTGGCAGAACATCGAGCGCCACGATCTGGAGGATCGCGTCTATACCGTCCAGGGCGACGGCTTCGCCGGACTGCCGGGGCAGCGTTTCGATCTGATCGTCAGCAATCCGCCCTATGTGGATGCCGAGGATTTCGCCGACATGCCGGCCGAATACCAGCACGAACCGGCCTTGGGCCTGGCCTGTGGCGTAGACGGCCTGGATCTGGTGCGGCGGATGCTGGCCGAGGCCGCAGATCACCTCACCGAACAGGGCGTCCTGATTGTGGAGGTGGGCAACAGCCAGGTCCACGTCGAGGCGCTCTATCCGGAAGTCGATTTCACCTGGCTCGAATTCGAGCGCGGCGGCCATGGCGTCTTCCTGCTGGCCGCCGCCCAGTGCCGCGAGCACCAGGCGCTGTTCCGCAGCCGTCTGGTCCCCTGATCACCTGCGGTCGCCCGCGGCGGCCGCCCTTTCTTTACCGAGGTCTACCCGTGTTTACCGAACTCGCTCTGCACGAGCGCCTGCTCAAGGCCCTCGATACCCTGGGCTTCAAGACGCCCACCCCGGTCCAGGCCGCTGCCGTGGGCCCGGCCCTGGAAGGTCACGACCTGCGCGTCACCGCCCGCACCGGCAGTGGCAAGACCGCCGCCTTCCTGCTGCCGCTGCTGGATCGCCTGCTCAAGGATCCCAAGCCCCGCTCCGGTGCCCGCGCCCTGATCCTGCTGCCGACCCGCGAGCTGGCCCAGCAGACCGCCAAGGAAATCGAACGCTTCGGCCAGTTCACCTTCCTCAAGGCCGGCCTGGTGATCGGCGGCGAGGACTTCCGTGTCCAGGCCGCCGGCCTGCGCAAGAACCCGGAAATCCTGGTGGCCACCCCCGGGCGCCTGCTGGAGCAGCGCAACGCCGGCAACGTCAATCTGAAAGACATCGAGATGCTGGTGCTCGACGAAGCCGACCGCATGCTGGACATGGGCTTCTCCGAGGACGTGCTGCAGATCGCCGCGAGCTGCGAGCGGGAAGGTCGCCAGACCCTGCTGTTCTCCGCGACCAGCGGTGGCAACAGCCTGCGTCAGGTGGTCGAGCAGGTCCTGCGCGAGCCGCAGAATCTCATGCTGGACCGCACCGGCGAACTCAACGAAGCCGTGGTGCAGCAGGTGATCCTGGCCGACGAGCCGCCGCACAAGGAGCGCCTGCTGCAGTGGCTGCTGGCTAACGAGACCTATCGCAAGGCCATCGTCTTCACCAACACCAAGGTGCAGGCCGACCGCCTGACCGGCCGCCTGGTGGCCGAAGGCCTCAAGGTCTTCGTGCTGCACGGCGACAAGGACACCAAGGATCGCAAGCTCGCCGTGGAGCGGCTGCAGAGCGGCGCGGTCAAGGTGCTGATCGCCACCGACGTGGCCGCCCGCGGGCTGGACGTCGACGGCCTGGACCTGGTGATCAACTACGACCTGCCGCGCAGTGGCGACGAATACGTCCACCGCATCGGCCGCACCGGCCGCGCCGGCGAGGCCGGTCTGGCGATTTCCTTCGTCACCCATGGCGACTGGAACCTGATGTCCAGCATCGAGCGCTATCTCAAGCTGAGATTCGAGCGCCGTCACCTGCCGGGTCTCAAGGCCAGCTACAGCGGTCCGAAGAAGCTCAAGGCCTCGGGCAAGGCCGCCGGCGTCAAGAAGAAAAAGACCGAGGGCAAGAAGGACGGCAAGGCCAAGACCAAGGCAAAACCCAAGACCGAACGCCGCCCCGGTGCCCTGGTGCCGACCTCGGCCGACGGCTTCGCGCCGCCGCGCAAGCGCACCCAGGAGTGATCCCGCGCCGGGCCTGAGGCGCCAACCCGCGGCGAGACCGCGGGGCAGGGCAGGCTCAGTGCTTGGCGGCGTTGTCGAACAGCTGGAAGACCGGGGCGCGGCGAGTCGAGCGTTGCAGATCCGGTTGCTGGATCAGCAGCCAGGCCTGCAGCTCCGGTTCGGGCATGGGTTTGCCGATCCAGAAGCCCTGGCCTTCGTCGCAGCCCATGGCCAGCAGGCTGGCCAGGGCCTCGGCGGTCTCGATGCCCTCGGCGGTGATGCGAAAGCCGAGTTGATGGGACAGTTCGATCAGCGAGCTGACGATCAGCCGATCCTTGGTACGATGGGTCAGGTCGCGGACGAAGCTGCGGTCGATCTTGATGGTGTCGGCCGGCAATTCGCGCAGGTGCGAGAGGTTGTTGTAGCCGGTACCGAAGTCGTCGATGGCGATGCCGATGCCCAGCTCGCGCAGGGCGGCCAGCTGGCGATGGATCAGGGCCACGTCACCCAGCAGGGCATTCTCCGTGACCTCCAGCTCCAGGCGCCGGGGATTGACCGGATGGCGCTGCAGCAGGTCAATGGTGTGCTCGGTGAAGTCCGGATCGTTCAGGTCATGGGCGGAGATGTTGATCGCCACGCCCAGACTCCGGCCTTCCCGTTGCCAGGCATAGGCCTGGCCGATGGCCTGCTGCATCACCCAGCGACTCAGGGCGGTGATCAGCGCGGTCTTTTCCGCCAGCGGAATGAACTCCGCCGGACTGACCGGGCCCAGGTGCGGATGCTGCCAGCGCAACAGCGCCTCGACGCTGTGGCAGCGACCGGTGGCCAGGTCGATGCGCGGCTGGTAGACCAGGCTCAGCTGATCCTCGGCGCGCAGCGCCTGGGGCAGGGCGCTGAGCAGGGCGAAGGCGCGACGGTAGGCGGCGTCGTGCTGCGGATCGAAATGCCGGCAGCCGCGCATCTCGGCGCGGGCATCGTCGGCGGTGGCGATCAGCGCACGCAGCCAGTCGGCGGGATGATCGTCGGTCAGGGACATCACCCCCAGGCCCAGGCGGGTCTGGATGGGAATGCCGTTGTAGTCGAGCACCCCGGTCAGTTCCTCCTGCAGCCGTTCGAGCAGCGCCTGTTGCGCGGCCTCGGCGGCGTCGTGCAGCAAAAAGCCGAAGCGGGCCGGCCCCAGGCGGTACAGCGGTTGTTCGGCCGGCAGCAGGCGACGCAGGTGCTGCTTGATGGCGCGCTGCAGGCCATCGAAGTGCGCCTGACCCATGGCCTTGATGAAATCGTTGAGATAGCTCTGGGCGAACAGATCGGCCGCCACCGCCACCACGGGAGTGCCCGCGCGGGTCAGGGCTTCGGCGTCTTCGATGAAGCGCTGGCCATTGGGCAACTGGGTGACCGGATCCCAGAAGGCTTCGGTGCGCAGCAGTTCGATGTGCTGGCTGGCGAGGGCGGCCAGCTGCTGCAGCGCCACCAAGCGATCCTGCGGCAGGGCGGCCCGCGGAGTGGAATCGAACAGGCACAGGCTGCCGAGCATCAGGCCTTCAGACGTGCGCAGTGGCGCGCCCAGGTAATAACGGATATTCGGCGCTTCCCTGACCACCCTGAGGTCGGCGAAGCGGGCGTCGTTGCGGGCGTCTTCCACCTGCAGCGGCAGGCTGGTTTCCTGCAGGTGCTGGCAGAACGACTGGGTGCGCGGCACGGTCAGGGGCGCACAGCCCACGGTGGCTCGACAATGAACCTGCTGGCCGTCGAGAAAGCAGATCATGGCGTAGGGGACATCGAACAACCGCGCGCAGAGATCGGTGAGATCCTGGAAGGCGCGGTCGGAAGGACGGTCGATCAAGGCGAGATCGCGCAGCAGTGCAAGACGCTGGCGTTCATTGGCCGCAGTGAGTGGAGCAGGCTCCATGGCAACGTCTCGGTGCGCTGTAGTAGCAGATTGCTACTTAGAGCGTGATCGGGTCGAGAGTTCCCTCACCATCCGCCTCACACTCTGCCGGTCGTCTTTTATCCGTCGAACGGCTCAAGCCGCGAAATAGAAAACCGCGAACAACGCCTGAGGGTCGGTCCACACCCGCACCTGTTTGAAGCCAGCATCTTCGGCCAGCGCACGAAAGCTCTCCAGGCTGTACTTGTAGGAATTCTCGGTCTGCAGCCGTTCGCCTTCGCGGAAGGAGAACCGGCGGCCTTCGAGACGTACGGTCTGGTCGCGGGTGCTGACCAGGTGCATCTCGATACGCGCCTGCTCCTCGTTGAAGAAGGCCAGGTGTCGGAAGCGCTGCGGATCCAGATCGGTGTCCAACTCACGACGGATGCGTTCGAGCAGGTTGAGATTGAAGGCGGCGGTCACCCCGGCGGCGTCGTTGTAGGCCGCATCCAGCCGCGCCCGATCCTTGATCAGATCCACCCCGATCAGCAGGCCCCCGGTCGCCGGCAGCATCCGGTGCAGATTGCGCAGGAAAACCCCCGCTTCTGCGGGGGTGAAATTGCCAATGCTCGAACCGGGAAAGAAGGCGATGGGCCGCAGGCCGTCGAGACTGTCGGGCAGGGTCATGGGCCGGCTGAAGTCGGCGCAGGCGGCGCTGACGTCCAGCCAGGGATAGTCGGCCGCCAGGCGCTGGGTGCTGCTGAGCAGGAATTCGCGGGAAATGTCGATGCCCAGGTAGCCGGCCGGGTGCATGGCTTCCAGCAGCAGGCGCACCTTGCGACTGGCCCCGCTGCCCAGTTCGACCAGGGCGGCGTCGCGCCCGGCCAGGCGGGCGATCTCACCGGCCGCGGTGGCCAGGATGCCCTCTTCGGTACGGGTCGGGTAGTACTCGGGCTGCCGGGTGATGGCCTCGAACAGCTCGGAGCCGCGCTGATCGTAGAAATACTTGGGCGACAGCGCCTTGGGGGTCCGGGCGAAGCCCTGAAGCACGTCGTCCCGCAGCGAGCTGTCGGCGACGGTCACCGGTTGCTGATCGAAGAAGCGCACGGCTAGGGCCATGGGTCAGACCTCTCTGGCCAGGCGCAGGCCGGAGAACTGCCAGCGCATGGTGGGATAGAAGAAGTTGCGATAGGTGGCGCGCACATTGTCCCGGGGCGTGGCGCAGCAGCCACCGCGCAGGACCATCTGCCCAGACATGAACTTGCCGTTGTATTCGCCCAGACTGCCCGGCAGTGGCTTGAAACCGGGATAGGGGCGGAAGGCGCTGCCGGTCCACTCCCAGACATCGCCGAACAGCTGGCGCATGCCCTGGCCCGTGTTGGCGACCGGCTGCAGGTGATCCTGGTCGACGAAATTGCCCTGGATCGGCTGGCGCGCCGCCACGGTTTCCCATTCCGCCTCGGTGGGCAGTCGGGCCCCGGCCCAGCTGGCGTAGGCATCGGCTTCGTAGAAGCTCAGGTGGCAGACCGGCGCGGTCGGATCCACCGGAGTCAGGCCTCCAAGGGTGAAGTGGTGCCAGACGCCATCGAGCTTCTCCCAATACAGCGGTGCCTGCCAGCCGAGGGTGCGGATGGCCGCGGCGCCGTCGGACAGCCAGAGATCGCTGCGGCCATAGCCGTTGTCCTCGATGAAGGCCAGGTATTCGCCATTGGTGACCAGGCGATCGGCCAGCTGGAAGTCGTCGACGAATTGCCGATGGACCGGCGTCTCGCAATCGAAGGCGAAGCCTTCGCCGCCATGGCCGACATGCCGGACGCCGCCCGGATGCGCTTCCCAACCCAGGGGCGCGACCCCGGCCGCGGGGCCCTTGGCCAAGTCGGCGCGATAGACCGGATGCAGCGGGTTCTGCGCCAGGATGTGCTTGATGTCCATGAGCAGCAATTCCTGGTGTTGCTGCTCGTGGTGCAGGCCCAGCTCCAGGCGCCGGGCGATCTCGGCGGCATGTTCGGCGGGCGGAGAACTCAGCAGCTCGGCCATGGCGGCGTCCACCGCCGCGCGAAAGCGATAGACGTCGTCCACGCCCGGCCGCGACAGGTGCCCGCGGGCCGCCCGGGGAAAGGGCTTGCCGTGGGTCTCGTAATAGGAATTGAACAGGTAGTCGTAGGCTGGATTGGGCGTCTGGTAACCCTTGAGGAAGGGCTTGAGGATGAAGGCCTCGAAGAACCAGGTGACGTGGGCCAGGTGCCATTTCGGCGGACTGACGTCGGCCATGCTCTGGATGACGTAGTCCTCGACGGTGAGTGGGGCGCAGAGCGCCTCGCTGGCCCGGCGCACGCGCTGGAAGCGGTCGAGCAGGGTGGTGGCGGTGTCACTCGCTGCGGGCAGCTCGCGGGCGAGAGGATTCATGGCGTTCTCCCTGGTCGGCCATTTGGTTGTCAGGAACACCGACCGGGCGGCCTACGTTTAGTTCGCCCGGTCATGACGGGCGGTCTCGCTTGCCTGTGTCTACCACCAGGTTTCCAGCTGCACGCCGAAGTTGTTGCCGTGGCGGGCGTCGCCGAAGGCGCCGCTGTCGGACAGCGCCGTACCGGCCACCGCGGCGTCCTGGGCGCCGCGGTTCCAGCTGGCGTAGGTCCAGTAGAGGCGGATCTCCGGGCGGTCCATCAGCCCCATGCCGCCCAGCGCCAGGGTCGGGGCCACGGTGACCTTGTTCAACTTGCGGGTGGCGCCGCTGTCGGGGTGGATCTGATCGTGGCCGAATTCCACCTGCAGCTTGAACCGCCGGGTGAAGGCATAGCTGGGTCGCACGCCGAAGGAATACCAGGTCTGGCCGCCATCCCCGGGCGCGCGGTCGCGCTGGTAGAGCGCCAGCAACTGGCCGCCGAAGCGCGGGGTGAGCTGCCAGCGCGGCGATTCGAGCACGCGCAGGCTTTCGTAATCCTGGTCGGCGGTCAGGCTGCCGGTAGCGCCCAGGCCGGTGCCCGGGCCGCGGCCGTACTGCACGGTGAAGACGTTGACCCCGCCAAAGAACTGCGCCTGCTTGTGCTCGGCGGTGGCCGACCAACCACTGTGAGCGTTCCGTACCTGGCCGGCGCGCTGGATATAGGACAGCCCCAGTTCGATCTCGCCACCGGGATTGGTCTTGATCCCGCCCAGGTTCACGTCGTGCCGGTTGGCCTTGTCCGGCTGGTCGATGTTGTCTTCGCGACTGAAGGCGTAGCTCAGCCGCATACCGCTGTCGCCCAGCCCGTAGTCCTCCAGGCCGAAGCCGGTGCCGCTCGGATTCCAGTAGTAGAAGTCGTTGATATGGATGTCGTGACGCTTGTAGTAACGCCGGCCGGCCCAGATGCCGCCACCATTGAGCGCCGGCAGGCTGAGGCTGGTCCAGATCTGCGGCAGGCGCACGTTGCCGTTGTCGCCACTGAAGGTCGGGGTCTGGTCGTAGACGTTGTAGAGACTGGCCATGCCGTGCACCTTGAGTTCGGTGCCATCGACGCCCCTGTACAGGGTCTGGTGGAGTTCGAGTTCCCAGTAGGTCTCGCATTCGTTACCCAGGCGGTACTTGGCGGGTGCCCCGGGCAGCTGGAAGCAGCTCTGCTTGCCACCTTCCGCGGCGCCACCGGCGCCTACCCGGCCGTAGCCGCTGAATTCCAGCGCCGTGGCGGTCAACGGCAGGCTGCCGGCGAGCAAGGCAAGACAGCAGGTGGTGCCGGCCTGGCGGAGAACTCTGGTCATCCCGAAAATCCCTGTGTGGTTGGCGGACGCCGATCGGACCTGGGGTCGGGTCGACAAGTTGCGCGAATTTCCCAGCCGATCAAGGACTTGGCCTGGTCCGGGGGCACTGATGAAGACCGCCGAAACCGGCAGCCTAAAGAGAATGGTTGACGACCACGGCTCCTGCTGGCGACGCTTGGGTTTTGCCCCAGGGAAAGTATTACAAGATGAAACCGACGCTGCTGATGGCCCCGCAATTGCCCCCGGGACTGGTGACCCGGCTCGAAGCCCACTACCGGGTCCTGGGGCCCTTTCCTTCGGCCGATCCCGCGGCGCTGCCCGCCGGGGCCGAGGAAGCCGTGGCTCTGCTGACCATCGGTGGCCTGCCGACCCGCGCCGCGCTGCTGGATGCCCTGCCGGCCCTGCGCCTGGTGGCCTGCTACGGCACTGGCTACGAGGGGGTCGACCTGGCGGCCTGTCGCGCGCGCGGCATCGCCGTGACCACCGCCGGTGACGCCAATGCCACCGCCGTGGCGGAATTCACCTTTGGCCTGATCCTGGCCAGCGCGCGCCGCCTGCTGCAAGGCGATGCCTTCGTCCGCAGCGGCCGCTGGCAGGGCAACGCCATCGAGCGCATGCCCCAGGTGCCGGGCCTGGCCGGGCGGCGCCTGGGCATCTATGGCCTGGGCGAGATCGGGCGGCGCATCGCCCGGCGCGGCGCGGCCTTCGACATGGAGATCGGCTATTTCAATCGCTCGCCGCGAGGGGGGCTGGACTATGCCTATCACGGCAGCCTGCTGGAACTGGCACGCTGGAGCGACGTGCTGGTGGTGGCGGTCCGCGCCAGCGCCGAGACCGTGGGGGCAGTGGATGCCGAGATCCTGGCCGCGCTCGGCGCGGAAGGCCATCTGGTCAATATCTCCCGCGGCAGCGTGGTCGACGAAGTCGCCCTGGCCGCAGCCCTGGAGCAGGGGGTGATCGCCGGCGCGGCGCTGGATGTCTTCGCCCGCGAACCCGAGGTGCCCGAGCGCCTGCGCCAGCAGCCCAACCTGGTGCTCAGCCCTCATGTGGCGGCCAATGCGGCCTCGGCCCAACAGGCCCAGCAACAGGTGATGCTGGCCAACCTCGAAGCCATGCTGCAGGGCGGCGAATTGCGCAATCGCATCGCCTGAGCCGCCGGTCGGCTCGGGTTGTGGCCTGTTATGGCCACTCCCATATTGGGCAGATGACCTCGATATCGCCTGCCGCCGCCGTCCTGGCGGACTTTCACGAAGCGCCGCGCAGCTGGTTCACGACGCGCTTTCCCGCGCCGACCGAGGCGCAGCTGCAGGCCTGGCCGGCCATTCGCGCCGGCGCCTCGGTGCTGGTGGCGGCGCCTACCGGTTCGGGCAAGACGCTGACCGCCTTCTTCGCCGTGCTGGATGGCCTGGTGCAGGAAGCGGTGCAGGAGGGCGGCCTGCCCGAGGCCTGCCTCTGGCTCTATGTGTCGCCGCTCAAGGCCCTGTCCAACGACATCCGCCTCAATCTCGAAGAACCCCTGGCCGGCATTGGCGCGGCGCTGGAAGCACGGGCCCTGCCGCCGCTGGCGTTGCGCACGGCGGTGCGCACTGGCGATACCCCGCAGAAGGAGCGGGCCGCCATGCGTCGGCGGCCGCCCCACCTGCTGGTCACCACGCCCGAATCTCTCTATGTGCTGCTGGGTTCGGATTCCGGGCGGCGGATGCTGGCCAGCGTGCGCGGCGTCATCGTCGACGAAATCCATGCCATCGCCGATGACAAGCGCGGCAGTCACCTGACCCTGAGCCTGGCGCGACTGGAGGCCCTCACCGGGCGTTCGCTGCAGCGTATCGGGCTGTCCGCCACCCAGAAGCCCCTGGTCGCCGTGGCCGCCTTTCTGGTCGGGCGCGATGCGCAGGGGCAGGCCCGCCCCTGTACGATGATCGACATCGGCCACCAGCGCGCCCGTGACCTGGCCCTGGAGGTGCCGCCCATCCCCCTGGAGGCAATGCTGTCCACTCAGGCCTGGGAGCTGGTCTACGACCGCCTGGCCGAACTGGCCGAGGCGCACCGCACCACCCTGGTGTTCGTCAACACCCGCCGCCTGGCCGAGCGCATGGCACGACAGCTCTCGGATCGTCTGGGCAATGCCCAGGTGGCCGCCCACCACGGCAGCCTGGCCAGGGAACAGCGACTGGACGCCGAGCAGCGCCTCAAGCGCGGCGAGTTGCGCCTGCTGCTGGCGACCGCTTCCCTGGAACTGGGCATCGACATTGGCGACGTCGACCTGGTCTGTCAGATCGGCTCGCCGGGTTCCATCGCCGCCTTCCTGCAACGGGTCGGACGGGCCAATCACCAGGTCGGCGGCCTGCCCAAGGGACGGCTGTTTCCCACCTCGCGCGACGACCTGGTGGAATGCGTGGCGCTGCTCGACTGCGTGCGTCGCGGTGAGCTGGATACCCTGCATATCCCCGTGGCGCCCCTGGATGTCCTGGCTCAGCAACTGGTGGCCGAGGTCGCCTGCCAGGAGTGGTCGGAAGCGGGGCTGCTGGCCGTGCTGCGCCAGGCCGAGCCCTATGCGGCGCTGAGCGAGGCCGATTACCGGGCCGTGGTGGAGATGCTCAGCCAGGGCTATACGGATCGCCGCGGTCCGCGCGCCGCCTATGTCCATCGGGACGCGGTCAACGGTCTCCTGCGCGGCCGCCGGGGCGGCAAGGCGACCGCCGTGATGAGCGGCGGCACCATTCCGGAGAGCGGCGACTTCAGTGTGCTGCTCGAACCCCAGGGCCATACCGTCGGCAGCGTCAACGAGGATTTCGCCTTCGAAAGCCTGGTGGGCGACGTCTTCCAGCTGGGCAACACCGCCTACCGCATCGTCAAGATCGAAGGCAGCAAGGTGCGGGTGGAGGATGCCAAGGGACAGCCGCCCAACATCCCCTTCTGGCACGGCGAGGCGCCGGGCCGTAGCGATGAGCTGTCGGCGGGCCTGGCGCGGCTGCGCGCGGAACTCGAACCCCTACTGCCCGCAACCGACGAACCTCCGGAACCGGCCATCGCCCGCATTGGTGCGGCCTATGCGCTGGAGGAGGGCGCGGCACGCCAGTTGGTGGACTATCTCGGTCGGGCGCGCCAGGCGCTGGGCGCCTTGCCGACCCAGCAGACCCTGGTCATGGAGCGGTTCTTCGACCAGGCCGGCGGCATGCAGCTGATCATCCATGCGCCCTTCGGCAGCCGTATCAACCGCGCCTGGGGCCTGGCTCTGCGCAAGAGATTCTGCCGCCATTTCAACGTCGAGCTGCAGGCGGCAGCGACCGAGAACGCCCTGATCCTTTCGCTGGCCACCAGCCACAGCTTCGTGCTCGACGAGGTCTGGCGCTACTTGCATCCGGCCACCGCCGAGACTGTGCTGATCCAGGCGCTGCTCGACGCCCCGCTGTTCGCCGTGCGCTGGCGCTGGAACGCCACCACGGCCCTGGCCCTGCCGCGCTTCCGCGCCGGGCGCAAGGTGGCCACCCAGGTGCAGCGCATGCGCAGCGAAGACCTCCTGGCCACGGTCTTTCCCGACCAGGTCGCCTGCCTGGAGAATCTCGCCGGCGAGCGGCAGGTGCCGGATCATCCGCTGGTCCGCCAGACCCTCGACGACTGCCTGCACGAGTCCCTCGACAGCCGCGGCTGGCTGGCCCTGCTGGCGCGTATCACGGGTGGCCGACTGACCCTGCTGACCCGCGACCTGCCCGGCCCCTCACCGCTGGCTGTCGAGGTGCTCACGGCCAAGCCCTATGCCTATCTGGACGATGCTCCCGTCGAAGAGCGGCGGACCCTGGCGGTGCAGAATCGCCGTTTTGGCGGCGCCGATCCGGACGAGCTGGGCGCCCTGGATCCGGCGGCCACCGACCTGGTCCGGGAGGAAGCCTGGCCGCGGCTGGAGAGCGCCGATGACCTGCACGAAGCCCTGCTCGGTGTCGGTTTTCTCACCGAGGCGGAATTGGCACCCCACCAGGCCCAGGCCCGTCAGTTGGTCAAGGCCGGGCGGGCAGGGCGGTTGCGGCTGCCGGAAGCGACCCTCTGGATCGCGGCCGAGCGACTGCCGTTGTTCCAGATGCTGTTTCCAGGCGCCGCCACGGAGCCAGTGCTCAGTCCGCCGCCAGGTTTCGCAGCGCCGGCGGATGCCGGGGCGGCCCTGGTCGAGGTGCTGCGCGCGCGCCTCACCGCGCTGGGTCCGGTAGACCAGGACGAGCTGGCCGACAGCCTCGGGTTGCCGTCGGCGCAGCTCACGCCGGCGCTGCTGGCCCTGCAGGGCGAGGGCTATGTCCTGCAGGGGTGCTTCTCCGCGGCAGGCGGTAGCGTGGAGTGGTGCGAGCGCCACCTGCTGGCGCGGATCCATCGCTACACCCTGGGGCGTCTGCGCAAGGCCATCGAGCCGGTGGCCCTGGCCGATTACCTGAGATTCCTGCTGGAGCACCACCATCTGGCCGGTCCGGCGACCCTGAGAGGTAACGAGGGCCTGGAGCAGGTGATCGGCCTGCTGGAAGGCTTCGAGGTGGCCGCCGCCGGCTGGGAAGGCGAGATCCTGCCCAGTCGCCTCCCGAGTTATCAGTTCACCTACCTCGACGACCTCTGTCGCGCCGGTCGCGTGGCCTGGCTGCGCCTGCCCCAGGCGGGACGCGGGGGCGGCGGACCGGTCAAGGGCTCGCCCATCGTCCTGCTGCCGCGGCGGCACCTGGCCGATTGGACCGGCCTGAGCGAGCCCACCGGCAGCGAGATGCTGTCACCCAAGGCGCAGCGGGTGCTCGAGGTGCTGACGCGCCGCGGTGCCTCTTTCTTCGATGAGCTGCTCGGCGAGGCGCGCCTGCTGCGCAGCGAGCTGGAGACGGCCCTGGGCGAGCTGGTGGGGGCCGGTGCGGTCAACGCCGACAGCTTCGCCGGCCTGCGCGCGCTGCTGTTACCGGCGGCCAAGCGGGGCAGCCGCAGCGGCGCACGCCGTGGGCGCATGGCGCTCTATGGCGGGATGGACGATGCCGGTCGCTGGGTCGCCTTGCGGCCCGCCGCGGCGCCGGTCGGGGCACGGCTGCCGGATGCGCTGCTGGAGCGCCTGGTCGGGCTGCTGCTGCGTCGCTATGGCGTGCTCTGCTGGCAGCTGCTACAGCGCGAAAGCGCCGTCTTGCCGCCCTGGCGTGATCTCGTGCGCGCCTGCCATCGCCTGGAAGCCCGCGGCGAAATCCGCGGCGGGCGCTTCATCGCTGGTCTGTCCGGCGAGCAATTCGCCGATCCGGCGGCCATTGCGCCCCTGCGCGAGTGGCGCCAGCGTCCGGCGGAAGATCTCTGGGTGTGCGTCTCGGCGCTGGATCCGCTCAATCTGGTCGGCACCCTGCTGCCTGGCACCAAGGTGCCCGCCGTGGCCGGCAATCGCCTGCTCTATCGCGACGGGGTGCCGATCGCCACGCGAGTGGGGACCAAGGTCAACTGGCTGGTAGAGCTGGAAGCCGGGGAGCAGGTGCGGGCGCGGCAGGCCCTGCAGCAACTTGGAAGGGAACGGCCCTAGGTCGGTCTTGGACGGAGCCTGGTGCGACAGTAGCGGACTAGAAGAAGGGGTGCGAGGCCTTGAGCATCAGGGCGCTGTCGCAATAGGTGTTGTGGCCCGAATACACCGAGCAGTCGGCGCCTCTCAGGCTAGTGCCGCTGTAGGTCAGGTTGAACAGGGTATTCACCCACTTGCGACTCAAATTCACCGACCAGTCGTTGAAGCTGCGCACCATGCCGCCACTGTCGAGGGTCGAAGGTACGTCCAGCACATAGTTGGTGTACTTGAGCGAGACGCCGGTCTTGATCAGCGGCAGGGTCCCCAGGTCGGCATAGACCGAGGCGTTGTGGCGACCCGGGTCATTGGCGAAGGCCGCGCCCAGGCGTTTGCCGTAGACGGTCATCCCGGAATACAGCTCGCGACTGGGATCGACGTTCTGGATCAGGTTGCTGTAGTTGATCACGCCCAGTTCGTAGCCATAGCCTGGGGCGAAGCGGTGCTTGTAGCCGGCGTAGGTGTCCATCTCCAGCAGCGGCGCTTCCGCGGACGAGGCGTTGTTGGTCGTCCACTGGCCGAAGTACAGACCGCTGTCGTGGGTGAGATCGAAGCCACCGCCCATGCCGGCGGAGTTCGGTGCGACCAGTCCCTGCGCCATGCTGCGTGACGGCGCCGTGCCCATCTTCAGATCGAAGTCCCCCACCTCGCGCTGCAGGCCCCAGCTGGCCGCCATCACCGGACTGGCCAGGAGCCCGAGAACGATGAAGAGAGGTAAGGATCTGGTCATGGGAGCACTCCTGCCGTGCCGGTCACGCGAACTAGAGAAAGGATGTGATGGGGATAACAACAAGCAGGGAAAACATCGAGGTGCGAGCACCCTGATGACATCGTTGTTATTGGCTGAGGAACTGCGGCTAACCCGTTATCGCCCCACGATGATAACCAACGATCGCAGCATATTTTCACCATTCGTCAGTTGATGGGTCGCGAATTGAACTCGATCGCAGTGTCAGGACGGGCAGATTTGATATGGGTTCCGATAACAATCGCCACTCGGCTGCCTGGCCAGGGCGCATCGGTGCTGCCGCTGTCTTTCAGGCGAAAGACACACTTTTTGACAAAGCGCAGCCCTGTTGCGACGAACAACCACATGCCAATGGATTGAATCGACAGGGAAAGACTCAATATCGTGGAGGAGGGCAGCACGCTCTGCCCGCCATGGCTGTCCCTGACTGAGCGCTGGCTCGAGGAGTTTTCATGAACGACCGTATACAAGCTCTGATGCTGGACCTGCTCGCCCGGCTCGGTCTGGTCAAGGCCATCCCGATTCCCAGTCGTGAACGCGAGCGACTGGCTGCCCAGCGTCGTCGCCAGCAGCAGCGCCGCTGAGCGGGCTGGCACGAACCTGAGCGGCTGGCGCCGCCCGGTTCGCATAGGGTCCCCGGCCGGGGACCCAGGCTTACTTGAGATTGCCGCTGAGGAACTGGCGCAAGCGTTCGCTACGCGGACTGACCAGCACTTCACTCGGCGGACCTTCTTCCTCCACCACCCCCTGGTGCAGGAACAGCACCTGAGAAGACACCTCGCGGGCGAACGCCATCTCGTGGGTCACCATGAGCATGGTGCGTCCTTCTTCCGCCAGGGCGCGGATCACCTTGAGCACTTCGCCGACCAGCTCCGGGTCCAGGGCCGAGGTGGGCTCGTCGAACAGCATGATCTCCGGCTCCATCGCCAGCGCACGGGCGATGGCGACCCGTTGCTGCTGACCGCCGGAAAGGAAGGCGGGGTACTGGTCTGCGACCCGGGCGGGCAGGCCAACCTTGTCCAGGTACTTGCGCGCGCGGTCTTCGGCTTCCGCCTTGCCGATACCCAGGGCCTTGCGCGGCGCCAGGGTGATGTTGTCCAGCACGCTCAGGTGGCTCCAGAGATTGAAGTGCTGGAAGACCATGGCCAGGCGGGTGCGCAGATTCTGCAGCTGGGCCGCATCGGCCACCCGCACGGCGCCGCGATCGTCGGCCATGCGAACGGTCTCGCCATCCAGGGTCATGGTCACGGCGTTGGGCTGCTCGAGGAAGTTGATGCAGCGCAGGAAGGTGCTCTTGCCCGAGCCACTGGCGCCGATCAGGCTGACCACATCGCCGGTCTTGGCCTTGAGCGAGACGCCCTTGAGCACTTCGTGGTCGCCGTAACGCTTGTGCAGGCCTTCGACGGTCAGTTTGTACATGGATAGGGATTCCACAGCAGAAAAAGGGTAGGGATCACGGCGAGAGCAGGTAGCCGCTGCGATAGGCCTCGGTGCCCGCCACATGGGCGATCACCATGCCGGCCGTGGCCATGCGGCGATTGGAGCGCGCATAGAGGATGCCGGTGACCGCGCTGCGCACCTCCTCGACACGATCGCTGATGGGGTCCACGACCTGCGCCAGTACCTGGCCGACCGCGATGCGCTCGCCCACCTGGGCCTTGAGCACCAGCACGCCACCCTGGGTGGTCGCCACCGGCTCCACGGCGGCCAGGGGCGTGGCGGGTTGCAGCAGGGGCGGCAGCGAGGCGGCGGCGCCGCTCAGGAAGCCCTGATGGCGCAGGTAGTTGACGATGGCCTCGGCATCCGCCGCGGCGAGTTCGTCACGCACGTCCAGCTGGCCGCGCAGCTCCAGGGTCACCGACAGGCTGCCCAGCGGCAGGCGTTCGCCAAAGCGCTGGTTGAGATTCCACCAGAGCAGGGTGAAGCATTCGTCGAAGGACTGACCGCCCGAATCGGTGGCGAGCAGGCTGGCTTCGGAACCGAAGTAGCGCGCCAGGGGCTCCACCTGGGGCCAGGCTTCCGGCGTGGTGTAGAGATGCGCCACGGCGTCGAAATCGCAGTGCAGGTCGAGCACCACCTCGGCGTCACAGGCCAGGCGCTGCAGGGTCAGACGCTGACTGTCGAGCTGGGTGGTGGCGGCTTCCGCGGCCAGGGCCTCGCGGAACGCCACTCGTACCAGGGCCTGGTTGGCAGCCACGTCCTCGCCGAGGCGCTCGGCGACGGCGGTCTCCACCTGGGCGGTCATGTCGCGGAAGCGCCGATTGAAGTTCTGCCCCGTCTCCAGCTCGTAGCGGCCGAGGTGGACGTCGGCGACCTGCTGATCCTGGCCGATGGGGTTGGCCACCGGCACCAGGACCACCTCCGCCAGCAGCTCGCCGGCGGCTTCCAGCGCCCTGAGGCGCTGCTTGAGGTGCCAGGCGGTGAGCATGCCGGGCAATTCGTCGGCATGCAGCGAGGCCTGGATATAGACCTTGCGACCGCTGTCCGCGGGGCCGAAGTGGAAACTGTGGATGCAGCGCTCGGTGCCCGGGACCGGGGCGACCAGCGGATGGGTGAGATGGCGCATGACTACTCCGGGGCCGCGCCGGGCGCGGCCGCTTGGGTCAGTGGGTCGGGCCGAGGAAGGCCAGCCAGCGGCGCTCCGCCAGGCGGAACAGGCCGATCAGGATGAAGGACACCGCCAGGTACAGCAACGCGGCCAGGCCGAAGGCCTGGAAGGTCAGGAAGGTGGCGGTGTTGGCATCGCGGGCGATCTTGAGCAGATCCGGCACCGTGGCGGTGAAGGCCAGGGTGGTGGAGTGCAGCATCATGATGACTTCGTTGCTGTAGAAAGGCAGCGAACGCCGCAGCGCCGAGGGCAGGATCACATGCACGTACAGGCGCCAGCCGTCCAGGCCGTAGGCCTTGGCCGCTTCGACCTCGCCGTGGGGGGTGTTGCGGATGGCCCCGGCGAAGATCTCGGTGGTGTAGGCGCAGGTATTCAGGGCGAAGGCCAGGATGGTGCAGTTCAGGCCGTCGCGGAAGAAGCTGCCCAGCATCGGCTGGTCACGCACGAAGCCCAGGCTGTAGATGCCGGTGTAGCAGATCAGCAACTGTAGATAGAGCGGGGTGCCGCGGAAGACGTAGGTGTAGAAGCCGATCGGCCAGCGCAGCCAGCGGCGCTCCGAGACCCGGGCCACCGACAGCGGCACCGAGACGATGAAGCCGATCACCACCGAGGCCACCAGCAGCCAGAGGGTCATGGCCAGGCCGGTGATGTGGTAGCCATCGGTCCACAGCAGCGGTTTCCAGTATTGCTGCAGGAGTTCGATCATCGCTTGGCCTCCCGCACGCCGACGTGATAGCGCCGTTCCAGCGCCCCGAGGATGGCGTTGGTCACGGCGGTGATGAGCAGGTAGATGACGCCGGCGACGATCAGGAAGTAGAACAGCTTGAAGGTGCCCTTGCCGGCTTCCTGGGAGGCGCGGACCAGATCGGCCAGGCCGATGATGGAGACCAGCGCGGTGGCCTTGAGCAGCACCTGCCAGTTGTTGCCGATGCCGGGCAGGGCGAATCTCATCATCTGCGGGAAGGTGATCAGGGTGAAGGTCTGCCAGCGGGTCAGACCGTAGGCCAGGGCGGCTTCGCCCTGACCGCGCGGCACGGCGAGGATGGCGCCGCGAAAGGTCTCGGTGAAGTAGGCGCCGTAGATGAAGCCGAGGGTGGCGATGCCGGCGGCCATGGGATCGATGTCGATGTAATCCCAGCCCATGTAGTCGGTGAGGGCGCCCAGCCAGTTCTGCAGGCTGTAGAAGATCAGCAGCATCAGCACCAGATCGGGCACGCCGCGGATCAGGGTGGTGTAGCTCTGGGCAATGAAGCGCAGGGGCGCGAGGCGCGACAGCTTGGCCGAAGCGCCGAGCAGACCGAGGATGACCGCCACGATCAGCGCGAAGCCGGCGAGCTTGAGGGTCGTCAGGGTGCCTTCCAGGATCAGCGGGCCGTAGCCATGCAGGCTGAGCGTGCCCAGTCCGATGGACTGCAAGAAGGAGTCGAAGGAATTCTGCTGCATGCGTCTTGGGGGAATCGCCTGGTGAGGCCGCCGGCGCGGTGGGCGCCGGCGGTCATACGTAAAACGCCCCCGGTGGCACCGGGGGCGTCTGCCGAACCGACCTTACTTGGGATCGTAGAGGTTCAGGTCGCCGAAGTACTTCTTCTGGATCTTGTCGTAGGTGCCGTCGGCGTGGATGGCCGCGATACCCTTGTTGACGAAGGTCTTGAACTCGTCGTTGCCCTTGCGGATACCGACAGCGGTATCGGCCGGCAGCAACTCGTCGTGGATGGCGGTGTTGGTGTAGCCCTTGCCCTGGGGCGACTTCATGAAGCCACCTTCGGCCTGCAGCATGTCCTGCATGGCGACGTCGATCCGGCCGGACACCAGGTCGGCATAGACCTGATCCTGATTCTGGTAGCTCTGGACGTTGACGCCATTGGGCGCCAGCTTCTGCTTGGCGAAGGTTTCCTGGATGGTGCCCTGCTGCACGCCCACGGTCTTGCCCTTCAGGCTTTCCGCGGTGGCCTGCAGGTTGGCGCCTTCCTTGGTGACCATGGAGGAGGGGCCCGACCACAGCAGGTCGGAGAAGTCGATCTGCTCGGCACGCGCCGGGGTCTTGGTCAGCGAGGACAGGATGCCGTCGAACTTGCGCGCGCGCAGGCCAGGAATCAGGCCGTCGAAGTCACTCACCACCCACTTGCACTTCACGTCCAGCTTTTCGCAGATGGCGTTGCCCAGCTCGATGTCGAAGCCGACGAAGCTGCCATCGGCGGCCTGGGATTCGAAGGGCGGATAGGTGGTATCCACACCGAAGCGGATCTCTTTCCATTCCTTGGCCATCGCCGAACCGGCGGCCAGACACAGGGCGAGCGCAGAGAGAGTCAGCCAGCTTTTTTTCATGTCGGATCCTAGTGCGAATGTGGATGAAATCATGGCGCCAGTACGACGCCCGTGCCCTCGCGGGAGCAATAAGCTTACCAGTCGGCGAAGATCGTCCCAAATCTGTACGCGGTTGCCGCGTTGGTTACATCCTGTAGCAGCCTACCGCGCCACGCGGCGCGCATTATGCACCGGAAAAGCGCGGCTTTCCTGCCCGGGGGCGGACGAATGCACTGCTTTGAGTCTAAAAAGACACGCATGCGCCAAGGGTGGGCAGAAAGGTAGCAGAAGGCCTGATTCGATAAGGCATCGTATCTGTGCGGTAGCAGTGTCAAGGTGCAGCTGTGTGCAAAGGAAACGGGAGCGAGCCAGATGAGCTGTCGGGACAAGGCTACGACCTCCAGCTGGCTGAGAGCGGCCAATGTCCATCGACGCCGCTGCGTCTCCCAGGCAGGGATGACAGGCTTGCACAGCTTTCCAAGACGTTGGGTTAGCCGATGACGCAAAGCCTGGGCCGGTTGCTGGCGCTGATCGCCCTGGCCGCGTTCTATGGGGCGCTGCATGACCAACTCAGCTATGGCATCGGTCCGGACTACTTCAGCTGCCTGAAATTTCCGCAATTCGGTCTGCTCGACGCCAGCGTGGCGCCACGCTGGCGGGCGGCTCGGGTAGGGCTGCAGGCTGGCGCAGTAGCAGGGCTGCCCTTGGGCCTGGCGCTGCTCTGGCTGGGCCGCGGGCAGCCGGCCCCTGACCGCTATCTTTGGCGCGGCAGCGCTGCCGTCCTGCTTGGGGCCCTAGGCCTGGCCCTGCTGGGCCTGGGCCTGGGCTGGTTCGCTCTGGAACTGGGTAGCGTGCAACGGGTACCGGTCTGCGTCCACGACAGCCGTGGCTTCCTGCTGGCGGCCTGGATGCACGCTGGCAGCTACCTGGGCGCCTTGCTGGGTTTGCTGGTGTTCGCCTGGCGCAACCGGCGTCGCCGCTGAAGTCGGGCGAGGCTCCGTTCGACGCCGGCTTCCAGCGCCAGGAAGAGCAGAGCGACCGCACCGCCGAGCAGGGTGCTACCGATCCGTTCGCGGGCGATGCTCGCTTCTGGAGCACCGGCCAGGGCGACCATCAGCACCGTGGTGCCGGTGATGAACAGCGTCTGCAGCGAATAACGACCGTCCTGCAGCAGATAGGCACCCGCCGCGCACAGCAGGCAGGCGATGGCCAGGACGGCGGGCGTATCGTCGAGCCAGACCACCGCGCCTGCCAGCAGGCAGCCGGCCAAGGTGCCGCCCAACCGACCCAGGCCGCGCCGCCAGGTGTCGCCCAGTCGCGGCGTCAGCACCAGCAGGGCGGTCATGGGCGCCCAGTAGCCGTGGCCGTAAGCGAGCAGGCCGGTCAGGGTCTGGCAGAGGGCGACCACGGCGGCCGCATAGAAGCCGTAGCGCCCGAGGCGAAACCTGTCCGCGAACAGCACCACGACCTCCCAGAGATGAGCCTTCAAGGAGCCGGTACGCAGCCGCCACTGGGAGCGATAGAGGGCCTTTTGCACGAGGGCGAAAAGCAGCAGTTGCAGCAGCCCACCGCCGAGCACGAGGCCACCTCGCGACAGGGCCTGCTGCAGATCGCCGGGAAAGCCGCCCGCCACCAGCAGGGCTACCGTCCACTGCTGGGTGATCCACCAGGGGCCGTTGCCGACGGCGAACAGCCAGGCGCAGCAGGCCGCCCACAGCGCGCCGGCTAGGACCAGGGCGGGCAACTGATGACCCAGCAGGGAGCCGACCACGGCGGAAAAGGCCATACCCAGAGCGGCCACCAGCATGGGGGCCAGCGGCTCGGCGGCAAAGCTCTTGTAGGCGCCGAAGCCGACGGTATAGGCGCCACCCAGGGCCACTACGCAAGGCAGCCAGGCCCCGGTCCACCAGCCGCCGAGCAGGAGCGCGGCCAATGCCGGCAGGCAGGCGAGGGCCAGGGCCCAGCGGGGTTCCCGCGGCGCGCCTATGGCGCCGTCGGCTACCGGCGGCGGTGCCTGGCCAGCCATCCGCTAGTCCAGCAGATGCTGCAGGATGTCGAGGGTGTCGGCTTCGGCCACCGGCTTGTCGTGGCGCCAGCGCAGCATCCGCGGAAAGCGTACCGCGACGCCGCTCTTGTGGCGCTTGGACAGGGCAATGCCTTCGAAACCCAGTTCGAACACCAAGGTCGGCTCGACGCTGCGCACCGGGCCGAACTTCTCCACCGTGGTACGCCGGACGATGGCGTCCACCTTGCGCATCTCTTCGTCGGTAAGGCCGGAGTAGGCCTTGGCGAAGGGCACCAGGGTGCGTTCGCTACTCTCCGGCGGACCGTCCCAGACGGCGAAGGTGTAGTCCGAATAGAGACTGGCGCGCCGCCCATGGCCGCGCTGGGCATAGATGAGTACCGCATCCACCGAGAAGGGATCGACCTTCCATTTCCACCAGGTGCCCATGTCCTTGGTGCGACCGACGCCATACAGCGAATCCTTAGCCTTGAGCATCATGCCTTCGACGCCCAGGGTGCGGGAAGCCTCGCGCTGGCGGGCGAGGTCCTGCCAGTCGTTGCCGTGCAACAGCGGCGAGGGGCGCAGCAGCGGGCTGGCGCAGCGCGCCACCACCCGCTCCAGTTCGGCGCGGCGCTGGCGTTGAGGCTGGCTGCGCAGGTCATGGCCCTGCCATTCCAGCAGGTCGTAGGCGAGCAGGATGACCGGTACGTCTTCGAGGATCTTCTTGCCCAGGGTCTTGCGGCCGATGCGTTGCTGCAAGAGGGCGAAGGGCTGCACGCCAAAGGGAATGGGCGCGGCCGGATCGCGGCCGTCCTGCTGCTCGCTGACCTCCTCGCTGCTGAGCAGGGCGTCGGGCGCGGCGTCTTCCTTCCAGACCACGATCTCGCCGTCGATGACGGTGCCATCGGGCAGTAGATCCGCGAGGGGATGCAGTTCGGGAAAGCGGTCCGTGACCAGGTCTTCGCCCCGCGACCAGACCCATAGGCGGCCGTCGCGCTTGACGAGTTGGGCGCGGATGCCATCCCATTTCCATTCCACCTGCCAATCCTCGGCCGGACCCAGTTGCGCCTCGAATTGCGCCACCGGCAGTTGCAGGGCGTGGGCGAGAAAGAAGGGATAGGGCTGGCCGCCGCGCTGGGCATGCTCGTCCGGGCTTTCCGGGGCGATCAGGCGGGCATAGCCCTCGGCGGTGGGGCGGTGCGAGAGGTCGGTATAGCCCACCAGGCGCTGGGCGACGCGCTTGGGGTCCAGGTCCGCCAGGGTAGCCAGGGCGCGGGTCACCAGCAGCTTGGAGACACCGACGCGGAATTCGCCGGTGATCAGCTTGATGCAGACCATCAGGCTCTGGCGATCCAGCTGGCCCCAGAGCGGCGGCAGGCGCTCGGCCAGTTCTTCCGCTGGCAGGCCGCGCAGGGGCAGCAGGTACTCTTCCAGCCAGAAGGCCAGGCCCTCGGCATTGGCGGCATTGGCGCTGGGAATCAGCAGTGCCATGGTCTCGGCCAGGTCGCCCACCGCTTGGTAGCTCTCTTCGAACAGCCACTCGGGCAGGCCGGAGAGCGCCATGGTCAGCTCACGCAGCTGCCGGGTCGGTACCAGCCGGCGGGGCCGGCCGCCGGCGAGGAAATACACCGCCCAGGCGGCATCGGCGGCCGGGGCGTTACCGAAATAGTCCACCAGGGCGGCCAGCTTGGCATTGCTGGAGGTGGTGGCGTCGAGACGGCCATAGAGTTCGGCGAAGGCCTTCATGCCTGGACCTCCGCGGCGACAGGGGTATCGTCTTCCTCACCGTACTCGGTGGTGAAGCCTTGGGCGTCCAGGCCCTGGTCCCGCAGATAGCGCACCAGGGTGGCGACCGAGCCATGGGTGACCATCACCCGCTCGGCGCCGGTCTGCTCGATGGACCACAGCAGGCCCGGCCAGTCGGCGTGGTCGGAGAGGACGAAGCCGCGATCCACCCCCCGCCGGCGCCGGGTGCCACGCAGCATCATCCAGCCGCTGGCGAAGGCGTCGCTGTACTCGCCGAAGCGGCGGATCCAGGTACTGCCCCCGGCCGAGGGCGGGGCGATGATCAGCGCCTGACGCAGCAGCGGATCGCTCTTCTTGAAGTCCCCGGCGTAGTGGGTCTCGGGAATGCGGATGCCGGCCTCGCGATAGACCCGGTTGAGCGGCTCCACCGCACCATGGGCGAGGATGGGACCGATCTCGGGATCGAGGCCATGCAGCAAGCGTTGCGCCTTGCCGAAGGCATAGCTGTAGAGGACGCTGGCCAGCCCCTGGGCCTGGTTGGCGCGCCACCAGGCGTTGACCTCGGCGAAGATCTCCGCCTGGGGCCGCCAGCGATAGATCGGCAGGCCAAAGGTGGATTCGGTGATGAAGGTATGGCAGCGCACCGGCTCGAAGGGGGTGCAGGTGCCATCGGGTTCGACCTTGTAGTCGCCCGAGGCCACCCAGACCTCGCCGCGGTATTCCAGGCGCACCTGGGCCGAGCCCAGCACATGGCCGGCCGGGTGGAAGCTCAGCTTGACCCCGTGGTGGTCGATGACCTCACCGTACTCCAGGGTCTGCAGGTTGATGTCGGCACCCAGGCGCGCGCGCAGGATGCCGGCGCTGCCGGAGGTGGCAAGATAGTGGCCGTTACCCACCCGGGCATGGTCGCCGTGGCCGTGGGTGATGACCGAACGCTCCACCGGATGCCAGGGATCGATGTAGAAGTCGCCGGGCGGGCAATAGAGGCCGTCCGGTCGGGCAATGACGAGGTCCATGGGCGCCGCTCTGCTGGGGAATACCCATAGGAACGGCGGCTGGGCGCCGGAGTTCGCCGCTCAGGCCTGGGCGGCGAAGCTCAGGGCCTGTTGCAGGGCGGCCTGGCCGACCACCTCGCCGATCACCAGGATCGCCGGACTGCGCAGCTGGAAGAGGGCGGCGTCCACCTGCAGGTCCTGCAGGGTCGAGCGACACTCGCGCTGGTCGGGAAGGGAGGCGTTCTCGATCATGGCCACAGGGGTGGTCAGTGCCAGACCACCCTCCAAAAGGCCCTGCTGGATCTCGGCCAGGCGGGCCACGCCCATGTAGACCACCAGGGTGGTGCCGGTAGCCGCCAGGGCCGGCCAATTGGGTGCGCTGTCGTCCTGGGTGTGAGCGGTGACCAGGGTCACGCCACGGGCCACGCCTCTCAGGGTCAGGGAGATGCCGCAGGCGGTGGCGCCGGCCAGGCCGGCGGTGATGCCGTTGACGATCTCGCTGGCGACGCCACGGGCGGCCAGCCATTCGGCTTCCTCGCCGGCACGACCGAAGATGCAGGGATCGCCGCCCTTGAGCCGGGCCACGCAGCGGCCCTGGCGAGCATAGCGCAGCATCAGTCGGTGGATGAAGGCCTGGGGCGTGGAGCGGCAGCCGCCGCGCTTGCCGACGCGGATCACCCGGGCGGCCGGGCAGTGTTCGAGCACCTCCGGATTGACCAGGTCATCGATCATCACCACCTCGGCCTCGCCGAGGGCGCGCACCGCCTTGAGGGTCAGCAACTCGGGATCGCCCGGGCCGGCGCCGATCAACCAGACTTTCCCGCTCATGTAGTGACCTCTCTTAGTCAGGTGGCGACTGTAACGCAAAAAAAAGGCGTCCCGCTGCAAGCAGCTGGGACGCCTTTGTCCGGAGGGTCTTTCCTCGCCGTTGAAGAAAGACCGTTGATATCGAGAAACCTGCATGCTTCATGCCAGCTGCGGCCTGCCGGCATTCTGCGGTGATCCGGGCGACGACCCGTGAAAGGTTGCCCTCTTTCGAAGCAACGTGCCTCGAAAGAGGGCGCGATCAGGCCACCGCACCGGGATGGCTGTGCTTTTCATAGAGAAAGCTCAGCACCGCGTGGCGATAGCCGTTGTAGCGCGGGTCGTCCACCAGGGTGAGGCGATCGCGGGGCCGCGGCAGGTCGATGGTGAGGATCTCGCCGATGGTGGCCGCTGGCCCGTTGGTCATCATCACGATGCGATCCGACAGCAGCACCGCCTCGTCCACGTCGTGGGTGATCATCATCACCGTGTTGCGCAGTTCGCTCTGGATGCGCATCACCTCGTCCTGCAGGTGCGCCCGGGTCAGGGCGTCCAGGGCGCCGAAGGGCTCGTCCAGCAGGAGCACCTTGGGCTCCATGGCCAAGGCGCGGGCGATACCGACACGCTGCTTCATGCCGCCGGAGATTTCGCTGGGCCTTTTGTGCAGGGCATGGCTCATGTTGACCATTTCCAGGTTGTGCAGCGTCCAGGCGTGGCGCTCGGCCTTGCTCTTGGTGCCCTTGAACACCTTGTCCACCGCCAGGGCGACGTTCTCGTAGACCGTCAGCCAGGGCAGCAGCGAATGGTTCTGGAATACCAGGCTCCGCTCCGGGCCGGGACCGCGGACCTCGCGGTTCTCCAGCAGGATCGACCCGGAGCTGGGTTCTATCAGGCCGGCGACGATGTTGAGTACCGTCGACTTGCCGCAACCGGAGTGGCCAATGATGGAAAGGTACTCGCCGCGTTCGATCTTGAGGTTGACGTCGCGCAGTATCGCGGAGGTCATGCCGTTGCGGGTGAAGTTCTTGTCGACGTGCTCGATGCTCAGGTAGGGCTGGGCCATGGTGGGAATCCTCTAGTGTGGGGCTTCAGAAGTTCGCGCAAGAATTGGCGAGTGATTTTTGTCTCCGGGCTAGGCGCCGCGACGAGTCATAGCAGGGCTATGGCGAGGAGTGGCAACGCCGCCCGGGGCGGTCCGCCGCTGCGGGCAAAAAGCGCCGCCAAAATTGTGTAGATAACTTCTGAAACACCGCACTAATTCGCGGTGCCGCGGGTGACCAGCCGGCCGATGAGGGCCACCAGCCGGTCGAGCAGGAAGCCGATGACGCCGACGTAGACCAGCGCCAGGATGATGTCGCTGATGCGCGAGGCGTTCCAGGCATCCCAGATGAAGAAGCCGATGCCCACGCCGCCGATCAGCATCTCGGCGGCGATGATGGCCAGCCACGACAGACCGACGCCGATGCGCAGGCCGGAGAAGATGTAGGGCGCCGCCGCTGGTAGCATGATCTTCTGGAAGTATTCCCAGCCGTTCAGGCGCAGCACCCGCGCCACGTTGCGGTAGTCCTCGGGGATGTTACGGATGCCCACCGAGGTATTGATGATGATCGGCCAGATGGCGGTGATGAAGATGACGAACAGCGCCGAGGGGTGGCTGTCCTTGAAGCCGGCCAGGGACAGCGGCAGCCAGGCCAGCGGCGGCACGGTACGTAGGATCTGGAACAACGGGTCGAGACCGCGCATGGCCCAGGCCGACTGGCCGACCAGCACGCCCAGGGCGATGCCCACCACGGCGGCCAGCAGGTAGCCGTAGGCGACGCGCTCGAGGCTGGCCAGCAATTGCCAGGCCATGCCCACGTCGTTGCCGCCGTTGTCGTAGAAGGGTTGGGTGATCAGTTCCCAGGTGTCGCTGACCACCTGGCTCGGAGGTGGCAGGGCCGCGCCGGGGCGACTGCACAGCAGTTGCCAGACGATCAGCAGCAGGGCGCCCACCACCAGCGGGGGCAGGCCGTTGCGCAGTACCTGCTGGCCGAAGCGACGCATACGGGTTTGCGGGCGAAAGATCGCGAGGGCCTTGGGCGGCCGGGTGTGGGCGGTCATGGGCGGCACTCCTAGGGGGATGGGGACGTCAGGCCTTGAGCGTCAGGCTGGCGAGATAGGCCTTGGGGTCGGCGGGATCGAACACCTTGCCGTCGAAGAAGGTTTCCTTGCCGCGGGAGTTTCCAGCGGGGATGTCGCCGGCCGGAACGCCGATGGCCGCTGCCGCTTCACGCCAGAGATCGGAGCGGTTGACCTGGGCGATCAGGCCCTGGGCATCCAGGTCGCCGGGCAGATAGCCCCAGCGCTGGTTCTCGGTGATGAACCAGAGGTCGTGGCTCTGGTAGGGGAAGGAGGCATGCTCGCTCCAGAACTTCATCAGGTGCGGACTGTTCTGTACCACCCGGCCGGTGCCGTAGTCGAAGGTGCCCTGCAGGCGGCCGACCACGTCCTCGGCGGGCGCGCCGATCCAGCGACGCTTGGCGCAGATCTCGGCGACCTTCGCCTTGTTCGCCGCCACGTCGCAGTATTGCTGGGCCTCCAGCACCGCCTTGAGCAGCGCCACGGTAGCCTTGGGGTTGGCCTGGACGTAGTCGCCGCGCAGGGCCAGGGCCTTCTCCGGGTGGTTGGCCCAGAGTTCGCCGGTGGTCAGGGCGCTGTAGCCGATGTTCTGCTTGATCAGCTGGGCGTTCCAGGGCTCGCCGACGCAGAAGGTGTCCATGTTGCCCACCTTCATGTTGGCCACCATCTGCGCCGGTGGGACCACCATGGTGGTGATGTCCTTGTTCGGATCGATGCCGTTGGCCGCCATCCAGTAGCGAATCCAGAGATCGTGGGTCCCGCCGGGAAAGGTCATGGCGGCCGAGGTCTTCTTGCCGCTGGCCTGGCGCGCGGCCAGGGCGCTCTTGAAGCCGCTGGCGTCGAGGCCGATCTTCTGTTCCTTGTAGTCGTTGGACAGGGAGATCCCCTGGCCGTCGACGTTCAGCCGTGCCAGCAGCGCCATGGGCAATGGCTGGCCGTTGGGGGTGATCTTGCCGGCGGCCAGCTGATAGACCATGGGGGTGAGGATGTGCGCGCCGTCGATGCCATTGGCGGCCGAGCCCAGCACCAGGTTGTCGCGGGTGGTGCCCCAGGAGGATTGCTTGAGCACCTCCACCTCGGTCATGCCGTACTTGGCGAACAGCCCCAGCTCATCGGCGACGAACAACGGCGCGGCATCGGTGAGGGCGATGAAGCCAAGCTTGGCCTTGGGCGTCTCCACGGCATCGCTGCCGGCTGCCCAGGCGGCGGACCTCAGGCCAGGCGGCAGCAGCGTGAGCGCGGCACCAGCGCCCAGTACGCCCAGCGACTGCTTGAGGAAACTGCGGCGGGGGAGTCCGCGACCGGCCTGGTCATCGTTACGGGAGCTGTCGTCCATCGTCCTATCCTTATTTCTCGGGCACAAAAAAAGGCGTCCACTCTCGGCAGGCTTTGGCTGCGAGCGTGGACACCTTCGTCCGGGGATTGCTGTGGGAGCGCCAGGCGCTCGACAGGACTTCTGCAGGGACTGTGCCAAGCCCGCGATTGTGGGCGATCTACGCCTTTTGCGGGTCTCGGGCGCACAGTCACGGGGCGTTGTCGCCCAGGGTGCGCCCTGGCGACGCATGGATAGTGCTGAACGATGACCAGTGCTGAATGATGAAGACTGCTGACTAGAGCTCCTGGCCGAGCAGCTGCCGGACCACCTCCGGCAGCGGTCGACCACTGCGCATCGCCAGTTGCTGCAGGTGCTGGTGCGCATCCGCCTCCGGCAGCTGCAGCTGCTGCATGAGGTGCTGCTTGGCTCGCTCAAGCAGCTTGCGTTCGACCAGGGAGCGACGGGTTTCCTGGAGTTCCGCCTCCACCTCGTGCAGGCGGCGGGTCTGCTCGTGCAGCAACTCGAGGATGCCGGGCTGACCTTCGCCTGGCCGGGCTTCACCCAGGGGATTGGCGGTCAGGCTGAACAGCAACGGCGTGCTCGGCTCGCGATCGAGCTCAGCCAGCCGGCGGGACAACTTGCGATGGCTGTCCAGGTCCGCTTGGGCCTGGGCGATGCTCTTCGCACAGCGCGCGCGGAGTTCCAGTACCAGATGCTGGGCGACGGCCTGCATGGCGTCCAGGCGGCGGGTATTGAGTTCGAACCAGAGTTCGGCCAGCGCCGGCTCCACCCGGGCACTCGCCGAGGTGCGCTCGGCGACGCCGCGTAGCCGTTCGATCTGCTGCCGCGAGGCGCAATCCTGCACCCCGTGCCAGAGGACCAGGGCCTGGGGATCGGCATGGTCGAGGAAGCCGGCGAAGCAACGGGCCTGGCCACTGTCCAGGTCGTCGAGACGGGCCAGCAGAACGGCGTCGAAATGGCCTTGGGCGAAGCCGACCACCCCGGTCGCCCGGGCCTGGCCCGCCAGTTCCTTGCCCTGCATGAAGTTGAACAGCGCTACCAGGGCCCGACTGAGACCGGGGTCGCTCGCCGTGTCGGCCGCCTCGAAGATGACCGCCAGCAAGCCGCCGATCAGGTGCGAGAAGGCCGCGGTGGCCTCTTCCATCCCCAGGCGCCGGTCGAGGATGCCGCGCCTCAGGCCGGGCAGGCCATCGAGCAGATGCAGGACGCAGGCGATACGGTTGAGCAGGCGCGGGCGATCCTGGGCCACGCTGGCGTCGAGCTGCTCGAGCCAGTCACGCAGGTGGGCCTCGCTGCCGCGGGCGATGGTGGAGTGCTGCTCCAGAGCGGTGCGATAACGGTCGTTGCCGGTGCCTAGCAGGATATTGCTGAAACCGCGCTCGCGCTGCAGGTCATGCACCAGGGCGCTGGCCCCCTCGACCAATTCGCAGGTCAGGGCGAGGCCTTCCAGTTGCTGCAATTCGCAGCGTCGGGCTGCCAGCATGAAATGCAGGGCCGAAGGCATCTGGTGATCGGACATGAAGAGGGCTCGAACAGGGTGCTGGCCTTTGGCCTGCAAAAGCTGCTCCAGACCCCTTCCACCTCAATGTCTGTTCACATTCTCATGAGCGCTGTCTAGTGCCGATAGAGCCAGAATAGGATGATCACCAGGTTGCAGGCGAGGGACAGGGCCGCCACGATTTGCCAGGTGCGCAGGGGATCGCGCTGCAACAGCGGCAGCGGGCGGGCCAGGGGTTGGCGCTCGCCCTGCTCCAGTAGCAGCAGGGCTTCTTCGGCGGTTTCGAAGCGCTCGACGGGGTTCACCGCCACGGCGCGCTGCAGCCAGTCGTCGAGCCAGGCCGGTACATCCGGACGTCGGCGCAGGGCACTGGCGGGCGCGCCGAAACGTGGCCGCTGGAAGGGCTCGACCTCGCCGTAGGGATAGCCGCCGGTGAGCAGCTGATAGAGGGTCACCCCGGCCGCATAGAGATCCTGGGCCGGGCTCGGCTCGGCGCCCTCGAAGGACTCCGGCGCCCGGTAGCTGGGTGTGCCCGGGCTGTCATGCAGATCCTCGGACAGCTGCGGACAGTAGGCCAGCCCGAAGTCCAGCAGGCGCAGTTCGCCATCCTGGCCGCGATGCAGGTTGTCCGGCTTGATGTCGCGGTGAAGGATGTTGCGTCGGTGCAGCTGGCCGAGGGCCCGCAGCAGGCGGGAGGCGACGTCCAGCCAGTCGGCAAGGGCCAGGGGGCCTTCGCCGCGTAGCTGCTGCGCCAGGGTGCGGCCGGCATATTCCCGTTGCACGAAGTAGAGATGCGCCCGCCGCGGCAACGGATGGACCTCGACGAAGGCGCGCCCGGCGACCCGGCGCAGGAACCACTCCTCCATGAGCAGGGCATGGCCGGCCAGGGTGTCGAATTGCAGCGCTGCGGGCAGGGTCTTGAGCAGCCAGGGACGGCCACCCTCGTCCTTGACCCGGTAGAGCAGCGATTGCCGCGACTCGGCCAGGCGCTCCACCACCGTCCAGCCTTCGAAGTGCTGCCCGGGCTTGAGGGCCGGCAATGGCGGCCAGGTATCGGCGCTGGCCAGGGTATCGGCCAGGGACACGTCGGGCAGGCGGTCGACCCGTACCAGCAGGGCGCTGGCGTTGTCCTGGCCACCGGCATGCAGGGCACCGGCCACCAGGGCCTGGGCAGTGGCGTCCAGCTCCATGACGCCATCGACCAGGATGCGCCTCATGCTGTCTTCGCCCAGCGCGGCCCAGACGCCATCGCTCACCAGGAGCAGGGTTTCGCCGGCTTCCAACTCGCCTTCGCGAAAGTCCACCACCAGGTGATTCTCCAGCCCCAGGGCGCGGGTCAGGACATGCTGCATGCCGGCCTGCTGCCAGACGTGGTCAACGGTGAGACAGGTCAGCCGGTCGCCGTGCCAGCGGTAGGCGCGGCAGTCGCCGACGTGGGCCAGGGTATAGCGCCGTCCACGGATCACCAGGGCGGTGAGGGTGGTCAGCAGTGGCTGGCCATTACCCGCGGCCTGTAGCCAGCGATTCTGCGCCAGCAGCAGTCGCTCCAGCGCCTGGGCCACCGGCCAGGTCTCCGGGGTGGAATAGTAATCCTGGGCCAGGGCCTGGAGGGTGGCGCGGGCGGCCAGGCCACCGTCCGGACAGCCGCTGACGCCATCGGCGAGGGCGAACAGATGCCCCTTGGTCGCCGCCAGCGCCGCGCTGGGCTGGACACTGCGCAAGGCGTCCTGGTTTTCCTTGCGTGGACCGGTCGCGGTGGCTTCGGCGAAGGCGAGTTCTAGAGGCATGGACGGGGCGCCAGAGGAAAGGGAAGACGGGCGATGCAAAAGCGATACCCGCTCAACCGACGCCCCGGGTCCCTCACCAGATTTCCACGCGCTGCTCGTCCGGCCGGACCATGGCATCGCCCGCCTTGCACCTGAAGGCCTGGGCGAAGGCCGGCATGTTGGACGGCGCGCCGAGGGCGCGGAATCTCATGGGCGCATGGGGATCGGTGTTGAGGAACAGGCGCGCCTGCTCTTCACGGATCGAGCCCCGCCAGACCCGCGCCCAGTTGAGGAAGAAGCGCTGCTGCTGGGTGTAGCCATCGATCTTGCGCGTGGCTTCCTCCGGATTCTTCGCCAGGGCCAGTTGCAGGGCGTCATAGGCCGCATTGATGCCACCGAGGTCGCCGATGTTCTCGCCCAGGGTGAGCTTGCCATTGACGTGCAGCTCCGGGTGGTCCGGCAGCGGTTGGTAACTGTCGAATTGCTGCACCAGCTTGCCGGTGCGGGCCTCGAAGGCCTGGCGATCGGCCGGGGTCCACCAGTCGACCTGGTTGCCGGCACCGTCGAACTTGCTGCCCTGGTCGTCGAAGCCATGGCTGGCCTCGTGGCCGATCACCGCGCCGATGCCGCCGTAGTTGATGGCGTCGTCGCCGTCCGGGTAGAAGAATGGCGGCTGCAGGATGGCGGCGGGGAAGTTGATGGTGTTGTCGGTCGGGCTGTAGTAGGCGTTGACCGTCTGCGGATACATGCCCCATTCCTTGCGATCGGTGGGCTTGCCGATCTTGTCCAGGTCATGCCGGTAGTTGAAGCGCGAGGCGGCTTCCAGGTTGGCATAGAAGCCCTGGGGCTTGAGGGTCAGGCCGCTCCAGTCACGCCAGCGCTCCGGATAGCCGATCTTGGGCAGGAAGCTGTCCCACTTGGCTAGCGCCTTCCGCTTGGTCTCGGGGCTCATCCAGTCGAGTTGCTCGATGCGCGCCTTGAGCGCCAGCATCACATTGTCCACCAACTCCTGGGCCCGCGCCTTGGCCTGGGGCGAGAAATGCTCCTGCACATAGAGCTGGCCGAGGCCTTCGCCCATGGCGCCGTTGACCGCGCTCAGCACCCGCTTCCAGCGTTCGCTCTGTTGCTGCTGACCGCTCAGGGTCTTCTGGTTGAAGTCGAAGCTCTCCTGCTGGAAGGGCCTGGACAGCAGCGGCGCGGCGTCGTCGATCACGTGGGCGCGCAGATAGGCCTGCCACTGTTCGATGGGGGTCTCGGCCAGCATCCGGTCGAATTCGGCGAAGAAGCCGGGCTGGGACAAGGAAAAACCCTGCTGGCCGGTGACGCCCTGGCTGGCGAAGAAGGCCTGCCAGTCGAAGTGCGGCGTGACCTTGTTGGCTTCGGCGAAGCTCAGGTAGTGATACTGGTTCTCCGGATTGCGCAGCTCCACCGGCTTGACCGAGGCCCGCGCCAGGCGACTTTCGAAGGCGAGCACCAGTTCGGCCTGGGCGGCCGCCTTGGCCTTGGGCACTCCGGTCAGCACCAGCAGCCGGGCGATGTGGTCGAGATAGGCCTGGCGCAGCTTGGCGTAGTCGGCTTCGGTGTAATAGTCGGGCGTGGGCAGGCCAAGGCCGCCCTGGTAGGCGTAGGCGATCTGCTGCTTGGCGTTCTGATAGTCGGCGCCGGAGCCGAAGGAGAACACCTGCATGTCGCCACGGGCGAAGCTCTGTTGCAGGTACTTCACGACATCAGCCGTGGTGCGCAACCCGTCGATGGCCGCCAGTTGCGCCTGGATCGGCCGATAGCCGGCGCGCTCGATGGCGGCCTCGTCCATGCCCGAGCGATACAGCCAGCCGACCTTCTGTTCCACCGAGCCTGCTTGCGCGCGGTCCGCCGTGCGGGCGGCGCGCTGCAGGATGGCGTGCTGGTCGTTGAGCGATTTTTCCCCCAGGGCCATGAAGGAACCCCAGCGTGACTTGTCCGGCGGGATCGGATTGGCCGCGACCCATTTTTCATTGACGAAGGTGTCGAGGTCGGTACAGGCGGTGGCCGGGTCACCCAGTTCGGTGACGTCGAAGACGGGAGCGGCGAAGGCCTGGCTGCCGAGCAGCAGGCCGATGGCGAGGGTGAGGGGTTTCAACGCAGGCATGGGAGAAAAGGGTCTCCAGGATAGACAGGGAAAAACAGGGTAGGGCGTCGAGGGTAGCGGTCGGGGCGCGACCCTACCAAGGGCGGCGGCTTTGTCTGAAAAGTGCCTGAGCTCGGTCATGCAGCGTTAAAAATGCGTTCGGAATGCTCATTTACCACTCGTAAACTGCGCTTCCTCACGGATTTTTGCCTTGCCTGACCTTCGCTCGGCGACTTTTCAAACAAGCCGTGACCCCAGAAACGATGATCCCCGCCGAAGCGGGGATCGTGCACAACGCCCTGGATCAGAACACCGTCAGCTGCGCCAGTTGCAGCAGCGGCTGCGGATAGACGCCGAGGACGAAGGTCGCGATGGAAATGGCGATCAGCATCACGCCACCGGCGCGCTGACCCCAGTTCATCGGCGCGTCGTGGCGCTGCAGACCCTGCTCGGTCAGGTACAGGGTGACCATCACGCGCAGGTAGTAGAACAGGCCGATGGCGCTGCCCAGCACGATGGCCGCGGTCTGCCACCACATGCCCGCTTCCACGCCCACGGTGATGACGTAGAACTTGCCGATGAAACCGGCGGTGAGCGGGATGCCGGCCAGGGACAGCATCATCACCGTCAGGGCCGCGGTCAGGTACGGACGGCGCCAGAACAGGCCGCGGTACTCGAACAGGGCATCGGCGTCACGCTGGCCGTTGCTCGGGCTGGACATCAGGGTGATCACGCCGAAGGCGCCCAGGCTGGTGAAGACATAGGTCACCAGATAGACCGCCACGGCTTCCATCGACAGGCCTTCGCCCGACGCCACCGCCACCAGCAGGTAACCGAAGTGGGAGATGGAGGAGTAACCCAGCAGACGCTTGAGGTTGCTCTGCATCAGCGCCAGCAGGTTGCCCACCAGCATGGAGGCGATGGCGATGAAGGCGATGGCATCGTGCAGCCAGCCGTCTTCGGTGGCCATGGGCATGGTCTGGAACACCCGTACCAGCACGGCGAAGACGGCGACCTTGCTGGCGGTGGCCAGGAAGGCGCCGACCGGGGCCGGGGAGCCTTCGTAGACGTCCGGGGTCCAGAGGTGGAAGGGCACCAGCGACAGCTTGAAGCCGAGACCGACGATCAGCATGCCGAGGCCGATTTCCATCAGCAGGCCGGTGCTGGCCGGGGCGTCCATCTGCACGCCGATGTCGGCGAAGTTCAGGCTGCCGGACTGGGCGTAGAGCAGGGCCATGCCGAACAGCAGGATGGCCGAGCCGGCGGCGGACAGCACCAGGTACTTCATGCCGGCTTCCAGGGAGCGGCGATTGAAGTAGCTGTAGGCCACCAGGCCATAGACCGGTACCGACAGCAGTTCCAGGCCGATGAACAGGCCGGCGACGTTCTGCGCCGCCACCAGCACCAGACCGCCGGTGGCGGAGATCAGCAGCAGCAGGTACAGCTCTTCGCGGTTGCCCGGATAGCCTTCCATGTAGGCATGCGACAGGGTCATGCAGGCCAGGGTGGCGATCAGGATCAGCGCCATGTAGAAGCAGGTGAAGCCGTCGATGCGCAGCAGCGGGGTGACGTCGATGGCACCGACGCCCAGGGCCGGGATGCAGGACAGCAGGGCCAGGTTGAGACCGATCACGCCCAGGGTGGGAATGAGGGTGTGATCCCGCCGCCAGGCGATGCCCAGCATCACCACCACGGCGGTGAAGCCGGTGATGATGATCGGCAGGAGGGCGATGAAGTGTTCGTAGGTAAAGGTCATGGCGCTCTTACCGGGCGGAAACGAGAGAGGAGAAGGCTTCGCCGAGCCACTGCTGGACACCGGCCATGCTCGCGGCCGAGGTATCCAGCACCGGCTGCGGATAGACGCCGAGCAGCACCAGCAGCACGCCAAGCAACAGCAGCATCGACAGTTCCCGTGCGTTCAGACCCGGCAGGGCGCCTTCGGCCTTGGCCGGACCGAAGTAGGCGCGGTGGATCATGATCAACGAGTAGACCGAGGCGAACACCAGGCCGAAGGTGGCGATGACGGTGATCATCGGCACCACCGGGAAGGCGCCCAGCAGGATCAGGAATTCGCCGACGAAGTTGCCGGTACCCGGCAGGCCCAGGGATGCCGAGGCGAAGAACAGGCTCAGGGCCGGCAGGTAGGGTAGCCGTGCCCAGAGACCGCCCATCTGGCGCATGTCACGGGTGTGCATGCGTTCATAGAGCTGGCCGCAGAGGATGAACAGGCCGGCGGCGGAGAGACCGTGGGCGATCATCTGCACCACCACGCCCTGCAGCGCCTGGGGGCTGCCGGAGTAGATGCCGATCAGCACGAAGCCCATGTGCGAGACGCTGGAGTAGGCCACCAGGCGCTTGATGTCGGTCTGGGCGAACGACAGGATGGCGCCGTAGAAGATGCCGATGATGCCCAGCCACATGGCGATCGGCGCGAATTCCGCCGAGGCGTTGGGGAACAGCGGGATGGCGAAGCGCAGCAGGCCGTAGGCGGCGGTCTTGAGCAGGATGCCGGCGAGGTCGACGGAACCGGCGGTCGGCGCCTGGGCGTGGGCATCGGGCAGCCAGGAGTGCAGCGGAACCACCGGCAGCTTCACCGCGAAGGCGATGAAGAAGCCCAGCATCAGCAGGTATTCCAGCTTCGGATCCAATTGCAGCTGCAGCAGGTCTTCGTAGTCGAAGGTCAGGACGCCGGTCGCACCGTAGTTCACCAGCACCAGGGCGATGATCGCCACCAGCATGATCAGGCCGCTGGCCTGGGTGAAGATGAAGAACTTGGTGGCGGCGGTGATGCGGCTCTTCTTGCCGTCCGCGGAGCTATGGCCCCACAGCGCGATCAGGAAGTACATCGGCACCAGCATCATTTCCCAGAAGAAGAAGAACAGGAACAGGTCCAGGGCCAGGAACACCCCCACCACGCCGCCGATGATCCACAGCAGGTTGAGGTGGAAGAAGCCGACGTGGCGCTGCACTTCGCGCCAGGAGCAGGTTACCGCCAGCACACCGAGCAGGCCGGTGAGCAGGATCATCAGCAGCGACAGGCCATCGAGGCCGAAGTGCAGGCTGATGCCGAAGCGCGGGATCCAGTTCATCTGGAATTCCGCGGTCCAGGCGGTTTCGGCGCCGGGAGCCGGCGCCAGGCTGTAGTCGCCGTGGGCCCACAGCCACAGGCCGAGCACCAGCTCCAGCAGCATGGTGAACAGGGCGATCCAGCGGGGCACCAGCGGGCCGGTCTTTTCCGTGAGGAAACAGAGCAGGCCGCCAATGAAGGGGATCAGGATTAGCCAGGGCAGAAGCATGACGTGTACTTATCCTTAGTCAGGGGGTCAGGCCAGCAGCAGCGCGCCGAGCAGCAGCACGGCGCCTCCCACGATGGAAGCCGCGTACCAGCGCAGACGGCCGTTCTCGGTGATGCTCAGTGCCAGGTTGCCGCCACGCGCCAGCATCGGGATCAGGCCAATGGCCTGGTCGAAGGGATCGCGACGCAGCAGGCGGGTCAGCAGCAGGTACGGCTTGACGAAGATCAGGTCGTACAGCCAGTCGAAGCCCCAGGCGTGATACCACCAGGTCCCGAAGAAGCGACCCGGTGCGCTCTTGGCCAGGCCGTTCACGAAGGAACGCTTGCCGAGGAAGAGCAGGGCGGCCAGCAGGATACCGGCGATGGCGATGGCCCCCGAGGTGATCTCCAGCGAGTGCTTGGCTTCGCCACCGGCATGGCCGATCGATTCCGGCAGCACACCGGCCAGCGGCGGCACGATCATCGCGCCGACGAAGGTCGAGAGCACCAGCAGCACCGCCAGCGGCAGGTTGTGGGCGATGCCGTGGCCGGCATGAGCCTCGGTATGCGCCTGGCCGTGGAAGGTGATGAAGATCAGGCGGAAGGTGTAGATCGAGGTCAGGAAGGCGCCGGCCAGGCCTGCGTAGAGCAGGTAGGTGTGACCGCTGGCCATGGCTTCCCAGAGGATCTCGTCCTTGGAGTAGAAGCCGGCGGTGACCAACGGCAGCGCCGCCAGGGCCGAGCCGCCCACCACGAAGCTGGCGTAGGCCAGGGGAATCTTCTTCCACAGGCCGCCCATCTTGAAGATGTTCTGCTCGTGGTGGCAGGCCAGGATCACCGAACCCGAGGCGAGGAAGAGCAGCGCCTTGAAGAAGGCGTGGATCATCAGGTGGAAGATCGCCGGTTGCCAGGCACCCACGCCCAGGGCCAGGAACATGTAGCCGATCTGGCTCATGGTCGAATAGGCCAGGATGCGCTTGATGTCGGTCTGCACCAGGGCGGCGAAACCGGCCAGCACCAGGGTCACGGCACCGACGATGCCGACCAGGTGCAGGATCTCCGGCGCCAGCAGGAACAGGCCGTGGGTCCGGGCGATCAGGTAGACGCCCGCGGTCACCATGGTCGCCGCGTGGATCAGTGCGGAAACCGGGGTCGGGCCGGCCATGGCGTCCGCCAGCCAGGTCTGCAGCGGCAGCTGGGCCGACTTGCCGACGGCGCCGCCGAGCAGGGCCAGGGTGGCCAGCACGATCAACGGATCGCCGCTGGCGAAGACGTCGGGCGCCTTCTGCAGCAGCTCCTGGATGTCCAGGGTGCCCAGGGTCATGAACAGGATGAACAGACCGAAGGCCATGAAGACGTCGCCGACGCGGGTGACGATGAAGGCCTTCAGCGCCGCGTTGCCGTTGGCGCGCTCGCTGTAGTAGAAGCCGATCAGCAGGTAGCTGCACAGGCCCACGCCTTCCCAACCGAAGTACAGCAGCAGCAGGTTGTCGCCGAGAACCAGCAGCAACATGCTGAAGATGAACAGGTTGGTGTAGGCGAAGAAGCGCGAGTAGCCCTCTTCACCGCGCATGTACCAGGAGGCGAACAGGTGGATCAGGAAGCCGACGCCGGTGACCACGCCGAGCATGGTCAGTGACAGGCCGTCCAGGTAGAGCGCCATGTTGGGCGTGAAGCCCTCCACGCTCATCCACTGCCAGAGGACGAGGGTCAGGTGACCGTCGACGGGCGGCGCGACGTGGAAGTTCCAGCCGACCCAGGCGGCGACCAGCGCCGCCAGGCCCACCGAACCCACGCCGATCAGCGCGGAGAGATTCTCCGACAGCCGACCGCGGGAGAAGGCCAGCAGGAAATAGCCGACCAGGGGAAAGGCGAAGGTGAGGGGTAGCAGGTTCATCCGTGCATCTCGCTGGCGGCATCGACGTCGAGGGTGTGGAAGCGGCGATAGAGCTGCAGCAGGATCGCCAGTCCGATACTGGCCTCGGCGGCGGCCAGGCTCAGTACCAGGATGAACATCACCTGGCCGTCGGGAGCGCCCCAACGGCTACCCGCGACCACGAAGGCCAGGGCGGCGGCGTTCATCATGATTTCCAGACTCATGAGCACGAAGAGGATGTTGCGGCGGACCATCAGGCCCACCAGGCCAAGGGCGAACAGGGCGCCGGCGAGGGCGAGTCCGTGTTCCAGAGGTATGGCGTTCATTGGCTGTTCTCCAGTCCTTGGCGACTCACTCGCCGATCCCGTCTTTGACGTCGCTGCGGCCCAGGTGGTAGGCCGCGACCAGGGCACCCAAGAGCAGCATGGAGGCCAGTTCGACCGCCAGCAGATAGGGTCCGAACAGGCTGATGCCCACGGCCTTGGCCTCTACCGAGGTATGACCGATGGCGGCACCGCCCGGCGCGCGCGCGAGCACCACCAGCAATTCCACCAGCAGCGCACCGGCAAGGATCGACGGAGCTATCCAGACCTTGGGGGTCAGCCACTTGCGTTCCTGGTCGGCGATGACCGGCCCGAGGTTGAGCATCATGACCACGAAGACGAACAGCACCATGATGGCGCCCGCGTAGACGATGATCTCCAGGGCGCCAGCGAAGGGTGCGCCCAGGGCGAAGAACACCATGGACACGGCCAGCAGCGAGATGATCAGGTACAGCAGCGCATGCACCGGATTGGTGTTGGTGATCACCCGGAAGGTGGCCAGGACGGCCACCCCAGCGGAGAAATAGAAGGCGAATTCCACGACAGCTCCTTAGGGCAGCAGGCTCTTCACGTTGATCGGCTCTGCCTCGCTCTGCGCGGCACCCTTGGGCTTGCCCGCGATGGCCATGCCGGCCACACGGTAGAAGTTGTATTCCGGGTACTTGCCGGGTCCCGAGATCAGCAGGTCCTGCTTCTCGTACACCAGCTCCTGGCGCTTGAACTCGGACATCTCGAAGTCCGGGGTCAGCTGGATGGCGGTGGTGGGGCACGCCTCCTCGCACATGCCGCAGAAGATGCAGCGGGAGAAGTTGATGCGGAAGAACTCCGGGTACCAGCGACCGTCCTCGGCCTCGGTCTTCTGCAGCGAGATGCAGCCGACCGGGCAGGCCACGGCGCACAGGTTGCATGCCACGCAGCGCTCCTGGCCGTCGGGGTCACGGGTGAGCACGATGCGGCCTCGGTAGCGCGGCGGCAGGTACACCGGTTCCTCTGGGTATTGCAGGGTGTCGCGCTTGCGGAAGGCATGGCCGAAAACCATCACGATGCTGCGCAACTGGGTGTAGGTGCCATGCAGGACGTGCAGAATTTCCTTGATCATGACGAATACCTCACTGGCCGATGGCCGGCGTGGCGCTGTAGAGCACCACCGCGCCGGTCACCAGCAGGTTGATCAGGGTCAGGGGCAGGCAGAACTTCCAGCTGAAGGCCATTACCTGGTCGTAGCGCGGACGCGGAATGGACGCGCGCAACAGGATGAAGATCATGATGAAGAAGGCGGTCTTCAGGGCGAACCAGAAAAACGACAGCCAGGGCAGGGTATCCAGGAAGGGACCGTGCCAGCCGCCGAAGAACAGGGTCACCAGCAACGCCGAGATCAGCACGATGCCGATGTACTCGCCGACGAAGAACATGCCCCACTTCATGCCCGCGTATTCGATGTGGTAGCCGTCGGCGAGCTCCTGCTCGGCTTCGGGCTGATCGAAGGGATGGCGGTGGGTCACCGCGATCCCGGCGATGAAGAAGGTGCAGAAGCCGAAGAACTGGGGAACGATGAACCACCAGCCCTGGTGCTGTGCCTCGACGATGTCCCTCATGTTGAAGGAACCGGTCACCGCCACGATGCCCATCACCGACAGGCCCATGAACACCTCGTAGGAGAGGGTCTGGGCCGAGGCCCGCATGGCGCCCAGCAGCGAGAACTTGTTGTTGCTCGCCCAACCGGCGAAGAGCACGGCATAGACGTTGACGCCGGCCATGGCGAAGAAGAACAGCAGGCCGACGTTCAGGTCCGCCACGCCCCAGGTGGGGGTGATCGGAATGACCGAGAAGGCCACCAGCAGCGAGCCCATGGCGATCACCGGTGCCAGGCTGAAGATCATCTTGTCGGCGAACGGGGGCGTCCAGTCCTCCTTGAAGAACATCTTCAGCATGTCGGCGCCGAGCTGGAAGGCCCCGAAGGGACCCACCCGGTTGGGACCGTGGCGGTCCTGCCAGAGACCCAGCAGACGCCGTTCGACGAAGCTCAGCAGCGCCCCGCAGATGACCACCGCCAGGAGGATGACGATGGCCTTGAGGACGCCGATCACCACGGCGATGAGGGTAGGGGTGAGCCAGGTCATGCCGCGGCCTCCTGCAGTCCTTCCACGGTGAGGCCGGCGAAGTCCACCGGAATACCTTCGAAGCCGGCGGGCAGACCGACCAGGCCGGCAGACAGCTCGGCCTTGATCTGCAGCGGCAAGCGCAGTTCCTGACCGGCGACCTGCAGACGCAGCAGGGCACCTTCGTTGACGCCCAGGCGGTCGGCGTCGGCCTTGGCCAGCGCCACGTAGGCAGCCGGGATGCGCTCACGAACCGGCTCAGCGCGGGAAGAGGTCTCTTCGCTGCCGAACAGGTGGTACAGCGGCACGGCCTGGAACGCGGAATCGGTATCGCGTACGGCGGCGGTCGGCACGGCGAACCAGCTCAGGCCATCACCCTGGGGCTCGATCAGGCGCACGCCCGGGTCACCGGCGCGCAGGTGGCCACCGACCTCGTCCTGGAACTTGTTCCAGGCCTGGGGCGAGTTCCAGCCCGGGGACCAGGCGAAGGGGATCTGCTGACGCGGTTCGGCGCTGCCGGCATAGCCTTCCATGGAGAAGGCGAAGGCGGTGTCGGCGTCCTGGGGGGCACGTGGTTCGTGCACGCTGAGGTTGGCGCGCATGGAGGTGCGACCACTGTAGCGATGCGGTTCGCGGGCGAGCTTGAGGCCCTTCACCCGGAAGCTGGCGTTGGGCGCGGCGTCGCGGATGCCGTCCAATTGCGGGGCGGCGGTGGCCACGGCATCGGTGACATGGTCCAGCTGGGTCCAGTCCACCGGGCGGTTGTCCAGGGTGTTGCGCAGGGCGTGCAGCCAGCGCCAGCCCTCGCGGACCAGGCTGGAGGGATCGTAGTAGCTCGGTTCGTAGACCTGGAAGAAGCGCTGGGCGCGGCCTTCCTGGCTGACCAGGGTACCGTCGCCTTCGGCGAAGCTCGCGGCCGGCAGCACCAGGTCGGCGCGTTGGGCGGTGGCGGTACGCTGGTGATCCAGCACCACCAGCACCTGGGCGCGGGCCAGGGCCTGATCCACCTGCTGGGCAGGGGCGCGGCGATAGAGATCGTTCTCCAGCACCACCAGCGCATCGGCCTGGCCGTTTTCCAGGGCGGCGAAGGCGTCTTCGACGGACGCGCCACCATAGAGCGCCAGACCCAGGCTGTTGGCCTCGGGGACGACCAGGCTCAGGGAACCGGCCTTGCCCTTGGCGGCCAGGGCCTTGGCCAGGTTGGCGGCGGCCTCGATCAGCGCCGGTTCACCCAGCGAGGTACCGGACACCACCAGCGGACGTTCGGCGGCCAACAGGGTCTCCGCGAGCAGGCGAGCCTGCTCGGCCACTTCGCTGCTCAGGCCGTCGACGGCAGGGGCGCTGGCGTCGATGGCATGGGCCACGGCATGGCCGAAACGGGCCAATTCCAGCGGCGAACCATGCAGGCGGGCATCGGCGACGTCGTCCAGGCGGGTGGCGGCGACGCTGGCGATGAACAGCGGATTGCGTTCGCTCTGGCCGATGTTCTGCACGGCGGCGTTCAGCCAGGGCTGGATCTTCTGCGCGGCGGCCATGGCCTCGGGCTTGCCCTTGACCGATTGACGCAGGGACAGCGCCAGGCGAGCCGCGGTCTGGGTCAGGTCCTCGCCGAGGACGAAGACGGCATCGTGCTTTTCCATCTCGCGCAGGGTCGGGACGGGCAGGGGACTGTCCTTGAGCACCTGCAGCACCAGGCGCACGTTGGCCAGGTCACGGGCGCTCATGCCACTGGAGAAGTTCTCGGCGCCGACCAGCTCGCGCAGGGCGTGGTTGCTTTCCAGGCTGGCGCGGGGTGAGCCGATGCCGATCACCTTCTTGCCGCGCAGCAGCAGGGCGGCACGATCCAGGGCGGCGTCGATGCCGGTCTCCAGGCTGCCGTCCTTCAGCAGGGCCTGGCGCGGACGATCCTTGCGATTGACATAGCCATAGCCGAAGCGGCCACGGTCGCAGAGGAAATACCCGTTCACCGAGCCGTTGAAGCGGTTCTCGATGCGGCGCAGTTCGCCATAGCGCTCGCCGGGGCTGATGTTGCAGCCCGAGGAGCAGCCATGGCAGATGCTCGGGGCGAACTGCATGTCCCACTTGCGGTTGTAGCGTTCGGAGTGGGTCTTGTCGGTGAACACCCCGGTGGGGCAGACCTCGGTCAGGTTGCCGGAGAATTCGCTCTCCAGGACACCGTCCTCGACGCGGCCGAAATAGACGTTGTCGTGGGCGCCATAGACGCCCAGGTCGGTACCCCCGGCGTAATCCTTGTAGTAGCGCACGCAGCGATAGCAGGCGATGCAGCGGTTCATCTCGTGAGCGACGAACGGGCCGAGGTCCTGGTTCTGGTGGGTACGCTTGGTGAAGCGATAGCGGCGCTTGTTGTGGCCGGTCATCACCGTCATGTCCTGCAGGTGGCAGTGGCCGCCTTCTTCGCAGACCGGACAGTCGTGGGGATGGTTGGTCATCAGCCATTCGATGACCGAGCTGCGGAATTCCTTGGCTTCGGCGTCTTCGATGGAGATGTAGGTCTTGTCGCTGGACGGGGTCATGCAGGACATGACCAGGCGCCCGCGGGTGTCATTCTCGTCGGCGAACTGCTTCACCGCGCACTGCCGGCAGGCACCGACGCTGCCCAGCGCCGGGTGCCAGCAGAAATAGGGGATGTCGAGCCCCAGGGACAGGCAGGCTTCGAGGAGGTTGTCCGCCCCGTCGACCTCGTACGTTTTGCCGTCTACATGGATAGTGGCCATAGGGTTTTCTTCTCACCCGCGCAGGGCGGGTCTGGCTAATGGGAAAACGTTCGCGCCGCCCTGGCGGTCGCCAGTGGCAGCGCCGGCCAGGTCGGGCCCGGCCAGCAAGCGATAGGTTCGGCCCCTAAGGGGGCCAAACGTCAGATCACGGTCGCGGAGGCAGTCGGCCGAGGTTCACTGGGCGCCTTGCGCACACCGGCCTCGAACTCCTCGCGGAAATACTTGATGGCACTACCCAGGGGCTCGACGGCGCCCGGTGCATGGGCACAGAAGGTCTTGCCTGGGCCGAGGAAGTTGACCAGCTGCAGCAGGGTATCGAGATCGCCCTGCTGGCCTTCGCCCTTCTCCAGGCTGCGCAGCAGCTTGACGCTCCAGGGCAGGCCGTCGCGGCAGGGCGTGCACCAGCCGCAGGATTCCCGGGCGAAGAACTCTTCCATGTTGCGCAGCAGCGAGACCATGTTGACGCTGTCGTCCACGGCCAGGGCCAGACCGGTGCCCATACGGGTGCCGACCTTGCCGATGCCGCCGGCATACATCTGCGCCGATAGGTGCTCGGGCAGCAGGAAGCCAGTACCGGCGCCACCGGGCTGCCAGCATTTCAGCTTGAAGCCGTCGCGCATGCCGCCGGCATAGTCCTCGAACAGCTCCTGGGCGGTGATGCCGAACGGCAATTCCCAGACGCCGGGATTCTTCACCTTGCCGGAGAAGCCCATGAGCTTGGTGCCCATGTCTTCGCTGCCTTCGCGGGCCAGGCTCTTGTACCAGTCCACGCCGCCCGCGACGATGCCCGGCACGTTGCACAGGGTCTCGACATTGTTGACGCAGGTCGGCTTGCCCCAGACGCCGACGGCGGCGGGGAAGGGCGGCTTGGAGCGCGGGTTGGCGCGACGGCCTTCCAGGGAGTTGATCAGCGCGGTCTCTTCGCCACAGATGTAGCGACCGGCGCCGGTGTGGACGAACAGCTCGAAATCGAAGCCGCTGCCCAGGATGTTCTTGCCCAGCAGGCCGGCGGCCTTGGCTTCTTCCACGGCGCGCCGCAGGTTGGCGGCGGCGTCGACGTATTCGCCACGCAGGAAGATGTAGCCACGATAGGCCTTGAGCGCCCGGGCGCTGATCAGCATGCCTTCCACCAGCAGGTGCGGCAGCTGCTCCATGAGCAGGCGGTCCTTCCAGGTGTTGGGCTCCATCTCGTCCGCGTTGCACAGCAGGTAGCGGATATCGAGGGATTCGTCCTTGGGCATCAGGCCCCACTTGACGCCGGTGGGGAAGCCCGCACCGCCGCGGCCCTTGAGGCCGGAGTCCTTGACTTCCTGGACGATGGCGTCGGGCGCCAGCTCGGTCAGCGCCTTGCGCGCCGCGGCGTAGCCGTCCTTCGCCTGGTATTCCTCCAGCCAGACCGGGGCGCCGTCTTCACGCAGGCGCCAGGTCAGGGGATGGGTCTCGGGAGTACGGGCGATGCTGTTGGCAGGCCCGAAGGAGGTCAGTCTCATGCGTATCCCTCCAGCAGTTTGGCCACGCCCGCAGGTTGGACATCGCCATGGGTGTCGTCGTCGATCATCAGCGCAGGGGCCTTGTCGCAATTGCCCAGGCAGCAGACCGGCAGCAGGGTGAAGCGGCTGTCGGTGGTGGTCTGGCCCAGGCCGATGCCCAGCTGGCGCTGGATCTCGCCGACCACGGATTCGTGGCCGCCGATGTAGCAGGTCATGCTGTCGCACACGCGGATGATGTGGCGGCCGACCGGCACGCGGAAGATCTGGCTGTAGAAGGTCGCCACGCCCTCGACGTCGCTGGCGGGAATGCCCAGCACCTCGCCGATTGCATAGATGGCGCCATCCGGCACCCAGCCACGTTCCTTCTGGACGATCTTCAGGGCTTCGATGGACGCCGCGCGCGGGTCCTCGTAGTGATGCATCTCGTGCTCGATGGCCGAGCGCTCGGTTTCGCTCAGGACGAAACGGTCGGTTTGGATCAGGGTTTCGGTGCTCATGCTCAGCGGTCCACGTCGGCCATGACGAAGTCGATACTGCCCAGGTAGGCAATCAGGTCGGACACCATGCTGCCGCGGATGACGGCCGGGATCTGCTGCAGGTGCGGGAAGCTCGGCGTCCGGATGCGGGTGCGGTAGCTCATGGTGCTGCCATCGCTCGTCAGGTAATAGCTGTTGGCGCCCTTGGTCGCCTCGATCATCTGGAAGGCTTCGCCGGCCGGCATCACCGGACCCCAGGACACTTGCAGGAAGTGGGTGATCAGGGTCTCGATGTGCTGCAGGGTGCGCTCCTTGGGCGGCGGCGTAGTGAGCGGGTGATCCGCCTTGTACGGGCCTTCGGGCATGTGCTGCAGGCACTGCTCGATGATGCGCAGGCTCTGGCGCATCTCCTCGACGCGCAGCATGCCGCGGTCGTAGCAGTCACCGTTATGGGCGATGGGCACTTCGAATTCGAAGTTCTCGTAGCCGGAGTAGGGACGGGCCTTGCGCAGGTCGAAATCGAGACCGGTCGCGCGCAGGTTGGGGCCGGTGACACCCCACTCCAGGGCTTCCTTGGTGTTGTAGACGGCGACGTTCTTGGTCCGGCCGATGAGGATGCTGTTCTTCATCGCGGCCTTTTCGTACTCGTCCAGGCGCTTGGGCATCCAGTCGAGGAATTCGCGGACCAGCTTGTCCCAGCCACGCGGCAGGTCGTGGGCGACGCCGCCGATGCGGAACCAGGCGGGGTGCATGCGGAAGCCGGTGATGGCCTCGATCACCTTGTAGGCGCGCTGGCGGTCGGTGAAGGTAAAGAACACCGGGGTCATGGCGCCGACGTCCTGGATATAGGTACCCAGGAACAGTAGGTGGCTGTTGATGCGGAAGAACTCGGCCATCATCACGCGGATGAAGTCGACCCGCGCCGGCACCTTGATGCCGGCGAGTTTTTCCACCGAGAGGACGTAGGGCAGGTTGTTCATCACCCCGCCGAGGTAGTCGATCCGGTCGGTGTAGGGGATGTAGCTGTGCCAGGACTGGCGCTCGGCCATCTTCTCGGCGCCACGGTGGTGGTAGCCGATCTCCGGTACGCAGTCGACGATCTCTTCGCCGTCCAGCTGCAGGATGATACGGAAGGCCCCGTGAGCCGAGGGGTGGTTCGGGCCCAGGTTGAGGAACATGAAGTCGGAATTTTCCGCATGTTCCTTCATGCCCCACTCTTCGGGCTTGAATCTCAGGGTTTCCTGTTCGAGATCCTGCTTGGCGGCGTTCAGCGCATAGGGATCGAACTCGGTGGCCCGCGCCGGATAGTCCTTACGCAGCGGGTGGCCCTGCCAGTTGTCGGCCATCAGCATGCGCTTGGGCAGCGGGTGACCGTCGAAGTGGATGCCGTACATGTCCAGCACTTCCCGCTCGTACCAGTTGGCATTGGGGAAGATGCCGGTGGCGGTGGGCAGGTGCAGGTCGTTGGCGGACAGGGCCACCTTGAGCATCACATCGCTGTTACGGTCGATGGACAGCAGGTGGTAGAAAACGGTGAAGTCCGCGTTGGGCAGGCCGCGGCGGTGGGTCCGCAGGCGTTCGTCCACGCCATGCAGGTCATAGAGCATGACGTAGGGGCGGGGCAGGTTGCGCAGGAAGCGCAGTACTTCGATGATTCTTTCGCGCGCCACCCAGATCACCGGCATGCCGGTACGGGTGTCTTGCAGGGTCAGGGCGTCGGCGCCGAATTGGCCCTGGAGTTCGCCAACCACCGACGCTTCGCCGGCAGGGGCGAGCACAGAGGCGGACAGAGCGGTGTCTGCGGTCATGATGTTCCGTCGCTAATCGATCGTCGTCAGCGTGCAGGTCCCGGAAGGGACTTACACTTCGTCTGGGCTGCGCAGGTTGGTGACCTGGATGCGGCGCTCACGGTTCTGCTCGCGCTGCGAAGGCATCTCGGCGCGGTAGATACCCTGGTCACCCACCACCCAGGAAAGGGGGCGGCGCTCTTCACCGATGGAGTCCTGCAGGAGCATCAGGCCCTGAAGGAAGGCTTCGGGACGCGGCGGGCAGCCGGGCACATAGACGTCGACGGGCAGGAACTTGTCCACGCCCTGAACGACCGAGTAGATGTCGTACATGCCGCCGGAGTTGGCGCAGGCGCCCATGGAGATCACCCACTTGGGTTCCAGCATCTGCTCGTACAGGCGCTGGATGACCGGGGCCATCTTCATGAAGGGGGTGCCGGCGATGACCATGAAGTCGGCCTGACGCGGCGATGCCCGGATGACTTCGGCGCCGAAGCGGGCGATGTCGTGGGGCGCCGTGAAGGCGGTGGTCATTTCCACGTAGCAGCAGGACAGGCCGAAGTTGTAGGGCCAGAGGGAATTCTTGCGTCCCCAATTGACCGCGCCCCGCAGGACATCTTCGAGCTTGCCCATGAAGATGCTGCGGTTGACCTGACTTTCCATGGGGTCGGCAACGGTTTCCCGTTGGCCGGCCGGATAGCGGTCTACTGCCGCATCGGGATCGATCCGGGTAAGATTGTATTGCATTGCCAAAGCCTCATTGTTTCGACTTCGCCTGCCGCTCGCGACGGCTCGCAGGCGCCCAATCGAGCGCTCCGATTCGCCACAGGTAGACAAGACCCGCCAACAGAATTGCTATGAAAATGGAGGCTTCCACGAAGCCGGCCCATCCCGATTCACGGATGGAGACCGACCAGGCGAAGAGAAAGAGGGCTTCGACATCGAAGATCACGAAGAGCATCGCGACCAGGTAGAACTTGGCAGAGAGACGGAGACGGGCACCCCCGGTGGGGACGATGCCGGACTCGAAGGGATCGTTCTTGCTACGGCCCACGGCTTTGCTGCCGAGCAGGCTCGAGACTCCCAGCATGAAGGCGATCAGACCGACCACGCCCAGGAGAAATACCGCGAAGCTCCAGTTGTGGGTCAGTAGGCTGATCGACTCAGACATGCTTTGAATCCTTAATTATTGGGTATCAGGCGCTATCAGTGCGACACGGTGTCGCAAGGCAGACAGATTTTATGCTCTATCGATTCATTCTGTAAATTTATTGGTCCAAAAAGATTCTATTGGACTGCTTTGAATCAAACTAAACGGAACTTCCGGTTTATTTGAGAATGAACATAAGAATTATTCTCAAATAACATCCCTTTGTTCATGAAACCTAGATTGCCAGCGGCAGCAGGAGTTCTCGCCATTCGCCGGTTCGCTAGTCGATGAGATCAGCGCGAACGCTCAGTTGACGGTCGTCATGACCCACGGTCGAGTAGTAGCGGGTGAGTCCATTCTGGTCGCCCTCGACCTGCTGTCGGAGGCCCCCCAGATCCAGCCATTGCCCGAGCGGACCGCTGATGCGGGTAGCGGCGCTCTGGGTCCGTACCGTGCCCGGACCCATGGCCGCGGCGCGATCATCGACGCTGCTGATGTCCAGATGCACCACGTTGCCGCTCAGACGGGCGGTGACCTGAAAACCCCGTTCGAGGCGGCGGTAATCAGTCTGGGCGTAGCTCTGCCCATAGGGAGAGGTCTGGTAAGTGGTGACCGGGACGTCTTCACCGAAGCGAATGAAGGCGGGATAGCCCTCGGTCGCCTGGACGCGCTGGGCGCCATCCTCCTTCTGGTCGGTGCTGTCCTCGATGATGCGCACCTGGGGCGAGCCCACGTTGCCGTTTACCGAGTACCCCTGACTGGCACCCGAGCTGCCGGCGCGGGTAGCCAGGGTGATGAGCAGACGCCGTGGCTGGGTATCCAACTGAGCCAGCAGATTCTTGATCTCGGCCAGCTTGGCCGGCTCGGCATTGACGATCAGCTGATTGCCATAGACGTTGATCTTGCCTTCGCTGCCGAGGACGGATTGCAGGGTGGGCAGGAGATCGTCGGCAGTGCGGTACTGCAGGGGAATGACCTCGGTGCGCGGGGTGGCCCAGGCGGTGCTCGTCAACAGCAGCAAGAGCGCCAGCAGGCGTTTCACAGCACCATCCTCCGCAGTTCCTGATCCGGCTGGCTGATGGCCCAGAGACGATCGAAGACCTGCTGCTGGACCTTGACGGCGGCGCGGTCGCCATAGCGGACGAAGCCCGTGGGAGCGCTGCCCGTGCGGCGCAGCAGGGCTTGGTCGTCGATGATCAGGCAGCTGCCTTCCGGTTGCCGATCGGCCGGTGGCCGGCGGATCAGCAGATTGCTGGTCAGGCGCTGCGCCAGGGCGATGAGGCGGTGGCCCTGGCGCATGGCGAGGGCGCTGTCGTTGATCAGGAGGCGTACCTGATGCCGTGGATTGCCCAGCAGCAGGCCCTTGATCGCCGCCTCGACGTCCAGGTTGTCGTAGAGGGGCGCTTCCAGGTCAGGCGTCTGGATACACAGCTGACGACTGGCTTGAGCGATGAGGCGGACACCGTGCTCACGCAGGGCGTCCAGGCCTTCCAGTCGCAGGGCGAGGTCCTGGCCGAGCTGAGGTTCGGGCAAGGCGTCCAGGGTCAGATCGGCAAAGGACTCGTCCACGGCGGCTCCCTCTCACTCGTCGTCGTCTTCTCCGGCGAAGATCAGGCTGCCCTGCTGGAGCAGTTCGCGGATCAGGCGCATGGCATCGTCGTCCTGCAGCCAGGGCGCGAGGTTGGCCTCGTGCAGGACCTCCGCCGAGCATAGCAGGTCGAGCAGCGGTTGCAGTCGCATGGGCAGCAGGCGGCTCTGGCCGCTGGCGAAGACCATCACCTCGTCCTCCAGGCGACTCCAGGCGATGCGACCGCTGGGGTTGCGCATCAGCAGGGCGCCTTCGTCGAGTTCCTTGCGCAGCTGCTTGGCGCTGAGGTTTTCCCCGGCGACCCGCTCCGGGTAGCGCGGCTCGGTCATGTGCTGGCCGAACCAGGCCAGCAACAGGCGATCGTCGCTCAGGTGGCGCTCCATCAGACCACGCAGGCGCTCGATGGCTTCGGGCGGGATCTCCGCCGGATGCTCGCTGGCCGGGGCGCAACCGGCGTCGCTGTAGCGCTCGTCCTCGGGGATGAACTGGGCGAGGAAGTCGGTGAAGTGGGTGAGCACCTCGCCGGCGCTGGGCGCGCGGAAGCCGATGGAGTAGGTCATGCACTCGTCTTCGGCGATGCCGTCGTGGGCCAGACCCGGCGGCAGGTAGAGCATGTCGCCCGGTTCCAGGACCCATTCGTCGGCCCGCTGGAAATCGGCGAGGATCTTCAGCTCCAGGCCGTCGATCAGCGGGCTGTCGGCGCTGCACTGCTGACCGATGCGCCAGCGGCGGCGGCCATGGCCCTGCAGCAGGAAGACGTCATAGTGATCGTAGTGCGGACCGACACCGCCACCGGGGGCGGCATAGCTGACCATGATGTCGTCGACGCGCCAGCTGGGCAGGAAGCGGAAGGCCTCCAGCACCTCGGCCACCTCGGGAACGAACTGGTCGACCGACTGCACCAGCAGGGTCCAGTCCCGCTCGGGCAGCCCGGCGAAGGTCTCTTCCGGCAGCGGGCCGCGGCGCAGTTCCCAGGTGCGGTCCTGGCCGATGATCAGGCGGGATTCGATTTCCTCTTCCAGCGACAGGCCGGCCAGTTCATCGGGCTCCAGGGGATTCTGGAAGTCCGGGAGGGCCTGGCGGATCAGCAGGGGTTTCTGCTGCCAATAGTCGCGGAGGAATTCTCGGGCGGTCAGGCCGCCGAGCAGTTGCAGGGGTTGATCCGGGTTCATGCACACCTCGCGCAATGAAAAACGCCCGGCGAGGCCGGGCGTAGAAAAGTAGGCAGCCTCAGAACCTGTTTACGATCTTGCGAGCTAGAGTCAAACAAGGCGAAAAGGCCTGAGGAAGCGGACCGCGCTCGCGAACGAGTTTACGAGTGGTAAATGAGCATTCCGACCGGGCTGGCGACCCAGGGCCTTTTCAACGCCGTTTGGCCGACGCGCAGCAGATCGTGGGCAGGTGCTCAGACCCGACGGGCTTGCTCGGCGGCGTTGCCGATATAGCCGGCCGGGGTCAGCTGGCGCAGCTCGGCCTTGGCGGCCTCGGGAATTTCCAGGCCGTCGATGAAGTCCTGCAGGGCGCTGGCGCTGATGCCCTTGCCGCGGGTCAGCTCCTTGAGCTTCTCGTAGGGGTTGGCCACGCCATAGCGACGCATCACGGTCTGTACCGGCTCGGCCAGGACTTCCCAGCAAGCGTCCAGGTCTTCGGCGATGCGCGCGGCGTTGAGTTCCAGCTTGCCGATGCCCTTGAGAGTGGCTTCGTAGGCGATCACGCCGTGGGCCAGGCCGGTACCCAGGTTGCGCAGCACGGTGGAATCGGTCAGGTCGCGCTGCCAGCGGGAAATCGGCAGCTTGCTGGCCAGGTGCTGGAGGATGGCGTTGGCGATGCCCAGGTTGCCTTCGGAGTTCTCGAAGTCGATGGGGTTGACCTTGTGCGGCATGGTCGAGGAGCCGATCTCGCCGGCCACGGTCTTCTGCTTGAAGTAGCCGAGGGAGATGTAGCCCCAGATGTCCCGGTCGAAGTCGATCAGGATGGTGTTGAAGCGGGCGATGGCGTCGAACAGCTCGGCGATGTAGTCGTGCGGCTCGATCTGGGTGGTGTAGGGATTCAGGGTCAGGCCGAGGTCGTCTTCGATGAAGGTACGCGCATTGGCCTCCCAGTCGACGTCCGGGTAGGCGGACAGGTGGGCGTTATAGTTGCCCACGGCGCCGTTGATCTTGCCCAACGGGCGGATGGCGGCGATCTGCTCGATCTGGCGCTCCAGGCGATAGACCACGTTGGCCAGTTCCTTGCCCAGGCTGGTGGGGGAGGCGGGCTGCCCGTGGGTCCGCGACAGCATGGGCACGTCGGCGAAGCGATGGGCCAGCACGCGGATCTCGCCGGCGATCTGGCGCATCAGCGGCAGCAGTACCTGATCACGGCCTTCGCGCAGCATCAGGGCGTGGGACAGGTTGTTGATGTCCTCGGAGGTGCAGGCGAAGTGGATGAATTCGCTCACCGCGGCCAGTTCCGGCAGGCCCGCGACCTCTTCCTTGAGCAGGTACTCGATGGCCTTGACGTCGTGGTTGGTGGTGCGCTCGATGTCCTTGACCCGCTGCGCCTGCTCGACCCTGAAGTCGGTGGCGAGCTTGTCCAGCAGGGCATTGGCCTCGGCGGAGAAGGGTGCGACCTCGGGAATGCCCGCGTGGGCGGCCAGGCGCTGCAGCCAGCGGACCTCGACCTGGGCGCGGAAACGGATCAGGCCGAATTCGCTGAAGATGGGGCGCAGGGCGGCGGTCTTGCCGGCGTAGCGGCCGTCGATGGGCGATACGGCGGTGAGCGAGGAGAGCTGCATGGGCATTCTCTTGGTAGCGGGGGAGAAAGGGGCGGAATTCTACACGTAAAGGCCGGGGCTGTAGTACCGCCGCCGGCAAGTCCGGGATCAGCTGTTGCGCAGGGGATAGAGGTTGTCGAGCAGCTTGCGGCGATTGAGCACCAGCTGCCAGCGATGACCGCCCAGCTGCCGCCATAGACGGGCGGAGCGGATGCCGGCCAGCAGCAGGGCGCGCACCCGCGAAGCGGTGGCGGACTGCTGCAGATAACGCATCTCGCCGTGCACCTGGATGCGCTGCTTGAAGGTGCTCAGGGTGTCCTCGTAGAGGCCACCGCAGGCGGCGATGACGTTCTCGTGGGCCACCCCGAAATGTTCGACCTGGGACTGGATCTGGGTGAGGCGCCGGCCGATGAGGTCGAGCAGGTCGCCGCGCTTCTCCAGCTTGCGTTCCAGGGCGGTCATCGCCAGGGCATAGCGCAGGGGTTCGCGCTGCAGACTGTTGGGATTGCGCTCCAGGGTGCTGGAGAGGGCACCCAGGCCCTCGCGCAGGGGGGCGACGCTGCCGCCATAGACTTCCAGGGTGCTGCCCGGGTCCCGTACCAGCAGGCTGCCGAGCAGACAGGCCAGGGGTTCTTCCGTGACCTGGCCGGTACGCGCCAGCTGGTCGACCAGCAGGGCGGCCTGGAAGACGCCGCCCAGGGCGATGAGTTGTTCCTGGGTACGATTCATGCGGCGGGCGCCTCGGCACAGGCGGGCTGGTAGTGTTCGATCACGCCGCCGCCCAGGCAGACGTCGCCGTCATAGAAGACCACCGATTGGCCCGGGGTCACGGCGCGCTGGGGTTCGTCGAAGACCACCCGGTAGCCGGCGCCCCGGCGCTCGATCCGGCAGGGCTGGTCCTGCTGGCGATAGCGGACCTTGGCGGTGAGGCGGCGCGGCTGGGCGAGCTCCAGGTCATTGACCCAGAACATCTCGCCGACGGTCAGGGACTCGGCGAACAGCCAGGGGTGGGCATTGCCCTGGCCGACGATCAGCACGTTGCGCGCCAGGTCCTTGCTCAGCACGTACCAGGGGTCGTCACCGGCGTCCTTCATGCCGCCGATGCCCAGGCCCTGGCGCTGACCGATGGTGTGGTACATCAGGCCGTGGTGGCGACCGATGACCTCCCCGGTAGTGGTCTCGATGGCGCCCGGCTGCGCCGGCAGGTACTGCTTGAGGAAGTCGCTGAAGCGGCGCTCGCCGATGAAGCAGATGCCGGTGGAGTCCTTCTTGCGCGCGGTGGCCAGGCCATGCAGTTCGGCGATGGCGCGGACCTCGGGCTTTTCCAGCTCCCCCACCGGGAAGAGGGTGCGCGCCAGTTGCTCGCCGCCCACGGCGTGGAGGAAATAGCTCTGGTCCTTGTTGGCATCCAGCCCCTTGAGCAGCAGGGTCTGGCCATCGACGTCGCGACGACGCACATAGTGGCCGGTGGCGATCAGGTCGGCGCCCAGGGCCAGGGCGTAGTCGAGGAAGGCCTTGAACTTGATCTCGCGGTTGCAGAGGATGTCCGGATTCGGCGTCCGGCCGGCCTTGTATTCGGCGAGGAAGTGCTCGAAGACGTGGTCCCAGTACTCGGCGGCGAAGTTGGCCGTGTGCAACTTGATGCCGATGCGGTCGCATACCGCCTGGGCGTCGGCCAGGTCTTCCTTGGCGGTGCAGTACTCGGTGCCGTCGTCCTCGTCCCAGTTCTTCATGAACAGGCCCTCGACCTGATAGCCCTGCTCCTTGAGCAAGAGGGCCGAGACCGAGGAATCCACTCCGCCGGACATGCCGACGATGACGCGGGTGCCGTTCACTTCAAAAACCTCTCATATCTACGATCATCGACAGGGGATAGCGGTGGCCGTCCAGGTATTTCTCGATGGCGTCCAGGACCAGGGGGCTGCGCAGCCGCGCCTGTTCGGCGCGGATCTCGTCGAGCGTCAGCCACACCGCGCGGGTGATGTCGGCGTCCAGGGCGCGCCCGGGCTCGTGGGCCACGGGTCGGGCATGGAAGGCCGTGCGGTAGTAGGTGACGCCATTGGCTGGCGCCACATAGAGGCCGATGCCGATCACGCCCTGGATCTCCACCTGCCAGGCGGTTTCTTCCAGGGTCTCGCGGCGCGCGGCCTCGATCAGGCTCTCGCCCGGCTCCAGGTGCCCGGCCGGCTGGTTGAGCACCAGGCGACCCTGCTTCTCTTCTTCCACCAGCAGGAAGCGACCGGCGTCTTCCACCACGGTGGCCACGGTGACGTGGGCGTGCCAATCCATCTCGGACTCCGCTATCGGTAATCGCGCAGTATACGCCTTAAGCTTTGCCGGTCCCAAATGCAGCGAACCCCGGCCAGGGCCGGGGTTCGCTGTGATCACCCATAAAGGCGGCGGGCGCAGCCCTCAGGTTCAGCCCTTGAGCTGTTCCAGGGCGGCGTTGAGCGTGGCGCTCGGACGCATGGCCTGGCTGGTCTTGGTCTGGTCGGGATGGTAGTAGCCACCGATGTCCACGGCCTGGCCCTGGACGCCGTTCAGCTCGGCGACCACCTTGGCTTCGTCGGCGGTCAGCGACTTGGCCACCGGCTCGAACTGGGCCTTGAGCTGGGCGTCGTCGCTCTGCTCGGCCAGGGCCTGGATCCAGTACAGCGCCAGGTAGAAGTGGCTGCCGCGGTTGTCCAGCTCTCCGGCCTTGCGCGACGGCGACTTGTTGCTGTCGAGGAACTTGCCGTTGGCCTGGTCCAGGGTCTTGGCCAGGATCTTGGCCTTGGCGTTACCGGTGGTCTCGCCCAGGTGATTCAAGGATTCGGCCAGGGCCAGGAACTCGCCCAGGGAATCCCAGCGCAGGTGGTTTTCCTGCACGAACTGCTGGACGTGCTTGGGTGCGGAACCGCCGGCACCGGTCTCGAACAGGCCGCCGCCGTTCATCAGCGGGACGATGGACAGCATCTTGGCGCTGGTGCCCAGTTCCATGATGGGGAAGAGGTCGGTCAGGTAGTCACGCAGGACGTTGCCGGTCACCGAGATGGTGTCCTCGCCCTTGCGGATGCGCTCCAGGGACACGCGGGTGGCTTCCTCGGGCGCCAGGACACGGATGTCCAGGCCGTTGGTGTCGTGGTCCTTGAGGTAGCGCTCGACCTTGGCGATGACCTGGGCGTCATGGGCGCGGTTCTGGTCCAGCCAGAAGATCGCCGGGGTGCCGCTGGCACGGGCGCGGTTGACGGCGAGCTTGACCCAGTCCTGGATCGGCGCATCCTTGGTCTGGCACATGCGCCAGATGTCACCGGCCTCGACCGGATGCTCGAAGACCACCTTGCCCTGGTCGTCGGTTACGCGCACGGTGCCGTCGGTGGGAATCTGGAAGGTCTTGTCGTGGGAGCCGTATTCCTCGGCCTTCTGTGCCATCAGACCGACGTTGGGCACGCTGCCCATGGTGCTGGGATTGAAGGCGCCGTGCTGCTTGCAGTCCTCGATCACCACCTGGTAGACGCCGGCATAGCAGCGGTCGGGGATGATGGCCTTGGTGTCCTGCAGGGTGCCTTCGGCGTTCCACATCTTGCCGGAGTCACGGATCATGGCCGGCATGGAGGCGTCGACGATGACGTCGCTCGGCACGTGCAGGTTGGTGATGCCCTTGTCGGAGTTGACCATGGCCAGCGCCGGACGCTGGGCGTACTGGGCGTCGAAATCGGCCTTGATGGCGGCCTGGGTGGCTTCCGGCAGGCTGGACAGGCGGGCATAGAGGTCGCCGATGCCGTTGTTGCGATCGAAGCCGGCTTCTTTCAGGGCGGCTTCGTGCTTGGCCAGGACGTCCTTGTAGAACTCGCCGACGATGATGCCGAACATGATGGGGTCGGAGACCTTCATCATGGTGGCCTTCAGGTGCACGGAGAACAGCACGCCCTGGGCCTTGGCGTCTTCGATCTGGGTGGCGATGAAGCTCTGCAGGGCCTTGCGGCTCATGGTCGAGGCATCGACAATCTCGCCGGCCTTGACCGCGGTCTTCTCTTTCAGGACCTTGCTGCTGCCGTCCTTGCCGATCAGTTCGATCTTCAGGCTGCCGGCGTTCTCGAGGGTGGCCGAGCGCTCGCTGCCATAGAAGTCATGGGCGTCCATGTGGGCGACGTGGGACTTGGACTCGGCGCTCCAGGCACCCATGCGATGGGGGTGCTTGCGGGCGTAGTTCTTGACCGACAGCGGCGCGCGGCGGTCGGAGTTGCCTTCGCGCAAAACCGGGTTCACGGCGCTGCCCTTGACCTTGTCGTAGCGCGCCTTGACGTCCTTTTCCTTGTCGTCCTTGGGCTCGTCCGGATAGTCCGGCAGGGCGTAACCCTGGCCCTGCAGTTCCTTGATCGCGGCCTTGAGCTGCGGCACCGAGGCGCTGATGTTGGGCAGCTTGATGATGTTGGCTTCGGGAGTGGTGGCCAGTTCGCCGAGTTCGGCGAGGTGGTCGGAGATGCGCTGCTCTTCCTTCAGGTACTCGGGGAAGAGGGCGATGATGCGGCCGGCAAGGGAGATGTCACGGGTTTCGAGGGCGACGCCGGAGGAGGCGGTGATGGCCTCGACGATGGGTAGCAGCGAATAGGTCGCCAGGGCGGGCGCTTCGTCGGTCAGGGTGTAGATGATCTTCGACGTGGTGGACATGTCTTGCTTTAACTCCTCTTTATCACAGCTGTGGCGCGAAGCCGGGCGAGCGAGGATCGACCCTTGAGTCGATAGACGCCCCAAGAAGGCGTTATCGGGCCGCGCGACAGGCGCGGCGGCGATGGACGTGCGATGCGACAAAGCGTCGCTGCGGAAATTGCGGGGTCGGCCGATACAGCCAGCGGAACCGGCAGGGCCTGCAGCGACCCGTCAGTCGGCGGAGTATACCAGCGCGGCGCCTGGCGTGCATTCGCACCGCCGTGGCCTGGCTGTGGGGAAATGTTGCGGGCGCGCTCGGTCCGGCAGAAGCGAACGGCTGTATCGAGGATTCAGGTCAAGAGGCTTGACCATTCGACGGCTGGCGCTGCACGGCAGTTGCTTAAGGGACTAAACTATTGCCCCTCTTAATTCGATGAGGTCGTTATGAAAACCAAGGACAACGCGTCCAAGAGTCGTTCCTGGGCTATCGTCGGGCTGGAAACGCTCGTCATCGTCGCCCTGTCGCTGTACGTCGCCTTTGGCGCCGGGCTGTTCATCAAGCACCACTGCTGGGACACCCTGACCCCGCAGCAGCAAGACCAGATCCTCGAGCAGATGAGCCGCAGCGCTCAGGAAAATACCCTGCTCACCTGATTCGCTTCCGTTCGAATCCCTTCCCTTCAAACAATAAGAATCCTTCTTTTTCCCTCGCACTGCCCAAGTGTCTGGGTGGCCTCGTCACGTCCGCAGCGCTAGCAGGCCAGATGTTTGCCTGGACTCGCGGGGGAGGTGGGCGTTGCCGTGGGCAGCACCCGGGGCGCGGACGTCGCCACGGGTCTGGCGCGTCGTGCCAGGCGCAGCATGGCCCAGAGTATGGCCAGCGCCAGGGCCAGCCAGCCAAGTACCAGGAGAAGGATATAGGTCGCAGGAGTCATGGACGTTCACCGTACGGCTGTCTCGGAAAGGTGTCTCTGCTGGGACACATTTCACTAGACTCGTCAATAGCTATCCTGTTCAGGCTTTCCCGACGAGGGGTCCGACCGGGCGCCGCTGGCGCGGAGCCCGGTCGGTACGGGTCACAGGAACAGGTGCGCCAGCCAGAACAGGCCGGCGGAAAGGGCCATGGAGGCCGGCAGGGTCAGGACCCAGGCCATGAGGATGTTGCGCACCGTGCTGCCCTGCAGGCCGCTGCGGTTGGCGACCATGGTGCCGGCCACGCCTGAGGACAGCACATGGGTGGTGGAGACGGGCAGCGCGAAGACGTTGGCCATGCCGATGGCGGCCACGGCCGTCACCTGGGCGCTGACGCCCTGGGCATAGGTCATGCCCTGGCGGCCGATCTTCTCGCCTACGGTGAGCACCACGCGGCGCCAGCCGACCATGGTGCCGATGCCCAGGGCCAGGGCGACCGCGATGATGACCCAGAAGGGCGCGTATTCGGTGGTGCTGGTGAGGTCCTTGCGCAGGCGGCTGAGGTCGTCACGATCACGCGCGGTCAGCACCGGCAGCTTGCTCACCTTCTTGGCGGTGTCGTCCAGGCACAGCAGGTAGCGGCGCACCTGCTGGCGATGGTCGTCGCTCATGGCGCGGTAGTCGGTGATGCCTTCCAGGTCGGCCAGCAGCGCCTGCAGGGTCGGCACGGTCATGTGCGGGGCGCAGCGGAATTCCTGGGGCAGGTCGCGATTACCGGGCACTTCAGCGAGGAAGTCCTTGAGGTTGTCACCCTGGCGCTCATAGAACTGGCCCAGGTGGATGGCGGCGTCGCGGGTGCGCTCGATCTGGTAGGTGGTGCTGTCCAGGTCCAGCACGAACTTGGCCGGGACGATGCCGATCAGCACCAGCATGATCAGGCCGATGCCTTTCTGGCCGTCGTTGGAGCCATGCACGAAGCTCATGCCCATGGCCGAGAGGACCAGCATCAGGCGGTTCCAGAACGGTGGGTGCTTCTTGGCATCCAGTTCGCGGCGCTGTTCCGGGGTCTTGTGCATCTTCGACAGCGGCCGCCAGCGCTTGAGGGCGAGCAGCAGCAGACCGGCGACGGCGAAGCCGGCCAGCGGCGAGAAGATCAGCGACAGGCCGATGTCGATCGCCTTCTGCCAGTTCACGCCCTCGCTCATCGGGATGCCGGTCAGCAGGGCGTTGGTCACGCCGACGCCGAGGATGGAGCCGATCAGGGTGTGGGAGCTGGAGGCGGGGATACCGAAGTACCAGGTGCCCAGGTTCCAGGTGATGGCCGCGGCGAGCAGCGAAAACACCATGGCCAGACCGTGGCCGGTGTTGACGTTGATCAGCAGTTCGACCGGTAGCAGGTGGACGATGGCGTAGGCGACACCGACACCGCCGAGCAGCACACCGAGGAAATTGAAGATGCCGGAGAAGAACACCGCGAGGTGCGGCGGCATCGCCTTGGTGTAGATCACCGTGGCGACGGCGTTGGCGGTGTCGTGAAAGCCGTTGATGAATTCAAAAGCCAGCACAAAGGCCAGGGCCAGGACGAGGCTGATGGCGACCCAGGCGTGGAGTCCGCTGAAAAGTTCGAACATGGGGATACGTCGACAGTTGGCAGGCGCGAATTATGGCAGAAAAATGACTGCCGCCATCGCCACCTTGAATGGGAGGGGCGAATTAGTCGCCGCGGTAGATGCAGCCGCAGGTGCAGGTCTCATGGACGCGAACCTGGCTGAGCTCGGGCAGCAGGGGCTTGAGCTGTTGCCAAATCCAGCGGGCGAGCACTTCGCTGGTGGGGTTCTCGAGGCCCGGGATGTCGTTCAGATAGTGGTGATCGAGACGCTCGTACAGGGGTTTGAAGACGGCCTTGATGTCGGCGAAATCCCGGACCCAGCCGGTATGAGGGTCGATGACACCCTCGATGTGCAGGCCTACCTTGAAGGAATGCCCATGGAGGCGACCGCACTTGTGCCCGGCCGGAACGTTGGGCAGGAAGTGTGCGGCTTCGAAAACGAATTCTTTGAAAATTTCCACGATAACCACTCGCGTTGGGCCACGGTGTGTGGCGGCTGCGGGGCGGCAGTCTATCAGCTCGACAGCGGCTTGCCGAACCTCCGGCTTCAGGCGCCGGGGCAGGCGGAATTCCGATTTGCCTTCGTCGGCGGGCTTAGGCAGTCTCCCGGTCTTTGTCTGGACGAGATTCCCTATGCGCAGCAGCAATTCCCGTACCTTCTGGGTACTTCTTGGCCTGGCCGCCGTCTTCGGTCTCGTCGGTCTGATCGGCAATCAGCTGGGATGGGAGCGTGTGGAGATCGGCTACCGGACGGTACCTTCGCCCAGCGGCCTGGACATCGGCGTGGCGGGGCAGGTCATCACCGGCTTGCCGTCGCTGTGCATCGCCCTGGCGCTGGTCACGGTGGTGACGGCGCTGATCATTCGCGGTGGCCGCCGCTTCCGTTCGCGGCTGCCCTTACCGGTGACGGCGGGCATTCTCTGGGTGCTGCTGGCGGGCCTGCTGGTGCTCTTCTATCCCAGCACCCTGGCGTTCCAGTGGGAGAATCATCGCAGCGCCGCGGATATCGACTTCTATGTGCTGCAGGAGCGCAAGGGGCCGTTCCAGGGTACGGCGCAGAAGAGCCAGCGCCTCAGTTACTACCAGGACTGCGGCAAGACCGGGCAGGCCGCCTGCCCGGTGTTCGAGTGCGTGGTGGAGAAGCGCAGCTGGCTGGGTGGCCTGCAGAAGATCGAAGGCTTCTACCCGGGCCTGGACCAGCAGCGTCAGCTGGAGCTGCTGCGTACCCGCTGCCTGCTCGGCACGCCATGACCGACGAAGCCGCCGGTCTGGTGGCGCCATAGGCGGGCATAGAGGCCGTTGTAGGCGATCAGCTCGTCGTGGGAGCCCATCTCGACGATCTGGCCGCGCTCCATGACCACCAGGCGATCCATGCGCGAGATGGTCGACAGGCGGTGGGCGATGGCGATCACCGTCTTGCCTTCCATCAGGGTTTCCAGGCTTTCCTGGATCGCCGCTTCCACCTCGGAGTCGAGGGCGGAGGTGGCTTCGTCCAGCAGCAGGATCGGCGCGTCCTTGAGCAGGGTGCGGGCGATGGCGATGCGCTGGCGCTGGCCGCCGGAGAGCTTGACGCCGCGTTCGCCCACCTGGGCGTCCAGGCCGGTACGGCCATGGGCGTCGGTGATACGGGCGATGAAGTCGTCGGCCTTGGCCTTGCGCAGGGCGGCGTGCAGCTCTTCATCGGTGGCTTCGGGACGGCCGTAGAGCAGGTTCTCGCGGATCGAGCGGTGCAGCAGGGAGGTGTCCTGGGTGACCACGCCGATCTGGCATCTCAGGCTTTCCTGGGTGACGTGGGCGATGTCCTGGCCGTCGACCAGGATGCGACCGCCTTCCAGGTCGTAGAGGCGCAGGAGCACGTTGATCAGCGTCGACTTGCCGGCGCCCGAGGGGCCGACCAGGCCGATCTTCTCGCCCGGGGCGACGTCGAGGGTCAGGCCTTCGATGATGCCGGCACCCTTGCCGTAGTGGAAGGCGATGTCCTCGAACAGCACCGCGCCGCGGGTCACCTGCAACGGCTTGGCGTCCTCGGCGTCGCCGACCTGGCGCGGCTTGGCGATGGTGCTCATGCCGTCCTGCACCATGCCGATGTTCTCGAAGATGCCGTTGACCACCCACATGATCCAGCCGGACATGCTGTTGATGCGAATCACCAGGCCGGTGGCCAGGGCGATGGCCCCTACGGAGATGACGCCCTGGTGCCAGAGCCAGAGGGCGAGGCCCGTGGTGCCGGCGATGAGGAAGCCGCTGAGGATGGCGATGGTCACGCCCATGGCGGTGATCAGACGGGCCGCGCGCTCGGCCTTTTCGGTCTGCTCTTCCATGGCCTGGCGGGCGTATTGCTCTTCCTGGGCCGAGTGGGAGAACAGCTTGAGGGTGGAAATGTTGGTGTAGCCGTCGACGATGCGCCCGGAGAGCTGCGAGCGGGCTTCGGAGGCGATGGCCGAACGCTCCTTGGTCTGGGGCACGAAATACCAGAGGGCGATGACGTAGCCGATGATCCAGAGAATCAGCGGGACCATCAGCCACACATCGGCCTGGGCGAACAGGATCAGCGAGGTGACGGCGAAGATCAGCACGTGCCAGATGGCGTCCACCGCCTGCACCGCCGAGTCGCGCAGGGAGACACCGGTCTGCATGATGCGGCTGGAGATGCGTCCGGCGAAGTCGCTATGGAAGAAGCCCAGGCTCTGCTTGAGTACGTAGCGATGGTTCTGCCAGCGGATCAGCGTGGTGAGGCTGGGGGTGATGGTCTGGTGCACCAGCAGGTCGTGCAGGCTGATGACCAGGGGCCGGATGACCAGGGTGACCACCGCCATCCAGATCAGGGTGCCGCCATGTTCCCGGAAGAACACCGTGCTGTTGGGCGCGCTGCCGGCCAGGTCGACGATCTGGCCGATGAAGTTGAACAGGGCGACCTCGACGAGGGCGCCGATGAGGCCCACCGCCAGCAGCAGGGCGAAGGCCGGCCAGGCTTGCTTGAGGAAGTGGAGATAAAAGGCGCCGACGCCAGTGGGCGGCATTTCGTCGGGGGCTTCCCGAAACGCATCGATGATGCGTTCGAAGCGGCGAAAGATCATGCGGGGTCCTTGTGAGGGGGAGACGGCGCGTCTCGCACTGGGGCCTCGCCTGGTTACCGGACGACCGCCAGCGGATCGTCCGGCAGGACGGGTCGGCTACAGCCGTTTGGCAGCGAGAATCATCACCGGTTCACGGGGAATGTCGCGCAGCATGCCCTGGCGGGTGGTCTGGACCCCGGCGATCTGGTCGACGACTTCCATGCCGCGCACGACCTTGCCGAACACCGCGTAGCCGAAATCGCGCGAGCCATGGTCGAGGAAGGCATTGTTCTCGACGTTGATGAAGAACTGACTGGTGGCGGAGTTGACGTCCGAGGTCCGCGCCATGGCCAGGGTGCCACGCAGGTTCTTCAGGCCGTTGTCGGCTTCGTTCTTGATCGGCGCCTTGGTGCGCTTTTCCTGCATGTCGCGGGTGTAGCCACCGCCCTGGATCATGAAGCCGGGGATGACGCGGTGGAACAGGGTGCCCTTGTAGAAGCCGCTGTCGACGTAGCCCAGGAAGTTCTCGGTGCTGACCGGTGCCTTGGCCGCATCCAGCTCGACCTCGATGTCACCCTTGTTGGTGCTGATGAGCACGTGCGGATTGTCCGCGGCCCAGGCGGTGGAGGCGACGAACAGGGCGCAGGCGGCAAGCAGGGCTTTGAACATGATGGATCCTTGAGTGGCGGAGACGACTGGCGAACGATAGCAACCCGGCTGGCACCCTGCCACGGTCAGCGTGGCAGGGCATGCTTGCGCAGCAGGTTCATGAGGATCTGCGACGCCGGGCCCAGCTCGTGCTGGCGGGTCTTGTAGAGCTGGAAGGGATGGAAGCGCTGGGCGCCCTGTTCCAGCGGCAGTGGCTTGAGCAGGCCGGCGTCGAGATCGGTCTGGATGGCGTCCCGCGGCAGCCAGGCGAAGCCCAGGCCGTCGCGCAGGAAGGTGGCGGCGGTGCTGATGCTGCCCACTGTCCAGCGCTGTTCGGCGGCCAGCCAGCCGGCATCCCGTGGCTGGGCGCGGCCGCTGTCGCGGATGACGATCTGCAGCTGCTCTTCCAGATCGGCGGTCACCAGGGTGCGCTGCAACAGATGCAGCGGATGCTCGGGATGAGCGACGGCGACGAATTCCACGTTGCCCAGGGAAGCGCCCAGATGGGCGGTGATCACCAGGCCGGTGATCGCCAGGTCCGCCGAGCCGTCGAGCAGGGCTTCTTCCACCCCGGACAGGACCTCTTCGCGCAGGCGTATGCGGCAGCCACGACTCTGCGGCATGAATTCGCGCAGGGAGAGCAGCAGCGGACGGGTCGGGTAGGCGGCGTCCACCACCAGCCGCACCTCCGATTCCCAGCCCTGTTCCATGTGGTAGGCCAGTTCCTCCAGCTGGCTAGCCTGCTGCACCAGGCGGCGCGAGCGGCGCAGGAGCACGGCACCGGCATCGGTCAGTACGGCGCGGCGGCCCTCCAGGCGCAACAGGGGTACGCCGAGCTGCTCCTGCATGCGGGCGACGGTATAGCTGACCGACGATTGGGAGCGATGCAGCACCTCGGCGGCCTGGGCGTAGCCGCCGTGGTCCACCACCGCCTGCAGGGTTCGCCACTGATCGAGGGAAACGCGAGGAGTCTTCATCGAGCACTCTGGGGCCACGAAAGGGCGCATGTTAGTGCCTAGGGGGACAATGGCAAAACGCGGCGTCCATCACGGCATGGAAAAATCTCGCACGCCGGGTCAAATGTCTCGCCGGCGCCGCCCTCCAACGCAGCCGATGAGTTTCCCACTCTAGGCAAGACAAGGAGTCTCCATGTCGTCATTCAAGGCGTTGCTGGGTTGCTGTCTGGTCATCGCGCCGCTGCTGGTCCAGGCCGAGGAATCCCTCGCGGCGGCCGCCGAGCCCATCGAAATCGAAGGCATGAACATCAGTCGGACCCTCGACTGCGAGGGGCGGGACGTGTCCCTGTCCGGCGAGGGCAATACCCTGACGTTGAAGGGCCAGTGCGGCGAGGTGACCGTCTACGGCAGCCATCATCGACTGGTGCTCGACAGCGCCCGGGCGCTGACCATCCATGGCCTGGGCAGCGTGACCATGGTCAGGGGCGCGGTGACCAGCCTGAGCATCGGCGGTGGCTACCAGCAGGTGCAGGCCAATGTGCGTGGCAGCGACGGGTGGGCCAAGGTCGATGCCTACGGCTACGGCGCCAAGGCGCGCCTGACTCTGCTCAGCCAGGCCGACATCGCCGTGGGCGGCTCCAATCAGCAGGTCTACTGGTCGCGGGCCGCGGGCGTGGCCGAACCCAAGACCCTGGTCTCGGGCGCCGACAATGTGCTGCAGGCCAATCAGTCGGTAGCGGCGCTCACCGGCGGCGACCCCTCGGGCCTCAACGCCACCCGCTAGCCAGCGACGAGCCGGGGTTTCCCTCCGGCGGCGGGCACGTTAAGGTCGCGCACCTTTTTCGTGCGTCGCCGCCATGCCTTATCTCCTGCTCGTCACCCTCATCTGGGCGTTTTCCTTCAGCCTGATCGGCGAGTACCTCGCCGGTCGGGTCGACAGCGATTTCGCCGTGCTGGCCCGCGTGGCCATCGCCTTCGTGCTGTTCCTGCCGTTCACCCGCTGGCGCGGGGTGCCGGGACGCTTCGCCCTGGGGCTGATGGCGGCGGGCGCCCTGCAATTCGGCATCACCTATCTGTGCCTGTACCGCAGCTTCGCGGTGTTGACGGTACCCGAGGTGCTGCTGTTCACCGTGCTCACGCCCATCTACGTGACCCTGCTGGACGACGCCTGGCAGCGGCGCTTTCGCCTCTGGTCGCTGCTGGCGGCCGTGGTGGCGGTGGGCGGCGCGGCGCTGATCCGCTTCCAGCCGCTGACCGGCGACTACCTGCTCGGCTTCCTCCTGCTGCAGGTGGCCAACCTGACCTTCGCCGCTGGCCAGGTGCTGTGCAAGCACCTGGGACAGGCCTATGCCGGGCAGGGCGCCCTGCATCGCTACTTCGGACTGTTCTTTCTCGGCGCCCTGCTGGTGGCGGCGCTGTCCTTTCTGCTGTTCGGCAATCCGGCGCGGCTGCCGAGTGGCACCTTGCAGTGGGGCCTACTGGTCTGGATGGGCGTCTTCGCCACGGCGCTCGGCCTTTACTGGTGGACCCTGGGCTCGCTGCGGGTCAATGGCGGCACCCTGGCGATCATGAACGAGGCCCATGTGCCGGCCGGTCTGCTGGTCAGCCTGCTGGTCTGGCAGCACCCGGCCGATCTGCCTAGGCTGTCGCTGGGCGGCGGGATCATCCTCTTGTCATTGTTTATCAATCGTCTGGGGCGCCCGTCATGAATGTGCTGTCCGGCAAGGGCCTGGGCCTTTCGGTGCTGTCGTCGGTGCTGTTCGCGCTGATGCCGGTGTACTTCGCCTGGCTGGCGCCGCTGGATGGCCTGCAGGTCGTCGCCCTGCGGGTGGTCTGGTCGTTGCCGATGGTGCTGCTGCTGGTGGTGGTGCTGCGGGAGGGCAGGGCCCTGTGGGCCACGCTCAAGCGCCTGGTGCGCGAGCCCCGGCTGTGCCTGGCGATTCCGGCGGCGGCGCTGCTGATGGGCATCCAGTGGTGGGTGTTCGTCTGGGCGACCATGAATGGCGAGGCCATGGCCATGTCGCTGGGCTACTTCCTGCTGCCCCTGGCCATCGTGCTGACCGGCCGGCTGGTCTATGGCGAGCGCCTGCGGCCGCTGCAGCGGGTAGCGGTGGTCTGCGCGCTCCTGGGGGTGGTCAACGAGGTCTGGGTGACCGGGGCGCTGTCCTGGGTCAGCCTGTTGCCGGTGGTGGGCTACCCCCCGTATTTCGTCCTGCGCCGCTGGATGGCGGTGGATGCGCTGTCGGGCTTCGTCCTGGAGATGTGCTGCCTGCTGCCCTTCGCACTGCTCGCCCTGCACTGGTTCTCGCCCGGCGCCATCCTGCAGCAGACGCCCTGGCTCTGGGCGCTCCTGCCGGGCCTGGGCCTGCTCAGTGCCATCGCCTTCGCCGCCATGCTGGCATCGAGTCGCATGCTGCCGTTGAGTCTGTTCGGCATCCTCAGCTATGTGGAGCCGGCGCTGCTGGTGTTCGTCGCCCTCTATGTGCTCGGTGAGCAACTGCCGGACGGGGCGATCTGGACCTATGGTCCCATCTGGCTGGCGGTGGCCTGGGTCTGCCTGGACAGTGCGCGCCTGCTGCGCAAGCAACTCAGGCGCGCCCCGGTTGCGCCCTAGAGCGCCAGTACCGGGCATTCCTGCGCGGCGAAAAAGAACTCGTCGCAGTTGGGCAGGGTGCCGGCGCGATCGACGATGAGGAATTCATCCTCGTCGCGCAGAGCCAGCACCGGGTGGTGCCAGACCCCGGCGTGGTAGTTGATGCCCTGCTGGCCATCGGCGCGAAAGACGCGGATGGCGCCGGCATCCGGCTCCGCCGCGGGTGGTGCCACCACCACCAGGAAGGGCTCGCCGCGCAGCGGCACGAAGGCCTGGCTGCCGTGGGGATGGCGTTCGAGCATGGCGATGGTCAGTGGATAGTCCAGCCGCCGGGCGCGAAAGATGCTGATGATCGCCGCGCCGTCCGCCGGCCCCGTCTCGACCCGGGCCAGGGCATGGTATCTCCGCGTCGAGCCGTTGTTGATGGGATACCAGTCCCGGCCTGCCGTCTCGATGACCTCCCCGAAGGGCGCGAAGCCCTCGGCGGTCAGCGGCTCGATGCGCAGTGGCCGGCTCATGCCTGGCCCCGTGCCACCTTGCCGAACAGTCGCAGCCGGCTGACACCGCCGTCCGGGAAGATATTCAGGCGCACATGGGTGATGGGCCCTAGATCGCGCACCTGCTCGCGGAAGCGGTGTTCCTGGTGCATCTGCAGCTTTTGCGGTGGCAGCAGCTCCTTCCAGAAGAGGCTCTGGGTCTCGATCTGGCCATCGGTACCGCCGCGGACGAAGGCGCCCTGGATCTGGCAGCTGTCCGGGTAGTTGCCCTTGAAGTGCAGGGTGTCCACCAGGATTTCCTCGACGAGGCCGGCATGGCCCAGGGCGACGATCACCCAGTCGTTGCCGGGGGTGCGGCGGCGAGCGGTTTCCCAGCCATCGGCCATGCTGGCGGCGCGACCCGGGTTGAGGATGTTGCTCATGCGGCCATAGTGCTCGTCGTTGCAGGCCAGGGCGCGACCGCCATTGAGGGCGGCGGCCAGGTCCAGCACCTCGTCCTCGGCCTGGGCCGACCAGTCGCGATGGGGGATGCCGTAGACCCGCAGGCGAGCCACGCCGCCATCGGGGTAGATGTTCAGGCGCAGGTGGGTCCAGGGGCGGTCATCGGCGATGGCATGGTAGTGATGGCTATTGCCCTGCATCTCGATGGCCGGCAGGACCTCGGTCCAGGCGGCATCGGCGGCCGGGTCGCCCTCGGCGCAGAAGCAGGCTTCCAGGGAGGCGGAGGGCGGATAGTTGCCGGTGAACCAGCGGGTGTCGATGTCCACGCCCTTGAGCGAGCCAGGCACGCCCAGGCGGATCACCGCGTGGTCGTAGCCTTCGAAACGCTTGCGCCGCGATTCCCAGCCGTCCATCCACTTGCCGTTGTCGTCGTAGACGCCTTCCTTCCACTCCGGCTCATGGGGCTGGAGCATGCGATCGGCGGCGGCGAACCAGTCATCGGTGACGCTGATGACGCGGGTGCCGAGACGGGCGTCGGCGAGGTTGAGGTACTTCTCGAAGGGCGCGGCGTAGGTGCGTTTCATGGGGTGCTCTTGTCGGGGAAGGGTCAGAGGGTCTGCAGGCGGAAGAGGGCGATGCGGTCGATCTCGGCCAGGGCGCGCTGGAATTCCTGCTCCGGGCTGTTAGGCAGGCGCTCTTCGAAAGCCGCCAGGATCAGGTGCCGATTGCTGCCCTTCACCGCCATGATGAAGGGGAAGCCGAATTTGGCGCGGTAAGCCTCGTTATGGCGGGTGAAGCGCTCGAGCTCGTCCGGGGTGCATTGATCGAGGCCGGCACCGGCCTGTTCGCCACTGCTGGCGGCGGTCAGCTCGCCGGCCAGGGCGGCACGGCCGGCGAGATCCGGATGCGCCTGGATCAGCGCCAGCTGTTCGGCCCGGCTGGCCCGGGCGACCTGGGCAGCCAGGCGCTGGTGCAGGGCCTCGACGCTGTCCGGCAGCGGCTGGCCCTCGGCGAAGGCGCGCTCGGCGACCCAGGCGGAATGCTCGTAGATGCCGCCAAAGGTCGCGACGAAGGCGGCGTGCTCCAGCTGGCTGGGGGTGACGCTCTGGAAGGCGCTCATGCCGGTGGATGCTCCCTGTGCCAGTGACGGGCGATGTCCACCCGGCGGGCGAACCAGACGCGCTCATGGCTCTGGGCGTATTCGAGGAAGCGCTTGAGGCCCACCAGGCGACCGGGGCGGCCGATCAGCCGGCAGTGCAGGCCGATGGAAAGCATCTTGGGTGCGCTGGCGCCTTCCGCGTAGAGGGTGTCGAAGGCGTCCTTGAGGTACTGGAAGAATTGCTCGGCGGTATGGAAGCCCTGGACCTGGGTGAATCTCATGTCATTGGTGTCGAGGGTGTAGGGGATCACCAGGTGCGGCTTGCCGGTCGGGTTGTTGGGTTCCCAGTAGGGCAGGTCGTCGTCGTAGGTGTCGCTGTCGTAAAGGAAGCCGCCTTCCTCCATCACCAGGCGCCGGGTGTTGGGACCGGTCCGCCCGGTGTACCAGCCCAGCGGACGCTCGCCGGTCAACTCGGTGAGGATCTGGATGGCGCGCCGCAGGTGGGCGCGCTCCTCGGCTTCGTCCATGTACTGGTAGTCGATCCAGCGATAGCCGTGACTGCAGATCTCGTGGCCGGCCTGGACCATGGCGCGGATGACCTCGGGGTGGCGCTCGGCGGCCATGGCCACGGCAAAGACGGTCAGAGGTACCTGGTGCCTGGCGAACAATTCCAGGATGCGCCAGACGCCGGCGCGACTGCCGTATTCGTAGAGCGACTCCATGGACATGTTGCGTACGCCCTGCAGGGGCTGGGCGGCCACCATCTCGGAGAGGAAGGCTTCGGACTCCTTGTCGCCATGCAGGATGTTGCGTTCGCCACCTTCTTCATAGTTGAGCACGAAGGACAGGGCGATGCGGGCATCTCCCGGCCAGCGCGGGTGGGGCGGCTGGGCACCGTAGCCGATGAGATCACGGGGATAGGTCATGGGAAGGGCATCCTGGCAGTCGAGATGTTTTGTATACAATGTTTGGAGACCTTTGCCGAGTCCCAGCAAGAATCCTGCCTAACTGGTCTGACCGGTCTGAAGGCTTCGGACGCACCGCAGGGGGAAATCCCTCGGCGAGGGGCGAAAGCGGGGCTGTATACAATCGTCGGGTGGAAAACTGCTAGGCTGGGGCATCCCCTTGCAGGAGTTCTCCCATGTCCGTTTCATCCCCTGGTGGTTACCTGACGACCCACGTGCTGGATACCGCCGGCGGTTGCCCGGGCGCGGATATCCCCGTGCGCCTGTACCGGCTGGATTCCGGGGTGCGACGGGCCCTGGGTGAGACGAGAACCAATGCCGATGGCCGCAGCGATAAGCCGCTATTGCAGGGCGACGTCTTTATGGCGGGGATCTACGAATTGGAGTTCGACGTGGGCGACTACTACCGGCGGCGGGAGGTGGCGCTGGAGGAACCGGCGTTTCTCGACACGGTGGTACTGCGCTTCGGCATCGCCGATGAGGTGGCGCATTACCACGTGCCATTGCTGGTCTCGCCCTACAGCTATTCGACCTATCGCGGCAGTTAGGGCAGCTTGCTCCGCAGGGGTGCGCGCTGGCGTGAGCCGGCACCAGCCTGGGGCGTAGATCCGGTCAGGCTAGTGGAAGGTCGGCTCGCTGTTCAGCCGTGCGCTGACCAGCAGCGGGCGATCCGGCACGGCACTGCCGGGCCAGGTCTGGGCGATGCGTTCCAGCACCACCTGGGCCAGCATGCTGTGGGTACGGCTGGCGAAATGGCCCCGGGCGCCAAAGATGTAGGCCTGGTCGGCGCCCGGTTCGACATAGCTGTCCGGATCGCAGAATTCCCGACCGGGCAGACAGGCATCGCCCTCGGCATGGGTGAAACCATAGTTGCCATAGTGGGCGAAGACCTCCTCCATCACCCGGTAGGCATCCACCAGCAGCAGGCGATCGCTGGCCGGCAGGTTGGCCTGCAGGGTGTCGTTGTAGAGCTTGACCAGGTCATGATTGCGCTGCGCGACCTGCTCGGTCCAGGGCTCGAGATAGGGCGCCTTGCCATAGTCGGTGTTGTTGAGCACCACCAGACGCTGGGCACCCAGGCTCAGCAGGTAGCGCAGCAACTTGACCTCGTTCATGGCCGTATGGCGAATCCGTGCCTCGACCTGCTCGCGCACCTCCGGGGACAAGGGGGCATCGGCCATCAGCGCGCCCCTGAGCTTCTTGTCGTAGAAGGGCCCGATGATGTCATTGCCGCCGATCTGCACCAGCACCAGGTCCTGCTGGCGGAAGCGGCCATGTTGCATTTCGAAGTTGCGGATTTGCTGGGAGAAGGCCAAGGGCGCTTCGTTGTGGTCGAAGCCCGGCTCGGTGAAGCTGCCGGTCACGGCGCCGCCCTCGGCGTAGCAGAGGCCGTCGGGATCGCTCGGACCCTCGTGGCCATAGCCTTCCACCTGGCGATTGGGGCCTAGCTCGATGCCATAGGCGTCGGCGATTTCCTGGGGGTAGGTACGGCCCGGATTGGTCGCGTAGATATGCCCGAAGGTGCCGCAATCCATGAGGCTGTCGCCAAAGGCGATGACCCTCTGGATACCCCGCGCCTCGGCGATGGGCTCGGGACTGGGTACGAGGGCGAGCAGCGTGGCGACACCTGCGAGTGCGGTCGCCAATCCCCAGTGCTTGCCCATCGTCCACCTCCCGGCAGCGTCCAGCGTCGGTGCTGCCCATGTCGGCTGCAAACTTCATACCGAGAAGAGCGAAAAATGCACCTCGGAGTTCCCTGCGCCCGGACCAGTCGGGCCGGCAGGCGACGACCAGCATTGGACTGCTGGCAGGCGAGCAGTGCCTGACCTGTCGAAGCCCGCCAGTGGCTGCCGCCGCTCCATGGGACTGGGCTAGTCGAGCTTGGCCCAGGGGTCGGAGGATTGCGCCAGGATAGCGGCCATCAGGCCAGGGAATCGCTGATCCAGGTCCTCGCGGCGCAGCTGGTTCATGTGCGTGGTGCCGGCATTGCGGGTATGCACCAGGCCGGCGTCGCGCAGGACACGGAAGTGGTGCGACATGCTGGATTTGGGACGGCCTCCGTCGAGTTCGCCACAGGTGGCCTCCGCGACCCGCGCCAGGTAGCGGACAATATCCAGACGCACGGGATCGCTGAGTGCATGGAACAGGCGCTCAAGGGAGAATTCGTCGGGGCTGGGATGTTTGAAAGGGCGCATGGACTAATCATACACCGGGGGTTGGCGATTATGTTATGTTCGATTAATATCGAAATAACGAACCAATATCTGCCTCAAGGGAGACCGCTCAGATGTCCGCATTGTTCCAACCCTTCACCCTCAAGGACGTGACGCTGCGCAATCGCATCGCCATCCCGCCCATGTGCCAGTACAGCGCCGTCGATGGAGTCATCAACGACTGGCATCAGGTGCACTATGCCGGCCTGGCCCGTGGCGGTGCCGGCGTGGTGATCGTCGAGGCGACCGCTGTCTCGCCGGAAGGCCGGATCACCCCCGGCTGCGCGGGTATCTGGTCGGACGCCCATGCCCAGGCCTTCGTGCCGGTGGTCCAGGCGATCAAGGCCGCCGGTTCGGTACCGGGTATCCAGATCGCCCACGCCGGTCGCAAGGCCAGTGCCAACCGGCCCTGGGAAGGTGACGACCATATCGCCGCCGACGACGCCCGCGGCTGGGACACCATCGCCCCGTCCGCCGTGGCCTTTGGTGCCAATCTGCCCAAGGTGCCCAAGGCCATGACCCTGGACGACATCGCCCGGGTCCGTCAGGACTTCGTCGACGCCGCCAAGCGTGCCTACGAGGCGGGTTTCGAGTGGCTGGAGCTGCACTTCGCCCACGGCTACCTGGCCCAGAGCTTCTTCTCGGTGCACTCCAACCAGCGCGACGACCAGTACGGTGGCGACCTGGCCGGCCGCAGCCGCTTCCTACTGGAAACCCTGGCCGCGGTGCGCCAGGTCTGGCCGGAGCACCTGCCGCTGACCGCCCGTTTCGGTGTGATCGAATACGACGGTCGTGATGAAGAGACCCTGGCCGAATCCATCGAGCTGGCCCAGGGTTTCAAGCGCGAAGGCCTTGACCTGCTGAGCGTCAGCATCGGCTTCTCCACTCCGACCGCCAACATCCCCTGGGGCTCGGGCTTGCTGGCGCCCATCACGGAGCGGGTGCGCAAGGCCACCGGTCTCAAGGTGGCCTCGGCCTGGAACATCGACACCCCGGCGCTGGCCAACCAGGTGGTGGCCGACGAGCAGTTGGATCTGGTGATGGTGGGTCGTGCCCACCTGGCCGATCCGCACTGGCCCTACTATGCGGCCAAGGCCCTGGGCGTCGACAAGCCGTCCTGGGTACTGCCTGCGCCCTACGCCCACTGGCTGGAGCGCTATCGGACCAGCTGAGTCGGCTCTGGCTGAACGCGAAGGCCGCCCCTTTGGGCGGCTTTTTCGTGCGTATCAGATGAGGGTGGTTTTTGTTGGGCTTTCGCTGCGCTTAGCCCAACCTACGAAAGTTGCGCCGGTTGGTAGGTTGGGCTGAGGTGGTTCCATCACCGCAGCCCAACAACCTGCCCATCCAGGTACCACCTTTGAGCCGCCAGTGGAAAACGTCGCGTGGTTTTTCGCGCTACGGATGTCAGGCGTCGCGGCTGTGCACCCGGCGGCCGGCGGCGTGGGTTTCCCGTACCACGCGGTCGTCGCCGAGGGTGGTGAGGACGAACAGGGTTTCCTCCAGGCTCCTGGACTGTTGCAGGCGATAGTCCAGCAGCGGGGTGGCCTTGAGGTCGAGCACCACGAAGTCGGCATCGTGGCCGGGGGCCAGACTGCCGATGCGATCCTCCAGGCGCAGGGCGCGGGCCCCGCCGAGGGTGGCCAGGTACAGCGACTTGAAGGGGTGCAGGCGATGCCCGCGCAGTTGCTGCACCTTGTAGGCCTCGCCGAGGGTCTGCAGCAGCGAGAAGCTGGTGCCGGCACCGACGTCGGTACCCAGGCCGACGTTGACCTTGAAGGCTTCCATCCGCTCGAGATCGAACAGGCCGCTGCCAAGAAAGAGATTGGAGGTGGGGCAGTGCGCCACCGCCGAACCGGTGTCGTGCAGGCGCTGGCACTCGGCGTCGCAGAGGTGGATGCCGTGGGCGAACACCGCGCGCGGGCCGAGCAGCTCGAAGTGATCGTAGACGTCCAGGTAGTTGGCACGCTCCGGGAACAGTGCCTTCACCCAGTCGATCTCCTTGAGGTTCTCGGAGAGGTGGGTGTGCAGGTAGACGTCCGGGTGCTCGGCCAGCAGGCGACCGGCGGCTTCCAGTTGCTCAGGGGTACTGGTCGGCGCGAAGCGCGGGGTGACGGCGTAGTGCAGGCGGCCCTTGCCGTGCCAGCGCTGGATCAGCGCCTTGCTGTCGATATAGGCGGACTCGGCCGTGTCCTGCAGGTAGTCCGGGGCATTGCGGTCCATCAGCACCTTGCCGGCGATCATGCGCAGGTCAAGGCGCTGGGCGACCTCGAAGAAGGCATCGACCGACTGCGGGTGGACACTGCCGAACACCAGGGCGGTGGTGGTGCCATTGCGCAGCAGTTCGCCGACGAAGACCTCGGCCACCTCGGCGGCCTTGGCCGGATCGGCGAAGGCGCCCTCGGTCGGGAAGGTATAGGTGTCCAGCCAGTCCAGCAGTTGCTCGGCGTAGCTGGCGATCATGCCGGTCTGCGGATAGTGGATATGGGTGTCGATGAAGCCGGGGGTGATGAGGGCGTCGGGATGCTCGATCACCTGGGTGCCGGCGGGCAGCGTGGACAGCAGCTCGGCGGCCGGACCCATGGCCTGGATGCGGCCATCCTCGACCAGCAGCAGGCCGTCGGCGTGGTATTCGTAGGAGGCGTCCAGCCCCACCTCGGCCGGGTCGGCAAGGCTGTGGAGCAGGGCGGCGCGATGGGCGATGGCGGTCATAACGATCTCGGATGGAGGATAGAGCTAATTGGGGGTCGCGGTGACCAGGCGCAGGGGCAGCTCCGCCTGCTCGGCCTGGCGGCCGTAGTGGGCGATGACCTCGCCGGCCACGGCGATGGCGATCTCCAGCGGCAACTTGCCCTGGACCTCGGGCAGGCCCAGGGGGCAGCGCACCGTGGCCAGGCGGTCGGCGCCGTGGCCACGCGCGGCGAGGCGGTGGCGGAACTTGGCCCACTTGGTCCGGGAGCCGATCAGTCCGAAGTAGCCATGGTCGCCGCGGGCGAGGATGGCATCGGTCAGCTCCAGGTCCAGGGGGTGATTATGGGTCATGACGATGTAGTAGGCACCCGCCGGCATGCGGGCGATCTCGTCGACCGGCTCGTCGGTCAGGCGCTTTTCCACGCCGGCGGGCAGGACGGCGGGAAATTCCTGGGAGCGCGAGTCCACCCAGCGCACGGCGCAGGGCAGCCCGGCCAGCAGCGGCACCAGGGCACGGGCGACATGGCCGGCGCCGAAGACGATCACCGGGACGTCCTGCGCGAGTTGAGGTTCGAACAGCAGGGTGGTGACGCCGCCACAGCACTGGCCGAGGCTGGCGGCCAGGGAGAAGCGTTCCAGGCGCGGCTGGCGGGTGCCGGCGGCGAGCATTTCCCGGGCGATGTCCACCGCGCGGTATTCCAGGTGGCCGCCGCCGATGGTCAGGTGCTGTTCTCCGCGCCCCACCAGCATCTTGGTGCCGGCCTCGCGGGGGGTGGAGCCCTGCTCGTCGGCCACGGTGATCAGCACGCAGGGTTCGCCGCGCGCCTCGAAGTCGGCCAGCAGGGCCAGCCAGCCACGTTTGGTGTTCATGCGGGCTCCTCCGTGGCGGGGACCGGGGCGGCCTGGGCCTCGGCGGCCAGGCGGCGCATGCGTTCCACGCCCCAGAGCACCCGTTCCGGGGTGGCGGGGGCGTCCAGCGCCGGGTGGAAACGGTAGTCGGCCACGCTGGCCACGGCGTCCTGCAGGGCGCACCACACCGAGATGCCGAGCATGAAGGGCGGCTCGCCCACGGCCTTGGAATGGAACACCGTGGCCTCGGGATTCTGCCGATTCTCCACCAGCCGCACCCGTAGGTCCGGGGGTACGTCGCTCACTGCCGGGATCTTGTAGGTGGAAGGACCGGCGGTGAGCAGCTTGCCGGTGTCGTTCCACACCAGTTCTTCCATGGTCAGCCAGCCCAGGCCCTGGACGAAGCCGCCTTCGACCTGGCCGATGTCGATGGCCGGATTCAGGGAGGCGCCGACGTCATGGAGGATGTCGGTGCGTAGCAGGCGGTACTCGCCGGTGAGGGTGTCGATCAGCACCTCGGAACAGGCGGCGCCGAAGGCGTAGTAGTAGAAGGGCCGACCGCGGGCCTGGTCGCGGTCGTAGTGGATCTTGGGCGTGCGGTAGTAGCCGGTGCTGGACAGCGACACCTGGCCGACGTAGGCCAGCTGGATCAGCTCCTCGAAGCTCAGCAGCCGGTCGCGCACCCGGACGTGGCCGTTGCGGAACTCCACCTCTTCGGGTCCGACGTGGAAGTGCCGACTGGCGAAGTCGATCAGCCGGTCCTTGATGGTCTGGGCGGCGTTCTGCGCAGCCTTGCCGTTGAGATCGGTGCCGCTGGAGGCGGCGGTGGGCGAGGTGTTGGGCACCTTGTCGGTGTTGGTGGCGGTGATCTGGATGCGCTGGATATCGACCTGAAAGACTTCCGCCACCACCTGGGCGACCTTGGTGTTGAGGCCCTGGCCCATCTCGGTGCCGCCATGGTTCAGGTGGATGCTGCCGTCGGTATAGACGTTGACCAGGGCGCCGCCCTGGTTGAGGAAGGAGGAGGTGAAGGAGATGCCGAACTTGACCGGCGTCAGGGCCAGGCCCTTCTTCAGTACGGGACTGTTCCGGTTGAAGTCGCGGATGGCGGCGCGGCGGGCCTGGTAGTCGCTGCTGGCCGCGAGGTCCGCGGTCATCTCCTCGAGCAGATTGTCTTCCACCACCTGATGGTAGTGGGTGAGGTTGCGCGTTTCCTTGCCGTAGTAGTTGCGCCGCCGCACGTCCAGCGGATCGAGGCCGCGATGGCGGGCGATGGCGTCCATCACGTTCTCGATGGCCAGCATGCCCTGGGGGCCGCCGAAACCGCGGTAGGCGGTATTGGACGCCAGGTGGGTCTTGCAGCGGTGGCCGGTGATCTGGGCGTTGCCCAGGAAATAGGCATTGTCGGCATGGAACATGGCGCGGTCGATGATGGCGTTGGACAGGTCCGGCGAATAGCCGCAGTTGCCCGCCAGTTCAAAGCGGATACCCAGCAGGCGGCCCTCTTCGTCGAAGCCGACGTCGTATTCGACATGGAAGGGATGGCGCTTGCCGGTCATGTGCATGTCTTCGAACCGTGGCAGGCGCATCTTCACCGGGCGCCCGGTGAGATGGGCGAACACCGCGCAGAGGGCCGCCGGCATGCCGGCCTGGCTTTCCTTGCCGCCGAAGCCGCCGCCCATGCGCCTCATGTCGACGGTGACCTTGTTCATCGAGACGCCCAGCACCTCGGCCACCTGCTTCTGCACCTCGGTGGGGTTCTGGGTGGAGGAATAGACCAGCATGCCACCGTCTTCGGTGGGCATGACCGAGGCCACCTGGGTTTCCAGGTAGAAGTGCTCCTGGCCGCCAATGGCCAGCTCACCCTGCAGGCGATGGGGCGCGGCGGCCAGGGCGGCGGCCGCGTCACCGATCCGGTGGCTGTGGCTGGGGGAGATGAAGTGTTCGCGCTTGAGCGCTTCCTTGACGTCGAGGATGGCCTCCAGCGGCTCGTATTCGATGAGGGCGGCCTGGGCGGCGCGGCGGGCGGCGTCGAGGCTGGTGGCGGCCACCGCCAGCACCGGCTGGCCCAGGTACTGCACCTCGCCATCGGCCAGCAGCGGATCGCCGGGCAATACGGCACCGATGTCGAGCTGGCCCGGTACGTCGGCGGCGGTGATGGCCAGGGCCACGCCGGGGATCTGGTAGCAGGGCGCGAGATCGATGCGTGCGATCCGCGCATGGGCGTGCTCGCTCATCCGCGCATAGACGTGCAGCTGGTTGGGAAACTCCAGGCGGTCGTCGATGTACAGGGCTTCACCGCTGACATGCTTGGCGGCGCTCTCGTGCTTGAGTGGCTTGCCGACGCCGGTGGCCAGACCGGCGGCGAAGGCCGCGGCCATGTCCTCGGGGGTACGGGTGGGCAGGCTGCTAGACATGGGCGGTGACCCTCGTGGCCAGCGCGGGCTGGGTGGTTTCCAGGTGACATTTGCGCAGCAGGTTTTGCGCCGTCAGCAGGCGGTATTCGCGACTGGCGCGGAAATCCGACAGTGGGGCGAAATCCTCGGCCAGGGCCTGGACGGCGCGCTCGATGGATGCGGCGTTCCAGGGCTGGCCGAGCAGCGCCTGTTCGCAGCGCGCCGCCCGCTTGGGCGTGGCCGCCATGCCGCCATAGGCGATGCGCACGCTGCGGACGCGGTCCCGCTCCAGTTCCAGGGCGAAGGCGGCGCAGACCGCGGAGATGTCGTCATCCAGGCGCTTGGACACCTTGAAGGCACGGAACACCAGGCCCGCGCGTGACCGCGGCACCCGTACCGCCTGGATGAATTCGCCCGGCTCCAGGGCAGTCTTACGATAGTCGAGGAAGAAGTCGTCGAGGGCCAGTTCGCGCAGACGCTCACCCTGCCGTAGCAGCACGCTGGCACCCAGCGCCAGGAGCAAGGGCGGACTGTCGCCGATGGGCGAGGCATTGCCGATGTTGCCACCCAGGGTGCCCTGGTTACGGATCTGCAGGGAAGCGAAGCGCTGCAGCAGCGCGCCGAAGTCCGGGTAGTCGGTGGCCAGGGCGGCGGCGCAGTCGGCGAGCGGGGTGGCGGCGCCGATCTCGATAACCTCGTCGCTCAGGGTAAGGCCCCGCAATTCGGGCAGGTTGCCCAGGTAGATCAGGGTCTCCAGTCGGCGATGCTGCTGGGTGACCTCCAGGGCCAGGTCGGTACCGCCGGCCAGCAGGCGCGCCGCGGGATGGGCCAGGTAGAGACTGGCCAGTTCGCTCAGGCTGGTGGGGCTGTGGCAGCGTCGGCTGGCGCCTTCCAGACGGGTGGCAGGTTGCGCTGCCAGGGCTTTGAGGCGTTCCAGGGTCTGGCGCTCGCGGGCATCGAACTGATCCGGCTGAGGGCTGGTGCAGGCCTGCTCGGCCGCGGCCAGGATCGGGCGGTAGCCGGTGCAGCGGCAGAGATTGCCGGCCAGGGCCTCGTGGGTAGCAGCGCTGTCCGCTGATCCCACGTTTTTCTGCAGCGCGAACAGCGACATGACGAAGCCCGGGGTGCAGTAGCCGCACTGGGAACCGTGGCAATCGACCATGGCCTGCTGCACCTGATGGAGACGGCCCTGGTGCTTCAGGTCCTCCACGCTGATCAGCTGCCGGCCGTCCAGCGCCGCGACAAAGGTCAGGCAACTGTTGACGGTGCGATAGCGCAACCGGTCGCCCTCCGGCTCGGCCAGCACCACGGTGCAAGCGCCGCAGTCGCCCGAGGCGCAGCCTTCCTTGGTGCCAGTCTTGCCACAGCGCTCGCGCAAGTACTGCAGCACGGTGAGGTTGGGATCGAGCTGCTCTTCGACGCGCAGCTCCTGGTCCAGCAGAAACCTGATCACGGCCGCTCTCCACCTGGTCTCGAATGTCCTGATGGTGGGTAAAGCTGACTGATAGGTCAACATTTGCCCGGGTGAGTGGCGCGCCTCTGTCGTTTTTGAGCAAGAGGGCCAGCAAAGGCTGCGCCCCTTTGGCGCGTCCAGCGCCGTGCTGCCCGCCGATGGTGCAAAAACCACCGCTCTAGGCTGGGTTTCTATGGAATATTCATGCCGGCGCTTCAAGGCCGTTACAGTACTGCCGATATAAAGGCAGACGATTACGGCCTGGCCGCCTGCCGTCAGCACCCTCGTACAACCCGTTGCAACAGGTCGCTACCGTGCCTACCCAACTCAACCGTGTTGCCCGTCAGGCTTCCCTCGGCTTCTTCGCCCTGGTCATCCTCATCTTTGCCCTGGCTGGCTGGATGCTGTTAGATCTGTGCGCGCGCATCGACGAGCAGCAACGCCACCACAGCGAGGCGGATGCCCAGCGGGCGCTGGACACGCGGCTGGACAAACTGGGCCGGGTGCTGACCGATTACTCCTTCTGGATCGAGGCCTATGCGCGGACCAGCAAGAAGGTTGACGTCAACTGGGCCTACGAAGAAGACAACGTCGGGCCATCCCTCTACAGCGGCTATGGCGTGAATGGCGCCTTCATCCTGGCGCCCAACGGCGTCACGCGCTACGCCGTGGTCGGCGGCGGCCGCAGCAAGCTGCAACTGGATACCTGGCTGGGCGACGACCAGGCGCCGTTGCTGGCCCAGGCCCGGGAGCGCTCGCTCAAGGATGGCTATGCCCAGGGCTATTTCCTGATCGAGGGCAAGCCGGCCAGCGTGCTGGCCGCGGTCATCCGCCCGGACGCCACCTACCAGGACTTCAAGCGGCTGTCCTACATGGTCTTCGTCGACATCCTCACGCCGGACAAGCTCGCCCAGCTCGGGCAGACCTTCGAATTGCCCGGGCTGACCGCGGAGCCAGGGGCGCTGCCGTCACTGGCGGAGCGGCCGACCTTGGTGGTGAAGTCCGATCCGGGTATCGCCGTGACCTTCCACTGGCTGGTGCATGGGATGGGGCAGCGCCTGCTGGCGCAGTTCCTGCCGTTGCTGGCGGCGATGTGTGGTCTGGCGCTGCTGCTGGTCTGGTACCTGCGCCGCCGGATCGGCCTGGCGGCACGGCAGACGGATGTGGCCGAAGATGCCCTGAGGCACAGCGAGCAGCGCTTTCGCACCGTTTCCGAGGCGTCGTCCGACTGGATCTGGGAAAGCGATGCCGAGCAGCGGCTGGTCTATCTTTCGGAGCGTTTCGTGGCCGTCACCGGCTTCAGCCGGGAGAACTGGCTAGGCCGCCCCTTGCACGAGCTGCTCGGCTATCCGCCGAGCCAGGTCGAGGAGGTCGCCAGGGCGCAGCCGGCGACCGGACGCAGCCGACGTCCGCTACCTTGCGAGATGCGCGACGCCCAGGCGAAGCTCCGGTACTGCCAGCTGACGGCGCAACCCATCATCAGCGGTGGCCTGCTGGCGGGCTTTCGCGGCACCGTGTGCGACGTGACCGAGGAGATCGAGGCCAAGGCGCGGATCGAACACATCAGCCGGCACGATGCCCTGACCGGACTGGCCAACCGTCATCAACTGCACCGCTACCTGGCGCAGCGCTTCGCCGAGGGCGTCAATGCCAGCCAGCCGCTGCATCTGCTGGCCCTCGACCTGGACCGCTTCAAGCCGGTCAACGACTCCCTCGGCCATGGCGCCGGCGACCAGGTGCTCTGCCAGGTCGCCCAGGAGTTGCGCGCCAGCGTGCGCGAAGGCGATCTGGTCGCGCGCATCGGCGGCGATGAATTCGTCATCGCGGTGAATGGCTGCCTGAGCGCCGAGCAGGTGAGCGTGCTGTGCAACCGGATGCTGGAGGGCATCGGCCGGCCCATGCGCATCGACGAGCACGACATCAACATCGGTGCGAGCGTCGGCATCGCCCGGGCGCCCCAGGATGGCCATAGCGCCGAGGATCTGCTGCGCTATGCCGACATCGCCCTGTACGAAGCCAAGGCGGCGGGGCGTAACACCCTGAGATTCTATGAGCCCACCATGAACCAGCGCATCCTCGAGCGGCGCCAGCTGGAAACCGAGTTGCGCCTGGGGTTGCAGCGGCTGGAATTCGAGCTGGATTTCCAGCCGCGTTTCGATGCCAGCAGCCAGCGCTTGCTGGGGGCCGAGGCCCTGGTGCGCTGGAATCATCCCGTCCGTGGTCGCCTGGCGCCGGCCGAGTTCATCGGGGTGGCGGAGGAGACCGGGCTGATCCTGGGCCTGAGCGACTGGGTGTTGCAGGAGGCTTGCAGCCAGGCGCTGGACTGGGCGCCGGAGTTGATCGTGTCCATCAACCTGTCACCGCTGGAGTTCCAACGCGATGACCTGGTGGCGCGCATCCGCAAGGTGCTCGAGCGCACCGGTATCGACCCGGCGCGGGTCGAGCTGGAGCTGACCGAGAACGTCTTGCTGGACGATGCCGCTGGCGCCCTGGAGTTGATGAAGAAGCTCAAGGCGTTGGGCGTGCGGCTGTCCATGGACGACTTCGGCACCGGCTATTCCTCGCTGAGCTACCTGCGCACCTATCCCTTCGACTGCCTGAAGATCGACCGCAGCTTCGTCTCCAACATCGAGGTGAGCGAGAGCAATGCCGCCATCGTCGAGGCCATCATCAGCATGGGGCGGGCACTGTCGTTGACGGTGGTGGCCGAAGGCATCGAGACCGCCGGCCAGCTGGCGCGCATCGCCGACCTCAAATGCGACCAGGCCCAGGGCTTCCACCTGCAGCGGCCGCTGTCCCCGGCGCGTTTCGCGGCCTTGCGGCAGGAGCAGTCACAGCCACGGGGAGCGTCGAACGACGGCGGCCGGACCCTGGTCGCGCACTAGGCGCGAGGGGCGCCCAGGGCCGCTCCCAGCAACAGCGCGGCGAACACCAGAAAGAGCGTGCCAGCCGCCCGCTGCAGCCGGACGAGGGTGGTACCCGCGGTCAGGCGGGCACCGAGGGCTGTCGCCGCCCTGGCGTAGCTGCAATGGATGATGAAGCTCATCAGGCAGAAGGTCGCCACCAGCAGCACCAATTGCGGCAACACCGGGCGATCCACCTGGATGAAGGGCGGAAACAGCGCCAGGAAGAAGATGATCAGCTTGGGGTTGGTCAGGGACACCAGCAGGCCCTGCAGGACGTGTCTGCCACCGCTGACCACGGGCCGAGTGGTGGCAGGCTGCCGGCCTCGCGACGCGGGACTGCGCAGACGACTCAGCCCCAGCCAGCCCAGGTAGAGCGCTCCGACCAGCTGCAATCCCTGCAGGGCCCGCGGCGAGCTGCTCACCAGGGCGCCGAGTGCAGTGCTGGCCAGGATGGCCACCAGCAGCATGCCCAGCACCACCCCGAGGATACCCGGCAGGGCGCCGCGTAGCCGCAGCTGCAGCGCGTTGGTGAGCGTGAGCAATACGCCTGGGCCGGGGCTGGCGATGGTGAGGCCGCACAGCAGGAGGTAGAGGGCGAAGTGTTGCATTGGGCGTGTCTGAACCTTCTGGCATGGGACGACCCGAATGGCCGCCTACCTGGGAAGCTGGCCGGCGCCGGCCAGCGGGACCCAGTATGGCCGGCCGGCTTGCGGCGGTCGCCATGCAGAAGCTGAGCTTTCGTACCGGACAGCCGCGCGGGCCAGCCCGGTGCGGCGGGTGCCTTCTTCTGCTATCTCAGGCTCAAGGCGGCGGGAGAAGCGGGTTGCCAGCCTCCGCCCAGCGCCTTGAAAGTGCTTATTGCCGCTAGTGCGGCTGCCGTTTGCGCCTGGGCCCGCGCATCGGCAGTGCGGAGCAGGCGCTCATCGGCCTGCAGGACGTCCACCAGGGGCACCACGCCCTTCTGGTAGGCGAGGGCGGAGGCCTGGCGGGCTTGGCCGAGGGCGGCTTCGCCCGCCGTCAGCAGCGTGACCTGCTGTTCGCGCTTGAGCTGGCCGGTGAGGGCATCTTCGACGTCTTCGGTGGCGCGCAATACCGCCAGCCGATAGGCCGCCAGCAATTCCGCACCCTGTCCCTTGGCCGCCTGGATCTGCGCGTCGATCCGACCGAAGTCGAACAGCCGCCAGCGTACGCCCAGGGCCCCGAGCGCCTGATTGGCGTCGTGGCTGAAGAGATTGCCACTGGACATCGTGGTGGCGCTGCCAAGTAGAGCGTTCAGGGAGATCCTGGGATAGTACTCGGCCATCGCGGCGCCGATGCGTGCGTTGGCGGCGGCCAAGCGGCGCTCGGCCGCGATCAGGTCCGGACGCCGACGGAGCAGGTCGGCGGGCGTGCCTGCCGTTTCGATACGGGGGCCGCTGGGGATGGACGCGGCGCCAGCCAGTTGCGTACGCCAGGTGCCAGGCGGTGTCGCCAGCATTATGTCCAGCGCATTCATGGCCCGCTCCAGCGAGAACTCCAGACCGGGTATCGAGGCCTGAACCTCGGCCAACCCTCCTTCGGCCTGGCGTAGCTCCCGGTCGGTCGCCAGGTCCCTGCCGTTCAGTAGCCTGACCATCGACAGCAACCCCTGCTGGGTGTCGACCTGCTGGTGGGCGATCGCCAGGCGTGCCTGCAGACCGCGGATGTCGACATAGAGATCGGCCGTCTGGGCGGCCACGGCCAGCCGCACGGCGCGGGCACCGGCCAAGGTGGCCTGGTAGTCGGCCAGGGCGGCTTCGCGACCTCGGCGCAGGCCGCCGAACACGTCCAGCTCCCAGCTTGCGTCGAGATTGGCCTCATAGGAAGAACCGCTCCTGTCGTAGCCGGGCGCTGAATCGAGCACCCGTCCAAGCGGTGTTTCCAGTGACTGATAGGCACGACCGGCTTGGCCACCAAGATCGCCTGCTGGCAATAGCGCGGCGTTGGCCGCCGTGACGCCGGCGCGAGCCTGGGTAATGCGTGCGTCGGCCTGGACCAGATCGAGATTTTGCGCAAGCGCCTGCTCTACCAGGCGGCTCAGGAGCGGATCGTGGAAACGGTCCCACCAACCAGCAAGCGCCTGATCGGCCAGGGGCGCTGCCACCGGCCGCTGCTGGAAGGTTGCAGGTAGCGCGACTTCAGGAGCGTGGTAGTCAGGCCCGACGGTACAGCCGCTCGCCAGGGTGGCGCTGGTGAGCAGAATCATCTGGAGTCTGGAGCGCATGGGCTTTTATCCTGAGCAACGCCTGAACGGTTTTAGTGACTAAAGTGTATATTGGTCACCTTCCGTTTCATTTTGCAACTGCCGGAACACCTAAGCCCATGACTACCGAATCCGTTTCACCTGGCCAGGCGCGTGGACCGGCCGAGCACGACGTTCGCCACCAGATCATGGTGGCAGCGAAAGCGCACTTCAGCCGCTACGGCTACGAGAAAACCACAGTGTCCGAACTCGCCAGGAGCATCGGGTTTTCCAAAGCCTACATTTACAAGTTCTTCGATTCGAAGCAGGCGATCGGCGAGGCCATCTGTGCGGATTGCCTGCAGGGAATCGAGGCAGCGGCCAGGGCCGCGGTTGGCTCGACCGACAGTCCGCCTGAAAAGCTCAGAAGGCTTTTCCAGAGCCTTCCAGCAGCGACACTGCAGCTGTTTTCGGAGGATCGAAAGTTGTACGAAATCGCGATCTCTGCAGCCTCCGGTCGCTGGCCGGCCACGATCAGCTACGAAGCGCGGATGCAGGAGCTGCTCAAGGAAATCCTGGCGCAGGGCCGCGGGGAGGGGCAGTTCGAGCGCAAGACGCCGATCGACGACGTGACGACCGCGACCTATCTCGTGCTTCGACCCTATCTGAATCCGCTGATGCTGCAGCACAGCTTCGAGCATTTCGACGTCGCCCTTACCCAGCTGGCCAACCTGGTGCTGCGTAGCCTCTCGCCTTAAATTGCTCAGTGACTATTGACTAAAATGGTCACTGGTATCAAATTGCGCGCTCTGCTGGCATCCTCCTGGAGCTTCCATGTTCGCGCGCCGTCTGCTTTCCACCGCCGTGGTGGCTACAGTCCTTCCGCTGTCTCTCGGCGGGTGCAACGCCCCTTCCCAAGGCGATCCCCGTACGCAGGCACCGTTGGTACGAGCCGCCGTGGCGCAACAGGCCGAGAGCGCTAGCCGCACCTTTACCGGCATCGTCGCCGCGCGAGTGCAGAGCGATCTGGGCTTTCGCGTCGCCGGCAAGGTTGCCGAACGGCTGGTGGACATAGGGGCAACCGTCAAGCGCGGACAACCGCTGCTCAAGCTCGACCCCATCGATCTGCAGCTGGCCCTGCAGGCGCAGCGCGAAGCCGTGGCCGCTGCCCAGGCGCGGGCTCGCCAGGCGGCAGACGATGAGTCTCGCTATCGGGACCTGCGCGGCACGGGGGCAATTTCGGTCTCCGGCTACGATCAGATCAAGGCCGCTGCGGATACGGCGAGGGCCCAGCTCAAGGCCGCCGAAGCCCAGGCAGAGGTGGCGCTCAACGCCAGCCGTTATGCCGTCCTGGTGGCGGATGCGGATGGCACCGTGGTCGATACCCTGGCCGAGCCCGGGCAGGTCGTGGCCGCTGGGCAGATCGTGATGCGCCTGGCCCGCGCGGGCGCCCGGGAGGTCGTCGTCCAGCTGCCGGAGACCTTGCGTCCGGCGCTTGGCTCGCTGGCCCAAGCCAGCCGTTTGGGCGCTGATCCACAGCCAGGACCGGCACGACTGCGGCAGTTATCGGACAGCACCGATCGCGAGACGCGTACCTTCGAGGCGCGCTATGTGCTCGAAGGGGCGCTGGCCAATGCGCCGCTGGGCACCACGGTGACATTGCGTATCCCGGAAGAGTCCGTGCCGCGGGCGAATGCCTTGCAGGTGCCGTTGGGCGCCCTCTACGACGAGGGCAAGGGCGCTGGCGTCTGGCGTATCCAGGGCTCGCCCGAGCAGGTCGCCTGGGTACCCGTGCAGGTTCGTCAACTGGCGGATGACACCGCCCTGGTGGCCGGCCCCCTCCAGTCGGGTGACAGGGTCGTGGCCCTCGGTGTTCATCTGCTCCACGAGGGCCAGACGATCCGCTTGGCCTCAGATGCCAACAGTGCGCTGGAAGGAAAGCAGCCGTGAGCGACAGCCGATTCAATCTGTCGGCGCTGGCCGTCCGCGAGCGCTCCATTACCCTGTTCCTGATCCTGCTGATCTCGGTCGGCGGGGTACTGTCGTTCTTCAAGCTGGGCCGGGCGGAAGATCCGGCCTTCACGGTCAAGGTCATGACCATCATCACCGCCTGGCCGGGTGCCACGGCGCAGGAGATGCAGGATCAGGTCGCCGAGAAGCTGGAAAAGCGCCTGCAGGAATTACGCTGGTACGACCGCTCGGAAACCTATACCCGTCCGGGTTTGGCCTTCACGACCTTGACGCTGCTCGACCAAACGCCGCCGGCCGAGGTACCCGAGGAGTTCTACCAGGCGCGCAAGAAGCTCAGTGACGAAGCCAGGACCCTGCCCGCCGGGGTGATCGGGCCAATGGTCAACGATGAGTACGCCGACGTCACCTTCGCGCTCTTCGCGCTGAAGGCCCGGGGCGAGCCGCAACGGCTGCTGGCGCGCGAGGCGGAAACGCTGCGCCAGCGTCTGCTGCATGTGCCAGGGGTCAAGAAGGTCAACATCCTGGGTGAGCAGACCGAGCGCATCTATGTGGAGTTTTCCCACGATCGCCTGGCGACCCTGGGGGTGGCGCCGCAAGACATCTTTGCCGCGCTCGATGCCCAGAACGTCCTGACTCCCGCGGGCTCCATCGAAACCCGCGGCCCCGAGGTGTTCGTCCGCCTGGATGGTGCCTTCGATCAACTCGATGCCATTCGCGACACCCCGGTGATCGTCAACGGCCGCACCTTCAAACTGGCGGACATCGCGACGGTGAAGCGTGGCTATGAAGATCCTGCCACCTTCGTCATCCGCAGCGGTGGCGAGCCGGCGCTCCTGCTGGGTATCGTCATGCGCGACGGCTGGAATGGTCTGGATCTCGGCAAGTCACTTGAAAGCGAAGTTGGCACCATAAACGCTGAGATGCCCTTGGGCATGAGTCTGACCAAGGTGACGGATCAGGCGGTCAACATCGCCTCGTCGGTCGACGAATTCATGATCAAGTTCTTCGTCGCCCTGCTGGTGGTGATGGCGGTGTGCTTCGTCAGCATGGGCTGGCGGGTGGGCATCGTCGTGGCGGCCGCGGTCCCCCTGACGCTGGCGGCGGTGTTCCTGGTGATGGCGGCCACCGGCAAGAATTTCGATCGCATTACCCTGGGCTCGCTGATCCTGGCCCTGGGGCTGCTGGTGGACGATGCCATCATCGCCATCGAGATGATGGTGGTGAAGATGGAGGAGGGCTATAGCCGCGTCAAGGCGTCGGCCTATGCCTGGAGCCACACCGCCGCGCCCATGCTGGCCGGCACCCTGGTGACCGCCGTGGGCTTCATGCCCAATGGCTTCGCTCAGTCCGCGGCGGGTGAATACACCAGCAACATGTTCTGGATCGTCGGCATCGCGCTGATCGCCTCCTGGCTCGTGGCGGTGGTCTTCACGCCCTACCTGGGCGTCAAGCTGCTGCCGGAGACCAAAACCATCGAAGGCGGGCACACCGCGCTTTACGACACCCCACGCTACAACCGTTTTCGTCGCGTTCTTGGCCAGGTGATCGCGCGCAAGTGGCTGGTCGCGCTGCTGGTGATCGGCCTGTTCGTGGCCGCCATCCTGGGCATGGCCGTCGTCAAGAAGCAGTTCTTCCCCATCTCCGATCGGCCCGAGGTGATGGTGGAGGTGCAGATGCCCTATGGCACCTCGATCACCGAGACCGAGCGGGCGACCGCCAAGGTCGAGGCCTGGCTCGCCCGGCAGGATGACGCCCGGATCGTGACCTCGTACATCGGGCAGGGGGCGCCGCGCTTCTTTCTCGCCATGAGCCCGGAACTGCCGGATCCTTCCTTTGCCAAGATCATCATCCGCACCGACGACCCGGAGGCCCGTGAAGCCCTCAAGGTGCGCCTGCGCGAGGCCATCGCTGCCGGACTCGCGCCGGAGGCACGGCTGCGCGTCACCCAACTGGTGTTCGGACCCTATTCGCCGTTCCCGGTCGCCTTTCGCGTGAGCGGCCCCGACCCGCAGGTGCTGCGGCGGGTGGCAGGGGAGGTGGAGCAGGTGATGCGCGCCAGCCCGATGATGCGCACCGTCAACAGCGATTGGGGCACCCGTATGCCGGTGCTGCGCTTCAGGTTGCAGCAGGATCGGCTGCAGGCGATAGGCCTGAGCTCAGGCAGCGTGGCGCAGCAGCTGCAATTCCTGCTCAGTGGCGTTCCGGTGACAGCGGTGCGCGAAGACATCCGCACCGTCCAGGTGGTCGCGCGGGCGGCGGGCGACGTTCGCCTCGATCCGGCGCGGTTGGGCGATCTCACTCTGGTCGGCGCCCAGGGCCAGCGCATTCCACTGTCGCAGATCGGCGACGTTGAGGTGCAGATGGAGGAGCCCCTCATGCGGCGCCGCGATCGGGTGCCGACCATCACCGTACGCGGCGACATTGCCGAAGAGCTGCAACCGCCGGACGTTTCCACCGCCGTGCTCGAGCAGCTGCAGCCGATCATCGAGGGCTTGCCGGCGGGCTATCGGATCGTGCAGGCAGGTGCCATCGAGGAGTCGGGCAAGGCGATGGCGGCGATGCTGCCGATCTTCCCGCTGATGATCGCCCTGACGCTGCTCATCATCATCCTGCAGGTGCGCTCCATGGCCGCGATGATCATGGTCTTCATGACCAGCCCGCTGGGGCTGATCGGGGTCGTGCCTACGCTGATCCTCTTCCAGCAACCCTTCGGCATCAACGCCCTGGTCGGGCTGATCGCGCTGTCGGGCATCCTGATGCGCAACACCCTGATCCTGATCGGGCAGATCCACCAGAACGAGCAGGACGGCCTGCCGCCCTTCCAGGCGGTGGTCGAGGCGACCGTGCAGCGCGCGAGGCCGGTGATCCTTACCGCACTGGCGGCGATCCTGGCCTTCATCCCGCTTACCCATTCCGTGTTCTGGGGCACCCTGGCCTACACCCTCATCGGCGGCACCCTCGCAGGCACCGTGCTCACCCTCGTATTCCTGCCGGCCATGTACGCCATCTGGTTCAGGATCAAGCCACCCGCCCGCAGAGATCCCCGGTCCTCCGACCTGGCAATCGCGCCGTGATTGGAAGCGGACAAGACACGAGGTCGCCGACGGGCACCTCCCATCGAGAAAAGAGGTAAGGCAATGCAAGGCAACGACAGAACACGCATCGTGGTGACCGGCCTGGGCACGGTCAGTCCGCTGGGCTGTGGCACCGACGCCGTCTGGGCGCGGCTACTGGCGGGTCGCTCCGGCCTGAGCCTGCTGCCGGCCGAGGTCAGCGACGGAGTGGGCAGTCTCATCGCCGGCCAGGTGCCCAGCCGCGCCGACGATCCGGAGGCGGGCTACGACCCCCTGGTGGCCATCGCCGCCAAGGACCTGAAGAAAATGGATCGCTTCATCGAGTTCGCGCTGGTGGCGGCCAAGGAAGCGCTCGATCAGGCCGGCTGGCAGCCGACCAGCGAGGCGCAACGGGAGCGGACGGCGACCATCATCGCTTCCGGGGTCGGCGGTTTCGGTGCCATCGCCGAGGCGGTACGAACCACCGATGCGCGCGGCCCACGCCGGCTCTCGCCCTTCACCGCACCGTCCTTCCTCGCCAACATGGCGGCGGGCAACGTCTCCATCCAGCATGGTTTCCGGGGCCCGTTGGGGGCGCCCATCACCGCCTGCGCCGCGGGTGTCCAGGCCATCGGCGACGCCGCCCGGCTGATTCGCAGTGGCGAGGCTGACATCGCCCTCTGCGGCGGGGCCGAGGCGGCCATCAACCGCGTCAGCCTGGGCAGCTTCGCCGTCGCCCGGGCTCTGTCCACGGGATTCAACGAGCGTCCGCAGGAGGCTTCGCGGCCCTTCGACCGGGATCGTGACGGCTTCGTCATGGCCGAGGGCGCGGGGCTGCTGGTGATCGAGACGTTGGAACACGCCCTGGCACGCGGCGCCACGCCCCTGGCCGAGTTGGTGGGTTATGGCACCAGCGCCGATGCCTACCATCTCACCGCCGGCCCGGAAGATGGCAGCGGTGCTCGTCGCGCCATGGAGCAGGCCCTGCGCCAGGCCGGGATCAGCGCTGCCGAGGTGCAGCACATCAATGCCCACGCCACCTCCACCCAGGTGGGAGACAAGGGGGAGCTGGCCGCCATCCGCGCGGTCTTCGGCGATGACGCTCCGGTGGCCATCAGCTCGACCAAATCCAGCACGGGACACCTGCTGGGCGCCGCAGGCGGCATAGAGGCGATCTTCACCGTGCTCGCGCTGCGTGATCAGGTCGTGCCGCCGACGCTGAATCTGCACCATCCGGATCCGGCTGCCGAAGGCCTGAATCTTGTCGCCCTGCAGGCTCGACCGCTGGCGATCGACTACGCCCTGTCCAATGGCTTCGGTTTCGGCGGGGTGAACGCCAGCGCGCTGTTCAGGCGTTGGCTGGGGGCCTGATAGTTGATGAACTCGCAGGCACGCGCGGCCCGGCCGCTCATGCTCGCGGCGGTGCACATGATCTTTGGACTCGCGTAGCGGTAGGAGCGGCGTTTCCCTGCGTCGTTTCAGATAGAGATTGAGTCCACCAGGAAGAAAAGGCTCTCTTCCTGTTTTTCTTCAGCCGCTGTCCAAAATCCAACTGGGCAGCTGGCACCTAGGTAGGTCCCAGGACTGACGAGCACGCATGGTCCGGGAATACCGGAAGATAACCTATGGAAGCATACATGCAAGAATGTTTGTAAAAGCCAAGCCAAACGTTAAACTGGCAAAACAGACGCATTTGAAGCGAGATATCCATGCGCCGTACGAAGGAAGACGCTGAGCACACCCGGCAGACCATCCTGGATGCAGCTGAGGTGCTGTTTCTCACCAATGGTGTTTCGCGCACCAGCCTCGAAATGATCGCCAGGGAGTGCGGGTTCACGCGAGGAGCGGTGTATTGGCACTTCAGGGACAAGGCGCAGCTGGTCCTTGAGATGCTCAATCGCATCCGCATTCCGCTCGACGAAGTCACCCAGCAGTTGAGTGCGGATGGGGAAGGCGACTGCCTGATGAGGCTGTACGAACTGTGCGTCGAGTGCATGGAGAAGTTCGTCCAACCGGGACGGGAGCGTCGAGTCATGACCATCCTCGTGCACCGTTGCGAGTTCACACTGGAACTGCATGAAGTCGAACAGCGGGAGAGTGCCTTGACCCGCGAATTCGTAGCGCTCGTGGAACGCCTCTTCGACGGCCAACGGCAGCGCCTGCAAGCCGGGGTGACGCCGAGAACCGCCAGCCTACAGCTGCATAGCCTGTTTTGTGGCACGCTGGCTGGCATCCTTCGCGACCAGTACATCTTCGCGCCGCTCCTGGACGTGCGACTGATCTTCACCCTCTACTTCAGGTCGCTGGTGAAAGACTGGCCCTAACGGTGGGCGAGCGGCGCCAGCGGAGCAAGGGCCCGGCCCTGAAGCCCTTCTACCGCTGGACGCGGCACTGAGCTGCCCCGGGAGTAGGTTTTCAGCCTTCGCGGGGCGTTCCTGCAGGGGCGATCGCTCTTTTCCGGCAGCGCCCCGGACAATGTCGGGACGCTACCGCGTTCAGGCTGGCACGATCCCAGTCGCTACTTGAAGCGAGCGGTGTAATCCGCCAGGTTACTGGGCGTGATCAACTCGTACGGCACCCAGACATCCGCCTGGACCGGTTCCTTGCGGATCATCTTGAGCGCGGACCGCACCGCCTGCACGGCCTGGCCTCGTGGGTCCTGGAACACCGAGGCGGCCAGCAGTCCGCGCTTGATGGCCGCCTGACCGTCGGGCAGGCCATCCACACCCACCACCGGAACCTGACCCTTGCCCATTCCGGCCTGTTGCAGCGCCATGGCGGCGCCGGTGATCCGGGCGTCCTGGCTGCGCAGCCGCGCGGCGGGCATCGTCGCCGAGCAATTTCACTACGAGTTCGTCGAGCCGCAGGATCTGGCCCGGCGGCTTGAGCGGCAGCGCGAGCTGCTGGACATCGCCGCGCCGATCATGGCCGAGCTGTTGCGCTACAACCCGGACGGGCACCTCAACCTGGCGGATGCCGAGGGGGTGACCCTGGCCGCCTGCGGGCTGGACCTCACGCCGCTGGGCAGTCGGCTGTTGGCGTCGGTGCAGGGCACCAACTGCACCGGCCTGGCCCTGCGCGAGCAGCGGTTGGTGTTCGTCCTGGCAGAAGAGAATTTCAAGCGCGAGCTGCGCGAGCGGCGGATGCACTGCGCCTCGGCGCCGGTCCGCGACACCCAGGGACGGCTGCTCGGCGCCCTGACCCTCACCGCGGCGGTGGGCAACTTCCACTGCCATACCCTGGGCACGGTCCAGGCCGCGGCGGAGGCGGTCTCCCGCCAGCTGGCGCTCACCGCGCTGCTGGACGAGCAGCAGCGGGTGCTGGAGGTCCTCAACGAAGGCGTCATCCTGCTCGACGACGACCGCCACATCCGTAGCCTGAACGGCTATGCGCGCCGCCTGCTGCAGCTGGACGATCCACAGCGCGGTCGGCCGTTCGCCAGCTTCATCACCCAGGACACCGACCTCGACCTGTGGCTGGATCGGCGCTGGGAGCGCCAGGATCGCGACCTCACCCTGCGGCTGCCGGACGGCAGCGATTTGCCGTGCCTGGCCTCCGCCGCGCCCATCGCCCAAGGCGGTTGGGTGCTGTCACTGCGAGAGAATCGCCGCATCCGCGAGATCACTCGCCAACTGCTGGGTACCCGGGCGCGCTACAGCTTCAATGATATCCAGGTCCGCTCGCCAGCGTTGCAGAACGCGTTGCGCGTAGCGCAGGCAGCCAGCCAGCCACAGCGAGGCCACGGTGCTGGTACTGGGAGAAAGTGGGGTAGGCAAGGAGCTGTTCGCCCAGGCGATCCACAACGCCAGCGCCCGGCGGCATGGGCCCTTCGTCGCGGTGAACTGTGGTGCTATTCCCCGCGACCTGGTGCAGAGCGAGCTGTTCGGCCATGTCGAGGGTGCCTTCACCGGGGCTGCTCGTGGCGGTGCGGCGGGAAAGTTCGAGCTGGCCGATGGCGGCACGCTGTTTCTCGACGAGATCGGCGACATGCCCCTGGAGGCCCAGGCGAGCCTGCTCCGGGTACTGCAGGAGGGCGAGGTGACCCGGGTCGGTGCCAAGAAGGCCCAGGCGGTGGACGTCCGAGTCATTGCGGCCACCCATCGGGATCTCACCCAGGCCGTGACAGGCGGGAGCTTCCGTGAGGATGTCTTCTACCGCCTCAATGTGCTCCCCCTGCAGGTGCCGCCATTGCGGGAGCGCCGCGAAGACATTCCGCGGCTGGTGGCGACGATGCTCAAGGCGCTAAGCCGTCATCTGGAACGTCCGCCGCTGGCCATCGCAGACGAAGCGCTGACGTTGCTGCTGGCCCATAGCTGGCCCGGTAACGTACGGGAGTTGGAAAACGTCATCGAGCGGGCGGTCAATCTGGCCCAGGGGCCGCTCATCCAGCCAGTGGACTTGCCACCTTCGCTGCTCACCAACGCCCTTTCCCCAGGCAGAGGCGACGAGCGCCTTACCCCCCTGGAAACGGGTCAGCGGGACCTGATCCGTGCCGCCTTGGAGCAGACCCGCGGCAACCTTCGTCAAACCGCCACCCGGCTCGGGATCTCGCGCGCCGGGCTCTATGTGAAGCTGCGCCGCTTCGCCTTGAATCCGGCGGATTTCCGGCCACGACGCTGAAGTCCGGCAGCGCCCAAACGCAGCGAGCCGACTTCTGGCGAGCGCGCGCCGGCCTGCCGCTTGCTGGCGGCCTTGGTAGCATCAGGCCACCCGGAAGCGACCCACCAGCGCCTGCTGCTGTTCGGCGAGCCGAGCCAGTTCGCGACTGGTGACGGCGGTCTGCTCGGCACCGGCGCTGACCTGGATCACCAGGTCATTGATGTCGTTGACGTTGCGGCTGATCTCTTCGGCGACCTGGCTCTGCTGCTCGGCCGCCGAGGCCACCTGGATGTTGCGGTCGTTGATCAGGGTCACGCCTTCGGCGATCTCGCCCAGCAGCTCGCCGGCGCGGACCACGTTGCTGGCGCCGGTTTGCACCTGGCTGAGGGTTTCCTGCATGGCCTGGGTGGCGCGGTCGGAACCGTTCTGCAGGTGGCTGATCATCTGCTGGATGCTGCCGGTGGATTGCTGGGTCTTCTGCGCCAGGGAGCGCACCTCGTCGGCGACCACGGCGAAGCCGCGACCGGCCTCACCGGCGCGGGCGGCTTCGATGGCGGCGTTGAGGGCCAGCAGGTTGGTCTGCTCGGCGATGCCACGGATCACGTCCAGCACCGAGGAGATGGCGTCGCTCTCGTGCTTGAGTTCGGCGATGATTTCCGAGGTCCGTTCGGCCTGCACCGACAGCCCCTGGACCAGGCCGATGGTGGCCTGCAATTCGCGGCGACCCTGGCTGGTGTTGCCCTCGACCTGCCGCGAGCCTTCGGCGGCTTCGGTGGTGCTGCGGGCGACGTCCTTGACCGTGGCGCTCATCTCGGCGATGGCGGTGGCCACCTGATCGGTGCCCAGGCGCTGCTGGGCGACGTTCTGGCTGGTCTCGATGGCGACGGCCGAGGCCTCTTCGGCGGCGGTGGCGACCTGCACGGTGGCCGCGCCGATCTCCTGGATCACCTGGCCCAGCTCCTGGCTCATCAGGTTGAGGTTGCCGGTGATGGTGCCGAACTCGTCCTTGCCCTGATAGGTGCAGCGGGCGGTGAGGTCGCGGGTGGCGAGGCGAGTGAGGGTCGCGTTGACCTGCTCCACCGCCTGCTTGATGTTGCGGATGATCACCCAGGCCAGGGCCGAGACGGCTACCAGCACCAGCAGCACCAGGCCGAGGGTGATCCAGAGGTCGCGACTGGCCTTGGCGCGGGCCTGCTCGGCCTGGGCGCCGACGCTGGCGCCGAGATCCGCCTCGACCTTGCCCATCAGGTCGATGCGCTGGGTGGCCAGGTTGAACCAGTCCTCCGGCTTGACGCCCAGGGCGTCGCCGAGGGGGACGGTGAAGGCCAGTTGCTGGAGGCGGCTGACTTCCTGGGCGCTGGGTTGCTTGAAGGTGTCGTCGAGCTGGCGGATGAAGTCGGGCGTGGCCTTGCGCTGGAAGGCGTCGGCATAGGCGGAGAATTCACCCAGGTTGCGGGCGAAGCGCGACAGTAGGCCAGCGTCGAAGCGATTCTGGTTGAAGGCCAGTCCCAGCAGGACGCGCTCGCGGCCGGCGCGCTCCTTCATCTCGACGAACAGATTGAGGGCGCCCAGGGCGCGCAGGATGGCCGGATCGTCGACCCCGGCTTCCAGCGAATGGGTGTAGCCGATCAGCGTCTTGATCAGGTCGGTGTAGGCCGCACCGGACTGGGTGCTGTTGAGCGCCAGGCCGTCGACCTGGGTGCGCAGCTCCGGCAGACCGTCCAGGGCGCGCAGCAGGGCCTGGATGTTGGCCTCGTTACCCCTGGCCAGGGCCTTGAGGTCGCCATGGGCCTTGTCACTGTCCTGGCGGAAGGTCTTGAGCTTGTCCTGCATCGACTTGCCGCCGCTGCCCAGGAAGACGCCGCTGGCGCCGCGTTCGCGCTGCAGGCTGGTGACCACGGTGCTGATGCGCTGGGCGGCGGCGCTGGCGGTCACCGTATGCTCCATGTCCTTGAAGGTCTCGTAGCGGTCGGCGGTGTAAAGCGTGGAGATCACCAGGAAGCCCGCCAGCGGCAGGAGCAGGATCAGCAGGAGCTTGGTACTTAAGGGGGCATTCCTGAGCATGGTGGACTTCTCTGAGGCGGTCAGCGGGGCGCCGGCGGCCAGGGGGAAGCCGGCGGGGGCAAGATCGATTCCGGTTATGTCGGCACCCGCTGGCGAACCTTGATAGTCAGGTTATTCATCGGCGTGAGTGGAGCGACGTGAGGCACGCGGCCAGGCGGTACGCCGGGCGATGAGGGCGGCGCCCGGGAAGGCCGGGCGCTATCGCCGGACATCAGTCAGCCCAGCTGGGCCTTGAAGAGCAGCACATAGCCCAGCCCCAGCAAGGGCCAGCCCACCAGCGGCCCGAACACCAGGCGCCACAGCCACAGGCGCGGTACGAAGCCCACGCCATGGACCAGCCCGGCCGAGACGCCGAGCATCACCGCCATCAGCAGCGGATGGCTGTAGTGCCCGCTCGCGTCGAGCATCAGCCCGGGGTGGATCAACAGCAGCAGGGCCAGGGGCGCCGCCAGCAGCAGGGACAGTGTCCGCCCCAGCGGGTGGACGCGGGGCAGGGCTTCAGCATTCGGCATCGTCATGGACGTCGAGCTCCCGGGTGCTTTCCAGCCAGAGGGCGTTGATGATGCCGAAGCTCGCGGCGAGCAGGACACCGAGGATCCAGGTGAAGTACCACATGACGTGTCTCCTTGAGAGGGGCCGATCAGTAGAGGCCGTGGGGGTTGGCGTCGATGAAGCGGTCATCGACCTTGCCCCACATCCGGACGTAGCTCCACAGGGTGTAGGCCAGGATCAGCGGTACGAAGAGCGCCGCGGCGACGAACATGATGCCCAGCGTCTTGTGGCTGGAGACGGCGTCCCAGACGGTCAGGCTGGAGGCCGGGTCCAGGCTCGACGGCAGCACGAAGGGAAACAGCGCGCAGCCGGCGGTGGTGAGGGTGCCGACGATGGCCAGGGCCGTGCCGGTAAAGGCCAGACCCGCCTGACGCCAGCTGCTGCCCAGCAGCGCCAGGACGCTGCCGAGCACGGCCACGACCGGGGCGATCAGGGTCAGCGGCTGTTGGTGGTAGTTGGCCAGCCAGCCCGGGTTACCCGCGGTCACCACCTTGTGCAGGGGATTCAGGGCGCTGCCCGGATCGCCCTGGCTGATGAGGACATAGCCGTCGAAGCCATAGGCCAGCCAGACGCCGGCCAGACCGAAGGTGGCGAGATGGAGCAGGGCGCACAGGCCGGTGGCGCGGCGGGCACGCTCGCCCAACGCCTGGTGGGTGCGCAGCATCAGCCAGCTGCCGCCATGGGCGCAGAGCATGGCCAAACTGACTGCGCCGCAAAGCAGCGCGAAGGGGTTGAGCAGGGCGAAGAAGCTGCCACTGTAGGTGGATCTCAGGGTGTCGTCGAGCTGGAAGGGCACGCCCTGGAAGAGATTGCCGAAGGCCACGCCGAACACCAGTGCCGGGACCAGGCTGCCGGTGAACAGGCCCCAGTCCCAGGCGCCGCGCCAGCGGGTGTTGTCCAGTTTGCTGCGGTAGTCGAAGCCCACCGGGCGCAGGAACAGGGCGAAGAGCACCAGCAGCAGGGCCCAGTAGAGTCCGGAGAAGGCGGTGGCATAGACCATCGGCCAGGCGGCGAAGAGCGCGCCGCCGGCGGTGATGAACCACACCTGGTTGCCGTCCCAGTGCGGGGCGATGCTGTTGATGGCGGCGCGGCGTTCCTTGTCGGTCTTGCCGATCAGGGGCATGAGGATCATGGCGCCCATGTCGAAACCGTCGGTGAGGGCGAAGCCGATCAGCAGCACGCCGATCAGTACCCACCAGATGAGCTTGAGGACTTCATAGTCGAACATGGCGGTCTCCTCAGACGTTGGCCGGGGCAGCGGGCCTGGCCACGGCGGCCTGGCGCAGGGCGTCGCCGACCTGGGCGGCGCGTTCATGGAAGTAGCGGCCGGTATGCAGGCTGCTCGGGCCGAGGCGGGCGAAGCGGATCATCAGGTACAGCTCCACGATCAGCAGCAGGGTATAGAAGGTCACCAGGGCACCGATGGAGCCGAGCAGATCGCCCGCGGCCAGGGTCGAAGCCGACAGGTGGGTGGGCAGCACCTCGCTGATGGTCCAGGGCTGGCGACCGTGCTCGGCGACCCACCAGCCGGTCTGGGTGGCGATCCAGGGCAGCGGCAGGCTCAGCAGGGCCCACTTCAGCAGCCAGGGCTTCTTGAGCTCGTTGCGGCGGGTGGAGGCCCAGAAGGCGCAGATGAACAGCGCCAGCATCAGCGCGCCGCTGGCGACCATGATGCGGAAGGTCCAGAACAGGCTGGCGACGCCAGGGATGGTGTCCCGTGCGGCCTGGCGGACCTGCTCGGGGGTGGCCATGGCGGGATCGTTGAGGTATTTCTTCAACAGCAGGCCATAGCCCAGGTCCTGCTTGTGGGCGTCGAAGGCAGCGCGGGTGGCGGCGGAGTCGTCGCCGGCGCGCAGGCGTTCCAGCAGGGCATAGGCCTGGGCACCGTTGCGGACACGGGCTTCGTACTGGCTGACCAGGTCCTTGATGCCGGTGACCGGCTCGGTGGTGGAGCGGGTGGCGATCAGGCCCATCAGGTAGGGGATCTTCACCGCGTAGTCGGTGCGCATTTCCTGCTGGTTGGGGACGCCGAACAGGGTGAAGGAAGCCGGGGCTGCCTCGGTGTCCCACTCGGCCTCGATGGCGGCCAGCTTGACCTTCTGCACCTCGCCCACCCGATAGCCGGATTCGTCGCCCAGCACGATCACCGAGATGACCGCGGCAGTACCGAAGGCGGCGGCCACGGCAAAGGAGCGCCGGGCGAAGCCGATGTCGCGACCCTTGAGCAGGTAGTAGCTGGAGATCGCCAGCACGAAGATGGCGCCGGTGACGTAGCCAGAGGCCACGGTGTGGACGAACTTCACCTGGGCCACGGGATTGAGCAGCAGGGCGCCGAAGTCGACCAGCTCCATGCGCATGGTCACGTAGTTGAATTCGGCGCCGACCGGATTCTGCATCCAGCCGTTGGCCACCAGGATCCACAGCGCGGAAAGATTCGAGCCCAGGGCCACCAGCCAGGTGACCAGCAGGTGCTGACCCTTGGACAGGCGGTCCCAGCCAAAGAAGAACAGCCCGATCAGGGTGGATTCCAGGAAGAAGGCCATCAGGCCCTCGATGGCCAGGGGCGCGCCGAAGATGTCGCCGACATAATGGGAGTAGTAGGCCCAGTTGGTGCCGAACTGGAACTCCATGGTCAGGCCGGTGGTGACGCCCAGGGCGAAGTTGATGCCGAACAGCTTGCCCCAGAACCGGGTCATGTCCTTGTAGACCTGGCGGCCGGTCATTACATAGACCGACTCCATGATTCCCAGGATCACCACCAGCCCCAGGGTCAGGGGCACGAAGATGAAGTGATACAGCGCCGTCATGCCGAATTGCAGGCGTGACAGGTCCACGACGGATTCCGAGATCATCCCGGCAATCTCCTCAAGCGAAGGGAAGGGGTACTAGTCCAGCAGGTGGGCGCTGACCGCCTGGGTGGCGTCGGGCGGGACCGTGGGGGCGCTGAACCAGAGGCTCTTGATCGCCATGAGCAGCGCCAGCTTGATCAGCAGGATGACCAGCAGTTCCTTGACCAGGCGTCCGTTCATGGCGACCTCGCGAGCCGTGGCGCCCCTCCAGGGCGGAGTGGCGGCTGCATGCAGGATGCGCCTGCTGGCCCTGGGCAAGACTGATCCAGATCAATTGGCCAGTGGCCATCGCCTGGGGCAGGTTGTCGCAGTCGTTCAGCCGGGGTTCAGAGGGCTTAAGACAGCGTTAAGACGTCTGGGCGCAAGGTGGAACCGTGACTGACGCCGGACCGCTTGCCGCGGCGACGCCAGCCCCCGTGTTCAAGACAGGAGGCTCCACCATGAACGTCTTCAACAAGATGGCCGCACTCGCCCTGCTCAGCACCGCCAGCTACACCGCCATGGCCGCCGAGATCAACGAAAGACGCGCCCAGGCCGCGCCGCAGCCGGCCGTCGCCGAAGCGGACGTCAGCCGCAGCCAGAACGTGACCCCGGCGGGCTGGGACCAGGTGCTCGATCCCCATGCCTATGGCCAGGTCTCGGTGCGCTATCAGGCGCAGCGCGTGGATCCGGCGCTGTTGCGGGGCGTGAAGTTCGGCTAACGGCCAGGCGGCGCCTGGGGCGGGTCTGCATGCTATGTTGAACCCCTCGAGACGTAGGCAGGGGAACGCAGATGCAGACGGTCGCAGCCGGAGAAGCGGGACTCAAGCCGCTACGCTGGGAGGCGCATGCCTGCCTGCCGCTGGTGCCGGGGCAGGATATGTCCGGCTTGAGTCGCTATCGGGAGGCCGGCTTCCATCACGTGTCGATCAACGTCGGCATGGACATGACGCCTTTCGCGACGGTGCTGCGCACCCTCGCCGGTTTCCGCGCCTGGCTGGCCCGGCATGACGCGCACTTCTGCCTCGTCGGCGAGGTGGCCGACCTGCAGCGTGCGCGCGAGCAAGGCAAGCTGGCCGTTTCCTTCGATCTCGAAGGCTCGAACATGCTGCTCGACGACCCGGCGATGGTCGGGCTCTATGCCTCCCTCGGGGTGCGCCAGATGCTGCTCGCCTACAACCGCGACAACGCCTGCGCCGGGGGTTGCCATGGCGCCGGCGGTGGTCTGACGGCGCTGGGTCGCGCGGTGGTGGCGGCCGGCAATGCGGCGGGCATCACCCTCGACTGTGCCCACGCCAGCGAACGCGCCAGCCTGGAGATCATGGCGGTCTCGACCCGGCCAGTGGTCTTTTCCCACACCAACATCAAGGCGCTCCACGATCATCCCCGGACGATCAGCGATCGGCAGATCCGCGCCTGTGCCGACCAGGATGGGGTGATCGGCCTGACCGGGCTAGGCATCTTTCTGGGCGATCCCGCGGCCTCGGTGGCCAGCTATGCCCGCCAGATCGACTACCTGGCGGAACGGGTCGGGACCCGGCATATCGGCATCGGACTGGATACCGAGCTGTGCCCGGCCGAGCATGACCTTCCCGCTGGCGTCGATGCTGAAGACTGGTGGCCCGCACGCCACTATGGACAGCCGCACGGTCATACCCAGCTGCAACCCGAGGCGCTACCTGAACTGGTACGCCAACTGGCGGGTCGGGGCTACACCGCCGCTGACATCGACGCCATCCTGGGCGGGAATTTCCTGCGCATCGCGAGCCAGACCTGGCCGTCCGCGGCTGCCTGAGTCCAGGTGCAAGGCGCTGTCCCCGGTCCCTTGGCCTAGACGTACTGCGCCGCCGCGTAACCCGAAGCCCAGGCCCACTGGAAGTTGAAACCGCCCAGGTGGCCGGTGACGTCCAGCACCTCGCCGATGAAGTACAGGCCGGGCGACTTGAGCGACTCCAGGGTCTTGGACGACACCTCGCGGGTGTCGACGCCGCCCAGGGTGACCTCGGCGGTTCGATAGCCTTCGGTGCCCGCCGGGACCAGTTGCCAGTCGTGCAGGCGCGCGGCGATGGCCTTGAGTTCGTCGGCGGTGTATTGCTTCAGTGGCCGGGACGGGAACCAGCTGTCGGCGAGCAGAGTGGCCATCTTCTTGGTGAACAACTCGCCCAGCAGCGTCTTGAGTTCGCTGTTGGGACGCGCCTGGCGCTGCTCGGCGAGCCACGGGGCCAGGTCGAGGTGCGGCAGCAGGTCGATGCTGAGGGTGTCGCCGGGTTGCCAGTAGGAGGAGATCTGCAGGATCGCCGGACCGCTGAGGCCGCGGTGGGTGAACAGCAGATTCTCGACGAAGCTCTGGCCGTTGCAACTGATCCGGCAGTCTTCCACCGCGGTGCCGGACAGGGCGCTGCAGAATTCCTTGAGCTGCGGATCGGTGATCGTGAAGGGCACCAGACCGGCGCGGGTCGGCAGCAGCTGATGGCCGAACTGGCGGGCGACCTGATAACCGAAGCCGGTGGCGCCCAGGGTCGGGATGGACAGGCCGCCGGTGGCGATCACCAGGGATTCGCCGCGCACCGGGCCCAGGCTGGTCTGCAGCTGATAGCCAACCGGGTCGAGGCGGGCGATCTCCTGCACCGAGGTCTCCAGGCGGATCTCGACGCCGCCTCGCTCGCACTCGTCCAGCAGCAGGGCGAGGATGTCGCTGGCCTTGTTGTCGCAGAACAGCTGGCCGAGCTTCTTCTCGTGATAGGGCACGCCGTGCTTGGCTACCAGGGCGATGAAGTCCCACTGGGTGTAGCGCGCCAGGGCCGATTTGCAGAAATGCGCGTTCTGCGAGAGGAAGTTGGCGGGCTCGCAATAGAGGTTGGTGAAGTTGCAGCGACCGCCGCCGGACATGAGGATCTTCTTGCCGGCCTTGTTGGCGTGGTCGAGGACCAGGACCCGACGCCCGCGCGCAGCGGCGCTCAGGGCGCACATCAAACCGGCCGCGCCGGCACCGATGATGATGACCTGGGTATCGAACACTGTGACTCCTTACCGATAGAGGAGGGCCACTGGCCCGCGGCGGCGCATGTTACCCGATCGTCAGGGCAGGGTGGGGGGCCGCTGTCGGCGCGCTCCGGTACTCCGTCGCCCCGAGCCTTCCCGGGCGTAGTGGTCTGCTGGCGGCGTTCGCTGCCGGAGCGCAGGTCAGAGGGTCATCCAGCCGCGCGCTAGGTGGCCAGGTGCGCCTCGCACTCGGCGAGGATCTCCTGCAGCCGGCGGGACAGGGCGTCCGCCGAGTAGGGCTTGTGGATCAGCTCGAAACCCTGGGCGCCATTGGTCGCCAGCACGTGGCTGTAGCCCGAGGTCAGCAGGATCGGCAGGCTGCGATAGAGGCGCCTGATCTCGATGGCCAGTTCCAGCCCACTCATGCCGGGCATGACGACGTCCGAGAAGACCACGTCGAACCTGCCTGGCTGGTCGGCGAGCAGGGCGAGGGCGCGCTCGGCGTTGGCGGCCAGCACCGCGTGGTAGCCGAGATCGCCGAGCAGGTCGACGGCGAAGCTGCCGACCTCGAGATTGTCCTCGACCACCAGGACGGTAACCCCGCCGCCATCGGCGGTTGCCGCGGCGTCATCGAGGGGCGGTTGCTGTCCGGTTGCCGGCGCGAGCGGCAGATAGAGGTGGAAGGTCGTCCCGCGGCCGACCTCGCTGGTGACCCGCACCTCGCCACCGGACTGCTTGATGAAGCCGAACACCTGGCTCAGGCCGAGACCGGTGCCCTGGCCGACTCTCTTGGTGGTGAAGAAGGGCTCGAAGATCTGCTCCAGGTGCTCCCGGACGATGCCGCTGCCGTTGTCCGTCAGGGCGACGGCCACGGCCGGGAGGGCCAGGGCGGGCTGGGTCGCAGTGGCCGGAATGCTGGCGACGGTGCCGACGCTGATGGTCAGGCGCCCCGCATCGCTCATGGCGTCCCGGGCGTTCACCGCGATGTTCACCAGGGCGGTATCGAACTGGCTGGGGTCGGCATAGACCAGGCAGGGGTCGTCGCTCACCTCGAGTGCGATGCCGACCTGCGAGCCGAGCAGGGTTTCCAGCATGTCGCTCATGGCCAGGACATTGTCCCGGGCGGAAAACACCTCGGGTGCCAGCGTCTGGCGGCGGGCGAAGGCCAGCAGTTGCCCGGTCAATCTGGCGGCGCGATCCACGGTGGTGGAGATCGCCTCCAGGTAGCGCTCGCGGCGTGCGTCGCTGAGGTTGGGGCGCTTGAGCAGGTCGCAGGAGGTACGGGCGACGGTGAGCAGGTTGTTGAAGTCATGGGCCACGCCGCCGGTGAGCTGACCGATGGCTTCCATCTTCTGCGCCTGGCGCAGGGCGTCTTCGGCGGCCGCGAGATCCAGCGTCTGCTGGCGTTGCTGGGTCACGTCGCGCACGGTGGCATAGATCAGTTCGCCATTGCGCGTGGCATTCCAGGAAAACCAGCGGTAGGACCCGTCGCGGTGGCGATAGCGGTTTTCGAAGCTGACCAGCGCGATGCCCTGCTTGATATCCCGGAGCGCCTGGCGCGTGGCGACGAGGTCGTCATCGTGGACAAAGGCCAGGAACGGCTGGGCCTTGAGCTCCTCGAGCGACCAGCCCAGGGTCAGCTCCCAAGCCGGGTTGAGGTTCACGAAGAAGCCCTCGAGGTCAGCCACGCACAGCGGATCGGTGGAGCGGTTCCAGATCTGATCGCGCTCGGCGGTGCGCTCCGAGATGCGTTGCTCCAGCTCGTCGTTGAGCGCCGCTATGGCCTCGGCCCGGGCCTGCTGCGCCTGCTGGGCGAGGATGCGACTGCTGATGTCGCGGGAGACGCAGACGATCTTCATCTCGCCGGTGCCGGCTACCTCGAAGGGCGAACAGGACACCTCCCACCAGCGCGGCTCGCCGCGGGCCGTAGGGCAGAAGCCTTCGACCCGGGTGGTCTGACCGGCGGCAGCCCGCGCGACGGCGTGGCGGATCTTCGCGACTTCCTCGGCGGGCCAGAGCGCGGCGTACTCGCAACCCCTGACCTGGTCGAAGGACTGCAGCTGGTTGAGCTCCAGCCCCTGGGCATTCATGAATTCGATATGGCCCCCGGCGGAGAGGAGCTTGACGCAATCCAGGCTGGCCTGGAGCAGGCTGCGGGAAAAGCCCTCACTGTGCAGGACGTTACGGGCGGCGGCGAAGCGGCGCTGGGCGCCGATCTCCAGCACGATCATGTCGGCGAAGAGTTCGAAGGCAGGCAGGATCTCGGGGCTGCTGGGTTTCGCCGGCTGCGGATCGATGGCGCAGAGCGTGCCGAAGAAGCTGCCATCCTCCAGCACGATGGGGACCGAAATATAGCTGCGCAGGCCGTATTGGCGGGGCGTGTGATGGTCCCGATAGCGCTCGTCCAGCGCCACGTCGTCGATCACCACCGGCTGGCGATGGTCGCGGATCTCGTCGCAGATGGTCGATTTGAGTTCCAGCTCGCCCCCGGGCTGGAGCCCGAAGCCGATGAGGTCCAGGGTGCTGCAGGCGACCCAGCGATCGTCGGTCACCCGGGCGACGGCGGCGAAGCCCATGCCGGTCATCCGGCAGGCCACGTCCAGGATCTTGGGCACCGCGGCGATCTCGGCGATGAGATCAATGTCCTGGGACAGGACGTCCGAGGGCACTGCAGTCGAGGTGAGAATGCTCATCGGTTCGCTCGTACGGTGCCTGCCTGGGCAACGGGAAGGTGGCGAGCGACAGGCTCAAGCCTCCAGCACGGATGCCAGAGGGATTCGTCACAGGCCGCGCGCGGCCAGTATAGCGAGCATCGAAGCGAGGCGGGTGACGGGATGCCCGCCGGTTTGCGATGGGCATCTCCGTCTCTCACCTGAGGCCGCGACGGCCATTGCCGTGCGGCCGGGCCTCTCAGCGACTGCCCACCAGCGGCGGCCGCCGTCCCGCCCAGGGTTGCGCTCAACAAGGCGCTGGTCAATCCCTGGCTGGCGACCTCGGTGTCCTTCGTGATGGTCACCTTCGTCGCGATCGGGCTGTTCATCTGCATGCCCAGGCCGCTGCCCTCGGTGAGCCAGATCGGCGACATGCCCTGGTGGGCACCCCTGGGTGGCATCGCCGGCGCGGTGGTGGTCTTCGCCGGTCTGCTGTTCATCCAGCGCCTTGGCGCCGCGCCGGTGAACGGGGTCACCATCACCGCGAACCTCATCGCCAGCCTGGCCATCGATCACTTCGGCCTGTTTTCCATGGAGCAGCATGCGGTCAACGGCTGGCGGCTGCTGGGCGCGATCCTGATGATCGCCGGGGTCGTCCTGATCGCCCGGTTCTGAAGCGGCACCCCGGTAATCCGTGGCAGGCAGCGTTCCCCATGTCCCCAGGACGGTTGTCCTCATCACGTCTGGACGGTGACGACAGCGAGGAGACCTGAGATGCGCCTCCAGACGCCCTGGGATCAGCCTAGCCGTCAGCCCTTTCCAGCCAGGCGCGGGCGATCTCTTCGCGGGTCGCGAACCACACCCCTTCAAACTGCCTGGCGTATTCGATGAAGCTCTTGATCGCCCGGACCCGGCCCGGGCGGCCCACCATGCGCGGGTGCAGGCCGATCGACATCATGCGCGGTCCGGTCGCGGAGTCCTCGTAGAGGACTTCGAAGCTTTCCTTCATGTATTCGAAGAAGTCCGAGGCCTGGGACAGGCCGGGCGAGTTCCAGTAGCGGAAGTCGTTGACGTCGGCGGTGTAGGGCACGACGAGATGGCGCTTGCCCTCGACCTCGACGAAGTAGGGGACGTCGTCATTGTAGGCGTCTGAGTCGTAGAGAAAGCCGCCTTCCTCGCTCACCAGCCGACGGGTGTGGACGCTGGCGCCATAGCGGCAATACCAGCCGACCGGGCGCTTGCCACAGGTGCGTTCGAAGGATTCGACGGCGAGGCGGATGTGCTCGCGCTCCTCTTCTTCGCTCAGGCGAAAGACTTCCTCCCAGCGATAGCCATGGCTGCAGATCTCGTGGCCACCGGCGACGGCCGCCTGGGCGACGTCGGGATTCTGTTCGAAGGCCACCGCACAGGCATGGAAGGTCGCGCGCACCGACTGCTCGTCGAGGATGTCGAGGATCCGCCAGATGCCGACGCGGGCGCCGTATTCGTACATGGATTCCATGGCCAGGTTGCGGGTGCCGGCGGGGATGGCGTAGCTGCCCCATTCGGTCATCGACTCCTGGTCCGGATCGCCCATGGCGAGCGAGCGCTCGGAGCCTTCCTCGTAGTTGATCACCAGGCTGATGGCCAGACGGGCGCCGTTGGGCCAGGTACCTTGCGGGCGTTGTCTTCCATAACCCACCAAATCGCGTGCAGGTGACAGCATCGGGATCTACTCCTGAAGTAATGGTTGTGAACTACAAGGTGAGCGCGCTGGCTCAGCAGTCGATGTCCTTCAGTCGGTCATGATCGAAGGCGCCATCGGTATCGCCCTGGCTGAAGGCGAGCCCCATGGCCAGGGTCTGGGCGATGCAGAAGGACGCGGTGAGCGAGCGAAAGCCGAGCAGCTCCGCATCGTTGACCTCTATCACCGTCTCCGCCATTTTCCCGATCGGGCTCAGCACGGTGTCGGTGATGGCCACCAGCGTCACACCCGCCTCGCGCGCCTGCCGGCAGGCCTCGACGGTATCCCGGGCGTAGGGCGGAAAACTCACGGCGATCAGCAGATCGTCATGGGCGATGGCGCTGACCTGTTCCGGCAGGGTGCCGCCGCCACCGCTGATCTGCACGGCGCGACGGCCCACCCGGCTCAGGGCGTAGCTCAGGTAGGCGGCCACCGGGAAGGCCCGGCGCAGGCCGATGACGAAGGTCGTGCGCGCGACCTGCAGGTGGGCGATGGCGGCTTCGATATTGGCCTGCTGGTCGCCTTCCGCCAGGTGTTCCAGGGACACGATATTGGCCTGGCTGAATTCACGCAGGATCGCGCCGACGTCACTGGGATCGTCCAGCAGCTTTTCCCCGCCGTAATGCCGGATACGCTCGCTGTGGGTATCGGCGGCCTGTTGCAGCGGCGCGCGAAACAGCCGCTGCAGATCCTTGAAGCCGGCGAAGCCCAGCGCCTGGGCCAGCCGGATGTAAGCCGCCGGGGCGATGTTGGAGCGCCTGCCCAGCTCGGCGACCGTGCTGAGGGCGATCTCGTGCGGATTGTCGATGAGGAAACGGGCCGCATCGCGCAGCCGCTCCGACAGGTGTTCGTGCTGGGCGGCTATGCAGTCGCGCAGCTCCGCAAGGGTTTCCGGTAAGGCCATGAAAAACGCTCGGCAGGTGGAAGGTAGAGGCGCCAGTCAGCGCAATTTGGTGATTGCCTGATCCAGCGCGGCGATGAGACGGTCGATCTCCTCGAGCGTGTTGTAGTGCGCCAGGGACACCCGCACCACCCCACCCAGGGGCGCCAGGCCCAGGGCCTCGATCAGGCGCCGCGCATAGAAGTCGCCGAAGCGGATGCCGATGCGCTGTCCGTCGACCTCGCGCACCACGGCTTCCGAGCGCACGCCCTCCACCACGAAGCTGATCGTGGGTACGCGCGCCTGGACACTGGGCTTGCCGATGACCCGAACCCCGGGGCGCTGGCGCAGAAAGCCCAGCAGCCGCTCGGCCAGGACATCTTCCTGGATCTCGAAGGCGTCGAATGCTGCCTGCATCCGCTCGCGCTCGCTACCCTGGACGCCGAGCCGGTCGCCTATGTCGAGCAGATAGTCGGAGATGCCGATGCAGCCGAAGGACAGCTCATAGTTGACGTTGCCGGGTTGCAGTTTGTAGGGCACCACGTCCTGGCCGATGAAGAAGTGGTTGAGGCTGGGAAGTTCCAGCAACAGGTCACGACGGCCCCAGAGCACGGCGAAGTGCGGGCCGAAGGTCTTATAGAAGCTGTAGACGTAGAAGTCGGCGCCGCTGGCCTGCACGTCGACCAGCCGGTGCGGCGCATAGGCCACCGCGTCCACGCACAGCTGCGCGCCCACCGCATGGACGCGGCGGGCGATCTCGGCGACCGGATTGATCGAGCCGAGGATGTTGGAGGCGTGGGTCACCGCCACATAGCGGGTCTTGTCGCCGAGCAGCGCCTGCAGGTCGTCCAGTTCCAGCTCGAGGCTGTCGGGGGCGACCTGCCAGACGCGCAGGGTGGCTCCGCGGTCTTCGCAGAGCCGGACCCAGGGGCCGATGTTGGCTTCGTGGTCGCAGTTGGTGACGATGATTTCATCACCGGGCGCGATCGAGGGCGCGATGGCGCGGCAGAGTATCTGCAGCAGGTGGGTGGTCGAGCCGCCCATGATGACTTCGTCGGGATGGGCCGCGTTGATCAGTTGCATGACGGAGCGACGCGCCTGCATCACCCGTTCGCCGGCCGCGACCGAGGGCGGATAGGAGGCGCCCAGCTGGACGCTGCTGTTGAGCAGATAGTCGGCCACCCGGTCGGCGACCCCTTGCAACACCAGGGAACCGCCGGCGTTGTCCATGAAGGCGTAGTCGCCGGCCAGACCGGGAAACTGCTTGCGAACGTATGCGATATCGAGGGAATTCACGCGACTCTCTCCAGCCAGTATCAGTGGTGCAGGATGGCCTGCAGGAAGGCCCGGGTGCGGGGTTCCTGAGGGGCGGTAAAGAAGGGTTCCGGGGTGTTCTGTTCGACGATGCGGCCGCTCTCCATGAAGATCACTCGATCGGCGACGCGCCGGGCGAAGCCCATCTCATGGGTCACCACGACCATGGTGACGCCGGAGCGGGCCAGGTTCTGCATGACATCGAGCACCTCGCCGACCATCTCCGGATCCAGCGCCGAGGTGGGCTCGTCGAAGAGGATGGCGCGGGGCTCCATGGCCATGGTGCGGGCGATGGCGACCCGCTGCTGCTGGCCGCCGGACAGCTGGCTCGGGTACTTGTGGGCGTGATCGCCCATGCCGACCTTGACCAGCAGATCCCGCGCACGGGCGTGGACCTCGCGCCGGTTCAGGCCGCGCACCCGGATCGGCGCCAGCGACACGTTGTCGAGGACACTCAGGTGCGGATAGAGGTTGAAGCTCTGGAAGACCATGCCCACCTCGCTGCGGATACTGGCCAGCCGCGGTCCGTTCTCGACCCTTTCCCCGGCCACGCGGATATGGCCCTGCTGGTAGTTCTCCAGCAGGTTGATGCAGCGGATCAGCGTCGACTTGCCGGAGCCGGACGGGCCGAGGATGACCACGACCTCGCCTTCCTCGACCTGCAGGTTGATGTCGCTCAGCGCCTGGAAATTGCCGTAGTACTTGTCGAGGTGTTCGATGTCGATCAGGGTGCTCATGCGGTCTTGCCTCCCGCGCCATTGCGCCGTTCGACCCAGCTGACCAGTTGCACCATGGGCAACAGCAGCAGCAGATAGAGCAGGGCGGCGCCCACCAGCGGGGTTGGGTTGGCCGCCAGGGCCTGGGCCTGGGTCGCCTGCTTGAGCAGGTCGGGCATCGCCACCACCGAGGCGAGGGCGGTGTCCTTCATGACGTTGATGCAGTTGCTGGTCATGGGCGGCAGCACGATACGGATCGCCTGGGGCAACACGACGTCGCGCATGGTGTTGAAGAAGCTCATGCCCTGGGCGGCCGACGCCTCGAACTGACCGCGGGGAATGGCTTCGATGCCCGAGCGAAAGATCTCGGCGCTGTAGGCGCAGGACACGAGGGAAAGCGCGCTGGCCGCTGCCGCGAAGGAGGACAGGCGGATACCGACGAAGGGCAGCGCGTAATAGATCAGGACCAGCAGGACCAGCAGCGGGATGGACCTCATGATGTCGATGTAGATCCGCGCCAGCAGTCGGACCGGCGCGTAGGAATACAGGCGCAGCAGCGCCAGCAACAGCCCGCCGACCAGGCCCAGGACGATACTCACGAGGCCCAGCAGAACGGTCACGCCCAGGCCGCGGATCATCAGGGGCAGCGATTCGACCAGCACGTTCCAGTTGAAGAAGGTTTGCAGGAGATCCATGGGATACCTCGGTCACGGCCCGGGGCGAACGGACCTCGCCCCGGGCCTGCAGCAGCGGCAGGGCTTACTTGGGCGCGGCGGAGACCTTCAGGGTGCTCGACTCCTTGGCGGCCTCGGTACCGAACCACTGTTTGTGGATGGCGCCCAGGGTGCCGTCTTCCTTCATCTTGCTGATGATGTCGTTGACCTGATCGCCCATGGGCCAGCCCTTGGCGTGCATCAGCGAATAGCGTTCACCCGTGGGAATGCGGGCGACGATGGTGAATTGCGGCTTGTCCTTGATGTAGTAGAGGACGGCGGGGATATCGCTCAGGTAGCCATCGATGCGCCCGGACCCCAGGTCCAGCATGGCCGGTGACAGCCCCTCGTAGCGCGAGACGTCGGCGAACTTGTATTCGTTCTGGTGCTGGCCGATCCACATGTCGCCGGTGGACCCGGTATCGACACCGACGACCTTGCCATTCATGTCCGCGAGGCTCTTCACCTTGGAGTTGGTCAGGGCGGTCAGCGACTGGTCGCTGTCGAAGTAGGGTTGAGCGAAGGCGACCGATTCCAGGCGCTTGGGCGTGATGGTGATGGACGAAATCGCGATATCGACGCGTTTCGACTGCACCGCGCTGAATAGCCCGTTGAAGGGAATGTTGACGAAATCCACGCTCTTGCCCGCCCGCTTCGCCACTTCCTTCACCACATCGACTTCGAAGCCGACGAAGTCTCCCTTGGCGCCCTGGAATTCCCAGGGCACGTTGCCGACGTTGGCTCCCACCGTCCAGTCGGCTGACCAGGCGGGCAGGGCTACTGCGGCGGTCATGAGCAAGCCCAACGCTATCTTCGCTTTCATCTTCACTCCCTATTTTCCGGTGCTGTCAGTGGCTTTTTCCTTACGACGTCGGATCGAGAGTAAGGTAGTGAATCATTTTATTCAATAGTAAGTTTTATTGAATTTTTTGCTCCAAAATCGTGCGGAGGACTGCCCTGGAAGCCGCTTCGCCAGGGTTGCAGACGCGGATGCACGCAGGGGGCGCTGGGGAAAGCGCGGTGCTAGACGTCTTGGGTCCGCGCGGCTGTGCGTGCCTGAAAATGAGGCACGCGGCCTCCGGCTCGGCGCTGCGTAGGTGCCTTGGGCCTGCCGTGCGGCGAATAGGCGGTGCGGCAGCGGGCTGTCGGCGCACCCTCCTGGCCCAAGGAGCCACCGGGTAGCCGGCGAAGCCCGGGAACGGCTTGGCCCTCCAGCGACGATGACCAGAACGTCTGGCGGGACGGCCCAAAACAGGTCGGTTTCCCCTATGTCCTTGTTGCGACTACAGTTGTCTGACTAATCCAACAATGCCAACAAGGAAAGTCCGATGTCCGCTCCGTTCTTGCGCATCACCCTCGCTGCCGTTCTCACCTGCTGCATCGCCGGGCCCGCCAGTGCCGCGCTCGATGCGCGCATCCAGGCCGCCGCGGAGCAGGCCAAGGCGCCGACGCTCACGTTGCTGGAGCAACTGGTGAACATCGACTCGGGTTCCGGCTACGAGCCGGGCGTGAGCGAAGTGGGCAAGCTCGTCAGCGCGGAATTGAAGAAACTCGGCGCCACGGTACAACAGGTGCCCAACACCGCCCCGGACAAGAGCCAGCACCTGGTCGCCACGCTCAGGGGCAGTGGCAAGGCCAGGATCCTGTTGCTGGCCCACATGGACACGGTGTTCAAGGAAGGCACCGCCAAGACCCGGCCGTATCACACCGATGACAAGCGCGCCTATGGTCCGGGCGTGTCCGACGACAAGGGCGGCATCGTGGTCGCCCTGGCGGCGCTGGAGATCCTCAAGCAGCTCGACTTCAAGGACTACGGCCAGATCACCCTGTTGCTGGATGCCAGCGAGGAAACCGGCTCCCAGGCGGCCACCGAGCTGATCGCCAGCACCGCCAAGCAGCACGACGTAACGCTGAACCTGGAGCCAGGACGGCCGGCCGATGGCCTGGTGGTGTGGCGCAAGGGCAGCGCCACCGCCGTGGTGGAGGTCAAGGGCAAGGCGTCCCATGCCGGCGTCTCCCCGGAGCTGGGGCGCAACGCCGCCACCGAGGTCGCGCATCAGGTGCTGCAACTGGGCAACCTGGGCGATGCGGAGAAGAAGACCTCGGTCAACTTCACCGTGATCGAGGCGGGCGAGCGCATCAACGTGATCCCCGATCACGCCGTGGCCAAGGCCGACGTCCGCGCCGCGCTGCCCGAGGAATTCGACCGGGTGGAAAAGGACCTGGCGCGGATCGCCGTCAACAAGCAGATCCCCGATACCGAGGTGACCACCCGGCTGGAACGTGGCCTGCCGCCGATGCCGCAGACGGCGGCGAGCGATCGGCTGCTGGCCATGGCCCAGGCCATCTATGGCGAGCTGGGCCGTACGCTGACCGTCGAAGGCAGTGGCGGGGCCGCGGATGCCAGCATCGCCGCCGGTGCCGGCGTACCGACCCTGGACGGCTTCGGCATCGTCGGCGGCAAGCTGCATACGCCCGAGGAGTACGTCGAACTGGACAGCGTGGCGCCGCGTATCTATCTGCTCGCGCGGATGCTGGTGGAGCTGTCCAAGGCGCAGTGACGGCCTGGCGTACCCACTGCCGACCCGGTCGGTCAGCAGGTACGCCCTCGGCGGCTCAACCCGAGCAGTTGCCCGCCTTGGTGAAGCCTGCCGCCTTCGCCTCGGCTTCCGAGGCGAACGTGACCTGGTTCTTCGGCGACACCTGGGCGTAGCTCGGGCAGCCTTGCGGCAGGTGATAGACGTGGCTGTTGCGGTTGCCGATGATCGCGCCCTGGCTGGCAGCGGCAGGGCTATCGGTCTTGGCCGGTGCCTTCGGCGCCGACTTCGGTCCGGGCAGCGGGCTGACGATGCCGTCGCCGACCGGCTGGTAGCCCAGCGTCCAGTGCCGCTCGCCGGACACGAAGGGGTTGCCATGGCCCATCACCGCGGCGATGCGGCTATCCCGTTCGCGCTCCCAGGCGGTGACTGGCTGCTGCTTGTCCCAGGCCATGAGCAGTTGCTGCTGCTGGCGCGACATGTTCAGGCCGTAGCGATCGAACATATAGAAGGTGACCCGGGCGACCAGGCCCTTGACCTCATCGCGCGGCTCGGCGGCGCGTTCTTGGAAGTCGATCTTGGTCGTGCAGCGACCATATTGCGGCTGCACGCCCTGGGCCATGCCGTAATTGAAATTGGCCCGGTCCCCATTCACCTCGCCCACGGCCGGGTAGAGGTTGAAGAGGTCGGCCTCCATGGCCCGGAACACCGGGTCATCCGCCACGCAGTGTTCCCGTCCGCCGTTCTGCCAGCACTGGCGCTGGTGACCGAAGGTCCAGGCCGGCACGATGTGCTCCCACTCGGTGCGTTCACCGCGGGTTTGCTGCTTGCGCGCCTGGAAGCCACAGGAGGCGGCATCGACGCGTCCCCCCGATTTGCCGACCCATTCCCATTGGCACCCGCAATAGAGGTCGCCCTGGGCGCTGGTGTTCTGGTCGAAATAGACTTTTTGTTTGGCGATTACCTTGGCTTCCACGAAGGTATCGGGCGCTGCGGCGAGGGCTGAAGAGGCCAGCAGCGTGGCCAGGAGGAGCGAAAGCAAAGGGCGCATGTATCTTCACAGCTTATTCAGGGCGCCAAATTGTATAGCTTTTACTTGGATGTAGGGTGCGGATGCCTTGAGGAAGCGCGCTAGACCAGGGGGCTGGAAACCACCGCGTCGGAGAGTCGTATTCAGCAACAACGAGATTCGATACGATTTGTGAACCAAATCTCAAAAACTTGTCTGATGACGCAATCTGCAAATCTGTCCGGAGTTTTCTATGAATGGCGCCAACCCCTGCTGTGATCTGGGCGGCCTGAGCACCTCGGTGCTGGAAGATGAGCTGGCGGAACGCAAGACGCGCCTGGCCCAGGCCCAGGCCGATGCGCAGCGCCAGTTCCTGTCCTATGCCGACGACCACGCCTGCATCGCCGTGCTGGAGCGTGCGCTGGCCAAGGCCTATCGGTTTTTCTAGCGGTCCGTCTGCCGCTCTGCCGCTCTGCCGCCTGCTCTACTGGCTCGATATCTCTGGGTTCTGGTGGAGGAAAGGGGCCTGTACAAGCGGCCCCTCGACCAGCGCGACGGTGGCCGCCGTGCTTTGGCACTGGGTCGAATAACGCCTCAATTCTGGTTGTAGCAGCCGTTGCCAAACACCAGGTAGTCCAGCTCGTGCGCCCGGCCGGCGTGATCCAGGTAGTCGATGCGGGCCGGCACGATCCCGCACTGGGTGCTCAGGTCGGTTTGGCTGACGACCCGGTCGACGTCGAGCGGGACGAAGAAACCGGGCTTGTCATGGATCACGGCGGGATGGTCGGGAGCGGCCAGGGCGGAGCCGGTGGCGAGCAGACCGAAGAGACCGAGCAGGAGCGCTTTCATGGAGAGTCCTCTTTAAGGGGGGAGCTAGTCGCTGACTGGGCCACTCTAGGAGGACAGGGGGGACGCCAGGCTGACCGGGTGATGACAAATCGGTCATGGAGGTTGTCGCCTGGCCGGGCGGAAGGCCGGGATATTCGCGCGGCATCCCCCTACCATGCGACCAATGCTCAGACCGAGCAGTCCAGCGCCTTGCCCGGTACCTGGCGGCGTCCGCAGGACAGCATGACGAGCACCAGGACGCAGCCGATCAGGATGGCGCCTGCCGACAGCACGAAGAGGCTGCGCCGGTCGTTGCCTTCGATGATCAGACTCAGCAGGGTCGGCGCCGCGGCGGCCGAGGCGACCTGCACTACGCCGACCAGCTTGGTCAGGCGCCCGCTCGGATCGTGGGTCACGACCGAGGACATGTAGTAGGACAGCGCCAGGTTCCAGCCGAAGTTCATCAGGAAGACCGCGAGCAGCAGATCCGCCGCCGTGTGGATGCGCGTGGCCAGCAGATAGATGGCGCCGAGCACGGCCAGGGAGCCGGTGAGGATCATCGGCACGCGGCCCAGATGTCGCCCGGCCACGCTGGGCAGGGCCGCGCCGGGCAAGCCGCCGAGCAGACCGATGCTGATCGCCCAGCCGATATCCACCGGTGCCACCCCGGCATCGCGGGCGATGCCTTCGACGAAGCCCCACAGCGAGTAGATCGACAGCTGCAGGAACAGCATGCCGAGCAGTGAGCAGACGCCGATCACCGTCAGACCGGACCGCAGCGGTGTGGGGAAGACCTGTCGCTCTTCCGGGCTCTGCCTGGCCGGCAGGCAGAGGCTCAGCAGGCAGACCAGGGCGAACCAGGCGGTCAGGTAGTAGATCGCCCCCGCGAAACCCTGCCACTCGGCGATCATCGGCATGATCACCGCGCTGCTGGCGAACAGGCCGGTTTGCACGAACAGCAGGATGCCGAAGGACCTGTCCTGGCCCGGCATGCTGCCCAGCCAGTAGATGGCGTAGGAGTAGAGCACGCCCGAGCAGAGCCCCGAGAGGCCGCGCAAGGTCAGTAGCGGATCGAGGGCGGTGACGCGGGCGGTCGCCGCGTTGGCGAACAGTAGTAGCAGGGCGGTGCTCAGGGCGAGGGTGCGCGGCCCGAGGAAGCGGATCATCGGCAGGTACAGCAGCGTCCCGACGATGGAGCCGCACATCTCGACGGACAGGGTCCAGCTCTGCTGCGCCAGGGTCAGGTCGAGGCGTTCGGTCAGCAGTCCGATAAAGATCGGCTGCACGCCGATGACGAGAATCGAGGCGGCGGCGATAGCGATGCACGCGGCGCGCACCAGGGTTTGCTTGGCGATGGTCATGGTCGTTTACCTGCCGGCTCGGCCACGGCGTGGCCTGCCGCTTCAGTGGAAAGCCTGGCTGCGAGAGGGGTGGCCGGTCAGGTGAGGCGATAGCAGTGGATGGCGACCTGATCGGCGGTGGGATAGCCCACCTTGCCGATCATCACGCTGCGGGTCAGCCAGTCGAGCCTGCCGTTCGCAACCTGGAAGCGCGGCGTACAACTGCAGTGATAGTCCTCCTCGGCGATCGGCCAGATGCCCTGGGCGACCTGCGCCTGCCCCCTGTCGCCGAGGGTGATCAGGCCGGTGTTGTGGATGTTGATCCACTCGCCCTGGTCGCTGAGCAGGCTGTAACGAGCGTCCAGCTCACCCACGCCGTCGCTGCGCAGCAGATAGAAATCCGCGCCGCCGGCGATCACTTCGCCGCGCACGTTCAAGCCCTCGAAATGCCCGCCGGTGATCCGATAGTTGCTGCGCTGGCCATCCGCGCAGGTGCCCAGGCCATCGGCCGGGTCGATGAGGACATGCAGGCTCAGCGCCCACTCCAGCGCCGGCACGGCGATTCCGGTTTCGGTCTTGGTATTCATCACGCTCTCCTGTGCCCCCACGGGGCAGTGGTGGCTGGTGGTCAGTAGCGATAGGTGAAGTACAGCTCGAGGGCGCTGAAGCGATCGTTGTCGCCGAACGCCTGGCGGGCGGCCGACCTGGCCTGCAACCAGTTGTACGAGAGCGAGCCGTAGAACTGCCGGTTGGGCGTCCAGTCGAGATACACCGCGGTCTCGTCGGCGAAGCGCCGATCGCTGACCGCGGCGCCGCGGAAGTTGGCCTGGTCGAGCCAGAACCGGTAGTGGATGACGCCCAGGGTGAGGGTGTCGCCGAGGCGGTTCTTCAACGAGAACTGCTGGACGCGCTCGTTGCTGTTGAACAGCAGGTAGTTGCCCACTACGTCGCCGATCAGCCAGGTACTCCAGTCGGTGAAGCCCTTGCTCAGCGGGTCCCAGGCCTTCTGGCGGTTGTCGGTCGGGTTGTCGTCGCCGGAGAAGACGGCGTAGCGATAGCCGAGGGTGGGCGTGAAGGGCAGGTCCTGGCATTGATAGTCGGCCTGGGCGTACCAGGCGCTGGCGTCGTAGCTGAGGGCGCCGTCACCGCCACGTTGCACCGCGTATTCGCCATTCAAGGTGAGATTCGGCAGGCCCGGCAGGTGACCGCGCAGGGCCCGCAGGTTGTACACCCGCATGCCCTCGCGGCGGGCCGCGGTGCTGTCTCTGCTGGCCAGGGTATCGACCGTCATGGCCAGGGCGCCGAGGGTCACCTGGCCGTCGAGGTGGTAATCCAGGTTGGCGCCGCTCAGGCGGAAATCGCCGTAGTGATCGTCAGTGCGCAGGGTGAAGGCCTGCGCCTGGGCCGGACCCTGGCTCCACGCCAGGATCGCCGAGTCGCGAAAGGCGGTGCGCGGGCCGAGCCAGTAGGCGCCATCGCCGAACAGATCGAGGTTGCCGTCCATGACGATGAGGCCGGTGCCGACCCTGAAGTTCTGGCGGCCGGCGGTGAATTTCCAGTCGCCCACTTGCACCCCGGCATAGCCTTCTTCCGGGGCGAAGCGGCCGTCGGAGCTGCGGGTGAAGCCACCGGCATCCCCGTCGCCAAGGGTGGTGGCGCCGACCACCGAGCCGCCGGCGAGCAGGTGGAGCCTGTCGGCGAGCGAATAGTCGAGGGTGACGCCGGGTTTGACGTAGAACTCCTGCCAGGCGCTGCGGCTGCCGTCGTTCCTGCCGCTGCGGGCATCCACACGCCCGGCGCCGAAGTTGACGCCCCGGGTGGTGATGGAACCGGCGCCCGCCGTCAGGTTGAAGTCGCCTTTGAGGTTCTCTTTTTCGAACGGATAGCCCGCCAGGGCCGGCTGGCTGGCCAGCGGCAGGCCGAGCGCCAGCAATACGCCGGGAAGGCGCTTGATTGTGTACATAGGAAGCTCCTGACTATTTTTCTTGTATTACAGGGCAGTGAAGGGTGACCAAGACGATCACCAAGACCTGGCGCAGCAGGTGAGCGCGCGGGCAAGCCGGCGCTCTTCGATCTCGTTGGGGATGGATCAGCCGCGCAGCTGGGCAGCGATGGCGCGCAGCAGGCGAACGGTATCGATGTCCAGTTCGGTGACGGCCTCGGGCAGCGACGACTGCTTGACGATCACCACGTCGGAATTGAAGTCGATGAACAGGTACTGGCCGTGGATGCCGCTGGCCATGATGGCCGGGCTGTGGTCGTTGAAGACGTACCACTGGCTGCGGTACGAGGCCCCCGGGGTCCAGTCGGCGAAGTCCTGGTGCGCGCCATAGAGGGCCGGATCCCCGCCGGCCGCGATGGCCTCGACTACCGCCTGGTCGATGACCCGCTGGCCGTCGACCAGACCGCCGTTGGCCAGCATCAGGCCGAAGCGGCCCATGTCGCGCAAGGTAGCGTTGAAGCCGGCACCGGCGACGCTGCGACCCCAGGGATCGGCCATGAAGTAGGCGTCGCGCTCGCAGCCGAGTTGCTGCCAGATTCGCTGCAACTGTTCGGCACAGCCCAGGCCGCTGGCGCGCTCCAGCACCCAGGCCAGCACCTCGGTGGTGGCGGTCACGTAATGGAAGAGGCCGCCGTGCTCGCACCTTTTGCGCAGCGACGGCAGGTACTGGTACAGCGACTCGTACTGGGCGTAGTCGAGCGGCGCCGGCTTGAAGCCACAGGCGTAGCCGTATTGCGAGCTTGCCGAGGTGGGATCGTCGTAGCGCTCGGTGTAGTGGACGCCCACGGCCATGTCGAGCAACTGGCGTACGGTGGCGTCGCCGAAGGCGCTGCCGGCCAGTTCCGGCACATAGCGCTGGGTCCGCGCCTGGGCATCGAGCACACCGTCGTGGATGAGTTGCTCGCCGAGCACCCCGATCAGCGACTTGGTGACTGAGAACATGATGTGGCGATCGGTAGCGACCTGGCCGTTGAAGTAGCGCTCGTACACCACGCGGCCCTGGTGCAGCACCAGGAAGCCGTCGGTCTTGCTGGCGCGCAGATGGTCGAGGGCGCTGACGCTGCGGCCGCAGCTGCTCGCGAATCTCAGCGTTTCGAGGGCCACGGGTGCATAGGCCAGCACCCTGTCCGGCCGCGGCCCGGCAGCCACGTCGATGGTGGGGCGCAGGTGCGCCAGATTGCGAAAGCCCCAGCGATTGAACGGCGGTGACATCCAGTTGGCCCAGGTCACGCGCTGGTCCGGCTTGGCCGGAAATCCCTGCATCAGTACGGGCTCTTGTTCTTGTTGGTCGTACATCTCGCTGACTTCCCGACCCCGGGAAACCACGGAGCGATCGAGGCTCTGGTTCATCAGACTCATCCTGGCAGTGGCCCTGCGCAGGGCAGGTACGGGAAAATAATTAACTCTGTTAAATTCTTTAGTCAATAAAATATTTTCCGCATCGAACGCCAGCCAGCTATCCTCTCCGGCACCCCAGGAATCAGGAGCGACGGTGAGCGGGCTACGCGAACGTCAAAAGGAATTACGCCGCACCGCCATCTCGGCCGCGGCGGTCATGCTGTTCCAGCGTCAGGGCTTTCGCGAGACCACCGTCGAGCAGATCGCCCGCGAGGCCGGCGTCTCGGCGCCCACGGTGTTCAAGTATTTCGGCAGCAAGCACGAGATCATCCTGGAGATGATCAAGGAGTCCGATCGCCGTGCCTTGATCGATGTGCGCCGGCACATCCGCGACTTCGCCGATCCTGTCGATGCGCTCTGCCACCTGGAACACCTGCTCGTCAGCTACGCGCTGGACGTGCTGCCCGCTGCCCTTTGGCGCGAATTGCTGCCGCTGGTGCTGGTGGGGGGCGACAGCGGTCTGCCCCAGGCCTACCGGCGGATGAACCGCGGCTTGCAGGGCGAGATCGCCGGTGTGCTGCGCGAGCTGCAGGCCGCCGGCAAGCTGCGCGCCGATCTGGATGTGCAGCTGGCCGCCTTTCTGCTCAACGACTACTCGCACCTGCAACTGCTGCGCCTGACGGCCAGCGACCAGCTGGATCGGGAAGGTCATGCCGCCACCGTGCGCAACACCACGCGCCTGATCTTCGAGGGCATGCGCGCGGTGCCGGCGTGAGGCGCTAGCGTCTTCATCGGCCTTGGCGTTGTCTTCCCGGATGGGCTGGCGTCTCGCCAGGTCGCGCTCAGGGAGAGTGGCGGGTCATACGGCGATCCGCCTGCGAGGGCAGGAAGGCGAAGCCGATCGCGGCGCCAACCCAACAGTGAGCCGAACAAGACGGGTACCTTTCGCTGATCCCAGCATGGATTTGCCCAGCCCTTTTCAGATGGGCCTATAGTTAGGCCGCGCGTAGCGGGTGGACTTCAAACGGCCTTATCGGCAGTGATCACCCCTCTTGCGGAGCGTGTGGCATCCAACGGGCCGATCCGGCGCGCGCGGGCCAGGCATGGCTGGGCTGCGCAGCCTGGTATTGCGGGCCGTTCAAAAGAACAAGGTAATGGGGGTGCTTATGCCGATAGCGGGCTTTTTGATGCTGGTGGGTTGCTATCTGGTGGGCGCCTATATGACGAACTATATAGGCGACATTCCGGCCAGCGTCATTGGGATCATCGTCCTCTTCACCCTGTTGATGCTGCTGCGTCGAGTGCCGGAAGGCGTGGAGACCATGGCTGGCAACCTGCTCAAGTACCTGCCGCTGATGCTCGTGGTGCCGGCGGTTGGCATCGTCGATTTCAGCGGCCTCGAGGCCTCGGTGTGGTTGCGCCTGGTGCTGGTCGTCGCCCTGTCCCTGCTGGTCACCGTGCCCCTGTGTGGCTGGCTGCTGCAGTACCTGATCGGTAGACGCATAGACCATGTCTGACCCAACCCTCGCACCCCTGCTGGCCCTGTCTCTGACGCTCGCGGTCTATCAGCTGGCGCTCGTGCTGCAACAGCGCCTGCGCCTGGTCATGCTGCAACCGGTGCTGATCACCACGGCCATCGTCGCCACCGTGCTCTGGATCGGCAGCATTCCCTACGAGCAGTATCGAAGCGCCAGCGGGATGCTCTCGATGCTGCTCGGACCCACCACCGTGGGCCTGGCCGTTCCGCTCTACAAGAATGCCCAGCGCGTGACGGCACTCTGCAAGCCGCTGCTGATAACCCTCACGGTTGGCGGCGTCGTGGGCGTTTCCCTGACCCTCGCCCTGGGCTGGCTGTTTGGCTTGCCGGAAACGTTGCTGATGAGCCTGCTGCCGAAGTCGGTGACCATGCCGATCGCCTTGCCCTTGGCGGATCATTTCGGTGGCATCGCGCCCCTGACCGCAGTGATCGTGATGTTGACCGGCGTCATCAGCACCACCTTGGCGCTGCCACTGCTCAAGGTCTTCAAGGTCGAGGATCCCGCGGCTCGCGGTCTGACCCTGGGCATGAACGGCCATGCCATAGGCACGGCCCATGCCTTGCGGGAAAGCCAGGAGACGGCCGCGTTCTCGGCACTGGGCATGATCCTGCTCGGGATCGTTACCGCTCTGGCGCTACCACTGGTACTCGGCTGAGCGCCAGCGGCTCCTTGGGTAGGGCGGGTGCGCCAGCCCCTCTCGCCAGGGGGATGGGCCGACCGGAACCCCCGGGCCGGCGAGCGCGAAGCGCTGCCAACTGCCGCTCAGTCATCATTCTCGACACTTCATGCGATAACCGTTATGCGATTGACGCCCGCGCGAAAGAGGATGGCACTAGGCCAGCCGGCGATCGGCAGCCGTGCTTACAGGGACAGATGTCATGGGCATGGAAGACAACGAATTTCAGACCACCCTCCAGCAACTCGGCCAGCTGAATCTGGACCGGATCACGGAGCGGGCTCGCGTCGATCGGGACTTCATGAAGCGCGTGGTGACCGTGCTGGAGGAGTGTGGTGTGGACGACCGTACCGACGAGGAAAATGCCCTGCTCGAATGGGCACGTGCCTTCCAGCGTTTGCCGGGTAATGGCGCTGGCCGATAGGCGGCTCCGCGCTGGCCCGGTTTCGGCCGCAGGCCATCCTGGTCTGGCGGCTCTCTCCAGCGAGCGATTTCCGCAGTGCTGCCTTGTATCCCGGACGCCAGGCAGGGCGCCGGGCCGTTCAGTCAGAAATGTGCGGTGGGTCAGCGCTGACCGGTGGCGTCGTGAGCGCTGCTGGCCGCGACCAGACCCCATTCCAGGGGCGCCAGCAGGGCCGTCTCGGCGACCATGTCGGCAACCCGCTCGTTGAGATCCTGCACGGCCTGCAGGACAGCGCGGACGTCCGGATCGTCGCAGTCCACCGTGCCTAGCCGATTGGCGTTTTCCTGTAGCTGGCGATGAAGGCCGAGTAGCGCTTCGCGGGGGTGGCTCTGGGGATCAGGATGCATAAGGGGTCTCGGGTTCGAATCCAGCGTAATGGCGCCGAGCCACTATGTCGTGGCCGTCTAGATATCGCAATAAACACTGGGGTGGTGTCGCTACCTTGCGACGAGCGGTGGCCGTACGTGGGCGTGTCGGCTGCTGAGGTCGAGCGCCCGTAGAGGCGGGCTGCGGCTTTGCAGGTGATCCGCTAAGAGGGCTGGTGATGGCAGCGGAAGGTGGATCCGGATATGCACGAGAGGGCTGGATGCCTCATCGAAGATCTCCAGCCCCGCGGGGCCATGCCCGAGCCTGAAGGGTCTCCGGAAGGTACAGCTGCGCCTTTCCAGAGCGCGGTCGCCCAGGACGGGAGCCTCAAGCTACGGCTAAGTAGCCTGAGGTGCTCAGCATCGCCGGCGCCGTCGCGCTCGGCCTCAGTAGCCAGCCACCAGGCCGTCCTTGCGCGGATCGGAGCCACCCACGTAGCCGCCGGCGACGCGCTGGATGATCTGGGCGCCGCCGAAGGCGAACACCCCGGACGGTTCTTCCACGGTCACCTCGTGGCCCAGGGCCCGCAGCGCCTCCAGGGTGACCGGATCCAGGCTGCTTTCCACCGCGACCCGGCGGCCACCTTCCAGGCGCCAGCGCGGTGCATCGGCGGCGGCCTGGGGATTCTGCCGGTACTTGAGGATGCGCAGCATCAGTTGCAGGTGTCCCTGGGCTTGCATCGGGCCGCCCATCAGACCGAAGGCCATCAGCGGGGTGCCGTCGGCATTCATGGCGAAGCCGGGGATGATGGTGTGGAAGGGCCGCTTGCCCGGCGCCACGCTGTTGACGTGATCCGGCGCCAGGGTGAAGCCGGCGCCGCGATTCTGCAGGCTGATACCGGTGCCCGGCACCACCACGCCCGAGCCGAAGCCCATGTAGTTGGACTGGATGAAGGAAATCATCATGCCGCTGTCATCGGCCGCCGACAGGCAGACGGTACCGCCCGGGCGCGGCGCGCCATAGCCGGGGTCGCCGGCGCGCGAGCCGAGCAGCCCGGCGCGTTCGCGCAGGTAGGCCGGGTCCAGCAGGTGCTCGGCCTGGATGCGCATGTGCGCGGAATCGGTGACGTGCTGATAGAGATCGGCCAGCCCCAGCTTCATGGCCTCGATGGACCGGTGCAGGGTGGCGGGGCTGTCCACCGGGTCGTCGCCGATGCCGGCGGCTTCGAGGATGCCCAGGCCGGCGAGGGTGGCGATGCCCTGGCCATTGGGCGGCAACTCGTGCACCACGGCACCGGCGAAGGGCACCGAGAGGGTGTCGATCCAGTCGGCCCGGTGGGCGCGCAGGTCTTCCTCGTCCAGTACCGCGCCGTGCTCGCGGGCATGGCGGGCCATGGCCTGGGCCAGTTCGCCCTGGTAGAAGGCACCGCCTTCGCTTGCGGCGATGGCTTCCAGGGTCCGCGCATGGTCGGGCAGGCGCACCAGGCTGCCGGCGCGGGGCACGCCGTCGGCCAGGAAGCAGGTGGCGAAACCGGGCTGGTCCTTGAGCTGCTCGGCGCCGCGGCGCCAGAGTTCGGCGATCACCGGGGTGAGCAGGAAGCCGTCGCGGGCATAGTGGATCGCCGGACCGGCGAGGGTGGTCAGCGGCAGCTTGCCGTAGCGCTTGGCCAGGGCGACCCAGGCCGAGACGGCCCCGGGCACCGTGACCGCGCCCCAGCCACGGGCTGGCATGGCGCTCTGGCCAGCGAAGGATTCCGGGGTCCAGCCCCGCGGTGCGCGGCCCGAGGCATTGAGGCCCTGCACCTTCTCGCCGTCCCAGACGATGGCGAAGGCGTCGCTGCCGATGCCGCAGCCGGTGGGTTCCACCACGGTGAGCACCATGGCGGCGGCCACTGCGGCGTCCACCGCGTTGCCACCACGGCGCAGCATCTCCACCCCGGCCTGGGCGGCCAGCGGCTGCGAGCAGGCCACCAGGTTGCGGCCCATGACCGGCGAGCGGGCCGAGGAATAGGGGTTGTGATAATCCAGATCGAGCATGGTCGGGGATCTCATTGGTGACGAGGATCGAGGGCGTCGCGCAGGCCGTCGCCCAGCAGGTTGAAGCCCAGCACGGTGAGGTAGATGCAGACGCCCGGGGCGATGGACATCCAGGGCGCCTGCTCCATGAAGTTCTTGGCGGTGTTGAGCATGGAACCCCAGGAGGGCATCGGCGGTTGCTGGCCGAGGCCGAGAAACGACAGGCTGGCCTCGGCGAGGATGGCGGCGGCGATGGTCAGGGTGGCCTGGACCACCAGCGGCGAGAGGATGTTGGGCAGCACGTAGCGCCAGAGAATCCAGCGATCCGGCAGGCCGATGGCACGCGCCCCTTCGAGGTAGTCCTCGTGGCGGATGGCGAGCACCTGGCCACGGGTCAGGCGGGCGAACACCGGCATGGCGGACAGGCCGATGGCGATCATGGCGTTGCCCAGGCTCGGGCCGAGAAAGGCGCCTAGCGCGATGGCCAGGACCAGGAAGGGGCAGGACAACAGGGCCTCCACCAGGCGCGAGATCAGGGCGTCCAGCCAGCCGCCGAAATAGCCGGCCACCAGGCCCAGGGGCACCCCCACCAACAGGGCGATGGCTACCGAGACCACGCCGGCCAGCAGGGAGCTGCGCGCACCCCATAGCAGGCGGGAGAGCAGGTCGCGACCGAGTTCGTCGGTACCCAGCCAGTTCAGCGCCGAGGGCGCCTTGCGCACCGCCAGGAAGCTGGTCTTGAGCGGATCGAAGGGGGCCAGCCAGGGCGCCAGCAGGGCGGCCAGGGCGAAGGTCAGGATCAGCGCGGCGCCGAGCAGCGCACCGCGATTGGCGCTGAACTTGCGCCAGAAGGGCGAGCGGGCGGGTTTCAGGGTGGCCGGGCGGGGCAGGGTCAGGGCGTTCATGCGGCGTGCCTCAGGCGCGGGTTGATCAGGCGGTAGAGCAGGTCGGCCACCAGGTTGAGCAGCACGAAGCCCACCGCTACGCAGAGCACTACCCCCTGGACCACGGCATAGTCGCGGTTGAACACGGCGTCGACGATCATCTTGCCGAAGCCGGGGATGCTGAAGACCTGTTCGGTGAGCACCGCACCGCCGAGCAGTTCGCCGAACAGCAGGGTGGTGAGGGTGACGATGGGCATCAGCGCATTGCGCAGGGCATGGCGCAGGATCACCACCCGCTCGCGCAGGCCCTTGGCCCGGGCGGTGCGCACGTAGTCGGCGCGCAGCACCTCCAGCATGGCCGCCCGGGTATGGCGCATCAGGGTGCCGGAGAGTCCGGCGCCCAGTACGAAGGCCGGCAGGACCAGGGTGCGCAGGTTGCGCAGCGGGTCTTCGTGGAAAGGCACGAAACCGGAGGCCGGCAGCCACTGCAACTTCACCGCGAACAGCAGGATCAAGAGGATGCCGAGCCAGAAGTGCGGGATGGAGATGCCGGACAGGGCCACCAGGTTGGCGCCGTAGTCCACCGCCGTGCCACGGCGTACCGCGGCGAGGATGCCGGTGGGGATACCGATGAGCAGGGCGATGAGGATGGCCAGCAGCGACAGCTCCAGGGTCACCGGCAGCTTTTCGGCGATCAGCGCCGTCACCGGCTGGTCGGTACGCAGCGAGATGCCCAGGTCACCCTGCAGCACCCCGCCCATCCAATGCAGGTATTGCACCGGCACGGGGTCGTTCAGCCGGTACTTCTCGCGCAGGAAATCCAGCACCTGGGGATCGCGCTCCTCGCCGGCCATGGCCAGCACCGGATCGCCCGGCAGCAGTTGCTGCAGGGTGAAGACGAACAGCGACACCAGCAGCAGGGTCGGCAGGGCACTCAGCAGGCCACGCAGGAAGAGGCGCAGCATGGCTATTGCCCGCGGGTGACGCCGGCCAGGCGAATCAGGCCGTCGGGGTTGGGGATGAAGCCCTTGAGGTCGGCGCGGGTGGCGATGATGCGCGGATCGAAATAGAGATAGAACACCGGCAGCTCCTCGCGCAGCAGGGTCAGGGCCTGGGCATAGAGCGCCTGGCGCTGCGCCTGGTCATTGGTGGTGCGGGCCTGGTCGAGCAGTCGGTCCAGCGCCGCGTTGCAGTAGCGGCCGTCGTTCTGATTGCCCTTGCAGGTGACGAATTGATGCACGTTGCCATCCGGATCGGGGCGGCCGGACCAGGCGCTCAGGCCGAGCTGGAAGTTGCCGGCGTGCTGTTCGGCCAGCAAGGTGGCGTATTCGGTGGCGACCAGGTTGACCTCGAAACCGGCCTCGGCGGCCATGGCCTGGATCAGCTGGCCCACCTGCTGGGCGATGGGGTTGTTGGCGATCTTGAGTTCGACCTTGACCGGCAGGGAGACCCCGGCCGCCTTGAGCAGCGCCTGGCTGCGTGCCACGTCGCGGGTCGGCACGGCGAAGGCCTTGTCGTGGTAGGGGCTGCTCTGCGGGAAGGGCTGCACGCTGGGCGCATAGAGCCCCTCGAACACCACCTGGTTGAGCGCCTCGCGATCCAGCGCCAGGTCGAAGGCCTGACGTACGCGCTTGTCGCCGGCGAAGGGATTCTTCGCCCGGTCGCCGTTGGCCATGTTGACCATCAGCTGCATGTAGCCCAGGCCCGGGGTGTTGTAGAGGGTGAAACCGGCCTGGCCCTGCAGGCCCTTGACGTCGGTGGGCGCGACCCGTTCGACGATGTCGAGGTCGCCCGAGCGCAGGTTGGCCAGGCGTACCGAGGTGTCCGGGATGGGCAGGAAGACCACCTTGTCGAAGTGATAGGCGGTGGCGTTCCAGTACTGCGGGAAGCGCTCCAGCACGATGCGGTCCTGCTGCACCCGTTGTACGAAGCGATAGGGACCGGAGCAGACCGGCTTGCTGCCCACGTCGCCCGCCGAGGCCTTGGGTGCGAGCATCATGCCGGCGCGGTCGGAGAGTTGGGCGAGCAGGGTGGCGTCGGGTTGCTTGAGGCGGATGCGCACGGTCTGGGGGTCGACCACCTCCACGGCATCCACCGAGGCCAGTTCGCTCTTGCGCAGCGAGTCGGGCAGGGTGCGGGCCCGGTCCAGGTTGAATTTCACCGCGGCGGCATCAAACGTCTCGCCATCGTGGAAGGTCACGCCCGGCCGCAGTTGCAGCGTCAGGCTGCGGTTGTCGTCGCTCCACTGCCAGGCTGTGGCCAGCTGGGGCACCAGCTCCAGCTGTGGCGAGACGTCCACCAGCTTGTCGCACAGAGCGGTATAGACCAGGCGCCCGGAATAGGTCCGCGAGCGATGCGGATCGAGCACGTCGGGATCGTCCTGGATGCCGATGCGCAGGGTGGTCCCGGCCAGGGCGGAGCCGCCGGCCAGGAGCAGAAGGGTGGCGGTGAGCCAGGCGGAGGCTTTCATGGGGTGGACTCCAGAAGGGACTGATGACGGTTGAACAGGGCGAGGCGCCGGCTGAAGGCCGCGCTGGTGGCGATCAGCGGCGGTGGTGAGGCGCCCGCACCCGCGATCTCGCGCCAGAAATGACAGGCCACCTGGCCTTCTCCGGCAGCGGGTTCCAGCACGGGCTTGGCCTCGCGGCACAGCGGCCGGGCGTGGGGGCAGCGGGTGTGGAAGCGACAGCCACTGGGCGGCGCCGTGGGGCTGGGCAAATCGCCGCCGAGCAGGGTGCGCGGTCGCCGCGCCCGTGGATGGCTAACCGGCACCGCGGCCAGCAGCGCCTGGGTATAGGGATGCAGGGGGGTCTCGAAAAGCGTCTCCACCGGCGCCAGCTCGACGATCTCGCCCAGGTACATCACCGCCACCCGGTCGCTCATGTGGCGGATCACCCCCAGGCCGTGGGCGACGATGATCAGGGTCAGGCCGAAGCGTGCCTTGAGGTCTTCCAAGAGGTTCACCACCTGCGCCTGTACCGAGACGTCCAGCGCCGAGACCGGTTCGTCGCCGAGCAGCAGCCGCGGTTCGGCGGCGAGGGCGCGGGCGATGCCGATGCGCTGGCGCTGGCCGCCGGAGAATTCGTGGGGATAGCGGCCGGCCAGTTCCGGCGCCAGGCCCACGGTGCGCAGCAGCTCGGCCACCCGCTCGGCGCGCTGACCGCGATCCAGCGGCTTGTGCAGCCACACGGGCTCGCCGACGATGTCGGCCACGCTCATGCGCGGATTCAGCGAGGCGTAGGGGTCCTGGAAGATGATCTGCAATTCTTGGCGAACCTGGCGCAGCGCCGGCGGACTGAGGTTGCCCAGGTTGCGACCTTCGTAGATGACGTCGCCGGCGGTGGGGGCGAGTAGGTTGAGCAGCAGGCGGCCGAGGGTCGACTTGCCCGAACCGGATTCGCCCACCAGGGCCAGGGTCTCGCCGCGGCGCACGGCGAAGGAGACGTCACTCACCGCCTGCACCGGTGGGCGCGGGCGTTGCAGGAAACCGGCCTGGCCGCCGAAGTGCTTGGTCAGGCCGATGGCTTCGAGGATGGGACGTTCGACCGCTTTCATGCACTGGTCTCCAGGTGCTGTTCCAGGGGCGCGCGGAGGCAGGCCACCTGCTGGCCCGGAGCGAGCTCCACGAGTGGCGGCGGGGCCAGGCGACAGGCGTCGAGGACGAAGGGGCAGCGGCTGGCGAAGCGGCAACTGGCCGGCATCTCGGCGGGCGTCGGCACCCGGCCGGCGATGGTCGCCAGCCGACCCGTGCGCGGCCCCAGCGAGGGCATGGAGCCCATCAGGCCGAGGGTGTAGGGGTGCTGCGGATCGTCGAACAGCTGGGCGACCGGGCCGGACTCGACCACCCGGCCGGCGTACATCACCGCCATCTCGTCGGCGACCTCGGCCACCACGCCGAGGTCATGGGTGATGAGGATCATGGCGGCGCCGGTCTCGGCCTGCAGGCCGGCGATGAGTTCGAGGATCTGCGCCTGGATGGTCACGTCCAGCGCCGTGGTGGGCTCGTCGGCGATGATCAGCGCCGGATCGTTGGCCAGCGCCATGGCGATCATCACCCGCTGGCGCATGCCGCCGGAGAGTTCGTGGGGATAGGCCGCCAGCCGCTGGATCGCCGCCGGCACCCGCACCTTCTCCAGCATCTCCAGGGCGCGCTGGCGGGCAGCCGACTGACTGCCACCACGATGCCGCAACACCGTCTCCATCAACTGCTCGCCGACGGTGAAGGCCGGATTCAGCGAGGTCATCGGCTCCTGGAACACCATGGCCAGGCGATCGCCACGCAAGTCACGGCGGCGCGCCTCGGGCATGCCCAGCAGGTCCTCACCCATGAAGCTGGCCTGGCGGGCGCGGACCTGGGCGCTGGCCGGCAGCAGCCCCATCAGGGCCATGGAGGTCACGCTCTTGCCACAGCCGGATTCGCCCACCAGGGCCAGGGTGCGGCCCGGCTGCACGGTAAAGCTCAGGCCCTCCACCACGGCCGCCGGAGCGCCCGGGAAGCGCACGCTGAGGTCGTCCACCACCAGCACCGGGGAACTCATAGGGCCTGCTCCAGGTTCTGCTGCAGCACGCTGTCCAGGGCCAGTTGCAGGGCGCGCAGATGGGCGCGCATCACCGCCGCGGCGCGGACCGGATCGCGGGCATCGAGGGCTTCCACCAGGGCCTGGTGGTCATCGTGGTAGGCCAGCAGGCGCTGGGCGTTGCGGGCGCGGTGGCGCAGGTCGCGCCAGGTCGGGTCCAGGCGGATGGCGTCGAGCATCTCGAACAGGTCCAGCAGCAGGCGATTGCCGGCGGCCTCGGCGATGCTGCGGTGGAAGGCGCTGTCCCACAACTCGATGGCGTCGGCGTCCTCGCTGCTGCCCAGGCGCTCGAAGGCGGTGCGCTCGGCCATGCGGCGGATCAGGGCGCGCTGCTCGCCGCTGGCGCGCTGGGCGGCCAGGGCGGCGAGATTCGGCTCCAGGTGCAGCCGTGCTTCCATCACCTCGCTGAAGTTGGTGCGCGCCGAGAGCTGGGTGAGGGTGAGCGCCGCGCTCGGCGGCGTGGGCCCCACGTAGGTGCCCTTGCCCTGGCGGCGCCAGACCTGGCCCTCGGCTTCGAGCACCGCCAGGGCGCGGCGGATGGAGCGACGGCTGACCCCGAATTCGCCGGCCAGCTCGCGCTCCGGTGGCAATGGCTTGTCGGGTACGCTGCTCTGCTGGGCGACCAGGTTGCGCAAGGCATCCAGGGCCAGGCGGGCGCTGTCGTCGGTATGGATCTGCATCGAACCTTTGCCTCTTAGGTCTGGGCTGTCTCCCGAGGCGAAGCGTGCTGCCAGTGCCATCGCCGGGGAGATCCGGATACCCGAGGCGGGTGCAAGGCCGATGCCATTTGAAATTGGTTCGGAGGTTCTTTCGGCGCAAGGCTCTGGGGCGATGCCTCGATTCCGCTCGCGGACCGGACCCGTGGCATTGGTTCACGCTTGGGCGAACCTTTGCCCGCCTGGTCAAAAGGCGCTGCGCCAGGATGGAGCCGGGTTGCACCGCGGCGGCGCGTCTGGATGTCACTCAGCGCCTGCCCCTGATACACCGCCGGCCACATGGAAAAGTGGGCGGGAAGAACGTGGACGTCAGCGCCAAAGCTGGCCAAGGGGCGGTCGGCAAGAAACTCGGAAGGACTGAGTGTCTCGCCACTGCGCATGGCTGGCCGAATGCCGAGGTGGTTGACTCGGCATTCGACGGGGTGCGCTTCCACGCCTGGCCCAACACCACCCGCTGGGACCTTGCGGCTCGCCTTCCCGGATGACGGTCGACTGCTGAATCCCAGGGCGCCAGGGCGTCAGCCGATGGGCAGCTCACCGGTCACGATGGCGGTGACGATGAACAGGCCGAACATCGGTAGCGACCACTTGAAGAATTCCTTCTGGTACTCGCCAAAGGTCATTTCCGTCCGATTCATCAGCAGGAACAGCCAGGCGACGGTCGGACTCGCATAACGCAGGGCCTGGCCCATGAAGGAGGCCACGCCGATCTCGGTGGGGGTGATGCCGAACTGATAGGCGATGGGCGCCACCACCGGCAGGATGCCGAAGTAGTAGGCGTCCACCGGCAGCGCATAGCAGGCGATGGCGCCGAGGAAGGCGAAGGCCAGCGCCGTATGGCTGCCCATGGATTCGGGAATCAGCCCGGCGATGCTGGTGGCCACCGCGGCGGCCATGCCGCTGCCGTTGAAGATGCCGAGGAAGCAGCCCGCCGCCAGAATGATGGACGCGACGGCGATGGCGTCACCGCCATTGGCCGTGATGCGTTCCCGTTGTTCGGTGGCGCTGTAGTTCACCGCCAAGGCGAGGGCGGTTCCCAGCATGAAGACGATGGCGCCGCTGGCCCAGCCGGCCAGCAGTGTCACCAGGATGAGGATGGTCAGCGCCAGGTTGAACAGGAACAGGCGGGGTCGCTTGAATGCCCGGTCGTTCTCCTGGATGACGGTGACCATCTCCTCGATCTGCCGCGGCGTGACGATGGCGCGTTCACCGGGAATGTAGCCGAGCCGCTCGCGTTCCTTGCGCCCCATCAGGTAGGCCATGCAGAACACATAGACGAAGGACACGCCCAGGATCGGCAGGATAGCCACGAAGAGGGTGTTCACCTCCACGTTCAGCACCGCGGCGGCGCGTGCCAGCGGACCGCCCCAGGGCAGGCAGTTGCCCAGGCCGCAGGGCAGGATGATGAGCATGGCCAGGTTCGACAGCTTCAGCCCCATCTGCTTGTACAGCGGCAGGAAGGCGCTGGTGATGATCAGGATGGTGGTAGTGCCATCGCCGTCCAGGGTCACCACCGAGGAGGTGAAGGCCGTCACCAGGATGATCTTCAGCGGATCGCCATTGGCCTTGCGGATGAGATAGGTGCACAGCGGATCGAACAGCCCCACGTTCATCATCAGGCTGAAGTAGAGGATGGCGAAGAGGATCATCACCGTGGGATTGACCGTGCCCAGCGCCACCTTGCCGCTTTGGCTGGTGGAATAGAACAGGCCTTCGCGAATCCAGGTGACCAGGGATTCGAAGGGGACGCCGTTGGCGATGCAGGCCAGGGTGCCGGCGGCCAGGGAGACCACGATCAGGCCGGTGAAGGGCGACAGCTTCTGCCGGATGACCAGGAACAGAAAGGCGATGATCAGCGCATAGCCGAGGAAGGTCAGCATTCGGAGCAACTCTCAGTCTTATTGTTATCGGGACGCGAAACGGGTGGAACGGGAGGAGCCCTGGTGGTGGGCTCTCCAGGCGACGGTCAGCGCTGTTCCAATAGCTCGGTCACCCAAGCTGGCGCCAGGGGCGGCAGGGGCTCACCCTGGGCACGACAGCGGGCATAGTCGGCGATGACCGTACGGCGCTGCGCCTCGTAGGCGTCCTTCTTCTCCGCGGCTTCGAGCACCTCCAGCAGGCGGGCGCGGGGCACCACGGTGATGCCGTCGTAGTCGCCGAAGACCAGATCACCCGGCGCGACCTCGACCCCCGCGCACTGGACCGGCACGTTGATCCGACCGGGGCCGTGCTTGGCCGGGCTGCGCTGCATGAAGCCCTTGGCGTAGATCGGGATGTCCAGCTCCGCCAGCGGACGCCGGTCGCGCACGCAGCCGTCGACCACCAGGCCGGCGAGGCCGACCGCCTGGGCGGCCCCGGCCATCAGGTCGCCGAGGTAGGCACGCTCCCGGTTCGCCTTGCCGGCCACCACCAGCACGTAGCCCGGTTGCCCCTGGTAGATGGCGACATGGATGGGAAAGTTGTCGCCATCCTCGGTATCCACGGTACAGGCGGTGCCCAGCAGGAGCTTGTCCGGGTCCAGCGGCAGCAGGTCGTGATCCATACAGCCGCTCCGGGGGATGCCCAGGCTCTGCATGCCATCGCATAGCTGTGCCGGGCTGAGGGCGCGGAAGCGCTCGAGCAGCGCGGCGGGAATGAGTTCGGGTAGCGGCAGGTACTGATCGGTGGTCATCGCGACGACTCCTGTTGGGCGCGGGTGAAATGGGCGATGGCGGTGCGGTAGTCCAGCTCGCTGCCACCGGGGCCGAATTGGGCGTTCCAGTCCTGCTGGGCCAGTTTCAGCAGTTGATCGCGGGTGGCGATGGACATGCTGGCATCAACGCCCGCCGCCTGCAGGGTCGCCACGACGTCGTCCAATTCGGCGGCGCGGCGCTTGGCGTGGATGAGCGTGCGGGCGGTGAAGGTGTCGGCCAGTTGCGTCACCGTCTTGCCATCGAGGGACTCGCCGAGGGAGGCGACCAGGATGTCGAGCACCCCGAAGCGCTCGGCTGCCTGAAAGGACTCGAGGAACAGTTGCGGCAGCCCCTTCATCACCACGCTCTTGAGCATCTTGATGGCCGAGGCGGCGCCAGGCTCGGCGTCCAGTACGGTGAGGCGCATGCCGTAAGGAGTGAGGGCGGCAGCGAAGGCCGGCGCCGCGCTGCCGGCCAGCAGCATCGGGACGCGGTGATTGTTGCCCGGCACGGTGCCCATCACGGCGCAATCGCAAAAGCCCACACCGGCGGCCCGTGGCAGACGCTCGATGCGCTGCTTGACCGCAGGTGCCGCGGAGTTCAGGTCCAGGTAGTCCTGGCCTGCGGTCAGCAGTGGCAGGATACGCTCAGCCAGGGCCAGGGCACTGCTCGCGCTGGTGAGGCAGAGTACGAAGCGTGCTGCCTGGCAAGCCTGCTCCGGGCTGTCGAACAGTTCCACCCCGGCCTGGGCAGCACGCTGCCGGATCAGCGGACCCGCCTTGGCATCGTCGCGGTAGGCATCGTAGGCACCCAGTTGCAGTCCTTCCGCGGAGCCCAGGCCGAGGGCCAGGTGATAGGCGGCCTCGCCGAAGCCTATGAAGACCATTTTCATCGCCAGCTACCTTCTTCTTGGTGTTGTTTGCACAGTCGCGGCGCAAGGCCTGTGCCAGATTGCTGAGTGTGGCCGGGTCGAACGGGAAAAATTAACGAAATCAATTGGATAGGTAGGCAGCACGCGACCTTCACCGAACGCCGCGAAGCGAAAGTCATGGCGTGAGCTTGCAAAAGCTTTCAAGCTGGTGAAAGGCCTGAAACAAGAAGAACGTCAATGAATGCCGAGCCGAGCCCTTCCGTATCCACCGGCCTGTCCGGGCGGATCGCCGTCATCGCACCCTCGCGTACCCTCACTCTGGCCATGGAAGCGCTGCTCGCCCGGCGGGGGTTGGCGCTGCCCGTGGTGGAAGCCGTACAGGGCGACGCCCTGCGTACCGCCCAGCACCTGCTGGAGCAGGGCGCCGTGGTCCTGATCAGCCGTGGCAAAACGGCCCACCGCCTGCGGGAGCACTTCCGCGTGCCGGTGGTGGAACTCAGGCATACCTTCTTCGACTGCATCAATGCCTATCGCCAGGCGTTGCGCATCTCGCCCCGCATCGCCTTTCTCGCCACCTCGGACGGCTACGCGCGGATTCTTGCCAGATCCCACGCCTTCATGCCCGATGCCTACATTTGCGTGATAGACCCGCTCGCCAGCAGCCGGGAGATCGAAGCGCGCCTGGACGAGCTGCAGGCCCAGGGTATCGAGGTGACCATCGGCGGGCTGTCCTTCGCTGATGCCGTCACCGCCCGCGGTCTGCATTTCGTGATGTCCGATACCGATGGCGACGCCGCCAACGAGGCCCTCGACGAAGCTCTCCACCTGCTCCAGGTCGAGGAGGAACGCCGCGGGCAGCGCCAGGAACTGCAGCGTCGCTACGAGATGATCCAGGCGATCCTCGATTGCGTGTCCGAAGGCATCTTCAGCGTCGACGGCGCGGGCCGGGTGACGCGCCTGAACCAGGTCGCGCAGTCCTACATGGGAGATCTCGCCTGTGGCGATCCCATCCTCGAGCTGCCCATCGGGCGCTATTTCGAGCCGGCCTTGCAGCAGGGCAAGGCGGTCCGCGGGGCCTTGCTGGACATCGGCCGCCACTCCCTGACGCTGAGCATCGCGCCCATCGAGCTGGATGGCCAGGTGATCGGCGCGGTCGCCACCCTGCAGAAGCAGACGGATATCAAGACCCTCGAGCGCAAGATGCGGCGAGCGCTCGCCAGCCAGCACCTGGCGCGGCGCACCTTCGCCGACATCGTCGGCAGCAGTCCCGCCCTGCAGCGGGCGAGGCGGCTGGCCCAGGCCTACGCCAGCGCCGACAGCACCCTGATCATCGAGGGCGAGACCGGTACCGGCAAGGAACTCTTCGCCCAGAGCATCCACAATGCCTCGGCGCGCCGCCATGGCCCCTTCGTGGCCATCAACTGCGCTGCCTTCGCCCCCGGGGTACTGGAAAGCGAGCTGTTCGGCTATGTCCGGGGCGCCTTCACCGGGGCGTCCAGCGAAGGCCGCACCGGCGTCTTCGAGCTGGCCCATACCGGCACGCTATTTCTCGACGAGATCAGCGAAACCTCCGCGGATATCCAGCTCAAACTGCTGCGTACCCTGCAGGAGCGACAGGTCATCCGCATCGGTGACGACAAGGTCACGCCGGTGGACATCCGCATCATCACGGCCAGCAACAAGCCCTTGCGGGAGCAGGTCGCCAAGGGCCTGTTCCGCGAAGATTTCTACTACCGACTCTGCGTCCTGCGCCTGACGCTGCCACCGTTACGCGAGCGCCGTGACGATCTGCCCGAATTGCTGGACCGGCTCCTGCCCGATCCCTCCGCCGTGACCCGGGCGCTCACCCAGACCTTGCTGACTCGACTCGCCGACTACCCGTGGCCAGGCAACGTGCGCCAGCTCGCCAATCTGGTCGAGCGCCTGGGCGTCATGCTCTCCTGCGACCTACCCGCCGACGAGTTGCTCGATGAACTGCTCGGCGACCTGCCCCAGCCCGAGACGTCGCTGCAGGTGGTGCCGGCGGCGGGGTTACCCGATGAGCGCGCGATCCTGCATGCGGCCCTCAGCGCCGTGGGCGGCAATCGCAAGCAGGCGGCGGCCCGGCTTGGCATCAGCACGGCGACCCTCTGGCGGCGGATGCGCCGATACCTGGATCAGGATCCCTCCTGCTTCGATGGCAGTCGCTACAGCGAACGCTGAGGGGATACAGACCCTGTGCGGGCTCTGTAACCGAGCCCGCTGAGGTAGAGGGTCGCATCACCATCCTCGGCGGCGAACACTGTTCAGGTAGCGAGTGCGGAGGGCCATGGCTGCCGCGATCAACAGGCGGGTATTGCGTATCCTGACGTCCTTCTGGCACGCGACTACTTTCCTGCCGCTTCGATTCAACGTTCAGAGGGGCGTCGATCAGGGCAAGCGATACCTTCGACTCGACAGCTCATTCCTTCGCAGCATTGAGGTGGCTTTCCACCGCGCGGAACGTCAGCAACAGCAGGCCGGCTATTCCGAGCGTGAGGGTGGCGCCTATGGCGCTGGCCAGCAAGCCTGCGAGCAGGCCACCCACTGCCTCGAAGCCGAAGCGCATGGCGATGTATAGGGCGATCACGCGGCCGCGCAGTGCGACCGGGGCATCGGCCTGCAACAGCATGTTGGTGCTGACGTTGTTGGCGGTGATGCCAAAGCCCAGCAGGGCCAGCAACAACAGCGCGAAGGGAAGCGGCAGCTTGAACGCCAGCAGGCAAAGCGCCAGGGCGCAGCACAACTCGGCGATGAAGATCACGCGCCGCAGGCGGTGCAAGGCGCCGACGAGAGCGAGCATGATCGTGGCCACAAAAGCGCCGGCGCCGGCGGCCCCCCATAGCCAACCCAGCATCCGGGCGTCGCCGAGGTAGAGCGTCTTGGCCAGTACTGGCAGCAAGACGCTGTAGTTGGAGGCGAGCAGGTTGACGGCGATCACCCCCAGCATCAGGCGCCGGACCGAGAAGGTACTCCAGACGTAGCCCAAGCCTTCGCGAAACATCTGACTGGTCGAGCCGCTGGCTCTGGTGGTCGCGCTGCCCTGAACCCTCGTCAGGCCCAGCAGCAAGGTGGCGAAGGCAATCGCCGTGATCAAGAAGCAAAGTGCTTCGCTACTGGCGGCGATCAGGGCGCCGGCCAACGGAGGGCCGATGAAACGCGCGGCGTTGATCAGCATGGCATTGAGCGCAAGGGCGTTGGGCAAATCGCTGGCATCGGCCACGAAGCTACCGATGAGTGCCTGTCGGAGAGGCGTTTCCAGGGCATTCAGCAAGCCGAGGAGCAGCGCCATGGCAATCAGAATCGGCGCGTCGATCCAGCCCTGCCAGCTCAAGAGCGCGAGCAACAGCGATTGGATGGCCAGCAGCGACTGCGCCGCGATCAGGCAACGGCGTTTGTCGTGGCGGTCGATCCAGGCGCCGGCGATCGGACCTACGAGCAATTGCGGGGCGAGCGTCAGAAAGGTGATTACGCCCAGCAGGGTGGCGGAAGCGGTGACGTGATAGGCCATCCACGACAGCGCGACCTGCTGCACCCATTTGCCCAGAGTCGATACGCCTTGGCAGGCAAAATAGATCTGGAAGTCACGATGGGCGAGAGCCCGTACAGCGGCGGGCCAACGTGAGGGCGTGGTAGATTTCGCCAATACGGCTGTCTCCAGATTGACTCAGCAGGAAGCGACCGGTCCGGCATGTCACGTTCGAAACCGCTACAACCAGCACGGCGATGCTTGGCACGAGGGCGGCTACCTCTGGCGCTCGTACCATACAGGGCGGACAACGCGCAGAATCCGACAGTCGTCAGGCAGGCCGTTTCAGGGTGAGAGATACAACCCGCTATCGATTTTTTAGAATGTCATTTCGTTTTTGTTTTTGCAACGGCCAGACGCCCTGGCAGCAGCCAGCCTGCCAGCTGCCTGTGCGAGACAAAGGAAATTTGACTCCATTGAGCAGGAACCCGGGCGATATCGCGGCTAACCCGAGCGGCCGGGCTGGCAGGCGCTGGTGCTGGCGAGACGGCGGTATCCTCGTCCGGCCATAGCGGCCGGCACGGCGCTGCTATCGAGCATGCGGTGAAAAAACGCTGGCTCGAAGTAGGACAGAGGGTCATCAGTCCTGGCGTGTAGTCGGTGCCGAGGAAGGAGCATCGTTTTCCGGTAACGCTCCGTGGCGAAGCAGATGCACGACCTCATCGTGCGTCTGGTTGACCGCCCCGAGTCGCTCGATCAGTTCGGCCGCGCGACTGCCGCGCAGGCCGGCGGTGGTGAGCTGGCCGGCATGGACGTAGGTGTATACCCCGGACACGGCGAAGGCCTTGATACAGGCGATATGCCGCGCCTGTTCGGGCAGGCGGCTGCAAAAGGCGTCGCTGGCGAAGAAGCGCCGGCGTTCCAGTGGCGAGGCGAAGACGATCTCCACCATCGACAGCGCCGCGCGGATGGCATCGGCCCGGTGTGCCACGTCGGGCGACGGCGGATGTTGACCGTCGTTGATGAAGGGCACGCAAGGGTGCACGCGCACTTTCAGGACGGCCGATTGTGCGGCCAGCCAGGGGCCTAGCTGACTCAGCAGATAATTGTTCAGGTCCTCGAGGCTGTCGCGGGGATGCAGGTGCAGCTGGAGGCGATCCAGCGGGTCGGGGCCGTTATGGTGCTCGTCCGCCAGGGTGTTCTTGAACGCTTGCGAGCCGTTGGGCAGATCATAGGCAAGCGTCTCGGCGAACATGTTCTGCTCGTCGCTGAACAGCACGGGGCTGGCTGCCTGGAAGGTGCGTTGACGCTCCTCGTCAGCGAAGCCGATCTCGACCATCCCATCCAGTTCGTAGTCGGGAATCTCCCGGACGCCCTCAGCCAGCGGCCACAGATGGGCGTCCTGCTCTCGGTTGAAATGGTACTGCACGTAGTGGCCGAGGCCCGGCAGGCGGGCGCACAAGGGGCCGTGCACGTCACGCCAGTAATGCGCGAAAAGGTCAAGGGGCACGCGTTCGCGGCGCTTGACCGTGGTGTAGCTGTTGAGGGTGATCATGGGGCACATTCCTGGAGGCGAGGCTAGGAAAGTGGACCCCTGACTCCGCGATAAGCTCCGGACTTTCGCGAGCGAGATTCCAGGCCACGGTGCGAGCCTGCCCGCCCGCGCCGGGACGGGCTCGATCCCTGGAGCGCGTCCTTGCGTCCATGAGCGACCCGCCTTTCAGACCTGTGCCATGCCACCGTCGACGGGCAACTCGGCGCCGGTGATGAAGCTGCTCTGGTCGCTCGCGAGAAAGAGCGCGGCCGCGGCCACTTCGTCGACGCGTGCCATCCGGCCGAGCGGGATCAGCCTGTTCAGCTGCTCCCGTACCTCCGCCGAGGTCGCGGCCATCATGGCGGTGTCCGTGGGTCCCGGCGCAACGACGTTGACGCGGATGTTGCGGGGCGCCAGTTCATTGGCCCAGGTGCGCGCCAAGGAGCGCACCGCGGCCTTGCTCGCGCCATAGACGCCGTAGCCCTGGGTGCCGATCGCCGCGGCGATGGAGCCGATCAATACGATGGCGCCGCCCTCCGGCATGCTCACCGTCGCCGCCTGGGTAGCGAACAGCAGGGCGCGTACGTTGAGCGCGAAGGTCCGATCGAAGTGCTCCTCGCTGATGGTCTCGAGGGGGGCGAACTCCGAGATGCCGGCGTTCACCACCAGTACATCCACCCGCCCGGCTTCGCGCCGCACGCCGTCGAAGAAGGCCGCAAGCGCCGTCACATCGGACGCATCGAGGCTGCGCTCATGCAACCTGCCCGTACCGAGTTCGACGTCGCGGACCGGGGTGCGCCGACTGGTGGCGTAGACAGTGGCGCCCTCGGCCGCGAAGCGTTCCGCGATGGCCCCACCGATCCCGCCATGACCACCGATCACGACGGCGACTCTTGCTGATAGCGTGTTCATGGATCGTCACCAGGCTGCTGTGGATGTCCAGGCGCACGGTATCATTCGTATATCCAATCGCAAGAACGCACCTGAGGGTGCCTAGATAGCCTGGTGGATACCCATGTCGAAAGACGCGCTCGAACGACCCCTCGATGTCACCGCAAAGCGCTCCATCTTGGAACACATAGCCAACAAGTGGACCGTGCTGATTCTGAGTGTCCTGTGCACGCAGCCGGCGCGGTTCAATGACCTCAAGCGCCGTCTCCATGGCATCACCCATAAATCGCTGTCCGAGGCACTCAAGCGCCTGGAGCGTAACGGGCTCATCAGTCGAAAGGTCCTGCCGACCCAGCCGATCGGTGTCGAGTATCGAATCACGGCCCTTGGCTCCTCGCTGCGCGATCCCTTTGCCGCCCTCTATGCCTGGTCGCTGACCCACCGAGCCGCCCTGGAAGAGGCGCAGCGCGCCTATGATCACGCGAGGGCGAGCGAAGGGCGGGAGGAGGGTGGCGAGCGGTAGCGACGAGGGATGTCGGCTACCGCCGGGCTGCCGATCCGCCAGCGGTGCCTTGGTTGCAATACCGGCCTGTTCTGCCAGGACCCAGGTGTTGGACCCGGGCGGGTCCAGAAGGCGAAGCACGAGCAGCCGAACGCCCCCCAGAAGCCCTGGTGGCCGCTGACCGGCACCGAGCGGCGGCGTGCGCGATCGTGCTGGTGAACGGCGCAGGACCCCAGGCACTGATGAAGGCGGGGGGTGGCGCGCCGATGGCCGGGTACGATGGACACCGGTGACCAGTCCGGCATGACCGGCGCGCTTGTCGGTGCCAGGTCATCGAATTCGCCGGCGGCATGCACCAGCTCGCCCCGACCAGGGCCAGCACCGATTCGAGCCATTTGATCTGCTCTTCCTCGACGCTGAAGAAATCGACCGACAGCGCGCCAGATCGGCCGGCTGGTCGACCTTGATCTGTTCCTTCTTGCCCTGTTCGCTGAAGAACCGAGCGCTGCCGTGGGTAAGAAGCTGCAGGGCGGTGGCCGCTGGCAGTCCTGCCATATCCCTGAAGCTGGGCGCTCACCTGTGCCGGCGCGCAGCGAGCCGAGGCGGTCGTACTCAAGCGCGGAGGGCGAACGATGCGTCACCTTTTGCCTATCGTTCTCGCAGGGCTCGATGTAACCCGGCATTGGCCAGCGATACGGCCATGCAGTCCTCAGCCAACCCGAGACCGGCGTTGAGCCAGGCATCGCTGGCGTAGCGCCTGCGCAGATCGATCGCCACCCTGGCGGCGACACAGGCGGCGGTCGCCCCGATCAAGGCAGGCAGCAGTCGCGGTTGCCGCCGCGCACCGGCGAGCGCCGCGGCGCTGACGCCACCGGACAAGGCACGGACCAGCATCGAGGGCGCGATGGTGCGGTCCGGAGCGAAGGGCAGCTTGTCGCCCAGGAGCTCCCCTACCGCCAGGGGTATCACGTACTGCCGTACTCGAGACGACGCGAGGGTGCGTGCGGGTTCATCAGCGCCCGCGATATCCGCACGCTCCGCCAGGGCCCCGCCGACCATGGCCGGCGCCAGCATGCTGCGCATGCCCGTCACCACGCCAATGGCCAGGGCGCCCCACAAGACATTGCTGGCTGTCGTCATCGTCGATCCTCCCGAGGGTTGTTCCAATACGGACCGAGTGTGCGCGGGACTGTTCAGATTGATGGGGCCGCAGGTCGCATACGCTCGCAAGCCACGGTGACGGCAGCCGTAGCGGGTGAGGAACCCGGCGGTATAGAACAGGGCGATGGTGACCGAACCATGCCATGCAGGGACCTTCCCGTTTCTTCACGGCTGCACCGTGCGGCTTGCGAGGACGCAAGACGCAAGGTGCGTGGTCGATCCGCGGTACATAGGTTCGAGCGGATGCTCGTGACGGGAGTGAAAGCCGAGGCCTTCAGCGTTCAGTCGGGGCTGGCGATACAGCTTCCGCAGAGGGATATCAGAAGCGAAATGCCTGGCGACCGATCAATAGCCAATGGCCTTTCTGTTTCTGCCAGATCTGAAAGTTCTCGATTTCAGTCGGCACGACCTTGCCACTGTTGACGGCCTGAGCTGAAAAGTGGTTGCGCACCAGCGCGACGTCCCCGGATAGGGTGATCTTCTGGTTGAGCATCTTCAGCTCGTTGAACGCGCTCTTGCCCGTCTCGATGTCGGCAATGAAGGCCTTTTTATCCTGGATGTTGCCACTGGAATGCCCATAGGTCAGGTTGTCCGCGGTCAGGGCATCGAGTTGCGCAATGTCCTTGTGCCACATGGCCTGGGTGAGCTTGTCGACGGCGGTGGCGACATCACGTTCATCGCTTGTCGCCGCCGCGACAAAGCCACTGAACAGGCATAGGAAACCCAGTGCTAGCTTCAGCTTTCTCATGCTCAGATCCTCTTGTTGTATTTGTCGGGAACGCTATCTGGAAAGTCATGGGCAGACAGTCTTGTCTGTCATCGTATGACATTTTGATTGTGCCTGGCTGACCGGCGTAAAACCAGCCTTGCTACGTATCGCTCGAAGGCGGTCTGTGCGGACTTCGCCGTCACCGCCACGGGCTGGCACCGGGCGTGACGCAGTGCGGATGGTGTCTAGGAGTGGACCTTCGGACTGAGTGATTGCCTGGGACAGTGCGAATCCCATGGGCATCGAAGACGAAACTCGGCTATTCGGCTCGAGCTGGCCAACCCGTAGAACCTCAGCATGGCCATGGCGCGAGCGCGCACTGAGTCGTGTCGGGACAATCCTGGTGTTCGTGGCGTAGACGCCTGAATTAAAGCGGAGAGACGATAGCCACCTCGATCACCAGGCCGTAGCGGGTCTGCGGTTCCAAGCGCGGTCGCATGGCCATCTGGGCGCGCGACTCGATCTGGAACACGCTCAAGGTGTCGGCCCGGCCGATCAGGGCATAGGTCGGTTTGTCTTGCTGGGGGATGGTGGCAAGAATGAGCTGCGCACCTTGGTAGCCTTTCACCAGGTCGAGGCAGCGGCGCATTTGAATGCCCCCTGGTGTTCCGACACCTCCCGCTTCCAGGCAGGCAGCGGGAGGTACTGCCTGGAAGGCGAGCCCAGTTCGTTAAAGCGAGCGACCACCATCAACGATGATTTCCGTTCCTACCGTCCAACGAGACTCGTCCGACGCGAGGTACAGCACCGCCTTGGCTACTTCTTCTGGCGTGCCAAAACGGCCAAGTGGGATGGTCGCGGCGATATCCTCGTTGAGCTGCTCGCGGTAGGCATCGGGGATACCCAGCTTGTCGTACAGCGGGGTATCGATCGGACCAGGGCTGACCGCATTCACTCGAACACCACGCGGGAGAAGCTCGCTCGAGAGCGTTTTCGACATGTTCAGAAACGCAGCCTTCGTCGCCGCGTAAACGGATGAACGCGCGTCGCCCAAATGCGCACTGACGGAGGTATTGAGAACCACGGAGGCGGGATTGGAGAAGACCGGCAGCAGTGCTTGCAGGAGGAAGTAAGGGCCTTTGACGTTGATGTCAAACGAGCGGTCGAACATCTCCTCGTCCCAGTCTTCGACTGGCATCCAGACGGACACGCCAGCATTGAGGAAGGCAACGTCGAGCTGCCCGTAATGGGACTGGACGGTGTGAGCCAGTGCCTTCTGGGCGGTGACACTGGCGGAGTCGGCTCGTAGCACCGGAACCTCGCTGCCCAATACGGCTCGGGCGTTTGCAAGGGATTCAGGATTGACACCGGTAACGATTACCTGAGCGCCTTCTGCGAGGAATTGCTTCGCGGTCTCCAGACCGATGCCACTGGTGCCGCCAGTGATGAGCGTACGCTTGCCTTGTAAACGGGACATCTGGATCTCCTCTCATGGGTGAAGACCAGTCGGACGGCTGGCCTTCTGAGAGCGACTATGTATTCATGCAAAAGCGCTGATAAGATAGTCGAAGAGCATATGTCTCATGTAAAAGCTGCATGAAAGGACGGGTGATGGATCGGTTATTACTGATGAGCTGTTTCGTTCGCGCCGTCGAGACCGGCAGTTTTTCAGCTGCGGGACGTGATCTCGGACTTGGGCAACCGAACGTCAGCCGTTACGTCGCCGCACTCGAAGATCATCTGCAAACCAGGCTGCTTCACCGATCGACAAGAAAGCTGACGCTTACACCGGAAGGTGAGCGTTACTACGCAGATGCGCGGCGTATTTTGGACTCGGTAGAAGAGTCAGAGTCCTCTCTGAGAGGGAGCGTAGCACCGTCTGGGTTACTACGCGTCGCATGCCCGACGGCACTGGCGCACACCTTCATCGTGCCCCATGTGGCTAGCTTTCTGCAGCGCTATCCAGAAGTGTCGCTCGATCTCCAGATCAATGATCGCTACATCAATCTGGTCGACGAGGGAGTCGAACTCGCGATTCGCATCGGCCACTTAGAGGACAGCGCAATGCGCGCCCGTCCACTAGTGTGGTTCGAGCGCGTGTGTGTGGCCAGCCGTGAGTACTTGGATAAACGTGGCTCTCCCTCTTCGCCTGAGGACCTGAAGAAACACGACTGCCTTATTTATACTCTGCTATCAACCGGTACCAACTGGCGGTTCAAGGACATTGATGTCCCGGTCTCCGGCCGTCTGCGGGTCAATTCACCCGAGGCGATACGAGAGTACGTCAATGCCGGATTGGGAATCGCGCAAGGCCCTCAATGGCTCTATGAGGAAGGGCTGAGAAGCGGCAATCTTCAGTTGCTGCTTGCCGACTACATAGCACCACAGGTGCCGATTCAGGTCGTTTACCTGGCGAATCGGCTGCTGCCCAAGCGAGCCATCGTTTTCATGGACTTCATGGCCGATGTGTTTGCAAAAAGCCCTGAATTTCATGAACGCCCAAGGTAGCCTCGAGCTCATGACCCGCGTGCGAACGGATCACCGGAATCACCAAGGCCCCGTGTGGTTGGACCGGCTGCACGCTCACCACAGGCGCAATCGGCGGGTCCGAATAGGCATCGGAACGCAGCGTGTGAATCTCAAGCCGTGATTCACCGCGGGCACTAGTCTGAAGCGCCTCAATCAGTTTGCGATTGTTCTGTAATCCCATCCGGCTTTCTCCCGGCATACTTAGGTGGCGTGCCGGTGTTTGGCAGGCATTTCGATGGAAACGCGGGGCATAGGCCTAGCACGGCGTCCGGTACGGCCACAGCGTAGCGATGAGTTGCCTAGTCATCGTCGGTGTTTAGGACGGGCTGTCCGGGCACTGTGCCCCAGAGCCGCAGCCGGGGGATTTCCTTCGCCACTATGTTCAGACGGCCTAGTCGCAACACGGCCGCTCGGTGTCGAACCTGTCGTCCAGTCCTACTGTTGCAAGAACCACAACGGCGGAGCGGGTAACTAGGGCTATGAGTGCGGGCCTGATCGCTTGATGCCGGAGCGATGGCTGATTGCCTTTGCCGATAAGCCAAACGATCTGAAGGTACTGAACGCTACCGACTCAACTCATAGGCGCACATGTTCACCGTGGCTGCCAGATTCAGGGACTCGATGGCGCCCGAGCCGCGGATGGTGAAGGGCTGGGCGTTCAGGGCCGCGAGGTGCTCACGGGGGACGCCGCGGGCTTCGTTGCCGAACAGGTAGCAGTCGAAGGTTGCGAAAGCAGCGGACTGTACCGGCGTGCCCTGCATGTCCAGGCAGGCGAGGCGAGGGAAGCGCTGCTGCAGGCCGTCGAGTTCGACATCGAGTTCGAGCGGGGTGTGGAAGATGGCGCCCATGCTGGCGCGGACGACCTTGGGATTGTAGGGGTCGACGCTACCGGGGCTGAGCAGGCAGCGAAAACCACCGAACCAGGCCAGGGTGCGCAGGATGGTGCCCAGGTTGCCGGGGTCCTGGATCTCGTGCAGGTAGACGGCGCGCTCGCCCACGACGGCGGCCGGTACGGCCGGTAGGGGGGCGGGCATGGGTACCACGGCCAGGATGCCCTGCGGGGTCCTGGTGTCGGCAAGCTGCGCCATCTGGCGGTCGCTGATCGGGTGCGTCCGGAACGGACTCTGCCAGTGTTCGTAGGCGCCGGTCACATAGAGTTCGGCGCGCTGCAGCTGGGGATTCTCCAGCGCAGCCTTTTGCAGCTCCAGCGCCAGGTGCTCGCCCTCCACCAGGAAGTGACCGAATTCGGCGCGGTACTTCTTCTGGTGGAGCTTCTTGATGTCGTCGAGTTTCATCAGCCCGCGGCTCGAACCAGCGGGGCGGCCTGCGCGTTGCCTTCCGCGAGCATCGCCTTGGCCAGGGCCTCGGCGACCTTGATGCCGTCCACGCCGGCCGACAGGATGCCGCCGGCATAGCCGGCGCCTTCACCGGCCGGATACAGGCCGCGCAGGTTCAGGCTCTGCAGGCTGGCGTTGTCACGGGTGATGCGCACCGGCGAGGAGGTGCGGGTCTCGATCCCGGTCAGGATGGCGTCATGGCGGTCGAAGCCGCGGATCTGCTTGCCGAAGGCGGGCAGGGCTTCGCGGATGGCGTCGATGGCGTAGGCGGGCAGCGAGGGCGCCAGGTCGCCCAGGCGTACGCCGGGCTTGTAGGAGGGCTCGACTTCACCGAATTCGGTGGAGGGCACGCCACGAATGAAGTCGCCGACCAGTTGGCCCGGCGCGGAATAGTCGCTGCCGCCCAGTTCATAGGCGCGCGATTCCAGGCGCTCCTGCAGCTCGACGCCGGCCAGCGGATCGCCTGGGAAATCCTGCTCGGGATTGATGCCCACGACGATGCCGGAGTTGGCATTGCGTTCGTTGCGCGAGTACTGGCTCATGCCGTTGGTGACCACGCGGCCCGGCTCGGAGGTGGCGGCGACCACGGTGCCGCCCGGGCACATGCAGAAGCTGTAGACGGCGCGGCCGTTCTTGGCGTGATGGACCAGCTTGTAGTCGGCGGCGCCGAGTTCCGGGTGACCGGCGTACTTGCCCAGGCGGGCCTGGTCGATCATGCCCTGGGGGTGTTCGATGCGGAAGCCGATGGCGAAGGGCTTGGCTTCGATGTACACGCCCTGGCGGTGCAGCATGCGGAAGGTGTCGCGCGAGCTATGGCCCAGGGCGAGCACCACGTGGCGGCTGTGCAGGGTCTCGCCGCTGGCGAGCACCACGCCTTCGAGCTGGCCGTCGTCGATCAGCAGATCCGTCACCTTGCTCTCGAAGCGGACTTCACCGCCGAGGGCGATGATTTCCTCGCGCATGGCCGCGACCACGCCGGTCAGGCGGAAGGTGCCGATATGCGGCTTGCTGACGTAGAGGATCTCTTCCGGCGCGCCGGCGCGGACGAATTCGTGCATCACCTTGCGGGCATAGAACTTCGGATCCTTGATCTGGCTGTAGAGCTTGCCGTCGGAAAACAGCCCCGCCCCACCTTCGCCGAATTGCACGTTGGATTCGGGGCTCAGCACCTTCTTGCGCCAGAGGGCCCAGGTGTCCTTGGTGCGACTGCGCACCTCCTTCCCGCGCTCCAGCACGATGGGCTTGAAGCCCATCTGGGCGAGCAGCAGGGCGGCGAACAGGCCACAGGGACCGAAGCCCACTACCAGCGGGCGCTCCGTCAGATGCGCCGGGGCCTGGCCGACCGGGTAGTAGCCGGTGTCCGGTGCCGGGCGCACGTGCAGGTCATTGGCCAAGCGCGCCAGCACCGCCGCCTCGTCGCGCACCTCCAGGTCGATGATGTAGATGAACAGGATGACGCTGTTCTTCTTGCGCGCATCGTAGCTGCGCTTGAACACGGTGAAATCGAGCAGGTCGGCGTCGCTCAGCTTCAGGCGCTCGAGGATGGCCTGGCGCAATTCGGCGGGGGTGTGGTCAAGCGGCAGCTGCAGTTCGTTGAGGCGAATCATGACGATAATCCTGGCCGGTGACTCCGGCAAAGGAAGGGACGAGGAGGGGTAGGGCCGCGATTGTACCCGGCGGCCCCGGCGCTGTCAGGCCGGGACGATGGGCGCTCCTCTGGGCGGTCTGACGGTCGCTCAGGCGATCCCTGATTCGTCCGGTGGCGTTATCGGCTTATAATCGCCGCCACTTTGCGGCCGGCCAGACCTGGCGTGCGTCCGCTTCTCACCCGCTTTCCCGTGGTAGCTCCAACATGAAAAGATCCAAAAGCAGCCGTCGCTGGCTGGATGAACACGTCAACGACCCCTTCGTCAAACGCGCTCAGAAAGACGGCCTGCGCTCGCGCTCCAGCTACAAGCTGATCGAGCTCAACGAGAAGGACAAGCTGATCCGTCCCGGCATGCTGGTCATGGACCTGGGCTCGGCCCCGGGCGGCTGGTCGCAGGTGGCGGGTGGCATCGTCGGTGAGAAGGGCCGGGTGGTGGCGACCGACATCCTGCCGATGGGGGCCCTCGACAACGTCGATTTCGTCCAGGGCGACTTCACCGAGGACGCCGTCTTCCAGCAGATCCTCGGCATGCTCGAAGGCCGGCAGCCCGATCTGATCGTCTCCGACATCGCGCCCAACATCAGCGGCGTCGCGGCGGCCGACCAGGCGGCGGCGATGTACCTGGTGGAGCTGACCCTCGACATGGTGCGCCAGGTGCTCAAGCCAGGCGGCAACTACGTGGTCAAGGTCTTCCAGGGCGAAGGCTCCGACGAGTTCCTCAAGGATGTGCGCACCTCCTTCGAGAAGGTGTCGATCCGCAAGCCCGAAGCCTCGCGGCCACGTTCGCGGGAAGTCTATCTGGTCGGCAAGGGATTCAAGGGCTGAGTCGACCCCGGCCCCACGCGCTCGCCTGCGCGTCGATCCGGTCGATACCGCTCTCGCTGAGCCTGCCGCCGGCCGGGTCCATGGCGCGCATGCCGTCCGCGTAGGAGGTTGACCCAGCTGCGCTGCTAACCGATTTGTACGCTTTAGGCTGGCGAGTCATGAGCATCGCTACGACCTAGGTCCGTCCGCTTCAGTCCCGGTGCTCCGCTGAGCGGTCCGGGTTGGAAGGGGAGAAATCGAAGGATTTCGCTCGGAGGCGAAGCGAGACGTCAGTGCACGCCAGGGTCATGACGGCCACCGTGTGTTGAGACGGACGGTCGGGAACGATGCCTATCGGGTGCTATCAGACTGCCATCGAGGGTAGCTCTTTGAGGGACAGTCACTATGGATCGTGTCGTCGCACAGATCTCCCAGTCTCTGAGCTGGGATTATCTCATCGCACTGGAAAGCAGCCTCAACGCGCGTGGCGTTATGAACACGAAGATCCAGGCTGAGTTGGATCATCATGCGCTCAATCTAGCGCGTCGATACTTACTGAAAAAAGGCCGGCTTGGTGCGGGTCCCTTCTCGGCCGCGGAGGAAGAGATTCTCGATGTCCTCGCCGAAGCCGTAACGACGTTGCGGCGATCCGGGCGCTTACCGCATAACATTATCAAGAGCCTCTGCGCTGGCGGGCTCATTGCCGCGGTGCAGCGCAGCGTCTCCCATTCCGGCCTGCTTCGGTGCCGCACCGATTTCGAGTCCGATGCAGTGATGCGGGGTATTTTCGAAGCTATCGTGAATCGGCATCCGACAGCATTCAGTGCCGAAACCGTGGAACTGGCGTGTCTGCACGTGGCTTAGCCCGTACGCCGCCACCCGTGGCTGGATACTGGGTCGCATGGCGCCGGAACAGGATGTGCTCAGGTGCCCGGTTGTTGGCTGGCACACTGCGAGTAGGCGGTTAGTCACTATGAGGGTGATCGACCTAGACAAGCTCAGGCTTGGCAGTTCGTTGGGGACGATAACGCTCTGACGCCTGCGAGCCCTTACCTCGAGATCGCCAGGTCGAGCCCGGCGCAGGCGTTGGATCTCCCGGCTGATGGTCAATCCCGACGGGGCACTATCAACCGGTTCCCCTTCTCCAAAGGGACCGCGCAAGCCGCTGCCGCTAAAGGAGTCGAGCATGAATACTCACGCCCAAGCTCGCGCGGCGTCGCGCCGTCGTATCGATGCTTCCCGGGCACAGGTGAACGCCGCACTCGCCAAGGCGATGCGATTTCGTAAGCAACAGAAGAACCCGTTCTGGATCCTCTTACCCGTGATCGGCGGCATTGCCCTGACTGGCCTGACGGCGTGCTTGGCCCAGTTGCTGATTTGACCGATACCGTCGAGGCGGCGCTGGAGTAGGGGGCGTCGTGGGCATTCGATCTGCAGGAGTGCTGCAACCTCTGTATCCCCTCGGCCGCCTAGGTAGTGCCTGGCTCTTGCCAGGGCTCGCCGACGCGCGGGATCCGGACGCGAGGGCGTGTGCAGCGAGGCATCCGGTCGCCAGTCTCTGTCTTGCTTTAGACCGCTGGTAATAGTGGCCACTGAACGGCGAGCATCGTAATACTTCTGATGTGGGCGAATGTCGCTTGCAGGAGAACACAGATGGCTGATGAATCCAACACTCGGACAGACGCCGGAGCGCGGCCTGAAGATCTACGACCTACCCTGGAAGAAACGCAAGCCAGGCATGCTGAATTACGTTTAGAGAAGATGGCGAAACAGCGCCAACGAGAACGGTCGGACCGTTCGATAACAGCTGACAGGAACGACAAGTTGGTTCCCTAACGTGGCGAACTGAATCAGTCACTTCTTTACCGGTGATACGTCATTCGGCGTCGGTTTTTTATCGGTAATGAAGAGCCACCTTTCTTTACTGCTCATCCTGTCGATGCGCTAGTTGATTTTTCCGGGGAGTAGGCGTTTCACCGAGAGGCGTTGGTAGGCGTGCCAGGCGATTGAGCCAGTCCGTACTGGCATTTGGCTCTCACCGACGCTTCGGTCTCCCTGAATCCCCTCGCAGGACGTCGATTCATCGAGTTCAAGCACTACCACGGGTGGCGAGTCGGGCGGACTACGGCCGCCCGACTCTCAGCTGTTCACCGACGAGCCTTGCCGTGGGGCACATCCTTCTCATGGCTGTCGTAACGACCGGAGTCTGGTGATCGGATACCCAGGATCCAGACGCCGAACGCTGCATCAAAGTTTGCCGCTTGCGTCACTGATCGCAGGGAAATATGAGTAGCAGAAAATTCCCTTTTCTGCGCTTATAGAACAGCTCAAGATATATTGCGAGTACTGATCGCATGTCCTTGGGTGCAGAATTTTATTCTAGCGAGTCTGCAATAGGCGAGAAGGCGTGGGCATAACAGGTCCATGGCGTCGTTGTAATTTTATGGTCTGCCATGGGTGAAAAGGGATTCCCTGTTATCACCTGGGTTTTTCGGCGCGGTGTAATGGATCGGTGCTCATAGCCATGCTGCTCTTGATGGAGAGAGCAGGTTAATGGTTCAAATGGCCCCAGAAGGCGTGTGGCAGCCAGATATCCTTCACCTGGAATGCCTGGTGTGCTTTTATAATAATATGATTGGATGCAGGGCTGATCCTGTCTGCAAGCTTTAGCTTTTTCTGCCAATGATGCTGATCTGCAGTATTGCTGTAGATGCCGTTTTCTAGCCGTATTCGTTGCTGGGTAGTTGCGCTGCCATGAGTTAAATGTGAATGCCAATGCTTGCGCAGAATCTGTGGCGTTTCGTTATTTTTTGACTTTGCGCGGTGGCACGCGTCTAGGTTTTTGGGGGTGACATGCCGAAAGATTCAGCGTCTATAGAAGGCATATTGTATTTCTTGCTGATCGGCGTGGTCTTGCTGGTATTGTTGTCCAGTCTTGTTTTCGATTCTTGGTAGAGGACCGTCTTGGATGGCCTGCGTATCTCTCTGACGAGGCGAAAGTGGCTGGCCCTGCTGTTGGCAATGATCGAAGGCCCTCAGGGGACTGAGCGGTTTTGGAGTGTGCAGGGGATGCCTAAGCTGTTATTTCGTCTCGACGGTCTCCTGATGGCGGGGGTCCACTGTTTCGATAGCACGTTTTATAAAAATAAGACGATGGGCTGGTCGCCTGGTGGCAGTGTCTTTGATCGTTATGGAAAAATCGATTTTTTAAGCAAGTAGGCTGCAGGGTTCGAGTGGGTACTCCATGGGATGGTGCGCTTGACTCCGCACCAGGATGCGCGTGAGGCCCAGGATGTATTGCAAATTATGATGCTGGGTTTGGTTCGCTACGGTTGATGATCGTTATTTTATAGCTGGATCCGGTCGAACGCGCTACGTGATTGATGACGCCATCTTGTGATGGATGTATTAAAACAGGCTGGCCGGACAGAGGTGGTGATGGACGTCAATCTGATGATTGTTTCTACCAAGGCACGAGCTTCTGGATTCATGAAAAGCATTGGTTCCGCGTCTACTGTCTTTGGTGCCTCTCATTTCAATAGTATCGGTTCAGCGCTAGAGGCGCTCAAGGGTGAAGGGGGGGCAGATGTTATCGTCCTGGTATTGACAAGGAGCGTCCTGAAGCCCGCTAAGATCCTGGAACTCTTGAGTGTCGCCGCCAAAAAAAGCTCTCCCATTCCTGTCGTGCTTTTAGGGCCGGAGTCATTCCGCGCACGCCTAGACTTCGCCCTTCAAGAAGGCGCGCACATCCATATAGGTGATGAGTTTTCCCATCCTCGCCTCCTGATACAGGTGTTACAAGACGTCTGGACAGGTTCTGAAGGATACCGCGTACGCAATAGCGCTCTGTCGAGAGCAAGGATCACCCTGGATTCCATCAGTGACGGAGTCATAGGTACTGACGGTGCAGGAAAGGTTGAATATATCAATCCCGCCGCCGAGAAGCTGACGGGGTGGCCGAAAGAGCTGGCACAAGGGAAACCTGTCAGCGATGTCATGAAAGTCAAGCTTGATGGGGCATTTGGCGATATACCTCATCCGGTAGAACTGGCGCTGAGTAAGCGTGCACCTACAGGATTGAGTGCAGGCGCTGTCCTCCTGAGGCGTAACGGTGGAGCAATAGACATCGAGGACTCCACCGCGCCGATGATCGATGAAAAGGGGGCGGTAACGGGGGCAGTCATCGTATTCCATGATGTCTCGATGGAGCGCGCCATGAAAGCCAAGATGACTTATCTGGCGGAGCATGATCAATTGACCCATCTGCCCAATCGCCTGTTGTTCCGCGACAGGGCAGCACAATCATTGCGATCCGCCGTTAGGAACCATTCAAACGTCGCGATAATCTTTCTGGACTTGGATAACTTCAAGGGGATAAACGATTCCTTTGGGCACTCGGTAGGCGATAAGCTTCTGGTTTCGGTTGCTGCTCGACTATCGGGATGTGTGCGGGAAGAGGATACGGTAAGCCGGCAGGGAGGCGATGAGTTTTTAGTGTTGCTCGCAGGACTCAAGAGTCGCGAAGCTGCCGAAAAAGTCGCGAAAAAAATTATATCCAGTTGCAATGAGCCTCATTTTATAGATGACCAGGAAATTCATATTACGATCAGCATGGGTGTCGGGTTTTCTTCGCAAGAGCATGTCGATATAGATTCGCTCATTGCGCAGGCTGACACTGCTATGTATCGGACGAAACAGAACGGCCGAAACGGGTATACCTTCTTTAGCCATGAGATAGGCGCTCAGGCCCAGGAGCGGCAGAAAATCGAGGAGGGCCTACGTCAGTGTATCGATCTTGACGAGATCAGGCTTGTCTATCAGCCTAAGATCGATCTTTCGAACGGTGCGGTGGTGGGTGTCGAAGCGTTGATGAGATGGCGCAATGACGTTTTGGGAGACGTGGCGCCAAATAGTTTTATTCCCGTCGCTGAGGCGACGAGACTGGTGGTGGCGTTAGGTCGGTGGGCGATAAAGGAAGCCTGCACCCAAGTAGGACAATGGAAGTCGCTGGGTTTAGGTGAGATCAAGATCGCCGTCAATGTGTCGGCGCTGGAGTTGGAAGACGACTCCTACGCAGACTACGTTGCCACGGTGTTGCGGGATTGTGAGCTGGATCCGGGTCTGCTGCAGCTGGAGGTAACGGAGACGATTTTTATAAAGGATTTGAGCAAGTGCTTGATAAGGTTGGAGGTACTGAAAGAGGCAGGCGTCTTGCTTGCGCTCGATGACTTTGGTACCGGTTATTCGAGCTTTTCATACTTGACCCGTATGCCCTTTGATTTCTTGAAAATAGACAGGTCATTTGTTCACGATATCGAATTGGATAGCGGCAGGGTGGCGGTGGTCGGTGCCATGCTCTCAATGGCGAAAAGCCTAGGCCTCACGGTGATAGCTGAAGGCATAGAAACCTCTGCCGAAGCAGATTTTTTTATGAATAGCGGATGCGATCAGGCCCAAGGGTTTTTCTTCAGTAAACCCTTGGAGGCCATGGATATGTCCTATTTTCTTAGCCAGCAGCGCTTGTCTACAGCTTAGGTTCTGTACGAAAAGTCGCCGAGCGAAGGTTAGGCGAGGCGAAAAAGGCCGAGGAAGCGGATCGGACCCGCGCTCGGGTTTACGAGTGTTAAATGAGCATTCCGAAGCCTTTTTCAACGAAGCACCACCGAGCGCAGGCATCTTTCGTACAGACCCTAATCTCTCCAGAAATGCCCTGTGCATGATGCGCTGGGCCGTGGTTCTGGCTCGGACAGTCAGACTGGATGGGCGATGGGCTTTTTTGCCTACAGGCATGTTGACGATCCATCCACGCTGCAAGGTCTGTACATGTCCTAAATGCGTAGCGGCAGATATGACAGCAGGCGATCGGTTTCCTTTTTCACTACGGCATAGCATTCGCAACTCATCTGTTCGAGTTGCTTACGGTCGAGTACCGTGATGTGGCCGCGGCTGTATTCGATCACGCCCTGGCGCTGCAGTTTGCCCGCTGCCTCGGTGACCCCTTCGCGACGCACGCCGAGCATGTTGGCGATCAATTCCTGGGTCATGTTCAGCTGATCACCGGGCAGACGATCCAGCGACAATAACAGCCAACGACACAGCTGCTGGTCGATCGAATGGTGGCGGTTGCAGACAGCGGTCTGCGACATCTGGGTGATCAGTGCCTGGGTATATCGCAGCATCAGCACCAGCATGTCACCATGTCGATCGAATTCTTCCGTCAGGCGCTGGCCTGGCAGCCGATACGCATAGCCGCCGCTCTGTACCACGGCACGGCTAGGTGTGCTCTCTCCGCCCATGAACAGCGAGATGCCCACCAAGCCTTCATTACCCACCACGGCGATTTCCGCCGAGGCGCCGTTTTCCATCACGTTGAGCAGCGAAACGATCGAGTCGGTGGGGAAGTACACGTGGCGTACGGACTCACCAGATTCATAGAGCACCTGACCCAGCGCCAGATGGACGAGCTCCAGGTGCGAAGAGAGCCGTTGCTGGACGTCGTCAGGTAGAGCAGCCAACAAGCTATTGCGCTGCGGCTTGGAGTCTTCGGGCATGGCTTCTCTTCGACAGTGCGGTCGGATTGAGCCGTCACTATACGCCTGGCGTCCCCCGCGAATGCTCCCTTAGCGTCAGGTGCTGCTGGGAAGGCTCGCCGTATCGGCGATGTTGATCAGGTCCTGACCGCGGGCGTGTGCAGACTCGTAGCGAGCCAGCTCGCTGGGCGACGCCTCGAGGAAGGTGACGGTTGCGGAGTCCGCCGGCCTGACATCGCGCCTGGTGACCCGGATGATGTTGCCCGAACTTTTTGAAACGACGAAATAGGCGAGCATAACGACTTCCTCGTGGCGGTATGAGCGATGTTGCTGTGTGGCGCGCTCCTGGGCGTTCGCGAGTCAGGTCGCCGTGCTTGTGTCCGAGGACCAGCCGATCGTTCAGAGGGCCCCGCCCCGGTCGTGAACATCGGGGATGTCCTGCATGATTCGGCTTTTCGCCGGCCCTTCGTCGTCAAGTCCCGTCCCTTCGCCCCGCGCGTCCCTGCGAAGTGCCCGGAGCGCGCTGTCATTGCGCCGCTCTAGCTGTTCGGCCAGCGCACATCGACCTGATGCTCCAGGCCATCGTCGATCAAGCCGATGCTGTCGCCTTGCACCGTCATGCCGTCCATTTGCATGGTCGCCTGGGGCAGGTCGCCGCGGGAAAGCGCGATGCGGTAGAGGGTGGTGCCGAAACGGTAGTCCAGGCTGAAGGTCGCCCACTCCGCCGGCAGCACCGGGCGGATGCGCAACTGGCTGCCGCTGCGTTGCACGCCGAGTAGCGACTCGACGATCAGCTGATACATCCAGCCGGCCGAGCCGGTGTACCAGCTCCAGCCGCCCCGTCCCTCGTGGGGCGGCATGCCATAGACATCGGCAGCCACGACATAGGGCTCGACCTTGTAGGTGGCGGTCGCATCGTTCCCGTGGCCGACTGGATTGATCATCCGCAGTAGCTCCCATGCCCGGGCACTGTCCCCCAACTCGGCAAACGCCATGCCCGCCCATACCGCCGCATGGGTGTACTGCCCGCCGTTCTCGCGAACGCCGGGTACATAGCCCTTGATGTAGCCAGGATCGAGTACACCCTGGTCGAAGGGCGGGTCCAGCAGTTGCACCAGGCCGATATCACGACGCATGAGGTGCCGCTCCAGAGACGCCATGGCCACGCGTTGGCGCGGCTCCGGCGCCGCGCCCGACAGCACCGACCAGCTCTGCGCGATGGAATCGATGCGGCATTCATCATTGCCGGCCGAGCCCAGGGGCGTGCCATCGTCGAAGTAGGCGCGGCGATACCAGTCTCCATCCCACGCGTGCGCATCGAGGCTGAGGCGCAAGGTCTCGGCCTCTTCTTCGCAGCGCCTGGCAAAGGCGGCATCGTCATGGAGCAGGGCGGTGGTGGCGAAGCGGCGGAGCACGTCGTAGCCAAAGAAACCGAGCCAGACGCTTTCGCCCTTGCCCTCCTCGCCGACGCGGTTCATGCCATCGTTCCAGTCGCCGTCACCCATCAGCGGAAGGCCATGAGCGCCCCGCGTCAGGCTGTGCTCGATCGCCCTCACGCAATGCTGGTACAACGTCTCGCGTAAAGGGGAGTGGGTCGGCAGGTCGTAATAGGACTGTTCACCAGCGTTCAGCGCGCGTCCTTCCAGGTAGCCCACGGATTCCGAGAGTACGCCGGCATCACCCGTGACCTTGACGTAGCGGCTGGTCGCCCAGGCCAGCCAGAGATAGTCGTCGGAGCAGCGGGTACGCACACCGCGATCCAGGGGCGGGTGCCACCAATGTTGCACATCACCTTCGATGAATTGATGAGCGGCGCACAGCAGGAGGTGCCGACGAACCGCGGCCGGATCGGCATGCAGCATGGCCATGCTGTCCTGCAACTGGTCGCGGAAACCGAACGCCCCGCCGGATTGGTAATAGCCACTGCGGGCCCAGAAGCGGCAGGCGATCACCTGATACATCAGCCAGCCATTGACCAGTACGTCCACGGCCGGCTCCGGCGTAGTGATCTGCAGCTTGCCCAGCGTCTCGTGCCAGTGCTCGCGGACGCCTTGCAATTCCGCTTCTGCGCTGACGTTGCCCCGCATGCGCAGCACCAGATGCGATGCCGAGGCGGCATCCTGCGCCGCGCCGAGCCGGAAGGTGACGCTACGCTTCTCGCCAGGCGCCAGTTGCATATCCACCCGTAGGGCAGCGCAAGGATCGAGCCCTGGGCCGCTGCGCCCGGACAGGTGGGGCTGTGCCATCGCTGCCGGCGCCGCGAGGTGTCCGTTGCGGCCGATGAAGTCACAGCGGCCGGCGGTACTGCTGGCGATCGGCATATCGACATCGAAGAAGGCCACCCGGCCTGGGAACTCGATGGAGTAGCTGTTGCGTGCCAGGAGCGCGCCGCTGTTCGGGTCGGCCTCGCTGACCACGTGCATGCAGGATTTCTCGCGAAGGTCTCCGAGGACCCAGGCCACGTAGCCGGTGATCGACAGTCGCCGGGGTCGATCTGAAGTGTTATGGATTTTCAGGTGTGAGAACTTGACCGGATCCTGTAGCGATACGTAGACCCACAGTTCGCTGCGAATACCGTCTTCTTCGTGTTCGAACACGCTATAGCCAAAGCCGTGCCGGGTCACGTAGGTACCCTTGCCAGGGCGGGGCAGGGGCGTGGGCGACCAGTAGTGGCCGCTGTCTTCGTCGCGTAGGTAGAAGGTCTCGTCGCCTGGGTCGCTGACCGGATCATTGCGCCATGGGGTCAGGCGGAATTCGTGGGCATTTTCATACCAGGTGTAGGCGTTGCCACTTTCCGAAATCACGCTGCCGAAGTTGGGGTTTGCCAGCACGTTCACCCAGGGCGCTGGCGTGCGCTGTCCGGCATGCGAGTGAATGACGTATTCCTTGCCATCGGCGCTGAAGCCGCCATGGGGGTTGCCGAGGATCAGGGACGCATCGGCCAGCGGAGTCGCAGCGGTCGGAACGACGCTGGGCAATAGCTTGGCATCGAAAGCCGGTAGCCTCGGTTCCGCGCGGCGCCGGTGGACCTGTTCGGCGAGACTGCCGCGCTCGTCGCTGAGCACCAGGTGAGCGACCGCCAGCATCAGCACACGATCCTCATGGGAGAGCTGTTGCGCCGGCCGGACGAAGATGCCACCTGGCCGATCGATCAGGTGCGCCTCGCTGCCCGAGGTGACCAGCTCCATGATCGAATCCTGCAGTTCCTGACGATAACCCGCTTGGTCTTCGTTCCAGATCACCAGGTCGACACTGAGCCCTTTGTGTCGCCAGTAGGCGTGAGCCTGCACCAGCTTGCGCACCAGATCGATATGGATAGCCGTGGAAATCTGCAGCAGCACGATGGGTCGGTCGCCCGAGATCGCCTGGCCCCAGAGGCCGCTTTGATTGCGCTGATTGGCCGCGAGGATATTCGGTGCGGCCCGCAGTGAGGGGTTGGTATAGATGATGGACGCAGCCATCTGCTCGAACAGCCGCGCCTCGGCGTGGGAGGTGTTGAGCTGGCGCAGCAGCACCTGGCTGTGGGTCCAGCTCAGGTCGAAGACGCGATCAGCGAGGCGGCGGTCGCGGTATTTGTTGATCAGCTGGAGGCAACCCTCACGGTTGTCGCTCACGCCGGTCACCAGATCGATGGTGGCGATCTGGCCTGGGTCGAAGGTGATCCGGCAGCGGATGGCCACGATGGGATCGAGCACCGCGCCGGCGGTACCGGAAAGTGCCTCGGCATCCATGGCGGCAGGGTGCGTCAAGTTGCGCCCACGACCGATGAAGCGGGCTCGATCGGTTTCGTAGGAGATCGCCGCGATGTCCGCATCGTGGACCGCCAGCAGGTGACACAACCACGGCACCTTTTCATCACTGGAGCGTGGCCGCCGGCTACACAGGATGGCCTGCAGCGGGGTGAGCAGTTCGCTTTGCACGAACAGCTTGCTGAAGGCCGGGTGCAAGGCGTCGCTCAAGGCAGGGGCCAGGACCACTTCCGCGTAGCTGGTAAGCTCCAGGGTTCGGCGCCGTCCACTGCGATTGCTGATGTGGAGGCGCCGTAATTCGATGTCGTCTTCCGGCGAAACGACGATTTCGGTATGGACATCGAAATCACGTTCGCGGACCCGAAACTCGGCCCTGGCATCGGTGAAGATCGCCTCGAAGCCCTCCGTCCTGCGTAAGGTGGGCTGGTGCGCCGAGGACCAGAAATCGCCGCTGTCCACATCGCGGAGGTAACAGAAGGTGCCGGTGTTGTCGCAGGTGATGTCTTCCTGCCAGCGCGTGACGGCCAGGTTGTCGCGGCGGCTGTAGCCGCCGCCGGCATTACTGATCATCACATGGTAGCGGCCGTTGGAAAGCAACTGCACGGCCGGGTGCCGCCGGCAAGGATCGGTGTAGACCCGCAGCTTGTTTTCACTGGCGCGGGCGACCTGGCCTTCCAGCGCGGCATTGGCGGTGTGCAGGTACTGCGCGGCACTTCTAGGCGCCCGCTCCTGCAGCAGCAGGGACGTGGCCTGGAACTGCGGATTGGCTTCGAAGCGACGCTGCATGGGCCGCTCGAGCAAGACATGGGTCAGTGACAGCAGGCTCATGCCCTGGTGGTGCGCCATGAACGACTGGATGAGTCCGGCGTGCTGCCCTGGCGGGAGGCGGGCGCTGGTGAAGTCGATGGCTTCATACAGGCCATAGCGGCCAGCCATGCCCATGCCGGCCAGGCGCTGGAGATTCTTGCACGCGGCTTCTGGCGCTACCATCAGCGCCAACACCGAGGCATAGGGTGCCATCACCAGGTCTTCGCCCAGCCCGCGCTTGAGACCGAGCCCGGGCACGCCGAAGGCCCGGTACTGGTAGTTGAGTTGCGCATCCAGGGTGCTGTAGCCGGACTCGGATACGCCCCATGGCAGGCCCAGTTGCTGGCCGTATTCGATCTGTCTCGCCACGGCCGCGCGGCAGGTCTGGTCGAGCAGGGTGCCGGCATGGTTGGGCATGACCAGCATCGGCATCAGGTACTCGAACATCGAGCCGGTCCAGGACAGCAACACGGGATTGCCGCCGTTGCTCGTCAACAGCCGGCCGAGGGTGAACCAACTTTCCTGCGGCAGTTGTCCCTGCGCGATGGCCAGGAAACTGGTCAGACGTGCTTCCGACGCCAGGAGATCATAGTAGCCGCCGTCCAGGCGTTGTTCCTCGACGTTGTAGCCAATGGTCAGCAGCTCGCGTTGCGGGTTGTAGAGAAAGGTGAAGTCCATGTCGGCCAGGTCGGCAGTGAGATCCGCCAGGCGCAGCGCGGTGACGATGCGCTCCTTGGCCTGGGCGATCACCGCCCGTACCCGAGGCTGTTCGTCGATGGGCCACTGCGTGACCTCCAGCTGCGCCAGCTCATGCCAGCTGGCCGATGCCAGGGGGGAGCCGGGCAGGGTCAGGCTGGCCAACTCGCCGTGGAGATCCTCGCATTGAGCGAGCAATGCCAGACGCCAGTAGTCGGTGTCGGGAGCCACCCTCAGCGCGGGTTTCAGAGCCTCGGCCCAGGCGATCAGGCGCTGCAGGACGGCACCAATCTCGTGCAAACCTTCAAGCGTATGGGCGGCCGCCAATTCGCTGTACGCACCGGCGAGCAACTGCTCATCCAGCGCGCTCGCCTGTACTGCCTCTCGCAGCACGGCAAGGCAGTCCGCCAGGCCATTGCACCAGTCAGCGCTGAGCAGTGGCGCGTGGGGCAATTCATGAAGCCCGGAGCGCAGTGTCAGTAGCAGGCCAGCCAGATTGCCGCTGTCCACCGTGGACACGTAGCGCGGCGGCAGCGGTTGCAGGGTCTGGGTGTCGTACCAGTTGTAGAAGTGGCGGCGATGACGCTCCAGCCGCGACATGCTGGCCAGTGTCTTATCCAGTCGTGTGAGCAGGCGGCCCCCGCTCAGGTAGGCGAAGTCATGGGCCGCCAGGTGGGAGAGCAGCGCCATGCCCATGTTGGTCGGCGAGGTTCGGTGGGCGGTCACCGCCGTTGGCTGCTCCTGAATGTTGTCCGGAGGCAGCCAGTTATCGCCAGGGCCCACGTGATCGTCGAAGAAGGCCCAGGTCTTGCGCGTCAGGCCGCGCAGGAATTGCTGCTCCGCGGGAGAAGGCGTGAACACCGATGGGCCACTTGGCTGGCTCAACCGATAGGCGACGGCCGGTGCCAGCAGCCAGGCCAGCAGGAAAGGCGCGGCGATTGCCGATACCCAGGGGGCGTCACCCAGCAGCAAGGCGGCGGCCACGACGATGGCCAGCAGGGGCGCCACCCACATCAGCCGATACAGGCCCGGCAGGTCGTTGCGGCTGCTGCGCTCCACTTCGCGGGACGAATTCCATTGCAGGAGATGGCGGCGACTGATGGTCAGGCGCCACAGCGTGCGGCCGATGGCGTCCAGGCTGCTGAAGGCTTCGAAGGGTAGCCACACCAGGCTCAGCAGCGCCCGTGTGATCTGCTGGATGGCACTACGAAGGACCACCTTCAGGTGCTGACCGAGCTGGATGTCCGGGGCTTTGTGCAGCACCTCCAGCGAGGCGCTGATCAGGGGGTGGGTGATCACCAGCAGCAATACGCCAAGGCTCCACGCCAGTGCGTGAGCGCTGGCAAACCAACCCCATAGCAATACCCCGAGAAAGGCGGCTGGCTCCAGGCTACGACGCAGGTTGTCGATGATCTTCCAGTAGGCCAGGTGCGTCAGGTGATTCGGCTCCAGGCTACCGTCGGATTTCGGTGTCCAGGGCATCAGCCACGGCAGTAACTGCCAGTCTCCGCGTATCCAGCGATGACGGCGTTTGGCGTCGGCGCTGTAGCGCGCCGGATGCTCTTCATAGAGTTGTACATCACTGATCAGGCCGGAATGGGCATAACAGCCCTCGATCAGGTCGTGGCTGAGAATACGGTTTTCGGGAAAGCGGTCCTGCAGGGCATGTTCGAAGGCATCCACGGCATAGATCCCTTTGCCGATGAATGAGCCGTTGCCGAACAAGTCCTGGTAGACGTCGGAGACGGAGCGTGTGTAGGGGTCCACGCCAGCGTCGCTGCCGAACAGCTGAGCGTACGTGGAGCGAGCGATACTCGGCAGGCTGATGCCGACACGAGGTTGCAGAATCGCGTAGCCGCTCGTGATGCGTTTCTGGCGCCCATCGAAGCGCGGTTGGTTGAGCGGGTGGCAGATCGCACCCAGGAGCTGCCGCGCCACCTCGCGCGGCAGTTGGGTGTCGGTATCCAGCGTGATGACGTAGCTGATCCTCGGCAGAGCAGAGAGGTTGCCGACGACCAGGGAGAAGCGCCCAGCGCCATGCCCGCGTAGCAGCGCATTGAGGTCCGCTATCTTGCCGCGCTTGCGCTCGTGGCCTATCCAGCGCTGTTCGGTGGGATTCCAGCGCCGCGGGCGATGCAGCAGGAAGAACCGTGCCGCGCCGGTTTCCGGATACTTCAGGTTCAGGGCTTCGACCGCCTGGCTCGCGTAGTGCAGTATCGACGCGTCACTCTCGAGGACTTCGCTCTGGGCATCCATGAAATCGGTGAGCAAGGCGAAGTGCAGGTTGGCGTCCCGATTGGCGAGAAAGCGTACCTCCATGCCATCGATCAGTTCTTCCACGTCCTGAACGCTACCGATCAGCGTTGGCACCACGACCAGCGTGCGTGCCTCGGGGGGAATGCCGGCGCTGAGATCCAGGCGGGGCAGAATGTCCGGCAGCAGCGTCAGGGTCACCAGGCGGTTGACCAGCGCGATGGCCAGCTGGCTGGTCATTACCACGATCGGCCCGCCAAGCAGCAGTATCGTCCAGAGGCCCCATCCGTCCGCTCTCGACCAGCTGAAGAAAGGCCAGGCCAACAGCACGCTGAGCGCCATGACGGGCACGACGAAGAACGCCATGGGCGCGCCGCGCAGTATCCTGCGGCAGCGCTCCACCAGGGAGCGCCGGGCACCCAGCTGTATTTCCAGGATGGCCAGTCCCGCGCCCACCAGGTAGAAACCGACGTGCCTCTTCAGCGGATCCTGCTCGGCCGCGGCGTCGCAGAGACCGATGGCCGCCTGCGCGATGTCGATCTCGGAATGCGAGCAGCTGCGCGCCAGGCGCTCGATGGCGTGGCGGTAGTGATCGCGAGTGGCGAAATCCATGCGGCCGTAGATGTCAGCCGGGTCCTTGGCCAGCGCTTGTTCGACGCCGCTCATGCGCTCGACGAACTCGCGCCAGTCCACCGCCGATAGCAGCCGCAAGCTGCTGATGCTGTTGCTGATCGACACCTGCTCCGTGGCCTGCAGTTGGCCATCGAGATGAATAAGGCGTTCGACACTTTGGCCGGACTCCGCCAGGGCCTGTTCGACCCAGGTCATCGGCAGAACCAGTGAGGTACTCTGGCCCTGCAAACGTCGCGAGAGCTCCGCAACGAAGGCGCTGGTCATCGGCGGCGCAGAGCGTGCGAGGTCGGCCACCAGCAGGACTACGCTCTTGGCGTCGTGCTCGGCGGTGGAAATGAAACGGTCGGCCCAGTCGTTGGCGAGGTTACGATCGGTCCAGCTAGCCATCACCTGTGACGCGACACGCCGGAGATTTTCGATCAACGCCAGGCGCAACATGATGGGAATGGCCCACAACTCGCCCAGGGTCAGGGGCGTCACCGCCTGATAAGCGGTGACGAAACGGCTCAGATTATCGCTATCGACGCGGCCGTCGCCGTGGGAGATGGTTTCCAGCGCGATGTCATACACCCGTGGAAAGGTACGCGAGGGCCCGTCCTCCAGACCTGGCAGCTCACGGCAGTAACCTTTGGGTAGATGTTTCTGTGCGGTGCGTATCTGCTCTTCGACCAGATAGAAATTGTCCAGTAGCCACGCGGCCGCCGGGGTGGCACGTTGCTTGGATAGCGCCGCCACGGCCATGGCCTGGCAGCTGCTGGCCAGTACGGTGGCATTTTCAGCGAGTCGATGAAGCAGGGCATCCGAGGTGTTGTCGGGACTCAGGTGATGTTGTCGGGCCAGATGAGCGCCGTGGGTAGCCATCTGCTCCAAACTGAACAGCTCCGCGCGCAGGGCTGGTTCGTAGTGGAAGACGCGCGGTGCGGGATGCCACAACCGACGGATTGCTCGAAGCCATTGCCTATCCATGTTTTCCTTAGCATTCAGCGCGAAATGCAAACAGCGGCGCAGAGATGCCTTCCACGCAGGTGCCACGTGCACGACGTCTTGAGACGGTGCGCATCCAGTGTGGAAGTCTATGGAGGGTGGCGTCTGTCTGCTGGCACACATAGCGTTGGGCCGTGATGGCGGTGAGGCGGTGCCAATCCAGTAGTCACCGCGAACCCCGTGGAATTGAATGACCTGACGAAGCCCGCCATCGCCTGCTGCCAGTTCCCGCCTGCTCCCGCCGCGCTCCTACGGTGACCGCGATTTCATTCAGCACAGGCTGTAGTCGCCGGCGCTGATCGGTGGATCCTTTCTGGATCGGTTCGCCCTGCCAGGCACCGCGCGAAGAAAGGACATCATTACGGCCACCGGTTTCACCGAGGTCGGTTGCCTTGCCCGCAAGAAGAGATGAACATGCCCCCGGCTCGACGTTGGCGCCGTCCTTGCTGCTCCAGCACTTCGCAGACAGCGCCCACGATGCTGCTGGAGCCCTGGGACGTGGATGTCCCCCATTACGCTACTACGGTCGCGGTAGGTCTCTTTCAGGTGATAGAAAAGGCGCACGTCGGACCTATCAGCGGTACCGCAGGGATGTTCATATTGGTAACGCCGCCGAGCGTAGGCGGCAGCATGAACGCCCCGTCACCGCGGCTCACTCCCTAATCTCCCGCGCAGCCAGTGTTCACGCCTCAGGGTTCTTCCCGAGCGGAAACGTCAGGAAGGGCGGGTTAGCATCAGACGTGCTCTTCGAAACGAGCGAAGCCGGCCGGCACGCCGCCGTGCGAGGCGCGATGGGCGCCATCGGCCAACGAGGTCATCTGCTTCGCCCGGTTCGTACCTGACCGATTGGGCGTGGCGCGTGCCTTGTGCTCCACAGCCGAAACGCCGCTCAGGGTAAAGAACTCCATGAGTTGCTGGAGCTGCTCGGCCTGGCTGCTCATTTCTTCCGCGGTGGCAGCCAGCTCTTCTGACGCCGAGGCGTTCTGCTGGGTGACCTGACTCAGTTGCAACATGGCGCTGTTGATCTGTTCGACGCCGGAGGTCTGCTCTTCGGACGCCGCGGTAATCTCCTGTACCAGATCGGAGGTCTTGCTGATGGAGGGGACCATCTCGTCCAGCAGCGAGCCGGCACGCTCGGCCAGGGCCACGCTGCCCTGGGCGACATTGCTGATCTCCTGGGCAGCGACCTGGCTGCGTTCCGCCAGCTTGCGTACCTCGGAAGCCACCACCGCAAAGCCCTTACCGTGTTCGCCAGCCCGCGCGGCCTCGATGGCGGCGTTGAGGGCCAGCAGGTTGGTCTGGTAGGCGATGTCGTCGATGATGCCGATCTTGGCGGCGATGGTCTTCATGGCCACCAGGGTGTCCCTGACGGCCTGGCCGCCTTCGTTCGCCTCGCGGTTGGCCTTGCCAGCCATGCCGTCGGTGACCTTGGCGTTCTCGGTGTTCTGCGCGATGGAGGCCGACATCTGCTCGACGCTGGCACTGGTCTCCTCGACCGAGGCGGCCTGTTCGGTGCTGGCCTGGCTGATGCTCTGGGCGGTGGCGGAGATCTCCTCCGAGGCGCTGGCCAGGCCATCGGAGGCGCTGCGGACATCGCTGATGATCTGCGACAGGCGCTGGTTCATGCCGTCCATGGCGCGCAGCAGGGCGGCGGTCTCGTCCCGGCCTTCGGCGTCGATGCGCTGGGTGAGGTCCCCGGCAGCCAGGCGATCGGCGATCGCGACGGCCGCGCGCAGGGGGCGGGTGATGCTGCGACTCATCAGGAAACCGAGCAGGATGCCAAAGGCCACGCCCACCGCGATGATGCCGATCAGCATGATCCGGCTACGGGCATAGATCTGGTCGGTGAGGTCGTTGGCGTCGCTGGCGTTCTGCTCCTTACGCTTGGACAGCTCGGTCATCAGCATGCCTACCTGGTCGCCATAACGGCGGACACTGACCAGTTGAGTGTCCAGCTCAGGATCGGCGTCACGCAGCGTCCGCTTGCCCGCGATCGCCATGGCCTGGTCCAGCTGGGAGGTATAGCTGCCGAGCAGCTCGTCGATCTGCCGGAAATTGGCGGCCGATGCTTCGCTGCTGAAGAGGGGGCGGGCCTTGGCAAGATTGTCCCGTACGTTGGCGAGGCCCAGCTTGACCTCGGCCTGGGCACGAGTGCGATCCTCTTCGGAAGTCGCCAGCAGGTAATTGCTGCGCGCACGACCGATGAAGACCAGATTCAGGTTGGCCTCCTTGATATAGGAAAGCCCGAGCAACTCGTTCTGATAAAGCTGGGTCGCCAGATCATTGATCTGACTGCTGTTGCTCAGGCCCGCCAATCCCACCACCAGGCTGATGGACGCCACGGCAATGAAGGACACGATAAGGCGGGTGCCAATCCGAAAATTCTTGAACATCTGAAAGCTCCTCGGGAAAGACTAGTGTTCGCGACTAGCCAGGACTGACGGCGGAATAGTGACGTCAATGGTCAGGCTTTCGGATCTGTCTTAACTAAGTTTATAGTGGCCTAATGCCGCTTCGATGAATTGCTGGAACTTAGCGAAATAACGCTGAACTGGCCCGATAAAGATTTTTGCGATATCTATAAGGCGTTTGGAAGGGGTCGAGAACGGATGGGTGGGCCCGTCTCCAGCGAGCCTTAAAGGCAGTCGGGGCGCGGGATAAGGGTTGGGCGGGCGGGCATTGCCTTATCAAGAGAGGTTATCCGGTGTCCGTGTTCAATAATAGAAAGTGGCCAGTTCGACGGTTCCAATATGGATCGATATAGGCACTTTTTTCTGTACGGGATAACTAGCGTTGAAGCCGGTTGAAGTTCGAGTGCCTGGCAACAGTCTGCAGGCGCTTCGAGCGCTATTCGCGCAAAAGTCCACGGCAATGGGCTAGATTGAATACTCACGCGGCCTTCGTTGAGCAAGTCTGTCAGTTCGGGCGGAAAGGCCTGGCCGTGCAGTCGCAACATCCCTTCCCGGGCCTGAACGCAGGCGAAGCGGATCTGGGTGGCGAGCGGGAACATATCGGGCGCCAGGCGGGCGACCAGCAGCGCCTCGGCCTTGCCGAGCCAGGCCGACAGGGCGCCGAGCAGACTCGTGTAGGGGGGAACGAGGATATCCGTGAAGGTCATGGCAGGTCGTTGCTGGCTCTGGAAGCGGGGCGGGCCGGCCTAGTAGAGCGTGTTGGCGATCCGCTGCGGCAGGGCCTGGTCGTAGGCATCGCCGTCTATCTGGGTAGGACATAGCTGCTTGAGGATCGACCCGGGAGAGGGCAGCGCACTGCGCGGCAGGTGCCTGGCGGCATCCCACAAGCCGGCCCTGATCACCGCGCGGCTGCACTGGAAGTAGACACTGCTGACTGTGATCTCCAGTACCGTCCGCGGGCGCTGGCCTTTGACCTCGAAGCGCGCCAGCAGCGCGGGATCGACCGCTATACGGGCGGTGCCATTGATCCGTAGCGTCTCGCCAATGCCGGGAATCAGGAACAGCAGCGCTACCTGGGGATCCTGGAGGACGTTGCGCAGCGTATCCAGGCGATTGTTGCCCCGGCGGTCCGGCAGGTAGAGGGTCTTGGCATCTTGGACATGGACGAAGCCCGGCGCATCGCCGCGCGGCGAGGCATCCAGGCCCTGGGGCCCTGAGGAAGCCAGTACCACGAAGGACGCGGCTTCGATGAAGGGCTGGTAAGCGAGGTGGATATGGTCAACCGCCTTGAGGATCGACGGCGCCGCGACCTCGCCGTAGAGGCTTTCCAGCGTCTCCAGCGAGGTGATGTAGTCCTGCTCCTGATTGTCCTGCTCCATGGGTGACTCCTGGTTTGTTGTGCTCTGCGCGCCTTCGCTTACGCGCGAGGTGTTCCGGTGGTCGTCGTTCGCGGCCGGTGAGGGCTCGCTCAACTGTAGTCGAAACACGCGAAGAGAACCCGGTCCGAGCACGGGCTCCCGCCTGGGGCGCCTGGCCGACGACATCTGCCGGTCGCAGGAATTGTCCGGTGGGCTAGTACCACGCGTGGGAGGGCATGGCGGTGGGGGCGTCGGAGGGGCCGTAACGTCCGCCAGGCAGCTGACAGCGGCCATCAGGGGGTATGAAGAGGTAGGCAAGGCGCCTGAGGACGCCGACCTTCCAGCTGCACCAGGTTTGCAGAGGCTGAATCCTGACTAGCGCGCCGAGTCACCAATCCTGAACAGCCGAGCGGGATTTTCCACCAGGACCTGCTGGCGATAGTGGTGAGGCAACCAACGCGGCATTGCCTCGTATTCCTGGCGGAAATCGGTCTGGCGCTCATGCTGGGTATGGGGCCAATCGCTGCCCCAGACGAAGCTGTCCGGGCCAAAGGCGGCCAGCAGGCATTCGGCGGTGGCCTGGGCGCGCTGCTCGATCAATGCGGCCGGGCTGTCTTTCAGCGCGTTGCGGTAGGGCGCCGAGAGCTTGAACCACAGTGCGCCACCCCGGACGGCCCAACGGCAGAGTTCCGTGATGGCGGGGTCGCGGTCGCCCAGCTCCGAATCGGGACGCCCGAAGTGATCGACCACCACCGTCACCCCGGCCGCCAACGCCGGGTCCAAGAGCGCGGGCAGCTCACCGGCATGTCGATGCAGTTCCAGATGCAGCCCCAGCTGTTCCAGGCGCTGCAGGAAGGATTGCCACCGTGGCGCGGCAAGGTCGGGCTGGACTTGCCCCATGAGATTGAGCCGCACACCGCGGACACCCTGGCCGGCCAGTGCCGCCAGCGCCTCGGCGGAGACCTCGGGTTCGACCACGACCACGCCCCGCAAGCGCCGGGGCGCCTTGTCCAGGCAGTCGAGTAGCAGGCTGTTATCGGTACCGAGAAAGCTCGGTTGCACCAAGATGCCGTGGGACAGTCCCACCTCGTCCAGGTGTGCCAGATAGCGGCTCAGGGGCGCGTCGTAGTCGGGGCTGTAGCGGCGCTCAGCCGCCAGCGTCTGGCCACGATGGAAGACATGGGCGTGGCTGTCGACGCCGGTGATGGGAGCAATTTCCGAACGGATCATGGCAACTCTTGGCTGGAGATTGACCGGCCGCCTCAATGGCGTGCCGGTGAAGGGGCGTCCTGATGAGCGGGGCTCGGCGCCGAGTCCGCAGCCGACAGGCGCTGCAAATCCCGGCCACGGGTTTCCGGCAGGGCGAGGACGGCGATCAGGGCGATGCCGTAAGCGATCCCGGCATCGATGCCGATGGCCGAGCCCAGCGACATGGACGCGCTCATATGGCCCACCAGGACGGGAAAGACCGCCGAGAGCACCCGACCGAAGTTGTAGCAGAAACCCACGCCAGCGCCACGGATCTCGCTGGGATAGAGTTCATTGAACAGGGCACCCAGACTGGCCGGAATGCCGGCGGCGAAGAAGCCCAGCGGGAAGCCCAGGAACAGCATCTGGGTATTGGTCAGCGGCAGGCTGACATAGGCCTGTACCGTGAGCACGCAGCAGAAGGCGAAGAGGGCGACGTTGTAGCGGCGGCCGATGCGGTCGATCAGCACCGAGCTGGCGATGCAGCCGCACCAGAAGGCGAAGATGATCACCGCCAGGTAGCCGCCGGAACCCAACACCGACAGCTGGCGTTCGGTCTTGAGAAAGGTCGGCAGCCAGGTCATCACCGCATGGTAGCCACCGTGGGCACCCAGACCGAGCAGGCCGCCGAGCAGTGTGACGCGCAGGTACTGCGGCTTGAAGATGCCGAGCAGGGCGCTCCAGAAACCGGCGTCCGAGCGACTCTTGGCGGTGCGCTGGAAGGCCTCCGGCTCGGGAATCGAGCGGCGCACATAGAGGATCAGCAGCGCTGGCAGGAGGCCGAGGGCGAACATCACCCGCCAGGCGTAGTCCTGCGGCAAGAAGCTGTAGATCAGGGTAAATAGCAGCACCGCGCCGGCCCAGCCCACGGCCCAGGCACTCTGCACCGTCGCCATGACCTTGCCACGGTGTTCGGCGCGAATGGTTTCGGCCATGAGCACGGCGCCAGCCGCCCATTCGCCGCCGATGCCGAAGCCCTGCAACGCCTTGACCGCCAGTAGCGAGTAGTAGCCGTCGACGAAGGCCGACAGGGCGGTGAAGCAGGAGAACCAGAGGATGGTCCACTGCAGCACCCGTACCCGGCCGAAGCGATCCGACAGACTGCCGGCGAGCCAGCCGCCCACGGCGGTGGTGATCAGGGTTATCCCGGAGATCAGACCGGCATCGGCCTTGGTCATCGATAGGGCCACCAGCAGGGCTGGAATGGCCAGGCCGAACATCTGGACTTCCAGGGCATCCACCGCCCAGCCGCCGAAGCAGGCCCAGAAGGTCTTGCGCTCGCCGCGCGATACATCTTTGTACCAGTTGAACATGATGAGAGTGCCTCTTGTTATTGGAGTGGCAGCTAGCGGATTTCGGTGCGGTAACGGAAGGTCAGGGCATCGCCACGGGAGCGCCGCCATTCCAGCGGATGGCCGTCGTAGCCCAGCGCCAGGCGCTCGATCTGCACCAGCGGTTGGCCAGCGGGTAGTTGCAGCAGGCGCTCGCTGTCGGCCGCGCCTTGGGTGACGCTGAGCTGTTCTTCGGCGCGGGCCACGGCTTCACCGCAATGCTGTTCATAGAGGGGGTAGAGCAGGGGGCCGAAGGCATCGAGCGATACCTCGAGCAGGGCCCCGAAGCGCTTGGCATCCAGCCAGATGTGTTCTTCGAGCACCGCGTGTCCGGCGATCAGGCGCAAGCGGTGCAGGTAGACGACCGTGCTGTTCTCGGCCAGCTGGAGTGCCTTGGCCACGTCCGCCGGGGCCTGGCGCTGCTCCCGGAGCAGGATATGGCTGTCCGGCACGACGCGCTCGCCATTGGCATCTTCGAAGCGGAAGAAGCGAAACAGCGAGTGGTCGAATTGCGGCCGCCGAACGAAGGTGCCCCGGCCCTGGAAGCGTTCCAGAACGCCTTCGTCCACCAGTAGATCCAGCGCCTTGCGCACGGTGCCGGGCGACACCGCATAGCGCTCGCACAGGACGGCCTCGGTCGGAATGGCCTCGCCCGGTCGCCATTGTTGCCGAGCGATAGCGGTTGCCAGGTCATCACGTAGCTGCTGGTACAGCGGCAGGCGAGCGTCGACTGAGGTCATCTGGTCATCCATAGTTATAGTTATCTATATGATTTAGATGGTGGCGGAGAGGAAGGTAGTCGTCAAGTGTCTTGGGCGGTAAGCGAAGGGAGTCAGGAACCTTGGATGCTCTTGTCTTCCCTAACCGTTATCGTCAAAACCCCATCCGTGGCCTAACCAACGAGAGAACAACCCATGACCCTTCCGCTACGCCTGTACGAACTGACCGGTGCCGACGACAGCTGCCGCTTCAGCCCCTATTGCTGGCGCATACGGCTGGCGCTGGCGCACAAGGGGCTGCCGGTCGAGACCGTCGCCTGGCGCTTCCACGAAAAGGAGGCCATCGCCTTTTCCGGACAGGGCAAGGTGCCGGTGCTGGTGGATGGCGAACAGTGGGTGAGCGACAGCTGGGCCATCGCCGAGTACCTGGATCGCCAATACCCCGAGCTTCCGTCATTGCTGGGCGATGCCTCGCTGACGGCGGTGACACGCTTCGTCAATCAGTGGGTCGCCGACAGTGTCCATCCGGCACTGGCGCGGTTGATCCTGCCCGACGTCCATGCCGTGCTGGAGGATGCCGACCAGGACTATTTCAAACGGACCCGTGAAGCGGCATTCGGCGTGTCTCTGGATACCCTGGCCGCCCAGCGCGAGACCTCGCTGGAGAGATTTGGCGAGGTCCTGAAGCCCCTGCGCAGCACCCTGGTCGCGCAGGAGTACCTGGCCGGCGCGGCCCCGGCCTATGCCGATCACATCGTCTTCGGCGCCTTTCAGTGGGCGCGGATCGTCAGCACTCAGACGTTACTGGCCCAGGACGACCCCATCGCGGCCTGGTGCGAGCGGATGCTCGACGCCTACAACGGACTTGCGCGCCAGACACCCGCGGCAGCTGAGCGGTAGCAGGGTCGAGTCGGCGGATCACGGCTGCGCGACCCGCCGCAAGCCAGCCGCTGACGTCAGCCCGTCGGGACTCAGTGACTGTACCCGGTCGGCTTGTTGCGGATGGTCTTGAGCAGGTCTTCCGGGCTGATGCTGGCGAGCGCCTTGGCCGCAGCCTGGCTGCCCGGCAGCGGCAGGTCGAGGATGTGGCCCTTCATCTTGCCCACCACGTGCATCTCGCAGGGCTTGCAGTCGAACTTCAGGGTCAGCACTTCGTCACCGTGGACCAGCTGCATGGGCGCAACCTTGGTGCGTACGCCGGTGACGCCCTTGGCTTGCTTGGGGCAGAGATTGAAGGAGAAGCGCAGGCAGTGCTTGGTGATCATCACCGGCACCTCGCCAGGCTCTTCGTGGGCCTCGTAGGCGGCGTCGATCAGCTGCACGCCGTGGCGATGGTAGAAGTCGCGGGCCTTCTGGTTGTAGACGTTGTAGAGAAACGACAGGTGCGACTCGGGGTACACCGGCGGCGGACTGGTCTCGGCCTTGCGGCAGCCGCGCGGGTGGGCGGCGACGCGGGCGGCGGTCAATTGCTCGATGGCCTCGCGGCGCAGTGCCTTGAGGTGCGAATTCGGTACGAAAAAGGCCTGGGGGGCATCCAGGGTCACGTCCAGGGCGTGATACTCGGTGGTGCCCAGCTGGGTCAGCAGATCGCGCAGGCCATCCAGCGCCTGCTCCGGCTTGTTGGCCACGCCGAAGGGGCCGTCCAGCGCGACGGTGGCGCTGACGCCTTCCTCGCTGGTGGCGGTCAGCCGTAGTCGCTGCTCGCGCAGCTCGGCCTGCCAGCGCACGCCGATGCGGCGCTCGGCGCTGGTCTTGAGCAGGGCCTGCTGCCAGTTGTGGTCCAGATTGCGCGAGAGCGGATGATTCGGCCGCAGGCGAAACAGCCCCTCGGGCATCTCGTTGGGTTCGACGCGATAGCGATAGCGCTTCGCCCCGTCCTCTTCGAACTCACCTTTCAGTTCGGCGACGTTGGCGCGAAAGCCCACCACCTCGCGCTTGACCAGCACGTTGAGGCCGTCACCGTTGGACAGCGGCTCCTCGGTCACGGCGATGAAGTCGCGCTTGCCGACCTTTTCCACCTGGCCCACCGGCAGACCGGTAAAGGTCGGCGAGTCGAAGGCGCCGATGTCCACCTTGCGGTCGGTGACGAAGTAGTCGGTGCTGCCGCGGTGGAAGGTCTTGTCCGGATCGGGCACGAAGAAATGCACCGTGCGGCCGCTGGAGGCGCGCGCCAGGTCGGTGCGGTCCTCGAGGATCTCGTCGAGCAGCTGGCGGTAGTAGGCGGTGATGTTCTTCACGTAGCCTATGTCCTTGTAGCGTCCCTCGATCTTGAAGGAGCGCACGCCGGCCTCGACCAGGGCGCGCAGGTTGGCGCTCTGGTTGTTGTCCTTCATCGACAGCAGGTGCTTCTCGAAGGCCACCACCCGACCCTGGTCATCCTTCAGGGTGTAGGGCAGGCGGCAGGCCTGGGAGCAGTCGCCACGGTTGGCGCTGCGGCCGGTCTGGGCGTGGGAGATGTTGCACTGGCCGGAGAAGGCCACGCACAGGGCGCCATGGATGAAGAATTCGACGGCCGCATCGGTCTCGGCGGCGATGGCCGAGATCTCCTGCAGATTCAGCTCGCGCGCCAGCACCAGCTGGGAGAAACCGGCCTGATCGAGAAACCTGGCGCGCGCCAGGGTGCGGATGTCGGTCTGGGTGCTGGCATGCAACTCGATCGGCGGGATGTCCAGTTCCAGCACGCCCAGGTCCTGCACGATCAGCGCGTCGACGCCCGCGTCGTACAGCTGGTGGATCAGTTTGCGCGCTGGCTCCAGTTCGTCGTCATGTAGGATGGTGTTGAGGGTGGTGAACACCCGCGCATGGTAGCGACGGGCGAACTCCACCAGCTCGGCGATCTCGCTGACCTCGTTGCAGGCATTGTGCCGCGCCCCGAAGCTCGGCCCGCCAATGTAGATGGCATCGGCCCCATGCAGGATGGCCTCCCGCGCGATCCCGACATCGCGCGCAGGGCTGAGCAGTTCCAGATGGTGCTTGGGCAGGGACATGGCGGTTCTTCTCGATCAGGCGTGGCACGGCAAGGCGCGCATTGTAGCGGGCGAGGGGGAGGAGGGCACGCCTGGGGTGCTGGGTGGTTGGGGTCAGTCCATCCACCAGGGGCAGGATCCATAGGTCCGCCGGCTGACAGACAGTGATCCGTGTTTCCTTCTGTATCCCTGCCTGGATAGCGCAGCGATCGCCATCCGCGTGCCAGCTGCCGAGGGCTCAAGCATGGCCATCCCACCGAGTATGGGGATGGCGCATTCCAAAGGGGAATGAATGCCTGTGCCTCTTTATCGCTTTTTTCCATTAATGGGCCGTCGTAAAACCTCCGTCACCTTTAATAACCATAAAAATCGGAGGACTCATGACCGAATCCCTGGCTTCGAAGCCGGCACCGGCAGTAGCGGAACGGGCAGCGCTACAGACGCGGTCCTGGACCCGCTATCGCTGGGTGGTACTGGCGGTCATCGTGGTCGTGTACATGCTCGCTGCGGCCGATAGGGCCAATATCGGCATCGCCTTGCCCTATATCCAGAAGGAGTTCGGTGCGACCAATGCCGAGGTGGGCCTGCTGGTCAGCGCCTTCTTCCTGTTCTACTCGCTCGGTCAGATACCGGCAGGCTTTCTGCTGAGCAAGGTCAGCGTACGCGTGGTCGCTCCCGCGGCGATTGGCCTGACGTCACTCGTGACGCTGCTGATCGGCACCTCCCACAGTATCGGCATGCTCAAGCTCTATCGCTCGGCCCTGGGCGTGGCAGAGGCTGCTTTGCCCCTGTCGATGCTGAGCACCATCAACCGTTGGTTTCCGCCGCGGGAAAAGGGCACGGCTACCGGAGCGTTCCTATCCGCCGCGAAGATGGGCGCGGTGATCGCACCGCCATTGGGGGCAGCGCTGATTCTGCTCGATGGCTGGCGCACCATGTTCATCGCCTTCGCTCTGCCAGGCGTGCTGCTGGCCTTGCTCTGGTGGTGGCTCGTTCCCAACGACCCAAGGGCCTGCAAGCAGGTCAGTGACGCCGAAGCCGAACACATCGAAGACCAGACGACCGCGCACAGCGAGTCGGTCCGTAAGCACCGGGATTTCGGCAGGCTCGACCGCGCGCTGCGCTATGAACGCACCCCTCTCCTGGATACGTCCCGCTCCGTGTTCAGGTCCTGGAACATCTGGGGGTGTGGTCTGGGCTACCTGCTCATGACCGGTGTGGTGAACGTGCTCCTGGCCTGGCTCCCCAAGTACCTCGGTGAGGTGAAGCACTTCGAACTGATGCAGGTCGGCTTCGTGGCGTCCTTGCCCTTCGTTGGCGGGGTGCTTGGCAATATCGTCGGTGGCTGGCTATCGGATCGAATCCTGGACCGCCGTCGCAAACCGACCATGATGATCAGTGCGGTAGCGACCTGCGTGATGATGGTCGCTCTGGTCTACGCGCCCAATGGGCTGCTCGCGGTCAGTCTGTTGCTGTTCGGTACCGGCTTTCTGCTCAACATTGGCTACTCGTCGTTCTCGGTCTATTCGATGGGGCTGACGACCAGAACGACCTATCCGGTGGCTGCATCCGTGGTCAACAGCGCGGGCCAGGCGGGGGGCGCCATGGCGCCGCTGATCACCGGCTTCCTGCTGGATAGCTATAGCTGGACCGCGGTGTTCATTTTCCTGGGTGTCTGCTCCTTGGCCGCGCTGGCCTTCGTGCTGACCATTTCCGAACCGGCGACCGCGCCCGCTGAGGCCTCTGCTGCCTAGGGGGCGCAACCTTGGTTCACGATCACGGCCGCTTGCTGCGCTACCGTTCTGTAGCAGCAGGGCGGTCTGGCGCACCGGGCTAACGCTGCAGCTGTTTCGTGAAGTCGCAGAGGTGCGTCGCCAGCGTGGCGATCTCGGCGACGAAGGTCGAGGGGCGATCGTTGCGGTACATCGCCATGTAGGGAACCGGTGGCAGCTCGGGATCGGTCTCGACGATGACGAGCTTGCCGTCTTCCACCAGCGGGCGGAAACATTCGCGCGGCAGATAGGTGACGCCGAGACCCGCCGAGGCCAGGCCGAGCATGGCGGTGAGGCTGTCGGAGGAGAGGATCCTGGGCAGCTCTATGCCGCGTGCGTGCAGCCAGCGGTTCACGAACAGCCCCGATCCTGACTTCTTGCCCTGCATCAGCATGGGATATCTGGCCAGCTCGGCCAAACTCACCACGCCGGAATTCCGCACCAGTCCCGGCGCGGCCATCCAGGCATTCTCCACGGTCGCCAGGGGCACGCTGGTGACCTCGGGGGCGGTGAAGGTGTCCGGGATCACGATGAGGTCGACCAGGTCGTCCATCAGCCGCTCGTGCAGGTTGCGACTCATGTCGACTTCCGGCTCCACCGTAAGCCCCGGAAAGTCAGCGACCAGCCGCGTGACCAGGCGCGGTAACCAGGTCCAGGCGGTGAGTTCGGTAACGCCCAGCCGCAGGCGGCGCGTGGTGACGTGCTTGCCGTCCTTGAGCGAGGTGATGCGCTCGCTCAGATCGAGCATTTCTCGCGCGATGACCAGCAGCTCCTCGCCCTCGGCGGTGAAGCGGGCACCCCGCTGCGAGCGGTCGAACAACTGCAGGCCGGTGGAAGACTCCAGCTCCTGCACCCGTTTCGAAATGGCCGACTGGGTGGTGCTGAGGTGTTCCGCAGCCCTTTCGAACGTACCCAGCCGTTCGATCCAGTGCAGCGCCAGTAATTGCCGTAGCGTGACCATTGGCATTCCTTCAGGGCATGAGTGGTCATACCTTAATATCGCTTTTTCTATTTAGCCACCGGCCTATCCTCGACGTCATTCAACAAGAGGAGCCCCCATGAACGTCATCGCTTCCAGTCCGACCGCGCTGGTCGAAGCCTTCGCCCGCACCTCCACCTCGATCATCAGCGACTGTCTCGACCGGCTTCCAGGCGCTCGGCTGCGGCCCTTCCACCGGATCGAAGGCACCACGGCGGGCCTTGCGCTCACCGTGAAAGTACCCGCCGGCGACAATCGGGCGATCCACCAGGCGCTGGAGCTCCTCGTCCCTGGCCAGGTGCTGGTGGTCGATGGCGGCGGCGACCTGAGTCGCGCCCTGATGGGCGATATCATGGCGGCTATCGCGGAAAAGCGCGGTGCCGCAGGGGTCGTCGTCGATGGGGCGATCCGCGACCTGGCGACGATCAGCAAGGGTAGCTTTCCGGTCTTCGCGCGCGGGGGCTATCACCGTGGCCCCTACAAGAATGGCCCGGGCGAAATCAACGTGCCGGTGACCATCGGCGACATGATCGTGTCTCCGGGAGACCTCGTCGTGGGTGACCATGACGGCATCGTCGCCTTTCCCATCGCCCAGGCGGCGGAGCTGCTCGATCGGTGCCTGGCGACCGAGCGCAAGGAAGCGGAGATGCTCGCGCAGATTGCCGCTGGAACCTACCGGGGCGCCTACGCGGCCCACTGATCACGGAACACGCAAATGAAGCTAGCGATTATCGGCGCAGGCGAAGTAGGCCTTACCTATGCGCATCCCTGGGTGGCAGCGGGCCACGAGATCCTCCTGTGCGACCTCAAGCCCTCACCCCGAGCCCAGGCCTTTGCCAAGGAGCACAACCTGGCGCTCTTCACCTCGGTAGACGACGCGGTCGCCGAGTGCGACGTCGTCGTCTCCTGCGTTTTCGGCACCGTCTCGCTCCCGGTCGCCGAGCAGGCGCTCGCCCTTATGCAGGCGGGCGCGCTGTTCATCGACATGACCACCGCGGATCCGGAGCGGATCAGGCGAGCCGCGGCCATTGCGGCCGAGCGCTCGATCCCCTATGTGGACGTGGCCATCCTGGGGGCCATCGCGTTGACGCACGCGAAAACCAATCTGCTGGGTGCAGGCATCGGCGTTGAGCGCGCGGTCGCCCTGTTCGCCGAAGCCGGCGCACCGCTCACGCCCATCGAGGGAGGCGCCGCGGGCGATGCGGCGGCCCTGAAAATCCTGCGCAGCGTGTTCACCAAGGGACTGGAAGCCCTGACCATCGAGTGCTTCATGGCGGCCGAGAAGCAGGGCGTCACGGAAAAGCTCCACGATGCCCTGAGCGATATCGACCAGGGCTCGCTCAGAGACTTTCTCGGCGCCCTGATCAGGACGCATGTCGTCCATGCTCCGCGCCGTCTCAAGGAAGTGGAAGAGGCCGAGCGCCAACTGCGGGCAGCCGAGCTGCCGGTGGCGGTGCTGCCCGGGGTGAGGGAGGTATTCGCTCGGACATCCGCACAGCTGGCACGCGAGCCTGTCGACACGGCATCGCCGACCCTGGACCAGGCCTTCGACTGGCTGTTCAAGGCGAATGGCGTGGTGAGGTAGCGGGGCACTCCATGTGACGCCGAGTGAACGTCGGCGCTCGGCGATTCCATTACCCGGGGTTAAAGCGCCTCTGGCGCTAGGACGGCAGCCGGCACCGCCGGCTGCCCCAGCAATTCCTCCAGAATACTCAACCTGAACTGCCGTTGCAGGATCACCGCATAGAAGCGCTCGGCGATTTCCGGTACCTCGGCGTAGAGCTGCAGCGCGCCAGTGCGCACTTCGTCCTGCACCACCACGGCGGGCAGCAGGGCCATGTCGCCGGAGTCACGGGCGAGCAGGCGCAGCAGGGCCATGTCGTCGACCTCGGCGCAGATGCGCGGCGTCAGTCCCTGGCCGCTGCGATAGACCTCGAACTGGCTGCGCACGTCGCTGCTGCGCCCGGGCACGATCAGCCGGGCCTGTTGCAGGTCCCGGTGGAGGTCGAAGGGACGGCTGTCCTGGCGCGGTGGACCGATCAGGCACACCGGCCGGCGATTGAGCAGGCGGCATTGCCAGGTGCGCTGGCTGTCGGCGCTCACCGCCTGGTTGGTCAGCACCACGTCCAGCTTGTGCAGGGCCAGGCGCTCCAGCAATTCGTCCACGCTGCCGGATTCGAGGGTCAGCACCAGGTCTTCACGACCGAGGAAGGGGCGCAGCAGGTTCTCCTGGAAGTTGCGCGAGAGGGTCGCCACGGAGCCGATGCGCAGTGCCTGGTTCGCTTCCTGGGTGTTCTGCAGGGTGTCCTGCAACTCGCTGCCCAGGGCGAAGATGGTCTCGGCGTAGTCCAGCACCAGCTGTGCGGCTTCGGTCAGCCGCAGGCTGCGTCCGGAGCGGAGGAACAGGGGATGGCCGAGCTGATCCTCCAGCACCCGGATCTGGGTGGAGAGGGCGGGCTGGGAGACATGCAGCGCCTCGGCGGCGCGGGTGAGATTGCCTTCCTTGGCCACGGCTCAGAAGTAGCGGCCAAGTTGCTCGGACGGCTGCGCCGCTGCGCCCGCGACTGGGCGCAGACCCGGCCGGAATGGGGGCTGGCCGGCAATGCCGCCTTCATCGCCGCGCCGCGCGCGCGGACTCGCGCGGTGGACCTGCAGGACCGCGCCTTCCTGCATGACTACGACTGGCGGCAGGATGCGGGGGGCAAGGTGCTGGAGCAGATCATGACCGCGCCCATGGTGGTGGCGCACTGGATCAACCTGCAGTACTTCACCTCGACCACCGACAACCTGCGCTTCGGCAGCGGCAACAAGCTGCTGCACAACGTGGTGGGCGGTCATATCGCCGTATTCGAAGGCAACGGTGGCGACCTGCGCATCGGTCTGGCGGGCCAGTCGCTGCACGACGGCCAGCAGTGGATGCATCGCCCGATCCGCCTGCATGTGGTGATCGAGGCGCCGCGCGCCATGATCGATCAGGTGATCGCGGCGCATGCCGTGGTGCGTGATCTGGTGCGCAATGGCTGGCTGCACCTGCTGCGTCTGGATGGCCTGCCGGCCCGTCTGGAACTGCGCACGGTCGGGGGGTGGCAGCCTCTGTCCACGGGCTGACGCTGGCCGGCGCCAGGCCGCCCGAGGCTTCAGGCGGCCTGGCATGGCAAAGCTGAAATCCGTGACCAAGGGGTCGAGGCCGCTTGCTAAGGGGGCAGCAGCTGCCGCCCGAGCAGTGGAAGGATCACGTCGCGTGTCAGGGGCGCCAGCGGCAGATCGCCGGGTTCGCCTACGGCTACCCACACCGCCTCTGCTATTTCGGCGGCAGGCACCGGCTGGTCTCCCGCGCGCATGGCTACCTGATACAGCGCGCAATCGACCCTGAAACCGGGTTCGTTGGCGGCCGGCGCCCGATGATTGCCGAGAAAGGCCGCGGCATCCGGCCTGATGACCAGGCCAAGCTCTTCCGCCAATTCGCGGATCAAGGCTTCCAAAGGTTGCTCCCCAGGATCCACCTTGCCGCCCGGTTGCATGAAGGCGGTGGTGCCCCGCTTGCGCACCAGCAGCACCTGCTGGCGTTCGTTCAGGAGGATGGCGGCGGCGATGTGGAGGGTAGGGGGCAAGGCAAGCGTCCTGGCTGGTGTGGGCGGATCACCCTGCAGTGAAGCGAGCGAAAAGGCAACCGTCGGCGGTCCTGGCTAGTCTGGTCATGAGGGCGTGTGGTGGCGGTCGAAGATCGATTTCATAGATCGGTGTGCAGCGCATAGCCATTGAACCCGGGAGCGAACAGCAGGGCGCCCCAGAGTAAGAGGTCCGTCTGCAGGAATTCGCGCTTTATCCAAGCGAACTTGATGCCGCATTGCAGGGAGAGGGAGGGATCGATCAGCCACCCCAGAAGGACGGCTGCCAAGCCCACTAGCATGGCGATAGCGCCGATACTCTTCAGGACGTGCTTCACCTCGGTAACCCTCTGCCCGAAAACGGCATTCAGTGAGTGATCGCCGGGGGTCAAGGGTATCGATCGATAAAGAGCCGCGTGTAAAACTTCCTGAACGCTTGTAAACACGTGTTAAAGCGCGGCTCGGGGCCTTTGAGCGACGCTGCTACGGCACAGTCCTGGAGCGGACGCCCTCAGCGCATCGCCCGAAAGGCTTCCCGCAGGTGACCGACGAATTCTTGCGGATTTTCCATCGCCGCGAAGTGCCCACCCTGATCGGCTTCCGCGAAGAACCGCAGATCGGCGAAGCGCCGCTCGGCCCAGCGGCGCGACAGCCGCAGCTGCTCACCGGGAAACATGCTGATGCCGGCGGGCAGGGGCAGCGGCGCGGTAGGCATGCCGTTCGCTATCTCGCGCATCGCCTCCCAGTAGAAGCGCGCCGAACTGGCGCCGGCATTGGGCAGCCAGTAGAGCATGATGTCATCGAGCAGATGATCCAGCGCCAGGACGCGCTCGGGTTCGCCCGCGCTGTCCGAGACGTCCTGGAACAGCGCGTAGATCCAGGCTGCAAGGCCTACGGGCGAATCGGCCAGGGCGAAGGCCACCGATTGCGGGCGGGTCGTCTGCACCTTCATGTAGCCCGAGTACTGGCGTTCATAGCGTGCGGCGTCGGCGAGCATCTTCTGCTCGGCCGGCGTGGCCTCGGCCACCTCCTGCGCCGTGGGCTGGAACATCACTATGTTCAGGTGCACACCGGCCAGGCCCGCCGGGCGCATGTGCGCCAAGGCGGTGGTCACCGCGGCGCCCCAGTCACCGCCCTGGGCCAGCCAGTGATCGCCGTAGCCGAGTCGGCGCATGAGTTCGATCCAGGCCAGGGCGGTGCGGCCCACCCCCCAGCCGGGTTCGCCGGGCTGGTCCGAGAAGCCGAAGCCGGGCAGCGCGGGTATGACCAGGTGAAAGGCGTCGGTGGCGTCACCGCCATGGGCGACCGGGTCGGTGAGCGGCCCTATCACCTCGCGAAACTCCAGCACCGAGCCCGGCCAGCCATGGGTGAGCAGCAGGGGTGTAGCCGCCGGCTCGGGAGAGCGCACATGCAGGAAGTGGATGCCGAGGCCGTCGATTTCGGTGCGGCTACTGCCCCAGCCGTTCAGCAGGGTCTCGGCTGCCCGCCAGTCGTAGCCACCGCCCCAGCGCTCCACCAGGGCCTTCAGGCGCGTCAGTTGCGGTCCCTGGCTCCCATCGTGGACGGTCTCGCGGTCGGGCCAGCGTGTAAGCCTGAGTCTTGCCGTCAGCTCGTCGAGCTGGGCTTGAGGCACGTGGATAGGAAAGGACTGGATGAGATCGGTCATGGAGAGCCTCGCAGGGAAGGGCGCAGTCGCATAACTGAACGTTATCGTTCAGTTTACAGGCTCTGTCAATCCGCCTAAGGTTCGCCCATGAACGAGATGACCAAACCACGCGGCGGGCGACCTCGGCGTGAAGAGGCCGGCGATGTCGATCGTCGGCTGCTGGACGCTGCCTTCGAACTCTTCCTTGCCCAGGGCTTTGCCGCGACCTCCTGCGAGGCGGTGGCGCGACAGGCCGGAGCGGGCAAGGCCAGCCTCTATGCGCGCTTCGCCAACAAGGACCAGCTCTTCGAGGCGGTGATCCGCCGCCATTCGGGAACACTGCCGCAGATCGAGCCCTTGCCCTCCGGCCTGCCGCTCGCGGAACGCCTGCGGCTGGCCGGTCAGGACATGCTGGAGCACGCCTCGCGGCCGAAGACCCTGGCGATGATGCGACTGGTGATCGCCACGGCCGATCGCTTTCCGGCCGTGGCGGCCGAGGCGACCCGGATCGGCTGGGAGGCAGGTCGCCTGCGGGTGCGGCAGGCGATCGAGGCGGGCCCGGATCGGCCGGACGACGTCGAGCGCCTGCTCGAGGCGTTCATCGATCTGGTCTTCGCGCCGCATCAGTTGCGGGCGCTGCTGGGCGACGATCCCGAGGGACTGCAGGCGCTGGCGGCGGAGCGGATCGAGCGGGCGATTTGCCTGTTGCTGGACTGAGGGTACTCGGCGAGCTGGAGCGCTCGATGAGCATGAGATTGCCTTGAAGACCGGCGTCAGGCGAGATCCTGATTGGGAGCCTGCTTGCCCGCAGCGATCCTTCGCTAGCCCTTGCGTTTGGCCGATATCGCCGCCGCCGTGGAAATGAGCAGGTCCGCCATCCGCTTTTCGTCGCGCTCGGCATTCCAGCGTGCGCGGGTCACCGCGACGTTGACGGCGCCTATTGCGCGGCCCGCTGCATCGACGATCGCTGCCGCGGTCGAGGTGTCACCATAGAAGAACTGGTCCTCGACGTGGGCGTAGCGCCGCTGGCGAGCCTGCCGGATGTTTTCCCAGACCTTGTCGCGATCGGTGACCGTCGCCGGGGTATAGGCGATCAGCTCGCTGCGATCGAGGATGTCGTCGACCTCGTCATCCGCATAGGTGGAAAGAATCGCCAGTCCGGGTGCGGTACACCAGGCGGGAAGTCGACTGCCGACGATGACGTTGGCGTTGAAGACGTGGCGGCTGACGATACGCACGACGTAGACGATGTCGGTCCCGTCCATGACGGTCAGGTTGGTGGCTTCTTCCGTCTCGCTGCCGAGTTGCTGCAGATAGGGCGCGGCGCGATTGACCAATTCGCTGGACGACAGGTAGTGGAAGGTGAAATCGAGCAGTCTGGGTGACAGCTCGTATTTCTTGTCGGCGCCCTTCGTGAGGTAGCCAAGGGTACTGAGCGTATGGGTAAAGCGCTGGGCGGCGCTGATGTCCATATCGGCGAGCCCGGCGATTTCCGAGAGCGAAAGATGGCGTTTGCTGCCATCGAACGCGGTCAGGACCTTCATCGCCTTCTCGACGGATTGCACGTAAAGCGAAGAGGCGGTGGGGTCCTTGCGCGGACGTCGCGGATCACTCATGGAGAGACTCCTGCTTGGGGGGCGCGAATTATCGGGTCGCCGGCGCTATTTTTCTATCGCAGTTCGATAAAGCTAGTCCTGGATACTTTCTCAGCACTTCCAGGCGTCTGCTGTCGAGCGGCTCAGCAGATGCTTTCTGATGCGCTCGCTGGGTGTCAGGTCGAAGGCGTCGACCGCCTGATAGAAGGTCGGTCGCTGATAGGAAGCGAGCTTGTCTGCGGACCAGGCCGCGAGAGCGGCGAAGTCGAGCGCGGTGTCAGGCTTGGCCTGCACGTACAAGAGGATTTCCTGTTCGCCGATGGCGGAGGCGACACCGATCGCCGCGCTGGCATGGACGGCCGGATGGCTATTGAAAATTCGCTCCACTTCCCAGGCCGAGACGTTCTCGCCACGAACGCGCATGCTGTCGGTTTTCCGGCCCACGAAGAACAGCTCACCGTCGGCGTTGCGCCTGGCCAGGTCGCCGGTGAACAGGCGTCCCTCGCGAAGGGTGGCGGCGGTCGCCGCGGGATTGTCGAGATAGCCTGGCAGAAAGGCGCCTTCCACCGCACTCGACAGCACGATTTCTCCCAGTTCACCGTCGGCCACCGCTTGCCCGTGCTGATCCAGGAGTTCGACGGTCAGCCAGGGCAGGGGGCGTCCCACCGAGCCCGGCGTTCCCCGTTCGTTCAGCGTGGCGAAGCTCGAGCACTCAGTCATGCCATAGCACTCGCGCAGGGCACAGCCAAAGCGCGCTTCGGTGTCAGCCCAGCGATTCAGGCCAACGCCTGCGCCCCATAGAACGCGCAGCGGATGGCGATCAGGCCAGGCCGCTGGCGGCTGCTGCATCAGGATGTCGATGATGCCTCCCAGGTAGTGCAGCTGGGTGGCCTGGGCAGCGGCGCACTGATCCCAGAAGCGACTGGCCGAGAAGCGCGGCACGATGTGCAATTCGCAGGGGGTAAGCAGGGGCGCCATCAGCATCTGGGCGCCGCCGATATGGCACATTGGCTCCCAGATCAGCAGATGGTCGTCCGGCTGGACGTCGGCTACCCGGATGACCGACTCGCCAGCGATACGCATCATGCGATGGGTAAAGATCACGCCCTTGGGATGGCCGGTCGTGCCGGACGTATAGATGATGCATAGCGAGTGGTCGAAGGCCACCTGCTCTGGACGAAGCTCGGCAGCGGGCGCGGCTTCGGCCTCGCGAACGAGGTCCGCAAGGGTCACTAGGGGTAGGCGGTGGGCAGCTCCCGCCTGCAGCAGCGGTTGCAGCGCGGGCTCGCTGATCACCAGGTCGGGCTGGGCATGTTCGAAGGGGTAGTCGAGTCCCGGGCCCCGCAGCTTGGTGTTGATCGGGATCCAGGTGATGCCGCTCAGCGTCATGGCATAGATCAGGGCGACCTGATCGGCGCTGTTACCGAGGAACGTCGCGATCCGACTGCCCACCCCCAGTCCACGCGCCGCCAGGGTGCTCTGCAAACCGGCGACCCGGGCGCGAAGCGAGTCGCGCTCCAGCGCTTGCTCACCGAAGACGATGCGCATCCGGCTGGAGCTGTCGGTCAGGCGTTCATGGAGGAGCGGGATGACGTCCAGGCGATCCTGGGGGGATCGCGCGGGAAAGAAATCGGTATGGGGATGCATGGATCAGCGTCCTTGAAGTTTCGCGGTAGCACGCGACGACACCCAGCGGGCGAGGAGCGCGAAGGCGACGATGAAGGCGACCAGGGTGGTCGAGACTGCCGCCAGGGTGGGGGAGAGCGCCAGCTGGATGCTGTCCCACATCTGCTTGGGCAGGGTCGTGTTGATGCCGCCACTGACGAAGATGGCGATGGTCAGGTCATCGAAGGAGGTGATGAAGGCCAGCAGGAAGGCGGATACCAGGCTGCTCGACATCAGCGGGAGGGTGACGGTCCGCAGGCGCGTCAGCGAAGAGGCCCCGAGAATTCGCGCGGCATCGTCCAGGCGCCAGTCGTACTGCTTGAAGGCAGCGCTGAGGGTGACCACCACATAGGGCAGGGCCAGCACGGTATGCCCGATGACCAGGCCCAGGTCGCGACCGGCCAGGCCGATGCGCGAGAACAGATAGAGCAGGCCGAGGGCGATGACGATGCGCGGCACGATCAGGGGCGAGATGAACAGCGCGAACAGCAGCTTGTTCCAGCGTGACGGCAGGCGGGTGAGGGCCAGCGTCGCACCGAAGCCGAGGATCACCGCGAGCAGTGCCGTGAGCACCCCGACGCTCAGCGAGCGCCAGAGCGCCGCCTGCCAGACCGGTGAGAAGAAGAACTCGGCGAACCATTTCAGACTGAACAGCTTGGGTGGAAAGGCGATATAGGGCGCGCTGGTGAAGGCCAGGGGAATCACCACCAGGACCGGCAGGATCAGCAGGGCCACCAGCAGCACGCTGTAGCCGGTGAGGAGGAGGCTATCTCCCTGGCCGTACCGCCGCGGCAACAGGCCCGACAGGGCATGACCAAGGCCGATCAGCAGGCGTTGGGACACCCCGGCGCGGCGATTCTTCGGCGCCTCGCCGCTGAGCGAAGACAATCCGGCCACGCGATCAAACAGCCAGAACACCAGCAGCGAGCAGACCAGCAGCACCACGGACAGGGCCCCGGCGAAATGCAGGTCGAAGAGGTCGAGCACGGACGAGATGACCAGCTGCGCCACCATCATTTCGCGGGGCGAACCGAGCAGGGCCGGCACAATGAAGAAGCCGAGACTGGTGATGAAGACCAGCAGGCTTGCCGCGGCGACGCCGGGCCCGGACAGGGGCAGGAAGACACTGAAGAAACTCATGGTCCGGCTGGCGCCCAGGGTCTCCGCGGCGGGCATCAGGCGCTTGTCGATGGTTCTCATGATCGGCAGCAGGGTGATCACCGCCAGGGGCAGCATGGCGTGGACCATGCCGATCAGGGTGCCGGACAGCGCCGGCACCAGTCCCGAAGGATCGTCGACGACCTTGGCGGCAAGCGTCGTCAGCAGACCCTTGCGACTGAGCAGCAGCATCCAGGCGTAGGTCTTCACCAGATAGCTGGTCCAGAACGGCAGCATGATCCACAGCAGCCAACGCTCCCGCCCATGAGGCGACAGGCGACACAGCAGATAGGCGATGGGGTAGGCGAGCAGGACCGCGAGCACCGCGGCCAGGGCGGAAATCCAGAAGGTGATCCAGAGCACCCGGGCATAGATGGGCGTCGAGGCGATCCGTTCGAAATTGGCCAGGGTCAGTTCGCCAGCGTTGCCCTGAACGCTGCCCACCAGCATCTCGGCGACCGGGAGTAGAAAGAACGCACCCAGGAACAGCAGGGCCGGCAGCGCGGGCAGCAGACCTCGACGCAGGCTCATGGGCGGACCTCCGCCGGCAGCAGCGCGGCCTGCCGCGGGTCCCAGGTGATGCCCACCGCATCACCCGGTCTGACGGTCAGTTGCCGCGGGCACCTGACGTTGAATGCCTTGCCCGAGGGCAGTCTGACCTGGGCGCGCAGATCGCTGCCCAGGAAGACGCACGCGTCCACCAGACCCTGCAGCAGTCCCTCCCCGGGCGCCGTCAGTCGCGCGGCTTCCGGGCGAACCAGGAGCAGACCTTCGCTGCCATCGCACCCCTGATGAGCGTCGAGGTCCAGGGTGGCGTTTTCGACCTGCAGCCGGCGATCGGCGGTGAAGCGGCCCTCCAGCAGATTGGAGTGGCCGATGAAGCCAGCGGCGAAGCGGCTGACCGGTCTGTCGTAGAGGTCCTCGGGCGTCCCCAGCTGTTCGATGCGGGCCTGGTTCATCAGGCAGATTCGATCGGACAGCGTGAGCGCCTCTTCCTGGTCATGGGTGACATAGATGAAGGTGGCGCCCAGCTCGCGATGCAGGTGGCGGATCTCCAGCTGCATGTGCTCGCGTAGATTCTTGTCCAGCGCGCCCAGGGGTTCGTCCAGCAGGATCACCGAGGGGCGGTAGACGAAGCAGCGCGCGAGGGCGATGCGTTGCTGCTGGCCGCCAGAGAGTTCCTGTGGGTAACGGCGCGCGAAGTCGCGCATCCGCACCATGTCGAGGGCGTCGTCGACCGCCTTCGCGATATCGACCTTGCTCCGCTTGCGCATGCGCAAGCCGTAGGCGACGTTGTCCCACACGCTCAGGTGCGGAAACAGCGCATAGCTCTGGAACACCAGGCCGATCCCCCGCTCGCCCGGCGGCGTGCGGGTGGCGTCCTGGCCATCGATGAGCAGGGTACCCATCGAGGGCTGGACCAGTCCCGAGATCATCTGCAGGAGCGTGGTCTTGCCCGAGCCGGAAGGGCCGAGCAGGGTCAGGAATTCGCCGTCCTGCACGGTCAGGTCGGTGGGCTGCAGCGCAACGGCGTTCCCATAGGTTTTGCCAAGGCCGACGGTTGCTAGTTTTATGGCCATCTCCAGCTCCCCTCAGGACAGAATCCAGGCGTTGAAGCGCTCGGTCACTGCAGCGCGATGTTCCGCCCACCACTGCGGACTGGGCAGCCGCATGTGCTGCAGGTTGCCCGGCTCGGTGGGCAGCAGACGTGCGCGCTCGGCGGGGATGCTGTCGAAGGCCTTGCGGTTGGTGGGGCCGTAGGCCAGGGTCCTGGTCAGTTCGGCCTGGCGCTGCGCATCCGCGCAAAAGCGGACGAACTGCTTGGCGAGGTCCGCGCGTGGCGTGCCCTTGGGAATCGCCCAGCCTTCGATGGAGTACAGGCCCTGGTTCCAGGCGATCTCCACCGGGGCGCCATTGTCGATGGCCGCCTGGGCGCGACCATTCCAGGTGGAGATCATGTCCACCTCGCCGCTCTGAATGGCCTGCATGGCCTGGGCACCGGAGGTCCACCAGATATCGACATGGCGCTTGATGCGATCGAGGCTCTTGAACGCACGGTCCACGTCCAGCGGATAGAGGTCATCGATGGCGACCCCGTCGGCCATGAGCGCCTGTTCGAGGGTATCCAGCGGGTTGCGTCTCAGGCAGCGGCGACCGGGAAACTTCTCGACGTCCCAGAAGTCGCGCCAGGACTGGGGGCCCTTGCCGGGGGCGAAGGTGTCGGTGCGGTAGGCCAGGACGGTGGAATAGACGTCCACGCCCAGCCAGTTGGCGGTGACCGCCTCGGGGAGGAGATCGGGATAGTCCTCCGCCTTCAGCCCGATGGGTTCGAGGAAGCCCTTTTCCTCGAGAAAGGGAATGTCTGCCGAGATCGTCAGGGTGGTGACGTCCCAGACATAGTTGCGGGTCTGCACCATGGCCGAGAACTGGGCGACCGGCTGGGATTCGCGGGCCACGCTGATGACCTTGATACCGGTCGCCTGCTCGAAGGGCGTGTAGAAGGCCCGGCGATAAGCCTCGGTATAGGGGCCGCCAGGGTCCGAGACCACGAGGCGCTGATCCTGAGCGAAAACGATACGCGGCAGACCTGCCGCGGCGGCCAGAAGGGCGCCGGCCTTGAGCACCTGTCGGCGACCTGGATTCTGGAATTGACTCATCTGGACTGACTCCTTGGCAACGAAAACTCGTTTGCAGGTCGTGCCGTGCCGCAAACGCCCGGCAGCGGTGAACCCATGTCGTCGGCAGAGATAGCGGAAGGCCTCGTGGGCGAGGCGTGGAGGGTGGTGCTCCCGGTCAGGGGGGCCGCGCTCTTACTTGGCGCGTTGCTGGAAGAAGGCCTCCATCATCCGGGCGGGTTCGCCGGATTCGTAGGCCTCGCGCTGGATGCGGGTGCCCGCCTCGATGCTGTCCTGGAAGCCGGCTTCGGTCATTTCCCGGAAACGCTGCTTGTCCAGGCGCATGGCCACCGGCGGTTTCGCCGCCAGGGCTTCGGCAACTTCCAAGGCCTTGGTGAACACCTCTTCAGCCGGGACGAGGTGATGGATCAGGCCGATGCGGTGGCATTCGTCGGCGTCCATGAGCCGGCCGGTCAGGGTCAGTTCGATGGTGCGGGACATGCCGAGCATGCTGTTCATGATCCAGGGGCCGGTCGTGCTGGCGATCCCGGCATTGATCTCGGGTTGACCCATGCGCACGCCGGGGTGGCCGACCCGGATGTCACCCAGCAGGGCCACCTGGAAGGCGGAACCTGCCGCGGTACCGTTCAAGGCCATCACCAGCGGCTTGGATAGACCACGCAGGGCGGCGTAATAGCGCTGCCATTCGCCCACCCAGGCGACGGCGCGCTCGCCGTCGAAATCGTGCGCTTCGGAGAGGTCCTGGCCCGCGGAGAAGGTCCGGTCACCGGCACCCGTCATGATGATGGCCCGGATGGCGTCGTCCGTCTCGAAGCGCTCGAGCGCGTCGATGATCTCGTTGCGCATGGGGGTAGTCCAGGCGTTGAGTTTAGCGGGCCGGTTGAGCGTGATGACCGCAACCGCGCCTTGGATATCGATCAGGATGTCGCTCATTTTTATCTCCATTCGATAAAAGTTATTTAAACGAGATTTACCTTTATCTTTTAACGAGGGGCTGTCAAGTCGCGATTGTTGTCGCCAACGGGGCGGCGACAGGCAACTGGAGGAGCTGAGAATCGACGCGAGCAAGGCCATTTGGCTGGGCGGCGCGCGGGCAGCAACGGACCTCAGCGACGCCTGGTCAGGCCGCTGCTTGTTTGGGTGGGCAAGGAAAGGTGGCGGCGGCAGAGGCCACGCGGTCGTGGCCGTGGACCGATGCCTGGAGATCAGCCCCGCGCTCGCCGCTGTGGTCTGCCCGCTAGTTGCCGGGCCAGGACGATGAAGTTCTGCAGGGCGGGAAAGGGATTGAAGGCGCGGCAGGCAAGGGTGATCGGGGCGGCCAGCCGGGGGCGGGCGTGCAGGATGGGCAGTAGAAGATGTATCGAGCGGCTCTGATCTGCGAGTGGAGGCTGCAGTCCAGCGGCGAGGGCGCTACCGAGCGTGTGCTCTTTCCGGGCACTCGGCGAGACCATGAGACGAAGCGCCCTAGGGGTGTGCAAGTGGCAGCAGCGGACGTCTCGGTCGTCTGCTTCGCCCTCACTCCTCGCTCGACGCGAAGCCCTCGAGCCAGCGCGCTTCCGAACAGAGCAGGTGGTGACGCATGGCGGTCTGGGCGCCGATCAGGTCGCGGGCTTCCATGGCGCGCAGGATGGCTTCGTGTTCGGCCACGGCGACGCCCCAGGTTTTCTGGCTTTCGGTCTGCTCGGCGACGTGGGTGGAGAGGGGGCTGTGGCGCTCGTCGAACAGCGAGGTGATGATGCGCACCAGCGTGGAGTTGCCGCTCATTCGGGCCAGGCGGCAGTGGAACTTGCGATCGTCCTCCATGGGCGAAAGGCCCTGGGCAATCTTGTCGCTCATGTTCTGGATGCACTTCGCCAGGTAGCGGTAGTCGGCCTTGCCGCCCAGGGAACAGGCCAGCACGATGGTCGCGCCCTCGATCATGGCTCGGGCGTGCATCAGCTCCGAAGGACTCTCGCCGAGGGTGGAGGTGCGTACTCCGGTGTTCAGCAGCGCCGCGTTCACATAGATCCCGGAGCCCTGGCGCACCTCGATGCTGCCTTCGATTTCCAGGGCGATCAGGGCTTCGCGCAGCGACGGCCGGGAGACGCCCAGCAACTGCGCCAGGTCGCGCTCCGGCGGCAGGCGGGTGCCGGCTTCGATGGCGCCCTCGTGGATATGCTGGCGCAGGCGATCCGCGATCTTCTGGTAGAGCTTTCTTTCGGTGGTGGCAGTGGGCAGCGTCATCGGTGAAACCTGCATCTTCAAGGGCTTCAGTATCTCATGGGCTACCCGGATCGGCGCCAGCGGCTCAGGGCTGGGCGGCCAACTCGAACAGCGGGGTCGCCAGTCGCCACTTCGCCGATCCCGCCTCGGGGGAGGACAGCTGATAGCGCGCCATCAGGGTTTCCCATTCCTGGATCCTGGGGTTGCGCTGTTCCAGCGCCTGCAGGCGGTCGAAGGAGAAGTCCGGCCCGGCCTCGAGCAGCATGGTCAAACGGCAACCCAGGCGCCAGAGGGTCATGTTGGCGACGCCGGCTTCGCGCAGATGGGCGATGACCTCGGGCCAGACCGCCGCGTGCTGGCGTTCGTATTCGGCGATGAGCTCCGGGTCGTCCCGCAGGTCCAGCAGCAGACAGTAGCGTGTCATGGTCTCGCTCCTCGGCCAGGTCAGGCCCGTTAGATTTCGACGATGGCTTTGACGACGCCGCGGGCCGGGTCCAGCAGCTCCGCGAAGCGGGTGGGCAGCTCGGCCAGTTGCAGGCGATGGGTATTGAGCGCCTGGTCCGGGATCAGGCCCTCGCACAGGCAGCGCTCGACATGCTGGAAGTCCTCGGCGGTGGCGTTGCGACTGCCCAGCAGGGTGGTCTCGCGCTTGTGGAATTCGGGGTCGGCGAAGCGGATGTGGTCCTTCACCACCGAGATCAGTACATAGCTGCCGGCATGGGCGACGAATTCGAAACCCCGCTCGATGGCGCGGGCGTTACCGGTGGCGTCGAACACCACATCGAAGAAGTCACCATCGGTCAGCCGTGCCAGTTCGTCCTTGTCGCCGTCACCGACGGTGACCGTGGCCGCGACCCGCAGATGCTGGCGACAGAATTCCAGGCGATCGGTACGGGTATCGAGGACGGAGACCTGGGCCCCGGTGATGCCGGCGAAGATCGCCGCCGCCATGCCGATGGGGCCGGCGCCCACCACCAGCACCCGCTGTGCCTGACCCAGGCCCGAACGGCGCACGGCGTGGGCGCCGATGGCGAGAAATTCCACCATCGCCGCCTGATCGAGGGTGAGGCCCTCCGCCTTGAAGACGAAGCGGTCGGGCAGGCTGAGGTATTCGGTCAGGGCGCCATCACGATGCACGCCCAGGACCGCGATCCTGGTACAGCAGTTGGTCTTGCCCTGGCGGCAGGCGATGCACTGGCCGCAGGACAGGTAGGGCACCACGTAGACGATGTCCCCCGCCTGCAGGCGCCTGCTGTCGTCGGTTTCCTCGACGATGCCGGAAATCTCATGCCCCATCACCCGTGGGTATTCCAGGTAGGGCTGGTTGCCTTCGTAGATGTGCAGGTCGGTACCGCAGACGCCGACCCGACGGATGCGGATCAGGGTTTCGCCTGGGCCACGCGCGGGCTTGGGCGTATCGCGCGAGACCAGCAGGCCGGGTTTTTCACAGATGACGGTCAGCATAGGAAGACTCCGCATCGCTCGGGATGCACATTGGATTCGGGGCGAGACGCTCGCTGGGCGGGACAGCCAGTGGCCGGCGCCCAGGAGAGGGATGGCAAGGGCTGTGCGGTTTCATGCCGGGGCTCCTGCGACAGGGGCGTCGGCGTCCAGCAAGCCGCGCTGCTTGAGGGTGCTCCAGAAGGCCGCCGGAATGGGCGTCTGCAGCCAGGCCACGTTACTGGCCACCTGCTCAGCGCTGCGCGCGCCGATGACCGCCGAGGCGACCGCCGGATGCGCCAGGGGAAATTGCAGGGCCGCGGCGGCCAGCGGGATCGCGAATTCGGCGCAGACCTCCTGCAGGGCGCGGACCTTGGCCACCACCGCCGGCGGCGCGGCGCCATAGTCGAAGTGCTGGCCACCGGCGAGGATCCCGGAGTTGAAGACCCCGCCGGCGACGATGGCGTGGCCCTGGGCCCGGCAGCGATCGAGCAGGGGGCTCAGGCTCTCCTGGTCCAGCAGGGTGTAGCGACCGGCCAGCAGGGTGCAGTCCAGCGGGCACTCGTCGAGGCTGTCGACCACGACCTCCCATTCGTTGACGCCCAGGCCGATGGCCTGGACCTGGCCGGTGCTGCGCAACTCTTCCAGCGCGCGGAAACCACCGCCGCGGGTCAGCGCCTGCCAGTGCCGGTCATGCCGCTCGCCATGGGTGCGGCGGCCGATGTCGTGCACATAGAGGATGTCGATCCGCGCCAGCCCCAGTCGCTGCAGGCTGTCTTCATGGGACCTCAGGATGGCGTCGTAGCTGTAGTCGTAAACCGGCTTGAAGGGCAGTGGCCGAGCCCAGCCGTCATCGTTGGCGCGCTCGCTGCCGTTGGGCGCGAGCAGCCGGCCCACCTTGCTGCTGAGCACGACTTCATCCCGCGGCAATTCGTCGAGAAAGGCCCCGAGGCGATGCTCCGAGCGGCCATAGCCATAGAAGGGCGCCGTATCGAAATAGCGGATGCCCTGCTGCCAGGCGCCGGCCAGGGTGTCGACGGCCTGCTGCAGTGGTATGTCCCGGTACAGTCCGCCCAGCTGGGAGCAGCCCAGCCCGAGCACTGGGAGTGCCAGCGGGCTTTTCGCCAGGGGACGCCGTTCGGAGAGATTCATCGCCAGGCCTCCACTCAATAGAGCACGTTGCGTGCGTCAGGGCTGTCCAGGTTGGCCTTGTCGATGAGCAGGACGCCGGTGTCGATGAACTTGGGCACCTTCTGCTTCTCGATGACCTTGATCACCGTGGCGACCGATTCCAGGCCCATGCGATAGGAACTCTGCACCACGATGGCGTCCAGGGTGCCGTCGCGGACGAAGCCCTGCAGGTCCTCGTTGCCGTCGAAGCCGATGGCCTGCAGCTTGCCGGTCTTGCCGGACTGGGCGATGGCCCGCGCCATGCCGACCGCGGTCGGTTCGTTGGCGCCGTAGATGCCCTTGAGGTCGGGATTGGAGGCCAGCACGTCGGTGGTCTGGTTCAGGGCATTGGCCATCTGCGACTGGGAATAGAAGGGGCCCACCACGGTCAGCTGCGAATGCTGCTCCAGGTATTTGCGGAAGCCACCGACCCGGCCCACTTCCGAGCCGGTGCCCGGCACATAGGACATGATGGCGATCTTGCCGGTCTTGCCGACCTTCTCGATCATGCGCTGGGCGGACAGCTCGCCGGCCTTGTTGTTGTCGGTGGAGAGAAAGGACTGGTAGTAGGGCGCGCCGCTTTCCGCCACCGAGGAGTCGATCAGCACCACCGGGATATGGGCTTCCCAGGCCTGCTTGATGGCCGGCACCAGGGCGTCCGGGTCGGACGGCGCCAGCACGATGCCCGAGACGCCGCGGTTGACGGCATTGACCACCATGTTCACCTCGTCGGCGATCGCCGATTCCGAGGCCGGTCCCTGGAAGGTGACCTTGTAGCTGGTGTGCTGCTTGGCCGTTTCCTGCACGCCCTTCTGCACGTTCTGCCAGTAGTTGGAGTTGGCACTCTTGACGATGACGGCGATCTCGCCGTTACCGGCCAGCGCCAGGGAGGTCGCGGCGGACAGGGCGACACCCAGGACCACTTTCTTGAAGTTTTTCATCGGTCGTTCCTTGTTGTTGTTATCGAGGGTTCACTTCTTGCGGTTGCGGAGCTGGTCGATACAGACGGTCAGCAGGATCACCAGGCCGATGATGATCTGCTGGGTGAAGCTGGAGACGCCGAGCATATTGAGGCCGTTGCGCAGCACGCCGATGGTGAAGGCGCCGATCAGGGTGCCCGACACGCTGCCGATGCCGCCGGAGAGGGAGGTGCCGCCGATCACCGCGCTGGCGATGGCGTCCAGTTCGTACATCACCCCTTCGTTCGGCTGGGCGGTGACCAGGCGCGACATCAGCACCGCGCCGGTCAGGCCGGCCAGCACGCCGGACAGCACATAGGTGAAGAGGGTGACCGCGCGCACCTTGACCCCGGAGAGCCGGGCGGCTTCCGCATTCGAGCCCACGGCATAGATGTGACGGCCCAGGCGGGTGCGGCTGAGCACCAGCCACAGGGCGATGGCCAGGACGATCATGATGATCACCGGGTAGGGGATGCCGGGGAAGATCACGTTGGGAAAGCCGTCGTCGCCGATCCGCTCGATGCGGCCCAGGGTACCGTTGCCGAGCACGCCGAAGGCCGCGCCAAGACCGGAGATGGGCTGGGCATCGGTCAGTCGCAGGGCCAGGCCGCGGGCCACCAGCATCATGCCCAGGGTGGCGATGAAGGGCGGCAGCTTGACCAGGGTGACGAACAGGCCGTTGATCGCGCCGCAGATCCCGCCGACGATCAGGCCGACCAGGATGCCCACCTCGATGGGGGCACCGGCCTTGACCGCCATGGCGTTGGCCACCCCCGCCAGGGCCAGGACCGACCCCACCGACAGGTCGATGCCGCCGGTGATGATCACCGCCGTCGCACCCAGGCCGAGAAAGGCGATGGAGGTGACCTGCAGCGCCACGCTCATGCCATTGCCCATGGTGAGGAAGGCACTGCTCATGGAGGAAAACACCGCGATCAGCGCCAGCAGGCTGACCAGGGCGCCAAACTTCTGCAGGAATTCTTTTTGTTTTTCGGTCATTTCTCTGTCTCGCTCGACACGCGTGGGCGACCTGCCGTCAGTGCGACGTGCAGCCGGAGGCGTAGTGCATGATCTGGTCCTGGGTGGTGGTCCGGGTCGCGACATCACCGGTCAGGCGGCCTTCGTGGAAGACCAGGATCCGATCGCTCATGCCCAGCAGCTCGGGCAGCTCCGAACTGATCAGGACGACGCCGATGCCCTGGGCGGCCAGCTGGTCCATCATTTCGTAGATGGCGTACTTGGCGCCGACATCGATACCCCGGGTGGGCTCGTCGAAGAACATGATCCGGGCGTCACGGAACAGCCATTTGCCGATGATGATCTTTTGCTGGTTGCCGCCGGAGAGGTAGCGGGTGACCTTGTCGATCGAGGGCGTGCGAATGTCCAGCCGCCGCACATAGTCCTGGGCGACCCGCGCCTCCTCTTTGAAGCGGATGAAGCCCAGCGGGGTGCAGAGGGCGCCGAGGTTGGCCAGGGTCAGGTTGTGCGCCAGGGTCATCTTCACCGCCAGGCCGTCCTTCTTGCGGTCTTCGGACAGGTAGGCGATGCCCTGGTCGATCCCGTCGCGCGGACTGCGGAGGGTGACCGCGCGGCCGTTGATCTCCACCTGGCCGGCATCCAGCCGGTCGGCGCCAAAGATCGCCCGGGCGATCTCGGTGCGCCCGGCGCCCATCAGGCCGGCGAAGCCGAGGATCTCGCCGCGGCGCAGCTCGAAGCTGATGTCCTGGAAGACCCCCTTGCGGGTCAGGCCCTGCGCCCGCAGCAGCACCTCGCCGGTGGGAACGGCGGTGCGTGGCGGGAATTTCTCGTCGAGGGAGCGCCCGACCATGCCCGCCACGATGGCGTCGACACTGGTCTCGGCAAAGCGCTGGGTGGAGACGTAGCGACCGTCGCGCAGGATGGTCACCCGGTCGACGATGTGGCGCATCTCGTCCAGCCGGTGGGAGATGTAGAGCATGCCGACGCCGCGCGCCTTGAGGTCCTGGATGACCTTGAACAGCGCCTGGGTCTCGCTTTCGGTCAGCGAGGAGGTCGGTTCGTCGAGGATGAGCACCCGGGCGTCCAGCGACAGCGCCTTGGCGATCTCCACCATCTGCTGCTGGGCCACCGACAGCTTGGCCACCGGGGCGCGGGGGCTGATGGCCACGCCCAGGCGGGCCAGGCAGGCTTCGGTGTCCGCCTGCATCTTGCGCCTGTCGATCAGGCCGAAGCGCACCGGCTCGCGGGCCAGGAAGATGTTTTCCGCCACCGTGAGGTGCGGCACCAGGTTGAGCTCCTGGTGAATGATGGCGATGCCCACATGCTCGGCTTCCGACACCGACTTGAAGTGCCGCTCTTCGCCCAGGTAGCGGATCCGCCCCTCGTCGGGCGGCTGCTGGCCGCTGACGATCTTCATCAGGGTGGACTTGCCGGCGCCGTTCTCGCCGCAGATGGCGTGGACTTCGCCCGGGTAGAGGCTGAGGCTGACGTCGTTGAGGGCCACGACGCCGGGAAAGCGCTTGGAGATGTGTTCGAGCGTCAGGCAGGGGGCGGGCGCGGCCGTTACGGGGCCGCCACCTTCGCCGTGGGGCGATGGGGTATCCAGCATGGTGCTCTCTCTTGTTGTTGTTCTAGGGTCGGTGCCCTATGTGAGATCCATGGCAGGGAAAGCTACACCCCAGATCAGATGTCTGGCAAGACCAATTGGATTTTTTGAAATTGGTCTTGCCAGATTGCCGGGTGGTTCGTGAATTCCTGCACTGCGAGGAATACGGATGTCATGTGGCCGGCGGACAGGTCGTGCAGGAAGGAGCGGGTTGGTGCAGGGGCTGGGGCGCGGATAGACGGACAGGGCAGACCAGGAGACTCGGCACCGGGTCCGCGGCTTCGTTCGGATTGTCTGCAGGGAAGGTGTCGCAGGCCTTGCCGATGGCCCGGCCGCCTCCGGGCCGGGCCACCAGCCGAACCGTCCTAGCGCACCGGGGCAGCGGCCAGGCGTTCCGGACGGGCATCGCGGAAGCTGACCAGGAAGGCCAGCAGCACGCCCAGGGAGAACAGTGCCGGGAACAGCCAGATGCCCTGCCAGTCATGGCCGGCGGCGCTGGCATAGTGATCCGATACCATCCCGGCCACCCGGAAGCCGACCAGCATGCCCACGCCATAGGTGGCCAGGGTGATCAGGCCCTGGGCCGCGCTCTTGTTCGCCTCGCCGGCCTTGGCGTCGGTATAGATCTGCCCGGAGACAAAGAAGAAGTCGTAGCAGACGCCATGCAGGGCGATACCCAGCAGCAGGTAGGCGAGGGCGTCACCCTGGGCGCCGAGGGCGAAGCAACCGTAACGCACCGCCCAGGCCAGCATGCCCACCAGCAGGGTGCGCTTGAGGCCGAAGCGGCGGATGAACAGCGGCAGGAGCAGCATGAAGCCCACCTCGGACACCTGGCCGAGGGTCATCATGCCGGTGGGGTTGGCCACCCCCAGTTCGGCGAGAAAGAGGTTGGCGTTCTGGTAGTAGAAGGCCAGCGGAATGCAGATCAGCACCGAAGCGGCGAAGAACACTGCGAAGCTGCGGTCCTTGAGCAGGCGCAGGGCGTCGAGGCCGAGCATGGCGCCCAGTCCGCCGCGGGTGGCCGGCAGCGGCGCGGTGGGCGGCAGGCTGAAGCTGTAGAGACCGAGGAGGAGGGAGGCCGCGGCGCCGAGCAGGAAGGTGTTGCGCAGGGCGCCGGCGGCGATGCCGCTGCGGCTGTCCCAGGCGAAGACGAAACTGATGGCCAACCCGGCGGCGATCCAGCCCAGGGTGCCCCAGACGCGGATCCTGGCGAATTGCCGGGCCGGATCGGTCAGGTGGCGGAAGGCCACGGAATTGGCCAGCGCCAGCGTCGGCATGTAGCAGAGCATGTAGGCCAACACCAGCGGATAGAAGGTGGTGAAGTCGGCTGCCGCATAGAGCTGGTAGAGCAACACCGCACCGGCCAGGTGCAGCAGGCCGAGGATGCGCTCGGCGTTGAAGTAGCGATCGGCGATCAGGCCGATCACGAAGGGCGCCAGGATCGCACCCCAGGACTGGGTGGCGAAGGCCTGGCCGATCTGGCCGCCATTGGCGCCCAGGGTGTTGCCGAGAAAGGTCGCCAGGGTGACGAACCAGCTGCCCCAGATGAAGAACTGCAGGAACATCAGGGTACTCAGGCGTAGCGAGAGTGCGTTCATCGTCGATTCCTTGTTGTGGGTTATGTGACGAAAAAACGAGCGGGGTCCTTACTCCAGGCCCAGCATCCGCCGATTGCGCGCCGGGTCGGCCTCGCTGCCGGCGAAGTCGTCGAAGGCGCGGGTGGCCGGTTGGATCAGGTGACGCTGGATGAAGGGTGCCCCTTCGGCCGCGCCCTGGGTCGCGTCCTTGAGGCAGCATTCCCATTCCAGCACCGCCCAGCCGTCGAAGCCGTACTGGGTGAGCTTGCTGAAGATGGCGCCGAAATCGACCTGGCCATCGCCCAGGGAACGGAAGCGCCCCGGCCGCTCGGCCCAGTCCTGGTAGCCGCCATAGACGCCGCTGCGCGCATCGGGACGGAATTCCGCGTCCTTGACGTGGAACATGCCGATGCGTGCGTGATAGCGGTCGATGAAGCCCAGGTAGTCCAGCTGCTGCAGGACGAAATGGCTGGGGTCATAGAGGATCCGCGCCCGGGGATGGTCGTCGACTGCCGCCAGGAAGCGCTCGAAGGTGGCGCCGTCGTGCAGGTCTTCGCCGGGATGCAATTCGAAGCAGAGGTCGATGCCTTCCTCGCCGTAGACGTCGAGGATGGGGCGCCAGCGACGGGCCAGCTCGGCGAAGCCCTCGTCCACCAGGCCCGCCGGACGCTGTGGCCAGGGATAGACATAGGGCCAGAGCAGGGCGCCGGAAAAGCTCGCCACCGCCTTGAGACCGAGGCGGCGACTGGCCTTGGCGGCCAGCTTGAGCTGCTTGACGGCCCAGGCCTGGCGCTCCTCCGGGCGACCGCGCAGCGCCGGCGGGGCGAAGCCGTCGAAGGCCTCGCTGAAGGCCGGATGCACGGCTACCAGTTGTCCCTGCAGGTGGGTGGAGAGCTCGCTGATGGCCACTCCGGCCTCGGCGCATTGCCCGAGCAGTTCGTCGCAGTAGTCCTGGCTGGCGGCGGCGCGTTCCAGATTTGGGCACTGCGGGCCCAGCGTCGGCAGCTGGATGCCCCGGTAGCCGAGGTCCGCCGCCCAGCGCGCCAGGTTGGGCAGGGTGTCGAAGGGCGGCTTGTCATCGAGAAACTGGGCGAGAAAGATCGCCGGGCCCTTGAGGCCGGGACGAGCGTTGGCGGCCATGTTCAGGCTCCTAGGGTCGGTAAGGGGATCCAGGCGCCCTGGCGCCGATGGCTGGCCAGGGCGGTTTCGATGAAGGCCAGGCCGCGCCAGCCGGTGCTGATGCCGGGCAGCCCTGCCGCCGAATCGGCCGGATCGCGAATGGCCGCGGCCAGGTCGCGATAGAGATTGGCCAGGGCTTCGAGATAGCCCTCCGGATGCCCGGCGGGCAGGCGCAGGCGCTGCTGGGCGCCTGCGCTCAGCCAGGGTTGGCCGAGGCCGGCGCGCAGGTCCTGCGGCGGTTGGTCGAGGCTGCGCAGCAGCAGGCTGTTGGGTGCCTGCTGCCGCCATTCCAGACTGCCGCGCTCGCCGTAGAGGCGGATACGCAGGCCGTTTTCCTCGCCCGCACAGACCTGGCTGGCTAGCAGACTACCGCTGGCGCCCGCGGCGGTCTCGAACAGCACCATGACATCGTCGTCCAGCCGCCGACCGGGCAGGTGGCTGCGCAGATGGGCGCTGAGGCGGGTGATGGGCTGGCCACCGATGAATTCGGCCAGGCTGAAGGCATGAGTGCCGATGTCGCCCAGGCAACCGCCCGGACCGGAGGCGGCCGGATCGTCGCGCCAGGCCGCCTGCCGGTTGCCGGTGGCGGCCAGGTCCTGGGCGAGCCAGCCCTGGGGGTATTCCACATGGATCTTGCGTAGTGCCCCCAGCTCTCCGCGGGCGACCCGCTCACGGGCCTCCCACACCAGGGGATAGCCGAGGTAGGTGTGGGCCAGCGCATAGCGCAGGGGCAGGGCGGCCAACGTGTTCGCCAGGCTCTGCACCTGGGCCAGGGAGATGCCCGCGGGTTTTTCCGAAAAGACGTGGAAGCCGGCCGTCAGGGCCGCCTGGGCGATGGGCACATGGAGGTCGTTGGGCGTGACGATCACCACCAACTCGACCCGCTGCTCGAGGGGTAGCCGGGCTTCGTCGGCCAGCAAGGTTTCCCAGGAGGCATAGACCCGCTCGGGCGCCAGACCCAGCTCCCGTCCGGTCGTGCCGTTGTTGGCGGGATCGCGGCTGAAGGCGCCGCAGACCAGTTCGAGCGCGCCATCCAGGGCCGCTGCGCGCCGGTGGGCCGCGCCGATGAACGCGCCCTGGCCGCCACCGATCATGCCGTAACGGACCCTGCCGCCGGTTTCAGCCTGCATCCTCTTACCCTCGGTTTATCGTTGTGTTGAGTGTAACCGGTTACATCTACGAATATTTGGAGCCTGTGGCGGTCTTTAGTCAAGCGCCCGGCGGACGTACGGCTTGCCCGGACGCCCGGCTTTGCGCACAGTGACGGGCTCTCCCACGCTCACCGAGGCCGCATGTCCAACATCCGCAGGGTCGCCGAACTGGCCGGGGTCTCGGTCGCGACCGTGTCGCGCACCCTGAAGAATCCCGAGGTGGTGGCGCCAGCGACCCGCGAACGGGTGCAGGCCGCCGTGACCGCGGCCAACTACCGGCCCAACGGGATGGCGGTGCAGTTTCGCTCGCGACGCACCGGCAACCTGGTGGTACTGGTGCCGCTGATCGCCAACAGCTTCTTCGCTCGCGTCATCGCCGGGATCCAGCAGGCGGCCCAGGCGGCGGGATATCGGGTGCTGCTGTGCGATACCGCGGGCGACGAGGCCCGCGAGCGCGAGTACGCCGAACTGGTCTATGCGCGGCAGGCGGACGGGGTGATCCAGCTGCGCGCCTTCGATCCCTTCGCCGGTGACGCCGACGCACCGCCGGTGGTGAATGCCTGCGAGGTGCTCGCCGAGCACCCCTGGCCCAAGGTGCGGCTGGACAACCGTGCCGCCGCCCGCTGCCTGACCGAACACCTGCTGGCGCTCGGTCACAGACGTATCGCCCTGATCAAGGGGCCGCAAGACAGCCCGCTCACCCTGGAGCGCCTGGCCGGCTACCAGGAGGCGCTCACCGAGGCCGGCATCCCCCTGGACCCGGATCTGCTGCGCGCGGGCGACTTCACCCTGGCTGCCGGCGCCGCCGCCGCCCGGGCGCTGCTGAGGCTACCGGAGCGGCCAACCGCGCTGTTTTGCTGCAGCGACGAGATGGCGATCGGCGCGCTCCAGACGCTTCGCAGCGCCGGGTTGCGGGTGCCCGAGGACCTGTCCCTGGCAGGCTTCGACGACATCGCCTTCGCCGCCTACAGCGAGCCCCCGCTGACCACCATCGCCCAGCCCGCGGAGGCCTTCGGCCAGCGAGCGGTCGCCCTGTTGCTGGAGATCCTCAACGGTTCGCCACCGACCAGCCGGGAGGTGGTGTTGCCCTTCGAACTGGTGGTACGGGCCAGTACCGGGCCCTGTAGCCTTCGCTGAGATCCCGCTGGCGCGGAGGTCTCGTCACCCGCGGGCTGGGCGCACCAGCGCCAGCCGCTCGCGGATATAGCGGTCGTTGTCGATCGCCTGGGCGTCGAAGGGGATCGCCACGGCCCGAGTGTCGGAGCGCGAATACAGACGGGCGAAGATCGAACCGTCGGGGCAGGTCGGGCTCACCAGAACGGTCCAGCCGTCCAGTTCACGACTCAGACGCTGCATCAGGAATTGCGTGGGCAGGGTTGCGGGATTGGCGTTGTTCATCGGTCTTGCCTTGGCTGCTTGGGGTTGATTTCGACGGCTGCTCGGCGCCTCCCTGCCTGCCGGTGACCGTCCACGCTCGATTCGGAGTTGGCCCTCAGTCTCTCCAGCACACGGCACAGCGGCGACGCTTGCGCCCCGCGGGGACGCGCCTCGGTGTCGGGCGAGGGGGTTGAATGCCAGGGCCCATGCCTGTCGTTCAGTCTGTCCAGAATGGCCTCGAGCGGGCGGCGAGCGCCTTGGCCAGAAGCGGCTTGTCGGCACTCGTCCCGGCCATGCCCGGGTGTCACCCTGGCTAGGGTGAGTGCGCAGGTGACCCTGTCCGATCGCATGCCGTGACCACTCTCCGGTAGGGCGCCGGGCAGCTCCTTGCCCGGCAATACCGCCGCGGTGGTCAGCTAATGCGCATCGGTCGCCAGTCTCACGGCTACTTCCTCGACCAGTTGGATGGTTTCCGCCGTCAGGGCTTCGAACTGGAAGAGAATCTCCTGCAGTTGCGAGCTGCCCATATCGACATTGCGCAGTTGATCGATTCTCGAGGTGAGAAGCCGGTGAATGTTCAACAGACAATCGCGGTCGGGGTTATCGGGTATGGCGAAGCGGCTGCTCATCGTTGTCTCCGTGGGAATTGACCACCATGACTCTCGATATCGCCTAACCGACTTGTTTTTTAAGGCAATTCGTCGCCGACGGCCTACCGGTAAACGACGCTTTTCGTGCTTGACTCCGCGTGTCTGAAAAGAACTCGAAGACTTTTAGTTGCGTTGACGACCTTATCTTCAAAAAGCTCGTGAAGAATACGTAATAAATTCGTCAAAACCTTCGGTCAACGATTGCTTTAATGGGCCGTAGTGCTTCGGAAGTCATAGGTGAACTGGCATTAAATCCGACGGACGAGCAGCTTCGCTGCAGGCCAGACACACCTCCGCTATCCGGGCTTTCAACAGATTCGCCAGCTCATCGAAGAGGATCTGCACCGAGCGCAGCGACAGATTGTCCGGGCGGGTCAGCAGCCAGATATCGGTGTCGCAACCGGGCAGCGCCGGACCCAGGCGTTCGACGCCGTCCAGGCTGCTGATCATGAAGTCGGGGAGGGCGGCCACGCCGAGACCGGCACCGACCAGGCCGCCGACCGCGGACATGCTGCTGCAGCGATAGCGCGGGGTGAGGCTGGGGTAGGCCTGGCGCAGCCAGGTGACCGAGACGTGATCGGCCAGGGAATCATCCGGGGCGATCCAGGGCAATTCGGTGGCCAGCGGGCCATAACCGGCGCGATAGCGCTCGTGACCGCAGACGAAATAGGAGCTGCGACCGAGCCGGCGGCCGATCAGGTGTTCGGGTGGGGCGTTGGATAGGCGCAGGGCGATGTCCGCATCCCGCCGGCTCAGGCTGGCGAAGGTGTTGGAGGTGGCGACTTCCAGGGCGACCGCGGGATAGCGCGGCATGAGGTCGGCGAGCCCCGGCAGGAGCAGGCTGCGCAGCACGGCATCGGTACAAGTCAGGCGGACCGTGCCGCTGATGACGTTCTCGCCCTGGGTGAGGGCGATGCGCGCCGCGTCCAGCGCCTGTTCGGCGCGCTCGGCCTGTTCGGCGAGGGCCTTGGCACTCTGGGTCGGGGTGTAGCCGCGGCGGGTCTTGTCGAACAGCGCGACCTGCAGATTGGCTTCGAGCTTGCGGATGGCGCGAAAGACCGTGGAGACGTCCACCTGCAGCTGCTCGGCAGCCCTGGCCAGGGTCCGGCCGCGCACCAGGGCGAGGATCAGCCTGAGATCGGCATGGCCTATCTGATATTGCATCGGTGCATTCTTCCTTTGCCGATTCGCCGATATGGGTTGCGCTCATGCCAATTTATACTGGCCCGGCCCGTCGAGGGCAATCAGGTGGAAGGGCGGACCTTGGCAAAGAGGTCGGCGCCTGCAGGAACCACCGCCCACAGCCACGCTGCCAGACCCGCACGAGCAAGCACAACGAAGCGGGCCAGCGTCAAGGATGCCTCCCATGAATTCGATATCCCCCCGCGTCGTCCAGCTCACCGAAGCCAACGGCTTTCTCAAGGAGCACCCCGAGATCCAGTACGTCGATCTGTTGATCACCGACATGAACGGCGTCATCCGGGGCAAGCGCGTCGAGCGGGCCAGTCTGTCCAAGGTCTATGAGCGCGGCATCAATCTGCCGGCCTCGCTGTTCGCCCTGGACATCAACGGCTCCACGGTGGAAAGCACCGGGCTGGGCCTGCACATCGGCGATGCCGACCGCACCTGCTTCCCCATTCCCGGCACCCTGAGCTACGAGCCCTGGCAGAAGCGGCCGACCGCCCAGTTGCTGATGACCATGCACGAGCAGGACGGCTCGCCGTTCTTCGCCGATCCGCGCGAGGTGCTGCGGCGGGTGGTGAAGAAGTTCGACGACCTAGGCCTGACCATCTGCGCCGCCTTCGAGCTGGAGTTCTACCTGATCGACCAGGAGAACGTGAACGGCCGGCCGCAGCCGCCGCGCTCGCCGATCTCCGGCAAGCGGCCGGTCTCCACCCAGGTCTATCTGATCGATGACCTGGACGAGTACGTGGATTGCCTGCAGGACATGCTGGAAGGCGCCAAGGAGCAGGGGCTGCCGGCCGATGCCATCGTCAAGGAATCCGCGCCGGCGCAATTCGAGGTCAACCTGCATCACGTCGAGGACGCCATCAAGGCCTGTGACTACGCAGTGCTGCTCAAGCGGCTGATCAAGAACATCGCCTACGACCATGAGATGGATTCCACCTTCATGGCCAAGCCCTATCCCGGCCAGGCGGGCAATGGCCTGCACGTGCACATCTCGCTGCTGGACAAGCAGACCGGGCAGAACATCTTCGCCACCGACGATCCGGAGCACCATGCGCCGCTGCGCCATGCCATCGCCGGGATCCTGGACACCCTGCCGGCGTCCATGGCCTTCCTCTGCCCGAACGTCAATTCCTATCGCCGCTTCGGCGCCCAGTTCTATGTGCCCAATGCGCCGAGCTGGGGCCTGGACAACCGCACCGTGGCGGTGCGCGTGCCCACCGGCAGCAGCGAGGCGATCCGCATCGAGCACCGGGTCGCCGGGGCCGACGCCAATCCCTACCTGATGATGGCCTCGATCCTCGCCGGCATTCACCATGGCATGACCCAGCGCCTGGAGCCCGGCACCCCGGTCAGCGGCAACTCCTACGAGCAGCTCGAACAGAGCCTGCCGAACAACCTGCGCGATGCCCTGCGCCGGCTGGACGACAGCGCGGTGATGAACCAGTACATCAGCCCCGAGTACATCGACATCTTCGTCGCCTGCAAGGAAGCCGAGCTGGAGGAGTTCGAGACCACCATCTCCGACCTCGAATACAACTGGTACCTGCACACCGTCTAAGGAGCGTGATCATGACAAGGCTGACGCAACAGGACTGGGAGCGGCGCTTCCAGGGATTGACGGTCGAATCCCGCGCCTTCATCGACGGCCGTTATCAGGACGCCCTGGGCGGTGCCACCTTCGAGGATCTGAGTCCGGTGGATGGCCGGCACCTGGCCCAGGTGGCCAGTTGCATGGCCGAGGACGCCGAGGCGGCGGTCCGTTCAGCGCGGGCCAGTTTCCAAGGCGGTGACTGGGCCCATCAGGCGCCGGCGCAGCGCAAGCGGGTCCTGATCGCCTTCGCCGATCTGCTGCTGGCGAACGCCGAGGAGCTGGCGCTGCTGGAAACCCTGGACATGGGCAAGCCCATCAGTGATTCCCTGGGTATCGACGTCCCGGCGGCGGCCAATGCCATCCGCTGGAGCGCCGAGGCCATCGACAAGGTCTACGACGAGGTGGCGCCCACGCCGCGTGACCAGCTGGGTCTGGTGACCCGCGAGCCGGTGGGGGTGGTCGCGGCCATCGTGCCCTGGAATTTCCCGCTGATGATGGCCTGCTGGAAGCTCGGGCCGGCGCTGGCCAGCGGCAACTCGGTGATCCTCAAGCCCTCCGAGAAGTCGCCGCTGACCGCCATCCGCATCGCTCGCCTGGCGCTGGAAGCCGGCATACCGGCAGGGGTGTTCAACGTGCTGCCCGGCTACGGCCACACCGTCGGCCAGGCGCTGGCGCTGCACCCGGACGTGGATACCCTGGTCTTTACCGGTTCCACCCGCATCGCCAAGCAGCTGCTGGTCTATGCCGGCGAGTCGAACATGAAGCGTGTCTGGCTGGAGGCGGGCGGCAAGAGCCCCAACATCGTCTTCGCCGATGCCCCGGACCTGACCGCCGCGGCCGAGGCAGCCGCCGCGGCCATTGCTTTCAACCAGGGCGAGGTGTGCATCGCCGGCTCGCGACTGCTGGTGGAGCGTTCGATCAAGGAGCGCTTCCTGGCCCTGGTGGCGGAGGCGCTGCAGGCTTGGGCGCCCGGCCATGCCTTGAATCCCGACACCCGCGTCGGCGCCCTGGTGGACGAGGGCCATCTGCGCACCGTGCTGGGTTTCATCGAGACCGGCCGCGCCGAGGGTGCCCGGTTGGTGAGCGGCGGCGCGCGTGCCCTGAGCGAAACCGGCGGCAGCTACGTCACGCCGACTATCTTCGAAGGCGTGGACAATGCCATGCGCATCGCTCGGGAAGAGATCTTCGGCCCGGTGCTGGCGGTGATCGACTTCGACGGTGAGGCGGAGGCCGTGCGCATCGCCAACGACACCCCCTATGGCCTGGCCGCCGCCGTCTGGACAGCTGACCTCTCCCGCGCCCATCGCGTGGCCCGTGCCTTGCGTGCGGGCAGTGTCTGGGTCAACCAGTATGATGGCGGCGACATGACGGCACCCTTCGGCGGCTTCAAGCAGTCCGGCAACGGACGCGACAAGTCGCTGCACGCCTTCGACAAATACACCGAACTCAAGGCGACCTGGATCAAGCTCTGAACAGGCGCGGCGGTCCGGGCGTTGGCGCCGGGCCGCAGGCAGAGGAATCTCACCATGCAACAACACGTCGGCAGCTACTACGCGGCTTCGCGCAATATCCACACCGAATACCCGGCGCTCGAAGGCAGTGTCGAAAGCGACGTCTGCGTCATCGGCGCCGGTTACACCGGGCTTTCCACCGCGCTGTTCCTGCTGGAGCACGGCTTCAGCGTGACGGTGCTGGAGGCGGCGCGGGTCGGTTTCGGCGCCTCCGGGCGCAATGGCGGCCAGATCGTCAATAGCTACAGCCGCGACATCGATACCATCGAGCGCCAGCTGCCGCCCAAGCAGGCGCAACTGCTGGGCGAGATGGCCTTCGAAGGCGGTCGCATCATTCGCGAGCGCATCGCCCGCTACGACATCCAGTGCGATCTCAAGGACGGCGGCGTCTTCGCCGCCCTGACCGGCAAGCAGCTCGGTCACCTGGAAGCCCAGCAGAAGCTCTGGGAGCGCTATGGCCATACCCAGCTGCAGCTGCTCGACAAGGCCGGCATCGGCGAGGTGGTCGGCACCGATCGCTATCTGGGTGGCCTTTTGGACATGAGCGGCGGCCACATCCACCCGCTCAACCTGGCCCTGGGCGAGGCGGCCGCGGTCGCCTCCCTGGGCGGCAAGCTCTATGAACAGAGCGCGGCCGTGCGCATCGACCGCGGCGCCAATCCGGTGGTGCATACCGCCAATGGCCAGGTGAAGGCGCGCTTCGTGGTGGTGGCCGGCAACGCCTACCTGGGCGGGCTGGTGCCGGAACTGGCCGCCAAGTCCATGCCCTGTGGCACCCAGGTGCTCACCACCGAGCCGCTGTCCGAGGAGCTGGCGCGCAGCCTGCTGCCCCAGGACTATTGCGTGGAAGACTGCAACTACCTGCTCGACTATTTCCGCCTCAGCGCCGATCGCCGGCTGATCTATGGCGGTGGCGTGGTCTATGGCGCGCGGGATCCGGCGGACATCGAGGCCATCATCCGGCCGAAAATGCTGCAGACCTTTCCGCAGCTCAAGGACGTGAAGATCGACTTCACCTGGACCGGCAACTTCCTGCTGACGTTGTCGCGACTGCCCCAGGTGGGCCGCCTCGGCGACAACATCTACTATTCCCAGGGCTGCAGCGGCCACGGCGTCACCTACACCCACCTGGCGGGCAAGGTGCTGGCCGAGGCCCTGCGCGGCCAGGCCGAGCGCTTCGACGCCTTCGCCGGCCTGCCGCACTATCCCTTCCCGGGCGGGCAGCTCCTGCGCGTGCCCTTCACCGCACTGGGCGCGACCTATTACCAGCTGCGCGACCGCCTCGGTATCTGACCCTGTCCGCCCGCCGGGTACCGGCGGGCACTCTGGAGATAAGCCATGTCCCCTATGCCCCTGATCGGCGTGACGGCGTGCCGGCAGACGCTCGGCAAATACGATTCCCATACCGTCGGCGACAAGTACGTCGAGGCGGCGGGTCATGCCGGCTTGCCGGTGGTGCTGCCGGCGCGCAGCGTGCCGAGCGATCCGCAGGCGCTGCTGGAGCATCTGGACGGCCTGCTGTTCACCGGCTCGCCCTCCAATGTCGAGCCCCATCACTACCAGGGACCAGCGAGTCTCGCCGGCACCCACCACGATGCCGCGCGTGACGCCTACACCCTGCCGCTGCTGCGCCTGGCCATCGACCGTGGCATTCCGGTGTTCTGCATCTGCCGCGGTTTCCAGGAGCTGAACGTGGCCCTCGGCGGCAGCCTGCACCAGCGGGTGCAGGAGTTGCCCGGGCATGACGATCACCGCGAGCCCCAGAGCGAGCGGCTGGCCGAGCAGTACGCGCCCACGCATCCGGTCGCGGTGCCGCCGGGCGGGGTGTTCGAGCGCCTTGGCCTGCCGGCTACCTTCCAGGTGAATTCGCTGCACAGCCAGGGCATAGCTCGCCTGGCCCCCGGGCTGCGTATCGAGGCCCAGGCGCCGGACGGCCTGGTGGAAGGGGTATCCCTGGCCGACGCCCCGGGCTTCGTCGTCGGGGTGCAGTGGCATCCCGAATGGAATTTCCGCGAGAACCCCGAATCCCTGGCGCTGTTGGACGCGTTCCGCGACGCCTGCCAGCGCCATGCCGCGGCGCGCTAGGCACCTCGTCGCGCACGCCGCACTCTGAATAACAATTCCAACAGCAGGGCAGAGACCTATGACTGAACAGCGCAAGGGTACGCCGGCCGGCGGCTCGGACACCGCCGGGCCGGCAGCCCTGGCCGATGCGTCCGCCAAGGGCCTGGCCGCCGGCTCCCTGGGGCTGCTCGCCTGCGTGGTGCTGGGCATTTCCACCATCGCTCCCGTCTATACCCTGACCGGCGCCCTGGGACCGACCGTGCGCGAGGTGGGCGTCTATCTGCCCGCGGTCTTCATCGTCGGCTTCCTGCCGATGCTGCTGGTGGCCCTGGGGTATCGCGAGCTGAACGCCGTCGATCCGGACAGCGGAACCTCCTTCACCTGGTCCACCCGCGCCTTCGGTCCCATGATCGGCTGGATCGGCGGCTGGGGCCTGGTGACGGCGACCACCATCGTCCTGTCCAACCTCGCCGGGGTGGCGGTGGACTTCTTCTATCTGTTCCTGGCCCAGCTCAGCGGCCGGGCGGAGCTGGCGGCGCTGTCGCAGCACCTGCTGGTGAACGTCGTCACCTGCTGCGTCTTCATCGCCATCGCGGTCTGGATCAGCTGTCGCGGCATCGGCATGACCATGAGCGTCCAGTACGGCCTGGTGGCCCTGCAGTTGCTGGTGCTGATCGGCTTTTCCCTGGCGGCCTTCAACGCCGCGCCCGCGGCGGCGCCGGTGGTCTTCCATCCGGAGTGGTTCAACCCCTTCAACGTCGAATCCTTTTCCGCCTTCGCCGCCGGTCTGTCGCTGTCGATCTTCATCTTCTGGGGCTGGGACGTCTGCCTCACGGTGAGCGAGGAATCGGTGGGCAGCCAGAAGGTGCCGGGGCGGGCGGCCACGGTCACGGTGCTGCTGATCCTGCTGCTGTACCTCTTCACCGCCGCGGCGACCCTGCAATTCGCCGGCATCAGCGAAGCCGGCCTGGGCCTGGGCAATCCGGAGATCCAGGAAAACGTCTTCGCCCACCTGGCCGGCCCGGTGATGGGGCCGCTGGCGATCCTGATGTCCATCGCGGTGCTGGCCAGTACCGCCGCCTCGCTGCAGTCCACCTTCATCTCGCCGGCGCGCACCCTGCTGGCGATGGGGTACTACGGCGCGGTGTCGCGCCGCTTCGCCCACATCTGCCCGAGATCTCGCACGCCGCGCTATGCCACCATCGCCGCTGGCATCGCCACCGGTGGCTTCTATGTGGTCATGCGTACCCTGAGCGACAACGTCCTGGCGGACACCATCACCGCCCTGGGCATGATGATCTGCTTCTACTACTCGCTGACCGCCTACGCCTGCGTCTGGTACTTCCGCCGCAGCCTGTTCGACAGCCTGCGCCATGCGCTGCTGCGCGGCCTCTGTCCGCTGCTGGGCGCCATCATCCTCTCGGTGATCTTCTGGCAGACCGCCATCGCCAGCCTGTCGCCGGACTTCGGTAGCGGCTCCCACCTCGGCGGCATCGGCCTGGTGTTCATCATCGCCGTGGTGATCCTGGGACTGGGTCTGGCGCTGATGCTGTTCGCTCGCTGGCGCGCGCCGGCCTTCTTCCAGGGCAAGACCCTGGAAGCGCTCCCGCACCGGGGCTGAATGGGGCGGACAGGGCGTCCGCCGGTAGGTCAGTGACCCAGGACCGCCGAACCGCTCCCTCGGGTGCCGGCCGGAAAACCGTGGCGCCGGGCATTGGTGGCGATGGCCAGGGCGCTCAGGGACAGCGCCACCACGGCCCAGCTCAGCGCCTGGGGGCCGATGCCTTCCAGCAACAGGCCGCCGAGGATGCCGCCCCCGGCGATGGCGCTGTTCCAGGTCACCACGTTCATCGCCAGGGCCGCATCGGCGCCACTCCCGGCGGTATCCGCCAGGGCGGTCTGTAGCAGAGTGGCCGCACCGCCGAAGGTCAGGCCCCAACCGAAGACGCCCAGGTACTGCAGCAGCGCCGAGTCGCGGTTGAGCCCCAGCAGCAGCGCGATCGCGGCGAAGCCGGCAAGACTCACCAGCACGGCCCGCCGCAGGCTGTGATCGACGATCCGCCCGGTGATCCAGATTCCCGCCAGCGAGGCCACCCCGAAGGTCAGCAGCACCCGGTCGACCTGATCGCCCAGGCCGGCCTGGGCCACGAACGGCGCGATATAGGTATAGAGCAGGTTGTGGGCCAGCATCCAGGTGAAGACCACGCCGAGGATGGCGCGAATGCCGGGCGTGGCGAATACCTGGCGCAGCGGCAGGCGCTGGCCCTCGGCCTGCCCCGGATAGTCGGGCACCTTGGCCAGCACCCAGACGATCAGGCCCAGGGTGAGGGCGGACATGCAGGCGAAGGCCAGCCGCCAGCCCAGCAGCCCGCCCAGCCAGGTCCCCAGGGGCACGCCCAGGGACAGGGCGACCGGCGTGCCGATCATGGCGATGGCCATCGCCCGCCCTTGCAGGCGCGGCACGACCAGACGCCGGGCATAGCCGGCCAGCAGACTCCAGGCGAGGCCTGCCGCGGCCCCGGCGGCGAAGCGGGCCACCAAGGTCAGGGGATAGTTGGAGGAGAGCGCGGTCAGGGTGTTGAACAGCAGAAAGCCCAGGATGGTCGCCAGCAGCACCCGGCGCCGCCGCCAGCGCGCCGTTGCCAGGGTGAGAGGAATCGCGGCAGTCAGCGAGCCGGCGGCATAGGCGGTCACCGTCTGTCCGGCCAGGGCATTGGAGACGTGGAGCCCCTGGGCGATCTCGGGGAGCAGGCCGGCGGGCAGGGTCTCGGTCATGATGCAGATGAAGCCGGTCATGGCCAGCGCCAGCAGTGCGGCCACCGGCAGGCGTTCGGGATTGGGGGTCGCGCTCACGGGTAGGCTCCTTGGATATGTATCGATCGATATATATCTAAGCAGCAGGTGCTCTGGCTGGTCAATGAATTCTGTATCGTCTAGTATAAAAATCGAATCCGACGAGGAGTACGGCTGTGGCTCAGGTGGGACGTCCGCGGTCCTTCGAGCGGACCCAGGCAATCGATGACGCGATGCTGCTGTTCTGGCGCTATGGCTATGAGGCGACGTCCCTGAGTCGGCTCAAGGCGGCGATGGGTGGCGGCATCACCGCGCCCAGCTTCTATGCGGCCTTCGGTTCGAAGGAGGCGCTGTTCAAGGAGGTGGTCGCCCGCTACATGGAGACCCATGGCCGGGTGAACGATCCACTGTTCGACGAGACCCTGCCGCCCCGGGAGGCGATCGCCTCGGCCCTCGGGCGTTCTGCGCGGATGCAATGCGATGAGCGCCTGCCCAAGGGCTGCCTGGTGGCGCTCGGTACCCTGGGCTCCTATGCGGATGAAGACTCCAGCCTGCCGCTGCCCTTGCGCGAGGCCCGCGCCCGGATCCGCGCCGGTCTGCTGGCCTGTGTCGGGCGCGGCATCGCCCGCGGCGATCTCGCGGAAGGCACCGAGGCTCATGCCCTGGCGACGCTGTTCGAAGGCTTTCTGCTGGGCATTTCACCCATGGCGCGGGATGGCGTGGCGTTGCCCGTCATCGAGGGCGCCATCGCCCTGGTGATGACGCTCTGGGATGGTCATCGACCGCCTGCCCGAGGCGCCGCCTGAGCCAGGTGTCTTGCGCCGTGATCGCACAGGGGTGGCGTCAGGGCGCCTGCCGTTCACCGGTGGGCGTGGCGGGCGAGGGGTCGGCTAGCGCGATGCGGTCGATGACGTCCTGATAGGGGGCGAGATCGAGAAAGGCCTCGACCTGGGTCGCCCGTTCCCCGTCCATCTTGAAGATCCAGACGTATTCGTTGCGATAGGGCGCGCCATCGCGCGCCGTGGCCGTGCCCTTCCAGCGCACCACGACCTGGTCTTCCCGCACCCAGATACCCTGAACCCGGGGCACGATGGGCGTGGCCAGGCGCTGCGCGAAGGGGCGTACGGCGCGCTGCAGAAAGTCCTCGCGGCCGTGGTAGGTACCCGCCGCCGGCCCGCTGCCCTGGATGGTCCAGACCACGTCGGGCGAGAGCAGGTCGTCGAAGAGACTGCCGCGACCCGCGCTCCAGTTCGCGAAGGCGCCTTCGACCAGGCGCTGGTGGCGTTCAGGGGTGGATTCGGTGGCTGCGACGCCGCTCCAGGGACCACTCAGGACGATGAGCGACAGCAGCACGCTCCCGGTAAGACGCTTGGCTGGCTTCATGGCGGCACGCTCGCAGAGGACGGGATGAGGTGGGTAGCGGCGTCGGCCAATGGCACCTGCCTGGAACCCACCTTAGGCCGCTGGCGGCGTCCGCATAACCGGCACGCGGCTGGACACTCCGGTTAGCGCGCCTTACCGGCAGATGTCACGCGCCGGTTCCGGCCGCCTGGTGAAGCCTGGCGGCCAGCGTCCGCGCCGTCTCCGCTCAGCCCACCAGCGGCGGCGTCCGCGGCGGTACCTGGCGCTTGGAGCCGGTCGACTCATAGGCAGCGGCCAGGCGGAGCAGGTTGGTGTCGTCATAGGCGCGACCGGCGAAGGTCAAACCCACCGGCATGCCGATGTCGGCCATCACGCCCATGGGCACGGTGACGGTCGGCACGCCCAGGTGGCGGATGGCGAGGTTGCCGTTGGCGACCCAGACGCCATTGCTCCAGGCGATGTCGGCCGAGGCGGGATTGATTTCGGCATCCGCCGGCGCCACGTCCGCCACGGTGGGGAAGAGCACGGCGTCCAGGCCCTGGGCCTCCAGCCAGTCTTCCAGGTCGAGCTTGCGCGTCCGTTCCAGGCCGCGCAGGCCGTCGGGGAGGCTAGCGATCTGCTCCAGGGTCTTGAGCCCCCGCTCGGCCATGCGCACGTATTCGGCCATGCCGGCGGCCAGGTCGCCTTCGCGATTGGGCAGGGTGCCGGGCTCGTGGGGAAAGATCAGCTCGCCTTCGACGTCCACCAGGCGATTGAGATTGGGATCGTTGTTGTCGCGCAGGAAGGTGTCGAAGCCCCAGGCGGACAGGTCCCAGAGTTCGTCATGGAGAAATTCCCGGGAGACGATCCCGCGGTTGAACACCGTGGGCGCGCCGGGGCGGTCGCCTTCGCAATTGGAGACCAGCGGGAAGTCCACCTCGATCACGCTGGCGCCGGCGGCTTCCAGGGCCGCCCGGGCCTGTTCCCAGAGGGCGATCACCGAGTCGCGGGTCCGGATGCGCTGGCCGGTGGGGCCGCCGATGCCGGGATTCTCGCTGGTGCCGGCGTCCGGGTCCTGGTTGATGAACATGCGCGGCACGCCCAGTCGCTTGCCGGCCAGGGCATTGGGGCCGGCGGCCAGTGCGGGGTAGGACGCCGGGCGTACCGCCGAGGCCAGCGGCAGCGGCACCCAGGGTTGCAGGCGCCAGAGGTCGCCGGAGGTGTCGGGATCGTCCGCCACTACCACGTCGAGCACCTCCAGCAGATCGGCCATGGTGCGGGCATAGGGCACCACCACGTCCATGGTCGGTGTCAGCGGCCAGTTGCCGCGTACCGAGATGATCCCGCGCGAGGGGGTGTAGGCGCAGAGACCGTTGTTGGAGGCCGGGCCGCGCCCGCTGGACCAGGTTTCCTCGGCCAGGCCGAAGGCGGCGAAGCTGGCCGCGGTGGCGGTGCCGGCGCCGTTGGACGAGCCCGAGGCGAAGGGCGCGGTCAGGTAGCCGGCGTTGTAGGGGCTTTCCGCGCGCCCGTAGACGCCACGCTGCATGCCACCGTTGGCCATGGGCGGCATGTTGGTCTTGCCCAGGCAGATGGCGCCGGCGGCGCGCAGCCGTTCGACGGTGAAGGCATCGCGCTGGGCGACCAGATCCTTGAAGGCCGGACTGCCGGAAGCAGCGGTCAGCCCCTTGACCAGGTAGCTGTCCTTGGCGGTATAGGGGATGCCGTCCAGCGGTCCCAGGACCTCGCCGCGGGCGCGGCGGCGGTCGGACGCGGCGGCTTCGGCCAGGGCCTCGGGATTGCGCACCACCACGGCATTGAGCGCCGTGGCGCTGGTGGGCGGATCATAGGCGTCGATCCGGGCCAGATAGGCCTCGACCAGTTGCACCGCAGTGGTCTGGCCGGTTTCGAGTGCGCGACGCAACTCGGCGATGGAGCGTTCGGTAACTTCGATCATGGTGGGTCGCCGTTGAGGATTCCGCGGTACGGGAGTGGCGGTTGCCAGAGGTCCCGGGAGAAAAAAGCACCGGTGCAGTGTACACCCGAAGCCTGCCGGCTTCTGATTGCGTCCGCGCATGGAAGCCTTGCCGGACCGCCCATGCAGGTTGGCCTGGCGACCTCTATCCTTGGCCTGAATTGAAGCTGTTCGCCACGCCTGGAGGCGATCGGTAACCGGAGTCGAGCATGTTGAAACGCCTGAGCAACGAGCGCACGGTGCTGCGCTTTTCCATTGCCGTCACCGTGCTGCTGGCAGCCGTGGGTATCGCCTTCGGCGTGCTGTCCGGCTCCTATGCCATCGTCTTCGACGGCTTCTATTCGCTGACCGACGCCTTCATGAGCGGGGTGGCGCTGCTGGTGGCCATGCTGATCCACCGGCATGCGCAGGAACCGGAAGGGGACCGGCGGCTGGCCGAGCGCTTCAACATGGGTTTCTGGCACCTCGAACCCATGGTCCTGGCCCTCAACGGCAGCGTGCTGTGCATCGTGGCCTGTTATGCGTTGGTCAACTCGATCATCAGCCTGATGAGTGGTGGCAAGGCCCTGGCGTTCGGCATGGCGCTGCTCTATGCGCTGGTCGCGGCCCTGAGCTGCTTCGGTTTCGCCGCCCTGGTGCACCGGTTGAACCGGGACATCCAGTCGGACTTCCTCAGGCTCGACATCAAGAGCTGGATCATGTCGGGCAGCATCTCGGCCGCCCTGGTGGTGGCCTTCCTGGTCGGCGCCCTGGCCCAGGGGACGGCCTATGCCTGGATCACGCCCTACATCGATCCCCTGGTGCTGTCGATCATCTGCGTGCTGATCACCCCCATACCGCTGAAGCTGGTCTGGCAGGCGTTCAGGGAGATCCTCATGGTGACCCCGCCGGCGCTCAAGCAGCAGGTCGATGAAGTCGCCAAGGACATGGTCACGCGTTTCGGCTTCCTCGACTATCGCGCCTATGTGGCCAAGGTCGGCCGGGCGCGGCAGATCGAGCTGTATTTCATCGTGCCCCTGGGGTGGCCGGCCAAGACCCTGGACGAATGGGACGCCATCCGCGACCAGATCGGCGAGGCCATCGGCGGCGAGGGTCCGGACCGCTGGCTGACCATCGCCTTCACCACCGATCCGGCTTGGTCGCGCTAGCGGCGCACAGCTAGCGCGCCGTGCAGAGGCGTTCGACGTCCGCGGCGAGTTGCTGGAGGATGACGCGGTCTTCGGCCTGGCCAAGCGTGGCCTCGGCCCGGGCCAGTGCCAGGCGCGAATGCCGCAGGCACTCGCGCCTGATCCGCGCGTCCCCCTGGACCGCCAGGCGCGCCAAGGCTTTCTGCAAGCGCATGCCCACCTCCACCAGCGGCGCCGCGTCGCGGCCCACCGGCAGGAAGAAGTCGTCGAACAGGTCGTCCAGCGACAGCTCCGGCACTTCGATCCGCGGATAGCGGGGCTCGATCGCTTCCCGCGGCTCGGTGAGGGCGGTCAGCAGCCGTTGCGCGCGACCGAGGATGGCGATGGCGGTACCCGAGTCGCTGCGCGAGGGCACCAGCGCCCCGGTGGCGATCTCGCCCAGCACCGTCAGGCCGAAGCGCGGATCCTGGTCGTGTACCCGGCGGGCATCCAGGATGAAGGCGGCACGCAGGCGCTCGTCCTTTTCCGGTCCCAGACCCTCGACCCAGAGCAGCGGCTGCGCCGGATCGAGGAAGGCCCCGGGCAGGGCGGCCAGGCGAAGGCGACCCTGGTCGCCGCAGAGGTCCGCCAGCAGCGGCATGTCCACCCGTTGCAGATAACCGGTGCGGTCTGCCATGACCGGGCGGCCACTGGCGGGCTCATCGATGGGCGCCGCCACCCCGCCCAGGTACGGGTGGGTCAGCCAGCGTTGCAGACTGTGCCGGGCGGCGTCCTCGATGCTGTCGCTGGTGGCATCCAGTTGGCCCAGTCGCGACAGATGGTCGATCCAGCGCAGCAGGGTGAAGACGATCAGCAGGATCACCACCAGGGTCACGGCAAAGAGCACCACCCGGCCGTTGTCGCCGTAGAGGCCGGTGCTCAGGGCGATGATGCCGACCAGGCTGAACAAGAAGGAGCCGAGAAAGGTGGCCAGGGCGTTCTGGGTGGTGCTGTCTTCCAGGAGCAGCGGATAGGCACGGGGCGTCACGCTGCTGGCGGCGGCGTTGTAGGCCGTCACCATGGTGCTCAGGGAAAAGGTGGTCACCGCCAGCATGCTGCTGGCGATGATGGTGAGGATCTTGTCGACGGCATCGGCGCCGACCTTGGCCGGCAGCGTCGCCGGGATATGGTCACGCAGGAGCAGGGCGAGGAGGGCGGTCGCCACCCCGGCGACCGAGAACAGCGTGGCGCGAAACCACAGGCGTCGCTGGAATCCGCGCAGGACCCAGCCCAGGCGGGCCAGCACCGGCCCTCAACCCATGGCCGGCGGGACGGGGGTGGCACTCAGTTGGGCGAGACGCTGGTCGGCCTGTTGCTTGAGTTTGTCGCGCATCTGTCGGGCGGCTTCGCGGGCGTCGCCGGATTTCAGGCCGTTGCGGTCGGCGTCCACGGTGGTGAGCACCGCACCCAGGGCCCCATGCACCAGGCGACCGCCGGCCAGGGTGTCGCTGCGCAATGGTTCGACGGTGAGCGGTGTGGCCGTGACGGCGAGATCCAGGGCTTCCAGGCACAGCTGGGCGGTGGCGATGGGGATCTGTACGGCGTTGGCCGCGGCCAGGTTGAGCGCCTGCTGGCGGCGCTCGCCCTCTGCGGTGGCACCGCTCGCCTGGCGATCGGCTTCCAGGTAGTTGGCGAACGCCTGGACGTCGGCATCGGCGCAGGTGCTCAGGGCTTCCTGCAGGCGCTCGCCCACGGAGATCAGGTCGGCATGGCGGGTCACCGGCTGGCGCTGCTGGCTGAGTTTGAGGCCCTTGAGGATGAGCGCGACACCCAGGCACGCCGCCACGGTGGCCGCCGCGCCGCTGCCCGGCGTGGGCAGGGTGGAGCCGGTTCCGTCACGGAACTGGGCGAGGGTCTGCTGCCAGAGAGTAGAGGTTTCGTTCATGCCAACCGCCTGCAAGCAAAAGGGAAGGGGATTCGGTCACGACCGACCGCTGTTTGGATCGTGCGAAACCGCTGAGGTTCGCACGCTAAGTGCAATAAGGGACAGGGTTTATGTCGATTTGCGTCGTACCGCGGACGGCATTTCAGTTAAGGTGAACCTGAAACAATAAGTTACAAGGAGTCACCTGTGGATCCTGCTGCGCTCGCCTGGGTCGCCCACGACACCCGGCTGATCTTCTGCTGCCTGGCCGCCATCCTGGCCATCGTCCTGCTCATTGGCGTCACCCGCCTGCCACCCTTCCTGTCCATCCTCATCGGTACCTTTATCGCCGGCCTGGGCGCCGGCTTGCCCGCCGAGGCCGTGGCCAAGGCCTTCAGCAAGGGCGCGGGCGGCATCCTCGGCGAGGCCGGCATCATCATCGCGCTGGGTTCCATGCTTGGCGCGCTGATGGCCGAGTCGGGCGCCGCCGATCGCATCGCCAGCACCCTGCTGGGCCTGGGCAAAGGCCGCAGTCTGCCCTGGGTGATGGCCCTGGTGGCCATGGTGATCGGCCTGCCGCTGTTCTTCGAAGTGGGCCTGGTGCTGATGGTGCCCATCATTTTCGTCATGGCGCAGCGCTCCGGGCAGCCGCTGCTGCGCATCGCCATTCCGGCGCTGGCCGGCATGACTACCCTGCATGCCTTGCTGCCGCCGCATCCCGGTCCGCTGATCGCGGTCGGCGCCCTGCATGCGGACCTCGGCCTCACCATGCTGCTGGGCCTGGCGATCGCCATCCCGGCGGTGATCCTGGCCGGGCCGCTGTACGGTGGCTGGCTGTCGCGGCGCATGACGATCCAGCCGCCCGCGGAGCTGGGCGCGCTGTTCAGCGCCCGCGACCAGGGCGCGCGTCAGCCCGGCTTCGGCCTGTCGCTGCTGGTGATCCTGCTGCCGGTGCTGCTGATGCTGGGCAGCACCTTCGCCAAGGTCGCCCTGGACCCCCACAGCGGTCTGGCGGAGGGGCTGAAATTCCTCGGCGAACCCCTGGTCGCCCTGGGTCTCGCCGTGCTGGCGGCTACCGTACTGCTCGGCTGGGGCAGTGGCATGCCGCGCGAAAGCGTCGGGGGCGTGCTGCGCAAGGGCCTGGCGCCCATCGCCGCGCTGCTGCTCACCATCGGCGCCGGCGGCGGCCTCAAGCAGACCCTGCTCGACGCTGGCGTCAGCCATACCGTGGCCAAGGTCGCCGAGGGCGCTCACCTGCCCTACATCCTGCTGGCCTGGCTGATCGCCGTGGCGCTGCGCCAGGCGACCGGCTCGGCGACGGTGGCCACCACCACCACGGCCGGCATCCTGGCACCGGTGGTGGCCGGGCTGGCCGGCCCCCAGGCCTCGCTGATCGCCCTGGCCATCGGTGCCGGCTCGGTGTTCTTCTGCCACGTCAATGACGCCGGCTTCTGGATGGTGCGCGAGTACTTCGGCCTGGAGCTCAAGCAGACGCTGTGGGTCTGGTCGGTGCTGCAGACGCTGGTTTCCATCACCGGCCTCGCGGGTACGCTATTGTTGTCGCTCTGGATCTGACGAACCCCTGCCCATGGACAACGACTCCACCCTGCACCGGCCGCGGCGCCGCGATCTCTTCCTCGGCTTCTTCGGCCTGGGCATCACGGCCTTCGGCGGGGTGCTGCCGCTGGCGCGGCGCTACCTGGTGGAGAAGCGACGCTGGTTGTCGGCGGAGGAATTCACCGAACTACTCGGCCTCTGCCAGTTCCTGCCAGGCGGCAATATCATCAACCTCTCGGTGGCGGTGGGCATGAGGTTCGCCGGCTGCAGCGGCGCCCTGGCCGCTGCAACCGGGCTGCTGGTGGGCCCGACCCTGGTGGTGGTCGGGCTGGGCGTGCTCTATGACCGCTACCATGACGATCCCCTGGTGGGTCGCGCCTTCGCCGGTCTCGCCGCCGCGGCCGCCGGCCTGCTGGTGGCCATGGCGGTCAAGCTCCTTCAGCCGTTGCGCGGTCGCTGGCTGGCCCTGGGCATCGCCTGCCTGGCCTTTCTCGCCCTGGCGCTGCTCAAGCTGCCGCTGCTCTGGACCATGCTGGTGCTCACCCCCATCAGCGTGCTGCTCAGCTATCGGCAGGGCCTATGAGCTCGACCCTGCTGGCGCTGGCGCTGATCTTCACCCAGCTGTCGCTGCTGGCCTTCGGCGGCGGCAACTCGGTGCTGCCGGAGATGCAGCGCCAGGTGGTGACCGTGCATGGCTGGATGAGCGCCGCCGACTTCGCTGCCCTGTTCGCCCTGGCCCAGGCGGCGCCCGGCCCCAATCTGATGATCGTGCCGCTGATCGGCTGGCACGTGGCCGGCTGGCCGGGGCTGCTGGTGACCTCCCTGGCCAAGTTCGTGCCGTCTTCGCTGCTGACCCTCGGCGTGCTGCACCTCTGGCAGCGCTTCGCCGATCGCCCCTGGCGCCGGCATCTGCAGGCCGGACTGGTGCCGGTCACCGTCGGCCTGGTGGCGGCCAGCGCCTGGCTGGTGGCTGCGAGCGTGGCCACCGCGCCGCTGTGGGTGCTGATCCTGGCGGCTGGCGCCCTGGGCTCGCTGTTCACCCGCGGGCACCCGCTGTGGCTGCTGGCCGGCGGGGCCCTGGTCGGGGTGCTGTTCGGACCCTGACCCGCTAGGGGCCAGGCACTGTCGCGCCCGGGCGGCGTCGAAACCAGTACTTCACGCGAGAGCACACCTGTGATCACCCGTCCCCAGAATCCCTCGCTGCGCGAACTGCTGTTCACGGTGCGCGGCTCCATCGTCCAGGCGATCTGGCCCAAGCTGCTCTATGTGATGCTGCTGAGCCTGGCGGTGACCCTGAGCCATGGTTTCATCCTGCGCTTCGACTTCGGCCTCACCACCACGCCCCTGACCCTCTGGGGGTTGACCCTGGCGATCTTCCTCGGCTTTCGCAACACCACCGCCTATCAGCGCTTCTGGGAGGCCCGCGGTCTGTGGGGCGAACTGCTGATCGCCGGTCGCAACCTGGCGCGCCAGGTCGAGAGCCTGCTGCCGGGGCTGACCGCGTCCGAGCGCCGCCAATTGCTGACTCCGCTGCTGGCCTTCGGTTATGCCCTGCGTGATCACCTGCGCCGCGAAGCGCCGTCTGCCGATCTGCAACGGGTGCTGGCGGGGGAGGAGAGCCTGCTCGCCGCACCTCACCGCCCCAGCGCCCTGATTCGCCGCCTCGGGACAACGCTGGTTGCCCGGGCACGACAGGAAGGCCTAGGCGATCCGCTGATCGCCAACCTCGACCACCAGCTGGACCGGCTGACCGCGGTGCTCAGTGGCTGCGAACGCATCCGCCAGACGCCCATTCCCTATCCCTACATCCTGATGCTGCACCGGGTGGTGCACGTCTATTGCTTCCTGCTGCCGTTCTGCCTGGTGGACAGCCTGGGCTGGTTCACGCCCCTGGCGGTGCTGGTGCTGGCCTACACCTTCTTCGGCCTGGATGCGCTGGGCGACCAGATCGCCGACCCTTTCTGCACCCAGCCCAACCATTTGCCGCTGGACGCCTTGAGTCGTGGCCTGGAAATCGCGGTGCTGGATCTGCTGGGCGAGCCCACCCCGGCGCCCATTCGGGCGGAGGCGGGGTTGTTGCGGTGAAGGCGCGACGATTCGCGTTGATGCGATCGCGGTCATGGGCCGCTCCTACGGATTCAGCCGTGCTGCAGGAGCGGCCCATGGCCGCGATCAGGAGTCTGCCTCAAAGGGCGGCATCGGCGGATCGCCCTGGCTGCGCCCTGCCTACTGTCGGGTGTCTTGAGCGCCTTTCGCTATCCGCCGCGGACGCCTGACCAACTCCCCGCGACAATTCGGACACCGCCCCTGCAACGGCCCGGCAGCGCATTCCGTGCAAAAGGTACATTCATAGGAGCAGATCACCGCCCCTTCGCTGTCCATCGGCAGGGCCTTGGTGCAGCGTTCACATGAGGTACGCATGTCCAGCATGGCTTTCTCTCCTGATCAGGCGCCAAAGCGCGCCGCGTAGTCCTGGGGGCTGACCGCCAGGTGCTTGTGAAAGGTGCGTCGGAGATTTTCCGGATGGCCGAAGCCGCACAGGCGCGAGACCGTGGCGATGGAAGCCTGGCCATCCTGCAAAAGCACCCGCGCCGTCTCCAGGCGGACCTGCTCGACATAGCGACCCGGCCCCATGCCCACTTCGCGGCTGAACAGGCGCGACAGGGTGCGCGGCGCCATATGGGCCCGCTCGGCCAGGCGCTCCAGGCCCAGGTCTTCCCCCAGGTGACCGGGAATCCAGTCGAGCAGGGCGGCCAGCCGCGGCGTCCGCCCCGGATCGGGCGCCAGGCAGGCGCTGAATTGCGCCTGGCCGCCGGGGCGACGCAGGAACATCACCAGTCGGCGCGCCACCGCCAGCGCCAGCGGACGTCCGAGATCCGCTTCCACCAGCGCCAGGGCCAGGTCGATGCCGGCGGTGACGCCGGCCGAGGTGAAGACATGGGGATCGCCATCGCGGCCCTGGGGATCATAGGTATGCAGGCGGTCGCCCTGGACCTCGATGGCCGCAAAGGTGGCGAGTTCGTCGACATAGGCCCAGTGGGTGGTGGCGCGGCGACCGTCCAGCAGGCCGGCGCCCGCCAGCAGCAGGGCGCCGGAACACACCGAGCCGAGCCGTCGCACCCGCGGTTCCAGATCGCGCAGCCAGGCCTGCAAGCCGGCGTCCTGGCGCAGCGTCTCGATGCCCAGGCCACCGGGGACGAGCAGGGTATCCACCTCGCCCACGTCGAGGTCGTACCAGCCCTGCTCGGCCTGGATACCGATACCGGCCGAAGTCCTCACCAGCCCCTCGGCGGCGCCCAGCAGACGCAGCTCATAGTGAGCGGGCAGGCCCTGGCGTTCCCGTTCCAGGTTGGCCGAAGCGAACACCTGCAGCGGGCCAGTGACGTCCAGACTCATGACCTCGGGATAGAGCAGCGCAGCGATCAGCGGCATGGGTGGCTCTCCGTAGCGATCTGGCGAGCATGCCTGGCCGCCCCGGCTGGCGACAAGGTCAAAGACCCCACGGATCTGGCCGTCCTCCGCCAGGTTGGATTTGGCGTGACTCGCGCCCGGCCTTATCATCGCCGCCCATGAACTACACCGATCCCAAGCAACTGGCGCCCCTGCTGGAAGCCATCCTGCTCGCTGCCGGCCGCCCCCTGACCCTGGAGCGCCTGGCCGAGCTCTTCGAAGAATACGAGCGCCCCGAGCCCGCTCATCTGCGCGCCGGCCTCGCCGTGCTCGGCGGCTCCTGCCGCAAGCGCGGCTTCGAACTCAAGGAGGTGGCCTCCGGCTATCGCCTGCAGGTCCGCGAAAAGTACGCGCCCTGGGTCGGACGACTCTGGGAAGAGCGCCCGCCGCGCTATTCCCGCGCCATGCTGGAGACCCTCGCCCTGATCGCCTATCGCCAGCCCATCACCCGTGGCGAGATCGAAGAGGTGCGCGGCGTGGCGGTCAACAGCCAGATCGTCAAGACGCTGCTGGAGCGCGACTGGATTCGTGTGGTCGGCTATCGCGACGTACCCGGCCGACCGGCCATGTTCGCCACCACCAAGGCCTTTCTCGACTACTTCGATCTGCGCAGCCTCGACCAGTTGCCGCCCCTGGCCGAGGTCCGCCAGCTGGAACCCGAACCGGCCTCGGTGCTGGAGGACCCGGAGCTGAGCCTGGCGGCCTTGGGTGTGGGTGATGCTGAAGCGGTGGAGGAGGGCACCCCGGTGATTCCCGAGCGCACCAGCTTCCGGACCCTGCTCACCGAGCTCGACGCCATGGAGACCGGCCTCAAGACCGACTTTGACGACCTGCGTCAGGCGGCGGACGAGGACGAAGAGGGTTGAGTCAGCCCTGTTGGGCTTCGCTGCGTTCAGCCCAACCTACAGCGCCACTACAGCTCGGTCTTTCTGCTTAGGGTGCCGTAGGTTGGCGCTGAGCAACGCGAAGCCCAACAATCTCGCCCAAAACGAAAAAAGCGCCCGAAGGCGCTTTTTTCCAACCCAGACCTACAGACCTCAGGCCGGCGCGTTGACCAGCGCCTTGCAGGTATCGAGCATACGGTTTGAGAAGCCCCACTCGTTGTCGTACCAGGCCATGATCTTCACCAGCTTGCCGCTCACCTTGGTGTGGTTGGCGTCGAAGATCGACGACAGGCGGTTGTGGTTGAAGTCGATGGAGACCAGCGGCTTGTCGTTGTAGCCCAGGACCGGCGAGGCCTCTGCCGCGGCCTTCATGAAGGCGTTGATGGTCTTGGCGTCGGTTTCCTTGGCCGTCAGGATGGTCAGATCGACCAGCGACACGTTGATGGTCGGCACCCGCACCGCCATGCCGCTAAACTTGCCTTGCAGTTCCGGCAGAACCAGACCCACGGCTTCGGCGGCACCGGTCTTGGTCGGAATCATCGACTGGGTGGCCGAACGCGCCCGGAAGGGGTCGGAGTGGTAGACGTCCGACAGGTTCTGGTCGTTGGTGTAGGCATGGATGGTGGTCATCAGACCGTTCTCGATACCCAGTTCGCGCTGCAGCACCTGGGCGACCGGCGCCAGGCAGTTGGTGGTGCAGGAAGCGTTGGAGATGATCTGGTGCGACTGGCGCAGGATGTTGTCGTTGACGCCATAGACGATGGTGGCGTCCACGTCCTTGCCCGGTGCCGAGATGATCACCTTGGAGGCGCCGGCTTCCAGGTGGGCGGCGGCCTTGTCGCGGCTGGTGAAGAGGCCGGTGCATTCGAACACCACGTCGACCTTCAGATCCTTCCACGGCAGCTCGGCCGGGTTGCGGATGGCCGTCACGGCGATGCGGTCGCCATTGACCACCAGCTTGTCGCCCTCGACGGACACCTCGGCAGGGAAGCGGTCATGAACGCTGTCATACTGTAGGAGATGCGCATTGATGGCGGCGTCGCCCAGGTCGTTGATCGCGACGACCTCCAGGTCCTGGCGATAGCCCTCGGTATACAGCGCCCGCAGCACGTTGCGGCCGATGCGTCCAAAACCATTGATGGCAATACGAATACTCATTGAGAGAAACCTCGCGATAGCTGGGTTTTGTTGTAAAAAACATTACACATGACGCGTGCTAAGCGGAATAATAGCGCCAATTTGGCTGTGAATGTTTTAAATAACAACAAATTTAGCCCGGTGGAGAATCGAAACCATGCATCCTCGCGTCCTCGAAGTCACACAGCGGTTGGTGGAACGCAGTCGTCCGACCCGTGAGCGTTACCTCGCCATGATCCGGGCCGCCGCCAGCGACGGTCCGCAGCGCGGCAAGCTGCAGTGCGCCAATTTCGCCCATGGCGTCGCCGGGTGTGGATCCTCGACGGATAAGCAGCGCCTCCGTCTGATGGACCAGGCCAACGTCGCCATCGTTTCCAGCTACAACGACATGTTGTCGGCTCACCAGCCCTATGAGCACTATCCGGAGCTGATCAAGCAGGCCCTGCGCGAGATCGGCTCCGTCGGTCAGTTCGCCGGTGGCGTGCCGGCCATGTGCGACGGCGTGACCCAGGGCGAGGCCGGCATGGAGCTGAGCCTGGCGAGTCGCGAAGTCATCGCCATGTCCACCGCCGTGGCGCTGTCGCACAACATGTTCGACGCCGCGCTGCTGCTGGGCATCTGCGACAAGATCATTCCCGGCCTGATGATCGGCGCGCTGCGCTTCGGCCATCTGCCGATGATCTTCGTCCCGGGCGGCCCCATGCCGTCGGGCATCTCCAACAAGGAGAAGGCGCGCGTGCGCCAGGCCTTCGCCGAGGGCAAGGCCACCCGCGAAGAGCTGCTGGAATCGGAGATGAAGTCCTACCACAGCCCCGGCACCTGCACCTTCTATGGCACCGCCAACACCAACCAGGTGGTGATGGAGGTCATGGGCCTGCACCTGCCCGGTTCCTCCTTCGTCAATCCCTACACCCCGCTGCGTGACGAGCTCACCCGCGAGGCGGCGCGCCAGGTGACCCGCATCACCCACCAGGGCGGCAACTTCATGCCGCTGGGCGAGATCGTCGACGAGAAGTCCATCGTCAACTCAGTGGTGGCCCTGAGCGCCACCGGTGGTTCGACCAACCACACCCTGCACATCCCGGCCATCGCCCAGGCCGCCGGTATCCAGCTGACCTGGGACGACATGGCCGAGATCTCGGCGGTCACCCCGACCCTGGCGCAGGTCTATCCCAACGGCAAGGCCGACGTGAACCACTTCCATGCCGCCGGTGGCGTCAACTTCATGGTGCACACCCTGCTCGAAGCCGGACTGCTGCACGAAGACGTCAACACCATCATGGGGCACGGTCTGTCGCGCTATCTGCAGGAGCCTTTCCTCGTGGACGGCAAGCTGGAGTGGCGCACCGGGCGTGCCGAAAGCCTGGACGAGGACATCCTGCGGCCGGCCAGCCGCCCGTTCAACGAAGAGGGCGGCCTGCGCGTCATGCAGGGCAACCTCGGTCGTGGCGTGATGAAGGTGTCGGCCGTGGCGCCCAAGCACCAGGTGGTGGAAGCCCCGGCGCGGGTCTTCCATGACCAGAGCGAGCTGGCGGCCGCCTTCAAGGCCGGCGAACTGGAACGCGACTTCGTCGCGGTGGTCCGTTTCCAGGGACCCAAGGCCCTGGGCATGCCCGAGTTGCACAAGCTCACCCCCTACCTCGGCGTGCTGCAGGACCGCGGCTTCAAGGTGGCGCTGGTCACCGACGGCCGCATGTCCGGTGCCTCGGGCAAGGTCCCGGCGGCGATCCACGTCTGCCCGGAAGCCATCGACGGCGGTCCGCTGGCCAAGGTCTGTGACGGCGATCCCATCCGCGTCGATGGGCGTACCGGAGAGCTGAAGATTCTGGTCCCGGCGGACGAATGGATGGCTCGCGAGGCGGTCGAAGCGCCCCAGGGCACCGGGGTAGGCTGTGGTCGTGAGTTGTTCGCCTTCATGCGCGGCGCCATGAGCACGGCTGAATCGGGTGCCAGTGCATTCACTTCCAGCCTGGAGGCGCTGAAATGAGTTTGGCTTTGGTTGGCGACATCGGGGGCACCAATGCCCGCTTCGCCCTGTGGCGCGACGGTCGCCTGGAGGCCATCGAGGTCTTCGCCTGTGCGGATTACGCCTGTCCGGAAGACGCCGTGCGCAAGTACCTGGCGCAGACCGGCGTGGCGCTGGACGACATCACCGCCGTGTGCCTCGCCTGTGCGGGCCCGGTGGGCGAGGGTGACTTCCGCTTCACCAACAATCACTGGGTGATCAAGCGCGAGCAGTTCTGCCGCGAGCTGGGTCTGACCCATCTGCTGCTGATCAACGACTTCACCTCCATGGCCTGGGCGATCGCTCGTCTGGACCCGGCGGACTGCGTCCAGGTCCGCGACGGCATCGCCTTGCCGACCCGCCCGCGCCTGGTGATCGGGCCGGGCACCGGCCTGGGTCTCGCCAGCCTGGTGCCCAGTGGCAAGGATCGCTGGATCGTGCTGCCGAGCGAGGGCGGTCACGTCGACCTGCCGATCAACACCCAGCGCGAATTCGATATCTGGAAGATCCTCAAGCGCCAGTTCGGTAACCACGTCTCCGCCGAGCGCGTGGTGTCCGGCAGCGGCCTGGTCAACCTCTATCATGCGAGTTGCGAGCTGGACGGCCGGACCGCCGCCCTGCACAGCGCGGCGGACATCTGCGAGCTGGCGCTCAAGGGCGATCCCTATGCCGACGCCGTGCTGGAGCAGTTCTTCATCTGGCTGGCGCGGGTCGCCGGGAACGCGGCCCTGACCCTGGGCGCCCTGGGTGGCGTCTACATCGCCGGCGGCATCCTGCCGCGCTTCGTCGAACGCTTCCAGAGCGGGGCCTTCGCCCATGCCTTCGCCGACAAGGGCAAGACCAGCAGCGCCTACCTCAAGGACATCCCGGCCTGGCTGGTGACCGCCGAGTACCCGGGCCTGTTCGGTGCCGGCGTCGCCCTGGATCAGACCATCGCCGAAGCGCGGCAGGCCTGATCCACCCCGGGGGCGGGCGACTACTCAAGGTCGCCCGACCCCGGTATGCTGCCGGCACTACCGGTAGCTGGCCCCTGGCCAGAACAACAAGAGCGAACATCGCCATGTCCACCCTGGGCAAATCCCTCCTGATCGTCGACGACGACGAGGAAATCCGTGAGCTTCTGGACGCCTATCTCACCCGTGCCGGCTATCGGGTACGCGCCGTCGGCGACGGCCGCGAATTGCGCCGGGCACTGGGCGACTTCGTCCCCGATCTGCTGATCCTCGACGTCATGCTGCCCGGCGAAGACGGCTTCGCCCTCTGCCGCTGGATGCGCGAGCAGTCGAGTTGCCGTCAGGTGCCCATCATCATGCTCACCGCCAGTTCCGACGAGGCGGATCGGGTCATCGGCCTGGAACTGGGTGCCGACGACTACCTGGGCAAGCCCTTCAGTCCGCGCGAATTGCTGGCCCGCATCAAGGCGTTGCTGCGCCGCGCCGGCTTTGGCGAGACGCGTCCGGCGGCTATCGGTCTGCTGACCTTCGACGACTGGCGCCTGGATCCGGTCAGTCACCGGCTGTTCCACCGCGATGGCGAGGAGGTCATCCTCTCCGGCGCCGATTTCACCCTGCTCAAGCTGTTTCTCGACCATCCCCAGCAGATCCTCGATCGCGACACCATCGCCAACGCCACCCGCGGCCGCGAGGTGCTGCCGCTGGAGCGCATCGTCGACATGGCGGTCAGCCGCCTGCGCCACCGCCTCCGGGATACCGGCAAGTCGCCGCGGCTGATCCGCACCGTGCGCGGTTCCGGCTACCTGCTCGCCGCCGAGGTCAGCGGACTGGTCGCCGATGCGGTGTAGCGGTCCACTCGCGCGGCTGGTGCCGCGCTCCCTGCTGGCGCGGATGCTGCTGCTGACCCTGCTGGCGGTGCTCCTGGCCCAGGGCGCCTCGGCGCTGTTCTGGTCGGCCGCGCTGCGCAGCGATCGCAACCAGGGCCTGCAGACCGCCGCCCGCAGCCTGGGCTATTCCATCGCCGCCAGCGTGCGCTATTTCAGCCTGCTGCCACCGGCCTATCGGCCGCTGGTGCTGGAGCAACTGCGCAACATGGGCGGCACGCGCTTCTTCGTCTCGCTCAACGAAAAGCCGCTGACCATGCAGGCGTTGCCCGCGACCCCTGGGCGCAGGGCAGTGCTGCAGGAGGTCGAGACGGTGCTGCGTGAGCGCCTGGGCGCCACCATGCCCATGTACGTGGAATTCATCGGCCCGCAACAGCTGCGCCTTTTCAACGGCGCTCTCGCGCTCGACGAACTGCCGCGTTCCTGGGCGCACTATGCGCTGAGCCTGGAACCTCTGGAGCCACCGGTGCTGGTGACCCAGATCCGTATCGGTGAAGGGGAGTGGGTGTACCTGGCGACCCTGATGCCGGCGCCTTACTACAGCCTGGACGAATCCTGGCTGCCCCTGCAGCAGGTGTTGTTCATGGTCTTCAGCAGCGCCTTCCTGCTGCTGTTCATCGGCTTGTTGATCCGCTGGCAGAGTCGCCCGCTCAAGCGCCTGTCGCGTGCCGCTCGGGAGCTGTCGCTGGAGGTCCATACACCGCCGGTGCGGGAGGAGGGGGCCCAGGAGATCCGCGAGGTCACCCGCGCCTTCAATGCCATGCGTGAACGCATCGCCCGCTACCTGGACGAGCGCGCCCAGCTGTTCAGCGCCATCTCCCACGACCTGCGCACGCCCATCACCCGGTTGCGCCTGCGCGCTGAACTGGTGGATGACGAGGTGATGCAGGCCAAGCTGGTGCGTGACCTGGATGAGCTGGACCTGCTGGTCAAGGGTGCCCTGCAGTGCGTCAAGGACACCGACATCCACGAGAACCTGGAGCCGGTCGATCTCCAGGCACTGCTGATGCAACTGGTGGAGCCCTTCACCCAGGAGCAGCCGCCGCGGGTGCGTCTCACCGGTGAAGCCCGGGGCGCCCTGTTGGGCAAACCCCTGGCGCTCAAGCGTTGCATCGGCAACCTGCTGGACAACGCCCTCAAATATGGCTATCGCGCCCACCTGCAGGTGGAAGACGATGGCCATGCGTTCGTCCTGCATGTCGACGACGAAGGTCCCGGGGTGCCGGAGCAGGAGTTGGAACAGGTGTTCCAGCCTCATGTAAGGCTGGCTACCGATCGCCATGGGTACGGCCTTGGGCTGGGCATCGCCCGCAACCTGGCCCACGCCCATGGTGGCGAGGTGGAGCTGCGCAATCGCCGGGAGGGTGGCCTGCGGGTGACCCTGACCCTGCCGCGGACTTAGCGCCCAGGCGGACGCCATGTCACCAAGCCGTGACAAAACGCTTTCCCTTCGTTACCCACGGTCGCGGTTGCCTGACTAGACTCGGCGCAGCTCCTGAAAAACCGCTCCGATAAAAACAACAAGGAACGACCCCTCATGAATGCGTTGAATCGTCTCGCTCTCGCCGTTTCGCTGTCCTGCGCCGCTATCACGGCCCCCCTGGCCGCCCAGGCCGGAGAGGTCGAGGTGCTGCACTGGTGGACCTCCGGTGGCGAGGCTCGCGCCGTCGATGTGCTCAAGCAGCTGATGCAGAAGCAGGGCGATACCTGGAAGGACTTCGCCGTGGCCGGTGGCGCCGGCGAAGCCGCCATGACCGTGCTCAAGACCCGCGCCGTGTCCGGCAACCCGCCGTCCGCCGCCCAGCTCAAAGGCCCCGACATCCAGGAGTGGGCCAGCATGGGCTTCCTGGCCGACATCAGCGACATCGCCAAGCAGGGCAACTGGGACACCATCCTGCCCAAGCGCGTGGCCCAGACCATGCAGCACGAAGGCGAGTACGTCGCCGTGCCGGCCGGTATCCACCGGATCAACTGGCTGTGGATCAACCCCGCCGTCTTCAAGAAGGCCGGCGCCAAGGTCCCCACCACCCTGGACGAATTCTTCGAAGCCGCCGACAAGCTCAAGGCCGCCGGTGTCGTGCCCCTGGCCCATGGCGGCCAGAACTGGCAGGACGGCACCATCTTCGAATCCCTGGTCATGGCCATCATGGGTCCGGAAGGCTACGACAAGGTCTTCGTGCAGACCGATGCCGACACCATCCGCAGCGACAAGATGGTCGAGGTGTTCAAGACCTTCAAGCGCGTCAAGGGCTACGTCGATCCCAACGCCGCCGGTCGCGACTGGAACCTGGCCACCGCCATGGTCATCGAGGGCAAGGCGGGCATGCAGATCATGGGCGACTGGGCCAAGGCCGAATTCACCGCCGCCGGCAAGAAGCCGGGCGTCGACTACGAGTGCGTGGTGATGCCGGGCACCCAGGGCGACTTCATCTACAACATCGACTCCCTGGCCATGTTCAAGATCAAGAACAAGGACAACCAGAAGGCCCAGGACGACCTGGTGCGCACCGTCATCGACAAGCCCTTCCAGGAGGTGTTCAACCTCAACAAGGGCGCCATCCCGGTGCGCAACGACATCGACCTGTCCAAGTTCGACAGCTGCGCCCAGCAATCCGCCAAGGACTTCCAGGCGGCCAACGCCGACGGCAAGGCCGAGCCGAGCATGGCGCACAGCATGGCCAACACCAGCTACGTGCAGGGCGCGATCTTCGACGTGGTGACCAACTTCTTCAATGACCCGGGCGCCGATCCGAAGAAGGCCACCGAGCAACTGGTCGCCGCCATCCAGGCCGCCAAGTAAGCCCTTTCGCGGCCCTGGTGGTCAGCCGCTGCGGCCACTCCTACGCCTTGCTCCTGTAGGAGTGGCCCTCGGCCGCGATCCTCCGGCAACCGAACTTAAAATAATACCACCCCTGGGATTGTCTCCATGGCTCTCACCGAAACTCTTCCTGTGGCGACGGTCAGCCGGCGCCCGGACCGGCTGCAGCGCCTGCTGCCCAAGCTGGTGCTGGCGCCCACGGCCATCGCCATGGTCGTCTGCCTCTATGGCTACATGCTATGGACGGCGGTGATCTCCTTTACCAATTCGCGCTTCCTGCCCAGCTACACCTTCGCCGGCTTCGCCCAGTACGCGCGGTTGCTGGAAAACGATCGCTGGCTGGTGGCCTGCAAGAACCTGGCGATCTTCGGTGGCCTGTTCATCCTGCTGAGCCTGGCCATCGGCGTCTTCTTCGCCATCCTGCTGGACCAGCGCATCCGCCGCGAAGGCTTCATCCGCACTATCTACCTCTATCCCATGGCGCTGTCGATGATCGTCACCGGCACCGCCTGGAAGTGGCTGCTCAACCCGGGCATGGGGCTGGACAAGCTGCTGCGCGACTGGGGCTGGGAAGGCTTTCGCTTCGACTGGCTGGTGGATCCCGATCGGGTCATCTACTGCCTGCTGATCGCCGCCCTCTGGCAGGCCTCGGGCTTCGTCATGGCCATGTTCCTCGCCGGCCTGCGGGGCGTGGATTCCTCCATCCTCAGAGCCGCGCAGGTCGACGGGGCAGGGCTGCCGACCATCTACCTGCGCATCGTCCTGCCCAGCCTGCGGCCGGTGTTCTTCAGCGCGGTGATGATCCTCGCGCACATCGCCATCAAGAGCTTCGACCTGGTGATGGCCATGACCGCGGGCGGTCCCGGCTACGCCTCGGACCTGCCGGCGGTGTTCATGTACCAGCACACCTTCACCCGCGGCCAGATGGGCCTGGGTTCGGCCAGTGCGGTGCTGATGCTCGGCGCGGTGCTGGCGGTGCTGGTGCCCTACCTCTACTCGGAATTGCGGAGCAAGCGAAATGGCTAAGGCTCTGAACGTCAATCGCGTGGCCATCCACGCCACCCTGATCATCGCCTGCGCGGTCTATCTGGTGCCGCTGCTGGTGATGCTGCTGACCAGCTTCAAGACTCCGGACGATGTCCGTACCGGCAACCTGCTGAGCCTGCCCCTGGACTGGACGATCATCGGCTGGCTCAAGGCCTGGGACGTGGTGCACAGCTACTTCTGGAACTCCTTCATGATCACCGTGCCGGCGGTGCTCATCTCCACCTTCATCGGCGCGCTCAACGGCTACGCCCTGTCGAAGTGGCAGTTCCGCGGCTCGAATCTGCTGTTCAGCCTGTTGCTGTTCGGCTGCTTCATTCCCTTCCAGGTGATCCTGCTGCCGATGTCCTTCACCCTCGGCCAGCTGGGCCTGGCCAACACCACCGCGGGCTTGGTGCTGGTGCACGTGATCTACGGCCTGGCCTTCACCACGCTGTTCTTCCGCAACTACTACGTGGGCATTCCCGATGCGCTGATCAAGGCGGCGCGGCTGGACGGGGCCGGCTTCTTCACCATCTTCTTCAAGATCCTGCTGCCGCTGTCCACGCCCATCGTGATGGTCAGCCTGATCTGGCAGTTCACCCAGGTATGGAACGACTTCCTGTTCGGCGTGGTGTTCGCCAGCGGCTCGTCGCAGCCCATCACCGTCGCCCTGAACAACCTGGTCAACACCAGCACCGGCGCCAAGGAATACAACGTCGACATGGCCGCCGCCATGATCGCCGCGCTGCCGACGCTGCTGGTCTACATCTTCGCTGGCAAGTATTTCGTCCGGGGCCTGACCTCGGGCGTGGTCAAAGGATAAGGAAGGCCACCATGGCAGCTCTCGAACTCAAAAGCGTACGCAAGACCTACGGCAACGCCGCCCAGGAAGCCCTCAAGGGCATCGACATCCGCATCGACGCCGGCCAGTTCCTCATCCTGGTGGGGCCCTCCGGTTGTGGCAAGTCCACCCTGATGAACGCCATCGCAGGCCTGGAGGACATCAGCAGCGGCGCCATCTGCCTGGATGGCGAGGACGTCACCCAGGTCGAGCCCAAGGACAGGGACATCGCCATGGTGTTCCAGTCCTACGCGCTGTACCCGACCATGACCGTGCGCGAGAACATCGCCTTCGGCCTGAAGATCCGCAAGACGCCCAAGGAGCAGATCGACGCCGAGGTGGCGCGCGTCGCCAAGCTGCTGCAGATCGAGCACCTGCTCGACCGCAAGCCGGCCCAGCTGTCCGGTGGCCAGCAGCAGCGGGTGGCCATGGGTCGCGCCCTGGCGCGCCGACCCAAGCTCTATCTGTTCGACGAGCCGCTGTCCAACCTCGACGCCAAGTTGCGGGTGGAGATGCGCACCGAGATCAAGCTGATGCACCAGCGCCTGCAGACCACCACCGTCTACGTCACCCATGACCAGATCGAAGCCATGACCCTGGGCGATCGGGTCGCGGTGATGAAGGACGGCGAGGTGCAGCAATTCGGCACCCCCGAGGAGATCTACAACGACCCGGCCAATCTCTTCGTCGCCAGCTTCATCGGCTCGCCGCCGATGAACTTCGTGCCGGTGCGCCTGGAAGCGCGCGAGGGCAGGGTGGTCGCCCGCGTCACCGGCGACACCGGCGACAGCCAGGTGGACTTGCCCGATCTGGACCCGGCGCTGGCGGGACGAGAGGCGATCCTTGGGGTGCGTCCGGAGCAGATCCAGTCGGCGCATCCGGCGGACAACGCGGTACCAGGCATCCTGACGCGGATCCAGGTGGTCGAGCCGACCGGTCCCGACACCCTGCTGTACGCCGAATGGAACGGCACCAAGGTCTGCTGCCGGGTCGCCCCGGGCGAAGCGCCGCGAGCCGGCGACCAGGTGCTGTGGCGGATCGATTCGCGACGGGCGGTGCTGTTCGATCCGGCGAGCGGTCGCCGACTTTCTTGAACCGAGCTCATGGCTGAAACGTTACAGCAATGGTAAGGTCCGCCCGCCGCCGCGCCTGACGTCGGGTCGCGGCCCTACCAGAGGCCAGGAGTGCACCTCCGGCCGCCGTGACAGACAGGAGAACAACAATGGCACTACCCCGCGTCGTGGTCTTTGGCGAAGCCCTCACCGACATCGTCCAGGGTAATCCTGGCGAATGGCGGGGTTATCCGGGCGGTGCCCCCTGGAACGTGGCGCGCGGCCTGGCCCGACTGGGCGTGGACAGCGCCTTCGGCGGCGCCATCAGCCAGGACGGCCTGGGTGACGAGATCGCCTGGCAATCGGAAACCGCCGGTCTCGATACCCGCTTCTTGCAGCGCGTCGCCGCCGATCCCCTGGTGGCCATCGTGCCGTCGAGCCGTCCGCCGCGCTATTTCTTCGCTGGCGAAGCCGATCTCCAGTTCGACCCGGCGCTGCTGCCCGAAGGCTGGCTGGACGCCGCCGAGGTCTGCCATTTCAGTTGCATCAGCCTGGCCCGCTATCCGCTCGCCGACACCCTGCTGGACCTGGCTCACCAGGCCAAGACCGCCGGCAAGCGCCTGAGCTACGACCCCAACTGGCGCAACCTGATGGACGATCGCTATCGCCAGCAGACCTTTCCCGAGCTGGTGCGCCTGGCCGACGACATCAAGCTGTCCGACGAAGACATCCGGCAGATCTATCCGGGCCTGGACGAACGCGCCGCGCTGGACGAGTTGCGCGCCCTCAATCCCCAGGCGCGCATCCTCTTCACCCGTGGCGAGCACGGCCTCGTGCTCTACACTCCCGAGGGCGAGTGGCAGCAGGCCGCCATCGCCGTGGACGTGGCCGATACCGTTGGCGCGGGTGACGCCTGCATGGCCGGCTGGCTGGCCTCGGGCCTGCTGGGCCTGAGCGATATGCAGCAGCGCCTGAGATTCGCCGCGGCCAGTGCCTCGGTGTCCTGCCGCCATGCCGGCGCCTATGCGCCGACCCGTGCCGATGTCGAAGCCCTGCTGCAGGTGAGCCCTCACTAGAACGCGTTCCCACAACAACAATAGCCGTCAAGGAAACCCGATGGACTTCCCCGATTTTCGTCGTCGCGACACCCTGCTGGAGCACGTCCGCCACACCCTGGCGTTCTATCATCCCCGCTGTGTCGATCCGCAAGGCGGCTTCTATCACTTCTTCAAGGACGACGGCACGGTCTACGACAGCCAGACCCGCCACCTGGTCTCCAGCACCCGCTTCGTCTTCGATTTCGCCATGGCCTACCGGCACTATGGCGATCCGGCCTTCCTGGAAGCGACCCGTCACGGCCTGAGATACCTGCGCGAGTGCCATCGCCAGGCCAATGGCGGCTATGCCTGGCTGCTCGACGGCGACACGGTGGTGGATGGCACCAACCATTGCTACGGGCTGGCCTTCGTGGTGCTGGCCTACGCCCACGGCCTGCAGGCGGGCATCCAGGAGGCCCGCGGCTGGCTGAGCGAGGCCTGGGAATCCCTGGAGACTCACTTCTGGCGCGAGGCCGATGGGCTCTATGTCGACGAAATCAGCGCCGACTGGCAGACCGTGGCGCCGTACCGCGGTCAGAACGCCAACATGCACGCCTGCGAAGCCCTGCTGGCCGCCTTCGAAGCCAGCGGCGAGGTGCGCTACCTGGATCGCGCCGAGACCCTGGCGCGCAACATGACCCAGCGCCAGGCCGCGCTGACCCTGGGGCAGGGCGGGGTGGCCGACGAGGTCCCCGGTGGCCTGGTCTGGGAGCACTACCACAGCGACTGGTCCATCGACTGGGACTACAATCGCGACGATCCGGCCAATCTGTTCCGGCCCTGGGGTTTCCAACCGGGGCACCAGATCGAATGGGCCAAGCTGCTGCTGATCCTCGAGCGCCATCGCCCCCAGCCCTGGCTGCTGCCGCGGGCCAGGGCGCTGTTCGACGTCTCCTGGCGCCTGAGCTGGGATGACGAGCACGGCGGTCTCTACTACGGCTTCGCCCCGGATGGCTCACCCTGTGACCCGGACAAGTACTTCTGGGTCCAGGCCGAGGGCCTGGCCGCTGCGGCGCTGCTCGCGGAGCGCAGTGGCGAGGCGCGCTACTGGGAGCACTATGAAGCGCTCTGGCGCTACAGCTGGGAGTTCTTCATCGATCACGAGCACGGCGCCTGGTGGCGTCTGCTCGACCGTCGGAACCAGAAATACTCCGACGACAAGAGTCCGGCCGGCAAGGTCGACTACCACACCATGGGTGCCTGTTACGAAGTCCTCAACGTCCTGCCGTAAGTACTAGAGACGCGGGTTTCGGGCCCTGGGTGTCATCACTTCAATAAAAAGGGATCTCAGTAATGAACAGTCAGAACCACAAGAATCGTCGGGGTATCGCACTGCCCCTGGTCTCCGCGCTCGCCCTCGCGGTAGCCGGTACCGTCCATGCCGCACCCCAGGCCAACCCGGGTGGCAACTTCAGCGGCGTCAACAACACCGAGGCCGCCTTCGAGCCGCTGGGCAACACCATGACCGGTGACTGGGGTGGCGTGCGCAAGGACCTGCGCGACAAGGGCTGGGACATCAAGCTCGAATACGTCGGCGAGGGCGCGACCAACCTGCGTGGCGGCTACGACGACGACCGCACCGGGCGCTGGAGCTCCCAGTACATGTTCGGCCTCTGGGGCGACATGAACAAGATCGCCGGCTGGGAGAACTCGGTGTTCAAGCTGGCCATCACCTCCCGTGACGGCCGCAACCTGACCGACGACCGCATCACCGATCCGCGCGTCGGCGGCTACTCCTCGGTGCAGGAAGTCTATGGCCGTGGCCAGACCTGGCGTCTGACCCAGCTGTGGCTGTCCAAGGGCTTCTTCGATGGCCGTCTGGACATCAAGGCCGGTCGCTTCGGCGAAGGCGAGGACTTCAACTCCTTCGAGTGCGATTTCCAGAACCTGGCGTTCTGCGGTTCCCAGGTCGGCAACTGGGAAGGCGTCTGGTACAACTGGCCGGTCAGCCAGTGGGCCCTGCGCGTCAAGTACAGCCTGACCCCGGAGCTGTTCGTCCAGGTCGGTGCCTACGAGCAGAATCCGTCGCTGCTGGAAACCGGCAACGGCTTCAAGCTCAACGGCAGCGGCACCAAGGGTGCGGTCCTGCCGGTGGAAATGGTCTGGTCGCCCAAGGTCAACGGCCTGCCGGGCGAATACCGCGTCGGCTACTACTACAGCACCGCCGATGCCAACGATGTCTACGAAGACGTCAACGGCAACTCCGCCGCCCTCACCGGGCTGGATTACAAGGAGCACTCCAGCAAGCACGGCTACTGGGTCGTGGCGCGTCAGCAGATCACCGCGCACAACGATGACCCGAGCCGCGGCCTGTCGGTCTTCGCCAACTTCACCGCCCATGCCAAGGACGTCAACAAGGTCAGCAACTACGTCCAGGCCGGCCTGGTGTACAAGGGTCCCTTCGACGGTCGTCCCAAGGATGACATCGGCTTCGGCGTCGCGCGCATCAGCACCAACAGCGACTTCCGCGACAACCAGCGCGCCCTCAACCAGGCCGCCGGTGCCACCGATTACGATGATCCGGCCTACACGCCCCTGCAGCACAACGAGTACGACGCCGAGCTCTACTACGGCGTGCACGTGACCAACTGGCTGACCGTGCGCCCCAACCTCCAGTACATCAAGAGCCCAGGTGGCGTGCGTGAGGTCGACAATGCCGTGGTCGGCGGCCTGAAGGTTCAAGCAGTCTTTTAAATCGCTCCCATAGACCGCCATCCAGCCGGATGGCGCTGGACAGGGCCCTGCAGTGGTTATACTGCAGGGCCTTTTTCATTTCCGAGGTTGCCGTGGGTAAGGTCGAAAGTCCCTGCATCAGCCAGTGCAAGATCAAAGACGAAGTCTGCCAGGGATGTGGCCGCAAACGCTCAGAGATCAAGGGTTGGAAGGAGCTGAAGGACCGCGAGCGCAAGGAAGTCATCGACAAGTCCAGGAAGCGCCTGAAAAAGCTCAAGAAGGGCTGATGCGTTCCTGTCGGCACCCGTAGGTTGGGTTGAGCGCGGCGAAGCCCAACGTTGCCCTGGTCGCGCCGGCATTGTGGGGCTTCGACGATAGAGCCGTCTCAACCCAACCTACACCTGACGGAGTCGAACCCCGCTCGGCTAGCCCCCTCTCCCCGTGGGTGAGGGTACCGGGGCCACCGAACGGCTCTCGCTACGCCTGCTCGACCTCATCCAGCAACCCCATGAACGCCTGCGCCGCATTCGAATGGGTGCGCTCGGTATGCAGGATGTACCCCAGCCGTCGTTCCAGTTGAATCCCCGGCAGCGGCAGCCGGCGCACCTGGTCGTCCAGCAGGGTCCGCGGCAGTACGCTCCAGGCCAGGCCGATGGACACCAGCATCTTGATGGTCTCCAGGTAGTTGGTGCTCATGGCGATATTGGGTATCAGCCCCTGGGCGTCGAACAGGCCATGCACGATCAGCCGGGTAAAGGTGTTGCCGCCGGGAAACACCGCCGGATGCCGCGCCACGTCGGCCAGGGTGACCTGCTTCTGATTGGCCAGCGCATGCTCGGGCGCCGCCACGAAATCCAGCGGATCGCTCCACACCGGCACCGCCTTGATCGGCGCCGCGGTCTGGGGTGCCAGGGTAATGATGGCCAGCTCCACCCGCCCATGCAGGATCTCGTCGTAGGCGGCTTCCGAATCGAGAAAGCGGATATCCAGGGCGACGTCGGGATAGTCCCGGGTGAAGCGCCTGAGGATCGGCGGCAGCCGGTGCAGGCCGATGTGGTGACTGGTCGCCAGCGTCAGCCGGCCGCCGATGGCACCATTGAGGTTGGTCAGCGCACGCCGGGTGTCATCGATCACGCCGAGAATCTGATAGGCGCGGGGGAGCAGGGCGCGTCCCGCCTCGGTCAGGCTGACCTCGCGCCCGATGCGATCGAACAACCGCAGCCCCAGCTGCAGCTCCAGGGCCGCGATGCGCTTGCTCACCGCGGGCTGGGTCAGGTACAGGCGCTCGCCAGCGTCGGAGAAGCCGCCGGTTTCGGCCACGGCGACGAAAGCGTTGAGATTGGCGAGGTCCAAGACGTCGAATTCCTGTTGGTTATGCGCTTCATGAAAAAGATGAATTTGTTTCATGCGAGCCTAGCGCGGTATCTTTGGCCCCACAAGCACCAAGGGCATGCAAAGGCCCGTGCCGTTCCACGCCTGATGAGGAATCCACCCATGGCTGGCAAGACGCTCTACGACAAACTCTGGGATATGCATCTGGTCAAGCAGCGCGACGACGGTTCCGCACTGCTCTACATCGACCGCCACATCATCCACGAAGTGACCTCGCCCCAGGCTTTCGAAGGCCTGCGTCTGGCCGGCCGCAAGCCCTGGCGTCTGGACGCCAACCTGGCGACCCCCGATCACAACGTGCCGACCACACCCGATCGCAAGGAAGGCCTCGACTCCATCAAGGACGAGATCTCGCGCATCCAGGTCCGCACCCTGGACGAGAACTGCGACGACTTCGGCGTCACCCAGTTCAAGATGAACGACGTCCGTCAGGGCATCGTCCACGTGATCGGCCCGGAGCAGGGCGCCGTGCTGCCCGGCATGACCGTGGTCTGCGGTGACTCCCACACCTCCACCAACGGCGCCTTCGGTGCCCTGGCCCATGGCATCGGCACCTCCGAGGTCGAGCATGTGCTCGCCACCCAGTGCCTGGTGGCCAAGAAGATGAAGAACATGTTGGTGAAGGTGGAGGGTGAATTGCCCTTCGGCGTCACCGCCAAGGACATCGTCCTCGCGGTCATCGGCAAGATCGGCACTGCTGGCGGTAACGGCCATGCCATCGAATTCGCCGGCAGCGCCATCCGCGCCCTGTCCATGGAAGGCCGCATGACCATCTGCAACATGTCCATCGAGGCCGGTGCCCGGGTCGGCATGGTGGCGGTGGACCAGACCACCATCGACTACGTCGAAGGCCGTCCCTTCGCGCCCACCGGCGCTGTTTGGGACGCCGCCGTCGCCCAGTGGCGTGGCCTGGTGTCCGATGCCGACGCCCACTTCGACACCGTGGTCGAACTCGACGCCACTCAGCTCAAGCCGCAGGTCAGCTGGGGCACCTCGCCGGAGATGGTCCTGGCCGTCGACCAGCAGGTGCCGGACCCGGCTCGCGAAGCCGATCCGGTCAAGCGTGGTTCCATCGAGCGCGCCCTGAAGTACATGGGGCTCAAGGCCAACCAGCCGATCACCGACATCGTGCTGGACCGTGTCTTCATCGGTTCCTGCACCAACTCCCGTATCGAGGACCTGCGCGCCGCCGCCGCCGTGGCCAAGGGCCGCAAGGTCGCCGCTACCCTCAAGCAGGCGCTGGTGGTGCCGGGCTCCGGCCTGGTCAAGGCACAGGCCGAGCGCGAAGGCCTGGACAAGGTCTTCATCGAAGCCGGTTTCGAATGGCGCGAGCCGGGCTGCTCCATGTGCCTGGCGATGAATGCCGACCGCCTGGAGAGTGGCGAGCATTGCGCCTCCACCTCCAACCGCAACTTCGAAGGCCGCCAGGGCGCCGGTGGCCGTACCCACCTGGTGAGCCCGGCGATGGCCGCCGCTGCCGCCATCGCCGGTCGTTTCGTCGACGTCCGCGACTTCGCCAACGCCTGAGGAGCCTGACCATGCAAGCCTTTACCCAGCACACCGGTTTGGTCGCACCCCTGGATCGCGCCAACGTCGACACCGACCAGATCATTCCCAAGCAATTCCTGAAGTCGATCAAGCGCACCGGCTTCGGCCCGAACCTGTTCGACGAGTGGCGCTACCTGGACGTCGGCCAGCCCGGCCAGGACAACAGCAAGCGTCCGCTGAACCCCGAGTTCGTGCTCAACCAGCCGCGCTACCGGGGCGCCAGCATCCTCCTGGCGCGCGAGAACTTCGGCTGCGGTTCCAGCCGCGAGCACGCCCCCTGGGCGCTCGACGGCTACGGCTTCCGCTCGGTGATCGCGCCGAGCTTCGCCGACATCTTCTTCAACAACAGCTTCAAGAACGGCCTGCTGCCGATCATCCTCGGCGATGCGGACGTGGACGAGCTGTTCCGCCAGGTCCAAGCCACCGAGGGCTACCAACTGGTGGTCGATCTCAAGAGCCAGACCGTGCGGCGTCCCGATGGCGTGGCGCTGTCCTTCGAGATCGACGCCTTCCGCAAGCACTGCCTGCTCAATGGCCTGGACGACATCGGTCTGACCCTGCAGGATGCCGACGCCATCGCGAGTTTCGAAGCCCGCTATCGCCAGAGCAGTCCCTGGATGTTCCCCAGCGCCTGAACCCAGTCGCCGGCCCGCGAGGGCGGCGCTCTTTCCGGAGGCTCCATGAGCGGTGACCACGAGCAACACGTACAGCAGCAATTCGGCGCCACCGCCGAGGCCTATCTGACCAGTGCCGTCCATGCCCAGGGCGCCGAGCTCATCGAGCTGCGCGACGCCGTGGCCCAGCGGGAAGGCGCCAAGGTGCTGGATCTCGGGTGCGGTGGCGGTCACGTCAGCTACAACGTGGCGCCGGTGGCCGGGCAGGTGGTCGCCCTGGACCTGGCCGAGGAAATGCTCTCGGTGGTCAAGCGCAGCGCGGCCGAGCAGGGCCTGGACAACATCAGCGTCCAGCCCGGCATGGCCGAGCACCTGCCGTTTGGCGACGCCAGCTTCGACTTCGTCTTCAGCCGCTATTCGGCGCACCACTGGCGCGACATCGGCGCGGCCCTGCGCGAAGTGCGCCGGGTGCTGCGCCATGGCGGCGAGATGGCCATCATCGACGTGATCTCGCCGGCCAACCCGCGCCTGGATACCTACCTGCAGACGGTGGAAATCCTGCGCGACATCAGCCACGTGCGTAACTATTCCTTCGCCGAGTGGCACCGCCTGCTGGACATGGCCCGGCTGGGCGTGACCCGCTGCCGTCGCCAGCGCCTGCGCCTGGACTTCGCCAGCTGGACCGCGCGGATGCGCACCCCCGCGCCGCAGTGCCAGGCCATCCGCAGCCTGCAGAGCAAGATCGGCCAGGAAGTGCGCCAGTATTTCGAAATCGACCGCGACGGCTCCTTCACCGTCGACGTCATGGTTCTCTGGGCCCAGCCCATCTGATTTGAGACAGGAAAAGACAATGAGCAAGCAGATCCTCATCCTGCCGGGCGACGGCATCGGTCCGGAAATCATGGCCGAGGCGGTCAAGGTGCTGGAAGCGGTCAACCGCGACCATGAGCTCGGCTTCGAGCTGGTCCATGACGACCTGGGCGGCGCCGCCATCGACCGTTACGGCGTGCCCCTGGCCGATGAGACCCTGGAGCGTGCCCGCGCCGCCGACGCCGTGCTGCTGGGCGCCGTGGGCGGTCCCAAGTGGGACAAGCTCGAACGTGACATCCGCCCCGAGCGCGGGCTGCTGAAGATCCGTTCCGCCCTGGGCCTGTTCGGCAACCTGCGTCCGGCCATCCTCTATCCGCAACTGGCCGAGGCCTCGACCCTCAAGCCGGAAGTGGTCGCCGGCCTGGACATCCTCATCGTCCGCGAGCTGACCGGCGGCATCTACTTCGGCTCGCCGCGCGAGACCCGGATGCTGGAGAACGGCGAGCGCCAGGCGTTCGATACCCTGCCGTACAGCGAAGGCGAGATCCGTCGCATCGCTCGCGTCGGCTTCGACATGGCCCGCCTGCGCGGCCGCAAGCTGTGCTCGGTGGACAAGGCCAACGTCCTCGAATCCAGCCGCCTGTGGCGTGAAGTGGTGGAGGAGGTGGCCAAGGACTATCCGGACGTCGAACTCAGCCACATGTACGTCGACAACGCCGCCATGCAGCTGGTCCGCGCGCCCAAGCAGTTCGATGTCATCGTCACCGACAACATGTTCGGCGACATCCTCTCCGACGAAGCCTCGATGCTGACCGGCTCCATCGGCATGCTGCCCTCGGCCTCCCTGGATGCCCTCAACAAGGGCATGTACGAACCCTGCCACGGCTCGGCACCCGACATCGCCGGCCAGGGTGTGGCCAACCCGCTGGCCACCATCCTTTCGGTGGCCATGATGCTCAGGTACACCTTCGGTGCCGCCGCAGCGGCCGAGGCCATCGAAGCCGCAGTGGGCCAGGTGCTGGACCAGGGGCTGCGGACCGGCGACATCTGGTCGGAAGGCAAGCGGCGGGTCGGTACCCGCGAGATGGGCGAAGCAGTAGTGGCCGCGCTCGTTAAGCGGTAGGCTCTGTTTGAACGGTGCCCGCGCTCGGCCAGGCGGCGTTGAAAACCAGCTGGATCGCCAGCCCGGCCTGGGCGGCCCCGTCGGAATGCTCAGTTACCAGTGGTAAGCTGTGCGTCCTCGCCGGTTTTATCTTGCCTGACCGTCGCTCGGCGACTTTTCATGCAGGCCAATCTGATCGGCCGCCAGGGCGGGCGGCCGTCCTCAAGACAACAAAGGTGCAGTAGCGATGAAACGTGTAGGTCTGATCGGTTGGCGTGGCATGGTGGGCTCCGTGCTCATGCAACGCATGCTCGAAGAGCGGGATTTCGACTTGATCGAGCCCGTGTTCTTCACCACCTCCAACGTTGGCGGCGAAGGCCCGGCCATCGGCAAGGGTGTGGCGCCGCTCAAGGATGCCTACAGCATCGACGAGCTCAAGACCCTCGACGTCATCCTCACCTGCCAGGGCGGCGACTACACCAGCGAGGTGTTCCCCAAGCTGCGCCAGGCCGGTTGGAAAGGCTACTGGATCGACGCGGCTTCCAGCTTGCGCATGCAGGATGACGCCGTCATCGTGCTGGACCCGGTCAACCGCCGGGTCATCGACCAGGCCCTGGCCGATGGCCGCAAGGACTTCATCGGCGGCAACTGCACCGTCAGCCTGATGCTGATGGCCCTGGGCGGGCTGTTCGAAGCCGGTCTGGTGGACTGGATGAGCGCCATGACCTACCAGGCCGCCTCCGGTGCCGGCGCCCAGAACATGCGCGAGCTGATTCGCCAGATGGGCGCGACCCACGCCGCCGTCGCCGACAGCCTGGCCGATCCGGCCAGCGCCATCCTCGACATCGACCGCCAGGTCGCCGAGACCCTGCGCAGCGAAGCCTTCCCCACCGAGCAGTTCGGCGTCCCCCTGGCCGGCAGCCTGATCCCCTGGATCGACAAGGAACTGCCCAACGGCCAGAGTCGCGAGGAATGGAAGGCCCAGGCCGAGACCAACAAGATCCTCGGTCGCTTCAAGAATCCCATTCCGGTGGACGGCATCTGCGTGCGCATCGGCGCCATGCGCTGCCACAGCCAGGCGCTGACCATCAAGCTGAACAAGGACGTGCCGTTGTCCGACATCCACGGCCTGATCAGCCAGCACAACCCCTGGGTCAAGCTGGTGCCGAACAACCGTGACGTCAGCATGCGCGACCTGACCCCGGCTGCCGTTACCGGCACCCTGAGCGTACCGGTCGGCCGGCTGCGCAAGCTGAACATGGGTTCCCAGTACCTGGGCGCCTTCACCGTGGGCGACCAGCTGCTGTGGGGCGCCGCGGAGCCGCTGCGGCGCATGCTGCGGATCCTGCTGGAGCAGTGAGCCGACGGCTAAACGTTTGCCTATAGAGGAGGGCCGCCAGTAAAGTGCGGCCCTCTTTCGTTGCGGACCGTCCTATCATGACTGCCAGAGATATCGCCCTCGTCGGCGCCACCAGTGCCTACGGCGAAGCCATTCGCGAACTTCTCGACGAGCGCGACGTGCCCCTCGGGCGACTGCACCTGCTCGCCAGCGGTGAGTCGGCGGGTCAGAATCTGCCCTTCCGAGGCAGCAATCTGCGCGTCACCGGCCTCGACGGCTTCGATTTCGCCCAGGTCGGCATCGTCATCCTTGCCGCGCCGGCCGCCGTGGTCGAAACCCTGCGGCCACAACTGGTCGCTGCCGGTTGTGCCGTGCTGGATCTCAGCGGCGCCTCGGCCGCGCTGTCGGTGCTGCCACGCATCAATGGCGAACGCCTCGACCAGCTCCCTGCCGCCGCCTGGCTCGGCGTTCCTCTGGCAGCCGCCCAGGCGGCCGCCAGCGTGGCAGCCGTGCTCGCTCGCTTGAATGCACTCAATGATGCTTCCCTGACGGCTTGCCTGGCCGCCTCCGGCGCCGGCCGTGGTGGCGTCGAGGAATTGGCGCGTCAGGCCACCGAGTTGCTCAATGGTCGACCGGTCGAAGCCCGGTTGTTCGAGGGCCAACTGGCCTTCAATCTGCTCGGTCGAACCGGTGCGCCGGCCGCGGATGGCTATACTGCCCAGGAACATCGCCTGCTGGACGAATGTCAGCAGGTGCTGGGTGAGACCTTGCCGGTGCTGGATGTCACTGCGATGCAGGCGCCGGTGTTCTTTGGCGACAGCCTGGCGCTCAGCCTGAGGGGCCAGGCGCCCTGGCAGCTGGAGCAGGTGCTGGAAGCCCTGGGTGACGAGCCGGGACTGTCGCTCGACGAAGACCTCGATTGTCCGTCGGCGGTCGGCGATGCCCTGGGCCGGGAAGAGGTGCTGGTGGGACGGGTAAGATTGCATCCACGGGACGCTCGACGGCTGGAATGCTGGCTGGTCGCGGACAATGTCAGGTTGTCGGCACTGACGGCCGTTCAACTGGCCGAATTGTTGCTTAAACAGTCGGCCTAAAAGATACTTCGTGAAATGCTTCGCCCTTTTGGCTTAGGCGAAAGGGCCGTGGACGTGGCACGCAGCGATGGACACAGGCGCCCGCACGGTGGCGCGATCGACAGCTTCTAAAAAGGGACGGTCATGGTTCGAGTTCAGAAACTGGTGCGGGCAATTGCAGCGGCGAGCGCCTTGATGTCTGGCGCGGCCCAGGCCCTCAGCCTGGGGGAGATCCACCTCAATTCCGCCCTCAATCAGCCCTTCGATGCCACCATCGATCTGTCGGACCTGCGTGACCTCGGCACCGCCGACTTGCGCCCCAATCTGGCGTCCGTCGAGGAGTTCGGCAAGGCCGGTGTCGACCGCGCCTTCTTTCTCAACGACCTCAAGTTCACGCCGGAGCTGCGCAACGGACGCACCGTCATCCGTGTGACCTCGGCGCGTCCGGTGCGCGAGCCCTATCTCAACTTCCTGCTGGAAGTGAACTGGCCGAGCGGCCGGATCCTGCGCGAGTACACCGTGCTGCTGGATCCGCCGCTCTATACCCCGCAGGCCGCGGCGGCGCCTTTCGCGCCCCAGGTGCCGGCCACGCCGCGGGCGCGCACCACCACGCCGAGCGCACCGCGTCCGGCCACGCCGCCCGCCGCGCCAGCGCCGAGCGCGACCCAGACACCTGGCACCTATACCACCGAGCGGCGCGATACCCTCTGGGAAGTGGCGGCGCGCAATCGTCCGGCGTCCAGTGTTACCGTCGATCAGACCATGCTGGCGATCCAGGACCTGAATCCCGACGCCTTCATCGATCGCAACATCAACCTGATGAAGAGTGGCCAGGTGCTGCGCCTGCCCGATCAGGCCCAGGCCGGAACGCGACCCCAGCGCGAGGCGGTGGCCGAGATCGCCCGCCAGACCCGTGCCTGGAAGCAGGGTGGCGAAGGCGCACCCGCCGGTACGCCGCGCCGGCAGGTGGACGCTTCCGCCCAGCCGAGTGGCAACGAGGCCTCGACGCCTGCCGCACCCAAGGACAATCTCAAGCTGCTCTCCGGGCAGCCTGCCGGCCGCGCAGGCGAGTCGTCCGGTGGCAAGGGCAGTGACCAGTCCCTGGCCGATCGCCTGGCGGTGACCCAGGAAAGCCTGGACACCACCCGCCGTGAGAACGACGAACTCAAGAGCCGCCTGGGCGATCTGCAGTCGCAGCTCGACAAGCTGCAGAAGATCATGCAGCTCAAGGACGCCCAGCTGGCACGGATGCAGGCCAACATGGCCAATCCCCAGGCTGCGGGTCAGCCGGCCCAGCCGCCGGCGACGCCCGAAGCCGCGGCTCCGGTGACGCCTGCGCCGGTCGAGAACACCCCCGCGCCCGCGTCTCAGGAGCCGACGGCAGCCGCCCCGGTTGCCCCTGTCGACGCCACTGCACCCACTGCCACGCCGCCGGCCAGCGAGGCGGGCACCGGCTCGGCGCCGCCCGTGGCCAGCGAGCCCAAGGTCATCCCGGTCACGCCGAGCACCCCGGCGACCGAGCCGACCGAGGCCACCAACAGTTTCCTCGACGAGATCCTCAGCAATCCCCTCTGGCTCGGTATCATCGGCGGCAGCGCCTTGCTGGCCCTGCTGGTGCTGCTGATGATCAACTCGCGCCGCAACGCGGTGAAGGAGGCCGAGCGTGAGCGTGACGCTGAAGCCGCGCGCACCGACACCGTGTTCGACGCCGATCCCGAACTCGGTGATCACCATGCCCTCGCCGGGCTGGAGCTGAATCAGGGCAGCCAGGACGCGGCGCGAGACGCCGACGCCCAGGACGATGCCCTGGGTCAGGCCGACATCTACATGGCCTATGGCCGCTTCAGCCAGGCGGCCGAGGTGCTCAAGAAGGCCAGCGACCAGGAGCCCCATCGCGCCGACCTGCGCCTCAAGCTCATGGAAGTCTATGCCGAGATGGGCGACAAGGACGGCTTCCAGCGCGAAGAGCGCGAACTCAAGGAGATCGGCGGCGCCCAGCCGGCGGTGGAGCACCTGAAGTCGCGCTATCCGGCCATGGCCACCGTCGCGGTCGCCTCGGCCGCGGTAGGCGCCGCCGCGCTGGCGGCGGCCCACGAACTGAGCGAGGAGCAATCCCGCAACCAGGGCTTCTCGACCACCGAGGACAGTCAGGACTTCGACCTGTCCCTGGATGACTTCGGCAGCGAGGACACCCAGGGCCATCAGCCTGCCGGTCCGGCCGAGGAGCCCTTGTTCGGCGAAGCCTTCGCCGATGCCCAGGCCAAGGCGACCCAGCCGCGCGACGATTTCGACTTCGATCTCAATTTCGATGCCGAACCCGCTGCCACCTCGGCGGCGACTCCGGCGGCCAAGGACGATGACTTCGCGCTGGACTTCAGCGAATTCGAGCGGCAGGGCGATCTGGCCCACGACGAACCGGTCGCGGGTTCCAGCGCGAGCTCGGCCTTCGACGAGCCACTGGATGCGCCCACGCCGCCGGCGGCCGACGCCGAGCTGCCCGCGAGTTTCGATCTGTCCGATTTCGACGACGAGCAACCGGCATCCAAGCGCGAAAGCGACGAGGAATTCGCCGTTCGCCTGCAGGAGGCCTCTCGCCAGTTCGACGCGGAGACCGCTGGTGGCACGGCCGGCAGCGACGGCCTGGACGACTTCGACTTCCTGTCCGGCGAAGACGAAACCGCCACCAAGCTGGACCTGGCGCGTGCCTACATCGACATGGGCGATCCCGAAGGTGCCCGGGACATCCTCGACGAGGTGATCGCCGAGGGTAACGCCGGGCAGCAGCAGGAAGCCCGGGAGATCATCGCCCAGCTCAGTTGACAGCGGCCGGACTTGGCAGAGGAGGGGAGGCGCTATAAGCTGCCTCCCCTTTTTTTTGCCTGGCCGTCGCCTTGGATTTTCTAGACCCCACGATCATCGTTCCGCCGCAGCGCATCGCCCTGGGCGTCGAGTACAAGGGCGCCCGCTATCGCGGCTGGCAGCGCCAGCAGCCGGGTGTGCGCTCCGTGCAGGAGACCCTGGAAGACGCCCTGTCCGAGGTCGCCGCGGCGCCCATCGCGCTGCATTGCGCCGGACGTACCGATTGCGGGGTGCACGCCACCGGCCAGGTGGTGCATTTCGAGTCGCCGGTCGCACGGCCGCTCAAGGCCTGGGTGATGGGCACCAATGCCAATCTGCCGTCGGATATCAGTGTCACCTGGGTCAAGCCGGTCAGCGACGAGTTCCATGCCCGCTTCAGCGCCATGGCCCGGCGCTACCGCTATGTGATCTACAACGATCCCATCCGACCCGCGCACCTGGTCGAGGAGGTCACCTGGAATCACCGTCCGCTGCGGATCGAGCCGATGCGCGAGGCGGCCCAGATGCTGCTTGGCACCCACGATTTCACTTCCTTCCGGGCCAAGGCCTGCCAGGCCAAGTCGGCGATCAAGACCATCCATCATCTGCGTCTCTGGCAGAGCGGACGGCTGATCGTCCTCGACATCCGCGCCAATGCCTTCCTGCATCACATGGTGCGCAACATCGCCGGGGTGCTGATGGCGGTGGGCTGTGGCGAGCGGCCGGTGGAGTGGGTCGCCGAGGTCCTGGCTGCGCGGGAGCGGCGTCTGGGTGGCGTCACCGCCCATCCCTATGGCCTCTATCTAGTGGACGCCGAGTATCCCGAGAGCACGCCCGTGCCGAAGCGGCCGCTGGGTCCACTGTTCCTGGGGCATATCCCCGAGCTGGATGACCCTCAAGGCTGACGCTGCGCGGGGGGTCTGCTAACATCCATCGATTTGGAACGAGGTCATTCCGGTTTGGCTAACGTTCGAGTGAAGATCTGCGGGATCACCCGAGTCGAGGATGCACTGGCCGCGGCGGCTGCCGGCGCCGATGCCATCGGCCTGGTGTTCTATGCGCGCAGTCCGCGGGCGGTCAGCGCTGCCCAGGCCCGCCAGATCGTGGCGGCCCTGCCACCCTTCGTGACCAGTGTCGGGCTGTTCGTCGATGCCTCGCCTTGCGAGATCGAGGAGACGCTCGACGCCGTGCCCCTGGATCTCCTGCAATTCCATGGCGACGAGTCCCCGGCGCAGTGCGCCCGTTATCGTCGTCCCTACATCAAGGCCCTGCGCATGCGCGAGGACATCGACCTCGCCGCCATCGCCCGGGACTATGCCGGCGCTCGCGGGCTGCTGCTCGACACCTATGTCGCCGGCGTGCCTGGTGGAACCGGTCAGGCCTTCGACTGGACGCGGGTACCCCGGGACCTGTCGCTGCCACTGATCGTGGCCGGTGGGCTGGACGCGGCTAACGTCGCCACCGCCATCGCCGCGTCCCGGCCCTATGGGGTGGATGTGAGCGGCGGCGTAGAGCAGGCCAGGGGCATCAAGGATGCCGCCGAGATCGCCCGTTTCGTGGCGGCCGTGCGGGGTGCGCCGGTCGCCTGATGTGACCCTCGTCGGGTGGTTGCCGTCCACACCTGCGACATATTCAAGCAGACCTGCCCTTCGTGGGTCTGTCGTCCGGCTCCCAGGGAGCCGGCATGCGACAACAGGGTAGCGGCCCGGGAAACAGCGGGCGCTGCCGAACCTATTACAGATGCTCAAGGAAGGCGTGGCCCAGGCCACGCTGGGAGCCCATGCAAGTGGAGAGAGATGCATGAGCAATTGGCTGGTCGACAAACTGATTCCTTCCATCATGCGGTCCGAGGTGAAGCGCAGTTCGGTGCCGGAAGGTCTTTGGCACAAGTGTCCGGCCTGCGAAGCGGTCCTCTACCGTCCGGAGCTGGAAAAGAATCTGGACGTGTGCCTGAAGTGCGGTCACCACATGCGCATCAATGCGCGGCGCCGCCTGGACATCTTCCTCGACGCCGAGGGTCGTGAAGAACTGGGTGCCGAGCTGGAACCGGTGGATCGCCTGAAATTCCGCGACAGCAAGAAGTACAAGGACCGTTTCACCGCGGCGCAGAAGGAAACCGGCGAAAAAGATGCGCTGATTTCCATGCGCGGCACCCTCAAGGGCATGCCGGTGGCGGTCTGCGCCTTCGAATTCTCCTTCATGGGCGGTTCCATGGGTGCCGTGGTCGGCGAGCGTTTCGTGCGCGCGGCCAACGTGGCCTTGGAAGAGCGCTGCCCGCTGATCTGCTTCTCCGCCTCGGGCGGTGCGCGGATGCAGGAAGCTCTGATCTCCCTGATGCAGATGGCCAAGACCTCGGCGGTGCTGGCGCGTCTGCGCGAGGAGGGCATTCCCTTCATCTCCGTGCTGACCGATCCAGTCTATGGTGGCGTCTCCGCCAGTCTGGCGATGCTGGGCGACGTCATCGTCGCCGAGCCCAAGGCGCTGATCGGCTTCGCCGGTCCGCGCGTGATCGAGCAGACCGTGCGCGAAAAGCTGCCGGAAGGCTTCCAGCGCAGCGAGTTCCTGCTGGAGCATGGCGCCGTCGACCTCATCGTGTCGCGCAAGGAATTGCGTGATCGCCTGGCGCGTCTGCTGGCGACCTTCCAGCACCAGCCGGTACCGGCGGCCTGATGGCTTCGCGCAGCCTCGCGCAATGGCTGGCCTATCTCGAGCAGCTGCATCCGTCGGCCATCGACATGGGTCTGGACCGGGTGCGCGAGGTTGCGCAGCGGCTGGGCCTGACCCGGCCGGCGCCGCGGGTGGTGACCGTGACCGGCACCAATGGCAAGGGCTCTACCTGCGCCTTTCTCGCCAGCCTGCTGCGCGCCAGCGGGCAGCGGGTCGGCGTCTATGCCTCGCCGCATCTGGTGCGCTACAACGAGCGCGTCGACGTGGACGGCACTCTCGCCAGCGATAGCGATCTCTGCACGGCCTTCGCCGCGGTGGAAGCCGCGCGGGGCGAGATCAGCCTGACCTATTTCGAAGTGGGTACCCTGGCGGCCTTCTGGCTGTTCGAGCGTGCCCGGCTGGACGTCGCTGTCCTCGAAGTGGGTCTGGGCGGACGTCTGGATGCGGTCAACCTGATCGACGCCGATCTGGCGCTGGTCACCAGCATCGGCCTGGATCACGCCGAATGGCTGGGTGACACCCGCGAAAGCGTCGCCGTGGAAAAGGCCGGGATCTTCCGCGCCGGCAAGCCGGCCCTCTGTGGCGATCTGGAGCCACCCGCGCCGCTGACCGAAGCCGCCGAGCGCCTGGGGGCGCCCTTGCTGCTGCGCGGCGAAGCCTTCGATCTGCGGATCGAGAGCGCCGGCTGGTTCTGGCGCGGGCGCGATGCCCAGGGCGACGCCCTGGCACTGCCAGGTCTGCCGTTGCTCGACCTGCCCATGGAAAACGCGGCCCTGGCCCTGCAGGCCTACGCCTTGCTCGGGCAGCCCTGGCTGCCGGAACGGATCGCGGCGGCCCTCCAGGGGACGCGCATGACCGGACGGCTCGATCGCCGCCAGGTCGAACGGGCAGGGGAGACCCGCAGCGTTCTGCTGGACGTGGCCCACAATCCCCATGCCGCCGAATACCTGGCCCGCCGCCTGGCGATGAAGCCGGTCGCCGGCGTGCGTCGCGCGGTGTTCGGCGTCCTGGCCGACAAGGACCTGGACGGCATCCTGGCGCCCTTGGAAAGCCTGTTCGCCAGCTGGGCGGTAGCGACCCTGCCGACCCCTCGCAGTCGCGACGGTGCCGAGGTGGTTGCCCGCCTGATCGCGCGCGGTGCCCCGGCCGAGGCCCATGCCTCCCTGCTGGCCGCCTTCGAGGCGCAACTGGCCGCCAGTGCGGCCGACGACGAGGTGGTCGTGTTCGGCTCCTTCTACAGCGTCGCCGAGGTCCTCGCGCAGCTCTCTTCCCCATCCGAATCCGCGGAGGCATAACCCATGCTCAAGCAAAGAGTCATCGGCGCGCTGGTGCTGCTGGCGCTGATCATCATCTTCGTACCCATGCTCTTCAATCGCCAGGACGACGCCCGCAAGGTAGCGGTCGAGGCGCCGCCCCAGCCGGCCGCGCCTACCGTGCCCAATACCGAGGTACAGCCGGTCCAGACGCCCGAGGCGCCGCCGGTGGTGGTGGTGCCCGACGAGCCGGCCAAGCCGCTCGGCAAGCCGCAGACGCCCATCGCGGGCACCTCCGGCCAGGCGCCGACGCAGAACGCTCCCGTGAATACCGCACCGCCCCCGGCCCAGCCTGCCGCGCCGGTTGCCAAGGCGCCTGCCGCCCCTGCACCCGTCGCCAGTGCTCCCGTGGCACCGACGGCCACCCCGGCGCCAGCGGCCAAGCCGGACTCGCGCCTGGGCGCGGCCAATCTGCCCAACAGCTGGTCGGTCCAGCTCGCCAGCCTGTCGTCCCGCCCCAGCGCCGACGCCCTGCAGGCCAAGCTGCGCAGCCAGGGCTACAACGCCTATGTGCGTACCGCCGACGGCATGAACCGTGTCTTCGTCGGCCCGGTGATCGAGCGTAGCGAGGCGGATCGCCTGCGCGACCAGCTCAACAAGCAGAATGGCGTCAAGGGCTTCGTCGTACGCTTTCAGCCGGAGCGCGGTTAACCCGGTCACAAGGCTCTGCTAGAATGCAGGGCCTTTTTGTAAGTGGACCTTGCCGTGGGCTTCACCTGGGTGGACTGGGCGATCGTCGCCGTCGTCATCGTTTCCTGCCTGATCAGTCTCAGGCGCGGCTTCGTCAAGGAAGCGTTGTCATTGGCCACCTGGATCGTGGCCGGTGGCGTGGCCTGGGTCTTCGGTGGGGCGCTGTCCAGTTACCTGGTCGACTATATTCAGGTGCCTTCCGGACGGGTGATCGCCGCCTGTGTCATTCTCTTCGTGCTGACACTGCTCGTCGGTGCTCTGGTGAGCTTCTTGCTTGGTGAATTGATCCGCGTCACCGGATTGTCGGGCACCGATCGTTTTCTCGGCATGGCCTTTGGCGCCGCCCGCGGTGCGTTGTTGATCACCGTGGCCGTGGGGCTGTTGAGCCTGGGGCCGGTCCAGCAGGACGGCTGGTGGCAACAGTCGGTGCTGGTTCCACATTTTCTCCTGGTGGCCGATTGGTCGAAGAATCTGCTGTTGGGCTTTGCCGGCCAATGGCTGGGCGCGACGCCCATGCCCAGTCTGCAACTGCTGCCGCAGCTGGGGCCCAAGGCTCCTTGAACGCTTTTCCAGGCCTCGCACTGCCGGGGTCATCCTGCGATGGTTCGCCGTCGCATCACTTGAAACAGTGGGGTCGCGTCACATGTGTGGCATCGTAGGTATCGTGGGCAAGACTAACGTCAACCAGTCGTTGTACGACGCGCTCACCGTCCTTCAACATCGCGGTCAGGATGCCGCCGGTATCGTCACCAGCCTGGACGGTAAACTCTTCCTGCGCAAAGACAACGGCCTGGTCCGCGACGTCTTCCAGCAGCGCCACATGCAGCACCTGGTCGGCCGCATGGGCATCGGTCATGTGCGCTACCCCACGGCCGGCAGCTCCAGCTCCGCCGAGGCGCAGCCGTTCTATGTCAACTCGCCCTATGGCATCACCCTCGCGCACAACGGCAACCTGACCAACGTCGAGCAGCTGTCCCGCGAGATCTACGAATCCGACCTGCGGCACGTCAACACCAATTCCGACTCCGAGGTGCTGCTCAACGTCTTCGCCCACGAGCTGGCGGTGCGCAACAAGCTGCAGCCCACCGAGGACGACGTCTTCGCCGCGGTTTCCGAGGTCCATGAGCGTTGCCGTGGCGGCTATGCCGTGGTGGCCATGGTGACGGGTTACGGTATCGTCGGCTTCCGCGATCCCAACGCCATCCGTCCCATCGTCTTCGGCCAGCGTCACACCGAATACGGCGTGGAATACATGATCGCCTCCGAGAGCGTCGCCCTCGACGTGCTCGGCTTCACCCTGATCCGTGACCTGGAACCAGGCGAAGCGGTGTACATCACCGAAGACGGACGGCTCTACACCCGCCAGTGCGCGCAGAATCCGCACTACGCGCCCTGCATCTTCGAGCACGTCTACCTGGCCCGCCCGGATTCCATCATCGACGGCATCTCGGTCTATAAGGCGCGCCTGCGCATGGGCGAGAAGCTCGCCGAGAAGATCCAGCGCGAGCGGCCCGAGCACGACATCGACGTGGTCATCCCGATCCCGGACACCAGCCGCACCGCGGCGCTGGAGCTGGCCAACCACCTGGGCGTCAAGTTCCGCGAGGGCTTCGTCAAGAACCGCTACATCGGGCGGACCTTCATCATGCCCGGCCAGGCCGCGCGCAAGAAGTCGGTGCGCCAGAAGCTCAACGCCATCGAGCTGGAATTCCGCGGCAAGAACGTGATGCTGGTGGACGATTCCATCGTCCGCGGCACCACCTGCAAGCAGATCATCCAGATGGCCCGCGAAGCCGGCGCCAAGAAGGTCTACTTCTGCTCGGCGGCCCCGGCGGTGCGCTTCCCCAACGTCTACGGCATCGACATGCCCAGCGTGCACGAGCTGATCGCCCACGGCCGCACCACCGAGGAAGTCGGCGAGCTGATCGGCGCCGACTGGCTGATCTACCAGGATCTGCAGGACCTGCAGGAAGCCGTGCGCACCCGCAAGGCACCCAAGGTCGAGCAGTTCGACTGCGCGGTGTTCGATGGCGAGTACATCACCGGCGACGTCGATGCCGCCTATCTGAATCGGATCGAGCAGGCGCGCAACGACGCGGCCAAGGTCAAGCACAAGGCGGTCAGCGCCATCATCGATCTCTACAACGACTAAGGAGCTGCACATGAGCCAAGACTGGGATGCCGGACGCCTGGACAGTGATCTCGAGGGCGCGGCCTTCGAGACCTTGGCGGTGCGGGCAGGGCAGCAGCGCTCGCCGGAAGGCGAGCATGGCGAAGCCCTGTTCCTGACCAGCAGCTACGTGTTCCGGACCGCCGCGGATGCCGCGGCGCGCTTCGCCGGCGAGGTGCCGGGCAACGTCTATTCGCGCTATACCAACCCCACGGTCCGTACCTTCGAGACCCGTATCGCGGCCCTCGAAGGGGCCGAGCAGGCGGTGGCCACCGCCTCGGGCATGTCGGCCATCCTGGCCATGGTCATGAGCCTGTGCAGCGCCGGCGACCACGTGCTGGTCTCGCGCAGCGTGTTCGGCTCGACCATCAGCCTGTTCGAAAAGTACTTCAAGCGCTTCGGCATCGAGGTGGACTATCCGCCGCTGGCCGATCTGGACGCCTGGCAGGCGGCCTGCAAGCCCAATACCCGGCTGTTCTTCGTCGAGTCGCCGTCCAACCCCCTGGCCGAGCTGGTGGACATCGCCGCCCTGGCCGAGATCGCCCATGCCCAGGGCGCGCTGCTGGCGGTCGACAACTGCTTCTGCACCCCGGCGCTGCAGAAGCCGCTGGCGCTGGGTGCCGACATCGTCATCCATTCGGCGACCAAGTACATCGACGGCCAGGGCCGTGGCATGGGCGGCGTGGTCGCCGGCCGTGCCGAGCAGATGAAGGACGTGGTGGGTTTCCTGCGTACCGCCGGTCCGACCCTGAGTCCCTTCAACGCCTGGCTGTTCCTCAAGGGCCTGGAGACGCTGAAGATCCGCATGCAGGCGCACAGCCAGGCCGCGCTGGAGCTGGCGCGCTGGCTGGAAGGCCAGCCCGGCGTCGCCCGGGTCCACTACGCGGGCCTGGAAAGCCATCCGCAGCATGAGCTGGCGTGCCGCCAGCAGAGTGCCTTCGGCGCCGTGGTGAGCTTCGAGGTCGCCGGCGGGCGTGACGCGGCCTGGCGCTTCATCGACGCCACCCGAATGATCTCCATCACCACCAACCTGGGTGACACCAAGACCACCATCGCCCACCCGGCGACGACCTCGCACGGACGGCTGTCGCCGGCCGAGCGCGCCAATGCCGGAATCAGCGACAGCCTGATCCGCGTCGCCGTGGGTCTCGAAGACCTGGGCGATCTGCGGCAGGACCTGGCCCGCGGATTGGCGGCCCTATGAGCCTGACGTTCGCACCGGTGGAACTGCGTGTCGCCCTGGTCACCGGCGCGGCGCGTGGGATCGGTCTGGGCATCGCGGCCTGGCTGGTGGCCGAGGGCTGGCGGGTGGTGGTGGCCGATATCGAGCAGGCGCGCGGCGCCAAGGTGGCCGCCGCCCTCGGCGAGCGCGCCTGGTTCGTCGCCCTGGACGTGGCTGACGAGAGTCAGGTCGAGTCCGCCGTCGCCCAGGTGATCGGCCAGTTCGGTCGGCTGGATGCCCTGGTCAACAACGCCGGTCTCGCCACCGCCCAGGGCCAGCCACTGGAAAGCCTGGCACTGGCCGAGTGGCGCAAGGTGCTCGGGGTGAATCTGGACGGCCCCATGTTGATGGCCAAGCATTGCGCACCCTATCTGCGCGAGCAGCAGGGCGCCATCGTCAACGTCGCCTCGACCCGTGCCCAGCAGTCCGAGCCCCACAGCGAGGCCTATGCCGCGAGCAAGGGCGGATTGCTGGCCCTGACCCATGCCCTGGCCATCAGCCTGGGCCCGGAAGTGCGGGTGAATGCGCTCTCTCCGGGCTGGATCGATGCGCGCGATGCCCATGTCCGCGAGGCCGAGCCGCTGTCCGCCGCCGATCACGAGCAGCATCCGGTCGGGCGGGTAGGGACGGTGGAAGACGTCGCCGCCTGCGTGGCCTGGCTGCTGAGCGGCAACGCCGGTTTCCTCAGCGGCGAGGCCATCACCCTGGACGGCGGCATGAGCCGCAGGATGATCTACCGGGAATAGCGCCCCGTAGAAATTAAATTGGAAAAATCCTTGACGGATCAAGGGGCTACGAGGAGAATGCGCGTCACCCGAAGGGGATGGCTGATTAGCTCAGCTGGGAGAGCACCTGCATCACACGCAGGGGGTCGGCGGTTCGATCCCGTCATCAGCCACCAAACTCTTCGGGAAGTGTTCCGTAAGGTGCACGCAATGCGCGGCGGTAGTTCAGTCGGTTAGAATACCGGCCTGTCACGCCGGGGGTCGCGGGTTCGAGTCCCGTCCGCCGCGCCATATGAGTCGTTCCGGGTCCTCTGAACTGCCCGAACGACGCAAGAGAAGCTGCCCTAGGGCAGCTTTTTTTGTGCCTGGAGAAAAGGCGGTCGATCGTTCGCGTGCCGCTTCGGCGGCCTGCTCCAGGGGCGACCGACGGCCCCGTTCAGATGACGAATTCCGCCACCACCTGCCTGAGACCTGCCGCCAGGCGCGACACCTCGCTACTGGCGCTGGAGGTCTGGCTGGCGCTCGCGGTGGTTTGGTCGGAGAGGTCCTTGACGCTGATCAGGCCGCGGTCGATGTCCTTGGCCACCAGGGCCCGTTCTTCGGCGGCCGTGGCGATCAGCGCCGTGCGCTCGTCGATGCCGCCCATGACGCCGGCGATGGCCCGCAGGGCGCCATGGGCTTCCCGGGCGACGGAAAGGGGTTGCTCGGCAGTCTGGCTGCTCTGCTGCATGGCCTTCACCGCGTCCGTCGAATCATGCTGGATGGTGCCGATCATGGCTTCGATCTCCCGCGTCGACTGCTGGGTGCGGTGGGCCAGGGCACGGACTTCAGCCGCGACCACCGCGAAGCCGCAGCCCTGATCACCGGCGCGGGTAGCTTAGCGGCGGCTTAAGACCGGGCCTCCAGCAGGCAATGGAATGGTCTGACGACTATGGCTGTGCCCCTTGAACGGGTGCCTCGCGGCCCGGGGCACCCAGCTGCGCCGAGATGCGCGCCGTGGTAGCGAGCATCTGCTCGACGTACTCGGCCTTGAGGTCCTCACGGAAGCGGAAGCAGGGAAAGGACACACTCAGGCCGGCGATGACCTGGCCGAAACGGTCGCGGATCGGCGCCGCCAGGCACCTCATGTTGCCCTCGAATTCCTCGTGGTCCTCGGCGAAACCCAGGTCACGAACCCGCGCCAGTTCCGCCAGATAGGCGGCCAGGCTGTCGAGGGTGTTGGGCGTACGGCGGACAAAGGTCTCCTGGGCCAGGATCTGCCGCACCTCATCCTCCGCTCGCCAGGCCATCAATACCTTGCCGATTCCCGTGCAATACAGCGGCGCCCTCCGACCGATGCGCGAATACATGCGCAGGGTGTAGCGCGAATCGAGCTTGTGCACATAGACGATGGCGCCCTCGTCGAAGATGCCGAGGTGGACGGTCTCGCCGGTGAGGTCGTTGAGATGGCGCATGCCCGGTTCGGCTTCGCGGACCAGCTCGAGCTGGGGCAGGGCGCGGGCGCCCAGTTCGAACAGCTTGACGCTCAGGCGGTAGCGGTCCTCGGCGTCCTGGACCACGTAGCCCAGGGCCTTGAGCGTCTGCAGGAAGCGGTGGACGGTACTCTTCGACAGGTCCAGCTGCTGCGCCAGCTCCGAGACGCCGCAGTCGTCCTCGCGCTCGCCGAGGGCTTCGAGCACGGCCAGGGTACGCCCGACCGCGCTGACCATGTCATTGCCGAGATGCTGATTCTTTTCCATGGGACCGCCGGTCGCCTGATTGCCGGAACACTGTTCCATTCTGATTGACGAATGCGGGAAAGGCCAGCAACACTGTCCTCCAGCGAATGGAACAACGTTCCAAAGCATTTCGCGCGTAAGGGTCTCTTTCCACCGCTGACGGTCGTCAGGGGTGCGAACAAAAACAACAACGGAACCTGCGACGATGAAATCCATGACCAAAGGCCCGGGCGCGCTGGCGCCTGCCGCGCGTAACCCCGGTTGGCTGCCCCGTGCCCATCCGGTGTCCTGGCAGATGCTCGGCATCACCACCCTGGCGATGTTGATGATCTCGGTGGATCGCCAGCTGCTGCCGACCGTGCCGCCGGCGATCATGCAGGAATTCGGACTGGACGCCGCCCAGGGTGGCTGGCTCAGTTCGCTGAGTTTCGTCGGGACCCTGATAGGCGCGCTGGTAGTAGGGGTGCTGGCCGACAGCGTCGGCACCGGCCACCGCCGTGCCTGGAGCTGGGTGGGGGCCTGCGCCCTGACCATAGGCTCGGCCTTCGCCACCGTCTATGCGCGTTCGCTGGGCGCCCTGCAGGTGCTGAGATTCACCATGGGCCTGGGGACCGGCGCCATGGAGCCGGTCAACATCGCCGTGGCCAGCGAATTCTGGCAAAAGGAAAATCGCGGCTTCGCCCTCGGCGTCCATCACACCGGCATGCCCCTGGGGCAATTCGTCGGGCCGGTCCTGATGGGGCTGATCCTGGCCAACGGCGACTGGCGCGCCACCTTCCTCTGGATCCCGCTGATCGGCCTGCCGATCATCCTGCTGCAGCTCTACCTGGGCCGCCGCCGCAACGAGGAGCAGGTCTATGCCTGGATCCGCGAGGAGGGGCTGACCGTTCCGGTCGACACCGCCGCGCCCGTCTCGCGCAATCCGCTGCGCAACCTGCGCCAGGCCTTCGCCGAGCGCAACGTGCGCCTCTGCCTGGTGATGAACTTCCTGTTCCTCTGGACCGAGATGGGCGTGGCCACCTTTCTGACCTACCAGCTCACCAGCCAGCTGGGGCTGAGCCTGGCCGAGGCCGCGGTGATCTCCGGCGCCTCGGGGCTGGTGGGCTGGGCGGGACAGATCTTCTGGGGGACCCTGAGCGATCACCGCGGCCGCAAGTTCGCCCTGGGGATCCTGACCATCGGTTTCTCCCTCTGCGTCGCCCTGTGCATGTTCATCGACAGCCGCGCAATGGCCTGGACCCTGCTGCTGGCCTGGGGCCTGTTCCGCAATTCGCCCTATGTGGTGCTCTATTCGCTGGCGGTGGATTCCTCGCCGCGCGCGGCTGGCAGCGGCCTGGGCCTGCTCATCGGCGTGGGGCTGGGCCTGGCGGGCTTTCTGGTGGGGCCGGTGGCCGGTTACGTGATCGAGCATTTCGGCTGGCACTGGAGCTACGCCATGCTCGCCCTGAGCTGCCTGCTGGCGCTGATACCGCTGCGCTTCGTGGAGGAGACCCGCCATGGCGCCGCCTGAGGGCCTGTTCGACCATTGCGATGAACTGGGCGAAGGCCCGGTGTGGGATGCCGGCCAGCAGAGCCTGCTGTGGGTGGATATCCTCGCCGGTCGGCTGTTGCGCGCCGCGCCGCATCCGGCCGCTTCGGTCGAGGTGCTGGGCTTCGGCCGACCGCTGGGCTGCGCCGTGCCCCATGTCGACGGCTCCACCTGGCTGGCCCTGAGCGACGGTGTCTGGCGCCTGGCCGCCGGTGCGTCCCAGCCGACGCCGGTCGCGCGGCCGCCCCAGGCGGTCCATGGATCGCAGCATCGCTTCAATGACGGCAAGTGCGATGCGCTCGGCCGTTTCTGGCTGGGTACCACGCTGCTCGACGAGGCACCCGGCGGCGGCCGGCTGTATCGCCTGGATCTGGATGGCCAGCTGCAGCAGATGCTCGACGGCATCACCGTGTCCAACGGCCTCGGCTGGAGTCCGGACAACCGGACCTTCTACTACATAGATTCGCCCACCCGCCGGGTGCAGGCCTTCGACTTCGATCTCGCCAGCGGCGCACTCGGTCGCGCGCGCACCCTCATCGACTTCGGCGAGCAGCCTGGCGTGCCCGATGGCCTGGCCGTGGACAGCGAGGGGGCGCTGTGGATCGCCCACTGGGACGGCTACCGCCTGAGTCGCTGGAGCGCCGAGGGCGAACTGCTCGCCTGGGTGGAGTTGCCGGTGGCGCGGGTGACCTCCTGCGCCTTCTATGGCGAACGCCTGGAGCAGTTGCTGATCACCACCGCCCGGGTGGGCCTCGATGATTCCGCCCGCCAGGCGCAACCCCTGGCCGGGCGCACCTTTCGCCTCGATCCCGGCGTGACCGGCCTGGCGGTCTCCGCCTGCCGCGTCCGGATTCCGGCCCACCCTCAGGAGTCTGCATGACACTACCCCTCGTTTCGTCCCCCCTGACCCGCATCGGCCTCATCGGCGAATGCATGGTCGAGTTGCGCAGTCAGGTGGATGGCCAACTGGGCCAGGCCTTTGGCGGCGACACCCTCAATGCGGCCGTCTATCTGCGGCGGTTGCTCGGGGATGACCCGGTACAGGTGGATTACCTCACCGCGGTGGGCGACGACGGCCTGAGCCAGGCGATGCGCGCGCGCTGGCGGGAGGAGGGGTTGAGTGACGAGCGGGTGCGGGTGCTGCCCGGGCGCTTGCCGGGGCTCTATCTGATCCAGACCGATGCCGAGGGCGAGCGACGCTTTCTCTACTGGCGGGGCGAGGCGGCGGCGCGGGAGTGTTTCGACGGTGCCGAGGCCCAGCCGCTGCTGGCGGCCCTGGCGGAGTATCAGGTGCTCTACCTCAGCGGCATCAGCCTGGCGGTGCTGACCGATACCGGCCGCGAGCGGCTGTTGGAAGCCTTGCGCCAGGCGCGCGCCGCTGGCACCCGCATCGTCTTCGACAACAACTACCGGCCGCGGCTGTGGCCGAACATCCAGGCCGCGCGCACGGCCTATCACCGGTTGCTGCACCTCACCGACCTGGCGCTGGTGACCTGGGAGGACGATGCCGCCCTGTTCGGTTTCGCCGACGCGGCGGCGCTGTTCGCCCAGTACGCCGAGTGGGGCGTGACCGAGGTGGCGCTCAAGCGCGGCGCGCGCAGCTGCCTGCTGCAGGACCGCCAGGGGCACCAGGAGGTCGCCGGCGAAGCCGTGACGCGGGTGGTCGATACCACGGCCGCCGGGGACTCCTTCAGTGCCGCCTACCTGGCCTGCCGCCTCCAGGGCGGGGCCCCCGAGGTGGCCGCCCGCTGGGGGCATCGTCTGGCGGCCACGGTCATCCAGCATCCCGGTGCGCTCATCCCACGCGCGGCCATGCCGGCGTTGCCGCCCCTGATTCCCGCTCTCACTGCCCAGGCCTGAAGCCATGAAGATCACCGAAGCCCGCGTCATCGTCACCTGTCCCGGTCGCAACCTGGTCACCCTCAAGATCGTCACCGACGAAGGCCTTTATGGCCTCGGCGACGCCACCCTCAATGGCCGCGAGCTGGCGGTGGTGGCCTACCTGGAAGAGCACGTGCTGCCGGCGCTGATCGGTCGCGATGCCCATCGCATCGAAGACATCTGGCAGTACCTCTACCGCGGCGCCTACTGGCGGCGCGGACCGGTCACCATGACCGCCATCGCCGCAGTGGACGTGGCGCTCTGGGACCTCAAGGCCAAGGCCGCCGGCATGCCGCTGTACCAGCTGCTCGGCGGCAAGAGCCGGGAGCGGGTGATGGTCTATGGCCACGCCACCGGCAAGGACATCGACAGCTGCCTGGACGAGGTGGCCCGCCATGTCGAGCAGGGCTATCGTGCGGTGCGGGTGCAGTGCGGGGTGCCGGGCATCCCCACCACCTACGGCGTGGCCAAGCGCGAGGGCGAGCGCTATGAGCCGGCCGACAGCGATCTGCCGGCGGAGCACGTCTGGGACACCGCCAAGTACCTCAACCATGTGCCCAGGCTGTTCGCCGCAGTGCGCGAGCGCTTCGGTGACGACCTGCACCTGCTGCACGACGTGCACCACCGGCTGACGCCCATCGAGGCGGGCCGGCTGGGCAAGCGTGTCGAGGAATACAACCTGTTCTGGCTGGAGGACTGCACCCCGGCGGAAAACCAGGAGGCCTTCCGCCTGATCCGCCAGCACACCACCACGCCGCTGGCGGTGGGCGAGGTGTTCAACTCCATCCATGACTGCCGCGAGCTGATCCAGGAGCAACTGATCGACTACATCCGCGCCACCCTGGTGCATGCCGGCGGCATCACCCACATGAGGCGCATCGCCGACCTGGCGGCGCTCTACCAGGTGCGTACCGGTTTCCATGGCGCCACCGACCTGTCGCCGGTGTGCATGGGCGCGGCGCTGCACTTCGACACCTGGGTGCCCAACTTCGGCATCCAGGAGCACATGCCCCACGAGGCGCGCATCGAGGAGGTCTTTCCCCATGCCTATCGCTTCGCGGACGGCCACTTCACCCCGGGCGAGGTGCCTGGCCACGGCGTGGACATCGACGAGGACCTCGCCGCCCGTTATCCGTACAAACGCGCCAGCCTGCCGGTGAACCGGCTGGTGGATGGCACCCTGTGGCACTGGTGAGCGAGGAATCCAGGATGAAAGCCTTTCAGGTCAGAGCACCCCACGAATTCAGCATCGAAGAGGTCGCGGTGCCCGCGCTGGCGCCCGGCGAGGTCCGCGTCGGGGTGGCCTATGCCGGCATCTGCGGCTCGGACATGCACATCATCCATGGCCAGAACGCCTTCGTGCGCTTTCCCCGCGTCACCGGCCACGAATTCGCCGGCGTGGTGCGTGAGGTCGGCGAGGGTGTGAGCGGCCTGGCGGTGGGCGATCCGGTCTGCGTCGATCCGGTGATCGCCTGCGGCAGCTGCTATCCCTGCCGCATCGGCCGGCCCAATGTATGCAGTCGCCTGCAGGTGCTGGGCGTGCACCGCGATGGCGGCTTCAGCGAAGAGGTCTGCGTGCCCGCCGCCAATGCCCATCGCCTGCCGCCCGGCTTGCCGCTGGCCCAGGCCGCCCTGGTGGAGCCCTACAGCATCGCCCTCAATGTGCTGGAGCGGATGCAGTTCCTGCCCGGGGATTCCCTGTTGATCTACGGCGCCGGCGTGATCGGGCTGACCCTGGTGCAGATGGCCAGGGCACTGGGTCTCACCGACATCACGGTGACCGATGTGCTGGACGATCGCCTGGCCACCGCCCGGGCCCTGGGCGCGACCCGCACCCTCAATGGGCGCGATACCAACGTCGAAGCGGCGCTGCGCGAGGCCACCGGCGGCGAGGGCGTACCGCTGATCGTTGACGCCGCCTGCCATCCCGCCCTGCTGCCGGAGATCGTCCGCCTGGCGTCGCCGGCCGGGCGCATCGGCCTGCTGGGTTTCAGCGCCACGCCCAGCGAGCTGGTGCAGCTGGAGATCATCAAGAAGGAACTGACGCTGGTGGGTTCGCGGCTCAACAACGGGCGCTTCCCGCGGGTCATCGAACTCCTGGCGGCGGGCAAGCTGGATGCCGCGGCGCTGATCAGCCACCAAGTGGCCAGCCAGGAGATGCCGAGCGCCATCGAGCTGATCGAAAGGCACCCCGAGCAGACGCGCAAGGTGCTGGTGCAGTGGGGTGGCAACGCCTGAAAACTCGCGCTCCCCTGGGGCGTTCTCCGATGCCTTACCGAATAAAGACAATGAGCGGGAGGTAACAAATGGCTGGACAAGGTCGTGGACTGGTACTCGTCATGCTGTTCCTGGCGGGAGTCGTCAACTATCTGGATCGCTCGGCGCTGTCGGTGGCGGCGCCCCTGATCCAGAAGGACTTCGCGCTGAGCGCCGGCGAGATGGGGCTGCTGTTCAGCGCCTTCTTCGTCGGCTATGCGGCGTTCAACTTCATCGGTGGCTGGGCCGCCGATCGCTATGGCGCCAAGACCACGCTGCTGCTGGCGATGGTGCTCTGGTCGGCGTTCAGCGGCCTGACGGTGCTGGCCTCGGGCTTCGCCGCGCTGATCGTGATCCGGGTGCTGTTCGGCATGGCCGAGGGGCCCTTGAGCGTCTCCACCAGCAAGATGGTCAACAACTGGTACGCGCCCCATAACCGTGGCCGCACCCTGGGCCTGTCGATGTCGGGCACGCCCCTGGGCGGCGCCATTTCCGGCCCCATCGTCGGGGTGATCGCGGTGGCCTACGGCTGGAAGGTGTCCTTCGTCGTCATCATGCTGATCGGCTTCGTCTGGGCGGTAGTCTGGTACCTCTGGATCAAGGACAAGCCGACCGGCCAGCTAGCCGCCGACATCGCCGCCGAGGAGCGCGCCGTGGCCGTGGTGGACAGCGAGGTGCGACCGCTCAAGTACTACCTGCGCCAGCCCACGGTGCTGTTCACCGCCCTCGCGTTCTTCGCCTACAACTACACCCTGTTCTTCTTCCTCACCTGGTTCCCCAGCTACCTGATCCAGGCGTACGGGCTCAACGTGAAGGACATGAGCATCGCCACGGTGATCCCCTGGGTGCTGGGCTTCATCGGTCTGGCGATGGGCGGCTACCTGTCCGACTGGGTGTTCCGCAAGACCGGTCGCCTGATGTTCTCGCGCAAGGTGGTGCTGGTGACCTGCCTGCTGGCCTGCGCCCTGTGCATCGCCGTGGCCGGCCTGGTCAGCACCCTCTATGCCGCGGTGGCCCTGGTCGCGCTCTCGGTATTCTTCCTCTATCTGACCGGCGCCATCTACTGGGCGATCATCCAGGACACGGTGCCGGCGGCGCGGGTGGGCGGGGTGAGTGGCTTCATGCACTTCCTGGCCAACACCTCGGGCATCATCGGCCCGGCGGTGACCGGCTACCTGGTGCAATTCACCGGGGCCTTCACCAGTGCCTTCCTGTTGGCCGGGGCCCTGACCGTGATCGGTTCGCTGTGCGTGGCGCGCTTCGTCAAGCCGCTGGCCGAGCGGCCGGCGGACGCACCGGCCGCCCTGGCTACCGGAGGCGCCCGATGAGCGATTTCGAACGCATTCCCTCGCGCTATCCGGCGCCAGTCATCGGCATCGTCCACCTGGGACTGGGCGCCTTCCACCGCGCCCACCAGGCGGTCTACCTGGAGCGCAACCTAGCGCGCCATGGCGGCGGTGCCTGGGGCCTGTGCAGCGCCAACCTGAGATCGGGACGGGCGCTGGTGGAGACCCTGCGCGCCCAGCAGGGCCGCTATCACGTGGCCGAGTACCGCAACCGGCGCGAAGGGGTGCTGCGCGAGATCGGCGCCCTGCGCGAGGTGCTCTTTGCCGGCGACGGCGGGGCCGGACGCGAGGCCCTGCTGGCGCGGCTGGCCGATCCCGGGGTGCGCATCGTCACCCTGACCGTGACCGAGAAGGGCTATTGCCTGAGCCCGGCCAGCGGGGCCCTGCGCCGCGACGATCCCGGCATCGTCCACGACCTGGCCGAACCGCGGGCGCCGCGCACGGCGCCCGGGCTGCTGGTGGAAGGCCTGCGCCGCCGGCGGGCCGCAGGCATCGCGCCCTTCACCGTGCTCTGCTGCGACAACATGCCGGACAACGGCCAGCGGACCCGCCAGGCGGTAGTGTCCCTCGCCGAGGCCCAGGATGCGGGCCTGGCGGCCTGGATCGCCACCGAAGTCGCCTTTCCCTGCAGCATGGTGGATCGCATCGTGCCGGCCATGGACGAGGCTGCATTCGTCCGCCTGGGCGAGCTCGGCTGCGACGACCCGGCTGCCGTGGTGGGCGAGGCCTTCAGCCAGTGGGTGGTCGAGGACCGCTTTCCCCAGGGGCGCCCGGACTGGGAACATGAAGGGGTGCAGATGGTGGCGGACGTCCGTCCCTTCGAGACCATGAAGCTGCGCCTGCTCAATGGCAGCCATTCGCTGCTGGCCTATGTCGGCGGCCTGGCCGGTCACGGCACCGTGGCCGAGGCCATGGCCGACGAACGCCTGGCCGCGCTGGTGCACCGCTACATGAGCGGCGAGGCGGCGCCGACCCTGGACATGCCGGAGGACGTGGATCTGCAGGCCTATGCCGCGGCGTTGGTCGCGCGTTTCCGTAACGATGCCCTGCAGCACCGGCTGCGGCAGATCGCCATGGACGGCTCGCAGAAGCTGCCGCAACGCTGGCTGCTGGGCGCCCAGCGGCTGCTGGAGCAGGGCGGCGATCTCTCCTGTACCGCGCTCGGCGTGGCGGCCTGGATTCACTATGGTGAAGGCGAGGGCGAGGCGCTGGACGATCCCCTGCGCGTCACCCTGGCCGCCTTGCCTGCTGGCGCGGCGCGGGTGGACGCCGTGCTGGCGCTGGCCGAGGTCTTTCCGCCGGCCCTGGCTGCACAACCCGCTTTCCGCGAGGCGGTGCAACGGGCCTATGAGCGCATAGCCACGGCGGGTATCGCCGCGGCCCTTGCCGACTTGACCAACCAAGGAGTCTGACATGGAACACACCTGGCGCTGGTTCGGCCCGCGCGATCCCATCTCTCTCGCCGATATCCGCCAGACCGGGGCCACCGGCATCGTCACGGCGCTGCACGAGATTCCCAATGGCGAGGTCTGGCCGGTAGCAGCCATCGCCGAGCGCAAGGCGCTGATCGAGGCGGCGGGGCTGACGTGGTCGGTGGTCGAAAGCATCCCGGTTCACGAGGACATCAAGCGCGGCCTGCCGGGTCGCGCGCGCTATCTGGACAACTATCGACAGAGCCTGCGCAATCTCGCCCAGTGCGGCATCGACGTGGTCTGCTACAACTTCATGCCGGTGCTGGACTGGACCCGCACCCAGCTTGCCCACCGGTTGCCCGACGGCGGCTGGGCGCTCAGGTTCGATCAGGACGCCTTCGCCGCCTTCGACCTCTGCATCCTGCAGCGCGACGGAGCCGAGGCCGAGTACACCACCGCAGAGATCGAGCGCGCGCGCCGCTATCATGCCGGCCTCGACGAAGCCGGGCGCGAAGATTTGGTGCGTACCCTCATCGCCGGTCTGCCGGGCGCCGAGGAAGGCTATACGGTGGCCGACCTGCGCGCCCTGCTGGCCACCTATGCCGGTATCGATGCCGTGCGGCTGCGCGAGCACCTGGCGGTCTTTCTCCAGGCCGTGGTGCCGGTGGCGGAAGAGCAGGGCATCCGCCTGGGCGTGCATCCGGACGATCCGCCGCGGCCGCTGCTGGGTCTGCCACGGGTGGTCTCCACCGCCGCCGATGCCCAGTGGCTGCTGGACGCGGTACCCAGTCCGGCCAACGGCCTGACCTTCTGTACCGGTTCCTATGGCGTGCGCGCCGACAACGACCTGGTGGCCATGGCCCGCCAATTCGCCCCGCGCATCCACTTCGTCCACCTGCGGGCGACCCGGCGCGAGGCGGATCCGCGCAGTTTCCACGAGGCCCATCACCTGGACGGTGACGTCGACATGGTCGGGGTGATTCGTGAACTGGTGCGCGAGGAGCGTCGCCGCGAACGCGAAGGCGGGGCGCGTCTGCCCATGCGCCCGGACCACGGCCATCAACTGCTGGATGACCAGGGGCGGCGAACCAATCCGGGCTATTCGCTGATCGGCCGGCTCAAGGGCCTGGCGGAATTGCGCGGCGTGGAACGGGCCGTGTGGCGCCTGGAAGAGGCGCGTGGCTGATGCGGATCGGCGTCTGCCAGGAATCCCCCGTGCTCGATCCCGCCACAGGCGTGGTCAAGGCCAACCTCGAATGCTGACGTGGAGACTTACATGGAATTGATCACCCGCAGCGGCGCCGCGGCTGCTGCCCGCGCCACCCTGCGTCTGCATCCGCAGGACGACGTGCTCATCGCCCGCCAGGCGCTGGTGCCTGGCCTGGAATTGCCGGAGGAGGGCGTGCAGGTCCGCGAGCCGGTGCCCGCCGGTCACAAGGTCGCGGTGCGCGCCATCGCAGCGGGCGCGCCGGTACGCCGCTATGGCCAGATCATCGGCTTCGCCCGCGAGGCCATCGCCGCCGGCTGCCATGTCCACGTGCACAACCTGGCCATGGGCGACTTCACCCGCGAGCATGCCTTCGGGATCGAGGCCCGCGGTGCCCCGGCGCCCATCGAGCGCAGCTTCCTCGGCATCGTCCGCCCGGACGGCCGGGTGGCGACCCGCAACTACATCGGCATCCTCACCTCGGTGAATTGCTCGGCCACGGTGGCCCGGGCGGTGGCCGACCATTTCCGCCGCGACGTCCATCCCGCGGCGCTGGGGCGCTACCCCAACGTCGATGGCGTGGTCGCCCTGACCCATGGGGTCGGTTGCGGCATCGATACCCAGGGCGAGGGCATGGCGGTGCTGCGCCGGACCCTGGGCGGCTATGCATCCCACGCCAACTTCGCGGCGGTGCTGTTCATCGGCCTGGGCTGCGAAGCCAACCAGATCCCCACGCTGCTGGCCGACCAGGGCCTCAGCGAGCACGCGGGATTGCGCACCCTCAATATCCAGGACAGTGGCGGCACCACCGCCACCGTGGCCCGGGGCATCGCCGCGGTGGAGGCATTGCTGCCCGCGGCCAATGCGGTGCAGCGCGAACCGGTCAGTGCCCGTCATCTGATCCTGGGCCTGCAGTGCGGCGGCTCGGACGGCTATTCCGGCATCAGTGCCAATCCGGCCCTGGGCCGGGCGGTGGACCTGCTGGTGGCCGCCGGCGGCACCGCCATCCTCTCGGAAACCCCGGAAATCTATGGTGCCGAACACCTGCTCACCCGCCGTGCCGCCAGCCCGGCCGTGGGCGAGCGGCTGGTGGAACGCATCCGCTGGTGGGAAGACTATTGCGCCCGCTTCGGCGCCAGCCTGGACAACAACCCCTCGGCGGGCAACAAGGCCGGCGGCCTCACCACCATCCTGGAAAAATCCCTCGGCGCGGTGATCAAGGCCGGCTCCACCGATCTGATGGCGGTTTACGGCTACGCCGAGCCGGTGCGCAGTCCGGGTCTGGTGTTCATGGACACCCCCGGCTACGACCCGGTCTCGGCTACCGGCCAGGTGGCGGGCGGCGCCAACCTGATCGCCTTCACCACCGGCCGGGGTTCGGCCTATGGTTGTGTGCCGACGCCGTCGCTGAAGATCGCCACCAACACCCGCCTCTGGGAAAGCCAGCGCGATGACATGGACGTGGATTGCGGCGGCCTGGTGGATGGCAGCACCACCCTGGAAGAGCGTGGCGCCTTCATCTTCGAGCGGCTGCTGGCACTGGCGTCGGGCGAGCGCAGCCGCAGCGAGTTGCACGGCTACGGCCAGAACGAATTCGTCCCCTGGCAACTGGGCGCCACCACCTGAGCCTTCGCTCGCGCGAGGTGTACAGCCTCGCCGCCGGCCCCTCGCCCGCCTGTCCTGGCGCTGGCCATACAGCAACCCCTAGCGCACCGGGATCAGCCCCAGGGTCACCAGGGTGCCCAGCGCCAGGCCGCCGATCATGCTGATGACCATTCCCGGCCAAAGCGGGCCGGCAAAGAGCATCAGCGGGATGAGACCGAGGATGCAGGTGAGCTTGGTCATGATGATCGGCCTCAGGCGCTCGCCGGCGGCGTCGAGCAGCGCCGGGACGAGAGGCTTGCCGGCCTGGCGTTCGGCCTCGATGCGTTCGAGCAGCAGCACCGCGTTGTTGACGATGATGCCGGCCAGGGACAGCAGGCCGAAGGTGGCCATGAAGCCGAAGGGAGGGCCGCTCAGCCACGGCGCCAGGGCCACGCCGATGAGGATGAAGGGGATGCTGGCGACGATGATCGGCACCTTGCGCCAGGAATCGAATTGCCAGAGGAACAGTAGCAGCGTGGCCACGGCGGCCAGCGGCAGGTAGCGCAGCAGGGCGTCGTTGGCGGCGGCGGCATCCTCGCTCTCGCCGCCCAGCTCCAGGCGCTAGCCGGGCGGTAACTGCGCCATCTGCGCGGCGCACCAAGGCCGCATCGTCGCCCTGGGGGGCGAGGGTGGGGGCACGGTCATGCGGATCGAGTTGCCGGGACACCGGTCCTGGCGCGGCGGGCACCTGGAACGACTGCCCCCGTCATGGCGACGGGGGCAGCGGGGCTCAGGCGGAGGCGTCGTCCGCGGGGGCGGCGACCGCTTCGACCGCATCGACTGCTGCGCCCTTGGCGGGCGCAGCGGTTTCCGCCTTGGCCTTGGCCTGCTCACGGCGGGCCTGGGCGCGCTGGCGACGTGCCTGCTGCTTGGCATAGACCGCCTGGGACGCTGTCACGGTGCCAGCCGGCTGGCCATCGAGATCCAGGCGCGGTGCGTTTTCGGTCATGGCCGCCCAATAGCGGGTGCCGCGACACCAGGTGGCGATCGACTGCTTGAGCTGGTCGCCGGTGATGCCCAGGCGCTCCAGGTGCTGCTCGGCGTCTTTCAGGATGCCTTCCTTGAGCGGTACCTTGGGCGCGGGATTGACCGGGAAGGCCAGCGGGAAGTGCTTTTGCAGACGGCGGATGCCTTCGACCACCGGATCCTGCTCGCGGGGCTTCTGCTCGCGGGGTTTGGCTTTCGGTGAAGGTCTCCGCGCCGGCCGCTCGTTGCTTTCGGTCTTTACCTGCGCTTTTTCGGCCCGCAGGCGGTCGCGTAGTTCAGCTAGTTGCTCAAAGCCCATCGTTCAGCTCACCGCTCCAATAGAATTCACGTGCAAGGGTAACCCATGCCGGGCTTGGACCGCGCCGATTGCAGATCGGCACGCCCAAGGCTGGCGGCCCGTCATTCTAAAGGCTGGTATGCCACTCGTGCATCCTTGGAAGCGTCATTCCCGGCGGATGGTGTGCCCTGCTAGGCGTTTCCTTGGTTCTGTACGCAGGTCGCGAGCGAAGGTGAGGGGAGTTGAAACGACCAAGGGGAGTACCCGCTCAAGGCGGGACCAAAGGGTGAGCGCTGCCGAATCAAAAAGGTGAGGAAGCGCAGTTTACGTGGGGTAAACGAGCATTCCGACCGGGCTGGCGATCCAGGCCTTTTTCCACGAAGCGTCGCCGATGCGTAGGCACTTCTCGTACTGGACCTAGCCGCCTCCGGTCAGGCGCGACACCCACTGCGCCAATCGCAGCTTGAACGGGGAATAGGGCGGCAGCAGCAGACGGACCGCCAGCAGCGGACCGGCGGCGAGCACGCTGCGCTCGTGGGAGAAGGTGCGAAACCCCGCCTGGCCATGGGCGCTGCCGCTGCCGGAGTGATTGACACCGCCAAAGGGCAGGTGCAGCTGGGGGTACTGCTGCATGCACAGATTGAGGCCGACGCTGCCGGAGCTGGTGCGGGCGACCACCCGCCGCTGCACTGCGCGACCGCGACTCCAGAGATAGAGTGCCAGGGGCTTGGGACCGGCGTCGATGCGCTGCAGCACCTCCTCCAGGTCGTCGTAGGCGATCACTGGCAAGAGCGGACCGAACAGCTCCTGGCCGTCCAGGGGGCTGTCGATGGCCGAGCAATCCAGCAGGGTCGGGGCGAGGTAGCGCCCGGCCGCGTCGTGCGCGCCGCCATGGATCAGCTGCGCACCGGCCGCCCGGGCCTGTTCGAGCAGCCCGATCAGCTGGCTGGCGTGGCGCGGGTGAATGAGCCGGGCGTAGTCGGGACTGGCGGCGGCATCGGTCCCGTAGCGCTGCACCAGCAGGGCGCGACAGCCCTCGTTGAAGGCCAGCCGCCTGCCGCTCGAACGGGTCGCCTGGGATGTCGGTTACAGCGATCCGGGCGCCTTCCGCAAGGTCTTCACCCGTGTCGTGGGGCTGAGTCTGGGGGACTACCGGCGACGCTTCGGGGGTGCTGGCCCCGGGCGGTGAAACCGGGGCGCATCCCGCCGCCATGCCGGGCGTTCGCTGCTGGCGACTCGTCTCGTTGGTTGAACCAAGCGCCCGCAGGTGCCCTCCACACCAGTAGAAACGTCAGCGAAACGATCCCAACGGCAAGGCCGTCGATCCCTTCGCTGCATGCTCGGCGCTGATTAGACCCTGCAGGTGTTCATGAACCAAGATCCAGACTTCAAGTTGCTGTTCGAAGCACTTCCCCAGCAGATCCTGGTACTCACGCCCGGCCCCGATTTCATCATGATGGCCGCCAACGAAGCACGGCTGCACGGCACCCAGACCCGGCGAGAAGACTGCATCGGCCGCTCGGTCTTCGACGTCTTCGGCAGCAATCCGGACGACCAGTCGGCGTTCGGGGCGGGGGTTCTGCGGGCGTCGCTGGAGCGGGTCATGCGCACCCGTGAGCCGGACCGCATGGCCATCACCCGGTACGACATCCCGCGCCCCGCCCGCGTGGGCGGGGGATTCGAAGAGCGCTACTGGAGCCCCCTGAACATACCCGTGCTGGATGCGCGTGGCGAGCTGCGCTACATCATCCATCAGACCGAAGACGTCACCGAGCAGGTGCTGGGGGAGCAGGGCTCCAGTTCCACCCTGCAGCACGCCGACGAACGTTTTCGTGCCGCCTTGCTGGCGTCGGAAGCGGGCATTTTCGACTGGTACCTCGATGACCGGCAGTTCTACTGCGATAACGTCCTGCAGCAGTTGTTCGGCTTGCCCGGCGTCCTGACCGGTGCGCCCATCGAGGGCTTTCTCGAACGGGTCCACGTCGCGGATCGCGCCGTGGTCCGGGCCGCGCTGAGCGAATGTCTGCAGGGCAAGGACTTCGCCGTGGAATTCCGGCTGAGCCGGGATGCCGGAAACCAGTGGCTGCTGGGCAAGGGCCACGTCTTCAGGGATTCCGCCGGCAGGCCTTCCTACGTCACCGGCACCTGCGCGGACATCACCGCGCGCAAGCAGGCCGAGAAAGCCTTGCATGACCTCAACGAGACGCTCGAAGCCCGGGTGGCGGCGGAGGTGGCCGAGCGCTCGCGGGTGGAGGACACCCTGCATCAGGCGCAGAAGATGGAGGCGGTCGGTCAGCTCACCGGCGGCATCGCCCACGACTTCAACAACCTGCTCACCGGGGTCATCGGCAGCCTCGAGTTGATGCAGCGGCGGCGGCGCAGTGGCGACGGGACCGAGGACGAGCGCTACATCACGGCGGCGGTGACCTCGGCGCAACGCGCGGCAGCCCTTACCCAGCGTCTGCTGGCCTTTTCCCGCCGGCAGACCCTCGATCTGAAACCCCTCGAGGTCAATCCTCTGGTGGCGTCGCTGGAAGACCTGCTGCATCGCACCACCCGGGAAGACATCACGATCCATACGCACTTGGCGGCAGGTCTGTCGCTGGTGCGAATGGACGCCAACCAGTTGGAAAGCGCCATCATCAATCTGGCCATCAACGCCCGCGATGCCATGCCAGACGGCGGCACCATCACCATCACCACCGCCGCCGTGCAGCTCACCGCGGAAGAGGGCGCTGCCCTGAACGTGGCGGAAGGCAACTACATCAGGCTCACGGTGGCCGATACCGGCGTGGGGATGACACCCGAGGTGCTAGCCAAGGTCTTCGAGCCCTTCTACACCACCAAGCCGATCGGTCAGGGGACGGGCCTTGGGTTGTCCATGGTGTATGGCTACATGCGCCAGGCCAGAGGCGCGGTACGCATTCTCTCCCGGCCGGGGAAGGGCACCCAGGTGCAGCTGTACATGCCGTGCCTGGGCGGCGAACTGGACCTCCTGCCCATCGAAGAAAGCCGCAGCGCCCCCCTTGGCGTCGGCGAAGTGGTGCTGGTCGTCGAGGATGAGGTCGTGGTGCGGTCCCTGATCGTGGAGGTGCTCGGCGAACTCGGCTATCAGACCCTCGAAGCCGGGAACGCCCAGGAAGCCATGCCCTTCCTGGAAAACCCCCAGCGCATCGACCTGATGATTGCCGACGTCGGCCTGCCCGGCATGAACGGTCGCCAACTGGCGGACCTGGCCCAGGCCAATCGGCCGGAGCTCAAGGTGCTGCTGGCGACCGGCTATGCGGAAGGCTCGGACGTGGAGGGTTATCTCGCCGCCAACATGGAGATCATCACCAAGCCCTTCGCCATCGAGGCCCTGGCCAACAAGATCAGCGAGATGCTGAATCCGGCCGGTTGAGGAGCGCCCTGGGGGCAGTCTCACGGCTTGCCCGTGCTGTTCCCCAGGGCTGTCCGCCAGGCAACAGTTGTCTGCTGAGGTGTCTGGCCAGCGACTTTCAGGCACCAGGAAATTTATACAAGTCACTGATAAATAGCGAATTTTAAGCGATGGCACAGCTCGTGCTCCAGCTCGGGGATTACCTCCAAGGGAGTCCCCGCATGGCCGTCGCTACCTCGCCCAATACCTTTCCCCGCGCTGTCCCCGAACGTCCTGCCACGCGCTTGCGCGACGCCGCCGAAGCGCTCGATGTCGCAGCGGTCCTGGCGGAGGATTTCGCCCGCGAGGCGCCCAGTCGCGATCAGGAGCGCCGCCTGCCCTGGGCCGAGATCGAGCGCTTCTCGGCCAGTGGTCTCTGGGCCATTACCGTGCCGCGGTCGTTCGGCGGTGCCGGGGTGGGATTCGGCACCGTGGCGGAAGTCATCGCCCGGATCTCGGCGGCCGATCCATCGCTGGGCCAGCTACCGCAGAATCATCTGGGCGTGGTCAACAACCTGCTGCTGACCGGCAGCCCGGACCAGCAGCGCTACTATCTCGGCCTGGTGCTCCAGGGCTATCGTTTCGGCAATGCCTTCTCCGAGGCGCGCAGCAAGACCGTCACCCAGTTCGAGACGCGCATCCGCTTCACCGGGGACACCGCCTGGATCGATGGCGAGAAGGCCTATTGCACCGGAGCGCTGTTCGCCCATGTGGTCCCCACGGTCGCGCTGGACGACGAGGGGTTGGCCCATCTCGCCCTGGTACCGCGCGATGCCGGTGGCCTGACGGTGATCGACGACTGGGACGGTTTCGGCCAGCGCACGACCGCCAGCGGTCGGGTGCAGCTCAAGGGCGTCAATGTCCGGCGCAGTGCGGTGGTGCCGGCCTGGAAGGCCTTCGAGCGGCCGACGGCGGACGGCCCGGTGTCCCAGATCATCCAGGCGGCGGTGGATGTCGGCATCGCTCGCGGCGCCTTTGCTGCCACCCTGGCCGCTGCCCGAGTGGCACGGCCCTGGACCGACAGCGGACTCGAGCACGGCTGGCAGGATCCGCTGGGCCAGGCGCTGATCGGTGACCTGAGCTGGCGTCTGGCCGCCGCCGAGGCCTTGCTGGAAGAAGCTGGAGTCGCCGTCGACAGGGCACTGGCAGCGCCATCCGCGGCCAGCGTCGCCGAAGCCTCGGTAGTGGTGGGGCAGGCCAAGGTCGCCTCCACCGAGATCGCCCTGGCCGCCGCCAATCGCCTCTGTGAGCTGGGCGGCACCCGCAGCGTCTCGGCGCGCTTCGGCCATGACCGCCACTGGCGCAATGCCCGTACCCACACGCTGCACGATCCGGTGCGCTGGAAGTACCACCTGATCGGCAACCACCTGCTCAACGGCGTCGAGCCGCCCCGTCACGCCTGGAATTGATGCCATGACCGATCTCACCCCTGTCATCCACGCCGAACTCGCCTTCGCCGAACAGGTGCTCGCGCACCTGCGCGAGGCGCTGCCCCAGGACGCCCGCGCCCGCGATCCGCTGGTGATCGCCGCGGTGGGTGACCTCCAGGTGCGCCTGGCCGCCGCGCGTGCCCTGCTGCGTCCGCACCGCGGCGAGGACGCACCGGTACGCCAGCTCCAGCTGCGCCTGGCCACCGACCACGCCCGCCAGCTCGCCGCCGAACTCCAGCGCGAATGGCTGACGGAAGCCCCGGCGCCCCGTCGGCCCGGTCCGACCGTTCGCGACCTCCGGCGCCTGCTGGGCGAGCACCACCTGACGATCACCGACTAGAAAAGGACTGCCATGTCACTGCGTACACTGCTCCGTTCCCTCCTGCTGGTGCCGCTACTGGCCACGGCCGGGCTGGCGTCTGCCGACGAGATCCCCTCGCTGGCCGGCAAGCGCATCGCCATCAGCATGACCGGCACCAGTCACTACTTCGATCTCAAGGCCTTCCAGGCCCAGGTGGAAGAGGTCAAGCGGCTGGGCGGCACGCCCATCACCCTGGACGCCGGTCGCAACGACAAGAATCTGGTGACCCAGCTGCAGACCCTGGTGACCCAGAAGCCGGACGCGGTGATCCAGACCCTGGGCACCCTGAGCGTGATAGACCCCTGGCTGCGACGCATCCAGGCGGCCGGCATCCCGCTGTTCACCATCGACGCGCCATCCCGATACAGCCTCAACAACACCACCTCCGACAACGCCGCCGCCGGGCGGGAGCTGGCCGAGCAACTGGCGAAGGACACCGGCGGCCAGGGCGACATCCTGGTGTTCAACGGCTTCCAGGGCGTGCCGGTCTGCGCGATCCGCTACGCCGAGCTGCGCAAGGTGCTCGACGCCCATCCGGGACTGAAGATCATCCAGCCCGAGTTGCGCGATGTGATCCCCAACACCGTGCAGGACGCCCGTGGCCAGATCGCGGCGCTGCTCAACAAGTATCCCAGGGGGCAGATCGCCGCCATCTGGTCGGCCTGGGACATTCCCCAGCTCGGCGCCAGCCAGGCGCTGATCGAGGCTGGCCGTACCGAGATCAAGACCTATGGCGTCGACGGCACCCCCGAGGTGCTGGAGTTGCTCAAGCGCGGCGACAGTCCGGTGGGCGCGGTGGTCGCCCAGCAACCGGCGCTGATGGGCCGGACCGCAGTGCGGAACGTCGCCCGTTATCTGGCGGGTGCGCGCGATCTGCCCAAGGAGACCCAGGTGCCGACCCTGCTGACCAACCGCGCGAACCTGGACCAGGTCGCGGCGCTGCGAGGTGATCCATGAGAACGACGATCCTCGAGCTGCAGGGTATCTCCAGGCGTTATGGCGCCACCCAGGCGCTGGATGGCGTGGACCTGACCCTCAGGGCCGGCGAGATCCACGGGTTGATCGGCGAGAACGGTGCCGGCAAGTCCACCCTGATCAAGGTGCTCGGTGGCCTGGTGACACCGGATACCGGTGAGCTGCGCTTGCATGGCGAAGCCCTGACAGGCGCAGGGCCGCGCGAGTTGGCCCGCCGTGGCATCGCCATCATCCACCAGGAACGGCTGCTGCCGCCCAACTTCACCCTGGCCGAGGCGCTGTTCTTCGGGCAAGAGCGGCGCCTTGGCCCGCTGCTGGATCGCCGTGGGCAGGAACGGACGGCCGAGCGGCTGCTGGCCGAGCGCTTTGGCCTGGACTGCCGCGCGCGAACCCGGGTGGCGGAACTGAGCAGCGCCGAACAGCAACTGCTGCAGATCAGCCGGGCGCTGCTCGGCACCCCCAAGGTGCTGGTGCTCGACGAACCCACGGTGGCCCTGGCCCATGGCGAGCTGGAGCGCCTGCTGACCCTGCTGCGCCAGTTGCGTGACCAGGGGCTGGCCTTGCTCTATGTGTCCCACTATCTGCAGGAAGTCGAGCGGCTCTGCGATCGCGCCACGGTACTGCGCGGTGGGCAGGTGGTGGCGGAGGTGAAGCCCAGCGTGACACCGGCAGCGGCCATGGCGCGGTTGATGATCAATCGGGACCTGGGCGAGGCCTATCCCAAGGCCCAGGCAGCGCCGGGCGAGGTGCTGCTGGAGACTCGCAGGCTGGGCCGTCCGGGCGCCTTCGGCGAGGTCGACCTGCAGGTGCGCCGCGGCGAGGTGGTCGGGGTGGCCGGCCTGGTCGGCGCGGGCGCCAAGGAGCTGCTCAAGACGCTGTTCGGCCTGTTGCCTGTGGCCGAGGGCGAATTGCTGCTGGACGGTCGCCCGCACCGCTTCGCCAGTCCCCGCGCGGCGGTGCGGGCGGGCCTGGCGCTGTTGCCGGAGGATCGCCGCCAGCAGGGCGTGGCCCTGGATCTCACCGTGACCGAGAATCTCACGCTGGCGGCCCTGGAGCGTTTCAGTCGCTTCGGGCTGCGGTTGCCAGGGGCCGAGCGTCGCGCCGCTCGCGGGCTCCGCCAGGCCCTGGACATCCGCACCCCGGACCTGGACACCCCGGTGCGGCACCTGAGTGGCGGCAACCAGCAGAAGGTCGCCCTGGGCAAATGGCTGGCCCGGGACGCGCGGCTCTATCTGCTCGACGAACCCAGCGTGGGCATCGATCTCGCCGCCCGCGCCGAACTCTATCGCCAGGTCGCCCGGTTGGTGGAGCAGGGCGCCGGCGTCCTGATCCTGTCGGTGGATCTGTCCGAATTGCTCAACCTCTGCGACCGCATCCACGTGATGCACCGTGGTCGCCTGCTGCCGGCACGTCCGGCGGCCGAGGTGAGTGCTGAGGATCTCCTGGCTACCGCCACCGGAGCCAGCGAATTGCCCGCCAGACAGCTGCGGAGGGCGGATCTTGGCCTCGTCTCCTGAGCGGTTGTCGATACCGGTCCCGACCTGGCGCCCTGACCTCTGGCGCCATGGCGCACTGCTGGCCTTCGCGGTGATCGCGGCCCTGTTCGCCTGGCGTGCGCCGGGCTTCCTCGGGGCGGGCAATCTGGCCAACATCCTGGCCCAGGCCGCCATTCCCGGCATTCTCGCCCTCGGCCTGACCCTGGTGATCGTCGGCGGCGGGGGCAACGTGCTCGGCGGTGGCCTGGACCTCTCGCTGGCGGCCAATCTCGGGCTCTGCGCGGCGCTGCAGGCGACCCTGGTCAACGCCGGCTGCGGCGCACCGCTGGCCATCGGCTTGACCCTGGTCTGCGGACTGCTGGTCGGGGCGGTCAACGGCCTGACGGTGACCCTGCTGGGCCTGCCGCCGCTACTGGCCACCCTGGCCAGTCTCAACGTGGTGGCCGGTCTGGAACTGTTGCTGAGCGAGAATACCGTGCTGCCGGCCAGTGCGACCTGGCTGGATCTGCTGGGCCTCGGCAGCTGGCTGGGCATTCCGGCAGCGGGTTGGGTGCTGCTGGTGACCGCCCTGGCGCTGGCGGTGCTCCTGCAGCGAACCCCCTATGGGCTGCGCCTGGCGGCGGGGGGCGACCATCCCGAGGCGGCCCGCGCCGCTGGTCTGCCGGTGCGCGGGCTGGTGTTTTCCAGCTATCTGCTGGCCGGCGGCTGCGCGGGCCTGGCGGCGCTGCTGTCGGTCGCCTGGTTCAGCGGCAGTACCCCAGGGTCGGCCGAGCTGCTGCTGCCTGTCGTGGCCATCGCCTTTCTCGGCACGGTGTTCTCCTGGCGCTCGCAGCCCAGCGTCGGCGGCACCCTGCTGGCCGCTTTGCTGGTGGGCATGCTCGGCAATGGCTTCCAGTTGCTCGGGGTGAGCAGCTTCCTGGTCAATGGCGTCCAGGGCGCGTTGATCCTGCTGGTGGTCGCCGCGGCCAGCCTGCGCCAGGAGGGCCGGCAATGAACGCGACCCTTTCCCTCGGCCGGTCCGGCCTGCGCCTGGCGTTGCCGCTGCTGTTCCTGGCGCTGGTGATGGTCTTCGCCGTGGCGGCGCCCGGGTTCCTCAGCCAGGGCAACCTGCTCAGCCTGTTGCTGAACAATGGCCTGGTCCCGGCGCTGGTGGCCCTGGGATTGACCTATGCCATCGCGGCGGGTGGTATCGATCTTTCGGTGGGTATCGCCCTGGATCTGGCGGCCTTCGGTTGCATCGCCTTGCTCAACGCCGGTTGGCCGCTCGCCGTGGCGCTCGCCGGCGGGGTGGGACTGGGCTTGCTGGTGGGGCTGGCCAACGCCCTGCTGGTGGCCGGCGTGGGGCTGTCGCCGTTCCTGGCCAGCCTGGGCGTGCTGTTCATCGGTACCAGCCTGCAACAGCTGCTGTCCGAGGGCGGCCTGCCGCTCTACCTCAAACCCGAATGCAGACCCTCCACAAGCAACTGGCTCGGCGTACCGGCGGCGGTCTGGGCGGTGGTGCTGCTGGCGCTGCTCTACGGGGTGGTAATGGCTCGTGGCCGCCTGGGCCGCGCCCTGCTGGCCCTGGGCAGCCAGCCGCTGGTGGCGCGCCATTCGGGGCTGGCGCTGCGCCGCCTGGCGCTCTGGACCTGCCTGGCCACGGCCCTGGCGGCGGCGGTCGCCGGCATCCTGCTGGCGCTGCGCATAGACGCCTATGTGCCGCTCTCGGGCAACGCCTACCTCATCAATGGCATCGGCGCCGTGTTCATCGGCGCCAGCCTCAATCGCCACGGCCGGCCCAACGTCCCCGGCAGCCTGCTGGGGGTACTGCTGCTGGCGGTTACGGCCAACGGCCTGCTGCTGGTGGGGTGGAATTTCTACTGGCAACAGGTGGCCACCGGGCTGCTGATCCTGCTGGTGCTGACCCTCAACCAATTGGCGCGGCGCCGCGACGCGTCGTGCTAGGAGTCCCCATGTCCCGCGAAATCCGCCTCAATGCCTTCGACATGAATTGCGTGGCCCACCAGTCGCCCGGACTGTGGCGCCATCCGCGCGACCGCTCCTGGGAGTACAAGGATCTCGAATACTGGACGGACCTGGCGCAATTGCTCGAACGCGGGCTGTTCGACGGCCTGTTCATCGCCGACGTCCTCGGCCTCTACGACGTCTACGGCGGTGGCCCGGCGGCCACCCTGCGCGAGGCCACCCAGGTGCCGGTCAACGATCCCCTGGCGCTGATCACCCCCATGGCGGCGGTGACCCGTCACCTGGGCTTCGGCCTCACCGCCTCCCTGAGCTTCGAGCATCCCTATCCCTTCGCCCGCCGGCTTTCCACCCTGGATCACCTGACCAAAGGGCGCATCGGCTGGAACATCGTCACCTCCTACCTGGAAAGCGGTGCGCGTAATCTGGGCCAGTCCGCCCAGGCCGATCACGATGCCCGCTACGACTACGCCGAGGAATACCTGCAAGTCGTCTACAAGCTGCTGGAAGGCAGCTGGGAAGAGGGCGCGGTACTGCGCGACCGCGCCTCCGGGCGCTTCACCGACCCGGCCAAGGTGCACCCCATCGGCCACCACGGCCGGCACTTCCAGGTGCCCGGCTATCACCTCTGCGAACCCTCGCCGCAGCGCACGCCAGTGCTCTACCAGGCCGGCGCCAGCAGCCGTGGCCGGCAATTCGCCGCGGAGCACGCCGAGTGCGTCTTCGTCGCGGCGCCGTCCAGGACGGTGCTCAAGCAGACCGTGGCCGACATCCGCCGCCGGGCCGCCGAGGCCGGTCGCGATCCGCGCCAGGTGCTGATCTTCAACCTGCAGACGGTCATCGTCGGCGAGACCGATGCCCAGGCGCGGGCCAAGTGGCAGGACTACAAGGGCTATGTGAGCTATGAAGGCGCCCTGACGCTGATCTCTGGCTGGACCGGTATCGACTTCGCCGCCTACCGCCCGGACCAGGTCCTCGAGCACCTGCACACCAATGCCATCCAATCGGCCGTGGAGGCCTTTTCCACCGCCGATCCCACCAAGCAATGGACGGTGCGGGAGCTGGCCGACTGGGTCGGCATTGGCGGTTTCGGGCCGCTGCTGGTAGGCAGCCCGGCGACCGTGGCGGACGAGTTGCAGAGCTGGGTCGAGGAGACCGACGTCGATGGTTTCAACCTGGCCTACGCCGTGACCCACGAGACCTTCGCCGACGTGGTGGAACTGCTGGTCCCGGAACTGCAGCGGCGCGGGGTCTACAAGCGCGCGTACCAGCAGGGCACGCTGCGCGAGAAACTTGGCGGCGCCGGGCCGCGGTTGCCAGAGAACCACCCGGCCGCCGACTATCGCGACCTGGCGCGGCAGCGGGAGGGCAGTGCGATACGGGTACCGGCCTAGATCATCAGGCCTGGCGCCTCACTCATACCAGCGGCTCTACGATCCGTTCCAGCAATTCAGGACCGTCGTTCTTCACGCTGCCCACGGCCTTGCCCACCGGGTACCAGTCGAAGGCGTCCACGGGCGTGCCTTCGACCTCGCCGATCTCGGTGGCGCGTTCCATGGGCAGCTCGGGGTCCAGCCACTCGCGCGCCACGGTGGGCGGCAGGACCAGCGGGCGGCGGTCGTGGATGTCGACCATGCCGGCATCGGCAGCAGCGGTGACGATGACGAAGCCGTCATCGTCCTGAGGCGCCCGGTCGGCCGGGCGGAAGTGGCCGATGGCGGCGAAGAACAGCGGCTCGCCAGATTTCAGCCGGATGAAGTAGGGCTGCTTGAGCTTGGGGTCTGCGGGGTCCTTCTTCCATTCGTACCAGCCGTCGGCGACCACCAGGGCACGGCCGTGCGTCCAGAGGCTACGAAACATCCGGCTGGTGGCCGCCGTCTCGACACGCGCGTTGATCACCGGTGGCCGCTTGGCCTGGCGCGCCCAGGCGGGCTGGTAGCCCCAGAGCACTGGCTCCAGGTGCAGGCCATCGGCCTGCTGGTGGAGCAACTGGACCCGGGTGCCGGGTGCCACGTTGTAGCGACCCAGGGCGCGGGGTTCCAGGCCGCTGCGGACGTCCGCCGGGGCGGCGCCCAGGGCGTCCAGGTAATCGAGGGCATAGCGGTACTGGGCAAAGCGACCACACATGGCGGACTCCTGAAAAGGCGTGCGGGCAGCCGAGGTATCCGGCTGCGCCCGGGCGGTTGAGGTGCTTCGAATGAGGGCACCGCCCTTAGGATGGGACCCTGCCGCCCGCTCGAAGTACCCGCCCCGGGCGTCGTCCAGACGGCAAGGGCGGAGCCGCTCAGCCAAGCAGTGCACTGGGGGGTCGCGATAGCCGGGCAGCGGGCGCCCCAGCAGCCGGAACAGCCGGTCGCGATCGCCGGGTTGCGGGAGCATGCCGTCGCTGACATGGCGCTCGGCCACGGGTCTCATCTCGGAGGCCATCCAGTGAAGTAGGTGGGCCGCAGGGTGGTGGGGCCGAAGCCCATGGCCGCAAGCATGCGTTCACCGCCGAATGTCACCGCGAAGTGCGGCACGTCGACCGCGGTGTCGGCGCCGAAGTCCGAGAGGTAGACGACCTGCTCGACGCTGACCATCCTTCGCGGCGATTGCAGAGCCCCAAGGTCGAGGCCTTCGTCGACGTCCTCTGCGCGCGCTATCCGCATGGGTCCCTTGTGCTGGACTAGGGGAGGCCGAGACCGGGTCCGCTGACCACGAGACGACAGCCTGCGTATCACCCTCGGCCCTTTGTCCGGATAATGGCGGCCACTCTGTCTCCAAACCGGAATGCTGTGCATGGAAATCAAGGTCAATTTTCTCGACAACCTGAGGCTCGAGGCCAAGTTCGACGACTTCTCGGTGATCGCCGATCAGCCCATCCGCTACAAGGGTGACGGCTCGGCCCCGGGGCCCTTCGACTATTTCCTGGCGTCCTCGGCGCTCTGCGCGGCCTATTTCGTCAAGCTCTACTGCCAGACCCGCGACATCCCCACCGACAACATCCGCCTGGCGCAGAGCAACATCGTCGACCCGGAGAACCGCTACAAGCAGACCTTCAAGATCCAGGTGGAGCTGCCCGCGGATCTCTCCGACAAGGATCGCCAGGGCATCCTCAGATCCATCGACCGCTGCACGGTGAAGAAGGCGGTGCAGGCCGGCCCGGACTTCATCATCGAGGCGGTGGAGAGCCTGGACGCCGATGCCCAGGCCCTGCTGCTGCCCAGCGACAGCGGCAGCCAGACCTACATCCCCGGCAAGGACCGGCCGCTGGAAGAGACCATCGCCAAGCTCTCCGGCATCCTCGCCACGCTGGGCATGAAGGTGGAGATCGCCTCCTGGCGCAACATCGTGCCCAACGTCTGGTCGCTGCACCTGCGCGATGTGCAGTCGGCGCTGTGCTTCACCAACGGCAAGGGCGCGACCAAGGAAGCCGCCCTGGCCTCGGCGCTGGGCGAATTCATCGAACGCCTCAACTGCAACTTCTTCTACAACGACCAGTACTGGGGCGAGGCCATCGGCCAGGCCGCCTTCGTCCACCATCCCGACGAGCGCTGGTTCCAGCCGGGGCCCAAGGATGCGCTGCCCCGGGAGATCCTCGACCGTTACTGCCGCAAGCTCTATGACCCGGAAGGCGAGCTGCGCGCCTCGCACCTGCACGACACCAATTCCGGCAACGTGGCACGCGGCATCTGCGCGCTGCCCTTCGTGCGCCAGTCCGACGGCGAGGTGGTGTACTTCCCCTCGAACCTGATCGAGAACCTCTACCTCAGCAACGGCATGAGCGCCGGCAACACCCTGGCCGAAGCCCAGGTGCAGTGCCTGTCGGAAATCTTCGAGCGGGCGGTGAAGCGCGAGATCCTCGAAGGCGAACTGGCGTTGCCCGACGTACCCGAGGCGGTGCTGGCGCGCTATCCCGCCATCGTCGAGGGCATCCGCGGCCTGGAAGCCCAGGGCTTCCCGGTGCTGGTCAAGGACGCCTCCCTGGGGGGTGAATTCCCGGTGATGTGCGTGACCCTGATGAATCCGCGCACCGGCGGGGTGTTCGCTTCCTTCGGCGCCCATCCGCGCCTGGAGATCGCCCTGGAGCGCAGCCTCACCGAACTGTTGCAGGGCCGCAGCTTCGAGGGCCTCAACGACCTGCCGCAACCTACCTTCGAGAGCCAGGCGCTGATGGAGCCGAACAACTTCGTCGAGCACTTCATCGACTCCAGCGGCCTGGTCTCCTGGCGCTTCTTCAGCGCCAAGGCCGACCATGACTTCGTCGACTGGGATTTCTCCCATGAGGGCGAAGATTCCACCGCCCAGGAGGCCGCCACCCTGTTCGGCATCCTCGCCGAGCGGGACCTGGAAGCCTACATGGCGGTGTACGAGGACCTGGGCGCGCCGGCCTGCCGCATCCTGGTGCCGGGCTATTCGGAGATCTATCCGGTCGAGGACCTGATCTGGGACAACACCAACAAGGCCCTGGCGGTGCGCGAGGACATCCTCAACCTGCACCGCCTGGACGATGCGGCCCTGCAATCCCTGCTCGAACGCCTGGACGCCACCCAGGTGGACGACTACACCCGCATCGCCACCCTGATCGGCGTGGAGTTCGACGAGAACACCGTCTGGGGCCAGTTGACCCTGCTGGAACTCAAGCTGCTCATCCACCTGGCACTGCGGCAGTTCGAAGAGGCCAAGGAAGAGGTGGAGACCTTCCTGCAGTTCAACGACAACACCCTGGAGCGTGGCCTGTTCTACCAGGCGCTCAATGCGGTGCTGGAAGTCGAGATGGACGACGAACTGGAATTGGCCGACTTCGAGGTCAACTTCCGCCGGATGTTCGGCAGCGAGCGACTGGACGCTGCCCTGGGATCGGTATCGGGCGAAGTGCGCTTCCACGGCCTGACGCCCACCAGCCTCAAGCTGGAAGGCCTCGACAAGCACCAGCGCCTGATCGACAGCTATCGCAAGCTGCACGCGGCGCGGGCCAGGGCGGCCGGCATCGCGCTCTGACGTCGCGCCCCGCCCGGACCTAGGCGGGTTTTCCCGGCGGTCAGCAGACCGCGATATGGGAATCCGCCCGCGGCTCGGTGCCGCCGCAGAGCACACCGGTCTCGGGGTCGCGGACGATGATCTGGCCGCGACCGAAGTCGGTGGAGTCGTGGGCGATCTCGATCTGGTGACCGCGCCGCGCCAGGCCACTGGCCAGGGCGCGCGAAGCCGCCTGTTCGATGCCGACCTTCATATCCCCCAGCCACTGCCAGCGCGGCGCGTCCAGCGCCGCCTGGGGGTTCAGGCCGAAGTCCACCAGGTTCATCACCATCTGCACATGCCCCTGGGGCTGCATATAGCCACCCATGACGCCGAAGGGGCCGATGGGCACGTCACCCTTGCTCAGGAAGCCCGGGATGATGGTGTGGAAGGTCTGCTTGCCCGGCGCCAGGGCGTTGGAGTGCCCGGCATCCAGGCTGAATTCCGAACCGCGATTCTGCAGGCCGATACCACTGTCGGGCAGCACCACGCCGGAGCCGAAGCCGTGGTAGGCGCTCTGGATGAAGGACACCATGTTGCCCTCGCCATCGGCAGTGGCGATGTAGACGGTGCCGTTGGCCTGGGGATCGCCATGCAGCGGCGGCTGGGCCTGGTCGGTGATCTCGGCGCGACGGCGGTCGGCGTAGGCGTCTTCCAGCAGCACGCTGGCGGCGACCCTCATGTGCTCGGGATCGGTGATGTAGTGCAGGCCGTCGGCATAGGCCTTCTTCATGGCCTCCAGCTGACGGTGCCAGGTGAGCTGGCTGTCGCGCTGGTCGAAGTCATAGCCCTTGAGAATGTTCAGGGTCATGAGGGCGATCAGGCCCTGGCCACTCGGCGGAATCTCCCACACCTGATAGCCACGGTAATCGACCTTGATCGGCTCCACCCAGCGCGGCTGGTAGCCGGCCAGGTCCGCTGCGCTCAGCTGGCCGCCGCTGGCCGCGGCATGGTCCGCCAGGCGCTTGGCGATGGCGCCCCGGTAGAAGCTCTCGCACTGGGTCTGCGCCAGTTCCTCCAGGGTGCGCGCCTGGGCCGGATTGCGGAACAGCTGGCCGGCGACCGGCGCCTGGCCGTCGATGAGGAAGGTGTCGAACCAGGCTTCCAGTTCCGCTGCCTTGGCGCGGCTGGCCTGGTATTCGGCCTGGGCGATACGCCACTGGTGGGCGACCACCGGCGAGACCGGAAAGCCATCGCGGGCCAGGGCGATGGCGGGCTCGAACAGGGTGGCGAAGGGCAGCTTGCCGAACCGCCGCGACAATTCGGCCCAGGCCGCCGGGCAACCCGGCACCGTGACCGGCAGCCAGCCGTGCACCGGCATGCGCTCGTGGCCGGCGGCCTTGACCGTGGCGATGTCGAGGCTGGCCGGGGCATGGCCGCTGGCGTCCAGGCCGTGCAGCTGGTCCTTGATCCAGACCAGGGCGAAGGCATCGCCGCCGATGGCATTGCCGGTAGGTTCCACCACGGTCAGGGTCGCGGCGGTGGCGATGGCCGCGTCGACGGCGTTGCCACCCTGGCGCAGCATGGTGATGCCGGCTTCGGCCGCCAGCGGCTGGGAGGTGGCGACCATGCCATTGCGCGCGAAGACGCTCTGGCGTTGCGAGGCGTAGGGGTAGTCGTGGGCGGAGAAATTCAGCATGGCAGGCTCTTCGTTTTCCATCGGGTATCGGTGTGCTTCGGCTCAGAGCACGCGACTGAGGAATTCGCGGGTGCGCGGATGGGTGGGATTGCCGAACACCTGGGCGGGCGGGCCTTCTTCGATCAGTTCGCCCTGGTGCAGCACCACCACGCGATCGGCCACCTCGCGGGCGAAGCCCATTTCGTGGGTCACCACCACCATGGTCATGCCGTCCTCGGCCAGCTCCTTCATCACCTGCAGCACCTCACCGACGGTTTCCGGGTCGAGGGCGCTGGTGGGTTCGTCGAACAGCATGGCCTGGGGCTTCATGGCCAGGGCGCGGGCGATGGCGACGCGCTGCTGCTGGCCACCGGAGAGTTGCGCCGGATAGTGCTCGGCCTTGTCGGACAGCCGCACCCGGGCGAGCAGGGCGCGGGCCTGCTCCACGGCGGCGGCGCGCGCTACGCCCAGCACCTGGATCGGCGCCTCGATGATGTTTTCCAGCACCGTCATGTGCGGGAAGAGGTTGAACCTCTGGAACACCATGCCGATGTCGCGGCGGCGGCGGGCGATGTTGCGCTCGGAGTCCCTGACTCTCGATCCGTCGGGACGCTCGCGAAAGCCCATCAGCGCGCCGTTGACGCGGATGCTGCCGCCCTGGATGTCTTCCAGGTGGTTGAGGCAGCGGATGAAGGTGGTCTTGCCCGAGCCGGAGGCGCCGATCAGCACCACCACCTCGCCGCGGCGCACCTCCAGGGTCACGCCCTTGAGGATCTCCAGCTCGCCGAAGGCCTTGTGCACCTCCAGCGCCTGGATCACGGGTTCTTGCGTGGTCGTCATGGCTAGCGTCCCCGTAGCTTGAAGCCCTGCAGGCTGAACAGCCGGCCGGTGGCGGTGGGTCGCTGACCGTCGGCCTTGCCGAAGCGCCGCTCCAGCCAGGCCTGGAAGAAGCCCCAGAGGGTGGTCAGGACCAGGAAGTAGATGGCCACCACCAGGTACAGCTCGAAGACGCGGAAGGTCGCCGAGGTGATCATCTGGGTGCTGAGCAACAGCTCCTGCACCCCGATGACGCTGACCAGGGTGGTGTTCTTGAGCATCACGTTGAACTCGTTGCCGAGCGGCGGAATGATCACCCGCAGCGCCTGGGGCAGCACGATGCGGCGCATCAGCTTGGCCGGCGTCATGCCCAGGGAGCGAGCCGCCTCGTACTGGCCGCGATCCACCGCGCCGATGCCGGCGCGGATGATCTCGGCCATGTAGGCACCTTCGTTGAGACCCAGGGCGATGATGGCCGCCTGGATGTTGCCCGGGATCACCAGCAAGCCCAGGTCCAGGTCCTCGAAGCGGAAGATGCCGCCGGCCGCCAGGGCCGTGTAGAGGAAGACGATCTGCACCAGCAGCGGCGTCCCACGCATCAGCCAGACATAGCCGCGCACCGGGTATTGCAGCGCCCGGTAGCGCGACAGCCGCGCCAGCGCCGCCAGCAGGCCGAGCGCGCAGCCCAGCAGCATGGCGCCGATGGCGATGACGCAGGTCAGCCCGAGGCCGTAGAGGTAGACGTCGCTCGGGTGCAGCAGGTACTGCCAGAACACATCCCAGCTGAAGTTCATCGTGGCCTTCCCTTAATCGAGCTTGTCGCCTTCCAGGTGCCACTTGGCCATGAGGGTGGCGTAGCTGCCATCGGCCTTCATGTCGGCGAGGATCTGGGTGAGGGCGCTGCCGAGCTGGCTGTCGTCCTTGCGCACGCCGATCCCGGTGAGGATGCGGGCGAAGGCCGGCACGCCGGTCTCGAACTGCCCAGGCGCCACGCCCTGGTAGTAGGCGGCGGTTTCCACGGTGGTGCCGTAGGCGTCGGCCTGGCCCAGGCGCAGGGCCTGGAAGGCGTCGGTGTCGCTGTTGTAGGCCACCAGCTTCATGGGCGCCTTGCCGGCCTTCTTCAGCTCCTCGTTGCGGGCGTCGAGCAGGGTACGGATGGTGGAGCCATTTAGCACCGCCACCTTCTTGCCGGCGAGGTCGTCCAGGGTATGGATGCCGGCCTTGTTGCCCGCCGGCACCACCACCGCCTGGCTGGAGTACATGTAGTTGACGATGTCGATCACCTGGCGGCGCTCGGGTTTGTCGAACAGTTGGTCGATGAGCAGATCGCACTGGCCCGCCAGCAGCGCGGGGATCAGGCCGGAGAAGGGCACCACGCGCCAGTCCACCTTCTTGTCGCCGAGACGCTTGGCGATCTCGGCGCCGAGGTCGACGGTGAGGCCCTTGGGCTTCTGGGCTTCGTCGAAGAAGCCGATCGGCGGGGTATCGAGGGCGCCGCAATAGGTGATCTTGGACGCCTTGGCCAGGCGCTCGGGGATCTGCGGGGCGGCCTGGGTGAAGCCGGCGACGAGGGTCAGGGCGAGCAGACTGCAGGAAAGCCGGTGGCGGGTCATGGTCTTCTCCGGAAGGACGGGGGTTGGGCAGGGCGGATGGCTCAGCGCGGGGGCGCACTTCGGGTCTGGTCGCCCGATCGTTCGATGAAGGTCAGCAGGTCGGGGACCGTGCCCTCGATGTGCTCGCGCAACACCCGCTCGGCCGCGGCGGCATCGCCGGCGCGCAGGGCGGCGAGGATGGGCGCGTGCTCGTCGCGGGCCGACTGGGGCCGGTCGGCGTGTAGCCAGAGCTGCATGTGCGGCTCGATCAGGGCATAGAGGCCGTTGATCTGGCGCAGCAACCGCGGCCGGCCGGCCAGGCTGCACAGGTATTCGTGGAAGGCGCGGTGCTGGGCGACCCAGGCGCCGGGTTCCTGCTCGTCGTCCAGGTCTTCCAGCAGGCGTTCCAGTCGCGTCATCTCCCGCGGGCCGACATGGGGCGTGGCCAGGCGGATGGCCAGACCCTCGAGGGCACTGCGCATCTCGAACACCTCGCGCATGTCGTCCAGGTCCAGGCCGCTGACCACCGCGCCGCGGTGCGGCCGGAGGATCACCAGGCCTTCGGCGGCGAGGCGCTGGAAGGCGCTGCGCACCGGCATGCGACTCATGCCCAGGGTGGTGGCGATGTCCTCGGCGATCAGCCGTTCGCCATTGCGATAGTGCCCGGCGCAGATGGCCTGCAGCAGATGGCGATAGGCCTCTTCTTCGGCGCTCAGGGCGGTGGAGCGGGACAGGGCGGAGAGCGGCATGGGCTGGCTTCCTGGATTTTTGTATCCAATCTGCCAAGGCAAGGCTCATGCCAGGGCGCCCAGTGCCCGCCAGCGCTGGGCCGCGGGTCAGGGCAGTCCGGCACCGGCGTTACCTTTTGCACCAGCCTGGGTCGCAGTTGCCGCCGCCTTGCTACCCCAGGACCCGAAACGGGGCGGCGTCAGTCCAGCAACTGGCCGTCGGCGGAGAAGAAGGGATAGGGCCCGGGATAGTTGCCCAGCGGCAGATGGTGGGTCACCAGGGCCTCGTCCGCCCAGCGATGCAGCAGGAGGCCCGGCGGTTCCAGGCGGAAGCGCGACGGCGCCGCCTCGCGCAGGTCCAGGTCGACCTGGTGCGACACGCCCGGGCAGACGCAGGCCAGGGTGCCGCCGAAGCGGCGCTGGATCAGCCGGTGCAGATGGCCGCAGAGCAGCCGTTCCACCTGGGGATGGCGGCGGATCACCGCTTCCAGCTCGGCGCCCCCCGCCAGGCCGATGCGATCCATATGGCCAATGCCGACCGGGAACGGCGGGTGATGCAGGAGCACCAGGGTCGGCTGCGCGGGCGCCTGGTTGAGCTGGTCGTCGAGCCAGGCCAGTTGCGCGGCGTCGAGACGCCCCCCGTGCTCGCCGGGGATATGGGTATCCAGGCCGATCAGCCGCAGCGGGCCGCAGTCCTGCTGCCAGTCCAGGGTGCCCTGGGCCGGCAGATAGGGGTGATCGGCGAAGGCGGCGCGCAGGGCGGCGCGGTCGTCGTGATTGCCGGGGATGACGAAGAAGGGCATGGCCAGCTCGGCCAGCACCTCGCGCAGGGTGGCGTACTCCTCGGGGATACCGAAGTCCACCAGGTCGCCGGTGATGACCAGGGCATCCGGGCGCGGCTGCAGGGCATTGAGGCGGTCCACCGCCAGGTGCAGGGCGCCGAGGGTATCGACCACCCCGTAGGACAGCCGACCGCCGGCCTTGATGTGCAGGTCGCTGAGCTGGGCCAGCAGGAAGGGCGCGTGCATGGGGATCTCCTAGGACGCGAGGGTGAAGAGGGCGTCGGGGCGCACGTTCAGGTGCAGCAGGTCGCCCGGTTGCGCCTGCAGGGGCTGGGCGGTGTCCACCAGCAGCGGCTGGCCGGTGCCCACCTCCACCAGCAGCCTCGAATGGGCGCCTTGGAAGAAGTGTCCGACCAGGATGCCGGTGAGGTGCGCGGGCGTCGCGCTCGGCTCCAGGTGTTCCGGGCGACAGAATAGGGTGCTGGCAGCGCCCGTCCAGGGCAGGCGTCCGCCGGCCACCGCCACCTCGGCGTCGGTCTGGCCGCGGACCTCGAAGCGGTTGAGCTGGCCGACGAAACCGGCGACGAAGCGACTGGCCGGGCGCTGGTAGATCTGCGTCGGGGTGCCGATCTGGGCGATGCGGCCTTCGCCCATCACCACGATGCGATCGCCCAGGGCCAGGGCTTCCTGCTGGTCGTGGGTGACGTAGACGGCGGTGGTGCCGAGTTCGCGCAGCAGGGCGCCGATGTCGGCCCGCAACTGCTCGCGCAGCTGGGCGTCCAGGGCCGCCAGGGGTTCGTCGAACAGCAGCACCCGGGGGCGCGGCGCCAGGGCCCGGGCCAGGGCGACACGCTGGCGCTGGCCTCCGGACAGCTGCTGGATGCGCCGCTCGGCCAGGGCCTCGAGTTGCATCATGGCCAGCAGCTCGGCGACCCGGGCATCCCGCTCGGCGCGCGGCAGGCCGCGGATCTTCAGGCCATAGCCGATGTTGCCGGCCACGTCCAGGTTGGGAAACAGGGCGTAGTTCTGGAACACCATGCCGACGTCGCGGCGCTCGATGGGCAGGCCGGTGACGTCACGCTCGTCGAACAGCACCTGGCCGCCGGCATCGGGCTGCTCCAGGCCGGCGATCAGCCGCAGGGTGGTGGTCTTGCCGCAGCCGGAGGGGCCGAGGAACACCAGGGTCTCGCCCGGGTGGATGTCGAGGTCCAGGGGCTGCAGCACCTGGCGGCCTCCGGCGAAGGTCTTGGCGCAGTGGCGCAGGCGGACGGCGGTACCTTGGGTCATCGCAGGGCTCCACGGGAGAGGCGGGCGCTGAGGGCCTGGAGGGCGACCAGCAGCGGCACGATCAGACAGAGGAAGATCAGGGTGTAGGCGGAACCCACCTCCAGCCGCGCCGATGCGTAGCTGTCGGCCAGGCCCACCGGCAGGGTCTTGGTCAGGGGCGTGTGCAGCATCCAGGTGAGGTTGAATTCACCCAGCGACAGGGTGATCACCATGAGGCTGCCGGCGAGGATGCCGGCGCGGGCATTGGGCACCACCACCCCGAAGAAGCTCCGCCAAGGACCGGCGCCCAGGCTGGCCGCGGCTTCCTCCAGCAGCGGCAGCTGGCTGCGCCTGAGCACCGCCATCACCGGGCGGATCAGGAAGGGCAGGGTGAACAGCAGGTGGCCGACCAGGATGATCGCCGGGCTGCGGCGAAAGCCGCCGAGGTGCCCGTAGGTCAGCAGCAGCGCCAGCGCCGAGGCGAAGCCGGGCATGGCCACCGGCAACACCAGCAATTCCTCGAAGGCGCGGGCGAAGCGGTTGTCCAGGCGCACCAGGGCATAGGCCGCCGGGACGCCGAGCACCGCCGCGAAGGCCGCCGTGCCCAGCGCCAGTTGCAGCGACAGCCAGACGGTGGGCGCATAGGCCTGCCAGACCTGCAGCACCCAGTCGAGGGTGAGGCCGCTGGCAAGGCCCTGGAAGTAGTTGCGGGTGAGGCCGGCCAGCACCGAGAGCAGCACTGGCACCAGCAGGAAGGCCGCCACCAGCAGGGTGAACAGCAGTTGCAGCCAGAAGCGCAGGGGTCGATTCATCGCAGGTCTCCCTGGACGCCGCCGAGGCGCCGGGCCAGCAGCAGGACCAGCCAGGTGACGAGGCCGAGCACCACCGAGAGCGCCGCGGCGACGCCGAAGTTGGCGAAGTTGGTGAAGGTGTCGTAGATCGCGATGGGCGTCACCGCCAGCCGCGTGCCGAGGGTGAAGGCGGTGCCGAAGGCGCCCATGGCGGTGGCGAAGCACAGCGCGCCGCTGGAGAGCAGCGCCGGGGTCAGGCCGGGGACCAGCACATCACGCACCACGGCGAAGAGTCCGGCGCCCAGGGAGCGGGCGGCTTCTTCCAGACTGGTGTCGAGGGTCTCGCAGGCCGCCATCACAGTGAGGATCACCCGCGGGATGGAGAAATAGAGATAGCCGAGAAACAGCCCGAACAGCGAATAGGCGAACACCCAGGGCTCGCCGAACAGGCTGCGGCCGAGACCGGCGAACAGGCCCTGGCGGCCACCCAGCAGGATGATCAGGAAGCCCACCACCACGCCCGGAAAGGCCAGCGGAAAGGTCAGCAGGGCCACCAGCAGGCTGCGTCCGACGAAGGCATGACGCGCCAGGAAGCAGCCGGCGATGCCGGCCACCAGCAGGGTGGCCAGGGTGGTGACGGCGGCCAGGGCCACCGTCTGGGCGAGTCCGGACAGATAGCCGGCGCTGGTCAGCACCTGCCAGTAGCCGGAGCTGCCAGCGGCGTCCGGACGCGCGCCGAGCACCAGCAGCTGTGCCAGCGGCAGCAGCCAGAAGGCCAGCAAAAAGGCGCTCGCCGGTGCCAGGGCGACGAGCACGGGCCAGGGCAGCCGGCGCGGCACCCGGCGGCGCCCGAAGGAAACGGCGAGGCCCTGCATCTCAGCGCACCTCGGCCTGGTAACGCTTGGCGAAGGCTTCCTGGACCGCCGCCATGTGACCGTAGTCGACGGTGCCGGCGCGGGCATAGTCGGCGGCGGGCAGGAAGCGTGCCTTCACCTCGGCCGGCAGCGGCACGTCACGCACCGGGCGCAGATAGGCCAGGGCCCAGAGCGCCTGGCCCTTGTCCGACAGCACGTAGTCCAGCACCTTCTCGCCATTGGCGCGGTGCGGCGCGCCCTTCACCAGGCTCATGGTGTAGGGTACGGTCAGGCTGCCTTCCTGGGGGATGACGAAGGCCACCGGGGCGTTGTCCTTGTAGCGGGCGCGGTAGGCGTTGAAGTCGTAGTCGACCAGGATCGGGATCTCGCCGGAGAGCAGGCGGGCATAGGCGGTCTGCTTGGGCACGATGGGATCGTTGGCCGCCAGCTGCTTGAAGAAGGCCATGGCCGGACCGAAGTCGTCGAGGTTGCCACCCAGGGCCTGGTTGAGCGCCACGGCGGTGACGTAGCCGACGAAGGCGCTGGAAGGGTCCAGGTAGCCCACCAGGCCGCGGTACTCGGGCTTGAGCAGGTCGGCCCAGCGCTGTGGCACCGGCTTGCCGCCCAGGGCCTGGGTGTTGACTATGAAACCGAGGGTGCCGGAATGGATGGCGGTCCATTCACCCTGGGGGTCCTTGAGGCCAGCGGGTACCTGGTCCCAGTGCTTGGGTTGGTAAGGGGCCAGCACGCCGGCCTTTTCCGCCTGGATGCCGAAGGTCACCCCGTAGTAGACGACGTCGGCCACCGGGGCTTCGCGCTCGGCCACCAGCTGGGCCAGCGACTGGCCGGAATTCTTGTTGTCCTGGGGGACCTCGATACCTGTGTCGGCGGCGATGGCCTTGAGCTGGGCACCCCAGTCGGCCCACTCCAGCGGGCAGTTATAGCAGATGGCGGTGTCGGCGGCCTGGGCGCTGGCCAGGCCGCAGGCCAGGGCGACGCCGGCCAGGAGGCGACGCATGGGGAAGCGGGATTTCATCGGTAGGGCTCCTTCAAGGGGCCGGCACTGGTGCCGGGACGGACGAGGCAGGGCAGACACCTCTGGTGGATGGCGCTGCCGGCGATCAGCGCCAGCAATTCGGTGACGAGCACGGCGCCCAGGCTCTGCAGCGGCTGCATGACACTGCACAGGCTGGGTTCGAGGCGGGCGCCCATGGCGATGCCATCGAAGCCCACTACCGAGAGGTCGGCAGGCACGGGCACCCCGTGGCGCTGGAGTTCGGCGATGACGCTGATGGCCAGCAGGTCGTTGGTGCAGAGCAGGGCGGTTGGGGCGTGACGCTCCAGCAGCGGCGCCAGCTCCGCCCAGTCGGCGTCGGTGTGGCTGGCCAGCTCCAGACGCGGCAGCGTCGGCAGGCCGGCGGCGGCCATCGCCTGGCAATAGCCGGCGAAACGGCGCTCGCTGCGATCCGACTGCTGGGCCGGTCCCGAGACCAGGGCGATGCGGCGGTGCCCCAGGTCGAGCAGGTGCTCGGTGGCCATGGCCATGCCCTGGCGGTTGTCCACCGCCACCGCCGCATAGGGACGCTGGGGTTCGTGATAGGCCAGGATGAAAGGCGTCCGCTCCTGGCTCAGCTCGGCCAGCACCTCGCTGCGGTCGGCGTCGGCCACCGTCAGTACCAGGCCAGCGACGCGCTGGCGCAGTAGCTCCTCCACCACCGCCGCTTCGCGCTCGGGCTGGTAGTCGGTGGTGGCGATCACCAGCGAATAGCCCTGGCTGCGCGCGGTGCGCTCCATGGCCTGCAGTTGTTCGGCGAACACCGGGTTGAGCAGGCTGGGCACCACCACGCCGATCAGCCGGGTGCTCTGCTGACGCAGCTGGCGGCCCAGCAGGTTGGGGCGGAAATTGAGCCTGCGCGCGGCGTCCAATACCCGTTGTCGGGTGCTCTCGCGCACCTGCTCGGGCGTGGCGAACACCCGCGCCGCCGTGGCCCGGGAGACCCCCGCCTGTTGCGCTACCTGTTTCAGATCGGTCATGCCGGCCTCGTTTGAGATCGATCTCATTTGCGGCAGACGATGCCGGCGGCAGATGTCGGGACGATGACAGCGAGATGAAGCTTCTGCTCCGGCCGGGCACGTCCTCGCGCGCATGGCAGCCGGCGAGGGCAGGCCTCGAAGGGATATACCTTGGTATAGCCAGACGTCCATCGTTTCAATGGCTTGGACGGGGTGGCCAGCCTAGATTAGCCCGGTGGCCGGACCCTGCGCGGCAGGGCCGGCCACTCTCCCAAGGCCCCCATTCGAAGAGGTACGCCATGAAGACCCTTCCTGGCCTCTACACCCCCGCCGTGGCGCCGCGCTCGCTGCGGCAACGTCCCACCTCCCTGTGGGCCGATGCCCTCTGCCTGGCACTCGGGCTGATCGCCCTGGCGCTGATCTGGCACGGCGTCGCCGAGATGCGCGCGCCCCTGGCCGTGCTCGACGCCGATCCCATGACCCTGGACCTGGCGCGACTGCCCGAGTACGCCCTGCGCACCACCCTGCGCATGTTCATCGCCCTGGGCGCCTCGCTGCTGTTCACCTTCGTCTTCGCCACCCTGGCGGCCAAGAGTCGCAAGGCGGAGCTGCTGATCCTGCCGGCCATCGACATCCTGCAGTCGGTGCCCATCCTCGGCTTCCTGACCTTCACCGTCAGTTTCTTCCTGGGCCTGTTCCCGGGTCGCCAGCTGGGCGCCGAGTGCGCGGCCATGTTCGCCATCTTCACCAGCCAGGCCTGGAACATGGCGTTCGGCTTCTACCAGTCGCTGCGCACCGTGCCCGAGGACCTGCAGCAGGTGAGTCGCCAGTTCGGGCTGTCCCCCTGGCGGCGGTTCTTCCGCCTGGAGCTGCCGTTCGCCATCCCCGGCCTGGTGTGGAACACCATGATGTCCATGTCCGGCGGTTGGTTCTTCGTGGTGGCCTCGGAAGCCATCACCGTGGGCGACAACACCATCGACCTGCCCGGCATCGGCTCCTGGCTGGCCCTGGCCATCGCCCGGCAGGACATCGCCGCCATCGGCTGGGCGGTGCTGGCCATGGGCCTGGTGATCCTGGTCTACGACCAGCTGTTCTTCCGCCCGGTGGTGGCGTGGGCCGACCGCTTCCGCGTCGAGCAGACCGCCAGCCAGCAGGTACCGCGCTCCTGGGTCTACGACCTGGTCCGGCGCGCGCGCCTGGGCCGCATGCTGGGTGGCTTCGGCAGCTTCTGCGCCCAGCTCGCCACCCCACGGATCCGCCGCGCCTGGCCGCACGGGCACCTGGCGCCGCAACGCCGCGCCTGGCTGCAGCGCGGGCTGGACGTGCTCTGGTATGGCGCGCTGCTGCTGGTGCTGCCCTACTATGCGCTGTATAGCTTCATCGCCGCCGACGTCTACTGGGTGGAAGCGGTCTCGGTACTCGGCCTGGGGCTGCTGACCATGGCCCGGGTGCTGCTGCTGATCGCCGTCGCCAGCCTGATCTGGGTACCCATCGGCGTCTGGATCGGCCTGCGCCCGGGCTGGTCGCTGCGGCTGCAGGCGGTGGCCCAGTTCCTCGCCGCCTTTCCGGCCAACGTGCTGTTCCCGGTGGCGGTGGTGGGCATCGTCAGCTTCCACCTCGATCCGGACATCTGGCTGTCGCCGCTGATGGTGCTGGGCACCCAGTGGTACATCCTGTTCAACGTCATCGCCGGCGCCAGCGTGCTGCCCAACGACCTGCGCGAAGCGGCCCGGCTGTTCGGCCTCAGGCGCTGGCAGTGGTGGCGGCAGCTGGCCCTGCCGGCGATCTTTCCCTACTACGTCACCGGCGCCCTGACCGCCGCGGGCGGCTCCTGGAACGCCAGCATCGTCGCCGAGGTGGTGAGCTGGGGCAATGAACGCCTGGAGGCCCATGGCCTGGGCGCCTACATCGCACAGATGACCACCGCCGGGGATTTCCCCCGGGTCGCCCTGGGCATCGTGGTGATGTCGATCTTCGTACTCGGCTTCAACCGGCTGCTCTGGCGGCCCCTGTACGCCTACGCCGAGCGGCGTCTGCGGCTCGATTGATAGGAGAAACGCCATGAACCTGACCGCGCTGAATTCCCGTCCCCTGATCGACGTCCAGAACGTCCGCCAGCTCTATGGCAACGCCGGCGGCCCGGCCCGGGTCGTGCTGGACGAAGTGTCCCTGACCCTGCACGAAAACGAGATCGTCGGCCTGCTGGGTCGCTCCGGCTCGGGCAAGTCGACGCTGCTCAGATCCATCGCCGGGCTGCTCACCCCCAGCGGCGGCACCGTCGCTTTCCCGCCCAAGGACGACGGCCAGCGCGCCCGCGTCAGCATGGTGTTCCAGAGCTTCGCCCTGTTTCCCTGGCTGACCGTGCTGCAGAACGTCGAGATCGGCCTGGAGGCGCTGCACGTGCCGCTGGACGAGCGTCGCCGCCGCGCCCTGGCCGCCATCGACCTGATCGGCCTGGACGGCTTCGAGAGCGCCTATCCCAAGGAACTCTCCGGCGGCATGCGCCAGCGCGTCGGCCTGGCCCGTGCCCTGGTGGTGCACCCGGACGTGCTGCTGATGGACGAACCCTTCTCGGCGCTGGACGTGCTCACCGCCGAGACCCTGCGCACCGACCTGCTCGACCTCTGGATCGAGGGGCGCATGCCGATCCGCTCCATCCTCATGGTCACCCACAACATCGCCGAGGCGGTGCTGCTCTGCGATCGGGTGCTGATCTTTTCCAGCAATCCCGGCCGCGTCGCCAGCGAGATCCGCATCGACCTGCCGCAGCCGCGCAATCGCCACGATCCGGCCTTTCGCGAACTGGTGGAGGAGATCTATGTGCGCATGACCGGCGAGACCACCCCGGCGCCCCACGACGGCGGGGTTCCCGGCAATGGCCTGGGCATGCGGCTGCCGACGGTATCGACCAACGCCCTGGCCGGGCTGCTAGAGGCGGTCCAGGCCGCACCCTACGATGGGCGCGCCGACCTGCCGGAACTGGCCGGCGGGCTGGGCTATGCGCTCGACGAACTCTTTCCCCTGGCCGAGGTGCTGCAACTGCTGCGCCTGGCGGTCCTCGAAGGTGGCGATCTGCGCCTGCTGCCGGCCGGGCGTGCCTACGTCGAGGCGGGGGTGGACGTGCGCAAGCAGCTGTTCGCCCGCCAGTTGCTCAACTTCGTGCCCCTGGTGGCCCATATCCGCCGGGTGCTGGACGATCGCCAGGGCCACACGGCGCCGGCGCGGCGTTTCCGCGACGAGCTGGAGGACTTCATGGACGAAGCCGACGCCGCCCGCACCCTCGGCAGCGCCATCCAGTGGGGGCGCTATGGTGAACTCTTCGCCTATGATCAGGCGGCCGATATGTTCAGCCTGGAAAATCCGGGCTAAGAGCGACGAATAAAACGACTGCGCGTCCGCCAGACGGGCGCGTGCAGCGCCCGGAATCCTCATGTATCACCCATACATTGCGGTTCCTGCGCGCCGCGCGCACCCGCCTGACAGCCGCTCGCCACGTTTTGTAAGCCGCTCTGGGACGTACACGCGACCACGAACGAGAGACTGGCCATGGATCGACGACCCTTCGCCACCACCACCCACTGGCTGCGGCTAGGGGGCCTCTGCGCCCTGGCGCTGGGCATCGCCCTGCTGGACACCTTCACCGACCGGGAGATCGCCATCGGCGTCTTCCAGGTGGTGGTGGTGCTCCTGGCGGCCGGCTTTCTGTCGGCGCGCGGGGTCACGATCACCGCGCTGGGCTGCACGCTGCTGGTGCTCTGCAGCTATGTCGCCACCCGGAGCGGGGACCAGGAGGCGGGACTGGTCAACTGCATCATCAGCCTCCTGGCCATCGTCGCGGTCGCGGCCCTGTCGTTGCGGCTGGAGGCCGCCAAGCGCGCCGCCGATGCGGCCCGCGCCCGGCTGGTCCAGGCCGGGCGCCTGAGCCAGCTGGGTGAACTGGCCGCGTCCATCGCCCATGAGGTGAATCAGCCGCTTACCGCCATCGCCGCCAGCGGCAATGCCTGCCAGCGCTGGCTGAGCAACCAGCCACCGCAGGTGGAGCGCGCCGTGCAGGCCGCGCAGCGGGTCATCGATGACGCCCATCGCGCCAGCGCGGTGATCGCCCGCGTGCGCAGCCTGGTGCGCCAGGCGCAGGTGGCCAAGGATTGGCTGAACGTCGCCGATACCGTGGAGAAGGTGCTAGATTTCGTCCGCGCCGAATTGAGCCAGCGCCAGGTCGCCGTGGAGGTACGCCTGCAGGAAGGCCTGCCGCCGCTGCTGGCCGACGAAAGCCAGCTGCAGCAGGTGATCCTCAATCTGCTGCTCAATGCCCTGGACGCCCTCGAAGGGGTGGCGCCCGAGCAGCGGCGGGTGGTCATCCAGGTGGGGCAGGACACCGCCGGTGCCATCCGCCTGGGCGTGGAAGACAGCGGTCGTGGCTTGACGCCGGTAGCGCGCGAGCAGATGTTCGAGGCCTTCTACACCACCAAGGAACAGGGCATGGGCCTGGGACTGGCGCTGAGTCGCTCCATCGTCGAAGCCCATGGCGGGCGGATCTGGGCGACCTCGCTGCCGGAAGGTGGCACCGGGGTCTACTGCAGCCTGCCCAAGGACCCGCAACCATGACCGAGCAAACCCAGCCCGCCCTGGTCCACCTGGTGGACGACGACGCCTCGGTGCGCGCCGCCGTGGGAGACCTGCTGGCGTCCGTGGGGCTCAACACCCGCAGCTATGTCTCGGCCGCCGACTTCCTCGACCGGGCCCGGCTGGACGAGCCCGGCTGCCTGGTGCTGGACGTGCGCATGCCTGGCATGAACGGCCTGGATCTGCAGCAGGCATTGCAGCGCCGGGGCCTGGCGCTGCCGATCATCTTCATCACTGGCCATGGCGACATCCCCATGTCGGTCCGGGCGATGAAGCAGGGCGCCCTGGAGTTCCTCACCAAGCCGTTCCGCGACCAGGACCTGCTCGACGCCATCGACCAGGCGCTGCGCAAGGCCCAGGACGCCCATGCCCGGCGCCGGCAGTTGCAGGACCTGCAGACCCGCCTCGATACCCTCAGCGAGGGTGAGCGCGCGGTGCTGGCGCGGGTGGTGACCGGGCTGCTCAACAAGCAGATCGCCGCTCAGCTGGGCGTCAGCGAGATCACCGTCAAGGTGCGCCGCGCGGCCCTCATGCGCAAGCTGCAGGCCGGCTCCCTGGCGGAACTGGTCAAGATGGTGGAGCGGCTGGAGGCGTCACGCGGCTAGGCCGTTGCGACGCGCCGTACAGCCGCTGGACAACCTCCACAGTATTCTTGTCGCGCCAATCGCTGACGCGCTAAAGAAAGACATTGGTCAGTCGATACGGGCTTTAGAGGATCGCCTTCCGCCGATCCAAGGAGCCCGTCTTGAACCTTCGTCAGCTACGCATCGCCCCCCGCGCCACCCTCTGCTTCGGTGCGGTCACCCTGTTCGTGATGCTGCTCGGCGCCTTCGCCCTGGTCCAGCTCAAGGCCCTGCGCGCCACCGAGCAGGCGATGGAGGCCGAGTGGCTGGCGAGCGTCCAGACCACCGACGACATCCAGATCGCGCTGCTGCACACCCGGTTGGAAAGCATCCGGTTGCTGGCCAGCGAAGACAGCGCCGCCTTGGCCCTCGCCACCCGGCAGATCCAGGTGAATCGGGATCTGATGAACGCCCGGACCGCCTATTACCGTGACCACCTGATCTCCACCCCCGAGGAACGCACCAACCTCGACCAGGCCGCGCTGCAGATGAAAGGCTATCTGGACGGGCTGGATCGGGTGGTGACCCTGGCGGCCAGCGACCGCGCCGAGGCCCTCAAGCTGGCCAATGGCGAGCAGCGCCAGCGGGCCGAGGGTTATCAGGAGCAACTGACCCGCCTGCGAGAATTCAACAGCGAAGGCGCCCGTCGTGCCGGGGAAGTGGCGACGGGCATCTATGACCATAGCGTCAGCATCGTGGTCGGCATCATGCTGCTGGCGGTGCTGGTGACCCTGCTGCTGGCCTGGCGCCTGACCCGCAGCCTGGCCCAGCCGATCGGCGCTTCCCTGGCCGTGGCCAACGCCATCGCCCAGGGCGAGCTGACCGGCAAGATCGATCCGACCGGCAAGGACGAAGCCGCCGGTCTGATGCGCGCCCTGGCGCAGATGCAGGACAACCTCAAGGACACCCTGCACGGCATATCCAATTCTTCCAGCCGCCTGAGCGAGACCGCGCGCACCATGCACGCCGTCACCGACCAGGCCAGTCGTGCCCTGGCGAGCCAGAACGCCGAGATCGACCAGGCCGCCACCGCGGTCACCGAGATGAGCGCCGCCGTAGAGGAGGTGGCCCGCAACGCGTCCTCCACGTCCCAGGCTGCGCGGGAATCCAGTGCGGCAGCGGAAAGCGGCAATGCCAAGGTCGGCCAGGCCCTCGACGCCATGCAGCGCCTCACCCAGCAGGTGCAGTCCACCTCGGTGCAGGTCGAAGGCCTGGCCGGGCAGGCCCAGGACATCAGCCAGGTGCTCAGCGTGATCGGCTCCATCGCCGAGCAGACCAATCTGCTGGCGCTCAACGCGGCCATCGAGGCCGCCCGGGCGGGCGAGCAGGGTCGCGGTTTCGCCGTGGTCGCCGACGAGGTCCGCGCCCTGGCGCATCGCACCCAGACCTCGACCCGCGAGATCGAGCAGATGATCCAGGCGGTCCAGAAGGGCTCGGCCGAGGCCGTGGATTCCATGCAGCTCAGCACCACCCAGGCCCAGGCCACCTACGCGGTGGCCCAGGAAGCCGGCGCGGCGCTGAGCGACATCCTCCAGGCCGTGCGCCTGATCGACGAGCGAAACCTGCAGATCGCCACCGCCTCCGAAGAACAGGCCCATGTGTCCCGCGAGGTCGACCGCAATCTCATCAGCATCCGCGATCTCTCGGTACAGACCAGCGATGGCAACCGCGAAACCGTGGGTGCCAGCGAGCAGCTGTCCGAGCTCGCCGGCGAACTGCAGACGCTGGTGCGACGCTTCAAGCTGGCATGAGGGGCAGGGCGCGCAAAGCGGGCTGCGCGCCTGAACCACTCGGCCCGTCCACTGCCGCCAGGCGACTATCCCTGAGGCCGACGATTCGCGGTGTGGGCCTGCCTGGCACAGCTAAGGTCAGATAAATTACCTCTGACGACTGATTTCTGCCGGCTCGTCGGTGAGGACGGTCTTGGGTCTTTTGGGAATGGTGGCTTCTTGCTATTAATGGTTAGTGCAATATCTAATTAGCCACGTCCACCGAGGCGCTCCTGGAAACACTATGGCTTTGCCCGAATACAGCATCAGACTGCCAGTCTCCCAGTTGCAGCTGGGCATGTATGTCAGCGAACTGGATCGGCCCTGGGCAGGCACGCCTTTCCTGTTCCAGGGTTTTCCCATCCAGAGCGTGCACGACCTCCGCGCCCTGCAGGACACCTGCGAGTTCGTCTGGGTGGACCGACGGCAGAGCCGTTCGGTGACCCCGCTGGCAGCCAACCTGGCGGCAGGCGAGCAGACCAAGACCTATGCCATCGACTACCGGGAGGCGGTCAAGGCCACCGAACCGGTGTGGCGGGAGGCCCGTGCCGTGTCGATGCGCCTGCTCGACGCCGTCAAGTTCGGCCAGGAACTCGACGTCAGCGAGGTGCGGCGTGCGGTGGGGGCGTGCGTCGAGAGCGTGCTCAAGCATCCCGCGGCCAGCCTCTGGCTGGCGCGCATCAAGCAGCGTGACCATTACACCGCGGAGCACTGCCTGCGCGTCTCGCTCTATGCCATCGCCCTGGGCAAGGCGCTGGGCATGCTGCCCCTGGAACTGGAAGAGCTCGGGGTGTGCGGCATGCTGCACGACGTCGGCAAGATCAAGGTGCCCGACGAGATCCTCAACAAGCCAGGCCGCCTGACCGACGAAGAATTTCGCATCATGCAGGCCCATACCACCTACGGCTATCAGTTGCTGATGGGCAACAGCGAGGTGCCGCCCGCCGCCGTCGACGTCGCCCATACCCACCACGAACGCATGGATGGCAAGGGCTACCCCCGCCAGCTGCCGGCGCAGCGCATCCCCTTCAAGGCCAAGATCATCGCCGTGGTGGATGCCTACGACGCCATCACCAGCGACAGGGCCTACAGCGAGGGCCGTTCCAGTCTGGAGGCCTTGCGCATCCTTTTCGAAGCCCGGGGCACGCAATTCGACGAAACCGTCGTCCTGGCCTTCATCCAGCTGATCGGTGTCTATCCGCCGGGTGAGATCGTCGAGCTGAGTACTGGGGAGGTGGGGATCATCATCGGCTTCGACGCCGGCAGCAAATTGAAGCCGCGGGTCCTGGTCGTGCTGGATGCGGACAAGCAGCCGCGCCTGGAGCGAGTGCTGGATCTGGCGCGCAATCCGCTCGATGCCGCTGACCGTCTGATCAGCGTCCGTGCGGTGAAGCCCTCGGGTGCGTACGGGATCGATATCGATGCCTACCGCGCCAAGGGCCTCGTGGTACCGGCCTGAGCGGGCGAGCGGGCTGGCCGCCATAGGGCCCGGCATCAAAGCGTCTTGAGGCCCGTTGGTGTCTCGATACAGGCCAGCAAGCCCGGTCCCTCGCCAGGTATCACCGCGACGGGCCCGGAAAAGCCGATCGCCTCGAGCTGCTGCCCGAGCACCACGGCATCGGGATGCCTGAGCTCAAGGCGCTGCACGCGACAGCCCCGGTCGATCAGTCCTCGCGCGGGGGGCTCGGCGTCGCCCCAGTCGATCAGGCTGGGTAGCATCCCTCCCAGCGGCAAGTGTCCATCGGCGTGGATCGATATCTGCCAGGAAAGCGTGCCTCTGCTCATCGATTCGATAGTGCCGAAGGTCTGCGTGAGGCGCGCATCCGCCTGAGCCAAGCCCTGCGTCCTGGCCACCCAGTGGGCCAGGCGGGGCTCGGCATCGGCCTCCAGAGCATCCAGCCCGAACCAGCGCGTTCTGGTGGGCGGGGCAGCGTCCGGGTCAGGGGCTATGACCTCCAGATAGGCATCGCCCAGGCGCAGCAAGAGGTTATGGGTACCCATGCGCGCATGCTTGCCGCCCGGCTGCATCTCCACGCCAAGTCTGCGTTCGACGTACTGGGCGCCCGCGGCGAGCGTCGGGGCCACGACGACCAGATGATCCAGGCTGGAAAGTCTCATGGGTGTGGCTCCTGACCGGAGAAGGCTTGCTGGTGGACAGTCAGCTTAGCGCCCGCGAGCGAGCTCGCCACCTCAAGACGCCCTGGGGAGGCAGACGCGCCGAGACGTCGTCGCCATCGCCGCTTTGAGCGCAGAGAAGCACCCTGAGCGACGCTACATATCCGATAGCGCCCCGTGCTTTGACCTTTCGTTCCTACACCCCTAGGGTCAGGCAGGGGTGCATTCGTCAGACGATTTCACCCGATCGGAATACCAATCCAGGCAATGGGAGTGTCAGATGTCTTTTGCTCGTTCGGCCTTGGCCAACCGCTTTTCCGCTCTAGTGCTTACCGCCGCGACCGCCACCCTGGCGTTGCCCCTGGCCGCCGCGCCGGGCGTCGAGGGTTCCCTGTCCGCCGTCCAGGCCGATGCCCGGGTTACCAAGGCGCTGGACGCGCTGCGCGCCGATGACGGCCGCACCTTCACGGAACAGAAGCACATCGCCCAGATTCCCGCGCCGCCGTTCAAGGAAAAGGTGCGCGCCGAGTATTACCTCAAGCGTTTCCAGGAGCTGGGCCTGAAGGACGCCAGCATCGCCCCGGAAGGCTATGTGATCGCCACCCGCAAGGGTAGCGGCCAGGGTCCGCAGCTGGTGGTCTCGGCGCACCTGGATACGGTGTTTCCCGAGGGCACCGACCTGACCCTCAAGGAAAAGGACGGCAAGACCTACGGCCCCGGTATCGGCGATGACGCCCGGGGCCTGGCGGCCCTGCTGTCGGTGATCGACGCCCTGAACAAGAGCGGCATCGAGACCGTGGGCGACCTGATCTTCGTCGGCACCGTGGGCGAGGAGGAGCTGGGCAACCTGCGCGGGGTCAAGGCCCTGTTCAAGGATCGCCGGGGCATCGACGGCTTCATCTCGGTGGACGGCATCGACGTGCGGCGGATCGTCAATCGCGGCACCGGCAGCCACCGCTACGAGATGACCTTCAAGGGCCCGGGTGGCCACAGCTTCGCCGAGTTCGGTCGACCCAGCGCCATCCACGCCATGGGTCGCGCCATCGCCAAGATCGCCGAGGTGCGGCCGCCCAAGGAACCCAAGACCACCTTTACCGTGGGCACGGTGCAGGGCGGCACCTCGGTCAACGCCATCGCCGGCGAAGCGCGCCTGACCCTGGACATGAGATCCAACGAGGAGGCCGCGCTGCTGGCCGAAGAGAAGGAGATCCTGGCCCTGGTGCAGGACGCGGTGAAGGAGGAGAACCAGCGCTGGGACACCGATCAGATCTCGGTCGACATCAAGCTGATCGGTGATCGTCCGGCTGGTGGCACGGCGGAGGATTCGCCCATGGTGCAGACGGCGCAGCGCTCCATCGCCGCCGTTACCAACGGCGCCAAGGTCACCTTGAGCGGTGGCAGCACCGACTCCAATACCGCCATGTCCCTGGGCGTGCCGGCCATGACCATCAGCGGCGGCGGGGAGGGCGGCAGTGCCCACTCGCTGGCGGAGTGGTACAAGCCGGTTGACGCCTACCAAGGACCGCAGAACGTGCTGCTGACCAGCCTGACCCTGGTGGGCGTCAAGGGCGTCAGCGAGCCGGTGCTGCAGGCCAAAGGCAAGTAGCCCAAGGCCGCCCTGGCACCCGTCCGCAAGGGAGGAGTGCCAGGGCCTGCAGCCTCATTCGCGCGCCGGCTTCACGCTCAGGCACGCCAAGGAGCTGACCAGGATGGCCAGGCCGGACAGCGGATACAACAGGGTCGAAGGCACCAGCGGGATGAGCACGCCCGCCAGCAGCGGACCCACGCTGGCACCCACGTCGCGCCACATGGCGTTGGAGGCCAGCGCCGGCAGCCGGGCCTGGCCGGGATGGCGGGCGGCGACCAGGGTCACCACCAGCGGGATCTGCAAGGCTCGCAGGATGAGCACGCCGCCGGCGCCGAGGATCAGCCAGTGGCAGCCGAAGGCGATCAGGAACAGTGCGGTCAGCGTCGAGCAGACCACCAGCATGGGCGCCGCGCCATAGCGGTCCGCTGCCCGGCCGCCGAGCGGGCTGAGCAGCATGTCGGACACATAGCGCAGCGCCATCAGCAACCCGGCCACCAGCACGGCGTCGCCGCCCAGCACCGCCTGGGAAAAGGCCGACAGGCCAAAGATGAACAGGCCGTCCAGGGTCACCCCTTCGATGAAGGACCAGGTGACGATGCGATCCGGCCAGCGCAGGCGCCGCCCAGGCGCCGGCAACTCGTGAGCGGCGCGCGGCAGCCCCAGGGCCAGCAGCAGACCGATCAGGCAGACTCCACTGCTCAGCAGCAGCACCGCGCGCGGACCGTATTGCAGGGTGAGCCAGGCGCCCGCGGACAGGGCGAGCATGGGACCGATGGCGATCAGCGCGCGGGAGGTGCCGGTGCGCCGGGCGGCGCCGGCCGGGTCGGCGGTGGCCAATACCTGGGTGGACAGGTTGAAGGTGGCGAAACTCAGGCCCCAGGCCAGGCGTAGCCCCAGCAACGCCCAGAAGCCCGCGAGGTTGGCGTTGCCCAGAGCGCAGAGCGCGGCCACCGCGGCGGCCACCACCAGGCTACGGCGATCCCCGCAGCGGGCATAGAGCTGCACCACATAGCGATAGCCGACGATGCGGATCACCCGGTTGGCGGCCAGCAGGATGCCGGCTTCGATCAGGGTGATGCCGAAAACCGGGGCGTACATGGGTAGGACGAGATAGAGCAGCACGTCGCTGGGCAGGCAGCAGGCGAGGACGATGGCCGCACGCCGGGAGGCCTGGTCGACGGACCGGGAAGAGGTCATGCGCAAGGGGTTCCTGTAGCGGAGGTGACGTCCAGCCCTTCGGTCGGCAGCCGGACAGCGGATTGCAGGGACGGCTCGGCCGGACAGGCGCCAGGCAGAGGTCGCGGCTGCAACGAGCCATCATTATCTCTTCTTTTGCAAGAGGTGTCCGCCAGGCGAAACGGCTGAACTTACCCCGGGCGCGCGCAATCCTTTTCAGTGCGTCTTGCGCTGCGCAGTGGCTGCCCGGCCCTGCCACGTCCCGTCATCAAAAGGAGTCGTCAGTGACCGTAGCTGCCCATCATTACCACCCTGTCCGGCCCGGCCCGCTGCACGCGTTGCTGTTGGCCGGCGCCGTCCCGCTGTTCATCGGCGGCCTGCTCAGCGACATCGCCTACTACCAGACCCAGCAGATCCAGTGGGCCAATTTCGCCGCCTGGCTGATCGCCGGCGCCCTGTTGCTGTCCGGGCTGGCCCTGCTGTTCGCCCTGGGCAATCTGTTCGGTGCCCGCTTCCGCGGTCGCCGGCCGGTGGCCTATTTCCTCCTGCTGCTGCTGGCCTGGGTGCTGGGGCTGGTCAACGCCTTCGAACATGCCAAGGATGCCTGGGCGGTAATGCCTGCCGGGCTGATCCTTTCGGCAGTGGTCTCGGTGCTGAGCCTGGTGGCTGCCTGGATCGGTCTTTCCAACCTGCGTTCGGAGGCGGTCCGATGAGCACTCCAAGAGCCTTGAGCGTCCTGGGTCTGGCCGTGCTGCTCGCCGCCTGTGGTAACGAGGGCGGCGCCGACACCCAGGCGCGCGGCCCCGATCCCAAGCTGCCCGAACCCCAGCGCGGCCTGCTGCCGAGCATGAAGATCGCCGAACCGGCCCCCTGGGGCGATCGCACGCCCAGCGTTCCCCAGGGCTACACCATCACCGCCATCGCCACCGACCTGCGCATTCCGCGGCAGATGCTGGTGCTGCCCAATGGCGACATCCTGGTGGCCGAGGGGCGTGGCGGCAACGCGCCCAAGCTGAAACCCAAGGACGTCATCGCCGGCTACATCAAGGCCAAGGGCAACACCCAGGTGAAGGGCGGCAATCGCCTGACCCTGCTGCGCGACGCCGACGGCGATGGCAAATACGAACTCAAGACGGTGTTCGCCGAAAATCTCAACGCGCCCTATGGCCTGGCCTTCGCCAACGGCCGTATCTATGTGGCCAACCAGGATGCCTTGGTTAGCTTCCCCTACCAGGAGGGCCAGACCCAGGCCAGCGGCGCGCCGGACAAGCTGGTGGACCTGCCAGCGGCGATCAACCACCACTGGACCAAGTCCCTCGCCGCGAGCGCCGATGGTCGCTACCTCTATGTGGGCATCGGCTCCAACAGCAACGTCGGCGAACGCGGCATGGACGTCGAGGTGGATCGCGCGGTGATCTGGCAGATCGATGCCCAGAGCGGCGCGCACAAGGCCTATGCCACCGGGGTGCGCAATCCCACCGCCCTGGCCATGCAGCCCGGTAGCGGTCAGCTGTGGGCGGTGGCCAACGAGCGCGACGAGATCGGGCCGGATCTGGTGCCGGACTACCTGACCTCCATCCGCGAGGGCGGCTTCTATGGCTGGCCCTACAGCTACTGGGGGCAGAACGTCGATACCCGTGCCCAGCCGCAGGACCCGGCCAAGGTGGCCGCGGCCATCAAGCCCGACTACAGCCTGGGCTCCCACGTCGCCGCCTTGGGCGTGACCTTTTCCACGGCAGCCGTGGGCGGGCAATTCACCGATGGGGTCTTCGTCGGTGAACACGGCAGCTGGAACCGCGACAAGCCGGTGGGCTACCGGGTGGTCTTCGTGCCTTTCCAGCAGGGACGTCCGGCTGGCGAGCCCATCGACTTCGCCACCGGGTTCTTCGGCGACGATGGCAAGACCCGCGGCCGACCGGTCGGGGTGGCGGTGGACCAGCGCGGCGGCGTGATCATCGCCGACGACCTGGCCAACACCGTCTGGCGGGTGACGCGCACCCAGTAAGGTGGGTGACGCTCCGGTCACCGTCTTTCGGGACGGCGACCGCTGTTAACCCATGCGGTGATGGAGATCACCCAGCACTATCAAACTGCCCACCACCATCAGCACCAGGATCAGGCTGGTGAACAGCAGCAGATAGAGGTCGTGGCGGTGCGAACGACCCAGGCTGATATGCAGGAAGCAGCGCAGGTGCACTAGGATCTGCAGCAGGCCCAGGCCGAAGATGACGCCCAGGGTGGTCCCGCGCGGCCAGGTCGGGAAGAGCACCAGGCCGATGGGGATCAGGCTCAGGGTCACCGCCAGTACCAGGCCGATCCCATAGCTCGTCAATTCGCGGCGATAGTCGTCACGTTTCATGGCAACAGCCCCTGCAGGTAGACCACCGAAAGGATGGCCACCCAGACGATATCGAGAAAATGCCAGAACAGGCCGAGGCGCATCAGCCGGGTCTTCACCGGCGTATCCAGGCCGAACACCCTGAGCTGCACCAGCATCACCACCAGCCACAGGCAGCCACTGGCGACGTGTACCCCGTGCATGCCCACCAGGGCGAAGAAGGCCGAGAGAAAGGCGCTGCGCTGGGGTAGGGCGCCCTGGTCCGCCATGCCGAGGAAGTCGTGCCCCTCCAGGCCGAGAAACACCAGACCCAGGGCCAGGGTCACCAGCAGCCAGGTTACCAGGAGCCACAGGCGACCCTCGTGGTACTTCAACGCCAGCGACGCCAGGCCGTAGGTGAAGCTGCTGGCCAGCAACACCAGGGTCTGGACGGTGACACTGCCGATCTCGAAGACGTCCCGGGCCACCGGTCCCCCGGCGGTAGCGTGCTGCAGCGTCGCGTAGAGGGCGAACAGCAGCGCGAACACCAGGGCGTCGCTCATCAGGAAGATCCAGAAGCCGAACAGCGAGTATTCGGCCTCGGCGTGGGTCGCGTGATCGGTGGCGCCGACGTTGAGGCCGGCGTGGTTCATATCGCGCGGACTCATGGCCCCATCTCCGCCAGGCCGCGATTGCCGGGCCCGGTTTCCTCGTCACGGTTGACCGCCCGCGTCGCGGCGACCTCATCCAGCCAGGCCTCGTGTTGGCAGCGGATGTCCGCCGCCGAGATCAGTTGCTCGGTATCGCGCTGGAAACTGCGGACGATCACCGCGCCCCAGGCCACCAGCAGGCCCAGTACCGCCATCCAGCCGATATGCCAGACCAGGCCGAAGGCGCAGGCGAAGCCCGCCGCGCCGACGATGGCCGGGACGGCACTGTTCTTGGGAAGCACCAGATCGGCATAGGTCCGCGGCCGCTCGTAGGCCAGGCCGTGTTCCTTGAGCCAGGTGAAGGGGTCGCGGTCGTTGATCGGCAGCGGCACGGCGAAGTTGTACTCCGGCGGCGGCGCGGCCACCGCCCATTCCAGGGTGCGGCCGTTCCAGGGGTCGCCCGCCGGTACCCGCGCACCGTCGCGGCGGCGGATGCTCACCACCAGCTGGATCACCAGGCTGGCCAGGGCGGCCAGCAGGATCAGCGCGCCGAGTTCGGCGACCCAGAGCAGCGGGGCGAAGTCAGGATTGTGGATCGCCTGGCTGCGCCGCGGCAGGCCGGAGACGCCCAGCACGTACAACGGCATGAAGGCGAGGATGAAGCCCAGGCCGAAATTCAGCGCGGCGATGCGGCCCCAGCGCTCGTCGAGGCGAAAGCCGAAGGCCTTGGGAAACCAGAAGTGGTAGCCCGCCAGCATGCCGAACAGCATCCCGGGGATCAGCATGTTGTGGAAGTGGGCGACCAGGTAGACGGTGTTGTGCACCTGGTAGTCCACCGGCGGCGTGGCCAGGGTGATGCCGGTGAGGCCGCCGATGACGAACAGCATGATGAACATCACCGCATAGATCAGCGGTGTGGTCAGGCGGATGCGGCCACGGAACATGGTCGCCATCCAGTCGTAGATCTTCACCCCGGTGGGGATGCCGATGAGCATGGTGGCGATGCCGAAGGCGGCGTTGATCCTGGGTGACTGCCCCATGGTGAAGAAGTGGTGCAGCCAGACGGTAAAGGACAGCACGGCGATCACCAGGGTGGCCCAGACCAGCGAGTGATAGCCATAGAGCCGCTTGGTGGAGAAGGTGGCGAAGACCTCGGAAAACACCCCGAAGGCCGGCAGGATCAGGATGTACACCTCCGGATGGCCGAACAGCCAGAACAGGTTGATGTAGTTCATCAGGTTGCCGCCCTGGGTATTGGTGAAGAAATGGAAGTCCAGGTAGCGGTCCAGGGCCAGCAGCAGGGTCGCCACGGTCAGCGGCGGCATGGCGAAGATCATCAGGATGCTGGTGCATAGCGCCGTCCAGCTGAACAGTGACATGTGAAACAGGCGCATGCCTGGCGCTCTTTCCTTGTAGAGGGTGACGGCGAAGTTGAGGCCGGTGAGGGTGCTGCCCAGGGAGCTCAGCGTCAGCGCCCAGATCCAGTAGTCCGGGCCCACGCCGGGCTGGTATTCGGCGCCGGTATAGGGCGGATAGCCGCTCCAGCCGCCGGTGGAAAAGCGCCCCAGCACCAGGGATACCATCACCAGCGCCGCGCCGGCCACGGTCAGCCAGAGGCTGATGGCGTTGAGCAGCGGAAAGCGCACGTCGCGGGCGCCGATCTGCAGCGGCATGACGAAGTTGATCAGCCCGGTGAGAAAGGGCATGGCGACGAAGAACACCATGATGGTGCCGTGGGTGCTGAACAGCTGGCCGAAGTGCTCCGGCGGCAGGTAGCCCGGCGCATCGATGGCCAGCGCCTGCTGGGTGCGCATCATCACCCCTTCCACCACGCCGCGGCTGAACATCACCAGTGCCAGTACCACATACAGGATGCCGATGCGCTTGTGGTCCAGGCTGGTGAACCACTCCTGCCAGAGATAGCGCCATTTGCCGAGCCAGGTGATCACCCCGGCGGTAGCCAGGCCGCCGAGAATCACCACGCTGGCGCCGCAGGTGGCGATCAGGCTGTAGAAGGGCAGGGCGTCGTAGCCCAGGCGGCCGAACAGCAGGTGCCAGAGGGCCGAGGAATCAGTCATGGGTGGCTCCCTGGAAGGTGGCGCAGGCGGGTACCGGGTCCTGGCGATAGCGCGCCAGCACCCAGGCGAAGAGGGCAGGTTGGGTCAGGCGAAGCTGGGCGGCCTGTTCCAGGGTGCCGGGGCGGGCCAGCACCTGGTAGTGGGCGCAGTCCAGGGCCTCGCGGGCCTGGCCGACCTGTCGGGTCCAGGCCTGGAAATCCGCCTCCGCCAGCACCCGGATCGGGAAGTGCTGGTCCTGGAAACCTTCGCCGCTGTACTGGGCATTGCGGCCCTCGAACTGGCCGGGCGCGGGAATCTGTAGATAGCGCTGGGTCCGCATGCCGGCCATGGCGTAGATCTGGCCGCCCAGGCGCGGCAGCAGCAGGGATTGCATCACCGTATCGCTGGTGAGTGTCAGCTGTACCGGCCGCCCCGCGGGCAAGACCAGCTCATTGACCGTGGCGATGCCCTGTTCGGGATAGAGAAACAGCCACTTCCAGTCCAGGCCGATCACCTGGACCTCCAGCGGCGCCTCGCTGGGCGTCGGCGAGCGATAGGAGTCGAGGCTGTGGGTGCGGGTCCAGACCAGCACCGCCAGCACCGCGACGATCAGCGCCGGCACGCCCCAGGCGAAGACGTCCAGCAGCCAGGAGAATTCCCAACGCGGCCGGTAGGCGGCGCGCGTATTGCCGTGGCGATAGCGCCAGACGATCAGCGGGGTGAGCAGGATCACCGGCAGCACCACCACCAGCGCCAGGCCGACGATCCACAGCAGCAGGTCGCGTTCGCCGCTGGCGGCGAGACCGGCCGGGGCGAGAAAGCCGTGCTGCAGTGGCGAACAGCCGCTGAGCGAAGCCGCCAGCAGCAGGCCAGCGATGGACCCGGCCGCCAGGCGGCGCCTCGAGGTGCTCCCCGGACAGGGAGAAGAACGACGCGACTTTCGCGCAAAGGACATGAGTGGCCCTGACCGTAACCAGTTGTTGCAGCCAACAGACCGCCCGAACAGGCGCGACGTTCACTGCATACTGGCGCTTGGCCGCCCCGACTCAGGGCGCGCCGGCGCGCAGGCCCGGGCTAGGGCCGTTCGGTCTGCCACTGGCCGAGCAGGATGGCGACGAATTTTTCCGCGGCGGGCGACAGCGAGGCACCACGGCGCGAGACCAGGCCGAGGGTACGGGTCACTTCCGGATCGGTGAGGGGCACGCTGACCAGGGTCGGGTGGTCGGCATCCGGCATGGCCAGGCTGGGCATGGCCGAGACGCCGAGGCCGGCTTCCACCATGCCCAGGGACGTGGACAGGTGCTGCACCTCATAGAACCACTTGGGGCGGATGCCGCGGGCGGAGAGGGCGTGGTCGAGCAGCACCCGGTTACCACTCAGGCGCCCCACGCCGATCAGCCGGTGCTCGACCAGCTCGGCCCAGCTGATCGACGGGCGTCCGGCCAGTTCGTGGTCACGCCGGCAGGCCAGCACGAACTGCTCCTGCACCAGAGGCACGAATTCGATGTCAGGGTGCTGGCCGCTGAGCATGTTGATGCCGAAGTCGGCCTCGCCGCGCAGTACGGCCTCCAGGCCGTCGTTGGCGCTGAGGTCCAGCAGGCGGATGCGGATCTTGGGGTATTGCTCGTTGTACTGGCGGATCACCGAGGGCAGGAAGTAGAAGGCCGCGGTGGGGATACAGGCCAGGGTGACCTGGCCGGTCTGGCGCTCGGCCAGTTCGCGGATGCTGAGGATGGAATCCTCGAAGTCGTCCAGCAGCCGCCGTGCCTTGGGCAGGAAATCCCGGCCCACACTGGTGAGGCCGACGCGACGAGTGGTGCGTTCGAGCAGCGGCGTGCCCAGGCCGTCTTCCAGCTTCTTGATGCGCCGGCTCAAGGCGGGCTGCGACAGATGCAGGGCGTCCGCTGCCTCATGGAAGCTGCCCAGTTCAGCGATTTTCACGAAGGATCGAATGTCTTGCAGCTCGTAGTCCATGAATGCCCTGTCCCGGAAATCCAGTTCTATTGATTATCCAAGTGGAATAATAGCGCTGATATTTGCATTGGATAGATTTATCTCCGGCTGCCAATCTTGTCTCCAGAACATCAATAACCGCTATTGATCAACAAGAGTCAGCAGTCATGCAACGTATTCCCTGCGTTCTCATGCGCGGTGGCACCTCCAAGGGCCCCTTCTTCCATGCCAGCGACCTGCCCAGCGATCCCGTCCAGCGCGACGAGATGCTGATCGACCTCATGGGTGCCGGTCACGAGCTGGAAATCGACGGCATTGGTGGCGGCAGCCCCCAGACCAGCAAGGTCGCCATCATCAGCCCGTCCAGCCATCCCGATGCCGACGTGGACTATCTCTTCGTCCAGGTGATGGTCGCCGAGCGGCGCGTCGATACCGCGCCCAACTGCGGCAACATGCTCTGTGCCGTGGGTCCCTTCGCTGTGGAGCAGGGCCTGGTCGCCGCTGAAGACGGCAAGACCCTGGTGCGCATCCGCAACCTCAACACCGACAGCTTCGTCGATTCGCTGGTGCACACGCCCGGCGGCCTGGTGCGCTATGAAGGCGATACCGCGATCGACGGCGTGCCCGGCACCGCCGCGCCGGTGCAACTGACCTTTCTCGACGCCGTGGGCAGCAAGACCGGCAAGCTGTTTCCCACCGGCCAGGCCACCGACGTCTTCGACAGCGTGCCAGTGACCTGCATCGACATGGCCATGCCGATGATGATCGTCGACGCCCGCCACCTGGGCGTGACCGGCAGCGAGCGGCCGGCCGAGCTGGACGCCAACGCGGCGCTGCTGGCGCGGCTGGAAGACCTGCGTCTGCAGGCGGGTCGGGCCATGGGCCTGGGCGATGTCAGCGGCAAGGTGATCCCCAAGCCGGTGCTGATCTCCCCGCCGCAGCAGGGCGGCACCCTGCAGGTGCGCTACTTCATGCCGCACAGCTGTCACCGGGCGCTGGCCATCACCGGCTCCATCGGCCTGGCCACCGCCTGCGTCACCGCGGAAACGGTGGTGATGGCGTTGCTCGGCGAGTCGGCGCGTGGTCTGACCAATGTCCGCCTGGAGCATCCCAGCGGTGGTATCGACGTGGTGCTGTCGCGCGGCGGCGCGGACGGCACTACCATCCAGGCCTCGGTCGTCCGGACCGCGCGCCGACTGTTCGCCGGCCACGTGTACGCGCCCACCGCGCGGAGGCTCGCCGGCTAGCAGGCTCCACACCCCACCCACCAGCGCATCCGCACAACTTCAATAAACGGTGATGCCCCATGAAACTTGCCAAATCGCTGTACTTCCAGATCCTCTGCGCTGTGGTCCTCGGGGTGCTGGTCGGTCACTTCTGGGCGCAACAGGCCATCGCGCTCAAGCCCCTGGGTGACGCCTTCATCAAGCTGATCAAGATGATGATCGCCCCGGTGGTGTTCTGCACCATCGTCACCGGCATCGCCGGCATGACCGACAAGAGCACCCTGGGTCGGCTGATGGGCAAGACGCTGCTGCTGTTCCTGGTGCTCACCGTCATCAGCCTGTTCATCGGCCTCGGCGCGGTCTATCTGTTCCAGCCCGGCGTAGGCATGAACATCGATCCCGCGACCCTGAGCACCGCCAGCATCGCCCAGTACACGGCGTCGGCGGCCAAGCTCAGCGTGGTGGACTTCTTCATGCACATCATCCCGGACACCTTCATGGGGGCGTTCAACAAGGGTGAGGTGCTGCCGGTGCTGTTCATCGCCGTGCTGTGCGGCTTCGCGCTGTCCGCCATGGGCGAGCGCGGCCGGCCGGTGCTGGATGTGCTGGAGTCGGCGTCGCAGATGGTTTTTCGCATCTTCGGCTACCTGATGCGCTTCGCGCCGGTGGGTGCCTTTGGCGCCCTGGCCTTCACCGTCGGCCAGTACGGCATCACCTCGCTGGGTTCCCTGGCCAAGCTGATCGCCACCCTCTACATCGCCTGCGCCTTCTTCGTCTTCGTGGTGCTGGGCGCCCTGTGCCGCTCGCGGGGCTTCAGCCTGTGGAAGCTGCTGCGCTATTTCCGCGAGGAATTCCTGGTGGTGCTTGGTACCTCATCCACCGAGCCGGTGCTGCCGCGCATGCTGCAGAAGCTCGAAGGCCTGGGCTGCAAGAAGGGCGTGGTCGGCCTGGTGCTGCCCACCGGCTACTCCTTCAACCTGGACGGCACCGCCATCTACCTGTCGCTGGCCGCGGTCTTCATCGCCCAGGCCTGCAACATCGACCTCACCGTCGGCCAGACCCTGACCATGCTGGCGATCATGCTGCTGTCCTCCAAGGGCGCGGCAGGGGTGACTGGCAGCGGCTTCGTCGCCCTGGCCTCAACCCTCACCGTGATCCATGACATCCCGCTGGCGGGGCTGGCACTGCTGATCGGCATCGACCGCTTCATGTCCGAAGCCCGCGCCCTGACCAGCCTGGCCAGCAACGCCGTGGCCACCGTAGTGATCTCCCTGGCCGAAGACGCCTGCGACCGCGAGAAACTGATGCGCGCCCTGGAAACCGGCAAGGCCCAACCCCTGGCCGTGACCGAAGCGCCCGAGTGGCCCGCGCCGGACGCCCGTCCCCACGCCTGATCGTTCCAACCCCGCTACCGCTGCAATCCCACCTCCGCGCCGTCAGCTGGCCGGAGGCGGGGATCGGCTGGCCAGCGTCTGGCCAGACCCACAACAAGAACAAGGGATACGCCTATGCTCGCGCTTCTCGGTCTGATCATGGTGGTGACCTTCACCTACCTGATCATGAGCAAACGTCTGTCACCCATCGTGGCGCTCACCGTGGTGCCCATCGTCTTCGCCCTCATCGGTGGCTTCGCCCCCACCACCGGCAAGATGATGCTCGACGGCCTGAGGATGGTGGCGCCCTCGGCGGCGCTGCTGCTGTTCGCCATCCTCTTCTTCGGCCTGATGATCGATGCCGGGCTGTTCGATCCGCTGATCCGCAAGATCCTCAAGCGGGTCAACGGCGACCCGGTGAAGATCGCCATCGGCACCGCGCTGCTCTCGCTGCTGGTGGCCCTGGACGGCGACGGCACCACCACCTACATGATCACCTGCGCCGCCATGCTGCCCCTGTACAAGCGCATCGGCATGAATCCCATGGTGCTGGCGACCGTCTCCATGCTCTCGCTGAGCATCATGAGCGGCATGAGTCCCTGGGGCGGCCCGGCCACCCGCGCCATCGCCGCGCTGGGGCTGGACGCCACCGCCTACTTCATTCCCCTACTGCCCACGGTGATCGGCGGGGCGGCCTGGGTGGTGTTCACCGCGTTCCTGCTCGGCCGCCGCGAACGCGCGCGCATCGGCAACGTCGCCCTGGAAAGCGGCGGGGCGGCCGGCGGCAAGTGCTATATCGAGGAGATCCTCGGCGATTCGCCGACCAAGCGGCCGCGGCTGGCCTACGTCAATCTGGTGCTGGTGATCGCGGTGATGACCGCCCTGGTCATGGGCGTGATGCACGCGGCCATCCTGTTCATGATCGGCTTCGTGCTGGCGCTGATGATCAACTATCCGCAACTGGAGCTGCAGAAGGCGCGCATCCTGGCCCATTCCGGCAACGCCATGACCGTGGTGCTGCTGGTGTTCGCCGCGGGCATCTTCGCCGGCATCTTTTCCGGCACCAAGATGGTCGATGCCCTGGCCCAGACCCTGGTCGACTGGATTCCGCCGGCCTGGGGCCACTGGTTCCCGCTGGTGGTGGCCATCACCAGCATGCCGCTGACCTTCGTGCTGTCCAACGATGCCTACTACTTCGGCGTGGTGCCCATCCTGGCCAACGCCGCCGCGGCCTACGGCATCGATCCGGTGGAGATCGCCCGCGCCTCGGTGCTGGGCCAGCCGGTGCACCTGATGAGTCCGCTGGTGGCGTCGACACTGCTGCTGGTGGGCATGGTCGACCGCGACATCGGCGACTTCCAGAAGGCCACCGTCAAATGGGCGGTGCTGACTTCCCTGGTCATCACCGTACTCGCCCTGGCCACCGGCGCCATTTCCTTCTTCGTCTGACGCCGGCGGCCTGGCCCTCATTGCTGGGCGGGGATGGGCTTGAGACCGCTGTCCTGGATGGCCTTGGCAGCGTCCTTCGAGGCCAGGTACTGCAGCAGGGCGCGCGCCGCATCCGGGTGCGTGCTCTTGCTGACCACGGCGCCGGAATAGAGGGTCATCTTCTGCGCCTGGTCGGGGATCAGGCCGACGATATCGATGCCTGGCACGGGCTTGAGTTCGCTCAGTTGCTGGAAGCCCAGCTGCGCCTCGCCACGGGCCACCACCTCGCCCACGGGTTCGGCGGGAATCATGCGCGCCTTGGCCTTGAAGGCCTCGCTCAGCTGCATGCGGGGGAAAAGGATGTGCGCCAGGTAGACGCCGCTGGCGCTGTCGGAATAGGCCACCGACTGGGCGTTCTCCAGGCTCCGCTTGAAGGCCTCCATGGTGGCGATGTCCGGCTTGGGCGCGCCCTTGCGCACCGCCAGGGCGATGAACGACTGGCCCAGGTCGACGCGGCTGTCCTTGAGCGCCTGGCCGTTGGTGACCAGCTTGTCCAGCGCCGAACCCACCATCAGCACCACGTCGGCCGGCTCGTTGCGGGCCAGGCGCTGGGGGATGGCCTGGGGCGTGTCGCCCATGGACGGCGCGGCGGCGATGTCCAGTTTCACGCCGGTGGCCTTTTCGTAGGCCGGGGCGACTTCGCGGATGGCGCCCATGATGCCGCCCGAGCTCAGCACCGTGAGGGTGGTGACGGGTTGTGCGGCCAGCAGCGGCGTGGCGGCCAGCAGCAGGGCGCCGAGGGCGAGGGTGGGCAGACGTCGAAACATGGGGAGGACTCCAGGCTGAAAAGACCGACGATAGACCGCGGGCAGGGCGGAAGCGCGTTAGTCCGAATGAAGAAAAATTTAATTTACCGGCCTGGCCGTTTTCCCTAGGGTGTCCGGTCCGCCAGACCGGGCGCCAGATCCAGAGGCCGCTATGACCCAGGCTTTGGTCATCGAAGACGACGAGGTGACCGCCCACGCCATCGCCAGCGAATTGCAGGCGCAAGACTATCAGGTACGTTGGGAGAACACCGGCCGCGAGGGCCTGGCCGCGGCCATCGCCGGCGGCCACGACATCATCACCCTCGACCGAATGCTGCCGGATTTCGACGGCCTGACCATCGTCAGCACCCTGCGCGGCCTCGGCATCGCCACCCCGGTGCTGATGCTCAGCGCCCTGTCCGATGTCGACGAACGCGTCCGCGGCCTGAGATGCGGCGGCGACGACTACCTGACCAAGCCCTTTTCCCTGGTGGAGATGATGGCCCGCCTGGAGGCGCTGCTCAGGCGGCCGGTGGCTCAGTCCGCCCGTCACCGGTTGCGGGTTGGCGAGCTGAGCCTGGACCTGATCGACAACACCCTGACCCGTGCCGGCGAGGCCATCGCCTTGCTGCCCACCGAATTCAAGATCCTCACCTACCTGATGCGCAACGCCGGCCAACTGGTGACCCGCACCATGCTCTTCGAGCAGGTCTGGGGCTATCACTTCGATCCCGGCACCAACATCATCGACGTGCACATGGGGCGGCTCAGACGCAAGATCGAGCGGGCGGGGCGGCCGCTGGTGCATACCGTTCGCGGAGCCGGCTATGTCCTCGTCGTCCCGGACTAGGCGCTGGCGCTCGGGCAGCAGCCGCCTGCTGGCGCTCTATGCGTTGCTCTTCGTGGCCTGGGGCGCGGTCTTCACCGGGGTGCTCTACTGGCAGATCTCCGGCTACCTGGGCGCCGTGGCGGAGCGCACCCTGCTGCAGCGGGCGCACTACTACGGCAAGGTGGCCGACGCCGACCTGCTGGGGGAGCTGCAGGCCAGCGAGGTCTATTCCATGCCCGGTATCGACGCCTACGGCCTGTTCGAGGCCGATGGTCGCTATGTCGCCGGCAACTTGGTCAAACTGCTGCGCAACCTGCCGGACGACGGCCAGGTGCATTACCTGCAGCGCGGCCTCAGGACCACCGACGCCCTGGACGAGACCCGCAGCAGCCACGCCTTTCTGCAGCGCCGCGCGGACGGCCGCATCCTGGTGCTGGCCCGCGATGGCGGCTCCATCTCGGCGGTGGGCGGCATCATCGGCCAGGCGCTGTTCTGGGGCTTGTCGCTGACCCTGATCCCCGGGCTGGTCGGCTGGCACCTGTTGCGGCGACGACCGCTACGGCGCGTCGAGCGACTGCAACGCAGCCTGGAGCGGATCGTCGCCGGTCATCTGGAAGAACGGCTGCCGCTGTCGCCGCGGCACGACGAGCTGGACATGCTGGCCGATGCGGTCAATACCACCCTGGCGCAGCTGGAGCGCTCGATGCACGAGGTGAAGGGGGTCTGCGACGGCATCGCCCATGACCTGCGCACCCCGCTGACCCGGCTGCGGGCGCGGCTGCACCAGCTGCAGCAACTGCCCCTGGCCGAACCCCAGGCCGACAGCCTCGGCGAGGCGCTCGCCGAGACCGAGGCCATCATGTCGCGCTTCCAGGGCCTGCTGCGCATCTCCGAGCTGGAGGACACCCGGCGGCGCATGGCCTTCGCGCCCCTGGACCTGGCCGCGCTGCTGCGCCAGGCCCATGACTTCTACGAGCCCCTGGCCCAGGAAAAGGCCCAGACCTTGAGTCTGGAACTGGGCGAGGAATTGCCGGAGGTCCAGGGCGACGCCGAGTTGCTGTTCGAGGCGCTGGTCAATCTGCTGGACAACGCCCTCAAGTTCGCCCCGGAGAGGGGCAGGGTGCGGCTGGTGGCGCGCGGCGTCGGCCTGGCGGTGCGCATCGAAGTGGTCGACGACGGCCCTGGCATTCCCGCGGCCGAGCGCGAGAGCGTACTGCGGCGGCTCTATCGCGGCGATGCCAGTCGCCAGCAGCCGGGCTATGGCCTGGGCCTGTCGCTGGTGGCGGCCATCGTCCGCCTGCATGGCTTCAGCCTGAGCATCGAGGCGGCCGAACCGGTGGGCGCGCGGGTGCTCATCACCAGCGCCGGCTGAGGCGCGCCTTCCTAAATTTTTCTTCACTTTCCTTCATTTGAGACCGGGGCAGGGCTCTCCCAGGATGGCGGGCCCCACTGCCACACCGGATCTGTCGCTCGTGAAACACCCCCTGCTACTGGGCCTCGCCGCCCTGGCTCTCGCCTGGCTCGGCCAAGTCGAGGCCGCGCCCGCCGCTGTACCCGCCACTGCGCCCGCCGCCAATGTGCTGATTCCCTCGCCGCCCCAACTCTCGGCCAAGGCCTGGGTGTTGATGGATGCCACCACCGGCCAGGTGATCGCCGAGGAGGATTCCCACGAGCACCTGCCGCCGGCCAGCCTGACCAAGCTGATGACCGTCTATGTGGCGACCCGTGACATCCAGGCCGGCCAGCTCAAGGCCGACGACAAGGTCACCGTCAGCGAGCACGCCTGGCGCACCGAGGGCTCGCGGATGTTTCTCGATCCGCGCTCCCCGGTGTCGGTGCACGATCTCCTGCAGGGCATCGTCATCGATTCGGGCAACGACGCCAGCGTGGCCCTGGCCGAGCACATCGCGGGCAGCAACGAGAGCTTCGCCAGCCTGATGAACGCCACGGCCCAGCGCCTGGGCCTGCACGACAGCCACTTCATGAATCCCACCGGGCTACCCGACCCCGAACACTTTTCCTCGCCCTACGACATGGCGCTGCTGGCGCGCGCCATTATCCAGGACGAGTCGGCCTACTATGAGCTCTATGCCAGGAAGTACTTCACCTGGAACGGCATCCGCCAGCCCAATCGCAATCTGCTGCTCTGGCGCGATCACAGCGTGGACGGCCTCAAGACCGGGCATACCGAGGCGGCTGGCTATTGCATGGTGACCTCGGCACGGCGTGACGGGCGCCGGCTGATCACCGCGGTGTTCGGCTCCAACTCGATCAACAACCGCGCGGCGGATACCCAGAAGCTGCTGACCTATGGCTATCGCTTCTTCGAGAACCAGACCCTCGATCGGACCGGTGTCGCCCTGGGCACCCCGGCGATCTGGGAGGGCGAACAGTCGGCCCTGCCGGTGGGCGTGACCGAGGATGTGGTGCTGACCCGCCCCAAGGGCCAGCAACCGCCAGCGCGCCGGCTGGTGCTGGACGAGCCGCTGGTGGCACCCATCGCCCAGGGCGCCGTGGTCGGGCGCCTGGAGCTGGTGGAGGGCGAGCGCATCCTGCAGACCCGCCCGCTGGTGGCCCTGGAGGCGGTGGAGCAGGGCGGCTGGTGGTCGCGCTGGCCGCAGCACCTCTACCGCCTGGTGCTGCACTGGTTCGGCCGGGCCTGACCCGCGCGGCCGGACTCAGGCCTCCTGCCGCAGCTGCTCGCGCAGGAAGGCGTTCATCCGCGCCAGGGTCCAGCGCACACTCGGCAGCACCCCGAGCATCTCGATGAAGCCATGGATCATGCCTGGCAGCTCGTGGTACTCCACGGCGTTGCCGGCGCCGATCAGCGCCTGGGCATAAAGGCGGGCATCGTCGCGCAGGGCGTCGCATTCGCCGCCAAAGATCAGCGCCGGCGGCAGGTTGGCGTGGGAGGGGGCATAGAGCGGCGAGACGCGCGGGTCGCGGGTGTCCACGGCCTGCAGGTACATCCCGGAGAAGTAATCCATCATCGGCCGGGTCAGCGGCGGGACCTCGGCGTTCTCGATCCGCGACGGGTGATTCCAGGCTCGGGGCGTGTTGTCGACGCCGGGATAGATCAGCACCTGGGCCTTGAGCCTGAGCGGTCCTTCGCGCAGGTGCAGCGCGGCCATGGCCGCCAGGCCGCCGCCAGCGCTGTCGCCGGCTACGGCGATCCGTTGCAGATCCAGGTGGAAGGCGCCGCCGGCCTCGGCCAGCCACCGCAGGGCGGCCAGCACGTCGTCAGGGCTCGCCGGTGCCGGATGTTCCGGGGCGAGGGCATAGTGCACCGCCAGCACCGCATAGCCGGTGCCCAGGGCGATCTGGCGGCAGAGCGAGTCATGGCTGTCCAGGTCGCCGATCACCCAGCCACCGCCGTGCAGATAGACCACCAGCGGGCGGGGAAGATCGTCTTTCGCATAGGGCCGATAGAGGCGCAGCGGGATGGGGCCGAGGGGACCGGGGGCGCTGAGCTCGTCCACCCGCGTCACCCCTGCCGGCGGCAGGCCGAGGGCGCGATTCAGCTGCACATAGGCGGCGCGCGCCTGCTGCGGGGTGAGGCTGTCCAGCGGCGGCTGCGGGTGGGCGGCCAGCTGCGCCAGCAGGCCGGCAACCTCGGGAGTGAGGCGCGCGAAGACGTCGGGCATGGGGCTTCTCCTGTGGTCCCGGGCGCCAGGATGGACGCCGGGTCGCCGCCAGCCTCGCCGGAGGTCACGGGCGGGTCTATCGATCAGATGAACGATGGCGACCCGCGTTGGACCCCGGTTCGCGCGCGGCCGTTGCGCGGACGCGCGGGTAGCAGAGGGCGGCCTATCCTGCATCTGAACGATAGGCGCGCCGCAGCGGTACGGTAGACTCGGACCCAAGCCAGGCCCCGTCAGGGGGCCGGCATCCTACCCAAAGACAATCAAAACAATGGGGGTAGCATGGATCAGTCAGCCGTCGTTTCCTGCAGTGTACCCAGCGCGGTGGTCGCGCGCTTCAGCCAGGTCGTCCTGGCGCTGCAAGCCCGCCTGCGTGGCGGGGCCATCACCGAATTCCATGCCCAGGCCCTGGCGCAACTGCAGCGCCTGGTCGCCTTCGACAAGGCCTGGTGGGGCAACTCCGCCTGGCGCGACGGGGTTCCCGTGGCACACAGCACCTTCCTGCTGGGGCTGCCCAGCAGCTATACCCGGGAGTGGGATGCCCTCAAGGCCGACGACCGCGCCCTCGGCACCCTGCATCTGGTGCAGGGCCGCTGCCAGGTGTTCGACTGCCGGGCCGCGACGGCCGCGCCGACCCTGGCCGCCCTGGGGCAGCGTCATGGCCTGGCACACGGCCTGCGCATCGTGCTCACCGATGACCACACCCGCCTGGGCGTGCACCTCACGCTGTTCCGCGACGATCCCGCCACGCCCTTCACCCCCCTGGAATGCCAGCTGGTGGAGTGGCTGATGCCGCACCTGCTGCATGCCGAGCGCGAGAGTTGCCTGCGTACCCTGGCGATCCTGAGGGACAGCCAGGGCAGCTTCGACGAACTCGCCCTGGCGGTGTGCGATCGCTATGGCGTGCTGCTGTCCATGGAGCCCGGCTTCGCCGCCCTCCTGGCGGCAGAGTGGGACGGCTGGCAGGGCAATCGCCTGCCGACCGCCTGTGATCCCCACGGCCCCTATCAGGGCCGCACCCTGCAACTCGATGCCCAGCCGCTGGGCGATCTGCTGCTGCTCAAGGCGCGCCGACGCAGCTCGGCGGAGCGCCTCAGTGCCCGCGAACTGGAAGTGGCTCAGTGCTTCGCCCTGGGCCAGACCTACAAGGAAGTCGCCCGCAACCTGGGCATGGCGCCGGCCACGGTCCGCCATCACCTGAGGCGCATCTACGAGAAGCTCGGCGTCAACCGCAAGGCGCAGATCGCGCAACGGGTCGCCGCCGCGCCGGACTGATCCCCCCTGACCCTACGCCAAGACCGAGCGCCTCGCGCGCCCGGTGAGGCCTCGCTCGTCCGCTCGAAAGCCCTGAGGAATCCCGCCATGCCGTCCCTGCCCGGAATGCTGACCCGTGCCTCTATCCTGTCACTCGTGGCGTTGGTCGCCACCACCCACGCCACCGAGAAGGGCATGCCGACCACCGCGGCCGGCGTGCAGGACTTCGGCGCCGGCTTCATGCCGCCGTCGACCCCCGTCGGTACGGTCGGCATGCGCTTCAGCGACTACCAGGCCCGGGTGATCAAGGACAGCCATGGCAAGGACGATGGCAACGATTTCAACATCAACGTCCTGGCCATCGGCCTGGCCTATCTGCGCATGACCGACCAACAGCTGTTCGGTGCGCGCTACGGTTTCGGCGCCGTCTCGGTGTTCTTTCGCATGGATGCCGACCTCGGCATCAACGCCGGTGGGCAGCGGGTGTCCGGCGACCGCGCCGAGTTGTTCCGCCCGGCCGATTTGCAGCTGATCCCGCTGATCCTCGCCTGGGAGCCGGCGCCCGGCGTCGGCATCAATACCCAGCTGTCGATCCAGGCGCCCACCGGCGACTACGACAAGAATCGCCTGGTCAGTCCCGGGACCAACCACTGGACGGTCTCGCCGATCTTCAACGCCAGCTACATCAGCCCGAGCGGGCTGGAGCTGTCGTCCAGCTTCCAGGTCGACATCAATGCGCGCAACGCGGCCACCGACTACCGCAGCGGGGTGGAGTACCGCCATGAATTCGCCCTCGGCCAGCACTTCGGCCCCTGGACGGCGGGGCTGGGCGGCTACTACTACCGCCAGCTCAGCGACGACGACGCTCCCGGCCTGACCCGCGGCAATCGCGCCCGGACCCTGGCGCTGGGCCCGGCGCTCAGCTTCTTCGACCCCACTTCGGGGCTGCCGGCCATCTGGCTGCACGCCTACAAGGAATTCGAGACGCGCAACCGGGCGGAGGGCTATACGGTGGCGCTGAAGATCGGCGCGAGCTTCTAGCGGGACATGCTAGCCGCCCATCATCTCGCGCACCCGTGCTGTCAGACTGTCCACGGCGAAGGGCTTGGTGAGGATCTCCATGCCGGGGTCCAGATGGCCATTGCCGATGGCGGCGTTCTCGGCATAGCCGGTGATGAACAGGGTCCTGAGCCCCGGGCGTGACTGCCGACCCGCCTCGGCCATCTGCCGGCCGTTCATGCCACCGGGCAGGCCCACGTCGGTGATCAGCAGGTCCAGGTGCACATCGGATTGCAGGATCTTCAGGCCGGTGAGGCTGTCGGCGGCTTCGATCACCGCGTAGCCGAGGTCTTCGAGGATATCCACCACGAGCATCCGCACCGTCGGCTCGTCGTCGACGATGAGCACCGTTTCGCCCTGGGCGCTGCCGGCCATGTCGAGGCGCGTGGCCAGGTCTTCATCGGCCGGTGCCTCGCCCAGATACCGCGGCAGATAGATGCACAGGGTGGTGCCCTGGCCGACTTCGGAGTAGAGCCGCACCTGACCGCCCGACTGGCGCGCGAAGCCATAGATCATCGACAGGCCGAGGCCGGTGCCCTGGCCGATGGGCTTGGTGGTGAAGAAGGGCTCGAACACCCGGCCCGCGACCTCCGGCGGGATGCCCACCCCGGTATCCGTCACGCACAGCGACAGGTACTGGCCTTCCGGCAGGTCCTGGGCGCGGGCGGTCTCGCGATCCATCCAGCGATTGGCGGTCTCGATGGTGATGCGACCACCCTCGGGCATGGCGTCGCGGGCATTGATGCAGAGATTGAGCAGGGAGTTTTCCAGCTGGCTGGGGTCGACCAGCGCCGGCCAGAGACCCGCGGCGCCCACGGTCTCGACCTGGATGCCCGGGCCGACGGTGCGCTGGATGAGTTCGGTGAGGCCATCGATCAGCTGGTTGACGTCCACCGGCCGAGGCGCCAGGGTCTGGCGCCGGGAAAAGGCCAGCAGTCGGTGGGTGAGGGCGGCGGCGCGCTTGGCCGCGCCCTGGGCGGCCGCCAGATAGCGATCGAGTTCGCGCAGACGACCCTGGGCGATGCGCGTCTCCATCAGTTCCAGCGCCCCGGAGATACCGGCCAGCAGGTTGTTGAAGTCGTGGGCGAGACCGCCGGTGAGCTGGCCGACGGCTTCCATCTTCTGCGACTGGCGCAGCTTTTCCTCCGCCTGCATCAGCTCGGCCGAGCGCTCGGCCACGCGCACCTCCAGGGTGTCGTTGAGGGTGCGCAGGGCGGCCAGGGCCTTGTCGCGCTCGGCTTCGATGGCGCGCCGCTCCTCGACGTCGATGAGCACGCCGGGAAAGCGCAGCGGCGTCCCGTCGGCGGCATGGTCGACCCGGCCGTTGGCCTCGATCCAGTAGTAGTGGCCGTCGGCCCGGCGCACCCGGTACTGATGGGCGAAGGAACCGGCCTGGGCGATCACCACCTCGATGGCCCGGGCGAGGCCCTCCTTGTCATCGGGATGGACGTTGGTGACCACCTGCGCCAGGCTCAGGCCCTCGCGGCCCAGCTGCGGATCGAGGCCGAAGACCGTGGCGAAGGCTTCGTCCACGGTGAATCTGTCGGTCGGCAGGTCCCAGTGCCAGGTGCCGATGATGGCGCCGGCGGAAAGCGCCAGCTGCACCCGCTCGATGTTTTCCCGCGCCAGTGCCTCGCTGATGCGCAGCCGTTCCTCGGCATTGCGCCGCTCGGTCACGTCGCTGAAGAGGATGGCGATCTGGCGCTCGTCCGGATCGCCGACCCGTACGGCGCGCACGTCGAACCAGCGTTCGAAGGTGTTGGCGTAGTTCTCGAAGGTGGCCGGCTCGCCGGTCTTGGCCACATGGCCATAGGTGTCGAACCAGAACTGCTCCAGGTTGGGAGCGAATTCGGTCACCCACTTGCCGCGCAGGTTGACCCCGGCCTGGCGTTCGAAGGCCGGATTGGCCTCCAGGAAGCGGTAGTCGATCGGCTGGTCGTCGGCATCGAACTTGACCTGGACGATGGCGAAGGCCGAGCCGATGGTCTCGATGATGGCGCGAAAGCGCTCCTCGCTCTTGCGCAGGGCGGTTTCGGCCGTCTGCAGCTGGCTCATGTCCAGCATGGCACCGATCATCCGTGTCGGGCGGCCGTAGACATCACGGATCACCCGACCGCGGTCCAACACCAGCGCATAGGAGCCATCCGCACGCAGAAAGCGGTATTCGTCCGTCCAGACCAGGCCGTCGCCATCGATCACCCCATGGATGGAGGCGTCGATCCGCGTACGGTCATCCGGATGGATCTGCGCGAGCCACCAGCTGCCGGTAGAGTCCACCGCTTCAGGGGCGTGGCCATAGGCCGCGGTCAAGGCTTCGTTCCAGCGCACCTGGCCGGTGTTGAAGTCCCAGTCCCAGATGGCGTCGTTGGTGGCTTCGGCCACCAGGCGGTAGCGTTCCTGGGTTTCCTTGAGCGCCAGGCCCGCCAGGTGTTCGACGGTACGATCGCGCAGGATCTTGACGAAACCCAGGTGCTCGCCGTCGTCGTCGGTCAGGGCCATCATCTCGCCCGAGGCCCAGAAGCGCTGGCCGTCCTTGCGCAGGTGCCAGCGCTCGTCCATGGCGCTGCCGTCCCGCAGCGCCTTGGCCATTTCGTACTCGGCACGACGGTTGGCACGGTCTTCAGGCGTAAAGAAGCGCGCGGCGTCCTGGCCGATTATCTCCTCGGCGGTCCAGCCCATGACCTGCTCGGCGCCCGGATTCCAGTCAGTGATGAGCCCCTCACGGTCGCAGACCACGATGGCGAACTCGGTGGTGCTTTCCAGCACGGCGCGGCTGCGTGCCTTGCTGGGTCGGCGGGCGGCGTCTTCATCCGGCGGGGCCTCCTGCAAGGCGGCGCGCAGGCGCAGCACCTCGGCTTCGAGTTCGGCGCGGGTCAGCGTGGCCAGGGGTCCCTCACTCATCTTGCTGGGCATCCTCGAGGAATGGATCTCGGGGTCGTTCGACCGCGAGAAATCGCAGAGTGTGGCAAGCGTCCGCCAGCCCGAAAAGGCCCTGCCGCTGATCGGCAAAGGGCAGGGAGCCGTGGCTCGCCGGCGACCGGGCAGGGCCGCTGGATACCAGCGGAACGGTACCCCCGCGCGGGCTCCCGCCCTAGACGGCCGCAAGCGCAGCGGCGGACGTCCTCCAACCTGGATGTTCGATAGCTCCACGCCATCGCTGACGCCCGTGGGGGCGGGTGGATGAACGGTCAGGCGCTGGAACCCGGTCGCTGCCCGGGCTCTCTACGGTTGCACGCGGCGGACCCGGCAAGGGCCCGCGCCCGTCCCCAGACCGTTCAAGGAGCACCACGCGCATGGCCACGGAATCCTCTCCTGCAACCGCTACGCTCAACCGCGCCATCACCCTGCCCATGCTGCTGTTCTTCATTCTCGGCGACGTGCTCGGCGCCGGGGTCTATGCCCTGGCGGGCACCATCGCCGGGCGGGTCGGCGGCGCCATCTGGGCCCCCTTGCTAGTTGCCTTGCTGTTCGCCCTGCTGACCGCGGCTTCCTATGCCGAGCTGGTCACCAAGTACCCCAGGGCGGGGGGCGCGGCGGTCTTCGCCGAACGCGCCTTCGGGCGACCCTGGCTGTCCTTTCTGGTGGGCTTCTCGATGCTGGCCGCCGGGGTCACGAGTGCCGCAGGCCTGGCGGTGGCCTTTGCCGGTGGCTATCTGCAGGCGCTGGTGCCCTGGCCGGCCAGTTGGGTCTGCCTGGCCTTCCTGGTGCTCATCGGCCTGCTCAACGCCCGGGGCATCAAGGAATCGCTGTCGGTGAATCTGGTGATGACCCTGGTCGAGTTGTCGGGCCTGGTGATCGTCATCGCCGCGGCCGCCTGGTTCGTCGCCCAGGGGCAGGGCGAACCGGCGCGGCTGCTGGAGGTGGATGCGCCCTCGGCGACCGTGGCCATTCTCAGCGCCTCGCTGCTGGCCTTCTATTCCTTCGTCGGCTTCGAGACCTCGGCCAATCTGGCCGAGGAGGTGCGCGACGTCAGCCGAGTCTATCCACGCGCCCTGTTCGGCGCCCTGGTCATAGCCGGCCTCGTCTACATGCTGGTGGGCGCCGGCGCCGCCCTGGTGCTGCCGGTCGACCAGCTCAAGGCTTCGGGCGCACCGCTGATGGACGTGCTCGGCGCCTCGGGGCTGGGTGTGCCGACTCGCCTGTTCGCCGTCATCGCGCTGATCGCGGTGGCCAATGGCGCGCTGCTGACCATGATCATGGCCAGCCGCCTGGCCTATGGCATGGCCCGCCAGGGCCTGCTGCCAGCGGTGCTCGGCCGAGTACTGCCGCGGCGGCAGACCCCCGGGATCGCCATCCTCGCCACCACCGCGGTGGCCATCGCCCTGACCTATACCAGTACCCTGGATGTACTCGCCGAAACCGTGGTGCTGCTGCTCCTGGTGGTGTTCATCAGCACCAACCTGGCGGTGCTGGTGCTCAAGCGCGACCGGGTCGAGCACGCGCATTTCCGGGTGCACTGGCTCTTTCCGGTGCTGGCCCTGGGTTCCTGTGCCCTGCTGCTGGCCCAGCAGGGCGCCGCGACCTGGTGGCGCGCCGGGCTGATGCTGCTGGTGGGCGTGGCGCTCTATGGGCTGACGCGGCTGGCCGGTTCGCGGCGGGTCACCGCCTAGGCGCCCACCAGGACGTAGAGGGCCTGCATGTCAGCCGGCTTGGTCAGGTGATGATCGAAGCCGGCCGCCAGGGCCTCGGCCTTGTCCTGGGCCTGGCCCCAGCCGGTCATGGCGATCAGCCTGACCGCCTGGCCAGCCGGGGTCGCGCGAATCGCCCGGGCCAGTTGGTGACCGGTCAGGCCCGGCATGCCGATGTCGGAGATGACGATCTCGGGGCCATAGCTCTGGAACAGCGTCAGGGCCGCCTGGCCGTCGTAGGCGACCCGCACCTCGTGGCCATCCAGCTCCAGCAATTCGGCGATGGTATCGGCGATGTCGGGATTGTCGTCGGCGACCAGGATCCGCCGGGTGGCGGGCAGCGCCGGTGCCGCTTCCACCGCTTCCGGCCCGGTTGTCGGCGCCGTCGCTGTCAGCGGCAGGCGCACGGTGAAGCGACTGCCCAGGCCGAGGCCGGCGCTGGTGGCGGTGATGTCGCCACCCTGTAGCCGGGCCAGTTCGCGGGAAAGAGCCAGGCCGATGCCCAGTCCGGGCGAGCGCTCGGTAAGGCGCGGATCGATCTGGCCGAACATCTGGAACAGGTCCGCCAGGCGCTCGGGGGCGATGCCGATGCCGGTGTCGGCGATGTCCACCCGCACCTCGGTGTCGCTGGCCTGCACGGCGAGGGTGATCCGTCCCCCTGCCGGCGTGTAACGGGCGGCGTTGCCCAGCAGGTTGATGAAGATCTGCTCCAGGCGCAGCGGATCGGCCTGCAGCCAGAGTGGCGCCTCGGGCAGGCGCAGTTCGAAGGTCTGGTGCTTGTCCTGCATGGGCGCCAGGGTCGCTTCGGTGGCTGCCTGGAGTACGGTCTGCAGGGTGACGAAGGCATTGTGCAGGGTGATGCGGCCAAAGGTGATGCGCGAGATGTCCAGCAGATCATCGAGCAGGGCGCCCATGCGTTCCACCTGCCGCTCGATGGTCTGGCAACTGCGCCGCCGCTGTTCGGGACAGGCCTGGGGCGCGGCGATCAGCGCCGCTGCCTGGCGGATGGGCGCCAGGGGATTGCGCAGCTCATGGGCCAGCACGGCGAGGAATTCGTCCTTTTGCCGGTCGTTGTCGCGCAGCTGCTGCTCCTGGCGCTTGCGCTCGCTGATGTCGAGAAACCAGACCGCCACGTTGCCGTCGAAGGGCGTGGCGCTGATCTGCAGCCAGCAACTGGCGCCACTGGCGGCGGGACCCTGCAATTCTACGGACCAGGCCGTCTCGCCGGCCTGGTGCTCCGCACAGAGCTGCAGGATCCGCGCACTGGCCCAGGACAGGCAGGAATGCGCGCTGCTGCCGTCGAGGCCCAGGGTGGTGGCGCCTATGGGGTTGAGATAGTCCCAGCTGAAGGCGCCTTCGGCCGTGGGCACGGCGATGCCGAAGGACACCTGCGAGCCTTCCAGGGCTACTCGCAGGCGGCGTTGCGAGCGCAGTGCGGCTTCCTGGATCCGGGCGCGATCGATCACCAGCACCGCCTTGGAGGCGCACAGATCGGCCAGGCGCTGCTGGCGCGGCGTGGGTTCCCGGGCCTCCGGCAGGTGCACGGTGATGGCGCCGAGGGTGCCGTGCAGGGTACTGCGCAAGGGCACACCATGCAGCGCGGCGAAGCCCAGGCGGCGGCCGAGCGTGGCCAGGGTGGCGAACCCGGGTGCGTTCGCCAGGGCCGGTACCACCACGCGGGTACCACTGCGCACGGCAGCGGCACAGGCGCTGTCTTCGGGTCGCAGGGCGGCCAGCTGCGCCTGCTCCTCGGCCGTGAAGCCAGGCGCGAAATACAGCTGCGGCGGCTTGCCGTCTTCCAGCAGCGAGACGCAGCCCTGGGATGTCTGGTGGAAGCGACAGAGGACCTCGAGGATTTCCTGCAATTGCTGCGGCAGCGAGGGCAACTGCAGCAGACGATGGTTGAGCCGCTGCAGGACCTCCAGGTCGGCGACCTGCAGTTGCAGCTGCTCCTGACTCAGCTGCAGGCTACGCAGGTAGTCGTCGCGTTCCTCTTCGATCAGCCGGCGGGCTTCGGCCGCGGCCAGCAGGGCTTCGCCCACCTGGCGGATCTCCAATACGTCGCTGTCCGGCAGCACCGGCGGCAGGCGCTGCCCCAGCGCCTGGGCGGCCTCCTGCAGGGCCTGCACCGGTTGGCTGATCCGCCGCGACAGCAGCAGGGCCACCGCCCAGGCGAAGACCACCGACAGCACCAGGCCGCCGCCATAGAGCGCGAAGGAGCGATTGGCGGCCGCGGCCACCTCTTCGGTGGGGATCGCCGTGGTCACGGTCCAGCCGGAATCGGGCAGGCGCACGAAAGCTGTGTAGACCTGGCGGCCTTCGCGGGTGCGGGCGGTGCCGACGCCTTCCTCGCCCGGTTGTGCCAGGATCGCCGCCAGGCCTGGCAAGGCCGGCTCGCCCAGGCTTTCCTCGTGCAGGCTGGTACGGGCGATGCGCAGGCCATGGCGATCGAATACCGAGCCCACCCAGTCCTTGGGCAGGGCGCGGGCCATGCGCGCGGCTCGGATGCTTTCCGGGGTCATCACCGCGGTCAACACGAAGCTCAGCTGACCCTCACGCAGCACCGGGACCCTAATCGGAAAGGCGAGCAGGCCGGCGGGGCCGCGGCCCAGTTGCCCAACCACTGGCCGGTGCTGGGCGACCGCCTCGGCGAAGCTGTCCGGCTCGGCGAGAGGACCGCCGACGGGCCGGGCGAGGCTCGATATCCGCCGGACGACCTGGCCGTCCGGCGTGGCGAGCAGCAGCGTTCGCCAACCTGGCACCAGCGGCAGGATGCGCCCGACCAGGGTGTCGAAATCGCTCAGGTCACCCGTCCGCAGCAGGGGGGACTCGGCCAGCGCCTGGAGAATGGTCACCGAGCGACGCAGTTCGCTTTCGATGGTGGTGGCGGCCTGGCGACTGGACTCCAGGGCGCGCTGTTCGGCTTCGTGCTGCTGGTGATGGACGAGCAGCCACAGCCCCAGCCCGGCAACCAGTGCCAGGGGCACGATCCCGGCGAAGGCGATGGCCAGCAGGCGGTTGCGCAGGGGGACCAGGTGCGCCGGGCGCGGCTTCGAGGGCGACATAGGGATTTCGATGGTGGAAAGGCTCATTCTAGCCCGAGTTCGAGTGGCCCTTTGCCAGGATCGCGCGCCCATCGTCGGGTTGGTGCATGGCGCTGCAGGCCGCGCCCGCTCTAGCCTGCGGCTTATAGAGGACACGCCGCTGATCGCCGATGGCTGGCTATTCAGCCAGGGGTGATGGCGCCGAACAAAAGGGGTGAATACGCTTTTCCTGCCTGGAGTCGCGCCATGCGTACCTTGAAATTGTCGGCCCGTTCGGCCGTGTGTTTTGCCGCCGTTACCCTGTTGCTGCTGGTGCTGGCGGTCACCTCGGCCGTGGGCCTCAACGCGCTGTACAAAGCCGAACAGGATGTCGAGACCAACTGGATGGCCAGCATCGCCCAAACGGCGAAGATGGATTCCCTGGTTCTGCGTCTGCGCCTGGAAACCCTGCGTATGGTGGCCTCGGAAGACGAGCAGATGAAGCAGACCACCGCGGCGACCATCGCCCAGGCGCGCGGTCAGCTGCAGAAGGAAGTAGCGGCCTATCAGGCCCTGGTCGCTTCGCCTGAGGAGCAGCGGTTGGCCGATGCCGTGTCCGCCGGCGTCAAGGCCTACGACGCGCGCCTCGACGAGGTCGTCGCCATCGCCCGGACCCGTCCGGCGAGCGAGGGGACCGCCTACGTCAATGCCAATATCCGTCCCCTCACCAACGAGCTGCAAGAGAAGATCGTCGCCCTGGGCGACTTCAACCAGCGCGGCGCCAAGCAGGCCGGCCAACTGGCCACCCAGACCTACAGCCACAATCTCTGGATCCTCGGGGTGATTTCCGCCGCGGCCGTGGCGCTCACCGTGTTGCTGGCCGTGCTCTACACCCGCAGCATCCTGCAGCCGCTGCGCCAGGTGCTGACCATCAACCGGCGTATCGCCGACGGCGATCTGCGGGTCGAGGCCCAGGCCACCGGCCACGACGAGATGGCCGACCTGATGCGCGCCACCGTGCAGATGCAGCAGACCCTGCGCGACACCGTCAGCCACATCGGGGAGGCCTCGACGCAACTGGCGTCCGCCGCCGAAGAGATGAATGCCGTGACCGAAGAAGCCAGCCGTGGCCTGCAGCGCCAGAATGGCGAAGTGGAGCAGGCCGCCGCGGCAGTCAACGAGATGACCGCCGCGGTCGAAGAGGTGGCGCGCAACGCCGCCTCGGCCTCCACCTCGGCGCAGCAGTCGGAGCGTTCGACCGGCCTGGGTACGGCCCGTGTCACCGAGACCGTCAACGCCATCCATTCGCTGACCGACACCGTGTCCCATACCAGCGACCAGATCGTCGCCCTGGCTGGACAGGCCCAGGGCATCGCCACCGTGGTCGATGTGATCCGCGGCATCGCCGAGCAGACCAACCTGCTGGCGCTGAACGCCGCCATCGAAGCCGCCCGGGCCGGTGAACAGGGCCGTGGCTTCGCTGTGGTCGCCGACGAGGTGCGCGCCCTGGCCCACAGGACCCAGGAATCCACCCGCGAGATCGAGCAGATGATCGGCGGCATCCAGAGCGGTTCGGAAGGCGCCGTCCAGGCCATGCAACGCAGCCGCGACGAGGCCACCGCCACCCTGAAGATCGCCAACGAAGCCGGCGCCGCCCTGGCGGAGATCGCCCGCTCCATCACCGAGATCAACGAGCGCAATTTCCTCATCGCCACGGCGTCGGAAGAGCAGGCCCAGGTCGCCCGTTCGGTGGACCAGAACCTGGTCAGCATCCGCGACCTGTCGATCCAGACCTCGGCCGGTGCCCACCAGACCGCCGCGGCTGCCCATGAGGTCTCGCGCCTGGCGGTGGACATGAATCGCCTGGTCGGCCGCTTTTCGGTCTGATCCGGACGCAAAGGTCAGGGAAGGCCCTGCCGAGAGCCCCTCGGCAGGGCTTTTTCGTTTCCAGCCTGGCGGCGGACAAGCAGCTGCAGGAGCCATGGATGGGAACCTACCCGGGGGCTAGGAGGGTCTGCAGCCAAAGACCCCAGGAGAGACGGCCATGTACCTCATCCAGTTGCTGCTACCCCTTGAAGACAACGACGGCCAGCGCCTGCCCGGGGCACTGTTCCGGGAGGTGCGCGAGGAATTGGTGGCGCGTTTCGGCGGGCTGACCGCCTTCAGCCGGGCGCCGGTGGAGGGCCTGTGTCAGGATGAGACACAGCGCGTCGAGGACGATGAGCTGCTGGTCTACGAGGTCATGACCGAAGCCCTGGATCGGGCCTGGTGGGCCGACTATCGGCGCCGTCTGGAAAAGGCCTTCCGCCAGCGCGAAATCCTGATTCGCGCCCAGCCGACCGAGCGGCTCTAGGCCTTGGCCAGCACCACCCGCGCCCGTCCGGCGCGCTTGGCCTGATACAGGGCGCCGTCGGCGCGGCGGATCAGTTCATGGACAGTGAGGCTGCCGTCGGTGCAATGGGCGATGCCGATGGAGGAGGTGGTCTCGAGGCTGACGCCCTGTAGCTGCCAGGGTTGCTGCAGCGCGCGGCAGAGGCGTTCGGCCAAGGCCAGGGCCGCCTCGGCGGAGGTATCGCGCAGGAAGACGATGAATTCGTCGCCACCGATCCGGCCGAGCAGATCGCCGGTGCGCAGGCAGGCGCTGACCCGGGCGACGAAGGCCACCAGCAGCAGATCGCCGAACTCATGGCCGAATTCGTCATTGATGGTCTTGAAGCGGTCGAGGTCCAGATAGAACAGGGCGCAGGGTTGGCCGCTGGCACTGCCGGCCCGGTGGTGGGCGATCTGGTCGAGGATGCTGCGGCGGTTGGCGATGCCGGTCAGGGCGTCCAGGTAGGCCAGCGACCGGAAACGCCTTTCGCTTTCCTGCAGGGCGGTCTCGGCCAGTTTGCGCTCGGTGACGTTGCGACTGACGATGGTCAGCAGCCGCCGTCCACCCTGGGCATCGAAATGTGGGGTCTTGACCACCTCCCAGGTGTTGATGCGTCCATCTGGGCCCATGAAGGACTTTTCGATCTGGGTGGGCGCGCCGTTCTGCCAGGCCTGCTCATCGGTCTCGATGTTGTAGCGGAAGGCCTCGGCATGGGCCGGAAACCGCTCGATCAATTCGACATCGGTGATGCCTACATAGTCGAAGCCGACCATGGCATAGGCTTCGAGCACGATGCGATTGACGAACAACCAGCGTCCACGGCCATCCTTGGCGACGATGAACTCCTGGATCGAATCGAGGAGGGCGCGCAGATCGACGTCGGAATCAGCGGGGGACATGGGCAGAGGCCTGGCGGTCGTGTGAGTTTCCAGGTTATCGGCCCGCCAGCCTGGTTAATGAGGTCCCTCGTCAGGTCACCCGTCGCCTGGCGCGCTGGACGCCAGCAGGCGGATCAGCGTGGACCGGCCGCCGACGAATGGCAGCGGCCGCCAGCCTGCGCCCTTGACGGCCACAAGCGAGGCGGCGCGCTCCCGCGCGGGGTCCGCCAGGAACCAAGGCCTTTCCCACGGGCCGAACGAGGTATTCATCAGCTGCCAGATGTGCCCTTCATGCAGACCACGACAAGAGCCCTTACCGGCCAGCACACCGCCTCCAGCCCGCTCAGCCTGCAACCCGCCAGATCGCTGTACCAGGCGTTGCTGCTGGAGCACCCGGGCGCCAGGGCGCAGGAGAAGGCCCGACGCTTTCTCGATGACCAGCTGCAGGCGGTCGGCGGCATGACCGCCGACCTGCCGGACGACCCCGAGGACCTGGAAGCCTGGGTGCTGGAAAACAACGCCCGGGTCGGCGCCCAGTACCGCGACTACCTGGCCGCGCGCAAGGCCGGGGCACCGCGCCGCTACTTCGGCAGCAAGGCCCATGCGCTGTATTTCCTGCGGGGCGTGGCGCCGACCAAGCTGGTGGATGGCGCCTGGCTCTATGGCACGCTCGCCCACTGGAACGACCTGCGCTATCGCGCGGCTATCCAGATCTATCTGGAGGAATTGGGCGACGGCCAACCGGACAAGAATCACGTGGTGCTCTATCGCAAGCTGCTGGCCAGCCACGGCTGCGAGGACTTCGCCCAACTGAGCGACGACCACTATGTGCAGGGCGCCATCCAGCTGGCCCTGGCCCATAACGCCAATCACTACCTGCCTGAGGTGCTGGGGTTCAACCTGGGTTACGAGCAACTGCCGCTGCACCTGTTGATCACCGCCTACGAACTCAACGAACTGGGCATCGATCCCTACTATTTCACCCTGCACGTCACCGTCGACAACGCCGGTACCGGCCATGCGCGCAAGGCCTTGCAGGCGGTGCACGACGCCATGCCCACCGAAGGCCGCGCGGCCTTCTACCAGCGCGTGGTCCAGGGCTATCTGCTCAACGAGCTGGGCGCCAGCACCACCTCGGTGATCGCGGGCTTCGACCTGGAGCAGGCGGTGATCGAGGTCCTGGCGGAAAAGAGCAGCGTCGGCCGCTACGTGCATTCCGACTACTGCCGCATCGGCGGCCGCAGCGTTAGCGACTGGCTGACCGATCCGTCGCAGATCCCCGACTTCCTCCAGGTGATGCAGGAACAAGGCTGGATCAAGCGCCACGAGGACCCCACCAACAGCCGCTTCTGGCGGCTGATCCAGGGCGAGCGCGCGGAGATGTTCGGCGTCTTCACCGCCTACGAGCAGCAGCTGATCCACGACTGGATCGCCGGCGAATTCGTGCACGATGGCGCTCGCCAGCAGGCCACTGGCGAGCGAGTGGCCGTGCTGCCGCGCCGCGAAGTGAGTTTTCGCGCCCGGCAGCGCCAGCAGGAACGCCTGTGCCCGGCTCTGGAAGCGGAGCAGGGCGGGGCGGCCAATGCCAGCACGGCCCAGGCCAGTGATTTCGACAGCGAGCAGGCTGCGCTGGAGCAACGGCTGGCCAGCCAGCCCAGTCGCGCCGCCGCGATGGCGCTGCTGATCGAGCAGCTGTCGCCGGCGCGCCATCACAGTCGCGCCGGGCTCCTGGCGACGCGGCTGTTCGTCTCCCTCCTGGGCTGAAGCCCAGGCAAGGACCCGCGCGGGTCCTTTTTCATTTCGATCGCCACTCGAGGACCCGCCTGTGACGGCCATGGAACATCCCGAACGCACCGCTACCACCCCTGATCCGGCCGCGGCACTCAAGCTGCTGGTCGAGACGCTGCGTGCAGCCGACTATCACTTCATCACCCCGACCCCGGCCTCTCACGCCCGGGTCAATGCCCGACCCGGCAATGCCTGGGCGCGGGATCTGCAAGGCGTCTTCGGCTGGAGCCGGCCGTTTTCCCGCGAGGTGCTGCCGCAAGTCCTGATCGACGCCCTGACCGCGGCCGAGCTGCTGACCCCCGTGCCCGGTGGCTGGCGTAGCCGGGTGCGGGTATCGAGTCTGGGTGATCAGCTGTTCGTGCATTCCGCCTATCCCACCGACGCGGCCGATGCGGTGTTCTTCGGCCCCGACACCTATCGCTATGCCAATGCCCTGGAAGCCCAGCTGCGCCATGACACCGGGGCCATCCGCCGGGCGGTGGACATCGGCAGCGGGGCCGGCCCCGGCGCCATCCTGGTCGCCCTGGCGCGGCCCGATGCCGAGGTGCTGGCGGTGGACATCAACGAGCGCGCCCTGGCGCTGACCCGGGTCAATGCCGACCTGGCCGGGGCCGACAACCTGGAGGCGTGTTACAGCAACCTGCTCAAGGACGTGGACGGTGATTTCGATTTCATCCTGTCCAATCCCCCCTATCTGGTCGATCCGGGCGAACGCGCCTACCGCCATGGCGGCGGTCCCCTGGGCGCCGGCCTGTCGCTGGCCATTCTCGACACGGCCCTGGAGCGCCTGGCCCCGGGCGGCACCCTGCTGCTCTACACCGGCGTCGCCATGGTCGAGGGTCGCGATCCCTTCTTGGAGGAGGTCGGCACCCGCCTGACCGGCCAGGACGTGGTCTGGCGCTATCGCGAACTGGACCCGGATGTCTTCGGTGAAGAGCTGGAGACAGGGGTCTATGCCCATACCGATCGCATCGCCGCCGTGGTCCTTACGGTAACCCGGCCGCACTGAGGGCGTACGCCAGCGGCTACACTGGCGGGCGCCTCTATCGCCCGCCCGTGTCCCGGAGTCCGCCATGCAACTGCTGCTGAACCAGACCTCGCCCTATGCCCGCACCGCGCGCGTCACCGCCCTCGAAGCCGGCTTCGGCGAGCGATTGACCCTGGTGTGGAGCGATCCCTGGAAGGAAGATCCGGCCTTGCTCGCCGCCCATCCCGGCAACAAGGTCCCGGTCCTCATCACCGACGAGGGCATCGCCCTCAGCGAGACCCTGTTGATCTGTATTTATCTGCACCAGCTGGGCGCCGGCAATCCGCTCGCGATCGAGCGCCTGCAGCTGGCCGGCCTGGGCCAGGGGCTGATCGACGCCGCCTTCGGTACGGTGATCGCCCGCAAGCATGGCGGTGCGGCCCAGGACGACTCGGTGCTGGGCGCCCGCCGACTGGCCGCCCTGGACCGGCTGCTGGCGCGGTTGAACGAGACGTCCACGCTGGACGCAGAGGACGTGGATTTCAGCCACTTCCTGGTGGCCGTCGGCCTGGACTACCTGGGCTTTCGCCTGCCGGAAGTCGATTGGTCCGCGCATCCGCGGCTGGTGCGCTTCCACCGGCGGCTCCTGGCCCGTCCCAGCCTCGCCGCGACGAGTTTCCAATAGGGCGGAACAGTCCCGCGCGGCGGCCCCCGCCGGTGGGGACGGGCTAGAGTTCGATCAGGATCTTCAGCTGGGTACCGGCCTTGTCCAGCAAGGCTTCGAAGCCCTGTTCCACCACCTCGTCCAGCGCGATATGGCGGGTCACCACCTTTTCCGCCGGCAACTGGCCGCTGGCGATCAGGGCCGCCACCTGGGGCCACATCAGCGTCGAGTAGCACCAGGAGCCGCGCAGGTCGACGTCCTTGTAGGTCAGGGTGAAGCCATCAGCGCCGGAGGCTTGCCCTGCATCCCCACCTGCACCACCACGCCCTGGCGGCGAACCGCCTCCAGGCACAGCCCTAGCGGTGCCTCGGCGCCCACGCATTCGAAGGCCACATCCACCCCCACACCCCCCGCGGTCCGGGCGCGGATCTCGCGCAACACATCGGTGCTGCCGGGATTCAGGGTGACGAGCCCCTCCACCAGGCGGTGGGCCATTTCCAGGCGGTTGTCGTTGAGGTCCACCAGGAAGATCCGCGTGGCACCCGCCGCCCGAGCGGCCATGACCTGCAGCTGGCCGATGGGCCCGGCGCCGGCCACCAGCACGCTGTCGCCGGGCTTCACGCCACCCCGGCGGGTGGCATAGACGGTCACCGCCGTGGGCTCGATCAGCGCCGCATGCTCGGTGCTGAGGTCGTCCGGCATGGGGACGGCGTTGTAGTCCTCCACCAGGGAGTGCTCGGCCATGCCGCCCCAGGGGTGGGACAGGCCGATGATGGCCAGCTGTTCGCTGAGCTGGTACTGGCCGCGGCGGCCATAGTAGTCGTCGCGTGGCGACACCATGGGCTGGATGGAGACCCGGTCACCGGGTTTCACCGACGTCACCTGGCTGCCCACGGCCTCCACCACGCCGGAATACTCGTGGCCGAGGATCTGCGGCACCTTACCGCCGGTGTAGCTGTGCGGCGCGGTGGGAATGAAGATGGGACCGCCGAGGTACTCGTGCAGGTCGGTACCGCAGATGCCGCAGAACTGGTTTTTCACCAGGACCTGGGTGGGGCCCGGCTCGCCGGGGGCCGGGACGTCTTCCACCCGGATATCGCGGGCGGCGTGGAAACGGGCTGCTTTCATCGTGAGGCTCCTCTAGCGTTCGCAGCGGGGCAGGAAGGCCTGGATCAGGGCATTGACCCGATCCGCGGCCTCCATCTGCACCATATGGCCCTGGCCTTCCAGGATCTCGACCTGAACGGTTTCCGGCAGGCCTTCGGCATGCTGGACCGGAATGATGGCGTCGGCCTCGCCCCAGATCACCAGGGCGGGCAGATCGCCTTCGAGTACCGGGCGCAGCACCTGAGCCTGCTGGCCATTGGGGAAGAGCGTGCCGGCCAGTCGCTTCAGGGCCTGGTCCACCCCTTCCAGCCGCTTGTACTTGAGCAGGTCTTCCAGCAGTGGCCGGGTGACCAGGCCGGGATCGCTGAACAGCAGGCTGACCGGCCCCTTGAGCTGGTTGCGGCTGGTGGCGGCGACGAAGCCTTCCAGGTAGTCGCCGTTGATCTCCTGGCCCAGCCCGGCGCTGCCGATCAGGACCAGGCCGGCGACCCGCTGCGGCGCCGTCTGCGCCAGGTGCAGGGCCACGGCGCCCCCCATGGAGTGGCCGACGAGCACGGCGCGGGGGATGTCCAGATGGTCGAGCAGAGCCAGCACCGCGGTGCTCAGCTCGGCAAGGTCTCCCGTGGCCAGCGTCTTGCCGGACTGGCCATGGCCCGGCAGGTCCAGGGCGATCACCCGGCGCTCGGCCGCCAGCGCCTCGTGGTTGAACAGCCAGTTGTCCAGATCGCCTGAGAAACCGTGGATCAGCACCACTGACAGGCCGCCTTCGCCACGTTCCAGATAGCGCACTGGCCGGCCGTCGAGTTCGATGCGCTGGGCCTGGGGACCGGCCTCGGCGGCGTCTTCGCCACCGGGCACGAAGTCTGCCTGGAAGCGCGCGATCACCGCCTCTATCTCTTCGTTGCTGGCCTCGCCTTCCACCACGATGGCCAGCAGGGCGCCCACCGAAAGGGTCTCGTCCTCGCGGGCCAGGCAGCGGCGCAGGATGCCGGAGAAGGGCGCCTCGACGCTGCTGCTGATCTTGTCGGTCTCGACGTCGAGCACCTCGTCGCCTTTGGCGATGGTGTCGCCCTCGGCCTTGAGCCAGGCGTTGACCCGGCCCTCGCTCATGGACAGGCCCCACTTGGGCATGGTCAGGGTATGGATCTGGCTCATGCGGCCTGCCTCCCTTGGGTGATCTTCAGCACGGCGCGCTTGATCTTGGCCGCGTCGGGGATGTAGAGGTCTTCCAGGGCATCGGAGAAGGGCACTGGGGTGTGCGGCGCGGTCACCAGCTGCACCGGGGCGCGCAGGTCGTCGAAGGCCTGTTCAGCGAGCAGGGCGGCGATGTCGGTGGCCACCGAGCAGCGCGGATTGGCTTCGTCGATGACCACCGCGCGCCCGGTCTTTTCCACGCTTTCCAGGATGCTGTCGCGATCCAGCGGACTGGTGGTGCGCAGGTCCAGCACCTCGCAGGACACGCCCTGGCGCGCCAGGTTGCTGGCGGCCTCCATGGCCAGGTGCACCATGCGGCCGTAGGTGATGAGGCTGACGTCGTCGCCCTCACGCAGGAAGCTGGCCTCGCCGAAGGGGATGGCGTAGGACTCCTCGGGTACCTCGCCCTGCATCCCGTAGAGCAGCTTGTGCTCGCAGAAGATCACCGGGTCGTTGTCGCGGATGGCCTGGATCAGCAGGCCCTTGGCGTCGTAGGGCGTGGCCGGGCAGACCACCTTCAGTCCGGGGATGTGCGTCCACCAGGACGTCAGCATCTGCGAATGCTGGGCGGCGGCCCGAAGGCCCGCGCCGACCATGGTACGCAGGACCAGCGGGGTGACCGCCTTGCCGCCGAACATGTAGCGGAATTTGGCCGCCTGGTTGAGGATCTGGTCCAGGCAGCAGCCGGCGAAGTCGACGAACATCAGTTCGCACACCGGTCGGGTGCCACGGGCGGCGGCGCCTACCGCCGCGCCGACGTAGCCGAGCTCCGACAGCGGGGTGTCCAGCACCCGCCCGGGAAACTTGTGGTAGAGGCCCTTGGTGACCCCGAGCACGCCGCCCCAGGCGTCCTGCTCGCCAGGGGCGCCGGCACCGCCGGCGTTGTCTTCGCCCATGAGGAAGACGGTGGGATCGCGGCGCATCTCCTGCTCCAGGGCTTCGTTGATGGCTTGCTGGTAGCTGATCTTTCTGGCCATGGTGGCGCTCCTTGTTGTTTTCCGATCAGGCGTAGGTGACGTAGACGTCGGTGAGCAGGTCTTCCGGGCCGGGCTTGGGATCGGCCTTGGCCTTGCGCACGGCGTCTTCGATGAGCTGTTCCACCTCCTGGTCGATGCTGTCGAGCAGGGCGGGCTGCAGCTGGCCGGAGCGCGTCACCCGCTCGCGGAACTGCATCAGGCAGTCGCGCTGCTCGCGGGCCTGCTTGACCTCGTTGGGGTCGCGATAGGTCTGGGCGTCGCCCTCGAAGTGGCCGAAGTAGCGGGTGAACTTCACCTCGATCAACGAGGGGCCTTCACCGGCCCGGGCACGGGCCACGGCGGCCGCGGCGGCTTCATGGACGGCGAAGAAGTCGAAGCCGTCCACCGTCACGCCGGGCATGCCGAAGCCGGCGGCGCGATCGGCGATGTGGTCGCAGGCCACCGACCAGTTCGAGGCGGTGGCTTCGGCGTAGCCGTTGTTCTCGGCGACGAAGATGCACGGCAGATTCCACACCGAGGCCAGGTTCATGGCCTCGAACACCGCACCCTCGTTGGAGCCGCCGTCGCCGAAGAAGGCTACGGCGACGGCGTCGCTGCCCTTGAGCTTGGCCGCCAGGGCGGCACCGGCGGCCAGCGGGGCCCCGGCCCCGACGATGCCGTTGGCACCGAGCATGCCCTTTTCCAGGTCGGCGATGTGCATGGAGCCGCCCTTGCCCTGGCAGACCCCGGTCTTCTTGCCGTAGATCTCGGCCATCATGCCGTAGACGTCCACGCCCTTGGCGATGCAGTGGCCGTGGCCGCGGTGGGTGGAGGCGATGCTGTCCTCGTGGCCCAGGTGGGCCATGACACCGGCGGCCGAGGCCTCCTCGCCGGCATAGAGGTGGACGAAGCCGGGAATCTCGCCGGTGGCGAATTCCACGTGCAGCCGCTCCTCGAAGGCGCGGATGGTGCGCATCACCCGGTAGGCATGGCTCAGGTTTTCGGTGCTGGGGGTCTCGCTCATCTTATTGTTCTCCAGGATTGCCGAGGGCCGACGCGGGCAGGCGGCGGACCAGCAGGCGCTGCTGCGCCGCCAGCTCCAGTACCCGCTCCACGTCGATGCTCAGGGGGCCGTCGAGGTCCAGCGTCACCTGCGGACGCGCCTCGGGGCCGAATTCGATTTCCCGCTCGCCATCCAGCGCCAGGGTGCCGGTGGCGAGCGACAGCGCGCGCGGCTCGCCCGGCAGCAGCAGGCCGCTGGCGGCGATGCCGGCCTGCGCCAGCACGCCGGGGGCGAGGGGGACGGTCAGCTGCGCGGGCGCGTGCGGGTCCAGACGGACCCAGCCGCCATGGGGGGCATTGCGCGCGACCGGATGCCAGAGGCCGCAGAGGGCCGACAGACCGATGGCCCAGGGCTCGGCGAAGGTGGTGAAGACCTCGGCCAGATCCTCCACCCGGGTCACCGCCCGGGCGCCGAGATAGGCCTGGCGACAGACCGCCACGTCCACCAGCGCCCAGTCGCGGATGTCGCGCTCCGGCACCTCCACCCGCAGCCGCTTGTTGCGCCGCAGCGCCAGCGCCGGATCGACCCGGCCGCTCGCCACCAGCCCGCCGGCCAGTCCGGCACTGGTGGCCTCGCGCAATTCGGGAAAGGCGTTGTTGGTGCCGGTGGACAGGGTCAGCAGCGGCAGGTCGCCCACCTCGGCGGCCACCGCCTTGTGGGTGCCGTCGCCGCCGAGCACCGCGATCACCGCCGCACCCTGGGCCAGCAACAGCCGCCCGGCGCGCCGGGTGTCGTCCACGGTCTGGGTCAGCGGCAGATCGAGAAACGTAAGCTCCGGCCAGCGCTGCTCGCGGGCCTGGCGACTGCCACTGGCCTTGAGCACCGCGGCGGCGATACCGGTCATGTCCGGCGGCAGGAGCACCCGCTCCACGCCAGTGGCGCCAAAGGCCGCCAGCAGGCGCATCACCACCCCGGCCTTGTCGGTGCTGGAGGTGAGGGCGGCGTTGCCGGTCAGGCGGCGCAGGTCACGCCCCGAGGCGGGGTTGGGCAGGATGCCGACGGTCACCGGCATGGCTGTAGCCACGAGGTGGGGCCACCGGTCGCCGGGAGCGGTTCGATCTGCCAGGTTGCGCTCATGGGGCTGGCCCTCTTGTCGTTGTGATGGGAGCGTCGCAGAGCCCTGAGCAAGGCCGGTGCCAAGCGGCGATGAGTCCGCTGCAGTGCAGGCAGGGCGCGGGTTTGAATGGAGGCGACAGGTCGTGGGAGGGGCGACTCCACGCGCCGGGGCATCTCACGGCTGCGACGGGAAGGCGAGACGCTGAGACGATTCGTCTCACGGCGCGGCGGACTTGAAGGCCGGGGCCAGGGGGCGCTAAATGAAGGGCAGAACAATGACCGGCCTTCCATGCCATGACCGGAATTCAGGGAGAGACGTCCATGTTGTCTACCCAGGCCCGCTATCACGCCCGCGCCATCGACCAGGCCCTGCGCGCGCCCTTGCGCGCGGCCAGTCCGCCCGGGCGCATCCTCGATTCCTGGCGCCGTTCCCTGCAGCATCAGCTCGACCCCGCCTGCCTGCAGGGCCCGCGCATCCTCTCGCGCTACGAACTGCGCCAGCACCAGCAGGCGGCGGAAGACTTCCTGCGCGTCGCCGACGGTGAACTGGGCGCCCTGCACGCACGGGTCGAGGCGGCCGACTACTGCGTGCTGCTGGCCGACGCCCAGGGCCATACCCTGGACTACCGGGTCAGCGATCGACTGGACGACGAATGCCGCCGCGCGGGACTCTACCTGGGGACCTGCTGGTCCGAGCAGGAGGAGGGCACCTGCGGGGTCGCCGCGGTGCTGACCGACCGGGCGCCGGTCACGGTGCACAAGGCCGATCATTTCCGCGTGGCCTTTACCGGCCTGACCTGCACGGCTGCGCCGGTATTCGCTCCGGGTGGCGAGTTGCTCGGGGTGCTGGACGTTTCGGCGCCACGCTCGCCGGACGACCGGCGCAGTCAGTTGCTGATCCAGCAATTCACCCGCGACAGCGCCCAGCGCATCGAGAATGCCTACTTCATGCACAGCGCCCGGGGCGACTGGGTGCTCTGCGGCCACGCCCAGGCCAGCTATCTCGACACCCAGCCGGAATTCCTGTTGGCCTGGGATTCGAATGGGCGCCTGACCGGCCTGAATCGCCCGGCCCGGCAACTCTGCCTCGCTCAACTGGGCTACCTGCCGCAGCGCCTCGACGAGTTGTTCGGTCGCGATGCCCCGGCGCGGTTGCAGGAGGACGATCCTGAACCCCTGCGTCTGGGCGAAACGCAGTTCCACGCCCGGGTGCGGGCGCCGCGGCCGCGCACGGGTGTGGTGATTCCCCTGGTGCGCGAAGCCCTGGAGACCGAAGGCGAACAGGAGCCGCAGGTCAGCCAGGCGCTCGCGACGGCCCTGCGTCTCTATCGCCACGGCCTGCCGATCCTGGTGACCGGGGAGACCGGCACCGGCAAGGAGGTCTTTGCCCGCGGCCTGCACCAGGGCGGCGATCGCAGCGGGCGGCCCTTCATTGCCCTCAATTGCGCGGCGCTGCCGGAAAGCCTGATCGAGAGCGAATTGTTCGGTCATGCCGCGGGGGCCTTCACCGGCGCCCAGCGCCAGGGTCGCGACGGCCTGATCGTGGCGGCCGATGGCGGCACCCTGTTTCTCGACGAGATCGGCGACATGCCCCTGGCCCTCCAGACCCGGCTGCTGCGGGTGCTGGCCGAGGGTGAGGTATTGCCGGTGGGCAGCGCCCAAGCGCGGCGGGTCGATGTCCGGCTGGTCTGCGCCACTCACCGCGACCTCCAGGCGCGGGTCGCCGCCGGGCTGTTTCGCGAAGACCTGCTCTATCGCCTCAATGGCGCCGTCTTCCAGCTGCCACCGCTGCGCGAGCGCGGCGACCGCCTGGGGCTGGCGCGGCGGCTGCTCGGCGAGGAATGCGGCGAGCGTCCGGCACCGGAGTTGGCGCCCCAGGTGCAGGAGGCCATCCTGGCCCATGACTGGCCGGGCAATGTGCGCGAATTGCGCAACGTGCTGCGCTATGCCTGCGCCCTGTGCGACGGCGTCCTGATCTGCCTAGATCACCTACCGGCCAGTCTACGGCCCGCTGGCGCGTCGGCCATCGAACCGCCACCCGAGGTCGACGGCCCCGAGCGGCGGTCGATCCTGGCCGCCCTGGTGCGGCACCGCTGGAAGGCCATTCCGACCGCCCGCGCCCTGGGGATATCCCGGGCCACCCTCTATCGGCGGCTCAAGCTGCACGGCATCGTCATGCCGCATCGCCAGCCCGAAGACTGAGCTCTTCCGCCGAACGGTCGAGGAGCACGGCAGCTGCCCTGGCGCGACGATCTCGGCGATCAAGCGAAGCGGTGGCCGTCGGCGCGCCAGGCCCCGGTCGTCCCAGGCGGGACGTCAGTGCGGTCGGCCACGGGTCACACCTCAGACACAGACCCGAGGAAGACCCCTGATGCGTACCCTGCCACTGCTACTTGCCCTGCCTGCCGCCCTGGCCCTGCTGAATCGCACCTCGTCCCGGCGTTCGCCGCGGATCGATCATCGGCAGTTGCATGGCCGGACCATCGTCGTCACCGGCGCTTCCAGTGGCGTTGGCCGCGGCGTGGCCCTGGCGCTGGCCCGGCACGGTGCCAACCTGGTGCTGGCGGCGCGGCGGACCGAGGCGCTGGAAGCCCTGGCGGTGGAGATTCAAGCCCTGGGCGTGGCCGCGCTGGTGGTGCCCACCGACGTGGCCGATGTGGCGCAGATGACTGCCCTGGCCGAGCGGGCCGAGCAGCGCTTCGGCCGTATCGACGGCTGGATCAACAATGCCGGGGTCGTGGCGGTCGGGCGCTTCGAGGCGGTACCCCTGGAAGACCACCTGCGCCTGCTGGATACCAATGTGAAAGGCGTGGTGATCGGCACCCACCTGGCCCTGCAGCGCTTCCGCCGCCAGGGCTACGGCCGGCTGGTCAACGTGGCCTCGGTGGACGGTGAGATTCCCCACGCCTACCAGGCCTCCTATTCGGCGTCCAAGGCCGCGGTGCTCAGCCTCGGCCGGGTGCTCCAGCAGGAGTTGCGGCGCGGCCGGCAGCCGAACATCCAGCTGTCAACGGTACTGCCCTGGGCGCTGGATACGCCGATCTGGGGCCATGCGGCGACCTATACCGGGCATCGCGCCGACCTGCCCACCAAGGATGCGCCGGACAAGGCGGTGCAGGCCATCGTCGGCGCGCTGTTGCAGCCGCAAAAGGAGATCACCGTGGGCTACAAGGCGAAGCTGGCCTACTGGGGCCATCGCCTGGCGCCGGAGCTCAACGAGCGCTTCACCGCGGCCGCGGTACAGCGCGCCGAGATCGACTGGAACCCGGCCAAGGCCGCCACCTCGGGCAATCTGCAACGGCCTGATCAGGCGGGACGGACGATCCGTGGTTCGAATTTCTAAGGGATGGACGACCGCCCTAGTGCCAGGACGCGCTATCAGCCCCGGTACGCGCTTCGGGACCGGTGACGGTCAGCGAGGGCAACGCGCCATGGTAGAGGGCAGTCTGGAGTGCCCGGACCAGGGTGGGCCGGGTGCAGAGGAGGGCGGTCGGAGCGGCGCGTTGCAGGCGGGCAACAAGCTCCGGCCCGCACAGGATGGCTGCCGGATCGAGCTCCATGCAGGGCAACAGGGGTAACCCCTCCGCCAGCATGACCTGACTGTGAGCCTGCAATTCGGCGATTGGCGGCTCACCGGCGGTGACCAGCAGGATTCGTCGATGCCCGAGCGCGATCAGCCACTGGGTCGCCAGGGCGATGCGCTGGCCGTACGCCGCAGCGCAGCGGCAGTGGCTCGGGGCGGTATCCCGCGCCAGCCGCGGCGATGGCATGGCGAAAGGATCGAGCGGGCGGATAGCGGGACGAGTAGCCATGGGTGGGCCTCTGCCACGGCGTGGCGGTCAAGACGCCCAGCGTGCCGGGAGCTGATGGCAGCTTCGTGACAGACCTCAGCCGCTTTTCTGACCCGGTACCCTCCCGTGACCCTGGCATCACACGGCGACACAGACGCCTTGCATTCTCCACCGAGGCGGCTAGCCTGAAGTGGGTGACGTTCCTTCGGGAGCCTGCAGATGAACAGGTTGCATGAACGCTTGGCCCAACTCGATCCACCCGTGCGCCATGAGCTGGAGCGGCGCAGTGACGGCCTGCTGATCACGCTCATCGAGCCCGATCACAATGTGCGGGTGTCGCGGCTGCTCAAGGCGGATGACATGCGCGAGGTCGAACAGGTCAATCTGATCCTGCTGCATGCCATCAACGAGCTCAGACGCAAGGGCGCCCAGGTCCCGCTCGACAAGGACACCATCCTGCTGACGCGCTTGCCTGGCGCGGGTGTCGGCACCCCAGGTTGAGCCGTGCGGCTAGTCCTCCAGCTCCAGATCCAGCAACGCCGCGCCCAGGCCCTTGCCATGGGCATCCAGCGCCAGGGAGCGGGTGACGCCACCGCGCAGGGCGCCGGGCAGCACGAAATTCAGCGCGCCCAGGGCGGGCAGTTCGTAGCGGCGCACGGGCGCGGCGTCGGCGGGTCGGCTGTCGGCGAACCAGGCGGCGACCCGTTCCGCGGTGAGCGTCCGGCGCAGGCGCTCGAAATCTTCACGGCGATAGGCGATCACCGCCATGTTCGAAATGTCCCCCTTGTCGCCGGTACGGACGTGGGCGATCTCGCGCAGTTTCATGGCAGCGTCTCCAGCTCCAGGGTAGGGGTGACGGCCGCACGCGGCCACAGCAGCGACGCCACGGCGATCACCTCGCGGACCGCCTTGGTGGCGCCACCACCGCCGGCCGGGCCATTGGTGTAGAGGGTTTCCACCTCGTTGCCGATCTGCACCGCCGCAGCCCGGCTGGCGCAGCGCCCGACCACCCGCAAGCGGACCTCCCAGGGTTCGCCGCTGGCGCGCGCGGCCAGCGTCGCGCCGTGGAGGGCGTCGCAGCCGATCAGTTCGCAGCGCAGCTCCTGGACCGGTACGCCGCAGAGTCGCAGACGTTCGCGCACCACTTCCGCCGCCAGGCGGGCGCGGGCCAGGGCACCCGGCCCGGCATAGGAAAGCTGGCCTTCGCCATGCCAGCCGTCGCGATAACCCACCGAGACCTTGAGCTGCGCGGGGCGCGCCTTGCCTCGCGCACCGCTGACCGTGACCCGGTCGGGCGCCGACTGCTGCAGAGCGACGCCGGAAAAGTCCGCGGTTACATCCGGAGTCAGATAGGCCGCCGGGTCGTGTACTTCATAGAGCAGTTGTTCGGTGCAGGTCGCGGGGGTCACGCAGCCGCCGGAGCCCGCGACCTTGGTGAGGGTCGCCTGGCCCTCGGCGTCCACCTCGGCCAGGGGAAAGCCCAGGCGAGCGAGGTCGGGGACATCCTTGTAGCCGGGGTCGGCGAAGTAGCCGCCGGTGACCTGACCGGCGCATTCCAGCAGATGGCCGACCAGGGTGCCGCGTCCGCGCCGCTCCCAGTCGTCCGCCGCCCAGCCGAATTCATGCACCAGCGGCGCGAGGAACAGCGAAGGATCGGCCACCCGGCCGGTGACGATGACGTCGGCGTCCGCCGCCAGGGCCTGGACGATGCCTTCCACGCCCAGGTAGGCGTTGGCCGAGATCACCCGGTCACCCAGCTCGGCCAGGGTCTGGCCGCTGTCCAGCAGGGCGTCGGCGGGCAACTGGGCCAGCACGTCGTCGCCGGCCACCGCAGCGATCTTCAGCCCGGTGACACCCAGCTCCCGCGCCAGGGCCGCGACCTTGCGCGCCGCGGCGGAGGGATGGGCGGCGCCCATGTTGGTGATCACCCGCAGGCGCGCTCGCCCGGCCTGGCGCAGCAGCGGCAGGATGCGACGCATCCGTGCCTCCAGCAGCGGATCGAAACCGGCCTCGGGGTCGGCCAGTCGCGCCTGTTGCGCCAGGGCGATGGTGCGTTCGGCCAGGCATTCGAACACCAGGTAGTCGAGGCGGCCATGCTCGGCCAGCTCCACGGCGGGTTCGATGCGATCACCGGAATAGCCGGCGCCGCAGCCGATGCGAAGAAGACGGCTCATCTAGAAGACTCCCAGGAGCAGGGCGGTCAGGGTCATCAGTACCGAGGCCGCGAACAGGAAGGGGATGGTGAAGCGCTGGTGATCGGCCAGGTCCAGCTTGCACAGGCCCACCAGCAGGAAGGTCGCCGGGGTCAGGGGGCTGACCGGGAAGCCGGTGGTGTGCACCCCGAGCAGCGAGGCCTGGGCCACCTGCACCGGGTCGACCCCCAGGTTGCGGCCGACCTCGGCGATCACCGGCATCACGCCGAAGTAGAAGGAATCCGGGTCGAACAGCAGGCTCAGCGGCATGGACAGGAAGCCCACCACTGCCGGGATCAATTGCCCGTGGCCAGCCGGGATGCCCGCCACCGCCACCTGGGCCATGGCCTTGAGCATGCCGCTGCCCTGCATGATGCCGGTGAAGACCCCGGCGGCGAAGAGGATGCTGGCCATGGTCAGGGCGGTCTTGGCGTGGGCGTCGATGCGTGCCTTCTGGGCGTCCACCGAGGGGTAGTTCAGGCACAGCGCGGCCACGGTGCCGAGCATGAACATCACCACCGGATCGACCCAGCCGGCAATCATCACCCCCATCACCACCAGGGTCAGCAGCAGGTTGATCCAGAAGCGCCCAGGGCGACGCAGGGCACGCTCGGCCTCGCTGAGCACCCGCTCCGGCGCGGCACCAGCCCCACCGTCGGCCAGCCAGGGCGCCTGGCCGGCCAGGGTCAGGCGCTTCTCCTCGCGCCGACCGAGCCACCAGGCGCTGGCGAAGACGAAGGCCAGGCCCACCAGCTGCACCGGGATCAGCGGCTGGAAGAGCTCGGCCACCGGCACGTGCAGGGCGGCGGAGGAGCGCAGCACCGGCCCGGTCCAGGGCAGGAAATTGACCCCGGCGGCCATGGCGGCCACACAGGCGAGAATGCGCCGATCCAGCCCCAGGCGGGTATAGAGCGGCAGCATGGCGGGGATGGTCACCAGGAAGGTCACCGCGCCGGAGCCGTCCAGGTGCACCAGCAGGGCGAGCAGGGCGCTGCCGCAGACGATGCGCGTCGGCCGGGTGCCGACGGTGCGCAGGATGCGGTCGATGATGGGATCGAGCATCCCGGCGTCGGTCATGATGCCGAAGAACAGGATGGCGAAGACGAACATGCCGATCACCGGGGCGACACCCTTGATGCCGGCGATGATGAAGGCGCTGGTGCCCAGGCCGAAGCCACCGATCAGGGCGGCGGCGATGGGGATGACGATCAGGGCGACCAGGGGCGAGACGCGTTTGCTCATGACCGCGACGAGCAACGCGAGAATGGTGACGACACCGAGCAGGGCGAGCATGGCGGACTCCTTGGACCGTGGCGCGGCAGGCGGGCGCACGGGAGGTTTTGTTGTTGTAGGTCCAGTATTCGAAGACGCCCGACGTCCTGTAAATTGGAATCTTCCGAAGCAGCGTTCAGAAAAACAAAATGAAGAATCTGCTCCAGCACGTGCAGGCCTTTCTCGCCGTGGCCCGCCAGGGCTCCTTCGCCCGCGCGGCCGAGGAGTTGCACCTGTCCCCTCCGGCGCTCACCGTGCAGATCCAGCAACTCGAAGCCTGGCTGGAGGTGCAGCTGCTGGAGCGCACCCCGCGGCGGGTCCAGCTGACCACCGCCGGGGAAGAACTGCGCGGACCCCTGGAGCGCATCCTGGTGGACCTGGGCGATGTCCAGACCCACGCGAGGGACCTGGCCGGCCTGCGCCGGGGACGCATCACCCTGGCGGCCTTGCCGTCGTTCTTCATGGGGCCCTTTCCCGAGTTGCTGAAGACCTTCCAGGCCCGCCATCCGGCCATCGAGATCCGCCTGCAGGATGGGGTGGCCGGTAGGGTCGAGGCGCTGGTCAGGGAAGGGCAGGTGGATCTGGGCGTCGGCGTCCGGCCACGGGCCGTGGGCCTGGCCTTCCAGCCGCTGTACGTCGATCACCTGCAGCTGTTCGTCCCCCGCGACCATCCCTGGGCCGGCCGCGCCGAAATCGCCCTGGCCGAACTCGACGCCGTGCCCCTGCTGCTCACCGGCCGCGACAGCAGCGTCCGCGAATGCCTGGATTTCGCCTTCGCCGCCGCCGGCCTGCGCCTGGTGGCGGCACTGGAGGCCAACTACATGAGCACCCTGCTGGCCCTGGTGGCAGCCGGGCAGGGCCTGGCCCTGCTGCCGGAATCGGCGGGTGGAGAGGCCGCGGTGGTGGCCCTGCCGGTGCGCGGCGAGAGCCTGGCCCGCCCGCTCGGCATCCTCACTCCCGCCGGCCGCAGTCTCACCCCGGCGGCTCAGGCCTTCGTCGCCTTGCTCCGGGAGCGGCTGCAGGCAGGCTAATACTCGAAGGGCTGCCCCAGCTCCTGTTGCAGCCAGTCGAGAAAGCGGCGCACCCGGCCGTAGCGCGAGTGCGCCCGGGGAAACACCAGGTGGTGCGCGGCCACCGGCAGGTCGTCGTCCTGTGGCAGTACCCGCACCAGATCGCCCCGGGCCAGATAGTCCGCCGCCAGCACCGTGCTCTCCAGGGCGAAGCCCAGGCCATGGCGGGCGGCTTCCAAGGTCATGTAGGAGCGATCGAAGCTCAGGGTGTAGGGTCGTTCCGGCAGCGCCAGGCCCTGCTGGGCGAACCAGTTGGGCCACTTCATCAGGGTGGCCTCGGACAGGATCAGCTCACTGTGCAGCAGATCCGCCGGCGAGTGGACCGGGCGTTTTTCCAGCAAGTGCGGTGCGGCCAGGACCGCCAGGCGTTCGCGCTGCAGGGTGCGGATCTCCAGGTTCGGCCAGCTGGGCAGGCCGTGGCGGATGTCGAGGTCGACCTTGTCGCGGCTGAAGTGCAGGGATTCGTAGGAGCAGGAGAGATTGATCTGCAGGTCGGGATGACTCTGGCGGAACAGCTCCAGCCGTGGCATCAACCAGAGCAGGCCGAAGCTCGGCGCCGAGTGCAGGCGCAGGCATTCCAGGCCGGCATCGCTGGCCGCGCGATCCGTGGCCATGGCCAGCCGGTGCAGCACCTCGCTGACCTCTTCGAGGTATTGCTCCCCGGCCGGGGTCAGGGTCATGCCGCGCGCACCGCGGACGAAGAGGGCGCGCCCCACCAGGGCTTCCAGCTTGGCCAGCTGATGGCTGACCGCCGAGGGCGTCAGCGCCAGCTGCTCGGCGGCGCGGGCGACGTTGGCGAAGCGGGCGGTCTGCTCGAAGGCTTGAAGGGCTTTCAGCGGTGGCAGGGAAAGCGTCTTGCCGGAATCCATGGGGCGCGGCTCCTGTGGCGAGTTTGAGGCTGATTGTCGAGAGACCTGGCCCGGCTGCCAAGCCGCAGGCATGAATTTTATTCAGCACGGTCTGACGCAGGCTGCGTTGCTGGGGGCCTGGGGCAGGGGCACTCTGGGCCTCAGCGACAGCCCTCCACAACAACAAGAAGGATAGCGTCATGCCCCTGCACTCCTTGCTGCTGCAAGACAAGATCACCCTCGTCACCGGCGCCGCCTCCGCGCGTGGCATCGGTCGGGCTACGGCCCAGGCCTTCGCCGCCCAGGGCGCGCGGGTCATCATCCTCGACCTCGATGCCAGTGCCGCCCGCGATGCCGCGGCCAGTCTCGGCGAAGGTCACCTGGGCCTGGCGGCCAACGTGGCCGACGAGGCCCAGGTCAGGGCCGCGGTCGACCAGGCGCTCGCCCAGTACGGTCGTCTCGATGTGCTGGTCAACAATGCCGGCATCACCCAGCCGGTGAAGACCCTGGACATCGGCCGCGCCGACTACGACCGCATCCTCGACGTCAATCTGCGCGGCACCCTGCTGATGTCCCAGGCGGTGATCCCGGCCATGCGCGCGCAGGGTGGCGGCAGCATCGTCTGCCTATCCTCGGTCTCCGCCCAGCGTGGCGGTGGCATCTTCGGCGGTCCGCACTACAGCGCCGCCAAGGCCGGGGTGCTGGGCCTGACCAGGGCCATGGCGAGGGAATTCGGGCCGGACGGCATCCGCGTGAATGCCCTGACGCCCGGCCTGATCCAGACCGATATCACCGGCGGGCTGATGCACGACGAGCGCCGCCAGTCGATCATCGACGGCATCCCGCTGGGCCGCCTGGGCGAGCCCAAGGACGTCGCCAACGCCGCGCTGTTCCTGGCCAGCGATCTCTCCAGCTACCTGACCGGCGTCACCCTGGACGTCAATGGCGGCATGCTGATCCACTGATCGCTCCCTCGTTCTCAGCGCTCTGCATCGAAGAGGGCGCCCGCGGCTGCGGCGCCCATAACAACAAGAGATCAGACCATGACTACGCTCACCCTGGCAGCGGCCACCTCGGCGCGCGCCACTGCCTATCGCAAGACCGCCTGGCGGCTGATGCCCTTCCTGATGCTGTGCTACTTCTGCGCCTATCTGGACCGGGTCAACGTCGGCTTCGCCAAGCTGCAGATGATGAACGACCTGGCCCTGAGCGAAGCCGTCTACGGCCTCGGCGCCGGCATGTTCTTCCTCGGCTATTTTCTCTGCGAGGTACCCAGCAACATCATCCTGCACAAGGTTGGCGCCCGGCGCTGGATCGCCCGCATCATGATCACCTGGGGCATCCTTTCGGGGCTGTTCGCCTTCGTCGAGACGGCCTGGCAGTTCTATCTGCTGCGCTTCCTGCTCGGCGTGGCCGAGGCGGGCCTGGCGCCGGGGTTGCTGCTGTATCTCACCTACTGGTTTCCCACCTACCGCCGCGCCCGCATGACGGTGCTCTGGTTCGTCGCCATTCCCCTGTCGGGCATGATCGGCGGGCCGCTGTCGGGCTGGATCATGAATCAGTTCGCCGGCGTCCACGGCTGGGCCGGCTGGCAGTGGATGTTCGTCATCGAAGCCATACCCACGGTGCTGGTGGGGCTGATGGTGCTGGGCTACCTCAAGGACGGCGTGCACCAGGCGACCTGGCTGGACGACGAGGAAAAGGCGCTGATCCAGAAGGAACTGGCCGAGGACAACCAGCACAAGACCGAGCACGCCAGCGTGCGCGACTTCATCGGTGATCGCCGGCTGTGGCTGCTGGCCGCCATCTACTTCTGCGTGGTCATGGGCCAGTACGCCATCACCTTCTGGCTGCCGACCCTGGTGCGCAATTCGGGGGTCGCCGACCCGCTGCACATCGGCCTGCTCACCAGCCTGCCCTATATGTGCGCCATCGTCGCCATGCTGCTGGCCGGGCGCAGCGGGGACAAGCACCGCGAGCGCCGCTGGCACTTGGTGGTTCCCATGCTGCTGGGCGCCTGCGGCCTCAGTCTCGCCGCGGTCTTCGGCCACAACGTCACCCTGTCGATCCTCAGCCTGTGCCTGGCGGCGGCCGGCATCCTCTCCGCGTCCTCGCTGTTCTGGATGCTGCCCACCACGCTGCTGGGCGGGGTCACCGCCGCGGCCGGCATCGCCGCGGTGAACAGCTTCGCCAACCTGGCCGGCTTCTGCTCGCCCTACCTGATCGGCTGGATCACCACCAGCACCGGCTCCAGCGCCATCGGCATGTTCCTCATCACCGGGGTGCTGGTGATCGGCGCCACGCTGGTCCTGCGCATTCCCGCCGCCCTGGTCAATCGCTAATCGAGGTACAGATCATGACCGCTCCTACGCCACAACTCGCACCGCGCTCGCTGGCCGAGCGCGCCCACAACATCCGCCGCCATGCCCTGCGCATGGGCCAGATCCAGGGCCAGGGTTATGTCGGCCAGGCCCTGGGCGTCGCCGACGTCCTGGCCGTCGCCTACTTCCATGCCCTGAGCTACCAGCCCCAGGACCCCGAGTGGGAAGGGCGCGACCGCTTCTACCTGTCCATCGGCCACTACGCCATCGCCCTCTACGCCGCGCTGATCGAGGCCGGGATCGTGCCGCTAGACGAGCTGGAGAGCTATGGCTGCGACGACAGCCGCCTGCCCATGTCGGGCATGGCCGCCTACACCCCCGGCATGGAGATCACCGGTGGTTCCCTCGGCCAGGGCCTGGGCATCGCCGTGGGTGCCTGTCTCGGCCTCAAGCGCAAGCAGTCCAGCGCCTTCGTCTACAACCTGTTGTCCGATGGGGAACTCAACGAAGGCGCCACCTGGGAAGCGGCCATGTCGGCTTCCCACTGGCAGCTGGACAATCTCATCGCCCTGGTGGACGTGAACAACCAGCAGGCCGACGGCCACTGCCGCGAGATCCTGGCCTTCGAACCCCTGGCCGAGCGTTGGCAGGCCTTCGGCTGGTTCGTCCAGCGCGTCGACGGCAACGACCGGGAGGCGTTGGTCGCCGCCTTCGACCGCGCCCGCCAGCACCCGGGCCGGCAGCCCCGGATCATTCTCTGCGATACCCGCATGGGCAAGGGCGTGCCCTTCCTAGAAACCCGCGACAAGACTCACTTCATCCGCGTCGAGGCGCACGAATGGGCCCTGGCCCTCGACGCCCTGGATGCCGGGAGGGACTTCTGATGACTATCAGCACCGCTACCACCAAGCCACGCCTGACCACCTCGGCGATGATCGCCAGCATCGCCGCCGAGGGCCAGCCGACGCGGCCGGCCCCTTTCGGTCATGCCCTGGCGGCCCTGGCCGAACGGCGCCAGGACATCGTCGGCCTCACCGCCGACCTCGCCAAGTACACCGACCTGCACGTCTTCGCCAAGGCGCATCCCGAGCGCTTCTACCAGATGGGCATGGCCGAGCAGCTGCTGATGAGCGCCGCCGCCGGCATGGCGCGCGAGGGCTGTGTGCCTTTCGCCACCACCTATGCAGTGTTCGCCTCGCGGCGTGCCTACGACTTCATCTGCATGGCCATCGCCGAAGAGAACCTCAACGTCAAGATCGTCTGCGGCCTGCCCGGGCTGACCACCGGCTACGGCCCCAGCCACCAGGCCACCGACGACCTGGCGATCTTTCGCGCCATGCCCAACCTCATGGTGATCGACCCCTGTGACGCCCTGGAGATCGAGCAGGCGGTGCCGGCCATCGCCGCTCACCAGGGGCCGGTCTACATGCGCCTCTTGCGTGGCAACGTACCCCTGGTGCTGGATCGCTACGACTACCGGTTCCAGCTCGGCAAGGCCCAGGTGGTGCGCCCCGGTCGCGACGTGCTGGTGGTGTCCACCGGCCTGATGACCATGCGCGCCCTGGAGGCGGCCGAGGCCCTGGCCGCGGATGGCGTGGACGTCGCGGTGCTGCATGTGCCGACCGTCAAGCCGCTGGACGAAGAGACCCTCCTGGCGGAGGCGCGCAAGCCGGGACGGCTGGTGGTGGCGGCGGAGAACCACTCGGTGATCGGCGGCCTGGGGGAGGCGGTGGCGACCACCCTGCTGCGCAACGGCGTGACGCCCACCTTCCGCCAGATCGCGCTGCCCGACGCCTTCCTCGATGCCGGGGCGCTACCGACCCTGCATGATCGCTACGGCATCTCCACCACGGCGGTCTGCCAGCAGATCAAGGGTTGGTTGTAGCGAGGCGGGCTGCGGAGCGCGCTCGGCGGCACCGCAGCCCAGCGTCCCACTACCTCAACAGGGCGCTTCGTCTTCACCCAGTTCCCGCGCCAGGCGCACGACGGTGACACCGCTACCCAGGTGGCGGATCGAGGGCTGGATCAGCACGCAATTGGCGTAGGGGGTGCGGATCTCGCGCTCGCCGTCGGTGGCGATCAGGGTGCCTGCCTCGGGGATGGTTTCCAGGCCCTTGAAGTCCTGGGTGAAGCGAAAGTCCAGGGTGTCGGCGACGATGGCATCGGTCACCCGCAGGAAGCGCTGGCGCATTGGCTTGGCTACCCGCAGCAGGTCAGCCACCGCGGCCTCGTCCACCACCTCGGCCAGTAGCAGGAAGCGGGCGACGCAGTCGAGCGCGATCTGCCGGCTCACGGCCAGCACGTGTTGGCCAGTCTCAATCAGCAGGGCGTTCTTCGGGCTATCCGGCTGACCGAAGCCGCCGAAATCACGTAGGCGTCGGCCGTTCTGGTGGCCCTCGTCGGCGATGACGAATTCCGGGGTGCCCAACTGGGCAGCCAGGCGCAGGCTCTTTTCCAGGGGGCCGGTCATCATCAGCGGTGCGGAGTGCTCGTGCATGGAGTGGATGTCCAGCAGCCAGTCCACTCCGTCGATCAACGGACGCAGCTGTTGGGCACGGGCCAGATCGGCCGTCGTTGCCGGCCCCTGCAGCCGCTGAGGCAGCCAGACGCGATTCATGTCCTCCTCCAGGTAGCGGGTGGCGTCGATGTCTTCAGGATCGAAGGCGTGGTAGGCGGCCACGTTACCAAAGGCCAGAGTCAGCTTGCCCCGGCTCGGGCGGATGCCACGGTGCAGCAATTCATTCGCGGCGATGGCGCCGCTGACCTCGTTGCCATGGGTCAGGGCCATGATGGCGACATGGGGGCCTGCGACGCCGCTGTCGAAACTGTGCACATAGTCGATGCCGGTGTTGCCGGTCTTCCAACGCTCGATGTCGGGAAATTCGACCTCGATGGAATAGCGGGGCAGACCAGCGCGGATCTGGGCGAGGGTGGTCATGGCAGGCTCCTGAGGGTAGGCAGACCGGGGGCGGGCCCCGGTGGGGGATCAAACCGGAGTATGGCGGCGGGTGCGGGTCAGCGTCAGGATGGAGATCAAGCTCAGGGCGGCGGTGCCCATCACGTAGTAGCTGGGGGCGAGGTTGTCGCCGCTGCTGGTGATCATCCAGGTCACCACCAGCGGGGCGAAGCCGCCGAACGCGGTGACCGAAAAGTTGTAGCTGAGTGACAGGCCCGAGCCGCGGGTACGGGTAGGGAAGGCGTCGGCGAGCATCGCCGGGATCGGCCCGAGAGACGCGGCGATCAGGACACCCACCAGCGCCTGCACCAACAGCAGGGTGGTGATGGAAGGCAGGGCGTTGAGCAGCAGGAACAACGGATAGGAAGACAGCCCTACCAGCGTCATGGCGATGCCTAACACCCGCAGACGACCGAAGCGGTCGGAGAGGATGCCGAATACCGGCGACATCAGCATGATGGCGAGGCCAGTGATGAAGGCGCCGAGAAAGGAGGAAGTGGCGGCGATGTGCAGCTGCTTCATGGCATAGGTGGGCATGTACAGCTTGTGCACGTAGTTGAAGGCGGTGGCGCCGGACACCACGCCGATGCACAGCAGGAGCACGGCCCAGTCGGCCTTGAGCAGATCCCGCACCGGGGTCGGCTCCGGGCCCTCCCGGCGCGCCAGCGCCTTGAATTCCGGGGTTTCGTCCATCTGCCGGCGGATATACAGACCGATCGGGCCGATCAGCAGGCCGATACCGAAGGCCAGGCGCCAGCCCCAGTCATCCAGCTGCGCCGGACTGAGCCCATAGCTCAGCACGGCCGCTACGCCAGCGGCGAAGACCGTGGCCAGGCCCTGGGTGGACAGCTGCCAGCTGGCGAAGAAGCCGCGACGACCCTCGGTGGCGTTCTCGGCCATGAAGGCGGTACAGGCACCGAATTCGCCGCCGCTGGAGAATCCCTGCAGCATCCGCGCGACAATCACGATCAGGGGGGCCAGCAGGCCGATCTGGCCGTAGGTAGGCACGCAGGTCATCAGCAGGGTGCCGATCATCATCAGGGCGATGGACAGCGTCAGCGAGGCCTTGCGGCCACGACGGTCGGTGTAGGAGCCCAGCACCACGGCACCCAGCGGCCGCATGATGAAGGAGATGGCGAAGGTGGCCACGCTCAGGAGCAGCGAAGTGGTTTCGTTCTCGGCTGGAAAGAACTGTCGGCTGATGATCACGGCGAAATAGCCGTAGATCAGCAGGTCATAGAATTCCAGGGCATTGCCGATGCCGGCCGCGCAGATTTCCTTCCAGGAGCCATGCCGGGCCGGTGTGGCGGCCTCGCCGCTGGCAAGGGTCGATATGGAGTGCGACATGACCGGGTTCCCCTTGGCGCAGCGCCGCCAGGTGTGGCAGCGCCTTCACGATCGAGGCTCAACCTTGGGTCAAGCCTAGGTATCGGCTCAATTGCCGTTTCGGCACAGGCCTGGGCCCACCAGGCACAGGTGCTCAAGGTCATGCTTGTCCGTATGGGTTCAGACGCTGATTATTTTGTCGTGCACCGCTATGGGGCGCTCGTGGCGAGCGTTCGCCAGATATGTTCGAGGCGTTCATCGTGCGGCTCGCGCAAGCGATGCAGGCAGATATCGAAGGTGGCGATCAGCTCCGTCGATCCCGCCAGCACCAGACTGCCCTGAGCCAGGGACTCGCGCACCACCATGCGGGGCAGCCAGGCCAAGCCGTGTCCACGGCGCGCCATCTGGTGGATGGCCGGATAGGAATCGGCCTGGTAGATCATGCGCATGGCCACCTTGCCCGGCAGCCGGGAGAGATGCCGAGCCAGTACGCCGCGCAGTGCCAGCGAAGGCGCGAAGGCCAGCCAGGGCACCGCAGCGGCGCCGTCTTCCAGCCGATAGCGCGGTCGTCCGTCCGCATCCGGTACGCAGACCGGCAGCAGCTCGTCCTGACCGATGACCAGGGTTTCGAAGCGTGCAGGATCCAGCAAGCGCTCGGTGAGCGGGCTGCTGAAGATCAGCATCAGGTCGGCATCACCCGCGGCCAGCCGGCCGATGGCTTCCTGGGCGCCACTGGTGATGAGCGATACGGGAAACTCGCCGAACCGTGCGCTCAAGCTGTCGTACCACTCCGGAAAGAAGTCGCTGGCCAGCGTCCGGCCGGTGGCGATACGGATCGGCTGTTCGCGCTGCAGGGCGGCACCCTGAAACAGCGAGCGGCATTCGCTCAATCGGTCGACGACTTCCCGTGCCGTTTCCAGCAACAGCAGACCCTCGGGAGTCAGGCTGATGGGCTGCTGGCGGCGAATGAGGGGCGCCCCACACCAGTCCTCCAGGGCGCGGATGCGCCGACCGAAGGCCGGATGGGTGACAAAGCGATTTTCCGCCGCGCGCGATAGGCTGCGGGTACGCGCGAGTTCGATGAAGTCTTCCAGCCATTCCAGTTGCATAGATCTCAGACCCGGGATGATGCCAGGGCAGGGTACGGGGTGAGGGCGGTCACGGCCAGTCCGGGCCGGGACTCGACGCCGCCCGCCCATCCGGGCAAGGTGGGCAGCTGTCTTCCACCGCCCGCTGGCCGCCATGTCCGATACCGCTGACCTCACCCTGCGCAAGCTGGAGATCTTTCTGGCCTTCATGCGCAGCCGCAACCTGGCGCGGGCCGCCGCCGAGCTGGGCACAAGCCATGTCAGCGTGCACCGCGCCATCCATTCGCTGGAGAACGCCCTGCGCTGTCCGCTGTTCAAGCACGAGGGGCGCACCCTGACGCCGCTGGACGGGGCCTTCGTGCTGGAGGCACGCGCCGAGCGACTGATGCAGGACCTGGCCGAGACGGTACGCCTTACCCGGCAGGCGGCGGGCTTCTCGGCCGATCGCTTTCGCCTGGGCGCGCTCTATTCGCTGACGGTCAAGACCGTGCCCCAGCTGATCATGGGCCTCAAGCTCAGACGCAGCGAACTCAACATCGACCTGGTGCTGGGTTCCAACGCCGATCTCGCCGAGCAGCTGCACGACTTCAAGCTGGACGCCATGCTGGTGGCCCTGGACGACGCCGTGGTGGATGCGGACTGCGAGAGCGTCGAGCTGTTCAGCGACGACATCTTTCTCGCCGCGCCCAGCGACTCGCCTTTCGCCGACCAGGCCGAGGTGGACCTGCGCGACCTCGCCGGCGTGCCCTTCGTGACCCTGACCCAGGGCTTCGCCACCTTTCGCGATGGCCGCCAGGTGTTCGCCCAGGCCGGCTTCGAGCCGGAGGTGATCATGCAGGTCAACGATATCTTCTCGCTGATGAGCATGGTCAGCTCCGGGGTGGGCTACGCGCTGCTGCCCGGGCGGGTCGAGGCGGTCTACCAGAACCGCCTCAAACTGTTGCCCCTGGCCGCGCGCTACCGGCTGCAGCAGCGCATCGGCGCGGTCTTCCTGCGCAGCCGCGAGCGCGATCCCAATCTGCTGGCCTTCGTCGCCGAATGCCGGATGTATGCGCGCGGCTAACCCACCAGTGCCCGCACGCAGAAGAACAGCAGCGATGGCCCCAGCAGGCAGCCCAGGCCGGTGTGGAAGGTGGCGGTAAGGGCACCATAGGGCACCAGTCGGCGGTCGGTGGCGGCGAGTCCCGCGGTGACGCCGCTGACGGTACCGGCCAGGCCGCCGAAGACCATCGCCGAGCGTGGGTTGTCCAGTGCCAGCAGCCGCGCCGAGGCGGGCGTGGCCACCATGACGATGATCGCCTTGATCAGGCCGGTGGCGATGGACAGCGCCATGACGTCGGAGCTGGCGCCCAGGGCCGCGCCCGTCACCGGTCCGACGATGTAGGTCACGGCGCCCGCGCCGATGGTGGTCATGCTCACCGCGTCGCGATAGCCGAAGGCCCAGGCCACCGCGGCGCCGACGATGAAGGGCAGCACGGTGCCGAGCAGCAGGGCCACGGCGCCGATCATTCCGGCCTTGCGCGCCTCGGTGGCCTGGACCTCGAAGGCGGTGGCGACGATGGCGAAGTCGCGCAGCATGGCGCCGCCCATCAGGCCGATACCGGAGAACAGCGCGAGGTCGGCCAGGCCTTTCTGGCCACCGGTGACGGTCCCGCCGACCCAGGCCAGCACCAGGCCGATGACGATGGCGATGGCCGAGCCGTGCACCCGGCCAAAGGTCAGTCGGCGCGAAAGGACCACCGAGATCCACATGATCAGGCCGATCAGCGCGAAGGCGGCGACCAGGCCGTTGTGTTGCAGGGCTTTGGTGACGATGTCGTTCATGCTAGCGACCTCCGGCCGGCGCGGCATGGGCGACCGCTGGCGCGGGTGCCACGGCTGCGTCCGGCAATGGCGGTAGCGGTTCACCGCGATGGCTGCGGCTGATCAGGGCGATGGTCACCCCGCAGATCCCCACCGCGCCCACCGCCGCCAGCACCGCCACCGGACCACCGTGCAGGGCGGTGACCACGTTCTGCTGGGCGGCCATGGCCACCACCACCGGGATGTACAGCGCGCCCCAGAAGCCGACCCCGAATTCGCATTCCTTGCTCATGCCGCCATGCCGCTCCATGTAGAGCCGGGCGCATATCAGCAGGAGCATGGCGATGCCCACCCCGCCGACATTGGACTTGACCCCGAGCAGGACGCCCAGGAAGTCGCCGATGATGACGCCTGCAAGCATGCAGACGGCCAGGAGCGCTACACCGTAGATAATCATTGTTGTTGTCCTCGGTTGTGCTTGGGGTGGGGTGAAGCCTGGCACCGCTCTCGCTTTCCCCCTCCTTGGGGAGAGGGCTGGGGTGAGGGAAGCCGCCGTATGGGGAATGCTCAATCCAGTCGCGCCGCCTCCTCGCGCCTGAGCGCGTCCAGGGTCTCGGGGTGGGTATCCTGCCAGGCCAGTACGCCGCTGGCGGGCAGCACGCGCCTGGCCAGTTGGGAGAGCACGCTGCCCGGCGCCAGCTCGATGGCCAGGCGTACGCCGCGCTCGCGGGCGGCTTCCAGGGTGGCGTGCCATTCGATGGGCCGCGCCATGTTGAAGGCCAGATCGTCACGCAGTTGTTCGGCGCGCACCAGCCGTCGCGCGGACGTACCACTGAGATAAGCCAGCCGGGGCGCGCGTAACTCGACCTCGGCGAAGGCCTGGTCCAGGGACTGGGCCGCTTCGGCGAGCAGCGGGCAGTGGGACGGCACACTCATGGCCAGGCGCTTGGCCGCTGCGGCACCTTGGGCGCGCGCGGCTTCGGCCAGCACGGCCAGGCCGGCATCGCTGCCCGCTACTACGTATTGTCGCTCGGCATTGGCATTGGCCAGATACAGCGGCGCTGCAGGGCGATGGTGGTCAGCGACCAGGCGTTCCACCGCGCCCCGCCCCAAGCCCAGGATCGCCAGCATGCCGTAGCCTTCGGGATAGGCCGTCTGCATCAACTCACCGCGCCGCGCCACCAGGCGCAGGGCATCGGCGAACTCCAGGGCCTCGGCCACCGCCGCCGCGGCATAGGCACCGATGGACAGCCCGGCCACCAGCTGTGGCGCCGGTCCGCGGCTCAGCAGCAGGCGCGCGGTGGCGACGCCGGCGATCAGCAGGCAGAGCTGGACGGCGCGGGTGTGGTCCAAGGCCTGGGCGGTGTCCAGGCTCAGGGGATCGACTTCCAGCACCTTGGCCGCTTCCTCCAGGGTGCGCCGGACCTCGGCGTCGTCGGGCAGGGTGTGCAGCATGCCGGGACGCTGGGCGCCCTGGCCGGGAAACTGGAAGAGGGTGCTCATGCGGCGCGCTCCCCTGGCCAGGGATCGCTCACCAACTGGGGACCGGCAGCGGTCTTGAGCAGCACCCTTGCTGCCTTCGCGGCCCAATCGGCCAGCGCCACGCCGCCGAGGGGGGTCTCCAGCAGGATGTCCAGGCGGCACAGCGCCTGCGCCTGCAGGGACGCCAGCAATACCCGCGCCTGCTCGCGTGGCAGCGGGGCCACGCAGCGGATCAGCAGATCCAGATCGCTCCCGGCATGCAGCGCCGGCCAGCCGGAGGCCAGTTCGTAACCGGCGGCGCCCGTAGGACCCCAGGGCAGGTCCAGCCCGTCCAATAGCGGTTGCAGCCTGGCCAGGGTGTCGAAGGCCGGCAGATCGCGGCAGCCGGCCGTGATCTTCAATCCCTCGGGGGGACGCCGGCGCCGCACGGCGGCGGATTCCAGCCAGGCCCCCAGCCGCTCGGCCCGGATGGTGCCCCGCAGACCGACGGGTAGCCGATCTGCCTCAGGCGCCGCCCGGCGTACTACCACGGGCAGGCCCGCCTCGGCGACGTGTTGCGCCCAGAGGGGGGCGTGCGCGGGCAGGCTATCCGGGGTCAGGCCCCAGAGGAGGTCATGGGGTCGGTGTTGGGCTTCGCGTTGCTCAACCCAACCTACGCGGGTGTCCGGTAGGTTGGGTTGAGCGCCAGCGAAGCCCAACGGGCCCATGCGCCCGCGCATCAGGCGTTCCATCCTGCCCGCAGGCGTTCGCGCACTGCGCGAGAGGCCGCGCGATTGGCGCCGTCCAGCCGCAGCCTGAGATCGGTGGCACCGCTGGCCAGGACATCCGCCTGGGCGTCGGCCAGGGCCTGGCGCACCTCCTGCAGATCTGCGCTCGAGGGCTGGTCGGGCTGGCCGACCTCCAGCTGGCGCCAGAGCAGGCCCAGGGAGGCATAGCTGTCCAGGTCGTAGGCCATGGGCGGGATGTCCGCCGCCAGGCGTTCCAGTTCCTCGACACTGCGCAGGGTGACCCGAGCCGCCGAGGCCTTGCCCATGGCATGCACCTGCACCTGGGGATCGCGCAGGGCCAGCAGGCGATTGGCCTGGTAGCCATGGGCGAGAAAGCCGCCGGACATGGCCTTGCCCACCAGCAGACCCAGCACCGGGTGCCCCGCCAGGCGTGCCTCGGCATAGGCGCCCGCGGCTCCGGCCAGGGCCTGGTGGATGCCATAGGCTTCCTCGCGGCGACCGTAGGCCTGGCTGGGCACGTCCACCAGGGCGATCAGGGTGCGTTTCATTGCGGCGTCACCATCCTCTTCGATGGCCTGCCGGATGGCCCGGGCCAGGCCCCAGCCCTCCAGCAGGCCCACCTCGCCCTGGCGGGCGCGGGGAAAGGGATTGCCGGCGTCCGCTACCACCGCCAGCCAGCGCGCGGGGCGTCCGGCCAGATCGAGGTCGGCGACGCGCAGGGAGGCGGGCAGGCCGCTGACGGTCTCGCCCTGGCCGGCCAGCGCCTGGAACCAGGTCAGGCCGCGTTGCGAAGGCTGGGTGCTCATGGCTGGTCTCCGGCGTAGAGGTGGCGGACCGCGGCGGCGTCCGCCTGGGGACGGGTGTCGAGATCGGCGAGGCGCGCCAGGTAGTGGTCGGCCTGCTCGCTGCGCAAGGCGCCGGCAACGCCCCGGGTGAAGCCCTGGCGGATGGCGGCGGTCACGGCGGCGCTGTCGTCGGCGACGAAGACATCGGCCAGGCCCGTGGCGACCCGCTGCTCGCCGCCGGTCAGGCTCCAGATGAAGGGGCGGTCACGGGAGTCGTATTCCTCGATGCCGGCTTCCTGCTCGATCACCTGGGGACCGTTGAGGCCCAGGCGTGCCTCGCGGGTGACGATCAGCTGACTGCACAGGCCCGCGGCGATGGACATGCCACCAAAGCAGCCGACGCTGCCGGCGATGACGCCGATGACTGGCTGGTGCGCGCGCAGGGCGACGATGGCCGCCTGGATCTCGGCGATGGCGGCCAGGCCCAGATTGGCCTCCTGCAGGCGCACGCCGCCGGTTTCCAGCAGCAGCACCGCACGGGTCGGGATGCCGGCAAGATTGTCTTCCAGCGCCAGCTCCAGGGCCCCGGCGATCTTGGCGCCGCCCACTTCGCCCATGCTGCCGCCCTGGAAGGCGCCCTCGATGGCGCAGACCACCGCGGGCTGGCCGTCGATCAGCCCCTTGGCCACCACCACGCCGTCATCGGCCTGGCAGACGATGCCCTGCTTGGGCAGCCACGGCGACATCAGCCGTTCGAAGGGGCCAACCAGCTCGCGAAAGCTGCCGGCATCGAGCACCACACGGGCCCGCTCGCGGGCGCCGAGTTCGACGAAGCTGCGGCTGTGCAGCAGCTCCTGGACATCGGGAAGAGGGGCTTCAGCCATGGGTGCTGTCCTCCAGGTCGAGGGTTTCCAGGCCCTGCTCCAGGCGCAGGCGCACCACGCCCGGGGTGGCGCCGAAGTCATGGATGTCCAGGGTCAGGGCCGGCAGGTCCTCGCGGGTGGCGAACAGCCGGTCGAAGAGGGCACGCCAGCGCGGTTCGCTACCGTTGACCGAGGTGGTCACCTTGAGGGTGAAGTCGGCGTTGGCGGGTTCGAGCAGGACCTCCAGGTCCCCTGAGCCGACGCAGCCCACCAGGGCGCGGCCCTGGCGACGCTGGCTGGCCGGATAGCGGCAGGTGAAGTGTTCCATCAGAGGTCTCCAGGGAGCCGCGGCTCCAGGCGATCGACGAGAAGGGTGGCGGCCAGCAGATCGGCGACGCCGCCAGGGGAGGCATTGGCGGCCAGCAACTGGCGGTCCAGGGTCAGCAGCTGGCGCCGCCCGGCGAGACTGGCGCTGCCCCCGGCATGCAGCACGGCGCGGGCGCCCTGCTGCATGGTGGTGAGGGCCGCAGGGCCGCCCCGGTGCAGCACGCAGGTATCGTCCAGCCGGGTCATGATCGCCAGGAGCGCATCCAGGCGCGCGTTCTGTTCGCCCGCGCCGGCCTGGCGGCTGGCGTGCAACTGCGGCAGACCGCGCTGGTGGATGGCGGGAAAGCCCGCGGCGGCCTCGGCCCGGGCGCCGCCGACGCCATAGCGCTGGGCGACGCGCTGACCATGGCTGGGCGCCGCCTGGGGCGCGTCCGGATCGGGCAGGCTGGCCAGGCGACCGGCCGCCAGGCACAGCGCCTGGGCGGAAGCCGGACGCTCATGCACGGTCGCCGTCACCAGCAGCCCCAGCGCCCAGATGGCGCCGCGGTGAGTGTTGACCCCGTGGGTGACCTGCAGCATGGCGGCTTCGCCGTCACGCCCCAGTTGGCCGATCAGGCGGCGCAGTTCGGCGGCGGGCAGCCCCCGCTCGGCGGCTTCGGCCATGGCCTGGAAACAGGGCCGCAGGGCCTGGGCCGAGGTCAGCATCAGACCGAGGCTGAGGTCACTGTGGGCGCCCTGACCACGGCGATCCACCAGGGCCGGCTTGGGCGAGAGTTCGGCTTCGTCCACCAGGGCGGAAACGGCCAGCTCGGCCAGGCGCTCGGCGGGCGATGAGGTACGGCGGGCGAGGGCGCGCATCACCAGCTCCTGAACTTGGCCGGGGGTTGATAGAGGCCGCCGGACCATTCCACCAGTTCGCCGATGCTCTTGGCGGCGAGCAATTCGCGACTCGCATCGGTGCGGCGGATGCCGAGGTCCTCGGGCAGGGCCACCAGGCCTTCCTGGCGCAGCCGCCGGGCCTCGACCGGATCGCTGCGCAGGCCGATGGCGGTGACCCCGGCCACGGCGGCGATCATCGCCCGGCGCTCTTCCAGGGAGCGGGCGCGGTAGAGATAGGCGATGCCTTCCTCGGTGAGCAGGTGGGTGACGTCGTCGCCATAGACCATGATGGGCGCCAGCGGCATGCCGCTCTTGCGCGCCACCTCCACGGCATCCAGGGTGTCGACGAAGGTGGGCTTGCCGCCTTCCTGGAAGGTCTCGACCATCTGCACCACCAGCTTCTTGCCACGCTCCAGGAGCGCTGGGGCGCCGTCGCCGGTCTGCTGACGCATGTCCAGCCAGGCCGGGGTGGGATGACGCCGGCCGTGCGGATCATGGCCCATGTTGGGCGCGCCACCGAAGCCGGCGAGACGACCACGCGTCACGGTGGAGGAATGACCGTCGCCGTCCACCTGCAGGGTGGCGCCGATGAAGAGGTCCACGGCGTACTGGCCGGCCAACTGGCAGAGCAGCCGGTTGGATCTCAGCGAGCCGTCGCGTCCGGTAAAGAAGACGTCCGGCCGCTGGGCGATATAGCCCTCCATGCCCAGCTCGGTGCCGAAGCAGTGCACGCTCTCCACCCAGCCGCTCTCGATGGCGGGAATCAGCGTGGGATGGGGATTGAGCGTCCAGTGCCGGCAGATCTTGCCCTTGAGACCCAGGCGCTCGCCGTAGGTGGGCAGGATCAGTTCGATGGCCGCGGTGTTGAAGCCGATGCCATGGTTGAGCGACTGCACCTGGTGGCGTTCATAGATGCCGCGGATGGCCATCATCGCCATCAGCACGTGCACCGGCTTGATGTGGCGCGGATCGCGGGTGAACAGCGGTTCGATATAGAAGGGCCGATCGGCCACCACCACGAAATCCACCCAGTCCGCCGGGATGTCGACCCGCGGCAATTCGGACACGTCGTCCACCAGCTGGTTGACCTGGACGATGACGATGCCGTCGCTGAAGGCCGCCGGCTCGATCAGCGCCGGGCTGTCCTCGGTGCTGGGGCCGGTGTAGATGTTGCCGGCGCGGTCGGCCATGAAGCCGGCGCTGAGCACCACCTTGGGGATCAGGTCCACCAGCAGCCGGGCATAGAGTTCGATATAGGTATGGATGGCACCGACTTCGAGCAGCCCGTCTTCCAGCAGCTGGCTGATCCTCAGGCTCTGGGTGCCGGCAAAGGAGAAGTCCAGCTTGCGGGCGATGCCGCGTTCGAAGAGGTCCAGGTGCTCGGCGCGACCCACGCTGGGCATGATCATGTGCAGGTCGTGCAGCCGGGCCGGATCGACCTGGGCGAGGCTGCGGGAAAGGAAGTCGGCCTGCTTCTGGTTGTTGCCTTCCAGCACCACCCGGTCGCCGGGGGCAAGCAGCTGTTCCAGGGCCGCGACGATGGACGCGGTGGGCAGCACCTTGCCATCGGCCAGCGCGGCCACCCGGTCCAGGCGCTGCTGCTTGTCGCTGCGGCGCCTGGCGATCCGAGCCGGTGGGGAGGATGTCGTTGTCATTGGGGTCTCCACGAATCACCTGTCGTGGAGTCACCCTAGCCCTCGCCTCCCAGGCGTTCAATCAACCTGAGGGCGGAATCGTTACGCTGAAGTTAACGATTCCGTGCGGTCTCGGGTGTCCGTGACCGGCTCAGGTCTTGTCGACCGGAGTGAAGACCGTGGTGGTCCTGGAGAACCAGCTGGTGGGGGTCACGTCGACATTGGCGTTGTCGTATCTAAGGCTGTTCTGCACCTGATTGAGCGTCAGGTTGGGCTGCCAGTATTGCTCGTGGCCCAGTTCCTGGTTGGCCCTGCGCACCAGGTCCAGGGTTTCCTGGGCTGGCAGTACCGCGGTCGAGTAGTCCACGTCGACCCCGGCCAACTTGAGGGTCTCGCCGGCGCCCTGGGTGTCGCCCTGCTGGATCTTCTCGTTGGCCTGGGCCACGGCCTGGTTCTTGGCCGGGGGGCGACATGGTTGTCACGCAGCGCCATGCCGCGCCAGATCGGCAGCCAGGCCGTGGCCTTGGCGTCCTGCGCGGCTACCTGCGTGAGTTTGCCCTCCTGACCCCGCAGCTCCCTGGGCGACTTGAGGTAGGCGGTCTTGTCGGTCTGGGCGGTCTGCAGCGCGCCTTCGGCGGCGCCCAGTTGCTGCTTGGCCTGATCGACATGGCCTTCGTAGAGGTCCTGGCGGGTGGCGACCACGTCCATGAAGGCCTGCTGGCCCTGCTGGGCGATCGCCGGCAGGGTGGCGACCTACTGGGTGGCGGCGTCGGGCCGGGTGTCGGCCAGGGCGGCGGTGGAAAACACCGAGGCGATGGTCAGGACGAGAAGGCTCTTGGCGATACGACGGTTGAGGTTCATGTGCTTCTCCCGGATACGAAAGTGACTGGAAGCGCGGGGGTATCGGGCAGGGGTGCGAGATACCGTGAGTTCAGTGTCGATCCGGTGAGCTTAACGAACGCTTAGCAGGCTATCGGTGACTGTGATCCGATATGTCAGACGCTGGAAACGGAAACAGCGCCCGCCCCGGAGATTCCGGAGCGGGCGCTGCTGGCGGGCTGGGGCGCCTCAGCGCACCAGGCAGGGCTTCTTGTTATCGAAGGTCCAGTTGGGCGAGAGGAATTGCATGGCCATGGCGTCGTCCCGCGCGCCGAGGCCCTTGGTCTTGTACAGCTCGTGGGCGCGGGCGAGGGCATCCAGATCCAGCTCCACGCCCAGGCCACCCTGCTGCGGCACCGCGACCAGGCCGCCCTTGATCTCCAGCGGTTGCCGGGTCAGGCGCTGGCCGTCCTGCCAGATCCAGTGGGTGTCGATGGCGGTGATCTTGCCCGGCGCCGCGGCGGCGACGTGGGTGAACATGGCCAGGGAGATGTCGAAGTGGTTGTTGGAGTGCGAACCCCAGGTCAGGCCCCAGTCGTTGCACATCTGCGCCACCCGCACCGAGCCCTGCATCGTCCAGAAGTGCGGATCGGCCAGCGGGATGTCCACCGATTGCAGCTGGATGGCGTGACCCATCTGGCGCCAGTCGGTGGCGATCATGTTGGTGGCGGTGGGCAGGCCGGTGGCGCGGCGGAATTCGGCCATCACCTCCCGTCCGGAATAGCCGTTCTCGGCGCCACAGGGGTCCTCGGCATAGGCCAGCACCTGGTGCTGGTCGCGGCACAGGCGGATGGCTTCCTGGAGCGACCAGGCGCCATTGGGGTCCAGGGTCACGCGCGCCTCGGGGAAGCGCTCGGCCAGGGCGGTGACCGCCTCGATCTCGGCATCGCCGCTGAGCACGCCGCCCTTGAGCTTGAAGTCCTTGAAGCCGTAGCGGTCGTAGGCCGCCTCGGCCAGGCGCACCACGGTCTCGGGCGTCAGGGCCTCTTCGTTGCGCACGCGGAACCAGGCATCGTCGCTCTCGGCTTCGCTGCGGTAGTCCAGGGTGGTCTTGTTGCGGTCGCCGACATAGAACAGGTAGCCGAGCATCTCCACGGCGTCGCGCTGCTGGCCTTCGCCGAGCAGGGCCGCGACCGGCACTTCCAGGTGCTGGCCGAGCAGGTCGAGCAGGGCGGCTTCCAGGGCGGTGACGGCGTGGATGGTGATGCGCAGGTCGAAGGTCTGCAGGCCACGACCGCTTGCATCACGCCCGGCGAAGGCCTGGCGGACCTGGCCGAGGATGCGCTGGTACTGCCCCAGCGGCTGGCCGATCAGGAACTGGCGGGCGTCTTCCAGCGTCTGGCGGATGCTCTCGCCGCCGGGGACCTCGCCGACGCCGGTGCGGCCTGCGCTGTCCTTGAGGATCAGCACGTTGCGGGTGAAGTAGGGGCCATGGGCGCCACTCAGGTTGAGCAGCATGCTGTCCTGGCCGGCGACGGGCACGACCTCCAGCGAGGTGACCACCGGGGTGCCGGTGTGCAGGGCGGGGGTGGCGTCGAATTGCGTCATGGTCGGGCTCCTTGTCGATCAGCGAGAGGTTTCGGCGGCGAGCGGGGCTTCGGCGGGCGGCGTGGGCACGCCCCGCAACTCGACGCGCTTGATCTCACCGACGACGAACAGGTAACTGATGGCGGCCACCAGGGCGTTGGCACCGACGAACACCAGGGCCATCTTGAAGGAACCGGTGGCGGCGATGATGTAGCCGATGATGATCGGGGTGGTGATGGAGGACAGGTTGCCGATGGTGTTGAACAGGCCACCGGAGAGGCCGGCGATCTGCTTGGGCGAGGTGTCGGAGACCACCGCCCAGCCCAGGGCGCCGATGCCCTTGCCGAAGAAGGCCATGGCCATGAAGCCCACCACCATCCAATCGGCGTCGACGTAGTTGCAGAGGATCATGCTCATCGACAGCAGCATGCCGGCGACGATGGGGGTCTTGCGCGCCACGCTCAGGCTGCTGCCACGGCGCAGCAGCCAGTCGGAGATCACCCCGCCCAGCACGCCGCCGATGAAGCCGCAGATGGCCGGCAGGGAGGCGATGATGCCGGCCTTGAGGATGGTCATGCCGCGTTCCTGTACCAGGTAGACGGGGAACCAGGTGAGGAAGAAGTAGGTGAGGGCGTTGATGCAGAACTGGCCCAGGTAGATGCCGGCCATCATGCGATTGGTCAGCAGCTGGCCGATGTAGCTCCACTTCGGACCTTCGCTTTTCTTGCCGGGGGTGTCCAGGTCGACCAGGCCGCCGTTGCTGGCGATGTAGTCGATCTCGGCGGCATTGGCGCGGGGATGTTCGCGGGGGCTGTAGATCACCGCCAGCCAGACCGCCGAGAAGGCGATGCCCAGGGCACCCATCACCACGAAGACGTGCTGCCAGCCGAAGTGGTAGACGATCCAGCCCATCAGTGGCGCGAACAGCACGGTGGCGAAGTACTGCGCCGAGTTGAAGATCGCCGAGGCGGTGCCGCGCTCCTTGGTGGGGAACCAGGCGGCGACGATGCGGGCGTTGCCGGGGAAGGAGGGCGCCTCGGCCAGGCCGACCATGAATCTCAGGGCGAACAGCAGGAATACCGCGGTGCCGATGCCGAATTCACCGATGTAGCCTTGCAGCATGGTGAACACCGACCAGGTGAAGATGCTCGCCGCATAGACCTTCTTCGAACCGAAGCGATCGAGCAGCCAGCCGCCGGGGATCTGGCCGAGCACATAGGCCCAACCGAAGGCGGAGAAGATGAAGCCGAGGGAGACGGCACTGATGCCGAGGTCTTTTTGCAGGGCGGAGCCGGCGATGGAAATGGTGGCGCGGTCGGCATAGTTGATCGTGGTCACGACGAACAGCATGAACAGGATCAGATAGCGGACGCGCGTCTGCTTGGTTTCGTGCATGGAGAGCTCCCACTGGTTTGTTTTTGTGTGCGGGCGGACATCGTGTAGCGGGCTTATGTTGTAAGTCGTCTGACAACGATAGCGTTATCATTAAACAGATAACGCTATCATTCAACCGTTAAATCTGTGCCCGCGTGCAAAAAATCCGCTAGGAGCTCTGGCGCTCGATCAGGGCGAAACCGGTGTCGAGACTCACCGCGGTGTGATCGCCCGCGAGACGGTCGAGCAGCGCCTGGGCGACCCGCTGGCCCATGGCATCGGCATTGACGCTGACCGTGGACAGCGCCGGGGTGGCGAAGCGGCCGTTGGTGGTGTCGCCGAAGCCGACCACTGCCAGCTGCTCGGGGATGCGCAGGCCCCGGCTGCTGGCCTCGGCCACCACACCCAGTGCCAAGGTGTCGGAGCTGCACAGCACCAGGTCCGGCGGCGCGGGACGTTCCAGCAGGCGCGCCAGGCCGATCCGGCCGACTTCCCAGGTGGCCGGCAGCGGCAGCACTTCCATGGGTAGTTCGCCGATGCCAATGTTGGCCAGACGGGCCTGCAGGGCCAGGTTGCGGCGCATGGCGCGGGGATCGTCCACCGAGATCACCCCGAAGCGGCGATAGCCGCGGGCGACGAAGTGGTCCGCCAGGGCCACGCCGACCTGCTCGTGGGAAAAGCCCACCTGCATGTCCAGGGCTTCGGCGCTCAGGTCCCAGGCTTCCACCACGGGGATGTTCAGCGCTGCCAGCCGCGCGCGACTGGCCGGGGTGTGCAGGGTGCCGGTGAGGACGATGCCATCGGGACGGCGGCCGAGGATGGCTTCCAGCAGTTCCTCCTCCTTTTCCGGCGAATAGCCGGTGGGACCGATCAGCGCCTGGTAGCCTGCCTCGGTGAGGCGATCCATGATCGCCTGCACCACCGTGGCATAGATGGAATTGGCGATGGTGGGCAGGAGGATGGCCACCAGCCGACTCTTGCTGGAGGCCAGGCTGCCCGCCAGCAGGTTGGGCACGTAGCCCAGCTCCTTGACCACGGCCAGGACGTGCTCGCGGGTGGCGGCGCTCACCAGGCTCGGCCGATGCAGCGCCCGGGACACGGTAATGGGCGACACCCCGGCGGCGAGGGCGACCTCGCGCACGGTGAGAGGCAGCTCGGTGGTGCCGTCGAGCTGGGCGAGTTCGCGTCGGGACTTCCTGGCCAAAACAGGTCCTTGGATGAGAGAAGCCGCCATTATGGGAGCAAGCCCCGGCGGTTGCCATGGGCGCCCGGCAGAGCCGTTGCTAGTCGACCGCCCGCGCCGCCCGGGCGCGGCCGACCCGCGACTGATTGGGTCGACCCAGCAGGGCAGAGACGTCCTGTCCGGCCTCGACCAGTCTGGCGAGGTCGATTCCGGTCGCTATGCCCAGGCCGTCCAGCAGATAGACCAGGTCCTCGCTGGCGACATTGCCGCTGGCGCCCCGCGCATAGGGACAGCCGCCGAGGCCGGCGACCGAGCTGTCGAACACGCTCACCCCTTCGAGCAGGCTGGCATAGACGTTGGCCAGGGCCTGGCCATAGGTGTCGTGGAAATGCCCGGCCAGTCGGCTGAGGGGCACCTCCCGGCCTAGCCGCTGCCAGAGCGCCCGGGTCCGGCCCGGGGTGCCGACGCCAATCGTGTCGCCCAGGGAGACCTCGGCGCAGCCCAGCTCCAGCAGCTCGCGGGTTACGCTGGCCACCTGGTCGGGAGCGACCTCCCCGTCGTCGGGGCAGCCCAGCACGCAGGACACATAGCCGCGCACCCGGATGCCCGCCGCCCGCGCACCCTCGACCACGGGCACGAAGCGCGCCAGGCTCGCGGCGATGGAGCAGTTGATGTTGCGCTGGGAAAAGCCCTCCGAAGCGGCGGCGAAGACGGCGATCTCCTCCACCCCCGCCGCCAGGGCGGCTTCGAAGCCCTGCATATTGGGCACCAGTACCGAACGGACCACGCCCACCGGCCGGCCGAGCCCTGCCAGCACCTCGGCGGTCCCGGCCATCTGCGGCACCCAGCGGGGCGAGACGAAGCTGCCCACCTCCAGATGCTGCACGCCGCTGCCGACCAGCGCCGTGCACAACTGGATACGCTCGGCTATGCCCAGCGCCTGGGGCTCGTTCTGCAGGCCATCGCGGGGCCCGACCTCGACCAGCCGCACCTGAGTCGGCAAGGCATCGCTCATGACGGCGACTCCTCCAGTTCCACCAGCGGCGCGCCCTCGGCCACCAGCTCGCCAGGACTGCAGAACAGCGCCGCCACCACGCCGGCACGGGGCGCGCGGATGCTGTGTTCCATCTTCATCGCCTCCAGCACCACCAGCGGGGCCCCGGCTTGCACGGCGTCGCCGACGGCCACCGAGACCGCCACCACGCTCGCGTTCATCGGTGCCGTGAGTCCGCCCGCATCGGCCTGGCGCGCGACCTCGGCCAGCGGATCGGCCCAGGTGACGGCTTCGAAGCGGTCCTGCCATTCGAGGAACAGCGTCTGCCCACGGCGATGGAGGCGAGCGCTCTGGCGGACGCCGTCCGCTTGCCAGTGGAGTCGATCACCGCTCAGCTCGACCGCCGTGGAATCGGCCAGGGTAAGGTTGCGGACCTCGCCACGACCGGCCAGCCGCAACGCGATGCGCGGCGGGCCGCCCAGGCGCCAGCCCTGGCGGGACGCCCAGGGTGACGTGGGATCGGCAGCGGCCGGCAGCGTCGCCAGCCAGGCCTGGCCCGCCAGGGTCCAGAAGGCCTCCGGCAGCTCTGCGGGTGCGGGCAGCAAGGCCGCCTGATGACGTTCGATGAAGCCGGTGTCCAGCTCCGCCGCGGCAAAGGCCGGATGGGCGAGCAGGCGCTGCAGGAAGGCGAGGTTGGTGGCGAAGCCGCCCACCGCGGTGTCTTCGAGCATGGCCAGCAATCGCTTGCGCGCCTGTTCGCGGCTGTCGCCCCAGGCGATCAGCTTGGCCAGCAGGGGGTCGTAGAAGGGCGACACCTCGTCGCCTTCCTCCACGCCGCTGTCCACTCGCCGCCCCGGACCGGCCGCGGGCTCGCGGTAGAGCTGCAGGGTGCCCGAGGCCGGCAGGAAGCCCTGGTCGGTGTCCTCGGCATAGAGCCGTACCTCGATGGCATGGCCGTGCAAGGGCACCTGGGCCTGGGTGAGGGGCAGGGGTTCGCCAGCGGCCACGCGCAGCTGCCAGGCCACCAGGTCCAGGCCGGTGATGGCCTCGGTGACCGGGTGCTCCACCTGCAACCGGGTATTCATCTCCATGAAGAAGAATTCGCCGCGGGCGTCGAGCAGGAATTCCACGGTACCGGCGCCGACGTAGCCGATGGCCTGGGCCGCCTGCACCGCCGCCTCGCCCATGGCCCGGCGCAACTCGGGCGTAAGACCCGGCGCGGGGGCTTCCTCGATCACCTTCTGGTGGCGGCGCTGGATGGAGCAGTCGCGTTCGTTGAGATAGAGGCAGTGGCCGTGGCCGTCGGCGAAGACCTGGATCTCCACGTGGCGCGGTTGCAGCACGTATTTCTCCACCAGCATTCGCGCATCGCCAAAGGCCGAGAGCGCCTCGCGCTGGGCCGAGGCGAGGCCCTCGGCCAGCTCGGCTTCGCGCTCGACGATCTTCATGCCCTTGCCACCGCCGCCGGCGGTGGCCTTGAGCAGTACCGGATAGCCGATGCGCGCCGCGGCGTCGCGAAAGGTGGCCAGGGACTGGTCCTCGCCGTGATAACCCGGCACCAGGGGTACCCCGGCGTCGATCATCAGCGCCTTGGCCGCGGACTTGCTGCCCATGGCGCGGATCGCCGCGGCCGGAGGACCGACGAAGACCAGCCCCGCCGCGGCCACCGCCTCGGCGAAGGCGGCGTTCTCGGACAGGAAGCCATAGCCCGGATGGATCGCCTGGGCGCCGGTGGCCAGGGCGGCGGCGATGATGCGCTCGCCCAGCAGATAGCTGTCGGCCGGCTTGGTCCCGCCCAGGTCCACCGCCTGGTCGGCCTGGCGCACGTGGCGGGCGCCGGCATCGATGGCGCTGTGCACGGCGACGGTACCCAGGCCCAGGGCCTTGGCAGTACGCATCACCCGGCAGGCGATCTCGCCGCGGTTGGCGACGAGCAGACGGGCGAAGCTCATGGCGAGGTCTCCTGCCAGGCGGGGCGGCGCTTTTCCAGGAAGGCGGCAAGGCCTTCCTGGGCTTCGGGGGTGACCCGGATGGCGGCGATCAGGCCCTCGGTGAACGGGCGCACCTCGGCGCGGGGTGCGCCCTCGCCAGCGCCGTCCAGCAGCCGCTTGCAGGCACGCAACGCCTGGGGGCCGTTGTCCAGCAGCCGGGCGATCCAGGCCTCGACCAGGGACTCCAGTTCGGTGGCCGCGGCGGTCTCGGCCACCAGGCCCAGTTCGGCGGCGTGTTCGCCGGAAAAGCGCTCGGCGCCTAGCATGTAGCGGCGCGCCACGCGCTCGCCCAGGGCGCGGATCACGAAGGGGCCGATGACGGCGGGCACCAGGCCGATGCGCACCTCCGACAGACAGAAGGTGGCGTCACTGGCGGCCAGGGCCAGGTCGCAGCAGCTGACCAGGCCCACCGCGCCGCCAAAGGCCGCGCCCTGCACCACGGCCAGGGTGGGCATCGGCAAGGCCTGCAGGCGATACATCACCTCGGCCAGGCGCTCGGTGTCGGCGCGGTTGGCGGCGGCTTCCAGGTTGGCCGAGGCCTGCATCCAGGCGAGGTCGGCGCCGGCGCAGAAGTGCCGCCCGCGACCGCGCAGGAGCAGAAAGCGCAGGGCTTGGTCAGAGGCGATCTCGGCGAGCACGGTCCCCAGCTCCGCGATCAGCTGCGCATCCAGGGCATTGTGGCGATCCGGACGGTTGAGCCAGAGCGTGGCGAAGCCGCGCGGATCACGGATCAGTTCCAGGGTGTGGAAGTCAGTCATGGCCTACATCCGGAAGACGCCGAAGGTCGTCGGCTCGAGAGGGGCGTTGAGGCTGGCCGACAGGGCCAGGGCGAGGACCTCGCGGGTCTGGGCCGGGTCGACCACCCCGTCGTCCCACAGCCGCGCGCTGGAATAATGGGCATGGGCCTGGCGTTCGTACTGCTCGACGATGGGGCCCTTGATCCGCGCCGCCTCTTCGTCGTCGAAGGCTTCGCCGGCACGCTCGGCCTGTTCGCGCTTGACCTGCACCAGCACCCCGGCCGCCTGCTCGGCGCCCATCACGCCGATGCGCGCGTTGGGCCACATCCACAGGAAGCGTGGATCGTAGGCGCGACCGCACATGCCGTAGTTGCCGGCGCCAAAGCTGCCACCGATGATCACGGTGAACTTGGGCACCCTGGCGCAGGCCACCGCGGTGACCAGCTTGGCGCCGTGCTTGGCGATGCCGCCTTCCTCGTATTTCTTGCCGACCATGAAGCCGGTGATGTTCTGCAGGAACAGCAGCGGAATACGTCTCTGGCAGGCCAGCTCGATGAAGTGCGCGCCTTTCTGCGCCGATTCGGCGAAGAGGATGCCGTTGTTGCCGAGGATGGCCAGCGGATGGCCGTGCAGATGGGCGAAGCCGCAGACCAGGGTGGTACCGAATTGCGCCTTGAATTCATCGAAGACGCTGCCGTCCACCAGCCGCGCGATCACCTCGCGCACCTCCAGCGGCTGCTTGGGATCGGCCGGGACCAGGCCGTGCAACTCCTCGGCCGGGTACAGCGGTGCGAGGGGCGTCTTCAGCTGCAATTCGCCCAGCTTGCGCCAATTGAGGTTGGCGATGCAGCGCCGGGCCAGGGCCAGGGCATGCGCATCGTTTTCGGCGTAGTGGTCGGCCACGCCGGAGGTACGGCAATGAACGTCGGCGCCGCCCAGTTCCTCGGCGCTGACCACCTCGCCGGTGGCCGCCTTCACCAGCGGCGGGCCGGCGAGAAAGATGGTGGCCTGCTGGCGCACCATGATGGTCTCGTCGCTCATGGCCGGCACATAGGCGCCACCGGCGGTGCAGGAGCCCATCACCACGGCGATTTGCGGGATGCCCTGGGCGCTCATGGTCGCCTGGTTGAAGAAGATCCGCCCGAAGTGCTCGCGGTCGGGGAAGACGTCCTCCTGGCGTGGCAGGTTGGCGCCGCCGGAATCCACCAGATAGAGGCAGGGCAGGCGATTCTGCAGGGCGATGGCCTGGGCGCGCAGGTGCTTCTTCACCGTGAGCGGATAGTAGGAGCCGCCCTTTACCGTGGCGTCGTTGGCGATGATCATGCACTCGACCCCCTCGATGCGGCCGATGCCGGCCACCACCCCGGCGGCGGGTACCTCTTCCTCGTAGACGTCGAGGGCGGCCAGGGCGCCGATCTCCAGGAAAGGCGAGCCCGGGTCCAGCAATAGATCGATGCGCTCGCGGGGCAGCAGCTTGCCGCGGGCGGTATGGCGCGCCTGGGCCTTGGCCCCGCCGCCTTCGCGGATGCGCGCCAGCAGCTGGTCGAGCCGGGCCAGTTGCGCGGCCATGGCGGCGGCGTTGCGCTGGTAGTCCGGGGTGCGCCGGTTCAGCGTGGAGGTCAGCACGGTCATGAAGGCGTCCTCACCGGGTTTCGTTGAACAGCTCGCGGCCGATCAGCATGCGGCGGATCTCGCTGGTGCCGGCGCCGATCTCGTAGAGCTTGGCGTCGCGCAGCAGGCGGCCGGTGGGGTATTCGTTGATATAGCCATTGCCCCCGAGGATCTGGATGGCTTCCAGGGCCATCTGGGTGGCCTTCTCGGCGGTGTAGAGGATCACCCCGGCGGCGTCCTTGCGGGTGGTCTCGCCACGGTCGCAGGCCTGGGCCACCGCATAGAGATAGGCGCGACTGGCGGCGAGGCCGGTGTAGAGATCGGCCACCTTGCCCTGGATCAGCTGGAATTCGCCGATGCTCTGGCCGAATTGCTTGCGGTCGTGGACATAGGGCAGGACCACGTCCAGGCAGGCCTGCATGATGCCCACCGGGCCGCCGGCGAGGACCACCCGCTCGTAGTCCAGCCCGCTCATCAGCACCTTGACCCCGCCATTGACCTGGCCCAGCACGTTTTCCTCCGGCACCTCCACATCGTCGAAGAACAGCTCGCAGGTGTTGGAGCCGCGCATGCCCAGCTTGTCGAACTTGCTGCCGCGGCTGAAGCCGGTCCAGTCCCGCTCGACGATGAAGGCGGTGATGCCATGGGCAGCCTTTTCCGGTTCGGTCTTGGCATAGATGACATAGGTGTGGGCATCGGGACCGTTGGTGATCCAGGTCTTGCTGCCATTGAGCACGAAGCGATCGCCGCGGCGTTCGGCGCGCAGCTTCATGGAGACCACGTCCGAGCCGGCATTGGGTTCGCTCATCGCCAGGGCGCCAATGTGCTCGCCGCTGACCAGTTTGGGCAGGTAGCGGGCCTTCTGCGCGGCGCTGCCGTTGCGGTGGATCTGGTTGACGCAGAGATTGGAATGGGCGCCATAGGACAGGGCCACCGAGGCCGAGCCGCGGCTGATCTCTTCCATGGCCACCGCATGGGCCAGGTAGCCGAGTCCGGAGCCGCCGTATTCCTCGCCCACGGTGATGCCGAGCAGTCCGAGGTCGCCAAAGGTGCGCCACAGGTCCATGGGAAAGCTGTTGCTGGCATCGATCTCGCCCGCGCGAGGCGCTACCTCGCGGGCGACCAGGGTGCGCACCTGATCGCGCAGCAGGTCGAGTGTCTCGCCCAGGGCGAAGTTGAGACTCGGGTAGCTCATAAGGTCACCTGTTGTTGGGATTGTCGGGTGAGAGCGGTCAGCCGATCGGGTGCGCACGGGGCAACCACCCGGTACGGCGCAGAGCTGAAAGAAACAGGGCGGGGCAGCGCTGAAGGCCAGGGGCGGGCCTGGCGCGCAGGCGGACGCTGGAAAACCCTCGGGCAGGGCGGCCGAAGGCAGGGCAAGGGTGCGCATGGAGCGCGGGTGCGGAACGCGGGCGCCAGGGCGCACATGGTCCGTCCTCCTGTTCATTGTTCTTGTCATGGCGACCACGAGAGGAAGGCGGCGCGCCTGTGCCTCTGAGTCTAGGAGAGGAAATGCGCTATCGTGAAACGATAAAAATAGAATCCAGGTATTGGAAAATCAGATGGCATTGCTCAAGGACATTTCCATGCGGCAGCTGCGCTACTTCGTCGCCGCCGCCGAGAACAGCCAGTTTTCCCTGGCCGCCAGCGCGGTCAACGTCAGCCAGTCGGCGGTCACCACGGCGGTCAGCCAGCTGGAGGCGCTGCTCGCCGTGCGGCTGTTCGAGCGCCTGCCCCACGGCGTCAAGCTCACGGCCGAGGGGCACCAGTTCTATCACCATGCCCGGCACATCCTCGATACCCTGCAGGACGCCGTCAGCCAGCCGCTGTTCCAGAGCCATGCGCTGACCGGCCAGGCGCGTGTCGGCGCCTCCTATGCGGTGCTCGGCTACTACCTGCCGACCCTGCTGGCGCGCTTCAAGCGCAGCTATCCGCAGATCGACATCGACCTTCGTGACATGGACCGGCCCAGCATCGAGGCCGGCATCACCGACGGCACCCTGGAGCTGGGCCTCACCGTCATCTCCAACGTCGACGCCACCCAGCCTTTCGAGCGCCACCTGCTGATGCGCTCGCCGCGCCAGCTCTGGCTGCCCAGCGCCCATCCGCTGCTGGCGCCGGAGCGCGTGACCCTGGCCGACATCGCCCCCTATCCCTACATCCTCGCCACGGTGGACGAAGGCGAGACCTCGACCCTGCGCTACTGGCGCGCGGCCGGCCTGGAACCCAACGTGGTGTTCAAGACCTCGTCCATGGAATCCCTGCGTGGCCTGGTCGCCCACGGCTTCGGCGTGACCATCCTCTCCGACATGCTCTATCGCGGCTGGTCGCTGGAAGGCCGCAAGCTGGAAGCCCGCCCGGTGGCCGATGCCATCCCGCCCATGGAGCTGGGCCTGATCTGGAGTCCCGAAGACCGCCTGAGCCCCGGGGCCCAGGCGTTTCGGCAGTTCCTGGTGTCGGCGGCGGGGTAGCGGAAGCACCCGCTCGGAGTCAGCCCTTGGACTGCGCCGGATCCGCACTGCGTGGATAGGTGCGCTCTTCCTCGATGCGGCCATCAGCGGTGTGAATCTTGACGCTGCCGGTCTTGCCGTCCATGAACTGCGCCGCCTGGTGGACGATGGCGTCCTTGGTCGAGGCCTTGAGCAGGGCGCGATCGCCGTGCTCTTCCTTGAATTCCCAGCCGGTGTCGGTGGGTACGATGTGGTAGTTCTGCATCTGGTCTCCCTGGGGCCCTGGGCCCGTGCCTGGTCTTGGGTTGCGCCTGTTTCGACCCACGTTCGCCCGCGAACATTCGGGCGAAGCGGCCCGGTAGGGGACCAGGCCGCGACACTCAGCCCTGCAGATAGACCACCTGGGTATGGGTGTACTCATAGAGGCCGTGCTTGCCATCGGCGCCGCCGATGCCGGACTTGCGCACCCCGGCGTGGTAGCCCTGCATGGCCTCGAAGTTTTCCCGGTTGATGTAGGTCTCGCCGAAGTCGATCTCGCGCATGGCGTGCATGGCCTTGCTCAGGCTGCGGGTATAGACGGAGGAGGTGAGGCCGTATTCGCAGTCGTTGGCCAGCGCGATGGCCTCATCGAGATCGTCCACCACCTGGATCGGCAGCACCGGGCCGAAGATCTCTTCGCGCATGATCGGCATGTCCGCACGACAGTCCGCCAGCACCGTGGGCTGGAAGTGGAAGCCGCGACCCAGGTCGGCGCGGCTGCCACCGGTGACCAGGCGGGCGCCCTGGCCGAGGGCGACGTCGACCTTGGCCGCCACCTTGTCCAGGCCGGCGGCGTTGATCAGAGGTCCCATCTCCACGCCGATGTCGGCCTGGGGGTCGCCATAGCGGGTGGCGGCCATGGCACGGCCGATGCGCTCGATGAAGTCCTCGGCCACCGCGCGTTCCACATAGACGCGCTCGGCGCAGTTGCACACCTGGCCGGTGTTGATGATGCGCGAGTCACGGATCGCCCGGACCGCCAGGTCCAGATCGGCATCGGCCAGGACGATGGCCGGCGCCTTGCCGCCCAGCTCCAGGTTGAGCTTGGTCAGATTCGGTGCGGCAGCGGCCATGATCCGCGAGCCGGTGCCGACGCTGCCGGTAAAGCTGACCATGTCGATGCCGGCATGGCCGCTGAGCTGGCCCCCCACGGTGCCGGCGCCGCTGACCAGGTTGAACACCCCGGGCGGCAGGTCGGTCTCGGCCACCAGGCGGGCGAATTCATGGGCATTGATCGGGGTTTCCTCGCTGGGCTTGATCACGATGGTGTTGCCGGTGATCAGCGCCGGTGCCAGCTTGCGGGCGATCAGGAAGAAGGGGAAGTTCCAGGGCAGGATGCCGGCCACCACCCCCAGTGGCTTGCGCAGCAGAAAGATCTGCTCGTCGGGCCGGTCGCTGGTGATGATCTCGCCTTCGATGCGTCGTGCCCACTCGGCCATGTAGTCGAGGTAGTCGGCGGTGAAATTGACTTCCACCTCGGCCAGGCCGTGGATCTTGCCCTGTTCGGCGACCAGGGTCTGGGCCAGCCACGGCGCCTGCTCGCGCAGCTTGGCGGCAATGCGTCTGAGATAGCCGGCACGCTCGATGGCCGGTTTGCGTGCCCAGGGCTTCTGGGCACGCCGGGCGGCGGCGATGGCCTGGTCGACGTCCTCGCGACTGGACGCCGGTACCCTGGCCAGGGCCTCGCCGGTGGCCGGGTTATGGACGAGAAAGTCCTCGGCGGCCGCCAGGAAGCGGCCGTCGATGTAGTTCTGGTAGAGGGGCAGATCGGCCATGGCGGACTCCGGGTCAGTAGGTGCGAGAGGGCGCCTGGGGCGCTTCGAGGGGGCGATAGCGGGCCAGGTTGGCCAGCGCCGCCTGGCGGAACAGGCTGATGTCGATGCCGACGGCGACGAACTGGCAACCCCAGTCGCGATAGCGCCGGGCATCGTCTTCCTTGGGCGCCAGGATCCCGGCCACCTTGCCGGCCGCGCGGGTGGCATCGATGGCGGCGCGGATACGCGCCTGCACCTCGGGGTGGCCCGGATTGCCGGCATGGCCGAGGCCGCTGGAGAGGTCGGCCGGGCCGACGAAGACGGCGTCCACGCCCTCCACCGCGGCGATCTCGGCGACGTTGTCGCTGCCCAGGCGGGACTCCACCTGGACGATCAGGCAGAGCTCGCTGTGGGCGGTGTGCAGATAGTCGGGCACCGCGTCCCAGCGGGTGGCCCGCGCCAGGCCGCCGCCGACGCCGCGGATGCCATGGGGTGGATAGCGCATGGCCCGCACCAGGGCACGGGCCTGGTCGGCGGTCTCCACCATGGGCACCATCAGCGTCTGCACGCCGATGTCGAGCAACTGCTTGATCAGCACCGCATCACCGGTGACGCAGCGCACCACCGGCGCCGTGGAGTAGGGCGCCACTGCCTGCAACTGGGCGAGGATGCTCGGCACCGTGTTGGGCGCGTGCTCGCCGTCGATCAGCAGCCAGTCGTAGCCAGTGGTGGCGGCGATCTCGGCGGCATAGCCGGTGGCGAACCCGGCCCAGAGGCCGTAGAGGGTATCGCTGTCCATGAGGCGGGCCTTGAAGGGATTGCGAGGCAGATCCATGACGGTCGTCTCCAGGGGAGTCAGGAAGGGGTGTCAGGCAGGCGCACCAGCAGCCCATAGCTCAGGGCGCCAGCCACCGCGACCGCGGCGGCGATGCCGAGGGCGAGGCCGAAGGAGCCGGTCTGCTGGACGATCATGCCGGTGATGACCGGGGCGAAGGCGCCGCCGAAGTAGCCACCGAAGTTCTGGATGCTGGCCAGGGACGCCACCTGGTGCGAAGGCACCGCGACGCTGACCAGCGACCAGGTGCCGGCCACCGCCACGTTGAGGCTGAACAGCGCCAGGCTGAAGCAGAGGATGACGCTGCCGATACCGGTCACCCCGGCGCTGCACAGGGCGAATAGCCCGGCGGCGGCCAGACCGCCACAGATTGGCAGCTTGCGGCTGAAGGCCAGGCTGCGGCCGCTGCGGGTCAGGCGATCCACCAGCAGGCCGCCACCGATCACGCCACAGGCGCCGGCCAGGAACGGCAGGCTGGCGACCCAGCCGGCCTGGGCCAGGGACAGGTGATGCACCCGTTCCAGGTAGGCCGGCAGCCAGGTCAGGAACAGCGACAGCATGTAGATGATGCCCACGTAGCCGATCACCACGCCCCAGGTCAGGCGGCGGCGGAACAACCCCAGCCAGTCGGCGAAGGTCAGCCGCAGACCGGCGTCCTGGGGCGGCAGGCCGGCGTCCAGGTGCGCCCGCTCCGCCGCGTCCAGTGCCACCTGTACGCGGTCGCGGTAGCTCAGGTACCAGAGCGCCGCCACGGCGACGCCGAGTACCCCCATGGCGATGAACATCTGCCGCCAGCCCAGCCACAGCAGCAGGGCGGTGAGGATCGGCTGGGAGATCGCCGGTCCGAGCGATGACGACAGGTTGAAGATCCCGGAGGGCAGGCCGCGCTCGCGCACGTTGAACCACTCGCTGACCACCTTGGCGCCGGCCGGGAATTGCGGCGCCTCGCCGATGCCCAGGCCGATCCGGGCGAGGATCATCAGGTGCAGGCTGCTGAGCAGCCCGAGCACGCCCTGGGCGAGCGACCAGAGGCAGATGCCCAGGCCCAGCGTCAGGCGCGCGCCGAAGCGATCCAGCAGGCCGCCGATGGGCAGCTGGGCGAAGGCATAGGCCCAGGCGAAGGCCGACAGCAGCAGGCCCATCTCGGTCGGCGTGAAGCCCAGCTCGCCGCTGATGGTCTGGTTGGCGATGGCCAGGGTGCTGCGGTCGAGGTAGTTGACGAAGCCAGCCAGTACCAGCAGCGCCAGGGCGACCACCTGCACCCGCTTGAGGCGGGCACTCTTGGGTGGCAGCGGCGTTGCGGCGGGGCGTGCGTCCGCCAGCGGCGTCGCCAGGGTTTCTTGGGTCGCTTTCATTCAGCCCTCCCGGGCAACGCCTCAGTGGCGATAGGGACGTTCCAGGGCGCACTCCGGATTGAGGCGCACGCCGAAGCCAGGCCGATCCAGCGCCGAGGCGCGCATGCGGCCCCGCACCGGGACGGGTTCGTCGAGCAGTTGCGGATGGAACATGGGCACTACTTCATCGGCCTTGGGCGCCATCATCAGGAACTCGGCGAAGGGACTGTTGGTGCGGGTGATGACGAAGTGGTAGCTGTAGACCGAGGAGCCGTGGGGCACCACCAGGGCGTTGTGGGCATCGGCCAGTGCCGAGATGCGGACCAGCTCGGTCAGGCCACCGCACCAGCCCACGTCGGGTTGCAGGATGTCGCAGCAGCCCATCTCCAGCAGCAGGCGGAAGCCCCAGCGGGTGGCCTCGTGCTCGCCGGTGGTGACCAGCATGCCCTTCGGCACGTTGCGCCTGAGTTCGGCATAGCCCCAGTAGTCATCCGGCGGCAGCGCCTCCTCGATCCACTTGAGGCCGTACTGCTGGGCGCCCTGGGCCAGGCGGGTGGCGTAGTTCAGGTCCAGGCTCATCCAGCAGTCGAGCATCAGCCAGAAGTCGTCGCCGACCCGCTCGCGCATGGTCGCCAAGGCCTCGAGATTCTTGCGCAGGCCTTCCTCGCCCTCGGCCGGGCCGTGTTGCAGCGGCAGCTTGCCGCCAATGAAGCCCATCTCCTTGGCCAGGTCCGGCCGGGCGCCGGTGGCGTAGAACTGCAATTCGTCACGCACGGCGCCGCCGAGCAACTGGTGCACCGGTTCCTGGCGCAGCTTGCCGAGCAGGTCCCAGAGCGCGAGATCCACCCCCGAGATGGTGTTGAGCACGATGCCCTTGCGCCCGTAATAGAGGGTGGAGAGGTACATCTGGTCCCAGATCTTTTCCAGGTCGGTGACCCTGGCGCCCTCCAGGAAGCGCGCCAGGTGCCGCTCGACGATGAAGGCACCCAGCTCGCCGCCGGTGGTGACGGCGAAGCCCACGGTGCCGTCGCTGGCCTCGACTTCCACCACCAGGGTGCCCAGCACATTGATGCCGAAGCTGCGGCGGCTCTGGCGGTATTCCGGGTACTTGGCCATGGGCGTGGCGATGTGGTCGTCGATCCAGTGGCCGTCGCCCTGGTCGTGATAGTCGGCGCCACCGCCGCGAAGAGTGTAGGCGCGCACCTGCTTGATGGTGGGTAGGGTCATGGCGAAGCTCCCTTAATGACTGGGCGTGAGCTGGGGTTGGGGATCGGCCTGGTCGCGGCGGCGTAGGCCGAGGATCAGGGCGGCGGCCACCAGGGTGGTGCCGGCGAGCAGGTAGAGGCCGGCGCCGGGGTGGGCGAAGGTCACCTCCGCCCAGCGCTTGGCGAGGGGCGCGATGAAACCGCCGATGGCGCCGCAGGTGTTGATCAGGGCGATGCCGCCCGCGGCGGCGCTGCCGCGCAACTGGTCGGACGGAAAGGTCCAGAACAGCGGCTGCACGGCGATGAAGCCGGCGGCGGCAAAGCACAGGGCGAGCAACGCATAGGGCGGCGAGAAGGTCACCGAGGCGGCGATGCCCAGGCCGGAAACGGCCAGGGTGGCGGCCGCGGTGCGGCGGCGTTCGCCGGTGCGATCCGACCAGCTGGGGATCAACCAGGCGGCGAGCAGGGCGCACACCCAGGGGATCGCCGAGACCAGGCCGACCAGCAGCCCGACCTTCTGCCCGAGCAGCCCGGCCACCTGGGTCGGCAGGTAGAAGACCACGCCATAGACGCTGGCCTGGATCAGCAGGTAGATGCTGCACAGCAGGAGGATACGCGGCTGACCGAGCAGGCGCAGCAGCCCCCCAGGGTGCGGCTTGGCGGCATCCTCGGCGTCCAGCGCCTGTTGCAGCGCGTGCTTTTCCGCGTCGCTCAGCCAGCGGGCATCGCGTGGCCGGTTGTCCAGGTAGAACCAGGCCCAGACACCCACCAGGCTGGCCAGCACCCCTTCGACCAGGAACATCCACTGCCAGCCGTGCAGACCGCCGAAGCCGTCGAATTCCAGCAGCAGGCCCGACAGCGGACTGCCGAAGATGAAGGCCAGGGGCGCGCCGAAGTAGAAGAAGCCCAGCGCCCGGGCGCGGTGGCGCGAGGGGAACCAGTAGGTGAGATAGAGGATGACGCCAGGGAAGAAGCCGGCTTCGGCCACCCCGAGCAGGAAGCGCAGCACATAGAAGGCCGTCGCCGTGTGGGCGAACATCATGGCGGCGGAGATCAGGCCCCAGCTGACCATGATCCGGCACATCCACAGTCGGGCGCCGACGCGGTGCATGATCAGGTTGCTGGGAATCTCGAGAAAGGCGTAGCCGACGAAGAAGACCCCGGCGCCAAAGGCGAAGGCCGCGTCGGAGATGCCGGTATCGGCCTGGAAGGCAACCTTGGCGAAACCCACGTTGGCCCGGTCGAGAAAGGCCATGACGTACATGAGCAGCAGGAAGGGCAGCAGGCGCCGGGTGACCTTGGCGACCAGCCCCGGTGACAGGAGGGTGTGCATGGCGATCTCTCTTGTTGTTGTGATTCGGCCACGGCTCAAGGTAGTCGCAGTTGCAATGCCTGGATAATCGCTTTTTGTTTAGGACCGATACCCTTAAGGTATCGGTACGTGTCAGCAGCTTGGCCAGAGCCGTCGAGCCCCGTTGGACGCCTCCGCTCGCGCCACCAGGATTGCCGCCGATGAACGCTTCCCCCCATGCCCGCGCGCTGTTCGGTCGGCTGCGCTACAAGCATCTGCTGATGCTGGTGACCCTGGCCGGGACCCGCAATCTGCACCGCGCCGCGGAAGCCCTGCACATGTCGCAGCCGGCCACCACGCGGATGCTGCAGGACGTGGAGGAAGCCTTTGGCTGCATGCTGTTCGAGCGTCAGGCGCGGGGCCTGACACCCACGGCGCTGGGCGTGGAGATCATCGAATTCGCCCGCCGTGCGCTCAATGGCCTGGATCGCTGCGCCGAAGACCTGGATGCGCGCCGCTCTGGCGGTTATGGGCATCTGGCGGTGGGGGCCATCATGGGTGCCTTGCCCGATCTAGTGGTGCAGGCCATCGCCGAGAGCAAGGCGCGCCAACCCGGCCTGCAGTTGCGCATCCTGGGTGATACCAGCGACCAGCTCACCGAACTGCTGGAACAGGAGCGGATCGATGTGGCCATTGCCCGTTTCACCCAGCCGGCCGATCTCGGTCGCTTCACCTTCGAGCCGCTGGGCAACGAGCATCTGGCGGTGGTGGTACGCACCGGGCATCCCCTGACCGATCGCGCGCCACCCGATCTGGCCGAGCTGGTGGCGGACTGGCCCTGGATCCTGCAGCCCGAAGCCAGCCCGGCCCGGGTGGCACTGGAGGCGGCCTTCGCCCGACGTCGGCTGCCGCCCCCGGCGGACGTCATCGAATGTGGCTCGGTGTTCGCCATGCTGCAGCTGGTGCAGATCACCGACGCCATCCTGGTGCTGACCGAGGCGGTGGTGCGCGATCACCTGCGCACCGGGCTGGTGGTCTCGCTCGACCTGGAGATCACCGAACCCCTGACGCCCTTCGGGATCCTGCTGCGCACCGGCCAGGTACCCAGCGCGGCGCTGGAGGGCTTTCTCGGCCTGCTCAGACGCCAGGCCGCAGGTACGGCTGTCTGAGCGCCGCCCTGGCCTGCGCCGCGGCCCCTGTATGGCGAGAAATATTTTCTCTGCCCTGTTGTTTCTTCCCTGATAAATCAGTATCTTAGCGGCCGCTGGTGCAGAGAACCCCGCTGAACAGGTTCTCGGTAAGTGCCAGCCGGATGCCGCGAGGCTTCCATGCGCAGCGGTAGTTCAGTCGGTTAGAATACCGGCCTGTCACGCCGGGGGTCGCGGGTTCGAGTCCCGTCCGCTGCGCCACATACCACCCGCGAGCTCTGTCTCGCGGGTGACGAAAGAAGCGGCCCTCGAGGCCGCTTTTTTCGTCCTGTATTTTGTCGCCAAGTCTTGCCGCCGGGAAACCCCATCGCTTCGCTAGCCTCCAATGGCTATCATCGATGCGCGGGAGTGGCCATGAAGATCGCCTGTCTGGGTTGGGGTTCGCTGATCTGGAAGGCGGCGGAGTTGCCGGTCGCCTCGGACTGGTTCGCCGATGGACCCTGGTTGCCCATCGAATTCGCCCGGGAGGGTGACAGCGGCGAGCTGGCCACGGTCATCTGCGAAGGCGTGCCCGAGGTCCAGGTGCTCTGGGTCTATCTGGCGGTCGACACCCTGGAAGAGGCGCGCGAAGCCTTGCGCGAGCGCGAGGGGGTGCCAAGGGAACAGCCCGAATGCATCGGCAGCTGGCCGACGGGGCCGCACTCGCCGTTCCAGCGGCGAATCGCCGCCTGGGCGGCAGAACAGGGTGTCTCCGCCGTGGTCTGGACCGCCTTGCCGCCGCGCAGCGGCGGCCTCAATCAGCGCATGCCTACGGCGGAACAGGCACTCGACTACCTGCGCAAACTCGACCACGAGCGGCAGGCGCATGCGCGGGACTATATCCGGCGGACGCCAGTGGCCATAGACACCGAATACCGGCGGGTAATAGCGCGGACGTTCAACTGGCAGCCCGTGCCCGAGGCGCAGCTGGATCTGGATGCGTCCGCCTGAGGTGCATGCCAGAGGGCTTCGCAGCGTCTAAGCCTACAATTTTTGCCAACTTCTGCATGATTATGCAGTTGAGTTGAGGGTTCGTATTAAGCGGCTTTTCTTCGATGGATCCGGTTACTACCAGGTTACTTGCAAAGATGGCTATCAAGACCTGGTTGGCGCGCATTCTCCGACTTGGCTCAGGGTTTTCTTAATATTCAAACTTGCCGTCGCAAGAAGTGGTCGCTATTTTTTCAAAAGGATTACGTGTCACTGGCATCCGGGGCATCAATCCTTTATCTTCGCGTGCAACTTTAGCCCGCGGGCGAAGTTTCCAGTAACCTTTTCAGATTGTCGCCAGGAGTGCCCATGTCCCGTCTCGCCGAATTCCGTGCTGCCGAAGAGCAACTTCGTGCCCAACTGCAACTGCTCGAAGATCTCAAGCAAGACAGTTCCCTGCAGAAAGAAATCGAGTTTGAAAGTAAGCTCCAGGCCTTGATGGATGAATATCACATGAACCTGGGCGATATCATCGGCATCCTGGATCCCAACGCTGCCCCCAAGCACAAGGCACAGACGCCACATCCGGAAAAGCCGGCTGGCAAGCGTCGTCCGCGCAGCACCAAGCGTTACCAGCATCCCAAGACCGGCGAAGTCATCGAAACCAAGGGCGGCAACCACAAGTTGCTCAAAGCCTGGAAAGCCGAACACGGCGCCGATACCGTGGAAGGCTGGCTGCAGTAACGTCTTGCCCGAATTGCGGTCGGTGGCTGCGCAAGGCGGACCTACCGACCGCAATCCTTTTCCCGCCGCTGCGACGTTAGCGCGTCCCGCAATTACGCTACGTTCAAGCCCATAGCGGGGCGATCTGTTTCCCGGCGCCTTTCTAACTGCGGCTACCGTCGTATTCATCATATCCTTTAGCCTTCCGCGCGCTCATGAGATAAGGCCAATGCCAGCCATACTTATGCCGACGGTCATGGACGGGTGATAACGGGGAAGACGGCTTATTTCCGCACTGGGCGAGCAGCATTCAGCCCAGGACGGCTAACCTTCGACGCGCAAGCGATAACCCACGCCGGGTTCCGTGACGACATAGCGCGGCGCCAGCGGATCGTCCGCCAACTTCTGCCGGAGATGGCCAATCACGATGCGCAGATAATGACTGTCCTGCGCATGGGTCGGGCCCCAGATATCGATCAGCAATTGCCGCTGGGTCACCACCCGTCCCGGATGGTGGGCGAGGGTGGCCAGCACGGCGTATTCCTTGCGGGTCAGGGCCACTTCGCTGCTGCCCAGAAGGACCCGACGATAGGCGAAATCCACCTTCAGATCGCCAACCTCCAGCGCCGCGACCTGCTGGGTCGCCGTGGCCGGGGTCTGCCGCAGCAGGGCGCGACTGCGGGCCAGAAATTCCTGGATACCGAAGGGCTTGGTCACGTAGTCGTTGGCGCCGGCATCCAGGGCGCGGACCTTCTCGCGCTCGTCCGCTCGCACCGACAGCACCAGCACCGGTACGGCGGACCATTCGCGCAGGTCCACCAGTACTGCCTGGCCGTCGCGATCGGGCAGGCCCAGGTCGAGGATGACCAGGTCCGGCTGGCCCAGCGCCGCCTGGGCCAGGCCTTCGGCGCCGGTGGCGGCTTCGCTGACCTGGTAGCCTTGGGCCGCGAGGCTGATGCGCAGGAACTTGCGGATCTGGGGTTCATCGTCGATGACGAGGACGTGAGCGGGCATCTGAGGGGGTTCCACACAAGAGGGCGTCATCGTAGAGCCTGTTCAAAGGCTGCTGCGTGTCGGCCAAACGGCGTTGAAAATGGCTTCGGAATGCTCATTTACTACCTGAAGACTCCGCTTCCTCAACCATTTTCGGCTTATTTGGCTCTAGCTCGCGAGCCTTGAACAGGCTCTTGGCCGCTGCGACCGCCGGGTGATTCAGCCTTGTTCCACCGGCGGCACGGGCAGTGGCAGGTGCATGCGCATCGTGGTGCCGCGACCGTCCAGGCCGTCTTCCACGCTGACCCGTCCGCCATGGGCGCCGACCATGCCCTGGCAGATCGCCAGACCCAGACCGGTCCCCTGGCCGCCCCGATCGCCGCGGGCGGCGGTATAGAACATGTCGAAGATCCGCGTGCGGTCCTCGGGCGGAATGCCCGGGCCTTCGTCGGCCACGGCCATCTGCAGTTCAGTGCCCTGGCGCCGCAGGCTGATCTCCAGCCGCCCGCCGGGTGCGGAGAAGCGGATGGCATTCTCCAGCACGTTGACCAGCGCCTGTTCGATCAGCGCCGGATGAACCCAGAGCAAGGGCAGGCCCGGCTCGATCCGGGTGGCCACCTGCAATCCGCTCAGCAGCGGCTGCAGGCGCTGCAGGGCGCTGGCCAGGATGTCGCCGGGGTCGACCCAGTCCCGCGCCAGCTGCAGGCTGCCGTGGCCGAGGCGGGTCATGTCCAGCAGATTCTGGATATAGCGATCGAGGCGTTCGGCCTCTTGGCGGGTGGCTTCCAGCAACTCCTGGCGATCGCCGGCGGGAATGGCCTCGCCCAGGGTCGCCAGGGCATCGATGGAGCCGCGCATCACCGTCAGTGGCGTGCGCAGGTCGTGGGACACCGAGGCGAGGAGGGCGCTGCGCAGCTGTTCGGTCTCGCCGTGCAGGCGCGCGGCTTCGAGATCCTCGCTGAGGCGCACCCGCGCCAGGGCCTGGGCCAGCGGCTGCGCCAGGCTGGCCACCTGGCGACGTACGGCGTGGTCCAGGGGCTGGGCATCGTCACGCCGTACGCCCAGCACGGCCAGGCTGCCGCTCTCGCTCAGCAGGGGCCACCACCACCAGCCACCGGAGGGCAGGGTATCGGTGCCGCACCCGGCCGGCTTTTCCTGCTTCCAGGCCCATTCGGCGGCGATGCGTTCGCTGTCGGCCAGCATGAGATCGCCCGGTTGGGTCACCAGCCGGCCACCCTTTTCCGGCAACAGCAGGCAGACGTGGCGCGTCGCGTCGCCCAGTTGCTTGAGGGTGACGCTGACCACCGCCTGGCGATCGCTGGCGGCGCTCAGCTGGCGGGTGAAGTCCAGCAGCGCCAGGGTCTCGCGCTGGGTCCGACGCAGCGCCTGCAGCTGGCGCCGCTGGCGAGCGGCCAAATCGCCGGTGAGCAGGGCCATCAGCAGGAAGAAGGCCAGGGTGAGGACGTCCTGCTCGCGGTTGATGGTCAGTGAGAAGGCCGGCGGAATGAACAGGAAATCGTAGGCTAGAAAGCCCAGCAGGGCGCAGAACAACGCCGGGCCGCGACTGCTGCGTACCGCCACCAGCAGGACGGCGGCGAGAAAGATCAGCGAGATATTGGGCAGTTCCAGCAGTCCGGACAGGCCCTCGGCGATGGCCGCGGCCACGGCGGTCGCCAGGACGGCGGCGCCATAGGGGCCGGGCCTGATCGCCCGACGCGGCCGGGCAGCGGGCGGCGCGTCGCGATCCAGATCGAGGATGGCGATTTCCAGCCCCTGGGCCAGGCGCAGCAGGCGACTGGCCAGGCGGCGCCGCAGACTGAAGCCGCGCGGGCGGCCGCGGCCGATCAGCAGCACGCTGGCGCGCTGGTCGCGGGCATGGCGGACCAGGGCGCGGGCCGGATCGCTGTCGCGCAGGGTCAGCACCTCACCGCCCAGGCGCTCGGCCAGGCGCTGGCTGGCTTGCAGGTTGGCGCGGGCGGCATCGTCCAACGGCTGGCCGGTGTCGACGTGGACCAGGGTCCAGGGCAGGTGGCGTTGATCGGCCAGGCGGCTGGCATGGCGTACCAGGCGCTCCGCCGACGGCGCGGTACCGGCGCCGACGATCAGGCGGCCCAGCAGCGGCGGCGCGGCCTGGCCCTGCTGGCGGTATCTCAGGGCGAGCGCCGAATCCACCTGGACGGCGGCGGTGCGCATGGCCAGCTCGCGCAGGGCGGTGAGGTTGGTCTGGCTGAAAAAGGCATCGATGGCCGCGCGCGCCTGCTCGGGCACATAGACCTTGCCCTCGCGCAGGCGCTCCAGCAGTTCCCGGGGCGGCAGATCGATGAGCACCAGGTCATCGGCGTCGAGCAGCACCTGGTCGGGCACGGTCTCGCGCACCTGGACGCCGGTGATGTCGCGCACCTCGTCGTTGAGGCTTTCCAGGTGCTGGACGTTGACCGTGGTGTAGACGTTCAGGCCGGCGGCGAGCAGGTCCGCGACGTCCTGCCAGCGCTTGGCATGGCGACTGCCGGGGGCATTGCTGTGGGCCAGTTCGTCGACCAGCACCAGTTCCGGCGGATCGGCCAGCAGGCCTTCCAGATCCAGTTCGCTGAGCTTGAGGCCGCGGTGCTCGACCCGCCGCAGCGGTTGCTGCGGCAGGCCGGCGAGGAGGGCGGCGGTCTCCCGCCGCCCATGGGTCTCGACGATCCCCGCGCGTACCCGGCGGCCCTGGCGCAGGGCGGTCTGGGCCGCCTGCAGCATGGCATAGGTCTTGCCTACGCCAGGCGCCGCTCCCAGGAAGACCTTGAGGCGCCCACGGCCTTCGCGGTGTTCGGCGAGCAGCGCTTCGGCGCGCCCGGTGCTGTCGGTCATGGAGCCAGTTCCGCCAGGGCCAGATTGAGAAGCAGGACATTAACCGTTGCCGGGCCGAAGCGCGAGGTGCGCGTCTGCTCGCTCACCAGGGCTTCCAGACGCTCCGGTGCCAGGCCGCGTGCGGCGGCGACGCGGGCGATCTGGTAGCGGGCACCGGCCGGGGTGAGGTCAGGGTCGAGGCCGCTGGCGGAGGTGGTCACCAATTCCTGGGGCACCGGGCCCTGACCGGCCACCTGGGCGTCGGGCAGCGCCTTCTCGATCCGCTCGCGCAGCCCCGGCGCCGACTGCGCCAGGTTGCTGGCGCTGCTGGAGACGGTGGCGTAGTCGCCGGCCGAGGGGCGCGGCTGGAACCACTCGGGGCCGCTGAATTTCTGGGCGATCAGGCGCGAGCCGAGGACGCTGCCGTCGGCACGCTGGAGCAGGCTGCCGCCGGCCTGATCGGCGAACAGCACCTGGCCGAGCACCGTCACCAGCAGGGGGTAGGCGCCCCCGGTCAGGGCGCTGAGCAGCAGGAGCATCAGCAGGGCGGAACGCAATTGCATGAGCATGGCGGTCTCCTCAGACCAGACCCAGGGCGCCGAGCGCCAGGTCGATAGCTTTGATGCCGACGAAGGGCACGACGATGCCGCCCAGCCCATAGATCAGCAGGTTGCGACGCAACAGGGCGGCGGCGCTGGCGGCCTTGACCCGGACCCCGCGCAGCGCCAGGGGAATCAGCGCGACGATGATCAGGGCGTTGAACACGATGGCCGACAGGATGGCGCTCTGCGAACTGGCCAGGTGCATCACGTTGAGCACGTTCAGCTGCGGATAGATGCCGGCGAACAGCGCGGGCAGGATGGCGAAGTACTTGGCCACGTCGTTGGCCACCGAGAAGGTGGTCAGGGCGCCGCGGGTCACCAGCAGCTCCTTGCCCACCTGCACCACGTCGAGCAGCTTGGTGGGGTCCGAATCCAGGTCCACCAGGTTGGCGGCCTCGCGGGCGGCCTGGGTGCCGTCGTTCATCGCCATGCCGACATCGGCCTGGGCCAGGGCCGGGGCGTCGTTGGCGCCGTCGCCGCACATGGCCACCAGCTTGCCTTCGGCCTGTTCGCTGCGGATGCGCTCCAGCTTCTTTTCCGGGGTGGCTTCGGCGATGACGTCGTCCACCCCGGCCTCGGCCGCGATGGCGGTGGCGGTCAGGGGGTTGTCACCGGTCACCATCACGGTGCGGATGCCCAGGGTGCGCAGTTCGGCGAAGCGCTCGCGAATGCCCGGCTTGACCACGTCCTTGAGGTGGATGGCACCCAGCAACCGGCCTTCGCCGCAGACCAGCAGCGGGGTGCCGCCACTCCTGGCGATGGTCTCGATCTCCCGGGCCAGCACCTCGGGCAGGTCGGCGCGGGTCTGGCCGAGAAACATCAGCACGGCGTCCACCGCACCCTTGCGATACTCGCGGCCCTGCCAGTCGATGCCCGACAGGCGCGTCTCGGCGCTGAAGGGAATGGCTATGACCTGGGCGCGTGGCGGCTCTTCCAGTGGGTGCAGGTTGCGCAGGTATTCCACCACCGAACGGCCTTCCGGGGTCTCGTCGGCGAGCGAGGCATAGAGGGCGCCCTCGGCCAGGGCCTTGGGGGTGATGCCCTGGGCCGCGTACAGGGCACTGCAGCGGCGGTTGCCGAAGGTGATGGTGCCGGTCTTGTCCAGCAGCAGGGTATGGACGTCACCGGCGGCCTCCACGGCGCGCCCCGAGGTGGCGATCACGTTCAGCCGTACCAGGCGATCCATGCCGGCGATGCCGATGGCCGAGAGCAGGCCGCCGATGGTGGTGGGGATCAGGGTCACCAGCAGCGCCACAAGGAACAGCAGCGGCAGCTCGCCACCGGCCAGGACGGCGAAGGGCTGCAGGGTCACCACCACCAGCAGGAAGATCAGCGTGAGGCCGATCAGCAGGATGTCCAGGGCGACCTCGTTGGGGGTCTTCTGGCGCTTGGCGCCCTCCACCAGGACGATCATCCGGTCCAGCGTCGATTCGCCGGGGTTGGCGGTGATGCGCACCCGGATCCAGTCCGACACCACCCGGGTGTTGCCGGTCACCGCCGAGCGATCGCCGCCGGATTCGCGGATCACCGGCGCCGATTCCCCGGTGATGGCCGCCTCGTTGACCGCGGCCACGCCTTCGATGATCTCGCCGTCACCGGGGATCAGCTCGCCGGCTTCCACCCGCACGATCTGGCCCTTGCGCAGGGAGCTGGCCGGCACCATGCGCTGCTCGCCGTTTTCCTCCAGGCGCGCGGCCAGGTTCTGGCCGATGCCCTTGAGGCTGTCGGCGCGGGCCTTGCCGCGCCCCTCGGCGAGGGCTTCGGCGAAGTTGGCGAACAGCAGGGTGAACCACAGCCAGAGGGTGATCTGCACCGCCACCCCGGTGCTCACGCCATTGCTGGGTGCCAGGCACAGCAGGGTGGAGAACAGTGCGGTGACCTCCACCACGAACATCACCGGCGAGCGGATCTGCTGACGCGGGTCGAGCTTGACGAAGGCCTGCCGCAGCGCCTGGCGCCACAGGGTGCCAGGGGTGGGAGTGGGCAGGGTGTGGGTCTGGGCATCCATTTCAGCGGACTCCGAACAGTTGCAGATGGTCGGCGATCGGCCCCAGGGCGAGCGTCGGCAGGAAGGTCAGGCCACCCACCAGCAGCAGGGTGATCACCAGCAGGGTGACGAACAGCGGGCCGTGGGTGGGGAAGCTGTTGGGGCCGAGCGGCACGGGCCGCTTGGCGGCCAGGCTGCCGGCGATGGCCAGGACCGGCAGGATGTAGCCGAAGCGACCGATCAGCAGGGCCAGGCTCAGCATCAGGTTGTGGAAGGGCGTATTGGCGCTGAAGCCGCCAAAGGCCGAGCCGTTGTTGGCCGTGGCCGAGGTATAGGCATAGAGCAGCTGGCTGAAGCCATGGGGACCCGTGGCGGCGATCCCGGCGACGCCGGCCGGGACGCTGGCGGCGATGGCGCCCAGCACCAGCACGCCCAGCGGCATGACCAGCAGGGTCGCCACCAGCAGCCGCACCTCGGGCGCTTCCAGTTTCTTGCCCAGGTACTCCGGCGTGCGGCCGACCATGAGGCCGGCGATGAAGACGGCGATCAGCACGTTGAGCAACATGCCGTAGAGGCCGGCGCCGACGCCGCCGAAGATCACTTCGCCCAGCATCATGTTGAACAGCGCGATCAGGCCGGTCAGGGGCGCCAGGCTGTCATGCATGGCATTCACCGAGCCATTGGAGGCGGCGGTGGTCACCGTCGCCCAGAGCGCCGACGCGGTACCGCCGAAGCGGGTCTCCAGACCTTCCAGGGAAGCCCCCTGGGTGATCGCCAGGCCGGCCAGCGCGGGGTCGGCGTGGTTCTGGGCGCCGATGGCCACGGCGCCACCGATCACCAGCAGGCCGAACATGGCGGCGAAGATCGCCCAGCTCTGCCGCCGATCCTTGACGTAGTGGCCGAAGCTGAACACCAGGGCCGCCGGAATCATGAGGATCGCCGACAACTCCAGCAGATCGCTCAGCGCCGTGGGGTTCTCGAAGGGGTGCGCCGAGTTGACGCCAAAGAAGCCACCGCCGTTGGTGCCCAGCTGCTTGATCGCGATCTGGCTGGCGGCCGGGCCCAGCGGCAGGGTCTGGCTGGCGCCCTGCAGGGTGGTGGCATCGACATGGGCGGCGAACGTCTGGGGCACACCCTGCCAGATCAGCAGCAGCGCCAGGGGCAGGCACAGCGGCAGCAGCACATAGAAGGTGGCGCGAAACAGATCGACCCAGAAGTTGCCGATGGCCTGGGCGCTGCGGCGGGTGATGCCGCGAGCCAGGGCCGCGAGCACGGCCACACCTACTGCGGCGCTGACGAAGTTCTGCACACCGAGGCCGACCATCTGGCTGAAGTAGCTCAGCGAGGCTTCGCCACTGTAGGCCTGCCAGTTGGTGTTGGTGACGAAACTGATGGCGGTGTTCAGCGCCAGGGTCCATTCCAGCCCGGGCAGATGCTGCGGATTCAACGGCAGACCGCCCTGCAGCACGAGGATGGCGAACAGCAGCGCGATTCCCAGCCCATTGAACAGCACCAGGGCGATGGCATAGGTGCGCCAGTCCTGGCCGCGGCCATCGGTGCCCACCGCCTTGAGGGTCAGGCGCTCCAGGGGCCCGCCGACGAAGGTCAGCCAGGTCCGCTCGCCTTCCAGTGCGCGGTAGAAATAACGCCCCAGGAAGGGCGCGGGAAGAAAGGTCAGGGCCAGGAAGGCCAGGATCAGGAACGCGGCTTGGCTGTCCATGCCGCCTCCCTAGGAGCGGCCGGCGCGCAACAGCGCCGCCAGCAGATAGACGAACAGACCCAGTGCCAGGAGCAGGGCCAGAAGATTCCAGGGGGTCATCACGAGTTCTCCAGAGACGGCAGTTGCCGCGTGGAGAAATTGTCGGGAGGAGGGGCGTAAAGAAGCGAGGCGGGGAGCGGTGGTGGGGCGTAAAGAAAGCGTTAAATCGGCCCCGCCAGTCCTGGCGGAGCCTCGCGACTATTGCTTGGGTGCGTTCTGCTGTTCTTCCTTGGCCTTCTTGTTGGCCTCGTGGTGCCCGATGGCGCAGCCCGCGGCGGCGCCGGCAACGCCGTGACCACCGGCGACATGGCCCGCGGCGCCGCCGACCACGGCGCCCTTGACGCAACCGGCGGCGAAGGTGACTTGGCTGGCGCCGAGCAGCAGAGCAGACAGGGCAAGGGTAGGCAGGAGCTTCATGGTGGCGACCTCTCGTGGGTGCAAAGTAATGTCCTGTAACAATTGACCTGGCGAGGCTTCGGGGGTTCGCCGCTTGCTGCAAATCTTCCGTGGACAAGCCGCGCACCAGAGCCTGCCCGGACGACAAGCTACCCGTGGGGCGCCTGGTGCAGCACCGCCCAGAAGGCCGGTTTCGGTCGCTGCTGGCGATCGAACAGCAGCGGCTGGTCATCCCCTGGCGCCCCGGGCTGGTGGTTCAGCCAACTGTGGTCATCGGCCACGCCCCACCAGGTCACCGCGGCAACCTCGGGGTGGGCCAGCACCAGGGCCATGAGGTCGCGATAACGCTCGGCCTGCAGGTTCAGGCGCTGCGCCAGTGGCTGCTGCGGCTGGTAGTCGTGATGCTGGTAGAGGCTCATGTCCAGCTCGGTGATCTGGTTTTCCAGTCCGAGGCGGGCGAAGGTGGTGAGCGACTGATCGATCGCCGCCAGGGATGGCCAGTAGATACTGATATGGGTCTGGTGGCCGATGCCCTGTACCGGCACGCCTTCTGCGAGCAGCCCCTTGACGACCCGCGCGAGACAGTCGCGCTTGGCCGGTTCCTGGGTGTTGAAGTCGTTGATGAACAGCCGCGCCTGGGGATCGGCGGCATGGGCGGCGCGAAAGGCCACGGCGAGATAGTCCGGGCCGACTACCTGCAGCCAGCGGTCGTTACGCAGGCAGCTGGGTTGGTTGGGATCGATGGCCTCGTTGACCACATCCCAGGCATAGACCCGGCCACGGTAACGCCCCACCACGGTGGCAATGTGCTGACGCAGCCGCTGCAGCACCCGCTCGCGCGAGGCCGGCTGGCCGCCATCCCCTTGCCAGAACCAGTCCGGCGTATGGCTGCCCCAGAGCAGGGTATGGCCGCGAATCGCCAGTCCATGGCGCTGGGCGAAAGCGACGATGGCATCCGCGGGGGCGAAGACGTAGCTGTCCTCCTGCGGATGGATGCGCGCGGGTTTCATGGCGTTCTCCGCCACGACACTGCTGAACTGTTGCGTCAGCAGGGCGCCATCGGGCCCCTGCAGCTGGTCGGGCTCGATGGCGGCGCCTATCTTCAGGCGCGGCTCATAGGCCGCGGCTAGGGAGCGGGTAGCGGTCGGCGCCATCGGTTCCGCGGCCCAGGCAGCCGCAGTGGCACTGCAAAGACCGAGAGACAACAGCATTGCGACGAGTGAGCGTGGCATCTGCGTGATGCTCCGGAAGGGGCGTGGGAATTAGCGATACGGCCGTGCGCAGCATCCTCAGGAGTGAGGATGCTGCTGTTCTTCCTTGGCCTTGGTGGCCAGGTGGTGGCCGATTGCGCAACCGGCTACCGCACCCGCGATGGCATGGTGTCCGGCGATATGCCCGGCCACGCCGCCTGCCACGGCGCCCTTGATGCAACCCGCTGCTAGACTCGTCTGGCTGACGGCGAGCAGCAGGGCGGTCAGGGTGATGGCAGCAAGACCTTTCATGGCGGGTACCTCAATGGTAATGGAGGGCCGAGGGTAAAGGCGCCTGGGTTAACCGGTGCTTAAGGCGCGTGCCTCTCACGCCAGCGAACGAGGCGTAGTGTGGAAAACGGCGCAGCCTTTTCCACGGACCGCTACCAATGGCCTCCCGCCCGGCCTTCCACGTGGACAAGCTGCGCGTTGTCCACACTACTGGGAGCGGACATAAAAAAACCGCCCCGAAGGGCGGTTTTTCAGTACCGAACGCTGGCGTCAGACTTCGACGGCGGCGATGCGGGCCTTCTCGGCGCTTTCACGGAATTCGGCGATCTGGTCGAAGCTCAGGTAGCGGTAGACGTCCGCGGCCATGCTGTCGATGCTCTTCGCGTATTCCATGTATTCCTCGACGGTGGGCAGCTTGCCCAGGATCGAGGCCACCGCCGCCAGCTCCGCCGACGCCAGATAGACGTTGGCGCCGTCGCCCAGGCGGTTGGGGAAGTTACGGGTGGAGGTGGAGACCACGGTGGCGTTGGCGGCCACCCGGGCCTGGTTGCCCATGCACAGCGAGCAGCCCGGCATTTCCATGCGCGCGCCGGCCTTGCCGTAGATGCCGTAGTAGCCTTCCTCGGTCAGCTGGTGCTGGTCCATCTTGGTCGGCGGCGACAGCCACAGGCGGGTCGGGATCGAACCCTTGACCTTGTCCAGCAGCTTGCCCGCGGCACGGAAGTGACCGATGTTGGTCATGCAGGAACCGATGAACACCTCGTCGATCTTGTCGCCGGCCACCTGGGACAGCAGGCGGGCGTCGTCCGGATCGTTCGGGGCGCACAGCACCGGCTCGTTGATCTCGGCCAGGTCGATCTCGATGACTTCGCTGTATTCGGCGTCGGCATCGGCGGAGAGCAGTTCCGGGTTGGCGATCCAGGCTTCCATGGCGCGCGCACGGCGCTCCAGGGTGCGCGGGTCACCGTAGCCTTCCTCGATCATCCAGCGCAGCAGGGTGATGTTGGACTGCAGGTACTCGGTGATCGACTCGGGCGACAGCTTGATGGTGCAACCGGCGGCGGAACGCTCGGCGGAGGCATCGGACAGCTCGAACGCCTGCTCGACGGTCAGGTCTTCCAGACCTTCGATCTCGAGGATGCGGCCGGAGAAGATGTTCTTCTTGCCCTTCTTCTCGACGGTGAGCAGGCCCTTCTGGATGGCATAGTAGGGAATGGCATGCACCAGGTCACGCAGGGTGATCCCGGGCTGCATCTTGCCCTTGAAGCGCACCAGTACCGACTCCGGCATGTCCAGCGGCATGACGCCGGTGGCCGCGGCGAAGGCGACCAGGCCGGAACCGGCCGGGAAGGAGATGCCGATCGGGAAGCGGGTGTGGGAATCGCCACCGGTGCCGACGGTGTCGGGCAGCAGCATGCGGTTCAGCCAGCTGTGGATGATGCCGTCACCCGGACGCAGGGAAACACCGCCACGGGTGCGGATGAAATCCGGCAGGGTGTGGTGGGTCTTGACGTCGATGGGCTTGGGATAGGCCGCGGTGTGGCAGAAGGACTGCATCACCAGGTCGGCGGAGAAGCCCAGGCAGGCCAGGTCCTTCAGTTCGTCGCGGGTCATCGGGCCGGTGGTGTCCTGGGAACCGACGGTGGTCATCTTCGGCTCGCAGTAGGTGCCGGGGCGCACGCCCTCGACGCCGCAGGCCTTGCCGACCATCTTCTGCGCCAGGGTGTAGCCCTTGCTGCTCTCGGCCGGCTGGTCCGGCTTGTTGAACAGGTCGGTCGGACCCATGCCCAGTTCGGCACGCGCCTTCTCGGTCAGGCCACGGCCGACGATCAGAGGGATACGGCCGCCGGCGCGGACTTCGTCCAGCAGCACGGGGGTCTTGAGTTCGAAGGTGGCGAGCACCTCGTCGCTGCCGTGGCGGGTGACCTTGCCGGCCTTGGGGTAGACGTCGATGACGTCGCCCATTTCCAGCGCCGACACGTCGAATTCGATCGGCAGGGCACCGGCGTCTTCCATGGTGTTGTAGAAGATCGGGGCGATCTTGGAGCCGAAGCAGAAACCGCCGGCGCGCTTGTTCGGCACGTAGGGGATGTCGTCGCCGAAGAACCACAGCACCGAGTTGGTGGCGGACTTGCGGGAAGAACCGGTACCGACCACGTCACCGACGTAGGCGACCGGGAAGCCCTTGGCGCGCACTTCCTCGATCTGCTTCAGCGGACCGATGCTGCCTTGCTGCTCGGGCACGATGCCGTCGCGAGCCATCTTCAGCATGGCCAGGGCGTGCAGCGGGATGTCCGGACGCGACCAGGCATCGGGGGCGGGGGAGAGGTCGTCGGTGTTGGTTTCGCCAGGGACCTTGAACACGGTCAGGGTGTACTTCTCGGCGATTTCCGGACGCTTCTTGTACCACTCGCCTTCGGCCCAGGACTGCATCACGGCCTTGGCGTGGGCGTTGCCGCCCTTGGCCTTCTCGGCCACGTCGTGGAAGGCGTCGAACATCAGCAGGGTGTGCTTGAGCTGATCGGCGGCCACGGCGCCCAGTTCGGCGTCGTCCAGCAGCTCGACCAGGGTGGCGATGTTGTAGCCGCCCTGCATGGTGCCCAGCAGCTCGGTGGCGCGCTGGCGGGAGATCAGCGGGGACTGGGTTTCGCCCTTGGCGACCGCGGAGAGGAAACCGGCCTTCACGTAGGCGGCTTCGTCGACGCCCGGCGGCACGCGGTTGGTAATGAGGTCGACGAGAAATTCTTCTTCGCCGGCCGGGGGATTCTTCAGCAGTTCGACCAGACCGGCCGTTTGCTCGGCGTTCAGCGGCTGGGGCACGATGCCCTGGGCGGCACGCTCTTCTACGTGGTTACGATAGGCTTCAAGCACAGGTTGACCCTCATCAGTGGTCCAATATTGCGTCCGGGGGCTGGCGCCCCGGAATGTATCCGGCAGGGTATGACGGGGGAGGCTGCGGGCAGGACCGCCGTCGCGCCGGACGCATTCCGCCGGAAGCTGTTTTCAAAGTTTTACGCCGGCTGCTGAGGAGCTGATCGGCAGCAGGGCGGTTGATGAGGCCGCCGCTGCCGGATCACCGGATACTTCGCTCGTGACGCTTTGAAAACAGCTTCGTATCGGACATTGCGCCTATAAGGCTGCCTAATTCTACGCCAAGCCTCGGGCGAAGTTAAGCGCTGCGTTGTCGCATCTCTGCTACCGGTCGTTGGCCCTGGCCGCAGGCTAACGGCCCAGATGGGCGAAGCGTCCGCTGAAGGGCTTGGCGATGGGGTAGGCCAGGTCGCCGTGCTTGCTGGTGCCCAGTCCCAGGTCGACCAGTGACTCGGCCAGCTTGACCGCGGCGCTGACGCCTTCGATCACGGGGATGCCGATGGCCTCGCTCAGGGCCTCGCGCAGATCGGCCATGCCGCCACAGCCGAGCACGATGGCGCCGGCGCCTTCCTCGTCACGGGCGCGACGACCCTCGGCGGCGATCAGCTCGACCAGGCTGTCGTCGGCGGCTTCCAGGGCCAGCACCGGCAGGTCGATACAGCGCACCGAGGTGCACAGTTCGGCGAAGCCGTACCGCTGGAGCAGGTGCTCGGCGATGATGCGGGTGCGGGTGAGGGTGGTCACCACGGCGAAACGGGTGGCCAGCAGACTGGCCAGATGGAAGCCGGCCTCGGCGATGCCCAGCACCGGCCCCCTGGCCATTTCCCGCGCCGCGAGCAGGCCCGGATCGCCGAAGCAGGCGATGACATGGGCCGCGCAGCCGGCCTCGACGCCCTTGCGCATCTCCTCGATCACGCCGACCGCGGCCACCGCCTCGTCGTAGTGACTCTCGATGGACACGGGGCCGGCTTCGGGATTGCTGGCGAGGATGGTGGTGCCCGGACGGGCGATGGCCTGGGCCGCGCGACCGATCTTGGCGGTCATGCTGGCGCTGGTATTGGGATTGATGACCTGGATCTGCATGGGGGCCTCAACTGCGTTTGAAGATGCTGCGGAAATCGGGCTCGGCGGCCGCGGGCCGGTCGATCCGGAGGGACTCGCGGATCAGGCGCAGGTGGCGCGCCATCCAGTCGCTGGCGGCCGCACCCGCGCCCCGGGCGAGCAGGTCCAGCAGGTCTTCGTGCTGGCCGCAATCGCAGCCCAGGCTGTGCCGCGAGCCATAGATGGCGATCAGCAGCGAGGAGCGGCTGGCCAACTGGGCGACCTGTTCGGTCAGTACCTGGTTGTCGGCCAGCGCGGCCAGTTCGACGTGAAAGCGCGCGGACAGCTGGATCGCCAGGCTGTGGCGCCCGCCATGCTGGGCCTCGTGCTCTTCCAGGCAGAGCTGGCGCAGGGACGCCAGCTGGGCGCCGTCGACACGCGCGGCCACCAGCGGCATCAGCGCCGGTTCGATCAGCTGGCGCGCGGCGAGGATGTCCTGGGCTTCCTTGGCGCTGGGTTGGGCGACCTGGGCGCCGCGATTGGCGCGCAGGGTCACCAGCCGTTCCAGCGCCAGTCGCTGCAGCACCTTGCGGATGCCGGTGCGGCTGATGCCGAAGGTTTCCGCCAGGGTGTCTTCCGGCAGCCGGGTGCCCGGCGCCAGGCGATGCTCGACGATGGCCTCGAGGATGTCCTGGTAGATCCGCTCGTCCCGCGGGGAGGCGGCAACGGCGAGTGACGCGGGTACTGCACTCATGGGCTGACTCCGGCGATTTGCCTGAATTGTATACAAAGTCTGGGGCGCTGACGATGCGCGAATGTGGCGGGCGCTGTGCGCCAAGGTAGCGCCTTGCTGCCACCTGACGCCCCAGTGGGGTGCGCGCCCGGTAACGCCCCGGTCCTGGGATTAGCGCCTCCCATTCAGGAAATTCCCTGTGAAGCCAGCGAGTTAAGGCCATCTTGGGGCACCTGGCACGGACTCTGCCTAGTCGGATTGTATACAAAAAAAGGCGAGCGCCGTATGCAGGTGCCCGCCACCACGGAGGAGGCGATCCATGAACCAGCAGATTCCCCCGGGCTACAGCCCACGTCTGTACAACGATGACCTCGGCCCGGTCGAGCAGAAATGGAATTGGTACAACATCTTCGCCTTCTGGATGAGCGACGTGCACAGTGTCGGCGGCTATGTCTTCGCCGCCAGCCTGTTCGCCCTGGGCCTGGCCAGCTGGCAGGTGCTGATCGCCCTGCTGGTGGGAATCTGCATCGTTCAGGTGATCGCCAATCTGGTCGCCCGGCCCAGCCAGCAGGCTGGCGTACCCTATCCGGTGATCTGTCGCCTGGCCTTCGGCGTCTTCGGCGCGAACATCCCGGCGGTGATCCGCGGCCTGATCGCGGTGGCCTGGTACGGCATCCAGACCTATCTGGCCTCCAGCGCCCTGGTCATCGTGGTGCTGCGCTTCTTTCCCGCGCTGGCAATCTATGGCGACAGCAGCTTCCTGGGCCTGTCCTATCTGGGCTGGGGCGGCTTTCTCACCCTCTGGTTCCTGCAGGCCTGCGTCTTCTGGGCGGGCATGGAGTCCATCCGTCGCTTCATCGACTGGGCCGGTCCCGCCGTCTATGCGGTGATGTTCCTGCTCGCCGCCTGGATCGTCTGGCGCGCCGGCTGGAGCAACATCAGCTTCACCCTGGCGGAAAAGCAGCTGACCGGTTGGGCCGCCTTCGGCCAGGTGATCGTCGCCATCGCCCTGGTGGTGTCCTATTTCTCCGGGCCCACGCTCAATTTCGGTGACTTCAGCCGCTACTGCCGCTCCATGCAGGATGTGCGTCGCGGGAATTTCTGGGGCCTGCCGATCAACTTCCTGGCGTTCTCCCTGGTCACCGTGGTGATCGTGTCCGGCACCCTCCCGGTGTTCGGCGAGATGATCCACGATCCCATCGCCACCGTGGCCCGCATCGACAACACCACCGCGGTGCTGCTCGGCGCCTTCACCTTCGTGACCGCCACCATCGGCATCAACATCGTCGCCAACTTCGTCTCGCCGGCCTTCGACTTCGCCAACGTGGCGCCCAGCAAGATCAGCTGGCGCGCGGGCGGCATGATCGCCGCGGTGGCCTCGATCTTTCTCACCCCCTGGAACCTGTTCAACAACCCCGAGGTGATCCACTACACCCTGGACGTCCTGGCCGCCTGCATCGGCCCGCTGTTCGGCATCCTGCTGGTGGACTACTACCTGCTGCGCAAGGGCCGCATCGAGGTCGATGCGCTGTTCGACGACAGCCCGAGTGGCGCCTACTGGTACAGCGGCGGCGTCAACTGGGTAGCGGTCCAGGCGCTGGTCGCGGCGGCGCTGATCGGGCTGTGCTTCACCTTCGTGCCCTGGTTCAAGCCGATCGCCAACTTCGCCTGGTTCACCGGCTGCTTCCTGGGTGGGCTGTTCTTCTACGGCCTGAGCCGCCGCAGCGCCAGTCCGGTGGCGAGCCGAGGTGTCGCCGCGGTGTGATCCGCGTCCTGTGATCAGGATGGGATTCTGTACGACTGGCGCGGGCCACCCGCGCCGGTCGTTGACGTTTCCGGCTAGACTAGGTGTTTTGCTCCAAGGCTTGCCGCCCATGCCCGCTCCTGTCATCAAGACGCCCTGTGTCGGCCTGTGCTCGACGATGTTCGGCGATCACGTCTGTCGTGGCTGCAAGAGATTCCACCACGAGGTGGTGAACTGGAATCTCTACGGCGAAGAGGAGCGGCGCGCCGTCTGGGCGCGTCTGGAGCTGCTGCTGGTGCAGGTGGTGTCGGCCAAGGTCGATGTCTTCGATCCGGGGCTGTTGCGCCAGCAACTGCAGCAACGCAGCATCCGCTTCCGGCCCGATCAGTCGGAGTATTGCTGGGCCTATCAGTTGCTGGCGCGGGGCGCACGCCACATCCAGCAACTGGATGCCTATGGCGTACGCCTCTTGCCGGAGTTTCGCGATCGACCCTTGGCCGAGTTGCGCGACGCCATCGACCGGGAATTCTTCCTGCTTTCCGAAGCCCACTACGACCGCTACATCGCGCCGCGCTTCCTGCTCGAAGGCATCGACACCCGCGTCTGAACGCCAGCAGGCAGGCGGCGCTGCCCAGGCGCCTGCCTTTCTCTATAATGCGCGGCTTTTGCACGGGAGCACGCTGATGTCCTTGCCCGAGATGAACGAATTCCTCGGTTGCCACACGCCGGATGCCTGGGTCGAGGCCGCGCTGCAGGACCTGCCGACGCTGCTGCAGGACCACGCCAACAACGAGAAGAAGGCCGCCGGCGCCGCCTTCCACTATCTGTTCACCTATTCCAATCGCGCCGAGCTGTCCTGGAAGATGTCGCGCATCGCCCGCGAAGAGCTGCGCCATTTCGAGCAGGTGCTGCAGATCATGAAGCGCCGCGGCATCGAGCACCGCAACGTCAGTTCGGCGCGCTATGCCGGCGCCCTGCGCAAGCTCTGCCGCAACCATGAGCCGCTGAAGCTGACCGACAGCCTGGTGATCGGTGCCTTCATCGAATGCCGCTCCTGCGAGCGCTTCGGTGCGGTGGCGCCCCACCTGGACGCGGAGCTGGGCAAGTTCTACAGCGGCCTGCTGGCCTCCGAGGCCCGGCATTTCCAGGACTATCTCAAGCTCGCCTATCTCTATGGCGAGCGGGAGGACGTCGACGCCAAGATCGCCGAGGTCCGCGCCCTGGAGGTGGAATTGATCACCTCCGGTGATCGCGAGCTGAGATTCCACAGCGGGATTCCAACCGCCGCCTGAACGGCTGCGGACAGGTGCTGAGTCGCCTCACTTGCAGGCCTTGGTCTCGCCGACGTAGGGATTGCCGCGACCCATGATGCAGGCCAGGCGCTGATTGCGCTGGCGCTCCCAGGCCTCCGGGGGATACTGCTTGGTCCAGGCGGTATAGAGCTGGCGATCCTGCTTGGACAGGCGCAGGCCGTAGCGATCGCTCATGTAGAAGTAGGTGCGGGCGACCATGCCGCGGATCTCCGGGCGCGGCATGGCGGTCTTGGCCTTGAAGTCCACCACCATCTGGCAGGCGCCGTACTGGCTGGGTTTCTGCGGCAGCCAGCCGAAGGCGAAGTTGCTGCGGTCGCCATTGACCTCGCCGACCACCGGTACCAGGTTGAAGAGGTCGGCCTCGGCCTTCTGGTACACCGGGTCGTTGGCCGTGCAGTTCTTGCGACCGCCTTTCTGCCAGCACTGGCGCTGGTGGCCGATCACCCAGGCTGGGACGATGTGCTCCCATTCGATGCGGCTAGCGCGCTGGGCGCTCTTGCGCGGGACGTAGCCGCAGCTTTTCAGATCCACGGTGTTGCCGCTGTAGTGGCAGCCGCAATAGAAGTCCACACCTTGCTTGGCATAGACCTTTGCCGCCACCACCTTGGCTTCGCCGAAGGTACGCGGCGGCTGCGGCGGCTGCGGCGTCGCCAGGGCGCTCAGGGAAGCCAGGCTCAGGCAGAACAGCAGGGCAGGGCGCAACGACATGGAGAATCCGTCCGAAAAAGCGCGGATACTACCGGCCCGCTCTTGGTCGCGGTGTGACTGGGTTCACTGGAAGCCCTCCCGCGTCCGCCCGCCAATCAGGCGGAACACGATTCGATATCAATGACTTAGAGGTATGGCATGGCAGCCTGGGACATCTTCTGCACGGTGGTGGACAACTATGGCGACGCGGGTATCACCTGGCGTCTGGCCCATCAGCTGGTCGCCGAGCATGGACAGCAGGTCCGCCTCTGGATCGACGACCTCTATCCCTTGGCGCGGATCCAGCCGGGAGTCGAGGGTGCGGCCGAGCAGCAATGGCACCGCGGCGTCGAGGTGCGACGCTGGCACGCCGACTGGACGGCGACCGAGCCGGGTGACGTGGTGGTGGAAGCCTTCGCCTGCCAGTTGCCGGAAGGCTTCGTCAGCGCCATGGCGCGCCGCGCCGAGCGCCCGCTCTGGCTCAACCTGGAATACCTGAGCGCGGAGGAGTGGATCGAAGGCTGTCACGCCCTGCCGTCGCTGCAGCCCACCGGGCTGAACAAGTACTTCTTCTTTCCCGGCTTTACCGCCAAGGTGGGCGGGCTGCTGCGCGAGCGCGAGCTGCTCGATCAGCGTGACGGCTTCCTCCAGGCTGCCGCGGCCCAGGACGACTTTCTCGCTGGGCTGGGCGTCCGGCGCCAGCCCGGGGAGCGGCTGTTCTCGCTGTTCGCCTACGAGAACCCGGCGCTGATCGACTGGCTCGACGCCCTCAGCGCCGGTGCCCGGCCCACCTGCCTGCTGGTGCCGGAAGGGCGGGTGCTGGCGAACGTTGCCGCCTGGCTCGGCGTGGACTGGCTCAAGGCCGGCGACGGCCATCGTCGCGGCGCCCTGCGGGTGCAGGTGCTGCCCTTCGTCTCCCAGCAGGAGTACGACCGGCTACTGTGGTGCTGCGACTTCAATGCCATCCGTGGCGAGGACTCCTTCGTCCGCGCGCAATGGGCGGCGCATCCCTTCGTCTGGCACATCTATCCGCAGGAAGAGGACGCCCATTTCGTCAAGCTCGAGGCCTTCCTGGCGCGCTATGTCGCGTCCGGCACGCCGGCGCTGGCCGCCGCGGTCAGCGCCCTCTGGCTGGCCTGGAACGGTCGCGGGGACCTGGCGGCCGCCTGGTCGGCGCTGGAGGCGCAGGTCGAAACCTGGCGTCTGCTGGCGCGTGATTGGAGCGATCGGATGGCTTCTCACAGCGATCTTGCCGGCAGCCTGGTGCATTTCCATACAGATTGGCTATCATATGGCGCCTCGAAATCCCGTTCTTCCATCCATACGGATAACCGCATGAAAACCGCACAAGAGTTCCGTGCCGGCCAAGTGGCCATGATCGACAACGCTCCCTGGGTCATCCAGAAAGCTGAATACAACAAGTCCGGCCGTAACGCTGCAGTGGTCAAGATGAAGCTGAAGAGCCTGCTCTCCGGCAGCGCGACCGAGACCGTCTTCCGCGCCGACGACAAGCTCGAGCCGGTGATTCTGGATCGCAAGGAAGTGACCTATTCCTACTTCGCCGATCCCCTGTACGTGTTCGTCGACAACGACTACAACCAGTACGAAGTCGAGAAAGACGACCTGGGCGATGCCATCGCCTTCATCGAAGACGGCATGACCGACGTTTGCGAAGCGGTGTTCTACAACGACCGCGTCATCTCCATCGAACTGCCCACCACCATCGTGCGCCAGATCGCCTACACCGAGCCGGCCGTTCGCGGCGACACCTCGGGCAAGGTCATGAAGACCGCTCGCCTGAACAACGGCTACGAGCTGAAGGTCTCCGAGTTCTGCGACATCGGTGACCACATCGAGATCGACACCCGTACCAACGAGTACAAGTCGCGCGCCAAGGTCTAAACCTGGCATCTCGATAGAAAGCCCGGCTTGCCGGGCTTTTTGCTGTCTGGCGCTCCGCTGGCGGTGCGCCGGACAGCGGTTTCCGAATCCGTTCGCTTCTGGGTAGTGCGCCGTGGAATTGCTGTCTCAGCTCTTGATTGATATCGCCCTCGGGGCGGTGCTGGGTGTGGTGGGTGGGTTGTTCGGCATCGGCGGCGGCTTGATCGCCATCCCGGTGCTGGCCCTGCTGTTCGGCCTCGACCAGCAACTGGCCCAGGGCACCGCCCTGGTGATGGTGGTGCCCAACGTGCTGCTGTCGGTCTACAAGTACAACCAGCGCAATCGCATCGACTGGCAACGCGCCGGTCTGCTGGCCGCCGCCGGCATGCTCTCGGCCCTGGCGGGTACGGCGCTGGCGGTGTCCCTGGACGCCCGCTCCATGCGCCACGGCTTCGTCGGCTTCCTGCTCGTGCTGGTGCTCTACAACCTCTGGCAACTCTATCGCCGTGGCCAGCCGCCGCTGACCACGCCGAGTCGCCTGGGGCTCGGGGTGCTGGGGCTGGTGGCAGGGCTGGTCGGCGGGCTGTTCGGCGTCGGTGGCGCGGTGATCGCCACCCCCATTCTCGCCGGGGTGATGGGCATGACCCAGGTGGCGGCCCAGGGCATGTCGCTGGCCATGGCGTTGCCCACCACCGGGGTCACCCTGGCCAGCTATGCCTGGCACGGGGAAGTGGATTGGCACGTCGGCCTGCCGCTGGCGCTGGGTGGCCTGCTCAGCGTCAGCTGGGGCGTGCGGCTCGCGCACCAGTTGCCCGAGCGGCTGCTGCGCCTGCTGTTCTGCGGTTTTCTGCTGCTGTGTGCGGTGCTGCTGGCGCTGCGCTGATTAGACGTTGTCTGAAAAATGCCTGCGCATTGGTGATGCTGCGTTAAAAATCAGCTCGGAATGCTCATTTACCATTTGTAAACTCCGCTTCCTCGCTGATTTTTGCCTTGCCTCACCTGCGCTCGTCGACTTTTCAGGCAAGTCCTACTGCCGAAAGCCCTCGGCGATATGCTCGGCGAGGGTGTCGATGATCGGCGAGGCGCTGCGCGGATTGCGCAGCAGTTCGATGGAGCAGGCCGGCAGGTCCGGCATGCCGTCGGCTTCTCCCAGCCGGCGCAGCTCGCTCGGCAGCAGGCTTTCCAGTTGCGCGGTGACCGCCAGGCCGGCCTTGACGATGCCGAGCAGAGCGGCAAGGCTCGGGCTGCTGTAAGCCAGGCGATAGCCGCGTCCGCGATTGTCCAGCGCCCGGCGCGCCCATTCGCTGAGAAAGCACGAGGTGTTGAACATCGCCAGCGGCAGCGGATCGCGCTGGTGGACATCGAAACCCGGCGCCTCGGCCCAGATGAAGCGCTCGCGACGCAGGGGGAGGCCGATCTCGTTGCCCGGTTCACGGGTGACGATGGTCAGGTCCAGGTCCTGGCGTTGCAGCAGGCCGGCGGTGGTCTCGCAATGGACGTCCACCTGCACCAGTGGATAGGCCTTGGCGAAGCCGGCCAGGATGCCGGGAATGAACCTCATGACGTAATCGTCGGGGGTGCCGATACGCACCGTTCCCACCATGTGCGGTTCGCGCAGGGTGGTCATCACCTCGCCATGCAGCTTGAGGATCCGCCGGGCGAAGCCCAGCAGGATCTGACCCTCCGCTGTCAGGCGCACCTGGCGGCCCTCCCGTTCGAACAGCCGCCGCTGCAGCACGTCCTCTTCGAGCTTGCGCATCTGCATGCTCACCGCCGACTGGGTGCGGTTGACTACCTCGGCCGCGCGGGTGAAGCCGCCCTGATCGGCGATGGCGACGAAGGTGCGCAACAGATCGGTCTCTATGCTCGGATAATTCATGACATCAACCAGGTGAATGGATCGCATCAGAAAGATTCGTTGGATTGATGTTATGCCGGCTTTCAGACTTGCGCCACACCCCCTGGAGAAGGAGATTCACCATGGCCCGGCTCATGGCTCAACGAGATTCGTCCGCGCATACCCCTGGTGTTCCCGGCGTCACCTTCCGTCTGCGGCAAGTCTGGGCTTGGTTGCGCCGCGCGGTGGAGCTTTCCCACCAACGCCGGGCGCTCTATCGACTGGATGAGGGCGCGCTGCACGACCTCGGTCTGAGTCGCGCCGATGCCTGGCAGGAAGCCGACAAACCGTTCTGGCAGCAACCCGCAGAGGAGGGCCGCCGCCGATCCTGCTAGGGTGGAAGATCACCTCTCTCTGTCAGGAGCTCGGATGGATAGCCTTTCCCTGCGCGAAGCCCGGCGCCTGGCCCTGCGTGCCCAGGGTTTCGGTAGTCAACCCAAGGGCGGCGCGGGCCTGGCCACCCTGTACCGCCAGGCCGCACGCCTGAATGTGCTGCAGATCGACTCGGTCAATGCCCTGGTGCGCTCGCACTATCTGCCACTGTTCAGTCGTCTCGGCCACTATGCCTTCGCCGACTTCGATACCCTGGCCTGGGGTCAGGGGCGCAAGCGGCAGCTCTATGAGTGCTGGGCTCACGAGGCCTCGCTGGTGCCGGCCGAGGTCTGGGCCGAACTGCGCTGGCGACGCGATCAGGCGCGCCAGGGCATTGGCATCTATCGGCAGCTGGCGCGGTTCGCCGTCGAGCAGCCGCAGGTCGTCGCCCAGACCCTGGAGGCGGTGGTGCAGCGCGGCGCGCTGGGCGCTGGCAGCCTGGCGAAGCGGGTCGAGCGGGCTGGCCCCTGGTGGGATTGGAGCCCAGGCAAACTGGCGCTGGAGTGGCTGTTCGCCGCGGGTGAGGTGACGGTGGCCGGACGGCGCGGCTTCGAGCGCCTCTATGACCTGCCCGAGCGGGTGCTCCCGGCGGAGATCCTCGCGGCGCCTGCCCCTACACCCGAAGCCGCGCGCCGGGCATTGCTCCTGCGCAGTGCCCGTGCCCTGGGCGTGGCGAGCGAAGGCCAGCTGCGCGATTACTTTCGCCTGAGTCCCGCCGAAGCGAGGCAGGGCATCGCCGAATTGCTGGAGGAGGGCAGGCTGCAGCCGTTTCAGGTACAGGGCTGGTCGAAGCCGGCCTATGTGGCCGGGGCGCCGAATCCCGGGCGTCCGGTGCAGGCGGCGGCGCTGCTGTCGCCCTTCGATTCCCTGGTCTGGGAGCGCGAGCGCACCGAGCAGCTGTTCGGTTTCCGCTATCGGCTGGAGATCTATACCCCGGCGCCCCAACGGGTCTATGGCTACTACGTGCTGCCCTTTCTCTATCGGGAGCGGCTGGCGGCACGGGTGGATCTACGCGCCGAACGCGCACAATCGCGCCTGGCGGTGCATGCGGTGCATCTGGAGGCGGCAGGGCTGGATGACGAGGGGCTGGATGCCCTGGCGGGGCAGTTGCGCGCCCTGGCGGCGTGGCTCGGTCTCGCCGACCTGCAGTTGCACGGGCCGGCGGACGTCTTGCGTGAGGCTGTTGCGCAGCACTAGATCGCGCCGCGCCCTCTGCCTAGCGGCGGATGCCCTTGAGCGTCTCGGCGATCATGAAGGCCAGTTCCAGGGACTGGTCGGCGTTCAGGCGCGGGTCGCAGTGGGTGTGGTAGCGATCGGACAGGGCGTCTTCGGTGACCGGGCGGGCGCCGCCGATGCACTCGGTGACGTTCTGGCCGGTCATCTCGATGTGGATGCCGCCCGCGTAGGTGCCCTCGGCCTGGTGCACGCCGAAGAACTCCTTGACCTCGCCCAGCACGCTGGCGAAATCCCGGGTCTTGTAGCCGGTGGAGGCCTTGATGGTGTTGCCGTGCATGGGGTCGGAACTCCACAGCACCTGGCGGCCTTCACGCTCCACGGTCTGGATCAGCCGCGGCAGGTGATCGCCGACCTTGCCCACGCCCATGCGCACGATGAGATTGAGGCGGCCCGGATCGTTCTCGGGGTTGAGGGTGTCGATCAGGCGGATCAGGTCTTCGCTGGTGGTGGACGGACCGACCTTGACGCCGATGGGGTTGTTCACGCCGCGCAGGAATTCCACATGGGCACCATCGGGCTGGCGGGTGCGATCGCCGATCCAGAGCATGTGCGCGGAGCAGTCGTACCAGTCACCGGTCAGGCTGTCGCGGCGGACGAAGGCTTCTTCGTAGTTGAGCAGCAGTGCCTCGTGGGCGGTGAAGAAGTTGGTCTCCTTGACCTGGGGCGCGGTGTCCAGGCCGCAGGCGCGCATGAAGGCCAGGGTCTCGTCGATGCGATCCGCCAACTGGTGGTAGCGGTCGGCCAGGGCCGAGTTAGCGATGAAGTCCAGGTTCCAGCGATGCACCTGGTGCAGGTCGGCGAAACCGCCCTGGGCGAAGGCGCGTAGCAGGTTGAGGGTCGCGGTGGACTGGTTGTAGGCCTGGATCAGCCGCTGCGGATCCGGGATGCGGCTGCCTTCGGTGAAGTCGATGCCGTTGACGATGTCGCCGCGGTAGGCCGGCAGGGAGACGCCGTCCTGGACTTCATCGCCGGACGAGCGCGGCTTGGCGAACTGGCCGGCCATGCGGCCGACCTTGACCACCGGGCAGCCCGCGGCGAAGGTCATGACCACCGCCATCTGCAGGAGCACCTTGAAGGTGTCGCGGATCTTGCCGGCGGAGAATTCGAAGAAGCTTTCCGCGCAATCACCGCCCTGCAGCAGGAAGGCCCGACCCTGGGTCACCTCGGCGAACTGCCGGCGCAATTCGCGGGCTTCGCCGGCAAACACCAGGGGCGGATAGCCGGCCAGGGTGCGCTCGACATCGGCGAGACGGGCTTGATCGGGGTATTCGGGCTGCTGCTGGATGGGCAGGCTTCTCCAGCTGGTGGGGCTCCAGGGCGCGGACATGATTCTCTCTGAGTGGTGCGACGAAGCCTTCCATACTAACCGATGACGGGCGCGACGCTCGATAGACAGTGCCCATCGCGGCTACCATGGGCGGCTATAGAGGAGGGTGGTGATGGTCGAGACGGAAGTGTTGCTGGAAGAGGTCGTCGATGACCATGGCCGGATCCGGGTGGTCGAGGTGGGGCCCTATCGCTTCCTGGAGTTCGGCGAGGAGGTGGAGCAGAGCTGCGTCTTCACCCAGGACCCCGCCTGGCTGGAATACGACTACAACCGCGCCATGCTGCTGGGTGCGCTCTGCCATCCGCAGCCACGGCGGGCACTCTTTCTCGGGCTGGGCGCCGGCACCCTGACCCAGGCCTGCCTCAAGTGGCTGCCCCTGGAGGCGGTGGAAGCGCTGGAGCTGCGCCCCGCGGTGCCGCGCCTGGCCCGCCTGCATCTTGGCCTGGGTGAGGATCCGCGGCTGGCGATCCGCATCGGCGATGCCCTGGACCTGCTCGACAGCGCGGCGCCTGCCGATCTGATCTTCGTCGACCTCTATACCGATGTCGGCCCCTCCAGTGCGCATCTGGCCTGGCGCTTTCTGGAAAACTGCCAGGCCAAGCTCAATCCGGGCGGCTGGCTGATGATCAACCAGTGGAGCGCCACCGACGGCAAGCCACTGGGCGCCGCGCTGCTGCGCGGGCTGTTCCGCCATCATTACTGGGAGTGCCCGGTGGTGGAGGGCAACGTGATCCTGCTGGTACCGGCGAGCCTGGAACAGGAGCTGGACGAGGCTGGCACGCGGCAGCGCGTTCGCGAATTGAGCCTGCGGATCGGCTTCGATCTGGAGTCCCATCTGGACAACCTGCGTGCGGCAACCTGACTACAAAAGTAGACCAAGGTTCTCTGGAGAAATGTCCAGGGTTCGGGTATTATTCGCCCCGGTCTTTTTGACCTTCCGTTCAGGAACTGCATTCTCCCGGTCCGCCGCCATGGCCACGCCGGTCGTGCGTTCGCCCGACGGCGAACAATCCTAGACGCTTCACCCCCTTTCATCCGCTATTTCGCAAAAAGCTCACACCTTGGCTGCCTGGGCGACTTCGGTCATTCGGATAAGCGCAGCTCTTGGCTTTGGGGTCTTTGCGAAGCACACGAGGCAAGACAATGACCCAGGACATCAGCAATTTCGCTGCGCTCAATCTCAATCCCGCCATCCTCGCCGCCATCAAGGCCGTCGGCTACGAAGAGCCGTCGCCGATCCAGTCGCAGTCCATTCCGGTGATCCTCGCCGGCCACGACATGATCGGCCAGGCGCAGACCGGTACGGGCAAGACCGCAGCCTTCGCTCTGCCGCTGCTCTCGCAGCTCGACCCGTCCCGTCGTGAACCCCAGATTCTGGTGCTGGTTCCTACCCGTGAACTGGCCCTGCAGGTCGCTACCGCCTGCGAAACCTATTCCACCGAGATGCCCGGCGTCAAAGTCGTGGCTCTCTACGGCGGCGCGCCCATGGGTCCGCAGCTGAAGTCCCTGCGCATGGGTGCCCAGGTACTGGTCGCCACCCCCGGCCGCCTGTGCGACCACCTGCGCCGTGACGACAACCTGCTGGCCACCGTCCAGCGCCTGGTGCTCGACGAAGCCGACGAGATGCTCAAGCTGGGCTTCATGGACGACCTCGAATTCATCTTCGAAGCCATGCCGGAAACCCGCCAGACCGTGCTGTTCTCGGCGACCCTGCCGCCGTCGATCCGCGCCATTGCCGAGCGCCACCTGAAAGAGCCGCAACACGTCCGCATCGCGGCCAAGACCCAGACCGTCGCCCGCATCGAGCAGGCGCATCTGATGGTCCATGCCGACCAGAAGCCGGCCTCGGTCCTGCGCCTGCTGGAAGTGGAGAATTTCGACGCCCTGATCGCCTTCGTGCGGACCAAGCAGGCGACCCTGGACCTGGCCGAGCTGCTCGAGCGCCAGGGCTATCGCGTCAGCGCCCTGAACGGCGACATGCCCCAGGCCCAGCGCGAGAAGACCATCGAGTCCCTCAAGGACGGTTCGCTGGACATCGTGGTCGCCACCGACGTCGCCGCCCGCGGTCTGGACGTGGCGCGCATCACCCACGTGCTCAACGTGGACATGCCCTACGATCCCGAGTCCTATGTGCACCGTATCGGTCGTACCGGTCGTGCCGGTCGTGAAGGCCGCGCGCTGCTGCTGGTCACCCCGCGCGAGCGGCGCATGCTGCAGGTGATCGAGCGTGTCACCGGTCAGCGTGTTGGCGAGATCCGCCTGCCCGACGCCGAAGCCGTGCTGGAAGCCCGTATCTCCCGCCTGGCCGATGGCGTGGGTTCGCTGCTGGCCGACGCCGACGCCACCCATGGTGCCCTGCGTCAAGAGCTGTGCGAGCGTCTGCAGTGCGATCCTTCGACCCTGGCGGCGGCCCTGCTGGCCAAGCTGACCAGCGGCCGCGCCCTGGACATCGAATCGGTACGTCGCGAGCAGCCGCTGACCCCCGGCGCCGGTCGTAGCGAGCGTCCCCGTGGCGAGCGCAGCGAGCGGGGCGACCGCCCTGAGCGCGGCGAGCGTCCGGATCGTGGCGAGCGTCGCCCGATGCAGCCGCTGCCGGAAGGCCGCGTGCGTTGCCGCACCGCCCTGGGCGCCCGTGACGGCGTTGCCGCCAAGAACCTGCTGGGTGCCATCATCAATGAGGGTGGCATGGATCGCGAGGCCATCGGCCGTATCCAGATCCGTGACTCCTTCAGCCTGGTGGAGCTGCCCGAAGACGGCCTGGAGCGTCTGCTGACCAAGCTCAAGGACACCCGCGTAGCCGGCAAGGCCCTGCGCCTGCGTCGCTATCGCGAGGATTGATCCCCGCGGTCACATGAAAAAGCCCCGGATATCCGGGGCTTTTTTCTGCCTGCAGCAAAGGCGGGCGACTAGAGGATCACCTTGTCCTTCAGCTTTTCCGCCGCCAGCTGCAGCGCCTGGATGACCCGCTCCTTGTCGTAGTTCTGGATGTTGTTGGTGTCCAGGTACATGGAGAAGCCCGGCAGCTCGTGCTCGACGTAGCTGGGGGAGGCGCCCAGGTCGCGGCGGAAGTCCACCACCTGGTAGATCTGCACCGGCTTGCTGAAGCCCTTAACGGTGATCCAGCTCTTGTCGCGGCACATGATGGTTTCCTTGACCAGCGAGTAGGTCTCGTGGCTGATCAGGATCTCGCCGGCATCGGCGGCGTTTTCCAGGCGGCTGGCCAGGTTCACTTCGCGACCGATGATGGTGTAGTCCATGCGCGTGCTGGAACCGAAGTTGCCGACCGTGCAATAACCGGTGTTCAGGCCCATACGGATCTCCAGCGGCTTGTTGATGCCCTGGCTGCGCCACTGCTGGCGCAGGACCTTCATGTGCTTGCGCATGGCGATGGCCATGGAGACCGCGGCCACGGCATCCTTCTTGGCGCCCTGGCTGTTGGCGTCGCCGAAGAACACCATCACGCAGTCACCGACGAACTTGTCGATGGTGCCACCGTACTTCACGGCGATCTTCGACATCTCGTTGAGGTAGTTGTTGAGCATGTCGGTGAGGGCTTCGGCCTCGAGTTCTTCGGACAGCTCGGTGAAGCCCTTGATGTCGGAGAAGAACACCGTGAGCTTCTTGCGCTGGGTGCCCAGGGCGATGTGCTGCTTGCCGGTGAAGATGGATTCCCAGACCTGGGGCGAAAGGTACTTGGCCAGGTTGTGCGCCAGGATCGCCGACTTTTCCTGTTCGCGCTTGAGGTCGTCGTTGATCTGGATGAGGCGCTTGCGCTGCCGGTGCAGGAAATAGCCGGTGCCCCAGAGGTGCAGCATGGTGCCCACCACGCTGGTGACCGCCACCAACAGCGGGCTGGTGAGGTCGACGCCCTGGAAGAAGGTGGCACTGCCCAGCGCCGCGGCACTGGTGGCGAACAGCAGGCAGAGACCGAGCAGACGCGGACCACCACGCAGCATGCTGGTGTAGCCGAGCATGAACAGCAGCATCAGGGTGGGCATCAGCGGGAAGCGCAACACCACCGCGGCCATGCCCACATGGATGGCGTCCACGGCGGCGAGCAGGACATCGGTCTGGGCGCCGCGGTCGCGCCGGAGCTTGAGGCTCAGGGTCTGGGCCACGTGCGGATAGAGCAGGGCGTAGGGGATCAGCCAGAGGCCCACGGCGTCGGCCTGGACGTAGTAACCCGCGGTGACGCTGGCGGCGGCGATCAGATAGGCGAATACCCGGGCGTAGTAGACGCCCAGGCTGTCACCGGACGCAGCGAGGAACCGGTTGAGCGCAAACTTCATCTGTCGGGTCCGTTTCGAAAAAGGCGAGAGGTCGGGATAACTCCGTTCGCGACGATGAAAGCGGCCGGGTTTTCTTGCATTGGCGATCTTAGCCGACCGCCCTGGCAGCGGCCAAGATTGTCGGCCATTCCGCTGCTGTGACAGCCAAATTCGGCGGTCATCCCTGGGTTACACTGCGGCATCTTTACAGGAGAGACGCTATGGATGCCCTCGCAGCCCTTTGCAATCGCGCCTCGGTCGGTCGCCTGACCGAACCGGGTCCGACCCCCGAGCAACTCGAGACCCTGCTGCGCGCCGCGGACCGGGCGCCTGACCACAAGCTGCTGCGCCCCTGGCGGCTGATCCTGGTGGCCGGCGAGGGCCGCAGCGCACTTGGCGAGCTCTATGCCGACGCCCTGCGCCGCCGCGAGCCCGACGCGGATGCGGCGGCCCTGGACAAGGCTCGGCGCATGCCGCTGCGGGCGCCCCTGGTCATCACCGTCGTCGCCACACTCCAGGAACACCCCAAGGTGCCCGTCCAGGAGCAGATCATCACCGCTGGTTGCGTCGCCCACGGCCTGGTCAACGCGGCCTTTGCCCTGGGGCTGGGGGCGGTCTGGCGCTCCGGTGAGTTCAGCTACGACCCCTGGGTCCTGCAGGGGCTGGGGCTGGCCGAGAACGAACAGGTGGTGGGCTACATCTACCTGGGCACGCCGGAGGTAGCGCCGCGCGTCCCGGCGCCGCGTGATCTGAGTGCGCAGGTCAGCCATTGGCCAGGACCGGTCTGAGCGGCAGGGTGACGGTGGCGAGAAAGCCGCCGTCCGGGTGATTGCTCAGGTGCAGCTCGCCCCCATGGCGCTCCACCGCGCGGCGGGCGATGGCCAGGCCGAGGCCGTAGCCAGTGGCGTGCTGTTGATCCGAGCGGAAGAAGGGCTCACCCAGGCGCGGCAGGTCATCGGCCTTGACGCCGGGGCCATGGTCACGCACCTGGATGCGCACCTCGCCTGCCGCGGCGGTCGCCGAGATGACGATCGGCCGGGCAGGCGGATTGAAGCGCAGCGCATTGCGCAGGAGATTGTCCAGGGCACGTTCCAGTACATCGGGCCAGCCGTCCAGCCGGAGGGTGGCGGGAACGTCGAGCTCCACCCGCTGCTGGGGCGCGCTGAGCTGGGCATCCTCCATCAGGCCTTCCAGCAGTGGATGCAATTCCAGCTGCTCGGGTGGACCCGGGTCCGCTTCCTGGCGGGCGAGGGCGAGGATCTCGCCGATCAGGGTTTCCAGACGATCGCATTCCAGGGTGAGCCGCGGCCACATGTTGCCCAGGTCACGGGGATCAGAGCGTTCGGCCAGCGCCAGGGCAATGCGCAGCCGCGCCAGCGGTGAACGCAATTCATGGGACACGTCGCGCAGCAGTTGGCGCTGGCTGTCGATCAGGCGCTGCAGATGGGCGCCCATGCGATTGAAGTCTTCGGCCAGCACGCCCAGTTCGTCCTTGCGCCGAGCGAGGCGGGCCAGGGTGTCCTGCTGGTAGGCGGTCTGGCCAAGGTCGTGGACGGCGCGGCGCAGATGATTGAGCGGGCGGGTCAGGCTCAGGGTCAGCAGCAGGCTGAACAGGGTCAGCACCACGGTGGCGATGGCCAGCATGCCGACCGGCCAGAACAGGCTCTGCCGGCGCCAGGCACCCAGTTCGGGCGTGGGCAGGTGGTAGATGAACAGGTAGTTCTGGCCGCTCGGGCTGGTGTATTCGTCGGTCAGGCGTCGCCAGGGCAGCGGCCGATTGGGATCGCGGGCGCCGGGGCCGGGGCGCTGCTGACGCTGTGGCTGGTCGAGATCCTGGTCGAAGAGGCGCGGTGGCAGGGTGCCGCGCACCAGGGGCGAGCCGTTTTCGCCCAGCACCAGCACATCGATGCCGTAGCGGCCCTTGCGCTGTTCGAGCAGGCCTTGGGCGGCGGCGGGACCGTCGTTTTCATAGCGTTGCACCCACTGTTCGGGAAGGTCGCGCAAGCCGGGATGCTGCGCGAGTATCCAGGAATCCTGGTCGGCCAGGTGGCCGAGCAGCATGGTCAGGCCGACCGCGGAGAGGATGGCCAGCCAGAAGGTGGCGAAGATGCGCCAGAAGAGGGAACGGAAAACCATGCGGTCGCCTTAGAAGCTGCTCAACGTCTGCTGCGCGTCGGCCAAACGGCGTTGAAGATGCCCTGGAAGGCCAGCCCCGCCGGAATGCTCATTTACCACTCGTAAACTCCGCTTCCTCAGGCATTTTCGCCTTGTTTGTCTCTAGCTCGCGAGACTTTGGGCAGCTTCCCGTTGAGACGCTGCGCCGAGGACCGTCGGCGCAGCGAACGGAGATTACGAGGACTTGTGGTCCTGCTTCCACTGCTGGAATTCAGCCCACTCCTTGGCGCGATCCTCGCGCTTCTTTTCCATTTCGTCGAAGCGCTTCTGCTGATCGGGCTTGAGCAGGGCACGAATGGACTGACGGGTCTTGTCGCGATTGCCATCCAGCTGATCGTGCAAGGCCTTGCGCTGATCCTCGGGCAGCTTGTCGAGATAGCTCTTGACGATCTCGCGCTGCTGCTGGCGTTCCTCGCCCCTCAGCTTGCCGACCTGCTCGCGTTGGTCGGGCGTCAGCTTGAGGCCGCGCAGGGGACCATCGCTACGCGGGCCACCGTCCATCAGCTTGCCATGGGGCGGCGGGGTGATGTCGGCGCTGTCCTGGGCCGCGGCCAGGGTCAGGGTCGGCAACAGGGCGGCGAACAGCACGGCGGGCATGAGTTTGCGCATCGGGAAATCTCCTTGGGATGACCGGTGCAATACCGGATGAGCCCAGTCTAGGAGCGGGGGAGTCAGTGGCGGTCAGCGGGCGTAAAGAGGGGGTAAAGGCTGCGCGGTAGGCTAGACGCTGTAGTAGTAGCCGCGGCCGCGCAGGGCGAGGATGCGCGGACGACCGTCGGCATGACTGCCGAGCTTGCGTCGCAGATTGCTGACGTGCATGTCCAGGCTGCGATCGTAGAGCGTCAGCTTGCGCCCAAGCGCCACCTGGGCCAGGGCCTGCTTTTCCAGGGGTTCGCCCGGCTGGCGCAGCAGGGCTTCGAGGATGCGGCTCTCGGTGAGGGTCAGGGTGATCTCGGTTTCGCCGATGTTGGCGACGCCTCGTGCCAGACTCAGCGACAGATCGCCCAGCTGCAGGCGGGCCGCGGGTTGGGCCGGATGGCTGCGTCTGAGGATGGCTCTCAGCCGTGCTGTGAGTTCGCGCGGATCGCAAGGCTTGGCCAGGTAGTCGTCGGCGCCCAGCTCCAGGCCGAGGATCCGGTCCAGTGGTTCGCCCCGTCCCGACAGCATCAGCACGGGCAGCTGCGGATGATCGCTGCGCAGCTGCTTGAGCAGTTCCAGGCCGCTGCCGTCGGGCAGCATCACGTCCAGCACCACCACGTCCGGCGTGGCCTCGCGCAGTTGGACCCGGGCATCGCTACCGGCATGACAGGCCGTGACCTCGAAGCCTTCCTGTTTCAGCCAGGCGCCGAGCAGCTCGCACAGCTCCTGGTCGTCATCGATCAGCAGTATCTGACTCATGGGATCAGTCTCGCGGTTCATCCATGGGTTGCAGATGGCGCGCCAGATAGAGGCCCTGGCCGAGCATGAACACCAGGGTCATCGCCAGACTGCCGAAGACCTTGAAGTCGACCCAGAAGCTTTCGTAGGTGAAGGCCACGTAGAGATTCGCGCAGCCGCAGACGATGAAGAAGATGATCCAGGCGATGTTCAGCCGCGTCCAGATCGGTGCCGGCAGGCGCACCGCGTGGCCCAGCATGCGCTGAATCAGCGGCTTGTCGCCGATGAACTGGCTGCCCAGAAAGGCCACGGCGAAGAGCCAGTTCACTACCGGCGCCTTCCATTTCAGGAAGGTCTCGCTATGGAATGCCAGCGTCATGCCGCCAAACACCAGGCAGGCGATCAGCGTCAGCCACTGGCTCTTTTCCAGCCGGCGCTGGGTCGCGAAGATCGCGCCATAGACCACCAGGGACGCGATGATCAGGACCGCGGTGGCACTGAAGATGCCGCCCAGGGTGAAGGCATGCCCGGCGAATTCCAGCGGACGCGGATCGAGCTTGTAGACCAGGAAGAACAGGAGCAGGGGGATGAAATCGATGAATTGTTTCATTAACGCAGCCGATAGCAGTGCATCGCGGCATAATACCTGATGAAGCCGGAGGAGAAAGCCATGCGTATCGACCTGCACTGTCATACCACCGCGTCGGACGGCGCCTTCGCGCCCGCCGAGGTGGTCAGACGAGCCCATGAGCGCGGGGTGCAGCTGCTGGCCATCACCGATCACGACACCCTGGACGGCTACGCGGAAGCCCTGGAATGCGCGGACGGCCTGGGTCTGCGCCTGCTCCCCGGCATCGAGATGTCCTGTACCTGGGGCGGGGCCACGCTGCATGTGCTGGGCTACAATTTCGCCCCTGACGCGCCAGAGCTGAATGCCGCCCTGGAAGCCTTGCACGAAGGTCGCTGGGAACGCGCCCGGGAAATCGACCGGCGGCTGGCGGCCAAGGGCATGCCCGGCACCCTGGAAGGGGCACGCGCGGTGCAACTGGCCTTGGGCGACAGTCGCAATGCGCCGGCCCGGCCGCATTTCGCCGAATATCTGGTGCAGGCCGGCTATGTCGCGGACCGCGGCGAGGCCTTTCGCAAGTGGCTCGGCGGCGGCAAGCTCGGCGACGTCAAGCAGCACTGGCCGACCCTGGCCGAGACGCTGGCGACGCTCAAGGGCGCCAAGGCCTGGATCAGCCTGGCTCACCCATTGGCCTATGGTTTCACCCGCACCAAGCTGCGCAAGCTGATCGGCGAATTCGTCAGTGACGGCGGCCATGCCATCGAGGTGGTCAACGGCGTGCAGCCGGCGGAGCAGGTGGGCGCCTTGGCAATTCTGGCGCGGGAATTCGGTCTGATGGTCAGTGCGGGCAGCGATTTCCATGCGCCGGCCGATTGGTCGGAGCTGGGTATGTACCGTCCGTTGCCCGAAGATCTGCCGCCCCTCTGGGCGCGCTTCAGTCAACCGCTATACCCTCAGATCCGGGAACCCCAATGAGCCAGTTCATCGAAATTCATCCGCAGAATCCCCAGCCGCGGCTGATTCGTCAGGCCGTGGAAATCATCCAGTCCGGCGGTGTCATCGCCTATCCCACCGATTCGTCCTATGCGCTGGGCTGCCGTATCGGCGAGAAAAGCGCGGTGGAGCGTATCCGCCGCATCCGCCAGCTCGACGACAAGCACAACTTCACCCTGGTGTGCTGCGATCTTTCCGAGCTGGGCATCTATGCCAAGGTGGATACCAGCGCCTTCCGCCTGCTCAAGGCCTACACGCCCGGACCCTATACCTTCATTCTCAACGCCACCCGCGAGGTGCCGCGCATGCTGCTGCATCCCAAGCGGCGCACCATCGGCGTGCGGGTGCCCCAGCATCCCATCACCCTGGCGCTGCTGGAGGCGCTGGGCGAGCCCTTGATGAGCGTGAGCCTGATCCTGCCGGGGGATGACGAGGCCCTGGGCGATGCCTGGGAGATCCGTGAGCGTCTCGAGCATTTCGTCGACCTGGTGATCGAAGGCGGTCCGGGTGGCTTGCAGCCGTCCACCGTGATCAGCCTGGCCGATGATGAACCGGAAGTGATCCGGGTCGGTGCCGGCGATCCGACGCCCTTCATGATCGAAGCATGAGCGAAGCCCTGGACCCTCAGCTGTTCGAACCCGAGCAGCTGCGCCTGGCGCTGGTCTATGGCGAGGCCTTCACCGAACTGCCCCAGGACCTCTATATCCCGCCGGATGCCCTGGAGGTCTTTCTCGAAGCCTTCGAGGGGCCGCTCGACCTGCTGCTCTATCTGATCCGCAAGCAGAACATCAACATCCTCGACATCCCGGTCGCCGAGATTACCCGGCAGTACATGAGCTATGTCGAGCTGATGAAGGCGGTGCAGCTGGAACTGGCCGCCGAGTACCTGCTGATGGCCGCCATGCTGGCGGAGATCAAGTCGCGCATGCTGTTGCCGCGCGCCGAAGGCCTGGAAGCCGAGGAAGAGGATCCCCGCGCCGAATTGATCCGGCGCCTGCAGGAATACGAGCGCTTCAAGAAGGCCGCCGAGGATCTCGATGACCTGCCGCGGGAGGGCCGCGACTTCGTGGTGCCGACCTTGCCGGCGCCGGACGCGCGGGCGCGCAAGCTGTTGCCGGAAGTGGACCTGGGCGAGTTGCTGCTGGCGATGGGCGAGGTCCTGCGCCGCGCCGATCTGTTCGAGAGCCACCAGGTGAGCCGCGAGGTGCTGTCCACCCGTGAGCGCATGAGCCAGGTGCTGGAGCGCCTCAGGGAGGGCGCCTTCATGCCCTTCGTGGCGCTGTTCACCCTGGATGAAGGCCGGCTCGGCGTGGTGGTGACCTTCATGGCCATCCTCGAGCTGGTCAAGGAATCCCTGGTGGAACTGGTGCAGAACGAGCCCTTCAGCCCCATTCACGTCCGCGCCCGCGTCAGCGGCGCTGACGGGGAAGAGGTCGCCCAGGCATAAGCCAAGGCTGCCGTCGCAGCCGCGCTCTTGCGCTTGCTCACCAGCAATCGGGCACCTTCACCCGCCGCGGCCAGGGCCGCGGCTTCGGCAACGCTGGGGCTGCCAGTGTGCTGCGATACCAGATCGCTGGCTGCAGTTATGCCGCGCTCTTGCGCCAGACGCTCGGCGGTGAAGCCGTGCAGAGGCAGCTGCCAGTGCTGGGCGAGGGCGCGCAACCCGCGTTCCTCGAGTCGACCGGCAACGGTCGCCAGCGCGGTCAGCGCGGTGCGATCGCACCGGGCTTCCTGCAAGACCGCGAGCGCCAGTTGGGCGAGTTCGTCCAGCGAACAGCCCTGCCGGCAGCCGAGGCCCAGGACCAAGGCCATCAACCTTGCATGTCCTTGCGGCGCAACGCATCCCTGCCGTCCAGTCCAGGCCCTGAACAGGACGGCGGGCGAAGGGCGAGCCGGCTAGCGGCCGGGTGCCAGGCCGGAGTGGTGGTCTGGCACAAGGGAGTGAGGACGCGCGGGGTGGCGATCATGGCGGGTCTTGGGGCGGAGGAAGGCTGGCGGTGGCTCGCTCTTGGCGGGCGCAGCGAGCAGACCACGCGCCTCGTCCGCCGGTCAAGCCTGGCTGATTGACACCCCGACAAGGCGCTCGTAGCCTGTCGCGTTCCGAGGTGCTCTTGTCGGCAAGAGCTTGAAAGGGAACGCGGTGCGATACCGCGGCTGCCCCCGCAACTGTAAGCGGCATCTTCCGCCTCTCCACCAGGCCACTGCTCGCGCGGGAAGGCCGGAGCCAGGCGCCGCGAGCCAGGAGACCTGCCTCGTCACGCTTCGAACACGCAACCGGGCGGGGTGATCCGGGCTGCCACCAGGGCCTCGCCGTCACGCGGGCGTCCGGCATGCCTGCCCGTCTATCTTCGCTTTTTCTCTAAGGGCAGCCCATGAAAACCCTGGCCAAGACTCCCGTCACCATCGTTACCGGCTTCCTCGGTTCCGGCAAGACCACCCTGCTGCGGCACATGCTCGACCACGCCGAAGGCCGGCGCATCGCGGTGATCGTCAACGAGTTCGGCGAGCTAGGCATCGACGGTGAGATCCTCCGCCAGTGCAGCATCGGCTGCACCGAGGAAGAAGCCCAGGGCCGCGTCTTCGAACTGGCCAACGGCTGCCTGTGCTGCACCGTGCAGGAAGAATTCTTTCCGGTGATGAAGGAGCTGGTGGCGCGGCGCGGCGACATCGACCACATCCTCATCGAGACCAGCGGCCTGGCCCTGCCCAAGCCCCTGGTGCAGGCCTTCCAGTGGCCGGAGATCCGCACCGCCTGCACCGTGGATGCGGTGATCACCGTGGTCGACAGCCCGGCGGTGGCTGCCGGTACCTTCGCCGCCCATCCGGAGCAGGTGGATGCCCAGCGTCGCCAGGACCCCAACCTCGACCATGAATCGCCGCTGCACGAGTTGTTCGAAGACCAGCTCGCCAGTGCCGATCTGGTGATCCTCAACAAGGCCGATGGCCTGGATGCCGAGGCCCTGGCCCGGGTGCGTGCCGAGGTGAGCGAAGAGCTGCCGCCGGCGGTCAAGGTGGTGGAAGCCAGTCGCGGCGTGCTGCCCCTGTCGGTGCTGCTGGGCCTGCAGGCCGAGTCCGAGGCCCATATCGACAGCCGTCCGACCCACCATGACCTTGAAGGTCATGAAGACCATGACCACGACGAATTCGACTCCTTTGGCGTCGAGTTGCCCGAGGTGGCGGAAGCGACCCTGCTGGCGGCCCTGACCGAGGTGGTCAGGGGCCATGGCGTGCTGCGGGTGAAGGGCTTCGCCGCCATCGCCGGCAAGCCGCTGCGGCTGCTGGTTCAGGGCGTGGGCACCCGCTTCGACAAACACTTCGATCGCGCCTGGAAGACCGATGAGACCCGCAGCACCCAGCTGGTGCTGATCGGTCAGGCGCTGGACCAGGCGGCCATCACCGCCCAGTTGCGCGCCGCGGTGGCCTGACCCCGGATGCATCTACTGCGTACCCAGCCGGGCGGTTTCGTCCCGGACGACGGCATCGCCCACCTGGCGCAGACGCCTGGCGAGATCGTCGTGCTCTGCAGTGGTGATTCGCACCTGGCGCTGCTGGCCGAGGCGACCCGTAGCCTGGACGACGGCTATCCGAGCCTGCGCCTGGCCAATCCCATGCAGCTGCAGAACCACGCCTCGGTGGATCTCTATGTCGAGGAGGTGCTGAGCCAGGCGCGGGTGGTGTTCATCTCCCTGCATGGCGGCCAGGGTTACTGGCGCTATGGCATGGAGCGGCTGACCGAGTTGGCCGCGCAGGGGCTGACCCTGATCGCGGTACCGGGTTGCGATCGGCCCGACCCCGAGCTGATGGCGCTGGGTACGGTGGCGCCCGAGCTGGCCGAACGGCTATGGCGCTATCTGCGCCAGGGCGGCTTGGCCAATGCCCGGGATTTCCTGCATTGCCTGGCCAGCGAATGCCTGGATGCCCAGTACACCTACGAGGCGCCACGGGAATTGCCACGGGTGGCCGTCTATCACCCAGACGCCCTGGGCCTGGATGGCTGGCGTCAGCGCTGGCGGCCGGACTGGCCTACAGTGGCGCTGCTGTTCTATCGCACCCACCTGCAGTCGGCCAACACCGCCTTCGTCGATAGCTTTTGCCAACAGCTGGAAGCCCAGGGCCTGAATCCACTGCCCATCGCCGTGGCCAGTCTCAAGGAGTCGGCCTGCCTGGAGGAGGTGGAACGGCTCCTGGCCGAGACCGCCACGGCGCTGATCCTCAATACCACCGGTTTCGCCCAATCCAGTCCGGAACGACCGAATCTGGCGCCGTTCCGCCGGCCGGTACCGGTACTCCAGGCCATCTGCGCCCAGGACAATCGCGAACGCTGGCAAGAAAATTCTCAGGGGCTGGGCGCCCGTGACCTGGCCATGCACATCGCCTTGCCGGAATTGGACGGGCGCATCATCACCCGCCCGATCAGTTTCAAGGGCCTGGCCTGGCGCTGCGAGCGCAGCCAGAGCGATGTGGTCAACTACCAGGCCGACGAGGAGCGCATGACCTTCGTCGCCCGCCTGGCGCGCAACTGGGTCGAACTGGCGCGGCGTCCGGCGGCGGACAAGCGCATCGCCCTGATCCTGGCCAACTATCCCACCCGCGATGGCCGCATCGGCAATGGCGTGGGCCTGGACACTCCAGCGGCGGCCCTCAGGGTGCTGCAGGCGCTGCAGACGGCCGGCTATCCGGTGGCCAATCTACCCGAGAGCGGTACCGCCCTGATCGAGCGCCTGCTCGGTGGCGTGACCAATGACAGCGTCCTGCGCGATCTGCGCCCGGCGCTGCAGAGTCTGGCGCTACCGGATTACCAGGCGCTGTTCGCCCAATTGCCGGAGCGTCTGCAGCAGGCGGTGACCGAGCGCTGGGGCGGGCCCGAGACCGATCCCATGCACCGCCGGGGTCGGCTCATGGTGGCCGGGGTGCGCTTCGGCCTGACCTTCGTCGGCATCCAGCCGGCGCGTGGCTACGACGTCGATCCGGCGGCGGTCTACCACGATCCTTCGCTGGTGCCGCCCCATGGCTACCTGGCCTTCTATTTCTGGCTGCGCGAGGCCTATGCTGCACAGGCGGTGGTGCATCTGGGCAAGCACGGCAATCTGGAGTGGCTGCCGGGCAAGGGCGTCGGGCTGTCGGCGGAGTGTTGGCCGGACGCCATTCTCGGGCCGCTGCCCAACGTCTATCCCTTCATCGTCAACGATCCAGGCGAGGGTGCCCAGGCCAAGCGGCGCACCCAGGCGGTGATCATCGACCACCTGATGCCGCCGCTGACCCGCGCGGAGAACTACGGGCCGCTGCGCGACCTGGAACGCCTGGCCGACGAATACTATGACGCCAGCCTGCTGGACCTCCGACGCGCCACCGAATTGCGCGGCGAGATCCTGCAGCTGGTCCGCGAAACCGCCCTGGATCGCGAACTGGGGCTGGTCATTACCGACGATCCGGACAGCTGGCTGCCGCAGCTGGACGCCTATCTCTGCGACCTCAAGGAGTCCCAGATCCGCGACGGCCTGCACGTGTTCGGTGAATCCCCGACCGGCCAGCTGCGTCGCGATACCCTGGTGGCCCTGCTGCGCATTCCCCGGGGCGATGCCCAGGGCGCCAATGCCAGCCTGCTGCGAGTGCTGGCCAAGGACCTGCAGCTGGGGTTCGATCCCCTGGCCTCCGACCTCGGCGAGGCCTGGCAGGGACCGCGTCCGGCGTGCCTGGAGGGGCTGTCGAGCGAACCCTGGCGCACCCTGGGCGATACCCGGGAGCGGTTGGAGCTCCTGGCATTGGCCCTGGTGGCCGCGACGGTCGATGCCGAGCCCCTGCCGTTGGCGTTGGACGAGCTGCCTGCCACCCGCCCGGTGCTGGAGCACCTGGCGGCCCAGGTGGCGCCGGCCTTGGACAGCTGCGGCCCCGCCGAGATCGATGGCCTGCTGGCGGCCCTCGACGGGCGCTTCGTCCCCGCCGGACCCAGCGGAGCGCCCAGCCGCGGTCGACTGGACGTTCTGCCCACCGGGCGCAACTTCTTTTCCGTGGATGTGCGTAATCTGCCGAGCATGACGGCCTGGCGCCTCGGCTGGCAGTCGGCCAACCTGCTGCTGGAGCGTCATCTGCAGGAGGAGGGCGATCACCTGCGCCAACTGGGCCTCTCGGTCTGGGGCACCGCGACAATGAGGACCGGCGGCGACGATATCGCCCAGGCCATGGCCCTGCTTGGCGTGCGTCCGGTATGGCAGACCGGCAGTGCCCGTGTGGAAGACTTCGAGATCCTGCCGCTGTCGCTGCTGGATCGGCCACGGGTGGATGTCACCCTGCGCATCTCCGGTTTCTTCCGCGACGCCTTCGGCGGTCTGGTACGGCTGTTCGATGCCGCCGCCCAGGCGGTCGCTGCACTGGACGAGCCGGACGACCTCAATCCGCTGGCGGCCCAGGTACGCCGCGAGCGCGCTGCCCTGGAAGCGGCCGGTACCGATGCTGACCTCGCTCGGCGTCAGGCCGGCTGGCGCATCTTCGGCGCCCAGCCCGGTGCCTATGGGGCCGGTGTCCAGGTCGCGGTGGAGGAGCGCCAGTGGCAGAAGCGTAGCGATCTGGCCACGGCCTATCTCAACTGGGGTGGCTATGCCTATGGGGCCGAGGATGACGGCACGGCCGCCCGGGAGGACTTCTCGCGCCGCCTGGGGCACCTGCAGGCCGTACTGCAGAACCAGGACAACCGTGAGCACGACCTGCTCGATTCCAACGACTACTACCAGTTCCAGGGCGGCATGCTGGCCGCCGCCGAGACCCTGAGCGGCCAGCGGCGCGCCAGCTACTTCGGCGACCATGCCCAGGCCGACCTGCCGAGGATCCGTACCCTCAAGGAAGAACTGGGCCGCGTCGTGCGCTCCCGGGCGGCCAATCCCAAGTGGATCGCCGGCATGAAGCGCCACGGCTACAAGGGCGCCTTCGAAATGGCCGCCACCGTGGACTATCTGTTCGGTTTCGGCGCCACCACCGAGTTGGTCGAGGATCACCAGTACCGGCAGCTGGCCGATGCCTATCTGCTCGATGCCGATACCCGCGACTTCGTCGAACGCCACAACCCCGAGGCCCTACGCGACATGACCGAGCGCCTGCTGGAAGCCCAGCAACGCGGCCTCTGGCAGGAGCCAGGCGACTACCGTGAAGCCCTCGAACAGCTCCTGATGGATATGGATGAAGCCTGAGATGACCGCTCCCGTCTTTCCCCTGGCCGCCGTGGTCGGCGCCGAGTCCCTGAAGCTGGCGCTGTGCCTCAATGCCATAGATCCCCGCATCGGCGGGGTGTTGATCGAGGGACCGCGCGGCATGGCCAAGTCGACGCTGGCTCGCGGTCTGGCCGATCTGCTCGGTGGCGGTCCTTTCATCACCTTGCCGCTGGGCGCCAGCGAGGAGCGCATCGTCGGCACCCTGGATCTGGACGCTGCGCTGGGCGAGGGCCGGGCGCGCTTCGCGCCAGGTGTCCTGGCGGCGGCGGATGGTGGCGTGCTCTATGTCGACGAGGTCAATCTGCTGCCGGATCACCTGGTCGACCTGCTGCTGGACGTGGCCGCCAGCGGCGTCAACCGGGTGGAACGCGATGGCCTCTCCCATGAGCACGCTGCCCGTTTCCTGCTGGTGGGCACCATGAATCCGGAGGAGGGCGAGTTGCGCCCGCAGTTGCTGGATCGCTTTGGCTTCGCCCTGGCATTGAACAGCCGGCCGGCTCCCCGGGAACGGGCCGAGATCTTGCGCCGGCGTCTGGCCTTCGATAGCGATCCGCTAGCCTTCAATGCCCAGTGGGAGCCAGCCCAGGCAGAGCTGCGTGAGCGCTGCGGCGAGGCCCGGGCGCGGCTGGCGGACATCCCGCTGGACGATGCCGCCCTGGAAGCCATCACCGCGGGCTGCCACCAGGCCGGGGTCGACGGCCTGCGTGCCGATCTGGTCTGGTTGCGCGCGGCTCGCGCCCATGCTGCCTGGCGCGGCGCTCGGGCGATCGAAAACACCGATATCGCCGCCGTGGCTGAATTCGCCCTGCGCCATCGGCGCCGCGAGTTAGCGGACGCTTCCGCATTAATACCACCCCTAGAAGACAGTTCGGCTGCTGATACTTCGGAGCAGGATCCTGGTGATCAACAGCGGCAAGGTGATGCCGAGCCCGCGGAAGGTGAGGGCGATAGCTGGGGCGCCCTGGCGCCAGAGCCCACCGCAACGGGACCCAGACGCCGCTTGGGCGGGGGAAAAAAGCCCTAGGCATCCGATCACCTCATGTCCCGGATCGCGATGCCCGAAGCGGAACGGGCAAGGCCCTGGGAGGGCGTCAAGGCGCCCGTTCGCCGGGCTCGGCAGGTCCCGTCGCCTGGGTGCCGACGCTGCTCCGGGGGCGTCCACGTCGCGTTGATGAGCTCTTGCGGCAACCGCGTCGGCAGCGCCCGGCCCAACTCTGGCTGGTGATCGTCGATCACTCCGCGTCCACTCGCCGCCACGGCGCCCTGGCCCAGGCCAAGGGCCTGCTGGCCGACTGGTTCGAGCAGGCCTATCGCCAGCGGGTCAGGGTCGCGGTCCTGCAGACGGCGGGAGAGCGACCCGAATGGTCTTTCCAGGGCCAGCGCAGCGGTCGGGCATTGCAGGCCTGGCTGGAGCAGCTGGGAGCGGGAGGCGGAACGCCTTTGCTGGCGGGCCTGGCGGAAGCTCAGGCATGGCTGAGAAGGCGTCGCCGGCAGCACCCTGGCGAGGAATGCCAGCTGCTACTGGTCACGGATGGACGTCTGCGCGACCTGGAAGAGCTGGCCGTGCCGGACTGTCCTGTCCAGGTGCTGGATATCGAATTGGGGCCGCTGCGCCTGCGGCGAGCCCGGGAACTCGCCCGGCGCCTGGGCGCGGCATACCGGCACCTGGAAGAGGTGCCGGTGGTCTAGCCACCCAGTCTCCGCGTCGTAGGTTGGGTTGAGACGGCTCCCTCGTCGAAGCGCAACATGGCGACGTTCGACCCTCACGCCGTTGGGCTTCGCTGCGCTCAGCGCCAACCTACCAGAGGACCTCGAACCTCAGTGCCCGCCCTTCATGGCCTTGACCAGGGTATCCACATTGTAGCGGAACATGGCCGCATAGGTCGCAGCCGGGCCGTCTGCCGGCGACAGGGCCTCGACGTACAGCTCGCCGCCCGGCTGGGCGCCGCTCGCCTTGGCGATCTGCTGCACCAGGCGCGGATCGTTGGAGTTCTCGAAGAAGTAGGTGGCAACATGCTCCTGCTTGATCTGGCGGATCAGCTTGGCGACGTCCTGGGCGGAGGCCTCGGCCTCGGTCGACAGCCCCAGCGGCGAAATGAAGGTCACGCCATAGGCGTCGGCGAAGTAGCCAAAGGCGTCGTGGGAGGTCAGCACCTTGCGCTTCGCCTCGGGGACCTGACCGATCTGTTCGCGGGCATAGCGATCCAGGGCTTCCAGTTCGGCGATGTAGCGATCACCGTTGGCCTTGAAGGTGGCAGCCTGCGCCGGCTCGACCGCGGACAGCGCCTTCACCACGTTGCGGGTGTAGATGACCACGTTGAGGGGGTTGTTCCAGACATGGGGATCGATACCGCCATGGTCGTGATCATGGTCAGCCTGGCCGTGTTCATCCTCGTCTTCCGCCATTTCGCGGGTCTTGATCCCTTCGCTGAGCACCACCGGCGGGCGCGCCTGGCCGGAGGCCTTGATCAGGCGATCCATCCAGCCCTCCAGGTGCAGGCCGCTCATGAACACCACATCGGCCTGTTTCAGCGCCTGGGCATCCGTGGGCGTCGGTTCGTAGGCATGGGGATCACCGTTGGGACCGACCAGGGAGGAAACCTGCACCTGATCGCCACCGACCTGTTTGACCACGTCGGCGATCACGGTAAAGGTGGCGACGGCCTTGACCGGAGCGGCCTGGGCCTGGCCGGTAGCGGCGAGCAGCAGGGCAGCGCCCAGGGAGAACAGGGATTTCATGGTGACTCCTTTCAGTGGGTGAGGTGGGGGCGGGGCCGCAGCCGCCGGTAGAGACCCAGGCGACCGAACAGCAGGGAGAAGAGGTAGCCGCCGCCCGCGGTCAGGACGATGGCCGGGCCCGAGGCGCAGCCCAGGTGGTAGGACAGCACCAGGCCGATCAGGCCGCTGAGGCTGGCGATCAGGCTGGCCACCGCCATCAGTCCGGGCAGGCTGTTGGCCCAGAACCGCGCTGCGGTGGCCGGCAGCATCATCAGGCCCACCGCCATCAGGGTGCCCAGCGCCTGGAAGCCGGCCACCAGGTTGAGCACCACCAGCAGCAGGAACAGCAGGTGATAGAGCGAGCCGCGCCCGCCTACGGCGCGCAGGAAACCCGGATCGAAGCACTCCAGCGCCAGCGGCCGGTAGATCACTGCCAGCACCACCAGCGACAGGGTGGCGATGCCGGCGACCAGGTAGAGCGCCGTGGCGTCGATGGCCAGGATGGTGCCGAACAGCACATGCAGCAGATCCACGCTAGAGCCGTGCAGCGACACGATCAGCACCCCGGCGGCCAGGGACATCAGGTAGAAGCTGGCGAAGCTGGCATCCTCACGCTGGCTGGTGAAGCGGCTGACCAGGCCGGCGAGTCCGGCCACGAGCAGTCCGGCAAGCATTCCGCCGATGCCCATGGCCGGCAGCGAAAGGCCGGCGACCATGAAGCCCAGGGCAGCGCCGGGCAGCACGGCGTGACTCATGGCATCGCCCACCAGACTCATGCGCCTGAGCATCAGCAGGACGCCGACCGGCCCGGCGCCCAGCGCCAGGGCCAGGCAGGCCACCAGGGCGCGGCGCATGAAGCCGAATTCGACGAAGGGTTCGAACAGGAGTTGATAGAGGGTCATGCGCGCTCACAGACCGCCGCGTTGGCGTCCCAGTGTTCGGCGAGATTGCGCGCGCGGGCCAGATGCTCGCTGACCAGCACCTGATCGGTGGCGCCCCAGGCGATGGCTTCCCGGGCCAGCAGCAGGGTCTCGGGGAAGTGCTGGCGAACCTGCTCCAGGTCGTGCAGCACGGCGATCACCGTGCGGCCCTGGCCGTGCCAGCGGCGGACGATGGTCAACAGGTCCGCGGTGGTGCGGGCATCGATGGCGGTGAAGGGCTCGTCCAGCAGGAGCACCGGTGCATCCTGCAACAGCAGCCGGGCGAACAGCACCCGCTGGAATTGCCCGGAGGACAGGGCGCCGACCAGGCGATCCTCGAGGCCTTCGAGACCTACCGCCTGCAGCGCCCGGGAGGCTTCCTCGCGATGGGCAGCGGTGACCCCGCGCCAGACGCCCAAGCCGCGCCAGGCGCCCAGTATCACGGTCTCCAGCACGCTCAAGGGAAAGCTGCGATCGATCTCCGCGGCCTGCGGCAGATAGCCCAGCCGGCGCTGGGGCACGGCGCGGTCCACCCGGCCACTGACCGGTCGCAGGGTGCCGGCGATGGCCTTGAGCAGGGTGGACTTGCCCGCCCCATTGGGGCCGACGATGGCGGTCAGACTGCCGGTCCGAAAGCAACCACTGAGATGATGGATGGCCGGATGCCGCTGATAGGCCAGGGTCAGGTCCTGCAGTTCGATGGCGGCGCTCATGGCAGGGCGACCGCCCAGAGCACGGCCAGCCAAAGCGCGACCAGCGGGATGGCGGCGAGCGACAGCCGAACGGGCACGGAAAGGAGCAGGAGGGAAGCGCGGGGGGATGCCATGACTGAGCCTTGAATAACCTGTTAAAGTTATAACATAACATTCATGGCGGCGCCATCAGCCTGTCTTGGACGACTCACGATAGGCGAGCAGGGCCGGCGTCTATTGCAGGATGCTCCCCGCCCCGCGCGAGGGGCAGGGTAGCCGCGCCTTGTCAGGCGGCCTGGGTCTCCGCCATCCGCTGTTCCAGCCGCTGCAGGAAGTTGAGCAGCAGCACCTCTTCCTCCTTGAGCCCCTTGCGCTTGCGCGGCTTGGGCAGGGTGCAGAGGTCACCGGCCAGGAAGGCATCCAGCACCCCGGGGTGGATGTAGCACTTGCGGCAGACCGCCGGGGTATTGCCCAGGGTGCGGGATACCGCCTTGACCATGTCCACCAGTTCCTTCTTGGCGTCGGTCTGGGTCTCGCAGCGCAATTCGCGCAGGGCTTCCAGGGCGAGGGCGCTGCCCGCCCAGGTGCGGTAGTCCTTGGCAGTGAAGTCGGCGCCGGTGAGTTCGTGCAGGTAGGCGTTCACGTCGGAAGAGGTCACGGTATGGCGGGCGCCCTCGCCGTCCACGTACTGGAAGAGGTGCTGGCCGGGCAACTCCAGGCATTTCTTCACGGTGCGCGCCAGGCGTGGATCACTGACCTTGATGTCGTGCTCCACCCCGCTCTTGCCGCGGAAGTGGAAGGCGATGGTGTTGCCATGCACCTCGGCATGTCGGTTGCGCAGGGTGGTGAGGCCATAGGACTTGTTGCTCTTGGCGTACTGGGCGTTGCCAACCCGGATCAGGGTCGCGTCGAGCAGGCTGATGACCGTGGCCATGACCTTTTCCCGACACAGGCCGCGTCGGGCAAGATCCTCTTCCACCCGCTGCCGCAGCTTGGGCAGGGCCTGCCCGAACGCCAGCATCCGCTCGTACTTGTCGGTATCGCGGATCTCGCGCCAACGCGGGTGGTAGCGATACTGCTTGCGGCCGCGGGCGTCGCGTCCGGTGGCCTGCAGATGACCATTGGCATTGGGGCAGATCCAGACATCGGTATAGGCTGGCGGGATGGCCAGCTTGTTGATGCGCTCGACTTCCGCCTGATCGCGGATGCGTTCGCCGTCAGCGGTGAAATAGGCCCATTTGCCGCGCAGCTTGCGTCGGCTCAGGCCCGCCTGGCTGTCGTCGACATAGTTGAGGTCGGGTGGCAAGGGCGTGCAGAGGGCGGTACCGGTGTCGTCACGCTCATCGGCGGGGATGGGCAGGTCGGTCTGGGCGAGGCGTTGCATTACTTTCGAGACTTTCGAGCGAGAGGTCATGACTGCACCGACAATTTCATGGTCGAAACGGTGGACTCCAGGAGACGGGACCCGGTTCTCATGACAGCGCTCAAGCCGACCGACGCACAATTGCGTGAAGCCTTGCTGGCCAAGGCACAGGCGCGCCGTCCAGGGACGACCTTCTGTCCGTCGGAGGTGGCGCGTGACCTGGCCACGAATTGGCGGCCGTTGATGGAACCCCTGCGCGATACGGCGCGGGAACTGGCTCGCGAGGGTCGGCTGCGGGTCACGCAAAAGGGCGAAGCCCTGGATGCCGAAGCGCCCTGGCGTGGCCCGATCCGATTAAGCCTGGCTTAATCTGCGTTTAAGTTTCGATTAATGGCGGATCGCTACTCTGGACCCAGATCGAACAGCAACCAGAGAGAATCACCATGAAAAAGCTTACCGCCCTCGCGACCGCCGCCCTCCTGCTTACCGGTGTAGGCGTCGCCCAGGCCCGCGATCTCGGCCCCGACGAAGCCCTCAAGCTGCGTGACAGCGGCAAGATCAAGAGCTTCGAGGTGCTCAACCAGGCCGCCATCGCCAAGCACCCGGGCTCGACGACCCACGAGACCGAATTGGAAGAAGAATATGGTCGCTATATCTATCAACTGGAACTGCGTGACCCCAAAGGTGTGAAATGGGATCTGGAACTCGACGCCACCACCGGCGAAGTCCTGAAAGATCAGCGCGACGACTGACCGTCGCCCTCGCCGGGCTGCTCCTGCTCGGTAGCGTCTCCTCGCCGATCCAGGCCCGCGACCTGGATCAGGACGAGGCGCTCAAGCTGCGCAAGGAAGGCGTGATCCGGCCATTGGAGAGCCTGCTGCAACGGGTCAACGAACGCTATCCCCAGGCGCGGCTGCTGGAAGCCGAGCTGGAAGAGGAGGACGGCCAGTATCGCTACGAGATCGAGATCCTCGTCGGCGATGTCGTCCGCGAACTGGAAATCGGCGCGATGGACGGCGCCATCATGAAGGACGAGGTGGACGACTAGATGCGCCTGTTGCTGGTGGAAGACGATGTGGCCCTGGCCGACGAGATCACGGCCTTCCTCGCCCGGCAGGGCTACGCCATCGACTGGCTGGCCGATGGCCGCGACGCCGCCTGGCAGGGCGCCCAGGAGCCCTATGACCTCATCGTTCTCGACCTGGGTCTGCCCGGCCGGCCCGGACTGGAGGTGCTCGGGGAGTGGCGCGCAAAGGCGCTGGCGACGCCGGTACTGATCCTGACCGCCCGCGACAGCTGGGCGGAGCGCATCGACGGCCTCAAGGCCGGGGCCGATGACTACCTCACCAAACCCTTTCATCCCGAAGAACTGGGCCTGCGCATCGCCGCCTTGCTGCGGCGGGTGCGCGGCGTGGCCAACCAGCCGCTGCTGCAGGCCGCCGGACTCGCGCTCGACGAGGCGCGCCAATGCGTGGTGCGTGGCAATGAAACCATCGCCCTGAGCGCGGCGGAATCTCGCCTGTTGCGCTGCTTCCTGCTGCATCCCGGGCAGATCCTGTCGAAGACGCGGCTCAACGACCATCTCTACGACGGCGAGAGCGAGCGCGACTCCAATGTCATCGAGGTCCACGTCAATCATCTGCGGCGCAAGCTGGGGCGCGCGGTCATCGAGACGCGGCGCGGCCAGGGCTATCGCCTGGGCGGTGTCGATTGAATTCCATCCAGGCCCGGCTCAGGGTCGGGCTGGTGGCCATTTTGCTGGTGGCCGGTCTGGTGCTGGTCTTGGGGGGAGCCTGGCTGGTGGACCATGCCTTGCGCCGTTATCTGGAAACCGGTTTGCGCGGCGAGACGGAAAACCTGCTCGCCGCCCTGGTGCGCGGCCCCCACGGCCTGCAACTGGATGAGGGCCGGCTGGGCAGTCTCTATACCCGGCCGCTGTCCGGCCGCTACTTTCTCATCGAGATCCCGGCGCTGGGCATCCGCTGGCGCTCGCGCTCGCTGTGGGACGCACAACTGGAAGCGCCACCCGGCACCGGCCTGAGCGAGACCCTGGCGGACGGCCCCAGTGGCCAGCGACTGCTCGCCTACCGCGCCGATTACCAGCGCTATGGCCAGGCGGTGCAGGTAACGGTCGCCGACGACTACAACCCCCTGCTGACTAATCTGACGCGCATCCTCGCGTTCGGTGGCCTGCTGGGGCTGGCGACCTTGCTGCTGGTCCTGCTGCTGCAACGGCTGATCGTGCGCCGGGCGCTGCGCCCGCTGGAGCAGGTGCGCGAGCAGATCGCCCAGCTGCATCAGGGGCGCCGTTCGACGCTGGACGCCAGCGTGCCCACCGAACTCGAACCGCTGGTGGGAGAAATGAATGCCCTGCTGCGCCACACCGAAGACGGCCTCAAGCGCGCGCGGCATGGCATCGGCAATCTGGGCCATGCGCTCAAGACCCCGCTGGCGGTGCTGACCAGCCTGGCCGAGCGTCCCGAACTGCAGGCGCTGCCCGAACAGCGCGAACTGTTGCGCGAACAACTGGGCCGTATCCGCCAGCGCCTGGAGCGGGAATTGCGGCGTGCCCGGCTGGCCGGCGAGGCCCTGCCGGGCGCGCACCTGGACGGCGCCGAGCTTCGCGAACTCTGCACGCTGCTCAATCGGCTGCATGGCGAGCACCTGCAGTTCGAGTGCCGGCTACCCGCGGATCTGCGGCTGCCCTGGGACCGGGAAGACCTGCTGGAACTGTTCGGCACCCTGCTGGACAACGCCGGCAAATGGGCGGATCAGCAGGTCCGGCTGGCGGTGGCGCAGGGTGCAGAGGGCTATCTGATCCGGGTCGAGGACGACGGGCCCGGCGTGCCGGAAGCCCAGCGCGAGACGATCCTCGATCGGGGTGCCCGGCTGGATGAAGCGGTTAGCGGTCACGGCCTGGGGCTGGGGATCGCCAAGGACATCGTCGACAGCTGCGGCGGAACCCTCGTTCTCGAGGCCTCCGGGCTGGGTGGGCTGGCAGTGGTCATCCGGCTGCCGTTGCCAGCGCGCACCCCGTCACTCAAGTGACTCCCTGGTCAAGTTATCGGGCAGGGCGCCGATAACTGCACAAGCTCTTGTGACCAAGGAGAACTTCGTGAGCCTCAAATTCAAAGTCACCTTACTGGCCGTCCTGCCCGTCTGCCTGTTCACCCTGGTGCTGGGTGGACTGTCCTATTGGGTCTTGCACGACCAGGCCGTAAGGGACGTCGCCGACGCTCGCGAGCGGCTGATGGTCCAGAGTCGCAGCGCCCTGCAGAACACCGTGGAAGCCGCCATGACCGTGGTCAAGCCGCTGTACGACAAGGCCGCCGCGGGCGATACCGAGGCGCGCAAGGAGGCTATCGGCCTGCTGTCCGCCATCAGCTACGGCAAGGACGGCTATATCTTCGGCTACGATTCCAACGTGGTCCGCCTGTTCAAGGGCAACGATCCGGCCGGGATCGGCAAGAGCTTCAAGGACAACCGCGATCCCAGTGGCCTCTACCTCAACCAGGAACTGGTCCGGGTCGGCAAGGACGGCTCGCATTTCAGCCGCTACAGCTCGTCGCTGCCCGGCAACAAGGACGTGCTGGTGCCCAAGCTCGCCTACACCGACTACCTGCCCAAATGGGATCTGGTGATCGGCTCGGCGGTGAACTTGGATGGCGTGGAGGCCGAGGTCGCTGCCGTGGCCCAGCAGGTCGCCAAACGCACCCAGGACCAGCTCTGGCTGATCTTCGGTGTGGCCGGCGTGCTGTTGGTGGTGATCGGCATCGCCGCGCAGCTGTTTGCCGCCCGCACCCTCAGGCCTCTGGCGCAGATCCGGGAGAATCTCGACGACATCGCGGCCGGGGAGGGCGATCTGACCCGCCGCCTGCCGGTCAACGGACGCGACGAGATCGGTGAGCTCGCCGCCGCCTTCAATCGCTTCGTCGATCGCATCCAGGGCACCATCGCCCAGGTCGTCGACATCACCCACCAGTTCACCGGTCTGCTCGACGATGTCGCCCAACAGGCCCAGCGCACCGATCGCGACATGCAGCGCCAGCGCAGCGAAACCGACCAGGTGGCCACCGCCATCAACCAGATGTCCGCGGCGGCCCAGGAAGTGGCGAGCAGTGCCCTGCAGGCCTCCGAAGCCACCCGTCAGACCGAGGAGAAAGGGCGGCTGGCCCGCGAGACGGTCGCCACCAGCGTGGCGCGCATTCACGAACTGGTCGAGGAGGTACGCCAGAGCAGCGTGTCCCTGGATGGTCTCAAGCAGGACGTGGGCGCCATCGTCGGCGTGCTCGATGTGATTCGCGCCATCGCCGAACAGACCAATCTGCTGGCGCTCAATGCCGCCATCGAAGCGGCCCGGGCGGGCGAGGCCGGTCGCGGTTTCGCCGTGGTCGCCGACGAGGTACGGGCCCTGGCCAGCCGGACGCAGCTGAGCACCCAGGAAATCCAGGGCATGATCGATCGCCTGCAACAGGCCACCGGCCGCGCGGTCGGGGCCATGGAACGCTCGGGCGGCATGGGCGAGGCCACCACGGCCCAGGCCGAGCAGGCCGGTACCGCCCTGGCCGCCATCAGCGAGCTGATCGCTACCATCAACGCCATGAACGCCCAGATCGCCAGTGCCGCCGAGGAGCAGACGGCGGTGGCGGAAGAGGTCAATCGTAGCGTCCACACCATCGCCAATGCCGTCGACAGCATGGCCCAGGGTGCCCAGCAAGGTGCACGCAACACCGCCGGCATGGTCGGCCTGGGCGAGCGCCTGAACGGCCTGGTCCGTCAGTTTCGCGTATGATCCCGGGCGCGCCGGTCACGCCGGCGCGCCTCTTCGGGTCGAGTTGGGGGTGCTCATGGGAACCCCACGGCTTCCGAGGCTCTAAGCAAGGCCTGTCATCCTTGTTCGGAATCGCGAAAGCCAATGAAAAGTGCTCGGCTGGAAAACAAGACGTTCCTGATCCTGCTGGTGGTGGTCTCGCTGGCCTTCGTCTGGATCCTCACGCCCTTCCTGGGGGCGGTGTTCTGGGGCGCCATCCTCGCCATCCTGTTCGCCCCGCTGCAGCGCTGGTTCGTCCGGCGCTTCAACAACAGACGCAACCTCGGTGCGCTGTGCACCCTGTTCGTGATCCTGCTTATCGTCATCCTGCCAGTGGTCTTCATCGCCATCTCCCTGGTGCAGGAAGGGGCGCTGCTGTACCAGCAGATCAGCAGCGGCCAGCTCAATTTCGGCCAGTACTATCAGCAGGTCTGGGGCGCCTTGCCGGACTCGGTACGTAGCGTGCTGGAGCGTTTTGGTGCCGGCGACCTGGAGGGCATTCGCCAGAAGCTATCCGAAGGCGCCATGCAGGGCAGCCAGTTCGTGGCCACCCAGGCCTTCAGCTTCGGTCAGGGGACCTTCCAGTTCCTGATCGGCTTCGGCGTGATGCTCTATCTGCTGTTCTTCCTGCTGCGCGACGGTTCGCAGCTGGTGGCCCTGATCCGCAAGGCCATTCCGCTGAGCGACATGCACAAGCGCAGCCTGATGGCCAAGTTCACCGCCGTGGTGCGCGCCACGGTCAAGGGCAACATCATCGTCGCCGTGGTGCAGGGCGCCCTGGGCGGCTTCATCCTCGGCGTGCTGGGCGTCCAGGGCGCGGTGCTCTGGGGCACCCTGATGGCCTTCCTGTCGTTGCTGCCCGCCGTGGGTTCGGCGCTGATCTGGGTGCCGGTGGCCATCTACTTCCTGGCCACCGGCGCGGTGATCAAGGGCGTGATCCTGATCGTCTTCGCCGTGGTGGTGATCGGCCTGGTGGACAACCTGCTGCGCCCCATCCTGGTCGGCAAGGACACCAAGATGCCGGACTACGTGGTACTGATCTCCACCATCGGCGGCATGTCGTTGTTCGGCCTCAACGGCTTCGTCATCGGCCCGCTGATCGCCGCGCTGTTCATGTCGACCTGGGACCTGTTCAGCCACCGCGACGACATCTAAAAACCTACTTACGATCTGCTGCGCGTCGGCCAAACCGCGTTGGAAGCGCCTTCGGAATGCTCATTTACTATAGGTAAACTCCGCTTCCTCAGGCGCTTTCGCCTTGTCTGGCTCTAGCTCGCGAGATCCTAAGCAGGTTTTGCACAGTGAGGGCGCCTAGCCTTGGTCGGGCTCCGAGGGATAGCGGGTGGCGACCAGGCTTTCCTTGACCTTGCGCAGGTGCGGCTGGAAATCCACGCCGCGCTTGAGCGTGACCCCGGTGGCCAGGATGTCCAGCACGGTGAGCTGGATGATCCGCGAGGTCATGGGCATGTAGATGTCGGTGTCTTCCGGCAACGGGATGTCCAGGCTGTGGGTGCAGACCTTGGCCAGCGGGGTATTGCTGGCGGTGAGGCCGAGCACCGAGGCGCCGTTGTCCCGCGCCAGCTTGGCCACGTCCACCAGTTCCCGGGTGCGGCCGGTGTAGGAGATGATCACGAACAGGTCGCCGGTCCTGGCGATGGACGCGAGCATCCGCTGCATCAGCACGTCCGAATGGGCCGAGACCGCCATGTTGAAACGGAAGAACTTGTGCTGGGCGTCCAGGGCCACGGGTGCCGAGGCGCCCAGGCCAAAGAAGTGGATCTGCCGCGCCTGGATCATCAGGTCGACCGCGCGATCCACGGTGCGGGCGTCCAGTCGCTGGCGGGCGCTGTCCAGCGAGGCGATGGTGCTGCTGAAGATCTTTTCCGCGTAGGCCTCGGATTCGTCGTTGGCTTCCACCGCCTGGCTGACGTAGACCGCGCCGCTGGCGATGCTCTGCGCCAGCTGGATCTTCATCTCCGGGTAGCCGCTCACGCCCAGCGAACGGCAGAAGCGATTGACGGTGGGCTCGCTGGCCTGGGCCGCCTGGGCCAGGGCCGCGATGGTGTAGCGCGTGGCCTGCCGGGGATTCTGCAGGATGACCTCGGCGACCTTGCGTTCCGCGCGGTTGAGTTCGCCGATGCGGTTCTGGATGGTTTGCAGCAGGGTGCTGGCACGATCCATGAGAACTCCTAGTGGTTGTTGTGCCTCTATCCTAAGGCTATAAAAGGTGTGGGCCGGGCTTACCCCTGCGCCGTATTTTTTAATATAAAGACTACGCGAATCGCCCCGGCTCCCCTATGATGGCGCTGGAATATCTCAAACTTTAAGTAAAAGAACGAATATTTATGGCTGGCGTCCGAGTTCTACCCTGTACCCTGGCAATCTTCGGCGCGTTGGGCGACCTGGCTCTGCGCAAACTTTTCCCTGCCCTTTATCAGCTGGACCGGGAAGGTCTGCTGCACGAGGATACCCGCATCATGGCGCTGGCGCGTGACCAGGGCGATGGGGTCAGGCAGCTGGAGCACATCGAGGAGCGCCTGCGCCACTATGTGCCCAAGGCCGATTGGGACGAAGCGGTATGGACCCGGATGCGCGGCCGCCTGGGCTATCGCGCCATCGATTTTCGCAATCGCGAAGACTATACGGGACTTGCCGAGGATGTGGGCGAGACCTCGCCGCTGATCGCCTACTTCGCCACCCCGGCGCTGGTCTACAGTGCCATCTGCGAGAACCTCGCCGCCGTCGGTCTGTGCGAGCGCACCCGGGTGGTGATGGAAAAGCCCATCGGCTACGACCTGGAATCCTCCAAGGTGGTCAACGACGCCGTGGCGCGCTTCTTCCCCGAAGACCGCGTCTATCGCATCGACCATTACCTGGGCAAGGAGACCGTGCAGAACCTCATCGCCCTGCGCTTCGCCAACAGCCTGTTCGAGACCCAGTGGAACCAGAACTACATCTCCCACGTGGAAATCACCGTGGCCGAGAAGGTCGGTATCGAGGGTCGCTGGGGCTATTTCGACCAGGCCGGCCAGCTGCGCGACATGGTGCAGAACCACCTGCTGCAGCTGCTCTGCCTGACCGCCATGGACCCGCCGGCGGATCTTTCGGCCGACAGTATCCGTGACGAGAAGGTCAAGGTGCTCAAGGCGCTGGAGCCCATCACCGCCGACCAGCTGGCCAGCCGCGTGGTCCTCGGCCAGTACACCTCAGGCTACAGCGACGGCAAGCCGGTACCGGGTTATCTGGAAGAGCCCAATTCCAATACCGAAAGCCGCACCGAGACCTTCGTCGCCATTCGCGCGGACATCCGCAATTGGCGCTGGTCGGGCGTGCCTTTCTATCTGCGGACCGGCAAGCGCATGCCGCAGAAGCTGTCGCAGATTGTCATCCACTTCAAGGAACCGCCGCACTACATCTTCGCCCCCGAGCAGCGCAGCCTGATCAGCAACCGGCTGATCATCCGCATCCAGCCGGACGAAGGCATTTCGCTGCAGGTGATGAGCAAGGACCAGGGCCTGCGCAAGGGCATGCAACTGCGCAGCGGTCCGTTGCAGCTCAATTTCTCCGAGACCTTCAAACATCTGCGTACCCCGGATGCCTACGAGCGACTGCTGCTGGAAGTCATGCAGGGCAACCAGTCGCTGTTCGTCCGCAAGGACGAGATCGAAGCGGCCTGGAAATGGTGCGATCAGCTGATGGATGGCTGGTCGAAGATGGGCGACTCGCCCAAGTCCTATGCCGCCGGCAGCTGGGGTCCGCTGACCTCCATCGCACTGATCGCACGAGACGGGAGATCCTGGTATGGCGACGTCTGACCTAGGGCAGGGCGTGACCCTGCGCGAATTGCCCGACCGCGAGGCCCATGCCACGGCGTTGGCCGAGACGGTCACCGCGTCACTGCGCGAGGCCCTGGCGGCCCGCGGCGAAGCGCTGCTGATCGTTTCCGGTGGCCGCAGTCCGGTGCCTTTCCTGGAGCGCCTGGCGCAGGCCGAGCTGGACTGGTCGAAGGTGCTGGTGACCGTGGCGGACGAGCGCTGGGTCCCCGGTGACCATCCGGACAGCAATGCCGGTCTGTTGCGCCAGCACCTGTTCCAGGGACCCGCTGCCGCCGCAGGTTTCGTCGATCTCTACAGCCCGGCCACCTCCACGGAAGAGGGCATGACCCAGACCGAGGCCCGGCTGCGCGACACCCTGGCGACCCCCGATGTGCTGGTGCTGGGCATGGGCGACGACGCCCACACCGCCTCGCTGTTCCCCGGCAGTCCCGGCCTGGAAGAGGCCCTGAATCCGGCCAGCGAGCGCCTGAGCTTTCCCGGTGTGGCACCGTCCGCGCCCCAGACCCGCATCACCCTGAGCCGCGCCTACCTGAGTCGCGCGCGGCAGCAGATCCTCGCCATCCAGGGCGCGGGCAAGCGACAGGTACTGGAAACCGCTCTGGCCGAGGGCGACGAGCTGGCCACTCCGATCAAGGCGTTCCTGCGCGAACCCCTGGTCGTCTATTGGTGCCCCTGACGAGGAGTTGAGTTTTGGACATGCAGAACAAGATCGCGACCCTAGATGCCCTGTGCGCCCGCGCGCGGATCCTGCCGGTGATCGTGATCAACGATCCGGCCGACGTGCTGCCCTTCGCCGACGCCATGGCCGCGGGGGGGCTCACCGCCCTGGAGATCACCCTGAGATCGGCCCACGGGCTGGACGCGGTGCGCCTGCTGCGCCAGGAACGTCCGCAGCTGGATGTCGGCGTGGGCACCGTGCTGGACGTGCGGATGTTCGACGCCGCGGTCGAGGCCGGTGCCCAGTTCATCGTCACCCCGGGCACCACCGAGGAAATCCTCCAGGCCGGGGTATCGGCGCCCATTCCGCTGCTGCCCGGCATCGCAACACCCTCGGAGATCATGCAGGCCTACCGCCTGGGTTATCGCCGCTTCAAGCTGTTTCCCGCCAACGTCTACGGCGGCGTGGAGGCGCTCAAGGCCTTCGCCGGGCCCTTCGCCGAACTTAAGTTCTGCCCCACCGGTGGCGTCAATCCGGGCAATGTGAAGAACTACTTCCAGCAGGCCAACCTGCTGTGCGTCGGCGGTAGCTGGATGCTGCCCGGCGACGTGGTGAAGGCCAAGGACTGGACGCGCGTCGAGCAGCTCTGCCGCGAAGCCCTGGCCACGCTGGACTGAGCCTGCGGCCATCCGTCACCCGCCAGGCGAGCTAGGCTGGCGCAAGCAGGGACGCTATCATGCGCCCCTGTCTTTTTCCTGGTGCCCGTTCCGCGGCACCTTTGTCGTCCACTACACCGGGAGGTGCCTGATGACCCTCGACAAGAATCCCCCAAACGAATCCCTCGACGAAACCGTCCCCGCGCCGGCTGGCGAAAAGCTGCAGAAGGTGCTGTCGCGCCTGGGCGTCGGCTCGCGTCGCGACGTCGAAGCCTGGATCGGCGAAGGCCGTATCAAGGTCAATGGCGTGGTCGCCCCCCTGGGGCTGCGCGTCATGCCCAAGGACGCCATCGCGGTGGACGGACGTCTGCTCAAGCGTGACCAGGCCGAGGAAGTGGTACGTCGCGTGCTGATCTACAACAAGCCCGAGGGCGAGATCTGCACCCGTGACGATCCCGAAGGCCGACCCACCGTCTTCGATCGCCTGCCCAAGCCCAAGCAGGGTCGCTGGATCAATGTCGGTCGCCTGGACATCAACACCACCGGCCTGCTGCTGTTCACCACCGATGGCGAACTGGCCAACCGGTTGATGCACCCGTCCTACCAGATGGACCGCGAATATGCGGTACGGGTACGCGGCGAGGTCACCGAGGAGATGCTGCTGCGCCTGAAGAACGGGGTGATCCTCGAAGACGGCCCGGCCCGCTTCACCGACATCCAGCAGGCGCCGGAAGGCGACGGCTTCAACCACTGGTTCCATTGCGTGGTGATGGAAGGCCGCAACCGCGAAGTCCGGCGGCTGTGGGAGTCCCAGGGCCTGGTGGTGAGCCGGTTGAAGCGCGTACGTTTCGGTCCGGTGTTCATGACCAGCGACCTGCCCGTTGGGCGCTGGCGCGAGATGAACCAGGCGGAGATCGACATCCTCGCCGGTGAAGTCGGCCTGCCGCCGGTCGCCCTGCCGTCCATGGGCGGCAAGACCAAGGAAAAGCTCGAGCGCCAGCAGCGCAAGACCGCGCGGCCGATCGATGCCGGTCGGGGTTCGCGCAACAAGGTGACCAAGGCGAGCAAGACTGGCAAGACCCAGGGATCGGCCGTGGCCGAGCGTCCCAGCGAAATGGGCCGCAAGCCGGTCAGCAAGGGCCGTACCTCGCCGGGCATCGCCCCGCGTCGTGGTCCGAGTGGCGGCGGTACCGGTAAGGGCGGTCGTCGCTAAGCAGAGAGGTCGCCCGGTCCCAGGCGAGCCTCAGGCCAGGCTGCAGAGTCGATTGCGGCCGTCGGCCTTGGCCTGATAGAGGGCCCGATCCGCGCGCAGCAGCAGGCAGCGCGGGGATTCCACGTCGCGCAGGGTCGCCAGGCCTAGGCTCAGGGTGACCGGCAACGGGATGGCACCCGCCGTCTCCGACTGGGCCTCTACCGCCGCTCTCAGGCGTTCCGCGACGATATGCGCCGCTTCGTGGCCGGTGGCCGACAGCAGCACACAGAATTCCTCGCCGCCAAAGCGAAAGACCATGTCCATGCTTCTCAGGCTGTTGTCGAGGGTGCGGGCGGTCTGGCGCAGCACGTCGTCGCCGACGCTGTGGCCGAAGCGGTCGTTGATGCGCTTGAAATGGTCCAGATCCACCATCAGCAGCGACAGCGGCTGCTGGGTCCGGCGGGCCAGTTCCAGCTCCCGCACCAGGGCGCGATCCAGGGCGCTGCGATTGCCGACACCGGTCAGGGCATCGCGCAGGGCATTGTTCTGGGCCTCGCGATAGAGCAGGGCATTGCGCAGGGGAAACAACAGACTGCCGAGCAGGTATTCCAGCGCACCGAGTTCGCTCTCTTGGAAGCGCTCCAGACGGTGGAAGGTCAGATCACCCAGGCGGAGATCCCCCTGGCTCAGGTGATAGTGCACCTGATGACCCTGTTCTTCGCCCAGGCCGATGGCGACGTCTTCCGCAGCATTGCGGTAGGCGAGGCCGGGCAGGTCCACCAGCGTATCCACCTCCTGCCGGAAGAGTTGCAGGACCCGTTCGAGATCCAGCGATGTCTGCAGCACGCCGAGCAAGCGCTGGCGCAGGGCGCCCAGCACCGCGGGGTCGCTTTCGCGGGCGGAGGCAGCCAGAGTGGCGTTACGCTGCTGGCGAGCGCGATCGAGGTTGATGGTGTTGGACGAGGGCGGGACCATGCCTGTTCTCCTTGGCGGATAGTCCCTCTACAGCGAGAAGCGTGCCAGTCTTAAAGTATCATTTAAATCAATGACTTGGCAGAATGATGGCGATTGGCCGTCTGTAACTTGACGCTTGAGGCCCAGGCGGGCCGCGATTGCAGCCCGCTGGTGACGACTTTCCGACGCGCGGTTTAGACCTTGAGCACCAGCTTGCCGAAGTTCTCGCCGGAGAACAGCTTCATCAAGGTCTCGGGAAAGGTGTCCAGGCCTTCCACCACGTGCTCCCGGGATTTGAGCTGGCCGTCGGCCAGCCAGATCGCCAGCTGCTTTTGTGCCTCGGCGTAGCGAGCGGCGTGGTCGAGCACGATGAAGCCTTCCATGCGCGCGCGATTGCTGAGCAGCGCCAGGTAGTTTTGCGGCCCCTGCACCTTGTCGCTGTTGTACTGGCTGATGGCGCCGCAGAGCACTACCCGCGCGCGGAAGTTGATCTGCGCCAGGACCGCGTCCAGGGTCGGGCCGCCGACGTTGTCGAAATAGACGTCGATACCGTTGGGGCACTCACGGTGCAGGGCGGCCGCGAGGTCCGGTTCCGCCTTGTAGTCGATGGCGGCGTCGAACCCCAGTTCCTCGATCAGATAACGGCATTTTTCCGCGCCACCGGCGATGCCCACCACATGGCAGGCCTTGAGCTTGCCGATCTGGCCGACCATGCTGCCGACCGCGCCGGCAGCGCCGGAGACCACGAGGGTCTGGCCGGCCTTGGGCTCGCCGACTTCCAGCAGGCCGAAGTAGGCGGTCAGGCCGGTCATGCCGAGCACGGAAAGATACTGGGGCAGGCTGGCCTTGCTGGGATCCACCTTGTAGAAGCCCTGGGGCTCGCCCAGATAGTAGTCCTGGATGCCGAGCATGCCGTTGATCGTGTCGCCTACCTTGAAGTCCGGGTGGTTGGACGCCACCACCTCACCCACGCCCAGGGCGCGAATGACTTCGCCGAGGCCGATGGGCTTGATATAGGACTTGCCCTCGTTCATCCAGCCGCGCATGGCCGGGTCGAGGGAAAGGAAGAGATTCTTGATCAGCACCTGACCGGCGCCGGGTTCGCCGATCGGCTGCTCGACGCGCTCGAAGGTGTCGGCGGTGGGTTCGCCGGACGGACGCTTGGCGAGCAGGAATTGGCGATTGGTACGGGACATGGTGTTCTCCTGACGTGAAGGATCCAGTTCCGACCCGTCAGGGGGGCGAGGGTTCTAACAGCGGCGTGCGGTGAGTAGCAAACTGGCCAAAAGGCCGGCGACCAGGCCCCAGAAGGCCGCGCCGATCCCGGCCAGGGTCAGGCCCGAGGCCGTGACCAGGAAGGTGATGAGCGCCGGCTCGCGCTGGCTGGGTTCGGCGAGGGCGCCGTGCAGGCCGTTCATGATGGAGCCGAGCAGCGCTAGGGCGGCCACCGAGATCACCAGCTCGCTCGGCAGGGAGGCGAACAGCGCCGCCAGGGTGGCGCCGAACAGCCCGGCGATACCGTAGAAGAGTCCGCACCAGACGGCCGCCGTATAGCGCTTGCTGGCATCTTCATGGGCCTGGGGGCCGGTGCAGATCGCCGCGCTGATGGCCGCTAGGTTGATGCCATGGGAGCCGAAGGGCGCCAGCAGGAGCGAGGCGAGGCCGGTGGTAGCGATCAGCGGCGAGGCCGGAACCGCGTAGCCATCGGTACGCAGCACGGCGATGCCAGGCATGTTCTGGGAGGCCATGGCCACCACGAACAGCGGGATGGCGATACCGATGGTGGCCGCCAGCGAAAAGGTCGGGGTGGTCCACACCGGCACCGCCAACTCCAGCCGCAGTGCGTGGAAATCCAGCAGGCCCAACCCTGCGGCCAGCAGCAGGCCGACCACCAGGGCGACCAGCACGCAATAGCGCGGCCACAGTCGCTTGGCCACCAGATAGACCAGGGCCATGCCCAGGACCAGCGCGGTCTGGTGCTGGGCCGCGGCGCAGATCTCGATACCGATGCGGAAGAGGATGCCGGCCAGCAGGGCGGCCGCCAGCGCCGGCGGTACCCGGCGCAGCAGACGGTCGACGCTGCCGGTGAGCCCGCAGAGGGCGAGCAGCACGGCGCAGATGACGAAGGCGCCGATGGCGTCGCTGTAGGGCACCGACGGCAGGCTGGTGACCAGCAGGGCGGCGCCCGGGGTCGACCAGGCGATGACGATGGGGGTGCGGTACCTCAGCGACAGGCCGATGGTGGTCAGCGCCATGCCGATGGACAGCGCCCAGATCCAGGAGGAGATCTGCCCGGTGCTCAGGCCGGCATTCTGGCCCGCCTGGAACATCAGCACCAGGGAGCTGGTGTAGCCCACCAGCATGGCGACGAAGCCGGCGACCACGGCGGCGGGCGAGGTGTCGACCAGCGGGGTAAAGCGTTGCGGAGCCGCGTGCATCGAAAAACCTCAGTGATGGCCGAACAGGATGGGGTAGAGGGACAGCACCAGCAGCAGGGCCATGCTCCAGTTGAACAGCCGCAGCCGTGCCGGGCTGCTGAGCAGACGGCGCAGGCCCATGCCGAACAGGGTCCAGAGGCTGACGCTGGGTAGGTTGATCAGGGCGAAGAGCAGGGCGACCAGCAGCAGGTTGGCGGTGAAGTTCTCGGCCGGAATATAGGCGGTGACCGCGCCGATGGCCATGACCCAGGCCTTGGGGTTCACCCATTGGAAGGCCGCCGCCTGGAAGAAGCCGAAGGGCTTGCCGCTGCCCGACTGCCGCGGCGTGGGGGCAGCGGCGGTGGCCAGCTTCCAGGCCAGATACAGCAGATAGCCACCGCCGAGGACCCGCAAGGCGATCTGCAGAGGCGGATAGAGGACGAACAGTTGACCCAGGCCGAGACCGGTGCAGATGACCAGCAGCATGTGGCCCAGGCTGATGCCGAACATGTGCGGCAGGGTCCGCCGAAAGCCGAAATTGACCCCTGACGCCAGCAGCATCATGTTGTTGGGGCCGGGCGTGGCGGAGGAGACGAAGGCGAAGAGCATGAAGGCGGAGAGCAGTTCGACGGTCATGAGGGCATCCCTGGGCTTTGCGCCAGCTTAGCCAGGCCTCTCGAGGCGGTATCCATACACCGAGGCCGCGAACCAACGGTACAGTTTTCAGGAGTCGACCGAGGGTTGCGAACTGTCCTGGCTGCCTTCGGCCTCATGGCGACCGGCCAGTGCCTGGTTGAAGGCCAGCCAGCCTTCGGCGGCGTCCGCTCCAGCCGCCACCAGCGCGGCTTGCACCAGGCGCATCTGCTCGCGTCTCAGGGTCTGCTCCAGCGCGGCGCCGCCGCGGGTCAGCGACAGCCGTCGCTTGCGCTTGTCCGTCGCGTCCGTCGCCATGGCCACCAGTTGCATCTCCAGCAACTGCCGCAGCGGAATGTTCAGCGCCTGCTTGCTGACGTTGAGCACTTCCAGCAGGGCCTTGTTGCTCAGTCCCGGTTCGCGGGCGATGAAGAACAGGATGCGCTGGTGGACCCGGCTCAGGCCGCGGCGCGCGAGCATGTCGTCGGCCTTGGCGGTGAACGCCTGGTAGCCGAAGAAGAAGGTCTCCATGACCAGGCGCTGCTGGGTGGTCTGATTTAGGTCAAGCATATTGACTTGTCTTTCCGGAGTGCATTAGGGTCGGTCAAGTAGTTTGACTCATTAGCCGGCCATGGGCCACAGGAGGGCAGATGGCATTTTCCGAACGGGTAAGCCGACTCAAGAGCAGCCTGATCCGCGACATCCTGGCCGCTGCGCAGCGCCCGGAAGTGATGTCCTTCGCCGGCGGCCTGCCCGCCGAGCGCTGCCTGCCGGCGGTGGACTGGAGCCGGATGCCGGTCGGCCTGGGTCAGTACGGCATGAGCGAGGGCGAGCCGGCACTGCGCGAGGCCATCGCCGCCCAGGCACGCGGCTATGGTCTGGACTGCACGGCGGACCAGGTGCTGGTGACCACCGGATCGCAGCAGGCCCTGGATCTGATCGCCAAGCTTTATCTCGACGTCGGCAGCCCGGTGCTGGTGGAAGGCCCCACCTATCTGGCTGCGCTGCAGAGCTTCCAGTTCTTTGGCGCCGAGTGCCTGGAGGTCAGCCTGACCGCTGAGGGGCTGGATCTGGAGGCCTTGCGCCTGCGCCTGGAAGGGCAGCGCCCGGCTTTCGCCTATCTGATCCCCACCTTCCAGAATCCTTCCGGCGTGCGCTATTCCGCGGCCAACCGTGCAGCGGTGGCAGCCCTGCTGGACGAGTACGGCGTGACCCTGGTCGAGGACGAGCCCTATCGTGAACTCAGCTATGACGGCGCGCCGGCGCGACCGATATGCGGCCAGCTCCGGCGCAGCACCTGGGTCCACACCGGCAGCCTGTCCAAGACATTGATGCCCGGCCTGCGCGTGGGCTACCTGATCGCCTCGCCCGAATTGCTCAAGCCCCTGCGGGCACTCAAGCAGGCCGCCGATCTGCATACCTGCCGCATGAGCCAGTGGCAGGTGCTGCGATGGCTGGGCAGCGACCGCTACGCCCAGCACCTGGATGAGGTACGGGCCTTCTACCGTGAGCGCCGCGATGGCTTCGCCCTGGCGCTGACGCGGCATTTCGGCGATATCGCCGACTGGCAGATCCCACAGGGCGGTCTGTTCTTCTGGTTGCGGCTGAAAACGCCCCTGGATACCCGTACGCTGCTGGACGCCGCGCTGGCACAGGATGTCGCCTTCATGCCGGGCGAGCCGTTCTTCGCCGAGCCGGAGCGTCACCACGGTCTGCTGCGGCTCAATTTCAGTCACGTGCTGCCCGAACGGCTGGACACGGGCCTCGCGCGCCTGGCCAGCGTGATCCGGAAAGCCACCCCCCATTACAAGGAGCTGTGAGATGTATCAGGTCTATGGCGATCGTCGTTCCGGCAACTGCTACAAGGTGGTGCTGATGCTGCACCTGCTCGGCGTGGAGTATCGCTGGCACGAGGTCGATATCCTCGCCGGCGAGACCCAGAGCGAAGCCTTCCTGGCGAAGAATCCCAACGGCAAGATTCCGGTGCTGGAGCTGGAGGACGGCACCTGCCTATGGGAGTCGAACGCCATCCTCAACTTCCTCGCCGACGGCACGCGCTTCCTGCCCAGCGAGCCGCGCCTGCGGACCCAGGTGCTGCAGTGGCAGTTCTTCGAGCAATACAGTCACGAGCCCTATGTGGCGGTGGCGCGTTTCATCCGGCTCTACCAGGGGCTGCCGGCCGAGCGCCTGGAGGAGTACGAGGTCTGCCAGGTACGTGGCTACAAGGCGCTGCGGGTGATGGAGCAGCAGCTGCAACGCACGCCCTTCCTGGTCGGGGAGCAGTACTCGATCGCCGACATCGCGCTCTATGCCTATACCCACGTCGCCCATGAAGGCGGCTTCCGCCTGGACGACTATCCGGCGATCCAGGCCTGGCTGGCCCGCGTGGCAGCGCAACCGGGGCATGTCGCCATCGGCTGAAATATGAACAGGGGAGCCGGGCTCCCCACGGGATGCCGGTGCGTGATCAGCGGGCGCTGACCACGAACTGCCAGTACTGGTTGAGCCGGCGCTCGCCGCCGTTGGCGGTCAGCAGCACCGAGGACGGCGGCTTGGACTGCAGCTCCGGCAGGGATTTCATCAGCGTCAGCCAATTGCTGTAGTAGGTCTGCAGACAGCGGCGGGCGGTGCCGTTGTTCTGCAGCGAGGTAAGGGCCCGCTGATAGGCCGGTTCGATCTGCGACAGCGCCTGGACGACGCAGGTGTCGGTATCGGAGAAGCGCGCGGTGTCGCCAATGCGGGTTCCGGCGATCACCGCCTTGTTCGCGCAGCTCTTGAAGGCAATCATGCTGGCCTGCTCGAATTGCAGGGCATTCTGATCCATGGCGAAGGCGGGTGCGCTGCAGACTGCGGTGGCAACGAGGGCTAAGGCGTAAAGATGGCGTTTCATGGTGGCGTCCCTGACTACGTCGGTACAACGTGGTGGCATCAATGCACAGCGGCAGACTGCGCCGCCGGATGAATGTTCAGCGCGAAAGGCGGCAAAGCGCCATCAGATGAATTCCACCAGACCGACGGTAGTGAGGCCTATGAACAGGGCGGTCAGAGCGACCATGGCGAACGCCAGGAGATAATCTTCCATCAGGGATTTCCCTACTACGATGACGGCAGTAGGACCGATGGCAATTGGCCAGGTTCTGGCAAGGGCGAGAGCAGGATGAGCTGGCCGACGAAAGGTCGTCACGCCGTGGAGAGGGTGGCGACGTCCAGTGGACGTCGTCACCCGAACATCACTCTTCCAGACGGTTCTTGTCGAGCTGCTTGGCCAGGCCGGCGCCCAGATCGGCAGCCGTTACCGGCGCCGCGTTCGGATCCGACATCGTACGGGTCGCGAGCTGTTCGATCGCCTTGGCCTGCATCGGTGGCAGCTTGACGCTGGCAAGACCGTCGCCACCGTCCACGGCGGGGCCGGGCTGTTCCACGAACTCCCAATCCTGACCCTGATTCCAGGGCCCGCGCAGGTCACCTTCGCCTTGCGACATGTTGTAGTAGACGCTGGCGAATTCGGGGCGCGGCGGCATCTTGCCCTGGGGGAAGTTGGGCTGGATGGAATGCAACGCGTTCTCGAAGGACTTCTGGTGAGCGATCTCGCGGGTCATCAGGAAGCTCAGGGTGTCCTTGATGCCGGCATCGTCGGTGACGTTGATCAGGCGCTCGTAGACGATCTTGGCCCGGGCTTCGGCGGCGATGTTGGAGCGGAGGTCGATGGTCGGTTCACCGATGGTATCGATGTAGGCCGCGGTCCAAGGCACTCCTGCCGAATTGGTCAACGCCGGGCCACCGCCATAGAGGATCTGGGTGAGGTGGGAGTCATTCCCCGCGCCCGTCAGCGAGCGGTACATGTCCGCTTCTTCCTGGGTCTTTTCCGCTAGGTCGCCCTTGGCGCCCTTGTTCAGCATGGCGATCATCGAGCCGATGATTTCCAGGTGGCTGAGTTCTTCGGTGGCGATGTCGAACAGCATGTCCTTGCGGCCCGGGTCGAGCTCGGCTATCGCCTGGGTGAAGTAACGCATGGCGGCGGCGAGTTCGCCTTGGGGACCGCCGAATTGCTCCAGCATTAGGTTGGCGAGACCGGGATTGGGTTCGGACACGCGCACGGTGTATTGCAGTCGTTTGTTATGGACGAACATGTAACCTCCAGGGGCTAGTCACGGTAAAGCTCGGGCGGTTCAGCGCTTCGCGGTCAGATCGGGGTCCGCGGAGCGTTCCAGGAAGGCACGGGTGGTGGCGGGCAGGTCCTCCAGCAACCAGGCCGCCATGGCCTTCTCCTGTTCGAGGATGCGTTCGCAGGCCTGCTGCGTTTCGGTGTCGCCGATCTCGGCAGCGGCGGCGATCAGCGTGGTGTAGGTGGCGATTTCGATGTTTTCGAAGACATAGCCGGCGATGGCGCCCTTGATGACCTCATCGCTCATGGGCGCGCCGCCAAGGGTCTGGCCCAGGGCCATCAACTTGCCACCCATGTCCTTGAGGGTCGAGGCGCTGCTGCCGTGACGGCTCAGGCAGCCTTCGATGATCTGGCGCTGCTCCTGGGTTTCCCTGATGTGCTGCTCGATGCGCTGGCGCAGTTGCGGATAGTGCTCCAGCCGGGCGGACTGGGCGGAGAGCATCTTCTCGGCCTGTTCCTCCATGGCATGGGCATCGCGCAGCCAGTCGATGAGGTTGTCTTGCTTGGAAGCGGTCATGGAAAACTCCTGCTCGTGGAGAGGGGCGACAACGGGCTGGAGGGGCCCGCCAGATTGCGTTCTGTCTGCTTATTAGTGGTCCTGGCCTAGCGAGAGATTCGGCTCGCGACGGCCTTTCGGATCGATGGGGAAGGCCCGGGCTTTTTGTTTTACAAGCCCAGCGGCAGGGGCTTGTCTGGCAGGTTGGATTGTTGGACAGGAGTACCCTGGCTGTACAACTCTTGTCTCAGTCGACTGATGTCGTTAGTCATATCTTTGCCGTTCGCGCCCCCAGGGAAACCGTTCATTCCGTACTTGCCGAAGCCCAGGGCATCTGTGTCAGGATTCGAGGAATGCACGGGAAGGAGTCAGCATGAAAGGGCCTGAGGAACAGTGGCCAGGTGCGCGCCCGGCCAGGCCGCCGGAGGCACGCTGGCCGGATCCGAATGCGCCGGGATTGGAGGCGGAGCAGATCATCGCGCAACTGCGTGCGGCCGCTGCCGATGCCGACTGGGCCTGGTACCAGCGCCGCGGCAACTGGTCATGCATGGCCACCGGCAATGGCATCAGTGCCTGGCCGGAACTGCTCGACGACGAGGAACTGGCGCAGCTGTCCGCCGAGGCCGGGCTCAGCTGCTATCCCACCGGCAGTGGCCCGACGCCGCTGGGCTGGTTGCTCGCCCGTCCCGATGGCCATACCGATTTCGCCGCGCTGGCCCTGAGATTTGGCTTCGTGCTGCAGCGCCTGCAGCTGCAGCGGGCCCAGGCCATCCAGCAGGTGCTCTACGACATCACCTACCTGGCCAGTTCGACCCTGGATCGTCAGCTGTTCATGCAGCGCACCCACGAGCTGCTGGTCTCGCTGATCGATGCCGAGAATTTCTTCCTGGCGCTGCAGGACGCCGACTCGGACCAGATCCACTATCCCTATTATTTCGACCAGCGCGACGAGAGTCCGCCCGAGCCCGGCTCCTTCGAGCTGCTGGATCGCGAGCGGCCCTGCCTGACCGCCTATGTGCTCATGCACGGGACACCGCTGCTGCTGCCCAAGGAGGCCATCGAAGCGGCGCAGGTGTCAGGGCCCTACTATTGCCAGGGCTCGGTCCCCGAGTTCTGGATGGGCATCCCGCTCAAGGATGGCGCCGATCGCACCTTCGGCGTGCTCAGCCTGCAGGTCTACGACCGCGAGCGCCGCTACGGCCCTGAGGACCAGGCGCTGTTCCAGGTGATCGCCCGCGACGTGGCCATGGCCCTGGATCGCATCCTCCGACGCGAATCCCTGGAAGCCACCGTGGGGCAGCGCACCCAGGAGCTGTCGGAGGTGAATGCCCGGCTGCGCGAGCAGGTCGCCGAGCGCGAACGCGCGGAGCAGCTGCAGGCGGCGCTGTTCCGCATCGCCGAGCTGTCCAGCGCCAGTACCGACATGCCGGAACTCCTGGGCGGTCTGCACCGCGTCGTGGGTGAGTTGCTCTATGCCCACAACTTCTATATCGCCCTCTACGACGACGCCTCGGGGGAGGTGAGCTTCCCCTATTTTGCCGACGAGCGCCGTACCACGGCCCCCGTCGCCCGGCGCGGCACCCGTGGCTATACCGAGTACACCATCCGCCAACGGCGACCCTGCATCATCGATCGGCACAAGGCCCGGCTGCTGATCGAGCAGGGCGAGATCGCCCCGGTCGCGGGTACTCCGGAGGCCTGCTCCTGGCTGGGCATCCCGCTCTACGACGGCAAGCACGTCCGTGGGGTCCTGGCGGTACAGAGCTATCGCGAAGACGTCTATTACAGCCGGCGCGACCAGGAGCTGCTCACCTTCGTCTCGCGCCACATCGATACCGCGCTGTCCCGGCGCAGCGCCGCGGAAGCCATCCAGCAATCGCGCCAGGCACTGGAGGTCAGGGTGCAGGAGCGCACCCGGGCGCTGGACGCCGCCAACGCCCGGCTGCTGTACGAGAACAACCACGATGCCCTGACCCGACTGCCCAATCGCAGCTTCTTCCAGCAACGCCTGGGCGAACTCTGGGCGGCGCTGGAGCGCGACGGGACCGGCCTGGCGGTGATGTTTCTCGACCTGGACAGGTTCAAGCGCATCAACGACCAGTTCGGCCATCCCTTCGGCGACCTGCTGCTGGTGGCGGCCGGTGAGCGGCTGTCCAGTTGCCTGCGGGAGACCGACCTGCTGGCGCGGCTGGGGGGCGACGAATTCGCCATCCTGGTGCCAGGTGGCGGGCTGGACTCGCCGGTGGCCATCGCCCAGCGCATCATCGAAGCCTTCGATCGCCCGCTGGTGATCGACGACCACAGCCTGTTCGCCTCCTGCAGCATCGGCATCGTGGTGGCCGATCCCAGCCTGCATCGGCAGCCGGACGACCTGTTGCGCGACGCCGACACGGCCATGTACCGGGTCAAGCAGGGCGGGCGCGACAACTTCGCGGTCTTCAACCAAGAACTGCGCCAGGTGGTCTCCGATCAGGTGGTGCGCGAAGGCGCGCTGCGCAAGGCGCTGAAGAATGGCAACGAACTGGAGCCCTTCTTCCAGCCGATCGTCGAGGTGACCACCGGCCGGGTCGCGGCCCTGGAGGCGCTGATTCGCTGGCGTCAGCCGGACGGCAGCGTACTGGCGCCGGGGGCCTTTCTACCCGAGCTGGAAGGCCTGCGGCTGATCGGGCGCCTGGATACCTACATGCTGACGCGCATCGCCGCCACCCTCGCCGAGCCGGCCCAGGCGCACTGGCCGGTGGTGCACGTCAATTGCTCCAGCTACAGCATCGTGCGGCCGGAATTCGCCGACGAGGTGCTGAGCATCCTCGCCGCGTATGGCGTGGCGCCATCGCGGATCTCCCTGGAGTTGACCGAAGGGGCCCTGGTCGCCGAGCCGGAGCGCGCCAAGGCGACCATGGAGGCCCTGGATCGCCACGGGGTCTCGGTGGTGCTGGACGATTTTGGCGCGGGCTTCTCGTCGCTGGGCTACGTCCACGAATACCGCTTCCGCGGCCTCAAGATCGACAAGTCCTTTGTCCTGCGTCTGGCCGACAGCGCCCGCAGCGTCGCCATCGTCCGCGCCATCGTGCGCATGGCCGAGTCGCTGGGGCTGGATGTGGTCGCCGAGGGCGTCGAGGACACCCAGGCCCTGCAACTGCTCAGGGACATGGGCGCCCGCCATGCCCAGGGCTATCTGTTCGCCCGCCCGCTGGACCTGCTGGCGACCCGGCGGCTGCTGGCCAGGGCCGTCGACTAGAAGGCGACGCCGGCGACCAGGATCAGGTTGGTGTAGGGCTGGCACTCGCCGGTGCGGATCTGCACCCGGGCCTGGCGACACAGGGTCTTCATTTCGTCATGGGAGACCAGGCGGCGGCTGCCCAAGGCGCCGCCCCCGGTCAGGCGTTCCAGTTCGCCCAGTGCCGGTGGCTGGGCGGTGAGGGTTTCCTCGGCGAGCAGATGGCTTTCCACCTGCATCTCGCTGAGCAGCGCCTGCAGCACACTGAGAAAATCCGGTACGCCCGGGGTCACGGCCAGATCGACCAAGGGCGTGCCCGGCGGCACCGGCATGCCGGCGTCACCGATGACTACCAGGTCGCCGTGACCGAGACTGGCAACGGCCTGGGACAGGGCGATGTTGAGCAGAGCGGTCTTTTTCACCGGGCGAGCTCCTGGCGGGTGGGGATGGACGGCTGGGCGCCCGGGCGGGTGACGGCAATGGCGGCGGCCTGCTGGCCGAGGGCGATGGCCTCCGAGACGCTCAGACCCTCCGCCAGGCCGGCGGCGAAGCCACCCAGGAAGGTGTCGCCGGCGGCGGTGGTGTCCACCGCCTTGACCGGTGTGGCCGGGTGGTGGCGGCAGCTGTCGGCGGTGACCTGCAGCAGGCCCTGGCCACCCAGGGTCAGCAGCACCTGACGGGCGCCGGCGGCGACCAGCTGACGTGCGGCGGCTTCGGCCTGCTCCAGAGTGTCCACCGCCAGGCCGGTCAGCAGGCTGGCTTCGCTTTCATTGGGCACCAGGTAGTCGATATGGGCGTACCACTCGGCCGGCAACGGACCGGTGGCCGGCGCCGGATTGAGGATCACCGTCTTGCCCAGTGCATGGGCGCGGGCGAGGGCAGCGCCCACGGTGGCCAGCGGGACTTCCAGCTGGGCGATCACCAGCTTGGCCTGGTCGAGCACGCTTTCTTGGGCCTGCAGGTGTGCGGCCGACAGTTCGCCGTTACCGCCGGCGACGATGACGATGGCGTTCTGGCCCTGGTCGTCCACCAGGATGGAGGCGATGCCGGTGGGCACCTCCGCAGCCACCGAAACGCCCTGGCAGTCGATACCTTCCTGGAGCAGGCTGCGGGTGAGGAAGTCGCCGTAGGGATCGGCGCCGACGCAGCCGATCATGGCGACCCGGGCGCCCAGGCGTGCCGCGGCGACGGCCTGATTCGCGCCCTTGCCGCCCGGTGCGGTGGTGAAAGCGTGGCCGGCGAGCGTTTCGCCGCCCTTGGGCAGGCGCGGGGCGCGCACCACCAGGTCCATGTTCAGGCTGCCGATGACGACGACGTCAGGGTGCATGGGAGGTCTCCAGAGCAGAGGGTGCCGCGGTGGATTCGCGCAGCACCAGCCGGGGTACGGCGATGTCGTGGGTGGAAGGGCTGCCGACCGTCTCGCGGCGCGCCAGCAGGAGCTGGGCGGCGCGCTCGCCGAGGTCGCGGATCGACTGGCCGATGGTGGTCAGGGCCGGGTAGAGATAGCGACTGAGCTCGATGTCGTCGAAGCCCACCACCGAGAGCTGGCCGGGGACGCTCAGCCCCAGCTCGGCGGCGGCGCGCAACACGCCCAGGGCGATGGTGTCGTTGCCGGCGAAGATCGCGGTCGGGCGCTCCGCCCGCGCCAACAACTCGCGGGCCGCGGCATGACCGGCCGCCGCGGTGAAGGAACAGCGCTGGATGGCGCCAGGGGCGATAGCGGCTTTCGCCAGAGCCTCCTGGTAGCCGGCGATCCGCTCGCTGGCGACGGGGGAGTCGGCCGGGCCACCGATGCAGGCGATCCGGCGATGGCCGAGTTCCAGCAGATGGCGGGTGGCGAGCAGGCCGCCCTGGCGGTGATCGACGCGGATATGCGCGGCCTGGACACCGTCCAGCGGCCGGTCGGCCAACACCAGCGGGATACGCAGGCCGGCGAGCGCGCGGGCGAAGCGCGGATCGCCGTCCACAGTGGCGACCACCAGGCCGTCGATCCGGCGCTCCTTGAGCACCCGCAGATAGCGCAGCTGCTTGTCGGCATCGTCATCGGAATTGCAGAGGATGATGCTGTAGCCCTGGCGCTCGCAATGATCCTCGATCCCCCGCGCCAGTTCGGCGAAGTAGGGGTTGACCGCATTGGGCACCAGCACGCCGAAGGTGCCGGTGGCGCGGCTGCGCAGGGAGCGCGCCACGCCGCTGGGCACGTAGCCCAGTTCGGCGATGGCCGCCTCGACCTTTTCCCGCACGCCCGGACTGACCGGGCGGCTGTTGTTCACCACATGGGAGACCGTGGTGTAGGAGATGCCGGCGCGGGCGGCGACATCCTTGATGGTCGCCATCAGCCCTTGCTCTTGGCGCGCTGGCTGCGGTAGGTGTCGAGGATCACAGCGACCACGATGACCGCGCCGGTGATGATGCGCTTGGTCGGCTCGCTGGCGCCAATCTGGGCCAGGCCCGCAGCCAGTACCGAGATGATCAGCACGCCGAAGAAGGTGCTGATGACCGAGCCGCGGCCGCCCATGAGGCTGGTCCCGCCGATCACCACGGCGGCGATCACCTGCAGCTCCAGGCCAACGCCGGCATTGGGATCGGCGGCTTCCAGACGGGAGATCTGGAACAGCGCGGCGAGGCCCGCCAGCAGGCCCATCAGGGCGAAGACGATGACCTTGTAGGGCTTGGGATTGATCCCGGCCAGGCGCACCGCTTCCTCGTTGGTGCCGATGGCGATCAGGTAGCGACCGAGCACCGAGCGGGTCAGCAGCAACTGCGCGACCACGATCACCAGCAGGGCGATGACGAAGGAGGGCGAGATGCCGAAGGCGAAGGGCGTCGACAGCCAGGCGTAGGCATCGCCGATGTAGGCGGTGCGCGAATCGGTCAGCTGGTAGGCGGCGCCACGGGCCATCTCCAGCACGCCCAAGGAGACGATGAAGGAGGGGATGCGCCAGGCCACCGTCACGCTGCCGGTGAGGGTGCCGGTCAGGGCCGCGCAGAGCATGCCCAGGGCGGCGGCCGGCAGGATCCCCCAGCCCCATTCCAGGGTGGCGACGCTGACCACGGCGGCGGCCAGGGCGACCACCGAACCCACCGAGAGATCGATGCCGCCGATGATCAGGATGAAGGTCATCCCGGTCGCCAGCACCATCAGATCGGGGATCTGGTTGGCCAGGGTGGTGAAGGTGGCGTAGGAGAGAAAATGGCTGCTCATCAGTGAAAACAGCACGATCATGGCCAGCAGGGCCGCGGCCAGGCCGACGTAGGTGCCCAGGCCCAGGCCGAAGGCACGCCGGGAGGAGGTGACGGGAAGACTGCTCATCGAATGGCTTCCTGAGAAAGGGGTTGCGGCGGGACAGGTTCTTCCAGCAGGGCTTCGCGGGAGCGATAGCCGGCGAAGGCGGCGGCCAGCAGCCGCTCCTGATCCCAGTCATGGCGTTCGAAGGTGGCTTCCAGGCGGCCGGCGGAGATCACGCCGATGCGATCGCAGATCAGCATCAGCTCGCGCAGGTCACTGGACACCACCACCAGGGCCTTGCCCTGGCGGGTGAGTTCGGCCAGCAGGCCATAGATTTCGAACTTGGCGCCGACGTCGATGCCGCGCGTGGGTTCGTCGAACAGCAGCACCTGGCAATCGCGTTCGAGCCAGCGGCCGATGACCACCTTCTGCTGGTTGCCACCGGAGAGTTCGCCCACGGGCTGGGTGCCATCGTTGCAGCGGATGCGCATGCCCTTGATATGGCGCTCGGCCAGGGCAGCTTCACGGGAAGTGCTGACCAGGCCCTGCTGGGCGACCTTGGCCATGTTGCCCAGGGCGATGTTGGCGCTGATCGGCTGGCTGAGCAGCAGGCCTTCGCTCTTGCGATCCTCGGTGATGAGGGCGATGCCCTGGCGCACCACCTTGGCCGGCGAGCTCAGGTCGACCGGCTTGCCGGCCAGGTGCACCGCGCCGGAGTCGGCGCGATCGGCGCCAAAGATCAGCCGCAGCAGTTCGGTCCGTCCGGCGCCGATCAAGCCGGAAATACCATAGATCTCGCCAGCGCGGACGCTGAAGGAGACGTCCTGGACCTTGTCGGCGCGCGTGAGCCTCTTGACCTCCAGCAGGGGCGGGCCGAACCGGCGCTCGCCCATGTCCAGGTGCTCGCCGAGATCCCGGCCGACCATGAGGCTGACGATCTGGTCGGTGCCGTACTCCGCCATGGGGGCATCGGCCACCAGGCGACCATCGCGCAGCACCACCAGCTGCTGGGCGATGCGCTTGAGTTCTTCCAGGCGGTGGGAGATGTAGACCAGGGCCACGCCCCGGGCACGCAGCCGCGCGATCTGCTCGAACAGCAGTTCCACCTCGCGCGAGGTGAGCATGGCGGTCGGCTCGTCGAGGATCAGCACCCGGCAATCGCCGATCAGGTTGCGGGCGATTTCCACCATCTGCTGGTGACCCACGCCCAGTTCGGCGATGGGGGTATCCGGATCGATGGCCTCCAGGCCGACCTGGGCCATGGCCAGCCGAGCCTGTTCGCGCAGCTGACGACGGTCAATCCAGCCCAGCCGCCGGGGCAGGCGGTCGAGAAAGAGATTTTCCGCCACGGTGAGGGTGGGCAGCAGATTGAGCTCCTGCATGACCATCCGCACCCCCTGGGCCTCCGCCTCTCGGCGGCTGCCCGGGGCATAGGGTCGGCCAAGGAAGCTCAGCTCTCCGGTGGTGGGTTGCACCAGGCCACAGAGAATCTTGGACAGGGTGCTCTTGCCGGCGCCGTTTTCCCCGGTGAGCGCCAGCACTTCGCCGGCGCGCAACTCCAGGTCCACGCCGCCGAGTACCGGCTGTGCATAGGTCTTGCCGATGCCACGGGCGCTGAGGATGACCTCGGACGACATGGGGCTCTCCTCGGATCAGGGCTGGGTGACGAGTTCGACCGGGGTCTCGATCACGCCGTCCTTGGCACCGGTGGGCTCGCCCTTGACCAGCTTGAGCGCGGCCTCGATCCCGAACACGGCCTGCTTGGCGGCGAACTGGTCGGCGGTGGCGAGGACGCGACCGTCTTTCAGCATCGGGTGGATGGCCTTGATGTTGTCGTAGCCGACGATCTGCACCTGACCTTTCTTGCCGGCCGCGCGCACGGCGGAGACGGCGCCCAGCGCCATGCTGTCGTTGCCGGCCAGCAGGGCCTTCAGGTCGGGGTATTCGTTGAGCATGGCCGCGGCCACGGCATTGCCCTTGTCGATTTCCCAGTTGCCGGACTGCACGCCGACGATCTTCATGCCGGCCGCTTCCATGGCGTCCTTGAAGCCTGCGGTGCGCTGCTGGGCGTTGGTGGTGGTGGAGACGCCCTCGATGATGCCGACCTGGTCACCCTGCTTGAGCTGCTTGGCGAGGTATTCGCCTACCAGCCGGGCGCCCTTGCGGTTGTCGGGGCCGACGAAGGGGATGTCCAGGGACTTGGACTTGAGCACGTCGGGATCCAGGCGATTGTCGATGTTGACCACCTTGATGCCGGCGTCGCTCGCCTTCTTCAGTACCGGGACCAGCGCCTTGGAATCGGCCGGGGCGATGACCAGGGCGTCGACCTTGGACACGATCATTTGCTCGACGATACGGATCTGGCTGGAGGTGTCGGTCTCGTCCTTGATCCCGTTGGAAATCAGGTCGAAGTCGGCGGAGTGCTCTTTCTGGTAGGTCTTGGCGCCGTCTTCCATGGTCAGGAAGAATTCGTTGGCCAGGGACTTCATGACCAGCGCGACCTTCGGCTTCTCGGCGGCCGTGGCATGACTGGCGGTGAGCGGCAGGATCAGCGAAGCGGAGGCGAGAGCGATAGCCGCCAGCAGGCGGGCAGGGCGAAAGGCCAGCATAGGGGGAATCTCCGAATTCTTATGGTTCTTGTGGTTGCGCAAACGTTTGCGCGCCGTCGAGAATGTCCGCTTCCCTGGTAGCTGTCAACGTAAGGCACTACATGAATCGATTCAGCTCGCAAGGCTGGCGGGTTGGCCCTGGCTGGGCAGGCACCGGTATACTGTGCAATCGTGTTCAACCAGGCGCCCGGCGCCCGAGAGTCTCTGCCATGTCCTTTTCCGAATCCGCCCTGAAATCCCTCATCCGGGCCGTGCCCGATTTTCCCAAGCCGGGGGTGATCTTTCGGGACATCACGCCACTGTTCCAGTCACCCGAGGGGCTGCATGCCGTCATCGCGGAGTTGCTGGAGCGCTATCGTTCGGCGTCCTTCACCCACGTCGGGGCGCTGGATGCACGCGGATTCCTCATCGGCCCGATCCTGGCCTACGAGCTGGGCAAGCCGCTAGTGCTGTTCCGCAAACAGGGCAAGCTGCCGGCCGAGCTGCTGACCGAGGTCTACAGCACCGAATACGGCGATTCGGTGATCGAGGTACACAAGGACAGCGTCGGTGCCGGTGATTCGGTCCTGCTGGTCGACGACCTCATCGCCACCGGTGGCACCCTGGTCGCCGCCGGCAACCTGATCCGCCGCCTGGGCGCCGAGGTCCACGAAGCGGCCGCCATCGTCGACCTGCCGGAACTGGGCGGCTCCAAGCGCCTGGAAGCCGCCGGCATCCCCACCTTCGCCCTGACGAGCTTTGCGCTGTCCGAGTATTGAGTGGCGGACGTTCGCTATCTCCGCCATAACCTAGCGCCCAGGCGGCCGCTGCCACGGGCACCGTAGGTTAGGTCGAGCGCAGCGAAGCCCAACAGCCCTTGCCTCGGCGCCGGTCCCGTTGGGCTTCGACGATGGAGCCGTCTCAGCCCAACCCACGATTCATCGCAATCCTGGCAGCCTCTCGTCAAAGCTCGGTCGTCGGCCTTTTCGGCTCCAGCGGATACAGATCCACCTCGTCCGCCAGCTTGGGCAACTCGTCGAGAAAGGCGAGAGTGTGTGGCTGGTTGAAGTGGTCGTCCTGGGCGGCGACCGAGATCCAGCGGGCCTGGACCACCCAGAGGTCGCCGTCCTCGCTACCCTGGAATACCCGATAGTCCAGGCACCCGTCGTCCCGCACCGCCACAGCAGCCAGGTCCAGCAGGTGGGCGCCCAGCGCCTGGGAACGTTCGGGCTGGGCTTTGAACAGGGTGAGGCTGTGGACGTCCGCCATGGCGTGCAGGTCTCCTGGAGATTCGAGGCTTCGACTCTCCAGGATGGCGGACGTCGCGGCCGACTCAGCGATTGATCAGGCTGAGGAATTCGGCGCGGGTGGCGTCGCTGGCGCGGAACTGGCCGAGCATCACCGAGGTGACCATGGAGGAATTCTGCTTCTCCACGCCGCGCATCATCATGCACATGTGCTGCGCCTCGATGACCACCGCGACACCGGCCGCACCGGTGACCTGCTCGATGGCTTCGGCGATCTGCCGGGTCATGTTTTCCTGGATCTGCAGCCGGCGAGCGAACATGTCGACGATGCGTGCCACCTTGGACAGCCCCAGCACCTTGCCCTTGGGCATGTAGGCGACGTGGGCCTTGCCGATGAAGGGCAGCATGTGGTGCTCGCACAGGGAGTACAGCTCGATGTTCTTGACCAGCACCATCTCGCTGTTGTCCGAGGTGAAGAGCGCCTCGCCCACCACCTCTTCCAGCGTCTGGGTGTAGCCACGGCAGAGGTACTGCATGGCCTTGGCCGCGCGCTTGGGCGTGTCCACCAGCCCCTCCCGGCCGATGTCTTCGCCGAGTCCGGTCAGGATCGAGGAGTAGTGCTGTTCGAGGGACATTGGGGTTCCTGTTTGTCGATAAGGAAGTGGGTGCCCGGATGAGACGTCACCCGAGTCGCGGAGTCACTCGTCGCGACCTTCGAGCATGGTGCGCTTGAGCAAGACATAAAGCGAGCCGGTACCGCCGTGGCGGGGTAGGCAGGAGGTGAAGCCCAGCACCTGGGGGTGCTGGCGCAACCAGGTATTGACGTGGCTCTTGATCAGCGGCCGGCGCCCATCCAGGCGAGCAGCCTTGCCATGGGTGATGCGCACGCAGCGGATTTCCAGGCGGGTGGCCTCGGCGAGAAAGTCCCAGAGGGTTTCCCGCGCCTTCTCCACGGTCATGCCGTGCAGGTCCAGGCTGCCCTCGAAGGGGATCTGGCCACCCTTGAGGCGCTTCAGCTGGGTGTCCTGGACACCGTCGCGGCCCCAGTAGAGCTCGTCTTCGGCACCCACGTCGATGACGAAGGCATCGCTCAGGCCATCCACGCGGGTAGTGGTCGAGGTTCTGGTCGCATCGGCCCGGCGCTGGGCGATCTGGCCCAGGTCGGCGCGCGGTTTGCCGGTGTCGGCGCGATCCTGCCTGAGCGGACGGATCCCGCGGGTGAAGTCGGCGAAAGAGGCGTCGTCGTCGTGCATGGCGTTCTCCGGTGTAGGGCGTCATTCTACCGGCGGGTCAGGGCTCGTGCAGCAATCGGCTCACCGTGGCCAGCGCGGTCCTTTGCCGCGTGGGCCAGTCGCCGGCGATCTCCAGCACCGACTGGCCATGGGCTAGCAGCCAGTCCCGGCAACGGGCGAAGAAGGCCAGCCGCTCGGTGAGCTCCGGCTGGCAGCGCTGACCATCGTCCTGCCAGGCGACGTCGCGCGGGTCGAGCAGCAGGTGCAGGTCGTAGCGGCGGGCCAGCAGCGCCGGTTCCAGCCAGCCAGGCGCGGCGCCGAACAGCAGACGACTCCACAGCAGGTTGCTCAGCAGGTGGGTGTCCAGCAGCAGCAATGCCGGCGCACTGGCCCGCGCCTGGTCTTCACGGCGCAATTGCTCGCGGGCGATGAGCTCCACATCCGCCAGACTGGTGTCGGTCCCGTGCCGCTCGCAGTATTCGCGGACGTACTCGTCGACCCGGACACCACCGAATCTCTCGGCGAGAACCGCCGTCAGCCAGGATTTGCCGCTCGACTCGGGTCCGGTCAGCACCACGACCTTCATCGGGCGCTCGCCAGGGCGCGGCGCCAGTCGAGCCAACCGTAGGCAGCCAGGCCGACGAAGACCGCATAGAGGATCGCGGTGGGATAGAGGCCCTTGTAATAGAAGAGGCCCACATAGATGACGTCCAGCACGAACCACAGCACCCAGCACTGCAGGCGCTTCTGCGCCATCCAGAACTGCGCGACCAGGCTGAAGCCGGTGAGTGCCGCATCCAGCCAGGGCAGGGCGGCGTCGGTATGGGTGCCCATGAGATAGCCGAGGGCAAGGCTACCCAGGGCGCCGACGGCCAGGCCGGCCAGCAGGGGCCTCGCCGCGAGCGAACTGACCATCCGCCCCTGGTGTTGCTGGCCACCCCTCAGCCACTGCCACCAGCCGTATAGCTGCAGCGCCGCATAGATGCACTGCAGCAGCATGTCGGAATAGAGCTTCACGTCCAGGAAGATCCCGGCGTAGAGCACCACCATCACCAGGCCGATGGGCCAGGCCCAGATGTTCTGGCGCACCGTCAACCAGACGGCGATCACCCCGAGAACGGCGGCCAGCAACTCCACGGGCGACATGCCCAGCAGGGTGGTGAGGGACTCCAGAAACGACATGCTTCACATCCGGAAAGATTGAATGGGTCATTGTACGGCACCTAATGGCCGTCTATCGGTCTCTTCAACCGGTCTCGCTCTGGTAAGGTGCCGGGCGCTGACTTCAGCACGTGCTGTCTTGGGTACCGCGAAGGCCATGCCCTGCGGAGCGTCACGGTTCGAACCCCGTTGCCGCTGGAGCCTGCAGCTCCGGCTACCTGCAAATGTTTCACTTGGATGGAGTAATACCATGGACCTATGGAGTGCCTTGCAGGCGCTGATTCTGGGGATCGTCGAGGGCATCACCGAGTTTCTGCCCATTTCCAGCACCGGCCACCAGATCGTCGTTGCCGATCTGATCGGTTTCGGGGGGGAAAGGGCCATCGCCTTCAATATCATCATCCAGCTGGCGGCCATCCTGGCCGTGGTCTGGGAATACCGCGTCAAGGTCTTCGAGATCGTCACCGACCTGCCGCGCAAGTCCTATGCGCAGCGGTTCACCGGCAACCTGATCGTCGCCTTCCTGCCCGCTGCCGTGCTGGGCGTGATCCTCGGCGACCTGATCCACGAATACCTGTTCAACCCCATCACCGTGGCCTTCGCCCTGGTGATCGGTGGCGTGATCATGATCTGGGCGGAAAAGCGTACCCATCGCATCCGCGTGGAAGAGGTGGACGACATGCGCTGGCATGACGCCCTGAAGGTCGGCTGTGCCCAGTGCCTGGCGATGATCCCGGGCACCTCGCGCTCGGGTTCCACCATCATCGGCGGCCTGCTGTTCGGCCTGTCGCGCAAGGCGGCCACCGAGTTCTCCTTCTTCCTGGCCATGCCGACCATGGTCGGCGCGACGGTCTACTCGGTGTACAAGTACCGTCACCTGTTCACCGCCAGCGATGTCCTGGTATTCGGGGTCGGCTTCGTCACCTCCTTCATCTTCGCCATGCTGGCGGTCAAAGCCTTGCTGAAGTTCATCGGCAACCACAGCTACGAGGTCTTCGGCTGGTACCGCATCGTCTTCGGACTGCTGATCCTGGCCACCTGGCAATTCGGCTGGATCGACTGGCACGCGGCCAAGGCAGCCGGGTGAAACCCGAGCAGGAACAGCAGAGCCGGCGCAAGCCGGCTCGTGCGTCTACGCAGAACGCTTCCCCCAAGGCTGCCAAGCGGGCGGGGCCGCTGACGCCCTACCAGCAGCGCGCCGCCATCGCCCGCCAGGACATGCTGGCACTGCTGCAGGTCGCGGTCTTCCTCCTGCCCCTGGTGGGTATGCTGTCGCTGGCCTTCGGGCGCGGGGTGCTCTGGCCAGTGCCGCTCTACCTGCTGGCCAGCGTAGCCACCTATCTGCTCTACAAGCACGACAAGCAGCGCGCCCGTGACAAGGGCTGGCGCGTGCCGGAGCGGATGCTGCACCTGGGCGAATTGCTCGGCGGCTGGCCGGGCGCCCTGATTGCCCAGCAGCGATTCCGCCACAAGACGGTCAAGCTGAGCTTTCGGCTGGTGTTATTCGCCATCGTCGCCCTGCACCAGCTGCTCTGGCTGGATGTGCTCTGCGGCGGCTTCCTGCACCGTCACCTGCCGCTCTGAGATCAGCCAGGCGGCATCGGTGCGGGTGATGGGCTAGGCTTGGCGGGCGAATGCCGCCCGTTGCCCAGGAGCCCCACGTTGCGAACCCCTCTGTCGATCCTCACGCCCCTGCTCTTGTCCCTGACCCTGGCCGCCTGTAGCCAGAGTCGCGAGACCTCCTCGCCCACGGCCCCCGAGGCCGGTTCCGGCTATCGCCCCGGGCTGGCGGCCAGCGAAGCCACCCGGCAGATGGCGGCGGCGGCCAACCCCCTGGCTGCCGAGGCAGGACGGGAGATCCTGCGCCGGGGTGGCTCGGCCATCGACGCCGCCATCGCCATGCAGGCGGTCCTGACCCTGGTCGAGCCGCAATCCTCGGGGATCGGCGGCGGCGCCTTCCTGCTCTACTGGGACGGGCGCAAGGTCCAGGCCTACGATGGTCGCGAGACCGCGCCGGCGGGCGCTACGGAAAGGCTTTTCCTGCATCCGGACGGCAGCCCCATGGCCTTCGAGGAGGCGCGTATCGGCGGTCGGTCGGTCGGGGTGCCCGGGGTATTGCGCGCGCTGGAGTTGGCGCATCGCGACCACGGCAAGCTGGCCTGGCAGGTATTGTTCGAGCCGGCGATCCGCCTGGCCCGCGAGGGCTTCCCGCTGTCGCCACGGCTGCACAACCAACTGCTCCAGGATCCCTTCCTCAAGCGGTCGCCCGGCCTGGCCGCGCTGTACCTGGATGACCGGGGTCAGGTGAAGCCGGTAGGCATCCGGCTGCGCAATCCCGAGTTGGCCGCCACCCTGGCGCTGATCGCGCGGGAAGGCGCCGGAGCGCTCTATCGCGGCGACCTGGCCCAGGCCATTACCGCGGCCGTGCAGCAAAGTCCCAATCCCGGCAGCCTGAGTCTCCAGGATCTGGCCGGCTATCGCGCCAGGACCCGTACGCCGCTGTGCACCGACTACCAGCGCTGGCGCGTGTGCGGCATGCCACCGCCCGCCGGCGGTATCACCGTGGCCCAGACCCTGGGCATCCTCCAGGCCCTGGAGGCCCGTGATCCGACCTGGGCCCTGGCGCCACTGCGGCCGGTGCCGACCGCGCTGCCAGCGGGCCAGGAGCCGCGTCCCGAAGCCGTGCATCTGATCACCGAAGCCGAACGCCTGGCCTACGCCGATCGCGCCCAGTACGTGGCCGATCCGGAGCGGGTGCCGGTCAACGTCAAAGGCCTGCTTGATCCAGGCTATCTGGCCAGTCGTGCCCAGCAGGTCGGTGAGCGCAGCCTGGGCAAGGCCGCGCCTGGTGTTCCACCCGGACCGACCCTGGCCTGGGCGCCGGATCGCTCGCCGCTGCGCATCTCCACATCCCAGGTCGTGGCGGCGGATGCCTGGGGCGGCGCCCTGTCCATGACCACCACGGTGGAGAGCTACTTCGGCTCCCATCTGATGGTGAAGGGCTTCATGCTCAACAATCAGCTGACGGACTTTTCCTTCGTGCCGCGGGAGAAGGGCCTGCCGGTGGCCAATCGCGTGGAGCCGGGCAAGCGGCCGCGCTCGACCATGTCGCCGACCCTGGTGTTCGACCGCCAGAGCGGTGAGCTGCTGGCCGCCCTGGGCTCGCCGGGCGGTTCGCAGATCGCCGGCTATGTGGTCAAGACCCTGGTCGGCTTGCTGGACTGGCAGCTGGATCCCCAAGCGGCGGCGGGACTGCCGAATTTCGGCAGCCGCAATGGCCCCACCGAGCTGGAGCGCGGCGAGACCACATCCGCCTTGCGCCAGGCACTGGAGCAGCGTGGGCATCAGGTGCGCGAGGACGAGATGACCAGTGGCATCCAGGTCATTCGCCGGGTGGGCTCAGGCTGGCAGGGGGGTGCCGATCCGCGGCGGGAGGGGGCGGCACTAGGGGATTAGGCGGAAGCCTAGGGGTAGAACGTCCCTCACCCCAGCCCTCTCCCAGGGGAGAGGGTGCTGTTTGGACGAGGTCGGGAGTCCGGAGCAGGTTTGCAGGGAAGGAGACGTCGGACCGGGTGACCGGTCCGACGTCTGTCGCATCAGGCCGGCTGGTCGAGCTGCAGCACGCGGGTGGTGCGCTCGCGCACTTCGCGCAGCAGTTCGGGTTCTTCCGCCAGCTTGTGGCCGAAGGCCGGGAACATGGTACGCAGCTTGGCCTGCCAGTCTTCGCTCTGGAAGCGGCTGGGGAAGCAGCGCTCGACCAGGGTCAGCATGATGGACACTGAGGTGGAAGCGCCCGGGGAGGCGCCCAGCAGCGCGGCGATGGTGCCGTCACCGGAGGCGACGATCTCGGTGCCGAACTGCAGGATGCCGCCTTTCTGCGGATCCTTCTTGATGATCTGCACCCGCTGGCCCGCCACTTCCAGGCGCCAGTCCTGCTTGCGCACGGCTGGGTAGAAGGCACGCAGTTCCTCGACGCGCTGGTCGAAGGACTGCAACACCTGGCCGACCAGGTAGCGGGTCAGCGGCATGTTGTCCCGCGCCACGGCGAGCATGGGGCCGATGTTGCCCGACTTGATCGACTTGGGCAGGTCGAGGAAGGAGCCGCGCTTGAGGAACTTGGTGGTGAAGCCGGCGAAGGGCCCGAACAACAGCGACTTCTTGCCATCCACCACCCGGGTGTCCAGATGCGGCACCGACATCGGCGGCGAGTTGACCCCGGCCAGGCCGTAGACCTTGGCCTGGTGCCGTTCGACGATCTGTGGATCGTCGCAGCGCAGCCATTGGCCGCTCACCGGGAAGCCACCGTAGCCGGCGCCCTCGGGGATGCCGGACTTCTGCAGCAACGGCAAGGCCGCGCCACCGGCGCCGAGAAAGACGAACTTGGCGATCAGCGTGCGGGTAGCGCCGGAGCGGCTGTCCTCGATGGTCAGGCGCCACCGCTGGTCGGCTTCGCGGGTCAGGTCCACCACCTTCTGGTTGTAGCGGACCTGGGTGCCGGGACGGGTCTGCAGATGGCCCAGCAGGCTCATGGTCAGGGCGCCGAAGTTGACGTCGGTACCGCCGGCCACATGGGTCGCCGCCACGGCTTCGGTGGCCGGCCGGCCTTCCATCACCAGGGGCATCCACTCCCGCAGCTTGGCGTGGTCCTCGGAATACTCCATGCCATCGAAGCAGGCGTGGTCCTTGAGGGCTTCATAGCGCTTGCGCAGGAAGGTCATGTCCTTGGCACCATGGACGAAGGACATGTGCGGCACCGGGCTGATGAAGGCGCGCGGCGAGCCGAAGTGGCCTTCTTCCACCAGATAGGACCAGAATTGCCTGGAGGCCTCGAACATGCCGTTGATGCTGAGGGCCTTGGTGATGTCGATGCTGCCGTCCGCCTTTTCCGGGGTGTAGTTCAACTCGCAGAGGGCCGCATGGCCGGTTCCAGCGTTGTTCCAGGGGTTGGAACTCTCCGCCGCGCCTACGTCGAGCAGTTCGAGCACCTCGACGGTACTCGTGGGCTCCAGTTCCTTGAGCATGACCGCCAGGGTCGCGCTCATGATTCCCGCGCCGACGAAAACGAAATCCGACTCTTCGTTACCACTGTGCATTCATCGTACTCCTGAGACAGTGTCTCGCTTTACACCTGAGGGAGAGCGGGCGTCGGAGCCCGCCCTCGAGTTGGGCAACCCCGGGCTGGCCGCGAACGGCCAGGCAGGGGTGGGCAACCGGTAGGGCATGGCAGTCAGTTGCGACAGCGGCCGTCCGGCAATGTTCTGATTTATTGAGTGGGGGCCAAGCGTCCTGGCGGACCGGCGGAAGCCGGTGCCAGGCGGGAAGATCAGGGTGCGACAGGGAGCCCGTCGAGCGTGCCGGGAAGGGGCGCTACGTGTTACGAGACGTGGCAGGAGACCCCTGGTCTCCCGGCGCAAACGATAGGTGATGATCGCGGCGATCCTGGTCGAGTACCCGTTTCGGTGCGAAATGATACCTAGGGTAACTGCTTAGGGCACCCTCTATTTTGTTCGTGTAGTGGGTCGCGCGACTCACTACACGAACCCTGGGGTCAGCCGTTGATGCCTTGGCTGCGCAGGTAGTCGTCGTAGCTGCCGCTGAAATCGACCACGCCGGTCTCGCTCATGTCGAGGATGCGGGTCGCCAGCGAAGAGACGAATTCGCGGTCGTGGCTGACGAAGATCAGGGTGCCCGGATAGTTTTCCAGCGCCAGGTTCAGCGCCTCGATGGATTCCATGTCCAGGTGGTTGGTGGGCTCGTCCATCACCAGCACGTTGGGCTTCTTCAGGATCAGCTTGCCGAACAGCATGCGGCCTTGCTCGCCACCGGAGATGACCTTGACCGACTTCTGGATGTCGTCGCTGGAGAACAGCATGCGACCCAGGGTACCGCGTACCATCTGCTCGCCGCCCTGCGTCCATTGGCCCATCCACTCGAACAGAGTGGCATCGTCGGCGAAGTCCTCGGCATGGTCCTGAGCGAAGTAGCCCACGTCGGCGCTGTCGGTCCACTTCACTTCACCGCTCTGGGGGCGCATCTCGCCCACCAGGGTGCGCAGCAGGGTGGTCTTGCCGATGCCGTTGGGGCCGATGATGGCGACCCGCTCGCCGGCTTCGATCTGCAGGCCCAGGCGCTTGAACAGCGGGGTACCGTCGAAGCCCTGGGTGACGTTTTCCAGCGTCACCGCCTGGCGGTGCAGCTTCTTGTGCTGCTCGAAGCGGATGAAGGGGCTGACGCGGCTGGACGGCTTGACCTCGTCCAGCTGGATCTTGTCGATCTGGCGCGCCCGGCTGGTGGCCTGCTTGGCCTTGGAGGCGTTGGCCGAGAAGCGGCTGACGAATTGCTGCAGTTCGGCGATCTGGGCCTTCTTCTTGGCGTTGTCCGACAGCAGGCGCTCACGGGCCTGGGTGGCGGCGGTCATGTACTCGTCGTAGTTGCCGGGGAACAGGCGCAGCTCGCCGTAATCCAGGTCGGCCATGTGGGTGCAGACGCTGTTCAGGAAGTGGCGATCGTGGGAGATGATGATCATGGTGCTGTTGCGCGCGACCAGGACGCCTTCCAGCCAGCGGATGGTGTTGATGTCCAGGTGGTTGGTGGGTTCGTCGAGCAGCAGCAGTTCCGGATCGGAGAACAGTGCCTGGGCCAGCAGCACCCGCAGCTTCCAGCCGGGAGCGACGGCGCTCATGGGGCCGAAGTGCTGGTCCTGGGGGATGCCCAGGCCGAGCAGCAGCTCGCCCGCCCGCGCTTCGGCGGTGTAGCCGTCGTATTCGGCGAATTGCACCTCCAGTTCGGCCACGGCCATGCCGTCGTCTTCGCTCATTTCCGGCAGGGAGTAGATACGGTCACGCTCGGCCTTGACCTTGGCCAGCTCGGCGTGGCCCATGATCACGGTATCGATGACCGTGCAGTCTTCATAGGCGAACTGGTCCTGGCGCAGCTTGCCCAGGCGCACGTTGGGTTCGAGCATCACCTGGCCGCCGGTGGGTTCCAGATCGCCCCCGAGGATCTTCATGAAGGTGGACTTGCCGCAGCCATTGGCGCCGATCAGGCCGTAGCGATGGCCGTTGCCGAATTTGACGGACACGTTTTCGAACAGCGGCTTGGCGCCAAACTGCATGGTGATGTTAGCGGTGGAGATCAAGGGGTTTACCTGTAAGGGGTTTCAGACCGGAGCTCGGCCGCTGTCCGGACCGGCAGGCGGCTTGGACAGGACGTTCCGATCGGATGGGCAGAGATCCAGCGGGCAGGGTCGATGGGCAGCGACGGTACGCGGCGGCCTGGCTGGGCTGCGGTAAAGGCGGGCGGCGCCCGACATGCCGCCTATTGTGGCATAGCTGCGAGGTCGTTTGTACGGGGCAAGCGGCGGGTGGGTGTCGCTGGACTAACTGGCGGCCGGGTCGGGGGAGCCAGGGCGGGGTACCACCTTCCAGACGGCTTCGGTCAGTTGATCCAGCGTCCACGGCTTGTGCAAGAAGGGTACCCCGGACGGAATGTCATTTCTCAAGCCGGCGTAGCCGGACATCAGTACGAAGGGGACCGCGGGCCAGCGTTCGCTGACGATCCTGGCCAGTTGAACGCCATCGATCACGCCGGGCATCCGCACGTTCGACACCACGACGTTCACCTGCTGCCAGTGCAGCTCCAGAAACTGCAGGGCGGCGTCGGCCGTGCCGAAGGTTTCCACATGGAAGCCCTCCTGCTTGAGAACCTCGCGCACCAAGGCCTGCAGCAGCAGCTCGTCTTCGGAAACGACCGCAAGCAGATTCGAGGTGCTGGCAGAGCGGGTCAGCGTATCCATGGGCAGGCAATCCGGGATGAGAGGATCTTTGAAGTCTAGTCAGCCGTAGGCCAATAGCCCGAAAAGACGTTCGATCACCCGGGGTGCGACTGACTAACCCGGACGGCGCATTTGCGCAAAGCCTCTGGCAAGGGGCTGACGCCACTTGCGGATTGGGCGACGTGTGGTAGGCGCCCAGGTGAAACATCTGGCGCCGTCGACCTACTAAAGCTTGAGACCGAACGGCACAGGAGCCACGGCATGATCCTTTCTCTTTCTCCCGCGCCCGACACTACCTCCCCGCTGGCTATTTGGCTGGGCGGCGATCAGGCACCGCTCAACGACTCCGACATGGCCGATGAAGAGATCGACACCGAGATCCCCGACGAGGTGGTCGAGAATCTAACCGAGCCGGCCAAACCACCGGCACCGATTCCAGATCCTGGTCCGCTGTAAAGGTCGCGAACAAGGGCTCCAGGATACTGTACTCGACCAGGGCGGCTACTCAGGTCTTGACTGCGTCTTGGCTCTCGCGAAGCGCTCGATGATAGAGGAGGGCGCTCAGGCCAAGCCCCATCAGGGCCATGAGGCCGGCGAAGAGGAAGATGGCGCTGAAGCCGAAGCCATTGGCGATCAGCCCGGCGAGCGGGCCGGTGATCCCCAGGGCCAGATCCAGGCACAGCGAGTAGGCGCCCAGCGCGGCACTGCGATTGGTCGGGGGGACCTTGACGATGGCTTCCACCCCCAGGGCTGGATAGACCAGTGACAGTCCGAAGCCGGCCATGGCCGCGCCGATTAGCGCCATCTGCGGGGTAACTGCTAGCCAGAGCAGCAGCAGGCCCAGGGTCTCGACGGTGAAACAGGCCAGGGCGACCCGAAAGCCACCCAGTTTGTTGATGGTGCCGGCGAACAGCAGCCGCGCACAGATGAAGGCTGCACCGAAGGCCGTGAGGCAGAAGGCGGCGTTGGGCCAGCCATTGCTCGCATAGTAGAGCGTGACGAAGGTAGCGATGGCGCCGAAGCCGACCGAGCTCAGCAGCAGGCAGAGACCGAACGGACTGATGCGCCAGAACACCTTGTGAAAGGGCAGGCGCTCTCCGGGAATCACCGGTGCCGGTTCCTTGTTCCAGGCCAGGGCCAGGCCCAGGGCACCCAGCAACGCGATGGCCACGCCCAGGCTCCACAGGCCCAGGCCTGCGACCATGGCCACACCTAGCGGGGCGCCGATCGCGAGGGCGCCGTAGGCGGCGATACCATTCCAGGAGATCACCTTGCTCACGTGCTGCATGCCGACGCTGCCCATGCCCCAGCTCAGGCAGCCGGTACCGATCAGGGCTTGGGACATGCCGAGGATGATCCTGCCGACGATCAGCAGGCCCAGGCTGAGGCCAGGCACGCTGTGCAGCGAGGTGGCCAGCAGGGTCAGCACGCCACAGGCGACGCAGCCGAATAGCCCGTAGATCACCCCGCGCTTGGCGCCGATGCTGTCGGCCAGCTTGCCGGCCAGGGGCCGGGTGAACAGGGTGGCGAGGTACTGGATGCTGATCGCCAGCCCCGCGATCACAGATCCGTAGCCGAGATCGTCATGCACGTAGCCTGGCAGGATCGCCAGCGGCAGGCCGATCGCTAGGAACAGCAGGAAGCTGAAGACGACGATCGAAACGATGCGCAGCGTGATGGCGAACGAGGTAGCGGGAGGGGCGGTCGTGGTCATGGCTGTTCTCGAGAGGACTCGTCGAAACGGCAGAGGAGGCGAACGCTCAGGGCGAGGCCGGCGAGCGCGGCCAGGGCGGCGCAGAGAAAGCTGGCGGCATAGCCGAAGTGGGTGGCCACGGTGCCGATCAGGGGGCCGGTCACTGCCAGCGAAAGGTCGATGAATACCGAATAGCCAGCCAGGGCGGCGCCCCGGTTGGAGGACGGAACCCGCTGCACCGCTTCCACGGCGAGCGCCGGGAACACCAGCGAGAAACCGATCCCGGTGAGGGCGGCGCCTACCAGGGCGGTGGTCACGCTGGGCGCCAGCCAGAGTATGGCCAGGCCCACCGCTTCCACCGCCAGGCTGACGATGGCGACGCGAAAGCCGCCGTGACGATTGATGGCGTTGGCACACACCAGGCGTACACCGATGAAGAAACCGCCGAACACCGTCAGGCACAAGGCCGCGCCGCTCCAGCCCTGGCTGGCGTAATAGAGGGTGATGAAGGTCGCCAGGGTACCGAAGCCAATGCCGCCCAGCGCCAGGCCGAGGCCGAAGGGCAGGACTCGGCCCAGCACGGTGGTGAAGGGCAGGCGTTCGCCGCGCACCGGGACGATGGGCGGACGGGGCTTGGCGATGCGATAACCCGCGACGGCCAGGCCGACGATGCTGACCCCCATGATCCACAGCCCCAGCGTATCCACCAGCACCACGCCCAGGGGGGCGCCTATGGCCAGGGCGCCATAGCTGGCGACGCCGTTCCAGGAGATCACCTTGGCGGTGTTGGCCGGGCCGACCCGGCCGATCGCCCAGGAGATGGCGCCGGTACCCGAAAGGCTTTCGGCGCAGCCCAGCACCAGCCGGCCGAGCAGCAGGGCGGCGAGGCTGACCCAGGGCCAGGCTTGCAGGAGCACCGACGCCAGCATCAGGACGCCGCTGAGGCCGCAGCCGAGCATGCCGTAGAGGACCGACTGTTTGGCGCCCACCGTATCGATGATGCGTCCGGCATGGGAGCGCGAGAACAGCGTCGCCAGGTACTGACTGCTGATCACCAGGCCGGCGATGATGGAATTGAAACCCAGTTGGTCATGCACGTAGCCCGGCAGCACGGCCAAGGGGATGCCGATGGTAAGGTAGGCGATAAAGGTGAAGAGCACCGTGCCCAGGGTGATGCGGGTGGCCAGGGCGGGTGAGGGTGCGGGCGGTAGGCTGGCGGTCGACATCGGACTCGAGAGTTGTCTGACAATGTGGGATAGATTGCTTTCGCCCGGTAAAGGTCACATGCGATGACATTTTTTGTCCATGCTCGGAACCGAGCGAAACGGCAAGGTTCCTGCCGGCTTGGCTGGCTATTGCTGACCGCACTGGTGGCCTTGCCTGCCGGGGCGGCAGAGCGGATCGAATTGGAAATCGGTGGGCAACGCCTGGCCGTCGAGGTGGCGACGACCCCGGCCCAGCGAGCCCAAGGACTCATGGGGCGACCGCCGTTGGGTGCCGGCGAAGGCATGCTGTTCGTCTTTGCCGGGGATGACGAGCGCTGCCTGTGGATGCGCGATACCCCCAGCGCCCTGGCGGCCGCCTTCATCGATGCGCGCGGCAGGATCCTCAACACCGTCGAGATGCAGCCACTGACCGATACCCGGCACTGCTCCCGGGCACCGGCGCGCTATGCGCTAGAAACCCAGACCGGCTGGTTTTCGGCGCGAGGCTTCAAATCGGGCGAGCGCATACAGGGACTGGAAGGCGTGGCGCCTGCATCCCGATGAGTCCGTGCCATTGAATCCTGAAAATTTTATATAAAGACTTTCAAAAACAAGTGCTTAATGGATTTTATAAGTGTTGATTCTAGATGGTGTGTGAGAAATCACTTTAAGTATGAAGTGGTGCTTGAAGTACTATAGGCACCTGTAGTTGACCGGCTCGGCAACGACCCCTCCTGTCCACGCAGGCAATGGGGCCGCCCGTTGCCCTTTACCGTTTCCTGCAAAAGAACCAGGCAATCGATCGCTAATGAATCCAGGCCTCGACGCGCTGGTTCTTTACCCGGCCATTGGCTGACAGTCCGGCCACGGGCAGCTGGTCGCCCAGAGAGAGTAGTTCGCTGGCGAAGGCCTGCTGATGCCGCAGCGCCGTGGCCACCGCGGTGGCCCGCAGGCGCGCCAGTAGCGCTGCCCGCGCCGGATCCTCGGTGGCGTCGTTGAAGCCCACCAGGATCAGCTGCCGGTTGACGTTCCCGGGCTGGCGCATGAAGGCGGCCAGCCGTTCGACATCGCGTAGCGCCTTGTTGTCCAGGCGCGCGCTGCCGGCGGTAAAGCGGAAGTTGACCGTGAGGCGCTGCGCTCGACGTGCCAGCTCGCTGTAGGCCGGTGGCATACCGCGGGTGTCACCTATGGTCAGAGGCCCGATGCGCTGGGCGACGAAGCCGCTTTGCTGCACCACCGCCTGGCCCGCCGGGGTCTGGCTGAATTCCAGCAGGCTCCGCGCCCAGTCCGAACGATGAGCCGGCGGCGCATACAGGAAGAGGCGGCGGGCGAGCGGATAGTCTTCGGTGGCTATGCTGTCTTCGCTAGGCGCTATGGCGCGGCCTTCACCGTCGCGCAGGGCGAGCTTTGGCGACTCGGCAGCCGCCGCCAGGCTGGTGAAGCCAATGCCGGCGGGATCGTCGGCCACCCGCTGCGCCAGTTCTTCGTTGGACTCGAAGCGCCGGGCGGCGGCGCTCAGGCGTTTGCCGGCCGCATTCAACACCAGCTCGCGAAAGGTGTCGTAGGTGCCCGAGCGATCATCGCGCGCATAGATCCGGATCGGGCCAGGCGTGCCGCCCAGTTGCCGCCAGTCGCCGACTTCGCCGGAGAAGATCTGCGCCAACTGCCGCAGATCGAGTTCCCGCAGCGGATTGCCGGGATGCACGATGATCGCCAGACCATCCAGGCCGATGACGTATTCCGCCTCCTTGCTGCGCAGGTCACCCAGACTGGCCAGGACACCCACTTCGCTATCGGTGACAGGGCGCGAGGCCGCGGCGAGATCGGTCGCGCCCGCGGCCAGGGCGGTAAAGCCGGTACTGGAACCGTGGGCCGCGATCTGCACGGCCACGGCATTGCCCTGCGGGGCTCGGGCCACCAGTTGCCATTCGTCCATGACGGCGGTGGGTACTACCTGGGGATCCCGGTAGCCGCGTTCGGCGAGCAGGGCCGCGACCAGGCGCGGCCCCAGACGGGCATTGATGGTGTTGGAGCCCTGCACGCGCAGGAGATTGGTCGTGGATTCGCTGGCCAGCAGGGGTGAGGGCAGCAGCGGAAGCAAGGTCGCGAGCACCGCTCGCCGCAGAAAGGCGCGGCGGAATACCGGGGCGGAGCAATTCATGGGTCGGCCTCGAGCCTAAAGCGAGGCCGCAACCTTAGGGGTGCCGCATGACGCTGACGTGACAGGACTTCATGTCAATTCTAGCCAGATCGGCGCATGGTCCGAAGGTTTTTCCATCCCGCGGATCTCGTAGTCCACTCCGGCGGAGACGATGTGCTCGCGCAGGGCCTGCGAAGCGAGGATGGTGTCGATGCGCAGGCCGCGCTTGGGTTCGTCCTCGAAGCCGCGACTGCGATAAGGGAACCAGCTGAAGCGGTCGTCGACTTCCGGATGCAGCTGGCGATAGCTGTCGATCAGGCCCCAGTCGAGCAGCCGCTGCATCCACTCGCGTTCTTCCGGTTGAAAGCTGCAGGCGCCGGTGCGCAGCCAGCGCTTGGCATTGGCAGCACCGATGCCGATATCCCGATCCTGGGCCGAAATATTGAAGTCGCCCATCAGCAACAAGGGCGTGTCCGGCGAGAAACGTTCTTCAAGTAGATTCTGAAGATCCGCGTAGAACTTCCTCTTGCCAGGGAATTTTGTTGGATGAGCAATATTCTCACCTTGAGGAAAATAGCCGTTCATGACCACCAGCGGCTGACCTTGGCGGTCGGCGAAGACGCCATAGATGAATCTCTTCTGGGATTCTTCGCCATCACCGGGAAAGCCCTTGTACAACTCCAGAGGCGCCAGGCGCGACAGCAGGGCCACACCGTAGTGACCCTTCTGGCCGTGATAGTGCACGTGATAACCCAGGGCCTCGACCTCAGCCAGGGGAAACTGGTCATCCGAGACCTTGGTTTCCTGCAGGCCGATCACATCCGGATCATAGCGCTCTATGATTGCAGAAAGTTGATGAGGTCTTGCACGCAAGCCATTGATATTGAAGCAAACTACCTTCATAACGCCCTCCCAAAACGTGGATGGCCCTAGCCTAGCAGAAAGCCTGTTGCCGAAGCGGCGACCTGGCGAACCCTGGCCACTCCCGTTTGTCTCACAGCGCAACGCCCGTTAGCATTCCTGTATGAATAAGCCGAACGCTCTACGCCGCGCTCTGATTGGAGTTTGTTGTCTGCATGGCGTGGCCTGGGCGGCACCGGCCGAAGTCAGCGTTCGCGTCCAACCCGCCAACTACTCCCTGCGAGACAACATCCAGGCCTACATCGGCTCCGTCGAAGGGCGCGATATCGCCGGCCTGCAGCGTCTGCGCCCGGCCACGGAACGGCAGGCCGGGCAGGCCGCCCAGGCGCTTGGCTATTATCATGCGCAGATCGAGACGCGGGTGGAGACAGGCGAGCCGCCACGGCTGATCGTCGAGGTACGGCCCGGTGAGCCGGTTAAGCTGCGTAACGTCGATATCCGCATCGAGGGCCCGGCGCGACAGTTGCGGGCCTTTCAGCAGCCGATTCCCGCAGGCTTGAAGCCAGGCCAGCCGCTGAACCAGGGTCTCTACGAGGACGCCAAGGGCCTGATCCAGAATCAGGCGCAGCGTTATGGCTTCTTTCGCGGCACCTTCACCCAGCACCAGCTGCGTATCGATCCCGCCACCGGGTTCGCCGACATCGCCCTGGTGTTCGACAGCGGTCCGCGCTTCGTCCTCGGCGAGGTGTCCTTCGCAGGGGATGCCCCCTTCGATCCCGACCTGCTCCAGCGCATGGTGCCCTTCGCCCAGGGAACGCCCTACGATTCCGAGCTGATCGCCGATTTCCAGAGCAACCTGCTGGCCAGCGGGTTCTTCGACGGGGCACGGCTCGACACCTATCCCAAGCACGAAGGCGCCGCCGAGGTGCCGGTGACGGTCACGCTGCGGACCCGCAAGCCACGGACCTTCGGTTTCGGCCCCGGCTATTCCACCGATGTCGGCCCACGGCTGAGATTCACCTGGGAAAACCACTGGCTCAATGCCCAGGGCCACAGCCTGGGTGCGGAAGCGGAGTTGTCGGCGCCACGCCAGAGCATCGCCACCTGGTACGACATTCCGGGGCAGGACCCGATCAACGACAAGTTCCGCTTCGCCGGCGGCTACCAGTACGAGCAGATCGCCGACGACGACTCCCTCAGTCAGTTGCTGACCGTGGGCCCCGAGTGGCATCGCAGGTTTCCCAATGGCTGGGAGCGGGTGCTCTCGCTCAAGTGGCGCAACGAAAGCTATCGCCTGGGCAATGACGAAGGCACCTCCAACCTAGTGATGCCAGGGGTGGATTTCTCCCTGCTGCGCAGCGATAACCGCATCGACCCCAATCGCGGCTACCGTCTGCAATTCGGCGTCTCGGCGGCGAAGGAAGGAGTGCTCTCGGACGCCAACATGATCCATGCCACGGCGCTGGCCCGCGGGCTGATCACCGTGGGTGACGGGCACCGCTTCCTCGGGCGCCTGCAACTGGGCGGCAACTTCACCAATGGCTACAACAAGGTCCCGCCGTCGCTGCGCTTTTTCGCCGGCGGCGACCAGAGCGTTCGCGGCTACGACTACCAGACCCTGTCGCCGGAAAACGACGAAGGCGACTATGTGGGGGGTCGCTACCTCGTCGCCGGCGGCGTCGAATACCAGTATCCCCTGCGTGACAAATGGCGCCTGGCCACCTTCATCGACCAGGGCAGCGCCTTCAACGCCCTCAACAATTACGAACTCAAGACCAGCGTCGGCATAGGTGTGCGCTGGGTCTCGCCGGTAGGGCCGATCCGTGTCGATCTGGCCCACGGTCTCGACGAACCCGGCGGTATCCGCCTGCACTTTTCCATAGGGCCTGAGCTGTGAAGTCGGTAGGCGGTGTCATCCTCGGCGTATTGGCGGCCCTGCTGGGCGCCCTGATCCTGCTGCTGGCCCTGGTACTGGGCAACGCCGGCGTCGGCCGTCTGGTGCTGGAACGGGTCCCCGGTCTGACCCTGGTCGATTTCCAGGGTCGCCTGGGTGGCCATTGGCAGGCTCGGCAGCTGGTCTGGGAGGGGGGGGCCACCCGGGTGACGGTCGAGGCCCCCGAATTCGGCTGGCGACCCGCCTGCCTGCTCAGGCTGCAGCTGTGCATCGATACCTTGGTCGCCTCGCGCATCGCCATCGAGCAGGCGCCCAGTCCGCAGCCTGCGCCCGAGCAGAGCGGGCCCGTCCAGTTGCCCAGCCTTGGCTTGCCCTTGGGTGTGCAGCTGGGCGACGTACGGATCGGCGAGATCTTCTACAACGGCGCCGAGCAGGCCCGCGACCTGGAACTCCAGGCCCTCTGGCAGGCTGATGGCGTCGCCATCGAGCGACTGGCCGGCATGGCCCACGGCATCACCCTGGATACCCACGGCCGGCTGCAGCCAAGCGGTGCCTGGCCGCTGCAGTTGCAGGGCACCCTCGGCCTGCCCGCACCGGGGGCCGCGTCCTGGTCCCTGGTGCTCGAGCTGGACGGCGAGTTGCAGAAGACCTTGCAGCTGGAGGCCGACAGCAGCGGCTATCTGCCCGGACGCCTGACCGGCACGGTGCAGCCGCTGGTGGACAACGTCCCGGCCGATCTGCAACTGGTGGCCGATGGCTTCAAGGCGGCCGCCAGCCTGCCCGATACCCTGAGGCTGAATGATCTCAAGCTGACCGCACGGGGCGATCTGGCCGCGGGCTACGCCCTGGTCGGCCAGGCCCGGTTGCCGGGCGAGGGCGGTCCGGTGGACCTGAATCTGGAGGGCAGGGTCGATGCCAAGGGCGCGCGGATCGCCGCCTTGCGCCTCCAGGCCGCGCCCGAGCAGCGCGTGGCGCTGGGCGGACGAATCGACTGGCAGCAAGGGCTTGCCGCCGACGCCACCCTGGATTGGCGCGATTTCCCCTGGCGGCGGCTGTACCCCATGGCCGAGCCCCCGGTAAGCCTGCGGCGTTTGCAAGGCGAGGTGGCTTATAGAGACGGTGCCTATCTGGGCAATCTCCAGGCTGCGGCCACCGGTCCGGCCGGTGCCTTCACCCTGGCCACCCCCTTCAGCGGCGATACCACCCAACTCAATCTGCCATCGCTGGATCTCCAGGCAGGCCAGGGGCGGGCGCAGGGCAAGGTCAACCTGGGCTTCGCCGAGGGCGTGAGCTGGCAGGTGGCTCTGGATCTGAGTCGCCTGGATCCAGCCTTCTGGGTCGCCCAGCTGCCCGGCAGCCTGGCCGGTCCATTGCGCAGTTCCGGTGCCTTCAGGGATGGCCGCCTGCAACTGGACGCCGATCTGGACCTCGAGGGCCGGCTGCGCAACCAGCCGGCCGTGCTGGCAGCCAAGGCCAAGGGCGCCGGCGAGCAATGGCAGGTCTCCCAGCTGGACATCCGCCTGGGTGAAAACCGGATCCAGGGGCAGGGCGCCCTCGACCAGCGGCTGCAGGGCCAGCTGCAGCTGGATCTGCGTCGCCTCGGCCAACTCTGGCCCGATCTCTCCGGCAGCGCTCAGGGCCGCCTGGATCTGGCCGGCACCCTCAAGGCGCCAACGGGCCAGCTGCGCCTCGACGGGCGCCAGCTCGCCTATGCCGACAACCGCATGGGCAGCCTGGCGCTGGCGGCCGCCCTGGATGATCGCCAGCGCGGCAATTTGGACCTGACCGCCCAGGGCCTGCAGGCGGCCGGGCGCGCTTTCGGCGTCTTGCGGTTGCAGGGGCAGGGCGACCGTCGCCGGCAGCAGGCCGAGCTGTCGCTCAAGGGCCCGCAGCTCAACCTGACGCTCACGGCCGGCGGTACCCTGGCCGACAACGGCAGCTGGCAAGGCCAGCTGGCTCGCGGCGCGGTTGCCGCTAGTGGCCAGAACTGGACACTGCAAAGCCCTGCACGCATCGAGCGCCTGGCCAATGGTCGCCTGGAGCTGGGCCGGCACTGCTGGCGTTCCGGCGCCGCCAGTCTCTGTGGTGACGATCAGCAACTGCTGCCGGATACCCGGCTCGCGTGGCATCTGCGCGCCTTCCCGCTCGCCAGTCTGCAACCGTTGCTGCCGCCGGAAATGGTCTGGCAGGGCACGCTCGATGGCGATGTCGATTTGCGCCTGCCCAAGGCCGGGCCCGATGGCGAGATCCGTCTCCAGGCCGGACGTGGCAGCCTCAAGCTGCGCGACGCCGCCGGCCAGTGGCAGACCTTCGGCTATGACAGCCTGGACGTCACCAGCGCCCTGAAACCGCAACAGGTCGACACCCAGGTGCGCCTGACCAGTGCCGATCTTGGCCGTCTCGACGTCCAGGCCCGGCTGGATCCCCGCGATGCGAACCAGGCGCTGGCTGGCCGCTTTCAATTGCAAGGCTTGAATCTGGCCCTCGGCAAGGCCTTCGTCGAAGGCATCGAACACCTCGAAGGCAAGATCAACGGCGCGGGCGAGCTGGGAGGAACCCTGCTGCAACCACGCGTCAATGGCCAGATCCAGCTCACCGGCGGTGACATCGGCGGCGGCAGCGTGCCGACGCGCCTGCAGGACCTCGGCCTGATCGCGCGCATCCAGGGCGATACCGCCCTGCTCGACGGCGGCTGGCGCAGCGGCGCCCAGGGGCGTGGCCAGATCCAGGGCAGCGTCGGCTGGGCCAGTGGTCTGGACGTCAACGTGGCGGTGACCGGCGACAAGCTTCCCGTCAACGTCGAGCCCTATGCGCAGCTGGAAGTGGCGCCCAATCTCAAGATCCTGATGCAGAACGGCCGCCTGGCCCTGGCGGGCGAGGTGCGGGTGCCGCGCGGGCGCATTCGGGTTCGGCAACTGCCGCCGTCCACGGTCAAGGTGTCGGACGATGCGGTCATCGTCGGCCAGGAGGCGCCCGCCAGGCAGCAGCCAATGCAGATCGCCATGGACGTCGATGTGCTGGTCGGTTCCGACAAGCTCACCTTCGATGCCTTCGGCCTGTCCGCCGAGATCGTCGGCAAGGTGCACATCGGCGACAACCTCGACACCCGCGGCGAGCTTAATCTGCGCAACGGTCGTTACAACGCCTACGGTCAGCGCCTGACCATGAGGCGCGCCCGGCTGTTCTTCCAGGGCCCCATCGCCCAGCCCTATATCGATGTGGAAGCCGTGCGGGTGGTGCAGGAGCAGAACGTCACCGCCGGCCTGCGGCTTTCGGGCTTCGCCCAGCAGCCGCGCATCGAGGTGTTCTCCGAACCGAGCATGAGCCAGGAGCAGGCGCTGGCCTACCTGGTGTTGGGGCGCCCGCTTTCCAGCGGCAGCGAAGGGGACAACAACGTGCTCGGTCAGGCGGCGCTGGCCCTCGGCCTGGCCGGCAGCTCCGGTACCGCAGGCGCCCTGGCGCAGCGGTTGGGCATCCAGAACTTCCAGCTGGATACCGCCGGGTCGGGCGACAAGACCAGCGTGGTGGCGTCGGGTAACCTCACCGACAGATTGTCGGTGCGCTATGGGGTAGGGGTGTTCGATTCCGCCAATACCGTCGCCCTGCGCTACCAGCTCACCCGCCGGCTCTATCTCGAGATCGCCAGCGGTCTGGCTAATTCCCTGGATTTCTTCTATCGCCGCGATTTTTGAAGCGGGGGCGCGTAACACTTTGATCGGGTGCGGAAAACGTGTTTACTCCCTGTCCCGTCCCATTAGAAAGGAGCCGTTCATGGCAACCGTCAATTTGCGTGGCAACCCGGTAGACGTGCAGGGCAACCTGCCGCAGCCTGGCCAGCAGGCCCCGGCCTTCAGCCTGGTCAATGGCGATCTGCAGGACATCACTCTGGCTAGCCTCGCCGGCAAGCGCAAGGTGCTCAACATCTTCCCCAGCGTCGATACCCCGACCTGTGCGGCTTCGGTACGCAAGTTCAACACGGAAGTCGACAAGCTGGATAACACCCTGGTGCTGTGCATCTCCGCCGACCTGCCGTTCGCCCAGAAGCGGTTCTGCGGCGCCGAAGGCCTGGAAAAGGTCGTGAACCTCTCCACCCTGCGCGGTGCCGAATTCCTGCGGGACTATGGCGTCGCCCTGGCCAGCGGTCCGTTGCGGGGCCTGGCCGCCCGCGCCGTGGTGGTGCTGGACGAGCAGGACAAGGTGCTGCACAGCGAGCTGGTGCCCGAGATCGGCCAGGAGCCGGACTACGCGGCCGCACTCGCCGTTCTCGGCTGATCGACGTCAACCCACCGCGCAGAGCGGTGGGCGCTTCGAAACGGGCAGGCGCCTCTTGTGTCTGCCCGTTTTGCTTTAGGTAAAATCGCAGTAAAGGGGCTGGTTAGCCGTCTCGCTACTGCTTATCTTCCGCCTTTCCCAGCGTGTACGTATTCTCCGATGTCCGACTCTTCGCCTAGCTCGTCTTCCCGTCGCCGCCTGGTCTGGCTGTTCGTCCTCGTGGTACTGGTTGCCGCGGGCGGCTGGTACTGGTACCACCAGCACGGCCAGAAGAACGAGGCCGCCGCCGGCAAGGGTGCTCGCTCGCCCTTCGGCATGACCGGACCGACCCCGGTGCGGGTGGTGGCGGTGGAGCAGCGCAGCTTTCCCATCGTGCGCAAGTCCATCGGCACCGTGACGGCGCTCAACACCGTCAACGTCCGCACCCGGGTCGCCGGCGAACTGGTGCGGGTGGCCTTCGAGGAAGGCCAGAAGGTCAAGGCGGGCGAGGTGCTGGCCACCATAGATCCACGCCCCTACGAGGTGGCCCTGCAACAGGCCGAAGGCACCCTGCAGCAGAACCAGGCGCAGCTGCGCAACGCCGAGCTGGACCTCAAGCGCTATCAGGGCCTGTTCCGCGAGGACAGCATCGCCAGGCAGACGCTGGATACCCAGGAAGCCCTGGTCAACCAGTACCGCGGCACCCTCAAGAACAGCCAGGCCGCGGTGGCCGATGCCAAGCTGAATCTGGCATTCACCCAGATCAAGGCGCCCATCGCCGGGCGCGTTGGCCTGCGCCAGCTGGATGGAGGCAACCTGCTGTCCGCCAACGACAGCACCGTGGTGGCCGTCATCACCCAGACCCAGCCGATCTCGGTGGTCTTCACCCTGCCGGAAAGCCAGCTGGGCGAATTGCTCAAGCGCGCCCGCGCCGGCCAGACCCTGCCGGTCGAAGCCTGGGATCGCGGCGGTTCGCGCAAGGTCGCCGACGGCACCCTGCAGAGCTTCGACAACCAGATCGACACGGCCACCGGCACCCTCAAGTTCCGCGCCCGCTTCGCCAATGGCGACGAGGCGCTGTTCCCCAATCAGTTCGTGACCGTACGGGTGCGTGAACAGGTGCTGGACCAGGCGCTGGTGGTGCCTTCGGCGGCTATCCAATTCGGCTCCAATGGCACCTTCGCCTACGTGGTGGGGCCCGACAACAAGATCCAGGTGCGCAGCCTCAAGCTGGGTCCGGATGACGGCAGCCTGACTGTGGTCACCGAGGGCCTGGCCGCCGGTGACCGGGTGGTGACCGAAGGCACCGATCGCCTGCGCGAGGGCAACGAGGTGGAGGTGGTCACCGGTGCCTCGGCGGCGCCCAGCGAACCGGCCAAGCCGGCGGTACGCAAGCCCGGCAAGACCCAGGGCTGACCGGCCGCGATGGATATCTCGCGCCCCTTCATCCTGCGCCCGGTCGCCACCACCCTGTTGATGGTGGCGCTGCTCATCGCCGGTCTGCTGGCCTATCGCCTGTTGCCGGTCGCGGCCCTGCCGCAGGTGGACTATCCCACCATCCGCGTGCTCACCCTCTATCCGGGCGCCAGCCCCGATGTCATGACCAGTGCCGTCACCGCGCCGCTGGAGCGCCAATTCGGGCAGATGCCGGGCCTGTCGCAGATGGCCTCCACCAGCTCCGGCGGGGCCTCGGTCATCACCCTCAGATTCAACCTGGAACTGGACCTGTCGGTCGCCGAGCAGGAGGTCCAGGCGGCGATCAACGCGGCCAACAACCTCCTGCCCAACGACCTGCCGGCGCCACCGGTGTACAACAAGGTCAATCCGGCCGATACGCCCATCGTTACCCTGGCGATCAGTTCCAGGACCTTGCCGCTGCCCACGCTCTACGACCTGGTCGATACCCGCATGGCACAGAAGCTGGCCCAGGTCAGCGGGGTAGGCATGGTCAGCCTGGCCGGTGGCCAGCGGCCGGCCGTGCGCATCCAGGTCGACCCGGACAAGCTCGCGGCCCACAACCTGACCCTGGCCGACGTGCGCAGCCTGGTCACCAGCGAGAACACCAACCAACCCAAGGGTAGCTTCGACGGCCCCACCCGGGTCGCCACCCTGGATGCCAACGACCAGCTGCGCGATCCCAAGGCCTACGGCGACCTGATCCTGAACTACGCCGACAACGGCGCCCTGCGCCTGGGTGACGTCGCCACCATCGCCCAGGGCGCGGAAAACGACCGCCTGGCCGCCTGGGCCAATCGCAGCGGCGCCATCCTGGTCAATGTCCAGCGCCAGCCCGGCGCCAACGTCATCCAGACCGTCGACCGCATCCAGGCGCTCTTGCCCAGCCTCAAGGAAAGCCTGCCGGCCGGTCTCGACATCGCCGTGCTCAGCGACCGCACCGAGACCATCCGCGCGGCGGTGACCGACGTCCAGCACGAGATGCTGCTGGCGGTGGGGTTGGTGGTCATGGTCACCTTCGTTTTCCTGCGCCGTTTCAGCGCCACCCTGATTCCCTCGGTCACGGTGCCGCTGTCGCTGATCGGCACCTTCGGCGCCATGTACTTGGCCGGCTTCTCGCTGAACAACCTGTCGCTGATGGCCCTGACCATCGCCACCGGGTTCGTCGTCGACGACGCCATCGTCATGCTGGAAAACATCTCCCGGCATCTGGAAGAGGGCGCCACGCCAATGGCAGCGGCGCTCAAGGGCGCCCGCCAGATCGGCTTCACCCTGGTGTCCCTGACCGTCTCGCTGATCGCGGTGCTCATCCCGCTGCTGTTCATGCAGGACGTGGTCGGCCGCCTGTTCCGCGAATTCGCCATCACCCTGGCGGTGGCCATCCTCATCTCCCTGGTGATCTCCCTGACGCTCACGCCGATGATGTGCGCACGGCTGCTCCAGCGCGAACAGGCCGGCGAGCACCGGCTGGTCTGGCTGGAACGGCTGATCGCCGGCTACGGCCGCGCGCTGCGCTGGTCGCTGGCCAACCGGGCGCTGATGCTGCTGCTGGCGGTGGCCACCTTCGTGCTCACCGCGGTGCTCTACCTGCTGGTGCCCAAGGGCTTCTTTCCGGCCCAGGACACCGGGTCCATCCAGGGTATCACCGAGGCGCCCCAGTCGATCTCCTTCCGCGGCATGAGCGAGCGCCAGCAGGCGCTGGCCGAGGTCGTGCTGCAGGACCCGGCGGTGGCTAGCCTGTCCTCCTATATCGGCGTCGACGGCGACAACGTCACCCTCAACAGCGGCCGCATGCAGATCAACCTCAAGCCGCAGGGCGAGCGCGACGTGACTGCCCAGGAGGTGATCGACCGCCTGCGTCCCGAGGTCGCCAAGGTGGTGGGCATCACCCTCTACATGCAGCCAGTGCAGGACCTCAGCGTCGAGGACCGGGTCAGCCGGACCCAGTACCAACTCAGCCTGGACTCGCCCGACGCCAATCTGCTCGACACCTGGGTGCCGCGCCTGACCGAGGCGTTGCACGAGCGCCCGGAACTCACCGATGTCACCAGCGACCTGCAGAACAAGGGCCTGCAGCTGTACCTGACCATCGACCGTGATGCCGCGGCGCGCCTCGGCGTGCAGGTCTCCGCCATCACCGACGCCCTCTACGACGCCCTCGGCCAGCGGCAGATCTCGACCATCTACACCCAGGCCAACCAGTACCGGGTGGTGCTCGCCAGCGCCGCCGCCGACAGCCTGGGACCGGATGCCCTCAGCCAGGTCTGGGTGAAGGCGGGCAGCGGTACCTCGTCCAGCGGCAGCAGTGGCACCGGCACGGCCACCATGACCGAAACCGCCACGGACACCAGTCGCACTCCGGTGCGGCTGTCCAGCCTGGTGAAGATGGAGCAACGGCCGACCCGGCTGGTGATCAACCACCTCAGCCAGTTCCCGGCGGTGACCCTGTCGTTCAACCTGGCCAACGGCGTCTCCCTAGGCGCCGCGGTGGCGGCCATCGACGCGGCCAAGCAGGAGATCGGCCTGCCGGTGGGCATCAACACCCACTACCAGGGCGCGGCGGCGGCCTTCCAGGCCTCGCTGTCCAGTACCCTGCTGCTGATCCTGGCGGCGGTGGTGGTGATGTATATCGTCCTGGGGGTGCTCTACGAGAGCTTCATCCATCCGCTGACCATCCTCTCGACGCTGCCCTCGGCGGCCATCGGTGCCCTGCTGGCCCTGCTGCTCACCGGCAACGACCTCGGCCTGATCGCGGTGATCGGCATCATCCTGCTGATCGGCATCGTCAAGAAGAACGCCATCATGATGATCGACTTCGCCCTCGACGCCGAACGCCACCAGGGGCTGAAGCCGGAGGAGGCCATCTACCAGGCGGCGTTGCTGAGATTCCGGCCGATCCTCATGACCACCCTGGCCGCGCTGTTCGGCGCGGTGCCGCTGATGCTGGCCACCGGCGCCGGCGCCGAGTTGCGCCAGCCGCTGGGCCTGGTGATGGTCGGCGGCCTGCTGGTCAGCCAGGTGCTGACGCTGTTCACCACCCCGGTGATCTACCTGGCCTTCGACAGCCTGGGCGAGCGCCTGGGTCGGCGCAGGACGGCCTGAGGTGAATCTTTCGGCGCCCTTCATCGCCCGGCCGGTCGCGACCCTGCTGCTGAGCCTGGCGCTGCTGCTGCTCGGCGCCATCGCCTTCCGGCTGTTGCCGGTGGCGCCCCTGCCGCAGATGGACTTCCCGACCATCACGGTGTCGGCGACGCTGTCTGGCGCCAGTCCCCAGGTGATGGCTTCCAGCGTCGCCACGCCGCTGGAGCGTTCCCTGGGCACCATCGCCGGCATCAGCTCCATGACCAGCCGCAGCAGCCAGGGCTCGACGCAGATCATCATCCAGTTCGATCTGGACAAGGACGTCAACACCGCCGCCCGCGAGGTGCAGGCGGCCATCAATGCCTCGCGCAACCTGCTACCCAGTGGCATGCGCCAGATGCCGCGCTATCGCAAGGTCAATCCGTCCCAGGCACCCATCATGGTGTTTTCGCTGACTTCCAAGACCCTGAGCAAGGGCGAGCTCTACGACCTGGCGTCCACGGTGCTGGCGCAGAGCCTGTCCCAGGTCAGCGGCGTGGGCGAGGTGCAGATCGGCGGCAGCTCCCTGCCCGCGGTACGCGTCGAGCTGGAACCGCGCCAGCTGGAGCACTATGGCCTGGCGCTGGACGACGTCCGCACCGCGATCAACAGCGCCAACCAGCGCCGGCCCAAGGGCGCGGTGGCCAACGACGAGCACAACTGGCAGATCCAGGCCAACGACCAGCTGTTCAAGGCCGCCGACTACGCCCCCCTGATCATCCGCTACCAGGATGGCGCGACGCTGCGCCTGCGCGATGTCGCCAAAGTCAGCGATGCGGTGGAAGACCGCTACAACGCCGGCTTCTACAACGACCAGAGCGCGGTGCTGCTGGTGGTCAATCGCCAGGCCAACGCCAACATCATCGAGACCATCGCCGCGCTCAAGGCGCGCCTGCCGGCGCTGGAGGCCATCGTCCCGGCCAGCGCGCGGCTGGAAGTGGCCATGGACCGATCGGGGGTGATCAAGGCCACCCTGCATGAAGCCGAGCTGACCCTGATCATCGCCGTCTTCCTGGTGATCGGCGTGGTCTGGCTGTTCCTCGGCCGGCTGCGCAGCGCGGTGATCCCGGCCCTGGCGGTGCCCATCTCCCTGGTGGGGACCTTCGCCGTCATGTACCTCCTCGGTTTCTCCCTCAACACCCTGTCGCTGATGGCCCTGATCCTGGCCGCCGGGCTGGTGGTGGACGATGCCATCGTGGTGCTGGAGAACATCGCCCGCCACATCGACAACGGCATGGCGCCGCTCAAGGCGGCCTACCAGGGCACCCGCGAGGTGGGCTTCACCCTGCTGTCGATGAACGTTTCCCTGGTGGCGGTCTTCGTCGCCATCCTCTTCATCGGCGGCATCGTCGAAAAGCTGTTCCGTGAATTCTCCCTGACCCTGGCGGCGGCCATCCTGGTGTCGCTGGTGGTGTCCCTGACGCTGACGCCCATGCTCTGCGCGCGCTGGCTCAGGCCCCACGATCCGGCCACCGAAAGCCGCCTGCAGCGCTTCAGCGAGCGCGCCCATCGCCGCCTGGTGGCGGGTTACGACCGCAGCCTCGGCTGGGCCCTGCGCCATCGGCGCCTGACCCTGCTGAGTCTGATCGCCACCATAGCGCTCAACGTGCTGCTCTATGTGGTGGTGCCCAAGACCTTCATGCCGCAGCAGGACACCGGCCAGCTGATCGGTTTCATCCGGGGCGACAACGCCCTGTCGTTCCAGGTGATGCAGCCGAAGATCGAGATCCTGCGCAAGTCGCTGCTGGCCGATCCGGCGGTGGCCAGTGCCTCCGGCTTCGTGGGTAGCTCCGGCTCCGGCAGCGGGGTGAACAACGCGGTGATGCTGATTCGCCTCAAGCCGATCGCCGAGCGCCAGCTGGATGCCCAGAAGGTCATCGAGCGCATCCGGGCCAATGCGCCCAAGGTGCCGGGCGCCCAGCTGTTCCTCATGGCCGACCAAGACCTGAGATTCGGTGGTCGCCAGCAGAGCACCTCGTCCTATGAATACAACCTGCTCTCGGGCGACGTCGGGCTGCTGGAAACCTGGCAGCCCAAGGTGCTGGCCGCGCTCAAGGCGCTGCCGGAGCTGACCGCGGTGGACGGCCGCGAGGGCAGCACCCAGCAGATCACTCTGCAGATCGATCGCGAGAAGGCCAAGCGCCTCGGCGTGAACATGGAGACCGTGGCCGCGGTGCTCAACAACTCCTTCGCCCAGCGGCAGATCTCGACCATCTACGAGCCGCTCAACCAGTACAAGGTGGTGATGGAGATCAATCCGCGCTATGCCCAGGACCCGACCGTTCTGGAGCAGGTGCGGGTCATCACCGGCAGCGGCGCCCAGGTGCCGCTTTCGGCCTTCGCCTACTACACCAACAGCCTCGCCGAGGACCGCGTCACCCACGACGGCCAGTTCGCCTCGGAAAGCATCAACTTCGACCTGGCGCCGGATGTCAGCCTGGAACAGGCGACCCGGGCGGTGCAGCGCGCCGTGGCGGCCATCGGCCTGCCCAGCGATGTCCAGGGGCGCCTGGGCGGTTCGGCCAACATCTTCGCCAGCACGGTGTCCGGGCAGCCGCTGATGATCCTCGGCGCCCTGGTGCTGGTCTACATCGTGCTCGGCGTGCTCTACGAGAGCTACGTGCACCCGCTGACCATCCTCTCGACGCTGCCGTCGGCCGGGGTAGGGGCCTTGCTGGCCATCCAGCTCACCGGCGGCCAGTTCAGCCTGATCTCCATGCTCGGACTGTTCCTGCTGATCGGCGTGGTGAAGAAAAACGCCATCATGATGGTGGACCTGGCGCTGCAGCTGGAACGCCAGCAGGGGCTGACGCCCGAGGAGGGCATTCGCCAGGCCTGCCTGCTGCGCCTGAGGCCCATCCTCATGACCACCATGGCCGCCATCCTCGGCGCCGTGCCGTTGCTGATCGGCGATACCGAAGGCGCCGAGATGCGCCAACCGCTGGGCCTGGTGATCGTCGGCGGCCTGGTGCTGAGCCAGATCCTCACGCTCTACACCACCCCGGTGGTCTACCTCTATTTCGAACGCCTGCGCCGCCGCGTCAATCGCTGGCGCGGCATCCGTACCGACGCTGCCCTGGATACGCCGCTATGACCCCAACCCTGCGCCTGCCGACGCTGACCCTGGCTCTGCTGCTGGCCGGCTGTACCCTGGGCCCGGATTACCAGCGGCCGACCACCGCGGTGCCGGTCGCCTATCGCCACGCGGAAGGCTGGCAGGTGGCGGCGCCCAAGGATCTGGAGATCCGTGGCGACTGGTGGCGGCGCTACGATGATCCGACCCTCGACCGCCTGATGGTCCAGCTGAACCAGCGCAACCAGAGCCTGGCCCAGGCCGAGGCGACCTATCGGCAATCCCAGGCCCTGGTCGGCCAGGCGCGGGCTTCGCTGTTCCCGACCCTGTCCAGCAGCCTGGGCGCCACCCGCTCCGGGCGCGGGGGTGGTTCGGGCAGCAACACCGTCATCCGCAACTCCAATGGCACCAGCAGCACCTTCAGCAGCGGTGGCACCAGCACCATCAGCAACGCCTACGACGCCAGCCTGGGGGTGAGCTGGGAGCTGGATCTCTGGGGCCGCGTGAGGCGCCAGGTGGAGGCGGAGCGGGCCTCCGCCCAGGCCAGCGCCGCGGAGCTGGCGGCCACCCGCCTGAGTCTGCAGACGCAACTGGCGACCAATTACCTGCAAGTGCGGGTGCTGGACGCCCAGCAGCGACTGCTCGATGCCACTGTGGCCGCCTACGAGCGTTCCCTGCGCCTGACCCAGAACCAGTACCGCGCCGGCATCGTCACGCCGGCGGATGTGGCCCAGGCGACCACCCAGCTGAAGAGCACCCAGGCCGACGCCATCGACCTCAGGTATCAGCGTGCCCAACTGGAAAACGCCATCGCGGTGCTGGTCGGCGAAGTCCCGGCCAATTTCCAGCTGGCGGCGGTCAAGACAATTCCTGAATTGCCGCCGCTCCCGAGCGCGGTGCCCTCGACCCTGCTGGAGCGGCGTCCGGACATCGCCCAGGCCGAGCGCCAGGTCATGGCCGCCAATGCCGCCATTGGCGTCGCCGAAGCGGCCTACTACCCCGACCTGACCCTGAGTGCCAGCGGTGGCTACAGCGCCAGCCAGTGGGGCAACCTGATCAGCACGCCGAATCGCTTCTGGTCGATCGGGCCATCCTTTGCCCTGTCGCTGTTCGATGGTGGCCTGCGCCGGGCCCAGGTGGAGTCCGCCGAGGCCAGCTACGACGCCAGCGTCGCCGGCTATCGCCAGACCGTGCTGGATGGCTTGCGCGAGGTGGAGGACTATCTGGTGCAGCTGCGCACCTACAGCGACGAAGCGGGCGTACGCCAGGAGGCGCTGGATGCCGCGCGCCGGGCCCTGCGACTGGCCGAGAACCAGTACCAGGCCGGCCTGATCGGCTACCTCGACGTGGTCACCCTGCAGACCACCGCCCTGAGCAACGAACGTACCAACCTGACCCTGCTCGGCAGTCGCCTCAGCACCAGCGTCCAGCTGATCGCCGCGCTCGGCGGTGGCTGGGATGGCAACGTCACACCCCCGGCGCCGCCCCGGCGGCCCTGACTGCGGGCATGAAAAAGCCGGGCATTGCCCGGCTTTTTCATGTCTGGCGCTCAGTTGGGGAAGAGTTCGCCCAGCTTCATGCTCAGCATCATGTTGCCTTCGACGCGCAGCTTGCCGGACATGAAGGCCTGCATGCCGTCTGTTTCGCCGCTGACGATGCCGGCCAGGGTGTCCTGGTCCATGATCAGGGTGCAATCCGCATCGGCCGCGTCGCCTTGCTGGACGTCGCAGGTGCCGTCCTTGACGACCACGTAGTAGTTGTCACCGCCCTCGACGTCGAATTGATAGGTGAGGTCCAGGCCGGCCGCGGCGGAGGGGTCGAACTTGCTCTTCAGGGTGGCGATGGCTTCGGCTGCGCTCATGGCGAGGGTCCTTGTGGTCTTTTTCGATGAGGCCCACTCCAGCGGGAGGGGCAGGGCACTCGACCGAGGGTAGGGGGCGGCAGGAGGCCTGTCAACGGATATTCATACGCTTGTTTGAAAGCCCTGGGTGCGCGCGCGGCCCGATCGCTGCGAATGGCTAGCCTGTGCAGAAGGACCGCCCGGGGGTCGCCGAGTTTCTATCGGTCGGGCGACTCGGTATGCTGGGCAGGGCACTGCTGCCGCCATCCTAGGAGAGTCCGTGGAGTTTCTTGCCGACTATGCCAGTTTCCTGGCCAAAACCGTCACCGTGGTGGTCGCCATCATCGCCGTGCTGCTGTTCACCGCCGCCGTCCGCGGCCGCAACCGGCGCAGCTCCGCTGGCCAGTTGCAGGTGCAGAAGCTCAATGACTTCTATCGCGATCTGCGGCTGAGGTTGCAGCAGAGCGTGCTGGGCAAGGAGGCCTTCAAGGCGCTGCGCAAGCGCGAGACCAAGGCCGAGAAGACCAAGCGCAAGAGCGAGACCGGCAAGTCGCGGGTCTATGTGCTCGATTTCCATGGCGACATCAAGGCCACGGCCAACGAACACCTGCGCAACGAGATCACCGCGGTGCTGACCCTGGCGACGCCCAAGGACGAGGTGGTGGTACGGCTGGAAAGCGGTGGTGGCCTGGTGCACAGCTACGGCCTGGCCGCTTCGCAGCTGGCGCGCATCCGCCAGGCCGGGATCCCCCTGACCATCTGTGTCGACAAGGTGGCGGCCAGCGGCGGCTACATGATGGCCTGCATCGGCGACCGCATCCTCTGCGCGCCCTTCGCCATCCTCGGCTCCATCGGTGTGGTCGCCCAGCTGCCCAACGTCCACCGCCTGCTGAAGAAGCATGACGTGGACTTCGAGGTCTTCACCGCCGGCCAGTACAAGCGCACCGTCACGGTGTTCGGCGAGAACGACGAGAAGGGCAAGGAAAAATTCCAGCACGATCTGGATACCACCCATGTGCTGTTCAAGAATTTCGTCGCCCACTACCGGCCGCAGCTCAATATCGACGAGGTCGCCACGGGCGAGGTCTGGCTCGGCCAGGCCGCGCTGGGCAAGCAACTGGTGGACGAGCTGCGCACCAGTGACGAATACCTGGCCGAACGGGCCCAGGTGGTCGAGGTCTTTGCGCTGCGCTTCGTCGAGAAGAAATCCTTGCCCGAACGCCTGGGCATGGCGGCGAGCCTCGGTGTCGATCGCTTGGTGACCACCTGGTGGGAGCGTCTGGCCGAGTCGACCCGCTGGCGCTGAGGTCATAGGACTGGCGGCCCCATAACAAGACTCCACGGAGGTTCTGCGATGAGCAATTTTCAGGCGCTCTGGGTGACCGAAGGGGCCCATGGTGCTTTCCGGCAAGAGGTGGTGACGCGCAGCCTGGACGACCTTCCCGCGGGCGAGGTGCTGATCCGGGTGCGCTACTCCTCGCTCAACTACAAGGACGCCTTGTCGGCCATCGGCAACCGTGGCGTGACCCGGCGCTATCCCCATACCCCGGGCATCGACGCGGCCGGCGTGGTGGAGCAGTCCAGCGCCGCCGAATTCGCCGTGGGCGATGAGGTCCTCGTCACCGGCTATGACCTGGGCATGAATACCCCCGGCGGCTTCGGCCAGTACATCCGGGTGCCGGCCGCCTGGGTGATCCGTCGTCCGGACAATCTCGGCCTGCGCGAGGCCATGGTGCTGGGCACCGCGGGGCTGACCGCGGCGCTGTGCGTCGAGAAACTCGAACAGATGGGCCTGACGCTGGAGGCGGGCACCGTGCTGGTCACCGGCGCCAGTGGCGGCGTGGGCAGTCTGGCGGTCAAGCTGCTGGCACGCCTGGGCTATCACGTGGCGGCCTCCACCGCCAAGCTGGAGCGCGCGGAGTGGCTGCATCGCCTGGGTGCCCGGCAGATCCTCGACCGTGCGACCCTGGCCGATGGCGTCGGCAAGCCGCTGCTGGACCAGCAGTGGGCCGGCGCGGTGGATACCGTCGGCGGCGACATTCTCTTCAACGTCATCAAGTCGCTGGAATACGGCGGAAGCGTGGCCTGCTGCGGCATGACCGCCGGTACCACCTTCGCCGCCGGGGTCTTTCCCTTCATCCTGCGCGGAGTGAATCTGCTGGGCGTGGATTCCGTCGAGTTGCCGCTGATGGCCAAGGCCGCGCTCTGGGACAAGCTCTCGGTGCAGTGGAAGCTGGACGATCTGGACAGCCTGACCCGCGAGGTCGGCCTCGAAGAACTGCCCGATACCATCAGCCAGATCCTGGCGGGAAAGATGGTGGGTCGCGTGGTCGTCGATCTCGGTTGAGCGAAGGCCAGACAAAAAGAAACCCGCCGCGGCGGGTTTTCTTTTGCGTCCGCGACGTTCAGGCCTGACGACGGCGGAACAGCGGCTCCGGCTGATCCACCGCGCCCTGATAGGTCACGCTGAAGTCGCGCAGACCGGCCAGTGCCGCTTCCGGATCGCGGTCGGCGCGGACCACGTAGGCATCGAAGCCACAGCGCTTGAGAAAGAACAGCTGATCCTGCAGGACGTCGCCGATGGCGCGCAGCTCGCCGGTCCAGCCGAAGCGCTCGCGCAGCAGCCGGGCATAGGAGTAGCCGCGCCCGTCGACGAAGGCCGGGAAATTGATGGCGATGAGCGCGAAGTGCTCCAGATCGCCAGCGATGCTCTCCGGCTCTTCGTCGCTATCGAGCCAGATGCCCAGTTTGCCGTCGCGGCAGGTGAGGGCATGGCCGTGCTCCAGCCATAGGGCGGCCGGGATGATCACGTCGTCGCTGTTGGGGACGTCTTCGAAGGCGACGTCCTTGGGCAGCAGGTGCCAGTTGTCGGTGACCAGCTGGTCGCCCTTAATGATTCTTTGCATAAACGCGCTCCTTGAAGGGGTCGATACCGATACGGCGGTAGGTGTCGATGAAGCGCTCGTCTTCGGTGCGTTGCTCGACGTAGACGTTGATCAGCTTGCCGATCACCTCGGGCATCTGGTCCTGGGCGAAGGAGGGGCCGAGGATCTTGGCCAGGGTGGCGTCGCGGCCGGCGTCGCCGCCCAGGGACACCTGGTAGAACTCCTCGCCCTTCTTGTCCACGCCGAGGATGCCGATGTGGCCGACGTGGTGGTGACCGCAGGCGTTCATGCAGCCGGAGATGTTGAGGTCCAGTTCGCCGATGTCGAACAGGTAGTCCAGGTCGTCGAAACGGCGCTGGATGGCTTCGGCGATGGGGATCGACTTGGCGTTGGCCAGGGAGCAGAAATCACCGCCCGGGCAGCAGATCATGTCGGTCAGCAGGCCGATGTTGGGGGTGGCGAAGCCGTGCTCGCGCAGCGCCTGCCAGAGCTCCAGCAACTGGTCCTGGCGGACATCGGCGAAGATCACGTTCTGCTGGTGCGAGGTACGCAGCTCGCCGAAGCTGTAGCGATCGGCGAGGTCGGCCATGGCGTCCAGCTGGCGATCGGTGACGTCGCCGGGGGCCACGCCGGTGGGCTTAAGTGACAGGGTCACGGCGACGTAGCCAGGGCGCTTGTGGCGGAAGGTGTTGCGCTGGCGCCAGCGGGCGAAGCCGGGTTGCTCGGCGTCCAGGCGGGCGAGGGCCGCGTCCTGGTCCTGCAGCTCGGCATAGGGCGGATCGACGAAGAAGGCGGAGACCCGCGCGACCTCGGCGTCGGTCAGGGTGATGGGGCCGTCCTTGAGGTGGGCCCATTCGGCCTCGACCTTTTCGGCGAAGGCGTCGGCGCCCAGGGCCTTGACCAGGATCTTGATGCGCGCCTTGAACTTGTTGTCGCGGCGACCGTAGCGGTTGTAGACCCGCAGGGTGGCTTCCAGGTAGCTGAGCAGGTGCTGCCAGGGCAGGAATTCGCGGATGAATTCACCGGTATGGGGGGTACGGCCCTGGCCGCCGCCGACCAGCACGCGGAAGCCCAGCTCGCCCGCCTCGTTGCGCACCGCTTCCAGGCCGATGTCGTGCACTTCGATGGCGGCGCGATCCAGGGCAGCGCCGTTGACGGCGATCTTGAACTTGCGCGGCAGGAAGGCGAATTCGGGGTGGAAGGTCGACCACTGGCGGATGATCTCGCACCAGGGGCGCGGATCGACCAGTTCGTCATGGGCAACGCCGGCGAACTGGTCGGTGGTGGTGTTGCGGATGCAGTTGCCGCTGGTCTGGATGGCGTGCATCTGCACGGTGGCCAGCTCGGCGAGGATCTCGGGGACGTCTTCCAGCTCCGGCCAGTTGAACTGGAAATTCTGCCGGGTGCTGATGTGGGCGTAGCCCTTGTCGTAGTCACGGGCGATCTGCGCCAGCTTGCGCACCTGGGTGGTGTTCAGCAGGCCATAGGGCACGGCGACCCGCAGCATGGGCGCATAGCGCTGGATGTAGAGACCGTTCTGCAGGCGCAGCGGGCGGTATTCTTCGCCACCCAGCTCTCCGGCCAGGAAGCGGCGGGTCTGGTCGCGAAACTGGGCGACACGCTCTTCGACGATCCGCTGATCGTACTGATCGTAAACGTACATGGTCATCCTGCTGTCAGGCGGCGCGCACGGCTGCGCGTGATCGAAGTCTTGGGCACCCAGGGGCGCTCTGACGACTTTTCTAGGCCGTGCACGATAGCAGCAGGTCTATATGCTTAAAAGCGATGTTTATTTATATATAAATCTATTCCGGCGATAAGCGGAAAGCGGGTGGGTGGAACCGGATACCGCTTATGAATACCGCGGTTGATAAAACGTAGCGCGCGGTTGTCAGGTGGGTGCGCGCGGCGCGCAGGAACCGAAGTGTACAAGCGGTACATGAGGATTCCGAGCACTGCACGCGCCCGCCTGGCGGACGCGCAGTAGTTTTAGCCGCCGCGGTTAGTTCAGGCCCAGCTTGCCGCGCAGGGTGGAGAGATCTTCCGCCAGGGTGTTGACCGGGCCCACCAGAGCCTTGCGATCACGCTCGCTGACCTTGTCGTAGGTTTCGAACCCGCCCTCCTTGGTCTTGTACTTGGCCAGAATCTTGTCGACCGTGGCGAAGTTCTTGTCGACCTTGGCGATGAAGGCCTGGTCCTGCTTCTCGATCTGCGGGCGGAACAGGTCGACGATCTTCTTGGCGCCATCGACGTTGGCCTGGAAGTCGTAGAGGTCGGTGTGGCTATAGCGCTCTTCCTCGCCCGACACCTTGGTCGCCGCCACTTCCTCCATCAGTGCCGCGGCGCCACCCACCACCTTTTCCGGCGGGAAGGTCAGGCCGTCGACCCGGGCCTGCAGGTCCTTGACGTCCGCCAGCAGCCTATCGGCGAGGGGACCCTGGCCTTCGGTGGTGTTCTGAGTGAAGAGGGCGTGCTCCAGACGATGGAAGCCGGTGAAGTCCTCGGACTTGACGCCCTGTTCGTGGTCGTCTTCGCGGGAATCGATGGCGGCGTCCAGGTCGCTGAAGAGTTCAGCGATGGGCTCGACCTGTTCGTAGGACACCCGCGTCGGGGCGTAGAGCTTGCGTGCGGTGGCCAGGTCGCCGCGCTTGACCGCCGCGGTGAAGGCCTGGGTCTGCTCGGTGAGCTTGGCCAGGTTGTCGGTGACATAGATCTTGTAGTCGGAGATGGGGCCGACCAGATCCAGCGGCGAGTTGGCAGCGAGGGCCGGCGTGGCGAGGGCCAGGCCGAGGGCAACGGCGAGGAACGAGCGTTTCATTCGACTTCTCCTGTCGAGGTTTTAAAGCGATGCGGCGGCCAGCAGGCTGCGGCCGAGATAGTCCTTGGCATCGGTGATCCCCGGCAGGACGAAGAAGTAACCGCCGCCGATGGGTTTGATGTATTCCTCCAGGGGTTCGCCATCCAGGCGCTTCTGCACGGCGATGAAGCCCTGTTCCAGATCGGCCTGGTAGGCGATGAACAGCAGGCCCATGTCGAGTTGGCCGTTCTTGCGCACGCCATTGGAGTAGTTGAAGGGGCGGCGCAGGATCAGGTTGCGCTGGCTCTCCGCGGTGCGGGGATTGGCCAGGCGGATATGGGCGTCCAGCGGGGTGACCTGGCCCTTGGGATCGCTGGCGTAATCCGGCACATCGGTCTCGTGACCGCCGGCCATGGGCGCGCCACTGGCCTTGCGCCGACCGAAGATGGCTTCCTGCTCCTGCAGCGGCGTGCGATCCCAGCGCTCGACGAAATTGCGAATGATGCGCACCGCCTGGTAGCTGCCCTGGGCGGCCCAGGCGGGCTCGCCGCCGCTGGGCTGGACCCAGACGATCCGGTCCATCGCCTGGGTGTCGGTGGAATCCGGGTTGGCCGAACCGTCGCGAAAGCCGAGGAAGTTGCGCGCGCTTTCCGCGGGTTGCCCGGGTGGCGGATCCTGCACCGGTACGCTGCCTTCCTGCTTCCAGCGGATCGCCAGCAGATCCGGCAGGTTCTTCACGATGTCGCGCAGGGCGTGGATGTTGGTGTCCGGGGTGTTGGCGCACAACTGCAGACAGAGATCGCCGTGGCAGCAGTCCGCTTCCAGGGCGTCGTTGGGAAAGCCGGTCATGCGTTGCAGCTGCAGTGGCTTGACCGCGCTCAGGCCGAAGCGCTCGTCGAACAGCGACTCGCCCACCGAGACGGTGATGGTGAGGTTGTCCGGCGTCACCACCGGGCCGAGGATGCCGGAATCCAACGGCGGCAACCTGGGATCGACCTCCGGCACCGGGCCGCCCTGCATGAGAAAGCGGATGCGTTCGTCGAGGGTACGCAGCAGGCGTTCCAGGTCCTCGCGGTCGCTGGCCAGTACATCGAAGGCCACGATCATCCCCGCCGCTGGCCGTGGGGTGACGATGCCGCTCTGGTGGAGACCAAGAAACGCCTGGCGCTGGTGGGTATTGGCGCTGCCGGGGGCGCGGGTCACCTCGGCGGTGCTGGCCGCCCGGGCGTGCATCGGGCAGAGCCCGGCACCGGCCAGCGCCACGCTGGCGGCGCCGAGGCCACCCAACAGCCGGCGGCGTTCGATGTTGGGCTGATCGGGAGCGGACTTCTTCATGGCGTGGTATTGGTCGCGGTAAGGCCGAGGGCCGGGGCCACCTGCTCGAGGGAGTCGGCCAGTGCCTGGGCCGCGTCGGCGATGCGCTGGCGGTCGCCAGGGACAAGGGTGGAGTAGGGACGCTGGACATCACCCAGGGCCGCGGCCAAGGCGTCGGCCTGGGTATCCAGGCGCTGCTGCAGCTCGGGATGACCCTTGCCGAGCAGCGGGCGCAGCAACTCGATCACCTTGCGCGTGCCGTCCAGATTGGCGGCGAAACCGGGCAGGACGAGCTGGCTGTAGCGTTCTTCCTCGCCCGAGATCCGGGTACTGGCCAGGTTGTGCAGCAGGCGTGCGGCGTTGCCGCTGAGTTGGGCGGGCGGCAGCGACTGACCGAGCAGGGCGTCGCGCAGGGCGGCGGCGTCCTGTTGCAAGCGATTGGCGACCGGCTCCAGGTCCTGGGTGCTGTCGCCGGCGAAAAGGCCCTGTTCGAGGCGATGGAAGCCCCCGAAGGCCGGATCCTGTTCGCGCTTTTCGTAGTAGTCGGCGCGGGCGTTGAGGCGATTGTCCAGTTCGGCGAAGCGCTGCGCGGTCGCCGCCAGACGCTGGTAGGGCAGGCGGGCGGCCGCATAGGCGGCGCGCGCCTGCTCCAGATCGTCCGCGGCCAGCGCCTGCTGGAGGGTGGCGAGGCCCTGCAGCAGCAGGCGGCTCTGCTGATTCAGGTAGACGCGGTATTCCGACAGCGGGCCGACGAACTGGGTCAGGGTCGGGCCGGCCTTGCTGGCGGCTTCAGAGGCGGCGGTGGGCAGCACCTTCAGGGTCCCGCGCGGATTGCTCAGCAGGCCGCAAGTGATGGCGTAGTCGCCAGGCGCCAGGGTGGCATTGATGACTTGGCTGAGGCCGGGCGCGATGTTCTCGCGCTCCTCGACCACCAGGACGCCATCGAGGATTTCCCACTCCACCGCCCGGTCCGAGCGGTTGACGATCCGGAAACGCGCCGGCCCGGCGGGCACTTCCAGGGCGTTGGGCTCGCAGCGATTGGCCAGGATATCGACCTTGATTTCGCCGTCGGCCACGGTGGCGTGACGCTCGCCTGCGGAGCGCGAGGCGTAGTAGAAGGCGGCGGCCGCGACGATCAGCAGCGTGGCGGAGCCGACCACGGCCAGGCGCATCGCCGTGGCGCCCTGCTTCGGCGAATGGGGGTTGGCGTTGTTCAAGACGGGCGCTCCAGCGAGGCAGGGGTGGTCACGGCAGGACGCTGGGGCGGCGCCGGGCTGCGGAAGAACAGCGGCAGGGTGACCGCCAGGAACAGCAGATAGGCGCCGAGGGTGCTGACCGTCGGGGTGTCCTGGTAGCCGAACATCCCGGCCAGCACCGTACCGACCGGGCCGTCGGCGGGCAGCACGTGGCTCCAGTCGAACAGCACCTGCTGCAGCGCATTCCACAGGCCGGCTTCATGCAGGGCCTTGACCGAGTTGGTGAACAGGCCGGCCGCGACGAAGAGGATGAACAGGCCGGTGAAGCGAAAGAACTTGCCCAGGTTCAGTCGCACGCCGCCGGTATAGAGACCGTAGCCCACCGCGATGGCGATGATCAGCCCCAGCAGGGCACCGAGGGGCGCGCCGGGGCCGGCGCTCTGCTGGAAGATCGCGAGCAGGAAGAACACGGTTTCCAGGCCCTCGCGGGCGACCGCCAGGAAGACCATGCCGATCAGGGCATAGACCTGGTTGCGCGAGGCGGACAGGGCGTTTTCCAGGGAGTCGTGCAGTTCGGTCTTGATCGAGCGCGCCGCCTTGCGCATCCAGAACACCATGGAGGTGAGGATGGCCGTGGCCGCCAGGCCGACCACCGCTTCGAACAGCTCCTGCTGACGCTGCGGAAATTCGGCGCTGGCCAGTTGCAGGCCTGCACCGACGAACAGCGACAGGGCGGCGGCCAGCATCACGCCGGTCCAGACCGCGGGCATCCAGTGGCCGCGACCGGTCCGTTGCAGATAGCTGGCGATGATGCCAACGATGAGCGCCGCTTCGATGCCTTCGCGGAGCATGATCAGAAAGGGAACGAGCATGAAAGCTATCACCGACGGAAGCTAAGGGCGCGGAGGCGCCCGCAGGTCGGTGATTTGTATCACAATGATTCAAATTGTTAAATGCGGATGATTCTCGTGCCTTGCGGATCCGCTGACCGGTTGGCAGCGGATCAGGGCGGGCGAGCGTCAGCCCCGGAAGACCACGGCGGTATCCGGCGCCTGGCCGGTGGCGAAGCGGCGGATCTCCCGCCAGTTGCGCAGATCGACCACCGCCAGCTGGTTGTCCTCCAGGGCCGCGAAGAGACGCTCGCCGCGGGGATCGAGGTTGAGTCCGGGCACGGCGCTGCCCATGGGCAGGTAGGCCACTTCGGCGAGGGTGTCGGGCCGCAGCAGCGAGAGACTCTTGTCCGCCAGGTTGGAGACCAGCAGGCGACCACCGGGCAGGGCGGCCACGCGCACCGCTTCGCCACGCAGCTTGACCTGGCGGAGTGGCGCGAGGTCGCGGGCATCCAGCGCATGGAGGATGCCGGCGAAGCGATCCAGTACATAGAAGGTGCGCTCGTCCGGACTCAAACAGCAGCCCTCCGGCGCCTGGCCGAGATATTTCTTAACCGGCAGCACGGCGGGATTGTGCGCGTCCACCAGGATCACCAGGCCGCTCAAGGTATCGGCGACATAGGCACGACGTCCGTCACGGGTCAGTACGAAGTAGTGGCTGCGGGTGCCGCCGACCGGGACGATCTGGCTGGGCGATTCGGCGGTTGCGGGGCGATCGAAGCGGATGAGCAGCGAGTCAGTTTCGCTGAGCACATAGAGGCGACCCTGGTCGTCCAGGCGCATGCCGTGCAAGCGGTGATAGGGCGACAGGTCGATGGATCTCACCAGGCGGCGCTCGGCGAGATCGATCACGCTGACCTGATGGCCGCCTTCGCCGGGCGCCTGCCAGCTCTTGACGCCATATTGGCCGACATAGGCATAGCGACCCTGGCGGTCGGCGACGATCTCATGGGGTTGCTCGGGCAATTCCAGGTTGCCGACGCGCTTGCCATCGACCAGGCGATAGAAGCCGATGCCGGGAGCTTCCTTCTCGACCAGGGCGAGGTATTCATCGCCCGCCGCGAATGCGTGGAGCGGATAGCCGCCCAGCAGGGGCAGGGCGGCACTGGCAGCCAGCAGGCCGAGGGTCCGGCGGCGATTCAGGTGGGGCATAGGAGGTCTCCCGAGGGGCAAGCCTCCCTGCCAGGGTCAAGCGAATCCGTGCTACTCGAATAGACCCTTGAACCAGGTCCAAACGCCGAAGGAGTAGTCGGGAAAGATGTCGATGCCCAGCGCGGACTTGAGCAGATAGAGCAGCAGCAGACCCACGAGTCCGCAGGCCAGCAGGATCACCGCCAGCACCGTGGCCTTGCCGAGCAGGGACAATTCCTGCTCCAGGCGCGAGAGTTGACGGTAGTTGCGACCGGCGAGGAAGACGAAGTAGTAACGGCGGTGCCAGAACTTGACGGTGCCGCGCAGATCGACGCTGTGCTTTCCCCAGCTGCGGGTGCCGAAAGCCAGCTTGAGGGCTTCCAGCTGCTCCTCGGTAAAGGATTCGCGCAGCGCTTCGGGCAGGCGTTCCTTCAGACCGGCGATGAAGGGGTCGTGGCGTTTGATGCGATCCTGCATGGAAAAGCTTCCCTCTGAATGGTGCGAATGCACTCTGAGGGAACGCCAGGCCGGGCGTTCCGCCGCAACTGATGGGCGGGGCCACGCGCAGGACGATCGGTCAGGCGCTGACCCGTATGGGGCGCAGCACCTCGGCTCGAGCGCGCAACTGGCCACAACCGCCATCGACATCCTGGCCTGCGGAATTGCGCACCTTGGTGAGCAGGCCGCGGCTGTGCAGGTAGCGCACGATCTGCACGATGCGCTCGCCGTCGGGGCGCTGGTAGTCGTCTACTTCCAGGCTGTTGTAGGGAATCAGGTTGAGCACACCGTACTTGCCCTTCATCAGCCGCAGCAGTTCGTCCATCTCGTCCTGGCTGTCGTTGATGCCGGCGAGCAGCGTCCACTGGTACTGGATCGGATAGCCAATCAGCCGGGCGTAGGCTTCTCCCTGTTCGATCAGCTCGCCGGGTTCGTAGCGGGGCGCCTTGGGCAACAGGCGGGCCCGACGCTCAGCGTTGGTGCTGTGCAGCGACAGCGCCAGCGCCGGCCTGACCGCCTGCCGGGGCAGTCGCTCGAACACCCGCGGATCGCCGACGGTGGAAAACACCAGGTTGCGATGGCCGATACCGCCGGCCGTGCCCAGCAGGTCGATGGCTTCCAGCACGTTGTGCAGGTTGTGCGCCGGCTCGCCCATGCCCATGAAGACCACCTTCTTGACCGGCCTGATGCGTCGCGCCAGGGCTACCTGGGCGACGATCTCGGCGCTGCCCACCTGACGCAGGAGGCCGCTCTTGCCGGTCATGCAAAAGACGCAGCCCACCGCGCAACCAACCTGGGATGACACGCAGAGTCCATCGCGGGGCAGCAGCACGCTTTCCACCGCCTGGCCGTCGCCCAGGGTCACCAGCATCCGCGCCGAACCGTCGGCGCCCGAATGCTCGGAGGTCACCCGGGCCAGGCCTTCCAGCCGCGCGGTCAGCGCCGGAATGGCATGGCGTACCTCCAGCGGCAGGAAGTTCTCCGCCTGCTGGCGCCGGGTGCCGGTGTCCAGGGGCAGCCCCTGGCACCAAGCGCGCAGGATCCGGGCACTGTGCTTGGGCTTGGCGCCGGCCTCGGCGAGCAATTGGACGACATCGGAAATACGCATGGGAAAAGGGCAGGTCGGGGGCGGGCGGCGATAATAGGACAGGGCAGGGATGCTATCCTAGTCCTTTGCAAGACGAGGACCCGTCATGAAGTTCATCCACCAGCGCGAGCATCTCAACGAGGGCGACCTGGTCGTCATCCAGAGTTCGGGGGTGTGCAACATCCGCCTGATGAACGATGCCAATTTCCGCAGCTTCAAGAACGGCGGCCGCCACTCCTACCACGGCGGCGCCTTCGACACCTTTCCGGCGCGGATCACGGTACCCAGCACCGGCTTCTGGAACATCACCCTGGACACCGTCACCAAGCGGCCGATCAGCGTGACCCGCAAGCCCGAGATCAAGCACTCGATCAAGATCGTCCGCCGCTCGCCTTCCGAGCTGCGCTGAGCCGGCGGTCACCCCTCCCTGGGTGACTCCTGCCGCTACTTCGGCTGCAATTCCAGCAGCCGCGCCTGGGCACCGTCTTCCAGGACCCAGAGACTGCCATTGGGGCCTTCCTCGACGTCGCGGATGCGCGTGCCCATGGCATAGCGCTCGACCTCGCGCGCCTCTTCGCCCTGGAGTTCGATCCGTACCAGCGCCTTGGACGACAGCCCGCCGATGAAGGCGTTGCCCTTCCAGGCAGGGAAGCGGTCGCCTGCGTAGATCATCAGGCCGGCCGGCGAGATTACCGGCGTCCAGCTGATCTTGGGCGGGATGAATTCCGGGCGCGTCGCGTGATCCGGGATCGGCCTGCCGCCATAGTGGTCACCATTGGAGACCTCGGGATAGCCGTAGTTGCCGCTACGCTGGATCAGATTGAGTTCGTCGCCACCCTGGGGGCCCATTTCCTGCTCCCACAGGCGGCCCTGGGCATCGAAGGCGATGCCCAGCGGGTTGCGATGGCCCAGCGACCAGACCTGGGCCGCTACGCCGCCCTGTTTGGCGAAGGGGTTGTCCGCTGGGACGCTGCCATCGTCGTCGAGACGGATGAGCTTGCCCAGGTTGCCGCTCATGTCCTGGGCCGGGGTGAATTTCTGCCGCTCACCCGAGGTGATCCACAACTTGCCGTCCGGGCCGAATCTCATGCGATGGCCATAGTGACCGTTGCCACTGACCTTGGGCGTCTGCCGCCAGATCACCTTGAGCTCGCCGAGCGAACCACTGCCGTCTTCCTTCAGGATCAGCTTGGCCCGGGCGACCGCCGCGCCCTGGGTGCCGTCTTCGCCGGCCTCGGCATAGCTCAGGTAGATCAGCCCGTTGCTGGCGTATTGCGGATGCAGGATGACATCGCCCAGCCCGCCCTGGCCGGCGGCGACCACCTTGGGTACGCCGCTGATGTCCTGGGCCTGGCCGGTCTGCACGTTCAGGTGCTTGAGTACCCCGCCTTTCTCGGTGACCAGGGCGGTGCCATCCGGCAGGAAGGCGATGGCCCAGGGCGCATCCAGGGTAGCGCGGGGCGTGGCGGTGAAGGGCCACTGAGCTTCACTCAGCGTCGGGGGCGCGGCAGTGGCGTTCAGGGTGGCGAGACCGAGCAGGAGACTGCCGGCGGCTAGGGTAAGGCCTTTCATGGGCACGCGGTCCTCGTCGATGGAAGTCCCTACACCCTAGTAGGGACGCCCGCGAAAAGGGCCGCGTTTTTGTTACCTGAGGCGTCTGCCAAGCTAGTTGTCGTACCCTAGGTTCGGCGCCAGCCACCGCTCCGTCACCGCCAGCTCCTGGCCCTTGCGCTCGGTGTAGCTGCCCACCTGATCCCTGTCGATCTTGCCCACGGCGAAGTACTGGGCCTCGGGATGGGCGAAGTACCAGCCGCTGACGGCGGCGGCGGGGAACATGGCGTAGTGCTCGGTGAGGAAGACGCCGCTACGACCGGCCTCGTTGAAGCGGGCCTCGGGGTCCAGCAGCTTGAACAGGGTGGCCTTCTCGGTGTGGTCGGGGCAGGCCGGGTAGCCGGGGGCGGGGCGAATGCCCTTGTACTGCTCGCGGATCCGCGCCTCGTTGTCCAGGGTCTCGTCCGCGGCATAGCCCCAGTGCTCCTTGCGCACCCGTTCGTGCAGCCACTCGGCGCAGGCTTCGGCGAGGCGATCGGCCAGGGCCTTGACCATGATGGAATTATAGTCGTCGCCCTTGCGCTCGTAGTCCTTGGCCAGCTCCTCGGCGCCGATGCCGGCGGTGACGATGAAGCCGCCCATGTAGTCGGTCACTCCGGTCTCCTTGGGCGCGACGAAGTCGGCCAGGGACAGGTTGGGCTTGCCCTCGGGCTTGATGGTCTGCTGGCGCAGGTGGTGCAGGGTGGCCAGCGGCTGGCCGTCCTCGCCATAGACTTCCAGGTCGTCGTCACGGACCTGGTTCGTCGGCCAGAAGCCGAACACGGCGCGGGCCTTGATCAGCTTCTCGTCGATCAGCTTCCTGAGCATGGTCTGGGCATCGTGGAACAGCGCGGTGGCCGCTTCACCCACCACCTCGTCGGTGAGGATGCGCGGGTACTTGCCGGCGAGGTCCCAGGAGATGAAGAAGGGCGTCCAGTCGATGTATTCGGCCAGCACCGCCAGGTCGATGTCTTCCAGCACCCGGGTGCCGGTGAAGCTGGGTTTGGGCGCCTGGTAGCCCAGCCAGTTGAAGGCGGGCTTGTTGGCCACCGCCTTGGCGTAGGACAGGCGTTCGGTGCGGGCGCTACGATTGGCGGTGCGCTCGCGGACCTCCACGTAGTCGGCGCGGGTGCGCTCGACGAAGCCGGCCTTGAGTTCCTTGGACAGCAATTGGGTGGCTACGCCCACGGCGCGCGAGGCGTCGGTGACATAGACCACGGCATCGTTCTTGTATTGCGGCTCGATCTTGACCGCGGTATGGGCCTTGGAGGTGGTGGCGCCGCCGATCATCAGCGGCAGGGTGAAGCCCTGCCGCTGCATCTCCTTGGCGACGTGGACCATCTCGTCCAGCGAGGGGGTGATCAGGCCGGAGAGGCCGATGATGTCGCACTTCTCGGCGATGGCGGTCTGCAGGATCCTTTCCGCCGGGACCATGACGCCCAGGTCGACGATGTCATAGCCGTTGCAACCCAGCACCACGCCGACGATGTTCTTGCCGATGTCGTGGACGTCGCCCTTGACCGTGGCCATGAGGATCTTGCCCTTGGCCTCGGGCTTGTCGCCTTTCTCCGCCTCGATGAAGGGGATCAGGTGCGCCACCGCCTGCTTCATCACCCGGGCGGACTTGACCACCTGGGGCAGGAACATCTTGCCCGAGCCGAACAGGTCGCCGACCACGTTCATGCCGCTCATCAGCGGGCCCTCGATGACCTCGATGGGGCGCGCGCACTGCTGGCGGCACTCCTCGGTGTCCTCGACGATATAGGTGGTGATGCCCTTGACCAGGGCATGCTCCAGTCGCTTGCCCACTGGCAGGCCGCGCCACTCCTCGGTCTCGGCTTCCTTGACCGCGCCGCCGCCCTTGTAGTCGTCGGCGATGGCCAGCAGGGCGTCGGTGCCTGCCGGGGTGCGGTTGAGCACCACGTCCTCGACCCGCTCGCGCAGGGCGGCCGGGATCTCGTCGTAGATCTCCAGCTGGCCGGCGTTGACGATGCCCATGGTCAGGCCGTTCTGGATGGCGTGGTAGAGGAAGACCGAGTGGATGGCCTCGCGCACCGGGTTGTTGCCGCGGAAGGAGAAGGAGACGTTGGACACGCCGCCCGAGGTCAGGGCGTAGGGCAGGTTGTCGCGGATATAGGCGCAGGCGTTGATGAAGTCGACCGCGTAGTTGTTGTGTTCCTCGATCCCGGTCGCTACGGCGAAAATGTTGGGGTCGAAGATGATGTCTTCCGGCGGAAAGCCCACCTGGTTGACCAGGATGTCGTAGGAGCGGGCGCAGATCTCGTTCTTGCGCGCCTCGGTGTCGGCCTGGCCATCTTCGTCGAAGGCCATGACCACTACCGCGGCGCCGTATCTCTTGCACAGCTTGGCGTGGTGGACGAAGGCCTCGACGCCTTCCTTCATGGAGATGGAGTTGACGATGCCCTTGCCCTGGATGCACTTGAGGCCGGCCTCGATCACCTCCCACTTGGAGGAGTCGATCATGATCGGCACCCGGGAGATGTCCGGCTCGGAGGCGATCAGGTTGAGGAAGGTGACCATGGCCGCCTTCGAATCCAGCATGCCCTCGTCCATGTTGATGTCGATGACCTGGGCGCCGGCTTCCACTTGCTGCTGGGCCACTTCCAGGGCCTCGGCGTAGTTCTCCTCGCGGATCAGCCGGGCGAACTTGGCCGAGCCGGTGATATTGGTGCGCTCGCCGACGTTGACGAACAGCGACTCGCGGCTGATGGTGAAGGGTTCCAGGCCGGAGAGGCGGCAGGCCTTGGGAATGTCCGGCAGTTGGCGCGGTGCATGCCTGCCGACGGCCTCGGCGATGGCCTGGATGTGCGCCGGGGTGGTGCCGCAGCAGCCACCGACGATGTTGAGCAGGCCGCTGGCCGCGAATTCCTCGACCACTGCGGCCATCTGCTCGGGGCTCTCGTCGTATTCGCCGAAGGCATTGGGCAGGCCGGCGTTGGGATGGGCCGAAACGAAGGTGTCGGCCTTGGTCGCCAGCTCCTCGACGTAGGGCCGCAGCTCCCTGGCGCCCAGGGCGCAGTTCAGGCCGACCGAAATCGGCTGGGCGTGGCGCACGGAGTTCCAGAAGGCTTCGGTGGTCTGGCCGGACAGGGTACGACCGGAGGCATCGGTGATGGTGCCGGAGATCATGATCGGCAACTCGATCCCGACCTCTTCGAACACGCCCTGGACGGCGAAGATCGCCGCCTTGGCGTTGAGGGTGTCGAAGATGGTCTCGATCAGGATGAGGTCGGCGCCGCCCTCGATCAGGCCGCGGGTGGCCTCGGTGTAGTTCTCCACCAGTTCATCGAAGGTGACGTTGCGATAGCCGGGGTTGTTGACGTCCGGGGAAATGGAGCAGGTCCGACTGGTCGGGCCGAGCACCCCGGCGACGAAGCGCGGACGATCTGGGGTCTCCAGGGTCTTGGCGTCGGCCACCTCGCGGGCGACCCGGGCGCCGGCCAGGTTCAGCTCGTAGGTGATCTCCTGCATGCCGTAATCGGCCTGGGAGACGCGGGTGGCATTGAAGGTGTTGGTCTCCAGGATGTCGGCGCCGGCATCCAGGTAGGCCTTTTCGATCTCGGCGATGATCTTCGGCTGCGTCAGCAGCAGGAGGTCGTTATTGCCCTTGACGTCGCTCGGCCAGTCGGCGAAACGCTCGCCGCGGTAGTCCGCTTCCTCCAGCCGATAGCTCTGGATCATGGTGCCCATGCCGCCGTCGAGGATGAGGATGCGCTGCGCGAGGGCGTGGCGGAGGGCGGCGAGGCGAGCGGTAGGATCGGTCATGGGCATTCCACAGAGAAGAAGAGACGCTGGACAAAGGGTGGCAGCATAGCAAAAGCCGGCGCCTGCCCCGGTATGGGCGACCACTGATCATGAGCGACGCTCATGCAAGGTCGGTGGGTCGCTCATGGCCGTGACAGCCGGCGATCTGGAACGGCCGCCATGCAAGCTGCCGAACTGCTGCTTTACTGTCTGATGACCGACGTTTACTGTGCGTCAAAACTGCGTCATGGAAGGTGGCCGTGATTCCTCTGGTGATATGCGACGACTCGAACATGGCGCGCAAGCAGCTGGTTCGCTCCCTGCCCGAAGGCTGGGGTGTATCCATCACCCAGGCCGCCAACGGCGAGGAGGCCCTTGCGGCGCTGCGTCAGGGCCTGGGTCAGGTCATGCTGCTGGACCTGACCATGCCGATCCTGGATGGCTACGGGACCCTCGCGGCCATCCGCAACGAAGGTCTGGGCGTCAAGGTGATCGTTGTCTCCGGGGACGTCCAGGATCAGGCGGTGGCACGGGTGCGAGAACTGGGCGCCCTGGATTTCATCCGCAAGCCGGCCGATCCGACCGAACTGGCGGCTGTGCTCGAGCGCCATGGCCTCTATAGCCCCAGTCCGACGGTGCCGGCGGCACCTGTCGCGCGCCCGGAGCTGGAAGTCAGTTTCCGCGATGCCTTCCGCGAGGTGGTCAACGTCTCCATGGGCCGCGCCGGGGCCCTGCTGGCCAAGGCGCTGGATGTATTCGTCCAGTTGCCCATTCCCAACGTCAACATCCTGGAAGTCAGCGAACTGCACATGACGCTGGTGGATGCCCAGCGCGAGGATCGGCTCAGCGCGGTGTGCCAGGGCTACATCGGCGAGGGCATCGCCGGCGAGGCGTTGCTGATCTTCCATGACTCCGAATTCGACGACATGGCGCAGCTGGTGCGCTGGCGCGAGGCGGGGGAGTCCGGCGACATCGAGATGCTGCTGGATCTGTCGAGCATCATCATCGGCGCCTGCCTGGCCGGGATCGCCGAACAGTTCGACATCCGCTTCTCCCAGGGCCATCCGACCATTCTCGGCCACCATGCGTCCATCGACGAGCTCATCGTCGTCAACAAGACACGCTGGAAGAAGACCCTGGCGGTCGAGCTCAGCTACAGTCTGGAAGGCCATAACGTCCACTTCGATCTGCTGTTGCTGTTCACCGAGGATTCGGTGAAGCGCATCACCCGCAAGATCGGCTACCTGATGAATTGAGCATGGCCGCACAGATCGATATCAACGAACTCCATTGGCTGCTGGACATCGTGCAGAACATCGATGTCGGCGTGGTGGTACTGGACCTCGACTACCGCATCGAGGTCTGGAACAGCTTCATGGAAAACCATTCCGGGCGGATCCTCAGCGAGGTCAGCCAGCAGTCGCTGTTCGCCGTCTTCGCCGAGATCGACGAGGCCTGGTTTCGGGCCAAGGCCGAGAGCGTGGTGCTGCTGGGTACCCGGGCCTTTTCCATCTGGGAACAACGGCCCTATCTGGTCCACTTCAAGAGCTACCAGCCGATCACCGGCGTGGAAGCCTTCATGTACCAGAACGTCACCCTGCTGCCGCTCCGGGATTCCACCGGCGCCATCGCCCACATCTGCGTGGTGATCTACGACGTCACCGATGTCGCCATCAACAAGCGGCAGCTGGAGTTCTCCAACGACAAGTTGCAGGAGCTATCGCGCACCGATCGCCTGACCGGGCTGGCCAATCGCGGTTACTGGGAAGAGCGCCTCACCGAGGAGTTCGCCCGCCACCAGCGCTATGGCGGCCGCCTGGCACTGATGATGCTCGACATCGATCACTTCAAGCGCATCAACGACACCTACGGCCATGCCGTGGGCGACCAGGCGATCAAGGCGCTGGCCGGGGTGATCAAGACCCACGTGCGCAATGCCGACATCGCCGGGCGCTACGGCGGGGAGGAGTTCGGCGTAGTGCTGCTCGACACCGGCGTGGAGGGCGCGCGGCTGCTCGCCGAGCGTCTGCGGGAGGCGGTCGAGGCCATGCGTCTCGACGTGCTCGGGACGCCCATCGCCTTCACCATCAGCATCGGCCTCACCGACCTATCGGTGCCCCTGGGCAATCACGAGCAGATGATCCAGCAGGCGGACAAGGCGCTCTACGAGTCCAAGCATGGCGGGCGCAATCGGGTCACGAGCTTCGTTCAGCGGCTCGATTGAAACCATTATCCGACTGTTTCACTAGGGCTTTCGTCGCGGGATGGGGTGGCGTAAACTTGTCACACCTGTTGAGGAGTGACCATGAGCGCCATCATCATTACCGACGCGGCTCAGGATTACCTGGCCGACCTGTTGGAAAAGCAGAACACCCCCGGGATCGGTATCCGGATCTTCATTACCCAGCCCGGCACCCAGTACGCCGAGACCTGTATCGCCTACTGCAAGCCCGGCGAAGAGAAGCCCGATGACCAGCCCATCGGTCTGAAGAGCTTTACCGCTTACCTCGATGCCATCAGCCAGCCCTTTCTCGAAGACGCCCTGGTGGACTACGCCACCGATCGCATGGGCGGCCAGCTGACCATCAAGGCGCCCAACGCCAAGGTGCCCATGGTCAACGAGGACAGCCCGCTCAACGAGCGCGTCGACTACTACCTGCAGACCGAGATCAATCCGGGGCTCGCCAGCCATGGTGGCATGGTCAGCCTGGTGGACATCGTCGACGACAACGTGGCGGTGCTGCGTTTCGGCGGCGGTTGCCAGGGTTGTGGCCAGGTCGATCTGACCCTCAAGGATGGCGTCGAGCGCACCTTGCTGGAGCGGATCCCCGAGCTCACCGCCGTGCGCGACGTGACCGACCATACCAACCGCGAAAACGCCTATTACTAGCCGTCTGGCATCCTTGCGGTCGCGAAGGGCTATCGACCGGTTCGATAGCCCTTCGACGTTTCAGTGACGCGCTGCGTCGGCCGGCAGGGCCAGCAAGCGGCGTTCCTGCGCCCAGTCGTAGGCTTCGCCGCGGGATTCCGCTTCATGGCGACGCTCGTCCAGTCGCTGATAGAGCGCCAGCTCTTCGTCCGGCATGAAGTGCAGGCAATCGCCGCCAAAGAACCATAGCAGGTCGCGCGGTACCCGATGGGCGATCTGCGGATAGCGGCTGAAGATCTGGCTGAGCAGGTCCTGGCCGAGATAGGCGTACTCCTCGGGCGCCTGCGGCAGTCCGGCGACCAGCTCATCGAAGCGGTCGAGAAATAGCGCGTGGTTCTCCGAGGGCACCTGATCGGCCGCGCCGACGTCGGCCAGAACCGCACGCAGCTGGGCGAGGAGGGCGACATGGTGGTCGAGATAGGAAGTGGCCATGGGGGTCTCCTGAAAAAGCGGCTGCGCAGTATAGGGGCACTGTCCGACGTTGTCTGGTTCGACTAGGATCGAACCTTTGCCCGCTGCCGGGGTTATAGGAAGTAGCACTTTTCTTTGCGAATCAGTTCTTGCCGGGAGGCACATGAGTCTAGCTCTCTCCATTCGCGGTCTGACCAAGACCTACAACAACGGCTTCACCGCCCTCAAGGGCATCGACCTCGATGTGGTCGAAGGTGATTTCTTCGCGCTGCTCGGTCCGAATGGGGCCGGCAAGTCGACCACCATCGGCATCCTCTCGACCCTGGTCAACAAATCGGGCGGCGAGGTCTCGGTGTTCGGCAACGACCTGGACAAGGATCCCGCAGGCCTCAAGCGCTGCCTGGGCGTGGTGCCCCAGGAGTTCAACTTCAACCAGTTCGAGAAGGCCTTCGACATTGTCGTGACCCAGGCCGGCTACTACGGCATTCCCGCGCGGATCGCCGGTGATCGCGCCGAGGAATACCTCACCCAGCTCGGGTTGTGGGACAAGCGCGACACCCCTTCGCGCATGCTCTCCGGCGGTATGAAGCGCCGTCTGATGATTGCGCGCGCGCTGATCCACAGACCGCGCCTGCTGATTCTCGACGAGCCCACCGCCGGGGTCGACATCGAGCTGCGCCGCTCCATGTGGAGCTTCCTCACCGAGCTGAACAAGCAGGGAACCAGCATCATCCTCACCACCCACTACCTGGAAGAGGCCGAGCACCTCTGTCGCAACATCGCCATCATCGACCATGGCGAGCTGGTGGAGCACACCAGCATGCGCAAGCTCCTGCAGAAGCTCAACGTCGAGACCTTCATCGTCGACGTCGTCCAGCCAATGACGGCGGCGCCGCAGCTGGATGGCTATCCGGCCAAGCTGCTGGGCGATCACTCCTTCGAGGTGCAGATCGACAAGGCCAGCGGGGTCAATGCCCTGTTCCGCCAGCTGGACGCCGCCGGCATCCAGGTGCAGAGCCTCAGAAACAAAGCCAATCGCCTGGAGGAGCTGTTCGTCTCCCTGGTGGAAAAGAATCTAGCCAAGGTCGCCCGATGAGTACCGAATTCCAAGCCAACATGGTGGCGCTGCGGACCATCGTCCATCGCGAAGTGCGCCGCTTCACCCGCATCTGGGCACAGACGCTGCTACCCCCGGCGATCACCATGGTCCTGTATTTCGTGATCTTCGGGAATCTGATCGGCAATCGTATCGGTGGCATGGGTGGCTTTACCTACATGCAATACATCGTGCCGGGCCTGATCATGATGTCGGTGATCACCAACGCCTACAGCAACGTGGTCTCCAGCTTCTTCAGCAGCAAGTTCCAGCGCTCCGTGGAAGAGCTGCTGGTCTCGCCAGTGTCGCCCCACGTCATCCTCATCGGCTATGCCATGGGCGGCATTCTGCGTGGCCTGGCCGTGGCCGCCATCGTCAGCGTGCTGTCGCTGTTCTTCACCCACATGCAGGTGCACCACCTGGGCATCATGCTGCTGGTGATCATCCTCACCGCGGCGATCTTCGCCCTGGGCGGCTTCATCAATGCCGTCTACGCACGCAACTTCGACGACATCTCCATCGTGCCGACCTTCGTGTTGACGCCGCTGACCTACCTGGGCGGGGTCTTCTATTCCATCGACCTGCTGCCGGCCTTCTGGCAGAAGGTGTCCTTGGTCAATCCGATCCTGCACATGGTCAACGCCTTCCGTTACGGCATCCTCGGGGTGTCCGACATCCGCATCGGGGTGGCGATCGCCTTCATGCTGTTCGCCGTCATCGTGCTTTATCTGGTCAGCATCCGCCTGCTCGTGAGCGGGCGTGGCATGCGTCATTGAGTGTCAGAGCGTCATGCATAGCGTAGAACAATCGCCCCTGGGCAAAAGCACCGAGTACGTCAGCCAGTACGCCCCGTCGCTGTTGTATCCGATCCCGCGCGGGCCCAAATGGGCGGAGCTGGGCCTGGACGGGCAGGACCTGCCGTTTCGCGGGGTGGACGTCTGGACCTGCTACGAGCTGTCCTGGCTGCTGCCGTCCGGCAGGCCGGTGGTGGCCATTGGCGAGTTCGCCATCCCGGCCGATTCGCCGAACATCATCGAGTCCAAATCCTTCAAGCTGTACCTCAATTCCCTGAACCAGTCGGTGTTCGCCAGCCTGGCCGAACTCGAAGCCGTGCTGGTCAAGGACCTGAGCGCCGCAGCCGGTGGTGCCGTCGGGGTCAGCCTGGTTTCGCTGGATGGCTGGACGGCTCGCGGGGTGCAACGCCCCGATGGCCAGTGCGTCGACGAACTGGATGTGAGCGTGGATCGCTACGCCCACCCGCAGGTTGAACTGCTGCGCGTGGGCGAGGCACGGGATAGTCAGAGGTTTTACAGCCACCTGCTCAAATCGAACTGTCCGGTCACCGGCCAGCCGGACTGGGGCACCGTGGTGATCGACTATGAAGAGGGACTGGCGCTGGAGCCTGCCAGTCTGCTGCGCTACCTGGTCGCCTTCCGCCAGCATGCGGATTTCCACGAGCAGTGCGTCGAGCGTATCTATCTGGATTTGTGGCGGCTGCTCAAGCCGGCGAAGCTGACCGTGTTCGCGCGCTATGTGCGGCGTGGCGGGCTGGATATCAATCCCTACCGGAGCAGTGACGCCATCCAGCCCGCCGCGGAGCGTTACGTCCGGCAGTGATCAGATGCCCATGCTGCTCAGGCTGTTCATGATCGACCGGAGCGTGCCGGCCATGGTCGGGTGGCTGACCTCGAAGCGTTCCACCGCCAGATTGACGCCTTCCACCAGGCTGCCATCCCGGGTATGGGTGGCGTCTTCGTTGGCGAGCTGGAATTCGATGTCCCGGATCAGCAGTTCCAGCTCTTCCCGGTCCTCGGGCGAGGCGGGCGGATCCTGGTCCAGCTGGTGGCGGAGGTGGTCGAGTTGTTCCTGCAGATGAGAGGTGGTCATGGCGTTTCTCCTGTGTCCGGACTCTTTGACCGCAACGTTGGGTCAAAGATCGAGTGACCGAGCCTGGCCCTAAGCCAAACTGGCAAAGCTATGACTATAATCGGCGCCTTTCAGGCGTCTGAGTGCAACGAGGAGAGAAGCGATGACGGTCGAGCGACGTGGTTCCAGGGTCTGGGGAGCGCTCCTTGCAACGGCCCTGACGTGTGCCGGTCAGACGATGGCGGCCGAGGCCGAGAATCCCGATCCTTGGGAGGGCTTCAACCGCAAGATCTTCGTGTTCAACGATACCCTGGACACCTATGCCCTCAAGCCGGTCGCCCAGGGCTATCAGCGCTTCACGCCCGGCTTCGTGCAGACCGGCGTGAGCAACTTCTTCAACAACCTGGGTGACGTGCGCAACCTGGCCAACGATCTGCTGCAAGGCAAGGTCGAGCACGCCGGGGTCGATACCGCGCGCCTGCTGATGAACACCACCCTGGGTGGTCTCGGCCTGGTCGACGTGGCCACCAAGGCCGGTCTGCAGCGCAACGACGAAGACTTCGGCCAGACCCTGGGCAAGTGGGGCGCGAACAGCGGTCCCTACCTGGTCCTGCCATTCTTCGGCCCCAGCAGCGTGCGTGACGGCCTCGGCCGCATCCCGGACAGCTACACCAGCGCCTATCCCTACGTGGACGATGTCGCGGTGCGCAACAGCGCCTTCGCCCTCAGCACCGTAGACACCCGGGCCGGTCTGCTGCAGGCCGAGCGCCTGATCACCGGCGACAAGTACGTGTTCATTCGCAATGCCTACCTGCAGACCCGTGAGTTCAAGGTCAAGGATGGCCAGGTGGTCGACGACTTCTAGTCCCGGCCTGAATAAAAAAGGCAGCCTGAGAGCTGCCTTTTTTATTGGCCAGCGCGCCTAGCGCATTTCCAGCACCGACAGGCCCAGCAGTTGCTTGCCCGAATCGGTGGGCTGGACACGCAGGACCTCGGCGTCCGCTTCCAGGTCGGGGAGTTCGGCATGGCTGGAGGGGATGAGCACGCTCACCTTGTCGCCGACCTGCAGGCTCGTAGCGGCCTCGATCTGGAAACCGGTGCTGGACAGATCGACGCAGCGCGCCTCGAAGGAAGCGTCGCCCACCTTCAATACGGCCTTGGAGTCGACGTGCATGCGAATGAAGTCGCGCTTTTCACTGTAAGAACGGTCGATGGTACTCATGGCAATCCTACTGCTTGGGAGGATGGATGGCGGGTTGCTGGAGGTATAAACTCCATAATGGCACCCTGTAAAGAAATTCCATCCGGTTGGCAAGCTTGAACGCCCCGGTGGATGGGAGTAGTGTCTCCGCCGTGTCGTAATCACCGTGGCCCGTGTCGGATAGTGTCCGCCGGTTTGCCGTTCGGGTGCATGCCTGGATCCTCTATGTCTAATTCGCCTGCCACGCTCTTGATCATTGACGATGATGAGGTGGTTCGCCTCAGTCTCGCCGACTATCTCGAAGACAGTGGCTTCAACGTCCTGCAGGCCAGCAATGGCCAGCAGGGCCTGGAAATATTCGAGCGCGAACAGCCCGACCTCATCATCTGCGACCTGCGCATGCCGCAGGTCGACGGCCTGACGCTGCTGCGCCGCATCAGCGAGCTGTCCATCGATACGCCCGTGCTGGTGCTGTCCGGTGCCGGCGTCATGAGCGACGTCGTGGAAGCCCTGCGCCTGGGCGCCGCCGATTACCTGATCAAGCCGCTCGAAGACCTGATGGTGCTCGAGCATTCGGTCAATCGTGCGCTGGATCGCGCCCGCCTGCGCCTGGAAAACGATCGCTACCGGGTCAAGCTGGAAAACACCAATCGCGAGCTGCAGGCCAGCCTGAGCCTGCTGCAGGAAGACCAGAACGCTGGACGCCACGTGCAGATGAACATGCTGCCGGTGACGCCCTGGGAGACCGAGGGGCTGAACTTCGCCCACGAGATCATCCCGTCGCTGTACCTGTCCGGCGACTTCGTCGACTACTTTCGCATCGACGAACACCGCGTCGCTTTCTACCTGGCCGACGTCTCCGGCCATGGCGCCTCGTCGGCCTTCGTCACCGTGCTGCTCAAGTTCATGACCACGCGCCTGCTCTACGAGTCCAAGCGCAACGGGACGCTGCCCGAATTCAAGCCCTCGGATGTGCTCGGCCACATCAACAGGGGTCTACTGGATTGCAAATTGGGCAAGCACGTGACCATGCTGGGTGGCGTCATCGACGAAACCACGGGTACCCTGGCGTACAGTATCGGTGGCCATCTGCCCCTGCCGGTCCTGCACACCCCGGAAGAAACCCGGTTCCTGGTCGGCAAGGGACTGCCGGTCGGCCTGTTCCAGGAGGCGACCTACAGTGACCACCAGATGGATCTGCCCGAGCGTTTCAGCCTGACCCTCTTTTCGGATGGCATCTTCGACCTGCTGCCGGGAGACAATTTGAAAGAGAAAGAACACAGCTTGCCCGACTACGTCCGCCGCGCCGGCGGTACACTGGCAGGCCTGAGCGAAGCCCTGGATCTGGCATCCGTCACCGAGATGCCCGACGATATCGCTTTGCTGGTGTTGAGCAGGAACCTGGCATGAGCACCGGAAAAATCCAATTTGCCGAGCAGGATGGCACCTTCGTCCTGAAGTTTACCGGCGAGGTGCGTCTGACCCTTTGCTCGGCGCTGGACGCGACCATCGAGCACATCTTCTCGTCGTTGAATTTCTCGTCCATCGTCATCGATCTGACCGAGACGCAGAGCATCGACAGCACCACCCTGGGCCTCTTGGCCAAGCTGTCGATCCTGTCGCGGCAGCGCATCGGGCTGCTGCCCATGCTGACCACCAACAACCCGGACATCCTACGCCTGCTGGACTCCATGGGTTTCGATCAGGTGTTCAACATCGTCGAGACCGTACTGCCGTGCCCGGATTGCCTGACCGACCTGCCACCGCAGGACCAGTCCGAAGCCGAGGTGCGCAGTCGCGTGCTTGAAGCCCATCGGGTGTTGATGGGCCTCAATGAATCCAACCGCAATGCCTTTCGCGATCTGGTCAGTGCACTGGAAAGGCACTGACCGCGTCAGCTCTTAGGTTCTGTTCAAAAAATGCCTGCGCATCGGTGATGCTTCGTTAAAAAAGGCTTCGGATGCTCATTTACCGCTTGTAAACTCCGCCTCCTCAGCCTTTTTCGCCTTGCCTGACCTTCGCTCGGCAATTTTTTGTAGAGAACTTAGCGCTTGCCGGGCAGCAGCACTTCCAGTTTTTCCTGATCGCGCGCGAACTGGCGAATGCCTTCGGCCAGCTTTTCGGTGGCCATGGCGTCTTCGTTGTGCGCCCAACGGAAGGCCGCCTCGTTCAGCTGCTGCTTGGGCTCGCCACCACTGGTGCCAGCGGTCAGCAGGCGGGGCAGGTCGCCCTCGGCGTCCGACAGCTGCTGCAGCAGTTCGGGGCTGATGGTCAGGCGGTCACAGCCGGCCAGTTGCTCGATCTGGTTCAGGTTGCGGAAGCTAGCACCCATCACCACGGTGTCGTAGCCATTGGCCTTGTAGTACTGGTAGATGCGGGTCACGGACTTCACGCCCGGGTCTTCGGCGCCTTCGTAGTCACGGCCTTCGGCCTTCTTGTACCAGTCGTAGATGCGACCGACGAAGGGCGAGATCAGGAACACGCCGGCGTCGGCGCAAGCCGCGGCCTGGGCGAAGGAGAACAGCAGGGTCAGGTTGGTCTGGATGCCTTCCTTCTCCAGTTGCTCGGCGGCACGGATGCCTTCCCAGCTGGAGGCGATCTTGATCAGCACGCGGTCCTTGCCGATGCCGGCTTTCTCGTACAGCTCGATCAGGCGGTGGGCGCGATCCAGGGTGGCATTGGTGTCGAAGGACAGGCGCGCGTCCACCTCGGTGGAAATGCGACCGGGGATCAGCTTGAGGATCTCGCCACCCACGGCCACGGCGAAGCGATCGCAGGCCAGGCCGATGTCACCGCCTGCGCCGCTGAAGGCGGCTTGGAGATGTTCTTCGTAGCGGGGCAGGGCAGCGGCCTTGAGCAGCAGCGAGGGATTGGTGGTGGCGTCGTAGGGCTTGAGGCGGGCGATGGCGTCCAGATCGCCGGTATCGGCGACGACCGTGGTGTATTGCTTGAGTTGTTCCAGCTTGCTCATGGCAGGTCTTTCCTTCGGTTAACGAATGGACATCGTGGAGACGTGACTCAGTGGCCCCTGAGAAGTTCAGTGGCCTCGTCATACAGGCGCAGCGGTTCAGGGCTGCGATGCAGATCGGTGGACAACAGTTGACGGAAGCGCCGTGCGCCGGGGAACCCCTGCGCCAGGCCCAGGACATGGCGGGTGACGTGGTGGATGAGGCCCCCCTGTTGCAGATGTGCCTCGACATAGGGTCGCAGCTGCAGCATGACGTCATGGCGGGTCAGTTGCGGACGGTCGCAGCCGTAGAGCGCCGCGTCCACCTCGGCCAGCAGGTAGGGATTCTGATAGGCCTCGCGACCCAGCATCACCCCATCGAAGACCTCCAGCTGCTCGCGGCAGGTGTCCAGGGTCTTGATGCCGCCATTGAGGATGAACTCTAGATCCGGAAAATCCTGCACCAGCTGCGCAGCCACGTCGTAGCGCAGCGGCGGGATCTCGCGATTCTGCTTGGGCGATAGCCCTTCGAGGATGGCGATGCGCGCGTGCACGGTAAAACTGCGGCAACCCGCTTCGGCGACCTGGCCGACGAAGTCCCGCAGGGCGTCGTAGCTGTCGCGCCCGGAGATGCCGATGCGGTGCTTGACCGTCACCGGGATGACCACGGCATCGCGCATCGCCTTGACGCTGTCAGCCACCCGCTCGGGATAGGCCATCAGGCAGGCGCCGATCATGTTGTTCTGTACCCGGTCACTGGGGCAGCCGACATTCAGGTTGATCTCATCATACCCCGCCCGCTCGCCCAGCAGCGCCGCGGCAGCCAGTTCGGCCGGCACGCTGCCGCCCAGCTGCAGCGCCAGGGGATGCTCGGTCTCGTCATGGCGCAGGAACCGCTGGGCATCGCCATGCAGCAAGGCACCGGTGGTGACCATCTCGGTATAGAGCAGAGCGTGCTGGGACAGCAGGCGGTGAAAATAGCGGCAGTGACGGTCCGTCCAGTCCATCATGGGCGCCACGGAGAAGCGGCGGGACGGCTCAGGGCGCGTGGTGACTGGGGTTGAGGCGGTTTCGGCTAGCATCTCGGTACGTCTGTGTGGAGCCTGTTTGCTACCTTTCAGTCGCTTCAGTAGAGCGGTAGCTGCAAAGGTAGCAAGCGCAAGGAGCATGAGTTGAATCGGAAGGGGACCGCTGACGGCTCAAGGCCAAAAACGGCTGAACGGGTGTCGCGGCCCGGGTCCGCAGCATGCGGGACATCAAGCCTGATTCTATCAGGAAAGCCCGGGCTTCGACGGTAGGTCTAAGGTCGTGGTTGGCGTCCTTCGACGTGGTATGCACAAGCGCGTGCCCGCTGGCTTTACCTTCGCTGATGGAGCGCGCTTGGCCATGGCAGGTCCCGGATATTGGCAGCTCAGGAGAAGCTTCCGATATCGTTTGGTATGACCTCTAGGCTGTGTGGAGGTAGCGCTTGAGCGGTTCAATATCAGGATGGATGCCTGGCCGGCTCTAGCTCCGTATCCATCCCTTGACCACCTTTACACAAGCCTACAGGCCAATCCGTAGCTGCCTCGCGGGCTGAGCGGCTAGCATGCACGTCTAGATCGTCCGACTGTTCAGGTAGCCCCGATGTCGCTGTCATCCGAACCCCCGCGCTGGACCTCGCGCATCCTGCTGGTGGATGACGATCCGTCGATCCGCGAGTTGATCTGCGGTTATCTGGCGCGCTTCAGCATCAAGGCTCGGGGCGTGGGCGACGGTCCGCAGATGCGCCAGGCGCTGGCGGAGGAGGCCTTCGACTTGGTGGTGCTGGACCTGATGCTGCCGGGGGAGGACGGGCTTTCCCTCTGTCGCTCGCTGCGGCGCGACAGTGGCATTCCCATCCTGATGCTGACCGCCCAGTGCGAGCCGGCGGATCGCATCATCGGCCTGGAGCTGGGCGCCGACGACTACATGGCGAAACCCTTCGAACCGCGGGAGCTGGTAGCGCGGATCCAGTCGGTGCTGCGGCGGACCCAGGACGGTCGTGTGCCCCAACGCAAGGCGCCGCGGACCAGTGTCAGCTTCGATGGCTGGAAACTGGATGGCGTCCTGCACCAGCTGCATTCGCCAGCCGGGGTGATGGTGCCCCTGTCCAATGCCGAGGTGCGGCTGCTTTGGGTCTTCATCGAGCAGCCGCGCCAGGTGCTGAGCCGTGAGCAGCTGCTCGATGCCACCCGGGGGCGGGCGATCGAGGCCTTCGATCGCAGCATCGATCTGCAGGTGTCGCGGCTGCGCAACAAGCTGGGCGACGATCCCCGGGCGCCGCAGTTGATCAAGACCGTGCGCGGCGAAGGCTATCTGTTCGATGCCAGGCAGATAGGGCACTAGCCGTGCACCGCCTGGATACCCTGTTCGCCCGGCTGTTCGCGGTCTTTCTGCTGGCCATCCTGCTGGGCCATCTGCTGGCCTTCTTCTGGTTTCGACATGGCCTCGGTGAGCGACCACCCCCACCGCCACCCCCCATGGAGGGCGAGGCCGTCTTCGATCGGCCACCGCCGCCGGGGCCTTTCCCGCACCGCGAGCCTGGCGTCTGGCGGCACATCGAGTGGTTTCTCGGCGGCCCGCTGATCTTCCAGCTGGGCTCGCTGGTGACCGCGGCCTGGCTCGGGGCGCGGCTGCTGACCCGGCCGCTGCGCCAACTGACCGAGACCGCCGAGCACCTGAGTCACAATCTCGACGGTCCGCCCATTCCCGTCACCGGGCCCAGGGAGACCCGCGAGGCCGCACGGGCGCTCAATCGCATGCACCAGCATCTGCTCGAACAGCTCCAGCAGCGCGGGCGCATGCTCACGGCCATCTCCCATGACCTGCGCACGCCTCTGGCGCGGGTGAAGTTGCGCATCGAGGACATCGACGATCCGCGCCTGCATGCCCGGGTCAGCCAGGACGTGGACGACATGATCGAGTTGCTCGACGGCACCCTGAGGTACTTGCGCGAACAGCACCGCCAGGAGCGGCCCATCCTCTGCGACGTCCAGGCCCTGGTCGAGGCCATGGCCGAAGACGCGGCCGAGGAGGGCGCCCAGGTCGCGGTCCAGGGTAGTTGCCAGCCGCTGAAGGTGGCGCCCATGGCGCTGCGCTCCTGCCTGGGCAATCTGCTGCAGAATGCCCTGCGCTACGCCGGCCAGGCGGAGATCCGCCTGAGCGAGCAGCCGGAGCGGCTGATCATCTCCATCCTCGATCGCGGGCCGGGCATACCGGCCCAGTATCGGGAAGCGGTGTTCGAACCCTTCTATCGCCTGGAGGGCTCGCGCAATCGATCTTCTGGCGGGACCGGACTGGGGCTGGCCATCGCCCGGGAAGCGGCGGCGCACATGGGCGGCGAGTTGACTCTCGGGGAAACACCCGGCGGCGGCCTGACCTGCCAGGTGGTGCTGCCACGCCTTTGATGTATCGCAGGGCATACAAAGTGACCAAATGGCGGACATCTACCCGGCGGATACTGGGAGGTGCGGAACACTGATGTCCGCATTTCCCAGGAGAGACATCCATGATCAGCGGAATAGGCAGTGGCTACTCCAGCTACTATAGCAGTGCCAGCGCGATCAAAGGCACAGCTACGACAGCGTCTGGCAATAGCGTGAGCGGCGGCGAAGACGGCAATCCGTTGAAGAAGCTGTTCGGCAAGCTCGACAGCGATGGCGACGGCTTCATCAGCAAGAGCGAGCTCACCACCGCCGCCAGCGCGGCGAGCGATACCCAGACGGATACCGACGAGGACGGGGCGATCGACGTCGACAAGCTGCTCGGCATGCTCGACCAGGATGGCGATGGCAGCGTTGGCGAAAGCGAATTCGCCTCGGTCTTCGCGCTGCCGCCGGGTGGTCCCCAGGGGCAGAGGGGCACCGAGGAATCCGGTAATTCCCGCGATTCCAGCGTTGCCGGACTGAGCGGTTCAGCGCGTCCGCGCATGCCGCCGCCACCACCCCAGAGGACGAGCGGGCAAGGGGACAGCGAAGCTGATTCCATCGCTCAAGACTCGTCGAGCCCCTACACGCAGCTGGTCCAGGCGGTGTTGCGCCAGTACCAGAGCATCGGCAGCAACGGCAGCAGCGCCGCCACGGGCAGCGCCTTGAACGTGGCCGCCTGAGCAGGGATGGGCAACGCAGGGCAGGGCGGCCAGAGGCCGCCCGGTCTGCGCACCCACGCTCCACTCGACCTCCTTCTCGACTTCGCACTCCTTGAGTGGCGCTCACCTGAGTTTTTGGCCGGTGGTTTCGGCGTCATCGCCTGATGAAGCTCGCAGCACATTCTCCAGCTATTTCAAGATGTTGCCAGCGGGGTTCCGCCTTTACCCTTATCAATAAACGTTATGATATAACGTGCGACTTCATTGGCTTGGCCGATGCTTGGCTGTCAGCTGCGGGTATCGGCGCTTTCGCTCTGCTAAGGACTGTCATGTCTGTATCCCACACCCTCCGGTCCGCGCTGACCGCTTCGGCGTTGGCGACCCTGGCCGCCTTCGTGCCGACGCTATCCAGCGCTGAAGAACGCGTCTTCGACGTGGTCGGCCCCTTCGAGATCGGTGGACTGGATCCGTCGATTTCCGGCTTCGTTTTCCAGCGCATGCAGATCACCGAGACGCTGCTCGAAGCCGATGCCCAAGGCCAGCCGCTCCCTGGCCTGGCAACGCGCTGGACCGAATCGGCGGATGGCCTAACCTGGCGGCTTGCCCTTCGCCAGGGAGTGAAGTTCCATGACGGCAGCGAGCTCACGGCCGAGGCTGCCGCCGCTGCTCTCAATACGGCGCGGGGCAAGCCCGGGGTGCTCAAGCAGGCGGGCATGGCGTCGGTCACGGCCGAAGGCAACGAGGTGGTGATCCGGCTGGCGAAACCCTTCAAGCCCTTGCTGGCACTGCTGGCGCATTCTTCCACCAATATCCTGGCGCCGGCCGCCTATGACGCCGAGGGCAAGGTGCAGAAGATCATCGGCACGGGGCCGTACCAGCTGACGCTGCTGGAACCGCCGCAACGCCTGGCTGCCGAGCGCTTTGCAGGCTACTGGGGCACCCAGCCGGAGATCGCCAGGACCTCCTACCTGGCCGCGGGCCGCGGCGAGACCCGCACCCTGATGGCTGAAAGCGGCGATGCCGAACTGGTGTTCCAGCTCGATCCGCCCAGCATCGCGCGACTCAAGCGCTCCAGCAATCTCAAGGTACTGGTCGAGCCGGTCCCGCGAGTGGTGTTGCTGACCCCCAACTCCGGCGCTGGCGCTACCGCGCCGGTCGAGGTGCGGCAGGCGCTCAGCCTGGCCATCCAGCGTGAGGGCGTCGCCGCCGCCGTGTTGCGCGCCCCGGGTACCGGCGCGACTCAGCTGTTCGCCAAGAACGTGCCCGCCTGGCACGACCCCGAGCTGGCGCCCCTCGCCTACGATCCGGCGGCATCGCGCACGCTGCTGGCCGGGCAGGGCTGGACCCCGGGAGCCAATGGCATCCTGCAGAAGAACGGTACGCCGCTCAGGCTCAAGCTGCTGACCTATTCGGATAGACCCGAGCTGCCGCTGATCGCCACCGCGCTGCAGGCGCAGTTGCGCGAGGTGGGCGTGGACGTGGAGGTCGCGGTGCAGAACTCCAGCGCCATCCCGGCCGCGCACAACGATGGATCGCTGCAACTGGCGCTCTATGGCCGCAACTTCGCCCTGGTCCCTGATCCCCTGGTCACCCTGCTCAATGACTTCAGCCACGGCGGCGCCGAATGGGGGCCGCTGGGCTGGAAGAACCCTGCCTTCGACCAGGCCCTGGCCGCGCTGCTGGCCAGCGATGATCCGGCCGAGCAGCAGCGCCAACGGTACGCCGCCATGGCCCAGGTGCAACAGGACCTGCCGGTGATCCCGGTGGCCTGGTATCGCCAGACCCTGGCCGTGTCCAATACCGTCGAAGGCGCCGCCATCGATCCCTTCGAGCGCACCTTTGGCCTGAGCAGGCTGCGGTGGGTCCAATGACCCGCCTGCTCGCCTTTCGCCTGCTGCAGGCGGGCCTGGTCGCCTTGCTGGTCGGGGGGCTCACCTTCCTGTTCATGAACCTGCTGCCGGGCGACGCCGCCTACCGCATCGCGGCCGGGCGCTACGGCTACGACCTGGTGGATACCGCCGCGGCCGAGGCGGTGCGGGCCGAGCTCAATCTGGACCAGCCGCTGCTGTGGCGCTTCTTCGCCTGGATCGGTGATCTGCTGACCCTGGATCTCGGCCATTCGCTGGTCTCCGGCAAGCCGGTGATGGACGTCGTCGCCCACGAACTGGGCAGCTCCATCCGCCTGGCCATCGGCGCCGTCTGCCTGTCGCTGCTGCTCGGCCCGCCGCTGGGCGTAGTGGCCGGTCTGCGTCCGGGCGGCCTACTGGACCGCGGCCTGCTGGTGCTGACCACCGCGATCCGCGCGCTGCCGCAATTCGTCCTGGGCGTGATCTTCGTACTGCTGTTCGCCATTTCCTGGCGACTGTTCCCGGCAGCCGGTCACGGCACCTTCTGGCACAGCGTCTTGCCCACGCTGACCCTGGCGCTGGGACTGGCCGCGGTGTCTTCCCGGGTCGCCCGGGATGCCACCGTGGACGTCGCGGCCTCCGCCTACTACAGCTTCGGTCGCCTCAAGGGCCTGAGAGGCGCCGGCGTCTTCCTGCGCCATGGCCTGCGCAACATCGGCGTGCCGGTGGTGACCTACCTGGGCGTGCAGCTGGTGTATCTCATCGAGGGCGTGGTGGTGGTGGAGACGCTGTTCGCCTGGCCGGGCATCGGCCACGGCCTGGTCCACGCCATCGTCCAGCGCGACGTGCCCATGGTGCAGGGCACCGCCCTGGCGATGGGCCTGCTGTTCGTCCTCCTCAACACCCTGGTCGATCTCGCCAATCACCTGATCGACCCGCGCGGGAGAAACGCATGAATCTCGATGCTACCGTCGCCTCGGTGGCGCCTCCGGTGCAGTCCTCCGCGCGCGGACTGGGCCTGGGTCTGCTGGCGGCCCTGATCGCCTTCGCCGTACTCACGCCACTGCTCTGGCAGGGCGACATCGCCCGCCAGGACTATGGGGCGATCCTCGCGGCGCCCAGCAGCGCCTATCCCCTGGGCACCGACCACCTGGGCCGCGACATGCTGGCGCGGCTGTCGGTGGCCATCCGCTTCTCCCTAGGGCTGGCCTTCATCAGCGTCTGCACCGCCGCCATTCCCGGCGTGCTGCTGGGCATCCTGGCCGCCTGGAAGGGCGGGCTGGTCGACAAGCTGCTGGGCGGGCTGGCCGAGTTGTTCCTGGCCCTGCCTGGCCTGCTGCTGGTGCTGCTGATCGTCGCGGTGTTTCCCGGCTCCTTCGTCGCCCTCTACAGCGCCGTGGCCCTGGTGCTGTGGGTGGAGTACTTCCGCATGACCTGGGCGCTGTCGCGCACCGTGCTGGCCTCGCCGGCGGTGGCCGCCAGCCAGTTGCTGGGCTTCGGGCCGGTCTACATCGTGCGCCGCCATCTCTGGCCACAACTGGCGCCGGTACTCCTGACCATCGCTGCCTTTGGCGCCGCCTCGACCATCATGGCCATCGCTGCCCTGGGTTTCGTCAGCATCGGCGTACGCCCGCCCACCGCCGAACTGGGACTGATGATCACCGAATTGCTGCCCTATTACGCCGAAGCGCCCCTGGTCATGGGCCTGCCAATCCTGGCGATCTTTCTGGCCGTGCTCTCGCTGCTGCTCATCACCGGAGGACGCAAGCCATGACCGCCTTGCTCACCACCACGGCGCTGGAGATCCGCACCGCCGAGGCCCAACTGGTGGAACCGCTGTCCATCCGCCTGGCGCCGGGTCAGGTGCTGTCGATCATCGGCGAGACCGGCTCGGGCAAGAGCCTGTTCGCCCAAGGGGTGGTCGGCAACCTGCCGGCGGGGCTGCAGGCCCACGGGCAGATAGGCCTGGCGGATGGCTTCAGCGAAGAAGGCCGCGAGGCCGGTCGCCGTAAGCACTGGGGCAGGGGGCTGGCGGTGCTGCCCCAGGAACCCTGGCTGAGCCTGGACCCGACCATGCAGGCACGCTCCCAGGTTGCCGAGACCTATACCCAGGTGGTCGGCCTCGGCCGTGCCGAAGCCCGCGACAGGGCCAGCGCGGATCTGGCGCGGTTGGGCCTGGCCGGCGCCGAGCGCAAGTATCCCTTCCAGCTGTCCGGTGGCATGGCCCAGCGCGTGGCCTTTGCCGCCACCCATGCCGGTGGCTCGCCGGTGCTGATCGCCGACGAGCCCACCAAGGGGCTGGATCGTGACCGCATCGACGAGGTCATCGACCTGCTCAAGGCCATGCTGGCCGAGGGCGGCAGCCTGCTCATCATCACCCACGACCTGGAAGTCGCGCGCCGACTGGGTGGCGAGGTGATGATCATGCTCAAGGGACGGGTCATCGAATCCGGTACGGCCGAGCAGGTGCTGGGCCAGCCGCAGCATGCCTACACCCGCGAGCTGCTGGCCGCCGACCCCGCGCAATGGCCGAAACGTACCTCGCGAGCCATCACTGAAAAAGCCGTGGTCACGGTGGAAGGCCTCGCCGTCCAGCGCGGTGGCAAGCAGCTGTTCGAGGACTTGTCCTTTACCGTCCGGCCCGGGGAGATTCTCGGCGTGACGGGGCCATCCGGCTGCGGCAAGTCGACCCTGGGCGACATCCTGCTCGGCCTGGCCACGCCCGGCGCCGGGGCGATTCATCGCCAGCCAGGCCTCGGTCGCTTCGCCTTCCAGAAGCTGCACCAGGACCCAGTGGCCGCCTTCGCGCCCTCGGTGACCATTCGCCACCTGCTGGCGGATCTGGTGCGGCTGCATCGACTGGATACGGCACGCATCGGTCGGCTGATGCAACGCCTTCGCCTCGACGAGCGCCTGCTGGATCGCTTGCCCGGCAACATCTCCGGCGGTGAATTGCAGCGTTTTTCCCTGCTGCGCGTGCTCTTGCTCGATCCGGCGCTGATCTTTGCCGACGAACCCAGTTCGCGGCTGGATCTCATCACCCAGAAGGAGATGATCGAGCTGCTGGTCGAGACGGCTGAGGAATCCGGGACCGCCATCCTCCTGGTCAGCCATGACGAGGACCTGGTGGATGCCGTCGCCGATCGGCGCATCCACCTGGGCACCCACACCAGACCCCTGCAGGACCAAGCGCCGGCACGGGAGCAGGGCAGCCGCCTGGCTGAATCCCTGACCTGAGATCAGGGCCCGCACGGGGTTGCGGGCCTGCCAACAGACGTCGCCAAGGCCGTGGTGGGATGCCACTGCCTTCGTGCGCGCGTCTTTCCGACAACTAGATCGGCCACACTCCGCAGAGGACTTCATGGAACGCTTGCGCTATCAGAAAGGATTACCCCGAGCCAGTCGCTGGTTGCACGGCAGACGCCTGGCCGCGCCGCTGGCACTGGGCGTATTGGGCAGCTGTATGGGGCTGCTGACGGGCGAGGAGGCCAGGGCCGACGGCTTCGTGGACGACAGCAAGCTCACCCTGACCCTGCGCAACTATTATTTCGGCAGCGATCGCCGCAACGGCCGTGCCGATCAGAAGGATTGGACCCAGGGCTTTCTACTCGACTACCAGTCCGGCTTCACCCAGGGCACGGTCGGGTTGGGCGTCGACGCGTTCGGCTACCTGGGCCTGAAGTTCGATGGCGGTCCCGGGCTCCGGGGAACCGGCAATCTACCCGTCCATGCCGGCAACCAACCGGCGGACGAGTATTCCCGCGCCGGCGCGGCGGCCAAGCTGCGTTTGGGACAGACGGTGGTGCGCTACGGTCAGCAACTGCCCACGGCACCGGTCTTCGCCATCAGCACCAGCCGCCTGCTGCCCCAGAGTGCCACCGGCTGGAGCATCCTCAGTACGGACATCTCCGGCTTGACGCTGGAAGCCGGACATTTCACCTCGGGTACCGATCAGGTCAGCACCAACCGGGATGGCGATCTCTGGGCCGGTTATGCCCGGCGCCGCGCGGATCACGTCGACTTCGCCGGGGGGAAATACGCCCTGGCCAAGGGTGTCAGCCTGTCGCTCTACGCGGCCAAGCTCGACGACATCTGGAATCAATACTACGGCAACTTCAACCTGGTGCAGCCATTGTCGGCGAGCCAGTCGCTGACCTTCGATGCCAACCTTTACCGGACCCTCGATACCGGTGCCGCCAACGCCGGTCCCATCGACAACACGGCCTACAGCCTCGCCGCCGCCTACAGTCTCGGTCCTCAGACCTTTACCCTGGGCTGGCAGCGGATCGATGGCGATACGCCATTCGACTACATCGGCATGGGCGACAACGGGCGCACCGGTGGCGGTCTGTTTCTCGGCAATGCCTCGATGTTCTCCGACTTCAACGCACCCGGCGAGCGCTCCTGGCAAGCGCGTTACGACCTCAACTTCAAGACCCTCGGGGTGCCCGGGCTCAGCCTCATGACCCGCTACATCGGGGGCAGCGACATCGACGGCAGCAACCTGCCCGCCACCAGTGCCTATCGCGGACTGTACGGCACCGGCGACCGGGAGAGGGAGCTGAATCTGGAAGGGCGCTATGTCGTGCAATCCGGCTCGGCCAAGGGACTGTCCATCAGGGTGCGCCAGGCCTGGCACCGGGGCTCGCTTTCCACCGGCGGTTCGGTCGATCAGCTGCGGGTGATCGTCGACTATCCACTGCGGTTACTGTGAGGCTTGAGCAAAGGGCTTTGGTGGGTAGAGGGCAACCGTTCATAGGCGGTTCGCTGCCGTCTGTCATCACGGGCTTGAGGGGGAGTGGTCGTGGAGAAAGCCCGATAATCATTGTTTTTCCTAGGTCCGCGCTACGTCATCCCCGCCTGGACAGCGCCGTACGCACGGTCATGTTAGTCGCCGTGATCCGGTTGATGGTCCTCGCGCCAGAGGGTGTCTCTCATGCCGAGAGGAACGGTGGACGCCTATAGTGCACCCAAGAAGCCCGATCCCCACGGCTACGCCGAAGCAGCCGTCTCGGCCCCGGTCCGTCGCCATTCTTCGCCGGCTGGTGCCGTGCTCCCGGCCACACGGTGCAGGACCGGGAGCGAACTCCGCTCAGCGATGGCCACTCACGGCGCTGTTATGGCTATGAGTGGCCACGGGGAATGGACGGACGTCATCTGGCCCAAATCGGGGACCTGCGACGACGGCGACGATCATCCCCATCGGGCCCTCCATCCACTCGCTTTCCAAGATTTGGAAGAGAACGTCGCTCACGTGGTTGGGACGATCTTCGCCCAGGCTGTCCCCGGCGTCTGGCTTGGGAGATTGACCGGACTGGCCAGCGGAGGGCCGCCGTGCTGACAAGTCCCGGCGTCACCCGCGCTGGATTGAGGCGTAACCTGCCCGTGGCCTGGGGAAGGGCGCCTGGGCGGAGGCCGCCAGCGGCAATAGCAGGACGAATAGCGGCTACGATCTCCAACACGGTATCCCGGAGCCCTACCGTGCGGCTGGATTGCCCCTACGGCAATCTTTAGTATCAGGTTACAGCGCTGCTGTTATCCGGTAGAGAACGAATCGGCGCTTGGCCTGCCTAAACAGTGTCCAATCAACCCGGAGTCCTACCATGAACGCGAAGAAAATCTCTGCCTTGATGTTTGCTGGTCTGATCGCCGCCAGTGGCGCCGCCTTCGCAACCGAAAGCGCAGGCAATCCGCCGAAGGCCAATAGCGCTGGCATGGGTACCCCGGCTGGTCAGAAGACCGGTGAGGGCGCTGGCGCCGCGACAGGAGCTGGCAAGACCACCATCAACGAGCAAGGGCAGAAGCAACAGCAGTAAGGTCCAGGGGGCCGCTGGCACATCCGGCGCCCCCTCAATCTGCGTCTGGAATGGAACTTTGCAGGCGCCCGGTGTCCAAGGGAGCCGAGCGTGTGGGTACAGGGGTTAGATAGTGAGTGCGGAACAGAGCAAGGTTGTCCTGGTCGTCGAGGATGAGCCGCAGATTTTGATGATTCTGGCGGATTATCTTTCCGAACTGGGCTACACCGTCCTGCAGGCGCCCTCGTCACTCGAAGCCTTCCGCATCCTGGCTGGTCGGCCACGCCTGGATCTACTGATAACAGACTTCCGTCTCCCCGACGACGTCTCCGGCGTGATGATCGCCGAGCCCGCCCTCAAGCTGCGCCCTGACCTCAAGGTCCTCTTCATCAGCGGTTATCCCGCCGAAATCATCGATACCGGTTCGCCATTGCTGGGCAAGGTCCCCTTGCTGACCAAGCCGTTCTCCCTCGAGCGTCTCCACCTACAGGTGCAGAAGCTGCTCGGCGCCTGATCCGCTCCGTCGCCACAGATCGTTTTTCCGCCGGCACAGTCTATTGATCAGGTGCGACCAGTCCGGTCGCCCAGGTGTGGAGACAACGGCGTCCATGGCTATCAAGCATTTCAATCATCACGAAGCGATCTCGTCCGCCGTTCCGGCTGAACAGGGTTTCGAAGCGATCATCGCTGTCAAGGCCCGGCGCGAGGATGCCCGTCCGACCTTTCACAAGGTCGCCACCGAACGCCATTTCGATCTGGCCTCCGAAGCGGAAGAGGCAGCTGATGCCGCGCTCAATCGTGTGACGGAGATTGGCGACGACGATGAGCTTCTTTGGGACGAGCAGGCCGTGTGATGAAGAGAGACCCGGAGCAGTCCGAAGAGTCCCGACAGCGGCAGGAATCCGGTCCGGACGACCCTGAACTGAGTCGCGCGGAAGAAGAGGACGTCGACGAGAACCAGTTGCCACGCGCCGTGGTGCTGCACGAGATCATCCGGACCCAGGGTGATCACGAACTCGAGCGGACGATTGCGGCGCTGTTCTGGTCGGCACTGGCCGCCGGCCTGACCATGGGCCTGTCGCTGATGGCGATGGGCTTGCTCAATGCCAACCTGCCCGAGGGTGGCTACAGCAAGGTCATCGCCAGCTTCGGCTATTCGGCCGGCTTCCTAGCCGTGATCCTGGCGCGCCAGCAGCTGTTCACCGAAAACACCCTGACGGCGGTGCTGCCGGTGATGAGCGAGCCTACGCTGCACAACTTCGGTCGCCTGGGGCGGCTATGGGGCGTGGTACTGGTGGGCAATCTCATCGGGACCGTCCTGGTCGCCTACGTGGTCCTGCACCTGCCTTTGTTCGACACCAAGACCGATGCGAAATTTCTCGAGATCGGTACGCATGTCATGGAGAACGATGCGTCGGCCATGTTCGCCAAGGGCATAGTGTCCGGCTGGATGATCGCCACCATGGTCTGGATGCTGCCCGCGGCGGAAAATGCCCGGATCTGGATCATCGTGCTCATCACCTATCTGATGGCGCTGGGCGACTTCACCCACATCGTGGTGGGCAGTGTGGAGGTGGCTTATCTGGTATTCGCCGGGGAGGCGAGCTGGGGAGACTTCCTGCTGACCTTCGCCGGTCCGACCCTGGTCGGCAACATAGTCGGGGGTAGTCTGATCTTCGCGCTGATCAGCCACGCGCAGGTGCGCAGCGATACCTGAAAGCAGAAGGGCCGGCAAATTGCCGGCCCTTCTGCTTTCAGGCGACGGTCACGCTCACTCGTCGTCGTTGAGCTGACCCATGGCGGTGGTGTTGAAGCCACCGTCGACGTAGAGGATCTCACCGCTGATGCCCGACGCCAGGTCGGAGCAGAGGAAGGCGCCGGCGTTGCCCACTTCGTCGATGGTCACGTTGCGGCGCAGGGGCGTCTGGCGCTCGTTGGCGGCCAGCATCTTGCGGAAGCTTTTGATGCCCGAGGCGGCCAGGGTCCGGATCGGACCGGCGGACACGGCGTTGACACGGGTGCCTTCCGGGCCGAGGCTGCCGGCCAGGTAACGGACACCGGCCTCGAGGCTGGCCTTGGCCATGCCCATGACGTTGTAGTTCGGCATGGTGCGTTCGGCACCCAGGTAGGACAGGGTCAGCAGGCTGCCGTTGCGGCCGCGCATCATCTCGCGACCGGCCTTGGCCAGGGCGACGAAGCTGTAGGCGCTGATGTCGTGGGCGATCTTGAAGCCGTCACGGGTGGTCACGGCGGTGAAGTCGCCGTCCAGCTGGTCGCCGGGGGCGAAGCCGACCGAGTGGACGATGCAGTCCAGGCCATCCCACTTCTTCGCCAGCGCGGCGAACACGGCTTCGATCTGGGCGTCGTCGGCGACGTCGCAGGGGAAGCACAGCTCGGGATTGGACCCCCAGCCCGCGGCGAATTCTTCGACGCGACCCTTGAGCTTCTCGTTCTGGTAGGTGAAGGCCAGCTCGGCGCCTTCGCGGTGCATGGCCGCGGCGATGCCGGAGGCGATGGACAGCTTGCTGGCGACGCCGACGATGAGAACGCGCTTACCGGCGAGAAATCCCATGGTTTTTTCCTCTTCTGTGTTGAATCCCGGGCAGCAGCCAGGGGCTGAAGGTCCGGGTTGGGCAGGGCTCTGCGCAGGTCAGAGCGAGATCTTGGCCTGGCTCCACTAGGGGTCAGGCACGGGTGGGGCGGTAAGGTAGCAGGTCGATACCCGGGACAAAAGCGCTGGTTGGCCGCTGCGGTGAGCGGTCGCGCTTCAGTTGAGGAACAGCGTCAAGGTCTGGCCGGGGGTCAGGGCGGAAGCGATACGCGGATTCCAGTCCTGCAGCGCTTGCACGCCGATGTTGTAGCGCTTGGCGATCTGATAGAGGGAATCGCCGGCCTTGACCCGGTAGTAGGTGGGGGCGGCCTTGGCCGTCTTGGCGGTCTTCACCGCCGGCGCGATGGTCTTGGTATAGGAGGCCGGCATCGCCACGGCCGTGGCGGTGCTGCTGCCCGCGCCGTGCAGCTTCAGGGTCTCGCCGACCTTGAGACCACGCTTGCCGAGATCGTTCCAGCGCTTGAGGTCGGCCAGCTCCACCTCGTTGGCCCGGGCGATGGACCAGAGGCTGTCGCCGGTGCGCACCTTGTAGGTCCGCACCACGGGCTCTTCGGCCACGGCGATGGTTTCGAGGGGGGTCGTGGTCTTGCCGGTCTCGCGTCGCGGAATCATCAACTCCCGGCCGGCGGACAAGCGGCTGCTGCCGCTGAGTTTGTTGAGGGCGACGAGTTGCTCGACGCTGACGTGATTGCGCTTGGCGACGCTGCGCAGGGTATCGCCCCGGCGCACCCGGTATTCCTGCCACTGCACCACAGCGTCGGAGGCGATGTTGGGCAGGGTCGCGACCAGGCGCTTGGCCTTTTCCGCCGGCACCAGCAGGTGCTTGGGGCCGTCCATGGTCACGCGTTGGGTGTAGGCCGGATTCAGGCGATAGAGTTCGTTGGCATCCAGATCCGCCAGTTCGGCCACCCGTGCCAGATCCAGGTGCTGCTTGATGTCCACCACTTCGAAGTAGGGTTCGTCCGGGATGGATTCCAGGGCTAGGCCGTAGGCGTCCGGGTTGCGCACGATCTGGGAGACGGCTAGCAGCTTGGGCACGTAGTCCTGGGTTTCCGGCGGCAGCGACGACAGATTCCAGTAGTCGGTCGGCAGGCCCAGCGACTGGTTGCGTTCGATGGCGCGACTGACCGTGCCTTCGCCGGCATTGTAGGCGGCCAGGGCCAGCAGCCAGTCGCCACCGAACATGTCGTGCAGCTTGCTCAGGTAGTCCAGGGCAGCATTGGTCGAGGCGGTGATGTCGCGGCGACCGTCATAGAAGCGGGTCTGGCGCAGATTGAAATACTTGCCGGTGGTGGGAATGAACTGCCACAGACCGGAGGCGGCGCTGCGCGAGAGGGCGTTCGGGTTGAAGGAGCTTTCCACGACCGGCAGCAGGGCCAGTTCCAGCGGCATGTTGCGCTCTTCCAGGCGCTCGACGATGTAATGCAGGTAAGGCGCGCCGCGGCTGCAGGACTGGGCGAGGGCGGCTTCGTGGCTGGCGTACCAGAGACGCTGACGATCGATGCGCGGGTTGGTGCCATTGTCGCCGGCGCCCTGCAGTTGATAGCCGTCCCGCACCCGGTCCCAGATGTCGCCGCTGGTCGCTGCCGCAGCGGGCGCCTTGCGCAACCACTCCGGCGGGCGCTGCATCTTACTTTGCGTCATGTGCAGATCGGCCTGATAGGCACGATTATCGGACTGCTGATTGCTCTGACAGCCGGCGAGGAAGACGGCGAGGCAGAGCGCCGAGACTTTGAAAGAGGTGGCCAGCACGTCTATTTCGCGGATTTTCGGCGTCGCTGGCGGCATCGGTCTGGGCTTTCCGGGAACTGAAGGATGGGCGATTCTAGGAACCGCATCCCGGGGGGTCAAGGAACAACCCCTTGGGCTGTGACCTGTACGACGACCGAAAACCACGAGTTCCGGCGTGTTGGCGGGGCCTGGGCAATAGGTGTCAGAACGTGTCCTTCCAGCCTCTCAGGGCCGCGAAATAGGTATCCTCCGACGCATCCGCAGCCACTTGGCGCTCCTCCTGCAGTCGTTGGCGTACGCTGTTTTCGGCCGTGCGCAGAAAGGGGTTGATGCGGCGCTCGCGTTCCAGGGTGGAGGGCAGGGTAGGCCGCTGGGCCTCCCGCAACTGCTGGGTCTCGGCCAGGGCCTGCCGGACCGCGGCATTTTCCGGTTCCACCGCCTGGGCGAAACGCAGGTTGCTCAAGGTGTATTCGTGGCCGCAGTAGATTTCGGTGGCGTCCGGCAGGCTGGCCAGGCGCTGCAGGGAGGCCAGCATTTGGCTGGGCGTGCCTTCGAAGAGTCGGCCACAGCCCGCCGAGAAAAGGGTATCGCCGCTGAACAGCAGGGGCCGCTCACCCGCGACATAAAAGGCGATGTGGCCGGCGGTATGGCCGGGCACGTGCAGCACCGCGAAAGCGGTCCCCAGGACTTCCAGCCGCTGGCCGTCCGCCAGCGGCAGGTCTACCGCGGCGATGCGCTCGTCGGCCGGCGCACTCACCCGGGCGCCGCTGCGCTGCTTGAGCACGGCGATGCCGCCGGTGTGGTCGTTATGATGGTGGGTGATCAGGATATCGGTCAGGCGCCAGTCCGGATTCCCGTCGAGCCAGGCCAGGACGGGAGTGGCGTCGCCCGGATCGACCACGGCCGCCTGTCTTGTCGCGGCGTCCTTGATCAGCCAGATGTAGTTATCGTTGAAAGCGGGCAGTGGAAGGATGTCGAACATGGATGAGCTCTCGGGTCGGACTGCGGTCCGCTAGGGTAGCAGTGGGTGGTAGGGCATAGGCTTCAGTATGAGAGGACCAGACGATGCACGATGAATTCTCCGCCCAGGTCGATCCGCGCTGGCTGAAGTTGATGAGCTCGGCGCGGGACTGGCTGGCCGGACCGCTGGGCCAGCTGTTGCTGGAGCAGGAGCGCCTGCTGATCGACGAAGAGCTCAAGCGCCACTTCGGCAGTTACCTGATTCATTACGGTCCGCACCCCGAGGCACCGGCCAATTGCGGCCAGCTTCGCCATGCGGTGCGCATAGGGCCGCCGCTGGGCGATGTGGACATCGTCTGCGAGGAGGGCGCCTGGCCGCTGGGCGAGCATGCGGCCGACGTGGTCCTGTTACAGCACGGTCTGGATTTCTCCCTGGCGCCGCATCGATTGCTGCGTGAAGCGGCGCTGAGCGTGCGCCCGGGCGGGCACCTGGTGGTGGTGGGCATCAATCCCTGGAGCCTCTGGGGCGTGCGCCATTACCTGGCTCGGGATGCCCTGCGCAAGGCCCGTTGTTACGGCCCCAGCCGGGTCGGCGACTGGCTGTCGGTGCTGGGCTTCGCGCTGGAGAAACGGCGCTTCGGGTGTTATCGTCCGCCGCTTTCATCCCCCAAGTGGCAGCAGCGGCTGGCCTGGATGGAGCAGAGTGAGGCCGAACCCAACTGCGAACAGGCAGCGGGCGCGGGCTTCTATCTGCTGTCGGCGCGCAAGCTGATGTTCGGCCTGCGCCCCGTGCCCCAGGCGCGAAAGGAACCGCGCGGCAAGCTGGTGCCCATGCCGGTGGCCAAGATCAGCCGCCGCGAATCGAGTGAATCCAATGAGTGACGACATCGTCGAGGTCTTTACCGACGGCGCCTGCAAGGGCAATCCCGGCCCCGGTGGCTGGGGCGCCTTGCTGAAATTCAAGGGTGCGGAGCGCGAGCTCTGGGGCGGCGAAGCCAACACCACCAACAATCGAATGGAGTTGATGGCGGCCATCCAGGCCCTGGCGGCGCTCAAGCGCCCCTGTCAGATCCGTCTGACCACCGACTCCGAGTACGTCATGAAAGGCATCACTCAGTGGCTGGTGAACTGGAAGAAGCGCGGCTGGCAGACCGCCGCGCGCCAGCCGGTGAAGAATGCCGAGTTGTGGCAGGCCCTGGACGAACAGGTTCAACGCCACCAGGTCGAGTGGCGCTGGGTGCGCGGCCACACCGGCCACCCCGAGAACGAACGGGCCGACCAGTTGGCCAACCGCGGTGTCGACGAAGTCCGGCAGGCCAAGCAGGCCGTCAAGGCCTAACAGCCAGGAGGTTAGCGATGAGATATGTAGTTCTGGATACCGAAACCACCGGCATGCCGGTGACCGATGGCCATCGGATCATCGAGATCGGTGGGGTCGAGGTCATCGGCCGGCGGCTGACCGGGCGGCATTTCCATGTCTATCTCAATCCGGATCGGCAGATCGACGAAGGCGCCATCGCGGTCCACGGCATCACCGATGAATACGTCGCCGACAAGCCACGCTTCGCCGAGATCGCCGACAGCTTCTTCGAATTCATCGAAGGCGCCGAACTGGTCATCCACAACGCGCCCTTCGACGTGGGCTTCATCAACATGGAGTTCGCCCGGCTGGGTGCCCATCCCGAGCGCGCCGACATCACCCAGCACTGCTCGGTGCTCGACACCCTGGTCATGGCGCGCGGTCGACATCCCGGCCAGCGCAACAGCCTGGATGCCCTGTGCAAGCGCTATGGCGTAGACAACTCCAACCGCGAGCTGCACGGTGCCTTGCTGGACGCCGAGATCCTCGCGGACGTCTACCTGGCCATGACCGGTGGCCAGACCAGCCTGTCGCTGGCGGCCCACGGCCAGGAAGGCAATGGCGACGGCAACTACGTCATGCCGATCAGGCGGCTGCCGGCCGATCGCCAGCGGACGCGAGTGATCAGCGCCACCAGCAGCGATCTCGACGCCCATGCGGCGCGCATGACGGCCATCGAAAAGAGCTGCGGCCGGACTCCCCTCTGGCTGGCCGGCGCCGAAGTCGAATAGCGCCCTTCATCTCTTGCCGGACGCCCGCTCGGCCCGCGGCCGGGCGTTCACGTTCGTCCGAATAAGCTGAAAGACCTCACAAATTTCAGCTATCGTTCAACTAAGATGCTGCAGGCTGGTCATTTGAGCCCGCATGAAGCCTCGAATTTCGAATTGAGCGGAACTTTATTTGTTCCGCAAACTCATATGACGATTCGGAGTTATCGCTTCGCTTTTGTGGATTTACAGGTTTAGCGTTCCAGAGCAAGGTTCCCTGGCGTGGCGAGAGGTCAAATCCCGTCCGCCGGGAGTGATTAGGGTGGCCCGGTCAGGAAGACGCAGGTACCTAGGCTCCAGTTGGAACAGCAAGCCTTTCTTCCCGTATTGACACGGCGTTGGCGAGGTTGTAATGGCGCAGGAGGCGTAAGGCACCATGGTGACCGGAGCAAGAGCTTTGAGCTTGGTCCGCGAACAGCTGTTCGCGACTATCGAGGAAGCTGAATCCCATCTTGAACGCTTCATCGTCGAGCGGCACTGCAGCAGCCTGTTGCAGCGTGCGGTCGAGAGCATCGGCCAGATTCGTGGCGCCCTGACGCTGATCGAGCTGACCGGCGCCCAGTTGCTCGCCCATCAGACGTTGCAGATCGCCAACGACATCCCTGCCGGCGCCGGTGCCGAACACGACGAGCACCTGATGGCGATCTGTCGTGGGCTGCATGTGCTGCGCCGCTATCTCGAACAGCTGCGTAGCGGTCAGGACGAGATGCCCGAGCTGCTGCTGCCGGCGATCAACGCCTTGCGGCTTGCCGGTGGCGAACCCGAACTCCCGGAAAGCTATTTCTTCAGTGTCCGCCTCGATCAGCGCCCCCTGATCAGCGAGACCACGAGTCTTGGCGCGCGTGAGCGTCAGGCCCAGGCTCGCCGGATGCGTCAGATGTATCAGGTCGGCCTGCTGGGTTTCCTGCGCGACGTCAATGGCGTGGCCAGCCTCAGGCTCATGGCGAGGGCGCTGGAGCGCTCCGCGGTGTTGCTGCACGATCACGTCGGCGGCTACTTGCCATGGGTGGCTGCGGCCACGGTCGAGGGCTTCGCCCAGGGCCGCCTGACGGCCACCCGTGAACGCAAGCAACTGTTCGCCCGGGTCGATCGCGAATTGCGCCAGATGCTGGGTAACGAGCTGCACGAGCCGGCCCGCAGCACCCTCAAGGAGCTGCTCTACCTGTTGGCGCTGGCCGGTGTCGAAGGCACCCATCCGCAAGAGGTCATGAACGCCTACGGTTTCGAGCGACTCGGTTTCACCGATGCCCAGCTTGAAGCCGGTAAGAAGCGTCTTGCCGGTCCCGGTCATGCCGTGATGCATTCGCTGTCCGCGGCGATCCGCGAAGAGGTGGAAACGGTCAAGGACCTGATCGACCTCATCGAGGCCGAGCTGCGCACTGGCGCCGAGCAGAATCGTGTGCCTCGCTCCGATAATTTCTCCCGGCTGTATATCCAGGTCGGCCTGCTGGGCAAGACCCTGGAGATGGTTGGGCAGGAGAATGCCGGCCAGGTGCTGCAGCAGTGCCTGCCGAACATCTCCCAGTTCCGCGACCGGACGGTCGTGCTGGAGGACCTCGCGCCCCTGGCCGATGCGCTGTTGCTGGTGGAAAGCATGCTGGGCCAGCCCGAAGGGCAGGGCTCGCTGATCGACGTGCCGCTGGAAGCCGAGGGTGTCCAGGTCAGTGTTGCCAACTACCAACTGGGCGAGGCCCAGGCGCTCCTGCATCGGGAGGCCTACAAGGGCCTGACCGACGCTAAGCGCGCCATTGGCGCCTTCCTCGATTCCCGTGGCGATACCCTGCACCTGGCCACCGTGCCGGCGCTGCTGGATACCGTCCGCGGCGCGTTGTTCTTCCTGGGCAATCCCCGTGCGGCCGAGCTGGTGCGGGCCTGCACCGGTTACATCCAGCGCTGCCTGATCGAAGGCGGCCAGGCCTGCGAGTCGGCGACCCTCGAAGTGCTGGCGGATGCCCTCAGCAGCATCGAGTTCTTCGTCGAGAGCGGTGGCACCGAGAGCCAGGACGGCACACCGGAGATTCTCGATATCGCGGCGCAAAGCATTCGCGCCCTGGGCTGGACTTCGGCTGCGGCATGAATGTCTGGCAGCCTGGCTGGTTTCAGACCGCCCAACCTGCCGGTGGCTGGCTGGTCGTCCACAGCGGCCAGGCGTTTCTGACATCAGGCACCGACGTGCTCTTCGCCCTGGAAGATCCGCGCGTCCAGGGCTTCGAGGGGGAGCGCCACGGGTTGGGGCAGTGGCAGGCGCAGCCGGTCACGCTGCTCGAACTGGATGCGCCTGGGGACATCGACGGCTGCGTCTGGCAGCCCTTACGGCCGCTGATGCTGCAATCGCCCCATGCGCTGTTCAAGTTGCTGGGCTATGCCAATCAGATCGGGACCTGGGCGCGGCAGCATCGCTTCTGCGGACAGTGCGGTACCCGTACCTTCGCCCTCGATGGCCAGCGCGGCCTCAAGTGCCCGAATTGCCAGCTCACCCAATATCCACGGCTGTCGCCCAGCATGATCGCCCTGGTCACCCGCGGCGATGAGGTGCTACTGGCGCGGTCGCCCCGCTTCGCGCCCGGCGTGTTCAGCACCCTGGCGGGCTTCGTCGAGCCGGGCGAGTCGGCAGAGGCCTGCGTGCACCGGGAGATCATGGAAGAGGTGGGCGTTTCGGTGACCAACCTGCGCTACCAGGGCAGCCAGAACTGGCCTTATCCGCATTCCCTCATGCTCGGCTATCACGTCGATTACCTGGCTGGCGACATCCGTTGCCAGCCGGACGAAATCGAAGACGCCCGCTGGTTCCACCTGCGCGAGTTGCCGACGCTGCCGCCGGCCTTTTCCATCTCGCGCTTTCTGATCGATCACTATCGCGTCGAGCGGCTAGGCGGCACTGAACCAGTGCTGCCAGATTAGCTTGACGGTCAACGCCAGCACGACGCAGATGAACACCGGGCGGATGAACTTGGCGCCGCCGGCGATGGCGCTGCGCGCGCCCAGATAGGCACCCAGGGTCAGCGACAGGCCCATGGTCAGCCCCAGTACCCAGAGCACCTGCCCCAGGGCGATGAACATCACCAGGGCGACGCCGTTGCTGACGAAATTCATGGTGCGGGCCACGCCGCTGGCCTTGAGCAGGTCGAGCGGGTAGAGCAGCAGGCTGCTGACCGTCCAGAAGGCGCCCGTGCCCGGTCCGAACAGGCCGTCGTAGGCACCCAGCGTCAGGCCCTGCGGCCATTGGCGCCGCTGCGGCACGGGCGCATCGCTGAGCACCGGCGCCTTGGGCGTGCCGCCGAACAGCAGATAAAGGGCGCAGCTGAACACCACGACCGGTAGCAGTTGATTGAGGAAGTCCGCCGAGAGATGGTGGGCGACCAGGGCACCTATCCCCGCACCGATGGCGGTAGCCACCAGGGCATGCCGCCACTGATGGGGATGGAACAGCTTGCGTCGATAGAAGGTGTAGGCGGCGGTGGCGCTGCCGAAGGTGGAGCTGAGCTTGTTGGTGCCGATCGCCAGGTGGGGTGGAACACCGGCCATCAGCAGGGCCGGCACCGTGAGCAGACCACCGCCGCCGGCGATGGCGTCGATGTAACCGGCCAGAAAGGCGACCCCGGCCAGCAGCGTCAGGGTCATGGGGTCCAGGGTGAATTCGAGCATGGGGTAGGGTGCCAGGTGGAACGGGGGCGCCATCATGCATCAGACGCGCAGCCGTCACCACCTGTCGCCGCCCCGGTCAGTCCAGTGCGGGGAAGGGCAGTCCGACGTAGTTTTCCGCGAGGGTCGTGCGACCCGCTCTGGAATCGAGCAGCGCCTGGAGCTCGGCGTCCTGCACGCGCTGGGTGAAGGCGTCGGTATCCGGAAAGCGGTGCAGGGCGGTGGTCATCCACCAGGAAAAGCGCACCGCCGCCCAGATACGTTTCAGGCAAAGCGTCGAATAGCGTTCGAGGCAGGCGGCATCCCCGGTGCGATAGGCCTGCTCCAGCAGCAGGTGCAGATTGCGCACATCGCCCAGGGCCAGGTTCAGCCCCTTGGCGCCGGTGGGCGGAACGATATGGGCGGCATCACCGACCAGGAACAGCCGGCCGTACTGCATGGGCTCGACCACATAGCTGCGCAGCGGAGCGATGCTCTTTTCCAGGGACGGGCCGGTCACCAGCTGGGCCGCCGTCTCGGCCGGCAGGCGGGCCTTGAGTTCCGCCCAGAAGCGCTCGTCCGACCAGTTCTCCACCGAGTCCCCGGCTTCCACCTGCAGGTAATAGCGGCTGCGGGTCGCGGATCTCATGCTGCACAGGGCGAAGCCGCGGGGGTGGTTGACGTAGATGAGCTCGCCGGCGGCGGGCGGGGTATCGCTCAGCAAACCCAGCCAGCCGAAGGGATACACCCGTTCGTATTCGGTGAGCACACCGTCCGGGATGCTGCGGCGCGAGACGCCATGGAAGCCGTCGCAGCCGGCGATGTAGTCGCAGTCGATGCGCAGGGTCTCACCGGCGACCTGGCAGGTGACATGGGGGCGCTCGCCCTTGAGCGCGTGGGGCTGGACGTCGCTGGCTTGGTAGAGGGTAGGGGCGCCACTCGCCTCGCGGGCGGCCATCAGGTCGCGGGTCACCTCGGTCTGGCCATAGACGGTGACGCAGCGCCCGCCGAGGAGGTCGTTCAGGTCCAGCCGCTCGCGCTGGCCATGGATGGCGAACTCGACGCCCTCGTGCACCTGGCCTTCCTGCTCCAGCCGCTCGGCGACGCCGGCCTGGCGCAGCAGATCGACCGTGCCCTGTTCGAGCACACCGGCCCGGATGCGGCTGAGTACGTGGCCGGCGCTCTGGCGCTCGAGGATGACGTTGTCGATGCCTGACCGGCTCAGCAGTTGGCCCAGCAGCAGCCCGGAAGGGCCCGCGCCGATGATGACGACTTGGGTGCGCATGGAGTCTGTCCTCTTGTCTGGCGTGATCGCCGTTTTGTTGTATGGCTCCGGTATTTTTGGACGGTTTTCGCCGATACCGACAGCGATCTTTCCGATACTTTCTGGTACTTTTCGATGATTCGTGCGGCTATCGCCCAGGGACTGACGATGACCAACGCCTTTCCACCCATCTTCAAGCTGTATGGCGAGGCCCAGGCCTGGCCGGCGCCGGATCTGCTGCATTGCGAGACCATCGAGAGTCGCAGTCGGCTGCATGCCTGGCATATCGACACCCATCGCCACGCGGATCTCGCGCAACTGCTCTATGTGCGCACCGGTGGGGTACGCCTGCAGCTGGAAGACTGGCAGGGGGAAAGGCGCGGACCGCTACTGGTGGTGCTGCCGGTGCTGTGCGTCCATGCCTTCGAATTCGATCCGGCGGTCGAGGGCTTCGTCATCACCCTGCCGGTGCCCCAGGTGGAGCGGCTGAAGCAGCGCTGCCAGAGAGCTGGGCAGGGGTTGTTCCTGGGTGCCGAGTGCCTGGACCTGGCCGGGCCGGATGCCCTCTGGATCGATCAGTTGATCGGCCAGCTGGTCGGCGAGTACGAGGGGCACAGGCCGGGTCGCGAGATAGTGCTCGAAGCCCTGCTCGACAGCCTGGCGATCTGGCTGTTGCGGCAGCATCGCCATGACCAGGGCGCCGCCTTGCCCCGGCGCGCCGAACAGCACCTGGGACGTTTCCTGGCGCTGGTCGAGCAGCATTATCGCGAGCACTGGAGCCTGGGTCGCTACGCGACGGCGCTCGGTATTTCAGGGGTACACCTGAACGGCCTCTGTCGGCAGCTGGCCGGCGCCTCGGCGCTGGCCATCGTGCACCAGCGCCTGCTGCTGGAAGCGCGCCGTACCCTGAGCTACACCCAGGCGTCGGTGGGCGAGATCGCCGATGCCCTCGGCTTCGCCGATCCGGCCTACTTCGCGCGCTTCTTTCGCCGTGGCACCGGGCAGAGCCCGCTCAATTATCGACGTCTGGCGGGCCAGCAACGGCAGGGCTGACGGTTGCCAGGGTTTCGCCGACCCGCGCGGCCAGGGCATCGAGGTTGAAGGGCTTGGTGATCAGGGTCATTCCGGGGTCGAGATAGCCGTCCAGATGCGCCCCCTCGGCATAGCCGGTGGCGAACAGTACCTTGAGGCCGGGCCGACGCTGCCGCGCGATCTCGGCCAGCTGGCGGCCGTTCATGCCCGGCAGGCCGACGTCCGACAGCAGCAGATCGATGGGACGTCCGCTTTCCAGCAGCGGCAGGGCGCCGCGCGCGTCTTCGGCCTGCAGGGTCGCGTAGCCCAGCTCGCGGAGCAGATCCACCACCATCTGCCGGACCACGGGTTCGTCTTCCACCACCAGCACGGTCTTGCCGGCGCCCTGGGGCGTCACGGTGGGCGACGCCAGCCGGGGCGGCTCGACATCGGCGCCCAGGTAGCGGGGCAGGTAGAGGCCGACGGTCGTACCCTTGCCGGGCAGGGAGTCGAGTCGGACATGGCCCTTGGACTGCTTGGCATAGCCGTAGATCATGGACAGCCCCAGGCCGGTGCCCTGGCCGATGGGCTTGGTGGTGAAGAAGGGGTCGAAGGCGCGGGCCATGACCTCGGGCGGCATCCCGGTGCCGTCGTCCACCACCAGCAGCGCCACATAGTCACCGGCACTCACGGCGTCCAGGCCGTTACCGCTGTCGGTCAGGTAGACATTGCGGGTCTCGATGCGGATGGTGCCACCTTGGGGCAGGGCATCGCGGGCGTTGATGACCAGGTTGAGCAGGGCGCTTTCCAGTTGGTGGGCATCGGTCAGTGCCTGCCAGACATCCTCGTCCAAGTCGAGGACCAGGGCGATGTCGCCGCGCAGGCTGCGCAGCAACAGCTCCTCCATGGAGCGCACACTGTCATTGACATGGATGGGCTGCAGGTCCAGCGCCTGGCGGCGGGAGAAAGCCAGCAGACGCTGGGTGAGGGCGGCCGCGCGCTGGGCCGAGGTCAGCGCCGAATGCAGATACTGGTCGAACTTGTCCTGCCGGCCGGCCTTCTGCTGCCGCTGCAGCATGTCGAGGCTACCCATGATGCCGGTCAGCAGGTTGTTGAAGTCATGGGCGATGCCCCCGGTCAGCTGGCCCACCGCTTCCATCTTCTGCGCCTGGCGCAGTTGTTCCTGCAGCTCCTGCTGTTCGGTGACATCGCGCCCCACGGCGTAGATCAGATCGTCCTCGGCACTGGCGGTCCAGTCGAGGATGCGATAGCTGCCATCGCGACCGCGCAAGCGGGCCCTGAGGTTCGCCGAGCCCTGCTGGCGGCCCAGGCGCCGCAGGGTATCGAAGACCTGGCGCTGGTCGTCCGGATGGATCAGCTCGGTGAGCTGGACGCTCGCCAGGTCGGTTTCGCGCCGTCCCAGCAGGCGGGCGGCGGCGCTGTTCACCGTCTTCACCTCGCCATCGGCGCGGCAGATCACCATGAGGTCGTGGCTGATACGCCACATCCGGTCACGCTCGCGGGTGCGCAGCTCGATCTGCTGTTCCAGTTCCTGGCGCGAGCGGGTGAGCACTTCCCGGGCGTCGACGATGCTCTGGATGTCGGTGCAGGTGCCGAACCACTGCTCGATGCGACCCTTGGCATCACGCACCGGTTGCGCCCGACCGAGCACCCAGCGGTAACGCCCGGAGCGATGCCGCAAGCGGTATTCGATATGGTAGGGCTCGCCGGTGCTGAGGCTGTGGTGCCAGACCTTCCAGGTACGCTCCTGGTCGTCGGGATGGAAGACGTTGGCCCAGCCTTCGCCCTCCGTGGAGCCTTCCGGCACCCCGGTGAATTCGTACCAGCGATCGTTGAAATAGAAGTGGTGGCCATCGGGGCGGGTGGCCCAGACCATCTGGTCGATGGAGTTGATGATGGCGCGCAGCTGCGCCTCGTTACGGGCCAGCTCCTGGGCCTGGCGCCGGTGGCCACTGATGTCGATGAACAGCACCGCGAAACGGTCGCCCGGCAGCTTGTGGGCGCGCACCTCGTACCAGTGTTCGTGCTGCAGGTGCAGCAGGATGTCGAACTGGGTGAATTCGGCATCGCCGTTCATGAAGTCGATATAGGCGGGCAGCAGGTCGGCTTCCAGCTGCGGCAGGGATTCGCGCAGCGTCCGGCCCAGGACCTGATCCAGGGGGATCCCGGTGAGCGTAGCGAAGACCGGATTGACCTCCAGGAAACGGAAGTCCTCCATCCGGCCACTGGCACCGCGGATCGCCTGGGCCATGTAGAAGCCCTCGCGCATGCCGTGATACAGCTCCTGTAGCCAGAGATCGCGCTCGGTGATGGCGGCTTCATTGAGCTTGCGCTCGGTGATGTCGTAGCACACGCCCAGGTAGCGGCCGCCGCCCTGGCTGGTCATCAGTTGGCCGCGCCGACCGAGCCAGCGCTCCTCGCCGGTGTCGACCCGGCGGATGCGGTATTCGAGATAGTCGAGGGCGTCGTCGTCCGGCGCCGCGGTCAGGGTGCGCAGGCTGGCGACATCGTCGGGATGCAGCTGGCGGACCAGTTCGTCCAGGGAATAGCTGCGCCTGAGCGGCAGTCCCCACAGCTGACAGAAGCCCGAGGACACCAGCAGTCGGGCCTCTCCGGGCAGCAATTCGAAGGTCCCCACGCGACCGACGTCCTGAGCCAGGCGTACCCGCTCCTCGGCCATCAGCTGTTCGGTGCGGTCCTGCAGCACGTGCGCGAAGCCAAGTAGGGCGTCGGCGTCCTTCAGGGCCGTGGTAGCGATCTCCACCCAGCGCGGCGTACCGCCCTGCACCGTGATCCAGCCGGCGCCCTGGCCATGTTCATCGACCAGCGCCTGATGTTGGGCGGTGGTCAGGAAGGGGGCATCCCGACCGGCTGCCAGCAGGTCGGTCAGGCGCTGGCCGCGGGCTTCGCTGGCCGGCCAGCCACACAGTAGTTCGGCACCCCGATTCCAGCGCTCGATGCACCCGTGGTGGTCGGTGATGACCAGGGCGTGGGAGGTCAACTGCAGAAGCGCCTGCTGTTCGAGCAGAGAGATCGACATGCGTGGATTCCATTCAGCGAGCGGGCGTGTGGCTAGCGGTTCCTAGGCTTCGATACCCTCGCTCAGCTGGACGTTCAAACTGCGCAGGGCGTTCCAGTACTCAGGATAGGTCTTGCCGACGCATTCGGGGTCCAGAATGCGGATACCCGCCACTTTCAGGCCCGCCAGGGCGAAGCACATGGCGATCCGGTGGTCGGCGTGGGTCTCGATCACGGCGTCGGTCCGGGTACCGGCCAGGGCCGGGTCCGCAGCCACCAGCAGGTCGTCACCCTCCACGCTGGCAAGGCCGGCGCGAATGGCGTTGAGGCCGTCGTGCAGCGCCGCTACCCGGTCGCATTCCTTGACCCGCAGGTTGGCCAGGCCAACGAAGCGCACCGGCGTCTCGTTGAAGGCCGCCAGGACGGCGAGGGTAGGGATGGCATCCTGCATCTGCGAGCCATCGATGACGGCCGGCAGCCGGGGGAAGGCGGCGATATGGTCGCGGGCCTTGGCATCGGGCTGGGTGAAGGCGTCGTCGGCCACGCCCAGATCGAGGGCGCCCCCGGTCAGGGCCTGGGCCGCCCACAGATAGGTGGCGGCGGAGGCGTCCGGTTCGATGAAATAGTCCCGGGCGACGTAGCCGGTCGGGGCGACTCGCCAGGTGGCGGCGTCCAGCTGCTCGACCTGGGCACCGAAGGCGCGCATCGCCTCGACGGTCAGGTCGACATAACCACGGGCACCGATGTCGCTGCCGCGCAGGGCGACATCCACCGGTTCGCTACCCAGCGCGGCCAGCATCAGCAGGGCGGAGACGTACTGGCTGGAGAGACCGGCATCCACCTCGAAGCGGCGAGCGGTGAGTCGGCCCTGGCCGGTGACGGTCACCGGCGGGCATCCGGTTGGGGCGTCCACCTGGATGCCATTGGCCCTCAGGGTTTCCAGCAGGGGACCGATGGGGCGCTTTTGCATATAGGCGTCGCCGGTCAGGGTCACGGCGCCCTCGACGGTGGCCACCGCGGCGGTGAGGAAGCGTACCGCCGTGCCGGCGTTGCCAAGGAACAGCGGCTGGGCCGGCTGCTGCAGGCGACCGGAGCCGGTCACCACGAAGGTGGTGGCATCGGGCTCGTCGACGGTGACACCCATCTGCCGCAGCGCCTCGGACATGTGCCGGGTGTCATCGCTCTTGAGGGCGCCGGTCAGGCGACTGGTGCCCTTGGCCAGCGCGGCCAGGAGCAGCGCCCGATTGGTGATGGACTTGGAACCGGGCGGGGCGATCCGTCCGTGCAGCGCGACGTTGGGCGGGGTGACGGTGATGAAGGGTCTGGCGGACATGGGGGCTCCAAGCAACTTCGCGACGGCCGTGACGGCGGTTCGTAACAGGGGCGCCATGATGCCATTTCGGGGGGGCAGGCCAAAGTGTCCATTTATTAATACCACCCCTATATGGCGGCATGGATTTGCCTGACACTCTCGTGTCATGAGCAGGTCATCAAGTCGGGGTAGTGCTAGCGGTTTTCCAGCAGAGGCCTATGCCATGTCCCTTCTTCGTCCTGATCGTCGTCGTGTCCTGCAAGGCCTGGGCGCTTCGCTCCTGCTACCGGCTCTGGGTCAAAGAACCTTGGCCGCGCCGGCCGGACGTCCGGGAATACCCGACGGTATCCAGGCCGGGGATGTCACCGACGGCCGCGCACTGATCTGGAGTCGCACGGACCGGCCGGCCCGGTTGCTGGTGGAGTGGGATACCCAGCAGAGCTTTCGCTCACCACGCAAGGTGGCCGGTACCGTCACCACGACCGCGCAGGACTATACGGCGCGTGTCGACCTTGCCGGATTGCCTGCCGATCAGCACATCTTCTACCGCGTCCGCTTCGAGGACGTGGACAGCGGTGCGTTCAGCGAAGCCGTCGCCGGTCACCTGCGCTCGGCGCCGAGCCAGCGTGGCGATATCCGTTTCGTCTGGGGCGGCGACACCGTGGGGCAGGGTTTTGGCATCAATCCCGATATCGGCGGCATGCGCATCTACAACGCCATGCGCGAGCGGCGTCCGGACTTCTTCCTGCACAGTGGCGACACCATCTATGCGGACGGCCCGGTGCCGGCACAGCTGACGGTGGAAGAAGGCCGCATCTGGCGCAACATCACCACCGAGGCCAAGAGCAAGGTGGCGGAAACCCTGGACGAATTCCGCGGCAACTATCGCTACAACCTGATGGATGACCATCTGAAGAGCTTCAATGCCGAAGTCCCGCAGGTGTGGCAGTGGGACGACCACGAGACCACCAACAACTGGTCGCCGAGCAAGACGCTGGACGATCGCTACCAGGTCAAGGACATCGGTGTCCTGAGCGGTCGGGCGCGCCAGGCCTTTCTGGAGTACGCGCCCATGCGTGGCGTCTCGGCCGACGGGGCAGGGCGTATCTACCGCCGGATCGCCTACGGCCCCTTGCTGGATGTCTTCGTGCTGGACATGCGCAGCTATCGCGCCGGCAATGACAGCAACCTGGGGGACGAGGAGGGCGCTCAGGGCGCCTTCCTCGGTCAGGAGCAACTCGACTGGCTGAAGAAAGAACTGCAGGCGTCCACGGCGGCCTGGAAGGTCATTGCGGCCGATAGGCCCATCGGGCTGCAGGTCCCGGACGGCAAGGAGGCGCAGGGGCAGGCACGCTGGGAAGCCATCGCCAATGGCCATCCGGGAGCCCCCAAGGGGCGCGAGCTGGAAACCGCCGACCTGTTGCGCTTCATCGCGCGGCAGGGGATCCGCAATACCGTCTGGCTCACCGCGGACGTGCACTACTGCGCCGCGCATCACTATCACCCGGACCGGGCGGCGTTCCAGGATTTCGAACCCTTCTGGGAATTCGTGGCAGGGCCGCTCAATGCGGGCAGCTTCGGGCCCAACCCACTGGATGCCACCTTCGGTCCCGAGGTGGTGTTCCAAAAGGCACCGCCCCAGGCCAATACCTCGCCCTTGGGCGGCTTTCAATTCTTTGGCGAAGTCGAGATCGACGGAAAGACCACTGAGCTGCAGGTCACCCTGAGAGATCAGGACGGCCGACCGCAGTTCACCCAGAAATTGCAGTCCGTCTAGGCTAATACCACCCCTATATGAGAACTTAAGTTTGGGATACTCCACTACTCAGTAATCAATGAGGAGGGTGAAGTTCGCGCAAATGCTACAATCTGGTAGATATCAGGCTGGAGTTGGCTATGCACGAAGACATCAAGAGCGCGTTCGAGGATCTCAAGCGGAGCATCGCAGCCTTCAACGAGCGCTGGCCCGGCAAGGTGATAGCTGCCCGGGTCTGGCGGCTACCTTTGCTGGCGCAACAGCGGGTGCCTGACCACATCGCGGCGGAGTCCTTCGAGGGTACCGCCGCGGTGGAGCTTACCCGCGATGCCTTGCTGGCCTTCCACCTGCAACCCGGCCAGGCGCCAGGTACCGTCAGCCGACTGCCAGGCTATATCGCCCTCGCCGACCCCCTGATGGAAGAGATCCTGGCCATCAACACCTGCAAGGCGGCCTTCAGCGCGGCGATCGAACAGACGCGCCTTGAGCTGGAGCTGGCGCCCGAAGCGCGGCCGCGCATCATGCGCAAGGCGCTGGGCGGCGCCTTCAATACCAAGCAGCTGATCCGCAAGGTGCATGGCTTTCCCGATCCGGTCCGGCAACTGACCTTCACCTGGGCCGGCCATACCGCCGGAGGAGAGCGGGTCAAGGTGTCCAAGGTACGCGAGCTACTCAAGACCCTCGCCATGGCCCGCGCCGATCGGGAGCGGATCGCCCTGGATCGCACCCCGGAATGGCAGGAGCACCAGGCCCTCAATCGCATGGCGGATGACGACATCCTGGTCCGGCACAAGAAGATCGCCCCGCATCCCCGGGCGATGCTCTGGTTCGGCGAGGAGAGTCGCTATGACGCCATGATCCATGCCAACCTGCCGGTGTTCGTGGTACCGGCCCAGGACGGTATGCAGGTCGTCGACCTGCGCGATTTCGACCGCACCCAGCGCGGGGCGCTGCGACCCGATATCAAGCCGCGCCGCGAGGTACTGGCCACGCGACTGCTGTACCTGCCTACCGACAACCCGGAACGACCCGCCGCCCAGCGTAACAACGAGGCGACGCTCAAGCGTTCGACCTACAGCCGCTGAGCGCCGATGACGTTACCGAGCGGGTGAATGTCGTAACCAGATCCTTCGCTGCCGAGTGAAAAGGTAACGAAATCCTCCGCAACAGGTGTACCAATGCCGGGCCCTAATCGGTGAAACCTCGATATTTCAATGACTTATGAATGTTGGCACGGCGAGTGCTTTATTACTGGCACAAGAACAACAAGATGCGCCGCTAACCGCCCACAACAAGAACAAGACGGCCAAGGCTCGCGAACCGATCATTTTGGAACGCTCCAGAGCAACCAAAGTAATCTGTTCACTTCCCACCTCGTTGGTGGGGCGTACTGAAGATCGATGACGTCGATGTCCGACAACAAAAACAAGAGGACAACGGACGTACTTGAACAAGGGAGCCTCCGGGCTCCCTTTTTTCATGCCGGCGAGAAAATCGCTAGAGGGCGGGGGACGGCTCCCCTGTAAGCACGATTTACCGTCTGGCTTTGGCGCATCTCGCCTCCTTGATCTATCGTGTGCGCAGCCCATCCGCCGCGGATACCTGTCATGACCCTTGCGAAGACCTTGCCTGCCCACTGGCTGAACGAGCCGAAGCGCTGGTCCGACGTGGAGGGCCTGCTGCACATCAGCACCGATCGCGAGACCGACTTCTGGCAGAAGACCCAGTACGGCTTCGAGCGTGATAGCGGGCATTTCCGTGGCTATGCGGCCGGAGCGAATTTCACCGCGCAGGTGCGGATCACCGGAACCTTTACGGAGCTCTATGACCAGGCCGGCCTGATGGTGCGGCAGGGCCGCGAGCAGTGGTGCAAGACCGGGCTCGAGATCAACGATGGCATCGCCCATCTGGGCAGCGTCCTCACCCTGGGTCATTCCGACTGGGCCCTCGGCCCCATGCCTGATGCCTTGCGTGGCTTCTGGCTGCGCATGACACTGCACGACGAGGTGCTGCGTCTCCAGTATTCCCTGGATGGCCTGACCTGGCCGCTATTGCGGCTGTGTCGGTTCGCGAGCGAAGAGGGCGCGGCGCTGCAGGTCGGACCCTATTGCTGCTCGCCGCAGCGCGAGGGTTTGCAGGTCAGCTTTGCCGACCTGCAGATCAGGCCGGCGATCGTCAAGCCGCTGCACGACCTGAGCTGACGACAGGACAGCTCAGCTCATCCAGTTGCCGCCGTCGACGTTGTAGGTCTGGGCGACCACGAAGTCGCTGTCACTGGACGCCAGGAACAGGGCCATGCCGACCAGGTCCTCGGCGGTCCCCATCCGGCCGTAGGGTACGGCTTCGCCGACCAGACGCTTTTTCTCGCCCAGTGGCCGTTGCTCGTAATGAGCGAAGAGGGCGTCCACACCTTCCCAGTGCTCGCCGTCGACCACGCCTGGGGCGATGGCATTGACGTTGATGCGGTGCTTGATGAGATCGAGGCCCGCCGACTGGGTGAGGCTGATCACCGCGGCCTTGGTCGCGCAATAGACGGCGACCAGGGCTTCGCCACGGCGCCCGGCCTGGCTGGCCATGTTGATGATCTTGCCCCCATGCCCCTGGACGATCATCTGTCGCGCGGCGGCCTGCAGGGTGAACAGGGGGCCGGCCACGTTGATGGCGAACAGCCGGTCATAACTCTCCCGCGAGATCTCGACGATGGGTGCCAGGTCGAACAGGGCGGCATTGTTGACCAGGATGTCGAGCTTGCCGGCGGTAGCGACCACCTGGGCAATGGCCGTGTCGATGGAAGCCTGGTCGGTGACGTCCATGGCCAGGGCGTAGGCGCGCTCGCCCAGTTCCTCGGCCGTTTCTCGGGCTCTTTCGATATTGATGTCGGCGATGGCCACCGTCGCGCCTTCCCGCAGGTAGGCCTGGGCGAAGGCCTTGCCGATACCGCGCGCGGCGCCGGTGATCAGGGCGCTTTTTCCTTCCAGTCTGTTCATGGTCTTGGCTCCAGTCGAGAGACCGACCGCGCGGTGCAGCGCGCGGTCATGCCTTGGGTAAAGGGACGTTACTTGAGATAGCCCGCGCGTTTCATTTCGCGGGTCGTCGAGGTCTGGGCCGCGTTGAGGGCCTGCTCGACGCTCATCTGGCCGGTAAGGGCAGCGGAGAACAGCTTGCCGACCGAGGTGCCGATGGCCTGGAACTCGGGGATGGTCACGTACTGGATGCCGACATAGGGCACCGGCTTGGCCGAGGGATGGGCCGGGTCCGCGTGCTGCATCATCTCCAGGGTGATCCTGGCGAAGGGCGCAGCGCTCAGGTAGGCCTGGCTGTAGGTGGACTGGCGAGTGCCCGGCGGTACATTGGAGATGCCATCCTGATCGGCCACCAGCTGGATGTATTCCTTGGAGGTCGCCCAGGTGATGAAGGTCTTGGCAGCCTCCTTGTGCTTGGCGCTCGCCGGGATCGCCAGCGACCAGGCATACAGCCAGGACGAGCCCTTGTCGGTGACCTCATGGGGCGAGGCGGCGAAGCCGACCTCGTCGGCGACCTTGCTCTGGCTCTTGTCGGTGGTAAAGGAGCCGGCGACGCTGGCATCCACCCAGAGGGCGCACTTGCCGCTGTTGAACAGTGCCAGGTTCTCGTTGAAACCGTTGCTCGAGGCCCCCGGTGGGCCATACTTCTTCATGTTGTCGACGTAGAAGTTGGCCGCTGCCGTCCACTCGGGGCTGGTCAGCTCGGGATGCCACTGCTCGTCGAACCAGCGTGCGCCGAAGGCATTACCCATCAGGCTGAGCAGCGCGACGTTTTCACCCCAGCCGGCCTTGCCTCTCAGGCAGAGACCGTATTGCTCCTTGTCCGGCTGGTTGAGCTGGCTGGCGAACGCGGCGAGTTGCGACCAGGTCGGCTTGTGGGGCATCTGCAGGCCGGCAGCCTTGAACAGGTCCTTGCGGTAGTAGGTCACGGTGCTTTCGCCATAGAACGGCAGGGCATAGAGATGGTTGTTGACCGACAGCCCCTGGCGAACCGCCGGAAAGATGTCCTCGATGTCATAGCTGGCAGGCAGGTTGTCGAGCGGCTCCAGCCAGTTCTTGGCCCCCCAGAGCGGTGTTTCGTAGGTGCCGATGGTCAGCACGTCGAATTGGCCACCGCCGGTGGTGATGTCGGTGGTCAGCCGTTGCCGCAGCACGTTTTCTTCGAGCACCACCCAGTTGAGCTTGATATCGGGGTGCTGTTTTTCGAAGACCTGGGACAGGCGCTGCATGCGCACCATGTCGCTGTTGTTGACGGTGGCAACGGTGACCGATTCGACGGCCTGGGCAATACCGGTCAACCCGAGACCGGCCAACAGCAGCAACGCGATAGGGCGCTTCATCTTCTTCTCTCCGTGACTGCCACGGCGGGCAGCTTGTTGTTGTTATGAATGACTGGCCGCCGATATAAATCTGATCTCGACAGAGCAGCTGGAGAGGATTACAACAGCAGGGCCAAGCCGCTGGCTAACCTGGCATTGACCAGGTGCCGATACATTTTTGACCTGGATCGCTCAGCGCACCGAGGTCAAAAAAGCATCGATAGCCAGGCCTGTGGATGCGGCCCTACAAGAACAAGCAGAGGTACATCATGAAGGCAACCGCCTTCCTCGAAGCGCGGCCAGCAGAGCTGGAAGTGATCCTTGCCGCACCCGACCAGAGCTTTCGCTGGTACGAGCACGACTATCCCTACGCCTTGGCGCGCTGGAATCATCACCCCGAATACGAGATCCACCTGATCCGCCAGGGCAGCGGACGGCTGCTGGCCGGCGACTATGTCGGGCCCTTTGCGGCAGGTCATGTAGCCATGATCGGGCCGGATCTGCCGCATGACTGGATCGGTGATCTGCCATTCGGCGAGGTGCTCACCGGCCGCGATGTGGTCATCCAGTTCAATGGTGAACTGCTGCGCTCGCTGAGCGCTCTGGCGCCGGAGCTGGGTGATTATCTGCCGTTGCTGGAACAGGCTCGACGCGGCCTGGAGTTCAGCGGCGACACGGCCCTGCAGGCGGCTGAATTGATCGAGGCGATCGGCCAGGCCCGGGGCGCCGAGCGCCTGCTCAAGCTGTTCGCCTTGCTAGGCGCGCTGTCGCGGGCGCCGGAAAGCGAAAGCAGCGTTTTGGCCAGTGCCTGTTATGCGCCGGCGCTGGATGCCCGCCGTTCCGCACGGGTGCATCAGGCCTTCGACTACCTGCTGAGCGAACTCACGGAGGATATCCGGCTACCGGTGATCGCCCGTCGCGTCGGTATGAGCGAGGCAGGCTTTTCGCGCTTCTTCAAGAAGGTCACCGGCCATGGCTTCATCGAACTGGCGCGCAAGCTGCGCATCCAGCGGGCCTGTCGTCTGCTGCTGCAGGCGGAGCTGTCCATCGCCGCCATCTGTTTCGAGGTGGGCTATTCCAATCTGTCCAATTTCAACCGGCATTTCCGCAACGAGACAGGACAGACGCCCAGCCAGTATCGCCAGGAGCAGATCGGGACCCGGCGTCAGCAGCCGAATGGGTGAGGGCGGGCGAGGGTGGTTGTGCCCTGGACCGGCCAGATCTTGTAGAGGTAGGCGTACCTGACCCTGGAAAGCCAGGTACGCCGAACGGAGCCTTATTCCGCGCTGGACGGCTTGGCCCAGAGGTTGATAGCGCCTTCGACCGCATGGGTGTCGATCTCGGCCAGTTCCTCGGCGGTAAAGGTCAGGTTATCCAGGGCCGCCACGTTTTCCACGATCTGTTCGGGCCGGCTGGCGCCGATCAGGGCGCTGGTGATGCGCGGATCGCGCAGGGTCCAGGCCAGGGCCAACTGCGCCAGGCTCTGGCCGCGGCGCTTGGCGATGGCATCCAGGGCGCGTACCCGGGCCAGGTTCTCGGCAGACAGATGACCTTGCTGCAGCGACTGGCCACCGGGCTGATTGACCCGGGCCTCGGCCGGAACGCCATTGAGGTACTTGTCGGTCAGCAACCCCTGGGCCAGTGGCGTAAAGGCGATCACGCCACTGCCGATGTCCTCGGTCGCATCCAGCAGATCCTTTTCGATCCAGCGATTGAGCAGGTTGTAGGCTGGCTGATGGATCAGCAGCGGGATCTTCCAGTCGGCCAGCAACTTGGCCATTTCCCGGGTCTTGGTCCCTGAATAGGAGCTGATGCCGATATAGAGCGCCTTGCCTTGCTGGACCGCCGTGGCCAGGGCACTGGCGGTTTCTTCCAGTGGCGTGTGCTCGTCGAAACGATGCGAATAGAAGATGTCGACGTAATCCAGGCCCAGGCGCTTGAGGCTCTGGTCAAGGCTCGCCAGGACGTATTTGCGCGAGCCGCCACCTTGGCCATAGGGGCCGGGCCACATGTCCCAGCCGGCCTTGCTGGAGATGATGAGCTCGTCGCGGTAGGCGGCGAAGTCTTCGCGCAGCAGCCGACCGAAATTGATCTCGGCGCTGCCATAGGGTGGCCCGTAGTTGTTGGCCAGGTCGAAGTGATTGATGCCAAGATCGAAGGCGGTGCGCAGCAAGGCGCGCTGACGATCCAGCGGCGTGGTATCGCCGAAGTTGTGCCACAGGCCCAGCGACAGCGCCGGCAGCACGAGACCGCTGCGACCCACGCGGCGGTAAGGAATACGGTCATAGCGATCGGAAGCGGCTTGATAAGCCATGCAAAACTCCTCGGGATGGAATACTTGTTGAAAACCCAGGGCGCCAGAGCGAGACCCGGCGAAAAGACGCCATCCGATTAAAGCCGCCAGCAACGTCTTGTACAAACGGGTACTGCGGAATTTGCGGTGCAGGTGTGTGGCAAGCGGCGATCTGAATCCTCGAAGCCGTAATGTCAGGCAAACTGGCCAGATCACAGGAAATGGGAGAAAGCAGCCAGCGTGAAAAAGCAGGCGCTCGGTGCAGCGCTCCATAACCATAACTTCGCATAATGTATATTATGTTAAATGAGATATGGGCTTAGGCTAACAACTGCCCTTTGCCATCCCTCCAGTCTTTGACCTTATCCCTAATCCGGTCACCTGCTTCGACTCCGGCTTCCCTACCCTGGCCCTGTTGATCAGCGATCAGGATCTCCTTGCATGACGATCCTAAAAACGCGTCCGTTACGAACGACGTCTCCAGGATCTCTCGATTGGTCACCTGCTTGGCAACGGGTCCCTAGCTCGCCAGGACCTGCTCCAGTCGCTGCAGACGTTCCCGGTACACACGCCGTGCGGCCAGCGCGTCTTCCAGGGTCACGGCGACGAACCGCGCTTTCTGGTTTGGCTGCAGCTGGCCGATCAGATCCAGGTCACTGCTGATGACGGTGCCGACCACAGAGGCTTCCTTCTCTTGAAAGTGTCAGAAACTGCCAGATACTTCTGACACTTAGGAGATCTCTCATCATGCAGACTCTCGCCAGACAGGTGCTGGAGCACGCCGCAGGATTGCCCTGCTGATGCGCCCTTCCCTCCGTGCTTCAGGCCGCGGCCAAGGCGACCCAGGCGCCGCACTTGGCGCAATTGCTTGAATGCGTGCGAGGGGGACCGCCTCGAAGTGGCCGATAGCCACACGCGCCGCCTCTGCAAAGCTCGCGATGGACTGTGCCACCCAGAAGAGGTGCGGCTCGGCCTCATCATCCAGATAATCGACGGACACCGCGTAGGCGGCGCCCCAGGCGGTAGAGATCCTGGATCTGGATGCGTGTTGGTTTGCCGCAATGCTGAAGCACGAACTCGGGATCGCTGGTATCGGTCCCGGTTCGTTTCTTGAAGCTGTAGCTGGTCATATAGTCGTCCGCTAGTTGGGGGAAGCTGTGTGCTTCAGCAGAACATATCCGACTCTTTAGGAATGCAACTCCGGCTACGGCGCTAAGCACTCAAGCGAGCGCCTCGCTCGCCCCTGACCACATAGGCGATGCCGCGGTCCGATCAGTTGAGGGTGTGAGGAGCGCGGCTTGGTCGTCCTCCTGCGGTGGAGGGCTGTTGATAGGCAGGTAGAGGTTGCGCGCCCAGCCCTCGCCTTCACATTACCCGCTGGCGGCTGCAAGCGGCACGATCGAAGTCACGTAGCGCAGAAACCTGTGCTTCTGCGTCGCCAGCGGGCACGCACAACGGCAGGTTAGCCTTGACGATGGCGTCCCACTTCTCGCCGCGCTCCCCGAACCAGAGCGTGCAGCGGGTGCGGTTGTGCTTGATCAGCACCTTGTCGTCCGCGAGCTTCGCGAGCGTGCGCAGATCCTGGTAATCGGGCGTGTGCTCGATCGGTAATCCCTGCCGCTGCGCCCTACTCTCGTCATGCGCCTGCAGCTGCTCGCGCGCGGTGGCCACCGGTACCTGCTCGTTGCTTATCGTGTGGCCACCCCAGGTGAACTTGATCCGCCGCGGCGCACCGTCGAAGGCGTGGATGGTGCGCTGCAGTTGCTTGGTGGTGACGTCGGCGCCGAGGGCGACGCGAAACGCCTCGATCTCGTCGGTGACCACCTGCTTACTCGCATTGATGGCCGACACCTGCGGCAGCACGCTGGCCTGCGCATGAAGCTGTCGGCAGCGCCGGCAACGAGCGTCGCGGTCCCCCTGGTGCAGGGGCGCACCGCTGCTTCACTTTCCTCCGTGGTCGCCTCGGCAATGTTGTCTCTGGGCAGCCAGGTCTTCAGGTGGGTACGCTTTGCTCGGAGGGCCCTAGGGAACCAAGCGGCGCCTCCGGAAACGTTCGGATTTTCATCGAAGCGCTGCTGCAGCGGGCGCATTTGCCATCTGGGGCGCTTTGAAGCAGCGAAAGGAAGCCAGTGTGTTGACGAATCAAGAGATCAAATGGGCCGCGCTGCTCGTAGTAGTCGTGAGCTTTGCGAGGGTGCAGTTGCGAAAGCGATGGCCTGATCAGATGCGACGGTGGGAGCACCCGATCGATCTGTTGATCTTGGTGACGGTGATTTTTTTGATGATGGCAGCGCTTACCAATTTAGGTAGGGAGCCGGGCAGACCTATGCCGGCAGGGCCGACCAGGATTGCCTCCGTTACGCTGACGGCTATCTCACTCGAAAAGCACATCTGAGCCCAGGCGCTAGACCGGCGACTCGTAGGTGATGCCGCCCAGCCGATAGGTCGAAGGATCTTGAGCGGTACCCGATCACCCTCCTCCATATCCATCCGCTGGCCGCGGTGGGCAGGTAGAGTTTCCGCTCTGCCCATACCTCAGCCCGGGCCTTCACGTCGCCGCGCTGGCGGCCGCGGGCGGCACGATCGAAGCAGTGCAGCGGCGAAACCTTGGCCTTGATGATGGCGTCCCACTTCTCGCCGCGCCCCCGAACCAGAGCGTGCAGTGTGCAGTGTGCAGTGTGGAGGCGGAGCCGCAACCCTGTGCTTGATCAGGACTGGTCATTCGCCAGGTTCGCGCTCGTGCGAAGATCCTGGTACTCGGGCGTCTGCTCTATGAGGACCCCTTGCTGCTGCGCCCTACTCTCGGCCTCCGCCTGCAGCTGCTCGCGCACGGTGGCCACCGGTATCCGCTGGTTGCCGGTGGTGTGGCCAGCCCAGGTGAACGATATCCGCCGCGGCGCGCCGTCGAAGGCGTGGATGGTGCGCTGCAGCTGCTTGGTGGTGACGCCGACGCACAGGGCTCGCCGCAACAGCCGCGGCAGCACCTCGGGGATGTAGCCCAGGGCGACCTGGAGCGCCCAGAGCCCGTCGGTGATCGTCTGGTTGGAGGCGCTGATGGCGAACGCCAGCGGTTGCACATTGGTTAGGAGGCAAGTAGACGCTCGTCATGTCGGATGTCGGCCTTGCGGCGAAGACCGATGTCGAGGTGGCAAGCCTGGTTACTGCTGCCCAGTGGTGAAAAGCAAAGATAGCGCTGGCGCGATTGAGCTCAGCCAACCGGTTTGAACCCCCGGTCGGCTGAGCGCACGTCTCCGCGCCAAGCGGTACTAGGTGCTTTTGCCGACCCTGACGTCCTTGAACAGTAGGAACAACATCGCGGCCGCCAGAATCTCCAAAGCTGCTACGAAATACAGACCCGCTGAGAGACTGCCGGTCAGGGTGCGTAGGAAACCGATCATATAGGGCGCGACGAAGCCCGCCAGATTGCCGATGCAGTTGATCAGAGCGATCCCACCGGCTGCGGCGGTACCCGCCAGGAACGCGCCCGGGATTGACCAAAACACGGGGAAGGCAGCCAGGATGCCGGCCGCTGCCACGGTCAGGGCGATCAGCGCCAGGGTGGCGTTACCCAGGCACAGGCCGGTAGCTATCAGGCCCAGACCGGCCAAGAGCGCAGCGATCGCGCAATGGGCGCGCCGCTCGCCGGTTTGGTCGGAATGGTGGCCGTTCCAGAGCATCGCTAGCGTTCCAATAATGAACGGAATGGCGGCCAGCAGTCCGATAGTCATGTTGTTATCGATGCCCAATGACTTGATCACCGAGGGGGTCCAGAAAGCGATGGTGGCGTTGCCCGAGACAATGCAGAAGTACACCAGCGCGCAGAGCCATACCTTGGGATTGCGGACCAGACTTTTCAGATCGCTATGTTTTTCCGGGGCGGCATCTTCCTGAGCAATCACCCGGCTGACGTGATCGCGCTCTGCCTGGGTCAGCCACTTGGCTTGGGCCGGCTTTTCAGGCAAATAGCGCAACACGGCAATACCGGCCAGTACCGAGGGAATGCCCTCGATGATGAACAGCCATTGCCAGTTGGCCAGACTGCCGACCCCTACCATGCGGCTCATGATGAAGCCTGCGATAGGACCGCCTACCACCCCGGCGATCGCAAACGAGGTCATGAACATACCGTTGATGCGTGCCCGCTGCGCCGCTGGAAACCAGTAGGTGAGATACAACACCACGCCTGGAAAGAAGCCAGCTTCGAACGCACCCAGCAGAAAGCGCAGGACGTAGAAGGACATCGGACTTTCCACATAGGCCATTGCCACCGAGGTAAGTCCCCAAAGGATTGTGATGCGGGCCAACGTACGCCGTGCGCCAATCTTTTCCAGGAGCAGGTTGCTCGGCACCTCGAAGAGGAAGTAGCCGATGAAGAAAATGCCTGCGCCGAGGCCGTAGACCGCTTCACTGAAGCCCAAGTCATCGAGCATCGCCAGTTTGGCGAAGCCGACGTTTACCCTATCGATCCATGCCAGGACGAAGAGGAATACGAGGAAAGGCAGTAGACGCCAGGCGATCTTGCGATAGGTTGCGGCTGCAGCGGTACTGTGCGGGTTCGCGCCTTCGGAATCGGCGGTCAGGACGGGATTCTGATTCATACTGCATCTCCATCGATTCGGCGCCGAGGAAGACCCGGCGGGCCGTCGGGGCGTCAAGGATTCAAAGAGGGCAGCGCTCGCGTTGCTTTGCGAGCGCTAGATTTCGTCAGCTGCTGCGCAACAAGGCCTCGACGCTGCGGGCCACTTGCAGGACGCGCGCGTCTTGGCGGTTGAGCCCGGCGATCGACAGGCCCACAGGCAACTCATCGCCGCGGTGGCATGGCAGGCTCAACGCACAGCCGTCGAGAAAGTTGATTACGCTGGTATTGCGCAGTACCAGGCCATTGGTAGCGAAGAATTGTTCATCGTCCTGCTCCAGGGCGGACAGGACCGGCGGAACGACGGCCACACTGGGCAGCAGCCAGGCATCGGCATCACCCAGGCGCGATTTAGCGGCGGCAATCATAATGTGGCGCTGAGCTTGCAAATGCAGATAGTCGGCTGCGCTCAGGGCTTGGCCACGGCGAATCCTTTGGGCCACGCGCGGGTCGTAGTCGGAAGCCTGGCTACCACTTAGCCACTGACGGTGCAGATACCAGGCCTCAGCAGCGGTAAGGCCTCCCGAGGCATTTATCGTCGGCAGCTGATGAAGTTCAGGGAAGTCGAACCAGCTAATCACCGCCCCGGCATCCCTCAGGTGCTCCAAGCTGCGTTCGAAGGCGCGAGTTACGGTGTCATCCAGGCCATCCAGAACGAAGTCGCGGGTTACTGCGAGGCGCAGTCCGGCAAGAGAGGCTGGGCGGGTGTCGAGCGTCTCGCCTGAAAGAATTTCGTCGAGCAGGATGCTGTCGGCTACCGTCCCAGTGAGTGCGCCGACGGAGTCCAGGCTAGTGGCCAGGGGCAGAGCGCCCTGGAGCGACACTCGTTGTGCGCTGGGCTTGAAGCCCACCAGTGCGCAGAACGCCGCCGGGATGCGTAGCGATCCACCGGTATCGGTACCGAGGCCAGCCACAGCCATACCCCCGGCCACGCTTACCGCGGCGCCAGAACTTGAGCCGCCGGCGATACGCCCTTCGGCCACCGGGCTGGTAGGCGAGCCGTAGTGGGGATTTAGGCCCAGGCCGGAAAAGGCGAATTCGCTCATGTTGGTCCGGCCCAGCAAGATTGCACCAGCGCCGCGCAGGCGATTCACGACGGTCGCGTCGCTACTGGCCGGCTCGGCGTGAGTCAACACCTTGGAGCCGGCGGCCGTGATTTGCCCGCGCACGTCGAATAGGTCCTTGATCGACACCGGCAGACCGGCCAGAGGTGAGGGAACGTAGCCAGCAGCGCGAGACTGGTCGCTAGCTCGTGCGGCCTGCAGCGCCGCCTGGACGTCCACATTGATGTAGCCATGACCGCCCGCGGTGCGGTGCGCCTCAATGCGCTCCAGCGCGTGCGTTACCAGCGCCTCACTGGTGGTTGAACCCAGGGCAAGCTCCCGCGCCAACTCATTGATCGATTTCATCCGAATCACCCCGCTACCGGTAGTGGCTCGACGCTGTAGGCATGGGTCAGGCTGCGGCCAAGCACTGGATCGAACAGTTCCATCTCGAAGGATTCGCCATATCCCAGCTCGCCTATCACCGGCTGGGTGCCGCAGAACATCGCGGTACCGGGCGGCAAGGCGGCGCTGTCGTTGAGCTTGGCCAGCAAGGTGGCAGGCGTCAGCAGCGACGTCACAGGCCCTTCCTGATAGAGGGCACGGATGCCGCCGCGATCACGCCAGGTACGCATTACCAACTGATCCCAGTGCCCCTCGACGTCGGCAAAGCGCCAGGCAGTGGTAGCGATAGGCTTGTCACACATCTGCTTGGACACGGTTACGTCAAAGGCTTCGACCTTGCGGTCGGTGTGGTCTGAGCCCAGGCCCACCAACAATCCGGCGGGGCTAGGAATCAGTACGATTTCGGTCTCGCCGGAAGAATCCTTTCCGGGCACCTGGATGCTGGGCGCCGGATTTAGCAGGCTCGCCGCCACGCGGTAAAAGCAAGGAATTTGGGTTGGGCGGCGCACTCCCAGGGCTTCCAGTTCGCCGATGTGGTGCTCGACTGCAGCGCTATCGCGGCCGGCCCACCCGGCGATGATCAGATGGTCAATATCGACGCGAACTTCACCGTGGCCGATCACTTGTAGGTTGAGTTGAGTCATCGTTTGATCCTTTGACGAGGAGGCATGGTAGCTAGAGGTTGTTACTGATGATCTTCTGATATATCACAGTGATTTCAGTAGGCAACGCGTGTGCCAGTTCGTTGGCAATCTAAAAAATCGCCACGGATCAGTGGGTTGCAATAGGCCTTCGCGGAACCGAGGGAGGCGTGCCGATGCTTGTTGTTACCTTTCTGCACCGTTTGAGCGCACGAATTGCACGCTATTGGCTCGGTATGGCCAAGGCATGGCGAAGCGTGGGGCGACAGATGAAGCCTTTTTTCATACAGTGATATATCAGCAATGCCTCGAGGACATCTTCCTTGCTCGATACCACCGACGCGTCTCGTCCTGTCAAAGGGGCCGCCAGCCTGCGCGAACAGGCCTATGAGCAGATCAAGCGGCGCATCATTACTTGCCAGCTACGTCCGGGTGACGCCATCAATGAAGCGCAACTCACCCAATTGCTAGGATTAGGCCGCACACCGGTGCATCAGGCCCTGCATAGGCTGGAGATGGAGGGAATGGTGACCATCCTGCCGCGCAAGGGTGTGATGGTCACCGCTATCTCGCTCAACGATGTCCTCGACATGATTGATGTGCGGATCTGCAACGAGCAGCTGTGCGTAAAGTTAGCGCTTGAACGCGCGCAGGAAAGTGATTTCAGCGCCATGCGTACCATCATCGATCGGACCCCGGCGCTGCTCAAACAGCGGGACGTTACTGGGTTGATGGAAGTGGACCTGCAATTCCACCTGGCTATTTCGGCGGCCGCGCGTAATCGGGTACTCGCCGAGCTACTTCGCAACTTGCATGAAAAGCAGGCTCGATTTTGGTTCCTGACCATGTCGGAGATGCACCATAGCGAACGCATCTACGAAGAGCATCTACAGATCCTCGCTGCCATGGAAAGCCGTGACAGCGAAGTAGCCTTACACGCCATCCATCATCACATCGACGACTTCCGCCGCGCGATCATTCGCACGTTGTGAAGCTCAGCTACAGGCCGTCCGCCAGGTTCGTGTCTTGCGCAGGTCCTAGTTTGGGGTGTCTACGCGAGCGGTATCCTAAGCTGCGCGCCCTACTTTTCACCTACGCATGCAATGGCTCACGAACGGTGGCCCCGGCACCCGCTGGTTGCTCATGCTGTGGCTAGCCTAGGGGAAGGAGATGCGCCGGGGCGCTCCGTCGAATGCGAGGATCGTGCACTAATGCTATTTGGTGTTCATCCTTCAGCTTCCAGGACACGCCGCAATAGCGGTGGCGGCTTCTCGGCGGTGTAGCTGAGCCCGCAGCGTTCGCTGCGCATGTAGCGTCTTTATAGGGGTATGTCATCAAGGCGTCCCTACTCATTGATAGCCGTTCGGGCGCATGGAGTGTGCGTTACGGTTTCCTGTAATGTGGCTCATCTCGCTAACGCCGGAGGCTACTGCAGCTGCGTCCTTCGGGCGAAATGTGTACTGACCAAGGTTACAGGCGTAAGGGTCCCTGAACATGCTGATCGGTCCGCTTGAGACAATAGCGTTAGGTTTCACTGCGTTCGTCACCGACCTCTCTGTATGGCGGTTGAACAGACGACGTCCGTTGACAGTTCGCGTAGGAATACGAGTACTGCTGTTCGTACTCTATAGCGCCATCTTGTTCCACGGCGGGATCAGTCCTCTGCAAGCAGCCCCATGGCCCCAAAACACCTCCCTTCATATGTCATCGCTCGCGTTGGCAATCATTTGGTGGCTTCTTGGTGCCCGCACGCTTAGCGAGGTACTTGGCGCCCTCCTCGATCGGAGGATCGGTCATAACGGACGCTTGCTAAAAGATGTCGTCGGCGCACTGACATTTCTAGCAGCGGTGGTCGCGGCGGCAGGGTACGTGATAGAGCTTCCTGTAAAAGGTCTGCTCGCGACTTCTGGCGCTTTGGCGATCATCGTCGGTCTTGCATTGCAGAGCACGCTGAGCGACTTGTTTTCGGGGATTGTGCTCAACGCCACCAAGCCGTACCAGGTGGATGACCAAGTGGCAATTGATGGCGCTGAGGGCAAAGTGCTCGACATAAACTGGCGCGCTACCCAGTTACTTACCGGTTCCGGCGCGCTCGCGGTCATTCCTAACTCAGTAGCCGCAAAAGCCAAGATCACCAATTTCAGTAGGCCGGCGCATAGGCATGGCGTTTCAATCACCTTGTCCATACCAAATCATGTGCGTCCCGGAACAGTGCTTGACGCGTTGGAGCGTGCGTTACGCGGTACTCATGCCCTCTTGACCGATCCACCGCCTGGCGCTTCGGTGAAGGACGCTAGCGCGGAGACCACGCAATACGTTGCCAGCGGGTACATCACTGATCTTGAACGCAAGGCCAAGGTCCGCAACCAGATGTTCGACCTAGCCTACCGCCATCTCGAAGCCGCGGGCGTTGCGTGGTCTGGCGAGGTCAACCGCAAGGCTTCTTGGACCCGCAGCCTACTGGATGAGGTGAGGGTCCTCCGAAGCCTGTCTTCGGCTGAAAAGGATCGCTTTGTCGAATCACTCGTGGTCCGAGAGGTGTCGTCGGGCGCCGTGATTCTCGATGTCGGAGAAGTCCCTGAAGAATTGGTCATCATAGCCTCTGGCGTCGTCAGCGTGACGATCCCTGACGGTGACGGTCCTGAGCGTCCCTTTATCGAGGCTGGTCGGATGGGACCGGCTGAGGTACTAGGAGAGCAGAGCGTCTTGGACGATTGCCCAAGCGGTGGTCGCTTTACGGCAATGACCACCTGCCAATTGCTCACGATCTCCAGACCGGCCATCCGCGCGTGTATCGCGGATAGGGCAGAGATCGGCCAAGCCATAGGGAAACTTCACGCCTACCGCGTTGAGAGCAGTCGATCATTGCTCACGAAGCCTGCCAAGACGGCGGAGGCGAAGGTAGGTTTTCTAGCCTGGCTACAGCGACACAGCGGCCACGGGGCCTAAAAGAGGTCGGTATCAGTTTACCCGGGCGATCGTGTCCTACGGTGAGGGATCCGGAAAGATGCAGGTCCGGTAGCCTGCGTAGACCTTAACGTAGGAGCTATCCGTGAGGCTCGCCGGCCATAGCTCTTCAGCCACGAACGATTCTGCAGCACAGTTGCCAATGTGCGGCGCCAGCCGACCTCAGTCGGCGCGTAGGTCGAGCAGATGTCTATATCGTTTCCAGAGGCCGCGGTCTCGGCTACTACATTGATAAGGCTCAGGATGCTTCACAAGGTCCAATGGCGGCTTTGCGAGCATATCCGGGACAGTGGCAAGGAAGGCAACCTTTGAGTTTAAGGGTCGTCAGTGCGATGCCCTTATCAGCACCGTCAACGCAATCCCTTCGCTTCAAACAGCTCTACAAGCCATTCCACGAAAACCCTGACGCGTGCACTGAGGTGCCGATTCGGCGAGTAAACGATGTAGATCGGATTCGGCTCCATTGACCACTCCTCAAGCAGGGGCGTCAGGGCGCCGGATTTGAAATGTGGTTCCGCCATGAACAGCAATGTCTGCAATACGCCCATCCCTGCAAGAGCGGCAGCGAGCAGGGCGTTTGAGTCGTTCACCGAAACGAAGTAGCTCGCGTCTACTGCGATACGCTCCTCCCCTCTGCTGAATTCCACGGGCAAACGCCGATTGGTCCCCGCGAAAAAGTAGCGAACCATCTGGTGGTCTGATTCCAGATCGGTCGGGTGAAGCGGCGTCCCATGCTTGGCAAGGTACTCAGGCGTTGCGCAGGTGACGAACTTGAGGCTGCCCAACCGCCTGGCGATCAGCGATGGATCGTTTAGGGTGCCACCCCGAATGACGCAGTCGACCCGATCGCTAAGCAGATCCACAGGCCGGTCGCTTACGCCTATGTCCAGCTGTAATCCTGGGTAGCGTTTCTGAAAATCCGGCAAGGCGGGTAAGACCAGCATCGTGGCCATCGTCGAGCCCATGTCAACTCGCAGGCGTCCGTGCGGCCGTGCTTGAGCAGTGGCCAGGTCTGATTCGGCTTCCAGCCAATGGTCCACCACACGCACCATGCGTTCGTAGTACGCGGATCCATCGTTGGTGAGTGAAATGCGCCGAGTTGTGCGGTTTAGCAATTTCACCCGTAGATGACTTTCCAGCGACTGGATGTGCTTGGTAACGGTATTGCGCGGGAGGTTTAGCGCTTGTGCCGCCTTCACAAAACTACCGGCCTCGACCACTTGGAGGAATGCTTTGACTGCCGCGAAGTAATCCACGTTATAGCCCATTCAACAATATCAACCCCTAGACATTAGCCCGTCTCTGGGAACAGTGGTGTTGTTTTTAACCGATTTATCCCTTTGTTACTACCTTTTAGAGTGATCTCACCCAAACGAAGCCTCTCCATACCGGAAGGCTCAAGAGGAGATCACAAAGATGACTAAGCAACTTCAAGGCAAAGTGGCACTGGTAACTGGCGGCTCCCGTGGCATCGGGGCGGCAATCGCAAAGCGTCTCGCGGCAGACGGTGCATACGTCGCCTTCAGCTATGCAAAATCGCCAGACCAGGCCCAGAAGGTCGTCGCTGAAATTGAGCTTCACGGTGTACAGGCCTTGGCTATCCAGGCAGACCAAGGGAACACGGCGCAGGTGATCGCGCTCGTCAGACAGGTTCATCAACACTTCGGCCGGTTGGACATACTGGTCAACAGCGCGGGCGTTTTTGTCACTGGTCCTGTTGATGCGCCGGATGCCGACATCTCAGCGTTCGATCGTCAGCAGGCGGTCAACGTAGGTGGTGTCGTCACCGCAGTGCGTACGGCGGTTGGTCTGATGAATGATGGGGGACGAATCATTTCGTTGGGCACGACCGGCGCTGATCACGTGCCATTCCCAGGTGCAGCCGACTATGTTGCAACCAAAGCTGCCGTCGCTGCCTACACACGCGGGTGGGCGCGTGACCTTGGGCCACGCAATATCACCGTGAATGTCATTCAACCCGGGGCTATCAATACCGAGATGAACCCCGAGACTGCCGATCATGCGCCGTTCCTTGCGGGCTTGGCGGCGTTGGGTCGCTATGGTCAGCCAGAAGACATCGCCGCCGCCGTGTCTTTTCTAGCGGGCCCTGAGGCGTCTTACATCACTGGTGCCACGCTGAACGTCGACGGTGGCCAGAGCGCCTGATCGATACCACATCCTTCAGCCCGACCGGCGATGCCGAGCATTAACTGCTTGGCATGCCCTCCCTTCGCGGTTCAGGTTTTTGTAGACGACATTTCTAATCACCGAGGCGGCCATGAGTCAGCGCATCCGGATCTACCAGCAAGGAACACCCGCTGTACTCCGTTATGAAACCTTTGACCTGGAATCACCCACCCGTGAGCAGGTACTGATACGGCACGAAGCCATCGGAGTGAATTTCGTAGACACGATGTTCAGGGATGGCACCTTCAAGGTTCCGTTACCGTTCAGCATGGGCGTGGAGGCCGCGGGCATCGTGGAAGCTGTTGGCGCTCATGTGCAGCACCTGAAAGTAGGTGATCGAGTAGGCTATTTCTTTGCACTCGGCGCCTACGCGGATCGTCGGGTAATTGATTCTAGCGCGCTGATAAAACTGCCCGACGACATCTGTAGCGAACAGGCCGCCGGGCTGTTATCAAAGGGCCTTACAGCGTGGGCTTTGGTTAAACAGGCCCATAGAATTCAGGCCGGTGAAACTATCGTCGTGCATGGCGCTTCCGGCGGAGTAGGTAGCCTGCTCACGCGTTGGGCAAAGTCGTTGGGTGCCACCGTCATAGCCTCTGTCGGCTCCGCCGACAAAGCTCGAATCGTTGGGGGCTGGGGACTTGATCACGTACTGCGGTCTGACGATTCGGACTTGGCCAGCCGAATCATAGCCGCGAATAGCGGAATCGGTGTCGACGTCGTGTACGACCTGGTCGGGTGGGATACGCTGGATGCCTCGATCAGGTCGCTACGCGCTGGTGGCGAGCTGATTCACGTTGGCAACGCCTCAGGCGGCGTCACTGTGGATCCCTTGCTCCTAGCAGCGCGCGGCGTCAGATACGTTCAGCCGTCGACTCCCCAATACGTCAACGCGCAAAACCAGCATATGGCGGCATCGGAGCTATTTGAGCGCTTCCGGGAAGGCGCACTCGGGGAGCTGGAGCTCGCACGCTATAAACTGGAAGAAGCAGCTTTGGCTCATCAGGCCATCGCGGCACGCAAGCACACCGGGTCAGTTCTCCTGATTCCCTGATCGCCTAGCCCCGGTTCTATGCTGTCTATCAGGCTTTAGAGCCCCTTCACGATGATCGACTCGCTCCTCGAAGACGTTGTAGCAGCCGGCAGGCTTATTCGGCCTTCCACTGGTTCGCTATTAACCAGCGTGCTGTCGAGCCGGAGTTATCTAGCGCTGTGTCAGATAAGTAATGCCACCGATGCGATAGGTCGAAGGCGTCTTGAGCGATACCCGATCACCCTCCTCCACATCCATCCGCTGGCCGCCGGTGGGCAGGTAGAGGTTGCGCTCTGCCCACACCTCCGCCCGTGCCTTCACATCCCCGCGCTGGCGGCCGCGGGCGGCACGATCGAAGTCGCGCAGCGCGGACATCTTCGGTACGGCCTCGCCGGCGAGCACGAACACTGGCAGGTTGGCCTTGATGATGGCGTCCCACTTCTCGCCGCGCTCACCGAACCAGAGCGTGCAGCGAGGATGTGGCGCCACGACCTTGTGCTTGATCAACACCTGGTCGTCCGCCAGGTTCGCGATCGTGCGCAGGTCCTGGTACTCAGGCGTCTGCTCGATCGGTAACCCCTCCTGCTGCGCCCTACTCTCGGCCTACGCCTGCAGCTAACCGCGCGTGGTGGCCACCGGTACCCGCTGGTTGCTGGTGGTGTGGCCAGCCCAGGTGAACGAGATCCGCCGCGGCGCACCGTCGAAGGCGTGGATGGTGCGTTGCAGCTGCTTGGTGGTGACGCCGGCACCCAGGGCTCACCGCAACAGCCGCGGCCGCATCTCGGGGGTGTAGCCCAGGGCAACGCGAAGCGCCTCGATCTCGTCGGTGACCACCTGCTTGCTCGCATTGATGGCCAACACCTGTGGCAGCACGCTCGTCTGCAGGCGGAAGTAACCCGGCAGGCGCATGACGGTGCCGGCGGCTTGGCCAACGTCGCGCTGCAGAGGGGTGATTGGAGGGTTCGGGGTGTGAAGGGGTGGTATATTTTTCTAGTAGGATTCGATTAAACCTATGGCGATGAAGCCGGTAGCGACCAGCACCTATCAAGTTTTGCTCGCATAGCCTCATCTCGTTGAAATGAGGCTATGCCGAATGAAAGCCATTAGTCTCGGAGGCGGCTCGCTAGCTTCACTGGCACTCTGGGTACGTTGTAGGTCCTCTTCATTGTGTCGGGCGACGGTAACGATCTCCGCCAGGTTGCGGGCTATGTCCTTGGCCACCGAGGTCTGCTCCTCAGCCGCGGTGGCGATCTGCCGATTCATGTCGCGAATAGCTTCCACGGCCAGGGTGATGCTGCGCAGCCGCTCGCCCGAAGGCACTATCTGATCGCGTCCGGCGCTGCTTTCTGCGGCGCCCGAACGCACCGCTTCGGCGGCTTCGTGGGCGGCGCCCTGCAGCGTCGCGATCAGCTGATGGATCTCGCTGATGGAGCTGGCCGTGCGCACCGCCAGGCTGCGCACCTCATCGGCCACCATGGCGAGGGCGCGTCCGGCGTCCCTGCCCGAGCGGCCTCGAGGGCGGCATTAAGCGCCAGCAGGTTGGTCTGGTCGGCGATGCCGCGAATCACTTCCAGGACACTGCCGATACGCTCGCTGTCGTGCTCCAGGCGGGCGATGACGGCGGCGGTGCGGGTGATTTCAGCATGCATCCGCTCGATGGTGGCGATGGTCTGGGTCATGCCCGTCTCGCCTTCCTGGGCAGCACGATTCGCATCGTTGGCCGCCGAGGCGGCGCTGCCAGCGTGACGGGTTACCTCTTGCGCCGTGGCGTTCATCTCGTGCATGGCGGTGGCCACCATGAGCACGGGGCGCCGCGCCTCGGCGCTCAGGGCTTCGGCTTGGCTGTTGGCACGCGCGTGCAACGCGATTGCCGGGTAGCTGGCTTCATCCCGTACAAAGCCTCTATGCTATCAAAAGGGACACCTCAGCGCGTCGCAAGCTGGTCTATCAGGCTGGTCCAATCGAAGGGCTCGGCATAAGGGATGTCCAGATCCACCATGCGCTCCACCAGATCACGCTGAGACGCGCTGATCGCCAGACTCATGCGTGGCTCCAGGCCCGCATCGGCGACGGTCTTGGCAACCTCTTCCATTTCTTCCGCCCGGCGCAGACCATGCTCCGCCACGCGGCTGATCAGATAGTGCGGCTGGCGAGCATCCCACCCCATGTGCGGGAAGCTTGCGTGCAGTGACGCGAGCACCCTTTCTTCCGCGCCATAATGGCGGGCGGCCGACAGACATTCAGTCGTAAGCGCTTCCAGTCCCTTGATCATCACGCTGCGACACATCTTGATGGCGGAAGCCACGCCTACCTCTTCGGCCACGACCTTCACGTTGAAGCCAAGCTCGCCTAGCGTTTCGGCAAGGGTGGCAGCGTTGGTGCCGCCCAGGAGCAGCGGCGTAGCCAGGCGCTGAGGCGGCACCGGTGCCATAACGGCGACATCCAGGTAACCGGCGCCACTCCTTGTTACAGCGCTTTCACCAGCCTTCTTGGTCGCCGGCGCTACGGAATTCAGGTCAAGAAAGTATTGTCCAGGTATCAGTTGCATGCTTGCTTCCGTCGCGACCTCCCACGCGGATCCAGCGGTCACCGTGGAGAACACCAGGTCAGTGTCCACGAGAGCGTCACTGAGGGTGCGGCACAGTTCGACACCGGCCATCCGAGCCTTTTCCATGAGTCGCTGGCCGCCTTCGAGATCAGCAACCAACAGGTCATACGCCTTGACCGCAATGCCTCGCGAAGCGAGGTCTGCAGCCAGGATTCCACCGGCTTCGCCATAGCCGATAAAGGCCACGCGTGGCAAGGAAACAGAGGTCATTTAGTAGGCTCCAGCTGGGATGAGGAGGCGGTCGCTGCCGCGTCCGGAGTGGATTGAGAGGGATCGCGAAGACAGGCGTCGAAGGCGCTTCGATCGAACAGGCCTTCCCACCGCGAAATGACGAACACGGCAACGCTATTGCCGATCACATTAGTGGTCGAGGTCGCGATGGCCAGCACTCGATCGATGCCAAACAGCAGGCCGAGGCTACCCAGCGGCAGCACCCGGATCGATTCCAGGGTGGCAGCCAGTTTGATGACTGCCCCACCCGCGGCACCAGCCCCACCTTTCGACGTCAGCAGCATCACACCGAGCAGGGTGATCACCTGCGAGGGACTGAGCGCCGTATCCGTCGCTTGCGAAAGAAAGCCCAGGCCGCACGCCATGTACAGGCAGGCACCGTCGATATTGAAGCTATAGCCAGCCGGCAGCACGAAGCCCACCACGGCCTTGTCGCACCCGGCGCGCGCCAGCTTTTCCACCAGCTTGGGAAAGGCCGCCTCGCTCGAGGCTGTGCCCATGGCGATGATGGCCTCTTCCTTGATGACGCGCAGGATGGCGAACAGCGACAAACCGGCCATCGCGCAAACCGCGCCCAAGATCACCAGGATGAAGGTCAGCACGCTCGCGTAATAAGTCAGGATGTAGCCCAGCAGGTAGAGCAGCGTGGCCGAGCCGAAACTGCCGACCGCTGCGGCCATGGCGCCAAAGGCGCCCAGGGGCGACAGCCGCATGATGTAACCAAGCAACTTGAAGGTCAGCGTCTGTCCTTCTTCCAGCAAGCGCAGGGCCAGCCAATCTGGCTTGGCACAATGAGCGAGCGCGACACCAACCAGGATAGAGACGAACAACACAGGCAGGATGTCGCCCGTGGTGAAGGCTGAAGCCAGGGTCTTGGGAATGATGGAAAGCAGGAAATGCTCGAGGCTGAAGCCGCCGCCGGCCAGGGCGCCTTCAACGGCCTGCGCCTGGTTGGCGGCGAGGCTGTCACCCATCTGCGCGTGAAGGCCTTCTCCAGGGCGCACCAGACTGACCACGACGAACCCAACCACCATCGCCAGGGTACTGACCACCTCGAAGTAGATCAGTGTCTTGATTCCGATCCGGCCAAGACGGCGGAAGTCACGGATATGGGCGATGCCCGAGACGACCGTAAAGAAGATCACCGGCCCGAGCAGCATCTTGAGCAAGGAGATGAACGCCGTGCCCAACGGCTTCATACGCTGCGCCAATGCAGGGTCGATTAGTCCCAGCAGGATGGCCAGAAAGATAGCGATGAGCACCTGCACATAGAGTTTGCCCAGTAGCTTCACGGTGGCCTCTTCGATTTGTTGTTATTTGTCTTACTTAACGCTGCCAGCGGCCCACCGCCCAGGACAATGCATTCAGGCGGCACCGGCATACGTTTTTTTTATCGAGAGCTTTAGCCATCGCGGCTTGCCAGCGTGATCGGAGCACACCGGCTGACTAAAAGCGCCTTTCGTTGACGCGTCAGGCACTCCGCTGATCGAGCGGCGCGTACGTGAGCTGTGCCGTATCCGGCTTGCGTTCCTCACCTAACGAGAGCCGCCTGCAACGGCTTTCCGCAGTGTCCGTCACTGAGCAGCTCCACAGCCAACTTTGTTCCGCCGACGGTGCTGCCAGAAGCGCAAGGCTAGCCTGGCAGATCCGCCATCATCACGAGAAGACCCAGCGCGCCTGACGGGCTGTGACCCCGTGGACAGCACTGAGGCAAGAGCATGGCCACAAAAAAAAACAGATACCTCGTTAATGATTTGGCTGAGGTGTCCAACAGCCTTCCTCTCTACATTGGGCGTGCCGCAAAGGCGGAAATAGGTCCTGTGTCGCACTGCAACCGGATCGCCACCAATAAAAAAATAGGGTACTCCCATGAGCCTCAACGCTCCCGTCGATGTGAAGGGCTGGATCGACCAGCAACCCATCACCCGCTACCAGTGGGTCATCCTCGTTCTCTGCTTCTTGATCGTCATGTTCGATGGCTTCGACGTTGCGGTAATGGGCTTCATTGCCCCCTCGCTGATGCAGGAGTGGGGACTGTCGCGCGCGGCCTTCGGCCCCGTGATGACCGCCGCCATGATTGGTCTCGCGGTAGGTGCCTTGACGGCAGGCCCCTACGCTGATCGGTTTGGTCGGAAGGCGGTCCTGCTGGTCGCGGTTAGCGGATTCGCCATCCTGAGTCTGGCCTGCGCCTTCGCAAGGACACCTCTGGAGCTGGGGATCCTGCGCTTTCTCTGCGGTATCGCTTTGGGCGCTGCGATGCCCAATTGCACTACCCTGCTCGCCGAATACCTTCCCGAGCGCCGGCGTGCCCTTCTCATCACCCTGATGTTCACCGGCTTCAACCTGGGCTCTGGCGGCGGCGGCTTCCTCGCGGCCTACCTCATCCCCAACTTCGGCTGGAAGGCAGTGCTGGTCGCTGGCGGCGTCCTGCCCTTGGCGCTGCTGCCTTTTCTCTGGTTGCTATTGCCGGAATCGGCGCGATTCATGGCGAATAAAGGCTTCCCCTCTGCCCGCATCGCGTCTGCCCTCAACAAGCTGGGCGGCCACTTCACCGCGTCGACGCGCTTCCTCGCTCACGCGGTGGACACCCAGTCGAAAGCACCCGTGGGCCAATTGTTCGGCGAGCATTACCGGCTGGGTACCTTCGCGCTGTGGATCACCTACTTCATGGGATTGTTGGTGATCTACCTGACCATGGGCTGGCTGCCCACCCTGCTGCGCGATAGCGGTCTTTCGATCGAGCGCGCTGCGACCATCACCGGCCTGTTCCAGCTCGGCGGAACGGTAGGTGCGCTGGTGGTGGGCTGGGTAATGGATCGTCGCGATCCCAACCGGGTCATTGCCCTCGCCTACGCACTCGGCGGTGCCTGCATCCTGCTGCTGGGCAGTTTCGGCCTGGAGTCCGGTTTACTGGCCGTGGGCGTGGCCTTGGCCGGCTTCTGCATGAGTGGCGCTCAGACGGGCCTCAATGCCTTCGCACCGGGGTATTACCCGACCGCCTTCCGCGCAACCGGGGTGAGCTGGATGCTGGGCATCGGTCGCTTCGGCGCCATTTTCGGCTCCCTGATCGGAGGGACAGTCCTCAGCCTTGGCCTATCAACGGCCACCCTGTTCATCTTGCTTGGCTTGCCGGCCTTCCTGGCCACCCTTGCCATCCTCGCCAATGGCATCGCCAGGCGCCAAGCTGCTCCGGCCCTGGCGCCTTGACCTTTTAAAAGGACCTTCAAATGGCTCGTATTCTTGGCGGTCTCGCCGTCTCCCACACCCCTACCATCGGTTTCGCCGTGGATCATGACAAGCGAAACGAAGCCTCCTGGGCGCCGATTTTCGAGGGGTTCGCCCCGGTCCAGGCCTGGCTCGAAGAGCAACGTCCGGATGTCCTGTTCTACATCTTCAATGATCACATCACCTCGTTCTTCTTCGACCATTACAGTCCCTTCGCGCTGGGCGTGGATGATCGCTACGAGGTCGCCGATGAGGGCGGCAATCCTCGCACCCTCCCGGCCGTGGGCGGGCATGCGGTGCTCTCGCGGCATATCGCTGAAAGCCTCATGGCGGACGAGTTCGATATCAGTGTCTTCCGCGACCGGCCGCTGGACCATGGCTTCTTCTCACCGATGTCGGCCCTGCTCCCCCACGAGAACGGCTGGCCGGTCGAAATCGTTCCGCTCCAGCTGGGTGTGCTGCAGTTTCCCATCCCCAGCGCTCGACGCTGCTACAACCTCGGCAAGGCCTTACGACGGGCTATCGAAAGCTTCCCAGAAGACCTGAAGGTCGTGGTGGTTGCCACAGGTGGCCTGTCGCATCAGGTCCATGGGGAACGCTGTGGCTTCAACAACCCAGAGTGGGACGATCAATTCGTCGATCTCCTAGTCAACGATCCGGAGCAGCTGGCACGCCTGACCCTTGCCGAGTACGCCACCCTGGGCGGTATGGAAGGTTCTGAAGTGATCGCCTGGCTGGTGATGCGCGGCGCGCTCTCCGCAACGGTGAGCCTCAAGCACCAGGACTACTACCTACCGTCGATGACCGGTATCGCCACGGTACTGCTGGAGAATCATGCGCGCCCGGTTCCCAGCGATCTACACGATCAGCACCGGTGGCACATGGCGCATCAGCTGGCGGGTATCGAGCAACTGGAGGGGACCTATCCGTTCACCCTGGAAAGGAGTGCTCGTGGCTATCGCCTGAACAAATTCCTTCACCAACTGATCGAGCCACAGTGGCGCGAGCGCTTTCTCAGTGAGCCTGAGGTGTTGTTTGCAGAGGCCGCGCTGAGCGAGGAAGAACGGGCACTGGTCCGTGAACGGGATTGGCGCGGATTGATTCGCTATGGCGTCATCTTCTTCCTGCTGGAAAAGCTGGGCGCCGTGGTTGGCGTACCCAACCTCGTGATCTATGCCGCCATGCGCGGTCAGTCCCTGGAAGACTTCCAGAAGACCCGCAATCAGCAGGTCACCTATTCGGTGGCTGGCAAGAAGGATTAGAGGGTTTCAACAATCTGAACGCTGTCCAGTGAGTGGCCGCTGGGATATGTCCCAGCGGCCACTTGCTTTTCAGCTGGAAGGTCTGTCTGCAAGGCGATGCCTGCCGGAGGGACTGAAGCCGAAAGGTGAACCGCGGTGATATGGCCATGCGGTGATCTCTGCCGGCCCTAGGTCTGTGACCGACTAACGCGCTCGTGCGGCAGTGGTCAGACAGCAGCCTGGGGGGATTGAGCGAGAAATGTAACAAGAGCTGCCCAAAGTCCGATTCCTACGCTGGGTGCCTATGCCCGTCTGGCTACCAGCAAAGGCAGGCTTCGGCGCTAAGCGCGGTGCGCGTCTGCAGATACGGGCGCGCCATCTGTTACTCACTGATGCGTTATGCGCCAGCATCAGGCAGCACATGGCGGCAGGATAGTCCGACGCTAGGATTCGAGAGGACCGCGCCAGATGTCCGAAGGTATCTGCACCTTTCCTTCGAATAGCAGCCGTGCTGTGCGCACCAGGCCACAACCAACGACCTGGCCGCCGGCGCGACGGATTTCGACGGTGAACTCCCCGGTAGGGTGCTCGACCGACAGCCGAAGGTGCTCGCCTGATGGCACTTCTGCAACCTCGGCCGCAACAGACCCTTCGAGTAGGCAAGCCGTGGCCACGCTCACGGCACCAAACACACCGATGGCGGTATGGCAGCGATGCGGGATGAAGGTACGGGTGGCCAAGGCGCCCCCAGCTTTCGGCGCAGCGATCAAACTCAACTTAGGCACGCTACGTTCCCGCACATCGCCCAGGTGCATGCGGGGTCCGACTTGCAGGCGGATGGCTTCCAGCCGGTCTTTGAGATCCGTATCCGCATCCAGCTGCGCGGGGCTTTCCTCGCCGGTAAGCCCGAGGTCAGCCGCCTTGATCAGCACGACCGGCATACCGTTATCGATGCACGTCACGGCGATGCCACCGATCTCATCGCGGACCGCCCCTGTCGGAAGCAGCGCACCGCAGCTGGAGCCGGCGATATCGGCGAACTCGATCACCAGCGAAGCGGCACTTCCAGGGACACCGTCGATGCGTGCATCTCCGGCATACTCGACCTGCCCATCGGGCGTAGGGACATGGGCTACGGCGAGTTGTCCGGTGTTCTCCATGAAAATGCGAACCGGTGTAACCGGGCCGCTGGCGCCGATGAGGCCCCGCTCGATAGCGAACGGGCCTACCCCGGCGAGAATGTTGCCGCAATTCTGGCCGTAGTCGACCCGCGGCTCGTCCACGACGACTTGGGCGAACAGATAGTCGACGTCAGCGTCTGGACGCTGCGAGGGGCGAACGATGGCCACCTTGCTGGTAAGGGAGTCGCCCCCACCAATCCCATCGATCTGGCGGCGATCCGGCGAACCCAGCGCCGCCAGCAGTACCCGGTCCCGTTGATCCCGCTCTTCAGGCAGGTCAGCCGCCAGGAAAAAGGCCCCCTTGGACGTGCCCCCTCGTATGAGCATGCAAGGTATCCGAGTCTGCGGCATCCTTAGTCCTCCAGATCAGCCAGGTGATCCACATACCGCAAGCCTTTTTCAGCCAGACGGGGGCGCATGGCGTAGATGTCCAGCCCGAGCTCCCCGGCGGCCAGGCGCCGGCGCTTTTCCTCTTCTGCCGCAGCGCGGCGATCGGCAGCCGCCAGTACGGTATCTGCCTCCAGGCGTCTGACCACGACGACGCCATCGTCGTCGGCGATGATGGCGTCACCCGGCTGGATCAGTTGACCACCGCAGAGCAGCGGCACGTTTACCGATCCCAGCGTTTCCTTGACTGTGCCTTGGGCATTGATGGCGCTCGACCAGACGGCGAAGCCCATTTCGCGCAGGGTTCGGGTATCCCGAACGCCCGCATCGACCACCAGGCCCCGAACGCCGCGAGCCTGCAACGAGGTTGCCAGCAGATCGCCGAAGTAGCCGTCATGACAGGTGGAGCTGGGTGCCACCACGAGAATATCGCCTGGCTGACACTGCTCTACGGCAACGTGAAACATCCAGTTGTCTCCCGGCGCCACGAGTACCGTCACTGCGCTGCCCGCGATCCCGACGTCGCGCTGGATCGGGCGCAATCCGGGATTCAACAGCCCCTTGCGACCCTGGGCTTCGTGCACGGTAGCGACCCCGTGGAGAGACAGCCGATCCAGCACATTCGACGCGGCGCGCTCGATATGGCGTACCACAACGCCCGTCCTGCCTACCAGGCTGCTCACGACAGATTCTCCGTCACGCGCGGGAAGATGCTCTGATATCCCTCACCGTAGACAATGTTCTTGGACGAGGTGATGCCGACGTTGCGCTTGGCCTGCACACCGCGCTGCAGGGCGACCCGAGTGTAGTACTCCCAGAGGTGTTCCTGTCCTGCCATGCACTGGATAGCGGCGAACTTCTTGTCCCAGACGTCGGTGATATCGAGCAGAACGTCAGGGCGCCACTCGCATTGCTCAGGCTGATGCGGCTCGAACTGATAGACCGGCGGAGCCCCGATGATGGGCTCACCAGGGCGATAGCCCTCGGCCTGAGCGATGATCCGCGCTTCCTGCGCCAGGTGCGCGGCCAACGGGTGATCGTAGTTGTACGGATCTTTCAACGAGTGGGTCAGGACGAACTCGGGCTGCACGCGACGGAAGACGTCGGCCAGGCGAAAGAGCACCTCCTTGTCTGCCCGCATGGGGTAGTCCCCGATATCGAAGAACTCGATGCTGGCACCAAGAATCTCCGCTGCAGCCTGCGCCTCTTCACGGCGAGCGGCCTTGACCCGCGCTTCAGTCATCTCGCCCTTGCGCCACAGTTTGGCGGACTCACCACGCTCGCCGAAGGACAGGCAAACGACGTGCGCCTGATAGCCTTGCTGCGCGTGCAAGGCGATAGCGCCGCCAGCACGCCAGACGAAGTCGGCAGAGTGGGCGCTAACGACCAGTGCTGTTCGGGGGGAACTCGAGTTCATGGGACGTACTCCTGTTGTTTCGCTAGAGGCTCGCATGGGGCTGGCGTCCGGCCTACTGCGATTGAGCACAGGGGGTATACGTTTTACTTATGTCACTGAGCGAGACATAGTGGGCTCCGGTCTCAGAGGCAGACGCTGATGCGTGAGCTCCCTAACCTGATGCAATTACGTGCCTTTCTCCGCGTTGCGCAGCACGAAAGCGTGTCCCGTGCGGCCGATACGCTCTATCGCGCTCAATCCGTGGTCACCCGAGCCATCCGAGATCTGGAGCTACGTCTGGGCGCGCCACTGTTCGAAAGACATGCGAACGGTATGCGTCTCACTGCTCAGGGCGTCTGCATACGTCCGCGCGCTCAGCGCGCCCTGGATGAACTCAATCGGGTTCCGTCATTGCTCGATGTGTCGCACAAGGTCGCTGTCGAACCGCTGTACCTCTTGCATACCAGGCGCTTGGAAATCTTCATAAAGCTCTGCGATACGCACCATATGCAGACGGTCGCCAGCCTTTTCGGTCTGACGCAGCCGGCCATAAGCGCGGCGATCAAGGTGCTTGAAGGAGGGACAGGAACGCTGCTGTTCGAGCGCTCGCCTAAAGGCTTGCTGCCTACACGTGCCGGTCGTGAAATTTCGGTGTCAGTTCGTCGAGCAGTCAACGAACTGCGTCACCTGGATAGCGATCTCGCCGCCTTGAACGGCCAACTTGAAGGTCGGGTAGCGGTTGGCGCCCTCCCGCTCTGCCGCACGACGATCCTGCCGGATGCCGTCCTGCGTCTGATATCCGCACATCCCAAGGTTCAGGTCGTAACCAACGAAAGTGCCTTCGAAACGCTCGCAACGGATTTACGCTATGGCGATCTTGATTTCATCCTGGGTGCATTGCGGCCCAGCGGGTATGCCAGTGACCTGTACGGCGAGACGCTACTCATCGAGGAGCTGTTGGTCGTAGCACGCGCTGGCCATCCATTGTCCGACCGGAAGCTGGCCATGGAAGATCTCCACGACGCGCAATGGATACTGCCTCGCACAGGGTCGCCCTCTCGTGAGCTATTCGATCAGCATCTCGCTCAGGCCGGACAGACGCTTCCTCGCGCCGCAGTGGAGACCGGAGATCTAGCCGTCATAAGAGGACTTCTTATGAATTCCGATCTGCTAGCCGTCGTTTCAGCGCACCAGATGGATTACGAGCTGGCCAGCCACGCACTCGCGCCTCTCGATATTCCGCTAACGGGTACGAAGAGATCCATCGGCCTGATTCAACGTAACGGTGCCCTGCCTTCGCCAGCAGCATTAGCGCTGATGACGGCTATTCGCTCTGTAGCCTTTGGGCTACCGAACAGCGCAAGTGACACCCGAGATTAGAGCGCGCTCTGATCTCAGAGCCGGCCTTCTGACGCTGCTTGCGTAGCGGCACGCTAGATAGGTCGACGACCTGCAGAGCCGCTTCCAAGCGAACAGTAGAGTGAACCTGTCCGTTGAGCTTTGCTTTGTCGAAGCTTTTGAAGCCGGCTGTATGAGGAACGTCGTGAAAGACGGTTTCCATAAGTGCGCAAGGTAATATCGTGCCTGCGTACAGTGTCGGTATCGCTTTTCCCTTCTCATCCTGGATAGGACTGAAACGGGCATTGCCACGTACTCCAGGATTGAACTGATCAGCCTGGTACTCACTCAGGTGCACTCGGTGGAGCACGGTACCCAGGGCGATCTCGGTGAGCGCTACATGCAGATGCCCCGCCGGCTCGGGCGTGGCAAGGATAGAAATCCTCATGATCGAAAGGATTTCGTATACGCAACGTTCTTGATGGCTCAAATCCTCACGATCTTGAGGATTGCGCTGCGTTTCCCTTTGGCGTTAGCCTGATCCCCACGCTCGTGAGGATAGATCATGCAGGTGATACTCAAGAATGCCGCCGACCTCGGGGCCCTCGTCCGCCAGGCGCGCAAGGCCCAGTCGCTGCGCCAGGACGATGCCGCCGGTAGCCTCGGCGTCAGTGAAAACTTTCTCGGCAAGGTCGAGCGCGGCGGCGAAACCGTCCAGTGGGGCAAGCTGTTCCAGGTATTGGAAGGCCTAGGCGTGCGCCTGATCGTGGATCTGCCCCCCGAGGTGGAAGCCCAGCCGGATACCCGGGCACTATGAGGCGTGAACTCCTGGCCTGGATCGACGACCAACTGGTGGGTCGGCTGGCTGACGAGAACGGTATCTGGTCATTCCAGTACGAAAGCGACTGGCAGGCCTTCGGGCTTTGTCCGCAATTGCCCTTGCAGCGCGAGCCGCTGATCGATGGCAGTTCGCAGCGACCGGTGCAATGGTACTTCGACAACCTGCTGCCCGAGGAAGGCCAGCGGCAACTGCTCGCCCAGGATGCGCGCCTGGATGCCGCCGATGCCTTCGCCCTGCTGGGCTGGTACGGCGCCGAATCCGCCGGCTCCCTCACCTTGCTCGGCGAAGGTCAGCGCCTGCCGCCGGGGGATCGCCGCCCCCTGAGCGATGCCGACCTCTCCCGGCGAATCCGGGCCATGCCGCAGCTGCCGCTGACCCACGAGGCGCACAAGCGCATGTCGCTGGCCGGCGCCCAGCACAAGCTGGCGGTGATCCTCGATGACCAGGGGCTGCAGGAACCCGTGGGCGCCCTGCCCTCCACCCATATCCTCAAGCCGGACCATCCCCATAAGGCCTTCGCCCATTCGGTGATCAACGAGTGGTTCACCATGCGCCTGGCCGGTATGGCTGGGCTGATCGTTCCCGCCGTCGAGCGCCGCTACGTACCCGAGCCGGTCTATCTGATCGAGCGCTTCGACCGCGTCCGTACCCCGGGCGGCTGGCAGCGACGCCATGGCATCGACGCCTGCCAGGTGCTGGGGCTGGATCGTCATTTCAAGTACCAGGCGGGTAGCGTGGAGCGCCTGGCCGAATTGGCCCGGCTGTGCGAAGCGCCCGCCGTGACCCGGACGCGGATGTTCAACTGGCTGGCCTTCAACGTGCTGGTGGGCAATACCGATGCCCATCTGAAGAATCTGGGCTTTCTGGTCTCACCCCGGGGGCTCGCCCTCGCGCCCTGCTATGACCTGCTCTGCACCGCCGTATACGAGAGCCGCGCCTTCGATCAGCAGCGCTGGCCGGACGCGACCACCCTCGCCTGGCCGATCCTGGGTGAAAACCGGCTGGTGGCCATCGACCGCGAGCGACTGCTGGATGCCGCCGAGGTGCTGGGTATCAAGCGCGCGCCGGCCGCCGCCCAGTTGCAACGCATGCGCCAGCGTCTGCCCTCCCAGGCTCAGCAGTTGCTGGAACAGACCGAGCGAGAAAATCAGACCCTGGCCGGCGCGCGACCGGAGCTGCGGGCGGTCTTCGCCGGCGAGTTGCGCTGTCTGCGCGCGATCAGGGCGCTGATCGCCGAACAGGTCGAGCGGCTGGCCTGACGGCCACGCTCAAAGCGGCAACACCGCCAGCAGGCGTTCGCGTCTGAGCTGCTGCAGGCGGACGATCAGCTCCCGCGTGGGCGTGCCGCTCGTGAACTGTTGCAGCCGTTGACCGGCGACCGATCCCAGCCATTCCAGCTCGTTCGAGCCCGCCGGCTCGACCGCCAGCAGCAGGCAGTCACCGCCCAGCCGGGACAACAGCCGTACGATCCGGCTTTGCGGACCTTGGGTGAGCCACTCCTCGTGCAGCCCGCCGAGGTCCTCCAGCTGCAGCACCGGGAGGTCGCTGCAGCCGGGCAAGCCGCTGCGCAATTCCGCCGTTACCGCGGGGTCGAGATCGCCATGCAGGATGACCAGCGCCACGGCCGGTCGGAGGTCGTCTACCGCTGTCCAGAATTGGCTCGTCATGCGGGACCTCCTGGTGATCGGTCGTGGTTTTGGGTTCAGGCGAAGGCGTTGTGGTAGGCGTTGAGCGCCGGGGCACCCCCGAGGTGAACATAGAGTACCCGGCTGCCCTTGGCGATCTCGCCACTGCGCGCCATGGCGATCAGCCCGGCCATGGATTTGCCCTCGTAGACCGGGTCGGTGAGCATCCCCTCCATCTGCGCGGTGTAGCGGATGGCTTCTACGGTGGGGCCATCCGGCAGACCGTAGTCCGGTCCGCAGAAGCGTGGCTCGATGATGACATCCTCTTCGCGGATCTCCTGTTTCAGGCCAATCATCTCGGCGGTATTGCGCGCGATCTTGGTCACCGCGGCGCGGGTCATCTCGGCGTCCGCCGCCGTGTCGATGCCGATCAGGCGGCGTTCCCGCTCCTGGGCGCGAAAGCCCACCACCATGCCGCCCTGGGTAGAACCGGTACAGGTGGCCGTCACCACGGTATCGAAGAAGAGGCCCTGGTCGCGCTCCTGCGCCGCCAGTTCATCGGCAAAATGGGCATAGCCGAGCCCACCCAGGGGATGGTCCGAGGCGCCAGCGGGAATGGCGTAGGGCTTGCCGCCCTCACGACGCACTTCGTCCAGGGCGCGCTCCCAGGTGGCTTTCACCGCGGTGGAGTAGCCCTCGCCTTCCAGCAGCGTCTGGGCACCCATCAGGCGCGACAGCAGGATGTTGCCGACCTTGTCGTAGACCGGGTCTTCCCACTTGGTCCATTCCTCCTGGACCAGGCGGCACTTCATGCCCAGCACCGCGGCGACGGCGGCTACCTGGCGCGTGTGGTTGGACTGGATGTTGCCGATGGACACCAGGGTATCGCAGCCCTGCGCCAGGGCTTCGGCGGCCAGCCATTCCAGCTTGCGTACCTTGTTGCCGCCATAGGCGAGACCGGAGGAGACGTCGTCGCGCTTGGCCCAGAGTTCGATACCGAGGTCCTTGGACATGCGCTCCAGCTTGTGCAGGGGCGACGGGAAATAACCGAGCTTGACGCGGGGAAAACGCTTTTCGAGATCCAGGGACATAGCAGCGACTCCAAGGGTGAGAGAACGCCTTCAATGCTAGGGAAAACCCTGAAAAAGGTGCTTTCGAATGAGCGGTACGAAATCTGCTTTCCTTTTGACCGATTCCCAGAATCCGCGTGGATGTTCCTCCAACAACCGCCTTACAAGGAGAATCTTTCGATGAGCGAAGCTGCGGAACTTACCCTGGTAGAACGCAAGATCCTGCGCGCTCTGCAGCAGGACGGCCGGCTGAGCAATGCCGAGCTGGCGCGCCAGGTTGCCCTGAGCCCGAGCGCCTGTTGGAACCACACGCGCAAGCTGTTCGAGAGCGGCGTCATCACCAGCGTCAGGGCCCATGTGGACCCCAAGGCGGTGCAACGGGAAACCGCGGTACTGGTGGGCGTGGTGCTGGACAGGTCGACCCCGGATTCCTTCCAGGCCTTCGAAGCGGCCGCCCGCGCCCTGCCCCCGGTGCTGGAGTGCTACCTGGTGGCCGGCGACGTCGACTACTTCATCAAGCTCAGGGTCAAGGACATCGCCGCCTTCAATCGGCTGCACAGCGAGCGGCTGATCGCCCTGCCCGGCGTGCGCCAGGTGCGCACCTTTTTCGTGCTGAACGAAGTCAAGACCGAGGGGCTGTTGCCTATCTGAACAGGCGGGGAACGCGGGCGCCGAGCGGCGCCCGGTCGCTGCGCGGGGGTCAGGCCGTGGCGGCGAGCGCGAGGATGGTCGCCACCAGTGCCTGGGTGCGCGGAACCAGGGTGTCGAGCACCAGGAATTCAGCCTCGGTATGCGCCTTGGCGCCGACCGGACCCAGGCCACAGAGGGTGGGCACGCCCAGGCTGGCGGTGAACCCGGAGTCGGCGCAGCCGCCGGTGAATTCGCCCTCGACGCTGAAACCGAGGTCCTGCGCTTCGCGCTGGTAGAGCGCCAGCAGGTCGTGGCTCAGGTGCGCCTCCATCGGCAGGAACAGGCAGGTAGGCTCGACGCGGGCGGTCGTCCCCGGTACCTCCACCTCGGCGACGATGGCCTCGATGCGCGCCTGCAGCGCGGGCCAGTCGGCCAGGGCGACGAAGCGCACGTCCAGGCGCGCTATGGCGCTGGGCGCGACGGTATTGCTGGAGGTGCCGCCCTCGATGAGGCCGACGTTGGTGGTGATGCCGCGCTCGTAGTCGGTCAGGGCGTGCAACTTGACCACCTTGAGCGCCAAGGCCTGGATGGCACTGGCGCCCTCGGCGTGATTGACGCCAGCATGGGCGGCGCGGCCGCTCACGCTGATGGCCAGGGTGGCGCCGCCCTTGCGCGCCTTGACCACGTTGCCACTGACCCGGCCGGGTTCGCAGTTCAGTACGGCGCGGGCGCCGCGTGCCGCCGCTTCCAGGTGCGGGCGAGCCGTGCCGGAACCGATCTCCTCATCACCGGTGTAGAGCACCCGTACCGGAAACGGCAACTCACCGGCGCGCTTGAGCGCGCGCAGCGCGAAGCAACTCGCCACCAGTCCGCCCTTCATGTCCGCGACGCCGGGGCCATAGGCCTGGCTGGCATCGCGGGTGAAGCCACGGCTGGCCACGGTACCCGGCGGAAAGACGGTGTCGCGATGGCCCAACAGCAACACCGCAGCGCCGGTGGCGGGCCCCACCTGGGCGGCGAGGACGTCACCGAAGTCGGCCACCGGCGTCCGGGCGACCTCGATGCCGTCTTCGGCCAGGGCAGCGGTGAGCACGGCACCGACGGCATCGACGCCGGCCTTGTCGTAGCTGTTGGAATCGGTATCGACCAGGCGTTGCAGGAGACGGGTCATCGGCTCGCGCTGGGTGGCGAGCCACTCCAGGGCGGTGGTCTTGGCAAGGGACATCAGCTGCGGCTCCAGCGATCGCCCAGGTCCCAGAAGAGCCCGGCCATGAGTTGCAGCCCCTGCCGCACGACCGGGGCCAGGAGATGCTCGTTGGGCGCGTGCTGGGAGCAGGCAGGATAGGAATGGGGTACCCAGAGGGTGGGCAACTCGAGGATGTCGGCAAAGATGTCATTGGGCAAGCCGCCGCCGAAGTTGGGTAGCAAGGCCGGCTTTTCGCCCAGGGTGCGGGTCAGGGAAGTCATGGCCCAGTCCACCCAGGGATTCTCCGGGTCCAGCCGCGAGGCGTGCAGGATCTCGTCCTTGGTACGGGAAACGCGCACCGCGGCGAACCCCCGTTCGGCCAGGTGCGCCTCGATCAGCGGAATGAACGTCGTGCAGTCGCAGCCGGCGACGAAGCGGATCTGGCAGTGGGCACGGGCGCTGCCGGGAATGGCATTCACCGGTGCCTCGGGATTGCCGGTGGTGAAGGCCAGCAGCTCAAGGGTATTCCAGCCATAGACGCGCTCGGCCGGGGTCAGGCCGGGCTCGCCCCAGTGGGGATCGATAGCCGGATCCCCCGGCGCGCCGCCCACCTCGATGTCGGCCAGGGCACGGCGCACCGGAGCGGGCAGCTCGGTGGGCTTGAGCCCCGCGACCTGGATCTGGCCCTGGGCATCCACCAGGCTGGCCAGGGCATGGGCGAGGATGATGCCGGGATTGGCCAGCAGACCGCCCCAGTTGCCGGAGTGATGGCCGCCTTCGCGCAGGTCCAGGTGCAGGTCGAAATTGAAGGTGCCGCGGGCACCCAGGAACAGCGTTGGCCGGGATGCCGAGACCCGCGGACCGTCGGAGGCGAGGAACAGGTCGGCGGCCAGGGCCTGGCGCTGCTCCTGGCAGAAGGCGCGCAGGCCGACCGAGCCGATCTCCTCGCCCATTTCCAGCAGCAGCTTGACGTTGTAGCCCAGGCGTCCGCCGCGCGCGGCGATCACCTGCTCCAGCGCCGCTAGGTTGAGCAGGTGCTGGCCCTTGTTGTCGGCGGTGCCGCGGCCGTACCAGCGCTCGCCCTGCTCCACCAGCGTCCAGGGCGCGAGACCTTCACGCCAGCGGCTGCCATCGCCGCGCACCACGTCGCCGTGGCCATAGCTGAGCAGGGTCGGCAGCGTCGGGTCCTCGATCCGCTCGGCGATCAGCAAGGGCCCCTTGCCGGCGACCGGGTTATCCAGCCGCCGGCTACTGAAGCCGAGACTGGCGACATAGGGAGCGATGAAGTCATCCAGGTAGCGCTGCAGCTCCGCCTGGCGCTCGGGTTCCTGGCTTTCGGTGGGATGGGCCACGGCGGTGGCGAGCCGCGTACGAAAGGCGCCGCTGTCGAAGTGCGCGGCGGCAAGCTCAAGGGCATGGGTACGGCTGGTCATGGCGGACTCCGGGGTCAGGCGGGTTCGGGCAGGTGGCAGCGCTTGCTGCCGCCAGGGATGGTTTCGCGTTCCGGATAGCGCTCGGCGCAGGGGCCGAAGCAGCGCGGACAGCGCGGATGGAAGGCGCAGCCGCTGGGCGGCGAGATGGGATTGGGAAAGCTGCCGCCCAGGCCCAGCGCCGGGAGCCCTAGCGCTGGATCAGGGGTGAGCACCGCATCCAGCAGCGCCCGGGTATAGGGATGCGCCGGCTGGGCGAACAGCGCCGCCCGCTCCCGCTCCTCGACGATCTTGCCGAGGTACATCACCGCCACCCGGTCGGCCAGGTGTTCCACCACCGCCAGGTTGTGGCTGATGAGCAGATAGGTCAGGCCGAATTCACGCTTGAGCTCCAGCAGCAGGTTGAGGATCTGCGCCTGCACCGAGACGTCCAGCGCCGAAGTGGGTTCGTCGCAGATCAGCACGTCCGGGCGCATCACCAGGGCGCGAGCGATGGCCACCCGCTGGCGCTGGCCGCCACTGAGCTGGCCGGGATGGCTGTCGGCGGCGCGCCGTGGCAAGCCGACCACGTCGAGCATCTCCGCGACCCGCCGCTGCTGCTCGGCGGGCGTGCCCAGGCCATGCACCTTGAGCGGCAGCGCCACGATCTCGCGCACCGTCTTGCGCGGATTGAGCGATGAATAAGGATCCTGGAAGATCGGCTGGATGTGCCGGGCCATGCGCTTGCGATCCACCCCGCGCAGGTGCTCGCCACCTACCAGGATGTCGCCGCTGGTGGGCGCCAGCAGCCCCAGCAGCAGCTTGGCCAGGGTACTCTTGCCGCACCCCGATTCCCCCACCAGACCCAGGGTCTCGCCGCGATAGAGCCGCAGGGAAATGCCATCCACCGCCTGGAGGGTGGCCGGCGGGCGGAACAGGCCGCGACCCAGGGTGAATTCGCGGCGGATGTCGCACAGCTCCAGGGCGATCTCGCGGCTCATCGCACACCTCCGACCCGGCGCAGGGGTTCGCCGGGCAGGGCGAAATGGCAACGCGCCAGGTGCGTGCCCTCCTCCAGCAAGGGTACGCTGTCGGCGCAGGCCGCCACCGCCTGCGGGCATCTATTGCGAAAGGCGCAGCCGTGCTGCTCGCCGACCAGGCTGGGGACCAGGCCGGGAATGGCGCCCAGCGGCTGCCCGGGCTGGGTCCGGCCCGGTACCGGGATGCTCGCCAGCAGCCCACGGGTATAGGGGTGTCGGGGGGCGGCGAACAGCTCGGCGGCCGGTGCCTGCTCGACGATCTGGCCGGCGTACATCACCGCTACCCGGTCGGCGATGCGCGCCACCAGCCCCAGGTCGTGGGTGATGAAGACGATGGCCGTGCCGAATTCCCGCTGCAGGTCGCGCAACAGGTGCAGGATCTGCGCCTGGATGGTGACGTCCAGCGCCGTGGTGGGTTCGTCGGCGATGATGAGGTCCGGCTCGCAGAGCAGCGCCATGGCGATGACCACCCGCTGGCGCAACCCGCCACTGAGCTGGTGCGGATACTGGCGCAGGCGCTCGCCGGCGTTGCTGATGCCGACCTTTTCCAGCATGGCCTCGGCGCGGGTCCAGGCGGCCTTGCGGTCCAGCTTGCGGTGGCGACGCAGCACCTCGGCGAGCTGGGCGCCGATGCTGTAGGCCGGATTGAGGGCGGTCATGGGCTCCTGGAAGATCATCGCCAGGCGATTGCCGCGCAGGTCGCGCATGCCCTTTTCGCCCAGGGTCAGCAGGTCGTGTTCGCCCAGCATCAGGCGCGCCGCCTGGCGCCGGGCCTGGCGCGGCAGGAGGTTCATCAGCGCCAGGGAGGTGAGCGACTTGCCGCAGCCGGATTCGCCCACCAGGCAGAGCATCTCGCCCCGCTCCACCTGCAGATCCAGGCCGCGCACGGCGTTCAGGGTGTCGTCCCCCAGGGGGATGTCGATGCGCAGGTCTTTAACGTCGAGCAGTGCCATGGTCAGTCCTCCGCTTAGTTGCGCCCGCTGGGCGCGGCCAGATCCCGGATGCCGTCGCCCACCAGGTTGATGGCCAGCACCAGCAGCATCAGGGCGACGCCGGGGATGGCGATCACCCAGGGCGAAAAGAACATGTAGGGCTTGCCTTCGGCGATCATCAGTCCCCAGGACGGCAACGGTGGCTGCACGCCCACGCCGAGGAAGGACAGGGTCGCTTCCAGCAGGATGGCGTGGGCCATCTCCAGCGTGATCACCACGATCAGCGCCCCCAGCACGTTGGGCAGGATCTCGCCGACGATGACGCGCCAGGCCGAACAGCCCAGCGCCTGGGCGGCGGCGACGTATTCGGCGTCGCGGATCTGCTGCACGGCGGCGCGCACCACCACGGCGAAGCGATCCCACAGCAGGCAGCCGAGCAGGATCACCACCACCTGCAGCGATCCACCCACCAGGGAGGCGGCGGCCAGGGCCACCATCACCACCGGCAAGGCCAGGCGGGTGGTCACCAGGTAGCTCACCAGGGCATCGACCTTGCCGCCGTAGTAGCCGGCGAGCACCCCGAGCAAGGTGCCGATGGCGCCGGAGATGAGCGCCGCGGCGAGACCGATGAACAGCGAGATGCGCGCGCCATAGAGCAGCCGGGAGAGATAGTCGCGGCCGAGCTTGTCAGTGCCCAGCGGATGGGCCCAGGTCCCCTTGGCCATCCATACCGGTGGTTTCATCCGCTGCATCACGTCCTGGGCATAGGGGTCGTGGGGCGCCAGCCAGGGCGCGGCCAGGGCGGCGAAGACGATGACGACGAGCAGCATGGCGCCAAGGGCGAAACCGCGGTGGCCGAACCAGCGGCGCAGCTGGCGGCCCAGGGTCGGGCGCGGCGGGAGATAGTCGTCGAGCACGAAGGGATTGGCGACGGTCATGGAGCCTCCTAGCGCACGCGAATGCGCGGGTCGAGCAAGGCGTTGAGCAGATCGGCCACCAGCGTCAGCACGATGTAGATCAACGCGATCAAGAGGACGATGGCCTGCACTACCGGAAAGTCGTTGCGGGCGATGGCGTCCCAGGCCAGCTGGCCGATGCCCTGCAGGGAGAACACCGCCTCGATCACCACCGAACCGCCCAGCATGAAGCCGAACTCCACCGCGGCCAGGGCCACCACCGGGATCAGTGCATTGCGCAAGGCGTGCTTGAACAGCACCCGCGCCGGACTCAGGCCCTTGGCCCGGGCGGTGCGGATGTAGTCGGCGCCCAGCACATCGAGCATCCCGGCACGGGTCAGGCGCATCAGCGAGGGGGTGGCGTAGTAGCCCAGGGCGATCGCCGGCAGGATGAAGTGCTGCCAGCTGGTATTGCCGGACACCGGTAGCCATTTCAGGGTGACGGCGAAGATGACGATCAGCACGAGGGCGAACCAGAAGCTGGGCATCGCCTGGCCGAAGGTCGCCAGGGTCAGCGCCAGGCGGTCGATCCAGGTATCGCGTCGGACTGCGGCCAGCACCCCGAGCGGGATGGCGATGAGCAGCGCCACCAGCAGCGCGATGGCGCCCAGGGTCAGGGTGATGGGCAAGCGGCTGGCGATGAGGTCTCGCACCGATTCCTGGAAGAAGAACGACTGCCCCAGGTCCAGCCGCAGCAACTGCCCGATCCACTCGACGTACTGTGTCGCCAGGGGCTTGTCGAGCCCGTGTTGATGACGCACCACCTCGATCTGTTCGGCGGTGGCCTCGGGTCCGGCGATGGCGGTGGCCAGGTCGCCGGACAGGTGCAGCAGGAAGAAACTGATGAGGGAAACGGTAAAGGCCACGGCCAGGGCGATACCCAGGCGGCGCAGGAGGTATGCGGACATGCTCGGCTCCTCGGCAAGAGACGCCCCCGTGGGGGGCGCCGGGACGGATCAGTTCCAGTGGGCCAGGGCGAAGCGCGGCAATTCGTCCGGATAGGGCTGGAAGGCCAGGTCCGAGGTGAAGGCATAGTTGATGGAATAGTTGAACACCGGTGCCCAGTAGGCCTGCTCGGCGATCCGCTGCAGCGCCTTGCGGTAGTTCTCCTTGCGCACGGCCGGGTCCATGGCGGTGTCGGCCAACTTGAGCCAGTCGATCACCTGGGGATCCTTGGCCACGTCGTCGGCATTGCCCTTGAAATAGACGCCCGTGGCCGCCGAGGCATCGGCGATGGAGAAGGAGCCCCAGGCGAGAAAGGCCATGGGCACCTTGCCGGCGCGCTGCTGGTCACGCAGGGCGGCGTATTTCAGATAGCGCAGCTTGGCGTCGATGCCCACCGCACGCAGGTCTCCGATCAGCGCCTCGACCACGTCGCGGTCGCGGTAGGCGAAGATCTCGGTGCTGAAACCGTTGGGGTAGCCGGCGGCCTTGAGCAGCGCCTTGGCCTTGGCCGGGTCGTAGGCGTAACCCGGCACCGCCTTGGCATCGCAGCCGAACTGCTCCGGATAGCAGGCCACCTGTAGCGGCTGGCTGCCGCCCCCCATGAGTTGACTGGCGATGGCCTGGCGATTGATGGCGTAGTTGACCGCCTGGCGCACCTCGGCCTTGGCAAAGGGCGAATCCGGGCTGGAGGCGCCTTGGGCATCCATGCTGAGGAAGCCGATCCTCATGCTGGCGCCACTCTCCACGGTGAGGTTGGGCGCGGCCTTGAGTTGCTCGGCCTGGTCCGGCGCCACGCGCCAGGCCCAGTCGATGCCGCCGGTCATGAGTTCGGCGAGCCGGGTCTCGGCGTCGGGAATGACCCGGAACCGGATATGGCCGATGCGCGGCTGCCCCTGGGGGCTGTCCTTGAAATAGTCTGGATTGCGCTCCAGCGTGACCCCCTGGCCGCTGGTGACCGCGACGATGCGATAGGGTCCGGTACCCACCGGCTTCTGCGCGAAGCCCGCCAGGCCCACCTTCTGGAAATACTTGCCGGGATAGATGGGCAAGGGATTGGCCAGGTATTCCAGCGCGGCTGGAAACGGCTGCTTGAGGTGCAGGCGGACCTTGTATTCGCCCAGCTTCTCGGCGCTCTTGATCCAGTTGACGTTCTGCTGGGTGACCACCTTGCCCTCGGGCGAGGCCACGTAGTTGAAGGTGAAGACCACGTCGTCGGCGGTGAAGGGATCGCCGTTGTGGAAGGTCACGCCCTGGCGCAGATCGAAGTCGAGAGTCACCGGATCGACCTGCTGCCAGTGGGTGGCCAGCATCGGCTTGTATTCGCCGGTCCGGGGGTCGCGATAGATCAGGGTGTCCCAGGCCAGGTGGGCGAGGATGACGCCTTCACGGGCATCGTTGTGATAGGGGCTGACGTTTTCGGGTTCGGTGTCGGAGGCGTAGACCAGGGTGTCGTCGGCCTTGCCGGCGAAGGCCTGGCCCTGGGCCAGGAAGAGGGAAAACGCGATGCCACAAGCGAAACCTTTGAGTCCCATGCCGTCTGTCTCCGGGGCGTTGGTTGGTCAAAGGCAGGTCCGCGAAGCGCGGGGAAAGGGGGAACAGCTGACACCTGTTATTTGGTCTCTTGGCCCGACTCTAGGTCTTGCCATCCCATGCCACAAGCAGAATATTTAGATGCGAGCCATGCCTTTTCGGCAAAGGAGGCCCCATGCAGCCCTACGGAATCCAGTCGACCGCCCTGCGCTATTTCCTCGAGGTGGTGCGGTGCGGCTCCATCAGCGAAGCCTCCCAACGGCTCAATGTCGCGGCCAGTGCCGTGAGTCGCCAGATCGCCAAACTGGAACGCGAACTGGAGACGCCGCTGCTCGAACGCCGCGCCCGGGGCGTGGTGCCCAGCGCCGCCGGTGAACGCCTGGCGGTGCATGCGCGCAAGGCGCAGCTGGCCAGCGAGCAGGTGGCGGCCGAACTGCGTGGCCTGGCCGACCTGCGGCGTGGCCAGGTACGCCTGGCCACCACCGAAGGCTTTTCGCTGGACTTCCTGCCCGAGGTCATCGCCGCCTTTCGCCAGGGCTATGCCGGCATCCACTTTTCCCTGGAGGTCTGCGCCCCCGCCGTGGTGACCCGCCGCGTCCAGGAAGGCGATGCCGACCTGGGGCTGACCTTCAGCCTGAGACCCGAGCCGGATATCCGCGTCGAGGCCGCCCTCAGCGGCGCGATCAAGGCGATCGTCGTACCCGACCATCCGCTCGCCAGCCGCACCGGCCTGGCCCTGGTCGATCTGCAGCCCTATCCCCTGGCGCTGCCCACGCCGGACACCACGATCCGCCAGCTGTTCGACATCTGCTGTGGCGTCCAGGGCCTGTCCTTCGAGCCGGTGCTGGTGAGCAACAACATGCAGGCGCTCTATCGCTTCGCCGCGCTGGGCGCCGGCGTGGGCCTGTTCAGTGAGTTGAGCCTGCGCAGCCGGCTGCGCGAAGGCCAGCTGGTGGCCCTGCCCCTGCTGGACGAGGGCCTGGCGGCGCGGCGGATCGAATTGCAGAGCATGGCGGGCCGCGAATTGCCCCCGGCGGTCAATGCCTTTCGCCGCGCACTGATCGCCGCGCTGGGGCGCTGAGTCAAAGCGGTGCACCCTGCCGTCCCGAACGCACTGCAACGGGGCGGAGCGGTGATTGCGGCTTCATCTTCCCGGCGATAAATCCGCGTGGCACGGGGCCTGACGGCAACTGGCACGCATCTGGCAAAAGCCACAGCGTGCAGGAGCACCGGTCAGCCGGTTTGATGCACCACAATCTGCAATGGATGACTAGGGTTCCGACTCGCTCGTGCGGGTGTCTGGTCCGAGAGTCGTCGACCTCTGATGGGGTTACACGGCGGGACAAAAGCCCGGGAGACACAGCGCCAGTCGCGTGCTCCTGTCCCGTCGTCCATCCTATTGGAGGTCCCATGCGCCATCCCCTGCTCGCCTCGCTCGTTCTCGGTTGTTCCCTGCTGCTTGGTGCCACCGCTCAGGCGGCGCCGCGCGACGACTTCAAGGTGTGCTGGACGATCTATGCCGGCTGGATGCCCTGGGGCGAAGCCCAGGCCCAGGGCATCATCGACAAGTGGGCCAAGAAATACGGCATCCACGTCGAGGTCGTGCAGCTCAACGACTACGTCGAATCCATCAATCAATACACCACCGGCCAGTTCGACGGCTGCGCCATGACCAACATGGACGCCCTGACCATTCCGGCCGCCGGTGGCGTGGACAGCACGGCGCTGATCGTCAGCGACTACTCCAACGGCAACGACGGCGTGGTGATGAAGGGCAAGGGCAAGACCCTGGCCGACCTCAAGGGCCAGCAGGTCAACCTGGTGCAGTTCTCCGTCTCCCACTACCTGCTAGCGCGGGCGCTGCAGAGCGTGGGTCTGAGCGAGAGGGACCTGACCACCGTCAACACCTCGGATGCCGATATGGTGGCCGCCTTCCAGACCGCCGACGTGCGCAACGTGGTGACCTGGAATCCGCTGCTGGCCGAGATCAAGGCCCAGCCCGACACCTCCGAGGTGTTCGACTCCAGCAAGATTCCCGGCGAGATCCTCGACATGCTGGTGGTGAACACCGCCACGCTCAAGGACAACCCGGCCCTGGGCAAGGCGCTGACCGGTGCCTGGTTCGAGATGCTGGCGCTGATGCAGTCGGGCGACGCCAAGGGCAAGGCGGCCCTGGAGGCCATGGCCAAGGCCTCGGGTACCGATCTCGCCGGCTTCCAGGCGCAACTGGACAAGACCCGGCTGTTCGCCACGCCCGCCGAGGCCCTGGCATTCGTCAAGGATCCCGCGCTGCCGACCACCATGCAGCGAATCGCCCACTTCTCCTTCGAGCACGGCCTGCTGGGCCAGGGTGCCCCCAGCGCCGAGGCCATCGGCATCGCCTATCCGGGCGGCAAGACCAGCGGGGACGCCGGCAATCTCAAGCTGCGCTTCGATCCGACCTTCGTCCAGCTGGCCGCCGACGGCAAGCTCTGAGCCCCGCCGCGAGGACGACGCCCATGCGCTTCATCAATCGGCATCCCGATCGAGGCGGCCGGCTCCTGCTGGTCCTGCTGCCCTTCGCCCTGCTCGCCCTGCTCTATCTGGTGGGCTCGGCCACCCGGCTGGCGGAGAACCCCAACGACAAGCTGCTGCCCAGCGTGGCGCAGATGGCCGATGCCGTGCAGCGCCTGGCCTTTACCGCCGACGTGCGCACCGGGGGCTATCCATTCTGGCAGGACACCCTGGCCAGCCTGCAACGCCTGGGGCTGGGCCTGGGGATCGCCGCGCTGATCGCCCTGGTGGTGGGCATCGCCGCGGGCAGCCTGCCCCTGGTCGGCGCGCCGCTGTCGCCCCTGGTGACGGTACTCTCGATGATCCCGCCGCTGGCGATCCTGCCGATCCTCTTCATCGTCTTCGGCCTGGGCGAACTGGCCAAGGTGATGCTGATCGTGGTGGGCGTCACCCCGGTGCTGATCCGCGAGCTGGACCAGCGTGCCCGGGAGCTGCCCCGCGAACTGCTGATCAAGGCCCAGACCCTGGGCGCCAACAGCTGGACGGTGATCCTGCGTCTGGTGCTGCCGCAACTGCTGCCGCGCCTGCTCATCGCCCTGCGGCTGCAGCTGGGTGCCGCCTGGCTGTTTCTCATCGCCGCCGAGGCCATCGCCGCCACCGATGGCCTGGGCTACCGCATCTTCCTGGTGCGGCGCTACCTGGCCATGGACGTGATCCTGCCCTATGTGGCCTGGATCACCCTGCTGGCCTGGCTGCTGGACGCTGGCCTGCGCCTGCTGACGCGACGCGCCTTTCCCTGGTACGGGGAGGGTCGCCGATGATCGAGGTTCGCAATCTCTGGCAACGCTATGGCGAGCAGGTGGTGCTCGAAGACCTCAATCTGCAGGTGCGCGAAGGCGAATTCTGCGCCCTGGTCGGTGCCTCCGGCTGTGGCAAGTCCACCTTCCTGCGCCTGCTGCTCGGCCAGGAGCGCCCCAGCCGCGGCGAGATCCGCATCGATGGTCAGCCCCTGTCGGCGGAACCGGATCCCGAGCGTGGCGTGGTCTTTCAGCGCTATTCGGTGTTTCCCCACCTGAGCGTGCTCGACAACGTCGCCCTGGGCCTGGAATTGCCCAGGTCCCCGCTGCTCGGCCGGCTGCTGGGCACGGCCAAGCGCCAGGCCCGGGAACAGGCCGCCGCCCTGCTCGAGCGCGTCGGCCTGGGCCAGGCGCTGGGCAAGTACCCGGGGCAGCTGTCCGGCGGCATGCAGCAGCGCCTCGCCATCGCCCAGGCGCTGATCGTCCGACCGCGCATCCTGCTCCTGGACGAGCCTTTCGGCGCCCTCGATCCCGGCATCCGCAAGGACATGCACGCCCTGCTGCTGGAGCTCTGGCACGAGCGGCCGCTCACGGTGTTCATGGTCACCCATGACCTGCACGAGGGCTTCAGCCTGGCCACCCGGGTGCTGGTGTTCGACAAGGTCCGTCAGGACCCGCAAGCCCCCGGCGCCTATGGCGCCCGCATCACCTACGACCTGCCCCTAACCGCCAAGACCCGGCCCGTGCATGCGGCTGGGAATCGGCCGGCCCTTATCTGACGAGGTTGCCCATGACTGACGAACTGCTCTACCAGGAACGCGTCCCCGGCGGCGGTACCGCCTCCTTCATCCTGCGCCGCGGCCAGACCCTGCGCCTGACCGACGTGGAAGGCGGCGCCAATGTCAGCCTGCTGCTGTTCAATGCCGATGACCGCAGCGAACGGCTGAACCTCCCCGATACCCTCAAGGGCCAGCACACCGCCCGCCTCACCGCCGGACATTGCCTCTATTCCGACATGGGGCGGGTGCTGGCGGCCGTGGTGCGCGACACCTGCGGCTGGCACGACAGCTTCGGCGGCGTGGCCAATGCCGCCGAGGTGATGGAGAAGTACGGCACCGGTCGCTACCAGGAGCTACGCAACGGCTTCCACCGCAACGGCACCGACAACCTGCTGGTTGAACTGGCCAAGTGGGGTCTTGGGCTGGAAGACCTGCTGATGACCCTCAACCTGTTCAGTCGGGTGGACGTGGATGCCGAGGGCGCCTTCGCCTTCGTGCCCGGCAACTCCCGCGCCGGCGATCTGGTCGAGCTGCATGCGCCCATGAACACCCTGGTGGTGCTGACCGCCCTGCAGCATCCGCTGGACCCGGATCCGGTCTATGCGCCGCGCCCGGTCGATCTCGCCCAGTTGCGCGCCGCGCCCGAGGTGGCCGAACGCTGCCGCACCTCGCGCCCGGAAAACGAGCGCGCCTTCCAGAACACCGCCCGCTACTTCCTCTGAGGCCCCGCCATGACCCTGATCGCCAGCACCAAACGCCCGGAAGATGCCAGCTACCGCGCCCTCCTGCCGGCCGGAGCGCCCTACCTCAAGGAGGTCAAGGCCGGCCAGACCCTGCGCATCCATGACCTAGAAGGCAACCAGGCGGTGGACACCCTCTTCTACGCCGCCGCCAATCCCCAGGAACGCTACGATCCCCAGCGCACCCTGAGACGCCAGGGCCGGGTCTATCTGTCGACCGGCAGCGTGCTCTATTCCAACCTGGGCAATCCACTGCTGACTATCGTCGCCGACACCTGCGGCCGCCACGACACCCTGGGCGGCGCCTGCTCCCAGGAAAGCAATACGGTGCGCTACGCCCTGGATCGCCGGCAGATGCACAGCTGCCGCGACAACTTCCTCTGCGCCGGTGGCCATGACGGGCGCCTGGGCAAGCGCAATATCGGCGCCAACATCAACTTCTTCATGAACGTGCCAGTGACCGCGGACGGCGGCCTGACCTTCGCCGATGGCATCTCCGGCGCCGGCAAGTATGTGGAGTTGCGTGCCGAGACCGATGTCATCCTGCTGATCTCCAACTGCCCGCAACTCAACAACCCCTGCAACGGCTGGAATCCTACCCCGGCGGAGGTGCTGCTATGGGACTGACCCGCGCGCGTCAGCTCTGGCAGTGGCTGCGGCCCCGTCTCTATCGGCTGTGCGAAGTCCGCGCCGGACGCTACAGCTACCGCGGCAAGCGCTAGACACTGACTGACCTACCGCCCTCGCGCGGCCTCTTGGGGACGACCCCGAGAGCTTTTATCTGGCGGGACGGCCCGCCGCCGTCGAGGACGCCTCGAATGTTCACCACCCTGCTCATCGCCAACCGTGGCGCCATCAGCTGCCGCATCCAGCGCACCCTGCGCGACCTGGGCGTCGCCGCGGTCGCCGTCTACAGCGAAGCCGATCGTGCCAGCCGCCATGTCAGCGAGGCCGACCTGGCCTTCAGCCTGGGCGAAGGCGCCGCTGCGGCCACCTACCTGGACACCGCCAAGCTGCTCGAGGTCGCGCGCCAGAGCGGCGCCCAGGCCATCCACCCCGGTTATGGCTTCCTCTCCGAGAACGCCGCCTTCGCCGAAGCCTGCGAAGCCGCAGGCATCGCCTTCGTCGGCCCCACTCCCGAGCAACTGCGCACCTTTGGTCTCAAGCACACGGCGCGGGCCCTCGCCCGGGCCCAGGGCGTACCGCTGCTGGAGGGCACCGAGCTACTGGATACCCCGCAAGCGGCACTGGCGGCCGCGCAGCGGATCGGCTATCCGGTGATGCTCAAGAGCACCGCCGGTGGTGGCGGCATCGGCATGCGCGTGTGCCGCACGGACCCTGAACTCGCCGAGGCCTTCGACGCCGTGCGCCGGCTGGGCCAGAACAACTTCAGCGACGCAGGCGTCTTCCTGGAGAAGTACATCGAACGCGCGCGGCACCTGGAGGTGCAGGTGTTCGGCGATGGCCAGGGCGAGGTCCTGGCCCTGGGCGTGCGCGACTGCTCGGTGCAGCGGCGCAACCAGAAGGTGCTGGAGGAAACCCCGGCGCCCAACCTGCCGGCCGGCATGGCCGAGGCGCTCTGCGCCGCCGCTCTGGAGCTGGCACGCGCGGTACGCTATCGCAGCGCCGGCACCGTGGAGTTCGTCTACGACAGCGCCGCCGACCGCTTCTACTTCCTCGAAGTGAACACCCGGCTGCAGGTCGAGCACGGCGTCACCGAGCAGGTCTGGGGCGTGGACCTGGTGCGCTGGATGATCGAACTGGCCGCTGGCGAACTGCCGCCGCTGGCCGCGCTCGCCGCGGGGCTGCAGCCCCAGGGCCATGCCATCCAGGCGCGACTCTATGCCGAAGACCCGGGCCGCGACTTCCAGCCCAGCCCCGGCCTGCTGACCCAGGTCGACTTTCCACCTGCGGATGGCCGGGCGCTGCGCCTGGACACCTGGGTCGAGGCCGGCTGCGAGATCCCGCCCTATTTCGATCCCCTGGTGGCCAAGGTCATCGCCTGGGCCCCCGACCGCAACGCCGCCCGGCAAGGACTCGACCAGGCCCTGGCGGCTACCCGGCTCTATGGCGTGGAAACCAATGGCGACTATTTGCGGCAGATCCTCGCCGCCGCGCCCTTCGCCTCGGGCCAGCCCTGGACGCGCTGCCTGGAGGGGCTGACCTACCAGGCCACCACCCTGGAGGTGCTCAGCGCCGGCACCCAGACCACGGTGCAGGACGCCCCCGGGCGCCTCGGCTACTGGTCGGTGGGCATTCCCCCTTCCGGCCCCATGGACGACCGCGCCCTGCGCCTGGGCAATCGCCTGCTCGGCAACGACGGCCGCGCGGCCGCCCTGGAAATCACCCTGGCCGGCCCCACCCTGAGATTCAACACCGAGGCCGTGGTGGCGGTCACCGGCGCGGCGCTGCCGATCCTGCTGGATGACCAGCTCCAGGCCATGGACAGCGTCTTTCGCGTACCCGCGGGTGCCATCCTGCACCTGGGCGCCATCACCGGCGCGGGCGCGCGCAGCTATCTCTGCCTGAGAGGCGGCCTGGACCTGCCCGACTACCTGGGCAGTCGCAGCACCTTCACCCTTGGCCAGTTCGGCGGTCACGGCGGCCGCGCCCTGCGCGCCGGCGACGTGCTGCACCTGCATCCGCTGACCGACGCACGCGCGGAGGCCCGGCTGCCCGCCGCCCTGACCACCCGATTGCCCGAGACCCGCACCCTGCGCGTCATCTATGGGCCGCACGGCGCGCCGGACTATTTCACCCCGGCCTATCTGGACCTCTTTCTCGCCACCGACTGGGAGGTGCACTTCAATTCCAGTCGTACCGGCGTGCGACTGATCGGGCCCAAGCCGGAATGGACCCGGGAAGACGGCGGCGAAGCCGGTCTGCATCCCTCCAACATCCATGACAATCCCTATGCGGTCGGCGCCGTGGACTTCACTGGCGACATGCCGGTCATCCTCGGCCCCGACGGCCCCAGCCTGGGCGGCTTCGTCTGCCCGGTCACGGTGATCGAAGCCGATCTCTGGCAACTGGGCCAGCTCAAGGCCGGTGACCGGCTGCGCTTCCTGCCGGTGGACCTGGCGACCGGGCGGCGTCTGCAGCAGGCACGGCTGGCCGAGGAGCTCAGTCTGCAACCGCAGGCGGAAATTACCGTTACCCCCGAGCGCGGCGATCCCGTGGTGCTGGACCTGGGCCAGGGCGCCGAGCGACTGGTGGCGCGGCTCTCCGGGGATACCCATCTGCTGCTGGAGATCGGCCCACCGGAGCTGGACCTGGCCTTGCGCTTTCGCGGCCATGGGCTGATGCAGGCGCTGGCCGCCCTGGCGCTGCCGGGGCTGTGCGAGCTCACCCCCGGCATCCGCTCGCTGCAGGTACACTACCAGCCCGAGACACTGCCCCTGGCAGAGCTGCTGGCGGCGGTCAGTCGCTGCTGGCAGGCGCTGGGCGATGCCCAGGACCTGCGGGTGCCCTCGCGCATCGTCCACCTGCCACTGTCGTGGGACGATCCGGCCTGCCGCCTGGCCATCGAGAAATACACCACCACGGTGCGCAAGGACGCGCCCTGGTGCCCGAGCAACCTGGAGTTCATCCGCCGGGTGAATGACCTGGAGTCCTTGGAGGCGGTCAAGCGCATCGTCTTCGACGCCAGTTACCTGGTGATGGGCCTCGGCGACGTCTATCTGGGTGCGCCGGTGGCCACCCCCCTCGATCCGCGCCACCGGCTGGTGACCACCAAGTACAACCCGGCGCGCACCTGGACCGCGGAAAACTCGGTGGGCATCGGTGGCGCCTATCTGTGCGTCTATGGCATGGAAGGCCCCGGCGGCTACCAGTTCGTCGGTCGCACCCTGCAGATGTGGAATCGCTACCGTGACGTGGAAGCCTTCCACGGCCAGCCCTATCTGCTGCGCTTTTTCGATCAGATCCGCTTCCATGAGGTGTCGGCGGACGAGCTGCTGCGCATCCGCGCCGACTTCCCCCTGGGTCGCATGCCGCTGCGCATCGAAGAGAGCGAACTGTCACTGTCCGCCTACCAGGCCTTCCTGGCGCGGGAAGCCGAGGACATCGCCACCTTCCGTGGGCGCCAGCAGAGCGCCTTCGCTGCCGAGCGGCAACGCTGGATCGACTCCGGCCAGGCGCATTTCGACAGCCAGGAAGCCGCCGTCGAAGCCACCGAGGATGCCCCCCTCGCCAGCCATCAGCTTGCGCTGGAAAGCCCGGTGGCCGGCAATCTCTGGCAGGCCCAGGTACAGCCGGGCGACCAGGTGGAAGCCGGCCAGCCGCTGCTGATCCTGGAGTCCATGAAGATGGAAATCCCGTTGCTCGCCCCTTGCAGCGGCCGGATCCACGACCTGCAGGTCCAGCCCGGCTCGCCGATCCGCGCCGGCCAGCGCCTGCTGGTCATCGACAAGACGTGAAGGAAGCCACCATGACATTCGATCTGCGCCTCTCCACCCTGAACGCCGCCTATGCCGCCGGGACCCTGACCCCGCGCGCGCTCATCGCCGAACTGCGGGAACAGGCCGCGGGCCTCAACCCCGAGTACCGGCTGTTCATCCACCTGCTGACCCCGGCCGAGCTGGAGCCCTATCTCGCCGCCCTGGACGACCGCGATCCCGCCGAGCTGCCGCTCTATGGCATCCCCTTCGCCATCAAGGACAATATCGACCTCGCCGGCATCCCTACCACGGCAGCCTGCCCGGCCTTTGCCTATGTGCCCGAGCGCTCGGCGACCCTGGTGGAGCAGCTGGTCGCCCTGGGCGCCGTGCCCCTGGGCAAGTGCAATCTCGACCAGTTCGCCACCGGCCTCAACGGCACCCGTTCGCCCTATGGCGCCTGCCGCAACAGCGTCCACCCGGACTATCCTTCCGGCGGCTCCAGCGCCGGTTCGGCCCTGGCCGTGGCTCTGGGTGTCGCCAGCTTCGCCCTGGGCACCGATACCGCCGGTTCCGGTCGCGTGCCCGCGGGGCTGAACAACCTGGTGGGTCTCAAGGGCAGCAAGGGGCTGCTGTCCACCGCCGGCGTGGTGCCCGCCTGCCAGACCCTGGACTGCGTGACCTTCTTTACCGCCACCGCTGCCGAAGCCAGCATGCTGCTGGCGCTCACCGCCCGCCTCGATCCACGCGACCCCTACAGCCGCGCCAATCCGCAGTGGAACGACGCCAGCGCCTTCGGCAGGCCGCGGCCCTTCCGCTTCGGCGTCCCGACCCAGCTGGAATTCCTCGGCTGCCCGGAAAGCCCGGCGCTGTTCGCGACGGCCAAGGCCCGCCTGGAAGCCCTGGGGGGCGAAGCCGTGCCGCTGGACCTCGCGCCCTTCCTGGAAGCCGCGCGCCTGCTCTATGAAGGCCCCTGGGTGGCCGAGCGCTACAGCGTGGCCGGCGCCCTGATCGAGGCCGAGCCGGACGCGGTGCTGCCGGTGATCCGCGCCGTGCTGGACAAGGCGCCCGGCACCACGGCAGTGGACGCCTTTCGCGCCGGCTACCGACTGCAGGCGCTGAAAGCCCAGTGCGATGCCCTGCTGGCCGAACTGGATTGCGTGCTCACCCCCACCTATCCGCGCCCGGTGACCTTGGCGGAACTGGCCGCCGAACCGGTCGCCCGCAACGCCGACCTGGGCTACTACACCAACTTCATGAATCTGCTGGACTACGCCGCCGTGGCCGTGCCGGCTGGCGTCATGGCCAGCGGACTGCCCTGGGGCGTGACGCTGTTCGGCCGGGTCTTCACCGACCAGTACCTGCTGAGCCTGGCCGCGGCCCTGCAGGAAGCCCAGGGCCTGCCGCTGGTCGGCGGCGCCCTGCCGAGCGCCAGCCTGCCGGCGCGTCCCGCCCGCCATGACCGTACCCGCCTGGTGGTCTGCGGTGCCCACCTGCAGGGGCTGCCCCTCAACGGCCAGTTGCTCGCCCGCGGTGCCCGGCGCCTCGCCCTGACCCGGAGCGCGCCGCACTATCGCCTCCACGTCCTGGCCGGTGGTCCGCCGCTACGCCCGGGCATGGTCCGGGTCGCCGAAGACGGCGCCGGCATCGAGGTGGAGGTCTGGGAACTGCCCAGCGGCGAACTGGGCAGCTTTCTCACCGGCATCCCCGCCCCGCTCGGCCTGGGCAAGGTGGAACTGGCCGATGGCAGCTGGGAAACCGGCTTCATCTGCGAGCCCTATGGCCTGGCCGGTGCCGAGGACATCACGGTGCATGGTGGGTGGCGGGCGTGGTTGGCGAGGCGCAGCGCCCACTAGCGTAATCCCCAGGCTCGGGAATCCGGATTGGGTCCCGAGTCCTGTGGGAAGCCATCAGCCGGCGTCCACCTCGCGCACCACCAGACGCTCCCCCTCCTGAATCGCCAGGAGCCGGACAGCCGTCGGCTGCGCCAGCAGACAGTCGGCCACCGCCGGTTCCAATAGCCGTCGCAGGCGCCGGACCAGATCGCGAGCGCCGAAGCGGGCATCGTGGCCACGCGTCAGGAAGGCCCTGGCACTGTCGTGCAATTCCAGGCTTTTTCCCCGACGGCCCAGACGCTGATTGAGCTTGTCCAGCTCGATGGCGAGCAGTCCGGGTAGCCAGTCTTGGTCGACGCGCTCGAAGGCTAGGATCCGCTCGATACGATTGAGAAATTCCGGATCGAAATGCGCGTGGAGCGCCTCTTCCAGGATAGGTCCAGGATCCGCCGACAGCTTGAGCCAGCGCCGCCAGCCGCGCACGAAGCGCGCACGCTGTTGCTGGACGGCGCGGGCACCCAGGTTGCTGGTCATGAAGATGAGGCTGTTGCGAAAATCCAGGCGCTTGCTGCCAGCGCTGAGCACCAGCTGGCCGCTGTCGAGCACGTTCAACAGGGTACGGATGACCTGGCGATCGGCCTTTTCCAGCTCGTCGAGCAGCACGATGCCAGGGCGGCCGTAGCTGCCGGCGATGGCCTCGGCATCGAACAGCGTGCTGCCTTCCTTGCTGCCCACATAACCGGGCGGCGCCCCGGCCAGGGCCGCGGCGTAGTGTTCCTGGGCCAGGGTGTTCATGTCGATGCGGCACAGGGCGTCTGCCCGACCATGAATGGCCTGGGCCAGCAGACGCACGATCTCGGTCTTGCCGACCCCGGTGGGGCCGAGGAACAGACTGACGCCCAGGGGTCTTTCGGGATCACCGATGTCGGCCTTGATCACCTTGAGCAGGGCTTCCACCTCATCGAGCACCCTGGCCTGGCCGAGGATGCGCGCTCGCAGCAGTGCCATGACCACTGCCGGCTCGAATAGGAAGCGGGAGGGCAAAGGCGCCTGCCCCTCGCATGCGAGCTGGCTACGGTTATGCTCGATCAGGTCATTGACGAAAGGCATGGGCCGCTCCTCGCGCCACCGGCGCTAACCCAGCTGACGTTCCTGATCGGGATGCGGCAACTCGCCCACCGGACAATCCCCTACACCCAGGATAGAGCGGGTCATTCGTTCGACATCGACCTGGGCCTTCTGGGCATCCAGCACCCAGGTGCGGTAGAAGTCGAAGGGGCAGTCGGCCACGCCCTTGTCGCCGTCGCCGGAGTTGTAGACCCCGGTGTAGCCGCGATGCAGCAGCTTGAACAGGTGATTCTGCGACTGGTCGTTGGCGCGGGCGTCGCGAATCTGCGAGACCGATAGCTGGGCGTACTGGATGCCCATCTCCTCCTCGCCGCACTCGCCCAGGGTGCGGCCATCGAAACCGATCAGCGCCGAATGGCCAAAGTAGCTATACACCCCGTCGAAACCGGTGGCGTTGGCGACCGCCACATAGCAGTTGTTGGCCCAGGCCATGGTCTTGGCCATCAGCACCTGCTGCTCCTTGGCCGGGTACATGTAACCCTGGCAACGCACGATCAGCTCGGCACCCTTCATGGCACAGTCGCGCCAGATTTCCGGGTAGTTGCCGTCATCGCAGATGATCAGGCTGATCTTCAGGCCCTTGGGACCTTCGCTGACATAGGTGCGGTCACCGGGATACCAGCCTTCGATGGGGCACCAGGGAATGCACTTGCGATACTTCTGCACGATCTCGCCCTGGTCGTCGATCAGCACCAGGGTGTTGTAGGGCGCCTTGTGCGGATGTTCCTCATGGCGCTCGCCGGTGAGCGAAAAGATCCCCCAGGTTCTGGCCTCACGGCAGGCGGCGGCGAAGATCGCCGTCTCCTCGCCCGGGATGGTCGCGGCGGTGGCCATCATCTCGTCACGGTCATACATGATTCCCATGGTGCTGTACTCGGGGAATACCACCAGATCCATACCCGGCAGGCCGAGCTTCATGCCCTTGATCATCGCGGCAATCTGCTGGGCGTTGGCCAGCACCTCCGCCTTGCTGTGCAGGCGTGGCATCCGGTAGTTGACGACAGCGACGCCGACGGTATCGGGGCTGCTGGAAATATCGCCATGGCGCATGGAGTGGCTCCTTTGAAAGGGCTGGACCGGGAATCAGTGGCTGATCATCCAGGGGCGGGTTGACGGACTGGTCTTCAGGCCATGGGGATTGGCCTTGCTGCGCGCGGCCGGCTTGCTTGGCGCGCAGCAGCTACAACCGGCGCCATGACTGCGCTTGGCCTGGTATTCCTCAAGGGATTGGGGCACGTGGCGCGAACGCTCATTGGTCTCCTGGGCGCGACGCGCGCCGCCCGCCAGGGTCGCCAGGCCAGGGGCACTGAGGATTACCCGGGGGCTGGGCGTGGCACAGACGGGACAGCTGCAGGGATCGTCGCGCTGGGCCATGGGCCGCAGCAGGGTGAAATCCCCGCAGTCGGGGCAGTCGTATTCGTAGATCGGCATGACGGGCTCCTGGCGGCGGGGCGCGACCGGCGGCCGCACCCGGGCGGCTCACTTGTCGTAGGCGATGGGCATGTCGATGTTGCCGTCCAGGTAGCGGGTCGGTCCGGCGGCAGTGGGATTGATGTCGAATTCGAAGATATCCGTCGGCAGCCAGAGGGTGGCGCAGGCGTTGGGAATGTCGACCACCCCGCTGATATGGCCCTGCACCGGTGCCGAGCCCAGCAGCGAATAGCCCTGGGCGCCGCTGTAGCCGAATTTCTTCAGGTACTCGATGGCATTCAGGCAGGCCTGCTGGTACGCCAGGTTGACGTCCAGGTAGTGCTGCTTGCCGGCGTCATCCACCGAGATGCCTTCGAAGATCAGGAAGTTGTTGTAGGTGGGCACGATGGGGCTGGGTTTGAAGATGGGATTCTTGATGCCGTACTTGGCCATGCCACCCTTGATCAGCTCGACCTTCATGTGCACCCAGCCGGCCATCTCGATGGCGCCGCAAAAGGTGATCTCGCCGTCGCCCTGGCTGAAGTGCAGGTCACCCACGGAGAGGCCAGCCCCTTCCACGTACACCGGGAAGAAGATCTTCGAGCCACGCGACAAGTCCTTGATGTCGCAGTTGCCGCCATGCTCGCGGGGCGGCACGGTGCGCGCGCCGCTAGCGGCTGCCGCGTCACGGGCCGCGCCGGTGAGCTTGCCCATATGGGCGGTCGCGGCGAACGGCGGATTGGCCAGGGGCGGTACCCGGGTCGGGTTGCTGTCGATCAGCTCCTGCTCGCGGGCATTCCAGTTGGCCAGCAGCTTGGGGTCCGGCAGGCAACCGATCAGCCCAGGATGGATGAGCCCGGCGAAACGCACCCCCGGGATGTGCCGGCTCTTGGTAAACATGCCCTCGAAGTCCCAGATGGATTTCTGCGCCGAGGGAAAGTAATCGGTGAGAAAGCCGCCGCCGTTCTGCTTCGAGAAGAAGCCGTTGAAGCCCCACTGAGACTCGGCCTTGGCGCCGATATCGAGCAGATCGACCACCAGCAGGTCGCCCGGCTCGGCGCCCTTCACGCCCACCGGTCCGGACAGGTAGTGCACGGTGGAGAGGTCAACATCGCGCACGTCGCTGGCATCGTCGTCGTTCTTGATCGCGCCACCGGTCCAGTCGTAGGTTTCCAGGATGAAGTCATCCCCCGGCTTGACCCAGCAGACCATGGGGATGTCCGGGTGCCAGCGGTTGTGGACGTTCTCGTTGTCGGTGGCGGCCTGGGTGAGGTCGACCTTGATCAGGGTGTCGGTCATGACGAAGCTCCTTGGACCTGGTGGGTAGCCCGCGCATCGAGGCCGGGGTGGGTGCCGGGGGCTAGTCTTGATGTAAGGACAAAAGGGGGAAATACGTTGGATGACGTAGCGACCGTCTCAAGGAGCCCCGCATCTGCAGGTTGCAGGTGGCCACGCCCTTCGGATCGGTGAGTGCGCTACAGTTCACCGGCGGCGCCCCGCCGGCCCTCATCGCCAACCCGAGGTTGGTGCAACCCGCTCATGCCTGGACCCCGTCGATGAGTGCAGAAGACTCCACCCCGCGCACCCCCTCCGACCCACTATTCAACCAATCCCTGGGCAAAGGCTTGCAGGTCCTGCAGACCTTCATGGCGCAGCGCACCCTGACGCTCGGCGAGATTGCGCGCCTGACCGACATGAACAAAGCCTCCGCGCAGCGCGCCGTGCACACTCTCGAAGTGCTGGGCTACGTCGGTCGGGATACCCGTACCCGGCGCTTTCGGCTGCTGCCGAAGGTCATCGAACTAGGGTTCAACTACCTGGCGGGTCATTCCCTAGTGCGGCTGGCGCATCCCTACCTAGCCCAGCTCGCCCAGGCCTCCGGCGAGACCGCCAGCCTTACCGAGCCGGTCGACCAGAGCATGGTCTACATCGCCCAGATCATGACGACCCAGACCATCCCCGTGCTCACGCCAGTGGGGATGCGCATTCCCATGTACTGCACGAGTTCCGGACGAGCCTATCTAGGGTGCCTGGACGACGCCGAAGTACGAACAATGCTGGCCGTCGGGTCGCGCGAGGCCCGCACCCCCAGCACCCTGACCGATGTCGAGGCCATCCTCACCCGTATTCAGACCGCTCGCCACCTGGGCTACGCCATCAATTGCGAAGAGTTGTTCCCTGGCGACATGGGCATCGCCGCTCCCATCGTCGACCGGCACGGCGTGCCGGCAGGCGCCGTGCACCTGTCGCCGCCGACCAGCCGCTGGACCCTGGAAGAGGCGACGCAGCGCCTCGCGCCCCTGGTGCGCGACTGCGCCCGCAGCATTTCCGAGTCCCTCGCGCACTAAGGGCGCACGGTCCGCGGGTCTGCGCACCGTTTTGACTGGGGCCAGGCCGGCGGGACGTGCGCCCGGTTGGTCCTACGGAAGGCCTGGCCCGCCGTCCAGCCACAGGCAACTCCCAAATTGAATCGATAATCGATACCGATCTATCGATTGGCACGTGCGTTGCTTTTTTACCCTCAGCCAACTTAAACCAATGAGGGATACAGATGAGCGATGACACGAACCGTTCCGCGCCGATTGCCCGGCTTGCCGGTCTGACCCTCGCCCTGGCCTGTGCCCTGGGCAGCAGCGGTCTGGCTGAGGCGCAGGAGAAGACCCTGCGCATCGCCATGACCGCCGGCGACATCCCACGTACCCTGGGCCAGCCGGATCAGGGTTACGAAGGTAATCGCTTCACCGGCATCACCCTCTACGATAGCCTGACCCAGTGGGACCTCAGCGCGGCGGACAAACCCAGTGTGCTCATTCCCGACCTGGCGGAATCCTGGTCGATCGATCCGAGCGACCACACCAAGTGGATCTTCAAGCTGCGCCAGGGCGTCACCTTCCACGATGGCTCACCCTTCGATGCCAAGGCGGTGGTGTGGAACGTCGACAAGGTGCTGAACAAGGCGGCGCCGCAATACGATCCCTCGCAGATCGGCGTCACGGCCTCGCGCATGCCGACCCTGAGGTCCGCCCGGGTGATTGACCCCTATACCGTCGTACTCACCACCGCCGAGCCGGATTCCTTCCTGCCCTACAACCTGACGAACCTGTTCATGGCCTCGCCGACCCACTGGCAGGCCAAGTTCGACGCCGTGCCGGCCGCCTTGACCGATCCGGCGCAACGCGCCCAGCAGGCCTGGACGGCCTTCGCCGCTGACGCCTCCGGCACCGGCCCGTTCAAGATGGCCAAGTTCGTCCCGCGCGAGCGTCTGGAGCTGGCCGCCAACCCCGCCTATTGGGATCCCAAGCGCCGCCCACGCATCGAGCATGTGGTGCTCTTGCCCTTGCCGGAAGCCAGCGCCCGTACCGCCGCCCTGCTGTCCGGCCAGGTGGACTGGATCGAAGCGCCGGCGCCGGATGCCCTCGACACCATCAAGGCGCGTGGCTACAAGATCTATTCCAACCTGCAGCCGCATCTCTGGCCCTGGCAGTTCTCCCTGCTGCCGCAGTCGCCGTTCCATGACAAGCGCGTGCGTCAGGCGGCGAACCTCTGCGTGAATCGCGACGAACTCAAGACCCTGCTCAGCGGGCAGATGGAGCCGGCGACCGGCGTGGTGGAGCCGGGCGATCCCTGGCGGGGCTCGCCCGGCTTCCAGGTCCGCTACGACGTGGCCGCGGCGCAGAAGCTCATGGCCGACGCCGGCTACTCCGCCGACCACCCGGCCAAGATCAAGGTGCAGACCTCCGCCTCAGGCTCCGGTCAGATGCAGCCGCTGCCGATGAACGAGTACATCCAGGAAAACCTCAAGCAGTGCTTCTTCGATGTCCAGTTCGACGTGCTGGAATGGAACACCCTGTATTCCACTTGGCGCCTCGGTGCCAAGGACCCGGCGGCGCATGGGGCGGACGCCACCAATGTCAGCGCGGCGACCATGGATCCCTTCTTCGCCATGGTGCGCTTCGTCAGCAGCAAGGCCCTGCCGCCGGTCTCCAACAATTGGGGCTACTACACCAGCGAGCAGACCGACCAGCTCATCGCCAAGGCGCGCACCGCCTTCGATGAACAGACGCGCAACCAGGCCCTGGGCGCGCTGCACGCCAACATCGTCGACGAGGCGCCCTTCCTGTTCGTCGCCCATGACGTCGGCCCGCGGGCCCTCTCGCCGAAGATCGGGCACGTGGTGCAACCCAGGAGCTGGTTCATAGACATCGCCACCATGACCATGGATTGAGGTCGATCGACCCGCCCTTCGGGGCGATCACCCTCGTTTTCGGCACGGACTCCAGCAGGCACAGTCCCGGAGGCTTACCACCATGATCGGCTATCTGCTTCGCCGTCTGCTCTATGCGCTACCCATCATGCTTGGGGTGGCCTTCCTCTGTTTCATGCTGGTACACATCGCGCCGGGCGATCCGCTGGTGTCCATCCTGCCCGCCGATGCCTCGGCCGAGCTGCAGCGGCAGATGATGAGGGTCTACGGCTTTGATCGACCGCTGCCGGAGCAATTCCTGCGCTGGGTGTGGCGGGCCCTGCACGGCGACCTGGGCACCTCCATCGCCACCAGCCGACCGGTGACCAGCGAGGTCCTGAAGGCGGTTGGCAACACCCTGATGATCGCCCTCCTCGCCAGCCTGATCGGCCTCAGCCTGGGTTCCCTGTTTGGCTTCGTCGCCGGCTACTTCCGCAATTCCTGGGCCGATCGCCTCGCCTCGTTGGTGTCGGTCGTCGGCGTGAGCCTGCCCAACTACTGGCTGGGCATGGTGCTGGTCATCGTCTTTTCCGCCCAGCTGATGTGGCTGCCGGCAACCGGCGCCGGACCGGGCGGCTCCAGCGACTGGCGCTGGGACTGGGCCCACGTCCAGTACCTGATCCTGCCGGCGGTGACCATGTCCTTCATCCCCATGGGCATCGTCGCCCGTACCGTGCGGGCCCTGGTGGCCGACACCCTGGCGCAGGAATTCGTCATCGGCCTGCGCGCCCGTGGTCTGAGCGAAGGCGGGGTACTGCGCCACGTGGTGAAGAACTGCGCGCCCACCGCCCTAGCGGTGGTAGGTCTGCAACTGGGTTACCTGCTGGGCGGCTCGATCCTGATCGAGACGGTGTTCGCCTGGCCCGGTACCGGTTTCCTACTCAACCAGGCGATCTTCCAGCGCGACCTGCCGCTGCTGCAGGGTTCGATCCTGATCCTGGCGCTGTTTTTCGTGCTGCTCAATCTCCTGGTCGACATGCTGCAGACCGTCCTCGACCCCCGTATCGAACGAGGCTGACATGACCGCCGCCATCCAGACGTCCCTCACCTCCTCCGCGTCCGGCGTCACGCGCTCGCGCAGCCACCTCGCCAACGTGCTGCACCGGCTGGTGCGCAATCCGCTGGCGATGGTCTCGGCCAGCATAATCCTGCTGCTGATCCTCATGGCAGTGTTCGCCCCCTGGATCATGCCGCACGATCCCTTCGCCACCTCGATGCTCAAGCGGCTGAAGCCCATCGGCACGCCGGGGCTGCCGCTGGGCGGTGACGAACTCGGGCGGGATCTGCTCTCGCGGCTGATTCTGGGCGCCCGGTTGTCGCTATTCATGGGCATCGCCCCGGTGATCCTGGCCTTCGTCCTCGGCGGCACCCTCGGCATCGTCGCCGGCTACGCCGGTGGCTGGCTGAACACGGTCATCATGCGCTGCATCGACGTGCTCTACGCCTTCCCCTCGGTGCTGCTGGCCATCGCCCTGTCCGGGGCCCTGGGGGCGGGCATCACCAATGCGCTGGTATCCCTGACCATCGTCTTCGTGCCGCAGATCGCCCGCATCGCCGAGAGCGTGACCACCGCGGTGCGGCGCAGCGACTACGTGGACGCGGCGCGGGCCAGTGGCGCTTCGGCCCTGCTGATCGTGCGCAAGCACGTGCTGGGCAACGTGATAGGGCCCATCTTCGTCTATGCCACCAGCCTGATCTCGGTGTCGATGATCCTGGCCTCGGGGCTGTCGTTCCTCGGCCTCGGCGTCAAGCCGCCCGAGCCCGAATGGGGGCTGATGCTCAATACCCTGCGCACCGCCATCTACAGCCAGCCCTGGGTCGCCGCCCTGCCCGGCCTGCTGATCTTCATCACCTCGGTGTCCTTCAACATGCTCGCCGATGGCCTGCGTTCGGCCATGGAGGTCAAGCAATGAGCCCGTCGCCCCTGCCCGCCCCGAACGACCCGCGCGACCTCGGCGGTCCCGCCCAGCCGCTGCTGATCGTGCGGGACCTGAAGAAGCATTTTCCGCTCAAGCGAGGGGGTTTCAGCCTGCGCCGGGAGCGCCTGGCCGTGCGCGCGGTGGACGGCGTGAGCTTCACCCTGTTCAAGGGCGAGACCCTCGGCGTGGTCGGCGAATCCGGCTGCGGCAAGTCCACCACCGCCCGGCTGCTGATGCAGCTCACCCGCCAGGACAGCGGCGAGCTGGTGTTCGACGGCCAGACCGTCGGCGCGGTGCTACCCCTGCGCGACTATCGCCGGCAGACCCAGATGGTCTTCCAGGACAGCTACGCCTCGCTCAATCCACGCATGACCCTCGAGGATTCCATCGCCTTCGGCCCGACCGTGCATGGCGTCTCCCGCGCCGAGGCCCTGGCCCGCGCCCATGACCTGCTGGCGCGGGTCGGGCTAGAACCGAGCCGCTTCGCCGGACGCTATCCCCACGAGCTGTCCGGGGGCCAGCGGCAGCGCGTCAACATCGCCCGGGCGCTGGCGCTGGAGCCGCGGCTGATCATCCTCGACGAGTCGGTCTCGGCGCTCGACAAGTCGGTGGAAGCCCAGGTGCTGAACCTGCTGGCGGACCTCAAGGAGGCGCTGGGGCTGACCTACGTCTTCATCAGTCATGACCTCAATGTGGTGCGCTACGTCTCCGACCGGGTACTGGTCATGTACCTCGGCGAGGTGGTCGAGGTGGGCGAGGCCGAGGCCCTGTTCGAGCGCCCCCTGCATCCCTATACCCGGGCGCTGCTGCGCTCCATGCCCAGTACCGATCCCCTGCACCGGACCGAGGAAGCGCCGCTGGCGGGCGATCCGCCCAATCCCATAGCGCCCCCGCCCGGCTGCCGTTTCCATACCCGCTGCGACTATGCGCAAGCCGTCTGCGCCCAGCGCGCGCCGCGCTTCGCCGAGGCCGAGCCGGGACGCAGCGTGGCCTGCCTGCGCTACGAGCCCGACTCCGGCTACGCGCTGGAATCCGCCCCGTCCCCGGAGGCGAGCCATGTCTGAAGCCCTCATCCAACTGCGTGACCTGCACGTGGAGTTCCACCCGCCGGGCAAGCGCATCCAGGCGGTCAACGGGGTGTCCCTGGAGGTCGGCCAGGGTGAGGTATTGGCGCTGATCGGCGAGTCCGGCTCTGGCAAGAGTGTGACGCTGCGCGCCCTGATGCGGCTGCATCCGGAAAAGACCACGCGCTATGCCGGCGGCCTGCAGATCGCCGGGGAAGATGTGCTGGCGCTGTCGTCCAAGGCGCTGACCCAGTTGCGCGGCAAGCGCGTCGCCATGATCTTCCAGGAGCCGCTGCTGGCCCTCGACCCGGTCTACACCCTTGGCCAGCAGATCAGCGAGGCCATCCGCCGCCACGAGGGGCTGAGCAAGGCCGAGGCCCGGTCGCGGGCCCTGCAGTTGTTCGAACGAGTGCGCATCCCAAGCCCGGAACGTCGCCTCGACGCCTTCCCCCATGAGATGTCCGGCGGCATGCGCCAGCGCGCCATGATCGCCCTGGCCCTGGCCTGCAATCCGCAGGTGCTGCTGGCCGACGAGCCGACCACGGCGCTCGACGCCACGGTACAGATCCAGATCCTACTGTTGCTGCGCGAGCTGCAACGCGAGCTGGGCCTGTCCATCGTCTTCGTCACCCATGACATCGGCGCCGCCGCGGAAGTCGCCGACCGCATGGCGGTGATGTACGCCGGCCGCATCGTCGAGGAAGGCCCGGCAGCCGTGCTGCTCACCCAACCCCGCCATCCCTACACCCAGGCGCTACTGAAAAGCCGCAGCGAGGGTGCCTTGCAGAAGGGCAAGCGCCTGGACAGCATCGGCGGCGCCCCGCCGGACCTGTCCCGCTTGCCGTCGGGCTGTGCCTTCGCCGAACGCTGCGGACTGGCCAAGGAACACTGCCACCAAATGGTGCCGGAGGCGACCCCGCTCGGCCACGGCCACCGCGCGGCCTGCTGGCAACTGGCGCAGACCGCTCCGCCTAGCGCCCCTCACTGAATCGCCCTTTCGAACTCCTGCGGAGCCCCCAATGAACGCCCACGCGCACTGCTACCTGCCCTACCCCGACAGTCCCGTCCCCCACGCGGACAACGGCCCTCTCGGCGGCCTGAGCTTCGCCGTCAAGGACCTCTTCGACGTCGCCGGCTATCCCACCGGCTGTGGCAATCCGCACAAGCTGGCTGCGTCCGGACTCAAGTCCAGTCATGCCCCGGTCGTCCGGCAGTCGCTCGAGGCCGGTGCCCGCTTCACCGGCAAGGTCATCACCGATGAGCTGGCCTTTTCCATGACCGGCAAGAATGCCCACTTTGGCACGCCACGCAACGGCACCGTGCCCCTGCGGATTCCCGGTGGCTCCAGTTCCGGCTCGGCCTCGGCGGTATCCAACGGCCTGTGCGACTTCGCCCTTGGCACCGACACCGGCGGATCGGTACGGGCGCCGGCCAGCCACTGCGGGCTGATCGGGTTGCGCCCCACCCACGACCGTATCAGCCTGGATGGCTGCATGCCGCTGGCCCACAGCTTCGATACCTGCGGTTGGTTCGCCCGCGATCTGAACACCTTCGCCCGGGTCGGCGAGATCCTGCTCGACGCGGACCCCACCCCCTTACCGGCGCTGCCGCGCTTGCTGCTGGCCACTGACCTGCTCGCACTGGTCACCCCTGCCGTGCGGGAGGCCACCCGCGCCCTGCTGGACGAACTAGAACTGCTGCCGACCCCGGTCAAGGGCGCGGTGCTGCCCCTGGACGAGCTCTACTGGGCGTTCCGCCACATCCAGGGCCGCGAGGTGTGGGAAAACCAGGGCGACTTCCTGTCCCGCTACCCGGTCCAGCTCGGGCCGGGCGTGAAGGAGCGCGTGGCCTGGGCCCAGACCCTCGACGACGGCCAGGTCGCGTCCGCCAGGCAGACGGCGCAGGACTTCACAGAACGCTTCCAGGCGCTGCTCGGCCGGGACGGCGTACTGCTGCTGCCGACCATGCCCGATGTCGCGCCGCTGCTGAGCACCTCGGAGGAAGCGCTGGAGGACTATCGCGACCTGTCCATCCGCCTGCTCTGTCTGTCGGTGCTGTCCGGCTGCCCCCAGCTCTCCTTGCCACTGTTGCACATCGATGGCGCGCCCCTGGGGCTATCGCTGATCGGCCCTCGCGGCAGCGATCTCTCCCTCATTGCCCTGGCCCGTCGCCTGACCGGCCAGCGTCTGTCCTGACTGGAGCTACCCATGACCCTGCAGATCAACTCCGACCGCCTCTGGCAATCTCTCATGCACCTCGCCAAGATCGGCGGCACCGCCAAGGGTGGCGTCTGCCGACTGGCGCTGACCGACCTGGATCGCCAGGGCCGTGATCTCTTCGTGGCCTGGTGCCGGGAAGCCGGGTTAGGCGTACGCGTGGACGCCATCGGCAATATTTTCGCCCGCCGTGAAGGCAGCGACCCAACGCGCCGGGCCATCGCCATGGGCAGCCATATCGATACCCAGCCCACTGGCGGCAAGTTCGATGGCAACTTCGGCGTACTCGCCGGCCTGGAGGTGCTGCGCACTCTGGACGATGCGGGCATCCGCACCGCCGCGCCCCTGGAAGTGGTGGTCTGGACCAACGAGGAAGGCTCGCGCTTCGTCCCGGTCATGATGGGCTCCGGCGTGTTCAGCGGCGCCTTCGCCCTGAACGAGGTGCTCCCACAACAGGACATCGAGGGACTGACCGTAGGCGCGGAACTGACCCGTATCGGCTACGCCGGTGGCCAGGCGCCCGGTGAGGTGCCCAACGGGATGTTCGACGCCTATTTCGAAGCCCATATCGAGCAGGGACCGGTCCTCGAGGCCCACGACCTGACCATCGGCGTGGTCCCCGGTGCCCTCGGCCAGCGCTGGTACGACCTGGTCGTAACCGGCATGGAGGCCCACGCCGGTCCCACGCCCATGAATCAGCGCCACGATGCGCTGCTGGCAGCCGCCCAGTTGGTGCAGCGGATCAATCAGATCGCCCTCGATCACGCCCCCCATGCGCGGGCCACGGTTGGCTTCATGCAGGTGTCGCCCAACTCGCGCAACACCATCCCCGGTACGGTGAAATTCTCCGTGGATCTGCGCGCTCTCGACGACGCCGTGCTGTCCGCCATGGACCAGGCGCTACGGGACGGCTGCGCGGCGCTGATGGCCGCCGATTCCCGCCTACAGATCGCGGTGGAACAGGTCGTCTATTTCAAGCCCTGCCACTTCGCTGCCGACTGCATCGGGCTGGTGCGCAGCGCAGCGGACATCCTGGGCCTGGACAGCATGGACGTGGTCAGCGGCGCCGGCCACGACGCGGTCTACCTGGCCACGGTGGCGCCCAGCGCCATGATCTTCGTGCCTTGCAAGGATGGCATCAGCCACAACGAGCTGGAGGATGCCCAGCAGGAGCACCTGGCCGCGGGTGCCAATGTGCTGCTGCACGCGGTGCTGGCCCGGGCGTCCTGACGGATATTCTCATGAAGTGTTTCAGAAGCGAACGTCTGAAACACCCCACCAGCAAGCGGACGGCGGACGTTCGCTATCGCGGCCATGGCGGTCCGCCGAGGTGGTCGCTCTGGCATTAGGCTATCGCGGCAATGGGCCGCTCCTACACGGCAATCCGTACTGTAGGAGCAGTCGCTACGGCGCACCGACATGGCCGCGATCAATGTGGATAGCGCGCTTTCACGGACCAGCGATGATGAACAGGCTCTCAGACCGACAGGTAGCGGCTGATGGTGGCCTCGTCGACCTTGTCGCGGGTTTCCTCGACCACGAAGCGGCCCTTCTCGATCACCAGAAAACGGTCGGCAATGTCGAGGGTGAAGGACAGCACCTGCTCTGACACCACGATGGTCAGGTCACGCAGGGCGCGGATCTCCTTCAGGGTGCGGGCGATGTCCTTGATGATCGAGGGCTGGATGCCCTCGGTCGGCTCGTCCAGCAGCAGCACCTTGGGATTGGTGGCCAGGGCGCGGGCGATGGCCAGTTGTTGCTGCTGGCCGCCTGAGAGGTTGCCTCCCTTGCGCAGGCGCATCTCGTGTAGCACCGGGAACAGCGCATAGAGATCGTCGGGCACCTTGCCTTGGGCCGAGGCCGGCAGGCCGGTCTGGATGTTTTCCAGCACCGTCATGTGGGAAAAGATCATTCGCCCCTGAGGGACATAGGCGATGCCGCGCTCGACGCGCTGGTGGGTCTCCAGCCGCGAGACGTCCTGGCCGTCCACCGCCACGTGGCCACTCCAGGCCGGCAGGATGCCCATCAGGCTGCGGAACAGGGTGCTCTTGCCCATGCCGTTGCGGCCCATGACGGCGACGATTTCCTTCTGCGCCACGTCCAGGCTGAGGTCGTGGAGGATGCGGCTCTGACCGTAGCCGGAGACGAGGTGCTGGATCGTGAACATGACCGGGATCTCCCGTGATCGACTGCATGAAAAGGGCTGTAGGTGAAGGCTCAGTGCCCCAGGTACACCTCGATGACCTTGGGATTGCTCTGCACCGCTTCCATGCTGCCTTCGGCCAGTACCTTGCCCTGGTGCAGCACCGTGACCTTGTGGGCGATGCTCTTGACGAATTCCATGTCGTGCTCGATGACCAGCACCGAGCGTCCCTGACTGATGCGGTTGAGCAGCTCGGCGGTCTGGGATCGCTCGGACACGCTCATGCCCGCCACCGGCTCGTCGAGCATGAGTAGCTCCGGGTCCTGCATCAGCAGCATGCCGATCTCCAGCCACTGCTTCTGGCCGTGGGAGAGCAGATCGGCCTGCTGGTGCAGCAGGTCGGCGAGAAAGATCTCCGCGGCCACTGCCTGCACTCGCGCGACCACCGCGGCGCTACGCTTGAAGAACAGTGCGCCGAACACCTTGCGGCCCTCGGGATAGGACATCTCCAGGTTCTCGAACACCGTGAGATTCTCGTAGATCGAGGGGTTCTGGAACTTGCGGCCGACACCGGCGCGAACGATGTCGAATTCCTTCATCCGGGTCAGCTCCCGGCCATTGAACTCGATGCTGCCGGCGGTCGCGCGGGTCTTGCCGCAGATCAGGTCGAGTACCGTGGTCTTGCCGGCGCCGTTGGGGCCGATCACCACGTGCACCTCGTTGCGGTCGACATAGAGATTGAGGTCGTTCACCGCCTTGAAGCCGTCGAAGGAGACGGTCAGGCCTTCGATGGCCAGTACCGGCTTGGCCAATTGGAAACCGAGGGGACTGGTGTTCATGGCGCGGTCTCCAGCGGGACGGGCTTGGCAGGGGACGTCTCGGCCGGCGCTGCGACGGCGCCGACCGGCTGGCGTTTCAGGCGTGCCACCAGGCGCTGGCCATGGCTCTTCCACAGACCGGCCACGCCATTGGGGAAATAGAGGACGACCACGATGAACAGTCCGCCCATCAGGTACAGCCAGAGCTCGGGGAAGGATTCGGAGAAGTAAGTCTTGCCGAAATTCACCAGCAGCGCGCCGTAAACCGCGCCGAGCAGCGACAACCGCCCGCCGACCGCGGCGAAGATGACCATCTCGATGGAGGGCACGATGCCGACGAAGGACGGCGACATGAAACCCACCTGCAGGGCGAACAGGGCGCCACCCACCGCGGAAAAGGCCGCGGCCAGGCAGAACACGAAGATCTTGAAGCTGGCCACGTCATAGCCGGAGAAGCGCACCCGCTCCTCCTTGTCGCGCATGGCCACCAGCAGCCGGCCGAGCTTGGAGGCCAGCACGAAGCGGGCGAGCAGGATGCAGGTGAACAGCAGCGCCGCGTTGACGAAGTAGAGCACCACCTTGGCGCTGTCCGAACGGATGTCCCAGCCCAGCAGCGTCTTCAGGTCGGTGATGCCATTGACCCCGCCGGTGAGGCCTTGCTGACCGATGATGAGAATGGTCAGGATGGCGGCGATGGCCTGGGTGACGATGGAGAAGTACACGTCCCCTACCCGCCGCTTGAACATCGCCAGGCCGATGATGAAGGCCAGCAACACCGGGACCGCGATCACGGCCACCAGGGTAAAGCCGAAGCTGTGGAACGGCTGCCAGAGCCAGGGCAGTTCGGTGAGCTGGTTCCAGTCCATGAAGTCGGGGATGCCGGGCGTGGACTGGATCCGGGTGCTCTCCGGATCCGAGGCCTCCAGTTTAAGGAACATCGCCATGCAATAGCCGCCCAGGCCGAAGAAGATGCCCTGCCCCAGGCTGAGGATGCCGCCATAGCCCCAGCAAAGCACCAGGCCGACCGCGACGAAGGCATAGGTCAGGTATTTGCCGACCATGGTCAGGCGGAAGATATCCAGGGTCAGCGGAAACACCAGCAGGATCAGCGCGGCCAGTACCAGCAGGCCGAAGGCGCCCTGCCGGCCACCGAGCAGGTTGTCGATTGCCTTGTTCATCATGGACTCCCTACTTGCGGACTTTTGCCGAGAACAGGCCCTGGGGCCGCAGCATCAGGATGAGGATCACCGCCGACAGGGTCAGCACCTTGGCCATGGAACCGGAGAGGAAGAATTCCAGCAGCGACTGCGCCTGGGCGATACCGAAGGCCGAGGCGATGGTGCCGAGCAGGCTGGCTGCGCCACCAAAGACCACCACCAGGAAGGTGTCGACGATATACAGCGAGCCCGAGGTCGGACCGATGGAGCCGATGGTGGTGAAGGCCGCGCCCGCCACCCCGGCCACGCCGCAGCCCAGGGCGAAGGTCATGCGATCCACGCGGCGGGTATTGATGCCCACGGCGCGGGCCATCACCCGGTTCTGCATGGTGGCGCGCACCTGCAGTCCCCAGCGCGAGCGATACAGCATGAAGAACAGGGTCAGGGTCAGCAGCGCGGTCACGACCATGACGAACAGGCCGTTCTTGGGGATGTCGATGCTGGCGGTCGGACTCCAGGAGCCCATGATCCATTCCGGCAGTTCGGCGCTGACCTCGCGGGCGCCGAATACCGAGCGAAACACCTGCTGCAGGATCAGCGACAGGCCCCAGGTGGCCAGCAGGGTGTCCAGCGGGCGCTGGTAGAGCCGGCTGATCATCGCCCACTCCACCAGCCAGCCGATGGCGCCGGCGACGAAGAACGCCAGGATCAGGGCGAAAAAGAAGTAGTAGGGCTGCAAGGCTGGAAACAGGTGCAGGGTCAGCGAGGACATCACGTAGGTGGTGTAGGCCCCCACGGTGAGAAATTCGCCATGGGCCATGTTGATCACGCCCATCTGCCCGAAGATGATCGCCAGTCCCAGCGCCATCAGCAGCAACACGCAGAATACCGAAAGGCCGTTGAAGCCCTGCATCACGGCGATCGCGCCGAAGTCGGATAAGCTTTCCATGGAGGTCTCCCCGCGAAGGTGTACGGAGGCGCCGATCAGGCGACGCCTCCGGTCAGGCAAGGCTTACTGGTAGCCTTTGGGGAAGGGATTGGGCTCGATCAGATCGGCGGATTCGTGGACCACCTTGAAGGTACCGTCCGGCTGGATCTGGGCGATGCGCGAGCGACTCCAGAGGTGATGGTTCTCGTGGACCTTCACGTAGCCTTCCGGCGCGGTCTTCAGCTCCAGGCCCGGAGACGCCGCGACCACCTTGTCGACATCGAAGCTGCCGGCCTTCTCCACTGCCATCTTCCATAGCCAGGGACCGAGATAGGCCGCCTGGGTAACGTCGCCCACCACCGCATCCTTGCCGTACTTGGCCTTGAAGGCCTCGACGAAGGTCTTGTTGTTGGGATTGTCCAGGGTCTGGAAGTACTTCATCGAGGAGTAGAAGCCGGCCATGTTCTCGCCACCGATGCCGAGCATTTCATCCTCGGTCACCGAGAGGGTCAGCAGATTCTGCTTGGCCGAGGTGATCCCCGCCGCCTTGAGCTGCTTGTAGAAGGCCATGTTGGAGCCCCCGACGACCGCAGCGAAAACCACATCAGGCTTTTTCAGCTTGATCTTGTTGGTCAGGGAACCGAACTGAGTGCCGCCCAGCGGGTAGTACTCCTCCCCCACCACCTCCCCATGTAGCACGTTCTCGATGTGCTTGCGGGCGATCTTCATCGAGGTCCGTGGCCAGATGTAGTCCGAGCCCACCAGGTAGAAAGTCTTGGCACCTTTCTCCTTGGCCAGCCAGTCCAGCGCCGAGAGGATCTGCTGGGTGGCTTCCTGGCCCGTGTAGAAGACGTTCTTCGACTGCTCGAGGCCCTCGTAAAAGGTCGGGTAGTAGAGCAGGCCGTTGTCCTTTTCGAAGATCGGCAGCACCGCCTTGCGCGAGGCCGAGGTCCAGCAGCCGAACACCGCCGCGACCTTGTCGGCCTCCAGCAGCTTCTTGGCCTTTTCGGCGAAGGTCGGCCAGTCGGAGGCGCCGTCTTCCTGGATGATCTTGACCTGCCGCCCGAGGACTCCGCCCTGGGCGTTGATCTGCTCGATGGCCAACCGCTCGGCCTGGATCGCGCCGGTCTCGGAGATGGCCATGGTGCCGGTGGCGGAATGCAATTGGCCGACGGTGACGGTGGTGTCAGTCACGGCCAGGCCGTAGGTATTGGCGGCGTCCGCCATTACGCCCTGGCTGAACACGCTGGCTGCCAACAGGGACAATGCCGCGGCGCCCAGTGCCAGGCGTCGCGGAAGACTGGATTTCACGCCCGCTGATCTGTGCATCTTGTCGCTCCTCTAGGTGATGTGCCGGTCGCCCCTGGGGACCGGGACTGCGGCTTGCGCTGCGGAGCAAGGATGGGCTGGGACAGCCGGCGCGGAACATACGCAGGATGACGTAACCGCCTACGTCATCTGACGTACAGCCCGCTGCAACGCCCTGAGGCATGCTCTGTCTGTCGCGCGCCCGCGCGGGGCACGCCAAGCTGGGCAGACAGTGGTCCCAAAGGGGCAAAACGCCAAGACGGCCGAGGCATGGAACTTGCCTGAACACCGCCACGCAGACCCCAGGAGCCCTGCCGTGCAGCAGACCGGGACGCAACGCATCGCCAAGATCCGCAGGGACTACAACAGCTGGGTGGCCGACGAGACACTGGAAGACTATGCCCTGCGCTACACGCCCAGGTCGTTTCGCAAGTGGTCGGAATTCCGCATCGCCAACACCGCCCTGGCCGCCGTGTCCTTTCTGGCCCTGGAAGCCATCGGTGGCGCCCTGGCGATCAGCTATGGCTTCACCAATACCCTCTGGGCGGTGCTGGCGGCGAGCCTGGTGATCTTTCTCACCGCCCTGCCGATCAGCTACTACGCGGCGCGCTACGGGGTGGACATGGACCTGCTGACCCGGGGCGCCGGCTTCGGCTACATCGGCTCGACCATCACCTCGCTGATCTACGCCAGCTTCACCTTCCTGTTCTTCGCCCTGGAAGCGGCGATCATGGCGCTGGCCCTGGAGCTGTACTTCCGCATTCCACTGGCCCTGGCCTATGTCATCTGCTCGATCATCGTCATCCCCCTGGTCACCTATGGCATCACCCTGATCAACCGCCTGCAGCTCTGGAGCCAGCCGCTCTGGCTGATCCTGCTGCTGTTGCCCTATGCCTTCGTCATTGCCAAGAATCCCGGGGCCCTGGCGGACTGGACCACCTTCGCCGGCCGCGAGGGCGAGGCCGGGGCCTTCAACCTGCTGTCCTTCAGCGCCGCCTGTACCGTGGCCCTCGCCCTGGTGACCCAGGTGGGCGAGCAGGTCGACTACCTGCGCTTTCTTCCGGAAAAGACCGCGCAGAATCGCCGGCGCTGGTGGGCGGCGCTGCTGATGGCCGGTCCCGGCTGGATAGTGCCTGGTGCCCTGAAGATGCTGGCCGGCGCCTTCCTGGCCTTTCTCGCCCTGCAGCACGAGATTCCCCTGGAGCGCGCCGCTGAACCCACCCAGATGTACCTGGTGGCCTTCGGCTACGTGTTCGCCTCGCCCGAGTGGGCCATGGGCGCCATGGTGCTGTTCGTCATCGTCAGCCAGGTCAAGATCAACCTGACCAATGCCTATGCCGGCTCCCTGGCCTGGTCCAACTTCTTCGCCCGGGTCACCCACAGCCACCCGGGACGAGTGGTCTGGCTGGTATTCAACGTGCTGATAGCCCTGATGCTGATGGAGCTGGGGGTGTTCGAGGCCATCCAGGAGGTGCTTGGGCTCTATGCCAATATCGCCATCGCCTGGATCGGCGCCGTGGTCGCCGATCTGGTGATCAACAAGCCGCTGGGGCTGTCACCCCGGCACATAGAGTTCAAGCGGGCGCACCTCTATGACATCAACCCGGTCGGCGTCGGCGCCATGCTGCTCGCCTCCCTGCTGTCCGGTCTGGCCCACGCCGGGCTATTCGGCGCCCTGGCGCAGGCTGCCTCACCCTTGGTATCCCTGGTCTCCGCACTGATCTGCGCGCCGCTGCTGGCCTGGCTCACCCGGGGCCGCTACTACATCGCCCGGACCAGCGTGCTGAAGTTGCTGCATCCCGCGCAGGTCCATCTGAAATGCGTACTCTGCACTAACGCGTTCGAGCGCGAGGACATCGCCTTCTGTCCTGCCTACGGCGCGCCCATCTGCTCGCTCTGCTGCGCCCTGGATGCCCGCTGTAACGATCTCTGCAAGCCCAGGGCCCGCCTCGCCGAGCAGGTCGACACCCTGCTGCGCTGGCTGCTGCCGAACACCTCGGTGCCGCGCCTGCAAACCCGCTTGGCGCACTATCTGGGCGTGCTGCTGGTCATGGTCGGTCTGATGTTCTGCGCCCTGGCGCTGATCTACAGCCAGGTCTCCCAGGGGCTGCAGGTCGATGAGCGCCACCTGTTGTATCAGGGGTTCTTCAAGGCCTTCATGGTGCTCACGCTGTTTGCCGGCACCCTGGCCTGGTGGGTGGTGCTGACCCGCGAGAGCCGCCACGTAGCGCTGGAGGAGTCGACCCGGCAGACCGCGCTGCTGATGCAGGAGATCGAGGCGCACCGCAAGACCGACGAAGCGCTGCAGCGGGCCAAGGAGGCTTCCGAAGCCGCCAACGCGGCCAAGAGCCGCTACGTCACGGGCTTGTCCCACGAGTTGCGCACGCCGCTGAACAGCATCCTCGGCTATACCCAGATCCTGCAGCGCGATCCGGTCAGCAGCGGCCATCAGCTGGATGCCCTGGCCACCATCTACCGCAATGGCTCGCACCTGCTCTCGCTGATCGACGGCCTGCTCGACGTGGCCCGGATCGAAGCGGGCAAGCTGCAGCTGGAACCCTCGGAGATTCCCTTTCCGGAGTTTCTCGAACAGCTGCAGCAGATATTCACGCCCCAGGCCCAGGACAAGGGCCTGAGCTTTGCCCTCGAGGTCGAGGGACGCCTCCCCGCCGTGGTACGCGGCGATGAAAAGCGGGTGCGGCAGATCCTCATCAATCTGCTCGGCAATGCCGTGCGCTACACCGACGAGGGGGGCGTGATCCTGGCGGTCACCTATGCGCGGGAAACTGCCACCTTCAAGATCATCGACAGCGGTCTGGGCATCGCCGCAGAGCAGCTGGAGCGCCTGTTCCAACCCTTCGAACGGGGTGATCCGCTGCGCCAGGACAACGGCCTGGGACTGGGCCTGACCATCACCCGCATGCTGGTGACGTTGATGGGCGGCGCCCTGGACGTGACCAGCACGCCCGGCCAGGGCACCCGCTTCGTGGTGCGCCTGTTCTTGTCCGAGGTGCGGGTGCCCCAGGCGCTGGTTCACGTCGAACACAGCATCAGCGGCTATCAGGGCCCGCGGCGCCGGGTGCTGCTGGTGGACGACCACCTGGATCACCGCCGGGTGCTGGCTGGCATGCTCGGACCCCTGGGCTTCGAACTGGCGGAGGCCGCCAATGGCCAGGACGCCATCCGCCAGGTCGCCCTCTGGCAGCCGGATCTCATCCTCATGGATCTTTCCATGCCGCTGCTCGACGGACTGGAGACCAGCGCGCTGATCCGCCGCAATGGCCTGTCCAAGGCGCCGATCATCGTCATTTCCGCCAATGCCTTCGCCGTCGATCGCGAACGCAGCACCGCAGCCGCTTGCGACGATTACCTGGCCAAGCCGGTCCATACGTCGCAGCTGCTGGAAAAGATCAGGACGCACCTGGACTTGACCTGGCTGGAGCGGACCACCGAACCGCCTGGCAGGCGATCGATGTCGCTCCAACCGCCAAGCGCTGCCAGTCTGGAAGCGTTACAGGAGCTGGGGGCGTTGGGCTATGTGAAAGGCATCCACGCCTGCCTGGACCGCATCGAACGCGAGGAGCCTGCCAGCGCCGCCTATGTCGATACCCTGCGCGCACTGGTGAAACGCTTTCAGCTCAACGACTTCAATCGCCGTCTCAAAGATGCGCTGCAGCCGGTCGACCTGCCCCTGGAAGGAGAGAATCCATGACCGCCGCCCTACCGCCCAGCGTGGTGCTGATCGTCGACGACACCCCGGACAACCTTGCCCTGCTTTCCGACGCCCTGGACGCCGGCGGCTACATGGTGCTGGTGGCCCTGGACGGCACCAGTGCCCTGGAGCGCATGCAACGCCGCCGGCCGGACGTGGTGCTGCTGGACGCCATGATGCCCGGCCTGGATGGCTTCGAGACCTGCCGGCGCATCAAGGCCCAGGCCGAACTGGCCGATATCCCGGTGCTGTTCATGACCGCCCTGACCGAGAGCGAGCACGTGGTGGAGGCCTTCGCCGCGGGCGGCATCGACTACGTGACCAAGCCACTCAAGACCGATGAGGTCTTGGCACGAGTCGCGGCCCACCTGCGCACGGCGCGCGAACTCCAGGCGGCGCGCAGCCTGACAGCGAGCCGCCCGCATGCCAGGACCGCGCTGGACCTGGCGTCGCTCAGCAGCCGCTACCAACTGACCGGCCGCGAGGTCGAGGTCTTGCACTGGGTCGCCTGCGGCAAGACCAATCGCGACATCGGCGACATCCTCGGTCTCTCGCCCCGTACCGTGAACAAGCACCTGGAACACGTTTACGTGAAACTCGGGGTAGAAACCCGCACCGCGGCGGCGACCTTGGCTGTTGGGCTGTGTCGGTAGTTTGACCCTTGCCTCTCGCCATCAGCGCCCGTAGCGCTGGCCAGAGGAAGTTCATGAAGGCATTTCAAGCCATCATGAGCAGCAGGCGATAGCCTTACCCACGGCCGCCTGTTATCTAGAGAACTCGAAACCGCTGGCCGTCAACGGACCACGGCGCCTCTCGGCTCGAAGATCGAAACACCCTCATGTCCATCCCCTGCACCGACCGCTACGACCTCCCGCTGTCCACCGCTTCCGCTCGCGCCGCCGAGCGCTATCAGGCCGGCGTCGATCTCCTGCTGTCGCTCTGGCCCGGTACGGCCGAGGCGCTGGACGAGGCCATCGCGGCCGATCCTGACTTCGCCCTGGCGCTGGCAGCGCGGGCGCGACTGCAGCTGCTCGACAACCAGGCCGGCGCGGCCCGGGAGACCATCGCGCGGGCGCAGCGGCTGGTCGAGCGGCGCGGCACGGAGCGCGAGCGCAGCCATGTCGAGGTCGTGCGGCGGCTGATCGCCGGGGAAGCCGCCCAGGCGCTGCAGGGAGCGCTGGAGCACGCCGAGCGCTGGCCATGCGACATCCTGATCCTCGGCCTGCCGCTGGGAGCCTTTGGCTTGCTGGCGTTTTCCGGGCGGGCCGATCATGACCAGGCGCGGGTCGACCTCTGCGAGCGCCATGCCCGCCATTTCGCGGCGGATGACTGGTGGTTCCTGACCTACCGCGGCTGGGCCCATGGCGAGAACGGCGACGTGGTCCACGGTCGAGCGCTTGCCGAGCGGGCGCTCGAATTGCGCCGCCACAACGTCAATGCGACCCATGCCCTGACCCATGTCCTGCACGAATCCGGCGACAACCAGGCCGCGCAGGCCCTGATCGCCGACTGGCTGCCCGAGTATCCCCGTCACGGCATCCTGCATGGCCATATCGCCTGGCACGGCGCCCTAATAGCCCTGGAACGGGGCGACAGCCAGGGCGCGCTGGCCCTCTATCAGCGCTACGTGGCGCCAGCGGCGTCCACCGCCGGCCCGCTCAATCGGGTCAGCGACAACGCCTCCTTTCTCTGGCGCCTCGAACTCTATGGCCATGAGGTGCCCACAACGCTCTGGCAGGCCACCGCTGCCAGCGCGGATGGATTGTTCCAGCAACCGGGGCTGGCCTTCGCCGACGTCCATATGGCGCTGATCGCCGCGGCGACCGGGGATCGTCTGGCGGTGGAAGCCCGCGTCGCCGGACTGGAAAGTCGTCTGCGCGACGGCGTCCTGCCCGCCGGGCCGGTGGTCCCCCTGCTCTGCCGCGCCCTGCTGGCTTTCGCCGAGGAAAATTATCTAGCTTGTGCCCGCCTGCTAGAGCCATTGCGCGCAGACGTCGCTCGCATCGGTGGCAGTGGCGCCCAGCGCGAGGTCATCGAAGACACCCTGTTGGTCGCCCTGCTACGCGGGGGGGAACACGTCAAGGCCGCGGCGCTGCTGGACGAGCGACTGCACCGCCGGCCTTCGCAACGAGATCGACGTTGGCAGGCCAGCCTGGCGCTCTGAAGAACGAGGTCAGGCGTGGGTCAGATACCAGCGCCAGTCCTGCTCGCCCACCTCGGCCATGAATTGCCGGTACTCCGCACGCTTGATCGCCAGATAGACCTCGACGAAACGCTCACCCAGCGCCTCCCGGATCCAGCTGGAGCGCTCTAACGCTTGCAGCGCGGTGAGCCAATCGGTGGGCAGGAACTCGGTGGCCTGCTCGTAGCCATTGCCGACGATGGCCGGCCCCGGGTCGCGTTCGTCGCGGATGCCTTCGTGGATGGCGGCGAGGATGGCGGCCGCCGCCAGATAGGGATTGGCATCGGCGCCACAGATGCGATGCTCGATGTGGCGAGTGCTGGCCGGACCGCCGGGTACGCGCAGGGACACGCTGCGGTTGTTGACCCCCCAGCTCTTGGCCAGCGGCGCATAGCTGTTGGCCTGGAAACGGCGGTAGGAGTTGGCGTTGGGACAGAAGATCGCCAGGGCATCCAGCATCCGGTGCTGCATGCCGCCGATGGAATGGCGCAGCAGGGGCGTGCCCTGCGGGTCCTCGCTGGCATAGAGGTTGTTGCCGGCGGCGTCGGCCAGGCTGACGTGCAGGTGCAGGCCGCTGCCCGCCTGGTCGCCGAACGGCTTGGCCATGAAGCAGGCCTGCAGGCCGTGGCGGTTGGCCACGCCCTTGACCAGGCGCTTGTAGCGAATGCCTTCATCGATGGCCTGGAGGGCATCCACGCGGTGCAGCAGGGTCAATTCGAGCTGGCCAGGGGCGTATTCGGAGATGGCCGTGCGCACCGGCAGGCCCTGCACCTCGCAGGCGGCGTAGAGATCATCGAGAAAGGGCTGCAGCTGCTCCAGCTCGTAGACCCCATAGACCTGCGGCGAGCCAGGCCGCACGCCATTCATCTGCAGCGCCGGTTGCGGCCGGCCCTGGGCGTCGCGGGTGCGGTCGAGCAGATAGAACTCCAGCTCCACCGCCATCACGGGCTGGAAGCCGTCGGCCCGCAGCCGCTCGATCACCCGCACCAGGGCATGCCGGGGATCGGCGGGGGTGGCCGGCAGCCCCTGGGTCGGGTGCATGCTCACCTGCACCTGGCCGGTCGGGGTGCTGCGCCAGGGTTGCAGGGTCAGGCTGCCGGGCAGCGGATAGGTCCAGCAGTCGACATCGGCCACCTCCCAGACCAGGCCAGTGGCTTCGACGTCTTCCCCTTGCAGGGTCAGCGCCAGGATGGAGCTGGGCAGGGGCCGGCCCTCCTCGTAGATGGCCAGGAGTTCGTCCCGGTGCAGCAGCTTGCCGCGCGGCACGCCATTGGCATCGATCAGCATGAGTTCGATGCTGCGCACCTCGGGGTGGGCGGCAAGGAAGTCACGGGCTTCCTGGGCGTCGGCGAAGTTCATGGCTGGTGCTCCCGGGCGCCGGGCAGCGCCAGGAGTTCGCCGAGGCCCTGGTCGAGGGTGGCCAGCAGGCGGTCGACGTCCGCCGCCTGGAGATCCGGGCAGCACAGGGTCATGTTGTGGAAGGGGGTGATGAGGATGCCTCGGTTGATCAGATAGAGGTGCAGCGCCTGCTGCAGGCTGTCGTGGAAGGCGGCTTCCGCCTCGGCGCCGGTGGAGGGCGGCGTGGCGCAGAACTGGAATTCGCAGCGGGCGCCCAGTTCGGTCACCGACCAGGCCAGGCCATGGTGGGCGATCACCTCGCGCAGCCCGGCGGCCAGTCGCGCCGCCATCGGCAGCATTCGCGCATAGGCGGCCGGGGTCATGACCTCTTCCAAGCTGACACGCAGGCAGCGCATGGCCAGGGCATTGGCCGACAGCGTGGTGCCCATGCCGCTGTGCCCATGGCCGTGGCTGGTCTCGCTGGCGTGCTGCTGCGCCAGGCGCATGGCCTGGGCCATCTCGTGGCTGCAGCCATAGGCCGAACAGGGTACGCCCCCGGCGATGGGCTTGCCGAAGGTGATGAAGTCCGGCTGCAGATTCCAGGCACGGGTGCAGCCGCCGGGGCCGGTGGACAGGGTATGGGTCTCGTCGATGATCAGCAGGGTGCCGTATTGCCGGGTCAGGGCGCGGACCTGCTCCATGAAGCCCGGGGCGGGCAGCACCATGCCGATGTTGGTCATGGCCGGTTCGCAGATCAGCGCGGCGACGTCGCCCTTCGCCAGCGCCGCCTCCAGCGCCGCGAGGTCGTTGAAGGGCACCGCCCGGCTGGTCTCGGCCAGGTTGTGCGCCTGGCCGATCAGGCCGCCGCGGTGCACGGTGCGACCCTCCTGATGGCGCACCATGACGTCGTCGACGGTACCGTGGTAGCAGCCGTCGAACACCAGCAGCATCTTGCGATTGGTGATGGCGCGCGCCCAGCGGATGACATAGCGATTGGCGTCGGTGGCGGTGGTCGCCACCTGCCAGAACGGCAGGCCGAAGCGCTCGGCGAGCAACTCCCCGGCGACCACGGCATCCTCGCCGGGCAGCATGGTGGTGAGCCCGCGGGCGCCCTGCTCGGCCAGGGCCCGGGCGATGGGCGCCGGCGAATGGCCGAACATGCTGCCGGTATCGCCCAGGCAGAAGTCGATGTACGCGTGGCCGTCTACATCGTGGAAGCGCGAACCCTGGGCATGGCTGACGAACAGCGCACTGGGCATCGACCAGTCGTTCATCCAGTGCATGGGCACGCCGCCGAACAGCGAGTGCCGGGCCCGCTCGGCCAGGGCGAGGGATTTGGGATTGCGCGCCAGGAAGCGCTCGCGTTCGGCCGCGACGAAGGTCTGGACGGCGGCTTCGCTGATACCACTGGTGGTCATGTCGGACTCCTCTTGGGGTTGAGGGCGGATCGGCCCGGGCTCAGTGCCCGGCCGAGACGCCGCAATCGATGGCCAGGTCGGCGCCGGTGATGGAGCAGGCGGCGGGTTGGCACAGGAAAAAGGCCAGTTCGGCGACTTCCTCGGGTTGGATGAAGCGCGCCTGCTCGCCTTGCGGATACTTCTCCAGCAATTCCTGCAGATAGGCGGCGGGATCGCCATTGCCGTAGCGCTCTGCCTGAAAGCTCAGCATGGGCGTCGCCACATCGCCGGGGGAGATGCTGTTGCAGCGCACCCCGCTGGGCGCCAGGTCCAGCGCCAGGGCCTTGGTCATCAGGGTCACCGCGCCCTTGCTGGCGCAGTAGACGGCGGCATTGCGATTGCCCTGGCGACCGGCATCGCTGCTCAGGTTGACGATGGCGCCGCGGGTGTCGCGCAGCGCGGGAATGGCCGCGGCGCAGAGAAAGAAGCTGGCCTTGAGATTGACGTCCAGCACCAGGTCGAAGTCTTCCTCGCTGAAGGTCTCGGCCGGGCCTTCGCGCCAGACGCCGGCGCAGTTGACCAGGGCGTCGAGGCGACCGAGGCGGTCCAGGACGCTGGCGACCACCTCCCGGCTCGCGCGGGCCTGGCGCAGGTCGGCAGCGTGCTGGCCGGCAAGGTGGCCGTCGGCCTGGAGCGCCGCCAGGGCTGCGCCGTCGAGATCGGTGCCGAAGACCTGCCAGCCCGCCTGCCGGAAATGCTCGCGCACCGCCCCACCGATACCACCCAGTACCCCGCTGACCAGTACGACCGGCTGCATGTCAGGCCCCCTTGTTTTCGATGCGGCTGTTACCGCCGTCCACCACCAGGTATTCCCCGGTGATGTAGCTCGCCTCGGGCGAGGCCAGGAAGGCCACCGCCGCGGCGACCTCGGCGGGGCGGCCGGCGCGACCCACGGGGACCCGCGTCGCCGCCTGCAATTCTTCCGGCAGGCTGGAGGCGGTTTCGATCCAGCCAGGGGCCACGGCGTTGACCGTGATGCCCTGCCCGGCCACCTCCAGCGCCAGACTCATGTTCATGCCGACCATGGCCGCCTTGGCCGCGCTGTAGGCCGCTGCCCGCGGAATGCCCGCCCGGGTGCCGGTGGCGGAACTGACGTGGACGATGCGGCCATAGCCGCGCGCCTGCATGCCGGGCAATACGGCACGGGTCAGCAGGAAGGCCGTGGTCAGGTTGCGCATCAGGGTCAGATTCCAGTCGGCCAGGGTCATCCGCGCCACCTCCACCAGGGGCTCGGGACTGCCCTGCAGGGTCATGCCGGCGTTGTTGACCAGGATGTCGATGCGGCCCCAACGCGCCTCGGCCCACTGGCAGAAGTCGCCAACGGCGGCCTCCTCGGTGAGGTCCAGGGCCTGACCTTCAGCGGTGAAGCCGGCGGCGCGCAACTCCGCCACCCGCTCCGCGATCCGGGCACTGCTGGCGGTGACGAGCAACCGCGCCCCCGCCGCGCCCAGGCGCCAAGCGATCGCCATGCCGATGCCGGCTTCGCTGCCGGCACCGCTGATCAGGGCCACCTGGCCCACCATCGACTCGCTCATGTCGCTGTCTCCGTGGTCGTCTGACTGGACTCTAAGCCTGTCTGGCTGATACAAAAAGACGATCGTTATCAGCGAAATTGACAACCATGGCCTTTACCAGCGAAACGCTTCGGGTCTTCCTCGCCGTGATCGACGAGGGCTCCTTTTCCGCGGCGGCCCGCGTCCTGGGGCGGGTGCCGTCAGCGGTCAACATGGCGATTTCCCAGCTGGAGGCCGAGCTGGACCTGGTGCTGTTCGATCGCGCCACCCGCAAGGCCTTGCCTACCCCCGCCGCGCGCGCCCTCGAACCCCAGGCACGGCAGGTGGCCAGCCAGCTCAATCTGCTCGGCGCCCATGCCCTGCAATTGCACGCCGGGCTGGAGCGGCGCTTCGTGCTGGTGATGGCGCCGGAGTTGCAGACGGGTGCCTGGAGTCGGCCGCTGGTGACCCTGGCCGAGGAATTTCCGGCGCTGGAAATCGAGATCCGCTCGGCGGCACGCGCCGAGGCGATCCGCCTGCTGCACGATGGTAGCGTCGACCTGGCGCTGATCTTCGAACGACCGGGGATCAACGAGCAGGAAGGTTTCGCCGAGGCCGGCAGCCAGCTGCTCACGGCGGTGGCCGCGCCCGGCTACCCCTCGACCCACACCGGTCGACCTCTGGGCGAAACGCTGATGGCCGATACCCGCCAGATCGTGGTCGCCGGCGGCGACCGCAACGCCTCGGACCCGCAGATCGTGCTGTCGCAGCGGGTCTGGCTCACCGACAGCTATCTGGCGACGCTGGACCTGGTGCAGGCCGGGCTGGGCTGGGCCTATCTGCCCCACCCGCTGGTCAGGCCGCTGATCGCCGCCGGCCTGCTCGAACAGGTGCAGTTCGACAACATGGCTAGCCAGATCCGCCGCTGGATCGACGTCATCTGGATCAAGAACCGTCCCCAGGGCCTGGGCGCGCGGCGTTACCTGCAACTCTTGCGCGAGCAGATCGGCACCAAGCCGGAATAGTGGCTTCAGCGACCCTCGGTCAGCCGCTGCAGCAGCTGCGCACGCCGCGCCTGATCCGCGGCTTCCTTGGCCTGGGCCAGTGGCAGCAAGGCTGCGGCCCGCACGGGCGACAGGACAAACAATCCGTCGTCGTCTCCCAGGGCGAGATCACCGGGGCAGACGAGCGTCTCGCCGAGCTGGAGTTCGACGTTCAATTCGCCTAGCGCCGCTCCACCCTGGGTGGTGACGGCGCTGATGCCGCGATGGAACACCGGCAGACCGAGTTGGCGAAGCGCCTGGATGTCGGTGATGGCGCCGCTCACCACCACGCCGGCCAGACCCTTGACCAGGGCCGCCAGGGTGCGCAATTCGCCCCAGCAGGCGCAGTGGGGATCGCCGACGGCCTCGATCACCAGGACGTCGCCCGGGCGACTGGCGATCAGCGCCTCGCGCAACAGGGCGCCGTGGGGCAAGGGAATGCGCGCCGTCATCACCCGGCCCAGCAGGCGCGCACCGGCTACCGCCGGCTTGAGCTCGGGCAGGTAACCCGTACGTCCGAGATGGCCCAGGGTCGAGGCGAAAATCTCGGCGTAGCCGGCGATCAGCGCGGCCGACAGCTCGCTCAGGTGGCTGGGCATACGGCCTCCCGGGGGCGGATCAGCGGGCAGTTGGAGCAGTATTCGGCAGGTGCCGTGGCCTGGTAGTAGAAGCAGCAGGTACGTCGGAAACGGACGGGACGTCCCACGGTACTGGCCGTTGCAGGCCGGCGGAATTGCGCCAGCGGATTGGTCTCCAGCCCCAGCTCCGCCGGCGTGGCCGCCAGCAGCCAGGCGAAGTCCTCGGCGCAGCGGGCACGAATGGCCGGATCGTCCAGTTCGGCAAGGCGGCGGTCGTACAGCGAATAGAGCCGCACCGCGACGTTTTCCCAGAGGATGCGCGGCGAGACGCGGCCAACCTGCGCCAGGGTCTCCCAGAGCGGCCGCAGCAGCTCGCCGAACAGGGTGCGAGCCAGCAACGCCCGTGCGGTGGCGTGATCGTCGAGGGCAGGCAGGGGCCGGGTATCGATCAGCGGTAGCGTCGAGTGCCAGCGTCCCTGGACGTGGCCATCCTCGATCCAGACATTGCCAGGCGTCAGGTCCAGGCGCCGGTCATAGGCCGACAGGGCGTGGAAGGCCACCCCGGTGGTAAGGAAGCCCAGCCGTTTGGTCAGCAGCGACGCCGCGACCCGCCGCGTGGGCGCTTGCATGCGCGCCCCCAGGTCGTCGAGCAACTCTGCGCAGCGCGCGGCGTCCAGCCAGGCGGCGACCGGCTGGCTGTGCTGCCCATCGCGCTCACCGGCTTCGCGCAGGCCGAAGGTGCTGCGCAGCTCGTCTCGCTGGGCGCTGTCAAGGGTGGGCCTCAGGCACATGGCGGTGCCTCGCGACCGAAGGGAATGCACAGCGGCGTACCAAAATAGGGATCGGCGATGATCCGGCATTCCAGGGCGAACACCTCCCGTACCAGGGCTTCCGTCAATACCGCCGCAGGAGCGCCCTGGGCGAAGGCGCGACGCTGGTGGACGGCGACCAGGTGGTCGGCGTAGCGGCAGGCGAGATTGAGGTCGTGCAGCACCATGACGATGGTCTTGCCCTCCTCCCGGTTCAGCTGGCGCAGCAGGTCCAGCACCTCGATCTGGTGCGCCAGGTCCAGGTAGGTGGTGGGTTCGTCCAGCAACAGGCAATCGGTGTCCTGGGCCAGGGTCAGGGCGATCCAGGCGCGCTGGCGCTGCCCGCCGGAGAGATCGTCCACCGGCCGATCCGCCAGCGCCAGCAGGTCGGTGAGGCGCAGCGCCTTGTCCACCGCCGCGGCATCGTCCGCCGACCATTGGCGCATCCAGTTCTGGTAGGGATAGCGGCCAAGGCTGACCAGCTGCCGCACGCTGATGCCCTCGGGCGCCACCGGGGTCTGTGGCAGGACCGCCAATCGCTGGGCCAGGGCGGCGGTGGACTGCCGGTGGATGTCCTGGCCATCGAGCAGCACCTGGCCCTGGCGTGGTTCCAGCAGCCGGGCGCAGGCCTTGAGTAGGGTGCTCTTGCCGGAGCCGTTGCTGCCGATGAGGACCGAGACGCGACCCGGTGGTAATTCGAGATCGAGGGCCTCGATGATGGTCTGGGTGCCGTAGCCGAGGGTCAGGCCGCGGCTGGCCAGGGTTGCCATGAAGCCTCCTTCAGGGGCGTTGCCGGATCAGCAGGTAGAGGAAAAAAGGCGCCCCAAGGGCGGCGACGAAGATGCCGGCCGGCAGATCCAGGGGCAGGAACAGGGTACGACCCAGCAGGTCGGCGAGCATCACCAGCAGCGCTCCCACCAGGGCCGCCAGCAGCGCCTGACCGGCGAACCCACTGGGCAGCAGGCGGCGGGCGATATGGGGCGCGATGAGGCCGACGAAGGCGATGGCGCCCCCCCAGGCGATGGCCACCCCGGCCAGGGCCACGGCCAGCGCCAGCAGGGCCGCGCGTTGCCGCTGCAGGCGCACGCCGAGGCCGCGGGCCAGGTCGTCGTCGAGTTGCGCCAGCACGGCGTGTCGCGCCAGGACCGCCAGTGGCAGCAACAGGGCCAGCCACCACAGGCCCAGGGCGCGCACCTCCGGCCAGCTGGCGCCATAGACGCTGCCGGTCAGCCAGACGTAGGCGGACAGCGTGGTGGTCAGCGGGCTGAACACCAGCAGGAAGGTAGTGGCCGCGGCGAGCATGGCCGACACCCCTACCCCCACCAGCACCAGCCGCAACGGCGAGGCGCCGTGATTCCAGGCCAGGCCATAGACCAGCAGCGCCGCCAGGCCCGCACCGAGCATCGCGGCGAGCGGCAGGCCATGCGGCCCGAGACTTGCGGCCAGAAACGCCAGATAGCAGACCGCCCCGGCACTGGCGCCACTGGTGATGCCCAGCAGGTCCGGCGAGGCCAGGGGATTGCGCACCTGGCCCTGCAGCAGCAGGCCGGACACCGCTAGGGCGCTGCCGACCAGGGCCGCCAGCAGCGCCCGCGGCAAACGTAATTGCATGACGATGAAGCCCAGCCCACGGGGCGCGTCGTCGGCCCAGGCGGCCAGCACCTGGGTGGGCGTCAACCAGACCTTGCCCAGGCAGAGGCATAGCAGCAAGGCCGCCAGGGCCACCAGCGCGGCGACGGCCAGCCGCCCCAGGGTGGCCGGGGCCAGGCGCCGGGAGAAACGGCCGAGCCGCCAGACGATCTCAGCGGCCATGGCTGCCTCCCCGGCGCGCCAGATGGATGAAGAAGGGCCCGCCGAATAGCGCCGTCATGATGCCCACGGGTACCTCCTGGGGCAGGATCACCACTCGCGCCAGGCTGTCGGCCAGCACCAGCAGCAGGGCCCCGCCCAGGGCGCAGCCGGGAATCAGCCAGCGATGCTCGTTTCGCGCGCGCGCCAACAGCCCGCGCACCAGGTGCGGCACCATCAGGCCGATGAAGCCGATGTTACCGGCCAGGGCCACGGCGCTACCGGCCAGGCAGATCACCAGCACCCCGGCCAGCAGGCGGATCAGCCCGATGGGCTGGCCCAGGCCGCGGGCCAGGTCGTCACCGGCGACCAGCACATCCAGCTGTCCGGCCAGGACCCCGGCGGCGACCAGGGCCAGCAGGCTGAACACCAGCAGGGGCGTCGCGCTAGCGAGGTTGCGCTCGCCCACCGAGCCGGCCAGCCAGAAGAGCACGCTATCCAGTCCCTCTTGATTGATCACCAGCAGCGCCTGGCTGAAGGCGGTGAACAGCGCCGCCAGCGCGGCGCCGGCCAGTACGATGCGCAGTGGCGTGAGGCGCGCCTGGCCCTGGTTGCCCAGTATCCACACCAGCGTGCCGGCCACCGCCGCGCCCAGCAGCGCGCAGAGTACCCAGCTTTCCGTGCTGGACAGCCCCAGCAGGGTGATACCCAGCACCAGGGCGAAGGTAGCGCCGGCGTTGATGCCGAACAGGCCCGGCGAGGCCAGGGGATTGCGCGTCATGGCCTGCATCAGGGCGCCGGCCACCGCCAGGTTGGCGCCCACCACCAGGGCGATCAGCAAGCGCGTCAGGCGCGTGGTGTTGACCAGGGTCGCATCCAGCGCCTGCGCGGGATGCTGCACCAGGGCCGCCACCACGGTACCCGGCGCGATCCAGCGGGCGCCCACCGAAAGACTCAGCACGGCGGTCAGCGCCAGGGTCAGCGCGAGCAACAGCAATCTGAAGGGCGCGCTCATGCGGCCCCCTGGGCGGCCAGGACGCGCTCGATGTCGTCCAGCAGCCGATTCGCCGCGAGGATGCCGCCGCCCAGGCTCCAGGCCACCCCGTCGACCCGCCAGACCTGCCCGCGCCGGGGGGCGCCCAGGCGCTGCCAGAGCGGGTGCTCGAGCAGACTGGCGTAGTTGCGCTGCACCGCGGCCTGGTCGGTGCGCAGGAAGACGAAGAAGACCTCGGCCTCGACCACCGGCAGGCTTTCCCGGGAAGTCAGCTTGATCGAGGGCGCGGCGCTGCCCTGGCTGGCCGGCGGCCAGGCGAAGCCCAGCTCGCTGAGTACCCGCCCGGCGAAGCTGCCGGGCAAATAGCTGCGCAGGTGATCGGCGCGCACGTCCAGTACCGCCACCGTCGGCGGCCACTGGGCGCCGTAGTGGCGTTGCAGCGCCTCGCGCACACGGGCGATGCGCGCCTGCCAGGCCTGCAGCAGGGCCATGGCGTCCGCTTCACGCCCCGCGGCAGTGCCCAGGGCCAGCAGGGTCTGCTTGAATTCGAAGACCTCCTCCAGCATCACGACCGGGCATAGCTGCTGCAGCAGCGGTGCGATCCGGCCATGGCGAAAGCGCGAGGCGACGATCAGGTCGGGCGCCAGCAGCGCCAGGTCCTCCAGGCTCGGCTGGGTTTCCAGGCCGAGCGAAGGCACCCCTGCCAGGGCCGGGCGCAGGTAGCGATAGACGGGTTTCTCGCTCCAGGACTCGACCACCCCACAAGGCCTGAACCCCAGCGCCACGGCGCTGTCGGTGGCGCCCTGGAACAGCGTGGCCACGCGGGCGGACTGCGCCCGGGCCACGCCCGGCTGCAGCGCCAGGCCGGAGGCGAGAATGCCGCCGAGCCCGAGCAGCCGGCGGCGGGTCATGGTTGAGGAAACACCAGGCTCTGTACGACAAGTGCCTACGCTCGGTGATGCTGCGTTAAAAATCAGCTCGGAATGCTCATTTACCACTCGTAAACTCCGCTTCCTCGCCGATTTTTGCCTTGCCTAACCTTTGCTCGGCGACTTTTCGTACGGAACCTAGGAGGCATGGCTCACCTGATGAAAGGGATTGACCACCCTGCCCTTGCCGAACGGCATGCTGCCGGGCCCACCGGCCCGCTCGATCATCGGGCGCAGTAGCCACTTCTGCGGCCAGTCCGGTGCGTCGAACAGCGTCTCCCGGAGCAGCGCCCGGGCCTCGGCGTCGAAGTCCAGGGCCGCGATGCGCTCCTCCAACACCTCGCGCAGCAGCGTCCAGGCGGCGGTCAGCGGGACAGCGTAGCAGCTCGCGAGGGTTTCGAAGATGGCCCTGAGGTTGACCTGGATGCCCAGGGTCTGGAACCAGAACAGCAGGTCGCGCGGATGCTCGTGATAGAGGGTCTGGGCATGACCGGGCTTGATCCGGTACTGCGGATCGGCCAGCCCCTGGCGCTCCAGCCAGGGCACATGCAGGCGCAGGGAGTCATGGTCGCGCAGCAGCAGGCCCTGGATGCGTCCGGCGCGCCAGACCAGCACGGCATTCTGCCCGTGCACCTCGCCGAGCAGGCCGAGGCGGAACAGGCGCAGGTTGAGATCGATGAAGCTGTGGCACAGCTCACCCAGCAACAGCAGGACGTTGGCCGGGGTCGGCGCCAGTGCCCGGGCCGCCAGCCAGTCATCGAAGAAATGCCGGTGACTGCCCGGCAACGGCGTGCCGAGCGCGGCCATGGGCAGCAGGCGGCAGTCGGGATCGGCCAGCAGCGCCGCGGGATAGCCGCGCACCATGGCCGAGAGATGCCGCGGTGCCTCGTCGAACAGGGTCGCCGCCGGCGGCATGACGGCCCACCAGCGCGACTCGTCGCACAGGTGCAGGCTCTCCGCGAGCACCGGGTCCAGGGTGCGGGCCTGGCGCAACAGGGCCTCGCTGCGCGAGCCGTTGATCATCTTCACCGCCGGCAGGTAGCGCGAAGCGCCCAGGGAATGCACCGCCATGGGCAACTTGAGCTGGGCCACGCCCGTGCCCTCCTCCATGAGCATGGAGCGCAGCGACGAGGTGGCGTGGCAGCGTGCGCCGGCGAAGTCCAGGTGCTGGCAGACGCCGCTGGCGAAGGCCTCGTCCAGCCGGCCCGGCAGTCCCTCGGCGAGTTGCCAGGGGTGTACCGGCAGCGCCAGGTGACTCTCGGCCAGGCCGCGCTGCTGCAATTCGGCCTGCAACTCGGCCAGCGCCGCTGGGGTCAGCAGGTCGGCCGCGGGCCCCTGGCCCTCCGCCGCCACGCCCTCGCCGCACAGCAGCTGATCGCGGCGCACCGCGACCCAGGCCAGGCGCACGGGTTGGCCGAATTCGGCCTGGTAGGCCTGGTAGTCGGCGTCATTCAGGCCCAGCTTGGCCTTGGCCAGGGGGTGATAGGGTCGATCCCGCAGGGCGGCCCAGCGCTCCAGCTGCAGGAAGGCGGCCTGGCCGTCGCCCTCGAGCAGCGGGCCCGGTACCAAGGGTTGTTCCAGCGACAGCCGGGTCTGCCGCAGACTGGTGGCCAGGGTCTCGCGCAGCAGGGCGATGCCCCGCGCCTGCGCCGGATCGGCGGCCGCCTGGGCGAACACCAGGCTGACGAAGGCCTCGGGCGTGAGGCTGCTCCAGGCATCGTCCTGGCGCGCCAGGAGCGGCGTACCGGGCACCTTCACCCAGGCCTGGGTGATGCCCGGGCGCACCCGCGCGGCGATGAAACGCTGCTCGCGGGGATCGCAGCAGCATTCCCAGAGGCGCTCCTCCGGGGCGGCCGGCTGCAAGACAGCGGGATGTTCCGGGGCCGCGGCCGCCAGGGTCACGGCCATCGAGGCGAAGACGTCTTCGACCAGCAGGCAGTCGAACAGGTCCTGCAGGATCAGGTCGGTGGCTTGGGTCTGGGCGTTCATGGGGATTCTCCGCAGGAATGGGCGGTCAGGCGGGCCTGCAGGGCCCGAAAGGCGATGCCGCGCTCGTCGCCGAGCACGAAGGTGGTGACGCCCCGCGCGCGCCAGAGGTCGAGGTCCTCCGGGCGCCGGGGGATGGCGCAGTAGGGCGTGCCCTGGCGCTGGGCGGCGGCCCAGGTCTGGCGCAACGCCTCCTGCACCGCGGGATCGGCGATCTGCCACGGGCGACCGAGGGATTGCGACAGGTCCGCCGCGCCTTCGAGCAGCAGGTCCACCCCCGGGACCGCCGCGATCTCGGCCGCCCGGGCGACGCCGGTGGCACTCTCGATCATGGCGACCACCAGGATCTGGGCGTTGGCGCGAGTCACGTAGTCGGCCAGGCTGGATTTACCGAAGGCGCCTGGACGTCCGGCATTGAGGCTGCGCTCGCCCTGTGGGTGGTACTTGCAGGCGCGCACCGCAGCGGCCAGCACCGCCGGGTCCTCCACACAGGGCAGCACGATCCCCTGCGCCCCGCCATCGAGCAGGCGCAGCAGGCGCTTGGGCTCGGCGTCCGGCACCCGCACCAGCGGCGTGAGCTCGTAGCTCTCGGCGGTGCGGATCATGTTCTCCAGGGTTTCCGGATTGATCAGCACGTGCTCCATATCGATGATCACGAAGTCGTAGCCGGCTTCGGCGATCAGCTCGATGCTGGCGGGCGTGGGCAACGAGGCGAACAGCCCGTGGCTGGGGGTGCCCGCCGCCAGGGCGGCCTTGAGTCGATTGCGCCTCAGCATGCGGCGGGCCGGTAGGGATGCAGCGGGTTGGCCACCGCCTTGAAACGCCGCTCGCCATCGCCCAGCAGCCGCCGCTTGGTCAGCTCCTCCACCTCGAAGGTGGGGGCGAAGACGTCGAACAGCGCATAGCGCGCCCGGTGCTGGGGATGGGCGCGCTGGTAGTCGAGGATGACCGTGGCGGTCGCCTGCCAGAAATCGGCCTCGGCCAGGGCGAAGTGCTGGCGCAGGAACACCGCCAGCTCGCCCAGGGCGATGAAGAAGAAGGCATCGCAGGTGAAGTCGCGTACCGCGTCCACGTCCTCGGTGAGGATGAAGGAGTTGCGGTTGATCCGCGCGTGGCTCGCCGGCAAGGGTTCCAGGGTCGGGCGCAGCGCCGGGCGCGCCAGGTGGCGCTCAGCGTAGCGTACCCCGTCGTGGAAATCCTTGAGGGCGATGCGCAGCGGCCAGCCGTCGCGGTGGATCAGCACGATGTTCTGGCCGTGGGACTCCATGCCGATGCCCTCGGCGTGGAGCATGTGCATGAGCGGCGTCACCGTGACCTTGAGCAACTGCCGCAGCCAGGCATCCAGGCCATGGCGCTCGATCCAGGCGGCGACGAAGGGCTGCGGCGCGCCCTGGCCATAACGATTTTCCACCTGGGTCAGGCCGTTGAAGGGTACCGCCTGTTCATCCGCGCGCAGATAGGCATGGATGCTCTCGCGCCAGACGGCGCCGAGGGTGCCGTAGACCTGCCCCGCGCGGCTGACCGGCAGCGTGCGACTGTCGTAGGCGACGCCCGCGACCTCGCCGAGCACCACGAAGTCCAGGTCGCGGGCGGTGGGATCGGTTTCGATCAGGCGCTGCAGCCAGTCGGTGATGAGCGGGCCGTTGAGCACCGTGTGGCGCGCCAGGATGCGGGTACTGGAGGTGTTGGTCAGGCACATCGCCAGCTTGACGTAGGGCCGCTGGGGCACACTGCGATTGGCCAGGGTGCGGATGGACTGCTGGGCGGCGTACTGGTCGCGGGAGGTGCCCAGGTAGAGCAGCTCGCCACTCACCAGTTCCGGCTGGAACAGCGCGGCCAGGTGCTGCTCCCACTGCCAGGGATGCACCGGGATCAGCTGGTAGTCGTCCAGCGCCCGACCCTGTTCGCGCCACTCGGCGGCCAGGGTGGTCCAGCGATCCACACCGAACTCCTCGGCGATGAAGGCTGGAAAGTCCAGGCGGTGGGAGTGCCCCACCGAGGCCCGCTCGCGCGCCAGCGCCAGCCAGACCAGCTGGATCGGTTCGCCGAACTCCGGTCCGTAGCGGCGGTTCTCGGCCAGGGAGAAGCCGATGCGCGACTTGTAGCAGGGGTGGTAGCCATGGGCGTCCATGAAGTGCCGCTCCAGGGCGTCCACATCCAGTTCGTGGGCCGGGCGGTCAGGACGATAATCCTGGCGGCGCGACTGCAGGTCCTTGAGCAGCGTCTGCTCCAGCTCCTGGACGAAGCGCGGCCACAGCGGCGCGTCGCTCCGCTCGCCGAGCAATTCGGCCAGGGTCTCGTGCAGCGTCGGAGCACGGCTCCCCTGGACGTCCTGGCGCACCAGGCTGTGCGGGTCCAGGCGGATCAGGCCGAAGCTGGCAGCGGCGGGCGCGCTGCCCAGGTAGTGCACCGGGCGGCCATCGGCGGCGGTACCGGCCAGGCGATACTGCGCGAGGCCATCCGCCACCGGCTGTACCTGGGCGCTGAGCACCTCTTCATAGATCAGCGTCTGCAGCAACTGCGCCACCACGCGCTGCTCGACCTGGCGATAGAGGGCGGCATCGGCCGGTGACGGCCAGGGCCGCGCGGGGAGTGAAAGCTGAGCGGTCATGAATACCTCCGAACGGAAAGGGATTGGGCGGCGGGAAAGCGCCAGGCCCAGGGCAGTGCCAGCAGGATGAACAGGCCGGTGGCGATGAAGGCGTCCTGGATGGCGACGCCGGTGGCGGCCTGGCGCGGGCCCCAGCCGGCCGCGCCACCCAGGCGCAGTTCCAGCCACAGGGAGGCGGCCACCACGGCCACCGAGGACACCAGCCGCCGAGCGATGTTGTTCATGGCCGCGCCCTGGGTGACCTGGCCATCCGGCAGGGTATTGAGGCCGGCGGTGGTAGCCGGCATGTAGGACAGCCCCAGGCCGACGCCGCGCAGCACCATCAGTGCGCAGATCCAGGCCAGCCCAGCGTGGCTGCCAACCATCCCCAGGGCCAGGGTGGCGAGGCCGCTGAGGGCCAGGCCGGTGGCGATCACGCCATGGGGTCCGCGGCGGTCGAGCAGGCGGCCGCCGACCTGGCCGAACAGCGCTGCCGCCAGGGCCGTGCAGAGCAGCGCCAGACCGGTCCAGAGCGCGCTGTGGCCCAGCACCAGCTGGACCAGGAGTGGTAGAAGCACCAGGCACTCGAACATCCCCACCGCCTGGACCACGGCGATGATGACGCTGGCCCGGTAGCCGCGCAGGGCGAACAATCGCAGCGGCAGCAGCGGATGGCTGCGCCGCAATTGCAACCGGACGAAGGCCAGCAGGCACAGGAATCCAGCCGCCAGGGCTAGCAGATTGAGGGGTTCGCCCAGCGCCGTCAGCTCGCGCAGCCGGCCGAGGGTCACCAGCAGCAGCCCCAGGCCACTGGCGATCAGCAGGTAGCCGGCCAGGTCGAAGGGCCTGTGTTCGCGGGGGCCATCCGCGGGCAGCACTACCTGCCCCATGGCCAGGGCCAGCAGGCCCACCGGGACGTTGAGCAGGAACAGGGCGCGCCAGTCGAACACCTCCAGCAGCAGGCTGCCGCACAGCGGACCCACTGCCGGCGCCAGCATCACCGCCCCACCCCACCAGCCGGTCACCCGCCCGCGCTCCTCCTTGGGATAGACGGAGAAGATGATGCCCAGCGCCAGGGGAATCATCAGGCCGCTGGCCACCCCCTGGACCATCCGCGCCAGCAGCACGCCGGCGATGGAATCGGCCAGGGCGCCCAGCGCCGAGCCGGCGATGAAGGCCAGCAGCCCGAGGCGATAGAGCCGCCGGCGCCCGATCCGCCCGGCCAGGAAGCCGGTCAGCGGCATGGTGATGCCCATGGCCACCATGAAACCGGCGACGATCCAGCTGGCCAGCAGCGGCCCCAGGTCGAAGGCGGCGATGAAGGCCGGCAGGGCCGGGTTGAGCGCCGTGTTGGCCAGGCTGACGGTGACCGTGCCCAGCAGCACGCTCACCGCGACCCAGACCCGCGGGATCGCAGCGCTCACGCCGGGGCACTCCCGCTCCCGGCGAGGAACAGCTGCCGGGGGCGCGGATGGCAGAGGAAGTCCGCATGGGAGATGTTGTAGCCGTAGGCGCCGGCCAGGGGCAGCACCAGCAGGTCGCCGACCCGCACCTCACCCAGCGGCTGGCCGCGGCTGAGGATGTCCTTGGGCGTACAGAGCTGGCCCACCACCGTCCAGGCCTTGCCCCCGGTCGCGGTCGCCCGCGCCTCGCGGGGCAGGTGCAGCACCGGGTGATCGTGCCCCTGGGCCACCGGCAGGCGGAACTGGTGGGTCCCGCCACGGCAGACCAGGAAGTGCTGGCCGTGGCTGGTCTTGGTATCCAGCACCTCTATGGCGTAGTAGCCGCAGAAGGCCGCGAGGAAACGTCCGGGCTCGAAACGGATCAGCGGGGGCTGCGCCTGGGCGGCCAGACGGTCGCGCAGGTGCGCGCACAGCCGCGCCCAGTCGAATCGCTGGCCTTCGCGGTAATCCACGCCGATGCCGCCACCGACGTTGAGCCGTACCAGGCTCTCCGGGCGCCGGGCCAGGCCGCGCCAGTGCGGCCAGCGCTCCAGGTAGAAGTCCAGCAGTTGCAGATGGCGGTCCACCGAGTGCTGGTGCGACAGGGCATGCACGTGGAAACCCTGCAGCTGCAGGTGGCTGGCCGCTTCTACCGCCGCCACCGCGGCGGGCAGGTCGGCCTCGTCGAAGCCGAAGGGCGTCGCCGTGCCGGCCATGGCCAGGGTACTGGTCAACCCCGCGGGCAATTGCGGATTGATGCGGATGTACACCGGCTGGACCCGTCCCAGGGAACGGGCCAGCCGTTGCAGGCGCTGGATCTCGCCGAGGCTCTCCAGGTGGATGGCTTCGACCCCGGCGCTCAGGGCGGTGCGCAGGTCGGAATCCAGCTTGCCCGGACCGGAGAAGATGAACGGCTTGCGCTGCGGGCAGGCGGCCAGGCGATCGATCTCGCCACCGGAAGAGATCTCGAAGCCGTGCACCAGCGGCGCCAGGGCCGCCAGGATCGGCGCCTCGCTGTTGGCCTTGATGGCGTAGTACAGCTCCACGCCCGGGGGCAATTCGGCCATCAGCGCGGCGACGTGCCGCCGCAGGGCATCGAGGTCGTAGACGAAGGCCGCCAGGGGATCGCCGGACTGCGCCTGGGCCTCCACGAGGGCGGCACGCACCGTGGCCGGTAGCTCAGCCATGACGCACCTCCGCGCCCCAGGGGCAAGGCAACTGCACGTAGCCGGCCTGGCGATCGGCCTGGGCGGCGAGGCGCACCTTGAGATTGGTCTTGCAGGGAATCGGCTGGCCGGCGATCAGCGCATCCAGCTCGGGCGCGGCGCGTTGCAGGTCGCGGCGGATGGCGATCAGCTCGGCTTCCACCTGCCGCCACAGGCGCGGCGCCAGGTGCGGACGCTCCCAGCTCAGCGCCAGCACCGCCTCGGCGAGGTTGTTGACGAACAGGCAGTAGGCGATGCGCCGCCAGCCCTGGTCGCGGCTGTAGAGCAACGACTGGCGCACCCGGGGCTGGACGTGGGCGTCCAGGGCCTCGGCGCCGAGGGTATCGGTCAGCTTGATGCCTTCGAAGTCGCGCAGCAGCAGGCGGACGGGCCGGCCATTGTCATGCACCAGCACGCAATTCTGCAGGTGTGGCTCCAGCACCACGCCGTGCTCGAAGAACACCCGCAGCACCGGCCCCAGCAGCAGTCGCTGGTAGTCCTGGAACCAGGCCAAACGGCTCTCATCGCAGGGTTCCTGGCCGCCGCAGCGGGTGAGGAAGTCCTGCAGCAGCGGCTGCAGACGGGTATCGCGGGCGAACAGGGTGCCGGCCAGCAGGCAGCAGTCGGCGCCATGCTCCAGGCAGAAATTCTCGCGCAGGATGGCGCCGGTCTGCTCGCGGAACCAGCGCTCGTCCTCGGCACTGGCGGCCGGCGGTGCCCAGCTCAGGGCACCCGGCTCGCGCACCATGTCGAGCCCCGCCACCCGCCCCTGCAGGCGTTGCATGAGGCGGTCGACGATCAGGGTGCTTTCCAGTTCGTACCAGGCGTTCTTGCGCACGCAATTGGTGATGCGCACATTCAGCGAGCCCTTGATGAAAAAGGCATGGCCTGGGCGGTACCAGGTGCGCATGGACGCGGTGGGACTGGCCAGGGCGCCGCTGGCGCCGAGGTCGCGGATCACCCCGTCGCCAACCAGCGCCTGGACCCGCGGATCGCCCAGGAACAGCTGCGCCTGGACCGGGTGCAGCACGATACGCGCACGCTCCGGGGCGGCCTGCGCCTGGTCCACGAAGCCCTGCAGCACCTGGGCCTCGCTTAGGCCGTTGCCGGCCACCTGCAACCCGGCGCGGGTCACCTCCAGCACGTGCATGGGGGTGCTGGTATGCAACTCCGGTGCATAGGCTTCGGCCGACAGGGGCTCCGGCCAGCGCCGTGCCTTGGGTGCCGGGTGATTGGGATGGCCGAACCACAGGCCCTGCTCGCTGGCCAGGTAGTCGCTGAGCGGAGCGGGATGTCGCGTGACCTGCACGTGATCGACGATGGCCGCCGTCAGGCGCTGGCTCTGCAGCACCTGTTGCAGCAACTCGCCATTGTGGGCGCCGGCGAGCTCTTCGCAGGCCTCCAGCAGGTAATCGATGAAGGCGGGAAAGTCCGGGCAATACCATGCCTGGTCACCGCGTCTTACATAGATATCGGATAAATAACGCTGGCTGCCGAGTTCATCCTGTCGATCGACGACCAGGAAGAACTGGCGGTCGCCAGGAAAGTTGATCAGCAAGGGGACGCCGCCGTCTTGCAACCAACTCAGATAATTGGCCGGCGCTATACCGCGCCGATCTTCCGGCCAGCGATAGGTCAGGCACTTTTCTGGTAGCGCGAATTCCTTGATGAGGCAATTCATCAGGGCGTGGGAAGACGCCAGCTCGCTGACGATGCGGGAAAGCAGCGTGGATTCGAAAGAGGTCATGGCAGTGTCCAGGAGGTTGCGCGTCGCGGGGAGCGATTCGGTATCACGGCACTCGGGCGGTGCCTCGTGCTCAGCCACGGGGCTCGGCCAGCGCCGCCACGAGGGCGGCCTCCAGGCGTTCGAGCAGTACCAGGCAGTGGCTTTCCTGCAGGATCAACGGCGGCAGCAGCCGCACCACGTTGCCGTCCCGTCCGCCGCGTTCGAGCAGCAGCCCCTGGGCGAAACAGTGGCGCTGGATGGCGGCGGCCAGATCCGGATCGGCCGGCAGGCTGCCGAGCGCATCCGGCTCGCCGCGCGGATCGACGATCTCCAGGCCCAGCATCAGGCCCAGGCCACGGACATTGCCGATGGCGGGGAAACGCTCGCGCAGCCGTTCCAGATGTCGCTTGAGCCAGCCGCCGAGTTGGGCGGCATGGCTGACCAGACCCTCGCGCTCTATCACCTCCAGGGTGGCGAGCCCTGTCGCCATGGCCAGCTGATTGCCGCGAAAGGTTCCGGTATGGCCACCGGGCTCCCAGGCATCGAACTCGCGGCGAATCGCCAGCAGCGCCAGCGGCAGGCCGCCGCCCACCGCCTTGGACAGCACCAGGATGTCCGGCTCGATGCCGGCATGCTGGCAGGCGAACAGCGCGCCGGTACGGCCGAAGCCGGTCTGGACCTCGTCGACGATGAGCAGGATGCCGTGCTCCCGGGTGACCCGGCGCAGGGTCCGCAGCCAGGCCACCGGTGCCGGGTTGACGCCGCCCTCCCCCTGCACCGCCTCGACGATCACCGCCGCCGGCCGGCAGACACCACTTTCCACGTCGCCGAAGAAGCGTTCCAGATAGCGCGCCAGGGCCTCGGTGCCCCGTTCGCCGCCCAGTCCCAGCGGGCAGCGGTATTCGTGGGGATAGGGCAGGAACTGCACCCCGGGCATCAATCCCGCCACGCCCTGCTTGGGCGCGAGATTGCCGGTCACCGCCAGGGCGCCGTGGGTCATGCCGTGGTAGCCCCCGGAAAAGGCGACCACGTTGCTGCGTCCGGTGACCTTCTTGGCCAGCTTCAGCGCCGCTTCGACCGCATCGGCGCCGGACGGCCCGCAGAATTGCAGGCAGTGGTCTTCTGCCCGACCCGGCAGCAGGCCCAGCAGGCGTTCGCTGAAGGCGTCCTTGAGCGGCGTGGTGAGATCCAGGCTGTGCATGGGCAGGCCGCTGCCGAGAAAAGCGGTGATGGCTGCGGTGACCGCCGGATGGTTGTGCCCCAGGGCCAGGGTGCCGGCTCCGGCCAGGCAATCCAGGTAGGTCTTGCCTTCGACGTCGGTCACCCAGACGCCGGCGGCCTTGGCGATGGCCAGCGGCAGCTTGCGCGGATAGCTGCGGACCTTGGATTCGAAGCGCGCCTGGCGAGCGAGAAAGAAGGCGTTGTCGGGTACGGCGGTATCACGACTGAGGGATGGTTGAAGCATGGCGTCAGACCTCGGGACGTTTATCTTCGGTAACGATAATAAGTTTCATTCGCATACTTCAACCGCTATTCCCACCAATAACCCAGTCTTTGAACTCGCCCAACTTTCACCAATGTGCGGGCGACAAGAACCCCGGACTCACTGTGGTCCGTTTTGGAACTAGCTTGGTAATGAGCTTGATAAGGATCTTGTTTCAGCTATATCCGCATAACACTCCTGTCGATGAATAACGGACTTCAACCAAATAACGCGGCAGTGTTCCGCCCGTAATTAACTGCCGGTAAAACCTGCCGCTGCGCAGGACCGCACGAGCCTTGCGCAGCGGCGGGCCCCGGCGGCGTCAGAACGCCAGGGTGGTGGAGAAGACGAAGGTCCGCGGCGTGGAGATCGTCAGGCCGGGTTCGCTGTCGTCGGAGGCGCCGGCGGAGGCCCAGTAGCGCTCGTTCATCACGTTCTCCACCGAGGCCCGCAGGGTCACGCGGGTGGCGTCGACCTTGAAGGCGTAGCGCGCGCCCACGTCGAAGCGGTGCCAGGCGTCGATTTCCTTGCTGTTGGCCTGGTCCAGGTACTGGGAGCTGGTGTAGATCCCCCGGCCGGTCAGGGTCAGGCCCGGCACCGCCGGGATGTCCACTTCGGCACCGAGGTTGGCATTGAGCCGGGGCGTGGCCGGGGCGCGATTGCCGTCGAAGGTGCCACCCAAGGTGTCCCTGAGTTCACTGTCGATGTACATCAGGCCGCCGAGCACGCGGAAGCCGGGCAGCGGCTCGCCGAACACGCTCAGTTCCGCCCCGTCGTTGACCCGCTTGCCGTTGGGACCGAAGGTACGGCTGCTGGCGTTGGTCTCGTAGGCTGGCTGCTTGATGCGGAAGGCACTCGCGGTCACCGCCACGGCGCCGAAGTCGTACTTGGCGCCCACCTCCGCCTGGCGGCTGATGAAGGGCGGGAAGATCTCATCCTCGTTCACCGCCGTGGACGGCGCGATCTTGCCCTGGCTGAGGCCTTCCATGTAGTTGGCATAGAGCGACAGCCGCTCGGTGGCCTTGAACAGCACCCCCGCCGAGGGCGAGACCTTTTCCTCGTCGTAGGCGGTGGGTTGCTTCACGCCGTCGGACCAGTCGTCCACCTTGACCCGCTGCCAGCGGGCGCCGAGGGTGACCAGCAGGCGGTCGTCGAAGAAACCTAGGGTGTCGGCCAGGGCCACGCCGCTGAAGCGGTTCTCGGTATAGTCCTTGGCATCGGACCGGGTGCGCACGCCCGGCGCGGGCAGGTCGCGGGGCGCATAGAGGTTGCTCGTCCCGCTGGCGTAGCGCCCGCCACCGTTTTCGAAGTCCATGTAGAAGTAGTCGGCACTGACATTGAGCTCGTGGCTGACCGGCCCGGTCTGCAGCCATTTGCGCGCGCCCACGTTGGCGGTGCGGACGTTTTCGTCGCGGGTGAAGTCGCGCGGCTGGACGGTGAAATCGCCAGCGTCGTTGGTGAGGGACACATTGTGGCGTAGGAAATCGTGATCGCTGCGGCGCGCGCCCACGGCGCCGTAGACCATCAGCGAATCGTCGACGTCGAATTCGCCACGCAGGGCGCCAAAGGTGTCCTTGGTCTGGGCGCGGGTCCAGCGCTGAGCATAGTTGTGGCGCACATCGTCGGCATCGGGCACCCGGGCATTGGCGCCGACCAGCACCCGCTCCTGGGGCGCATCGGTGTCGCGCTCGGTGTGGCCGAGATCGAGGCCCAGGCGCAGGCGTTCCACGCGATAGTCCAGACCGAGCACGCCCATCTGCCGGTCGACGTGCTGGTGATCCCAGGTGGTGTCGCCGGATTGCTTGACGCCGTTGAAGCGCATCCCGAAGCGATTGTCCTCGCCGAAGCGACGGCCGATGTCCACGGCGCCGCCCACCTGGCTGTCGGAGGCATAGCTGCCGGTGATTTCGGTGATGGGCTGGTCGGTGGCGCGCTTGGGCACCACGTTGATGCCCCCGCCGACGCTGCCGCGAGGCGAGATGCCGTTGAGCAACTGGCTCGGCCCCTTGAGGATGTCGACCCGCTCGGCCATCTCCATGTCGATGGAATAGGTCGGCAGCACGCCATAGAGCCCGTTGTAGGCGACGTCGCTGTTGAACAGGCTGAAACCGCGGATGGTGAACTGCTCGAAGCGACCACCCGACGGATTGGTGGAGCGCACCGAGGGATCGCTGGCGATCAGGTCGGTAAGGGTGCGGGCCTGGAGATTCTGGACGGTCTGGGCGGTGTAGGAGGTCTGGCTGAAGGGTGTGTCCATGAAGTCGCGATTGCCCAGCAGTCCCTGGGAGCCTTGCCGCGCGACCTGGCCGCCGGCGTAGGGCGTGTCATCCGCCTGCAGACTGGTGGCGACGATGGAGGTGCTGGCCAGCTCCTGGACGCCGCTGTCCTGCGGCGCGGGCGCCAGGGTGAAATCGCGCTCCCCCAGCGGTTGCAGCCGCAGCCCCGAGCCGGCCAGCAGGCGGCTGAAGCCCTCCTCCACGCCATAGTCGCCGTTGAGGCCAGCGCTGCTGCGCTTGCCCACCAGCCCCGGATCCACCGCCAGATTGACGCCGGATTCCGCGGCGAAGCGCGTCAGCGCCCGGGCGAGACTGCCGGCGGGAATCTCGTAATGCCGGCGGGCGGCCTCCTGGGCCCAGGCAGAACCCGCCCACCAGGGAGTACCACTCAACGCCACCAGCAAGCCCGTGCGCAGCAACGGACGCAATACCAACGCCACCATCGAATCCCCCTCCTTTGATTGTCCTATGCCGTTAATGACCGACGAGTACGGAAAAGGGGACAGGCTTTTTTCAGGCGGCGACCGAGCGGGGTTTCAGGGTCACCCAGAAGCGGGTACGCCAGTGCAGCTCCACCGGCAGCGTCGCGGCCAGCAGCGCGAGTACCCGGTCGGTATCGGCGAGCTGGAAGCTGCCGGTGACCCTGAGGTTGGCCACCGCGGGGTCCCAACGCAGCAGGCCAGGACGATAGCGACTGAATTGCTGCAGGAATTCGCCCAGTGGCTGGTCCTGGGCGATCAGCACGCCCTGGCGCCAGCTCAGCAGCGTCGCGGAAAACGGCTCGATGGCACCGATCCCCAGGGCACTGAGGCGCAATTGCTGGCCCTTGCCCAGTTCCAGCCCCGGGCCGCTCAGCGGTCGCACCCCCACGCTACCGCTGACCACGCGCACGTCGCACCCTTCATCGTCCTGCTGCACGCAGACCTCGGCCTGGTGCACCGTCAGGACGCCGAAACGGGTATCGAGGGTCAACACCTCCGCGCCAGGAACGCGCAGCGAGATCTCACCCTGCACGAGGGTCAGCCGTCGCCGGGCCTGATCCAGGTTCACGGCGGTCGCGGTATTGAGCTGCAGCAGGCTACCGTCGGCCAGGGTCAGGCTGCGGCGTTCGCCGGTCGCGGTGCCGAGATCGGCGCTCCAGGCGTCCAGCGGCAATTCCTGGGTCAGCCACCACCCCGTCGGTACCAACAGCGCCAGACCGAGCAACTGACGCAAGGCGGTACGGCGGCCGCGATCGGCCGGTTGCAGACTGGCCATGGCCAGTCGCGACGGCACCGCGGCGAAGCGTTGCTGCAGCGCCAAGGCCGCCTGCCAGGCCCGCTCGTGCTCGGCATCGGCCTGACGCCACGCCTGCAGCTGCTGGTGTTCGCGCTCGCCAGCCGCGCCGGATTCCAGCAGCGCCAGCCAGCCCGCGGCCTCGCGGATCGCGGTCCGGCGCCGGTCCTGGGCGCTGTTCAGCACAGCTCCGCCAGCAGGCAATGCTCATAGGCCTGCGCCATGTATCTCTTGATGGTGCGCTCGGAGACCTGCAAGCGCTCGGCGATCTCGCGGTAGGTGAGGTCTTCGAGCTGGCTGAGCAGGAAGGCATGGCGCACCGTGGCGGGCAGGCCGTCGAGCAGCTCATCGAGGGCCTGCAGGGTTTCCAGCAGTACCCAGCGTTGCTCGGGCGATGGCGCGCAGGCTTCGGGCAGCTCGGCCAGGGCGTCGAGATAAGCCTGCTCCAGGCTGCGCCGGCGCTGGAAATTGATCAGCAGGCGCTTGCCGATGGTCACCAGATACGCCCGTGGCTCCTGCAGTTCGCCCAGCACCTCGGGGTTGCGCAGCAGCCGCAGGAAGGCCTCCTGACTGAGATCGGCCGCATCCCATTCGCTGGCCAGGCGCCGCCGCAACCAGGCCTGTAGCCAGCCGCTGTGTTCGCAATAGAGCCGATGAAGATGGCGTGAGGATGCGAGAGCCATGTCACTCATGACGGGTGCTGCCTGCTCGATGATGCTTAGATGATATTGATTCTACTTTACATCGAGCATCGGCGACCAGCCCGCGGCCGTCTATCCCTGCCCTTTCGCCCAGAAGATGGGTAAGGGCCAGCACGGCTTTCAGCCTCGCGGGCTGTCTGCCGGCACCGGCGACAGATCGACACTCCGGCAATAGTCCATGAACAGCCGCGTCGCCTTGGTCGGCTCGTTGTTGCGCAGGTAGGCCATGATGAAGGTCGAGGCCGGCATGTCGTCGTGGATGTTGACCTGGGCCAGGCGCTTGCCGTCGTAGGTCATGTCGGTGGTCGGTCGGGTGACCAGTACGGAAAAGCCCAGCCCCTGCCCCACCATGCAGCGCACCATCTCGATGGAGGGGGAGCTGTAGGCCACCGTGGGGTGGTAGCCCTTCTCCTTGAAGATGTCGATGAAGTAGTTACGGCTGGGCACCACGTCCAGCAGGATCATCGGCTCGCGACTCAGCTCCTTGAGCGTCACCGCCTTCTTGCCAGCCAGGGGGTGGGCGATGGGCAACAGGGCGTAGGGCTTGTGCGGTGCATTGAGCTTTTCCTTGGTGATGGAATCGCCCAGTTCCAGATCGTAGAGAAACACCAGGTCGAAGCGTCCCCGGTGCACCCCGTGCATCAGCTCGTGCTGCTCGCCATCGTGCAGCTGGATGGTGATCTCGGGATAGAGCCGCTTGAAGCCGGCGACCAGCTTGGGCAGGTAGAGCGGCGCGGCGGACTCGAAACAGCCGATGGCCACGGTACCCGAGACCATCTCGTTTTCCGCCTTGGCGTTCTGTTCCAGCTCCTGGGACAGCCGCAACAGTTCCTTGGCCTTTTCGTAGAGTCGGCGGCCGCTGGCAGTGAGGGAAACGCCCTGGGCGTGATGGCGGATAAACAACTTCTGCTCGAAACTTTCTTCGAGATTCTTGATGGCGACGGAAATCGACGGCTGGGATATATGCAGTTGTCGCGCCGCCTCGACGATGCTGTCTTCCTCGACCACCGCGACGAAATAACGAAGTTGCCTGAGCGTAAAGTGGGTCACGGATCGCCTATAGGAAAAACCTGTGCAGAGCTAGCCTTTGCATAGCCTTTTACCCTTGAAGCGAAAGCTGTGCCAGGCAGCCTGCGCCTGTCGTCGACAGCCATCAAGCCTTTGAAAATCCAGTGGATCCCCGCTGCACCCCTATTGCGCCAGTGCACCAAAATCCTGCACTGCGGCCTGTTATGGCGGCACTTTGCCCCTTATGAGGGCATATGGAAAAAGTCCTCCAGCAGCCGCCGTACCTGTATAGCAAAGTCCTATACAAAGGCCCGTAATTTGTTAATTGACGATAAGCCCGTTGATTGCCAATTCTGTAATTGCAGTGACCGGACAGCCCTCTTCGCAGATGTCCTTCCAATGAATGGCGACAGGTTTTGACGATGACTTTCGACTGGAACTACATGTTCGGCCTTATCGGCGACACTCAATTCTGGCTGGCAACCTGGACCGTCATCAAACTCAGCACCCTCACCTGGGTCATCAGCATCGCCCTGGGCTTCTTCATCGCCCTGGCCAAACAGTCCCGGCTACCGGCGCTGAGCTTGCCGGCGCGAGGCTACATCTGGTTCTTTCGCAGCGTACCGCTGCTGGTGCTGCTGATCTTCATCTACAACCTGCCACAGGCACTGCCGGCCACCTCGGTGGTACTCGCGGATCCCTTCTGGGCCGGCCTGATCGGCCTGGTCATCAGCGAGACGGCCTATGTCGCCGAGATCCACCGCGGTGGTTTGCTGTCGATTCCCAAGGGCCAGGGCGAAGCGGCGCGGGCGCTGGGATTGCGCTTTCTCGGCACCCAGTGGCGCATCGTCATTCCCCAGGCCCTGCGCGTGGCGCTGCCCTCGCTGGCCAACGAATACATCTCCATCGTCAAGCTCAGCTCCCTGGTGTCGGTGATCTCCCTCACCGAGATCCTGATGGTCGGCCAGCGCCTCTATTCGCAGAATTTCCTGGTCATGGAGACCATGGTGGCGGTGGCCTTCTACTACGTGCTGATCGTCACCCTGTTCGACTTCCTGCTCAAACGCCTGGAGCGCTTCCTCGACGTCACCCAGCGCAAGGTGGTGCGGACCCCCGACGCCCAGGTGCTGGCCCTCGCCACCCAGGCGTCGGCCGCCAGCGCCAGGCCGCAGTGGGACGCCAACACTCCCGCGCTGCAAGCGGCGCGCCTGCACAAGGCCTACAACGACGTCGAGGTGCTGGGCTCGGTCAACCTGCGCATCCAGCCCGGCGAGGTGGTTTCGGTGATCGGCCCGTCAGGCTCGGGCAAGACCACCCTGATCCGCCTGCTCAACGGCCTGGAGCAACTGGACAACGGCGAGATCCGCATCAACGGCCAGCCCTTCATCCACCTCCGCAAGGACGGCGCCCAGAAGCCGCGCTTCATCGAGCACAGCGAGCATCGCCTGGACATCGGCATGGTGTTCCAGAGCTTCAACCTCTTCCCTCACCTCACGGTGCTGGACAACCTGCTGCTCGCGCCGCGCTATCACCGCCTCGATACCCCCGCGGCACTCAGGCAGCAGGCCTACGCCCTGCTCCACAAGGTCGGGATGCTCGATCACACCTGGAAGTATCCGCACCAGCTGTCCGGCGGCCAGCAGCAGCGCGTGGCCATCGCCCGGGCGCTGATGATGCGGCCGCAGATCATGCTGTTCGACGAGCCCACCTCGGCGCTCGACCCGGAGAAGGTCAACGAGGTGCTGCAGGTGATCGAGGCCCTGGCCCAGGAGGGCATCACCATGGTGATCGTCACCCACGAGATGAACTTCGCCTTCAAGGTCTCGGACCGCATCGTGTTCATGGAAAAGGGCCGCGTGGTCTGCGACGACGCGCCCCAGGTACTGCGTAACGGCCAGCATCCCCGCGTCGAGGCCTTTCTCAAGGACGTGTCCCTGGCTTGACCCCACCCCTTGGCTTCTGGAGAACCCCTATGATCGAGCAAGCGCAACTGGACCGGTTTCACCGCGACGGCTACCTGGTGGTCGAGAACCTGCTGACGGCCGAGGAGATCGCCGCCCTGCAGGCCGATTTCGACAACTGGGTCGAGGACAGCCGCAGCCACGCCGAGGCCTGGGGCGAGACCCAGGACGGCCGCGCCCGTTTCGACGTGGAACTGGATCACCGGCCCGATCACCCGTCCCTGCGCCGGGTCAGCTCGCCCACCGAGGTTTCCGCGGCCTATCGCCAGGTCGCCTTCACTTCGCGGATGGCCCAGGTCGCGGCTCGGCTCATCGGTGGCAACGGCACCCGCTTCCACCACAGCAAGATCAATTCGAAGCTGCCGCACACCGCCACCCAGGTGAAGTGGCACCAGGATTTTCTCTTCACGCCCCACAGCAACGATGACGTGGTCACCGCGCTGCTGATGGTGAGCGAGGTGACCCCGGAGAACGGCCCTCTCACCGTCATCCCCGGCAGCCACCGGGGCCCGCTCTGGTCGCACTGGCAGGACGGGCGCTTCACCGGTGCGGTCGACGACAGCGTGGTGGCCGAACACTGCCGCGAGCCCGTGGCCTGCTTCGGCCCGGCCGGCTCGGTGTGCTTCATGCACACCCGGCTGCTGCACGCCTCCAGCCCCAACCAGACCGAGCTGCCGCGCACCCTGTTCATCAGCGTCTACGCCGCCGAGGACGCCCTGCCCTTCGGCGAGAACCCGCTGCCCAGCGAGCACGCCGGGCTGCTGGTGGCCGGCCAGGAAAGCGGGCTGGTGCGCAGCGTGGCCAACAGCGTGCGGCTGCCGCAGAAACCGCGCGGCGCTTCCTTCTTCGTCCAGCAGGCCGGGCTCGACCAGGCTGCCGTTTGATCTTTCCCACCCCCTCAAGGAGCACCGCCATGCAAAGATTCAGCAGCGCCTCGATTCGAATCCTCTCCACCGCCGTACTGGGCGCCAGCCTGGTGCTGGTCTCCGGCCTGGCCTCGGCCGGCTTCCTGCAGCCGGGCAAGCTGGTCGCCGGTTCTGACCTGACCTTCTTCCCCTACGAATACGTGCAGGACAACAAGCCGGCAGGCTTCGACATCGAATTCGTCGAAGGCCTGGGCAAGCTCATGGGGCGCACCGTGGAAACGCTGGACACCCGTTTCCCCAACCTCATCACCGGGCTGCAGGGCGGGCGCTTCGACATCACCAACTCCTCGATGTACATCACCGCGGACCGCCTCAAGGTGATCGACATGATCCCCTACCTGAAGAGTGGCGAGTCGATCATCGCGCTCAAGGGCAGCAGCTATCAGCCCAAGAAGCCGGAAGACTTCTGCGGCCACAAGATCGGCTCCATGGGCGCCACCTCCTGGCTGCAGCAGCTGCACAAGCTCTCCGACGAGTACTGCGTGAAGAACGGCCTCCAGCCGATCGCCGTGAGCGAATACGGCACCGATCCCCAGACCACCCAGGCACTGCTGTCCAAGGCCGTGGAGGCGCAGATCACCGACGCGGCCGTTGCTCGCGGGCTGGTGGAGAAGCTCGGCAATCGCGTGGTGATCTCCTCGGATACCCTGATCTACCCGGTGCTCAACGGTTTCGGCGTGAAGAAGGGCAACGACGCGGTCAAGACCGCCCTGGTGGATGCGCTCAAGCAATACAGCGCCACGCCGGAGTACGCCGCCCTGCTGAAGAAGTACAACTTCCAGGCGCCCACCAAGGCGGACATCGCCGCCCTGATGCCCAAGCCCTGAGCCTACGGAGTCACGACCATGGCACTCTCCCACGAGGAACGGTTGCGCATCGATCTGGCGGCGACCTTTCGCGTCATCGCCCACCTTGGCATGCACGAAGCCGTCGCCAACCACTTCAGCGCCGCCGTTTCCGCCGACGGCAAGCGCTTCCTGATCAATCCCAAGTGGAAGCATTTCTCGCGCATCCGCGCCAGTGATCTGCTGCTACTCGATGCGGACGATCCGCAAGGCGCCGCGCGGCCCGAGGTGGACAGCACGGCCTGGTCGATCCACGGGCAGATCCACCGCCGGCTGCCGGAGGCCCGGGTGGTGCTGCACCTGCACCCGGTCTACACCACGGCGGTGGCCTGCCTGGCCAAGCCCGAGGTGCCGCCCATCGACCAGAACACCGCCCGCTACTTCAATCGCCTGGCGGTGGACGAACGCTATGGCGGCATGGCCGACACCGAGGCCGAGGGTGCGCGCCTGGCCGGATTGCTGGATGGCAAGCAGCGGCTGCTGATGGGCAATCATGGCGTCATGGTGATCGCCCCCACCATCGGCCAGGCCTTCGACGACATCTGGACCCTGGAGCGCGCCTGCCAGATCCTGGTCACCGCCTGGTCCACCGGCCAGCCGCTCAAGGTGTTGCCCGCCGATATCGCCGAAAAGACCGCCCGCGCCTGGGAAGGCATCACCGACTTTTCCGAGCAGCACTTCGCCGAGATGAAAGAACTGATGATCCAGCAGGACCCCTCCGTGCTGGATTGATCGCCGCGGAGCCTGCGCGCTCCGCCTTCCTACTGCTTAGATGACGGCCGCACCCCGCCGCGCGGCCGAAGGGTACCCTCATGTCCACATTACCGACCACGATCGACACCCTGGTGATAGGCGCTGGCCAAGCCGGCGTCGCCATGAGCGAGCACCTGGGACGGCTCGGCATCGAGCACCTGGTGCTGGAAAAGCACCGTATCGCCGAAGCCTGGCGCACCGGCCGCTGGGATTCCCTGGTGGCCAACGGCCCGGCCTGGCACGACCGCTTCCCCGGGCTGGAATTTCAGACGGCGCCGGATGGCTTTCCTGGCAAGGACGAGATCGCCACCTACTTCGAGACCTATGCCCGGCAGATCGGCGCGCCCATCCGCACCGGCGTCGCCGTCACCCGGGTGACCCGCCAGGCCGGCCAGGCTGGCTTTCTGGTGGAAACCTCCGCAGGCAGCCTGAACGCCCAGCGGGTCGTGGTGGCCACCGGCCCCTTCCAGAAACCGGTCATCCCGGCCATCGCACCAACGGACGAGAGCCTCTACCAGATCCACTCCGCCCATTACTTCAATCCGCAGCAACTGCCCGAGGGCGCGGTGCTGGTGGTGGGCGCCGGCTCCTCCGGGGTGCAGATCGCCGAGGAATTGCTGCGCGCCGGCAAGCGCGTCTATCTCTCCGTCGGCCCTCATGACCGGCCGCCGCGGGCCTATCGCGGCCGCGACTTCTGCTGGTGGCTGGGCGTGCTCGGCCTATGGGACACCGAGACCATGCAGCCGGGCCGCGAGCACGTGACCATCGCCGTGAGCGGCGCCCGGGGCGGCCATACCGTGGACTTCCGCCGCCTGGCCCAGGCCGGCATGACCCTGGTGGGCCTCACCGACGCCTTCGTCGACGGGGTGGTGCGCTTCCGCCCGGACCTCAACCAGAATCTCGACGCCGGCGACGCCAACTACCTGGCCCTGCTCGACGCCGCCGACGCCTATGCCGCCCGCCACGGACTGGACCTGCCGGAAGAACCCGCGGCCCGCGAGCGAGTGGCGGACGCCACCTGTATCCGCGAACCGCTCAATGAACTGGACCTGCAAGCCGCGGGCGTCAGCTCGGTGATCTGGGCCACCGGCTATGCCACCGACTTCAGCTGGCTGCAGGTGGACACCTTCGGCGACAACGGCAAGCCCAGGCACCAGCGCGGTGTCGGCGCCGAGCCGGGTATCTACTTCGTCGGTCTGCCCTGGCTCAGTCGTCGTGGCTCGGCCTTCATCTGGGGCTGCTGGCACGACGCCCGCCACGTGGCCGACCAGATCGCCATCCAGCGCCGCTACCAGGACTACCGTCCCAGCGAAACCGCCGGCGCGCCGATCCAGCACTCGCGCAGCGCCTGACGCCCTTATCGAGACCCGGAGACTCCCGCATGGCCACCCCGACCCACACCCGTATCCGCATGTTCAACACCAAGGACACCTACCCCAACCAGACCCTGGACAACGACCTCTGCCAGGCCGTGCGCGCTGGCAACACCGTCTATGTACGCGGTCAGGTCGGCACCGATTTCGACGGCAAGCTGGTCGGGCTGGGCGATCCCCGCGCCCAGGCCGAGCAGGCGATGAAGAACGTCAAGCAACTGCTGGAAGAAGCCGGCAGCGACCTCAGCCACATCGTCAAGACCACCACCTACCTGATCGATCCGCGCTATCGCGAGCCGGTGTACCAGGAGGTGGGCAAGTGGCTCAAGGGCGTCTTCCCCATCTCCACCGGCCTGGTGGTGGCAGCCCTGGGCCAGCCCCAGTGGCTGATGGAAATCGATGTCATCGCCGTGATCCCCGACTGAGGCCCTGCCATGACCTTTTCCCTTACCGCCCGCTGCGCCGAGACCGGTCAGTTCGGCATCGCCATCAGTTCATCGAGCATCGCCGTGGGCGCCCGCTGCCCCTGGCTGCAACCCGGTGTCGGCGCGGTCAGCTCGCAGAACATCACCCTGCCCGCCCTGGGGCCGCGCACCCTGGACGGACTCGCCCAGGACCTCGCACCCGAGGCAGCCCTGGTCCGGAGCCTGGCAGGCGATGGCTATGCGGATTATCGCCAGGTGACCGTCATCGATGCCCAGGGCCGCAGCGCCCACCACAGCGGTGCCCACACCCTGGGCGTGCACCAGGCCCGCAGCGGCCGGGACTGCGTGGGCGCCGGCAACATGCTGGCGAGCCCCAGGGTGGTGGATGCACTGGTGGAACACTTCGAAGGCAGCCAGGGCGCCCTCGCCGAGCGCCTGCTGCTGGCCATGCAGGCGGCGATGGCCGCCGGTGGCGAGGCCGGCCCGGTGCATTCGGCGGCGCTGCTGGTGGTGGGCGACGCCAGCTGGCCCATCGTCGATCTGCGTGTCGACTGGGCCGAGACGGACCCCGTCGGCGAGTTGGCGGCGCTGTGGCGCGCCTATGAACCCCAGTTGCAGGACTATCTCGACCGCGCGGTGCGCCCGGATCTCGCCCCCGGCTACGGCGTCCCGGGAGACGACCGATGAGCGCCAGCCGGGAGTTGCTGGCGCGGCTGGTGGCCTTCGACACCACCAGTCGCGAATCCAATCTGGCGCTGATCGACTTCGTCGCCGGCTACCTGGAGGGCTTCGGCGTACCCTACGAGCTGATCCACAATGGCGAAGGCACCAAGGCCAATCTGTTCGCCACCCTGGGACCGGCGGACGTGCCGGGCATCGTGCTCTCGGGGCATACCGACGTGGTGCCGGTGGACGGCCAGGCCTGGACCCGTCCCGCTTTCGTCCTCAGCGAAAGCGACGGCAAGCTCTACGGTCGCGGCACCGCCGACATGAAGGGCTTTCTGGCCTGCCTGCTGGCGCTGGTCCCCGCGGCCAGTCGCGCACCCCTGCGCCGCCCGCTGCACCTGGCCTTGTCCTATGACGAGGAAGTCGGCTGCCTGGGGGTCCGCAGCCTGCTCGACCAGCTGGTCCAGCGCCCGGTCAAGCCGCTGCTGTGCCTGATCGGCGAGCCTACGGAGCTCAAGCCCGTGCTCGGCCACAAGGGCAAGGTGGCCATGCGCTGCCAGGTGCACGGCACGGCCTGTCATTCGGCCTATGCGCCCCAGGGCGTCAATGCCGTCGAATACGCCGCGCGCCTGATCGTCGAACTCGGCCGGCTCGGCGAGGCGCTCAAGGCAGTGGAAGGTCAGGACGCACGCTTCGATCCGCCCTTCTCCACGGTGCAGACCGGCCTGATCAATGGCGGCCAGGCGCTGAACATCGTGCCCCAGGACTGCACCTTCGATTTCGAGATTCGCGCCCTGCCCGCCCAGGACCCCTACCAGGTGATCCATCAGCTGCAGGCCCATGCCGAAGCGGCATTGCTACCGGCCATGCGCGCCCTCAGCGGCCAGAGCGCCATCCGCTTCACCGAGCTGTCGAGCTATCCCGGCCTGGATACCGCCGTCGAAAGCGAGGCGGCCGACTGGGTCGCGCAGTTCTGTGGCTCCCGCGAATTCGGCACGGTGGCCTTCGGTACCGAAGGGGGGCTGTTCGCTGCGGCCGGCATTCCCACCGTGGTCTGCGGCCCCGGCAGCATGGCCCAGGGCCACAAGCCCGATGAATTCATCAGCCAGGCGCAGCTGGAGGGCTGCGATGCCATGCTGGGACGGGTGTTGGCCTTCGCCTGCCGCTAGGTCCTGTACGAAAGGTGCCTGCGCTTGGTGATGCTTCGTACAGGAGCTGGCTCGATCATTCCATTTTGCGGAATGCTGAACTGACCAGAAGACCCATTCCCTCGAAAGCGCGTTGATCCCAAGCTGGTAGCACCTATCGGGACCACCCTCGGCCCGATGCCTGCCAGGAGTCGGATCATGAAGCTCTATCACACCCCGCTGTCCGGTCATGCCCATCGCGCCGTGCTCTTCGCCTCGCTGCTGGGGCTGGACGTCGAATTGATCGACATCGATATTCCGGGCGGCGCCAATCGCACGCCGGAATTCCTCGCCCTCAATCCCTTCGGCCAGGTGCCGGTGCTGGAGGACGGCACGACGGCGGTCGCCGATGCCAATGCCATCCTCGTCTACCTGGCGAAAAAGGCCGGTCGCCGCGACTGGCTGCCGGAAGATCCGCTTGGCGCGGCGGCGGTGCAGCGCTGGCTGTCGGTGGCCGCCGGAGAGCTGGCCTATGGCCCGGCGGCGGCGCGCCTGATCACGGTGTTCGGCGCCCGCCTGAATCCCGAAGAGGTCATCGCCCGAGCCCATGTCCTGCTCGAACGTCTGGAAGCGCACCTGGCCACACGAGAGTGGTTGGCCGCCGATCATCCGACCATCGCCGACATCGCCCTCTACAGCTACCTGGCCGGAGCGCCGGAAGGCAATGTGGAGCTGGCGCCCTATGCGGCTGTGCGCGCCTTCCTGCAGCGGGTGGAGGCCATGCCCGGCTTCGTGCCCTTCCCCCGCACCGCTGCCGGCCTCCGGGCCTGATCGCACCTTCACCCTACTGGAGGCCAAGGTCATGCACGAGCCCCTACCCACCTGGCACGCCGGGGAAACCCTCATCCAGGAACGCCTGGGCGTCCGTGAGCGCCTGGAGGCCCTGGGGCCGCGGGTGATCCGGCCGTTCATGCCCGACCAGCATCGCCAGTTCTTCGCCCAGCTGCCCTTCGTGGTACTGGGCAGCGTGGATGCCGCAGGGGACGCCTGGGCGACTATCCTGGAAGGCCAGCCGGGCTTTCTCGCCTCGCCCACCCCCACCACCCTCGACCTCGCCGCCCGCCCCGCCAGCGAGGACCCAGCGGCGCCCGGACTGGGCGCAGGCGCTGCCGTGGGCCTGCTGGGCATCGAGTGGCACACGCGCCGCCGCAATCGCATGAACGGCATCCTCAGCCCCACGGCCCAGGGGCTGCGCGTGACGGTGGACCAGAGCTTCGGCAACTGCCCGCGCTATATCCAGCTGCGCGACCTGAGCTTCGCCCACGAACCGGGCGCCGCCCTGGCCGTGCCATCGGAGCACCCCACCAGCCTGGACGCGGCGGCCCGCGCGCTCATCGCCGGCGCCGATGCCTTTTTCGTCGCCTCCTATGCCGACCCGCAGGGCCAGCGACGGGTCGATGTCTCCCACCGGGGAGGCAAGCCGGGCTTCGTCCGGGTGGATGCCGAGGGCCTGCTGACCATTCCCGACTTCAACGGCAATCTGTTCTTCAACACCCTGGGCAATGTCATCGCCAATGGCCGGGCCGGACTGCTGTTCGTGGACCTTGAGCACGGCGATCTGCTACAGCTGAGCGGCACCGCCGAGGTGCTGTTCGACTCGCCCGAAATCGCCGCCTTCGAGGGCGCCGAACGCCTCTGGACCTTTCGCCCCCAGCGTATCGTCCGGCGCCGTAGTGCCCTGGCGCTGCGCTGGCAGGCGCAGCCCGGCGGCGAGTCGGACAGCAGTCGGCTGACCGGCAGCTGGGCGGACGCCGAGCGGCGCCTGCAAGCCAGTCCCCAGGTTCGGCGCTGGCGTCCGCTGCGCATCGCCCGCATCGTCCAGGAAAGCGCCACCATCCGCTCTTTCCACCTGGAGCCCCTGGACGGTGCCGCCTTGCCGCCCTATCAAGCCGGTCAATTCCTGCCGCTCCGGGTGACACCCGAAGCGGGGCAGCCCTCCCTGGTGCGAACCTATACCCTGACCTCCCTCCCCGCCGACGGCCATTACCGCATCAGCGTCAAGCGCGACGGTCTGGTCTCGCGGCTGCTGCACGATCGGCTGCGCGAAGGCGACCTGATCGAGGCCCGGGCGCCCGCCGGCGACTTCACCCTGGCGGTCTCGGCGGCGCGCCCCCTGGTGTTCCTGGCCGCCGGGATCGGTATCACTCCGTTGCTGGCCATGCTGCGCCAGGCGGTCCATCAGGGTCGGCGGCCAGTCACGCTGTTCTATGGCGCCCGGACCCAGGCGGAACGGGCCTTCGACCGGGAGCTGAGCGAGCTGATGGCTAGGGCTCCGGAAACGCTACGGGTGATCAGGGTGCTGAGCGATCCCGCTGCAGCCCTTCCCGGGGTGGACTATGACGTCGCCGGGCGCATCGACATGGCGCTGCTGGGCCGCCATCTGCCCTTCGGTGACTATGACTTCTACCTCTGCGGTCCCACGGCCTTTACCCAGGGCCTCTATGATGGCCTGCGCGGTTTTGGCATTGAGGATGGCCGTATCCATGCCGAGGCCTTCGGTCCGGCCGGACGGGTGCGCAGCGGTGCGGCGACGGCGGCGACCGTACGGCCTGCCGCGGCCACCAAGGCCGTCCGGGTGCGCTTCGCGGCGTCCGGCCAGGAAGCGCAGTGGACGCCCGCCTCCGGCAGCCTGCTGGAGCTGGCCGAGGCCCAGGGCCTGGAGCCCGCCTTCAGCTGTCGCGAGGGGCACTGTGGCAGCTGTCGCACGGGGCTGCTCCAGGGCGCGGTCACCTATGCCAAAGAACCCGCCGCGGCGGTCGCCGTCGACCAGGCCCTGCTCTGTTGCGCGCGGCCCGCCGCCGGGTCCGTACCGCTGGAACTGGATCTCTAGGCTAGCCTGTCTGGCCGGGTCGACTACCATGGGCGTCTTGCCGGGCCGCTCCGGCGCCCTGAGGAAGACCCCGCAGATGGATCGTTGGCAGGCGATGCGCGTATTCGTGAAGGTGGCCGAGACCGAGAGTTTCGCCCGCGCCGCCCGGGATCTGCACCTGAGTGCCCCGGCGGTGACCCGCCTGGTGGCGGGCCTGGAAGCGCTGGTCGGCGCCCGCTTGCTGGTGCGCACCACCCGCTCGGTGAAACCCACCGAGGCCGGTGCGCGCTATCTGCAGGATTGCCGGCGCATCCTGGGGGAGATCGCCGAGGCGGAACTGGCCGCGGCGGGACACCAGGCCCGGCCCTCGGGTACCCTGGCCGTCACCGCGCCCATGCTGTTCGGCCAGCTGCACGTACTGCCGCTGGCGCTGGCCTTTCTCGCCCGTTATCCGGACATGCGCGTGCGTACCCTGTTCGTCGACCGCCAGGTGAATCTGCTGGACGAAGGCATGGATGTCGCCCTGCGCATCGGCCAGTTGCCGGACTCGGGCCTGACCGCCATCCAGGTCGGCCAGATGCGGCGAGTGGTCTGCGCGGCGCCGGGCTACCTGGAGGCCCAGGGCATCCCCGTCACTCCTGCCGCGCTCAAGGAGCACCGCATCCTTGCCTGCCAGGGCGCCTGGGCCTCGCCGGAATGGCGCTTCGCCCGCGGGCAGCGGGTGGTGGTGGATCCGCTGCTGTTGTGCAATACCAACGAAGCCGCCATCGCCGCCGCCAAGGCGGGGCACGGCCTGACCCGGGTGCCGCACTACCAGATCGCCCCGGCGCTGGCCGAGGGCAGTCTGCGGATCGTGCTGGAAGACCATGAAGAGGCGCCGCTGCCGGTGCACCTGGTCTATCCCCAGGGTCGCCAGGCGGCGGCCAAGGTCAGGGCCTTCGTCGAGCTGGCGGTGGCCGCGCTGCGCGGTGATCCGCTGTTTGGCGAACCGCCTCGCGCAGCGGACTGAGAGGTCACCGCAGAAACTGCGGCCAGGCCGCGGCGAACGCGTTTCCTCGCCCTTTCGGGCGCGACAATTCAGCATTGGTGGCCGCCGCCGCTCCCTAGACTCAGGGACTGACCTGCCACTGGGAGCGCCACCATGCCGCTGCACCGCGATCTGCGGGATCCCCGCCTGTTCAAAGCCTCAGCCTATGTCGACGGCCACTGGATAGCCGCCGACAACGGCGCTACCTTTGCCGTGGACAACCCCGCCACCGGCGAGACCCTCGCCCGGGTCGTGGCCCTGGAAGCCGCGGAAACCGCCCGAGCCATCGCTGCGGCGGAGTCGGCCTGGCCGGCCTGGCGCGAGCGTCCGGCAGCCGAGCGCGCGGCCCTGCTGGAGCGCTGGCACGCGCTGATTCTGGAGCATCAGGAAGACCTGGCCCTGCTGATGACCCTGGAACAGGGCAAGCCGCTGGCCGAGGCCCGTGGCGAGATCGCCTATGGCGCCAGCTTCGTCAAATGGTTCGCCGAGGAAGCCCGGCGCAGCTTTGGCGACATCCTGCCCGCCCCCGCCCGGGATCGCCGGGTGCTGGTACTGCGGCAACCGGTAGGGGTCGCGGCCGCCATCACCCCCTGGAATTTCCCCAACGCCATGATCACCCGCAAGGCCGCGCCGGCGCTCGCCGCCGGCTGCCCGGTGGTGATCAAGCCCTCGGATCTCACCCCGCTGTCCGCCCTGGCGCTGGCCGAACTGGCCGATCGCGCCGGCTTTCCGCCCGGGGTCTTCAACGTACTCACCGGGATGCCCGCCGGCATCGGCGGCGAGCTGACCGGCAATCCGGCGGTGCGCAAGCTGTCGTTCACCGGCTCCACGCGCATCGGTCAGCTGCTGCTGGCGCAGTGCGCGGCCACGGTGAAGCGCACCAGCATGGAACTGGGCGGCAACGCGCCCTTCATCGTCTTCGACGACGCCGACCTGGACCTGGCCGTCGCCGGGGTGCTGCAGAGCAAATTCCGCAACGCCGGCCAGACCTGCGTTTGTGCCAACCGCATCCTGGTGCAGGACGGCATCCACGACCGTTTCGCCGAGCGGCTGGCCGCCGAGGTGGCCAGGTTCAAGGTGGGCAATGGCCTGGAGACCGGCGTGACCCTCGGCCCCCTGATCAATCGCCTGGCGGTCGACAAGGTGGCGCGCCATGTCGACGACGCCCTGACCCAGGGCGCCAAGGCACTGTTCGGCGGCTTGCCCAGCGGCCGCAACCAGTTCGTCGCGCCCACGGTGCTCACCGGTGCCACGGCGGACATGCTGCTGGCCCGCGAGGAGACCTTCGGTCCGGTGGCGCCGCTGTTCCGCTTCCGCGACGAAGCCGAGGCGCTGGCGTTGGCCAATGCCACGCCCTATGGGCTGGGGGCCTACTACTACACCCAGGACCTGCGCCGCGCCTGGCGCGTCGGCGAGCAGCTGGAATTCGGCATGGTGGCCCTCAACACGGGCACCCTGTCGATGGAGGTCGCGCCCTTTGGCGGCGTGAAGCAATCCGGCCTGGGCCGCGAAGGCTCGCACCTGGGGCTGGACGAGTACCTCGAGGTCAAGGCCTGGCACCTCGGCGGGCTCGACTGAAACCCATAGGCGGCAGGCAACCGAAAATGCCGCCGCCCCTGACCAAAACAGCCGATCACGATGCCCGGGCCGGCAACTTCAGCGTTACCGACCCCGCGGCCTGCGTAGGCTGGAACTCTCGCCCCTGCCTGGAGTATCGCTGCATGAATTCCGCTGCCAAAGCCACCGACCGCCTGCTGGGTCTTCGCGAACAAGGCGTGCCCCGCGGCATCATCACCGCCCATCCCGTCGTGGTGGCCCGCGCCCAGGGCAGCGAAGTCTGGGACGTGGACGGTCGCCGCTACCTCGATTTCGTCGGCGGCATCGGCGTGCTCAACGTCGGTCACAACCACCCACGGGTGGTGGAGGCCGTACGCCGCCAGGTCGGCGAGATCTCCCACGCCAGCTTCCAGGTGATGGCCTACGAGCCCTACCTGGAGCTGGCCAGCCGTCTCAACACCCTCATCGGCGGCGGTGAAGCCTACAAGACGCTACTGCTGACCTCCGGTGCCGAAGCCGTGGAAAATGCCATCAAGATCGCCCGCGCTCACACCAAACGGCCCGGGGTGGTCGCCTTTCGCGGCGGCTTCCATGGCCGCACCCTGCTCGGCGTGACCCTCACCGGCTTCGCCCAGCCCTACAAGCAGAACTTCGGCCCCTTCCCCGGTGACATCTACCACGCGCCCTACCCCGACGCCTTCCGCGGCGTGGATACCCAGCAGGCCCTGGCCGGCTTGCGCGACGTCTTCGCCACCCAGATCGCACCCGACCAGGTGGCCGCCATTCTGATCGAACCGGTGCAGGGCGACGGCGGCTTCCGCCCGGCGCCGGTGGAATTCCTCCAGGCGCTGCGCGCCCTCTGCGACCAGCACGGCATCGCGCTGATCGCCGACGAGATCCAGACCGGCTTCGGCCGGACCGGCAGCCTCTTCGCCTTCCAGCAGACCGGCGTCCAGCCCGATCTGGTGACGGTGGCCAAGAGCCTGGCCGGCGGCCTGCCGCTCTCCGGGGTGGTCGGTCGCGCCGCCATCATGGACGCGCCCCTGCCCGGCGGCCTCGGCGGCACCTATGGCGGCAACGCCCTGGCCTGCGCCGCGGCCCTGGCGGTGCTGGACGTGTTCGCGGAGGAGGACCTAGTCGCCCGTGGCGTCGCCCTCGGCGAGCAGCTGCGCAGCGGTCTGCTCGAGCTGCAGCGGCGGCATCCACGCATCGGCGAGGTGCGCGGCCGCGGCTTCATGCTGGCGGTGGAAATGGTCGGCGCCGATGGCTACAGTCCGGACGCCGTCCTCGCCCAGCAGGTCATCGACGGCGCCCGCCAGGCGGGCCTGCTGGTGATCAAGTGCGGTGTCGAACGCAATGTCATCCGCTTCCTGGCGCCCCTGGTGACCACCGAGGCACAACTGGCCGAAGCCTTGCACATGTTCGGCCAGGCCCTCGCCCAGGCAGGTGCCTGAGGTCGAACGTAACGCCGCCCGGCCCCGCTGTGGCGGCGCCAAGGGGAAACCGACCATGAGAATCACGCGTTACCAGGCCCTAGGCTTTTCCTGCTACGGCACCCTCGTCGACCGCGAAGGGGGCATCCTCGAAGCCCTGCGCCCCCTTGTGGCGCAGGCGGGGCTGAGCACCCATCCCGACTGGCTGCTCGGCAGCTATCACCGCCTCGCCCGCGAGCTACGCCGGGCCGCGCCCAACGCCAGCCAGACCAGTCTGCACCTGCGTATCCACCAGCGTCTGGCGCAGGAGTTGCAGCAGGAAGCCGATCTGGATGCCAGCGTGGCCTTTGGAAACGCCACGACGTGCTGGCCGGTGTTCGAGGATGCGCCGGGCGCGCTGCAGTACCTGAGCAAGTTCTATCGATTGGTGTTGCTGGCCTCGCCCGATGACGGCGACGCCGCGGCGGTCACGGCACGCTTGCCCGAGGTGTTCGCCGCCGTGATCCCCAACCGCGGCGGCGATCTGCGCCTGGCGCTGGACAACACCTTGGAAGAACTGGGCCTGGCGCGCGGGGATCTGCTGCCGGTAAGAGGCAGCGAACCGGACGACCCCTGGAACCCCCTGGTGGATTTTCCGCTGTGTACCTTGCGCCGTGATCGCTCGCGGCCCTGGAACCTTTCGCGGCAGGCCCTGGATGGCACGCGGTGCGAGTACGCGAGTCTCGCCGACCTGGTGCATGCGCATCAGACCGCCCTGCGTGCCTAGCCTGCCGTTCACGACTGCGAGGAACGACGATGGACGCCGCAACAAAACTGGACCGCATCGACATCAACATCCTGGTGCAGCTGCAGAAGGATGGCCGGATGACCAATGTCAGCCTGGCCGAAGCCGTGGGCCTCTCACCCAGTCCCTGCCTGCAGCGGGTCAAGCGCCTGGAGGCGGCCGGCTACATCAGTGGCTACGAGGCGCACGTCAACCTCGCCAAGATCGCCAACTCGGTGACGGTGTTCACCGAGGTCACCCTTTCCGACCACAAGCGCGCCGACTTCGTGAAGTTCGAGTCCTTCATCCGTGGTGTCGACGAGATCCTCGAATGCCACCTCATCAGCGGCGGCTACGACTACCTGCTGCGCTTCATGTGCAGCAGCATCGGCCACTACCAGGAACTGATGGAATCCATCCTCGACCGCAACGTCGGCATCGAGAAGTACTTCAGCTACATCGTCATCAAGTCGCCGGTGGTCAAGAACGCCCTGCCGCTGCGCAGCCTGATCAAGGCGGGTTGACCACCCTCGCCTCTACGCTCCGCCAGCGCCTGGCTGCCGGAGCGCCCTCTTCTCAGCGCAAGATGCAATACAGCTTGCGCACCCGCTCCTGGCTGTCCCAGGCCATGGGCGTTTCCGCGGGCACCAGCACCGCCTCGCCCGCGTTGACCGTGCAGGACGCTTCACCCTCGACCGCGAGGGTCACGGCGCCGGCATAGAGCAGCATCAGCTCGCAATGGGGATTGCTCACCGCCTTGCGCCTGTAGCCCGTGCAATCCCACATGCCGATCCGCAGGGCGCCGCCGCCGCTTTCGAACAGGTCGCAGCCGGTGGCCGTGGGCTCAGGACTGAGCAAGACGCTGGCCGCCGGCGGCGGCGAGGGTTCGCGCGAGGCCGAGGGATCCAGCAGCACGGGTGCCTGGGGCATGGGGCCTTCGCTGGCCCGGCCGGGAAAGGCCATGAACAGGCGCCGCAGCTCGCCGCTGTGACGCCAGCGGCAACTCAGGCCACGCGGCAGGATGAAAGCATCGCCAGCCTTGAGCTGCAGGGCGCCACCCGCCCACTCCAGCTGCACCTCGCCCACTTCGAGAATGCTCACTTCCACCCAGGGAAAGTCATCCAGCTGGCAATCGGCGGAATGGGCGACGGCGCTGCCCATCACATAGCCCAGGCGGCTATCGTGCAGGTGCGGTTCGCGGCCGGCGGCCAGGGGATCATCGTGCAGGGGCTGGAGCGCCCGGGGCAGCTGGCGGTCACCGGGTGGCTGGCAGTAGTGCAGCAAGGGCATGGCGGATCCTCACGTCGAGAGGCGCGGCAGGTGCGCCGCGGACCAGGCCAGTATCGACCGCCAGGGCGCCTGGGTTATCGCGTTTGCGCCCCAGGCCGGCACAGAAGCTGCCGTTTTCCGCTTATGCGGCGCAGTTTCCACCGCACCGCCGATCATGGTGATGACGTGCGGGGTTTCGGGACAAACTACCGCCCCGATACGCCATCCTTGAGCTTTGCCGGAGACCTCCCATGACGCTGCTCTACAAGGCCGATCCCGAACGTGGCCAGGCCTGGCGACACCTGTTCCAGGAACGCGCGCCCGATATCGCCTTTCGCCAATGGCCGGACGTGGGCGATCCCGAAGAGATCCGCTACCTGGCTTGCTGGCAGCCGCCGGAGGACCTCGCCAGCCGTTTTCCCAATCTGGACGTGCTGTTCGCCACCTCGGCCGGGATCGATCAGTTCGACCTGAGCCTGCTGCCTGCCCACTTGCCTGTGGTGCGCATGCTCGATCCCGGTATCGTCGCGGGCATGGTGGAGTACGCGACGCTCATGGTCCTGGCCCTGCATCGCCAGCTGCCGCGCTACCTCGACCAACAAGGCGCGGGGCGCTGGCAGGAACATGCCCTGGTGACGGCGGAGAACAGACGCGTGGGGGTGCTTGGTCTCGGCCAGATCGGCCAGGCAGTGCTGGAGCGACTGAAGAGCTTTGGCTTCGCGCTGTCGGGCTGGTCGCGATCCCCCCGTGAACTGCCAGGGGTGCGCTGTCATGCCGGCCCCGATCAGCTGCCGGCGTTTCTCGCCGACTGCGAAATTCTCATCTGCTTGCTGCCGCTGACCCGGGAGACGCGTGGAATTCTCGATGGCGAACTGTTCGCCGCCCTACCTCGTGGTGCCAGCCTGATCAACCTGGGGCGTGGCGCCCAGCTGGTGGAGGCCGATCTGCTGGCGGCCTTGGACAGCGGTCGGTTGAGCCAGGCGATACTGGATGTGGTGGAACCCGAACCGCCCGCGGCCGACCATCCCTTCTGGCACCATCCGCGCATCTGGCTGACGCCCCACGTGGGCGCCATGACGGTGCCGGAAACGGCGTTCACCGTGCTGCTGGAGAATATCCGGCGCCATCAGCGCGGTGAGCCTATGCGGGGTCTGGTGGATCGCCAGCGGGGCTACTGAACAGACCGGGTGGCCTCAACCCAGGGCCACTCGCAACCGTCCCAGCAAGGCGTCACAGGCGGCGAGCTGGCTCAGCTCGACATACTCGTCCGGCTTGTGCGCCTGCTCGATGCTGCCGGGGCCGCAGACTACCACCGGGGTGTCCAGCCGACTGGCGAAGAGGCCGCCTTCGGTGCCGAAGGCCACCTTGAGCTGAGCGGTGCCCGGCTCGACCAGCGTCTGCAGGAAGCGCACGGCTTCGATGCTGGGGTGCGTATCCAGGCCCGGATAGGCGTTGACCGTCTCGATCTCGATGGCGGCCTTGGCTGAGGTTGGCCGTGCCTCCCTGACCAGGCTGTCCGCCGTCTCCTGCAGCGCGGCGACCAGGCTGGCGGGATCGTCCGCCGGCAGGTGTCGGATCTCGAAGTCCAGGGTGCAGAGGTTGGGCACGATGTTGAGTGCCTTGCCACCCTCGATCCGCCCGACATGCAGGGTGGTATAGGGAAGATCGTAGGCTGCGTCGTGCGCGCCCTCTTCCGCCAGGCGCCGCTGGCTGGCGCGCAGGGCGCCGACCAGGTCGCTGGCCAGGTGGATGGCGTTGACGTGCAGCGGCGCCAACGAGGAATGACCTTCCTGGGCATGGCAGTGGGCGCGTAACGCGGCCTTGCCTTTGTGACCGAGAGCGACCTGCAGGTCCGTGGGTTCGCCGACGATGCAAAGGAAGGGGCGCACCGGAGCCAGCTCCAGTACGTCCAGCAGACGGCGGACCCCGACGCAGCCGATCTCTTCGTCGTGGGACAAGGCCAGTTGCAACGGGCGTTTGAGCGGCGCCCCCCGGGCGGCGGCCAGCAAGGCCACCACCGCGCAGGCGACGAAGCCCTTCATGTCGCAGGCGCCGCGGCCATAGATCCGGCCGTCCTTGAGGGTCCCGTCGAACGGCGGCAGGGTCCAGGCCTGGCCGGCCACGGGCACCACGTCGGTATGCCCGGAGAGCAGCACGCCGGGCACGTCGCTCGGGCCGACGCTGGCGAAGAGATTGGCCTTGCGTCCGCTCTCGTCGAGCACCCGTCGGCAGGCGACGCCGGCGGCTTCCAGCAGACCCTGCACATGCTGGATCAGCGCCAGGTTGGAGTCGGCGGAGACGGTGGGAAAGCCGATCAGGGTGCGCAGCAGGTCCTGGCTGTTCATCCGGCGAGGCTCTCGCTGCGGGGCTGCGCGAAGCGGCCGATGGCGAAGGCCGCCAGCGGCGTCTCGGTACGGCCAGTGGCGATGAGTTCGGCCATGGTGTCACCCACGCCCGGACCGAGCTGGAAGCCGGCGCCGCAGAAGCCGAAGGCGTAGTAGAGGCCGTCCACCTGGCTGCTCGGCCCCATGATCGGCAGGTCGTCGGCGATATAGCCCTCCACCCCACTCCAGGTACGGATCACATTGACCCGGCCCAGGGCCGGCGCCAGGCGCCGCAGCTGGGTGAGCTGATTGAGCAGGCCGTTGGGCTCGGCGCGGGCCAGACGGGTGGCCAGGTCCGGTCGGGTGCGGAAGCAGCCGCCGAAGATCACGTTGCCGCGCGGGATCTGGCGGAAGTAGATGGTTTCGCTCACCAGCGGCGAAGAGACGCCTACCGCCTCCTTGAAGGCATAGGGCAAGGGCTCGGTGACGCCCATCTGCGGTCCGTGGGTCTCGATCGGCACCGGCTCGCCGAACTGGCTCGACAGCCGACTGCCCCAGGCTCCGGCGGTGATCAGCAGCCGCGGCGCCTGATAGCGACGGCCGTCGGCGGCCTGCACCAGGAAGTCGCCATCCGGCTTGATAACCTGGGTGATCTCCACCCCTTCCTGCAGGCTGACGCCCTCGCGTACCGCGGCGCGGGCAAAGGCCGGGGCGGCCAGGCGCGGATTGGCGTGGCCATCGTGGGGCGCGTAGGAGCCGGCCACCACCTCGGGGCCCAGGTAGGGAAACTTCTCGTGCAGGGCCGCACCTTCGAGCACCTGCAGGTCCAGGGCGGCGGTCTCCGGCGCCCGAGCGTACTCGTGCAGCATGGCGATGCGGCCGGGATCGTAGACCACCCGCAGATGGCCGCCGGGGATGAATTCCAGGTCATCACCGATCAACTCGGGCAGGCGACCCCAGAGGCCGCGGGAACGGTTGGACAGCGCCACCTGGGTCAGGTAGCGGCCCTGGCGGCGGACGTTACCGAAATTGGTGCCGCTGGCGAAGCGCCCGACCTGGTCGCGCTCCAGCAGGAGCACCGACAGGCCACGGCGGCGCAGGAAGAAGGCGCTCGCGCTGCCCATGATGCCGGCGCCGACGACGATGACGTCCGCGCGGTTGGCGGTCTGGTTCATGACGAAAGCTCCTCTTCGCTGGTGACGATGCCCAGCGGCAATGGGCGGACCGGTGCCTGGCCGCGCAGGCGGCCGACGGCCTCCGCCGGCACCCCGGATTCGGCGGCGACGATCTCGGCGCCGGCCTGGGCGCAATAGCGACCCTGGCAGCGACCCATGCCGACCCGGCTGAAGGCCTTGGCCCGGTTGGCTTCCTGGGCGCCCTTCTCGCGCACCACGGCGCGCAGTTCGCCGGCGGTGATGCCTTCGCAGCGGCAGACCACCGCGGTGTCCGGCAGGCTGGCCATCTGTTTCGCGGGCCAGGGAAAGGCCTCGGCCAGGCCCAGGCGGAAGCGCTCCTGGACCGTCAGCGCCTCGCGGCAGCGCTCGGCGAGGCCATTGGGCGGTGTGCGGCCGAGATCGGCCAGGACCGCGCAGGCGGCCAGTTGCCCGGCCAGCTCGGCCCCGTCGGCGCCCCGTACCCGGGCACCATCGCCCGCGGCATAGACCCCTGGCGTGGAGGTGCGACCGTCGGCATCCAGTTGCAGCACCCACTGGCCGGTCGCCCGCTCGAATTCGAAGGCGCAGCGGGCCAGGTCGCCCAGCTGGGTTTCCGGTCGCAGGTGATACCCCAGGCCCACGGCGTCGCCCGCCACCTCCTGACGCAGGCCACGCGCATCGGCGAAGGCCGCGCCGCGCACGCCCTGCTCGGCATCGCCGAGGATCTCCAGTGGGGTAACGCCAAAGTGCAACGGCACCCCGGCGTGCTTGAGCGAGGCCATGAGTTGCACGCCCTTCCAGGCCACGCCCGGGCGGGCCAGCAGCTTGGGCGTGGCCTGGGCGCGCAGGCGCAGCGGCGCGGTGTCGAGCACCGCCGCCACCGTGGCGCCGGCCTGCTGGTATTGGGCGGCGACCAGGTAGAGCAAGGGGCCGCTGCCAAGAAAGATCACTCGCCGGCCAATGGACACCGCCTGCGCCTTGAGGGCGATCTGGGCGCCGCCCAGGGTATAGGTGCCGGCCAGATTCCAGCCCGATACCGGCAGCAGGCGGTCGCTCGCGCCGGTGCAGAGCACCAGGGCATCGAACTCCAGGGTGCGCTGGCGGTTGCCCTGCACCGTGTAGAGGGTGCGCTCGTGCAGGTGCCAGGCCAGGGTGTCGGGGCGGTAGTCGAGGCGCCCGCGCAGGCCGTCGAAGGTGCGGTGCAGGCTTTCGGCCTTGCTTGCCTCGCTGCCATAGAGGGTGGCATAGGGACGCTGGAAACCCTCGGGCTGGCGGCGATAGATCTGGCCGCCGTCGCGGCGATTCTCATCGATCACCACCGGGGTGATGCCGGCAGCCAGCAGGGTTTCCGCGCAGCGCACGCCCGCCGGACCAGCCCCGACGATGACCACCCGTGGCGCGTTCGCGCTCGCTTTCGCTAGGCCCGATTCCATACCGCCTCCGGTTGCGTGGTGAGGATCTGCAAGCCTTCGCGGACCTCGGTGCCGCAGGCGCGCAGGCGTTCGCCCGCGGTGGTCCAGACCCAGCAATCCTGGCAGGCGCCCATCAGGCAGAAGCCGGCGCGACGCTCGTCGCCGAATTCGGAACGGCGCAACGCCGGGCCGTTGGCGAGCAAGGCGACCATCAGTGTGTCGCCGGCCAGCGCCGTGACCGGTAGGCCGTCGACACTGAGGCTGACCTGCGGCCGGCCGGTCTCGCCGAGTCGCTGGAAGCGGGAAGTCATGCGCGAACTCCTTGGGTGTGCAGCACGGCACCGCCCTGCAGGCGCTGCAGGGTCTCGCCGTCATGATGACAGAGGATGCGGTTGCCCCCGGCCAGGGTCTGGGGCCTCGGCGGCACGCGGTCGCAACGGCCTTCGAGACGCACCGGGCAGCGTTGCAGGAAGCTGCAGAGCCGACCGCTGGCGGGCGGTGACGAGACCAGAGGGACCGCCGTGCGGATGGGTTGCTCCTCCAGCCAGCCCTGGCGCAGCGCCGGCACCGAGGCGGTGAGCAATTCGGTGTAGGGATGGAGCGTCGGATGCTGCAGCGTGGTCGGGGTGCCCAGCTCCACCGGCTGGCCGGCATAGAGCACCAGCACCTCGTCGCAGAGGCTGCGCACCGTGGAGATGTCGTGGCTGATGAACAGATAGGCCAGCCCCAGTTCGCGACGCAATTCGGCGAGCAGATCGAGGATGGCGGCGCCGACCACGGTATCCAGTGCCGAGGTGACTTCGTCGCAGAGGATCAGCGCGGGTTCTGCGGCCAGCGCCCGGGCCAGGTTGACCCGCTGCTTCTGGCCACCGGACAGCTCCCCCGGACGGCGGCTGGCGAGGCTGGCCGGCAGCTGCACCCGGTCGAGCAATTCGCGGACCTTGCGCTGGCGGGTGGCCTTGTCGAAGGCGTGATAGGTCTCCAGCGGGCGCATGAGGATGCGTTCCACGCTGTGGGCCGGATTGAGCGCCGTGTCGGCATTCTGGTAGACCAGCTGCACCCGGCGGAACTGTTCGCGGGTGCGGCCTTCCAGACCCGGCGGCAGCAGTTCGCCACCCAGGCGCACGCTGCCCTGGGCCGGCGGCAGCAGGCCGGCGATCACCCGCGCCAGGGTCGATTTGCCCGAGCCGGATTCGCCGATCACGCCCAGGGCCTGGCCGGCGCCGATGCGCAGGTCGATGCCCTCCAGCACCCGGTAGCGCGGCAGGCCGTCGGCGCCGATGGGGCCATAGCCGGCCACCAGATCCTTGACCTCCAGCACCGGCGCCGTGGTCTCCACGGTGGGCAGCCCACGTTCCGCCAGGGGCTCCGGCCGGGCCGCCGCCAGCAGGCTGCGGGTATAGGGATGGCGGGCATTGGCGAGCAGGCGCTCGGTGCGGCGATTCTCGTAGACCTCGCCGCCATTGAGTACCAGGATGCGATCGGCCATCTGGGCCACCACGGCCAGGTCGTGGGAGACGTAGATGGCGGTCACGCCCCGCTCGCGCACCACCTGCTTGAACACCCGCAGCACCTCGATCTGGGTGGTGACGTCCAACGCCGTGGTGGGTTCGTCGAGGATCACCAGGGTCGGATCGGTGATCAGCGCCATGGCCGCCATCAGCCGCTGCAACTGGCCACCCGAGACCTGGTGCGGATAGCGCTGGCCGATGTGTTCGGGATCCGGCAGCGCCAGCTCCTTGAACAGCTGCAGCGCCCGCGCCTCGGCGTCCCGGCGGGTCAGCACGCCATGGATCAGGGCGCTTTCGATGATCTGTTCCATCAGCCGCCGCGACGGATTGAAGGCCGCCGCCGCGCTCTGGGCGATGTAGGCCACGGTGCGGCCACGCAGGCGGCGCAGGCCACCGGCGTCCAGCTCCAGCACCTGGGTGTCGCCGACGCGGATGGAGCCGCCGGCCAGCCGGCAGCCTTCACGGGCATAGCCGAGCAGCGACAGGGCGATGGTGGTCTTGCCCGAGCCGGATTCACCGATCAGCGCCAGCACCTCGCCCTTGGCCAGGTTGAAGCCGATGTCCTTGACGATGGCGGTTTCGCTGCCGTCGTCGCCTTGGGCGACCACGCGCAGGTCCTTGACCTCTACCAGTAATTCCATCTCAGCGCCCTCCCCGGCGTCGCGCGCCGAAACGGTCGATGAGCAGGTTGACGCCCACGGTCAGGGTGCCGATGGCCAGGGCCGGCATCAGCACCGCCGGGGCGCCGTCGGCCAGACCGCCGATGTTTTCCCGGACCAGGGAGCCGAGGTCGGCATTCGGCGGTTGCACGCCGAGACCGAGAAAGCTCATGCCGCTGAGCAGCAGCACGATGTAGACGAATCTCAGGCCCAGGTCGGTGAGCAGCGGCAGGCGCATGTTGGGCAGCATCTCCCGCAGGGCGATGTACAGCCGGCCTTCGCCACGGGTGCGGGCGACCTGCACGTACTCCAGCTCGATGAGGTTCATCGCCAGGCTGCGGGCGATGCGGTAGCAGCCGGGGGCATAGCCCACCACCGCCATGACGATCAGCAACGGCACCGAGGAGCCGAAGGCCGAGACCATCACCAGCGCCAGCATCTTGCTCGGCAGCGAGATCAGCGCATCGATCAGCCGCGACAGCGGCTCGTCCACCCAGCGCCCGGACAGCGCCGCCAGCAGACCGAGGCCGGTGCCCAGCACGCAGGCCAGCACCGCCGCCACCAGCGCCAGACCCACGGTAAAGCGGGCGCCGTCGAGGATGCGGCTGAGCACGTCGCGGCCCAGGTAGTCGGTGCCCAGCAGGTGTGCTGGGCTATAGCTGGCCAGCACCGCGCTGTCGCCCAAAGCGCCCGGGTCATAGGGCGCCAGCCAGACGCCGAACAGGGCGATGAACAGCCAGAAGGCCACCAGGACGCCGCCGAGGATGGCGGTCAGCGACCAGCGGGCCGGTCGCCGGGTACGGGGGGGTGACAACTGGGCGTCGAGGGTCTTGCCATCCACCGGCAGGACGGACGCGGCACGTACGGGAGTCACGGGTCGGGTCATAGCGTTCTCAGCCTCGGATTGGACAGGATGGCGCAGAGATCCGCCAGGGTCATGAGGACCAGGTAGGCGCAGCAGAACAGCATGGCGCAGGCCTGGATCAGCGGCAGGTCGCGGCTGGCGACCCCGTCCACCATCAGCTGGGCGATGCCCGGGTAGTTGAAGATGGTCTCGACGATCACCACCCCACCCATCAGGTAGGAAAGACTCAGGGCGATGGAATTGGCGATCGGACCCACGGCATTGGGCAAGGCATGGCGCAGGACGGCGCGCACCGGGCCGACGCCCTTGAGCCGCGCCATTTCCACATAGGGACTCTGCAACTGCTCGACCAGGGCGGCACGGGTCATCCGCGCCATCTGCGCCACGATCACGCAGCACAGGGTGCCTACTGGCAGCGCATAGGCGCGCAGGAAGTCCAGGGGGCCGTCGATGTCATGGGCGAACGCCAGCGCCGAGGTCCACTGCAGATGCACGGCGAAGACCAGCACCGCCAGGGTCGCCACCAGGAATTCCGGCACCGCGACGATACCCAGGGTGAAGACGTTGAGGGCACGATCCAGCCGCCCCCCGGCGTTCATCGCCGAGACGATGCCCAGGCCCAGCGCCAGGGGTACCGACACCAGGGCGGTGACCCCGGCCAGCATCAGGGAGCCGCCGAGCCGATCGCCGATCATGGCGGAGATCGGCATCTGGTTGGCCAGCGACTGGCCGAGATCGCCGTGCAGAAGGCCGCTCAGCCAGTGGACGTAGCGCAGCAACGCGGGCTGGTCGAGACCCATCTGGGCGCGCAGCGCCGCGACCTGCTCGGGCAGCGCGAATTGGCCCAGCGCCTGCTGCGCGGCATCGCCCGGCAGCAGCGCGGAGACGAAGAACACCAGCAACGAGACGATGAGCAGGGTCAGTAACCCGCCCCCGAGACGTCTGGCGATGAGGGAAAAGACGGAAAGGTCCAAAGCCACCTCCTGCTTGAGCGTGGAGTGGCGAGCCGGTCGCTGCGGAGCGACTCGCCGTGAGGCACCGGGCGTCAGGCCTCCAGCCAGACGTGTTCGGCGAACATGTAACCCATGAAGCCGCCGATGGGGATGATCCCGTAGCCGCCGAGCTTGGGCGAATGGGCATCGATGGAACTGGTGAAGATCGGCAGGCCGATGCCGCAATGCTGGTGGATCAGCAGCTGCATGTCGGCGTACATCTGCTTGCGCTTGGCTAGATCGGTCTCGCCGCGGGAAGCCACCAGCAACTGGTCGAACTGTTCGTTCTTCCAGCCGGATTCGTTCCAGGGCGCATCGGACTTGAAGAACTGCGACAGCAGGATGTTGGCCGTGGGCCGGGCGTTGATGTTGCCGAAGCCCAGCGGGTCCTTCATCCAGTGGCTGTCCCAGTAACCGTCGGCACTGACTCGATTGACCATCAGGTTGAGCCCGGCCTGCCGCGCGGACTGCTGCAGCACCAGGGCCATCTCGTTGGCGTTGTCGGCGGCGGTGGAGGTCACCAGCGGCATCCGCGCGCCGGCGATCCCGGCCTTCTGGAAGAGGAACTTGGCCTTGTCCGGATCGTAGGGCCGCTGCGGCAGATCCGCCGCGTGATAGGGTGTGCCCGGCATGATCGGCTGGTCGTTGCCGATGGTGCCGTAGCCGAGGAAGACCGACTTGAGGATCTGCTCGCGATCGAACAGCAGCTTCATGCCCTCGACCACATTGGGATCGTTGAACGGCCGGTTGGGAATGCGCATGATCAGGTCGGTGTAGCCACCCGAGGTGTTGGCCACCACCTTGAGCTTGCCGCTCTGCTTGAGGCGGTCGGCGGAACGCGGATCCACCGACACGGTGAGCTGGACGTCGCCCGCCAGCAGCGCATTGACCCGCGAAGGCTCGTCGCCGATGCCGATCAGCTCGATCTCGTCCAGATAGGGCTTGCCGGACTTCCAGTAGTTTTCGTTGCGTACGCCCACGGTGCGCACGCCCGGCTTGAATTCCTTGACCTTGAAGGGGCCGGTGCCGTTGGCGGTGGAGAAATCCTTGGTGCCATCGGCGATGATCAGGAACGGCGAGATGGCCAGCACCGCGGGCAGTTCGGAGTTCGGCGACACCAGGCGGACACGCACCTCATCGGGTGCCACCGCGGTGACCTCGGCGAACTGATCGGCCAAGGCCTTGACCTTGGAACCCACCGCCGGGTCCTTGTGGCGTAGCAGCGAGTAGACGACGTCGGCGCTGTCGAAGGTCTTACCGTTGTGGAACTGCACACCCTGGCGCAGCTTGATCGTCCAGGTCAGGGCGTCCTGGGTGTCGAAACGGGTGGCCAGGGCCATCTGGGGTTCCAGATGGCTGTCGAAGACGGTCAGGCCGTTGTAGAAGAAATATTGCCGGGCATAGTCGCCAGAGAACGAGCCCTTGGCCGGATCGAGGGTATCGGCAGTGGACGAACCGGCTGCTGCGGCCCGCACCCGGCCGCCACGACGCGGGGTGCCGGTGACCGCATCTTCTGCGGCGAACGCCTGACCCTCACGAGCCAGCAGACTGCCCACCCCGGTCGCCAGCACCCCGGCGGCGCCCAGCAGGCGCAGCGCGTCGCGCCGCGACAGCCCCCGATGCAGGGCCTCGAAGGCCCGAACGCTTTCAGCAGCTCCTATCAAGGGACTTCCAGTCTTTTTCTCGGTCATGTCGGCTCGCTCAGTGGGGGCTCGGTCACCAGCCCGCACACCCCTCCCCGGGCGCACGGCGCTGTCCTCTTGGCCGCCTTGTCATGCGGCCTGGTTCATTACAGCACCGCCCCCTCGCCGATTACCGTCGAATTGCGCCTGCGGCGAGACAGAAAAGACCGTTTTGACCAAGCCGCTCAGCATTGTTTGCGGTGTGCGTCGCGACGGCGCATCGGCGCCCGCGATGCCCGCCTTTGGCGCGCTGGCGCGGCGTTTCGCTTGGGTTGGCGGAGCGCGGTGCGGGCCGCGACGAGAGGCTGGATGGCCACGAAACGCCCGCGGCGGCGGCAGGTTCTGCGCAGCCGCAACGGTCATGTCGCGGCACGGCCGTGCAGAAACGAAAAAACCGCCCGCGCACGCACTGCGCTTGGCAGGGGCTGGGCGGCGGTTGCTGGAGCGAAAGCTAGTGCAGGCGATCCTGGATCCGGTAATAGAGTCCCACCAGTGGCAGGAACCAGGGCTTGCCGAAGTGGCCGGGAATGGCGGGCCAGTCCAGCACCCGCCAGGGATTGGCCTGGCCGCGGCCTTCCAGCACCTCGGCCATCACCCGCCCCATGTGCACCGACATCTGCACGCCATGGCCGCTGTAGCCCATGGCGTAGAACAGGCCATCCTGCTCGCCGGCCCGGGGCAGGCGGTCGGCGGTCATGTCCACCAGGCCGCCCCAGCAATGGTCGATGGGCGTCTGGGCCAGGCTGGGAAACAGCTGGCCCAGGGCGTTGCGCAGCACGGCGCCACTCTTGGCGTCCTGGCGCGGATCGGACAGGGCGAAACGCGCCCGCCCGCCGAAGATCAGCCGGTGATCCGGTGTGGTGCGGAAATAGTTGCCGATGATGCGGCTGGTGACATAGGTGCGCCGATTGGGCAGCAGTTCGTCCAGCTGCGCCTTGGGCAAAGGCGCGGTGGCGATGATGAAGCTGCCCACCGAGGCGATGCGGCGGCGAAACCACTGGAAGGGGCCGACGCTGGCGTTGCCCGTGGCTACCAGCACCTGGCGGGCGCGCAGCTCGCCCTTGGCGCTGACCACCCGAAAGCTGCCATCGGGCAGACGTTGCAGATCGCTCACGGCTGCGCCTTCGTACACCTGGGCGCCACGCCGCACCGCCGCTTCCGCCAGTCCCACGCCGAAGCGCCCCATGTGCATTTGGGCACCGTTATGCTGCAGCAGACCCCCATGGAAATCATCGGACGCTACCTCGACCCGTACCTGGGTGGCACTGAGCAACTCGACCTGCGGGTCCACCTCCTGGCGGATCAGTTCGCAGGTGCGCGCGAGGTTGTCATAGTGCTGCGGCTTGGCCGCCAGCTTGAGCTTGCCGGCCTTGTGGAAGTCGCAGGCGATGCCCTCTTCGGCGATCACCGCCTCGACGCTGGCCACCGCGTCGGCATAGGCCTGGTAGAACGCCCGGGCCTTTTCCGCGCCCAGGCTGGCGTGCAGGGCCGCGTAGTCCTGGGCGACGCCGGTGTTGCAGTGTCCGCCGTTGCGTCCGGAGGCTTCGCCGATCACCCGTCCGGCCTCCAGCACCGCCACGCTGGCACCGCGCCGGCGCAGGGCCACCGCCGCCGAGAGCCCGGTGAAGCCGCCGCCGATGACGGCGACATCCACCTCCCCCGCCACCGGCCCGGGGGTGGACCCGGTAAAGCCCGGCGCGGTCGCGAGCCAGTAGGAATCGGACGATGCTGGGCCAAGACTCATGGGTGGGCGCTCCGGCGGCTCAGGGGGTTATTCGAGACCGACGACCGCGGCCAGGCCGCCGATGTCCTTGATCTCGGTGTTGCGGTAGAACGGCGTGCTCGGCTCATGGCCGCGATTCACGAACACCTTGTTCTTGATGTTCATGTAGTCGGCCGGAATGAGGTCGTAGCGAAAGCTCGACGACACGTGCAGCACGTCTTCCGGACCGCAGCCGAGGTTGTCCAGCATGTATTCGAAAGCCTGCAGACGCGGCTTGTAGGCCTGGCCCTGCTCGGCGGTGAAGACGCGGTGGAAGGGCACGCCCAGCTTGTCGACGTTGGCCATGATCTGCTCGTCGGCGGCGTTGGAATAGATCACCAGCGGGATCTTGTCGGCGATCTTGGCCAGGCCCGCGGTCACGTCCGGATGCGGCCCCCAGCTCGGCACCGCCTCGTAGTAGGCGTTGGCCTCGGCGTCGGTGAAGGAGATGCCCCAGCGCTTGCAGGTACGCTCCACCGCCGAATACAGCACCTCCGAATAGGGTTTCCAGGCGCCGAGCACCTCGTCGAAGCGATAGCCGTTGAAGTCCTTGCAGAACTGGTCCATCGCCTCGGCCGGAATGCGGTCGGCGAACATCTCGCGGGCCATGTCGGACATGCGGAAACGGGTCAGGGTGCCGTAGCAGTCGAAGGTGATGTACTTGGGCCGAAAGGCGGTCATGGCAAGGGTCCTTTGACGGGAAGACGTGAGTATGAGGCCGGGCCGCCGGTGGCGTCCCTGGCAAGCATTACAGCATCGGCGGGCCTGACAGTTGTCCGCTTTCAGGCGCCGCGGGAGACAGAAAAAACCGTTTTAGCGGTGAAGCCCAGCATTGTTTGCGGCTGCTCAGGCTTTGGCTGAAAAGTGCCTGCGCTCGGCCATGCCTCAGGAATGCCCCAGATCGATCAGCACGCTCTTGCTGCGTAGGGTCGCCTCATAGGCGGCGCGGCCCAGGTCCTTGCCGATGCCGGAACGCTTGTAGCCGCCGGTGGGGATGATCCAGTCGTGGCTGCGGCCATAGCGATTGACCCAGACGGTACCGGCTTCCAGCGCTCGCGTCAGGCGCAACGCCCGGCCGAGGTCGGCGGTGTGCACCCCGGCCGCCAGGCCATAGGTGGGGTGGTCGGCCAGAGCCAGGGCCTCGGCTTCATCGTCGAACACCTGCACGGTCAGCACGGGGCCGAAGATCTCTTCGCGAACCGCGGGATTATCGGCGTCGACCCCGGTGATCAGCGTGGGCTGATAGTAAGCACCGCCCAGGCCCTCCTCCAGGGCGCCACCGACCAGGATCTCCGCGCCGGCCCCCCGGCTGCGGGAGACGATGTCCTGGATGCGCTGGCCCTGGCGGTGGGAAATGATCGGCGCCAGTGTCGCCGCCGCCGACCAGGTCGGCCCCGGACGCAAGGCGGTGAAGGCCGCGCGGATGCCCTCCAGCATGGGCTCAAGGGCAGCACGCTGGACCAGCAGCCGCGAACCCGAGACGCACACCTGACCGGCATTGCCGGTGATGGCGGCGGCCACGCTGCGGGCGGTCCGCGCCAGATCCGGGGCGTCGGCGAACACCAGCTGCGGACTCTTGCCGCCCAGTTCCAGGGTCACCGGCTTGGGCCCGCTCTCGGCGCAGGCGGTCATGATGGCGGTGCCGGTCCCGGTGGAGCCGGTAAAGGTGACCTTGCCGATGCGCGGATGGCGGCACAGGGCGTCGCCGGTGGTCCGGCCATCGCCCTGGACCACGCTGAGGATGCCGGCCGGCAGGCCCGCCAGGCCCGCCAGCTCCGCCAGGCGCAGGATGGAGAACGGCGTCAGCTCCGACGGCTTGATCACCACCGCATTGCCGGCGGCGAGCGCCGGCGCCATCTTCCAGCCGGCCATGCTCAGCGGGAAATTCCAGGGGGCGATGGCGCCCACCACGCCATAGGGCTCGGTGATCTGCAGGCCCAGGTGGCTGGTGGCGGTGGCCGCCACCTCACCGCCGTGCTTGTCGGCGAATTCAGCGAAGAAGCGGATGCCCTCGGCGACATAGGGGATGTCCCAGGCCAGCACTTCGCGCAGCGGACGGGTCGAACCCACGGCTTCCAGCGGCCCGAGGATCTCGCCATCCGCCTCCACCAGATCGGCCCAGCGGCGCATCACCCGTGCCCGCTCGCGCGGCGGCCGGCTGGCCCAGTCGCTGGCCTTCCAGGCGCGCCAGGTGCCCTCCACCACCTCGTCCACCAGGTCCGCCGAGGCGCATGGCAACCCGCTCTGGAAACCGCCATCGGAAGGCCGGAACACCTCCAGTTCGGCCCGGGCGTCGCAAGGGCGACCTCCGAGGAAATGGGCACAACGAACCGCAATTGCTCTGGGGTCGAACGAGGCCATGGCGCGCTCCGCTAGGGCTGTGGGCTTGGCCTCCATGCTAGGCGCGCGGGCCGTCATCTTTTGCCGAACTGGCAGGGGCCTTCGGTGCCTCGCGGTGGCGCGTCCACCCACCGGCAACCGAATCTGCCGTCGCGGCTTGCTAGGCTGACGCCTGAATCAGCCAGACCCGAACCGGAGCCCTGCCGTGTCCCAAGCGATCCTGAGACCCCTGCGCGAAACCGACCTCGCCACCGCCCACCGCCTGTCACAGGCCCTGCACTGGCCCCATCGCCTGGAGGACTGGCAGTGCCTGTTCCACACTGGCGAAGGCCTGGTGCTGGAAGATGACCAGGGCGTGTTCGGCACCGGGTTCTGCGTGCCCCAGGGCGACTACGCCACCATCGGCCTGGTGATCGTCGCCGACAGCCACCAGGGCCAGGGCCATGGCCGCCGCCTCATGGATGGCCTGCTGCAACTGGCCGGCAACCGCACGCCGTTGCTGGTCGCCACCCTGCGTGGCGCCCCGCTCTACCGTAGCCAGGGCTTCGACTCCTACGAGCGCATCTACCAGCACCAGGTGGCGAGTCTGCCGGCCATGGCTGAACGTCATCCGCTGGAAGACCACGTCCATGAGTTGACCTTGGCAGCGACGCCCCGGCTGGAAAGCCTTGGCCAGGCTGCCACCGGCCTGGACCGCAGCGCGCTGCTGCAGGAGCTCCTGCCCCAGGCCGAACGCATCGTCGGCCTGGAGCTGGAAGGCCAGTTGCGCGGCTTCGCCCTGCTGCGCCCCTATGGCCGTGGCCTGTCGGTCGGCCCGGTCATCGCCGAATCCACCGACCAGGCCAAGGCCCTGACCCTCGCCCTGCTGCGCCACGCCGAAGGGCGCTACGTGAGATTCGACGTCACCGCGCGCAGCGGTCTCAATCCCTGGCTCGGCGAGCTGGGCATCCCCCAGGTCGACGAGGTCGAGCAGATGGCCAGGGGCGAGGCGCCGATATCCCGCGACGGCCTGGATCAGTTCGCGCTGCTGACCCAGGCGCTGGGTTGATCCGCGCCAATCGAGCCGGGCTCAAGCACGCGCCGACAAACCACGCCGCCAGCGCAACAGCCGCGCCTCCAGCAGGGCCAGCAGCGCATTGAGCGCCAGGCCCACCACCGCCAACATCAGAATGCCGGCGTACATGCTGGGGATCTGAAACACCTCCTGGGAGTTGAGGGTGAGAAAGCCCAGCCCCGAGTGGGCGCCGATCATCTCGGCGGCCACCAGCGCGGTGATGGAATAGGCGCCGGCCAGGCGGATGCCGGTGAAGATCGACGGCGCCGCCGCCGGCAGCACCACCTTCAGGAAAAGGAAGCGCCGGTTGGCCCCCATGGACAGCGCCGAATTCACCAGCAGCGCATCCACCTGCTTCACGCCGCTGGTGGTGCTCAGCAGGATCGGCCAAAAGGACGCCCAGAAGATGATGGCGATCTTCGAGGCCTCGCCGATGCCCAGGAACAGGATGAACACCGGGAACAACGCCAGGGCGCTGGTCTGGCGGAACAGTTGCAGCAACGGATCGAGCAGTCGCTCCAGGCGGATGAACCAGCCCATCGACAGGCCCAGGAGCACCCCTGCGCCTATGGCCAGCAGCAGTCCGGCCAGCGAGCGCAGCAGACTCGCACCGAGGTGCCGTGCCAGGCTGCCATCGCGCGCCAGGTCGAGGATGCTCTGCAGCACCACCGAGGGCGGACTCAGGTAGCCGGGATTGACCAGGCCCAGCCGCGGCAAGGCTTCCCAGAGCGCGAGGAACAGCAGGATGCCGAGGCTGCCGTCGAGTAGCCGGCGGGAACGGCGTATCAGCTTCATGCGCCTACCCCCTGGCGCCGCGATGACGCTGACGGCACGGGTGCAGGCACTCCGCGCAGGGCTTCCCAGGCCTGCTGGCGCAAGGCCGCGAAGGCCGGGGTATTGCGCACCTCGGCCGCCCGCGGGCGCGGCAGGTCGACGTCGAGCAGCCGGTGGACCCGCCCCGGCCGGGGCGTCATCACCGCGACCCGGTCGGCGAGGAAGATCGCCTCGTCGAGACTGTGGGTGATGAAGACGATGGTCTTGCGTTGCCCGTCCCAGATACGCAGTAGCTCGTCCTGCAGATGCTCGCGGGTCTGGGCGTCCAGCGCGGCGAAGGGCTCGTCCATCAACAGCACGTCCGGCCCATAGGCCAGGGCGCGGGCGATGGCCACCCGCTGGCGCATGCCGCCGGAGAGTTCGTGGGGATAGCGTGCGCCCTGCCCCTCCAGACCTACCAGCGCCAGATACTCCCGTGCCGTCGCGAGCCGCTCGCGGCGCCCCACCCCGCGAATCTCCAGGCCGATGGCGACGTTGTCCAGCACCGAGCGCCACGGCAGCAGCGCATAGCCCTGGAATACCACGCCCTGGTACGGATTGATGCCTTGCAACGGTCGGCCGTCGATGGTCAGCTCACCCGCGCTCTTCTGCGCCAGACCGGCGAGAATGTTGAGGAAGGTGGACTTACCGCAGCCGGAAGGACCCAGCACCGCCAGGAATTCGCCCTGGCGCACGTCCAGGTCGAAGTCCTGCAACACCGGTACCCGTTCCTGGGCACCGCTTTCGCTACGGCCGTCATAGGCCAGCGCCAGGCCCCGGGCGACGATCTTGGCGCTCATCAGACGGTACCCCGGGCGAAGGGATTGAAGGCATTGGTGTAGACGTCCTTGACCTGTACCGCACCAGGCTTGAGCTTGCCTTCGTGTTCGAGGATGTCGATGTAGTACTGGATCGGCGGCTCGGTGATGACCAGATCGTCGACATAGGCGAAGCGCTCCACCAGCTCCAGCTTCATGCCCAGGCGCTCGGCGGTGATCTTGCGGGCGTCGTCGGGGTGCTCGTTGACCCAGTTGGCCGCCTTGGCCAGCGCCTGGACCACGTCCCGCGCAGCCTCGGGATGGTCGCGCAGGAAGCGGCCATGGGCGCTGTAGGGCGCCATGCCACCCAGCCCCTCGTCCAGGTCGAAATCGCTCCACAGCTTGCGCAGGGCGGGATTGTGCTCGGCGCTGCCGGAGGTGGGCGGATGGATGATCGCCAGATCGATGTTGCCGGTAGCGAGCGTCTGTTCGGCCTGGACGTCCGGGACCACCACCCATTTGATGCGATCGACGTCCACGCCCTGCTGGCGCAGGTATTTCTTGGTGACGAACTCGGCGCAGGCGCCGAAGCTGTTGAAGCCCACCGTCTTGCCCTCGAGGTCCTTGGGCATGCGAATACCCGAATCGGCACGCACGAAGTACTTCATGTGCGGCGCTTCCTGCAGCGTCTTGCCCCCGGCGGCCACCACCTTGAGATCGAGGCCGCTGGCGATGGCGGAGATCACCAGCGGCACCATGCGGGTGCCCAGGTCCAGTTCACCGGTGCCGACCAGCGGGATGATCTGCGGCGCGGCGACCTTGCCGACGTACTGGGGACGTGCCCGGGTAACCTCGAAGTAGCCCAGGGCGTCGGCGACGTAGACCAGATCGAAGGTGGGGTTATCGGGGTAGCGGAAAGGGACCACCTGATCCGAGCGCTGGCCGATCACGGCCGGTGCGACGGCCTGGGTAGCGGGTTTGTCGTCGCAGCCGAACAAGCTGGTACCCAAGGCACCCAGGGCGGTTACGGTGGTTAGCTGTCGAATGAAGCGGCGTCGGCTGAGTGGCTCGAGGTCCATTGGGGCTCCTGTCCTGGTTGGCAGCTTGTACGAACGGCTAGGCATGCTGCCCCAGGGTGGAGGACGACTCCAAAGACCTAGATTCTTTATGAATAGATCGAAGGGTTAGACGCCATAATCTTTCACGCTAACCATATTCTCCCCGCTATCGCCCGGGTAGGAAGCGCTGGTGCAGCTGGCGCGCCAGTACGTCCAGGGTGAAGCCCAGCAGGCCGATCAGCAGCACCAGGGCCATCAACTCGCCATAGGCCAGGCGGTCGCGGGTGTCGAGGATGTAGTAACCGAGGCCGGCGCTGACGCCGAGCATCTCGCAGGGCACCAGAACGATCCAGAGGATGCCGATGGCCAGGCGCACGCCGGTCAGTACCTGGCCCAGCACGCCGGGCAGGATCACCCGCCGCAGGACTTCCCAGCGGGTGGCGCTCAGGCTGTGGGCCAGCTGCAACCAGCGCGGATCCAGGCCGCGCACGCCGGCGGCGGTATTGAGCAGTATCGGCCAGACCGCGGCGAAGGCCAGCAGGAAGTAGATGGGCCTGTCCCCTACCCCCATGACCATCACCGCCAGGGGCATCCAGGACAACGGCGAGATCATCCGCAGAAACTGAAAGGCCGGGGTGGTGGCGGTTTCCAGGATGCGCCAGGCACCCACCAGCAAGCCCAGGGGCACGCCCACCAGGGCGGCCAGGCCCAGGCCGATCACCACCCGTTCGAGGCTGACCAGGATGTGCGGCCACAGCTCGCCGCTAGCCAGCAGCTGCCAGAGGCTGACGAAGGTGGCGCCGGGACCGAAGCGGCGAACCAGGCTGCCCGGCGCCGCGAGCCCCCGCACTGCCGCCCACCAGAGCACGACCAGCACCACCAGGCCAGCACTGCCGAGCACCATCCGTTCGAGGCGTTGCTTTTTCACACGTGGATCTCCTCCTGGCGGGCGAAGCCTTCGGCTAGACCGAAGGTACCCATGCCGCCCGCCGCAGCGATGGCCTGGCGGACGAAGCGGTCGTCGACCAGATCGGCGGCGGCGTGCGCGGGATCCAGGGTGGCGAGAAACCCGGCGTCACCCTGGATCAGGGTGCTCTTGAGACGCGTCACCAATTCGCGGGTGTAGCTGGGGAAGGGATAGGGCTGGAAGTCGATGCGTGCCTCGGGCCAGTCGGCGTGGCGGATGGCGCCATCGCCCAGATAGCGACCGCGCGCCGCGGCGTCGGGCACCAGCACCTGTTCGAGTAGGCCGCGCGGATGCGGGGTATAGCGACCGCTGCCTTCGCGGGACAGCAGTGCGGCGGCTTCGGCGCGGTTCTCCCGGGTCCAGGCCTGGGCCTTGACGATGGCGTTGACCACCCGTTGCGACCATTCCGGCCGCTCATTGAGGTCCCGTTCGTGCATGAACACGACGCAGCAGGCGTGATTGCGCCAGATGTCACCGGTAAAGCGCTGGATCCGCCCGATCTGCTGGCTTTCGGCCAGGGCATTGAAGGGTTCGGCGACGATGTAGCCGGCGATGCGGCGGCTGGCCAGCGCGGGCGGCATGTCCGCAGGGGGCAGTACCAGCAGGTTGACCTCATCGCCGGCGAGGCTCGCATCGGCCGCTCGACTGACCGCTTTGAGCCCGTGCTGGCGCAGCAATGCCTGCAGCACCACGTTATGGATGGAGTACCAGAAGGGAATCGCCACATTACGCCCACCGAGCTGGCGTACCTCCTGGATATCCGGCGCCACGGTCAGGCCCGAGCCGTCGACGTGGTTCCAGGCCACCACCTTGGCTGGCACCTGGCTGCCGTAGCGCGCCCAGACGGTCATCGGCGACAGCAGGTGGATGACGTTCACCTGGCCGGCGAGGAAGGCTTCGACCACCTGCGCCCAGCTGCGCAGCATCACCGGCTTTTCCGCCCGGACCCCCTCGGCGTCGAACAGCCCCCGGGCGTGGGCCACCAGCAAGGGGGCGGCATCGGTGATGGGCAGATAGCCGATCCGCACCGGTGCATCGGGTTCGGCTGCGGCACGCGCCTCCAGGCTGCGCAACAAGGGAAAGGCACCGGCGGCGCTGAACAGCGCGGCCAGCTTGAGGAACTCACGGCGCGAGGGACGGGGATCGTGCAGGCACATGGGCAGGCTCCGCTGCAGAGAGTGAAGGTTGGGGTCGGCTCGCCCGCCGTAGGGTTTGCAGGATCTCGATGCGCAGGGCGCCGAGAGCCGCGATGGCCTCGGTGCGCGGCTGCGCCAGCTCGATACGCCACTCGCCGATGATCCGCGCTGGGTGGTCGCCCAGTAGCAGAACCCGGTCGGACACCAGCAGCGCCTCGTCGATATCGTGGGTGATGAGTACCGCGGCACTGCCCTGCTGCGCCACCAGGCGCAACAACAGTTGCTGCATGTCGCCACGGGTGACCTCGTCAAGGGCACCGAAGGGCTCGTCCAGCAGCAACACCCTGGGTTGGCGCGCCAGGCAGCGTGCCAGGGCTGTCCGTTGGGCCATGCCACCGGACAGCTCGGCCGGATAGCGCGCCTGAGCGCCTTCCAGGCTTACCGCCGCGATGGCGTCTTCTACCCGCTGGCGTGCTTGCTGCGCGGCCAGGCGCGGCTGACGGCGAAACTCCAGGCCGAAGGCGACGTTGTCGCGCAGCGTCAGCCACGGCAGCAGGCACGGGTCCTGGAAGGCCACCGCCACCTGGGGATGCGGGCGCAATAGCGGCTCGCCCAGTAGCCGCACCTCGCCTTCAGCCGCCGGCTGCAAGCCGGCCAAGGCGCGCAGCACGCTGGATTTGCCGACGCCCGAGGGACCAAGCAGGCTGATCACCTCACCCGCTGCCACGTCCAGGACGAAATCCCTGAGCACCGGTTGCCAGCTACCCGCTTGCGGATAGCCCACCGTCAGGCCGCGGGCACTGAGCACGGCGGTCATGCGTCACCTGTTCGCGCCGCATGGCGGGCCAGTTCCCCGCGCAATTGAGTGAGGCTGGGAGTGACGATGGGGACGAAGGCGACTTCGCGCCAGCGCCGCGCGAAGGCATCGCCGCGCTCACGCAGGTAGGCACCGCCCCCACGCGCCTGGAGTTCCAGCTGCACCGCCGCCGCGGCCTGCTCGGCGAGGCCGATGCGCAGCCGGAACAGCTCGACTGGCCGTTCGATGAAACGCTCGTCGTCCAGCCCCTGCAGCAACCGCCCCTCGAGTTCCCGCTGTCGATCCTCCAGCGGTTCGAGTGCGTCCTGCAGGGTACGGTGGCCCTCGCCCTGTACCTGCCGGGCTTCAGCCAGGCTGCGCCGTGCCAGGCCGATGGCCAGGCCACACTGCAGGCCCAGGAAGGCCGGACGGACCCGGGGCAGGTAGACACTCGCCTCTTCGTGCAACAGCCAGTCTTCGCTGAGCGCTACCCCGGACAGGTCCAGGGCAGCGGTATTGCTCGATTGCAACCCCATCAACTGCAGATCGACAGAACGCTGCAATCCGCCAACCCCACTGGGCAAGGCCGCGACGAAGGGCCGCTGCTCCCCTTTTCGCGCCACGGCACCAGCCACCACGAACCCCGTCTTGCGCAGGTTGGTCACCCAGGGCATGCGGCCATCGAGCCGCCAACCGCTGCCCTGGCGGCGGGCCTCGATCTGCAGTTCTTCCAGACCGGAAAGGAATTTCATGGCATTGGAAAGCCCGGTGGCACCCGCCAGCTCGCCGCTGAGCAAAGCGGGCAGCAGACGCTCCCGCAGTGCGGTGTTGGGGCTCTGCAGCAGGTATTCGATGAAGGCTCGCTGGCCCCAGCAGACGAAGGCGGCGGTCAGTGAGTGTTCGGCCAGACCGGCGATGCCCGCCACGGCCTGCCCCAGGCTGCCGCCCTGGCCGCCTTGCTCACAGGCGACGCCCAGACCGAAGCAGCCCCCCTCGGCCAGCCGTGGCAGCAGGCCCTCGGGGTCGAGGATGCCTTGGTCGAGGGCGTCGGCATGTGCCTGCAGCCAGTCCACCAGGGCAGCGCCGACCGGGGTCGCCCAACGCAGCGCGGACTCAGCCATGGGCCGGCTCCCAGCGATAGGCCGCGAGTTCAGGATTCAGCGGGGTCTGCGCCAGGACGTTGGCGAAGTTGCACAGGGTCGCCAGGCTGACCCCGAGCACCACTTCCAACGCCTGGGCCTGACTATAGCCGGCCGCGCTGAGCAACTGCAGTTCGGCATCCGTCACCGCGCCGCGGCGGGCGATCACCGCGCGGGCGAAGGCGGCCAAGGCTTCCAGGCGTGGCTCGGGCAAGGTAGCGCCACTGCGCAGGGCGGCAATGGTCGCCCCCTCCAGCTTGGCCTTATGGGTGGCGACGGCAGTATGCCCGGCCACGCAGAAGTCACAGCCATGGGTCGTGGCCGCCACCAGTTGCACCACCTCGCGCTCGGCCAGGCTCAGGCTGGTCTTGGCGTTGAGGCCGGAGACCGTGACATAGGTCTCCAACGCCGCTGGCGCATTGGCGAGCACACCCAGCAGATTGGGCAGGAAGCCGGACGCCTGGCGGGCAGTCTCAAGGAACGGCCGCGCCGCCTCGGGAGCGGTTTCGGGAGTGAGGATCGGCAAACGGGACATGGCTTCGGCTCCTGAAGAGGCAGAGGGAATGCCGACAAGTGTCTTGGTAATAAGAAGGGGATTCCATATTCTAAAGTCGCCATTTGTTGCTCGAGAGTCCGACCCTTAGATGAGTTTTTCCAGTGCTTCGACCGAATGGTTATTGGACAACCTCGAATGCGACGCCAGCCTCTTCCATGCCGGCCGCTACTGCGGCGGCTGGCAGGCGTCCACCCACGGCCAGGCCCGCGCGAGCTTCCATCTGGTGGTCGAAGGTCAGTGCTGGCTGCATCTGAGCAACGAGCCGGTACAGCCGCTGGCGAACGGGGATGCGATCTTCCTGCTGCACGATCTACCCTTCCGGCTGGCCAGCAGCGCCTACCTGGCCGAGGCTGGCGAGCTGCCCCGCGGCACCATGGGCGCCCTGAACGAGCGCGTCGGCGAAGGGACTGGATTGGTCTGTGGCTTCTTCGATTTCGCCGGCAGCCTGTCGCGCCTCATCGTCAGTGCCCTGCCCGCGATCATCGTCCTGCGCGCCGGGGACGAGAATGCCCAGGCCGCACGGACGCTCTTTCAACTGATCCGGGAAGAAGCCAGCGCCCCACGCAGTTCGGCCGCCTTGCTAGCGCGCCTGGGCCAACTGCTGTTCCTCTATGTGCTGCGCGACCAGTTGAACCACCCCGAACGCGGCCATGGCGGACTGGTGGCCCTGGCACGTCACGCTCGGTTCGGTCCCCTGCTGGAACAACTGATCGCCACTCCCGAACGCTCCTGGTCGCTGGTGGACATGGCCGCTGTCACCGGCCTGTCGCGTTCGGCCTTCTGCAAGAAATTCCAGGAAATCGGCGGTCAATCGCCCGGCCAGGTCCTGCTGGCCCTGCGCATGCGCCGCGCCTGCCTGGAGCTGGACGCTGGCCAGCGGGTGGAGGCCGTGGCCGAGCGGGTCGGCTATCACTCCGTGGCCGCCTTCGTGCGCGCGTTCGCCAAGGAGCACGGTCTGCCACCCGGTGCCTATCGACGCCGCGAGCGGGCCGCGTGCGAGTGACGGGCGCCCCTCAAGCGGAGTGGAGCCTTCCTGCTAACGCCACTCGCACCCCGCCACGCGGTTGCAACTGGTGCGGGCGTGGTCACCCCGGGAGGTGGAGAAGCGACTGATGACGTTCCAGCCCAGCTGCCGGGTGCGGCCCAGCCAAAGGTTGCCGTCGCTGGTCAGGCCACTGAAGAACTGCAGTCGTCCCAGCCGGGTGCTGGTCTGGGCCCAGGAGCGGCCCGATACCGCATCGTAGCCACGCATCAGGGTGTCGTTGCCCTGCACCGCCACCCCGTACCAACCACCCTGCCCGTCCTCGCAGCGCAGCACGAAGGCACTGCGCACGCAGGTGTTGGCCGGCTTGAGACTAGGTATGGCCGCCTGGGCGAAACACAGCGGCAGCAACAGCGCGGCGGACAGCAGGCCGGTACGCAGGATGGCAATGGGGGTCATCATGGCGATCGATCGGGAGCGGGATGCCCAGCATGAGGCAAAGCCCGCTGCCCTGCCAAGTCGACCGCCCTAGAGCACCTTGCCTCCCAGCGCCGGCAGGCCCGGCTCGACCGCGGGCGTACGCGCCTGTACCTCGGGCTCCGGCGCAGGCAGCGGCTTGCCATCCAGCGCCGCCTTGAGCCGATTCATGTCCAGCGCCCCGACCCAGCGGGCGATGGCCAGGGTCGCTACGCCATTGCCGATGGTATTGGTGATCGCCCGCGCCTCCGACATGAAGCGGTCCACTCCCAGCAGCAGCACCATGCCCGCCACGGGGATGGTGCCGAGGCTCGCGAGGGTCGCCGCCAGGGTGATGAAGCCCGAGCCGGCGACACCGGCCGAGCCCTTGGAGGTGAGCATCAGCACGGCCATGATGATGAGCTGATCGGTCAGGCTCAGCGGCGTATTGGTGGCCTGGGCGATGAAGGTGGCCGCAGCGGTGTAGTAGATGGCCTGGCCGTCCGGATTGAAGGTCAGCCCCGAGGGAATGACCATGCCGGCCACCGGCTTGGAGCAACCGGCATTCTCCATCTTGCGGATCATCTGCGGCAGCACCGACTCGGACGAGCTGGTACCCAGCACGGTGAACAGCTCTTCCTTGAGGTACTTGAGCAGCTTCCACAGGCTGAAGCCGGCGACACGACAGATCGGCCCCAGCACCAGGGCGACGAACAGGATGCAGGTGAGATAGAAACAGGCCATCAGCTTGCCCAGGGAGAACAGCGAGCCGAAGCCGTACTTGCCGATGGTGAAGGCGATGGCGCCGAAGGCCCCCAGCGGTGCCAAGCGCATCACGATATTGACGATGCCGAACATGCCGTGCATCAGGCTGTCGAGGGTCCGGACGATCGGCTCGCCCTTGTCGCCACAGCGCGCCAGGGCCACCCGAGCAGGATGAAGAACAACAGGATCTGCAGGATGTTGCCCTTGGCGAAGGCGTCCCCGAGGGTGTTGGGGATGATCTGCAGCATGAAGGCGATGAAGGACTCGTGCTTGGCCGCCTCGGTGTAGCTGGCGATGGCGGAGCTGTCGAGGGTCGCCGGATCGATGTTCATGCCGGCGCCGGGCTTGAAGGTATCGACCACCACCAGGCCAACGACCAGCGCCAGGGTGGATACCACCTCGAAGTAGATGAAGGCACGTATGCCTACCCGACCCAGCTCCTTCATGTCGTTCATCTTGGCGATGCCGGTGACCACGGTGAGAAAGATGACCGGTGCCAGCAGCATCTTGATCAGCTTGATGAAGGCATCGCCGATGGGTTTGAGCGAGGTAGCGAAATCGGGATGGAAGACGCCGAGCAATGCACCGGCGATGACCGCGATGACGACCTGGACGTAGAGTTTTCCGAGTAGGCGCTTCATGGGAGGTCCACTGTTGTTCTTGTAATGGAGGCGACCCGTGCGAGCGGGCCCCGATGGAAGTGCGGGCGCTGGCCACCCGCGCCGCCTGGCCGCGGGTGGCGCCGCCGGTCTAGCGGGCGATCAGTTCGAGCACGGCGTCGGTGACCTGGCGCGTGGTGGCCGTGCCGCCCAGGTCCGGGGTGTGCAGACCGCTGGCGGTGACCGCTTCGATGGCGCGCATCAGGTGGGCGCTGGCTCCGCGCTCGCCGAGGTGATCGAGCATCAGCGCGGCGGTCCAGAAGGTCGCGATGGGATTGGCCACGCCCTTGCCGGTGATGTCGAAGGCCGAGCCGTGGATGGGCTCGAACATCGAGGGGAAACTACGGTCGGGATTGAGGTTGGCGGTGGGCGCGATGCCCAGGCTGCCGGAAAGCGCCGCGGCCAGGTCCGAAAGGATGTCGGCGTGCAGGTTGGTAGCGACGATCACGTCGAGGTTGCCCGGCTTGAGCACCATGGTCGTGGTCACAGCGTCCACCAGCTCGCGGGTGGTACGCACGTCCGGGTAATCCTTGGCCACCTCGGCGAACACCTCGTCCCACAGCACCATACCGTGCCGCTGGGCGTTGGACTTGGTCACCAGGGTCAGGTGCCTGGCCGGGCGGCTGCGGGCCAGTTCGAAGGCGAACCTATGGATGCGCTCGACGCCGACGCGGGTGAAGGTGGAGACCTCGGTGGCGACCTCGATGGGCAGCCCCTGGTGGACCCGCCCGCCACTGCCGGAATATTCGCCTTCGGAGTTCTCCCGCACGATCACCCAGTCGATGGCCTGGCCATTGGTCAGCGGGCTTTTCACCCCTGGCAACACCCGCGCCGGCCGGACATTGGCGTACTGGTCGAAACCCTGGCAGATCGGCAGGCGCAGCCCCCAGAGGGAGATGTGGTCCGGCACCTTCTGGCTACCCACCGCGCCGAAGAAGATGGCATCGGCCCGCTTGATTTCTTCCAATCCACCTTCGGGTATGTAGTGACCGTGCTCCAGGTAGTACGCCGAGTCCCAGGGATAGTGGCTGACGTCGAAGGCGAAACCGCCCAGGCGCTTGGCCAGGCCGGCGAGGACCTCGAGGCCGGCGGTGATGACTTCGACCCCGATACCGTCTCCGGGAATGGCTGCGATCTTGTAGTTCTTCATGGCTGGGCCCTGTGTTCTTGTCGTTGGGTGGGACGCCGACTGGCAGCGTTGGGCCGAGTATAGGTAGTGAAATCTGAGCTAGGATTCACCTCAAATCATCACTTAAGTGAATTGAGGTTAACAATAAGTCGCCCTCAGGACCTCAGCTTCTTCCACCTGCTGGCCCAGCAAGGCAACCTCGCCGCCACGGCGCGCGAACTTGGCATCACCCCGCCGGCGGTGAGCAAACGGCTGGCGGCCCTGGAACAGCGCCTGGGGGTACGGCTGGTCAATCGCACTACCCGTTCACTGGGGCTGACGCCCGAGGGCGAGCTGTATTTCCGCCATGCCGGACGCATCCTCGGTGACATCGAGGCAGTGGAAGACATGGTCGCCAGTCGCCGCGGCCAGCCCAAGGGCCTGCTGCGGGTGAACGCCTCCCTGGGCTTCGGTCGCCGCTACATAGGCCCGGCGCTGGCGGCCTTCATCGATCGCTATCCGGAGGTGGAGACCCAGTTGCTGCTCAGCGACCACCCCATGGAGCTGGCTGCCCATGGCCTGGATCTGGGCATCCGCTTCGGCGTGGCGCCCGATGCCGGCTATCACGCCCGGCGCATCGCCAGCAATCGCCGGCTCCTATGCGCTTCGCCGCTCTACCTGGAGCGCCACGGCACGCCGCGACGGCTGCAGGACCTGGCCACGCACAACTGCATTTTCCTGCGGCAGAACGACAGCATCCATGGCGTCTGGGGATTTCTGGAAGGTTCGCGTACCCGCAGCGTCAAGGTGCGCAGCAACCTGAGCTGCAACGATGGTGAGGTGGCGTTGAACTGGGCCCTGGAGGGCCGCGGCATCCTGCTTCGGGCGGAGTGGGATATCGCCCGCTACGTGCGCAGTGGGCGGCTACGTCGGGTGCTGGAAGACGCCCGGCCGCCCTCGGCGGACGTCTATGCGGTCTATTCCGAACACCATCACCTGTCGGCCAAGGTGCGGCATTTCATCGACTTCCTGGTGGAACGTTTCCAGCGCATCGACCACCTCGAAGATCCCGCTGGCGAAACGGACTGACCCGGCTCAGCCTCTCGCCGCCTGCCACAGCCGACCGATATCGCGCGCGGTCCGCTCCAGCAGCACCTCGGCCTGGGCCAGGGCGTCTTCCAGGCTGAGCGGTCCCGGCACCAGGCTGAAGGCCGCGGCGAGCCCCTGCTCGTAGAGGGCATCGTAACCCTCGCCCAGGGCGCCGGCCACGGCCACGACCGGCACGCCGTGACGCCTGGCCAGACGCAGGACGCCCGCCGGGGTCTTGCCTCTGAGGGTCTGGCCATCCAGCCGCCCTTCCCCGGTCAGCGCCAGGTCGGCGCCCATCAGCGCTTGCTCCAGGCCTACCAGCTCCGCCACCACCTCGATGCCAGGGCGAAAGTTCGCCTGGAGAAAGGCCAGTGCAGCGAAACCCACGCCCCCGGCGGCGCCGGCACCGGGTTGCTCGCGGACATCGCGGCCCAGGGTCGCGGCGGTAACGGTGGCGAAATGCGCCAGCGCCGCGTCGAGCTGGCGGACCTGCTCGGGCGAAGCGCCCTTTTGCGGCCCGAAGATGTGGCTGGCGCCCTGGGGACCGCAGAGCGGATTGTCGACATCGGCGGCGATAACGACCTCCACCTCCGCCAGCCTTGGGTGCAACTCCGACACGTCGAGGCTGGCCAGCGCGGTCAGGGCCGCACCGCCCGGCGCCAGCGCCTCGCCATGCTCATCCAGCAGCCGTACACCCAGCGCCTGCAACAGGCCTGCCCCACCGTCGTTGGTGGCGCTGCCGCCGATGGCCAGCACCAGGCGCTCGGCGCCGGCGGCCAGCGCGGCGTGCAAGAGCTCGCCGGTCCCACGGGAGGTCGCGACCCGCACATCGCGGCGCGCCTTGGGCACCAACTCCAGACCACTGGCGCTGGCCATCTCGACGAAGGCGGTACGTTGCTCGGCCAGCCAGCCCCAGCGGGCGGTCACGGGCTCGCCGAGGGGACCGGTCACCCGCGCCTCGCGTACCTCGCCACCGGTCGCCGCCAGCAGGGCGTCCAGGGTGCCCTCACCGCCGTCGCCCAGCGGGCACTCGATGAGTTCGGCGTCTGGCAGGGCCTGGCGCAGGCCACCGGCCAGGGCGCGGGCGACACCGGCAGCGGACAGGCTTTCCTTGAAGGAATCAGGGGCGATGACGATCTTCATGGGGGGATTCTCCGTTGTCATGCGCCGAGTGTTTCCCGGTTCGGCCGGCGCCACAACAGGACAAACGCCCAGCATAGTCCAGATCAGGACTGTGAGATCGCCCAGTCCCGATCCAATAGCAGCAAGGCGCAATACAGCTCGGCAGCCTCGGCGAAACGCCGCGGATCCCGTCCAGTAAGCGCCTGGATCCGCTCCAGGCGGTGACGCAGGCCGTTGCGATGCAGCCCCAGCGCCGCAGCGCAGGCCTGGGGGCTGGCGTCCTCGGTGAACCAGCTGCGCAGCGTCGCCAGCAACTGGCCATCCCGATCGGCCCGGCGCAGGCGCTGCAGCGGCTCCAGCAGCCAGGTACCGTGCGAGTGCTCGACCTGCTCCTGTAGCCACGTCGGCAAGGCCAGGTCGTCCAAGGCTACCCGGACAAGGTCGGGTCGCAGTCGCCTGGCCACCGCCAGCAGAGCCAATGCCCGCTGGGTCGTCTCGGCCAGCCCCGTCCAGGATCGCGGCTCGGGGATCCAGGCACTGCGCTGCAGCGACCAGCCCTGTCCCGGCAGTTCCTCCAGCGGCGCCTCAGGCGCCTCCGCGCCAGGTCGATACCAGAGCCATTGCCTCTCCTCCCGTGGCAGGCACCAACTATGTGTTACCCGCTGCTGGGCCCAGTCGCCAAAACCTGGCGCTGGCGCGGTGAATTCCAGCAGCAGAACGTCCCGTGGCAGCTCCGGCCGTAGGCCGAGCAGATTGGCATGGCGACCCAGTTCGGGCACCGCGCCCGGTGCCAGCAGCTGACGCAGCAAGGGTGCGGTCATGCCGCTGGTCACAGGCGGCTGCCCGGCTGCCTGCTCGATGAGCATTTCCGCGGTCAGGCGCAGGAGTTCGGCAGGCAGGCGCAATTGCTCGGGGTCCTCCCCGGACACGCCAAGGACCCCGACCAGCTCGCCCGCGCGATACAACGGCAGGTTGATACCGGCCTGGGCGCCGGCCAGCCGTGTGGCGGCGACGGCATCCAGCGCCACCGCGCGGCCTTCGGCGATGACCTGCCGTGCTCCGGCATGGTGGCTGAACAGGCGCGCCGGATCGCCCGAGCCGATGATCAGCCCGGACGCATCCATGACATTGACGTTACCGGGCAGGATACGCATGGCGCGTTCGACGATTTCCTGCGCCAGGGTCTGGCTCAGCTCCATGGTCACCTCCGAGGTTAGAGCGCGCCTTGCGACGCGCCGTCACCTTAGAGGCGTCGCCTGCCGCTGGGCAAGCCGCCATGAAACCAGCTGCCGTTACGCCGAGGTGCTCAGCACACCGCGGCGCACCTGGTCGCGTTCGATGGATTCGAACAGCGCCTTGAAGTTGCCCTCGCCGAAACCGGTGTCGCCCTTGCGCTGGATGAATTCGAAGAACACCGGCCCCAGCAGGGTCTGGGAGAAGATCTGCAGCAGCAGGCGGCGCTCGCCACCTTCGGAGGTACCGTCGAGCAGGATGCCGCGGGCTTTCAGTTCCTCCACCGGTTCGCCATGGTCGGGCACCCGCCCTTCGAGCATCTCGTAGTAGGTCTCCGGCGGCGCGGTCATGAAGCGCGTGCCATAGGCCTTGAGCCGATCCCAGGTCGCCACCAGGTCATCGGTGAGAAAGGCCACGTGCTGGATGCCCTCGCCGTTGAACTGCATGAGGAATTCCTCGATTTGCCCCGCGCCGCGGGAGGACTCCTCGTTGAGCGGGATGCGCACCAGGCCATCCGGCGCGGTCATGGCCTTGGAGGTCAGACCGGTGTACTCGCCCTTGATGTCGAAGTAGCGCAACTCGCGGAAGTTGAACAGCCGCTCGTAGAAGTCGGCCCAGTAGGCCATGCGCCCGCGATAGACGTTGTGGGTCAGGTGGTCGATGACCTTGAGACCGGCCCCCACCGGCTTGCGCTCGACACCTTCCAGGAAGACGAAATCGATGTCGTAGATGGAGCTGCCCTCCTCGTAGCGATCGATGAGGTACAGCGGCGCGCCACCGATGCCCCTGATCGCCGGCAGGCGCAATTCCATCGGCCCGGTGGGCATGTCCACCGCCTGGGCGCCCAGCTCCAGCGCCTTGGCATAGGCGTGGTGGGAGTCGCGGCAACGGAAGGCCATGCCGCAGACGGAAGGCCCATGCTCGGCGGCGAAATAGGCCGCATGGCCGGTCTTCTCGCGATTGACGATGGCGTTGATGTCGCCCTGGCGGAACAGCACCACGTCCTTGGACCTGTGGTTGGCGACGTGGCTGAAGCCGAGGCTTTCCAGCACGGGCTCGATGACGTTGGGCGTGGGCGAGGCGAATTCGATGAACTCGAAACCCATGAGGCCCATGGGATTTTCAAACAGATCGGCCATGAGTGGCTCCTTGACGGATAGCGTGACGGACGTTGTCGTTAACGCGGGCTAGCACCCCGTCAAGGGCGGCGCGCAGGAAATGCCGCGCACGCTGCGGGCGAGGAAATCGCCCAGGAGGAGCTGACAGCCAAGACGCTTCACGAGGCCACCTGTGCCGGGGTATCCGGCTGAACCTCGGGGCGCGCCTGCTGAAAGGCCGGATGCGCGGCGGCCAGGACCTCCACCCGCAGGAGGCGCGGATAGGGCGACAGGTCCACCTGGAAACGCCGCGCCGCATAGAGCTGGGGCAGCAGATAGACGTCCGCCAGCCCCACGTCGCCGAAACAGAAGCCACTGGACCCGATCTGCGCCTCCACCGCCGCCAGGCCCTCGCCGATCCAGTGCGAGATCCAGTCGAGGATGGCCGGCTCTTCCAGGCCCAGACCGCGCATGCGGTTGAGCACCGACACGTTGTGCAGCGGATGGACATCACAGGCGATCAGGGCGGCGACACCCCGATGACGGGCGCGCAGCAGCGGATCGGCCGGCAGCAAGGGCACCGCCGGATAGCGTTCTTCCAGGTATTCGAGGATGGCGGGAGACTGGATCAGCACCTCGCCGCTGTCGAGGCGCAGGCTGGGCAGTCGCCCCTGGGCATTGAGCGCGCGATAGGCCGACTGGCGCTGCTCGCCGGCCAGCAGATTGACCGGCACGGCATAGTAGTCCAACCCCTTCAGCGCCAACGCCAGGCGGACCCGATAGGCCGAGGTCGAACGGTAATAGGTGAAGAGGTCCATCGACACTGCCCCGCGATTGCCTGTCGGCTTCTTATTATGCGTAAGTTCATTACGTTAAAAGGAATCTGCGCCTGCCCAGGGGCCTTGTCAACGGCACTCAGGCCAGAGGCCAACCCGCACCGCCCTAGCCCGCCGCCAGCACCTGGCCGCGACATTCGCCGAAGCCGATCGTGGGCAGCCCAGCTCGCTGACAGCGCGCCCTGAGGATGACTTCATCACCGTCCTCCAGAAAGGTACGGGTCTCGCCACCTGGCAGCTGCAGCGGCTGCTTGCCGCCCTGGGTGAGTTCCAGCAGGCTGCCGCAGCTGTCGACATCCGGCCCGGACAGGGTGCCCGAACCGAAGACGTCGCCAGGCTGCAGGGCACAGCCATTGACGGTGTGATGGGCCACCATCTGCGCCACTGTCCAGTACATGTTCAGGGTATTGCTCAGGCCAATACGCTGAGCGGGCTGCGCCTGCTCCAGCATGCGCGGCGTGCGCAGCAGCACTTCGAGTTCGATGTCCAGCGCGCCCTGGGCCTGGTCGCGCTCGTCGTATAGATAGGCCAGGGGTTGGGGATCTCCGGCGGGCCGCGCCGGCTGCGCCTGCCGATAGGGTGCCAGGGCTTCCGCGGTCACTACCCAGGGCGACAGGGTGCTGGCGAAACTCTTCGACAGGAAGGGGCCCAGCGGCTGGTATTCCCAGGCCTGGATATCCCGCGCCGACCAGTCGTTGAGCAGGCAGAAACCGGCGATATGCTCCGCCGCGTCACCGATGGCGATGGACTCGCCCTGGGCGTTGCCCGGGCCGATCCAGATGCCCAGTTCCAGCTCGTAGTCCAGCCGGCGGCAAGGCCCGAACACGGGCGCCTCCTGCCCAGGCGGCAGCGTCTGGCCCTTGGGGCGCTTGAACGCCTCCCCGGAGACCCTGAGAGTCGAGGCACGGCCATGGTAGGCGATGGGTACGTGCTTGTAGTTGGGCAGCAGCGGATTGTCCGGCCGGAACAGCCGACCGATCTGGGTGGCATGGTGGATGCCGACATAGAAGTCGGTGTAGTCGCCGATCCGTGCGGGCAGGTGCATCCGGCAGGCGCGCTGGGGTGCCAGCAGGTGCTCGCCCAGCGCCTCGAGCTGCTCGCGTTGCGGATGATCGGCACGCAGCAACGCCTGCAGGGCCTGGCGCAAGGCGACCCGCGCCGGCCTGCCGGCAGCGAAGAAGGCATTGAGCGTTTCCTGGGTAGCCAGTTCGGCGGCCCGCTGGGCTTCGCCGCGAAACAGGCCGGCTTCGAGAGCGAAGCCCAGATCGAGGATGGCGTCACCCACGGCCACGCCCCCGCGGGGCGTCTCCTCCCCGCGACTGAACACACCCAGGGGCAGGTTGTGCAGCGAAAAATCCGGGTGGCCGTTGGCCGAGGCGACCCAGCTGTGCAATTCGTGGGTCATGCCGATTCTCCCGCGCCGGGCGCGACAAAGTTCTTGGCCAGGCCCGCCCAGCAGGCGTCGTAATCGGGCTGCAGCAGTGGCGAGGCCAGGGCGTGACGGGTCGGTCGCAGGACGCGCCCGGTTTCGAACATGAAGGCCATGGTGTTCTCGATCCTGTGTGGCCGCAGTTCGGCGGCGATGGCGTTCTGGGTGGAGACATGGTCCGGGCCGTGGGCGCTCATGCAGCCGTGGAGGGAGGCGCCTCCCGGCGCGAAGCCGTCGGCCTTGGCGTCGTAGGCGCCCTGGATCAGGCCCATGAATTCGTTCATCAGGTTGCGGTGAAACCAGGGCGGTCTGAAGGTGTTCTCCGCGACCATCCAGCGGGGCGGAAAGATCACGAAGTCGATGTTGGCCACCTCCTCGCTGGCGCCCGGGGCAGTCAGCACGGTGAAGATCGACGGATCCGGATGATCGAAACTCACCGTACCCAGGGTATTGAAGCGGCGCAGGTCGTACTTGTAGGGCACGTTGTTGCCATGCCAGGCGACCACGTCCAACGGCGAGTGATCCAGTTCGGTCTCCCAGAGTTCGCCGAGGAATTTCTGCACCAGCCGGGTGGGGGCCTCCAGATCCTCGAAGCGGGCCACGGGCGCCTGGAAATCCCGCGGATTGGCCAGACCGTTGCTGCCGATCGGACCCAGCTCGGGCAGCCGCAGAGAGCGCCCGTGGTTTTCGCAGACGTAACCCCGTACCGCTTCGCCCTCCACCACCTCGACGCGGAATTTCATGCCGCGTGGAATCACCGCGATCTCCAGCGGCTCGATGCGCAGCAGACCTAGCTCAGTGACCAGGTCCAGCCGCCCCCGCTCCGGCACGATCAGCAATTCTCCATCGGCGTCGTAGAAGACGCCGGTCATGCTGGCATTGGCGGCATAGCGATAGAGGCTGACGCCCTCGGCCTGGTCACCCGCGGCGGTGGCGACGATCCGCTCCAGCCCGGCGAGAAAATCGGTGGCGGCGGCCGGCGTCGGCAAGGGATTCCAGCGCAGGCGATTGGGCGTGGGCGCACCCAGCTCCGCGCCGGTCAGCTGAAGCGCGCAGCGCTGAAAGCGGCCGTGGGCAGCCGAAGGCCTGAGCCGATACAGCCAGGAGCGCCGAGCCTCGTGGCGCGGCACGGTAAAGGCCGTCCCGGAAAGTTGCTCGGCATAGAGGCCGAAGGGCGCCCTTTGCGGCGAATTCTGCCCGATCGGCAGGGCGCCCGGCAGGGCCTCGGCGCTGAAGTGATTGCCAAAGCCGGATTGGTAGGCCACTGGCGTTGTTGCTTGTTCTTGTCGGTTCAACGGGGCCACCCATTATGCGTAACAGGTTTACGCAAAAAGTAAATTGAACCCGGGAGAGCGTCAAGCTATAACGCTGCCTTTCCCCGTGTGATCGAACCGATGACGAACATCCCCGAAGCAGCCCCCCCACGGCGACAGAAGGTGCAGGCGGCCGAGGTCGGCACCGACATCCTCAAGGCCCTCGCCGAGCTGGCGCCGTCCACGTCCCTGTCGCGCCTGGCCAGCCACCTGGACATGCCCGCCAGCAAGGTGCACCGCTACCTGCAGGCACTGATCGCCAGCGGGTTCGCCGAGCAGGATCCACGGACCAATCACTACGGACTCGGCCAGGCCGCCCTCTTCGTTGGCCTGGCCGCCCTGGGTCGGCTGGATGTGTTGAAGCTGGCGGCGCCGGTGCTGGCCGACCTGCGCGACGAGGTCGGCGAGACCAGCTTTCTGGCGGTCTGGGGCAACAGGGGGCCGACCGTGGTGCTGGTGGAACAGGCGCTGCGCGCCGTCACCCTGGTGACCCAGGTCGGCTCGGTGCTGCCGCTGCTGAGCTCCTCCACGGGCCTGGTCTTCAATACCTTTTTGCCGGATGGCGAGACCGCTGCGTTGCGCGCGGAAGAACTGCACCGACCGGATGCACCCGCCGCGGCGGATCTGGCGGAAGGCGCACGCCAGTTGCGGGAAACCCTTGTCCAACCGGTGCATGGCCTGCTGATGGCGGGCGTCAATGCGCTGTCCGCGCCGCTGTTCGGCGCCGGTGGCCGGCTGGCCGGGGTGCTGACCCTGGTCGGTGCCGCGCCAGGTTTCCAAGCCGAGGTCGAAGGCACCGCCGCGAGCCGTCTGCACGCCGCCGCCCAGGCCATCAGCAGGCGGCTGGGCGGCTAGCGCGGACGAATCGGATCGCGTCGCTGCAGTCAGGAGCGCCGATGATCGCGGCAACGCTCCACTCGATCCTTACTACCGTCCATTCAGCTAAAGGATCACCCAGACTGGCCGTTTGCCATTAAGCTTACTATTAGCGCGTTTATCATTGGCGCACTGCCTTATGGTGATCTCTTCATGACTGCTCTTTCCTATCGTGATCGGAACCAGGCTCTCAACGACTCCCTGGGAAGATTCTGGCAAGTCGCCAAACCCGTGGTTCAGGCGGCCATGGCTATACATGTGGCGTTGCTGGCCATTTTCGTCCTGCTCGACCAGATCCTTATGGCTTGGATCAACGTGTTCAGCATCGCGGCCTACGTAGGCTGCCTGGCCGCCCTGCGTCAACGCCGTTACCGCATCGCCAGCCTGACCATGTGCTGCGAAATCGTCGCCCACGCCTGGATCGCCACCTGGCAACTTGGCTGGGATAGCAACTTCCACTACTACGTGCTGTGCATCCTGCCGATGGTCATCTACAACTACCGCACCGCGCCGATACGCCATCTGGTGCTGGTGCTGGGAATCCTGGTGACCCTGGCGGGCGGCTATCTACTGCACCCCGCCGCGACTCTCGCGCCCCTGGCGATGAAGCTGTTCGGCGTCCTCAACGTCATCAGCGCCCTGCTGCTGCTGCTCTACGGCACCGGCGCCTCCTTCCACCACAGCACCAAGATGCAGCTGGACCTGCTGCATTCCGCCAGCCACGACAGTCTCACCAATCTCTACAACCGCAGGCGGATTCTCGATCAAGCCGACCAGCACAGTGGCGTGACTGGCAGCCTCATCCTCTTCGACGTGGATCACTTCAAGCACATCAACGACCGCTTCGGCCACGATTGCGGCGATCTGGTGCTGCAGGGAATCGCCGACGTCATCCGCCGCGAGGTGCGCCATTCCGATCTGGCGGCGCGCTGGGGCGGCGAGGAATTCCTGGTGCTGCTGCCCCAGGCGCGGACCGAAGTGGCCTGGGGCGTGGCGGAACGCATCCGCCAGCGATTGACCGACGTCACCCAGTCCCTCGAACGCGGTCCCGCGCGGGTCACGGCGACCCTGGCGGTGTGCGAGATTCGCGATTGCGAGGCCTTCGCCAGCGCCCTGGAGCGCGCCGACCAGGCGCTCTACCGGGGCAAGCAGGAAGGCCGCGACCGGGTGATGCTGGCGGCCTGAGATCCCGCCCGCGCTAGACCACGAAGCGCTGCAGGGCGCCGTGCAGATCGGCCGCCAGGGCGGAAAGTTGCTGGCTGCTGGCACTGGTCTGCTGGGCGCCGGCGGCGGCCTGGGTCGCCGCGTCACGGATCAGCGTCAGGTTGCGATCGACCGCCGCCGTGGTAGCCGTCTGCTCTTCGGTGGCCCCGGCGATGGCATCGTTGCGCTGGCCGATGGCGATGATGGCCTGGGTGATGCCTTCCAGCACCTGCCAGGTCGCCTCGGCCTGGTCGCGGGTATGGGTGGCCTGGAGTCGACTCTGATCCAGGGCGCTCACCGTCTTCTCGCTGACCTGCTGCATGCCGTCGATCAGTCCTTCGATCTCGCGGGTGGAATCGCCAGTACGGCGGGCCAGGCTACGCACCTCGTCGGCCACCACGGCGAAGCCGCGTCCGGCGTCCCCGGCACGGGCCGCCTCGATCGCGGCGTTGAGCGCCAGCAGGTTGGTCTGCTCGGCGACGTTGCGGATGACATCGAGCATCTTGCTGATGCCCGTGGATTGCTCGGCCAGCTGGTCCGCCTGGTTGGCCGCCTCGTCCACGTTGCCCACCAGCTGGGTAATGGCGGCCAGCGTCTGCCGGACCTGCGCCTGCCCCTGCCTGGCCTGATCGACGCAGCGCTGCGATTCGGCGGAGGTGGAGGTCGCATGCTCGCACACCGCCTGGACCGCTTTATTGAGCTGGGTGACGGCAGTGGCCGCATGCTGGATATCGGTCGTCTGCTGCTCCAGATTGCGGCAGCTTTCATCCATCACGGCACTCACCTGCGTCGAGGCCGAGGCCAATTGCTCCGAGGCGTTGCCCGTATGGGCCAGCACCTCGCGCAGATTGCCCTGCATACGCTCCAGCGCCAACAGCAGCATGGCTGCCTCGTCGCGTCCCTGGGGCTGGATGTTCTGCCGCAGGTCGCCCGCGGCGATGCCGCCGGAGATGTCCAACGCTTGGCGCAATGGCTGCACCACGCTACGGGTCAGCCGCCAGGCCAGTAGCAGCAGCAGCAGAATGGCGCCGCCAATGACCGACCAGACGATGGCGCGTGCCTGGAGGAACTGGACGTTCGCCACCTCCTTGGCCTGGGCGGCGCCCTGCTTGTTCAATTCGCGCAGCAGTTGCACCTGCATGTCCATCAGATCGCCCTTGAGGCCGACCACGGTATCCAGCTGCATTCGCGCTGCCGGGATCTGCTGCTGCTCGATCAGGCGCACCTCTTCGCGAAGTCCCTCCACGAAAGGCAGGTAGGCTTCATGCAGGGCCTTGATGGAATCGCCTTCGGTCGCATCGGTGACGACCGGCGCATAGTCCCGGAACAGCTGATCGGTTTCGTTGACCAGTTGCTCCAGGGTGACCCGGCTCATGGCCACGGCGCCCGGATCCTCGGCATTGAGCAGGACCACCGAGGCCTGGTTGCGCAACTTGCCGAGGTTGATCGCCAGGGAATCGGCGATGGCGATACTGGGCAACCAGTCCTGCTCCATGCTCAGGGCCTGACGGCGCAGCTGCTGCATCTCCGACAGCGAAAAACTGCCCAATCCAGCGAGCAGCACGGCGGCGAAGGTAAAGGAGACCAGCATCCGCGGGCCAGTCTTGAGCGTTCTCAACCAGGAACGGCGGGACAGGCGGCGAAGGGGCGCGAGGATACGAAGCATGGAGGCGTCACTGCATGAAGACGGTCAGGCAGAGGAGCCTAGGCAAGCAAGATGTCGAGCTGATTACAAAATGCCATTGCCCAAGAAAAATCAGACGATTGCAGCGAAAGGTAACTGGGGCTAAGGTCCGCCCCTTCTGTTCGCCATCCTGCTCGACGCCGTCATGACTCCCCCTACCGCCAAGGCTTCGCCTCCACAGATCCTGCTGCTCGGAATCGCCCAGATCCTCGTCTGGGGCGGCTCCTTTTTCATTCTCGCGGTGCTGGCCGATCCGGTGGTACAGGAGACCGGCTGGTCCCGGCAATGGGTCTATGGCGGTCTCTCGCTCGGGGTCCTGGTCTCCGGCCTGCTCGCGCCGGCGTGTGGCCGCCTGATCGCCCGCCAGGGCGGCCGGACGCTGCTGTCGCTGAGCGGCGTGGGGGTGGCGGCCGGGCTGGTGCTGATGGCCAGCGCCCAGCATCTGCCGCTGTTCCTGCTCGCCTGGGTGGTGATGGGTATCGGGATGGCCGCGGGTCTGTACGATGCACTGTTCGCGACCCTGGGCACCTGCTACGGCACCCAGGCCCGCCCGGCGATCAGCGGCATCACCCTGGTCTCTGGCTTCTGCACCGCCATCACCTGGCCCGTTGCCGCCTTCCTGGTGAGTCATCTGGGCTGGCGCGGTGCCTGCCTGGTCTATGCGGCCGTCCTGTCGCTGACGATCTGGCCGCTGTATCGACGCGCCCTGCCCGCGCCGACCCTCTCCACCCTGGCACCGAGGCCCAACCAGGCGGCACCGGCAGTACCGGTGAATCGCGCCCTGTACGGCGTACTCACGGCCCTCTTCACCCTGGGCGCGGTGCTGATGACAGCCATCTCCGTCCAGTTGATCACCCTGCTGCAAGGGATTGGCTACAGCCTGGCCAGCGCCGTGGCCCTGAGCGCCTGCCTAGGGCCGAGTCAGGTCGCCTCGCGGATCATCGACCTGCTCAACCGCAATGGCCACCCGCTGTGGACGGCCCTGGCCTCGGTGGTCTGCACGGCCGCCGGCTTGCTGCTGGTTACCCTGGGGCCCGGTTTGGTCTGGGTGACGGTGGTGGGTCTGGTGATCTTCGGCGCGGGCAATGGCCTGAGGGCCATCATTCGCGGCGCCCTGCCGCTGGCACTCTGGAGTCCGGCGGAATATGCCACCGTCCTCGGGCGCATGGCCCGCCCCGCGTTATTCGGCCAGGCCGCCACGCCTCTGCTCTGCGGCTATGTCCTGGAACACCATGGCACCCAGGCGGTGCTGGGTCTGCTCTGCCTGCTGGCGCTGATCAACGTGGCACTGGTCGCCTGGTTGTTCAGGGCGATCCTCACCCGACGCGACGCCTAGTCGCAGGCGATTTCCAGGGGTACAAGGCGCAGCTTGATGCCAGTGCGGCGCAGGGTAAGGATATCGCCTTCGCGCTGCCCGACCTCGTCACCCAGGGTGCTACGCAGCGTTTTTTCGTCGAGCAGCCGCGCATAGGTCCGGGGATCTTCCCCCTGGCAGCTTTCGGCGATATGCAGTTCGCCCTGCAGCAGCTTGCCCGCAGTGCGCCCGCTGGTGAGATCCACGAGCAGGTAATCCTGGTCAGGCTGGTACTTGAAGGTCATGCGAATTCCCCGGCGACTGTAGCCATGGGAACCGCTCGTACCCGGTTGGTTCAGGAGGTCGGGTTGCCTTCCTCGTCCAGGCGACTGCGCAGCATGACCAGGGTCTCGCGCAGATCATCCAGGCCCGCATCGCCCAGAGCGCAGACCTGCCGCACCCGGCTGTTGACCCCATTGGCCTGATCGCGCAGCGTGCGACCCGCTGGTGTCAGTTCGATCGACAGGTTGCGCTCGTCTTCGGCACTGCGGCGGCGGGTGACCAGCCCGGCGGCTTCGAGGCGCTTGACCACGGGAGTCAGGGCACCGGAATCCTGCCGCAGCCGGTTGGACAATTCCTTGAGGGTGAGGCCGTCATGTTCCCAGAGCACCAGCATGATCAGGTACTGCGGGAAGGTCAGGCCCATGCTCTCCAGCAGGGGCTTGTAGAGTTGCGTCATCGCCAGCGAAGCCGAGTACAGGGAGAAGCAGAGTTGCTGGTCGAGGAGCAGTGGATCTTTGGCCGTCATGGGATCTGCCATTACAAAAAGCGTGAGAAGAGTGGAAGGTGCGATCTACCCCAAGCCAGGTCAATAGCCCGGATGGCGCGGGGTCGGTTGCCGGAAACATCCGGTAACTGGCACTGGATTCCGATACCACAGGATGCCACAGTGAGCGGCTGGACATAAATAATAAGGGTAATACCTGCATGGCCGTTTCCTCCGCCACGCCAGCCGTTCCTGGCGAAACCCCCACCGTCGCCCTGGCCGGCGCCTCCCCAATGGTGGCGGGAATCCTGGCCTCCTGTGCGCTGGCCCACCTGATCAACGATCTGATCCAGTCCGTCCTGCCTTCGATCTATCCGATGCTCAAGGACAGCTATGGTCTGACGTTTACCCAGATCGGCCTGATCACCCTGGCCTTCCAGATCACCGCCTCGCTCTTGCAACCCTGGATTGGCTTCCATACCGACCGCCATCCCAAACCCTACCTGCTACCGGCCGGCATGGTCTGTACCCTGATGGGCGTACTGCTGCTCGCCTTCGTCGGCAGCTTCCCCGCGATCCTGGCCGCCTCGGCGCTGATCGGCGTCGGCTCCTCGACCTTTCACCCGGAAACCTCACGGGTAGCCCGCCTGGCATCGGGCGGCCGCTTCGGCCTCGCGCAATCCACCTTCCAGGTCGGGGGCAATGCCGGTACTGCCATCGGCCCGTTGCTGGCCGCAGCCATCGTCATTCCCTATGGCCAGACCCATGTCGCCTGGTTCGCGCTCTTCGCGCTATTCGCCATTGGCGTGCAATACGGACTGTCACGCTGGTATCGCAATCACCTACGCAGCGCCAAGGGTCGCAAGACCGCCGCGGCCAGCCACGGACTATCGCGCGGCCAGGTGACCTTCGCATTGATCGTACTGGCACTGCTGGTGTTCTCCAAGTACATCTACATGGCCAGCATCACCAGCTACTTCACTTTCTATCTCATCGAGCGCTTCGGCCTTTCGGTGGCCAGCTCCCAGCTGCACCTCTTCCTCTTCCTGGGTGCGGTCGCGGCCGGAACCTTCTTCGGTGGCCCCATCGGCGATCGCATCGGCCGCAAGGCGGTCATCTGGTTCTCGATTCTGGGCGCGGCGCCCTTCACCCTCGCCCTGCCCTATGTCGATCTGTTCTGGACCAGTGTGCTCAGCGTCATCATCGGCTTCATCCTGGCCTCGGCCTTTTCGGCCATCGTGGTCTATGCCCAGGAACTGGTGCCGGGCAACGTGGGCATGATCGCCGGGATCTTCTTCGGCCTGATGTTCGGCGTGAGTGCCATCGCCGCCGCCGGACTGGGCAACCTCGCTGACCACCGTGGCATCGAATACGTCTACCAGCTGTGCTCCTACATGCCGCTGCTGGGCGTCATGACCATCCTGCTGCCCTCCACTCGCCGCAAGGCGGCCTGAGGTGCGGGCCACGGGAGCACAAGGCTCCCGTGGCGAAGCGCTTCGCCACCCGCTACGCTGGCCGCCCCCGAGCCTTTCGCCGAGTCGCGATGAAGAGTCCGCTGCACTACCTGATCCGTTACCCCTCCGCCAACTTGCTGTTCATCCAGTTGCTCGGTCTCCTGCTCTACCCCTTGGTGGAACAGGAAGAGCATGGGCGCGCCATCATCGGAGCCTTCGGCATCATCGTCCTCGCCACCGCCCTGCGTATGGTGCGACGAAGCCCGACCATCCAGTGGCTGGGGTTCATTCTCGCCGGCTGCATCCTGGTGCTCACGGTACTGGTGGAGTGGCAGGGCAATCGCCACCTGGTGGTATCCCTGGCCATCCTCGATGCGGTCTTCTACTTCTATGCTGCAGGCAGTCTCATCGCCTACATGATGGAGGACCAGCGGGCGACCACCGATGAACTCTTCGCCGTGGGTGCGACCTTCACCCTGCTGGCCTGGGCCTTCGCCCATGCCTACTCGGCCTGTCAGATCCTGCAGCCCAACAGCTTCACCGCCGCCAACGATCCTCTGGCCGCACGCACCTGGACCGAGCTGCTCTACGTCAGCTTCGCCATTCTCTCCGGCGTCGGCCTGAGCGATATCTACCCGATCAAGCCGATGGCGCGCTCGCTGGTCATGCTCGGTCAGTTCTCCGGTGTCATGTACATCGCCCTGGTGGTCACCCGGCTGGTCACCCTGACGGTGCGCAGCCGCTAGCCGAATCGCGCCAGGCTGAAGCTGCCGAGATCGATGTCGCTTTGCCCAGTGGTCACGCGCTGGGCGAGCGCCTCGCCTAGCGCGGCCGAATGCTTGAAGCCATGCCCCGAACAGGCACTGACCACGGTCACGCCTGGTAAGGCCGGATGCTCGTCGACGATGAAACCGAAGTCGGGCGTGACCGTGTAGGCGCAGACAGCGCTGCGCACGGCGCGAGTGGAAAGACCGTCAACCCACCGCCCCACTTGATCGCCAAACAGCCTGCTCGATTCTCCAGGGAGAAGTGATCTCTCAATATCTGTCGGGGTGGTATTATCGGAGTACTGTTCGGTGGCGACCTTCACGGCATTTTCGCCTGCCAAGGGTGGAAAGCCGTAGAAGAGATCGCTGTCGCCGCTGCCGTGGGCAAGGATGAAGCTCGGGGAATCCGCCGGAAACAGTTCGGGCCTGGCGACTTCGAACCAGTGCAGGGTCTGGCGGCAGACGCGCAGCAGGCGGTCGAAAGGTGCGCCCAGCAATTCAGCGCTCCACATGCCGGCGGCGACGATGACCCGCTTCGCCCACCAGCTGCCTTGCGCCGAATGCAGCCGTACGCCCTGCTCGTCCGTCTCCAGGCGCTCGATGACGGTATCGCCCTGGATCCAGGCGCCCCGTTCGCTTGCCCCCTCCAGCTGCGCCTGGATACAGGCTTCCGGATAGAGATAACCTCCGCCTGGCTCGAAATAGCCCAGGGCATCGTCTGCCACTCGAAATTGCGGAAAGCGCTGGCGAATGGCGGCCCCCTCCCAGGCTTCATGAGGTATCCCGTACTGGCGCGCCAGCTCTAGGGTGGCCCGAGTGAAATCCGGCCGACCATGATGGGAGGTTGCGGTTGCGGTGGCTGTCATGATCAGTACCCCGCATTGCTCGAACAGCCGGACACCCCGCTCCGCTTCCAGCTCACGCCAGAGTTGCTGCGAGCGCAGCGCCAAGGGTACATAGGCCGCGCCCTCGCCTACTGCCTGACGGGTAATGCGGGTTGCGCCATGACTGGAGCCCAGGTCGTGGGGCGGCGCATAGCGGTCTAGACCGGCGACCCTGACCCCACGTTTCGCCAGCTGGTAGAGCGTGGCCGCGCCCATGGCGCCCAGGCCGAGCACAATTACATCGAAGGTGGAGTCCTGCACGCCTATCTCCTTGGAGCGCTAAGGGAGCCGGCACTCTAGCAGAGCCACCAGAGCCGTCTCGCGCAACGCCCTTCCTTGTCGACAAGTTGGTTTGTGAGGTGGCGGCAGGAGCGCGCTGCAGTAAAGGGGTGGTATTACCAAGGAAGACAGGATACGCAGGGTCGCCTCCGATCCGCGGACGGGTGCGCTGAACGCTGCGTGGCGGGATGGAGCGGCGCATCCACGGCCCGCCAGGCGAAACGTCGACCCAGCTCGCGATAGCCGGAAAACACGAAATCACCGCTGCGCGCCTGATAGGCGCTACGCCTGGCGCGGTAGACCCGCGGAAGGAAATACCAGGGCAAGCCTGGCAGATCGTGGTGGACCAGGTGCAGGGTATTGTTGAGAAACAGCCAGCGGAGCGCCCCGCCACTCTCGTTGAGCACACATCTTTGCGCAGGATCCAGCGCCGGGCGGTGCTCGTAGAAGGATCTGATCAGCGCCAAGGCCAGCGCCGGCCAGGCTACCCCCAGCACATAGACCGCCAGGGGCATTCCAGAAAGCCAGTGGATCGCCAGGAGCAGGCCTGCACACAGTGTCAGGTGGATCAGCCAGACGCCCAGCACGTCCCGCTCTCCACGTTGGCAGCGCCGTACTTCGAGCTCCAGCATGCCGTGCAACGACAACACCGGTCCCACCAGGACACGCCCGAGCAAGGTCTTGTCCAGCCAGAGCAACGCACGTCCGGCCTGTCCTCTTCGCTCCCAGACCTCACCATCCACATAGCGGCTCTCGGGATCGAGGTCTGGGTCGGTAAGGTTCTCGCGCCGATGGTGCGCCAGATGGCTGTCGCGATAGAGCGGAAAGGGAAACCAGAGACCGAGGGGTGGATAGGCCAGCAGGGCATTTACCCGGGGCCATCGCGTGGGATGACCATGGATCAACTCGTGCTGCAGCGACTGATGCAGCACGACGACCAGGATCAGCGGTGGCAGGGTCCAGTAGCCAAGCAGCGGCCAGGCCAGGACGAGCATCAGCCAGCTCGCGTAGACACCCGCAACCAGCCCCCAGGTAGGCCACTCGCTTCGGGCGGTGGACGTATGCAGGAGTAATTTGACCAAGCGGCGATGCCGCGTATCGAGATAGACAGTCACCACAGGGCCCTGATAACCAGAAATCAAAGGCGACCCTAGGAAAAAACAATCGAGAAGTGAAATATCGTTAAGGCATTACTTCATGAACAAGATGTCATTCGGCGCTGCCACCCATTCAATAGCCCGATATTCAACGTCTTCCCTCTGTAATTCCTCAGCATCTACCCATCACTCAGACTGGCCATTAAAATCATGAACTTATAAATAATTCTCCATGCCAGGCCAACTGCTGCCGGAGCAACACTTCTAGCGAGCGATAATTCTAGACATATCCTTAGTACTTTTGAAAACTGGCCATTTGCTTTAAGCGCCTTCTAGACTTGAGCCAATTTTGCGCCCATCAAAGTCCGCCATGCTTTTATCCAACAAGATGTTCCGTACTGGTGAGCCTGCCCACCCTTCCCCGATCGAGTCCCGTGCAAGGCCAGCGGGCAAGCGTCGAGACGGGTTAACACCGTCTACCGGTACCGTCCCGTAGCTCAGGTATCGGTCGTGAAACGCTTCGGCCGCCGTCTGCTGGCGGCGATCGCCCTGGTCGGCCGCACCAGCGCAGCCCAGGCCGAGACGGCCCGTCCTGACCGCGCCCGTTTCGCATCTCTCCCGACACCACCAGAAGGATCTCCTTTCCCATGAGCATCATTTCCGCAGGCTGGGGCGCCGGCCCTTCCGCGCGCCACGCCGAACTCTCGGCCCGCTTTCAGCCGCTGTTCCACCGTATCCGCGCGGGTGCGATAGACCGCGAGGTGCAGCGGCGACTGCCGGTCGAGGAACTGGCCTGGCTCAAGGCCGCCGGTTTCACCGCCTTGCGGTTACCGATCGAGTACGGCGGCGCGGGCGTCACCCTGCCGGAACTGTTCGCCCTGCTCATCGAACTGGGCGAGGCGGATTCCAATCTGGTCCAGGCGCTGCGCGGCCACATGGGCTTTGTCGAAGGCTTGCTCAACAGCGATGATCAGGACCGCCGCAGCCGCTGGTTCGCCCGGATCGCCGCGGGTGAAACCCTGGGCCCGGCCTCCAGCGAGGTCGGCGATGCCCGGCGCGCCGAATTCAGTACCCGCGTGCGCCGGGCGGGTGACGCCCTGCTGCTCTCCGGCACCAAGTTCTATACCACGGGCTCGCTCTATGCGGACTGGATCGACGTAGGCGCCACCGACGACGCCGGCAATCGCGTCATGGTCACCGTCCGCCGCGATGCCCCCGGCGTCGAGGTGGCGGACGACTGGAATGGCTTCGGCCAGACCCTGACTGCCAGTGGCACGGCGACCTTCAGCAATGTGCGCATTGAGCCTGCGGACGTGGTGCCGGTGGGCGAGCGCTTCCGTTATTCGCCCGGCTTCTTCCAGGTCTTTCACCTCGCCAACCTGGCGGGCATGGGGCGCGCCATGAGCAGCGAGGTAGCGGCCGCAGTCGCCGTTCGTACCCGCACCTTCACCATCGGTAATGCCGACCGTGTCAGCCAGGATCCACAGGTGCTCGCCGTGGTAGGCCAGGTGCGCAGCGCCGCCTACTGCGCCGGGGTGATCGCCCTGAAGAATGCCGAGGCGCTGCAGCGCGTGCATGACCTCAGGCAGACGGACGACCAGGCCGCCGAGGATCGCGCGGTGGAACTGGCCGAACTGGAGGTCTGCCAGTCGCTCAATGTGGTCACGGACCTGATCATCGACGCGTCCGGACGCCTGTTCGACGCCCTGGGCGCCTCGGCCACGCTGAGACCCCAGGGACTGGATCGCTTCTGGCGCAATGCGCGTACCCTCGCCTCCCACAACCCGCGCATCTACAAGGATCGCATCGTCGGTGACTTCGCGGTCAACGGCACGCCGCCACCGCCGCAGTGGAAGATCGGCGTCGCCTAGGGGCCGAAGCGGCCAGAAATGCCGACGAGGGCCGCCCTGCCCCGCTGTTCGCCACCCCCGGCGATGCTTTAAGCTCGCCGGCTTTCCTCCTGGAGCGGCGTCATGGAAAGGTCGTGCAGCAATCGTCAGGCCATATGGAAGGCCATCAAGGATCCGCGCTTCATCCTCGTCGTCGTGGCGGCGGTGTGCATCGTGCTGTTCTTCGTCCTGGGGCTGGTCGACGTCCTGGGGGCCTGATCTCCCCGCTGAGACGCTGGCCCATCCCTGCCGCGGGATGGGTCATCACACCCTCTCGCCCGGCCCGTATGGACGGTCCCCCAGAATGGTCGCCCGGTGCATCACGCGCCGCTGCGGACGATAGTCGTCACAGGCATAGTGCTGAGTGATGCGGTTGTCCCAGAAGGCCAGATCGCCTGCCTGCCACTGCCAGCGCACCTGGAATTCCGGTCGGGCGGCGTGGGCGAACAACAGTTGCAGCAGCGCCTCGCTCTCCGCCTCTTCCAGCTCGGCGATCCGGGTAGTGAAGCCGGCGCTGACGAAAAGCCCTTTGCACCCGGTTTCCGGGTGCACCCTCACCACCGGATGGCGCACCGGCGGGTTGGCAGCGCGTGCCGCGTCGAAACGCTGCAAGCCTTCTGGCGTATGGCCGAAGCGTTCCAACGGAAAGGATTTGCTCAGGTCATGCCAGGCGCTGAGACCGTCGAGCAACTCGCGAAGGGGCGCGGACAACGCCGCATAGGCGGCGGAACTGCTCGCCCAGAGGGTATCGCCGCCATAGGGAGGCACCTGGCGCGCGCTGAGCAGCGACCCCAGTGGCGGCGTCTGGATGAAGGTCACGTCGGTATGCCAGAGCGCATTGTCGCGCAGGTCGTTCAACTCGGTATCCAGCACCAGGATTTCCTGCTGCTCGGGATGCCTGGGATAGATCGGATGGATGTGCAGATCGCCGAAATGGGCCGCCACGTCCCGTTGCTGGCGCGGCGTGAGCAACTGGTCACGCAGGAACAGCACCTGATGCTCCAGCAATCCTTGGTGCAGCTCGGCGTGGCTAGCCGCATCCAGGGGCTCGCGCAGATCCAGGCCATGGATGCGTGCACCGAGGGCTGGGCTCAGACGTTCGAAGGTGATGGTCATCGCTGCCCCCTTAGTTCCAGCCGGCGTAGCGCCGCTGCAGAGCGCGCAGGCCCAGTTCGATGGACAGGGCAATGCTGGCGATCAGCAGGATGCCCACCACGACCACATCGGTGGCCATGAACTGGGCGGCTGACTGCACCATGAAGCCCAGCCCCCGATTGGCGGCGATGAGTTCAGCGGCCACCAGGGTCGACCAGCCCACGCCCAAGGCGATACGCAGACCGGTGAGGATGTCCGGCAAGGCACTGGGAAGGATGACGTGACGCACCACCTGCCCTCGCGAGGCGCCCAGGCAACGCACGGCCTGGAGTCGAGCCTGATCGACCCGGCGCACCCCACCCACGGTGGCGATCAGCAAGGGCGCGAACAGCGCCAGATAGATCAGCAGTACCTTGGACAGCTCGCCGATGCCGAACCAGATCACCATCAGCGGCAGGTAGGCCAGCGGCGGAATCGGACGATAGAACTCCACCAGTGGATCCAGCGCGGCATTCAGCGTCGGGTTGAGGCCCATAGCGATCCCCAGGGGTACCGCGGTCAGCACGGCGGCTAGCAGCGCAGCCAGCACTCGCAGCAGGCTGGTGCCCAGGTGCTGCCAGAGACTGGCGTCCAGATAACCCTCGGCGAGCAACCCCTGCAAGGCGACCAGCAGTTGTTCGGGAGATGGGAGGAACAGGGTATCCACCCAACCCAGGTGGGTCGCGCTCCACCAGAGCGTCGCCACGCCAACCAGAGTACCCAGCGCTGCCACGCGGCGGCGGTCCAGGTGCAGCCGACGGCGTTCCCGGGTATCCCGGAGGGAGGTTGCCAGGGTGTCAGAGGACATGATCGGGAGACTCCTGTAGAAAGAGGTCGAGCAGCTCCTGGCGCAACTCGGCGAAGCGGGGATCGGCCTTGATCTCGCGGACGGGCTCCCCCGCCAGATAGCGGCGGGCGAAAGGCACCGGCAGGCGGCGAACGATCTGCGCGGGCGGCCCGTCCAGCACCAGGAGCTCGGTCGCCAGGAACAGCGCCTCGTCGACGCTATGGGTAATGAGGAACAGGCCCTTTCCCGTGCGTTTCCACACGTCCAGCAACAGCACCTGCATGCGTTCCCGGGTCAGGGCATCGAGGGCGCCGAAGGGCTCGTCCAGCAGGAGGAAATCCGGATCCACCGCCAGGGCACGGGCAAGACCCAGGCGTTGGCGCTGACCACCGGACAGCTCGCCGATGGCGTGCTCGGCATGGTGCGCCAACCCCACCAGTTCGAGCATCTCGCGGGCCCTGGCCTCGCGTTCCCGGCGACCCAGCCCACGCAAGCGCAGGCCCAGGGCGACGTTATCGAGCGCATCGAGCCAGGGCATCAGGGCATCGTCCTGGAACACCACGCCGCGTTCGCCGCCCGGCCCCTCAAGGGTCCGGCCATCGAGCTGCACGCGCCCTTCATCCAGGGATTGGAAACCGGCGAGCACGTTGAGCAGGCTGGATTTGCCACAGCCGGATGGACCGAGGGCGACCAGGGAGGCACCCTTCTCCACCGCGAGGTCGAGACGCTGCAGGATCGGTTGACGACGGCCACCGCGGACGAATCCGAGGCTGGCCTGTTCCAGGGTGAGTCGACTCATGACCGGCTCCTGTCGGAAAAAAGCTCCTCCGGAGAGGGGCGAATCGCGGCGTGAAAGGGATCGTCATTGGGCCTTGCGGACGTACTCGGCGCTGACATAGGGCGAGTAGTCGTCGAGCACCGTGGGAATACGCTTCTGTTCCTTGAGGAATTCGGCGGTGCGGGCGATGGCCTTGGCCGTGCCGCCACCGAGCAGATCCGGCCCGAGTTGCGCCTGGGCATCCGGATAACGCGAGCCGGCCAGTAATTCAGGGACGTCCGCGGCGTCCGCGCCAGTCAGCCGGGCGATCTTCCTGGCCTGCTCGGAGTGCGCATCCCACGCCTTGCCATGGGCCTGGTAGTCGGCGAAGGCCTGCAAGGTGACCTTGGCGTACTGGGCGATGATGTCGGGATGCTTTTCAGCGAAGTCCTTGCGCGCCACCCAGACCTCGAAGGTCGGCGTGCCCCACCTGCCCACCTGGGCCGCATCGGCGAGGACCTTGCCGTTCTTCTTGATCTCGCCCAGTGCGGGTGACCAGACGAAGGCGCCATCGATGTCACCGCGGCGCCAAGCGGCGGCGATCTCGGTGGGATTGAGGTTGACGATCTTGACCTTGGTCGGATCCACACCCCAGTGCTTGAGGGCTCCCAGCAGGCTGTAGTGCGACGTGGAGACGAAGGGTGTGGCGATGGTCTTGCCGACCAGTTGCTCGGGTGTGTCGATCCCGCTGCCATCGCGTACGACCAGGGCTTCGGCGGAATCGATCTGCGCGGAGACGATGAACGTCACCAGCGGCAGCTTGCGCGAGGTGGCCGCCGCCAGCGGGCTGGAACCGAGATTGCCGATCTGCAAATCACCCGACGCCAGCGCGGCGACGACCTCGGGACCGCTATTGAAACGACGCCAGTCGATCTTCTGGCCAATCGCCTGGTCGTAGCGGCCATCGGCCTGGGCGACCTTGGAGGGATCGACACCCGTCTGGTAGCCGACCACCAGCTCGGCAGCGGTCGCCTGTCCTGCGAGCGTGGCCAGGCCTACGGCCAGGGCCAGGGATTTGATGAGCGAATTCATGAGGCCTCCTTGTCGGCAGGCACGCCGGGGCGCGCCCTCGGCATCGACTCGATGCCTGGAGGAGGCGAAGCTAAACGATCTAAGGATCGTCAGATAAATAACGAAATGGAATCAGCTTAGGCGGGGTGCTGGAGGATTACAGACACCATCCGCTTCCATCCCAGGGAAGACCACGGCCTGGAACCAGGCCGCGGAAGGCGGCAATCAGCCTTTGCGCTGATTGAGGAAGCGGAAGCAGCCGGCCAGCAGATCGTCAAAGCGCCAGGGCTTGGGGAGATAGTAGATATCCGGGGCGCGCTCGGGCTGGAGTTCTTCGAAATAACCCGAAGAGACGATGATGGGCAGACCCGGCAGCTGCTGCTTGACGCGGCGCGCCAGCTCCAGGCCGTCGATAGCGCCCGGCATGCGGACGTCGGTGATCAGCAGATCCGGCGTCGGACGCGCATTCGACAGGTATTCCCAGGCTTGGTCCGCGGTACCGAAGGTATGCACCTGAAAGCCTTCGCCTTCGAGCACCTCTTCCATCAGCCCGAGCAACATGTTCTCGTCTTCGACAACCACTACCACTGGCTTCATAAATCCGTCTCGATCTCCGCAGGTCCGCCATCTGACTGGACGTATCTCGTTGGGGCGCGAATTCTACTCCTATCCTGCGTTCGCTGCGCAGTCTCCTCTGAGCTTAGACGCGAGGTGCGACATCCTGCCCCACTGATCGACCGAAAAGTCTGCCGTGAGTCAGAAGAGTTTTTCTTCAGGGGTGGTATTAAAGAGCAACGCGTTTTGTCAAACCCTCGGGGAACCGTGGCGGAGCACCTCAGTCGGAAAACAGGTATCTCGAAAGGCTTCCCGCGATTCCGACGCGTCAGCTTTTCAGGATCCCGGGGAGCCGTCTGCCTGAGGAAATGCGCATGACGGCCATCGACTGGACAGGTTGGCTCAACGCCCCCTGGATCACCACGCTGATCGCGGCAGGGGTCGCCCTGCTGATCAGCACCATCCTCCTGATGCTGGCGTTCGCGGCCATTCGCCGGCTGGCCAACCCCTTCCTGTTGGCGCGCAACCTGGTGAAATACGCCGAGAAGCCGGCGCGGCTGGCGGTACCCCTGGTGGTGCTGCAAGGTGTCTGGAATTCCGCACCCGATGCCCTGCCGCTGTTGCGCGCGGTACAGCACATCACCGGTCTGCTGAGTATCGCTGCCTTCACCTGGCTGGGTCTCAGGGCGGTCAAGGCCGTTGGAGCGACCATCGCCCTGCGCAATCCCGTGGATGTGGTGGACAACCTGCGAGCGCGGCGTATCCAGACGCAGAATCGGGTACTGGTACGCAGCCTCAGCTTCATCGTGCTGCTGGTAGGTATCGCCCTGATGCTGATGACCTTCCCCGCGGTTCGCCAGGTGGGTGCCAGTCTACTCGCCTCCGCCGGTGTCGCCGGCCTGGTTGCGGGTATCGCCGCGCGCCCGGTACTCGGCAATCTCATCGCCGGTCTGCAAATCGCCGTGACGCAGCCGATCCGACTGGACGACGTGGTCATCGTCGAGGGGGAATGGGGCCGAGTGGAAGAGATCACCGGCACCTACGTGGTGGTACGCATCTGGGACGACCGTCGCCTGGTCGTTCCTCTGCAATACTTCATCGAGACACCCTTCCAGAACTGGACGCGCTCTTCCTCCAGCCTGATCGGATCGGTTTTCATATGGGTTGACTATTCCCTGCCCCTGGCACCGATCCGCACCGAATTGGAACGCGCCTGTGCCGAGGTGCCCCATTTGTGGGACGAGCGTGTCTGCGTGCTGCAGGTGACCGATGCCGCCCACGATTCCATCCAGATCAGGGTGCTGGTGAGCTCGGGCGATTCATCCAGGAACTGGGACCTGCGCTGCTTCGTGCGGGAACGGCTGATCACCTACATCAATCGTGAATTTCCCCTTTGCCTGCCCAAGCTGCGAACCGAACTGGGACGTCGCGATGCGCTTCCCACACCACGATCCGACGAAAGGCACGAGCCGGCGGTACGCCAGCCAGAAGTCTGATTTATCGGCCAATTGCCTCGATCTGGCGGCCATTAAGCGGTTCACCAGCGGTCTAGTCCTTAGCATACCAAGCATGAGCGCCCGCTTTCGGGCATGCATCTGGCAATACGAAGCAGGACCGCAACATTCGAGCGGGAAACTTGTGACGTTGTCCGAGAGTCAGTGCGAGAGCAATCTGGAAATCCGCGAAGCAGTTCTCGCCTAGATCCAGACATCTCAGAAGAGGTGACCGGCAAAAAGGCTGTAGCAGCTCGGCTGTAGGCGTTTTTGAACCAGGAGCACCGAGCTTCAGGAAGAAGCAATCAGGTAAACCTCAGTCTCGAACTTGCTGCATTGGGAGCGCACCATGGCAAATGCCGTCGTGGGGAAATTTGGGGCTCTGGAGCCCGTTGAAACTGCCACTCGTTCCACCAGATCCAGCTCTCCTCGCAAGCGCACGGATGAGCCTCAGCTGACGCTGAGCTCCGTTGTCGAAAGCCGCAAACGCATTCTTTTCGTGACCCCGGAAATTTCCGACTTCGTCAAGGCCGGTGGCCTGGGCGAGGTTTCCGGCGCGCTGCCCCGCGCACTCGCCGCCTCCCATGACGTCCGGGTGCTGATCCCCGGCTATCGTCAGGTGATGGCCGCCATCAAGGACCGCGTCCAGATGGTCGGCCGCATCGCCGCCCGTGCTGCGATGCCGGCCTGCGAGATCGGCCGCGTCAACCTGGAAGATGGCCTGGTCGTCTATGTGCTGATCTGCCCCGAGCTCTATGAGCGTCCGGGCAATCCCTACGGCGACCTGAACGGCGCCGATTGGACCGACAACCATATCCGCTTCGGTCGTCTGGCCAGTGCGGCCGCCGATTTCGCCCTGGGCGACGCCTCCATTCGCTGGGTTCCGGACCTGCTGCACCTCAACGACTGGCAAACCGGCCTCGCCGCCGGCTACCTACGCTGGAAGGGTGCTAGCACCCCTTGCCTGACCACCATCCACAACCTGGCCTACCAGGGTCTGTTCCCTGCCTCGGTCATGGCCGATCTGGACATTCCCGCCCACGCCTTCCAGATGGAAGGCCTCGAGTTCTGGGGCAAGGTCTCCTTTCTCAAGGCGGGCCTGGTCTATGCCGACCATATCACCACGGTCAGCCACACCTATGCGCACGAGATCACCACGCCCGAGTTCGGGTGCGGCCTGGAAGGGTTGTTGCAGGTCAAGGCACGGGCAGGCAAGCTGACCGGCCTTCTCAACGGCATCGACGATGGCTGGAGCGCCTGCAGTGATCCGCACCTGTGCCAGCAGTTCACCGAATCCGACTGGGACGGCAAGGCGGTCAACGCTACGCGCATTCGCGAGGAATTCGGCCTGGAACCATCCAATGGTCCGCTGTTCGCGGTGGTCTCGCGCCTGGTTCAGCAGAAAGGCATCGACTTGACCATCCAGGCCGCCGATCACATCGTTGCCCGCGGCGGTCAGCTGATGATCATCGGCTGTGGCGAGCCGCACATCGAGCGTCAGGTGCGGGCCCTGGCCTTGCGCTACCCCGGTCGCGTCAGCGCCCACATCGGCTTCTGCGAAACCGAAGCGCGGCGCATGTACGCCGGTAGCGATTTCCTGCTGATGCCTTCGCGCTTCGAGCCTTGCGGCCTGAGCCAGATGTACGCCCAGCGTTTCGCCTCCCTGCCGATCGCCACCCGCACCGGGGGTCTGGCCGACAGCATCGAGGACGGCACCACCGGCTTCCTGTTCGCCCCGCTGTCGCTGGAAAACTACCTTGGCGCCATCGACCGCGCCCTGGGTGTGTTCGAACGTCAGGACCTGCTGCTGGCCATGCGTCACCGGGCCATGCAGGGCCCGTTCTTCTGGTCCGAATGTGCCAAGCCCTATGCCTCGCTGTACCTCGATCTGCTTCAGGCCACCGCTCACCAGGAGCGTCAGGTCGGCGCCTGAGGCGCAACCTGACTACCAAGCGCTTTTCCTTCGCCAAAAGGCCGACGAAAAGCGCTTTCCCCGCCTAACTTTGAGTAACTCTCACCGGTCATAACAGCAACTGCGGCCAACTGGGCCGCAGCGTCTATTCTGCCGTCCGGTTTCGGGAGTTCTCTATCCATGACTGATATTTCGCGCGAAGCAGCCGCGGTAACCGGGGGCTATGCATGGCAGACCCGTGCCGGTGCCACCCTGGTGAGCAAGGAACGCACCCTCTTCCACTTCTGGGCGCCCAGCGCCGACGCCGTGTCGGTCGTCCTGGAAGGTGGCATGACCATCCCCATGGAAGCCGAGCAAGACGGCTGGTTCGCGGTGGAGGCCCAATGCGGTCCCGGCACCCGTTATCGCTACCAGATCAAGGACCTGCTGGTCCCCGACCCGGCCTCCCGCGCCCAGGCCGGCGATGTGCACGAGCCGAGCATCGTCATCGACCCGACCACCTACCACTGGCAGACCGTCGAGTGGCAGGGCCGTCCCTGGCACGAGAGCGTCATCTACGAATTGCACGTCGGCACCCTGGGTGGCTTCGCAGGCGTCGAGAAGCTGGTGCCGCGGCTAGCGGCGCTGGGCATCACCGCCATCGAGCTGATGCCGCTGTCGGAATTTCCCGGCGACCGCAACTGGGGTTATGACGGCGTCCTGCCCTACGCGGTAGAGGCCTCCTATGGCACCCCGGACGACCTCAAGTCGCTGATCGACACCGCCCACAGCCATGGCGTCATGGTCTACCTGGACGTGGTCTACAACCACTTCGGGCCGGACGGCAACTACCTGCACGCCTATGCCGAGCGCTTCTTCCGCGAAGACATCCATACCCCCTGGGGCGCCGCCATCGATTTCCGCCAGGACGCCGTGCGCCGCTACTTCATCGACAACGCCTTGATGTGGTTGATGGAGTACCGCTTCGATGGCCTGAGATTCGATGCCGTCCACGCCATCAACGACAAGGGCTTCCTCGAAGAGATGGCGGAGGAGATTCGCAGCACCGTCGAGCCGGGTCGCCACATCCACCTGATGCTGGAGAACGAAGACAACACGGCCACGCTGCTGGGTGGCAAGCACTACAACGCGCAGTGGGCGGACGATTGGCACAACGTCATCCACCCCATGCTGACCGATGAAAACGAAGGCTACTATCAGGACTTCACCGAGGACGCCACAGCCAAGCTGGTGCGCTGCCTGGGCGAAGGCTTCATCTACCAGGGCGAGCAGACCCGCCATGGCAAGGCCCGTGGTGAACCGAGCAAGGACCTGCCGGCCTCGGCGTTCGTCATCTTCCTGCAGAACCACGATCAGGTCGGCAACCGTGCCTTCGGTGAGCGTCTGACCCGTCTCGCACCCGCGCCGGCGCTGAAGGCCGCCACCGCCCTGCTGCTGCTCAGCCCGATGATTCCGTTACTGTTCATCGGCGAGGAATGGGGCAGCCGCCAACCCTTCCTGTTCTTCACCAGCCACAACGACGAGCTGGCCGAACTGGTCCGCGACGGCCGTCGCAACGAATTCAAGGACTTCGATTTCTTCACCAGCGAAGAGCATCGCCAGCAGATCCCCGATCCGAACGCCGTCAAGACCTTCGAAGACTCCAAGCCCAATTTCGGCGAAGCCGATCAGCCCGACCACGCTGCTTGGCTGGGGCTGTACCGCGAGCTGCTGGAGATCCGCCGTCGCGAACTCTTCCCACGCCTGGAAGGCGCTCGTCCCGCAGGCGCCGAAGCCCTGGCCGATCGCGCCGTACGAGCGCGCTGGACTCTCGCCGACGGCAGCCGCCTGACCATCGAACTCAACCTGAGCGACAAGGCCGTGCCGGTGGACGAGGCCCCGCGGGGCGAGTTGCTCCACAGCAGCGATGCCACCGCGACGCCTAGCCGCCGGGACGGCACGCTGGCCGCTCATTCGGCACTGGTCTGGCTGGAGAAGAAGGCATGAGTGGGGATCGTCTGGAACAACTGGCGAAGGCCGCTGGCATCGCCATCGAATGGACCGCCTACGACGGCAAGCGCCAACGGGTGAGCCCCGAGGCCTTGCGCAATCTGCTCAAGGCCATCGAGTTGCCGGCGGACAGTGACGCCGAGATCGACACCAGCCTGCGCAAGCTAGCCGAGGTGGGCGACAAGCACCATCTGCCGCCGCTCCTCACCGCGGTGGTCGACCAGCCGGTTGGTGCGCCGGACCAGTTCAAGCGCGGCGTCCGTTACCAGGTACAGCTGGAAGGCGGCAAGCGTCTGGAGGGTCAGGTCGACGACCAGGGACAGCTGGCGCCAATCAGCGCAGCCGGTTATCACCAGGCCGAGGTCGATGGCGAAGCCCTGACCCTGGCCGTCGCGCCGGAACGCTGCTTCACCATCGCCGACGCCACGGGCGACGAGAAGGCCCGCCTCTGGGGTCTGGCCGTGCAGCTCTACAGCCTCAGACGTGAAGGGGGCAGCGGCGCCGGTGATCTGCAGAGCCTGGTGCACTTCGCCAAGGCCGCAGGCAGCAAGGGTGCCGACGCCCTGGCCATCAGCCCGCTGCACGCCATGTTCAGCGCCGACGGCACTCGCTACAGCCCCTACTCCCCGTCGAGTCGGGTGTTCTTCAACGTACTCTATGCGGCGCCGGAGCTGGTCCTGGGCGCCGAGCCCGTCCGCCGGGCCATGCAGCGCGCGGGCCTGCAGGCGGAAGCCGAGCGCCTGGAGCAGCTGGAGCTGATCGATTGGCCCGCCTTGGCCAGGCTGCGCCTGCGCCTGCTGCGCACCCTGCACCTGGACTTCCGCACCGCCGGCGGTGAGCTGCGCGAGCGTTTCGAGGCCTTCCGCCGCGACGGTGGCGACGCGCTGGAAAACCATTGCCGCTTCGAAGCCCTGCATGCCTCCTTCACCCAGGGCGATGCCTCGCCCAGTTGGCAACATTGGCCCCAGCAATACCGCGATCCCAAGAATGCGGCCGTGGCCGAATTCGCCGAACGCCATGCCCAGGACGTGGAGTTCTACGCCTTCACCCAGTGGCTGGCCAGCGAAGGGCTGTCCGCGGCCCAGGCGCAGTGCCGCGAAGCGGGCATGAAGATCGGCCTGATCGCCGACATCGCCGTGGGTGCCGATGGCGGCGGTAGCCAGGCCTGGAGTCGCCAGGAAGAGCTGCTGGCCTCGGTCACCGTGGGCTGCCCGCCGGATCTGCTGAATCAGAAAGGCCAGGGCTGGGGCATTTCCGCCTTTTCGCCTACCGGCATGGTCAAGCATGGCTTCCGCGCCTTCATCGAGATGCTCCGGGCCAATTTCGCCCATGCCGGTGGCGTGCGTATCGACCACGTGATGGGGCTGCAACGCCTCTGGCTGGTGCCCGAGGGCGCTTCGCCGGCCGACGGTGCCTATCTCTCCTACCCCATCGACGACCTGCTGCGACTGGTGGCGCTGGAATCCTGGCGTCATCGCTGCGTGGTCATGGGTGAAGACCTGGGCACCGTACCCGAGGGCTTTCGCGAGCGGCTGGCCGAGCGCGCCATCATGGGCATGCAGGTGCTGTTGTTCGAGCGCGACGGCGAGGCCTTCAAGCCTGCCGCGCAGTGGTCGGACACGGCCATGGGCATGCCCACCACCCACGACCTGCCGACCCTCACCGGCTGGTGGCAGGGCCGCGATGCCTACTGGCAGGAAGAACTCGGGCTGCTGCCCGACGGCACCTCACGCCAGGACCGTCTCGACGAGCGTGCCAAGGATCGTCAGCAGCTGGCCAAGGTGCTCAAGCTGGACGACACCCGGGAAAGCAATGTCGAGGCCGCCGTCGAGGCTGCCATCGCCTTCATCGGCCGCACCCCGGCGCCGCTGATCATCCTGCCGGTGGAAGACGCCCTGGGCCAGCTGGAGCAGGCCAACCTGCCCGGCACCACCAAGGAACACCCCAATTGGCTGCGCCGCTGGGACGACCCGGCAGAACGCCTGCTGAACGCTGCTACCCCTGAACGACGCCTACGCGTGCTGAGCACTGCTCGTAGCAATCCGGAGAACACTCGATGAGTCGCTTGCGCGCTACCGTACGCCTGCAGTTCCACAAGGACTTCACCTTCGACGATGCCCTGCCCCTGGTTGAGTACTACGCCAAGCTGGGCATCAGCCATGTCTATGCATCCCCCATCACCACCGCCCGCGCCGGCTCCGTGCACGGCTACGACGTGGTCGACCCGACCCGGGTCAACCCGGAGCTGGGCGGTGAAGAGGCGCTGCGGCGCCTGGTCGCCCGTTTGCGCGAACACGGCATGGGCCTGATCGCCGACTTCGTGCCCAACCACACCAACGTGGGCGGTTCGGAGAATGCCTGGTGGTTGGATATCCTCGAGTGGGGTCGCCAGAGCCGCTACGCCGGCTTCTACGACATCAACTGGTACGGACCGGACCCGGACCTGCAGGGCCAGGTGCTGCTGCCCTTCCTCGGTGACGCCTATGGCAACGTGCTGCAGGCCGGCGAACTCAAGCTGGTGTTCGACACCGAGCAAGGCGCTTTCCGCGTGGAGTACTACGCCCACCACTTCCCCATCAATCCCGGCACCTACGGTCAGATCCTGCGCGAAAGCGATCTGCCCCAGCTGAGCCTTTTCGCCGATGCCTTCTCGGCGCGTGCCAAGGACCTGGAAGAAGCCCGCGGCGCCCAGCGTCAGCTGGCGGATGCCGCCAGGGATCCGGCCGTGGCGGCCGCGATCGAGAAGGCGGTGGCCGCCTTCGACGGTAGCCAGGCTGCCAACCAGGAACGCCTGCACGCCCTGCTGGAGAGCCAGCACTATCGGCTGGCCAGCTGGCGTACCGCCTCGGACGACATCAACTGGCGGCGCTTCTTCGACATCACCGAGCTAGGCGGCCTGCGCATGGAACGCCACGAGGTGTTCGAGGAAACCCATTCGCTGATCTTCCGCCTGATCGGCGAAGGCCTGCTCGACGGCCTGCGCCTGGATCACATCGACGGACTGGCCAATCCGCGCGCCTATTGCCGCAAGCTGCGCCGCCGCGTGGACGACCTCTGCGCCAGCCGTGCCGGCGGTGCACCGGAAGATGGCTTCCCCATCTACATCGAGAAGATCCTGGCCGAGGGCGAGCAGCTGCGCGAAGGCTGGGGCATCGATGGCACCACCGGCTACGAGTTCATGAACGAGGTCTCGGCGGTGCAGCATGCCGCCAGCGGTGAAGCGCCGCTGCGCCAGTTCTGGGCCGAGCAGACCGGTCGCACCGAGGACTTCCTGGAAGAGGTACGGGAAGCCCGGCGCCTGGTGCTCACCGGCGCGCTGTCCAGTGAATTCGAATCGGCCGTGCACACGCTACACCTGCTCGCCCAGCAGGACTGGCGAACCCGCGACACCAGCCAGGGTGCCATCCGCCGGGTGCTCCTTGAGCTGATCGTGCAGTTCAAGGTCTATCGTACCTATGCCGGCGCGGCTGGTTTCGCCGGTGCCGATGCCCAATGGTTCGATACCGCGCTGGAAGCGGCCCGCCCCCACGTCACGGAGGCGGAGCAGCCGCTGCTCGAACAACTACGCGCCTGGCTGGGCGGTGACGCCCCGCGTCACAAGCCGGTAGGTAGCGTGGCTCGCCGGGAACAGCGGCGCGCCATCACCAAGTTCCAGCAGCTCACCTCGCCGATCGCCGCCAAGGCGGTGGAAGACACGGCCTGCTACCGCTCCGCGCCGCTGCTATCGCGCAACGACGTGGGCTTCGATCCGCAGCATTTCGCCCAGCCGGTGAGTGCCTTCCACCAGGCGAGCGGTTGGCGTGCCGAACACTTCCCGCGCAACATGCTGACCACCGCGACCCACGACCACAAGCGTGGCGAAGACACCCGGGCGCGCCTGGCGGTGGTCTCGGAACGTCCCGACGCCTACATCGCCCAGGTCAGCCGCTGGATGGAACAGGCCGCCCCCCTGCGCGGCCAGTGGAACGATGCCCCGGCGCCGACGCCGGGCGATGAACTGATGCTCTACCAGACCCTTCTCGCCAGCTGGCCGCTGCATCTACAAGCCGATGACCAGCAGGGCCTGCAGGCCTATCTGGAGCGGCTGCTGCAGTGGCAGGAAAAGGCCCTGCGCGAAGAAAAACTGGAGTCCGACTGGTGGGCGCCGAATGGCGACTACGAGGCGACCTGCAAGGCCTTCCTGGAAGGTCTGCTCACCGACGATAAATACCGGGCGCTGCGCGGCGAGATCGTCACCGCGGTCCGCGAGCTGGCCCCGGCCGGTGCGCTGAACGGCCTGGTGCAGATGCTGCTGCGCAACACCGCGCCCGGCGTGCCCGACCTCTACCAGGGCGGTGAATTCTGGGACTTCAGCCTGGTGGAGCCGGACAACCGTCGCGCCGTGGACTACGTCCCGCGGCAGCAGGCCCTGGCCAAGCACGCCTCTGCCGATGCTGCCTTGGATGCCTGGCAGAACGGTGAGATCAAGCAACAGGTATTGGCTGCCGTACTGCAATTGCGCAAGCAGCAGCCGCAACTGTTCACCGGAGGTCGCTACCTACCTCTGACCGTAGTGGGCGCCCAGGCCGATCGGGTGCTGGCCTTCGCCCGTACCTGGGAGCAACAGGCGGTGATCGTCATCGTGCCGGTGCACGCCGCCGAACTGTTGGAGAACAGCGGAAAGCTGCGCTTTTCTGCAGAGGCTTGGCAGGACACCCGGATAAAACTCCCCGAAACCTTGTCCATGTACCGTTTTGGGGAAACTTTTGCCCCGACATCTGTCCATGACCAGAAGAAAGAGCTTTCTGTCGGCGAGGTTCTGGCACGTTTTCCGCTTGGATTGCTCAGCACACAAGACATCACTCAAGGAGCCGCACCGCAATGACCCAAAAAGACGAACGCATCCAGCAGCTCGCCTATCAGATCTGGGAGTCCGAAGGACGGCCGGCCCACGAACACGATCGCCACTGGGAGATGGCGACTCGACTGTACGAAGCCGAACAGGAAGGCGTGGCCAAGAAGACCGCGGCCAAGAAGCCTCGTGCGACCAAGGATGCTGCAGCGATCGCGGACAAGCCCGTCGTCAGCAAGACCCGCACCACCGGCAAGACCAAGAGTGGCAGCGAGAAGGCCGCTACCGAAGCCTCAGCTGCCGGCGAGTCCGTGACCGAGAAGGTGGAATCGGCTGCCAAGAAGGTCGCCTCCAAGGTCAAGCAGGCGGTCAAGCCCAGTGCAGGCAAGACCGGCGCGAGCGAGGCCAAGGCTGACGCCACCGTCGAGGCTACCGGCGTAGGTGTGGCACCGGCCACGCCCAAGAAGCCGCGCGCTTCCCGTGCCAAGGCGGCCACGGCCAAGCCTGCCGCCACCGAGTGATGTGATGTTCCGGCCTGGCCGTTCGGCCAGGCCTTCCCCTGCCGCCTCGTTGCGGTGTTCGCGTTACCGCTGTTTTCCTGATTTTTCCAGAAAAAACAACGCTTTGTCGGTTCGCCATCAGGGCCCGGAACTGCGCTGCGTCGGGCCTTTCATATACAGGTAGCCGGATCTGTATAGATTCAGCCACCGGCAGGTATTGAGAGCCGAGTCAGAGCTACTTCCTTCCTAGCTATCCCCGAGAGCGTCGAAATGACATCAACCGATTCCAACAAGCCCTTAACCGAAGCGACCGCGTTCATCAGCAAGTCCAAGTCTCGTGTTCGTGAAGGCCTGCCCTATCCCCTGGGCGCTACCTGGGACGGCTCCGGCGTGAACTTCGCCATCTTTTCCGCCAACGCCACGAAGGTAGAACTCTGTCTCTTCGACGACGAAGGCAAGGAAGAAATCGAACGCATCGAACTGCCGGAATTCACCAACGAGATCTGGCACGGCTACCTGCCCGATGCCCGTCCCGGCACCCTCTACGGTTACCGGGTACACGGCCCCTATGAGCCGCAGAATGGCCATCGCTTCAACCACAACAAGCTGCTGATCGATCCCTACGCCAAGCAGATCGTCGGCGAGCTGGAGTGGAACGACGCCCTGTTCGGCTACACCATCGGCCACGCCGACGGCGACCTGTCCTTCGACGAACGTGACAGCGCCCCCTTCATGCCGCGCTGCCGGGTCATCGACCCCGCCTTCACCTGGGGTAACACCACCCATCCGCGTGTCCCACGTGACCGCACCGTGTTCTACGAGACCCATGTACGCGGTTACACCATGCAGCACCCGGCAGTGCCCGAGAACGCCCGGGGCACCTTCTCCGGTCTGCAGGAAAGCGAAGTCATCGATTACATCAAGTCGCTCGGCGTAACGTCCGTCGAGCTGATGCCGATCCACTACTTCCTCGATGACAACCATTTGCTGGAAAAGGGCCTGAGAAACTTCTGGGGCTACAACACCCTGGCCTTCTTCGCCCCACACTCGCGCTACATGGCCAGCCAGTCCATCGGCGAATTCAAGGTGATGGTCGCGCGCATGCACAATGCCGGCCTCGAGGTCATCCTCGACGTGGTCTACAACCACACCGCCGAAGGCAATGAGATGGGCCCGACCCTCTCGCTGAAGGGCATCGACAACGCCAACTACTACCGCCTGATGCCCGATGATGCGCGTTACTACATCAACGACACCGGTACCGGCAACACCCTGAACATGAGCCACCCCTGCGTGCTGCAGATGGTCACCGACTCGCTGCGCTACTGGGCGACCGAGATGGGCGTGGACGGCTTCCGCTTCGACCTGGCCACCATCCTGGGTCGCGAGCCGGACGGCTTCGACGAAGGTGGCGGCTTCCTGCATGCCTGCCGTCAGGATCCGATCCTGGCCGAGACCAAGCTCATCGCCGAACCCTGGGACTGCGGCCCCGGCGGCTATCAGGTCGGCAACTTCCCACCCGGCTGGATGGAGTGGAACGACACCTTCCGCGACACCGCGCGTGCCTTCTGGAAGGGTGACGAAGACAAGATCGGCGATTTCGCGAAGATCCTGCTGGGCTCCGGCGACAAGTTCAACCGCCGCGGTCGCAAGCCCTACTCGTCGGTGAACTTCGTGACCGCCCACGATGGCTTCACCCTGGCCGATACCGTGTCGTACAACGACAAGCACAACGAGGCCAATGGCGAAGGCAACAACGACGGCCACTCCCATAACCTGTCGTGGAACTGCGGTGTCGAAGGCGAGACCGATGATCCGGAGATCATCGAACTGCGCTATCGGCAGATGCGCAACCTGCTGGCTACCCTCTTCCTTTCCCAGGGCACGCCTATGCTGCTGGCCGGGGACGAGTTCGCGCGTACCCAGGGCGGCAACAACAACGGCTACTGCCAGGACAGCGAGATCGGCTGGGTCAACTGGGAAATCAGCGAAAAGAGCGCCGAGCTGCAGGAGTACGTGCGCAACCTGATCGACCTGCGTCGGCGCTATCCGCTGCTGCGTCGTAGCCGCTTCTTCACCGGCGCCTACAACGAGGAACTGGGCGTCAAGGACGTCACCTGGCTGCAGCCCGGCGGCACCGAGATGGGCGACGAGCAGTGGCAGGACGGCAGCAACAAGTGCATGGGCATCCTGCTCGATGGCCGTGCCCAGCCGACCGGCATCCGTCGCAAGGGCGCGGATACCTCGCTGCTGATTCTGGTCAATGCTCATTATGACGTGGTGGATTTCACCCTGCCGGAAGTCCCCATGGGCGAGCACTGGTCCCTGCAGCTGGATACCAATCAGCCTGACCTGGATGCCGGCGACGTCTTCAATTTCGGGGATACCTATCAGGTCACCGGACGCTCGGTATTGCTGTTCGAGCTGACCCAGACCAAGCGGAGGAAGCGCCAGGCATGACGAACGCGCAACAGGGTTTTTCGTTCAAGGTCCTGACCATCAACACGCACAAGGGCTTCACGTCCTTCAACCGCAAGTTCATCTTGCCGGAATTGCGCGAGGCGGTGCGGACGGTGTCAGCGGACATTGTCTTCTTACAGGAGGTATTGGGTACCCACGAAAAGCACCCGTTGCGCTTCGAGAACTGGCCGGCAGCGCCGCAGTACGAGTTCCTGGCCGATTCGATGTGGACCGACTTCGCCTACGGGCGCAATGCGGTCTACCCGGACGGCCATCACGGTAATGCGGTGCTGTCGAAGTTTCCCATCGTCAGTTACGACAACTTCGACATTTCCATCGCCGGTCCGGAAAAGCGCGGGATGCTGCATTGCGTCCTGCGTATCCCGGATCAGGCCGTGGATCTGCACGTCATCTGCGTGCATCTGGGCCTGCGCGAGAAACATCGGCAGATGCAGATGCAGCTGATCTGCGAGCACATCAACTCCCTGCCCAGCGACGCCCCCGTCGTGGTGGCAGGGGACTTCAACGACTGGCGCCAGAAGGCCAATGACATCCTTGGCCAGGGCGCGGGACTCGAAGAGGTGTTCATGAAGACCGCGGGGCGCCTGCCCAAGACCTTCCCGGCCAAGCGACCGCTGCTCTGCCTGGATCGCATCTACACGCGCAACGTCAGCGTCGGGCGCCCACAGGTGCTGGGCAATCAGCCGTGGTCGCACCTGTCCGACCATGCTCCCCTGGCTGCGGACTTCCACCTATGAATTTCGAATGGCGGGACGGAAACCGCATCGCCTTGCTGGAAAACGGCGAGGACTTCTTTCCACGGGTCTTCGAGGCCATCCGCGCCGCCGAGCGCGAGGTCATCATCGAGACCTTCATCCTCTTCTACGACAAGGTCGGCAAGGCATTGCAGGAAGAACTGGTCGCGGCGGCCAAGCGGGGTGTCCAGGTGGACATCACCGTGGACGCCTACGGCTCACCCGATCTGCCACGCGACTTCATCGATGAAATGGTGCATGCCGGCGTGCGCTTTCGCTATTACGATCCGCGCCCCCTGGTCATGGGCATGCGGACCAATCTCTTCCGCCGCCTGCATCGCAAGATCGTGGTGGTGGACGCCCGCCTGGGCTTCATCGGCGGCATCAACTATTCCGCCGAGCACCTGGGCGACTTCGGGCCCGAAGCCAAGCAGGACTACGCCGTCGAGGTCGAAGGCCCCATCGTCGACGACATCCACCGCTTCGCCCGCGACGCCATCAACTCCCCGGAGGAAACCCACCGCTGGTGGGGCAAGCGTTCGCAGAAGCCGGCCGACAACCGCAATCCCGGCAATGCCCAGGCGCTGCTGGTATTCCGCGACAACGACGAGCATCGCGCCGACATCGAAAAGCACTACCTGGAGATGCTGCGTAACGCCAAGCGCGAGGTGGTGATCGCCAACGCCTACTTCTTCCCCGGCTATCGGCTGCTCAGGGAGATGCGCAACGCGGCGCAACGCGGCGTGCGCGTGGTGCTGATCGTGCAAGGCGAGCCGGACATGGCCATCGTCAAGGTGGGCGCCCAGATGCTCTACAACTACCTGGTCAAGGCCGGGGTAGAGATCTACGAATATTGCCTGCGGCCCCTGCACGGCAAGGTGGCGACCATGGACGAGCACTGGTCCACCGTGGGTTCGAGCAATCTCGACCCCTTGAGTCTCTCGCTGAACCTCGAATGCAACCTGATCTTCCATGACCACGCCTTCAACCGTGAATTGCGCGGCCGCCTGGAAACCCTGATCCAGAATCACTGCGAGCACGTCGACAGCAGCAAGGTACCCAAGCGCACCTACTGGCACCTGGCCAAGACGATGCTGGTCTTTCACTTCCTGCGCCACTTTCCCGCCTGGGTCGGCTGGCTGCCCGGTCATACCCCCAAGATCGAATTGGTGAGTCCGCCAGTGCAGCCCGAACTCGAAACCCAGGATCGGGTCGATTCCTCGATTTCAAGGTATCCCCAACGATGAGTAGCCACAGCGACGCCCTGGATCACGCCCACGACGAGGACGACCAGCAGGCCGCCGACAAACCGCAGAACGGTCGCTGGGTGCTGGCGAAGAAGCTCCTCACCTGGGTCTTTCTGATCGCGGTGGTGGTGCTGCTGGTGATCTATGCCCGCAAGGTCGACTGGGGCGAGGTCTGGAAGGTCTTCACCGGCTACAGGTGGACGACGCTGGCCATGGCCGGCGGCCTGGTGGTGCTGTCGTACATCATGTACGGCTGCTATGACCTTATCGGGCGTGCCTATTGCGGGCACAAGCTGGTCAAGCGCCAGGTGTTCCTGGTGTCCTTCATCTGCTACGCCTTCACCCTGACCCTGAGCACCTGGGTCGGCGGTATCGGCATGAGATACCGTCTCTATTCACGACTGGGACTTTCCAGCGGCACCATCACCCGGATCTTTTCCCTGAGCATCGCCACCAACTGGCTGGGGTACGTGCTGCTCGCGGGCGGCATCTTCGTCAGCGGCGTAGTGGACATGCCGCCCAACTGGTTCGTCGGCGACACCACGCTGCGACTGATCGGCTTCGGGCTGCTGGCCTTCATCGTCTTCTACCTGGGCGTCTGTACCTTCGCCAAGCAGCGCGAATGGACGGTACGCAAGCAGCGTCTCGCCCTGCCCTCGCTGCGCATGGCCTGCCTGCAGCTGCTGGTGTCCTCGATCAACTGGATGGCCATGGCGGCCATCGTCTACCTGTTCCTCGGCCGCCAGGTGGACTATCTGCACGTGCTGGGCGTGTTGCTGCTCTCCAGCATCGCCATGGTCATCGTGCATATCCCGGCTGGGGTCGGGGTGCTGGAGACGGTGTTCATCGCCCTGCTGGCCAATGACGGCCTCTCCCAGGGCAAGATCATCGCCGCCCTGCTCGGCTACCGGACGCTGTATTTCATCCTGCCACTGCTGATCGCGGCCGTGCTCTACTTCGCTCTGGAAAGCCGGGCCAAGAAGCTCAAGGTCAGCAACGACCGGCGCGAAGAGCGCAAGCAGCAGGAAAAGCACGCGACCTGAAGCGGCCTCAACGGTTGCTGGGCTGGTGCATGGAAATCAGCCGGTAGAACAGCACACGCCCGCCTTCGGTGGCGGGCCCTTCGCCATCGCGCAAGCGGGCACCGGCCTTGAAATACAGGTGATGGCTGCTCCAGGCGCTGTCGAGTTGCAGACCCAGGTCACCGTTACGCGAACCGGCGCCATGGGCGCGTACGGTCAGCACGCCACTGCGGGCCAGCTTGATGTCATAGCTGAAGCGGCTGTTGAGAGGCAGGCGCTCCAGCAGGATGACGTCCTTGGGGCTATCGGCGGGACTTTCCCGCAACCGGGCGACGAGTTGCCCCTGCTCCACCTGTCCCTTGCCACTGGCTACGCTTTCCACCCGATACACCAGCTGCAACAGCGCCTGGGGCGCTACCGGCACGGCTGTCTGGTCTTCGATCTGGCTGATGATGACCTCGGGCCGCGAGGGCACCTGCTGCACAACGGCTTCAGCTTGCAGCAGGGCATCCCCTTCGCGGTACTTCCAGGCATAGGCACTGCCGTCCGGGCGCGTTTCGCGCAGCTCGGTGGCGGGATAGGCGTTGAAGGGTTGCGGGGTGCCGGTCACCGGGACCCAGAACACCAGCGATCCCCCCTCACCGCGCGCGAGATAGGGGCTGCGAAAGGCGCTGCTGTTGAGTTCGGCGGTCTGTACCTGGGCCACGGGCATAGGTACGGGAACCGTCAGATTCCATTCGGCGAGATCGATCATGGTGCTCTCGGTTGCCAGATGCCTGACAAGCATCGCCCAGAACGGGGATGCCTGTCAGCGGAACGCGCCCCGTATGGGGCGCTCCCGGATCAGCCCTGCGGCTTGAACACCAGCAAACCGAGGGGGGGCAACTGCAGATTCAGCGAAGCCGGCTGACCATGGGCGCCGATCTCTTCGGCCGTTACCCCGCCGCCGTTGCCCAGGTTGGAACCACCATAGCGCTCGGCATCGCTGTTGAAGATCTCCTGCCAATGGCCCAGCGAAGGCACGCCCACCCGGTAGTCGTGCCGCGGTACCGGCGTGAAGTTGCCGATCACCAGCAATGGTTGCTGCTGGGCATCCTTGCGCAACCAGGCGAAGACGCTGTTGCCATTGTCGTCCCCGACCACCCAGTCGAAACCTTCGGGCAGGTGATCGCGTTCGTGCAGTGCCGGTTCCTGGCGATAGAGCCGGTTGAGGTCGGCCAGCAACTGCTGCACACCGCGATGGGTGCCGTGTTCCAACAGGAACCAGTCCAGTTCGCGGTCATGACTCCATTCGCGCCACTGGCCGAACTCGCAGCCCATGAACAGCAGCTTCTTGCCTGGATGGGTCCACATGAAGCTCAGGTAGGTGCGCAGGTTGGCGAACTTCTGCCAGACGTCACCCGGCATCTTCTCGATCATCGAGCCCTTGCCATGCACCACTTCGTCGTGGGAGATCGGCAGCATGAAGCGCTCGGACCAGGCATACACCAGGCCGAAGGTCATCTGGTGGTGATGGTACTGGCGATAGACCGGGTCCTCTTCCACGTAATGGAGGGTGTCGTTCATCCAGCCCATGTTCCACTTGAAGTCGAAACCCAGGCCGCCCTCGCTGACCGGCGCACTGACGCCCGGCCAGGAGGTGGATTCCTCGGCGATCACCAGGGCACCCGGTGCCTCCTCGTGGACCACCTCGTTGAGATGGCGCAGGAAGGCGATGGTTTCTAGGTTCTCGCGGCCACCATGGATGTTGGGGATCCACTCACCGTGCTTGCGCGAATAGTCGCGGTAGAGCATGGAGGCCACGGCATCCACCCGCAGGCCGTCGATGTGGAAGTGCTTGAGCCAGTGCATGGCCGAGGCCAGCATGAAGCCGTGCACTTCGTGACGCCCCAGGTTGTAGATGTAGGTGTTCCAGTCCTGGTGGAAGCCTTCGAAGGGATGCTCGTATTCGTACAGCGCGGTGCCGTCGAAGCGGGCCAGGCCGTGTTCGTCGGTGGGGAAATGCGCCGGCACCCAGTCGAGAATGACGCCGATATCGGCCTGGTGGCAGGCGTCGACGAAGGCGGCGAAATCCGCCGGCGTGCCGAAACGCGAGGTGGGCGCGAATTGGCCCAGGGGCTGGTAGCCCCAGGATCCGCTGAAGGGATGCTCCATGATGGGCAGCAGCTCGATATGGGTGAAGCCCATCTCGCGGACGTAGGGAATCAGGCGCTCGGCCAACTCGCGCCAGTTGTACTGGCGCCCCTCGTCACCGCCTTCGCGGCGCCAGGACCCGGCGTGCAGTTCGTACACCGCGATGGGTGCTTCCACGCCCTGCAGCTCGCGGCGGCGGGTCATCCAATCCTGGTCGTGCCAGGTGAAGGGCTTGTTGTCGGCCACCACCGAAGCGGTGCGCGGCGGCAATTCCGCGGCCAGGGCGATGGGATCGGCCTTGAGCGGCAGCACGCCGTGCTGGCCGAGGATCTCGTACTTGTAGGAGGTGCCGACCGGCAGGCGCGGGACGAACAGCTCCCAGACCCCGCTGTTGGCCCGCAGACGCATGGGCAGACGGCGACCGTCCCAGCTGTTGAAGTCGCCGACCACCGAAACGCGGCGGGCATTGGGAGCCCAGACCGCGAAGCGCACGCCTTCCACGCCGTCGACCTGGCAGCGCTGGGCGCCAAAGGTCTCGCCGAGGTTACGGTGGCGGCCTTCGTTGAACAGATAGAGGTCGGTTTCCCCCAGCAGCAGGCCGAAGGAATAGGGATCCTCGGTCTCCTGCACGCCGCTGGGCCAGCGGATGACCAGCTTGTAGGGCGCGGCGTAATCGAGCCGCGCGACGAATAGCCCAGGCACCCGCCCGGGCTGCATCTGGGCCAGCGGCCGACCGCTGACGCGATCGACCAGCGCCACGCCCAGGGCGTTGGGCAGGAAGGCGCGAACGATCACGCCTTCGCCATCGGGATGGGGGCCGAGCACGGCGAAGGGGTTGCCGTGCTCGCCACGGGCCAGGGACTCGGCTTCGGCAGCCGAGAGCCGGGCGTCGTCCAGCGGAGCGACAGGAGCGGTATTGTGATCGGTCATGCGCGGGCTCCGGACAAGAGGGTCTCAACGATGGCGGCGACGCCACGTAGCGGGATATTGATCCAAGTGGGTCGGTTGGCAGCCTCGTAGCCTATCTCATAGACCGCCTTCTCCAGGCTGTAGAGATCCAGCGCCGCCTGCTCACCGCGCTCGCTCCACTGGTGGCCGACGCCGGCCGCCGCAGTGCGGTAGCCTTCCAGGAAGGCCGCGTAGGAGGCATTGCGATAGGTCTCCGCCGCCTTGGCACGCAGTTGCAGGTGCTCTTCCGAGGTATCCGCGCCGGCGTTGCTCGACTGGGTGACCATGGCCGCCGCGTAGTCGAAGGAGCGCAGCACCCCGGCGACGTCCTTGTGCGGACCGTACTTGCCGCGTCGCTCTTCCAGCGACCGCGCCGGCTCGCCTTCGAAGTCGATGAGGATGGCATCGTCCTGGGCTACCAGCACCTGACCCAGGTGCAGGTCGCCGTGGACGCGGATGCGCAGACCACCTTCGACATCGGCCGCCAGGGCCTCGATGCGCTTGGCCAGGGCTTTGCGCTTGCCGATCAGGCCCTGCAGCAGCTCCTTGCCAGCGGCGTCGAGCTGATCGCCCATCCCCTGCAGGGTATCCAGGGCGTTGTCCACCTGGAGGCGAACGCGATGCGCCAGGTCCTTGGCCGCCTGGGCGTCCACGGTCTCGGGGGCGAAGGCCGCGTCCTCGGTGGGCTGTGCCAGCACGAGATGCATCTCGCCCAAACGTTTGCCCAGCACACCCGCGAAGGCAGTCAGATCGCCCATGGCGGTGAACTCGTTCTCCACGTCGGAGATGCCGCCGCTGAGCAGATCGCGGGTGACGCGATCCAGTCCGTCCAGGCTCCAGGTCCAGGCATCGCCCTGGTTATGAATGTGCTGCTGGACCAACATCAACACGTGCGGCGTACCATCCGCCGCGATGCGCTGGGCCACGGCATGGGTCGCGGCGATGTTGGCGAAGCCGGCCTGGGCCAGATAGCGCCCCATCTCCACTTCCGGATGGATGCCCGGCGCCACCTTGCGGATCAGCTTGAGCATCAGGTGGTCACCGACGATCAGCGAGCTGTTGGACTGCTCGACGCCCAGGTGCTTGATCTCGATGTCCGGATCCAGCGCGAAGTCCTCGGGCTGATCGTAGACCTCGAAGCTCAACTCGCCGGAAGGCGAAGCAATCCTGGCGCCCTTGCGGAAGGCATCGAACACGCCATGCACGAAGCTGGTCAGGGCGAAGGCATCGGTCACCAGGCCCACGCGCCGCACGTGGCGGATGCGCGAAAGGGCCAGCTGGGTCGCCAGCGGGCTGCAATGCTGGTCCTCTTCGGCGAGGAAGCCCAGGGGCAGTGCATAGCGCTCTTCGCCCTTGGCATTGGTCACCACCACTTCGCTGAACATCACCGGCAGCTTGGGCGTGTTGATCTGGGCCGCATAGTCCAGGCGCACGCTGGTGATGGCTTCGTCCTTGGAGCCGAACCAGCGACGCTTGGGCAGATAGACCGGCAACACCTCTTCGAAGATGCGGCGCGGCTCGCCGTCCAGCAACTCCTGCAGATTGCGCTTGATGACCACCGTCTGGTAGTCGGGCATCGGCGCCGGCGGCTCGGTGTGCCAGGCAGGCATCTGCTCGTTGCCGGCCAGGTAGAACCAGTAGAAGCCATAGGGCGGCAGGGTCAGCATATAGGGGAGCTGGCCGATGGGCGGGAAGGCGCTGCCACCGATCATTTCCACCGGTACCTGACCGGCGAAGCTGGACAGATCCAGTTCCACCGCCTGGGCGGCACGGGAGACGTTCGCCACGCAGAGAATGGTCTCGTGCTCGCCCTGGGCATTGGTGAAGTCGCGCAAGTAGGCCAGGATGCGTCTGTTGGTGGGCGACAGCATCTTCAGGGTGCCGCGACCGAAGGCCTTCTGCTGCTTGCGCACGGCCAGCATGCGCCGCGTCCAGTTGAGCAGCGAATGGGGATCGCGGGACTGGGCCTCGACGTTGATCGCCTGGTAGCCGTAGAGCGGATCCATGATCGACGGCAGCACCAGGCTGGCTGGGTCGGCGCGGGAGAAGCCACCGTTGCGGTCGACCGACCACTGCATCGGGGTGCGCACGCCATCGCGGTCGCCCAGGTGGATGTTGTCACCCATGCCGATTTCGTCGCCGTAATACATCGTCGGCGTACCGGGCATCGACAGCAGCAGGCTGTTGAGCAGCTCGATACGACGGCGGTCGCGCTCCAGCAGGGGCGCCAGGCGGCGACGGATGCCGAGGTTGATGCGCGCGCGGCGATCCGAGGCATAGTAGTTCCAGAGATAGTCCCGCTCGCGGTCGGTCACCATCTCCAGGGTCAGTTCGTCGTGGTTGCGCAGGAAGATCGACCACTGGCAATTGGCCGGGATCTCCGGGGTCTGGCGCAGGATGTCGGTGATGGGGAAGCGGTCTTCCTGGGCGATGGCCATATACATGCGCGGCATCAGCGGGAAGTGGAAGGCCATGTGGCATTCGTCGCCATCGCCGAAGTACAGCTGGGTGTCTTCCGGCCACTGGTTGGCCTCGGCCAGCAGCATGCGGTCGGGATAGTTGGCGTCGATCTCGGCACGGATCTGCTTGAGGACCACGTGGGTCTCGGGCAGGTTCTCGTTGTTGGTGCCGTCGCGCTCCACCAAGTAGGGAATGGCATCCAGGCGCAGGCCGTCGACGCCCATGTCCAGCCAGTACCTCATGATGGAGATGACCGCCTTCATCACCTGCGGATTGTCGAAGTTCAGATCCGGCTGGTGAGAGTAGAAGCGGTGCCAGAAATACTGACCGGCGACCGGGTCCCAGGTCCAGTTGGACTTCTCGGTGTCGAGGAAGATGATGCGGGTGCCATCGTACTTCTGGTCGTCATCGGACCAGACATAGAAGTTGCGCGCCGCCGACCCCTTCTTGGCGCGCCGGGCGCGCTGGAACCAGGGATGCTGGTCGGAGGTGTGGTTGATGACCAGTTCGGTGATCACCCGCAGGCCACGGGCGTGCGCCTCGGCGATGAAGCGCTTGGCATCGGCCATGGTGCCGTAGTCGGGGTGGATACCGCGGTATTCGGCGATGTCGTAGCCGTCGTCGCGCCGCGGCGAGGGATAGAACGGCAGCAGCCAGATGGTGTTGACGCCCAGGCTGGCGATGTAGTCGAGCTTCTCGATCAGGCCGGGGAAGTCGCCGATGCCATCGTTGTTAGAGTCGAAGAACGACTTCACATGCACCTGATAGATGACCGCATCCTTGTACCAGAGCGGATCGTCGATGAAGGCAGCGGGTTTGCGGGAACGAGCTTTATTGGGTTTTGCCATGTCGTCAGGTCCTTAACAGGGCGTCTGAATCGAATGCGTGTACCGGTCGTCCTTGCCGCCCGGCAGTGATGACGGCCGGGTCAGGTCAGTGCGGATCTGTCCGAACTGCCTGGCCCACACCGCCCGAGGTATCGCTAGTGGCCCGCCTGGATGCGCCAGATGCCGAAGGGCATCGACGGCTCCAGGCGCGTCCACTGGGTCTTGCCGTGCCAGGCCCAGCGGTGCCCGGTCATGAGGTCCTCGCCGTAGGTGGTGGCGTGATCGTCGAGACCCAGCTCCCACAGCGGCAATTCGAAATGGCCTTCCTGGGCGTTGAAGGGATCCAGGTTGATCGCGATCAGGATGAAGTTGCCCAGGTCGTCGGTGCGCTTGCCGAAATAGAGGATCTGGTCGTTCCAGCAGGTGTAGATCTTCAGTCCCAGGTGGGTCTGCAGCGCCGGGTTCTGCCGGCGGATGCGGTTGAGCTGGGCGATCTCACCCATGATGTTGCCGGGCGCATAGAAGTCGCGCGGCCGCAGCTCGTATTTCTCCGAATCCAGGTACTCCTCCTTGCCCGGCGTGAGTGGCGCGCCCTCGCAGAGTTCGAAGCCGGCGTACATGCCCCATAGACCCGAGCCCATGGTGGCCAGGGCCGCGCGGATCAGGAAGCCGGGCCGGCCGCTGGTCTGCAGGAAGCCCGGGTTGATGTCCGGCGTGTTGACGAAGAAGTTCGGCCGGTAGCAGTCACGCAGCGGGGCTTCGTTGAGCTGGGTGAAGTATTCGGTCAACTCGGCCTTGGTGTTGCGCCAGGTGAAGTAGGTGTAGCTCTGGCTGTACCCGACCTTGCCCAGGCGCGCCATCATGGCCGGCTTGGTGAAGGCTTCGGCGAGGAACATGACATCGGCGTCGCGACCGCGGATGTCCGCGATCAGCCACTCCCAGAACGGCAGCGGCTTGGTATGGGGGTTGTCGACGCGGAAGATCTTCACGCCCTGCTCCACCCAGTGCCAGACCACGTCTCGCAGCGCCAGCCACAGATCCGGCACGGCATCCTTGGCATAGAAATCGACGTTGACGATGTCCTGGTACTTCTTCGGCGGATTCTCCGCGTAGCGCATCGAGCCATCCGGCCGCCAGGAGAACCAGCCCGGGTGCTCCTTGAGCCACGGATGGTCAGGCGAGCACTGGATGGCGAAGTCCAGGGCGATCTCCAGGCCGTGATCGGCGGCGGCGGCCACCAGGGCGCGAAAATCTTCCAGGGTACCCAGCTCGGGATGCACGGCATCGTGGCCGCCATCGGGGCCGCCGATGGCATAGGGACTGCCCGGCTGATCCACGCCTGCCCCCAGGGTGTTGTTCTTGCCCTTGCGGTGGGCCAGGCCGATCGGATGGATCGGCGGGAAGTACAGGACATCGAAGCCCATGTCACGGACGCGCGGCAATTCGCCGATCACGTTGCGGAAGGTCCCATGGCGCTGGGGATCGTCGGTGATGGAACGCGGAAAGAGTTCGTACCAGCTGGCGAATTCGGCACGCAGGCGCTCGATGTCCAGCGGGTATTCGACGCTGTGGGTCAGATGCACATAGGCATCCACCGGCGCCATGGCCTGGCTCGCGTCGCCCGATAGCAGCGCGGCGACCTTGTCGCCTTCGCTGTCGGCCTGGTCCAGACGCTGCAGCAGCGCCTCCAGCGGACCACGCTGCTCGCCCTCAGCACGAGACAGCGCCTGCTCGAGATGGATACGGCCTTCCTGCAATTCCAAGTCCAGCCCGACACCCGCGGCGTACTTCTTCTCGATTTCGTAGCGATAGGTGCCCCAGACATCCCACCAGGCCTGGACCACGAATTCATAGCGGCCCACAGCAGGCGGCGTGAAGTGCCCACGCCAGAGGTCGTTGGTTTCGAGCGTCAGCGGAGCCTGTTGCCAGCTCTCTTCGCCCTCCTGCCGCCAGAGCACGCTGGCAGCCAGCTTGTCGTGCCCATCGGCGAAGATCTTGGCGGTCACCTCGACGACCCGCCCGGCGATGCCCTTGGCGGCGAACTGGCCATTGTCCACGGCCGGCGTGACCGACTCTATGGCGATGCGGGGGGTCTGGGCAGCGGTAGCGGGATCGAGGGACAGCGTGGAAAAAGAACCGGGGAGATCGGTGTTCGACATCGAGCCTGACTCCATCTAGGGACGCGTGAAAGGTCGCAAAGCGCCGGCGCTGCGACCTTGGTCATGAACCCGCTACTGCTTGGCTTGCCGCCAAAGAGGCCCGGCTGGCCGAACCCTTGAAGGGATTCGGTAACCCGCAGCGACACCCATGAGGACGCCACTCCAGACAGCCGTGGCTCTACTGCAACCGGAAGCACTCACACGGGTGTGTCTGAAAGAGTCTGAACGCTGGCGACGCGCAAAAGTTCAGCCAAACCGCAATGAGTGACAGACACAGTAAAAAGGATAAAATCCTTATATATCATTCAGTTAAGAGATATACATAAGGCGATTTATGACTTGGCAAACAACGCCTCGGTGTTCGTTGAACACCACCGAGGCGCACTTCGGAATGGCGATCACCTCAAGCTGACATCGAGAACTTGCTTGATGAAAAACCTATAACCTCATGATTTTAAAGGAAAGGCGTATAGGGGAGATCACGCTTGTGGGCGCTGCGCCGGTAGGTATTGAGAATGATCTCCAGGGTTGCCGGGCTTACCGCCTTGCCTTCCAGGAAATCGTCGATCTCGGCATAGGTGATGCCAAAGGCATCTTCATCGGCCTTGCCGGGCGACAGGGATTCCAGATCGGCGGTCGGTACCTTGTGTACTAGGTCATCCGGTGCGCCCAGCCACTCGGCTACCGCCCGTACCCGTCGCTTGTTGAGACCATGCAGGGGTGTGAGGTCACAGGCGCCGTCGCCGAACTTGGTATAGAAGCCCATCAGGGCTTCCGCCGCATGATCGGTGCCTATCACCAGCCCCCGGCGTGCGCCGGCTACCGCGTACTGGGCGATCATGCGCTGGCGCGCCTTGATGTTGCCCAGCGTGAAGTCCTCATGCAGTTCGTCATCGAAGGCCACCCGGGCTTCGCGGACCGAGGCGAGCATGGCATCGCTGGCTGGCTTGATGTTGACGGTATGGGTCTCGTCGGGCTGGATGAATTGCAGGGCGCGCTGGGCATCCGCTTCGTCACGCTGGACGCCATAGGGCAGGCGCATGGCGATGAACCTCAGGCGGGCATTGCCGCTCTCCTCGCGCGCCCGCTCCACCGCCAGTTGGGCGAGTCGGCCAGCGGTGGAGGAATCCACGCCGCCACTGATGCCCAGCACGTAGCTTTCCTGCCGGCTGTCGAGCAGGTAGTCCTTGAGGAATTGGATACGACGCTCCGCTTCCGTGGCCGGATCGAAATGCTCGGGGACTTGCAGGGCCTGGATGATGTCGCGCTGAAGGGCTTCGGTCATCGGGCGTTCTCCTCTGATTCGCGTTCGAGACGTTGATGATAGGGCACCACGGCGCCGAGACTGTGCCGGGCCGCCGCAAGTTGGACGGCTTCGCGATCGCCGGGGAAGTGCTGGGTTTCAGAATAGAGCACGATGTCGTCACCGACCCGGTAGCCCCAGGCGAAACAGACGGTCCCTTGCGGAATGCCATCCGCCCCGCCTGGCCCGGCCAGCCCGGTATTGGCGATGGCCACCTGGGCCGGACTGTCACGCAAGGCGCCGGCGGCCATCTCCCGCGCCACCTCCTCACTAGTGAGGTTGTGCCGCTCGATGGTTTCCGGCTTGACGCCCAGCAGGCGTTGCTTGGCCTCGGGCGAATAGACGACGTAACCGGATTCGATGCAGCTGCCGCTGCCGGGTACCTCCGACAGCAACCCCACCACCTTGCCGGCCGTGCAGGATTCGGCCGTGGTGAGCTGCAGCTCGCGCGTCTTGAGATAGTCCAGCATGGACTCGATGGTGTTCATGAATGCGTGTCCCCAAAAGCGGTTCTCCTCCGTTGGAAGGACGGCCAAACGGGGAAGTTCTTGGGCCATTTGCCGGGTATCTTCCAAGTCGGCAGGGGTGTCGATGTCGCGATGGATACCGGCATCCGCGATCTCCCGCTCTAGCACCGAACCCTCGCGCAGCAGCCGTTTCGCTCCCTCGTCACCTTCGAGTTCGCCTAGCGCAGCGGCAAAATTCCGACCAAAGAGCACGGGATGGCCACGCCTGCCCTGGTAGGTTGGGACGACGATACGCTCGGGGTGATGCAGGTCCAGCAGTTGGCGGGCCGTGGCGTGCTGCACGAAGGGCATGTCGCCCAGGGCTACCAACCAGCCGGACGCACCGGGTGTCGCACGCACCGCGGCGGCGAGGCTGTCGCCCATGCCGGTAGTGGGCAGGCTCAGCACCACCAGGCCTTCCTGATGCGCCAGCTCGGCACGCCAGGGGGCACTGTCCGAGACCACGGCCAGGCACGGCAGACCCGAGCCTCGCCAAAGCCGAAAGGTCGCCTGCAATACCGTCAGCTCGGACGGTCCGGGCAGGGTGGCCTGCAGCTTGTCGCCTCCGCCTGCGGCGCGGAAACGGTTTCCGGCACCCGCCGCGAGAATCAGCACCTGAATGCCTGGCATCCCTAGGCGACCTGCTCCACCGCCACCAGGGCGCGCTTCTTCTGGGTCAGGGCGATGCCGTTCTTGACAGCGACCACCTCCGCCAACAGCGATAGGGCGATTTCCGGCGGCGTATGACTGCCGATGTGCAGGCCGATGGGGCCGTGCAGGCGATTGATCGCCGCCAGCGGCACGTCCAGTTGCAGCAGCCGCTCCCGCCGTCGGTCGTTGTTGCGCAGCGAACCCAGGGCGCCGACATAGAAGGCGTCGGATTGCAGCGCCGTCAGCAGCGCCAGGTCATCCAGCCGGGGGTCGTGGGTCAGGGCCACCACCGCCGTGCGCTCGTCCGGGCGGATCGCCAGCACGGCATCATCCGGCATGCCGGCGATGAAACGCGCCTGGCGTGTCTCCCAGCCCTGGCGGAATTCCTCGCGTGGATCGCAGACCAGCACCTCGAAGTCGAGCATGGCGGCCATGTCGGCGACATAGAGCGACAGCTGGCCGGCCCCGATCAGCAGCAGCCGCCAGCGCGGTCCGTGCACCAGGCGCAGGCAATTCGCGTCCAGGGCGACCGGCTCATCGCGGGTGGCGTTGGAGATCCGTACCTCGCCACTGGCCAGGTCCAGTTCGCGCAGGGCCAGTTCGTGGCCGTCGCAGCGCTGCAGCAGCTGCTCCACCCAGTGCCAGTCGACAACCCGCTCCTGGACCAGGCGCAGGGTGCCACCGCAGGGCAGTCCGAAGCGCGCGGCTTCGTCACCGGAGACGCCGTAGGTGATGATCTCCGGGCGCTCGCCGGCGAACTGGCCGGCGTGCAGCCGGGCGATCAGGTCGTCCTCGATGCAGCCGCCGGATACGGAGCCGCAGACCTGGCCGTCGTCGCGCAAGGCCAGCATGGCACCCGGCGGCCGCGGTGAGCTGCCCCAGGTCTGGACCACGGTGAACAGGCTGACGCCCTGGCCTGCCCGTCGCCAGGCCAGGGTCATGCGCAACACTTCTTGATCGACACTGTCCACGCCTTGCCACCTCTCTACCTTGCACCTGCGACGGCAAAATCGCCGTTCCGGTGGTAGAACCCAACAGCGGAGCGGGGTTCCCCGGGGCGGAACCCGGTGGATCGCCGGCCTATCCATAGGGGATACCCCAAAAGGAGAACGCCCATGCCCCGCTCGATCTGGAAAGGCGCCGTCAGCTTCGGCCTGGTGCACATCCCCGTTTCGGTCGTCTCGGCGACCCGGCAATCGGGCATCGACTTCGACTGGCTGGACGAGCGCAGCCTCGATCCGGTGGGCTACAAGCGCATCAACAAGACCACCGGCAAGGAGGTGCCCAGTGAACACATCGTCAAGGGCATCGAGCACGGCAAGGGCAAGTACGTGGTGCTCAGCGAAGACGAGATCCACAACGCCCTGCCCGAGGCCACCCGCACCATCGACATCCTCACCTTCGTCGAGGCGCGGGAGATCTCCATCCTGCACTTCGAAAAGCCCTACTACCTGGCGCCGGACAAGAACGGCGAAAAGGTCTATGCCCTGCTCCGCGACACCCTGAGCGCCGCCGGCAAGGTGGGCGTGGCCAACCTGGTGATGCACTCCAAGCAGCACCTGGCGGTGATCATGCCGCTGGGCGACGCTCTGGTGCTGAACACCCTGCGCTGGGCCGACGAGGTGCGGTCCGCGGAAGACGTCGGGCTCGAAGGTCTGGACGCCAAGGTCAGCAAGAAGGAAGTGGACATGGCCCAGCGCCTGGTGGACGACATGACCGAGCAATGGGACCCGGAGCAGTACCACGACACCTTCAAGGACAACGTCATGGCGCTGGTGGAACGCAAGCTCAAGGACGGCAAGCTCGAAGCCGTCGCCGAGGAGCCCGACACCGAGGACAGCGGCGCCGACGTCATCGACCTCACCGAATTGTTGCGCCGCAGCCTCGGTGGTAAGAAGGACAAGGAGGCGCCCAAACCCAAGGGTTCCGGCCGGGCGACCAGTCGACGTAGCCCTGCCGCCAGCCGCACCCGCAAGGCCAAGTGAGGAGCGCCGCCATGGCCAGCTCGACCAGCGAATACAACCGCAAGCGCAACTTCGATATCACCGCCGAGCCGCGTGACGAGGGCAGCTCCCGCCGGCGCAAGGCCAAGGACGCCCTGAGTTTCGTCATCCAGAAGCACGACGCGCGCCGCCTGCATTATGACTTCCGTCTGGAGCTGGATGGCACCTTGAAGAGCTGGGCGGTGCCCAAGGGCCCCAGCCTCGATCCCGGCGAAAAGCGCCTGGCGGTGCAGGTGGAGGATCACCCCCTCGCCTACGGCGGCTTCGAGGGCAGCATTCCCGAAGGCCAGTACGGCGCGGGCGATGTCATCGTCTGGGATCGCGGCGAATGGCAGGCCGATGGCGATGCGGCCGAGGGCTATGCCGCCGGCAAGCTCAAGTTCGAACTGAGGGGCGAGAAGCTGCGCGGCCACTGGACCCTGGTACGCACCCGGCTGCAGGGCCACAGCGACAAGCCCCAGTGGTTGCTGATCAAGGAACGCGACGACCAGGCGCGCGACACCGCCGACTACGAGGTGACGGTCGCCGAGCCCGACAGCGTGCTGAGCGACAAGACCCTGCCTCGGTTGGCGCAGTCCAAGGCCAAAACCCCCGCCAAACCCGAGGCAACCCAGCCGCCGGCACACCAGGCCACCGCCAGGGCGCGCGAGGCCGAGCTGCCCGAGACCCTGGAAGCCCAGTTGGCGACCCTGGTCGACAGTCCACCGGCCGGCGACTGGCTGTACGAGGTGAAATACGACGGCTATCGGCTGCTCGCCCATATCGAGGGCGGTGTGGTGCGCCTCTTCACTCGCAGTGGCAACGACTGGACCGAGCGCCTGCCGGAGCAGGCCAAGGCCCTGGCCGCGCTCGGCCTGGAGAGCGCCTGGCTGGACGGCGAGATCGTGGTCAATGATGCCCAGGGCGTCTCCAGCTTCCAGGCGCTGCAGAATGCCTTCGAGACCGGCAAGGACACCCGCATCGTCTATTACCTGTTCGATCTGCCCTATCTCAATGGCGCGGACCTGCGCGAGGTGCCGGTCGAGCAGCGCCGCGAGTTGCTCGGCAAGCTGCTGGAGGAAAGCAACGACAGCGAGCTGCTGCGCTTCTCCGCCGCCTTCGAGGTACCGGCCGAGCGCATTCTGGCCAGTGCCTGCGAACTCGGTCTCGAAGGGGTGATCGGCAAGCGCCTGGGCAGTCCCTACCGCTCGCGGCGCAACAAGGATTGGATCAAGCTCAAGTGTGCCCACCGCCAGGAATTCATCATCGTCGGCTATACCCCGCCCAAGGGCGGTCGCCGGCACCTCGGTGCGCTGCTGGTGGCGCTGCACGATGACCAGGGCCGGCTGCACTATGCCGGCAAGGTCGGTACCGGCTTCACCGCGGCCCTGCTCAAGCAGCTGCACGCCAGATTCCAGCCGCTGATCGTCGATCAGCCGCCGGTGGTGGATCCACCCACGGGCACCGCCTATCGCGAGGTGACCTGGCTGCGGCCCGAGCAGCTATGCGAGATCGCGTACGCCGAGCTGACCCAGGACCGCATCGTCCGCCAGGGCGTCTTCCATGGCCTGCGTGACGACAAGCCGGCCGAGGGCATCGGCCTCGAACAGGCCGCACCGGCGCGCGAGGCCGAGGCGCCGCGCTCTTCCGCCTCGCGTCGCCCAGCTCCGGGCAGGCAGCGGGACGCCACCGTGGCCGGGGTACGCATCAGCCATCCCGAGCGGGTCATCGACGAGGCCAGCAGCGCACGCAAGCTCGACATCGCGGGCTATTATGCGGCCGTCGCCGACTGGATCCTGCCGCACCTGGCCGACCGACCCGTGGCCCTGGTCCGCACGCCCGCAGGCATCGCTGGCGAGCAGATCTTCCAGAAGCACAAGCAGACCCTGGCGATCCCCCACATCCGCGAACTCGACCCGGCGCTGGATCCCGGCCACGCACCGCTGATGGTCATCGATAGCCGCGAGGCCCTCATCGGCGCAGCGCAGATGGGTACGGTGGAGCTCCATACCTGGAATGCCACCGCTGCCCGCATCGACCGCCCCGACCGCTTCATCCTCGATCTCGACCCCGATCCCGCCCTGCCCTGGTCGCGCATGGTGGAAGCGACGGAGCTGGTGCTGACTCTGCTCGATGAGCTGGAACTGCAGGCCTTCGTCAAGACCAGTGGTGGCCGCGGCCTGCACCTGGTGGTGCCGCTGGATCGGCGTCAGGACTGGGATACCGTCAAGGCCTTCGCCCAGGCGGCGGCCCAGCACCTGGCCAATACCCTGCCCAAGCTCTTCGCTGCCAAGATGGGCGCGCGGAATCGCCAGGGGCGGATCTTCGTCGACTACCTGCGCAATCGCCATGGCGCCACCACGGTCAGTGCCTTTTCCCTGCGCGCCCGTCCCCACCTCGGCGTTTCGGTGCCCATCGCCCGCGAGGAGCTGTCGACCCTGGAGGCCAGCGACCAATGGCGCTTCGACTCCCTGCTGCAACGCCTCGAAGCGCTCAAGGACGATCCTTGGGCCGGGTATGCCAAGGTGCGCCAGGGCCTCACGGCGGCGCGGCGCAAACGGCTGGGCGTTGAGTAGCGACGCGCCTGCCGTCGGCCAACGTACCGCCTAAGCGAAACCCCTCAGCGCTGCCCGTGGTCTGCACTAACGAGTGCTGTCGTGGACAGCGCCGTCGCCAGCCACGGGATGGAGCCGATGTCGATCGATCTGGATAACCTTCAGGACACCCTGGACGAGTGGGCCTATGACGAGGTCACTCCCGCACTGCTGCAACACCGACTCCAGATGCTCAACCAGCGCGGCCTTGATCGCCTGCCGCTGCCAGGCCAGGGGCAGACCCTGGAGCGCTGGCGCGCCCTGGCCAAGGTAGCCAATCACGACCTGGGCCTGGTCAAGCTGTACGAAGGCCACACCGATGCCCTCGCCATCCTCAGCGAACTGGATGGTTTCGTGCCGCCGCCCGCGAGCCTCTGGGGTGTCTGGGCCGCCGAGCCGCCGGATGCCCGTCTGCTGGTGCGCTATGGCGCCGACAGCATGGTCACCCTGCACGGCCGCAAGTCGTGGTGCTCCGGTGCCGCCCTGGTCAGTCACGCCCTGGTCACCGCCTGGATGGACGACCATCCGATGCTGGTGGCGGTGGAAATGAATCAACCCGGCGTCGAGGTCACCCAGGACGGCTGGCGGGCCATCGGCATGCAGCATACGGGCAGCGTCGACGTGCTGTTCGATGGTGCCGCCGGCGTACTGGTCGGAGCCCCTGGGCGTTATCTGCACCGCCCCGGCTTCTGGCACGGTGGCGGAGGCATCGCCGCCTGCTGGTATGGGTCGGCCACCGCCCTGGCCGACACCCTGCGCGCCTACTGCAAACGCCATCGCGAACCCCATGCCCTGGCTCACCTGGGCCACGTGGATGCCGCGTTGCTCGGCGCCGCGACCGCGCTGCGTCAGGCGGCACATTGGATAGACCAGGAGCCTGCAGCGGACGCCCGCTATCCGATCTGCCAGCTAAGGGCCCTGGTCGAACAGTGCGCCGAAATCGTCGTCCGCCATACCGGCCGGGCCTTCGGTGCCGCGCCGCTATGCCGCGACGCCTATTGCGCCCGCCATATGGCGGACCTGCCCGTCTACCTGCGCCAGAGTCATGCCGAGCGTGATCTGGCGGTGCTGGGTGACCTCAATCTGCTGGAGGGTACCCCTTGGCAACTGTAGGCGATCGTCAGATAAAAGGGGCCGGCACCACGCCCGAAGCCTGGCTGCAGTGGTCCGGCTTTGGCGAGATGCCGGCCATCGAGGCCGCGCAACTGGTCCCGCCCGGGCATCGCGCGGTAATCGTGGCGCCTCATCCGGACGACGAGATCCTCGGCTGCGGCGGCCTGCTCTGCCAGCTGGGCGAACTGGGTCGCCGCCTGGCACTGGTCGCTGTCACCGATGGCGATGGTAGTCACCCGCAATCCACACTCTGGCCAGTCAGCCGCCTGCGTAATACTCGCCCGCTGGAAACCCGCGAAGCCCTGCGTCGGCTGCGCCTGGAGCGCGCCACCGTGACCCGCCTGGCGATCCCGGATGGTCAGGTCAGCGAGCAGGAAGGCACTCTGCAACAGCGGCTGGTGGAGTTCATCACCCCCGAAGACGTGGTCTTCGCCACCTGGCGACTGGATGGCCATCCCGATCACGAAGCGACCGGCCGCGCGGCGGTGGAAGCCTGCCGGCTGCGCGGGGCTCGCTGCATCGAGGTACCGGTCTGGACCTGGCACTGGGCCGCCCCCGGTGATCCGCGCGTGCCCTGGGAACGGGCGCGCCGCCTGGATCTGGAGGAAGACGTCCTGGCGCTGAAAAAACGTGCGGTCAGCGCTTTTGGCAGTCAACTGACCGAGGACGCCAGCACGGGACAGGGGCCGATCCTGCCGCCTGCGGTGGTCGCCCGTCTCACCCGTGCCTGGGAGGTCTATCTGACGTGACCGTCTCCATGAGCTATTTCGACTCGCTCTACGCCAATAGCGAAGATCCCTGGGACTACCGCCATCGCTGGTACGAGGCGCGTAAGCGCGATCTTACCTTGGCCGTGCTGCCGCACCGCCGTTATACCCAGGGCTATGAGCCAGGCTGCTCCACCGGTGAACTGTCCCGTCGCCTGGCCGAACGCTGCGAACGCCTGTTGGTCAGCGACGGCAATGCCTCGGCGGTCGCCACCGCCAGGGAGCGCCTGGCCGATCAGCCCCATGTCGAGGTCCGCCACCTGCTGTTGCCGGACGCCTGGCCCGCGGCCGCCTTCGATCTCATCGTCATCAGCGAGATCGGCTATTACCTTGGTGAGCGCGGCCTGGATGCCCTGCTGGATCGCGCCCACAGCGCCCTGTTGCCCGGCGGGGTGCTGCTCGGGTGCCACTGGCGCCACCCCATCGACGGCTGCGCCCTGACCGGCGACCAGGTCCACGCACGCATGGCCGCTCTGCCCGGCCTGCATCGCCTGAGCCATCTCGAAGAAGCCGATTTCGTCCTCACCCTCTGGTCTTCCGACCCCACCTCCGTCGCCCGCCGGGAGCAGCTTCTATGATAGGTGCCGTGATACCCGCTCATAACGAAGAGCAACACGTCGAACGCTGTCTGCAATCCGTCCTGCGCGCCGCGCGGCATCCGGCGTTACTGGGTGAAGCCGTCGAGATCGTCATCGTGCTGGACAGTTGCACCGACGGCACCGCCGACATCGTTAGCCGTCTGCCGGTGACCGCGCTGGAGGTCTGGGCCTGCAACGTCGGCCTGACCCGCGCGACCGGCGCGGCCCACCTGATCCAACGGGGCGCACGCTGGCTGGCCTGCACCGATGCCGACTCGGAAGTGGCGCCGGACTGGTTCGCCGCCCAGCTCGCCTACGGCGCCGATGCCGTCTGTGGTGTGGTCGAGGTGGACGACTGGGCCCCGCATTCCCCCGGCCTGAGGGCGCGCTATGAAGCGGCCTATCATGATCGTGAAGGCCATCAGCACATCCACGGTGCCAACTTCGGCATCTCGGCGGCCGCCTATCTGCGCGCTGGCGGCTTTCCGCCCATGACCGCGGACGAGGACGTCACCCTGGTCACCGCGCTCAAGACCCAGGGCGCGCGCATCGCCTGGAGCAACAGCGTGCGGGTGCGCACCAGCTCGCGCCTGGACTGCCGGGCCCGCGGCGGTTTTGGCGACTACCTGAGCCTGCTCGGCGCCACGGCCTGAAGGCTAGCGCGGTGTTTCAGAAGTTATCTGCACAATCGTGGCGGCGCTTTTTGCTTCCGGACGGCGTTGCCCCTCCTCGCCAGAGTCCTGCTATGACTCGTCGCGGCGCCTGGCCTGGAATCAAAAATCACTCGCCAACTCTTGTACGAACCCCTGAAACACCACACTAGACGCCCAGGGCGAAAGCCCCGGGCGTCGTGCCGAATTGGCGGCGAAAGGCCGCGATGAAGGCCGACGGCGAGTTGTAGCCGCAATCCAGCGCCACCTCGGTCACCGCGGTGCCCTGCTCCAGGCGCTCGAGGGCACTGATCAGCCGCAACCGCTGGCGCCAGGTCCTGAAGGTCAGTTCGGTATCCCGCAAGAAGGCCCGGCTCAGGGTCTTTTCCGAAGCCCCCAGCACGCCCGACCACTGCGCCAGGGTACGGTCGTCCGACGGATTGGCCGCCAGGGCCTCGCACAGCAGTCGCAGGCGGCCATCCTGGGGCGCCGGCAACGATAGTCCCACCTCGGGCGCCGCCTGCAACTGATCGAGCATCACCGACACCAGCCTTCCCTCGGCCCCGTCCTCCTCATATTCCCGGACGAAGCCACTGAAGGTCTTGATCAGCTCACGGATCAAGGGACTCACCGCTACCACGCGACAGCGCTCGCCTACATAGGGCGCTGCCTCGGCGCTCACATAGAGACTGCGCATCTCCGCCTGCGGCGAGGACCGAACCTGATGCTCGACATCGGCGGCGATCCATACCGCCCGCTGCGGTGGCGCGACGTAGCTGCCCTCGGCGGTGGTCACCGTGAGCACCCCCTTGATGGCATAGGACAGCTGCCCCCAAGGATGCCGGTGCCAGGGCGTCCAGGCCGGTTGCGCCAGGGACTCGACGCGAGCATAGAGCCGCCGTGGCAGGTGGGCGAGCATGGGAACGGGACGTTCGATTGCAGACTGTCCGTTTGACGACATCATTGGGGCTTTTCGCGTTAGTCGGCTAGGTCAGGAGACGATAGCCTTGGGGCCATCCACAGACAACCCGAGAGAGACCATGGCTCGTCCCCGCCTGATGCCCGACAACTTCACCCTGCTGCTGGTCGCCACGGTGATCCTGGCCAGCGTGCTGCCCTGCCAGGGCCTCGCCGCCCAGATCGCCAACGTGGTGACCAACATCGCCATCGGCGTGCTGTTCTTCCTGCACGGCGCCAAGCTGTCGCGCCAGGCGCTGGTGGCCGGCATCACCCACTGGCGACTGCACCTGCTGGTGTTCGCCTTCACCTTCATCAGCTTTCCGCTACTCGGCTGGGCGCTGCAGCCACTGCTGGCGCCCCTGGTGACACCGGAGCTCTATCTCGGCGTGCTGTTCATGTGCGCCCTGCCCGCCACGGTGCAGTCGTCCATCGCCTTCGTCTCCATGGCCCGCGGCAACGTCTCGGCCGCGGTCTGCAGTGCGTCGCTGTCCAGTCTGCTCGGCATCTTCCTCACCCCGCTGCTGGTGCGGCTGCTGCTCGACGCCCACGGCGGCTCGGACGGCCAGAGTACGCTCGATGCCATCGTCAAGATCTGCGTCCAGCTGTTGCTGCCCTTCGTCGCGGGCCAGCTGCTGCGCCCGGTGATTGGCCACTGGGTCGATCGCCACAAGGGCAAGCTCAAGTTCGTCGACCAGGGGTCCATCCTGCTGGTGGTCTACACCGCCTTCAGCGCCGCGGTGATCGAAGGCCTGTGGCGCGAGACGCCGATCCTGTCGCTGGTGGGCCTGGTGTTCATCTGCGCCACCCTGCTGACCCTGGTGCTGCTGGCCACGCGCTACAGCGCGCGGCTGCTGGGCATGAGCAAGGAGGACGAGATCACTGTGGTCTTCTGCGGCTCCAAGAAGAGCCTGGCCACGGGAGTGCCCATGGCCAAGGTGCTGTTCGCCGGCAGCACCATGGGGCCGGTGCTGCTGCCGATCATGCTGTTCCACCAGATCCAGCTGATGGTCTGCGCAGTGCTGGCCCAGCGCTACGCCAAGCGTGAAGCGGTAGCGCCGACCACGCCCGCGGTGGCGCCGCTGCCCAAGTGATGCGCGCGGTGGCGAGGCGCCCGATCAGCGCGCCTCGTCCTCGCGAACCGGCTTGCGCATGGTGACCCACTCTTCCGCGGCAGTGGGATGAATGCCCAGGGTGTCGTCGAAGCAGGCCTTGGTCGCTCCCGCCTTGAGGGCAATGGCCAGGCATTGGATCTGCTCGCCGGCATCCGGTCCCACCATGTGGCAGCCCAGCACCTGGTCGCTGTCGGCATCCACCACCAGCTTCATCAGGGTGCGTTCCTGGACATCGGTCAGGCTGAGCTTGGTCGGCCGGAAGCTGCTCTGGAAGATCTTCAGCCGATGGCCACGCGCGCGCGCCTCTTCCTCGCTCAGGCCGATGCTGGCCAGGTTGGGCAGGCTGAAGACCGCACTGGCGATCAGGTCGTAGTTCAACGGGCGATAGCTGTCCGGACTGAACAGGTGCCGCGCCAGGGTCATGCCCTCGGCCAGCGCCACCGGGGTCAATTGCACGCGGCCGATGACGTCGCCGATGGCGTAGATCGACGGCTCGGCGGTCTGGAAGGTCTCGCCGACTTCGATGAAGCCCCGCGCATCCAGGGCGACCCCGGTGTTTTCCAGGCCCAGCTCATCCAGCATCGGCCGGCGGCCGGTGGCATAGAAGACGCAATCGACTTCCAGCACCCGGTCATCCTTGAGCGTCACCTGCAGGCTGCCATCGGCGGCCTTGTCGATCCGCGCCACGTCCGCATTGAATTGCAGGTCATGGCCACGCTTGAGCATTTCGTCGCGCAGGTGCTCGCGCACGCCCTGGTCGAAGCCGCGCAGGAACAGCTCGCGGCGATACAGCAGGGTGGTGCGGGCACCCAGGCCCTGGAAGATCGAGGCGAATTCCACGGCGATGTAGCCGCCACCCACGACCACCACCCGCTTGGGCAGCTCCGGCAGGTAGAAGGCCTCGTTGGAGGTGATGGCATGCTCGCGCCCGGGGAAGTCCGGCACGTCCGGCCAGCCACCGGTGGCGATGAGGATGCGTTCGCAGCGATAGCGCTGGCCTTCCACCTCGACGGTATGGGGATCGAGGATACGGGCGTGGGCTTCCAGCAGGGTCACCCCGCTGTTGACCAGCAAGGCCCGGTAGATGCCGTTCAGCCGGCGGATCTCGTGGTCCTTGCTGGCGACCAGGGTATTCCAGTCGAAGGCCGGGACCTCGGCGTCCCAGCCATAGCCCCGGGCCTGGCGGAATTCGTCACGAAAGGAGGCGCCGTAGATGAAGTATTTCTTGGGCATGCAGCCCACGTTGACGCAGGTGCCGCCGAGGTAGCGGCTTTCCGCGACCGCCACCCGGGCCCCGAAGTCGGCGGCGAAACGCGCCGCGCGCACTCCGCCCGAACCGGCGCCTATCACGAAGAGGTCGAAATCATAGGTCGTCATGGAGCTCTCTCTCTGCAGCTGCTGGCGCCAGCATAACGCAAGGCCACCCCGGGCAGCGGCGCGGACGGCCAACCGCCAGAAACGACAAGGCCACCCGCAGGTGGCCTGGTCCAGTGCACAGGGCGTCTTACAGCGCCTTGTACAGGTTCTCGAAGCAGAAGTTGGTGGCTTCGACGAAGCCTTCCGCGCTGCCGCAGTCGAAACGCTGACCCTTGAATTTGTAGGCCAGTACGCAACCGTCCTGGGCCTGCTTCATCAGGGCGTCGGTGATCTGGATCTCGCCACCCTTGCCCGGCTCGGTCTGCTCGATCAGGTCGAAGATGTCCGGGGTCAGGATGTAGCGGCCGATGATCGCCAGGTTGGAAGGGGCATCTTCCGGCTTGGGCTTCTCGACCATGTTGTTCACGCGGTAGATGTCGTCACGGATCATCTCGCCGGCGATCACACCGTACTTGTTGGTCTCGTTGGCCGGGACTTCCTGGATGGCCACGATCGAGCAGCGGAACTGGTTGTACAGCTTGACCATCTGCTTGAGGACGCTGTCGCCGTCCAGGTTCAGGCAGAGGTCGTCCGCCAGTACCACGGCGAAGGGCTCGTCACCGATCAGCGGGCGGCCGGTCAGGATGGCGTGGCCCAGGCCCTTCATTTCCACCTGGCGGGTGTAGGAGAAGGTGCAGTTGTCGATCAGCTTGCGAATGCCGACCAGGTACTTTTCCTTGTCGGTGTTCTTGATCTGGCTTTCCAGCTCGTAGCTGATGTCGAAATGGTCTTCCAGCGAACGCTTGCCACGGCCGGTGACGATCCCGATCTGATGCAGGCCCGCCTCCAGAGCTTCCTCCACGGCGTACTGCACCAGAGGCTTGTTCACGATGGGCAGCATTTCCTTGGGCATGGCCTTGGTCGCGGGGAGAAAACGAGTGCCATAGCCGGCTGCCGGAAACAGACATTTGGTGATCATGGGAGTCCTTTGATCTGTACGTGAAGGCAAAACGAACGGCGGTCTATCCAGCCGCTTGTCGCATACAATGCCCGAAGCGCGCGATGCTGGAAATAGCCAGGCATGGGCGCTCAGTGGACGTGCGGATACGACTCCAGGATTGGCTTCCGGTTCTGCGCAAAGCCGCAAAGAACTGCTATCGTCCAAAGTTTGCAACCAGCGTCACGACTCCGCGGATAGATCTCGACATGAAGAAATGGATGCTCCCGTTGCTGTGTGTTTCCCTTGCCGGCTGCTCCCTGGGCGGTCACCACGAGGCAGCGGAAACGCGGCCGCTCAGCGCGGAACAGACCACCCTGCTACGCCAGAACGACCTGTTGCAGGCCAAACTCCTGGTATTGGGTGGCAGCGAGGAACAGCTCAAGCTCGCCGACGCCCTGCTCCTGCGTAACGGCGGGACCAGTGCCGATGGCGAGGTGGAATTCTATCGCGCGGTGATCGCCATCAAGCAGGGCCCGCAGACCGACGATGTTCTGGACTTGTTGAACGCCGCTGCCGACCGTCACTATCCGCTGGCCTATGCCCTGCTCTATCGCCTGTACACCGACCCCTTCCTGGTTCCGGAAGCGGATCCGATCCAGGCGCAGACCTACAAGAGCGCCTATGGCGAGCTGGCCGTGGCCAGGAGTGGCTATCCGTCCTTCGACAAGGCCGTGGAAGTCACCCGTCAGCTGGCGCCCTGAATCCACCCCTCTAGCCGGCCGCTTTTGCGGCCGTTCACAGTCTGGCACTGGCGAATGAGCAGCCGTTGACCTTTCCTTCATGCGAATGATGTCAGTTGGCCGCACGACGGTAGCATCGAGCCCCTACCGTCCGCCGCCCAGAGCCATTCCCATGACCTCGCTTGGCAAGCTGTCACCCGATATCGTTGCCGTCCGCACCGTGACGCAGCGGCTCGTCCTGCTGCTGATCGGGTTCTTCGCGCTGGCCATCCTGGTGACGCGGTTGCCGACCTTCATCAACGCCGCCAGTGGCGAGACCTGGCAGATCCGCGGTGGCCAGATTCCGCTGATGCAGTATCCCGCCATGCCGGAGCGCAGCCTGGTCGCCAACCGCCAACTGATCGTCATGCTCGAGCCGGGTGATCGCATCCTGGTCCTGGACAGCGCCCCCTTTCGCCCCTGGAAGAAGGTCATGCTGATCGGCGAAGACGGCCGCATCGGCTGGATTCGCGTCACCCCGGCCCTGGGCGCGATCCGCCTGGAATGACGCCAGCCCCGGACCGCGACGACAGCAGCCGCAGGACCCGGGTGTCATGCCAGCGATACCAGCGTTCATGGCCCAGCCGTTGCGCCTCGCGATGCTCCGGATGGGCGCCCCAGGCCGTCACGGACGCCTGGTCGACCCAGTAGGACAGCGTGATGCCCAGGCCATCGGCGCCGCGTACCGACTCAACCCCCAGAAAGCCCGGTTGTGCCTGCGCCAGCTCCAGCATGCGTACGGCCATCCGCTCGTAATCGGGATCCTCGTCCGCGCGCTGCGAGATGAAGGCGATCACCACGCAATCGGGCGGCAGGTCCGGCCGGCTCATGGACGCTGGCTCCGCGCGGCGACCACGGCCTCCAGCCAGGCCCGTACCGCGGTGGGAACCTGCCCGGTCAGAGCCTCGCGTTCCGGCTGGTAGAGGGTACCGAAATGACAGGGTTGGGTTTCCAGCTCGAAGGCCACGGGCAACCCTTCTTCGTCCCAGGCCAGTACTCGCCAGCCGGCGGCGAGCAAGTCCGGCAGGTACTCGGGATTCACGCCGAAGCGACAGTGATAGGCGGCTTGCGCCCGCAGGCTGTCCTCTCCCCTTACCAGGCGAGAACCGGGCTCCAGACGGAGCTCATTGTGATACTCGATGCGGGCACAGCTCAGGGGCGCCAGCAGCGCCCGCGACGTCAGCGGATCTTCCTCGGCGTGGGCCGCGTCCGTCCATCCCAGCACGGCATGAGCGTACTCCAGCAGGGCGTACTGCAGACCACCACAGGTACCGAGAAAGGGGATCCGCTGTTCGCGGGCTGTGCGAATGCTCGCCAGCACTCCCTCTCGATTGCGATAGGGACTCCCGGGCACGCACCAGAGGCCGTCGCAGTCGACAAGGCCGCTATCGGCCGCCACGGTCGACAGCCAGCGTGATCGCAACCTGACGCCCAGGGCCCGGGCTGTGAGTGCCAGGGCCCGGGGTATGGCCTGGTGGGCAACGATGGAAGCATCCTGGTCACCTAGGAGTACGATTTCGTATGCCGTCATGACGGACACCTGCAGGCGTGGAAGGCCCGACCGACTCTAAGCCCTCGCGGCCAAGGTTTTAATAGGCGTCGCGGACAGCAGGCCGTGCAGCCCTGCCCTGTTGGTCACAGCCCCCTTTTGCCAGGCGCAAAAAAAGCGCCCGGTACAGCCGCTGTACCGGGCGCCGGATACCAGATGATCAGGGCGCCGGATTGGGCTGGTCGACGTGGATGGCTTCGATGGCGGCCAGGGTTTCCTGGTCCAGCACCAGTTCGCTGCTCGCCAGGTTGCTTTCCAGCTGTGCAAGCGAGGTGGCGCCGATGATGTTGCTGGTCACGAACGGCCGACTGGTGACGAAGGCCAGGGCCATCTGTGCCGGATCCAGGCCGCGCTCCCGGGCCAGTTCGACATAGGCCTGGGCGGCCCGCTGCGTCTGCGGATTGCTGTAGCGCTGGAAACGTTCGAACAGCGTCAGCCGCGCGCCCTCCGGACGAGCACCGTGCAGGTACTTGCCCGCCAGCATGCCGAAGGCCAGCGGCGAGTAGGCCAGCAAGCCCACCCGCTCGCGGATGGCCTGCTCGGCCAGACCTACCTCGAAGCTGCGATTGAGCAGGTTGTAGGGATTCTGGATCGAGACCACCCGCGGCCAGCCACGGGTCTCGCTGAGGTGCAGGAATTGCTGCACGCCCCAGGGCGTTTCGTTGGACAGCCCTACATGGCGGACCTTGCCCGCACGGACCAGGCCGTCGAGCGCCTCGAGGGTCTCTTCCAGCGGCGTGAAGGCTGCCTCGCTGTGCACGTAGCCCAGCTGACCGAAGTAATTGGTGCGGCGATCCGGCCAGTGCAGTTGGTAGAGATCCAGGTAGTCGGTGTCGAGCCGCTTGAGACTGGCCTCCAGCGCCGCGGTGAGATTGGCCCTGGTAAAGGCCAGCCCGCCATTGCGGATATAGTCCATGTCGCGCCCCGGACCGGCCGCCTTGCTGGCCAGTACCCAGTCGGCGCGATCGCCATGCTGGCGGAAGTAGTTGCCGATGATGGTCTCGGTACGGGTGTAGGTCTCGGCGCGCGGCGGCACCGGATACATCTCCGCCGTGTCGATGAAGTTGACCCCGGCGGCCTTGGCGGCGCGCAGCTGCTCGAAGGCCTCGGCCTCGGTGTTCTGCTCACCCCAGGTCATGGTGCCCAGCGCGATGGCGCTAACCTTGAGATCGGTACGACCCAGCGATCGAAAGTGCATCAGGAAGCTCTCTGTCGGTGCGGAAGTCGTACAAGTTAGCAGGAGGCTGCCCGGTCTGCCCATCGGTCCGATGAGGCTGTCGATCCAGTCCCGACCGCCGCCCCCTCGCCAGACGCCCCGCGTATCCGTAGAATGTCGCCCCGCCTCAGCGCCCTGGGTTCCCTCACCCCAGGTAACCAAAAAAGGACTGTCCATGTCTGCGTTGCTTGCCACCCCGCAGCGTGCCCTCGTGGCCGCGCTCGTCGCTTTCCACATCCTCATCATCATCGCCAGCAACTACCTGGTGCAGTTGCCGCTGCAGCTGTTCGGCTGGCACACCACCTGGGGCGCCTTCAGCTTCCCCTTCATCTTCCTGGCCACCGATCTCACCGTGCGGGTGATGGGCAAGGCGGCGGCGCGTCAGGTCATCGCCCGGGTGATGCTTCCGGCCCTGGTGGTCTCCTATGGGGTTTCCGTGCTCTTCCAGGACGGCAGCTTCCAGGGCTGGACGGCGCTGGCCGCCCTCAATGTCTTCGTCCTGCGCATCTCCCTGGCGAGCTTCTGCGCCTATGTGCTCGGTCAACTGCTCGACATCCAGGTGTTCGACCGCCTGCGGCGCTCGCGCCACTGGTGGCTGGCGCCCACGGTCTCGACCCTGTTCGGCAACGCCCTGGATACCCTGGCGTTCTTTTCCATCGCCTTCTGGCGCAGCGACAATCCCTTCATGGCCAGCCACTGGCCGGAGATCGCCTTGGTCGACTACGGCGTCAAGCTGACGGTCAGCCTAGTACTCTTCGTCCCGCTATACGGCGTGCTGCTGCGCTCCCTGGTACCCCAGGCCTGGGCGCGGCGCCCGGACCTCGCCTGAGCGCAGGATTGCTGCCAGGCGCGGCTTGGCCCTAGAGTGAGGCTCCCTTCACTGCCCCGGGTTCCGCCATGCTCGCCACCGCCCTCGCCCGCTTTCCGCGCCTGACGCTGCAATCCTCGGCGACCCCGCTGGAGGCCCTGTCGCGGCTGTCGGCAGAACTGGGCCGACCGGTCCACTGCAAGCGCGACGACACCACCAGCCTGGCCCTGGGCGGCAACAAGGTGCGCAAGCTGGAGTACCTGGTCGCCGCCGCGCTGGCCGCCGGCGCCGACACCCTGGTGACCGCCGGCGCCATCCAGTCCAATCACGTCCGCCAGACCGCCGCTGTCGCTGCGCAACAGGGGTTGGCCTGCGTCGCCCTGCTGGAAAATCCCATCGCCACCACGGCTCCCGGCTATCTGCACGGCGGCAATCGTCTCCTGCTCGAACTCTTCGGCGCCGAGATCAGAGCCGTCGCGGCGCTCGATGATCCAGTCAGCCAGCTGGAAGCCGAAGCCGAGCGGCTGCGCCAGCAAGGGCGCAAACCCTGGGTGATCCCCATCGGCGGCTCCAGCGCCCTCGGCGCCCTCGGCTATGTCCGCGCCGGCCTGGAGCTCGACGCTCAGCTGCACGAACTGGAGCTCGAGCCTGCTGCCGTCATCCTCGCGTCCGGCAGTGCCGGTACCCAGACGGGTCTGGACCTGGCCTTCCACCATCTGCGGCCAGAGTTGCCGGTGATCGGCGTCACCGTCTCCCGCACCCAGGCCGAACAGCAGCCCAAGGTCGCCCTGCTGCGGCAACAGCTGGCCGAGTTGTTGGGCGTTGCCCTACCTCAGCATCCACCGCACCTGCGTGACGGCTATTTCGGCCCCCGCTATGGCGAACCCAATCCCGGCACCCTGGCGGCCATCCGCCGGCTGGGCCGGTTGGAAGGTCTGGTGCTCGACCCGGTCTACACCGGCAAAGCCATGGCCGGCCTGCTGGATCTGGTGGCCAACGGGGCCCTCCCGCCTGGTCCCCTGGTATTCCTGCACACCGGCGGAGCCCCAGGCACCTTCGCCTATGGCGATTGGCTAGCTGAAGACGCTGGTCAATTCGTGTGACGATGGCATAACGTCAGCAGTTTTCAGACTAGGGATGTCAGAACGGACACCCTCATAGTGGCGCACCCTCATAACCTCAAGGATCTCCTCCATGCGCAAACCCCTCCCCCAGCGTCTGTTCCGTAGCGCCGCCCTGCTGCTCGCCCTGGGCCTGGCCCACCAGGCCACCGCCCAGGCCGAAGACCTCCTGCAGACCGTCAAGCAACGCGGCGAGCTGGTCGTCGGCCTGGAAGGCACCTATCCGCCCTTCAGCTTCCAGAACGAGCAGGGTCAGCTGACCGGTTTCGAAGTGGACTTCGCCAAGGCGCTGGCCAAGGAACTGGGCGTCGATGCCAAGATCCAGCCCGGCAAGTGGGATGGCCTGCTGGCCGCGCTGGAATCCCGTCGCCTGGACGTGGTGATCAACCAGGTCACCATCAGCGAGGAGCGCAAGAAGAAATACGATTTCTCCACCCCCTACACCGTCTCCGGCATCCAGGCGCTGGTGCGCAAGGATGACGTCGACAGCATCAAGACCGCCGCCGACCTCGCCGGCAAGAAGGTCGGCGTCGGCCTGGGTACCAACTACGAGCAGTGGCTGCGCCAGAACGTACCCAAGGCAGACGTGCGCACCTACGAAGACGATCCGACCAAGTACCAGGACCTGCGCGTAGGCCGCATCGACGCCATCCTAGTCGACCGTCTGGCTGCCCTGGAATTGCTGTCCAAGACCAAGGACCGCCTGGCCCTGGCCGGTGAGCCCTTCAGCCGCCAGGAATCCGGCATCGCCGAGCGCAAGGGCGATCCGGAATTCCATGCCGCGGTCGACCAGGCCATCGCCAAGCTGCGCGCCGATGGCACCCTGGCCAAGATCTCCGAGAAGTGGTTCAAGGCCGACGTCACCCAATGAGCGACACGCTACAGCTCCTGCTCGATTCGCTGCCCTTCCTGCTGAAGGGCGCGATCTGGACCGTGGTTCTGAGCCTCGGCGGCATGTTCTTCGGCCTGTTGCTGGGCTTCGGCCTGGCCCTGCTGCGCCGCTCGCGGAGTCTGCCGCTACGTAGCCTGGCGCGGCTGTACATCTCGTTCTTCCGGGGTACGCCGCTGCTGGTGCAGCTGTTCGTCATCTACTACGGCTTGCCCGAACTCGGGCTGCAACTCGATCCGCTGCCGGCCGCCCTGATCGGCTTTTCGCTGAACATGGCCTCCTACACAGCGGAAATCATCCGCTCGGCCATCGGTGCCATCGACCGTGGTCAGTGGGAGGCGGCCGCCAGCATCGGCATGACGCCGCTGCAGACCCTGAGGCGAGCCATCCTGCCCCAGGCGCTGCGCATCGCCCTGCCACCGCTGGGCAACAGCTTCATCTCGCTGGTCAAGGACACCTCGCTGGCAGCCACCATCCAGGTACCGGAGCTGTTCCGCCAGGCGCAGCTGATCACCGCCCGCACCTTCGAGATCTTCAGCCTCTACCTGGCCGCGGCGCTGCTCTACTGGGTCCTGGCCAGCCTGCTGTCCACCCTGCAGAACCGTCTGGAACGGCACTACGGGCGCCACATCAACGAACGAGGTCAGTCATGATCGAGGTGCAAGGGCTGTCCAAGTCCTTTCAACAGCAGACTGTGCTCCAGGCCATCGACCTACAGGTGGCCCAGGGCGAGGTGGTCGCCATCATCGGCCCCAGCGGCTCGGGCAAGACCACCCTGCTGCGCTGCCTCAATCTGCTGGAGACCCCGGACGCCGGCAGTATCCGCCTGGATGATCTGCGCATTGAGGCAAGCCGGCCGCTCAAGGCCCAGCAAGGCACCATTCGCCAGTTGCGCCAGCGCATGGGCTTCGTCTTTCAGAACTTCAATCTGTTTCCTCATCGCACCGCGCTGGAGAACGTGATCGAGGGGCCCATCGTCGTCCAGGGTGAAGCGCGCGACACGGCCAGTACCCGCGGTCGCGAGCTGCTGGCCAAGGTCGGGCTGGCCGACAAGGCCGATACCTATCCAGGGCAGCTGTCGGGTGGCCAGCAGCAGCGGGTCGCCATCGCCCGGGCACTGGCCATGCGCCCCCAGGCCATCCTCTTCGACGAACCCACCTCGGCCCTGGATCCCGAGCGGGTCGGCGAGGTGCTGGAGACCATTCGCGGGCTGGCCCAGGAAGGTCGTACCCTGCTCATCGTCACTCACGAGATGGCCTTCGCCCGCGACGTCGCCCACCGGGTGCTGTTCATGGACGGCGGCCGCATCGTCGAACAGGGGCCGGCGGCCGAGTTGTTCAATCGGCCGCGCGAAGAACGCACCCGGCGTTTTCTCGCCAAGTTCGTCCGTGACAGCGCCGCCGACTACTCCTGAGCCAGACCGGCGCAACCCTGCAGGCTGGCCTGACTGACGTTGCTGTTGGCCGGCACGCCGTGGGTGAGCCAGACGTTGCCGCCAATGGTCGAGCCCTGGCCGATGGTAATGCGCCCGAGAATGGTCGCTCCGGCATAGATCACCACATCGTCTTCGACGATCGGATGCCGCGGGTGGCCCTTCTTGAGGTTGCCCTGGGCATCGGCCGGGAAGCGCTTGGCGCCCAGGGTCACCGCCTGGTAGATGCGCACCCGGTCGCCGATGATGCAGGTCTCGCCGATCACCACACCGGTGCCATGGTCGATGAAGAAGCCTTCGCCGATCTGGGCACCCGGGTGGATGTCGATCCCGGTCGCCGAGTGCGCCCGCTCGCTGACCATCCGCGCCAGCAACGGCAGGCCGCTGCGATAGAAGTGATGGGCGATGCGGTGATGGATCATGGCGTAGATGCCCGGGTAGCAGAGCAGCACCTCGTCCACGCTGCGCGCGGCGGGATCGCCCTGGTAGGCGGCGATCACATCGGTGTCCAGCAGGCGCCGCAGGTCCGGTAGCGCCAGGGCGAAGGCCTGCACCAGCCGACGGGCCTCGTCGGCACGATTGACGCCGTTCTCGCCACGCTGCTTGGCGAAATAGTCCAGTTCCAGCTTCGCCTGGATCACCAGGGCATTGAGCGCCCGCTCCAGCTCGAAACCGACATAGAAGTCCTCGCTTTCCTGGCGCAGCTGATCAGGTCCCAGACGCAGCGGAAAGAGCGCACCGCTGAGAGATTCGATCACGCTGGCCATGACGCTGCGCGACGGCAACTCGCGACCGCTGAACTCGCGGAAACGTCCATGGGTCTCGCGCCATTGGCTGCGCGCCTCATGCAGTTCACCGACGATGCGCCCGAGTTGCCAGTCGTTGCCGCCCGTGGATTGCCCGTTAAGTTCGCTCATAAGTCATCTATCCAGTTACCAGGCTGACGAGGATAAAGTATCCGCCGATCCCTGACAGCCCACGTCGCGCCAGGCGCGGTAAGCTGTCGTCCTTTGCCCATCAAGGAGCGCCACCCATGATCGCCTCCCCGCTGGTCACCGCTGCCTGGCTGCAGGAGCGACTCGGCCGTCCGGATCTGCTGATCCTCGATGCCAGTCTCTACCTGCCCAACGAACCCCAGATCGCCGACGAGACCTATCGGCAGCAGCACATCCCCGGCGCCCTGCGCTTCGACATCGAACACTTCTCCGACCCGGACACCGCCCTGCCGCACATGGTCCCCAGCGCGGGACGCTTCGCCCGCCTGGCTGGCGAACTGGGCGTCACCCCGGAGACGACCCTGGTCGTCTACGACCAGAAAGGCCTTTTCTCCGCCGCCCGGGCCTGGTGGCTGTTCCGCCTGTTCGGCCATGACCAGGTGCTGGTGCTGGATGGCGGCCTGCCGCTCTGGCGTGAACAGGGCCTGCCGCTGGAGGCCGGTGAAAACCCGCCCAGCCCGCAGCCACCCTACCCCGTCATCTTCAACAACCGCCTGCTCTGCGGCCTGGGCGATGTGCAGACCGCGCTCAGCGTGGGCCAGACCCAGGTGCTCGACGCGCGCGGCGCCAAGCGCTTCACCGGCGAGATCGCCGAGCCGCGCCCGGGCGTGGCCTCCGGTCATATGCCCGGCAGCCAGAACCTGCCCTACGACAGCCTGCTGGCCGAAGACGGTACCCTGCTGCCACCCCAGGAACTGCGCCAACGCTTCCAGGCCCTGGGCATCGACGGCCTGCATCCGGTGATCACCAGCTGCGGCAGTGGGGTCACCGCCACGGTGCTGCTGCTCGCCCTCAGTGTCGCCGGCTTCCCGGATGGCCGACTCTATGACGGTTCCTGGAGCGAATGGGGTCAGCATCCCGCCACGGTCAAGGCCCTGGGCGCTGCCTGAGGTTTGGCTAAGGTACTGATTTCCCTCATAACCTGTAGTATCCGATAGAGGCGCCTAATCGCCAGCATCGCCTTTAACAATGAGGTGAATCGTCAAAATGCGATTAGTATGCGTCCTATCGATTTCAACCCTGACTTAAACCCATCAAGGAGTCATCAATGTCCCTGATCAACACCGAAGTGAAGCCTTTCACCGCGACCGCCTACCACAACGGCAAATTCGTCCAGGTGACCGAGGCCGATCTGAAGGGCAAGTGGTCCGCCATCGTGTTCTACCCGGCCGACTTCACCTTCGTGTGCCCCACCGAGCTGGAAGACCTTGCTGACCTGTACCCCGAGTTCCAGAAGCTGGGCGTGGAGATCTACGGTGTGTCCTGCGACACCCACTTCGCTCACAAGGCCTGGCACGACACCTCGGAAGCCATCAAGAAGGTCAACTACCCGCTGGTAGGCGATCCCACCGCGCGCCTGGCACGCAACTTCGAAGTGCTGATCGAAGAGGAAGGCCTGGCCCTGCGTGGCACCTTCCTGATCAACCCGGAAGGTCAGATCAAGCTGTGCGAAATCCACGATAACGGCATCGGCCGTGACGCCAGCGAACTGCTGCGCAAGGTCCGCGCTGCCCAGTACGTCGCTAACCACCCGGGCGAAGTCTGCCCCGCCAAGTGGAAAGAAGGCGAAGCGACCCTGACCCCCTCGCTGGACCTGGTCGGCAAGATCTAACACCCGCCTGATCTAGCCCGAGCGCCCGGGCGCCTTGCCCGCGCGCTCTTTTTTTGCCCATTTTTTACGGAAGCCACGTCGCCATGTTGGACGCCAATCTGAAAGCCCAGCTCAAGACCTACCTCGAACGCGTCACGCGCCCCATCGAGATCGTCGCGTCCCTCGACGATGGCGCGAAGTCCCGTGAAATGCACAGCCTGCTGCAGGATATCGCCAGCCTGTCCGATCAGGTCAGCCTCAGCACCGACGGCACCGATGCGCGTCGTCCCTCCTTCGCCCTGCTGACCCCCGGTCAGAACATCGACCTGCGCTTCGCCGGTCTGCCCATGGGCCACGAATTCACCTCCCTGGTGCTGGCCCTGCTGCAGGTGGGCGGCCATCCATCCAAGGCCAGCCAGGACGTCATCGAGCAGGTCAAGGCGCTCGACGGCGACTACCAGTTCGAAACCTATTTCTCCCTCTCCTGCCAGAACTGCCCGGACGTGGTGCAGGCCCTGAACCTCATGGCGGTGCTCAATCCCCGGGTCAAGCACGTGGCCGTCGACGGCGCCCTGTTCCAGGACGAAGTCGAGCGCCGCCAGATCATGGCCGTGCCCAGCGTCTACCTGAACGGCGAACCCTTCGGCCAGGGCCGCATGGGCCTGGAAGAGATCGTCGCCAAGCTCGACACCGGCGCCGCCGCCCGCTCCGCCGACAAGCTCAACGCCAAGGACGCCTTCGACGTCCTGGTCATCGGGGGTGGCCCGGCCGGCGCTGCCGCTGCGGTCTATGCCGCACGCAAGGGCATCCGTACCGGCGTCGCCGCCGAGCGTTTCGGCGGCCAGGTGCTGGACACCCTGGCCATCGAGAACTTCATCTCCATCAAGGAGACCGAAGGGCCGAAGCTGGCCATGGCACTCGAAGAGCACGTCAAGCAGTACGAAGTCGACATCATGAACCTGCAGCGCGCCGAGCAGCTGATTCCGGCCCACGAAGCCGGCGGCCTGCATGAAGTACGCTTCACCGATGGCGGCTCGCTCAAGGCCAAGACGCTGATCCTGGCCACTGGCGCCCGCTGGCGCGAGATGAACGTCCCGGGTGAGCGGGAATACCGCAACCGCGGCGTGGCCTACTGCCCACACTGCGATGGCCCCCTCTTCAAGGGCAAGCGCGTCGCCGTGATCGGTGGCGGCAACTCGGGTGTCGAGGCGGCCATCGACCTCGCCGGCATCGTCGCCCAGGTCACCCTGATCGAGTACGACGGCCAGCTGCGCGCCGACGCCGTGTTACAGCGCAAGCTGTTCAGCCTGCCCAACGTGACCGTCATCACCAGCGCCCTCACCAGCGAAGTCAAGGGTGACGGCCAGAAGGTCAACGGCCTGGTCTACAAGGATCGCAACTCCAGCGAATTCCACCACATCGACCTGGAAGGCGTCTTCGTACAGATCGGCCTGGTGCCCAATACCGATTGGCTCAAGGGTACCGTCGAGCTGTCGCCGCGCGGCGAGATCGAAGTGGACGCCCGTTGCCAGACCTCCCTGCCCGGCGTCTTCGCCGCAGGCGATGTCACCACCGTGCCCTACAAGCAGATCGTCATCGCCCTGGGCGAAGGCGCCAAGGCCTCCTTGGCGGCCTTCGATCACCTGATCCGCACCAGCGCCTGATCGATCTCACGCTCCTGTGCAGCCCGGCACCTGCCGGGCTTTTTTTCGTCCGCCGTTTTCCTCGTCCACCTTGGCATGTTTCTCGCTGCGACCTAACCAGGCGTCATAAAGATGGGCACGAACGGTCTAGGAGTTCTTCCCGCACTTTCGTTAGGATCTTAGGGCCGGGTTCCTGAACCTGGCAGCTCCAGCGGTTGAGGACCAGGCGGCACATGCATAGACAGATTTCTTCCAGCATCCACGATTCCTATCCCCCTAAGCTCGCGCCCGCCACGCCGCTCACCCATCCCGAGCTCGTGGCCTCCCTGGAAGCCACCCTGGCCCAGCGCCAACCCGGCCCGGTCTGGCTGTTCGCCTACGGCTCGCTGATATGGCGCCCCGAGTGCCCCGCCGTCGCCGTGCGCCGGGCGCGAGTGCACGGCTACCACCGCGGCCTCTATCTCTGGTCCCAGCTGCATCGCGGCACCCCCGAGCAACCCGGCCTGGTACTGGGCCTGGATCGCGGCGGCTCCTGCTCGGGCTTTGCCTACCAGCTGCCGGAGGAGCAGCTGGACGACCACCTGCTGGCCCTCTGGAAGCGCGAGATGCCGGATGGGTCCTACCGCCCACGCTGGCTGCAATGCCATCTGGAAGACGGCAGCAAGGTGCAGGCACTCGGCTTCGTGCTTAAACGCAACCTACCCTGCTACGCCGGCAGCCTGCCCGACGACATCCTCAACCGTGTCCTGACCGAGGCCTGCGGCCATTTCGGCACCACCTTGGAATACGTCGAGCGCACCATCACGGCGCTCAGGGCCCACGCCATGCCCGATCGCAACCTAGAAGCCTTGTTGCAGCGCTATCGCAACGCACCGCTGCTGGAGGCCATGCAGGGATGAAGCAACGTCAGATCAACCCGAACAAGCTGCTGCTCAGCAAATGGACGGCCGTCCAGCCGCGCGAGCGGCAAAAGCACTTCATCGTCACCCGGGTCCATACCCCGGAAGTCGAGACCAATCCCATCTCGCAGATAGATCTCCAAGCCGTTCTCACTCGTCGTACCTAGACGCTGGACTGGCACGAGTTGCAGGATGCAGAATGCTGGTTGCAAGGCTGGCAATGAAAATCCGAAAGCAGGGCCGGAATTTTGCGACTAGCATCGCGATATGACGGCACTTTTCTGCAAAGGTGAAACCCTGTAGCAGCCAATGCTGTCACAGTGCCACTTTTGAACAGGAAGCTTTTCCGGATGACCCTCTATGTCGAACTCGCCAGCGCCTTCAACTCCCTCAAAGGCGGATTCGAGCCGTTGCGCTGCGTGATCTCCACGCGTGATCAGCGCGCCTACGATGTCGAGGTCTTTTCCCGCAGCGGTCAGTCGGTACTCAATCGCCCCATCGCACGCACCGAATTGCTCGACGCTGCCATGCTCGAAGCCTTCATCCTCGACAGCCGCTCACGCATCGAGCGCGATGCGGATGAAACACCCTACTGGACGATTCCCTCGTAAACGAAAAAGGCCACTCAAACACGAGTGGCCTTTTCATTTGGATGGTGCCCGAGGCCGGAATCGAACCGGCACGACGGTTAAGTCGAGGGATTTTAAGTCCCTTGTGTCTACCAGTTTCACCACTCGGGCAGAACCGAACCCTCAGACAACCGGATTCGTAGAACCTGATCCAGTATTCACACATCCCTGGATGATGAAAAGCCCCGTAGACCTGTGATCTACGGGGCTCTCAATAGTGGAGGCCGAGGTCGGAATCGAACCGGCGTACACGGATTTGCAATCCGCTGCATGACCACTCTGCCACCCGGCCTCAAACCTGAATGCCTTGCGACACTCATGTTAAACATGGAGCGGGAAACGAGACTCGAACTCGCGACCCCGACCTTGGCAAGGTCGTGCTCTACCAACTGAGCTATTCCCGCTTGGTGACGGGCGCTATTCTATCTGAGCAACCCTTCATGTCAAGCCATTGATTCAAAAAACTTATTTCTTTTTCTCGGCGCTCATCAGGTGCGGCCAGGCCGCCATCAGGTAGGTGCACATGGACCACAGCGTCAGCGCCGCCGCGACAATGAGCAAGGCATAGCCGCTAATGACCCAGAAGGTCATCTGCGGCGGATTGGCCAGCAGGATGACCAGCGCCAGCATCTGCGCCGCCGTCTTCCACTTGCCCAGATTGGAGACCGCGACCTGGGCACGGGCACCCAGTTCGGCCATCCACTCCCGCAGCGCCGATACGACGATCTCGCGCCCGACGATGATGACGGCGGGCAGCGTCAACCAGGCGTTGGCGTGCTCCTGCACCAGCAACACCAGGGCCACGGCGACGATGAGCTTGTCCGCTACCGGATCCAGAAAGGCACCAAAGGGCGTGCTCTGCCCCAGGCGCCGCGCCAGATAACCATCCAGCCAGTCGGTCGCGCAGGCGATCGCGAAAACGGTGCTGGCGGTCCAGTAGCTCCAGTGGACCGGCAGGTAGAACAGGATGACGAACAGAGGAATGAGCAAGACGCGCAGTACGGTAAGCAGATTTGGAATATTCATTGGCGCGGCTGTTGGTGAACGTGAGGTGATTCTACTCGCTGTGCAAGGCGGCATAAATCTGCTCGGCCAGCTTTTTGCTAATGCTGGGCGCTTTGGCAATTTCCTCGATGCTGGCGCGCTGCAATTCGCGGAGCCCACCAAAGTGCTTCAGGAGCTCCTGCCGGCGCTTGGGCCCAATGCCGGCGACCTCTTCCAGGGAGGAGGTCCTCCGCGCCTTGCCGCGACGCGCGCGATGCCCGGTGATCGCGAAACGGTGCGCTTCATCGCGGATCTGCTGGATGAGGTGCAGCGCGGGCGAATGAGCCGGCAGGGTGAATTCATTGGAAGGATCGTCCAGATAGAGAACCTCGAGGCCAGGCTTGCGGGTAACCCCCTTGGCGACGCCCAGCAGGACCAGATCCGGTACGGCTAGCTCCCTGAGCACCTCACGGGCCATCGCCAACTGGCCCTTGCCGCCATCCACCAGCAGAATGTCAGGCAGTTTACCCTCGCCCGCCTTGAGCCGGCTGAAGCGGCGGGTCAAGGCCTGATGCATGGCTGCATAGTCATCGCCGGCGGTTACACCCTCGATGTTGTAGCGACGATAGTCCGACTTAAGCGGTCCTTCAGGTCCGAACACCACGCAGGACGCCACGGTCGCCTCGCCACTGGAATGACTGATATCGAAACACTCCAGCCGCTGCGGCGGTTCGGGCAGATCCAGCGCCTGGACCAGGGCGTCGAAACGCACGCCCATATGCTGCCGATTGGCCAGGCGCGTATTCAACGCCTGCTCCGCATTGGTAACCGCCAGCTGCTGCCAGCGTGCTCGGGTACCCCGGACGCGGTGGGCGATGACCAACTGACGCTTGTGGACCTCGGCAAAGGCATCGATCAGGGTAGCGAAGTCCTCATGGACGGAATTGACGATGATCTCGTCCGGCAGATCGCGCTCCAGGTAGGCAAGATAGTACTGCTCCAGGAAGGCGGCCAGCACCTCACTGGAATCCTCCTCGATGCCCACCTCCGGGAAGAAATTCTTGCTGCCCAGCACTCGACCACCGCGCACACTGACCAAGTGGACACAGGCACCGCCCGGATTGACGAGTGCCGCTATGACGTCGACATCGCCGGTACCACCTTCGATACTTTGCTGGTCCTGGACACGCCTGACCAAGGCGACCTGATCGCGCAGTTCGGCGGCGCGCTCGAACTGCAGATTGACCGAGGCGCTCTCCATCTTGGCTTGCAGCTCTTCGGCCAGGGCATTGCTGCGGCCTTCGAGAAACATGGCCGAGTGGCGAACGTCCTCGCCATATTCCTGTTCACTCACCAGCGCAACACAGGGTCCTTTGCATCTCTTGATCTGGTATTGCAGGCATGGTCGCGTGCGATTGCGGAAGTAGTTGTCATCGCACTGGCGTACCTGGAAGGCTTTCTGCAGCAGATTGAGACTTTCACGGATGGCACCCGCACTGGGATAGGGCCCGAAATAACGCCCCTTCCCTCTCTTCTCACCACGATGAATGGTCAGCCGGGGATACTTATCCTCAGTGGAGAGATAGACATAAGGGTAGGACTTGTCATCCCGCAACAGGATGTTGTATGGCGGACGCCACTGCTTGATGAGGTTTTGTTCCAGCAGGAGCGCTTCGGTCTCGTTGCCGGTGATGGTGGTCTCGATCTGAGCGATCTTGGACACCATGGAAGCCGTCTTGGGCGCCAAGCCGGTCTTCCTGAAGTAACTTGAAAGGCGGTTCTTGAGGTTCTTGGCTTTACCTACATAGAGGAGCTTGCCGCCCTCATCGAACATCCGGTAGACACCCGGACGTCCACTGCAACCGGATAAAAAGGCCGCAGCATCGAAAGATTGACTCATATCAACTCGTTGCATCTACCATGCCGTGGCGAACAGCCAACATGGCCAGTTCGACATCACTGGTAATCGATAATTTCTCGAAGATCCGATAGCGATAGGTGTTGACGGTCTTGGGGGACAAACAAAGCTTGTCGGAAATGACCTGGACTTTCTGGCAGCCCGCAATCATCAGCGCGATCTGAATCTCACGCTCGGATAGCTGATCGAAGGGTGACGCTTCCGCCTTGGATTGGAAGGGTTTCAAGGCAAGCTGCTGGGCGATCTGCGCACTGATGTAACGCCGACCGGCAAAGGCCTGCTTGATGGCGGTGATCATCTCTTCGATGTCAGCACCCTTCGTCAAATATCCTGCAGCGCCCGCCTGGAGCAGACGTGTCGGGAACGGATCTTCCTCACAGGCCGTGACGACAACCACCTTCAGGTCAGGCCGACTGCGCAGGAGCTTGCGCGTGGCTTCCAGCCCACCAATACCGGGCATCCGCACGTCCATCAAGACGACATCCGGCTCGAGTTCACGGGCCAGCATCAGTGCATTTTCGCCACTGTCTGCCTGGCCGACGACTTGGATTCCTGTTACATCCGCCAGCATCCGCACGATGCCGGTACGAACAAGATCATGGTCGTCGACAACTAGCACCTTGATCAAAATCGAATCCCCTTCGCTTGCGCTTTCATCGCTTGCGTCACCTGAACACCTGTCCGCGGATCCTAACGTTCAAGGGATAGGATCCTAGGCCACGCCAGAAATTTGGTTGGTCATGCAAAGAAAAAAGGGGTACGACGCTTCGCACCCCTTGCCTACCGGCCTTAGGCCATTGGGCATTGTATACCGAAAAGGTTAGGGAAAATGTACCAGATCAGAATCATCCCCGGTCAGGTTACCGGTGGCTCTGCTGATTTTCTGGCAGCCTGCTGCGGGCGATCTCGGCCAGCGTAGCTGTGCCGACCCGCTGTATCAGCAGTACACGCTCGACGGCTGCCTAGGTAATCGGAGCTTGCCCTGATGGCCATTTTTTCCAGGCCTATCATGCCTGCAGCGGGCCGCCATCGTGGGCTTCACTGCGCTCAGCGCCAACCTACGACCTTAACCTCACGGGCGATTACGCATCTTCAGCTCAAACACAACAGCCCGGCGCAGCCGGGCTGTTCTGGCTGTTCTGCTCTTGCAGACTCAAAGCAGCACTTGACCTCTCAAGCCTCCGCCATGCCGCCTTTAATCCCCTCCCCGGGCAGAGGCTAGGGTGGGGGCAACCCCGGGCACGTGAGTTACTTTCGTCCGCTGATCTGGCTATTCGCCCAAGCGCCCTGGCCCTCGGCCAAACTTTTCCCGCCCCAAAGACAACACCCCCGCCAGAGTGAACTGAGCGGGGGTGCTGGGTGTTAGGCGCTTGACGATGACCTACTCTCACATGGGGAAACCCCACACTACCATCGGCGATGCATCGTTTCACTTCTGAGTTCGGGAAGGGATCAGG